>NZ_CP150316.1:6430000-11497500 GCF_051526825.1 Sorangium sp. So ce185 | reverse complement strand
CCGATCTCGCCGAGCGCCTCCGGCAAGAGATGCAGCAACGCTATCGACGCCGCCCCGACCAGGGCGAACGTCCGGAGCGCAGACATCGCGCCCTCGCTGCGATGACGGAAGAGCGCCGCAATGCCGCCCAGCATGACGGCCAGCGCGAGGAGCAAGACGCCGAACGCCAGCGACACAGGCGCCCTCCTAGCACGGATCGGCCTCGAACCGGCGCCGACCGTGCATCTTGTGTGACGCGCTACGAATAGGGGAGGTGGTGGCGCCCCGCGCGGAGGATCAGATCGCCGACGAGGGCGGTCCAGCCGGTCTGGTGCGAGGCGCCGAGCCCGGCGCCGGTGTCGCCGTGGAAGTACTCGAAGAAGAACAGACGATCCCGGAAATGAGGGTCGCGGTGGAAGAGCGGGTGCTCGCCGTAGACGGGGCGGCGCCCCTCGCGATCGCGCTCGAAGATCGCGATCAGCCGTCGCTCCAGCTCGTGCGCGCCGTCGCGGAGCGTGCGAGGGCCGTGGCCGCCGATCGGGGGGATCGTGAGCACGTCGCCGAAGCCGTGATCGAGCCGGAGCAGCGAGCGGTAGAGCAGATAGCCGAGCGGGAACCAGATCGGGCCGCGCCAGTTGGAGTTGCCCCCCTTCATGCGCGTGATCGACTCGCCCGGCTCGTAACCGACCGTGTACTGCGCATGGCAGGGCTGCTCCAGCCCGAGCGAGACGGGCGCGGCCGCGTGCTCCTTCGAGAGCGACCGCGGGCCGAACGGCGAGAGGAACTTGTCCTCGTCGAACAGGTGCGCGAGCACCCGCTCGAGGCGCCCCGGCGTCACCGCAGAGAGCACCTGCCGGCCGTCCGGACGCACCGTGATCGCCTCGGCGAGCGCGGGGTTCTTGCGGAGGAACCACTCGGTCCGGCGCCGGAAGTTCGCGAGCTTGCCGTAGATCTCCGGCGTGATCACGTGCACGGCGCAGAGCGGGATGAGGCCCACCGCCGACCGGATCTTCACGTGCCGCGGCCTCCCGCCGGCGGTGAGGATGTCGAAGTAGAAGCCCTCCTCCTCGGACCAGAGCGGCAGCCTGCCGCCCTCCGCGTGGTGGAGCGCGTGCGCGATCCGCAGGAAATGCTCGAAGAATTTGCTGGCGAGATCCTCGTACGCGGAGTTGTCGAGCGCGAGCTCGAGCGCGATGCGCATGAGGTCGAGGCAGTACATCGCCATCCACGCGGTGGCGTCCGCCTGCTCGAGGCGCATCCCGGGCGCGAGCCGCTCGCTGCGATCGAAGAGGGAGATGTTGTCGAGGCCGAGGAACCCGCCCTCGAACACGTTGTGCCCCTCGGCGTCACGCTTGTTGACCCACCAGGCGAAGTTGATGAGGAGCTTGTGGAACACCCGCTCCAGGAACACCCGATCGCCCTCGCCCCGCTGCTTCCGCTCGATCTTGTAGAGCTGGTAGGTCGCCCAGGCGTGCACCGGCGGGTTCAGGTCCGAGAACTCCCACTCGTACGCGGGCAGCTGGCCGTTCGGGTGCTGGTACCACTCCTTGACCATCAGCTTCAGCTGCGCCTTCGCGAGATCGATGTCGAGCGAGGCCAGCGCGACCGCGTGGAAGGCGAGATCCCAGGCCGCGAACCAGGGGTACTCCCACTTGTCCGGCATCGAGATGACGTCGGCGACCGAGACGTGACGCCACTGGCCGTTGCGGCCCGAGAGCCGCTCGGGCGGCGGCGCGTCGACGTCGCCGCGGAGCCAGGTGTCGACGTCGTAGTGATAGAACTGCATCGTCCAGAAGAGCCCCGCCGCCGCCTGCCGCTGGATGGCGCGGCGATCCTCGGACAGATGAGGGCCCTGGACGGCGAGATAGTACTCGTCCGCCTCGCGGCGGCGCATCTCGAGGAGCTCGTCCGCGAACTCGAACGGCCGCTCCACCGGGTCCGGCGCGAGCCGGAGCAGGATCCGCCTGCGCCCGCCGGCCGGCACCTCGAGGCGGTGCCAGCTCGCGGCCTTGGTGCCGCGCAGCTCGGGGTTCACCCGCGACGCGTCGCCGTGGATGACCCGATCATGGAACGCGTCCTTCGCGTAGGGCGTCCGCGAGGGGGCGCCGTAGAGCCGCTCGTGGTTCGTCTCGTTGTTGGTGAAGAGCAGCTCCGGCCTGCCCTCGATGTAGAGGTGATGCGCGCCGTGCTCGGGGTGCGCCGCGCGCAGCATCACGTGCCCAGGGCCGCTCTGCATGGCCCGGATCTCCGGGACCGGGCCGGGCGGGTCGCTCCACGACCAGGTGTTGCGGAACCAGAGGTGCGGCAGCACGTGGATCGGCGCGGGCTCCGGGCCGCGGTTCACCACCGTGATGACCATGAAGATGTCGCTCGGGCTCCGCTTCGCGTACTCGACGATCACGTCGAAGTAGCGATCGCCGTCGAAGGCGCCGAGATCGGGGAGATCGACCTCGCCGTCGGAGAGGCCGCGCTCGCGCGCGGCGTCGATGAGCGCTCCGTACGGGAACTCGCGCTGCGGGTACCGGTAGAGGTAACGCAGGTAGCTGGAGGTCGGCGTCGCGTCCTCGTAGTAGTAGATCTCCTTGACGTCCTCGCCGTGGTTGCCCTCGGGCCCGGTCAGGCCGAAGGCCCGCTCCTTCAAGATCGGATCCCTCTCGTTCCAGACGGCGACGGCGAGGCACAGGATCTGGTGGCGGTCGCAGATGCCGCCGAGGCCGTCCTCGTTCCAGCGATAGGCGCGGCTCCGGGCGTGATCGTGCGGGAAATGCGCCCAGGCGTCCCCGTTCGCGCTGTAGTCCTCGCGCACCGTCCCCCAGGCGCGCTCCGACAGGTAAGGGCCCCAGTGCTTCCAGCGCAAGAGGCGCTCGCGCTCCTCTTCGAGGCGGCGGTGCTCGGCGGTCAGCGCGGCGGGGACGGTCCTCGTCATGCGAGCCACGCTAGGCGACCCGGGCGGAGGCGTCGAGCCCGCGGCCCCCGCGCGGACGGCCGCGACCGGCGCTACTCGGTGCGCTTGATGATGTGGAATCCGAACGGGGTCTCGACGACCTCGCTCACCTCGCCGACCTTCAGGGCAAAGGCGACGTCGGCGAAGCCCTTCACCATCACGCCGCGCTCGAACACCCCGAGGTCGCCGCCGCGCTCCTTGGCGCCAGGCTCGTCGCTGTACTCGGCGACCACGTCCTCGAAGGCCGCCCCGCCGCGGATCTTGAGGAGCGCCTCCTGGGCGCGCGCGCGCGCCTCGTCGCGCGTGCGGCGGACGCCCTCGGGCCTGCTCTTCGATCCGTCGTGCATGACGAGGATGTGCCGCGCGCCGATCTGCTTGGGCTGGCTCGCCACGAGCGCCCGCTCGCGCTCTTGCGCCGCGTCCTCCTCGGCCGCGCGGATCGGCGCGGAGACCGCGAGGCCGCCGCCGACCCAGGACGGCGAGGTGGCCAGCGTCCCGCAGGCGGTCGCGCCGAGGAGCGCGAGGGGAGAGCACGCCGAGAGCGCGCGGACCAGCACGGCGCGGAGAGCAGGGCTACGCATCGGCGCGGAGACTGCCGCGGGAGGGATGCGCCGGCAACCCTTCCGGCCCGCGCCCGGGACCGCTCAGCGCAGCACCATCGCCGGGACGAAGGCCCACCCGCCCGCGGCCACGGTCACCCGGGCGCGCCGCACCTCGCCCCGGGCGCTCACGACCACCTCGTGCGTGCCCGCGGGGACGCGGGTGCGCGCGATCGCGATGCGCGCGGGGAGCGTCGACCAGCCGCGCGTGTCCGGGGTGTCGAGCGCGGTCAGCGTCGCGCTCGTGAGCAGGCCGACGAGCAGGCCCAGCGGACCGGAGTCCTCCGCGGCCGCCTCGGTGGCGCCCTGGGCGGCCTCGCCCGCGGCGACGCGGGCGAGCGTCCGCGTGATGGCCGACAGGATGATCGTGCCCTCGCTCTTCTTCCAGGCCGAGCGCACCTGCGCCTCGATATCGAGGGCCTGCTCCAGCGGCTGGGAGCGCCCATCCAGCGTCAGGGTCGGGATCGCGTAGCCGCCCTTGCCCCGGGCGAGCGTCGGGTAGTTGACCCACGTGACGAGCCCCTTGGCCGCGAGCTCGTTGGCCCGCGCGCGATCGGTCGGGCTGATGTCGTCGGCGACGAACGCGAGCGCGAGCCCGATCGGCAACCGCTGCGGCACCTTCTGCGGCACGCGCCCGAACCCGACGACGACCACGAGCTCCGCCTCGCCGGCCTCGGCGAGCGGCGGCGGCGGCTCCACGCCCTCGATCTGGGCGGCGATGCGGGGCGTCCTCGGCTCGCCGCGCGTGAGCGCGCGGAGCGGGGCGCGGAGCGACGGGTACGGCCCGTGGCGGAGCGCGTCGTCGTAGTAGAGGAGCGCCTCGTCGACCTGACCGCTCTTCTCGAAGGCGAAGCCGGCGAGGTAGCTCCCGAGGCCGACGAGCGCCGTCTCGCCCTCGTGATCGCGCAGGTACTTCTGCATCACGGCGAGGCGGCGGGCCTCGACCCTGGCCCCGTTGAGGTCGCGCTGGGCCAGGTAGTTCATCATGTTGATGGTGTTGATGAGCAGCTTCTCGTACGCAGGCGCCTTGTACGGGCCCGCGTCGTCCGAGAAGAGGTATTTCCCGAGCTCGGCGGCGGCCCCGCGCGACATGTCGAGCAGGTCGATCGACTTGTCGGCCGCCCCGAGATCGCGCGCGGACAGCTTGTAGCGGTCCATGCCGAGGAGGATGTTGCCGCGGTCGAGCAGGAGGAGCGCGTTGTCGCCCTTCAGCGCCGGAAGCTCGGCCGCGCTCGCGACCTCCATCTGCTCGTTCAGCGCGGCCACCGCCTCCGCGGGCGCACCGCGGTCGAGCGCGGCGAGCGCGGTGCGCACGCGATCTTCGTGGCCGGCGCAGGCGGCCTGTCCGACGCCGAGGAGCAGCGCGAGAGGCACGAGGACCGCGCGCCCGCGCCCCCGGAGGCTCGCGTGCCGCCAGCGCATCACTCCTGGATGAGCGCCTTGGTGAAGGCCGCCTTGTTCTGCCAGGCCACCGCGCTCGTGGCGACCTCGATGAGCTGCATGAACATGAAGTACTGGACGCGGCGCTCGTCCTCGGTGCGCTCGTCGGAGGTGAAGACCTTGCCGGTGATGTAGTACTTCGCGCCGAGCTGGCGGTTGTACTCGGCGATGTGGTCCGGATCGAACCCGCCGCCGTGCTGCTGCTCGATCTCGGCGATCATCTGCTGCTGGCGCTCGACGCTCACCACGGTGACGAGGCCCGTGTTGACCATGTACGTCTCGATGTCCGACAGGAGCGCCTGGAGCTGGCTGTCGATGTGCTCGCTCGTCTGGTTCGACAGCGGGTAGATGGCGAGCGTGGGCCGCGAGCCCTCCTGCGCCCACGCCTTCGCGATGGGCGAGGCCATCAGCGACTTCAGGTTCTCGTGGAGGAGCTGCTCGATGTCGCGCTTGTCGATCCCCGTGCTCATCGCGGCGTCGTCGAGCCCCTCGACCTGGTTGCCGCGCACGTAGGTCGGCCCGCAGCCGAGGGACGTCGAGGCGAGCGCGAGCGCCGCGAGGAGCGCGGCCGGACGGATGATGGGCGAGCTGGGCATGGACACTCCGCAGGGTCTGGACGGGCGCATCCTAGCAGGCGAGGTGTGCGCCGGAGCGTCGATCAGGCGGAAATCGTGCTCCGCCGCGCGGCGCGCGCCCGCGGAGCCGCCGTCCCGGCGCGCCTCAGCGCGAGCAGCGCGAAGAGCGCGAAGAGCGCGCGTGCGGAGGCGGCCCCGCCCCCGGCCACGGGGCCGTGGGCGCACGAGAGCCAGCGCTCGTCGAGCGGCCGACGCGACGGCGATCGCTCCGCCAGGCCGGGCGCCGTGGCCCACCAGGGCGCGCCGTAAGCGCCGGCGTCGGCGGCGCGCGTTGCCTCGGCGACGAGCCAGTCGCGATGGGCGATCAGCCCGCCGTAGATGGGGTCGGAGCAGCCGGCCGGCCCGCGCGAGGTCACGCCGATGATCCGCCCGGCGCCGTCGAGCGCGGGTCCGCCCGAGTCGCCGCTGCAGATGCCGCTCTCGCCGCGCCACTCGCTGCCCGTGACGCGCTGCTGCGTCCCGCACCCGTAGCCGACGCACTCGACGCGGAGCCCGTCGCGGCGCCGACGCGCGCCGCCGTCGCGCGCCCTGCCCTCCGTGTCGCCGAAGCCCACCGCCGAGTAGACCTCGCTCTCCTCGGGCGGCCGGTCGAGGCGGGGCGCGAGGGGCGTGACGTCGCTGCTCGGGACCGGCGAAGCGAGGACGACGAGCGCGAGGTCGCGGCCGCACACGGCGTTGCCGTCGGGCGGGCTGAGCACCGCGCGCACGGCGAGCCACGGCGCGTCCGCGGCCCACATGGCCCGGCCGAGGGTGGCGTAGACCTGCGAGGCGTCGACCGGCTCACCGAACGTCGCCGTCTTGCAGGAGATGAGCTTCGGCGCCTCCGCGATGCAGTGCTGCGCCGTGAGCACCAGGTCGGGCGCGATCAGGGTGCTCGAGCAGGTCCGCGCGACGCGGCCCTTCCGATCCGTGATGATCAGCCCGGCGACCGCGCGATCTCCCGCGTCGGGATAGCCTCCCTTGATCTCCAGCGCGGCCTCGTCCGCGTCTTCCCCGCGCGCGGCAGGCTCGCCCGCGTCGCCCGCGCAGCCGGCCAGCGCGGCGGCGGCGAGGAGGTATCCAGCTCGGGTACACCACGCGGTGCTGTTCCGGAACACGGCAAGCCGCCGTTGCACGGCACCTGCCAGCCTGGGCTGTGCATGCGCCGCGTTCCTCGAGGCAGGAGAGGATTGCTTCCGAGGAAGCTCACGCGCCCGCCGAGCTGCGCAGCGCTGTGGTGGGCGCTGCGGCCGGCGCGCCGATCGGGCTCGTGGGGAGCCGAGCGCCCGACCCCGGCGCCGGCAGGGAGCCAGAGGTTCGCGATCGATCCTCCAGGGAAGGACGATGGGCGAGCTCGATCCTCCAAGGGAAGGGACGATGGGCGAGCGCGGACCTTCGGGATCCGGGAAGAGCGCGCCTCGCGCCGCCCGCTCGGAGCGTCCGTTCGCGACGACGTCGCGGCGTCGTCGTTCGTTCTGGCCGGGCGGCGCGGGCGCGTCAGCCGACCACGATGTTCACGATCTTCCCGGGGACGTAGATGAACTTCTTCACCTGCTTGCCCGCGGAGAGCGCCGCCACGCTCTCCAGCGCGAGCGCCGCGGCGCGCGCCTCGTCCTCCGAGGCCACCTTCGCCAGCGTCACCCGGCCGCGGACCTTGCCGTTCACCTGCACCGGGATCTCCAGGACGTCGTCGACGCAGAGCGCCTCGTCGTACGTGGGCCAGGGCTCGTAGGCGAGCGAGCGCTGATGCCCCGTGAGCCGCCACAGCTCCTCGGCGAGGTGCGGCGCGAACGGCGAGACGAGGAGGATCAGCCGGAGCACCGCCTCGCGCGGCGGCGAGGGGATCGCGTTCAGGTGGTTCACGAAGACCATCATCGCGGAGATGGCGGTGTTGAACGCCATGGCCTCGATGTCGCCGGTCACCTTCTTGATGGTCCGGTGGAGCTGCCGGCTCGTCGCGTCGTCGATCGCGTCCGAGAGCGGCCGCGTGCACGTCGCGAAGACGCGATCCCGGAACCGGACCACCCCCTGGATCTGGGCCGATTGCCAGGGCTTCACGGCCTCGAGCGGGCCCATGAACATCTCGTAGAGCCGCAGCACGTCGGCGCCGTAGGACCGCACGATGTCGTCGGGGTTGATCACATTGCCCCGCGACTTCGACATCTTCTCGTTGTCCTCGCCGAGGATCATGCCCTGGTGGACGAGCTTCATGAACGGCTCGGGGTGCTTCACGTGGCCGAGGTCGAACAGCACCTTGTGCCAGAAGCGCGCGTAGAGCAGGTGCAGCACGCCGTGCTCCGCGCCGCCGACGTAGAGGTCGACCGGCATCCACGCGTCGTACGCCGCCTGCGAGAACGGCTCGGCGTCGTTCTGCGGATCGAGGAAGCGCAGGTAGTACCAGCACGACCCCGCCCACTGCGGCATCGTGTTCGTCTCGCGCGCGTACCACGCGCCGTCCTTCTGGAAGAACCGCCAGTCGACTGCCCGCGCGAGCGGACCGGCCGGGTCGTCGCCAGGCCGGAAGTCGGCGAGCGGCGGCAGCTCGAGCGGCAGGCTGGCCTCGTCCACCGCGATCGGCTGGTCGTAGCGGATCGTGTGCGCGTCGCCCTTCCTGGGATCGCCGCCGGGATCGGCGAGCTCGACGGGGAAGTAGATGGGGATCGGCTCGCCCCAGTAGCGCTGGCGCGAGAAGACCCAGTCGCGCAGCTTGTAGTTCACCTCGCGCTTGCCGCGGCCGAGCGCCTCGAGGCGCTCGATGACCGCGCGCTTGCACTCCTCCGTCTTCAGCCCGTCGAACTCGCCGCTCCGGACCGCGACGCCGGGGTCGACGTAGGCGGCCTCGAGCTGGTCGTGCAGGGCGCCGTCGGGGCTCACCACCTCGACGATGGGCAGCCCGTACGCGCGCGCGAACGCGAAGTCGCGCTCGTCGTGCCCGGGCACCGCCATCACGGCGCCGGTGCCGTAGCTGCCGAGCACGTAGTCCGCGACCCAGATCGGCACCTCGGCGCCCGTGATCGGATGCACCGCGAACAGGCCCGTGTCGACGCCGGTCTTCTCCTTCGCGGCCCCGGCGAGGCGCTCGCGATCGCTCTTGCTGGACGCCGCGGCGACGTACGCGCGCACGGCCTCCCGGCGCGGCTCGGACGTGCTGCCCTCCGTCGACGTGATCCAGCTGGTGAGCGGGTGCTCGGGCGCGAGCACGACGTACGTGACGCCCATCAGCGTGTCGGGGCGGGTCGTGAACACGCTCACCGAGCCCTTGCTCCACGCCTTGACCTCGAACGTGATCAGGGCGCCCTCCGAGCGGCCGATCCAGGCGCGCTGCATCGCGACCGTCCCCTCGGGCCAGTCGAGCAGGCGGAGATCCTCCGCCAGGCGGTCGGCGTAGGCGGTGATGCGGAGCATCCACTGGCGGAGCGGCGTCCTGTAGACCGGGTGGTTGCCGCGCTCGCTCTTGCCGTCGATCACCTCCTCGTTCGCGAGGACGGTGCCGAGCGCCGGGCACCAGTTGACGCTCACCTCGTCCTGGTACGCGAGGCCGTTCTTGAAGAGCTGGAGGAAGATCCACTGCGTCCAGCGCACGTAGCGCGGATCGGTCGTGGCGAGCTCTCGCGACCAGTCGTAGCTGAAGCCCAGCATCTTGAGCTGGCGCTTGAACGTCGCGATGTTCCGCGCCGTGGTGTCGGCCGGGTGGGTGCCGGTCTCGATGGCGTGCTGCTCGGCCGGGAGGCCGAAGGCGTCCCAGCCCATCACGTGCAGCACGTCGATGCCGCGCATGCGGTAGTAGCGCGACACGATGTCGGTCGCCGTGTACCCCTCGGGGTGGCCGACGTGCAGCCCCGCGCCCGAAGGGTAGGGGAACATGTCGAGCACGTAGCGCTTCTCGCGCGCGCCGCCCGCGCTGCGGACGGCGCGGAAGGTCTCGCCCTCCTCCCACGCGCGCTGCCAGCGCGGCTCGACCGCGGCGTGATCGTAGCGCGCGGGCTCGCGCGGCTCGTTGGGAGAAGGTTCGGGGGAGGTGCGGGGGCCCATCGTCTCGGCGGCCATATCGCGACGAGCCATAGCACTGTGCTGCCGCGGTCGACAGCCGCCCCGCGGCGGCACAAGCCCGCGTCCCCGCGGGGGCGCCGTCACCCGTCCGCGGCGTGCGCCCCGCCATGTCGAGAGTTCCCGGCAAGCGTGGACAGCCCCTCGGTGCGAGCTCTGCCGTCGGGCGCGCCCGCGCTCGCGAGGCTTCGCGCAGGCCGCTGACGGAGCGCGCGTCCCCCGCACGCTGGATGCGAGCGCGCCGCGGGCCGGGAGCGCCGTCCGCTCCCGCGCAGGTGGCGGGGCGAGCGCACCGCCGCCTGCGCCCACGGGCGGAAGCGCGCAGGCGGCGGGGCGAGCGCACCGCCGCCTGCGCCCACGGGCGGAGGACGAGCTCGATCTTCGACGGGCCGAGCCCGGGAAGCGCGCCGCGCTGCTCCTTCGTCCGCAACGGGCGCCGTGGTCGCGGCGCCGCGCCGCGCATCCCCGGCGCAGCAGCGCCTCACGGGCGGGGCGACGCGTCAGAAGGATGGCCGGACGCCGAGACTTGAGGGTAGATTGAGAGCGCTGTTCCGCTTCAGTGTGAGGCGGAGGGGCCGCGTTGGCGGTCTCTCCGGGGCGCGCGGATGACCGACAAACACGTTCCATGGGGAGCCCCCGAGGGTGAGATGGCGGCGCAGTCAGGCCGGCCGCTCGCATCGACGCATGCATCAGGGATCCCTTTCCGGCCGCCGCCCGTGGCGCCGCTGATGGCGCCCGGGGTCCTCCGCCCGCTCTCCTCGCAGTACGCGCTCAGCCCTCGGCTTCAGCAGCACAGCCCACCCGGCTTCGCGGGACCGGCGCCGTCCGGGGCCGGGCTCGCCGGGCCCGCCGCCTCCGGAGCGGTGTATCCCGGGCCGGCGCCGTCGCCGCCCGCGTTCGCGGCGCCCGCGCCGTCGGCGCCCGGCCTCGCTGGGCCCGCGTCGTCGACGCCCGAGTTCTCCGCGCCGGCCTCCCCTCCGGCGGCGGCGAGATCCGGCTACACCCAGCCGCCCGCGGGGAACGTCTCGGCGCGCGGAGGGACGCTCCCGCCCGGGCTCGTCTCGCAGCAGGACGTGCTGTCGACCAGCGGCGTCTATTCTGCGAGCGGCCTCCCGTTCATCTCGGCGCCGCCGCCGTCGGACCCGGCGCCCCCGAGCCAGATGTCGTTCCAGCCTGCGCCGAACACGGAACGGATGCTGGCCGCGAACGCGGCGCAGCCGCCCCCTCCGGGGGCGCCGCCGGCGTTCGCGGGCCCCGGCTTCGGTCCGGCGGGTCCCCCTGTTCACGAGGCCGGGCGCACGCCGCTGCCCTCGCTGCACGCGGGCGTTCCGGCGCCGGCTGGACCGCCCTCGGCCGCTGCGCCCGCGCCGACCGTGGGCGCGGCGCCCGCCGCGGCGGCGCCCGGCGCGCCGCCGGCGGGCGGTGGGTGGGACGGCGCGTCCGCCGCGGGCGCGCCTCACGCCGCCGGCGGCTGGGACGGCGCGGCGGCGGCCGGCGCGCCCCAGGCGGCTCACGCGGCGATGCCGCCCGCCGAGAGCCCGTGGGCCACCACGTCGGCGCGCCTCGAGCTGCCGGCGCTCCCGTCGAGCTTCGTGCAGGAGCGCGCGGAGCCGCAGAAGCCGCCCGCCGTGACGGCGCCGCGCCGCGAGGGCGGCAGGACGGTCATCATCGTGCTCAGCGTGATCCTGGCGATCGCCCTCCTGGCGCTCGTCGGGATCACGCTGTGGCAGAGCATGGGCGGCGGCGGGCCCATCGCGATCGACTACACCGAGCCGGCCCCGACGACCGCCGAGACGTCGGCCGAGCCCACCCCGAGCGCGACCGCAGCGCCCGCCGCGACCGCAGCGCCCCGGCCAGCCGCGCGCCCGCGGCCGAAGAGCGACGACATCTACGACGAGATCGACAAGGAGAAGACCCGGCGCTGAGGCGGCTCGACGCGCGCGAGGCCGCGCGCCGGCGATTCGTTGGCCCTGCGGCCCGTTCCATGCTGGTGATCGCCCGCGATGGCGACGCCGATCCCGCAGAACCTTGCCCCGTTCACCCTCGACGAGCTGGCGCGCGCGACCGGCGGGCGCGTGCTGAGGGCCGGGCCGGCGGCGCGGGGCATCTCGACCGACAGCCGCACGATCGCGCCCGGCGCGGCGTTCGTCGCGCTCGCCGGCGAGACCTTCGACGGCCATCGGTTCCTCGGCGCCGCGGCGCAGCGCGGGGCGGCCGCGTTCGTCGTCTCCCGGGAGGCGGACCTGCCGCCCGAAGGCGGCGCGGTGCTCGTGGAGGACGGGCTCGCGGCGCTCGGGGCGCTGGCCAGCGCGCACCGCGAGCGGTGGCGCGGGGGCGCGCACCCGGACGGACCGCGGGCGATCGTCGCGATCGGCGGCTCCGCCGGCAAGACGACGACGACGCGGGCCATCGCGGCGCTGCTCGCGGGCGCGGGCCGCGGCGACGTGCACGCGACGGCGGGCAACCTGAACAACGCCATCGGGCTGCCGATGACGTTGCTCGGGCTCGAAGACCGCCATCGCTTCGCCGTCGTCGAGATCGGCACGAACCACCGCGGCGAGGTCGCGGCCCTCGCGCGGATCGCGGCGCCGGACCTCGCCGTGCTGACGTCCATCGGCGTCGAGCACACCGAGGGGCTCGGCACGCTGGAGGACGTCGCCGCCGAGGAAGGCGATCTGCTCGCCGCGCTGCCGGCCGACGGGGTCGCCCTCGGCAACGGCGACGACGCGAAGGTGGTCGAGCAGCTCGCGCGCGCCGGCGCCGCGCGGCGGATCACCTACGGGTTCGGCGAGCGCGCGCAGATCCGGATCGCGGGGCGACGGCCGGTCGGGGTGCGCGGCACCTCGGCACGGATCGAGCGGGGAGGGGAGGCGCTGGAGATCGTGGTCCCGCTGCTCGGGGAGGCGGGGGCGCTGGCCGCGGCGGCGGCCGTCGCCGCGGTGGAGGAGGCGCTCGGCGAGCGGCTCTCGACGGAGCGGGCGGCGCGCGCCGCCGCGGGGCTCGCGCCGCCGGGCGACGGGCGGCTGTCGGTCCGCGAGCTGCCGGACGGCACCGTGATCATCGACGACAGCTACAACGCGAACCCCCTGTCGATGCGCTCGTCGCTGAGGACGGCGGTCGAGCTGGCCGAGGCGCTCGGCAAGCGGCTCGTCCTGCTGCTCGGCGAGATGCGCGAGCTCGGCGCGCTCGCGGCGGCGGAGCACGACGCGCTCGGCGAGGCGGTCGGCGCCGCGCGCCCCGCCGCGCTGATCGCCGTCGGCGGCGAGGCGGCGCGGATCGCGCGCGCCGCCGAGGCGGCCGGCGTGCGCGCGTGGTTCGCCGGCGACGCGAGCGCCGCCGCGAGCCGGGCGCTTCAGATCGTCGAGCGCGGCGATCTGGTGCTGGTGAAGGGCTCGCGCGGGATCAGGATGGAGCGGATCGTGGAAGACCTCGCCGGGCGCGGCGCCGGCCCCTCGCCCTGAGCGCGGGCGCCGCGCGGGCGCTCGCCCGACGGGCGCGCGGTCACGCGCCGAGCGCGGCCCGCGCCTCGGCGACCGACTGGCCGAGCAGGACCTTCGCCTCCTCGTTGCTGCAGAAGGAGCGCGAGATCATGCGATCGACGTACAGCGTGCCGCGGAGGTGATCGACCTCGTGCTGGAGGATCCGTGCGGGCCAGCCGGTCGCCTGCCAGCGGACCTCCTTGCCGTCCGCGTCCACGCCGATCACCTCGACCGACAGATCCCGCTCGACCAGCGCCATGTAGCCCGGAACGCTCAGGCAGCCCTCGAAGAACGCCGCCCGCCCCGCGCCCGCCGCGTCGGCCGCCGCCGGCAGCGACGGCGCGAGGACCTTCAGCGTCGGGTTGACGATCACCTGCAGCGGGAAGGGCACGCGGCCGCGCTCGGCGCGCTGCTCCGGCGTCAGGCGGGACATCAGCGCCTCGCTGTCCTCGAGCACGATCACCTGCTGACCGACGCCGATCTGCGGCGCGGCGAGCCCCACGCCGGGCGCCTTGCGCATGACCGCGACCATCGTCGAGACGAGCTGCTTGAGCTGCTTCGTCCCGATCTCCTCGGGCGGGACGGGCGCGGCGGGCTTCCGCAGGACGGCTCTGCCTGCGAGGACGATCGGGGGGAGCTCCATGCCGCCGGGATGAACCGGTGCGCCCGCGGGCGCAAGCGCCGCCGGCGGGGGGCGGGCGCGCGATGTCCTCGCGGCGAGGCGGGCGTGAGGGTAGAGGAGCGGCGCCGGCCCGGCCCGGCTCGCCATGGCAGCGCCCCCTCCGCCCTCGCCGGCCCGCGCACGCGCCCCGCGCCGGCCTCTCCGCCTCGCCGTCGCGCTCGCGCTCGCGGCGCTGACGCTCGCCGCCTTCGCCGCCGTGACGCTGCGGCTCCAGCTCGAGCCGAACGTCGCCTCGCTCCTGCCTGAGCGCGGCGACGCCGCCGCGCTGCGCCGGTACGTGCGCGGGTTCGGGGGCGGCGATCTCGGCGTCGTGATGGTGAAGGGGGACGACCCCGACGAGAACGCCGCCGTCGCCGCCGAGATCGCGCGGGCCCTCGCGGCGCGCCCGACCGTGCAGCGCGCCGCCGATCGCGTCGACGCCTCGCGCGCGCTCGATCCGTGGCTCGCCTTCCGGCACGCGGACGCGCGCGTGCGGGAGCGGCTCGCCGCCGCGCTCTCGCCCGAGGGGATGCGCGAGCGGCTCGCCGAGACGCGCGCCATGCTGCTCGCGCCTGGCGCCGGCGCCGCGGCCGAGGCGATCGCGGCCGACCCGCTGCGGCTCGCGCAGCTCGTCTTCGAGTCCGCGGACATCGGCTCCGGGGTGCGCACGCAGGCCGACGGCGCGTTCGCCACGGACGACGGCAAGGTGCACCTCGTCCTGGTGCAGCCGGCGGGGCAGGCGCTCCGCGGCGCCGACGCGCGCGCCTTCGTCGCCGACGCGAACGCCGTCCTCGAGCCGATCCGCGCGGCGCACCCGCGGCTCACGCTCGGGCTCACCGGCGGGCACGCCATCGCCGCGGCCACCGAGGAGATGCTCACGCGCGATCTCGCCGTCTCGGGCACGCTCTCGATGCTGATCGCGTCCGCGGTCTTCGCGCTGCTCTTCCGCCGCATGCGCGCGCTCGCCGCGGTGATGCCGCCGCTCGTGCTCGGGACCGTCTGGACCGCGGGGCTCGCCACGGCGCTCCCGGGCGGGCTCAGCGCGATCGCGGTCGCCTTCATGTCGGTCGTCGTGGGCGTCGGCGTCGACACCGGCGTCCACGTCTACGCCGCGCTGCTCGAGGCGCGGCGCGAGGGCCTCGATCCGGAGGCGGCCGGGCGCGCCGCGAGGGCGCGGACCTTCCGCGCGGTGCTCGTCGCCGCCGTCACCGCGGCGGCGGCGTTCGGCGCGCTCGCGCTGTCGGACATCAACGCCCTCCGGCAGCTCGGCCTCCTGTGCGCCGCGGGCGAGGTGCTCACGGCGATCGCGATCGTCCTCGTGACGCCGGCCGTCGGCGCCTGGCTCGAGCGGGGGGCCCCGCCGCCCGAGGCGCCGGCGCGCTGGCCCGACGGCCTCTACCGGCTCACCCGGACCCGGGGCCGCGCGCTCGCGCTCGCCGCGCTCGCGGCGCTCCCCATCGCGGCGGTCGCCCTCGGCGCCGCGCCGCCGCTCGCCGAGGCCATCGTCGCGATCCGGCCCGCCGAGCTCGAGCCGCTCAAGGTGCAGCAGGCGATCTTCGACGCGTTCGGCGGGCGGCGCGGGCAGTGGGTGGTGCTCCTCGCGGACGGCGAGCAGGAGCGCGCCCGCGCCCGGGCCGACCGGCTCGCGGAGCGCCTCGCCTCGATGAAGGCCGACGTGGAGGCCGTCGACGCGCTCACCGCGCTCGCGCCCGCCCCCTCGACGCAGGCCGCGCGGTTCGCCGCGCGCGACGCGCTCGACCTGCCCGCGAAGGCCGGCGAGCTCGAGCGGGCGCTCCGCGACACGGGCTTCGCGCCCGAGCGCTTCTCGGCGGTGCTGGACGGGATGCGCTCGCCGCCGCGGCAGGAGGTCACGCTCGCCGATCTCGAGCGCGGCCCCGCGTCCATCCTGCTCTCGCGCTACCTCGGCGCGGACGGGGGCGAGGCGCTCGTTGCGCTGTACGTCCGGCCCCGCGAGGCCGGCTCGGTCGAGCGGATCGAGCGCGCGATCCGCGAGGAGGACCCGAAGGCCATGCTCACCGGCTACACCCGGCTCGAGGCGTCGCTCCGCGAGACGCTCGCGCACGACATGCCGCGGATCGCGATCGTCGCCGGGGCGCTCGTGCTGCTGGCCCTCTCGGCCTCCCTCCGCAGCGCGCGCGACATCGCGCTGGCCGCGCTCGTCGTCGCCTCCGAGATCTCGCTCGTGCTCCTGCTGATCCGGGTGATCGGCATCCCCCTGCACGCGTACGACGCGCTCGTCATCCCGGTGCTGCTTGGGATCACCGTGGACGAGGGCATGTTCCTGCTCCACCGCGCCCGCGACCTCGAGGCGGCGGGCGGCGGCGACGCCGTGATCCGCGAGACGCTGCGCCACGAGGGGCCGGCGATCGCCGCCACCGCGCTGACCACGGCCGCGGGCTTCGCCGCGCTCGCGTTCTGCCGCTTCGACGGCCTGCGCGATCTGGGCCGGGTCGGCGCGCTCGGCAGCGCGGTCGGCCTGGTCGTGGCGCTCGTCGTGGTGCCGGCGGGGCTGCGGCTCTGGCCCCGACCCCGCCGGCGCGCGTAACATCGCGGCGTTGTCTCCCCGGAGCCTCCTCCTCGTCGCCCTCCTCGCGCTCGCGCGCCCTGCCGCGGCGCAGCCGTCGCCGCCGCCCGCCGCGCCGCCACGCCCCGCCGCGCCGGAGCCGCCGCGCTCGGCCGTCGCCCGCGTCGTGGACGCGCTCGCGCGCTCGCTCGACCCCGTCACGGGCCGCGCGCTCGTCGCGGCCGGCCCGCTCGCCTCGGACGCGCCGGCGCCGCGCGGCGCCCAGCTCGCGGCCGCGCTCGCCGCCCACCTCGCCGGCAAGCTCGGCGCCGGGGTGCGCGCGCACAAGGACCCGATCCCGCTGCCGCTCGCGCGCGAGGCCGCGCGCGACGACGCGGCGCTCGTCCACCTCGCCGTCGAGGTCGCGGCGGGGCGGCTGCGCGTCACGGCCGACGTGTACCCGGTGCCGCGCACCGTCTGGGCGCGCATCCGCGATCCGGAGCCGGGGCCCATCGCCCACGCCTACGCCGAGGCGCCCCTCGACGCGGAGGTCCGCAGCTACCTCGCGCCGGTCCCGCTCGTCGCCGCCCGGGTCGATCGCGCGAAGAACTTCGAGGGCGACGTCGTCGCGCTCGCGTGCGGCGATCTCGACGCCGACGGCGCGCTCGAGATCCTGAGCGTGAGCCGGCGGCGCGTGACCACGCTCCGCCTCCGCGGCGGCCGGGTCGTGCCGCTCGCGTCGCGCTCGTGGCCGGACGTGGTCGCCGTGCACCCGTCGCCGCTGCGCGAGCCGCTCGCGTTCGCCACGCTCGTCGAGCGCGCGCGGTACGGCGAGCCCGAGCCGCCGTTCGCCGACGTCGGGCTCACCGATCGCGCGCGCAGCGTCCGCTTCGACGGCAAGCTGAACGCGCTCGCCGAGCTCCCGGGGCTGGCGATCCCGGACGCGGGCGGCTCGGCCTGCACGACGGCGTGGGGGCCGCTCCTCACCGGCCCGCTCGCGCCGTGCGCCCCGGCCGATCCGCCGCCGGCCACGACGGCGCTCGCCGGCCGGTACGACGCGCTCGCGTCGGCGCAGCTCCTGTCGGCCCGGGGCGAGCCGTTCACGGTCTGGGCGGCGCGCGAGCGCGGCGCGGTCGAGCTCCGGGACAGCGCGGGCCGCCGCAAGCTCGTGGGCAGCGCCGGGGCGCAGCTCGCGATCGGCGATCTCGATCAGGACGGCGAGCCCGAGCTGCTCGCCAGCCTCGACGTGCTCGACCCGCTCGAGGACGCCGTCGTCGTCTTCTCGTGGCGGCGCCATCACGGCGGCCCTTCGCGCGCGGCGCCCCCGGAGATCCTGCGCCTCCCGGCGCCGGCGGGGGTGCGCGCGCTCGCGGTCTGCCCGCCCGACGGGCCCGGGCGCGCCCCGTTCGCCGTCGCCACGGCCGACGAGATCTGGGTGGTGCGGTGAGCCGCTCGCTCCCGCGCCGCGCCTTCCTCGGCGGCGCCGGCGCCCTGCTCGGCGCCGCCGCCCTCCCGGCGCGCGCCCGCGCCATGGGGCGCACCCCGCTCGGCGGCCGCATCACGATGCACCTCCCGTGGCCGACGGGCTCGCTCGACCCGCACGACCTGAGCGATCCGGCCGCGGCCCTGTTCGCGTCGGCGATCGCCGACAGCCTCTACGGCCTCGACGCGTCCGGGAACCCTTACCCGACGCTCACGTCCGCGCTCCCGTCGCGCGAGGGCGACGCCGCGGTCGTGCGCCTGCGCGACGGGCTGCGCACCGCGCGCCTCGTCAAGCTCGACGGCCGCGACGTCGTGAGCTCGGTCGAGCGCGCCCGCGCCCGCGGCGCCGCGGCGGTGCTCGCCGACGTCCCGAGGCCCGAGCGGCACCCGAAGGATCCGCTCGCCGCCGTGTTCCCGCGCGCGGATCCCGCCCGCGTCGCCCGCGCGCTCGCGTCGCCGATGGTCGCGCTCCTGCCGCGCAGCTTCGACCCCGCGTCGCCGGACGGCACCGGCGCCTTCCGGGCCGACCTCGGCCCGCGGCAGATCACGCTGACGCGCAACGACGTCGCCGCGCGCGGCGCTGCCTTCCTCGACGCGATCGACGTGATCCGCTCCGAGGACCTCACGACGTCGCTGCGCGCGTTCGAGACCGAGCGCGACGACCTCGGGTGGCTCGGCGCCGGGCTGCACGCGAACCGCCGCGGCGCTGTCCGCTTCGATCTCGGCGTCGCCGGCTGGATCGTGCTGACCACCGGCCCGGAGGCCGGCCCCTTCGGTCAGCCCGGCGTCGCGCAGCGGCTGGTCGACGCGCTGCCGCCCGAGCGCCTCGCGCACCTCGGCCTCTCGGGCCTCCCGAGGGCGCACGGCGATCCCGGGTGGGGCGGCCCTCCGGCCGAGCTGCTCGTGGACGAGTCCGCCGCGCACCTCGTCGAGGTCGCCGAGGCGGTCGCGCCGATCCTCTCGCGGCCCGGGCACGAGGTCACGGCAGAGCCCGTCCCTCGCGCGGAGCTCGGGCGCCGCCGCGCCCGCGGCAAGGCGGCGCTCGCGATCGAGCTCGTGCGCCCGCTCGGCCCCGGGCCTCTCCACGCGCTGCTCGCGCTCGCGACCGCCGACGACCGCGCCCGCGCGCTCGACCTCGCCCGCCACCCGCCGCGGCTCGCCCCCACCGCCGCGCCGCGGTCGCTCACCACGACGCTCCGCCTCGGCGTGATCGCCGAGGTCCGGATCGCGGGCGGGGTGCTGCCGGACGTCGCCCTCGCGCGCGCCGGGGGCGGCGAGGGCTGGGATCTCGGCGCCACGTTCCGTCGATCGGCCGGGCGTTGATGCGCGCGCCGGATGTGGGGAAGCAGGCGCGACTGGCGGACGCAACAGGCGTGACCGGCGCAACCGACGTGACCGACGTGACCGACGCGACCGGCGCGACCGGCGCCAGCAGACGCGACCGCACCGCTCCGGGTTCGGTCGGGACGTCCGGCGAGCGATGCGCGGCTGCGTCGACGGGGAGGGCTGCTTCCAGCGCTTGCGCCGGGGGGACATTTGGTTACTATCGGCTGGTCACGAACGTCACTGGCACTCGACACGACGCTTCTCTTCTCGGGGATCGCGGATTGATCGCGGACTGGACGACGCAACGTGTGGCGCACCGGGGGCTCCTCCCCAGCGCCGCCCTCCCTCGATCCCCCACGGCTCCATCGGGGCGGCAGGGCACTGTTCGGCACCGAAGCTGACGCATCTCGCAGAGCCGTGAAGTGAATCAGTGTCATGGGTACTCGCCTCTACGTTGGTAATCTCCCCTTCTCCGCCACCAAGGCCTCCGTGCAGGCTGCGTTTGCCCAGAGCGGCGAGGTGACGGATGTGCACATCGTGACCGACCGCGAGAGCGGGCAGTCGCGGGGTTTCGGGTTCGTCACGATGGGCACGCCTGAGCAGGCCCAGCAGGCGATCGAGCAGATGAACGGCGCCCTCATGGATGGCCGTCCGCTTCGCGTGAACGAGGCGGAGGAGCGGGTCCAGCGCGGCGGTGGCGGCGGCGGCGGCGGTTACGGCGGCGGCGGCGGCGGCGGTTACGGCGGCGGCGGCGGCGGCGGTGGCCGCGGCGGTCGTGGCGGTGGCGGCGGCGGTTACGGCGGCGGCGGCGGTGGACGCGGCGGCCGCGGCGGTCGCGGCGGCGATCGGTACTGATCCGAGCTAGGACGACGTTCATGCGGCGGCGCTTCCCCAGGGAGGCGCCGCCGTTTTCGTTGGTGCGCTGCCCTCACCGCCGATGCCATCTCCCCTTTCTTTGCATCTCAAACCATCTCCGCGGGCGATCTCGCTCTACTACTTCGGCATCTTCGCCGTCCTCGGCGTGTACCTGCCGCTGTTCCCGAGCTGGCTCGAGGGGCGGGGGGTCCGCGGCCTCGCGATGGGGGCGATCGCGGCGACGCTCCCCGCGATGGGCCTCGTCGCGCCGCCGGTGTTCGGCCTCATCGCCGACGCGCTCGGCGTGCGCGTGTGGCTGATCCGGGCGGCCTGCGCCGGCGCCCTCGCCGTGTTCGCGCTGCTCGCGCTGTCGTCGGCGCTCGACGTCTCGCTCGGCTTCGGCGGGCTCTTCGCCGCGGCGCTCGCGTTCGCGTTCTTCCGCGCGCCGATGTTCACCATGGCCGACGTGGTCGCGCTCGAGACGTCGCTGACCTCCGGGATCGCCTACGGACGGCTCAGGCTCTGGGGATCGATCAGCTTCGCGCTGATGGCGATCGTCAGCGGGGCGCTCATCGATCCGGCGCGGCCGGCGGCGTTCCCCGTCGCGATCGCCGCCGCGCTGCTCGTCGCGTTCGCCCTCTCGTGGGCGCTCCCGGCGGGCGACGAGGCGCCGCTCCAGCGGCTCGGCAAGCGCGGCGGCGCGCAGGGCGTGGAGGGCGCGGCGCGCGCGGCGGCGGCCGCCGGCGGCTCCGTGCGCGAGCGCGCCGGCGCCCTCCTCCGGAGCCGCGACTTCCGCCTGTTCCTCGCGGCGTCGTTCCTGGCCCAGAGCGCGAACTCCTCTTACGACCTCTGTTACACGCTGCACCTGCGCGACGTCGGCTTCCCCGAGCCGCTGGTGGGGGTCGCGTGGGCCGTCGGCGTCGCCGGCGAGATCGCGCTCATGGCGTTCTCCGGCCCCCTGCTCCAGCGGTTCGCGCCGCCCGTGGCGCTCGCCGTCGCCTTCGCCGGCGCCTCGCTCCGCTGGGCGCTGCTCTCGCAGGTGCGCTTCTGGCCCGCCCTGCTCGCGCTCCAGCCGCTCCACGCGGTGTCCTTCGCCATGATGTGGGTCGCGTCGCTCGCCTACACGCGGGATCGCGCCCCGCCGCAGATCCTCGCCACGGCGCAGGGGCTCTTTTCCGCAAGCGCCGGGGCCGGATCCGTCATCGGAATGCTGACCTGGGGCGAGCTCTACAAGCGCGGGGGCGGCGCGCTCACGTTCGGCGTCGCCTCGATCACGGCCGCGATAGCATTCGTCCTGGCTGTGACCTTCGCGCGATCGACGCGGCGTTCACTGTCAGGGAGCTCAATTTTTTCTGCCGGCTCCCAGTGCCAGGAGTAACGTTGCGTTTTCCGCAGCACGCGTAGGCGCGCGCGGGCATTACCTAAACGAGGCGAGCATGTGCGGGATCGTCGGATACGTTGGGTCGAAAAAAGCGGCGCCGATCATCGTCGAAGGGCTGCGCAAGCTGGAGTATCGGGGCTACGACTCGGCCGGCATCGCCATTCATGATGGCAAGGGCATCGAGATCGTCCGGACGCTGGGCAAGCTGATCAAGCTCAGCGAGGCGCTCGAGAAGCGGACCCTCGACGGCACCACGGGCATCGGCCACACGCGGTGGGCGACGCACGGCCGCCCGAGCGAGGTCAACGCCCACCCGCACTCCGCGGGCCCGGTGGCCGTCGTGCACAACGGCATCATCGAGAACCACGTGGCCATCCGGCAGCAGCTGGAGGGCCAGGGCGTCAAGTTCCTCTCCGACACCGACACCGAGATCGTCGCTCACCTCGTCCACCGCGAGCTCCAGAAGGGCGCCAAGTCGCTCTTCGAGGCCGTGCGCGGGTCGCTCCGGCAGGTCCACGGCGCCTACGCGATCGCGGTCGTCTCGCGCGACCAGCCCGACGTCATCGTCGCCGCCCGCTACGGCTCGCCGCTCGTCGTCGGCGTCGGCGAGAACGAGATGCTGTGCGGCAGCGACATCCCCGCGCTCCTCTCGCACACCCGCGACATGATCTTCCTCGAGGACGGCGACATCGTCGAGCTGCGCGCCGACGGCGTCCGCATCGAGACCGTGGCCGGGAGCGACAAGGTCGAGCGGCGCGTGAAGCGCATCGACTGGAGCCCCGTCCAGGCGGAGCGCGGCGGCTACAAGCACTTCATGCTGAAGGAGATCCACGAGCAGCCCGACGTCGTCGAGGCGACGCTGCGCGGCCGGATCGATCTCGCCGCCGGCGACGTGCACGCGACCGAGATCGGGGTCACGCCCGAGTTCGCGAGGGAGCTGCGCCGGGTCTACATCGTCGCCTGCGGCACGAGCCACCACGCCGGCATCGCCGGGCGCTACTGGATCGAGCAGCTCTCCCGCGTCCCCACGGTGGTCGAGCTCGCGAGCGAGGTCCGCTACCGCGAGCCGATCTTCTTCCCCGACGACCTCGTCATCGCCATCAGCCAGTCGGGCGAGACCGCCGACACGCTCGCGGCCCTCAAGGCGGCGAAGGCGCAGGGCGCCAAGGTGCTCGCGCTCTGCAACGTGCTCGACAGCGCGATCCCGCGCCTCGCCGACGGCGCGCTCTACACGCACGCGGGCCCCGAGATCGGCGTCGCCTCGACCAAGGCGTTCACCACGCAGCTCGCCGCGCTGCTCCTGCTCTCGGTCTACCTCGGCCGCCGCCGCGACTCGCTCTCCGCGGATCGCGGGCGCGAGATCCTCCAGGCGCTCTGGGAGACCCCGAGCCACATGCGCGAGGTGCTCGGCGACGCCGACTACGTGCACGCGATCGCGAAGCGGCTCGTCCACGCGAAGGACGTCCTCTTCCTCGGGCGCGGCCTCGGCTTCCCGATCGCGCTCGAGGGCGCGCTCAAGCTCAAGGAGATCTCGTACGCCCACGCGGAGGGCTACGCCGCCGGCGAGATGAAGCACGGGCCGATCGCCCTCATCGACGAGAACCTCCCCGTGATCGTCGTCTGCCCGCGCGACGCGCACTACGACAAGACCTTCTCCAACCTGCAGGAGGTCCGGGCGCGCGAGGGTCAGGTCGTCGCCATCGCCACGAAGGGCGACGAGTCGATCCTCGAGATCGCGCAGCACCACGTCTGGATCCCGAAGGTGCCGGACGAGGTGGGGCCGCTCCTCACGGTGCTCCCGCTCCAGCTCATCGCCTATTACGTCGCCAACCTGAAGGGCAACGACGTCGACCAGCCGCGCAACCTCGCGAAGACCGTCACGGTCGAGTAGCGGCGCTCCGCTGCAGCGGGGCCGCTCCGGCGAGCGGGCGGCCCTGCCGGGCGGCGCGGCGGCCCGCGTGCGCGCCGGCCGGCCTGCGCGCCGGCGCGGGGCCGCGGCTATGCTGCGCGCATGCGCATCCCCGGCAGAACGGAGCGGCGGGTCGTCGCGGCCATCCTCGTGACCGCGCTCATCCCGCTCGTCGCCAGCATCGTGGTCGCCAGGACGGTGATCGCGCGGGTGTCGGCGACGGCGTTCCAGCCCGAGTTCGGCGTCCACCTGGACAGGGCGCTCGGCGTGTACGCCGAGCTCGCCGCCGCCATCAAGCAGGGCATGCGCTCCGAGGCCGAGGCGATCGCCGCGGCGGATCCGCTGCGCCGGAGCGCCTTCGCCGGGGACGCGGAGCTCCTCGACGCCGAGCTCGCGCGCATCATCGCGGCGCACCCCGCGCTGGTCTCCCTGCGCGTCGAGCGCTGCGGCGGCGAGCTCGTCGGCGCGCGGGAGCGCGGAAGGCCGGTGGATCCGGCGCGCGAGAAGACGCTCACGGTCCGGAAGGCGATCGAGCGCGCCCCCGGCTCGGCCTCCGGGCCCACGCCCTCCGAAGGGCCCGCGCCCCCCGCGGAGCCCGCGCCCCCCGCGGAGCCCGCGCCCCCCGGAGGGCCCGCGGCGGGAGGCGGCGACTGCGAGGGCGACGCGACGGCGCTCGTCGCGACGTTCGCCGCGCCGAGCGCCCGCTTCGACGAGCTCGAGTCCGCGCAGGCGTTCGCGCAGGCGTACCGCGCGCTCGAGCGCGAGCACCGCAAGGAGTACCTCGACGAGAGCTACGGCGACGCGTTCGCCGCGCTGCTCGGCGCGACGATCGTCCTCGCCGTGCTCGCCGGCGTGCTCGTGGCGCGCCCCGTGGTCGATCGCATCGCGCGGCTCGCCGCGGCCACGCGGCCGGTGGCCGAGGGCGATCTCTCGGTGCGTGTCGCGCTCAAGGGCGACGACGAGGTCGCCGATCTCGGCCGCGCCTTCGACCGCATGCTCGAGGAGCTCGAGGGCAGCCGCGCTCGGATCGAGTTCCTGAAGCGCATGGGCGAGTGGCAGAAGATGGCGCGGCACCTCGCGCACGAGATCAAGAACCCGCTGACGCCGATCCAGCTCGCCGTCGAGGAGTGCCACCGCCGCTACGCCGGCAGCGACCCGGCCTACCAGCGCCTGCTGCAGACCACGCTCGAGGTCGTCGAGGAGGAGATCGGCACGCTGCGCCGGCTCGTCGGCGAGTTCTCCAATTTCGCGCGGCTCCCGCAGGCCGAGCTCGAGCCCGCGGATCTCGCGGAGTTCCTGCGGGAGCAGGGCGAGCGCTTCGCCGCGGTGGAGGAGGCGGGGCGCGAGCACGCCTCGGACGAGGCGCTGCTCGGGCGCGTCGACCTCGAGTTCGACGTGCCGGCCGCCCCGATGCCGGCCGCGCTCGATCGCGAGATGCTCCGGCGCGCCCTCGGCAACATCGTGCGCAACGCGGCGCAGGCGCTGCGCGACGCGCAGCGGGCGGCGCCGGGCGCTGCAGCGCGCCCCGGCGCCCTCTGGGGCAGGGTCCGCGTCTCGGCGCGGAGCGAGGGGCAGAGCCACCTCATCGCGATCGACGACGACGGGCCGGGCATCGATCCCGCCGTGCGCGACTCGATGTTCGATCCCTACGTCACGACGCGGTACGACGGCACGGGGCTCGGCCTGAGCATCGTGAAGAAGATCGTCGTCGACCACGGCGGCACGATCGACGTGCTCGATTCCCCGCTCGGGGGCGCGCGCTTCGTCATCCGGCTCCCGCGCGCTGGCACGCCCGCGGCGCGCGCCGCGCAGCGGGCCGAGGGCGAGGGCGGGCCGCGCTCGACCTCGCCGCGCGCGGCGGGCGGACCTGGAGCCCCGGCGGCGCTCGGGCGCGAGGCCTTCTCCGACGGCGATCGCGAGGACGCTCGCTGATGTTTCGGCGGGGCCGGCGGAGGGCCCCGACCGCGAAAGCGCGCCGACGCGTCGGTCCGTGTCAGGAGATGCTTGACCAGCCGGCCCCGCTTTGCCATGTTCGCCCGCGGAGAGGTGACCGAGAGGCCGAAGGTGCCTGATTCGAAATCAGGTGTACCCGCAAGGGTACCGCGGGTTCGAATCCCGCTCTCTCCGCTACGCTTGGCTGCTTGCCCCCGCTGAACCAGGTGGGCTTTGACCGCCCGCTCTCTCGCGGGCGGCGCCGGTCCGGCAGAAGCGGGGCGCGTCGAAGAAGGTTCGGGAGAGGTGACCGAGTGGTCGAAGGTGCACGACTGGAAATCGTGTGTACGGCAACGTACCGCGGGTTCGAATCCCGCCCTCTCCGCCAAGCTGAACAGTCCACCGACTCCTGGTGGTGAGCTCCCCGAAACGAGCCCGCAGGAAGTCCGCAAGGAAAAAAAGAGGATGAGGCCGAGCGGCAGCTGCGCTCGGAAGTCGTGGTCGGTCGCTGACGGTGACGCCCGGCTTCTGGAGGCGTCGCTTCGGGCTGACCCTCGCGAGCTGCGGCGCCGTCAACCTCGGTCGAGCCGAGGCGGAGATCTGTCCCGAGCGACGGGTTCGGCGCTCGGAGGCGATGTCGCGCGGAACGTGTCTCGACGAGCGCGCTCTTCTGTGCAGGGGGAGCGCGAAGGGACGCGCGCGGACGCGGCGAACGCGAAGGAGCAGCGACCGACGTGAACGCTCGTGCTATCAAGGGGCCGACCGACGCCCTTGACCGGCTCCCGCCGGACGACAACGATGCCGTTACGAGCGGGCCCGAGACGCTTGACAGGCGGAGGGCCGCCTTGTAGAAGTTGCGCCCCTTTTTGGCAGGCGCCCTTCCGGAGTTTTTCGCCCAATGAATCCTCAGCCCAAGTCCTTTTCCGCCAAGCCTGCGGAGGCCCGCAACGAGCGTACGTGGTGGGTGATCGACGCGGAAGGCAAGCCCCTCGGCCGCCTTGCCAGCCGCATCGCCACGGTGCTTCGCGGTAAGAACAAGCCCACGTTCACGCCGCACGTCGACACCGGCGACTTCGTGATCGTCGTGAACGCCAAGAAGGTCCTTCTGACCGGTCGCAAGCTCCAGCAGAAGAACTACGTGCGGCACAGCGGTGAGCCGGGCGGCTTCCGCTCCGAGGCGTACGGTCACCTGCTCGAGCGCAAGCCGGAGCTCCCCATCCAGAAGGCCGTGAAGGGCATGCTCCCGAAGAATGTGCTCGGGCGCGAGCTCCTTACCAAGCTCAAGGTCTACGCCGGTCCCGATCACCCCCACGCGGCGCAGAAGCCGCAGCCTCTTAGCTACAGCTGAGCAAAGCCATGACGGAAACGAGAACGTACGCCACTGGGAAGCGTAAGACCGCGGTTGCGCGCGTCTTCCTCTCGCCGGGCACCGGCAACATCAAGGTGAACAAGAGGCCCGCCGACGAGTACTTCGTCCGCGAGACCTCGCGCATGGTGATGCGCCAGTCGCTGGAGCTGCTGGAGCTGCTCGAACAGTTCGACGTGAACGCGACCGTCGTCGGCGGTGGGCACAGCGCCCAGGCCGAGGCGATGCGGCACGGCATCGCGCGCGCCCTGTGCGAGCTCGATCCGGAGCGCAGGTCGTCGCTCAAGCGCGCGGGCTTCCTCACGCGCGACGCGCGCAAGAAGGAGCGCAAGAAGTACGGCCAGCCCGGCGCCCGCAAGCGCTTCCAGTACTCGAAGCGCTAGCAGGCCCGGCACGCTGCCCCTCGGGGCGGATGCCATGGCAAGGACATCGAGGACGAGAGGGATCTTCCCTCTGCGTCCTCGATGCTTTTTGTCCTCGGCCATGCGAGGCGCTGCGCTCTCCGAGCGGATCACTCGGCCCGCCCGGCGTCACACCGTCTCCGGCGGACGCTCGCGATGGGGGCGTTCGATGAGCTCGCCGCGCTGGAGCGGACCACCCGGCCCGCCCGGCGTCACATCGTTTCCGGCGGACTCTTGAGATCGGGGCCCTCGATGAGCTCGCCCTCATCGTCCCCGGCGCCTTCGGGCGGCTTCGCCTCGGGCTCGGTCGGCCCGCTCGGCCCGACCGCGGGCGCCGCGGAGACCGTGGCCTCGCTGCCGGCCGCTGCGGGGGGCGGCGGGGTCGGCTCCGCGACGTCCGGCTTCACCGGCTCGGGCGGCGGCTCGGGCAGCGGGATGGCGTCGAGCCGATGATCGAGCGCCTCCTTCGCCGCGGCGAACGCCGCGCGATCGACGCCGGGCATCACGCGCTCGCCGTCGAGCTGGAGCGTCTCGGCGTCGAAGTACTTGCCGTCCTTCTTCGCGCTGAAGTGAAGGTGCGGGCCCGTCGAGCGGCCCGTCGACCCCACGTACCCGACGAGCTGGTGGGTGCCCACCTTCATGCCGACCTTGATGCCGGCGGCATACCTCGACAGGTGCGCGTAGCCGGTGCTGACGCCGTTCGGATGCAGGACGGTGACGAGGTTACCGCTCGGTCCCGCGGGGCCGACCCACTCGACGACGCCGCGATACGCCGAGTACACCGGCGTTCCCGTCGGCGCGCCGAAGTCGGTCCCGTTGTGGGGCATCTTCTTCTTCAGCACCGGGTGCATCCGCTGCGGGTTGAACTTCGACGTCACGGGCGCGCCCGGGACCGGCGCGCGCCAGCCGCCCGCGTACGGCTGCCGGCCGCGCTCGTCGAAGTAGCCGCGGGCCTCCTGCCCCTTGAAATCGTAGATGCGCAGCGGCTTCTCGGCGGGATCTGCGGGCCGGTACTCGAGCGCGATGATCTTCTTGTACCGGGAGAACATCCCGAGCGCCGTCTCCTCGACGGCGATCAGCCGGACGATGCTCCCTTCCTCGAAGCTCTCCGTCGACATGCGCCCGCTCAGCGCGTCGTCGATCACGTCGAGCACGCCAGGCTCCAGGCCGCCCGATCGGTACGCGCTCGTGAGATCCTTCCCCACGTAGAAGGCGGCGACGACCTCCTCCTCGGCGATCTTCATGTCGAGCGTGGTGCCCGCGAGCAGCCCGGCCGCGTCCTCCCGCGCCTGGTAGATCTCGCTCGCCGAGACCTCGTACTCGAAGGCGCGGACGCGGCGCGTGGAGCGGTCCATCGCGACCGTGAACCGATCCTTGCGGCCGCACTTGTCGAACTTCCGCAGCCCGTCGAAGGCCTTCATGATCCGGTAGATCTGCGCCTTCGGCACGCCCTTCTCGTCGAGGGCCGTGATGAACGACCGGCGGTCCATCACGTCGCTCGCCACGATCACGGACGAATCCTTCGCGAGCTCGGAGATCCGCCACGGGCCCGGCAGCGGCGTGCGTGTCTTGGCCTTCACCTCGGGCGCGGCGGGCCGTCCGGCCTCTTCCGCGCCTGTGGCCGAGCCCGCCGGGCTCGCCGCCACGAGCGCGCGCTCGTCGCGCACCGGGACGCCCTGGATCAGGAGCGCGATCAGCGAGGTGAGCGTCGCGAGGCCGAAGATGCCGCCGAAGACCGCGGTCATGCGCGGCGAGAGGTGCGGCCCCGGAGGCGGCCGGCTGAGGCCGGCGGGCAGGCGCGGGCCGTCGGCCGCGCCGGATCCCGCGTAGGGGCCGCCGTCCGCGAGCGACGGGCGGGAGGACCGCGGATCGCTGCCGCGCGACCACGGCGCGGCGCCGCGCCCGCGAGAAGAAGGAGGAGGGAGCTGCGTCCACGACGGCGACGAGCGCGCGCGCAGATCGCCGCCGCGCGACCAGGGCGCGGCCGGAGCGCTCTCGGCCCGGCGGTGGCCCACGAGCGGCGCGGCCAGCGGCGGCGTGGCAGGCCTGCTGGAGGTGTCGAGCGCGTCGTCCGTCACGTCGGCGGCGCTGCTGCGCTCGATGTCCGCGCGCGGCGCGTGGTGCGGGACGATGCCGGGCTCGGCGCGCGGCGCGTCCCGCGGGGTGGCGTCGGCCTCCGCGCGCGGCGCGCCCTGCGGGACCGCGGCGCCGGGCTGTTCGCGCGGCGCTCCCGGCAGGGCGGCGGCGCCGGGCCCCGACGCCCTGCCGGCGTCTTCGTTCCGCTCCTCGGAGCGGTCCGCGGCGTCCGGCCCTCCGGAAGCCTCGAGCGGGTTCTGGGGTACTGCACTCGGCACGCCGACGTGCGTACCAAGGCATCGCCGGGGTTGCAACCGCGCGGCCACCCGATCCGCGCAAGGGTTGCGCGGAAGACCGACCGCATCGTACGCCGCTCGCGTAAGCTGGCGGGCCTCATGGACGACAGGCTGAAGCAGCTTCTGGTTCTCGGCAGGGAGCACTACGAGCGGCGCGAGTACGATCTGGCCGAGCACGCCCTGCGGCAGATCCTCGAGAAGACCGATCGGTTCGCGGACGTCTTCAACATGCTCGGCGTCATCCTCCACGAGCGCGGCGATTTCCTCGCGGCCGAGGCCCACTTCGAGCGCGCGGTGCAGCTGAACGAGCACTACACGGAAGCGCTGCTGAACCTCGCCGTCACGTACAACGACCTCGGCAAATACGAGGCGGCGCGACAGGTCTACTCCCGCATCCGTCGCGGCGAGGGGGACGGCGGCGTCCTCGATCCGTTCGCGCGCGGCAAGATCGCCAACATGCATGCCGATCTCGCGCAGGCCTACGCCGACGCGGGCTGCGCGCAGGAAGCGATCGCCGAGCTGAAGCGCGCCGTGGCGCTGTGCCCGACGTTCGTCGATCTCCAGCTGCGCCTCGGCACGATGTACCGCGACGCCGGCAATCTGGCGCTCGCCCGGGAGCACTACGCCGCCGCGCGCGACGCCAACCCGAAGTACCCGCCTGCGCGCGTGTTGCTCGGGGTCGCGCTGCACTCCCTCGGCGCGCTCGATCTCGCGATCGCCGAGTGGCGCGAGGCGCTCGCGATCGAGCCCGACAACAAGACGGCGAAGATGTACCTTCGCATGGTGGAGGCGCAGCGGAGCGGGAACACCGCGGGCGCGGCGCCGCGCGACGCGCCGTCGACCACCGCGAGGGGCGCCTCCTGGGAGGCGCTCGACGAGCCGACCCCCACGGAGGTGAGCGACCTCCTGTCCTCGCTGTCGGCGGACGCGGCCGATGACGCGGATCGCCCCACACCGGAAGGCAACCCCTGACCGTTGGCGAAATACTCTCTGCTCCGCGAGGAGGCGCGCCGCGCATGGCGCGAGCTCCGTGGCAGCGAGCTGTCGGCCGGCCGGACGGCCGTGGCGGTGGCGATCGGCCTGTTCATCGGATCGCAGCCGATCTTCGGGTGCCACACGCCGCTCGTCCTCCTGCTCTGCCTGTGGTTCCGCCTGGACGCGGCGATTGCCTGGGTCGCCGCGAACATTTCCAACCCCTTGTTCGCACCAGCGCTGCTCACGGCCGAGTTCCAGGTCGGGGCGTACCTCCGCACCGGGCGCTGGCTGCGCCTTCATGAGAAGATGAGCTGGGCGCAAGCACTGTCCGACTTCCCCGAGTACATGCTCCTCGGCGCGCCCGTGGTCGGGCTCGCGCTCGCCGCGCTCGGCGGCGGCCTGGTCTTCGCGCTCGTCGCGCTGAAGCGGCGCCGCGCGCCCTCGCTGAAGCGCGGCGGGATGGAGCCGTATCGGCTCCCCGAGGACGCGCCGCCGTGGGTTCACGCGATCGAGCGCGTCGCCGCGAGGTACAGCCCGCAAGAGGGCGCAACGGCGGCGCAGCGCACCCGGTTTCACTACGTCCGCTTCAAGCTGCTCGGCGATCCGGTCGCGCGGCTGATTGCCGACATCGCCGGCGACCGCCCCGGCGCGCTGGGGGAGGTGCTCGATATCGGGACCGGGGCTGGCCAGCTGCCGATTCTCCTGCTCGAGCTGGGCCGGGCCGCGCGCGCGCGCGGGTTCGACTGGGACCGCGCCAAGATAGAGGACGCGCGCCGCGCGAGCGGCGGCGATCCGGGCGCGCGTCTGCCGCCCTCGTCGGCGCCGCCCGGTCCGTCCGGCGAGCAGCCCGCGCTCCCCGCGGCCCCCCCGCTGGCCGCCGAGTTCTGGTGCGCAGACGCGCGCGAGGCCGAGCTGGGAGACGCGGACACCGTGCTGCTCATCGACCTGCTCCACTACTTCCGCGTCGAGGAGCAGGACGCGATCCTGCGGCGCGCGGCGGCCGCGGTCCGACCGGGAGGGCGCCTGCTCGTCCGCGAGGCGGACACCGAGCGCGGCCTGAGGAGCTCGATCACGCTCCTCGAGGAGCGCATCTTCACCGCGCTTCGATTCAACCGGGGCGAGCGGGTGCGTTTCCGCCCTGCCCGGGAGATCGTCGCGCTCCTCGAGCAGCTCGGCTTCTCGTGCGAGACGAGGCCCGCCTGGGGGAAAACGCCGTTCTCGAATGTCCTCATCGTCGGGACCCGGGCCGATCGCTGAGCCCGAGTCGCGCTTCCCGCAGAGATCTCTTCACGCGACCGCCGTCGCGACGCCCCTCGGTGGTGTCACCGGGGCGCCCGGTCCAGCGTGCGAGCTCGGCCCGGCGGCTCGACTGTCGATCGAGCGCCGCGGGGCTCCGATGAGCATCGCAGATGGTCAGAACCTGTCCAGCGCGGTTGCAGTTGGGTCTCGCCGCTTCACGCCGCGCATGAGGCGCGGTATCCGCTGAGCAACTCCCATGTGGCACAGACCATGCCTGAACGCTGACCAAGACCAAGACCAAGACCAAGACCAAGACCAAGACCAAGACCAAGACCAAGGGCCTGCGGCGGTCCTTGCTGTCCGGGTCCCTGCCTGATCCACAGAGGCCGAGAGCGCCCGAGGGCCCTCTTCGCTGGAGGCCGGGCTCGCCCACGTTGCAAATTCGCAATATCCGCCTGGGGCGTCCTGCCCAGATGTCTGTGAAGGTGCGTTGGTCTCCATCCCGCTTCGGGGCGAGGCGATGCCTCGCAGGCGCAACCATCGGTACCCGACGGGACACCGGGGGGAGGCGGCGCGGGCCAGGCGCTCACAGCCGAGACGCTCGCGCCGCGCCGATCGTGCTCTGCCAGCTTGGCAATCCCGACCACTTGCGGCCCACACAGCTAGATGTGGTGGTCCTTCGATGTTGCCCCACGACCTGTTGGGGTCCTCGGGTGAGGTGACGCTGGCCGTCTGCCGCGCGGACGACAGGAGCGCGCGCAGGGCGGCTCGGAAATCCAGCGTCCTGGGCGCCGGAGCGTGCCTGGGCGCACAGCGGCTTTCGGGCGCAGCTTCCGCGTTGCATCGCTGGGCGGATCCGCTCAGCAGCGGTCGGACGGGAGCTTTCGGGCCACGTGCGCGGATTTCTCCACCGCGCGTGCGGGGGTCTCCACGGTGCTACGCGGAGAGGGCATTGCTGGGGGAGTTTTCCTGAGAGGGGTCCGGAAGCGTGTACGGCTGCGGAGCTTGCTCCGCCCCGATGTGCGAGGTCTCCGCGCCTGCCTGGGGAGCTCCTGGCTCGCCACGATTTCCCCTGCTGCGCTTGGAGGAAGGCTGGACGTCGACCTCGGTTGGCTCGGCCGGACCCGCCCGGCGGGCATCGAGGCCGGCTTCAGCGGGAAAAGTACTTGGTAGCCCGCTTCTCTCCTTTCGACGTGATCTTCTTCTCGACGAGCAGCTTCCGAATCGGGAGGGTGAGCTCCTTCGTGGTGGTGCCCAGATCCTTGGCGATCTGCTCCACGCCCTGGCCGCTGTTGGCCCGGATGTGCTCCAGGACCTTCTGCGTCATGGCGGCGAGCTCTTCCTTCGAGCGCTTCTCGCCCTTTTTGCGGGTGGGCTTCGCGGCGCGCGCGGGGCGCCCCGCCGCCTTCTTGACCTCCGCAACCGGCGCGGGAGCGGCCTTGGCCCGACCCGCCTTGCGCGGCGCGGCGGCGGCAGCGGCCGGCTGGCCCTCCCCCCGCAAGGCGTCGGCGACGGCCTCGAGAGCCGCTTTGCGGACAAGTCCGCTCAGCTGAGAGACGAATGCATCAACGTGGCTTTTGATCTCGGTTTCGACGTTGCTCATTGGATCTCGCGTCCCATGAATAGCTAGAGTTGTCAACTGCTGAACAGCACCTTGGTTGAAAATAATTCGAGAGGTGTCCCCTTCATCCCCTCAGCTTGCGTCAGGAACCCGCGCTCGCGAGCTCCCCCTCCCGCCGTCCCCTCATGGCGTGCTGGGGCGACCGGTCGAGCCGGACTCCAGCCAGCGCGTCTCCCCAGTGGCGTCGCTCCGCGAAGCCAAGCCTGGTGGCTTCGCGGAGCGGGGCGAAGCCCGGTGGCACCGCGCCGCGAAGCCAGGCTCTGCCCAAACCCAGGAGGGGTGCGATGTACAGCGCCGCGCTCCTCTCTGCGCCGCGCCGCGGCTTCTCCTGCTGCCGCGCGGCGCGCGCCGCGGGCAGACCCGTAACCGCGGGGAGCCAGCGACATTCCCACGAAGGTTGGCTTTCCTGTGCTCCGGACACAAGCGACCCACCTCGCAGCAGCCGAAGCGGGCGCCTGACCGAGGGAGCGCGGAGGAGCCTGACCCCCCCGGGTGAGCCGCCCTCGTCGAGGAAAGGTGTCATGGACGAGGCCGCCGTTCCAGCCCACCCCGGTGCGCTGGACCGGAGGTCTTTCAGTTCTGCATTCCGCTCTGCGCCGCCGGCGTGTCTGTATGCCCGAGCTTTCGTCTCCGGACCGAGCCGCTCTCCGGGATCGACCGCAACGTGTCCGCCGCCGATCCGCCCTCCGGCGCTGTCGACGTCATGAGGGCTACCCCACCCACCTGCCAGGGCGCCCCCCCGGCGGAGCGGCGCGAAGGCCCGAGGCGGTTGCGCCCACCCATGTTGCAGCACCGAGGCCACCTCGCCTCGGGCGTGGCTGCGTCTTTTTGCGGCTGTGCTGGAGCTGCCCAGCCTGCGGCCGTGTCCCCCAAACCGCTCGCCGCGCCCCCGACCCGGCCGCCGCCCCGGCAAGCCGGAAGTCTGCCCGCGGGAGGTCTCGAGGCCGCCGCTCCTGCTCAGCTGCTCATCCTGACTCAGGCGGTGACACTCGCGCTGGGCACCAGGGTGACGCTCGTCCGCGGCTCGCCCCAGCTCGCGGGCGCAGAGCGCGCCGCCGCCGCCGAGGGCGACGTCGATCCCCTGAGCGGGGCGGCGGTGATGGACGCTGGTGGACAGTTCGTCACTCCTCGGCTGTTCGACGCGCACTCCCACCTCGGGGTCCACCCGACACCAGGTGCAGCGGCGCACCTGGACGGCAGCGAACGGGGACCAGATTCGGGACCGGTGGCGCCGCAGGCTCAGTCCGCCGATGCCTTCTGGCCACAGGACCCGGGTATCGAACGGGCAGTCGCTGGTGGTGTTACGACCATACAAGTCCTTTCGGGTTCAGGCAACCTGATTAGAGGGTGCGCGGTAAAGATGGAGCGCCGGCCGGGCATCGGGGCCTCCCAGATGGTTCCCAGATGGTTCCCAGATGGTCCCCAGACGCGCGTCACCGTGGCGCCCGGCGGGCCGAAAGTGGCTTGCGGGGAGAACCCGAAGCGCAGCTACGGCGAGGACAAGCGGGCACCGATGGCCGGCCCGGGCAACCTCGCTCTCCAGCGGGCGGCCTCTCTCAAGGCCAAGAAGCTCCAGACGGACTGGGCGCGATGAGGCGACGAGGAGTCGCGCAAGATTGCGACCGAGGCGAAGACGCCGTCGCCCGCGAGGCCACGAAGGAGGAACGCGCGACACCCGAGACCTGCTCCCGGGAGGTCTTGCGAAGATCTTGCCGCTCGGCCGCCTCTCGGATCGAGGGCGCGTCTCGAGGCGAGCCGCGCGCGATGAGCCACCACCGCTGTCGTCTCCGCCGCCAGCCACACGAGCGATGGCGACACAGGCGAGGGCTCGGGCGCCGTGATCATGAGGACGCCGACGCCGGGGCGCGCGAGCGCGCCGCGCCGCCGGGCGTGCCCCAGACGAAGCCGCGCAGTCGCGGCGCCGCGCCGCTCGTCGCGCTCACGCGAGTCGCGCGCGACGAGCGGGGCGGCGCGACTGTCGCGCAGGTCACCGCGCCTCCGCGGTCCGCGCCGTGCGGGCGGCCGGCGTGAGATCTCGACCTGGGCGTTCTGCCTCGCCCGCGCCGCGAGCTGCGCCGCGCCGCGTGACGGCGTTTCCGAGGTGTCGCGGAGCACCGCGCGGGCAGCGTCGCCCCTGTGCGCCGAGGGGCCGTGATCGGGGCGCTTGCTGCCGGCGCGCGCGACTTCTAGATCGTTCCGGCCGTGGTCAACCCGAGCGCCAAGCAGGATCCCGAAGCCCTCCTCGCAGCCAAGCTCGCCTCGCTCCCGACGAAGCCTGGCTGCTATCTGTTCATCGACAAGACGGGCGCCGTCGTCTACGTCGGCAAGGCGAAGAGCCTGCGCTCGCGCGTCCGCAGCTACTTTCAGGAGAGCGGGAGCGACGACCGGTACTTCATCCCGATACTCCGGAAGATCGTGGCCGATCTGGAGACGGTGGTGACCGCCACCGAGAAGGAGGCGGCCGTACTCGAGAACGAGCTCGTCAAGCAGCACAAGCCGCGGTTCAACGTCAAGCTGCGTGACGACAAGGACTTCCTCTGCCTCAAGCTCGACACGCAGAAGGAGTGGCCGATGCTCGAGACGGTCCGCCGCCCCGCGCCGGACAAGGCCCGCTATTTCGGCCCGTACCACTCGGCGACGAGCGCGCGGCGGACGCTCCACCTGGTCAACAAACACTTCCAGCTCCGCACCTGCTCCGATGCCGAGATGGCGTCGCGGCGGCGCCCGTGCCTCCAGTACCAGATCAAGCGTTGCCTCGCGCCGTGCGTGATGGATGTGGATCGCGAGCTCTATACGGAGATGGTCCGCTCGGTCGCGCTCTTCCTCGAGGGGCGCCACGACGAGCTCACGGGCGAGCTCACCTCGCGTATGCGGGACGCGTCGCGGGAGCTCGAGTTCGAGCGCGCGGCCATCTACCGCGATCAGCTCCGGGCGGTCGAGGCGGTGCGGGAAGCGCAGCGCGTCGTCTACGTGAAGGACGTCGATCAAGACGTGGTGGGCCTCTACCGCGAGGGGACGCTCGTGGAGGTCGAAGTGATCATGGTGCGCCAGGGGCGCGTGACAGACACGCTGTCCTTCTCGCTCCGCAACATGGAGCTGCCCGACGACGAGGTGCTCGGCGGCTTCCTCAACGAGTACTATGGCGTCGCGTCCACCACGATCCCCGATGAGGTCCTCGTGCCGGTGTTGCCCGACGGCGCCGAGGGCGTCGCGGAGTGGCTCAGCGATCGGCGCGGCCGCAAGGTGACGCTCTTCGTGCCGCAGCGCGGGCCCCGCGTCGACCTGCTCAAGATGGCGAACGAGAACGCAGCTCACGCGTTCCGGGAGAAGCAGCGGAGCTCGGACGATCTCGAGGCCCGCCTCGAGGAGCTCAGGGAGCGCCTCCGGCTCCCGACGCTCCCGCGTCGCATCGAGTGCTGCGACATCTCGCATCTCGGCGGCGGCGACACGGTGGGATCGATCGTGGCGCTCCTCGACGGCCAGCCCGACAAGAAGCGCTACCGCAGCTTCAACGTGAAGAGCGTGGCCGACGGCGACGACTACGCCGCGATGTACGAGGTGCTCGCGCGGCGCTTCCGCCGCGGCAAGGCAGCTCGTCCGGCGAGCCCGCCGGCCGTCGCGGACGACGCGGAGAGCGGCGCCGCGCCCGACGCCCCCGAGGCGGCCGTGAGCGACCTGCCCGAGGGCGACGCGGCCGAGGGCGCGGCTGACGACGCGATCGAGAATGAGGCGCCGGAGGGCGAAGCGATGGAGGCGGACGCGGCCGAAGCGACGTTCGACCCGGCGAGCGCCGGCGACGCTCCGCCGGAGACAGAAGCGGCGCTGGCGCCCGCGACCGCGGAGCGGCAGGCCGCCGGCTCGGGCAGCGAGGCGCCGAAGAGCGCGCAGTCCGGCGGAGCCGAGTGGGATCTGCCCGACCTGCTCGTGGTCGACGGCGGGCGCGGCCAGCTCCAAGTCGCGCTGTCGGCGGCGCGCGATCTCGGCCTGCACGGCCTTCCGATCGTCGGTCTCGCGAAGGAGCGCGAGACGCAGTCGGGCGAGAAGCTCGTCGACCGCGTCTACCTGCCTGGCCAGAAGAACGGTATCCCGCTCCGCTCCACGAGCTCGGCCCTCTTTTTTCTGGCGCGGGCGCGCGACGAGGCGCACCGATTCGCCAATCACGCGCGCAAGCGGCTGGGCAAGGCGCGGCGCCTCCGCTCCGAGATCGAGGACATCCCGGGGCTCGGCAGCGCGGTGAGGACGGCGCTCCTCCGGGAGCTCGGCTCGCTGGAGGGCGTGCGCCGCGCGACCGACGCGCAGATCCTGGCGGTCACCGGTGTGACCAAGCGCCACCTGTCCGCGCTGCGCAAGGTCATCCCGTCTCCCGAGGCTCCGCCGTCCGCCGCGCCGGCCGAGGGCGGCGGTGATCCCGACAAGGCTCCGGGGCTCACCCGGTGAGCGCGCGCCGGCCCGCGGCGCGATGGACCGGTGTAAAGATCACGCGGCGACCGAATAGCGTTCCGGGTTGAGCGCCAACGCGTTCTCTGCGACGATCCGTACATCAGGCGCCCGGCATCGCTCCGGGCGTCCGCTGTCACCCTCGATCAAGATCACCACCTGGCACACCGAGCGCTTCTCGCGAACCCGACCTCACGGAGGCCGCGCTCGGCGGGCTCCATTCCCGGCGGGGACAGCCTCGCTCCGGGGTTACGCGGCACGTGAGCACCATGGGAGAAGTACGCGCTGGCCACACGCTCGGTCGCTATGAGCTCCTCGTCCCCATCGCGCTCGGGGGCATGGCCTCGGTGTGGGCCGCTCGAACGAGCGGTCAGCTCCCGAAGATCGTCGCCGTCAAGCTGCTGCGCGCCGAGCTGAGCGACGACCCCGACTTCGAGGCGATGTTCCTGGACGAGGCCACGCTGGTCTCGCAGATCCACCACCCGAACGTCGCGGAGACCATCGATGCGGGCGAGGAGGACGGCGTCCTTTATCAGGTGATGGAGCTCATCGACGGCGAGCCGCTCAACCTGGTTCTCCGCGAGAGCAAGGCGCGCGGCGGCGTCCCGCTCCCGGTCGCGCTCCGCATCGTCGGCGAGGCGGCCCTCGGCCTGCACGCGGCGCACGAGCTGCGCGGCCGCGACGGCAAGCTCGTCGGCCTCGTCCACCGCGACGTATCGCCGCAAAACATCCTGGTCGGCTACGACGGATCGGTGAAGATCCTCGACTTCGGCGTCGCCAAGGCCGCCTCGAACCTGCAGCGCACCAAGGTCGGCCAGGTGAAGGGCAAGTACGCGTACATGTCGCCGGAGCAGGCGGGCAGCGAGCCCATCGATCGGCGCACCGACGTGTTCACGCTCGGGATCGTCTTCTATCAGCTGGTGACGGGCAAGCACCCCTTCCTCGCCGAGAACGAGCCTGCGACGGTGCGCCGCATCTGCGACAAGACCGCGGCCGAGCCGCCGCGCACCCTCATCCCTTCGCTCCCGGAGGACGTCGGGCGCATCATCATGAAGGCGCTCGCGAAGCCGAGGGACGAGCGCTTCGCGTCGATGGCCGAGCTGCGGCGCGCCATCGAGCAGGCGTCGCTGACGACGCCGCTCGCCACCGCCGATGAGCTCGCCGCGCTGATGCAGCGGCTGCTCGGCCCGCGCGGCGAGCGCCGGCGCGCCGCGATCCAGGAGGCGATGCAGATCGCGCGCGAGCGCTCGAACGACCCGGACTTTCCGCCTCCGCAGCCGAGCTCGCCAGAAACCGCCGAGCCCGCCGGGCGCGCGGTCGTGGAGCGCGGCGCGAGCGCGCCGCCGCCCGACCGACGCGCGCGGCGCTGGCTCGTCCCCGTGGCGTCCGTCGCCCTCGCGGTCCTCGTGGCGCTCGCGGGCGCGTACCTCCTGCGGTCCGCGCCCGAGAACCGCGCGCCGCACGGGCGGGGCGGCTTCATCGTGCCCAGGGCGGGCTCCATCAAGGCGCCGCTCCTCCGGGCCGCGCACGCCGCGTCGAGGGCGCCGCGCGGCCGCGCCGTCCCCGGGACGGGCGCCGCCCCGTGATTCGGTAGGCCGGGTAGGCCGAGCAGGCCGCGCCGGCGGCGTTTCCTTGACGGTTCGGGGAACGCTTTTCAAGATGGCCGCCCTCGCATGGATCTTCGCCGCTCGCCGGAGCTCTGGCGGTTCGCCGCGCTGGTGGCGATCTTCGTCACGAGCGGCCTGGTCATCACCTACCTCGTGCTTCCTCCGCCGCCGGACGACGGCCGGAAGCCTCCGCCGGTCCTCCGCGTCGCGCAGGTGCCGGTGCCGACGGGCGGCGACGTCGTGGCCAACGCGCTCGATCTCGTGCGCCGCTACGCGACCGGCGAGATCCGGATCGTGCTCCCCGACGGCTCCGCGCGCGCGCTGCGCCGCAACGACCTCGGCGTCGAGATCAACCGCGTCCGCCTCGCCGAGTTCGTCCGCGAGGCGCTCCGCCCGGAGAGCGCGCTCCGCCGCGCGCACGAGCGCCACGACGAGGACGCCCCGCTCGACATCCCGATCCCGCTCCTCCTCGACTCCGAGCGGGCGATCAGCAAGCTGCTCGATCTCAAGGTCGAGCTCGACGCGCCCGCGGTCGACGCCTATGTCGATCTGGAGGCGAAGCAGCTCAGGCCCGAGAAGATCGGGTATCGGCTGGACGTCTACGGCACCCTCGCGCGGATCGACGCTGCCCTCCGGGCGGGCGAGGACACGGCGCAGGCCAGCGTCGAGACGATCGCGCCGAAGCTCGTCGCGGAGCAGCTCGGCAACGTCAAGTTCGACCAGGTGCTCGGCTACTTCGAGACGCGCTACGCGACCGGGGGGAAGTCCAAGGAGAGGACGTATAACCTCAGGCTCGCCGCCTCGAAGCTCGACGGTGTGGTCGTCATGCCGGGGGAGATCTTCGACTTCAACGAGACGGTCGGCCCGCGCGACGAGGCGCACGGCTACCGGGTCGCTCCGGTCATCGCCCAGGGGGAGCTCGTCGACGGGCTCGGCGGCGGGACTTGCCAGATCTCGGGCACGCTCCACGGCGCCGCGTTCTTCGCGGGGCTCGAGATCGTCGAGCGCTACCCGCACTCCCGCCCGAGCTACTACATCAAGCTCGGCCTCGACGCGACCGTCGTCTATCCGACGATCAACTACCGCTTCAGGAACCCGTTCGACTTCCCGATCGTGCTCCACGAGACGGTGGCCGGCGGCGTCGTGCGCGCCGAGATCCTCGGCCCCTCGCGCAAGCTCACGGTCACGTACTTTCGCCGCATCGACGAGGTCATCCCGTTCGAGGAGCTGGAGCGCCCGACGCCGAAGCTGCCTGAGGGGACACGGACGCTCGCCCAGCGCGGCATCCCCGGCTTCCGGACGACGAGCTCGCGGGTCGTCCGCGACGGCGCCTATGGGGTGCGGGAGAAGTGGAGCGACAGCTACCCGCCGACCACGCAGATCATCCATGTCGGGAGCGGCCCGCGCGATCCGGAGGTCAAGGTGGCGGACGACAATCACCCCGAGTACGTGGCCGACGAGTACCTCGTCGTCACGCAGGGCCCGGACGTCCGCACGCCCGGCGCGACCGGCCCCGAGCCGGGCGGCGGCACCGTCGAGAGCCGCGAGCCGGGGCTCACGGGCGAGCGCGGCTGGACCGAGCGCGCGGGGATCGGCACCTTCCGAGCGAAGGGGGATGCGCGCGAGGGCGGGCGCGGCGAGGACGCCCCGCCCGCGGAGGGCGCGGCCACCGTGCAAGCCTCGAGCGAGCAGCCCGAGGGCAAGGGCGCGAGAGAGGCCCGCGGCCAGAAGGACGCCGCGGGCGACGAGGCGAAGGACGGCAAGAGCAAGAAGCGGCGCCAGAAGAAGGGCGACGGCGGCTGATCGGCCGCCGCCTGCCGGCCCGGGCGCGGCGGCCGGCGTCACGTCCGCCCGCGCCGGCGGCGGCCTTCAGCGGACGCCGATCGCCTTGCGCGTCTCCTGGATCGTCACGCTCGCGATCTGCCGCGCGCGCGCCGCGCCCTCCGTGAGCAGCGCGTCGACGCGCGCCGGGTCGGCCATGAGCTCCGCGTAGCGCCGGCGCGGCTCCTCCAGCGCGCGGTTCAGCACCTCGAACACGGCCTCTTTCGCCTCGCCCCAGCCGATGCCGCTCCGGTAGCGGCCGCGGAGCGCGTCCGTCTCCTCGGGCGTCGCGAACTCCCGGTAGAGGTGGAACAGCGGCGAGGTGTCCGGATCCTTCGGCTCGCTCGGGGGCGACGAGTCCGTCTTGTACTTGAAGATCGTCTTGCGAAGCTTCTCCGGCGCCAGGAAGAGCGGGATGGTGTTGTCGTAGCTCTTGCTCATCTTGCGGCCGTCGAGGCCCGGGATCACGGCGGTGTGGGCGTCGATGCGCGCCTCGGGCAGGACCAGGACCGGGCCGTAGATCGCGTTGAACCGCTGCGCGATGTCGCGGGCGATCTCGATGTGCTGGACCTGGTCCTTGCCCACGGGAACGACATTCGTCTTGAACAGGAGGATGTCGGCCGCCATCAGCACCGGATAGCAGTAGAGGCCCATGTTGATCCCGGCGTCGAGGTCGTCCATGTCCTCCACGGTCGCGGCGCTCGACGCTCGGGACTCCATGTTCCTGGCGACAGCGGCCTTGTAGGCGTGCGCGCGGTTCATGAGCCCCTTCGCCGTGAAGCATGAGAGGATCCAGCTGAGCTCGAGGATCTCCGGGACCTCGGATTGCCGGTAAAAGATGACCTTCTCGGGGTCGAGGCCGAGCGCGAGCCAGGTCGCGGCGACCTCGTGGACCAGGCCGCGGAGCTTCTGCGCGTCGTGGATGGTGTTGAGCGCGTGGTAGTCCGCGACGAAGTAGAGCGCGTTCGACGCGGTCCCTGCGAGCGCGAGCGCCGGCTTGATCGCCCCTACGAAGTTGCCGAGGTGCGGCGTTCCGGTGGGCTTGATGCCGGTGAGGACGGTGCTTGCCATCGTTTCGTGTTCCTGTGAGGGAGCCCCGTGACGAGCTCTCGGTGGGGGATGCTACTGCCGCGCGCCAGAAATCCCGCCAGGGATTTCTCGTCGCCACGTGACGGCGGCTCCCGCGCGACACCGGGCGCGCCGCGCCGCGGCCGCCGGTTGGTTCACTGGCCCTTCGGACGCAGCGCCGCCCCGCGCGGCGCCCGGTAGGGATTTCCATGCCTCGGCGCGTTCGCCTCCGGGGGCCAGTACGCATCGCACTTGCGGCAGTGCCACCGCTTCTTCAGGACGAGGAGCGGCAACCCGAGCAGCAAGAGGATGGCGAGGATCTGACCCGGAGCCCACTCGCGGTAAGCGTAGCGCGCCCCGCACCCAGGGCACTTCGGCCCATCGAGCTCGGCCGCCTCATCGTCGTCCTCGTCGAGCTCGCGATCGTCATCGACGGGCGGCGGTCTCAGGATCTCGGCCGCCCGCTCCAGATCCGCGCTCGGCACCTGGAGCCGGATCCCGAGAGACCTGCCGATATAATGAGGGGTCAGCGTCGCCACGTGCTCATCGGCGAGGAAGGCGCGGATGCCGTGAGCGGACAGGGCCGAGCGCCCCATCTGCGCCTCGACGGACTCGCTGTACGTCGCCACCGTGACGAGCTGCTCGGAGCCCGCCCGGGCGCGGCCCCGCGGCCGATCGAAGGAGCGCACCCGGTGAGGGTAGCATCCGCCCGCGGCGCAGCGTGTACGGCCGCCGGTTTTCGTGCCACGGTGGGCGGAGGCGGACCGCGAGGCGGTCCCCGATCGATGTTCACAGGGGACCGCGGAGCGGCTCCCGACCGATGTTGGCCAAGGGACCGCGGAGCGGCTCCCGACCGATGTTGACCGGCGACCGCGAAGCGGCGCCCCCACGCTGGCACCTGCATCATGTCCGGCCGAACGCCGTCCTCTCCTGCGCCTCACCCCGACGCCCCCGCTCCGCCGGCCGCCGGCGGCGGGCGACCGACCGTCGCGCTCGCTGTCTCCGGCAGCATCGCCGCGTACAAGGCCGCCGAGGTCGCGCGGCTCCTGATCCAGGGCGGCGCGCGCGTGCTCCCGGTCATGACCCGCGCGGCGCAGCAGTTCCTCGGCCCGATGACGCTGAGCGGGCTCTGCGGCGAGCCGGTGCGCGACACGATGTGGGATCCGGGGTTCGCGGGCGAGCTGCACGTCGCGCTCGCCGCCGAGGCGGACCTCGTGCTCCTCGTGCCCGCGACCGCCGACGTGCTCGCCCGCCTCGCCGGCGGCCGCGCCGACGACCTCGTGACGGCGCTCGCCCTGTGCGCGAAGGGCCCGGTGCTCGCCGCGCCGGCGATGCACCCCCGCATGTGGGCGCACCCCGCGACCGCGCGGAACGTCGCCACGCTCGAGGCCGACGGGCGCGTGGAGCTCGTCGGTCCGGTCTTCGGCGAGGTCGCCTCGGGCGAGCGCGGCCTCGGCCGCATGGCCGAGCCCGCGGCGATCGCGGCCGCGGCGCTCTCGCGGCTCGGCCCGCGGGATCTCGCGGGGCTCCGCCTCGTCGTCACCGCGGGGCCCACGCTCGAGGACCTCGATCCCGTGCGCTTCCTCGGCAACCGGTCGACCGGCAAGATGGGCTTCGCCGTGGCCGATCGGGCGGCGCTCCGCGGCGCGCAGGTCACGCTCATCGCCGGTCCCGTGTCGCTCGCCGCGCCGCCCGGCGCGCGGCGCGTCGACGTGCGCGGCGCGCTCGAGATGCGCGCCGCGCTCTGGCAGGCGCTCGGCGAGGACCTCCGCGGCGCCGACGCGCTGATCATGACGGCCGCGGTGTCCGACTACCGCCCGGCCGAGCAGCACGCGACAAAGCTGAAGCGCACGCCGGATCTCGCCTCGCTCCCGCTCGTCCCGAACCCCGACCTGCTCGCCGAGGTCGGCCTCGCGCGCGCCAGCCTCGACGCCGCCGCGCGCGAGGGCGGCGCGCGGCCCCCGGTGCTCGTCGGGTTCGCCGTCGAGACCGACTCGGACGACGGCGTGATCGCCTATGCGCGGCGCAAGCTCGCGAGCAAGCGCGTCGACATGATCGTCGCCAACCACGCCGCGGACTCGTTCGGCCGGGACGACAACCGCGCCACGATCGTGACCCGCGACGCCGCCGACGCGCTCGGCGTGTTGCCCAAGCCCGTGCTCGCCGACCGCATCCTCGATCGGGTCGTGCAGCTGTGCGCGCGATGATCCCGGTCGACCCGCCGGCCACCGACCCGCGCGAGCCGCCGCGGGCCTCGCGCCGCGAGGCCGCGCTCATCGCCGCGTCCGTCAGCGCCGGTGTCGCGCTCGCGGTCGCGTACGCGTTCCACCCCGATCGCGCGGGCGCGCCGGGCATGCTCGCGCCGCTCGGCGCGCTCTACGCCGTCCTCGCGGCGGTCACCGTGCTGTGGCTCCGCCGGCGCGGCGAGCTCCGCGCCGCGCTCCGCCCGCTGTCGGGCGATCTCGCGCGCGGCGCGTTCGTCGCGGCCGTGCTCTACGGCATGGCCATGGCGGTGCAGCTGGCGCTCGCCCCGCGGGGCTCGCCGCGCGAGGCGTGGCTCCTCCGCATGTACCTCCACCTCGGCGACCCCCTGGCCGACACGCGCGTGTTCACCGGCGCGATCGTCTTCGTCGTGGCCGCGCTCGAGGAGCTCGTCTGGCGCGGGCTCGTCATGCGCGCGCTCGAGGGGCCGTTCGGCCAGGTGACCGCCTGGCTGCTGTCGAGCGCGCTCTTCGCCGCCGCGCACCTCCCCACGCTCTTCTTGCTCGGCGATCCGGTCGCCGGGCCGAACCCGCTGCTCGTCGCGGCGGGCTTCGGCTGCTCGATCGTGTGGGGCCGCGTGGTGCACCGCACCGGCCGCCTGCCGCCGGCGCTCTTCGCCCACGCGTTCTTCTCGTGGGCGATCGTGAGCTTCCCGATCTGGCGCCCGTGACGTGCGGGCGCCCGCGTCGGGCCGGGCGTCACCCCTCGAGCTTCGCGAGCTCCTCTTCGGGGACGTCGAAGTCGGCGTAGACGTTCTGCACGTCGTCGTGGTCGTCGAGCGAGTCGACGAGGTTGAGACAGACCTCGGCGTCGCGGCCGGCGACCTCCTTCTTGTTCTTGGGCACGTAGCCCGCGGTGCTCGACTTCACCGCGATCTTCGCGTCCTCGAGGGCCTTCACGACGGTGTCCATCACGTCGACGCTGGAGAGCACCTGCCACTCCTCGCCCTGATCGCTGTAGTCGTCGGCGCCCGCGCCCACGGCGGTGTCCATGAGCTGGTCTTCGGTCGCCGCGTCCTTCGCGATGAGGATGATCCCCTTGCGATCGAAGGCCCACTGCGCGGAGCCGCCGGCGCCGAGCTGCCCGTTGTTCTTCTCGAAGATCTTCCGGATCTCGGCGACGGTGCGGTTCCGGTTGTCGGTCATCGCCTCGCAGAGGAACAGGGTCCCGCCGGGGCCGGTGCCTTCGTAGAGGATCTCCTCGTAGTTCGCGCCCTCGATCTCGCCGGTGCCGCGCTGGATGGCGCGCTTGATCGTGTCGGCGGGCATCGCCTGGCCCTTGGCGTCGTTGATCGCCTTCCGGAGGCGCGGGTTGCCGTTCGGGTCTCCGCCGCCCATGCGCGAGGCGACGGTGATCTCCTTGATGAGCTTGGTGAAGAGCTTGCCGCGCTTCGCGTCGAGGGCGCCCTTCTTCCGCTTGATGGTGGCCCACTTGGAATGGCCGCTCATGCCTGTCTGCTCCGTGATGACGGGGCGCTCGCTCGGCGCGCGCCCAGGGGAAAGGTTCGGCGCAAGCTGGAGCACCGATCGGTCCGGGGGGATACGCCGTCGGGGCGCCGGGGGCGCCGGGAGAGCGTCGACCTCTCACGGCATCCCCGGCGCCCCGGCGGTTCGAACCGTCTGTCGCTCTAGCGGTGCGCCCGGGTGGAGGCAACTACGACGGCGCCTCACCCCCTCGTTACCAGGAGAGCGAGCCCGGCCGAGGCCCGCGACGACGCTGGGGGCCGGGGCTGCCCCCCGCGCCGCTACAGCGCGTAACCGGTCTCGCCGTGCTCGGTGGCGTCGAGGCCCTCGCGCTCGTCGCTCTCGGCCACGCGCAGGCCGATCAGCTTGTCGACGAGCTTGAGGAGCAGGAAGGTCACGATCGCCGCGTACAGCCCGACGGCCACGATGCCGGCGAGCTGCGGGACCATCTGACCGGGGTTGCCGGCGATCACGCCGTCGCGGCCGCCCTCGTTCAGGGCCTTCTCCGCGAAGACGCCGGTCAGGACGGCGCCGAGGAGGCCGCCCACGCCGTGGACGCCGAACGCGTCGAGCGAGTCGTCGTAGCGGAGGCGCTCCTTCGAGACGACCGCCGCGTAGCAGACCGCGCCCGCGAGCAGGCCGATCACGGCCGCGGCCCAGGGCGCGACGAACCCGGCCGCCGGCGTGATGCCGACGAGCCCGGCCACGATGCCGGACGCGACGCCGAGGGCGGTCGGCTTGCCCCGCTGCGCCCACTCGACGAAGAGCCACGCCGCGCCGCCCGCCGCCGCCGCGACGTGCGTGTCGAGCAGCGCCAGCGCCGCGAGCCCGCCCGAGGTGAGCGCGCTGCCGGCGTTGAAGCCGAACCAGCCGAACCAGAGGATGCCCGTGCCCGTCAGGGTCATCGTCAGGTTGTGCGGCACGTGCCGCTCGTGCGGGTACCCCGAGCGCCTGCCCAGCACGATCGCGCAGACCAGCGCCGAGATGCCCGCGGCGAGGTGGACGACGGTGCCGCCGGCGAAGTCGAGCGCCCCCATCTCGAAGAGCCACCCCTTCTCCGCCCACACCCAGTGGGCGACGGGATCATAGACGAGCGTGGACCAGAGCAGGATGAAGACCAGATACGCCGGGAACCGCATGCGCTCGGCGAACGCCCCCGCGATGAGCGCGGGCGTGATCACCGCGAACATCATCTGGAACGCCGCGAAGGCGAGGTGCGGCACGGTGCCGCGCTCCACGCCCGCGAGCCCCCGCATGCCGACATAATCGAGCCCGCCGATGAGCCCGCCCTGCGACGTGCCGAACGCGAGCGAGTACCCGATCGCCACCCATTGCACGGAGATCACCGCGAGCGCCGCGAACGAGTGCATGAGCGTCGCGAGCACGTTCTTGCGGCGCACCATGCCGCCGTAGAACAGGGCGAGGCCCGGCGTCATGAAAAGGACGAGGGCTGTCGATGCGAGGAGCCAGGCCGTATCCCCAGTGTCGATCTTCATGGCTCGGGCGTAACGTGCCCGATGTTTCAACGAGGTTTCGGGGCAGCGGCCGGATGCATTTGGCAGGGCGTCGGGAAATTTCTAATGCCCGATCCGGTGGTGCCGGATACGGATGCGATGGTCCCCGATGCCACGAACCTCGGGCCCGAAGCGGCAGGACGTGTCGCTCAACCGCTCTGCGGGCCGCGGATCGTCAGCACCGGGACCTTCGCCGAGCGCACCACCCGCTGGGCCACGCTGCCGAGCAGCGCCCGCGCGACCGCTCCGCGCGTGTGCGTCCCGATCACGATCATGTCGGCGCCGATCTCGTCGGCGAGCCGGCAGATCTCCTCGTCGGGGGCGCCGGCGCGCAGCGTGCCCGAGATCTCGACGTCGCCCACGGCGCGCCGGCGCTCGAGCACCTGATCGAGGCTCCGCTGGGCCGCCTCGGCGAGGCGCGCCGCGTCCTCGGCCGAGGGGATCAGCGACGAGCCCTCCGGGAAGGTGTAGACGGGCACGCTGTACACGTGTGCGACGACGACCTTCGCGGAGAGCTTGCGGGCGAGCTCGATCGCAGTGTCGAGGGCGCGCTCCGAGGTCTCGTCGAAGTCATGGGCCAGGAGGAGGGTCTTCATCTTGCTCCGCGGTGCTGGTTGGCTCGGGCGGCGCGCCGCCGTCTTTTCTGTCCTGCTTTCGTAGCTCCGGAGCCGGGTCTTCGGTAGGGGGCTCGTCGCGCTCGGCCGGGGCCGGCGGCGGCTGCTTCGCCGCCGGCTTCACCCGCTTGAAGAGCGCCATCTTCTTCAGCCGGCCGAGCTCCGTGAGCTCGCCGCGCTTCACCGCCGCGTTGTGGCGCTCCAGGTCCTTGCCTTTGAGCTCCCCCTCGTCAAGGAACACATACTGGACGATGGCGGCGCGGTCGCCCGGGTAGAAATAGGCTTCCTGCCGGTTGGATACGTGCGGCCCCATCTTGCTCGTCGCGCCGACGATCGCGCCGGGCGGGATCGACTCGACCTGCTGCCTGACCCACCCGTAGGTGGCCTCCTGCTCGGGCGTGAGCGCGCGCGCCACGCGGTGAAAGCCTCCCCTGAACGAGGCGTTCTCGACGAGGCCGCCGAACTTCCACGACACGAGCGCGCTCGCCACGAGGGTCGCCGCGAGCAGCGCGCGCGAGAGCCGCCGCCCGTCGAACCCGAGGTACGCGGCCGGCGCCGAGTCCTCGACCCGCTTGAGCGCGATCGGCGTCAGCACGAAGGCGATGGGGAAGAGGATCGACGAGTACTGGAAGTGGATCGAGAAGACCGCGTCGCGCGAGGCGAGCAGGCAGAACAGGAGCCCGTAGGCGAGCATCCATCGCCCGGGCTTGGCGAGGAAGGGCAGGAAGCAGAGGGGGACGAAGAGCTGGAGCAGGAAGAGGATCTTCGGCTCCTCGAGCATGACCTTGAGGACGAAGACGGGGTTCGTGAGGACGGAGACGACGAGGCCGCCGAGCCCGCTCCGGTTCGGCATGAGCTCTTCGTAGTAGTAGGCGAACGAGTACGCGTCCTTGCCCGACATGATGATGCCGGCGGACGTCATGAAGAACAGCTTCACGATGACGAAGTAGACGAGGCTCGTCGCGATGGTGATCCAGCCGAGGCGCGTCCGGCCCGCGCGCCGGTCGAAGATGGCGTAGAGCCCGATGAAGCACATCAGGAGCGAGACGTCCTCGCGGCAGAGCAGCAGCGTGGCGAGGGTGACCCAGTACCACCGGTCCTTGCCGGTCTCGTAGAAGTAGAGGAGCCAGACGACGAGCGGCGAGATCAGCGCGAGCGAGTGGAACTCGTACATGTTCGCGCCGTGCAGGGCCGGGTAGAGGGCCCACACGGCGGCGAGCAGGAGCGCCTTGCCGCGGTGCTCGAGCTTGTCGAGCGCGAGCAGGTACACCGGGATCACGCCGGCGCCGAGCCACACGGACTGGAGCACGAGGAGGAGCTCCGCCCTCGGGTAGATGAGGTAGAGCGGCGAGAGCAGGACGAGGATGGGATCGAAGTGCGCGGAGCCGTGGTAGCCGGCGCGGAGCCAGGAGCAGCCGAGCGGCCGCCCGTGGATCGACTGGTAGAAGATGTTGTCGTAGTACCCGAGGTCGGGCGTCCGCGTGTGCAGCGCGTGGTGGTTGGTGATCGCGAGCCGGGAGAAGAAGAGGGCGTAGCCTGCCCACAGGGCGAGGACGGCGAGCGGCGCGAGCCACCGGCCGGCTTTGGCGAGCGGGCCGCCGCTTGCGGGCGGGTTGTCGAGCGCGGCCGGGTCGTCGATGGCGAGCGCGGGCGAGAGCCGGGCGCCGCGGCCCCAGGCGTAGACGCCGGCGCCCACCGTCGCGGCGGCGAGGGCGGCGTAGAAGATCGCGGTCCTCGGGCTGTCCTTCTCGATGTTCGGCAGCTTGAGCGCGGCGATGAAGGGGAGCGCGAGCAGGGGGGCGAGGGCGCGGTTGAGGCGGCCCACCGTGCCCACGACGTCCCACGAGCGGGTCAAGGCGCGCCCCGCCAGCATCACGAAGAAGTAGGCGAGGCCGACCCCCACGATGGCCGCGACGGCGCCGCCGGCCATCCAGCGGCGTTCCAGCTCGGTCAGCTTGTTCGTCGAGAGCAGGGCGAGACGGCTCGGGTGGGTGAAGACCCACGCCGACACGGCGACGCTCATGCCGAAGAGGATCGGCCACGGCGCCAGGGTCAAGGCGGCGCGCGCGAGCCGCTCGAGGGTGCCGTCGAGCTTCGCGAGCGCGCTGCTCAGCCTGGTGCGGTGGGGTTCTAGCATGGAGGAGGCGGGTCCTCGGCTACTTGACCCTACCCCCTGCTGTCAAGGAACGGCAGGAATGGCACGGGGGTGTGGGAAGGGCAGGCGCCGCGCGCGGCCCGCGGTAGAATGGTCCCATGTCGCACTACCGGGATCATCTCGATGCGGCTCGCGCGCGCATCGAAACCCTCGAAGCCAAGCTGAAGGAGCGGGAGGCGGCGCTCGCCGCCCGGGATGCGGAGCTCGCGGAGGTCCGCGCCGAGGTCGAGCGGCTGCGCGGCGGATCGGGCGACGACGGCCCGCCCGACGGCCCTCACGGGCGGGCCGGCGGGCAGCGCGCCCTCCTGGTGGCGCTCGCGGTGTGCGGCTTCGCCACCGCGACCGGCTACGCGATGGTGCGGCCTGCGCACTGCCCGCAGCGCGGCGCCCCGTACCCCGCGTCGGCCGAGGTGCTGCCGCGGTCGCACGACGGGCACGACGCCTGGTCGAGCCGGGTCGACGCCGCGCGCCTGCGCGTGGGCAGGGCCGCGGGCGCCGCGCTCGAGCACGGCCGCGTGCGCGCGCAGCGCTGCTGGCAGCCGGACGGCCCGAGCGGCGAGGGGAGCGTGACCGTGACCTTCGCGCCGGGCGGCGACGCCCAGGTGGAGCTGGACGGGCCGCCCTACGCCGGCACCGAGGTCGGCGAGTGCGTGGTCGACGCCTTCCGCGCCGCGGCCTCGCGGGTGCCGTCGTTCGACTGGGAGCCGCTGACCCTAACCACCCGCTTCTCTCTCTAAAGGGCGAACGGTGGGAGAGAGGGGAAGAGAGAGGGTTAGGGGTGGGGGGGGACGGGGGGGGCCGGTTCGGGGGAGGTGGGTGGGGGGGCGATTTGCCAGCTCACGAAGCCTAGGGCGACGACGACCAGGTAGACGACGGCGAAGACGAGGAGGCCGAAGCTCACGCCTTGCTCGGCGCTGAAGCCCAGGGCAGGAAACACGAGGGAGAAGAAGAACTCCCGGACGCCAACGCCGGCGATCGAGATCGGCAAGAGGCCGAGCAGGTTCGCGATGGCGAGCAGGCAGGTGACGTCGAACAGCGAGAGCGAGAGGCCGAGCGCCCTCGCGATGAGATAGCCCTGCAAGAAGTTGACGACGAACGTCGCCACCGTGACGGGAAGCGTGAAGAGGAGGCCGCGGCCGACTTGGGCGCGCAGCGCAACGAGGAAGCGGCTCGTCGCGCCAGGCTCCGCGGCCTCGGCGGAATCGCTCGGGATCTTGCGGGATACCGCGAGCATCAGCCGCTCGGCGAGGCCGGGGATGAGCAGCACGAGCGGCGCCAGGACCGTGAGCGCAATGCCACCCCACGTCACCCAGGCCAGGCGGCCGGCGATGACCGCGCTGTAACGCGCGACGCCGACGGCGACGAACGCGGCCAGCACGTAGAGATCACACAGCCTGTCCATCACGACGGAGGCCAGCCCCTCCGCGTACGGCACGCCGAGATCGTGGCGCAGGTAGCGGATCCGGAGGAGATCGCCGATGCGCCCGGGGGTCGGTATGCCGACATAGAGCGACGTCAGGAACGACGCCCAGGCGCGCCCGAGCGGGTAACGAATGCCCCGGGCGCGGAGCAGCGCGTCCCAGCGGACCACCTTGAGGTGGATGTTGAGCAGGTTCAGCGCCGCGGCGAGCACGAGCGGGCCAGCCGAGGCCGAGGCGAGCGCGCCGAGCACCGCGTCCCGATCGTCGATGCGCAGGATCACGACCGCCAGCAGGAGCGGCCCGATGAGGCGGACGAGCGCCCTCACAACCGTGCGGCGCATGCTCAGCGCGGGGCTGCGAGGCAGAGGACCCAGGGGTAAGAGGTCGTCATCCGCACGACGTCGAAGCGCGGCTCGATGAGCCGGCGGAACGACGCCGGGCTCCAGTGGTTGATGTGCTCGACGTCGTTGCCGAAGCGGCGCACGTTGTTCCCTGCGAGCAGGTTCGAGAGCATGAAGAACGGCTCGTACGGCACGGAGAGGATCACGCGCCGGCACGCCAGCCGCTGGATCTCGGCGAGCGCCCGGTCGGGCGTCTCGAGGTGCTCGAGCACCTCGGCACAGATCACGAGGTCGAAGCCGGACGGGAGATCGCTGAGATCATACGCGCTCCCGACGCGCGCCTGGATGCTCGGGAAGAGCCGCTGCAGACGCTCGATATCGGCGGGGTTGAGATCCACGCCGGTGAACTGCTTCTCGGGGAATTTCTCCGAGAGGTAGCCGGAGAGGAACCCCTCTCCGACGCCGATCTCGAGCACGCGCTGGACCGGATTCGCCTCGATGAAGAGCTCGTGTATCGAGGAAACGAAGCGCTGGATGAGCTTCCGCTTGAGAGCGCCTGCCTTTCTGTATTTCGCGGTCTCGAAGCGGCCGAAGTAAGCGTCAGGGATCACTCGAACTCCTCGCGGACGGGCGGCTCGTCCGCCACATGGCGCTGCTGCATCTGGAAGGTGAGGAACTCGCCGATGAACCCCATCGAGAAGAACTGGATGCCGAGGAGGATCATCAGCACGCCGAGGAGGAGCAGCGGCCGATCGCCGATCCTGTGCCCGAGCAGCCAGAGGAAGGTCAGGTAGGCGTTGATCGTCACCCCGACCGCCGCGAACACGAGGCCGATGAGGCCGAAGAGGTGCATCGGCTTCTTCGAGTAGCGGGTCAGGAACATGACGCTGAGCAGGTCGAAGAAGCCGCGCAGGATGCGCTCCAGGCCGTAGCGGGAGCTGCCGTACTTGCGGGCGTGATGGCGCACCGGGATCTCCGCGACCCGGAAGCCCTGCCACGCGGCGAGCGCCGGGATGAACCGGAAGAGATCGCCGTAGATCGGGATCGTGCGGAGCACCTCGCTCCGGTACGCCTTGAAGCCGCAGTTCATGTCGTGGAGCTTCACGCCCGTGACCGAGCGGACCGTCCCGTTGAAGATGCGGGACAGGACGAGGCGGTTCTTGGGGTCGAGCCGGTTGACCTTCCAGCCGACCACGACGTCGAGCCCCTCCTCGACCTTGGCGATGAAGCTCGGCAGATCGGCCGGGTCGTCCTGGAGATCGGCGTCCATCGTGACGACGATCGCGCCCTTCGCCTTGCGGAAGCCGGCCGTCAGCGCCGTCGCCTTGCCGAAGTTCTTCCGCAGCCGGATGCCCTTCACCACCGGGTTCTCCGCGCGGATCCTGGAGATGACGGCCCAGGTGTCGTCCGTGCTGCCGTCGTCCACGAAGATGAGCTCGTAGGTGAAGCGCCCCCGCAGCGCCTGGTCGATGCGCTGCGCGAGCTCGGCCAGGCTCTCCGCCTCGTTCAGCCCCGGGACGACCACCGAGACGTGCGGCGCCGCCGAGGTGGCCGGCGCTATGGAAGGCTCCATCAGGCTCGGGCGAGGGTCGAAGGCGGAGAGCCCGAACGTGGCGCGGTCCTCCGGGACCTCTGTAGGGGCAGGTGTGGGGGGCTGGTCCACAATCACGGCGGCGGAGGATAGCAGGATCGTCGCGGATGCGCGCGGTTCCGTCCGTGGGAAGCGACCGGCGCGCCGGCAGGGGCGCGAGGAGCGCTAGCGCGTACCGTGGAGGGAAGGGGAAACGAGGCCAGGGGCGAGCGATCGTGGCCTCGTTGGATCCGTGCTTGCTGGGCACCACAACCGAGCCTCCAACGCACGCGGCGGTGAAACGAATGGCGGACGAACGACACGACCCGACGACAGGCGAGACGACCGGCGAGCCAGCGCCCCGCGGCGGCCACCCCGACGACCCGCGGCTCTTCGGCCCCGAGGCCGTCGCGAAGCTGCGCGCCGCGTTCGAGGAGGTGACGTGGCTCCTCGGCCGCGGCTATCCGCTGCGCACCGCGATCCGGACCGTCGGCGACCACCACCAGCTCGCCGCCCGCCAGCGCCTCGCGCTGCAACGGTCCGCCTGCTCGGACGCGCAATGCGCGTCGCGCCTCGCGCGCCGGGCGCCCGCGTCGTCGCTCCGGGGCGCGGAGGCGAGCATCGACGGCTTCAACCTGATCATCACCCTGGAGGTGGCCCTCTCGGGCGGCCTGCTCCTGCGCGGCCCGGAGGGGGCGCTCCGCGACCTCGCGGGCCTCCGCGGCAGCTACGCGCCGATCGCGGAGACCGACGCGGCCATCGATCGCCTCGGCGCCGCGCTGTCCGGCGCCGGCGCGGCGCGCGCGCGCTTCCTCCTCGACGCCGCCGTCCCCAGCTCGGGCAAGCTGCGCGCGCGGATCCTCGAGCGCCTCGCCGGCGGCCCCTTCGCGCTCGAGGCGACGCTCGTCCCCGATCCCGACCGCCTGCTCGTCGGGGCGGCGGGCGTGATCTCGTCCGACAGCGTCGTCCTCGATCGCTGCGCGCAGTGGATCGACCTCGCGAGCGAGATCCTGGCCGCGCGCGCGCCGGCGGCGCGCCTCGTCGACCTCGCCGGCGGCGGTGTCGACGTCGCCGACGGCGGCGTCGACGTCGCCGACGGCGGCGTCGACCTCGCCCCCGGCGGCGTCGATCCCGTTCCCCGTGGAGGAGCGTCCGGCTCCTGAACGGCGCAGGAACCCGGGGCCCCGAGCGCGCGGTCACCCCCGGCCCCCGGCTGCGCGGGGCCCCGCCGCGCTACCGGGCGAGCCCGAGCCGCCGCGACTGCCACGCCACCTGGGCGGCGAGCCCCTCGCGCAGGGGCACCCGGGGCACATAGCGGAGCGCCGCCCGCGCCGCCGCCGTGTCGGCCCAGGTGTGCCGGACGTCGCCGGCCTGCGGCTCGCCCCGCTCCACGCGCACCGGCCCGGCGAGCTCCCCGAGCAGCCGGAGCGCCTCGTTCAGGCTCACCCGCGAGCCGCCGCCGATGTTGAACACGCCGACCGCGCCGCCCTCCATGGCCTCGACGTTGGCCTGCACGACGTCGCTCACGTACGTGAAATCGCGCGTCTGCTCGCCGTCGCCGTGCACGCGGACCGTCTCGCCCTGCAGCACGGCGGCGATGAACCGGTGGAACGCCATGTCGGGCCGCTGCCCGGGCCCGTACACCGTGAAGTACCGGAGCGAGACCGTGGGCAGGCCGAAGTTGCGCCGGTACAGCTCGCAGAGGTTCTCGGCGGCGAGCTTCGTCACCCCGTAGGGCGAATGCGGTGCGGTCCGGCTGGATTCGTGCATGGGCACGTCGTCCGCGTCGCCGTACACGGAGGAGGACGAGGCGTAGACGAGCTTGCGCACCTGGCCGTGCGCCCTCGCCGCCTCCAGCAGCCGCTGCGTCGCCAGCACGTTGTCGCGCAGGTAGCCCTCGAAGCTCTGCCCCCAGCTCGGGCGCACGCCGGCCTGCGCCGCCTGGTGGAAGACCACCTCGCACGTCGAGAGGAGCGGGCGCAGATCGGCGGTCGCGAGATCGGCCGTCGACAGAGAGAAGCGCGGCTCGCCGAGCAGCCGGGCCAGGTTCCCTTCCTTGATCTCGCGGCCGTAATAGTCGGTGAAGCGGTCCACCCCGAGCACCTCATGCCCGAGCTCGATCAACCGCTCCGCCAGGTGGGCGCCGATGAATCCGGCCACCCCAGTCACCAGACAACGCATCCGCCTCCCGTCCTGGTCCCGCCGCGCCGCGCGGCCCGCCGTCCTCGTCGTGCTGCCGCCCTGCGGCCTCCGTCCCGGTCCTGCCGCGTCGCGGCGCGGCGATGCTAGCACTTCGACCTGTCCCGTGGACCGGCACCCGCCGGCAGCCGCCCGCGCGCCCGCCGCCCGGCGAGCTCCAGGAGAAGGCGCGCGATCCGCGGGCTTCTTGCAAAAATACCCACCTTTCCGATGTATCTTCTGAATCCGGTTGCGCCTCCCGGTTCGGCGGGCGACGCTGAGCCGCGCTCGGGCGCCCTGGTTTTTTCTGTCCGAGGCGCGCGGGACGGGCAGAAGGTTAGCTGTCGCTTATGGGAATCGTTGTCGAGCAGCTCACGAAGCGGTTCGGTCCGAACAAGGTCGTCGACGACGTCTCGTTCGAGATCGAGAGCGGCGCCCTGGTCGCGCTGCTGGGGCCGAGCGGAGGGGGCAAGAGCACCGTCCTGCGCATCATCGCCGGGCTCGAGAGCCCCGACTCCGGCGAGGTGATCCTGAACGGGAAGAACGCGACGCACACCCGGGTGCAGGAGCGGAACATCGGCTTCGTGTTCCAGAGCTACGCCCTGTTCCGGCACATGACCGTGCGCGACAACATCGCCTTCGGCCTCACGATCCGGAAGCGGCCCCGGAAGGAGATCGAGGCCACGGTCGACGAGCTCCTCGGCCTCGTGCAGCTCGAGGGGCTCGGCGGCCGGTACCCGCACGAGCTGTCCGGCGGCCAGCGGCAGCGGGTCGCGCTGGCGCGCGCGCTCGCCCCGGGGTCGTCGCTGCTCCTGCTCGACGAGCCGTTCGGGGCGCTCGACGCCAAGGTGCGCCTCGAGCTGCGCGAGTGGATCCGCAGGCTCCACAAGGAGCGCGGGATCACGAGCGTCTTCGTCACCCACGACCAGGAAGAGGCGATGGACCTCGCCGATCGGGTCATCGTGCTGCACAAGGGGCGGGTCGAGCAGATCGGCACGCCCGAGGAGATCTACGACCGGCCGGCGACCGAGTTCGTGGCGAGCTTCGTCGGGTCGATCAACGTGCTCAAGGGGGAGGTCCGCGACGGCCAGGCCGCGCTCGGGACCCTCGCGGTGCACGCGCCCCCCGGGACGGGCGACGGCGCGAGCGTGCGCGCCTTCGTGCGGCCGCACGACATCGAGCTCCACACCCGGATCGACTCGTCGAGCTCACCCAGCGCCGACGACGCCAGCGTGGCGCGCGTCGAGCGGCTGTCGCGGGTCGGATGGATGGTCAAGGCGGAGCTCCGCCTCTCCGACGGCCAGCCGCTCTCCGTCGAGCTGACCAAGGACCGCGTCGCCGAGCTCGCCCTGTCCGAGGGGGACCGGGTGCTTGTAAATCTCCGAGACGCCAAGATCTTCGTGCAAGATTACTCCATCTAGCCACCTGGCCGGCGCTTCCGCCTGGCCCCGGGGGCCAGCCAACACGGAGGGCGGGCACGTGGGTTCAATCTTCGACAACATCGCGGCGACGATCGGGCGCACCCCCCTCGTTCGCCTGAGCTCTGCGGGCAAGGGGCTGCGTGCCGAGCTGATCGGCAAGGTCGAGAGCCGGAACCCCGGCGGCAGCGTCAAGGATCGCATCGGCCTCGCGATGATCGAGGACGCCGAGCGGCGGGGCAAGCTGACCCGCGGGAGCGTCCTCGTCGAGCCGACGAGCGGCAACACGGGCCTCGCGCTGGCGATGCTCGCCGCGGCCAAGGGCTACCGGCTGATCCTCACGATGCCCGAGTCGATGAGCCCGGAGCGGATCGCGCTGCTCCGGGCGTTCGGGGTCGAGGTGCTGCTCACGCCCGGGTCCTTGATGGTGCAGGCCGTCGCGCGGGCGCGGCAGATCGTGGAGGAGACGCCGGGCGCGGTGATGCTCCAGCAGTTCGAGAACCCGGCGAACCCCGCCGCGCACCGGATGACGACCGCGCGCGAGATCTGGGAGGACACGGACGGGGCGGTCGACGTCGTCGTCGCCGGCGTGGGGACCGGCGGGACGATCACCGGCGTGGGCGAGGTGCTCAAGGAGAAGAAGCCGGGCGTGAAGATGATCGCGGTCGAGCCGAAGAACGCCGCCGTGCTGAGCGGCGGCCGCGTGGGGGCGCACCTCATCCAGGGCATCGGCGCGGGCTTCGTCCCGAAGATCCTCCGGCGCGAGCTCATCGACGAGGTGGTGCCCGTGACCGAGGACGAGTCCTTCGAAGCCGCCCGCCGGCTCGCCAAGACCGAGGGGATCCTCGTCGGCATCTCCGGCGGCGCGGCGATGGCGGCGGCGCTCTCGATCGCGGCGCGCGACGAGATGCAGGGCAAGAAGATCGTGGTGATCCTGCCCGACGGCGGCGAGCGGTACGTCACCTCGCCGCTCTTCAAGGAGCTCGTCGGCTGCGCCCGGGGGCCCGCGAAGGGCTAGGGGAGGCAGCCGCACATCGGGTCGCCTTCCCTGCAGACGCACTCCGCCTTCTTGGGCGCCGGCTGCGCCTGGGGCCGCGCGACCTTGCCCTGGAGGGCGTCCCGGTCGCGCTTCGCCGCGAGGAGCTTGCGCTCGAGCTCCGCCTTCTCCGCCTCGCTCCGCACCGTCTGGTACGCGAGCGTGAGCTCGCCGATCTGCCGCTCGCTCGCGGCGAGGTCGCTCTCGAGCGCCGCGAGCCGCTGCTCGTACGCGGCGCGCGCGGCGGTCTGCTCGGCGAGCGCCTGCTCGGCCTCCGGCTGGATCTTGCCGAAGTAGACGCCGAGCGTCGCGGCGAGCGCGGCGACGAAGAGCGCGCTCCCCCCCGCGATGAGCCGCACGAGGCGCCGCTTCTGGGCGTCGCCCGCGAGGGCCGCGAGCCTGCGCTCGTGCTCGCGCTGCTTCTCCAGGGCCTCGACGCGGGCGCGCTGCTCGGCCTCGACGCGGGCCTTCTCGACGGCCGCCGCCCGGATCCCCTCGAGCCGCGCCGCCTCCTCGCGCGCGAGCTCCTCCTCGCGGCGGGCCCGCTCCTCCTCGGCCCGGAGGCGCGCCTCCTGCTCCGCCAGGGCGCGCCGCTCGAGCGCGCGCCGGGCCTCCTGCGCCGCGAGCGCGCGCCGGCGCGCGGCCTCCTCCTCCTCGCGCACGCGCTGCTTCTCGAGGCTCATGAGCTGCTTGAGCGAGAAAAGAACAGAGCTCTCCTGGATCTCGGCCATGACGGATCGACCTCCTTGCCCGCGCCGGGGTGCGGCGCACGGCGCGCGACGTGGAACGCGCCGCCGGCGGATGGAGTCCACCCCTCCGGCATCGCTCCTCGCGCGTGGTGCGCTCGCGGTTCTCAACGTTCGACCGAGCGAGGAGACGGAAGCTTGGATGGTTCAGGGGACGTCCAGAGGACGAACCGGGGGGGCGCTGCGGAGCCTGGAGAAGGAGGGCGGCGCGGCGGCGCGATCACTCGACGCGGACGGCGACGATGACCTTCATCCACACGCCCTCGGGCGGGATCTTCTTCGTGAGATCGACCTCGCCGAACCAGTCGACGTGCACCGTGTAACCGCCGTTCTCCTCGTCCGGATAGAAGAACTTCCGGATGTCGCCGTGATACTTGCGATCCAGCGGGACGATGCGCTCGCCGGCGGGCATCGGCGCCTTCTTGGCGATCAAGGTCGCTTCGCCGTCGACGACGGCCTGGGCCGTGATGCTCTTGATGAACGTCAGGTCGGGCACGTTGTCGTCGCGCGCCTCGAGCCGGATGAACCTGAGCTCGGCGCCGTCGACGGAATTCGGGTCCTGCGAGATGGAGACCTCGCTCCATCCGGAGAAGGTCGACTGCGAGGTCGGCTTGACGAGGAACTTGGTCTCCGCCTCATGCTCGCCGGCTATCGTGGCGCAGGCGCTCGCGCCGAGCGCCAGAGTCGCGGTGAGCGCCGCGCCGGCGCGCGCGGAGAGACAGAGCGAGGCAACGGCACGGCGACAGGTCCGGATAAGCATGTTCATCCGTGAAAGATAGCATGGCGGCGTCCCTGGCCGAGGCGATCGACCGGTCGTTTCCGTGCGTTACGTGCGTCCGCGGCGCCTCCGGAGGGGCGCTCCGCGCTGCGTGCTCCGGCGCGGCCTCGTCGCTCTCGGTTCGACACGAGATGCCGAGTCTTCTCGGCGGCGCCTCGGCGCGGCCCGCGGGCCGCGGCGCCGTCACGCCGCGGCCCGCGCGCTGCGGCGCCGATCGACGCCCGGCGCGCGGCCGGCTATGGTCGTGCCCCGAGGGCGACCGGATGGCGGCGGAATCAGGCGCAGGTATTGACGGAGCGGAGGGATCGGCCCCCGCCTCCTTCGAGGCGAGGCTCGAGCTCGCGCAGCAGACGAGCGCGCGGCTGCGCGAGGCGATCGGGCAGGCCGTCGTCGGCCAGGGCGACGTCATCGAGCAGACGCTCTGGGGGATCATCGCGGGAGGGCACGTCCTCCTGGAAGGGGCGCCCGGGCTCGGCAAGACGCTCCTCGTCAGGACCATCGCCAGCTGCCTCGATCTCAGGTTCTCCCGCATCCAGTTCACCCCGGATCTCATGCCGAGCGACGTGATCGGGACGAACGTGCTCGTCACCGCGGAAGGCGGCTCGCGCCACTTCGCGCTGCACAAGGGGCCGATCTTCGGGCAGGTGATCCTCGCCGACGAGATCAACCGGGCGACGCCGAAGACGCAGAGCGCGCTGCTCGAGGCCATGCAGGAGCACGCGTGCACCATCGCGGGCGCGCGGCACGCGATGGAGGAGCCGTTCTTCGTGCTCGCCACCGAGAACCCGATCGAGATGGAGGGGACGTACCCGCTGCCGGAGGCGCAGCTCGATCGGTTCCTGCTCAAGGTGCTCGTGCCGAGCCCGACCGAGGACGAGCTGACCGAGATCCTCGCCCGGACCACGGGGCACGACCGCGGCCCGCCGCCGCGGGTGCTCACCCGCGACGACGTGCTCTCGCTGCGCTCGCTCTGCCGCGACGTCGCGGTCGCCGAGCCCGTGATGCGGTACGCGTCGCGGCTGACGCGGGCGAGCGATCCGGCCGCCGAGGGGGCGCCCGAGATCGTGCGCAGGGCGCTCCGGTTCGGCGCCGGCGTGCGCGGCGCGCAGTCGCTCGTGCTGGCCGCGAAGGCGGTGGCGTTGCTCCAGGGCAGGGCGCACGTCGCCTTCGCCGACGTGCAGCGGGTCGCGAAGCCGGTGCTCCGCCACCGCATGATCCGGTCCTTCGAGGGCGAGGCGGAGGGGATCACGACGGATCAGGTGATCGCCGCGCTCCTCGCCGCGGTCGAGCCGCGGCCCGAGCCCGTGGCGCAGGCGATCCGGCGATGAGGCGCGGCGACGAGGCGCGGGAGCCGGCGCTCCGGATCGCGACGTCGAGGGGCGCGCGGGGCGCGGCCGGCGCGGCGTGGCTCGCGGCGCTCCTCGCCGCGGGGCCTGCGTCCGGGCAAGCGCCGAGCGCGCCGGAGCTCGTCGTGGACGCGGCGCCGGTGTTCGGGACGAGCGGCGCGATCCCCTGGGGGTGGAACCAGGTCGTCGTTCGCATCCAGAACCGCGGCGGCAAGGCGGCGAGGGGCGAGGTCGAGGTCGAGTCGAAGCGCTACTCCGAGCAGCGCGTGTTCGTCGCGTCGGCGCCGTACACCGTCGCTGCGGGCGAGTCGGTCCACGTGCGCGTGCCCGTGCAGGTCGCGCCCTTCGGCGACGTGCAGGTGCGCGCGCTCGACGAGGGCGGCGCGACCGTGTCCTCGCACGCGCTCTCGTCGACCTCGCAGCGCGCGGTGGTGCTCTTCGACGTCAGCGAGACGTCGCTCCTCCGCGCGGGCCTGCACGAGGCGCCGGTCGCGCCGCTGTACACGCCGAGCGGCCGCGGGCCCGGGTCGTCGCCGGCCGCGGTCCTGTGGGTCGGGCAGCCGCGCTACGACGGCGCGACCGGCGATCCGCTGCTGCCCGATCGGGCGGCCCTGTACAGCGCGGCGGACGCGGTGCTCATGCGCACCGACACGCTCTCGATGTTGAACGGCGCCGAGCTCGACGCGCTCGCCGGCTACGTGCTCTCCGGCGGCACGCTGGCGCTCGCGGTCGGGCGCCCCGAGGCGCTGCGGCACCCGACGCTCGCGGCGCTCGTCGGCGGTGAGGTCTCGAGGGCGGGCGTCGCGCCGCCGACCCTCGAGGAGATCGTGCCGCCCGGCGCGCCCAGCGGCTTCGGCAAGCAGGGCAACCCGCTCCTGCCCGCGCCGAGCGCGAGCCCCGAGGTGGCCGAGGCGCTCGCCGGCTGGTCGGGCGGGAACCTGCGGGCGAGCCCGTATGGCAGCTCGGCGTTCTACGGCCTCGGTGAGGTGCACGTGCTCGCGTTCGACCCGACGCAAAAGCCCGCGGCCGGCGACCCGTGGGTGAAGATCCGGATGGCCGATCTCGCGCGCCGCGCCCACGACCGCCGCTCCACCGTCGCGTTCCGCCCGGGCGAGGAGGCGATGGGCCTCGATCTGGACCCGGTGCGGCGCGAGCTCGATCCGAACGAGGGCGCGCGCTGGGCGATCGGGGTCTCGGCGCTCTTGCTCTGCATCTACGCGGTGCTCGCCGGCCCGATCAACTTCTCGCGCGCCGCGCGGCAGGGGCGGCCGCTCCGCGCGCTCCGTCACCTGCCCGTGTACGCGGCGGTGACGTTCGCGGCGATCGTCGGCGTGGGCGTGCTCGCGAAGGGCGTGCGCGGCAGGGCGCGGCACCTCACGCTGATCGAGGCGGGGGCCGGCATGACGAAGGGGGCGGTGCGCCGGTTCCGCGGCTTCTTCGTGGCCAGCTCGGAGGAGCTCACCGTCCGCACGACCGACGCGAGCAGCGTCATCAGCACGGCGGTGCTCGCCGAGCTCTCGGAGCGGCGCGACCGGCTCCTCGTGGACCGCGACGGGGCCCGGCTGACGAAGGTCGCCGCGCTCCCGTGGCAGACGGTGATCGTGCGCGAAGACGGCGTCGCGCCGCTCGGGGACGGCATCGCGATCGTCGCCGAGCCGAGCGGCGACGTGGTCGTGAGCAACCGGAGCGGCCGCGATCTCCGGGGCGGCGTCCTGTGGCTGCCCGAGGGGGCGGCCCGCTACTTCGCCCGCGTCCGGGACGGGGAGAAGGTCTCGTCGCGCGCGGGGGTCGATCTCGCGGCGCGGGCCGAGGGGCAGGGGTGGCTGTCGCACGTGAGCTTCGGCCGGCGGGTGGGCGGCATCGACATCCACGACCTCGGCGGGAGCCTGCTGGTCCCCCTGCTCGAGCCCGACGCGCCGGGGCTCGGCGCCGCGTGGCTCGCGATCGAGGAGGCGGCCGGCGACGCGGTCGACTGGTTCCCGGCGGGCGTGCCCGTCCTGCTCGGGCAGCTCGACGGCGGCGAGGGGCGCGCGGTCGACTCCGGGCTCGGGATCGAGAGCGACCGCGTGCTCGTGCGGATCGTCGGCTACGGAGGCCAGCCGTGAGCGCGTCCGGCGGCGCCCCGCCCCCCGCGGCGCGGATCGAGCGGCCTGCGCCGACGATCCGCGTCCGCCACCTCTCGCATCGCTTCGGCGCGCTCGACGTGCTCCGGGACGTCTCCTTCGACGTCGGCCCCGGCGAGATCTTCGGCTTCATCGGTCCGAACGGCGCGGGCAAGACGACGACGATCCGGGTCATGGCGACCTTGCTCGAGCCGATGGCGGGGCGGGTCGAGATCGACGGGGTCGACGTCACGATCGACCCGGCGGCGGTCCGCCGCAGCATCGGCTACATGCCGGATCACGCGGGCGTCTACGACCGGATCACGGTGCGCGAGTACCTCGAGTTCTTCGCGGACGCGTTCCGCGTGCCGTCGCTCGACGTTGTCGACGCGGTCCTGGAGCTGACCGACCTCGGCAAGATCCAGGACCGGATCGTGGCCACGATGTCGAAGGGCATGAAGCAGCGCCTCCAGCTCGGGAGGATCCTGCTGCACGATCCCAAGGTCCTCATCCTGGACGAGCCGGCGAGCGATCTCGATCCGCGCGCGCGCATCGAGATCCGCGACCTCTTGCTCGAGCTCCGCAGCCTGGGGAAGACGATCTTCCTCTCCTCGCACATCCTCACGGAGCTCTCCGACGTGTGCACGTCGATCGGCATCCTCGAGAGGGGCCGCCTCGTCGTCGCCGGGCCTATCGGCGAGATCGCGGCGCGCCTCGAGGCGCTGCGCGCCGCGCAGGCGCACGGGCACGCGCCGCCGCGCCACGCCGCCGCGCCGGGCGCGCACCCGGCAGAGGCGCGCCACGCGCCCGCGCACGGGCCCGGGGATCCGGCCGCCGTCGGGCCGCAGCAGGCCGAAGGTCCGCCGCCCGGGTACGGCCCGCACCCGCCCCACGCCGCGGGGCCGGGGCAGGCGGCGGCCTACCCGGGGCTGTCGCCGCTCTCCCGGCGCAAGGTCAAGGTGCGGGTCCTCGGCGATCCCGAGGCCGCGGCCTACCTGCTGCGGGGCGGCCCCGGGATCACCGACATCGAGATCGTCGCGGGCGCCGTGCACGTCGGCTACGTGGGCAACGACGTGAAGATCGCCGAGATCGTGCAGCACCTCGTGCGGAGCGGCATCGGCGTGATCGGGGTCGAGCCGGAGCGCAACGAGCTCGAGAGGATCTTCCTCGAGGTCACGCAAGGAGAGGTGCAGTGAGCGCGCAGACTGGCTCATCGCCGCCCGCCGGCCCGGCGTCGCAGCGGCTCGTCGATCGGGCGCGCCACCGCGTGGCCCGCCTCCTCGGCGAGCCGAACCCGATCTGGATCCGCGAGCTCAAGCAGGCCGCGCGGCTCGCCCGCACGCCGATCATCCTCCTCGTGCTCGCCGTGATGATGACGCTGCTCGTGGCGTCGATCGGCGGCATGGTGTCGCAGGACATCGCGCCCGCGAAGGCGGGCGTGATCCTGTTCCAGGTCTTCTTCTCGCTGGCGTTCTTCGTGGTGGCGCTGGTCGGGCCGGCGGTCGCCGCGAACAGCATCGCGTCGGAGCGCGAGGGCCGCACCTGGGAGGCGGTACTCCTGACGGGCATCCCGCCCGGCGAGATCGCGCGCGGCAAGTTCCTCGCCGCCTACACGGCGATCTCGATGTACGTGGTCATGCTCGCGCCGGTCGGGGCGCTGCCGTTCCTGTTCGGCGGGATCACTGCGATGGAGGTGGTGATCGCCTTCCTGTTCCTCTTCCTCATCGCGCTGCTCAGCGTCGCCTTCGGCCTCGCGATCAGCTCGAAGATGGCGAGCCTCCGCGCGGCGATCCTCGTCACGCTGCTGCTCGCGTTCCCCCTGTCGATCTGCTTGTTCATGGCGGGGGGCACGGGGCTCTCGTACGCGGCCCACCTCGCCTGGCCGGAGGTGCCCGACGGCCCGCCCATCTGGCTCCCGGTCGCGTACCAGCGCGTCCCGTTCGGCGTCGACTACGCGCTCTTCCTGGTCCTCCTGCCGCTCGCGGCGGTGGTCGTCCCCGCGTGGTTCCTCTACCAGGTGACCGTCGCGAACCTCACGAGCGAGAGCGACGATCGCTCCTCGGGCCTGAAGACGTGGTTCGCGGTCTGCACGCCGGTGGTCGCCGCCGCCGCGGCGGTGCCGGCGTTCTCGGTGGACCCGTCCGATCGCCTGGCCGCGATCCTCGCGGGCCTGTGCGCGACGCTCTCGTACCTGACCTTCTGCGTGTTCCTCTTCGCCGGCGATCCGGTCGGCCCATCGCGCCGCGTCGAGGTGCACTGGGCCAGGAGCCGCGCCGGCCGGCTGCGTCGCTTCTTCGGCCCCGGCGTGGCTCGCGCGGCGTACCTCCTGCTCGCGGCCGGCGTCCCCGCCGTCGTCGCGCTCTGGGCCGTCGGGCACCAGCTGCTCCTCGGCGCGTCCGTCGGCGCGCCGGAGAGCCAGACGCGGCAGCTCCAGTACTTCGCCGTCTACGCGCTCGCCTTTTATGTGTTCCTGGTCGGGCTCGGCGCCTTTCTCCGCGCGCGGATCGCCGCGCCGATGGTTGCGCGGGTGCTGCTGCTGACGCTCCTCTTCTCGATCGCGGTCGGCCCGTGGATCGTCGCCGCCATCGCCGGCCTGATCACGGAGTTCAGCGCCAGCGAGAGCGCGCTCCTCGTCGCGGCCCCGTCGCCGTTCTACGCCTTCGTGATGGTCTCCAAGACCGCGCAGGGCGATCCGGGGCCGGTCGTGGTCGCCGGGCACGTGGCCGCCGCCGCCTGGGTCGCCGCGGGGCTCGGCCTGCTCGCCGCGGCGCGCGCGCGCTGCGCCGCCCTCCTCGCGCAGCGGGACGCGGCGCTCGCCGTGACGGACGCGCTCCTCGCCCAGGAAGACGAGGCCGCGCGCGCGGCCGAACAGGCAGTCCCGGCGCAAGCCGCCGCGCCGGAGCGCGCCGAGCCAGGGAGCGCCGCGGGCACCCTCGCCTGAGCGCATCGCCGCGGCGCGCGCTGAAATCGCATGTGTGAGTGGTGTTGTTTGGAAATTTGGATCGACTCGCGGGAATGCTTCATGATGCGCCTGCGCGCGGATCTGTCGAAATCTTGAGCGCTCCGGGAGGGCGTGTGAAAAGGGCGTTCGCGCTCGAGGTCCGGGAGCGAGAGGGGATCTCGATCCTCGCGTCGCGTGGCGACGGCGGTGCGACCTCGACCCGCGGAGGATGGCCTTGCCTTCGCACGACGATTGCCGGTGCTCGGCGTCTGAGCTGAGCGATACGCTGCTGTACGGAACGCCGTACCGGCCGGTGCGTCGGCTCGGGCGAGGCGGGATGGGGGAGGTGATCGAGGCCGCGCACGTGGGCCTCGACAAGCCCGTGGTGGTGAAGCTCCTGCACCGCGATCTGAACCGCGAGCCGCGGCTCGTGGAGCGGATGCGGGTCGAGGCGCAGTCGCTGGCGCGGCTCGCCCATCCCAACCTGGTGATGGTCACCGACTTCGGGCGGACGGCCGAGGGGCGGACGTTCCTCGTGATGGAGCGGCTCTACGGCCGGACGATGCGCGAGGAGCTCGCGGCGCGCGGCGCGCTGCCGGCGCTGGAGGCGCTCGATCTCGTGACACAGACGCTGGCCGGCCTCGCCGCGGCGCACGGGGCGGGCATCGTCCACCGCGACGTGAAGCTCGAGAACCTGTTCGTGTGCGACGCGGACGGGCGGGGGCGTCGCGTGGTGAAGGTGCTGGATTTCGGCATCGCGAAGGTGGTCGCTCCGCGCGGCGACGGCCGCGCGCCGGCGCCGTCGCTCTACCAGACCGAGGAGGGGGTGCTCGTCGGCACGCCGCGCTATCTCTCACCCGAGCAGGCGTGCGGGCTCGCCGTCGACGCCCGCACCGACGTGTATGCGGCCGGCGTGGTGCTCTACACGCTGCTCGCTGGCCGCGGCCCGTTCGAGCACGTGAAGCGCGTCCCCGATCTCGTGCGCGCCCACGCCAGCGAGGTGCCCGCGCCGCCGTCCTGCCACGCGCCGCGGCCGGTGCCGCCGGAGCTCGACCGCGCCGTCATGAGGGCGCTCGAGAAGCGCCCGGAGCTGCGCTTCCCGGATGCCGCGGCGTTCGCGGGCGAGCTGTCGCGCATCGCCGCGGCGCTCTCGGGAGGGGCGGGGCCGGCGCCGGCCTTGCCGGCGGGGGCGCGCTGGGAGAGCACGGCGCCGCTGACGGTGCCGCCGGTCCGCGCGCTGGTCGCACCGACGTTGAGCGCGACGGTGGAGGCGTTCGGCCTCACGGCGCCTGGCGTGGCGGAGCAGCCTGCCTCGGGACGTGCGCTGCCGCGCGCTCCGGAGGCGCGGAGGGGCGGGGCGAGGCGCGCGCGACGGCGCCCGGCGCGCGCGGAGTCCAGCGTGGCGGCGATGGTGATGCTGGTGGTGAGCGTGGTGCTGTTCGGCTTCGCCGTGGCGCTGCTGGTGAGCGTCGTGGGCTGACGGGCGGCCGCGACGCCGTTGCCGAGGTCGCGAGGAGCCTCACCGGGGGCGATGAAACCGGTACCATGCGGGGGTGGGATGGATGGGCAGCGCTGGCGCCGGCGGGAGGCTCAACCTGGGTGGGCCGGGGGCGGCTCAACCTCGGGGTCGGCTCAACCTGGGTGGGGTCAACCTGGGTGGGGGGCGGCTCAACCTGGGTGGGCCGGGGTCGGCTCAACCTGGGTCGAGCGCCGGCTCAACCTGGGTCGGGCGCCGCTCAACCTGGGTGGGGGGCGCCGGCTCAACCTGGGTCGGGCGCCGCTCAACCTGGGTGGGGGCGGCATGCCAGGTGCAAGGTGGATGCAATAAATCGAGGCTGCGGCATCGCAACAGACACGACAGCGTAGCCATGGACGTCTCCCGCAAATTCCAGGAAGGCAGCAGAAGGATGGCCAGCGTCAACTTCGCGCTCGGTCGACCCGCAGGGGCGCGCCTCGCCCGAGGCCACGTTCCGGGGCATCGGTACGCGGCCATCGAGCGGCTCCGTCACGCCCGCGACGGCGGAGGCTTCCGATCCAGGTGCATCCCTGGACGCTGTCGTTGTATCGCTGCGGAGGGGTCGTGATGCTTGGGTGCGTGGTGGCGACAGCTGGGTGGGGTATCTTCGGGGCTATGCCGTGGCCCCGCCCCCGAGCGAGCTCCGAGGTGTCGCACGCCGACCAGCGCACGTTCGACGCTGGCCCGCGGCGCACCCGCGCTGGCCGGAGCGCTGCCGCGGCGCCCGCCGCACCGTCGGCAGAGCAGCGGCCGAGGCCGCTCGCCTCGGGAGCACGCCCATGACAACGCGGAGCCTTGGACCGGGTGCTCGATGCGCCGCTGCCCACGCGGGGCAGCAGCGCGCCTTTTGCACGTGGCGAGAGGGGCAGGCATGACCAACAGGAACCCGAACAAGAGCTCGCCAGGGCAGCCGGCAGGTCAAGGCGCTGCGGGCGACGCCGCGCCGCCGCCGCAGCAGCAGCGCGGGTACGAGGCGCCGAGCTTCGCACCGCAGGAGCACCCCTCGCAGGCGCAGCAGCGGGCGCTTTCCCAGGATCCGCGCCGCAGGCCCGACGAGGCCGCGCCGGCCGCCGCCGCGCCGCCCGTCGAGCGAATGGTGCAGTGGGGCGAGCCCAGGCCGCGGCGCCGTCAGGATCGCGAAGCGGGGCCCAGCGACAAGCAGGTGTACGTTCCCCCGGTCACCTTGCCCCCGAACCGGGAGCACCAGGCGATGGACCTGCAGAAGATCCAGGTCGCGCCGTCGCTGCTGAAGGGCGTTGACGAACGGAACCGCCCGACGATGCGCCGGATCCCCGTGCACGGCATGCCGGGCCCCCCGCAGGCGGTCCCCGAGGGGCCAGGCAGCGCGCGCACCGGCGTGCGCACGGCCCGCGTGGGCGTGGGCAGCGGCGTCTGGCCCCCGCCCGAAGAGCCGACCCGCAAGCAGCGGCTGGCTCCGGCGCCCGCTCCCCAGCCCGCCGGCGCCGCGCCTCGAGCGGGCGTGCCACAGGCCGCCGCGCGCCCCGACGCCGCCGTGGCCGCCGCTGCCTCCGCGGCGGCGCTCGCGGCGCGCCGCCGCGCGGCCCCGCTGGGCCTGTTCGCGCTGCTCGTGTTTCTGGGCAGCGCGACCGTCGCGGGCTTCTGGGTGCTGTGGCGCGCCGCCAACCCCCCGGTCCCTCCAGACGCCCCGGTCGCCGACGACGGCCGCGCCCCGACCCCCGAGCCCGGCCTCGCGGCGCCCACGCCGAGCGCGATGCCCGAGCCGGCGCCGACGCCGCCTCCGGTGGCGACCGTTGAGCCGCCTCCCACGGCGGAGCCGGCCCCCGCCGCGTCGAACGCGCCGCCGACGTCGCCTGCCGCGGAGCCGAGCGCGTCGTCCGCCCCTTCCGGAGCGGTGGCCGCCCGCCCGTTCTCGCCGCGCCCTGCGGCGCAGGCGAAGCGTCCGCCCAGACCTGCCGCGCCGGAAGATGTCTACGAATCGTCGTCCGTGAGCCCTCCGCTCCCCCCACCGCTGCCGTCCGTGCCCTCTGCGTTGCCCACGACGCCCCCGGGGACGACCGCGCCCCCGCGCCCCTTCCCCTGAGGCGTCGCCCCCTCCGGAGTGCAATCCCCCGGCAGTCACCATGCGAAAGCCATTCTTGAAATACGCGCCACTGTTCCTCCTGTGTTCCATGGTCGTCCTGGCGCCGGGCGTCGCGACCGCGACCGGCAAAGCTCGGCTCACGCCCACCTCTCCGACCGACGCGCCGGGTGCGACATCGAGTGAGGGCGAGCGCGCCGCGCAGCTCTACCGCGAGGGGAACAGGTTCTACGACGAGGCGCGGTTCGTCGAGGCGGAGGCGCGCTATCAGGCGGCGTGGGACCTCCAGCAGAGCTTCGACGTCGCCGGCAATCTCGGGAACGTCGAGCTGGAGGTGAACCAGCCCCGCGAGGCGGCCGAGCACCTCCTGTACGCGCTCAACACGTTTCCCCTCGGCGAGAAGGAAGAGAAGAAGCGCTTCTTGGAGCAGCGGCTCGCCGAGGCCAAGGCGCACGTCGGCACGCTCCGCATCCGCGTGAACGTCGACGATGCCGAGGTGCTCATCGACGGCAAGCTCATCGGACACTCGCCCCTCGAGGCCCAGGTGTTCGTCGATCCCGGCAAGCACACCATCGAGGCGCGCCGCTCCGGCGCCCGGACGTCGACGTCACTGCTCGTGGCGAGGGGCTCGGACCAGAGCATCGCCTTGAGCCTCGACGCCGGCTCGAACCTCCCGCTGGTGGTCGCGGGCGGAGCGGTCGGGCTGCTCGGGGTCGCCTCGGGCGTGACCTTCGCGATCCTCTCCACCGCGAAGGGCAAGTCCGCCGCGGCGGAGCCGTCCCCGAGCCAGCGGCGCAGCGACCTGCGCGACGCCCAGACCACGTTCGCCAACCTCTCCTTCTGGAGCTTCATCGGCGGCGGCGTCGTGCTCGCCGGGACCGCCGTGTACGCGATCAGCACGTCGAGCCGCGCGCTGCCGGCCCCGCGGACCGGGCTCACCCGCATCCACGCCGTGCCCCTCGTCACCGCCGACGCGAAGGGCTTGCTGGTCGGCGCGAGCTTCTGACGGCGCGCACGCCGCGCCCGGGCTCACCGGGGTTGGAAGTAGCGCCCGACCTGCTCGCGGTACTCTTCCGGGACGTCGCTGCGCTCGACGCCGCCGATCTCCTGGGGACCCACGACGCCGAGCGCGCCCTCGCCTTGCACGTTGGCGGTGTCTCCGGCCCGCCCTGCGGTCCGGCCGATCACGATCCCCGGCATCGGCCTGCCCGGATTGGTCCGCGCGTCGGCGCGTGAGCGCAGCTCGCCCCCCGCGATCGCGCCGGTCTGCCCCTCGTGGCTGCCCGGCCCGCCTCCCTCCGAGCGACCTGGCTGCCCGGGCCCTCGCCCTCGCGTGCCTCCGCCGCCCGCCTGCGAGCCCTGGCCGCGCTCCTCGCCGCCCGGACCCGCGTTGCCCGATCCGCCGGCGATCGGCGCCGGGACCGGCGTCCCCCCGAGCTGCCCCTCCGCCTCGCCCGCCCCGCGCTGCGCGTCGTCGAGCGCGCGCTGGCGCTCCGACTCCTCGCTGCTCGGGCCTCCCTCCTGGGCCATCCGGCGCAGCTGCTCCTCGAGCTGCCGCTGGCCCTCGGGCGTCGCCAGCTGCCGCGCCATCTCGCGCAGCTGCTCCTCCGACGCGGCCTCCCCCGGCGCGCCCTCGGGCGACCGCGCCACCTGCCGCTTGAGGCGCTCGGCGAGCTGCCGACGCTCCTCCGGGCTCAGCTTCTCGAGCGCCTTCTCGAGGCTGTCGGCGAGCCGCCGCGCGTCCTTGCCGCTCCCGGTCCGACCGAGCTCGCCGAGCGCCTCGCGCCCCTCGTCGCCGAGCGCCTCGCCGAGCGCCTCGGCGAGCTCCCTCAGCTTGTCGGCCTCCCGGCCGCGCCGATCCAGGAGCTCGCGCTGCTCCTCGAGCGCCCTCGCCACGCCGGGGGCGCCGGCCCGCTTCGCGGCCTCGGCGGCCTCCTCGAGCGTCTTTCTCGCCCGCTCGCGATCGGTCTTCTCGACCCGGTTCGCGAGCCGCTCCATCTCCTCGTCGAACGCCACGAGATCGCGATCGCCGAGCGCCTTCGCCGCCCGCTTCAGCTGCGGATCCTCCCCGAGCTTGCCGAGCGCCGACTCCATCCCGTGGCGCTGCTCGCCCTCGCCGAGCGACAGCCGCTCGGCCGTGATCGCGTCGCGGAGCGCGCCGATGTCGGCCTGCGCTTCGCGGCGCTCGACGCCGCTCCTCAATTTTTCGCGGAGCCGCTTCGCGTCGTCCGCGAGCCGCTTCAATCGATCGCGCTGCGCGGCGTCCCGAGCGTCGACCTCCGAAAGCTGGATCACCCGCTCCAGCCCGGCGATCTCGGCCATGCGCACCTGCTCGGCCCCGGGCGGGGGCGCCGCGCTGGCGGGGGCAGGCGGCAGCGGAGCCCAGCTGAGGTAACCGATGGCCGCCGCCGCGAGGGGCGCTCCGGCGTGCCACGGGCGCCACAGCGGCGCGCGGACCTCCTGGGCGGTCGCCCGATCGAGGGCCGCCGCGGCGTGCGCGAACACCACGTCGCGGGCCGCCGGCGCGCCGGCGCGGGGCGCGCCGTCGCCCGCGCGCTCGGCCGCCGCGAGCTCCACGGCCGTGGAGACCGACTCGGACGCGCCGAGCTTGCCGTCGAGGAACAGCGCGACGTCCGGATCCGACCACCGCCGCCGCCGCGCTACCGCCGCGCCGGCCGCCGCGCCGAGCAGGCCGCCGCCCGCCATCCAGGGGCGCAGCGCGCCGTGCCGCGCCTGCCAGGCGGCCGCCGCGCCCGCCGCGCCGAGCATCAGCCCCGCGGCGGCGCCGGTGAGGATCAGCTCCAGCGCGAGCCGCCGCCGGACGCGGCGGGACCAGCGAGCGAACGCGGCGCTGAACCGTCGCCGGGGGGACGCATCCTCCATGGTTCGATGTTTACCTGTGGGCAGACGCGCGGGCCAGCGCTGCCTCGGGCGCCCCGAACGCCTCGCCGCGGCGCGCTCTCCTCCGAACGCGCCGCGGGCGCGCCCGCTCACGGGACGAAGCACCATTTCAAGTGAAATGACGCGCGCTCGAGGCGCGCCTGGATACCGTCCTGGTCACCGCCGAACAGGCGCAAATCGCACCCGGCGAAAGAGAACGCGCATTCGTGCGATCCCTGCTGTGACGTCCTGAGCGTGGCCGGACATGAGCCGTCGAAAAGCTCATCGTCGACATACATTCGCATGTTCACGACAGCGGCGTCGCCGCCCTGGCGCTCGCTGCCCAGCAGATGGAGATCGAGGTAGTAGAAGCCCCTCCTGCCCTTCGAGCGATCCGCCAGCTCCAGATTGGTCTCGCCATTGACGATGGAGCAGTCAACGTCCCAGCTGTCATCGAATCTGGGGACAGGCAGCTTGCCGTCATGGCCCGTGTCGAGCTCCAGCTCCTCCCCGTTCAGGTTCATGACCGCCTTGCCGTACGCTTCAGGAATTTCCGGGCTAGCAGAGCACCCGAACGGCGCGAGCGACAGCACGAGGCCTTGGGCGATGAGGGATCGGTGCATGGGAGCTCTCCAGCGGCACGGAGGGCGAGAGTATCGCACGAGATCGACAGCCATGGACGCGCGCCGTGTGGTCGATCCATGCGCCGTGGCGGATGTCAACCGGAAACGGAGGGCTCCACGAGACGACCTTGTTGGTCCTGATCCACGCTGCGCGAGGCCCGGGGGCCCGACCCACGCTGTCCAAGGCTCGAGCCAGCGGGGCCGGCAGCGGCCGGCGAAGGAGCGCCATTGAGGTGTCCATCGCGCGCGATAAAGCGACGAGAACACGTCAATCGTCTGCGCCTGCGCGCATGATTGCGCGCCTGGACCTCCGCTTCATTGCGGCGCCTCGGCCGGCCGGGCGTTCAGGTCTTCAGCACGACCTTCACGCAGCCGTCTTTCTTCCCATTGAAGAGATCATACCCCCGCGCGGCCTCGGCGAGCGGGAGTCGGTGCGTGATGACGTCGTCCGCGCGCAGCTTGCCCTCCCTGATCCACCCGAGGAGCTTGTCCACGTGCTTGTGGACCGGGGCCTGGCCGAAGCGCACGGTCACCCCTTTGTCGAAGAGCTGCCCGAGCGGGAAGTTGTCGTACGGCATGCCATACACGCCGACCACGCTGACGACCCCGCCCCGGCGGACCGCGCTCACCGCCAGCTTGAAGGCGACGAACGAGCCGATCTGCCCGTGAACCATGCTGGAGATCTTCTCGAGCGGCGTCCGGTGCGCCTCCATGCCGACGGCGTCGATGCAGACGTCCGCGCCGCGGCCGCCGGTCGCCGCGCGGATGAACTCCAGCGCGACCCCCGACTCCACGTTGACGGTCTCGGCCGAGGCGATCTCGCGCGCCTTCTCCAGCCTGTACTCCTCCCGATCGACCCCGATCACGCGCGCTGCGCCGCGGAGCCAGGCGCACTTCATGGCCATGATGCCCACCGGCCCGCAGCCGATGACCGCCACCGTCTCGCCGCCCTGCATCCCGGCCCAGTCGACGGCGGTGTAGCCGGTCGGGAGGATGTCCGTCAACAACAAGACCTGCTCGTCCGTCAGGTCGTCATCGACCTTGCGCGGCCCCACGTCGGCGAACGGCACGCGGACCATCTCGGCCTGCCCGCCCGCATATCCGCCATACAGGTCGGTGTACCCGAAGAGCCCGCCCCCCTTCGAGCTGATGACGTTCCCCTCGGGCCCGTAATGTCCCGGGTTCGAGCGCTCGCAGTGCCCAGGCAGGTCCCTCTCGCAGAAGAAGCAGCTCCCGCAGGCGATGGCGAAGGGCACGAGCACGCGATCGCCCGGGCGGAGCCGCTTCACCTCGCTCCCCACCTCTTCGACGATCCCCATGAATTCGTGCCCGAGGACGAGCGGCTTCGCCTGCGGGATCAGCCCATTGTAGATATGCAGATCCGAGCCGCAGATCGCCGTGCTCGTCACCCGCACGATCGCGTCGGTCGTCCGCAGCAGGACCGGCGCGTCGACGGTGTCCACGCTGACATGCTTTGGGCTGTGAAACACGAGCGCCTTCATTCGCCCTCCTCGCCTTCGTGCCGTGGGACCGGGGCGAAATGTCTGCAACCTGTATGCCCCTCTGCCGCGTCCGGCGACGCGAGCGCCGAGGGTGCGCCGGCAGCAGGGCGTCAAAGCGCACGGCCGGGACGAACGAGGGCCGGTTCACGGGCGGGCTCTGCGCTCGCGTGGCGCGGAGACCCCCGGAGGCGGAGCGGGCGAGGCGCCGCGCCGCCCCGCGGATCCCACGGCGGCGCGGGGTGGCAGGCGGGCGCGCTCAGGGGAACAGCGGCGTGCAGAGCGGATAGAAGGCCGAGAAGTCGGGCCGCTGCAGAAACACCGTCACGACCTCGTCGTAAGGGGTCGTCATGGACTTGCCCCCCTGGGTGGTCACCGTCGCCTCGCACCGCTCGTAGCCCTCGAGGGAGGCGTTCTTGCACACGCTGTCCTTCGGGGCCGTCAGGTCGCGGCACGGGCCCAGGAACTTGAGGCTGCAGTCGTCCTTCGACGCGCACGTTCGCTCAGGCGCGAAGTTGGTCTCGTTGCCGGCGCACGACAGCTGGAGCAAGGCGCCGCCGCAGGCGTACATCCGCGAGCCGATGTCGCCGAGCTCGTCGCGCTTGCCGAGCGGCTGGAACACGTTGCCGAAGAAGGAGATCTCCTCCTGCTGATATGCCTGCCGCTCCGCGCTGTCCGCGGTCAGCGCCGGGTGGCGGCCGCGCAGCGAGATCGCGACCTCGACGCCGTACCCGTTCACGTGCGCGAGCAGGCACGCCGTGACCCAGCGCTGCGCCTTCTCGGGGAGCGGGGAGCGCAGCCAGTCGGGCGCGAGGCCGATCCGCCCCTCGAACTTGTACGTCGTGCCGTCCGCCGCGCCCACGAGCGCCTTCCCCTCGGGGAGCGCGCAGGCGATGGTGTAGCGGAGGAGCTCACGGCCGTCCTCGTCGCGCAGCAAATCCGTGGTGGCCAGCGTGCGGCCGTCCGCCGTGAGGCGGTTCATCGAGAGGCTGTTCATCGAGAGGCGATTCATCGAGAGGCGATTCATCGACAGCCGGTTCGCCGATATCACCTCTTGTTCCGACGTGCCCACCGCCTCCTCGGAGCCCGGATCGGCGCTCGTGACACAGCCGAACAACGCAAGGCAGGGAATCGCAACAACCGTCCGTAGCGCGGTAAGTCCCATGGGGTGCCTCTCTTTTCGAGTGCGGTGGGGTTTGCTGAAATCGCTGCAATCGTCGGGCCATGCCTGACCGTTCCCGCCCGCGTCGCACCGACGGTGGAACACCGCACGGTCGGGCTCCGCATCGCACCCGGTCGACGTCCGCGGCAGCCCCTACATCGTCCTCATGCCCGGCGCTGAGGCGAAATGCATCAGCCCGACGCCCCGCCGCTCCCGCGCCCGCTGCATTGCGCGCTTTCAGCCCGAATTCTTGCTCCCGGACGCGCGCTCGAAGCGCCGGCGCCGCGACACCCTCTCGCCACGCTGAGGCGATTTGCACCGGGGTTCAGCGCTCACCCGGGCGCAGCTTTGGTCACTCCCTGCGCGCCCGCGTGCGCGTCGCCCTCGGACGGCTCGGCAGGCGCCGGCAGCAGCGCCGCCACCGCCTCGAAGCGGGGCTGCCACATGCGGCAGCCGGCGAGCACGGGCCGCGCGCGCTCGAGCGCCGCCGACGCCTCGCGGTGACGCCCGGCGGAGGCGGCCACGCGCGCGCGGAAATAGAGCACCTCGAGCAGCTCCTCCACCGGCAGGGTGCGCTCCGCGAAGTCGGTGAGCGCCTCCCAGCTGTCCCCCTGCTCCTCCGCGCTCGCGGGGACCTCGAGCCCCTCGGCCGCGAGCACCAGCTTCAGCGTCCGGAACAGCGCGAACAGCGCCGGCGCCGAAGCGTCGGGGCTGCACCGCTCGGCGACCCACGCGACGAGGCGCGCCGCCTCCGCGAAATCGCCGCGCGCCGCCTGGATGCGGGCGATGAGCAGGGCGTCGTCCGGGGCGTCGCGCTCGCCGAAGCGCTCGTCGAGCACGCGCGAGCGGCGCGCCAGCGCGAGCGCCTCGTCCTCGCGCCCGCACCAGTGCAAGAGCTCGGCGAGGTTGTGCGTCGCGACGTGCTCGGGCCCGGGGTTGCCGATCTCGCGCGCGAGCTCGACCGCGCGGCTCAGGTCCTTGAGCCCGCGCTCGGGCGCGCTCAGCGCGGCCCACAGGTAGGCGCGGTTGGCGTACGCCGAGCAGAGGTGCAGCCGATCCTTCCTCTCCTTGGAGAGCGCGATCACCTCGCAGAAGCGCGCCTCCGCGTCGGCGAGCCGGCCCGCGATCACGAGCGCCATCGACAGGAGCAGCAGCGAGATGACCCGCGTCTCCTGGTCGCCCTCGGCCGCGGCGCCGGCCGACGCGCGGCCGAGGAGCTCGATCGCCTCCGCCACCCGCTGCTGCCGCCAGCACGAGCGGCCGAGCGCCATCCGCAGGCGGTTCTCGAGCCGGAGGTCCCCGAGGCGCTCGACGATCTCGCGCGCCTCGGACGCGCACCGCGCCGACGCCGCGTAGTCGGTCGCGTGATCCAGCGCCGTCGCCTCCTCGAGCAGGAGCTCGGCGGTGAGCCGGTCGTCGCCGAGCCCCCGCGCGAGCTCGCGCGCGAGCTCGAGATCCGCGAGCGCTTCGGGGATCCGGTGCAGGCAGTACCGCGCCTTGCCGCGGCCGGCGAGCGCGCGCGCGCGCCCCCGCGCGTCGTCCTCGGGGAGGAGCGCGAGCGCGGCCGTGTAGCGCTGGTCGGCCTCGACGTTCCTGTGGCTCGCCGCCGCCCGGTCGCCGAGCGCGAGGTGGGCCGACGCCGCCGTCGCGCGCTCGCCGCACGCGGCCGCGTGCCGCGAGAGGTGCCCGAGCCCCCGCAGATCCGGGGCGCCGGGGTCCACGCGCGCCCGCCAGAACGCGAACGCGTGCGCGTGGATCGCCTGGCGCTGGGCCGGCGCGAGCGCGTCGTAGACCGCGTCGCGGAACGTCGCGCTCTCGAACGCGTAGATCCCCCGCTCGCCGCGCGCGAGCAGGCCCAGCTGGGCGAGCGCGCCCAGGCCGACCCCGGCGTCCATCGGCGTGCTCGCCCCGCCCGCCTGCTCGATCTCGTCCTGGATCGCCTCGACCTCCTCCCGGGTGAAGTCGGGCCCGAGCGCGGAGCAGAGCCGCACGCACGCCGCGAGCTCGGGCGAGAGCGCGTCGAGCCGGCGCGCGGCCAGCCACTGCCACACGGGCAGCGGCGGGAGCTGATCGAGCGCGGCGGTCGCCACGTAGAAGGCCCCGGTCGGGCGCCGCTGGACCGCGCCGGTGCGCTTCAGCGCCCGGACGAGCTCGGTCAGGGTGGACGGGTTGTACCCGGACCAGCCCGCGAGCTGCCGGAGCGCGGCCTCGGGCGGGTACTCCGCGGGCAGGAGGAGCTCGGCCGCGAGCCGCATCGCGTCCTGCTCCGAGAGCCGCCCGAGCGCCGCCCGGTCGTGCCGCTCGGCGCGCGCGCCCCAGCTCCGGCGCATGTCCTCGAACCTCGGGTGCGCCGCGACGAGCACCCAGAGCGGGCAGCCCGGCGCGTCGAGCGTCGCGAGCTCGAGCGCGTCGAGCGCCGCGTCGTCGGCCCAGTGGGCGTCGTCGAGGAGGACCGCGACCGGCGCCTCGCGCGCGCGGCGGCGGAGCCCCTCGGCGATCGCGCGCATCGTGCTCTGCCGCAGCGACAACGGCGACGCGTCCGCGGCGTCCGGCGGCGCCCACCCGAGCGCCGCGGCCACCGCCGTCCACGTCTCCTCGGCGAGCGCCTCGCCGAGCCGCTCCGCGCAGCGCGCCCGCGCCTCCTCGGGCCTAGCGGCGGCGTCCACGTCGAGCACGCGGGCGAGGAGCTGGCCGGACACGCGCTCGCCCGCGAGCGGCTGCGCCGCGCGCAGGGCGATGAGCTGCGCCCCCTCCTGCATGCGCCGGACGAGCGCGGCCGCCTCGTCGATCAGGCGCGACTTGCCGAGGCCTCCCTCGCCGATGAGGGTGAACAGGCCCGGGCTCCCGCCGGAGAGGCTCGCCTCCATGCTCACCGCGAGCGCGCCGACGACATCGTCGCGGCCGACGAGCGGCGCGGCGCTCGCGGAGCCCGGCGGGCGGTCCGACCGCTCGGCGAGCCGGTAGAACGCGGCGAAGGGCGCGGGCGAGAGCGCGGCGTCGCGCGAGAGCCCGCGGAGCTCGCCCTCCGGCAGGGCGCGCACGAGGTCCGCGGTGAGCACGACGCCGCGCCAGTCGCCCCGCGGCATCCAGGCGTCGGGCTGCTCGACCGGCGCGCCGTAGACCGCGGGCGGCCCCTGCTCCTTGCGGCGCACGATCAGCCCGGCGATGTGCACGGCCGCGCGCCCGGCGCGCCGCTCCTCGACCTCGCGGGCGACCGCGATCGCGGCGCTCACCGGATCGTCGGCGTCGAGGCCCGAGAACACGCACACGAGCCGGCCCCCGCGCTGCCTCGCCACGAACCCCTTGCGCGCCGCGACGGCGCTCATCACGAAGGCGGCGGCGCCCCTGGCCTCGACCACGAGCACGACCGCGGGCTGGCGACCCTCGGTGAGCAGCGCGCCGCGCGCGGGCTGCGCGTTCGGCGCGGGCTGCGCGCCGCCCGGGCGCGCCTGCTCGAGCGCGCGCCGCAGCGCGGCGACGTCGGGCGGGCGGCGCTCGGGCTCCTTCGCGAGGCAGGCGAGGACGAGCCGCTCCAGCGTGTCGGGCACGGCGGCGAACTCGTGGGGGCGGTGCGGGCGGAGCGCGAGGTGGCCGTGCTCGATCTCGCCCCGATCGCCGGTGAACGGCGTCCGCAGCGTCAGGAGCTCGTAGAGGATCACGCCGAACGCGTAGATGTCCGTGCGCTCGTCCTGGATCGGGTCGCCGCGGATCTGCTCCGGGGCCATGTACTCCGGGGTGCCGATGACCGTGCCGCGGGGCGTGAGGCCCTCGTCCTCCGGCGCGCGCGCGTGCTTCGTCAGGCCGAAATCGAGGAGCGCGAGGCGCTGCCCCCCCTCGGCCAGGAGCAGGTTCTCCGGCTTCAGATCGCGGTGGATCACGCCCTTTTCGTGCGCCGCCGCGAGCGACTCGAGGATGGCCGCGCCGAGCGTCACGACGTCCTCGGCGGCCGGCGGGGCCTCGAGCTCGGCGAGCACGTCGGCGAGCGTCCTGCCGCGGATGAGCTCCATCGCGATGTACGGCCGCCCGTCGCGCAGCGCGCCGTGCGCGACCACCCGGGGCACGTGCGGCGGGCCCACCTGCGCGAGCGCCTCCGCGTCGCGGCGGAATCGCTCCACCATCGGCGGGCTCGCCCACCGCCCGACCTTGAGGGCGACGGGCTCGCCGCCCTCGGTCGGCGCCGCCTCCCATACCGTGGCGAAGCCGCCCGCGCCGATGCGCCCGAGCGGCGTCATGCCGGGCAGCGACGGGGCGGGCTCCTGCGCCGCGTCGAGGGGGGCGCTCGGCGGCGGGAGCCAGGCGTCGCGCGGGCAGGGCTTCGTGCCGGAAATGCGGCGATGGCAGACCTGACAGCGCGGCAAGCTGCCTCCTTGGACGAGAGCTTAGCCCGTTCGACGGCCCGGACGAAGGCTTCCTCCTCCCAGGCCACGCCGATGGAACGGGGTGTGCTTCTTCCGCGAGGGTGTGGCAAGAGACCGTTCGCTCGGTGGCCCCGACCCAGGACGACGCGGCGCAAAGGGCCGTGTCGGATAGGCGGGACGCGCTCGACACGGCGTGCGGCGGCGGCGCAGGTGAGGCGGTTTTGTGCATGGACACTTGCGCAGCGCCCGCGTCGTCGGGCCGCCCGCAGACGCTCCCCGCGGGCAGCCGGGTGGGCGACTACGTGGTCGAGCAGAGCATCGCTCACGGCAGCTTCGGCGTCGTCTACCGCGCCGTGCACGCGGAGAGCGGCGAGCGCGCGGCGGTCAAGGTGCTCCACCCGGAGCTCGTGTTCACCCGCGACGCGGTCGTGCGGTTCGAGCGCGAGATCCAGGCGATCCGGCGGATCGACCATCCCAACGTGATCCGCATCCTCGATTGCGGCGAGATCCCCGGGGGCCGGCCGTTCTTCGCGATGGAGCTCCTCCGCGGGGTCGATCTCCAGTCGTACATCACCTCGCGCGGCAGGCTCTCGCCGGAGGAGGCGCTCGAGATCCTGGAGCCGGTCTGCGAGGCGCTGTCGGCGGTCCACAGGAGCGCGATCGTGCATCGGGATCTCAAGGCCTCGAACGTGTTCATCGCCGACGAGGGCTGTCCTGCGCGCGTGATCCTCCTCGACTTCGGCGTCGCCAAGGTCCTCGACGACGCGGGGCCGGGCATCACGGCGCCGACGCACCTGCTCGGCACGCCGGCGTGCATGGCGCCCGAGCAGATCCGGGGGCAGGCGGCGGACCCGAGGACGGACGTCTACGCCCTCGGCGCGCTCGCCTATTACATGCTGACAGGCAAGCTCCCGTTCCTCGACTCGATGCTCGCGACGCTCCTGCACATGCACCTCTGGGTGCTCCCGCCGAGCCCGAGCCGCGAGGCGCCCGTGAGCCCCGAGCTCGACGGCGTGGTGCTCCGCGCGATGGCCAAGGACCCGGCCGCGCGGCACCAGACGGCGGCGGAGTTCATCGAGGAGCTCCGCGCCGCCGTGGCCGCGGCGCGCAAGAGCGCCGCGCCGCGGCCGGGGAGCCCGGAGGAGCGCCTGGTGGGCGCGATCCACGTCGAGGTGCGCGCGGCGTGCGGCGCCGCGGACGAGCCCGACGACGCGCTGCTCGCCGACATGGATGCGGTGCTGCCGCGCGCGTCGCGCTTCCTCGCGGCGCGGGGCTTCGGCGCGGCGATGGAGACGGGCAATACGCTGCTGTTCTTCAGGGAGCTCGCCGCCCCGGCGCCGTCGGACCGGGCGTCGCGGCGGGAGATCGTGGAGGCCGCGCTGCTGCTCGAGCGCGAGCTCTCCGAGCGCGGGGGGCGCGACGCGCGGGTGCAGGTGAACCTCTGCCTGCACGCGGGTCGGGCGCTGATGCGCGCGTCGGAGGTCGTCGGCGGAGAGGTCATGGATGTCGAGGCGTGGGCGCCGGAGGTCGAGCTGCCCGGCGTGCTCGCGACGGCGGCGATGCTCGACGGCCTCGACGTCGACGCGGAGCCGCTGGAGCGCGCGCCGGAGCTCCTGCGGGTGGCGCGCCTCTCGGCGGCGCCGCGCTCGCGCTAGCTCCGCGCACCGGAGATCCTGGCGAGGCGCGGGGTCAACCGGCGCGGCGGCGGCCCGCCCGGCGCGCGAGGCGCGGGAGGCGAGAGCGCGCCGCTATTGCGGCACGGGGAGCGCGGCGCTCGAGTCCGTGAGCCTCCCGATCACGATATCGCGCATCTGCTTCGAGTAGTACGTCGAGCCCGCTTGCGGGCTCCAGGTGTATCCCACGATCGCGCCGGTGCTGTTGCTCGCATAGAGGCGCATGTCGCCCCGCCCGACGCCCGGGTGCCAGGATCCGTCCCACTGGCGCCGGGTGTCCGTCATCCCGTGGCCCGTGGTGCTCGCGTCGAGGACGGCGAGCGCGTACTGGGTCGTGCCCGCGATGAGCGGATAGGTGCCCGAGCGCGGGACCGCGGCGCTCGCCGCGATGGCGACGTGCCCGGAGGCCGTGGTCCCCGGCGGATACTCGATGGCGATGATGTCGCCCGCCTGGATCTGGTCCACCGTCAGGATCTCGTCGAAGCCGTCCTCCGCGACGATCCTGTCGTGGTAGAGGACGGCGTTGGGGCTCGTGCTGCCGAACCACGCGGAGATGTCGTAGGTCGACAGGCCATAGGCCCGCTTGATGACGTGGGTGACGAACGAGGCGCACAGGCTGCGGCTCCGGTACTCGGTCGCCCCTTCGACGCCGGCCCAGGAAACATAGGTCGTGCCGCTGCCGTATTCGTTGTTCTCCGGGGCGATGTGCGCGACGAGGGTGTCGGCCCAGTAGAAATGGCTGGGCGCCTCGATCGACTGGCCCGCTGCCGGGAGCGGCGCGAGCAGGCTCAATCCCCCCAGGGCAAAGGCCGGAAGCGCGCGAACGACGGATCGTGAGCTCATGCACTTCATTGCACTCATGGTTTCCTCCCGTGTGGAATCGATGGTTCCGCGTGGGGTGATCTCACCCGATGCCGGCGGCTCGGCGAGCGTCGCGGCGGAGCTCCGGCAAAGCGAAGTGGGGCACGAAGCTACCCAACATACGCCGGTCGCTCGGCCGCTACAATCGCCGTCGCAGCCGTCGCCGCGGCGCTCGGCTCCGCGCGATTCGACGCTTCGCTCGCCCACGCGCCACAGTTGGCTTCATTCGAACAGCGTTCCCTCCATCTCCACAGCGCGCCTTCTCCGGACGACATCCGTGCACGTCTTCAGAGGGACGCGCGGCGGCGCCCACCGCGGGCGCGCGGAGCGGCGGTGATGCGGTGATCGCGGCCGGCCGCCCTCGTCGAACACCGCTATCCGGAGGGCAGGGGTGACGGCCCCCGGGCGCCGGGGCGCGCTTCCCCGGCGCCGGCCGGCCCGCCGGCGGGGCCGCCGGCGCCTATTTCCGCCGTTTTGTTGACAGATCCGCGCAGTTCGATTGGATGGCCACGTGCCCCCCGTGAAGCGCGCATCGACCGACCTCCACCCCGTCCTGACGCTCGGCGACTCGTTGGATCACTATGCCTCGTGGCCGAGGCCCACGGTGATCGTCTCCGACGGCGCGTATGGCGTCTCCGGCTTTCCCGGCGACCCCCCGACGCACGAGGGGCTCGCCGCCTGGTACGCGCCCCACGTCGCCGTCTGGTCGGAGCGCGCCTTGCCGTCGGCCACCCTGTGGTTCTGGGGGACCGAGGTCGGCTGGGCGACCGTGCACCCGCTGCTCGCTCAACACGGCTGGGAGTACCGGAGCTGCCATGTGTGGGACAAAGGGATCGCCCACATCGCCGGCAACGCGAACACCCGGACGCTGCGCAAGTTCCCGGTCGTGAGCGAGGTGTGCGTGCAGTACGTGCGCAAGGTCCTGCTGGAGAGCGGCGGCGTGCGGCTGCCCCTCAAGGCCTGGCTGCGGCACGAATGGGAGCGCTCGGGCCTCCCGCTGCGCCAGACGAACGAGGCGTGCGGCGTGAAGAACGCCGCCACGAGGAAGTATTTCACGCGCTGCCATCTCTGGTATTACCCCCCCGCCTCGGCGTTCGAGCGGATCGTCGCGTTCGCGAACGCGCACGGCCGCCCCGAGGGGCGGCCCTACTTCTCGGTCGACGGCAAGCGGCCGCTGACGGGCCATGAATGGGCGAGCCTGCGCGCGAAGTTCCATTGCGAGGTCGGGGTGACCAACGTCTGGCACGAGCCCGCGGTCCGCGGCGCCGAGCGCTTCAAGGAGGAGACTCGCTCCGTCCACGGCAACCAGAAGCCCCTCAAGCTGCTCGATCGCATCATCCGGGCGTCGTCCGATCCGGGCGATGTCGTCTGGGAGCCGTTCGGCGGGCTCTGCTCGGTCGCGGTGGCGGCGTTCGCGGCGGGGCGGCGCTGCTACAGCGCCGAGATCGCGCCCACGTACCACGCCGTCGCCTCGAGCCGCCTCGCGAAGTGCATGCCGCAGCCGCGCGCCGCGATCTCGGCGGCGTGACGGCCGGTGTCGGCCCCGCTCGCCCGCGTGGTACCCTGCTCCGCCATGGCGACGCCGAAGATCGTGACGGTGGGAGGAGGAACGGGCCATTACACGCTCCTCACGGGCCTGCGCGACCTGAGCGCCCGGATCACCGCGATCGTGACCATGATGGACTCGGGCGGGAGCTCCGGCAGGCTCCGGGACGAGTACGGCCTCCTGCCCCCGGGCGACTTCACGCGTTGCCTCGTCGCCCTGTCCGAGCACCCGGACGCGCTGAAGGAGCTGCTCAGCCACCGCTTCCGCTCGGGGAGCCTCGGCGGCCACACCCTGCGCAACCTGATATTCACCGCGGTGCAGGAGATCACCGGCTCGCTCCCCCTCACGGTCGAGCGCCTGCACGAGATCTTCTCCGTCAAGAACCGCGTCCTCCCCGTCACGATGGACCATGTCGATCTCGTGATGTGCCTCGAGAACGACCGGACCATCCGCGGGGAAGCGTCGATTGACAACCTCTCCGACATGCTCGATGCGCCGGTGCTCTCGGTCTATCTCGACCCGGAGGCCGTGGCCTATCCAGCCGCGCTCGAGGCGATCGCGGACGCGGATCTCATCATCCTCGGTCCGGGCGATCTCTACACGAGCCTCGTGCCGAACCTCCTCGTCAAGGGGGTGCGCGAGGCGATCGCGGCGAGCCGCGCGCGCGCGCTGTTCGTGTGCAATCTCATGACCAAGCCCAACGAGACACCCGGCTACACGGTCGAGGACTTCGTGGGGACCATCGCGATGTACCTCGGCGAGGCCCGGCTCGACGCGGTGCTGTTCAACGACGTGTGGCCCTCGGCCAGCCTGCCGGAGTACGCCTCCGCCGGCTCCGAGCCGGTCGTGACCTCGCCGGACCGGCGGCTCGCCTCCGATCTCCTCGTCCCCGCCGATCTGCTGTTCGGCGGCAAGCTGATCCGCCATGACCCGCACAAGCTCTCGGCCGCGATCGTGTCGCTCGCCAAAGAGCGCGCGTGGTGGTGAGCTCCGCGGGCGCTCGGCCCGTCACGCCGCCTTCGGCGCGTCGTACAGGTAGAAGGGCGTGTTGACGATCACGATGCCCTTCCCGCCGCGGAAGAGCAGGAGCCATTTGAGGATCGAGGAGGTGTGGTTGTGGAGCAGGTAATGGTACCAGTGTGACTCGACCACCTCGGGCACGACGACCGCCACCTGCCGATCCGGGTGGGCGCGGAAGACCCCGTCGTGCCGCGCCGCGGACGACCTGCGTGCTCTCCTCGTCGCCTGGTCGCCTGGCGCCGGCCGACCGCCAACGTCATCGACCGCCGCAACCTCGTTGAGAGCGTGAAAAGTAATATAAACTACGTGTGGCGAGGTGTGTTCCCTGGATCGCCGGACGCTCGCCTGGCCCCGCCCACATCGCCCTCGCGGACGGAGCCGCGCCGGGCTCCGTCCGCGTCCCGGTGTCCTCGTCGGAGCGCCGACGGCGCGTGAGCCCTTGAGGCGAGATCATTTGCCACGCCCGGCCAAGTTGCCCCATCGCCGGCGAGCGCCCGCGCACGCGCTCGCCCTTGCTGCTGGCGCAGGCGGCTCGAAGCGCCGTCGCTGCGCCGCCCGTTGCGCGATTCTCCAGACTGGTATGTGCTTCGCATAGAGCCGGGAGCTATCGCCATCTCAGAGGCTTGATCATTCAGGACGAGGTAGAGCGCTATGAGCACCATCGGTAACGACCAGTACACTTCGACCGGGTACAAGAACGGGATCTACGAGGGCGGCTCGCAGGAGGCCGGCTCGCAGGAGTCGAGCTCGCAGCAGGCGCAGGGCGGCGACGGCGGGATGAGCCTCGACATGCTGCTCAAGTTCGCCAAGGACGTGCAGAGCAAGGTCAAGGACGTCCCCTACATCGTTCCCATCGCGATCGGCGGAGCGGCGTTCGCGATCGGCGTGCTCGCGAGCTCGAAGATCCTGCGCCAGCTCACCCTCCTCGCCGGCGGCTACGTGGTCAAGTACGCGATCCAGAACGCCCCGAAGGATCAGATCGTCGACTTCGCGAAGAAGGTCGTGTCCGACTCGTTCCGGGCCTCGTCGAGGGCCTGATCCAGCGACCCACGGCGGTATGTGCAGGGTCGCTCGCCGGAGCGCGCAGCGCTCGGCGATGGCAGCCTGAACCGGCCCTGACCCAGCCTCCGCCGCGCCGACGGCGCACGCGCTCCCGTCTCCTCGCACGATGCGATGGGGGCGCGCGCGCCGCCTGCGCACGGGTCAGGAGGACGCCATGCATCTCCACGAGAGCTTCGAGGTCCGCTGGTTTCTGCCCGTCGACGACGCCCGAGTGCAGCGGCTCACGTCGTGGTTTTCGGGCGCGCCGTCGTCCGGGCCGCCGCGGACCGACCGCTACCTCCGCGTCGAGCGCGCCGATCTCGGGATCAAGATGCGCGGCGGGGCGGCGAGCCTGGAGACGAAGTTCCGGCGCTGCGCCTTCGGCCCGATCCACTTCTCGCCCACGATCCTGGGCGAGCTGGAGCGGTGGACCAAGCTGTCTCACCGGTCGACGGACGCCGATGACGGGGGGCGCGGGTGGACGACGCTCAGGAAGGAGCGCCGGGTGCGGGTGTTCGGGCTGGCGAGCGGCCGCGTCACCGAGGCGACGGGCGAGAGGATCCCCGGCGCCGGGTGCGCGGTGGAGCTGACCCGCGTCGACCTCGTGGACGGCAAGGGCACCGCCGCGCCGGCGGCGTGGACGCTCGGGCTCGAGGCGTTCGGCCCGGAGGAGAGCCTGCTCGAGGCGCTCTACGGCGTGGGCCGGGCGGTGTTCGCGGAGCAGCCCGACCTCAGGCTGGAGGCCGCGGACTCGAAGGGATATCCGGCGTGGCTCACCGAGAGATCGGCGGAGCGGTGAAGCGGTGCGCGGCCGACGCGGCGCTCGCGTCGAGCCGCCGGGCCGCCGCGCCCGCGAGCCATGAGGCCGCGCCGCAGGCGGCCATGACGGCCGCCATCGGCCGCATGGTGCCGTCGTTCAGGAGACCGACCAGCGACGAGGCGCAGGCCGCGATCGCGAACTGAACCGAGCCGAGCGCCGCGGAGGCGAGCCCCGCGCGCGCGGCTTGCCCGTCCATGGCCAGCGCCGTCGCGTTGGCGTTGATGAAGCCGAGGCTCGCCATGAACGCGAAGATCGAGCCGACGACGGCGGTGAGCCCGCCCCAGCGGCTGACCGCGACCGCGAGGAGGACCACGCCGATCGCCGTGGTCACGGCCGTCGCCCGCGCGAGCAGCCAGGCGGGCGACCTCCGCGCGAGCAGCCGGTGGTTCAGCTGAGAGGCGGCGATGAGGCCGAACGCGTTCGCGCCGAAGATCCAGCTGTAGTGCTGGGGCGACACGTGAAACAGCTCGATGAGCACGAACGGCGAGCCCGAGATGTACGCGAACAGGCCGGCCTGGCCGAAGGAGCCCGTCAGCGTGTACGCGACGAAGGCGTGATCCCGCCCGATGGCGCGCAGGTGCGCGCCGATCGCGCGGAGGTCGAGCCGCTCGGTCCGCGAGGCCGCCGTCTCGGGCAGCGCGGCGGCCATGAGCGCGAGGCAGCCGAGGCCGAGCGCCGCGAGCAGCGCGAAGATGACGCGCCAGCCGGCGACGAGGAGCATCCAGCTGCCGAGGGTCGGCGCGAGGATGGGAGCGGCCCCCATGACGAGCATGAGCAGCGAGAGCAGCCGCGCGGCGGCGGCCCCGCCGTAGAGATCGCGGACCACGGCCCGCGTCACGACCTGCCCCGCGGCGCCGCCCGCGGCCTGGAGGAAGCGGAGCGCGATGAGCGACTGCACGTTCGGCGCGAGCGCGCACCCGAGCGACGCGAGCACGTAGAGCGCGAGGCCGGCGTACAGGGGGCGCTTGCGGCCGAACCGATCGGTCAGCGGCCCGTAGGCGAGCTGCCCCAGCCCGAGCCCCGCGAAGTACGCGGCGAGCGTGAGCTGCACCGCGGAGGCGGTGGTGCCGAGCTCGCGCTGCAGCGTCGGCAGGCTCGGCAGGTACATGTCGATGGAGAGCGGGCCCAGCGCCATGAGCGCGCCGAGGATGAGGGCGAGGAAACCGGGGCTCCTTCGCATGACGGGCGAGCTCGGCATCGTTGGCAGACGAGCTATGTAGAACACACGGCGCCCCTCGGCCAGGAACGCCCAGCGGCCGTGGCGACGCGGGCGCCCGCGACGTGCCGGCTGCGCGGCGTCGCTCCGTTGAGCGCGCCCGGGGCGCACGGCCGTCGCGCCGCGACCGGCCCTCTACCTGCGCAGCACGCGCCCTTGCCGCGTCTTGCTCGTCAGCGCGCCGTCCTGCGCCACCACCTCGCCGGCGATCAGGACGGCTCGGATCCCCGACGGCGGCGCGTCCGCTCGCCGCGGCGTCGTGTTGTCCGCCACCGCGGCCGGATCGAAGACGACGAGATCCGCCCAGTGCCCGGGCGCGATGCGCCCCACGCCGCGGAGCCCGATCCGCTCGGCGGGCAGTGAGGTCATCCGGCGCACGGCCTCCTCGATCCGGAACAGTCCGAGGTCGCGGCTGTAGTGGCCGAGCACGCGCGGGAACGTGCCGAACGACGCCGGGTTGTGCCGGCCGCGCCGGGTGAGGATGGCGTCGGTCTCGAACGCGCAGAGCGGGTGCGAGAGCACGGTCCGGAGCGGCTCGTCCCGCGCACCCACGCCGGAGTACGTGTCCAGGAGGACGCGCGCCCGGCCGTCGCTCACGCGGGCGACGTGCACGTAGGCGTCGAACGCGCTCCTGCCGAGGCGCCCCGCGATCTCCTCGAAGTCGAGCCCCTCGAGCTCGGCGAGCTCGGGCGCCGCGCCCCAGAGCAGCCGGATGTCCGCGTACTCCAGCCCGAGGAGCAGCCGGAACATCGCGAACTCCCGCCGGAGCCTCCGGAGGACCGCCGGGTCGTTGATGCGGGCGCGAAAGCCGTCGAGCACCCACGCGGGGAAGAGGGCGTTCACCGTGGTGTTGCCGACCGTGTAGGGGAACGCGTCGAACGCGGCGTCGACCCCTCGGTCCACGGCCCGCTCGATCGCGCGGAGCACCCACGGCACCGTGGGCCACGTCCGACGGCCGATGAAGATCTGGTGCGAGAGCTGGATCTTCGCGCGGCCCTCCTCGGCCAGGCCGAGCAGCTCGCGGACGGAGCGGAGGTTGTGCGGCGGGCCGAGGAGCAGCGGCCTGTAGAACGGCGAGACCCACGTGTAGGCCCGGCCGTGGACCGTGAACACGGCGCCCTCGTCGGCCACGGTCCGGACCAGGCCGAGGAGCTCGTCCCTGCGCGCGAAGATCCCCGGCGTGTAGGCCAGCCCGGCCGAGAGCCCGAACGCGCCCTCGCGGAGCGACGCGCGCGCGAGGGCGCAGAGCGCCGCCATCTGCTCCGCGCTCGGGCGAGCGGCGCTGTTGCCCATGACCGCCTGACGGAGCGTGCCGTGGCCGACGAGGAGCGCCGCGTTGACGAGCAGCCCGCCGCCCTCGAGGGCGCTCAGGAGCTCGCCCATCGATCGCCACGGATAGGCGAGCGCTCCGTCCTTCAGGATCTCCGCGGAGCGCTCCACCAGCGGGATCGACGCGTCGGTGACCGGGGCAGGGGAGTGCCCGCAATTGCCCGCCACCACGGTCGTGATGCCCTGGGCGACCATCGGCGCGAGGACGCGCTCGTGATCCGGCAGCGGGAGGAGCCAGTCGACGTGCGAGTGGACGTCGATGAAGCCGGGGGCGACGGCGAGCCCGCCGGCGTCGAGCGTGCGCCCTCCGCGGAGCGCGCCCGGCCCGGCGATCGCCGCCAGCTTGCCGTGCTGGATCCCCAGGTCCGCCAGGTAGCGAGGCTGGCCGCTGCCGTCGAGGATCGTCCCCCGCGAAACGACGAGATCGAACTCCATCGGAAACCCCCTGTCGGTGAGGCGTCGCTCCGCCCGAACGAGCGCGCGTGCCCGGCGAGCGCCACGAGGCGCCCCATCGGCGCTGCCTGGCGCGCGCGCGGCGAGCGCGCTAGTCGGTCCTCGTGCGCACGCGGATCGAGCACCTCGTCGAGGGCGGCTGGTTCGCCCTCCTCGATCCGTGGCTCCCGCGCGCCGAGGCGGACGCGCTCTTCGAGGCGCTGCGGGCCGGCGTCGCGTGGCGGCAGGACAAGATCAAGCTCTTCGGCAGCGAGTTCCTCCAGCCGCGGCTGTCGGCGTGGTACGGCGACCCCGGCGCGATCTACACCTACTCGGGGCTGACGCTCTCGCCCGACCCGTGGTCGCCGCCGCTCGCCGAGCTCAAGGCGCGCGTGGAGTCGGCGTGCGCCGAGCTCCCCGTGGCCGAGCCGCCGCGCGCGTCGCGCGCGCCACGCCCAGCATTCAACAGCGTGCTCTTGAACTACTACCGCGGCGGCGACGACTCCATGGGCTTCCACGCCGACGCGGAGAAGGAGCTCGGGCAAAATCCGCTGATCGCCTCCGTGTCGCTCGGCGCGCCGCGCCGCTTCGTCATCAAGCCCGCCCGGAAATGGAAGGACGCTCCCGCGGTCGAGCTGGAGCTCGGCGGGGGGAGCCTCCTGGTGATGGGCGGGACCACCCAGCACCACCACCGCCACGGCGTGCCCAAGCAGCGCGGCGCGGGGCCGCGCATCAACCTGACGTTCCGGCGCATCCTCGGGCAGGGCCCGCGCGCCGGGGCGGGGGCGTAGCGCGGCAGCGCGCCGCCCTGGCGACGGCGCGCCGGGAGGCCGCGCGAGCCCCTCCCGCCGCGCGGTCAGGCGAGCTCGCCGCCGCCGAGGAGCAGCGCGGCCAGCTCCCCGGCCCGCTCCGGCGTCGCCGCGTCCTGGGCAGCGACCGTAATGGCGCGGATCTCCTCGGCTTTCCACCCGCCGTGGCCGCGCTCGCGCCCCGGGCTGGACGCGGCGATCCGGACGCGCAGCAGCTCCCCGGACGCCACGACGGCGAGCTCCACGCCCCCGCCGCCCGGCCCGCCGTCGTCGCGGGAGACGGGCACCACGACAGCGCCGCGCGCCTCGAGCGCCCGCGCGAGCCGGGCGCCCGGCGCTTCGGCCGGGCCGAGCGGCGTCGACCCGCCGAGCGGGGCGAGCGCCGTGGCGAGCTCGACGGACGCGACCGCCTCGGCCGCGCGCGTGCCGGCGCTGCGCACGGCGCGCTGCAGCCGCTCCGCGCGCTCGCCGTCGCGGTCGAGCACGGCGCGGTCCGCCGGGTCGAGCCGCACCACGCAGCGGACCAGCGCGACCCCGCCGCTGCTCGGGACCTGCGCCGCCTCGAGCCGCGCGCGGCGGAGCATCGCCGCGCCGCGCGCGTCGCCCGAGGCCTCGAGCAGCGCCGCCGCCCCGCCGAGGACCGCGTCGGGGGGCGGCCGCTCCGTCGCGGCCGGGAGCGCGGCCTCCCGGTAGACGTGGTTCCAGCCGCGCCCGACGCCGGGCAGGCGCAGGAGCGGCGTCAGATCGGCGAGCTCCGTCTCCGGGGTGCGCACCGCGCTCGCGAACGCGTCCTTCGCCGCCGCGAGGCGGGCCGCGTCCGCGGTGAGCGCCGCGAACGCGGGCGCGTCGACGGCGAGCGAGAGGCGCAGCGCGCTCACCTCGCGCGAGCCGATCGTCCACCGCTGGGGCGGCCCGGCGAGCGCGAGCTCGGCGCCGGCGACGAGGGCCGCGAGGCCGCGCTCGCCGCGCGCCTCGAGCAGCGCCACGGCCGCGGCCTTGAGCGCGGTCAGCGCCGGGATCACGCCCCGCCCATGCGCCCGCGCCGCGCCGTGCGCTGCTCCTCGAGCGCGGCGTCCGCCTCGAGGGCGGCCTCGGCCTCGCGCTGCGCCTCGGCGTCGACCGGGTGCTGCCCCTCGCGGACGCGCACCGGCTGCACCTCGGTCGCGGCCGCCTCCGCCATGGCCGCCGCGGCGTGCCGCACGTCGTCGTACGGCTTCGCCAGGTCGAAGATCACCTTGGTGTTGCCCTGGCTCAGGTTCGCCAGCGCCTCGAAGCGCCGGAGCTCCATCGCCCCGGGGGAGCGCGCGAGGATGCTCGCCGCCTCGGCGAAGTTCTTCGCGCTCTCCACGTCGGCCTCGCTCTTGATGATCACGTAGCGCCGATCGCGCTCGGCGATGGCCCCCTTCGCGAGCACCTCCTGCATCTGCGGCGGCAGCGCGATGTCCTGGAGGCCGATCATCTCCACGTGCAGCCCCCACGCCTCCGCGACCGCCTCGACCTGCGCGCGCACCTTGGCGGCGACCTCCTCGCGGTGGGCGAGCAGCTCGTCGAGCCGCGTCTCGCCCACCACGTCGCGCAGCACGACCTTGGCGCGGTCCTTCATCGCCGTCTCGTAGTTCTCGACGGCCAGCGTGGCCTTCTCCGGATCGACGACGCGGTAGTAGACGACCGCGTCGACCATCGTGGTCACGTTGTCGCGGGTGATCACCATCTGCCGGAGGAGATCGCGGTTCTTCATCCGCATGTCGATGCGCCGCAGCTCCTGGAGCCCCGGCAGGAACATCGTGACGCCCGGGGACACGCGGCCCGTCAGCTTGCCGAGCGTGAAGCGCAGCGCCGCCTCCCACTGGTTGATCTGCCGCAGCCCCGAGGCGAGGTAGGCGACCGTGAACGTCGCGAGCAGGGTGAGGATCAGGGTCATGGCCCGTCGACTCTAGCAGAGCGCTCCGCGGCGGCGGCGCGCTCCGGGTGCGGGCGGACGCCCGCGGTCGCGCGCGCGGGCGTCCGCGGTCGCGCCGGCACGGCTTCGCCCTGGTGCCGCTGCGCGGGCGGTGTACCCTCGCTCCCGCGATGAGCACCGAGCCGAGCCAGGCGTTGCGCGACGGGCGCTACGTGGTCACGCGCGCCCTGGGCGAAGGGGCTCAGGGGCACACGCTCGAGGCGGTCGACAAGCGGCTCGGCAAGCTCGTCGCGATCAAGCGGTTCCAGATCCGCGGCGCCTCGAGCTGGAAGGGCGTGGAGCTCGCCGAGCGCGAGGCGCGCGTGCTCGCCTCGCTCTCGCACCCGAGCCTGCCCGCCTACCTCGATCATTTCGAGGAGGACGGAGCGCTCTTCCTCGTGATGGAGAAGATCGACGGCGAGAGCCTCGGCGCGATGCGCCGTCGCCGCGCGGTGCTCGGGCGGGACGAGATCGTCCGGTTCCTGCGCGACGCCTCGGGCGTGCTCGACTACCTGCACGGCCGCGCGCCGCCGGTCATCCACCGCGACATCAAGCCGAACAACGTGATCCGCAGGCCCGACGGCTCCTTCGCGATCGTCGATTTCGGCGCGGTCCGCGATCGCCTGCGCCCCGAGGGCGGGAGCACCGTGGTCGGCACCTTCGGGTACATGGCGCCGGAGCAGTTCCAGGGCCGCGCGCTGCCCGCGTCGGACGTCTACGCCGTCGGCGCGACCGCGCTCTGCCTGCTCACCGGCGAGGAGCCGGAGAACCTGCCGCACCGGGGGCTCGCGATCGACGTGGTCGCGGCGCTCGGCGGCCGCGCGGACCCCGGCCTCGTCCGGGCCCTCTCCGCGATGCTGGAGCCCGATCCGGAGCGCCGCGCCGCGCGCATCGCGCCGCTGCTCGCGGCGCTCGACGCGGGCGGCGGCGCCCCGGAGCGGCCGCGCGCCGGGCGCCCCTCGGAGCGCGACGCGCGCACGGCGTACCGCGACGCGCGCAAGGCGGAGCGCGAGGCGCGGAAGGCCTACCGCGACGCGCGCAAGGCGGAGCGGCGCGCCCGCAAGGAGGACCGGCGCGCGCGCGAGCACGACGAGGCAGCGGCGCCGTGGCGCGGCCTCGACGGCCTGCCGCTCGCGGGCGCGCTGTTCGGCCTCACGGTCGCGCGCATCGCGGTCGGCCTCGCGCTCGGGGTGGTCGTGCCGACGGTGCTGACGCTGCTGTCGCTGGTGTTCGGCCGGGTGCTGCGCGAGCAGGCGGCGCCGAGCGTGCGCCGGGCCGGCCGCGTCGCCGAGCTCGCGCTGCGCCGCGCCACCCGCGCCGTCCGCGGGCGCCCCGCGCCGGACGGCGCCGCCCAGCGCGATCAGGGCGCGGCGGCGCGCGTGCGCGTCGAGGACCAGGAGGCCCCCGGGCGCTCGCGCATCCATGACGCCGACGCCGACGAGGCGCTGGACGAGGAGCTCGACGCGCCGGAGGCCGACGGGCGGACCCGGTCGGCCGCCGCGTCGAGGCCGTCGAGGACGGGCGGCGGTTGACGGCGGGTCGAGCGCGCTCCTGCGGGCGCGGGGGTCAGATGCGCCCGCGCGCGGCGTCGAGCTTCAGGCGGAAGACCTCGACGATCGCCTCGGCGAAGATCCTCCGGCTCATCTTCGAGTGCCCGGCGCGGCGGTCGACGAACACGATCGGCACCTCGACGACGCGGAGCCCTTTGCGGAGCGCCCGGTAGGTCGTCTCGATCTGGAAGGCGTAGCCGTTCGAGCGCACGCTGCCGAGATCGAGCGCGAGGAGCGCGCGCCGCGTGAACGCCTTGTAGCCGGTCGTCATGTCGCGGACGCCGACGCCCAGGATGGTGCGCGCGTAGAGCGAGCCGCCCTTCGAGAGCACGTGCCGCCCGAGGCCCCAGCCCTCGACGCCGCCCCCCGGCATGTTGCGCGAGCCGAGGACCACGTCCGCGCCCCCGGCGATCGCGTCGAGGAAGGCGGGCAGGTGTCCCGGGTCGTGCGAGAGGTCCGCGTCCATCTCGAGCGCGACGTCGTAGCCGCCGTCGAGCGCGCGCTGGAACCCCTCCAGGTAGGCCGTGCCGAGCCCGAGCTTGGCCGGTCGGTGGAGCACGCGGACGCGCCCGTCGCGCGCGGCGAGCGCATCGCCGAGGGCGCCCGTCCCGTCGGGCGACGCGTCGTCGACGACGAGCACGTGCGCGTCCGGGACCGTCGCGAGGACGGAGCTCACGAACTCGGCGAGGTTGTCTCGCTCGTTGTACGTCGGCGTGATGACGAGGATTCGGGGGGCCATCCTGGCTCGGCGCTGCGCGAGCGGGCGCTCGTGCGGCGAATCGTGCGTCGACTCGTGCGTCGAATCGTGCGCGTCGTGCTGCGCGGGCGTCCGCCCGCGCTCAGGCCTCCGGTTCGTCGGCCGGCACCGGCACCGGCGCGATCGAGAGCACCGCCGGCGCGTAGACCGCGACCGCGATCGCCTCGTCGGGCGCGCGCGCCTGGCCGTCCGCGAGGCGGTGGAGGATGTACGGCCGCGTCAGCTGCTGATGCTTCGCGGGGAAACGCGTACCGAGCAGGTAGCCGTAGAGGCGCTTCAGATCGCCGAGGCCGCGCGGCGTGGTCGCGGCGAGGTGCATGCCGCCGTCGATGCGCATGACCGTCACGTCGCCCTCCCGCCTGGCCGCGCCTCGGATCGGGAGCACGGCCTCGTAGCCCCACCGCGCCGGCGGATCGTTCTCGGGATCGCCCCTCAGGCCGAACAGCGGGTCCTCGGCGATCGTGAGCTTCTGCCGCGCGGCCACCGCGGTCAGCCGCGCGAAGGCGGCGCGGAGCGCGGGGAGCGTGAGGGCGCGCTCGAGCGGCACGACGAGCGCCCGGGCCGTCTGTCGCCACGTCTCCTCGACGTCGTAGCCGCCCGTCGTCGCCGCGGCCGCCGCGGGAGCGCCGCGGCCTCGCGGGCGGCCGAGGTGCTTCGGGGGAGGTTCGTCCGACGCCATCCGGGTCGGTCGATCTACCAAACCGGCGGCGCGAGCGGAAGGTTTCGCCGGGCGCGCGCCCGGCGCCGTGCCGGTTGGCGGTTGCCGGAGACGTGCGCGCCAGTTACTTTCCTTGCCCGACAGGGCGTCCGCTCTGCATCGGGCCGACCGGCTGGAGCAGCCTCGGTCAACTCGTGGGGTCGCACCCTCCGCACAGGGGTGCGGCCCGGAACCTGAACAGCGCGGCACCGACGGAGACAAACATGGCGAGCCAGAACGTCCACACCCTCACCGACCAGAATTTCGAGGCCGAAGTCCTGAAATCCCCCGTCCCCGTTCTCGTGGATTTCACGGCCACCTGGTGCGGGCCCTGCAAGGCGCTCGCCCCGATCGTCGACAAGATCGCGGACGAGTTCCAGGGCAAGGTGAAGGTCGCCAAGCTCGACATCGACGGCGCTCCGGAGACGACCCGAAAGTACGGCGTGCGGAGCGTTCCGACGGTGATGGTGTTCCAGGGCGGCGAGAAGACGGGGCAGCAGGTCGGCCTCACGACCCGCGAGAAGCTCATCCAGCTCCTCGGCGTCTGAGCCGAGCGCTCCCCGCCTGGAGGCCTGCGCGACGAAGCCTCGCCAGCGCGCCGACCGAAGCGCCGACCGAAACACCCGCCCGACCGAACGCCCGCACGCCCGCCCGAACGCCTCGCCCGACCAGCCGGCCCCGGCGCGCACCTGCCGCTGCGCCGCGGCGAGAGGCCGCTTCATCGCCTGCGTCGCGCGCGCTGAGGCTTTGCTTGACCGTCGCGCGCGAGGTGACTACGTATCGCGCCGGCCACTTTCCCAGGAGTTCGTGATGGCGACGAAGATCGCAATTAACGGTTTTGGGCGCATCGGACGCTGCATTGTCCGCGCGCTCTACGAGCGCGGCGTGAAGGATATCGAGCTGGTCGCCATCAACGACCTGACGGATCCGAAGACCCTCGCCCACCTCTTCCAGTACGACTCGATCCACCGCGAGTTCAAGGCGGCGAAGGTCGGCGCCGGCGACAAGTACATCAGCATCGGCGACCAGAAGATCGAGGTCCTCGCGCTGAAGGACCCGGCCGAGCTGCCGTGGAAGAACCTCGGCGTGGACATCGTGCTCGAGTGCACGGGCCTCTTCACGGACAAGGCGAAGGCCGCCGGCCACATCAACGCGGGCGCCAAGCGCGTGATCATCAGCGCGCCGGCCAAGGGTCACGACCTCACGGTCGTCATGGGCGTGAACGACGAGCTCTACGACGCGCAGAAGCACACGGTCATCTCGTGCGGCTCCTGCACGACGAACTGCCTCGCCCCCATCGCCAAGGTGATGCTCGACAACTTCGGCATCGTCCGCGGCCTGATGACGACGGTGCACTCGTACACGAACGACCAGCACCTGCTCGACATCCCGCACCGGAAGGGCGACCTGCGCCGCGCGCGCGCCGCCGCGGTCAACATGATCCCCTCGAGCACCGGCGCCGCGAAGGCGCTCTCCGAGGTCATCCCGGCGCTCAAGGGCAAGTTCGACGGGCTCGCGATCCGCGTCCCCACGGTCGACGTCTCGCTCGTGGACCTCACCCTCGAGACCGAGAAGCCGATCACGAAGGACAGCATCCACGCCGCGATGAAGCAGGCCGCGGAGCAGGGTCCGATGAAGGACGTCCTCAACTACACCGACCGGGAGCTCGTCTCGGGCGACTTCATCGGCTCGCCGGCGTCCAGCACGTTCGACGCCACCATGACGTCGGTCCTCGGCGACCGGTTCGCGAAGATCTTCTCGTGGTACGACAACGAGTGGGGCTTCTCGAACCGCATGATCGACCTCGCGCAGCTCGTGGCGAAGAAGGGCGTGTAGCGCCGTGAAGCTCACCGGAATCCGCTCTGTCGAGGACCTCGCCGCGGCTGGCGACGCCGGCGGCCTCAGCGGCAAGCGCGTCTTCATCCGCGTCGACTTCAACGTCCCGCTCGACAAGAAGACGGGCAAGATCACGGACGACTCGCGCATCCGCGAGGCGATCCCGACGATCAAGCTCGTCATGGAGGCGGGCGCGAAGGTGATCCTCGCGTCGCACCTCGGCCGCCCGAAGCCGGGCAAGACCGAGGGGCTCTCCCTGGAGCCGTGCGGTGGGCGGCTCAGTGAGCTCACCGGCTACGAGGTCCATCTGCCCGACGACTGCGTCGGCGACTCGCCCAAGAAGGTCATCTACGACCTGCGCGCGGGCCAGATCTGTCTCCTGGAGAACCTCCGCTTCCACGAGGAGGAGGAGAAGGACGACGAGGCCTTCGCGCGCCAGCTCGCCGAGCTCTGTGACGTCTACGTCGACGACGCCTTCGGCGCCGTGCACCGCGCCCACGCGTCGGTGCACGCGCTGCCGCGCCTCGTGCGCGAGCGCGCCGCCGGCCTGCTCCTCCTGAAGGAGCTCAAGGCGCTCACCCGGCTCACCGATCGCCCGGAGAAGCCGTACGTCGCCGTCCTCGGCGGCGCCAAGGTCTCCGACAAGATCGACGTCGTCGAGGCGCTCCTCAACGTGGTCGACACCCTGTGCATCGGCGGCGCGATGGCGAACACCTTCCTCGCCGCGCAGGGCAAGAACGTGCAGAAGAGCCGGATCGAGGAGGACAAGCTCCCGCTCGCGCGCACGATCATGAGCAAGGCGCGCGATCGGGGCATCCAGCTCCTGCTCCCCGTCGACGCCGTGGTCGCCTCGGGCATCGACGCGACGCAGGGCGAGGCCGCGTCGGTCGACGCGATCCCCGAGGGCACGATGGCGCTCGACATCGGCCCGCGCTCTGTCGATCTGTTCGGCAAGGCGATCGAGAAGGCGAAGACGGTGTTCTGGAACGGCCCGATGGGCCTCTTCGAGACGCCCGCCTTCTCCAGGGGCACGTTCGACGTCGCGCGCATCATGAGCGGCGCGTCCGGCTTCACGGTGGTCGGCGGCGGCGACAGCGCGGCGGCGGTCAAGCAGGCCGGCGAGCAGATCGCCAAGGGCTTCGATCACATCTCGACCGGCGGCGGCGCTTCTCTCGAGCTCATCGAGGGCAAGCGGCTGCCGGGCGTCGAGGCGCTCCGGTCGGCCGAGGTGAGCGAGTGAAGCCCGTGAACGACGGGGGCGCGCCCGAAGCCACGGGCGCCGCCCCGCGGGCGGGCTCGCGTCGTCCGCTCATCGCCGGCAACTGGAAGATGAACGCCGGCGGGCAGGACGCCTGCCCGCTGGCGGCGGCCGTCGCCAAGGCGACCCGCGAGCTCACCCGGGCCGAGGTGGTGGTCGCGCCGCCGTTCACCGCGATCGCCGCCGTGGCGCACGAGCTCGCGGAGGCGAAGAGCGAGGTCGGCATCGCCGCGCAGAACATGAGCGCCGAGGTCTCCGGGGCGTTCACCGGCGAGATCTCCTCGGGCATGCTCAAGGACGCGGGCGCGACCTGGGTCATCCTCGGCCACAGCGAGCGGCGGCAGCTGTTCGCGGAGACCGACGAGGCGGTGGCCCGGAAGGTCGCCTCGGCGATCGCGGCCGAGCTGCGCCCCATCGTCTGCGTCGGCGAGACGCTCGAGCAGCGCGAGGCGGGCGACACGCTCGCCGTGGTCGAGCGCCAGGTACGCGCCTTCCTCGACGAGCTCGCCAAGCAGCCCGGCTTCGGCGTCATCGCCTACGAGCCGGTCTGGGCGATCGGGACGGGCAAGGTCGCGCGCGCCGAGGACGCCCAGGAGGTGCACGCGTTCATCCGCGGCCTGCTCGCGAAGGCCTCGGAGGACCTCGCCGGCGTCACGCGCATCCTCTACGGCGGCAGCGTGAAGGCCGACAACGCCGAGGGGCTGCTCGCCCAGGACGACATCGACGGCGCCCTGGTCGGCGGGGCCTCGCTCGACGCCGCCGGCTTCGCCAAGATCGTCGACGCCGCGCACCGACTGGCGGAGCGCGCCGAACAGGGGTAGATCGGCGGGCCACCCCCGCCTCGCGGCGGGGCGCCGGCCTGCCCTCTCGGCTACCTCGCACCCCTCTCGCACGTTTGCCCCTGGGCCCGTCGCGCAGGCCAGAACGACCCAGCAGAAAGACGCCGATGCTTCACACGTTCCTCAACATCGTGCACGTGTTCGTCTGTCTGTTCCTGATCCTCGTCGTGCTCCTCCAGCAGGGCCGCGGGGGCGGGATGGGCTCGGCCATGGGCGGCGCGACGGCCCAGGTGTTCGGCGGCCGCGGCGCGGGCAACTTCATGACCCGCCTCACGGCCATCTGCGCCGCCGTCTTCATGACGACGAGCGTGGCGCTCGCCTACCTCTCGTCGGCGGGCGACCGCGAGCTGCGCGAGTTCGAGCGATCCCAGGAGAAGTAGGCTCGCGTGCTGCGGCCCGCTCCCGCGCCGGGGAGGGAGGCGGGCAGCGCGCTCGACGCGGGGTCGTTCGCGGCTGGGGCCGTGACCTCCGCCGTCCCTCTCGCGCGCGACCTTGCCCTCGTCGCCCTCGCCAAGGCTGCAGTCTCCGCGCTGGTCCTCGCGCTCGGCTTCCGCGCGGTCAGCGACGACGACTTCGCGCGCGTGGTCCTCGCGCAGGCGTGGGCCCACGCGCCCCGGCTCGACCCGACCGGGACCAGCTGGCTCCCCGTCCCCTTCTGGCTCAACGGCGCGCTCTTCCGCGTCTTCGCGCCGACCCTCGAGGTCGCCCGCGCCATCGCCTTCGCGCTCGGCGTCGCGTCGTCCGCGCTCATCTACATCTCCGCCCGCTGGATCACGGGCGACCGCCGCGCCGCGCTCGCCGGCACGCTGGTCGCCGGCGCCTTTCCGTGGAGCGCCTGCCTCGGCGTGGCGACGGTCCCCGAGCTGCCGACCGCGGCGCTCACGCTGTTCGCGGTGGCGTCGCTCGTCACGCCGCCGGCCGGGCCTGCGCCCCCGGCCGGCCGCGCCCTCCTCGGCGCGCTCGCGCTCGCGCTGGCGACGCTCTCCCGGTACGAGCCCTGGCCCGTCGCCGCCGTCTTCGCGGCGATGGCGCTGCTCTCGGCCGCCCGCCTCGGCCAGGGCCGCGCCGCGCAGGCGACGCTCGCGCTCGCGGCGCTCGCGGCGCTCGCCGGGCCCGCCGCGTGGATCGCCTGGAACCGCGTCGCCCACGGGGAGGCGCTGCACTTCCTGGCCCGCGTCGCCTCGTACCGCAGCGCGCTCGGCCCGGGCAGCGACGGCTCCCTGCTGCGGCTCTTCGCGTATCCCGCCGCGATGGTCCGCGAGGAGCCCGAGCTCTTCCTGAGCCCCATCGCCCTCGCCCTCGTCGCCTGGCGCGCCCGCCGCGGCGCCCCGCCGGGGGCGGCCCGCCCGCTCCCGCCGCTCCTCCGCGCCGCCCGGCCGTACGCGCTCCCCGGCGCGGTCGCCGCCGTCCAGATCGCCGCGCTCTCGCTCGCGCTCGTGCGCGACGGCGCGCCCACGCATCACCCCGAGCGCGCCACCCTCCTCGCCTTGCTCCTGCTCGCGCTCGCCGTCGGCGATCTCCTGGCGCGCGCCTTCCGCGGCGCCTCGTCCGGGGCGCGGCGGGCGCTCGGCGGCGCGCTCATGGCCGTGCTCTGCGTCGGCCTCTTCTTCCGCCCGCACCTCCGCCGCGAGCACTTCAACCCGCGGACCGACGAGGTCGCCATCGGCCGCGCCGCCGCGGAGCTCACGCCTCCCTCGGCGCCCCTCCTGATCGAGGTCGTCGACTATGGCCACCTCGCGACGCTCGCCGCCCTGGGCCGTCCCTGGGGCGCGCACCCGGATCGCTCGATCGACCCGCGCGATCCTCCGGTCCGATCGAGCTTCGACGACCCCGCGTCGCTCGCGCGCCGCGCCGCCGCGCTGGGCGCCGTCTACCTCATCGGGCGCGTCCGTCCGCCGGTGCTCGACCTCGTCGGCCCGCCGCTCGCGACGCGCGGCGCCTTCGGGCTCTGGGCCGCGCCCTCGGCGGCCGGCGCGCCGGGGGCGGCGCCGGAGGACCGCGCCCGGCGCCCCGCGCCTCCCGCCGACCCGGCGCCGGAGGCGGCGCCGTGAGCCAGCCCGCGAGGCCGTTCTTCGCGCACGCGTCGGCGTGCATCGACGAGCCGTGCGACATCGGCGAGGGCACGAGGATATGGCACTTCTGCCACGTCTCGGCGGGCGCGCGCATCGGCCGCGGCTGCGTCCTCGGGCAGAACGTCTTCGTCGCGGGCACCGCCGTCATCGGCGATGGCGTCCGGATCCAGAACAACGTGTCTGTCTATGACGGCGCCCTGGTCGAGGACGACGTGTTCCTCGGCCCCTCCGCCGTCCTCACCAACGTCGTCAACCCGCGCGCGCAGATCGACCGCCGCGCCTTCCTCGACAGGACGCGCCTTCGCCGCGGCGCCACCGTGGGCGCCAACGCCACCATCGTCTGCGGCGTCACCATCGGGCGCCACGCGTTCATCGGCGCCGGCGCCGTGGTCACCCGCGACGTCCCCGACTACGCGCTCGTCACCGGCGTGCCGGCCCGGCGCACCGGCTGGATGAGCCGCCACGGTCACAAGCTCGTCGCCTCGGGCGACGGCCTGATGCGCTGCCCCGAGAGCGGCTATCGTTACGAGCGCCGCGGCGAGATCGTCCGTTGCCTCGACCTCGACGAGGACGCGCCGCTGCCGGCGCCCCGCGCCGCGGCCGCGCGCCATTACCGCGATCTCCCCCCGGCGGAGGACGACGAGGGATGACGCCGCCGGTCCCCTTCTTCGACCGCGCCCGCGGCGATCTCGCCATGCAGGGCGAGCTCACCGCCGTGTTCCAGTCGGTGATCCAGAGCGGCCGCTACATCCTCGGTCCGGAGGTCGAGGCCTTCGAGTCGGAGTGCGCCGCGTACCTCGGCGTCCGGCACGCGATCGGCGTCTCGTCCGGCACCGACGCGCTGCTCGCCGCGCTGATGGCGCTCGGCGTCGGCGCGGGCGACGAGGTGGTGTGCCCCGCGTACACCTTCTTCGCGACCGCGGGCGCCGTCCATCGCACCGGCGCGCGGCCGGTCTTCGCGGACGTGCTCCCCGGCTCCTTCAACCTGGATCCCGCCTCCCTGGCGCGCGCGCTGACCGCGCGCACCCGGGCGGTCGTCGCCGTCCACCTCTTCGGCGCCTGCGCGCCCATGGACGAGCTCCTCGCCGTCGCGCGGGGCGTGCCGGTCCTCGAGGACGCGGCCCAGGCGTTCGGCGCCGAGCGCGCGGGCGCGCTCGGGCTCCTCGGGTGCTTCTCGTTCTTCCCGACCAAGAACCTCGGCGGCTTCGGCGACGGCGGGCTCGTGACCACGGACGACGGCGACCTCGCCGATCGCGTCCGCGCGCTGCGGGCGCAGGGCGCTCGCGAGAAGCATCGCCACACGCTGGTCGGCGGCAACTTCCGGCTCGACGCGCTCCAGGCGGCGCTCCTCCGGCGCAAGCTGCCGCGGCTCGGCGCGCTCCTCGAGCGGCGGCGCGATCACGCCGCGCAGTACGCGTCGCTCCTCGGCGGCGCGGGCCTGCCGATCTCGCTGCCGGACGCCGGCGACGCCGGGCATACGTTCAACCAGTACGTGATTCGCCTGCACGACGCGTCCCTGCGCGACCGCTTGCGGGGCTTCCTCGCCGCGCGGGGCGTCGGCACCGAGATCTACTATCCGGCGCCGCTCCACCTTCAGCCCTGCTTCGCGCCGCTCGGCCCGCCCGCCGGCGCCCTCCCGGTCGCCGAGTCCGCCGCGCGCGAGACGCTCGCGCTCCCCATCTTCCCCGAGCTCACGGGGGACGAGGTCGCCCGCGTGGCGGCCGCGATCCGCGCGTTCTTCGGCTGACGGCCGGCCCTCTCGCGCGCGGGCAGGAGGAGCGCGCGAGGCACCTCGAGCGAGCGCCGGGCGGCGGTCTTCGGCGGATGCGGCGTACAATCGGCGCGTGGAGGCGAAGAGTCGTGAGCTCGGTTCATCGATCGACCCGAGCGAGGCCGCGCACGCGCTGAGGCTCCTGGTCGCGATCGCGGATCTGCGCTCGTTCTCCGCGGCGGCGGAGCGGCTGGGGCTCACCCCGTCGGCCGTGAGCAAGGCCGTCTCCCGCGCCGAGGCGCGGCTCGGCGTGCGGCTCGTGCAGCGCACGACGCGCCGGGTCTCGCTCACCGATCTCGGCGAGGCGTACGTCGCGCGCGGCCGGCAGCTCCTCGCCGACGTCGAGTCGCTCGAGCGCGACATCGCAGCGCGCGACCAGGCGGTGCGCGGTCCGCTGCGCGTCGCGGCGCCGGCGGTCTACGGCGCGTGCCGCGTCGCCCCGATCTGCGCGCGCTTCCAGGCCGAGCACCCGGGCGTGACCGTCGATCTCCGCTGCGGCGACCGGCTCGCCGACCTTGTCGAGGAGCGGATCGACGTCGCGGTCCGCATGGTCACCGCCCCGCCCGCCGAGCTCGTCGCGCGCCCGCTCGAGGACGACCGGCGCGGCCTCTACGCGAGCCCGGGCTACCTCCGCGGGCGCCGCGCCCCGCGCGACGCGGCCGAGCTCGGCGCGCACGCCGGGCTCCGCTACGGCCCGGGCGGCGCGTCGCACGTCGTCTTTCGCCTCGTCGAGCCCGGCGGCGCCGAGGCGCCGGCGCGGGTGCCCGCGGTCTTCTCGAGCGACAGCGTCCTCGCGGTGCTCGAGGCGACGCGCGCCGGCCTCGGCCTGGCCGAGCTCCCCGCGTACCTCGTCGCGGACGACGTCGCCGCCGGCCGCCTGCGCGAGGTGCTCGCCGGGTGGCTGCCGGTGCGCCGCCGGGTCGTCGCGGTGTACCTCCCGTCGCGGTTTCTGCCCGCGCGGGTGCGCGCGTTCGTCGACCACCTCGCCGGCGCCCTGCGCGCGCCGGACCGCGCGCGGCGCTGACGGACGGCGGCGAAACCATCTCGGGTCCGGAAGCCCCTTAGGGCGGATCTGCCGCGGCGCCGGGCCGCGCGACCCTCCCTGTGCTAGACGTGCGCGCCATGAGCGTCGAGGTCGGCATCGTCGGACTGCCCAACGTGGGCAAGAGCACCCTGTTCAACGCCCTGACGGCCGCGAAGGCCGAGGCGCAGAACTACCCGTTCTGCACGATCGAGCCCAACGTCGGCGCCGTCCCTGTCCCTGACGATCGGCTCGCGACGCTCGCGAAGTACATCAAGACCGAGAAGATCGTCCCCGCCATGGTGCGGGTGGTCGACATCGCCGGGCTCGTGCGCGGCGCGAGCACGGGCGAGGGGCTCGGGAACAAATTCCTGAGCCATATCCGAGAGGTAGACGCGATCCTCCACGTCGTCCGCTGCTTCACGGTCGCCGACGTCGTGCACGTCGACGGCGGCGTCGATCCGCTCCGCGACATCGACACGATCGAGACGGAGCTCATGCTGGCCGACCTCGGCTCGCTCGAGGGCATGCTGGAGCGCACGAAGAAGCAGGCGAAGGGCGACAAGGAGCTCTTGCCGAAGATCGCCCTCATGGAGCGGTGTCTCGAGGCGCTCCAGGCGGGCAAGCCGGTCCGCGGGCTCTCCTTCGACGACGAGCAGCGGAAGGTCGTGAAGACGTTCGGGCTGATCACCTCGAAGAAGGTCCTTTACGTGGCGAACGTCGACGAGTCCGACGTCTCCGGCACGGGCCCGCTCGCGGCGAAGGTGCGCGAGCGCGCCGCCTCCGAGGGCAGCGGCGTCGTGCCGGTGTGCAGCAAGCTCGAGGCCGAGCTGAACGAGCTCGCGCCCGAGGAGCGCGCGGAGATGCTCGAGAGCCTGGGCATGAAGGAGCCGGCGCTCGCGACGCTCGCGCGCGAGGCCTACCGGCTCCTCGGCCTCCAGAGCTACTACACGGCCGGTCCCAAGGAGATCCGCGCCTGGACGATCCCGGTCGGGTGCACGGCGCCGCAGGCCGCGGGGGTCATCCACAGCGATTTCGAGAAGGGCTTCATCCGGGCGGAGGTCTACAGCGTGGACGACCTCGTCGAGCACCGGACCGAGGCCGCCATCCGCAGCGCCGGCAAGCTGCGTGTGGAGGGCAAGACGTACGTCTTCCAGGACGGCGACGTCACGCACTTCCTCTTCAACGTCTGATCTCTCCGTTCCTCGAGCGCGCCCGCTCGCCGCGGGTCCTCTCGAGCGCGCGTGCAGCGCCCCTGCGCTGCGCACGCTCCTGCTGTGCGCGTGCCCCTGCTTCGCGGGCGGCGCGGCATTGCCGTTGCTCCTCGGCCGTGTGCGCAGGCGCGGTGTACCGGCCGCGACCGCCGGCGTTCCGGCCGGCCTTGCGCCTCGTGAACGGAGGCGGCGGTGCCCAGGGCGAGCGGCGGCGCATTGTGTGTGCTGGTTCTCCTCATCTCGCCGGCGGGCGCCGCGGCGGCTTGCGTCGCTGCCGCGACCGACGTCCCCCCCGAGGAGGCGGCCGCTCCGGACCCGGGCGGCGACGCGTCGCCGGCGCCTCCTCCGCCCGCGCCGTGCGCGCTGCCGCACGGGTTCCTCGCGGGCGAGCCGCCCCGCTTCCCCGCGACGCCCGCGCCGGCCCTCGGCCACAGGCCCGCGGCGGCTCCCGGCGACGACGCCTTCGGGCGCTTCGTGCGGTCCACCGTCGCGTTCTGCGGTCCCGACGAGCGGCCGTACTTCCTTCGCTACCGCTTCTACCTCACCGGCCCGTTCGCGGGCCGCTGGCGGCGCCCGCCTCTCGCCCAGCCGCTCTGACCCGAGCGCGCCGCGCCCCCCCGGCGGCCGGCGCCCTCGCCGCGCGTCGCCGCCACGGCGGCGCCGCGGCGTCCGGTTTTTTGACCCCCCAGATCCGCTCGGCTACCTCCGTCGCCTTCACGGGACGAAAGGACGATCATTTGGGCGCACTCAAAGGATCCATCTCATTCTCGAAGTTCTATGTCCGCGGCGACCTCCCCGAGGGGTTCCGCGACAAGTTCGTCGAGCGAATCCGGCTCCGCGCGTTCCGGCCGCTGACGGTCGACGAGGACGCGGAGCAGCGCGCCGGGTGGTGCTCCATCGAGAACCCGCTCGATTGCGAGCTCGATCACGGCAAGATCTTCTTCAACTCGTACCTCAACCTCGGCCTCAGGACCGATCGCTGGCAGGTGCCCGCGGCGCTCTTCAAGGCGCATTTCGCCGAGGCGGAGCGGGAGCACCTCGCCAAGCGCGGCCGCGAGAAGCTCGGGCGGCGCGAGAAGGAGGAGCTCCGCGCGGTCGTGTCGAGGAAGCTCCGCGCGCAGCTCATGCCGGTGATGAAGGTCGTCGACCTCTCCTGGAACCTGGAGGCCGGCGTCGTGCGGTTCTGGAACCAGTCGCCGCGCGCGCACGAGGGGCTCGCGGAGCTCTTCGAGGACACCTTCGAGCTCGATCTCGTGCCCGAGAGCCCCTACACGGCCGCCCGCGAGCTCGGCCTGACGACCGAGCAGCTGGCCGCCTTCGAGGTGCTTAAGCCCACCGTCTTCCACGCCGAGTCGACCCTTGGAGGTGCCCTGTGAGCCTCGCCGAGCTGATCGAGCAGCGCCGGTTCGTCGGCCGAGAATTCCTTGTCTGGCTCTGGTTCGAGAGCGAGCTCTTCGAGGGCCGCTTCTCCCTCGACGCCCTCGGCGTCTGCGAGCTCTGGCTCGAGGGGCAGATCACGCTGGTCCAGGAGAAGGAGCAGAGCCGGCTCAAGGGCGCGGCGCCGAGCAGCGCCCCCGAGGCCCACGAGGCGCTGCGCCAGGGCAAGCTCCCGTCGCAGGCGCGCGTCCGCGTCACCCGCGGAGAGCTCGAGTACGCGTTCCTCTTCAACGCCGACGCGTTCGCGCTCGCGGGCGTCAAGATCCCGAGCGTCGTCAAGGACGCCGTGGACGAGCAGTTCTACGAGCGCATGTACCTCATCGAGGAGCTCGAGACGCTCTTCACGGCGCTCTACGGCGAGTTCCTCGCGCTGCGCCTCAGCGCCGCGTGGGAGACGGGCGTCTTGCCGTTCCTCCGCGCCTGGGTGCGGGGCGAGCCGATCGACGCGGCCGCGTACCAGAAGCTCCGGGGCAAGCTCGCGCCGGTCCGCGGCGCGGCGAGGTCGAGGACGACCCCGCCGCCCGCGGCGGCGCCCGAGCGCGCGGCGCGCGTCGTCGCCTGAGCCGGCCCTCGGCCGAGCATTGTCCGCGCCGCGCCGCGCGCGGCCGGCGCGCCCGCGCCTCTACTTCCCCTTCACCTTGCCGTGGATCTGCTTCGCCATCGCGAGGTGCTCGCGGAGCTGCGGGAGCGTCGCCGTGGCGAAGCCCTTCACATCGGCGTCCTTCGCCTCCTTCGAGGCCTTCTCGAACTTCGCGACGTCGTGCTCGTGGTCGTCGACCATCTCGCTCATGTAGGCCTGGTCGAACTCGGTCCCTGTCTTCTGCGACAGCTTGTCGACCTTCTCGCGGTGATCCTTGTCGAGCTCCTGCGGCACGAGCATGCCCTTCTGCTGCGCGACCTGGGCGAGCCGCTTGTTCGCCGCGGAGTGGTCGTCGATCATCCGCTGCGCGAAGCGCTTCACCTCCGGGCTCGCGGCGCGCTGCTGCGCGACCTGCCCGAGCCGCACCTCGAGGAGCCCTCCCTGGCCAGCCTTCTCGACGAACTCCCGGTCAGCCTTGCTGAGCTTGACCTCGCCAGCCTGGCCTTGATGCCCTGGCGAGCCCTGCCCCTGCGCGGCCACCGAGGCCGGCAGGATCGCTGTCCCGATCAAGATGGTGAATAAAACAGGCCTGAGCATTTTCGTCCCCTCCTTGTTCCGGCTCTCGCCGGGGGGACGCGCCGAGCGCTGCATGGAACCGGCGCGGCCGGACTCCACGGCTCGGTCCCCCGGTCGAGCCACCCGTGATCTGTCGTGAGACCCCGGCGCTCTGGCAAGGGGCAGCGGTCACGGGGCGGCCCGCCGCGGCCGTGCAACGGCCCGCGCGCTCGGCGTCGGCGCGCGGCCCTCGGCGCCTCGTCGAAGGGCAAACGACCCCCAAGAACTGGGCCCAGGCTGCTCGCTCATCTACCCTCGGCGCCTGTGGTCGGCGATTTCTTCAAGCGCCTCACGAACGGCATCGTCTTCCTGCTCGCCGCCCTGACCTTCTTCCTCGTCCCCATCGGCAGGAAGACGGCCGCGCAGCACCTCGTGGCCATCGTCTCGACGCCGCCCGCCAAGGAGGCCGCCTCGGCCTTCGCCCACATCGCTCGCCGCATCACCGCGGAGGCGCGCACCGAGCTGGACAAGCTCCGCAACCCGCCGCCCGCGCCGCGCGAGCCGAAGCCGCCGGCGAAGGCGAGACCGCCGTCGTGACCCCGGCCCCGGCCGGCCCGCGCTCGGCGGGCGCGCGGAGGGCTCAGCCCTTGCGCGGATCCTTCACGTTCGGGTGCTCGTTGTAGAACGCGTCGAGGCTCTCCCGGGAGATCTCCGCCTCGATATCGCCGTCCCTCAGGATCTTCGCCTGACAGCCGAGGCGGCTGCTCGACCGCACGTCGAACGCCTTGTCGAGGATGTCCTCCTCGTCCTCCTCGGCCTCGCTGAGGAGCTCGCGCCCCTTCGTGACGTACACGTGGCAGGTGGAGCACGCGCAGACGCCGCCGCACGCGTCGCCCTCGGGGGCGCCCACGGACTTCGATGCCTGGAGGACGGTCGACCCCACCGGGACCTCGACCTCCCACGCGCGACCGTGCGCCAGAAAGCGGACCTTGGCCATCAGCTCCTCCTCGCTTCGACGGCGGCCTGCGCCGCGCTGGCGCCGCCCGCCTCGGCCGCCGTGCGGCCCGCGTCGTCCCCGCGATGCTCGGCCAGGTGCGCGTCCACGCCCTTCGCCGCGGCGACGTTCGCCTCGACGTCCTCGACCTGCTTGCCCGCGATCGCCTTGGCCACGGCGCGGTCCATCCGCCGCCCCGCCCACCCGCGCGTCGCGTCGTCGAGCGCGTCGGTGCGCGCCTGGATCAGCCCCGGCTTGTCGCCGCGGATCGCCGCGTCGAGGGCGCTCAGCGCCGCCTCGATCGCCTCGCGCTCGCCTGGCCCGAGCAGGCCGGCGTCCGCGGAGAGCGCCTTGCGCGTCGCCATCGCCACGCGCTCGCCCTCGACCCGCGCCTCGACGAGCCGCCGCTTGAGCAGGTCCTCCTCGCCGTGGTCGAGCGCCGCGAGGAGCATGTTCTCCACCTCCTCGTCGGTCAGCCCGTAGCTCGGCTTCACCTCGACCTTCTGCTCGACCCCGGTCGTCAGCTCGCGCGCGGTCACGCCGAGCAGACCGTCGGCGTCCACGCGGAACGTCACCTCGAGCCGCGCCATGCCCGCGGGCATCGGCGGGATCCCCTTCAGCACGAAGCGCGCGAGCGACCGGCAGTCGGCGGCGAGCTCCCGCTCGCCCTGCACGATGTGCAGGTCGAACCCGGTCTGGTTGTCGGCGTAGGTCGTGAAGACCTGCCGCGCCCCGGCCGGGATCGTCGTGTTCCTCGGCAGGATCTTCTCGGCGACGCCGCCCATCGTCTCGATGCCGAGCGACAGCGGCAGCACGTCGAGCAGGAGCACCTCGTCCGCGCGCTCCATCGAGCCGGCCAGGATGTCGGCCTGGATCGCCGCGCCGAGCGCGACGACCTCCTCCGGATCGATGTCCTTGAGCGGCTCCTTGCCGAAGAGCTTCGCCACGTAGCCGCGCACGTACGGCACGCGCGTCGCGCCGCCCACGAGGATCACGCCGTCGACGTCCGAGGCCTGGACGCCCGCGTCGCGGAGCGCGCGGCGGCAGGCCGCGCCCGTGCGCTCCACGATCGGCGCGATGAGCGCGTTCAGCTCGTCGCGGGTCACGGTCACGAGCTTCGACGCCGGCTGGCCGGCGCCCGCCTGCACGGGCAGCTCGACCTCGACCCGCTCCGCGTCGGTCAGCGCGTGCTTGATGCTGCGGGCGGTGTCGAGCGCGAGCCGCACCACCTCGGGCGTGCGCCGCGCCGCGCCCATCTCCTGGAGCAGCCGCTCGGCCAGCGCCCGGTCCATGTCGTCGCCGCCGAGCGCGCTGTCGCCGCCGGTCGACTTCACCTGGAAGACGCCGTCGTCGAGCAGGAGGACGGTGATGTCGAACGTCCCGCCGCCGAGGTCGTAGACGGCGAACAGGCCGTTCTGCTGCTTGTCGAGCCCGTACGCGAGCGCCGCGGCCGTCGGCTCGTTGAGCAGGCGCAGCACCTCCAGCCCGGCCAGCCGGCCGGCGTCCTTGGTCGCCTGCCGCTGGGCGTCGTCGAAGTAGGCCGGCACCGTGATCACCGCGCCGCCCACGGACCGCAGCTCGCGCTCGGCCGAGGTGCGGAGCTCCCTCAGGATCTCCGCCGACACCTCGACGGGCGTCACGACCTGGTCGCGCACCTTGAAGCGCACGCTCTTCGCGTCCTCGGGGCCCTTCGGCTCCACGAACTCGTACGGCCCGAGCCGCCGCGTCTCCGGGTCGTTCGCGCCGCGGCCCATGAAGCGCTTCACGCTGACGATCGTCTCGCGCGGCTGGCTCTGCGCCATCCGCCGCGCGCTGTGGCCCACGATCGCGTGGCCGCGCTCGTCGTAGTGCACCACCGACGGCACGAGCCGCTCGCCGTTGCAGTCGTCGATGACCACGGGCCGGCCGTCGCGCACGCGGGCCACGAGCGAGTTCGTCGTCCCGAGATCGATGCCGATCGGGCTGGGCCTTGCCTTGGGGTCGAAAATTTCGAGGAGGGTCATGTCTGATCCGCGAGTTCTTCTTCGATTGCGCTCACTTCGTCGAGGAAGCGCCGGATGTAGCGGAGCTCGCTCAGCATGGCGAGCACGCCCTTCATCCGTTCCGGGTCGTCCCCTGCGGCGGCGAAGGACGCCTGGATGGCGGCGAGGGTCGTCTGCTCGCGCGCCCGCATCCCGTCGCCGAGGCGCGCGATCCGCGCGCGATCGCGCCGCTTCGACGCCTCGGAGAGCTCCTCGCGCGACTCCATCATCTCCATCAGCAGGGCGGGGGAGGCCTTCTGCTCGCCCTCCTCGCCCCGCGCGATCCCGGCGCGCTGGAGCAGCGCCTCGGCCCGGCGGATCGGATCCCTGAGGACGCGCAGGGCGTCGTTCGCCTCGATCGCGCGCCCCAGCGCGAGCCTCCGCTCGGCCGCGGGGGCGCCCGCGTACCGATCGGGGTGGAGCGCGCGCGAGAGATCGCGGTGGCGCTGCTCGAGCGCGCGCAGGTCGAGGTCGAACCGAGGCTCGACGCCCAGGATATCGAAGGGATCGGTCATCACGTGCTCTGGGGAGGAGCGCCTCGGCGGCGAGGGCGGGCGCTCCCAGCGGCGGCTCAGGCCACCGTGAACGAGTGCCCGCAGCCGCAGCGCGTCGCCTCGTGCGGGTTCTTGAACTTGAAGCCCTGGTACATGAGCGTCTTCTCCCAGTCGAGCACCGAGCCGCCCAGGTAGAGGATGCTCTTCTTGTCGCAGAAGACGCGCACCGTGGCCTTGCCCGGCTCCGCGAACTCCAGGACGAAATCGCCGGATCGGGGCGGTTTGTCCTCGAACTCGATGACGTAGGAGAACCCGGAGCAGCCGCCGCCGCGGATCCCGACCCGGATGGCGCCCTCGGGCGTGCCGCGCTTGGCGAGCTGGGCGCGGATGGCCTGGACCGCCGCGTCGCTCACCGAGATCGTCCGCTTCGACTTGGCCTCCGCCTCTCCCGCGGCCCCGCTGCTCTGCGCGGGCGCGGCGTCCGCCGCGGCGGGCGCGGGCTGGGCCCCGCCGTCCGCGGCTCTGGTCGTGGTCGTCTCCTCGCTGGTCTGCATGGCGCTGCTCCCTCTCCGGTGCTCCGGGCCGCCCCGGAAGCCGGTGTGTTACTCCGCGCTCGCCGTCGCGGTGCCCTCGGCGCCGCCCGCGGGCGCGGCGCCGCCGAGCTCCTTCTTCGCCTGCTGCTTGGCCCGGAAGTCGGCGATCGCGCTCTTGATCGCGTCCTCGGCGAGGACCGAGCAGTGGATCTTCACCGGCGGCAGATGGAGCTCCTCGGCGATCATGCTGTTCTTGATCGTCTCCGCCTCGTCGATCGTCTTGCCCTTCAGCCACTCGGTGGCGAGCGACGACGACGCGATGGCCGACCCGCAGCCGAACGTCTTGAACTTCGCGTCCTCGATGACGCCGCCCTCGCCGACCTTGATCTGCAAGCGCATGACGTCGCCGCAGGCCGGAGCGCCGACGAGCCCGGTGCCGACGCGCTCGTCATTCTTGTCGAGCGTGCCGACGTTCTGGGGGTTCTCGTAGTGCTCGATGACCTTATTGCTGTATGCCATGGCTCTCTCCTCGACCGTTTCCTTTCCTCTCGAAACCTTGCTCTGACGGGCCTGCGCGGCCCCTCAGTGGGCCGCCCACTGCACGCTGTTGAGGTCGATCCCCTCTTTGTGCATCTCGTAGAGCGGCGACATGTCGCGCAGCTTGTTCACCTTGCGGATCACGAGGTCGGCGACGTGATCGACCTCTTCCTCGGTGGTGAAGCGCCCGAGCCCGAAGCGGATGGACGAGTGGGCCAGGTCGTCGCCGATGCCCATGGCGTGCAGGACGTAGGAGGGCTCGAGGCTGGCGCTCGTGCACGCCGAGCCGCTGGAGACGGCCACGTCCTTGATCGCCATCATCATGGCCTCGCCCTCGACGAAGCTGAACGACACGTTGAGGTTGCCCGGCAGGCGCCGGTCGGGCGAGCCGTTCAGCTGGATGGCGTCGAGCTCCTTCCAGAGCCGGGTCCTGAGCCGCTCGCGCAGCGACAGGATGCGCGCCGACTCCGCCTCGCCCTCCTCCAGGAGGATCTCGGCGGCCTTGGCGAACCCGACGATGCCGGGCACGTTGAGCGTGCCGGACCGCATGCCGAACTCGTGGCCGCCGCCGTCCATCTGCGCGGTGATGCGGACGCGCGGCTTCGACCTGCGCACGTAGAGGCAGCCGATGCCCTTCGGCCCGTAGATCTTGTGGGCCGTCACCGACGCGAGGTCGACCCCCATCTGCTCGACGTTGAAGGGGATTTTCCCGACGCCCTGCACCGCGTCGCTGTGGAAGAGGATGCCCTTCGCTTTCGTGATCTTGCCGATCTCGGCGATGGGCTGGACCGTGCCGACCTCGTTGTTGGCGAGCATGATCGAGACGAGGATCGTCTTGTCGGTGATCGCCTTGGCGACGTCGTCCGGGTCGACCATCCCGTACTTGTCGACCTTGAGGTAGGTGACCTCGTAGCCCTGCTTCTCGAGCCGTTTGCAGGTGTCGAGCACGGCCTTGTGCTCGATGACGCTCGTGATGATGTGGTTGCCCTTGTCCTTGTAGAACTCGGCGACCCCCTTGATGGCGATGTTGTCGCTCTCGGTCGCGCCGGAGGTGAAGATGATCTCCTTCGGGTTCGACGCGCCGACGAACTTGGCGAGCGTCTCGCGAGCGTGGCTGACGGCCTCCTCGGCGGTCCAGCCGAAGACGTGGCTCCGGCTCGCGGCGTTGCCGAACTTGCTGTTGAAGTACGGCAGCATGGCGTCGAGGACACGCGGATCGACCGGGGTCGTCGCGTGGTAGTCCATGTAGATCGGAAGTTGGATGGCCATGATGTTCTCGCTCAGCGGTGATTCGAGCCCTGGCGGCACTGCCCATTGCCGCCGCGGATCCCGGCGACGAGCTCGGGCTCAGCCTTGCTCTTGTCGTGAAGATTACAGTTCGTGCAGGCGGCGACGAGCTCTGCCGGGTCGCACGTCTCGCAGGTGTCGAGGTAGGCGAGGCTCGCGACGAGCTCGTGTTCGAGGTTCTCGAGGTGCGCGATCTGCTCCCGCACCTCTTCGAGCTTCTGCTGGTAGACGTCCCGGATGCGCGACATGGCGCCGGGGGCCGACGAGGACGACTCCCAGGTCGAGACGATCTGCTGGATCTGGCTCAGCGACAGGCCGAGGTCGTGGAGCTTGCCGATCCACCGGACCCGGGTGAGGGCCGCGTGGTCGTAAAGCCGGTAGCGCCCCTTGGAGCGGGCGTGCGGTCTGAGCAGCCCGACCTCCTCGTAGTGGTGGATGGCCCGCACCGTCTTCCCGGTCGCCTTGGCGATGTCGCCCACCTGCAGGAGGCGCTCGTCTTCCTCGGCCTCAGCGCAGCCCCCGGCCCGTGTTCCGTCCGTTCTGGACAGGAGGGACCCGTCGATGCTGTGCTCGTGCGCGACAGGGAGGTGGTGCCGGGTCGTCATGGGTGCGCCAGGTTGAAACCCTGACCCTTACGTACGCGTGAGGGTTGCGGACCTTCTAGGGCGCTGGACGGAGGCTGTCAACCGGCTTGTACTGGTACCGGCAGGGAGCGGCGCCCAGGCCGCCGGCCCGGCGGTCCCAGGTTGAGGTCGCCGCGGCTCCGGCCTCTCAGGTTGAGGTCGCCCCGCCGGCGTCCCAGGTCGCCGCCGGCCTCCCAGGTTGAGGCCGCCGCCAGCCTCCCAGGTTGAGGCCGCCGCCGGCGTCCCAGGTTGAGGCCGCCGCCGGCCTCCCAGGTTGAGGCCGCCGCCAGCCTCCCAGGTTGAGGCCGCCGCCGGCGTCCCAGGTTGAGGCCGCCGCCGTTGCAGCCGGAGCCACGATGTCACGCTCTGACAGGCTCTCCGCAACCGAAGAGACACTCCTGAAAGGTACATTCCTGGGGTGAGGCGAGGACGCCTATGCCGGGTCAGGTCGGCTGAGCTCGGCAATACCATCCTCGGAGCCAACGTCGCCGTGAATGGAGCGCCTCGAGCACGGACGTCGCGGGCAGCGCGTTGCGGATCATCGCACCTGGACGAACGGTGAGGTGCATTGTGCTCGCCGCACAGACCGTCGGAATCGAGCGATCAGCAAGTTTGACTTGCGTCGTGGCTGCCGACGATCCGCGCGACAACAAGGGAATCGACGGACACTGACGCCGCATTTTTCCGATCATCGACCGCTGCGAAACGCCTCAAACATAGATATTTACAGTGTAAGTGTAAAGTGTGTGATCTCTCACCATGACGGAAGGTTGGCTTACTAGGGCTTTTTCTTACCTGACGCGCACACTTGTGTCCGTAACCTGCCCCCCGGGTTGTCTCGGGCGCATTGTTGAGGTAGTAGGGGCACATCGACCAAGGCTTTTCTGGCGTTTTATATGACGAGCTATGAATATCGCGCTCCGCGCTGCACCAAAAGGGGGGGGGACTCCCAAAGGGAAGGAGAGCGATGGTAAGTACGCTCACTGCGGTTATCCTTGCGCTGGTGCTCTCCTGGGCGGCGACGCCGCTCGCGCGGAGGGTGGCGTTCGCTGTGGGTGCGGTCGATGAGCCGACCGCGCGCCGCGTGCACACCCGGCGCATCCCGCGCCTTGGCGGGCTCGCCATCGTCGCAGGCTTTCTGCTGCCGCTCTTCATCCTCGTTGCGCTGCAAACCGACATCGCGCTTCAGTGGTTCTCGCAGCGCTCGCTCGTCGCGGGCCTGCTGGCGGGCGGGCTGACGATCGCGGCGGCAGGCGCCTGGGACGACTCCAAGGGGATGCGCGCGCGGCACAAGCTGCTCGCGCAGATCCTCGCCGCGTCGATCGCGTGGATCTGCGGGCTCCGCCTCGAGTGTGTGACGCTGCCGTACTTCGGCCACGTCTCCTTCTGGCCGTTGTCCTTTCTCGTGACGATCCCCTGGTTCGTCGCGATCATCAATGCGGTCAACTTGATCGACGGGCTCGACGGCCTCGCCGCGGGCGTGGGCTTCTTCGCGTGCGTCGCCAACTTCATCACCGCATACCTGGGCGGCTACCCGGGCAACCTGGTGATTTGCCTGCTGGCGGCGACGCTGGCGGGCGCGATCGTCGGATTCCTGTTCCACAACTTCCACCCCGCGACGATCTTCATGGGCGACACCGGGAGCATGTTCCTCGGGTTCATGCTCGCGGCGATCCCGCTCTTCGGCGTGGGCACGGCCAAGGGTGGCACCGCGCTCGCGGTCCTCGTGCCGCTGCTCGCGCTGGGCCTGCCGATCTTCGACATGATCTCGGCGATGGTGCGGCGCTTCATCGCCCGCAGGCCGATCTTCTCGGCTGACCGGTCGCACATCCACCACAAGCTCCTCGATAAAGGCCACTCGCACCGCGGCGCGGTGCTGATCCTCTACGGGCTGAGCCTGCTCTTCACCGTGGTGGCGCTCGTGGCGTACGTCGGCCGCTCGCACGAGATCGGCTTCGCGCTGGTGGCCTGCAGCGCGGTGCTCTTCATCGTGGTGCGCGCGGCGGGCTCGTTCGCGCTCTTCGGGGCCCGCCCCGCCGCCTCCAAGCGCTCGCGGGAGGCGGTCGTCGAGGCGCTGCGCCGCGCCGTGCCGCGGGCGCTGCTCGAGATCGAGACCGCGAGCGGGCCCGAGCGGCTGCGCGTGGTGCTCGAGCGCTTCGCGGCCGAGGCGCGGCTCCTGGCCATGGAGGTGAGCTCCAAGGGCGCGAACGGCAGCGCGCGCGTGAAGCCCTGGACCTGGACGCGGGACATCGCGACGCCGCTGCAGCTGCGCGAGGCGGTGGCCGCGGTGTTCACCTTCGACCTCGGGGGCGAGACCGTCGAGCTGCGGTTCCGCTGGGACAGCGAGGAGAGCGCGGTCAACCCGCAGGCGGACATGTTGCTGCAGCTCGTGGCCGACTCGGCGGAGCGGCTGCTGCTGCGCCGGCCGTCCTCGCGCACGCTGGAGCCGCTCGCTCAGGGCCGCCTGTCGGTGGTCTGAGCCGCCTCGTCCAGCGGCCTTCGGCCTCTACGCTCGGCCCGCAGGACAATCCACGAGACACCGTAAAGCGCGCTCATCACGTCGTCGCTTCGAACGCTACGACGAACGCGCTTTATCACCGGTGCTCGAATCCCACGCAGCCCTGGAAGGTTGAATCAGGTCCGGGGTCGCGGCCGAGGAACGCTCTCCAGGGGCGTCGATCGCCCGGCCCACGCTCGGGCGAGGCGCGTCACCACCGGACGCGAAATCCGCCGCGAAAGCCGCCCCGGACCTGGAAGCTCCCCGCGAAGACCACCGCCGCCTGCGGCTGCCGGAAGCGGGGGAACCACACGCCCGAGCTCCGGTCCAGCGTGAGCGCCCGGCCCTCGATCGCGATCGATCCGGTCCGCAACGCGGCCTCGTCGAGCCTGAGCCGCGAGCACGCGCTCGCCCGGCCGCCGATGATCTCGTCGCGGATGGCGAGCTCCCGCTCGGAGAGCTCGAGCGCCCGCCGGTGCACGGGGGCTCCAGGGAGGAACCGGTATCCGTCGTGCTCCGCCTCCACGGCGACATGCGCGCGGGCCTGCTCGATCCGGCGCACCTCGGCGCGGGCACGGCGGCCGACGCGGAAAGCGCTCCACACCTCGCTCGAGTCGGCGCCGCCGAGCTCGATGGTGTTGTGCGCGCGCGTGGCCCGGGTCTCCTCCCGATCGCGATCCGCCTTGTAGCTGGAGACGCCGTAATCGACGACGGCGCGCTCGCCCCCGATCCACAGCTCGAACGTGAGCGCGTCGGCGTGCACGTGCCCCGGCTGGTAAGACGCCCCGTCCGCCCCGGCGTCGAACGCGAGCCAGGCCCCTGCGCCGGAGCGCAGGATCACCCAGCCGGTCGCGGCGAGGCGATGGAGCGACGGCGCGCCGTCCGGCGCTGCGCCGGGCGATCGGGCCGGATCGAAGAGGCCGAGCTCCTCGCCGAGGCCGAGGACGACATCGAGCTCGGGCGCGGCGTCGAGCGCGGCGTCGTTGAACAGAGGATAGGTGCCGTCCGGAGCGCGGACCGCCGCGGCCCACGAGAGCGCCCTCTCGGCCGTCGTCCGCCAGAGCTCGGGCACCTCGCGCCCGGACGCTTGCGCGAGCTCGATCGCCTCGAGCAACGCGGCCGTCAGCGCGAGGTGGTACGAGGCGGAGAGCTCGAAATGCCCGCCGTCCTCTAGGAACTGCTCCGGCAGCTGCCAGGCGAGGAGCGCCGAGCCGAGCTTCCACCACGCCTCGGCCTCGAGCCCTTCGGTCACCGCGCCGCCGCACACGAGCCCGATGGCGTTCTCCACCAGATGATTGCCGAGCAGGTGCAGCTCGAGGCCGAGCGCGATGGCCCGACAAGCGCGCCCGAGCTCGGCCGAGAGCCCAGGACGCCCGAGGCGCGCGGCGACCGCGAGCCGGCGGGCGCGCACCGAGGCGGGGAACGGATGCGACGCGACGGGGTCGTCCCACGCGCTCGGGGCCTCGAGCGTCGGATCGGCCCCGAGCTCGTAGCCATAGGCGCGCTCGTACGCATGCAGCAGCGATCCCTCGGGGATCGCGGCCAGGCGCGCGCCGCCGCGCGCTCGTTCGGCGTCGGCGAAGGCCGCGAAGCGCGCGCGCGGCGGGGCGAAGCCGGGGCGGACGCGCGGAGGTCGCGCCGACGTGGGGACCTTGCCGAGCGCGCGCTGACCGAGCGCGAGCGGGCGGGCGAGCACTTGAATCGGATGGAGCTGCGCCACGGTACGGGCGATGCGCGGGAGGTTCATGCCCTGCTCCTCCCCTGTTCTCCTCGAGAGCCCGAGCGAAGGAGCACGCGCTCCAGCACCTCGATGTAGTCGCGCGCGAGCGCGTCGCGATCGAACGAACGCATGACGTAGGATCGCCCCGCTTCCCCCATGCGGCGCCGCCTGTCGGCGTCGGACGCGAGCTCGACGATGGCCCGGGTCATGGCCGGCACGTCCTCGGGCGGAGCAAAGATGCCGGCGCGCGCTTCCTCGACGATCTGCCGTGCCTCGCCGTCGACCGAGATCACGACCGGGCGCGCCATGGCGAGGATCTCGAAGATCTTCGAGGGGATCACGGTCTCGAACAGCTCGGTCTTGCGCAGGGGAACGAGGCAGATGTCGGCGGTGGCGTACACCTCGGCGATCGCGTCGCGCGGGAGCGCGCCGAGGAACGTCACGTTGGTGAGCCCGAGCTCACGCGCGCGCGCCTCCAGGCTCGCCCGCTCCGCCCCCTCTCCGACGAAGAGGAAGCGGATGTCGTCGCGCGCGAGCAGGCCTTGGGCCACGTCGAGCACCGCGGAGAGGCCGTGCGCCATCCCGTGCGTGCCGACGTACGCCACCACGAGGCGGTCCCCGAGGTCGAGCTTCGCCCGGAGCGGCGTGTCGCGCGGCGACGGCGTGAACCGGCCGAGATCGACGCCGTTGCGGATGACCTCGATCTTGTCGGCGGGCACGCCCCGGGCGACGAGGCGCTCGCGGAAGCTCTGCGTGACGACGACGATCTCGTCGGCCACCCGGTAGAGCTGCTCCTCGACGACCGTGAGCCCACGCACGACCGGATGCCCCGCCGGGAGCGCGCCCACGGCCACGATGGACTCGGGCCAGAGGTCGCGCACCTCGAAGACGAACGGCAGCCGGCGGGGCGCGGCGAGCCCGTAGCCGGCGACGGCCGTCAAGAAGTGGGGGCTCGTCGCGATGAGCACGTCGCTCGGAGGCAACGCGAGCTGCGCGAGCGTCAGCGCGGAGGCGGCGAACGACCCGTACGCCAGCGAGCGCCGCACCGTGCCCCGGTTGGGGGCGGCGTAGATCCACGTGCGGAGGACCCGCACTCCATGGAAGTCCTCCTCGATGCGGACCCGACCTCGGTACTCGGGCGGGACGACCCCGGTCGGGTGGTTCGGCAGACCTGTGAGGACGGTGACCTCGTGTCCGGCGCGACGCCAGGCTCGGGCGAGCTCCGAGACGCGCGCCGCGGGGGCGCCCGGCTCGGGCGGGAAGTAAGGGGAGACGTAAAGGATGCGCATGATCTGCGTGGCGCTTCAGGCCAGATCCTCGTTGGGGGTTGGTTCGGCCGTTCTCCTGGCGGAGCTCGCGCCCGCGGCCGCTGCAGCCTCGGACCGAGGCGAAGCAGGCCGCCGGCACCCGGACGGCGACGCGGGGGCCCTACTGGCCCGACGATGACGGCTGGCCGAGGCGTCTGTGCCGCAGGGGCCGCTCATATCCATGGCGCACTTTACCCATGGCAGCGAGCTTACGCCGCACGAGGTTGACGAACGAGGCCGTCAAGATCGCCACGAGGACCGCGAAACCCAGCGTGAACGAGATTTTGAGGAGGGCGGTGAGCTCGCCCCGGAACTGGTTGTACGAGAAGGAGGCGAGGCACGCGCCGGTCGCACGGCCGAGGAGCGACGTATCGCGCGCGGCTGCCAGGACGAGCGGCAGCATGAAGAAGAGGGCGCACATCGCCGAGATCTGGATGAAGGTACCGAAGAGGCCGAAGTTCAGGTACCCCTCCGCGGCGGCGCTCAGCGCCAGGCCGCCGCCACGCCGCGCGAGGTCGGGATCCTTCCACAGGACATAGCGCTGCGACAGGGCGAGCGGCCGGTCGCGCCAGACCGGGCTGGGAACGAGGATGAGGACGGCGTTGACCCAGCTCTCGCCCGGGTAATCCACGAGGGGAGGCTTCTCGTTCACGATGCTGGCGAGGTTCTCATAGATGCGCTGGAGCTCGCCGATCTCCAGCACGTTCTCGGTCTGATCGATGCGCGCGGCCGCCGACTCGATCTGCGCGTCGAGCCCGCTTCCCTGTTTGAAGCGAAAGCCGTCGATGGCGATGCCGTAGAAGACGGCGCACACCACGCCGAGGGCCAGCCACAGGCGCCGGATCTGCATCCCGTAGGCGTGCAGCGCGAGCCCGACGGAGGCGACGGCGAAGATCAGCGCGCCGCGCCGCCCCGTCACCGTGTAGAGCAGGAAGCTCATCAGGAACGACGCCCCGGCGACGGACACCAGCATCGGGGCCCGCAGGCGCGCCTTGCGGAGCGACGCGTACCGGAGAAAGAAATAAACGGCCGCGAGCTGGATCAGGTACCAGCCCGAGATCAGGATGCCCTTGCCGAACCCTTCGAGGTAGGTGTCTGCATAGCTCAGCGTGAAGAAGCGCCTCACGCCGATCGAGGCGATCCACGCGAACACGAGCCCGAGCCCGAGCAGCCCGACCACCAAGTTCCCCCAGTCCTGGTCCAGGATCGCCTTCGGTCTGTGCACCGGCACCAGGCGCTCCACGTTCGGCGCCTCGGGGGGCCGGCTCAGGGCGGTGCACACGATCGCGCACCCGGCTGCGCCGACGTAGGCCACCTCCATGGCCGCCTCGTCGCGGCTCGACAGATGCAGGCTGCTGGACATCAGCAGGCGCAGGACGGGCGTGTAAGCGACGCTGAGGAAGTACGTCGCTGGCACGTACGTCTCCGGATCGAGCGGATGAAAGCGGGGGCCGCCGGCGCGGGCGAGCGACGGGACGAGCGTCAGGAACACGATGCCGATGGTCCACCCGAGCCCGCTGCCGAGCGACCCCTCGAGGACGGGGCCGAGCGCCGCGAGGGCGGCGACGAGGAGCGCCGCCCCGACCCGGACGCGGGGCGCCCTCGCCCGGGCGGGGGCTGCCTTGGCAGCGCGCCGAGCGCCGGGGGCGCGGGGGATCCCCCACGCGCCAGGGGGCCTCAAGGACATCAAGGGCCGGGGCTCCTCAATTCGGCAGGGGCGGCGGAGGCGGCTCCGCGGGGCCTCCGGGCGCAGGCTCGGCAGGCGGCTGGGCGTAACCGTCGCTCTTGTAGCCGTAGTAGTGGTAGACGCCGTACTCTTTGCGGTTCAGGTCGACGGCGTTCAGCACGACCCCCACGGTCTTGCCCCCGACGTCGTAGAGCGCCCGGATGCCGTGGCGCGCGAAGTCGCGCGTCGTGACGGCCGCTCGCACGACGAGCACGGTGCCGTCGACCAGCGTGGACAGCACGGTGCCGTCGGTCACCGCGACCAGGGGAGGGCTGTCGATGAGCACGCGGTCGAAGCGGCCCTGGAGCTTGCGGAGCAGCGCCTTGAAGCGATCGCTGTGCAGGAGCTCCGCCGGGTTCGGCGGGATGGGGCCCGCGGGGATGACATAGAGGTTCTCCACCTCCGTCTTGAGCGCGCTCTCGTCGTCGATGACCGAGTCGTCGAGCAGCGCGCTCGTGACGCCGATCTCCATGCCTTTTCCGAAGATATGGTGGAGGCGCGGCTTGCGGAGGTCGCAATCGATGAGGACGACCCTCTGCCCTGCCTGCGCCATGGCGACGGCGATGCAGCAGACCGCCGTCGTCTTTCCCTCCGCGGGCCCGGCGCTCGCGATGAGCAGCGTCTTGTACGGGCGGTCAGGCGCCATGAAGAGCAGGTTGGTCCGGATCGCGCGGGCCGCCTCGGCGATCCCGCTCTTCGGTTGATCGTGGACGACGAGCTCGCGACGGCCCGTCTGGGCCGCGCGCCTGCCGCGGCGGTTCGCCCTGCGGAGCTCGGCCTCCCGCTTGTTCCCTTTGTCGAACTCCGGCAAAAGGCCGAGGAGGGGCAGCCCGAGCTCCCGCTCCACCTCATCCGGCGTCTTCAGGGTGCGATCGAGCAACGCGCGCCCGAGCGCCGCCACGATCCCGAGGAGCAGCCCGGCGAAGATGCCGACCGCGATGTTGGTCGGGACGCGGGGGCGCAGCGGCTCGATCGGGCGGCTCGGCCGGTCGAGGACGCGGATGTTGTTCACCCGCATCATCCGCTGCAGGTCGCTCTCCTTCGTGCGCTCGAGCACGAGCTGGTAGAGCTTCTCCGTGTTGTCCTTGGTCCTGCGGAGGCGGTCGTACTCGATCTTCAGCGAGTTCAGCTCGAAGGCCTGCTTCCTCGCGTTCTCGAGCAGCGTCGCGAGGCCCGCCTCCTGGCGCTTCACGATGGCGAGATCGCGGCTCACCGCTCCCTGGACGTTCTTGACCTCGGCGATGAGCGCGCTCCTGTTGGCGGCGATCCGCTCGTTGGCCGCGCGGACTTCCGGGTGATTCTCGCCCTTGCCGGAGCCGATGAGCGAGTCGCGCTCGCGGACGCACTCCTCTTGCCGCGCCCGCAGCATCTGGAGCACCGGGCTCTGGATGAGCTCGGAGGCGGGGAGCTCGGTCGAGCTGTTCGGGTCGACCTTCGACAGCTCGAGGCTCCGCGCGGCGAACTCCTCCCGTCGCGTGCGCACGGACGTGAGGGCGTCGTTGATCTGCTTCATCTCCTCGCGAAGCAGGTTGGTCTGGTCCTCGAAGTCCACGTCGAGGATATTGTTGCTGAGCTTGTACTCGTGGAGCGAGGTCTCGCTCGCCTCCAGGTCGTTCTTCAGCTTGTCGAGCTGCGTCCTCAGCCAGTCGACGGCCGAGTTGGTCGAGGCGAGCGCTTCATCGAGGTTCTGCTCGATGTACACATCCATCAGGGTGGCGAGCACGCGCTGCGCGCGCTCGCGATCCGCATCGTTGTAACGCACGATCGCGAGGCGGCTGTCCTTCACCGGCTCGACCAAGAGCCGCTCGAGCAGCAGGTCCGCGGCCTCCTCCGGGGTCACGGACTTGGGCGCGGGGGCCGCCGCGTCCTTCGGGAGATCCTCGAGGAAGTAAGTGTCGTTCTGCAGGCTGAGCTGGGCGACGACCGCGAGCGCCACCCGCGTCGACCGGATGACCTTGTACTGGGTCTCGTAATAATCGCGGTTATTCCAGTACGACCCAGTGCCCATGTCGACCACGGCATCGACCCCGCGGCCGAGCGGCCTCGGAGGATTCGGATCGAACTGCACTGTCGCCGTCGACTGATAAATTTTCTTCTGTCCGAGCGTGTAGAAGGTGACGCTGAGGGCGACGAAGATCATCGTCGCGAGCGCGGTGGCCCAGTGCTTGCTGATGATGCGCCAGGCGGCGACGAGATCGAACGAGCGCTCGGCCGAAGCGTCGCTGGAGGACAGGGAAGGCGAGGGGGCTCTGAATTCGTCAGCCATAAGTCGTACGCTCTAAGCGCGTTTCCCAGGGTAGGGGTCCGCGCGGAGGGCTAAGGTGCTCCCCAAGTCCCCAAAATTCAAGCCGGTGTTCCGAATTGGGCGGGGATGTAGTATAACATGCGCACGTCGGGCTGTCCACGGCCTGAACGCCCGGGCGGCGGCGCGGAGGAGCGCGCGCTCGGAGGACTTTTGCTCGCTGCTGCCGCTCCTCCGGGATGGATTACACTTCGGCCGCGTGCGCAGCGCTACGCTCGCTCGCTGAGGACAAGCAGAATGACACGGTCATCGATGGTAACGCGTGCAGGCGCGATGGCGGCGTGCTCCGCGCTCCTCTTCGCCGGAAGCGACGCGTTTGCAGACTGGCCTTCTGCCCGTCACGACCCGCAGCGCACGGGCGCCACGTCGTCCACGAGCAATATCGCCAAGCCGGCTCCCTACTGGCGATCGTACCTGGGCGGCACGCTCACGTCGAGGAGCATGTTCGCAGGCGACGTGAACCAGGATGGCGAGATCGACCTGCTCTTCGCTTCCGGAGGGCGCGTGACGCTCTCCGATCCGCAGGGCTTCACCCGCTGGAGGACCCCTTCGATGGACTTCCGGGGGCTGCAGGCGGTCGAGGATCTCGACGGGGACGGGCTGCTCGAGGTGGTCGCCGTGACCGGCGCCGGGGCGGCCGTGCTCGATGGAGCGAGCGGCGTCATCCTGTGGATGGAGCACGCCACGGAGCTCGGCGTGCTGGGCGCAGCGCGCCTCGCGGACTTCAACGATGACGGCCACCTCGATCTGTTCCTCGACGAGTGCGGCTGCTGCGCGGTGAAGACCGAGAGCCCGGGCGTCATCTACAGCTTCGCGCGGGGGTTCAGCGCCGTGGAGACGCTGCCCCCCCCGCCGCAGCGCTCGCACTGCAACGCCGCCATCGACACGGTGGGCGACTGGGACGGGAACGGAACTGCCGATCTCCTCGTGTCCTCTCACGACCGGCTGTTCTTCGTCTCCGGGTCTGGGGACGTCTTCGCGGAGTCCGGGCTCGTCGGAATGCACCTCGGGGGCGCGATGTGCGAGGCCGTGCGGCTGGGCGACCACCCGAGCCGCCAGCAAGCGCTGTGCTTCCAGAATCGGGTGTTCGGCGTGCAGGGGGCGCGCGAGGTCTCCCTGCTCGCGTACAGGCCGGGCGAGAGCCCGTCGCTGGCCGTCGCCTGGCGGAAGACGCTCAGCCCCAACGACGGCGGCGACGCCCGGGCGCCGACGCGCCTCGTCTGGGACCTCGACGGCGACGGCGCGCTCGAGGTGCTGGCGAGCGGCAAGACGGGCGAGACGTGGACGTCCTTCGTGCTCGACGCGGCCACCGGCGCCGAGCTCGCCGTCATCCCCGACGAGATCGTGCAGGGAGCGGTCCCGGGAGAGTCCGGCGCCGAGCAGTGGATCCTCGCCTCGCGCGAGGAGCGCGTGTCGGCGTTCCGGTTCAGCCGCGCGGCAGGGCAGCGGGTCGAGCGGCTCTGGTCGCTCGACGGGGAGCTGGTCCGCACGCGGTACGACTGGGAGCGCGCGCAGCACACGGGGCTCACCCAGTCGCTGATCATGCCGGATCTCGACGGCGACGGGCGCGGCGAGCTCGTGCTCGAATCGACCTCGGCGCCGGTGGTGGTCACCGCGTACGCGACGCGCGCGGACGGGGCCTCGCCGGCCGCGGCCTACCGGGTCGACCTCGGCGTCGGCGTCGGGGCGCTCGACGCGCCGGCGGCGACGTCTCCGGGGTCGCCGCGGCTCATGGTCTCCCGCGAGGACGGCTTCCTCACGCTGCTCGACGCCTCGCTCGCGCCGACGAACCTCGTGCATGAGGGGCGCGAGGTCGTGCCGGGGCTGCGCGTCGGCGGCTACCTCGCCGGCCCCGGCGCCTACGTGAACTTCGGCCGCGCGCCGATCGCGGCGAAGCTGTCGCCGGGGGACACGGCCGACAGCGTTGTCGTCGTCGATAGCCGGGGCGATCTCGTCCGGATCGCGTCCGAGGACGCGAGCAACGTCGCGCCGGCCAAGCCGGCCTGGCGCGTGGTCGACGCGTTCGGCGCCTCGATCTGGCCCGCCGACGACGGCTCGCCGGCGACCCTCGCGTGCTTCCGGCGGCGCCACCCGCTCGTCGATCCGCCGAGGTACGCCGTCGTGGCGCTCGACGCGAACGGCAGGCAGACGGGCGAGACCGCGGTGCAGAAGCCGCCCGCGTGGGACGTGCTGCACGGAGACCTCGACGGCGACGGGGCGCCCGAGCTCGTGGCGCTCACGGTCGACGCCGCCTACCGCACCGAGATCCTCGCGCTCGATCGGAGCGGCGGGGTGCGATGGAAGGACGACTTCAGCGCCTCGGCCGGGACGCAGGCCGTCGCGATCGCCGACTGGAACGGCGATGGGGGGGAAGACGTGGTCGTGGCGATCAACTCCGCCCGGGTGCTGTCGGGCCGGGACGGCCGCGCCCTCCGCGAGAGCACCGAGCGGTTCCCCTACTTCATGCCGATCCTCGCGGACGTGTCGGGCGACGAGCAGCTCGAGATGACGCTGCAAGGGGGCTACCACCCCGAGCGAACGCTGCCGCACGATCTGAGCTCCGCGCTCTGGAAGGGGCCCTCGAACAGCCGGCCGTACCCGCACGGCGCGATCGCGAGGTGCGAGGGGAGGTCGCTCCTCGTCGAGGGCTCGTACTTGCAGCCGGCGCGCCTCACGTTCACCAAGCTCGACGGCCCTGGCGCCGGCCAGTCGAGCTCCATCGTGCTCGCCGGCGACGCCGTGTTCCCCGACGAGCAGGCCGCGGAGCGGGCGGGCGCGGTCATGGGCCAGCTCAGCGACGCCGCGATCTCGCGGAACCTCACCGGGCTCCCGTCCGCGGGCCCCGCCGTCGTCATCGGCTCCACGAACGGCTTCCTCTACGCGGTCGACGCGTGCTCGGAGCGCCTCCTGTGGTCGTACGCCTTCGGCGAGCCGGTCGGCTCGCCGATCCTCGCGGACACCGACGGCGACGGCCACGACGACATCGTCGTGAGCGTCGCGGACGGCTACCTCTACGACCTGCGGCACGAGATCCTGCCCGCGCCCGAGTTCGTCTGGGAGATCGATCCGATCGCGAGCCCCAGCGAGGACGTCGACGAGATCGAGACCCGGGACACCCTCCACGTGAAGTGGTCGAAGGTCCCGGCGGCGACGTCGTATCAGGTGGCGGTCGTGGGCGGCGAGGGGAACTACGTGAGCTCGCCGCCGTGGCGCGACGTCGGCGACGTCTCCGAGGCGTCCATCGACCGATTGCCGCTCCTCGACGGGGCGAAGTACTACGTCGGCGTCCGCGCGGTCTCCGCCGCCGGGCTCTCCCCGGATCGCGCGTCGGACGGGGTGATCGTGCGCATGCCGCAGGGCGAAGGGGGCGCCGGTGGGGACGGCGCCGGTGGGGCGGGGGCCGGCGGGGCCGGCGCCGGTGGGGCCGGGGCCGGCGGGGCCGGCGGTGGCGGCGGCGGGGCCGGTGGGGCTGGCGGTGCGGGCGCTGGCGGCGCCGGCGGGGCGGGGGCCGGTGGGCCCGGCGCGGGCGGCGCCGACGGCGCGCTGCCGTTGGACACGCTCCTCTATGGCCGGGGCTGCGCCTGCTCCGAGGCGCCCGGGCAGCCCGGCGCCTCGTGGGCGGCTGGCCTCGGCGGCGTCGCGCTCGCGCTCCTCGCCCTCGGCAGGGCCCGAGCCACGGCGGCCGTTCCGGCGCGCCGCCGCGGGAGCGCCGCGCGATCCTAGAGCGGTTATCGCCCGCTCTGGTACATGCGTTACAGAGCGGCGGCCACCCGCACAGGAGACGGGTCCAGCTCGGCGTTTTCGGCGCGGAAGCGCACTCCAGTGCGCTGAGCACCGAAAACGTCGAGATGGGCCCGTATCCGAAGCGGGTGACCGCCGCTCAGAAGCTAACGCCCTGCCCGAGCGTCAGCGCGGCGGCGTACGCGGCGATGAGCAGGAACATCGCTCCGAGCGCGTAGCGGCGCATGGACGCGTCGATCACGAAGGCGAGGCGGGCCACGCCGACCAGCGCCGAGGGGCCGAACACGCCGAAATGGCGGACCAGGAGCTCCGGCGCCAAGAGGAGGCCCCCGGCCACACAGGCGCTGCTCAGCACGCTGCCGATGGGGAGCGCGCGGCGCGAACGCGGGCCGGAGAAGTAGACGCACAAGGTGTCGGTGATGAGCGGACCCGCCACGGAGACCAGCATCGTCGCCGTCATGGCGTCACGCGCGGCCCCCGTATGAGGGATCCAGGGGATCGGGATCGCAAAGAGCGCGTAGATGACGGCGCCGATGGCCCAGAGCGCGAGCCCCGCCGGCAGCCAGGCGCGCAGGGCGCGCGGCTGCCAGGTCGCCTCGTCGCCCGAGCCGCTCGCGCCCGAGACGCCGCGCGCGGCGAACGCCTGCGAGGCGCTCGAGAAGGCCACGGCGAACGACCAGTAGAGCACCTGCTGCCCGACGCGATGCTCGCCGATGTACTTCAGGTTCACGCTGAGCGAGATGGGATAGACGACCACCGTCGAGAACGTCGCGATGGAGTACGGGAACGCCCGCCGGACGATGAGCACCGCGTACCGGGCGGCGCGCCGGAGGCGGGTCGGGCGCAGCAGGAGCAGCGCGGGCGAGGCGCTGGCGAGCCCGAGGGCCGTGGCCACGCCTCCGGGGAGGCCGGCCAGCGCGGCCAGCATCGACGCGCCAGGCGAGAAGGCGAGCAGCACCGCGAGCGACTGGAGATACCGCCCCTCGCGCTGGAAGAGCGGCCAGAGGCTGGGCGAGGCCGCGGCGAGCAGCGAGCACCCGCTGAAGAAGGCCGTGATGAGCCCCGCCGCGCCGCCCAGCCCGAGGGCGAGCTCGTGCGTGAGCGTGATGCTGAAGGCGACCGCGGCGATCATCGCGAGCGCGCCGCCGGCGAGCGCGCGGCCCGCCTTCGTCGAGAGCGCGCGCGTCCGGCGCGCCAGGATCGGCGCGAGGCCGGCGTGGACCAGCGCGACGGCGACCACCCCGCGCGACATGTAGTTGGCGAGCGCGGCGAGGGCCGCGGGCTGGGACGAGAGCGCGAGCACCCACTGCGCGGCGAGCGAGAGGGCCCGCGGCAGGAGGACGGCGAACGCGACCCCCGTGCCCCCGTGCATCAGGGCGCGCAGCAACGACGACAGCTTCACGAGGCGCTTCGCTGGAGGCGGACAGGGGCGCGCATGACCACAGGGGGCGCGCAGTCTACCTACGGCGAGAGCGTAGGCGCCAGGGCCTTGGCCCGCTCGTCGAGGATCCTCCGGCGCAGCTCGGCGTCGTTGCCGCCGCGGCGCTGCAGCAGGCGCTCCAGCGCGCTCGCCGCCTCGACGTGCGCGCCGGCCGCGCTCGCGGCGTCGGCGAGCTTGCGGAGGCGCTCCTCCGTCGGTTCGTCCTGCGCCGCCCGCGCGTAATAGGTCACGGCGGACGAGTAGTCCTTGCGCCCGGCGAGCAGGTCGCCGACCCAGGTCGCCGCCGACGCGCACTCCGCGTGGGAGCTGCACGCCGCCGGCATCAGGTCGCGGAGCGCCGGGAGGAGCCGCTCGGAGGTGCCCAGCTGCGACGCGGCGACGACCCGCAGGCGGAGGCAGCCGAGCCGGTTGTCGAGCCGCTCGCAGCTCTGCGCGAGCAGCTGCTCGGCCTCCGCGCTCTTCTTGCGCGCGAGGAGGAGCCGCGCCCGCAGCTGGACCGCGAGGAACGAGTCGCTCTTCGCCCCCTGGATCGCCGCCGCGTGCGCCTCGACCTGCCGCTCGCAGGCGCCCCGCTGCGCCTCGTCGCCCCCGCAGCGGGCGGAGCTCGGGTCCTCCAGCATCGTGAGCAGCGCCGTGCCCGCGGCCCAGCGCGCGCCGACGCGCGCAGGGTCGCGCGCGACCGCCTCCTCCGCGCAGCGCAGGCGCAGGTCCAGCGCCTCCCGGCGGTCCCCCACGATCGCCATGCGCTCGAGCATCTCGACCCCGGCCTTGCCCTCCGGCACCGCCCGCAGCAGCTCGTCCCAGCGCTCGGTCCATTGCCGGGCGAGGACCGCGGCGGCGCCGGTGACGCTGGCGTCGTCCTCCACCGCGAGGCGGAGGCTCAGGAGCGCCTGCTCCTTGGCGCCGCGCGACGCGAGCACCTCCGCGAGCAGGAGGTGGGCGCGGCCGTGGCGGCGCGCGCGCTCGAGCGTGCGTTGGAGCCACGGGATCGGGCTCTCGATCCGGCCCTGCAGCACGGTCACCGCGCCGAGCAGCGGGAAGTACGGCTCCGCGGGGTGGCGGAGCATCGCCGCGCGGAGCTCCTCGCGGAGGCGCGGCCAGCCGGCGCCGCTCGCCGCCCCGGCGTCGCTCACGGCGCGGAGCGCCCGGCGGTCGTGGTCGACGTCGCGCCAGCCGAAGCGCAGCATCAGCGCGACCAGCGCGACCCCGGCGGCCGCGGCGCACGCCGCCTCCTGCCACGGCCGCCACCGCCCGGAGTCGGCCTCGTCCGCCGGAGCGCCGCGCCGCGGGCGCTCGCGGTGGGCCTCGCCCCAGAGCGAGCCCAGGGTCGCCGCGAGCGCGATGGCGACGCCTGGCACCTCGAGCCCGAGGTCCAGCAGGTTCTGGAGGAGGAGCACCACGCAGCCGACCCACGCGCCCAGCGCCGCCGTGCTCCCGCGGAGCGCGATCTTGCCCGGGCGAAACGCGACGCCGAACGCGACGAGCGCGGCCGCCGCCGCCGGGACGCCCCACTCCGCCGCCCACTGGATCGCGAAGTTCTCCGCGTGGGTGAACACGATGTTCCCCGGCTCCTGCCGGTAGGCGGGGAACACCGTCTCGAAGGCGCCGCGCCCGATGCCGAAGAGCCAGTGGTCCGCGATCAGCGGGAGCGTCGCGTAGAACAGCGACAGCTTGTTGAGGTTGTCGTCCGCGATCTCCGAGAGCGTGCGGTTCGTGGTGGCGAGCGCGGCCAGGAGGGCGCCGCCGGCGATGGCGAAGCTCAGCAGCCAGGCCGCCGGGCGCTGGATGCGGCCGCCCGAGCGCCGCCTGCCGCGCCGCTGCCGCGAGAGCAGCGCGAAGAGGGCGAGGCCGAGCGGCAGCACGAGCAGCCCGCCGCGCGAGGACGCGATGATGCCGACCCCGACGATCGTGGTGATCCCGACCCCGGCAGCCCAGGCCGGCAGGAGCGGCCGGCTCGTGAGCAGCAGCCCGACGCCGGAGAGGATTCCGAGGTTCAGGTACCCGGCGAGGTTGTTCGGGTTGAGCAGCGGACCGATATGCCACGCCGCGACCGAGAACCGCGGTTGATACAGGCCGAAGACCTGCGTCGCGCCGAGCAGCCCGTGGGCGATCGTCGTGAGCGCGGCGAGGAACGCGCTGCCGAAGACGAAGGTGATTCCAAGCCTCGCGCCGTGCCGCGCGCCGACGAACGCCGCGGCGATGAAGATGCCGGAGTACGTGAGCCATTTCACGGCCTCGACCAGCGTCGCCCCCGGATCGAGCGAGATGCTGGCGTACCGCGGCGCCGCCTCGCCGAGCGGCATCAGGGCGCGCGACCAGATGTCGGCGCTCGCGGGCGAGAGGCGCTCGAGCCACGCGAGCGGCAGGGGCACGGCCTGCAGCAGCGTATAAGCGGTCAAGCCGAGCAGCGTGAGGACCGGCAGCGCCCTCACCAACGATCGTCCCTCGGTGAGCGCGCCGGCGCGGAGCGAGAGCGCGGCAGCGATCGTTGTGATCGAAGACACCAGTGCCAGCGTGGGCGTATGGACGGCGCCGATGGCGAGCACGGATCCGGCGATAGCGGCCGCGAGGAGCCACGGGATCACCCGCTCGGCGAGCGGCGGCGCGGCGCCTCCTGGTCGGCCCCACGCTGCGGCGCTCGCCGAGCGCCGGCGTTCCATGGGCGACCTCGGCTTCAAGCGGGGGTAGTCCGGATCCACGGCCCGCCAGGGTAGTCGATCTCGGTCGCGAAGGGACGAGATCGACCACGGCATGACAGGCTCGATCGGCGCGGTGCCAGGATTGACAGCGAGAGAGTGGGAGGACAATCATCCCGCCATGAGAGCCGCCGCGCTCCGCCGCGCATCAACGGTCCTTCCGTTGGCGGTCCTCGTCGCGAGCGCGGGGGCCGCATGCACGCTCGACGTGCAGGGCACGGGAGGGAGCGGGGCGGGCGCCGCCCCCGCTTCGCCCGGCGATGGCGGGGGCGGCGGCGAGGGGAGCGTGGACGGTCTGCCGAACGGGATGCTCTACGGGTGGTCCGCGAGCACCCCGGCGCAGCCGGGGGTCTACGAGCTTCCGGGGTGGCTGACGCTGGAGAGCCCCACTCCGGACAAGACCGTGCAGATCGGCGAGAGCGCCCTCGTGAGCGGAATCCCCGCGCACGCGGCCCGCGCGCGCCGGCTCAGGGACGACGGCCCCTCCGGGCTCAGCCTCGAGAGCGCGCGCGAGAACCGGATTCCGCTCTCGACTCCGTCGCAGCGCCCCTGGCGCACGCTCCACGCGGCCAGCGTCGCGGAGGCGCGCGGGCCGGACGGCGAGCTGTCCGCCGGGCGCGTCTCCGATGAAGACACCGCGCAGGCCGCAGCGACCTACGTGCCGGTCGACCGCAGCGACGGTTCGAGCTCGACCGTCTCGGGCTGGGTGGGCGACGTGGAAGGGGAGGAGGGCGGCTTCGCGTGGATACGGGCGTTCGCGTTCGACGACGCCGCCCAGAACGACGAGCGCGCGCGGGTGCCCGCGCCGGCGCGCGCGTGGCGCCGCGTCGACTTCACCGGCGTCGAGACCGCCCGCGCCGTGCAGATCTGGGTCTATCCCGCGGCGGGCGACGACGCCCGGCAGAGCGCGGCGAGCTTCGCGTTCTTGAACCTCGAGTCGGCCCGATACCCCTCGTCGGCCATCCCCACCTCGGGCAGCGCGCGGCGGCGCGAGGCCGACGTGCTGGTTGCGAACAACGCTGAATGGTTGATCTGGAAAGGGTGGTTCAAGGCGATCCTCGAGTTCGCGCCCAACTACGCCTCTGGCGAGCAGCTCGCCGATCACGACCTCCTCTACATCGACTCCGGAACGCGGGTGTTCCTCCGCGCCTCGGACGGCGCCGTCGTGATGACCGTGACGGGCGCCGACGGCTCCGCGAGCCTGGAGACGGAGAGCCTCTCGTGGGAGCGCGAGCAGCCCTTCCACGTCGAGGCCTCGAGCTCGCCGTCGGGGCTGTCGCTGCGCGTCTCCCTCGACGAGGGGAAGGACGTCGAGATCGAGGAGCCGGCGGCCGCCGTCGCGATCCCCGTCCCCGAGTCGGGCCACATCCACATCCTGGGAGACCCGGACGGCAGCCAGGAATGCGCGGATCTACGCCGCGTCGAGTTCTACGAGGTCCACTGAGCGCGGCTGGTGTAGAGTGCGCCGCGTGCTCACGATCTCGGCACATCCGCTGCTCGAAGCCGCCGCCTTCGTCACGACCTTCCCCGCGCCGCTCGGCGAGCTGCCGGAGAGCGACGCCCTCCGCGCCCTGCTGTCCGACAAGGCCTCGGCCCCGTTCCGCTCGGACGACGCCGTGCGGTCGGCGGTCCGCGACCTGCTCCGGCACGGCGGCTACAAGCCGACCGGCCGGGGCAAGCCGGCCTCCGAGTACCTCATCCGCGCCGCGGAGGGCGGCGCGCTCGCGACCATCAACGCGGCCGTGGACGCGTGCAACGCCGTGTCGCTGCACACCGGGCTGCCCATCAGCGTGATCGATCTCGACCGCGCGAGGCCGCCGCTCCGCATCGACGTCGCGCCCGCAGGCGCCCGCTACGTGTTCAACGCGTCGGGGCAGGAGATCGACCTCGCGGGGCTCCTCTGCGTCTTCGACGCGGAAGGCCCGTGCGCGAACGCCGTGAAGGACTCGCAGCGGACCAAGACCCACGCGGGGACGACGCGCACGCTCTCGGTCCTCTGGGGCAGCCGCGCGCTGCCGGGCCGCGCGGCGGAGGCGGCCGCCTGGTACAAGGCGCTGCTCGGCGGCGTCGGCGCGGCGACCTCGGACGCGCCGATCGCGGCCTGAAGAACCGCGCCGGCACCCGCCGCCGGCGCGGGCGCGCTCGTCGCTAGGGGGCCGGCGGCGGGCGGTCGACGGGTACCGTGCTCACGGTCTCGTCCTTCTCGGCGAGCCACACCCAGTTGTCGACGAGCCCGGTCGAGTCGAGCTGGTGATCGCCGGCGTCGTACGCTCCCCACCGGATCTTGATCAGCTGGCCCGGCTCCACGGGCGCGGAGGTGACGAGCCAGCCCGTCCCCGCGCGGCCCTCGAACCCCGTCCCGAGCAGCTCGCTGGTCCCGCTCGAGCACGCGTACACCCTGCCGTCGAGGTTGCAGGGCGGGCCGCCGTCGCAGCTGCAGACGTCGATGAAGGCGTTGTTGATGCTCATCGCGTTCCTCTTGTTGTCGAAGAGGATGTGGCCGTCGATGAGGTTGGCCGGACGCGGCGAGAGCAGCGCGACGAAGTAATCGTTGAACTCGGTGCAGGCGAGCGGCCAATCGTAGGTGACGTAATTGATGTTGAACGCGAAGCCGCGGACGTTCGTCGGGACCCGGATCGCGATCTCGACGGCCGTCGGGTCGGACGGCTTCAAGGGCACGAAATCGCCGCAGTCGCGCGGGTCCTTCGGGAAGCCCTCGGGGAACTCGCCCTCGTACTTCTTGTTGAACCCCATCGGGCTCTCGAACCCCTCGTCGCTCGCTTGGCGCGCCGTGCCGCTGGAGAGCGCGAGCAGCCGCGCGCCTGCCTTCGGCGGGATGTTGGCCCCGAACTTGGGCAGGATGCCGTGCCCGAGGTGAAAGTTCGCGTTCTGTTCCGCCCCTTCCGGCGGCGGCGAGCCGTCGACCATGACCCAGGCCGCAGAGACCACCCCCCAGTCGCCGGGCCCGGACGACGTCTTGCACAGCTCGACCGCCTTCGCGGCGTTGAGCGGATCCGCGTCGTCGATCGCGATGTCGCTGTCGCAGGGCTCCGGCAGGTTGTCGACGTCGCCGTCGCAGTCGTCGTCGACCCCCTCCGGCGCGGCGCCGCCCTCGCCGCCGACCGTCGCGAGCTCCACCACGCCCGGGTTGACGAGCGGGTTGCAGTCGTCGCAGTCGCCTTGCTGCTCCGTGTAGCCGTCGCCGTCCGCGTCGTCGTCCGGCGAGCCGCCGCAGTCCATGCCCCCAGCGCCCCCCACGCTCGCCGCGCCTCCGGCGCCGCCCGACGCCGTGGTGATGGTCGTCGCGTCGGTCGTCGCTGTCGGCGCGTTGCCGCCGGGGCCGGCGGCGCTCCCGGCGCCGCCCTCCCCGCCAGCGGCGATGCCGCCCACCGGTCCGATGTTCCCGGTGCAGGCCACGCTCAGGCACCCCGCCGCGGTCATGAGGCTCAAGAAATCCAACCAACGCGTCATCGGTGCTCCTCGAGGTCGCATGGAGCCAAGGAGGTTCAGGTCGATCCGGCGATACGGGAGTCTGCGATGATTTTATCAGCAGAAGCCGCGGCAACAGTCAGCACATCCCGGCGAAGCGCGGTGCTTTTTTGTGAGTCGGACGCCCACATCGTGGCACCGGCTCCCGGCCAGGCGCGGGCGTCCAGCGCGCTGCGCGCCGCAGAAGAAGAGGGGCGACCGCATCGACGGAGCCTCGACAAAGCAGAGAGCGCCGGCGCTTTCACCGCGCCGGCGCTCTCGGGCCCTCGAGGGGCGTGGGCCGCCGGATCCGCCCCGCTCGACCGGTGCCGGGCGGGACGTTCCGGACGCTCAGGCCTGGGCGCCCACTTCCTTCTTGCCCTTGCGCTTCGGCTCCTTCTTGCCGGAGCCGTTCACGGCCGCGGGCACCGCCGAGAGCGTCGGGCGCAGCAGATCCTCGGCCATCTTGGCCGCGCGGTTCGTCTTCTCCCAGCTGAACTCGTCGCGCCCGAAGTGGCCGTACGCCGCCGTCTTGCGGTAGATGGGCTTCAGCAGGTCGAGCTGCTCGATGATCGCCTTCGGCCGCATGTCGAAGTTCTGCATGATGTACTTCTCGAGCACCTCGTCACCTACGCGGCCCGTGCCGAAGGTGTTGACGTGCACGCCGACCGGCTGCGCGACGCCGATGGCGTAGGCGATCTGCACCTCGCAGCGCGCGGCGAGCTTCGACGCGACGACGTTCTTCGCGACGTAGCGCGCGTAGTAGCAGGCGGAGCGATCGACCTTCGTCGGGTCCTTGCCGCTGAAGGCGCCGCCGCCGTGCCGGCCCATGCCGCCGTAGGTGTCGACGATGATCTTGCGGCCGGTGAGGCCGGCGTCGCCGAAGGGGCCGCCGACCACGAAGCGGCCGGTCGGGTTCACGTACACCTTCGTGTTCCGATCCATCAGCTTCGCCGGGATGCTCTTCTCGATGATCAGGCTCCGCACGGCGTCGACGATCGTCTTGTGCTTGACCTCGGGGCTGTGCTGCGTCGACACGACGACGGCGCTCACGCGGACGGGCGTGTGCTCCTCGTACTCGATCGTGACCTGGGTCTTGCCGTCGGGGCGCAGCCAATCGAGCTTCTTCGACTTGCGGAGATCAGCGAGCTTGCGGGCGAGGCGGTGGGCATAGCTGATCGGCGACGGCATCAGCTCCGACGTCTCGTCCGTCGCGAAGCCGAACATGAGCCCCTGATCGCCGGCGCCCTGCTCCTTGAAGAGGCCCTCGCCCTCGGTGACGCCGCGGGAGATATCGGGCGATTGCTTCTCGATCGCCGTGAGCACCGCGCATGTCTCGTAGTCGAAGCCCATCGAGGCGTCGGTGTAGCCGATGTCCTTGATCGTGTTGCGCACGACCACCGGCATGTCGACCCACGCCGAGGTCGTGATCTCGCCGGCAACGACGGCCATGCCCGTCTTCACCAGGGTCTCGCAGGCGACGCGGGCCGTCGGATCCTTCTCGATGATGCCATCGAGAATCGCGTCGGAGATCTGGTCGCACACCTTGTCGGGATGTCCTTCGGTGACGGACTCGGAAGTGAACTGGTAACGGCGCATGAATCGCTCCTTCGGCGGGCTCGAAAAACGGGCCTCTACGCATAGTTCGAGCGCGGGGCACCGTCAACGCGGGCTGCGGCCGGCCGCGGACAAAAGCGCCGGCCGGACGAGCTGCCGGATGGGTCGGCTCGCGCGGCCTGAGCGCGAATGGGCCACCGCGCGCGCGGCCATCCCGCGCGCGGCCACCCTGCGCGCGCGCTGCTGCCCGGGCAGCACTTCGCTCCCCGGCGCGCGTCGGTCGGGCGCGCCGGCGAAAGGCGCGCCCGACCGACGCGCGCCAGGCGAAGGGGCTGCGCCGCGCTCCGGATCGCGCCGGGCGGCCCGTGATCGCGGGCGATCGCGGCGCGGCCGCCCTGCCGCGCGTCCAGCGCACTCCCGGTGGCGCGCCGCGAGCGGCTATGATGCCGCGCATGACGTTCGACGAGATCAGGGCCTGCCTCGAGGGTGAAGGCTGGGCTGTGGAGGTCGTGTCCAGCGACACGATGCGCAGCGACTTTCAGGGGGCCGAGCGGCTCTTCCCCCTGTTCGTGCGGCTCTCGCCCCCCTTCGTCGTCTTCGCGGTGATCCCGTTCGTGCGGCTCCCGATGGAGCCCGAGGAGGGCGACGCGATCGTGCGGCGCCTCCTCCAGCTGAACCGCGAGATCAACATGGCCAAGCTCTCGGCCGACGAGGAGGGCGACGTGATCCTGAGTGTCGAGTACCGCCTCGAGGACCTGGATCCGAGCGAGGTGCGCGACGCGGTCGACGTGCTCTCGTTCTATGCGAACAAGCACTATGCCGAGCTGGTGGAGCTCGCCACGCCGTGAGGAGCCCCCGGCGCCTCACGGCACGATCGGCTCCTCTCGCGGCTTGATCCCCTCGTGCGCCCTGAGCTCGCTGCGCACGACGCGGACGCGCCGCACGTCGCCGCCGCGGACGACCGTGAGCTCGACGGCGCTCCCGACGGCGCCGCGGAGCCGCTCGCGCACCTCGGCCGAGGAGAGATCCCGCACGTAGACGCCATCGATCATGAGGATCTCGTCGCCGGGGATCAGCCCGGCTCGCTCGGCGGCGAGCCCGCGCGGTACGTCGCGCACGTAGAGCGCCTGCGACTCGTTGTCTCTCCCGAGGACGGCCCCGATGGACCCCACGCCCGCCGCGCAGCCGGCGGCCATGAGCAGGAGCGCCGCGCCGAAGGACCTGCTTGCCACGGGGACACCATAGCGCCCGAGCGGCGCCCCGTGCGCCTCATCGTCGGGCGACGTCCGCGGAGCGCTCAATCCAGTTGGTCTCCGGGGGGAAGCTGCCCTAGAGTCCGCGCCGGAGTCGCCGATGCCCGAACCGTGCGCTGCTACCGAGAGCTCTACGCCTGCCGCTCCGTCCGGCGGTGTGCCCGGCGGCTGGAAAATGCGCATGGAGGACCCGCTCAATCGCTACTACCGGTACCCGATCGCGCGCTGGATCGTGCGAGCGCTGATGAGCACGCCCGTCACCCCGAACCAGGTGACGCTGGTCCAGCCGCTCTTCGCGGCGCTCGCCGGGTACCTGGTGACGTTCGATGATCCGCGGCACCTCGCCGCCGGCGCGCTCGCCTTCGAGCTCCGCTCCATCCTGGACTGCGTGGACGGCGCGCTGGCGCGGGCCAAGCGGATGGCGAGCCCCGCAGGGCACGCCATTGACGCCCTGGCGGACTGGCTCGGTGTGACATTCCTGTACGCGGGCATCTTCTGGCACTTCCACCTTCACCCGCCGCCCGAGGGCCCGTGGAGCGCCGTCCTGTCCACGAACGGCATCCTGCTGCTCGCGCTGCTCCAGGGGGCGCTGCGCTCCTTTTCCTCGGACTACTTCAAGCTCAAGTACTGCTCGATCTTCGAGCGGGGCACCGATGAGACGGTGGACGTGCTGCGCAGCAAGATCCAGGCGCTCGGCCCGTCGTCCTCGTTCTTTGCCCACGCCGATGTCTTCATCGGGCGGATGGGGCACCTCGCGTTCGAACACGAGTGGTTCGACCCGGAGCGGAGCCGGTCCTCCACCGGCGCGGATCAGGTAAAACAGCTGATCCGGGAGGAGACATCGCCGCTCACGCGCCTCATCGGCGCGCTCTGGGCGATATCGAGCGGGGACGCGTTCCTGTCGCTGGTGGTGCTGACGCTCCTCGCGGACCAGCTCTGGCTGGGTCAGGTCTTCTTCGCGACCGGCGGGGTCGTCTGGATCGTCGCGGTCATCGTGCTGAACGGCTGGTTCCTCCGCGGCGCGTCCCGCCGCGGGAAGCTGGCCGTGGCCTGAGCTCGGCCGCCGCGGCGCCGCCGCGCTCGGGCCCGCGCGTCTCGTCTCGTCAGAGGGCGCGCGTCAGAGCGCGCTCGCCAGCCGGCGGGCCTTCTCCACGTCCTCCTCGAAGTCGATCTCGGTCCAGGGCAGGTCGTCGACGCGCTCGATGCCGAACGGCACCTCCTGGAAGGCGCGGTCCATCGCGGCCTCGTACTCCTGATCGAGGCGGCCGGCGGAGACCTCCTCCTCGAGGAGGCGCTGCATCACGCGGCCGCCCTGCGGGCCGACCTTGGCGAAGCCGACGGTCTCGCCCGCCAGGTCCCACTCCTTGCCGACGCGGCGCGCGATCTTCAGCACGCGGCCGGCGCGGACGCCGACCATCATCTCCTCGCCGCTCTCCTCCGAGCCCGCGTCGACGAGCAGGCAGTTCTCGTGCGGCGAGGACACGAGGCGCCGCAGCAGCGCGGCGGGGTACAGCACGTCGGCGTCCATCCACAGCCCGCCGCCCGACAGCCGATCGGCCGCGACGTGGAGCGAGACGATGCTCCCGTGGACGAACCGCGGGTTCTCGACGAGCTCGATCGTGAGCGGGGCGCGGAGCGACGCGAGGGCCTCCTCGATCATCTCGCGCCGGAAGCCGACGACGATCGTCAGCTCGGCGACGCCGCTCTCGGCGAGGTTCACGAGGTGGCGCTCGAGCAGCGTCTTGCCCTCGATCGAGATGAGGCACTTGGGCGCGTCCCGGCCGATGCGCCGGCCGCGCCCCGCGGCGAGCAGGATGGCCCTCATCGGCGCGCCTCGGCCGCGAAGCGGGCGGCGAGCTCCGGCGGGGTCTCGGCGACGCGGCCGATGCCCTTCACGGTGCCGCCCTCGACGAGGGCGAGGACCATGACCGGGCCCGGCTGCACGCGCGCGGCGCGCAGCGACGCGTCGAACGAATCGACCGAGTCGGCGCGGTGCGTGGCGCGGTAGCCGACGGCGCTGGCGACCGACTCGAGCTTCACGTCGCCCGAGATCGTCCGCTGCCCGCCGGTCGAGGCGTGGGAGCGGTTGTCGAGGACGACGTGCAGGAGGTTCGCGGGCCGCTCGCTCCCGACGCTGGCGAGGGCGTTCATGCCCATGAGGACGTTGCCGTCGCCGTCGAGCACGAAGATCCGCTTGCGCGGCTGCGCGAGCGCGAGGCCGAGGCCGATCGACAGGCCGAGCCCCATCGAGCCGATCATGTAGAAATTCGAGGGCCGGTCCTGCGTCGTGTAGAGCTCGCGGCCGATCATGCCGTTGCAGCAGACCACGAGGTCGTCCTTGCCGACCGCCGCCGTGAACACCTTGAGCGCTTCGAGCTTGTTCATTCGAGCACCCCCGCCGGGACGATGAGCGCCGCCGGCTGCCTCGTGGAGAGCATGACGTCCTTCGCCCACCCGACCTGCGGGCCCATCGGCTCGCCGCCGCGGAGGACGCGGTGCTGGATCTTCATCAGATCGAGGATGGGGAGCATGATCTCGCCCATCATGATGTGCTCCGGGGCGTCGTTGCCGCCCTCGCCGCGCCAGGAGATGACGAGCAGCGTGGGCACCTCGTACATCGTGCTGAGCGAGGCCAGCGCGTTGACGGAGACGCCGAGCCCGGAGTTCTGCATCAGGACCATCGGCAGCCGGCCGCCGAGCCAGGCGCCGACCGCCATCCCGATCGCGCTGTCCTCGCGGGTCGCCGAGATGTAGCGGGCGTCCCTGTCGGCCTCGAGCTGCGAGACGAGGCCCTTCAAGAGCGAGCAGGGCACGCCCGCGAAGAAGTCGAACCCCGCGTCCTTGAGCGCGGCGACGAACTCGGGCGCGTACGATTTTCCTGAACCGTGGGACATCGGCTCACTCCTTGATGAGGGCCCAGGCGCGGCGGTAGTCCTCGAACGTGTCGATCTCGAGCCACCCCTTGTAGACGTCGATCGCCTGCACGTCCGCGCCGCGGTCGATGAGCTCCTGGAGCAGGTCGGTGAAGGTCGCGCTGCGGAGCGACTCGGCCTCGTGGAAGCTGCCCTTCGCGCGGGTCTCCTGCAGCTGGTGATAGCAGTCGGTGAGCAGGCGCGCGCCCTTCGCGGTGAACATGGCCATGCCGACGAACTCGCCGTGCGCCTCGCCCGCCGGGATCGCGCGGCCGACGCGGGCCACCCGGTGCGGCGCGTCGGCGCCCACGAAGCGGTAGCCGGCCTCCTGCGCGTCCTTCAGGACCACGAGATCCGGCACGCCGCGCGCGTCCTTGGGCCGCTGGCCCTCGGCGTAGGCGCGGTCGACGACGATCGAGATGTCGGCCGGGCTCTTGAGCAGCTTCTCGAGGTGGCCGCGCTCGAACACGATGTCGCCGTAGAGGAAGACGAACGGCCCGTTCAGCTCCTTGGAGGCGCGGAAGAGCGAGGCGACCTCGTTCGTCGTCGCGTACTCGTCGTTGTCGTAATAGCGGGCGTTCGGGAGCTTGATCGCCTCCTTCTTGTACCCGCGCACGACGGCGACATCCTTCACGCCGCACGCGTTGAGCACGTCGATCTGCCGCTCGAGGATGCTCTTGCCCTTCAGGTCGAGCATCGGCTTCGGCAGCTCCTCCGTGAGGGGCAGGAGGCCCTGGCTCTGGCCGGCGGCGAGGATGACCGCGGTGACGCCCGGGCTGCCGGAGGGCAGGAAGCTCGACTCCTCCTGCTTCATCTTGTCGACGCCCACGAGCTGATAGACGCGCTCGAGCGGCACCACCTTGTCGTCGACGCTGCCGGTGTACATCTCGCGCTTGAGCGTCTGGAGCGTCTCCGTCATCGCCTTGATGGACGAGCGGATCGCGTGGTTCGCGAAGATGATCAGCTTGAAGCCGGCCTTGTGCAGGGTGTCGACGTTGGTCGTGCGGTAGATCGTCGGCACGCAGACGAGCGGCGTGCCCGGGCGATCCCACGCGCGGGCGAAGGAGAGCACCTCGTCCGGGTCCTTGCTCTTCGAGTGGATGAGGACCATGTCGGCGCCCGCGTCCGCGTAGGCGCGGCCGCGGCGGAGCGCCTCATCCATCCCCCAGCCGGCGATGAGCGCCTCGGTCCGCGCGATGACCACGAAGTCGCGGTCCTTCTGCGCCGATTTCGCCGCGCGGACCTTGAGCGCGTGCTCCTCGACCTCGGCGAGCTCGCGCTTCACGCCCGCGTAGAAGCTGCAGCGCTTCGGGAAGATGTTGTCTTCCATGCAGATGGCCGCGACGCCGGCGGCCTCGTACTCCTCGACGCAGCGGATGACGTTGACGGCGTTGCCGTAGCCGTTGTCACAGTCCGCGATGACGGGGAGCGAGGTGTTGTTCATCATCTTGGCGGCGTGGAGGTTCTCCGCCATCGTGAGGATGTTCGCGTCCGGCACCGCGTAGCTCGCCGAGATCTCGAAGCCGGAGGCCCAGAGCCCGTCGAACCCTGCCTCTTCGCCGATCTTCGCGGAGAGCCCGTTGTGCGCGCCGATGATGACGATCGGGCCCGGGCGGGCCATGAGCTCGCGCAGCTTCCTGGCTTTGGTCACGTCTCCTCCACTCCTCTCCTCCGCGCGGCCTCGTCACGGTCCGCCCGGCGAGCGACCGCGCCCGCTGCGCAGCGGAGCGCGGCCCGAGCGAGCGGCGCCCGCCGTCGCCGCGCGCGGGCGGCGCCGTGGGGCGCCGGGTCTCGCCCTCCATCGGAGCCGGGCCTCAGAACGGGGCTGCCTTAACACCGTTCGCCGGTCCCGCCAATGCCGGGCACGCCGCGGAGCCGGACCAGCCCAGGGCTGGCGCGGAGCACCGCCTGGCAGGCGAGGCGCAGGCGCGGCGGGGCGCCGAGCCGCTCGAGCAGCTCGAGCTCGCCGCGCGCCGGCGGCTCGAGGTGTTGCTCCCCCTCGACGACCTCGACGCGGCAGGTGGCGCAGCGCGCGTCGCGGCACGAGAACACGACCGGCGCGCGCGCGTCGTCGCAGACGTCGATCAGCCTGCCGGGCTCGGCCTCGACGGAGACGGGAGGGCCGAGCTCGCTGGCCTCGAACACGACCGTGGGCATCTCCGCTTCCTCCTGCGCCCTGGCTGGGGCCCCGCGCCGATGGCGAGCGGCGCGTCGGCGCGGCGCTGGCCTCGCGCGCCGCGACCGCATTTTCGCGGGCGTCTCCTCGCATTATACGACGGAGGCATGACCGATCGCTGGGACGCAATCATCCTCGGCGGCGGGCCGGGTGGGTCGACGCTCGCCGCGTCGCTGGCCAAGCTCGGCCGCCGTTCCCTCGTGCTCGAGCGGGAGACGTTCCCTCGCTTTCACATCGGCGAGTCGCTGCTGCCGCGCTCGCGCGAGGTCTTCGAGCGGCTCGGGCTGGACGAGAAGCTCGACGCGCGCTTCCTCCGCAAGTACGGCGCCCGCTTCTTGTGCTCGTCGACGAGGCGGACGCGGACGTACAGCTTCGCCGACGCGTTCGATCCGAAGTTCGAGTTCGCCTACCAGGTGGAGCGCGACGTGTTCGACCAGCTGCTGCTGCGGCACGCGGCGGAGCTCGGGGCGGAGGTGCGCGAGTCGTGGGAGGCCGTCGAGGTGCTGTTCGACGGGTCGCGCGCGGTCGGGGTGCGCGCGCGGCCGCGCGCGAGGTCCGAGGGCGCCGCGCCGGACGCCGGGTCGGCCGCGCGCGCCGGCGCGAGCGACGTCGTGGAGCTCCGGGCGCCGATCATCGTGGACGCGACGGGGCGGGACACGCTGCTCGCCTCGAGGTTGCGGCGCAAGGCGCAGCTGGCCGAGCTCGACAAGACCGCGCTCTTCGCCCACTACGAGGGCGTGGTCCGCGAGGACGGGATCCACCAGGGCAACATCCAGCTGGTCATCTTCGACCACGGGTGGTTCTGGTTCATCCCGTTCCGCGGCGAGGTGACGAGCGTCGGCGCGGTCGTGTCGTCGAGCTGGATCCGGAGCCGGAGGAGAGGGGAGAGCCTCGACGACTTCTTCGAGCGCACCGTCGCCGAGAGCAGCTGGGCGCGGGAGCTCCTCGCGGGCGCGCGGCGCGTGAGGCCGGTGGGGGCGCTCGCCGACTTCTCGTACCGGATCGACCAGCTCGCCGGCGACGGCTGGCTCTTCGTGGGCGACGCCGGCGGGTTCCTCGACCCGCTCTTCTCGACGGGCGCGCACCTCGCCATCAAGGGCGCCGATCTGGCGGCCACGGCGATCCACCGCGCGCTCGAGGCCGGGGACACCTCGCGCGCCGCGTTCGCGGGCTACGAGGCGGAGGTCCGCTACGCCGTCGATCTGTTCCTCGGCGTCGTGCAGGGCTTCTACAAGGGCCACTTCCGGGAGACGCTGTTCGAGCCGAACCAGCGGCCCACGATGCGCAAGCTCATCACCAGCATGCTCGCGGGCGACGTGTTCCACGCCGAGAAGCGCCCGCAGTGGGCGTCGTTCCTCCGGCAGTACTATCCGGCGGAGGTGCCGACCTTCACGTGACGCGCGGAGCGCTGGCCCCCGCGCGCGCGATCACCCGCCGCAGGGGGCGCGCTCGGCGACCGCCTCGCTCATCTGCTGGCACGCGGCCGCCAGCGCGCTGCGCGCCTCGTCCCTCGCGTCGCCCTCGAGCGCGTCGTCGTCGGCCTCCGCCTTCGCCTCGAGCGCGTCGCGCGCGATCCGGATCGCGGCCTCGTGGCCCTTCCTCGTCTCCGCGGGCAGCTTGCCGGCGCAGGCGAGCATCGCGGCCAGGTAGCCGTCGCACGCGTCGACCCCCGTGCTCTCGATCTCGGCCCTCCCCGGCTCGCCGCCGGCCTTGCCGCAGCCGAGGACGGAGGTGCCGCACAGGAGGAGTCCGAGGAGTGCTCTCGTCATCGTCATCGTCGCGCGCCCGGGGCGTCGCCGGCGTCCGGTGCCGGCCGCGTCGCGCCCCGCTCGATCGCGGCGCACCCTGCCACGGGCGCGCGCCGCGGGGCAATTTTCGGCCGATCAGGCGCGGATCAACAGGATGGCGTGCTCGTGGCGCGGGCGGCGCTGGAAGGCGCGCGCCGTGGGGCGGTGGAAGTGCGGGCGCGGCTGCGACGCGACCGCGCGGACCGCGAAGCGCGCGCCGGAGGCCGCGGCCTTCACCACGTCGACCGCGTAGACCGGCGCGCCGGCCACGACGCTGTCGGCGATCAGCAGCACGAGCGGCGCGCCGCTCCGCAGCACGCGCGCGAGCGCGACGAGCACGCCGCCGAGCTCCTCGCGCCAGCGCGCGCGGCCGGCCTCGGGGCCGAGCGGATCGAGGTGTCGGCGGGCGCCGATCTCGTCCTGCTCGAAGCTCGCGCTCCGGAGCCGGAGCCAGCGCAGCCTGGCCTCGTGGTGGGCGAGGTAGTCGTAGACGCCCGGGTACGGCGGCGACGTGACCGCGAGGTGGATCGAGTCGGGCGCGACGCCGCGCAGCGCGCGCGCGTCGCCCTCCTCGACGAGCGCGGGCGGGCTCGCGGCCAGCGGCGCGGCGACGTCGGCGAGGCGCCGGGCGAGCTCCTCCGCCTTGCGGACGAAGAGCCGCGCCGGATAGCCGGCGGCGATCCGCCGCGGCATCTCGTGCTCCGACGTGTCGGACGTGCGGCGGCTGAGCTTCGTGAGGATGGCCGAGAGCACGAGCTCGAGATCCGCGCGCAGGGCGTCGGCGCCGTGGCCCGCGAGGCGGTCGAGGCCGACGCGCAGCCCGTCGAGCTCGAGCAGCACGTGCGGCTCGAACAGGGCGACGTCCTCGGGGCCGTACCTGCGGCTCGGGCCGGCGCGCGCCTTGCGGCGCTCGTCGGCGGCGGCCGCGACCTCGCGTGCGGCGGCGACGAGCCGCTCGCGCTCGCCCGGGGTGCTGCCCTGCACCTTCAGGCGGGCGAGGCGCACGGCGAGGGGGTTCGCGTCGACGCCGATCGCCGCGCGGCCCGCGAGCCGGGCCTCGACGAGGACGGTGCCGCTGCCGCAGAACGGGTCGAGCACCCGATCGCCCCGCCTCGAGAGCGCCTCGACGAGCCGGCGGGCCGTGTCCGGGTGCATCCGGGCCGGGTAGCTGTGGAACCCGTGCACGTGGGCGCGGGCCGCCTCCTCCGCGTCGCTCGCGCTGGCCACGTCGAGCGCGTGGGCGAGCATCGCCGCGTCGGCCGGATCGCCCTCGAGCCGCGTCTCGCCGCCGACGTTGGTCAGCGCGCGGCGCGCCTGCGGCGCAGGGCGGGGCGCGCGGGGTTCCTGGGGCGCGCGGGCCTCCGTGGGCGCGCGGGGCTTCTGCCGCGGGGCGCCCGGCTTCGTCTTCGGATCAGCGCTTCGTGGGCTCGACATGGGCGGTCCGTTGCGTGAGGGGCACGTCGGCGAGCGCTTCCTCCTCGGCGGCGAGGGCGTGCGCCGCGCGCTCGGCCTCGGGCTCGCCCGCGGGCGCCGCGCCGACGCGCAGCCTCGGCGCGTAGCCGAACTCGCCCGCGGGGCTCACCGCGCCGCGCACGACGTCGTTCACCTCGAGCAGCGCGAGCAGCTCCTCGGCCTGGGCCTCGCCGATGCGGAGGGTCGAGGCGAGCGCGCCGGCGGTGAGCGGGCGCTCGGCCTGCCGGGCGACGTCGGACGCGACGGAGACCCAGGCGGCGTCGAGCGCGGGCGCGATGTCCCGGCCCCGCGACTTGGCCCGCCGGAACGCCCACAGGGCGAAGGCGGCGACGGGCGCCATCGTCAGGAGGCCCGCGGCGAAGAGCCCGACGCTCGCGCTGAGGACGAGCAGCATCACGGCGAACAGGAACACCTCGAAGCCGAAGAGCGCGCTCGCCGCGATGCCCGCCGCGCGCCAGACCGAGCGCGCCGAGGCCGCGGCGCGCGCCTTCTGGAGCAGCGGCACCTCGCGGCCGGATCGCTTCGCGCGGTCGCCGTCGACCGGGACGCGCGGGCCGCCGCAGACGTCGCACCGGAAGCGCAGCTCGGGGTGCGCGGAGACGCCGGCCACCCCGCCGCAGTGCGGGCACGCCTCGGCGCGCTGGTCCGCGCCGCACCGCGGGCAGCGCGCGCTCCCCGGCGCGAGCGCCGCGGCGCACACGCGGCAGCGGGCGTCGCCGGACGGCGCCTGCGTCACGGCGCGCTCGCGGCGGACGCGGCGCGGGCGCCGTTCACGCTGCGGAGCACGGCGTCGAACAGGGCGCGCCCGTCCGCGCAGCCTTGCCCCTGGAAGGGCTGGCTCATCCGCTCGGGGTGGGGCATCAGCCCGAGCACGTTGCGCCGGGGGCCGCCGTAGATGCCGGCGATGTCCATGGCGGATCCGTTGGGGTTCGCGTCTCCTCCGACCAGCCCCTCCCGGTCGCAGTACTGGAGCGCGATGGCGCGATCCTCGACGAGCTTGCGGAGCGTCTCCGGATCGGCCTGGTAGCGCCCCTCGGCGTGGGCGATCGGCAGGCGGAGCACCCGAGGCAGGCCGCTCGTGAACGGCCCCTCGGCGCGCGGCGTCACGAAGACGTCGCGGCACTCGAAGCGGAGGTGCGCGTTGCGGGTGAGGGCTCCCGGGAGCAGCCCCGCCTCGGTGAGGATCTGGAACCCGTTGCAGACGCCGAGCACCAGGCCGCCGCGCTCCGCGTGCCGCCGGATGGCGGGGACGATCTGGCTCGTGCGCGCGATGGCGCCGCAGCGCAGGTAGTCCCCGTAGGAGAACCCGCCGGGGATCGCGACGAGGTCGGTGCCAGCGGGGAGCTCGGCGTCGCGGTGCCAGGCGGTCGACGTGCGGACCTGGAGCACGTCGCGGAGCGTATGGATCATTTCGGCATCGGCGTTGGAGCCCGGGAAGATGACCACGGTCGCGTGCATGGCCGTCCACGTAGTCCGGTTGCCGGCGCTCGGCCAGGGGTCCTGAAGCTGCGCGCCGCTTCACCGGCTTCTGGGGGCGTGCCATGATGGGGCATGGCTTCGCGATGGGCGCGGACCGGCCGGACCGACGCGACGCTACGGGCTTCGCGGTGGGCGCGGACCGGCCGGGCCGACGCGACGCTGCGGGCCGCGTCCGGCTACCTCGTCCTCTCGGCGCTGGCGATCGCGCTGGCCCTGGTGGTGCGGGATGGATGGCCGTGGATCCACCCGAGCCCCTGGCTCTCGCTGCCCCCGCTGGCCGCCTTGCTGATGAGCGCCGCGCTCGGCCTCACGCTCGCGGCCGGGGTCGTCGTGATGACGCGCGTCGCCGTGGCCCGGTTCGGCTGGGCGCGGCGCCTGCACAGCGAGCTCCGCCCGGTCGCGCTCGACCTCTCGCTCGGCCAGGTCCTGCTCCTCGCGGGCCTCTCGAGCCTCGGGGAGGAGCTGCTCTTCCGCGGGCTCCTGACGCCGCTGCTCGGCGTGGCGCTGAGCGCGCTCCTCTTCGGCCTGATGCACCAGATGCGGGGCCCGAGCCGCTGGGTGTGGGTCGGTTGGGCCGCGGGCGTCGGCGCGGGGCTCGGCGCCATCTTCGCCGCGACCGGCTCGCTCGTCGGGCCGTTCGTGGCGCACGCCGTCGTGAACGCCGTGAACCTGAGCTACCTGCGGGACCACGATCCCGGCGAGGCGGAGCAGCAGGCGACGCTCTGACGGGCTCGTCCGGCCGGCCGGACGAAGGCCTCCTTGAGGAGAGGCGTTGCCGAGCTGCCCGGCCCCCGGGAGGGGGCTCGCCGCCTTGGCGAAGCCAGACCGATCGGCTCGCGATCGACCCCCGGCCGAGGTGGCCGAAGGGGAGGGGCGAAGGGGGTTCGACCCCCGGCCGAGGTGGCCGAGGGGAAGGGGCGAGGGGGGGCGAACCCCGTCCGAGGTAGCCGAGGGGGAGGGGCGAGGGGGGTCGAACCCCGTCCGAGGGTAGCCGAGGGGGAGGGGCGAGGGGGGCGAACCCCGTCCGAGGGTAGCCGAGGGGAAGGGGCGAGGGGGGCGAACCCCGTCCGAGGTAGCCGAGGGGGAGGGGCGAGGGGGGTCGAACCCCGTTCAGGGTGGCCGAAGGGCAGGGTCGAACGGGGGTCGACCCCCGGCGGTGCGATGGCGGCTGGTCTACACGTCGGGATGTGGTCCTGGCGATCCGGACGTGGCACAAGAGCCGCCTCCGCATGCAGCCCCCCTGGAAGCTCCTCGTCGAGGATCTCGGCCGCATCGCCCGTGCGGAGATTGAAGCCCGGCCGTTGCTCCTCTTCGTGGGCGGGAACAACACCGGCAAGACCTACCTCGCCTCGCTGCTCTGGGGGTTGCTGTCGCTGACGAGGGAGCTGCCCGTGGCGCGCGGCGCTGCCTACCAGCGCTGCGTTGCGTGGATCGAGGAGCGCTTCGCGCGCCGCGAGCGCGAGCCGACGTTCGATCTCACACCCGAGGTTCACGCCGATTTCGTGCAAATCGTCAACGACACGCTGCGAGAGCACGGCGCCGAGCTCGCCAGGCGAACGTTCAACCGGTCAGGCTTCGAGCTCGGCAGGATCGAGCTGCGGGACGTCACCCTTCCCAGGGAGATCTCGTTCCGCTGGGAAGCCGGTCACGAGCAAGGGGAGCCTTTCGTCTCGCTGTCAGCTCGTGAGCGCGACGGCATGATCTGGCACGCCACGGGGACCGAGGACGCGGAACGACGAGCCTCCGTCATCGCCTTTCTGGCGAAGGAGCACGTCGCTGACGTGCTCGGAGGTGCCAGCGACCCCTTCGCGAGCGACACCGTCTTCCTCCGTCTCATGGGCCCGACCTTCCATCCCGGCCCCGTGTTTCTCCCTGCGTCACGGACGGGCTTCATGCTCCTCTACCGAAGCCTCGCGCGGCAGCTCGTCGGCGACGCCCTCATCAAGACCGGCGCCGCTCGCGCGCCCGCGCCCGACCTGACCCGGCCGGCCATCGACTTCGTCGACCTGCTCGTCGGTCTTCGCCCCGAGGAGGGCGCCTACTCCGAGGAAGCGGCCTTCCTCGAGCGAGCGATGGGAGGCCGGCTCGCGCTTCGATCCGGGGTCGGGCTCAACGAAGTGATCTACGAGTACGCCGAGGGCGAGCCGGCGCTGCCGATGGAGCTCTCGTCGTCGCTCGTCACCGAGCTCGCCCCGGTGGTCGTCACGCTCCGTCACGTCAGCGGCTACCGCGTGCTCATCATCGAGGAGCCCGAGGCGCACCTTCATCCGAGGCTCCAGCGCCGGCTGGCGCAGGTCATCGTGCGCCTCGTCCGGAAGGGGCTCTTCGTCTGGATCACGACGCACAGCGAGAACTTCTGCCAGCAGATCAACAACTTCATGAAGCTCGGCGCGCACCCCCGGCGGGCCGAGATGCAGCGCAAGCACGGCTACGAGGAGATCGACTATCTCGAGGTGGACGACGTGGCGGGCTACCAGTTCGAGGCAGACGCGCCCGGCGGGCGCACCACGGTCACCGAGATGAAGAAGACGGCGTCGGGTCTGGTCATCCCGACGTTCAACCGCGAGCTCGCGGCGCTGACCGACGAGGCCATGGACCTCGAGCAACCCGACGTCGAGGGATGAGGCTGCCCGGGACCATCGAGGAGCGCCTCGCGGTGATCCGGGCCGGTCGCTGGAAGCTGCTCCGCGCGACGGAGATCGCCGAGCTCGAGGACGAAGGCGTTCGCGTGAGCTGCTCTCTCGCCGGCGCCGCTTCATGTGTCGAGCTCCGTCTGATACCGGATGACGTGCAATTCCTGCGCGAGACGACATGCGCGGATTTCGCGCTGCTGCTGGCCCGGGGAGACGACGCGTTCGAAGCGCACATCGTCGAGCTCAAGCGGTCCGTCGGGACGAACACGTGGGAGCACGTTCAAAAGCAGCTCGAGTGGGCTGCCGTGCGGCTCCTGGCCATCGCGGGCGTCGTCGGCATCCGGATCGACGGCGTGGTCGCGTACACGGCGTTCTGCAACGACAAGCTCGCGCGCGAGAGCTCCACGAACCCTGCCAGCATGAAGATCCCCCTCGGTCCATCCGGCATCCTCGCGAGCGACGCGAACGTCCGTCGCCGGGCGGAAGCGCGGCGCTCCTGGGAGCGCGGGAGCATCTGGATGAAGGCGCTCGGCCGTGACGTCGAGCACAGGCGGATCCGAGCAAACGAGGTCGGAACGACCGCGGCTGGCCATGTTGCGTGCCGACCGCGCTCGTCGCCGGCCGAGGGCGATACGACCTGGCTCTTCGAGCCCGTCGTCGCAGGATAACGCATCGGGTTATCGGCGACGCTCTTGGCCACCGCCCGTCTGCTCGCGTGGTAACGCTCATCGAGCGAGCGGGCGATCTCAGCGCTTCTTTGAGTCGGGGCGGGGAGGCCGGGCGGGCGCTGGTCGCTGGGGGACCGGGCTCAACCGCGACGAACCTGCTTCATGGCTCGCCGGCTGGGTCGTCGGGGGAGCGATGCTCCCGCGGGAGAGCTCGCCCGGCTCGCCCGAGCGGCCCGGCGAGGACGGCGGCGCGGTCGGCCGGCGGGACGGCGGCTTCGACGGGGAGAGCCGGCCGTGGCCGCGCGGGACCGTGGGCGGATCGCTCTCGTCCGCGCCGCGCCGGCTCGACGGCGGCTTCGCCGTCATGCGGGCGAGCGACCGCAACGTCGGCGGCGGCGCGGCCTCGAGCTCGAAGCTCAGCTCGAGCGACGGCGGCGCGTCGGAGATCGCCAGGGCGCCGTCGGCCGCCCTCCGCGGCGCGGCGCCGGGCTGGCGGCGCAGGAGCTCCCCGAGCGGCGCGCGCGACGACGGCGGCGCGACGTCGTCCGGGATGGACGACGGCCCGCCGAGCGCCGTCGTCGCGATCCGGGGCTCCGGACGGCGCCGCGACGGCGGCATCGGCAGCTCGACGCGGGCGCTCTCGTCCTCGAGCCGGGTCGCCTCGAGCAGGTAGGCGGCGATCGATTTTCGCTCCGGCGGCACCGGCCGGCTGCCTGGAACGAACGCGAACCGCCCGACCTTCCAGGCCAGCATGGTGCGCAGCGCGGCGAGCGCCGACACGCGCGTGCCGCCCACGGTCCCCTGGACGATGCACCCCTCGGCGATGTCGAGCTGCGCGCGCCGCTTCTTGCTGAGCACCTCGAACACGCCCGATCGCCGCTCCATCTCGAGGACCGTGAGGACGGTCGCGATCGACATCTGGCTGAGGTCGCCCTCGATGGCGGTCTGGTCGACGGAGGCGGGGATGGACATGAGGCTGTCCCGCCGCTGCCGCAGGCGGGACGCCATCTGCACGAGGGCCCCGATCTGCGCGACGACCTCGGTGACCCGGAACGGCTTGGTCATGTAGACGTCGGCGCCGACGTGGAACCCCTCGAGGCGGGATTGCTGGTCATCGAGGGCGGAGAGGAACAGGAAGGGGGTCACGGACACCCGCGAAGGTTGGGTGCGGACGTTGCGCGCGACCCAGTAGCCGTCGTGGTCGGGCAGGCCGACGTCGCAGACGATGCACTCGGGCTCCAGGGTGCAGGCGGTCGAGAGCCCGGCCTCCGCGGTGGCGCAGTAGATGACCTCGTAACCCGCCTCGCGGATCGCGGTGGCGAGCAGGTCCGCGACATACTCCTCGTCCTCGATCACGAGCACGACCCCGCTCGGCATCTGGCAGACGGTACACGCGCGCCGCGGGGGTGGCCAAGGGTGAATGGCGGCGAGCCGGTCCGAACCTCGGGCCGCGCGCCGCCGCGCGGCGCCGCGCGCCGCCGACGGAGCGTGGTGGCGCGTGTTTGCCCGCGGCGCCCGACCGCGGCGCGGGATTCACGCTATAAGAACGGAAATGGCAACTCCTGTCCGAGAGGCCGGCGGCGCGGCCCGGCCCGGCGAGCGGCCCTCCCCGGGGGCTCGCGTCTTCATCGCGATGAGCGGCGGAGTCGACTCCTCGGTCGCCGCGGCGCGCCTCTGCGACGCTGGTTACGAGGTCGTCGGCGTGACGCTGCACCTCTGGGACTACCCCGACGACGGCAGCGTCAAGAGCCGCTGCTGCGCGCCCGAGGATCAGCACGACGCCCGCCGGGTCGCCGACCACCTCGGCATCCCGCACTACACCTTCGATCGCCGCGCCCTGTTCCGCGAGCACGTCGTCGATCCGTTCGTCGACGCCTACCTCGCGGGCGAGACGCCGAGCCCGTGCGTGGCCTGCAACCGCTCGGTCAAGCTCCGGGAGCTGTTCCCGCTGGCGGAGCGGCTGGGCGTCTCGTGGGTGGCGACGGGCCACTACGCGCGGGTCGTCGTGGAGGAGGGCGGCGCCCGCCTCTACCGCGGCCGCGATCGGCACAAGGATCAGAGCTATTTCCTCCACATGCTCCGGTCGGACGAGCTGTCGCGGCTCCTCTTCCCGCTCGGCGAGTCGACCAAGGAGGAGGTGCGCGCCGAGGCGATCGCCCGCGGGCTGCCGGGGGCCGACAAGGGGGAGAGCCAGGAGCTCTGTTTCATCCCCTCCGGCCGCTACGCGCCCTTCGTGGCCGAGCGCGCGGCGGACAGGCTCCGGCCCGGGCCGATCGTCGATCGGGACGGGCGCGTGGTCGGGTCGCACGGCGGGGTGCACGGCTTCACCGTGGGCCAGCGCAAGGGCATCGGCGTCTCGCTCGGCCGCCCGGCGTTCGTCGTGGGCCTCGACGCGGCGACCGGCGCGGTGCGCCTCGGCGACGAGGCCGACCTCTACGCGGCGGGCGCCGAGATCACCGAGGCCGTGTGGTCCGACGACGCGGTCTTCCCCCTGGAGGCCGAGGTGCGGGTGCGCGCGCGGCACGAGGCGGCGCCCGGCGTCATCGAGCGGCGGCGTGACCCCGCGACGGGCGCCGAGAGCTTCGTGGCGCGGTTCGAGAGCCCGGTGCGGGCCGTCTCCCCCGGTCAGATGGCCGTGGTGTACCGGGGCGACCGCGTCCTCGGCGGCGGCCGCATCCGGGCCGCCCTCCGCGCGGGGGCGGCGTCGTGACGGCGCGCCTGCTCGTGCCCCTCGTGTGCTGCCTCTCGCTCGGGTGCTCGCTCGGGCAGGGGGAGGGCGAGGTCTACAGCTCGAGGCTGCTCGCGGCGGACTGCTGGGAGGGCGCCTACGACATGCGCCCCGACTTCTTCGCCGCGGTCCCGTACCGCTCCACGCTGCAGATCCGGGTGCAGCGGGGCAGCGACCTCCAGGAGGTCTCGGACGGCCTCTCGGTCACGATCGACGATGTCGGCCTCATCCGCGGGGACGGGCAGGTGAACAAGCTCGATGTCGACCTGAGCGTCGGGCTCCCGCCCGGCGTCGAGCTGCCGGGCTCGCCCCCGCCGACGCCGAAGCCGGAGGGGCTCGCCCCGCTCGTGCACATGGCGCTCTACCTCCAGCGGTCGTGCCACAACCAGAACACCGTGCTCTACGCCGTGGATGGGACCATCAAGTTCCAGGCGCTGTTCAGCGGCGATCCCAACGAGACCGACGCGGTCGACAAGTACACGGACGCGACGTTCGACATCTGGGTCGGTGATCCGCGCGACGCCGGGATCGGTCATCCAGCCGACGCCATTCCCCGGGAGCTCCTCTCGAGGGTCACGGGGAGCTTCCGTTTCTATTTCGAGCGAGGTCAACCTGGCCAACCGTTCCCCTGAGCTCGCCACGACTCCGTCCTGGGTCTCTGGTGGTGTCCTACCTGTCAGGACACGGGCCTTCAGCGACCGAGTGGATTGAAGCTGACCATCTGCCAGGTCGCTCGGCCGAGACGACATGGCAAAGCGCCGCGCACTCGCGGTAAAGTAGTGACCGCTCATGCCCCAACCCCCGCCTCGACCCGCATCGCGAATGGGCGGACCTCCAAGCCCCGGGTCGACCAATTCATCGTCTGACGCGCGCGCGAAGGAGTCCGAGAAGCAGCAGGGGACCTACTTCCTGGGCCGTTACCGCGTGGTCGACGAGATCGGGGTGGGCGGAATGGCGAGCGTCCACCTGGCGCGCATGGATGGGCCGGGTGGCTTCCAAAAGTGGGTCGCCATCAAGCGGATCCACCCGCATCTGGTCGAGGACGATCAGTTCGTCGATATGTTCCTGGACGAGGCGCGCATCGCGGCTGGCATCAACCACGCCAATGTCGCGCAGGTGTTCGATCTCGGGAAGGACGACAACACTTACTGGATCGCCATGGAGTATCTCCACGGCGAGCCGCTCCGGGAGGTGATGCGGCGCGCCGAGGAGCGCCGGCTGCGCATCTCGCCCGAGCTCGCTGCGCGCATCTGCTCCGATGCGGCAGAGGGGCTCCACGCCGCCCACGAGCTGCGTGGAAAGAACGGCCAGCTGCTCGGCCTGGTGCACCGCGACGTGACGCCGCACAACCTGTTCCTCACGTACGACGGCTACACAAAGGTGGTGGATTTCGGGATCGCCAAGGTGGCCGATCGGCTGTCGTCCACCCGCGCGGGAACGCTGAAAGGCAAGTTGGCCTACATGTCTCCCGAGCAGGTGCGCGGCAATGAGGTCGATCGCACGACCGACGTGTTCGCGCTCGGGGTCGTCCTCTGGGAGCTCACGACGAACCAGCGTCTCTTCCGGATGGATACCGATCTCGACACCCTCGAGAAGGTGCAGGCCTGCGTGGTCCCGCCGCCGTCCACGATCGTGCCCGACTATCCGATCGAGCTGGAGAGCGTCGTCATGAAGGCGCTCGCCAAGCACAGGCAGGACCGCTTCCAGACGGCGCGCGAATTTTCGCGAGCGCTGCAGAACTTCCTGATGCGGAGCGGGATCTTCGTCGGCTCCGAGGAGGTCGCGCAGTTCGTGCAGCAGGTGTTCGCCGACCGCATCCAGAAGCGCGAGGCGCACCTCGCGTGGGCGGCGGAGGTGACGTCGACGATCAACGTCGAGCAGGTGCGCGGGCGGGCCTCGACCACGGCCACGGACAGCGTCGGGCTCCGCAGCCGCGGCCGGGAGCCCGAGCCGCAGCAGCGGCTCACGCCGCCGCAGGTCTTCCGGCACAACGCCGCGCCGGCGAGCGGGATCGCGCCGGTCGGGCGCACGCCGTCGAGGGACGCGGCCGACAAGCAGATGGTGGCCTCGTCGCTGATGGATGACGACGAGGATGTCCCGACGACGGTCGCGACGCGCGAGCACGCCGAGCCGGTGCGGCCGCTCCCGCACGGCGAGCGCGCGATGCCGCGCCCGGCGGCCGGCATGGCGCCGGAGCTCGCGCCGGCGCCTCCGCCTCAGCCCGGTGCCCCGTCCGCCCTTCCCACGGTGCGGCCCGGTGCCCCGCCCGCGCACGCGGGCTCGCCGCGCGCGCACGGCGGCCAGAACCTCACCGCGCCGACGATCCCGGCGAACCCGTATCCGCCGCGCGATCTCGGCGCGGCCGATCGGGCGCCGTTCCCCAAGGGGGGCCTCCTGGACAGCGATCTGGGCAACCCGCTCGCGTCCACGCTCGCGCTCCCGCAGCAGGCTCCGCCCCAGCCCCCCGCGCCGGTCCCGCAGGGCTCGAGCGACGCCGCGCGCCGCGCGCACGCGAGCAGGGCCGCTGCGTTCGGCGCATCGCCGCAGGCGCCCTCGTTCGCGCTGCCGTTCAACGGCCAGGGCTACGCTCCTTCGCCTCCTGCCGGCTCGCCCGCGCCGGTGTTCCCGCCGCCGCCGTCGATGACGCTCGATCCATCGCGCGCGCAGGCCCAGCCGTTCGCGCCCGCCGCGCCGGCGCAGCCTCCCCAGTCGCAGATCGAGACCGCGCTCTCGCTGCCGCGCCCCGATCCGGCGGCCATCTGGGCGGCCACGCAGGACGCGGTGTCCAAGGGGAACGGCAGGAACACGCTCGTGCTCTTCGCCGTCATCGCCCTCACCGCGCTGTGCGTCATCGGCATCGGCGCGCTGATCTACATCAAGACGATGGCCGCGCAGCCCGCGCCCCTGAAGGGGGTCGACGCTGCGCCGCCCGCCTCGACCGCCACGCGCGGGCCGCGCCTCGGCGCCAACGTGGAGCCCGCGGGGGATGGGCGCGCGCGCTCGCTCGCCCTCGCCGGCGGAGCTCCTCTCGTCCACCACCCCGGCGCGACGAGCCTGCGGCGCGTTACGATGAAGGGATGAAGGCTGTTCATCGCCGCTCGAGCGGCGCCAGGGCGCGGCCCCGCGCCGGCGAGCGAGCGCAGCTGCGCATCGACGCGCTGGCCGCCGGCGGCGCAGGGATCGGTCGGCTCGCCGGCGAGGTCGTCTTCGTCCCCGCGACGGCGCCGGGCGACCTCGTCGAGGTCGAGCTCGATCGGAGCGCGCGCCCGGCGCGGGGCAAGCTGCTCCGCGTGGTCGAGCCGAGCGCCGACCGCATCGCCCCGCCCTGCCGCTTCGCGGAGACCTGCGGCGGCTGCGACTGGATGCACGTCCGCGTCGAGGCGCAGCAGGCCGCGCACGCGCAGATCGTCCGGCAGGCGATCGCGCGCGCGGCCTCGCTCGCCGAGGCCGACCTGCCGCCGATCCGCCTGCACCCCGCGCCCCAGCCGCTCGGCTACCGCTCGCGCGCGCGGCTGTTCGCGCGCGCGGAGCGCGGCGAGGTGCGCGTGGGCTACCGCGCGCCGAGGACGCACGCCGTCGCGGCGGTCGACCGCTGCCTGGTGCTGGCCGACCCGATCGCGCCGCTCGCCGGCGAGCTGCCCGGCGTCCTGCGCGGGGCCGCGGGGGAGGGCGACATCCTCGTCTCGCTGGGCGCCTCGAGCCGCCCGGTGGTCGAGATCCTCTGGCGCGGCCAGCTCCCGCCGGCCGTGTGGCAGCAGCTCGACGAGCGCACGGCCGGCGGCGCGTGGGCCGGCGCCCGCGTCACGCTCGACGGCGCGCGCGAGGCCGCGTCGTTCGGCGATCCGCGGCCGGCGATCGTGGGCGCCGACGGCCTGCCGCTGCTCCTCGCGCCGGGCGGCTTCGGGCAGCCGTCGGAGGAGGGCGCCGCCGTGCTCGCCGGCCGCGCCGCCGAGCTCGCTCACCTCGACTCCTCCCGGCCGCCGCACGTCCTGGAGCTGTTCGCGGGGAGCGGGACGCTCTCCGTGCTCCTCGCGCGCGGCGCGCCGCGGTCCGCGCCGGTCGCCGGGGCTGCCGAGGCCGCCTCGCCGGCCGCCCCGGGGCTCGCGTCGTTCACGGCGGTGGAGCGCTCGCCCGAGGCGGTCGCGTGCCTGCGCCAGAACCTCGCCGCCCGCGGCCTCGCCGGCAAGGCGATCGAGGCGGACGCCGACCAGGTCCCGATCCCGGCGCGCGCCGACGTCGTGGTGCTGGATCCTCCGCGCAGCGGGGCGCCCGGCGCGGCGCGCGCGATCGCGGCCTCGGGCGCGCGCGTGGTCGTCTACGTGTCGTGCGACCCGGCCACCCTCGCGCGCGATCTCGGCGGCATCCTCCGCGGCGGCTTCGAGATCACGGACATCGAGGCGGTCGAGCTCTTCCCGCAGACGAGCCACATCGAGTCGATCGTCCGCCTCGCCCGCGCCCGCCGGCCGGCGCGCTGAGCCGCGCGGCGCGCGGCGAGGAGGCGCGTCGCGCCGCGTCGCGCGCAGCCCCGGCGAGCTCGGGCCGAGATCGCGCGCGGCGCGGGGTCGCAGCGCGCCTCCGCCCAGCGGCTTGCGCTACGCTGGCCGGGATGATCCACCCCCTCGACGAGCGGCTCCGCGAGGAAGCGCGGCGCTACCGCCTCGTGTTCGCCTGCCCCGACTGCGCGTCGTTCGATCCGGCGGAGACCGAGCGCGACGAGGCCGGCGGCGCGCCTGCCGGCGGCGCGCCGCGCTGCTCGCTCGGCTATCCGGTCGCGCCGCACCTGAGCCCGTCGCTCGACGACGAGCGCGACGAGATCATCTTCTGCAAGGCGTTCGAGCTGCGATGAGCCCGTCCCCCGGGCCTCCCCCGCCGCCCAGGCGGGGCCGGTCGCACCCCCCGTCGCTGATCCGGCTGGCCGAGCGGCTGATCCGGGACGAGCGGCTGCTCGCGCGCGGCGACGTGGTCCTCTGCGCCTGCTCCGGGGGTCCCGACTCGACGGCGCTGCTGCACGTCCTTGCCATGCTCCGGCGGCGGATCGGCCACGAGGTCGTCGCGCACGGCGTCGACCACGGCCTGCGGCCGGCGGCCGCGGCCGAGCTCGCGATCGCGCGCGACCTGGCCGAGCGGCTCGGCGTCCCCTACTCCAGCACCCGTGTGGACGTGGCGCCCGGCGCGAACCTCCAGGCCAGAGCGCGCATCGCCCGGTTCGCCGCGCTGTCGGCGGCCTCGGCGGCGCTCGGCGCCCGCGCGATCGCGACCGGCCACACCGCGGACGACCGGGCCGAGACGGTGCTGCTGCGCCTGCTGCGGGGCGCTGGGCCGCGGGGGCTGGCCGTGCTGCCGCCGCGCGCGCCGCTCTGGACCGACGCCGCCGGCGCGGCGCCGGGCGCTGCGGAGCCGGGCTCGGCGGCTGCCAGCGTCGAGCTCATCCGCCCGCTGCTCCTGGCCCGCCGCGCCGACGTGCTGGCCCACCTCAGCCGACATCGGCTGGCTTTCGCGGAGGATCCCAGCAACGGGGACCCCCGCTTCACCCGCGTTCGCGTCCGCCGCGAGCTCCTCCCGCTCCTCGAGGACCTGTCGCCGGCGATCGTCGAGCACCTCTGCGCGCTCTCGGACATGCTCGCCGCCGGCCGAGATCGGCGCGCCGGCGGCGATCCGGCCGTCCTCGACGGCGGCGAGCCGCTCTCGATGCCGCTCGGTCGGGCGCAGCGCCTCGCGATCGAGCGGGCTCGCAAGCTCGGGCGGCCGCTGCGCGTCCTGGTCCGCGGCGGCGGAGAGATCGCCCTGGGCTTTCCAGAGGAGTCCAGCGTGCTTATCGAGGACAGGTCTGAGCGTCGCGGGGCCTGACCGCATGCACCCCACCCGCGACCCCTGTCGAGTCCCCTGTTTCGCCGTGCCGCCGCGGGGAAAACCCGCGGTCGACGACCGAGCCGACGGGTGGCATGCTGACTGGAACACGCGTACAATTTCGGTACACGCCGGCTCGCCGCGCGAGCTTAGAGGGTCCTCGTGAAGCAATCGCACAAGACGCTGCTGCTCTGGGTTCTGCTGATCATGATGTTCTTGGCGATCTGGCAGTTCTTGAGCCCGGATTCCCGGCCCGCCACGCAAGTCGCGTTCAGCGAGTTCATGGGCCAGGTCCAGGTCGAGGCCAAGGACAAGGATCCGCACGTCGAGTCGGTCACCATCAAGGACCGCGAGTACACCTTCTGGGTCAAGGACCCCAAGACCGGGGCGAAGACGAAGAAGGTCACGATCGGGCCTGACAACGCCGACGAGATCACGAAGACGATCGTCGACAACAAGGTCGCCGTCTACTTCGAGAAGGAGGACACGTCGCCGTTCTGGCCGGGGGCGATCATGTACCTCCTGCCGACGGTCTTCCTGCTCGTGATGTTCTACCTGTTCATGCGCCAGCTCCAGGCCGGCGGCGGCAAGGCGATGAGCTTCGGCAAGTCGCGCGCCCGGCTGCTCAGCGAGGCGCAGAACAAGGTGACGTTCGCCGACGTCGCGGGCATCGACGAGGCGAAGGACGAGCTCGAGGAGATCATCGCGTTCCTCAAGGACCCGAAGAAGTTCCAGAAGCTCGGCGGCCGGATCCCGAAGGGCGTGCTCATGATGGGCCCCCCCGGGACGGGCAAGACGCTCCTCGCGCGCGCGATCGCCGGCGAGGCCGGGGTGCCGTTCTTCTCGATCTCCGGCTCGGATTTCGTCGAGATGTTCGTCGGCGTCGGCGCGAGCCGGGTGCGCGACCTGTTCGAGCAGGGCAAGAAGCACGCGCCGTGCATCATCTTCATCGACGAGATCGACGCGGTCGGCCGCCACCGCGGCGCGGGCCTCGGCGGCGGGCACGACGAGCGCGAGCAGACGCTGAACCAGCTCCTCGTCGAGATGGACGGCTTCGAGTCGAACGAGGGCGTGATCATCGTCGCCGCGACGAACCGCCCCGACGTCCTCGACCCCGCGATCCTGCGGCCTGGCCGCTTCGATCGGCGCATCGTGGTGAACCGCCCCGACGTGCGCGGCCGCGAGGGCATCCTCCGGGTCCACACGAAGAAGGTCCCGCTCGGGCCGGACGTCGACATGGAGATCCTGGCGCGCGGCACGCCCGGCTTCGTCGGCGCCGACATCGAGAACCTGGTCAACGAGGCGGCCCTCCTCGCGGCGCGTCAGGACAAGGACGTCGTCACGATGATCGACTTCGAGATGGCCAAGGACAAGGTGCTGATGGGCGCCGAGCGCCGCAGCATGGTCATCAGCGACGAGGAGAAGCGGACCACGGCCTACCACGAGGCCGGGCACGCGCTGGTCGCGAAGCTGCTGGAGAAGTTCTCGGATCCGGTCCACAAGGTGACGATCATCCCGCGCGGCCCGGCGCTCGGCCTCACGCAGCAGCTGCCGAAGGAGGACCGGCTCAGCATGTCGCGCGAGTTCGCCAAGGCGCGGCTCTCGGTGCTGATGGGCGGCCGCGTCGCCGAGGAGATCATGTTCGGCCAGTTCACGACCGGCGCGGGCAACGACATCAAGCAGGCGTCGAACCTCGCGCGGCGGATGGTGACCGAGTTCGGCATGAGCGACGTCATCGGGCCGATCTCGTACGGCGCGGACGAGGAGAGCGTGTTCCTCGGGCGCGACTTCACGAGCCGGCGCCGCGACTACTCGGAGACGATCGCCAACCAGATCGACGACGAGGTGCGGCGGTTCATCCTCGACGCCCACGCCGAGGCGCGGCGGCTCCTCACCGAGAACCGCGAGATCCTCGAGCGGCTCGCCAACGCGCTCCTCGAGCGCGAGACGCTGGACGCGGAGGAGGTCGACGCCATCGTCTCGGGCCGCGAGCTGCCGCAGCGCCAGCGCGTCGTGATCCCGAGCTACAGCGATCGCGATCGCGCCGCGAAGGAGAAGCGCCGCGCGGCCAGCATCTTCGGCACGCCGAAGCCCGCCCCGAGCACCTGATCGCGAAGCGCGGGGGCCGCGCCCGGTGAGCCCGGGCGAGCGCCCCCGCACCGCCGCGCGCCGCACGGCACGGCGCGGCCCCCGAGACGCCTCACTCCCTCCCCTCCGACAGCGAAGCACGCGGCGCGCGACGCGGACAGCGACGCACGCGGCGCGTGACAGCGGCCCGCTTCAGGGAGCGCTCAGGGTCGTCTGCAAGAACGCCCACTGCTGCAGATCTGCCGGGCGGCCGCCGTCGTGCGCGCGGTTCGCCTTCGTGAAGATCGCCTGGGCGCCGTCGCCGAAGATGAACAGGCCGTAGCCGAGCGCGAAGCGCAGCGGGTCCCACGGCTGGAAGGCGAGCGAGACGTCGATCTCGTGGCCGAGCGTCCGGCGCTCGTTGTCGCGGACGGCGCCCACCGGAAGGAGCCGCGCGGTGACCCACCTGCCCCCGGGCGAGGCGAGGCCGACGAACGTGTACCCGGCGGCGACGGTCATCGCGTCGAGGGGCGAGGCGCGGACGGCTCCGCCCGCCTCGATCACGTTGGACCACGCGTAGAGCCCCATCGGGCCGTGGTTGTCCTGCGCGTCGGGCAGGATCGGATCGAAGCGGCGCTGCGTCTCGCCCTCCTCGAGCGCGCCGTCGTCGCCCGTCGCGTAGGCGCCGCGGGCGCTGAAGGTGAGGCGGGCGGGGAGGGACGTCTCGAGCGCCGCCCGCGCGGCGGCCGCGAACCCGCCGAGCGGGCGATCGGCCGTGAAGGTGGCGACCCGACCGAGCTCGTAGGCCCCCTCGATCGCGTAGCGGAAGCCGCGGCGGTCGCCGGAGATGCGCGCGTCGAGGACCACGGTGTCTCCGGGCGTGAGCCAGCTCGGCCGCGGCTCGCGGGCGATTCGCGCGAGCGCCGTGGCCTCGAGGTGGAGCAGGGGGGCGACGCGCCAGAGCGCGTTCAGGCCGTAGAGCTGCGTCCCTGTGCCGGCGGAGATGGGCTTGCGCGTCCCCGTGACCTCGGGCGGCGCGCCGCCCGGCGCAGCGAGGAGCACGGCCATCGCCTCGAGGTCGACGTTGCCGAGCTGCACCCCCGCGCGCACCCCGTCGAGCGAGCGCGCGGTGAGCGTCTCGTCGTCCGCCCCGATCAGGCGGCCGTCCCCCCACTCGATCCGCTGACGGCCCAGCCGGACGAAGGCGCGGCGCCCCGAGCGCGTGTGCACATCGACGTAGGCCTCGTAGGGCGCCGTCGCCGGGAGGGACGGCTCGCCCGCCCCGACGAAGATCGCGTCGTCGCTCCCCCAGAGCCGCGCGTCCTGCAGCGTGAGGACGCCCGTGACGGGCCCGCGATCGACGGCCAGGCCGAGGCGCGCGCGCTGCGCGAAGAACCACTGGGTCTCGACGACGTTGCCCGTGTCGAGGAGCGGCGGCAGCGCGCCCCCGAAGCCCTCGGCGAGCACCGCGTTCGAGCTGTAGACGTCGCCGCCCGTGTCCACCGGGTACCGGCGAAGCTCGCCCCGGATCCGGAGCTCCGCCGACGGGCGGAAGACGAACCCGCCGATGTGCACGCCCTCCGACTGCGGCGGCGCCTGGGCCGCCGCGGTCCGGGGCGCGAGCGCGAGGAGCGCCGATCCCAGAGCGATGGAGGCGAACGGCAGGGATCGGATCATCAGCGAGGAGGGCCGGGGCGCGGGGTCGTCGAACGGCGGATGCGCGGCCTGGCGCGCGGCGTTCTCGCGGGCCGCGCTCCTGGATCGCTCGCGGAGGATAGGCGTCCCGGCGCTCGTCGGACAAGTGGGGAAGCTGCCGAATGGAATGCAGTGCCGCTCCTGTCCGGAGGCGTTGCCGCCGGACAGGGCGAGCCGCCGCGCCGGCGGCGTCACGGATCGAAATCGTCCTCGCCGTTCGGAGGCGGCGGCGGCTTCGGCGGCCTCGGCGCGGCTCCGGCGCCGCTCCCGCGCTGCGGCGGCGCCTTGGCGCTTCCGGTGGGCTGCCTCGGCGTGGGGCGCCGCGCCGCGCCTCGCCGCGCCGGCGCGACGCCCGCGTCGACGGCGAGCACCAGATCGAGCGCGAGCTTCGACGCCCTGCCGGCGTGCCGCTCGGCGGCCGCGCCCGCCTCGGCGAGCACGCGCTCGGCCGCCTCGAGCTCGCGCTTCGCCTCGCGGCGCTGCGGGTCGCCCGCCATGGTCTCGGCCCACGAGGCTGCCAGCGACGCCCGCTGCTTCTCGAGCTCCGCCGCGCGCTTCGACAGCTCGCCGAGCTGCTTCGCCGCCGCGAGGGAGCTCTTCAACGACGCCTCGAGCGCCTCGACGGCGTCCCTGTCGTCCGCGTCGAGCGCGCGCCCGCCTCGCGCGCTGACGAGCCGCGCTTCCGGCGCGAGCTCGACGTGGAGCGAGACGCCCGACGCGCGGAGCTCCGCGGCGCGCGCGCGCGCAGCGTCGAGCGCCGCGTCGGCGGCCGACCTCGGATCGAGCCCGGCCGCGCGCGCGAGCTCGGCCCGCGCCGCGTCCGCGAGCGCCTCGGCCTTCAGCGACTCCTCGCGGAGCGCGAGCGCTGCCTCGAAGAACTCGTCGTAGGGCTGCTTGCCCGTTCGCAGGGCCCGGCCCTGCTCGAGCTGCGACGCCTGCGCGGCGCACGCGGCGAGCAGCGGCGCGTGCGCCGCGGCGAGCAGCAGCGCGAGCGCCGCCGCCCGGAGGCGGCTCGCGCCCGGGGCCCTCGTCATCCACATTGGAGGATGACCCCCCAGAGCTCGTAGCTCGCGGCGGGCTTCGAGAGGAACACGACGCCCACGTAGCCCGATCGCGGCGCGACGCCGAGCACGCCCTGCCCGAAGTTCCCGGCCGGGGGCGAGAGCGCGATCGGATCGCCGATCGGGGAGAAGTTGGGGGCCAGGGTCTGCGCGCGCATGGCGCGGCTCCCCGGAGGGCCTTCGGTCCACACGAGGAGCCAGCGTCCGTCGCTGAGCCCCGCGATGTCCGGCGCGAACGCGTCGCCGCCGGGGCCGCCGGAGGGGAGCGGGATCACCTGGGTCGACGTGGGGATGTCGCCCGGCGCGGCTTGCCCGGCGCGGATCTCCCATCGTCCGTCCGCGGGCCGGTCGGCGAAGACGACGGCGAGGGCGCGCTCGTTCCAGCCGAGCGAAGGCTTGCCGAGCGCGCCCCCGGAGCCGTTCACGCGGGTGAGCTCGCCGGCGGGCCTGCGCTCGGCGTCGAGCCAGCCGGCCCACACGGCCTTCTCGCGGCGGAACGCGACGGCGTACCCGCGGGACCCGGCCGCGAGGGCGCGCGGCGACTCGAGCGGCTCGTCGCCTTGCACCGGCCAGAGCCGCGAGGGCGCGGCGCCGGGGTCGTCGGCCGCGACCACGGCGCCGTCGGCCAGGCCGATGACGAACGGCCGGGGCCCCGGGACGCTGACCGGGGAGCGGATGGCCTGCTGCGCCGACGTGAGGACGGTGAAGGTGTCTTCGACCGGCGAGATGCTCACGATGTCGGCGGCCTCTCGGTTCGAGAACTTCTCGCTCCGCTCCCCGGTCGCGGGATCGATCTCGAGGCCGACGGCCTCCATGGCGCTCCTGGCGTAGCCCACCAGGAGCTTGCCGCCCTTCGTCGCCGTGACCTCGAAGGGGATGCTCTTCGCGACGAGCGGCGCCCATGGCTGCGGCTGGCGCGCCACCCAGCAGGGCTTCAGCGGCGCGGGGATGGCGGAGCGGGCGACGTTGTGCGCGGCGCCGAGCGCGGGGCGCGCCGTCGCGACCAGCGGCTGCCGCGCGGCTGCGACGGAGTGGCGGCCCGCGAAGAAGGCGGCGATGCTCATGAGCACCGCCGCCCCGCAGATGCCGATGAGCGACGAGATCGGCACGGGCACCGCCGTGGAGAGCCGGCCGTCGCCCCGCGCCGGCGCGCCCGCGAGGGGCGGCTGAGCGCGCCGCGCGGAGAGGGCGCGCGGATCGAGCGCAGGCGGGCCGTTGCTCGATCCCGGGGCGGAGCCGCGATCGGAGCGCGGCGCCGGCGGAGCCGCGGCGGACGCAGGGCGCAGCCCGGGCAGCAAGCCTGGCCACGCGCGCATGGCCGGGTGCCCCTGCGGGGCGCCTGCGCCGACGCCCTGCGGGGCGCCTGCGCCGACGCCGGCCGAGGGGATCGTGGCGTACTCGCGGCGCCCCATCGTCGGGTCGACGGCCAGGGGGGAGCGCTTCGTCTCGCTGGGCACGGGCGCAGCGGCGTGCTCCTTGGCCTCGCGGTGCGGCGCCGTCGTGGTGGAGGGCTCGGGGGCCTCGCTGACGGCGCGGAGCTCCGATGGGACCCGGCCATCGTCGGCCGGCGTGCTCTCGGCGCCGCGGGGCGGGGGACCGTCGCCGGGCGCCGCGGGGCTGGCGAGGCGAGGTCCGATGGACGCGATCGCCGCCGCGTCGGCGGCGCTCGAGACGGGCGTCGCTTCGGCCGAGGGGATCGGGGCAGCCGGGGGCGAAAGGAGCGCTGCGGCCGGCTGCGAGGGGGACGGCGGCGCCGCCACCGGCGTCGCGCGGGGAGCGTCCGCGGGCGGGCGCGGCGGCGGCGCGGGGAGCGCTCCGAGGCGGACGAGGGCCTTCGCGCCTGCCGCGGTGTGATCCGGTGCATCGAGCGCCGGCGCGCCCGCGGGCCGCTTCGCGGCGACGGCGGGGAACCGGACCGGGACCGGCGGCGGCGGCACGGACCGCCCCTTCGCGGGCCGCTTCGTGCCCCGGCTGGGGCTCGCCAGCGCCGGCGGCGTTGCCGGGAGGGGCTTGCCGGCGCCCTGCTCCGCAACGGCGGCTGCGCCGCTGCGCCCGTCTTCCTGCGGCGCAGCGCCGGCCGGCGCCCCGTCGCGGCCTGGAGGCAGGGGCGGCGGCCGGGGCGGCCTCGCCGCGCGCGCGGCCGGGCCGCCCGCGGCCTTCGGCGTCGCGCCGGGCCTGCTGGGCGCGGCCGAGCCCGCCGCGCGCCTCGGCGCTGCGGGCTCGCCGCCTTCGGTCATCCCGCCGGCGGCGCCTGCGTCGCCGGCCGGACGCTGACCGGCCGACGTGTCCTCGGGGTCCTCAGACGCCGAGGGGAGCTTCGGCGCGCGCGGGATCGCGGGCGCTCCCTCGTCGCCTGCCGAGGAGCCGTCGTAGCGGGGCAGCTGCGTGATCGCGCGGGCGACGCCCGCGTCGAACGCTCCGCCCGCCGAAGGCACGACGATCGGCGCGCTCTGTCCGCTGGCCGGCGCGCTCGCCGGAGCCTCGACCCCCGCGAGCGTCGCCATGGGCTCGCGTTTCCGCGGCGGCGGGGGGGGCGGCTGCGGTCGGGCGGTGGCCCGGCCCGGGGACGACGCCGCAGGTCGCCGCTCGTTCGCGGACCTGTCCGGGGGCGCCGGGCGCTGACCCGGGCGGGCGGGCGCCGGGCCCAGCTCCTCGACGAGCTCGAGCTCCAGCGTCGCGCCGCTGTCGCGCGCCGACGCCCGGGCATCGGCGGCGGGCTTGTCGGGCGGAGCGGCGCCTGCGTCCGGCTTGCGCCGGAGCTGCGCGGCGTCGGCGAGCTCCGGCTGCTTGGAAGCCGGGGCCCACGCTTCCATGCCCTGGCGCCACACGAGCGTGGAGCCCGGGATGACCCCGGCAGCCAGCGCGCTGCGCAGCTCGGCGGTGCTCACGAGCCGCTGGACGCCGCGCTCATCCGTCCATCGCCATGCGCTCAACGGCGGCCCCTCCTCCCCTTGCGAGAGCGCCGGAATTTCAGGACGCGATCCACGACGCGGGGGATCGTACCGCGCGTCGTTTGCAAAGAGATCCTCTTTTGTCCGATCGCGCAACCGCGCGCCCGCTCCTGACGACGATCGCGCTGGCAGCCCATGAGCCCTTCCCGCGCCCTCGTCGCCGCAATCCGCTTTCTGGCCGCCATCGCTGCGCGTGCGCTCAGCCCACCGGCCTGCGCCGCCTGTGACGCCGCCATCGCAGCTGGCGCGGTATTTTGCTCCGACTGTGCGCGGACCACCGTGCCGTACGCGGAGCGCCCGCTGCGGAGGGCGGTGGGGTCGAGCGCGGCGGCGGGCGTCGATCTCGTCGCGTTCGCTGTGTTCGGCGGGGCGATCGCGGAGGGGATCCGGCGCTTCAAGTACGGGGATAGGCCGGACCTCGCGCGCCCGCTTGGCCGGTTGCTGCTCGGCGCGGCGCGCGACGCCGAGGTGAGCGCCGACCTCGTGGTCCCGGTGCCGCTGCATCCGCGCCGTCTCGCCGAGCGGGGGTACAACCAGGCGGCCTTGCTGGCTGCGTACGTCGCTGACGGACTTCAGGCGTCGATGGCCCCGCGGGCGCTTTGCCGCGTCCGTCCCACGGCGCAGCAGGCGCAGCTCCCGCGCGGTCTCCGCTTGCAGAACGTGGCGGGGGCGTTCCGGGTCCGCGCGCCGGAGCGCGTGCACGGCCGGCGGGTCGCGCTGGTCGATGACGTGGCCACGACCGGCGCCACGCTCGCGGCGTGCCGGGAAGCGCTCCTGGGCGCGGGGGCTGCTTCGGTCACCTACCTCGTCCTCGCGACGACCGAGAGCGGCGTGGACGAGCTCAGAAGGCCGCCTCTGTCAGCGCACCGCACTTGATGCGAACTGTCCTGCCCTCGGCGAGCCATCGCGTACCGTTGCGCGTCGGCTCGCCGAGCCGCACGAAGAAGCGCCCGCAGCGCACCTCGATGGGCTGATTGCTGGGACCCACCGCCACGCCCGTGACGTACACGGTCGCGTTCTGGGAGGAGTTGAGCTTGAGGAAGCCGTAGCCGCGGCGCGGTTTCCGCGGAACGCTCGCTTCGGCCTGGGTGGCCGGCGGCTGTGGAGGTGCCGGCGCTGCTTCGGGGCTGGGCTGGGGTGGAGGCGGGGGTGGCGCCTCGGGGCTGGGCTGGGGTGGAGGCGCATCGGGGGGCGGCGGAGGTGCGGCCTGTGCAGCGGCTTCGGTCGCGCTCGGCGGGGGCTGGGCGGTCAGCAGCACGGGGGCGGCTGCTTGCTTCGAGGCTGCGGTGTTCGAGGGTGCGGTGATGACGCTGGCGGGACCGCTGGCCGCCATGTTCGCCGGGAGAGCCTCCCGGCTGCGTTCTGCGAGCCCGGGCAGGCCCGTCTCGACGGTGTAGACGCCCAGCGCAAACACGATCGCTGCCGTCGTGAGGGCAACGCCGATGGTGCCGAGGGGCGAGAGCGGCTTCGACGGATGGCCGTCAGCCGACCGAGGTTGGGGCCCGTCCCCAGCCGACCCAGGTTGGGGCAACTCGTCGGCCGACCCAGGTTGGGGGGAGAGCGGCTTCGACGGATGGCCGTGAACCGACCGAGGTTGGGACCCGTCCCCAGCCGACCCAGGTTGGGGCGCATCCTCGGCCGACCGAGGTTGAGGCGCGTCCGTCGCGAACATCGCCGCCAGTCTAGCGGGATCGTCCACCGCCGAACCTTTCTCTCCCGCTCGGCGGCCCAACGTCCGGCGCGCAGGACCGCTCCCTCCGAGCCGCTCCGGAACGCGAGCACGGACGCTGTTTGTGTGCTGGAATACATGTGTGTACGTCATCGCACATCCACTGACGTGGGTTCGCAGGGGGATGCCGCACGGCCGTCGCGCGCTGGCCGCCGGCGCGCTCGACACCCTCGGGCTCCTGGATCGCTTCCTGTGGCTGCGCGCGAAGCTCCGGCTGCCCGTGCTCTCCGTGTTCACCTACCACCGCATCGCCGAGCTCTCCGACGTGGACGAGCTCGATCCCGGCGTCGCCGAGGTGAGCGCGCGCGAGTTCGAGGAACAGCTCGCGGTCATCAAGGCGCACTGCACGGTGGTGTCGCTCCGGGACGTGCGGCGCTTCGCCAAGGGCCGGAAGCTCCCGCCGAACCCCGTCATGGTCGCGTTCGATGACGGCTACCGCGACAACCACGACGTCGCCTTGCCCCTCCTCCAGCGCGCCGGCGTCACGGCCACGTTCTTCGTCGCCACCGAGTACCCCGGCAAGGGGCGCCTCTTCTGGTGGGACCGCGTCGCGCTCCTCATGCACCGGTGCCGGCGAGCGCGCGTCGAGCTCGCCTACCCAGCGACGCTCGTGCTCGAGCCGCAGCGCGACCCGGTCGCCGCGGCGACCCTCGTCTGCCAGACCATCAAGCGCACGTCCGGCATCGACATCGGCCGCCTGTGGGACGAGATCGAGCGCTCCACGGGCGTATCGATCGACCTCTGCGAGGAGCGCGCGATCGCGGCCAGGACGATCATGGACTGGCACCAGATCGCGGCGCTGCGGCGGGCGGGCATGGACGTGCAGTCGCACTCGCACAGCCACCGGGTCCTCCAGACCCTGTCGCCCGAGGAGGCCACGCGCGATCTCGCGCGCTCCCGCCGCGTCCTCTCCGACGCGTTGAACGAGGCCGTTCACGCGGTCGCGTACCCCGTCGGCTACAGCCTGTGCGGCGCGTTCCATCGCGCCGTGCGGGAGGCCGGGTTCGAGATCGGCTTCACCAACAACTCCGGCCTTTGCACGCTCTCGTCCTTCGATCCCCTGAACTTCCCGCGCATCGCCATGGACCGCGGGCAGATCGGCGCCCTCTTCAAGCTCAAGCTGCTCATCGGCCAGCGGCCCGGCCGCTGATCGGGCAAAGCCCCTGCGCCGCTCCGCCGCCGCGCTCTCCGGCCCGCCGCCCTCGCTGCCCCAGCGCCCCCGCTCGCTCGCGGCCGCCTCGACCGGCGCGGCCGTGGCCTGGGCTGTGCACGTGCACCGTCGCTGGGCCGGTTCTGCACGCGCATGGCCTCGATGGCCAGGAAAGCTGCTTCGCAGCCTGTCCGACGAAGGGAGGCTCTCGTGAAAGGCACAATCCGTGGTCGCAGCTCCCGCGCCGCCTCGTCCATGCTCGGCGCGGCCTCGCTGATCTCCGCAGCCCTGGGCTCGGGATGCGGCGGCTCAGCGCCGCACGCGGCGCCCGCCAAGTCGCCCGCGCAGCCCGCGCTCGAGGCGCGCGACGGGCGAGGGGAGCGGAGGGGGGCCGTCGAGCAACCCGAGCACCGCGAGCAGCGCGAGGCGCAGCGCGCGTGGTGCGTGTACCTCGAGGAGCTCTACGAGCGGGCCACCGAGCAAGCGAAGGGCTGGCCCAAGTTCGAGCAATGCACCCGGATGACCACGATGGCCTCGCCGAGGATGCTCCGCGCCACCTCGGAGTGCTCGCTGGCAGCGCTGAGGCGGTTCGAGGGCGATCCCTTCACCGCCGCTTACGCGGAGGAGGTGAGCCGCTGCGGCTCCGACGCGATGACGGCCACCACGCTGCCGCGGTCGGATCTCGCGCCGTTCATGGCCGCCCTCTGCGGCCGGATCGCCGGGTGCGGAGACCTCGACTACGACACCTGCCGGCAGAGCCTCGAGGAGGGGCTCGGCCCGCAGCTCGAGCGGGCGATCGGCGCGATGAACAGCCGTGGCCGGCAGGAGGTCCGCGCCTGCTTCGGCAAGCTCGCGTGCGGCGGCGATCTCGGTCCGCAGATCTCCGCGTGCCTCGAGCCCATCATGGACGACCTGCTCTGGCTGCCGGGGTGACGCCCGGACGCGCCAGGGCGGCAGCGCTGCGCGGCGCGGCGGTCAGCCGGAGGTGCCCGGCAGGCGGCAGCGCGCGATCAGCGGGACGTGATCGGAGAGGCCGGCGAACGCGCCCTTGTGACCGAACGGGTGCGTGCCCGCGAAGTCGAGCCACTCGAGGCGCTCGGACGAGTAGACGTGATCGAGGTGCATGCGCAGGTTCATGAAGCCGGCCGTCGGGAAGGCGCGCGCCTCGATCTCGGAGAGGCAGCGGACCTTGGCGAACGCGTCCACGAAGCCGATCTCCTCGCGCAGGAAGCGATCGACCGGCGAGCCCGGCAGCGAGTTGAAGTCGCCGACCACGACGAAGTTGTCGCTCCGCCGCTCGCGGTGGACGAAGTCGGCGAGCACGCGCGCCTCCTCGAGCTGGTTCGGCCCGAACCCCATCCGCGCCTCGCCGGTCCAGAACTCCCTCGAGAACACGCTCGGCAGGCTGAGGTGGGTGTTGAACACATCGAACGTCTGGCCGCTCTCGTGCTCGAACGACACATGCGCGCAGATGCGCGTCTGCTTCAGTCTCTTGACCCTCCGCCGGTGGGTGATGTCGTGCGGACGCTCTGCGTTGTGGTGCCCGATGCGGAACGTGTCGCGCGCGATCACCGCGAGCCCCGTCGTGTAGATGTTCGTCCGCGAGGTGAGCCTGTAGGTGTGCGCGGGGAAGTAGTAGGCGACGTAGCGCTCGGGCCGCTCTGCGTGCGCCAGCGCCGCGTGCAGCTCGGTCATCAAGCGATCGAGCTGCGTCTCCTCCGGGTGCCACCGCGGGTTCATCGTCGAGGAGCGCAGCGACTGCGTCTCCACCTCCTGGAGGCACACGAGATCGGGCAGCGGGGAGAGCCGCGCCAGCGTCGTCGCGATCCGGGTGATGGCGGCGCTGGTCGAGGCGATGCCCCGCGTGCCGTGCCCGAAGTAGCGGACGTTATAGGTGATGATCCTGAGCGACGTGGCGCCGTCGGCCGCCGCCGCGCCGCCGCGGCTCGCGCCGCGCGCCTCGCCCGCGGAGCGGCCGCCAGGCGCGGAGTCCTCAGGGATTGTGCCGTTCGAACCAGGTGGGAGGCGCCGCTCGGTCATGTATCCTCTCGCCCATGGGCAAGAACATCATCGTTTCCGAGGATACCATTCGTGACCTGCTGGAAGCGCATGCCTCCCTCTCCGCCTGGTACTATGAGCTCTGGTCGGCGCTGCGGGTCGCGAAGGCGTCGGCGAGCGCCCCCGATGATGCGGCCCGTGCGGCGTTTGTCGAGCGGATGGCCACGAGCTTCCCGGAGGTCGCGTCGATCGCCCGCTCTATCCGGGTGCCGAGGATGTTCGTCCCACCTCCGCCCGCCGTGAGCATACCCCCGGTCGCGACCGCGGAGGGCGAGGGCACGGAAGAGGCCCCGACGGCGGTCGAGCCCGCTCCCGCCCGGCTCCGCGAGCTCCACGGCCAACCACCCAAGAGCCAGCCAGGCGCTGGCTCCGCCGATGAGCCCGCTCCGGCGCCGTCGCAGCCCGCGATCGCTCCTCCGCCGCTGGTGATCCCATCGACGGTGAAATACGACACCTGAGGTCGCTGGCGACGAGATCGGACTCGGCCTGACGCGCGCTGGGCGCGCTGTCAGCGGGCTGGGCCGCCGATGGAAGTCCGCCGCGCGAGGAGCTGCTCGGCCTCCGCGGCTCCCGTCCAATCGAACCTCGGGTTCAGATCGAGCGCAGCCCGCACGAGCCGCTCGCCCTGCTCAAGGTCTCCCAGCGCGATCCGGATCGCCCCCGCGTGATAGAGCAGGCGCGCGTCCCTGGTGCCGAGGGCCAGCGCCCTGTCGCTCGCGGCGCGCGCCTCGGACAGCCTGCCGGCGCGGTACAGCGCCCAGGCGAGGGTGTCCTCGGTGTCGATGTCCCCGCGGACGGCGCGCTCCGCGGCGGCGAGCCGCACGGCCTCGTCGCGCTCCAGGCCCTTGGTCGCGTAGTACAGCGCGAGGGTCCGGCGATCGGAGAGGCGCCCAGCGGCGACCGCGCTCTCGTAGGCCCGCGCCGCGCCGGCGCGGTCGCCGGCGGCCGCCCTGGCGTCGCCGAGCAGCCACGCGATCTCCGCCTCCGCGCTCTGCCGGTGGGCCCGCTCGAGCAGCTCGACGGCGCGGCCCCACGCGCCGCGGGCCAGCGCGACGCGCGCTCTGCCGGCCAGCGCCGGCGGATACTCGCCCTGCACGGCCAGCGCCCGCTCGAAGCCCCGGTCCGCGGCCTCGGGGTCGCCCTCGTGCCAGAACATCGCGGCCGCCTGCGTCAGCGCCCACGCGAGCGCCTCGGGCTCGCGCGGATCGCCCGCGTCGATCGCCAGGCGCATGATCCGCTTCGCGGTCGCCGCGTCGCCCTGGAGCCAGCGGAGGTGCGCGGCCCGCGCGTAGGACGGCAAGCCCGGCCGCAGGTCGACCATCCGCTGCGCCGCCGCGGCCGCCGCCTCGAAGTGACCGAGCCCGAGCTCCGCGTCGCTGAGCGTCCCGAGCGCGAGCGTGTCGCCCCCGTCCCGCGAGAGGACCCGCTCGGCGGCGTCGCGCGCCTCGACGAACCTGCGGTCGTGGAGCAGCGCGAGGCCGAGCAGGTCGAGCGACGCGCGATCGCCCTCCGCCTGCGCGAGCGCGAGCTCCGCGCACGCGTGAGCGCGGCGGGAGAGCGACGGATCGCCGGAGGCACGCGACTTCTTGATCCACGCGAAGCCGAGCGCGCTCCAGAGATCCGCGCCGCCCGGCGCCTTCGCGAGCCGCCGCGAAAGCGCCTCGATCTCGAGATCCGCGGCGCTCGCGCCCGCCGGCGCTGCGAGCGCGAGCCTGCGCGCCGCGTCGAGGCTCGAGGGCGCCGGCGCCTCGTCAGGGCGCTCGATCAACGCTGGCGCGGCCGGCGACGCTGACGCGGCCGGGACGGCGTCGCCGCGCGATCGCCCGGAGCAACCGAGGCTCCCGCTCAGGGCAACGCAGGCGAAGAGGCGAGCCGTTCGTCGCAGCATCGGAGCGTCGACCTCCTTTCGCGCTGGAGCTCCGCCCGGGGCGAGCCGCGCCTCTTACCGCGGCGTCGCGACCTCGATCCGATCGCGAAAGAGCTTGCCTCGCCGGTAAGCGCCGGCAAGCTCGCCGCTCCAGCGCATCGCTCGATCGGCCAGCAGCGCGCAGCGCGGAGGGGATCGCATTGCCTGTCTCGACGGATCGCGACCGCCTGCGGCGGCTCTGCGCCGCGGCGCTGATCCTGCAGCTCGGCGCCGCCTGCGCGCGCGCGCAGCGCAGCTCGCCGGACGATGGCGCAAGCGCAGCGCCCCCGCCGGACGCGGGCGCGACCGCAGCGCCCTCGCCGGACGCGGGCTCCTCGGCGAGCGGCTCCTCGCCGACGCCGCCCGCCGACACCCCGGTCGGCGACGAGATCTCTCCCGTCTACCCGAAGGCCGAGGGCGCGCCGGATCCGCTCGCGGCGCGGCTGTGCGAGGCGCTGCACGCGCTCCCCGCGCGGCGCAAGGCGGCGTGCTGCGGCGGCAGTCCGGGCTTCCATGCCGGCGCGGAGTGCGCGCGCGCGCTGAGCTTCGCGCTCCGCGCGAAGGCGGTGACCCTGTCGACCGACGCGGTCGACCGCTGCGTCGAGGCGATGGCGCGATCGCTCGAGGGGTGCGACTGGGGCGCTCCGCTCGCCGCCCCGGTTCCATCGGCGTGCGAGGGGCTCGTCCGGGGCGCGCTCGGCGAGGGCGCGCGGTGCCGGTCGTCGCTCGAGTGCGTGGACGGGCTGCGTTGCGACGGCGTCGGACCTACCGACGCGGGCATCTGCCGCGCCCCGCGCGCCGCGGGCCCGTGCGGCCTCTCCGTCGACGCGCTGGCCGCGGTCACCCGCCAGACGCGCTACGCCGAGGCGCACCCCGAGTGCCGCGGCCGCTGCGCCGGGCGCGCCTGCGCGGCGCCGTGACGCGCGCCGCGCCGTGACGCGCGCCGCGCCGGCCGGCTCAGGGCCGGAAATGCCCCTGCGTCGCGCCTTCCCAGGCGGTCGCGAGGTACGGGAACGCCGGCAGGAACCGCGCGTCGTTCGCCGCGACCCCGTCGCCCGCGGTCGTCCCGGGCGCGCCGGTCAGCAGGAGCGTGAGCAGCGCGTCGGTGACGTCGGTCTGCTCATGATCCGCGCCGGGCACCAGCGCGCGGCCGTTCGGAAAGGCCGACGGCATGCCCAGATCGATCCGGAGCACGTCGCCGACCGTCTCCAGGTTGTGCCCCCCGAGGCGCGCAGGCTTCAGGTTGAACAGATCGATGAGGTCGGTCCGGTTCTGCTTCAGCGCCTCGGGATCGAACCCCGCGAGCGGCTGGCCCGTCCGGTAAAGGCCGGCGAACTCCGCGTCGCGCACCACGATCGGGTTCAGGAAATACGCCCCGAAGTTGGCGAGATCGTCGCGCGGGTGCGCGCGGTTGTACTTGTCCTTGTCCTGCAGGCCGATGAGCCAGGTGTTGACGAGCGGCAGGCCGACCCGCGACACCTGCACCCACGGACCCAGGCCGTCCTCCTTGCCGTTCGCGCGCAGGATCCGCACCTTGCGGCGGCTCGCGGAGGCCCAGACGCCGAGCGTCTGCCGGTCGCTTGGCCCCGGCGTCGGCGCCGACCCGCCGTTGACCACCGCGAGCGGGATCTCGAGCGCGAGCGTGTGGACGTTGAAGCCGGCGAGGTTGTCGCGCCCGGCGCACGACGGGTTCGGCGCCGCGAGGAGCGGGCACAGCCCCGCGAGGTCGAACGCGCGGCCGAGGTCGGCGTAGAAGCCGTCGTCGCGCGGCCCGGCCCAGGCGCGCCCCTCGCCGCCGGCCATCTGCTTGAGGAACTTCGAGGACGTCGCGAAGGCAGGGTAGCCGCCGCCGGTGATCTGGTAGGCGAGCTGGTTCGTCCGCTTCCCGATGTTCGGCGGCGCGACCGGGGCGCCGGCCAGGATGACCTTCGACGCTCCGCCCTCGATCTTCGTGATCGTGTACGTCTGCTCCGCGCCGGCGAGCTGCGCGAAGAACTCGTTGCCGCCGCTCGGCGCCGGCGTGAGCCCCGCCGGATCGGCCACCCGGTACGGCGTCGTGGAGAACCGGAACTGGTAGGTCAGCGCGTCCTCGAGGCTCGACGGCCCGCGGGCGATGTGCACCTCGTAGAGCACGTCGTCCGAGAAGCCGTGGAAATTCGGCCCGCCGGCGGGCTCCTCGAACGGGATGTAGCTCGCGAGGAGCACGAGGTTCGCGCCCTCGACCCACGCGTAGAGATCGGTGTTGTCGGCGGCCGGATCCCCGGCGATCGCCGGCGCCTCGCGGTGGCTCGACGCGGCGGCGAGGCCGGGTGCGCTGAGCGCGGCGCACGCCGCGATGGCGGCGGCGACGCGCGACGGTCGGTGGATCATGCGTGCGGGTCCTCCCATCGCTCCTCCGCGGCTCACGGCCCGAGCAGGAACACCGAGCCCTGCTCCTGGGCCCTGTGATCGACGAACGCGAAGACGTCGGCGCCCTTCGCCCGGTGCAGCCCGCCGGGCTCGTCGTGGCCCGGGGCGCCGGTCGCCGTCGCCGAGCGCGCCCCGGACGCCACCTCGATCCGCACGACCTCGTCGGCGCCTCGGGCCACGTCGCGCGCGAGCACGAGCAGCGCCGCGTCGTCGCGCGTCAGCGCGAGCCCGCACGGATAGCCGACGTGGAGCCCGGTCGCGAACGCGCTCACGAAGCCGTCCTCGATCCGGAAGATCGTCGCCGTCCGGTCGGGGCTCGCGAGGGTGTCGCACACGAAGACGGCGCCCCCGCCGGCGACGGCGACCCCGCTCGGATCGACCAGCGGGCTCCCCGTGGCGATCGCGGAGGCCTCGCCGCCGCGCGCCGGCAGGGCGAACACGCCGGGCTGGCCGCCCTCGCGATCGCGCCCCGAGAACACGATCCGCTCCTCGCCGTCCGCGCCCCGGGCGACCTCCAGGCCGCGCGCGCGCATCCCCTCGCCGCCGCGGACCGGCGCGACGGCGCCGCCGGGCAGGTCGATCGCGAAGAGGGCGCCCGCGTCGTCGAGCGCCGCGCCGCCCGCGCCCGGATCGGCCACGAAGAGCCGGCCGCCGTCCGCGCTCGCCGCGATCCCGAGCGGCGCGACGAAGGGCGGTCCGGCCGCGATCTCGGTGGAGCCTGCTCCACCGCGCGCGCGGGTCCTGAAGACGCCGGCCCTGCCGCCCGCGTCGATCGCGGTGAAGTACACGTACGCCGCGCCCGCGTCCGGCGTCGCGTCGAACGCGATCGCCGGGGCGAGCGCCGAGATCGCGTAGGAAACATCGCCGCCCGCGCCGCCCGCGCCGCCCGTACCGCTCGTCGCGGCCGCGCCCCCCGTGCCCGCGGCGGAGCCCGCGACGGTCCGTCCCGGCGCTTCCTCTGCGCGGCTGCAACCCGGGTTGCCCGCGGCGGCCGACAGCGACGCGACGGCGCACAGCACGCCGGCGCTCCGCCGGAAGTCCCCCCTGGCTTCCGTCATGCCTGCTCCTCCCGGCGGCGCTCGTGCGCCCGGCGCGCGCGGCGCACGTCCACGCGCGCCGATGCGCGTGCCGCGCGGCGATCGCGCGGCGCCGAACGCGGCCGTTCTGCCACGGCGCTCCGGGACCGAGTAGGCCTCGGCCGCGCCGCGCGCGACAAAGCCGCGCGCACCCTGCCTCTCGAGTCCGGGGTCGCCCGCCGGCGCTCAGGCCGGCGAGCAGCCCCGCGCGGGACGGCCGTACGGCGTTCCCCCGTCGACCCGCTGAGGACCCCGTTTTATAACGACATCCATGTTCGATGTCGCTCGGTCATTGTACGCACGGGCGTTGGAGGACATCCGTGCGGCGGGTCTCTACAAGGAAGAGCGGATCCTCGCGACGCCGCAGGGGCCGGCGATCCGGACCGAGGGGGGCGCCGAGGTCCTCAATTTCTGCGCGAACAACTATCTTGGCCTGTCGTCGCACCCGGCGGTCATCGGCGCGGCGAAGCAGGCGCTCGACTCGCACGGCTTCGGCCTCTCCAGCGTCCGCTTCATCTGCGGCACGCAGGACCTGCACCGGCGGCTTGAGTCCAGGATTGCCCGCTTCTTCGGCACCGAGGATGCGATCCTCTACTCGTCCTGCTTCGACGCGAACGGCGGCCTGTTCGAGACGCTCCTCGGCGAGGAGGACGCCGTCATCTCGGACGCGCTGAACCACGCCTCGATCATCGACGGCATCCGCCTCTGCAAGGCCGAGCGGCACCGCTACCCGAACGGGGACATGGCCGCCCTCGAGGACATCCTCCGCAAGACGGAGGGCAAGCGGCTCCGGCTCATCGCCACCGACGGCGTGTTCTCGATGGATGGATACCTGGCCAAGCTCGATACCATCTGCGATCTCGCCGACAAGTACCGCGCGATGGTGATGGTCGACGACTCGCACGCGACCGGGTTCATCGGGCAGACGGGGCGGGGGACCGCGGAGCTCTGCGGGGTCATGCATCGGGTCGACGTGATCACCTCCACCCTGGGCAAGGCGCTCGGCGGGGCGAGCGGCGGCTTCACCACCGGCCGGCAGGAGATCGTCGACCTGCTCCGGCAGCGCTCGCGGCCGTACCTGTTCTCCAACACGCTCGCGCCCGCGATCGCCGGCGCCTCGATCGCCGTGTTCGACCTCATCGACGCCGAGCCCTCGCTGCGCCAGCAGGTGATGGAGAACGCGCGCCGCTTCCGGCAGGGGATCACGCAGGCCGGGTTCACCGTCAAGCCGGGCATCCACCCGATCGTGCCCATCATGCTGGGCGAGGCGCGGCTCGCGAACGAGATGGCGAAGGCGCTCCTCGCCGAGGGCATCTACGTCATCGGCTTCTCCTACCCCGTCGTGCCGAAGGGCGAGGCCCGCATCCGGGTGCAGCTCTCCGCCGCGCACGAGCCCGCGCACATCGATCGGGCGATCGAGGCCTTCCGCAAGGTCGGCCGGCAGCTCGGCGTCGCGAGCTGACCGGCTCAGTACCGGAGGATCACCTTGGGGTGGTTCGAGATCGCCTCCTGGAAGGCCGCCGGGTCGTAGTCGTTGAAATCGAACACCGTCTCCTGACCCCGGTTCAGGATGACCTCCCAGATGAGGTCGTGGATGTTCGGATCGCGCGACTCGAGCAGGTGGCGCGTGATGTGCCACGTCTCGAACATGCGGCGGCCGATCACGCTGTGGAGGCTGATGCCGTCGACGATGAGGCGATCGAAGTTCTCGATCACCGCGTCGCCGCTCTTCAGGCCGAAGAGGATCACGTCGCCCCCGCGCCTCGCCGCGTGGATCGCGTTGTTCACGCTGCTGTTCACGCCGCTCATCTCGAGCACCACGTCGACGCCGACCCCGTCCGTCAGCTTGCGCACCCGCTCCGTCAGCTCGGGATCGCTCGCGTGGGGCCGCTCGGGGCTCGCCCGGTGCGGGCGCAGGACCACGTCGGCGCCCAGGCGGCGGGCCATCTCGGCGTTCCGCTCCAGCGGCTCGACGCCGATGATGTAGATGGCCCCCATCGCGCGCGCGATCGCGACCGCGAACAGGCCGATGGTGCCGCAGCCGAAGATGGCCACGCGCTTGCCGCGGAGGTTCACCTTGGTGCACGCGTGCACGGCGTTGCCGAACGGCTCCTGCACCGCGGCGACCTCCGGCCGGATCCTCGTGATGTCCGTGCGCCACAGGTTCTTCGCCGGCAGCTTGACGAGCTCGGCGAAGCAGCCATCCTCGCTGATCCCGATGATCTTGTCGTCGGCGCACACGTGGGTGTCGCCGACGCGGCACTGGTAGCAGGCGCCGCAGGCGATGTGGCTCTCGGTCGACACGATGTCGCCGATCTCCAGCCCGAAGGTCCGCCGCGCGTCGGTCCCGAGGTCGACGACCCGGCCGAGCAGCTCGTGGCCGATCGTGCGCGTCGCCTTCCGGTCGCGATCGAGCGACTTGAAGATCATGTCCTTGAACGCGCCGCGGAACCAGATGCCGCGATCCGAGCCGCAGAAGCCCGTCATGATCGGCTTCACGAGGACGCTCGCGCGATCGTGGTAGTCCTTCGCCTCGTTGATCGCCGGGCGCTCGACCTCGTCCTTCGACAGCCCGACGGTGGACTCCCACGGCTGCTTCTCGCGGTTGTACGTCAGCGCCCACATCGTGTCGCTCATGCACCAGGCTCCTGTCTGGAGGTTCGAGGCGCACGCAGCTGGCGCTCGGGCGCCTCAGGCCCGTGTAGCGTGGCGCGCGAACGAGCGAGCGCCCATCAGAAAATTGCGCTCGGGCTGCTCACTTCGTCGGTGCACTCTACGGCCTCTTCAGGATGATCTTGCGCCGCGCGCCGCCGTCCGCCGCGCCCGCGTCGGGGTTGGCGCCGGAGCCGGTCGCCCCCGCGTCGCCGCCGCCGGTCGTCCCCGCGTCGGGGTTGGCGCCGGAGCCGGTCGCCCCCGCGTCGCCGCCGCCGGTCGTCCCCGCGTCGGGGTTGGCGCCGGAGCCGGTCGCCCCCGCGTCGCCGCCGCCGGTCGTCCCCGCGTCGGCCGTCTTGGGCGCAGGGGTCGCCGTCGCCGCGCGCGCCTCCGCGTCGGTCACGGTCGTCGCGCGGGTGTCGTTCACCTTGAGCTCGATCCAGCCCAGCGTGGGCTGGCCCCCGCTCTGGAAGGCCACGAGCATCCAGTCCTGATAGCTCGCCTTGAGGTCGACGATCGCCCCGCTGTCGAGGCGCGCGAGCTCCTTCGATTTGGCGTCCGCCGACTGGTATACGGCGAACTGCTGCTGAAGGCGCCGGCGCCCGGGCTGGGGCTCCATGGTCGGGTACGTGGCCACGTACCCGACGAGGTCCGTCGCGGCGGGCGCCACCGGGGGCGCCGAGGCCACCGCCGAGGTCGCTGCGCTCGTCGTCGAGGCCTCCTCCCTGCTGCACCCTGCTCCAGCGAGCAAGCTGCCCGCGAGCGCCAGGCTCCACATCTCGACCGCACGTGCCATCGTCTCCTCCGTCGCCTCGGGCCGGGGGACGCGCTGCGTCGGCCCGAGGGCCGGGGCAACGTACACGAGCGCCGCAGGGAGCGCAGCTCCCCACGCTCGCCCGTTTTGGCGGCCTCAGCGCTTGGATTGCCGGCGCGCGGGCGCGGGCGGCGGGGTCGTCTCGGAGACGGGAGGCCGCTCGCGCAGGCACTTGTCGAGGCCTTCCTGCAGCGTCGCCTCGTGCGCGCCGGGGAGCTTCGGGCGGCCCATCACGTTCACGAAGAGGCGATCCTGCGCGATGCCCCCGCCCGGCCCGAAGCTCATCCACACGAACATCGCGCGCCCCTTGATGTTCTCGAAGGGCACGCCCGCGCCGAGCCCGCCGCGCCAGCTGCGCGAGTCGTGGCTGTTGTTGCGGTTGTCGCCCATCACCCACGCCTCGTCGGCGGCCACCTTGAAGGGGCCCTGGAGCATGCCGCAGATGCCGCCCCGGCACGTGGAGCCCGGCGTGCAGTCGTCGTTCGCGACGCACATCGTCTCGTCGGGGTTCGTGTCGTAGAGCGTGAAGTACGACTTCTCCCCGAGGAACTCGACGAACAGCTCCGCCTGCCGGCCCTCGTAGCGGTAGGGGCCGACGTGGCAGTGGGGGACGAGCCAGCCGTTGAGGATGGGGCGGCCGTTGATGGCCTCCAGCGTGTCGCCCGGGATGGCGATCGTCCGCTTGATGAAGTCCTGCTCCTTGTTCTCCGGGAACTTGAACACCATCACGTCGCCCCGCGACGGCGGCAGGCGAGGGAAGAGGCGCTGGTCGGTCCAGGGGATGAGCGGGCCGTAGGTGAACTTGTTGACGAAGATGTGGTCGCCGACCATGAGGGTCGGGATCATCGAGCCGCTCGGGATCTTGAACGCCTCGACGACGAAGGCGCGCAGGATGAGCGCCACGGCGACGGCGATGCCGATCGACTCGGCGTACTCGCGCATCTCGCCCTTGCGCCAGCGGCCGAGGTGCTCGCCGACCGTGCGATCGGCGCGGCCGAGGGCGGCGTCGAACTCGTCGGCGTCGAACGTCTCGGCGCTCATCGCGCGCTCGAGGGCGGCGATCGCCTGCATCACCTGCTCGCGCTCGCCGCTCGTCAGCTCGCGCTCGACCTCGCGCTTCCGGCTGCGCAGGATCCGGTGCGCCTCCTCGAGGAGCGCCGCGGCGTCCTCGAAGCGGGCGCGCACCTTCGGCGGGATGTCCCGGCGGCCGCCGACGCCGATCGCCGACGCGAACGGCAGCTCGTAGCGGAACCGCCAGAGGATCATCGCGAAGATCGTGAAGAGCACGATGCCGGCCGGGATCTGCTGCTCGGCGACGAAGACGCGGAGCGGCTGGGTGCTCCCGCTCTCGGACGACGGGGTGAGCAGCCAGACGTTCACGACCGCGAGCGCGAACGGCACGAGGCAAATCCACACGAGGTGGAACAGGAAGCGCAGCACCCGGCCGTCCCGGCCGCCCGGCGGAGGGGCGCCGCCGGTCCCGCGCGCGTCAGCCCCTCCGGTCGGCTTGGCCGCGCTGACGCGGGGCTCCGAGCTCGAGCTGCCCCTCATCGAGGTTCGGAACTCCGAGCTTGCGGGCCGATTGGCCGCGACCGACGGTACGCTCTGGGGTTGTTCATCGGGGCGCGGCGGCAAGAGAGAGCTTATGTATACGCCGACCCTCGCCGCGGCAAGTGCGCAGGCGCGGCAGGCGACGAGCGGTCCGTCGTCGCCGGCCACGTCGCCGTCCGCGCCGCCGGCGTGGGCGTCCGCGCCATCCGCGCTCCCGTCCGCGTCGCCGCCGCCGCCGTCACGGCGCGTCCCCCGTCTCGACGGCGTAGCTCACCAGGGCGGCCCGGTCGTCGCGGGCGTACGTCGTCGGCTGCGTGCGCCCAGCGGCGTTCGTGTTGTCGATGACCAGGTAGTACTGCCCCTCGGGCAGCGGCACCGTCCGCCGCCAGGGGGCGCCGGAGTACACCGGCTCGTCGAGCAGGGGCGCCGCGGAGAGGGGCGGCGGCGCGGCCTGCGTCAGGTACGCCTGGAGCCACTGCTCGCCGGCGGTCCGGGGCACGAGGATCACGTCCACGCCCGGCGCGCCCTCGACGGCGACCGTGAGCGTCATGGCCTCGCCGCTGCCCGTGATCTCCAGCGGGCCGATGTAATCGCGCTGGCCCTGGTGCACCTCGGTGCGCTCGTTCGCCAGGAGGAGCCGGCCGTTGTCGCGCCGCGCGTAAGGCGCCTGGGGCCGCTGCCCCTTCTCGATGATGCCGAGGCCGAACTGCACGGCGCCGTCGTCGTCGCGGATGACCGTGAACCCCCGGGCGATCTCGGTCTTCACGAGCTGCGCGCCGAGCGCGTTGGCGTACGCGCTGCCCTGGGCCAAGGACACGCCGCCGAGCGAGATCGCCGCGGGCTGCTCGATGAGCTTGGTCGTGAAGCTCGCCGCCGTGGTCGACCGCTGACGGAAGTACACGTACATCGTGTCGCCATCCATCAGGAAGTCGTGATCGTACTCGACGGCGGCGCTCGCATCGAAGCTCATGCGCTTCGTCAGGTTCGTCCAGACCACGCCGCTGCCGCCGAACTGGAGGAAGAGGTTGCCGTTCGCGAGCTCCTGGGCGACGCAGGTGCCCGGGTAGAACCGGCCGGTCACCGGATCCTCGTCGCGGAGGCGCAGCGGCACGCTCCGCTTCCGCATCTCGCTGCAGAGCTGGCTCGTCGCGAAGGACAGGATCGCCCTGCGGAGCGACAGGTTCCCCGGATCGTTGACGACGCCCGGCATGACGCCGAGCGCGCCCTGGCCGCACGCGCCGCCCACCGTCCCGAGCACGGAGAGGCAGAGCGCGAGGCCGAGCGCGCGCAGCGCGGCGGTGCGGAAGAGCATGGGCGCAGCATAGTCGAAACGCCGGCGGATCGAGCGGCGCGCCGCTGCGTCCGCCCAGCCGGGCGCGCGGGGCACGCCGCTTTCGGCCCGGAGCGCCGGTGGTGATAGGGTCGCTCCATGGCGAACGTCGCAGTGATCGGGGCCGGCGCCTGGGGGACGGCGCTGGCGAAGTTGCTGGCGGACAAGGGCAACCCCACCGCGCTCTGGGCGCACCAGGGGGAGCTGGCCGAGCGCATCGAGCGCGAGCGCCAGAACCACCGCTACCTGCCCGGCGTGGAGCTGCCCGGGAGCCTTCGGGCGACGGGCGATCTCGAGGGCGCGCTCCGCGGCGCGGAGCTCGTCGTCGTGGTCGTGCCGTCGCACGCGCTGCGGGAGGTGGTCCGCGAGGCCAGGCGCCACATCCCGGAGGGCGCGCTCGTCTGCAGCGCGACCAAGGGCATCGAGAACGACTCGCTGATGCTGATGAGCGAGGTGCTCGTCGACGAGCTCGGGCGCGAGGCCGAGCCGCGGCTGTCGTACCTGTCGGGCCCGAGCTTCGCGCGGGAGGTGGCGGCCGGCCAGCCGACCACCGTGGTGGTCGCGGGCAGGGGCCCGCAGGAGACCCACGCGGTGCAGCGCATGCTCGCGACGGATCGGTTCCGGGTCTACTCGTCCGATGACGTCGTGGGCGTCGAGGTGGGCGGCGCCCTCAAGAACGTCGTCGCCATCGCGGCGGGCATCTGCGACGGCCTCGGCCTCGGCCACAACGCGCGCGCCGGGCTCATCACGCGCGGCCTCGCGGAGATCGGCCGCATGGCGGCGGCGAAGGGGGCGAACCCGCTCACGCTGGCGGGGCTCTCCGGGATGGGCGACCTGGTGCTCACGTGCACGGGCGAGCTGTCGCGCAACCGTACCGTCGGGATCGAGATGGGCAGGGGACGGAAGCTCGAGGAGATCCTCGAGGGCCTCGGGCACGTCGCCGAGGGGGTGAAGACGGCGAAGAGCGCGTACGACCTCGCGGACAAGCTGGGCGTGAGCGCGCCGATCACGGTCGAGGTGTACCGCATGCTCTACGAGGGAAAGCCGCCGCCGCAGGCCGTCGTCGACCTCATGACGCGCGCCCTGACGAGAGAGTGAGAAAGAGCGAGGCGCGGGGGCGGCTCGGGGGAAGGCGCTTTCTCGCGCCGCGCGCGCGCCTCGCCGCGCGCGAGCGTGTAAAGTGGCGGCGCGATGCACACGCGACCTCTCGTGAGTCTCCTCTCCGCGATCCTCATGTCGAGCGTCAGCTGGACGGCCTCTGCCCAGTACGGCGCGCCGCCCTACGGCGGCGCGTACGGGGGCCAAAGCGGCGCGTACGGGGGCCAATACGGCGCTCCGTATGGAGGTCAGTACGGCGCGCCCTACGGCGGCTACGCCTACACGCCGCCGAAGAGCCAGCCCAAGTCGACGCCGCTCGAGGTCGGCTACCTCTACGCCACGTCCGTGGCTTACGGCGTGGGGACCGGCATCTGGTTCGACGCGCTCGTCGGCATCGACGATCCCGGCGTGCAGTTCATCGCGCCCGCGCTCCTCGGCGTCGCGGCGCCCGTCGGGGTCTACTTCCTCGACTCGCCGCCGATGCCGCGCGGCATGCCGTCCGCGATCGCCACTGGCATGGTGATCGGCGCGGGCGAGGGGCTCGGCGTCGCCTCCTACCAGTACGTCAGCGCGCGCAAGGGCGAGGAGTGGGGCTTCCTCGGGCTCGCCACCTCCGAGGTGATCGGCTCCACCGTCGGCGGCGCGCTGGGCTGGGGCTTCTACCACCTGCTCCGGCCCAAGCCGCAGACCAACATGCTCATCGCCTCGGGCGCGGTGTGGGGCTCCCTCATCGGCAGCGCGTTCGGGGCCGCCGCCAGCAACGGCGGCTGGAGCGAGGCGAACGACAGCATCTCGCTCGGGGGGCTGATCGGGTTCAACGTCGCGACCGCGGGCGCCGTCGGCGTGTCGATCGCCTGGACGCCCTCGTGGAACCAGCTCGCGTGGATGTGGGGCGGCCTCGGCATCGGCACGGTGGTGTCGCTGCCCATCTACTTCGCGTACATCGGCAGCGACCACGACCCGCGCCGCGGCCTCATCGCCCAGGGCGCGGCGGGCACCCTCGGCATCGTGGCGGGCGCCTTGTTCCTCGGGAAGCCGGACCCGCGCGGCGAGGTCGCCCTGGACGAGCCGGAGGAGCGCGGCGATCCCCCGTTCGCGCGCGTGCTCGGCGGCGGCATGGTGCCTTACCAGGGCGGCATGGGCGCCGTCGTCATCGGAGAGCTCTGGTAAGCCGCGGTGCGCACGCCAACACGGCTGCATGGGGCCGCGGCGCGCCTGCTATGCTGCTGTCGATGCCGACCCTGAAGTATTTCGCCTCGGAGGGCGCGCCACTCCTGTACAGCGTCCACAAGCCGGTCACGACGATCGGCAAGGCGCTCGGAAACGACGTCGCGGTCGCGGGGGCCGGGGTGCTGGAGCATCACGCGCAGATCGTGTTCGACGGGCGCGATTTCGTGCTCGAGGAGTGCGAGCGCGACGGCGAGATCGCGATCAACGGCAAGAAGAAGCGGCGCGCGCGGCTGGTGCACGGCGACCGGCTCCAGCTCGGCTCGGTCGAGCTCGGGTTCTCGATGTTCGCCGAGGCGCCGACGGTGAAGGAGCGGCTCCCCGCGTGCGACGGCGAGGCGGAGCGGCCCGCGCCGGCGCAGGGCTCGTCGGAGCTCGCGGGCGTCCGCAAGCTGTTCGCGTTCAGCGAGAAGCTCATCAACCGGCGCAGCGTCGACGAGCTCCTCGAGGCGATGCTCGACGACGTCATCGAGCTGACCCACGCCGACAAGGGCTTCCTGCTGCTCCTCGAGGGCGCGGAGGCGGCGGCGGACACGGCGGTCCGCGGCGGCGCCCCGTCCGCGGCGTCCGCGGCCGGCGACCGCAAGCTCGCGGTGCGCGCGTCGCGCAACATCCGCAAGGAGGCCATCACCGACGCCGCCGGGGGGATCTCGGACAGCATCGTGCGGCAGGTCATCTCCTCGGGCCGCCCCGTGATCGTCTCCGACGCGCTCGCCGACACGCAGTTCGGCCGGAGCGACAGCGTCATCGCGATGAAGCTCTCCAGCGTGATGTGCGCGCCGCTCCTGTCGCAGGGCCAGATCATCGGCGCGCTCTACGTCGGCAACGACAAGATCAAGCACCTCTTCGATCGCGCCCAGCTCGACCTGCTCAGCATCTTCGCGTCCCAGGCCTCGCTCATCCTCCAGAACGCGATGCTCCTGAACGCCCTCCGCGCCGACAAGGCCAAGCTCGTCGCCGAGCTGCACGACAAGAAGTTCGGCGAGATCATCGGCGCCTGCCCGTCGATGCTCGAGGTCTTCCGCAAGCTGCAGAAGGTCGCCGCGACCGACATCAGCGTGCTCATCACGGGCGAGACCGGGACCGGGAAGGAGCTCATCGCGAGGGAGCTGCACCGGCGCAGCCCGCGCGAGGGCGGCCCCTTCGTCACCATCAACTGCGGCGCGATCCCCGAGAACCTCATCGAGAGCGAGCTCTTCGGCCACGTGAAGGGCGCCTTCACCGGCGCCATCGCCAGCCGCCCGGGCAAGTTCCAGGTCGCCGACAAGGGCACGCTGTTCCTCGACGAGATCGGCGAGCTCCCGCTGAACCTCCAGGTGAAGCTCCTCCGCGCCCTCCAGGAGCGGGTGGTCTTCCGCGTCGGCGACTCGAAGCCCGAGAAGGTCGACATCCGCATCGTCGCCGCCACCAACCGGAACCTCGAGGACGAGATCCGCGCCGGCAACTTCCGGGAGGATCTCTACTACCGGCTCAACGTCGTGAACCTGTGGCTCCCGCCGCTGCGCGAGCGGGGCGACGACGTGCTGATCATCGCCAAGGTCCTGCTCTCGAAGTACGCGGACGAGCTCGGCAGCCCCGTGCGCGGCTTCAGCCCGGCCGCGCTCGCCGCGATCAAGAAGTACTCCTGGCCGGGCAACATCCGGCAGCTCGAGAACCGCATCAAGAAGGCGCTGGTCCTCTGCGATCAGGCGCTCCTCGCCGTGGAGGACCTCGATCTCGGCCCCGGCGCCGAGACGGCGATCATGCCGCTCGAGAAGGCCAAGGAGGAGTTCCAGCGGCGGTACGTGCTGGAGGCGCTCGAGCGCAACAACGGCAACCGCACGCAGACGGCCCGCGACCTCGGCGTCGACCCGCGCACCATCTTCCGCTACCTCGAGAAGGAGCAGAACCCGATGCCGAGCGGGGCCGGCGGCGTGGCCCGCGATCCGACCGAAGCGTGATGGAATACAACCCCGAGGGGCCCTTCGCAGACCCCTGTCCGACCAAGACCCGCGCCGATCTGGAGTGGGACCGCATCCTCGAGGCGCTCGCGGAGCGCTGCGCGTCGCGCGCCGGCAAGCGGCTCGCGCGGGCCCTGCCGTTCGCGTCGACGCGCGCCGAGGCGATGACCATGCTCGCGGAGGTGCGTGAGGCGGTCGAGCTCGCCCGGGCCGGGGCGCCGGTGCCGGCGCGCGACGTCGCGGAGCTCGAGGACGCGCTCGACCGGGCGCGCATCGGCGCGTCGCTCGCCAACGAGGAGCTCCGCGCCGTGCTCGGCCTGCTCGAGGCCGCCCGGACCGCGCGGCAGTACCTGCAGAGCCGGCGCCAGATCGCGCCCGCGCTCTACGCGGCGTGCGCGACCAACCCGGAGCTCGACGCCGTCGCGCGCGAGCTCGACGCGGCCTTCGATCCGGACGGCACGCTCTCGGATCGCGCCTCGCCCCGCCTGGAGGCGCTGCGCGCGGAGCGGCGCGCGGTGCGCGAGCGGCTCGTCCGCCGCCTCGAGGACCTCATCAACAAACACGAGGACATCCTCCAGGACCGCTACTGGACCGAGCGCGACGGGCGCTACGTGCTCCCGGTGCGGTCCGACGCGCACGAGCGCTTTCCCGGCATCGTCCACGCGACCAGCGCGAGCGGCGCCACCGTGTTCGTCGAGCCCCGGGTGCTCGTCGAGACCGGCAACCGGATGAAGATGGTCGACGCCGAGGTCGCGCGCGAGGAGCAGGCGATCTACGCGGCGCTCACCGCCCGCGTGGCCGAGGACATCGAGAGCGTCGCCGCCGCCGCCCGCGCGCTCGCCCACGCCGACGTGCGCGCCGCCGCCGCGCGGCTCGCGAAGGACCTCGACCTCACCTTCCCGGACGTCCCCGAGGGCGCGTTCGCCGTGGATCGCGGCGCCTCCGAGGCCGCGGCGCGGCCGACCTCCATCGAGCTCGTCGGCGGCCGCCATCCGCTGCTCGCGCTCGACGGCGTGAAGGTAGTGCCGAGCGATCTCTCGATGAGCGCGGGCCGCGCGATGATCGTCTCCGGGCCGAACGCCGGCGGCAAGACGGTGGCCCTGAAGACGCTCGGCCTCGCGGCGCTGATGGTCCGCGCGGGCCTGCCGGTCGCGGCGCGGGAGGGCTCGCGGGTCGCGCTCTTCGACGTCGTGCTGACCGACGTCGGCGACGACCAGAACCTCCACAAGAACCTGTCGACCTTCAGCGCCCACGTGAAGAACCTCGGGCGCATCCTCGGCGAGACGCGCCCCGGCGCGCTCGTCCTGCTCGACGAGCTCGCCGGCGGCACCGACCCGCGCGAGGGCGAGGCGCTCGCCGCGGCCGTGCTCGACTCGCTCTGCGCGCGCGGCGGCACCGTCGTCTGCACCACGCACTACGAGGGCCTCAAGGCGCTCGCGCTCGGCGATCAGCGCTTCGAGAACGCCTCGGTCGGCTTCGATCTCGCCACCATGAGCCCGACCTTCCGGCTCGTCGTCGGCGTGCCCGGCGCCTCGAGCGCGCTCGCCGTCGCGCGTCGGTTCGGCATCCCGGGCACCGTGCTCGAGCGGGCCGAGCGCTTCCTCACGACGGAGGCGGTCACCTTCGAGCAGATGGTCGAGAAGCTCTCCGCCGAGCGCCGCGCGCTCGAGCTCGCGCGCGAGGACGCCGAGCGCGAGGCGGCCGCCTCCCGGGCGAAGCGGCGCGAGCTGGAGAGCGAGATCGAGCGGCTCCGCGACAAGGAGCGCGGGGTGATCACGCGGGAGGGGGAGGCGCTGCTCGCCAGCCTGCGGCGCGCGCGCGAGGACCTCAAGGCGGCGCAGTCGCGGCTGCGCGGCAAGCCCACCGAGGAGGACCTGCGGGCGGCCGCGCGCGCCATGGATGCGGTGGGGCAGAAGACGTCGATCGGCGGCGAGCTCGAGCTCCGCCCGAAGGACGAGCCGCCGGCGCGGCCGGCGGTCGATCCGGCGGCCATCCGCGTCGGCGCGCGCGTCTACGTGCCTCGCCTGCGGGCCGAGGCCGAGGTGGTCGAGGTCCTCTCGGGCGGCCAGCTGCGGGTCGCCGCCGGCGCGCTCAAGCTCACGACCTCGATCGCCGAGCTGCGCGGCGCCGGCGCGCCGCCTGCGGCCGCGGCGCCGCCCCAGCGCCGCGTCGACCTGGACGCGGCGGCGGACCCCGACGTGCCGATCCAGACGGCGGACAACACCGTGGATCTCCGCGGCTTGCGCGCGCACGAGGCGGTCGCGATGGCCGAGCAGTTCCTCGATCGCTCGCTCGGCGCGGGCCGCCGGGTCACGTTCTTCGTCCACGGGCACGGCACGGGCGCCCTGCGCGACGCCGTCCGCGAGGCGCTGCGCGGGAGCCCCTACGTGGCGCGCATCCGCCCGGGCGGCCCCAGCGAGGGCGGCGACGGCGTGACGGTCGCGTGGCTGAAGTGGTGAGGTGAGCGGCCGTCGCCGCGGCGCTCGGCGGGCCGCGGCGCTCGGCGGGCCGCGGCGCTCGGCGGGCCGCGGCGCTCAGCGATCCCGGTCGATGCGGCCGAGGTTCTCGGCGACCCGATCGAGCACGCCGTTCACGAAGGCGCCGCTCTCCTCGCTGCCGTAGCGCTTCGCGAGCTCGACCGCCTCGTCGAGGATGACCGCGCGCGGCACCTCCGGGTGCTTCATGAGCTCCCACGCGCCGAGGCGGAGCACGTTGCGGTCGACCCGCGCCATCCGCTCGAGGCGCCAGTTCGTGCTCGCCTTGCGGATCGCCTCGTCCACGGCCGCGAGGTCCTTGGCGACGCCGTGCACCACCTCGTCCGCGTAGGCGCGCCCCTCCGGATCCCCCGGCGTCTCGCGCCAGAACGTCGCGACGACGCGGGACGCCGGGTTCCCGCCGGCCTCCAACGCGAACAGCATCTGCAAGGCCGCCTCGCGGCCGGTCGAACGCGCACCCATCGCTCAGAACCTTCGTCTACAGGCCGGCGGCGTCCAGCGACGCGCCGAGCGAGAGCATCTCGATCGCGCTGACCGCGGCCTCCCAGCCCTTATTGCCATGCTTCGTGCCGGCGCGCTCGACCGCCTGCTCGATCGAGTCGGTCGTGAGGACCCCGAACGTGACCGGCACCCCGGTCTGGAGCGACACCGTCGCGATCCCCTTCGTGACCTCGGCCGCCACGTAGTCGAAATGCGGCGTCGAGCCCCGGATCACGGCGCCCAGGGTGATGATCGCGTCGACGCCCTTCTTGTGCGCGAGCCGCCCCACGACGGTGGGCATCTCCCACGCGCCCGGGACGCGCACGATGGAGGTCCGCTCCAGCGCGCCGCCGTGCCGCGCGATGGCGTCGAGCGCGCCCTCGACCAGGCGGTCGACGATGAAGTGGTTGAAGCGGCTCGCCACGACCGCGAAGCGCGCCCCCGGCGGGACCACCAGGTTGCCTTCGATCACCCTCGCCTGTGCCTGCCCGACCGCTTGATCTGCCATCCGCCGTTCCTCTCTCTCGCCGCGCTCGGTGCGCGGCCTTCGCGCTCGCGATCCTCGTCCGAGCGCCCCTGCTCTCCGCGCGACCCGGCGCGCCAGCGCACCTCGCGCGTCAGGCCTCGCCCTTCATCGACACGAGCGGCACCCGCTCGGTCACGGTGAGCCCGAACCCGGTGATCCCGACGATCTTCGGCTGGCTGTTCGTGAGGAGCCGGATCTGGTGCACCCCGAGGTCCGCCAGGACCTGCGCGCCGAGGCCGAACTCCCGCAGCGTCGACGGCTGCTGCGCCCGCACGACGAGGGCGCTCTCGTCGGGGCCGGGGCCCCGCAGCTGCTCCAGCTCGCGGCCCAGGTCCCCTCGCGACGGGATATAGACGACCACCCCGACGCCGGCGCCCTCGATCGCGAGCAGCGCCTCGCGCAGGTTCGAGCCGCCGTCGAAGGGCGTCGAGCTGAAGAGGTCCGCGACGGTCGAGCCGGAGTGCACGCGGCAGAGGATGGGCTCCTGCGTCGCGACCACGCCCTTCGTGAGCGCGAGGAACTGCCGCTGCTCGTTGATCACCTCGTAGACGTACGCGGTCCACTCGGTGCCCGTGAGGTCGAGCCGCAGCGTCCGGTCGCTCACGCGGCGGACCAGCCGCTCCGTCTGGAGCCGGTACTGGATGAGGTCCGCGACCGTCACGATCAGGAGGCCGTGCTTCGCGGCGAACACCTCGAGGTCCGGCATGCGGGCCATGCTGCCGTCGTCGTTCATGATCTCGCAGATCACGCCCGCCGGCCGCAGCCCGGCGAGCCGCGCGAGGTCCACGGACCCCTCGGTCTGGCCCGTCCGCACGAGCACGCCCCCGCGGCGCGCCTTGAGCGGGAACACGTGCCCCGGCGTGACGAGATCCTCGGGCCTCGCGTCGCGCGCGCTCGCGACCCGGATCGTGTGCGCCCGATCGGCGGCGCTGATCCCGGTCGTCACCCCGGTGCGCGCCTCGATGCTCACGGTGAAGGCGGTGCCGAGCGGCGGCCCGTTGCGCCCGGGCGCCGACATCATCGGCAGCTCGAGGCGCGCGACCTGCTCCTCGTCGAGGGCGAGGCAGATGAGGCCGCGCCCGTGCATCGCCATGAAGTTGATCGCCTCGGGGGTCACCGCCTCCGCCGCCATGCAGAGGTCGCCCTCGTTCTCGCGGTCCTCGTCGTCGACGAGGATCACCATCTTGCCCGCGCGGATGTGGTCCAGCGCGGTGTTCACGCGGTCGAGGACCGCCTTGTCGATGGTCAGCCGGTGAGGCATCGGACCCCCGGAGGTCATGTCGTGGTCGAGCTTGCCGCTCGAGGCTGACAGGGCCTCACCAGAATCCCCCCGCGCGCAGCTTTGCGAGGAGTCGTTCGTCGTGATCCGCATTCTCTCCCGTATTTCCACGCTCTTCGCCACGCTCGGCAGAGGCATCGCCCTCGCGCGCGTCCCTGCTCGAGAGGCTCTGCAGGCCGGCGATCGACACGACCTGGAGCGTCCGCGCCACGTAGCGCGCGAGCACGTCAACTTCAAGGTTGACGGCCGCGCCGGGGCGGAGCTCGCCGAGGAGAGTCCGGCCGATGGTGTGCGGCACCAGCATCACGTCGAACCACGTCTCCGCGGAGCCCGGCGTGGACACGGCGTTGAGCGTGAGGCTCGCGCCGTCGACGGCGATCGAGCCCTTGGGAGCGAGGAACGGCGCGAGATCGGTCGGCGCGCTCACCCGCATGCGGAGCGCGTCGCCGGCGCGCGATTGCTCGACGACGCGGCCGAGCCCGTCGACGTGGCCCAGCACCACGTGCCCGCCCATGCGGGCGCCGAGCGGCGTCGCCCGCTCGAGGTGGACGCGCGCGCCGACCGAGAGCGCGCCGAGCGTGGTGCGGCCGAGGGTCTCGGAGGACATGTCGCACTCGAACCCGCCGGGCGCGATGCGATCGACGGTGAGGCAGGCGCCGTTCACGCTCACCGACTCGCCGAGCGTCAGCGGCCCGAGGCTCGCCTCGATCAGCGCGCGGGCCACGGCGCCGCCGCTCCGGCGGCGGAGGACCCCGATCGTCTCGACAAGCCCGGTGAACATCGCCGAAGCCCCTCTGCCTATTCCTTCGAGGCGCGGTGCCCCTGGCTCGTCAGGAGCTTGTCGATGAGCCCCTGCGAGTAGCTCGACAGCTCGGTGAAGACGACCCCCATCCCCTGCGGATCGTCGTGCACGCGCACGACCTCGCCGACGCCCTCGATCGTCTCGATGTCGTCCATGATCACGGTGAACCGGAGGTTCACCTTGGTGCCGACGGCGAGCGGCGTCTTCGACCGCACGAACACGCCGGTGCGCGAGATGTTCGTCACGTACTCGTTGATGAACGCGTCATAGGACTCGAACTCCTTGTTGATGGTGACGCGCTCTTCCCTGCGTCCCGTCTTCGCGTCGATGCTCTCCGGAGAACCCTGATCGTCCGCCATGGCGCCTTACCTGCCTTGCAGATCGAACTGCTCGAGGTGGTACTCCTTTCGGGGCACGAGATCGATCCGGCGCTGGAACAGCCGCTCCGCCTCCTGCACGGCGATGCGCTCGTCGTTCTTCAGGAGGTCGATCACGGCCGGATGCGCGTTCACCACGACCGAGTAGCCGGGCAGGTTCATCCGCTCGCGCCGGATCTGCCGCAGGATCTCGTAGGCGACGGTCTGCTTGGATTGCAGCTGGCCCGTCCCGTCGCAGTAGAAGCACGGCTCGAGGATCGTGCGCCCGAGGCTCTCGCGCGTCCGCTTCCGGGTCATCTCGATGAGGCCCAGATCGGAGATCCGGTTCAGCGTGGTCTTCGCCTTGTCCTTGGAGAGCAGCTCCTCGAGGCGGCGCCGCACCTTCTCGCGGTTCTGGGCGCGCTCCATGTCGATGAGGTCGAGGATGATCAGCCCGCCGATGTTGCGGAACCTGAGCTGATAGGCGATCTCCTCGACCGCCTCCATGTTCGTGGTCAGGATCGTCTCCTCGAGATCCTTCGACCCCTTGCCGACGAACCGCCCGGTGTTCACGTCGATCGCGGTGAGCGCCTCGGCCTGATCGATGATCAGGTGCCCGCCCGACGGGAGCGGGACCTTCCGCGACAGCGCGCGCTGGATCTCGTCCTCGATGCCGTACGCGTCGAAGATCGGCTCGGTCCCTTCGTAGAGCTCCACCGCGTCGGCGCGCTCGGGCATGAACATCTCGACGAAGCGCCGCAGCCGGATGTACTCCTCGCGGTCGTCGATGACGATCTTCTCGATGTCGTCGGTGAAGAGGTCGCGGGCGGTCTTCAGCACGAGGTCGAGCTCGGTGTAGAGCACCGCCGGCGCCCTCACGCCGCTCTCGCGCTTCTTCGCCACCTCGCCCCAGAGGCGCACGAGGTAGCCGACGTCGGCCTTGAGCTGCTTCTTCGTGAGGCCCTCGGCGAGCGTGCGCACGATGAGCCCGCCCTGCGGCGGCTTCATCGCCTCGATGGCGTCGCGCAGCCGAGAGCGCTCCTTCTCCGAGCCGATCCGCTTGGAGATCCCGATGTGATCGACCGTCGGCAGGTACACGACGTAGCGGCCGGGGAGGGAGATGTGGCTCGTGACCCTGGCGCCCTTCGTCCCGATGGGCTCCTTCGAGACCTGGACGATGACCTCCTGCCCTTCGCGGACGACCTCGCGGATGGGCGTCGATTTCGAGATGCGCGGCGGCTCGTTCTGCCAGCTGCGCGCGCTCTGCTGGCCGCGCGCGGCGCTCTTGCCCTTGCCGTCCCGCGCCTGCTCGCGCCCGCGCTCTCGCGTCCGCTGCTCGCCGCGCCCGCGCTGCTCGCGATCGCGTCCATCGCGTCCGCCCTGCTGTCCGCGTCCGCCCCGGTCGCGGCTTTCGCGTCCTTCGCGGCTTTCGCGTCCTTCGCGGCTTTCGCGTCCTTCGCGGCTTTCACGGCCTTCGCGGCTTTCACGGCCTTCGCGTCCCTCGCGGGCCTCGCGGCCTTCGCGGGCCTCGCGGCCTTCGCGGGCCTCGCGGCCTTCGCGGGCCTCACGGCCTTCGCGCGGCGCCTCGCGCGCTTCCGTGGCGACAGCCCCCTCGGGCGCGGCGCTGATCCCCTCGATGTTGGCGCGCCGGTCGCGCGTTCGTCCCGACCGGCGCACGCGCGCCTCGCGCCGCCCGCGCGCGCGCCCGTTGCGCGCACGCGCTGCCGGCGGCACCTCGTCGCCGGGCGCGTCGGGCGCGGCTTTCGCGGCGGCGCCCTCGGCGGCTGGCGACGCGCTCGCCTCCTGCCCGGACGGCCACTCGCCGGAGGCACGCGCAGCGGGCTCCTCGGACGCGATCTCTGCGGGGGCTTCCGTTTCCCCGCGGTCCGTGGCGTCGCTCCGCGCCTCGGGGCGCTCCTCGGCCGCGCTCCACACGTCGGCGGCGTCCTCCGGCGGCGGCGAGGCCGGCTCGAGGTCGTAGGCGGGCGTGTCGAGCTCGTCGTCGTCCTCGGCCTCGGCGTCCTCCGGCCCAGCTTCGTCGGGCCCTGACTCCTCCGGACCGGCCTCGTCGACGTCGCTGCCGCTGCCTGCCGCGACCAGCTCCTCGTCGTCGTCGTCCGCGCCCTCGTGCACGTGTCCGCCGTCGAGCCCCGGCACCGGCTCGTCGTCGGCCTCGTCGAGGGTCACCATCGAACCCACGCCGGCGAACGCCTGGCCGGAGGGGCTTCCGAGCACGTCGAGCGCCGTGGGCAGCTCGATCGGCACGTCGCTCGATTCGTCGAGCGGGCTGTCCGCCTCGAGCGGGCTCTCGGCCTCGAACCCCTCATCGGCCCCGAAATCCGCCCCTTCGTGGGGCTCGTGGTGTTCGGCTGCGGCGTCGGGGCCCTCGGGCGCGGCCTCCTCTGCGCCGGATAGCTCGTGAACCTCGCTTTCTTCAGGCCCAGGCGCCTCGCTGGCGCGCGCGGCGCGGCCTCGGGAGGAGGCGCGCTCCTCTTCGGCAGGACGGCGATGCCCAGCCAGGTATGCCTCGAAGTCGTCGGGCCGGATGAGGTCCTCGACGTGCAGGAAGGCGGCTCGCTCGAGCCCCACGTCGATGAACGCGGCCTGCATCCCGGGCAATACGCGGCTGACCTTGCCGAGGTAGATGTTTCCGAGCGTCCCCTTGGAGCTCTCCCGCTCGAGATGCAGCTCAGCGATGATCCCATTTTCGATCAGCGCGACGCGTGTCTCGCGGATGTCCACATTGATGACGAGAAGGTTCTTTCCCATGTCGGATGCCGCACATCGGCGGCGCCGCCAAGCGTTACCACGGGTTGCCCGAGCCATGAAGGCGCAACCCGGCGCGCGCTGCGCGATTGGGGGCGTCGGGGGTCGCAGGTCGCCGAGGTGGGCCGGCCGCCAGCACGTGAGCTACCTCGCGTATCCGCGGCCACGCCCCGAGGCGCGGCGGCGGCTGGCGTCGGCCCCGGGGAGCGGCGGCGGCTGGCGCCGGACGGCGTACCGGCGCCGGCCGAGGCTCCGGCGGCGGGGCAACGGGGGCCTCCTGGGACGGCGGGCGCCCCAACCTGGGACGGCGGAACCCCAACCTGGGACGGCGGAACCCCAACCTGGGACGGCGGAACCCCAACCTGGGACGGCGGAACCCCAACCTGGGACGGCGGAACCCCAACCTGGGACGGCGGAACCCCAACCTGGGACGGCGGAACCCCAACCTGGGACGGCGGAACCCCAACCTGGGACGGGGCCCCAACCTGGACCGGGGCCCCAACCTGGGACGGCGGAACCCCAACCTGGGACGGGGCCCCAACCTGGACCGGGGCCCCAACCTGGGACGGCGGAACCCCAACCTGGACCGGGGCCCCAACCTGGGACGGCGGGACCCCAACCTGGGACGGGACCCCAACCTGGGACGGGACCCCAACCTGGGACGGGACCCCAACCTGGGACGGGACCCCAACCTGGGACGGGCACCCCAACCCGGGACGGCGGCGCCTCAACCCCGGACCGGCGCCCCAACCCCGGACGGTATTCCCAGCAGCGAGCGGCCAGCCCTTGCGCAGCCTCCGACCGCCCCCGTCCTCTTATCCCCCCGGCACCCTGCCGGCGCCCCCCTCCGGCGCTGCCGCGCGCACCGCCGTCCCGCGCCGCATGTTCCAGGCCGGCCAAGGCGAGCCCCGCGCCGAGCGCGCCTGTCTCGCGGATACAGCTGCAGCAGATTCCACGCAGCCCGCAGAGCCCGCCCGCCGTCCGCCGTGCCAGCGAGCCAACAAAAGGCCGAAGGGGGCGGCCATCGGACGCCCCCTTCGGAGATGACGTGCTGCTGGTCAGCGCCTCACATCGCGCACAGCGGCTCTTCGGAGGCACCGCAGTTCTGGGCGCACTGCTCGCAGACAATGCACTTGGTGATGGCGTCGTACGCCTCCACCCCGGCCTCGTTCGCCGTGCGGCACTCGTCGATGCACGTCGCCGGATCTTCCTCGTCCGAGCAACGAGCGACGCATTTCACGAGGTCAAAACATCCCATGTCGGCATTATCATCCACACAGGCGTCGATGAACTCTTTGCATGCGTCGTCGGCGGCGCACTTGTAGCAGCCCGTCCCGTCGTCGCTGCCGCACGCGTCCGTCGTGTCATCACACGTCGGGATCCCTGTCGAGGAAGAGCTCGTGGTGCTCGCGCCTCCGTCGCCGCCCGAACCGCCGCCGCCGGCGTCGCCGCCGTTGCCGCCGTTGCCGCCGTTGCCGCCGGAGCCGCCGCTCCCGTTGCTGCTGCTGGTGGTGCCGTTGTTCGGCGGGTCGGTGTTGTCGTCACCGCACGCCACGAGGGCGCAACCGGAAATCAAAAACGCAGCGAATACCCAAGATTTCATGCTCAATACCTCCACAGAACCCAACCGACCCCTCATTCGTATACTCGGCGACCCCCCAACGCTCGGTATGCCCGCCAAACCACCCGTCCTCCTGCAACCGGCCCCCGGGTGCGCTTGTGCAGATCGTTGGTCAGAGAGAAGCATCGCGCGTGGAGAGCAAAGAAAAACAGCCACGCAAGTTGTTTTTACACGCTTGGGATCGGCCGCGCAACGGCGTCGCTCGATCCGGCTCCCTCCTTCCAAGGCGTTCTAAGCGGTTTTGCAGGCCGATCTCTCGCTGAGCGAGGCTCTCGTGGGGCTCCCCGTCGCCCCAAAATTCTACTAAAGCGGGATGTTTCCGTGTTTCTTCGCTGGGTTCTTGTCCCGCTTGTCGCGCAGGAGGTCGAGGGCACGCGCCAGCCGAATGCGGAGCATGCGCGGGTAGATCACCTCGTCTATGAAGCCGAGCTCGGCCGCCCTGTACGGGCTCGCGAACGTCGTCCTGTAGTCCTCGACGAGGCGCGCGCGGGCGGCGGCCGGGTCCGCCGCCTGCTGGATCTCCCTGCCGTAGACGATGTTCACCGCGCCCTCCGGGCCCATGAGCGCGATCTCGGCCGTGGGGAAGGCGAGGTTGTAATCGGCCCGGATGTGCTTGGACGCCATCACGTCGTAGGCGCCGCCGTAGGCCTTGCGCGTGATCACCGTGATCTTGGGCACCGTGGCCTCGGCGAACGCATAGAGCAGCTTCGCTCCATGAGAGATGATCCCCCCATATTCCTGGTCGAGCCCCGGGAGGAAGCCGGGGACGTCCACGAGCGTGACGAGCGGGACATTGAAGCAGTCGCACAGCCGGACGAAGCGCGCCGCCTTGATGCTGGCCTTGATGTCCAGGCAGCCGGCGAGCACCTGGGGCTGGTTCGCGACCACCCCGATGGGCGCGCCCCCGATCCGGGCGAGCCCCACCACGATGTTCTGCGCATAGCGCGCGTGGATCTCGAAGAAGCGGCCGTCGTCGACCACGGCGCGCACGAGCTGCTTGACGTCGTACGGCCCCGACGGCTCGAGCGGGAGCATCGTGTCGAGCTCCGGCACCTCCCGGTCGACGGGATCGACCGCGGCGCGGCGCGGCGGAGCCTCGGTGTTGTTCGAGGGCAGGAACGAGAGCAGCTCGCGGACCTGCGCGAGCGCCGCCCGATCGTCGGGTGCGGTGATGTGGCATACGCCGCTCCTGGCGGCGTGGGCGGCGGCGCCGCCGAGGTCTTCCTCGGTGACGTCTTCGTTGGTCACCGCCTTGATGAGCTCGGGGCCGTTGACGAACATGGTGCTCGTCCGCTCGGTCATCAGGATGAGGTCGGTGATGGCGGGCGAGTACACGGCGCCGCCGGCGCACGGCCCGAGGATCGCGCTGATCTGGGGGACGACCCCGCTCGCGAGCGTGTTGCGGAGGAAGATGTCGGCGTACCCGGCGAGCGACTCGATGCCCTCCTGCACCCGCGCGCCGCCCGAGTCGTTCAGCGCGACGACGGGGGCGCCCACCTTCATCGCGAGGTCCATCACCTTGCAGATCTTCGAGGCGTACGCGCCGGAGAGCGAGCCGTCGAACACGGTGAAGTCCTGCGCGAACACCACGACCTTGCGCCCGTCGACGAGGCCCCAGCCGGTCACGACGCCGTCGCCGAGGACCTTCCGCTCGTCCATGCCGAAGTCGGCGCACCGGTGGACCACGAACCGGTCGATCTCGACGAACGAGCCTGGATCGAGGAGCAGGTCGATGCGTTCCCGCGCGGAGAGCTTGCCGGCCTCGTGCTGCTTGGCGACGCGATCCCCCCCGCCCCCGTCGAGCGCGCGGCGGTTCATCTCGTCGAGACGAGCGAGCGCCGGACGCGGCAGGGCCGTCGGATCAGCCATGCCGCGCCCTACCACGGCTCCCCCCGGGGATCGAAACCCCGTCGCGCGGCGGGCCGGCGCGGCGGCGGGCCAGCGCGGCGGCGGGCCGGCACGACGGCGGAGCGGCGGAAGGGCGCGACGGCGGCCGGACGGCGCCGCGGGGGACGGGCCCACCCGCTGGTACGACAACGACGACAATGGGCGAGGTCGTCGGAATCGTGCCCGACGTGCGGGAGGTGCGAGCCGGCGGCAAGCACGCGAGGGGCGGGCGTGAGGCGCGAGCCGCGGAGGCGCGCGGGACCTGCGACGAAAAATGACCGGGCCCGGACGCCATCCGCCCTACTCTCTTGCCCAGGCGAGGGGACACCACGTAACCTGGGCAGCGCTCATTTATCGCTGGTAAATGCAGGAATTTCCGACACATAGAGTCTCTGAGGACCGGGGCGCGCGGGCGGCCATCGCCGCTCCGGCCCTGCCGCGTCGCGACTTCCAACGGGGCAGCTCGGGCCGGCGCGGCAGCAGAGCGGGCGCCTGCCACGGCGGCTGACGTGCGCCGCCTCGTGGGACGCGCACCGAGCGGCGGCGCCGGCAGCCCTGCATCCGCCGCGGGAGCGCTGCGCCCTCGCGGCGCGCGCCGCCTTGCGCTCAGCGGTCCCAGCGCGGCCTTCCGCCTCGCGTCTCGCGGTGAGATCGTTTCGGACGAGAGGTCGCTCGAGTGAAGCTCGCTCAGACTCGCGAGGCTCGTGCCCTGGCCGTCGCCGCCGTGGCGCGAGGGCTCATCGAGCCCAACGCCCTTTGGGACATGGCCTGCCGATGGACCCTCGGCGGCGCGTCGACGCCCCAGGAGCTCTTCGAGGGGATCCTCACGCCGGAGCAGCTGGCGGCGCTGCCGGAGCTGCTCGCGCAGGAGGGGCGCAGCCCGCCCGCCGCGCGCGCCCTCGCGCCGCAGGTCGACGATCTGGACGCGCTGCGCTTCGACACGCAGCGGGAGATCGATCTTCCGGGCGAGGAGGTCGTGGCCGATTTTCCGACGCTCGCGACCTCCGCCACGCGCGCCGTGAACGCCGGCGGCAGCCGCTACGAGGTCGGCGAGGCGCTCGGCGCGGGCGGCGCCGGGAAGGTGGTGAAGGCGCGCGACCGGGAGATCGGGCGCGTGGTGGCGCTGAAGACGCTGAAGCCCGGGGCCGAGGCGGACTCCGCGGTGGGCAACCGCTTCCTGACCGAGGCGCGCATCACGGCCCAGCTCGAGCACCCGAACATCATCCCGGTCTACGACCTGGGCACGCTGCCGAACGGCCAGCCCTACTACTCGATGCGGGTCGTCAAGCGGCAGAGCCTGCAAAACGTGCTGACGAACCCCGAGCTCCGCAAGCAATGGCCGCTCGTCCGGCTCATCGGCGCGTTCGTGCAGATCTCGCGGGCGCTCGCCTACGCGCACCGGCGAGGCGTCGCGCACCGCGACATCAAGCCGGAGAACGTGCTGCTCGGCGACTACGGCGAGGTGTACCTGGGCGACTGGGGCAACGCGAAGCTGCTCTCGAGGGCGGAGGTGAGCGAGCCGATCACCATCGACCCGAGCGGGCAGGACTTCGGCCGGAAGCGGCACGAGGCGGTCGCGAGCGCGCTCTCGGGCACGCCCGGGTACATCGCGCCGGAGCAGATCCGGGGGGATCAGAAGCGGATCGATCACCGCGCGGACATCTTCGCGCTCGGCGTGGTGCTCTACGAGATCCTCACCGGCGAGCACCCGTTCGACGCGCCGACCGTGCTCGCCGTGATCCTCGCGACGCAGACGCGCGACCCCAAGCCGCCGCGCTCGATCTCGCCGAGCTGCCCGCTCTTGCTCGAGGACCTCTGCCTGGCGATGCTCGCGAAGGATCCCGATCAGCGCCCGCCGACCGCCGACCGCGTCGCGGCGGAGGCCGAGGCGTTCCTCGAGGGCGCCAAGGAGCGGATGCGCCGCCGCGAGGAGGCGATCAAGCTCTGCGAGCTCGCCAAGGCCCCGCTCGAGCGCGACCGGCGGCTCGACAGCGAGCGCGAGCGGCTCGTCGAGGAGGCGCGTCGGCTGCTCAAGGACGTGAAGGAGTACGAGCCGATCGAGCGCAAGCGGGCCGGCTGGCAGCTCGAGGACAGGGCGGCCGGGGTCGAGCGCGAGCAGGCGCGCGCCGCGGCCGAGGCGATCGATCTCTACACGAAGGCGCTGGCGTACGACCCGGATCTGGTCGAGGCGCGCGCCGGGCTCGCGGACCTCTACTGGTCGCGCGCGGTCCGGGCCGACCAGGAGCACCAGCACGCGGCGCGCATCTACCACGAGGCGCTCGTCGCGGAGTTCGACGTGGGCCGCTACGCCGCGCTGCTCACCGCCGACGCGGTCCTCTCGGTCGACTCGTCGCCGTCGGGCGCCAGCGTCCTCGCGTACCGGTACGTCGAGAAGGACCGCATCCTGGTGGCGAGCGACGAGCGCGCCCTCGGCCGCACCCCGCTCCGCGAGGTGCACCTCAAGCCGGGCAGCTACCTCTTCGTCCTGAAGCGCGCCGGCTACCGGGACGTGCGCTACCCGCTGCTGCTCAAGCGGGGCACCCACCACCGCGTCGAGGTGAACCTCTACACCGACGCGGAGATCGGCGAGGGGTTCGTCTACATCCCCGGGGGGACGTTCATCGCCGGCGGCGACGCGCAGGCCTACGATCCGCTCCGCCGGGCCGAGCTCCACGTCCCCGACGTCGCGATCGCGAAGTTCCCGGTCACCTTCCGCGAGTACTGCGAGTTCTTGAACGAGCTCGAGTCGCGCGATCTCGATCTCGCGCTCAAGCGCGCGCCGCACGGGACGCGCGGCTCCGAGGGCTACGTCGCGCGGCCGGCCAGCGGCGGCGGGTGGGAGCCGCTGCCCACCGTCGTCGAGGGCGACGCGCAGAAGCGGTTCCCGGCCGAGGAGGGGCACCTCTGGAACCTGCCCGTCATCCTCATCGACTGGTTCGACGCCGTGGCCTACTGCCGCTTCCGGAGCGAGCGTGACGGGATCGAGGTCCGGCTCCCCACCGAGCTCGAATGGGAGAAGGCGGCGCGCGGGACCGACGGCCGGTTCTACCCGTGGGGAGATCATTTCGATCCCACGTTCTGCCTGATGCGCTCGTCGCGACCTTTCCTCGCGCAGCCGGAGCCGGTCGGGACGTTCCCCATCGACACCTCGCCCTACGGCGTGCGCGACATGGCGGGCGGCGTGCGCGAGTGGGTCGCCGACGTGAACGGCGAGAAATCGTGGGTGGAGACGTCGCTTGAGATCGAGTCGACCGCCGACGCCGGCAGCGACGCGCCCCCGTGGCGCATCGCCCGCTCCGGGAGCTGGGCCGCGGACTCGCAGCAGTGCAGGAGCGCGTCGCGCACCCGCTTCTTCGGGATCACGCGGGCCCTGAACCTGTCGTTCCGGATCGCGAAGCCGCTCTCGCGCGGCCCGGGCCGCTGAGCGGGCGGCTCAGCCGCCGGGCTGCGGCGGGGGGTCGACGTACTCGACCTCGACGCCGCGGTGGGTGCGGAGCACCGTGCGCCCGGGCCGGCGATCGACGACGTAGTCGGGGCCGACCGGCACCTTGCCCATCCCGCCCGGGGTATCGACGATCAGCTTCGGCAGCGCGATGCCGGTGAGCCGTCCCTGGAGCTGCTCCATGAGGGAGATGCCGGTCGCGAGCGGCGTGCGCAGGTGCGCGGTGCCGCGCACGGGGTCCATCTGGAGCAGGTAGTACGGGCGCACGCGCCAGCGCACGAGCCCCCGGAAGAGGGCGGACAGCGTGGTCGCGTCGTCGTTGATGCCGCGCAGCAGCACGGTCTGGTTCATCACGGGGAAGCCGTTGTCCACGAGCCGCTTGCAGGCGCGCTCGGCGGCGGGCGTGAGCTCCTTCGGGTGGTTGAAGTGCGTCATCACCCAGAGCGGATGGTGCGGCCTGAGCGCGCGCACGAGCTCCGCGGTGATGCGCTGAGGCAGCGTGACCGGCACGCGCGTGGCGATGCGGATCGTCTCGACGCTCGGGATCTGCCGCAGCCGGGCGATCAGCCGCACGACGCGGTCCGTCGAGACCGCGAGGGGATCGCCGCCGCTCACGATGACGTCGCGCACCTCCGGGTGCGCCTCGAGGTAGGCCATGGCCGGCGCGAGGCGCTCGAGCGCCACCGCGCCGCCGCCGTCGCCGACCATGCGCGAGCGGGTGCAGAACCGGCAGTACACCGCGCAGCGATCGGTCGCGAGCAGCAGCGCGCGATCCGGGTAGCGCTGCACGAGGTGCGGCGCGACCTCGTGCGCGACCTCGCCGAGAGGATCGACCAGATCTCCGGGCACCTCGGCGGCCTCGTCGGCGAGCGGCACGCACTGACGGCGGATCGGGCACGCGGGGTCGCCCTTGTCGCAGAGGCTCAGGTAGTACGGGGTGACGCGGACGGGCAGCCCGGCCTTCTCGGCGCGCCGCGCGCCCGCGAGCTCCTCCGGCGTGAGCGACAGCGCCCGGTGCAGCTCGTCGGCGCTCGAGAGCGCGTGGCGCAGCTGCCATGTCCAGTCGCTCTGCCGCGCCTTGGCGCGGGCCGGTCGCGCGCCCTGCTCACCGCCCGCGGCGGGCGCCGCGGGGAGCTCGGGCGGCGCGACGGCGCGGGCGCCCGCGCCGTCGTCGCTGGGCCGCCGGGTGAGCTGCGCCGGGGCGACGAGCGCGCTACTTGCCCGCATCGCTCGACGAGGGCGCGGCGCCGCCGGCCTGCTCCGGCTGCGGCGCGCTGGGCTTCGCGGGATCGGGCTGCGGCGCGCTCCCGGGCTGCGTGAGCTGCGGCGGCAGCTTCACCGAGGAGAGCGCCGCGTCGTTGATCTCGACGGGGAACTTCTTCCGCAGCTCGTCCTCGAGGGCGCGCTCCTGCTCCTGCATCTTCTGCTGGAGGAGCGCGACGCGGATCGAGCGCTCGGCCTCCGCGAGCGCGCGCCGGTGCCCGCCCGTGAGCCCGCTCAGGCGGACGATGTAGAACCGGCCGTCGGCCTCGACGAGCTCGTCGCTGACGGCCCCCACGCTGGCGATCCGGAAGACGGCCGCGCGGACCGGCTCCGGGACCTGCGGGTGGGCGCCGCGCGGATCGCCGGGCGGGCTGACGATGCCGAGCTCGCCCGCGAGATCGAGCGGCGGCGCCTTGCTCTTGTCCTTCGGCGCGCCGAGCGAGTGCTTGAGGAAGAGCTCTCCCCACGCGCTGCTGCTCGCGGCCTTCTGCGCTTCCTTGAGGACCTTCTCCCCGAGCGCCCTGTCGCCCACCACGATGGCGGAGACGCGCCTTCGCTCGGGCTCGCTGAACTTGTCCGCGTTCGCCTCGTAGTACGCGCGCACCTCGGATGCCGGGATGTCGGCCGGCGCGGGCAGGCCCTTGCGCGCCTGGGCGATCATCGCCTCGCGGAGGATCTGCCGGATCGCGTCCTCGACCGCGGCCTCCTTGTCGAGGCCGCGGCGCTTCGCTTCCAGCGCGAGCAGCTCCGCGTCGATGATCTCGCTGAGCAGCTCGCGGCGCCGCTCCTTCGTCTGATAGCGGAGCCGATCGAACTGATCCATTCGCTCCAGCGTCCTGCCGAAGTCGCCGAGGGTGATCACCCGGTCGCCGACCTTCGCGAGCACGCGCGCCGACTGCTCGGCGCTGAGCCCGAGGACCGGCTCGCCCGCGTCCGCCGGGACCTGGAGGGCGGGCTCATCGCAGCTCGAGACGAGCGCGGCGAGCGAGATGGCGAGCAGGGGGCGGCGCACCGGAGCTCGGATCATTGCTGGCTCGGGGTCTAGCACGGTTTCCTCGCGGCTCGAGGGCGCGCCGGCCTGGCTCGCGCCGGCGGGGCGCCTCGGCCCGTCGCCCGCGGCGGGGCGCTGCGGGACGATCGCGCGCGCTCAGTCGACGATCGTGCCGATCTCCTCGCCCCTGCACACGCGGAGGATGTTGCCGCGGGTCATGAGCTTGAACACGCGGATGGGCATCTTGTTCTCGCGGCAGAGGGTGACCGCGGTCGAGTCCATGACCCCGATCCTGTCCGCGAGGAAGCGGTCGTAGCTCAGGTGCGCGAACATCTGCGCGCCCTCGTGGCGCACGGGATCGCGGTCGTAGATGCCCTCGACCTTGGTCGCCTTGAACAGCGCCTGCGCCTGGATCTCCATCGCCCGCAGCGCTGCCGCCGTGTCGGTCGAGAAGAACGGGTTGCCGGTGCCCGCGGCGAAGATGACGATGCTGCCCTTCTCCAGGTGACGCATCGCCCTGCGGCGGATGTACGGCTCGGCGACCTGCCGGATCTCGATCGCGGTCATGACGCGCGTCGGCACGCCCGTCTTCTCGAGCGCGTCCTGCAGGGCGAGCGCGTTGATGACGGTGGCGAGCATGCCCATGTAGTCGCTCTGGGAGCGGTCCATGCCCGCGCTCGCGCCCTTCAGCCCGCGGAAGATGTTGCCTCCGCCCACGACGATCCCGATCTGCACCCCCATCCGCTGGAGCTCGGCGATCTCGCCGGCCACGTGGTGGAGCGTCTCGGGGCGTATGCCGAACCCGCCTTCTTCGCCGCAGAGCGCCTCGCCGCTCAGCTTGAGGACGATGCGGCGGTATTTCAGCCCTGGGACCGGACGGGGGGGAGGGGGGAGGAGGGAATCCTGCTCAGCGGCCACGGGGGCACCTCGTAGCCGGGACCTGCGTCGAGGGCAACGAGCAACGTGCGCCGCGCGGCGCCGTCGACTGACGAGCGGAGCGACGCGGCAGCGCGGCGCCGCGGCGCAGAGCCGCCGAGCGGCATGTACCTTGCGCTGGCCGGAGCAGGGCGCTACTCTCGGCCCCCCTATGGCGCGTGTGACTGTGGAAGACTGCCTCGAGCGCGAGGAAAACCGTTTCGCCCTCGTCGTGCTTGCGGCCAACCGGACGCGGCAGCTCATGAAGGGCTCGGACGCCCTCGTGAAGACGAAGAACAAGCCTGCCGTGACCAGCCTTCGGGAGATCGCGGCCGGCAAGGTGCACTTCCACCGGAGCTCCCACGAGGTCGTGTCCGAGTGGCTCCAGCAGATGAACGCTGGCGGCCAGCGCTGAGGGCGCGTCGGGCGAGCGTGCTCTCGTGAGGCACGCCTCCGTCGGCCCGGCATCTCGGCGCGCTCCCGCCCGAGTGCCAGCGCTGCGCTCGATCCGCTGCTTCCCATGAAAGGTGCGGCCACGCCCCGGTCGAGGCGGTCTTTGCGCTCGGGCCAGCCTCGCGACCCGGAGCTCGATGCGGGGACGTCGGCCCACTACGAGGACCCGGCGTACTACGCGAAGACGTATGCGCGCCGGCAGGACGACGTCCGCTACTACGTCGATCTCTCGGTGGCGTCCGGCGGGCCGGTGCTCGAGTACGGCTGCGGCAACGGGCGGATCACGCTGCCCGTCGCGAGGGCAGGGGTCCGGATCACGGGCGTGGATCTATCGGCGCCGATGCTCGGCGATCTGCGCGCGCAGCTCGGGCGGGAGCCGCGCGGCGTCTCCTCTCGCGTGAGCGTCCGGCGAGCGGACATGCGGGCGCTGCGGCTAGGGCGCCGCTTTCCGCTCGTGATCTGCCCCTTCAACGCGTTCCTGCACCTGTACACGCGCCCGGACGTCGAGCGCTTCCTCGCGCGGGCGCGCGAGCACCTGACGCCGCGGGGCGAGCTCGTCTTCGACGTGTCCATGCCCGAGCCGGCCGAGCTCGCGCGCGATCCGGATCGCGCCTACGCCACGCCACGCTTCCGGTATCCCGAGAAGGACGGCCCGGGCACGGTCGTCCGGTACACGGAGCGGTTCGACTACGACAAGGTCCGGCAGATCCTGTTCGTGTCCATGGAATTTTCGCCCGTCGACGGCGGCGAGCGCTGGATGACGCCGCTCGCCCATCGTCAGTTCTATCCGCAGGAGCTCGAGGCCTTGCTCCACTACAACGGCTTCGAGATCACGGCGCTCCGCAGCGACTTCTCCGCAGCGCCGCCCGACAACCAGACGAGCATGCTGCTCTATCACTGCCGTCCCCGGCGCTCCGTTCGCACCAGCCGCGCTTAGGCGCCGAGCGACCGCGACGCGGACGCGTCGTCAGCGGGAAGAGCAGGACCGCAGGTCAGCGAAACCCACGCGCGATCCCGCCTCGCGGAGGCGCCGGGTCGCCATCGCACGAGCGCGCGACGGGACGGCCGCCGCGCGCGGCTGCCAGCTCGCGCGCCGCGCGCGGATCCGCGAGGCGCTCTCAGACGCCGATGTAGAGCCGGTGGGCGAAGTTGCGCTCGAGCTTCGCGCGCAGCACCTTCTCCGCCGCCGTCTCGATGTCGTACTCGACGCGCTTGAACTCGAAGCGCTTCGTCTCGCTGTCGTAGATCGTGTAGCTCGCGCGGTTGTCGTAGTCCCGCGGCTGTCCGACCGACCCGACGCTCACGATGTACTTGCGCCCCTGCTCGAGCTGGAAGTCCACCGCCGGGAGCTCCTCGACGCTGTTCGGCGTGAGCGCGAACACCTTGCAGAGGTGGGAGTGACCGATCAGCGTGATGTGGCCGAGCTCGTTCCACATGGGCAGGCACTCGCGCGCCTGCTCGGGGGCGAAGATGTACTCGAACTCCTCGAGCCGGACGGGCGATCCGTGGCAGAGGTCGACGTTGATGTCCGTCAACTTCTCCTGGTACGTCAGGCTCCGGAGCCACGCCGCGTTCTCGGAGGAGAGCATCGCAGCGTGCGTGTCGAGCGCCTGCCGGGCAGCCTCGTAGTAGTACGAGTAGTCCATCCGACCTGCGACGGCCGCGTCGTGGTTGCCGAGGATCGTCTTCTTGGCCACCTTCCGGACGAGGTCGGCGCATTCGTTCGGCGAGCCGCCGTAGCCGACCGTGTCCCCGAGGCAGTAATAGACGTCGATGCGCTCGTGGCGGTAGGACTCGAGCACAGCGCTGAGCGCCTCGTAGTTGGCGTGCGTATCGCTGAAGATCCCGAGTCTCATTTCGACGCGAGGGCGGAGCTTAGCACGATGGCCTCGACTTCCGTTAGGAATTCAAACCCGAATCCACGGCCGGGCTGATCAGGGCGGGGGCTCAGGGCGACCGGCTTTCCGGAGCAGCTTCGGCGGCCCATGCTTTCGCTGCGCCGGCACTTCCCTTCGAGGCGGAGCTTCGAGGAGGAGCGAGGGCCGGCCACGTTCCATCTCGACGATTCGCCCGACGATCCGACCCGACGACCCCGGCCCGACGACCCCGACAATCCCGAAGCCTCAGGAGCTGTCGGGATCGTTGCGACCACCGAGCCTGCGGAGGCGCTTGCTGAGTCGCTCCCAGCGCGACCACGTTGACGAGCAGCCACCCGCACCGGAGAAGGATAGCGTGGAGCCCATGGATACCAAACAGAACGGTGCAGGGTCCTCTCCGATTTCTCTGGAGCGGTCGGCCGAGCCTGCTCCGTCCGCTGCAGCTGTCGCGCCGCCGCCGCCCGCCGTGGAGGATCTCGCCGAGGGGTGCGTCCGGTTTGTCGAGCGCGCTCTCGGTGTACGGCTTGACTATCGGCCGGAGACCCTCCCCGTGCTCGACCACTACCTGGAGCAGGCGCGTGGGGCGACGTCGGAGAGGGTCGAGGCGTTGCCGGTGGTCGCTCACATGGCGGGCGTGTACTTCGGCGAGGTCATCCGGCGCCGGCACGCGTCGTGGTGGCGCATGGACGGCGAGGATCCGACCTACTGGCAGCTGGAGTTCGAGTCGGTCTACCTCGCGTTCAGCCCGGTGCTCTTCATCCGGGAGGCGCTCACGCGCGGTCGCGGCGCCGAGGCCGCGCGGGACCTGGCCGAGGACTCGGTGAGCGGCGATCCGGCGGCGCTCGAGCTGGAGGAGGAGGACCGCGAGGCGGTCGCCGAGAGGCTCGCGGAGCTGCCGCAGGTCTCCGAGGACGAGTACTACGCCCCGTCGACGCGGCTCGAGGTGATCGACATCGCCGTGGACGCGATCCGCTCGCGCCGGCTCGCGGCCGGCGAGGAGACGGACGCCGCGCTCGAGCCGGGCGACTACGAGCGCGGCGACGGCTGATCCCGGTGCGGCGGCGCGCGAGCGGCTTTCGCGCGCGCGTCGCGACGCCGCCGCGCGTCGCGACGCGCGCGCGAAAGCCGCTCGCGCGCCGCGCTGCGCGTGGGACGTGCTCCGGAGGCGGCGACCGGTGGTATCGTCGCCATCGTGTTGTGGGTCCTCTTCGGGCTGCTGCTCCTCATCTCGTGGGCGGCGTACTTCACGTTCGGGCTGTCCACCGCGGTCCCGATCGCGGCGAGCGTCGTCGTCGCGCTCTCCGCGGTCGCGCTCTTCGTGTACCGCCGCGTCAAGGCGGGCCGCGCCGCGTCTGCCCTGGAGCGGGCGATCGTCCAGCAGGGGGCGCAGCAGGCGCTCAACGCGCGGCCCGAGCGGCGCGCCGAGATCCAGGAGCTCCAGCGGCAGGTCCAGGGCGGCATCAGCGCGCTGAAGAGCTCGAAGCTCGGCAAGGGCAAGAAGCACGGCAGCGCCGCGCTCTACTCGCTGCCCTGGTACGTCATCATCGGCCCGCCGGGGGCAGGGAAGACGACGGCGCTGAAGCACTCCGGCCTCGTCTTCCCCTACGCGCACCCGAGCAACGGCGGCGGCGTACGCGGCGTCGGCGGGACGCGGAACTGCGACTGGTGGTTCACCAACGAGGCGATCCTCCTCGACACCGCGGGGCGCTACACGACCGAGCAGGACGACCACGAGGAGTGGATCGCGTTCCTGCAGATGCTCCTCAGGCACCGCGCCCGTCGCCCGCTCAACGGCATCCTCGTCGCCGTCAGCGTGACGGACGTCATCGACGCGAGCGAGCAGCACATCGAGCAGATGGGGAAGAAGCTCCGGGCGCGCATCGACGAGGTCATGACGCAGCTCCACATGGTGCTGCCCGTCTACCTCCTGTTCACCAAGTGCGATCTCATCGCGGGCTTCTCGGAGTTCTTCGGCGACATGCGCAAGAGCGACCGCGCCCAGGCGTGGGGGGCGACGCTCAAGCTGAGCGCGGACAAGGCCGACCCGGGGAGGCTCTTCGACGCCGAGTTCGACGCCCTCGCGAAGCAGATCCACGGCCGCGCGCTGAAGCGGCTCGTCATGGAGCGCAGCCGGGAGGTGCGCGAGCGCGTCTACCAGTTCCCGCTCGAGTTCTCGGGCATCCGCCGGAACCTCTCCGATCTGGTCTCGACCGTCTTCATGGTCAACGCCTTCCAGGGCACGCCCATCTTCCGCGGCTTCTACTTCACGAGCGGCACGCAAGAGGGCAGGCCGCTCGACCGGGTGCTCCAGCGCATGGGCCAGGCGATGGGGATCCGCACGCACGAGGCGGCGGCTCAGCAGAACGTGGAGTCGAAGAGCTACTTCCTCCACGACGTGTTCATGAACGTCGTCTTCCCGGACGGGGACATCGCCGCGAGGAGCGCGAGCGAGATCCGGCGCCAGCGCGTCGTGCGCGGCGCGATCAGCGCGGCGGCCGCGGCCCTCGGGGTCATCCTCGCGATCCCGAGCGTGGTGTCGTTCGGCAACAACCGCGAGTTCCTGCGCGGGGTCGAGGCCGACGCGCGCGCCGTGAGCGCGCTCCGGTGGGAGGACACGCGGCCGCTCTCGGACAAGCTCGCCGCGCTCAGGCCCGCGCTGGATCGGCTGCAAGAGATCGACAAGGCGCGCGAGGAGGGGCCGCCGGACGGGATGGGCTGGACGATGTTCCAGGGCGAGACGGTCTACCCCCCGCTCTTGCACGTCTACGTCGCGAGCCTCCAGAACGGCTTCGTGATCCCGTGCAAGCAGCGGCTCGAGGACCGCCTCAAGCTCGCGAAGGGAGAGCACTACCTGCGCGAGCGCAACGACCTCAAGCTGTACCTGATGCTGAGCGACGTCGAGCACCTCGACATCAACTGGGCGAAGGACAGGCTCACCTCGCTCTGGGCCGAGGTGCTCCGGCCGACGTCGAACCTCAACGAGAGCGACCTGAAGAAGCAGCTCGAGCCGCACGTCAGGTATTACCTGTCGCTCATCAAGCAGAAGAGGGTCACGCCCGTCGCGCCCAAGGCGGAGCTGGTCGCGAGCGTGCGCGCGACGCTGCAGGCCGTGCCGGTGCGGAAGCGCTACTACGACTTCTTCGTCAACTCGATCATCGAGGAGAAGTACGACGAGACGGGCGACAACAGCCGCGCGAACCGCAAGTACCCGCCGCTCACGCTGGCCGACATGTTCGCCGACCGCCCGGACGTGCTGAAGGTCATCAGCAGCAAGCAGTTCGCCAAGGAGAAGCGCTGGAAAGAGGTCGACGGTCCGTACACCGAGAGCGGGCACTTCGAGGTGCTCGATAAGATCCGCCAGGGAGCCGACCTCTTGAGGGCAGAAGAGTGGGTCGTGCCGCTCGCGCCCGGCGAGAGCGCCGCGATCGACAAGGATCTGGACGGCCTCGCGGCCGACTACGACGCCCGGTACATCGCGCAGTGGACCGACTGGATGGCGGACCTGACCGTGCGGATGCCGGCCAACCTCAAGGAGGCGAAGGAGCTCTACATGGAGCTCGCCAAGCCGGACTACCCGTACCTCCGCATCCTCCGCGCGCTCGAGGACAACACGCAATGGAAGCGGGATCGCAGCGCGATCGAGGACTCGGGCTTGCTCAAGCTGGGGAAGCAGCGCGTCGAGAGGAAGATCGAGCAGACGACGAGGTTCAAGGTCCCCATCGACGTAAAGCTCATCCGGAACCGCCCGAGCCCGGTCCCGGACGCGTTCAAGCGGACCGTCGAGTTCGGCGTTCCCGCTGCGTCGAGCGGCTCCGCGCCGATCACGGACACGCCGCTGGCGAGGTACATCTCGCTGCTCAGCTCCCTGCGCGACGAGATCCAGCGGCTCGAGGACGTGAACCCCAACGTCGACGCGCGCCTCATGGCCGAGCGGCTGGTCGAGGCGATACGGCAAGCGGACGCGCTCCTCCAGCCCTTCGACGAGCGGGCCAAGACGCTGCTCCGTCCGCTCTTGCTGACCCCGCTCCAGGTGGTGGCCGCGCGGCTGCCGCCGCTGTCGGCCACCTCCCGCTTTCCTGCGGCGTCGGCAGCCGCGCAGCGCTGAGCGGCGCGGCGCCGCTCAGACCTCGATGCGGATCTCGTCGCGGCCTGGCTGCACCGCGCCGGTCGCGGGATCGAACGTGAGGACCATCTCGACCGCGTCCTCGCCGTTGTCGCTGTAGTACCGGGGGCGCACGCCCATCGCCGTGAAGCCGAGCTTCCGGTAGAGCCGGATCGCCGCCCGGTTGGAGCGGCGCACCTCGAGCAGGACCAGCCGCACGCGCTGCTCCTGCGCGTACTCGAGCGAGCGGCGCATCAGCGCCGTCGCGAGCCCGCGCCGCCGCGCGGTCGGGCAGGTGGCGACGTTGAGCACGTGCAGCTCGTCGGCCACGTGCCACGCGATGAGGAAGGCGAGCGCGCGCCGCTCCTCGCGCGCGACCCAGCACCGCGTCCAGGGGCGGCCCAGCTCCTCTCGCGCGGAGAACTGCGGCACGTCGAAGGCCGCGGACGCGACCGCGTCGATCTCGTCGAGCGCGGCGTCGTCCGCGGACTCGGCCGTCAGCTGGATCAGCGTGGGCGCGCTCTTCGCTGCGTCGCGCCTCACCTCGCCACCTCCGTGGGGCAGCCGGAGACGATCTGCACCTGCCCGACCCGCCCGCTCTTGAGCTTCTGGCACGCGTCCCCGAGGAGCTCGACGACCGCGGGGGAGCTCCAGCGCCAGCCGTCCTCCGGGTCGTACGGGACCAGCTCTTCGTCCAGGTAGACGTTGGTCTGCCCGTCCTCGGGCGGCGGGTCGACGAGGTCGAACTCGCAGGAGACGACGATGCTGGCGATCTTCGACAGGACGTTGCCGAGCGTGTCGAGGTCGTCCACCTTGAAATAGAACGGGCTCACGAACTGCGCCGTGCCGCCGGCGAGCGCCATCTGGTCGAGGACGTCGCCGTAGAACTCGCTCCCCGGGATGCCGACGACGTAGACTTCGATCCCGCTCGCCGCGAGCCGCTCGATCGCGGCGACCGTATCGCCGCGGTCGAGGCACCCTCCTGGCCCCGAGAGGCCTGACGGTGTGCAGCAGTTCTCCTGGGGGCATTGTTGCTCGATGTTGGCGATGCACTCCTCGGCGCCGCACGTCGCGGCGCTGTTGCAGTTCGGGCCGCCGTCGGTCGCGAGCACCACGATCGTCTTGCCCGGGAGCTCCACGAGGCTCGGCGTGAGCGCCGCGAGCGTCGCCGCGGTCGGCGTCCCGCCGAGCGGCTCGACGCGCGTCGCCGAGCGGAACCTCGAGGTCGTCGTGGCGCCTTCCTGCGAGGCGGCGAAGGGATCTCCCGGCGTGACGGGGAACACCTCGCCGCCGGGCTTGCACGGCGCATCGGAGGTCGCGTCCAGCGGGAACACGGCGGCGCCGACGTTGATCAGCGGGCCCAGGTTGTGCACTAGGTCGACCGCCGCCTCGCGCACCCGGTCGTAGCGGGTCGCGCGCGACGAGGCAGGGCTGAGCATGCTGCCCGACGCGTCGAGGACGAAGTAGAGGTTCGGCGCCTCGGCGATCGTCACCTCGTGGACCTGGTTGCCGCAGAGCCCACCCGCGTCCACGGGCGGCGGCCCGCTCGAGCCCCCGGGGCCAGGGTCGAACTCGTCCTCCGGCTCCTGCGCGCCCTGGCCGCCGCCGTTGCGTGGACGCTGCGCCTGGCCTTCGTCCTCGCAGGCGGACAGCGCCGCGCCGCCGAGCGCGAGCGCGGCCGCGAGGCCGCAGAGCATGCCGTAGACGCCGGCGCGCTGCTTCACGGCCGTCTTCATGGAGAGCAGCGTACCACGCCCGTTCGCACCGGCAGCGCCGGCGCGGGCGGCGAGCGCCGCCGCGCGCGAGCTCAGGGCTCTCGGTAGAACCTGGGCACGCGGCGAGAGATGCTCGTCAGCACCTCCCAGGCGATCGTCCCCGTGAGCCCGGCGATCTCCTCCGCGCTGATCGTCGCCCGCCCGAGCGGGCCGTCCTGGGTCCCGAGGAACACCACCTCGTCGCCCACGCGGGCTCCCGGCGCGTCCGTCACGTCGAGCATCGTGAGATCCATCGACACGGCGCCCGCGATCGGCGCGCGCTGACCGCGCACGAGGGCCGCCCCGCGGTTCGACAGCTGGCGGCTCAGGCCGTCGGCGTACCCCATCGGCACGGTCGCCACGACGCTCTCCCGCGACGCCTGCCAGGTGTGGCCGTAGCCGATCCTGTCGCCCTTCGCGATCGTGCGGAGCGCGACGATCTCGCTGCGCACCCGGATCACCGGCTTGAGGTCGGGCGCGAGCCCTGGGCACGGCGAGATGCCGAACAGCGCGACCCCGGGTCGAACGACGTCGAGCCACGCGGCGGGGAGGCGCAGCATGGCCGCGCTGTTCGACGCGTGCCGGATCCGCGGCGCGAGGCCGAAGCTCTTCGCCCGCTGCTCGATCTCCTCGAAGCGCCTCATCTGCTCGATCGTCACGCCGAGATCGTCGGCGTCCGCGCAGGCGAGGTGGGTCATGAGCCCGTCGAGCCTCACCTCCGGGTGCTTGGCGAGCATCGCGAACACCGCCTCGATCTCTGAGCTCGCGGCCCCGAGCCGACCCATGCCGGTGTCCACCTTCAGGTGGACGCCGACGCGGCCGCGCTGCTCGAGCCGCACCACGTTCGCGAGGCGCTCGATCTGCCCGGCGTCGTAGACGACGGGCACGAGATCGCGCGCCATGATCTCCTCGAACCCCTCGCGGCGGGGGCCGTAGTAGCCGCCCATGACGAGGATGGGCAGCCGGATGCCGGCGTCCCGCAGCTCGATGGCCTCCTCCAGGAGCGCGACGCACAGACCGGGGATCCCGGTGCGCTCGAGCGTCCTCGCGACGGCCGGCGCGCCGTGCCCGTACGCGTCGGCCTTCAGCACGCCCCAGATCTGCGGCCGCTTCGCGCCGGTCAGCGCGCGCTCGAGGACCCGGAGGTTGTGCCGCAGGTGGGCGAGGTTCACCTCCGCGCGGGTCGGCCGCACCGCGTCCGCTGGCGCCGCCCGGCGCGGCCGCAGGACCCGCACGGGGCCGGCGCTCGAGCCGAGCCCTTCGACGGGCGACGCCGTGCCGTTGCGATCGGAGGTCGTGCTGCTGAGCTCTGTGGGCGCGTGCGAAGCGGACATCGTGTACGCGGATAGCCCTACGCTCGATCGCGGGTCAAGATTCCAGGCCATCTTGGTGCGACAAGGTGAGGCATGTTCGCAGAGCGCAGCGCCGCTGGTCAGAAGCAGCCGCGCATGCACCGCGTGTACTTGCCGGAGCACCCCTTCTCGCAGCCGGCGGACCTGCAGTCCTGCAGGCACCCCTTCCAGCTCGCCTCGCACGCCGCGCTGCACTCCGCCCCCGGCGGCGCTGCGTCCTCGGCGGCGCTCGGCGCCGTGTCGGGGGCACCAGCGTCCGCCTCCTCCGCGGGCGCGGCCACGTCGGCGGTCAGGAGCCTGGGCGGCGGGGCGAGCGCGCTCGTCGGCTCCGGCACGGCGGGAGCCCGGCTGCTGGGCGGGCTCCACTCGCCTTCGTCGAAGTCGCTGGCGTGGCTCAGCTGCCTCGCGCGGAGCGCGGCGTACTCGACGCGATCGCGCGTCTGCCCGAACGTGTAGAACTGGAGCCACTCGTCCCAGCACGCGCGCCGCAGCGTCGGCTTCACGTCGGCCAGCGAGTCGAGCGCCATGCAGTGCTCGAAGCGTACGTCCCCCTCGTAGACCGCGTTGATGCTCGCGCCGCACGCGGTCACCGAGGCGGCGAGGCAGAGGAGGATCCTGAACCGCACGAGCTACGAACACCGATAGCAGAAAAGCTCGGCCCCGGTGTGCCCCCTGGCTCGCCGGCTCCGGGACCGCGTGGGTCGGCGGGCCGAGGTGCTCTCCGGTTGAACTTTGCCCTGCGATGCCGTACCTTGCCGCCCCTTCGCACCGGCGGCGGCGGCACGACGCCTCCGCGCCGGGCGCCTCAACGGAGCCTGTCCATGTTCCTCATGCTGTCGAAAGGTCCTCGGAAGACCACGCGCTCCAAGTCGAAGCGCTACCGGTCCAAGCTGAAGGCGAAGAACCGCAACCGGCGGAACCGCATCTACCAGCGCGCCTGATGGTTGCAGCGAGCGCGAGCGGGCCTTCGCGCCTCGCTCGCCCCGCTGTGCTTCGCTCGTGGGGCTGCCCCTTGTCTTAGGGGCCGCCCTTTTTCAGCTCGGTCAGCACCAGCTTCGCGACCGCCTTGAGCGTGTCGAACACCCCGACGCCGGTCCGCGCGACGCCCTCGAAGTCGGGGACGTTGGTCGGATTGAGCAGCGACCGGAGCTCCTCGACGGTGCCGATCTCCGGCAGGTCCCGCTTGTTGTACTGGATGACGTACGGGATCTTGTCGAGCGAGTAGCCCTGCTCGGCCAGGTTCGTGCGGAGGTTCTCCACCGACTCCTGGTTCGCCTCGATGCGACCGAGCTGCGAGTCCGCCACGAAGACCACGCCGTCGACGCCCTTCAGGATGAGCTTGCGGCTCGCGTCGTAGAAGACCTGCCCCGGCACCGTGTACAGGTGGAACCGCGTCTTGAAGCCGCGGATCTCGCCCAGCGCGAGCGGGAGGAAGTCGAAGAAGAGTGTCCGGTCGGTCTCGGTGGCGAGGGAGATCATCTTCCCCTTCGCGTCCGGGTTGGTGCGCTCATAGATGTACTGCAGGTTCGTCGTCTTGCCGCAGAGACCCGGGCCGTAATAGACGATCTTGCAGTTGATCTCGCGCGCCATGTAATTGATGAAGCTCATCGACCGCGCTCCTAGTCGTTGAAGAGGTTGTCGATGTCCTCGTCGGTGATCTCGGCGAACGGCGAGTCAGCGCCCGGCTCCTGCACCTTCTTGAGCAGCGCCTCGAAGATGTGGTTGAGCTCCTCGCTCGCCTTTCGCACCCGGAGCCTCACCAACCCGAGGCTCGACTTTGAGTCGAAGATCACCACGAGGATGACGCGGTTCCCGACCAGCTGGATGTGGATGTTCGCCTTCTCACCCTCGTGGAACTGAGTGGCGAACTCGTTCTCCTTGAGGAGCTTCGCCATCCCGCCCGTGGCGGCGATGTTCCCCGCCGTCAGCGAGGCGAGCGACGTGGTGTCGAGGTTGTCGACGTCCCCGCTCGCGGCGATCAGTTGCCCGTTCTTGTCAACGATGAAGACGACCTTCGCATTGGCGTCCTTGACGAGGCGATCCACCACGCTCTGGATCTGATTGAATTCCTCCTCGTACATCACCATCTGAGGGTTGACCATCGTTCCTCCGCCAGCGCTCTCGCGATGGGGCCCTGGGCATTGCGGGCTCTGTAGCCCTTGTCATCACCGGGCGCCGCACGTGCGGTCCCCGACCATCGTCATCCAACCGGCTTCCCGCTGTGCGGGTCTGCCTTACCACCGGTACCACGTTCGCGGCGCCACGCTCGCTGCCTGGGGCTTGCATGACCGGTTCGCGGCGCGCAGTGCCGCTGCTCCTCGACCGTGCGCCCGTACATCTTGGGACGTTTCTATCCGAAGCAGGTGCGGCGGAGCAAGGCGGCCCTTTCTGGAAGTTGGAGGATCGCGCAGCGGGGCCCCTCCGAGCGCTGCTCGAGGTCGACGGACCTCGCTCCCACCCCGGCCCCCGTCGGCCCCGGTCCTGGCGCTTTCCAGGCGCCGCTCCGCGGCTGCAGGCCGGGCGTTCTTCTCGTCCAACTATATGAATTAAAAAGATTTTTTGCGACCCGAGGGGCGGCGGTCCGCTGCCGGACCGCCGCTGCGCCCCGCTCTGGGGGCCCGCTGCTCGCGGGCGCGCCGAGCAGCGCTCCTGTGTGTTGGGCAGAAGGTCGGGAAAATTCCTGGGATCAGCGCGGGCGGCGCGGCGGGCTCATGAACGCGCTCCTCGACGTGCGAGAGCCCGGGAACGTTGCCTGCCGGCGCGCTTTGCTGGCCGTGAGCGTCAGCGCTTGACCTGGGCCGCTTCATGGCCTGTGCGGGCGAGGCTTGCGCTTGACCGATGGCTTCGGCCACGGGATAGCGCCCTGGATGCGTGACGTGCTCAACCGGACCGAGCCCCGTGGAATCGAGCTCGACGCGGGGACGACGAGGAAGCGCTTCTCCTGCGCGCTCGCCGCGGGGGCGGCGGCCCTGGCGTGCGCCGCGTCGATCGGCTCGGATGCTCGCGCGGAGCTCGGCGCGGTGCACCCCGAGGTGCTCGCCGCGCACGCGGCTGTCCGCTCCGCGAGGGGGCCGGAGGTTTACGGCGCGCTGCGCGAGCTCTGGCGCACGTGGGACCGCGCCGATCCGACGCAGGTCGAGGAGGCGATCGCGTCGATCGCGGAGAGCGGCGCGACCAGCGCGCCTGCCCGTGTCTACGCGGAGCTCCTCTCGGCGTACGCGCGCAGGCGGCGAGGCGATCTCGACGGCGCGGTCGCGAAGATCCAACGGCTCGGGTTCATCGGTCGCTGGGCGACGATCGGCCCGTTCGACAACGAGAACAAGGGGGGCTTCGATCGCGCGTTCGGGCCCGAGGAAGAGCTCGAACAGCCGATCGTGGCGGGCAGGACGTACGACGGCAAGGCGCGGGCGGTCCGCTGGCGCGTGCCGCCCGAGGCGCCGCAATACGGGTGGTTCGATTTCGGCGATGTCATCCGCCCGGTGGAGGGCGTCTGCGGCTACGCGACGACGTTCGTGCGCGCGAAGCCAGGGACGCGCGCGCCTCGGCCGATCTCGGTCTGGGTCGGCGCCGACGGCGCCTTCAAGCTGTTCTGGAACGGCGAGAAGGTCCTCGCCGATCCGGGGTACCGCGAGCTCGACATCGATCGGTTCGCCGCGCTCGTGTCGCTGAAGCCGGGCTACAACCGCCTGACGATCAAGGTCTGCGGAGGTGCGTCGGCGCCCAAGTTCGCGCTCCGCATCGGCGACGAGAAGGGAGCTCCGGATCTCGATCTGGAGGTGACCTCCGACATCGGGACGCAGGTGACGGCGCCTCAGGGGCAAGCGGGCGTCGCCAGGCGTCCTTCCGACGCGCGGGCGCAGGCTGGAGCGCCGGCCTCGGGCGCGACGCTCGCCGCGCGTGCGCTCGCCGTCGAGGGGCCCATGCAGGCGTTCGAGCGCGCCGCGGGCGCCGCCCGGCCCTCGCCTGCGCTGCTGGAGGCGTTCGCGCGCTACCTCATGCTCACCGGCGGCGACGCCGAGGGCGAGCACAGGGCGCGCGATCTCGCGCGCCGCTCAGCCGAGGCCGAGCCGAGCGTGCGACGCTACCTGCTCGCGGGCCAGCTCTCGGAGGACAGGAACCAGCAGCGCGCGTGGATCGAGCGCGCCGCGCAGCTCGCGGGCCGTGGGCGCGAGGACGTCGACGTCCTGCTCGCCCAAGCGCGGCTCGCGCAGACGAGCCCGAACTGGCGGGAAGCCGCCCCCATCTACGAGCGCATCCTGGCCGCAGACCCCGACCACGTCGTCGCTGTCCTCGGGCTCGTCGACCTCTACGTGGAGGCGGGGCTGAAGCGCACCGCCCTCGCCACGCTGGAGCGAGCGCTGTCGCGCCAGCCGAGCAGCGTCTCGCTGCTCCGCGCGTCGGCGGCGCAGCTCCGCGCCCTCGGCCGCGACACGGAGGCCGCCGAGACGGAGGCGCGCTACGCGGCGCTTCGCTTCGACGACTCGAGCTTCCTGCACCAGCAGGTCGAACTCGCGGTGGCGCGGCGCGATCCTGCCGGAGCGGAGCGCTGGCTCGAGCGCTTCCTCCGCAGCGAGCCCGACTCCGTCTGGGCCCGTTCGGTCGCGGCGCGCACGTACCGGGCGCTCGGTCAGGGCGATCGCGCCCTCGCCGCGCATCAGCGCGCGCTCGCCATGGCGCCGGAGGACATCGGCACGCTGCGCGCGCTCTCGGATCTCTACGGCGAGGAGGGCAACCGGGAAGCGCAGCTCGAAATGCTGCAGCAGATCCTGGCGATCAGCCCTCAGGCGAAGGACGTGCGCGAGTACATCGAGCACATCGAGCCGCCGAAGCCGCGCGCCGACGAGGCCTACGCCTGGGCGCCCGACCGCTTCCTCCCGATGCGGCGCAGCGCTGACCGGCAGTATCCCAAGCGCACGCTCCGCAGCCTGACGGTGACCACCGTCTTCCCGAACGGCCTCGCCAGCCGCTTCCGTCAGGTGGTCTTCCAGCCGCTCACGGACGAGGCCGCGGCGAGCGCCCGGCAGTACGCGTTCGAGTACCAGGCCGATCGCCAGACCGTGAGCCTCCGGGCCGCGAAGGTCTACCGGGCCGACGGCAAGGTCGACGGGGCGATCGAGAGCGGCGAGGCGGGCGCGAACAACCCGGCGCTCGCGATGTACACCTCGGCGCGCACGTTCTACGTCAGCTTCCCGCGGCTCAACGCCGGCGACGTCGTCGAGCTGCGCTACCGCATCGACGACGTCAGCCCTCGCAACGAGATCGCCGATCACTTCGGCGAGATCGAGTACCTCCAGAGCGACGAGCCGATCGCCAGCAGCGAGTACGTGCTGATCACGCCGAAGGCGAAGCCGTTCCACGTCTTCGCGTCCCCGCTGCCCGGCCTCGTGCGTGAGACCAAGGAAGACGCTGAACGGCGCATCTTCCGCTTCTCCGCCGCCTCGGTCCCGGCGGTCGCCCCCGAGCCGGCGATGCCCGCGTGGTCCGAGATCCTCGCGCATGTCCACGTCTCGACGTTCAAGAGCTGGGACGAGGTCGGCTCCTGGTACTGGGGCCTCGCGCGGGAGCAGTTCGACGTGGACGACGAGGTGCGCAAGCGGGTGCGCGAGATCACGAAGGGCCTCAGCGACGATCTGAGCAAGGTCCGCGCGATCTACAAGTACGCGACCGAGACGCGCTACGTGGCGCTCGAGTTCGGCATCGAAGGCATCCGCCCGAGGAGGTGCGCCCAGACGCTCGCTCGCGGCTGGGGTGACTGCAAGGACAAGGCGACGCTGATCGTGACGATGCTCCGCGAGCTCGGCATCCCGGCGACGATCGTGCTCGTGCGCACCCGCATGCGAGGCGGCATCGAGCCGGAGCCCGCGAGCCTCGCGCCGTTCGACCACGCCATCGCGTACGTGCCCTCGCTCGACCTCTACCTCGATGGAACGGCGGAGCACTCCGGCTCGACCGAGCTGCCGATCATGGATCGCGGCGCGATCGCGCTTCAGATCAACGAGGGCAAGCCGAAGCTCGTTCGCCTCCCTGAGCCCCCGCCGGAGGCTTCCGTCGTGCAGCGGACCGTCGACATCGCGCTCGGGGCCGACGGGTCAGCCCAGCTCGGGGTCGACGTCCAGGTGGCCGGCGCGTTCGCGCCGGAGTGGCGGACCCGTTACATGGCCGAGGGGACGCGCCGCGATCGGGCAGGTCGGGACCTCGCCGTGGACTTCGGGACGGTCGAGCTGGCTCCCGGCAAGGCGGGCGTCGAGGTGAACGACCTCGAGGACATCGAGCAGCCGGTGAAGCTGCGGGCGAGGGGAAAGGCCGTCGCGCTCGCTCGCCGGGAGGGCGACAGTCTGTCGATCCCCGCTGTCCCCGCCCAGCGCCTCGCCACGGAGTTCGCCTCCCTGTCGGTACGTACCCGCGACGTGATCATCCCTGCGCTCACCACGCGCCGGGACGAGTGGTCGATCCGCCTCCCTGCGGGGTGGCGCGTCACCAGGGCGCCGCTGCCCCAGGAGGTGGACACCCCCTTCGGCAAGTTCTCCATCTCGGTCGAGCAGTCCGCGGGGAAGGTCGTCGTTCGCAGCCAGATCGCCCTCGCCAAGTCCCGGATCAAGCCGTCCGAGTACATGGATTTCAGGCTGTTCTGCGAGACCGCGGACCGTGCGTTCGGCCAGCGGGTCGTGCTCGGCAAGTGAGCGACCGCCCGAACCATGCCGGAGCCCCGGCAGTTCGTCGACGACCGGCGCCGGCCCCTGCCTCGGCCTTGACAATCTTGCGGTGGGTCGCCATAAAGCGCCCCCTCTACGCATCCCTGCGGCACAGAACAGCCGCTCCGGTGGTTCGGAGCGGTGGCCGCTGGGAGCGGTAGGCACTCGGATCGAGGGCGTCATGCCGAAGATGAAGACGAACCGCGCCGCGGCCAAGCGGTTCAAGGTGACCGGCTCCGGCCGGATTCGCCGCAGCAAGAGCGGCCTCAACCACTGCATGCAGGAGAAGAGCAAGAAGCGCCTGCGTCGTCTCCGCAAGAACGACATGGTCGACTCTGCGATGGAGAAGCGCGTCAAGCTGCTTCTTCCCTACGGCTGACCCTGGATCAGTGAGGTAGAGCTCCGATGCCGCGTGTAAAAAGAGGGTTTAAGGCCCGTCGCCGTCGCAACCGCGTCCTCAATCAGACCGAGGGCTACTTCCTCGGCCGGAAAAATCGCTTCCGCCAGGCGGTCGAGGTCCTGCGTCACGCCTGGGAGTACGGCTACATCAGCCGCAAGCTCAAGAAGCGGGATTTCCGTCGTCTTTGGATTACTCGGATCAACGCCGCCGCGCGCCTGAATGGCACGACCTACTCCCGCCTCGTCAGCGGGCTCAAGAAGGCGGGTATCGCGCTCGATCGGAAGATCCTGTCCGAGATCGCGATCCACGATCCCGCGTCGTTCGGTGCTGTGGCGAAGCTCGCCGCGCCCTCGTCGGCCAGGTGACGGTCCCGGGCGGTCTGCACGCGCATCCGGCCGCACCTTCCTGAGTCGGTCGAGCCTGCCAGACCGCCCCATCTGGGGCTGAGAATTTCAAGATCGTAGTATTTTTCGCATCAAGCTGCCTGGTGAAGCAGGCTGCTCTGGCCACCGCGCCTGTGGGCATGGAGGTCCAGATCCATCTTCACGGTGAAGGCACGCCGCTCCCCGTCCCTGGCATGAACGGCTCTGCCGTCAGGTGAGGCGAGTCGGCACCGAACGGATGCACAGTGTGCACATCCTGCACGCCGGCTACGCATCTTTGATGGCACCCTATGACCCTGCTGCCAGGGTGAGCTGAGACCCAGCTCCCAGATCTTCGACGGCTCCAGCGTCGCACATCGTCCTCGCGACGGGGCCCTTCGCACATACGAGGCCGGAGGAGCCTAAGGCCGTTCCCGACCCCGCTCCCCCGGGTTACACGTAGCTGCGAATTCCGCTGCGCCTGATCCGCCGCCTGGAAATACTAACTTTCCAGGTGGATCTGTCGGGAAAAATAACCTTCTCCGCCTTCGGCTGTCGGGTGAGGGCTCGACATTGGCATCGGGAGGCCCAGGTTCAGGAAACATCGAAGCGCGCTGACAGGACGGCCTCAACGGTCGGGTCCGGCCCTCTAAGGGTCGGAAACGACAGCGTATTCCCTTGCCCGTGCCGCGAGGCCGACCCCGCCGGAGCCCATGAGAGGCCGGCGAGCTCGATGTCCTCAAGGAGACAGGTTGCCGATGTTGTTGCGTCCCCGAAAGCGTACCCAGCCATGCAGTTCGGCTCGGTCGCAGCGAAATGTTTCGCTCGACACGACACGGACGGCACCTTCCACTCTACATACCGCACCCAGGGCGAGCTCTCAAACGGGAGAACACGGAACGCACGCCAAAAAAGGCACTGTTCTTGCTTCTGGAGTTGGGCTGCCATCAGGAGCCGGCTCGAGAGCATCACTCTGCAAGAGCAGGTCTGCCTCAGGCGAGAAGAGTTCGACCGGAATCAAAAGAAAGCACCAGCGGTTGCCGGTTTCAACAGGGGCTCCTTCGGTCAGCTCCTGCTCCCTGTTTGGCACGAAATCGTCTCGCTCGCCGTCGAAAGGTGGCGAGGCATTTCAATCTCGCAAGGTCAGCCGTTTAGAAGTGAACGCCGACACAAAGACCAAGATGAGCACGTCGACCGCCCGCCGTCCAGAAACTGCGCGGAGAAACGCCAAGTCCTCTGCTGTAGGTACCTCTGCGCGGCTCGCGGCATCCAAGAGCTCGCAGGGAGCCGAGACCGCATCGGCTCCCCGGCGGGCGGCATCGCAGACCACCGATCCGGGGGTCTCCGATGTCGAAGAATTCGGGGACAGCCAGTCGCCGCGCTCGCACTTTCAAGGAGCTACCACCGTGGAGGGAGCCGCCATGAGGTCGACCAAGAGCAACGCCACTGTAGTGAAGGGCGACCCGCTCGCTCAGGGTGGGACGGCCACGCCGGAAATCGGAGCCCTCAGCCTTCTGGAAGACGACCAGACGGAGGAGACCGTCGTCCGACCCCGCCCGGCGGAGATCCTCGACGAGGATCGGGCGGCTGACTTCATGGATCTGGACCTCGGACCGCTCGATCGGCTGCCGCAGCCCGAGCGGGCGAGGAACCAGGATCGGGAGCTGAAGGATGTCGAGGACGGCGGGGGCGACTCGATGCTCGCCCGCTACTTCCGCGACATGGCGCTGCACCCGGTGATGGGGCCGGACGAGGAGCTCGACACCGCGCGCGCGGTCGAGCGCACCGAGGTGGACCACTGGGTGGCCCTCCTCTCGTACCTGCCTGCGGCCGAGTACATCCTCACCGCGCTCGAGGAGGATGTCGCCAAGGCTGGCGAGGACGAGGTGAAGGCTCCGCAGATCGCGGAGCTGCAGAAGCTCGTCCGCCTGGCGAAGAAGCAGAAGGGCAAGCTCCTGCCCGAGCAGGAGAAGCCGTGGACGCAGCTCTCCGAGGAGCTCGCTGCAGCCGTCCGGCTGCCGGACTCGGATCGCCTCTGGATGGCGCGGGCCTTCACCATCGCGCGCGATCTCGTGCGCGAGCCGGACTTCGAGGACGACGTGAGCGATCCCGAGGAGACGCGTCCCACGCGGCCGAGGCTCCCGATGTCCAGCTCCTACCGTCGGTACCTCGATCGGGTCGAGCGGACCTTCCAGGCGCAGCACGACGCGAAGAACCGCTTCGTGAAGGCCAACCTGCGGCTCGTCGTGTCGATCGCGCGCCGGTACAACCGCGGGCGTCTGCCGCTCATCGACCTGATCCAGGAGGGCAACATCGGGCTGATGAAGGCGGTCGAGCGCTTCGACCACAGCCGCGGCTACCGCTTCTCGACCTACGCGTCCTGGTGGATCAGGCATGCGATCAGCCGCGCGCTCGCCGACAAGGGCCGCGCGGTCCGCATCCCGGTCCACATGCTCGACACGTACAACCGCGTGGCGCGGGCGACGCAGGCGATCATCGCGCGCACGGGGCACGAGCCGACGATCGAGGAGCTCGAGAAGGAGACGGGGGTCCCGCGCGAGAAGCTCGACAAGGTGAAGGACTTCTACGCGGAGACGCCGTTCTCTCTCGACCGCCCGGTGGGCGACGAGGACGGGCGAAAGTTCATCGACTTCCTCCAGGAGGAGAACGCGCTGTCGCCGTTCGATCACCTGGCGAACAGGAAGTGGAGCGACGAGGTCCGACGGCTCCTGACCACCCTCACGCCGATCGAGTCGCGGATCATCCGCTGGCGCTTCGGTCTCGACGATGAGGATGAGCTCACGCTCAAGGAGATCGGCGACAAGTACAACCTGTCGCGCGAGCGCATCCGCCAGCTCCAGGAGCAGGCGCTCGGCAAGATCCGGAAGCAGATGCGCGACTACTGAGCGACGAGCTCAGCCGGTGCGACGATGCGGCCGCGCAGCGCAATGCTGCGCGGCCGCGCTGCTCGAGCCGCCGGATCCCGACCGTCCGTGGGAGCGCGCCGAGGCGAGCGGGGCTCGGGAGCGCGCCTCGGCAGCGACGTGACGGCAGCGGCCGGCCGCGACCTCACGGCGTGCGTGCACCCCGCCAGAGCTCGTCGGCGAGCGCTCCGACGAAGTCGTCGATGGCCCTCCGCACCGGATCGATCTTCCCCGGGACCTCCGCGACCAGGACGGCGAAGGCGATCGGAGATCGGCCGGGCGGCGGGAGGACGTAGCCGGAGAGGGCCACGACCGAGGCGAGCGTCCCCGTCTTGGCCCGGATGGCGCGCTCCTTCGACCACCCGCGGAAGCGGCCGCGCAAGGTCCCGTCCACGCCGCCGATCGCGAGCTGCGCGGTGAAGTCCGCGCCGAGCGCCGGATCGAGGAAGGCGGCGCGGAGCAGCCGCACGATGGCCTCTGGCGACGCGCGGGCCGCGTCGAACAAGCCGGAGCCGTTCCGCAGGACGACGCCCTCTGCGAAGGCGTCGAGCTCGCCGAGCGTCTCGCCGACCAGCGCCGCCGCAGCCTCGGCCGTGCCGGGGCGTCCGCGCTTCTCGGCGGCGAGCGTCTTGAAGATCGTCTCCGCGTAGAAGTTGTCGCTGTCCTTCCCGAGGACGGCGAGGAGCTCGCCGAGAGGCGCCGAGCGGTGAGCCACGAGGAGCCGCTTCTGATGCTCGCCGCCGAGCCGCACCTCCCCCGGGACCTCGACGCCCACTTCCTGCAGCATCTCCTTGAGCGTGTACGCAACGAGGAGGCGCGGATCATCGACGCGTCTCGCCACGCTCACCGCGCGGCCGCCCTCCGGGACGTGCCCGCTGAGGTGCGCGACGAGGCGATGTCCGCTCGGCTCGAGCCGGACGCCGATCCGCTCCGGTGTGTCGCGCTTCGCGGTGGTCACGGCGCCACGGAGCACCACGAAGCCCGGGGGATCGATCGCCACGGAAGCGGGCTGGCCCGCCTTGGATGGCCGCACCGTGAAGAGCAGGGCGTTCGCGTTCAGCGACGCCGCCGCGACGGGGGCACGGAAAGCCGCCCACTCGTCCGGCTGCTGCTCGAAGGCTGGAGGCACGAAGCGCGCGTCGAAGTAGCCCTGGTCGATCGAGATCGCCGCGACCTTGCGGACGCCGGCCGCGCGCAGATCGCGCGCCATCTCCCAGAGATCGCGGGTCCTGAGCGACGGATCTCCCGAACCTCGGAGCACGAGCTCGGCGACGCTTCCGTTCGACGCGTCCCCGTAGAGGCCGGTCAGGTAGCGGTAGCCCGGGCCGAGCAGGCGCAGCGCAGCGGCGGCGGTGAAGAGCTTCGCGTTGGACGCAGGGTTGTACAGTCCGCGCTCGTCGAGGGCGGTGAGGGTCGCTCCGCTCGCGATGTCGAGCGCGAGCACGCCGACCCGCCCCCCCGCGCGCCGCACTTCGGCGGCGAGCTTCTCGAGCTGCTCTCGAGCACGCCCAGGGGCGAATTTTTGAGGCCCAAGCGCGCCGAGGGGCGAGCGGGGGGCGCTCGGGTCCCCGGGTACGTCGAGCGTGGGCTTCGCGGTGCGGGTCGAGCGCTCCGCGGGAGCCGCGCCGCCGTCGAGCGGCTGCGAGCCGCCCGGGCGGGCGAGGATCGACGAGAGCACGAGCGCGACCACGGAGAGGGCGCGGCGGGGATGTCGAGGCATGACGGCTCTCCGGCTCTACAATGTCTTCGCCGCGGGCGCCTCCTCCGGTCGACCGCTCGGCGCGGGCTGGGCGATGCTTCTCGGAGTTGTCCTCGCAAAGGAGAGCTTGCTAGGGTGCGCGCAGCACTCCTTCACGCTCTGTTCGAAGGGAGGACACCGTGTCCCAGCAGCATTCGACCCGCGCCATCTTGCCGCTCATCATCCTCGCGGCGGCGGCATGCTCCGGCGCCAAGCCCAAGCAGGCAGGGGAAGACTACAACTTCGACCAGGCATATACCGGCGAGGCCGCACCGGCCGAGACGGGCAGCTCCGACGCCGCCGAGGCGAGCGCGCCCTCGGACAGCGGCGGCGGGCTCAACGACGACCAGAAGAAGCAGATGGAGATCGCGCTGCGGCGCGGCGGCGACAAGGCGGCGAACTGCGCCGAGGTCGTGCCCAACGCGCCGACCGGCGAGGGCGAGGTCAAGGTCGTGTTCGACGGTCAGAAGGGGCGCGTGACCGACGTGCTGGTCGGACCGCCGTTCGCAGGGACGCCCGCCGAAGCATGCGTCAAGCGCGCCTTCGTCGGAGAGATCGTGCTGCCGTTCGAAGGCGAGCCGCTCGAGGTCCCCTACACGGTGAAGCTGCCGTCGAAGAAGGCCGGCTCCGCACCCTCCAGCAAGAAGGCCCCATGAAGAGCGTCGCGCTCGCCGTCGCCGCTGCGCTCGCGCTCTCCGCGGCTTCCGCCGGCGCGGAGGAGCCAGCGGCGCCTCCGCGGTACCCGCCGTCGTCGGCGCGCGCGAAGGTCATCGTCGGCGGGGTGGCCGTGACGGCGCTCTCCTATGGTGCGGCGTTCCTGGCCGCGACCTCGTGGCCCGAGGTGCCCGGGTCGAGCGAGCTGAAGATCCCGATCGCGGGCCCGTGGATGGCGCTCGCCAAGAACGGCTGCGCTTCGGATGATCCGGACTGTGGAGCGAAGCTGTACCTGCGCGGGGCGCTCACCATCGTCGGTGGGCTCGCGCAGCTCGCTGGCCTCGGCCTCGTCGCCGAGGGCATCTTCATGACCACGGAGGCGCGCTCTGCGCAGCCCGCGGCGATCACGGTGCGGCCGGCTCCGGTGATCACCGCGACCGGCATGGGAGCCGGCGTCGTCGGCACGTTCTGATCCACCGAGGACCTCGGCGATGCGCCGGCGCGCTCACCCGCGGCGCCACGGCAACGGAGCAGGGCCTCGGACCGGTTTGCCGCTCAGCCGTCCGATGCGCTCGATCATCAGCTCCACGCTGGCTCCGTACGGTACGCGCTGGCCGGCGCTCCCGCCGAAGACCCGGCCTGCTCCGACCACGTCGCCTGCGCGCAGCTCGATGTGGTTGCTGATGTACGCGACGGATTCGGCCAGCGAGAAGGCCCACTCGCCGATGCGAGAGCAGGGGCGCGACGCGGCGCCGACGCGGACCTGGGTCCGCAGCACCTCGACCGGGCCGAGCTCGTCGGGCGTGACCAGAACCGGACCGAGCTGCGTCGCGAAGTCCCTCGCTTCCGACGGCGGAAGCCCGCACGCCAGCGAGCGCGCCTCCAGGCCGCGCGCGGTCCAGTCGTTCAGCACGGTGTACCCCGCGATCGCGCGCTCCACATCGTCCGGCGTGGCGCGCCGCAGATCCTCGCCGAGGAGCGCCGCCAGGTTCAGCTCGTAGTCGGGCTCGTCCTCGAGCGCGGGGAAGGGGATCGCCGCATCGTGCCCGAGCAGCGCGCGGCTGTTGCCGAACCGATACCAGGGGCGCTCCGCGCCGTGCGCGTAAGGGCCGAGCTGGATGTACGCCGCGCGATCCGTGGCGCAGGGCGGCAGCCAGAGGACGGTGGACGGGTGCAGCTCCGTCGACGAGGGGCGATCTCCGCTGAGGAGCCGATCGTCCAGCGCGTGGAGACCGGCACCGCGGAGCGCCACCACGCGCGTGTGAAAGTCGGACACGCCGCGGATCTCCGCGAGCTTCGTCCCGAAGTGGCGCTCGAGCTCCGCGACGTCGTAGAGCGCGCCGTCCCGTTCCAGCGCGACGATCGGGGTGGACGTCGCGAGCTGGAGCACGTGGGCGATTCTCATGGCGTGGCCAGGCCGCGGAGAGCCGGCGGAGCGTACCATCCCGGTCCGCCGACGCCCCGGGCCGACGGAGCCCCCGCGGCCGCGGCCGCGGTCGGGCCCGATCCGGAGGGGGCTCGGCCCTTCTTGGGAGATCGGATTGCCCTTTGCATTGACGAGCTGAGAGAGCGGCCTAGAATGCCGGCGGATTCAGAGCGGCATCACGTCGCGCAGGCTTGCCTCGAGCTCATCCGGTTGTAGACGGGCTCGCACGGCAGGTCAGGTTCTGTTGCCGGCGCGGGATCCCCCTCGCGGGGGATTCCTCTGGCTTCGGTCCTGTTGACGGGGCCGTGCGGCTTGTAAGCCGGGCAAGGTATTTGCCGTGGACAGCCGAACCTCGCGTCGCTCACCTTTGAGCGCCGCCGAGGAACTGGTTACAGGCGCGCACACGGCGCAGCGGAGCGATGGGTCATGAGCAAGCGGACCAAATTCGTCTTCGTCACAGGCGGAGTCGTATCGTCGATCGGCAAGGGACTGGCCGCGGCCTCGATCGGGGCGCTGATGGAGTCCCGTGGGTTGAAGGTCACCCACCTCAAGCTGGACCCGTACATCAATGTCGATCCCGGCACGATGTCGCCCTACCAGCACGGCGAGGTCTTCGTCACGGACGATGGCGCAGAGACCGACCTCGATCTGGGGCACTACGAGCGCTTCACGCTCGCCCGGATGACGAGGCAGAACAACTTCACCACGGGCCGCGTCTACGAGGCGGTCATCTCCAAAGAGCGCCGCGGCGAGTACCTCGGGGCGACGGTGCAGGTGATCCCGCACGTCACGGACGAGATCAAGCTCCGCATCCGCTCCGCGGCGGATGGGGCCGACGTGGCGATCGTGGAGGTCGGCGGCACGGTGGGCGACATCGAGTCGCTCCCGTTCATCGAGGCGATCCGCCAGCTCAAGGTGGAGTCGGGCGCGCAGAACGCCATCTCGGTGCACGTCACGCTCGTGCCGTTCATCGCGACGGCGGGCGAGCTGAAGACGAAGCCCACCCAGCACTCGGTCAAGGAGATGCGCGAGATCGGCATCCAGCCGGACATCCTGCTCTGCCGCTGCGATCGGCCGCTCCCGCGCAGCATGAAGGAGAAGATCTCCCTCTTCTCGAACGTCGCCGTCGACTGCGTGATCGCGGCCGTCGACGTGGACTGCATCTACGAGCTCCCGCTGGTCCTCCACGCCGAGGGGATCGACGAGAAGATCACGGAGCTGCTCAACATCTGGGCGAGGCAGCCGGACCTGTCGTCCTGGCAACGCATCGTCGAGCGGTTCAAGAAGCCGTCTCGCGGCATCGTGAAGATCGGCGTCGTCGGTAAGTACGTGCACCTGCGCGACTCCTACAAGTCGCTCCACGAGGCGCTCGTCCACGGCGGGCTCCACAACGACGTGCGGGTCGAGCTCGAGTACATCGACTCCGAGCAGATCGAGGCGCGCGGCGCGCCCGAGGTGCTGTCGAACCTCGACGCGATCCTCGTGCCCGGCGGCTTCGGAGATCGTGGGACCGAGGGGAAGATCGAGGCCATCCGGTTCGCGCGCGAGGAGAAGATCCCGTTCTTCGGGATCTGCCTCGGCATGCAGCTCGCGGTCGTCGAGTTCGCGCGGCACGTCTGCGGCATGGCGGGAGCGAACTCCGTGGAGTTCGATCGGAACGCCCCCTACCCGGTGATCGATCTGATGCCCGACCAGAAGGGGGTCGTCGAGAAGGGCGGGACGATGCGCCTCGGCGCGTACCCGTGCGTGCTGGACAAGGGCTCGGTCGCCGCGGAGGCGTACGGGCAGACGAGCATCAGCGAGCGGCACCGGCACCGGTACGAGGTGGCCAACAAGTACCGCGAGGCGATGGTGCAGAAGGGGCTCGTGCTCTCCGGAACGTCGCCCGATCAGCGGCTCGTCGAGATGATCGAGCTGCGCGAGCACCCGTACTTCGTGGGCTGTCAGTTCCACCCGGAGTTCAAGAGCCGCCCCCACAGCGCGCACCCGCTCTTCGCTCGCTTCGTCCGCGCCGGTCTGGAGCGCCAGCGCGAGCGCAGCAAGGCCGAGAAGCCGAAGCCTGGCGACTCCGCCACCGCTCACAGCCAGCAGGCTGCCTCGTCGGTGAATTAGCTCGCGTCCCACGCCGGAGAGCCGCGATGGATCTCCGGCCGCCACGCCTCCGCAGATGCGCGGGGACGGCGCTGTTCATCGAGCGGGCTGTCGCGAGCGCTCCCGGCGAAGGCTGACCAAAAGCCTCCGACCGGGAGAGGTTCGATGCCGAGCGGCGCGGGCGGTCAGACGTCGCCGAGGCTCGGCCGACCCAGCGGCGGGGCGTCGAGCGGCTCGACCGGCGCGGCCTGAGGGGCGAGGAGCGGCGAGCGCTCGCCGACCTCCTTGATCAGGTTCCGCTGCAGCACGTGCGCCGGCGCCGTCCTGAGGTCCCAGATCAAGCCGAGCTTCTCCATCCCGCGCAGGATGTAGAAGCTGACGTCGATCTCCCACCAGAAGAAGCCCTGGTTGGCGCTGCTCATGTAGTGGTGGTGGTTGTTGTGCCAGCCCTCGCCAAGCGTGACCAGCGCGAGCCAGAAGTTGTTGCGGCTCGTGTCGGTCGTCGCGTAGCGCCGCGAGCCGAACACGTGCGCGAGCGAGTTGATCGTGAACGTGCCGTGCATGAGGGCGCACGTCGACACGACGTAGCCCCACAGGAAGGCGTCGTAACCGCCCAGCGCGAAGAGCAGCGCGATCATTCCGAGCGGTCCGACCACGTGGTAGCGATCCAGCCAGCGGAGCTCAGGAAAGCCCGCGAAGTCAGGGATCCGCTTCAGGTCGAGCTCCTCGTGCTCGCGGCCGAGCCACCAGCCGATGTGCGCGTACCAGAACCCGCGACGGAGCGGGCTGTGAACGTCGCGCTCGGTGTCCGAGTACTTGTGGTGGACGCGGTGCGTGCCCCCCCACCACAGCGGGCCCTTCTGCGTCGCCGTGGTCCCGAGCAGGGCGAGCAGGAACTGGAGGCCACGGCTCGTCTTGTAGCTCCGGTGCGAGAAGTACCGGTGGTAGACCGCCGTGATCGCGAACATCCGGACGAAGTACGTCGCCGCAGCGAGCGCCGCGAGCTTCCACGTGGCGCCTCGGACGATGGCGACCACGGTGCCCGCGTGGATCGCAACGATCCCCAGCACGTTGAAGAGCTGGCCGAAGCTCGGGCCAGGCTTCGGTACGACGACTCGTGTAGGGCTCGATGCAGGGGCTTGCGTGATGGTTTCCAAGGTGCATGGAGCATCGAGCACGCCCGTCACTGGGGTTCACGACGCCGGTCATGATTCCGTCACGCAACGCGCCGCCCGGCACCCGGCAGATCGGGCGCACGTCGCCGACGAGCGCGCGGGCTCAGGGACGCGGGGTCAGGACGCCGATGGCCGGCCCGGCCGAGATCCGGACCTCGCTCGCCCGGAGGGGATCTCCGTCGAGGATGTAGGGGCCGTCGCCGGGCGCTGGCGCGCCGTCGAAACGGACCGTGAAATCGCGGACGAGATCGTCGAAGTGATCCCGACCGCCGATGGGCCGGCCCGCAAGGACGAGCGGGGCGCGCGGGCCCAGCTCCCGGGGGGGTAGCGCGCTGGCGACGAGGTGCGGGCGCTCGAGAGCCTCACCGGCCCGGTAGGTGACCCGCATGTGGATGCCGAGGTCGCGCACCACCGACGAGCAGACGAGCGACCAGGCGCGCGGGGCGAGCCGCCGCCCCTCCACCTCGATCGTGCAGGGCAGCGGTTCGAGCACGCGCCGCGCATAGGAGCCGCCGTAGAACGACTCGATGAACACCCGTGACACGATGCGCGCGGCGGCGCCGTATCCGTCTCCTCCGCGCTCGTAGTAGACGTCGAAGAAGCTGGCCACGAGCCCGGTGCCGAAGATGAAGCCGATGCGCTCCTCGACGCCACCGCCGCGCGTCGTCGCTCGCGCGCGCAAGGTGGGCCGACGGACAACCCCGGGGAGGGCGGCGCCGCTGCGAAGGCCGCGAGCTTCGTGGATGATCCGCTCGAGGAGCACGGCCGGATCGCCCGTCATGCCCCAGTTGCGCGCGACGGTCGCCACGGTCCCGCCAGGCAGGAGGACGAGGGGCGGCAAGGAGCGCTCGCCGAAGGCGCGGGCGAGCGCCGTGACGCCCGCCATGAAGCTGCCGTCTCCGCCGGAGAGCGCGACCAGATCCGTGCCACGCCGCGCGATCCGGTCGCAGACCTCCGCGAGCTCCGCGACGCTCGAGGTCGGATGGAGCTCCGCAGCGCCAGCGCAGGCGGCCGACATGCGGTCGATGAGCGAGGGCTTCGCCCGGTACCGGCGCGCTGTGGTGTTGACGATGACGTCGATACGCATGGTGCCGGGGCGTGAGCGCCGTATAGAACGGATTCCCCGGGTGGTCGAGCCGAAGGGGCTTCGAGCGCGAACTTCGGCGCGGTAAGAGTCGCCTCATGCACCGCGCGCTCCCTGGGTCGATCCTCGCCGGCCTCCTCTCGCTCGCCGCGGTCGTCGGCTGCGCGAGCTCGGCCTCGATGCGCGCGGCCGAGGCGGGCAGGTTCGATGAGCTGCGCCGCGCGCTCCACGACGAGCTGCGCCGCGGCGCGCTCGACAGCGACGACGCGCGCGCGATCGCCCGCGCGGTCGCGGAGGGGGAGATCGCGCGCGCGACGCCGCCGTCCGGGATCGATCTCCTGCGCGAGCTCCGGACCTGCGCGCGCCCGCTGGAGGACGCGCTCGCCGAACGCGCCGCGGGCTCGGACGCGGTCGCGACAGCCGCAGCGATGATCCTCCTCGAGGCAGGGCTCACCGAGCCAGAGCGCGCGAAGCTGTACGCGAACGACGCGGCGGCCGGGAGGTCCCCTGACAAGAACGCGGCGCTCCGCGCGCTGGAGGCGCGGGCCTTCGTCGCAGCCGAGGACGGCGCGGCGCGGCGCGCGCGGATGCTCGACGGCGATCAGGAGGTGCGCGTGTCGGCGCTCCGCGCCGCGATCGCGGCGGCGGACCCGAGCGACCGAGGCGCGCTGCTCGAAGCGGCGCGCCTCGACCCGTACCCGCTCGCGCGGACGCTCGCGATCCGCGCCGCCGGTGCGCTCGGCGGTCGAGAGGTCGTGCTGGCGTTGCGCGATCTCTGGACCCTCTCGGATGAACCCGGGCGTGAAGCGATCGCCGAGGCGTGGGCGGCGCCGCGCGCGATCGACGCCGGCGGGCGCGCGCAGCTCCTCTGGGCGATCTCCACCCAGCGCGGCGCGCCCGCGATCGCCGCCGCGCGCGGGCTGGTCCGCGCTGGCGGCGACGGCGCCGGGGAAGCCGTCGCCGTCCTTATCAGCGCGATCCGCACCAGCCAGACGAGGGACCGCGTCTACGCCATCCTCTCCGCGCCGCTCGAGGATGCCTCGGTGCGAGCCGCGCTCCTCGAGGCGCGGGCCGATCCGGATGACGCGGTCGCCTTCGCCGTCCACGCCCGCCACGTTGATGCCCCGCCGCACCTCATCGCAGCGCGCGAGCGCACCGCCGCGACCGCATGGCTGACGAAGCTCGCCACGGGCACGTCGACCCGCGCGGTGCTCGCGCGGGGCGTCCTCGCCCGCGCGGGCGTCAGGTCCGTCGTGCCGCTCCTGGAGCGCGATCTCCAGTCCCGGGAGATCCCGGTCCGCGAGGCGGCCGGCGTCGGCCTGGTCGATCTCGGCGAGATCCCGCGCGCTGCCCCGCTGGTCGCCGACGCCGATCCCCGGGTCAGGAGCGCGGTGGCCTGCGCGATCCTAACGGCGTCCTGATCGCCGCCGGTGGCCGCGCGCGGCGCGCTCGGCCGCTCAGAACCTCGAGACGAGCTCGAGCCGCGCGCCCTCGAACGGCGGGAAGGTCCGGCACACGCCGGAGACGCAGCGCAGGCCCCCGCGCCGCTGGCCGACGAAGAGCTGCGCCGTGTCGACGATCTGATCGAGCGCCGTCCGCCTCGAGCCGGATTTCCATTGCAGGCCCCCGCTGAAGAAGTGGCAGAGCTCGCCGTCCTTGCCGGGCGCGCAACCAGGTTGAGACGTGTACTCGTAGCCGAAAATTGCTGCCAGGTGGGGCGACCACTGGAGCGCGAGGTAGTTGTCCCCTTCGACCCAGGACGACTCGAAATTCTCCGGCCTGTAGCGGCGGCGGCTGTTGCCCTGCACCTGGACAGAGAACGCGCCAGCGAGGTGCTTCACGATGTCGTAACGGACGTAGCCCTCGCTGTAGAAGGCGCGCTCCGGCTCGGCCTCGTCGGATTGTCGAGCTCCGGCCCACGCGCGCACGTGCGAGCGGCTGCGGTCGAAGTGGAGCTCGGTGCCCGCCGCGACGTCCCACGTGTCGGTGCGGTTCGCGTCGTCTTCGATGCAGCCGTCGCTCGCCTTCTCCGTGAAGCTCACGTAATGACCGACCCAGGCGTACACGGCCAGGCTCCGGTCGAAGCGGTAGTCGACCCGCCCGCGCCCGCCCGTCACGCAGACGTTTGGCGCGCCGATCGGCTCCACGTAGACGGGCTCCGCGGTGGGAGGTTGGTTGTACGCGAGGCCCTTGTACTCGGGCGCGCTGAAGCCAGGGTTCAGCGGGTCGACATCGATGTTGGCCAAGAGCGGCGCGAAGCGGCGATAGTGCTTCCCCTCGAGCGACACGGCGACCGGCCCGCTGCGGGCGTTCGCCGCCGCGTAGATCGCGTAGCCCGGCCGGACGCGCTGGCCCTCTTCCGTTCGGCCCGGCTGGCCGGCCACCTCGACGTACACGTCGCCGTGCTCCGCGATCGAGGGAACGCCGATCGAACCGCTGAACGTGCCGATCTCGCCGCGGAGCAGCGCTCCGTTCGCGGCGAGCTGCACGCCCTTCGCCGCCACCTCCAGACTTCCGCCGAGCACGGTGTCCTCGACGTAGCTCGGCTGCGCCTCCGCGACATGCGTGACCGGGCGCGGATTCCCCTGCGGGTCCACGGTCGACTCGTACGTGCGCAGGTCGCCTGCGCTGTCCGCGTCGGGGAACCCGAAGAAGAGGGGTGACCCGGAGCCGTGCAGCCGCCTGCCGCTCGCGCTGTCGATGCGCAGCGGGTTCAGCTGCCCGGCGAAGGCCGTGGCCTTGAGCCGGAGGACCGTGAAATCGTGCTCGAGCGCGAGCCTGCCACCTCGGACCGTCGTGTCGATGGCGAGCTCGTCCATCTTGCGCACGCTGAAGACCAGGCCGCGCCCGAGCTGGGCGTAAAAATCACCTACCGTCGCCTCGATGCCTGGCTGCGTGTAGGTTATCCAGAGCTTCGACGGATAGACCGTGTTCCGGTACCGCGAGTGGAGCTCCCGCCTGGCGTCGTTGACCTCGAACAAGACCTCCTCGTCCCGGATCTTCTCCAGCAGGTCGAAGCTGGTCGCCGACGGCGTGCCGACATAGAAGGCGGCGTCGATCCGGGCGCCGAGCTGAAGACGCCACCAGCTGATCTGCGCGTCCAGCCGGTCGAGGATCTCGCCGTAGCGGTCGTCGAGGTAGCGCGACGCGTAGCGAGGATCGTCGTTCCGGTTGTCGAAGTGGTACACCGCGGCCGCGGTGTTCACGATGTCGACGGCCATCGGCTGGCCGCCGACGTCCTGGAAATCGACCGCCGCCGCGGAGCCGGCAGCGAGGAGGAGGGACGCCGCGGGCAGACCGGCGACGGCGGCGTGGAGCAGGGAGCGCACCTCGGTTTCCTACCACGGACCCACCGCCCGTGGAGCCCGGCGCGGCGCCGAGCGCGAGCCCTCCGCGCCTACGGCTGACCGAGCGCCTTCTCGACATGCTCGGCGAGCAGCGCCTCGTCGCCGGGCTGGTAGCCGCCGCGCTTGTGAAGAATCGAGCCGTCTCGGCCGATGAGCACGGAGAACGGTAGCTCGCGCTTCGGGTTGTACTTGGCGGCAACGGTCGTCTCCTCGTCGAGGAGCACGGGGAAAATCATCTCTCTGTCGTGCGCCGTGCTGCTCACCTGCGCGCGGGACTCCGGCCCATCGAGGGAAACGGCGAGCACGACGAACCCCTTGTCCTTGTGCTTCTTGTAGAGCTCGACGATGTGGGGCATCTCCGCCAAGCACGGATCGCAGGTGGTTGACCAGAAGTCGATCAATACGACGCTCTTGCCGGCATAATCCGAGAGCCTGACGGTCTTGCCGTCCAGGGCGGGGAGCGAGAAGTCCGGCGCAGGGCTCGCCGCCGGGCCTCCGGAGGCGGCGCCACACGAGGTGGTCGCGAGGCCGAGGACAGTGAACGCCAGCGAGAGCGCGCAGCGGGTAATTCGGTTCATCGAGGGCTTCCGTCGCGGAGGGCCGGCCTGAGCGGCCGACCGGCTTGAGGTCTCAACGTTGCGGACGCCGCGAGCGGCGCCCTGACAGGTTCTCCCGCGGGCGCGCCGAACGGTGGCTCGGCGGCGCGCCCGCGCGGCGGTTCGTTCAGAGCTCGCCGTTCATGATCTTCTCGAACTTCCGCCAGAAACTGCTGTCCTCCGCGGGCACGCCGGAGACGACCTCGATGATGGTCATGTCCTTCGTCCTGACCAGCATGTTCGCCGGGAACGCATCGGCCTGGAAGAGCGCGCCGAGCTTGTACGAAGGGTCGATCGCCGACGGGTACTGCACGTCGTACGTGGTCGTCCAGCGGTACAGGTCGCGCGGCACCGCGGGCTCACCCGGGTTCCTCCCGTCGGCGAGCTGGACCAGGAACTCGCCGCCGAGCGGTTGATACTTCTCGTACAGCCTGGGCAGGACGGACTCCGCCTCGATCTTGCAGGGGCCGCACCACACGGACGAGACGTCGATCAGCAGCACCTTCGGCTTCGGCTCGCCAGCGCCGTAGGGCGAGCCCTCGGGAAAGACCTCCTCCCCGGTCGGGTTGTAGAAGTCGGCGAGCTGAATCGGCTGCATCGTGTCTTTGTGTTCGGCGGCGTTGGCGTACCCGACGAACTGGTAATTCGCGATCACCCGGCCGGGGCTGATCCCATACGGCCCAGCCGGATATTGAGCAGCGTTGGCCGCAGGCTGACCCGTCCCTTCAGGAAAAGGAGGAGCCGGGATGGGATCCTCTTCTCCCCCGCAGCCGACGAGCCCCAGGGCTGCGACGACGCCAAGGCCCATCCAAACGAGAACTGCGTCCATTCGCATGATGCCACCGCCTGAAGTATGGTGTAGGAGTGCTCATTCTTCTGGGCGGCACGGGGGGCGTCAAGGGCAACCTTGTCGCCGCCGCTTCGCTCGGGGGGCTCGTTTCCGCAATCTCCGGCCAGGCCCGCCGTGCCTGCCCCGATCCGCGGGTGTTTCCCGCGCTGAGGTCCTATGCAGCAGGTTGTCGCCACTCACAGCGCCCGTCGGCCCCGTCTCCGTCGTATCCACGCCTTCCTGATGCTGGGCTTGCTGGCGAGCGGGGCGGCCCTCGCGAGCGGCGCCTGCTCGTCGTCGGACGCGCCGCGGGACGAATGCTTCGGAGGCGTCGTCGTCAACGGCGTCTGTGAGGGCAAGTGCAGGCCGGAGCTCTGCCTGGCGGGCAACACCTGCGTCGGAAACCGCTGCGTGCTCGAGTGCAGCAGCCACCTCGAGTGCGCCCCGGGTCTCCAGGACTGTGTGCCCGCCGTGGAAGACGACACGGAAGCCAAGATTTCCGTTTGTAGGCCGAACGGGAAAATGGTGGGTTTTGGGGCGCCGTGTCCGTTCGGTTTCGAATGCGGGCACTTCGGGCGCTGCCCCGACGACACGCCGTGCAACCCGATGCAGTGCAACGGCAATCCCGGCGAGTGCCAGCGCGACGCCGCGGCGTGCGGCGACAACCCCGCCTGTACCGCCGGCAAGTGCAGCGACGGCAGCTACTGTTTCATCCCGACCTGCGCTCCCGACCAGTGCTCTTCGCTCGGCCTGGAGTGCCTCGGCAAGGGAGAGGGCGACGCCGAGGCGTACTGCACGCAGCCGCATTGCGAGAGCGACGCCGACTGCCCCGGCGGCTTCGAGTGCGCCGTGACCCGCGACCCTCACGCGATCTGCGGCACCGACAAGGGGAATAGCAGCTTCTGCGGCGAGACCGACGAGGAGTGCATCGACCCCTCCACGTTCGGCGAAGGCAACACCTACGAGGAGGGCTCGCTCTGCCTGCTGCGAAAGACGTGCGTCAAGCGCACGCAGTGCGCGCCGTGCAGCTCCGATGTCGACTGCTCGCTCGTCCTGGGGCAGCGCTGCGTCACGATCGGCGGCGAGAGCCGGTGCGCCAGGTCGTGCAGCGAGGACTCCGACTGCGACCTCGACTACAGGTGCGACGGCGACGTGTGCAAGCCGCGGTTCGACCGCTGCGTCGGCGATCCCGGCGGCTTCTGCCATCCGTGCCGCAACGACACCGACTGCGGCGACGCGGACTCCACGATGGAGTGCACCACCACGCTGCGCGGCCAGCGGGCGTGCCTCGACGCGGCGCTCCCCATCCGGTGCACCGAGGAGAACGCGGCCGAGGTCTGCCCGAAGTCGCCCAGCGGGCTCTCCGGCGCGTGCGTGTGCATCGAGGCGAACGGGAGCGGGGAGTGCGTGGACTCGCGGTGCTACCTGCCGTCGCGCCGGCTCGACCCGAGCGACCCGCAGTCCGTGGTCACCTCCTGCTGGTGACGGGGCCGGCCGGGCGCGGGGCGGCCGGTGCGCCGCCCGGCCAGGTGAAGGCGAGGCGAAGGCGAGGCGAAATCGAACGGCCGCGAGCGTGGCGCGCTCGCCGGTTGACGGGAATCCGGAGCGGTCCTAACTCCTTCGCCCCATGCCCATCACGAAGGATGCCGCGCTCGCCGCGCTGGCAAAGGTCATCGCGCCGGATCTCCAGCGCCCGCTCACAGAGCTCGGGCGCGTCCGGGAGCTCTCGATCGAGGGCGAGGCCGCCTCGCTCACGGTCGAGCTGACCAGCCACTTCAAGCAGCGGCTCGCCGCGGACATCGAGGCGGCGCTGAAGGGCGCCGGCGCGAAGGACGTCCGGATCGCGTGGGACGTCGCCGTCCCGCAGCGCACCATCCTCCCGGACGACCCGTCGCCGGGCGTGCGCAACATCGTCCTCGTGATGAGCGGCAAGGGCGGCGTCGGCAAGAGCACGGTCGCCGCCAACCTGACGCTGGCGCTGAGCCGCGAGGGGGCCAAGGTCGGCCTGCTCGACGCGGACATGTACGGGCCGAGCGTCCCGACCATGCTCGGCGTGATGGGCCGCCCGACCTCCGCCGACGGCCAGAAATTCCTGCCGCTCGAGCGCTTCGGCGTGAAGCTCATGTCGATCGGCTTCCTCCTGGAGGATCCGAGGTCAGCCGTCGTCTGGCGCGGCCCGATGCTCCAGAACGCGCTGCTCCAGTTCATGCGCGATGTGGAGTGGGGTGAGCTCGACTACCTGGTGCTCGATCTGCCGCCCGGGACCGGTGACATCGCGCTGACGATCTCCCAGAAAATGAGGACCACGGGCGCGATCGTCGTGACGACGCCGCAGGAGGTGGCCCTCCAGGACGTGTACAAATCGGTTTCCATGGCCCAGAAGGTCGGGATCGCCCTGCTCGGCGTGGTCGAGAACGAGAGCTACTTCGTGTGCGACGGGTGCAGCAAGCGGCACGAGCTCTTCGGGGCCGGCGGCGGGCAGAAGATCGCCGAGTTCGCCGAGGCGCCGCTGCTCGGCCAGATCCCGATGGACCCCGCCATCCGGGAGTGGGGCGACGCCGGCACGCCGGTCGTTCAGGCCGCCCCGGCCAGCCCGATCGCGCGCGCGTTCCTGGATGTGGCGGAGCGGCTGGCCGGCCAGATCAGCGCCCACAACCTCGCGAGCGGGGGTGGCCTGCGCATCGACCGGAGCGGGGGGACGAACAAGCACCTGCCCATCATGCGGTAGGCTCTCGCGTAAACGTCCCGGGTACGTTATGGTTCCGGCCCCTTCCCCCCAATTGAACCGAGGGGGCCGCTGGAGAGAACGCGAGCACGTTTCGCCCCCATCGGCATGCGTTGTCGCGCGAGGCGCGGATGAATACCCACGAAAATACCACCACGCCGGCGGACGCGCCGGAAGCTCCGGCCGACCAGGGCGGCACGCTCGAGGCGTCGAACGCGGCGTCCGAGCAAGCAACCCAGGCTCATGAAGCGGGGTCCACCACCCCGTCCGAGGCGAGCGGCGCGTCCGGCGGAGAAACCTCGCCGCAGGCGAGCTCGACCCAGCCCGAGGCAGCACCGGCCGCGGCGGCACCCGCCGCCCAGGCGAGCGCTGCCGATGACGACGACGACTGGGAAGAGCAGCCCGGCGACGACATCGGCAACCGCGTCCCCGGCCTGCCGCGGGACGATATCGGCAACCGCAAGCCGGGGGCCCCCCAGGGCCAGGGCAGGCGGGGCGCTCCGGCGGGCGGGAAGCCCGCGCAGGGCGCGAAGCCCGCGCAAGGCGCGAAACCCGCGCAAGGCGCGAAGCCCGCGCCGGCGGGAGAAGCGGGCGCGGCCGCACTGGCGGAGGGGGGCGCTGGAAAGAAGCGCCGCCGCCGCCGCCGCCGCAAGGGCGCGGAGGAGGCCGGTGGTCCGCCGGGCGCCGAGGCGGCCGAGGCGGCCGAGGCCAGCGACGCCGAGGCCAGCGACGCCGAGGCGGCCGATGCCGGCGACGAGGAAGGCGAGGAGGAGCAGGCGGCCGACGAGGCGGGGGGGCAGCCCCAGCCCGGCGGCGAGAAGCGCAAGCGGCGCAAGGGGCAGGGACCGCCGCCGCCGCGCGAGCGCCCCGCCTTCAGCATCGGCGAGGAGGTGTTCGGCAAGGTCAGCAAGATCACTGACCACGCCATCTGGATCGACATCGCCGGGAAGGCCACGGGGCTCTTCGACCGCCGCGAGATCCTCGATGAAGAGCCGCCCGTCGATGGCGATCAGTTCATCGCGACGGTGGCGAGCACCGGCGTGCGCGGGGGCATGCTGCTCCTGTCGAGAGCACCGGTGCAGCTCGATCAGGCGCGGGCGCGCGCCGAGGCCGCGCTCCAGAGCGGCGAGCCGATCGAAGGGTTCGTGACCGGGGCGGTGAAGGGCGGGCTCGAGGTCGACCTCGGCGGCCTCCGCGCCTTCGCGCCGGCGTCGCACGTCGATCTGCGCCACGGCGCCGACCTCAACTACCTCGTGGGGCAGCGGCTCGATTTCATCGTGACGCAGTTCGCGAAGAAGGGGCGCGACATCGTCGTGTCCCGCCGCAAGATGCTCGAGGAGGAGACCCGGAGGGCGCGCACCGAGGCGCTCACGTCGATCGAGCCCGGCTCGCTGCACAAGGGCGTGGTGCGCAAGGTCGTCGCGTGGGGCGTGTTCGTCGCGCTCCCCGACGCCGGCGGCGTCGAGGGGCTGGTCCACATGAGCGAGGCGAGCCACGACCGCGGCGCCAAGCTGGCCGACCTGTTCAAGCCGGGCGCGGAGATCGACGTGAAGGTCCTGCGCGTCGACGACAAGGGCAAGCTCTGGCTGAGCCGCAAGGCCGCCACCGTCGATCCTTGGGACGCGGTGAAGGACAAGTACGCGGTCGGCTCGCGCCACAAGGGGAAGATCGCCCGCTTGCAGCCGTTCGGTGCGTTCGTCGAGCTCGAGCCGGGCATCGATGGGCTCATCCACACGGCCGACCTCTCGATGAAGCCGATCCAGCACCCGAGCGAGGTGGTGACGGTCGGCGACGATGTCGACGTGGTCGTCGCGAGCTGCGACCCGGCGGGTCGGCGGATCGGTCTCCACCCCGCCCCGCCCGAGGGCGAGGAGAGCGAGCCGCGCCAGCGCGTGCAGCAGGGCAGGGCGGTGAAGGTGGCCGTCACGCAGGTGACCGAAGGGGGGCTCGTCGTCCGGGTGCTCGGCACGACGGGGCGAGCGGCCCGCGGCTTCATCCCGGCCGGTCACACCGGCACGCAGCGCGGCACCGACCTGCGCAAGGAGTTCCCCATCGGGACCCAGTTCGACGCGAAGGTCATCGAGGTGGATCCGCGCCGGGGAGAGGCCAAGCTGTCGATCCGCGCCCTCAAGGAAGACGCCGAGAAGCAGGCGTACCAGCAGTACCGCGCGGGCGTCGCGCGCGAGGCCAAGTTCGGCACCTTCGCCGACCTCATGAAGAAGAGCTGATCCCGGGAGGGGCGCGCCGCCTGCGCGGCCGCGCCCCCGCCTCCCTCCGGCCGCCGCGGCGGTCCGCGGGGGTTCGCGCTACTCGCGCCCGAGCGCGTTCACGGGATCCATGCGCGCGGCCCGTCGCGCCGGGAAGAATCCGAAGACGATCCCGATCGCCGTGCTCACCCCGAGCGCGACGCCGAGCGCCGTCGGCTCAAGCCTCATCGGCCAGTCGAGGGCGCTCGAGAACCCGAGGATGACGCCGTACCCGAGCGCGCTGCCGACGATGCCGCCCAGCGTGGCGAGCACGAGCGCCTCGAGCAGGAACTGCAGCAGGATGTCGATCTCCCGGGCGCCGATGGCCATCCGGATGCCGATCTCGCGGGTGCGCTCGGTGACCGACACCAGCATGATGTTCATGACGCCGATGCCGCCGACGACGAGCGACACCGCCGCGATGCTCACGAGCAGCGCCGAGAGCGCCGCGAAGATCGCGTCCTGCATGGCCTGGAACTCCGCCTGGCTCCGGACGGCGAAGTCGTCCTCCTCGCCCTCGTCGATGCGGTGCCGCTGGCGGAGGATCGCCTCGGCCTGCTGCTTGGCGCGCTCCGACGTCTCCGCGGACGTCGAGCTCAGGAGGATCGCGTGCACTTCTCCGGGCCGCGTGGCGACGACGTGCGATCGCATCGTGGTGATGGGCATCAGCACGATGTCGTCCTGGCTCTGCCCGAAGGGCGACGCCCCCTTCTCCTCCAGGACCCCGAGCACGCGGTAGGTGTGGCGGCCGATCCGCACCATCCGGCCGACCGGATCGAGCGACCCGAACAGGTCGCGCGCGGTCTGGGCGCCGATGACGACGACCTTCTCGGAGAGGTTCTCCGAGGCGGGGCTCCACGGCTCTCCCCGCGCCACCTTCCAGCTCCGGATCTCGAAGTAGTTGAGGCGGGTGCCGACGAGCGTCGGGCTCGCGTTCTGGCCTTCGTAGATGACCTGGGCGCTCGACCTGAGGAACGGCGCCGCGATCCGGATGCTCGTCGACTCGCGCACGAGCGCCTGGCCGTCGAGCTCCGAGAGCCGGGCGCCGGTGGTGCTGCGGACGCCCGAGGCGCGCGCGGAGCGCGCGAAGACGATGAGCGAATTGGAGCCGAGGTTCGAGATCTGCGCGTTCACGTTGGCGCGCGCGCCGCTCGCCAGCGCGGTGACCGTGACCACGGCCGCGACGCCGATCGTGATCCCCAGGATCGTGAGCCCCGCGCGGAGCTTGTTCCGGCGCACGGCGCGCATCGCGATCACGATCGCCGACAGGACGCGGGTGAGCGTCGCCCTCACTCGTGCCTCAGGGCGGTGATCGGGTCCTGGCGCGCGGCGCGGCGCGCCGGGAAGAACCCGAAGACGATCCCGATCGTCGCGCTCGTCCCCACCGCGACGACGACCGCGCTGGCCGGCAACGTCATGCTCCAGCCGAGCGCCGCGGCGAAGAGCTGGATGACGACGAGCCCCGCGCCGAGCCCCATCACGCCGCCGATCAGCGACAGGGTGATCGCCTCGACCAGGAACTGGACCAGGATGTCGCCCTCGGAGGCGCCGATCGCCATGCGGATGCCGATCTCGCGCGTCCGCTCGGTGACGCTGACGAGCATGATGTTCATGACCCCGATCCCGCCGACGAGGAGCGACACCGCGGCGATCGACGACAGGAGCATCGTCAGGGTGTCCAGGATCCGCTCCTGCGACGCCCGGAACTCCGCCTGCGTACGGATCACGAAATCCGGCTCGTCCTCGGGGTCGATCTCGTGGCGCTGCCGGAGGATCCTGTCGATCTGGTCCACCGCGCGATCGACGGTCAGCTCGCTGGTCGCGGCCGCGACGAGCATTTGCACCCTGCCCGGCGCGCTCGGCACGACGCGCGACCGGAAGCTGCCGATCGGCATGAGCAGCCGGTCGTCCTGGTCCTCGCCGAACGGCGATTGCCCCTTCTTCTCGAGCACCCCGATGACCCGGAACGGGTGCTTGCCGATCCGGATGTACTGCCCCACGGCCTCGCCGGAGCCGAACAGGTTCTCCCGGACGGTCTCGCCGATCACGCAGACCTTCGTCTTGAGCTGCTCGTCCGACTCGGTCCAGCCGTCGCCCTTGGCGACGCGGTAGGAGAGGATCGTGAGGTAGCTCCGCGTCACGCCCATGACCTGGGTCGCGACGTTGGCCTCTCCGGCCACGATCTGCGTCGACGTGGAGCTGAACGGGCTCAGCGCGGCCACGCTCGTCGACTCCTTCACGATCGCGAGCCCGTCGGCCTCCGACATCCGCACGTTCTCGCGGCGCTTCAGCCCGGAGGCCTGCGTCGACTGCGGGAAGATGTAGATCGAGCTCGCGCCCAGGCCCGAGATTTCGCCGAGGACGCGGTTGCGTACGCCCGTCCCGAGCGCCACCACGATCACCACGGCCGCGACCCCGATCAGGATGCCGAGCACCGTGAGCGCGGCGCGGAGCTTCGAGCGGACGATGGCGCGCAGGGCGATCCGGACGGCGGCAAGGTAGCCCCTCACGGCGCCTGCTCGTCGAGCTCCGCCCCGGAGGGCGGCAGCGCGGCCAGGGCCACCGCCGCGTCGACGGGGCGCTCGTTCCTGAGATCGCTGCGGACCTCGCCGTCGCGCATCGTGATCACGCGGCTCGCGCAGGCGGCGATGTCCGGCTCGTGGGTCACGAGGACGATGGTGATCCCTTCCAGGTTGAGCCGCTGCAGGAGCCCGAGCACCTCGTAGCTCGTGCGGGTGTCGAGGTTGCCCGTAGGCTCGTCGGCGAGGAGCAGCGGCGGGGAGGTGACGAGCGCTCGCGCGATGGCGACGCGCTGCTGCTGGCCGCCCGAGAGCTGGTTCGGCGTGTGGTGCAGGCGCTCGGCCAGCCCCACCGCGCTGAGCGCCTCGAGCGCGCGCGTGCGCCGCTCCGCCGCGCCGACGCCCCGGTAGACGAGCGGCAGCTCCACGTTCTCGAGCGCCGTGGTGCGCGGCAGCAGGTTGAAGCCCTGGAAGACGAACCCGATGAGGCGGTTCCTCACGATCGCGCGCGCGTCGTTGCTGCGCCGGGTCACGTCGAGCCCGTCCAGCCGGTACGTGCCCCGGGTCGGCCGATCGAGGCACCCGATGATGTTCATCAGGGTGCTCTTGCCCGAGCCGCTCTGCCCGACGATGGCGACGAAGTCGCCGTGCTGGATGGTCAGATCGACGTGGCGGAGCGCCCGCACGACGACCGCCTCGGTCGTGTAGTCCTTGCCGACGCTCGAGAGCTCGATGAGCGGCTCGTCTCGGAGCACCGCGGCGACGGCCTGGCTCTGGGGCAGCATCGGCGCCTCAGAACAGCCGGGGGCCGCGCCCCCTGCCGCCCGTGGATGGACCGTCGTTCTCGTCGATGACGACCTTGACCGGCCCGAGATCGGTGAGCAGCGCGGTGAAGATGCCGTCGGTGATCCCGACGTCGACGACGCGGGGCTCGATCTTCTCCGCGCCCGGCGTGGCGTCGGTCAGCACGTAGACGCGGCCCTTCTTCGGCGGGAGCGGCTCGAGGGGCGGCGCCTTGATCTCCTTGCCGTCCTTGTCCCGCTCCGGGGCCGGCTTGAACCGGAGCGCCGCGTTCGGCAGCCGCCGCGCCCCCTTGGCCTCGGCGGACCGGATGCTCACCGTGGCCGTCATGCCCGGCCGCAGCTTGACGTCCGGGTTGTCGACCTCGACGACCGCCGCGTACGTCACGACGCCGGACTGGTTGAGCGGGCTGTAACGCACCTGGCTCACCGTCCCCCGGAACGTCTCGCCCGGAAAGGCGTCGACGCTGACGTCCGCCTCGATGCCCTCGCGGAGCCGCCCCACGTCCGCCTCGTCGATGTCGGCGAGCACGCGCATCTTGCGCAGATCCTGGGCGATCACGAAGAGCGTGGGCGCCTGGAAGCTCGCCGCCACGGTCTGCCCGGGATCGATCGCGCGGCTGATGACGACGCCGTCGATGGGCGAGAAGATGCGCGTGTACTGGAGGTTCGTCGTGGAGGAGCGGAGCACCGCCCTGAGCTGCGCCACCTGCGCCTTCGCAGCCGCGAGGTCGGCGAGCGCCACGTCGTAGGCGCCCTGCGCCGTGTCGAGATCGGCCTGCGAGCCCACCCCCTCCGCGACCATCTTCTTCGCGCGCTCGAGCCGCTGCTTGGCGGTCCCCAGCGAGGCCTCGGAGCGCACGACGCTCGCGTTGGCCGCCTCGAGCTGCGCCTGGTTGGAGTCGATCTGCGCCCCGAAGAGCGTCGGATCGATCTCGGCCAGCACGTCGCCGGCCTTCACGATGCTGTTGAAGTCCACGTAAACCTTGGTGATTCGCCCCGAGACCTGCGCGCCGACCTGCACCTCGGTGAGCGGCTTGACCTGCCCCGTCGACTGCACCAGCTCGATCACGTCGCCCGTCGTGATGTCGCCCGTGACGTAGCGCGGCGGCGGCGGCGGCCTCGTCCGGATCCTCCACACGACGATCCCCGCGACGAGCGCGGCGATGATCGCCAGAACGCCGAGCCGCCCGAGCCAGCGCTTCGTCCCCACCTTCGAGAGCTCCTGCTCGAGGCTCTCCCGTCCGCGACCGGGAGGCGGTCCACCCGCGCGCGGGCCCTGGACCGACGCGCCGCCGCGCGGGGGAGGCGCTGCCGAGGCCGGTCGTGCCCCGCCCGGCTGCGCCTCGCCGGGGCGGACGCGCTCCGTTTCCGGGGTGGCCTGCGTCGCAGGGGCCGACGCGTCGAGAGGGTCGCGACCGGTCGCCCGAGCCATGGAATCGGCCATCGGACGTCCTCATAGCATGCCGCTGCGCAGGCGCGGCTCGCTTGAAACCGCGGAACCGCCATGGCAAACCATCCGCCGCCTATGGAGTCTCTGCCCATCGCAACGGACACGGTCGTCACGCTGTCCTACGTCCTGTTCAACGAAAACGGCGAGGCGGTGGACCAGGCGTCGACCGCGGAGCCGCTCATCTACGTGCACGGATACGCCCAGATCGTGCCTGGCCTGGAGCGCGCCCTGGAGGGCCTGCGCGCCGGCGAGCAGCGCGAGATCACCGTCGAGCCGGCAGAGGCGTTCGGCGAGCGCGAGGACTCCGGCATCTTCGAGGTCGACAAGGCCGATTTCCCCGATGCGGGCGAGGTCGAGGTCGGCGACGAGTTCGTCGCCCAGGGGCCGGACGGCGAGCCGGTCGCGCTCCGCGTGGTCGACATCCTCCCCGACGGCTTCCGGGTCGACACGAACCACCCGCTGGCAGGCCAGAAGGTGCGCTTCCAGGTCCAGGTCAGCGAGGTGCGCGCCGCCAGCGAGGAGGAGATCGCGCAGGCTCAAGCCGAGCTGGAGGAGCGCATCGAGGAGTCCGAGAGCGGGGGCTGCTGCGATCACGATCACGACCATGACCACGATCATGGCCATCCTCACGAGCACGGCCATGGAGAGGCGCTCGTGACGCTCTCGAAGAAGTCGTCCTAAGCCCGCCGCAAACGGGCGGGTTGTCCGAGGAGATCACATCATGACCGTAGGTGAGAAGGGCAAGCTGACGGAGCTGCAGCTCGATCGCCGGGTGCGCGAGCGCCTCCTGGCGAGCGGTACGCTGAGCGCCGCGACCATCGAGGCGCACCTCGCGAGCTTGCCGGATGCAGAAGAGCAGGCCGAGACGATCGCGGTCGATCAGCCGGCGCTCGGCGGGGCAGCGCACGCGCCGCGGGTCGAGCCTGAGCTCGACGACGAAGGGTCCGAGTGAGCGACGCGAAGGAGCAGGAGGATCTCCCTCCGGCCGGGGGCCCCCCGGAGCTGCCGACGCTCGACTTCTCGACGTTCGTGCTGTCGATCATCGGCTCCGCGTACGTGCACCTGGGCGACGCACCCAGCCCTGACGGCAGGGAAGAGCAGAACCTGGTCCTCGCGCATCAGGACATCGATCTGCTCTCCCTGCTCCAGGAGAAGACCAAGGGGAACCTCACGGGTGACGAGGAGCGCCTGCTCGAGCAGGCGCTCTACGATCTGCGGATGCGCTACCTCGAGGTCTCGAAACGCTCGTGACCGCCGGCGCCAGGGCTCTTTCGTGGGTCCTCCTCGCCTGGCTGGTCGCCGCGTGCAACAAGGCCTCTCCCGGCCACTCTTCCGGCGCGAGCAGCTCCGCCGTCCCTCCGGGCGCCGTGCCGGTGGTCAGCCTCTCCCCGCCTCCTCCTATGCCGGCTCCTCCGATCGTCCGGTCCGAGGGCATGCCCGGCTCCTTCGCGCCGCTCGCGCGCAGGGCCGACCCAGCGGTCGCCACGGTCAAGGCCCGCGTCGAGCGGCAGCAGCACCCGGGCGGCCGCCGCCGGACGGTCGCCGAGGGGCTCGGGACGGCCTTCGTCTACGACCCCGAGGGCTTCCTGCTGACGAACAACCACGTCATCGAGGGCGCGACGGACATCCTCGTGAGCTTCGTCGACGGACGCGACATCAAGGCGACCGTCGTCGGCCGCGACAAGCACACGGACGTCGCCGTGCTGAAGGTCGAGGAGAAGGGGCTCCCGTCGCTGCCGCTTGGCGACTCGGACACCATCGAGGTCGGCGACTGGGTGGTCGCGATCGGCAACCCCTTCGGCCTCTCCCACACGGTGTCGGCGGGCATCCTCTCGGCCAAGGGCCGCACCCGGGACGACGTGAAGGGGCTCGATCCGAGCGGTTATTTCAACTTTCTCCAGACGGACGCGAGCATCAACCCGGGCAACTCCGGCGGCCCGCTCCTGAACCTCAAGGGCGAGGTGGTCGGCATCAACGCGGCCGTGCGCGCCAACGCGAACAACATCGGGTTCGCGATCCCGATCAACATGGTGCGGCAGCTCCTGCCGATGCTGCTGCGCGACGGGAAGATCCGCCGGAGCCAGGTCGGGGTGATCGTCGATGTCCTCAACTCGATCGAGGCGGGGCGGCTCAAGCGGCCGGATCGAAAGGGGGCATGGGTGAAGACCGTGGTGGCGGGAGGGCCCGCGGACCGGGCCGGCATCGCGCCGGACGACGTGATCATCGGCTTCGAGGGAAAGCCGATTTCCGACCCGAACGAGCTCAGATGGATGGCGAGCATCGCCGGCGTGAACAAGGTCGTTACGCTCCGCGTCGCGCGGCTCGAGCGGGTCTTCGATGTGCGCCTCACGCTTGGCGAGCTCCCCGAGCTCAACGAGGAGGCCGATGAGCCGTGAGCCGGGCAACGCGGAGCGTAACGACCTTGTGCCCGGCACGCCCGCCGGCCACCGCGCGCCCGGCCTGGGCATCCGCCGCGCGACGTTCCTTGCCCCCCAGCCTCCTCAGGTAAGCTGACCCCGTGGCCTCTCTACCTTCCTCCCCGGACGAGCTCGAGCCGGTCGCACCTCCCGGCCCTCCCGGCGACGCGCCGGGCGACATGGCGGGTGACGACCTGCCCGCGGGGGGCGACCACCGCCGAGCGGAGCAGCTCCACGCGCGCCTGAATAGCGCTTCCGCCCGTGCGTCCAATCGCGAGGCACGACGGCGGGAAGCGGAGGAAGATCGTGAGCTCATCGAGCGGGCGCAGAAGGGGGACCAGGCGGCGTTCCGCTCGCTCGTGGAACGGCACCAGCGCCGGGCGTTCGCGATCGCGATGGGGCTCGTCCGCGACGAGAACGACGCGCGCGAGCTCGTGCAGGACGCGTTTCTCCGCGTCTACAAGGGGCTCGGCTCCTTTCAGGGCGGCTCCTCGTTTTTTACTTGGCTTTACCGGATCGTCACCAACCTGGCGATCGACCTCATGCGCAAGCCGGGGCGCCGCGACCTCGAGCTCCAGGAAAACCAGGCGGCTGAAGAGCAGTCCGACTTCCCGCTCGTCGCCCGGATCGACGGCGCCGACCCCCTCAACGTCGTCCGCCGTCGGGAGATCGCCGGGCGCATCCAGGCCGCGCTCGACGCGCTGCCGCCTTACCACCGAGGCGTGATCCTGATGCGGGAGGTCGAGGGGATGTCCTACGAGGAGATGGCGCAGGCGATGGGGGTCTCGAAGGGGACGATCATGAGCCGCCTGTTCCACGCCCGTCAGAAGCTTCAGCGCGCCCTCGCTGACTGCTACGCGGAGGAAGAGGGCAAGGGAGCCGCAGAGGACCCGGAGGAGATCGCGTGAGCACCGCCAACAGCAGCAAGGCGAATCACGGGGATGCGAGCGCCCCGCCGACGGATCTGGAGCTGATGCTCTATGTCGACGGTGAGCTCGATGAGGCGCGCCATCGGCAGGTGGAGGAGTATGTGCTCCACGACCCGCGCTGCCGAGCGAAGGTCGCGGGGCTCGTCACCGCAGCCGACATGATCCGGGACAGCGCTCTCGCCTCCAGCGCGGCCGACGGCATCGCCGACGGGGTCATGGCGAAGATCCTCGAAGGGCAGGGGGCGGCCGCGAAGGCCAACGGAGGCGCTGCGGTGCAGCCGGTCGCGGCGTCGCCGCCGGCCGCGCTGGAGGCGAGCGCGCGGGCGCAGCTCCAGGGATCGCCGGCCAACGACAACGCGCGCGGGATCTTCGCGCTGACGGCGCTCGCCGTGGCCGCGGCCGCCGCGATGATGGTCTGGGGTCGGACCGACGTGGAGGCGCCCAGCGCGGCGCTGACCGCGCCGGCGTCCTCCGCAGAGCTCGCCCCGCCGCCCGCCGCACCGACGCACGAGCCCGTCGCCGCGCCGAGCGCTGAGGGCGAGATCGAGCCGGGCGTCGAGGTCGCCGCGGTCGACTTCGGGGCGCGCATGGGGTCCATCTTCTACGTTCCGCGGGAGGCCGCGGCCTCAGGCCCGACGACCACGGTGGTTTGGCTCTCCGATGAGGGTCCGGGAGGACAGTGATGAGATTTCTTGCGAGTGCGATCACCGCGATCATGGTCCTGGCGCTCGGCGTGAGCCCTTCCCCCGCCGTCGCGCAAGGCAAGGCGCCGGCGCCCGCCCCGGCGGCGCCGTCCGACGCCGCGATCACGACCGAGGTCGTGGTCCTCCACGCGACGAACGACGGGTCCGGCATCGATCCGAAGATCGGCAAGATGCCCGAGCTCGGGAAGCCGCCGTTCTCGGCGTACAACAGCTACAAGCTCCTCGATCGGCTGAAGATCAGCCTGCAGAAGGGCAAGCCGACCACGACGAAGCTGCCGAACGGCAGCGTCCTCATGGTGTCGCTGAAGGACGTCGTGGCCGCGAAGAAGCAGGACGAGCCGAAGCGCTTCGTCGTCAGCGCGAGCATCCAGAAGCCAGGCGGCAACACGTTCCTGCCGCTGCTCGAGGTGAACGCCAAGGCGGGCGAGAATTTCTTCGTGGCGGGTCAGCAGCACCAGGGCGGCGTGCTCGTGCTCGGCATCAAGGTCGCGCCCTGAGCCGAGGGCGCTCGGCTCCCGCTCAGCGACGGCCCGAGGACGGCAGCGCGACGGGCAGGTCGAGGTAGAAGGCCGCCCCGCGCGGGGCGCACGCCTCCGCGCGGATGCTGCCGCCGTGCGAGGCGACGATGTTCCTGACGATGCTCAGGCCGAGCCCGGTGCCGCTCCCGTCGGTCTTGGTCGTGAAGAAGGGGTCGAAGATCCTCGGCAAGTGCTCGATGTCGATCCCGTGCCCCTCGTCCCGGATGGTCACCGTGATGTAACCGTCCTCCGGCGACGTCGCGGTGGTGATGCCGAGACAGCCACCGTGCTCGTGCATCGCGTGCGCGGCGTTCGTGAACAGGTTGACGAACACCTGCGTCAGCGGGTCGATGACGCCCCGCACCGGAGGTATCTCGCCGAAGCATCGCTCGACGGTGACGCCCGTCTGGTCGAGCAGGTGCTCGCAGAAGACCAGCGCGCGCTCGATGATGTCGTGGAGGGAGACGGCGCCCGGCTTCTCCGTGGACGGCCGCGCGTAGGTGATGAGGTCGCGCGAGAAGCGGAGGATGCGGTCCGCCGCCTCGTTGATCCTCGCGAGCCGCTCGATGTCCGAGGGATCGAAGCCGCTGCGCTCGCCCTTGCGGCGCAGGTACTCGGAGTAGGCGAGGATCGAGGTGAGCGGGTTGTTGAGCTCGTGCACAACGCCGGCGGCCATCTTCCCGAGGGAGGCCAGCTTCTCGGCCTGGATGACCTGGGCGCGCAGCGACTCGTGCGCGCGCGCCTCGCGGAGCGAGGCGCCCAGGGTGAGCACGAGCCGGTCGACCAGCGCCTGGATGGGCGCGCTGTCGAGGTACACGGCGTCGTCTGCCGCGATGTGCATCGTCGAGCGCCCTTCAGGCTCGATGGCCGCGACGCGCTCGAAGGCGAACTCCGGGAGGAGCCGCGCCGGATCGCGGCCGTCGTCGCGGCGAGCGCGCGGCGACACCCGGACGACCGCCTGCGCGCCCGTCGCGCCCGGGATGTACACGCCGAGACCGCAGCCGGGCAGCATCTTCGCGGCTGCGCCGAGCAGCGCCGAGGCGCGCTGCTCGATGGAAGCGGACGGATCCAGCTCGCTCGACGCGATCAGCAGGTTGTCGATCCACTCGAGCGGGAGGTCCCGGGTGAGGGGCTTTCGAAGCGTGACCGGAGCGTCGGACAACGGCCGCTTCCCCAGGCGCTCCGCGCTCCTCCCGCTCACCCGATCCCCCTGTTCGGGTCGTCGCCGCTCGACCGGTCGAGATCGATGATCTTCGCGGCGCCGACATAAGATTTCGTTTCGTAGCGGGTGATCTTGCCGATCTTGCGGACGATCTCCGCCATCCGCTCGGCCTCGCTGCGGATCGTGGCCGCCGCCCCCTTGATGGGGGACGCGTCGTCGATCCGGCGGCAGATCAGCTCGGCGTAGCCGAGCACGCTGGTGAGGGGCTGGTTCAGCTCGTGCGCGGCCGCGCCCGCGAGCTCCGCGATGATGGCCTGCTTCTCGCGAGCGCGGAGCTCCTCCTGCGCCTCGGTGAGGCGGGCCTCCATCCGCATCCGCTCGCGCAGGTCGGTGAAGATGCCGACGGAGCCGACCGGGACGCCGTTCTCGAAGATCAACGCCGCGGAGAGGTGCACCGGGATGCGCGACCCGTCCTTGGCGAGGACCTCGGTCCGGTAGCCCTCGAGTCGGCCGGGGCCGCCGTGCTCCTTCGCGTGGATGAGCCTCATGATCTGCTCGGCGTTGTGGTCGGGATAGAGCGCGCGGACGTTCATCGCGCCGACGACCTCCTTCGCGTCATAGCCGTAGATCCGCTCGGCGGCGCGGTTGAAGAGCAGGACGACGCCCGCCATGTCGGCCGAGACGATGGCGTCGACGGAGCTCTCGATGACCCGCTCCAAGAACTCCTTGGTCTTGGTGAGCTCCGCCTCGGTGGCGCGCTCCGTGGTGACGTCGCGGAAGCTGACGAGGACGGCGCCGCTCTCCTCCCGGAGGACGCTGCTGAAGCTGAAGCTCAGGATGAGCTTCTCGTGCTCGGGCACGCCCCGCCTCACGGTGAAGTCCACCATGTGCGGGAACGACCCCTTGGCGAAGCCGGCGCGGATCTCCTCGAGGAGCGGGAGCTCGCGGGGATCGACGAGGTCGGCCAGGTTCGCCTTCTCGAGGTCCTCCGCCGTGCGCCCGGTGATCGCCTGGGCGCGCGGGTTGGAGAAGAGGATGTGGCCGTCGGGATCGACGACGATGATGCCGTCCGCGGTCGAGTGGAAGAAGTCGGCGTAGCGCTGGAGCGCCTTGAGCCGGCGCTCCGCCTCGAACCGGGCGAAGGTGCTCTGCTGCGTCTGATCGCGGAGCGACTGCAGGATGCGCGCGTTGCGCAGGGCGATCGCGGTGGCGCTCGCGACCGTGCGCGCCAGCGAGAGCTCGTGCGTGTGGGGGGCGACCGGCTGCCGCCCCCGCAGGAAGAGCACGCCGAGCGGTTTGTCCTCGAACAGGATCGGCAGAAGGGCGAGCGAGCGGAACGCGTTCTCCGGGAGCTCGGCACGCACGATGTCGAACAGCGGGTGCGCCTTCGCGTCGTCGATCACGAGCACGTCGCCCGTGCGCATGACGCGCTGGATCTCCGGGTACTTCCCGAGATCGATCGGCAGATCGCGGAGCTCCTTGTCGTCGCTCGCGGCGACCACGTAGCCGACGTCGCCCGAGTCGCGCACGAGCACGATGCTGCAGCGATCGACGCGCGCCACCTCGGCGATGCGGCGCACGACCGTGAAGAGGATGTTCCGGAAGTCGAGCGTCGAGGCGAGCGCCTGCGTCAGCTCGAGGACGACCTTCGCGTCGTGCTCCTTGCGCGCGAGCGCGTCGACGTAATCGCGGATCCGGAGCTGCCCGCGGATGCGGGCGATGAGCTCGGCCGGGCGAAACGGCTTGCGGATGAAGTCGTCCGCGCCGAGCTCGAAGGCGCGGGCGACGTCCTCGTCCGCGTCGAGCGCCGTCAGCACGACGACCGGCACGTCCTGCGTGCGGCGATCGTCCCGTACGGCGCTGAGGACCACGTAGCCGTCCGGGGGCGGCATCACCAGATCGAGCAGCACAAGCGCGGGTACGCTCGCCTTGAGCCAGGCGAGCGCCTCCGCTCCCGAGGTGACCGCGACGGTCTCGATGCCCGCGTCGGCCAGCGCGTGCAGCAGCATCTGCCGGCTGACGGCGTCGTCATCCACGACGAGCACAGGATCACGGCGAGACACACCGCAAGCTTATCGATTCCACGCTGGAGCGATGAGAGAATTCCGGCTCACGGCGCAACGCTGGCCCGCTCACCAAACGTGGCGGGCGGCGCGGCGCATCGGGGCGCCGCGCGCGCGGCGTGGGTCAAGAGAAGAGATCCCCCTGCTTCGCCGCGGGAGCCGCGATGCCCAGGTGCTCGTACGCGCGGCGGGTCGCGATCCTGCCCCGGGGCGTGCGGCCGAGGAAGCCCTGCTGCAGCAGGAACGGCTCGTATACGTCCTCGATGGTGTCGCGCGGCTCACTGAGCGCCGCGGCCAGGGTGTCGACGCCCACCGGGCCGCCGTCGTAGTGATCGATGATGACGCGCAGCAGCCTGCGGTCCATCTCGTCGAGGCCGGCCGCGTCGATCTCGAGCCGCTCCGCGGTCTTGCGCGCGATCGCCATGGTGATCGCGCCGTCGCCGAGCACCTCGGCGAAGTCGCGCACCCGGCGCAGGAGGCGGTTGGCGACGCGGGGGGTGCCCCGCGAACGCGCGGCGATCTCGCGCGCGCCCCCGGCGTCGATCGGCACGTCGATCAGGCCGGCGCTGCGCTGCACGATGCGCTCGAGCTCCTCGACGGGGTAGAAATCGAGGCGGACGACGTGGCCGAACCGCGACAGCAGCGGCGCGGTGAGCAGCCCGGTGCGGGTCGTGGCGCCGACGAGCGTGAACGGCTTCAGCGCGAGCTGGATCGTCGTCGCGTACGGGCCGTCGCCGGTCATGATGTCGATCTTGAACGATTCGATCGCGGGGTAGAGGCTCTCCTCGACCGCCGGCGTGAGCCGGTGGATTTCGTCGATGAAGAGCACGTCGTTGCGCTCCAGCTTGGTGAGCAGCCCGGCCAGCGCGCCCTTGTGCTCGATCGCCGGCCCGCTCGTGACGTGGAGGGTGACGCCCATCTCGCGGGCGAGGATGTGGGCGAGCGTCGTCTTGCCGAGCCCGGGCGGGCCGCAGAAGAGCATGTGGTCCAGCGGCTCGTGCCGGCGGCGCGCGGCCTCGACGAAGACCTTCAGGTTCTCCGTGTGCTTGGCCTGGCCGACGTACTCGGCGAGCGAGGCCGGCCGGAAGAGACGGTCGAAGCGATCGTCGTCGCCTGTCTCGGCAGGAGAGAGCGCCCGTTCAGGCATGCCCCGGGAGTACCGCGGGCAGAGGGCGAAGGGAAGCGATCCCGCGCGCGGAAGGAGCGTGCGTCGCGCGCCGCCGGCGGCTGCGGGCGAGGTCAGCCGAGCGCGGGGACCGACGAGAGGCGAGGGCGGCGCGGCGGCGGGACGCGCGGCAGCCGCGCGCGGCAGAGCGGGCGGCCGTCCGGGGCTCCGTCGACCTCGAGCGAGCCGCCGTGGAGCTCGATCACCGAGCGCGCATGGCTGAGGCCGAGGGTCAGGCCGCGCCCGCGCGCCGTGGTCTGCCGGCTGAACAGCGCCTCCAGCTCGTCGGGCGGCACGTCGCGGCTGCCGTACTCGATGTCGATGCGGACCTCGCTGTTGAACTCGCCGGCCATCGTCGCGGTGAGGCGCACGAGGCGCGCGGACGGGTCGGCCGCGCCGGTCCGGAGCGCGTGCGCCACGATGACGGCGATCGCGCGCGTCGCGTACGCCTGGTCGACGGGGATCAGCGGCAGCGTGTCGCCGACCTCCACGACGACCTCCCCGTCGGCGTCGCTCGCGAGCTCGCGCGCCTTGCGGATCGCGCCCGCGATGAGCGCGCCGACGGACGTCGGCTGAGGCTCGAGCGTGAGCTGGCCGGCCTCGACGCGCGCGGCGTCAAGGATCGACTCGATGAGGCCGAGGAGCTCGCGGCCGCGCGTCGAGATGAGCTCCAGGCTCTCGCGCTGGGCGGCGGTCAGGTCCTCCTGGCCCACGAGCTCGGCGAACCCGAGGATCGCGTTCAGCGGGCTCTTGAGGTCGTGGCTCACGCTCGCGAACAGGAGGCCGCGCATGCGCTGCGCCGCCTCGCGGGCCTCGAGCGCGCGCTCCTGCGCCGCGGCGAAGACGCGGAAGCGCTCGGCGAGATCCTCGATGGCGTGACCGAGCCGGGCGACGACGGCGAACCGGGCGGGGCGGGCGATCTGCGTGGCGCCGCGGAGCACGCTGTCCGTGCCGAGCAGGCGCACCTGCTTCGTGGCGTGCACGAGATCGGCGGCGAGGACGCGGCCGAACAGGTTGCCGAGCACGCCGGCGACCAGCACCGCGAGCAGCGCGACGAGCGCGCCCCAGATCGCCGCGGAGGGCTCGAGGTCGGCCGAGAACCGGATGTTGGCGCAGCCGCCGTCGAGCGGCGTGATCACGGCGATCTGCCCGTCGGCCTCGCGGCCGAAGGAGGGCTCCGCGCTCACGCAGTCGTGCTGTACGCGCGCGAGGAACCCGTACTCCGCCGCGGCGGCCACGACGTCGTTGCGATCGGCCTCCGCGATGGCCCCGAGCGACGGATCGAGCGCCGTCCGCGCGATGAGCCCCGCGGTCGTGCGCCGGCTCCGCTCGATGAATGTCTGGAGGTGCGCGTTCGCGATCAGCACCGCCCCGACGCCGACGAGCAGCACCGGCGCGGCGACGGCGAGGAGCAGCTTGTAGGTGACCCGCCGGCGCGGCGTCTGGTAAAATTCGGCCGTCTCGAGCAACGAGCCGATCGCCTCGGCCGGGCTGATCTCGAAGAGGCTGAACGTCGTGGCGCGCGTCAACACGTAGTGCGGGATCGCGGACGCGCAGAGGATCGTGATCGCGAGGATGAGCAGGCTGACCGCCCGGCCGTCGTCGAGCTTCTCCGGCCTGATCCCCGGGATCATGGTGAGGCTCGAGATCGTCGAGCTCGCCAGCACGAAGCGCAGCGCCAAGGACGGCGGCAGCTCGGCGAACCGCTCGAGCTCCTCGTGATCGATGTCGCGCGAGCCGATCATGAGCGAGCGCAGCAGGTTCCGGTGCGTGCGCAGCCGGAGCAGCGTCAGCAGCGTGGTCGCGACGATCGCGGCGAGCGCGATCTTGGCGCCGACCGAGAGCACGCTCGCGGCGACGTCCTGCTCCAGGATGAGCAGCTTCGGCGCGAGCGCCGCGATCGCCCCGAACGCGGCGACGCCGACCAGCGCCTGGCGGACGAGCACGCGCCGCGCGAAGTGGATCGCGTCGTCCCTCATGCGCTCTTCGTTCATACGATCCTCCCACCTGGCCGGCCGCCGCCCGGCTCGCTCACGGGCGTCGCCGCCGCGTCCGGCGCGGGCGGCTGGACCGGCGCGGGCTGGGGGGGCGGGGCGACCCAGAGCGGCAGGGTGATCGTGAAGGTCGAGCCCCGCCCGAGCTCGCTCTCCAGCTGGATCGTCCCGCCGTGCATCATCACGAGGCGCCGCGCGATCGAGAGCCCGAGCCCCGTCCCGGCCCGGCGAGAGCGCACGTCGCCGGTCTGCCGGTACTCCTCGAAGACCGCCGACGTCTCCTCCGGCGGGATGCCGGGGCCGGTGTCCTGGACGGCGATGGTCGCGTAGCGGCCGCGCGCCGCGATGTGGACCGCCACCGAGCCGCGCGCCGTGAACTTGACGGCGTTCGAGACGAGGTTCGTCAGGATCTGCCGCACCCTCCGCGGATCGGCGTGCGCGAGGAGGCCGTGCTCCCCGGTGACGCGCAGCTGGATGGGCTTGTCGCGCGCGGCGGCGGACGCCTCCCGCATCACCTGATCGACGAGGACGCGGAGGTTGACGGCGCGGCGGGAGAGCTGGAGCTTGCCCGTCTCGAGCGCCGACAGATCGAGGATGTCGTCGATGAGCGTGCGCAGGTGCTCGCCGCTCTGCCGGATGACGGACAGCGCCTCGCGCGCGTCCTGGCTGAGCGGCCCGTCGACCTCGCTCTCGAGCACGTGCGCGAACCCGAGGATGGCGTTGAGCGGCGTGCGCAGCTCGTGGCTGAGCCCCGCGAGGAACGCCGAGCGCTCGCGGTCCATCGCGGACGCTTGCTGGAGATCCGCCCGGTAGGAGCGCTCCGCCGCGGCGAAGCGGGTGATCAGCAGGTTGAAGGCCGCCGTCAGGAGGCCCACCTGGTCGAGCGACCTGATCGGCACCGGCTCGGTCTGGATGAGGTCGGTGCTCGACGCGCTCTGTCCGTGACCGCGCGCCATCGCGGTGATGCGCTCGCGCAGGTAGTCGACGTCGTCGCGCGCCGCCTTGGTGAACGAGAGCGCGACCGCGACCGCCACGCCGAGCAGCAGCGTCGTGAGCGCCGCGACCGCGTTGCCGAGGGCGAGCGAGTCGGGCGGCGGGGTCGGCGCCGAGACGAAGGTGAGCACCGAGAGGTGGGACAGGGGTGGGCGGAGCGGGCGCGCCGCGAACCGGACGCGGCCGAGCGAGGTCGTCTCCTCGCCCTTGCCCCGCGTGAGCATCTGGAAGATGTCGGCCTTGGCCGGCGCGCCGAAGCTCTCGTTCACCAGCACGTGGCCGTTCTGCTCCACGAGCAGGATCTCCGACCCGGTCCGCCGCGCCGCCTGCCCGAGGACCTCGGTCCGCTCCGCGTCGGCGGTCCCATGGAGCCGCGCCGCGAGCGTCGCGGCCAGCACCTCCGCGCGCAGGCTCGCGGCCTGATCGCTCATCCTGGCGAGCTGGCGGATGCCGATCAGCGCGATCGCCACCGCCGTGGCGATCCCCACGACGATCACGATCGCGGGCGCGAGCGGCACGAGCGGCATCGTGCCGCGAGGCCAGCGGATGAGGCGACGGCGAGCCACGGCGAGGGCAGGATGCTAGCGCGCTTCGGGCGGCGTACGGGCCGCCTCAGGCGCCCGGAGCGCGATGGGGCTTACCCGCCTCACCTGGGGTCGGTCGCCAGGAGCGCGAAGACGGAGTGGTCGAGCCAGCGGCCGTCGCACCACTCGGCCTGCCGGGCGATGCCCTCGAAGCGAAACCCGAGACGCCCGATGACCGCGAGGGAGGCGTGGTTGTCCGTGGCGGCCGCGACCCGCACCCGGTGCGCGCCCATGTGGCCGAACGCGAACCCGAGCGCGGCCTTCGCGGCCTCGGTCATCAGGCCGCGCCCGGTCGCCTCCTTGCGCAGCCAGTACCCGAGCTCGCAGGAGCGGTGCAGGTGCACGCACGACTCGAGCCCGACCACCCCGGCGAGCGTGCGGTGCGCGCGCTCGCGGATGACGAAGCGCAGCGCCCTGCCGTGATCCCAGTCGGCGGCGCACGCCTCGGCGAAGCGCACGCTCGCGGCCGGATCCGTGTGGAACTGCACCCAGGGCAGCCAGCGCTGGAGCGTCGCGCGCGAGCCGCTGACCGCGAGCCAGAGCTCCGGTCCGTCGGACGGATCGATCGGCACGAGGAGCAGCCGCTCGGTCTCGATGGGGCGGGCGCGGACCTCGCTTCGAGGTGGGAGGATGAGCATGGGGTCACCGGCACTGGATGCGAGCGGCGTAGGGCTCGAGATGACCCGCCTCGTAGTCGAGCCAGGCGACATACCACTCTCCGGGCTTCGCGCCGGGGCTGATCGATGGCGCCGGCTGATCGCCGCTGACGCGGGCGAACTTCGTGGGCGCGCCGATGCCGTCGCGGTTGATCGATGCGGTCAGCATGCGGCCCTGCTCGAACCAGACGAGCTGGGCCTGACCGCTCGGCGCGATCGCGACCGACGGGCGCGCGCCGGTCTTCGAGAACCTCTTGCGCCAGAGCGGCTGCCCCTTGGCCGGATCGATGTACGCAGCCGACGCGCCCCCGATCGGCGCCTCGCCGTGCCAGACGACGAAGCAGCCGGCCGCGCCGCACGCGAGCGAGGGGCTGTCGCTGCGTGCCCGGTCGCTGTTCACGAGCGACAGCTCGCCGAGGGCGCGGTCGGCGCGCTTGCCGGGCGCGGCCGGCGGGAGCCCCTTGTCGGCGCTCGCGAGCGGGAGGCGCATGTACTGGATGACCCGCATCGGATCGCGATCGAAGCGGAAGGCGAGGTGCATCACGTCGCTCGTCACCGCGATCGAGGGCAAGCGGACGCGCGGCTTCGACGGGCCCGTCGGGGTCACGTCCGTGAGCCGGATGATCTCGCCGACCGGATCGAGGTTCGGCGAGAGGCGGCGCATGAAGAGGTCCTCGGAGGAGGCGTTGTCCCCGTCGTCCGACCACGCGATCACGAACCCCTCGGGGGCGCGCGTGAGCGAGGGCCAGGAGTTCCCCCCGCGAGGGAAGCGGGCGACCATCATCGCGGGGCCGTCGATCCGGCCGCTGGCGTCGAGCCAGCGCACGTACACGCCGGCCTCGGGCCCCTTGCCGTCCCAGTACGTGAGCACCAGCCGATCGCCGGCGGTCGTCAGCTCGGGGCGACCGATGGCGCGGCCCTCGGGCGTCACGTCGAGCGCGGGGGACGACGGGCGCATCGCGCTGTCGAGCGCCGCCGTGTACGCGTGCTCGGTGCCCTCGTGCGAGTCCGTCCAGGTGATCACTGCGCCGCGCGGCCCGAGCGAGATCGAGGGCCGGCTGGCGCCGATGGCGCGGCCGCCCTCGCGCACGAGATCGTGCGTGCGCGGCCGGGCGAGCCCGGTGAGCTGGCACGGCGCCTTGCCGCTCGCGTCCTTCAGGGCGACCTGCACGTGCTCGATCAAGGTCCGAGGCACGGGGTGGTTGCCCTTCTCCTGAGCGTCCCTCAGCAGCCGGAGCGCGGCCTTGAGATCGCCGGCGGCGATCGACTCCTGCGCCTGCGCGACGAGCGGCGGCCACTGCAGGCCCGGCGGCTCGGGCTGGGCGTCGGCGCGCGCCGGCACGGCGGCCGCCGACGCGGAGGACGAAGGCGCGCTGACGACCGGCGGCGGCGCGGCGCTCGACGAGACGGGCGGCAGCGTCGTCGGCTTGAGGAACTGGCGGTAGCCCGCGTACGCGGCGCCCGCGGCGAGCACGAGCACGCCGAAGACGACGAGCGCGCGACCGGCCCCGCCGCGCCTCGGCGGCGAGCGCTGCGCGAGCGGATCGGACACCGAGGCCTCGCCCGAGCCCCCGGAGAACGTGATCTGCTGCCCCGCGCCCTGGCTCACGCGCCCGGCCGGCGTGCCGCCCGGTGAGCTCGAGAAGTCCAGCCCGGCGAACGGATCCAGCCCGCGCTCCGCCGGGCCCGAGGGGACGGTGCGCCGCGCTTCGTTGGGGGTCACACGGACGACCCCCGGCGGATCGAACGTCACGTCCGCTGGCGGGTCGCCGCCGGTCGGCAGGACCCCCGCCTGCGACGGCTCGGCGCCGCGCGGGGGCGTCGGCTGCGCGACGCCGAGCGCGATCGAGAGCTCGTCGGCGAACTCCTTCGCGGTCTGGAAGCGGCGATCGATCGAGCGGTCGAGCGCCTTCTCGAACCACACGGTGAAGCTCGGCGGCAGATCCGGGCGGAGCGCCGAGGGCTGCGGCAGCGGCGCGTTCGCGATCTGCGCGAACGTCATCGCGACGCCCTGCTCGGTCTGCCAGACGGTGCGGCCGGTGAGGCACTCGTAGGTGATGCAGCCGAGGGCCCAGAGGTCGGCGCGATGATCGACCGCCCCCTGTCCGCGCACCTGCTCCGGGCTCATGTACGCCGGCGTTCCGAAGACCGCGCCCTCGCGGGTGAGGCGCGCCTGCGCGTCGCCGCCGTCGACGGGCGCGTAGAACTTCGCGAGCCCGAAATCGAGGATCTTCGCGCAGAGCCGGCCCTCCTCGTCCTTCGTGAGGAAGATGTTCTCCGGCTTGAGGTCGCGGTGGACGATCGAGGCGGCGTGCGCCTTCGTGAGCCCTCGACACACCTGGGACACCACCGCGACGGTGGTCTCCGGATCGAGGTACCTGACCACGGTCATGCGCTCGTAGAGCGACTCGCCTTCCAGGAGCTCGAGCACGAGGAAGGGCCGCCCGTCGTCGAGCTTGCCGGAGTCGTAGACGTCGCAGATGAACGGGCTACGGATCGACGCGGCGGCTCGGGCCTCGCGGAGGAAGCGCTCGACCACAACGGCGGAGGTCGTCAGCTCCTGTGCGAGCACCTTGATCGCCACGCGCTTGCCGATGTCGATGTGCTCGGCCTCGTACACGGCGGCCATGCCGCCGCGCCCGATCTCGCGTGTGATGCGGTATTTTCCGGCGAGGACCGTGCCTACCGGGATCTTCGCTTTGTTCGGCAAAGCCATCAGGCAGGGCTGTCCCGCGACTGGATTCGCCAGCGGAGACTATTCGAGCCGGGTCGCAAGAACAATGGCGAGCGCGGGGGGACCCGTCCGGGAGGGGGAGCCACCCCCTCGGGGCGCCGTGGAGGCGGGCTCTGCCATCGCCCGGACGGAGCCGGGGGGCGGCGCCGGCCCGGGAAAGGAGGAGGCGGACCCACCCCGGCGCCTGGGCGAGGGGGGCGGGCGCGCTTCCGCCCGGGGCCCCTCCTCGGGCTCCCCGGGGCGGGGCGCCGGGGCGGTGAAAAAAGTAAGCGGGCTCTGATTTCCGGAGGCCGGAACCACTTTTCTCACGCACGCGCAGTGCGCGAAACATTCCGGAAACATGAGCTTGGGTACACCAGCCTGGACCTCGGGTTGCTGCGCCAGCGCCCGGGGTGAAGGGTCGCCGATCCAGCTCTGCTGGATGGGCCCCTGAGTCGTTGACAAGCGTCGGGGCAATGCTCGGCAGGCCGGGCGGACCCCGTCACGGATCGGAGGCCGGGCGGCGCCCGGCACATCGACGGGAGGCCGCCGGCGGAGGCGTCCCCCCTTTACCGGCTCTGCTCCGGCGGGGCTTTTCGGGTGCTCGCCCGGGATTTTACCCTGGCGGGCACCCGGTCACCACAGGCGTGCGCAATGAAAAAGGTCGAGGCGATCATCAAGCCGTTCAAGCTCGACGAGGTCAAGGACGCCCTCGCCGAGGTCGGGATTCAGGGCATGACGGTGACCGAGGTAAAGGGCTTCGGTCGGACCGGCGGCAAGAAGGAGGTCTATCGAGGGTCGGCGTATGTCGTCGACTTCGTCCCGAAGGTGAAGGTCGACATCGTCGTGCCGGACAGCATGGTCGGCGACGTGATCGACGCCATCGAGAAGAGCGCCAAGACGGGTCGGATCGGCGACGGCAAGATCTTCGTCGTCCCCGTCGAGGAGGCCGTGCGGATCCGCACGGGGGAGCGCGGCGAGGACGCCATCTAGGCGAGCCGCGGGCAGAGCGTTACAGGGCATTCGCAGCGGGTCGCAGGCTCGACAACCCAGGCAGCCAACAGCGAGCACGAGCCAGCGCGCCGTAGAATCACATCCAGCGAGAGCAGCGAGTCAGCGAGGAAAGAGAAGATCATGAAGGCCAAAGATGTCGTCGCGTTTGCGAAGGAAAACGACGTAAAATTTGTCGATCTCAAGTTCATCGATCTGCCCGGCATCTGGCAGCACACGACCGTCCCGGTGTCCCGTCTGAACGAGGACATCTTCGAGGAGGGGATCGGCTTCGACGGCTCGTCGGTGCGCGGCTGGCAGCCGATCAACGCGAGCGACATGCTGATGACGCCCGATCCGACGACGGCGAAGCTCGACCCCTTCCACGCCCAGAAGACGCTCAGCCTGATCTGCAAGATCAGCGACCCCGTCACCGGCCAGCCCTACGGCCGCGACCCCCGTTACATCGCCCAGAAGGCGGAGAACCACCTCCGTCAGAGCGGCATCGCTGACACGACCTACTTCGGGCCCGAGGCCGAGTTCTTCGTCTTCGACTCGATCCGCTACGAGAGCTCGCCGCGCGGCGCCTTCTACGAGATCGACAGCGACGAGGCGGTCTGGAACACCGGCAAGGCCGGCCTGAACCTCGGCCACAAGATCCGGTCGAAGGAGGGCTACTTCCCCGTTCCGCCGACCGACACGCTCGCGGATCTGCGCGCGGACATGATGTCCACGCTGATCGAGACCGGCATCGCGGTCGAGGTCGGCCACCACGAGGTGGCGTCGGCCGGGCAGTGCGAGATCGGCATCAAGTTCTCGACGCTGACCACGATGGCCGACAACCTCATGTGGTTCAAGTACGTCATCAAGAACGTCGGCCGCAAGCACGGCAAGTCGGTGACGTTCATGCCGAAGCCGCTCTTCGGCGACAACGGCAGCGGCATGCACTGCCACCAGTCGCTCTGGAAGGAGGGCAAGCCGCTCTTCGCCGGCGACGGCTACGCCGGGCTGTCCGACACGGGCCTCTGGTACATCGGCGGCATCCTGAAGCACGCGAAGTCGATCGCGGCGCTCACCAACCCGACGACGAACAGCTACCGCCGGCTCGTCCCGGGCTACGAGGCGCCCGTGAACCTCGCGTACTCGAGCCGCAACCGCTCGGCGTCGATCCGCATCCCGCTGCCGCCCGGCAACAGCCCGAAGGGCCGCCGCATCGAGGTCCGCTTCCCGGACGCGAGCTGCAACCCGTACCTCGCCTTCGCGGCCATGATGATGGCCGGCCTCGACGGCATCCAGAACCGGATCGACCCGGGCGACCCGCTCGACAAGGACATCTACGCGCTCTCGCCCGAGGAGCTCAAGGAAGTGCCGCACATGCCGGGCTCGCTCGACGAGGCGCTCAGCTCCCTCGAGCGCGACCACGAGTTCCTCCTCCGCGGCGACGTCTTCACCCGCGACATCATCAAGACCTGGATCGACTACAAGCGCGAGCGCGAGGTCGACGCGATCCGGCTCCGCCCGGTCCCGCACGAGTTCTTCCTCTACTACGACGTCTGATCACCCCCGCCCGAGGGGCAGCGCAGGGTCCGGCGCACGGGAAACCGCGCTGCGACCCTCGCTGCCCGCGCTCTTCATCGCTCGCCACCCCGTTCGTCGAGCGCCGGTGACGCGAGAGGCGCCGCGGCGCCTCGACATCCAGGCTTTTCCGTCCATCGCCGCGGCCCCTCGGGCCGCGAGGCCGGCTGTCGTCTCCGCGGCCCGCGAACTTTTGCTTCCTGCTGGACCGAGCGGCCCGCGGTACCGCTCGTCCATCCGCCGGGTTATCCTCCGGCCCGTCTCCGATGTGGGTCGGGGGTAAGGCATCCCCCTCCCGGAGCTTCCCCGGAGACACCTCGGCGCAGCAGTGAACCCCGGCGATCTCATCCAGTCTCGCTACCGGCTCGTGAAGCTCCTGGGCCGAGGCGCCAGCGGGTCGGTGTGGGCCGCGAAGAACGAGCTCATCGATCGCGACGTGGCGCTCAAGGTGATGCGCCCCGAGGTGGCCGAGGACGCCGTCGCGCTCCAGCGGTTCTTCAACGAGGCGAAGGCGAGCGGGCGCGTGCGGAGCCCCAGCATCGTCGAGATCCTCGACCTCGGTCAGGCCGAGGACGGCTCGCCGTTCCTCGTGTTCGAGCTGCTCGTCGGCGAGGGGCTCGACGAGTGGCTGCGCCGCGAGCACACGATCGAGCCGGAGACGCTCGTCGAGATCTTCATCGGCCTCGCGCGGGCGCTCGACATGGCGCACCAGCAGGGGATCATCCACCGCGATCTCAAGCCCGCGAACATCTACGTGCACAGGAATCACCTGGGCGAGCTCGTGGGGAAGATCCTCGACTTCGGGATCAGCAAGGTGCTGGAGAGAGAGCACAACTTCTCGCTGACCCATACGGGCTGCGTCGTCGGATCGCCGGCGTACATGTCGCCGGAGCAGGCCGCGGGGCGCGAGGACCTCGACGGCCGCGCCGACATCTGGTCGCTGGGCGTCGTCATGTACGAGGCGCTGACAGGGACGCTCCCGCACCAGGCGCCGAACTACAACGCGCTCATGGTCCGCATCCTGAGCAAGGACTGCGATCCGATCGCCTCGCGCCGGCCTGGGCTCCCGCCGCGCCTCTGCCACATCGTCGACGCCTGCCTCCGGCGCGAGCGCGACGAGCGGGTCGCCTCGGCGGGCGTGCTCGCGAAGGAGCTCGAGGCCTTGCTCCGCGAGCTGCGCGCCGCGCGCTTCCGGGGGCGGCGGGGGCGGCGCGCCTCGGACGTCGTGCTGGGCGACACCCTCGCGCCGGAGAGCGCCGCGATGCGCGGCGGCGGCGCCGCCGGGACGCTGGGGCGGCTCGTGCAGCACGGCAGGCGGCTTCCGCCGGCCATGCTCGTCGCGGCGGGGCTCGGCGTCGTGTTCTGGGCGATGGTGCTCGTGCTCCTCGGCAGGTACTGGACCCGCTGAGCGGCGCCCTCGGCCGCGGCCCCCTGCCACCGCGAGCGGCGCGATCCCGCGCGCGGGCCGGTGGACGGCGGCGAGCGGCCCGCGCGCGCGCCGGCGGCGGGCGTCGGGCGGCGTCTCGTGGAGCGAAGGGTCGCGCGCTCGACGTCAGAGGCGCGGCGCGCTCGTGCTCGCGGCGGGCGCGTGCGCGCGGCGGTCGCCCAGCGCGTCGCAGCGATGCGCGTGCGCATCGGGCGCGTGCGGCTCCGCCGGCCCGGGCGCAGGCGCGTCGCCCTCGCCGAGCATGCCGCCGAACCACGCGCGAGGCCCGAGCCGCGCGAAGCTCGAGAGCAGCAGCGCGCCGAGCGCCGCCGCGCAGATCCACGCGACGGGGGCGTGCTCGCGGGCCGCGAGGCCGTGGAGCTCAGGGACCGCGGCGGCGGGGACGAGCGCGTTCGCGGCGAGGCCCATCGCGACGGCGAGGGCGACGCTGGCGAGCGCGAAGGCGGCGGCGGCGCGCGCGCCGAGCGACCGCTTCAGCGCGGCGAGCGCCGCGGCGCTGGTCGAGGGCCCCACCACGAGGAGCGCGAGCGCCGCGCCGACCGAGAGCCCCTTGTGGACCATCACCGCGGCGAGCGGCGTCGCGCCCTGCGCGCACACGTAGACGGGCGCCGCGATGAGGGCGCTCACCACGACGCCGGCCGGCGCGCCGAGCGCGCGCGCAGCGGCCGGATCGAGCGTCGCCTCGAGCGCGGCGGCGAGCGCGAGGCCGACGACGTACCACGCGGCCACGCGATCGAGCGCCGGACCGGCGGCCTCGGCGGCGGCGGCGCGGAGCCGCGCGCCCAGCGACGCGGCGGCGCCCGCGACGGCGGGCGGCGCGCTGCTGCGCGGCGCCGCGCCGGGAGCGCCGGCCGCCCTGGCGACGAGGCGCGCGAGCAGCACTGCGAGGAGGGCGCTGCCCGCGACGCGCGCCGCGGTGAACGGCAGGCCGAGCAGCTGCAGCGACATCAGCGCGCCGCCCACGTCGAGCGCCGGCGCGAGCGCGGCGAGGGAGAGCATCGCGGCGACCGGAGGGCCGCCGCGCGGCCGTCTGGTCGCGCGATGCGGGAGGAGCGCGCGCAGGAGCCCCGCCGCGGCGAGCCCCGCGAGCATCGCGGGCGCGGTCGCGACGAACAGCGAGCCCAGCGACCCGGCGATCGACGGCTCGGGCCCGTGCGCGTGCGTGAAGACGCTCTCCTCACCGGGGAGCGCGAGCGCGGCGCAGAGCCCCGAGACGAAGGCGACGGCGCTCGCGGCCCGCGCCGTCTGGCTCCGGGGCGGCGCCTCGTGCGTGTGGACGACGAGCCGCAGGAGGACGCCGAGGCCGAGGGCGATGAACACCTCGAGCGACGCGTGCGGGAGGCCGTCCATGAGGCGCTGCCCGAGGAGGGCGCCGAGCAGCGTCAGCAACCCGAGGAGACCGAGGCGCAGGGCGAGCTGCCGCCACCCCCAGGCGGGCAGGAAGCGCGCCGCGAGCGAGAGCCCCTCGGGGAGCCGATGCACGAGCACGGCGCTCGCGATGAGCAGCCCGTCTGCGCCGCCGTCGGCCGCGGCCGCGGCCAGCGCGAGCCCGGCGCCGTCGAGCAGACCGTGGACGGCGAGCGCCGAGAACGCGATCTCCCGGCCCAGGACCTCGCCGGTGTCGCGCCGCCGGTGCTCCGTGAGCGAGAGCGCGAAGTACCCGAGCGCCGTCCAGAGGACCGCCTGCGGCCCGATCTCCTCGACGGCGTGCGGGAGGTGGCGCGCGAGGACCAGGGTGGGGACGAGCCCGAGCGTCAGCCCGTCGAGCGCCGACGTCGGCAGCGCCCTGCGCCGGCCGAGCGCCACGAGGAGCGGCCCGGTGGCGAGGCCGACGATCGACAGGGCGACGACGAGCGCGAGCATGGGCGCTTGGCGCTATGCCCGAGCGACGGACCCCAATCAACATCAAATTGATGTTGCAATCGAGCTGCAAACAGCCGCCGCGCCCCCCCGCGAGGCGGCGCCTTTTCGCGATCGTCGGGCTCGCCACGCGGCTCCGGCAGGCCCGAGCTCAGGGCTGCCGCGCGGCTCCGCTGGCTCCGGCTCGGACCGACGCGCGGCTCGGATCGACGCGGCGGCTCAGGCCGGCCCGCGGCTCAGACCGACGCGCGGCTCAGGCGGGCCCGCGGCTCAGGGCCGCCGCGCGAGCCCGCGCGCCGGCTCAGGGCTGCACGCACCGGTCGCAGCGACCCTTGATCTGGATCTGGAGACCCTTGCGGCGCAGCGCGCGGGGCGCACCGCGCGCCGCCTTGATCTCGATGCTCTCGTCGGGGAGGCAGAGCACATCTCCGCACGTGTCGCACATGAAGTGGGGGTGCTCGTCCTTCGCGTGCTCACCGCTGCCCTCGCGCAGCTCGAACCGCCACAGGTGGTCGCCCATGTCGGTGCGGCGCACGAGCCCCGCATTCGTGAGATCGATCAGGTTCCGGTAGATGGTGGCGCGATCCCACCCCTTGGGAGCGAGCTCGGCCGCGAGCTCGGCGTGGCTCACGGGCGTCCGCGAGCGGCCGAGGCTCTGCAGCACGGCGATGCGCGGCGAGGTGGCTCGTAGGCCGGTCGCCCGGATCTGCTCGCGGAGCTGCTCCGCGGACTGACCTGCTTTCGTACGCGCCATGCGAGACATCTACCGTCGCCAGGACAGTACTGCAATCAGGATGCACGGAGCTCACCGGACGCGCGCCCCGGGCCGGCCGCAGGGGCGAGTGAGATCGCCCGACCGCCGCGCGGCTCGCCCCGCCGCGCCCGTGCTCGGCGAGGCCGCCGCCGAGGGACCACCAGACCGGCGACCGCGCCCTCTCCCGCCGCGGCCGCGGCCGCGGCCGCGCGTGCGCCGCGCAGCCCGGGGCGAGCCGGCACAGCGAGCGCGGCCGTGGGTCCGAGATCGATGAAGATGGCAGATGGCGAGTTGGACAACCTCGTGGGGCCTCGATTCGAGCGTGGCTCAAACTGCACAGGCAAGGCGGATGAGCCGCGGCGCGGTGTTCCTCAGAAGGCTTTTCGAAACCTGGGTGAGCTCCCCGAGCCTGCTGCCGAATACGCAGAGGACATGGAACAGGCGGAGCCGCCATCGTCCCGGTCGTCGCGTCTGGTCTCGACTCGAGGGTCACTTCTGGAGAGCGCCGATCTCGGCGCGTGCTCCATAATGGAGCGATCGCTCCATGTTGGAGCAGCCGAGGTGTCGCTCTGCGCGTATCGTTGCGCCGCGTCATGGGGGGGTGCGCGCTCGACGGATCCTCTGGCGTTCGGCGAGATGACGCAAGGCGACCAAGACGTGGAATCTCACCTTGTCGTCGTGCGTGAAATCAGCCCTTTTGGAATTGAACTGATTGTCATCGCGGATATATATTCCTGCTTCCTTTGCGGGGCCTGAACCAAGGAGAATGTCCATGCGAGCTCGGACGCGTGCGGAGGTACTTGCCTTAGTCTTGATCGCTGCCTTGAGTGCCGCCGCGTGCAACGGCGAGCCCGCCGCCCCGGCGGAGCAGGAAGCGCCGGCGGTCGTCGACGCCGAGCCCGAGCAGGTGGAGGCCGCGCCGGCTCCCCTCCGGCGCAGCTGCGCGACCGTCGAGCTGAGCGAGGCTGAGAGGGATGCGGTCGATCAGTTCGTCCGCAGCCGGGTGGCGGCCGGATTCACCGTGGAAGGGCCGGTCCAGATCCCCGTGCACTTCCACGTCATCAACAAGGGAACGGGTCTACGGAACGGCGACGTGCCCGATTCCATGATCAACGAACAGATCAGGGTGCTCAACGAGGCTTACGCGACCACGCGCTTCAGCTTCGTTCTGGAGTCGGTCGACCGGACCACCAAGGCGGAATGGTACACCATGTCGCTCGGCTCCACGGCAGAACGGCAAGCCAAGAGGGCGCTCCGTAAGGGTGGTCCCGACCACCTCAACCTGTACACCGCCAACCTGGGCGGCGGTCTACTCGGCTGGGCGACGTTCCCCTCGGACTACTCGGCTAAGCCGAGCGACGACGGCGTCGTCATCCTGTACTCCTCGTTGCCGGGCGGCAGCGCGGCGCCGTACAACGAGGGAGATACGGGGACGCATGAGGTCGGACACTGGCTCGGCCTCTACCACACGTTCCAGGGCGGCTGCAGCACCAAGAAGGGTGACGAGGTCGACGACACGCCGGCTGAGCGCAGCGCCTCGTATGGCTGCCCCATGGGCCGGGACACCTGCGGGGGCGGTGGTGTCGACCCGATCACGAACTTCATGGATTACACCGACGATTACTGCATGAACTCGTTCACGGCGGGTCAGGCTGCCCGCATGTCGGCGCTCTGGGACGCGTATCGTTGAACGGGAGATGATGTGAGAGCGCAGCCGGCGAGAGGCGGAGAGCTCCGCCGCTCGCCGGCTGGCGAGGCGCGATCGTCAGAGGACGATCACGCCGACTTGACCTGCGCCCGGCCCTCGAAGCGCTGGCTCTCGGGGAGGACGCGAGGCGCGGGCTTGGCCTGGGGCGCGCTCTCGCCGTCGTCGCCCTGCGCGATGCGCTGCTGGCGGCGGGTGCCGGCCTGGACACCGAAGTAGACGCCGAGGAACGTCACGAGACCCCAGCCGAGCAGGCCGGCGGCGATGAGGCCGGTCTGGCGCGAGGCGTCGCTGCCGAGCTGGCTCATCTCCTCCATCGGCGCCGACAGCTTGCTCACCTCCTTCATCGGCTCGCGCAGCGTCGCGACCTGCTCCATCGGCTGCCGCAGCCCGGCGACGTCGCGCATCGGCGCGTTCAGGGCGGCGACGTCGCGCATCGGCGCGTTCAGGGCGGCGACGTCCTCGAGCGGGGCGCGGATGCCCGCGAGGCTCTCGTTCATCGCCGCGATCGTCGCCTTCATCTCGCTCAGCCGGTCCATCGACTGCTCGAGGCTCGCGGTCTGCCGCAGGCTCTGCTGCATCGCGTCCATCGACCCCTTGAGCTCGGCCAGCCGATCCATCGCCTCCTGCATCTCGGCGACCTTCTCCATCGGCTGGCGCAGCTCGGCCAGCCGATCGAGGCTCTGCTGCGAGTCCCGCAGCGTCCGATTCGAATCTTCGATCGTCGACCGCGTGCGCCGCATCTCCTCGGTGGTCGCCTGGATGGAGCGCGTGTTCGTGTCGACCATCGTCGCCATGCCGCAGCCCGTCGACGCGAGGACGAGCAGCGTCACCGGCGCAATCTGACGGATTCCCTTCCAATGCATATCCGATCGTTGATGCCTCGAAGGCGTCGCGTCAACGTGCATTTGACGCGGTGCGCTGGAATATGACATAGCCGTGTCCGGGGGGTGAGGCGCTGTGGGATGGTGCGCAGCGCGCACCACAGGTTTCGCGGCGCGCGGCGCGTCCTCGCACGCTGCTGTGAACTGTCGGTGTCGGTTCGGCGGACGTTGGCGCGCCGGGCGCCGGAAGCGGGATGAGGGAGAGGTCGAGCGCGCGGCCGCGACGCGCGTGGCGCCCCCCAGCGCCGCTGTCCGGGGCTTCAACGCGGGCGAGGGGCATCTCATGCCGGCGCGGCGAGCGTCAGGGAACGCCCGGCGGCGTCCGCGGGGCGGGGGCGCTCACGGCGCCGGGCGGCGAGGGCGGGGCGCGCCGGCGCGGAGGACGAGCGCGGCCAGGGCCGCGAGCGCGGCCGCGGCGAGCCAGGCAGGCCGGCCGAAGGCCCGCGTCCCCGCCGCGAGGGCGCCGTCGACCCACGTGACGTCGAGCAGGGAGCCGCGCAGGCCCGCGCCCGCGAGCGCGGTGAAGCTCGCGTGGGCGGCGATCGGCGCGAGCACACCGCGGCCGCGCAGGAAGAGCGCCGCGGCGAGCGCGCCGAGCGCCGCGGCGAGGGCGAAGCTCGACACGGTCGCGCCCGGCGCGAGCCCGAGGGCGGCGCCGTGCGCGAGGGCGGAGAAGGCGATCGCGTGGCGGGTCGAGATGCCGGCGCGCGCCGCGGTGGCGAACGGAATGCCGGTGAGCAGGAGCTCGTCGCGCACGGCGAGCGCGATCGCGCGCGCCACGGCGAAGCCGAAGCTCGCCGAGGGCGCGCCAGCGTCGACGGTCGCCCAGCCGAGGAGCGCGGAGACGCCGAGCGTCAGCAGCACGGCCAGGGCGCCCAGGGCCGCGCCGAGCCCGACGCGGCGGGCGAGGCGCGCGCGGCGGCCCGGGCCCTCCGGCTCCAGCGGGTCGATCCACGGCACGCCCGCCCGCGACGCGACGAGGTCCGCGACGACGGCGCCGGCGAGCGCCGCGGCGAGCGGGCTGGACGACAGGAGCGCGGAGACGAGCTGCAAGGCGGCGGCGAGGCCGACGAGCCAGGCCGCGCCGAGCGCGAGCTCGACCAGACGACGGCGCTGCGGCTGGGCGCGGCCGGGCCGGGGGCGGCCTTGCTCCGCGGCGTTCAGTGGAGCGTGTGCCACTGGCCGTTGTGCTCCACCTTCGGGACGTCCGCGTCGCCGTCCCCGTCGCCGCGATGCCGGGCGCCCAGGGTCGCTACGAGCTGGGCCGTGGACGGGCGCGAGGACCGGTGGCGCATCTCCACCGCCTCGCGCGCCGCGCGGAGCCGCCGGCGCGGCGCCGGCGGCGGCAGCGACCTCCGGGCGCGGAGCCGCTGTACGGCCAGCTTGCCCGCCACGACCAGCGCGATCAGCAGCAGCGAGCCGGCCAGCACCGGGACGAAGCCGTAGCGACGCGCGACGTCGGCGCGCCACGCGAGCTCGAGCTCGCGGCCGGTGGAGGCGTACGCGACCTCGAGCGCGGCCGCGAGCGGGGCCCCGGCGCGCACCTCGTCGAGGGCGCGCGCGAAGCGCTGCCGGCGCTCGATGTCGACGAGGTAGCGGACGACGTCGGCCGCCTGCGCGTGAGCCAGCGAGCCGGCCGTGTCCCCGGCGTCCGAGAGGCTCGCCTCGAGCTCGTCGAGCGGGAGGAGGCGGCCCCGGAGCGCGGCGATGGAGAGCCGCTGCGCGCGACCGGCGACGCCGTCGCCCGCGGCGTGCGCGGCGAACCCCTCGTGGAACCAGCGCGGGATCGGGGCGCCGCCCGTCGCCTCGTCGAGGGCCAGGTGCGCGAGCGCGTGGCGGAAGGCGCTCTCGAGATCGGGCGCGTCGACGCCGAGCCGCGGGGCGTCGCTCAGGACGGCGAGCCGCAGCGCGCCGAAGGAGACGGCGGTCGCCGGGCCCGCGACGCCGCCAGGGACGAGCCGGTCGAGCTCGGCGGGGGAGGCGGCGATCCGGACCTTCACCGGAGCGGCCAGCGTCTCGCGGCCGAGCAGGGCGCCGAGCTCGGCGCGGACGGCGTCGGCCCGGGCGAACAAGGGGCGGACGCGATCGCGGGTCGACGGGTGGTAGGCGAGCTCGATCCAGCCGAGATCCTGGGTGAGGTACTCCGGCGGGGGCGGCGGGACGGAGGGAGCGGCCGCGCCGCTCTCCGCCGCGGCGGGCGCGTCGTAGACGCGGGGCGCGGCGCTGGCGGCGCGCGAGGGCGCGGCGCCGAGCGCGAGGCACAGGAGCGCGGTGAGCCGCAGCCCCAACGCCGCCGAGCTGCGCCGGCCGGAGCGCGTCATGGAGCGATCCGACCCCGGAGGTGCACGGTCTCGCCGTCGCCGTCGCCCGTCTGGGCGAGCACGAGCACCACGATCCCGGTCGCGACCACGCCCGCGAGCGGACCCCAGAACCAGGGAGAGCTCCACATCGAGCGCTGCGCCGGCGCGCCCTGGCCGCCGGCCGGCGCCTTGGATGCCGTCAGGTCGACGCCCGCGCGAGGGCCCACGGGGCCGCGCTGCGGCGCCGCGTGGGCGGACGCGGACGGCGCGGCGGCGCGATCGGCCGCGCCTGCCGCGCGCTCGTCGCCGGCGAGCAGCGCGCGGACGGCCGCGCCCGCGCCGGGCCAGTCGAACGTCGCGTCGGCGGGGGCGGCCGCGCCGTCCGCGGTCGCGCCCGCGCCGCCCGCGGCGCGCTGGACCGTCGCGCCGAGCTCGAGCGGCGCGTAGCTCGCGCCCGCGACCCGGAGCACGCGCGCCACGGGGTGGCCGTGCGCCGTGGTCACCGCCACGACGAGCGCCGCGCCCGCGCCCGCGCCGAGCGACGCGAGCAGGCTGCGGGCGACCGGCTCGGACTCGGCGCGACCGGCGGAGCGGCGCACCTCGGCGAGCTCCTTCACGGCGGCCGGCGCGTCGGGCCGCGGCGGATCGCCGGTGAGCACCTGCGCGGCCGCCTCGTCGATGGGCGGGCGCAGCGCCGGGTCGCGGTAGATCGCGCGCGCGAGCGCTCGAGCGGCGTCGGCGCTCGCGTCGTCCACCGCCACGACGACGGCGCCGCGAAGGGCCGACCGGGGCGCGACGGCGCTCGGCGCGGCGCCCGAGGGGGCCTCCGCCGCGGCGGCGCCTCCGTCGCGCGGCGCCTGCGGCGCGGCGGCCCCGCCGCCAGGCGGAGCGTCGGCCAGCGCCGGCGCGGCCGCCAGGCCGAGCGCCATCGCGACGAGGCCCGGGGCAGCCGGCGGACAGCGGGACATGCGTTTACCGTACGGAGGCCGCGGGCGAGCGTCAAACGGCGCGCGGCGCGGCGTCACGTCACAGCCAGCCGTGCTCGCGGTACCAGGCGACCGCCCGGCGCGTCCCCTCCGCCCATCCCACCTGCGGCTCCCAACCGAGCTCGCGGCGGGCGTCGCCCGAGTCGCAGACCCAGTGCGACGCGGCGAGCTCGTTCAGCTTGTCGCGCGTCAGCATCACGGGCTTGCCCGTGAGGCGGCCGAGCCCCTCGCTCGCGAGCGCGGCGCCCCGCACGAGCGAGAACGGCACGCCGAAGCGGACGAGCGCCCGCGCGCCGAGCGCCGCCTCGACGTGCGCCAGCATGTCGCGCCACACGTACACGCCGCCGTCGTCGATGAAGTAGGCCCGGCCGCTCGGCACGTCGGCCTCGAGCGCGCGGATGCACGCCGCGGCCGCGTCCGAGGCGTAGATGACGCTGAGCGTGTTCCTGCCGTCGCCGAGCATCGGGAGGAAGCGGCGCGCGACGCTCTGGAAGAACGCGAACGACTCCTGATCGCGCGGGCCGTAGATCATCGGGGGCCGCAGGACGACGACGGGCAGCGCGTCCTTCTCGGCCAGGACCAGCCGCTCGGCCTCGAGCTTCGAGCGCCCGTAGCGCGTCACCGGGGAGGGGCGCGCGTCGGCGGCGACCGGGCGCCCGTCGAGGCTCGGGCCGATGGCGGCGAGGCTCGAGACGAACACGAACCGCTTCATGGACGGCGCGGCCTTCGCGGCGTCGAGCATGTTCCGCGTGCCGCCGACGTTGACCCGGAAGAACTCCGCCTCGTCGCGCGCCTTGACCAGCCCGGCCGAGTGCACGATCGCGTCGACGCCCGGCGCGTCCAGGACCGCGCGGCGGACGCTCTCCGCGTCCTCGATGGCGCCGTACGCGAGCTCGACGCCGCGCAGCGACGACAGGAACTTCGTGCTCGACGAGCGCCGCACGAGGGCCACCACGCTGTGGCCCTTCTGCACGAGCTGCTCGGCGACGTGCGAGCCGAGGAACCCGCTCGCGCCCGTGACCAGCACCCTCATCGATCCGCTCCTCCTGCGCCCGCGCCCCTGTCGCTCACAGCGCCCGCTCGTAGATCCGGTACTTCTTGTAGATCCGGCCGCCCATCAGCCGGATACCCGCGTTGATGGCGGCGTTGTCCTCCAGCGTCCACCCGAGCTCCCCGCCCGTCATGCCGAGCAGGTGCGCCGAGCGGTTCATCTCGACGTAGAGGAAGGCGCTGAGCCCGGCGTAGCGCCGCACGTGGCGCCACTTCTTGCGGATGCCGAGCACGACGAGGCGCCCGCTCTTGGGGCCGCGCACGCGCAGCCGCCACAGCAGCTTGAAGATCCCGGTCGGGAGGAGCTTGCCGTGGAAATCCTTGATCAGCTCGTTGAGATCCGGCAATCCGAGCGACACGGCCGCCGGCTCGCCGTCGATGAACGTGAGCCTCGTGAGCTCGGGCAGCAGGATGAGCCGCACGTCCTCCGCCCACTTGACGAGCTCCTTCTCGGTCATCGGGACGAAGCCCCAGTTGTCGCTCCAGGCGTCGTTGAAGACGTCCATGAGGATGCGGATGTCGCGGAGCAGGTTCTTCGGATCGCCGCAGCGCGTGTGCACCTCCGGCATCGCCAGGATCTCGGCGTGGGCCTTCTCCGCCCGGGCGGGGATGTCGCCGACCTCGTAGCGCCACGCGTAGAGGTCCTTCACCTTCTCGAGCCCCGCGCCCTCGGTGAGCCGGCCCTGGTGCGGCCGGTGGTAGGACATCATCAGCACCGGCGGGTGCTCGAAGCCTTCGACGAGGCAGCCGACCTCCTCGTTGATCGAGAGCGAGTAGGGCCCCCGCATGCGCTTCATCCCGCGCGCGCGCAGCCAGCCCGCGGCCTCGGCGAGCAGCGCCTGCGCCGTCTCGGCGTCGTCGATGGTGTCGAAGAAGCCGAACATGCCCGTCTCGTCGCGGTGGACCCGGAGGTGCTCGTGGTCGACCTGCGCGGTGATCCGCCCCGCCGGCCGGCCGTCCTTGTACGCCACCCAGGCCGTGCCCTCGGCGTGCTCGAAGAACGGGTTCTTCTTCTTGTCGAGCCGATCGGAGATGTCCAAGTCGAGCGGCCGGATATAGTTGGGCTCACCCTCGTAGACCGTGTCGACAACGTTGAGGAAGTCCTTGAGGACCTTCTTGTCGCCCTTCCGAAGCTCGCGGATCTCGATGGCCATACGGCGCAAGCCCGTACCTTCCGGGGCTCGGCGCCGCAAGGGGATCGCGCGGGCGCGGGCCGGCGCTGATCGCAGCGCGCGGCGCGCGCGGAGCCGGTAAGCTCTCGCGGAGGGCGGCTGTCCGGCCCCCCGGCAACTCAGGTGGACGCACCATGATGACCCCGAAGGAGTTCCAGAGGCAGTTCAAGCGGCTGCTGATGAGCCGCGTTGAAGGCATGGATTGGGAGGACAAGCTCGCCCGGGTCCGCCAGTACCTGCGGCAGCTCGAGGCGCGCCAGAGCCCGGAGGAAGAGTCGGCCGAGCTCTCGCCGTCGCTGGAGCTCATCCCGTTCGAGCCGGGCAAGCGGCCGGTCGACGAGGCGCTCTACCCGGGGCACGGGTGCAGCGAGCGCGTCGGCTGCATCAACACCTCGGGCGACCCCTCGGAGCTCGGCGACGAGGTGTGGCTGCTCTACCGGCTGCGCGACCTCTACGCGTTCGTCGCGCCGTTCGAGCGATCGTTCGAGGTGACCATGTCGGCGTGGTTCCTCCCGGCGAGCCCCGGCGACGGCGAACCGTGCCCCGTGCCCGGCATCATCGACCTGCCGCTCAGCCCGCAGATGGTCTCGACGTCGTCCTACCCGGTCCCGATGCTCGAGCCCGCGCCGTGGAACTCGTTCCACCAGACGGTCTACGTCGCCACCATCGCCCCGGCGCGGCACCTCGTGCCGCACCCCCCGGGCGAGGACACGGGCGGCGGCTATCACTGGATCGACCTGCCCGAGTCCTTCCGGCGGCGCATCACCGACGGCGCCGATCCGTTCACCTTCGCGAGCCTGTTCCGGCAGCAGCTCCGGGTCGAGATCAAGCTCAGCGAGGCGGGCAGGACGGTCTCCTCCGAGTCGACGGACATCGAGATCTTCGACACCGGCCGGTTCGGCTCGCTCTACGCGCGCCTGCTCGACCGGCTCGTCAAGGCGGACACGGAGATCCAGCAGCGGGCGCTCGGGATCGACGAGCTCCACGTCGGCTATCACCCGTGGTTCCCCGTGCTCACCATCGGCATGGACAAGGCCCTCCTGTACCTGCGGGCCATCCATCAGGACCTCGAGCAGCACCGGCGCAACCTCCCGGACCCCCGGTGGCTCCTCCGGGTGGGGCTCTACCTCGAGCTGCTCACGTGCGTCGGCATCTTCGAGGCGGTGAAGGATCAGTACCCGGACATGCTGTCGCCCGGGGAGCGCGAGGCGTTCGAGCGCGGCGAGGCGTTCGCGCCCATCCGCGCCGCGGTCGACGTGGCGGCGTGGAAGCAGGTCTGGGAGCTGCGGCACATCGCGCCGCGCGCCGCCGGCTTCTTCGCGGCGGGCCCGGTGAGCCTGACGAACCTGATGCGCAAGCAGAAGGCCACGCTCGCCTTCCTGCACGCCCACCACGCCGACCTGCAGAAGGCGATCGAGCTCGCCGGCAACAACCTGTGGAACGCGCAGGAGACGTGGCACCGGGTGTTCCGCGACGCGGAGCGGGCGGTGCTCAAGAACAGCGTGCTCGCGTTCCCAGAGCTCGCGCACCTCGACCCGCGGTGGCGCGACTTCGCGCTCTGGCACCAGCGCGGCGACATGCGGCTGTTCGGGCTCAGCCTCATGCCCGAGGCGCTGACCGCGCTCTTCGGCGATCAGGACGGCATCTTCCCCGCCGCGTGCCGGCAGTACCGCAAGTCGATGAACGACGTGGCCCGCTGGGCCGCCGAGCGGAGCCTCATGGATTACACGGGCGACGAGTGCATCCCGCGGAACGCGAGCCTGCTCGAGGCGTACATGGAGAAGAACCCGTCGCTGCTCGCCGCGCTGCAGCGGCGCGACGGCTACGGGGCCGCGGCGTCGATCGAGCTCGACGAGCCGAGCAAGGCGCCGCGCGAGGCGAGCGCCGAGGACATCATGACGCTGCTCCGGCGGACGCCGGTCTTCAAGCCGCTGCTCGATCGCGAGCTCCGCAAGCTCGCCACGAAGGTGCGCCGGATCGAGTACGGCCCGCTCGACCGGATCGTGCTGCAGGGGCAGCGGGACTCGTCGATGTTCGTGGTCGCGTCGGGCGCGGTCGAGGTCCTGGTGCGGCACCCGGACGGGCAGGACTCGACGGTGGCGGCGCTCGAGAAGGGCGCCGTCTTCGGCGAGTTCGCGCTGCTCACGGGCGAGGAGCGCACCGCGACGGTGCGCGCCGTCGACGAGGTGGTGCTCTACCAGATCACGAAGGAGGCGCTGCAGCCGATCATCGAGGCGCGCCCGCAGCTCGTGATCGAGCTCAGCCTGCTCATGGCCTCGCGCCAGGCCCACCTGCGCGACGCGGCCGAGCGCTACATCGAGGCCGAGGAGAAGGTGCGGAGCCTCGCCGGGCGCATCCGGCGGTTCGTCCTCGGCTGAGCGCGGGGCCGCTCGCGCCCCGGCCGGGCGAGCGGCCGCTCGCGAGCCGGCCTGGCGCGGGGCTCGAGCGCCCGGCGAGGCGATCGGCCCCTCGCGCCCGGCCCGGGGGCGCTCAGCCCTTCAGGAGCCACGCGAGGGCGTCGGCCTCCGCGGTGAAGAACGAGTACTCGGGCAGCCCCATGGCGGCCGACAGGCGGGAGATCTGCATCTTCGAGAGCGCGCTGTTCACGAGGTTCGCCGCCTTGCGCATGCCGTGCTCGACCGCGTACGCCATGGTCTGCTCGACATAGGGGCTCACGTCGGGCTTCTGCGGCGGGAAGTCCGCGATGTCGGCGAGCACGTACCAGGGCTTCCCGAGCGTGAGCAGCGTCGCGGCCTTCTGGCGGAACTCGTCGAGGTACGCCTTGCCCTCGTCGATGTCCCAGAACCCCCACACCTTCACGTGGAGGACCCCCGTCGTCGTGTCGGCCCGGACGTGGAACCGCCGCTGCCCGGCGCGCTCGCGCCGCGACGTGGGATCGGACTTCCTCGACGGCTCGCCCGCGGAGGAGCTCGTCCGGCCCGGCGCCTCCGAGGGCCGCGGCCGGGTCTCCGGGGCCCTCGACGTGGGCGGCGGCGACGGGGGCGAGAGCGGGGTGCGGCGCGACGGCGGCGTCTTCGACAGCTCGGGCACGGTGACGGTCGGCACGTCGGCGAAGCCCGCCGACTTGCCGGGCCGCGAGGGCTGCGTCGGGTCGGTGGGGCTCGGGTTCACGCTCGGGCTCGGGCGCGGCGACGGCGACTCGGGCAGGAGCACGACGCGCGACGCCCGCGGGAGCGGCACCTCGAGCGCGACGGCGAGCGCGCTCACCGCGGTGGACGCGCGGTCGAAGCGGTCCTCGGGCTTGAGCGCCGTGGCCTTGAAGAACCAGCCGTCGAACGCGCTCGGCAGCGTGATGGAGCGCCGGCGCGCCGCGCGAACGCTGGGCGACTCCATCGCCCCGCGCAGGAGCTCGGCCGCGAGCAGGTACGGCGACGGGATCGCCTCGGCCTCCTGGGACCAGTACGACTCGCCGACGAGGAGCGCGTACGCGACGTGCCCGAGCGCGTAGATGTCGGCGCGGGGGCCGACGTTGCGCTCGGCCCGGATCTGCTCGGGCGCCATGTACACGGGCGTGCCGAGCATCTGCCGGGTCAGCGTGGAGGCGTGGTGCTGCTCGATGACCTTGGCGATCCCGAAGTCGAGGATCTTCACGCACGGCGAGCCGTCGTCGCGGACCGTGACGAACAGGTTGTCCGGCTTGAGGTCGCGGTGGACGATGTTCGCCGCGTGCGTCTTGTCGAGCGCGAGCGCGGCCTGGAACAGGTAGATCGCGACCTCCTCGGGGGGGAGGAAGCCGCGCTTCTTGAGGAGGCTGCCGAGCTCCTCGCCGCGGAGCAGCTCCATGACGATGAACGGCGTGCCGGTCTCGTCGTCGACCCCGGCGTCCGAGGTCCGGACGATGTGGTCGCTCTCGATGATGCCGGTGATGCGGGCCTCGAGGGAGAAGCGGGCGCGCAGCTCCTCGCTGTCGAGGAGGCTGGGCAGCATCACCTTGAGCGCGCGGCGCGCCGCGGTGACGTCGTCCATCACCTCGTACACGGCGCCCATGCCGCCCGCCTTGATGACGCGCAGCACCTGATAGCGATCGCGAAACCGCGTATTCGGCTGCAGCAGACCGGGCGAGGAGCTCATCCTGCGGCCCTCGATTGAGACATGGTCTGGAACACGCTACCAGCGCCGCTTCCTGCGTCGCAAGGCGCACGGGTAGGGAACGTGCTCACCGCGGGATCGCGCCGCCGCCGGCCGCCTCGGCCTCGGCCCGAGCGGCGCGGTCGAGGAGCGGCTCCAGCGCGCTCCAGAGGGCGCGGACGTCCTGGAAGCGCTCCTCCGGGATGACGGCGAGCGCCCGGGCCACCCAGGCGTCCACCTCGGGCGGCAGATCCGGCCGGAAGGCGTGCAGGCTGGGACGTGGGCCGCGCGCGGCCGCGAGCAGGATGTCGACCCGGCTCGCCCCGGCGAAGGGCACGCGGCCCGCGAGCGCGCGGAAGATCACCGCGCCGAGCGAGTAGATGTCGATCCGGTGGTCGATCTCCTGGGGCCGGCCCTTCCAGACCTCGGGCGCGATGTAGCTGGGCGAGCCCGGGATCGCCCCCTCGCGGGTGAGGGGGTCGGCCTGCATCACCTTGACAAGCCCGAAATCAAGCAAACGCACGCATCCTCGGTTCGCTGCCCCGCGATCGGCCGGCGCGCCGCCGCCGGCGCCGTCGCCCGCAGCGCGGATCGGGTCGCCGGCCGGGGGGCTGCCATGAGCCGCGTGTCCTAGATTACCTTTGTGGCGAGGCGAGCGTGAAGAAGGCGGGCCGCTTGCGTCGATGTCGAGGACGAAGATGTTCGCGGGCTTCAGGTCGCGGTGGACGATGCCGCGGGCGTGCGCGGCGTCGAGCGTGTCGATGATCGGACGGAAGAGCTCGCGGAGCCGGGCGAGGGGGAGCCGCTGGTTGCGCGCCTCGAGCCGGCGCAGCGTCGTCTCGAGATCGCTGCCCTTCAGGAACTCCATCACGATGTAGAGCGTGCCGTCGGGGGCCTCGCTGAAGGCGAAGACCTGCGTCGCGCTGGTGCCGGAGAGCGCGCCCATGGCGCTGGCCTCGCGCCGCATGCGGGCTTTCAGGGCGGGATCGCTGGAGAACTCGGGCCTCAGGTACTTGACTGCGACGTGCGTGCCGGTCTCTTGGTCCAGGGCGCGGTAGACGACGCCATGGCCTCCCTGGCCGACCACCTCGATCAGCTTGTACCGGCCGTCGATGACGTCGTCGATGTCGTGGTCCATCGGCAGGTCCTCGCTGTTCCGAGAGCGCTGCGCCAGCATGCCCGCGGAACGAGCTCAGGTTGTAGCCGCTCCGGCGCCCTGGCGGTAGGGACGGTTGGATGGGGCCCCAGGCCGGCCGGCGGCCGGGCGCGGGGAGGGAGGGCGCGCGGGGAGGGAGGGCGAGCCTGCTGAGGCGAGCGCGCCGTCGGGGAAATGCGACAGGGACATTGCGTGCGGGCTCAGGCATCATCCTAGGAGTCGCGGAAATCACCTGATGATGCTTACAGTTGTTACGCCGAAGTGACGAACTTGGCTGTGTTGCTGGCTTGGTGATTCCGTGTAGAGTGGCGCCCATCGCGATATGAGATCCGTCCGACAGAACAGCGATCTTCCTCCGGTGAGCAGCGCGTTGCCGGTCGCGCTCGACGTGCAGCAGGCCAAGCCCGGCGCGCCCGATCCGGAGCTGGACGAGTCGTGGACGTATGAGGTCGCCCACCCCGACTCGCCGGCGGATCTCACGGCTGTGGTCGGGGAGAACCTCCGGCGGCTCCGCACGCGGCGCGGGCTCTCTCTGGAGCGGCTCTCGAAGGTCTCGGGCGTCAGCCGCGCCATGCTGGGACAGGTCGAGCTCGGCCGCAGCGCGCCCACGATCAACGTCGTGTGGAAGATCGCCCGTGCGCTCGGCGTGCCGTTCTCGGCGCTCGTCAGCAATCGCTCGTCCGGCGGGCCGATGCTGCTGCGCGGGGACCGCGCGAAGCGGCTGACCTCTCACGACGGAAAGTTCACGTCGCGCGCGCTCTTCCCGTTCGATGCGCCGAGAACGGTCGAGTTCTACGAGCTGCGCCTGGCCGCGCTGGGCATCGAGAATGCCGATCCTCACCCGCCTGGCACGATGGAAAACATCATCGTGAACCAGGGGACGGTCGAGATCAGCGTCGACGGACAGCGGTTCCTGCTCGCGACCGGCGATGCGCTCGTGTTTCAGGCGGACGTCCCGCACGTCTACCGCAACCCGGCGAACGTCGATTCGCTGATGTACCTGGTGATGACGTATTCGCTGTCGGCCCCCTGAGGGCGGGTCTCCCCCGAGGGGTGGAGGGGAGGACAAAAAAAACGCCGGCGGTCGCCGGCGCTTTTTTTTGCTGCAAGAAAGAAAGGCCTTGTGGCGGTGCTACTTGGTCATGGCGGACATGCCCATCATCATGGGCATCCCGCCGCACATCATCATCATCGGCATCCCGGACGACATCATCCGCGTCATGGCCTCGCAGCGCTCCTTGAGCATGTCCATGGACATGCCCTCGGCCGGCATCAGCTTGCAGGTCATCCCGTCCTTCGTCATCTCACAGGACATCTTGCACATCATCGGCATGCCCATGCCCATCATGCTGGGCATCATGCCCATGCCCATCATGCTGGGCATCATGCCCATGCCCATCATGCTGGGCATCATCGGCATTCCCATGCCCATGCCCATGCCCATCATATTGGACATCATCGGCATGCCCATCATGGGCATCATCGGCATGCCCATGCCCATCATGCTGGGCATCATGCCCATGCCCATCATGCTGGGCATCATTGATGCGCCAGCGGCCATCTCCGGCGTCGCCATCATCGGGGTCATCGTCTGCGGCATCATGGGCATCTGCATCGCGGTGGTCATGGGGGGCCTTCCTGTCTTCGGCGCTGGTCGCGGCCGGGAGCCGTTCTAGCCGGCCTTCGTGCGCGAGCAACGCGTTCACACCGGCGCCCATCACTTTGCTCCAGTCTAGCGGAGGCGCCTCCACGGGCTTGGAGGCGCGGGCGTTTCGAGCGGACGAGCGTCCGCTATGGCGACGGGCCGCTCCTCCTGGGCTACGCTCGCGAGCTGCGTCCCGGCCAGACAGGGAGGGTACGGCGGGCACGACGGCCCGACGCGGGGCGAGCGGGACCCTGCGGGCGCGAGCTGGGCCGGGCGGCCTGCTCCAGCGCCGGTGCCCCCCCACCTCCGCTTCGCCCGTCGCTGCGGCTGACACGGCGGCCACATCGGTTCATCCACTGCGCGCACTCGGGTGCGTGACGGCGCCCTCTCGACGACAGTCGCGTTCTCCGAGACCGTGAGCGCCATCGACGAGCCGCATGAATCGCCTGCGCCTGTCGCGGTGTGCGCGCGCGAGCGACGGCAGTCGCTTGAGCCTGCCGCGAGCGGCTCCGACCGGTCCACCCGCCGCGAACCCGCCGGAACCGGAAGAAGCCCGCCCGGTGTTCGGCGGAGACGCTGCGCGAAGATGCCTTGCGGCGCGAGCCAGCGGGGCTTGTGTGCGTCTTGCTTCAGCCTTGACGGGCGTTGGAACTTGGGGCCTCATAAATCACCATGCGCCGCACTCCGTCTTCTCCGCCCCTTGTTCACGCCACCCGCGTGCTCGCCCTGGGTGCCCTCCTGGGCACCGCGTCGTGCGCTCAGGTCCTGAGCCTCGACGAGTTCCAGGACTGTGATGCGGACTCGTGCTCGGGAGTCGTTTGGGCGAAGAGCTTCGAGAGCCATGAGCTCGTCTTTGCCGAGAGCGTTCGGGTCGACTCGAAGGGGAACATCCTCCTCTCAGGGATCTTCCAAGGTACCACGGATTTCGGCGGCCCGCCGCTGGTATCGTCGCGTAATGCTTTCTTTTTCGCCAAGTTGAAGCCGGACGGCAGCCATGTATTCAGTCGAGGGTTGTCGGTGGCTGACTCCGATGGTGCATTGGCATCGCGCCTTTCGGTGCTGCCTGACGATAGCCTCGTCTTGTCGGGCTCATACGCGGAAGCCATCGACTTCGGCTCCGGTGTTACCCTCACGGCGCCCACTGCCGATGAGGATGGGTGCTTCGTGGCCAGATTTCTGTCCAGCAGCGAGCTGATCTGGAGCCACAACCTGTTCACGGGGACGGGGCGCCTCACTGTCATGGATTCATCGGCTACGCACGACGGTGACGTGGTACTGGTCGGCTTTTTCGACGGAGAAGTGCGCCTAGGTTCATCGACCCTGACGACCGCATCGAGGGATGCCTTCATTGTGAAATTGGACGGCGAGACAGGTGACGTGCGATGGAATCTTCATTTGGGAGGACCTGAAGCCACGATGACGACCATCGAGGCGATGGCGGTGGCCGTAGATCGCGACGGTAACATCGTCGTTGGGGGCCGCTTCACGGGATTCACCGAGGTTGGCTTCGACGAGAGCTCCGCCTCGAGCCCATCGGGGGCCGGCTCCTTCCTGCTTAAGCTCTCACCCACCGGGAAGAGGGACTGGTCCGTTGTCATCCAAGGAGAGGGTGATGCCTGGTTGAAGGATGTCGACGTTGATGCGCGAGGGGATGTCGTTGCGGCTGCGGCTTTCGCAGGAGCGATCGATGTAGCCACGCACGGGGTTAGGGGCGCCCAGCAGACCAGCGGACTGGCAGATTCGGACCTCCTGCTCGTGAAGCTGTCGTCCGCGGGAACCCACCTGTGGTCGCTAAAATTCGGGGACGATTTGCCTCAGTTCCATATCGATGCGGGCTTCCGCTACATGTCGCCTTTCGGGATTCACGTCGCCGCCGACGCCGCCGGAGACGTCGTGCTTGGCGCTGGGATTGCAAGCGCTGTCGACTTTGGGGGCGGGCCGCTCGGCGGGAGGCAGGATCGCGACTGGACGATCGCTAAGCTGAGCGCTGGCGGGGAGCATCTCTGGAGCAGGCGTTTCGGCGATGCCGCGGCAGGGCAAGGGATCGCCGGCATTGACACCGATCCAGCGACCAAGGCGCTCGTAGTCGTTGGAATCAACGATGGGGTACTGGATTTTGGCAATGAGATCAAGGCCGCGGTTGCCGGCGGCTTCAGCTCTGTTGTGGCGAAAGTCGACCTTCAGCGGGTCGGGAGATAGCTCTTCGAACTCAGTAGAGCTGGTCAGTTGATCTGCAGGTTCGCGGCCCCCGTGCCCTCCTGCCCCGCGCCCGCGGCGCCGCCGCTCGGGGTCGTCCCGCCAGCGCCGCCGAACCCGGGGGTGCCGATCACGCAGCTGTTGTCTCGGAACGTGAAGGTGACGCTCCCGGATCGCGCCAGGCAGGCGCTCGGACCGCCGCCGCCGCCCGCGCCCGGGCCGCCGTCGCCCCCATTGCCACCTCTGCCGCCGACGCCGCCGTTGGTGGCGTCATCAGGACCGGGGCCGCCCGGGCCGCCGTTCCCCCCGAGCTGTCGCGCTCCGCCGTTGCCGCCGCGGCCGCCATTGCCGCCCTTTCCGGTTGTGATCTCGTTGCGGGAGACGACCACCTGGCCGGCCGCCGCGAAGATTCCAAAGCTCCCGCCGCCACCTCGGCCGGCCTGGCCGGCGCGGCCGCCGAGTCCACCGCATCCGCCGCTGCCGCCGCCACCACCACGATCATTGGGGCCTACCCAGCACGTGCCGCCGCCGCCGCCGCCCGCGCCGCCGCCACCGCCGCCGTTCGCTCCCGGCAACCCGTTGGTGCCGTTCGCAGGCTGGTAGACGCCCGAGGCGATGGTGCCGAGCGTCGCTCCCCCGGTCCCCGGCGTCCCCTGTACCCCGGCCATGCCTGGCGCGCCATTCTGTCCTGGATATCTGGGATCCCCGCAGTCGTGCGAGGGGCCTCCCGCACCGCCGGCCGCCCCCTGGCTGCCCGGATGGCCCGACGCTCCGGTGGCAGAGCCATGTCCGCCATACCCGCCTCTCCCGCCAGGCTCGTCGCACACGGGCGCTGGACCGGCATTCCCAAGGCCGCTGCAGTCGTTGCAGCCCACCTCTCCCGCGTTCCCCCCTGGAGCCGTCCCCGCCGTGTGCGCCGCCCCGTCCGTTCCCGCGACGCCGTTCTGGCCGTCCTGCACGCGGATGATGTTGTACCGCACGAAGAGCTGCGCGAGCCCGCCGCCCAGGCGCACTCCATAGGTGCTCGCGCCGGCCGTCGTCGCCTTCAGCGCCTCGATCGTGATGCCCTCGATGTGCGTCGGCTGCGCGATCGACGGCGCGTGGAACACCGTGCCTGACGCGCGCACCGTCGTCGTCACCTCGGAGGTCCTGCGGAACTTGAAGTCAGGGTCGTCGTGGTCGAATCCGCCATAGATGCTGATGCCGGACACGACCGTGACCGCCTCCTCGTACAGCTCGCCGGAGAGACAGACCGCAGGCACCGCGCTCTCCTGCGCCACCTGGATCGCCGTGGCGATCGTCTGCACCGGGGCCGTGCGCGTCCCGCTGTTGGCGTCGTCCCCGGTGCTGGCCGAGACGTAGACGCACCGCTCCACGAGCCCGTCGCCGCCATCGCAGTTGGCGTCGACGAACTCATCGTCGATAGGATCCTCGGTCGTCGAGGTCGGCGTACACGCGTATTCGCAACCGCACTCGCCCGTGAGCGGGTTGCCGTCGATATCGTGCGTGCCCGGGAGGCACCCCATCGCGCAAGGGTCGGTGACCTCGCCCCCACCGCCCCCGTCTCCGCTGCCCGCCTCCCCGCCCGCGCCGCCTTCGCCCCCGCCCGCGCCGCCCTCGCCGCCCTCGCCGCCGTCGCCGCCCGCGCCGCTCGTGACAGCCGCGCTGCTGCTCGATGACGTCGTCGTTGCGCTGCTCGCGCTCGACGCTCCGCCCGATCCGGAACCGCCGCCGGTGCCCGAGACCGGCCCGATGGGACCGTCGATCGAGCTGCTCTCGGCGCAGCCGAGCGCGGAGAGCATCGCAAGCACAGAAGCCGTTCCGAGGAGGGAGCGCACGCGCATGCTTAATTCTGCACCTTCGCGCGCTTTTCGGAAAGACTTTGTCACGCTGGCGGTAATCACCCCATGCGCCCCATGGACCCATCGCGCCGTGCCGCACGCACCGACACCGCCGTGCCGCGCTGCGCCGCCGCGAGCCAGCTCACGATCCCGCGATTCGCCCCTCGCGCCCGTCACCGACTCCGGTAGTCTGGGTCTGCGCCCCTGCGCCCCTGCGCCCCTGCGCCGCCTCCGCGCCGTCCCTGCCGTACGCCAGCACGCCCATGCGCCTCGAACCGCTCCACCGACTCTCGCTCGCCTCCCTGCTCGGGCTCGCTGCCGCCGCCGGGCTCCACGGTGCCTGCGCCCCGGATTCGGGGATCGGCGCGGCGTCGTCCTCGTCGGAAGGGGCCGGCTCGGGCGGAGACCTCGATCCGGATGGAGGGCTGTTGGGCGACGCGCCCATCGATACCCGCCCCGACCCGGACGCCGCCTGCGGGCTCGTCACCGAGGAGGCGATCGCCGTCCCCCTCAATCTCTACATCATGATGGACAAGTCCTCCTCCATGGTGGGAGACAAATGGGATAGCGCGAAGGTCGGCCTGACCGCGTTCGTCAACAGCGCGCGGTTCGCCGGCGTGCGCGTGGCGCTGCGCTTCTTCCCGCGCGCCGCGGACGACGTGCCGGCGTGTGACCAAAATGCCTACAAGACGCCGCTCGTCCCGTTCGGCCCGCTCCCGGGCAACGCGGGCGCGATCGTGGACGCCATCGAGGACGAGTCGCCGAACGGGCTGAGCACGCCCATCTACCCGGCGCTGGGCGGGGCGCTGCTCCAGGGCATCGAGGTGGCGCAGAACCACCCCGACGAGGCCTCCGCCGTGCTGCTCGTCACCGACGGGAAGCCGCAGGGGCCCGCGACCCAGTGCGGCGGCGCGAACCCGGAGGATCCGGCGGCCCTCGCGGCCCTCGCGGCGGCGGGCGCGCGCTATCGACCGCCGGTGCGCACCTTCGTCATCGGGCTGCCGGGCGTCGACCAGAGCATCGCCAACCAGATCGCCGCGGCAGGCGGCACCGATACCGCGGTCCTCGTCAAGGGGACGAACATCGCCGTCGAGTTCCAGAGCGCGCTCGCGAAGGTGACGGGTCAGGCGCTCCCGTGTGAGTACGAGGTCCCGTCCGAGGTGGCCGGCGGGCAGATCGCGTTCAACGACGTCAACGTCCTGTTCGGGCTCGACGGCGCGCCGCAAGAGATCCTGCCGCAGAGCCCCGGCTGCGACGGTCCAGGCTGGCGCTACGACAACCCGAGCTCGCCCACGGCGCTCGTGCTGTGCCCCGACACCTGCGACGCCGCGAGGAACGCGTCCGCCGCGAGGATCCAGATCCTCCTCGGCTGTGAGACCGTGCTCCGCTGACCGCGCTCGGCAGAGCCCGCTCGGCGCCAGAGCGACGCTCGTCACGAGATGCTCGCCACGAGAAGACGAACGTTGAGCCGCCGAGGCGACGAGGAGCCAAGGAGTCGACTTCCCGGGTTCTCCCGGTGCAGCGGCATTGTCGAGCCCGGTCGCATGCAATGGGACCTCGCAGCGCTTGCCGCGACGCGCGCGTGTCGTATCGCAGCGCTCGCCGCGACGCGCGCGTGTCATGGAGATGACACCGGGAGCGACGAACGGGGTTGGGGAACACGGGGTTGGGGAACACGGGGTTGGGCAAGACGCACAGCGTCATGGGCGACGGCCGCCGAGCTTCGAGGCGGGGCGCGCGGGGCCGGCGCCAGGCGCCTCGTTGCAACTCTGCACGGCGCTTTGTGGACTCCCGGCCCCCAGCGCCGTAAGAGGACGGGACCATGACGACGGAGTCCTCCCTCGCAGCCGCCGGTTCGCCGCGGCACGCCGCCCCCGCTGCGCTCCACCCCGCCCTGGTGCTGAGCGCATACCTCGAGCCGCTCGTGCGCGGCCGGCGGGTCGCGGTCCTGGGTGACGCCACCATCGGCCTCGCCGACCGGCTGCTCCAGCGCGGCGCGCGCCTCGTCCATGCCTACGATCCGGACGCCGCGCGCGTCGCGGAGAAGCTCGCGCGAACGGCGCCCGGCCGGCAGCCGCACCCGAGCTTCGCCGTGTTCGACGGCGACCTCGGCGTGCGCGACGGCGCCTTCGACACCCTCGTCATCCCCGACCTCTCGATCTTCGCCGACCCGGCCGAGATCCTCCGGCGCGCCCGCCGCCTCACCGCCGCGAGCGGCGCCGCCATCATCGCGTCGCCGAACCCGGACGTCGCCCGGGGCCTGCTCCCCGCGGGCGCGCGGCGCGGCGCGGCCCCCGGCTACTACGCGCTCTACGACCTTGTGGCGCTCCAGTTCAAGCAGGTGCGGATGGTCGGCCAGGCGCCGTTCGTCGGCTACACGGTCGCGGAGTTCGCGCCGAAGGGCGAGCCCGAGGTGAGCGTGGACACGTCGATCCTCGACGGGTCCGAGGAGCCGGAGTGGTTCATCGCCGTGGCCGGCGAGCGCCTGCCGCGGCTCGACGCGTTCGCCGTCATCGAGCTGCCGTTCGCCGAGTTCCCGGTCGCGGCCGCCGGCCCGTCGGCCGAGGCGCTCACCGAGGCCGAGGGCCGCGCGGAGCGGCTCGGGGGCGAGCTCGCCGCGCTGCGCACCCGGCACCAGCGCGACCGCGAGGACGCGGGGGCCCGCGCCGAGAGCGCGGTCGCCACCGCCGCGCGCCTCGCCGAGACGGAGGCCGAGCTCGAGGCGCGGGGGGCGCGCCTGCGGGAGGTCGAGGCGAGGGCGGGCGACGCCCACGTCCGGGCCGAGCGCCTGGCGCACCAGATCCGCGACATGGAGGAGGAGCTCCGCAGCCAGCGCGACCGCGCGACCCGGCTCGCCAAGCAGCTCGACGACGAGAAGCGGGCGCGGACCAAGGTCGAGCTCGAGCTCGGCATGATCCGCAACAAGCCGGAGATCGCCGGCGCCCGCGACCGCCTCGACGCGGCGACGGCCGAGCTCGATGCCGCGCGCGCCAGGATCGCCGAGCTCGAGGCGAGGCCCGCCGTCGCGGCGCCGGACCCGGCGCTCTCGGCGCGCGTCGACGAGCTCGAGGCGGCCGCGGCGGGGGCGCGGCGGGAGCTCTCGAAGATCACGGCGGATCGGGACGCCGCGCGCAGGCGCGCGCAGGAGAGCGAGCGCGCGCTGGAGGAGGCGCGGCGCGCGGCGGCGAAGCACGAGGAGCTCGAGGCCGCCCGGGCCGAGCTCGCGCGCGAGCGCGACCGGCTCAAGGAGCGCGTGGAGCGGATCGAGCGGGAGAACCGCGCGCTGGAGGAGCAGCGGAGCGCCCTCGACGCGCGCAGGCTGTTGCTGGAGGCGCGGATCGTCGAGCTCGAGCAGCGCGTCGTCGCGCTGGAGCAGCGCGCCGCGGAGCTGGAGAAGCGCGACCCCGGCGAGGCGGCGGCCGCCGAGATCGCGAGCCTCGAGGCGGCGCTCCGCGACCGGGGCCACGTCATCGCGTCGCTCAAGGCGCAGCTGCTCGAGAGCGAGCGCGTGGGCAAGGAGCTCGTCGACGAGCTCGGGACGGCCTTCGCGTCGGGCACGGCCGAGAGCGGCGGGCCGGGCCAGGCCACGGGCGGTGGGCCGGGCGGGGCGCTCCCGGGCAACGGCGGGCAGGGCGACGCCGTGGAGGCGCTCCGGCAGCAGCTCGACGCGCTGGCGCGGAGCGCCGCCGCGAGCGAGGCCGACCTGCGCGCCGCGAGCTGGAAGATCGCGCAGCTCGAGCGCGAGCTGTCCGAGGCGCGCGATACGGCCGGCGCGCCCCAGGCGCTCCACGACGCGCTCGAGCAGGCGCTCGTCGCCGCGCAGGCGGAGATCGCGGCGCTGCGCCGGACGGCGGAGCGCGAGGAGGCGGGCGAGGCGCGCCAGGATGTGGGCGGGAGCGCGGCGGGCGAGGCGCGCCAGGACGCGAGCGCGGCGCCCGAGGACGCCGGCGAGGCGCGCGAGGATGCGAGCGCGGCGCCCGAGGACGCCGGCGAGGCGCGCGAGGATGCGAGCGCGGCGCGCGAGGAGGCGGGCGCGGCGCACCATGTGAACGCGGCGCGCGACGACGTGGCCGGGGCGCGCGACGACGTGGCCGGCACGCGCGAGGATCTGGGCGTGCCGCCCGAGGTGATCGAGCAGGCGGTGCTCCTTCAGCAGGTCGCCAGCGCTGTCGAAGCGGGGGCGTGAGCGAGGACGCCGCGGGCTGCGGCCCACCCGACCCGCGTGAACGCGGGGTACCTGTGCGCACGCGGTCGCTCGCGCTAAGGACCGAGCCGATGCGCGCACCTCGCCCCCTCTCCTCGCTCCTCCGGCTCGCCGGCGCCGCTGCCCTGGCCCTCGCGCTCGGCGCATGCAGCGCGGCCACCGCGCCCCGCGCGCCAGACCCCATCGCCTCGCTCCGCGACGCGGGCGCGCGCTCGACCGACGGCGAGGTCGTCGGCCGCTGGCTGCTCGGGGAGCTCCTCGTCCCGGGCGGCACGCCCGCGGGCGTCAAGGCGGCGCGCAAGCGCCTCGACGGGATCGGGGCGAAGTCCATGCTCGCGTCGCTGGGGCGCGCGATCGACGACGAGGCGCACGGCCGCAACGCGCGCGCGGCGGCGGCCTACCTCGAGGCGGTGGACGCGGCGCGGGTGAGCGCGCACCCCGACGCCCCCCTCGTGGGCTGGTTCGCCGCCAATCACCTGCTCGGGTTGCGGTCCAGCGTCGTCGGCCTCTGGAAAACGTCCCGCGAGGTCGTCCTGCGCGCGATCGACCGCCCCGGCAACCTCGGCTGGCGCGCGCGGGCCGAGCTCGTCGAGTGGTGGAGCATCGAGGGGCTGCCCGAGGAGGCGGCCGCCGCGGCGCGCGCGGACAGCGCCGGCGGCGCGCCCGCCGCGCCGCTCATCGACGTCGCGGCGCGCCGCTACGGGTGCATCGAGAACGCCCGCTTCGCCGGCCCGTTCGGCCACCTGGCCGAGAGCGACCACCGCGTGCGCTACGAGGCGGAGCGCGCCGGCCCCTGGCCGCCCGTGTTCCCGCGCGATCCCCGCCGCGCCGACCCGCCGCGCGTGCTCGGCGCCGAGCGCCGCGGCTGCCAGCTCTCCGCGGTCGCGCCCGACGCGCGCGGCGAGGGCAGGGCCAGGGGCATCTTCTACGTCGAGACCTTCGTCGACCTGCCCGCCGAGCGCGAGCTGATCATCGCGGTCCAGGGCGCCTTCGCCATCCTCGTGGACGACGTCGAGGTGCTGACGCGCGACATGAAGCAGTGGGGGATCTGGCCGAGGTTCGGCGCGCGCCTGCGCCTCGGCCCGGGCCGGCACCGCATCCTCGCCCGCGTCGGGAGCGGCGAGACCTCCATGCGGCTGCTCGCGCCGGACGGCACGCCCCTCGGCGTGGCCACGTCCGCCGATCCGACGCCCCCGTACTCGCTCTTCCCGCCCGAGGTCCTGCCGGATCCCAACCCCATCGAGCCGTTCCTCAACGCGCTCGGGGTGCCGCCGCAGCCCGCGCCGAAGGTGGCGCGCGCGCTCGGGCTGCGCGGCGCGCCGCGCCCCGAGCGCGACGTGAACGACCCGATCTCCCGCTACCTCGCCGCGACCATCGCGCACCTCGAGGGCCAGGACGACGTGAGCGCGGTGCTGATCGAGCCGCTCGTGGCCGATCCGGCGCGCGCCACCGGCCCCGCGCTCGCGACGCAGGCCGTCTTCCTCGAGAAGGACCCGATCTTCCCGCCGTCCGACGGCCGCGACCTCGTGAAGGACGTGCGCGCCCGCGCCGCGGCGAAGGACCCGGAGCTCTGGTACCCCCGCTTCTGGCTCGCGCTCGAGGAGGCCGACAAGGCGGGCCTGTCCGAGGTGACCCGCACCGTCGAGGCGCTCGCCGATCAGTTCCGCGAGGTGCCCGACCTCCTGAAGACGCTCGCCGCGATGTACTCGCGGCTCGGCTGGCGCGTCGAGCAGGTCCGCACCGTGAAGGAGGCCGCCGCGCGCTTCCCGGACGACGTCGAGGTGCTGGGCGCGCTCCTCCGCATCCACGACGCCGACGGGCACGTCGCGCAGGCGGACGAGCTCGCCGCCCGCATCCGGGGGCTCGACCCCGACGCGGAGATCGAGCTGGAGCGGGCGATCGATCGGCGCGACTACGCGGCGGCCATCCGGGAGCTCCAGCGCCTCGGCGCCGTCCGGCGGGACCGCAAGGACATCGCGCTGCGCATCGCCGACCTCCTGACCCGCGCCGGCAAGCGCGCCGAGTCGTTCGAGCAGCTCGAGCGCGCGCTCGCGAGGTCGCCGGACGACGCGGACGCGCGCCTCGCGCTCGCCGACGCGCGCTTCGCCCGGGGGGAGCGCGACGCGCTCCAGAAGGCGCTCATCGAGGCGATCCGGACGGGCTCGGACACCTCGAGCCTGCGCGACGCGATCGAGCTGCTCGACGGCACGACCGAGCTCAGCCCCTACCGGCTCGACGGGAAGCGGGTGATCGCCGAGCACGAGGCCTCGGGCGAGGTCATGCCGGGCACGGCGGCGCGCGTGCTCGACTACGCGGCCCTGTGGATCCACGAGGACGGCTCGGCGCGGATGCTCCAGCACGAGATCATCCGGATCCAGTCGCGCGAGGCCATCCAGGAGCACGCCGAGCAGCGCGTGCCCGACGGGCTCGTGCTCAAGCTGCGCACGGTCAAGCGCGACGGGTCGATCCACGAGCCGGAGTTCATCGAGGACAAGCCGACCGTGACCATGCCGCACCTCGAGGTCGGCGATTACATCGAGGTGGAGAACCTGTTCGTCCTGCGCGGCGACGGCCAGGGGGGCCTCACGTTCCAGGGCCCGCGCTGGTTCTTCCGCGAGGAGAAGGTCCCGTACTGGCGGAGCGAGTTCATCATCGTGTCGCCGAAGAGCCGGCCCCTCGACGTGGAGGTCTCCGGCCCGGTGCCCGCCCCGGAGATCGTCGAGTCCGGCGCGCTCGTCACCCGCCGCTACCGCGTCGACAAGAGCCCCGCGCTCCCGGAGGAGCCGGCGAGCGCGCCGATGGCGGAGTTCCTGCCGAACGTCCGCGTCGGCTGGGGCATCACCCTGGCGGACACGATCGCGCGCATGGTCGACGCGGCCGCCGACGAGACGCCGCGCGATCCGCGGCTCGTGCGCATCGCGCGGGCGATCGCGCGGACGCCGATCGCGCCGGGGGCCTCCGGCGCGGCCGCGGGCGGCGGGGCGGGGAAGGCCGCCGGTGGCGGCGGCGCGGCGGGGGGCGAGGCCGGGGCGGCGCCGTCGAAGGACGAGCAGGCGCGCCGCATCTACCGGTGGGTGCTCGCCAACGTGGAGGCGGGGCGCGAGAACGACGGCCGCCGCGTGGTCATCGGCAAGAGCGGCAACCGGACCGAGGCGTTCCTCTACCTGTGCCGCCTGGTCGGGATCGACGCCGGCTACGGCGTCGTGAGCGACCGGCTCGCGCCGCCGCCGCGCGGCCCCATGAGCGAGGCCGAGACGTGGAGCGCGCTCGCGGTGCGCGTCGACACCGGCGAGAAGCCCGGCGCGAGCGCGGCCCGCTGGATGTTCGTGCGCGACAAGTTCGCGCCGTACGGCTACCTGCCGAGCTCCCTCCGCGGGCAGCCGGCGATCGTGCTGCGGCCCGGGGCGCCGCGCGAGGTGACGCCCTCGTCCGGCGCGCACGACGGCGTGGTCACCGAGGGCGTCGCCGAGGTGGCCCGGGACGGCTCGGCGTCGCTGTCGATCGAACAGCGCTACGAGGGCAAGCTCGCGATCGCGCTGCGCTCGGCGCTGGAGTCGCTCCCCGACGCGCAGCTCCGGGACGCGGTCGAGTCGCGGCTGCTGCCGCAGATGGTGCCGGGGGCGCGGCTCCAGGAGATCCAGGTGAAGGAGCTGACCGAGATCGACCGGCCGCTCACCCTGAAGATGAAGATCTCGGCCGCGAGCTTCGCGCGCGCGCAGGGCCCGGAGCTCGTGCTCTCGCCGCCCTTCGGCGTGCGCGTGGCCAGCCTCGCCAGCCTGCCGGTCCGGGAGACGCCGCTCTACCTGTCCGAGCAGATCGCGACCCGCTCGGAGGTGCGGCTCCGCGTCAAGCTCCCCCCGGGCGCGCGCGTGGCCACGCGGCTCGCTCCGTTTGCGGCGGACAATGACGGGCGCACCGTGCGGGTGAACGATCGCCTCGACGGCGGCGCGCTGTTCCTCGATCGCTTCCTGGAGCTGCCCGCGGGCCGCGTGCAACCGGACGCTTACCCGCGGTTTCAGCAGTTCGCCCGCGCGGCGGACGGCGCGCTCGACCGGGACATCGTCGTGCTGCTCGACCGCGACGGACGCTGATCCCGGCGCCCGCGCGTCCCCCTCGAGCGCCCCGGTCCCGGGGATTCCTGTGTGCCAACCTACGCAGTATGGATTACGCTTTTGCTCTACCCGTGAGCGATCTGGATTCCCAGTACGCGCCGGATACCGGGCGCCCGCCGACCGATCCCGTGAAGGCGCGGGTGGCGCGCGCTTTCCGGCTCTCCTCGCTCTTCGCGCAGGTCGACCGCGCGGTGCGCGACGCGGTCACCGACGCCGCGGTGCTCGAGGTGGTGGCGTCCGACGCGGCGATCTTCGAGCAGGGCGCCCCTGCGGACACGCTCGTGGTGCTCGGCCGGGGCCGGGCGCGCGTCGAGCGCATCAACGACGCGGGCGCCGCGTTCCCGCTCAGCTACCGCGGCACGGGCGACGTGCTCGGCGAGTCGTGCCTCGGCGGGCTGGAGACGCGGACGGAGCGCGCGGTCGCGATGGACGAGGCCGAGGTGGTCCGCGTGCCGCTCGCGCTCATCCGCGAGCTCTGCGCCCAGCACCCGGGGTTCGGGGGGGCGGTGTTCGCGCTCCTCGTCGCGCGGCAGCGCGAGACCGAGGACCGGATCGAGTCGATGCTGTTCAAGAACGTGGGCGGGAGGCTGGCCGAGTTCCTCCTGCACGCGGCGGAGCGCTGGGGCGTGCCGACGCCGCGGGGGACGCTGATCTCGGCGCCGATCACGCACGCCGAGATCGCGCAGGTGATCGGCTCGACGCGGGAGACGGTGACGCTGACGCTGGGCGCGCTGCGGAAGGAGGGGGTGCTCGACGTGGCCGGGCGGCGGCTGATCGTGAAGGATCGCGAGGCGCTCGCCCGGAAGCGGTAGTGGACGCGGATCGCGCCGGCGCGCGGCGCCGCTATGCGCGGATGGCGTCGGAGGTGGCGCGAGCGGCGAGATCCTCGGCCATGTCGCGCTGGACATGCGCGCTGGCGCGCGGCCGCTCGCGCCCTCGCGCGCGCCGTTCCCTGTTGACGTGGCGCACGAAGCGCCGATACGCCTTCGCGAGTCGACCTCGCAGGAAAGGATTGCTCATGCCGAAGCTCAGCTCCGGAACAGCCATCGCCGTCGCGTTTCTCTTCGGTTGCTCCGCGTCGTACGTGGCGCCGCGCTTCCTGGTGCCGCCGGTGCACGCGGGGAGCGATCCGCCCCGGTGGGAGGTGCGGTGCGTGGACGCCGAGACGGCGCAGGTCAGCGACGCCCAGCTCCTCGAGGTGACGAGCGCGTCCGGGTGGAACCCGGTCCTCAAGCGGTTCGGGCAGGAGGGCTGGGAGCCGGTGCAGTTCCTGCGCAGCGAGCTCGCCGCGAAGATCGACGCCGTGTGCTTCAAGCGGCCTCTCTGACCGGGCGCGCGGCGCCGCGCGCCGCGCGCCCGGTCGGAGCGCGCCCGGGGGGCCTCCGCGGGCGGGCGAGCCTGCGGCCGCGCAACCTTCGGCGGAAGCCGGCCGGAAGGCGTGCTAGGGGGGCGCGGATGGAGTCTGCGATCCAGACGTACCGGATCCGCCTCGACGGCATCCGCTTTCGCGCCAAGCACGGCGTGTCCCGCGCCGAGCGCGACTTGCCCCAGGATTTCGTGGTGTGCCTGGAGGTGGAGCTCCCGGTCGCCTTGTTGCCCCGTGCCGACGCGCGGGCGCGGGTGTTCGATTACGACAGGCTGGCGAGCCTGGTCGTCGAGGCGGGCACGAGCGCCTCGTACAAGCTGCTCGAGACGCTCGCCCAGCGGATCATCGAGCGCGTGCTCGACGACACGCCGGCCCTCGGGGTCACCGTTCAGGTGAAGAAGTTCGGCCCCCCGACGTCGGTGTCGGTGGACTCGGCGTCGGTCGAGCTCTCGGGGCGCAAGGGCGGGTGAGCGCGGGCGCGTCGGGCGGGTGAGCGGCTGTCGCGCCGGCGCGGTGAGGAGGGCGGTCGGCCATGCCCGGTGAGGAGAGCGCGAAGCGGACGGAGGCCTATGCGCGGGAGCACCTGGCCAACGAGCGGACGCACCTCGCCTATGTGCGCACGGCGATCGCGCTGCTCAGCTTCGGCATCACGCTCAACAGGTTCAGCCTGTACTTCCTGGAGGCGGCGCCCGGGGCCACGCAGGTGGGATCGCGGTCGATGCTGCGGGAGGTGGTGGGCCTCGGCGCGGGGATGGTCCTGCTCGGGATGGCGCTGATGGCGTGGGCCGCGGTGCGGTACCTGCGGGCGTACAGCGATATCGAGCGCGGGGCTTACCGGCCCGACAGGACGGCGATCCTGATCTTCACGGCCGCGATCTTCCTGATCGGCGCGGCGAGCATCGTCTGGCTGTTCACGTCGTGAGGGCGGTGACGCGAAGGCGCAAAAAAAGAAGTTGATGTGAAGAGAATTTAACGCCAAGGCGCAAAGACGCAAAGGCGCAAAAAAGAAAGAAGATTTGGGGTTGGATGTCCTACGATTTGTCTCTGTATCCCTTGCGCCTTTGCGTTGGATCCTCATGTCGTGCGACCGCTTCGATCGCCGCATTCGCCCAATCTATCTCTGCCTTTTTGCGCCTTGGCGCCTTTGCGCCTTGGCGTTGAACTCTCGGTCTCCAGGACCGCCTCGGCCGTGAGGCGCCCTGCCTCTGGCGTCCTTGCGTCTCAACGCTGGTCCTGCGCGGCCACCGCAGCCCGGCGCAGGGCGCCGGCCTTCAGCGCAGCCGGTGCTCGCGCAGCACGTCGGCCGGCACCGCCTCCCGCGCGAGCTCGCAGAGACGCGCGTGGTGCGTGAAGAACAGCACCTGCGTCGTCGCCGTCAGCTCGCCGAGCACCGCGAGGGCCGCCCGGGCGCGGTCGTCGTCGAAATGGATCAGGAGGTCGTCCAGGATGAGCGGCATCGGCTCGCCCGTCCGCGCGTGGTGCTCCAGGCTCGCGAGGCGCAGCGCGAGGTAAAGCTGGTCGCGCGTGCCGTCGCTCAGGCCGGTCACGTCCACCTCGCGCTGCACCGGCGCCTTCGCGGGCTCCGCCGCCGCGTCCGCCGACGCCGGCGCCGCCCCGCCGGCGGGAGCGGCGGCGACAGACGGCGCCGCGCGGACGCAGCGGAGGATCGCCTGCTCGCTCTCGTCGTAACCCACCCGGAGGCCGGCGAAGGCGCCCAGCGTCAGGCGATGGAAGAGCGCGCTCGCGCGCGCCAGGATCGGCCCCTGGTTGCGCTCCCGGTAGCGCTCGATCTCCCGATCGAGCAGCACCGCGGCGAGGCGCGCCCGCACGTAGCGGCGCACCTCGCCGCGCAGGTGCGACAGGCAGATCTGCGCCTCCACGGCGGCCTCCGCGGCGCCCACCGTCGCCCTGAGGTGCTCGCGCTCCTGCTCCAGGCTCCCGAGCGCCCGATCGATCCGGCGCCGCTCGTCCTCCAGCGCCGCGAGCCGCTGCTCCGCGCGGTCGAGCTCGAGCGCGAGCGCGTCCCGCTCCGCCCCCGCGGTCTCCTGCTCCAGCGCCGCGACGCCCGCGCCCTCGCCCGCCTCGAGGAGCTTGCCCTCGTTCTCGACGAGCTCGCGGTCGAGCCGGCGCGCCTCGCGCGAGCGCTCCTCCGAAAGCGACAGCGCCGCGAGGTCGCCGGCGACGTCGCCCGTGCGCGCGACGCCCGCCGCCTCGAACAGCTTCGCGAGGCGCGCCTCGGCGGCCGCGCGCCGCGCCTCCTGCTGGTCCCGCTCGCGGCGCTTCTCGGCCATACGCACTTCGATCTCCCCGCGCTCGCGGAGGTCGGCGCGCGCCTTGTGGTGGCGCTTGATCAGCTGATCGGCGGCCTGATCCGCCGGCAGCTCGGCCAGATCCGGCGCGTGCCGGGCCGCGAGCGCGGCCACGTCGGCCGCGAACGCCAGGGCGTCGCGCTCCATCCCGAGCACCCGGCGGCGCTCGTGGGCCGCGCTGTCCACCTTGCGGAACAGCGCGCCGAGCTCGTCGAGGATCGCCGTGGCCTCGTCCGCGGACGCGTCGCCGGGCAGGCCGAGCGCCCGCACGCTCTCCGCCCAGCCGGCCCGCCACGCCTCGAGCGCGCGCGCGTGCTCCGCCCGCTCCCGCTCGAGGTCCTCGAGCTCGCGCTCGAGCTCCTTGCGCTCCCGCGCGAGCTCGCGGCGCTCGCGTGCTGCGCCCTCGATGGCCGCGAGCTCCTGCTCCGCCGCCTCGACGAGCGCCGGGAGGCGCGCGGCCGCGTCCTCCAGCGGCCCGGCGCCCGCGCCGCCAGCGTCCCCGCGCGCGCCGCCCGACGCGGCGCGGGCGCCCTGGATCGCCGCGTGGAGCTCGGCCGCGTGGGCCTGCATCCGCGCCCGCAGCGCCTCGGCCTCCGCCTCCGCGGCGCGCAGCCGGTCGACCGTGGCGGTCAGGCCCGCGTGGCGGCCGAGCCAGCCGCGCATCTCCTCGGGCGAGCGCGGCGCGACGCCCGCCGGCCGCCACAGCTCGACCCACGCGGCCTCGGCCTCCTCCGCGCGGCGCGTCAGCGCGGCGCGCTCCGCGACGAGCTGCGCCTGATCCGCCTCGGCCCGCGCCTTGTCCGCGAGCAGCCGCGCCAGGCGGGCGACGCGGTCGGCCTCGCGGCGCAGCCGATCGGCCAGGGCGTCCGCGACGCGGACCAGCTCGGCGTAGTCGTCGGCCTTGCCGCGCGCGGCCGCCTCGCCCGACGCGCCGAGCGCCGGCCTGCGCCCCGCCCCGGGCGAGGCGGCCACGTCCGCGCCGAGGTCGAAGAGCGTGGCGGTGTGGATCGCCGCCGCCGCGCGGGCGCTCCCCTTGGCCTGGAGCGCGCGCAGCAGCGCCTTGAAGGCGGCGTCGCGGCGCTCGCGCGCCTCGGCGAGGTCGGCCTCCGTGGGCACCGCGCCGGCGCGCTGGAGGGCGTCGATCTCGCGCGCGCTCTCGCGCAGGCGCGCCTCGACCTCGGCCGCGCGTTCGGCGAGCCGCTCCCGCTCGCGCGCGATGGCGCCCCACTGCGCCGCGGCCTGGTCGACCGTCTCGGGGAGCGGGACGGGCAGGGCGCTTGCCTCGGCGGCGGAGAGCGGCCGCCTCGCCGGAGCGGCGGCGTCGCCGGCCGCGCCGTCGTCGTCGAGGCGCGCCGGCGCGCTGTCGACGTCGAGGCGCGCCCGCTGCGCCGGCGCGCCGAGCCCGAGCCGGGCGCGCTGCGCGTCGGCCTCGCGCGCGAGCTGCGCCGCCGCGGCGGCGGCCTCGCGGCGGCGGTGCTCGAGGTCGCCCTGCTTCTGCGCGCGCGAGAGCGCGCCCCGGAGCGGGGCGGGGTCCTCGCTCGGCGGCAGCTCGGCGAGCCGGCGCGCGCACGCGTCGCGCCGCGCGCGGTTCGCCGCGAGCAGCCGCTCCACCTCGCGCGGCTTGGCCTCGACCGCGCCGCGCTCGCGGGCGAGCTTCTTGATGCGCGCCTCGGTGGCGACGTCGACGCGCATCGCCTCGAGCCGCTCGGCCTCCGCGCCGCCGACGAGCGAGGCGTCCCGCCCGAGCCTGCGGAGGATCGCGCGCGCCTCCTCCTCGATGCCGTGGAGCTCCGCGCGGACCCGCGGCAGGTCGACGGCGGCCTTGCGGTGGCTCCCGAGCCGGGTCACGAGGCCGTCGATCGCGCCCGGATCGAGCTCGGCGAGCGACGCGGGGACGTGCAGCGCGGCGTGGCGGGCCTCGAGCTCCTCGATGTCGGCGCGGAGCCGCGCCGCCTGCTCGGCCGCGTCGGCGGCGCGCTCCTGCGCGTCCTCGCGATCCCGCTGCGCGCCCTCCGGCAGGAGGACGACGTCGCCGAGGGCGGCGCGCCGGCCGAGGATCGCGCGCCGCGCCTCGAGCAGCGGGAGCACCCGGAGCGCGCGCCGCAGCCGCTTGTCGGTCGCCCGGAGCGCGCGGAGCTCCGCGTCGACGCGCTCCTGCTCGGCCTTGGCCTCGTCGATCTCCTGCCGCTTGCGCGTCCAGTCCGCGGGCGGCCGCGCGGCGGCCTTGGCGCGGCCCCGCGCCTCCTCGAACGCCTTGATCGCCTCGTTGAGCGGGCGGGTCCTCGCCTGGGGCGTGAAGATCTCGTCCGCCTCCTGGCGCAGCGTGCCGAGCAGCTGCTGCAGCCCCGGCCCGCCGAGCCCCGCGCCGAACAGGCTCTGGCCGACGTCGCCCTTGCCCTGGAGCAGCGCCTCGGCGCCCTGCCGGAGCGTGTCGTGATCCAGCCCGAAGGAGGTGCGGAAGAGCTCCTCCGTGACGCCGCCGAGCAGCGGCGCGAGCACCGCGTCCTCGAGGGGGTTGTCGTCCGGGTCGCGGAGCGTCTTCACGCGCCCCTTGCGGCGGACGAACGCGAGCGCCGCGTCCCCCCTGCCCGCGAGCCGCCCGCCGACGCGCAGATCGGTGTTGTGGTGCAGGTGGGCGTCGGGCGTGATGTGCGGGATGCCGTAGAGCAGGCCGCGGATCGCCCGGAGCGCGGTGCTCTTGCCGGCCTCGTTGGGGCCGTAGATGACGTGCAGGCCCGGCGACGGCGAGGAGAAATCGAGCCGGAGATCCGTGAAGGGGCCGAACGCGAGGAGGTGGAGCTCTAGGATCTTCACGAGGTCGCCGGCCAGGGGGTGCCCTCCCCTGAACGGATAGCAAGTGCGAAACCTCCGCGCGATGTCAAGGCCGCTCCTCGCGGCGCGCGTGCTCGGTCCGCCGGAGGGCGGGCGGGTTCTGCTGGAGGTGGCGGGCGGGCGGCGCTTTACGCTATCCGTCCGGCTCAGCGGGGCTGCGTCACGGGGGCGTGCAGGAAGGCGCTCCACGAGCCGCGGCGCGGCGCCTTGCCGAGCAGCACCTCGGCGAGCGCTTCGCTGATCGGCAGCCCGGGGCTCCGCTCCAGCCAGAAGAACTCGCCGACGGGGTTGACCTCGAGAAAGACGTGCCGGCCGTCCGGCGTGCGGAGGATGTCGAGGGCGCCGTAGTTGAGGCCGAGCTGATCCATCAGCCGGAGCACCGCGGTCTCGACGTCGGGCGGGAGCGCGTCCTTGCGCCACGCGTCGATGAGCTCGAGCCCCTGCCGCCGCCAGTCGACCTCGGCGCCGGGAGCCGCCTCCGGATCGATCGAGGCCGCGAACACGCGCTCGCCCACGACCGTCACCCGCAGCTCGCGCGCCTTCGGGATCCTCTCCTGGAAGGTCATCGGGCAGAGCGAGAGCCCCCGCATGTCCGCGAGATCCTCGTCCCGGAGGGCGTTCGTGAAGACCACGTGCTCCTCGCCGCCGCGGTAGACGGCGAACGACGAGAGCATCTTGGCGATCACCCCGCCCGGGCAGGTCGCGGCGAAGGCCCGCGCTGCATCTTCGTCGTTGGTGGTGAGCGTGCGCGGCGTGTCGAGGCCGACCTCGCGGGCGATGTCGAGCTGCACCTGCTTGTTCGACGCGAAGCGCACCGCCGGCAGCGGGTCGACCTGCGGGACGCGGAGCGCCGCCAGCAGGCCCTCCACGGTCCGCTTCGCCTCCTCGACCGACGCGCTCCGCAGCTGCGGGTCCATCGACGCGGGCAGCCCGCGGCCGAACGCGACCCGGCGGTACCAGATGGCGGTCACGTCGCCGAGATCGAGCTCGCCACCGCCAGCGCCCAGCGTGCGCAGCGTGGAGCGGCGCACCCCGGGCCCCGAGGCGAGCGCGAGATGCGCCCCGCCGGGGAAGAGGTCGGTGTTGAAGCGGAAGGCCCGGCCCCCCAGCCGCTCGATCGCGGCGGCGACGCGGGCGATGCACTCGTTGTCTTCGCTGTGCGTGATGATGAGGACGGTCACGGGTTCTCCGTCGGAGCGAGCAGCGCCTCGGCCAGCGCGTCGGCGATCGGCAGGCCGAGGTCCCGCTCCAGCATGCCCCACTCGCCGGCGGGGTTGATCTCGAGAAAGACGTGCTCTCCCTCGGGCGTCCGGATGAGGTCGACGGCCCCGAAGGCGAGCCCGAGGGCGCGGAGGAGCGCGCCGAGCTGCGCTTCGACGTCGCGCGGGAGCGCGTCCTGCTCCCACGCGATGCCGGCGGCGCTGACGTCCGGGTGGCGCCAGTCGACGGCGATCGACTCGTAGCGGGAGGCGTCGAGCGCGCCGGGGAAGCACCGGCCGCCGACGCAGGCGACGCGCAGCTCGCGCGCCTTGGGGATGCGCTCCTGGAAGACCATCGGGCTCTGGCGCAGGCCGGAGAGGGCGTCGAGGTCGGCCGCCGTGACGGCGTGCGTGAAGACGAAGGGAGTGTTGCCCGAGAGGCTCGTCGAGAAGGGCGTGAGCATCTTGGCGACCACGTTCCCGCCGAGGCGCGCGAAGAAGGCGCGGGCCTCGGCCGCGTCGTTCGTCACCAGCGTCTCGGGGATGCGCAGGCCGACCGACGCGGCCACCGCGAGCTGGCGCAGCTTGTCCTGGGCGCGCTCCTCGGCCGCCGGCTCGTTGATCCACCGCCGCGCGGGGAGCCCGCGCAGCCAGCCGGCCAGCGCCGCCATCGACTCGCGCACGCAGGCGGCGCGGTACGCCTCCGGGACGCCCTCGCCGAGGTTCGGCGCCCAGACGCGCCGGAGCCAGACGGCGGAGATCTCGTCCCCGCCGAGCGCGGCCCCGGCGCCCTCCAGGCGGCGGCGCACGCCGCCGGCCCCGAGCGCCGTCGAGAGGGCGATGTCGCGAGGAAACCGGTCGACGTTCAGGCGAACGGGGCGGGCGCCGCGCCGTCGCAGCGCCTCCGCCACGCGCTCGATCCCGAAGTCGTCCTGTGAATGCGAGACCAGGAGGACGTTGTCGCCCGCGGTCGTCACGTCGGGTTGCCTCTCTCGCACGGGCCCGGGCGGCTCATACCCCGGAGCCGGAGTCTTCGCCGTCCGACGGGTACTTCAGCGTGGTGTAGATGGGCGGATCGTCATCGCTGTCCGAGGGGAACTTCTTCGTCACGGCGCCCCCGCCGGCCTTGACGCCGGTCCGGACGCGCTTCTGGTCCTCCAGGAAACGGGCGAAGAAGGGCACCGCCTCGGCGGCCTCCTGCTCCTGCTGCTCGGGCTCACGGAGATCGACATCAGCCATGGGATACCTCCAGATTGGGACGGCGGCGCCGTCGAGGATAAGAGAGCTAATTAAACGAGCAACCAGGCGGGTAGGCAAGCCCGCGGGCACCCTGAACACGGTGGCTGCGACCGATTCCGCTGCTGCGGTCGTCTTTCAGTCGCGGGGTGCTCGGCTGTGTTGAATATTGTTAAAGTTCGTTGCGCTGGGTTGCGTGTCGGCGAGCCTGGGCGCGTGTCGGCGAGCCTGGCCGCGCGGCGCCTCGATCGCGTGATCTGCGCCGCGCGGCGCGCGGATCACTTCACGCCCAGATCTTCGTCGTTGTCGGAGGGGAATTTGAGGGTGACGGCCTCGCCGCCGCCAACATCCTCACCGTCCGAGGGGTACTTCATCGTCGTGACACACCCGCCGGCTTTGACGCCGGTGCGGACGCGCTTCTGATCTTCCAGGAAGCGAGCGAAGAAGGGCACCTGCTCGGTCTGCTCGGGATCGCGATCGATATCAGCCATGGGAAACCTCCAGAGTGGATGTACTACCATGCGGCGGAGCCGCCGTGGGCAGGATGGATTGGGCCGACCCGCTGCGCACGTTAAGTTTTGCTATGCTCATCGCCTCACCCGGGCGATGGGCGTGACTTCCTGACCCTGCTTCGCTCGTGTACCTTTGCACAATCGCCATGCCCGCCGGGTTCTCACGCTCGATTCACGCGATCGCCACCGACGGCCACCGCGGCTCGATCGCCGGCGTCGCGATCGGCGCGGTCCTGCTCTCCGCCTGGCTCGCGTGGTTCTTCCTCGCGCGCGTCGGGCGGTACGAAACCAGCGTGAGCGCCCGGCTCGAGGTGGGCCAGGCGGCGCACCGCGTCGAGGCGCCGCTCGGCGGGAAGGTCGCCGCGGTCCACCTCGCCCTCGGGGCCGAGGTCGCCGCGGGCGACGTCCTCATCGAGCTCGACGTCGAGCCGCTCCGCCGCGAGATCGACGACAAGCAGGCCCGGCTCGAGGCGATCGCGGGGCAGATGGGGCCGCTCCGGGCCGAGATCGCGGCGCGGGGGCGGGCGCTGCGCGACGGGGAGGAGGCGGCGCGCGCGCACGTCGACGAGGCGAAGGCGCGGCTGCGGGAGGCCGAGGCGGGCGCGCGGTTCCAGGAGCTCGAGGCGGAGCGGGCCGTGCGCCTGCGCCAGGACGGGCTCGTGTCCGAGGCCGAGGCGGCGCGGCTCGCGGCCGACGCGCTGTCGAGGCGCTCGGCGACCGAGGCGCTCGACCGCGCCGCCGCGCGGGCCTACGTCGAGCGGCGCGCCGGGCAGAGCGAGCAGCAGGCCGAGCTCGCGCGGCTCGACCGCGAGGCGGCCACCCTCGAGGGCGAGCGGCTCGTGCTGGAGGCGGCGATCAAGGGGCTGCTCGCCGAGATCGACCGGCGCAAGATCCGCTCGCCGATCGCCGGGCGGGTCGGCGACATCACGGTGCTGCGCGCCGGCTCCTTCGTGAGCGAAGGGGACGTCGTGGCCGCCGTCGTGCCGCCCGGCGAGCTCCGGGTGATCGCGGAGTTCCCGCCCGCCTCCGTCGGGCGGATCCGCGCGGGGCAGGAGGGGCGCCTGCGCCTCGACGCGTTCCCGTGGACCGAGTACGGCACCCTCTCCACCACCGTCGACCGCGTCGCGAGCGAGACGCAGGAGGGCCGCATCCGCGTGGAGCTCGGCGTACGGCCCGACCCGGCGTCGCCGATCCCGATGCAGCACGGGCTCCCCGGCAGCGTCGTCATCGAGACCGAGCGCGTCTCGCCGGCCTCGCTCGTGCTGCGCGCCGCGGGGCAGATCGTGAGGGTCCGCGGCGGAGCGGGCGGGTGAAGGAGGGGACGACGAACGCCGATCCCCGATCCGCGCCGGAGCGATCACCGAACCGCCGTCGCCGGGCGTCGAGCCCGGAGCGACGGCTCCTCGCGCCGGAGGTCGTGCAGACCTCGGCGATGGATTGCGGGCCGGCCACGCTCAAGTGCGTGCTCGAGGGCTTCGGCATCGGCGTGAGCTACGGCCGCCTGCGCGAGGCCTGCCAGACCGACGTCGATGGCACCTCCATCGACACCCTGGAGGACCTCGCGGGGCAGCTCGGGCTCGTGGCCCAGCAGATCCTCGTCCCGACCGAGCACGTGCTGCTCGACGAGGCGCAGGCGCTGCCCGCCCTGGCGATCGTGCGGCAGTCGGCCGGGCCGCTCCACGTAGTCGTGCTCTGGCGCCGGCACGGCGGCCTCGTGCAGGTGATGGACCCGGCCACCGGGCGCCGCTGGCTCACGCGACGGCAGCTCGAGGGCGAGCTCTACCAGCACGAGCTGCCGCTGTCGGCGGCGGACTTCCGCGACTGGGCGGCGAGCGACGGGTTCACGCGGCCGCTCGAGCGCCGGCTCGCCTGGCTCGGCGCGGGGGCGCGGCCGCTCGAGGCGGCGCTCTCGGACCCGGGGTGGCGCGCGATCGCGGCGCTCGACGCCGGCGCGCGCCTGGTCACGTCGCTCGTGCGCTCCGGCGGCCTCGGCCGCGGTCGCGAGGCCGCGCGCGTGCTGGGCGCGCTGCTCGAGCAGGGGCCCGAGGCCGCGCGGGAGGCGATGATCCCGCCCACCTTCTGGACGGCGCACCCCGGGCCGGCCGGCCCGCGCGGGGAGGATCGGGTCGTCGCGCGGGGCGCGGTGCTCGTGCGGATCCGCGGGCTGCGCGCCGCCGCGCGCAGCCACGCCCGCGCCGCGGCTGCGCGCGGCGGCGCGCCGCGGGCCGCCGCGCCCGCGCCGCCGCCCCGCGCCGACGAAGCGAGCCCGAGCGCCGAGGCGCGCCTCCCGCCCGACGTCGCCGCCGCCCTCGCGGAGCGCCCGGCCCGGCCCGCGCGCGAGCTCTTCCGGATGATCCGCGAGGACGGGCTGCTCACGCCCGCCGTGCTCGCCGGCGCGCTCGCGCTCAGCGTCGCCACGGTGGTGCTGGAGAGCCTCCTCTTCCGCGGGTTGCTCCAGATCTCGAACGATCTCGCGCTGTTCGAGCAGCGCCTCGCCGCCATCGGCGCCCTCGCGACGTTCCTCGCGGTGGAGCTCGCCCTCGATCTCTCGCTGACCACCGGGGTGATCCGGCTCGGGCGGCACCTCGAGGCGCGGCTGCGGATGGCGTTCCTCGCGAAGATCCCGCGCATCGGCGATCGCTACTTCCACAGCCGCCCGGCCTCGGACATGGCGCAGCGCGGCCACAGCCTGCACGTGCTCCGCGCCCTGCCGGCGTTCGGCGGCCAGATCGCGCGCTCGGCGCTCGATCTCGCGGTCACCACGGCCGCGATCGTCTGGATCGATCCCGCGAGCGCGCGCCTCGCCGTGCCGTGCGCCGCGCTCGCGCTGGCGCTGCCGTTCGCGGGGAACCGCGTCCTCGTCGAGCGGGACCTGCGCGTCCGCACCCACGCCGGCGCGCTCACGAGCTTCTACCTCGACGCGCTGCTCGGCCTCGTGCCGATCCGGGCGCACGCGGCGGAGCGGGCCGTGCGGCGGCAGCACGCGGGCCTGCTCGGGGAGTGGGCGCTCGCCGGGCGCGCGCTGCTCCGCGCGGCCCTCGCCGTCGACGGGGCGCAGGCGCTGCTCGGCTTCGCGCTCGCCGCGTGGATCCTCGGCGATTTCCTCGCCCGCGGGGGCGCGCTCTCGCGGGCGCTCCTGCTCTTCTACTGGGCGCTCGCGCTGCCGGCCATCGGGCAGGCGCTCGCGGGCGCGCTGCTCCAGTACCCGGCGCAGCGCAACACGGCGCTGCGCCTGCTCGAGCCGCTCGGCGCGCCGGAGGAGCCGCGCGACGGCGGCGCCGCGGCCGACGCGCCGCCTCCGCGGGCCGGCGCCGAGGGCGCGGGCTGCGCGATCGCCTTCGAGCGCGTGCGCATCCAGGCCGCCGGCCACGTGATCCTCGACGGGGTGGATCTCCGGATCGCGGCGGGCAGCCACGTGGCGATCGTGGGGGCCTCGGGCGCGGGCAAGTCGAGCCTCGTCGGGGTGCTGCTCGGGTGGCACCGGGCGAGCGAGGGCAGGGTGCTCGTCGACGGCCGTCCGCTCGACGGCGCGCGGCTCCACGCCCTGCGCGAGGAGACCGCGTGGGTCGACCCGGCGGTGCAGATCTGGAACCGGTCGTTCCTCGACAACCTCCGCTACGGCGCGCCCGACGACGCGGCCGACTTCGGCGCGGTCGTCGAGGAGGCCGAGCTGCGCGAGGTGCTGGAGCGGCTGCCCGAGGGGCAGAAGACCCTGCTCGGCGAGGGCGGAGGGCTCGTCTCCGGCGGCGAGGGGCAGCGCGTGCGCTTCGGCCGGGCGATGCTGCGGAGCGAGGCGCGGCTCGCGATCCTCGACGAGCCGTTCCGCGGCCTCGACCGGGAGCGCCGCCGCGCGCTGCTCGCCCGGGCGCGGCGGCGCTTCCGTCGCGCGACGCTCCTCTGCGTCACCCACGACGTCGGCGAGACGCGCGGGTTCGAGCGCGTGCTCGTCGTGGACGGCGGGCGCGTGGTCGAGGACGGGGCGCCCGCCGAGCTCGCGGCGCGCCCTGGCTCCCGCTACCGCGCGCTGCTGGACGCCGAGGCGGCCGTGCAGCGAGGGCTCTGGTCGAGCGGCGGGTGGCGCCGGCTGAAGGTCGTGCGCGGGCGCATCGCCGGAGCGGCGGCGGAGGGCGCGGGATCGGCGGCCGAGGCCGCAGGAGTGGCGGCCGAGGCCGCCGCGGCAGCGCCGGAGGGCGAGCGGAGGTGACGGCGGAGGCGCAACCCGGGTGGGGGGCCGAGCCGGACGGCGCGCAGGCGCGACGCGGCTGGGGCGCTCGGCCGGGCGAGGCGGCCGACGCGCTCGGCGCCCTCGAGTGGCCGGCGGAGCGCCTCGGCGACGCGCTCGAGGCGCTCGCGCTCCAGGGCGGCCTCCGCCCGCGCGCGGTCGCGGCGCCCATCCCCACCGCCGGGCACCTCCGCAGCGCGGACGCGCTCGGCGCGTGGATCGATCAGGCCGCGGGCTACCTCGGCGTCGAGGCGGAGCCGATCGCGGCGCGCTACGACGAGGTCGCCGGCGCGCTCCTGCGCGTCGCGCCCGCGCTCGTGTGGCTGCGCGGCGGCGAGGCGCAGCGCTTCCTCGCCGTCGTGGGGCGCAGCGGGCAGGCCCTCTCGGTGCTCCGCGCCGACCGCTCCACCGCGCGGGTGCCGGTCGAGGCGATCCTCCGCCGCATCGCCCGCCCGCTCGAGGCGCAGGTGCTCCCCGAGGTCGATCGCATCCTCGACCGCGCGGGCGTGCGGCCGCGGCGGCGCGCCCGCGCGCGGCAGGCCCTGCTCCGCGAGCGGCTCGGGCCCGTGGTCCTCGACGGCATCTGGAGCCTGCGCCCGCCGCCCGGCGCCTCGTTCGGGCGGCAGCTCGCGGCCGCGCGGATCCCGCGCCGCCTCCTCGGCCTGCTGGCCGCCCACGCGTCGGCCTACACGCTCTGGATCCTGGTGTGGACGACCGTGGGGCGCAGCATCCTCGACGACCACCTCGACGAGGGGTGGCTCTACGCCGGGGCGCTGCTGCTCGCGACGGTGGTCCCGCTGCGCCAGCTCATGGCGTGGCTGTCCGGCGTGGTCGCGATCGACGCCAGCGCGCTGATCAAGCAGCGCCTGCTCGCGGGCGCGCTCGCGCTCGACGCCGAGGAGGTGCGCAGCGAGGGCGCGGGCCGCTTCCTCGGGCGCGTGATCGAGTCCGAGGCGATCGAGGCGCTCGCGATGGGCGGCGGCGTCGGGGCCGTCGCGGCGGCGTTCGAGCTCGCGGCGGCGGCGGTCGTGCTCGCCCAGGGCGCGGCGGGCGCGCTCCACGCGCTCCTGCTCGTCGCCTGGGCGGTCCTCGTCGTCGCGCTCTGCGCGCGCTTCTACCGGCGCCGCGCGCGCTGGACCGCCGCGCGGCTCGCGATGACCCACGATCTCATCGAGCGCCTGGTCGGCCACCGCACCCGCCTCGCCCAGGAGCGGAGCGGCCGCTGGCACCACGGCGAGGACGAGGCGCTCTCCCAGTACCTCGCGCGATCGCGCGAGCTCGACCGGAGCCAGATCGAGATCGGCGCGCTGATGCCGCGCGGCTGGCTCATCGCGGGGATCGCCGGCCTCGTGCCGCCGTTCCTCGCGGGCACCGGCTCGGCCGCGGCGTACGCGGTGGCGCTCGGCGGCGTCCTGCTCGCGAGCCGCGCGCTCCAGGGCCTGTCGGCCGGCCTGTCGAGCCTCGCCAGCGCGGCGATCGCGTGGGAGCAGGTCGCCACGCTCTTCAAGGCGGCCGCCCGCGGCGGGGCGCCGCCGCCGCCCCTGCCGCCCGACGCGGGGCGCACGCCGCCCGGCGCGGGCAGCGCGGGGGACGCGGAGCGCCGCGCGCCGGTCCTGGAGGCGCACGAGCTGTCGTTCCGGCACAAGGGCAGGCCGCGCCCCGCGGTGATCGACGCCTCGCTGCGGATCGCCGCGGGCGAGCGCATCCTGCTCGAGGGGCCCTCGGGGGGAGGGAAGTCGACGCTGAGCGCGCTGCTCTCGGGGCTGCGCGCGCCCGACGCGGGGCTGCTCCTCTTGAACGGGCTCGACCGCCACATGCTGGGCGCCGCCGCGTGGCGACGCCGCGTGGCCGCGGCGCCGCAGTTCCACGAGAACTACGTCCTCGGCGGGACGTTCGCGTACAACCTGCTGATGGGCCGGCGCTGGCCGCCGAGGCCCGACGATCTCGCCGAGGCCGAGGAGATCTGCCGCGAGCTCGGCCTCGGCGAGCTGCTCGGCCGGATGCCCGCCGGGCTGGAGCAGGTGGTGGGCGAGACGGGCTGGCAGCTCTCGCACGGCGAGCGGAGCCGGCTCTACATTGCGCGCGCGCTGCTCCAGGGCGCCGAGGTCGTCGTGCTCGACGAGAGCTTCGCGGCGCTCGACCCCGAGACGCTGGAGCAGGCGCTGCGCTGCGTGCTCCGGCGCGCGCGCACGCTCGTGGTCATCGCCCACCCGTGATCGCGGAGCCCGCCGGCGCGGAATCCGCTCTTACCGGCGCTCGCTCGATGAGGCGAGTCTACACTGCTCTCCTCCTCGGAGCCCGCCAGCCTGGGTGAGGCACGCGCGCGCTCCAGGATCGCTTGATCTGTGCAATGCAGACCACTTCGCCTGTGCCGTCTCTCATCGTCGGTCGATCCCCGATCCCTCTCAGGCGACCCCGTAAGGCGTTATCGCTCGCCATGTAAGCCAGGTGAATAGAACCGATGCAAAGGGGACCGCCGAGCCTATGGGTCTGGACGTCACGTGTGTTGCGCTTAGAATGCAACTCAATGCCGGAGAAGATGGAAAGACGGTTGCCTGTCGGCGCTGAGGTGCTCGCCGGAGCCGGAAAAGGAGTGCACTTCCGCGTCTGGGCGCCCTCCCGGCGCCGGGTCGAGGTGGTCCTGGAGGCCGGGCCGGGGAGCGGCGAGACCGCGCCGCTGCGGCCCGAGGAGGGCGGTTACTTCGCGGCGCTCGTCCCGGCCGCGGCGGCCGGCACCCGCTACCGGTTCCGGCTCGACGACGACGAGAAGCTCTATCCCGATCCCGCCTCGCGCTCGCAGCCGGAGGGGCCGCACGGGCCCTCCGAGGTGATCGACCCCGCCGCGTTCGCGTGGAGCGACGCGGGCTTCCCGGGCGCCCCGCTCAAGGGGCAAGTCGTCTACGAGATGCACGTCGGCACCTTCACCCGGGAGGGCACCTGGGAGTCCGCGGCGCGCGAGCTGCCCGAGCTCGCCCGGATCGGCATCTCCTTGATCGAGCTGCTCCCGGTGAACGAGGTCCCCGGCCGGTTCAACTGGGGGTACGACGGCGTGAACCTCTTCGCGCCGACGCGCCTCTACGGCAGCCCCGACGATTTCCGCCGCTTCGTCGACGCGGCGCACCGCGTCGGGATCGGGGTGATCCTCGATGTCGTCTACAACCACCTCGGTCCGGACGGCAATTACCTTGGCCAGTTCTCCAAGGACTACTTCACCGATCGCCACAAGACCGACTGGGGCGCGGCCATCAACTTCGACGGCCCCCGATCCGAGGCGGTGAGGGAGTTCTTCCTCGCGAACGCCGGCCACTGGATCGACGAGTACCACCTCGACGGCCTGCGGCTCGACGCGACCCAGAACATCTACGACGGCTCGAAGGACCACATCCTCGCCGCGATCGCGCGCCGCGTCCGGGAGGCCGCGAAGGACAAGGAGACGTTCATCGTGGCCGAGAACGAGTCCCAGGAAGAATGGCTGATCCGCGGCCCGGAGCGGGGCGGCTACGGGCTCGACGCCATCTGGAACGACGACTTCCACCACAGCGCCAAGGTGGCGCTCACCGGCCACAGCGAGGCGTACTACACGGATCACGAGGGCTCTCCGCAGGAGTTCATCTCCGCCGTCAAGCGGGGCTTCCTCTTCCAGGGGCAGCGCTACCAGTGGCAGAAGCAGCGGCGAGGCACCCCCGCGCTCGACGTGGATCCGGCCCGCTTCGTCCTCTTCCTGGAGAACCACGATCAGGTCGCCAACACGGCCAAGGGCGAGCGGCTCTATCACCTAACCTGCCCGGGGAAGTTCCGGGCGATGTCGGCGCTCCTCTTGCTCGCCCCGGGGACGCCCATGCTCTTTCAAGGGCAGGAGTTCGGGTCGTCGGCGCCGTTCCTCTTCTTCGCGGACCACAACCGCGATCTCGCGCCGCTCGTGCGCAAGGGCAGGGCGGAGTTCCTGGCGCAGTTCCCCTCGTGCGCCTCGCCCGAGGTCGCCTCGCGGCTCGACGCCCCCGACGACCCGCGGACGTTCGAGCGCTGCAAGCTCGATTTCTCCGAGCGCGAGCGCAACGCCGGCATCTACGCCCTCCACGAGGACCTGATCGCGCTCCGCCGGCGCGATCCCGTGATCCGGGCCCAGCGCCCGCGCGGCGTCGACGGGGCCGTCCTCTCGGGCCACGCGTTCCTCCTCCGCTACTTCGGCGACGACGGCGACGACCGCCTGCTCCTCGTCAACCTCGGGCGGGACATCCATCGAGGGTCCTTGCCGGAGCCGCTCATCGCCCCGCCGCCGGGGCGCCGCTGGGAGACGTTGTGGTCCAGCGAATCCCCCCGTTACGGGGGACAAGGCAGTCCACCTGTCATCACCGAGGATGGCGTCCACATCCAGGGCGACGCGGCGATCCTCCTGCACCCCGTGGTCGGGACGCCGGTGCCCGAGAAGACGAGCGCCAACCCTCGCCCAGAGGAGCCCAAAAAGCATGTACGCTGACGAGATCTGCCGGATGATGGTCTGGTCCCGGGGCACCGGCCCCGCCTCGCACGACGACGCCGAGCACGGGTCGGACCCGCTCACGCGGGAATGGCTCGTCACGAACGGCCTCGGCGGCTACGCGTCAGGCACCATCTCCGGCGCGGTGACCCGCCGCTTCCACGGGCTCTTGATCTCCGCGCTGCCGGCCCCCCTCGGCCGCACCATGATGCTCAGCGATCTGTCGACCCGGGTCATCACCGCGGACGGCAAGGTCTATCAGGTCGGCGGTCAGGAGCCCTGGCTCGACGACAGCGCCGCGCAGGTCATCGATCTCGCCGAGTTCCGCCTGGAGGCCGGGCTCCCGGTGTGGCGCTACGAGGGCGCCGGGATGGCGTTCGAGCGGCGCCTCCTCCTGCCCCACGGGCAGAACACCGTCCACGTCACGTACACGCTCCTCAAGGGCGAAGGGCCGGTCCAGATCGAGCTCCAGCCGTGGGTGAACTTCCGCCCGCACGAGGGCGCGCTCGATCGGCCGGTCGCGGGCCCGTACGCGCTCACCGTGGTCGAGGATCGCTACGAGCTCGCCTCGCCGAGCGACCTGCCGCCGCTCCGGCTCAAGGTCCAGGGCGCCCGGGCCGAGTTCCGGATCGACAGCGCCCGCCTGCGCAACGTGCGCTACCGGATCGAGCAGAGCCGCGGGTACGACGCGGTCGGCGAGTTCTACAGCCCCGGCCGCTTCGGCCTCGAGCTCCCCGTCTCCGGCAGCGTGACCCTCGTCGCGTCGACCGAGCCCTGGGAGACGATCAACGCCCTCTCCACGGAGCAGGTGCAGCGCGCCGAGCGCAAGCGCCGCACCCGGCTCCTGCTCGCCGCGGCGCCCGAGGTCCGCTCCGGGCCGCCGGCGGAGCTCATCCTCGGCGCGGATCAGTTCCTCATCACCCCCGCGGGCCGCGTCGAGGACGCCGCCCGCGCGCGGGCCGCCGGGGACGAGGTGCGCACCGTCATCGCGGGCTATCACTGGTTCACCGACTGGGGGCGAGACACCATGATCAGCCTCGAGGGGCTGACGCTCGTCACCGGTCGTCACACCGAGGCGGGCTACATCCTGCGCACGTTCGCCCATTACGTGAAGGACGGGCTCATCCCCAACATGTTCCCGGAGGGCAAGAACGACGGGCTCTACCACACCGCCGACGCCACCCTCTGGTTCTTCCACGCGCTCGATCGCTACCTGACCTACACCGGCGATCGCGAGACGCTCCGGCTCGTGCTCCCGACGCTGATCGATATCGTCGAGCACCACACCCGCGGGACGCGCTTCGGGATCGGCGTCGATCCCAAGGACGGCCTCGTCCGTCAGGGGGAAGAGGGGTATCAGCTGACCTGGATGGACGCCAAGGTCGGCGATTACGTGGTCACGCCCCGCCGCGGGAAGGCCGTGGAGATCAACGCGCTCTGGTACAACGCCCTGCGCCTCATCGAGCGCTGGGTGCGCGAGGCCGAGGGCGACGGCGCGGCGCGGCGCTACAGCGCGGCCGCCGAGCAGGTCAAGGCCTCGTTCAACCGGCGCTTCTGGTCCGACGAGCTGGGCTATCTCTACGACGTGCTCGACGGCGAGCAGGGCAACGACGACGCCTTCCGGCCCAACCAGATCTTCGCGATCTCGCTGCCGCACCCGGTCCTCGACGCCGCCCGCTGGAAGGGCATCGTCGATCAGGTGAAGGAGCGGCTCTGGACGCCCGTGGGCCTCAGGTCGCTCGCCCCTGGGCACCCCGATTACAAGCCGAAGTATTTCGGCGATCTCCGCGCGCGGGACATGGCCTATCACCAGGGCACCGTGTGGGGGTGGCTCATGGGCCCCTTCATCGACGCCTGGCTGAAGGTGTATCCGGCCGATCTCGCCGGGGCGCGGAGCCTGCTCGAGGGCTTCACCCCGCACCTCGACGAGGCCTGCGCCGGGTCGATCAGCGAGATCTTCGACGCCGAGCCGCCGTTCACGCCCCGCGGGTGCGTCGCCCAGGCGTGGAGCGTGGCCGAGGTGCTCCGGGCCTACGCCAGGACGGCCCGCTCGGCGGGCTGAGCGGCAGTGCTCAAAATTGAACTGAAGGCGGGGAGGCGGGAAGAAAAGAACAATGATCTTCCTGCCTTCCCGCCTTCATGTGAACTCTCTCCAGGCAAATTCGAGCACTACCGGCTGAGCGCGGGCCCGGGGCCGAGCTCCCGGGGCGCCGGAGCGCCGCTCGCGTCGCCGCCCCTCAGAACGCCACGGGCACCGCCGTCGGGCCGCGGATCAGGGACCACTCGCTCCATTCGATCTCGTCCGGCGAGACGTCGAGCTCGAGCCCCGGGAGCCTCCGGAAGAGCGTCGAGAGGGCGATGGCCGCCTCGATCCGCGCGAGCGTCGCGCCCAGGCAGAAGTGGATCCCGCTCCCGAAGGCGAGGTGCCGGTTCGGCGAGCGGCCGATGTCGAAGCGGTCCGGATCCGGAAACTGCTCCGGATCCCGGTTCGCGGCCAGGAGCCCCGCGACGACCCCTTCTCCCGCCGGCACGCGCGCGCCGAGCAGATCGACGTCCTCGAGCGGCCAGCGGACCACCGAGATCTCGGCCGGCCCCTCGCAGCGCAGCGTCTCCTCGACCGCGGAGCCGATGAGCTCGGGCTCCGCCTCGAGCCGCCGCCGCTGCTCGGGGTGCGAGAGCAGGAGGAGCGCGCCGCTCGCGATGAGGTGCACCGTGGTCTCGTGGCCCGCGACCAGCAGCAGGAACACCATGCTCATGACCTCCGCCGAGCTCAGCTTGTGCTCCTGCTCCTCGGCGAGCACGATCGCGCTGATCAGGTCGTCGCGCGGGGCCTTGCGGCGGACCGCGAACAGCGCCTCGAAGTACGCCTCGATCTCCTTCACCGCGGGCATCGCGGGCTCGAGGAGCGCTCGATCGCTCGTGGCGGCGAGGAGGAGCTTGGTCCAGTGGCGGAATCGGTCGCGATCCTCGCGCGGGAGGCCGAGCAGCTCCGAGATGACCGCGATGGGGAGCGGGAACGCGAAGTCGGCCACGAGATCCATGCGGCGCTGGTCCGCCACGGCGTCGATGAGCTCACCCACGATGGCGTGGATGCGCGGGCGCAGCCCCTCCATCGCCCGCGTCGAGAAGGCCCGCTGGACGATGCCCCGGAGCCGGGTGTGATCCGGCGGGTCGGCCTCGAGCATGTGATGACTCAGCAGGACCGAGCGCTCGCCGAGCGGGCGGTAGCTCGCGCGCAGCTCGGCGGGGAGCTTGCGGCAATCCCGGATCAGACGAGGATCCTTGAGGAGCTCCACGCAGTCGTCGTAGCGCGTGGCCGTCCAGAGAGGCACGTTGAGGCGAGGGTGGATGAGGCGATGGATGCGCCCCGCGGCCCGCATGCGCGCGTAGATGGAGTGCGGCTCGGCGCGGCCCCTCGGACGGAACAGCTCCGAAAAAGCGCTCTGGTCGATCGTGACTCCCCCGTCCATGACTCCCCCGTCCCGTCGCGTCCGGCTGTCCGAGGCGATGCTCGCGTGCGCAGGGCGCGTCAGGAGGAGTGCATGGTGGAGATCGACGTGCCGTCAAGCCGCGCGGGCCGCGGCCGCGGTCGTCCGGGCAGCGCTCGCGAGAACACGATAAGTTGCGGGAATCGCTGAGTTTATTTCCTGATTTCCGCCTTCGCGGCCGGCTCCGACCCAGGCCGCCGCGCCGGCGCTCACGGCGCCTCGCCGGCGCCGAGCAGCCGCGAGATCAGCGTGTGCTCCACGTCGTCGAGCGCCTCGCGCAGGTACGTCGGGTCGTCGAGGCGGATGGCGTCGTCGCCCTCGCGCGCCTCGGCGGGGAGCTTGTTCTTGAGGCTCGCGAACTCGCGCAGGAGCGAGGAGAGGCCCGCCTCGTCGTCGCGCAGCGCGCGCAGCGACCGCGTGAGCTGGCCGATGGCGTCGTCCCGCTCCTCGAGCGCGCCGACCTGGAGCGGGGCCAGCGTCCGGGAGAGCACGCGCTCGATCCAGAGCCCGCCGCCGAGGTCGTTGGCGATCGCGCGGATCTGCCCTGTCCAGCGCTCGAAGTCGGCGCGGAGCGCGGCGTGGGCCGGCGTCGCGCCGCACAGGATCACCCGCGCGGCCAGCGTGCGCCCGTCCGCCTCCGCGAGGCGCTGCTCGAGCTGCTCGCGCGTCAGATCCACGATGTCGTCGGCGCTCGCGGCCGGGGAGAGATCGACCTCGCAGGCGCACCAGCGGACGACATCGAGGGGGCGGTGCTCGACGGAGGCGACGCGGCCGTCGTCCACGGTGACGAGGAGGGCGCCCTTCTCGCCGGTCTCGCGGGCGTGGCGGCCCTGGAGGTTGCCGGAAAAGGCGATGTACGGATCCTCCGAGAGCACCTCCCGGGTGTGCACGTGGCCGAGCGCCCAGTAGTCGTATCGCTTCCCGACGAGGGTGTTCAGGCTGCAAGGAGCGTAGTTGTCGTGGCCCTCGCGGCCGCCCAGGCAGGTGTGGAGCAGGCCGATGTTGAACAGGCCCGCCAGCGCGTCCGGGTAGCCGGCGGCGAGATCGTCGGTGACCGCCTTGGTCGCGAAGCTCTGCCCGTGGACCGCGACCCCGAGCCGCTCGAAGAGGACCGTCTCTGGGCTCTTCGGGTCGAGCCGGCGGGCGTTCTCGGGGAGCTCCAGGTGACGCGTGATGTGGCTCTCGGCGTCGTGGTTGCCGCTGAGGAGCACCACCTCCACCCGGGCGGCGCGCAGCCGGGAGAGCTGCGAGGCGAAGAACAGGCCCGTGCTGTAGTCCTTCCAGTCGCCGTCGTAGATGTCGCCGGCGAGCAGCAGGAGGTCGACCTCCTCGGTGAGGCAGAGGCTCACGAGGTTCTCGAGCGCGCGGCGGGTGGCCCCGCGGATCTGCTCGACCGGGGCGCCCGGGTAACGGTCGAGCCCGCGGAGGGGGCTGTCGATGTGGAGGTCGGCGGCGTGGACGAACTTCATGGCTGCGCGGCCCGAGCTTAGCCGCTCCGCGCCGGGAGCGCTGCTCATCCGATGAGGTCCGCGCCCGCGGGCGGCCGGCGCCGCCGGTCGCCTTGACGCGCGGGGCGGGCTGTCGTGCAGTGAGCGTCCGATGCTGCGCCCGCCGTCACGCCTCACGCCGCCCGCGGCGCGACGCCCCGCCGGGGGGAGGGCGGCGGACCGTTGAGCCCGGCGGCCGCGCTGCTCCGGCGGGTCTGCGACGTGAGGGAGGGCGAGGTCTCCGCGCTGCTCTGGAGCTTCGCGTACTTCTTCTGCGTCCTCTGCAGCTATTACATCCTGCGGCCCGTCCGCGAGGAGATGGGCATCTCGGGCGGCATGGACAAGCTGCCCTGGCTGTTCACGGCGGTGTTCGCGGCGATGCTCGCGGCCGTGCCGGCCTTCTCCGCGCTCGTGGCGCGGCTGCCGCGGCGGCGGTTCATCCCGATCGTCTATCGCTTCTTCGCGTCGAACCTCCTCGTCTTCTTCGGGCTGCTCGCGCTCGGCGCGCCGCGCGTCGAGGTGGGGAAGGTGTTCTATGTCTGGCTGAGCGTCTTCAACCTGTTCGTCGTGTCGGTGTTCTGGCAGTTCATGGCCGACGTCTGGCGCAGCGAGCAAGGCAAGCGCCTCTTCGGCGTCATCGCCGCCGGCGGCAGCGCCGGCGCGCTCGTCGGCTCGCTCGTCACGGCCGCGCAGGCGCGGCAGATCGGGACCGCGAACCTCCTGCTCCTGTCGGCGGCGCTGCTCGAGCTCGCCGTGCTCTGCGTGACGCGGCTGAACCGCCTCGCCGGCCGGCTCACCGGCGGCGCGGCGCCGCCCGAGGCGAGCGCCGCGGAGGAGCGCATCGGCGGGGGCGCATTCCGCGGGGTGACGCTCGTCCTCGGGTCGCCGTACCTCCTCGGGATCTGCGCGCAGACGCTCTTCTTGTCGATCACCGCGACGGTGCTCTACTTCGAGCAGGCGCGGATCGTCTCCGCGGAATCGATGGATCCCGCGCGGCGGACCGCGATGTTCGCCTCCATCGATCTCACCGTGAACGTGATCACCATCGTCGTGCAGGTGCTCGTGACCGGGAGGCTCATGACCCGGGTGGGCCTCGGGGTCGCGCTCGCGGTGGTCCCGGTGGTCACCGGCGTCGGGTTCCTCGCGCTCGCGGCGCGGCCGACCCTCTCGATGATCGCCGGGCTCCAGGGGCTCCGGCGGGCGATCCACTACGCGGTGGACCGGCCGGCGCGGGAGATCCTGTTCACGGTGGTCGCGCGAGAGGAGAAGTACAAGGCGAAGAGCTTCATCGACACCGTGGCGTTCCGGGGCGGGGACGCCGCGAGCGCGTGGGCGCTGTCGGGGCTGTCGGCGCTCGGGGTGAAGGCGGCGGGGCTGTCGCTCCTGATGGTGCCGGTCGCGGGCGGGTGGGTCCTGCTGAGCCGCTACCTGGCGAGGCGGCAGGCGGAGCGGGCCCGAGGGGAGGGCGGATGAGGGGGGCGCTGGGTCCGTGGGGCGGATATCCCGCCAGGATTCCGCCGCGGTGGCGAACCGTCGCGAACCGTCGCTTTCCCCAGAGTTTCAGGGGGGCGTGACGACGAATCGCACCTCCTCGGGAGGCATGGACCCAACCCCGGCCCAACCGGCGAGCGTGGGGTTCGGCGAACTCGCGACGGTCAATCCCCGGCCACGAGCCGCCGTGGTCGCCTCGCTCGCCGGCACCCTGAGCCGTGCCGTCGTCCTCGGGGATGAGGATGTCGACGTGCATCAGAAACCGCGGAAATTTGAGCGCGGGAATTTGGTATGCGTTCGGTAGAGCCCATCCTGACGCCGAGCAGACCGGGGACATAGGCTTGCCGTGCGATGCGAGAGCGACGGCAGGGCGGCGAGACCAGACGGAAGGGACTCGAGGCGGTGGCCGAGGAGCGCGCGGCTGGCGACGTCGGCATGCGGAGGCGGCGCGCCGGCAGACCGAGCCCCTCTGCTGCGGAGCCTGAGCAGCAAAAGGTCGGCTGCACGCCACGCACCGCGGCGGACGGCGGAGATGCCTCACCCCCGCGGCAACGCCGGCGAGCGCCGCCCACGGCCAGCGCGACGCCGCCGGAGGTCACCCGTAGCGCAGAGCAGGCGCCGCAGCGCTCACGCGGCCAGCGTGGCTGGCGCCCAGGTCCACGGGCTGGCAGCGAGCCGCTGCCGAGCGTCGGTGTTCTCGAGGGTCTGCTTCCAGGACTTGGGAGCGAGCTCGATGACCCGATCGCGCGGCCAGCCCGGCAGCAGGATCAGCACGTCGCGCAGGTAGGCCCAGGGGTCGAGCTGGTGCAAGGCGCAGGAGGCGATCAAGGACACGATGGTGGCGTTCCACTCCGCCCCGTCGTCACTGCCCACGAAAATCCAGTTCTTCCGACCGAGGGCCTCCCTGCGGAGCTCGAGCTCGCTGCGGTTGTTATCCAAGCGAAGCCGCCCGTCCTCGAGGAAACGGGTGAGCGCAGTCCACTGGTTGCGCGCATACCCGATGGCTCCGGCGATGGGGCTCCTGGGCAGCACGAGCAGCTCCTCCTTGTCGAGCCAGGCGCGGAAGGCATCGAGCACGGGCTGGGCGCTGCTGCGGCGCTGCTCGGTGCGGCGGCTGGGAGCCAGGTCCTTGGTGGCCTTGTCGATGGCGAAGAGCTGGTGAATGAAGCCGAGCGCCGTCATCGCGCGCTCCCGGTCCGACGACATCGCCTCGAAGAAGCGCCGCCGGCAATGCGCCCAGCAGCCCACCTCCGTGACCTGCTCGGTCCGGTACAGCTCCTCGTAAACGCTCGATGCGTCCGCCTGGACGTAGCCCTTGTACCCGCGGAGAAACTCCTTGGGACCATCCTGGTTGTGACGCGGCGTGAAGCGAAACAGCACGTGGTCGCGGTCCGCGACGAGCACCCAGAAGTGACCGCGCCGGCACTTGTCCTTCGCCTGCACGAGCACCCCAGTAGCGTCGATGGCGATGCAATGCGCGGAGAGCGCATCCTTGGCCATGGCGCCGACCAGATGGCCCAGCACCTCGGCGCACGAGCTGACCCAGCCGCAGAGCGTCGAGCGCGCCAGGTGCACCCCTTGGCGCTCGTAGATCTTTTCCTGCCGATGCAGCGGCAGGTGGTCGCCGTACTTGCTCACCAGCACGTGGGCCAGCAGCCCGGGCCCGGCCAGCGACCGGGGGACGGGACTGTCGGCCACGTCGGCGATGATCACGCCAGCTTCCGGCTCGCCCGGTCTGGCAAACTTGGGTCGTACGATCTGCAGCCGTACGAAGCTCGCGGGCCTCCACTCCAGCGTCTCGGACACCTCTTCGCCGATGCGGACCATGTCGGTGGCGCGCTCGTCGCGCACTTCGGGCGGGAGCAGCTCGATGCGCTCGACCGGCAGGTGCTCGGGCAGCTTCTGACGTCCGTGCGGGGTCGTCCTGCGCCCCTTGCCGCCGCTGCCAGGTGCGCCTGCGGGCGCCGCGCCGCCGCCTTCAGGCGAGTTTGGCGCGTCCGCATCGGCTGGCGCCGCTGCGCCCGTCGGCGCCCCTGCGCCCGCGAGCATCTGCACGATGGCGTCGAAGGCCAGCTGCATCTGCCCGGGGTCGACGTGCTCGGCCTTCTGGCCGAAGATGTGCCGGCGAAGCCGCTCCAGCTCGATGCTGGCGAGCTCGTAGAGCTTGCGGTACTCGTCGCGCTCGTGCGCGGCGCGCGCCAGCCTGTCCTTCAGGTCATGAATCTGCTCTTCGAGCGACTTGCCCACGAGGCGCTAAGTACTCGTGACTTCTTGCTTTTTGAAGGGGGTTGTCGCAGGAAAAGAAGTGGCTCTCGCCGGAATGCAGCGCGTGCGCTGCCCGGCAGTGCGCGAAGCTCAGGTGAGCTCAGGGGGCTGGAGCCGGTGCAGCCTCGGCGAGGCGGACCTCTCGCCGCAGCTTCGTCGGCGGAAGCGCGATGCCCTCGAGGATCTTCCCGAGCTCGGCCGCGTCGATGACGACGCTCGTGGCTCCCGGCGTGACCGCACGCGGGGCTCGGAAGGTCCCGCGCTCTAGACGTTTGTAAAGCAGGCAGTACCCGCTGCGGTCCCACCACAGAGCCTTGCAACGGTCGGCTGCCCGGTTGAAGAACAGAAACAGCGCTCCGGAGAGCGGATCCTGCCGCAGCACCTCGCGCACGACGGCGGCGAGGCCATCAAACGACCGCCGTAGGTCCAGCGGCTCGGTGGCGACGTAGATCGAGACGCGGCCCGGGATCATCGCGAGCCCCCGAGCGCACGAACCACGCGCGCCAGCGTGTCCTCGTCGAACGTCGGCGGCACGCGCACGACCGCGCCGTCTGGCAGGACGATCTCCAGCGCCGCGCCCGGCGAGGGCGCCGTCGCGCCCGATGTGGCGACCACCACAGGGAGCAACGCAGGCAGCGTCGCCTTGTCCGAGCGCTGCCGGTACTCGCTCCGCTTCATGCCCAGCCGGCGGCTCCAGGAGTACAGCGTGCCGGCGCTGACCCCCTCCTGCTCCGCGAACACGCGGGCGGAGTGCCCGCTCTTGTGCCAGCGCGCCACCCGGTCGCGCCAGATGCGTCTGCTCTCGTCCATCCACACCTCCGGCGCCGGTTTCTACGCAGCGCCGAGGCTCCAAAACAGCATGTGGATCACCGAACGCGTACGGAATTTGAGCACGATCCGCGGTTCGGAGCCCCCGCCGGAGGCCCGCTTGCCCATCGCCCGAGGTCCCGCACCGGGAGGGCGGAGCACAGGTCAAGGGCGGCGCAGCCGGCTCGCGTAGCGAGCGCACCCTTGACCTGCGCGAGCACTCCCGGATGCTGGCTGCGCGATGGGCCGACTTCACCGATTTTCTTCACCGAGTTTCCGCGCAAGTACGAGCTCACCAACAGAGGAGGCGGCCCGCGTCGTTCACGAGGCCATCGGCCGACTACTCAGCACCGGACCGGAAGAGCGAGCAAGCTCGCGTCGGTAGCAAGACTCACGGCCGCCGAGGTGACCTACGCCGTAAGCGCCCGGCGTCGACCCGGCAGGCGTCATTGACCTCGCCGCCGAGCGCAGCCGGCGCGGCGGGTAGCGCCGGCTGGGACGGCGCTACCCGCGGGCGACGTCGAGGCGGCGCGCATCACCCACGAGACCATCGGGCGCCTGCTCGGCACGCCCGGCGCGGACGCAAGCGGGATAGTCGACCTCAGACCTTTGCTTCCAAGAACGGTACTAGGCTCTATCTGACGAACGTCGCGAGCGACCCGAGTCTGAAACGAGCGAGTAACGAGTAAGCCAAGGTTCCGGCAAGCTCCACTCGCGGCTCGGGGCAATCGCGACGCTCGTCAGCCGAAGGCTATCGCGTTCGGACGCTCTACTGCTTGAGCCAATCGATGAAATTCTGAGGCATCTTCACATCGCCCGACTTTACCTGATCGCCCCAAATCTCAGCCCCAATGCGCAGCTTAGTGTCACGATGAGCAGTTGCAATTTCTTGCGCCACATTTGAGCTTAACCCCACGGCCAGCAAGACCTTGGCAACACCACTCCATAACCCATCTGAACCAACATGACCATGCGAGACCCACCGCGACACATCTGTCGCGTTCTGCTGCATGTCGCGCTCGAAGATCTGGACGTCATTGACAATCACATCAGCTTCCGTCCCAGACACGCAGCGCGCTACCATCTGAGCCCGAACCGCATTAACATTCAACGCCAGACAACCACTTGTATCCACTTCCCAACTAGCCATAGACAGCATCTTGTTGCAACGCGTCACAACGTGTCCACGAGCGAGAGAAATAGAAAGAGCCGCCAGCCACCGCATGATAGATGGAACAGCTGCGACAGCCCGGTCACTCATCTCACTGTCAACATGCTCCGGCACGATCCGACTCAAGAATGCCTCAACCGTAGCCCTATGAAATGCATAGTTCTCTGCCGAATGGCCGCGTGTCCAAATCAGATTAGGAGCTGCAACATAGTGACCACCAACCGCGTCAATCACCGGGGGGCCAAACACAAATTCGCGAAATTCACGATCGACAAAGGCAAACAGATCAATACCTAGTCGAGTGGCTTGCGCATGAACCGTCTCAACGATGGCACGGTTTCCACACACCCCAGTGGATCCGCTTATCATTTCCGCAGTATCGACAACTAATTTTCTCGCACGCAGAATCCCCAGCGTCTCAAAGCGACGAATCAGGCCAGCAACAATTTTCTTGTCATTGATTCCCTCAACTATCAACGTACTTGACGTCCGTGTTTCAAGAACACTAATATATCCGGAAAGCGAGTAAGATGACATCTAGGCGCCCTCCGCACCGTCATCGTCCTCTATGTCATCGGAAAGCTGAGACGCGTCCGGAGTCCACGCCACCGTAGCAAGCGGGAAGTACACCTCGAGATGATCGGCGGAAACTTCAGGCGCATGAGTACAAGCTATAATCTGACGACCAGATGCCTGCTTTTCCAACTCTGTAAGGATGATCCTTTGCCACTCGACATGAAGAGAAAGTTCGGGCTCGTCAATAAGAACAACCCCGTCTGCGGAACTCATGTGCGTGGCAGAGAACAGCAGAGTAACAACATGACGTTCACCCGAGGAGAGCGCGTTAAAGTTCGCCCGACGCTTTCCCGGAAGCTCTATCAAGTTTGATCCACTACGCAGCCCACGACCTTTATAGGAAGCTCGCACATCAAGCACCAAGCGGCGTCCCTCTTCTTCCAGGAATCGGTTAACCGATTCCTGGAATATTCGGATACGCTCAAAAGCCTTCTTCTGCGTTTCAGCGCGATCAGCTAGCGCCTTCTCGTAGACGTGCAAAATCCGGCTTACTTTTGCTTCCGGAGTAGAATCCGCCCCGTGCATTTTGAGCGTTGAGCCGAGCTGGGAGTAGATCTCAGCAACCTCATTGTTCCCGGGATCCAGTGCTTCCAGGTGGTGCTTGACCCTTGACAAGAGCTGAGGCACGCTCTCACGATCTTCGTCGGAGTCGCTTCCTAGGACAGCTCCAAGGACGTTTACAAAGACTGACGAAAGTGCTTTCTGGTCAGTGGCTGAAAGCTCGAGATACGCATCTTGAACTTCGTGAGCCACCTCATCTGCTACCTCCCACAGCGAAGGATAGCGCACAAGCGGAACAAACGGCCCGAACCAGCGACGACATAGTATTGTCTTTTGGGCCAACGACTCGCCACGACTCCTGAGCATCATATATGGAATTTTACGCTGCTCGGGATCGCTTCGAAACTCCTGGGTGACGAGCTCGATGATACGGGCGGTTTCGGATTTCTCAAAATCGCTAGATACGTGTCCCTGGGTAAAAGTGGTACGAGTGATTGCTTCGAGTACTGATCGGAATGCCGGAAGATAGACCGGTCGCCCGCCGAGGCGCTCTCGGAGCAGTGCATTCAGTGGCAGTGGTGTTATCTCGCCTCTGCGTACGAATCCACTGGCGGCACCATCAACAAGTACTTCTACGCGCGCGCCATCGCTGCTTGGCGTTTGCCGCAGCTCTAGCTTAGCACCATTGTCCATCTCAGCGACCAAGCGCCTGAATACAATGTGACAGAAGCGCTCAATATCTCGCTCAAGTAGGTTCGCGACAATGTGAAGCATTGTCGTCTTCCCGTGACCGTTCTTTCCGTGAAAGATATTGAGTCCCGGCTGAAAATCGACAGTGAGTCGTTGGTTGCCGTGGAGCCCCTCCACGTCTAAGTGCCTTATATTGATGAATGTCGGCATCGAGCTGCATCTACTCTGGACTCACTTCGGCGTCAAGTGGCGCCCCGGAACCGCTGCATTCTCGGCGAAGATCGGTGGAGACTCTTCTAGGGTCGCCTGGCATCGCGCAGCTTGGCCGGCATGAGGAGCGCGGAGACTCGGGTTAAGCGCACTCCTGAGGTTGTCATCCGCGTTCCCTCCTCATGCATTTGACTCACCCAAGCCGATCTTAGCTTGAGATGTCTAATGCAATAGCCGTCCAAGGCGGCTCTGTTCGTCCTAGTTACTTCTGGCCTCGTGGTTTCCGCGTCCAGGTGTGCCGCGCTGCTGGACAGGACAGAACCAAGCATAGCTGAAGCTGTCATAAAGCCGGACGCCGCGTAGCGGTACGAAGCAGGGAAGCAGACAATTAGGATAGGACTGGCGCAGGACTTCCCAGTTACAGCTTTAGGGCCTAGGCGGCACGAGCCCGGTGCATCACCCAATGTGTGACAGCACGGTCAACAGCAACAACCTCGCACACGGCCATCGTCAACGAGACGACCGTCTCGTTGTCAGAAACCCGAGCGGCGCGTTTTGGTCGTCGCCGAGCATGGGTATTGATTGCCATTCTCATGCTGACCACGTAAGCTCGCCGGACAAGCGAACTGACGCCAGCGTGCGCTGGTAACACTACGGGCGGCGTGGCCGAACCCCGACAACCCGAGGTCCGACATGTCCGTTGTATACTTACGACCTCTGATGGGTCAAGGAACCGACCCGCCTTCAGGACGGGCCCCCGCCCGCCCGCTTCCCCATTCTGCAGACGGGCCCGCCGGCCTACTGCGAGACGCGCAGGTGAAGCGCCCGCGGAAGGGCGCGCCAGGGGCGAGGTCTGGGCCGAGCCGGCATCGGTGCGCTCGCGGAGCCAACGACACGGGCGGCCCTCAGCGCAGCCGCTCCCGCTCCCACCGCACCTGGTCCGCGATTGCGTCGTCCGCAGAACGTACGCCCTCGACGAACAGCTCTGCGTGGGCGGGGTTGTCCAAGTCGACGCCGAGCCGGAGCAGCATGGCTCGGTCGCGCGGCGGCGCGGAACGGAGGATCGCGGCGGCGGAGCGGGGGTAGCGAGCGGGACGCACGCTGCGAGCATACCAGAGGCCGCGGGCAGGCCGTGTCGCCGCGCAGCTGGCTCGTGCCTCGCGCAAGCGTGTCCAGGCAAGCGTGGTGCACCGTGGCTCGAACGCGCCACCGTCGGCAAGCGAGGCGGCTCAGTCGGCTTGGATTCCTTCGGCGTAGACGCTTCCTACGCCCGGCAGAGTCGTGTTCAGAGGCGATCCCTCCATGTTCTCCCAATCGGCACCGTGAGCAGTGCTGGACCCGCCGTCGTCGCGCTGTACGGGGAAGCTCGTCAGCCTGGCAGCACGCCGCTCGGGCTCGGCCCCCGAGCTTGCGCGGGCCGGGAGCGGAGACCGAAGCCGCGGCTGTGGAGGCGACGGGAGCTTGGCCCGCGGGCTCCTGGCGACCAGATCGGGGATCGCCACCACAGGCGGCGGGACATCGGCCGCGCGTTCGGGAACCGCAGCTGGACCCGGCCGTGCGGAGGTCGGCGCCGGCGCGGCCGGCGCACGTGCCGAGTTCTCGCGCTTGGTGGCGGGCTCGCTGAGCTGGATCAGCTGCGTCTCCTCCGCGTCTGTTCGATCGTCGTCATGCAGACACCAGAGGAACTCCCAGTACCGAGCAGGCGTGCCCGTGAAGGCCTCCAGCTGCCTCGCGAGGACGGGCGTGATCGGGAGGTCGCTCTTCAGCAGCCGCTCCAGGTCTCTCGGAACCAGCCCGGTGCTCTCGGCCAGCTTTCGTTGCCAGCCGGGGATGGTGGCACAGAACGTCTCGAGGACGCGGCCTGGCAACGGCACCGGGCGCGCGCGTGGGCTGGTTATCGCCGCGATGAGCGCATCCACGTGGCAGTCCAGCAGGCGCTGGTGTCGCCGCAGCTCGCGCTCGGCGTCCTCCTTCGCGTCGGCGAGGGCCGACTCCTCGTCCTCGTACCTCTGCTCGCCGGCCGCGCGCAGCCCGCGCTCTCGGCCTAGCGCTTCGCGCGCCGTGACAGCGAAGCCGATCGCCACACAGGCCATCATCGCGAGACCGATCGGTGAGGCGAGCCACATCGCACCTAGAATGTCCTCCATTGTACGTTGCCTCCTCGTCGTGAGCGTTCGTGTCCGACGCAAGACGGATCTCGGCCTTGTGCTGCCCGAAGGCATCACCAGCGCTGCCGCCTGCTAGCTGTCGAGCGACAGCCGATGAGTCAGCGAATCCGCTGGAGCAGCGCTTCGCGCTCCAAGGCGAGCCACCCTTGCGGGAACTCCTGCTTGTGCATCTCGAGCAGCTGGCGCGCCTCGAGGTCGGCGAGGGCGGTGTGGGCGTCCAGCGCGCGGCGGGCGTCGCGGATCAGGCGCCGCTCGCGCTCGCTGACGGCGGGGTGCACGGCGCTCCTGGGCGCCGCGCTTCGGCGCACGACACGCCCGGGCACCTCGCCACGGGGGGGAGCCTCGGCCGACGCCGCGGGCCTATCCACGGCGGCCAGGGCGCTGGCGTCGCCTTGCTGCGCGGACGGCTCCACCTTGCGCGCGGCTGGCGCACCGATCTCGGCGGTGGCGCTCGCGCCGCCCTCTCGGGTGGACGCGGTGACCTCCTGCGCGGCTGGCGCGGAGCCGGGCGCGCGAGCCACCGCGGGCAACAGCCAGGGTTCCAATCTGTGCGACAGCCCGGAGAGCAGCGCGCCCGTCAGGACGACGAGCGCGCCCTGTGCCAAGATCCTGAAGACCAGGCGCCGCAGCGTGGCCAGCCACGACTCGCGACGGTAGAGGCCGAGCGCCACGGGGACGCACGCCTCTGCGTCCCGTCCCCGTGCATGCTGCTCGGCCGTATAGCGGCGCTTCTCCTCGGCGAGCTGCTCGAGCGCCCGCCGGTGCTGCGTCTTCACCGCCTCCCTCCTGAGGCCGAGCTCGCCGGCGATCTCGGCGAGCGGGATCTCCTCGAGGTCATGCTTGATCAGCAGGTGTCGGTACTTCGGGTCGACCCGGTTGATCAGGCGGCGCGTGAGCGCGTGCCGCTGGCTCCCGCGTACCAGCTCCTCTGGATTCGGGCACTCGGCTCGGAGCTCGCTCTCGTCGAACGATGTCAGGACCTCTCCGCGACGGCGCGCGGTCCGCACATGGTCGCGCGCCTGGTTGATGGCGATCGTGACGCGGTACGCCGCCGCGTCGCCGCCCGGCGCAATCCGCTGGTCCGCTTCCAACCCGCGCAGGAGCGCGTCTTGCGCCACGTCCTCGGCGTCGCGTGCCGGGACGCCGAGACGCCTCGCGAGGCGCCGGAAGAGCTCGAAACTGCTGGAGATGCTCGACGGATTGCCCACGCCGGTAGCACGTCTGAGCGACCCCCTCGGGGTCAGCAAAATGCACGGTCGCGATCACTTTGGTCGGATAATGTGGCACAAGGCGCTACATCTCACCCGGGTTGGCTGGAAGATCGCCGACACACGGGACGGATGATTCGATTCCGCCATGCTCCTGTGAATTCTCTCCTAAAGCGCTGCTTCCAGCATTTTCTCCCGGTTGACGTCGCGTGCTCAGCGTAAGTACCGTCGTCGCATGTGTCGCGGTGCGCACCTGTTGTCCATTTTGCTTACGCTTGGCGCTTCAACGGGCTTGGTCAGCTCGGCCGATGCTCAGCAGCGGTCTCCGGCCTCGGGGAGAAGCGACGGGTTGAACGGGTTGACGGTGAAGGAGCTTGTTCGCCGTGCTCGGAAAGCGCGCGATCGCGGCAACTGGACGCAGGCCTACGAGGCCTACAAGACGGCCCTTGACGCCGCAAACGTGCCGCCCGGCATGAAGCTCGACCGCGCGGACGTCGACCGCGGGGCGTTCGATCCCGCCGAGATCGCCGGCGAACTAGGCCTCTGCGAGCTCGAGCTGCGCAAGTACCGCGATGCGGCGGAGCATCTCACCTGGAGTCTTGAGCGGGACTGGGCGCTGCCGAGTCAGCTTCAAGAACGATTCCTGACCGGCCAGCGGAAGGCCGCGTTTTACGTCGTTGAGCTCGTGCTCTCCGTCGACCCGCCGGACGCCGAGATCCTCATCGACGGCCAGAAGATCGGTCGGACCGCGCGGACTTACAAGCTGTTCCTCGAGCCCGGGCGACACATGGTGCGGGCCCGGGCGCCGGGGCGCGAGGACGGCTTTCACGCGTTCAACGGCGAGCCGGGCGATAAGCAGGAGATCTCGATGAAGCTTTCGGGCCCGGCGGTGAGCAGCGCCAAGGAGGCCCCGGCCGTGCCGAAGACCGCGAGCGCTTCGCCCGCTGTGCGCCCGAAGGAGCCCGGACCGTGGGCGTCCTGGCCGGGGACGCTGCGCATCGGCGGCATCGGCTTGACCGCGGCAACCGCATCGCTCGGCGCCGTGTTCATGGTACGCGCGAGCACAGCGGACGGGGACCTCGACGAGCGGAACAAGAAGCTCGACGCCGCGGGGGTCTCGCGAGGCGTGTGTCGGGAACAACTGAAGCCGGCGACGTGCTCCGAGCTGACGCGTCTCCGACGAGACCGCGACCTCTTCGCCGGGCTCGGCACGGCGATGGTGGTGACAAGCGGTGTCGTGGGCGCTGCGACGGTGGCGTCGTTCTTCACGGATTTCTCTTTTCGCCGGACTGAACCCGCGAAAGCTCGGCTCGCGCTGATTCCGACGGTCGCGCCGGCACAGGTCAGCCTCGTGGCATACGGCGTGTGGTAATCGGGGAGCACGGACATGCCCTTTCCTGGTCTTCGACAAAAGCGGCTGCTGTTGACGCTGGGGGCCCTCTCCACGGTCAGCGCTGGCGGTCTCTCCGGGTGCTACTACGGCGATAGCTGCGATGACGAACGCATCTGCCTATCACCGCCCAAATCGCTCTGTGATGGCCACCCAGCGACGGCGCCGGCGCTCGACGTGTGCGGGGTGTTCGTCAGTGAGCTGCTGGGCGACGACGACAACCCCGGCACGAAGCGCGCCCCGGTCAAGACGCTTCAGCATGCGGTCGGGCTCGCCGCGCACGGGCGAGGCAACAGCGAGGTGCCAACCCGGCGAGTGTACGCTTGCGGCGACACGTTCAAGGAGACGATCACGCTGCCCTCCGGTGTCGACCTCTTGGGCGGGCGTCTGTGCGACGGCGGCGAGCTGTCGTATGAGTGGTCGGTTGTTGGGCCCAATCAGCTCACGACCATCGCCCCGCCGGGGGGGATACCGCTTCGGGTGATCGAGGGCAAGGACGCGACGTCGACGTCGACGATCTCCGGTGTGCGCGTCATCGCGGCAGACGCGTCGGCGATGGATCACAAGTCGTCGATCGCGATGATCCTGAGCCAGGGGGCCAAGGCCAACGTCGTGTCGAGCGAGATCGTCGCGGGAAACGGCAAGCGTGGCGAGCCGGGAGAAGATGCGCCTCGGGAACGGGCGACGGACGGCGTGGAGGGGAACGATGGCGCGTCCGCTTGCACAGCGGATGCCGCCGTGGGCGCCCTTCCGGCTGTTACGGTCTGCGACGACGGTACCGAATCGACGAGCGGATACGGCGGCGAAGGCGGACTCGACGTCGGTGGCGATGGCGCGCCGGGACAGCCTGAGCCCGCGGAAAATCCGCAAAGCTTCGGGGCTGCGGGGCGCGGCGCGGGCAGCGAAATTTGCTCCGCTGGATCTGACGGCGCGCACGGCGCTAGCGGTGGCCGCGCTGGCGGCGCGGTAGGTGAAGGCTACCTCACCTTCGACGGATGGATTGGTGTCCGTGGTGAGGACGGGAAAAGGGGTGCTGTCGGGCAAGGAGGGGGCGGCGGAGGCGGCAGCAAGTCGCGCGGGCCCATGGTGGCGTGCCCGGCAGCTCGCCCCCAAAGCGGTGCGGCCGGCGGCTCGGGCGGGAGCGGGGGCTGCGGCGGCGAGGGAGGCAGGGGCGGCGGCTATGGCGGCGCGAGCATCGCCATCGTCGCACTGGAGGACTCCGAACTGGAACTCAACGCTACGAAGATCGTCGCGGGCAGCGGCGGCAAGGGCGGGGTCGGCGGAACTGGCCAACCAGGCGGCTACGGCCGATGGGGTAGACACGGAGGGAACGGCTTCACTGGCACCAACATGTGGGGCGCCTGTCCTGGCGGCCGTGGAGGGAACGGCGGCCGCGGCGGTGATGCCGGTGGCGGGCTCGGCGGGGCTGCCGTCGGCATCGCGTATGTGGTCCCCAATCTGGCTATCCGGCCCGGCACGACGATCGACATTGGCAAATCCGGAGAAGGTGGGGATGCAGGAAACGCCCGCCCAGGCGACGAGGCGGGCAGCGGCGGGACCGGCCCGTCGGGCCCACTCTATCGTTTCGGTGCGGCAAACGAGCCGCCCCGTTGAGTCGCTCACGGCGGCGCCGCCGTCGAGGAATACCGATGATATCAAAACGTACGATCGTCCTGCTCCTAGCACTTCCTCTCTCCACGGTTGGCTGCGAGAGCGCGCCAGGCCCCATCGATTCCGATGGTCCGCCGTGTGCGCTCACATCGTCGTGCGAGGGCGAAGCACCGCCAGAAGCCGTCTGTCTCGAGCACCTGGCGGCCGATCGGATGGCCGACGGCTGTGGCGTATTCGTCGCCGGGCCCTTCTTTGGCGGCGACGATGCGAATCCAGGCACGAAGAACAAGCCGGTCCGCTCTATCCTGCGCGCGATTGAGCTAGCACGTGTCGGTCGAGGAAGGGTGTTCGCGTGCAACGACGTCTTCGAAGGAGCCGTGGTCCTACCGTCCGGCGTGGACCTCTACGGGGGCATTGATTGCCAAACATTCGAACGCTTTGGTGAGGATGTTACAACCGGCATCGTCGTCCGTTATGATCCAATCATCACGCTGATCGTCGAACCTGCGGGCGCCGGCGACACCGGGGCGGCGGACGGGGTCTCCACGATCGACCACATGACCATCCTGAGCAAAGCCCACATCGGGATGCTCGTTCGGTCAGGCAGCGCGGTGGAGTTCATCCAGGGCGAGCTCCGTGCATCGTACGGAGGTGGGGGCGGCCAGGGCGAGGGGTGGCCCGGGTTCAATCGGGCACCCGGTGGGGGGCACGGCATCTACGGCGGGGATGTGTGCTCCGCAGCCACGGTCGCGGGCGGGCCCGCGGTGGTGAACCCGTGCGAGGGCGGAATCCCGAGCGTCGGTGGCAAGGGAGGCGACGGCCTCCCCGACGGCGCGGGAGATGGGGCGGACGGCGAGCCGGTATCCGAGCCGGACCCCGGCCACGATGGGCGAGGGGGACTCGGCGACCGGCCAGACGGTGGTTGCAGCAACGGCGTCACCGGGAAAAGCGGCTCGTGGGGCGTGATCGGCGCACCTGGCGAGGGCATCGGGCGGCTCACGGAGACAGGATGGGAGGGCGACAAGGCAGGCGACGGCAGCCGCGGCATGCCAGGCCAAGGCGGCGGCGGGGGCGGCGGGCGTCGCGGCGGGCTCGCCGTGTGCGGCGCGGCCACCAAGGGAGGCGCCGGCGGCGGCTCGGGCGGCGCAGGGGGCTGCGGCGGTCGAGGCGGCCGAGGGGGCGGAAACGGCCGGCCGAGCATCGGCATCGCCGTGCTTCACGCCAAGCTGACGGTGCGCGACAGCCTGCTCGAGACGCTCGACGCCGGGCGAGGCGGCGACGGCGGGCTCCCCGAGGAGGGCGGCGAAGGCGGTCGAGGCGCACCGGGCGGGGCCTTGGGAGACGGCACCTGGTCCTGTGGCGGCGGGGAAGGAGGCCGAGGAGGCGACGGCGGCTACGGCGGCCCCGGGCGCGGCGGCGACGCGATCGGCATCGCCTACCTGGACGAGGACCAGCTCACGCTCGAGGGCGTCAAGTACGAGCTCGGTCCGCCCGGCAAGGGCGGCATCAGCTGGAACCACGATGGCAGCATGGTGACGGGGGAGGACGGCACGCAGATCGAGACGCTTCGGTTTCCTGAGTAGGAGACCGGCTCGTCCTCTCGGCCAAAGCGGCCCGCGTGCGCCTGAGCGGACGATGCGGCTCATGGCCAGCGTCCCTCCGCTCGCTGGTCGACATAGAGAACCTTACATGACCGCCTCCGTCGGCGAGAGCGCACCCGCGCAGGACGGACGCGCGCGGCCGAGGCGCGGGCCATGGGCAGCCTGGCCACGGCGGGAGCCAGCCCCCTGGCCTCAACCGTGCGCTGGCCACCAAACGTCCCGGCGCCCCGCTGCACGGCGCCGTTGCGGTCCACGAGCCCGCCCGGTACCCTCGGGGGGAAAATGGCGTCCATCGCGCCAGGGCCGAACGCCGTGGCTTCGCAGACCGTTGAAAGGAGTTCTGACGACATGAAGAGGTTCTTGGCTCTTTCTGCCGCCTTGGGTTGCTCCCTCGCCACGTCGCTCGTGCTCGCGGATCCTCTCCCTGTGACTGGCCAGTGGCGGACGATCGATGAGCAGGGGGTCGAGCAGTCGGTGGTAGAGATTTATGAGAGGGGCGGGAAGATCTTCGGCAAGATCGTGAGCCTGAAGCAGCCGCTCGACGCGAAGGGGAAGCCGAAGCTCTGCACCGCCTGTGAGGGGGCCGACAAGAACAAGCCCCTCGTGGGGCTCGTCATCATCAAGAACATGGTCCGCGATGACGACGAGTACGATGACGGTACGATCCTGGATCCGAACAACGGCGAGACCTATAGCTGCAAGCTCGAGGCGATCGAGGGCGGGAAGAAGCTGAAGGTGCGCGGCTTCTTGGGCATCTCCCTCCTCGGCAGGACGCAGACCTGGCTGAAGAAGTAAAAGGATCTTCCTCGTCGTGGGCGCTCGGGTGCCTGCGCCGCAGCCGCGAGCCGGACGAGCCGGCGCGGCGGCTGTCGCCGACGGCCAGGGCAGCACGCCGCTGCGGTAGCCCCGCGCGCGGTCCTCGCTGCTCTGTGGTGAAATGCTCTGGAGAGGCTAGGACGCCGGGGCGTCGGGATTCACCACCACCTGGTACCGACGCCCCGTGGACAGCACGCTCGGATCGATGCCCTCCTCGAGCGGTACGCGCGTCTGCGTGAGCTGGTGGCCGGGCAAGCAACACGCGAGGGTGAAGGCCGCGTCCCAGCGCAGCCGATCGAGCACCCTGTCCATGTGCACGTGGGCGTGGACGAACGTCACGAACACCGGCATCGGGGGCAGGGCATTGAGCTGATCCGCGACGTCGTCGATGCTGGCCTTGTGCCACGCCAGGCGCCGGACCCCGAAGCGATCGCGCCACGCCTCCACCAAGTCTACGTTGAGCAGCGGATCGACGCTGATGTTGTCCGCCTCGCTCTTCAGCGAAAAGAGGGCCCCGGTCCTCGCGTGGGCCCCGTCCCCGACGTGAATGACGCGACATGGGCGGCCCTTGGTCAAGAGGGGCCGAAGATGACAGAGGGCAGAGTAGCTCTCGGTCATCTCCTTGGCGGGCCTGGTCGCTTTCGCGAACAGGGGCCACAGCGCTTCGAAGGAGTTCCTCCGCATCAACCGGTCCAGGTAGTCGCTGTTCGGGGGCTGCGCGTCGATGCTGACCATGGCGGCTGCTTGTAGCAGAGCTGCCGCGATCCGCCCGGGACCATGACGACCCTCGAGGCTTACGCGCGCCTCTTTCAGAAGTAGTGCGCGCGCATGTCGTCGAGCAGGCCGGGCTGCTCCGGCTTCCAGCCGAGCAGCTCACGCGTCGCCTTGCTCGAGGCCCGGTTGTCGAGCCCGACGACCATCGACATCCATCCGAAGTGCGCGCCTGCCTCCGAGGCCGGCACGCTCTTCGTCGGCACACCGGCGCCTTTGCCGATCGTCTCCGCGATCGCGCGCATCGCGATGCCTTCCTCGGCGGTGCCGTGCAACACGGACCCCGGCGGCGCGCTCTCGACGGCGAGCCGGTACAACCGCGCCGCATCGTCGCGATGCACCGCGGGCCAGTGATGATTGCCATCGTCGATGTAACCAGCGGCCTTCTTCTCGCGCGCGATATGGATCAGCATCGCGATGAAACCCTTGTCACCGGCGCCGTGCACCGTCGGAGCCAGCCGGATGACGCTGCCACGGACTCCGCGCTTCGCAGCATCGACCACGAGGCGTTCGGCCTGCAACCGGACCGCGAGCGGCGAGCTCGCCGGCGACTCGTCCGCCTCGAACGCGACCTTGCCAGGCTTCGAAACCAGCAGCGTGCCGCTCGTGCCGACGAACGCCTTGTTCGTGCCCGCCATCGCATCGAGCATCGCGCCGATCGCGTCGCGATCGATCTGGCACATCTTTGGGAAGTCTGAGAAGTCCAGGTGAAACGCCAGGTGGATCGTCGCGTCGGTCGCGCGGACGCCCTCGACGAGGCTCTTCGGGTCCCTGAGGTCGCCGCGGTAAACCTCCACGCCCTGCGCCTTCAACTTCTCGGCGCCCGCGTCGCTGTGCGCCATGCCGAGGACGCTGTGGCCGGCCCCGCGCAGCTCCTTCAGCACCGCCGTGCCGATCCAGCCGGTCGCGCCGGTGACGAACACTCGAATTGACTTGGTCATACGAGGACCGTACGCTCGGATCGCTCGTCCGAAAAGACGGGCAGCTATACTGGTATGGCGGCTACCACCCTCCCCACGTTCCTGCGCGACCGCCGCGAGCGCGTCCGTCCCACGACCACCGCGCGTCGACGCACCCCCGGGTTGCGCCGCGAGGAGGTCGCCGCCCGGGCAGGTGTGAGCGTGACCTGGTACACGTGGCTCGAACAAGGTCGCGGCGGCGTGCCGTCGGACGACGTGCTCGAGCGCCTCGCCCGCGCCCTCGAGCTCGACGACACGAATCGCGAGATGCTGTTCCTGCTCGCGCATGGCCGTCCGCCGCCGCGCAAGCCCGCGCCGCCCGCGGCGGTCACGCCGTCGCTCCAGCTCGTGCTCGACAACCTCGCCGTCCCCGCCTTCGTGAAGACGCCGACGTTCCAGATCGTCGCCTGGAATCGCGCGGCGGTCGCGGTGCTCGGCGATTACGCGGCGGTCCCGGAGCGCGACCGCAACTTGCTGCGCCGGATCTTTCAACCGGGCTCAGAGAACAAGGTGCACCACGTCGAAGACGTTCGCCGTACCTGTCTCGCGTCGTTCCGCGTCGACATCGCGCGTGCTGGCCAATCCGACGAGGCGACGGCGCTGATCGACGAATTGATGGAGACGAGCCCCGACTTTCGCCGCCTGTGGGACGAAGGTGAGATCCGGTCGCACGGCGGGTTCCAGAAACGGCTCGTCCGCCCCGAGGTCGGCGAGATCGTGCTCGAGTCGTCGGTGTTCTACGTCGAAGGGAGTGACGGCCTCTCGATGTTCGTGTTCTCACCCGCGGACGAGGCGAGCGCGCGCGCCCTCGCGCAGCTGGTCCGAGGGTCCGGAACCTAACGCACGCACGTGCAGGTGGAGTGCTCGGAATCGGGCGAGTCCTTGCCTTGCTCGCCGGCCCTGTCGACGACCTTCGCGTCCATGCCGAGCTGCTGCAAGAGCTCGGTCACGAGCGCGATCGCCTCCTGCTTGTCGGCCTGCGTGCGCGGGGAGGACCACGCGTCGCTCTTCTTGACCAGCGTCCGCACCAGGGCGTCGATCTCCGGGGGGACGGTCACCGCGTCGAGAGCAGCCGTCGCGTCCGTCGCTCGCGAGGTCTCTTGGCCCTGTGTCGCTTCGGAGGCGCCGTTCCAGGGGCTGAACGAGCCGAGCCGATCGGCCGGAGCGCCGCCGTCGGGCTCGGTAGCGCCGCTCGTCGCGGCGGAGCTGGACGCGGCGCTCGGGAGAGGCGCCAGCGCCGTACCGACGATCCTCGCGGCCGCGGCCTCGGCCGCCGCGTCCGGTCCGTTGGCCGCGTCGACGCGCTCGAAGGTGAACAGGTAGCCGCGGTTCCTGCGCTCGGCGGCCGCGCGCGGGTCGGCGTCGGAGACCGTGCGGTCGTCGCGTACCTGCCACTGCCCCGTCGCCGCGTTGCGCGTCATCGCGGTGTAGTGCCCCGCGTCCCCCGTCGGCCCGTGGTGATTGACGACCACGTTCAGACGGTACCAGCGGCCGTTGACGCTGAGCCACTCGGGGACGTCGACACTGCTCTCGTTCTCCCCGTCCCCGCGTTGCAGAGCAATCGTGACTGCCCGAGGCGTGTTGTTGGCCGAATCGACGAGGAGCCGCCTCGATGGACTGCCCCTCACCGCTCGGCCCTGGCGCACGGCGGCCACGTCATCCATGGTGCTCGCGCCGAAATGGGCGTCGAGCGCCTGCTGCAGGGTGCGGCTGCCGTTGACCAACGGGCTGAGCACGACGTCGGGCTGCGCCGAGTCCCATACGGGGTTGTCGTCGAGCGAGGTGCGATCTCCCAGCGTCTCACCCGTCTCGCGCAGCTCGACCCCCCTCCAGTCGGTTCGCTGCCTCTGGGCCAGGGTCACGCCGGCGGTGTCGAGGCTCGCTCTCTCGAAGAGGCGTCTGAAGAGGACCTCGCTGGGATCCTGCTGCGTCGTCCTGGACGACGCGCCGAGCACGCCGGTGTCGCGCAGGACGTCGTCGAGCGCCTGCATGCTCTCCGCCCCGACGAGCGTGCCGGCCCGGATCTGCTCGAGGATCGGGCGTACCGCGGCGCGGAGCCGGGGGCCTGCGGCGTCGAGGTCCTCGCCGTCGCGCGGCGCGAACAGGTCATAGTAGGCGTCGGTGTGCGCGAGCATCGTGAGGCCGGCCGACAGGAAGCAGCTGTTGCCGATGTTCACGATGCCGGTGTTGCTCACCTGCGAGCTCGGGGCCCCGGAGCGCGACGCGCTCTTCGCCACGATCCCCGCCGGAGGGGTGGACGCCGCCGCAGGCGCGATGTCGCGGCGGTCGTGGGCGTAGCTGGTGAGGAGGTGCGCCGTACCGTCGGGCCTGACCCGCGCGATGGCCTTGTTCGCGCCGTGCCAGAGCACGACGTTGGTCGCGCCGGTCTCGTCGGTGCGCGCCTCGATGGCGGTGGCGTTGCGGACCACGTCGCGCGCGGCATCGAGGTAACGCCGCACGACGTCCGCCTGTGACGCGGCCGCCAGCTCCGCCGGGGTCAGGAAGTCGGCGGCGTGCTTCTTCGCGTGGTAGGCGGCGGTGCTCGCCGACTCGAAGCGCAGCTCGCTGGCCGCCGCCGCGAGCCGCTCCCGCAGCTCGTCGCCATCGCCGAGCGTGACGTCGCCCACGGCGCCGGCCTCCTGGGCCGCCTGCCGCTGCGCTTGCCAGAGGGCCTCGACGTCGGCGCCGGACAGGTTGTCCTGCATCGAGGCGATGTAGAACTCGAAGCGCTCGACGAACTCGTTATAGCTACTGGCGCGCTCCAGCGCGAATGCGGCCGCCGGGCGGCGCAGATCCGGGCGCACCTCGCCGCTCACCAGGTCGTAGAGCCGCAGCAGCGCGTCGTGCCGCATCTGGCCGCGCTCGGCGAAGATGCCGATCGATCTCGGGTCCTCGATGCCGCTGTCGCGGAGGAAGGGCTCGACCTGGTCCAGCTGCGGCGTGAAGCGCAGCCGCTCCTGGCCGCGATGCGAGCCGGACAGGTCGGCCGTCGCCTGGTCCCTGGGGGACCAGGGGATCCCGTTGTTCAGGTTCTGGACGAGCGTGAGCAGCTTGCCGAGCTGCCCGCGGCGATGGAGCTCTCGCAGCCGATCGCGGTGCAGCCTGACCTGCCCGCCGAGGTCGATCTGGTCGCCGATCGTCGTGAAATCGATCTTTGCGTCCGTGATGAGCCGCTCGGCGTCCGCGAGGAAATCGTCGCTAGTGCTGTCGAGCTCCTCGTCGAACCGCCACGGCTGCGGGCCGCGGTAGTAGTCGCCGTCGATCCGCGGGCGGCCCGGCTGGCCGGTGTCCGAGAACCCGTTCTTCTTCTTGTCCCACTTGGCCTTCCCGTCGCGGTCGCGCCAGCGGTAGACGTGGTAGTGCGGCGCGTTGTGGCCTGGCTGGTTGTGGTCGCTCAGGTCCACGTCGATGATGACGCGCTCCGCCGCTTGCCCCGGCCGCTGCGGCAGCAGGGCGTGGAAGCGGTATTGATAGATCCGGCCGGTCGCGACGTCGACCTTCATCTCCGGCGCGCCCAGCGGGTAATCCCTGGCGTCGTTGTCGGGGGTGTCGCGCCAGCGCGGCAGGATGTCGTGATCGTAGGCGAAGCTCTCGTCGTCGAAGCGGCCGGCCTTCTCGTCGGGGATGAGCCTGTGCATCGCGCCCCGGGGGAAGCCGAGCACCTCCATGGTCTCGAGCAGCTCATCCGGCGACTTCGCGCGCGTCTGGTGCAGGAACAGCGACTTGTCGCGGAGCGGCGCCTCGCGCTTCTTCATCGAATCGATGATGCTCTCGGCGTTGTCGCGCAAGGCATTGAGGATCTCGGGCTCGAGCACGTAGCCGCGCCTGTAGAACTTGAGCGCGCGGCCGAGGTTCCACGGCGCCTTGTGCAGGTGCTCGACGACGGCGCGCTGCCGCTCCTCGACGGTCGCGCCGGGGCCGGGGTCGGCGACGAAGCGCAGCCTGCCGAGGAGCTGATCCTCGATCCCGTCGAGCGGATCGACAACGTAGCCATCCTTGTCGAGGTAGATGGCGTTCATCCGGAAGTCGCGCTTCTGCGCGTCGGCCATGACGTCGAACGGGCCCGGCGCGCTGGTGTCGTCGCCGGCCGTGATGTCCACCACGTTATCGCCGCCGCCGACCTGGAGCAGGCCCAGGTCGGGGATGGTGGTGACGGGGAGGGACGGATATTCGCGGCGCAGCGCTTCCTCGAGCCGCGACATGGGCATGTTCGTCTTGAGGTCGACGTCCCTGGGCGCGATGCCGCTGAGGGCGTCGCGCACCGCGCCTCCGACGAAGTAGACGCCGAAGCCGGAGGTGCTGATGAGCGAGATCAGGTCGTGGACCCGCAGGGTGGATCCGACCGGGGTGTCGAGGAGCGACGCGCCGATGGGCTCGCTCCGGGCGGGCGCGGCGCCCTCGGGGGCGGGGGGCGCTTGCCTCCTCTGGGTGAGGATCGCATGGGCCTTGATCTCACGGCCCTGGACCTTCGGGCTGAAATAGGTGGTTCCCCCGGTCTTCTCCTCGACGAATTTGTCGAACGGCTTCTCGCGACGCTCCGCCGCGTCGATGCCGGCGAAATGGAGGAGCGGCGTCAGGATGCCGTTGTCGTTCGTGGCGAAATGGGGCACAGGGGGCGCGTCGCCGTCGCCGGCGCGCTCGGAGAAGAACGCGTCGGCGAGCATGCTGCGGTCGGCGCTGCCCTTCTTCTCCCCCACCGAGCCTCTCGTCAGCTGCTCGAACCCCTCGTCGTATTGGGCCATGGCGCCGCGCCGGCTGCGATCGACCCGGATGCCGTACCAGGGGAGCTTTAGCCCACCGGACGTGGTGAACGTGCTTCCGATGATGTCGTCGTGCTGGAACAGCTCTCCGATGTTGATGTTGGCGAGGCGCAGGTCCGTGATCCCGTGCTTGCTGATCAACAACTCCAGCTGATCGCGGATGTCCCTCCTGGCGGGCGACAGCTGGTCGATCGGCGTCAAGAGATCGGCGACCAGGTTGGAGTCGACCACCAGCGAGGTCGACGTGAGCGGCGGCGACAGCGCCGGATCCGAGAGGCGCCCGGCGTGGCGGACCAGCTGCTCGATGATCCCGCGGGTGTTGGCGACCTTGCCCTTGTCCATGGCGCGCGCGAGCATGCCGGCGAACGCGCGCTCGCCGATCGATCGCTGGATGACGCCGAGCTCTTCGGTGGTGACCCAGCGTCCCTCCTTGGCCCTCTTGAGGATCGCGCGCGGCGTCTCCTCCTCGCCTTTCTGCGGGGGCGGTGGCGGCGGCTCGCGCAGGGCCGCGAGGTCGATGCCCTGCCTCTGCTCGAGGGCGTCGAGGGCGCCCAGCGCCTTGGCGACGTCGAAGGCGAGCCTGCGGTTCTCCGCGTTTCTGTAGCCATCGAGCACGCGCTTGAATGCCGCTTCCGGGTCCTTGCCCTCGGGGGAGCCCTTGATCCGGCTGTTCAGGAACCGCGCGAGCGCGGTCGAGCTTCCCTTCGCGGTCGCCAGGAGCCCGGTGAGCGCGCGCTTCACCGCGTCGTCATCGAAGCGCTCGACCAACCTTTTCTGCAGGTCCTCGTAGGGCGGCACACCCCAGATCCACTCGGGAACGGCCTCTTGCGCAGGATTCTCGCGCTTGGGCTTCTGGTTTCGCTTTTCGCGCTGCTCCGCCTTGTGCTTCTCGACGTCAGGCTCCAGGTCGATCTCCAGGCCGCCGAACGGGTTCTCCTCGCTCTCCGACTCATCGCCGCTATCGGACTCGTCGTCGCGATCGGGCTCGTCGTCGCTCTCCGACTCTTCACTATCGGACTCATCGTCACTCTCTGACTCTTCACTACCGGACTCGTCGTCGCTCTCCGACTCGTCGCTATCGGACTCGTCGTCGCTCTCCGGTTCCCCCGGGGGCGGGTTCGTGTCGACGGGCGCGTCGGGGGCCCGCTCGGGGAGCTGCGGGGTGTTCGTCTTCGCGGCGGCGGGAGGCGTCTCGCCGGTGGCGTCGCCCTCCTCCTCGGCGTCGTTGTCTCGGCCGATCGCACGGAGACCCTGATCCCGCTTGAGCGTGCGCACGACGACCTCGACGTGCGCTGCGAGCTGCCGCTGCAGCTCGTCCGGGGGCAGCTGGCGCACGCCGGGGTGGAACACCAGCCACGTCTCGACGATCTCCTCGGCGAGCCGCTTGGCGGCGGCCGTCTCGATGGGCAGGATATCGAGGATCTGCGGGAGGAGCCTCGCTCCGATGATGTCGTCGACGAGGAGCATCGCCTGGTTCAGGCGCTGCTGTGGGACGCTCTCCTGGAGGGCTTGGTACAGCCCTGACGACATGCGCTGGACGCTCCCGGGATGGGGCCTCCCCGACGCTGCGGCAGGCCCGCGAGCGGCGCTGGCCCCGTCCTGCTTCGCGGGAGCTCCCGCGAGCAGGTCGGCCGTGTCCGCGCCCTCTCGTGCTGTCCCCGACGAGCCGCGCGACGCGAGGTGCGCCGGAGCCTCCTGCTCGGCGGAGGTGCCCGGGGCCGGGGCGCGCGGCGGGGGGTAGGTTCCGAGGGTGATCACCTCGAAGAGCCTTGGCATGTCGGCCTTGGCCACCCGGATGGGGAACGACTGCCCCCACGTTTGGACGGGCACGATGAAGGCGTCGCCGTCGGCCGTGATCTCGCCGTCGATCGCGAAATGGTGCCGGCTCTCGGCTTCGCCCTTGCCGAGCGGCGCGATGGTCGTGGGAGCCTGAGGCGCCGCGCCGCCGCCGTCGCGGTGCCGCTTCGCCGCTTCCCAGAGCGCCTTGCCGTTCGCGACGGTCGCCACGGCGAACCCGGATCGATCCGTGCGCCCGAGCGTCCCGTTGATGCGAGCGACGTCGCCCTCGGAGACGCCGCTCTCGATCACGACCTCCGCCCCGAGCGCGTCGCTCATGAGGGATGCGATCGAGTTCGCCGAGAGGAGCATATCGCCCTGCGCCGCCGCGACGCCGGGCTGCTTGGCGCGGTCGGTTCGCTTCCCGTGCTGCGCGACGGCGTCCTGTCCGAGGAGCTCGACCAGGCCTCGGGAGAGCAGGTGATCGAGGAGGTGGCGATCCAGCTGTTGCCGGTCCGTCGCTTTGGTCAGGCCGCCGCGCTTCGCCCCGGCCGTCTTGAGCCCGTTGACGAGCGGCCGCGTCGGAGCCGGGCCGAGGGCGCGCGGGATCTCTCCGGTAATCACGCGCCGGAGGATGTCGAGGTCTTCGCTGAGCACCGCCCTGTCCGCATTCGGCTGCGCGCCGAGCTCCCGGGCCCCGGGCGCCTGCGCGAGCCGGCCGAGCAGCCGGCCCGTGAACAGCGCGACGACGAGGTGCGAGGTGGTGGCGAGATCGCCCTTCAGCATCGTGTAGAGGGCGCTGCTGAGGCCGCAGCTGCTGAAGGCGGATTGCGACAGCGACGCGGGGTTCTCGATGAGCTCGCGCAGCCTGTCCACGATCGCGCGGTCGACGTTCAGCGACTCGAGCAGGCCTGTCAGGCTGTTCGCGACCTGTCGCCTGAGCTCGTCGTTCGCCGGACCGGACCACGCGCGGCTCTGCTCGTCGAGCGCGCTGAGCAGCTCGTCGAGCGTTCTGTCTTGGCGCTGTGGGCTCGGCTCGACCTGCGCGCTGCCGGTGTGCGGCAGCGGATCGACGGCCATGCTCTCGCCGTCCAACGCGGGGTTATAGCCTGCCAGCACGTTCGCCGGCGTTCCGGTGCGCTGCGCCGCGTCGGCCGGGTCATCCCCGGGCTCGTTGTCCGAGCGTTGCTGGGTGTCCTGGAGCTCTTGCGGCGGCTGTGTGCGGGGGCCGAGGAGCTCGTGGAGGGCGTCTTTCCCTCGTTGCTCGAGCTCTTGCTCGAACCGCTCTGCGCGGTCCTTGAGGGTCTTTGCCCAGTCGCTCCCGAGCTTTCCGAGGTCGACGGTGCGGGCGTTCTTGGTGCTCGCGTCGCCGATCTTGTCCACCTTGAGGGCACCGACGCTGGTGATGGGGTTGGCCGTCTTCTCGGTGGAGCGCCAGTTGTGGACGTAGCCGACGGTGCTTGGCGCGCCCGGGCCGGTGGTCTCCATGCCGATCTGGAGTGCGCCGGGCCTGTTCTTCTTGGGCGGGCGATAGCCGAGGAACATGTGGCCGTGGGCGCCGTCGGGCAGGATGACGTCGCCGTTGAAGTCCTTGAGGCCGAGGCCGCCGACGGCGAGGTTGATGCCGTAAAGCTCGGTGTCATCGAGCTTGGCGAGGAGGGCGGCGCCCTGGCCGCCTTGCTCCTTGAGCTTGCCCCCTTCGAACGAGGTGTGATGGGTGCCGACGAAGCGCTTGAACACGCCGGCGGTGGGCTTACCGTTCTTGTCGGTGATGCCGAGGTGCTCCATGAGCGCGTAGGGAGCGCTTCCGGCGGGGATCTGGACGTTGACGCGGCCGCCGTGGGACAGGAGCTTGGCGACGGGCACGTTGTCTACCGGGACATAGCTCTTGGAGGCGCCGTCGTAGATCTCTGCGCCTTCCTGGAGCAGGTGGAAGATGTTCTTGAGCACCTTGAGCGACTGGCCGTGTCGCTTGACGACCTCGTCCTTCGAGAGCACCTTGCCCGTGGTGAAGGTGACGGTGTTGAGGAGCGACTTGGGCGCGAGGACGGCGCCCTTGTTGATGGCCTCGGTCGCCGCGTCGTTGGGCTCGGTGTACTCGAAGGTCTTGGACCACTCCTCCACGATGCTTCGGTCGATGAGGCTCTTGAGCTCCTCCCGCCTGGCCGGGTCGGTCGTGTGCCGCGCCTCCATGGACAGGGCCGCCGCCGCGGGCGGGGTGCCTTCGAAGCGCTTGCCGGCCTCGCCGCTCTTCATCTGGCGCGAGACGTAGCTGGCGAGCACGAGCTTGCTCCCGTCGTGGAGCTTCTCGAAGCCGCGGAACTGCTCGGGGTTCTGGCTCGGATCGCCCGACAGGTACTGCTCGACCTGCTCGTGGGTGAGCAGGCCCGAGGCGTTGAGCCAGGTCTGGCCCTGGGGGGTGGAGGAGAGCTGCTCGAAGGCGCTCCACTCGGCGTCGCTGAGCAGCGGCCCCCTGGGGAAGCGGCCTCCGAGCTGCTCCTTGGCCGTCGTGGGATCGGGGGGAAAGCCGCTGCTGCTCAGCGGGCCTTGGATCGCGGAGAGGGCGTGCTTGGCCCGCTCGCGGCTCCTCATGCCGGTGTCGGTGCGCCAGATGGTGTTCTTGACGGCCTTGTCGACGATCCAGGTCACCTCCTCGACGGGGGTGGCGGTCTCCGGATCCGGCGCTCTCTCCGACGGCGGCTCCGGCTCCTCCTCGATCGCATCGAGCTGCGCTTGCGGGTCGACCGCCGCATCTCCGCTGCTCGCAGCGGGGTTGTACCCGCCCAGCATGTCGGCCGGGTCATCACCGGGCTCGTTGTCCGAGCGTTGCTGGCTATCCTGGAGCTCCTGAGGTGGCTGTGTGCGGGGGCCGAGGAGCTCGTGGAGGGCGTCTTTCCCTCGTTGCTCGAGCTCTTGCTCGAACCGCTCTGCGCGGTCCTTGAGGGTCTTTGCCCAGTCGCTCCCGAGCTTTCCGAGGTCGACGGTGCGGGCGTTCTTGGTGCTCGCGTCGCCGATCTTGTCCACCTTGAGGGCACCGACGCTGGTGATGGGGTTGGCGGTCTTCTCGGTGGAGCGCCAGTTGTGGACGTAGCCGACGGTGCTTGGCGCGCCCGGGCCGGTGGTCTCCATGCCGATCTGGAGCGCGCCGGGCCTGTTCTTCTTGGGCGGGCGATAGCCGAGGAACATGTGGCCGTGGGCGCCGTCGGGCAGGATGACGTCGCCGTTGAAGTCCTTGAGGCCGAGGCCGCCGACGGCGAGGTTGATGCCGTAAAGCTCGGTGTCATCGAGCTTGGCGAGGAGGGCGGCGCCCTGGCCGCCCTGCTCCTTGAGCTTGCCCCCTTCGAACGAGGTGTGGTGGGTGCCGACGAAGCGCTTGAACACGCCGGCGGTGGGCTTACCGTTCTTGTCGGTGATGCCGAGGTGCTCCATGAGCGCGTAGGGAGCGCTGCCGGCGGGGATCTGGACGTTGACGCGGCCGCCGTGGGACAGGAGCTTGGCGACGGGCACGTTGTCTACCGGGACATAGCTCTTGGAGGCGCCGTCGTAGATCTCGGCGCCTTCCTGGAGCAGGTGGAAGATGTTCTTGAGGACCTTGAGCGACTGGCCGTGTCGCTTGACGACCTCGTCCTTCGAGAGCACCTTGCCCGTGGTGAAGGTGACGGTGTTGAGGAGCGACTTGGGCGCGAGGACGGCGCCCTTGTTGATGGCCTCGGTCGCCGCGTCGTTGGGCTCGGTGTACTCGAAGGTCTTGGACCACTCCTCCACGATGCTTCGGTCGATGAGGCTCTTGAGCTCTTCTCGCCTGGCCGGGTCGGTCGTGTGCCGCGCCTCCATGGACAGAGCCGCCGCCGCGGGCGGGGTGCCCTCGAAGCGCTTGCCGGCCTCGCCGCTCTTCATCTGGCGCGAGACGTAGCTGGCGAGCACGAGCTTGCTCGCGTCGTGGAGCTTCTCGAAGCCGCGGAACTGCTCGGGGTTTTGGCTCGGGTCGCCCGACAGGTACTGCTCGACCTGCTCGTGGGTGAGCAGGCCCGAGGCGTTGAGCCAGGTCTGGCCCTGGGGGGTGGAGGAGAGCTGCTCGAAGGCGCTCCACTCGGCGTCGCTGAGCAGCGGCCCCCTGGGGAAGCGGCCTCCGAGCTGCTCCTTGGCCGTCGTGGGATCGGGGGGGAAGCCGCTGCTGCTCATCGGGCCTTGGATCGCGGAGAGGGCGTGCTTGGCCCGCTCGCGGCTCCTCATGCCCGTGTCGGTGCGCCAGATGGTGTTCTTGACGGCCTTGTCGACGATCCAGGTCACCTCCTCGACCGGGGTGGCGGTCTCCGGATCCGGCGCTCTCTCCGACGGCGGCTCCGGCTCCTCCTCGATCGCATCGAGCTGCGCTTGCGGGTCGGCCGCCGCATCCCCGCTGCTCGAAGCGGGGTTGTACCCTGCCTTCACATCCGCCAGAGCTTGCTCTTGAGAGGAGGCGGTCGAAGACGGCGCTCGCGACGGGAGAGCGGTGCCGTAGGTGATCGCCGCGAAGACCTTCGGCATGTCCTCCTTGTTCACCCGTACGGGGAAGGTGCGCCCCCAGGACTGGAGCGGCACGAGGAAGGAGTCGCCCAGGTCCTTGATCTCCCCGTCGATCGGGGCATGGTGGGGCACGATCGTCGCGGGCTCGCCGAGCCGCGCGACGTACACGGGGGCGTACGGAGCAGTGGAGCTGGCCTCATGCGCCTCCGCTGCGCTCCAGAGCGCCTCGCCGTCCATCGCCGTGGCGATCGCAAACCCTGCCTGGTCCGCCTGCTGAAGGGCGTCATTGACGCGCGTGACGTCGTAGCCCCCGGGGGAGCTCTTGGTCATGACGGTGGCGTTCGCTCCGAGCGCCGCTTTGAAGATGCTCGAGACCGAGTTCGCCGAGGCCAGCAGGTCGCCCTGCGCCGCGGCGACGCTGGGTTGATTGGCGCGGTCGGTCTGCTGCTCGAGCTTCGCGAGGGCGCCGGGGCCGAGCATCTCGACGAGGCCGCGGGTGAGCAGATGGTCGAGGAGATGGCGCTCCACCGCCGCTCGGTCCGTGGCCTCCTTCAGGCTGTCGCCCTTGGCCTTGGCGGTCCGGAGGCCGTTGACGAGCGGCCTGGTAGGCGCCGGGCCGAGCGCTTGCGGGACATCTCCTGTCATCACGCGCCGGAGGAGGTCCAGGCTGTCGCTGAGCGGCCCCTTGCCAGAGCCCTGCGGTTGGAAGGAGGCGGCTCCGGTGGAATCCGCAAACTTGCCGAGCAGCTTGCCCGTGAAGATCGCCGCGACCAGATGGGAGGTGGTGGCGAGATCGTCCTTCAGCGTCGGGTAGAGGATGCTGGTGAGCGCGCAGTTGGTGAAGGCAGACTGCGAGAGCGAGGCGGGGTTATCGATGAGCTCGCGCAGCCTGTCGATGACCGAGGGGCGCACGTTCTGTTGCTGGAGCAGCCCGGTCAGGAGCCGTTTGGCGTCCTTCTTGTTCTCGTCGGTGGCCGGTTGCGACCATGCGCGGCTCTGCTCGTCCAGCGAGCCGAGCAGCTGGTCGAGCGTTTTCCCTGGGTCCTGGGCGCTCGGCTCGACCTGGGCAGCTCCTCCGGCGGTGGTCGGCGTGGGGGAGGGGGTCGCGCCCGGCGCTGCGGCTCCGGCGAGCATATCGCCCGAGCGGCCCACACCGTCGTCCTGGAGCTCCTGAGGTGGCTGTGTGCGGGGGCCGAGGAGCTCGTGGAGGGCGTCTTTCCCTCGTTGCTCGAGCTCTTGCTCGAACCGCTCTGCGCGGTCCTTGAGGGTCTTTGCCCAGTCGCTCCCGAGCTTTCCGAGGTCGACGGTGCGGGCGTTCTTGGTGCTCGCGTCGCCGATCTTGTCCACCTTGAGGGCACCGACGCTGGTGATGGGGTTGGCCGTCTTCTCGGTGGAGCGCCAGTTGTGGACGTAGCCGACGGTGCTTGGCGCGCCCGGGCCGGTGGTCTCCATGCCGATCTGGAGCGCGCCGGGCCTGTTCTTCTTGGGCGGGCGATAGCCGAGGAACATGTGGCCGTGGGCGCCGTCGGGCAGGATGACGTCGCCGTTGAAGTCCTTGAGGCCGAGGCCGCCGACGGCGAGGTTGATGCCGTAAAGCTCGGTGTCATCGAGCTTGGCGAGGAGGGCGGCGCCCTGGCCGCCCTGCTCCTTGAGCTTGCCCCCTTCGAACGAGGTGTGGTGGGTGCCGACGAAGCGCTTGAACACGCCGGCGGTGGGCTTACCGTTCTTGTCGGTGATGCCGAGGTGCTCCATGAGCGCGTAGGGAGCGCTTCCGGCGGGGATCTGGACGTTGACGCGGCCGCCGTGGGACAGGAGCTTGGCGACGGGCACGTTGTCTACCGGGACATAGCTCTTGGAGGCGCCGTCGTAGATCTCTGCGCCTTCCTGGAGCAGGTGGAAGATGTTCTTGAGCACCTTGAGCGACTGGCCGTGTCGCTTGACGACCTCGTCCTTCGAGAGCACCTTGCCCGTGGTGAAGGTGAGGGTGTTGAGGAGCGACTTGGGCGCGAGGACGGCGCCCTTGTTGATGGCCTCGGTCGCCGCGTCGTTGGGCTCGGTGTACTCGAAGGTCTTGGACCACTCCTCCACGATGCTTCGGTCGATGAGGCTCTTGAGCTCCTCTCGCCTGGCCGGGTCGGTCGTGTGCCGCGCCTCCATGGACAGGGCCGCCGCCGCGGGCGGGGTGCCCTCGAAGCGCTTGCCGGCCTCGCCGCTCTTCATCTGGCGCGAGACGTAGCTGGCGAGCACGAGCTTGCTGCCGTCGTGGAGCTTCTCGAAGCCGCGGAACTGCTCGGGGTTTTGGCTCGGGTCGCCCGACAGGTACTGCTCGACCTGCTCGTGCGTGAGCAGGCCCGAGGCGTTGAGCCAGGTCTGGCCCTGAGGGGTGGAGGAGAGCTGCTCGAAGGCGCTCCACTCGGCGTCGCTGAGCAGCGGCCCCCTGGGGAAGCGGCCTCCGAGCTGCTCCTTGGCCGTCGTGGGATCGGGGGGGAAGCCGCTGCTGCTCATCGGGCCTTGGATCGCGGAGAGGGCGTGCTTGGCCCGCTCGCGGCTCCTCATGCCCGTGTCGGTGCGCCAGATGGTGTTCTTGACGGCCTTGTCGACGATCCAGGTCACCTCCTCGACGGGGGTGGCGGTCTCCGGATCCGGCGCTCTCTCCGACGGCGGCTCCGGCGCTTCCTCGATCTCGTCGAGCTGCGCTTGCGGGTCGGCTGCCCTGTCCGCGGTGTTCGAAGCGGGGTTGTACCCGGCCAGCATGTCCGCGGGGTCGCCGGTCTGGCCATCACCGAGGTTGTTCGAGCCGGTGGTGATGGCGCTCGAGCCCGCTGCGGGCGGCTGGTTGCCGGCGCTGCGCGCGATGTTGTCCCGAATGCGTTGCCACGTGTCCCGCCCCTGGTTGATCAGGCCCGGGAGGTCGTCCGCGAAGAAGTCGCGCACCTCCTGGGTCAGCCGCGCCTTCGGCGCGGGGTTGGGGTCGTAGTAGGACGCATACGTCTCGGCGAACCACTCGGCGGGCGTGGAGAACTGGTAGTTGGAGACGGCGTTGTTGCGGGCGTCTTGGCGATAGCTGACCCAGTTGTTGTATTGGTCGACGTGGTAGATGCGGCCGCCGACGGCCAGCTTCGAGGCCCCGCCGTCGTCCAGCGTCCAGGGCTGGGCCATGGCGAACTTGACGGTGCCAACGGCCTTGTCGAGCTTCTTCTTCAGGTCTGGGTCGCCGGAGGCGACCTCCGCGGGAAACTCTTCCAGAGGCGCCATGTCCTCGCGCCGCGCGGAGGGATCGAGGACGGAGGTGAAGCGCTGGAGCAGGGAGAAGCCGTCGGTCTGGTGCGCCGCCTCCGCGTCGGTGATGCCCGCTTTGGCGAAGATGGCGCGGGTGACCTCTTCGAGGTCCCGCGTGTCGGAGTGGACCTTCCAGCCGCCGAACCGGTCATCGCCGGCGTGGCTCGCCTTCCAGTCGATCAGCTTGTCGACGGAGTGGGCGACCTCGTGGCGCATGGTCCACTTGATCAGGTTGCCATTGGCGAGCACGTCGGACACGCCGCCCATGACGTGGCGGTCTTCGGTGATGCCGAGCGCCTTGTCCTGCTCCTTGTCGACGCCGTCGTAGTCGCGGATGGCGCCGCGATCCATCCGCTTTCGCTGCCAGTTCCAGCGCCGGTTGAGCCGGCTGTAGATGAAGGTGCGGACCTTCGGGGGATTGACGATGTTGATGGTGTCGGTGAGCTCGTCGTACGCGCTCGCTGCTTCCTTCGAGGAGAGGTCTCGGATGATCTTCCGCAGCGTCGGGCTGCCGGTGATGTGCTCGGGCGGCAGATCACCGAGCGCCTTCTCGATATGATCGAGCATCTTGTGCGAGAAGTGCTCGTCGGTGGCGGCGTCGTCCGGTCCGATCTGCAGCGCGTACTGGTCCGCCAGCGCCTGCTCGCGATCCGCGGCCCCCTCGTTGCGGCGCATCCCGGCGTACCCGTGTCCGCCGGTGCCGAGCTTCTTGCCGAGCCACCCCACGTTGGTGGGCGCTCGCGGCGGCTGCTCCGTCCCCGGGTCCGCGGTCGCGGACGCTGCGGCGGAGCTCTCCGCGCCGGCCGCGGGCGGCCTGATCGGCGCCTGCATCCCCGAGGTGATGGCGGTGGCCGGGTTCCCGCTGCGCCGCGCGGGCGGCTGCGAGGTCGTCTCGGGCCGGGACTGGCCGGGTTCCGCCGGCGCTTTCCCTCGATCGCCTTGCTCACCGGTCGGATCACGGCGCTCGTCGCCCTGCGGGGCTTGCTCGGAGCCTCCCGACCCGTCCTGCAGCGCCTGAGGCGGCTGTGTGCGGGGGCCGAGGAGCTCGTGGAGCGCGTCCTTCCCTCGTTGCTTCAGCTCTTGCTCGAACCTATCGGCGCGGTCCTTGAGGGTCTTGGCCCAGTCGCTGCCGAGCTTGCCGAGGTCGACGGTGCGGGCGTTCTTGGTGCTCTCGTCGCCGATCTTGTCCTGCTTGAGGCCGCCGACGCTGGAGATGGGGTTGGCGGTCTTCTCGGTGGAGCGCGAGTTGTGGACGTAGCCGACGGTGCTGGGGGCGTTCGGGCCGGTGGTCTCCATGCCGATCTGGAGCGCGCCGGGCCTGTTCTTCTTGGGCGGGCGATAGCCGAGGAACATGTGGCCGTGGGCGCCGTCGGGCAGGATGACGTCGCCGTTGAAGTCCTTGAGGCCGAGGCCGCCGACGGCGAGGTTGATGCCGTAAAGCTCGGTGTCGTCGAGCTTGGCGAGCAGGGCGGCGCCGTGGCCGCCCTGCTCCTTGAGCTTGCCCCCTTCGAACGAGGTGTGGTGGGTTCCGATGAAGCGCTTGAACACGCCGGCGGTGGGCTTACCGTTCTTGTCGGTGATGCCGAGGTGCTCCATGAGCGCGTAGGGAGCGCTGCCGGCGGGGATCTGGACGTTGACGCGGCCGCCGTGGGACAGGAGCTTGGCGACGGGCACGTTGTCCACCGGGACATAGCTCTTGGAGGCGCCGTCGTAGATCTCGGCGCCTTCCTGGAGCAGGTGGAAGATGTTCTTGAGCACCTTGAGCGACTGCCCGTGTCGCTTGACGACCTCGTCCTTCGAGAGCTCCTTGCCCTTGGTGAAGGTCAGGGTGTTGAGGAGCGTCTTTGGCGCGAGCACGGCGCCCTTGTTGATGGCCTCGGTCGCGGCGTCGTTGGGGTCGGTGTACTCGAAGGTCTTCGACCATTCCTCCACGATACCCTGGTCGATGAGCCTCTTGAGCTCCTCTCGCCTGGCCGGGTCGGTCGTGTGCCTGGCCTCCATGGACAGGGCCGCCGCCGCGGGCGGGGTGCCCTCGAAGCGCTTGCCGGCCTCGCCGCCGTTCATCTGGCGCGAGACGTAGCTGGCGAGCACGAGCTTGCTCGCGTTGTGGAGCTTGTCGAAGCCGCGGAACTGCTCGGGGTTTTTGCTCAGGTCGCCCGACAGGTACTGCTCGACCTGCTCGTGCGTGAGCAGGCCCGAGGCGTTGAGCCAGGTCTGGCCCTGGGGGGTGGAGGAGAGCTGCTCGAAGGCGTTCCACTCGGCGTCGCTGAGCAGCGGCCCCCTGGGGAAGCGGCCTCCGACCTGCTCCTTGGCCGTCGTGGGATCGGGGGGAAAGCCGCTGCTGCTCAGCGGGCCTTGGATCGCGGAGAGGGCGTGCTTGGCCCGCTCGCGGCTCCTCATGCCGGTGTCGGTGCGCCAGATGGTGTTCTTGACGGCCTTGTCGACGATCCAGGTCACCTCCTCGACCGGGGTGGCGGTCTCCGGATCCGGCGCTCTCTCCGACGGCGGCTCCGGCGCTTCCTCGATCTCGTCGAGCTGCGCTTGCGGGTCGGCTGCCCTGTCCCCGGTGTTCGAACCGGGGTTGTTCCCGGCGAGCGTGTTCGCCGGGGCGTCCCGGGGTGGAACTCGAGGAGCGCTGTCCCGCGACGCCTCCTGGGGCTTGCCCGGGTCGTCGCTCGCGGCAGGGTTGTGCCCGCTGGTGATGGCGCTCGCTGCGCTCCCCGCGGGCGGCTGCGTCCCAGTGCTCTGCTCGGCGTTCCGGGTATTCTCGTTGATGCGTTGCCACTTCTCGCGCCCGCTGTTGACCAGGTCCGGGAGCTCGTTCGCGAAGAAGTCGCGCACGTCCTGGGTCAGCCGCGCCTTCGGCGCGGGGTTCGGGTCATAGTAGGACGCGTAGGTCTCGGCGAACCACTCGGCGGGCGTGGAGAACTGGTAGTTGGAGACGGCGTTGTTGCGCGCGTCGGCGTTATAGCTGACCCAGTTGTCGTACTGGTCGACGTGGTAGATACGGCCGTCGACCTCCAGCTCCGTGGCTCCGCCGTCGACCAGGGTCCAGGGCTGGGCCATGGCGATCTTGACCGTGCGTACGGCCTTGTCGAGCTTGTTCCTCAGGTCGGGATCCTCGGGGGCGATCTCCGCGGGAAACTCCTCCAGGGGAGCCATGTCCTCGCGCCGCGAGGGCGGATGGAGGAAGGAGGCGAAGGCCTTGAGCAGGGAGACCCCGTCGGTCTCGCTGTTCGCCTCGTCGTCGGTGATGCCCGCCTTGTCGAAGATGGCGCGGGCGACCTGCTCGGTGTCCCGCGTGTCGGAGTGCACCTTCCAGCCGCCGAACCGGTCTTCGCCGGCGAGGCTCCTCCAGTCGACAAGCTTGTCGATGGAGTGGGCGATCTCGTGGCGCATCGTCCACTTGATCAGATTGCCGTTGGCGAGCGCGTCGGACACGCCGCCCATGACCTGGCGGCGTCCGGTGATGCCGAGCGCCTTGTCCTGGTCCTTGCTGATGCCGTCGTAGTCCGCCTTGGCGCCGCGATCCATGAGGTATCGCTGCCAGCTCACCCCCCGGTTGAGCCGGCTGTACAGCCAGCTGGGCACCTCGATGTTCTTGAGCTTGGGATTGACGATGTTGATGGTGTCGGTGAGCTCGTCGTACTCGCTCGCCGATCGCTCCGAGGAGAGGTCGCGGATGATGGCCCGCAGCGTCGGATTGCCGGTGACGTGATCCGGCGGCAGCTCGCCGAGGATCTTCTCGATGCGGTCGAGCATCTTGTGCGAGAAGTGCTTGCCGGCGGCGCCCTCGCCCGGGCCGATCTGGAGCTCGTACTGGTCCGCCAGCGCCTGCTCGCGCTCCGCTGCCCCCTTGTTGGAGAACAGCCCGCCGAGCCCGCGTCCTCCGGTGCCGAGCGGGTCGCCGCCCCCCGTGGTGAGCTTGCTCCACGCGCTGCTCTCCGGCGCCTTGTCGCCGGTCGCGTCGTTCGCAGCCGGCGCTTGCGACGGGAGATAGGTTCCGTAGGTGAAGACCGGGAAGAGCGACGGCAGGACGTCCTTCTTCACCTTGATGGAGAAGCGCTGCTGCCAGGTGTCCAGCGGGACGACGTAATGGTCGCCGTCCTCGGTGATCTTGCCGTCGATGATGACCTGGTGCGGGCTCGACGTGCGGCTCGTGACCGCCTTGTCGAACGGCTTGGCCGTGGTGGGATCCTTCGCGGACTGCGCCGCGCGCTCGACGAGCCCCTTGCCGTCGAGGAACGTGGCCAGGGCGAACGGCGCCTGCTCGGGCTTCGCGAGCGCATCGTTGATGCGGCGTACGTCGTAATCGTCCTCGGCCACCATGGTCTGGGCGTCGCCGCCGAGGATCGAGGTGAAGAGCGTCACCAGTGAATCGGCCGAGAGCTGCAGATCGCCGCGCTTCTTGGACGGGCCTGTGGCGCCCTTGTGCCGCGTGGGCGCCTTGTCGAGGTAGCCGGGGACGACGCTGGCGGTGTAGTCGGCGTCCGCCTGGTACTGGTCGGGGGCGAGCGTGCTCAGCATCTTGCCCATGCCCCGGGCCAGGAGGTAATCGAGGACGTGCTTGTCGGACCAGGCGCGCCCCTTGCTCTTGACGTCGTAGCGCTTGGCCCCGGCCTTCTTGACGCCGTTCTGGAGCAGCTTGTTGCCGATGGGGGCGCCCTTCAGCGGGAACTCGCCGCGGATGACGCTTTGGATGGGATCGTCGGGCGTCTGGAAGCGCGTCGTCGTGCTGTCTTCGCCCTGCTTGTCGAGCGAGAAGTCGGCGATCTGCTTGCCCTCCCGATCGAAGAGCTTGCCGGTGAACTCGGCCGCGACCACGCGCGCGAAGCCGGACAGGTCGGACGTGAGCTGCGTGCGGAGCACGCTTTGCAGCGTGCAGATGGCGAACTGGTCGTGGGAGAGGGAGTCGGGGTCGTCGATGAGCTCCGCGAGCCTGTCGACGAGCGACCTGTCCACGCCCTGAGAGCGCATGAGGTCGCCAAGGAGCTTCTTGGCGTCCTGCTTGTCCGCGGCGGTGGCCGGATGCGACCAGGTCTTGCTGGCGTCGACGAGCGTCTGCAGGGCGGCCTGGGTGTTGCCCAGGCTCTCGCGCGCGCCGTCGGTCTCCTGGCCCGCGCCGTCCTGGGAGGCGCCCGAGGCGTCACGAGGCGAGCTGTCCTGGGAACCGCTCGTGGCGTCGCGGGGCGGGCTGGTCTGGGAGCCGCCGGTGGCGCCGCGAGGTGAGCTGTCCTGGGGGGAGCCGCCCGTGGCGTCGCGGGGTGAGCTCGCCGCGCTCGAATCGCCGGAACGAGCTCCGGTCGTGATGTCCCCGGCGAAGCCCGCGGTGATCGCGCTGGGGCTCGCCGCGCTGGGGTTCGCCGAGCTCCCCGCGGGCGGCTGGTTCCCGGTGCTCTGCTCGGCGTTCCGGGTGTTCTCGTTGATGCGTTGCCATCGCTCGCGCCCACTGTTGACGAGGTCCGAGAGCTCGTTGTCGAAGAAGTCGCGCACCGCCTGGGTCAGCTGCGCCTTCGGCGCGGGGTTCGGGTCGTAGTTGGCCGCGTAGGTCTCGGCGAACCACTCGGCGGGCGTGGAGAACTGGTAGTTGGAGACGGCGTTGTTGCGGGCGTCGGCGTTATAGCTGACCCAGTTGTTGTACTGGTCGACGTGGTAGATACGGCCGTCGACCTCCAGCTTCGAGGCCCCACCGTCGTCCAGCGTCCAGGGCTGGGCCATGGCGATCTTGACGGTGTCGACGGCCTTGTCGAGCTTCTTCTTCAGGTCAGGATTCTCGGAGGCGATCTCCGCGGGAAACTCCTCCAGGGGAGCCATGTCCTCGCGCCGCGAGGGCGGATGGAGGAAGGAGGCGAAGGTCTTGAGCAGGGAGACCCCGTCGGTCTCGCTGTTCGCCTCATCGTCGGTGATGCCCGCCTTGTCGAAGATGGCGCGGGCGACTTGCTCGACGTCCCGCGTGTCGGAGTGCACCTTCCAGCCGCCGAACCGGTCTTCGCCGGCGAGGCTCCTCCAGTCGACAAGCTTGTCGATGGAGTGGGCGACCTCGTGGCGCATCGTCCACTTGAGCAGGTTGCCGTTGGCGAGCACGTCGGACACGCCGCCCATGACGTGGCGCTTGTCGGTGATGCCGAGCGCCTTGTCCTGCTCCTTGTCGACGCCGTCGTAGTCCCGGATGGCGCCGCGATCCATCCGCTTTCGCTGCCAGCCCCAGCGCCGGTTGAGCCGGCTGTAGATGAAGGTGGGGACCTTCGGGGGATTGACGATGTTGATCGTGTCGGTGAGCTCGTCGTACGCGCTCGCCGCTTCCTCCGAGGAGAGGTCGCGGATGATCTTCCGCAGCGTCGGGCTGCCGGTGATGTGCTCGGGCGGCAGGTCACCGAGGGCCTTCTCGATGTGGTCGAGCATCTTGTGCGAGAAGTGCGTGTCGTCGGCGCCGTCGCTGTCCGGTCCGACCTGCAGCTCGTACTGGTCCGCCAGCGCCTGCTCGCGATCCGCTGCCCCCTTGTTGGAGACCATCCCGCCGAGCCCGTGCCCTCCGGTGCCGAGCTTCTTGCCGAGCCACCCCGCCTTGGGGGGCGCGGGCGGTGGGAGCGGCGCCTGCATCCCCGAGGTGATGGCCGTCGGCTTGACGGTGCGCGGCGCGGGCGGCGGCGAGGTCGTCTCCAGCCGAGGCTGACCAGGCCTCTCCGACGCCTTCCCTGGCGCGCTCTGCGTCGCTCCAGCTTCCGGGCGAGGGCTCGAGGCCTCCGGCGTCTTGGCCGTCCTCTGCTCCGGCGCGTCACCGGGCATCTCGCGGGGCGCCTTGCCCTTGGGGGCTTGCTCGGCCCCGCGCTGCCGCTGATCCGAGCCGCCTCGCCCGGGATCCTCTGCGCCCCGCTTCGGGTCGGACGCTGCGTCTCCCGGCGGATCGCGGCGATCACCGCCCCGCGAACCTCGCTCGGACCGATCCGACCCGTCGTCGGACGACTCGTCGGATGACTCGTCGGGAGACCCGTCAGAAGCCTCGTCGGGGGCGCGCGCCGCGGTCTCCTCGGTGTCCTGCGGCGGAATTTCGCGTGGACCGACGAGATTCTTGATCGCCTCTGTCGGGTTTTCCGCCACGTCATGCGCGAACTGGTCCGCTCGGCCCTGGAGGACCCCTCTCCAATCGGCCCCGAGCTTGCCCAGGTTCACGGTGCGGGCGTTCTTGCCCTTCTCGTCGCCGATCTTGTCCTGCTTGAGGCCGCCGACGCTGGAGATGGGGTTGGCGGTCTTCTCGGTGGAGCGCCAGTTGTGGACGTAGCCGACGGTGCTTGGCGCGCCCGGGCCGGTGGTCTCGAGGCCGATCTGGAGCGCGCCAGACCTGTCCGGCTTGGGCGGGCGGTAGCCGATGAACAGGTGGCCGTGAGCGCCGTCGGGCAGGATGACGTCGCCGTTGAAGTCCTTGAGGCCGAGCCCGCCGATGGTGGGGTTCATGCCGTAGAGCTCGGTGTCGTCGAACTTGGACTTCACCATGGCGCCGCGTCCGCCCTCCTCCTTGAATTTGCCGTTGCGGAGCGAGACGTGATGCGTCCCGTAGTCGCGCTTGAACACGCCGGTCCTGGGATTGCCGTGCTCGTCGGTGATGCCGAGGAACTCTGTCAGCGCGTAGGGCGGGCTGCCCGCCGGGACCTGGATGTTGACGCGGCCGCCGTGGGACAGGAGCTTGGCGACCGGTACGCCCTGGAGCGGGACATGGCTCTTCGAGCCGGCGTCGTAGATCTCGGCGCCGGCCTGGAGCAGGTGGAAGGTGTTCTTGAGCACCTCGTTCGCCTGCCGGTGCCGGGCGAGGGCCTCGTCCTTCGAGAGCGACTTGGGCTCTGCGCGCGTCAAGGTGTCCTTGAGCGTCTTCGGCGCCAGCACGGCGCCCCGGTCCATGGCCTTGTTCGCGGCGTCGTTGGGCTCCGTATGCTCGAACGTCTTGGCCCATTCCTTGGCGATGCCCTGATCGATCTGCTTCTTGAGCTCGTCCCGCCTCGCCGGGTCGGTCGTGTGCCTCGCCTCCATGGACAGGGCCACCGCCGCCGGAGGCGTGCCCTCGAAGCGCTTACCGTCGTCGCCGCTGTTGCGCGAGACGTAGCTGGCGAGCACGACCTTGCTCGGCTTGTGGAGCTTGTGGAAGCCGCGGAACTTCTCGGGGTTGTCGTTCGACAGGTACTCCTCGATCTGGTCGTGCGGGAGCATGCCCGAGGCTTTGAGCCAGGTCTGTCCCTCCGGGGTCGAGGAGAGCTCCTTGAAGGCGTCCCACTCGGCATCGCTGAACAGCCGTCCCTTGGGGAAGCGCTTCCCGATCTTCTTCTTCGCGTCCGCGGGATCGGTGGGGAAGCCGCCGTGGGTCAGCGGGCCGGCGAGCTTCGGGAGTGCTTGCTTTGCCTCTCGGCGGCTTCGTCTCCCGGTGGCAGTCCTCCACTTGCTAATCTTGACGGCATTGGCCGCGATCCACGTCACCTCGCCGTCCTGCACTGGGGCAGTCGTGGTGGACGAGCTCCCCGGCTGCGGTCCCGGGCGATCGCGCCCCGGCTCTTGGGAGCCCTGCCCCGCGGGCCGTGACGTCGAGGTCGAGGCGCCGGTGGACGTGCCCTGCGCGGGGGAAGCGGGCTGTTGCGTGGGGGTGCTCTTGCCGCCGGTATCGCCGGGTTTGGGGGAGGGCTGAGCGGACGTGTTGTCCTTGGCGGCGACCTCCTTCGGTGGCGCCTTGGGGGACGTCTCGCCGGGCTTGGGGGTCGTGCCTCCCTGCGCCGTCGCGGGCTTGCCCTGCGCGGGGGAAGCGGGCTGTTGCGTGGGGGTGCTCTTGCCGCCGGTATCGGGTTTGGGGGAGGGCTGAGCTGACGTGTTGTCCTTGGCGGTGATCTCCTTCGGCGGCGCGGTTGGGGACGTCTCGCCGGGCTTGGGGGACGTGCCTCCCTGCGCCGTCGCGGGCTTGCCCTGCGCGGGGGAAGCGGGCTGTTGCGTGGGGGTGCTCTTGCCGCCGGTATCGGGTTTGGGGGAGGGCTGAGCTGACGTGTTGTCCTTGGCGGTGATCTCCTTCGGCGGCGCGGTTGGGGACGTCTCGCCGGGCTTGGGGGTCGTGCCTCCCTGCGCCGTCGCGGGCTTGCCCTGCGCGGGGGAAGCGGGCTGTTGCGTGGGGGTGCTCTTGCCGCCGGTATCGGGTTTGGGGGAGGGCTGAGCTGACGTGTTGTCCTTGGCGGTGATCTCCTTCGGCGGCGCGGTTGGGGACGTCTCGCCGGGCTTGGGGGTCGTGCCTCCCTGCGCCGTCGCGGGCTTGCCCTGCGCGGGGGAAGCGGGCTGTTGCGTGGGGGAGCTCTTGCCGCCGGTATCGCCGGGCTTGGGGGAGGGCTGAGCTGACGTATTGCCCTTGGCGGTGACCTCCTTCGGTGGCGCGGTTGGGGACGTCTCGCCGGGCTTGGGGGACGTGCCCCCCTGCGCCGTCGCGGGCTTGCCCTGCGCGGGGGAAGCGGGCTGTTGCGTGGGGGAGCTCTTGCCGCCGGTATCGCCGGGCTTGGGGGAGGTCTGAGCGGACGTGTTGTCCTTGGCGGTGACCTCCTTCGGTGGCGCGGTTGGGGACGTCTCGCCGGGCTTGGGGGGCGTGCCTCCCTGCGTCGTTGCGCTCGTGTTCCCCTGGGGAGCATTGCCCGGGAGCTGCGATGATGGGGTTGTGGGTTGCGTGGAGCCCTGGGGAAGGCCGCCGCCGGCAGGCGAGGATTGAGGTCTGACCGGGGTCTGGGGGGCCTGCGGCGGGGTGGCGGTATTGCCGAGAGTCTGAGGCTGCGGGTTGGGGCGCGGCGTGGAGCCCTGGGGAAGGCCGGCAGGCGAGGATTGAGGCCTGACCGGGGTCTGGGGGGCCTGCGGCGGGGTGGCGGTATTGCCGAGAGTCTGAGGCTGCGGGTTGAGGCGCGGCGTGGAGTCCTGGGGAAGGCCGGCAGGCGAGGATTGAGGCCTGACCGGGGTCTGCGGGCTTCCAGCGGTGGCAGGGGGCGTCCTGGAGCCGGGGAGCTCAGGGGACTGCGAGCCGCCGCTGCCCGGCATCGCGCTCGGGTTCGGAGGCACGTTGACCGGAGAGGCCGGCCTGGGCGTCGCGGTGGGCGAGCTCGGCGCCGTGGTAGGCCCCTGGCCGACATGGGAACCATTGTTCCCGCCCGTCGTGCTCCCGAACTGGCTTCCCGAAGACGTGGTCGTCGTGGTCGTCGTGTTCGTCGGGCCGGGCGAGCTCGTTTGGCTCACGCTCTTCCGCGTGACGGGATCCCAGCCGGAGAAGGCGCCCGGCTTCGGGGTCGGCTTCGGGGCCGCGGCCTGGTTCACGGCGTCGGGCACGGCCGTGCTGCTGGACGGGGTGCTGCTGCCGGCCGAGGGGTGGGTGAAACGGCCTGAGCCCTTGATCTGGTTGCCCAGCCCCGACCGGACCCCGGTGACTGGCGACGGCGAACGGCTCCGCGAGGACCTCATGGGCCATGATTGACGCGAAAATCATGCGTTGCCAAGCGCCTCGCCCCCGCGCCTCGCGGCGGGATATCCCGCGCCATGGCATCCCTGCTCCGCCCGCTGCGCACCGCCTCGGGGCCGCGTCTGGATCGGCGATCCCCGCACCTCGGAGCCGCAACGGCGCGCCCCATTGCGGCGCTCGCCCGTCGAAACGCCGACGCGGGTCCTGGCATGCGTTCAGGTCGACGCGCGACAGGCGCCTCGATTGCGGCCAACCCGCCGGCCAGGTAATCTATCTCTCGAATGCATCCGCCGGCGTTGCGATTGTGCTGTAATATTCTTATGAGAGCGAATTGTTTTGCCTTTCCCTTCACGCGCCTCACGCGCGGTCGTGCGTCCGCGCCCGGCGGCTATCGAGGGCTGTCGGCGCGAATCCAAGGTTGAGCCGGCTCGCTGTGCGCCCGCCGCCGAGGCGAGTTGTCTCGCGCGGCGCTCTTGTGTACGAGGTTGGAGCGGCAGCGCTGGCCCATGAAGCCGTCGCGCAGGGCCAGGAGAGCGAGGATCCATGAGCATCACGACCATCGTCGTCACCGACTTCGAGCCTGCGACGGCGCCGCTGCCCGCGTTCGACGAGGAATCGACGGTGCAGAGCCTGCTCGTCTCCCCCGTCGAGGCCGCGTACCGCCATCGCCTGCCCATCGTCGGACGCACGGACGTGCACCCGCTCGTCCAGGCGGCGTACATGGCCTTCACGCAGCGCTACCCCCTCGTGCTCTCGCCCGACGTGGTCTGGTTCTGCCTGGCCCGGGGGTTCACGCTCCACGTCGCCGCGAACGAGGAGCAGCGGCGCCAGGTCCTCCTCGAGGACGGCGACTTCGAGCTGAGGATCGACCGGCCGGATTTCACGCTCGGTCAGGTGAACCCGTGGCCCGTCGCGTTCTCGGACCTCTCCGCCCAGATCGCCGCGCGGGTCGGCACGCTGCGGGAGCTCGTGACAGCCAGCTTCTCGACCACGGGGCCGGTGGAGCGCGTGGCATCGGAGCTCACGGTCATGACGCCGTTCGTGCCGCACTTCGAGTGGCAGCCGCCCTTCCCCGCGGACATGAGCTTTCCGAACGCCGGAATCCCGCGCGTCTACCTGCTCGGCACGGCGGACGACTGGCGCTGGGTGCGCCACCGCGCGGCGGCGTTCGCCCCGTTCGGCGCGGAGCGCTGGACTCACGTCCTCCTGCCGGTGCTCGACCAGATCGTCGCCGCGGCGGAGGGCCGTCAGGATCCGGCGTTCTGGCGCGCCTTCTTCCGCTACGAGAACGCCGCGGACGAGCTCACCGGGTGGATCCACGTGCTCTTCCCCTACCTGCGCGCCTGGCCTGCCGACCACTTCGTTCCGAACACGGCCCTCGACGGCTGGCTCGAGCGGTGGCGGGCCGCGGAGGACAGGCGCAACCCGCTCGCCGCGCTGGCGAAGCCGGAAGGGCCCGGGCTCGCCCGGCTCCCGCCCGGGCTGACCAGCGCGCCCTTACGGTTCATCGACGAGCGGCGCCAGGAGCACGCCCTGGAGTTCATCAGCGGTCTCATCGGCGTCACGCAGGACCAGCACTCGCTCGCGCTCATCCCGGAGTTCGTGTGGGCCGTCGTCCACGGCGAGCCCGGGCCCGCGGCCGAACCGCCCGCCGAAGCGCGCTGAGCGCGGCGGCAGCCGCTCGGCGAGGTCCGCGCCCGCCCCGCCGCAGCCGCGCCCCGCGCCTCGGATCGCACCTCGCGTCGGCCAGCCAGGCCCGCGCCTCGGGCACGACGCGGAGCCTCAGGTCGCGCCAAACGCCGAGACGACGAAGTCCGCGCTCCGCCGCAACTCCCCCCCGCCGCGCCGCGGGAGAGCGTCAAGTAGGCTGTTGCCTCCCAGCCCGGAGCGGCAGCAGAAAACGCTCCTGACAGCCAGCGCGACTCCATGCGCCGCGGTGACAGCGTGCGTCAAAACAGGCGCGCACGGCGGCGCGGGAACAACTGGGCTGCAACATTTTGATGGTGCGGAGTTATGGAATCATCTGCTCCCAGCGCGCACGAGGAGGTGTACAGTGGCGCACATGCCGCAAACGCCTTACTTCATGGGTTCTCGCCGACGCGCGGTACGAGCCGCGCTCTCTTTGTCCCTCTTGCTCGCGCCGCTCGCGGGGGCTGTACCCGCGAGCGCCGCGGTGGAGCAGCTGGACGGCACACGGCTTCCCACGCCGGTCAGAGAGGCCGAGCTCGGCCTCGTGCGGGGCCGCGGGTTCCCGGACAACGCCGTCACGCTCGATGGGCTCTTCATGTACCGGGGGGAGGACATCGATCCCGTGGCGGACGCGAGCACGGAGCCAGGCGTCTTTTCGCCGCTCTGCGGGTTCACGGGAGAGCTGGTGCTGCGCGGGGGCGGGTGCAAGGTCGCGTTCGGCTGGTACAACGCGACGGCGAGCGGCGTGCGCCCGCCGGACAATCAGATCTACGAGCTGATCCCCGCGGACACGTCTGTGGCGTTCCGGTGCGAGGACAACGACTTCTGCCCGCTGGCCACGATGATGACGACCCAGGCGGGGCAGCACGACTGGACGCCGACCCAGTTCTCGGCGGCCGACATCCGCAACGACGCGCGGTACCAGGGCGGCCTCGTCGGCTTCGCGCTCATCGGCAAGGCGGGCACCTACTGCACGCAGACGAAGTTCTCGCAGCGCGAGCTCAACACGGTCTGCACGAGCTGCACGCCGAACGAACCGTGGGTGACGACGCTGATCTACACGTCGACGGCCTCGCCCGACGCGTTCTATGTCGCCTTCGAGGACCTGCCCGTGACCCCGACGAGCTGGAAGGGGAGCCAGGGCGGGTACGAGAACGACGGCGACTTCAACGACTTCGTCTATTACATCACGGGAGTGACCTGCCAGGGCGGCGGCCAGATCTGCGACACGGGGCTGCAGGGCGCGTGCGCCGTGGGGAGGACGGGGTGCGCGACCGAGGGCGACACCGAGTGCCTGAGGGTCCTCGAGCCCGGCGAGCAGAGCGAGCGCTGCGACAACATCGACAACGACTGCGACGGCGAGGTCGACAACGGCGAGGGCCTCTGCGCGGAGGGGCTCGTGTGCAACCGCGGGTCGTGCGTGCCCTACTGCGGCCGCGGCGAGGTCGTCTGCGACGCCGGCTTGGTCTGCGAGGAGGGCCTCTGCGTGGAGGAGGCGTGCGTGGGCGTGGCGTGCGAGGGCGGCCAGGTCTGTGTCGGCGGCTCCTGCGTGGGCGGGTGCGACGGCGTCATCTGCCCGGCGAACCAGGAGTGCCAGCTCGGGCGGTGCGTGGATCTCTGCGCCCAGATCGAGTGCGAGGACGGCGCGGTCTGCGAGCGCGGCATCTGCCAGTCGAACTGCGGCTGCCGCACCTGCCCCGACGGCAAGACGTGCGGGGACGACGGCCGCTGCGTCGACGTCGGGTGCAAGGGCGTGACCTGCGCTGAAGGGCAGCTCTGCATCGGCGGGAGCTGCACCGACGCGTGCGCGGGCGTCGTCTGCCCCGGCAACGCGCCGTGCGCCCGCGGGTTCTGCGGCGACCCGCCGATCAACGGCGGCGTCACGGCCTCGAGCGGGGGCCAGGACGGAGGCGGCCTGTTCCTGGACGAGCCGCCGGATCTGACCTCGGGCGCTGGCGCTGGCGCTGGCGCGGGCGGCGGGGACAGCGGCTTCGTTCCCAAGCCCGACTCGTCCTGCGCCTGCCGCGCGGGCGCGACGTCCGAGGGCTCGCCGGCCCGCCTCGGCCTGCTCGGCCTCGGTCTCTTCCTCCTCGCCGGCCGCCGGCGCCGTCCGCGCGCCGCGCGCTAGCGCGGCCCTCGGCTGGGACTGACACGGTCTTCCGTCTTCCGTCTTCCGTCTTCCGTGCGCGTCCTTCGTGCGCGTGCGCGTGCGCGATTCCCCGGAGTCAGCGCGCACGCGCACGCGCACGCGGAGGCCAGACGCAGACGGGGGACGGGGGACGGGAGACGGGGACGGAGGCCCCGCGTCACCCGCCGGCGCGCGCCGCCATCGCGGCCACGAGGCCCGCCACGACCGCCGCGAGGAACCACGCGAGGCGCGCGCCGGGGGGCTCGCGCCCCGCGGCGCCGGCGGGCAGCGGGAACACCACCGACCGCACCCGCCGGGACTCCGCGTCGACCAGGAGCACCCCGTCGACGTCGAACGCGAGCCGGTACTCGAGCAGCTGCCGCCGCGTGGCCGGCGTGTCGATGCGCGGCGCGAGCCGGCCTGTCTTCACCTCGGCGACATACCGCCTCTGGCCGTGCGCCACGAGGTAGTCCGCGCGGAGCCCGACGGTGAACGGCTCGCCGTCGATCTGGACTCCATAGGAGACCGCGACCTGCCGGCCAACGATCGTGTAGCCGAGCTCGCGGAGGAGCGCCTCGGCGCGCGCCTCCCCCGCGGCGCCCTGCTCCCGGCAGCGCTCGATCCGGCGCCGCTGCCGGGCGCTCCGCCACGCGAGCCGGAGCGTCTGGACCAGCCCGAAGAAGAGCGCCGCGCCGGCCACGGCCAGGAGGAGCTCCGGCGGGATGTCGCGGAATTCCACGCAGCGCGTGTTTGCGCAGGAATCCGGATCCAGGGCCAAGTTTTGTGCGCACGCTTGTCCTCGGCCTGGCTGGCGCGCATGTCCGCACGCTCCTATTACAGTTTCACAAGAGGTATACACCGCCCGCTCGCGCCCTGGCGTGGCTGCGCCCTGCGCCGAGCGTGCTCGGCTGCTCCGGTCAGGGATGCACATCCACCATCGGCGAGAGTTCCCGTATTATCCGGCCGAGGCCCGTCCCTCCGTGGTCGATCTCGAGAGCAGATCTCGGTCGCAGGTGCGTGTGCTGACCGAGGCCGGTCGCGCGCTCGCGGTGGCGCGCTCCGCGCGCGAGATCCAGGAGACCGTCCTCTCGGCGGCGCGGCAGCTGGGGGGCGCCGGCAGGGCCGTGTTGATCCTGAACGACGACGAGGGGCGGCCGGTCGTCCGGTCCTCGCTGGGGCTCGACCCGGCGCTGGTCGCCGAGCTCCGCGGCCGCCCGCTGCCGAGCTTCGACGAGGGGGTCGCGCGCGCGCTGCACGGGTCGGCCCATGTCGTCGCCGCCCCCTTGATCGTCCGCGACCGCATCTCCGGCGTGCTCGCGGCCGAGCGCTTCCTCCAGGCCTCGGACGAGGATGCCTGGTTGCTCGCGGCGCTCGCGGATCAGGCCGCGGTGGCGCTCGCCAGCGCGGACGGGCAGGCGCCTCCCGAGCCCGAGGGCGTCGGCGAGCGCGCTGGCGAGGCCGCCGCGGGCGAGCTCGACGCGCGCCTGGAGGTGGACGTACAGCGCGAGCGCTATCGCCTCCTCGCGCGAGCGGTCAAGGACCCGATCTGGGACTGGGACCTCCGGACGGACCAGGTCGAGCGCAACGAGACCTTTCATGAGGTCTTCCGCTACGCTCCCGAGCAGACGTCGCCCACGGGCGCCTGGTGGTTCACCCGCCTGCTGCCCGAGGATCGCGATCGCGTGGCGCGCGGCTTCGAGGAGCTCCTCCGCGGCAGCGGCGACAGCTGGTCGGACCAGTACCGCATCTACCGCGGCGACGGCTCCGTCGCCCACGTGTTCGATCGCGGGGCCGTGCTCCGCGACGCGCGCGGCGCGCCGATCCGCATGGTGGGCTTGACGGTCGACCTGAGCGAGCGGTTCCGGATCGAGAGCGCGCTCCAGGATCGAGAGGACCGGCTCCGGCTCGCGACGTGGGCGGCGGACGTGGGCACGTGGAGGATCGACCTCACCACCCTCTCCGATACGAGGGACGCGAGCCTCAACCGCATCCTCGGCCTGGAAGAGCGCGAGACGACGCAGCCGATGGACGACTGGCTGAGCCGCGTGCACCCGGAGGACCGCGACGCGGTGGCCGCGGCGCACCAGCGGACCCTCCGGGAACAGCACGTCTACGACATGATCCATCGCGTCGTCCGCCCCGATGGGGCGATCCGGTGGGTCCACGACCGCGGGCGGCTCATCGTCGATCGGGGCGGCTCGCCGCTGTTCTTGACGGGCGCCGTCGTCGACATCACCGAGCTGAAGCAGCTCGAGCGAGAGCGCGCGGACCTGCTCCGCCGCGAGCAGCAGGCGCTCGCCCAGTCGGAGAAGGATCGCCTCCGGGCCGAGGACGCGAACCGCATGAAGGACGAGTTCCTCGCGACCGTCTCTCACGAGCTGCGGACGCCGCTCACCGCGATCCTGGGCTGGGCGCGGCTGATCAAGGAGCGGGAGCTCGGCCCGGATCGCGTGAAGCAGGGGGTGGCGGCGATCGAGCGGAACGCCCACGCGCAGGCGCAGATCGTCGACGACATCCTCACGGTCTCCCGGATCATCACCGGCAAGCTGCGGCTGAACACGGCCGCGGTCGACCTCGCGGCCGTCGTCGAGGCCGCCGTGGACACCCTCACGCCCACGGCGAGGGCGAAGGACATCGAGATCTGCGTCGAGCTCGACGACGCGCCCGACGAGATGAGCGGCGACCCGGACCGCCTCCAGCAGGTCATGTGGAATCTGCTCTCCAACGCGGTCAAGTTCACCCCGAAGCGAGGTCGGGTGACGGTCCGGGTGGGCCGGAGCGACGCGCAGGTCGTGATCGCGGTCACCGACAACGGCAAGGGCATCGCCAGGTCGTTCTTGCCGTATGTCTTCGACCGCTTCCGCCAGGGCGACTCCTCGCCGACGAGGGCGCACGGCGGCCTCGGCCTGGGGCTCGCCATCGTCCGCCATCTCGTCGAGCTGCACGGGGGCACGGTGGACGCGGAGAGCCAGGGCGAGGGAAGCGGCGCCACGTTCACGGTGACGCTCCCCCTGAACGCGGCGCCCTCCAGCGCGCGCGAGGAGCCGCCGCCCGCGCCGTGGCGCGTCGCGCTCGAGGAGGGGGAGCGGGCGCCGCTCTGCGGCCTCCACGTCCTCCTCGTCGACGACGAGCCGGACGCCCGCGAGATGATCGCGTTCCTGCTGGAGGGCGCGGGCGCGCAGGTCACCACGGCGGGCTCGATGGGCGAGGCCATGGGCGTCCTGGAGCGGCTGAGGCCCGACGTGCTGGTGAGCGACATCGGCATGCCGGGGGAGAGCGGCTACACGCTGATACGGCAGGTGCGCGCGGCGGGCCGGGCCGAGATCCGGGGGATCCCCGCGGTGGCGCTGACCGCCTATGCGCGGATCGAGGACCAGAGGAGGGCGCTCTCGGCCGGCTTCCAGAAGCACGTCGCCAAGCCGATCGACCCCGCCGGCCTGGTGAAGGTGGTCGTGGAGCTCGCCGGCCGACCGTGAGCCGGCGAGGCCCAGCGCCCGGCGCTGGCGCTGCGCTGGTCCTGCCGTCGCGGTTGCCGGGCGAGGTCAGCGATGGGCGACGTCGTTCGCCATGGGGCGAGACGCGCTCTGCTGCGCGCCCGTCGAGGCCGTCGCGCCGGTCATGCCCGTCGTCGCGGTCGTCGCGGTCGTCGTCTCGGCGGCCCGCTTGATGCGGATCTGGTTGTGCACGTCCTCCACGCCGCGGACGTTCTCGGCGATCTGCTCGATGAGGCGCCTGTGGTGGCGCTCGCTGACCGTACCCTCCAGCGTGACCTCGCTGTTCTGAACACGGACGGTGACCTCGCTGACATCGATATCGTCGCGATCCGAGAGCAGCTCGCAGACGTCTTCGCGGATGCGCTCGTCGGACCGCTTGTAGCCCTTGGGCCCGCGGCCGAGCGCGCTGCGCACGCGCTCTCCGATGTTGCTCAGCGCGCCGCTGACGTTCTGCATCGCGGAGCGGCCCGCGTCGCGGACCGTGCGAACGAAGTCCTGGCCGTATTCGCGGTCCTGATCGCGGCCCCAGCCGCGGTTGTCGTCGCGGCCCCAGCCGCGGTTGTCGTCGCGGCCGTAGGGGCTGCCGAAGCTGCGGTTGTAGTCGCCGCGGTAATCGCGGCCGTACCCGCCGCCGAAGGTGCCCTCGTGCTCGCCGCGGTAGTCGCGGCCGTACCCGCCGCCGAAGCTCCTGTTGTACTCGCCGCCGAAGCTGCGGTTGTAGTCGCCGCGGTAGTCGCGGCCGTAGCCGCCGAAGCTGCCGTCGTGCTCGCCGCGGTAGTCGCGGCCGTACCCGCCGCCGAAGGTGCCCTCGTGCTCGCCGCGGTAGTCGCGGCCATAGCCGCCGCCGAAGTTGCGGTTGTAGTCGCGGTCGAAGCCGCCTTCGCGACCGGAGAAGCGGCCCTGGTCGTAGGTATGCTCGCCGCCGTAGCCGCGCTGCATCGCGCGCCCGTGGTCGCGGTCCTGGTCGTAGCCCGAGGTGCGGTGCTCGTCGCGCGACCAGCCGCGCTCCTGGAAGCTGCCCCGGGGCCGGCCGTAGCGCTCGTCCCAGCCTCCGCCCTGTCCCTGGCGCTCGTCCCACCTGCTGCCTTGTGCCTGGCGCTCGTCCCAGCTCCCTCCCTGTCCTTGGCGCTCGTCCCAGCCGCGCTCGTCTCGACCGTAATCCATGTCCCTGTCGAATCGATTTCGCATGGTGGCAACTCCTTCGTTGCGTTGTGAAACAACGTCAAATGTGGTTCAACCACGCGCCGCGACGCTGCTCACAGCGACCCTGACACAGCTCATCGCGTGGACCACCACAGTGGAGCGCAGCGGCCCGAGTCGCAATCGGGGAGAACCCTTCGTCGTCCCCCGGGGCGATCCCGAAACGAGCGATGTGGTCTCAAGCACAGATGAGATCGCCCATCGCGGTCACATCGTGCGGTATCGGGTGAGACCACATGGCCGCTGCGAGATTGCCCACCAGAGTCCGGCGGCGTGTTCACCATGAACGAACTCGCCGCGTGCACGATCGAACACATCGGTCGAGCGGATCATTCCGCACATGTGGACCGGCTGGGAGCGGCGCGTCGAGCGCAGCAGCGCGTTGGAGCGTCGCGTCGGGTCGCGTCGGATGAGGCCGCGCAAGAGCTCGCCTGTCGGCGTGCGTCGAACCTAGGGCTGTTCCCGACTGCCTATTGCGTCGGTGCCCCGCTCATGACGGCGAAGGGAGGGCTGGATGACACTCCTGCTCTCTCTCCGCCTGACTCAGCCTGACCTCCGTCTGACGGCGGTCAGATTCCGTCTGTTCCGAGCCTCAGGCCAGCTCGACGCCGAGCAGCCAGAGCATCAGCGCCTTCTGCACGTGCAGCCGGTTCTCGGCCTGGTCCCACACGCGCGAGCGCGGCCCCTCCAGCGTCTCGTCGTCGATCTCCTCGCCCCGGTGCGCCGGCAGGCAGTGGAGCACGACCGCGTGCGGCGCGGCCTTGCCCATCACCCCGGCGTCCACCGTCCAGCCGGCGAACGCGGCGCGGCGCCGCTCCGCCTCGCCCTCCTGGCCCATGCTCGCCCACACATCGGTGTTCACCACGTCTGCCCCCGCCGCGCCCTCGCGCGGGTCGTTCACGAGGGTGACGTGGCCTGTCGCCCGCGCCCGCGCGACCTCGTCCGCCGGCGGCATGTACCCCTCGGGCCCGGCGAGCACGAGGTGGAAGTCGAAGAGCGGCGCCGCCTCGAGCCACGAGCGCGCCATGTTGCTCGAGCAGTCGCCGAGGAACGCGATGCGCCGGCCGGCGATGCCGGTCCTGTCCCCGCCCGCCGCGAGCGCCTCCTCGATCGTGAAGATGTCGCTGAGCACCTGCACCGGGTGCCCGTCGTCCGAGAGCGCGTTGATCACCGGCACGCTCGCCTCGGCCATCTCGAGCAGGCGCGCGGTCGACGACGTGCGGAACGCGATCGCGTCGCAGTACCGGGCGAGCACGCGGGCCGTGTCGCGGATCGGCTCGCCGCGCGCGAGCTGGCTGCCCTGGGTGCTCAGCACGACCGGCTGGGCGCCGAGCTGCGCGATCCCGACCTCGAACGACACGCGCGTGCGGGTGCTCGCCTTCTCCAGCACGACCGCGACCGACCTGCCGGCGAGCAGCGTCGCGCGGCGCCCCTTCGGCTCCTCCTTCAGGCGCGCGGCGAGCCTGAGCACGCGGTGCGCTTCGGCCAGGGTCATGTCCGTGATCTTGAGGTAGTCGCGCTTCGCCATTGTCTCGCCTTCCGCGTCGCTGCCGTCCGGGGCGCGCGCCCTCCCGCCGCAGAGGAGCCCGCGACGAGCGCGCCGCGCGCCCGCCGTGATGTGGCACGACCGGGACGCCGCCGTCAATCGCGCCCGGGGGCGCCGAGCAGCTTCATGGCTGTCTGGTGGTGAGTTCCCAGCCTGCGCCTGGAGACGGCGAACCTCGCTGCGGCGACCGATGTCGTCTGTCGAGCCGCCCGGCGCTCAACGCCCGATCTCGATTTGCCACGCATGCTCGGAGACCTGCTCCACCGACGCGCGGATGCCGAGGAGATCGCGCAGCAGCTCGAGGTGGGTCGTCGTGTGCGACGAGGGGCGGACGGTCCGGAAGGCGCCGCGCCCCGCGAGGGCGATGGGCAAGAGCAGCTGATCGGCCAGGTGCTCGCCCACCGGCACCCCCGCCGCGAGGTAATCGCGCGCCTCCTCGGCGGCCTTCGCGGCGACCGACTCCGCGCGAACCCCCTTCTCGCCGAACCCGGTGAAGACCTCGGTCACGTGCTCGCTCTCGACAGCGATCGTGATCACGTTGCCCGGGCCGTGGCCGCCCGTCAGCACGTTCGGCTTGAAGCAGGCCGGCTCCCAGCCGAGCACCGCCGCCGCCGCGTCGAGCTCGCGCATCGCGACGGAGCTCGGGAGGTTCGACACCGTCGCCACCGCCCTCCGGCCGCGGATCTCCCCGCGCGAGAGCAGCTCGAGAGGAGCGAGCGCGGGCGAGGGCGCGATCGAGACGCGGGCGAGCCCGCCGCCCGCGGGATAGAAGCCGGGCGTCACCAGCGTGGCGGTGACGTCCGGCCCCATCCGCCGCACGAGCGGCAGGTAGGCGAGGTCCAGGAAATCGAACGGCGGCGCCATGGGGTTGTGCGTGCCGCCCTCGAGCGTGAGCGTCGACGGCGCGGGCGCGCGGAGCAGCGCCGGCAGGACGGTCTGCAGCACGAGCGTCGTGCTCCCCGCGCTGCCGACCCGGAACGTGTGCTCGCCGGGCACGATCGCCGTCGGCCGGAAGACGATCTCCTGCGAGCCGAGCGCGGCGCCCGACACCTCGGCGCGGCCGACCTGGGCGGCGGCCTGGACCGAGGTGAGGTGCTGCCGCATCAGGCCGGGGCGCGCGCGGCCCTTGCGGATCGAGGTGATCCGGACGGGCGTCTGCGTGATCAGCGAGAGGCAGAGCGTCGTGCGGAGGATCTGGCCCCCTCCCTCTCCGACGGATCCATCGATGGTCAGCATGGCAGTCGACTCTCCCTGGACGACCGATACCACGACCCCGGGCCGCGGCTCACCCCTTCACGCACACGACCTGCCGCAGGGTGTGCACGATCTCGACGAGGTCGCGCTGCGCCCGCATCACGTCGTCGATCGGCTTGTACGCGGCCGGCGTCTCGTCGATCACGGCCTCGTCCTTGCGGCACTCGACGCCGGCGGTCGCGGCCTCGTGCTCGGCGACGCTGAAGCGGCGGCGCGCCTCGGTCCGCGACATCACGCGGCCGGCGCCGTGGCTCGAGCTGCAGAAGCTCTCCGGGTTGCCGAGCCCGCGGACGATGAACGAGCGCGCGCCCATGCTGCCCGGGATGATCCCGAGATCGCCCGCCCGCGCGCGCACGGCGCCCTTGCGCGTCACGAGGACGTCCTTTCCGTAGTGGTGCTCGCGCGCCACGTAGTTGTGGTGGCAGTTCACCGCCTCGACGGCCGCGTCGAACGGCGGCAGCTCGCCCGACGCGCGGAGCGCGCCCACCACCTGCGCCATCATCAGCTCCCGGTTCACGGCCGCGAAGTCCTGCGCCCACGACACCGCCTGCATGTAGTCGTGGTAGTGCCTCGTCCCCTCCGGCAGGTAGGCGAGGTTCGCGTCGGGCAGGTTCACGAAGAAGCGCCTCATCTCCTGCTTGGCGAGCTCGATGAAGTAGCTCCCGACGCGGTTGCCGACCCCGCGCGATCCGCTGTGCAGCATCACCCAGACGCGGTCGTCCTCGTCGAGGCAGAGCTCGATGAAGTGGTTGCCGGTGCCGAGCGTGCCGAGGTGCTCGATGGCCGAGCCGCGCCCGAGGCGCGGGTGCTTCTCGACGATCTGCCGGTACCGCGGCTCGAGCGCGGCCCACGCCTCGAGCTGAGCCGGCGGGGGCGAGCGCCACGCGCCGCGGTCGTTCTTCCCGCCGTTGTCGGTGCGGCCGTGCGGCACCGCCTCCTCGATGGCGGTCCGGAGCGCGCGCAGCGAGTCCGGCAGGTCCGACGCGCGGAGGCTCGTGCGCGCCGCCATCATCCCGCAGCCGATGTCGACGCCGACGGCCGCCGGGATGACCGCGCCGTGCGTCGCGACGACGCTCCCCACCGTCGCGCCGATGCCCTGGTGGGCGTCGGGCATCACGGCGATCCACTTGTGGATGAACGGCAGCGCGGCGATGTTCTTGAGCTGCGCCTCGGCGGCGGGCTCGAACGGCACGCCGACGGTCCACGCCTTGATGGGGACGCCCGAGTCGGTGGGGATGACGTTGTAGCTTCGCTCCATGGCAGGATCTCCGGGAAGGGGGCGCGCCGTCGGGCGCGCGCCCCGGGTTCGGTGATGTTGGGTCACGCCTGGGTCGTTCGGTTCAGGCGTTTCGGCAGTCCGGTGTTCCGACGTCCGACGTCCGATGTCGGATGTCCGATGTCCGATGTCCACGTATCGCACGGCGCGTGCCACCCGAAATCCCGGCGATCGGAGGGCGCTGGTCGCGGCGCTTATCTAGGTGTATAAAGCGTCTAGAGAAGCTTCTATGACGCGCAAATCCACGGTGGTCCTCGGCATGCTCGGCCCGACGCTGGACACCGGCAAGACGCCGGAGCGCTGGTCGCGGTGGCGTCCGAGCGTGGCGCTCTGCCAGCACGAGGACCTGATCGTCGACCGGTTCGAGCTGCTCTACCAGCGCCGGTTCGACGGGCTGGCCGAGACGGTGATGGGCGACGTGCGGCACGTCTCGCCGGAGACGGACATCCGCGGTCACGTGCTCGAGCTGGACGACCCGTGGGACTTCGAGGCGGTGTACGGCGCGCTGCACGACTTCGCGCGGGCGTACCCGTTCGCGCCGGACCGGGAGGAGTACCTCATCCACATCACGACGGGCACGCACGTCGCGCAGATCTGCCTGTTTCTGCTCACCGAGTCGCGTTATTTGCCCGGCCGGCTCATCCAGACGTCGCCGCCGAAGCGCGACCGGGCGGAGCTCGCGGCCGGGTCGTTCACGATCATCGATCTCGACCTCTCGAAGTACGACCGCATCGCCTCGCGCTTCCAGAAGGAGCAGCGCGAGGCGGTGTCGTTCTTGAAGAGCGGTATCGAGACGCGCAACGCGGGGTACAACCGGCTGATCGAGCGGATCGAGCACGTGGCGATCGCGTCGCGCGCGCCGATCTTGCTCATGGGCCCGACGGGGGCGGGCAAATCGCAGCTCGCGCGGAAGATCTACGATCTCAAGAAGGGCCGCCGGCAGGTGAGCGGCGACTTCGTGGATCTGAACTGCGCGACGATCCGCGGCGACGGGGCGATGTCGGCGCTGTTCGGGCACACGAAGGGCGCGTTCACGGGCGCGCTCAAGGACCGCCCGGGCCTGCTGCGCAAGGCGCACGAGGGGGTGCTGTTCCTCGACGAGATCGGCGAGCTCGGCGCGGACGAGCAGGCGATGCTGCTGCGCGCGATCGAGGAGAAGGCGTTCTTGCCGGTCGGCTCGGACCGCGAGGTGCGGAGCGAGTTCCAGCTCCTTGCCGGCACGAACCGCGATCTGTCGCTGGAGGTCGCGGCGGGGCGCTTCCGGGAGGATCTCCTGGCGCGGATCAACCTGTGGACCTTCCGGCTGCCGGGGCTCCGGGATCGGGTCGAGGACATCGAGCCGAACCTCGATTACGAGCTCGACGCCTCGGCGCGGCTGCTCGGCGTGCGGATCACGATGAGCCGCGACGCGCGCGAGCGGTTCCTCCGGTTCGCGACGTCGCGGGAGGCGCTGTGGCACGGCAACTTCCGCGACTTCAACGCGGCCGTGACGCGGATGGCGACGCTCGCGCCCGGGGGGCGCATCGGGCTGCCGATCGTGGAGGAGGAGATCGCGCGGCTGGCCGAGGCGTGGCGGCGGGCGCCGGCGGCGGGCGGCGCGGGAGCGGGGGAGGGCGGGGAGGACCTCTTGGTCGCGGCGCTCGGCGCGCGGCGGGCGGCGGCGCTCGACCCGTTCGACCGGGTGCAGCTCGCCGAGGTGCTGCGGGTATTGAAGAGCGCGCGATCGCTGTCGGAGGCGGGGCGGGTGCTGTTCGCGGCGTCGCGGGCGAAGAAGAAGAGCGTCAACGACGCGGACCGGCTGCGGAAGTACCTGGCGCGGTTCGAGATCGACTGGAGCGAGGTGGTGGCGGAGGGCGGGTAGGGGGAAGCGCGCGATCGAGCTGCTACGCTGGCGTGGCCACCGGAACGACCATGCCGACACCGAAGCTGATGTGCTCGCTCGACGCCGCCCGACGGTCTCCGCTGCCGCGCGCGCGCCGTCTCGCCGGCGTCGCTTGCGCGGCGATGCTGCTCGCCTGTTCGCCCTCGCCGCCCGCGCGCGCTCCGGCGGCGCCGAGCGGCGGCGCTGCGCCCGCGAAGGCGCCGCCGGGCGGCGCGGAGCCGTGGCGGTCGGCGCTCGATCGCGATCACGCGCTCGTCGGCAAGCTATGGGACGTGAAGGCGGGCGCGTTCGTCGACGTCGCCGCGCTCTCGCCGCGGCTCGCCGCCGCGCGGTTCGTGTTGCTCGGCGAGCGGCACGACAACCCGGACCACCATCGCCTCCAGGCGCGCGTGCTGGAGCAGGTGGCGGCCGGAGGGCGGCGCCCGCGGGTGGTGTTCGAGATGCTGGAGGCGCAGCAGCAGCCGGCGATCGCGGGCTACACGGCGACGCGGCGAGAGGCCGCCGGCTTCGGCGCGTGGATCGGCTGGGAGAGGACGAGCTGGCCGCCCTATTCGGAGTACCTGCCGATCTTCGACGTCGCCTTTGGCTTCGGGTTGCCGATCGTGGGCGGCAACGTGGCGCAGGAGGAGGCACGGGCGCTCGCGCGGCAAGGCCTGCAGGGCATCTCGCCCGAGCGGGCGGCCGAGCTGCGGCTCGAGCAGCCGCTCCCGGCCGCCGAGCAGGCGTCGCTGGAGCAGGAGCTCCGCGACTCGCACTGCGGGCACCTGCCCGAGCGGCTGATCCCGACGATGGCGCTCGCGCAACGCGCGCGCGACGCCCAGCTGGCGCAGGCCATGGTGCGCGCGGAGGCCGGCGGCGCCGTGTTGATCGCCGGCGCGGGCCACGCGCGGCGCGACCGCGGTGTGCCGTACTGGCTATCGGTCGAGGCGCCCGGAGCGGAGGTGCTGAGCCTGGCGTTCGTGCAGGTGCAGCGCGGCGTGCAGGAGCCCACCCGGTACGCCGCGCAGTTCTCGACGGCGACGCTGCCGTTCGATTTCGTGTGGTTCACGCCGCGCGTGTCCGACGGAGATCCGTGCGCCGCGTTCCGGGCGCGCTGACGGCGCGGGCGCGCTGACGGCGCGGGCGCGCTGACGGCGCGGGCGCGCTGACGGCGCCTCTGGCTGCGACGGAACCTCGCGCCAGGAGGGCTGCGCGCCGGCAGCCGTGGATCCGTGCAGCCTCCGGCTGGCGACGGCCCGCCCGCCCGTCCCACGCCCCGGCCCGCCGGGCACGCGGCGCGTATCCCCGCGCGGCATCGAGGTGTGGCTGCAAGCCCAGGGGCGTGCTCCGCAGCGCACCGGAAGCCTTACGGCGTGACCGATCCACGAGGGTGCCCGGAATTGACTGGGTGGGACGCGGCTGCTCGGCCCGTGCGGGAGCCATTGCATGAGCCAGGCACGTCGCTTGAACAACCACCATGATCGTAACTGCCCGAGAGTCTACCGATGCCCTCGATTACCCACGAAGCTCTGATAGAGCTGTTCAAAAATCGGCCGACGCTCGCTGCCGAGATGCTGCAAAGCGCGCTCGGCCAGCGGATCCCCACCTTCCAGGAGGCGCGCGTCGAGTCCTCGGATCTGACCGAGATCGTTCCCTCGGACCGCCGTGCAGATCTCGTCGTCGTGCTCGTGGGAGCGCAGCAGCGGCCCGCGCTGGGGATCGTCGTCGAGGTCCAGCTCGGCGTGGATCCGAACAAGCCCTACGTGTGGCCGGTGTACATGACGCAGACACGGGCCCAGCACCGCTGCCCGACCCGGCTGCTGGTCGTGACGACCGATCCTGCGATGGTGAGGTGGTGCTCGCGGCCCATCCACACGGGCCATCCTGGCTGGACGCTGAGGCCGCTCGTGCTCGGGCCTGAGGGCGTCCCGGTCGTCACCGACGCCGAGCAGGCCAAGGCCGCGCCCGAGGTGGTCGTGCTCTCGGCGATGGCGCACGGGCAGAGCGGGGCGGGGGAGGCGATCGGCGTGGCGTTCCTGGCGGCGGCTGCCGGGCTCGACGAGGAGCGCCGCGCTGTCTACGGAGATCTGGTGCTATCCTCGATGAACCAAGCGGCGAGGCGGACGTTGGAGGCGATGATGAAGAGCGGATACGTGTTCCAGAGTGAATTCGCGCGCAGCTACGTGGCGAAGGGAAAGATCGAGGCCAAGGCGCAGGCCGTGCTCGCCGTGTTGGAGTCCCGCGGCGTCGACGTCCCCACGGAGGTGCGAGAGCGCGTGCTCGCGAGCACCGATCTCGCCGAGCTCGATCGTTGGATCCGCCGGGCTGCGGTCGTCAGTGACGCCAGGGAGCTGCTCGTCACGACCGGCGCCTGAGCACGCGCCGCCGGTCTCCGCCAGCTGTCGGATCCTTCGGTTCCGGCACCGGAGGGGATTGCGCTGCAGGCTCGCTCCTCGTCCCGCTCCCGGCTCGCCTGCCGCCCCGCGCACTCCCGGCTCGCCCGCCACCCAACGCGCATCGCCGCTCATCTGTCCATCCGGACCCTCGCGGCGAACGTTGTCTCTGTATATTTACCGGTGCAGTAGACAACTGTGCCCTGCAGGCGCTGGGTCGAGGCTTCCGTCACTGTTTCCCAGTCCGTGACGCTTTACCGGTTCATCTTCTTGATGGCGGAGGTCGACTCCGCTGTTGATCGTCGCGCCACGATGCCCCAGAGTGCCCGGCCCTGGAGGTCAGCTTCGATGGCTTTGCGTTCATTCCAACGGTCAGCCTTCCTGGTTCTTGCGCTTGGGACGGTCGCGCTCCTGCCGGCCTGCTCGGACGATGACGGCGGCGCGTCCGCGAGCTCCGGGGGCACAGGGGGCGCGTCCGCGAGTTCCGGGAGCTCGGGGAGCACCTCCGCCCAGGGAAGCGGCGGCGCCGGAGGCGGCACCGGCGGCTCCGGGAGCACCGGTGGCGGCGGCACCGGCGGCAGCGGCGGCGACGGCGGCAGCGGCGGCGGTCCCGCCGCGTCGGGGATCACGCCCAACCCCATCATCTCGCGCGGCAAGCCCGCTTTCGCCTCGCGGGGAACGGCGTCGGTCATCAACGACGGCAAGTACAAGTCGGCGGGGACCTGGATCGCGGGCAAGCCCACCGCGGGCGCGCCGGCCTGGATCGCCATCCAGGTCGGCGACGGGTACGATCGGCTGCTCCTGAGCTGGACCGCCTCGTACAACTACAACTACACGGACGTGCAATACGGGGCGCCGGGCGCCTACCGCGTGGAGACGTCGAGCGACTCCACGAACGGCTCGGACGGCACCTGGAAGAGCGTCGCCGAGGTGACCGACAACCCGGTCCGCACGCGCGCTCACAGCTTCGACTTCAGCGGCCAGAGCTGGGTCCGGCTCGTCGTCACCGCGGCCCCCGCGACGTCCGACGACACCGGCGTCCAGCTCGACGAGATCGACGTGCACGACATCTCGAACGGCGCGGAGGACACGTGGTTCTTCCTCGGCGACAGCATCACGGCGTTCGCCTACGACCGCGACACGCCGGCCACGCAGCCGAGCTTCGCGGAGAACGTGCACGCAGCGCACGAGCCCAACTACCCCGCGATGATCAACGGCGGCATCGGGGGCGAGCTCACGAAGAGCACGGACCGCCCCAGCGCGCTCGATCGCATCGATGACGTCCTGGAGATGAACCCCGATTACCACTTCTTCGCCATCGGCTACGGCACCAACGACTCCTGGGACCAGACCGACCCGAGCACCTTCAAGTCGAACCTGCAGGAGCTCATCGACAAGATCCAGGCGGCGGGCCGCGTCCCGGTGCTCGCGCGCATCCCGTTCTCGCCCGACGGCCACCACGACGCGCTCGGCGCGTTCAACCAGGCGATCGACGAGCTCACGGCCGAAAACGCCCTCCCCCCAGGGCCGGATCTGTATGCGTGGTTCGAGGACCACCCCGAGCAGCTGAGAGATCAGGTGCACCCGGATGCCGCCGGGTGCGTCGCCATGAACAAGCTCTGGGCCGAGGCCGTGGACGGCCTCTACGCCGGCCAGCAGTAGGGCGCGTCACCGAGGCGGCCGGCGCGCCGAGGTGAGCGATCTTGCCACGCTGCGCGGGAAGCGACAGGATGCGCCTCGCGACCGGGCCGAGCGCCACGTGACGCGTCGTCCCCCGGGCGCCGGAGCGGAGCCGTGATGGACGACGATCGGGAAGACGAGGACACGAAGCGGGACATCGCTCCCTACGTGCCGCGCCGCCCCGTGATGGCGGTGATCGGCAACGGCCTGGCGCTGGACGCGGCGACCGAGGCCGTGTGCGTCGAGCTCGGTCGCCGCGCCGTCGAGGCGGGGTTCCGGCTGGTGACCGGCGGGCTCGGGGGCGTGATGGCCGCCGTCTCGCGCGGCGGGCGCGAGGCGACGACCTGGCGCGACGGCGACATCGTGGGGCTCCTGCCCGGGTACGAGGCGTCCGCGGCCAACCCGTACGTGGACATCGTCATCCCGACCGGCATGCAGATCGGGCGCAACATCCTGGTCGTCGCGGCGGCGGACGTCGTCGTGGCGGTCGGCGGGGGCGCGGGCACGCTGAGCGAGATCGCCGTCGCCTGGCAGCTCGGCAAGCCGATGCTCGCGCTCGCGACGAGCGGCGGCTGGGCGAGGCAGCTCGCCGGAGGGCGCGTGGACGACCGGCGCTCGGATCGCATCGCGTCGGTCGCGACCGCGGAAGAGGCGGTCGCGGCGGCGTGGGACGTCGTGGGCCGCGGCCGCGCCGGCGGCGGCGGCCGGGTCTGAGCCACCTCCGCGGGAGCGCGCGCCGAGCGCAGGTGACGACAAGCACCCTGGCGGCAGCGCGCATGAGGTGATCTCTCTGGAGAGCGGGGCGCGCGCCTCACGCGATCGGGGAGCGGGCCGCGATGCGCGAGCGTCGATGAGCGAAGAGGGCCAGTGACTCCGGGCCATCCCGGCGTGGCGGTCGAGCCGGCCGCGAGGCGGCCCGTGCTAGGCTCGGCGCCGATGTCGGAAGCGGAAGAGGAAGAGACTCGGCGGCTGAGAGCCCGCGTCGGGACGACCCTCCACGGCAAGTGGCGGCTCGACGCGCTGATCGGGGCGGGCGGGATGGCGGCCGTCTACGCGGCCACCCATCACGTGGGGCACCGCGTGGCCATCAAGATCCTGCACCCGGAGGGCGCCGTGTCCCGCGAGCTCCGCGCCCGCTTCGAGCAGGAGGCGCTCGCCGCCACGCGCCTCGGCCACCCGGCCGCGGTGCAGGTCCTCGACATCGACGTGACCGAGCAGGGAGAGCCGTTCCTGGTGATGGAGCTGCTCGAGGGCGAGAGCCTGCGCGAGCGCGCGTTGCGGCTCGGCAGCGTCTCGTTGCCCGAGATCCTCGCCCACGTGGACACGCTGCTCGAGGTCCTCCGGGCCGCGCACGACGCCGGGATCGTCCATCGGGACATCAAGCCGGACAACCTCTTCGTGACGCGCGACGGGCGGCTCAAGGTGCTCGATTTCGGGATCGCGCGCATGAAGCAGGGCGGCGCCGGCCTGAAGACGCGGACGGGCGCGGTGCTGGGCACGACGAGCTACATGGCGCCGGAGCAGATCCTGGGGAGGGACGTGGACGGGCGGGCCGACCTCTACGCGGTGGGCGCGACGATGTTCACGCTGCTCGCGAACCGGCGGCTCCACGACGCGGACGGGCTCACCGAGGGAGAGCTCCTCATCAAGATGAGCACGACGCCGGCGCCGCCGCTCTCGACCGTGGCGCCCGGCGTGGATCCGCGGGTCGCGCGGGTCGTGGACCGCGCGCTCGCCTTCCAGGTCGAGCGGCGCTACCCGAACGCGCAAACGATGCTCGCCGACGTGCGCGCCGTGCGCCGGGGCGAGGATCCCCCCTTCGCGACGGCGGGGGCGGCCGAGGGCGAGGCGCGCACGCGCGTGCACGGCCGGGGCATGCCGGGCGGACCGCCGAGCGGGGCGCCGCTGCCCGGCGCGATCCCGCCGGCCACGGCGGCGCCGGCCGCGCCCATCGCGGCGCCGGCCGTGCCGGCTGCGGCGCTGCCGAGCCAGCCGCCGGCGGGGGCGCGCGCCGCGCCAGGGCCGCGCGCGCCGGCTGCGCCGCCTCAGCTCGCCATCGTGGTCGGGGCGGCGGTGCTCCTCTTCTTCGTCGGCCTCGGGGCAGCGCTGCTGCTCCTGCGCTCGCGCGGCCAGGGCGCCGGCGACGCTCCCGGCAGCGGCGCGCCGACGTCGGTGTCCCTCAAGGACATCCCCCGCGCCGCGAGCTCCCTGGCGCGCGCGACCGACCCCGGCGGCTGCCAGCCGGGCGTGCCCTGCACCTGCGCGCCCGGCACGCCGGGAAACGTGCCAAAGAGCTGCCAGCTCACCTGTGGCGACGCGCCCGGCTGCAGGCCGAGCTGCTCCGAGCGCGACGTCTGCGAGAGCCGCTGCGCCGGCGACTGCCGGTCCTCCTGCGATCACAGCAAGGCGTGCGACACGCGGTGTGCGGATGCCTGCGCCGTCGACTGCCGTCATGTCGAGACGTGCCAGGCGACCTGCGGCGCGGGGTGCTCGTATACCTGCGAGAACGCGGGCAAGTGCGTCCCCGTCGTCGGAGACGGGAGCGTGGTGAGGTGCAATCAGGTCGGACTGTGCGAGGTGACCTGCACGGGGTCGTGCGCGGTGTCGTGCACCGCTACCGGACGAGGGTGCCCGATCACGTGCCAGGGGCAGGGGCCGGCGAAGCGGTGCAGCGACGGCCGCATGGCGTGCGAGGACGGCTGCTCGCTGCCGCGGTGAGGCGTGGACAGCGCGTGGGGCTGCGGCGCAGCGGTGATCATCGCGCCCGTCGCCTCGGCCCGCCCTCGATGTCGATGTCGAGGCGACGCACAAGGTGCACATCCGCAGGTGCACCGATTCAAGCTCCCTCTGCGCTTCAGAGCCGCGCCTTGCGCAGCGTGAGCAGCCAGTCGTCGAGGTCGTCCTGGTTGCGCGGCTCCTCCGGCAGCACGGCGCGATCGTGGGCTGCCTCCAGCGTCGTGAAGGCCCGGGAGATCTGCTCTGCCCAGCGGCCGGCGGCCTCGGCGGAGAGCGTCGACTTCTCGCCGGCCCGCTTGGCCTCGATCAGCTCGCGCGCGGCGCTGAAGCCGTAGAGGTCGAGCAGCGCGGTCACGTCGGTGACGATCTTGCCTGTCCGGAGCGCGTGGGCGCCGGTCAGCGCGGTCCGGAGGACGTAGAGCAGCTGCTTCGCCGACGTGCGGCCGCCCGCCTCCCAGGCGCGGAGCTGGCTCGTGGCGAAGCCGACGTAATGGCGGAAGATCCGCCGCGAGAGGGCCTCGGCGACGAGCGGGCGGAGCGAGGCGAGATCCGGATCGACGTGGAGCTGGAGGGAGCCGAGGATCCGCTCGATGTAGTTGCCGTTGCCCTGGAGCACGCCGAGGAGCACGGGGTGGATCTCGTTCGACGTGTAGTCGATCTCGACGCCGTCGATGACCTCCATCCGCGTGGGGCTCGCGCCGCCGCGGAGCAGGCCGAGCAGCCGCGCGGTCGGCTCGACGTGCACCGCCTTGAGGTCGACATCGCTGTCCGGGGAGGGGAAGCCGTACGCGTGCGCGCCGCTCAGGGCGATGACGAGGTGCGGCCGCTTCGCCTCCTCCTCGGCGATGACGCGCGCCACGACCTCCTGCTGATGTGCTTCGAGCACCTGCGTGTTCATGCGTCGTCCTTTCTCTCGTCGCCGCCGTCGCCCTCGCCGTCTTCGCCGGCGCCGCGCGCGACGCCCGCACCCCCGTCGTCCCAGACGGCGACGGGCGCGGGGGGCGCGTCCTTGCCGAGCGGGCCCGGCGCCGCGGTCAGGTGGCGCCTCGCGACCTCCTCGCGGACGCGCCGGAGGAGCGCGTCGGCGCGGGGCACGTCGGGGTGCTGGGGCAGCTTCGTCGCGAGCCGGGCGGCCTCCAGCTCGGGCGTCATCGCCTCGGCGAGCGCGATCGTCCGGTCGAGCGGCCAGGCGCCGGCCTTGATGGCGAGGAGCGTCGCGCGCAGCTCGCCCTGCACGGCCAGGTCGATCTCGCCGTCGCGCAGCCAGCGGATGGCGGTCGCGATGAGGCGCACGAGGTTGTAGGCGTTCTTGGGGCGGAGATCGCGGGACAGGTCGAGCGAGGTCCGGCCCTCGCGGGCGAAGGCGGCGAGCGAGGCGAAGTCGCGCGCGGGCAGGAGGCCCTGGTCGTGGAGCGAGCGGTAGAGCTGCTTGATGTGCTCCTTGGCCTGGAGCTCGCGGTCGGCCTCGGTGGGCGCGGCGCGCGGGCTGATGGCGGCGAGCTTCCGGGCGACGTCATCGAGCGACAGCGACGGGTCGTCCGCGAGCCAGTCGAGCACGCGCTCCCGGTGCTCGGCGAGCCGGTGCGCCTGCGAGAGCCGCTTGAGCTGCGAGAGCGCGTAGCGGCCGAAGCTGCCGTAGATGGCCGACGACACGAACGCGGTGCGCGCCTCGAGGATCCACGCGCCGATCTCGTCGCGCGCCTCTGCGGTGCGGACGAAGAGCAGCTCGAGGGTGTTCGGATCGGCGCGCAGGGCCTGCCGGATGGCCTTCTCGACCTCCCAGTACGAGGCGCTGCCGTCGGCGCTCACGAGGTCCCGCGGCGGCTCGGCGAGGCCGGTGGTCCAGGGGAAGGGGAGGGCGAAGACGCCGCGCCGGTCGGTGTCGGACCCCTCGTGCGCGAGCCCCCACGCGCGCGACCCCACGACGGCCTCGAGGACGACGGCGGGCCGGAGCGCGTCCCATGCGGCGCTGCGCCGCTCCGCGTGCCGCACCTGTCCGGCCTTGCGCGGGACGAGCTCGTCGCGGCGATAGCGGACGACGCCGACGCCGACGACCATGACGTCGAGCTCCGCGCCCGCCGAGGCGACGACGCGCCCGACGGCGCCCTGCGGGACGCGGCGCTCGCCGAGGAGGCGGTCGACGCGGGTGGTCACCTCGGTGCCGTGGGGCAGGGGGACCGCAAGCGGATCGAGGTGGGTGAGGCCGCGCAGGCGGAGCTCCATGAGAGGACGCTACCATGCGGGGGGGCGTGGCCGAGCGGGCTCGTGCGGGACGTACGGCGCGGCCATCGCGCTCTGCGGAGGCCGCGGCGCGACCCGACCCAGGTTGGCGCGGTGCGGTGCGACCCGACCCAGGTTGGCGCGGTTGCGACCCGACCCAGGTTGGCGCGGTTGCGACCCGACCCAGGTTGGCGACCTATGGCCCGACCCAGGTTGGCGACCTATGGCCCGATCCAGGTTGGCGACCTATGGCCCGATCCAGGTTAAGGGCGCCCGGGACGACCGGTGCGGCGGGGTGACCGACCCAGGTTGTGCCCTCAGCGTTGCGAAGCAACCTGGGTCAAGGTAGCGGGGGTAGCATCGGTTGGCAGTAACCCCATGCTACCCAGCTCGGGATAGCAGGGGAGCCGTCCATCAGGGCCGACCGCCTGGCGGCCGCCACCCATGGCGTGCGCCAAGTTGTTGAAAAGATTCGCGGCGACCCCCGGCACGGAGTTTGTTGTGTGTCCTGGCCATGAGCCAGCCCCGCGAGATCATTCCCGGCGCCACCTACATGATCACCCGCCGCGTTCTGCGCCGACACCTCCTCTTACGCCCCGACGCGTCCATTACCCAGCTTCTGGTCTACACCCTCGCCGTCTCAGCGCACCGCTTCGGCATCGAGGTGCACGCGTTCTGCGCGATGTCAACGCACCTGCACATCATCGTGACCGACACGAAGGGCGTCCTGCCGCGGTTCCTGCAATTCTTCCATCGTATCGTTGCGCTCGGTACAAAAGTGCTCCGCACGTGGGAAGGGCCGGTTTGGGACCACGAAGCGACGAGCGTAGTGCAATTGCTGACGCGCGCAGCGCTGGTGGAGAAGATCGCTTACGTCCTCGCGAATCCCGTGGCCGCTGGCCTCGTCCGGTATGCGCGTGAGTGGCCGGGCGCCAAGGTGGATGTGCGTGAGCTCGGCTGCGGTGTGCTGCACGCAGCGCGTCCTTCGGTATATCTCGATCCGGAAAACCCGCAGTGGCCCGAGGAAGCGACGCTCCCGATCGCGTTGCCGCCGCTCATTGAGCAGGACCGCGCGGACGGCTTTCGTCAACAGGTCGCCGCCGAGATCGAGCGACAGGAAGCGCAGGCACATGCGGAGATTCAGGGACAAGGCCACCGTTTCCTTGGCGCCGAGCGAGCCAGCGAAGTCTCCCCGTACGAGCGCGTTACGAGCTTTGAGGCGCTGAGGGCTCGCAATCCGACCTTCGCGGTTGGTCGAGGGCAGGAAGACGCGTGGCGAATCGCTTCCGCCGCTGTGCGGACGTTTCGCGCGTCGTACCGCGCGGCGCTCGAAAGGTGGCGTGCCGGCGTGCGCAGCGTCCTATTCCCTGCGGGGACGTGGTGGATGCGCACGTTTCACGGTGTCAGCGTAGCGGACGTCGCGCTCGCGATCTAAATCGAGCGGTGCGCCGTGACGCTACGGCAAGGAGGGCGGCGGCTTTGGCATCCTCGTAGAGGACGTCCGTCCGGAGAGGGGCGGATCGGACGGCAGAGTATTCGCACGACGCTGTCATCCACAATGTTGGTTAATATTGATTGAGTAGAACTCAGCGGTTGTCCGGGGGCAGCGATCACAGTCAACCCGGGTCGTGCTTCTGGTTTCCCGGGTGGTCGGGTCTCGCCTGGGTAGAGTCTCGGATCATCGCTCGACCAGCAGCACCGGGCTGCCAGAGAGAGCGAGCGTTACATTACCGTCGCGCGCGTTGGATGATGTCTCCGCGCCGTCCCATGCGTGGATATCGAACCCCGATGGCGTCGCGATCTCGACGTTCGGTGCCTGCGCCAGCGTCATCATCTTGATGAGGTAGTTGCGCGCATACTCCGGGCTTCCCACCTCGGGGTACTTCGGCGTGGGCGCGAGCGGCGCGCCGCTCTCCTAGACGTTCCACCCCTCCACCCGCACGCCGGCGCCGGCGAGCGCCGCGACAAAAGCGTCCTTCGATGCAAGGAGGTCGTCGATGGACGCGTCCGAGCTCTTCGGGCTGAAGATCGGGTAATAGTGGAAGTCGACGACGTCGATAGAGGCGCTGCCCTTCTCCGGGTGAACCGGTGTGGCCGCCCCGCCCTCGGGATTGTCGGTGTAGCGCAGGATGGCCGAGAGGAACGCTGGGTATCCGGCTGTCCTGTCTACTGCCGGCGAGCGCGCGCCGCGCAAGCCGCGACCCGACCCAGCCGCGCAGCCGCGACCCCGGCGGCGACCCGACCCAGGTTGGGCGGCGGGGCGGCGACCTGACCCAGGTTGGCGGCGGCGACCCGACCCAGGTTGCGCTCCGCCGCAGGTTGCGGCGGCGACCCGACCCAGGTTGCGCTCCGCCCCGCAGGTTGGCGACCCGACCCAGGTTGCGCTCCACCGCAGGTTGCGGCGACCCGACCCAGGTTGGGCGCTCCGCCCCCGACCCGACCCAGGTTGGGCGCTCCCGGTGTGACCCGACCGAGGTTGCGGCGACCCCACCCAGGTTGAGGAGCCCCCTACGGCGGCGACCCACCCAGGTTGAGGATCCCCCCCCAGGTTGGCCGGCCGACGCAAGATCGGCGGCGATATCAGGGCCCGACCGGCGCGAGCAGGGCGGCCTTGTGGCGGGCGAGGAAGCTCCGCACGTCCTCGGCGGGCCTTCCGGTGAGCTCCTCTACCGCGTTCGTGGCCACATCCAGCGTGCCGCGCGCGATCGCCTCGTCGAAGGAGGCGAGCAGGGTGGCTGCCTTGGCGGGCACGCCGGCCTGTTGCATGCCCTGCTCCAGCGCCTCGCGCGGGACGTGGACGTAGGCGATCGGCTTGCCCGTGAGCTCCGAGGCGATGCGGGCGATCTCGCCCTGAGAGACGGCGGTGGGACCGGTGATGTCGAGCACGCGCTTGCCGTCGAAATCGCCCGACAGCGCCGCTGCCGCAGCGCGGGCGCAGTCCTCGCGCGTGACGTAGCCGGCCTTGCCGTCGCCGGCCGCGGCGACGAGCTGGCCCGTCGTGAGCGCGCGCCGCAGCGAGGCCACGAGGAAGTCGGCGTAGAGATTGTTGCGCAGGACGGTGGCGCCGAGCCCGCTCTCCGCGAGCGCGTCCTCGGTGGCCTGGTGGTCGGGCGCGATCGTGATCGGCGAGCCCGGCCCGGGGTTGGTCAACGACGTGTAGACCACGTGCCGCACGCCCGCCTTCGCCGCGGCCTGGATCGCGCTCCGGTGCTGCGCGATGCGCTGGCCGGGTCGATCCAGCGCGTCGGTGCTGATGAGCAGCATCCGCGCCGCGCCGGCGAACGCCTCCGCGAGCGAGGCGGGAGCGTCGAAGTCGGCGCGCCGCACCTCGACGCCGCGTGCGCGGAGCTCGCCAAGCGCCTCCGGGTGCCGGGTCGTGGCGATGAGGGGGCCCGCGCCCTGCGCGAGCAGGAGATCGACGACGCGCCGCCCGAGCTGGCCGCCGGCGCCGGTAACGAGGAGAGGCTGGGACACGGTGAGGGCTCCTTGTTGAAGAGGTTGAGCGGATGTTGGGTCCGTCTCGGATCTGGTTCAACGAGCAAATATTGGTCAATATGTTCCGAAATGGGAACAATGGACCTGAACCACCTCTCTGTCTTCGCGGCGGTCGCCGAGACGGCGAGCTTTACGGCGGCGGCGCGCCGGCTGGGTGTGCCCAAGTCGACGGTCAGCCGGGGCATCGCGTCGCTCGAGGCGTCGCTCGGCGTGCGGCTCTTGCAGCGGACGACGCGCAGCGTGGCGCTCACGACGGCGGGGCAGGCACTCATCGATCGGCTCGGCTCGCGGCTCAAGGCGTTGACGGAGGCGATCGACGGCCTCCCGGAGCTCGCGGACGAGCCGTCGGGCTTGCTGCGCCTCACCGCGACGGCGGACTTTGGGACCGAGGTGCTGGCGGAGATCCTCGCCGGCTTCTGCCGTCGCTACCCGCGCATCGCGGTGGAGATGCACCTGTCGAGCCGGCCCGTGGATCTTGTGAAGGAGGGGTACGACGCTGCGTTTCGGTTCCTCGGGAAGAAGCCCCGGGACTCGACGCTGGTTGCGCGCAAGGTGGGCGATCTGGACATGCAGCTCTATGCCTCGCCTGCGTACCTGGCCGCGCGGGGGACGCCGCGGACGCTGGACGAGCTCGCGGAGCACGACTGCGTCGCGCTCGCGGGGACGAGCCCGTTTGGGCGCGACGAGGCGTCGCGCGCTCGTGCGCGGCTCCGGGTCCGGCTGCTCGCGGACGACGGGTTCTTCGTGCGCGAGGCGGTGCGCCATGGCGTCGGGATTGGCCTGCTCCCCGCGTTCCTGGCGCAGCAGGACGTGCTCAACGGAGCGCTCGTCCGCGTGCTCCCGCGCTGGACGACGCCGATGGGCGGCGTGTTCCTGGTGTTCCCGAGCGGCCGGCACCTGGCGAAGAAGACCGCTGCCCTGCGGGATCATGTGGTGGAGGCGCTGCGCGTACGGCTGACGGTACGTGGGGGGCGCGCGGGCGAGGGCTAGCGAGCCAGGCTGGGCTACCCGGTGGCGACCCGGGTTGGGCGACCCGGGTTGGGTGACCCCGCGGCGACCCGGGTTGGGCGACCCGGGTTGGGCGACCCGCGCGGCGCTGGCACAATCTGGCTGAGCCAAGTTGAGCCATGTTGGCCACAGGCCCACGAAGGGAGTGCCGATATCCCGCGATTTCAGGTTGGTTCACGAATTGCTCTTACCAGTGGCCGTACTCGGGACCGCGGCAGACCGCGGCACACGCGACTGCTGGTCCCGAGCGGTAGCTTGTTGGGAGGCTAGAAGAATGATGAAGACGTTCAGGGGATTTGGGGCGCTTGCGGTGGCCGGCATGGCGCTCGTGGCCGGGCTCGGCGGTTGCACCGCGCAGGCTGGCAATGACGACGACGCGTTCGGCTCGATCAGCTTGCCGCTCGCGGCGGAGGCGCCGTCCGGAGCGCAGTATCGGCTGCGCAATGCCACGTTCGAGATCCGGAGCGGCTACTACTACTACTACGACGAGAACGCGGGCGTGGGCGTCGTCACCAGCGGCGGCGGTGCCTCGTATCCCGGCAACCTTGTCCTGACGGTCAATAGCGAGGACGAAGATCCCGACGCGAGCTCCATCCTCGTCGATCTCGAGCAGGGCTCGTACAACGTCACCCTGCTTCCGGGCTGGAGCTTCGAGAAGGTCGAAGGCGGGACCGCAACGGAGGTGGAGGCCACGCTGCTGTCGTCGCAGACGGTCTACACCTACGTCTCGCCGCAGTCGACGACCTGGGCTCAGTATCAGTTCGGCATCGGGGACCGCGCGCTGTGGCTCAACGGCAAGCTGAACATCAACATCGACGTCTACGAAGACCCGAGCGAATACTACTACGGCCAAGGGGGCGCCGGCGGCGCGGGTGGCTTCGCGAACTCGACCGTCGGCGTGGGCGGCTCCTGGCCGGGGACCAGTGGCGCGGGTGGCGCGGGTGGCGACGCTGGCTCTGCCGAGGTCGGCGGCGGCTCGCCGTAACGCGACGGCTCCCGCCGCGGCAGCGGCGATCGACGCTGGCCTCGAACGCGCAGCGACGCCGCTGGCCGCCCTCGGGAGCTCTGCCCCTCCCACGCTCGTCCCTGGCTCCGAAACCCCGTAGGCGCGAGGCGCCGCTGCTCGTCGCGCGGCGCCGGGCCCCCTCGGCGCCGCGCCCCGCGCACGTTGTCGGACGAGCGGGGGCGCCGTGCCGAGAAGTGGTCTCCTCGCCCGCGCAGCCCTCCATCGGGGCTTGATCTGCCAACGGTGCCCAGGGTTACGCTGGCGCGCAGCGAAGCCGCCGGCGCCCGGCGGACGGCGCTCCTGACGATGAGGGAACACGTGCACACGCTCGCCCGATCGCCGCTCGCGGTGGTCGAGTACGGCCTGGATCTCGCGATCACGGAATGGAACGAGAGCGCCGCGCGGCTGCTCGGCGTCCCGAGGCAGGAAGCCGTCAGCCGACCCATCGCCGAGCTGCTCCCCACGCCCGAGGACGAGGGCGTATGGCGGCGCCTGCTCGACGAGGACAGCGGGGAACGGCGCCTGCGCCACACCCGGAGCGACGGCAGCCACGTGGCGTGCGCGTGGGCTCACCACCGCGTGCTCGATCCCGGCGGAGCGCCGGCCGGCGTGCTGTGCATCGGCCGCGACGTGACCTCCGAGGTCGAGGCGTCCCGGCGAAAGGTCGAGCAGCAGGCGATCCTCCGCGCCCTCGTCGACAACCTCAAGATCATCGTCTGGGCCTCCGATGGCCGCGGCGTGTTCACCTACCTGGACGGCAAGGGCCTCTCGGGGACAGGCGTGAAGCCAGGCCAGCTCATCGGACGGAGCGTCTTCGACGTCTACAAGGAGCACGAGACCGAGGGGCTGCGCCGCGCCCTCCGCGGGGAGCAGCTCCACATCGTCTCGGAAGCCAACGGCAAACCCCTCGAGAACTGGTTCGTCCCGATCGAGGACGAGCGCGGTGAGGTGGGCGCCGTGGTCGGCATCTCCCTCGATCTCACCGAGTCGCGGCGCGCGGAGCTGGAGCTCCGCGATCGGCTCGCGCTGATCGAGCGGCAGCAGCAGGTCATCCGCCAGCTCTCGACCCCCATCCTCCAGGTGTGGAACGGCGTGCTGGCGCTCCCGATGATCGGCGTGGTCGACAGCGCGAGGACCGCGGAGGTGATGGACAGCCTCCTCCAGGCCGTCGTGCGCACCCAGGCCCGCTTCGCGCTCCTCGACCTGACCGGGGTCGAGGCGGTCGACACAAAGACCGCGAGCTACCTCGTCGATCTCGTCCGCGCGATCCGGCTCCTCGGCGCCGAGGGGATCATCACCGGGATCCGGCCGAGCGTCGCCCAGACGGTCGTCTCGCTCGGGCTCGACCTCGCCGAGATCACGACGCTCTCCGACCTCCAGGCGGGCCTCAAGCACTGCATCGGGCGCACGGTGGGCGAGGAGCGAGCGCGCGGCGGCAGGCCGCTCCGCGAGCGGTGAGAGGCCCCGCCGCGGAGGGCGCGCTCGACGCCTGCCCTCCGCGAGCGGGGGGCGCACGCCGCTCACCGCCGCAGCGCCGAGGACGCGCGCATCGCGACCCCCTCCGGCGCACACGGCGCTCGGCCGCAAAAATATAGCGACAACAAAACGGCAAGAATCGACATCGATCCGTGCCCGAACCGGGCCCCCTGCGGTCTACCCAGGTTGAAGGGGCCAGCGACAACCGGTTCCTTCCCGGGTGCCGCGCCGTGGGACGGCGGGCGCCTCGCCATCGGTCCACGAGAGCTCCGGCGACGACGACCGCCCCACGGCGGCGACGGCAGCGTTGCGCGCATCGCCCTCTCGCGGACGGCTGGCCCGCGCGTTCACCATCGCTCGTTGTCCTTTTGCCAAGGAGAAGTGTCATGCAGCTTCGTTCGATCCTCTCGTTCGCTCTTCCGCTCCTGCTCGCCGCGTGCGGCGACGCACAGGTGGGCTCCGATTATCCCGGCGAGGCGCTCCTGACGCTCGAGGGCACGATCGTCAATGAGCTCGGCGTCGCGCCGGAGGGGCCGGTCGAGGCCGTGCTGGTCTGGAACGCCGACGACACGGACTCCGGCAGCCGGATCATCCCCGTCCGCGCGTCGGCGACTGGAAGCTTCCCCGCGAGCTTCACGCTGTCGATCCATGCGCCTCCGCCGGAGAGAGCGCTCAACGATTTCAGCGAGTTCATCTTCGAGAACACGAGGGTCGGCATCGCCACCGTCGAAGCGGCGCTCGACGAGGCCTCCGCCGGGGAGCGCACCTCGCTCGGCGTCGATGAGAACCATGTGATCGTGTACGTCGATGGTGAAATGGCCGAAGGTGGCTTGTGGTCGAATTTCTTCGGCGGGCGGCTCGCCGCCGGATACCACGTCATGGAGGTGTGGCCCCGCGAGCCCGGAGGCGCGGTGGACGCGGAGCTGCAAGCGGCCTTCGACGCCTGCGACGCCGTGGCGACGACGGAGGCGGAGCACAACGCCTGCATCGGCTATGACGGGAAGCTCAAGGTCCGCCCCTCCGCGGAAGGGGCGGACGCGACGCTCACCGTCCGGATGGCCCCGTCGGAAGATTTGGAGTATCCGGACTGGCACTGATCGTGGTACACGCCCGGACGTGGACGATCGTGTGGCGCTGGTGTCGCTGATCGAGGCGGCTTACCGGCAGCACGGGCACCTCGTGCTGCGCCGGGCGCGGCGGCTCCTCGGGAGCGAGCAGGAGGCGCGGGAGATCCTTCAGGATGTCTTCGCCTCCCTGCTCGGCGAGCCCGGGCAGCTCGACGGCAAGGGCCCGATGGTGGGCTGGCTCTACGGCGCCACCACACACGCCTGCCTCAACCGCATCCGCGACCGCAAGAACCGGCTGCGGCTCCTCGATACCCACGTTGCGCCCCTGCAGCAGGAGAGCGTGGCGGCGTCCGCCGAGCACGTCCTCCTCACGCGGGAGCTCCTCGCGCAGCTCCCGGTCGACCTCGCGCAGGTCGCCGTCCACTACTACTCCGATGAGATGACCCACGAGGAGATTTCGCGCGTGATGGGTTGTTCCCGTCGGCACGTCGGCAATCTGCTGGAGCGGCTCAAGGCCGCGCTCTCCGACCGGATGAGAGAAGGGAGTTCGAGTCCATGACGCCAGCGCGACCCGGAGGGTGCCTCTCGGAGCTGAAGCTCGACGAGCTCATGGCCGGCCAGCTCGACGCGGCCGCGGCGCAGGAGGCGAGCGCGCACGTGGCAGGCTGTTCGCGGTGCTCGGCGCGGCTCTCCGAGATGGAGGCGGCGCGCGCCTCGTTCGCGGCGTCGGCGCCGCCCCTGCGGCTCGATCGAGGCGCCACGGCGGGCCGCTCCGTGGCCGAAGCGCGCCCGCGGCGCCGATGGCTGGCGCCCGCGGCGGCGAGCGCGCTCGCAGCCGCGGCGGCGGTGCTCCTCTTCTTCCGCTTCAACGCGGCGCCGCGGGGAGCAGACGTGGAGATCCCCAAAGAGCGCATCAAGGGAGGAGAGCGACTCGGCTTCTACGTGAAGCGCGGTGAGCAGGTCCTGCCCGGCGGCGCGGGAGAGCGGCTCCTGCCCGGCGACGCGCTCCAGTTCACGACCACGAGCGCCGAGGCGCGGTACCTCGCGATCCTGAGCGTCGACGGGGCGTCGCAGGTGAGCGTGTATTACCCGAGCGGCCCGCTCGCCGCGCGGATCGAGCCTGGCCGGGAAGCGCCCCTGCCGCAGAGCACCGTGCTCGACGGCACGCTCGGCACCGAGCGGATTTACGGGGTGTTCTGCGCCGAGGCGATCGCGGTCGAGCCGCTCCGGGCCGCGCTCGCGGCGAACCCCGACGCGCTCTCGGCCCCGCCGGGCTGCGACGTCGACATGCTCACGGCGGAGAAGGTCGCGGGATCGCCGTGAGCCTCGGTCGCCTCGCGGGGCTCGCCGCCGCAGCGTATGGTCTCGCCGCCGCCTGGGCGGCCCCCGCCGAGGCCCGTATCGAGCGCTTCGCGGTGCTCATCGGCAACAACGCCGGGGAGAAGGGCGAGGTGGAGCTCCGCTACGCGGAGGACGACGCGGCGAAGATGGTCGATGTCCTCAAGGACCTCGGCGGCTTCCCCCCGGCGAACCTGGTGCTCCTGCGGAGCGAGCGCGCGGACACCGTGCGGCGCACGCTCATCGCGATGAACGACCGCGTCCGCGCGGCCGTGTCGAGCCCTGACACCGATGTCCTCTACCTCGTCTACTACTCCGGACACGCCGACGCGAACGCCCTTCACCTCGGGCCGACGCCGCTCTCGCTGACCGAGTTCGAGCAGCTCGTCCGCGGCTCGGCGGCCTCGGCGCGGCTGCTGATCGTCGACTCGTGCCGCTCGGGGGCGCTGACGCGCGTCAAGGGCGGCACGAGCGCGCCCCCGTTCGTCATCAAGCTCGACCAGCGGCTCGCCGGGCAAGGGATGGTGACCCTCACGTCGAGCTCCGGAAACGAGGACGCCCAGGAGTCCGATGAGCTCAAAGGGTCGTTCTTCACCCACGCGCTCGTCTCGGGGCTGCTCGGGACGGCCGACGCGGATCGCGACGGGGCCGTATCCCTGGAGGAGGCGTACCGCCACGCGTACGAGAGCACCCTGCGCGCCACGAGCCGCACGTGGGCCGGCGCGCAACACCCCACCTTCCGTTACGACTTCCGCGGGCAGGGCAAGCTCATCCTGACGGAGCTGCCGGTCCACGCGTCGCTGCGGAGCGTGCTCCGGTTCCCGCGCGGCAGGTCGTACCTCGTGATGCGAGACGCCAGCGAGGGCGCGGTGGCGGCCGAGGTGGGGGCGAACGACGCGGCGCGGACCATCAGCCTCCGGCCAGGCCGTTACTTCGTGCGGGGTCGAGGCCCCGATTTCCTCCTCGAAGGGGCGATCGAGGCCGAGGCCGGGCAGGCGGTCGACGTGGGCGACGAGCGGCTGAGCCGCGTCATGTTCGCGCGGCTCGTGCGCAAGGGCGGCGGGGTCCGCGAGGTCGCGCACGGGCCCGTGGCCGGCTATCAGCTCAGGACGCCCCTCGTCGAGGGAGACTCGCTCTGTCACGGCGGCTTCCTCGGCTACGGCATCGAGCTCCAGCACATCGGCATCGCGTCCCGGCTCAGCGCGTGTCGCAGCGGATTCCAGAACGAGCACCTCACGGCGCGCAACGACGAGCTCGGCCTGGACGTGCGCCTGTCCCACGCATGGGACCTCCCCGTGATCACCGTCGGCGTCGGCGTGGATCTCGGCCTCGCCGTCATGAGGCAGCAGTTCGAGACGCGCGGGGACGCCCCGGACCGCCACGGCCTCGCCGGCGCGTTCGGCGCCGGCGCCGGCGTCACCGTCGACCTCGTCCGAGGGCTTTACCTCCACCTCGAAGGGGGAGCACAGACGTACGTCCTCAAGCAGCGACGCGCGGGCGGCGAGGAGGCCGAGATGGCCCCTGCCCTGGCCGCCCGGCTCCGGGCGGGCATCGGCGCGAGCCTCTGACGTGCGTTGACAGCGGCCTCGGTCCGGCGAATACTGCGCCTATCGGGCTGCTCCGAGCCCGGCTCCTCGCCTGCCGCCGGCACGGCTCGCGCGAGGTGCGAAGAGGGCGCTGCCCTTCGGGGTCCTGGCTCGTGATGCTGCCGTTTCCGTCGGTGCCGGCCGACAAGGATCGATCTCGGCAGATCACCTGGACAGGCCCGATGGGGAACCGTCACCACCACAAGAAGCTGCGCGCGGACGTTCGGGCCAGGATGGCCAGGACCGGCGAGAGCTACCAGAGGGCCCTCGCGCGGATCCTCGACGAGCGCTCGTCGCCGGCACCCGCGCGCGGCGTCGATCTCGTGCCGATCGAGTACTTCGGCGCGCCGGCCGCGCTCGCGACGTTCGAGATCGCGGGGAGGCTCGCGTGTCTCGTCGTCTCGAGCCCTCATCGCCCGCGGCCGTTTCCCCACGATCCCCTCGTCGCGCTGGCGATGCGTGGGCCTCGGACCGTCCATTGAGTGATCTTCGCGGGATCCACTGCCGCGAGGTCATGATGAGCACTTCGACCATCGATCGGGTGGCCGCCTTCCGCGCGCACGGCTTCTTCGTCGCGCCCGCCTTTCTCGACGCGGCAACACGCGCCGATCTCCGTCGCGCGTGCGACGTCGCGCTCTCGCACGCTCGAGCGCTCTCCCAGGAGACGGGTCACTCGACCCCGAGGATCTCGCTCCTCACCGACGGCATGGTCTGCCTTCAGGACGACCCGCGCGCGCTGGAGGTCATCGCCGCGTTCGTCGGCTCCCCGCGCGTCTGCGAGCTGCTCTCCGGTCTCGCGCGTCCGCAGGAGGGAGACACACCGCGCCTGAAGGACGCGCACTACTACCACGAGCAGACCAGGCATGACTGGGACGGGGACTGGCATCGAGACAGCCAGTTCGGCCAAGCCGATCCGGAGGTCGAGCGCGCACTCGTCGCGACGACCACGTCGGTGCACTTCCGGGTGGCGCTCGAAGACGACGACCGGCTCGAGATCGTCCCCGGCTCCCACGCCCGCTGGGATACCCCGGACGAGCTCCGGATCCGCCGAGGCGCCGATCGGACCACGCCGGACATGCCGAACGCCGTGCGCGTCGCCCTGCGGGCGGGAGATGCGTGCGTCTTTCACGCGTGGTCGATCCACCGCGCGACGTACCGCCGCGAGCCTCCGCGCCGCACGCTCGACGCCCTCTACGCGTTCGGCCGTGCGACCGTGCGCCGCTGGGCGCCGCCGGGGACATGAGACGCGCCGCGCCGCGACGCGCGCCGGCGGCGCTGTCACGCGCAGCTGTCAACTGTGTCAACCCGGAGTGGACACAGCGGGCGGCCCCGCGCGGCGTCGCGCCGCGTGGTGTGTGTCTTGCAGCGCCAGAGCGCCTCGCAACCTCGGCAAAGGCAAGGTCGAACGGTGAATATGACCGGCAACTCCCGTCGGATGCTCTCGCTCCCTCTCGTGCTCGTCGCGCTCGGCCTCTCCGCGTGCGGCGGCGACGATTCGAGCGGCGGAGGCCCGACAGACGCGTCTTCCTCGGGCGGAGGTCCAGCCACTCCGGCCGCCTCCAGCAGCTCGTCCTCCGGCGGCGTCACCGGCGCAGGCGGCTCGTCGGACGGGGGCGCTGGCCCCATGAGCAGCTCCACGGGCGACATGACCGGATCGGGCGGCTCCGGCGCAGGCGGCGCAGGCGGCTCCGGCGCGGGCGGCTCCGGTGCAGGCGGCGCCGGCGCGGGCAGCTCCGGCGCGGGCGGCTCCGCGGCAAGCACCGCGACGCGACCGCAGCTCACGAGCGCGCAGGCGGCGAGCCATACCGTCCTGAAGCACCTCGAGAAGGCCGGCGATCTCGCGTCGGGCCTCGCGACCGACCGCTGGGATCCCACCGCGGGCGCGGGCGATGTCGACGGCTTCACGCCCACGTACAGGGTCGCCGCGAGCGGGGGCTCCCACAGGACGGTGCAGTCCGCGATCGACGCTGCCGTGGCCGCCGGCGGGACGAGCCGCATCTACATCGAGGTCGCGGCCGGCGCTTACCGCGAGGTGGTCTGTGTGCCGGCGTCGGCCCCGCCGATCACGCTGTACAGCAAGAGCTCCGACGCCAGCCGGACGGTCATCGCGTACAACAACTACAACGGCAAGGCCAAGCAGGCGGGCTCCCCCGCGAACCCCTGCAACCCGAACCTGAGCGGGACGACCTACGGGACCAGCGGCAGCGCGACCTTCGCCGCGTACGCCGACGAGTTTCGGGCCAAGAACCTCACCATCGCGAACGACACCGACGAGGGCGCCGTGTCCGGCGGCGGCACGCAGGCCGTCGCGCTGATGACGCAGGCCGACCGGCTGATCTTCGAGAACGTGCGCCTGCTCGGCAATCAGGACACGCTCTACGTGAAGACGCCGAACGCAGGGACCGTGTCGCGCGCGTACTTCAAGGGTTGCCACGTGGAGGGCGACGTGGACTTCATCTTCGGCCGCGGCACCTTCGTGCTCGACGGCTGCACGATCAGGTACCTGACCGCGCGCCAAGGCGGCAAGGGCGGGTACATCGTCGCTCCCAGCACGGACGCCCGCAACGACCACGGCATCCTCATCATCGACAGCGAGCTGACCGCCGAAGCCGGCACGCCGGGCGGGCTCGTCTACCTCGGCCGGGCCTGGGACGAGGGACAGAGCGACCTCACGACGTACGCCGCGAACGTCGCGAGCGGCGCCTACCCGAACGGCCACGCGGTCATCCGGAATTCGACCCTCGGCCCCCACATCCGCGCGGAGGCTCCCTGGCACGCCTCGACCGTCGATCGCCCCTACAGCTCCACGGCGGGCGCCTACCCCGCGAACCGCTTCTACGAGCACGCCAACGCCGGTCCGGGCAGCGCCGCGCCCTGAGCGGCCGCGCGAGGGCGCGTTTCCTCTATCCTCGCGCCCATGGCGCCCCGCCAGCCCCTGCTCCTCCGCCTCGCCGGCGGGCTGGAGACCCGCCCCGTCAAGGCCGCGCTCTCGCTCCTGATCCTCGTCTCGGTCCTGCCCATCCAGGGCCTCGAAGACGAGCTCCGCCCGTACTTCCTGGGGATCTTCGGCGTGGAGCTCCTCCTCCGGGCCGCCCTCCTCCGGCAGCGCGGGCGCGAGCGATCGCGCCTCGACGTCGTGCTCTTCGCCTTCGACGTCATCGCCTGGCTCAGCTTCCTGCCGCTCGAGCGGCTCCTCGACGCGCACGCGGCCCACGCCCTGCCGGTGCTGCGGCTCACGCGGCTCTTCTTGCTCCTGCGCTTCACGCGCGAGATCGCGATCGACCTCTACGCGATCATGACGCGGCGCGAGCTGCTCGAGCAGTTCGGGCTCGTCACGCTGGCCGTCTGGGGGCTCGCGTTCGGCGCCTCCGTGCTGCTCAGCCACCTCGCGATCTCCCACGACTACGACGGCCGCGGCCCGGTCCCCGACACCACCTTCTTCGACCGGATCTGGTGGTCGTTCCGGCAGCTGGAGAGCGCCGACAACCTCGTCGCGAACCTCCACGTGCACCCGGTCGTCGCGGTCCTGTCGCTCGGCCTCACGATGGTGGGCGTCTTCATCACGTCGTTCATCATCGGCATCGGCGCCAACGTGGTCGATCAGGTCGTGCGCGCGGCGCGGCGGCGGCCGGTCGGCTACGCCGGGCACGCGCTCGTGATCGGGCCGGTGCACGAGGCGGAGATGCTGGTGCAGGAGTTCGTCCGGTTGTACGAGCGCCACCGGGCGCTGCGCAGCATCCGGCTCTCGGAGCTCTGGGTGTGGCTCGTCCGCCGCGGCCCCCCGCCGACGCGGCACGCGCTGCCGCGGATGGCGCTCCTCGGCACCGAGGACGACCCGCCCGCGTACCTCTACGCGCCGAGGATGCGCTGGGTGGCCTACCGCACGGGGGACAGCGCGCAGCCCGAGGCGCTCGGCCTCGTCGGCGCCGCCGGGGCGAAGCGGGCGCTGATCCTCGCGCGGCCCGACGCCGGGCCCGACGCCGACGCCGTGACGGCGATGGCCCTCTCCTCGTTCCGGACGCAGAACCGGCGCGGCCACGTGTTCGTCGAGGTGCAGGAGAGCAAGAACCGCGATCTCCTCCAGGCGGTGGGCGGGCCGGGGACCTATCCGCTCGACATGCAGCGGTTCCTCGGCTTCTTCCTGTGCCAGCACCTGATCACGCCGGGCGTGGAGGCGCTCTACACCGACCTCATGACCGCCGACGGGTCGGAGTTCTACACGCACATCTTCCTCGGCGAGGAGGCGGTCCGCGCCGTCGCCGCGCTCGGCGAGGGGCCGGGCGACGAGATCTCGTTCTCGCGCATGGCGCGCGCGGCCTGCCAGAACAACGTCATCCTCGCGGGCGTCTTCCTCGGCGACGCGGTCCCGGAGCGCCGCGCGGGCGAGCTCGTGTCGACGGAGGGGCTCGTGCAGTGGCTGAACCCGCTGCTCGACCCGCCCGAGGGGTCGCCGGCGTGGGCGCTCGGCGCGCGGGCGGGCCGGGTGCCGGCGCGGCGGCTCCGGGGGCTCATCGGCGTGTCGGCCACCTACGCGCCGCTCCGGCGCTACGGGCGGGAGCTGCTGATGGGCCGGGGGATCGCGCCCGCCGAGGCGGCGGACGGCGCGGGGGCGCGCGCGGACGGCGCGGGCGCCGCGGACGACGACGCTGGGGCGGCGCGGGCGTGGGCGGCGACGCTCTCGCCGCGCCGGAGCCGCCTCGATCGGGTGCTCATCGTCGGGTACAGCCCCGCGCTGCCGTCGCTCTTGCACGCGCTCGCGCAGTTCGTCCCGGGGATCGAGGTGACGCTGGTCCTCGGCGAGCGCGGCGACGAGCGGATGCCGCTCGCCGATCGGCTCGCCTCGCTCGGCGTCGCGCCCGCGCCGGACGGCGCGCCGCCGGGCCAGATCGGGGCCAGGCTCGCCCTCCCGCGCGGCGGCAGCGCCACGGTGTACACGCAGCACGGGCACGACCTCGCGTCGCTCGCCGTGCGCTGCGCGGCGCGCGGGGCGCCGGCCTCCGCCGCGGTGTTCCTGAGCGAGCCCGAGGGGCTCGACCGCGACGCGCGCACGGCGATGCGGCTCATCCGCTTCGCGCGGGCGCTGGAGAGCGGCGAGCTCGCGCACGGCGCGCGGCTGCACGTGCTCGCGGAGTTCTCCTCGGTGGCCAAGGGCGAGCACGTCCGGAGCCTCCTCGACGCCGGCAAGTGCGGCTTCGCCGGGCCCGATCGGCTGCGGCTCAGCCTCGTCAGCACCGAGCGCATCAAGAACTATTTCATGGTCCACAGCGCCTTCGTGCCGGGAGTAACGACCCTTTACGATGAGCTCCTCGGCGAGGGCGGTCAGGATCTCGTGCGCGTCGAGGCGCCGCCGCCCGGCCGCGGGGAGCGGGTGAACGGCCCGATCGCCTTCGAGGAGCTCCGGGCGGCGCTCGAGCCTCGGGGCGTGATCCCGATGGCGCTGGAGCTCGACGACGGCGCCGTGCTCCTCAACCCGGAGCCGGGGCCTGCCCTCGCGGCGGCGCGGATCCGCGCCGTGTACGCGCTCGCGCGCGGCCGGGATCTCGCGGCGTACGGCGATCGGCAGCCGGAGGAGGGCGAGGGGCGGGAGGCCGCGCGCGGCGAGCAGGCTCCGCGGATCAGCGCCTGAGCCGCGCGCCGCCTCATTTCTTTGCGCCCGACCGGAGGTCGCACGCGACCTCCGCGGCGAGATGGGTATTCTGGGGTCGTGCCGGAGCGACCCGACCTGGAGTACGTCGTCCCGATCCTCGCGCGCGAGCTCGCGGGCGCGGCCGTGGCCGCGGCCCGGGCCGACAGCCCGGTGGTGCTGCGCGTCCTGCTCCCGGAGCGCCTCGACGCCCTCCTGCCGGGCGCGGAGATCCGGCGCGTGACGCGGCGGGCGCACGCCGTGGTCTTCGAGCTCGCCGGCGCGCGGGCGCTCGATCTCGTGGTCGCCCCGATGCTGGCGGGGCGGTTCTCGATCACGCTGCCGGGCGAGACGCGGGTCCCGACCGATCTCGCGTTCTCGCTGACCCTGAAGGACGGGCGTGAGCTCAGGGTCCGCGACGAGGTGGAGATGAGCAAGGTCTACGTGCTCGCGCGGGGCGAATACGACAAGATCCCCGGGCTCGAGCGCGTGGGCCTCGACGTCCTCGATCCGCGGGTGTTCACGCAGGAGGCGTTCCGCGCCGCTGCGTGCGGGCGGCGCGGCCTGGTCAAGGACTTCCTGATGGACAAGGCGGCGCTCGACTCGCTGGGGAACGCGTACGCCGACGAGGTGCTCTTCGAGGCGCAGATCCACCCGAAGGCCACGGTCAAGGGCCTCTCCGAGGAGGAGCTCGACCGCCTGCACGTGGCGATCGCCCATGTGCTCGGCGACGCGACCCGGACCATCGCTCGGCGGGCGCCGGCGCTCGACGAGAAGCTGCGCGACTTCCTCAAGGTCCGCGGGCGCCCGGGCCAGCCGTGCCCGCGCTGCGGCGACAAGCTCCGCCGCGCGAGCGTCCACGGGTACGACGCGATCTACTGTCCGACCTGCCAGCCGGAGGAGGGGAAGGGCGCGGCCGCGGATCTCCGGCGCGCCAGGCGCACGCCGGGCTGAGGCGGGGTGGCGGCGGCGCGCGAGGTCGCGCGTCGCGCGCGCCTCCACGCGCGCGACGCTGCGCTCGACCATGCGCGCGACGGCGCATCCTCACCCGCGATCCCGGCGTGAGGGGCTCTCGACCTTCTCCGGCAAGCGGCGAGAGCCAACGCAGGAGGTCGAGCAGGAGATAGGAGAGCGGCAGTCAGCCGTGCGGCGCCGAGGTCTGCAAAGGAACCAGAGCGCCAGCCTCAGCTGAAGCGGAGAGGGGCAATCGACCACCCTGTGGCAATTTGCCATGGTGCAGATCGAGCCACCCCCATTGAAACACGCACGAAACGAGGCATCGTCCGCCTGGCCCAAGGGTTGCGAAGTCGGGTCAGCTCCTGGACATGGTCCCCGCGACGAGCTTTCCGCGCCTGTTGGCCATCGGCGGCGCCGAGGACAAGGAGGGGGAGCGCGCCATCCTGCGCGAGTTCGTGCGCCTCGCGGGCGGTCAGGACGCCTGCATCGTGATCATCCCCTCGGCCAGCGAGACGCCCGAGGTGGTCGGCGAGCTCTACCAGCACATCTTCCAGCAACTCGGGGCATTGGAGGTCACCGTGCTCACCATCGCTGCCCGCGACGACGCGCGCAACGAGGCGGCCATGCGGCAGATCGAGCGGGCGACCGGCACCTTCTTCACGGGCGGCGATCAGCTCCGGATCATGAACCGACTCGGCGGCACCGGGGTCGACACGATGCTCCACCGGCGCTGCGCGGAAGGGATGGTCGTCGGGGGCACCAGCGCCGGCGCCGCGGTCATGTCGTCGACCATGATCGTCGAGGGCGAGACCCGATCCCCGCGGGCGGGCGCGGTGCGCACCGGCCCGGGCCTCGAGCTCCTGCCTGGGGTCATCATCGATCAGCACTTCGCCCAGCGCGGCCGCATCGGCCGGCTCCTCTCCGTCATCGGGCTGTTCCCCCATTATCTCGGCGTCGGCATCGACGAGGACACCGCCATCGCCGTCGAGGGACACCGCGCCACCGTGATCGGGAGCGGCGCCGTCACCATCGTCGACGCCGGCTGCGCCTCCTTCAACGACGCCGTGGACACCGGACCGGGAGGCTGCATCACGCTCTCCGGGGTCACCCTGCACTCGCTCCCTCACGGACGGAGCTTCGATCTGCTCGAGAGAAGACCGATCATCGCTGCTGACTGACACCCACACAGCCGAGCTAGACCCATGCGCATCATCACCCTCCGTACGCTCCACGGGCCGAACGTGTTCGCCAGCTGGCCAGTCCTCCGCATGACCCTCGATCTCGAGGACCTCGCCGAGACGAGCAGCGCCGAGGTGCCCGGCTTCGTCGACCGGCTGCTCGCCCTCCTGCCGGGCCTCGGCGAGCACCACTGCTCGCGCGGCAAGCCGGGCGGCTTCGTCGAGCGGCTCCGGGAAGGCACCTACTGGGGCCACATCATCGAGCACGTCGCGCTGGAGCTGAGCGGGCCGGCGGGCATCGGCGTGACCTACGGCAAGACGGTCTACGCCGGCGCGCCCGGGCTCTACGACGTCGTCGTCGAGTTCGAGAACGAGGCCGCCATGCGGCTCCTGCTCGAGGCGGCCTTCGAGCTCGTCACCGCCGTGCTCGAGGGCGGGCCGTTCGACGTGGACGCGAAGGTCAAAGAGGCCGCGCGGGTGGCCGAGGAGACGGCGCTCGGGCCGAGCACGCGCGCCGTGGTCAAGGCGGCCGAGAAGCGCGGTATCCCCTGGTCGCGCCTCAACGACGAGAGCCTCCTCGTGTTCGGCTACGGCAAGCACCGGCGCTTCGTGCAGGCCACCACCTGCTCCACCACGAGCTTCGTCGCCGTCGAGATCGCCGGCGACAAGCAGCTCACCAAGGAGCTCCTCGCGCGCGCCGGGGTGCCGGCGCCGCGCGGGATCGTGGTGAGGACGGCGGGCGAGGCGGCCCGGGCGCTCGGCGAGCTGCGCGCCCCCGTCGTGGTCAAGCCGCTCGACGGCAACCAGGGCAAGGGCGTGTCGCTGAACCTCTGGACCGAGGCGCAGGTGCGCGAGGCGTTCGAGATCGCCCGCGCCCACCGCCCCCGCGTCCTCGTCGAGGAGATGGTGAGCGGGCGCAACTACCGCGTCCTCGTGGTGAACGGGCGGGTGGTCGCGGCGAGCGAGCGGCTGCCGGCCCACGTGGTGGGCGACGGGCAGCGCACCGTGGCCGAGCTCATCGCCCTGGAGAACGAGAACCCGCTCCGCGCGGACGGGCACAACGGCGTCCTCACGAAGATCGTCGTCGACGACGTGGTGCGCGCCTGCCTCGCCAAGCAGGGGCGCTCCCTCGACGAGGTGCCCGCGCGCGGCGAGCGGTTCTTCCTGCGCGAGAGCGTCAACCTGTCGACCGGCGGCATCGCGCGCGACGTCACCGACGAGATCCACCCCGACACGGCCCGCCTCTGCGAGCGCGCGGCGCGGGCCATCGATCTCGATATCTGCGGGATCGACCTCGTGGCCGAGGACATCGCGAAGCCCCTCGGCCGCGGCGCGATCATCGAGCTGAACGCCGCCCCGGGCATCCGCATGCACGAGCACCCGAGCGAGGGGAAGTCGAGGGACGTGGGCGGCGCCATCGTCGAGATGCTCTATCCGCCGGGCGCGCCGTCGCGCATTCCCATCATCTCGATCACGGGCACCAACGGCAAGACCACGACCACGCGCATGGTGGGGCACATCCTCGGGGCGACGGGCGCCACGGTGGGAATGACCACCACCGAGGGCATCTACGTCGGCGGCCGCTGCATCGAGGCGGGCGACACCACGGGGGCAGGGTCCGCCCGCGCGATCCTGTTCGACCCCACGGTGGACGTCGCGGTGCTCGAGACGGCCCGCGGCGGCATCGTCCGGCGGGGGCTCGGCTATGACTGGTCCGACGTCGCGATCATGACCAACCTCTCGCCGGATCACCTGGGCCAGGATGGCATCGAGAGCGTCGATGATCTCCTCTGGATCAAGATGGTCGTGGCCGAGCGGGTGCGCGAGGGCGGGACCCTGGTGCTCAACGCGGAGGACCCGCTGCTCGCCGCCGTCCCGCAGCACCGCCGCATGACGAAGCTGTCGCGCGCCATCGTGTTCTTCGCGCTCGACCCGTCGAACGCCGTCCTGCGCGCCCACGTCGCTCAGGGCGGGACGGGCTACACGCTGAAGAACGGATCCATCGTGGAGCTCAAGGGCACCCGCGAGCGGCACATCGTCGGAGCGGAGGAGATCCCGGCGACCTTCGCGGGCGCGGCGCTCTTCCAGGTCCAGAACGCGATGGCGGCGATCGCCGCGTGCCGCGCCCAGGGGGTGCCGGTCGACGCCATCCAGAGCGCCCTCCGGACCTTCGACGCGTGCGGCAAGAACCGTGGCCGCATGAACCTCTACCAGCTCGACGACAACTACGTGCTCGTCGACTATGGCCACAACCCCGGCGCCTTCCAGGCGACGTGCGCGCTCGCGGCCCAGTGGGAGGGGCGGCGGCTCACGGCCATCGTGAGCCTGCCCGGCGACCGCTCGAACGCGTTGCTCGAGGCGTGCGCCTGCGAGATCGCCAAGGGCGGCTTCCACCGCATCCTCGCCAAGGACGACGGCGACCGCCGGGGCCGCGCGCCCGGGGAGCTCCCGGCGCTCGTGCAGCGGGTCGTGGCGGAGGTGCGGCCCGAGCAGACGTGCGAGGTCATCCTGGACGAGCACGAGGCGATCGAGCACGCGCTCGCCACCGCGGAGCCGGGCGAGGTCATCGTGCTGTTCACCGAGGAGGCGCCCGCGATGGAAGAGATGCTCACCCGGATGGGGGCGGTCGCGGTCAACGCGGTGCCCGAGCTCCGGTCCGGGACCCGGCTCCGCGCGCGCCGCCGCGAGGACGCGCTCCTGGCCGTCTGATGCTCGTGCTCATCGAGGGCGGGGAGGCCGTCGCGCCGGAGATGGTCGGAAGCAAAAGGAACGCTGAGGAGCCGGACAAGGGTCCTCCGGCGGGCGGGCCGCGCGCGCGGCCGGGCGGCGCGCTGGTGCTCATCGGGGGACACGAAGACAAGGAGGGCGCGCGAGAGATCCTGCGCGACGTGGTGGCGCGCGCCGGCGGGCGGCCGATCGTGGTGGCCACGGTCGCGAGCGACGTCGCCGGCGAGCTCTGGGTCGAGTACGAGCGGGTCTTCCGGGCGCTCGGCGCGGCCGAGGTCGCGCACCTCGATATCGCCCAGCGCGGCGACGCCGGCGAGGCGCGCTGGCTGGGGATGCTCGAGGGGGCGGGGTGCGTGTTCTTCACCGGGGGCGATCAGCTCAAGATCACGAGCAAGCTCGGGGGCAGCCGCATCGCCGACGCGATCTGCGCGGTGTACAGGCGCGGCGGCACCATCGCGGGCACCTCGGCCGGCGCCTCGGTCATGAGCGAGACGATGCTCGTGGGCGGGGCGGGCGAGGAGTCCGCGAAGGTGCGCGGCGCCGTGCGCATGGCGCCCGGCCTCGGGCTGGTGCGCGATCTCCTCGTGGACCAGCACTTCGCCCAGCGCGGCAGGCTCGGCCGTCTGCTCGGCGCCGTCGCCCATAACCCCCGCATGCTCGGGATCGGCATCGACGAGGACACCGCCGCCGCGATCGAGCCGGATCGCCGCCTGCGCGCGCTGGGAACGGGCGCAGTCTACGTCGTCGACGGGCGCAATCTCAGCCACACGAACATCGGCGAGGAGGAGGGCGATCGCGTGCTCAGCCTCTTTGACGTGCGGCTCCACGTGCTGAGCGCGGGGGACTCGTTCGATCTCGAGAGCGGGCGCCCGGCGTCCGGACAGCCTCGATGATGCAAGGCCCTTGCGCTTCATCGCAAATTCTGGTGGTGGCCGGATTTGAACATGAAGGCGGGAAGGCGGGAAGAAAAGATCAATGATCTTCCTGCCTTCCCGCCTTCATGTGAATCACTCCGGGGCAAATTGGGCCACCACCCAAATTCTACGGTGGTGCCCGCGGGCTGACCCGTTTCACCCGGTCATGCCGCGCTCGCTCATGGCTCCAGCGCCGGCGGGAGCGGCTCGGGCGGCGCGAGCCCCTCGCTCTTGGCCTGGCACGGGATGCTCACGCCCTGGCAGCCGCACTGGTTCTGGCCGCTGTCCGTGATCTTCCCCGACGTGCCGAGCTCCGTCTCCACGTTGAGATCGATGAAGTTGCACTCGAGCGTGGTGCGCTCGAGCGAGACCGAGGCGCCGAAGCTCGCGACGGCCGCGCCGTCGTTCTCCTCGATGCGCACGTCGGTCAACGTCACCTCCGCATCGTCGACGTCCTTGCTCACCGTGACGCCGTTCCCCTTGAGCCCGTTGGATGAGCTCCGGGTGCCGCGGACGGTCGACGCCTCCAGGGTGGCGGTCGACCCGATGATCGAGAGCCCCGTCTCGACGCTGTCCTCGACGAGCGACGACCGGAGCTCGAGGTGGCTCGGCGTGCCCTGCGCGTCGAGGCCTTGGACCGCGATGCCCCGACCGAAACGCTCGTCCGAGGCGCGCGGGAGCGTGCGGCGGATCGCGACCCCTTCCAGCGTCGCCTCGGCTCCTTCGATGAAGACCCCCGCGGTGCGGCTCCCCTCGATGACGGCGCCGCGCGCCGTGACGCGGCCGTGGAGCTCGTTGCCGGAAGCGACCGCGAGCCCGATACCGTGGTTCCCGTCCATGTCGCGCGGGAGGGTGTCCCGCACGAGCACGCCATCGAGCGAGCCATCGGCGCCGAAGAGCGCGACGCCCACGTCGCGACTTCGCTCGACGACGACGCGCTCCAGGGTCGCCTCGGACCGCAGGCCAGCCGCGATGTCGGCGACGACATAGATGCCCCATCCTGTCCGCAGCTTTCCCGGGTAAGGCCGCGTGTCGCGCACCACGGTGTGCTCGACGGTGGCGGACGAGCCCTGGACGAACATCCCCGCCTCCTGGTTGCCCTCGATGACGCTGCGCCGGATGGCCACCTCGCCCGGCTGGCCCCGGCTGTTCCGGAACGCGACGACGCCCATCCCCGCGGCATCGGCGTCGATCCCGATGCTGTCGCGGATCACGCTGTCCTCGACGATCGCCTCGGAGGCGATGATGTACACGCCGGTTCCCCGGCTCTGCTCGATGATCGAGCCGCGCACCGTGACCGAGGCCGGCACGTCGCCCTCTCCCGGATTCGCGCCGATGCCCGACCCCCGGAACTCGCCGACCTCCAAGGTGCCCCGTACGACCGACGACTCGAGGACGAGCTCGGCCCCCCTGCTGTGGGCGCCGACCGAATGGGCCTCTTCGATGAGCGAGCCGCGGACGGTGAGCTGCGACGGGCCGTGCTCGTTGTGCACCTTGACGCCCTGGGCGCCCGTGCCGTGCACCCAGACCTCGTCGACAACGACCCCGCTGGCTCCGGAGACCACGATGCCCGCGCCCGCGCCGCGGACCGCCACGCCCCGTATCTCGGCCGCGTCGGCGCCCGGATCGACCGTGACGGCTGCGCTCGTGTCCGGCCCCGTCCCGGCGATCTCGACCATCGCCGGGCATCTCCCCCACAGCCGTAGTGGCTTGTCGACGATCACGTCCTCTGCGTACGTCCCCGCCGCGACCGCGACGACCCCGCCGGGCGCGGCCGCGAGGACGCCGTCGCCGACGGTCGTCCAGGGCCTCGCCGCGCTGCCGTCGGAGTCGGCCCCCGCGTAGGCGGCGTCGACGAACTGGGTCTGCTCGTCCACGGGGAGGTCGCCCCACGCCCCCTCGCCGCACGGCGCGACCTCGCGACAGGCCGTCTCTCCCGGCACCGCCATCGTCCCGGCGGCGCAGGGCGCGGGCGGCAGGACGGGCGCGCACGCGCGGTCGCCCGGCGTGAAGCCGGCGCCGCAGGCCTCGGCCGGAATGCCCGCGGGCTCGCACCCCGAGGGCGTCGCGAGCTCGCCGGGCGCGCACCCCGGCACGGCCGTCCCGCCGCCGTCGCCGCCGCCTCCTCCTCCTCCATCCGGCATCTCCGCTGGAGGCACCCCGGAAGCATCCTTGTCGCAGCCCTCCGAAACCCACGTTGCCGCGAGCAGCAGGAAGGGCCGCAGGGCCACGGCGCTCCGGCGCGTCGGGCGTCCGGGGCGCCATTCGGTGTCGAGCGCAGCCATCCTGGTGTTCATGGGGCGCCTTTGCGCGCAAGTCCGGTCGGGTCGAACCGTGCTCCAAGCGCCGATCGCCCGGAGACGTCCATGAAGCCACAGCGGCCACGAAAATCACACGTCAATCGCCTGACCCTCGTGCCCTCAGCGCGCGGCGGCCTACTGCTCGGCCGGCGGCGCCGTCGCTTCAGCGTAGAGGCTGTCGAGGAACAGGGTCATCGTGAGGTACAGCTGCGCACCGGGGCTGTGGAAGAAGGAGCGGCGCTGCCCGTCCTCCGCCAGGGTGGACGTGGTGTTGTCGTAGCCGAGCTCGAACCATGCGATGTCCGCGGCCGGGTAGCTCAGCGACACCCCGAACGTCGTGTACGCCACGGCCGCCGTCGACGATCCGCGCGGCTCCACGGGCACGCATCCGGTCGAGGTCTCGACGCAGCCTCCGTCGAGCGGCGAATCGCGGAACCCGGCCCCGAGCCCCCATGTCGTGCCGACCGACAGGTCGCCCCAGACGTTGACCCAGGAGCTTAGCCCCGCGGAGAGCCGATCGCGCTCCAGGAAGCGACCCGAGAGCTGGTCGTCGAGGAGCACCTCGCCCGACGGGGCTTGCCGCGGGCGGTGGGCGCCGTCGTGCGCGGGCGTGGTGGCCTGCGAGAACAGGTGTTCCCAGCCGCCGCCGGCCGAGAAGAAGACCCCGTTCAGCCACGCCCCCTCGAGCAGGCGGATGTTCCCGAGAGCGCCGAGCCCGAGCCGCGTGCGCGCATAGACGCCGATGTCCCGGCTCGCCGCCGACGTCGGGAGCACGACGGCGAGCCGGGGCCCGCCGAGCAGGACGAGGCCCCTGCCGTCCTGAAAGAGGGTGTAGTTGTACGCGGCCTGAAGGGGCAGGTCGGCCAGGGTGACGGCGTCCTCTCCGGAGACGTCGCTGTCCGTGAGCTCCAGCGCCAGCGCGACGTCCGTGCCCACCCAGGCCCAGTGCTCCTTCGTGCTCACGAACGAGTACCGAGGAGCGAGCGAAAAGGACATGCCGGCGCGCTCGCCGTCGACCCTGTACAGCCCGCCGCCCAAGCCGAAGACGTCGGTGGTGGTGCTGGTGGTCCAGCCGAATCGGCTCGTGCGAAGCGCGTTGTCGCGCGCGCCGAGGTGGAGCAGGGGCGCCCCGCCCCGGAGCCCCGGCGCCCGCCCGGGGCCCTGCTCGACGGGCGCCGGCTCCTCCGGGATCGGGGCGGCCGCCGGCTGGGCGAGCGCCTCGCCGCAGCGACAGACGAGCACCGCGGCGAGCGAGCCCGCGCGAAGCGCTGGCCCCGCGGCGCGACCTGAAGGGTGCCTCGACATCCGGTGACAGCGTACATCATCGTCCGCTGAAGTTGAACAGGTAGCTCCGCGATGTACGGGGCGCCCATCACCGAGCCACGACGCCCCGTCGAGACATATGAGCTCTCCCTGCATGGCAATGAAAAGTTATGCTCTCGATGTTCCAGAGACCGATACTACAGAGAGGCTGTCCAGCCCCTGGCTCGCTTCAGGCCACCTGAAGGGGGGAGAGGCTCGGCCGGCGCGCCGGGCGGGCCCGATGAGCGCGCTGCGTCGATCGAAGTCTCGTACGACTCTCGGTGACATGGCGCGGTCCTTTGGGATAGGCTGCCGACCGCAGGAGACGCAGCATGGCTTATTCCTCTCGCTTTTCACCACGTTGTTTGGCTGGCATGGCCGCTCTGCTGCTGTCGGTGCCAGGCTGCGCCCTCGACGCGAGGGGCACACGCCAGCCAGAGCGAGCCGAGCCTCGACCGGAGCAACCCGTCGAGGAGCCCGCCGGAGACATCGGTGAAGCTCCCGCCGAGGGGCCGGTGGACGCGCCCGCCGAAGACCCCGTCGAGATCCCCCCCGAGGAACCCGCGGAAGAACCGGTCGAGGAGCCCGCGGAGGAGCCGGCCGCGCTGTGCGACGCGGCGGATCCGTCGCTGATCGCGTGCTTCGCGTTCGAGGGGGATCCCGGCGACGGCTCGCAGCATCGCTTCAAGCCAGAGCAGGCGGAGAACCTGAGTTACGAGCCCGGCAAGGGCGGGCAGGCGCTCCGGGTGACGCGGAGGAGCAGCCTCCGGTTTCGCCACGACGCCGCGTGGGCGGCCCCCGCGATGACCATCGATGTCTGGATCAAACCGGCCTCCCTGCCGAAGCACGGGAGGTACGCCGTGATCGACAGCGGCGGGAAGCCCTCGATCTTCCTGATGGCGAGCGGGGAGATCCGCTGCACCATGGGGGTCGAGCGGAACGTGCCTTATGCCGTCGTTCCCGGGGAGTGGACGCACATCGCGTGTCTCTCCGACGGTCAGACGCAGAGCCTCTACGTGAACGGCGTCGAGATCGACCGGAGCTCCGCAGGAGCGGTGCTCGCCTCGGGCGAACAGCCCATCTTCATCGGCTCGGAAGAGCCCTCGGGCGGAGACGAGTTCGACGGCCTGCTCGACAGCCTCCGCGTCTTTGGCCGGACGCTCGCGCCCGAGGAGATCTGCGCGGCCGCCGGCGGCAAAGCCTGCTGAGCGGCGCGGGCCGCGCGCTCGGCGGAGCAGCGGCGCGGGGCGCAGCGGCGGCGGGGGCAGCGTCGGCCCGCGCCCGTGGACCGAGCCCTGGCCGATTGGCGGCCAGGGCGGGTCGAGCAGCGTTTCGGGTGACGGCGGTTGCGGCGCGCCCTGGCGAGCGGTTGCGGCCAGGGCGGCTGGAGAGCGCGCGCCAGGCGCGAGGGGTAGAGGAGGGAGAGGCGAGGGTAAGGAAGAGAGAGACGCCTCAGAAGGCGGCGTCGCGGAGCTTCGCCTTGTACTCCGCCTTGTACAGATCGTGGCAGGCCTTGCAGCTCGCCTTGGCGCCGTCGATGTCGCCCTTCTTGGCCTTCTCCGCGCCTTCCTTCGAGATGGCGACCCACTTGGGCATCCCGGGCGGCGGCTTCGACGCGACGTAGTCCAGCGCCGACGCGATCTTGGCGCCGTCGCCGCTCGTGGTCGCGGACTGCATGACCGTCTTCATCCAGCCCTGCATCGGACAGGCCTTCTGTCCCTTTGCACCGCAACCGAAATCCTTCCCCTCGGCAACAGAAGCGGGGACATCCGCAGCCCCACCCGCGGCCCACGCAGCGCCCGCAAAGCCAATGCCGACGCTCATCAACACGGCACTCATCAGCTTCATGCTCATCGACATCCGACGTCTCCTGTCAGGTAAGGGCAAGCTCAGCCCATACATCGCAGCTCCATGGCTGGATGTCAATACACACCCAGCCGCCGAGCGAGCCTGCGAACACCAACGGGGCGCAGACGAGGTCAGGGGGCAAAAACTTCAATCACCGATCGAGTTCGCGAGCATCATCGGTGCAGATAACGCCTCCGGGGGAAAACTTTACTCATGGTGTTCGCCCGCCATCTCACCCAGGCTGTCCGCGAGAAGCGATAGTAAAGAATTTTACTAAAGATGCAACCGTGGCGGCGGCGCCCGCGGGGGTGCCCGGCGGTCGCCCTCGGTGCACACGAGGCGCCTGCCGGGGGGCGCCGAGCGGCGGTACGCCCGGCGGGGCGCGTCCGAGCGCTCAGGTGAGCCCGTCCGCCAGGGGCGGCCCTCGGCGATGCGGGGCGCGGTCCGGGGCGCCCGACGGGGCTGGCCCGCCAACGCGCAGGCACGCAACCAGGTTGACGGCGCTGTGGACCGTGCATGGAAAATTCGCTGCAACTGGAACCTGCGGCCGCCGCCGGCACGCGGGTTGCTGCCGTCGAGTCGGAGCACCAGGAGATGGGCCCCCGCGGCGCGGCCGGCGATCCAGCAGCAACCCCGGCGACCGCTCACCGGCGCTTTTCCTGGAAAATCGTGCTGCCCGAACGGAATGCCTCTCCCGGGCGCGCGCTCCTCGCGACGAGGGCGTCTCGCGACATCGCGCGACGTCACCCGACGCCGTCGCGTCCGCAGCGCGCTCGCGCCGTCCACGGGACGCGACGGCGGGAAGGTAGGGAGAAAACCCGGATCATCCTCTCGCCTTCCCACCTTGGTCAGCGACCTCTCTGGCCAATGACCGCTTCACCCAGGCTGATCGCGGGAGGAATCATGAGCTGTCTTACGTAGCGAGGCGCGCCGGGTCGCGATGACGCTCCGCGCCGGGCAGACGCGCTGACTCCGCATGTCGGTCGCTCGCCCACCCGCCGTCGCGAAAGCAGGCATGCCCTACAGCGAAGCGAGCCTCGCGCGTGATATCGCTGGATCCACGGCCGCTGATGCGCGTGGGAGAGATCGTCGACGAGCGGTTCGAGATCGAGGGCCTCGCCGGCTCCGGTGGGATGGGTCACGTCTACCGGGCGCGCGACCTGGAGAGCGGCGACACGGTGGCTCTCAAGGTGCTTCGCCGCGCCGGCAAGGGCGAGCAGCGCCGCTTCTCCTGCGAGGTCGAGGCGCTCTCGGCGCTGCGCATCCCCGGTGTGGTCCGGTACATCGCTCACGGCCTCACGGCGGGCGGCAAGCCGTATCTGGTGATGGAGTGGCTCTCCGGCGAGACGCTCGCCGAGCGCATGGTGCAGAGGGGCCTCACCGCCGCCGAGAGCGTCGATGTCGTCGCCCGGGTCGCCGGCACGCTCGGCGCCCTCCACCGGCAGGGCGTCGTGCACCGCGATCTCAAGCCGAGCAACCTGCTCCTCGCCGACGGGCGGCTCGACCGGGTGATGGTGCTCGATTTCGGGATCGCGCGCTTCCGGATCGACCAGCAGCTCACGATGCCGGGCACCGTCCTCGGGACCCCGGAGTACATGGCGCCCGAGCAGGCGCGCGGCGAGCGGAGCGTCGACGCCCGCGCCGACGTGTTCGCGCTCGGCTGCGTGCTCTTCAAGTGCCTCACCGGGCGCGCCGCGTTCCAGGGCGTCGGCGCGCTCGCCGTGCTGGTCAAGGTGCTCCTCGACGAGCCGCCGCACCTCCACGAGCTCCGCCCCGAGCTGCCGGCGCAGCTCGACGCGCTCTGCGCCAGCATGCTCGCGAAGCAGCCGGACCATCGGCCCCGCGACGGCGCGGCCGTCGCCGAGGCGCTCGGCGCGATCGATCTCCGCAGCGCCGGCGCGGCGGCCGGGGGCGAGCCCGCCGCGCCGGTGCGCGTGCTGGAGCTCACGAGCAGCGAGCGGCGCGTCACGTGCCTCGTGCTCGCGCACGAGCGCTCGGAGCCGGACGACGAGACGCGCTCGCACGAGGAGGAGCAGGCGCGGGCGCTCGGGCGCGTCGAGGAGCTGCGCGCGCTCGCGGCGCGCTACCAGGGCCAGATCGAGCTCATCGACGCCCGCTCGCCGCTCGTGGTGCTGACGAGCGCCGAGGCGGCGACCGATCTCGCGGCGCAGGCGGCCCGCTGCGCGCTCGCGCTGCGCGCGCTGCTCGGCGGCGCGCCGGTCTCGCTCGTCACGGGGCGGGCGGAGCTCACGTCGCGCATCCCGATGGGGGAGCTCATCGACCGGGCGGTGCAGCTGCTGCCGGCGCGGGGCGAGCCGGCGCCCTCGGCCGCGGTGCGCATCGACGACGTGACGGCGGGGCTGCTCGGCGGGCGGTTCGAGACGAGCCGCGAGGGGGGCGCGCGCTTCCTGCACGGGGCGCGCGACGACCACAAGGTGGCGACCGCGCCGGCGCTGCTGGGCAAGCCGGTGGCGTGCGTCGGTCGGGATCGGGAGCTCGCGGTGCTGACCGCGGAGCTCGAGCGGAGCATCGAGGAGTCGACCGCGGGCGCGATGCTGGTGGTCGCGGCGGCGGGCATGGGCAAATCGCGGCTGCGGCAGGAGTTCCTCGCCAAGATGTCGGCGCGCGGCGCGCGCGGCGGACACGGCGAGCGCGGGGCCGACGGCGCGAACGGGGCCCACGGCGAGAGCGGAGCCCACGGCGAGAGCGCGGAGCGGGTCGAGGTGTGGTTCGGGCAGGGCGACCCGATGAGCTCGGGCTCGGCGTTCGGGCTGCTCTCGCGCGCGCTTCGCGGCGTGATGGGCATCGTCGACGGCGAGCCGCTCGAGGAGCGGCGGCGCAAGGTGCGGGCCCGGGTCGAGCGCCACCCGGAGCTCGACGTGGGGCGGGTCAGCGCCTTCCTCGGCGAGCTCGTGGGCGCGCCGTTCCCGGACGACGACATCCAGGTCGGCGCCGCGCGGCGCAACCGGCTGCTGATGGGCGATCAGCTGCGCCTGTCGTGGGAAGAGTTCATCCGGGCCGAGTGCGCGAAGCAGCCGGTGGTGCTCATCCTCGAGGACCTCCAGTGGGGCGACCTGCCCACCCTGACGATGGTGGAGGCGGCGCTCCGGAGCCTGAAGGACCTGCCGTTCCTTGTCCTCGGGCTGGGGCGCCCCGAGGTGCACGAGATCTTCCCCGCGCTCGCGAAGGGGAGGTTCGGCAACCAGCTGATGCTGCCGCCGCTCACGCGGCGGGCGAGCGAGCGGCTCGTGCGCGCGGCGCTCGGCGACGAGGTGAGCGCGGAGCTCGTGGCCACGCTGGTGGACCGGGCCGACGGCAACCCGTTCTACCTCGAAGAGCAGGTCCGGGCGGTGGCGGCCGGCCACGGCGCGGACCTGCCCGAGACGGTGCTGGCGATGGTGCAGGCGCGCATCGAGGCGCTCGACGCGGAGGCGCGGCGCGTGCTGCGGGCGGCGAGCGTCTTCGGCCAGGCGTTCTGGCCGAGCGGGGTGAGCGCGCTGCTCGGCGGCGCCGGGGTCACGCGCTGGCTCTCCGAGCTGGAGAAGCGCGAGGTGATCCACCGGCGCGGCCCCGGCCGCCTGCGGGGCGAGGTCGAGTACCGCTTCCGCCACGCGCTCGTGCGCGAGGCCGCGTACGGCATGCTGACCGAGGCCGACCGGCGGCTCGGCCACGCGCTGGCGGGCGACTGGCTGGAGGGCGCGGGCGAGCCCGACGCCATGGCGCTCGCCGAGCACTTCGAGCGCGGCGCCGTGCCCGCGCGCGCCGCGGCGGCGTACCTGCGCGCGGCGCAGCACGCCCTGGAGGGCAACGATCTCGGCGCGGCGATCGCGCGGGCCGAGCGCGGGCTCGCGTGCGCGCCGGAGCCCGCGGTGGTGGGGGCGCTCCGGCTGGTCCAGGCCGAGGCGCACGTGTGGCGGGGCGATCTCGCGCTCGCCGAGGAGCGGGGCACGGCGGCGGTGGAGCACCTCACCCCCGGCTCGGCGCCGTGGTTCACGGCCGTCGCGCAGGTGGTCGCGGCGGCGAGCAAGCTGGGCGGCTTCGACCGCGTGGAGCGCTGGATGGGCGCGGCGATCGGCGCGCCCGCGCTGCCGGGCGCGGAGAGCGCGAGGAGCACGTGCCTCTGCGCGGGCGCCTCGACGCTGGCCTTCGCCGGGCGGCCCGCGGTGGTCGACGCGCTCATCGCGGAGGTGGAGCGCGCGCTCTCCGACGGCGCGGCGACCGGCGCCGGGACGGGCGCCGAGGTGGTCGCGGGGCTGCACCAGGCGCGCGCCTTCCGCGCCATGAGCGGGGGCGATCCCGGCGCCTGCGCCACCGGCCTGGAGGCCGCGCTCGCGGCGTTCGAGCAGGTCGGCGACCGGCGCAACGCGTGCATGACCCGCGCGAACCTGGGCTACTGCTACGGCGAGCTCGGCGATTTCGGGGGCGCCGAGGCGGCGCTCCGCTCCGTGATGGAAGCCGCGGAGCGGATGGGGCTCCACGAGGCGATGGCGGCGGCGCAGGCCAGCCTCGGGCAGGTCCTCGCCTACCGCGGCAGGCTCGCCGAGGCGCGGGCCGTCGAGGAGGCGGCCCTCGCGTCGAGCCAGCGGCTCGGCGACCCGCGCGCCGAGGTGGTGTCGCGCTCCTACCTGGCGAAGATCGCCCTGCTCGGCGGCGATTTCGCGGGCGCCGAGCGCGAGGCGCGCCACGCCGAGGCGCTGGAGAGCGCGTCGCCGCTGCGCGTCGCGGCCACGGCGATCCGCGCCCGGGCGCTGATCGGGCTGGGGCGCGCGGCCGAGGCGCTCGCGGCCGCCGGCGAGGCCCTGGCGGCGCTCGAGTCGCTCGGCGGGCTCGAGGAGGGCGAGTCGATGATCCGGCTGGTCCACGCCGAGGCGTTCTCCGCGGTCGGCGACGCGGCCCGCGCCGCGGTCGCCATCTCCTCGGCGCGCGACAGGCTGCTCGGCCGGGCCGAGAGCGTCCGCGACCCCGAGTGGCGCAGGCGCTTTCTCTCCCACGTCCCGGACAACGCCCGCACCCTGGAGCTCGCGGCGCAGTGGGTCGGGACGGGTCGGAACTGAGCGCAGCTGAACGGAACTACGCTCAACTACGCTCAACTGCGCTCAAGTACGCTCAACTACGCGCCGCTTTCCCACGGGTGAATCTGCAAGGGACGTCGATTTAAGGGCTGACAGACGACGTGAATCGCCGTACGATGCCCATAGACGTGGAGAGTTCCCGGTCGTCGCTGGGTTGAGCGACGGCCGGAGGGCGTGCTGCGATCGGGGAGCGTGAGCGCTCCCCTTGGCCCGCTACCGAGGTCTCATCACGTGAACATCAAGGCGGTACTTGGATGCGCTGGCATCCTTCTCGTGGCTAACGGCTGCGTCGCGCCCGAGCTGGCGTTTGAAGAGGATGGTGAAGCAGAGGAGCTCGGCTCGAGCGCCGACGCGATCGAGAGCGGCAATGCGCTCAGCTACAATGCGCTGAGCTACAACGCGCTCAGCTACAATGCGCTGAGCTACAACGCGCTCAGCTACAACGCGTTGAGGCCGGAGGCGGCCTCCGCCCTCAAGGATCCCGGCGTGGGCGGCGAGCTCTTCCGGACGCTGGTGAAGTACACGGTCAGCTGCGCGTTCAAGGAGTCCCAGTCGTTCCGCTTCTCGTGGACCGACGCCGCGGGCGCGACCCACAACGAGGTCTACGCCGGGCACCTCGGCCTCGCCGACCGGTGGGACAGGCGCCCGCTCGACGAGGACGGCAAGCAGATGGTCTCCGCGTGCCTCGCGGCCCACACGAACCGTTATGGCGTGTCGGTCCTCATCTCGATGCGCTCCCCGCAGAACCCGCTGCGCCGCGAGGTCGAGGCGGACGAGCTCTCCGCGTATCCGCACATCGAAGGCGCCTTCTGGGGGAACCTCTTCGCCGAGACGCCCTACCTGCGCGCCTGTTACAACGAGGCGAACGTCGAGATCGCGCGCGCGGCGCGGCGCGACTGCGCCGCCGGCCACCCGGGCGCGGACGGGGATCTCGAGGGCTGCGGGATGATCGAGATCGTGGGGAGCTGCCAGGACACCTGCGGGAAGGTCCACCGGCCCGGACAGTATTACAAGGACTGCCGTGATCCGGAGTCGGGCAAGACGCGGTATGTGATCACGACCGGGCTGAGGTGACCGCTGCCCTCGCGGCGCGAGGGCGGCCGCGACGGATGGCGCGGGCGGCGTCGCCGGGCGAAGATGCGCGGCCATGGAGACCCATCAGGTCCGGTATTTCCTGGCGGTGATCGAGACGCGCAGCTTCACGCGCGCGGCCGAGCGGTGCTCGGTCTCGCAACCCGCGCTCACGGCCGCCATCAAGAAGCTCGAGGAGGAGCTCGGCGGGCCGCTCCTCCTGCGCGAGCGCGGCGGTGCCAAGCTCACCGCGCTGGGGCAGGGCGTGCTGCCGCGGTTTCTGCGGCTGCGGGACGACATGCAGGCCGTGCAGGTGATCGCGGAGAACCACCGGCGCCTCAAGCAGGTGCCGCTCCGGGTGGGCATCCTCTGCACCATCGGGCCCGCGCGGCTCGCGGGCTCGCTGGCGGCGTTCCGCGCGGAGGCGCCGGGGGTGGAGCTGGAGATCGCGGTGACCACGCAGGGCGAGCTCCTGCGGCGGCTGGAGGAGGCCGAGGTCGACGTCATCGTCTCGAACCTCGGCGACGCTGTCCCGGACTGGTGCGTGGTGGCGCCCCTCTACGAGGAGCGTTACGTCGTGGTCCTCCCGCCCGGCCACCGCCTGGCCGCGCGCGAGGGCCTGCGGCTCGAGGATTTGGACGGCGAGCCCTACCTCGATCGGCTCGCGTGCGAGATGCGCGAACAGGTCGCGGGCGTGTGCGCCGCGCGGCGCGTGGACCTGTATGCGGCCTACCGGACCGATCGGGAGGACTGGGTCCAGAGCCTGGTGCACGCGGGGCTGGGCTTCGCCTTCATGCCGGAGCACTCGCTGCTCCTGGCGGAGGCGTCGCAGCGCCCGCTCGTGGACCCCGCCCTCGGGCGCACCATCGCGCTGGTGCGCTCGGGCGATCGCACGCCGGCGCCGGTCTTGCAGCTCTTCTGGGACACGCTGCTGGCGCGCGCTGCCCGGCCGCGGCCGGTCAAACCTTCGCGGCGATGATGTCGACGTGCTCGATGACGGGCGCGGCGGCGAGCAGCTCTTCTGCCTTTGCCATGAGCGCGGCCGCGATGCGGCCCGCGAGGTGCTCCTTGCGCCCTACCTCGTCCGCGAAGGTGTCGAAGATGCCGAACGTCGACGGCCCGATGCGCAGCGCGAACCAGTGCACCGTCCGCGGCTCCTCGACCGCGAGGCCGACGGCGGAGCGGAGGAGCGCCTCGACCTCGGCCTCCTTGCCGGGCTTGGCCTCGATGCGGGCCAGGAGGGAGAGCGTCACGGTCTTCGTGGGGTCAGCGGTCATGGGAATCTCCTCTTCGGCGGCGCATGGCGCGCCGCGCTTCGTTGAGGAGGGATATGATGGGCGCGCGTCCGGCCGACCATTCGATGTTCTGGATGGATCCATCAGCGCCGTGGATGGTGCTCCCGGCGAGCCCGCGGCAGCCTCCGCCACCTCCGGCGTACGCGCCGGAACCACAGCCGGCCGAGCCGCAGACGATTCGAGACCGTGTTCTCGTTATGCCCGATCTCCGCGGCGATCTCCGCGATCGTGTATCCCTGCGCCGTGAGGGCGAGGACGGCTCGAAACCTGGGGTCGACGCGTCTCAGATCGTCCAGCGCTTTCCGGGCCTCGACCTGCTCGAGCGGCGCGGGCGCGTGATCCTGGCAGAGGCGACCCGCGCTCGGCACGAGGACCTCGTACCGCCGGTGCGTGCGCGTCGCGTAATGGGAAGCATGGCGCCAGCTGATGCCGACGATCCATCGCTTCAAGGCCACGGCGTCCGGGACCCCCGGCCGCGGCTGGAACCGCCCGGCGCGCATGCGTCGCCAGGCCCCGAGCAGCACCTCCTGGGCGATGTCGGCGCGATCCCTGCTCGGTATGCGCCAGCGCCGCAATACATCGTCGATGGTCGCCGTGTGCCGGGCGATGGAGTCGATGTCCAGCATGGCGGCGGCTCGACGCATGCCTATCGTGAGGGATTACGGGCGTTGCCGCGGGCAACGCGAACACTCCTGTGCTCAGAGCGACCCGTGGCGCTCGCAGCGCGCCCGCCGGAGGAGCGCGTCGCGCTCCGCGGCGTGCTCTCCGCGACCGCGACGCTCGCGGTGCTCGTGCAGGAGACGGCACGCCGAGAGCTGTCCTTCGGTGGTCCCGAGATCGAGCATCGCTCGCGCGCGCTCGAGCCTCGGGTCGATCCGAGTATGCGCCGCGCCGGTGCCTCCCCGGGACGACCTCTCGACGGCGGCGGATACCGCGCGGGCTGTCGTGGAGCTGCCCTGATCGGCGGATACGGCCGAGGCCGTGACGGCCTCTCGCCCGCTCGCGCTCTCGGGTCCTCCCGGCCGCACGCCGCGCGCGTCAGCAGGCCCAGCCGAGATCTCGACCGCGGGCTGCGCGCGCCCCGAGGCGGCGAGCAAGGGCGCTTCGGCGAAGCCAGCCGCCGGACCGGGCCAGGCGGCGCCCGCCCCGAGGACGAGCGCCGCTGCCGCCGCCCCATGCAGCTTGAACCGACCCAGCCCGCGCAAGGCGTCGTGAAGCCAGGTACCGGAGAAGAACGGCACCAGGCATGGCACTGTGGCCTGCCCGCGTCGCCGCTGCTCTGCCTGCCAGCGCGCCCTCTCCTGCTCGACTTTGTCCCATGCGGCGGTGAGCCGTGACTTGACGGTGTTCTCCGAGAGCGCGTGCGCCCTGGCGATCTCGGCGAGCGTCCGGCCCAGGAGCTCGTGCTCGACGAAGACCGAGCGGCGCGCGTCGTCGAGCTTGTCGATGAACTGCCAGAGGACGGCAGTCCGCTGGCGGGCGATCACGGACGCTTCCGGGCCCGGCCGCTCGTCTGAAGGCTCTGCGCCCTGCAGCGGCGCGATGACCTCTTCCCGGCGGCGTGCTCGCCGCCGGCTGGTGCGCGCCTCGTTTCTCACGATCTGGTCCGCATATGCCGCGGCGTCCCTCGCCATGCCGACGCGCGCGCGGTTCTCCAGGATGCGAAGCCACGCCTGCTGGACGACGTCGTCGATGTCCTGAGCCGGCACGCGCATGGCGCGCGCGAGCCGGCGGAAGCGGTCGGAACCGAGCGGACAAGGGGCTGTGACGTCCAGGCTCGTCGAGGTGGTCACGTCCATGCACGTCCAGATGATTCAGGCCCGAAAAGAGGTGACCCAATCGACCGGCGCGACGAAGAAGCGGTGCGCGAAGGTGCGCCCACACGGGGATGACGATCGGGTGGCGTCTCGGTGGAATACGTTACGAGCGTGGCGTCGGATTTGTCATGCAAAGCGCAGCGCTCGGCGTGCAAGCGCCGTTGCTGTGCAGGCGGCTTCGTCGGTACAGTCGGCCGCATGATGCGCTTGCGCTCGGTCGTGGGCGGGATTTGCTGTCTCGTCGCGCTGGGCAGCGGCGTCGGGCTCGCGCGCGCGCAGCCGGCGCCCGAGGGCTCGAGGGCGGCGGAGAGCGCGGCGACGAACGCGCACCAGCAGGCCCGGCGTGCCTTCTTCGCGCGGCGGTGGGCCGAGGCGGAGGCGAGCTTCGAGGCCGTCCTGGCGGTGCCCGGCGCGGCCTGGATGCCCGCGGCGCAGCGGGCGGAGGTGCTCGGGTATCTGGGGCTCTGCGAGCTGGAGCAGGGCAAGCACCGGGAGGCCGCCGAGCACCTCGGGCAGAGCCTCGAGCACGACGCCGCCCTGGATCAGACGCTCCTTCGCAGGTTCACGCGCGCGTTCAACGGGGCCGTCGAGCACGTCGGGAGGGTCTACGTTGCAGCCTCCCCGCCGGACGCCGAGATCCTCGTGGACGGGAAGCCCATCGGCACGGGCGCCGCGGCCCACGAGCTGTTCGTCGAGCCGGGGGCGTACACGCTTCGGGCTCGGCTGTCGGGGTATGGGGAGGCCTCGCAGCGGCTCGAGGTCGCTGCGGGGATGACGGTCGGCGCGGCGCTGCAGCTCGCGCGCGCGGCCGATGCGTCCGCGCGCGCACCGGAGCCGGGCGCGACGCGGAGCGCACCGGTCGCCCCGGCGGCGGCCTCGGACGCGCCGCCGGCGGCGCCGGGGCCGTGGGCGTCGTGGCCGGGGACGCTGCGGATCGCGGGGATCGCCGTCGCGGCGGCCACCGTGTCGACGGGGGCGGTGTTCATGCTCCGGGCGAACCGCCTCGACGGGGACCTCGACGAGCGCATCGACGGCCTCCACCGCGACCCGGCTTGGACCTCGGGCGCGTGCAGCGCAGCGCCGCAGCCCTCGGCGTGCCCGGGGCTCCGTCGCATGCGGGAGCAGCGCGATCTGTCCGGCGCCGTCGGAACGGCCCTGGTCGCGACGGGGGCCGTGGTCGGCGCGGTGACCGCCGCGTCGTTCTTCGTGGATTTCTCGTGGCTGCGATCGACGCCGGCGCGGAGCGGTTTTCAGGTCGTCCCGGCGATGGCGGCGCAGCAGGTCGGCCTGGTGGCGGTGGGGGTGTGGTGAGGGGCTTGGAGACCGGCATGGATGGCGAGGCGAGCGTGAGGCGGGCCAGGGCCGCGCGGAGGGCCGCGGTGTCGCTCGCGATCGCTGCGCTGGGCGCGTGCGGCGCGAGCGTGGTCTCGGGGTGCATGTACCTGGGGAACCACTGCTGGGAAGAGCAGACCTGCGACGAGCCCGCCCCCCCGGCGCCGCCGCCCGCGGCCTCGCCGTGCGACGGCGATCCCGGGAGGGCGCCGGCGCTCGACGCGTGCGGGGTGTTCGTGCGCGCGCAGGGCGACGACCGCAACCCGGGTACGCGGGAGAGGCCCGTGAAGACCTTGCGGCGCGCCATCGTGCTCGCCGCGGGCGGACGCAGCCACGGGCAGGCGCCGACCCGGCGCGTGTACGCGTGCGGCGAGACGTTCGAGGAGGCGGTCGTGCTGCCCTCGGGCGTGGACCTCTGGGGGGGCCGCCACTGCGCCGACGGGGACTGGTCCTTCGGGGGGGCCGACCAGCTGACCACCATCGCCCCGGGGCCGGCGGGGGTTCCGGTCCGGGTCCTCGACGGGGGAGGGGCGAGGTCGACGATGTTCGGGATCCGGGTCGTGGCCGCCGAGGGGTCGGCGAGCGACGGGAAGTCGTCGATCGGGATGATCTTGAGCCAGGGGGCGAAGGTCCGGGTGGTGGAGAGCCAGGTCCACACGGCCGACGGGAAGGACGGGGAGCCGGGGGAGGACGCCCCGCGCCTCCGGGCGAAGGACGGGGAGTACGGGGAGAACGGCGTGAACGCGTGCAGGGCGGAGGTCGCGACGGGCGCGTCACCCGTGGTCACGGAGTGCGACGGGGGCATCGAGTCCATCGGCGGACAGGGCGGCGATGGGTACGCCGACGATGGTGGCGACGGCCAGCCGGGCGCGCCTTCCCCGGCGGAGAATCCCGCGGCGTCCGGCGAGGGGGGGCTCGGCGCGAGCAGCGGGGGATGCAAGGCCGGAAAGCCGGGCGCGAACGGTGAGCCTGGGCGGCACGGCCCCGGCGCCAGCGGCCTCGGCAGCCTCGACCAGGCCGGGTGGGTCGGCGTTCGGGGCGCCGACGGCGCCCCCGGGGGCGTCGGCGGGGGCGGCGGGGGTGGCGGCGGGAGTCGATCCATCCAGTGCCGTTCCGGAGAGCCTCAGGGCGGCGCTGCCGGCGGTTCCGGAGGCAGCGGCGGCTGTGGTGGAAAGGCGGGCCATGGAGGGGGCTATGGAGGCTCGAGCCTCGGGATCGTGGTGCTGGAGGGCGCCGAGATCACGGTCGATGACAGTCAGGTGGTGACCGGCCGAGGCGGCCGTGGCGGGGCTGGTGGGACAGGCCAGGCCGGTGGCTCGGGCGCGCCGGGGGGCTATGGTGGGAAATATCTAGATCAATCAGCTTGGGATGCCTGCGACGGCGGCGATGGCGGCGATGGCGGCCATGGCGGTGATGGCGGCGGCGGCCTGGGTGGGCACTCTATCGGCGTCGCCACGGTGGGCGTCACCAAGGTGAGCTTTGAACGAGGTGCGCAGATCAGGAACGGAGCTGCTGGCGACGGCGGCTCCGGGGGGAGTTTCTCCGGAAACGAGAGCGATGGTAGACGGGGCGAATCAGCCAACTGGGTGGTGTTCCCTGCGGTGGCCTCGGCCGAAGAACCACCGAGATGAAAGTTCCCTCCCCCGGGCGCAATATCGAGAGGCACCATGAGAATGGCTGAAATCCGACGACTGCTTCTGCTGGTGCCGCTTGCGGCCGTGGGTTGTGGGATCGACCTAGGTCCCTATGAAGACCCTACGCCCTGCGCAGGCGCGAGCTCGTGCGAGCCTGCTCCTCCGCCGGAGTCGGTCTGTCGCGCGTACCTCACCGCTGACCAGGCAGAGGACGGCTGCGGCGTGTTCGTAAATTCGCTTCAAGGCGATGATGGAAACCCGGGCACGCGGGAAAATCCGGTGCGGAGCCTGCCGCGCGGCATCGCGCTCGCGCGCACGGGGCGCGGGCGCGTGTTCTTCTGCGGTGACCATGATGGCGCGATCAAACTGCCCTCCGGCGTCGATATCGTGGGGAGCTTCAACTGCTTGAATGACTGGAAGCGCGAGGCGCTGACCAGCTATTCCATCCTCCAGACGCGCGACGAGACCGTCGCGCTGACCATCGAGCCCGCGAGCGCAGGCGATACAGGCGCCGCGGACAGCGTATCCACGCTCGTTGACATCTGGCTGGCGAGCGGACGGGAGGTCGGGCTCTTCGTTCGGTCCGGTACCGCTGTGGAGATCGTGCGGGGCCAGATCGAGGGGCATCACAGCTTCAGGACGAAGCCAGGAGAGGATGCGCCGAGCCTGCCGCAGGCGCCTGAAGGCGCACCTGGCAACCATGGTGTAGAGAGCTGCTCCGTGACCCCCGCCGCTGGCGGGGCGCCGGCGATAACCTCCTGTGATGACGGCGCCGTGTCGATCGGCGGCGAGGGGGGCAGCGGGGACGCCGACGAGGCCGGCGACGGCACCGGTGGTGCGCCCGCGCCGAGCCCCGATTCCGATGTCTATCCCAGGGGCGTCGGGGGCACCGGAGACCGCGGCGACGGCCGCCGCTGCCAGGACGGGCAACCGGGGACATATGGCGCGACGGGGGCCGACGGCGTGCCGGGGCAGGGCATCGGGCGTATCAGCGAGGATGGCTGGATCGGAGCGCGGGCCGGGGATGGGGCCAGAGGGGCGCCGGGACAGGGAGGCGGCGGGGGCGGCGGTCTTCGCGGGAGCGCCGCCCTCTGCGGTGTCGCCTCCCGATCGGGACCGTCCGGAGGCTCGGGCGGCGGCGGCGGCTGTGGCGGCAAGGGCGGAACAGGGGGCGGCAATGGCACCCCGAGCATCGGGGTCCTCGCGCTCCACGCCAAGGTCACGGTGCGCGACAGCCGGATCATCACGCATTTGGCCATGAATGGCGCGGACGGCGGCGAGCCTCAGAGCGGCAATCGCGGGGGGCGCGGGGGGGCCGGCGGGTACTGGCCCGATGGTTGGGGCCACGCGTGCGACGGAGGCGACGGCGGCTTGGGGGGCCGGGGCGGCTATGGCGGCGGCGGGCGCGGCGGGGACTCCATCGGCATCGCCCACCTCGACGATACCGAGCTCGTGCTGGAGAACGTCACGTTCGAGCTCGGCGAGCCCGGCGCGGGCGGCATCGGCAACCCCGCGGATGCCGCGACCTGGGGCGAGGACGGCGTCGCGGTCGAGACATTGCGCTTCCCCGAGTGAGCCGGCTGGGCGCCGGCCGGGCACGGATGCATGATGGCGACCTGTTGCAGCAGCCTCAGCTATCCATCGCCGTGAGCGCAGCCGAGGCGTGCTGCAGAAACGCCTCCACCTCCCGCTCGCGCCCGGACCAGTCGTCACGAGTCTCGCCGCGATAGCCCGAACGGGCCAGCGCCAGCACGTCCCGGTGCTCGACGGGCAGTACCTCGAGCATTCGCTCGGCGGCGACGTCCTTGGGCAGGATCTCGCCCGTGGCGAGCGTGACCCACATGCGGGCCACGGTCAGCAGCACATTGCGCTCATCGCCCCTTGCGCCGGCGACGAGCTCGGGGACCAGCGCAAGGATGGCACGCCGCACGTCGGCGGCGGGCACCGGCTCGAAGAGGTCTGACGCAGCCGGCCCCAGGAGGGGGATGCCGTGCTGCCTGACGAGGGTGAGCAGGATCGTCAGGTCGGGGTCTGGGCGCGGCGGCGGGATGTGCGCGGCCAGAAGGTCGCGCCGCAGCCACTCGCCGAACTGGAGCTCGCGCGTCGGCGGATAGCGCCAGGGAATCACATCGCCGAGGACCACCAACGTCACTTCGAGCGGGCGCCCCTGGGCTTCACCGACCGGAGCCGAGATGGCCAGAAGATCATCGATGAGGCGCGAACGCGGCTGCCCGCGCAAGGAGCGGCGGGACGCGACGAGCAGGTCCACATCGCTCCTGGGACGCAATCCGCCGGCCACCGACGAACCGAACAAGTACACCCCGATCATCGAGCTGCCGAGGTGGTGTCCGAGCGCGTCGAGCGCGCGGTCGACTTGGGCCAGGCCGTTGGAAGGGGACGAGGTCACCATGTGCGAGTTTCTCGATGCGTGTCACATCCGCGAGACCGACCTACGTTCAATCTCCACGGGTGAGTTCGAAATACCAGCGGCAGCGCGCCGGCATCAGCATGAGCGCCCGGCGTGATGCGATCAACGGCTCGCCGGACGAGGCGGATCGGTTCCTGGACGACGCCGCAGGGTTCCTGGACGAGGCGGAGCGGTTCCTGGACGGGGCGGAGCGGTTCCTGGACGGGGCGGAGCGGTTCCTGGACGGGGCGGAGCGGTTCCTGGACGGGGCGGAGCGGTTCCTGGACGGGGCGGAGCGGTTCCTGGACGAGGCGGAGCGGTTCCTGGACGGGGCGGAGCGGTTCCTGGACGAGGCGGAGCGGTTCCTGGACGAGGCGGAGCGGTTCCTGGACGAGGCGGAGCGGTTCCTGGACGGCACCGCGAGATTCCTGGACACCATCGCTGGATTCCTTCATTGCTCCTTTACATCATCCCCTCATCACGCTCGCCAACTTCTTGCTTTGCCCGCGCCACCCCGCCTCGACCTCTTGTCGCTCCTCGCGGACGTCGTTAACCGAGGAACGCTCGGGGAGAACGTCACTCCCCATGAACAACACCGCTCGGTACATCAGGAGATTCCGATGCCCAAAGCCAAGACCGATCTGGACCTGTGGATGAACGAGGCCCTCGCCGCTCCGGGAGACGGCGAGCTCTCCCTCTCCGTGCCCCTTCACGTGCTGTTTGGCGAGGCGGTCGACGTCGCGAGGTTCCACAAGACCTACTGGAAGCCGGAGGTGAAGGACGGAAAGGTGGTGCGCCGCGGCCTCGAAATGGCGGCGAGCAAGAAGAAGAACGCAAACACCCTGACCGCGAAGACCGGCGAGGAGATCCTCTCGCTCCAGCGCGCCGCCGTGGAGGCGGGCACGCGCTACCTGCTCGCCGTGGACCCGAAGAAGGCGAGCCCCTTCGAGCGCGGGCAGGTCGTCCTCGACGAGATCACCGCGACGCTCGAATGGCTGTTCGACGACGGCGTCGAGGACGAGAACGACGTGAGGCTCGCCAAGCTCGGACAGGCCCACGCGGACGACCCCGCCACCGCCGACGCGCTCGCGCTGGCCCTCGACGACTACGCCGCCCTCGCGGCGCCCCACCGCGAGGCGATGGACGGACTCGGCGGGTTCGACGCGGCCATGCTCGACGAGGCCAAGGACCTCGCGGCCGCGCTCCGGGCGCACGCCACCCAGAGCGCCGGGCTCGGTGAAAAGGCGCGCGACGCGCTCCTCCTCCGCAACAAGGTGATCGGGCTCCTGAACGCGCGGATATCGACGGTGCGCGCGGCGGCGCGGTTCGTGTTCCGCGACCGGCCGGACATCGTGCGCGAGTCGACGAGCGCCTACGAGCGGCGGCGGCGGGCCGAGGCCAAGCGCCGCGCGAAGAAGGCCGACGCGCCCCTGCCCCTGTGAGCCCGACCTGAGCCGCCGTCACCCGCCGCCTGGTCGCGCGCTCCCGGTGGCGTTAGAGATGTGACGGTATCGTCGATATCGGCGACATTTCCCGCAATTCCTTTCTGGTGCCGCTCTTGCTTGCGCCGTGGATCACGGCGGGCGATCACCCGCGAGCATGGCGCGCTCGCCGGAAACGACGTGGGTCGTCCACCCACGGTGCGTGGAGAGCGAGGAGCACCCATGAAAATATCCGCAATGGTTTCCACCCTCGTCGCTATGTCCCTGTGCGGCGGCGTGGCGTTCGCCGAGGGCGGCCGCGCTTCGCGCGAGCCGCGGCACCTCCAGGTCCTCAGGGCGCGCGGCGACATCGTCGATCGCGTCCATCACCGCGCGCCGCGAGAACCGGCCGCCGGGCGGCACGGGCGCGCCGAGCGCGCCGAGCCGATCCGCGTCGCCCGCGGGCACGCGCAGGAGCGGATCCGCTGCTCCGACATGGGCGCGGACTGCTCCTCCCGCGCGGCGGCGGCCCACAGGAGCCGCACCGAGGCGCGCGCCGACGCCGGGCGCAGGGCGGCGGCGCAGCCGTCGCCGCTCAGGAGCAAGGCCGAGTCGCGCATGAATTGCAGCGACGCGGGGGAGTGCACCGCCTCGAGCGCCGGGGCGCGCCGCGCGTGGGCCGGTCGGTCGGCCGGGGCGCCGGCCGCGCAGGGGAAGGAGCGCGCGGCCGCGCCGCGGGACGCCGTGCAGCGGCAGAGCCCCCGCATGGCCTGCAACGAGGGCGAGGAGTGCGCCATGTCGAGCAAGGAGGCCGCGAAGTTCTGGGCCGCCCAGTCCATCAAGGCGGGCACCAAGTCCCCGAGCCAGATCGCCTCGGAGCGCTCCGAGCGGGCGCGCCGGGTCGCCGAGCGCCAGCGCGAGCGCGACGCGCAGCGCGCGAGGAGCGACGCCGCCGCGAAGTGACCCCTCCGTCAGGCCGCGCGGCCGGGCGTCATGCCCCGCCGCCGGCCGCCCGCCGCCGTCGGCCGTCGCGGCTGTCGCCCTCCCAGGAATCGATGAGGATCGTCCCCACGCCGGCCACCATGTCGCCGCAGACCAGGACCATTCGTGTTGCTCTGAATCGTCATGCTCGTCAGCCGAGCGAATCCAGACCGACCGCATCCGCGCCGCCCACCCATCCGCGCTCGATCGGGACCGCGTGGAGCAGCTCGTCCTCGACGCGATCGAGCAACTCTTCGCTTGCGATGAGGTGGGATGAGCGGCCGTGATAGAGCGCGGCGAGCTCCTCACCCCTCGCCAGGCACGTAGACCGTGGCCGTGGTGAGCGTGGTCCCAGGGAACGTGCGCGCTCGTCCTCGAAGCTCGATCGAGGACCCCGCGGGCACCTCGGCGATCACGAACGACGCGACGACCCGATTGGCCCCCTCCAGGGGAGCCTCGAGCGACTCGACCTTTCGCGCGTCCATGTTCGGGCTCGCCACGGCCTGGGCGCCCGTGAGCCATTCGATCTGCGAGAGCTTCTGGCCGTCGTGGTAGCTCTCCACGATGACGGCCAATCCATAAGCATCCTCCGCGGTGGATGCCTTGACGACGTCGAACCGGAGGAACACGGCGACGGGGTTGTCCCGCGCAGGCACGTTGAAGACGAACTGCCCGTTCGCGTCGAGGTTCGTCTTGCTCGAAGCCCGGTCCAGATCGTGCCGGCGGCCCGCCGCGCGTACACTCCCGAGCACGAGCGTCACGAGCAGCGCGACCGCGCCGATGGCCCCCACCACGATGACGGCGTCTTGCATGATGCCCCCTGTGAGGACGGTGGCCTACCGCGCGAAATCTCTCCTAGGCCGCTCCGTACATGACTGTCAATCTTTCGTGCTCGCCGCAGCGAGGCGAGGCGGCCGCGCCCTCGTGCTCGGTCCGTTGGCTGGGGATGAGAACGCGAGCGTGCTGTCGGAGCTCGGCGGGATCGCGGTCTCGCTGCTCTCGGGAGCATGCGGCGGGCCGATTCCGGACCAGCGGGCGGTCAGCCCCCGCCGGCCGCCCGGCGCCATCGGCCCTCGCGGCGCACGGCTCGGCCTTCGCGCTCCAGCTTGATCAGGTGCGCCTCGAGGCTCAGCCGCGCGATCGGCCAGAGCGCCAGCGCCGTGTCCGCGTAGGCGACCGGCAGGAGCTCCTCGAGCGTCGCGCCACCCTGGCTGGCCGCGCCGCCGCTGCGGCCCTCACCGCCGCCGCCGCCCTCGCCGGCCGCCGCCGCGAGCGCCTCGAGCACCCGCTGCTCGCGCATCCGCCGGTGCGCGATGTAGCGCCGGAACAGCGCCTCGGGCGCGTCGATCGGCTCGCCGTGCGCCGGCAGGGCGACCCGGGCGCCGAGCGCCGCGAGCCGCTCGAGTTGCGCGAGGTACTCCGCCATGTCGCCCTCCCGGGGATCGATGAGGATCGTCCCCACGCCGGCCACCATGTCGCCGCAGACCAGGACCCCCTCGGCCTCGTCGAGGAAGCAGAGGTGATCCGGCGCGTGCCCCGGCGTGTGGAGCACGCGCAGCGCCATCGGCGCCGGCCCGTCGAGCCGCACCACCTCCCCGTCCGAGAGGCGGCGCGCGACCGGGACCTCGTGCAGGACGCCACGCAGGCGCGGGGCCGCCTCGGCGTGCGCCCAGATCGGCACCCCGAGCTCGGCCGCGAAGAAGCGCGCGCCCCCCACGTGGTCGGCGTGGTGGTGGGTCACCGCGATCGCCACGATCGACCGCCCCTGCGAGGCGAGGCCGCGCGCCCACGCGAGCCACGCGCGGCGCTCGTCCTCATAGGGCGTGGCCGGCTCGACGAGCAGCACCTCGCGGCCGCCGAGGGCGTAGCTGTTCGTGTGGGTCGCCGGCGGCAGCGTCGGCGTGCGCGCGGCGAACGCCTCCACACCCGCCGCGATGGCCCGCGGCCGGATCACCGCTCCACGACGACCGCGAGCGCCTCGCCGCCGCCGATGCACAGCGTGGCGAGCCCGCGCTTCGCACCCCGGTCCTTCATGGCGTAGAGCAGCGTCGTCAGGATGCGCGCCCCGCTCGCGCCGATCGGGTGGCCGAGCGCGACCGCGCCGCCGCGGACGTTGACCTTCTGGGCGTCGATCCCGGCGAGCTTGTTCACGGCGAGCGCCACCACCGCGAACGCCTCGTTCACCTCGTAGAGGTCGATCTGGTCCGTCGTCAGGCCGAGCTTCTTCGTGGTGTTCGCGATCGCCGCGGCCGGCGCCGTGGTGAACCACTCGGGCGCCTGCGCGGCGCCGCCGTAGCCGACGATCCGCGCGAGCGGCGTGAGCTTGTGCTCCTTCACGGCCCGCTCGCTCGCCAGGACGAGCGCGCTCGCGCCGTCGTTGATCGACGAGGCGTTGGCCGCGGTGATCGTCCCGTCCTTCTGGAAGGCGGGCTTCAGCGAGGCGAACTTCTCGGGCTTGCCGGCCGGCGGGCCCTCGTCGTCCTTCACGACCACCGCGTCGCCCTTCTTCTGCGGGACGGCGACGGGCGCGATCTCCGCGGCGAACAGCCCCTCGCGCTGCGCCGCGAGCGCCCGACGGAAGCTCTCCTTCGCGTACTCGTCCTGCGCCTCGCGCGAGAAGCCGTGCTCCTTGGCGCACGCCTCGCCCGCCGTGCCCATGTGGAAGTTGCCGTACGGGTCCCAGAGGCCGTCGTGGATCATCCCGTCCACGAGCTTGCCGTCGCCCATGCGATAGCCGGAGCGCGCCTGCGGGAGGTAGTAAGGCACGTTCGACATCGACTCCATGCCGCCGGCGACCACCACGTCCGCGTCGCCGAGCGCCACCGTCTTCGCGCCGAAGATGACCGCCTGGAGCCCCGAGCCGCACACCTTGCTCACCGTGGTGGCCGGGACCTTGCTCGGGATGCCGGCATAGATGGCGGCCTGCCGGGCCGGAGCCTGCCCGATGCCGGCGGACAGGACATTGCCCAGGAAGACCTCCCCCACGGCATCGGGAGAGAGGCTCGCCCGCTCGAGGGCCGCCCGGATGGCGACCTCGCCCAGGCGGGGGGCGGGCAAGGGCGAGAGCGCTCCCTGAAACGCGCCGATCGGCGTCCGGGCCGCTGCGACGATGTACACGGGGACGGGTAGGGTCATGATCTCCTCCGGCGGCGCTGGTGTCGTCTCCTTCGACGACGCGCGATGACGCGGTCCGGCGCGTCGTGCGAATGTGCCTGTTGGTACCTCGGCGGCCCCGCTGCGGCAAGCCGGCCCAGGGCGCTCCTCCGCCGCGCCGCCCGGCGGCGTTCGCGTCGCCACATCTCGCCCTCGGCGCTCCCCGCCGGCCGGGATCTCCCCTCCGCGGGAAACCCGGAAAGCCGCGGAGTCGACGTGGCCGGCCTCATGCGGAGCGCCCGGCGAGGTCGGGACGGCGTGCTCGGAAGCGTCGGCCGCGTCGGCACAGCGCGCCTCGCGGCGCTGCTCGACGAGCTCGACGCGCGCGCGGGCGCTCTGGGACGGAATCCACGCACCGCCGGAGCCGGATCCGGGCTGGCCCTGACGCCCGCGCCTCGGGGGTCGAGCGGCCTCGCCGACTCGCCGCCTCGGACCGGCCGCGGGCGCGGTCCCGGGGCAGCTCTGTGGTGCGCCGGCGACGCCGCGTGTATCGTGCCCGCCGCGGCGCCGGAGGGGGGCAGTCCTCCCTGCGCCCGATCAGACAAGGAGCGAGCGAGCGATGGTGAATGCAGGCGACCGTGCCCCGGATTTCTCCCTCGAAAGCGACAGCGGCAAGGAGGTTGGCCTCGCCGATTTCCCGGGCAAGACGGTCGTCCTCTACTTCTATCCGAAGGACGACACCCCGGGCTGCACGCGGGAGGCCCAGGCCTTCTCCGCCGGGCTCGACGCGTTCGCCGAGGCCGGCGCCGTCGTGCTCGGCGTCTCCCGCGACTCCGTCGATCGCCACCGGAAGTTCAGGGACAAATACGATCTCGGGGTGACGCTCCTCAGCGATCCGGACCTCGTCGCGCACAACGCCTACGGCGCCTACGGCGAAAAGACGATGTACGGCAAGAAGGTGACGGGCACGATCCGGAGCACGTTCATCATCGGTCCCGACCGCAAGGTGAAGCACGTCTTCAGCGGCGTGAAGGTCGACGGCCACGCCGACGCCGTGCTCGCGCTCGTGCGCGGCGGCGACGCGCACGAGGCGCCGCCCGCGCGCCGCGACGCCTCGAAGAGCGCAGCCGCGAAGAGCGCCGCCAAGGCGCCCGCGAAGAAGGCCGCCGCCAAGGCGCCCGCAAAGCCCGCTGCCAAGCCCCGGTGACGCGCCGCCCGACGCGGGCGGGGACACGAGGGCGGGGATGTGCGAAGAAATATCAACAAACTTGCTAGTTTACCGCCTTCATGCGAGCTCACCTCCCGGCGGGCGCCATCGCGGCCGTCGGACAATGACGTAGCGATTCGCGGCCTGTGGGACGGCGATCGCCGGATTGATGAGGTCGCGACGGCTTCGCGCGCGGCGTCCGCCGAGCTCGCCAGGCTGGACGGGCCCGGCGCTTCGTGAAAGAATCTTGCTCCGTTGCTTGCAGATCGATGAAATTACCACGACACCAGGGCTCATCTCTCGATCCGCTTCGCATCAGGTGGAGCGATGAGCGCTGGAGCGAGGGAGCAAGAGAATGATGTTGAAGCATCCGATGCTACGGACTTTCACGTTGCTGAGCTGCCTGTGCGCCATCGCCGCCTGCGGCGACGACGAGACCCCGCCGCCCCCGCCGACCAACAACGACGGCGGGGGAGGCGGCGGAGGGGGCGACGGCGGCGCCGGCGGCGTGATGGTCGAGACGTGGGAGCTCGATCGCGACAAGCCGCTGTCGAAGGTCGAGCCGGAGTTCGAGCAGTCGGCGCACGCGCTCGAGCCGATCGACGCCCTGTCCCGCCTGAAGGCCCCGCTCCCCACGAACGCCACCTGGATGAACTTCGTGCTCGGCGCCGGCGATCAGCGGATCAACGCCGCGCCGTACGACCTCAAGGCGCTCGGACAGGGGCTGTCGATCGCCCGGCCGGACGTCGCGGTGGCGAGCAAGGCTGTCACGACGGCGGACGTCTCGCACCTCGGCCTCAGCGCGCGCGAGGCCTTCTCCGGCCACGCGGTCACGTCGTCCGACCTGCTCTCGGTCACCGTGGAGTGGAAGGCGCAGGGCGGCACCATGACCGCGCCCATCGTCTACGGGATGCCCTATGTCACGACCACGTACGCCGGGCTCCGCCCCTCCGTGCGCGCCGGCGACGGCGTGGCGATCACCGCGGTGAACGGCGAGTCGACGAGCCCGACCGAGGTCACGGGCGATCGATTCGAGATCTCGCTCAACAACGGCCAGACGTGGGTCCTCTACGCGTTCCCCGAGATCACCCTCGAGTGGGACGCGCTCTCCATGGTGGCGCGCGCGCCGTACGAGGGCTCGCTCCGCCTCGCGCTCGTGCCGGGGCCGAACGCGGCGGCGGAGCTCGACAAGCACGCCGCCGCCATCCCGGTCGGCGGCGACGTCGAGGCGACGGTCACCGAGGACACCGCCTCGGTGCGCTTCGTCTGGAAGACGGAGGGCGAGGGCGATCTCCTGACCATGGCCCTGCCGCACCACCTGGAGCGGCTCGAGAAGGTGAAGGGCGCGGACATCGCGTACCCGACCGTGATCGGCGAGATGAAGGGCATCTCCGGGGCGAGCTGGGAGCTCGTGTACCCGCTCAGCACGATCGGCTGGGACTCGCCGCGCCGCGTCTCGGACGACTGGAGCGAGATCGTCGCGGACGCGCTCGAGGAGGAGCGGTCGTTCACCCCCGCTCAGGACGTCGCCGGCGTGGACCCCTATTTCGGGGGCAAGCAGATCGCGAAGCTCGCGCGCCTCGCGCAGATCGCCGAGTCGGTCGCGAAGGAGGACCTCGCCGAGGAGCTCAGGGCGCGGCTCAAGTCGCAGCTCAACCCGTGGCTCAACGGCGAGAACGAGAACCCCTTCGTCTACGACACGTCCTGGGGCGGCATCGTGACGACCAAGGGCCTGGAGAGCGAGACCGCCGACTTCGGCCAGGGGTATTACAACGATCACCACTTCCACTACGGCTACTTCCTCTATGCCGCGGCCGTCCTGGCGAAGTCCGACGCGGACTGGCGCGACGAGTACGCCGACAAGGTGCTCTGGCTCGTCCGCGACATCGCGAACCCGAGCGCGAAGGACCCGCATTTCACCCCGTTCCGCCACATGGATTGGTTCAGGGGGCACTCGTGGGCTTCGGGGCTGTTCCCGTTCGCGGACGGCCGCAACCAGGAGTCGACGTCCGAGGCCGTCAACGCCTGGTACAGCCTGAAGCTGCTCGGCGAGGCGCTCGATAACGACGACGTGAAGAACATCGGCCGGGTGCTCCTCGCCATGGAGACGGCCTCCGCGCAGACCTACTGGCAGATCACCTCGAACGGCACCGTCTACGACGTGCCCTTCAAGGAGAACGGCGCCGTCGGCGTCCTCTGGTCCACGAAGGCCGACTTCGGGACGTGGTTCGGGGAGAACCCGGAGTACGTCTATGGCATCCAGCTGCTCCCGATCACGCCGATCTCGGAGTCGCTGATCTCGAAGGCGTGGATCAGCTACGCGTGGCCGGCGATGGAGGCTGTCTCGAAGGGCGCGGAGGACCCGTGGAACGCCTTCCTCATCGCGGCGCACGCGACCATCGACAAGGAGGCGGCCTGGGAGGAGGCGCAGGAGCAGACCGCGCTCGACGACGGCCTCAGCCGGACGGCGCTCCTCTACTGGATCGCCACGCGGCCCTGAGCCGCGCTGTCCCCGAGCGGCCCTGAGCCGCGCTCTCCCTCAATCGATCGGCTCGACCCGCACGTCGACCTCGAGGCGCTCCGCACCACCCCCGACGAAGATGGTGCCCGAGGTCGGCGTCGCGTCCATGTAGTTGCGCCCGACGGCGACGCGGATGTGCTCGGTCTGGGTCAGGATCCCGTTCGTCGGGTCGAAGCCCTTCCAGCCGATCTCCGGCAGGTACACCTGCACCCAGGCGTGCGACGCCTCGCTCTGCCGGTGGTTCTCGTGCTTCGGCCCCGTGTAGATGTACCCGCACACGTAGCGCGACGGAACGCCGAGCAGCCGCGTCAGGCAGATGAACAGGTTCGTGAAATCCTGGCACACGCCGCGGCGGTTCGCGTACACGTCGAACGCCGTCGTGAACACGTTCGTCGCCCCCTGCTTGTACTCGTACTCCTGGAAGATCGACGCGTTCAGGTCGAGCAGCGTGTCGAGCAGGTCGTAGTCGTTCCGCTCGACGAACGTCATCGCGTACTCGATGAGCTCCGCGAGCTCGCTCTCCGCCAGCTCCGGCGGCAGGAGGAACGGCTGCAGGATCTGCCGCTGCCACGGCATCCACACGAGCGGGATCGTCGAGCGGGCGCGCAGCGGGCGGAAGCTCAGCGGATCGGTGTCGAGCAGCTCCACCCGCGACTTCGACTCGATGATGAGCTCCTTGAACGGCGTGTCGAGCAGCACCCGCCGCGCGCGGTTGCCGAAGACGTCGTCGTAATCGCGCTGCTGGCCCTCGACCGACAGGTTGATCTCGTTGTGGAGCAGCGCCTGCAGCCGGTCGTGCGCCGGCGTCAGCCGGAGGAGGTGCGTGCTGCGCTCGACCGCGGTCGCGTACTGGTACGCCGTGCGGTGCACCACCTGGAAGCGGCGGATCGGCGCGTGCGTCGGGCGGCGGACCGGGCGCGACGAGAGCGGCGGCGCCGACGGCGACGGCCGGCGGCCATCGGTGCGCGGGGTCGCCCTGGCCCGCAGCGCGCCCTGCCGCAGCACCACGAGGTGGCCCGGAGGGACGCGCGTCCAGGTCGCGGGCTGCGCCCCCGCGTGGACCTTGAGCTCCTCCGACGAGACGATGACGCCCTTGCGGCTCTTGACCCCCCGGCGGCTGAGATCGACCTCGAGGTCCTCGTCGCCGAACGCGAGCCGCTCGTACGGCGGCAGCACCTCCCACAGGAACGCGTCCCCCTCGCGATCGCGATCCGCGTAGACGACGAGGTCGCGGCCGTCGGCCAGCACCGACGTGAGCGGGCCGTGCTCGTTCATCTCGTCGAACCAGTCGCGCAGGACCGCCGGATCGATGTCGCCGAGGCTCCGGAGGCCCTCCGACGCCATCCAGCGGAGCAGCTCGCACAGGATGAGCTCCGTGTCCGTCGACCCCACCGGCTGGAAGAGCGACTTCGGATCGACCTCGATGCGGTCGACGAGGCTGCCGCTGTGCGCGAACAGCCAGTCGCGCCCGCCCCAGCTCCGGCTGAACGGCTGCGTGTTGGCGTCGTTGATGCTGCCCCACGTCGCCGTGCGGATGTGCAGCACGAGCAGCGACGACTCGAGGTGCTCCCACGCCTTCACGAGCTCGCTGCGGATGCTCCCCTGCGGCGGCGCCGGCTCCTTGAGCACCGTGGCGCTCGGCTCGCCGCCCGGGTAGTAGCCGATGCCCCAGCCGTCGGGCAGCTTGCCCCCGGGGCGCAGGCACGTGAGATCGAAGCACGGGGCGAGCTCGCCCTCGAACGACATCGCGAGGAGGTTCGGCATGGATACGTCGGCGGGTCTTGGCTACTGGCTCGTTCCGGAGGGGCTGCTGTCGGGCGGCCCGTAACCGAGCAGCTCGCGACCGATACCGTCGCAGATCGTGGCTGTCTCGTCGACCACATGGGTGAGCGCCGCGTGGACCGCGAGCGGATCGAACGGCTCGCCCGCCCTGTCGGCGACCCACTGGTGCAGGAGGTGCAGCCGCGTGAGGCTCTCGCCCCCGGGCAGCGTCGCGCTCTCCGGCGGCCGGATCTCGCAGAGCCGGGCGAACGCCGCGTGCACGCAGTGCCGGATCGAGCGCGGGAAGCGGGGCTCGAAGAGGAGGAACTGTGCGACCGCCTGCGGGTTCACCTGACCCTGGTGCAGCTTCATGAACGGCTCGAACCCGGAGCAGGCGCGGAGGAGCGAGAGCCAGAGCGCCGTCTCCACCACCCGGTGACGCCGGGGCGCGCCGCCCTGCCCCGCGCCGCTTCTGGCGGACGTCGGCTGCTCCACGGCGGTCAGGGCGTGGTGGTGGACGTCGAGCGTGCGCGCGGTCTGCCCGACGCGCTCGATCAGCACGCCGAGCCAGATGAAGTCGAGCGGCGTGTCGTGGAGCATCGTGCTCTGGGTGAGCCCGAGGCAGAGCTGGGTGAGCTGCCGCACGCGCCGGTAGAAGGCGTAGCGGCTCGACCTGAACTCCTCCAGCGCCTGGTCGCTGTTCATCCAGAGGTGGAGCTCGTTGACGGTCTCCCACGCCTCGAGGCTGACGACCTCGCGGATCGACCGCGCGTTGTAGCGCGCCGCGGAGCTCGAGATGCGGAGGCTCGTCGGGTTGTCCTCGTCGAGGCTCATGTAGCGCTGCACGAGCTCGCCGTCGGCCGCGGCGTCCTCGCCGTGCACCTCGGCGAAGTGCGCCTTCTGCCCGGCCACGATGATGACCGGCAGCCAGCACTGCTGCGGCGAGAGCTCGGCGTCGAGCGCGAGGTTCTGCGTGACGGCGAGGATCCGGGCCACGCTCTCGGTCCGCTCGAGGTAGCGGCCGAACCAGAAACAGTGATCGGCGACGCGGGAGATCACGGGGCCTCCGTGGGGTCGGACGGGGGCGGCGCGCCGGAAGCGCCGTTGCTCGCGGCCTCGGGCGCGGGGCCCGCGGCGCCGACCGACGGGGGCCGCTCCGCGCCGTCCCCCGGGCCCTTCAGGACCCAGGTGTCCTTCGAGCCCCCGCCCTGGCTGGAGTTGACGACGTACGAGCCGGCCACGAGGGCGACGCGCGTGAGCCCGCCGGGCAGCACCCACGGGCCGTCGCGGCCCGTCAGCACGTACGGGCGGAGGTCGAGCCGGCGCGGGACCGCGACCCTGGCGGCCGGGTCCCAGGTGGGGCTCGTCGACAGCTCGACCCGGTGCTGCGCGATGTAGCGGCGCGGCGTCGCCTCGATGCGCGCGCGGAACTCATCGCGCTGCGCGGCGGTCGACTGCGGGCCCATGAGCATGCCGTAGCCGCCGGCCTCGTCGACCGCCTTGACGACCAGCTCGTGGAGGTGCTCGAGCACGTAGCGGCGATCGTCGTCGCGCATGCACAGGTAGGTGGGGACCTGCTCGAGGATCGGCTCCTCGCCGAGGTAGTAGCGGATCATCTCGGGCACGAAGGGGTACACGGCCTTGTCGTCGGCCACGCCGTTGCCGGGCGCGTTCGCGAGCGCGACGTTGCCGGCGGCGTAGGCGCGCATCAGGCCGCGCACGCCGAGCAGGCTGTCGGGGCGGAAGGCCTCGGGGTCGAGGAACGCCTCGTCGATGCGGCGGTAGATGACGTGGACGCGGCGCGGGCCGCGCGTCGTCCGGACGAAGACCTGGTCCTGATCGACGAAGAGGTCGGGCGCCTGGACGAGCTCGAGCCCCATGGTGCGCGCGAGGAAGCTGTGCTCGAAATACGCCGAGTTGTACGGCCCCGGCGTGAGCACGACCGCGCTCGTGCCGCTCGGGCTCACGGGCGACACCGAGCGCAGCGTCTCGGCGAGCCGGGCCGGGTAATGGTCGACCCGCTGGACGCGCCCCTTGTCGAGCAGGTGCGGCAGCACGCGCTTGCTGATGAGCCGGTTCTCCAGGACGTAGGACACGCCGGACGGGGTGCGGAGGTTGTCCTCGAGGACGCGGAAGGTCCCGGCCGGATCGCGGATGATGTCGACGCCCGCGATGTGGATGCGCACCCCGCCCGGGGGCCGCAGGCCGTGGACCTGCTTCAGGTACTGCCCCGAGCCGAGCACGAGGTCCCGGGGGACGCGCTCGTCCTTCAGGATGCGCTGGTCCCCGTAGACGTCGTCGAGGAACAGGCCGAGCGCGCGGACCCGCTGCTCGAGGCCGCGCTCCATGTGGGCCCAGTCGGCCGCGGAGAGCATCCGGGGGATGAGGCAGAGCGGGAAGATCTTCTCCGCGCCGCGCTGGTCCGCGTAGACCGAGAAGGTGACGCCCTGGTTGAGCAGGGCGAGCTCCGCGAGCTGCTGCGCGCGCGCGAACTCGCTCGGCGCGAACGCGCCGAGGAGCGTGGCAGTGCGCAGGAACTCGGGTCGTGGGGCGCCGTCTCGGCCAAACAGCTCGTCGTAGGCGCCGGGGAGGGGAGCGTAGCCGGCGAAGAGGCCGGCACCCGGGGTCTCTAACAACACTGAGGTGAAGCTACCGCTTGACGGCCCTCGAGGTCCATGGGCCATTTGCGGTTTCGATTGTTTCGATTGGATGAAGCGCGCGCTTCGTGAGCGGCGGAGGCTACTCGGCGCCGAGGATTTGGCGCTCCCGGCAGTGCGTGAGCTCGTCGACCGCGGCCAGGAAGGCGTCGTAGTCGATCGGCTTGGGGAGCACGCGAGCGACACCGAGGCTCGTCGCGTCATGTTTTGAAGACGCGGATGAAACAATGACTGGTATACGCGCCGTCTTCTCGTTGTGCCGGAGCGCCGTGAGCAGGCCCCAGCCGTCCATCACCGGCATCATGATGTCGACGACGAGCAGGTCCGGCGGCGCGATCTGGTCGAGCAGCGCCAGCGCCTCCTCCCCGTTCGAGGCGCAGCGCACCTCGTAGCCGCCCTCGCTCTCCAGGATCATGCTCACGACCTCCTGGATGCTGGGCTCATCGTCGACGACAACCACGAGCTTGGCGCGGCTGTTCGGCGCGCTCGAGCGTGTTCGTACCTCTGCGTTGCGCCGCACCGTCCGACCTCCGAGCGTATCGACCAGCATGCCCACTCTCCCCTGCGCGCTCTCCGGATCGAATTCCAGGGATGAACCAGAGTATCCCCCACGCCCCTGGTTCCGTCGCTGCGTGGAATCCAAGATTGAAAGCTCAGGAGACTCCCGAAACGGGCGGCGGCCCTGCGCGTGGGCATTGCGCCCGAGACCGCGATCGCCGGCGCGGCGCGACCAGGACATCCGCCCGCCCGCGCGCGCGTGAAGCCCGGGCGTTCGCGGCGAGGCCCGCGGGCGCCGAAAACTTGCCTTTTCCCGGGGGAGCGCGCCCCGGCCGACGCGTTCGGCCGGCATTCGCGACGCGCGCGGAGGACGCCCGTGACGCGCGCGGAGGACGCCCGTGACGCGCGCGGATGACGCCCATGACGCGCGGATGATGCCCGTGACGCGCGCGGCCGACGCCCATGACGCGCGCGGAGGACGCCCACGACGCGCGCCGGGCCGTCGACGCGCGCGGCTCCTACTGCGCCGTACCTTCGAGCTGCGCCGTGGCGTCGTGGTAAGCGCGCGTGACGTCGGACTCGTCCAGGATGCCGACGATCTTGCCGTCGCCGTCGGTGACCAGGAGCTCGCGCACGCGGAGCTCCAGCAGCACCTGGAGCGCGCGGTGCAGGTCCGCGGTCTCGCTGACCGAGGCGGGGCTCGCCATCATGTCGTGCGCGATCGCGAGCCCCGACAGCTCGGGGCTCATCGCGGTGGCGCGGAGGATCTCGGCGTCGATGGTCCCGATGACCTTGCCCTCCTCGGAGAGCACCGGGAAGGTGTCCTGCCACTCGCACGCCGCGATGCGCTCGACGACGACCGACGCGGGCGTCCGCGCCTCGAACGACACGAACGGGCGGCTGCGGATGACGATGTCGGCGACGCGGATGCTGCGGAGCACGTCGACGATGAGCTCGTCGCGGTGCGCCGGGGATTCGCGCTTCGTCGCGACCTGCGCGCGGTACAGGGTGCTGTGCCGCAGGGCCACGAAGGCGATGCCCTCGCACAGCATGAGCGGCACGAGCAGGTCGTAGCTGCCGGCGAGCTCGCAGACCATGACGAGCGAGGCGATCGGCACGTGCGCGATGCCGCCGTAGAACGTGCCCATCCCGACGAGCGCGAACGCGCCGGGGTCGATGCGCGGGTCGCCGAGGAGGAGCTCCGCCGCGCGCCCGAACGCCCCGCCGGTGAGCGCGCCGAGCACGAGCGAAGGGCCGAAGTCGCCGGCGCTGCCGCCCGAGCCCACGGTGAGCGAGGTCGCGACGATCTTCGTCGCGAGCAGCACGAGCAGCAGCTGCACCCCCGTCCACCCGCTGGGCATCCACGAGGCCCCGGTGATCGCGACCTGGGCCGCCCCGTACCCCGCTCCCAGCAGGCCGAACCCTTGCCCCGGCCGGTCGAAGCGCGGCCCGAGGAGCATCAGCAGCGGGGTCACGAGCGCGCCGAGCGCGAGGCCGCCGAGCGCGGGCTTCGCCCAGATCGGCAGCCGGATCTGGTGCATCGTGTGCTCCACGGTGTGCAGCGTCCGGAGGAACACCGTGGCCACGAGCGAGACCACGAGCGCGAGCGCGGCGTAGAGCGGCAGGTGGGCCGGGATGAACGGGTAGCGGGGCGCGTGCGCGAAGAGGGTCGACTCTCCGAAGAAGTAGATGAAGACCGAGTACGAGACGACGCTGGCGAGGATGGACGGCACGAGCGCGTCGGCCTCGAAGTCGTCGCGGTGCAGCACCTCGACGGCGAGGAGCGCGGCCCCGAGCGGGGTCCGGAACACGGCCGACATGCCCGCGGCCGCGCCCGCGATGAGCAGGATCCGCCGCTCGCGCGCGCCCACCCGGAGGGCGCGCCCGATGATCGAGCCGATCGCGCCGCCGATCTGCATGGTCGGCCCCTCGCGCCCGCCGGAGCCGCCCGAGCCGAGCGTGAAGATCGAGGCGATCGCCTTCACCATCGGGACGCGGCGGCGCATGTTGCCGCCCAGCCGGTGGAACGCGTTGATGAACGCGTCGCTGCCGCCGCCGCGGGTCTCGGGCGCGAGCTTGGCCGTGAGCAGCCCGCCGACGAGGGCGCCGAGGGCCGGCACGAGGCAGACGAGCCACGGCCGGAACGGCCCGGTGTGCACGCCGGTGAGCACCGCCTCGCCCTTCGCGCGGAGCGGCCTGTAGCCGGTGGGCGCGACGAGGAGCTCGTGCTCGGCGAGCTCGAGGGCGGCGAAGAACAGCGAGCCGGCGATGCCGGCCGCCACGCCGACGAGGATCGCGTGGAGCAGCACCCGACCGACGAGCTGGAACGCGATGAGCCCCTGCGCCCTGGGGATCGGCGTGCGCACCGCCGCCCCGATGCGGCTCGGGCGTGAAGCGTGGTGGTCCTCGGGGGATGACATCATGATCTCGGGGGCCAGCGCCCCCCCGCCGCTGGGCCTGGCAGGGGCGGTAGCTTCCCTGATCTGGCCGCGGGTTGCCGCCTGAAATCGCCGCCGGGAGCGACTTCTCCGGCGTGGGCGCCCTGCCGTCGGCTTCCGATCGGCGCTCCACCGCTCCATAGCGTGGAAGGAAGGCCGTGCGGGCGCGGTCTGCGGACCGTTCCGGGCGCGGACGAGGTGGAGTCATGACGACCGATCGGATCACCGTCGAGTACGGCACCCTCATCACCGGAGACGAGAGCGTCGCGATGGGCGACGCGGCGGTCCAGACGACGGACGAGAGCGTCCGCACGACGGCCGAGACGGTGGTCACGCCCGTGGTGGCGCTGGACCTGGCGGCCGAGATCCTGACGGGCGCGCTGGGACCGCTGATCGACGCGGACTACGTGCAGGGCAAGACGCAGTTCCGCGACGTGCTCTGCGACCGGATCGACATCTCGCAGCTCGAGGCGGAGGAGCTGGTCGACGACATGGAGCGGTCCGGGCGGATCCGCTTCATCGGCGCGGAGGAGGGCCGGGGGTGGCACGTGCAGCAAGGCGTCGGCGCGCGCTGAGCGTCGAGGCGCCGCGCGCCGTCGACCACGCGCCGCGCGCCGTGGTGCCCGATGAAACAATTCCCTTGCCGGCATAGTCAAGACATGGCCTACGTTGAGGCGCCTATGGAGGACGGTACGAAGCCGCGCAAGGCCGTGGTCCCGAGCGCTCCGCCCATTCCGCTCGTGATCGTGGCCGGCTGTCCTGCCGAGTTCGTCGCGGTGTGCCGGGAGGTGGGGGCGCGGCTCGGGGTCGCGGTGCGCGAGTGCGATCTGCGCTCGCTCCGGCCGACGATCGCGGCCTCGCAGCCCTATGCGGTCATCGTGACGGAGGATCTGTACCGGTTCGAGCCGGCGTCGTTCGATGCGGTCATCCGCCAGGCGCCGGCCTCGCTGGTGCGCATCGATTCCCGGGAGGCGCACGACGATTCGATGCGGCGGCTCCTCGTCGGCGCCATCTTCGAGTCCGCGGCGACCGAGCCGGGCAGCGGGATCCGGTCGATCCTCACCTGAGGCGTGCCGCGGCGCCGGCCGGTCGCTCCGGGTTCGACGAGGGAGAGAGACGCCGAAACGGAGAGGGCGCCAATCGAGGAGAGACAGAGAAGAGCGCTCTTCTCTCTATCCCCTCGTGGCGCCCTTGCCGGTCCAGAGGCCCTCGCGCCGCCGCGGCGCGGCCGTCCGTCAGGGCCTGCGCTTCATGCCGGGGAGGGTGGCCTTCTCGGTCGGCGGCTCGAGGTACTCGATCTGCTCGGCCGACATGATGCCGTACTTCGGGTTGGCCGCGGCGCCGCCGGTCGACTTCGTGAACGTCACGCCGTAGGTGCCGGTGACCTTCACCTTCGCGCCGACGGCCGGGATCGGGTTCGGCAGATCCTGGCCCCAGAACTCGTCGGTGAGCTTCGCCTCGTTCTCCTTGCCGCGCGGCGCCCGGTCGATCGCCTCGATCAGGCTGTAGATCTGCGCGAAGTTCGAGGCCCAGCCCATCACCTCGATCACGTCCTTCGTCTCGCCCTTCTCGTCGGCGATCGCGAAGCTCGGGACCGGGGCCTTACAGTCCGCCGGGTCGGCCTTGCCCGTCTTGTGGACGGCGCAGGGCGGGGCCTCCGCGAGGTTCGTCTTGACGATGTAGCCGACGATCGAGAGCTTCTTGCCGTTCACGTCCTCGAAGTGGACGCGGCTCCGGAGGTCGTGCGTGACGCCCCACACCGTGTAGGCGTCGCCCTGCTTCTTGTTCTTCGCGGGGAGCGTCGGCACCGCGGGCAGGCTCGGCTTCTGGCCGCTGAACGCGGGCTTGGCTTGGTAGGGCTGCTCGTCCGTTCCGCACCCTGAAGTGCCCGCGACGAGGAGGATAGCGGCGGCGAGGGTTCGACCGAATCGGGCGTTCATGGCATCTCCAAGGTCAACGTGACGGGGGCATCCGGCAGGAAAGATCCAGCGCTGGAGTAGCCTCCGGACGGCGGTGCGCCGCGTGCGGATCAGGCGCCTCTCGCGTGCGCGCGCGGCGGCGGAAACGGCTAACACGGCCGCGAGCGGATCGTAAAGAGAAACGGAAACGTCCCCCTCTCTTCATCGGGCGGCGACGCGGCGGCGCGTCGCCGCGGAGGTCGACGCTCCCCCGCCGGAGCGGCCGCTCGCGAGCCGGAGCGGGAGCGCGCGGGGCCTTCGAGGCGCGCGGGCTGCCCGCGGAGGCGCGCGGGCTGCCCGCGGAGGCGCGCGGGCTGCCCGCGGAGGCGCGCGGGCTGCCCGCGGCGCGCGCGGGCTGCCCGCGCGGGGGGAACCCGCTGGCTCGCTCGTTACGCACGTCGGGGCGCTCGTTACGCGGGGCTTCGCGGCGTTCTCCTGGCCCCCGGGCGTCCGTGAAACCGCGGAGGGCGCGTTTCCGCTCTTCGCGCTGGCAACATCGATCGAGTACCCTCTCCGTCCCATGCGCGAGACGACCCTGCGCGCCGCTTTCGAAGCGTCGAAGGTTTTGGTGATGATCCTCGCTGGCGGCGAAGGCCGCCGGCTCGGCCCCCTGACGCACGACCGGGCGAAGCCGGCCGTGCCGTTCGGCGGCCGCTACCGGATCATCGACATCGTCCTCTCGAACTTCGTCAACTCCGGCCTGCACCGAATCAAGATCCTCACGCAGTACAAGAGCGCGTCGCTAGACGAGCACATCGCCCGAGCTTGGCGCCTGTCGCCGATGCTCGACAGCTTCATCGAGACCGTCCCGGCGCAGCAGCGCACGGGCAAGAGCTGGTTCAAGGGATCGGCCGACGCCGTCTACCAGACCCAGCACGTCATCACCGACGAGTCGCCCGAGCACCTCTGCATCTTCGGCGGCGACCACGTCTACAAGATGGACGTGCGCCAGATGCTGCACGATCACCTCGCGCGCGGCGCCGACGTGACCGTGGCCGCCATCCCGGTGTCCAAGGAAGAGGCCCGCGCCTTCGGCGTCATCGAGTGCGACGAGGCGGGGCGGATCATCGCCTTCCACGAGAAGGTGCAGGATCCGCCGAGCATGCCCGGCAGGCCGGGCATGTGCCTCGCGTCGATGGGCAACTACATCTTCAAGACCCCGGCGCTGCTCGACGTCCTCGAGCAGGACGCCGCGACCGAGGACAGCGCGCACGACTTCGGCCGCGACATCATCCCGCGGATGGTGAAGAGCGGCAGCCGCGTCTATGTCTACGATTTCCACGAGAACCGCGTGCCTGGCGAGGACGAGGGCGCGGGGTACTGGCGCGACATCGGGACGATCGACGCCTACTGGGCGGCCCAGATGGATCTCGTGAGCATCCAGCCGGCGTTCAACTTCTACAACCCGCGCTGGCCGATCCGGACGGGCATCAGCCACGACCCGCCCGCCAAGTTCGTCTTCCGCGACGAGGCGAACGCGCGCGTCGGCATCGCGACGGACAGCCTCGTCTCGCTCGGGTGCATCATCTCCGGCGGCCGGATCCACCGGAGCGTGCTCTCGAACCGGGTCCGCGTGAACTCCTTCAGCCACATCGAGGAGTGCGTGCTGTTCGAGGACGTCAAGATCGGGCGCCACGTGAAGCTGCGCCGCTGCATCATCGACAAGGACGTCGAGATCCCCGCCGGCGCCGAGATCGGCTTCAACCTCGAGGAGGACCGCAAGAAGTGGTTCGTCAGCGAGGGCGGGATCGTCGTCATCCCGAAGCGCGCGAAGATCGACTCCCCGTAACGCTCCTGACCGGCCCGCCGCGCCCGCGGCGGGCGCCGGCCAGAGGCCTGCCCGCCCGCTCGGCCGCGGCGGCGGAGGCCGGCGATACCGTCGTAACTTCCTGAAATTCAAGGAAAAATGCCGATCGTGACCCCCGGCGGCGGCGGGCGCTGCCGCGGGGCGGGGGCCGCCGAGCTCGGGGGGCCGGGGCCTGGAGGCCCCCTGAGCCGGGCGTCCCTGCTACGTTGGGTGTGCGATGCCGCGCACGATCATCATCGGTGACGTCCACGGCTGCCGGGATGAGCTGGCGCGGCTGATCGAGCACGTCGGCTTCGCGTCGGGCGATCGGGTGGTCATGGTCGGCGATCTGATCGTGCGCGGCCCGGATCCGTGCGGAACGCTCGATCTGCTCCGGGAGCTCGGCGCGATCTCGGTGCGGGGCAACCACGAGGATCGGCTGCTCCGCTGGCGCGCCGGGCGCAGCGATCCGCGCGGCGAGCCGCTGGGGGAGCTCTCGAAGGAGACCGCGCAGCAGCTGCGCAAGCGCGACTGGGCGTGGCTCGAGACGCTGCCGTACTGGCTGGATCTGCCGGAGCACGGGCTGCGCGTCGTCCACGCGGGGCTGATCCCCGGGCTGCCGATCGAGCGGCAGGATCCGCACACGTTGATGTACGTGCGCTGCCTCGGCCGCTACGGCGAGCCGGTCGAGCGCCGCGGGGGCAAGACGCTGTGGGGCCAGACCTACCAGGGCCCGCCGCACGTGGTGTTCGGCCACAACGCGCGCAGCGAGCCGCAGATGCACGCGTGGGCCACCGGGATCGACACGGGCGCCGTCTACGGGGGGCGCCTCACCGCGATGGTGCTCCACGACGGCGAGCGCGTGCCGCCGCCCGCGTTGCGCGGCGAGGTGCTCGTCTCGGTCCCGGCGCGCCGCCGCTACGTAGGCCGCTAAAAATGCTCCGCGTCCTCCAGGGCTTCCGCGCGATCGGCGGCCCCGGCGCGCCGGATTTTCGTTAGGCTCCCGGCGCGCCGCCGCCGCTCTTCAGGCGGGCGGCCCGTCACGGAGCAAGCCAGGTGGAGCCTCGATACCCGTTCGTTGCAGTCGATGTCCCCGAGCCGGAGGCCGACGAGATCGCCGCCGCGCTCTTCGAGCTGGGCGCCTCGGGCGTGGAGCAGCGCGACGAGCAGACGCTCGTGCGCGGCGCGCGCTCGGGCCAGGTGACGCTCGTCGCGAGCTTCGAGGATCACGGCGAGGCGGAGGCGGCGATCGCGGCGCTCGGGGAGCTCTCGCCGCCGCTCGCCGCGCGGCTGGAGGAGGTGGTGGGCGACGCCTGGCGCGACGCGTGGAAGGAGCACTTCGCGCCGTTCGCGCTGACGCCCACGATCACGGTGGTGCCGCCGTGGGCGGAGCGCGCGCCGGAGCGCGAGGGCGAGCGGGTGCTGCTGCTCGAGCCGGGGAGGGCGTTCGGCACGGGCCTTCACGCGACGACCGCGCTCGTGGCGGAGCTGCTCGACGAGCACGCGGCCGAGCTCCGCGGCCGGGAGATCCTCGACGTGGGCACGGGCAGCGGGATCCTCGCGCTCGTCGCGCTGCTGCTCGGGGCGGAGCGGGCGGTCGCGATCGACAACGACGACGACGTGATCGAGGTGGTCCTCGAGAACGCGGCGCGCAACGGCCTCGAGGGACGCGTCGAGGCGAGCGCCGGCGTGGTCGAGCAGGTGACGCGGCAGTTCCCGTGGGTGGTCGCGAACATCGAGGCGCGGGTGCTCCGGCCGTTGGCGCCCGAGCTCGCGCGCGTGCTCGCGCCGGGCGGCTGGCTGATCCTGTCGGGCATCCTCGAGAGCGAGCGGGACGATCTCGTGGCGCGGTACACGTCGCTGCCGCTCGCGCACGTCGCGACCCGGCCGGATCCCGCGTCGGGGCGGGGCGAGCGCGCGTCGGGGCGGGGCGACGCGGGCGGCGAGGGCTGGGTGGCGCTCCTGTTCCGCGCGCCGGGCGGCGCGGCGCCCGCGGCGGGATGAGCGGCCAGGGGCTGCTCCGGGTGCCGCTCGGGTCGATCGCGGCGGGCGTGATCGCGCTGCCGCCGGAGGCGGCGAGCTACGTCGTGCGGGTGCACCGCCTGCGCGAGGGGGATCGGTTCGTCGTGTTCGATCCGGAGCTCGGGGTCGAGGCGGACGCCACGCTCGAGTCGATCGGCCGGAAGAGCGCGGAGGCGCGCATCGACGCGCCCCGGCCGGCGGCGCTGCGGCCGGGCCGGCGGGTGACGTGGATCCAGGCGGTCGGCAAGGGCGACAAGATGGACGCGGTGGTGCGCGACGCGACCGAGCTCGGGGCGACGCGGATCATCCCGGCGATCTCGGCGCGCAGCGTGGCGCGCCCGGGCGAGGACAAGAGCCAAAGGTGGCGCCGGATCGCGGTCGAGGCGGCGCGCCAGTGCGGCCGCGGGGACGCGCCGCGCGTCGACGCGCCGATGAGCCTCGCGGCGGCGCTCGCGGCGGCGGGGGCGGCGCGGCCCGGCGAGGGCGGCGCGCTGGGGATGGTGCTCGATCCCTACGCGGAGACGCCGCTCGGCGCGCGGCTCGGCGCGCTCTCGCCGGGGGTGGAGGCGGCGTTCGCGGTCGGCCCGGAGGGCGGGTTCACGCCGGAGGAGCTCGGCGTGTGCGCGGCGCTCGGGTTCGAGCGCGTGCGCCTCGGCGCGCTGACGCTGCGCACCGAGACGGTGTGCGCGGCGGCGCTCGGGGCGCTGATCGCGGTGAGCGACGCGCGCGGGGGGTGATGGGCCGGCGCTCCGCGAGCGGCGCGCTGGCCGGCGTCGGCCTGCGCGTCATCGGGACATGTCCTGGCGCCGCCGCGCGGTGGATCGCGCGGCTCGCCATCGCGCTCGCGGTCGTCCCCAGCGCGTGCAACGGCGCGGCGGACGCGCCGAGGAGCGGGCGCGCGCTGCCGCCGGACGGCGCCGCGCTCGCCCCCGCGGAGCGAGGCCCGGCGCCGCCGCCGAGCGTGACGGCCGCGGCGCCGGCGATCCCGACGGCCGCGGCGCCGGCGAGCGCGCCGCCCGAGCAGGCGCCGTGGCCCCGAGCGCGACCGCCGCGGGTCGAGACGGACTGGTGCATCGACGGCGTCGACGCGCTCGACGAGGAGACCTGCTACGTGCTGCCCGACGCGCCGACGCGCGCGGTGCTCATCTACCTCCACGGGATCGTCCCGCCGGGGAAGGAGAGCCAGCAGAAGACCAACTTCGAGACGGTCGTGTCGCGCGCCGCCCGGCGCGCGGGCGTCGCGGCCTTGATGCCGCGCGGCAAGGTCGGCCTCGCGCCGAAGGGGTACGCGCGCTGGTGGGGCTGGCCGACGGGCGGGCCGGCGTACGAGAAGCACGCCGCCGCGTTCGTGGCGACGTTCGCGGAGAAGCGGCGCAAGCTCGAGGAGGTCGCCGGCGTCGCGTTCTCGCGGGTGTACGTCGCCGGCTCGTCGTCGGGCGCGTTCTTCGCCGCGGCGCTCGCGCTGCGCGGCGGCATCGACGCCGACGGCTTCGGCGCGATGTCCGGCGGCGGCGGCCAGGCGACGGCCGAGCTCGCGACGCTCGCGCCAAGGCCGTTCTACATCGGCTTCGGCGCTCACGATTCGGTGGGCCGCTCGGCCCGCGCCCTCGCCGACGTCCTGCGCGGCGCGGGCTGGCCCGTGCGGGTCGCCGAGCACCCGGTCGGACACGGCGCCAAGGAGGTCTACCTGGACGAGGCGTTCGCCTTCTGGCGCGAGCACGACGCGCGGTAGGCGCCGGAGCGGGAGGGAGATGGTTCGCGCCACCCGCGCGGCAGCGGCGGGCGATCGCCCCTCGTCTCTTTTGTGAGCCACCCGGGCCGCCCTGCGACCACCTATTTCAGCTCCCGTGCTCCTGTCCAGGCCAGCCCTCGCCCCCCGGCTCACGCTCGTCCGCGCGAGCCCCCTGGCCGACCTGGATGACGCCGGCCTCGCCCGCGCGGCCGCCGAGGGGCAGCCGGGCGCCGCCGGCGCCGTGTGGGACCGCTACGGGGCGCTGGTGCACGGCCTGCTCCGCCGCGTGCTCGGCCCGGGCGGGGACGTCGAGGACCACGCCCAGGAGACGTTCCTGCAGTTCTTCCGCGAGGTGAAGAACCTGCGCGATCCCGCGGCCTTGCGCCCGTTCCTCCTCGGCATCGCCGTGCGCGTGGCGCGATCGGCGCTGCGGCGCCGGCGGTTCCGGCGCTGGCTCTCGCTCACCGACAGCGGCGTGCTGCCCGACGAGCCCGCCGCGGGCGTCGACGAGGGCGCGCGCGAGGCGGTCGCGCGGCTCTACGCGATGCTCGACACGCTGGACGACCGGGCGCGGCTGCTCTTCGTGCTGCGCCACATCGAGGGGCTGGAGCTCGCCGAGACCGCGCAGGCGAGCGGGATGTCGCTGGCCACGGCCAAGCGCCACCTGGCCAAGGTGACCGCGCGCGTCCACGCGATGGCCGAGCGAGATCCGCTCCTCGCCGCCTACGTCGCGCCCGCGGAGGAGGCGAGCGATGGCTGAGCCGAAGCCCGAGGTTCCGCCGGAGGTCGCCTTGCAGCGGCTCACGGCGCTGGCGCGGGAGGCAGGGGCGGTCGCGCGGACGGACGCCGCGCTCGCGCGCGGGCGCGCGCGGCTCATCGAGGAGGTCGAGCGGCCCGTGCTGCCGCTCGCGCCGCGGCGGAGCTGGCTCATCCCCGCCGCGCTCGCGCCGCTGCTCGCGATCCTCGGGCTCGTCTGGCTCCGCCCGGCGGCGCGCCTCAGCTACCGGATCGACGACGCCGCGCCCGCGGACAGCTATGTGCTGGCGGAGGCGAGCGGGGCGACGGCGCGCTTCAGCGAGGGGACGACGATCCGCTTCGCCCCGGGGGCGCGCGGGCGCATCGCCGCCGTGACGGAGCGCGGCGCGCAGATCCACCTCGAGAGCGGCGCCGCGCACTTCCAGGTCGTGCACCTGCCGGAGGCCGAGTGGGTCGCGGAGGCAGGGCCGTTCACCGTCACCGTGACGGGCACGGAGTTCGAGCTGCGCTGGCAGCACGAGCGGCTCGAGCTGACGATGGAGAGCGGCTCGGTCGCGGTCCGCGGTCCGCTCGTGTGGGGCGGCGTCACGCTCCACGGCGGCCAGCGTCTGGTCGCCGACACCGGTCGCCGCGAGCTCACGATCGTAGGCCCGAGGGCCGACATCGATGCGTCTGCGCCCGAGGACGGCGCTCCGGCCGACGCTCCAGCCGAGCCCGACGCAGCGGCCAGGGTCGATGCGCCCGCCGTGGCCGAGGCGCCGGAGCCCGCTGCGCCGGCGAGGGTCGATGCGCCGGCGAGGGTCGATGCGCCGGCGAGGGGCGATGCGCCAGCGGCGGCCGCGACGGTCCCGCAGAGCTACCGCGAGCGCGTGGCCCGGGGCGATTTCGCCGGGGCCATCGCGGACGCGGAGGCCCGGGGCATCGACGCGACCATCGACGCGAGCCCGCTGCCCGAGATCGCCGCGCTGGCCGACGCCGCGCGCTACACGGGGCGGAACGACCTGGCCCGGCGCGCGCTGCTCGCCGAGCGCTCGCGCTTCGCCGGCTCGCCCGAGGCGCGCTCGGCCGCGTTCCTCCTCGGCCGCATGGTCGAGGCGAGCTCGCCCGCGGAGGCGATCTCCTGGTATGAGCGGTACCTGTCCGAGTCGCCCGGTGGACCGCTCGCGGCCGAGGCGCTCGGGCGGAAGATGCTCGTGACGCGCACCTCTCGTGGCAAAGACGCGGCCCGGCCGGTCGCCGAGGAATACCTCGCGCGGCACCCGCACGGGGCGTTCGCGGGCGCCGCGGCGGAGATCCTCGGCCCTCCATGAGGGCGTGGGGGCTCGCGTTCGCCCTGTGCGCGGCGCTCCTCATGCCCTGCGAGGCGAGCGCCGAGGAGGGCTTCCATCTGGTCGTGGTGCGCCCGCCGCGCGCCGGAAAGGTCGTCGAGGAGGCCACCGTCCGCCTGACCGGTGAGCTGCGGGCGGTGGGCTTCTCGGTCCGCTCCGCCGAGGGCACGTCGGGCACCGACGGGCGCGCGCAGGTCGAGGCGGCGGCGGGGACGCTCGCGGCCATCGCGATCCTCGAGTCCGACCGCGGCGCGGCGGCCGACATCTGGGTCGCCGACCACGTGATGAAGAAGACCGTCGTTCGGCGCGTGGAGCTCGGCGACCCGGAAGTGACCAACGCCGTGAGCGATCTCGCCGTGCGTTCGGCCGAGCTGCTTCGCGCGAGCCTGGTCGAGGTGATCGGCGCGCGCAGGCGGGAGCTGCCGCCCGAGATCGCGCGGTGGATCGCGCAGGCGTCGCCGCCGGCCGAGCGAGCGATCGCCGAGCCGGCGAAGGAGGCCGCCGGGCCGGCGAAGGGGGCCGAGACCGCCGGGATGGCGAAGGAGACCGCCGGGGCGGCGCAGGCGGATGCCCGGACGGCGCGGGAGGCCGCCGGGTCGGCGAACGAGCCGGCCGGGGGCGGCCCTGCCTTGCCCGAGCGGCGCGCTCCTCACGAGGCCAACGCGGCGCCCCGCGGGGCCGAGCGACGCCGGGACAGCCTCGAAGCAGGCTCCGCGCACCTCATCGGCGAGCTCGGGGGCGTCTCCTCGGTGTATCTCCGGGTCGAGCATGCCTTGGCGGCGCGCCTCTCGCTGCGAGCGACCTTCGTCCCAGGGATCCTCGAACATCGCCTCGACGCGCCGGAGGGCAGCGTGACGCTGCGGCAGACGCTGGCGACGTTGGGGCTCGCCTACGCCTTCGACGCGGAACCGGCGCGGCTCTATCCCGTGATCGCGCTCGGGGTGGGGGCTTATCACGCCTCGATCGATGGCCAGGCGAGCCTCCCGGCGGAGGGGAGGCACGAGGACTTCGTCACGGCGGGGGTCGCCCTGGGAGGCGGCCTCGGGGTCCGCATCACGCCCGAGCTCACCGCGCTGGCGCAGCTCGACGTCGTCCTGCTCGCGACGGAGCCGGTCCTGGCGGTCGCGGGCACGGAGGTGGGGCGCACCGGCCGCCCCGCGCTGCTCTCCTGCGTCGGGCTCAAGCTGAGTTATTGAGGCGTCGAGTCTCCTTTTACGAGACTCGATTTTCGTGAGCCACGGCGGCGGCGTCACTTCCACTTACCGATGGACGCCTCAAGCAACCTCCACGAGGGGGATCGGACCATGCGCAACTCTGCCTTTGAATTCCTCATGCGGCTCGCCGCGGCCGCGCTGTTCATCACGTCCGCGTGCGACGTCAAGGTGATCGATGTCGTCAATGTCACCGGCGGTGCGGGGACAGGGCCCTGCGTCGACAGCAGCTCATCGAGCGACGGTTCATGTTCACCCGGCGCAAGCGGCGCCGTTGGATCCAGCGTGGTGAGCGTCGGCGTCGGCGTCGGCGGGTTCGGCGGCGTCGGCGGCGGCGGGGTGGGCGGGTACGGCGGCGTCGGCGTCGGCGGGGTGGGCGGGTACGGCGGCGTCGGCGGGTTCAACGGCGACGGCGGCTGGGCGGGCGGGCTCGACGGCGGCGGCGGCGTCGGTGGGTTCGGCGGGTTCGACGGCGTCGTCGGCGGCGGCGGCGTCGGCGGCGTCGGCGGCGTCGGCGGCTGGTCGCCCGTGCCGAACTGCGACAGCGATGTTTACTGCTTGAGCGAATAGAACGGCTGCCGTGGAGGCCTCCCTGCGACGGCCGCTTTCTTGGCTTCGCGTGCGACCTCAACGCCGAGGACGTGCTCGTGTGCGAATGCACCGTGGATCGCACGGTCGGTACCAGCGAGGAACCGGGCCAGCTCTGCAGGATCGGCCTCGGGCGCTGCGCATGGACGTTCCTTCGATGACCCGCTGACACGAGGCTCAGGCGCGCCGCGCCGGTCGTGACCGGCGCGGCCGGGGCACCGTCAGCCGATCACGGGAGCAGCGCGCGCCTCGGGCACTCGCCATCACCCTGGAAGTCGCCGAGCGTGCGCGCTTGCGCGACCACGTAATCGTACGCGGTCTCGATCTCCCCGAGGGCGCCGGCGAGGTTGTACTCCTGGCCGAAGACGTCGGCGACCTTCACCTTCTTGAGCTCCTCGATCGTCGTCTCGCCGTCGCCGTCGACGTCGCAGTCGGCGATGTACTGCGCGTAGCGCTTCGTGAGCTCCACGCCCGCGGTGATGTTGTCGAAGAACCAGTGATCGCCGTGGATGGTCGGCTTCACCGCGATCGTCCCGCCCGTCGGAACGCTGAACCCGGGCAGCTCGTCCTCGGTCGCGCAGTCGTCGAACGACGTGCCGGCCGAGAGACCCCAGCTGAAGCGCACCTCCTTCGCGGGGACGCACTCCCCGGAAGGCGGGCACGACTCGCCGTCCTCCTTCTCGATGGAGCCCTCGAAGAACACCGAGTAGCCGCTCTCGACCATGAAAGCGACGTCGGCCTCGGTGGTCGGCGCGAGCGTCTTCGCGCCCTCCCGCGCGTTCGGGAGGTCGAACCCGAAGCGGTCCCAGCGCACGGCGCTCACGCCCTCGAACTCCGCGATCACGTACCGCGTGGCCGGAGCGTTCTTGAGGTCGAGCACGAACACCGAGGGATCGCTCAGCGTCTCCTGCGCGTCCGAGCGCGCCGCGCGCACGTTGCCGACGGTCACGAGGAATCGATCGTAGGTGACCTTCCAGCCGTCCGCGATGTTCTCCTCCCCCGTGCCGGGCTCGAGGCCCTCGGGGATGGTGTCCTCCGGCTCCACGAAGATCTGTACGGTGCCGGTCCCGGACCCCGCGCCGTCGTCGCCGCAACCCGCGATCAGCGTGAGCGCGGCCGCCGCGGCCACGATGCTTGCCTGTCCCGTTCTCTGCATGATCAAAGCTCCTCGAATCGTTGGAAATCCGGACGAGCGCGCACGAGCGCGCCCGGCGAGCGCAATCCCGCGCTCTCGCGCGCCGCGCTCGCATCACCCTGTCGCCTCGCCGATCAGGCCGCGGGCGGAGAGCTCTTCGGCGCCAGGATCAGCAGGGGGATCGGGCGGACCTCCGGCGAGGGCCGGAGCGCGTCGAGGCAGAGCACCTCGAGCAGGGTGGCCTCCGCCACCCGGTGAACCGGCGCGCCGAGCTGGCCGCGCAGCGCGAACGCGTCGCAGTGATCGTCGTCGAGGTGGCGCAGCGCGCCTTGCTCGGCGGCCTCATCGCCGGGGCCGGGCGCCGGCCCTTCTGCGTGCTGCGGCGCTGCGGCCTCGGCGCGCGGCGCGGCGCGAGCGGCGCCGGAAGCGCGGGCGGCGCCCACGGCGTGGCCGGTGTGGACCAGCGCGCCCACGTGGACCAGCTCGCCGTGCTCGCAGCGGGCGTGCCGGACGAAGAGCGCGTGCGTCAGGCTGCAGAGCTGCGCGAGGAGCGCGAGCAGCACCAGGCCGCGCGCGCTGGAGCCCGCGCGAGGGCGCGGCCGCCGTGGGAGCGGCCGCCGCGGCCGCGGCGCGCGCGCCCTCGCGCCGGCGCCGCGGCGACCCCTCACGGCGACCTCGACCAGACGAGCTCGGGCGGGCTCTGCGCCGTCATGGCGATCACCAGCGCGTTGTGCGCGCGCGATCCCGGCGCGATCACCGCCCGGAGCGTTCCGCCGTCGCCAGCGCCCTCGCCGCCAGCGCCCTCGCCGCCGGCGCCCTCGCCGCCGGCGCCCTCGCCGCCGGCGCCCTCGCCGCCAGCGCCCTCGCCGCCGGCGCCGTTACCGGCAGCCTCCTCGGCCAGCGCGTCGAAGTCGACCCGCGCGACCCACGCGCCCACGTCGAAGCGGACCGCGAGGCGCACCGGCTCGGCGCCGACCGTCGCCGCGGCCGCGACGCTCGGGACCGCGCGCTGCCCCTGGAACTGCGGCACCGCGTCGACGTCGGCCACGAACTCGAGCACGTCAGCGCCCCGCGTCGCGCGCCCGCGCAGGTGCGCCGAGTGGCCGCCGGGCGCCTCGGGCGACCGCACCGGCGCGGCCTCGGTCAGGAACCAATGGATCCCGTAGTCGAACGACGCGCTCCGGATCTCCCCCTCGAAGCCGCGGACCCGACCGAGCCGCTGCGGCCCGGGATCGAGCAGGTCGACGCGCACGATCGAGAGCAGCTCGGCGATGGCGGTGCCGCAGAGCGTCGCCGAGCCCGACTCGGCCGCGCAGAACTGCACCGGTCCGAAGGCGACCGACGCCTCGTCGAGCACCACCGTCCAGGCGCCCGCGGCGATCTCGCCAGGCGGCGCGGGCTCGGCGACCGCGAGGTACGAGACCTCCGGCTGGCCGGTGCCCGCGCAGCCGAGCGCCGGCGCCGCGGAGAGCGCGAGGGCGAGCATGCAGCGGGCGGCCAGGCGGTCGTTGCGGGCGTTCATAGCGAGAGCGTCACGTTGCCGAGGAGGGTGAGCGGCGGCCCCGCGCTGATGTGGCGCGCCGGCAGCGCCGACGGCAACGGCGTGGTCTGCCAGTTCGACACGAACGAGTACTCCGTGTCCGCGTGCTCGGCGTCGAGGAGGTTCTGCGCCTCCAGGCCGACCTCGATCCAGGGGCCCTCCTGCGCCGGGTCGCCGCCCGCGCGCAGGCTACGGCGGAGCGAGAGCGACGCGTCCATCACGAGGAGCGGCGCGGCGGCCTGCGCGTACGGCAGCGGCCGCGGCGAGAGGTACGTCGCGCCGTAGCCGAGCCGCCCCACGATCGGCCGGCCGGCGATCGTGACGAGCGGCCGCTTCACCGAGAGGTCGGCGCGCACCACCACGGGCGGCACGAACGGCAGCTGCTGCCCCTCGACGTACGGCGGCGTCGGGTTCTCGGGCGTCGGCGGCGGCGGCGCGTCCAGCGTGGCGTGGGCGAAGGTCGCGCTCACGCCCGCGGTCAGCGCCGGGCTCGGCGCCGCCTGCAGGTAGACGACGAGCCCGCGGCGGGTCGTCGGGCCGATGCGCGCGAGGCCGCCCTCCGCCGCGTCGAACGCGAGATCGTAGGAGAGGCGCGTCTCGTAGGCGGCCGCGGTCGCGCTCAGGCCGCTGACGGGGCGCAGGGTCGCGCCGACCTCGTAGCTCCTCACGGTCGCGAACGGCGCGTTCTCGCCCTCCTCGAGCTGCCGCGCCTGCGGGGAGCGGTAGCCGTGGCCGTACGCGGCGGAGAGCCGCAGCTCGGGCAGCGGGTCGACCTCCAGCGTGGCCCGCGGGCCGAGCGCGACGCCCGCCGCCGTGCGCCGGAACCCCTCGATGTGCGTCTCCTTCTGGAACGCCGGGATGAAGTTGCCGAGGCGGTCGTCCACGTCGAAGACGAGCACGTCCGCGCGCGCGCCGCCGCGCAGGCGCGCCCACCGCGACAGCTCGAGCAGCGCGTCGGCGTGGACGCCGATCCCGGTCAGCCGGATCGACGCGTCGACGCGCCGGTCCCACGTCTCGTTCTGCGGCGGCTGGAGGAGGTTCTGCGCCTGGTCGATGCCGTCGGTCTGCGCCTCGGCCCCGACGGCGATCTGGCCGGTGAGCCACGAGGCGAGCGGGATCCGCGGCGTGCGGTAGGCGAGGCCCCCGCCGAGCGCGGCGTCCTCGTTCGACTGCTCGATGAGATCGCCGCGGCCGGCCCACGCGGGCCGCACGCGCGAGCGCTGCGTGTAGCCGGTGAAGTTCATCCGGCTCCGGTACCCGGACGTCATCGCCCACAGCCAGGCGCTCTTCTGCGAGCCGTCGTCGTCCGACCGCTCGGCGAGGAGCCCGACCTGGAGCCGCGTCGACGCGGCCGACTGCGAGCGAGCCGACGGGTCGCGGTAGGTGTCGTAGAAGCCGACGCGCCCCGCCGCGATGTCGTCCCGCCGGAGCACGCCCGCGAGGTTCGCGCGGCTGCCGTGGGCCGCCACGTGGAGCAGCAGCGAGAACTCGTCCGGCAGGACCATCCGGTACTGGCCCACGGCGGCGCCCGAGAGCGCCCCGCGCGTGCCGTCGCCGAAGCCGTCCGTGGCGCGCACCGCCGCGGCCCCGAACGTGTCCTCCGACTGCGCCTCCGGCGCCCAGATCGCGAGCAGCCGCCGCGCGCCGAACGAGCCGAGCGTGCCCTTGAGCAGGAGCCCGCGCTCCTCGACGCCGAGGTCGAAGTACGCGCTGCCCGCGACCGCGAAGTCGCCCTGCTGCGGGTCGTAGACGCCCTCGACGACGCGCAGCGACCGCACCACCTCCGGGATGACCACGTTGAGGTCCGCGTACCCCTGCCCGTGGACGTGCGAGCGCTGGTTCAGCGGGATCGGCCCGACCCGGAGCTCGATGTCCTGGCCGTGATCGGCGTCGAAGCCGCGGAGGAAGATGCGCTGCGCGACCGCCTCGCCCTCGGGGTGCGCGACGTGGACGCCGGGCGCCGTGCGGAGCAGGTCGGCGGCGCTCGCGTGCGGCGCGGCGGTGAGCGCCGCGCGGCCGATCCGGAAGTCGCTCGTCGCGCGCCGCGGCGGGTTCGGGCGGCCCTGCACGTGGATCTCGATCGGCTTGCCGGGCTCGGCCACGGCGTGCGGGCCCGCGACGCCCCCGGCGAACTCCACCGGCTTCGGCGCCGGCGGCGCGGGCGGCGGGGGCGCCGCCGGAGCGTCGGGCGTCGCGGGCGCCGGCTCGGGCGGCGCCTCGTGGGGGCCGGGCGCGAAGTGGAACGGCACCCGGATCCGCGCCCGCACCGGCGCGCCGCCGCGCATGGCCGGCGAGAAGCGCCACCGCCGCACGGCGCTCATGGCCGCCTCGTCGAAGCCGGCGCCGCCGGACTCGGCCACGGCCGCGTCGCTGACGGTGCCGTCCTTCTCGACCGTGACGAACAGCGTGACCGTCGTGTCGACGCCCTCGGCGAGCCGCTCGGGCGGGTACACCGGGTCCACGTGCTCGAGGATCTGCGGCGCCACGGCCGCGTCGGGCGGCGGCTCGGGCTGCGCGAGCGCCGCCGGCGCGGCCAGCGCGGCGAGCGCGTGGGTCGACAGGCAGCAGGCGAAGAGCCAGCGGGGCGCGCGCATGGGCACTTGAGCCCCAGGCGACTACCACGGCGCACAGCGGCGCCGCAAGCGACGCCCCGCTGCGCCCGGCGCTTCGGAGCGGGCGCGAGCGACGGCGACGGATGCGCACGGAAGAGGCCGCGACACGACGGCGACACGACGGCGGCGAAACGGCGGACGAATCGCGCATGGGCGCGCGTGTGCGAGCGACGGCGACGTACGCGCGACGGACGCGCGCCGGACGCGCGCGGCGCGCCGGCGGTGCAGCGGCGGCCTCCCCGCGGGGCGCCGGCCCGTGTATCGTCTCGTCATGGCGAATGAGGCGCTCGTTCAGGCGGTCAAGTCCATCGTCACCCACGCGCGTGGGGGCAATCTCGACGCTGCCTACCGGGGTTACCGCGATCTCTTCCAGAAGCCGGAGTTTCTCAAGCACCGACCCGAGGACCAGCGGCAGGTCCTGCGGCTCATGATCCTCGCCAAGGGCGTCCCGTCGACGCCGACCGAGGCGATGATCGAGGCCCACCGCGCCGCGGTGCCCGCGTTGACCGAGCTCGTCTCGATCCACGGCGATCCCGGCGATCACGAGCTCCTCGGGCTCTGCCACGTGGTGCTCGGCAACCTCGAGAGCGCCGACAAGATCTTCCGCGCCGGCCTCGCGATCGAGCGCGAGCGCAACCCGCAGAGCGATCTTTGCGGCACGCTGATGAAGCGGATCTCGCTGCTCTAGCCCCTGGCGGCGTCCGTCCTGTTAGGATGCCCCCTGGGCGCCGGCACTGCGCGCCGTCGGGGAGTCCATGTACGTCATTGCGGTCGCGAGCCAGAAGGGCGGCGTGGGGAAGACCACGATATCCCTCAACCTGGGGCTCGCCCTTGCGCGCGCGGGTCACCGCGCGCTGATCCTCGAGCTCGACGCCCAGGGGAGCCTCGGGCTGTCGCTGGGGCTCGCCGACCGCGCGCGGCCGGGCGTGGCGGAGCTGCTCACGGGCGCCGAGCGCCTCGAGTCGGTGCTGCTCCGGACGCGCGATCCTCAGCTTCAGGTGCTCACGGTCGGCCGGGTCGACCCCACGACGGTCCCGGGCTTCGAGGACGCGCTCGCCCGCGGGCCCGTGCTCCCGAGCGTGCTCGCGAGGATCGCGCCGGACTTCGACCTCGTGGTCGTGGACTGCCCCGCGGGGCTCGGCAAGGTCACGACGCGCGCGCTCGAGGTCGCGACGCACGCGCTCCTGCCGCTCCAGGCCGAGCCGCTCGCGCTCCGGTCGGTCGGCCAGCTGCTCGCGGTGATCGATCGCGTCCGCGCCGAGAAGAACCCGCGGCTCTCGCTGCTCGGCATGGTGCTGTCGATGTTCGATCGGCAGGCGCCCGCGTCGCTTGACGTCGCCGAGGCGCTCTGGACCCGGTTCCCCGACGGGATCATCCTCGATACCGTCATCCCGCGCGACGAGGCGTTCCTCGAGGCGTCCCTGCGCGGGGCGCCGCTCCTGCTCATGCAGAAGCGGCCTCCGCCGCTCGCGCGCGTCTTCGACCAGCTCGCGAACGACGTGCTGGTTCGCCTGGAGCCCACCTCGCCGGACGATGACGATGGCCCGATCTCGCTCCTCCTTTGACCTCGACGGCGCCGTCCTCACCGCGGCGGCGCTCGTCAAGCAGCCGAAGCCGCGGAAGCGGCAGGCGCCGTCGATCGCCCCCGCGGGCGCGCCGCTCGTGTCGTTCGACTCGCGGCCACCGCCGACCGCGCGGGCGGACGTGGAGCCGGTGTCCGCGGCGCCGCTGTCGCCGTCGTTCGAGGAGCTCGCGCCGTCGAGCGACCTCTCGCCGATGTCGAGCGTGGGCGCCGGCGGCGCGCTCGGCCTGCGCAGCGCGCTGCCCCCGTCGGCCGACGACGGCGACGCGCGGCAGGCGCTCGATCTGCCGTCGCCCGCCTCGTCGGCGTCGTTCGTGGCGGCGCGCGAGCCGCTCGCGGATCGGCTTGACCTCGCCGTCGAGGCGCTCGCGGCGGGGCGCGCGGCGCCGCGCTTCCCGGACCTCGCCGCGGCGGGCGGGCCGCTCGCGCGCTGCGAGAAGGTGGTCGAGTGGATCGCCGAGGCGACCGGCGCCACCGACGTCTTCCTCGCGGACGCGGCCGGCCTCCCGTTCGCCGGCGCGATCCGCGACACCGAGGCGCGCCTCGCCGCCTCGGGCCTCATCGCGTCGGCGATCGGCTCGCTCGTGGCGGCGCTGCCGGGCGCGCCGTCGCAGCGGTTCGAGCTGTGCGTCGGCGACGGGCCGTTCTTCCAGCTCATCGGGTTCCAGGCGCGCTCGGCCGCGTACATCGTCGGCCTGATGCGCGCGGTCCCGCTCATGCCGCGCGAGGCGCACGCCGTCCGCATCGCGTGCCGGCACGCGCTCGACGCCGCGGTCGGGGTCGTCGGGTGAGCGAGGAGTACGGCGAGGCCTCGCTCGACCGTGAGATCGCGGCCGTCGCGGGCGCGCTGGACGACGACGATCCGCTCGCGCCGATCGCGCTCGACAGCATCGGCTACGGCGTCGACGGCCTCGACGCGATCGTCGTGTTCCACCTCAGCGACGCGCGCGTCCACGCCCTGTTCGTCCGCGAGGGCGCGGCCCTCTCGCCGGGCGACGTCGCCGCGGGGCTCCGCGACGCGTACCTCGGGAGCCAGCTCGCCGCGCAGCGGCTCGTCCCGGAGCGCGAGGCGTCGGCCCGCTCGAGCCGCGGCCGCGGCGCGCGGTCGTCGAGCAAGCCGCCGGGCTCGCACGGCCGCGGGGAGGAGCTGCCGGACCCGGTGGTCACCCTGGAGCTGAGCGGCCGGACCGTCCTCTTGCGCCGCGTCCGCGCGTGCGTGGTCGCGAGCCTGTTCGACGCCACGATGCCGCTCGGCATGGCGCGGCTCGTGGCGCAGCGGCTGGCCGCGGCGCTCGCGCCCGAGCTGCCGCTCGAGGAGCCGCCCGAGGAGATGCTGAGCGACCCGCCGGGGCTGTTCGAGGAGGCGCTCAGCGCGGACACGGTGGACGATCTCGTGCGGGGCGTCGCGCGCTCCGCGCCGCCGCGGGGCTCGTCGAGCATCCCGGCGCGCCGGACCGGGGGGACGCCGCCGCCGGCGGACCCGCCGTCGGCCGAGGCCGCGCGGATCGAGCGGCTGCTCGCGCTGCTCGAGGCCCGCGCGCCGGAGCCGCACGTCGCGCGGCTGCGGCTCGCCCTGCGCGCCGGGCTGACGCCGCTCGCGCTCGATCACCCTGGCGAGCTGGGGGCGGAGGCGACGGTGCTCATCGAGACGGCGGTGGCGGACATCCTGGGCCTGGAGCGCGCCGCGCTGCGGAGGCTCCTGTGACGGCGCTCCGGCGCGGCCTGCGGGGCCGCATCGACGGGCCGCTCGGCGATCTGCTCGGGCCGATCGCGCCGCACTGCCTGCTCCACGTGGCGGACCAGCTGGTGATCGCGCACTCGCACCACTTCGCGCTCTTCCTGGAGCAGACGATCTTCGACGCGCTCGGCGGCGAGAGCCGCGGCGTGCGCCGGCAGGCGGCGTTCGAGGCGGCGCACGCGCTGCTCGGCCCGCTGTACGCGGCGCGCCACGGCGCCTCGCCGGAGGAGAAGCTCGAGCTCGCGGCCGAGCTGTTCGCGGCGATGGGGCAGGGGCGCCTGCGCTTCGAGCTGAGCGCCGAGGGCGGCGCGGTGCAGGCGGAGGCGCTCTTCCACGGCACGAGCTTCCACGCGAAGTACGGCGGTCGGATCCAGAACCGGCTGGCCGTGGACGCGTTCGCGTCCGGCTACTGTTCGGCGGCGGCGAGCCTCGCGTTCCCGTCGGACTGGGGTCGGCTCGACGCCGACGAGGTCACGTGCGTCGCGCGGGGCGATGCGGCCTGCACCTTCCTGCTGGCGCGGCGCTCGGAGCGGCCGCGCTTCGGCGAGGCGCTGACGCGCAAGGTGGTCGAGTCGGCGCGGGTGAGCTGGGAGCCCGAGAGCGGCCCCGAGGCGCGGGCGCAGCGCACGGGGGACGCGATGCTGGAGGAGCTCGGGGCGCAGCGGTCGGACGAGCGCGGGCTCATCTCGGCGTACGGCGTGAACCTGGCGCTCTTGCCGGTGGGGTACATCGATCAGAAGACGTTCGACACGGTGCACCTCATCGAGCGGCGGTCTCCGGAGCTGGTCCCGGTGTTCGAGGCGCTGGTGCGGGAGGCAGCGCAGACGGGCGCGTTCCATCTGCTCGGGGGGATGCTCGCGTCGGCGTCGTTCGAGGCGATGTGCGGTCCGGTGGGCCGGGATCAGCACGGGCGCCTGGAGCAGCTGCTCGGGCTCTCCCGCGCGCTCGGGTGGGGGGCGCTCTCCGCGCCCGAGTTCCAGCCGGGCCGGGTGCTGGTATTGCGGGCGCCGATCACGCACGAGAGCGCGTATTACGCGATGAAGCACGGGTCCACGGCGCGGCCGCGGCTCCTGTTCCAGCAGGGGACGGCGCTCGCGATCATGCAGCTGCTCCACCGCATGGATTTCGGGACGGAGCGGCCGATCGACGCGGAGACGTACGGGGGGTTGTTCAAGATCGGGACGCGGTTCCGGGTGCAGGAGACGAAGTCGCCGCTGCGGGGGGACGACGCGTGCGAGGTGCGGGTGGAGGCGATCGAGGACCGGTGGTGATGGCGGCTCCTGCGGCTCGCCCGGCGCGCGGCATCGCAGTACGCTATGGGGGAAGAGGTTGATCATGGCCGAGCCCGCGCGGAAGCGGACGTTCACGTTCGCCGAGTACCTCGCCCACGAGCAGGCGAGCGAGGCGAAGCACGAGCATGTGAACGGCGAGATCTTCGCGATGGCCGGGGGCACGCCGGAGCACGGGCTCATGGCGGTCAACGTGGCCAGCGTGCTCCGCGGCCAGCTCGTCGATCGGCGCTGCCGTGTCTACAACTCCGATGTTCGCGTGCGCGTCCAGGCGACAGGGCTCTCGACGTACCCGGACGTCAGCGTGGTGTGCGGTCGGCTGGAGCGCGATCCGGAGGACGAGAACAGCCTCCTGAACCCGGTCATGGTCGTCGAGGTGCTCTCGCCGAACAGCGAGGCATACGACCGCGGTGAGAAATTCGCCCACTACCAGATGATCCCGTCGCTTCGCGAGTACGTGCTCGTCTCGTACCAGCGGCGGCGGGTGGAGGTCCTGCGTCGCAACGACGACGGCACCTGGACGCTCCACGACGTGCGGGAGAGCGGCGTCGCGGAGCTCGCGTCGATCGGGTGCAGGCTCCCGCTCGACGAGGTGTACCGGGGCGTTTTCGATGGGCCGGAGGACGAGGCGGGCTGAACGGAGCCGATGACGTCGCGCCTCGGCGGGCTGGAGCGGTTTTTAGCTGAGACACCGTTCTCCGTCTCTCGTCCCCGTCTTCCGTCTCCGTCTCCGTCTCCGTCTATCGTCTTTGCTCTTCCGTGCGCGTGCGCGCTGATTCCGGCGAATCGCGCACGCGCACGAAGGACGCGCACGAAGACGGAGGACGGGGAGGAGAGACGGGGAGGAGAGACGGAGGACGGTGTCTCAGTCGCAGCCGAGAACCGCTGACGCGCGCGGGCGCGAGTCGACCCGATATGCTATAGACGCCACTGAAGATGCGCCGTTTTGTGTCAGGTCTTCCTCGATCGCCAGCCTTCCTTCTCTCGGCGTTCGCGCTCGCCGCGTGCACCGCGACCCCCGAGATCATCGGGAAAACCATCGACCTCTCCGGGACGGGGGGCGGCTCCTCCGGGACCGGCCTGGGCGGCGACTTCTCGCCGGTCGGCGGCGGCTCCTTCCCGGGCGCGTCCTCCTCGAGCGGCGGGCAAGCCGGCTGCGCGCCGCGGCTCGAAGGGGTGGTGCGCGATTTCAAGGCCTACGACACGCCCGGCGGGCACCCGGACTTCGAGCACTTCGAGGGCACGGGGTTGCCGGGGCTCGTCGAGCCCGTGCTCGGCCCTGACCAGAAGCCGGTGTACGCCCACGCGGGGGCCACGGAGTACACGACCGGGCCCGAGTACTTCGATCAATGGTTCCGGGACGTCCCGAGGGTCAACCGTTCGATACGGTTCGTCGTCCCCCTCGACGTGAGCGATGGCGAGTTTCGTCTCTTCTCCAGCAGGGAGTTCTTCCCCATCGACGGCAAAGGCTGGGGCAATCAGGACAGGGACCACAATTACGGCTTCACGTTCGAGCTCCACATGAATTTCAGGTACAGGGGCGGGGACGACTTCATCTTCGGCGGCGACGACGACATCTGGGTGTTCATCAACAATCAGCTGGTGATGGATCTGGGCGGGGTCCACGGCGCCATGTTCGACACCCTCGATCTCGACGCGATGGCCGAGGATCTCGGCCTCGATCTCGGGAAGGACTACCCGCTCGACATCTTCTTCGCGGAGCGCCGCAGCGGCGGATCGACGTTCATGATCTCGACGCTCAAGTACACGAACTGCGAGCCGATCATCCTGTAGCGGCAGGGCCGCCGCCGGCAGCACGGGAGCACCACGGCGAGATCGATCGCGCCGAGCGGCGGCGCGGGGCTGGGCTCCTCGTCCCTCCATCCACGTGCCCAGCGCGGCGTCGGGTGACGCTGGCCCCCGGCCATGTGGTAGATTGCGCCGCCTGCACGTCCGATCCGCGGAAGCGTTCCGAACGCAGAGCACGTCGACGCGAGGCTGGAAGGAAGCAGATGACGCCGATCCTCTTCAGAAACGTGACGGTCGTGGACGGCACGGGCGAGCCGCCGTATCGCGGTGAGGTCCTGATCGAGGGCAACCGGATCCAGGCGATCTCCCGGACGGCGGGGGCGCTGTCCGCGCCCGGCGCCGAGGTGATCGACGGCGGAGGCGCCGCCCTGATGCCGGGCATGGTCGAGGCCCACGCGCATCCGAGCTTCGCCAACACGTCGGACCTCGCGTCGCTCGGCGATATCCCGCCGGAGGAGCACACGCTGCTCACGATGAAGCACGCGCGCGTGCTCCTGGATCACGGCTTCACGAGCATCCTGAGCGCCGCGTCGGCGAAGCCGCGGCTCGACGTCGTGATCCGCAACGCCATCAACGCCGGGGAGATCCCGGGGCCGCGCATGCTCGCCGCCTCGCCGGAGATGACGGTCACCGGCGGCCTCGGCGACGTCCGGCTCCACCACCTCCACCGCGAGAGCTTCGCGCTCATCGCCGACGGACCCGACGAGTTCCGCCGGGCCGCGCGCCATTTCGTCCGCGAGGGGGTCGATACCCTCAAGATCAACCCCTCGGGCGACGAGTTCGTGCCGAGCGCCAGGGCGATGCACACCGTCATGAACGAGGCCGAGGTGGCCGCCGTCTGCGAGGTGGCGCGCTCGCGCGGCAAGCGCGTCGCCGGCCACGCGCGCAGCGCCGAGAGCGTGAAGATGTGCCTGCGCAACGGCGTCGAGATCCTCTATCACGCGACCCTCTCGGACGCCGAGGCGCTCGACATGCTCGAGGCCGCGAAGGACAGGATCTTCGTCGCGCCGACGCTCGGCATCACCTACACGTCGCTTTACGAGGCGAAGGATTACGGCGTCACGCCTCCCCCGGACGTGGCGCGCGCGCTCGAGGTCGAGCTCTCGCTCGGCTGCGAGAACATGAAGGCGCTGCGCCGGCGCGGGGTCCGCATCCTGCCGGGCGGCGATTACGGCTTCACCTGGAACCCGATCGGCCGGAACGCGCGCGATCTCCAGCACTTCGTCGACCTGCTCGGCTATACGCCGATGGACGCGATCGTCGCGGCGACCCGGCTCGGGGCGCAGCTCATGATGATGGGCGACGAGCTCGGGCAGGTCAGGGAGGGGTTCCTCGCCGATCTGCTGCTCGTCGACGGGGATCCGTCGAAGGACGTGCGAATCCTGCAGGACAGCGGCCGGCTGCTCGCGATCATGAAGGACGGCCAGCTCCACAAGCGACCGCCCGCCGCGCGGGGCGCTTACGCGATCGCGGCGGAGTGACCGCCCGCCGGCGCCGCGCGGCGGTCCGGCTCCCCGGCGGGCGGCGCGGCGCTCGCTCGCGCCGCCGGTGGGCTCAGTGGGCCGCCGCCTGTCGTTGCGGCCTCGCGTTCCACACGCGCGTCGCCAGCGCGAAGCCGACGAGGGCGACCGGGAGCATGGCGACCGGCCATGGCATCCAGTTCCCCGGGTCCTTCGCCGCGTCGCCCGAGGGCAGGATGCTGGCGTAGAGGAACGATTGCGCCGCCGTGCCCAGATAGACGAAGCCGTCGATGATGCCTGTCGCGACGCCGGCGTTCTTCCTTCCGCCGAAATCCATGCTCGCGGTCCCGGAGAGCATGCCGTGGACGCCGATCACGCACAGGGACATGAACACGACGGTCCACCCCGCGATGGGCAGGCTCAGCGTGAAGATGACGATCACCGCGCCGATCACGAGCCCTGCGTACAGCACGGAGGCCACGGGGCCGCGGCGCGACTCGAACACGTGGTCCGAGATGAAGCCGGCGAAGACGCCGCCCAGGATGCCGGCGATGCAGAGGAGCACGCCCCAGTGCGTCGACACGAAGCCCTTGAGGCCGGTCTTGTCGGCGAAGATGAGGTACCACTTCATGACGGCGTTGCGGAGGAAGCCGCTGCAGAACTCGATGGCGACGATGATCCAGATGACCCTTTGCGAGAACATGCGCCGCGCGACCTCGATCGCGCCGAGGCGCTCGCCGGTGTCGCCCGAGGAAGCGTCGGCCGTATCGAAGTCCTGGAAGCCCGCCTGGCCAGGCGTGTCGCGGATGACGAAGAAGTCGAGCACGAGGAAGCCGAGCAGCAGCAGGGCGGGGACGTAGAAGACCCACGGCATCGGCAGGTGTTTGGCGATGAATCGACTCCAGTCGTAGGCGAAATAGAGCCCCAGCGAGATGAGGATACCGAAGACGCCGCCGAGCATCCCGCGCTCGCGGACGTGGAACCAGGGCGCGTTCACCTTGACGATGGATACGGCGCCGAAGCTCTGGAAATACATGTTGCCGGCGAAGAGCGCGGTCATGGCGGTGACGGCCGCGTCGTGGCCGAGCTGTCCATCCTGGGCGAGGCGGACGGCGCCCCCCATGAGCAGGTTCATGAGCGCGGAGCCGCCTGCGGCGAGGAGGATGGTGGCGCGCCCGCCCCATCGGTCGGTGAGCGGCCCGTTCAGCAGGAAGGCGACCCCGTAGACGGTCGAGCCCCAGCCGTCGATGTTCCCGAACTCCTGCTTGCTGACGAGCTGCATCGCGTCGAGCGCCGACGCGTTGGCGGAGAAGTTGTACCGCCCCATGTAGAGGAAGGCGTAGGTGAGCCCGAGCGGAAACCAGTTGAAGAGCCGCCGGCGCTTGAACTCCTCCGAGTGTCCGAGGTCGATCTTCGGCAGCCGCCGCATGACGACCGCGATGGCCGCGAGCAGCAGAAGGATCGGCAGCAGCTGATTGAGCCAAGCAGGCATGGATCGCCCTCCGGCCGCCGACGATAACGGCCCCCCGCACCAGCGGCTACGCCTTCGCGCCCGCCCGCTTCACCGAGAGCCCCCGCACGAACAGCCGTCGCGATCCAGCAAGCCCCCACTCTCCACCAAGCCGCCGCGCAGCGCCTCCCTGCTGGCGGCCTCGAGCCGCCGGAGGGGGCAGGGAGCGCGTGCGGCGCGCGTGGGGACGGGCCGATGTCTGAGCGCGCGCCCTGGGCCTTACCCGCAGGGTAAGGTCCAGGGCGCGCGCGAGTCCGGCGGGGCCCCGCGCGCGCCGCACGCGCTCCCTGCCCCCTCCGGCGGCCCCTGCGGTTCAGATCCCCGCTGCCCCCCGGATCACCCCCCGCGCCCGCGGAAAATCGCGTGCCGGAAGTAGTTGATCTGGCTCTTGGCGAACTCCTTGGCCGCGTCCAGCCGGTCCCCGTCGCGCGACGAGCTCCGGATCAGGAGCTCCCCGTTCTCGTAGAGCTCCCGCGTCTTGCTCCGCTGGAGCTTCCCGCTCGACGTCTTCGGCAGCACGCCTGCCCCGACCGCCACCACGTCGTCGACCGTGAGCCCCATGGCCTGCTGCACCACGCGGCGCACCTCGCCCCTCAGCGATTGCTTCTCCTGCTCGTCCGACGCCGTCGTCTCGAACACGATGACCACCCGCTCGCGGTCGTTGTGCGGCTTCATCGTGCCGAACGCGATCACGTTCCCCTTCCGGACCCCGGCGACGCGGCTCGCCTCCCACTCGAGATCCTGCGGGTAGTAGTTGCGCCCGTTGACGATGATGACCTCCTTCGAGCGCCCGCAGATATAGACCTTGCCCTCCGCGAGGTACCCGAGATCGCCCGTCCGCAGCCAGCCGCCCGCGAACGCCTCCTTCGTCAGGTCCGGCTCGTTGAAGTACCCGGGCATCACGCTCGGCCCCCGCAGCCGCAGCTCCCCGACCTCGCGGTCGCCGAGCGGGCGCGCGCTCTCCGCGTCGTCCGACGCGAACACCGCGATCTCGTGCCCCTCGAACGCCGACCCGCACTGCACGAGCGACGACGCCCCGTCGCTGTCGGCCGGCACGGGCACCGCCTTGCCCTCCTTCCAGAGCGTCTCGCCGTCCACCGCGTCGGTCTGCAGCCCGGTCCCGAGCGCGCTGAACGACACCGCCAGCGTGCTCTCGGCCATGCCGTACGAGCAGACGAACGCCTTCTCGTCGAACCCGACCGGCGCGAACTTCTCGGCGAACGCGCGCAGGTTGTCCGCCCGGATCGGCTCGGCGCCGCAGCCGGCGACCCGCCACGTCGACAGGTCGAGCCCCGCCATCTCCTGCTCCCGGATCCGCTTCACGCAGAGCGCGTAGGCGAAGTTCGGCCCGAACGACACGTTGCCCCGGTGGCGCGTGATCGTCTCCAGCCAGCGCACCGGCCGCTTCAGGAACAGGAGCGGGGGCAGGAACGTCACCGTGTTCACGTGGTAGAGCGGCGCGATCACGAAGCCGATGAGCCCCATGTCGTGGTAGAGCGGCAGCCACGACACGCCGGTGTCCACCGACTCGCGCACCGCCAGGCCGAGCTCCACGATCGCCCGCACGTTCGCGGCCAGGTTCGCGTGCGTGAGCACCACGCCCTTCGGCCGCGACGTCGAGCCGCTCGTGAACTGCAGGAAGCACACGTCGTCGAGCTCGACCTTCACCGGCTTGAGCTCCTCGCGCGAGCCCCGGATGCCCTCCACCGCCACGATCTGCTGGAGCTCCGGCGCCTGCGCCTGGATCGTGCCGAGCATGCGCTTGATCTCGCCGCTCGTGAGCAGGACCTTGGCCCCGCTCTTCGCGACGATGTGCAGCGTGTTCTCGAGGTAGCCGGTCAGCTTGCCGAGGCCCGTCGGCGGGTAGATGGGCACCGGGATGACGCCCGCGCGGATCGCGCCCAGGAAGGCGAAGATGAAGTCGGCGTTGTCCGGCAGGATCAACGCGACGCGATCGCCCTTCTCCAGCCCGAGCGCCTGGAGCGCGCCGCCGATGCGCGCGCTCGCCCGCTCGATGCCGCCGTGCGTGAAGAACGGCTCGTTCTCGCTCGACTCCTCGATGAAGCGATAGCCCGTCTTCGTGCTCGCCGCTGCGTCCTCGATCGCCTGTGCGACCGTCCGCGCTTTCCAAACAGCCGTCATCCCGAGAGCCTTCCTTCGTTCTTGAGCCGGAGCTCGATGGCCTTGACGACGTCGGCGACCGTGTCGACCTCGCGCAACATGTCGTCGGGGATCGAGAGGTCGAACTTATCCTCCATATCCGCGACGATCTCCATCACCCCGAGCGAGTCGAGGCTGAGATCGGCGACGAGATGGCTCGACTCCTCGATCTTCACCTCGCCGGCCGTGTGTCCCTCCAGGAGCTGGATGATCTCTGCCCGCAATGTCTCCCGTGTCCACGTCATCATACGGTCCTACCCCAACTGCGGCGTGGCGAGGAGGGGCTTGCTCGGCCGCGGCGCTGCCCGGCCGCGGCGTCGCCCGGCCGCGGGGACGCACGACCGCGACGTTACTCGGCCGCAGGCGCTCGCGCGCCCCTGAACGGACGATCGCTCCGTGCATCATGGACGGGCGGCGTCGATGATCTCTCGCAGCCGATTGAGCCCCTCGAGCGCCCGCGCGCCATACCACATGAGGTCCTTGCCATCGCATCGGATCACGCGGCCGCGGCGAGCGGCGGGGATGTCGAGGGAACGAAATATTTCTGCGTCGGCGTCGGTGAAGGCGTGCGGCTCGTCGGGCAGCAGCACGATCTCCGGGGCGCGGGCGACGACCTCGTCGAGGGTGACGCGGGGGTAGCGGACGTCGCGGCCCTGGACGCGCTCGGGCGGGAGCGGCGGCGCCTTGCCCAGGTCGGCCGCGAGCGGGTAGCGCCGGGGGCGATCCGCGAAGACGTTCTGGGCGCCGGCGAGGTCGAGCATGTCGGAGATGAAGGTGTCGCCGTGCACGGTCATCAGCGGGTCCATCCAGATCGGGACGAAGGCGCGGAGCGGCGGGCGATCGCGGCGCAGCGCCTCGGCCGCGGCGTGGGCGCGGTAGGCGGCCGCGACCTGCTCGCGCGCGGCGGGCGGCGGCTCCAGCGGGTCCTGGGCGCCGCCGTCCGCCGCGGCCGGCGCGGCCTTCACGCCGTGCCCGAGCAGGCGCGCCAGCCGGGCGAGGTGCGCCACGCCGTCGGCGACCCGCCTCGGGAACGAGACGAGCACGCGCAGGCCCGCCGCGTCGAGGCGCTCGATGTCGCGCTGGTTGTTCTCCTCCTGGTTCGCGACGACGACCTCGGGCTCGAGCGCGACGATGCGATCGACGTCGGCGTCCTTGGTGCCGCCGACGAGCTCGATGCCCTCGACGTCCCCCGCGGGCGCGACGCAGTAACGGGTGCGGCCGACGAGGCGGCCCTGGGCGCCGAGCCGGACGAGCGAGTAGGTGTCGCTCGGCACGAGCGAGACGATGCGCCGCGGGGGCGTGCGCCACTCGTGCCGGCGCCCCCGGTCGTCGACGATGCGGATGAACGATCCGGCAAAGGGCTGTCCCCAGCCTGCGCTGAACGTCATGCGCCGGATGTAGCCCGCCGCCGCGCGCGCTGCACGCGATCGGCGAGGCAGGCTGCGCCGGGGGCACGGGCGAGCGCAATCAGGGCAGGGGAGCTGCGGGGGAGCTGAGCAAAAAAACTATAAGATTCCAATGGTTGGTTCCTTGCGTGGGCTCCCTCCGGGCCTGCGCGGCCGTCCCCGGTGCCCGGGGGCGCCCGCTTAGTTGGCCCGTCCGCGCGAAGTCTGCGAGGAGGGGCCGTGCAGATCGATCGCCTCGATGTGCGTCGCGGAGGCACGCTCCCGTACCCGCCTTCCGGCCTGCCTCCGCTCGCCGGCGGCGCCGGCCGCGAGGAGCGCCCGCTGCGCCGGGCGGCGCCCCGCAGCGGGCGGCCGTTGCCGTGCCGGATCGGCCGCTACACCCTGTTCGACCACATCGGCCAGGGCGGGATGGCCGATCTCTACCTGGCGCGGGTGCGCACCGATCTCGGCGCCGCGCGCCTCGTCGCCATCAAGGAGGTCGCCCCGAAGTTCGCGCACGATCCGCGCTTCGTGGAGATGCTCGCGAGCGAGGCCAGGCTCGCCGCGGGGCTGCGCCACGCGTCCATCGTGCAGGTCGAGGACCTCGGCCGCGAGGACGGCGCGCTGTACATCGCGATGGAGTACGTCGAGGGGTTCGACCTGCGCGAGCTGCTCCGCCGCTGCGCGCGCCAGAAGGTGAAGCTCCCGGTGGCGTTCTCGCTCCTGATCGTCGCCGAGGCGCTGCAGGCGCTCGCCTACGCGCACCGGAAGGGCGTCGTGCACCGCGACGTCTCGCCGTCGAACGTGCTCCTGAGCTTCGAGGGCGAGATCAAGCTCTGCGACTTCGGCATCGCCCGCGCGCACGAGCGCTGCGGCGGGACGCTGGACGAGGCGCTGCAGGGCAAGGCCGGCTACATGAGCCCGGAGCAGGCCCGCGGCGAGGCGCTCGACGCGCGCTCCGACCTCTTCGCGGCGGGCATCCTGCTGTGGGAGCTGCTCGCCGGCCGGCGGATGTACAGCGCGGGCCCCGGGGCGGCCCTCTCCAAGGACGAGGCGCGCGTCGAGCTGCTCGAGCTCGCGCGGCGCGCGGAGATCCCGCCGCTCGCGGAGCGCGGGCTCCCCGACGAGGCGGCGCTCCACGCGATCGTGGCGCGGGCGCTCGCCGAGTCGCCCGAGGATCGCTACCCGAGCGCGGCGGCGATGCTGCGGGACATCGCCGCTTACGCGGCGGCGGCCGAGCTGACGGCGAGCCCGCTGCGCTTCGGGGCGTGGCTGCGCGACAACTTCGGCATGGAGATGGTCGCGGCCCGCCGGGCGCGCGAGCGCGCGGTGCGCGCGCTGGAGCTCGGTCCGCCCGCGGTGCTCGAGCCGGTCGCGACGGCGGCCGCCACGCCGCGCGCGATGGACGCCGGCGCGGCGCTCGCGCGGGAGGCGGCGGCGCCCGCGGCGAGGCACGAGGCGGCGGCGAAGGAGGCGGTAGCGCCCGCGGCGCGCGAAGCCGCCGCGCAGCTCGCCAGGGCGGCGGACGCGCAGGGCGCGGCGCCCGCCGCGGTCGAGCCGCCGTCGCCCTGGGTCAAGCCGCGGCGCCCGCTCGCTCCCCCGGAGCGGCAGGGGCTCGCGCCGCTGCTCCTGCACGGCGCGCTGCTGTTCGCGCTCGCCGCGCTCTGCATCGCGGCCTGCTACCTCGCGGCGCGATAGTCAACCCACGTCGGCGATCGGCGCCTCGGGCACGGGCACCTGCGCCTCCGGCTTCCGCTCGCACGCGTCGTGGCTGACGCCGACGCCGTAGCGGTAGATCAGCTCGCCTCCCAGCCAGCCGCTCGCGCCCGCGAGGCCGAACCCCGCGGTCGACAGCGCGATCCCGAGCGGCCGCAGCCCGATCGCGCGCGAGGCGAGCGAGGCGCCGTACACGCCCGCGATCGCCAGGTTCATGGCGCCGTGGACGAACCCGATCCGCTTCGCCGAGCCGAGCGTGGTGCTCCAGTCGGCGAGCCCCGCCAGGGCGGCCACGAGCGCCCCGCCGAGGCCGATGGCCGTGCTCGCGTCCGCCCCCCGGTGGAGCCGCCGCCCGCGGCGGCCGATGCCCGCGAAGTCGAGCACGAGCCCGCAGGACCACGCGCCGATGGGGATGGTCACCAGCACCGGATGCAGCGGGTGCCCGAGGAACTTGCCGTGGAGCACCTTCGCGACCACGGGCGCTCGCCTCAGCACGGACCGGATGCCGTGCTGAAGCGGGTCGGCGATCCGGTCGATCCAGTCCTGCCACTCGATTCCCCCCAAGACCGCGGTTCCGATCATGTTCCCTCCTCGCAGGCGCCTCATCGCGCACATTTCCAGCGCATGGCGCCCGCCCGCCGGCCCTCCAGCGGTGAGCCCCTGACCCGGCTCCCGAGCAATCGGCGGACCCCACGGGAGCGGCTCGGGCGTTCCCACCCCCTCACGCGGTGCGTGCCGGTGCGACGCGCGGACACGCCGGCGGAATTCGCTTCTGCAATGGTGAATTGCTGAAATTTCAGATTCGAAATCCAGGAACGCCTCATCTGGAACGAAATACGTTCGGATCGCGAACAGCAGAGATGGCACGGACGGTGCTCTCTGTCCGGCCAGCGCTGCCGGCGCGGCCTTCCCCCCCCCGAGGCCCCGGCGGCGCTTTTTTTTGCCCGCTTTTCGGGACCGCGGGACTGGACGGGCGCACCGTGCGCGCCCGTCTCGTGCATTCCTCGTCCTGAGCGGCGTTCTCTGGTATCTCGCCCGTGCCGCGCCGAGCGCGGCCTCCCGGAGCGATGCCCCTCCTCGCCGACGTCGCGGTGCCCGTCCCGCTTTCGCAGGCCTTCACCTACGAGGTGCCGGCCGCGCTCGCCGGCGAGGTGCGGCCGGGGGCGCGCGTGCTCTGCGAGTTCCACCGGCGCAAGCTGCTCGGCGTCGTGCTCGCCGTCAGCGAGCGCAGCGCGGCCATCGACCCGTCCAAGATCAAGCCGCTCGCGGCCCTCATCGACGCGCGCCCGGCGCTGCCGGCGGAGCTGCTCTCGTTCCTGCAGGAGCTCGCCGCGTACTACTTCGCGCCGATCGGGGAGGTGCTCCGCCTCGCGCTGCCGGCGATCGAGCGCGAGCAGGTGCGGGCGCTCAAGGCGCAGGGCGAGCTCGACGGCATGCTCGATCTCGGCCGGGCCAAGCAGGTGGGCGGCCGCAAGGTGGCGTACGCCAGCGCGACGGACGTGGTCGAGGAGCCGGGCACGCTCCGCGGGCAGGCGGCCGCGGTGCTCGCGCTGCTCCGGGCGAACGGCGAGCAGCCGGTCGCGCGGCTCGAGGAGCGCTACGGCAACGCGCGCAGCGCCCTGAAGAAGCTCGCCGAGCGGGGCCTCGTCGCCCTCGACGAACGCGAGCCGCCGCGCGATCCGTTCTTCCGCCTGCCCGAGGAGCGCGACGTGCCCCCCGAGCTGAACCCGGCGCAGGCCGAGGCCGCGGCGCGGATCGACGCGGCGCTCGCGGCGCTGTCCGCGCCCGGAAGCGCGGCGCCGTCCGTGCCCGGAAGCGCGGCGCCGTCCGTGCCCGGAAGCGCGGCGCCGTCCGCGCCCGCAGACGCGGAGGCGCGCGGGGCCGCCCCACGCGAGGCGCGGCCCGCCGGGCCGAGCGCGTTCCTCCTCTTCGGCGTGACCGGCTCCGGCAAGACCGAGGTGTACCTGCGCGCCATCAAGAGCTGCCTCGACCGCGGCCGCGGCGCGCTCGTGATGGTGCCGGAGATCGCCCTCACCCCGCAGCTCGTCGCCCGCTTCCGCGCCCGCTTCGGCGACGAGCTCGCCGTGCTGCACAGCGGGCTGAGCGACGCCGACCGCCACGCGATGTGGGCGAGCCTCCACGGCGGCAAGGTGCGCGTCGCCATCGGGGCGCGCTCCGCCCTGTTCGCGCCCGTGCCGGATCTCGGGCTCATCCTCGTCGACGAGGAGCACGACGGCTCGTTCAAGCAGGAGGAGGGCGTGCGCTACCACGCGCGCGACATGGCGCTGCTCCGCGCCCACCGCGCCGGGGCGGTGTGCGTGCTCGGCTCCGCGACGCCCTCCATCGAGTCGGTCGCGCTGGTGCGCCGCGGCAAGCTCGCCGAGCTGCGCCTGCCGGACCGCGCGCACCGCGAGGCCAGCCTCCCGGAGGTCGCCCTGGTCGACCTCCGCCGCTTCGGCGCCGGCCCCTCGGGCGACCCGCTGATCTCGCTGCCGCTGCACCGCGCGCTCGAGCGGACGCTCGCGGCGAAGGAGCAGGCGATCCTGTTCCTGAACCGGCGCGGCTTCGCGCCGAGCGTCGTCTGCGGCTCGTGCGGGAACCTGACGACGTGCTCGGCGTGCTCGGTCGCGCTGACCTACCACCGCGGGCGGCGCCGCGACCCGCGCCCGCAGGCGCCGGCGGGCGCGCCTGCGCCGGGCGCGCCCGCGCCGGGGCCGGCGGCGCCGCTCGACGAGCGGCCGCAGGGCGGGCTCCTGCGCTGCCATTACTGCGACTACGCGGGGCCGCTGCCGGAGCGCTGCGCGTCGTGCGGCTCGCGGACCCTGCTGCTCGAGGGCCTCGGCACCGAGCGGCTCGAGGCCACGATCGCCGCCTCGTTCCCGGAGGCGCGCGTGGCCCGCCTCGACCGCGACGTCGCGGGCAAGGACCGCTCGCAGGCGATCCTCGCGAGGATGCGCGAGGGCAAGATCGACATCCTGGTCGGCACGCAGATGGTCACGAAGGGCCACGATCTGCCCAACGTGACCCTGGTCGGCGTGGTGAACGCCGACGCCGCGCTGGGGCTGCCGGATTTCCGGGCGGCCGAGCGCGGCTTCCAGCTGCTCGTGCAGGTGGCCGGGCGCGCGGGGCGGCGCGACCGCCCGGGCCGGGTGCTCATCCAGACGCGCAACCCCGAGCACCCGGCGATCGCGTTCGCCGCGGCGCACGACGTGCCGGGCTTCCTCGAGCGGGAGATCCGCGACCGCGAGGAGGTGGGCTACCCGCCGGCCACGCGCCTCGCGCTGATCCGGATCGACGCGGTCGACGAGGGCGTGGGCCGCGGCGCCGCGGCGAAGCTCGCGGCCCACGCGCGCACGTGTCCGGACGGGCTCGCGCGGCGCGTCGAGGTGCTCGGGCCGTCGGCGGCGCCGATCGCGCGGCTGCGCGGGCGGTACCGGTTCCGGGTGCTCCTCCGGGCGCGCGAGCGCGGGCCGCTCCGGGGGACGCTCGCGGCGCTCACCGGGCTGATGCGCGACGGGATCGACCGGAACGCGCGGGTGATCATCGACGTGGATCCGGTCGCGATGCTGTGACCGGCGCGGCGCGCGCGGCCCCGCGCGGCGCGGCGCCGCCAGGCGACCGCCATCGCCGCGCCCGCCGCGCGCTACCCCGGCGCGGCGAGCGCGGCGAGCTCGCCGCGGGACGCGCTCGAGAGCCGCTCGAACTCCGCGCCCAGCCAGTCGAGGAACGCCGCGTCCCACGACGGCCCTTCCGGCCGGGAGGCGATCGCCTCGGCGAGCTCGCGATCCCAGCGGCCGTACACCTCGCGGAGGAGCGCGTGCGCCCGGCGGCTCGCGGCCGAGGCCGGGTCGGCCTGGCCGTCGACGCGCTCGGCGAAGGCGTCCTCGCAGAGGAAGTAATTGCAGGTCGCCGCCCGCCGATCGGCGGGGATCGTGCAGCCGCGCGCGCCGTGATAGACGCACTTCGAGCGCCGCGGGGCCGCGGGGCCCTCCCGCTTGCGCACGCGCCGGAGCGCGAGCCCGCGGCTCGCGGGGAGCAGGTTGCCGGCGGCGATCTGCTCGAGCAGCCAGCCGCGGCCGGAGAGGGAGACGATGCGCCCGATGTCCGTCCAGTCGAGCTCGGGCGGGCTGACGCAGCACCCCGCGGGGCCTTGCGGGCACTGGCCGCACAGCGTCGAGTGCAGCCGGGTGTGCTCTCCTGAAAGCTCCAGACGGATCATCGATGCCCTCGCCGTCCCCCGAGGGGCCGAGACGGGCGCTCGGGATAGCGCACCTCGGGGACCACGGCTCGCCAGGAATGACAGAAGCGCCCCGCGGTCGCAACGGGCGCTGGCCGAGCGGAGACCCGGCGCGGCGCACGTGAGCTTGGCGCCGGACCCGCGCGGCGGCCCGGCGCGGACCCGCGCGGCGGCCCGGCGCGGAACCGCGGCGGCCCGGCGCGAATCCGCTCGAGCCGAGCGCGAGCCCGGCGCCAAGCTCACGTGCGCCGCGCGCTCGTCGACGTCGACATGGTGTTCGAAAAGAGCGAGAACGCGCACTCCCGGGCGCTCGTGGAGGAGCTGAATCAGTTATAGTAAGTAACGGGGCATCGACGCGCGGTCGCGGAGGGCGAGACGCGAAGGGCGAGAGGCGGAGGGTGAGAGAAAGATGCGATCGTCCTTTTCTGGCCGCGGCGGGAGTTGATAGGCTGCGCCGGCCATGGGCGATGCGCTTCCCAAAGAGGTCGGTCGGGCCATTCGCGTGCTCCGGCTGCTGCACGGCCTCAGCTACGCCGAATTCGCCGAGAAGGCGCGCCTCTCTGCGACGTACCTGCGGCAGGTGGAGCGCGGAGAGCGCGATCTCGGGCTCGGCGCGCTGGCGCTCATCGCACAGGGGCTCAACTGCGATGCTCGTCTCCTCCTGCCCGGCGACGGGCGGAGCCCGGTCTCCGCCGTGGTCGCCGATCGCTTCGACCGCGCGCCCGAGGCGCTCCAGGAGGCGCTCCTTTTTCTGCTGATCGAGCCGGACGACTCGCCGAAGAAGCAGGCCATCCTCGCCCTCATCAACGATGATCCGGAGCGCGGCCGTCCGCGCTCCCGGCCGCGGCCCGAGGAGCGCGGCTCGCGCGGCTCCTCCCCCCCGTCGTCGAGCCGGAAGCCCGGGCGATGAGCCCCCGCGCGGTCACGGCCGCGCGGACGAGATGAGGACGAGCATCGGCGGCGAGCGGGGCGCCAGCAGGCCGCTGCTCTGAAGGTCTATCCCGTCCATCGCCGCGAGCCGCTGCGCGGCCAGGAGCTGAAACGCCGCGAGCGCGCGCGTACGCCGCTTGTACGCCGTCGAGAGGGGGATTCCCGACTGGCTCGCGAAATCCGCCATCGGGACACCCTCGATGTCGTGGGCCACGAGGACCGCGCCGAGCTCGGCGTCGAGCTCCCGGAGGATCGAGAGCGCAAACAGACGATCGCACTCCGAGATGATCTGCTCCTCGGCTGACGGCTCCTCGAGCTCCGCGTCGAAGTCGTCCGGCAACGGCTCCTCCACGCGGCGCCGCGCGCGCTCCGCGTAGTGGGACGCGGTGTGGACCGCGATCCGGTTGAGCCAGCGGTCGGGCGGGCCGCGCGCGGGGTCGTAGTTCGCGAAGCTCTCGTGCGCCGCGAGCATCACGTTCTGGGCGACGTCCCGGCGATCTCGGCGCGGCACCCCCAGGAGACGCAGCCAGCGCCGTACGAGCACGATCGTTTTCTTGTTGAAGAGCCGCCAGTAAGCCCCTTCCCTGTCGTTCGGCGGCATTCCACCGTCGCTCCCATGCCCTGTGCCCGGCATTGCGTAACGATCGTTATCACAAGAAACCAAACTTGCAAAACGCGACCGAAGCGATCCCAGGCAGATTTTCGCTCTTTCGGGTGCTTTGGGGTGGGATAATGTGGGTGCAGGTGGGCGCTGCGTCGGGGGATCGCTCTCCTGCATGTTACGCAGATACAGGCTGAATCGTTCGGAAAAGCGTCGCTCGACGATGGTTCCCGGGATGTAACGATCGTTCATCGTCCGGCTCCGGCGGCGGGAACCGTGCGTCGCGCCCGTCGCGCCGGCCGCGCTCGTTCAGCGGGCCGGCGCCGCGCGCTCCCGGTGGGCCCAGGGCGGACGCGGCCGGGCGCGCGCCTTCGGAGCCGGCCGAGGGCCGCTTTCCTCGCTGGACGCCACGGCACCGCGCCGGTAACAGGCGGGCTCGATGCACACGCTCCACCGAAGGATGCCGGCCCCGCGGCGGGCGGTCGCGCCCCGCCGGGGGCATGTCGCGATCGCGCGCGCGGGCTCTGGCGAGGCGCCCATCCCCCATGTCGGCTGACGCGGAGGGGGCGGCGCGCCGCGGCGAGGCGGCTGCGGCAGGCGACGCGGGGGAGGCCCCCGCGCCGCGCCCGCGGGTCGCCTACTTCGGGCGGCCGGGGACGTTCAGCCACGAGGTGGCGTCGCGGCGCTTCGGCGCGAGCGCGGACCTCACGCCCCGGCGCACCATCTCGGAGGTGTTCGACGCCGTGGCCGGCGGCGCGGCGGCGTACGGCATCGTGCCGATCGAGAACGCGGTGGGCGGCCCGATCTACGACACCGTAGATCAGCTGATCCGCCGCGAGGGCACGGGCGCGGCGCTCGTCGTGTGCGAGGAGCTCTCGCTGCACGTCACGCTGTCGCTCCTCGGCAGGCCGGGCGCGGCGCCGAAGCGCATCTATTCGCACTTCGTCCCGCTCAAGCACTGCGGCGACTGGCTGCGCGCGAACTACCCCGACGCGCAGATCCTCGAGGCGGAGAGCACCGCCGAGGCGGTCGAGCGCGCGGCGCAGGACGGCGAGGCCTGGGCGATCGGCAACAAGGGCGCGGCGGCGATCTACGGGCTCGAGATCCTCGTGCCGAAGCTCGGCGTGAAGGGCGAGAACATCACGCGCTTCTTCATCGTCGGCAGGGCCGCCGAGCCGCCGCCCTCGGGCGGGCGGACGCTGCTCCTCTTCGGGCTCGACCACCGCCCCGGCGCGCTGGTGGCGGCGCTGTCCGCGCTCGGGAGACACCATATCAACCTCACGCGCATCGTCTCGCGCGCGCTGCCGGACAGCCCCGAGGAGTACCTCTTCCTCGTCGAGTGCGAGGGCAGCACGGAGGAGCCCGCGTTCAGGGACGCCCTCGCGCAGCTCGAGCAGCACGCGACGGGCGTGCGCTCGCTCGGCTCGTTCCGCGTCAGCCAGAAGTACGAATAGCCGAGTAGGCGCCCCCACCGGCGGGCGGAACAACGCCGCTCGGAAGCTGGAAATATCCTCGCGCAGGGTGGCCTGCGTGACTCCTCTGCTCTTTTCGATAGCCAGTCGCGCCTCGCCTGGGACTAGAACGCTCGCCGCGAGCGATCTTGCGTTCATCGACAGGCGAGGTGACATGAATCTACGTTGGCAATGGCTCTTCGTGGTTGTGCCGGCGCTCATGGGTTCTCTGGAAGCGTGTGACATGGGCCCATGGAGGCTGGCGCCGCCGGGCGACGGCGACGGCGACCTGCGCGGCGGGATGGAGCCGAAGCGGAACCCCGCCGGCGCGCGCTGCGGCTGTGATGCGGATTGCGACGGCGACGCGGCCGTCTGCATGCTGGGCATCTGCATGCAGCGCGCGGAGGGGCGGTGCGCGGCGCCGAACGGCGAGGAGGGCTGCGCGCCCGGCTCGCGCTGCTTCAACACCGACATCCTGGCGGACACGGGGGTGTGTTATCCCGTCTACGATCTCGAGACCTGCGAGGGCGTGGAGAACCGTCACGGCCTCTGCTCGCCTCGGCGCGGCGACGGGTGCAACGCGGCCTGCGGCGCGGCGTGCGCGGAGGACACGGTGGGCCCCGGGCGCGTCGGCGCGGCCTGCGACGCGGACGAGGCGTGCTCGCTGCCCGGCGCGACCTGCTACCGCGACGCGGACCCGGCGGAGCCGAACGGCTGGGTCGAGGGATACTGCCTCGCGTTCGACTGCGAGAGCGACGACCAGTGCGGGCCGGAGGCGGGCTGCTTCCCTGCGGCCGAGGGCGGCGCGCCGGTGTGCATGAACACCTGCGGCAGCGATCTCGACTGCCGGCCTGGTTACGTGTGCCACGTCCTCGACGAGGCGCACGGATCCGCGTGCTTCGCCGGTTGCGACGCCGCCGCCACCTGCCCGGACGGCGCGACCTGCCTCGGAGAGCTCTGCGTGTCGGACGAGGTCGCGTGCTCGCCGGACGTCCCGTCCGGCTGGTGCCCGGAAGGCAGCCACTGCGACGACGGCGCGTGCCGCAAGGACGCCTTCGCCTGCGAGTCGGAGGGCGACGCGCTGGAGCCCAACGACGACGCGGGAGCGGCGGTGAGCGCGCCCGTGGGAGTCACGAAGGAGCTCACCCTGTGCGAGGGGGACGAGGACTGGTTCAGGATCGTGGTGCCGGAGCGGACCATCGTCCGCGTGGGCATCCGGTTCCGCCACGCCGCGGGGGACATCGATCTCGTGGCGTATGACGGCGCGGGCCGCCTGCTCGGCTCGCGCTACGGCGAGCAGTACCCGTACTCGTACCGCGATCAGGAGACGAACACCGAGTTCTACGGGTTCTACTCCGAGCGAGGCGGCGCCGAGTACCTCGTCCGCGTCGTCGGCTACGACGGCGGGCAGAACGCCTATGATCTCGACGTGACCTCGTATCCTTATGTCGACGGCCCGAGCTGCGTGGGCGCCGGCTTCTCGTTCGGCGAGTGCGCCGGCTTCGGCGACGGCGGCGGCGGGCTCTTGCCGTTCCCGTTCCCGGATCCCGACGACTCGGTCGTCGGCGGCGGTTACGTCTGGGAGACCTTCAGCAACTACCGCTTCGCGCGGCGCGAGCTCATCATGCTCGTCCGCGACGCGCTGGCCGAGACGCTGCGGGCGTTCCCTGGCACGGCGCCGCTCTCGCTGATCGACGTCTGCCAGATGAACGGCGTCACGCCCGGATACGACGTCGACGACCCGCGCCACCCCGAGTCGACGCACGATCAGGGGGGCAACATCGACATCGCCTATTTCCAGACGGACGGGTCGAACGACGGGCAGATCATCTGCGGGGACGGGTCGAAGCACGAGGACGGGTACTGCTCGTCGGCGGCGAAGCGGAAGCACATCGTCGATCTCGAGCGGGAGGCGTTCTTCATGGCCAGGCTGTTCCGCTCGGCGCGCACGCGCGTCATCGGGGTGGACAAGATCATCGCGCCGTTCCTCTCGAAGACCGCCGAGAAGCTGAACGCCCTCCCGAACAGCGATCCGAGGAAGATCACCAACGGCGAGCTCGCGAGCTTCTCGGACCGGATGGCGTACGGCGAGGGGTGGCCGTATCACCATCATCACATCCACCTCAGCATGGACTGGTGGCCGAGGCGGGCCGCGGGCGACGGTGCTCAGGCGGGCGCGTCGTTCGCGGCGCCCCCTGCCATCCACCGTTCGCCCGGGCTCGCGGGCGAGCAGCGGATGGCGTGGCCTCCGCGCCCCGGCGCGGTGAAGCGGTGAGCCGCTAGACGAGAAGAACAACCACAGAGGCGCAGAGGGCACAGAGGAGAGAGGAAATATCTAATCTTCTCTTCCTCTGTGCCCTCTTGCGCGTCTGTGGCTCGATCCTCTCTTTTCTTCCCGTGTCTCGCCGCTGGCGAACGACCCGTTCTTCGGCGGCGAGGCTCCCGCTCAGGGCACGATCGTGATCCGGTCGAGCGCGGGCGGCGCGACGGGCGAGCGCGCCGCGAAGTAGTCCCGCAGGGCGTCCAGATCGAGGGCGCCGCCGAGGCGATCGGCGCCGTCGTTGAGCACGGTGAAGCCGTCGCCGCCGGTCGCCAGGAAGCTGTTCACCGTCACGCGGTAGGTCCGCGCCGCCTCGATCGGGACGCCGCCGATCCGGATCGAGGCGATGTCGACCTTCGCGCCGATGGGCGCGCTCTGGCTGTACGTGTACGTGAAGCCGTCCGACACCTGCAGGATCAGGTTCCGCGGCGCGCCGCTCGCGTCCACCCGGAACTGCTGCTCCAGCAGCTGGTCGATCTGCTCGCCCGTGAGGGTCATCACGACCAGGCTGTTGCCGAAGGGCTGCACGGTGAAGATTTCGCCGAACGTGACCACCCCGTCCGTGATCTCGGTCGGCGAGGCGGCGTAGGTCAGGTCGGTGCGGACGCCGCCCGGGTTCATCAGCGCGACCTCGGCCCCGCCTTTGCTCGCCTCGCGCGTGGCGGCCAGCTGGGCGTCGGCGATGACCGCGCCCATCGCGAACAGCCCCGCGCCCATGGCCGGGACCGCGCGGTCGAGCGTCGCCGTGATCGTGCCGACCTGCATGTTGGCCAGCGGCGCCGAGAGGTCCTTGTAGCGCGTCACCAGGTCCGCCACGGCCGCGTAGGGCTCGTCGTGCGTGTCGTGCGTCACGACGACGTTGTTCGCCGTCTTCGCGGTCACATCGCCCGTGGTCCTGCTGATCTCCAGATCGATGTCCGTCACCAGCCGCCCGAACGACGCCGCGCTCGTCACGATCTTGTCGCCGAGGAGGCAGTTGTACGCCTGGTGCGTGTGCCCGGTGACGAGCACATCCACGGCGGGGTCGACGTTCGTGGCGATCTCGATGATGGGGCCGGAGATGTCGGGGCACTCGTTGAAGTGGCCTGTCGGGAGCCCTCCCTCGTGGAGCACCACCACGATCGCCTCGATGCCCTGCGCCTGGAGCTCAGGGACGATGTCGTTCACCGTGTCGACCTCGTCCATGAACGAGAGCCCCGCGACGCCGACCGGCGTCACGATGGACGGGGTGCCCTCGAGCGTCATGCCGATGAAGGCGATCTTCACGCCGTCGAACTCGCGGACGTCGTAGCGCGGGAAGAGCGTCCTGCCGGTCGTCGTGTCCACGACGACGTTGGCGGCGAGGAACTGGAAGCTCGCGCCGGCGAAGAACGTGCCATCGGTGCAGCCGTCGACCGGGCTGCACCCGCCGTACTGCATCCGGAGGAGCTCTGCGGTGCCTTTGTCGAACTCGTGGTTGCCGACGCCGTTGATGTCGAGTCCGAGGAGGTTCATGGCCTCGATGGTGGGCTCGTCGTGGAACAGCGCCGACACGAGCGGGCTCGCGCCGATGAGATCGCCGGCCGAGACCACCACGGTGTTCGGGTTGGTGGCGCGGAGCGCGGCGATGCGCGAGGCGAGGTAGGCGGCGCCGCCCGCGTTCACCTGCGTTGTATCGGGCAAGGTGATCCTGCCGTTGTTGCCCGGGGGGTGCTCCAGGTTGCCGTGGAAGTCGTTGAAGGCGAGGATCTGCACGCTCACGGTGTCGCCGCCGCTGGTGCCGCCTGCGCCGCCGGTGCCGCCGCCCTGCCCGCCGGTGCCGCCGCCCTGCCCGCCGGTGCCGCCGCCCTGCCCGCCGGTGCCGCCGCCCTGTCCGCCGGTGCCGCCGCCCTGTCCGCCGGTGCCGGTGGCGCCCCCGGTCCCTGAACCACCGCCGCCCGAGCCGGTACCCGTGGCGCTGCCGGTGCTGCCGGTGCCGCCGGACGCATCGCTGGGGCCGATCGGCTCGTCGTCGTCGCAGCCCGCGCCGGCGAGCGGGGGCACGCACAGCAGGGCGCCAAGCAGCGTGACCCGCCACGCCGGCGCGCATCTCCCCAGGACTCCGGAAGCACCGCTCGCTCTCATCTCCGCTCCTCCACTCCGCCGCGCTCGCCGCACCAGGCTCTCACATGCTGGGTTCGCGTGGAAACAGCCGTGTGAACGCACCGCAGCGGGCTCATGGCTGGCCGCGGCCGCGGCTCCAGAACGCGACGACGTCCTCCGGCCGCTCGCGCTCGCGCAGGACCCGGATCTCGTCGCCGTCGACGCCGAGCACCGCCGGAATGCCGCGGCTGCAGTGGCGCGACCACATGCTCAGCGTGTACGCGCCCGTGTCGCGGATGAGCACGAGATCCCCGGGCGACAGGTCCGGCAGCGGGAGATCGCGGGCCAGCACGTCGCCGCCGAAGCACAGCGGGCCGCCGAGGGTGCACGCCGAAAGCGGCCCCTCCTTCGCCGCGGCGTCGGGGTCGAGCGCCACGAAGTCGTGGTGCCAGTCGTCCGGGTGATAGGCGCGGCGCAGCAAGAAATCGGCCCCGAGGTGCAGGATCGCGGTGCGCCCGGCCGAGTCCTTCTTCACGTACTCCACGCGCGAGACGGCGAAGCCGCAGCCCGCCTGGACCCAGCGCCCGAGCTCGGTGATCAGCGTGGTCCCGCCCTCGAAGAGCGTCGGCACCTCGCGGCGCAGCGCGGCCGCGTAGTCCTCCAGCGCCGGCGGGCGGTCCGTGCTCCGGTAGGCGACCGGCAGCCCGCCGCCGATATCCATGACGGAGGCGGCGCCCGACCCCCGCGCGCGCCGGATCTCCTGGCGCAGCGCCTCGACGCGTCGGATCCCGTCGATCAGCTGCGCCTGCGCGCACCCCTGCGAGCCGACGTGCACGTGCAGCCCGGCGAGCCACGGGTACCGCGCGAAGGCGGCGCGCACCGCGTCGGCCTGCTCGAGGGGGACCCCGAACTTGGAGCGCCGGTCCGCCACGCTGGTGATGGCGATGCTGGACGCCCCGACCTGCGGGTTGATGCGCAGCCCGATGCGGCCGGCGGCTGCCTCGGGCTTGACGAGCGCGTCGATGCGCTCCAGTTCGTCGAGGTTGTCGGCGTTGAGCCGCACGCCCAGGCGGAGGGCCTCCGCGATCTCGGCGCGCGTCTTGGCGGGGGAGTCGTAGACGATGCGCCCGGGCGGGCAGCCGGCGGCCAGCGAGAGCCTCACCTCCTCGAGCGAGGCCGCCTCGAGCCCCGCGCCGCAGTCGACCGCCGCGCGCAGGACCTCCACGAGCGGGTTCGCCTTGATCGCCACCGCGTGGAGGGCGCCCGGCGGGAACGCCGCGCCGATCCGCCCGATCCGCGCCCGCATGCGCCCGAGGTCGTGGAACAGGACCGCAGGCTCCACCTCCATCCCGCGGCGCCGCGCCTCGCGGAACGCGCGCGCCATGCTCGCTGGCTCCAGCCGATCCGTGTCGCTCATGGCACCTCTCTACCGCAGTCTGCCAGCCGGGAGAGCGATTGTCCGCCCCGCGCGACGTCCCGCGGCGCCGCGCGCGTGCGGCGAACAGGAGGGTTGCCTCGCTTCCAGGATGTCACGAGACGCTCGGCACCCAGGGGCCGGGCGCCTCCCGGGCAGACCCAGGGAGAGCCCGAGTCGGCCTCGGGGGCGGACGCGCACCGCCCCGGGCACCGCCGGGAGTCCTGTGCGCTCAGGCGCGGTCGACGACGATGTTGAGAATGCCGGTGACCAGGCCGGGGGTGTACTGCATCCTCGGCATGGCCGGGCTGTCTCCCGGCAGGTCGAGGCTGGACGCCGGGATGTTCGTCGACCGCCCCGCGTACGCCGGCTCGGCCTGAGCCACCTGCCGGCTGAGCTCGGCATCGAAGTAGAGCTGCGTGGTGATCAGCCGGGTCGTCTGGCCGTTGATGCGAGCGACCAGGTGAACGTGGATGGGGCGCGCCCCATCCCACCCGGGCCAGATCGACGTGAAGCCCACGATCCCGTTGCGGTCGGTGAGCTGGACGCCGCGGCAGAAGCGGTCCAGGTGCTCCGGCGCGCGCTCGAAGGCTCCCGTGTACGGCGTGGAAGGATCCTGGTTGTTGGGGCCGCTGTAACGGCCGTCCGCGTCGCAGTGCCAGATGTACACCTCGGCGTCGGGGATCGGCTCGCCGTCATTCCGGCCGTCGAGCAGGCGGAGATAGAGCCGGAACTCGCAGCCGCGGTGACCGTCGCGGAGATCGCTGCGGAATAGGTTGATGTCGTTCGGGATCTCGCTGTCGTCGATGAAGAACGGCGCCTCGATGTCGGTGGCGGTCAGGTCGCATCTCGCGCCGTTCGCGAAGATCGAAGGATCGATCGCGTCGGCGCCCCCCGCGCCCACGCCGCCGACGCCCGCGCCGCCGCCTCCGGTGCCCGCGCTGCTCGTGCTCGCGCCTCCGGTGCCCGCGCTGCTCGTGCTCGCGCCTCCGGTGCCCGCGCTGCTCGCGCTCGCGCGGCCCGTGCCGGCGCCTCCGCGGCCGGCGCCTCCGCGGCCAAAGCCCGCGTCGTTGGACCCCTCGTCGCCCCACGACACGATCACGGGCGAGGTGCCGGCGAGCGCCCCGAGCTTCATGAGGACCTGCCACCGGTCGACGACCTCGCCAGGCCGATCACGAGTCACGGTATTCTTTTTGTCACGCATAAGTTAGTCTCCTTGGGGTAAGTCGGTGGCCTGCTTGGGAGCGCTGGTGGGCATCGGGCCGGCGCCTCCGCGGGTGGTGCGGAGGCGAGGGGGATCTCGGCGCTTGCCGCTCGCGTGGCCGATTCAGAGGGCGCGGGGGCGCCTCCCGCCGTTGTTCCCCGACGAGGGGCTCTCTCTCGGTCCCACGGAGACACGTTGCTCGTCTGGAGAGATTTTACGGAAGGCTCGCAGCGCACGCGCCACATCGGGCGAGGGCGCCCAGGCGCGGGGTCATCGGTCCTGTTCTCGTCGAGAACAGCCGTGCCGCGCTCTACGTCGGAGTCACGGCGATCTGCATCTGGGCGACCACGATGTCCCCTTCCATCCACGCCTTGGCGCGAAGGCCGCTGTTGCCCGCCTCGTCGGCCTTGATGGCGCCTGCGTACGCCGTCGCCAGATTGCCCATGGTGCGCGCCTTGTACGGCTCGTACTGGGTATGAACGGAGTCGGTGAAGGCGGGATCGAAGTAGAACTGCGTCGTGAAAATGTGATCTCCACCCTGGTAATTGACGCGGCCCCTCGACGTCGAGCCCTTCTTGAAGCAGACGAAGTGGATGTGGACATCGCGGCCGTTGTACCAGCCGGGGAAGATGCTTCGGAACGAGACGACACCGTTCGCGTCCGTCGTCTGCACGCCGCGACAGAAGCGTTCCGTGGTGTCGAGGTTGTTCTGATTCGGCCTGCCCGCGTACGGCGAGTCGGGTTTCTGCTCGTTGGCAGAGCCCCTGGCCCCGAAGCCGCTGTAGAACCCCTGGCCGTCCGTGTGCCAGATGTAGACGTCCACGTCCGGCACGCCCACGCCCTTGCCATCGCAGTCGGGCTTGCTCAGGTCGAGCACGCGCAGGTGGAGATGCATCTCCACGCCGGGCGCTGCGCTCTCGTTGTAGCGACCACGAATGTCCTGTCGGATCAGGGAGATGTCGTCGTTCTTCTCGAGCTCGTGAATGAAGAAGGGGCCCTGACCGGCGCCGTCCGTCTTGTTCTGCGCCCTGCACATCGGCACGTCGTCGAACGGCGGCGGTATGAGGCTGTCGCCGCCGCCGCCGCCGCCCATGCCTCCCACGCCCGCGCCCTCGCCGCCCGCGCCTTCGCCGCCCGCACCCCCGGTGCCCACGCTCGTGCTCGCGCTGGTGGTGCTCGCGCCGGTGGTGCTCGCGCTGGTGGTGCTCGCGCTGCTCCCGCCGGTGCCCCCGGAGCCGCCGGCGCCGCCGCCTCCTCCGGTCTCCGAGCCGGTCGACCCCTCGTCCCCGCACGCGCCGAGCACGGGCACGGTGATGGCGAACGCGCCGAGCTTGAGGAGCACCTGCCGCCGGTCGACGACCCCGCCGAGCAGATCACGAGCCGCGGGTTCTTTTTTCTCGCTCATACAGAAGTCTCCTTGACCTAAGTTATGTCCTGACCGTCGATCGCTCTCGATGAGCTGGCGCGACGCGCAGAGGAGCACAGTCCCCAATGCGCTGGACCGCCATTGGGAATACCGTTGCGCTATTTTGTTGTCAATTAGAACTATTTCTTTTTGAGCGACGCGAGAGTTGAATTTGCACCTGTGCTGAGGTCGATTCGAATCGAGGGTCGACCGGCAGGATCGGGCCGAGCGCCCGAGGGCGTTCTGCTCGGCCTGTCGAGCGCTGTCCGGTCCTTGCCGGCCGGGACGGCGCGTGTCTCGTCTATGGCGCCGACCAGGAGAGGGTCGGCGGGCTGGCGCTCTCGTCCCATTGTTCCGTCGTCACGTCCTTTCCGAGCAGGAATCTCTCCGCGAAGCCGAGGATCGCGTTCGCCTCGCGGGTGGTCATCACACCATGACTGTGGTCGTCCGCGACCCAGCCGATGTGATCCTCGATGCCAAGAGCCTCGAAGACCTCTCTTGCGGCCCAGACCGCCTGGTAGGGGCCGCCATTTCTGTTGTTGTTCCAGCCGTCGGACTTCCCCTCCTGCACGATGATCGGGCGGGGCGCGACGAGGGCTACGATCGAGTGAGCGTCGAACGGGAGGGTCGTGGTCTTGCCGCTGAACGTGGCCCCGAAGCCGTCGCCGAACCACTGCGGGGCCTCGCCGTTGATCTGGCTGAGCGTCTGCACGTTGGATTTGCCCTCGGCCGCTCGCCAGCTGCCGACGCCGCCGGCGCCCGACCTCGCCGTTCAGCGTCCCTGTGACGTTCTCGGGGGACGGCGGGTAGGGGCCGTGTTGGAAATGCTGAATAAGCTGGCTGAGCTCCGCGCGGCGGCATCGCCAGTCCGCTGCGGTGGTCATTCGTGTGCCATCGAGGAACGTGAACGGGTCCGGGTGCTCCGCGATGGGGGGCAGGGAGGAGACCTCGGGAACGACCGGATCGGTGCAGGAAGGCGCGCTGCCGCCGGCGCTGGCGGATGCCGCGGTCGTCCCGCCGCCGCTGCCTGCGGTGGCGGAGGGGCGGCCGGAGCTCGCGGAGGCGTCGGCGCCGCCCGCCTCGCCGAGGCCGCCGCCAGCGTCGTCTGCCCCGCCAGCGTCTTCGCCGCCGCAGCCCGCGAGGAGCAGCACGGCAGTCGTGGCGAAGAAGTTCAATACGCTGGTGCGCACCCGATTCTCCCGTGTGACTTAGACGAATTCCCGGAGGGGGCCGCTGTGATCACGCGGGTGCTCGAGGAGAAGCCGGATAAGCCACCTCCTGTTCGGGTCATGATGATGCGTTGCGTTATGACGCGGAGCGACCCGGACCGACGGGCCCGCGAGGCGGGTGGGAGGCCGGGGGAAGGGCGGGATGACGGCTGCCAGCGGGCGCACCCGGACGCCCTGGTGTCGGAAACGTGACGACCGCTTTTGCTTTTGCTGTTTCTGTTGTACCTAGGCGCCCCGAGAGCCCCCGCAGAGGCCCTGTATGATCCGCATCCTTCTCATCGACGACTCCGCCGCGATGCGGGCCCACATGAGGGCCGCGCTCGAGCGGGCGCCCGAGCTCGGGCAGGCGGCGGAGGTCGCGGAGACGGCGAGCGGGTTCGAGGCCCTCCGGCTGATGCACCGCGGCGCGTACGACGCGGTGATCATCGACATCAACCTGCCGGACATCGACGGGCTGGAGCTCATCCGGTTCATCCGGCAGAGCCGGCACCACCGCGACGTGGCCCTCGTCGTCGTCTCCGCCCTGTCGTCGGCGCGCGAGCGCGAGCGCGCCTTCCGCCTCGGCGCCCACGCGTTCGTCGCCAAGCCGTTCTCTCCCGACACCCTCGCGTCCGCCGTCCGGCGGGGCGTCGCGTCGAGCCAGCTGCGCCTGCGCGTCGCCACGTAGCCGGGCGCGGCCTCCCCGCGCCGAGGCTTCCGGCGCGCCTCCCCGAGCTGGTAGGGTGCGCGGCCATGACGCTCCGCCCCATCTTCCGCCGCCTTGCCGCGCCGCTCGCGCTGCTCGCGGCGGCCGCCTGCTCTGCCTCGTCTCCCCCGCCTCCCGCCGAGCCGCCGCCCGGCGCCGCCGCCCCGGCGCCCGCGCCGTCCGGCGCCGCGGATAGCCCGACCGGGCTGCTCTCGGAGGAGGACTTCAAGGCGCTCCACCAGCTCCGGTCGGACAAGGCCCCGCCCGCGCGCGGGCAGACGGTCGACGTGGCCGGGACGAAGGCGTACCTGAGCCTGCCGAAGGACGCGAAGCCGCCGATCCCGGGCCTCGTGGTCATCCACGAGTGGTGGGGCCTCAACGAGCACATCAAGCACTGGACCGACCGCCTCGCGGAGGACGGGTACGCCGCCCTCGCCGTGGACATGTACGGCGGCAAGGTCGCGACCACGCCCGACGACGCGATGGCGGCGATGAAGGCCGTCGACGAGGCGAAGGGGCTCGAGGTCGTGCGCGCCGCGCACCGCTTCCTCTCGACCGACGCGCGCATCTCGGCGCCGCGCACCGGCTCGATCGGGTGGTGCTTCGGCGGCGCCTGGTCGCTCAAGCTCGCCCTGAACGAGCCGGAGCTCGACGCCGCCGTCATCTACTACGGTCGGCTCGTCACCGACCCCGCGCAGCTCAAGGCGATCAAGGCGCCGGTGCTCGGCGTCTTCGGCAACCAGGACAAGGGCATCCCGCCCGAGGTCGTCAACGAGTTCGACAAGGCGCTCCACGACGCGGGCGTCGAGCACCAGGTGCTCCGGTACGACGCCGACCACGCCTTCGCGAACCCCTCGGGAGAGCGGTACGACACGAAGGCCGCGGCGGACGCCTGGGAGAAGGTGCGGCAGTTCCTGGCCGCGAAGCTGAAGGGCGGCTAGCCCTCCGAGGGCGCGGCGGCAGCGCGCTCAGCGACCCTTCAGCCGCTCGATCTCCGCGCGCGCCTGATCGAGCTGCCGCTCCGCCTCCTCGCGCAGGCGCTGTTCCTCCTCGCGCAGGCGCTGCTCATCCTCGCGCAGGCGCCGCTCTCGGTCGAGCTCGGCCGCGAGCTCCTCGGCCAGGCGTTGCGCTTCTTCCTGGCGAGCGATGACCTGATCGAGCATGCCGCCGAGGCGCACGATCATCTCGTCGGCGTCCTCGAGGGGGGCATTGCCCGCAAAGAAGCGGAGACGGGAGCCGTCGAGCAGCAGATCGAGGCCGAGCACCTCGGAGACGAACCGGCCGGCCTGGGGCACGATCCGCTGATACACGCGCGGACGCGAAGGGTCGCCCTCCTGGGCCGCCGGCAGCCTGTAGGCGTGCAGGCGCAGGCGGGAGCGATCGAAGAGGAAGTACTCGCGGACGCCGAGCCGGGCGTAGCGCTCGACGTTGTCCTCATGATCCTTGGCACGATTGCCGGCCACGTGGACCTCGAGCACGAAGTCGAGGCCCTTGCCCTCCACATCGACGACCCACTTCATGCGCTCGTGGGGCTCTACGTCGAGGACGGCGAGCACGTCGGGCGCGAAGCGCGGCTCGCCGGGGTAGAAGACGGCGAGCTCGGACGAGAGGTAGATCTTGCGGCCGATCCGGCGGAAGAAGCCGTCGAGGGCGTCCAGCGCGTCGCGCTTGGCCTTGCGGTGCGCGTCTCCCTCGGGCGGCATGAGATCGAGTGGGACGTCGGCGGGGAGCATGTCCACGACGCGGGCGCGCTCGGCCGGGGTCATGCGCGACCACTGCTCGCTCGTCGGTGCGCGCGGATCTGCTGCATCGAAGACGTAGCTGGTGGTGGGGAGCGCCTGAGCCATGGCGAAGTCTACCCGATACAACAGCCCTCCGCGAGGCTCCCGGAGCCGTTTCCGCCGCGAGAAAAGCGCGTTACGTGCAGGCGTCTTCCGTCATTCGATTCCAGGAGCGGCCGCCCGTCATTCCGTCATCGGAGCTCGCGGAGCGCCGCGATGAGCTCCGACAGCGACGTCGCGTCGCTCCGATCGAGCGCCAGCGAGCCCTCGGCGAGTGCCTCGGCGAGCGCGCGCGAGCCCCCGGCCTCCGGCGCGGCGGCGGCGACCGCCGACTCGGCGCGCGCGATCTCCGTCACGAGCGCGCCGAGCGCCGCCGGGTCGATCGCCGCGGCCCTCGCCGCCGCGGAGAGCGCGCCCGCGGCGCTCTCGACCTGCTCCACCGACGCGCGCGTCGAGGCGTGGAGCTCCGACAGGCGCAGCCGCTCGAGCAGCGCCCCGTACGCGGACTCCATCGCGGCGAGCTCGCCGAGCGCGACGGACGCCGGGCCCTCCGCCGCGCCCGAGCCGGCCCCGCCGCGCGCGTCGCCCGCCGCGCGCCGCTCCGCGATCGACGCGACCTCGACGCGCGCCGCCCGCACCTCGCCCAGGAACGCCTCGATCGACGCCGCCGCAGGCGCGATAGCGCCCGCGCCCAGGGTCGCGAGCGCCTGCATGGCCTCGCGCGGCCGCCGCCGCAGGAGCCGGCGGAGCGGCGCGTTGCAGGCGATCCGCAGCGCCGCGGCCTCCGCGGCGGCGAGCACCCGCTGGCCCATCGACACCCTCGTCGCGGCCTCGTCGCACGCCCGCGCGAGGTCCTCGGCGAGCGCGCTCGCCTCCTTCGCCTGCGGCCCGTCCTCTGCGCCGCGCTCCTCCCCGTCGCCGCCCGCGCCGCGCGCCGCGTCGCGCCTCGCCTCGAGCGCGGCGCGCGCGTCCCCCAGCGCCCCGACGGCGGCGCGCAGCCGCTCCACGGCGGCGTCGGCCGCCGCCGTCTCGGCGGCGAGGTCGTCGCCCTCGACGTAGGCGCGCTGGCTCGCCGCGAGCAGCCGGCGCCGCGCGTCGCCCGCCCGCAGCGCCGCGGCGCTCCGCCGGGCCCGCGCCGCCCCGAGCGCCGCCGCGCCGGCCGCGCCGAACGTCCACGCGCACGCCGCGGTCGCCCCGAGCGCCGCCGCCGCGGCGATCCCCACCGCGGCCGTCGGCAGGGCCGCGCCCGCGCCGGAGCCCACGCGCAGCCCGATCATCCCGGCCACCAGCGCGCAGGCCGCCACGCCCGTGCCGATCGCGCGCGCCCCGCGCCGCGGGGGCGCGGCCGCGAGCGCGGTCACGCCGATGTAGGCCGCCGACCCGAGCGCCACGACCAGCAGGACGAGCGACAGCGGCGAGGTCAGCGTGACGAGCAGCCAGCCGAGCAGCGAGACGTCGATCATGGCAGCGCGCCGCTCGCCAGCGCCACCTCCCGATCCCGCGCGCCGACCGACCCCGGCGCGCTCGCGACCCGGAACGACGCCCCGTCCCACACGATCGTCGTCACCACGAAGCGCACGTCCCTGCCCGGCGGATCGCTGCGGAACCGCACGCGCCACTCGAGGCGCGCGAGCTCGGACGCGGGTAGCTGCACCGCCGCGAGCCCGACCGCCGGCGCGAAGAGGCCGTCGCCGAGCGCCGCGTCCACCTGGCCGTCGCGGGCCGCGAGCGCGAGCTCCGCCGCGTAGTCCTCCCAGAGCACGACGCGCAGCGCCCCCGGGCCGCTGAAGAGCTGCAGCTCCTTCAGCTTGCGGGCGAGGCTCTCGGCCTCGGCGCCCGCCGCGGGGGCCGCGACGCCGTCGCCTGCGAGCAGCCGGCCGATGCGCGCCGCCGACAGGAGCCGCGCCCACGCGCGCGGATCGTCGGGCCCCGGCGTGCCCTCCGCGGCGGCGACCTTGCGCTGGATGCGGAGCGCCTCGTCGACGCGCCCGCTCCCCGCGGCCGCCGCGGCGAGCCGCAGCCAGCCCCGGGGCTCGGCCGGCGCGAGATCGGTGAGGGTCGTGTACTGGCGGTACGCGGCCGCGTACCAGCCGTGCCGGAGGTAGACGTCGCCGAGCAGCTCGCGCGACGCGGGGCTCGTCGGATCGAACTCGACGACCTCCGAGTAGGTGCGCAGCGCGTCCGACGCGAAGCCGCTCGCGGCGAGCACGTCGCCGAGCTCCAGCGCCAGCGCCGGGCTCATGAAGCCGCGGTCGCGCAGCCTCCGCCCGTAGGCGAGCGCCTCGTCCTTCCGGCCCGCCTCGGCGAGCAGGCGCACCCGCCGGATCTCCCCCTCCGGATCGTCCGGCCGCTCGGTGAGCGCCTGCCGCAGCAGCGCGAGCCGGTCCTCGACCGCCGGCAGCGCGGCGAGCCGCTCGTCGAGGAGCGCCCAGCTCGCCTTCGGATCGACGCCGCCGAAGAGCGTGCGCCGCACCGCCGCGGAGATGGCGGGATCCACGCTCCGCCGGAGGAGCGCGTGCGCGATGAACCGCTGCGCCTCGGGCTCGCCGGCGAAGCGCGCGAGCAGCGCCTCGGCGCCGCCCTCGGTCGACACCTTCGCCTGCAGGAGCGAGAGCAGCGCGGCCCTCGAGCGCCAGTCCGGGAGCTCGCAGGTCGAGAGCGCGCCCTCGTAGCGCGCGATGAGCTGCTCGGCCGCCGTGGCGCGGGCGAGGCGCTTCGACCAGACGACGATGCGCTCGGCGAGCGGCCGCCGCGCGGTGTCGCTGCACGGCGCCATCGCGACCGGCGGGGGCTTGAGCGTCACGATCGGACGTGGCCTCGGCGCGATCGCCGGCGCCGGCCTGGCCGCGGCGCCCAGCGGCGCGGCGCCCGCGGCCGGGGCGACCGGCCCGCCGCCGCCGCGCGGCGGGGCGCTCGACTTGTTCGCGCCGGCCATGCCGAACGCCGCGTGCTCGCTGTCCGCCTGGGGCGCCGCGGACGAGGGCCGCGCGCGGATGGAGGTCGTGCGTCTCGCCGTGGCGTCCTGCTCCAGGGGCTCGGGCGGCAGCGCCGCCTCCTCCGCGTGCGCCGCGGTCGCCGGGGGCGGGGCCGGCAGCGCAGCCGCCGGCGAGGCGACGTCCGCCCTCGGGGCTTCATCCCGCGTCGCGTTCTCTGCCATCGCCGGCGCCGGCGCCATCATCGGCGCCGCCGCCGCCTTCTGCGCGTAGCCGCCCTCCTTCCCCGCGCTCTCGTCGTAGCTCGGCTCGCTCTTCGCGCACCCGAAGGCGACCCCGGCGGCGGCCGGCGCGAGCAGCGCCGCGAGCTCGCGCTCCCGCTCGGGCGTGAGCGCCGTCAGCCGCTCGCCCCGGAGCGGCGAGCGCCGCCGCTGGATGCCCTGGTTCAGGTACGCCTGCTCGCTCTCCAGCGCCAGCGTGCTCGTGAACGGCGTGATCAGCCCGTAATCGAGCCCGAGCTCGACCACCTTGCCCCGGTGCGCCTCGATGTCGTCGCCGTCCGCGAGCAGCCGCCGCATCTTCTCGGCCGCCCAGAAGCGCGGCACCAGCGCCGCCCCGACGCCCCGGTCGATCTCGATCGGGTGCTCGCGGGCGTACTCCTTGCCGGCGAGCCGGCCCTTCACGACCGCCTTCGCGGGCAGCGCGTGGTGCGTGCGCGCGAGCAGCACGACCTCCTCGCCGCGCGACACCTTGCCGCTCGCGGTGAGCATCGGCTCGTCGAGCCCGGCGCCGAGGTCGATCGAGAGGTCGGTGATGGTCGGCGTCTTGATCGCGCCGGCGAGGCGCAGCACCTCGGACGTCGAGCCCTCGACCTCGTCGATCCGGAACGCCTGTCCGCCCCCGGCGCGCGCGAGCTCGCGGAGCAGCGCGTGGTTCGCGTGCTCGCCGACGCCGACGGTGAAGAAGCGCGCGCGAGAGTCGGTGAGCGAGCGGCGCAGCCGATCGGCGAGGCGCGCGCCCGTCACCTCGCCGCTCGTCGCGAGCCCGTCGCCGATGTAGATGACGGCCGGCTGCTCCTTGCCGTGCACGCGCCCGAGCGCCGACTCGAACAGCGCGCCGAGATCGGTCGCGCCCCCGGTCGCGTGCTCGGCCAGCCGCGTGAGCGCCGCGGAGATCTCCTTGTCCGACGCCTCGGCCAGCCCGTCCTTCGGGTGCAGGACCGCGGGGGCCGAGTCGAGCGCGATCAGCGCGAACCGGTCCGACGGCGACATCGTCCGCAGGATCGCCTCGGCCGCGGCCGCCTTCTGCTGCCGCGCCGTCTCGTCGGCCGACGCCGACGTGTCCACCACGACGACCAGGTCGGCGGGGAGCTCCTTGAGCTCGGCCCAGTCCACGTCGGGCACGTACCGCGCCATCACGTAGTCGGCGCGGTCCTCGCCCGCGGCGAAGCGCGACACGCGCAGCGGCGCCGGCTTCGCCCTGACGGCGGCCTCGAGCTGGAAGTCCGCGCGCGGCTCGTACCCGCTCCGCCGCATGCTCACCCGTCGCCCGCCGTCCTCGATCACCGCGTCCGCGAGGGTCGCGATCTGCATGCCCTGGCCGGCCTGGCCGAGGTCGACCGACAGGGAGAACTCGCCGATCTGGACCGGCTCGCTCGAGCGCATCGGGTACACGTAGGTGAGCTTCCCGGCCGGCGCGCCGAGCATCTCCACGTAGCGCAGCACCACGCGCCGCGAGCCGCTCGCGGGCACCGGGAAGATGCGGGCGCGGTAGCTGCGCCCGTCGACCCACTCGAGCAGGGCCGGCTCGTGGCCGCTCTGCACCGCGGCCTGGTACCGCTGGGCCGCCTCCTTCCGCTCGATGACCTCCCCCTCGACGAGCACGCCGTTCGTCTCGACCGCGAACGAGCTCACGAGCGCGCGCTCGGGCACGGTGAACCAGTACCAGCCCTCGACCTGTCGCCCGCCCGGGTTCGAGAAGGTCTGGTCCACCTCGGTCTCGGCGATGCCGTCGCGCACGACGGCGCGCACGGCCTGCCGGCTGATCTCGAGCGTGCGCGCCTGCGCCCCGGGGGCGCCCTGCAGGTCGACGCCGTAGATCCGGCCGGAGCCGCTGCCCTCGCCCGCGAGGGGCCGGTGGTCGCCCATGCCGCCGGTCCAGTCCTCCCAGTAGGCGAGCGGCGCGACCTTGGGCGCGGCGCCGCCGGCGACGGTGGCCTGTTCGCCGGCGTGCACCTCGACGCGCCCGCCGGGGGCGGTGACCACGGCGAGCCCGCGGGCCACGTACACGCTCACGGCGTCGCCGGCGCGCTTCATCGACAGGCCGGCGTCGGACGCCGTGACCCGGACCTCCCCGAGCGCGTGCGAGAGCTCGCCGCGCCCCTCGGGCGGGGCGTCGAGCCACACCTCGCCCTGGGCGACCGAGAGCCCCTCGGCGCCGAGCGCCACCTCCGAGTCCGCGCGGAGGAACACCGCGGAGCCGTCGGCGAGCCGCACGAGGGCCCGCGCGCCCTTTCCGGTCGCGAGCTCGGCCCCGACCGGGAGGGGGACGCCGGACACCACCGTGGATTTCCGGTCGTCCTGCTCCAGCGTGACCTCACCCGAGGAGAGCTCGAGCCGGGCGCCGATGGCGCTGGCCTTCACGGGCGCCTTCTCCTGGGTCAGGACGAGCGCGGTCACGCTCGCGGCGAGCACGAGCGCGCCGGCCGCGAGCCGGAAGCGCAGGCCGCGCCTCTTTCGTGCCAGCTCGATGCTCGCCTCTGGCGCGCCATGTTCTGCCGGCGTTGCGGCCGGCTCCCTGTGTTCATGCGACGACATCCGAGACCTCCTCGCCGCGGTGGCCCTCGCCCCCGGAGCCAAGCGCGGGGCCGCGTGCAGACGTCCCATGCCCCGCCGCGATCTACCGAAGCGATCGCGCCGGTCATCGTAACGGGAAAGCGCGCACGAAGCGTAGCCCCATCCCGGAGCCGGGGGCGCGCGGCGCTCGCGGGGCGGAGGCCTGCTGCGGGGACGGGGGGAGCGGCCAGACGCACCTGCAGAAGGACAGGAGAAGAGATTAAACGCCAAGGCGCCAAGGCGCAAAGGCGCAAGAGAGAGAAGAAGAGAGGCGAGAATAATTTTTTTTTGTCTTTTTTGCGTCTTTGCGTCTTTGCGTCTTTGCGCCTTTGCGTTGACTCTCTCTCTGCTCTCCTCCCGCCGCTCGGCGCTTCAGGTCACCTCCTGCCCCTCGGATCAGGGCTAACGAGCTCTTTCAGCCGGCCCCGGCTCGGTCCATACCATGATGGAACAGGCCGCCTGGGCCGGGCGCACGTCCGAGCGAACGCCGAACGCTGGTTTCTGGGAATCCATCCATCCTAGGAGGGGGCGATGACAGGACTGCTTCCGGGAATCCGGAGGTTTATCGGCTACGTGTCTCTTGTCTCCCGGCGGCGGCTGCGCAGGGCGCCCGATTTGCCGGGCGCGACCTTCCGCGCAGCGGTGGTCAGGACCGTGGATGGGGACACGCTCCACGTACGCGACGAGCGGGGCGTGGACCATCCGATCCGCATGCTCTCGATCGATACGCCGGAGACGCACTTCCTCGGCGCCTCCCAGGGCCATTGGGCCGAGGCGGCGGCCGCGCGGCTCGCCGAGCTGCTCCCCGAAGGCGCCGAGGTCGAGATCCAGACCGATGAACAGCCGTGCGACGCGTACGGCCGCGTGCTCGCCTATGTGCTGTCCGGCGGCCGGATCATCAACCGGCAGCTCCTCGAGGAGGGCCTGGCGGTGACGTACACCGTCGCCCCGAACCTGCGCCACGCGCAGGATTTCTCGGAGGCCGCGCGGCGCAGCTTCACCGAGCGGCGCGGCATGTTCAGCGATCCCGACCTCCTCCTCCCGTACGAGTTCCGGTGGAGCATGAGAGGTCAGTCGAGCGCGAAGCTCGTCGGCAGCCTGTCCCGAGGCGAGGTGTTCCCTCTGTCGGAGCGCGAGCGCGTGCCGTGCTGGGATCGGGTGTTCTTCTTCGACGCCCGGGATGTCCGAGCGCCCTTTGTCCGCATCGCGACCGACGGGCGCGCGCGCGGCGGTTGATCGGGACGTCCTCCACGCGCGACCTGCCCCTCTGTCCAGGTCGTCTCAACGTCAGCGAGCCACCATGCCACGCCATGTGGCAAAATGTCTCGTCCTGCGAGGCTCCTGCGCGCGACGACCCGCGCTCCTGAACCCGGGGGGCGCGGCGGTCTCCGGCGGCTCGGCGGAGGGACGGCTCCCGATCCGCACGAGGAAGCAGATGTCTCCCTCACCCGACGCCGCGCTCCGCGCCCGGTCGGGAGCCGCGCGCATGGCGGACGCGGCCTTGGCACAGGAGTCGCCTGCGGGCGGAATTGCTCATGCGCCTGGCCTGCGAGCCCGGCGAGTCGCCCTCTCGTGTGAGCCGGACGGGAGCTCGGCGCGTCCGAGAGCGGGGCGCCCGGTCGGTCGTCCCCTGTCGATGTATTCCTTCGAAGGAGCGCTTCTATGCCTGTGAAGAGAATGGATATCTCGTGCCTGGTCGCGTGCACCGCGGCGCTCTCGCTCGGCCTCGTGAACTGCGGCTCGGCGCCGGGCGCGCGGCCCGAAGACCCGACCGGCCCGCGGGACGCGCCCCCCGCGACGGCCGGGACGATCGCGCCCGCGGGCCCGCGGGCGCCCATGAACGCGAACCCTCCGCCCGGCCCCGAGACGCCGCGCACGAGCTACCTGCCGGTGGAGGACAAGGAGCCGTTCGCGGCCATGGTCGCCCGCATGAAGGCCGACAAGCCCGCGGTGGAGAAGCGCCATCGGGCCCTGCTCGATGAGCGGTACGACCTCTCGAACCGCGCCGCGCAGGGGGTCACCATGTCGCGCGGAAAGCCCGTCCAGGCCGGCGTGCGCGTGAAGCTCCCGAAGGGGACGACGTGGGAAGCGCTGGCCGCGCTCTCGCCCGACGCCATCCGGGAGCAGGGGCTCTGGCCGCGGGGCTTCCTGCCGCTGCCGCACGCGAACCACCCGGAAGGCGGCATGGTCTTCCCGAAGTTCCACATCGACGAGCTGAAGCGCCAGACGGGGCGCGACCTCACGCGCTTCGATCTCGACTTCGACCTGCCGGATCACCTCATCTCCGAGTTCCCGGCGCCCATCTATCTCACCACCCGGCCCGACCTCGGCGACGTCTCCAAGGGGCAGCTCGTCACGATCGACAACTTCTACGAGCTCTTCAACGGCATCCTGACGCCGAAGCAGCTCGAGGGGCTCCGGCTCCTCGTCACGCCGTTCCCGCAGATGCAGTTCAACGCGACCGCGGACCGGCGCTCGGAGAAGGCGAGCCTCGGCGTCGCCTGCTTCGATTGCCATGCGAACGGCCACACGAACAACGCATTTCACCTCGTGGGCGACACGAGGCCCCAGGAGTTCCGGCACCGGGTCGACACCCCCACCTTGCGCGGGGTGAACATCCAGCGCCTCTTCGGCTCGCAGCGCGCGCTCAAGACCGTCGAGGACTTCACCGAGTTCGAGCAGCGGGCGGCGTACTTCGACGGCGACATCGTCATCGCCGTCAAGAAGGGGATCAACATCCTGGACCGCGGGCACCAGGTCCACGCGATGGCCGAGTTCCAGGAGATCCTCGACTTCCCCCCGGCGCCGAAGCTCGGCGTGGACGGCCGCCTCGACCCCGCCAAGGCCACGCCCGAGGAGCTGCGCGGCGAGCAGGTCTTCCACGGCAAGGGCCGGTGCGGGACGTGCCACGTGGCGCCGTACTACACCGACAACCTGATGCACAACCTGCGGGCGGAGCGCTTCTTCAAGCCCGAGCTCATCAACGGCCGGATGGCCACCGCCGACGGACCCATCAAGACGTTCCCGCTGCGCGGCATCAAGGACAGCCCGCCGTACCTGCACGACGGGCGCCTGCTCACGCTGGAGGACACCGTGGAGTTCTTCAACCTCGTGCTCGGCACGAAGCTGACCGCGCAGGAGAAGGCCGACCTCACGGCGTTCCTGCGGGTCCTCTAGCGCGTCCTGGCGGCCCGTCCCCTGCGCTTGACCAGGAGCGGGAGGCTCTCGAGGATGTCGACCCGATCCGCGATCATCAGCAAGAGCCAGTGCGAGACCTTGTGATCCGGGACCTCGTAGGCCAGGCGGCGCAGCGCGCCGCTGGCGCCTCTCGGCGGCAAGGCCGCGCTGAACACCGGCGTCGGCCGGGCGAGCCCCGGGTGCCTGAGCACCCGGCCCTCGACCGGCTGCCGCTCGGGCTCTATCCAGTGCGCCCACGAGAGCAGGTGCGGCGGCGCCTCCCTCGGGACGCCGGGCCTGTCCTCCGGGCACAGATCGACTCCCCAGTACGGCAGCTCCTTCGGCCGCATGAACTCGGCTTCCATGGTCGCCTCCTCCTCGGTGACAGCGCTCATTTGGCGCCCGACGGGATGAGCACGCATTTGATGATCCCGTCGGTCCTCGCCGCGAACAGGCGGTACATCTCCGCGGCCGCCTCCAGCGGGACGCGGTGGGTGATGAGCGCCCTCGGGTCGATGTTCCCCTTGCGGATGTGCTGGACCAAGTGGGGCATGTACCGCTTCACGTCGCACTGCCCGGACTTGATCGTCAGGCCCTTGTTCATGACCGCGCCCACGTCCACCAGGTTCCACGGCGGCCCGTAGACGCCGATGATGGAGACCCTCCCGCCGCGGCGGACCGACTGGATCGCCCAGTTGAGGGCGACGGGCGAGCCGGCCTGGAGCATGAGCGTCTTGCCCAGCAGGCCGTGCAGCGTCGAGCCGCTCGCCTCGAGGCCGACCGCCTCGATGCAGACATCCGGCCCGCGGCCGTCGGTCATGTCCCGGAGGACGGACACGACGTCGGGGACCTTGGTGAAATCGAGCGTCTCTGCCTGGTTGTACCGGCGCGCGAACTCGAGGCGGTAACCGACCGAATCGATGGCGATGACGCGGCGGGCGCCGAGGAGCCAGGAGCACCGCTGGGCCACGAGGCCGACGGGCCCGCAGCCGAAGACGGCCACCGTGTCCGCGGGGGTGATGTCGCCCATCTCCGCGGCCTGGTACCCCGTGGGGATGATATCCGAGAGGAAGAGCGCGTCCTCGTCCGAGAGGTCGTCGGGGATCTTCATGGGGCCGACGTCGGCGAAGGGGACGCGGACGCGCTCGGCCTGGCCGCCCTGGTAGCCGCCGGTGGTGTGCGAGTAACCGAAGATCCCGCCGGTGATCGTGGTGAGCGGGTTCGTGTTCTCGCAGGCGGAGGTGCGCTCTCGCTGGCAGAAGAAGCACGTCCCGCAGGCGATGTTGAACGGCACCACGACGCGGTCGCCGCGCTGGAGGGTCCGCACGGATGGCCCGACCTCCTCCACGACGCCGGTGAACTCATGGCCGAAGATGGTGCCGACGCGCGTGTCGGCGATGTAGCCGTGATAGAGATGCAGATCAGAGCCGCAGATCGTGGCGCGGCTCACGCGGAGGATCACGTCGTTCGGATGTTGAATCCGAGGCTCCGGGTTTTCCTCGACGCGCACGCATCTCGGCCCATGGTATGTGACCGCCAGCATTCGCAGTACCTCCCGCCTGCTCGATGGGCGAAGCAAGGAGCGAACCCGGCGCGCGCGCTCGCGAGTGCAACCGGCGTAGACATCGGCCTTCCGCGGCTCGCCGGCCGGCGCCGCGGGAGAGCGGCTGTCCATCGTTTGCGGGAGCGCCGGCGCGCGGGCCGTTCTCCGCGGTCTCCTCGCGGCGCTGTAACCTCCGCCCGCCGGGGTCGTCGCCGAGCGCGCGCCCCTCAGGGGCGCTGCCGTCTCGGCTTCGCGGGCGCGCGCTCATCGAGCTGCTTCACGAGGGTCTTCGGCGCCTTGAGGCGCCATCCGCGCTCGAGCCGCATGCGGCACCCGGGCGCGCAGCGACCGCCGCCGCGGCGCAAGACGGGAGCACGAGCGGCCGTCGAGAGTCCAGAGCGATGGGCGCTCTCGGCGGGCTCGCGGCGCGCCGCGCGGCGTGCGCCGTGCCAGGGGCCGCGCGAAGCGCGCTGCCGGGGCCGCTCTCCCTCGGCGCGACCGGGCGCGGTCCCACGTATCGCAGATTCGCACATCGACTGGCCAAGTTGCGCTATAAAATGCGCGAATGTGACCTGGCAGCCTCGCGCGGGGGAGCCCAAGATGCGCCGCGCGAGGGGTTCTTGAATGCACGGGGGACTGCGGCTTTTTTGGCGGGGTGCGCTGATGTTGAGCGCTGCTCTCGTCGGGGGCTCCGACGGCGTCGGCAGCGCAACGGACAGCCGCTCAGGCGCGCTCGGCGACCAGAGCAGCGGAGTGTACGGGCCGTGCACGGCGCGCTCGGAGGTCATCGGCGTGGAGGACGCCTCCCGGCTCGGCTTCTCGGCCAATGACGTGGTCTCCGCCGTCTCCGGCGCGCGCTCCGCCACGCTTTCGTGGGCGAAGGGAGGCAGCACGATTGTGACGGTCTCTGCGGGCGCGCCGCTCGCCGCGCGCTTCGTCCACTTCACGAGGTCAGCGGTCGAGTCCACGGCGGGGGGCGATGGGCCGCCCGACGACCCGGCAGACCTCCGGGAGGCGGGCTGCCCCGGCGGCGCTCCGTTGCTGGAGATCGACGTCCCGCTGCGCTTCTCGACGGGCGACGGCGCCTTCGCCGACTCGTTCCCGGTCACGCTCCGGGCCGTGCGTCGCGACGCTGTCGCGTACATCCACGTGATCCATCCCTCCCGGATCCAGGGATCCTACCGGATCACCGAGGTCGACCCCGCGGAGGTCGATGACGTGCGGCTCGTCCTCTTCGGCACGATCCGCGGCCGCGTCATCACCGGAAAGCTGCAAGGGCTCGCCCCGGGCAACCCGAACGGGACCGGAGAGGGCCCAGACGCGCACGGGCGAAGGCTCGACGTCGCGGAGTTCTGATCGTCGCCGAGCTCGGCGGCCCCGGCCGGCGATCTCGACACGATCCGGCGCCAGGATGGGTGTTCGCCCCTCGCCCGCGGGCAGTGCTCGAATCTGCCCGAGAGAGTTCACATGAAGGCGGGAAGGCGGGAAGAACATTGATAATTCTTCCCGCTTTCCCGCCTTCATGTTCAATTTTGATCACTGCCCGCCCGCGCTCCCGCGCCTCACGCCGGCGGATCAGGCCGCCTCGTCTCCGCGGAGGCCGTAGGCCGCCATCTTGCGCTTGAGCGTGTTTCGGTCGATGGCGAGCGCGCGCGCCGCGCGCGAGATGTTGCCCCGATGCACCCTGAGCGCGCGCCCGATCGCGGCGCGCTCGGCCGACGCCACCGCCTCCGCGAGCGGCGCGACCTCCTCGCCCTCGGCCTCCCCCTCCGGCCCCCGCGCGACCCCGCCCGCGCCGCCCGCCGGCCCCGCGGCCGCGGCGGTGATCTCCGGCGCTAGATCGCCGACGTCGACCGTGTGATCGCAGAACACCCCCCACCGGTGCACCTCGGCGCGCAGCTCGCGCACGTTGCCGGGCCAGGCGTGCTGGTACAGGCACCGGAGCGCGTCGCGCGTCACCTCGAGCCCGCGCCCCTTGCGGCGCGCCCGCACCTCGTCGAGGAACGCGTCGATGAGGATCTCGATATCCCCTCCGCGGGCGCGGAGCGGCGGAACGTCGATGATCGCGCCGCGGAGCCGGTAGTACAGATCCTCGCGGAACGTCCCTTGCTCGACCATCTTCGCCAGGTCGCGGTGCGTGGCCGCCACGACGCGCACGTCGATCTCGATCCGGGCCTCGCCGCCCACCCGGCGCAGCGTCCCGTCCTGGAGCACGCGCAGCAGCGAGGCCTGCACCCGCGGCGACAGCTCGCCGATCTCGTCGAGGAACAGCGTGCCGCCGTGCGCCTGCTCGAACACGCCGCGCCGCCGCCCCGCGGCCCCGGTGAAGGCGCCCGCCTCGTGGCCGAACAGCTCGCTCGCGAGCACGCCCTCGGCGAAGACGCCGCAGTTCTCCGCGACGAACGGGCCCCGGCCGCGCGGGCTGTGCTCGTGGATCGCCCTGGCCGCGAGCTCCTTGCCGGTCCCCGTCTCGCCGACGATCAGCGCCGGCACGTCGGTCGCGGCGACCCGGGCGATCCGGGCGCGGAGGGCGCGCATCGGCTCGCTCTCGCCGACGAGCACGGCGTCGCGGGTGCGCGCCTCGGCCCGCAGGCGCACGACCTCCTCGCGCAGCGCGCGGATCTCGGGGAAGCCCTCGATGTCCAGCCGGACCTCGCGCACCGGCCGCGGGTGCGGGTGCGGCACGAACGCCGCCGGGATCACCTGGAGCATGCGCGCGGGCAGGATCCCCGCCTGGACCAGGATGACCCAGAGCGTCTGCGCCTGCGGCGTGCCCGCCGAGAGCAGGACGTCCGTCGCCCACGCCGCGTTCGGAAAGGCGCGCTTGAGCTGCGCCGAGAGCTTGCCGAGCGCGCGGAAGAGCTTCGCGTGGTCCGACGGGTCGTCGACGTCGACCACGCGGAGCTCGACGCGCGCGGCGCGCGCCCGCGCCCGCTCGACGAGCGCCCGCGACGGCGCCTCGCCGGCCGGGATGGTGAGGATCACGATCGCGTCGTAGCGGCTCTCCTCCTGGTCGAGGAGCCGCAGCACCGGCCCGCGATCGCCCTCCGCCCGGCGGCCGTGGTGCGCCGGCGCCGGCCCGAGCGTGCCCGCGTCCGACCAGGTGAGGAGGAGGCGATTCACCGGTGCACCGTACACCAGAAGTGGTGCGCCGTGCACCATGTTGTCTGGTGCATCGTGCACCAGGTTGAAGCGATCTGCCGGCGCAGGGGCGGGTCGCGCGCTGGCACGGGAGCCGCAAGGATCCGCCGCGTTCCCCCCGCGCCGCCCGCCTCGGGCGCGCGCCCGCCACGGAGATCTCATGAAAGCGCCCGCCGACAGCGTCGTTCTCCCCGCCCACGCCCGCCTGGTCGCCCGCGACGACGTCTGGCTCGAGGGCAACGCCGTCCAGCAGCTCGCGCGCGTCGCCGCGCTGCCCGGCTGCGTCCGCGCCGTGGGCATGCCGGACCTGCACGCGGGGCGGGGCATCCCGATCGGCGCGGCGTTCGCCTTCGCGGACCGCGTCGTCCCGCAGCTCATCGGCGGGGACGCCGGGTGCGGCGTGCGGCTCGTCGCGACGTCGATCGGCCGCATGTCGGCGGACGTCCTCGAGCGGCGCGCCCGGCAGGCGATGGAGGACGATCCGCTGGCCGACTGCGACCCGGCCGCCGTGTTCGAGCAGGTCTGGCGGCGCGGGGCGCGCGGGCTCGCGGAGGTCGACGGCGTGCCCGAGGCGCTCGCGCAGCTCGCGGCGGCGGAGCTCGAGGACGGCCTGCGCCCGAGCGGCGACGCCTCGCCGTACCGCGCGGGGTACGAGGGGGCGCTCGGCTCGGTCGGCGGCGGGAACCACTTCCTCGAGATCGCGCGCGTCGGCGCGCCGCGGGACCCTGCGGCGGCGGCGGCGCTCGGCCTCTCCGCCGGGGATCTCGTCGTCCTGGCCCACTCCGGCTCGCGCGGGCTCGGCGGCGCGCTCGGGCAGCGCTGGGGCGACGCGGTGCTCGAGGGCGACGCCGCCGAGCCGTACCTCGGCGAGCTCGCCGGCGCGTGCCGCTTCGCGCGGGCGAACCGGCTCCTGCTCGCCTACCGGATGCTGCGCGCGCTCGGCGCCGCGCGGGCGTCGAAGATCGCCGGCGGGCTCGACCTCACCCACAACGACGTCGCGCGGGAGATCGTGGGCGGCGCGCCGGCGTGGGTGCACCGGAAGGGGGCCGCGCCCGCGCGGGGCAGCGACTTCACCGTGGTGCTCGGGTCGCGCGGCGCGCCGTCGTGGGTGATGCGCGCGAGCGACGCGGAGGCCGGGCTGCGCTCGGTCGCGCACGGCGCGGGCCGCAAGATGGGCCGCAGCGAGGCGCGCGAGAAGATCGCGGCCCGGTACCGGCGGCGCGAGCTCGCCCGCACCGAGCTTGGAGGCCGCGTGGTGTGCGACGATCCGGCGCTGCTGCTCGAGGAGCACCCGGACGCGTACAAGCCGATCGCGCCGGTGATCGAGAGCCTCGTGGAGGCCGGCCTGGCGACGGCGGTCGCGCCGCTCGTCCCGGTGATCACGGTGAAGCGGTGAGCCGGTCGTGGGTGCAGATCAGCGCGGGGCGGGGGCCGGTCGAGGTGCGGCGGTTCGTGGCGCGGCTGGCCGAGCGGATGGAGGCGCTCTGCCGGGAGCGCGGGCTCGCGGTGGTCGACGTGACGGTGCACGGCGACGAGGGCGCGCCGGCCTCGGTCGAGATCCTGGTGGAGGGCGACGCGCGGCGCTGGCTCGAGGGTGAGATCGGGACGCACGCGCTGATCGAGAAGAGCGCGGACCGGGGGCGGGCGGCGCGCAAGCGATGGTTCGCGGGGGTGGCGATCCACCCCGCCGGGGCGGACGCGGGCGCCGGGGCGGGGGAGGGCGCGGGCGTGGATCTGCGGGATATCGAGATCTCGGCGTGCCTGGCGGGAGGGCCGGGGGGGCAGCACGTGAACAGGACGCGGTCGGCGGTGCGGGTCCACCACCGGCCGAGCGGGATCACGGTGCGCGTCGCCGACGAGCGCTCGCAGCGCGCGAACGTCCGCCGCGGGGTGGAGCGTATCGCGGAGCGGCTGGCGGAGCGCGCCGCGCGGCGGGCCGCAGAAGGGGAGGCCGCGCGCTGGAGCGAGCACGACCGGATCGTCCGGGGGGAGCCGGTGAGGACGTACCGGATGGGGCGGAAGAGGGCGCTCGAGGTGGCGGGGGCGCGGTGAGGGGAGGCGCCCGCCCGATGGGCAAGCTGCCCTTGCTCGTCGACGGCGGCACCGTCGTCACCGAGTCCGCGGCGATCGGCCTCTATCTCGCGGATCGTTATGCCCCGGGCCGCCTCGCGCCGAAGCTCGAGCGCGACGATGGAATCGGCCATCTCTGGCCGTGACTTCGTCCTCGGCAAGGAGTTCTCGATGGCCGACGTCATCTTCGGCGGCACCATCGCGTATATGCTTGACGTCAAGATGCTCGAGCCGCGCGCGATCGCGCGCCGTATCCGCGCTCGCCCCGGACGACACGTTCAGCGCAGTCAGTCCACGTCCTCGGCGAAGGCTCGCCGAAGATGTCTGCTATGCGTTGCCTCCCGGGTGGAAAGCCGTCCGGGGAGGCGCGTCGGGTAGGGGCATGGCGACGAGCAAACGTCATGCTCGATCTCGAGATGCCCGTACCACCGGAGGTAACGGAGCATCCGCCCGACGGCGTGCCCGCTTGAGCGACAGCACATCTATGATGATCTGAACGTTCTGCAGGGGTTGCTTCAGATCACCCGCGACAAGGGAATCCCCTTCATCGATCGGATGGCCTCCAGCGCCGCGTGGGTAGAGAACATCGGGCGAGCACAGGCCAGCGCCTTCTACATGACGGCGACGCCACGCCCTCGAACGAGGAGGGGGCGAGGGGGCTCGCCACGCTCGTCGTCGAGGGCGCCGGGCGCAAGCTCCGGAGTTCGCCGTGCGGCAGCCGCGTCGGACCTGCATCGAGGCGGATGGGCTCCAAGGAACCGGCGGCCGTGAGCTCGTCGCCGGGCCATTTCGGTTGACGGCGCCGTTGTGAACGCTCACAATCGTTCTCGAACTGTGGACCAGGATGTGCACGCCTCGCCCGCTCGAGCGCCGGAGCACCTCACGCTAGCGCCCATCGGCGCAGCAACTACGCGCGAACCGAGGAGCGAGATGGCACGTTTGGGAAGCAGCTCGAGAGCGCGATTCCTAGTGGCGCTCTTATGGACTAGCGGGTGCAGCGACCCGGTGACGACGACCGGCAGAGACGCAGGACCCGACGGCGAGCCCCCCGCGTGCTCCGAGGGCACCTGGGATCACGACGGCGATGGCGCGACGAGCTGCGTCGCATGGACAGGCTGCACCGCAGGCACCTTCGCGAGCGCCGAGGGCTCGCCTACGGCGGACCGGCGGTGCACGGCGTGCCCTGAGGGCACCTTCAGCGACACGATGAACGCGCCGAGCTGCAGGATGCACACGCCCTGCGCGCCTGGGACGACGCAGACCGCGCCTGGGACGAGCACCACGCCCGCGCAGTGTGACGCCTGCTCGCCGGGCACGTACTGCGCAGGCGGGGCCGCCGCGCCTGTCGACTGCGCGGTCGGCACCTGGGACGACGACGCCGATCCCGCGACGACATGCGTAGCGTGGACCGACTGCGTGCCAGGGGAGCTCGTCGGCACGGAGGGGAGCAGCACCACGGACCGCAGCTGCCTCAAGTGTACGAACGGCGAGCACACGGCCTCGATGAACGCGAGCAGCTGCTCCCCGGGGGCCTGGGTGCTGAGCTACTTCGGGCCGCATCAGGACGTGCCGAGCGATTCGCTGCACCTCGCCTACAGCACCGACGGGCTTCACTGGTCGACCCTCGCCGATGGACAGCCCGCGTACCAGCTCACCGGGATGGGAACGAATCACATCCGAGATCCGTTCCTGTTCCGCAAGAACGATGGCACGTACGTCTATATCGCCACGGACTGGACGCTCTCGAACAACGACTCGAACTACTGGAACAACCCGAGCTCCAAGATCTTCGTGGCGGACTCGACCGATCTCATCACCTTCACGAATCCCCGGTTGATCACGCTCACGAACCTTCCGGGCCCCGGGGCCACCCCGATGCACGCCTGGGCCCCGGAGGCTTACTACGACCCCGATCGTAAGCTCTATGCGATCATCTGGTCCGGAAACGACACCACGGGCGCGAACCGGATCTACGTCAGCTACACCGAGGACTTCGTCACCATCGTCAACCCGACGCCCGACGTGCTCTTCGATCCGGGCTACAGCGTCATCGACGCGACGATCACGCAATGGAACGACCGCAACTACCTCTTCTTCAAGGACGAGACGGACAGCAGCGGGAGCGCGCTCACAGGGTCGGGCAAGGACATCCAGATCGCGCGCTCCTCGACGCTCGCGCTCGATCCGGCGACGTTCACGCGATGGAGTCCGGACTACATCACTCGCGGGTCGACCCAGAGCAGGAGACGAGCGACGGAGGGACCGTTTGTCATCAAGGACCCGCGGCAGAGTCGATGGTACCTGTTCGCCGACTACTACCTGGACGGCGGTGTGTTCGGGTGCTGGAGCACGACGGATCTCGACGCGGATCCGGGCTCTTGGACAGAGCTCCCGAGCGCGCAGTACCGCTTTCCGTCCGGCGTGCGCCACGCGAACGCGGTCCGGGTCACGCAGGCGGAGCTCGACGCGATCATCGCCCACTACTGAACATCCTGCCGGATCCGCAGCACCTACGGCGAGGCGAGCGTGTCCTCGTCTTGACATCTCCACGGATTGTTAGGGGCTCCCCCTATCATGCGCACACCGAAATCTCCCCACTCAGCGTGCACTTCCCTCCCTGCGCCACGCGGCGCGCTCACGGCGGCAGCTTGCGCCTTCGCCGCATTGCTCGCGGTGGTCGGGTGCTCGGATGGGCCCTCGACCGACGCGCCGGACGCGTCGACCAATTCATTGCGGATCATGACGGCGGGCACAGCGCTCAGCACCTCGGAGTCCGGCGGGCGGGTGACCGTGAGCGTGGCGCTCGACGCCGCGCCTCGCGAGCCTGTCACGGTGCCGGTCTCGAGCTCGGATGCGACCGAAGGCTCCGTCTCACCGGCGACCGTCTCGTTCACGGCGGAGGATTGGAGCATCCCTCGAGAGATCACGGTCACGGGCGTTGACGATGCGGAGAGCGACGGGGACCAGAGCTTCCGCGTCCGCTTCGGGCCCTCGGTCTCCGCCGACCCAGCGTGCGACGGCCTCTTCGCGGAGTCCGCTGGCATCACGAACACGGACGACGACGGTCCAAGGACGGCAGCGATCGTCGTCAGCGACCCGTCGGGGACCCTCGCCGAGCGCGGCGCGCCCGTGACGTTCACCGTGCGCCTCGCATCGCGGCCGAGCGCGCCCGTGACGATCGCCCTCAGCGTCAGCGACACGACCGAGTCGACGCTGAGCCACGCGGACCTCACGTTCACGGAGGCGGACTGGAGCGCGGCGCAGACCGTGACCTTGAGCAGCGTCGATGACTGGCAGGCCGACGGACCTCAGCCCGTACGCGTCGTCTTCGGCTCACCGGCCAGCGAGGACCCCGAGTATGCGGCCCTCGCCGCCCCCGCTGTTCTCGAGCTCTCCAATCTCGACGACGACGTCGGAGGGGGGTACCATATACGCACGACGCACGCGGAGGACGCGCCGCTCTACGTCGCGCATTCCTATTATCACGCGATGATCACCGGCCTCGACGACAGGGCGAACAACCAGGTTCCTGCCGACTTCCAGTGGAAAGTGGTGCCCGGCCTCGCGAACCCGGACGATCCGACGCTGGTGTCGTTCGAGTCTGTGGGTTTCGGCGGTCGCTACCTGCACGTCGACAGCGTGAATTCGACCCGGTACCCGCTGCAGGATGAGGCGTCCAATCGGGCTGACGGGCTCTGGCAGACCCCGCCCGATGAGAGGAGTCACCTCCTGTGGATCGACGTGTTCACGGATACAACCACGTTCCGGAGGGACGCCACGTTCCGGATCGTGCCCGCGCTGAACGGGGATCCGACGATGGTCTCGCTGCAGTGGTACTCGGATGCGACACGTTATCTCCGGCACCTGAACTACCAGATCTATGCGCACGTGCTCGACGGCACGGCGGTCGAGAGCTCGGAGGCGTCGTTCGCGCTCGAACCGCTCGGCTATTTGGTCTCGCAGCGCGCTGATCCCCACATCAAGCGGCATACGGACGGTTACTACTACTACACCGCGAGCGTGCCGACGTACGATCGCATCGAGATCAGGCGCGCGACCACGATACGAGGCCTGGCCAACGCGACCCCGAAGGTCGTCTGGACGAAGCACGCGTCCGGCCCGATGGCGGCGCACATCTGGGCGCCAGAGCTACATTTCATCGACGGCAAGTGGTACATCTACTTCGCCGCAGGGAGCTCGACCGACATCTGGGCCATTCGCATGTATGCGCTCGAGAGCTCATCGGCCAACCCGATGGATGGCAGGTGGATCGAGCGAGGGCAGATCGTGACGGACTCGGACACCTTCGCGCTCGACGCGACGACGTTCGAGCACGACGGCAAGCGCTATCTCGTGTGGGCGCAGGAGGACCCCAGCGTCGCGGGCGACAACAGCAGCTTGTTCATCGCGGCCATGGTGAACCCGTGGACGCTGGCCAGCCCCAACGTGCGGATCGCCAGACCCGAGCACGCCTGGGAGACGGCGGGGTTCGCCGTCAACGAAGGTGCTGCCGTGCTCGAGCGGAATGGGCGGGTCTTCATCAGCTACTCAGCGAGCGCGACGGACGCCCGCTACTGCCTCGGCCTGCTCACGGCGAGCGCGACGGACGACCTGCTGAGCGCCAGCTCGTGGACGAAGAACGAGGAGCCAGTGTTCGTCAGCGCGAACGGGCTGTATGGCCCGGGCCACAACTCGTTCACGACATCGGCGGATGGATCGATCGACGTGCTCGTGTACCACGCGCGGAACTACGAGAAGATCACGGGGGACCCGCTCTACGACCCGAACCGCCACACGCGCGTCCAGCGGCTCGAATGGAATGCAGACGGAACGCCGAACTTCGGCGTGCCGCTCCTGAACGGCGCGAATACGATTGGCGATTGACCATTCGTAGAGGAATCGAGCTCCCCAGGCCACCATCGGCCGCCTCGTCCCCGGCAGGAGACGCCGGCGGCCCGAGCAGCTGAGCAATCGCGCTCGTGCTCGCTTGCGCTGTCGCCTGCGCGCCCGCCGCTCAGAGCCCGGTCTTGGCCTGGACGCGTCCGTTCTTCACCGCGTCCACCAGCGCTCGATGGTCGCGCTCCGTCTGATCGGCGTAGGCGATCGCGAACGCGGCGATCGCCTCGTCGAACGTGTCCGCTTTTCCGAGGTAGGCCGCGATCGCGATCCGGTCGCCCGAGCGCGCGTGCGCGCGCGCGAGGGTCCAGCCGCAGAGGCTGCCGTACGTCGCCAGCGCGACCCGATCCAGCGAGGCGATGTCCGCCGAGAGCTTCCAGTCGCGCAGCTGGCGCACGTAGAAGTCGCGCTCGATCCCGTCGACGCCCTTCACCCGCTGCCAGCCGAGGAAGATGTCGCTCGCGGCCTGCATCAGCCGCTGGCCGGCCACCACGCGCTCGCCGCTGTTGCGGTGCTCGCTCCTGCCGAGGAACCGCTCGAGGACCGACGCCTGCGCCTCCTTCGCCTGCAGCAAGAGCGGGTCCTGGTCGTCGCGGCCGAGGAGCAGGATGATCCAGGCGCGCAGGCCGACGCTCCCGATCCCGACCACCTTGTGGGCCATGTCCGCGAAGCTGTACCGCTCCAGCAGGTGCCGCCGATCGCTCTGGAGGGTGCCGCGGTAGCCGCGCAGGATCTCGCGCACCTGCTGCTCGAGCTGCTCGCGGGCCACGCCCCCCACGAGCTCATCCATCCGGACGATCAGGGGAGGATCGCTGATGATTCGCCGCCGGCCGTCGACCTCTCGCGTCAGCTTCTCGTAGGCCTGCATGCTGTCCCTCGCCCGAGCCTTGGCGACCTTGCGCTCGGTGACGTGCAACCGCTCGCGACCCACCCGCGAGCGGAACCGGTCGATGATGCGCTCGATATCGAGGCTCGCGTACCAGACGTCGAGGTCGCGGAGCGCGGCGAAGCTCCGCATCGCCTCGCGGTACTCGCGGACGGTGGCCAGGACGATCTCGGAGCGGGCCGATCTCGAGAAGCCGTTGTCGCGCCCCGCCAGCTCCATGCTGACGGCCAGCCGCTTCACGTCCCAGTCCCACGGTCCCGGGAGCGTCTCGTCGAAGTCGTTGATGTCGAACATCATGCGCCGCTCGGGAGAGCCGAACACCCCGAAGTTCGAGAGGTGTGCGTCGCCGCAGAGCTGCACCCTCAGGCGCGATCGCGTGGTGGCGGCCAGATCAGAGGCCATCACGCACGCGGCGCCACGGTAGAACGCGAGCGGGGAGGCCAGCATCCGGCCGTAGCGGATCGGTACGAGCTCGGGCACACGGGTCTTCGCTTGCTCCTCCAGCAGCGCGATCGGATCGGGCCGGTGGGGCGGCGCCCCCCAGGTCGCGTGGGTGGTGCGCGGGATCTCCGCGCGCTCCGCCTTGCCGCGGGCCGCGTGGTCTCCGGCGGAGAGGTGCGGCATCGCCCACTCCTTCGTGACCGCTGTCGATGCGTCGATGCTGTCCATCTCCTCCGTCCCGTCTCGGTGATCGCCATCCCACGGCAGGGCGGGCGCGCCGTGAGATCCTCGCCGATCCGCCCGACGCGCGAGCGATGCTCAATCACCCATCGTGCCCATCGTGCGCCGCAGATCGAACATCGCCTGCTGGCTCACCCTGAGAGCCCCGTCTTGCGGGTGATCGAGGTCGGCGATCAACATCAGGACGATCGAGAGGCCCATGACCAGCGTCGCGACCGTGGGAGACCGGCGCGTCCTGACCAGACCGGCGTGATAACCGACGGCCGCCAGGTTGAGGACCGCGATCACGAAGAGCGCCGCCCACAGGACGCCTGGAATGCCGCCCCGGACGGCCACCTTGACGCGTGTCGCGTGGAGCTCGATCGCCCTGTTCAACGACTCGATGAAGAGCGCCACGGCGGTCGAGCTGGGCTGGTCTCGTGCCGCCGCCTCCGCTTCTTTCCACAGCTCCCGGTGCAGCTCCTCCGAGCGCCGCAATGCCTGCTCGACGTTGCCGAGCCTCACCGCGTCCAGACGAAGCTCGACGTACTCACGCAGCATGTCGCGGACCTTGTGGCCGCGATCGCCGGGGAGCAGGCCGGCGCGCAGGTAGGTCGTCTCGATGGCGTTGGCCTCGTCGACGACGGCCTGTTTCCTGGCCTCGAAGCGGGTCGCCGCGAGTCCGAACGTGAACGCCAGGATGAGCGCCAGCAAGCCCATCGTGGCCGTGGCCAGCGCGAGCACGTGCGGCCCGTACTCCTGGTCGGAGCGGCGCAGCCGGTACACGCCCAGCCGGTAGCCGCCCTCGACGGCGAGCAGCAGGACCACGATCGTCATCCCGAAGAGCAGCCAGAGCGGAAATCGATCGAGCGGTCCACCCACGGGCATCGACGCACCTCGCTCCAATCACGGCTCTTCGCCGTCGCGAACACAGATCCGATGCCACGCGAGGCGTGTGCGTTGTGCGAGCCTGCTTCGTGAGGATGCGCTCGGGGCGCTCGGCTGCCCCTCCATGTGCGTGTACGTTTCAGCCGAATCGGCTGCACCCCGGAGACTGACCAGCCGGAGCCGGCCCTGGAGATCGCGCGTCTCGACAGGCGCGTAGGGGATGGCGTCTGCTCCTCGGCGGTGCGGTGCGGATCTGCAAAGGCCACCTCCCGAGCTCGGTAAACCTTGCGTGCTACCGGCACGAGCTGGCCCGCCCCTTCGATGCTGACGCGCCAGGGATCTGCCTCGCGCACGGAGAGAGAGCTCAACGCAAAGGCGCCAAGAACGCAAAGACGCAAAAATGCATCATAGTTGTTCTTCTTGCGCCTTTGCGCCTTTGCGCCTTTGCGTTGAACTCTCTCTCCGGATCCCTGGCCGGACTCCTGGTGGGGTGGAGCTAGAGCATGGATCCGGCCGGGAAGCCGACATCCACGACGAGCTCGGCGTCCGCGAACACGTCCAGCGCATCGAGGGGCTTCGCAGCAGCGGCGAGCGCGAGCGCCCACAGCGAAATCGTGGCGCCGAGGCGGCGCGCAAGCGTGCCTCGAGCCACGCGATTCAAGCAGCGATGATCAGGCGCGCCGCGGCGCCTGCGCCGGCGGAGCGGCCGGCGTCGCTCGGCGGTCTCGGGCGTGACGCGGCGGCGGGGGTGTTGTAGCGGAAACGATCGCTGTGCGGCGCTGTGTCCCTGGCCTTGGTGTGCTGATCGCGGGTGCCCTCGTGGGCGCGTGCGCCGCCGCGCCGGACACGACCGCGCGGCCGCGCGGCGAGGTCGGGGCGCCGGCTGGCAGCGCGCTGGCTGGGGCCGCGGAGGCGGCGCGGGTGCCCATGCCGAGGCCGGCGCGGGCGCGGCTCGGGGCGGCGGCGATCGCGAACCAGGCCTGCGAGGGGTGCCACGAGGAGGTGGCGCGGGAGTGGCGCGCGTCGCTCCACCACCGGGCGAACACCGAGCCTGCCTACCGGCGGGCGTTCGCGATCGAGCCGATGCCGTTCTGCCGGGCTTGCCACGCGCCCGAGGCGAGGCCGGAGGAGCCAGAGCCGGAGGCGCTCGGGGCGCTCGGGGTGGGGTGCGTGACGTGCCACGTGACGAGCGACGGCGAGGGCGAGCTCGCGGGGCCGGCGGTGGCGCCGGTGCTCGCAGCGCCGTGGGCGGGGACCGGGGCGCCGCCGGCGGCGCCGCACACGGTGATCCGGGACGCGCGGTTCGGGGGCGCGGACGCGTGCGCGGCCTGCCACGAGTTCGCGTTCCCCACGGCGCGAGGGCGGTCGACGGCGGAGCTGATGCAGTCGACCCTCACCGAGCACCGCGCGTCGCCCGCCGCGGCCCAGCCCTGCGCGGCGTGCCACATGCCGCGCGGGCCGGGGCTGCGGCGCGGCCACGGGTTCGCAGGATCGCGGGACGAGGCGCTCGTGCGGAGCGCCGTGGCGGTGACGGCGCGGCGGCTGTCGGCGACGCGCGTGGCGGTGACGCTCGCGCCCGCGAACGCGGGGCACGCGTTCCCGACGGGGGATCTGTTCCGGAGGCTCGAGGTGTCGGCAGAGGCGCTCGGGCCCGACGAGCTCGTGCTGGGGCAGGAGGAGCGCTACCTGACGCGGCACTTCGTGCTGCGGCCGGGGACGATCGGGCGGAAGCTCGTCGCCGACGACCGGGTGCACGCGGAGCCCGTGACGGTGGAGCTCGACGTCGGGTCCGCCGGCGAGGGGCGGACGCTCGCGTGGCAGGTGGCCTACCAGCGGGTGGCGCACCCGAACGGGGTGGACCTGCGCGACGCGGCGATCGAGGGCGAGATCCGGGTGGCGTCGGGGAGGCTCGCGCCGTGAGCGGACGCGGGATGGCGCGGCGGGGAGAAGGAGGAGCGATGAGCGGGCGAAGGGCGTGGTGGGGGCTGGGCGGGCTCGTGATGGCGATGGCGGGGTGCGGGCCGGCGCAGCGGGCGGCGGACGGGCCGCGGGCGGCGGATGCTGCGCCGGGGCCGGGCGCGCCGGGTACGGCAGGCGCGGCGGGCGGATCGAGCGCCGCAGGCGCGGCGGGCGCCGCGAAGGCGGACGAGGCGGCGAAGCCGGCGCCGCCGCCGAAGTCGGCGTTCACGCCGGTGGCGCAGGTCCCGGCGGAGATCGATGTGCGGCTGCACCCGGTGGAGGGGGCGCTGCTCGTGTCGACCACCAACCTGCTGACGCTCGAGGGGGAGCAGATGGGCGCCGCCGTCGGCGTGCTGAAGGATGGGACGATCGAGTTCCCGAAGCGGCTGCGCCTGCTGGCGTGGGGGGCGGCCGTGATCGGCGTCTACGGGCGCTATCCCGACCAGCTCGACCTGATCGCGACGGGCACCACGGGCCGCACCGGCGTCGCCGAGCACCACGTGCTGGGGGCGCAGGGCTGGGTGCAGCGGATGGGCGACCCGGGGCTGTGGTTCACCGGGGTGGCGAGGATGGGCAGCTCGCTCGTGGGGCTGGTGGGGCCGACGATGATGGGGGTCCCGAGGTTCGTCACGCTGCGCGGGCCCAGGGTGGGGCTGACGATCACGCCGGCGCCCAAGAAGGAGCCGTGCCGCGGGTGGGAAGCGCCGCTGCCTTACCCGGAGGCCGAGGTCCGCCCGCAGGCGTTCGGGGCGACGCGCGACGGGACCGCGCTGAGCTACGGGCTCGACTGCGACGTGGAGAGCGCCCTGGAGGTCTGGAAGCCGGGCGAGAGGCGCTCGACCCTCATGCCCGTCCCGGCGCTGTCCGAGGGGCAGAGCCCCGACGATGCGCGCACGCTGATCCTGCCGGGCCCCGGCGAGGGCGAGGCGTGGATCGTGGACGGGGGCGTGCTCCGCTACCAGGGCGGGGAGCCGAAGAGGATCGACCCGCCGGCGAAGGGCGCGCGCGTGCTCACGGCGTCGGCGGCGCCGGACGGGACGCTGTGGGCGATCGCGGACGGGGCGCTGTTCGCGCGCAAGGGCGAGGCCTGGGAGCAGGCGCCGCTGCCCGACGGGGTGAAGGCCCAGGACGTGGCCGTGGGGAGCGACGGGGCGGTGTGGGTGGCGGCCGGGGGGGCGATCCTGAAGCACGGCGGCGGCAGCGAGGCCGCGGGCGCGGCGCCGGGGACCATCCAGCTCCAGAAGGGGCCGCCGCCGAAGCCCAAGCCGAGCCGGCCCTTCCCCGAGCCCGGCGGGCCGACGTGCCCGCAGAACCTCGTGGTGCTCTATACGTTCAGCAAGACGGCGCCGGACGACTACGACTTCCCGCTGACGCGAAAGGCGCTCAAAGGACGCACGGAGTTCTCTCCGGCGCGCTTCGTCGTGACGCGCGACATGGGGCAGCGCTTCTTCGCCGCGTTCGTGCCGAGCTGGGATCTCGCGAAGAAGCTAGAGGAGCGGATCAAGACCGATGTGCAGGGCTCGACGCCGCAGATCGTCTGCGCCGAGCCGGAGGTGGTGCGGGAGCTGAAGCTGGATCTGAAGACGGGCGAGGTCGTGAGGTGAACGCGGGTGGCGGTGGCTGCCACGACGGTCCACCGCCTCGGCGCGGCGCCGATCGACGTCGAGCGAGACATCGACCTCCAAGGCGCCAAGATATCGTCCTCTTCTTGGCGTCTTTGGCCGGGTCAGAACACGAGCCGGGCCGATAGCCCCGCAGGGCCGAGCGACGCGATGGGCCGCAGCTCGATCTCCACCTCGCCCCGATCGTGGACGCGGTAGACCTGTGGCCTGTTCATGAGGAGCAGGACCGTCCCCGTGATCATCGTCGCTCCGCCGGCGACGAAGGCGCCTATCGCCAGGTCGCCGCTGGCCTGGTCGCCCTTGTGTGCCGCGTCGCTCCACATCAGCCCGCCACCCGCGACGCCCAGGGCTGCGCCTGCCCCGAGCATGGTCCAGGGGACCCACGCGGGCCACCGCGGCTGGCCGATGACGGTTTCGACGCGCCGCGCGAGCTGGCCGGAAGCCTCTTTGCCGGCGATGACGAGGATGGGCTTGACGACCGTGGAGTAGCCGTCCCTCCTCACCATGACGACGTGCTCTCCGGGCGTGACCATCCGGCGCTCGGCGCCGGGGCCGACGAACCAGGGCTTGTCGTCGAGCAGCACGGCAGCGCCCGGCTCATCGCAGCGGATCTCGATGGCGGCGAGCTCGTGCTCCATGAGCGCGCGCATCGCCGCGCGCGCCTCCTGCTCCGTCTCGGGCGCGAGCGTGCCGGGCCCCCATCGCAGGGCGAGCCGCAGGTTCTCATAGGCCACGAGCGGCAGACCGAGGCTCTTCAACACCCGCGCGAGATAGAGCCGGAGCTCGGGATGCTCCCAGGCGGCCAGCGCCTCTTCGTATTTGACCCGCGCCTCGGCGAACATCATGCGCCGGTGCAGCGCCCGCGCCTCCGTGAATAGCTCGTGCGCCCGCTGCTTTCGATCGTCGGAGATGCCCTGGTGCCATGGCCGCGGCGGCCGCGACGCACGGGGCGAAGACGTCTCCACCGCCGCCGGCGGCGGCAGCGGCGGCGACGGGGGATGCGGCGAGAGAGAAGGCGGATGCGGCGACAGCGACCCTGGCGGCGGGCCCGCCGACCCAGGGCCCGTCCCTGAGCCCGTCCCTGAGCCCGTCCCTGAGCTCGTCGTCCCTTGGGCCCGCGCAGGCGCGGCGCAGAAGGAGCACAAGGCCACGAGAGCGATCGATGATGAGAGCTTCGCTGCTGGGAGGGGGACGTGCATGGGTCGTTTTGCTTCGCGGGTCGCCCGGGGTGATCCATCGAGCCTTCACCCCGGCTCACCGGGCCGGCGAGCATGCCGCGCTCCCGAGGGTACGCCCTCGCATGTCCTCCTGTGAAGCGAGGTCGTATCAGATTTGAGGATGCACGCATGCATTGGGCGCCTATGCTATCGTGATCGCGCTCGCAGCTCTCGCCGTGGTAACCGCCGTTTCAGTGATGGCGTTGTTTTATGCGCAGGGGGGAAGATGTCCACCGAGCTGATCATTCTGGGGCCGACGGGTGGTCGATCGTCCGGCGCGGGCGAGCACCATCATGCGGGGAGCTTTCCGCTGCGCACCGGAGGGCGCGAGGACGCAGGCTACACAAGCACGATGTTCGTCGGCGCGGCGCCCGCTGCGCCCGCGCGGGCCGGCTTCGCGGCAGAGGCGGCCGTCGTGCCGGCGGGCGCTCGCGCGGCGAAGGCCGGCGGGACGGCGAGCGCGGGCGCTCCGCCGTCCTCGTCGCCTCGGCAAATCAACCCGCTGCTCTCGGCCGGCGCCCGCATCGGGCATTACGAGATCTTGCGCGAGCTCGGCCGGGGCGGCATGGGCGTGGTCTTCCTCGCGCGAGACATAAGGCTCGCGCGCCTCGTCGCGATCAAGCTCCTCACGAAGCTGAACAGCAACGGCGTGTTGCGCTTTCTGAACGAAGCGCAGGCGACCGCGCGCTGCAAGCACGAGCATATCGTGACGATCCACGAGGTGAACGAGCACGACGGATACCCGTACATGGTGCTCGAGTACATCGACGGGCAGAGCCTCGGCGCCTGGATGAGGCAGCGCAGGCCCGCGGACGCCGGGGAGGAGACGTCGACGGCGCCGGTGCCGCCCAGCCTCGCCGTGGAGCTGATGGTCCCGGTCGTGAGCGCGCTCTCGCGCGCGCACGCGTCCGGCATCGTCCATCGCGATCTCAAGCCCGAGAACATCATGCTCGAGGCGTCGGGGGCGATCAAGGTGGTCGATTTCGGGATCGCCAAGCTGCGCGAGGACGAGGCGCGCCTCGCGGCCGCGGTCGAGCGCTCTGTTACCAGCGCCGTCGCCCGCGATGCGCGCCTGACGGGCGAAGGAGCGGTCATCGGCACACTACCTTATATGTCTCCCGAGCAGTGGCGAGGAATGGATATCGACCAGTCGAGCGATATCTGGGCGGTGGGCATCATGCTCCACGAGCTCGTGCTCGGCGCGCACCCGCTCGCGCCGGTCAGCATGGCGAGCCTCCTCAGGGTCCCGGTCGCCGAAGATCCGATGCCCGAGGTCAGCGCGCGCCACCCGGAGCTCGGCCCGCTCGGCGCGATCATCGATCGCTGCCTGCGCAAGCGAAAGGCCGAGCGGTTCGCCTCCGCCGAGGAGCTCCTGGCCGCGCTGCTGCCCCTCCTGCCCGGGCGCCGGGAGGTCCACCTCGCCGCCGACGAGAGCCCGTTCGCGGGCCTGTCGGCGTTCCAGGAGGCCGACGCGGACCGCTTCTTCGGCCGCGCGCAGGTGCTCGCCGCCGTGGTCGCGCGCCTCCGGAGCCAGCCGCTGCTCGCGCTGGCGGGGGCGTCCGGCGTGGGGAAATCGTCGCTCGTGAGGGCGGGGGTGATCCCGGCGCTCAAGCGCTCCGGGGAGGGCTGGGAGGCGCTCGTCCTGCGGCCCGGGCGCGAGCCCATGGCCGCGCTGGCGCACCTCTTCAGCCACCCCGGGGTGACGCTGAGCGCCGCCTCGCGCGCGCTCGCCGCGCAGGGCGCCGCGGCGACGGGCGCGGGCTTCGGCGAGCGGCTGCGCGCCGAGCCTGGCCTCCTCGGCGCCGCGCTGCGCGCGTGGTCGGCCAGCACGCAGCGACGCCTGCTCCTGTTCATCGATCAGTTCGAGGAGCTCTTCACGCTCGGCGCCCCGGCCGGAGAGCGCGAGTCGTTCCTCGCGTGCCTCGAGGGGGTCGCCGACGACGCCTCCTCGCCGCTCCGGGTCGTCCTGTCGGTGCGATCGGACTTCCTCGAGCGGATGGCCGAGCACGAGCATTTCATGACGGCGATGATCCGCGGCCTCGTGTTCCTCCGGCCGATGGGGCGCGAGGGGCTGCGCGAGGCCCTGATGAAGCCGGTGGAGGCGGCGCGGCACGAGATCGAGGATCCGGCGATGGTCGAGGGCCTCCTCGACGCGCTGGAGAGCACGCGCGGCGCGCTGCCGCTCCTCCAGTTCACCGCGGCGAGGCTGTGGGAGATGCGCGATCGGGGGCGCCGGCTGCTCACGCGCGAAAGCTACGAGGCGCTCGGCGGCGTGGCGGGCGCGCTGGCGAGCCACGCCGACACGGTGCTCGCCGCGATGAGCGAGCGCCGGGCGAAGCTCGCGCGGGCGGTCCTGGAGCGCCTGGTGACGCCGGAGCGGACGCGGGCCGTCGCCAGCCTGGGGGAGCTGTGCGAGCTGCCGGGGGATCGAGGCGAGATCGAGCGGGTGGTGGGGCTGCTCGCCGACGCGCGGCTCCTGGCGCTCGAGACGGGGAGCGACCGCGCGGGCACCACGGTGGAGCTCGTGCACGAGTCGCTCATCGAGCGGTGGCCGACGCTCAAGCGCTGGCTCGATGAGAACCAGGAAGACGCGGTGTTCCTCGACCGCCTGCGCGCGGCGGCGAGGCTCTGGGAGTCGAGCGATCGCGCCGCGGACACGCTCTGGCGCGGCAAGGTCGCCGACGACGCGCGCCAGTTTCATAAGCGCTACCGGGGGGAGCTGCCCGAGCGGGAGCGGCTCTATCTGGAGGAGGTGCTCCGGTTCGCCGATCAGCAGCAACGCGGGAGGCGCCGCCTCGTGTCCGGGATCATGGCGGCGCTGTCGCTCCTGATCGTCGCGGCGGGGGCCGGGATCGTGAAGGTGACCGGTCAGAACCGGGTCATCACGGCGCAGTTCCACGAGATCCAGCGCACCGAGCACACGCTGAAGGGCGCGCTCGCGAGCGCGGAGGCCGCCCGGGGCGCGGCGGAGCGGGCGCGGCAGGAGAGCGAGGCCGCGCGGCAGGAGAGCGACGCGCAGCGGAGGCGGGCCGAGCAGCTGCAGCAGGACGCCGAGGAGGCCCGGGATCGCGCGGAGGCCGAGGCCGAGAGGGCCCGCGTGGCGGCCGGTCAGGCGCAGGCCGCGCGGGATGAGGCGCGGAGGTCCGAGGCGGAGGCGCGGCAGGCCGAGCTCAAGGCCACCCGGGAGGAACAAAAGGCCAGGACGGCGTCCGAGGAGGCGCTGCGGAGCCAGCGCGAGCAGGAGCTGCTCATCGAGCGGAGCGTGGGGAAGATCGGGGAGAGTTTGGACTAGGTCCGTGCCTCAGAGATCCCGCCGAGGATGGCTTGGCGGCCCCCTTTACCGCTTCTCGCCGCCCGCCGCCGGCGCGCCGCCGCCCGGCGTCGCGTCGACGGCATTGGGCCCGAGCAGCGTCCCGCACATCGTCTTGCACAGGATATCCGTCGCTTTGCACTCGCACTTGCCCTGCTGCTTGAGCTCGAGCTTGCCGCGCATCTGCTCGACCGTGAACTGCGCGAGCCGCTCGACCCGGTCCATGTTCCACCCCTCCTGGATCTGGCGCGGCGTCCGCGGGTCGGTGGTCTTGCCGTCGGGCTCGGCGCAGCAGCGGAAGCTCAGGAAGTAATAATAGAACCCCTCGTCGTGCGTGTAGATCTTCGGCCGGCACTGGTTGCGCACGCCCTTGTACCAGGGGCCGCCGGTGTGGACGCTGTCGAACTTGCCGCGCCAGCCGCCGGTCGTCTCGCTCGCCACGACCTCATCGGTGTTCGCGGGCAGATCGGCGACGCCATAATCGCTGATGCATTGCGCCTGCGACCCGCTCCGCACCCCTTTCCACAGGCGCGCCAGCTCGCCCGGGTCGCGCTTCGCCACCTTCTTCATGTCGGGGTCGTCCCAGAGGTGGTCGCCGTTGCACTTGGTCGCGTCGCGCGAGTACCCGTAAGGGAACGGCTTCATTTCCGGGCCCTCGCAGGCGAGCGTCCACTCCGACTCGGTGCAGAGGCGCTTGCCGACCGCGGCACACTTGACCTGCGCCTGGTGGAACCGGTTCATCACCTCGGGCCGCTCCCCCTTCTTGTTCGGCCACTCGTACGTGTCGATGCAATAGCGCTTCTTCGTCTTGTCGCCGACGCAGCGGCCGGGGGTGGGGGCGAACTCCTCGCAAATCGTCTTCTTGTTCGACTTGTCGTACCAGCTGCGGAGGCAGCTGTGCTCGACCTCGGAGCAATACTCGCCCTCGACGAGCTTCATGTCGGCCGGGCACGCCTGCTCCTCCGCGGCGGCGGTCTCCCCGCCGGCCGTCCCGGGCTCGGCGGAAGGCGCGCCGGGCTCGGAGGTCGGCGGCGTCGCGGCCGCGGGCCCGGCCGGGGACGGAGCGGCCGCGGGCGGGCGATCGTCGTGCGCGCGCGGGGCGGCGGGCGTCAGGGCGGGCTCAGGGGGAGCGCCGGAGCAGGCGGCGGCGAGCGTCAGGGCGGGGAGGGAGAGCAGGAGGCGTCGCATGGCCGGCGTCATAGTCGAGATCGCGGCGGGGGGAACCAGCCATCGCGCCCTCGGATCCAGGCCACGCGCGCCCGGGCCGCCTCGGAGAGGCGGCCCGGCAGGACCAGCGTCATCTCCCCGCCACGCTCCGCCGCTGCCGCGAGCAGGCCGATGCGCCGCTCCTGTCCAGCGTGCGCGGCGACTCACCGAGACAGGGCATCGGCGTGCATCGCCCGGGGCACGCCGGAGGCGCGCGGTGTCCTGCGGGCGAGTTTGAGATCTCCGTGTCGCGACCGCGCACGCCGGCGTCGACCTCGCCGGCGATGAGTCGGAATCGGGGTGTCCTATTGACGCGGAATCCGAGCGAGCCCAGCCTCGCGGCATGCGGAGTCCGTGGTGGATGGGCGTGCTTGCCTCGGTCGCGCTCGCGCCGGCTTGTGGGGCCCGGAGCGAGGTTTACTTCGACCTGCCTGCGGGCGTAGGCGAGGTCGGATCGACCACCGCGGGAGCTGGCGGCGGTCCCAGCCCTGCTTCGAGCTCGGCCGGGGTCGGCGGCGGCGGCGCCGGCGCCGCCGACCCCGCCGGCACGTCGGGCGCCGGGGGCTCAGGCGGTCAAGGCTCGGGCGGTATGGCGGGCGCGGGGGGCGCCGAGCAGGAGTGCGATCCGAGCTATGTGCACACCGGCTTCTGGGGCTCCACCCGCCAGGAGGCCCTCGAGGACCTGCGCGGCGTCACCGTGGTCGACGGCTCGCTCGCCCTCGGCGGCGACATCTCCGACCTGTCCCCGCTTGCGTGCCTGACGACCGTCACGGGCGAGCTCCTGATCAACGACACCACGCGCTTGACCAACCTGGACGGCCTCGGCTCCCTCGCCTCCATCGGCTCGACGCTGACGGTGGTCTATAACGCTTCGCTGCGCAGCCTCAGCGGGCTTCGGAGCCTGGAGAAGGTCGGGGGAACCATCGAGATCCGTGAAAATCCGCTCCTCGAGAGCGTCGCCGGCGTCGGGGTGGACGCGTTCCAGTGGGAGGTGCTGGACAACGATTCGCTCGAGTCCTTGTCGGGCTTCGAGGGCATCGAGGAGGGGGAGCTCTGGATCAGGGGCAACGACCGGCTCGCGACGCTGGACGGTCTGCGCAACCTGCGCCGGGGGTCGCTCATCCTGGCGGACAACGACGCGCTGACCAGCCTCGAGGGCCTCGGCGCCGTCGAGGCGCTCGTGAATCTCCACATCTCCGAGAACGACGGGCTCGTCGGCTTGCAGGGCCTCGAGCAGCTCACGACCGTGGATAACCTCACGCTGGCCGAAAACCGACATCTGAGATCGCTGGACGGCCTCGAGAGCCTCGTCTTCGCGAGCCAGATCTCCGTCTCGTCGAACGAGCGGCTCGTGGACCTGACCGGGCTCGCAGCGCTCGAAGCCGCCCACGACCTCTACGTCGGCCAAAATTCAGGGATGGTGAGCCTGGACGGCCTGCGTTCGCTGCGCAGTGTCTCGAGCGTCGTCGCCGTATCGAATCCCGAGCTGGTGAGCGCCAGCGCGCTCGCCCACGTCCGCTCGAACCCGGACGGCGCGCCGTCGCTCTACCTCCACGACAACCCGAAGCTCACCAGCATCGACCTCGGCGAGGTGACGAGCCTGGGGGAGCTGTCCGTCGAGGGGTGCGGCTCCCTGACGGACCTGTCCGGGTTCGCCGACATCGCTGAGATGACCGCGCTCACCGTGCGCCAGAACTCCGGGCTCGTGAGCCTCGCGGGGGTCGAGCGGATCTCGGAGCTCTCTCACCTGGAGATCACCGGCAATCCTCTGCTCGCGAGCCTGCAGCCCCTGAGCGGCCTCCGCGAGGTGCGAGGCGCGATCTATATCGCCCATAACCCCGCGCTCACCAGCCTCGACGGGCTCGGCTCCTTCCGCGCGGGCGGCGGCTTTACCGAGACGGTATTGCTCGCGGGCAACCAGGCGCTCGTCGACATCGACGCTCTGCGCGGCCTGGTCCGCGTGGGCTATTTCAGCATCGAGGACAACGACGCTTTGCCCCGGCTGACCGGGCTCGAGGATGTGACCGAGATCGACAGCCTCAGGATCGAGGGGAACGCGTCGCTCGCGACGCTCCGCGGCCTGGGCGCTCGAACGATCACCTCGCTGCTGGACATCAAGTACAACCCGAGCTTGCCGAGCTGCGAGGTCGATGCGCTCGTGGAGCGCCTCGACCGGACGCCTCCCAGCGTCGTCGAGGAGAACAACGGCACCGGCGCCTGCCCGCCCTGAGCCGGCGGCGCCGCGGCAGCGCTGGATCGGCGCGCCCCCCCGGCCGCGCGCCCGCTCAGCCCTGCTTCGGCGCCCTCATCCGGGCCGGGTCCACGACCGCGTCCCGCGCCACCTTGCCGAACGTGATGACGCTCCGGTCGCCGTTCTTCTCCTCGATGACCACCCGCCGCACCGACCACAGCTCCGGCCCCGACGTCATCTCGAGGCTGCGCACGTGCTTCGCGACCTCCTCGGCCCGCGGCCGCGCCGCCAGCGTGATCCCGTCGGCGCGGCTCGGGATCGAGAGGTCGTAGCGCGCCCTGAGCTTCGCGAGGTCGCCGCCGAGGAGCACCAGGAGGTCCGAGAGCACCGCGCCGAAGCGCCCCGCCGCCCCCCGCCCCGCGCCCGCCGCGCCCTTCGGCGTCGCGAAGCCGAACCCCTCGGGCGTGATCCAGTAGGTGATCGCGTCCGGCGGCTTGAGCTCCCAGCGGAGCCGGTCCGGCAGGACCAGCGTCATCTCCCCGTCGCTCTTCACCGCCGTCGCGAGCAGCCCGATGCTCCGCTCCTGCGTGAACGGCGCGACCAGCGTCTTCACCGACGCGCGCGCCCTCGTGATCTCGGCGAGCGCGTCGCCCACCTCGTCCGCGCGCGCGCGGCCGGCGAGCGAGAGCGCGCCGCCGCACGCCGCGAGGCCCATCAAAAACGATCGTCGCTGCATCCTCGTCCTCTACCTTCAGACGGGCGCGCGGCGCTCAGTCTGCAACGGCCTTCGGCGTGTTGGGCCCGCTCTCCGGCAGCGCCGGCTTGGCGATGTACTCCTTCGGGAGCTCGCCCGTCAGCGACTTCAGCCAGACCACGATCTGGTGGACCTGGCTCTCCACCAGATCCTTGCCGAGCTGGTGCTTCCCCATGAGCCGCACCGCCTCCTCCAGCGACGAGATCGACCCGTCGTGGAAGTACGGCGCCGTCGCGGCCACGTTGCGCAAGGTCGGCACCCGGAAGACCATGAAATCCGCCTGCTTCTTCGTGATCTCGAAGACGCCGCGGTCCATCGTGTCGGGCCACGACCGCACAAGGCCGAGCTTCTGGAACATCGTCGCCCCGACGTGCGGGCCGAAGTGGCACGTCACGCAGCCGACCTCGACGAAGGTGTTGAACCCCTCCTTCTCGGCGTTGGTCAGCGCGTCGCGCTCCCCCTCCAGGAACTGATCCCACCGCCCGCGCGTGAACAGCTTGCGCTCGAACGCGCCGATCGCCTTCGCCGTGTTGCCGACCGTCACGGGCCACGGGTCGTTCGGGAACGCCCTGCCGAACGCCTTCACGTAGTCGGGGATCGAGCGCAGCGTCGCCTCGAGCCGCACCGGCGTCATCGCCATCTCGCTCGGGTTCATCATCGGCCCGTTGGCCTGATCCTCGACGCTGTCGAAGCGCCCGTCCCACATGAGCGAGAAGAACCCCGCCGAGTTGTAGACGCTCGGCGTGTTGCGGCGGCCGCTCTGGTGGGCGTGCCCGATCGAGACCTTCGCGCCGTCGGCGCCGTAGCGGTCGAGCGGGTGGCACGAGTTGCACGAGAGGTCGTGGTTCTTCGAGAGCCGCGCGTCGTAGAAGAGCATCCGGCCGAGGTGGATCTTCTCGTCCGTGAGCGGGTTGTTCGAGGACGTGACGACCGCCGGCAGCGGGTTGAAGCTCGCGAGCCGCTCCGGATCGATCTGCACGGACGGCTCGGCGGGGGCCGCGGCGGTCGCCCCCGGCGCGGCCGCGGTCCCGGCCGGGGCCATGGGCGCGGCCGGCGCGGCGCCGGTCGCCGTGGAGGGCGCGGCCGCCGTCGTCTTCTGCACGAGCCAGGCGCCGACGCCGGCGCCCGTCGCGGCGACCAGCGCCGCCGCCGCCACGAGCGGGGCCGCCCTGCTGCGGGGGCGCGCGGCCGCGGGCGGCGGCTCGCCCGCCACGATGATCGTCTTCTGGAACGGCACGGAGGTGCCCGCGACCGTCCTCGACGAGGGCGGCCCGTCCGGCAGCCCGCGGATGACGGGGTTGCTGTGGCTCGGGTGCTGGCCGCTCTGCCCGAGGTGCTGGCCGCTCTGGCTCAGGTGGTGGCCGCTCTGGCTCAGGTGGCCCTGGCCGCTCTGCGAGAACGCCGTGACGTGCTCGGGCCAGCTGCGGGGCGTGGCCACGGGCGTGGGCGGGCGGCGACCCGTGTGATCGCCGTGGTCCTGCCAGCTGCGGGGCGTGGCCACGGGGGTCGGCGGGCGCCGCGTCGGGTGATCGCCGTTGTCCGGCCAGCCGCGGGACGTGCCCCCGGGCGTGGGCGTGCGGGACGTGTGGACGGGCGTGGGCGGGCGCCGCGTCGGCGCCTCGGGGTGCGCCGAGCGCGAGGGCGGCGGCATGTCGGCCTGCAGCGACTCGGGCAGCGGCTGCAGCATCTCCTCGCGGATCGAGAAGCCGTGCGGCAGGAGGATCCGGCACTCCTCGAGCATCTCCTCCGCGCTCTGGAAGCGCAGGTTCCTGTCGATCTGGAGCGCGCGGTGGACGATCTCGCCGACCTCGTAGGTGACCCAGGGCGCCAGGCTCTGGATGGGCGGCGCCGGCGTCGAACAGATCGCGACGATGAGCTCGCCGAGCCCGCGCGAGTTCCGGTAGGGGGTGCGGCCGGCGAGCATCTTGAAGAGGACGATGCCGAGCGACCAGAGGTCGGTCCGGCCGTCGACGTCCTTCATGTTGCGCGCCTGCTCGGGCGACATGTAGATGGGCGAGCCGATCAGGTTGCTCGTGGCGGTGAGCTCCTGGTGGGACTCGAAGCTGTCGTCCGCCTGGATCTTGGCGACGCCGAAGTCGAGGAGCTTGACCGCGTACTCCCCCCTGTCGCGCCGGGCCAGGAACAGGTTGGCGGGCTTGATGTCGCGGTGGAGGACGCGCGCGTCGTGCGCCTTGATGAGGCCCATGCACGCCTGGGCCACGATGCAGAGCGCGAGCTCGGGCGGCAGGGGGCCGAGCCGCCGGAGCATCTGGTCGACGTCCTCGCCGGAGAGGAGCTCCATCACGAGGAAGGGCAGGCCGGTGGCCCGGTCCCTGCCGCTATCGAGCACGCTCGCGATGTGCTCGCTCTCGATCGCGCCGGCGGCCCTGGCCTCGCGCTCGAAGCGGGCCATCACCGCGTCGTCCTGCGCGAGCTTGCTGGTGATCACCTTGACGGCGACGCGGCGGCCGGTGCCGAGGTGCCGTGCCTCGTAGACTGCCCCCATCCCGCCCTCGCCGAGCAGCCCGAGGATGAGGTACCGTTGATCGAGGGTGGTGTTGATCAGGTTGATGTCGGTCATGATCCGGTCGACCCGGTCGCCGCTCCGCTGCCGCGACCTTGCGCCCCGCATCGCATTGTCGGACGGAAGCTCCCGCTAGGCAATCTCGCGGTACGGGAGCGCCGGACGAGAGGTGTCCTAGCCCCGGTGTACGGGCGTGGGAGAGGGGCCCTGCGAAACTGCGGCGAAACAGTTGCGCGCCGGGCCCGGCCGTGTCTCCGGCGCGCCGCGGAGCGGCCGAAAGCGGCGCATCGCCGGCGTTCGCCGCAGGACGGCGCGACCCGGACGCAGCGCTGTCCAGCTCGCCATGGGATGGACACGACCCGGACGCAGCGCTGTTGCGCGGGCGCCGGGGACGGCCTGGGGCTGTCGCGATCGGGCAAGAGAGATTGCTTCGTTAAGTTGGTTATTTTTGGGTTAAGATCGTTGGTTATTTAAGGAGCGTCGCGCCGTCGCGCCCGAGGAGCGACGCGGTCGTGCTTTCAGGGATCGCCCGGGTCGCGCTTGGGGTCCGCGGCGGAGGGGCCCGGGGCGTCGCTGCCGAGCTCGCCGCCCGCGTGGGGCGAGCCGGCGCGCTCCCAGGCGGCGTAGTCGCCGCTCGTGAGCAGCGGATCCTCGGGCAGGGCGTCCGGCTCGGCGGTGTCGAGGGCGGGGTCGAACGCCGGGTCGAGCAGCCGCGACAGATCGAAGCGCAGGAAGCGGCCGGCGAGGTGGGGGCCCTCGCTGACCCAGAGGACGCGCGCCGTCGCGTCCATGACGACCGCGTGCGTGGCGATGAGGGCGTCGATCGCGCGCCGGTCGCCGAGCGGCAGCGGCGCGCCGCCGGGGCCGCGCCGGTCGCGCAGGACATCGACGGCCGCCTCGACGGTCGCGCCCTCGGGCAGCGCCGCGAGCCGCTCGTCGAGGCGGCGGCGGCGCGCGTGGGTCGAGGTCTCGGCCTGGACGCGGAGGTTGCGCGGGTCGCCGGCGAGCGGCCCCTCGAAGTGGTTGGTGAGGGCGACCTTGCCGCGGCCGCGGCGCGCGTGGAGCTTCGCGCCGGGCGCGCGCTCGGCGATCGCCACCTCGCCGGCCGCGTCGACGAGCATCACGAGGTGGGAGACCATGGGGGCGCGCGCCTCGAGGAGCGCGAGCGCCTCGTCGACGCCGCGGGCGCGGCCGAGCACCTCGCGCATCGTGTGCACGACCGGCTCGCCGGCCGCGCGCGGCTCGCCGGCCCGCCCGCCGTGGACGACGAGCGCGAGGCCGGCGGCGTTCATCCCGGTCACCGCGCCGACGAGGCCGGGCCAGGCCACCGAGGCGTACGGGATCTTGCCCTGCTCGTGGACGAGGAACACCGCCTTGCCCAGGTCGAAGACGGGCCCGGCCTCGAAGTCGAAGTTGCGGGCGAGCACAGCGTGCCCGCCCGCCGACGCGGCCCCGGTGAGGGCGAAGCTCGTGCAGCCGATGAGCGGGGAGTGCTCGAACGAGAGCGCGATGTCGTAGAGCGACTGGAGGAAGACGAAGCGGTGGTACGTGGGGAGGACGCCGTCGAACGGGTCGGGCGAGAAGGCGCGGGCCTGGGCGGCGATCTCGCGCCGCGCGCCGTCGCTCATGCCCTCGTCGACGCCGCGGAACTCGAGGCGCGAGAGGTCCATGATGAGCCACCGGAGCGGGGCGACGGGCACGTAGCGGCGGAACTGCTCGTAGAGGGTGCCCTCGTTCTGGACCATCTCCGGGTAGAAGAGCCGGCCGTGCTGGTGGCCGATCTCCTCGGGCGTCCCGGCGAGGCGCGCCTCGAGGATGCGGCCGCGGCGGCGCGCGTAGGCGGGGCCGAGCACGCGCAAGCCCGCGGGCCCTGCGGCGGGCTCGCCGGAGGCGGCGCGGATCGGCGGCGGCTCGATGCGGGTCGCGGCGGCGATGCCGAGGTGGGCGAGGACCGGCGCGGCGAGGAGCGCGGCGGCGGCGATGAGCTTGCGCCGGTGGCGGGCGAGGCGCGAGGGCGGGCGGCGCGCGTCCGCGGCGGCGCCGGGGGCCGCGCTGGCGCCGGGGGCCGCGCTGGCGCCGGGGGCCGCGCTGGCGCCGGGGGCCGCGCTGGCGGCGGGGGCCGCGCTGGCGGCGGGGGCCGCGCCGCCCGTCGCTGCGCTGCCCGGCGCCGCGCCCGCGCTGGAGCCGGCTGGGTCCGTCACGCGTTCCAGTGCGCTGGCCCCGCGTCAGGGGGGCGCGGCCGTCGGCTGCGACGGGCGGGGGTCGATCTCGGCGGCGAGGGCGCTCGCCACGGCGGAGCGGCGCGGGGCCGCGGACGGCGCCGGCGCGGCAGGCACGTGGCGGAGGCCGCGCGTGAGCGCGAGCGTCGCCACCACGCGGCCCACGATCCGCGCCGGATCGCGCACGCTGTCGAAGTGGGTGAGCCGCTCGTCCTCGGGCGGGTAGATGACCCGGATCGGCACCTCGACGATGCGGACGCCGGCGGCGACGGCGCGCAGGAGGATCTCCGCCTCGAAGGCGTAGCCGTCGTCGCGCGCGCCGAGCGACAGCGTCGTCCGGAGCGGGTAGCGGCGCAGGCCGCACTGCGTGTCGGCGAAGGGGCGGCCGGCGAAGAGCGAGAGGAAGAAGTTCGAGATGCGGTTCGAGATCTGGTTGGCGCGCGGCGCGCCGGCCGACGCGAGATCCCGGATGCCGAGGACCAGCGCCTCGGGATCGGCCTCGGCCTCGACGAGGCGCCGCGCCTCCTCGGGCGGGTGCTGGCCGTCGGCGTCGATCGTGATCGCCACGTCGAAGCCGGCGGCGAGGGCGAACTCCATCCCGGTGCGCAGGGCGGCGCCCTTGCCCTGGTTCTCGGGGTGGATGAGCACGGTGGCGCCGGCCGCGCGCGCGCGCTCGGCCGTGCGGTCGCTCGAGCCGTCGTCCACGACGACGACCGCGCCGTCCAGGCCGTTGACCCGGAGCGCCTCCCGTGTGACGTCCCCCACGTTGCGCTCGGCCTGGTAGGCGGGAATGATGGCGCAGATCCGCATGCAGCAGAGCGCGATTACCATGGTGTGCCCTGGATGAACAGCGGCAGGCACGATCTGTCCGTTGCGTCCGCGTCGTCCCGTCCGAGCCTGCTCCGCCGCCGACCCCAGTTCCGTCGCGTCTGGCTGAGCGAGATCGTCTCGCTCCTGGGCGACTGGATGAGCTTCGTCGCTGTGAGCCTGCTCGCGCTGGGCGGCGAGGGGGGCGGGGTCGTGGCGCTCGCGCTGGTGATGGTCGGGCATCACCTCCCGAACGCGCTGTTCGCGCCGGTGGCGGGCGTGCTCGCGGACCGGCTCGATCGGCGGTGGCTGCTGGTCGCGACGAGCGTGGCGCAGGGCGCGCTCACGGTCGCGATGCTCGGCGCCGCGGTGCTGGGCAGCGTGGCGGCGGTGCAGGTGCTCGTGTTCGTCCGCGCGTCGGTGGGGGCGCTGCGCCTGCCGGCGCAGAGCGCGGTCTTGCGCCACGTGGTCGCGGAGGACGAGCTCCTCGAGGCGAACGCGATCGCGTCGGCGACGTGGAGCGTGATGTTCGCGGTCGGGATGGCGGCCGGCGGTCTCATCGCGTCGCTCGGCCCCGCGGCGGCGCTCGCGCTCGACGCGGCGTCGTTCGGCCTGTCGGCGCTGTTCCTCTGGGGGCTGCCGCCGATGGTGGCCGAGGGGCGGCCGGAGGGCGGCGTGCTCTCGGCGCTCGCGTCGGTGCGCCGGGACATCGCGCTCGCGTGGAAGCACGCGTGGGATCGTCCGCCGCTGCTCGACGCGGTGCTCGCGAAGACGCCGGTCCACCTGGCGAACGGCGGGGCGCTGCTCTTGCTCAACCTCGTCGCGGCGGAGCGCGCGTTCGCGGGCACGGCCGCGCTCACGCTGGGGGTGCTCCAGTGCGTGCGCGGCGCCGGGACGGGGGTGGGCCCGCTGGTCGGCGTCGCGCTGGTGCGCCGCGGGCTGCGGGGCGAGCTCGCGGCGACCGGGGCCGCCTGGATGACGTTCGCGGCGATCGCGGCGTTCTCGGTGACGGGGCACGCGGCGGCGCTGATCGCGGTGGCGCTCGTGTGGGGGCTCGGCAGCGGCGCGAACTGGGTGCTGTCGAGCGCGGAGATCCAGCGGCTGTCGCCGGACCGGTTCGTCGGGCGGCTGTCGGCGATCGACAACCTGGTGCTCACGGTGGGGCTGTGCGCGACGTCGCTCGGCGGGGCGGTGCTCGTCGAGCGGGTCGGGGTGCCCGGGGTGGCGGCGTGGCTGGGGCTCGGGGCGGGGGTGCTCGCGTGGATCGGGTCGCAGTGGATGCTGCGCCGGCGGGCCGCGGCGGTGCGCGGGCGGGGCGCGGCGGAGGTCGCGGCGGAGCCGGAGGCGGTTTCCTTGCGGCCCGGGACGGAGCGCAGGTAGCTTGCCGTGTCGATGATCCCGGACGTGTGGGCGCCGCTGCGCGGTCTCTCGGTGGGCCGCTGCGACGATGAGGGCCTCATCAACGGAACGTGGTTGGCCGGCCTGGCCGGCGGCGGGCCGCCGCGGTTCGTGGTGCAGCGGGTGAGCCCGATCTTCGCCCCGGAGGTCCACGACGACATCGAGGCGGTGACCGCGCACCTGGCGCGCCGGGGCCTCGCGACGCCGCGGCTGCTGCGCGCGGAGGACGGCGCGCTCTGGGCGCGGGACGGCGCGGGCGCGGTGTGGCGGGTGATGGACTTCGTCCCCGGCCGCACGCACCACCGGGTCGGCTCGCCTGCGCTCGCGCGCGCGGCGGGGGCGCTGGTGGCGCGGTTCCACCGGGCGGCGGACGATCTCGAGCACGCGTACCGCCACGTGCGCGCGGGCGCGCACGACACGGCGCTGCACATGGAGCGGCTGGACGGCGCGGCGACCGGGGGGGAGGGGAGGCGGCTGGCCGACGCGATCCTCGACGCGTGGCGCACGTGGCAGGGGCGGCTGGATCTGCCGCTGCGGCACTGCCACGGCGACCTCAAGATCTCGAACCTGCGCTTCTCCGAGGCGGGGGAGGGGATCTGCCTGCTCGATCTGGACACGCTGGCGCTGCAGCCGATCGACGTGGAGCTCGGCGACGCGTGGCGGTCGTGGTGCAACCCGGTCGGGGAGGACGCGACCGACGCGCGGTTCGATCTGGAGGTGTTCGCCGCCGCGGCGGCGGGCTACCGCGAGGTGCGGCCGTTCGGCGCGGAGGAGCGGGAGGCGCTCGCGGACGCGGTGGAGCGGATCGCGCTGGAGCTCGCGGCGCGGTTCTGCCGGGACGCGTTCGAGGATCGGTACTTCGGCTGGGACCCGGCGCGGTTCCCGACGCGGGTCGCCCACAACCTGCAGCGTGCGGCGGGGCAGCTCGCGCTGGCGCGCTCGGCGCGGCGGCAGCGCGGGGAGATCGCGCGGCTGCTCGCGGGGGGGTGACACGGGTCCGTGCCCATCGGCCCGGACCTCGACCGCGCCCCCCGGCGATCGGCCAGATCACCCGGGGGGTGATCTTCCGGATCACCCGAGCGCGCGCGCTCGGCCCGGATCCCGCCCCGATCCGACCTCGGTTCTGGTCGCGATCGAATTTGTTGGCCTCCACGGACGGGCACGGCCGCTGCAAGTCGCGGCGATACGAGCGGACCACGCAGGTCGCCGTCGAAACCAGAGGAGGACGCATGGATCGGAGAGACGGTTGCGCAGCGCTGCTGACCTGGGCTTGCCTCGGCGCTCTCGGGGGGTGCATCACGGCGGCCGACGAGCCAGCGGGCGCGGAGGACACGACGAGCCAGGAGCTCGCCGAGGTGTCCTACAGCCCCGGCGCGGGGTGGAACCTCGTGTGGTCGGACGAGTTCGACGGTTCGAGCCTGAACACGGCCAACTGGAACGTGCTCACGAGCAACTACGATCCGGTCACCAACAACTGCAACTTTGGCACCGGAGAGCTCGAGTACCCGCGCGCCGCGAACGTCGCCGTCCGCGATGGCAAGCTGGTCATCTCCGCGCAGCGCACGAGCGACAACCCGGCCGCGTCCCAGTGTACCGGGTACGGCGGGCGGTCTTTCTATTCCGGTCGCATCCACACGAAGGGCAAGGTCGAGCGGCGGTACGGCAAGATCTCCGCGAGCATCAAGGTGCCCTCCGGCTACGGGATGTGGCCGGCGTTCTGGACGCTGGGCGCCAACATCGACTCCGGCGCCAACGCGTGGCCTCGCTCGGGCGAGATCGACATCCTCGAGTGGAGATCCACCGAGCCCACCTGGATGCAGTCCGCGGTCCACTGGTGGAACGGAGGACAGGCCGACTGGGGGACCGGGGCGAACCGCGGATCGAGCCTCGCCGATTCCTTCCACGTCTACGAGGTCGAGTGGTCGTCGAGCAGCATGATCTTCCGGCTCGACGGCAGCATCGTGGCCAACAATACGTATTACCACAACGAGGCGGAGCTCCAGCAGAACCACTACATCCTCTTGAACCTCGCCATCGGGGGCAACTGGTACGGCAACCCGAGCCCCGCGAGCATCGATCTGCCGTCGGGCACCACGAAGACCATGGAGGTCGAGTGGGTGCGCTGGTACCAGCAGGGTGGCGGCGGTGGCGGATCGAGCGGCATCTCGCTGACCAACGCGAGCTTCGAGTCCGGGATGACCGGCTGGACCAACTGGAGCCCGAACGGCACCGGGGCGGCGGGCTTCAGCGAGACGTACAACGGCGCGCAATCCGGCTCTTACCACCTCACCCACTGGACCAATGGCTCTCCGTTCGAGGTGTGGACGTACCAGACGCGCTCGGGGCTCGCGGCGGGCGACTACAAGGTCCGAGCGTGGGTGAAGAAAGGCGGCAGCTACGATTTCAGCCGGCTCCAGGCCAAGACGTGCGGATCGTGCTCGCCCACCTACACGACGATCGGGACCTATGGGGCCTGGACGCAGATCGAGACGCCGGTCATCCATGTCACGGGCGGTTATCTGGAGTTCGGCTTCCACACGAAGGCCACCTCCGGCAACCCGGCCAACTTCATCCACATGGATAGCGTCGAGCTGATCCGCCTCTGACGGCCCAGCGCTGCCGTCACACGTTCGCCACGGCGTAGGTCATCACCGGCTGCACGCGGCCTTTGACCGTGATTTCGCTGACGGGGCGCGTGTTGAAACGATCGCTCACGAGGCGGTGCGTGTCGTCGCTGAGGAGCACGCTCACGCCGAGCTCCTTGGTCGCGCTCTCCAGGCGCGAGGCGAGGTTCACGGCGTCGCCGATGACCGTGTACTCCATCCGCGCTTCGCTGCCGATGTTGCCCGCGACGACCTCGCCGGTGTGGATCCCGACGCCGGTCTTCAGCGCCGGGACGCCCCGCTCGGCGAGGCGCTCGTTGAAGCGCTCGAGGGCGGCGCGCATGCGGATGGCCGCGCGCACGGCGCGCACGGCGTCGTCCGGCCTGGGGACGGGCGCGCCGAACACCGCCATGATCGCGTCGCCGATGTACTTGTCGACGACCCCGCCCTCGTCGAGGATGATGGCCACCATCTCGGTGAAATATTCGTTCAGGAGCCCCACGAGCTCATGGGCGTTCATCTTCTCGCTGATGGTCGTGAAGCTCCGGATATCGCAGAAGAGGATCGAGACGGTGAGCGTCTCGCCGCCGAGCTGCACCTTGCCGGCGAGCAGGTGCTCGAGCACGGACTCGGTCATGTACTTGCCGAAGGTGCTGCGGAGCTTGTCGCGCTCCTTGAGGCCGTCGACCATCGAGTTGAAGCCGGCCGCGAGGTCCTCCAGCTCGTCGCCGGTCTTCACCCCCTCCACGTGGACGTACTGCTGTTGTTCGAGCTGCTTGAGGGCGACGTTCACGCGGGAGAGCGCGCGCGACATCGTGGTCGCGAGGCGCGCGCCGAGGATCAGCGAGACGAGCGCCGCGAGGGTGAGCACGCCGGCCGCGAGCATCAGGTTCTGGCGCACGATCTTCTGGACGTCGCTCACGTCGAGCGCCATGACGATCGAGAAATCGCCGGCCTTGCCCCGCAAGGAGCGGGGGGCGAAGCGGGAGAGGGCCCAGAGCGAGCTCGCGTCCTCGACGATCGTGGGGTGGGTCTCGTCGCCGATGGAGGCGCCCTGGAGCAGCTCGGTGGGGAAGCGCGCGGTGCCGGTGATCCGCTTGCCCGACGGATCGACGAGCGCGATCTCCACGCCGAGCCTCGTCGCCGCTTCGTCGAAGTAGGTGTGGTCGATGGGGATGCAGGCGAGCAGCGATCCGGCGTCGCCCCTCGCGCGCTGGGCGACCATGTACGCGGGCGGCGCGCCTTGCTGTCCTTCGCACCCGTGGACGAGCACGTCCCGCAGGTCCTCCATCTCGTCGAGGTTCGAGAGCCCCTCGGCGAGCCCGGGGACCTCGTCCGTGCTCGCCGGCGGGGCGTCGAGCCCTCGCGCGGCGACAAGGTCGCCGAGCTCGTCGAAGGCGGCGATGGCGACGTTGGGATGAGCGGCGATGACGGCCTCGAGCGCCGTATCGACGGCCGCCTCGTTCCGCAGCCGGAGCCCGTCGACGAGCTCGCGCGTGCGGGACGCCTGACGTGCGCTCGTCGAGATGGAGCGCTGCTGCTGCCGGAGCTCGAGGCGGAAGTTGCGGATCGCCTGCGGGACGCGCTCGCTGATCTGCGCGAGGAGCTGCCGGTGCATCACCCAGGACAGCACGGGGAGGGCCGCGAGGGTCGCGAGCGAAGAGAGCGCGACGAGGACGGTGAGCTTGGCGCGAACGGTGCCGAGGCGGAACATGAAGGGGTTCATCAAAGCAAAGTCCGCTGCGGGGGGACAGCGCGTCGTCCGGGGAGGCGGTCGCCGGCTGCTGGGGAGAGCGCCGCACGCGCCTCGTCAGCGACGGTGAGGCCGGCAACCGCGCTGTGTTGTGCGCTCGGCTCGCACTCATCGGCATGGAGCGCGAGGAAGCGGGAGGAGCGAGCAGGAGCTCGGGCCAGCGGCCCCGCGGCCCCGCGGGTCGTGGAGTGAGCTAGGGGATGCAGACGTTGGGCAGCACGCTCAGGCTGTTGTCGCCGAAGTTCGCGATGACGAGGTCGGGCTTGCCGTCGCCGTTCGTGTCCGCGGTCGCGACCGAGGCGGGCTGAGCCCCCGTAGGGTAGTCGACCTTCTGCGCGAAGGCGCCGTCGCCGCTGTTGAGCAGCATGCTCACCGTGTGCTCGCCGCGGTTCGCGGTGACGAGGTCGGTCGCGTCGTCGCCGTTCAGATCCGCGGCCGCGACCGAGTTGGGTGCGTTCCCGGTCGGGTAGTCGACCTTCTGCGCGAAGGTGCCGTCGCCGCTGTTGAGCAGCACGCTCACGGTGTCGCTCTCGGAGTTCGCGACGACGAGGTCGGGCGTGCCGTCGCCGTCCACGTCCGCGGCCGCGACCGAGACGGGGGCATTGCCCGTCACATAGTCGCGCTGCGAGGCGAAGGTGCCGTCGCCGCTATTGAGCAGCACGCTCACCTTGGCCCTCTCCCCCCAGTGCGCGACGGCGAGGTCGGGCTTGCCGTCGCCGTCCAGGTCCGCGGCAGCGATCGATTGAGGGGTTTTTCCTGTTGCGTAGTCGCGCCGTAGGGCGAAGATGCCATCGCCGTTGCTGAGCAGCACGCTTATGCCGTCGAGCTCGGCGTTCGCGGCGTTCGCGGCGGCGAGGTCGGGCCTACCATCGCCGTCCAGATCCACGACCGCAATCGGGTTGAGTACGTCGTCCGCTGGGGGGTCGAGCGTTGGGGCGAAGGTGCCGTCGCCGCTATTGATCAGCACACTCACGCCGTCGTTGGTTGCGACGACGAGGTCGGGATGGCCGTCGCCGTCCAGGTCCGCGGCCGCAACGGAGACGGGGGCATTGCCCATCGCATAGTCGCGCTGTGAGGCGAAGGTGCCGTCGCCGTCGTTGAGCCGCACGCTAACGGTGACGCTCTCGCGGTTCGCGACGGCGAGGTCGGGCTGGCCATCGCCGTTCAGGTCCGCCGCCGCAACCGAGGTGGGCATAACGCCTGTCGGGTAGTAACCCTTATTGTCGAGCTTGACGCCGTTGAGCTGCATGACGTTGAGCAGCACGCTCACGGTGTTGCTGTCGCGGTTCGCGACGGCGAGGTCGGGCCTGCCGTCGCCGTTCATGTCCGCGACCGCGACCGAGATGGGGGCATCGCCCGTCGGGGGGGCGCTATCGGCGGTGAAGCGAGCGTCGCCGATGTTGCGCAGCACGATGACGGTATCGCTATCGGAGCTCGTGACGACGAGGTCGGGCCGTCCGTCGCCGTCCAGGTCCACGGCCGCGATCGAGCTCGGGCGATCGTCCAGGGTGTGGTCGCGCCTAAGGAAGGTGCCGTCGCCATTGCCGCGCAGAATGCTCACGACGCTGCGCCCGGAGGAGCCGCTCCCGACAGCGAGGTCGGGCCTGCCGTCGTCGTCCAAGTCCGCGGCCGCAAGCGAGGTGGGGGAATCACCCGTGGGGGCGTCGATCGCAGGTTTGAAGGTGCCGTCGCCGCCGTTGAGCAGCACGCTCACGGTGTCGCTTTCGGAGTTCGCGGCGGCGAGGTCGACGTCGCCGTCGTTGTTCAGATCCGCGGCCACGACCGAGGTGGGCTGGTCCCCCGTTGGGTAGTCGATCTTGGCGCCGAAGGTGCCGTCCCTGTTGTTGAGCAGCACGCTCAGGGTGTTGCTGTCGCGGTTCGCGACGACGAGATCGGGGGTGCGATCGTCGTTCAGGTCCGCAGCCACAACCGAGCTCGGATTGTCGCCTGTGGCGTAGTCGCGCCTGGGGGCGAAGGTGCCGTCGCCGTTGTTGAACAGCACGCTCACCGTGGAGCTGGCGCTGTTCGTGACCACGAGGTCGTGCTCGCGGTCCCCGTTCAGGTCCGCGGTCGTCACCGAGAAGGGGCCACGGCCCGTAGGGTAGTCGATCTTGGTGGTGAAGGTGCCGCTGTTGAGCAGCACGCTCACGGTGTTGCTGTTGTAGTTCGCGACGATGAGGTCGGGCTTGTCGTTGCCGTTCAGATCCACGGCCCTCACCGAGGTGGGACTGTTGCCCACGGGAAAGATCAGCGGCCCGGGGAACCCGGGATTCCTACACACGCAGTTCCCATTGCCGCAGCTCTCGCCGATCCCGCAGACCACGGGAGCGCTGGTCTTGCACGCGGCGGTGGTCGGGTCGCAACCGACGCACGGATCGCAGATGTCGCCGTTGTTCTGCCAGGCCCCTTTCGCGTCGCAGACCTGCGGGATGTTCCCGGAGCACTGGAAATCCCCCGGCGTGCAGCTCTGCACGCAATCGCCGCCCAGGCATTGGAATCCGGAGTCCGCGTCGCACGGCTCCCCCGCCTCCCACAGCCCCTCGTCGTTGCACGTCTCGGGCGTCAGGCCCTTGCACCGCTTCCCCGGTGCGCACTCGCCCAAGCACGCTCCGTCCTTGCATGTCTGCCCCATGCACGCGTTATCTTCGTCCTGCCAGTTCCCCGACGCGTCGCAGCTCTGCGGCTGCTGGCCGCTGCACCGCCTGTCGCCGGGGCCGCAGACGCCCGTGCACAGGCCCGCCACGCAGGTCTGGTCGCTCGAGCACTCCCCCTCGCTCGATCTACAGGCGCACGCCTCGTCCGATGTACACGTGCACCTGCCGTAATCGCACCCCTCTGCGCACGCCGGCTGCCTCTCCCAAACACCGCTCGTATTGCAGACCAGGGGCGTCGCGCCATCGCACTTCAGGTCGTGGGGCGAGCACGCGATCTGGAGCTCGTCGATCCCCAGCATCGCATCGCAGCTCAACACGCAACCGGCCCCGATCACGAGCACCGCCAGCGCCGCGAGGACCTGCGTGACCCTGCTCATCACCGCGTCCATCAGAAGCTCCCCTCCGCCGAAAGTCCGAAAGGCCCGACGCCCACCTTCCACGCTGTCCCCGCCGCTGTCGCCCGCGGCTTCTCCTCTTTGAGCCGAGCCGCGACCAGCACGACCGTCCCCGCGGCGGCGCCGGCTCCTCCCACGATCAGCCCCGCGAGCGCCGCGACCCCGAGCGCATGCGCGCGCTCCTTCTGCCCGGCTCTCTCGCGCGGGCAGAGGCCACCCGGGCATGCCTGTTTCAGTTCGGCGCTCGTGTTCAATGCGAGCACGCCGCTCACCGCGAACACCCCGAGCCCCAGCACGCCGGCCCCGTACGCGGCCGTCGCCCCCACCGTCCTCGCCGTCCAGAACCCCGGCTCCGGCGGCACCCTGTCCAGCGCCACCGTCACCTCTCGCTGCTTGCGCCGCTCGAGCGTCACTTGCTGTCTCGCATCGAGATACCCGTCCGCCCGGACCCCGATCGCGTGCTCCCCCAGCGGCAGGCGCCCCTCCCACGGCGTCCGCCCCACCTCCTTGCCGTCGATCCACAGCCGCGCTCCCCTGGGCGCGGACTCGATCTTCAGCGGCGCGTCCTGGTCCTCCGCCCCGAGCACCACCTCGGCCACCTCGTACAGCCGCACGCTCACCGTCTCCACCGCCGACGCCATCTTCGCGCCCTGTCGCGCCCCCGCCCGCTTCTCTCCAGGCAGTGCCCCGGGCACGTCGCACGAGAGCAGCGCCTCCTCGTCCAGGAACCCGCGCAGCCTCACCGTGTGCTCTCCGGGATCCAGGAGCCCCTCCCAGGGTGTCACGGCGCCCGTCGCCTTCCCGTCGATCTCGATCTCCAGCGGCCAGTTGTGCCTCTCGCTCACCCGGAGCCGCCCCTTCCTCGACGTCGCCACGAGCTCGGCCACGTTCTCTCTGCCCGCCTTCACCTCCACCGTCGTCCTGATCGGCGCGAACCCGTCCTTCTCTACGCGGACCGCCCGACTGCCCACGCTCAGCCGGAGCGACTTGTCCAGGGGCAGCCTGCCCCGGAACCTATCGTCGATGAACAGCGACGCCCCCGCCGGCACGTCGCCCCTCAACACCAGCGTCCCCACGAGCCTCGCGAGCTCCGCCATGTCCGCCGCCACCATTGCTTCCGTCCCGGGAGGAAGCTTCGGGTACTCGCGGCGCATCGCTTCATAGTGCTCCAGCGCGTCGTCGTAGTGGCCGAGCTGCTTGAGGCACGAGGCCACATAACCCATTGCATTGCGGGTCTTCTTGCGCTCGAGCGACTTGCGGAACTCCTCGAGCGCCTCGCGGTACTCCTGCCGGTCGAAGTGCGCCACGCCTCTCTGGAAGTGGGCGCGGGCGGCGGCCTCGTCGCCGGACTCGTCGACCTGAGCCGTCCGGTCCGCCGGCTCCGCCGCCGCCTTTGCGCCGAGGAGCCCGAGCGCGAGGATCCAGCCAGCCGTGGCTCGTGCAGGAAAGCGACGCATGATCATTCCTTTTTTCCGGGAGCGGCCCAGTAGACGAGGTGGCTCGAAGCCCGTCAAGCCGAGCGCAAATTCTCCAAAGCGTCCGTCCGGTTGAGTTTCCGACGCGCGACACCCTCATCCCGTGGCCGCTCGGCAGCACGCGGAACCGTCGCATCGCATGGTCACGCCGCGCCGCCATGATCTTGACATGATCACGGCTGCCCCGGGTACGATGCCTCTCAGCTATCCAGTACATCTGTATTTGAGTAACCCATGTGGATCAACATCGAGGTGGGCGCGGGCGCGGATGGCGTGAGCGTGAGCGCGAGCGGGAGCCGCGGAGAGCACCCCCCGGCCCACACGCTTTCGCCCGAGCTGGGCATGCCTGCGCTGCAAAGCCTCGCCAGCAAGGTCGGCAGGGCGGTCCGCAGCGGCGGGGCGCTCGATCTCGCCGTCGTGAAGGAAGCCCAGGCACTCTACGGCGAATTGCTCAAGGACGACCTTCGGGACGTGCTGGCGAGGCTCCGCGAAGCGTCGAAGGGCAGCCCGGTCCTCGTGCGGCTCTTCCTGCGCGAGCGCGCGCTCCTCGGGATTCCCTGGGAGGCCCTTTGCCGGCCGGGCACGACGGAGGGGTTCCTGGGGACCGACCCGAAGCTCCTCCTTTCGCGCGGCGTGACGTCGCCCGAACCCTGGGAGCCGCGCGACGTCCTCGGCGCCGTCCGCGTGCTGGCGATCGCGCCGGGCAGGGACGAGCGGAGCCTCGTGGTGCTGAGAGAGGCCCTCGCGCCGTCCATCGAGGCAGGTGAGGTGGAGTGGCTGGATCCGATCGCCGGCCCGCACATCGGCGCTCAAGCCCTCTTCGATCGGCTGCGGCGCGGAAAGACCCCTCATGTGCTGCACTGGCTCGGTCACGGCGGGGTGGATCTGTCCGGAAACCCCGTCCTGCGCCTGGCAGACGACGAGTACGACGAGGAGGTGTGGATCACCGCGGAGGCCCTGGGGAACGAGCTCTCCGCGAGGTTCTCCGAGGATCTGCGCCTCGTGATCCTCGAGGCGTGCGAGGGCGCGAAGGCAGGCGCGCTCGGCAGCGCCGCCGAGATCCTGGCGCGCGCCGGCGCGGACGCGGTGGTCGCCCACCTCTGGCCGGTGAAGGCGGACGTGGCGCGCCTCTGCTCGTCCGAGATCTACCGGTCCCTCACGGGCTCCCAGCAAGGCTTAGGCGACATCGGCGTCAGCGTGACGGCGGCGCGCAGGACGCTGCTCGTGCAGAGCGCCGAGGCGTTCTCTCCCGTCCTCTTCCTGCGAGGCCCGGGCTCGGTCATCTTCGACTTCAGCGACCGGCGCGTCTCCCGGCAGCGAGAGCGGCGGAGCTCGAGGGGCCTCTCGCCCGCGCTGCACAGCCTGCTCGAGAAGCCGTTCACGATGGTGCTCGGCGATCTCGAGGAGGACCGCGCCGCGCTGAAGGCCGAGCTCCTCTCGTACATGAAGGAGAGCGGTGACACCGCGCCCGAGACCCTCTCGCTGAGCGCGCTCACGCAGCGATGCGCGCTCAAGTTCGGGCAGGAGAAATTGCACGTGCTCTTCCAGCAAGCGCTCATGACCTCCCGCGAGGTGCCGGTCCCGCCGCTCGCCCGGGCGTTCGCGCGCCTCGTCGCTCCCGGCGTCCACGTCACCCTCCTCTGGCGGCCGCACCTGGAACGCGCCATCGCCGAGGCGCATCCGCAGCGGGACGTGCGCGCCATCCAGCCATCGCTGTTGAGCGCGAGCGGCGCGCCGCTCGTGGTGAAGCGCGCCGCCGGGGCCGCCGCGTGGAAGATGGAGCCTGACCTGCCGAAGCGGTTCGACCTCGACAGGGAGCTCGTGATCCTGCGCCTCTACGGGGGATATGCGGCCGGGTCCCCCGTCTTCTCCCATCCCGTGCTCACCGAGGACGACCACATCCACGGTCTCCTCGGGGCCATCGGGTTCGACCCGCCGGTGTGGATGGAGGAGCTGCTCTCGCGGCCGCGCGTCCAACCAGGTCTCTTCGTCGGGCTCTCGGCGCTCGACTTTCGCCATCGCATGCTGCTGCGCTGGCTCTACGATCAGCGACAGCCGCCGAGCGACAGCATGGCGATCTTGACGCCGGACGTCGACGCCAGCGAGCCCAAGATCTGGGAGCGCGGCTGCGGGCTCCCGGGCGGCGGGCGCATCGCCTCGGTCATCGAGCATCCAGAGCTCGTCTCCGAGCTCGCGGCGCTCGCCCGCGACGAGGGACCATGAGCGGGAGCACGCCTCCGGGAGGCGCGACAGCGGACGAAGCGCCCGACAGCCTGGCCGCGCCCTCCTCGGCCACGGACGCCGAGCGCACCGGCATCTTCACCGCGCCGAATCCCTTTCCTGGCCCGCAGCCGTACCGCGCCGCCGATCGGGCTCGGTTCCACGGTCGCGAAGAGCTCTCGTACCGCCTCGAGGCGAGCGTCCTCGCCAATCGCTGCGTGACCGTCTACGGGCTGTCTGGCTCGGGCAAGTCGTCGCTCATGCAGGCGTCGGTGATCCCGGCGCTCGTCGACTCGCACCAGATCCGGGTCGTTCGGATCGACGCCTGGCCCGAGGGCAAGCACCCCACGGAATGGCTCGCGGACGCGGTCTACGCGGCGCTCTCGTTCGGCGGGCGGCCGGCCGACCTGCCGGCGGAAGAGGCGTTGCTGGCGGCCGCGCAGCGCGCCGCGCGCAAGTCGCCCCGGATCGTGCTCCTGTACCTCGACCAGCTCGAGCAGCTGCTTTACCCGAGCCGGAGCACGGCCGAGGTGGAGGCGTTCTTCGCCGCGTTGAACCGCCTCGTGGACACGCCGCTCCGCGACCTGCGCGTGGTGTTCTTGCTCCGCGAGGATTACCTGGGTCGCTTCCGCGATCGGCTGCGCGAGCACCGCCGGATGTTGAGCCACGGCTTCCGGGTCGGCACGCTCACCGTGGCCGAGCTCTCCGAGGCGGTTTGCAAGGCCGCGGCCGGCGGACAGCCGCCGCAGACCTGGGAGATAGAGCCGACGCGCGCGCTCCTGCGCCAGGTGCGCACGTCGGGGCAGGCCGAGTCGGACGACGCCGAGGCGCAGGCCGCCTACGCGCAGATCGTGTGCCGGGCGCTGTTCCAGCAGCGGGCGCAGGCCGGCGGCGCGGCGGAGCAGGCGGCGGTCGAGGCCGAGCCGATCCTGCGCCGTTACCTGGAGATGACGCTCGACGATCTCGGCGCGCTCAGCGCGGCGGCGCGGCGCCTCCTGGAAGATCACCTCGTCACGGCGGACGGCACCCGCACGCTGCGCACCGAGAAAGAGCTCCTCCGGCTCTTGCCGGCCAAGGAGCTCGGGCCGATCCTCAAAGCGCTCGAAGGCGCCGCCATCCTCCACGCCGAGGAGCACCAGGGCAGCCGCTATTTCGAGATCGGGCACGACTGGCTGGCGCTCAGGGTCTCCGAGGCGCGACGGCAGCGCGAGCTCGAGGAAGCGCAGCGCCGCCGCGAAGAGGAGCAGCTGAGGGAGCTCGCGCGCGAGCGCAGCGAGGCGGAGAGGCGGCTTCGAAGGGCGCGGGCGCAGCGGCGCTTCTTCGCGACCGTGGCCGTCGTGGCGGTCGTGGTGGCGGCGGGCGCCGTGTGGATGGGCCTCTATGCCGTTCGTCAGAAGGCGTGGGCCCAGGACGCGATGACGGAGGCCCAGAGGGCCGAGGCGAACGCCAAGGAGAAGGAGATCGAGGCCTACGACGCGCGCCTCCTCGCGGGCTTCCGCGAGCTCAAGAACAGCGGCCAGATCGCGTGGGGCATCAAGCTCTTGAGGGAGGTGAAGCGGCCCGAGACCGCGCGCGGCTGGCTCGCCCTGGCGAGCGACGCGCTCGGCCAGAATGCGCTCTACGTCACGCTCCGCGGCCACCAGCAGCCGATTCACGCGGCCGTGTGGAGCCATGATGGCCAGCGGGTCCTGTCCGCGTCCGACGACATGACGGCGAGGCTCTGGAACGCCGGCGGCACAGGCGATCCCATCGTGCTCTCCGGGCAGCGGGGGCGAATCAACGCATTTGCCTTTAGCCCCGACGACAAGCGCGTGCTCACCGCCTCGGAGGACGGGGCCGTGCGCCTGTGGGACGCCGACGGCGACAAGCTCGACGTGCTCGAGGTCGGGGGCGTGCCCGTGCGCCACGCCGCCTGGAGCCCCGACGGCGCGCGCGTCGCGACCGCCTCGGCCGACGACATTGCCCGCGTCTACAGCGTCGCCGGCGGCGGTGTTGTCGAGCTGGTAGGCCACACGGCAGAGCTGAACGTGGTCGCCTTCTTCGGTGACGGCGAGCGCGTGCTCACCGCCTCGGACGACGGCACCGCGCGTGTCTGGTCGGCCGACGGCGCCGGGCAGCCGGTGATCTTGCGGCGGCCGGATGTCAGGCTCGTCTCCGCCGCGCCGAGCCCCGATGGCACCCGCGTCCTCACCGTGTGGAGCGACGGCGCGGCTTGGATCTTCGAAGCTTCGGGCAAGGGGAGACCGGTCGAGCTCGAGGGCGGCCAGGGCAGGGTCCTCTTCGCCGCGTGGAGCCCCGACGGCGCGCGCGTCGCCGTCGCGTCGGCCGACAAGACAGCCCGTATCCGCAGCGCCGACGGCAAGGGACAGCCGATCGCCTTCAAGGGACACGGCCGCGCCGTCACCTTCGTGTCCTTCCGGCCGGACGGCAGGTACATCGCCACGGCCTCGCCCGACCAGACCGCGCGGCTCTGGCCGTCGGAGGGGGGCAAGCACGTCGTCCTGGCCGGGCACGACGGCCCGGTGCTGTCGGCCGCGTGGAGCCCGGATGGAACGCGCGTGCTCACCGCCGCGGCGCCGCAGCTCGTGGGCCCTTCGCGAGACAACACGCTCCGGATCTGGCGCCCCGCGATGCTCGAGTCTGTGCCGCGCGAGCGCCGCGCGTTCTATCACACTGCGTCCATCGGCCCCGGCGCCGAGCGTGTCGCCTCCGCTTACGACGACCGCGCCGCGCGCGTGTGGCGCGCAGACGGCACCGGCGTGGACCTCGTGCTCGCGAAGCAGGACGCGTGGGTCGCGGGCGCAGCCTTGAGCCCCGACGGCGCGCGCGTCGCCGCCCCGTGCTTCGATGGGACGACCCGCATCGTGGGCGTGGACGGCAAGGGAGAGCCCGTGTCGATCCAGGGGCACGCGGGCCCTGTGCGCGCCGCCGCGTGGAGCCCAGGTGGAACGCGCCTCGTCACCGTATCGGACGACCGGACCGCGCGCATCGTCTCCGCGGACGGCACGGGGGCGGCTCGGGTGCTGTCCGGGCACACCGACGGACTCACCTCGGCGGCGTGGAGCCCGGACGCACAGCGCATCGTCACCACGTCGATGGACCACACGGCGCGCGTCTGGCTGGCCTCGGGAGGCCAGCAGCTCGCGGTGTTCAAGGGGCACGGGGGCGCCGTGTACACCGCGGCGTGGAGCCCTGACGGGGGGCGCATCGTCACCGGCTCCGAGGACGGCACCGTCCAGGTCTGGGACGCGGCGAGCGGCACGGTCGTGGCGTCGCTCGATCGTGGCGTCGCGGTCCTCCAGGCGATCTGGAGCCCCGGCGGCGACCGGATCGCCTTCTCGTTGCGGCACGGCGGCGTCCTCCTGTGGAGCCGCGACGCGTGGGACCGCCCTGGGACGATCGAGCCTGTCGTGCTCGACTCGCAGGCGGCGATCATCGCCATGGCGTTCCTCGACGACGGGAAGCGGCTCTTCACCGTCGCCGCCGACAACACCACCCGCACCTTCACGATCGACGTCGCCGAGCTCCGGCGGGACCTCCTCTCGAGCAACGTGGACTGCCTTCCTGCGAGCTTGCGGATCCTCCACCTCGGCGAGCCGCTTGACGCAGCGTCGGAGCGCCATGCGGCGTGCGAGCGAGAGCATTCCAGGACACCGTTCTTCGGGGAGGGTCAGGGACCATGAGCGTCGGGACTAGGGGGCGAGCCCATCGCGCGGGGGTGTTCGTGGTGGCCGCGGCGATGTGCCTTGTCGCCTGTGAGCGGCTGCAGTCGTCGCTCCCTGGCGGCGGCGCGCCTGCGGCGGCGACCGCGGCCACGGGTGCGGCCGCGGGCGCGGCGTCCAGGGCAGCGGCTCGCCGTGAGATGGCCGTGCTCGGGCCGAACGAGCGGCGCGTGCCCCTCATCGTGCTGCCGGGCGACGCCTTGGTGGAGGTGGACGGCCAGCCGGCGTATCGCCGGAACGGGGTGATCGACCTCACCGGCAGGGTCGGCGACGTGCGTCGCGTGCGCGTGTGGAAGGGCAGGAAGGCGGCGCCGGAGAAGGAGGTGAACATTCAAGAGCCTCAGCCCTCCCCGCCCGTCGTGGACCTGAACGAGGCCCCGCCGTCGAGGCCTGTCAAGGCGACGAAGAGGCCGGCGCGCTTCGGCGGCTTTGACGACGATTGATGTCACGGGTGTCGTGACGGCAGGGACCGGGAGGAGGGCAGGCTTCGTGCGCTCAGCTCATTCGCGATCGCTGGTTGGTTGGGTCCTCGCGCTGCTGCTGATCGACTCCGGCGCGAGGGCGCGCCGACCGCGATCCCGGGCAAGGCGCCGCAGGCGGCTGTCTCCAGCGAGGAGGCCGAGGCTCGCGCGCACTTGGTGTCGCTGGAGCGACGGCCGGACCCGTTGGCCGAGGCGCGCGCTGCGATGGACAGGAAGATCGGCGTCGTGTTGGCATATGGTGTCGGGGCGGCGGGGCTCGGGGTGTTTGGCGTGGCCGGGGCGATGGCGCTCGACAAGGTGAAGGAGCTCGACGCCCGTTGCCCTGCGAACGCCTTGACCCACTCGTTCAGGCTGCCCCCACCGGGCGTGGCCACGGCCTTGACTCCGCCTTGAGCCGGGTCAGCTCGGGCTGGTTGTCGAACGCCGCCGACGCCTCGTCCGCGCACGGCGCGCGCAGCACCTCGAGCCTCGGCACGAACGCCTGCTGCGCTCCGGCGGCCGCCGCCTTCACCTCCGGCGCCAGCGAGGGGTGCGCCTCGATGACCTTGCAGAGGAAAAGGATGGCCGCCCCAATTCCGTCGTGCCGGACGTCGGCCTCCGAGAGCTCCCGGGCGAGCGGCGCCTGCGTGCCCGCGGCCTCGGGGATCGCCTCGATCTCCTTCTGCCTCGCCCGGAGCCGCGGCTCGTACAGCCTGCCCGTGGCCGAGAGCCGCAGCTCCTCGACCCTCTCGTCGAGCAGGTCGCGGAGCGCGAGCTTCAGGTGAAATGGCTGTGGACGAGCGCGCCTGGGCGGTGCTCGATCCGGGCGGAGATCCGTTCGAGCCCTTGCCGCAGGTCGAAGGGGGTTTACCCTGGGGTCGGGTGCACGGGGGCCGTTACCACAGTGAATCCATGACAGCGCCAAGCCAGCTATTCCAAGCCATCGTAGCGAAGTACGGATCCTTGGAGAATTCCGACTTTCGATGGGTTGTCGAGGAATACGAACGAAAGCCGTACCGCGAGCTCGAACGACGCCTGGTGAGTCGCTTCTCGATCGAGGACATCACGGACCTGAACAACGACGTCAGCTGCGTGTTCGCGATATCTTCCGAGGGATCGGAGGCTCGCTGGACCCTGAGGCTCTCTCTTGTGGGGCCCTATGCCGTCCTTCTCCGTGAAACCGATGCAAGAGACTGGGATGTTTATGTTCAAGGCGAATCGGATGCCAGGTCGGAGGACGAGCGTTGGATCCTGGAAGCATGCAGGCAGCATGCGGTCGAAGTACTTCGTCTCGACGTCCTGAAGACACCGATCGGTCTGCGGCTCTTCGATACAGATCCTGAGAATGTGAGACTCTACCAGGCGCTCTTCTCAGACAACGACTATCTGCCGGGAGAGTACAACGCTGAGCATGACACTTGAACGGCTCACATGGGTGATGGTGGAGGCGCCTGCTCGCGGCCACTGCCCCCCAGTCGTCGACCACCCCATGCCGCGTGTGGAGCCACGACCCGCACCTGACGGTGCGGGACGGGCGGTTCATCACCAGGCACATCTACGCGGGGCAGACGCGCATCGCGAGCAAGATGGATCCGGACTGGTTCCGGGACCCGTCGACGATCTACGAGCACCCGGACCACCTGGGCAGCACGAGCTTCGCGTCGAGCAACGAGCAGACGCTGACGCAGCGGGACGAGTACTTCCCGACAGGCAGCTTTGGACCAGATCAGCGATGGGCGCAGGCGCTCTCCCCCCCGGCCGGCCCCTACGCCGCCTTCAGCGTCGTCGTGCAATGCCCGCAGCGCACCGCCTTGATGGGGATGCTCATCGCGCACTCGGGGCAGTCCTTGGTCGTCGCCGCCTCCTCGTGCTTTCTCTGGAGCTTCCCCATGAGCTGCATCAGCAGGAACACGCAGAAGGCGATGATGAAGAAGCTCACCAGGTTGTTGATGACCTGGCCATATTGAAGGAGGACCGCGCCCGCCTTCACCATCTCGTCGGCGTTGACGTAGGGGCCGGGCCCGCTCGGCGCCTTCAGGACGATGTAGTGCCGGCTGAAGTCGATGCCGCCCGTCACCAGGCCGATCGGCGGCATGATCAGGTGATCGACGAGGGACTTGACGATGTTGCCGAACGCCGCGCCGATCACGACGCCGACCGCCATGTCGACGACGTTGCCACGAATCGCAAACTTCTTGAAATCGTCCCAGAACATCGCTCTCCTCCCATCGCCGAGGGCCGCGGCTCGCGCAGGCGACTCCGGCTCGGTCATCGCTTTATCGCAACTTCGGCGCTGCCAACAGCCACCCTGTCCACGCCGCCCACGCGGCCGGCGCCGTCAGCACAAACGGTGCCACCGAGCTCCTCCGTGAGCTCATCCCGGCCCGCCGGTCGCTACCGGCTCGGTCCGCCTCGTGCGCCCGCTCGCGCTCCTCCCGCGCCTCCCTCCCGCTCCACCCCCGACCTCGCCCCGCTCCCCGTGCCCGCCGCTCGCCCACTCCAGAGCCCGCCTTCAGCCCCCTGCTGCACCCGCCGCCTCGCCCCAGCCCCTGCAAATCCGCCACACCCCTCGCCCCCCCAGCTCCACCCCCCGCCGATTTCTCACACACCGGTTCCCCGATCCCGCCCCGCCTCTCTAGGATGCGCCCCGGAGGACCCACCCCCGCCATGGACCCCGACACCGAAGCCGCCCTGCGCTACCGCGCGAAAGCCGAGCTGCGGAAGCGCGCCCGGGCGGTCCGCAACTCCATCCCCCGCGACGCCATCCTCGAGCGCTCCCGCCGCATCGTCCGCGCCCTCGCCGAGCTCCCGGCCGTCGTCGCCGCCCGGCGCGTCGCGCTCTTCTACCCGATCGAGGACCGCAACGAGGTCGACCTCCGCGAGCTCGACCCGCTCCTCCGCGCCCGCGGCGTCCAGGTCGCGTACCCCGCCATCGACCCCGAGTCGCGCGCCATGACCTTCCGCTTCGTCGCCGACCCCGAGGCCATGCAGGAGCGCGGCCTCGGCTTCCGCGAGCCCGACCCCGCCGACGAGGAGGCCGCCGCGCTCGACGTCGTCGTCGTCCCCGCCCTCCAGATCGACGCCCGCGGCCACCGCATCGGCTACGGCGCCGGCTACTACGACAGCACCCTGCCGCGCTTCTGCCCCCCGGCGCACGCCGTCGGCGTCGCCTTCGACTTCCAGCTCATCGCCGAGGTGCCCGCCACCGACGGCGACGTCCCGCTCGGGACCATCGTGACCGACGCCCGCGTGCTCGACGCCGAGCCCGCCTAGGATGCCCAACGGACCGCTGCCCAAGAACCCGGTGGAAGGGGAGACCGACAGCGCAAGGCCCGTCCTCATCGCCGCCCTCGCGTCCGGCGCGATGATCGCCCAGCAGGTCGCCGGCCGCGCCACCCGCGACGCCCTCTTCCTCTCCGCCTTCGGCGCCGCCGACGTCCCCAAGGTCATGGCCGCCGGCGCGGTGCTCTCGTTCGCCGCCGTCCTCCTGCTCTCGCGCGCCCTCCTGCAGCTCTCGCCCGCGCGCGTCGTCCCCGCCACCTGCGCCGCGAGCTCCGTCCTCCTCGGCCTGGAGTGGGCCCTCGCCCTGCGCGCGCCCGGCGCCGCCGCCCTGGTCTTCTACCTGCACGTCGCCGTCTTCGGCGCGACCCTCATCTCCGCCTTCTGGTCGCTCGTCAACGAGCGCTTCGACCCCCACACCGCCCGCCACTCCATGGGTCGCATCGCCGGCGGCGGCACGCTCGGCGGCGTCATCGGCGGCGTCTTCGCCTGGCGCGCCGGCCACCTCGTGGACGCCCCGACCATGCTCCTCGCCCTCGCCGGCCTGAGCGGGCTGGCCGCCCTGGCGACCTACCTCCTCGGCGCCGGCCTCCCGGGCGCGACCGCCGCCGGCGCCGAGGGCCACGCCGAACACCACGCCGGCGCCGCCGCCGCCGGCTCCAGCGCCGCCTCCGCCGCCGCCAGCCCCTCCGGCCTCCGCGCCCTGCGCGAGAGCCCCCACCTGCGCGACCTCGCCCTGCTCGTCGGGCTCGGCGCCGTGAGCGGCGCGCTCTTCGACGTGGCCCTCAGCGCCGAGGCCGCCCACGCGATGCGCGACCGCAACGAGCTGCTCTCGTTCTTCGCGCTCTTCCACCTCTCGGTCAGCCTGCTCTCGTTCCTCGTGCAGTCGCTCGCCGCCACCTTCTCGCTCGACCGCCTCGGGCTCGCCGCCACCATCGGCATCCTCCCGGCCGCCGTCCTCACGAGCTCGCTCTCCATCGTCGTCGCGCCGCGCCTCTGGTCCGCCTCCATCGTCCGCGCCACCGAGGCGGTGCTCCGGAACTCCCTCTTCCGGTCGGGCTACGAGCTGCTCTACACGCCGCTGCCCCCGGACCAGAAGCGGTCGATCAAGACCCTCATCGACGTGGGCTTCGACCGCATCGGCACCGCGGCCGGCAGCGGCGTCGCCATGGTCCTGCTCGCGCTCGCGCCGGACGCGTCGCTGCCGCTCCTCATCGGCCTCGGCACGGCGGCCGCGGGCGTCACCCTGCTCTTCACGCCGCGGCTCCACCGGGGCTACGTCGCCGCGCTCGAGGGCAGCCTGCGCTCCGGCGCCGTCTCGCTCGACCCGGCGAACGTCGTCGACGCGACCACCCGCCGCACCCTGAGCGGCACCGTCGACGCGCTCAGCCGCGACAAGGTGCTCGCCGAGCTCGCCGCCCTCCGGAGGGGGACGGCCGCCCGGGCCGACGCCGGCCGCGCCCACGGCGACGGCGAGCGCATCTCCTTCGTCGGCCCGCCGATCTCCGCCCGGCCGCCGGTCTCCGCCGGCGCCCCCGGCGACGGCCCGCGCGCCCCGGCGGGCGAGCGCAAGACCGCCGAGGGGCCGCTCTCGGCGCGCTCCGCCTCGGCCGCGCTCTCGTCCGACCCGGTGCTCGCGGCGGTCGCCGACCTCCGCTCGGGCGAGCATGAGCGCATCCGCAGGGCGCTCGCGGCGCTCGCCCGCGAGCCCGACCCCGCGCTGGTCCCGCACCTCCTCCCGCTCCTCGAGCGCGACGGGCTCATCTCGGAGGCGATCCGCGCGCTCCGCGCCGTCGCCCCCCGCGCGACCGGCCAGCTCCTCGACGCGCTGCTCGACCCGGCCGTGAGCCTCGCCGTCCGGCGCCGCATCCCGCGCGTGCTCCAGGCCTGCCCCACCCAGCGCGCCGCCGACGGGCTGATGCTCGGCCTCGCCGACGAGCGCTTCGAGGTGCGCTACCAGTCCGGCGTGGCGCTCGCGCGCCTGCTCCAGCAGCGCGCGCCGATCCACCTGCGCCGCGACGACGTGATCGCGGCGGCGACGCGGGAGATCGAGATCGACCGCCGGGTGTGGGACGCCCAGCCCCCGAACGCGTCCCCGCCGGCCGAGGCGCCCCTGTCCGCGCGCCTGCTCGTCGAGCGGACGAGCCGCAGCCTGGAGCACGTCTTCCGCGTGCTCTCGCTCTGCCTCGAGCGCGAGCCGCTCGAGATCGCCTACCGGGCGCTCCACGCCGACGACGCGCACCTCCGCGGGACCGCGCTCGAGTACCTGGAGAACGTGCTGCCGGCGCCCATCCGCGAGAGCCTCTGGCCGTACCTGGGCGCCCGTCCGACCGCCCCCGCCGAGCCGCTGACCGCCGCCGAGCCCCGCGCCGGCGAGCCGGGCGCCGCGGCGCCGGGCGCCGCCGAGCCCCGCCCTGGCGAGCCGCGCGCCGCCGAGCCGCGCGTGGCGCGCCTGCCCGAGCAAGCGCTCGACGAGCTGCGCCGGTCCGCCGCCAAGTGGCCGCGGACGTCGATCTCGGCCGCGCGCCGGCGCAGGGAGCCGCGCACGTAGCGCGTGCGCTCCCCACGTCGCGCGACGCTCCCCTACGCTCCCTCGCGCAGCGTCGCGCTCCCTCGCGCAGCGGCGCGGGGCGGAGGCGTCACCGAGCGCCGAGCGGCGCGTCGATCCGGCGAGCGACAAAAAGAAAAAGCGTCGCCGGGGCCCGGGGGGGGAGAGGCCGCACCAGCAACGCTGACCTATGAATTAGCAGCTCGTATGCCACGGCGAGAAGCTCAAAAATCGCTGCGAAATCGCATAGATGTCCCGGGCGCATTCCCTCGCGTTGCACTCCTGCGATTTCACCCTTGCAGGCGCGCATTGCGTCGGGGGCGGGGCGGCTAGTGCAGCGGCTCGCGGCGCCGCGCTCTCTCGTCGAGGTGCTCGGCGATCGTGAGCCGGTCGGCGTCGCTCATGACCACGAAGCGGACGGCGAGCAGGTTGTCGCGATCCCAGACCGGGCGGGCGCGCAGCCGGATGGGGCGGCCGACCCCGAGGTCGAGCTCGAACGGGGTGACCGCCGGCAGCGCCCGGCCCGCGAGCCCGGGCGTGCGCTCGACGACCATGCCGGTCGGGGAGAGATCGATCGCGCGGCACCGGTGCCTGTGGCCGTCGACGAGCGCCGAGACGGGGAAGTCGACCTGTGCGCGCGCGCCCTGCCTGCGATCCATGCGTTCCTCCTGGGTCCTCGTGAGGCGCCGAGCGTAGGTCGCGCGGCTCGTCCGGGCCAAACATCGGGCGGGCGAGCCCCGCCGGCGCCCCGCAGCGCGGCGGCGCGATCCCGGCGCGGGTGCGATATGCTGGCGGGGCGAAAGGAAGGACGGCGATGCCCACGTGCCGCGAGTGCGACAGCGAGGTCGACGAGCTCAAGACGATCAAGGTCGGAACCAAGAAGAAGAAGGTCTGTGAGGACTGCGCCGATCGCGCGGCCCAGGAAGGCGCGATCGCCGAGGAGAGCGAGGCCGTGGTGCAGCAGATGATGGGCTTCAAAGGCAGGCGCTGAGCCCGCCCCGGCCCCCGCTCGGCCCGCCAGACGCCCCGAATCCAGGAGGAAGACGGGAATTCCTGAAAGGCCACGAGATCTCCTCCTGAGCCCGATTCATCCTTTTCCGTATTCCTGACAACCCGTTCAGTTTCCCCGCGGGGCCGGCGGCTTACTATCCCGTGGCTGGCGGCGCGATGAACGGCGCGACGCGCGCGACGATCGCGCGGGCGCGCCGGCTCCCGCCGTCGAACGTCGCTCATTCGTGCCTCTCGGCGATCTCCCGCCCGATCGCCGCGATCTCGCCGGCGAGAACGCATCGGCGAGCGCGCGCGGGTCCCCTGGGAACGGGCGCGTCTGCCGGCCGAACGCACGGCGCCTCGTCGAATCGCAATGGCGGAGGCCCACTCGAGGTCGCGAGCGCCGCAATGGAAGCTCTCCCCGGAGATCCGATGGGCGAATGACTCCGCTGCACGCGCGCCGAGGCGCGCTGGGCAAAGCCGCGTCACCGCGGAGGAGCGCCCGGCGCGCGTGGCACCGCCGCGCGCGCTCGAGGCGCCGCGGCAGCGGCTCGAAGCGTGAAAGGCGCTGCTCCTATGCGGGCGCAGCGTGATCGGCGCGACCACCGCTCCGCCCATCGCTGACGACGAATCGGTGCGCGCTCCGGCGAAGCACGCCGCCTCGACGCGGCGTGGACGTCGCCCGCGAGCTCGACAGATGCGGGGAGAGGTAGGCAGAGGTCGTTGGGACGAACGGAGTTTCCGGTGTAGGTGCGTTTTGGCCAACAAATATGCGGGATTTTGACCATGAAAGAGCGAACGAGCGGCCACATCGCTACACATTCCTCACATCAGCGGACGAGCTGCGCATTGCAGTTTTGCATCGAATTTTTGCAACCTTGATGTGAAAAGCGGCTGAGGTGTGCGACCTAATTGGCCGATCGTTTGATTTGCGAAAGCATTTCGTCTTGACCCTTTGCTCCAATCCAGGAATAAGTTGTCTCACGAGAGCGCCGGTATCCGCCCCTCTGGTGCTGAATGGTCTGCACCGATGGTTCGCGGCGCGAGGGTCTACAGCGGGAGGCTTCGCTTCTGCCCCCTGTAGCCTTCGGCCGTTACGGTCCTGTTCACCGCAGGGGTTCGACGACGCCGGGGGAGAAAAAGCCATGCATTCGATTTCTCAAGGCTTTGGGTCGCGGTCGTTTGCTGCCGGTAAGTTCATCGCCTCGCTGATGGCGATGTCGATCGTCGGCTCCGGCTGCGCGCCGCTCGACGAGGACGTGACCGCGGAGGATTGGGGCACGGAGGAGCAGGCCGCCGGCACGACGTTCCTTGTCGGCCCTACGCGCACCTACAAGACCCTCAACGACGTCGCGAACCTGCTGAAGCCGGGCGACATCGTGGAGGTCGACGGCAACGTGACGTACCCGGGCAATATCCGGATCACGAGGGGGGGCACGGCCAGCGCGAAGATCACCATCCGCGGCAAGCGCGTCTCCGGGAAGCGCCCCATCCTCAAGGGCGGCACCAACACCATCGAGCTCAACGCGAACCACGTCGTGCTCGAGGGGTTCGATGTGACCGGCGGCACGACCCGGTGCGTTTTCCATCATGGTCACGAAGTGACCATTCGCGACACGGTGGTCCACGACTGTCCTGCGCACGGCATCCTCGGCGCCGACAGCGACTCGGGCTCGCTGACGCTGGAGTACGTCGAGGTCTACAAATGCGGGAACGGGACGCAGAAGCACTCGATCTACATGGCCACGGATGAGAGCGCGTATCCCGGCGCCGTGTTCCGGATGCAGCACAGCTACGTCCACGACACAAACGGCGGCAACGCGGTGAAGTCCCGCGCGGAGCGGAACGAGATTTACTATAACTGGATCGAAGGCGGGCTCTACAAGGACCTCGAGCTGATCGGTCCGGACGGGCAGGATCCGGGGCTCGCGCGGGAGGACTCCGATGTGGTCGGCAACGTCTTCCGCAAGACGCACACGCAGTACGTGGTGCGCGTCGGCGGCGACGGCACGGGCGACACGAAGGGGCGGTACCGGTTCGTCAACAACACCTTCCTGCTGATGCAGGGGTCGAACGCGGCGATCCACCTGTTCGACGGCATCGAGAGCATCGAGCTCCACAACAACATCTTCCACCGCGTCGGCGGCGGCAGCGTCCAGATCTTCCGCGACGACGCGAAGTGGGCGACCGGCAGCCCGGTGATCAAGGGCGTCAACAACGCGGCGCCCAAGGGCACGGCCGTGCCTTCCACCTTCGCGAATACGCAGTTCGTGGACGACCCGGGCTTCACGAGCCTGGACAGGCGCGACGTGACGCTGAAGTCGTCGAGCCTGCTCCTGAACAAGGGCGTGAGCCAGATCTCGGGGATCTCGGGGTACCCGTTCCCGAAGCCGCTGGCGAGCCCGCTCTTCCACCCGCCGAAGGGGGCGATCGAGGCCGTCGGCACCGCGCGGCAGCGGACGGCCGTGGGCGCGATGGACATCGGCGCCTTCGAGTTCGGCTCGGGGACGACGACGACGACGCCGAGCGAGCCGACGACGCCGAGCGAGCCGACGCAGCCGGAGCCGACGACACCAGACCCGGCGCCGTCGTGCCCGACCGTGGACGCTGGCGAGTGGGTGAACACGCCGCTGACGACGCAGTGGGGCACCTTCTCGGCGACGTGGGACGTGACGCCGAGCGCGGCGAAGATCGACGGGGTGGTCGGGCTGTCGAGCGGGGCGGCGGATCAGTGGACCGAGCTCGCGGCGATCGTGATCTTCGACGAGCAGGGCAACGTCCGGGCCCGGAACGGCTCGAGGTACGAGGCGGCGACGGTGTTCCCGTACGTGGCCGGGAAGACGTACACGGTCCGGATGGTGGTCGAGACGGCGTCGCGGCGGTACTCGGTGTACATCCAGCCGAAGGGCGGCGCCGAGGTGCAGCTCGCGTACCGGTACGCCTTCAGGACCGAGCAGGCGCAGATCCGGTCGCTCAACAACTGGGCGATCACCCAGACCGTGGGGTCGGCGTCGCTCTCGGCGTGCAACTTCTCGATGAAGTGAGCGCCTCGGAGGGGGCGGCCGGCGGAATGAGCGCCGGGGCCCCCTCCTCCTCCTTACACTTCGCTTAGATACCTGCCCGGGGGCCCGACCCGAGAGACCGTGCTGCTACGTCACCGCACGTTGAAGCCGTGGCGCAGGACCGGGAAGACGCCGAGGTAGAGGCTCCCCGAGGTCGCCCCGATGGCGGGCCAGTCCTGATCGGGCCGCATGGCCTCGAACTCGGCGACCTGACCGCGGAGGAAGTGGCGATAGAAGTACACGAAGTCGTGCTCGCCGTTGGAACCGTCGTAATAACCGTGGTTCGAGGCGCCGTGCAGCCCATGGATCCCGTTGTACGAGCGCAGCACGTTGCGGTTGTACCCCTCGTAGTTATGGATCACCTCGTGGAGGAGCCCGGCGTTCGGGACGCCGATCCCTTCGCCGATGTAGGTGGTGGGGATCGCGAGATACCGGTCGTCCCAGGCCCACGCGAGGTTGCTCACGTCATCCACCGGCGATCCGTCGGCCCGGTGCTGCGGGATGAAGAACACGATCATGTCGTAGTCCGAGAGCAGGTGCGCGGTCGGGTGCTCGCTCTGGAAGCGCCCGGTGTCCCACCCGTCGTGGTTCGGCTCGTAGATCGGCACGTCCTCGACCGGGGGCAGGACATCGACGGTCCACTTGGCGAGCCCGTACGACAGCGGCTCGAGCCACCTGGCGCTGGTCGCCCTCGCCTGCGTCAAGAGCGTCTCGATGTCGTCCTCGGAGAGCACGCCGACGTTCGACGGGTCCGCTCCGCCGAGCGACGCGCTGTAGTTGATGCTGGTCCGGATGGGCAGGATCCCGATGCGGGTGTCCTCCTGGACCCCGAGCGGCGGGTTCGCGGTGACGTCGACGGTCATGGGCGACGCGCCGACGGTCACGCTCTGCTCCCGATACGAGCCCGTGTAGTCGTGGGGCGGCGACTGGGTGCCGAGCCCGACGCCGATGGTGTAGTTGCCCGGCGGCAGCGAGAGCGTGGTCGGCGTGGAGCGCCCCGTGTAAACGTCGTTCACGTACACCTTGCCGGGCTGCGCGCTCGCCGCCGTCACGGTGACAGGCTGGTACGCGGGCCGGTTCGGGGTGTCCACGGAGTACGTCAGATCCGCCACGATCCCCTGCCGCACCTCCTGGCCGTTGCACAGGGTCGCGGGGCACGTCGCGTTCACGACGCGCTGGTTGTCGACCCAGACCTCGACGCCGTAGCTCGTCGATCCTCCGGTGTTGAGGGCCTGGATTCGGAGATCGTTGTCGCCGCTCCCGAACCAGTCGCTCACGTCGATGCGCTGGCCGATGCTCGGATCGGCGCTGTTGAACATCCTCCGCTGCAGGCCGTTCACGTAAAGGACGAGCCGCTCGTCCGCGCTCGAGACGCGCAGCTCCACCTTGGAAGGACCGGCCGGCGCGCCGCCCACGAAGCGTAGGTTGTCGACCACGTAATCGGTCGTCGTCTGCGGGACATTCAGGACGATCTTGAACGTCAGATCGCTGTAGGTGTTGCTCAGGGCGCTGACGACGTTCGCCGGCACGCTGAACGAGATCGGGCTGTACGTGCCCGCGGGCAGCCCGGCGAGGTTCACCTGACCCAACCACACGCTGTGCACGCCCTGGGACGGGATGTTCACGACGAGCTGCGCGTTGCCGAAGCCGGGCGACACCGGCGGCTTCAGGTCGAAGGCGATCGTCGAGGTCGCGCCCGACACGGTGGTCAGCGGCACGGACTGGAGCTCGACGAAGTTGAAGTTCCGCAGGGCGAGCGCGGAGGTGCCCTCGGAGTGATCGGCGCTCGCGCTCTTCACGCCGCCGGAGGCCGTCCAGTCTGCGGTGCTCTCGAACCCGAGCACCGACGCCGGGTTCACGAGGGCCTGCCCCACCTCATCAACGAACTGCTCGTCCGTGCTGGTCCCCTGTGCGCAGGCGGCGAGCGCGAGCGCGCACGAGGTCGTCATCATGAAACGTAAACGTCGCATTCGATGATCTCCTTTGGATTGGCGGAGCGTTAGTCCCGCTCCGCCTCGCGCCGGCCCGGCGCGGCCCGCCTCCGTGAGGCGAGCCGCGCCCGTGGCAGCGCGGCTGGCAGGGCGCTATCGCAACCGGCGTGCCGCCCCGCCGCGCGAGGGGCATTTCCTGCGACAATGGGCGGCGAGACGCGCCGAGCGCGGCGCACGAGCGGCTGCCGCGCCAATCGAGCTCGCTCACGGATCCAGCCTGCAGAGGCAAGCGTTGCCGCCCTGGCAAAGTTTGCCAGCGCTGAAAACCAGAGGCACGGCAAGGATTGCCATCCCGCCGCACGCCCGCGCCTCGGACGCGCCAGGACGACAGCCGCAGGCACCGCTCGCCCCGCGCCTGCAGACGGAGGCTGATATGAACCGGTTAAGGGTCGAGAAGGCGAGCGCGCGGGCTCTGGGAGGAGGCCGTGAAGGGCGCGGCGCCGGGCGGGCCCCCGCGAGGGGCCGCCCGGGGGCTCAGGCGAGGCCGCTGCGCTGGAGCAGGGCGTCGAGGGTGGGCTCGCGGCCGCGGAAGCTCTTGTAGAGATCCATCGGATCCTGCGTGTCGCCGAGCGCGAGGATCTGGCTCCGGAACGCGTCGCCCACCTTCCGGCTGAACAGGCCCTCCTCCTGGAAGCGGGAGAAGGCGTCGGCGTCCAGCACCTCGGCCCACTTGTACGAGTAGTAGCCGGCGGCGTAGCCCACCGGGCTCGAGAAGAGGTGGGAGAAGCCGGCGATCATCGCGTAGCCCTCGGGCAGCGGGACCGGCGAGTAGCGGGCGAGGACCTCGCGCGCGAACTCGACGACGTCGCCGCGCTCGGGGGTCCAGTCCACGTGGAGCGCGAGGTCGATCTCGGCGAAGCCGAGCTGCCGCATCGTCACGGCGCCGGCGCGGAAGGTGCGGGCGGCGCGCATCCGCTGGAGCAGGTCGTCGGGGACGGGCGCGCCCGTCTCGTGGTGGCGCGCGAAGAGATCGAGCGCCTCCCGCTCCCAGCACCAGTTCTCCATGATCTGCGAGGGGAGCTCGACGAAGTCCCAGGCGACGTTGGTGCCGGCGAGGCTCCGGATCGGCACCCGGCTGGAGGCGTGGTGCATCATGTGCCCGAACTCGTGGAACAGCGTCTCGACCTCGCGGTGGTTGAGCAGCGCGGGGCGGCCGCCGACCGGCGGGGTGAAGCTGCCGGCCAGGACCTCGAGGTGCCGCGCGTCCTCGCCGGCCGCGCGCCCGCCGTCGCTCGGCGCGCCCGTGACGAGCCCGTGCATCCAGGCGCCGTCGCGCTTCTGCTCGCGCGGGGCGAAGTCGAGGTAGAACGCGGCGCTCTGGGCGCCGTCCGCCTCGAGGAGCCGGTAGGCGCGGACGCTCGGGTGCCACGTGGGCGCGTCCTGCCAGGGCACGATGCGCACGCCGTAGAGGCGGTGGGCGATCTCGAACAGACCGGAGACGACGCGATCCAGCGGGAAATACGGGCGGAGCGCCTCGTCGTCGAAGTCGTAGCGGGCGCGGCGCAGCTTCTCGGCGTAGTAGGAGACGTCCCACGGCTCGAGCGGCGGCGCGCCCGGGCCCTCGATCTCGCGGCGGAAGGCGGCGAGCTCGTCCTTCTCGCGGGCGAACACCGGCTCGGTGCGCTCCCGCAGCGTCGCGACGAAGCGGCGCGCCTCGGCGCCCGTCTTGGCCATGCGGTCCTCGAGCACGAGGTCGGCGAAGGTCGCGTAGCCGAGCAGCTTCGCCTTCTCGCTGCGGAGCTCGAGGATGCGGCGGATGAGCGGGCGGTTGTCGTGCTCGCCCTCGGTCGCCCGCGTGTTGTAGGCGCGGTAGAAGCGCTCGCGGATCGAGGCGTCGTCGAGGTGCGTGAGCACCGGGATGTAGCTCGGCGCCTGGAGCGTGAAGCGGTAGCCCTTGAGGCCCTTGTCCTGGGCGCTCTGGCGGGCGGCCTCGATCGCGCTGGGCGGCAGGCCGGCGAGGCGGGCCGGGTCCTCGACCACGAACTCGAAGGCGTTCGTGGCGTCGAGCACGTTCTGCGAGAAGCGCAGGGTGAGCGTCGCGAGCTCGACGTCGATCTCGGACAGGCGCTTCTTGCCGGGCGGGTCGAGCTCGGCGCCGCTCCGGCGGAAGTCGTCGAGGGTCTTCTTGAAGAAGCGGCGCCGCGGGCCGGTGAGCGCCTCGGCCTCGGGCGTGGCCGCGAACGCCTTGAGCGCGCCGTAGACGCCCTCGTTGAGGGCGATGCCGCTGAGGAACTCGCTGACCTCCGGCTGGACGGCGTTGTAGGCGGCGCGCAGCTCGGGCGTGGTGGACGTCGACTCGAGGTGCGAGACGACGTTCATGGCGCGGTCGAGCCGCTCGGTGACGGCCTCGAGCGCGGCGAGGGTGCTCTCGTAGGTGCGGGGGCCGGGCGCCGCGATGAGCGCCTCGAGCCGGGCGCGGGCGTCCGCGAGCAGCGCGCGCACCGCGGGCTCGACGTGCTCGCTCCGGATGCGATCGAACGGGATCTCGAAGCCGAGAGAGAGCAGGGGATTGTCGGTCGCTTCGGTCATGATCGTTCCTGGTTGGGCGTGAGGGGGCCGACGGACGGGGCGCGGCGCCGGCACCCTCGGCCGGTCCGCGCAGCCCTCCTTTGGTAAAGGCGTCCGCGGGGGTTGGCTAGTGCCGGGCGCGCGAAGGCGCCGGGAAGCGGGGCGGGCAGCGCTAGGCGCCGAGCCAGCGCGCGACGATCGTGGCGAGCACGTCGGACGTCCCCGAGTGGATGCTGCCGCCCAGCGCGTCGTCCACGGCGGAGGGGAGGCCGCTCTCCTCGAGGTAGCCGGCGCCGCCGCGGAGCTGGAGATCGTCCAGCGCGGACTGCAAGGCCGAGTCCGCCGCGTGCCACTTGGCGAGCGCGGCCTCGGCCTGGCCGCGGTGGCCCTGGTCGAGCTCCCAGGCGGCGCGGTAGACGAGCAGCCTCGAGGTCTCCAGCCGGAGCTTCATCTGCGCGAGGCGGTGCGCGACGGCCTGGTGGCGCGCGATCGACTGGCCGCCGATCGCGCGCTCCCGGGCGAAGCGGACCGCCTCGCCGAGGGCGCGCTCCATGGCGCCGAGGCGGAAGGCGAGGATCAGCGCGCGCTCGTAGGTCATCGCGATCTGGAAGACGGCGAGGCCGGCGCCGGCGCGGCCGAGGAGCGCGTCGGGGCCGACCTCGCAGCCGGCGAACGAGACGGGCGCGAGCCGCGCGCCGCGGAGGCCCGCGGTCGCGAGCGGGGCGCCCGGGCGGATGCGCGCCGCGCCGCGGCCCTCCGCGGCGGCGGGAGCGCCCGCGGCGTCCGCCCCGCCGGCGGCGTCGCGGGGGACGAGCAGCGCCGTGAGGCCGCGCGCCGGCGCGCCGCCGTCGCCGCCGTCGCCGCCGTCGCGCGCGATCGCGAAGTACACGTCGGCCCGGTCGGCCCAGGTCACGTACCGCTTCTCGCCGGTGAGCCGGTAGCCCGCGGCGGTGCGGTCGGCCGTGGCCTCGACCGACGCGACGTCCGAGCCGGCGCCGGCCTCGGTCGCCGCGACCGTGGCCATACGCTCGCCGGTCGCCATCCGCGGCAGCCACGCGCGCTGCTGCGCGGGCGTGCCCACCCGGGCGAGCAGGAGCGCCACGCCGAAGAGGTGCGCCCCCGCGGCGAGCAGGACGCCGCCGTCGCGCAGCGTCGCGCCGAGGCCCTCGTAGGCGAGCGCCGTCGTGACGAGGTCGAGGCCCTCGCCGCCGAGATCGCGGGCGATCGGCAGGCCGAGGGCGCCGCCCCGGGCGAGGACGCGCATGCGGTCGTCCGGGGCCGCGGCGTCGGCCTCGGCGCCGAGGGCGCGCATGCGGTCGTGGACGGCGCGCTGCGCAGGGGTCCATCCGAAGTCCATCGCTCGTGCGATACCAGAGCGGGCGAGGGGCGGGGAGCACGCGCGGGCGGCGCGCCGTCGACCACCGCCTGCACCGCCTGCACCGCCTGCGCGGACCTCAGTAGGGGCGCTCGCCGACGAAGTTGCCGGGAGGGTCGTAGTTGCACACCCAGAGCTGCCACGACCCGCCGCCGAACGGCGAGTCGCCCGAGCAATCGGCGACCCCGCAGCCGAGCCGCAGGGAGTCGGCCCAGACCACCTGCGTGTAATGGCCGCAGGTGGAGCTGCACGAATTGCTCGCGAGGTCGTAATTGGCGGCCTCGTCGACCCACGCCGCGACGACGTCCTCCGGCGAGGCCGCGGCGCCGCTCGTGGCGTAGAGGTTCTCTCCGTAGCTGCTCTTGCTATGGCCGAACACGCACCCGTCGGCGTAGGCCTGGGCCACCGCGGCGATCTCGGGCGACCACGTGAGCACCGGGATCGGATCGTCGGAGGGCGGTTCGACCGCGGCGCGCGCCCTGTTGTGGGCCGCCGTGATCCCGGCCATCTCGGGCGGCTCGCCGGCGGCCTGGCCCGCCGTGGCCTCGTCGTCGGACGAGCCGCTGCACGCTGCCGTCAGGGCGAGGACGAGAGAGAGCCGCGAGAGCCGGGGGAGCCGTGGGCCGAGCGTGGTCACGGGGCGATTGTCCTACGGCTCGGCCGAGCTCTGCAACGGCTATTCGAGGATGGCTATGAGCGAACCACGACGTGCCGTGTCATGGCGCGCCGGAGAGCACCCCTGGACGGCCGCATCCAGGCGTCGTGCCCGCGCCGAGTCGCATATCAACAGATCTCGTCATGCCTTGCTGGCGTGCTGACGGGCCTCGCCCTAGGGTGACGCCGAGAGCGGGAACAATTCCGCAGGATGGTCCTTGTCAGCCGCGTCGGTTTATGAGTTATTGTCGCCCTGCTTCGGCGGCGGCTGTCGCCCAAGCATCACGGTGAGCGGCCGCCCTCATGGGGTTTCGCCGCAGCCGCGGCGATCCGGCACCGGACGCGCTCCCGACAAAGAACCAAGGAGTTTCCTGATGAACATCCGTCTGACGTGGCGAATCGCGACATTCCCTCTGGCGCTGGCGGGGCTCTCCGTCGTTCCGCTGATGGGGTGTGACAAGGCCGCTGAGCTGCAGAATGACCTCTGCTGTCGCGACTTCACGCCGGGCGCCGATCTCGCCACGGTGCAGTGGGGGCTCGAGGGCGAAGCCGAGCTCAATTACGGTGCCTTCATGCAGTCCGTGTCCGACTTCACCGGGGCCGCGGGCTCCATCGTGGCCGACGTGACCAGCGCCTGTCAGGCGATCGCGCTGGATCTCGGCGAGGACGCGTCGACGATCACGGCCACGAAGCCGAGCGAGCGGGCGACGCAGTGGTGCGAGCTCGCCATCGACGCGATCGGGGAGGCGGCGGCCGATCTGTCGTTCTCTTTCCAGCCGCCGAGCTGCACGGTCGACGCGAGCGTACAGGCGAACTGCGAGGCGAGGTGCAGCGCCAACGTCAATTGCCAGCTGACGCCGGCGGAGATCATCGCGCGCTGCGATCCTGGCGAGCTCTCGGGCCGGTGCGAGGGGACGTGCACGGGCAGCTGCGAGGGCTCGGCCAACCTGGCCGTCACCTGCGAGGGCACGTGCCACGGCACCTGCGAGGGCACGTGCGACGGCGAGTGCTCCGCGACGACCGCGGGCGGCGACTGCCGCGGGGCGTGCGACGGCACCTGCACGGGCGAGTGCCGCGGATCGTGCGAGATCGCGGCCGACGCGCAGGTGGAGTGCAACGCGGACTGCTCGGGCGAGTGCAGCCTCACGTTCGAGGCGCCGAAGTGCAAGACCAACCTCAAGCCGCCGAAGGCCGAGTGCACGGGGACCGCGGAGTGCAGCGGCTCCTGCGAGGCGAGCGCGAGCGCGAGGGCGAGCTGCAAGGAGCCTGCGGTCACCGTCACGGGCGGGGCGGGCGCCGAGGCGGTGGTCGCGACGCTCCGGGCGAACCTGCCGCGGCTCCTGGTCGCCGCCCAGGCGCGGGGCAAGCTGCTCCTCGACAGCGCCGAGGGCGTGGTCGCGGCCGCGGGCAACCTCGAGGGCGCGGTCACCGGCAGCGTGAAGGCGGGGGCGTGCATCATCCCGGCGAGCAACGCGATCACGCAGGCGGTCGAGAACATCGACGCGAGCCTCACGGCCAGCACCAGGGTGATGGGCGAGCTCAGGATCGCCCCCGCGGGCGGCGAGTGAGCGCGGGCCCGGCGGCGGCGCGGGCCGCCGCCGGGCGAGCGTGACCCTCCTGGACGGCCGAGGCCGGGCGCCGCGCGCTCGCCTCGGCCGTCGCCGTTCGCCCGCCTTCACGTAGGCTCCGCGCCATGCGGCTCGCCGGACGCGCGGCCGAGCGGGCGGGCTACGGAGCTCCGAGAGCCGGTGGACGGCTACCGGTCGGCGCATGCGGGTCCAGGATATCGCCACCATGAGCGAACGAGTCCTGATTGCGTGCCGCGCGTCGCGCGCCCGGAGCGGCGCGCGACGCGCGCGGCTCGGCGCCTGCCTGTGCGCCGCAGCCCTCTCGTCCTTCGTTCTCGGGTGCGAGGGGCTCGGCTCGGGCCGGGCGCGCGAGCCGAGCGGCTACCGGCCCGATCGCGGTCAGTGCTCCGAGGAGTGCGGGCGCAACGTCAGCTGCATGAACAAGTGCCAATTGTCGCCTCCGCGGCGGTAACCGGGCCGCGATGCCCTCGCGGGCCCAGGGCGCGGGCTCGTCCGTCGGCGATGCTCGCGCGGCGCGACCGGCCGCCCTCGGGACGGGCGCCTCGCGCAGGCCGCTCACCGCGGCGCGGCCTCCCTGGCGCGGGCGCGGAACGCCTCCGGCGTCGCGCCGGTCCAGCGCCGGAACGCCCGGTGGAAGGCGCTCGGCTCCGAGTAGCCGAGCAGGTAGGCGACCTCGCCGATCGCCATGTCCGCCTCCAGGAGCGCTGCCGCGCGGCCGCGGCGGACCTCGTCGAGCAGGGCGTGGATCGACGTGCCCTCGTCGCCGAGGCGGCGCTGGAGCGTGCGCGGGCTCATCCGCAGGCGCGCCGCGAGCGCGCCCAGGTCGGCCCCCTCGCGCAGCCGCTCGCCGAGGAGCGCTCGCACGCGGTCGGACAGCGCGGGCGGCGCCGCGCCCGGCAGGCTCGCCGCGATGACCTGCACGTGGCGCTCGAGGAAGGCGGCGAGCGCCTCGTTGGCGTGGGGCAGCGGCCGGGCCAGCGCCTCGACGGGCAGGACCAGCTCGGTCTGCGGCGCCCTGAAGCGCACCGGCGAGCCGAGCCGCCGCGCCTTCTCGGCCGGATCGCCCGCGGGCGCATGGCGGAAGCGCACCGCGACCGCCTGGATCGGGTCGCCGCACATGCGTCCGGCGTTCACGAGCACGTCGAACGCGAACATCTCCGCCACCTGGCCGTGGGCTGGCCGATCGGGCCCGAACGGCGCGAAGGTGATGTGCGCAGCGCCGCCGTGGATCTCCAGGGTGTAGCGCTCGCCCTCGTTCCAGACCTGCTGGTAGCGGAGCATCCGGTGGAACGCCTCGCCGAGGGTGGGGCTGCTCATGGCGAGGAAGCCGAGGGCGTCGAAGTGCTCCGGCTGGAATCGCCCGGCGAAGTCGAGGCCGAGGTGCGGATCGGCGGCGGCCGTCGCGGCCGCCTCGACGAGCGCATAGAAGGCCGTGAGCGGGACGCGGGCGTCGGGATCGGCGAGCGCCGCGGCCGGGATCCCCGCGGCCTCGAGCAGCGCGGCGCGGTCCGCCCCGCGCTGCGCGGCGTGGTCGGCGAGCTGCGCGGCGGTGCGGGCCCAGATCGTCGGCGCGCGCGCCGGGGCCCGGGCGGGCTGGCGCCGCAGGTCAGCCCTTGTGGCGCGCGCTGTCACTGCTCCCCCGCCGAGGGAGCCTCAGGCTTCCGGGCAATCGGAGGAGCATCATGCGAAGGCACGGCATCGAGGAAGGGCGCGGCGGGTTCGTCGAGGGCGCCTGGTACATCATCGCGGACGCGGCGCGCGTGGGCAAGCGGCCGGTCACGGTCGAGCGGTTCGGGACGCGCATCGTGCTGTTCCGCGACGAGCGGGGCGCGCTGGTCGCGGCACGGGCGCGCTGTCCGCACCGGGGCGCGGACCTCGGCCTGGGGCGCGTCGTGGACGGGGCGATCGAGTGCCCGTACCACGGCTTCCGGTTCGCGTCGGACGGGCGCTGCGTGGCGATCCCGTGCGAGGGGCGGGGGGCGAGCGGGCGCGGCGTGGCCGAGGCGCTCGCGCTGACGCGCTACGAGGTGCGCGAGCACCGGGGCTTCGTGTGGCTCTTCTGGGGCGAGCGGCCGGACGAGCTGCCGCCGGTGCCTTGGTTCGAGGGGCTGCCGGCGGACGAGCGGCACGCGCACACGGCGTCGACGGAGTGGGACGTGCCGTTCGCGCGGGCGATGGAGGGGATGCTCGATTTCCATCACGCGCCGTTCGCGCACCGGCCCTGGATGCCGGGCGTGGGTGCGCTGCTGGACCCCTACGACGTGCGGGTGGAGGGCGACGTCATCCACGCGATGGGGGTGCTCCGCCACGACGACGGGGCGCCGTGGGACGGCCGCCGGGGGTGGAAGCTCGAGATGGAGGTGCGCTTCCCGGGGGCGTTGCGGCTCTCGTTCGGGAAGCTGGTGGTGGGGGTGGTGGGGTGCGCGCCGATCGACGCGGGGCGGACGGCGATCGTGGGGCGGTACTACATGCCGGTCCCGGCGATCGGGCGGCTGCTCGCGCGGCTCGGGCTGCTGATGGAGTTCTGGCTGATCCAGCCGGAAGACGAGCGGATGCTGGCGTCGTCGGAGCCGCGCGACGCGGACCTGGAGGCGTGCCGCTTCGTGTGCGCGGACGCGGGGATCCTCGCGTGGCACAAGATGCGGCGGGCGCGGTTGAAGGCGCAGCGGGAGGGGGCGCCGCAGGCGGAGCCGCGCCGGCTGCCGGTCGAGGCGGGGTGAGGCGCGGCGCGGCACGGCGCGGAGGCGGCGGGGCGGCGGGGCGGCGGGCGCGCGGGGCGGCGGGCGCGTCAGCCACGCATCGAGGCGAGCGTCTGGACGACGACGCGCAGGTCGTCGACGTCGAGCGGTTTGTCGAGCACGGCGTCGGCGCCGAGGCGGTAGGCCTCGGCGTGGGTCTCCGGGTCTCCGAACGCGGTGATGAGGACCACGGGGGTGGCCCAGTCGTCGCGGCGCAGGCCGGCGAGCAGCTCGAGGCCGCTCCTGCCTGGCATCCGGATGTCGCTGACGACGACGTCGGCTGGGGCGCGGCCGCCGGAGACCAGCGCGTCGCCCATCAGCTCGAGGAGGTGGTTGGCGTCGCGCGCCTCCAGGACCTCGTAGCCGTCGCGACGGAGGGCGGTGGCGAGCAGCAGCCGCAGCTCCCGGTCGTCCTCGGCGAGGAGAACGCGGACGGGCGTCGCGACGGGGTGGACGCTCGGCAGGGGTTCAGGGGGCACACTCGGGGACCAGGCACGTTCGCGGAGCTGCTCGGGGTTCATGGGTTCTCCTTCGATAGATCCCGAGTGCAGGCAGCGTGCCGCGGGCAGCGGCGGGAACCGGGAGCCGACCCGGGTTGGGCAGGAACCGACCCGGGTTGAGGTGAGAGCCAGGAACCGACCCAGGTTGGGGCGGCCCGACCCAGGTTGGGGCGGCCCGACCCAGGTTGGGGCGGCCCGACCCAGGTTGGGGCGCCCGGCCCAGGTTGGGGCGCCCGGCCCAGGTTGGGGCGCCCGACCCAGGTTGGGGCGGCCGGACCCAGGTTGGGCGAGGGGGACCGACCCGGGTTGAGGTGAAGGCCCAGGAACCGACCCAGGTTGAGGTGGCTACCAGGTTGAGCTGGCTACCCAGGTTGAAGCGACCCGACCCAGGTTGAGCTTGCTACTCAGGTTGAAGCGACCCAACCCAGGTTGAAGCGCCCCGACCCAGGTTGAGGTGGCCGGGGTGTTCCTCCGCGCCTCAGCTCTTCGCCGCCCCGGCGGCCGGCTCCCACCGCTCGAGCTTGCGGTGCAGCGTCTTCCGGTCGAGCCCCAGGATCCGGGCCGCCAGCGTCTTGTTCCCGCCCGCTGCCTCCAGCACCCGCAGGATGTACCGGCGCTCCACCTCCTCGAGCGGCACCAGCTCCGACGGATCATCCCCCGCCACGAGCACATGCGACGGCCGGTGCTCCCGCACCTTCGCCGGCAGATCGTCCACCGTGATCTCCTGGTACCGCGTGAGCGCCACCGCCCGCTCGACGCAGTTCTGGATCTCCCGCACATTGCCCGGCCACGAATACGCAAGCAGCCGCTCGGCGGCCGCGGGCGACAGGCCCACCACCTCCTTGCCCGAGCGCGCGGCGAAATCCTCCAGGAAGCGCTGCGCGAGCAGCAGCACGTCGCTGCCCCGCGCCCGCACCGGCGGCAGCTCCACGTGGAGCACGTTGATCCGGTAATACAGATCCTCCCGGAACCGGCGCTCCTCGACCGCCTCGTCCAGGTCGCGGTTCGTCGCGGCCACGATGCGCGCATCGAACGGCACCTCCGCGTTCCCGCCCACCGGCCGCACCCGCCGCTCCTGCAGCGCGCGGAGCAGCTTCGGCTGCACCGCGAGCGGCAGCTCCCCGATCTCGTCGAGCAGCAGCGTCCCGCCGTTCGCCTCCACGAACAGCCCGGAGCGCGCCGCGCGCGCGTCGGTGAACGCCCCCCGCGCATGCCCGAAGAGCTCGCTCTCGATCAGCGACTCCGGCACCGCCGCGCAGTTGATCGCCACGAACGGCCCCCCCTTGCGGCGGCTCCGCTCGTGCAGCGCCCGCGCGACGACCTCCTTGCCCGTCCCGCTCTCGCCCGTGATGAGCACCGTCGCCTCCGCGTCGGCGATGCGCTCGATCAGATCCTGCACCGCCCGCATCGCGGCGCTCCGGCCGATGAGGTCCGGGAACGCGCCGGGCCCGGCCACCGCGCGGCGCAGCCGCCGCACCTCGGCCTTGAGCGCGTGGTGCGCGATCGCCCGCTCCAGCGCCAGCGCCAGCGCCTCGATGTCGACCGGCTTGGTCACGTAGTCGTACGCGCCCGCGCGGATCGCCTGCACCGCCGTCTCGATGCTGCCGAAGGCGGTGATCACCACCACCGGCAGGTCCGGCCGGATCTCGGCCGCCCGGCGGCAGACCGCGATCCCATCCATGCCGCGCATGTTCAGGTCGGTCAGGAGGACGTCGAAGCGCTCGTCCTCCTCGAGCAGCGCGAGCGCCTCCGCAGGTGAGGTCTGCGTCGTCGCCTCGACGCCCCGCGCGCGGAGATCCGCCGCGAGCCACGCGCACATCGCCTCGTCGTCGTCGATGATCAGCGCTCGCCGTCCCATCTCTCCTCGATCGATTGCGTAATACAGCGCCGGGCCCGCCACCAGCCGTCGCTAGGCCGCCGTCCCGGCCAGCCCGCCCTCGCCCCCGGCCGCCGGCGCCGCGCCCCCCGGGCCGCTCGGGGCGAGGTACACCGTGAACGTCGAGCCTTTGCCGAGCTCGCTCTCCACGTCGAGCCAGCCCCCGTGCTCGCGCACGATGCCGTAGGAGACGCTCAGCCCGAGGCCGGTGCCCTCGCCGACGTCCTTCGTGGTGAAGAACGGCTCGAACACGCGGGAGATGTTCTCGGGCGCGATCCCGTCGCCCTGGTCGATCACCCGAATGGCCACGTGCTCGCCCTCGGCGCCGCCGTGATCGGCCGGCGGGCGGGCGCGCGCGCGCTCGACGCGGACCGTGAGCTCGCCGCCGCGCCTCATCGACTGCATGCCGTTCATCACGAGGTTCGTGAGCACCTGCTGCATCTGCCCGGTGTCCACCTGGGCCTGCGCCCCCGGCGGGGCGAGGTCCGCCTCGTCGAGGCGGAGCGTCACCCCCCGCTTGCGGGCGAGGGGCTCCAGCAGCGCCAGCGTCTGGCGCGCGATCTGCGCGAGATCGGCCGGCGCCTTCTGCGCCACCCGGCGGCGCGCGAAATCGAGCAGCTGCCGGATGATCTTCGTCATCCGATCCGCCTGCTCGGCGATGATGCGCGCGCTGTCCGCCGCCTCCTCCGGCGAGAGGCCGCGGGCGATCATCTTGGCGCGGCCGCCCACCACGTTGAGCGGCGTGCCGAGCTCGTGCGCGATGCCCGACGCCAGCTTGCCCACGGTGGTGAGCCGATCGGCGTGCCGGAGCTGCTCCAGCGCGGCGATGCGCGCGGTCGTCTCCCGGGCGGCGCGCTCGCGCGCCTCGGCGAGGTGCTCGCACATCGCGTTGATCTCGCGCGCGATCTGCCCGAGCTCGTCGCGCTGCGGCAGGATCAGCGGGCCGCCGAGGTCGCCTTCCCCGATGCGCCGCGTCTTGTCGACGAGCCGCTGCGTCGGGCGCCCGACGAGGAGCTGCCCGAAGGTCATCGCCAGCAGGCCGCTCAGCGCCGCGAGGGCGACGATGGTGGTCACCGTGTTGATCACGCTCGCCTGGACGTACGACTCTCCCTCCTCGAGGGACTCCGAGATCTCGATCGCGCCGACGCGCGTCGGGTCCACGGCGACCGGCGCGTAGGTGTAAAAGCGCCCGGTCTTGTCGCCCTCGCGCTGCATCCGGAACACCTCGGTGCCCCCGGCGAGATCGGCGATCTCGTCGGCGGGCAGCGCGGGCGCGAAGCGATCGCCGGGGGGCGCGTCGAGCCAGACCCAGCGGAAGCGCACGCCGTCCTGGCGCTCGCTCGCCTCGTCGAGCACGCGGAGCGCCTCGTCGAGCCCGTCGCGGCGCCACCTCTCGGTGACCGCCGCGCGCAGCGCGATGCCGATGAGGTGCTCGTCGCGCCGCATGTCCGCCTCGAACAGCGCCCGCTCGCGCCGGACCGAGAGGTAGCCGTAGAGGCTCAGCGCCGCGCACATGACGAGGACGAGGGCCAGGGTGAGCTTGCTGGCGAGCCGCATGGGATCCCGGAGGAGGATGCAGGACGCGTGCGCATTCTCAAGCGGGAGCGTCGCTGCGCCGGTCGTTCCGGGGCCGCCCCGGATCTCCCCGGTGGGGCAAAACTCCCCTGGGCAGGCCCCCGCGGCGCCGTCACGCGCGCTCCACGTCCTCCCACGAGCCGGTCGCCGCGAGCTGCGGCGCCGCCACCGGCGCCGACCAGCGCAGCGGCACCGCGTCGTCCGTCCACACGCCCTCGGCCACGCGGAACCGCAGGAGCCGCTGGGCGCCGGCGAAGGCGGCGAGCTCGGCCCCGTCCCAGAGCACCTCGGCCTCTCCGGTCAGCGACAGCACCCCGCCGGACGCGAAGTCCACGAAGAGCAGCCCGGCGCGCGGGTTCAGCGCCAGGTTGCCGAACGTGTTGAACGCGGAGTTCCCGGCGAAATCCGGCGCGGTCAGCGCGGTGCGGCCGTCCTCCTCCGTCACGCGCACGAAGCCGGGCTTGCCGCCCCGGTGGGACACGTCGGCCCCCTCGATCGCGCTGCCGCCGCGCGCGGCCGGCGCGGCGGTCGCGATGAAGAACGTGTCCGCGCGTCGGATCAGCGCCGCGGCGCCGGCGGACAGGATCGGCCCCTCCGCCTGCGCCGCCGGAGGCGCGGCGGCCGCGCCGGGCTCTCTCACGAACACCGGCTCTCGCGCCTGGATGTACTGCGGGCAGTTGCCGAAGCTCTGCCCGACCTCGACGACGAAGCCGCCGTCGCCGGCCTCGACGATCGTGCCGTTCATCCGGTTGCGACGGCGGGTCTCGAGCTGGATGCCGAGCAGGCCCACCGGCGCGCCCGCGGCGAGGTGCGCGCCGAGCGGATCGCCGGGCAGAGGGCGCGCGGTCACGGCGAGCGTCCGCGCATCGGGCGAGGCGATGAACCCCGGCCGCCCCACGAGGAGCGAGGCCCAGGGCCGGCCCCGCGCGTCGAGGCTCCCGACGAGCAGAAACGGCAGCTTCGCGAACAGCTCGCGGTGCTGGTCGGGCATGAAATCCCGGATGATCCTGCGTCCGGCCTTCTCGGCCCGCTCGCGCGCGCCGGCCCGCTCCTGCACGGCCATCTCGCCCGGGTGATAGGGCGACCCCTTGCCGGGCCATCCGGGCAGGGCGTTCACAGGGCCGTCCTTGTCATCGGCGCGAAGCCGGGCAGCTCCTCCACGCGGGCGAGCCACGCGCGCACGTGGCCGTACGGCTCCAGCGACACGCCGCCTTCCGGCGCGTGCGCCGTGTACGTGTACATCGCGATGTCCGCGAGGGTCGGCGCGTCGCCCGCGAGGAAGCGCCGCGCCGAGAGGTGCTGATCGACCACCGTGAGGAGCTGGGCGGCGATCGCCTTGGCCCGATCGACATCCACCTTGGCGCCGAACACGCGCGCGAGGCGCGCCGCCGCGGGCCCCGCCACGAGCTGCCCCGCGGCCACGGAGAGCCATTGCTGCACGCGCGCCGCCGCCACCGGATCGCGCGGGAGCCATCGCCCCGCCGGGTCGTAGCGCGAGGCCAGGTACACGAGGATCGCGTTGCTGTCGGCCAGCGTCACGTCGCCGTCCTCGATCACCGGCACCTGACCGAAGGGGTTCTTGCGCAGGAACTCGGGCGCCTTGTGGGCGCCGCTCTTCAGATCCACGTCGACGCGCTCGAACGGGAGCCGCAGCAGCGACAGGAACAGCTCCACGCGGTGCGCGTGTCCCGAGAGCGGGTGACGATAAAGACGGATGGGTGTGGCAGGAGTCGTCATCGAGGTGTCCTTGGGGAGGGATGGCGTCGAGAGGCGGTCCGGCCCGCGTGGGCTTCCCCGCCTCGCCAGCCGAAGATGCCCATTCCAGCGGCCATGGGTAATACCCATCCTTGACAAGGGACCATTCCAGGAACTGGAATAATCGGATGGATCGGCTGGACACCATGCGCGTGTTCGTCGCGGTCGCCGAGGAGGAGGGCTTCGCGCCCGCGGCGCGGCGGCTGTCCATGTCGCCGCCGGCGGTGACGCGGGCCATCTCCGCGCTGGAGGAGCGGATCGGCACGCGGCTCCTGCACCGCACCACGCGCATCGTCCGCCTCACCGAGGCGGGCGCCCGGTTCCTCGCGGACTGCAAGCGGATCCTCGCGGAGATCGAGGAGGCCGAGGCGTCGGCGGCCGGGTCGCACGCCGCGCTGCGGGGGCCGCTCGGCGTGACGGCGCCGGTCCTGTTCGGGCGGATGTTCGTCGCGCCGATCGTGTTCGATTTCCTGGCGCGCCATCCGCGCGTGTCGGCGCGGACGCTGCTCCTCGACCGGGTCGTGGACATGCTCGACGAGGGGATCGACGTCGCCGTCCGGATCGCCCATCTGCGGGACTCGTCGCTGACCGCGATCCGCGTCGGCTCGGTGCGGCGGGTGGTCTGCGCGTCGCCGGGCTACCTCGCCGCGCGCGGCGCGCCCGCGACGCCGGCCGACCTGGCGCGGCTCGACACCATCTCGTTCTCGCAGACGGGCTCGCCCGAGGAGTGGTCGTTCGGGTCGGGCGCGCGGGTCGAGAAGGTCCTCCCGCCGTCTCAGCTCCTCGTCAACACGGCCGACGTGGCCATCGCGGCGGCCGCTGCCGGGCGGGGGCTCGCGCGCGTGCTCTCGTATCAGATCGGCCCGGAGCTGCGCGACGGGCGCCTCGCCATCGTGCTCCCGGCGTTCGAGCCCCCGCCGGTGCCGATCCACGTCGTGCACCCCGAGGGCCGCCTCGCGGCGGCGAGGGTGCGGGCCTTCGTCGATTTCCTGGTCGAGCGGCTCAGGGCCGAGCCGTGGCTGCGCTGATCCGCGACGCCCGGCGGCGCCGCGCTGGCGCGGCGTGCGCCGCTCTCGGGTCGAGCCCGGAGCTCCCGCTCGCCGCGGCGGAGCCCGAGCTTACCGGCTTGCGCGGTCCGCCGCGATCGGGCCAAGGTCGCAGCATGAAGCGCCGGTTCAACACGGCCGGGCCCTGCATCGAGGGGATGCACTACATGATCCCGCCGGCCCGCCGCCTGCCGGAGGCGCCCGGGCTCGTGGAGCAGCTCGGTTATTTCGTGGTGCACGCCCCGCGGCAGACGGGCAAGACCACCGCGCTGCGGGCGCTCGCGCACAGCCTCACGGCCTCGGGCAAGCACGCGGCGGTCCTGCTCTCGTGCGAGGCCGGCCAGGCGGCCGGCGACGACTACGAAGCGGCCGAGCGGATCGTGCTGTCCAACATGCGCAGCGAGGCCGAGTCGAGGCTCGCTCCGGATCAGCGGCCGCCGCCCTATCCCGATGCGCCGCCCGGCGATCGTCTGCGGGCGGCGCTGAAGGCCTGGGCACAGGCCTGCCCGCTGCCGCTCGCGCTGATGCTCGACGAGATCGACGCGCTCCGCGACAGCAGCCTCTTGACCGTGCTCCGGCAGCTCCGGGCGGGCTTCCCCGGTCGTCCTCGAGAATTCCCCGCCTCCGTGATCCTCTGCGGTCTGCGTGACGTGCGCGACTATAAAGCCGCGAGCGGCGGCGATCCGTCGCGGCTGGGCACGGCGAGCCCGTTCAACATCAAGCTCGAGTCGCTCCGCCTCGACGACTTCAGCCTCGATGAGGTGCGGGAGCTCTACGGACAGCACACGGCGGACACGGGGCAGGTCTTCGCCGAGGAGGCGATCTCGCGCGCCTTCGAGGCGACGCGGGGGCAGCCGTGGCTGGTGAACGCGCTGGCGCGCGAGGTCGTCGAGAAGATGGCCGTGCCGCCCGCGCAGGCCGTCACGGTGGCGCACGTCGAGGAGGCCAAGGAACGGCTGATCCTGGCGCGCGCCACGCACCTGGATTCCCTGGTGGCGAAGCTCGCCGAGCCGCGGGTGAAGCGCTTCATCGAGCCCGTCCTCGCGGGCACCCTGACGGGCAAGGACGGAGCCTACGACGACGACCTGAGCTACTGCCGCGATCTCGGCCTGCTCGCGCTGGACAACCCGCTCCGGATCGCCAACCCCATCTATCACGAGGTGATCGCGCGCGTGCTCGCCGGCTCGGTGGAGGCCGAGATCGTGGCGGAGCCGCGGAGCTTCGTCCTCCCCGACGGCCGCCTCGACTTCGGCCGCGTCCTGCGCGAGTTCGCGGGCTTCTGGCGCGAGCACGGCGACGTCTTGGCCGCCGGCCTGCCCTATCACGAGGCGGCGCCGCAGCTCGTGCTGATGGCGTTCCTGCAGCGCGTGGTGAACGGCGGCGGGGTCATCGATCGCGAGTACGGCATCGGCCGCGGCCGCATCGACCTGCTGGTGCGCTGGCCCTACCGCGACGCGAGCGGCGCGCGCGCGTGGCAGCGCGAGGCGCTGGAGCTGAAGGTCTGGCGAGGCAAGACGAGAGATCCGCTGAACAAGGCCCTCGCGCAGCTCGATGGCTATCTCGACAAGACGGGGCTCGATGCCGGGGTGCTGGTGATCTTCGACCGGCGGCCGGAGGCCGGCGATATCGAGACGCGCACCCGATTCGAGGAGGCGGAGACGCCTTCGGGGAGGAAGGTGACGCTGCTGCGGGCATAGCCGAGCGCCGGTCCGACGGCGATCCTGAGCCGATGCTCCTCGGCTTGGCTCAGTTCCCGTGGAGCACGAGGCACGTCGTGGTCGCGCGCGTAGAGCTTGCCGTCGTCCTTGCCGACCAGCCCGCCTTCCGCCGTCGCCTGACCTCCACGCCTTCTTCTTTCCCCGGGGCCCCGCGGCCGACGATGATGGATCCGCTCCCCTGTGCGGAGCGCGGCGGAGCGCGAGGTACCATGCAAGACACGCTGTTGGCCATCGGTGGATGCGGCATCGTCGTGCTCCTCGTGGCGCTCCTCGCGCTGAGCGTGTGGTCGACCCACCGCCGCCATGATCCGGCTCGGGCGTCGATCAAGGTGCCGGTCGTCCCGGGGGCCGACTTCATCCTCCCCATCGAGACCGAGGACGCTCCGGTCACCGTGTTCTTCCGGTTCGACGTCCGCAAGGAGTCCAGCGCGGAGGATGCCTACGGGCTGACCGTGAGCCTCACGCTCGTGCGAGGGGGCCAGGTGGCTCAACAGATCGCGTGGCTCTCCGGCGAGCATGCCCGCTCGAGCGAGGGCATGGAGTCGCGCAAGGTCGCCGCCCACCACGCCTTCACGGAGACGAACCACGGATTCAGGGCGTCCTTCGAGCTGATCGAGGTACCCCCGCGTTCGACCGTCGAGCTCCGCGGTCGCGTCCGTACCTTCCCGGGGACGACGCTGGAGTGGGGATGGGCCTACATCCCCTCGACCCGGTGAGCCGACGCCAAGGTGATGCCGCGCCCTCCTGGGCGCTCAACCACCGAGTCACCGGCACGCATGTGGAGACGTCGTTGTCGTCCTCCGGGGGCGCCCGGATGCACGAGCGCGACGGCGCAGCCCTGTCGCGGCGCCGAGGGCTCTCCTTCGTCTCTTCGGCCTCGGTCGCGACCGCGATCGCCAGCGCCCCGCGCGCCCCTCAGGGCGACGCGGCAGGCGCCTGCTGCGCGGGCTTCTCCGCGGGCTTCGCGCCCCTGTCCCCCTGGCCACCGCCCGCGCCGGGCGCCACCCCGTCCGCCGCGCCCGCCTCGCCCCCGGGGGCGCTCTCCTCCAGCAGCTCGGCCAGCTTCTGCTCGGCGTCCTTGTCGAGCGCGCTCTTCATGTCGAACGTCAGCATCGGCAGCGGACCCTGGTTCATCGCCGGAAGTCGCCCGTTCCACCGCTCCAGCGCGCGGTACTGCAGCACCGCCGGCGTCGCCGACAGCCGGATGATCGTGTTCGCCTTGGCCTCGGCCCGCGCGCGGATGAGCAGCGCGTCCGCCTCGCCGCGGGCGTGCTCCCGCGCCGACTCGGCCGCGCCGCGCGCCGTCGCGATCGCCTGCTCGGCCTCGGCCCGCACCTGGCGCACCCGGTTCTCGGCCTGGATCGCCTTCTGCGTCGCCTCCATCGCCTGGTTGATCGCCGCGGCCACGTTCTCGGGCAGCCGGAGCGCGCCGTTGATGGTCAGCTGATCGATCCGGATGCCGTCCTTCTCGAGGACCACCTCGAGCTCCTTGATCACGTCGTGGATGAGGCTCGTCTTGCCCGACCCGTAGATCTCCTGGACTGGCATCTTCGACGCGACCGAGTTGAACGCCTCGCGCACCGCGTTGCGCACGTAGCGATCCGCGAGCCGCATCAGGTCGTTCTCGCGGAAGCGTAGGTAGAGGTGAGGCGCCTTGTCCGGCTCGATGTGGAAGGACATCCCGATGTCCGCGCCCACGTTCACCCCCTCGGAGGACGAGAAGGTGATCGACTCGTCGACCGACCGGCCCTCGTGCGCCGACGACGTCCAGACCACGTTCTGCACGCTCGTCGGAAACTGCACGATCTGCTCGGTGAGCGGGTTGTAGAACACCCAGCCGGTCACGACCGGGATGTCGTCGACGCCGCGGCTCGATCCGGCCAGCTTGACCCGGATGCCCACGTGCGCGGCGTCGATCCGCGTCACCGTGGTGCACGCGACGAAGAGCGTCGCGACGAGGAGCACGAGGCCGAGCGCGACGCGGCGCGCCGCGCCGACGGCGGCGTCCGATGGACCGAGCTTGATGGAGGGGATCTTCGCCATGGATGGAGCCTCTCAGTCGTCGCGCCCCATGATGAGCCAGAGGGCGCTCGCGACGCTGACGCCGAACGCGAGGAGGAGCGCGACGAGGGCGACCCAGTAGCGTACCGGGTCGGCGCCGTTGAGCCAGCCCCGCAGCGCCGTGACGAGCGCGACGTAACCCCCGAGCGCCGCCGCCGCGGGCCAGGCGCGGCGGCGCCGCAGGCGGGCGAGCTCCCGGCGGAGCCGCTCGTTCTCGGCGGCCAGGCTGGGCCGCCCATCGCGGTACGGATCGAGCCCGCTCACGCGCCGCCCGTCACCCGTCGCGCTCGGGCAGCGGCCCCCGCGCGCGCGGCGCCTCGTCCGCGTCCTCGCGCAGATCCCGCCGCCTCCGGCGCCTCCGGACCGACACCCCGCTCGACTGCATCGCGAAGAGGAGCGCCTCCCGCAGGTTCGAGAGCGTCTTGATGTTCGACAGATCGAGCCCCAGCGACACCACCGTCTGCGCCACCTCGGGCCGGATGCCGACGACGATCCCCTGCGCGCCGAGCATCGCGACGGCGTCGATGAGCCTCAGCACGTGATCGGCCGTGGCCGCGTCCAGCGCGCTCACCCCGGTGAGATCGATGATCGCGTGACGGCACCGGGTCCGCGCCACGGCCTCGAGCAGCACCTCCATCATTTGCTGCGAGCCATCGTCGTCCAACCCTCTCGCCCGACACCACCTCGACGTCGTCTACCAGGTCCTCACGGAGGACGCTCGTCAACTTCCCGGGGCCTAGCCCCATGCGGTCGTGGGAGCGCTGCTTGAAGGGCTCGCCGTGGCGCCCGGCGTAGAGCGGCGCCGACCTGTCCACCTCGATGGCGACGGTCTTCATCGCAGGGAAGCCCGCCTTGAGCCCCTCGGCGATCCACGAGAAGGTCCCGCTCGTACCGAGCGCGCAGGTGACGAGATCGACCACCCTGTCCAGGGCGCGGAACGAGCTTACGACTTCGGTGCCGCACCGGCGCCACGCCAGCCGGTTCAGCGGGCTGGTCGATTGATCGATGAAATAGCTGCCAGGGTGCGTTCGGACGTACTCCTGCGCCTGCTCCTCTGCGTACGTCAAGAACGCCTCGCTCTGCGTCTCGATGATCTCGGCCCCGACCGAGCGGATCTGCGCCTTGCGCTCGACCGTTATCTCCGCGGGCATGAAGACGACCACTCGGTAGCCCCTCTCCCTGCCGGCATAGGCAATGGCCGCACCCCGTTGCTCGTGGAGCACTCGACCAGGGGCATCCCAGGCCTGATCGTCGCTTGTCGCTCGATCTCGTGGATGATGTGCGCGAAGATGCGATCCTTGTGGCTCCCGGTCGGGTTCTTGAACTCGCACTTTGCGAAGACGGAGGCCGCGCCTGCCTCGCAGACCCGCCGCAGCTGGTAGAGCTCCGTCGGCGGCAATCCTCTCTCGATACACATCGATCGACCCGCTCCCTCAGGCTCGACCTGGCTGTGACACGACCCTGGTGCGCCGCAGCCATGGATCGATCGTACCCTGGATCCGCGACTTCACCTCGATGCCGAACCTGGATCGGATGAGCTCGGCGCTGCGGTTGTCCACCTTCTCGACCGCGAAGAGCACCGCGCCCACGGATGCCCCGGCCATCTGGACCGCCTCGATGAGCGCGGCGAGCTTCCCGCCGGTGCCGATCGTGTCGTCGACGATGACGATCCGGTCCCCGGGAGAGATCCCGTTCACATAGGCTTGCGCGATCGAGCAACGGCCTGCGATTCCGCCTGGTGAGCGGTTCAGAAGGATCGCCCGGAGGGATCGAGCCCCCTCGCGCGCCGTCGTCACCCCTCGCGCCCGGGCAGCGGCTCCCGCGCGCGCAGCGCCTCGCGTCCGGCCGGCCCGGCACCGGCGAGCCCGAGTGCGCGGGCGAGCGGCGCCTCCAGTTCGACGGCGCGCTCGGCCTGGGTCTCCGCGATCCGGGCGCCGACGAGGCGGACGAGCTCCCTCCGCACCTTCTCTTCGATCCGGCCGCGAAGGTCGTCCCGCGCGCCGACCTGCGCTGTGGCGAACAGCACCGACCCACCGCCGGCTCCGCGGCGTCGAACGAGCGCGAGGGCGACCGGTTCCTGACGATAAAGGTCTTAGAACTCAGCGGTGGCGTGACCCAGGGCGGGACCAGGTTGCGTCATCGAACTGGATTCACCGCTGCCGCGCCCGGCGGCATCGCGCACACCTTGGTGCCCCCTGCACACTGAAGCCTCGCCATTGCCCAGGTTTGCTGCTTGACGTCCGAACGACACCCTGGTAATCCTTGGCACAAATTCTGTGCGATTGCTTAATTCCCGCTGCGAGCATTCGCCGATGTGAGGAGATTGTTGATGTCGCGTGTGAGCTCGTTGGCTGTGGGTCTGGTGGGTGTGGGCGCGGGAATCGCTGCGGCGGTTCTAGTAGGCCAGCTCAGGTCCTCTGGTCCGCCGGACACCGCACGCGCGGCCAAGGCGCCCCAGGATCGTCCAGCGTCCATAGAAGCGTCAGGCGCAGACATCGTGAAGCTGAACAATCGACTGGCTCTCGTCGAGCGAGCTCTGGCGAACGCCGAGGGCGCAGGGCAACCTACGGGTGAGTCGGAACCTCAGGCCACGGGTGAGCCCAAAGATGGCCCGGCTGCGGCGGACGGCGCTGCGGAAGAGAAATCACTGAAGCGATTTACGTCAATAGTGGAAGAGTTCTCAGCGATGCCGCCAGACTCCGCATGGGGCTCGCAAGCCGTGCGAGGGCTGAAATCCGATTTGATGACGATGGCTGAGAAATTCAGCTTCGATGTTCAATCCGTGCAATGCAAGGATCACCTCTGCATGGCCGAGATCGTGTCGTCCAGCCCGCAGGCTGCTACCCAGCACGTTAACCAGGTCGCGCACGCACGCTACTCCGTTCGATGCGATGTGGAGGCCATAATGAAGGTTCCTTCGGGTCAGACGGAGGATATCTCGTCGACGGTTCTTTTCACCGACTGCAAATGATATCGAGCTCGGCTGCTTGAGCCTCGACATCATCCGGGGCGGCTCAACCCCACCTGCACCTGCTCCGCTGCTGGCGCATGGACCCCGTTCGCGGGTCATCGAACTCGCTTCCAAGAAGTACTTCGTCAGCACGCGGGTTCGGCGCCGCCCAGGAGAACTCGACCTGCTCCTCGCTGGCTGACCTTGCTGCCACACTCCGCGGCCGCTAGCTACGACCCGGCCGTGGACGTGCAGCGCGCCCGGGTGGGGGCGGCGAGAGGCCGCGCCGCTTCGTTCCCACCACGGACTGCATCGGCTCTAAACAGCCGCTCCTGACTCAGCAACGGACAGAACCTTGCCAGCCTGGAGAACATCAGCCAGAGGGCCCAGGAATGGCCCTTCACAAGGACCGAGTCGGCTCGTCATTGCTTTGATGCGCTGCCGCATCTCCGTCGCCGCAGTGGAGCAGGCATTCTTCGTCGCAAAAGATTCACGAAGCACCGACCTCGCGAACAGTTCGGACTAGGTGTCCAAAACCTTATATCCAACAACGGTGGCCGATGATATTGTCGGAATATTAGGATTCCCAAGCCGGCCACCAGGGTAGACAATGATGTAAGGGAATCCGGCCGGATGGGCGTGCCACTCGTCCAGATCGAATCCTGTATGGCTCAGCGTCAGTTCAGTTCCGCCTACCGCAGTCGGACTCCACTCTAGAAGATCATCACATGCGGCGCCGTAGATCGACGTTCCGCCTGAAGTGTAAGACCAGCTCACGCAGGCCTTCGCGCCTCCATTGTAAGCCTGCGTCTGCGCCTCAGGAAGATAGACCTGTATGACTACGTTCTCAACATCAGTTAGAGGAAAGCTCGCTGAGCTGTTGTGAGGGCAGTGCACCGGGTCGTACCGCAAATCATCGAGGTCGTAGGACGTGTTGAGGCCGGTAGCTATAGCTGCGCCACCGCTGGGCCAGGCGAACCCCCCGTGGCAGTTGAATGCGGAATAGCGGACTACCTCCGCCAATCCGTCCGATACGGTGGCCAGCATGAAGGCAACGGCGAATCCGGCAGCGAAATCCCTGGCTTTCTTCACAGTACCCCTCTATCGAGCGCAGCATGGGACGCTACGCTTAGTCTCGCTTGTGGTGATGGATTTTTGTTCTCGAGTGCGGCTATCGCATTATCGTGAGTCGTTCGTTCTGGCGGTCGCTAACTGTAAAGAGATAGGTCGGATTCGCGCCCCATCTGGCCTGGGAAGCCGGAGAGCGCAACTCTGACCCAACCGCTCACGTAGATGCACGGCTCGCGAAATTGTCGGAAATTAGTAATCCAAATAACACTAGCGCGCGGGCGTGTAAACAGAAATAGCGTCGCAATCTTGCTGGTCTGCGTGGGCAACCGCCTACGGAAGGGCCTCGTGCCCGTCCCGGCGGCCGGTTGCCTGTCGCCGTCGCGACGAAAGAGGAAGCGATGGCGACGAGGGCGGAGCGGTGGGCGCGCAGCGGGTTGAGTGCCGAGAAGTCCGCTCGGCGCGAGGTGTAACAGATCGATTTCTACCGATCCATCGGCTCCCAAGGACGCTCCGCCATCGGTCGCGATCACGCGGGGGCATCATGAGGAGTCGCCCGGAGAGGTCGCACCGCGTCTCTCAGATTCCTCCCTATTCCCCCATCCACCGCAGGCCCCCGTGGAGGGTGCGCGGCGGGGCCGGGCAGCTCGGCATCACCTCACATGCACCACGGATGAACCTGCGCGACGTGGTACGGCCGCGCCGCCCGTCACCCGTCGCGCTCGGGCAGCGGCTCTCGCGCGCGCGGCGCCTCGTCCTCGTCCTCGCGCAGATCGCGCCGCCTCCGGCGCCTCCGGACCGACACCCCGCTCGACTGCATCGCGAAGAGGAGCGCCTCCCGCAGGTTCGAGAGCGTCTTGATGTTCGACAGATCGAGCCCGAGCGACACCACCGTCTGCGCCACCTCGGGCCGGATGCCGACGACGATCCCCTGCGCGCCGAGCATCGCGACGGCGTCGATGAGCCTCAGCACATGATCGGCCGTGGCCGCGTCCAGCGCGCTCACACCGGTGAGATCGATGATCGCGTGACGGCAGCGGGTCCGCGCCACGGCCTCGAGCAGCACCTCCATCATCTGCTGCGAGCGCTGCTCGTCCAGCACGCCGAGCACCGGCATCGTCAGGACCCCCTTCCAGACCTCGATGATCGGCGTCGACAGCGCGCGGATCGCCTCCTGCTGCCGCTCGATGATCTCGAGCCGCTCCTTCAGCATGGCCTGGTGGCGCTTCTGCTCCGTGACGTCGGTCGCGCCGCCCGCCATCTGGAACGGCACGCCCCGCTCGTCCCACTCCGCCATGCCGCGGGTGAACACGTCGCGATACTCCCCGTCCCCGTGCCGCAGCCGGTACTCGATCGCGAAGGGCCGCCGCTCCTCGAGGTGCGCCTTGAGCGCGGCCTGCATGAGGCCCCGATCGTCGGGGTGCAAGCGCTCGAAGAAGCTCATGAACGTCCCGCCCCACGCCTCGCGGCTGACGCCCATCATCTCGAGCATGCGATCGCTCCACTCCGTGGTATCCTCGCGGATGTTCCAGAACCAGATGCCCTCGTTCGACCCCTCCGCGAAGAGCCGGTAACGCGCCTCGCTCCGCCGCAGGGCGGCCTCGGCCCGGCGCAGCTCGGCCACGTCGGTGGTGCCGCCGATCCACAGCACGATGTTCCCCGCCGCGTCGCGCTGCGGCAGCGCCCTCACCACGTGCTCGCGGTAGCTCTGGTCGCTCGCGCGCCGCAGGCGGAACTCCGTCTCGTACGGCTGCCCGGTCTCCAGGCTCCGGGTCCACACCGCGATCGTCTTCTGGACGTCGTCCGGGTGCAGCATGGAGAGCCAGCCCTCGCCGAGCATCTGGTCTTCCGTGCGATCGAAGTAGTCGAGGACGGCCTGGTTCACGAAGTTCAGCTTGCCGTCCGGGCGCGCGGTCCACACCTGGAGGGGCATGGCGTTCCCGAACGTCCGCAGCTGCGCGTCCAGCCCGCCGGCCGGAGCGCCGTGCGAAGCCGCGCCGCCCTGCTGGAACGCGGCGCCGGCGCCGCGCAGCCGGCTCGGCGGCGGCGCCTCGCGGCCGCCCGGGTCGGCGAAAGCGGCCCCGAGCGCCCGGGCGAGCGGCTCCTCCAGATCGAGGGTGCGCTCGGCCTCGGTCTCCGCGATCCGGGCGCGCACCAGGCGGAGGAGCTCCTTCCGCACCTCCTCTTCGATACGCGCGCGCAGGTAGTCCTTCGCGCCGATCTGCGACTCGGCGAACAGCACCGACCCCGCCGCCGGCTCCGCCACGTCGAGGTAGATCCCGAGCGGCGCGCGCGGCCTCGGCGTGATGCGCAGCACGATCGTCGCGTCGAGCCGGTGCTCCGCCGCGTCGGCCTCCCCGGCCGTATCGACCCGGACCGTGAGGACCTGCGGGATCGAGACGTCGACCGCGACGCTCACGCCGCGCGTCACCGTCGCGTCGCCGATCTGGAAGTCGACCGTGAGGCGCGACGGCTTCCCGAGGATCTTGAGCTCCCGCTCCTCGCGGCGCGCGAGCGGCAGGAGCGAGTTCGCTCGCCGGCGAATCACGTCGTCCGTCATCGTGAGATCGAGGAGGTTCCGGCCAAACTCCTCGAGCGTCAGCCCTCCGTGCTCCACCATGGCTCCTTCCCGCTGCCGCCCCCTCCTCGCGCCAGGAGGTCAGTCGACAAGCCTAGTGCGCGGCGCCGTGCGCCGGAAGGCCTCACGGCGCTCAGCTCGACGCGGAGGTATACCGCCCTATCGCCCGTTTCCACACCGCGCGGCCGACGGCGCCGAAGGCGAGCGCCCCGAGCGCCGCGGCGGCGGCCGTGCGCGGGGCGATGGTGCCGAGCATCGCCTCCGCCGGATAGGTGGTCATCAGCGCGAGCGGGATGACAACGGTGAACGCGATGCGCCAGAACCCGTTGAAGATCGTGACCGGCCAGCGCGCGAAATCGAACAGGGAGTTGAAGAGGTAAGCCAGGTTGTCGAGGCGCACGACCCAGAACGCGGCGGAGATGACCAGGATGCAGATGGAGTAGAGCACCAGCGTCGCCGTCACGAGCAGGCACAGCGAGAGCGCCAGGTCGAAGGGCGCGGGGGCGCGCCCCATCTTCGTGAACGCATAGACGAAGATCGCCGCCGCGGCCGCGGCGTCCACGACCTTGCGGACCTCGAACCGGGCCGTGGAGACGAGGAACTGCGCGTCCGCCGGCTTGAGCAGCGTGAAGTCGAGCGTGCCCTTGCGGATCTGGTCGACCACGCTGATGAGCGACGGGTTCACGGCCCCCTCCAGGATGCCCTTGAGGAGCGTGAACCACCCGACCACGACGAGCGCGCGCTCGTACGTCCATCCCTGGACCGGCGGGCGGGCGGCGAGCGCGATGTGGAGCGGGACGAGCCCGACCAGCGTCCAGATGACGGTCATCACCGCGCCGAGCAGGAAATCCCACCGGTACTGCATGCCGAGCGCGAGCGAGACGCGCAGCTGCGTCGCGAGGAGCCGGAGGTAACGCACGCCGCTCACCCGCCGAACGCCGAGAACCGCCGGACGCCCGCGCGCCACGCGACGAGCGCCGCCGCGGCCGTGAAGAGCGCGAACGCCCACTGCACCGCGAGCTCGGTGAGCGCGCGGCCCGGGGCGAGCAGGCCGGTGATGAGCTCGACCGGGAACGCGAGGCTGTACCGGAACGGCAGGGCCCGCGCGACGTCGCCGAGCCACCCGGGGAACAGCTCGAGCGGGACGAGGTAGCCGGCGAAGACCATGAAGGCCGCGAGGTAGACGTCGAACACCGCGGTCGAGCTCTCGATCACGAACGCGAGCGAGCCGATCAGCGCCATCGTGAAGAAGTTGATCATCCAGGCGCCGACGAGCGACGCCGCCCAGATCCCGAGCTCGAGGGGCGTCGGCTGGAACCGCTCGCCCGAGGTGACGGCGAGGGCGACGATCGCGATGGGCAGGCAGAGCGCCGCCCGCAGCGGGAGCGCGGCGAGGTTGTCGGCGGCGAAGGAGATGAGCGGGTGGATCGGCCTGAGCAGGCGCTGCGAGAGGGCGCCGCTCTTGATCTCCATGTTCAGCTCCCACACGAGCCACGAGCCGGTCATCTGCCGGACGATGAGGATCGCCAGGAAATACGCGGTGAAGTCGCTCGCCCCGAAGCGGCCGACCGGCGCGCTCGCCGCCACCGCCGACCAGAGCGCGAGGCTCACGAGCGGCATCGTCGTCGTGAGCATCCAGATCAGCATCTCGGCCCGGTACGCCATCGCGGCCGCGACCCCGACGCGGAGCAGCGTCGGGAACGCCCGGGCCGCCCTGGAGAGCGCGCTCACGACGCGGCCTCGCCCGCGGCGCCCGCCGGCTCGCCGGCCCGCCCCTCGCCCGCGAAGAGCTCCCGCATCACCTCCTCCAGGGGAGGATCCTCGACCGTGAGATCCGCGATGTCGGTCTGGCCGAGCAGCCACGACATGGCCTGGCGCAGCTCCTCCTGCGGCACCTGCAGCACCGCGCGGCCCGGATCGAACGAGAGCACGGCGCCGACCCGCTCGAGGAGCGCCCGGTCGACGGGGCCGCCGAAGCGCAGCGCGATCCGCTTGTGCGGCCGCACGCTGCGCGCGAGCGCCGCGAGGTCGCCGTCGTAGCGCAGCCGCCCCTTGTCGATGACGATGACCCGGGGACAGAGCGCCGCCACGTCGTCCATGTAGTGGGACGTCAGCACCACCGTGGCCCCGCGCTGCTCGTTGTAGCGGCGGATGAACTCCCGCACGCTGAGCTGCATCGCCACGTCGAGCCCGATCGTCGGCTCGTCGAGGAACAGGATCTCCGGCCGGTGCAGCAGGGCGGCCGCGAGCTCGCACTTCATGCGCTCGCCGAGCGAGAGCTGCCGCGTCGGCTTCGAGGCGATGGCGGCGATCCCGAGCAGGTCTTCCAGCTCACCGAGCGTCTGCTTGAAATCCGCCTCACTGATCCCGTAGATGGCGCGGTTCAGGGCGAAGGTCTCGGCGGGGGGGAGGTCCCAGAGGAGCTGCTGCTTCTGGCCCATGACGAGGGTGATCCGCTTGAGGAAGCCGACCTCGCGGTGCTGTGGGACGAAGCCCGCCACACGGACCCGGCCGCCCGACGGGTGGAGCAGGCCGGACAGGACCTTCAGCGTCGTCGTCTTGCCGGCGCCGTTCGGGCCCAGGAAGCCGACGCGCTCGCCGGGCGCGATCGAGAACGAGAGGTCCTCGACCGCGTGGACGAGCCGGGTGCGACGCCGGAAGACCGAGCGCACCATGGCCCCGAAGCCGGGGGCGCGCTCGTGGACCTGGTACGATTTGGAGAGCGATTCCACCGCGATGGCGCTCGACGCCTCTGCCATGCTCGGCGGACACTAGCACCTCCGCGCCGGAGCTCCCGCGGCGACCGAATGCTCGCCCCGCGGATCCGGGCTAACCTCAGGGCGCGGGGGCGACTGCCCGGAATCCCCTATGCCGCAGAGCTTCAAGGACGACACGATCCACGACACACCGCTCCCGGCGAGCGGCGCCCGGGCGGGGGCCGAGCCCGCGAACGCCGCCGCGGAGACCGGCCCGCGCCAGGTCCTCGCCGGCCGGTACGAGCTCCTCGGGCTGGTCGGCATCGGCGGCATGGGGAGCGTGTACCGCGCGCGCGACCTGGAGCTCGAGGAGGTCGTCGCCGTCAAGGTGCTGCGGCGCGAGCTCAGCGGCGCGCCCGAGGTGATCGATCGGTTCCGGCGCGAGGTGCGGCTGTCGCGCAAGGTGACGCACCCGAACGTGGCGCGCGTCTTCGACATCGGCGAGCACGAGGGCGACCGGTTCCTGACGATGGAGTTCATCGACGGCGAGGCGCTCGCCGCGCTCCTCGCGCGCGAGCGGCGGCTCGCCGTGGCCCGCGTCATGGACATCGTCGAGGCCGTGTGCGCGGGGCTCGTGGCCGCGCACCGGGCCGGCGTCATCCACCGCGACCTCAAGCCGGACAACGTGCTGCTCGGGCGCGACGGGCGCGTCGTCCTGACCGACTTCGGGATCGCGCGCGCGATCGTGCCCGACGGCGAGGCGGGCAAGACGCTCGGCGCGGTCATGGGGACGCCGGCGTACATGGCGCCCGAGCAGGTGCAGGGCGCCGCGGACATCGACGCGCGCGCCGACGTCTACGCGCTCGGCGCCATGCTCTACGAGATGCTCACGGGCGAGCGCGCGTGGCAGGGCGACGCGCCGCTCGCCGTCGCCGCGGCGCGGCTCGTCTCCGACCCTCCGGACCCGCGGCGCCGGCGCGCCGACCTGCCCGACGCGCTCGCGCGCGTGGTGCTCCGCTGCATGGCCCGCTCGCGCGACGAGAGGTACGCGTCCGTCGAGAGCGCCGCGCAGGAGCTCGCGTCGCTCACGCGCCCGGCCACGATCGTCCCGCCGGCGTTCACGCCGCCGCACGAGCGGACGGCGATCTCCGGGGTCTCCGGGGTCATCTCGGGGCCGATCTCCTCGTCGAACGATCCGGGCGGCAAGAGCGTGGCGGTCCTCCCGTTCGCGAACCAGGGCGCGCCGTCCGACGCGTACCTGGCCGAGGAGCTGACCGACGATCTCATCGACACGCTCTCGATGACCCGGGGCCTGCGGGTGAGGTCGCGCGGGTCGCTGCCGCGGCGCCCGGACGGCGAGGTCGATCTGCGCGAGCTCGGGCGCGAGCTCGGGGTGCAGGTGGTCGTCGGCGGCTCGGTGCGGCGGCGCGACGGGACGGTGCGGATCAGCGCGCGGCTCGTCTGCGTCGCCGACGGGTTCCAGCTGTGGGCGAAGCGCTTCGACCGCCCCGAGGCCGAGGTGCTGCGGATCAACGACGAGGTGGCCGAGGCGGTCGCCGCGGCGCTGACCCTCGACGCGGCCGCGCCGAGCCGCACGGCGCCGAGCGATCCGGTCGCGCTCGACCTGTTCCTGCGCGGGCGCCACGAGTACCGGAGGTACTGGCCGGAGCACCAGGCGCGCGCGATCGAGCTCTTCGAGCAGGCGCTCGCGCGCGCGCCCGAGGATCCGATGATCCTGTCGGCGTATGCGCTCGCGCGCTCGCGCTTCTGGTTCTTCACGGATCAGGGGGGCGATCTGGCCATACAGGCGGCGGCGCGCGCCGCCGCCGCGGCGCCCGGGCTGCCGGACGCGCGGCTCGCGATGGCGTCGGTGCGGTTCCAGCGCCTCGACGTCATCGGGGCGATGCGGGAGCTCAAGGCCGCGCTCGCGTCCCAATCCGGGAACGCCGAGGCGGAGGGCCTCATCGGCACCATCCTGCTCGAGTGCGGCGCGTTCGAGGAGGGCGCGCGGCGTGCGCGGTCCGCGCTGGCGCGCGATCCCGAGGTGGTGCTCGCGGCGTATGCGCTGGCGCGCGCGTACGCGCTCCAGGACCGGTGGTCGGACGGCGAGGACGTGATCAGGGCGCTGCCGAACTCGGGCAGCGGATCAGGACCCGCGGTCTACCGGATGCGCAAGGTGATGTGGCAGCGCGACCCGGAGGTGCTCGCGGCGCTCTCGCAGCGGCGCGTGCGCGACGCCTTCCCGTACGCCCCCGACCCGTTCGTGCCGCTGATCGAGGACGTCCTTTCGGATCGGCTGTCGGACGACCGGCCCACGCTGACGCCGGGCCCGAGCGCGCCCGTCACGGCGCTGCGGCGCACGTCGTTCCTGCGGCAGCTCCAGGCGGAGCTCGCGGCCTTCCTGGGCAAATCGGCGCTCGCGCTGCAGGCGCTCGAGCTCTCGCTGGCCGACGGCCTGTTCGACCTGGTCTGGATGGAGGGCTGCCCCGTCTTCGCCTCGCTGCGCGCGGACCCGCGCTACGCGGCGATCCAGGCCGAGGTGCAGCGGCGGGCCTCCGCCGTGGTCGCGGTGTACCGCGAGCGCTGACGCGCCGTGTGTCCGCGCGGGGCCCGGCGCTGCGCTCGCCGCCGCCCGCGCGGCGCTCGGCCCGGCGCCGCGCGCGGCGCTCAGCTCGGCGCGCGGAAGAGCGCGAGCACGCCGGTGTAGAGGGCGAGCCTGGCCTGGCCCGGCGCCCAGGGGGCGATCTCGAAGCTCGAGTGCATGCCGGCGATCGGGAGATCCGCGAAGCGCTGGCGCAGGATGCGCGCCTCGACGTCGGGCGCCCCGTACAGGCCCTGGCCGCGCCCGGCGCAGCTCAGGTACAGCGCGAAGCGCGGGGCCGACCCGAGCGCGCTCTGGGACACCTGCCGGGCGATCCCCTCGAGCCCGGCGCGGGCGGCGGCGGCGTCGCGCACCGCGAAGGCGAGGCGCACCCCGGGCCTCGCGTCGTCGCCGAGCAGGAGCCCGCGCCGCGACGGATCGACGCCGCGGACCGGCCGCAGCACGTACCGCGCGTCGCGGGGCGTCGCCTGGGCGGCGACGTCGCCCCGCGGATCGGCCGCGTCGCCGCGCGGATCGGCCGGGTCGGCGAGCGCGGCGAGGACGAGGTGCTGGGGGCTCGGCTGCTCGCCGAGCGCGGCGGTCGCGGCGGACAGCAGGTCGAGCGCCGGCCGCCCGCCGGCGCGGAGCACGACGCCGCCGCTCACGTCCTCGATGGGGTGGAAGCCGGAGAGCAGCCGGACGGCCGGCGAGGCGTCGACGAGGGGCGGGGCGAGCCCGGTGATGGCGAGGGCGACCGTCGGGCCCTCGAGCAGCTCGCCCTGGGCGGTGACGCCGATGGCGGCGCCGGACGCGGTGCCGGCGCCGAACAGGCACGTGCTGGGCGCGGTGGAGGCGAGCGCCTCGAGCGTGTCGGGGGCGAACGCCCCGGGCCGTACGAAGAGGATCGCGGTCGCGGAGCGGCGGCCGACGATGCGGCCGAGGGTCTCGCGCAGGAGGCGGACCGGCTCCTCGGCGCGATCGGGCAGCGCGAACGGCGTGGCCTGCCCGCCGGACCAGAGCACCCCGCTCGCGCCGGTGTCCCCCTCGATCTCGCCGCGCTCGCTGAGCACGCCCGCGGCGGGCACGACGCAGGCGGGGATGCCGCGCCACGTGCTACGGACGAGCTCGGCGACGCCCGAGGCGCGCTGGGCGAGCTGCCCGGAGACGAAGACGACCCCGCCCGAGGCCGACGGGACGGCGCTGCGCAGGTCGGCCAGGTGGTGGAGAAGGCCATCCGGCCCACAGGTGGCGGAGAAGCTTCGTGCCATGGCTGGCGGGTCCATCCTAACCGAGCCGTAGCCCACTCGACAGGCCCCGCTGAAGAAGTTTATCGTGCGATAGTCGCGCCGGCGCCTCGGGGCTCTCCCCACGGGCGGCGATCGAAGGACCGGGCAAGCTCGATGAGGATCCAATCATTTGGCCGCACCGACGTCGGGCGCCACCGGCGCGCCAATGAGGACGCGTTCTTCCGGGACGACGAGCTCCGCTTGTACATCGTCGCGGACGGGATGGGCGGGCACGCGGCGGGCGAGGTCGCGAGCGCCGAGGCGGTCGAGACGATCTACGGCATGGTCAAGCGGGGGCTGCCCGCCATCGGCGATCCCGACGCGCCGCTCACGCAGCCCAAGGCGCGCGCCGTGCTGCGGATCCTCGAGGGCGCGATCCAGGCGGCGACGTACATGGTCTTCGCCATTGCCGAGCTCGACCGCGACAAGAGCGGCATGGGCACGACGATCAGCGCCGCGCTCATCGTGGGCGGCGCGCTCGTGACCGGCCAGGTGGGCGACAGCCGCATCTACCAGGTGCGCAACGGGACCGCGGTGCAGATGACCGAGGACCACACGCTGATCGCGTGGCAGATCAAGAACGGGCTCATCTCCCCGGACGAGGCGAGGAGCTCGCCGCACCGCAACGTGATCACGCGCGCGGTGGGCAACAGGGACTATGTCGAGGTCGACACCTCGATCGTGGCCGTGGAGGCGGGCGATCGATACCTGCTCTGCTCCGACGGGCTGCACGGCTATCTCCACGCCGAGGAGGAGATCGCGAGCATCGCCTCGAAGGGCGGGGACACGGCGGTCGACCTCTTCATCGAGCTCGCGAACCGGCGCGGGGGGCGGGACAACATCACCGCGGTCCTGGTCGAGGTGGGCTGACGCGCCCGGTCGAAAGTCGGCTAGGCTGCGCGCATGGCGCTCAAGGACAAACTGGTCTCCGAGGGGATGAAGCTCGCCGCGAACCCGAACGTGGCGAAGCTGATGCAGGACGAGCGGTTCATGCGGCTGTTCATGACGGCGATGAGCGTGCCCGGTCGGGTCTCCTCGTTCACGGCGGAGCAGAAGGAGACGTTCGCGAAGGCGATGGGCCTGGCGACCGTCGAGGAGGTCCGCGACCTCAAGCGGACGGTGGCGTCGCTGGAGCGCGAGATCGCGAAGCTCAGGCGCGAGGGGTGAGGCGCGAGGGGGCGCGGCGCGCGGGGGGGCGCGGCGCGCGAGGCGCCGCGCCCGGGGCGGCTACTTCGTGTCGCCGCGCGCGTAGATGCTGGCCACGTAGTCGAGCACGTCGCGCGCCGAGACCTCGTTGTACCCGAAGTACTTGATCATCCGGGTCTTGATGATGTCGATCTTCTCCTGCGTCTCCTTGTCGATGACGCTCGACACCAGGGTCTGGAGCTTGATCGCGTCCTTCTGGTCCTCGAACAGCTTGAGCTCGAGGGCGCGGCGGAGCCGGTCGTTCGTGTGCCACTCGAACTTCTTGCCGTCGACCGCGAGCGCGCCGATGTAGTTCATGATCTCGCGGCGGAAGTCGTCCTTCCGGTTCTCGGGGATGTCGATCTTCTCCTCGATCGAGCGCATCAGCCGCTCGTCCGGCTCGACGTCCTCGCGGGTGAAGCGGTCCTTCACCTTCTCCTTCAGGGTGTAGGCCTTGATCGAGTCGATGTAGTTCGCGGCGAGCTTCTGGATCGCGTCCTCGTCGGCGCTGATCGCCCGCTGCACCTCGTTCTTGACGATCTCCTCGTACTCGCGCTTCACCATCCCGATGCACTCGGTGTAGCGCTTGCGCTGCTCGTCGTTCGTGATGAGCGAGTGGTGGCGCAGGCCCTTCTCGAGCTCGCTCATGACCATGAAGGGGTTGATCGTCCCCTCGCCGAGGTCGTTCACGAGCGCGTTCGAGATCTTGTCCTGCACGTAGCGGGGGCTGATCCCTTCCATGCCCTCGCGCGACGCCTCCTTGCGGAGCTCCTTCACGGTGTCCTGCGTGTAGCCGGGCAGGACCTTGCCGTCGTAGAGCTTCATCTTCTGGACGAGCGACAGGTTGTGCTTCTTCGGGTCCTCGAGCCGGGTGAGCGCGGCCCACATCGCGGCGACCTCGAGCGTGTGAGGGGCGATGTGCTTGCCGCGGATCTTCTCCTTGTTGAAGTCCTTCTCGTAGATCCGGATCTCCTCCGACACCTTGGTGATGTAGGGGATATCGATCTTGATGGTGCGGTCGCGGAGCGCCTCCATGAACTCGTTGTTCAGGAGCTTCTTGTACTCGGCCTCGTTCGTGTGGCCGATGATGACCTCGTCGACGTCGGTCTGGGCGAACTTCTTCGGCTTGATCTTGTGCTCCTGCGACGCGCCGAGCAGGTCGTAGAGGAAGGCGACGTCGAGCTTCAGCACCTCGATGAACTCGACGATGCCGCGGTTCGCGATGTTGAACTCGCCGTCGAAGTTGAAGGCGCGCGGGTCCGAGTCCGAGCCGTACTCGGCGATCTTGCGGTAGTTGATGTCGCCGGTGAGCTCGGTCGAGTCCTGGTTCTTCTCGTCCTTCGGCTGGAAGGTGCCGATGCCGACGCGGTCCTTCTCGCTGAGCACGAGGCGGCGCACGCGCACGTGCTGCATGACCTTCGACCAGTCGCCGCCGTACTTGTCCATCAGGCGGTTGAAGATGAAGCGGCACGCCGGGTCGAGGTCGCCCTCGGTGCGGACCTGGAACTGCGGGCTCGACAGGCCGAGCTCGCGGAACGCGCGGTCGCGCCAGGACGGCGGCACGAGGCGCAGCGGCTCCTCGTGCATCGGGCACTTGAAGCGGGAGCTCTCCGTCCCGGCCATGCCGACGTCGTCGAGGTTCACCCAGTCGAACGTGTAGAGCGCGCCGTCGGGGGTGGTCGAGTAGTGCTCGATCCCCTTCTTGAGGAGCCGCGCGATCGTCGACTTCGACGAGCCGACCGGCCCGTGCAGCAGGATGACGCGCTTCTCCGGGCCGTACCCCTCGGAGGCGGCCCGGAGCACGTGGACGAGCCTCATCAGCGGGATGTCGAGCCCGTACACGGCGTCGGCGCCGCCGTGCATCTCATCCTTGAAGAAGTTGTACCGGATGAGCTTCTTCTTGTTGTCCGTGTACTCTTCGATGCCGTAGCGGATGATCATGTCGTACGCCCGCTGGAACGCGTTGCGCGTCACCTGCGGGTTCTGGCGCACGATCTGGAGGTACTCTTCGAACGTGCCCTCCCACGCGAGATCGCGGTAGAGCGCGAAGTCCTGCATCGCCGCGATCTTGTCAACCATCCCTGTCCGCAACTCGCCCATTTCGCACCTTTTTCTCCAGGGCGACCGCGGGGCGGCCTTGGCCGCCGGAGGTGCGGGAGCGGAGCCCGGCGTGCCGAGCTCCGCCCTCCGTCGTGCGCCGCGCGCCCGGGGGGAAGCCAAGCTTAACACCGATCGCGGGGACGCAAGGCGGCTGCGCCCTGGAGCTTTCTCCATCCGGAACGGGAATAAGCTGCGGCGCGCCCCGATCGCGCCGACGCAGCCGGAGGAGGTGCGAGGGCGCCCGCGGGGAGGCGACGTCAGCGGGCGGACGGCGCTGGGGAGCGCGTGGCCGGCGCTGGGGAGCGCGCGTCCTGCGTTCCCCAGGAGAGCCCTCCGCTTTCCACGACACCGGGCCAGGAATCGACGTACTCCGACGGCTCGCCGGGCCTGGAGGCGTCGATCCAGAAGAGGCGGCCGGTGCCTGGGCGGCGCACGTCGACGTGGACGAACTTGCTGTTCGGGTAGAAGCCGCAGCCCACGTCGTCGAGCGTGCGGCAGAACTGGAACAGCGCCGCGTTCGGGACGCCCATGACGAGGATGTCCATGGCGCGCCCCTCGGCGTGCTGGCTGTGGTGGGTGCCGGAGGCCTTGCCTTTGGCGGGCGCTTCGCCGGCCGGGCGCGGCCGGTAGCCGCTGAAGATGTGGATCGCGCGGCGCGGGAAGGCGTCGGCGATCTGCTGGAGGAGCCAGAGCAGGCGCGGGTGGACGAGGCGGACCTGGGGCACCCACTCGAGGGCCTGGAGCCAGGTGCCTGGGTTGGGCTCGTCGGGCAGCAGCTCGCCCGGGTCTGGCGCCTCGGGGGGTCGCGCCATGATCGACAGGCGATCGAGCGCGCCGGGCGCGACGGAGCCGTCGCATCGCACCAGCTCGAAGGCGTCGTGCTGGGCGCCGTACCGGGTGAACTGGACCGGGCCTCTGCGGCAGCGCCAGTCGGGCGGCTGCTTCTTCGGCGGGTCCCAGAGCAGGTCGAAGCCGTTCGACGAGAGGCTCGGCCCCGTGGTCGCGAGGAGGGGCGTGCCGAGGATCGGGTCGAGCGGGCGGAGCCACGCGGGCGCGGCCGGATCGAGGTGGAGGGACCCGGGCAGATCGAGCGGGGAGGGGAAGGGGGAGGTTGCGCTGGCGAACGCCGGGGTGCCGGGGGCGGCGGCGGCGAGGCTGTGCTCGCCGAGGTCGGCGTCGGCGTGGGGGCGCGCGCTGCCCCAGGCGAGCTGCCACCACGGCTGGTGCTGCCATTTCCCGTAGGCGCTGCTCATGTAGAGCCGGAGCGGACCTGGGCGCTCGACGGCGGCGTTGCGGAAGGCGCGGAGGAGCGGCAGCTCCGGCGCGGCGGTCTCGTTCAGATTGAAGGTCGCGCGCTTCGGCGGCTCGTCGAGCAGGCTGGCGCCGGCGTCCGGCGGGGCGGCGACGAGCAGGGCGGCGAGGCCGCCGGCGGCGGCGAGGCGGTGGGCGGCGGCGCGGGACGTTGCCGGCATGGGATCGAGGGAGAAGCGAGGCGCGCGAGGGACGGTAGCTCACCCGGCGGGCGGGCGGAGCTGATTTGCCACAAACCGGCATGGCGGGGGGTGAAAACCCACCTGCGGGCGGCCGCCGGGGGGGAGGGGGGGCGCAACCCCGGTCGGGTACCGCAACCTCGGTCGGGCGCCGCAACCCCGGTCGGGTACCGCAACCTCGGTCGGGCGCCGCAACCTCGGTCGGGCGCCGCAACCTCGGTCGGGCGCCGCAACCTCGGTCGGGCGCCGCAACCTCGGTCGGCCGCCGCAACCTCGGTCGGCCGCCTCAACCTCGGTCGGCAGCCTCAACCTCGGTCAGCTCAGGCCGCCGCGGAGGCGCGCGTCAGCCGGTCCCGCACCGCGTCCCACGCCGGATCCTCAGGCACGGCGGCGATCACGATCACATCGCATCCCGCGTCCTCGAGCCGGTGCAACGCCGCGTAGAGCCCCGCCGCGTAGCCGGCCGGATCCCCGGGGAGCACCTCCGCGTGCGGCCCATCCGCGGTGCGCCTTCCGCGCTCGATGGCGCCCGCGCGCGCCCCGCCCCGCGCGGCGCGCTCGACCTCGTCTCGGACCGCCTCCGCGGGGACCAGCGCCACCTGCGCGCGCGGCGCGTAGTGGCGCGCGTGGGTCCCCGGCGCCGGCGCGCGCTCGGTCGTGGCGGTGATCAGCCCCGCGGTCGTCTGGAGCGGCACGAGGGCGGCGATCGCCTCCGCGGCCACGTACCCCGGCCGGAGCAGCCGCGCCGGCGATGTCGTGACGTCGATGATGGTCGACTCGATGCCGACCGCCGTCGGCCCCCCGTCGACGATGGCGTCGATGCGCCCGCCGAGGCTCTTCTCGACGTGGTCGGCGGTGGTCGGCGAGATCGCGGTGGACCGGTTGGCGCTCGGCGCGGCGATCGGCAGCCCGACCGCGTCGAGCAGGGCGCGCGCGACCGGGTGCACGGGCACGCGGATCGCGACCGTCGGCCCGCTGGCGGCCACCTCGTCGGCGACGCGGTCGGGCCGGCGCGCGACGATGAGGGTGACGGGCCCCGGCCACATCGCCTGCGCGAGGCGCTCCGCTTCCTCCGGCCAGCGTTCCGCGAGCGCGCGGGCGGACGCGACATCCGGCACGTGGACGATCAGCGGGTTGCCGGGCGGCCTCCCCTTCGCCTCGAAGATGCCGCGCGCCGCGGCCGCGTCGTCGGCGCGCGCGCCGAGCCCGTACACGGTCTCCGTGGGGAAGGCGACGAGCCCTCCGCGGCGGAGGATCTCGGCCGCCCGTGCGATGGATGCCGCGTCAGCGGCGAGCCGCTCGGTTCGCATGCGCCGCGCTCCATGTTGCCCGGGCGGGCGGGAGGCAAACGAAAACCGACGAGGGGGCGCGGCGCGCTGTGCGGGCCTCGCCGCGCTCACGGAGCGGCCGGCTTCCCCGGCCGGCGTCGGCTCGGCGTCGAGGTCGTCGAGCGCGAGCCGGAGCGGCCGATGTCGACCTCATCCACCTGGCCAAGCGCGGGATCCGTGCGGGCGAGGGGAGCACGGGCGCGAACTCGCTACGGTCCCCTCCGCCGCTGCAGCCGCAGCGATCGAGGAGCACGCCGGCGAGCACAGTGCCGTCGCCATGGTCAAGCGAAATCGCCGCGGTGCTGCGGATCTCTGGGTGAAGACTGTTCGCCACCCATCTGGTTGACGAACACCTCCAACCACTGAACAGCCCCCCTACCGGGATAGACCCCTAGCGCCGCGCCTCGGTGTTGACGATCCGTTTCGCCCGGCTCGTGCGTCTGGGGGGCGTGAGCGAAGAACGAAAGCAGCCGAGGGCCAGGTTGAGGGGGCTCCAGCTCAGCCAGGAGGACCAGCAGGCACTGCGCCGACGCGAGAGGGAGGGGCCGCTCGGCATGCGGGTCGCACGGCGGGTCCAGGGCCTCGAGATCCCGCGGTGTCGGCGGGGGCACTACGATCGGCGTTGTCGCTGGAGGTGGCGACGACCACACGCGAGACAGACGGACCTACTGCGCGACGATGTCGCGCATCTTCAGCTGGTCATTGGTGGTCAGTCGTCGGAAGATCGGGCGCGTGACGGGCGAGCTGGCGAGGCGGACGAACGCCGTGCGCAGGATCCGCTGAGCTTCCCCGGACGGTGTGAAGAGCGCCCTCATTCTCAGCCCGTCGGCCTGCAGGCTCGTGATGAACGGGCGCAGCTTCTCCTCCCAGGCGACGAGCGCGCGTCCCACGTCGTCAGGGTAGTTCTCCAGCATGTTGCCCAGAAGCTCGCTCCCGGCCATGCCGGTCGAAGCGCCCATCCCTGAATACAGCGTCAAGCACCACGCAGCGTCGCCGACCAGCACGACCCGCCCCTTGTGCCAGCAGTTCATGCGAACCTGATTGACCGAGTCGAACAGGGACTCGTCTGCGGCCGCGAAATCGTCGAGGAGCTGCCTCAGCACGGGCCCTGCCGGTTCTGGTCCGTAAGCCTTGCGCAGCGACTCGATGGGGGTCCTCCGGAACTGCGCATCGATGTCGTCCACGTGGTAGGAGAAGAGCACGCCTGGGTTGTGGTCCGCGAAGGGGAATACCCACGCCGACCGCCCGGTCTCGGCAAGGACCAGCCCATCATGCAGGTGATAGCCGCGGACGGGTTCGCTCAGGATGGCCGCCCCGATCATGTAATTTAGCGGGTAGAGGAAATCTTCGTGCGGGCCGAAGACGAGCTTCCGGACGGTCGAGCGCATTCCGTCAGCCCCCACCACGAGGTCGAAGTGCTCGGTCACGGTCTCGCCGGTCTTCGTGTGGGTCGTCGTGACATCGACGCCGCGATCTCCTGGATCCATCCCCGTGGGGACTGTCGAGAAGCGGATCTCCACCTGCTCCGGCAGCGCGTTGAACAACGCATTTTCGACGTCGCCGCGCAGCAGCATGCGCGGCTCGCCGGGCACGTCGGCGAAGGTCATGCCCTTGCGACGACGATTGGCCCGGTCGACCTCGTACGTCTTGGTTTGCGGGTGCTTGCGGTTGCCCATGGCCTCGAGCACGCCGAGCCGCTTGGCGGACGCCTGGCCCGTGCCGAAGAGGGCGATGAAGTAGCCGCCTTTGCGGCGCTCGGGGGCCCGCTCGATGATCACGGGCTCCCAGCCGGCCCTGTGCAGCCGCAGGGCCGTGGCGATGCCGGCGATGCCAAGTCCAACGATCAAAACGCGGCGCCCGTGGGTTGCTGAAGTCGTCATGATGCTTTGACTCTAGCCATCGACGGCGCACGCCGGCAGAGCGTGGCTTGGGGCGGATATCGGCCTGGATTGGGATCGGATGGCGGGGCCTTCAAGGCCCGGGGCGGCGGCGCTGATCGCGAAAGGCCCGGGGGGTCATCCCTTGGGCGCGCCGGAAGGTGCGAATGAAATGGGTGACGTCGGCGTAGCCAACCTGGTCTGCGATGCTCTCGATGCTCGCGTCCGTCTCCAGGAGCCGCCGCCGGGCCTCGGCGATGCGATGCTCGCGCAGCCAGTCCCCCACCGTCAGCCCTGTCTCCCGGCGGATGGCGTTGGCCAGGTGCGAAGGCGTGCGCCCGACCGCCGACGCGACGTCCTGAAGCGAGAGGGGCTCCAGACAGTGCGCCTCGATGAACCTGAGCGCATCTTGCACGAGCCCGCTGAGCATGGGCGACGCCAGAGGCGCGTGCTCCGAAAGCTCGCGGATGAGCTCCGTGAGCAGGAGGGTAAACAATGCGAGCGCGGCGTTGTCCGCGCCCCACTGGGCCTCTCGCAGCTCGGTATCCATCTCGGCCACCAGGCGCTCGATTCGCTGCCGCCGGGGCTCTCCGGGTCGCAGCCGGAGCAGTCCCCGGAGAAAGAGGCTGCGCACCGGCGCGTCCTTCGCATCGCCTCGGATTCGTGGTCGTCCCGGCGGCCGCTCCGGAGTGCTCAGCAGCGTCGGATCAAAGCCCACGATCCATCCCTCCAGGTCGCCGACATCGAGGGGCTGATGCTCCACGCCCGCGGGGATGAGGTGGATATCCCCGGCATGAAGATTGACCTGCTCCAGATGACGGCCTCGCCCCCTTCCCGCCGTCAGCACGAAAACCATGAAGAAGGTCGAGACGAGCGGCCCGGGCGGCAGCGTGGGCGGCCTTTGTCGTGGGACGGGAACGACACACAACGGCAAGCCCCCGGCGCCGAACCCGTCCAGCGTGAGAACGCGGGGAGGGGGGTGCTGAGGCGTGCGACGCATAGCCTGCATGGATAGCATACTCCGGGATGCGACGCCTGCGCGTGCTCGGCATGGCCTGAGCGTCAGTAAGCCGATGCGAGCGCTGCTCGGCGCAAGTCAGTACGTTTGACCCCGCAGGCTGTGGAGCGAAAGCGGCCTCCTCGATGCATGGATAAGTTGCTGATACAGCGTCACTTTTCCAGGAGGGATGCGGATCGCGTAAGGTTCTATAGGATGATCACTCCGGAGAGAACGCCGGACGCGCTGCTCGCTCGATCAGCGGGGACGACGCCGCCGACGTTCCTGACCCTCTCCGGCCGATCTTTCGGATGCCTCCGCGTGGTCTAGACCATGCGCGGAGGCTCGTCAGAGGCCGGTGGACAGGTCGAGACCTCTCCATTTGTATGAAAAAATCCAAATCTTTTGATCGCGACCATCCTCCCGGCTGAAAAGATCCCCCGCGGTCGATCGCGACCTCGCCTCGGCCTCGCAACGAGCGCCGGGATTGGTCGCGACCTCCGCGGCACCTCCTTTTCAGCCGGCCGGATTGGTCTCGAGCCGTCGGAAACCGGCGGGTCGCTTGACGGGCTCGTCCGCCTCGCCGTCTCCTGCCTGGACACGCTGTACCCCGGTCAAGGAGGTCTATTGCGATGTTGAAGCACCTGATGATCGAAGAGATGGTCGCGCTCGTGTCTCCGTGGGTCGAGAACGCGCAACGGAAGCGGCTGTTCCTCTCGATCCCCGAGATCACCGGCCTGCACCCCAAGGTGGTCGTGGCCCACGAGGCCGTGCTCGCGGTGCGGCCGAGCAAGGCGGGGCCGTCGGCCCAGATGAGCGCCTTGAACGACGAGCTCGGGCGGGTCGACGTGCGCCATGATCACCTCGCCAGGGCCGTGTGCTGGGGCATCGACGCGCACCGCGAGCATTGCCTCGGAGCGGCCCCTCCAGAGAGAGAGCGCGCCGCGACCTGCGACCAGGTGCAGGCGAAGCTGTTTCCGGGCGGGCTCAACATTCTCAAGGCGTCGCCGACCGCCGAGGCGGGCAACACCGCGCGCATCGCCCGGCTCCTCGACGAGGAGCCGTCGATCGGCGAGTTCCTGAAGGGGATCCCGGCGCCCGGGAAGACGACGCTGCTCCACACGACGCAGCGGTGGATCAAGGTGGGCAAGGAGCTCGAGGCGATCGAGCACCGGCGGGACGAGCTCGCCGCGAAGGAGAAGACGGCGCCGGTGACCAAGGCGACGATCGCCGCCGCGCGCAGCCAGTGGTTCCGGGCCGTGTCCGCGGTGCTCGCCAACCTGGAGCTCTCCGATGCGCCGGCCGAGGCGATCGAGACGATCCGCGGGCCCGTGCTGAAGGCCTCGGAGCGGGCCGGCAAGCGGTATGGCGGGACGTCCGCGGCCGAGGGGGCGAGCCAGGAGGAGCCGGGGGAGACGGCGGCGGGTGAAGCAGAAGAGGAAGCGGGCGTCGGAGACGGCGTGCTCGTGAGCTGAGCCGCCGCTGCGGGCGCCGGTGAGATCAGCCGTCGCCGCAACCCCGGTCGGGCGCCGCAACCTCGGTCGGGAGGGCGCAACCCCGGTCGGGCGCCGCAACCCCGGTCGGGCGGGCGCAACCCCGGTCGGGTGCCGCAACCCCGGTCGGGCGGGCGCAACCCCGGTCGGGCGTCGCAACCCCCACGAAGACAACGACCGTCAGCCTCGGGCCGTCCCTGGCGATCGACTCGACCGCCGTTGTGTGGTGCCGTGATCTGCGATCGCGTGATGGGGGCGGATGGGCATGATTGATTTCCCACCGCGACCCGGCCGAGGGCCGTCCCTGGCCGCTCCTGGGCTACGCTTCGGCGCGTGGATGGTGACGTGCAGACGTGGAAAGCGTCGATCGCCGCGCTCTACGCCATGACGCGTGGCGACTGCCCGCTGGGCCCCGTCGAGGGCTGTCCGTGCTGCGTCTCGCCCGGCGAGGCGCGCGCGCTGCATCAGGTCGCGCGCGAGTCCGCGCCCGCTGAGGCCATCGGGCGTTTCGCGTTCAAGGCCATGAGCACGTGGGGCGAGCCGCGCGATTTCCGCTGGTTTCTCCCCCGCGTCCTCGAGCTCATGGCGATCGAGCAGGTCGGCGCGCTCTGCGTCGAGATCGTCGCGGGCAAGATCCTGTCGGCCGGCTTCGCCGCGTGGCCGGAGTCCGAGCGCGAGGTGGTGCGCGCCGCCTTCGCCGCGCTCTTCCGGCTCCGGCTCGGTGGCGGAGCGAGCGTTCAGGTGATCGACCTCGCCGCGTCGTGCGCGCTGCTCGGCGTGGACCTCAGGCCGCTGCTCGACGAGCTCGCGCTGCGCGCGCTCGACGACGCGGCGGCCGCCGAGGTGTACGTCGAGCTCGCGGAGTCGGTGGTCTGCCGGCAGGGCGCTCCGGCGACCGGGGGGGTCCACGGACGCGCAGCGACGGCCGAGGCGGCCCTGTCCGGCTTCTTCTGGAGCGAGCCGACCCTCGCCCACGTCGAGCGGCTCTTCTTCCGCTTTTCCGAAGGGCGGCTCGGCGAGCGGCTGTCCCTCGTGGCCCAGTGCCTCGAGCTCGCCGGCGACGCGGGGGGCCTTCCGGGCGCCGGGGGGTAGCAGCGTGAGACCATGTTACCGAGCGGCGTGGCGTGGCGAGCGTGGTTGGACGTGGGCGCGCGGCTATCAGCTTTGCGCATCGACGACCCCAGGATCGCCCGCGCCCCAGCGCACGCCGGCCGCCGGGCCGTAGGCCGACGCCGCCCGCGCTCAGCATCGTTCGACCTCGGCGAGCGTCGCGAGGCACCATGGCCATGGCGACGGCTGGGGCCGGATACGGCGGTCCCGACCTCCTCCGGCCGCGGCCAGTGGTTCCGGGTCGTGTCCGCGGTGCTCGCCAACCTGTCGAAGCGCAGTCCCTCACCTACCTCCGATTATCCGAGCTCAAGCTCGCGCTCGTCATCAACTTCGGCGAGGTGAAAGTGAGGCAGGGTATCCATCGCGTGGTCAATGGACTGAAGGGATGACTTTCCTCCCTCCACTTTGTCTTTTTGCGCCTTCGCGCCTTTGCGTTGAATCTCTTCTTCCCGCTGCCAATCCACTGGCTCCGTTACGCGTTCAGCCGCCGCGCTACGGCGCCGCCGCTCGGCCGAGCGAGCGGCCGTCGCCGTCGGCGTCGATCCAGAGCGGCGCCGTCATCGCGAACGGCAGGATCTCACCCGGATCCCCGGTGAGCACCGGCTCGAGCGGCCGCTGCCCCCGGACGATCGCCACCACGAACGTGTCCTCCGCGACGGTGATCGCGCCGCGCGCGCCCCGCCCAGGCCGCCCGTCGCCGCCCGCCCCCCCGACGCGGGCGCCCGGCCGCGCCGGCCTCCGCTCGCCGCCGCCCGTTCCAAGCACCACCGGGATCTCGACCTCGTCGAGAAGCGCGCCCGCAGCCGTGGTGCGCGCGCCCTCCAGCGGAATCGCCTCGCCGCTCGCGACGCCGCCCACCAGCACATGCAGCTCCCGCGCGTCGACCCAGGGCGCGCGCTCGATCCGGATCGAGAGCGTCCGCGGCCCCCCGCGCGCCCCGCCCCGCACCGAGGCGACGCCCCCCTGGCGCGCCTCGCCGAGGCGCATCGTCACGAACGGCCCGTTCGTGATCACGACGTCGCGCCGCCGCCGCAGGCCCGCGACGAGGTCCCCCACGTCGAGCCGCCCCGGATCGTCGCCGGCCACCGCGACGTACGTGCGCGGCGTCCCCGCCTCCGCGCCGTGCAGCCCGTGCGTGTCGCTCGTCGCCGTCGGCGTGACCGGGCGGGACGCGCGGAGCAGCGCCCAGAGCTCCTCCAGCGCCCGGTCCCGCGCGGCCACCTCGCGCCCAGTCCACACCTCGAGCGCATCCGCGCCACCACCGTCCCCGACGAGCTGCGCGAGCAGGCGCGCTCCCTCCTCCGGCGCTTCCTGCGGCGCTCCAGAGCCGTGCAGCGGCGAGCCGCCGCCGTGGCGCCGGCTCACCTGGACGACGCGCTCGCCGGGCAGCGCGCGCACCTCGCGGAGGAGCTCGCCCGCGGTCTCGTCGCCCCACCGCAGCGCGCCCTCGCGGGGCGCGGCCGCCGCGCCGCCGAGCGGGAACACGCTGAGGCTCCCGAGCCCGGCGCCGCCCCGGCCGCTCGTGAGCTCGACGCCCGGCAGCATGCGCAGCTGCGCGTCGAGCTGCAGGGCGGCGACGTCCGGCTGGAGATCGGCGGCGAGGTTGTGCTCGGTCGCCACCGCGCACTCCACGCCCTCCGCCGCGCTCCAGGCGAGCCGCACCGCCGAGGCGACGCCTGCGTCGGCGCTCCGCGCGGTGTGCTGCCGCAGGTCGCACGCGATGTAGCCCGACGTGTCGACCACCCGCTGGAGCGTCAGCGCGAGCGGCGACCGCGCGCCGTCGGCGATGTCGACCGTCGCCTCGGCGAGCGCGTACTCGGGCCCGCGCGAGGCGACGACCCGGATGCGCCCGGGCGGCAGGGGAAGATGGAGCTCGCCCCCGAGCGCGAGCCGCGGCGGCGATACGGCCTTGCCGGTCGCGGCGTCGAAGAAGCCGACCTTCACCGGGATGAGCGGGCCGAGGAGGTCCGGGGCTGCGGCGGGCGCCTGTGCAGCGGCGGGCGCCTGTGCAGCGGCGGGCGCCTGTGCAGCGGCGGGCCCCGGGGCGCCGCGCTCCTCCACACGCAGGTCGAGCTGGCCGACGCCGGAGAGCGCGAGCCGCGCGGGGGCGATCTCGCCGGCGCGGATCCGGACCCGCGCGGTCCCCAGCGCGCGGCGGCCGCTCCCCTCGAAGCCGACGAGGTAGAGGCCGGGCGGCGCTTCGACGGCGAGCGGCTCGCGCTCGCCGGTCCGCAACCACAGGTCGAGCGCGCCGGCGGCCGGCCCAGCTGCCGCGCCGACGGCCGGCGCGGCGCCCTCCTCGGCGACCGGCGTCAGCGTGGCCCGGCCGGCCATGGGCCGGAGCGGCGCGCCGCGGGCGTCCACGAGCTCGAGCGCGACGCCGCCGGGCGCGCCCCCGCCGAGGAAGAAGAGCTCCGTCGCGACGGCGAGCGCGTCGCCGCGCGGCGCGATCGCGAGGATCCGCTCGTACGCGGCCCGCCCGCCCGGCGGCAGCGCCGCCTGCCGCGCGAACGTCGCGTCGCTGAAGCCGGCGCCGCTCCGCGCGCGGATCATCCCGCCGCCCGCCGGGACGAGCGCGTACGCGACGCGGGACCCGACGCCGGCCAGGTACGGCGCCTCGTGCTCGCCGCGCAGCCCAGGCGCCGCGCCGGGCGCGGCGTGCTCCGCGGCGCCCCAGTGGACGACGTCACCGAGATCGAGCGCCTCGACCGGGCGGTCGCCGTCGTTCTGGAGCGACGTCGCGATCACGACCGCGCGGCCGCTCGGCGCGAGCGTGTAGCGGGTGGTGACGGAGAGCGCGCCGCCCTCGAGCGCGCGCCCGCGCACCTCGCCGCGCGCCTCGATCCACGCCGCGCCGCCCTCGCCGGCGCCCGTGGCGATGTCGCGGTAGATCACCTGCCGCGGCGGCGCGCCGAGCCGGGCGACGATCTGCCCGAGCTCGTCGCTCCGCTCCCGCGCGTCCGCCGCGTCGATGAGGTGGCCCCCGCCCTCGGCCAGGCCCGTCCCCGGGCCGAGCTGCTCGATCACCACCGCGATCTCGTCGTTCTCGAGCACGTAGTCGCCCGGCCGCCCCGCCGCGAGCGGCCCCGAGAGCGCGTCCGCGGGCGCCGCGATCCGCCGGACGCGCGCCGGCCGCGCCGCGACCGCGTCGCCCGGGCAGAGCGCGCCCTGCTCGCCGCCGCCGTGCCCCCACCGGCAGAGCATGCCGAGCCGCTCGGCCGCGCCGGAGGACACGGCGACGCTGCCCCCCTGCACCGGCGGCGCGCAGGCGCCCGCGGCGAGCGCGAGCGCGGCGAGCCAGGCGCGCCGCGGCGCGCTGGACGCGCTGGACGCGCGGGGCGCGCGGGGCGCGCGGGGCGCGGCGTGTCGCGCGCGCGGGGGGCCGGCAGGGGAGCGAGGGGGCATCTCGATCGAACGGATCATCGGTGCTGCTCCGATGCGCGGCCGCGGCGGTGCTTGGGTCAGGAGCGCTCGGTGGCGAGGACGACGAGGGAGGCGATCCCGAGGCAGATGCCGAGCGCGCGGCGGGCGGTGAACGCCTCGCCGAAGAGCAGCGGCGCGAACAGCGCGGCGAGCGCCACGCCGCCGGCGAACACCATCGGCCCGGTCGCGGACACCGGGCCGCCCATCCGGAGCGCGGTGAAGACGAGCGTGGTCACCCCGCTGATGAACAGGCCGGACGCGCACGCCCAGAGCACCCCCTGCGCCGTCGGAGGCGCCTCCGTGCCCGGGCGGAGGACGAGGAAGACGAGGATCCCGGCCGCCGCCGTGGCCTCGATGCACAGCGCGCCGAGGGCGTCGCCGACGCGGCCCGCCGCCGCGCGCAGCATCAGGTAGTGCCCGGCCATGCAGACCGCGGCGAGGAGGGCGGGGACGTACCAGACGGACATGCCGCGCACGCTAGCGCGGTTTTCGCCCGTCGCTGGCACATGCGTTCCAGAGCGGCGGTCACCCGCACAGGAGACGGGTCCAGCTCGGCGTTTTCGGCGCGGAAGCGCACGGAAGGGCGCTGAGCACCGAAAACGTCGAGATGGGCCCGTCTCCTGTGCGGGTGACCGCCGCTCTCGGCGGGCTACTCGTCGTCCACCATGTCCGGGTAATCGCCGGGCGCGAGGTTGTCGAACCGGGTGCACGACGAGGTGAACCGCGTGAGCACCTTGCCCGTCGGCCCGTTGCGCTGCTTGGCGACGATGAGCTCCGCGATGCCTTTGTGGTTGGTGGTCTCCGGGTTGTAGTACTCGTCGCGGTAGATGAAGATGATGTTGTCGGCGTCCTGCTCGATGGCGCCCGACTCGCGGAGGTCCGACAGCTGAGGGCGCTTGTCCTTGGTGGTCCGGGTCTCGACCGCGCGGTTCAGCTGCGAGAGCGCGATGACCGCCACCTTGAGCTCCTTCGCGAGCTGCTTGAGCCCGCGGGAGATCTCGCTGATCTCTTGCTCGCGGCTGCTCACGCCGTCCCGCCCCTTCATGAGCTGCAGGTAGTCGATGACGACGAGCCCGACGCGCCGCCCCGAGTTGCCGTCGCTGGGCGGCCGGTCGTACTCGGCCTGGATGCGCCGCACCTTGGCGCGCAGCTCGAGCAGGCTGATCGCCGGCGTGTCGTCGATCCAGATGGGCAGGGTCGACAGGAAGGACGCGGCCTCGGTCAGGCGGCGCCAGTCGTCGGGCTGCAGGAAGCCCTGGCGGAGCTTGCCGACGTCGACGCGGCCCTCGCTGCACACCATACGTGTGGCGAGCTGCTCGCGCGGCATCTCGAGCGAGAAGACGGCGGCGCCGAAGCCGGGCTCGTGCCGCTCGATGCCGTGCCCCGCCTGGTCGGGGCCGGGGGAGCTCACCGTGCGCGGCGACGCCACGTTCACGGCGAGGTTGAGGACGAACGACGTCTTGCCCATGCCGGGGCGCGCGGCGACGATCGAGAGGTCGCCGTCGTGCAGGCCGGCCGTCTTGGCGTCGAGCTTCTCGAACCCGGTCGAGATGCCCGTGATGCGATCGCCGCGCTCCGCGGCCGCGGTGATCTGCTCGAACGCGGCCTTGAGCACCTGGGCGATCGGCTGCGTCGACGTCCCCTGGGGCGTGCGCGCGAGCTGGTAGACCGCCTGCTCCGCGCCGTCGATGAACTCCTGCACCACGCCGACGTCGCCGTACCCCTCGGCCGCGACGCGCTGGCACGTGGCGATGAGCTGGCGCACGCGCCACTTCTCGTAGACGACCCGCGCGTGCGCGCCGACGTGCGCGACCGCCGGCGTCGCGTCCGCGAGCTGGGCGAGGTACGCCGCGCCGCCCACTTGGGCGAGGCGCTCCCGGTCGCGCAGCCAGGAGGCGACCGAGACGATGTCGATCGGCGTGCCGCCGGACGCGAGCTCCTGCGCGGCCTCGTAGATGCGGCTGTTCGCCTCGCTGTAGAAATGATCCGCCTTCAGGATCTCGAGCACCCGATCGAGCGCGTCGCGGTGCAGCAGGATGGCCGACAGCACCGCCGCCTCGGCGTCGAGGTCGTGCGGCGGTACCCGTCCGGCGACGATGGGAGGCTCGATCCTCTGGGGCCGCTGGCCGCGGCGCTCCATCATTCTCATCATCCGTGCATCTCCTCCCCACCGATTGCCCCCATCCCGCCCCGAGCTTTTCCACAGGTGCCGAAATGGGCGACGCCCCGAAGGCGCAGCGGTCCTTCGGGGCGTCGGGTGCAGGGTCGAGTTCCGTCTATCAGAACATGGGCCGCGCTGAGAAGGTTTTGTGTTTGCATTGCAGTGAGCGTTCGTGCGGTGGGCATCTCAATGCAGGTTCCACGTTCGAGGGGCGCTTGGTCTCGCCGCGACGCGGGGGCTCGCCGCGACGCGGGGGCTCGCCGCGACGCGGGGGCTCGCCGCGACGCGGGGGCGCGGCGCGGCGCAGCGGCGCCGCCGGCGGCGAGGTATGGAAATTGAGCAACGCCGGTCTCATCGCCATTTCCTTTCCCGCTTGACTCAGCTGCGATGACGCTTCGCTCCCGGGCATGCGCCGTCGCGGGGAGCCGCCATTGTGGATCACAAAACGCGTCAAACAAGGATTGAACCCACCGAGGTGATCTGCGTGGGTGAAGCGCTGTGGGACCTCTACGCGCCGGAGGGCATTCCGCTCGAGCAGGCAAAATTGCTGCGCCGCGTCCCGGGGGGCGGGGCGGTGAACACCGCGATGGCGCTTGCCCGGCTGGGCGTCCCGTCGGGGGTGTGCGCTGCGCTGGGCGACGACGCCCTGGGGCGCGGGCTCAGGGACGAGGTCGCTGCGGCCGGCGTCGATGTGGGGCGGCTCGCGCTGGGCGCGGCGCGCACCGGCCTCATGCTCGTGGCGATCGCGCGGGGCGAGGCGCGCTTCGCCGGCTACCGGCAGGGCGAGCTCGAGGCGCGCGAGCTCGCCGCGGCGCTGCCCGCGCGATGGCAGACCCGGGTCGTGCACTTCACCGGGATCGCGCCGGTGCGCGGGGCGATCGGCGCGATCGCGCGGGCGGCCGCGGCTGCTCGCCGCGAGGGGTGCGCGGTCTCGATCGACGTCAACGCGCGCCCGCGGATGTGGCCGCGCGCCGGGCGCGGGGCGGCGCCCGCGGGGGCCGGCACCGGCGCGGCGGCGCCTGCGGGGGCGGGCGCCGGAACAGGCGACGGCGTGCGCGGCTGCTTCCGGCTGTTCGCGCAGGCGGATCTCGTGAAGTGCAGCACCGGCGACCTCGAGGTGCTGGGGACGACGGCGCGCGCGCTCCGCGAGCGGCTGCGGCCCGAGGCGACGCTGGTCGTCACGGACGGCGCGCGGGCGACGCTCGTGCTCGGCCCCGAGGGCGAGCGCGCGGTCGCGCCGCGCCCGGTGCGGCCGCTCGATCCGACGGGCGCGGGCGACGCGTTCTGCGCTGGGATGCTGGCGAGCCTCGCCTGGGAGGTCCGCGCGCGGTGGGCCGATCCGGCGCTCATGCTGCGCGCCGTGGCGCGGGGGCACGACGTCGCGCGGGCGTGGGTGAGGCGGAAGCGCGGGTGAGGGGGACGCGAGCGCGCGGGCGAGCCGCGCGTGGCGGACGAGGAGGAAGCGCGGACGAGCCGCGCGTGGCGGACGAGGAGGAAGCGCGGACGAGCCGCGCTTCCGGGACGCCTACTTGGCGGCGACCGTGACCTCGACCGACGCCGTGATGGACGGGGCGAGGCGGAGCGTCACGGTGTGGGCGCCGAGCGTCTTGATCGTGTCGCTCTCGATGCGGCGACGGTCGACGCTGAAGCCCTGCGCGGCGAGCGCCTCTTCGATGTCGCGCGCCGTCACCGAGCCGTACAGCTTGTCGCCCTCGCCGACCGGGCGGCTGATGGTCAGCTTCACCTGGTTCAGCTTGGCCGCGAGCTGCTCCGCCTCGGAGCGCGTCTTCGCGGCGCGCGACTCGGCGACCCGCTTCTCGTGCTCGATGCGGGACACGTTCTCGGCGGTGGCGCCCACCGCGAGGCCGCGCGGGATGAGGTAGTTGCGCGCGAAGCCGGGGCGAACCTTCACGAGCTCGCCGCTCTTGCCGACGTTGTGGAGGTCCTCCGTGAGGACCACATGGATGTGGGTTGCCATGATCGACCTCCTACGCCGTCACGGTGAACGGCAAGAGCGCGATGTTGCGCGCGCGCTTGATCGAGAGCGTCACCTTGCGCTGGTGGCGCGCGCAGTTGCCGCTGATGCGGCGCGGGACGACCTTGCCGCGCTCCGAGATGAAGTACTTGAGCGCCTGCGGGTCCTTGTAGTCGATGACCAGCGCCTTGTCCGCGCAGTAGCGGCAGACGCGCTTCCGGCCCGTGCGGCGGCGCCCGGGGGCGTCCGCGTTCAGGTCGGGCGTGCGCCCGAAGTCGCGATCGTCGTAGTCAGCGCCGCCGTTGCGGCCCATGTCGTTGTTGCGGCCGTTCATCGTCAGCTCTCCTCCTCGTCGGCGGCGCCTTCCGCCTCGCCCTCTTCAGCCTCGTCGAGGTCGCCCGCCGGGGCCGCCTCGGAGCTCCGGTCGACGCGGCGCTCCGGCTCGATCAGGCCGAGCTGCCGCTCGCGCGAGTCGTCGCGGTCGTCCTCGATCGGCGCGAGCTCGAGGCGCTCGAACTTCACGTCCTCGTCGGCGACCGTGAGGCCCTGGACCTCGACGTCGTTGCGCACGAGCACCGTCTGGTACTTCAGCACGCCGTCGGCGAGGCGCAGGTTGCGCTCGACCTCGGAGACGACCTTCCCGCCCCCGAGGTACTTCAGGTAGACGTACACGCCGCGGCGGTGCTTGGCGATGTCGTACGCGAGGCGGCGGCGCCCCCACGTCTCGACCTTGGTCAGACGACCGGCCTCGCGGGTCACGACCTCGGCGAGGCGCGTCCCGATCCGCTCGGCGCCGTCGGCGTCGATGTCGGGTCGCAGGATGTAGATGGTCTCGTACTCTTTGGCGCGCCCGGGCGCCGTTACCTGTCGGCTCATTCTTCGGTCTTCCCTCTCGGCCTGTGGCCCCGGGGCGACGCCCCGGAGCGAGGAAAGGAGCAGCTTGCCGAGCGTCGCGAGCGCGGGCTCGACAACCTGGCTCCGTCGAGGATCAGGGCTTCTGCGTCGGGGGGAGGGGACCCCTCTCTCCCTTCGCGGCAGGGGCCGGGTCTGTCGACCCGTCCCCTTCGCCCTTCTGCCTCTTGCCCGGCTTGGGCCGGGTGTTTCGAACGTTCATCGCGGCGTCGAAGCCGCGGGCGGCGACTTCTAGCACACTTTGGACAGCTTGCTTCAAGCAGTCGGGCAGGCCCGCGCGCTCTACCGCGTCGAACCCCGACAGCACGTAGCCCGCGACCTCGCCCCGGTAGCCCGGCGGCGGCCGCCCGATCCCGAGGCGGACGCGCCCGAAGGCGCCCGTCCCGCAGTGCGCGATGATCGAGCGCAGCCCGTTGTGCCCCGCGTGCCCGCCGCCGACCTTCAGGCGAACCGTGCCGAACGGCAGGTCGAGCTCGTCGTGCAGCACGATCAGCGAGGACGGCGCGACCTTGAAGAAGGCCATCGCCGGCTGAACGCTGCGGCCCGACTCGTTCATGTAGGTCATCGGCTTGAGCAGGATCGCCGGCTGCCCGGCGATCTCCGCCTTCGCGTGCACGCCCGAGAACTTCTCGCGGAACGGATCGGCCCGGACCTCGTCGGCCAGCGCGTCGATGGCCATGAAGCCGACGTTGTGCCGGTGAGCGGCGTATTCCTTGCCCGGATTTCCCAGGCCGACCACGAGCAGCATGGCGAGCGGGTTCTGCTGGATCCCTGGAATCCTTGGGACAGAGGCGGGCTGCGGCGCGCGGGGGCGCGGCGCAGGGCGGGGCGAGCCGCGCGCGCCTCGGGGGACCGAGACGAGGGGCAGCCCGCGCCCGGGCCGGGGCTACTTCTTGTCCTTCTTGTCGCCCGCGGGGGCGGCGCCACCCTTGGCGGGGGCAGCCGCGCCGCCGGCAGGCGCAGCGGCCGCAGCGGCCGGCGCGCCGGCAGCCGGCTTCGCCTCTTCCTCGGCGCCCGCCTTCTCGGGCGCGTTGACGACGGCGATCGTCTGGTCGTCGGCGAGCAGGGCCTTCACGCCCTCGGGCAGCTTCAGCCCGCTCGCCTTGAACGACTCGCCCATGTCGAGCTCGGTCACGTCGATCTCGATGAACGACGGGATCTTCTCGGGCAGGCAGCGCACCGGGATCGTGCGGAAGATCTGCTGGAGGATGCCGCCGGTGACCACGCCCTTCGGCTTGCCCACGGTGCGGAAGGGGATGTGCACGTCGACGGGCTGGTCGAGCTTCACCTGGATGAAGTCGGCGTGGACGAGCTCCCGCGAGATCGGGTGGTAGTCGTAGTCGCGCACCATGACGGTGAGCGTCTCGCCGTTCTCGATGGCGAGCTCGACCACGGAGTTCTTGCCGTGGTCGGAGCCGAGCACCTGAAGGAGCGCCTTCGGCGAGACGGCGACCGACAGCGGCGCGAGCTCGCGCCCGTAGGCGATGGCGGGAATCTGTCCGGCGCGGCGCAGGCGGCTCGACGCGCTCTTGCCGCTCTCCTCGCGCCTCGTGGCGTTGAGCTTGATGATCTCCATGACGACGGCTCCAGAAGTGATCCGGAGGCCCGCGGTGCGCGGTCCACTCCGGCGTAGGGTGCGGCGCTATAGCAGAACGCGAAACGGAAAGTCGAGCCTTCGTCGCCGGGCAGCGGCGTTTTTGTGGCGGGAGCGCGGGCGACCTGCGCTCCCGGGGTTCCTTCCGCGAGGTTGCGCAAGGTTCCGCCGGTTCCGCCGGACGCGCGCCGCCGGTCAGACGAAGAGCGAGCTCACCGAGTCCGAGTGATGGATGCGGCGGATCGCCTCGGCGAGCAGCCGCGCCACCGAGACGACCTTGAATTTACCGGACGCCCTCGCCTCGTCCGAGAGCGGGATCGAGTTCGTCACCACGACCTCGGTGAGGGGGGAGTCCTTGATGCGCTCGACGGCCGGACCGGACAGGACCGGGTGCGTGGCGCAGGCGGCGACGCTCTTGGCGCCCTGCTTCATCAGGGCGTTGGCGGCGTTCACCAGGGTGCCGGCGGTGTCGATGAGGTCGTCGAGGATGAGGCAGTGCTTGCCGGCCACCTCGCCGATGATGTTCATGACCTCGCTCTCGTTCGCCCGCTCGCGGCGCTTGTCGATGATCGCCAGCGTGCCCTGGAGGCGCTTCGAGTAGGCGCGGGCCCGCTCGACGCCGCCGGCGTCCGGCGAGACGATGACCACGTCCTTGCCGTAGTGCTCGCGGAGGTGGTGATCGAGCAGCGCCGGCATCGCGTACAGGTGGTCGAACGGGATGTTGAAGAAGCCCTGGATCTGCCCGGCGTGCAGGTCGAGCGCGACGATCCGGTTCACCCCGGCGGCGACGATGAGGTCGGCGACCAGCTTCGAGGTGATCGGCGTCCTCGGCGCGACCTTCCGGTCCTGCCGGGCATAGCCGTAGTAGGGGATGACCGCCGTGATCGAGCCGGCCGAGGCGCGGCGGAGCGCGTCGACCATGATCAGGAGCTCCATCACGCTGTCGTTCACCGGCGAGCAGGTAGGCTGCACAACGTAGGTGTCGACGCCGCGGACGTTCTCCTGGATGACGCAGAACGTCTCCCCGTCGGAAAAGCGCGACACCCGCGACTTCCCCATGGGTTGCTCCAGGACCTGACAGATTTCCTGGGTAAGTGCGAAATTGGCGTTGCCGGAGAAGATACTTACTCTCTTGAACACGGCGCGCCTCCAGCCCATTTAGGGGAGCGCGGCTCTATCAGCCGGACATGGGGCCGTCAAGCGGCTCTGTACATCGGACGCTTGGCTGTACATGCGTATCGTGCCGGGGCGGCTCCCCTGGCCCTGGCTTGCCCACCGGCTTTTCGTTGGGCGGTGCTTCGGGTTAGGTAGCGTCTGTGGAGTATTTTGCTGCCGCCGCTGGCGGGCAGGGCGGGCGCGCCGCGGTCGGGCCGCGGGGCAGCCTCGTCATCATCGGCAACTTCGACGGCGTCCACCGGGGGCACCAGGCGCTGCTCGCCGACGCGGCGCTCGACGCGGAGCGGCGGGGGCTCTCGCCGGTGGCGCTCACGTTCGCGCCGCACCCGGCGAGCGTCCTTGGCCGGACCCCGCCGCCGACGCTGACGGCGCTGCCGCGCAAGATCGAGCTCATCCGGCGCGTGCAGCCGGCGATCCGGGTGGACGTGGTGACGTTCGATCGCGCGTTCGCGGCGCAGACGCCGGAGGAGTTCGTGCGGCGCGTGCTGCTCGATCGGCTCGCCGCGCGCGTCGTCCTGGTCGGCGCGAACTTCCGGTTCGGCCACGGGCGCGCCGGGGACTTCACGACGCTCGGGCGCCTCGGCGAGGATCTCGGCTTCGAGACGCGATCGCACCCGCTCGTGGGCGACGCCGAGGGGGCGTGGTCGAGCACCCGCGTCCGCGCGGCGATCGCGCGCGGGGATCTCGGGGCGGCCGAGCAGATGCTGTCGCGCCCGCACATGCTGTCCGGCGTGGTCGCGCAGGGGGCCAAGCGGGGCCGGACCATCGGCTTCCCCACCTGCAACCTCGACGAGATCGAGGAGGCGCTCCCGCCGTTCGGCGTGTACGCGACGCTCGTCGATCGGGTGACGCCGTCGGGCCGCGCGATCGCGCTCGCCCGCGGCGTGGCGAACCTCGGCGTGCGGCCGACGGTCGAGCCGTCGAAGCAGGCGCGGCCGAACCTCGAGGTGCACCTGTTCGACATCGACGAGGATCTCTACGGCGCGGCGCTGCGGGTGCACCTCGTCGCCCGGCTGCGCGAGGAGCGGCGGTTCTCGGGCCTGCCGGAGCTCAAGGCGCAGATCGCGCGCGACGCCGAGGCCGCGCGCGCGCGGCTCGCGCCGCTCGCCGCGGATCCGGCGGCGGAGGGCGCCTTTCGGTGAGCGGCCGCGCGCCGGTGGGCGCGCGGCGGATGTGGTAGCGTCCACGGCGATGGAGCGCCGGGAGCTCGACGGGCTGACGCGGGAGGAGCTGATAGCGCGCGCCGAGGGCCTCGGGGTGCCGCGGCCGCGCGTGCTCACGAAGGCCGAGCTCGTCGACGAGATCCTGGCGCGCACCGCGCAGGGGGAGCCGGAGCGGGCCCGGCTGCGCGGCTTCCTCGGGCGGGCGCGCGATCTGCTGTCGCGCGTTGTCGAGCGCGGCCTGCACATGCCGGAGACCGCGCGCGCGCTGCGCGGCGAGGCCCCGCCCGAGCAGTGGCCGCCGCCCCCGCCGCCGCCGCGGGCCACGACGACGCTCGCCGAGATCTACGCGTCGCAGGGGCACACGGACCGGGCGATCGCCGTGCTCGACGAGATCCTCGAGCGCGATCCGCAGCACGAGGACGCGCGGCGGCTCCGGGAGCGGCTGATCGAGCAGGCGCAGCGCGCGCAGGCCGAGGGGGCGGAGGCGCGAGGGGCGGGGGCAGGGGCCGCGGAGGCGGAGGACGCGGAGGCGGAGGACGCGGAGGAGGCCGGGGCCGAAAGCGCGGAGGCGGAGGAGGCCGGGGCCGAAGGCGCGGAGGCGGAGGAGGCCGGCGTCGAAGGCGCGGAGGCGGAGGAGGCCGGGGCCGAGGCCGCGGAGGCGGAGGAGGCCGGGGCCGAGGCCGCGGAGGCGGAGGAGGCCGGGGCCGAGGCCGCGGAGGCGAAGGAGACCGGCGCAGAGGCAGCGAAGGAGACCGGCGCAGAGGCAGCGAAGGAGACCGGCGCAGAGGCAACGAAGGAGACCGGCGCAGAGGCAGCGAAGGACGCCGGCGCAGAGGCAGCGAAGGACGCCGGATCGAGCGAGCATCCCGAGGCCCCCATCGCGGGCGAGCAGGATCTTCAGCCCGAGCCCGTTCCCGAGGCTCCCGACCTCGAGCCGGCGCAGCCGCCGCGAGATCCCTCTCCCGCGGACGCTCCGGCGCCGGCGGCCATCGCGGAGCGCGTCGTCGCGGGCGCGGCGCCGGGCCTCGCCGCGGCCTTGCAGGACGAGCGCGCGGAGCTCCCGGCGCGGTACGACCTCGACGAGGTCGTCGGCCTCGCGGTCGATCCGGAGACGCTCTACGTCTACTGGGAAGTGCGCCCCCGGACGCTCGCGCGAGCGCGCGCGCGCCGCCCGGGAGGGCAGCTCGCGATCCGCGTGGTCGCGGTGCTCCCGAGCTGGGAGAGGCCGGTGGTCGAGCAGCGGGATCTCGCGATCGACGCGCTCTTCGGCGACATGTTCGTGCGCGACATCCCGGCCGGCTCGCACCTCCGGATGTGCACGGGCTGGCTCGACGGCGACGTGTTCGAGCCCTTCGCGGTGGGCCTCGAGGTCGCTGCGCCGCGCGCGGTGCCGCTCGCGCCGAGGCCGCCCGCGCCGGAGCCCGACGCTGCCGCGCAGGCGGCGCTGCAGGACGAGGTCCCGGCGGACCGCCCCGCCGGACCGACGCGCGACGCGCAGCCGCACCTCGAAAGCGCCCGCGGCGATGCGCCGTCCGCGGCGTCCGGCGCGCTCGACGCGGCAGCAGCGTCCCTGCCCACCTCGGGGGCGAGCGGTCAGGCTGGGGAGAGCGCGGACGCGGCGTACGCCGCGGGGGCGGGCTCCGTGATCGCACCTCCGTCGGCCCCGAGCGCGCCGGCCGCGAGCGGCGCCGCGCAACCCGGGGCGGCCGAGGCAGCGCCCGTCGCCGGCAGCGGTGTGGCCACGGCTGCCGCACCCCCCGCGGCCCGCGATGTCGCTGCGCCGGCCGCGGCCCGCGACATCGCTGCGGAAGCTGCCGCGCCTGCCGCGAGCAGCGACGCGACCACCGAAGCTGCCGCGCCGGGCGCGAGCAGCGACGCCGCTCCCGGAGCCATCGCACCAACCCCGCTCGGCACCCCCGCGGCCGACGCGGTCGCGCCCGACCCCAGCGCGGCGATCGCCTTGGAACCAGCGCTCGCCTCGCCGAGCGAGGGGCCGCCGCGCTTCCCGTCGGGCGCGACGCCGACCGCGGAGGCGCTCGCGCAGGCGGTCGCGGCGACCCGCGAGCCGCCCCGCGAGGGGCCGCCGCGCTTCCCCTCGGGAACGGCGCCGACCGCGGAGGCGCTCGCGCAGGCGGTCGCGGCGACCCGCGGCGGGTCGAGCGACCTGCTCCGGGGAGGCGGCGGCAGCGCCTGGCCGGGGTCCGTCGGCCAGCCCCACGCCAGCGAGGCATTCCGGCGCGCCGACGCCGAGCGGCCTCGATCCCTCGGCGGCGCGAGCGAGCTGCGCGGCGGCGCGAGCGAGCTGCGCGGCGGCGCGAGCGAGCTGCGCGGCGGCGCGAGCGAGCTGCGCGGCGGCGCCGAGCGGCCTCGGCCCCCTGGCGGCGGAACCGAGCTGTGGCGGAGCTTCGCCACCGCGGCGCGCCCGCCCTCGGGGAGCCGCTGAGCGAGCAGCGGTCAACTTTGCCCAGAGAGAGTCCACATGAAGGCGGGAAGGCGGGGAGATCATTAAGGTTTTCATCCCGCCTTCCCGCCTTCATGTTCAAATTTGACCACTGCTGCTGAGCGAGCCGGACGAGCCGCTCACGCAACTGGCGGCGCGCGGCGGTCGACCCAGCTCGCGTGCAACCGAACCACCGATCCCTCGCCACCCCCGTTCTCTCCCTCCTCGGCGCGCTCGCCTGCGCCCTGTCCGCGCCCGAGGCGCGCGCCGAGCTCCCCTTCGACGATGAGCCGACCGCGCTCGACCCGCGCGTGGACCGCCTCGACGCCGCGCCCCACGAGCTCTGGGCTCCGTCCCCGGGGCGCGCGCAGCCGCTCTGGGTCTCGCTCCAGATCGGGCTCGCGCGGCTCGAAGGCGGCGAGCGCTCCCTCAGCGGCATGCTGCTCGCGAGCATCCCCCTGGAGCGGCTCTCCGATCGCCCTGGCGTGCCCCCTCCCTCCGCCATCGCCGAACCCGAGGCGCCGCGGCTGAAGCCTGCGCCTCCGAGCCCGCCCCGCGCGGCGCCGGCGCCCGATCCCCCGGAGGCTCCCCCCGCGCCGCCTCCCGCGCCGCCGCCGGCCGAGGTCGAGCCGCCGCTCCCGCTGCCGGTCCGGGTCACGCCGGCGATGGCCCGCGCGATCGTCGAGGCGGCGCTGCGGCAGTCGCGCCTGCTCGATCCCGAGGCGCGCATCGACGCCATCGCGTCGCGCGCCCGGACGGCGTCGCTGCTCCCGGAGCTCCGGCTCCGCGTCTCGCGCCTCGTCGACGAGGCGGAGAACCTGGCCCCCACCGAGTACGATCCGGCGCGGAGGACGGCCTCCGGCGGCACGAGCCTCTGGCTCGAGGCGCGCGCGACCTGGCGGCTCGATCGCCTGGTCTTCGCCGACGAGGAGATCGCCCTGGAGCGCCTCCGCCGCGAGCGCGCCGAGCTCGGGGCGAAGCTCACGGCGCGCGTGCTCGAGCTGCTCTTCGCCTGGCAGCGCGCCGTCGCGCTCTCGGCCGATCCGGGCCGGAGCCCCGAGGAGCGCCGCGCCGCCGCGCTCGCGGCGCTCGAGGCCGAGGCGTCCCTCGACCTGCTCACCGGCGGCTCGATGACGCGCTGGCGCGCCGCGCGCGAGTGAGGCCGCGCGCTACAGGATGGTCTGCGAGAGCGTCACCTTGCGCCTGCCGGTCCCGGTGTCCCCGTCGGCGTCCGTGACGGTCACCTCGACGTCGACGACCTTCCCGAGCAGCTCGTCGATCGTCCGCTCCCCGTCGAGCCGGAACCGAAGCCCGGCGAGCTTGCAGTAGCCGCCCTCGTCCTGGTCCAGGGTGAAGATGACCCGGAGCGGCTCGATGGCGTAGTCGAGCTCGGGCACGGCGCCGTTCACCACCGTGATCGAGCCGGACTGCCGGAGGTTCTTGAGCCGGATGGCGACGAAGATGTGGTAGCCGCCCTGCGGCCCGGCCTCCACCTGGACCTCGTCGAGATCCTCGAGCGCGAAGTAGTCGGCCTGCCCCTCGCCGACGACGACGACCGGCTCGCCCCCGCCGGCCGGCTTGCAGGCGTCCGGCACGGCGTCCGCGCTCCACGAGGCGCTGTACGGCTCGAGCCGCCGGGGATCCACGTCGGGGGCGCTGCAGCCGCCGGCCACGCAGGTCTGGGGCGCCGGGCACGTGGGATCCCCGGGCGCGACGGCGCACTCCTGCTCGAGGCGCACGCGGAGCAGCAGCGTGCGGCCGCCGATCACCCGCGTCGACGCGGCGCGGACGAGCACCGGCCGCTCCGCGTCCTCCGCCCCGAACGCCTCCAGGGAGATCTCCACCGCCGTCCCGTCCTCGAGATCGCGGAAGAAGAGCTCCCGCGGGAAGAACAGCTGCCCGCTCTTGTGCGTCATCACGTCGTCGCGGAGCACCTCGCCGCCGGCGCGCAGGACCATGCGCAGCCGATCGAGCTCGACGCCGGCGCGCAGCTCGCTCGTCAGGCCGATCACCACGGTCCCGGTGGTCGGTCGCGGAGCGCCGCCGCAGCCGGCGAGGATCAGGAAGCAGAGCGCGAGGGCGGCGAGCAGGGAAGGGCGCATGGACGGTGGCGCGCCGCTACTCGATGCCCTCGAGCGCCGCCAGGAACACGTCCGGGCCGACGAAGTCGTTGAAGCGCTTCCGCTCGGCCCCGGTGGAGTCGTAGATCACCACCGTGGGCAGGCCGACGACCTTGTACTTGCCCTTCACCGCGTCGACCTGCGGATCCTCGTCGTCCGTCGCGTCGACCTTCACCGCGACGAAGTGCGCCGCCTTGGCCATGACGCGCGGGTCCGAGAAGGTGTCCTTGTCGAGCTGCTTGCAGGCGCCGCACCACTCGGCGGTGAAGTCGACGAGCAGCGGGCGCTTCTCCGCCTTCGCCTTCGAGACGGCCACCGGCTCCTGGTGCAGCCACGTGAGCTGCCGAGGCGCGGCCTCGCCGGCCACCGCCGACGGCACGGGCGAGGCGAGCCTCGGCAGGTCCAGGCTCGCGACGAGCAGGAAGCCCGAGGCCACCGTGAGCGCGATCCCGAGCCCCTTGCGGGCCTTCACCCCGGCGCCGCCGTCGTCCCAGGACAGGTGCACCGCGCCGAGCAGGAGGCCGACCACGACCAGCCCGGCCATGACCGCCATGAACTGCGGCGTGGGCTGCGCGAGCGACGACAGCGCCGGGAACGTCGTCTTCAGGAAATACAGCGCGACGACCAGCATCACGATCCCGAAGAACGACTTCACGCCGAGCATCCACTTGCCCCCCTTCGGCAGCGCGACCGCGAACGCGCCGACGAGCCAGAACGGCAGGCCGAGCCCGATCGCGAAGGTGGCGCCGACGAGCGCCCCGAGGCCGATGCTCTGGGTCTTCCCGATCCAGAGGATGATGCCGGTGAGGACGGGCCCGGTGCACGGCGCCGCGACGAGGCCGCTCACCAGCCCGAGCAGGAACGCGCCGCCGTAGCCGATGCCGCCGACCTGCGAGAGCCGCTGCATCAGCGAGTCGGGCAGCGCCATGTCGAACGCGCCGAACATGGAGAGCGACATCGCGATGAACACCCCCGCGATGCCGACGATGACCCACCGGTTCGAGAGCACGCTGCCGAACAGGCTGCCGGTGAGCGCCGCGACCACGAGCATCGTCGTGAAGAGCACGACGATCCCGAGCACGAAGCTCGTCGAGAGCAGCATCGCCTCGCGCCGGGACTTCGCCTCCCGCGCCCCGAAGATGCTCACCGTGATCGCGATCATCGGGTACACGCAGGGCGTGAGGCACGTGAGCAGGCCGCCCGCGAGCGCGGCGAGCCCCGCGAAGGCCGGGCCCGCCTGGAGGCCGCGGGTGAACAGATCCGGCTGATCCGCGGCCAGGGCGAGCGCCGGGGACGCGAGCACCGAGAGCGCCGCGAGCGCCGCGAGCGCGCGCCCGAGCGCCCCGGCCGCGCCGTCCGCGCCCCGTCGACCAACCGCCGGGGCGGCGCCGGCGCTTCCCTTGAAACGAGTCGAAGCGGTCATCACGGAGGTTCTATAGCAAAGCGATCGCCCCCGTGCGGCGCGCGGCCGTCCGTTCAGGCCGGCATCAGCGCTTCGGGAGGGACGCCAGCGTCTGGCGCGCGGCCTCGATCTCCCCCCCGAGCGCGATCGCGACCGCGGCCCGCCCCGAGGTGCTCCGCTGTACGAAGGCTTCCAGGTATTTCTTGGCCTCGTCCCAGCGACGGTCGAAGTAAGCCATCTGCCCGAGCACGAAGCGGCCGTACCCCTGGCCCGCCGGCACCTCCGAGAGCCGGTCGATCAGCGCGCCGAGCCCCTCCACCGTCTTGCCGCTCTCGCACTGCACAACGGCGAGGTGCCCCTGGTAGAGCGGCTTGTCCCGCGTGCCCCAGCGCGCCGCGCGCGTGAGCGCGCCGATCGCCTCGTCGTACCGCCGCGCCAGGTGGTAGACGCTGCCCAGCGTCCACCAGTGGAACGCCCGCCGGCTCGCCGGCCCCGTGCGCGCCGCCAGCCGGAGGTGCCCCACCGCCCCGTCGATGTCCCCGAGCGCCTGCTTCGCGCGCGCCGCGTCCTGGTGGGCGACGTCGCGCAGCACGCCGAGCGAGAGGACCTGCTCCGCCACCTCGGCCGCCCGCTCGAAGCGGCGCGTCTCGAAATAGGCGAGGTAGAGCTGGCGCAGCAGCATCGCCTGCGTCGTCCGGTCGAGCGGCCCCCGGAGCGACAGCCCCCGCCGCGCCCAGAGCGCCCGGGAGCGCGGCGTCTCCGCGCCCAGCGCCCGCCGCAGCATCTCCTCGGGCGTCAGCGTCTTCGCCGGCGCGCGCCGCCGCGGCGCATTGCTGGGCCGCTTCTCTCGTGGAGCGTCCCGCCCGGCGTCCTCCCCGCCACCCGCAACGACGCTGCCCGCAACGGCTTTCGCCGTCGATTTCGTGCGGCGCCCCCCAGAGCCCGTACGGACGGATCGAGCGCCGTCCACGCTGTCACCGTGCTCGCTCGCCTTGCGCACAGAAAGCAATCGTAACAGACCTGCACACGCGTTCCAGCAATACGCGAGGTTTCCATCTTGACTCGGGCCGGAGAGCGTTCCGGCGCGCCCAGGGCCGGCGCCGGGCCGGCGGGCGTCGGTTTCTGGCCGGGTTCCGGCCGGGCGCTGGACCCGGGTTGCGCCCCACCGGGCGTGGCGCCATCGTCGCGGCCATGCGTCGCCGCCCTGGCTCAACTTCCCTTCTGCGGAGGCGGCGTTCCGTCTCCACGGTCACCGGCTGTCCGCGTCGGGACCGGCTCCTCTGGCTCGCGTCGTGTCTGGCCCTCGTCGGCGCCGCGTCGCTCGCGGCCGGGTGCGGGCACCCGGCGAGCCGCGACGAGTGCGAGGCCATCTTCAAGCGGAGCGCGGAGATCGAGCTCCGGGCCCAGAACGTCGTCGACCCGAAGGTCGTCGAGGAGCGCACGGCGGCGGTGCGGGACGCCCGCGGCAAGGAGCTCATCGACCGGTGCGTCGGGCGGCGGATCACGGACGCCGCCATGGCGTGCGTCCGGCAGGCGGGCACCCCGGAGCAGGTCGATACGTGCCTGGAGTGACGCGGCCGGCGACGCGCGCCGACGTGCTGGCGACGCTGGCGATCGTGCTGCTCGTGGTCGGGGTCGTCGCCGGGCGCGCCGCGCTCCGCCGCCTCTCGCCGCGCCCGACCCCCGAGGCGTGCACCGCGCTCCTCGACCGCTATGTCGAGCTCGCGCTGCGCGCGGCCACGCCTGAGCCCGCCGTGTCCGAGGTGGCCGAACGGCAGGCGATGGCGCGGGCGGCCGCCGGCGAGCGCGGCTTCGTCCGCTGCGAGGCCGACCTCACCCAGGCGGAGGTGGCGTGCGCCCTGCAAGCGGGCAATGCGGACGACCTGGAGCGTTGTCTGCCCTGATCCGACCGGCGCGCGCGGCGCCAGCCCCGTCGGCCGCGGAGCGGACGCCGGCGTGCGGAGCGGGGCGGTGCCCCGAGGGGACCCGCCCAGCGGACGACCGGCTCCGACATGCGCCCCCACGTGAAGGAACGGGGGCACGTTGCGGATCGTTCCTGGCGCGCCGTGCTGTGATAGTCTCGGCCGTGGCGAGCGCCCCCCGCTGGTGCGATCTCCTCACCTCCCCAACCTCGGATTGCCTGTCGTGAAAGCCCCGTCGCCCCTGCTCGGCTTCAACAACAACGTCCGGCACAAGGGGCGGTTGTTCCACATACAGACCGAGGACTCGGGGATTCGCCACCCGCACATCATCACGCACCTCTTCGCCGACGGCGGGCGCATCCTCAAGACCACGAAGACGTCGTACGCGGAGCACGTCGGCCAGGCCTCGCTCGCCGAGACGGTGCGCGGCATGATGAAGGAGCAGCACAAGGCGATGTTCATCGCCCTGCGCGACGGCCACTTCGACTACCTCTTCGACGACAGCGCCGCGCCGCCCGTCTCGGCCCCCGCGGCCGCGGCGCCCGCCGCCGTCGATCCGAGCAAGGCCGCGCGGCCGCCGGCCCCGTCGTCGCCCGAGGTCCCGAGCGCGCCGAAGCCGCCCCCGCCGTCCCGGCCCCTCACGCCGGCGGTCGCGTCCCCCGTCGTGCCGCCCCTCGCGCCCGAGGCGGCGCCGCGCCCGAAGCCGGCCCCCGCGCCGACGCCGCCGCCGAGGCCCGCCGCGCCGCCCGCGAGGCCGGCGCCCGCGCCCGCCGCTGCGCCGCCGGCGCGCGCCGCGGCGCCCGAGCCGGCGCCCGCGTCGGCCAGCGCGCGCCCGCGGCTCGAGCTCGACCCGGTCGGGATCCAGGGGCTCGGCGCCGGCGGGCGCGCGGCCAGCCCGCTCACCGGCAGGGCCGTGCGTCCGCCCCCGGAGATCAAGAAGTCCGAGCCGTCCATCGATCTCGATCTCGACGCGCTCGAGCGCGCCGCGGCCGAGGCGCAGACGCCGTTCTTCCAGCAGATCCAGGACCTCCCCCCGCCGCCCGCGTCGGTGATCGGGCGGCGGTCGGAGTCCGCGGCCTCCGGCGCCGGCGTCTACAGCAACGTCCACCCGGAGCACCCCTCGCCGCCGCCCGCGGCCCCCGTCGCGGTCGAGCACTTCTCGGGCAGCCCCGGCTCCGGCCGCTACGCGGCCTCGCGCCCGGCCAGCATCTTCGCCACCAACCGGCCGTCGGAGGGCGCGTCGATCTTCGGGGACGATCTCATCAGCGAGAAGTCGCTGGACGAGGTGATCCTCAGCTACCTCGCCGAAGATCTCGACAGCCCGCCGGAGAAGAAATAATCGCGCTGCCGCCCTTCGTGGCGAACGCCGGGGGCAGGCGCGTGGAGCGAGCGGCGGTCACCTGATGAGCTCGGATCGGACCGCAGGGGAGGACGAGGGGACGCGGCGCCGCGGCGCGGCCTTGGCCCGCATCTGGCTGCGGCCGATGTCGTATCTCCTCGGCGTCAGCATGGCGACCCTGTCGGTCGTCTACCTGCTCGACATCGCGCGGCACGGGAACGAGCGCCTCCCGATCCGCGAGGTGCTGTTGCACATGTCGCCGAGCGACGCCGAGCACATCATGGGCGGCATCGGCGAGGTCATCGCCGCCATCCTCGGCATCGTCATCACGGTCGCCTCCATCATCGTGCAGCTCGCCGCGAACCGGTACACGCCGCGGATCACCGAGATGTTCTTCCGCGACCGGACGAACATGGTCGTGATGGGCTTCTTCGTCGTCAGCGCGGTGTTCTCGCTGTGGGTGAACTTCTCGATCCGCGTCGGCGAGGGCTCGACCGAGCACGCCTTCGTCCCGACGTACGGCGTCCTCGTCACCATGGGGCTGCTCACCGCGAGCCTGCTCATGATGGCGCCCTACTTCCTGTACGTGTTCGACTTCGTCGAGCCCGACAACGTGGTCGGGCGGATCAAGCGGAGCGGCATCGAGCAGGCGCTGCGCCCGGCGGATCAGGAGAGCGACGGCGAGGTCGACGAGCGGCGGGTGACGGCGCTCTCGTCGCTGGAGCAGCTCGCCGACGTGGCGCTCAACGCGATCGACCAGAAGGACAAGGGCATCGCGTCGAAGACCGTCGACTCGCTGTCGGAGCTCGTCGTCGCGTACCTGCCGCACAAGGCGACGCTCGATCCGCGCTGGTTCCAGATCCGCGACCGCCTCGCCAACGACGCCGACTTCGTGAGCATGAACGCCGAGGCGCTCGGCAAGCTCTCGGCCACGCGGACCTGGCTCGAGTACAAGGCGCTCCGCCAGTTCCTCATGGTCTACCGCGAGGCGCTCACGGCGATGCCCGACCTCATCACGCGCATCGCGATCGACACGCGCTACATCGGGCAGACCGCCATCGCCGCGGGCGACCGGGCGGCCGTCGCGGTCGTCGTGAAGTTCTTCAACACCTACATGCGCCGCTCGCTCAACGCGAAGGACATCGCCGCGGCGTACAACAACCTGAACCAGTACCGCTACCTCGCCGAGGAGCTGCTCAAGGCGGGCTGGGGGGATCAGGTCCTCGATATCGCCCGGTATTTCAAGTACTACGCGCAGACGGCGCACGCGATGGGGCTCGCGTTCCTCACCGAGACCGTCGCGTTCGACCTCTGCGTGGTCAACGAGCGCGCGTACGACCTCCACGCACCTGCCCGGGACGAGCTGCTCCAGCTCTTCCTCGAGGTGGACAAGGAAGCCGAGCTCGACCAGCAGGAGCCGTCGCTCCGCGGCGTCCGCAAGGCGCAGGTCAAGCTCGCCACGTACTACCTGCAGAAGGGCGAGGAGGCGCTCGCGCGGCGGATCTACCGCGACATGCGCGACGAGCGGCCCGACCGGCTGCGCTCGATCCGCGCGGAGCTCCTGGCCGTGACGAGCAACGAGTTCTGGGAGATCAACGACCGGGGCGCGGTGTTCGAGTACATCGAGCCCGAGCGGCGGCAGCTCATCCACCGCTTCTTCGAGTGGTTCCCGGCGACGACCATGCGGGAGCCGATCCGCGAGGAGCAGACGCTGGAGTGACGTGTCGGTCGGCGCGCTCGAGGGTGAGCCGGGACGCAGTACACGCAGGCTGGATCCGCGCCGGGCATCGACGCGGCGATTCCCTGAGGCGCGCGGGCGGCGATAGGATCGGGCATGCGCTCCCTGCACCCCCTCGACCCAGCGCAGGAGGGCTAGCCTCGACGAACGCCGAGGTCCCGCGCCGCACACCGAGATGCCTGCCTCACGCCCGCGTCGCAAGCACGCCGAGTCCGATCCTCCGCCGGAGCTGTTCGCCGGCAAGTACCGGCTCGTCCGGATGCTGGGCAAGGGCGCCATGGGCGAGGTGTGGCTCGCCGAGCAGGAGCAGCCGCCGAGCTCCCGGCGCCGCGTCGCGCTGAAGCGGCTGGCCCCGCGGCCCGAGCTCGGCGACGCGGCGAGGGAGTCGTTCTTTGCCGAGGCGGAGGTGATCGCGCGTCTCGATCACCCGAACGTGGTGCGGCTGATCGAGCTCGGCGACTGCGAGGGCTCCGTGTACCTCGCGCTCGACTACATCGACGGGCCCGCCGTCGATCGCGTGCTCAGGAAGGTGGGCGCGCTCTCGCCGCGCGCGGTGGCGTACCTCGGCCGGGAGATGGCGCGGGCGCTCGAGGCGGTGCACAGCCTGCGCGAGGCCGACGGGCGGCGCTACGCGGTCGTCCATCGCGACGTTTCGCCCTCCAACATCCTGATCGCGCGGGACGGCCGCGTTTGCCTGACCGACTTCGGGGTCGCGCGGATCCCGGGCCTCGCGGGCGAGCAGGCCGACGGCGCCGTGTTCAAGGGCAAGCTCCCGTACATGCCCCCGGAGCTCGCGCGCGGCGAGCCGTTCGACGGGCGCGCGGACGTGTTCTCGCTGGGGCTCACGCTGCTCGAGGCGCTGCTCGGCAGCCGGGTGCGCAAGGCCGACACGCAGGCGCAGCTGATCATGCGCGTCGCGTCGACGCCGGTCCCGCGCGCGCGCGAGCTCTTGCCCGACCTGTGCGCGCCGCTCGCGGACGCGCTCGACGCGGCGACCGAGTTCCGTATCGACAAGCGCATCGCCAGCGCGGGCAAGCTGGCCGAGGCGCTCGATCAGGTCCTCTGCGGGATGGGGCACGGCGCCGAGGACGAGGCCAGGAGCGAGCTGAAGGAGCACGTCGAGGCGTACATCGCGAGGGCGGGCTCGCTGAGCGGCGCCGGCTGCTACGCGTCGCCGTCGCTCCCGCCGGCGAGCGGGCCGGGGCAGAGCTCGCCGGATCTCCTGGGGAGGGCGCAGTCGGGCGTGCCGGGCGCCGCGTCCGGGGACCGACCGTCGGGCCGCCCGTCGGCGCCCGACGCGCGGCGGAGCGCGCCGTCGCTCCGCAGGAGCGGCGCCCCGCGCCCGCTCGGCGCCGCCGTGGGCTCGCTCTCGGTGCAGTACCTCGATTTTGACGGCCCGGAGGACACGCCGCCGCGCCCGCGCGCGCTCGCGGCGTCGACCACGCCGGAGGGCGAGCTCCAGCGGAGCCGCGCCGCGGCGGAGGCCCCGGGCGGCGCGGCGGCGGCGCAGAAGACCGGCAGGGCGAGCGCGGCCGGCAAGGCGAGCGCGGCGGGCAAGGCGAGCGCGGCGAGCGTGGCGGGCAAGGCGAGCGCGGCGAGCGTGGCGGGCAAGGCGAGCGCGCCGGCGGTGACGAGCGCGGCGAGCGCGCCGGCGGGGACGAGCAGCCTGGCTGGGGTGTCCGCGGGGCGCGGCAGCGGGGAGATCGCGCCGGGCGAGGCGCCCGAGAGCGGCGGGCTCACCGCCGAGCAGCTGCGGCGCAAGCGGAGGATCTTCTTCGCCGGGCTGTTCGTGCTGGGGGCGATCGCGACGATCCGCCTGCTGGTGATGTCGAGCTGCTAGCGCCAGACGCTCGCAGACGAGCTTTCTCTATCAGGACATCCGGTTGCGCCACTTCGCACGGCGATCTCGTCAGGGTGCGGGCCAAGTCTTCAAAGAGAGAAGAATAAACCACAGAGGCACAGAGGGCACAGAGGAGAGAGATAGAAAAGAGCTCTTTCTAATCTCCTTCTCTCTCTCTTTCTTTCTCTATGCCCTCTGTGTCTCTGTGGTTTATTCTTCTTTTCATCCTTGCGGTCTCTCCTCGTGCTGCATGCCGTGCTCTTGCGGAGAGGGGCTCGGAGCTCGTCGCGTGCTGCCGCGAACGCGGGATCATTCCTCCGGCTCGTCGTCTCCGAACAGCACGCCGACATGGAATGCAATGGCGTCGAAGGGCTCTGCGCGGACGATCTCTCCCCGCTGCGCCGCCAGGATCTCGATGTAGCCGTCCGGCCCCCAGCGATGGACGGCCAGCGTCTCCTCAGCCGGGTCGACGATCCAATAATGCGGCACCTGGCATTGATGGTGGGTGCGCTTCTTCTTGACGAGGTCGTTGCGCCGGTTCGTCGAGAGGATCTCGCAAATCCAGTCGGGGAGCAGGGTGATGGGGACGCCGGTGGGGCGCTGGGGCGCGCGCTCGCGGCGCCAGCCGACGACATCGGGACGGTACACCTGCGCCGGCGCGAAGGAGATCTCGACCTCGGTGGCGAACCACCATCCGCCCGGCCAGCGCCCGCCAGGGCGACGGCCGAAGCGGTGGTTGAGGGCGGTCACGAGATCCGCCTGCGCGCCGCCGTGCTCCCCGGTGGCCGCGCCCTTTTCGAGCAGCTCCCCGTCGATGATCTCGTGACGTCGGTCCGCCTCGGGGATGGCGAGGAGGTCCTCCAGCGTGGCGGGCTTGCTGGCGCGTTGCTTCGCGACGCCGCTCATGCCTGGAGCATAGAGCAGGCTCGACGGCATGGGGGCGCAGGCGTCAGCCGATCTGGAGCGCGCGCAGGACGGCCGCCTCGTTCAGCGCGTGACGGCCGCCCTGGACCGAGGCGAAGCCCGCGTGGGCGAGCGCGGCGAGCGCGCGCGCGGCGCGCCGGATCTCGACCTGGCTGCGCGAGCCGAGGCGCGCGGCGAGCTCCTCCGCGGTCAGCGCCGCGCCGCCGGCGAGCAGCTTCGCGGCCAGGGCGACGTGCGCCGCCGCGCGCGGCGAGCGCCGCCGCGCGTGGCTCCTCGCGGCGCTCACCATCCGCTGGACGCCGCGCGCCTGGAGCAACGCCGCGGGCGGCATCGCGAGATCCCGGAGCGACGGCGCGGAGGGCCTCGCGGCGACCTTCACGGCCGCGCCGCCCGGCGCCGGCGCGATCGGGGCCGCGGGCGGCGCTGGGGGGTGGCTCCGCGGCGCGCCGGGGGCGTGCGCGGCCAGCGCGCCGGGGGCGTGCGCGGCCAGCGCGCGGGGGGCGTGCGCGGCGAGCGCGCCGGGGGCGTGCGCCGCCTGCACGCGCGCGCCGTCGCTCTGGCCGGCGCGCGCCACGATCTCGTTCTGGATCACCACCTTGACCACGCCGGCGACCTGCAGCGCCGTGCGCAGCCGTTCTGCCTCGGCCTCGGCCGCCCTGCGCGCCTCGTCGGCCTGCTCGAGTTGCTGCTTGAGGCGGCGGATCTCGGCCCGCAGCGCGGCGCTCGGATCCGGCGCCGCCGGGCGCGCGAGCTCGCCCGCGAGCGCCTCGCGTAGCTCGTCGATGAGCGTGCTCAGCGCGGCGTCGGCGATCCGCGGCGCGCCGCCGGCCTCGCCGGTCCAGCTCGGCGCGTCGCCGCCGTGGGCGGTGTGACGGGCGCGCCAGCGCTCGAAGCGCCCGACGGCGGGGAGGTAGAACTCGCCGGACGGGAGCGCGCGGAACTCCTCGAACGTGTGGCCGTCGACGAGCGCCTTCACCGCGTCGTAGTCGCGCTCGATCTCGAAGCCGCCGATCGCCGGGAAGTTGAGCTGGCTCATGAGCTCCTTCGAGACGGCCTGCGTGCGCTGGCTCGCGACGACGAGGAGGACGCCGCGCTTGCGGCCCTGCTTGGCGAGGCGGTGCAGGATCTCCGAGGTGAGCGACGCGCCCGATTGCGGGGCGAAGAGGTGCACCTCCTCGACCACGACGGCCGCCGGCGCGCGGCGCTCGGACAGGAGCGCCCAGAGCCGCTCGAGGAACGGGAGCGCGGCCTCCTGCTGGGCGCGGCTCGTCGGCTGATCGGACAGGTCGACGACGAGGCCGAGCCCTTCGTCGAGCACCCGCGCGAGCGCGAGCTCCGCCGCGCGCTCGCGGGACGAGAGCGGCAGGTCCGCGTGGGCGCCGCCGAGGACGAGCGCGCGGAACCGCTCCCGCAGCGTGTGGAGCTCCCCCTCGGGATCGATCGCGACCACCGGGATGCCGGCCGCGAGCAGCTCCTCGCAGAAGACCCCGACGCCGAAGCTCTTGCCGCGCCCGGACGAGGCCCAGATGCCGACGCGCAGGCCGGTGCGCGCGTAGTCGGAGAGATCGAGTCGGTAGCCGTGGCAGAGGGAGAGGATGGGGCTCAACGGGTCGCCTCCGTGGGGCTCGGGGCTGGTCGCGCTCGCCGGTGGACTGTAGGCGAGCGCGGCGGGGCGGGCGAGCCGGGCGGGCGGCATCGCACGGAAGCGGCGGGCCCGCGGGCGGTGGCCTCGAAGGGGCTACCGCGCGATCGAGGCACGGTGCGCACGGGGGTGGCGCTTCGCCGTCGGCGCTGCCTCGGCCGTCGGACCACAGCGGCGGGTCCGCACCCGCTGTGGCGTCGGAAGGGGGTCGAACCCCCCGGCGCTCGGGCGCGAGGCCAGGCTGGATGGGGCCGACCGCCAGGCGACCGGTGCAGGGCCAGGTCCGAAGGGGGTCGAAATTCGGCGCTTCCTCGGCCGCGGTCGGTCGTTGGCTACAGAGGGCTCCATGCTCGTCGTGGTAGGCCCGGACATAGACAGCTTCGTTTCCGAGGTCTGGCGCATCGCGCGCTTCATCGCCTATGACGACTATGTTTCTATTGAGCGCCAAGGTGGACCAGGTAAAGAGTATAGAATGTTCTCACGGTCGCGAAACGGTCTCGCGTTTGAGGTGGCCGTTCGAGCGAGCGAATGACTCAGGATCTCAGGATGTGTCATATCTGACAGATTTCCTCGCGGGCGCTATCCGGGAACCCAGCAGTTCAGGTGTTTGGACGTAAAGCCGTGCAATCAGCTCTCTTCGTGGGTCGCGGGCTCCCGATGAAGAAGCCCAAACGAGGATGTAGGCCGGCAGGTATGCTGTTCTCCGGTGTCGATGCTGTCGGAAGCATGGGCTTCAGGACCGAGCCCGCAGAGAGCGGCGCGGAGCCATTTTCTAGCACGAACCACGGAGCGGAAGCCTGCCCTATGTCGATGAACTCGCGGCCGGTTTGCGGGGGCTCGTTCCCCCATCACAGAACGCGCTTGATCCCGGCGCGCCGCCAGAGGTACGACGCAGGAACCCCCATGAGCGCGCCGCCACGTCCCCACGACCGCCGACCCGGGCTGGCCGGGCGGTCTGTGCGAGTTGCACGAGGGGCGCGCGGCCTGCCGACGAAAGGACCCGTCCATGTCCGATGATCTGAAGGATGAGCGAGCGATCCGGAGCGTCATCACCCGTGTCGCGCACAACCTCGACCGGCGGCGCTGGGTCGAGCTCCGCGGCTTCTATGCGGATGTCGTAGTGAACGATTTCTCATCGCTCCTCGGCGGCGAGGCGCTCACGCAGAAGGCCGACGACCTGCTGGCGTCCTGGAAGAAATTCCACGGCGCCATCGATGCCTCGCAGCACTTCCTCGGCCCCATCGACGTCGAGGTGAACGGCAAAGAGGCCTCCGCCGAGTGCCACGTGCGCGCGTACCACCGGTTCGCGCGCGCGCCGGGCGGCGAGGACTGGATGGTCGCGGGGCACTACCGCTATGGGCTGATCCGGGAAGAAGGCGGCTGGAAGATCAAGCAGGTAACCTTCGAATTCTCATACCAGACCGGCAACACGAACATGTTCGCGGAAGCGAGTCAGTAACGCCGGCTGCTCCGCGCATCGCCGGCACCGGAAGGAGGCCAGCCCGAGGGCGAGCGCGCGCCGGCGATGCGCCTCGGGCCGCTCGATCGCGAGCCCGCCGGCGACCGCGCAGCGCTACCCTGCCGCGCATGCGCGACCCCCTCCCCGTGCCCCCCGGCCCCCTCGTCGATGTCCCCTGGCTCGCAGCGCACGCCGGCGATCCCCGCGTCCGCGTCGTCGACTGCCGCTGGTACCTCAGCGGACGCCGCGGCGCCGACGAGTACGCCCGCGGGCACATCCCGGGCGCCGTCCACCTCGACGTCGACGCCGACCTCTCCGGTCCGGCGCAGGCCGGCCCCGGGCGCCACCCGCTGCCCGACGCAGCGGCGTTCGCGCGCGTGCTCGCCCGGATCGGCGTCGCGCCGGATTCGCGCGTCGTCGGCTACGACGACGCGGGCGGCGCCATCGCGGCCCGGCTCTGGTGGCTGCTGCGCTACTTCGGCCATCCGGGCGGGCGCGTGCTCGACGGCGGCCTCCAGGCGTGGACCTCGGCGGGGCACCCGCTCTCGACCGACCCGCCCGCGATCGCGCCGGCGCCGCCGATGCAGCTCGCCGGCGGCGGGGCCCCGGTCGCCGACAAGGCGGCCGTCGACCGGCTGCGCCGCGAGCCGTCGGCGGTGATCCTCGATGCGCGCGCCCGCGAGCGCTACGAAGGGCAGACCGAGCCCGTCGACGCGCGCCCGGGCCACATCCCCGGGGCGCGCTCGGCCCCGTTCGCGGAGAACCTCCGCGCGCCGGCCGGGCCGTTCCGCGAGCGCGCCGAGCTCGAGCGGCGCTACCGCGATCTCGGCGCGCTCGAGGCGAGCACCGTCGTTTGCTACTGCGGCTCGGGCGTCACCGCCTGCCACGACCTGCTCGCGCTGGCGACGCTCGGCCGCGCGGACGCGATCCTCTACGAGGGGTCGTGGAGCGACTGGGCCCGGGACGCCGCCCTGCCCGCGGCAAAGGGGTCCGATCCCTGAGCGGCGCCAGGCGAGCGCGCGGCGCCAGGCGAGCGCGCAGCGCCAGGCGAGCGCGCCAGATCAGGCGAGCGCGCGGCCGACGACGGCCTCGATCGTCTCGCGCAGGTAGCGCACCGCGAGCGCGAGCGTGCGGGCCGCGCTCTCCGGCGTCGGCTGGAGCGCCGGCGCCACCTCCATGACGTCGCCGCCGATCAGGCCGACCTCGCGCCCGAGACGGCGGATCAGCGCGACCACGAAATCGGGCGAGAGGCCGTCCGGCTCCGGGGTCCCGGTGGCGTCGGCGTACGCGGCGTCCGTGCCGTCGATGTCGTTCGAGAAATACACGCCCTCGACGCCGGTGCTCTTCACGTGCGCGACGATGGCGTCGAGCGCCGCCTCGGGATCGGCGCGGCACTCGGCCGCCCAGAACTGCCGCACACCGTAGCGGCTCTCCCAGTGCTCGCGCGGCTTCTGGGAGGCGCGGACCCCCACCTGGGTCAGCCGGCCGCCCCGCCCGACCAGCTCGTTCGCGTGGTACGACCAGGTGGCGAAGCAGTACGCGACCCCGAGCCGCTCCTCGAGGAGATCGGTGTGCGCGTCGGGCTGCACGATGCCCCAGGGCCGCCGCCGCGCGCCCCGCGCGCGCGCGGTCGCGATCGCGCGCGCGACCGGCAAGGCCGTGGAGTGATCGCCGCCGAGCACGATGGGCGCGACGTCGGGGTTGATCGAGAAGACGAGATCGAGCGCGCGCTCGGCAATGGAGAGCGGCGAGACCGGCAGCCGCGCGGCCACGGGCTCGGGCACGCCGGGGTAGAGGGCGCGGCGCGACGCGGCCTTCTGGGCCTCCGAGAGCATGTCGTCGTGCAGGAGCTGCGGGACGACGAACACGTCGCCGATGTCGATGAGGCCGATGTCGCGCGCGCGCTCCGGGAAATCCGGGTGAGCGTCGAGGAGCGCGGTCCGGATCGCCTGCGGGCCCATGTTGGAGCCGCGGAGGAACCCGGCGCCGACATCGGAGGGGACGCCGAGCAGGACGGCGCGCGCGCCGGCGATGCGGTCGAACGACGCGCGGAACCGGGCGAGGACCTCGTCCTGGGTCGAGGCGCCGTAGAGCCGTCGCTGGACCTCGAGCTGCTGCGCGCGCCCGGTCGAGACGAGGTAGAGGCCTCCGGCCGCCGGGCGCAGCAGGAGCGCGAGCTCTTCGTGCGGGGTCATGCCCGACGAGGGTACGCGCCCCTCAGGGGGCCGCCAGCGAAAGGGCAGGCGCGGGGAGCGGGAAGCGCTCGGCCGCGAGGTGAGGCGCGGGCGCGCTCATCGCTTCGGGCCAGGTGACGCCGCAGGCGACGACGCGCAGCGCCCGCAGCACGCCCGCATGCGCGACCAGGAGGTGCGGGGACGCCCCGGACGCTGGCCCGCACGCCGGAGAGAGCGCCCGCCAGAACGACCGCACCCGGGCCTCGACCTCGATCGCCGACTCGCCCCCGGGCGGCCCGACGCGCTCCCAGCCGTCGAGCCACGCGGCGTACGCGTCCGGATCGCCGCGCTCGATCTCCGACCAGGCGCGCCCCTCCCAGGCGCCGTAGGCGATCTCGACGAGGCGCGCGTCGATCGCGTGCGGCACCCCGAGGCGCGCCGCGAGCTCGGCCGCGGGGAGCGCGCAGCGGGAGAGCGGCGACGACCAGACCACGCCGGGGCGGAGATCGAGGTCGCGGAGCGCGCGCTCGATCGCGGCCGCGGCGTCCCCGGGCGCGAGCTCCGCGGCCACGTCGAGGCGGCCGTAGCAGACGCCGGAGAGCGCGACGGGGGCGTGGCGGAACGCGATGAGCGAAGGGGCGAGGGGATCCATGCCGGCGCGCCCGCGGCTCAGCCGCCCCGCGAGAGCGCGAGGGCGAGCAGCGCGGCGCAGTCGGCGATCTGCTGCGTCGCGCCCAGGAAGTCGCCGGTGATGCCGCCCGCGCGGGCGCGGAAGCGGAGGCCGCAGATCGCCGCGGCGGCCGCCGCCGCGCCGAGCATGGCCGCCGCCTCGGCCGCCGAGACGGCCCCGGCGGCGTGCGCCACGGCGAGCGAGAGCGCCGGCCACACCGAGCCGAGGAGCGCCTGCGGGAGCGCCGCCTGCGCGACCGGCCGGCTGCGCGAGCCGCCCTGGGTCACGTACGGCAGCGCGACCATGAGCCAGATCGGCGGGACGCGCGAGAGGCACTGCGTCAGCACCAGGGCGACCGGCGCCGCGGCGTCGAGCCGTGCGAGCAGGGCGATGCGCAGCACGAGGACCACGATCAGCGCCGCGGCGCCGAACGAGCCGATGCGGCTGTCCTTGAGGATCTCGAACAGACGCGCGCGATCGAAGGCGCCGCCGAGCGCGTCGGCCGTGTCCGCGAGGCCGTCCTCGTGGAAGGCCCCGGTGAGGAGCAGGCCGAGCGCCACGACGACGCTGGCCGCGACGAGCGCGCCGCCCCGGTCGACGAGCAGCCACGCCGCGGCCTGGACGGCGCCGAGGCCGGCGCCCACGAACGGGAACCAGGCCGAGGCCCAGCGCCAGTCCGCCTCGGCGTAGGGGAAGCCGCCGACCGGGACGCGCGTGAGGAAGGTCGTCGCCGCCCGGGCGCCGCGCAGCACCGGCGGCAGCGTCATGAAGTCCCGGGCGGCGCGCGGTCGGGCACGCTCGCGCTCGCGAACGTCGCCATGCCGGCGTGCAGGGCGCACGCGGCGTCGAGCAGGGGCAGCGCGGCCAGGGCGGCGCTCGCCTCGCCCAGCCGCATGCCGAGATCCAGCAAGGGGCGGGCCTCGAGCGCCGCGAGGACGTGGGCGTGACCGCGCTCGGCCGAGCGGTGCGCGAAGAGCATGCCCGCCCGCGCCCGGGCGTCCATCCGGACGAGCGCGAGCGCGGCGGTCGAGACGATGAAGCCGTCGACGAGCACCGCCATCCGCCGCTCGATCGCCCGCGCCATGGCGCCCACGAGCGCGGCGATCTCCTTGCCGCCGACCGCCCGCGCGACGCGGCGCGGATCGGCGCGAAACGCGCTCGAGGCGCCCTGGACGCGCCGGGTCGCGTCGCGCACGACCTCGACCTTGCGCGACAGCGCGTCGCCCGTGACGCCGGTCCCCGCGCCGACGACGTCCTCCGGGGCGAGCCCGAGGAGCAGCGCCGCCATCGCCGACGCCGCCGTGGTGTTGCCGATGCCCATCTCGCCGAGCAGGACGACGCGCGTGTCGCCCCCGAGCGCGTCGATCTCGGCGGCGCCGGCGCGGAGCGCGCGCTCGTAGACGTCCTCCGAGAGCGCGTCCTCGACCCGCAGATCGCCGATGGGATCGTCGGCGACCGGATCGCGCCGCAGCTGCGCGCCGTCGCCGCCGGCGCGCTCGTACGGGTGGGCGACGCCGACGTCGATGACCCGCAGCTCGACCCCGAGGTGGCGGCAGAGCACGCTGGAGGCGGCGCCGCCGCGCACGAAGTTCGCGACCATCGCCGCCGTGACCTCGGCCGGGTAGGCCGACACGCCGTGCCGGGCGACGGGGTGATCGGCGGCGAACAGCACCGCGGCCGCGGGCCGGCTCGCGGGCGGCCCGCCCTGGATGCCCGCGAGCGCCACGGCGACATCCTCGAGCGCCCCGAGGCTGCCGCGCGGCTTGGTCAGCGTGTCCTGCCGCGTGCGCGCCGCGCCCGCCGCGCTCGCGTCGAGCTCCGGGAACACCCAGGAAGGCGAGAGAGCCATGCTCCGGGTTTTCTACTCTCCCGCGGGAGGCCGGGGAAGCGCGTTGACCGTCCCGGAGGCCCGTGATAGCCGCCCGTGCGGCCGAAGAGGTCCCGTTGCGCGGAGATGGAGAGACGCAGATCCTCGCGGGACCGGGGCAGGCCGGCCGCCGCCGACGCGGAGATGCCGCGTCGCGACCTCGCTCGAACAGGTCCAGGATGTCGCTGCGCGCCCTCGTCGTCTGCCTCTGCGCCTCCGCGGGCGTCCTGTCCGGGTGCGGCGGCGGCGGCGCGCCCCCGGACGACGGCGCCGGCGAGCCCGCCGCGGCGGCGGGCGCGGGCGGCTCGTGCCTCTCCGGCGGCCATGGCGGCGCTCCCGGAGCGGGCGAGGCCGCGTGCGGCGGCCCGGGCGCGCGGTTCGCGACGCGCGTAGTGTCGGCCTGCTTCGGGCCGGGGCAGGGGTTCGGCCAGGACCGGTACCCGGACGTCGTCCTCGGCCCGCCGAAGGGCGCCGGCTGCTGCGGCGGCTCGCTGGACGTGCTCTCGCTCGGCGACGGCGGGTCGATCGTGGTGGCGTTCGAGGGCAACGCGATCGTCGACGGGCCCGGGGCCGATTTCCTGGTGTTCGAGAACGCCTTCGCGCGCGGCGGGGACGACGCCGCGAGCGTGTTCGCCGAGCTCGCGACGGTCGAGGTGAGCGAGGACGGCGCCGCCTGGTCGGCGTTCCCTTGCGCCGCGGAGCGCTACCCGTACGACGGCTGCGCCGGATGGCACGCCGTGCACGCCAACCCCGACGAGAACGACATCGATCCGCTCGACCCGCCGTCGGCGGGCGGCGACCCGTTCGATCTGGCCGAGATCGGGGTCTCGCTCGCGCGGTTCGTGCGGATCACCGATCGCGCCGGCACGCCCGACGTCTTCGACCTCGACGCGGTGGGCGTCGTCCACGCGCTGTGCCCGTGAGGCGCCCCTGGGCGCTTGCCTGCGCGGCGCTCGTGGCCGCCGCCGGCCTCTCGCCGCGCGCGCGGGGCCAGGAGGCGGGCGCGGGCGGCCGGGAGGGCGAGGCGGGCGGCGGGGCGCGCGGGGGCGGCGGGGCGCGCGGAGGCGGCGGCGCGCGCGAGGAACGAGGCGACCGCGTCGCCGCGCCGGCTCCTCGTTCCTCGCGCGCGCCGGCCCGGCCGCGCGGCCGGGCGCTCGAGGTGCGCGTCGAGGGGCAGCGCGCGTCGACCGTGGCCGCGCGGGATCCCACCGCGGCGTCCCACGTGATCCGCGGCGACGAGCTCCGCGCGCCGGGCGCCGCGGCGTCCGCGGTGCTGAGCCGCGTCCCCGGCCTGCAGGTCTCCCGCACGGGCGCCGCGTCGGACCTCGCGACCGCGTCCATCCGCGGCGCGAGCAGCGCCGAGACGCCGGTGTACCTCGCGGGCGTCCGGCTCAACGACGACGTGACCGGCACCGCCGACCTCTCGATGGTCCCGCTCTGGATGATCCAGCGCGTCGAGGTCTACCGGGGCAACGCGCCCGAGCACGCCGATCGCCTCGGGATCGGCGGCGCCATCTTCTTCGAGCCGTCGCTGCCGCGCGCGCCCCGCGCCTCCGTGGGGCTCGGCGCCGGCAGCTTCGGCGAGCGCGCCGCGTGGGCGTCGGCCGGCCTCGGCGACGACCGCGCGGGCGCCACGATCGCGATCGGCCGGCGCGCCGCCGACAACGACTACCTCGTCACGGACCGCAGGACGGGGCGCGCGCTGCCCAGGCCGAACGCCGATGCCGACGCCTACGACCTCTGGAGCATCAGCCGCTACCGCCTGCCCGGCGGCGGCAGCGCCACGGCGATCGGCAACGGCTTCGCGCGCGACCAGGGCGCGACCGGCCTCTCGGAGACGCCGGCGCGGGCCGCGCGCGCCCACGTGCAGCGCTGGCTCGGCGCGATCGCCGCGGCCGTCCCGTGCGCCGGCCCGCCGGAGGGCGGCCTCGATCGGTGCCGCCTCGAGCTCACGAGCTCGGCGATCCTCTCGAGCCAGGTCGTCCGCGATCCGCGGGGCGAGCTCGGCCTGCTGTCGCCGCTCGTCGAGAGCCGCGGCGCGCGCGGCGCCGGGCAGGCGGCCGTCCGCTACCGCCCGGCCGACGACCTCGCCGTCTCGGCCTCGGCGGCCCACGAGCGCGAGCTCCTCGCCCTCGATCGCATGGGCGGAGCGCCGCTCCGCGCCTCGCGCGCCACCTCCCGCGCGTCGGTGAGCCTTCGCTACGCGCCCATCCCCTCGCTCGAGGGCTACGCCCTCGGCGCCGTGGAGCTCCACCGGACGAGCCACGGCGGCACCGGCGGTCCCCTCGCCTCGCTCGAGCCGAGCGGCCGCCTCGGCGCCCGGCTCCGCCTCGCGGGCGGCGGCGTCTCGCTCTTCGGAAACCTCGGCCGCTACGTGCGCGTCCCCGCGCTCGGCGAGCTCTACGGCAGCTCCCCGATCGTCGTCGGCAACCCGGAGCTCGCCCCCGAGCGCGGCCTCTCGGCCGAGCTCGGCGTGCGCCTCGCCGCGGCGGCGCCGGCCGCGCGCGCCGAGGTCTCCCTCGAGATCCTCGGCTTCTCGCGCTTCGCCTCGGGGCTCGTCGCGCACCGCCCCGCCTTCATCGGCGTGCTGCGGCCGTACAACGTCGCGAGCGCGCGCGTCCTCGGCCTGGAGCTCACCGCGTCGGCCTCGGCGCTCGACCACCTCCGCGCCGGCCTCGCGCTCACCGCGCTCGATCCGCGGGACACCTCGCCGGGCCGCGCGCTCGCGAACGACCTCATCCCGTACCAGGCGCGCCTCGTGGCGGCGCCGTCCCTGGAGGTGTACGCCGAGCCCGCGCGGCTCGGCGTCGACCGCGCCTCGCTCTCGGCGCGGCTCTTCTACCGCGCCTCGCGCGCCGCCGACCCCGCGGGTCTCCGGCCGCTCCCGGAGCAGGCGACGGTCGACGTGGAGCTCGCGATCCTCGCGCTCCGGCGGGTCTCGGCGCGCTTCTCGATCGCGAACGTCTTCGGCGCGAGGACGTTCGATCTGTTCAACCTCGAGCTCCCCGGGCGGAGCTTTCACGCAGCGACGGAGGTGTGGTGGTGACGGCGTCTCGCATCGACCTGAGGCGGGGGGCGGCCCTCGGGGCCCTCTCTCGGACGATCCTCGCCGCGGGGGCGGCGCGCGCGCTCATCGGGTGCAACGCGCCGGAGCCGCCGCCGAGCACCGGCGGCACGGACGTCGTCGCGGGCCCGTGCGGGCGCGGCGCGGTCGTGGTCAGCAGCGACTACCAGTCGACGAACGTCAGCCTGGTGAGCTGGGACGGCGCGGTGCTCTCCGCGTCGATCGTCTCGTCGGGATCGAGCTCGCCCGGCCTCGCCTCGCCGCTCTCGGGGGACGTCGTGGTCCCGACGACCCCGGTCCGCGGGGAGCGGCTGGCGCTGCTCGATCGCTCCGCGTCCGTGCTCACGTGGATCGACGTCCGGAGCGGCGAGCCCGCGGGGCAGCTCGCCCTCGCCACGGCGTTCCGCGCGAACCCGCAGGATTACGTCGAGGTCTCGCCGGGCAAGGCGTACGTCACGCGCCACGAGCCGAACCTCGACCCGGACGCCGCGCCGATCGACGGCGGGAGCGACGTGCTCGTCGTCGACCCCGGCGCCCGCGCGATCGTCGGCCGGATCGATCTCGCGCCGGCGCTGGCCGGGGAGGACCCGGCGTTCTACCCCCGGCCGGGCCGCGCGGTGCTGGTCGGCGACAGCCTCTACGTGCTGCTCACGGCGACCTCGCTCGACTTCGTCGCGTCGGCCGAGTCGCGCCTGGTCGAGATCGACGCGCGCAGCGACGCGATCCGGGCGGTCACGGTGCTCGAGGGGCTCCACGGGTGCGGGGGGCTGACCGCGTCCGCCGGCGGCTCGAGGCTCGCGGTCGTGTGCCCCGGGACGTTCGGCGGCGACGCCACCTCGAACGCCGGCGAGGCCGGCCTCGTCGTCCTCGCGCGCCGCGACGGGGGCCTCGTCGAGGAGGCGCGCTGGACGGCCGCCGAGCTCGGCGCGGGGACGCCCGGCTTCTCCGTCGCGTTCGCCTCCGAGGACCGCCTCGTGTTCTCGACGCTCGGCCGCGACGCGCTCAGCGAGGGGGGGCCGATCGACGACACGCTCACGACGGTCGAGCTCGCCGGCTCCGCGCCCGAGCGCGGCGAGCCCGAGGTCCTGCTGCGCTCGAAGGAGCTCCCGTTCTCCCTCGGCGAGGTGCGCTGCGCCGAGGCGTGCGGGCGGTGCCTCGCCGCGGACGCCGAGACCGAAGGGGGCGTCGTCCACCGCTTCGACGTCGGCGCCGACGGCCGCGCGCTCGAGCACGCGGGCGCCTTCCACGTCGACCCGCGGGTCGGCTTGCCGCCGCGTTACCTCGGCGCGTTCTGAGCGCGCCCGCCTGCTGCGCGTTCCGAGCCGCGGGGCAGCTTCAGGTCACGCGCCGCGCGAGACGCGCAGTCAGAGGAGGTTCTGAAAAAGCACGCCGGCAGGCAGGCGCGGCGTGGTGGACCCGCGGGGGTCCTTAGGTCCTATCGGTGGAGCTGAGGGGGATCGAACCCCTGACCTCATGACTGCCAGTCATGCGCTCTCCCAGCTGAGCTACAGCCCCGTTCGTTGGGAGCGGCATATCTACAGCCTCTCGCTCCGCTTGTCTCTACTTTTTTTCGTCGGCGCGTCGTTTCCGTCCGCCTTACGTCCGCCAGGCCCGTTTCGCGGCTCCCGCGCCCCCGGCGGGGCTGCGCGCGCTCCCCGGCGGGGCTGCGCGCGGCCCGCTGGTGGGGGGATGGCCGCTCGGGCGGGCGGCCCTCAGAAGTTCATCAGCTTCGCCAGGTAGTACTTCATCGTCTCGGTCGTCCCGCCGCCGATGCGGAGGAGCCGCTGGTCGCGCCAGGCGCGCGCGATCGGGAAATCCTCGATGTAGCCCCAGCCGCCGTGGAACTGCAGGCAGGTGTCCACGACGTCGTTCGCCACGTCGCCGGCCAGGATCTTCGCCATCGAGATGAGCTTCACCGTGTCGAAGCTGATCGGCACCTTCCGGACGTACCGCTCGTCGTTGTAGTGGTCGACGCACTTGTAGACGAACGCGCGCGCCGCCTCGCAGCGCGTGTACAGGTCCACGAACCTGTGCTGCCACGACTCGCGCTTGATGATCGGCTTGCCGAACGCCGTCCGCTCGCGCCCGTACTCGACCGACCTGTCGAGCGTCACGAACGAGCTCGCGATCGCGCCCACCGCGGCGACCAGCCGCTCGGTCTGGAAGTTCTGCATCAGGTACGCGAAGCCCTGGTCCGGCTCGCCGAGCAGGTAGCGCCGCGGCACCCGCACGTCCTCCAGGAAGAGCTCCGCCGTGTCCGACGACTTGTTGCCGATCTTCTTCAGCTTCTTCGCGACGTTGAAGCCGCCGAGCGCCGTCGGCACGAGGAAGAACGAGCAGCCGTGGGCCCCCTTGTCCGGCGACGTCTTCGCGAGCAGCGTCACGAAGTCGGCGCGCGTCCCGTTCGTGATGAACGTCTTCTGCCCGTTCAGCACGTAGTCGTCGCCGTCCTTGCGCGCCGTGGTCCGGATCCCGGCCACGTCGCTGCCCGCCCCGGGCTCGGAGACGCCGAGCGCCGCGATCTTGTCGCCCGCGAGCGCCGGCCGGAGGAACTCCTCGATCTGCTCCTTCGTGCCGATGTCGCTGATCACCGGCGTCGCCATGTCGCTCTGGACGAGCAGCCCCATCGAGACGCCCGCCATCGCGCAGTGCACGAGCTCCTCGGCCTTCGCCGCCGAGAACCAGTAGTCGAGCCCGGCGCCGCCGTGCTCCTCCGGGAAGTGCGCGCCCAGGATCCCGAGCTCGCCGGCGCGCTTGAACACCCAGTTGGGGAAGCACTCCGCCGCCTCCCACTCCTCCACGTGTGGAGCGAGCTCCTTCTCTGCGAAGGCCCGCACCGTTTTCCTGAACTGCTGATGTTCCTCCGTGAACGGCTGCCACATCGTGAACCCCTCCTCGCCGGCGGACCGAAAAGATTCGTACACGAAACATTTTCCAGCGCAAGCGCCGCGCCGCCGCGCGCTTCCGCCCGCGCCTGGTCCGCCGCGTCGAGATCGAGCGGCCCTCGCGCGTCGCGGCGCTGGGCCGCATGGAAAACGGGGGCCGATGGCGCGGCGCGCGACGCGGCGCGGGCGGCGTGGGCGGCTGGAGACGCCGCGCGGGCCGCTCGTCGAGGAGGCGCGAAACATGAATCGGCTCGCGCACCCATCCACGCAGTCTGCGGGCTCTGCTAGCCTCCGGGCCACATGCGATTCCTCGTCCTGTCGCGCAACGCGTCCCTCTACTCGACGAGCCGCATCGTGCTCGCGGGGCGCGCGCGTGGTCACGACGTCAGCGTCATCGATCCGCTCGATTTCCAGATCGTGGTGTCGCGCGGTCGGCCGTCGTTGCTCGTCGGTGGTTCGGCGGTGCCCCGCTTCGACATCGTGATCCCGCGCATCGGCGCCAGCATCACGAACTACGGCCTCGCCGTCGTCCGCCAGTTCGACCTCATGGGCGTCCCGGTCCTGAACGGCGCCGTCTCGATCGCGCGGAGCCGGGACAAGCTGCGCGCGCTCCAGCTGCTCACGCGCCGCAAGCTCAACGTGCCGATCACCGTCTGCGCCCGCAGCCCGGCCGGCGTCGAGGCGGCGCTCTCGCTCGTCGGCGGCTGCCCCGCGATCGTGAAGCTGCAGCAGGGGACCCAGGGCATCGGCACCATGCTCGCCGAGACGCCGCACGCCGTGCACGCGCTGCTCGAGACGTTCTGGGCCATGGGCCAGGACATCGTGCTCCAGGAGTACGTGCGCGAGTCGAAGGGGCGCGACATCCGCGTCATCGTCGTCGGCGGCCGCGTGGTCGCGTCGATGCGGCGGGTCGCGAAGCCCGGCGAGTTCCGCTCGAACCTCCACCGCGGCGGCAAGGGTGACCGGGTCAAGCTGCCGCGCGTCTACCGGAGCGTCGCCATCCGCGCCGCGAAGGCGATGGGCCTCGAGGTCGCCGGCGTCGACATGCTCGAGGCGCGCTCCGGGCCCAAGATCCTCGAGATCAACAGCTCGCCCGGGCTGGAGGGGATCGAGCGCGCGAGCGGCGTCGACGTGGCGGGCGCGATCATCAGCTACGCCGAGCGGTACGCGGCGGAGCAGCGCGGCCTCAGCCGCCGCACGCTCGAGGCGCGGATCGCCGAGGTGATCCACGACGAGCGCATGCCGCCGACGCGGCGGCTCAGCCGCGCGGTGGAGAACGGGGCGGGCGCGAGCCGCAGGAAGCCCGCGGTGCTGACGAACGGGAGGGGCGCGCGGAGGGCCGCCTCGTGACCCTCGGGGTCGAGGCGGCCGGCGACGCGGTCGTCCTGACCATCGATCGCCCCGAGTGCCGGAACGCCATCGACAGCGCCTTCGCGCGGCGCCTCGGCGAGGCGATCCGCCTCGCCTCCTCGGACCCGCGCGTGCGCGGCGTCGTGATCACCGCGGCGAGCGGCGGCGTCTTCGTCGCGGGCGGGGACATCCGCGAGCTCCACGCGCTCGCCGAGGGCGGCGCGGAGAGCGGCGAGGTCCTCGCCATGTTCGAGGGCCTCTCGGCGTTCGAGGAGAGCGAGGTGCCGATCGTCGCCGCGGTGCAGGGCGACGTGCTGGGCGGCGGCTGCGAGCTGCTCCTGCTCTGCGATTTCGTCATCGTCGAGGAGCACGCCGCGCTCTCGTTCCGCCACGTCAAGATGGGCCTGTCGCCGGCGTGGGGCGGGCTGACGCGGCTCTGCGAGCGGGTGGGGCCGCTGCAGGCGTCGCGGCTGCTCCTGACGGCGGAGCGGATCGGCGCCGCCGAGGCGCTCCGGATCGGCCTCGCGAGCGAGGTCGTCCCGACCGGCGCGGCGCGGAGCCGCGCGATCGCGCAGGTGAACCGCATCGCCGACAGCCCGCGCACGTCGGTGGCGGCGATGAAGCGGGCGCTGTGCAAGGTGCGGGAGGCGCTGCGCGCCTCCGCGGTGGAGGTCGAGCGACGGGCGTTCGCCGAGCAGTGGAACGGCCCCGAGCACCGCCGGGCGATGGATGCGTTCCTGAGCAAGAAGTGACCGTGGCGCAGGACGGGGGGCGCGGAGCGGAGGACCCGGGCGGCGCCGCGCCAGCGCCGGGCGCCGAGGCAGCGCCGGGCGCCGCGCCAGCGCCGGGCGCCGAGGCAGCGCCGGGCGCCGCGCCAGCGCCGGGCGCCGCGCCAGCGCCGGGCGCCGAGGCAGCGCCGGGCGCCGCGCCAGCGCCGGGCGCCGAGGCAGCGCCGGAGAGCGCGCTGTCCACGCTCGCGCCGCCGACGATCGCGCACTTCATCGGCCGCCGCCCGCACCTGCGCGCCCTGAGCCGCGCCGCCGAGGCGCTCGTCCTGGAGCGGCCCATCTGCGTGCTCGTCCGCGGCGGCGCGGGCATGGGCAAGAGCGCGCTGATCCACCACTTCCTGATGGGGCTCCGCCGCGACAAGGGGCCGGTCGTCCTGCGGGGGCGCTGCGCGAGCGGCGCGACCGAGTCCTACAAGGCGTTCGGGGGCGTCATGGAATCGCTGTGCCGCTTCCTGCGGCGCGTCTCCGCCGAGGAAGCGGAGCGGCTCCTGCCGCGCGACGTCCGCGCGCTCGTCCGGGTGTTCCCGGCGCTCTCGCGCGTGCCCGCCGTCGCGTCGGCGCCGCGCGTGAGCGAGTCGCCCGACGCGCAGGAGCTGCGGCAGCGCTGCTTCGCGGCGCTCCGGCAGCTGCTCTGGCGCATCGCCGAGCGCAGCCCGCTCGTCGTGGCGATCGAGGACCTCCAGTTCATCGACGCCGACAGCGTGGCGCTCCTGCTCGAGCTCACGCGCCCGCCCGACGCGCCCGCGATGATGTTCCTCGGCAGCTACCGGACCGAGGACGTCGACGCGAGCGCGCCGCTCCGCGCGCTGCTCGACGGGATGGGGGGCGCGCGCCCGGCCCCCGCGGCGACCGAGCCCGCCTCCCTCGGCCTCGAGTGGGCCCCGCCGACGCGCCGGGACGGCGAGCTGCGCCAGATCGAGGTCGGGCCGCTCCTGCCGCTCGAGGCGGAGGAACTCGCGCTCGCGCTCCTCTTCGCGCGCGACGAGGGCACCCGCGCGCGGGCGGACGCCATCGCCCGCGCCTCCGGGGGCAACCCGCGGCTGCTCGGCGAGCTCGTCCGCGACGCGCAGGAGCCGGCGGGCGACATGGGCGCGCGGGGCGACGCCGCGTGGGAGCGGGCGCTCGCGGCGCGGCTCCACCGCTTGCCGGAGCAGGCGCTCCGGCTGCTCGAGGTGATCGCCGTCGCCGGGGAGCCGCTCGACGCGGCGGTCGCCGCGCGCGCGGCGAAGCTCGACGGCGAGGAGCGCGCGCCGGCGATGGCGCTCCTCTGCGCCGAGGATCTGATCGTCGCGCGGCCCGCCGGCGAGGGCGAGCTCGTCGAGGCGTCGCACGATCTCGTGCGCGCGTCCGTGGTCGGTCGGCTCGGTCCGGAGCAGCTCGCGGCGCGGCACCGGCGGCTCGCGCGGGCGCTCGAGGCGCTCGGGACGGCGGACGCCGAGACGCTGTCGCGGCACTGGCTCGGCGCGGGCGACGGGGCGCGCGCGGGGCAGCTCGCGGCGGTCGCGGCCGAGCAGGCGGCCGAGGCGCTCGCGTTCGAGCGCGCGGCGCGGCTCTACGAGCTCGCGCTCGGCCTGCTCCCGCGCGGCGCGGATCTCCCGGAGGCGGAGCGGCGCGCGCTCGAGGTGCGGTGCGCCGACGCCCTCGTCGACGCGGGCAAGGGGGCGGAGGCGGCGAGGCGCTACGCGGCGGCGGCGGAGGGGGACGACAGCGCGCGGTCGCTCGATCTCCGCCGCCGCGCCGCGGAGCAGTACCTGCGGAGCGGGCACATCGACGAGGGGCTGGAGCACGTGCGCGCCGTGCTGGCGGCGGTCGGCCTGTCGTTCCCGGAGACGCCGCGGCGCGCGCTCGTCGCGCTGCTCCTGCACCGGGCGGAGCTGCGCCTCCGGGGCCTGCGGTTCCGCGAGCGGCCCGAGGCGGAGGTGCGCCCGGAGGATCTGGCGCGCATCGACGCCTGCTGGACGGTGACGGTGGGCCTGTCGGCGGTCGACATGGTCCGCTCCGCTGAGTTCTCGGCGCGCGCCTTGCTGCTCGCGCTGCGCGCCGGCGAGCCGTACCGCATCGGGCGCGCGCTCGCGTTCGAGGCCTCGTCCGCGTGCATGATCGGGTCGCCGGGCCGGGCGCGCGCGGAGGAGCTGGTCGCCGCGGTGCGCGCGCTCGCGGAGCGGCTCGACAGCCCGCACCTCCTCGGCCTGTCGATGATGGTGTCGGGCATGCTCGAGGCGTTCACGGCGGGCCGCTGGAGGGCGGCGTCCGACTGGTACGAGCGGGCGGACGAGGTGTTGCGCGACCGGTGCGCCGGCGTCGCCTGGGAGCTCGCGACGACGCAGCTGATGGCGTCGTGGATGCGGTACTACCGCGGGCAGATCGACGCGCTGGCGCGGACGATGCCGGCGGTGCTCCGGGGGGCCGAGCAGCGGGGCGATCGCTATGCGGCGGCGATCTTCGGCGCGCAGGCGGCGTGGGTCGCGCTCGCGTCGGACGACGTGGCGGCCGCGCGCAGCGCGGTCGCGGGGGCGCTGTCGCGGTGGACGACGTCGGGGTTCCACCTCGAGCATTTCGTGGGGCTGCTCGGCGAGACCTACGTCGACCGCTACGCCGGCCGCGCCGGCGCGGCGCTGAGGCGGCTCGCGGAGGCGTGGCCGAAGATCGAGGGCTCGATGCTGCTGATGATGCAGAACAGCCGGGTGATGGCGCACGTGGAGCGCGCGAGCACGGCGCTGGCTGCGGCCGAGGGCGCGGTCGAGCCCGAGCCGTTGATCCAGGCGGCGCTGCGGGACGCGGCCGCGCTCGCCCGGGAGAGGACGGCGTGGTCCGACCCGTTCGTGCCGCTCCTCCGGGCGGGCGCGGCGGAGCTGCGCGGCGAGCGGGACGAGGCGATCGCGCAGCTGGAGGCGGCGGCGGCCGGGTTCGACGCGGCGGACATGCCGCTCTACGCCGCGGCGGCACGGCGCCAGGCGGGCGAGCTGTTCGGCGGCGAGAAGGGGCTGCAGCGGATCCTCGTGGCGGACGCGGTGATGGCGCGGGAGCGGATCAGGAGCCCGGCGCGGTGGGCGGCGATGCTGGCGCCGGGGTTCGGGCGGAGGTAGCGGAGGGGAGCGCCCCGGGGGGGCCGAGGAGGATCGTCCGTCATGACCGCGCGTGGGAGCCTGCCGGAGTCTCCGTCCATCGTCCTGATCACGGGGCTCATGGCCTCTGGGAAGTCGACGGTCGCTCAGCGGCTGGCCGAGCGGCTGCCGAGGAGCGTGCATCTGCGGGGCGACGTGTTTCGCCGCATGATCGTCGGTGGTCGCGCCGAGATGGGCTTCGAGCTCTCCGAGGAGGCCGAGCTGCAGCTGCGGCTCCGGTACCGCGTCGCGGCGGCGGCGGCCGACCTGTATCTCGAGGCCGGGTTCACCGTCGTCCACCAGGACATCATCCTGGGCGCTGGGCTCGCCGAGGTGGTGCGGTGCTACGCGCATCGTCCTCTGCACGTGGTGGTCCTCTGCCCGCGTCCCGCCGTGGTCGCGGCGCGGGAGGCGGGTCGAGCGAAGCGCGGGTATCAGGACGCCTCGTCGGTCCTCGATTTCGACCGCGTATTGCGCGAGGAGACGCCGCGGCTGGGCCTGTGGCTGGACACATCGGATCTCACGGTCGAGGAGACGGTGGACGAGATCCTCGGGCGCCTCGGGGATGCGCGCGTGGGCGGTGAGGGCGGCTCGTAGGGCTGCGGACGGGGTGGACCGGGAGGGCGCGGGGGCGCGTGGGGGGCCGAGCGGGGGACGTCGCCTCAGTCAGAGCCGCTGCCCGGCAGCGGTCCGAAGCGCTTTTCATACTCCGCGAGTCGAGCGGCGAGCCGCTTCGCCTCGTCGCTGGCGGCGCGGGCTTGCTCTTCGGCGGCGCGGGCTTGCTCTTCGGCGGCGCGGGCTTGCTCTTCGGCGGTCGGCAGCAGGCGCCCCTGAGCATCGAGCCAGCGCAGCCAGCCGGCCTCGCGGCCGAGGTAGGTGCCACGGCGTACGCCGAGCCGCAGGCCGAGGCAGGCGCTCACGACGTCGCCGTTCGCCTCGGGTGGCACCGGCGCGTAGGACCGCGTGGCCGGATCGAGCGCGTAGGCTTCGAGCGCGCCCGAGAACGGATCGAACAGGTAATATTCCGGCACGTGCAGGAGCTTCGCGTAAACGCGCATCTTTTCGCCGCGATCGACGGCTTCGGTGCTCTCGGAGAGCAGCTCGATCACCACGTCGGGCGTCCTCCCGTCCTCCTGCCAGACGACCCATGACTTGCGCTCGCGCCGGTTTGTGTCGAGCACGACGAACACGTCGGGGCCTCGGAAGTCGTTCTTCTTCGCCTGCAGCTCGCTGAAGTAGATGGCCATGTTGCCGGCGACGTACACGTCGTCGCGGTCGTGCCAGAAGAGCTTCAGCACCTCGATGAGCATGTCCATCTGTGCGCGGTGGCGCTCGGACTCCATCGGCTCTCCATCGTCGTACGGGAGCTCGTCCTCGCCGGGCGGGGGAATCGGGACGGGAGAGTTCTCGCTCTGGAAGGGCATACGTCGCTCCGGGCCGCAGCTTACCGCACCGCGCCTGCGAGCGCAGCCGGCCGGCCCGGGCGGAGCGCTCCGGCGGGCGCCGGCTGGACGGAGGAACACCGACCCGGCGCGGGCCACCTGACGGCGTTAACCGTAGGCCCCCGGAGAGGGTGTTCGCCGCGCGCCTACCCCTCTCCGCGCACCGCCAGCACGACCTCGTGCGCCTCCGTCTTCCCCGGGATCTCCCACCGCTCGATCATCCGCCGGATCGCCGCCTCCGGCACCGCCGCCTCCCGCGCCCGGTTTTGCGCGAACAGCACCGCGCGAGGCACCTCCACGTAGACCACGCGGATCCTCGCCCCGTAGTCCGCCGCCATCTGCAGCACGGGCCCGCGCCGCTGCCGCGACAGGTTCGTCGCGTTCCACACGAACCGCTCCCCGCGCCGCAGGTGCTCCTTCGCCCGCTCGCGCGCCGCCTGGACCACCTGTCCCTGGGTATCGGTCGGATCGATCTCCAGCTCGCTCCGAAGCGCGTCCAGCGAGACGACCGGCCAGTCGGCGAAGTGGCTCCGGACATACGTGTCCTTCCCGGCGCCCGGCAGCCCGCTCATCACCACGACCTCGGCGCGCGTGTCGTCATAGACCTCCACGTCCGGGTGGCGCCCGCCGGCGGGGTCGGAGCGGAAATACACGAATCGCGTGTGATCCGAGGCGAAGGCCCGCGGCCCTTGGTAACACCCCTCCTCGCGGCAGAGCTCGCGGAAGAGCTCGATATTGTCGACCACGCGGCCCATGTCCGCGCAGACGCGCCCCCGGATGTCGGCCTCGGCCACGAGCGCGAGCAGATCGCAGCGCGCGTGGAGGCTGATCTCGGCGGCCACGCGCTGCGCGTCGCCCCGCTCGATGAGGTAGAACGGGATCTGGTGGTAGCGCACGAGCGCGCACACGTGCTCGCGCAGCGCGAACGGCGCGCCGAGCTCCCAGAGCAGGCGGCGCGCGAGCAGCTCCCCCGCGCGCGAGTGGCCCTTGGCCGTGATCCGCCCGTCCTCCTCGCGCGTGGTCGCCGGCTTCGCCACGTCGTGGAGCAGGCACGCCAGGTACACGACGCGCTGCTCCTCCGGCGGCAGCGCCCGCCACTCGGGCAGCCCGAGGAGCGTCTCCAGCACCATGCGGGTGTGAATCCAGACGTTGCCCTCGGCGTGGTGGATCGGGTCCTGCGGGCAGCCCTCGAGCGCGCGGACCCAGTCGAAGACCTGGAGCTCGTCCCAGGGGACACGCGCCGGATCGGGCGTGAGGAGATCGAGGAGCGAGGACGCGGCGGACATGGTGGAGCACCCCCTGGCGAGCGCGCGCTGGACGCGGGCGCGCAGCGCGCGAGGACCGTAGCATGTCCGCGCCTGATGCCCGGTGCTACCCTGGCGCCGTCATGTCCGCCAAATACCCGCGCTCGTTCCACCTTCCGTGGTCGCCGGGCGGCACGTCCGACGACAAGAGGATGGCCGACGTGTCGGGGCTGCTCGGCGTGGAGATCGTCATCACCGAGAAGTGCGACGGGAGCAACCTCACGTACACGCGAAAGAGCGTCTTTTCGCGCTCGCACTCGGGCCCTCCGTCTCACCCGAGCTTCGACCTCGCGAAGGCCACCCACGCGCGCATCGCTCACCAGCTCTCGGAGGGCACGTCGGTCTTCTGCGAGTATTGCTATGCGGTCCACTCCATCGAGTACGAGGCGCTGCCGGGCTATTCGCTGGTCTTCGGCGTGCGCGACGACGCGCAGGGGCTCTTCTGGGAGTGGGACATGGTCGTGGCCCAGGCGAACGATCTGGGGCTCCCCACCGTGCCTGTCCTGTTCCGGGGCCGCGTCGAGGCCGAGCGCGAGCTCGAGGCGCTGACCAGCGCGCTGGCGCGCGAGCCTTCGGCGTTCGGCGGCCCGCGCGAGGGGGTGGTGGTGCGGGTCGCGGGCGAGTTCCCGGACGCGGCGTTCCAGCGGTGCCTCGCCAAGTGGGTGCGGCGCGGGCACGTGCAGACGGACGAGCACTGGATGCACCAGGAGATCCGGCCGCAGCGGCTCGCGGCAGGGCCGGCGGGAGGACCGCCGCCCTAGGCTAGGCCGCCGGCGCGGCTACTGCCGTGAGGCCAGCGCCGCGAGCCGCGCGCAGAGCCCCTCGCGGAGCGGGCCATAGGTCGCGCGGTACGGCTCCCAGTCGAGGCGCTCGTCCGCGAGGATCTCGCGCCAGTACGGGTTCGCGGCGCCGTAGTCGTGGATGGCGCCGGTCTCGGCGATCTGCACGGCGAAGAGCGGCACCCGGAGCGCGTGGAAGAGCTTCTTCTTCGAGGCCTCCGGCTCGTCGTCGAAGCGGGCGCCGGCCTTCTTGAAGTCGGACGCGGAGCGGCTCGCGGCCGACGCGGCGAGCTTCTTCCGGTCGAGCTTGAACGGGAAGGGCGGCCTCGCCTCCTTGAGCCGGTGCTCGGGCGGGAGGAACAGGCACTCCAGCGCGAAGACGCTGTGCTCGGCGATGGCGTCGCGGAAGCTGTCGAGGCCGTGGACGACCACGTTGACGCCGGGCGCGAACGCGAGGTCCTGCTTCGCGTCGCGCCGCGCGAGGACGGCGACGAAATCCTCGTCGGACGCCGCGGTCGCGGTGCCGTACACGCGCGATCCCGTGCGGAACACGCTGTGGACCTCGCCGTCGTTGCGGCCGAGGACCCGGAGCACGGTCGAGAGGCTCATGGCCGGGTAGTGATCAACTTTGCCCAGAGAGAGTCCACATGAAGGCGGGAAGGCGGGAAGATCATTGAGGTTTTCTTCCCGCCTTCATGTTCAAATTTGACCACTACTCATGGCCGAGGGGTCGCTCAATACCCGCTGACGCTCAGCCGTCGAGGAACCGCTCCAGCACCGGCCCGAGCAAGGCGGGCTCGATATGGTGCGTGGCGCCCGCGATCGTCTCCGCCCGTCCGCCGGGCAGCCGCGCGGCCAGCGTCTCGGCGACCTGGCGCATGATCGGCGCGCCCGCGTCGCCGGCGATCGCCAGCGTCGGCTGGCGGACCTCCGCGAGCGCGGCGGTGATGCGCCCGTCGGCGACGATCGTCGCGTCGTAGATCAGGGTGTGCGCCATCGCCTCCAGCGCGGGGCGGAACGGGGCGTGCCTGAGCTGGGCCACGACCTCGTCGGGGATCCCGACCATGCGCCGCTGGAAGTACTCCACGGCGTCGCCGCGACGCCCGGCCGCGACCAGCGACGCCAGCGCCTGCGCGTGCTCGGCGGGCTGGGCGGGCGGCGCCTCGTAGAGCGCGAGCCGCGTGATGGCCAGGCCGCGCGCCGCCGCGGCGAGCGCGAGCTGCGCGCCGGAGGAGTAGCCGAAGACCGCCGCGGCGCCGCCCGCGGCCTGGATCACCGCGTCCAGGTCCTCGATCTCGCGGTCGATCGCGTATGTCGCCGCGTCGCCGCTGTCGCCGCGCCCGCGGCGATCGTAGGCGAGCACGGTGAACCGCCGCGCCAGGTACGCCGAAAGGGGCGCGCCCGTCGTCCGGTCGTTGAACGCGCCCATCACCAGGATCACCGGCGCCCCGTGCCCGGTCTGGTCGAACGCGATGGTGGTGCCGTCCCTGGAGGTCGTCTTCTTCATCTCGGGTCTCCTTTTCGTGGTCCTGCCGCGTAGACCCGAGGCGACGAAAAACTAATCGGCGAGGCTCGCCGGCAGCCGGAACCCGGCGCACAGCTCGGCCGAAAACGTCATGATCTCCGTGATCTGGCCGTCAGAGACGCGCAGCACGTGGACGCCCGACAGCCGGAACTCCGCCTCGCCCTGGGGGCGCAGGTAGGCCGCCGCCGCCGGCTGCCGGTTGGCGCCGACCGGCACCATCCTGAACGCGCGCCCCCTCCAGCGGGGCGGGAAGAGCGCGAGCAGGTTGGCGATCGCCGCGCGGCCGTCGAACCAGAGCGGCGCGGGCGGCATCGCCCAGCGCGCGTCCTCGCGCAGGAGCCGGGTCAGCTCGGCGGTGTCCCCGTGCTCCCACGCGTCCATGAACACCTTGAGCGCGGCGCGCTCGAGCTCCGTGGCCCGCGCGCCGGCGGACGCGTCCGGCGCCCCGGCGGGGAGGCGCTCGCGCAGCGTCGCGCGCGCCCGCTGGAGCGCGCTGGTCACCGACGGGACGGTCAGCTCGAGCAGCGCCGCGATCTCGGCCGCCGACCAGCCCACCACCTCGGACAGGACGAGCGCGGCGCGCTGGCGCGGCGGCAGGTGCTGCAGCGCGGCCAGGAACGCCAGCGCGAGGGTCTCGCGCGCCTCCACCGCGGCGTCCGGCGGCGGCCCGGCGTCGAGCAGGTCGTCCGGGAACGGCTGGAGCCACGGGACCTCCGGCGCCCACGGCGGCGCGGAGCGCGCCTCGGACGGCGGCGTGGCGGCGGTGACCGGCGGCGCCACGTCCTGCGGCAAGACCCGCTGAGGGGCGCGCTCCAGCGCGTTCAGGCAGGCGTTGGTGGCGATGCGGTAGAGCCAGGTGCGGAACAGCGATCGCCCCTCGAACCCCTCGCGGCCGCGCCAGGCGCGGAGCAGGACCTCCTGCACCATGTCCTCGGCCTCGTCGAAGGAGCCGAGCATGCGATAGCAGTGCGCGCGGAGCCGCCGGCGGTAGCGCTCGCTCAGCGCGGCGAACGCCGCGTGGTCTCCGGCGCGCGCCGCGGCCAGGACGGCCGCCTCCTCGTCGTTGTCAGGGTCCGCCGGCATTCTCGTCACGTCCGTCGACGCGCTCGACGACGAACGCCCTTTCTCGGCAACCACGAGATCTTCGGCGAGATCCGAGCTGCCCTGAGGGGCGGATATCGCGCTCGACACGCCGTCGCGCCCGCTCATTGCTCCACGAGCACGAGATCTCTTGCCCGGCGCGGCGCGACCTCGTAGGTCTCCTCGTACTGCGCGGCGAGGCCGGTCACCTCGATGGCCAGGCCGACCTCGAGCGACGTCGTGTCGATGACGGGCTCGCCGTCCACGACATGCACGTAGACCTGGACCTCGCCCGAGCCGTCGTCGATGTACACCTGGAAGCCGTAGGGCTGCTCGTCCTCCACGGCCGTGGTCACGCTGCCGCGCACGCGGACCAGCAGCCCCTCGACGGGCTCTCCGACGTCGCCGGTCATCACGTCCGTCGGCTCGACGGATTCGGTCCCATCGAGCACCGTGACCGAGGCCGCCGCGGCGTTGAGCACCGTCTGTTGGGCCGTCTGCCCGAGCTGCCCCGTGACGCGCACCCGGGCATCGAGGCCGAAATCGAGCGCGTCCGGCAGGCTCACGTAGATCCCCCCGGTGGCGTCCTGGAGGGCGAAGCCCTGCTCGCTGGTCGCCGAGCTGAAGGTGCCGGGCGCGACCGTGGCGAAACCCTCGACCGTCGCCGTCGAGCCCTCGGTCAGGGCGCGGGCTTGGGCCACGGTGACCACGACCTCCTGGTCCGGAGCGGGGGGCTCGTCTCCGCCGGAGCTGCAGGCCGTCGTCGCGAGGAGGCTTGTGACGGCGACCGAGGCGAGAGCGCGGCTCGTTAGGTGTCGACGCATTCCCGGCTTCCTACTGTTGCTGCGCTCAGGGGACAAGACATCCCCCATCGATGACGTACCTACACGTTCAATGGCTTACCTATGCATCTGCACCGTCAGCCCGAGCAGCCCACCGATCCCATCGTGGACGCCCGAGCCACCATGTCGTCCCCGAGGGTGACGGCGTGGTTGGCAAGCTCGGCAGCCGTGGCGGCCTCTCCCGTCCTCGTCCGGCGTACGCGAGCGCGTGCTCCTGCGGGTTTCTCGCGTCCCGCCTCTCGAGGCCTCGACGTCCCTCGCGCGCGGCACGAGAATCACCCCAGTGAGCCGCCTTGCCGTCTTCTGGCTTTCTTCTCTCGCCGTCCTCGCCGCCGGATGCCATCCAGGCGGCGGATCGCGCAGCGACGACGGGTTCCCGGCCCGCCTGGCGCGCGGCTGCCGGAGCGAGCCCGACTGCCTCGTGCTGGAGCTCGAGGCGCAGGCCCGCGTCGACCAGTGCGCGTCGTTCTGCGAGGGCGCCGAGGCCGACCTGCGGGCCGCGAGCGCCCTCGTCGCCCGCTACCGGCAGGAGCGCGAGGCGCGGCAGGCGCGGATCGAGGCGCAGCGGCAGGCCGTCGAGGCCGCCGAGGCCGAGCGCCGCAGCGCCGAGATCGAGGCCGCCGAGGAGGCGCGCCGGCAGGAGGAGGCGGCCCACGCGGCCGAGCTCGATCTCGCCGCGAGCGAGCTCGCGTGCGCCCAGCAGGGCGACGCCGCGGCCTGCGACGCCCTCCTCCGCTACCTCGCCGGCGCCGCTCCGCGCGACGAGCGCGCGGCCCAGGTGCGCGCGTCGCTCGTGAAGGGCCGCCGGCTGATCGCCGAGCGCGAGGCCGCGAGGGCCGCCGAGGAGCAGCGCGAGGCCGAAGGCGCGCCCGCCCCCGCGCGACCGGGCGGCGGGCCGGCTGCGCCGGCGCGACCGCGGCCGGCGTCCGAGGGCCGCGTCTGCTGCTGCGACGGCACGCTGTCGCCGACCTGCACCTACGTGAAGCGGGGTTGCTGCTCCCACCACGGCGGCGTCTGCGCGTGCCCCTAGTCGCGGGTCAGACATTCTTCCGCACGTCGATGAAACCGCCAGGACATGGCTGGAGACGCGCGCCCAGGCAATGTGGGTAGTGTGCTCGGTGGCCATATCGTCATGGCATTCGTTTTGATTTGAATTTATAACGCCACATCTATGCGTAGTATACCGATCTACCAGGTGGACGCGTTCACGAGCCGTCTGTTCGCGGGAAACCCGGCTGCGGTGATGCTGCTGGACCGCTTTCTGGACGATTCGCTGTTGCGGGACATTGCGGCCGAAAACAACCTGGCCGAGACGGCGTTTCTGGTCCCTGACAGGGAGCGTTATCGTTTGCGCTGGTTCACGCCGACGACGGAGGTGCCGCTTTGCGGCCATGCGACCCTGGCGAGCGCGGCGGTCATCATGGAGCGCTTGGAGCCCGGCCGCACCGAGGTGATCTTCGAATCGGCCAGCGGACCTTTGACGGTGCGGCGGACGCAGACCGGTTATGCCATGAATTTCCCGTCTCGACCGTCTGTTCCGACGACGCCGCCGCCCAACCTGGCCGAAGCGCTCGGCGCCGTTCCGGTCGAGGTGCTCACCGATACCTTCAATTACATCGCGGTATTGGAGGATGCGCAGGCCGTGCGCGCGTTGTCTGCGCGCCGCTCGCACCACGGCGGCATCCGCCCTCCCAGCCCCCTCCCGCGCGCCCCGCGGCGGGCTCTGCGCTTGCCCGTGCGGGCCCGCCAACACGCGCGATCGAGGCTCTCCTGTGCGCCTGGTGTTTCCTTGATGTTCTAAGTACCGTTCTGGCGCGCCGCCGCGGGGCGGCGTCTCCGCGCTTCGTCTCTGCGCTCCCAGGAGGGTCCATGGCCGTCGCCGACTCGCAGTCCGCTCATCCCCAGAAGACCGATCATTCTCCCGAGGCCGTCGAGCGGCGGGTGGCGGACGCCCTCGCCGCGCTGTCGCTCGAGCAGAAGGTCCGCCTGCTGACGGGCGCCGACTTCTGGAGCACCTACCCCGAGCCCGCCATCGGCCTGCGCCGCATGGTCGTCTCGGACGGCCCGGTCGGCGTGCGCGGCGAGCACTGGGACGAGCGCGACCCCTCGGTGAGCCTCCCCTCCGCCACCGCCCTCGCCGCCACCTGGGACGAGGCCCTGATCGAGCGCCTCGGCGCCCTCCTGGCCTCCGAGGCGCGGCGCAAGGGCGTCGACGTCGTCCTGGGGCCGACCGTCAACCTGCACCGCAGCCCGCTCGGCGGCAGGCACTTCGAGTGCTTCTCCGAGGATCCGCTGCTCACCGGCCGGATCGGCGCGGCCTACGTCCGCGGGCTGCAGGCCCACGGCGTCGGCGCCACCCCCAAGCACTACGTCGCCAACGACTCCGAGACCGAGCGGTTCACCGTCGACGTCCGCGTCGATCAGCGCACGCTGCGCGAGCTCTACCTCGCGCCGTTCGAGCGGATGATCGCCGGCGCGCGCGCGTGGCTCGTGATGGCCTCGTACAACGCGGTCAACGGGGCGACCATGACCGAGAACGCCCTGCTCGATTCGCCGCTCAAGGACGAGTGGGGCTTCGACGGCGTCGTGGTCTCGGACTGGTTCGCGACCCGCTCCACCGAGGCCGCGGGCCGCGCGGCCATGGACCTCGCCATGCCAGGGCCGGAAGGGCCGTGGGGCCAGGCGCTCGTCGCCGCCGTCCGGAGCGGCGCCGTGCCCGAGCAGGCCGTCGACGACAAGGTCCGCCGCCTGCTCCGGCTCGCCGCCCGGGTCGGCGCCCTCGAGGGCGTCGCGCCGGCCGCCCCCGCCCCGGCCCAGCTCCCCGCCGCCGACGCCGCCCGCCTCGCCCGCGAGACCGCCGCGGCCGGCATGGTGCTCGCGCGCAACCAGGGCGACGCGCTCCCCCTCGACGCGGCCAGCCTGCGGCGCGTCGCCGTGATCGGCCCGAACGCCGCCGAGGGGCGGATCCAGGGCGGCGGCAGCGCCAGCGTGCACCCGCACTACGCGGTCTCGCCGCTCGACGGGCTGCGCGCCGCGCTCGGCCAGCGCGCCGAGGTGCTCCACGCCGTCGGCGCCCGCATCCACGAAGGCCTCGTGCCCGTGGCCGGAGACCAGGTGGTCGATCCCGCGACCGGCGAGAACGGCGTGCGCGTGCGGCTCCTCGACGCGAACGGCGACGTCCTGCACGAGGAGCATCGCGGCGTGGGGCGCCTCACCTTCATCGGCGATGAGCGCGCCAAGCGGGCCGCGACCATCGAGGTGACGGCGCGGTTCCGCGCCGCCGAGGCCGGCCGCTACCGGATCGGCGTGGCCGGGGTGGGCGCGTACCGCCTCACCGGCGGCGGGCAGGTCCTCCTCGACGAGGCGATCGCGCCGGACAAGGACGACCTCGCCGCGGCCCTGCTCGCCCCGCCGCACCGGGCGGCCGAGCTGTCCTTTGCCGCCGGCCAGGAGCTCGACCTCGCCCTCACCCACGCGGTCCAGCCGGGCGCGGTCGCGGTGGCGTTCTCCCTCGGCGTCGAGGTCCCCGCGCCGTCCGACGAGGAGGAGCTCGCGCGCGCCGTGGAGCTCGCGCGCTCGTCCGACGTGGCGATCGTGGTCGTCGGCACCACCGAGGCGATCGAGAGCGAGGGCTTCGACCGGAGCGCGCTCGCGCTCCCCGGCCGCCAGGACGCGCTGGTCAGCGCCGTCGCGGCGGCGAACCCGCGGACGATCGTGCTGGTGAACTCGGGCGGGCCGGTGACCATGCCCTGGCGCGACGAGGTGGCCGCGGTGCTCCTCACGTGGTTCCCGGGCCAGGAGTTCGGGAGCGCCGCCGCCGACGTGCTGCTCGGCGCCGTGGAGCCCGGCGGCCGCCTGCCCACGACGTGGCCGTCGCGCCAGGAGGACGTGCCCGTGCTGTCGACGAAGCCCGAGAACGGCAAGCTGATCTACGCCGAGGGGCTGAACGTCGGGTACCGGGCCTGGGCCCGCGCCGGCGTCGCCCCGGCCTACCCGTTCGGGCACGGCCTGGGCTACACGCGCTGGGAGATCCTCGGGATCGACGCGCCGCCGAGCGTCGCCGCGGGCGAGGCGGTCGAGGCGCGGGTGCAGGTGCGCAACGTCGGGCCCCGGCGCGGTCGCCACGTGGTCCAGCTCTACCTGTCGCGGCCGGGCTCCGAGGTCGAGCGCCCCGTGCTCTGGCTGGCCGGCTTCGCCTGCGTCGAGGCCGAGCCCGATCAGACGGTCGAGGTCGCCGTCACCGTCGAGCCGCGGGCCTTCGCGCACTGGGCGGCGGGCCGCTGGCAGGTCGAGCCCGGCGTGTTCACGCTGCACGCGGCGCACTCGGCCACCGTCCTGACGCGGCAGACCGCGGTGAACGTGGACGCCTGAGCGCGCGCCGCCCGGCGCCGGGGGGCACCCCCGGCGCCCCGGGGCGGAACGTCGGCGGATCACCCCTCCGCGTCGTCGTCGTCGCTGGCGACCTCGTCGGTCGCCGAGCGCCGGTCGAGCCAGCGGCGGAGCTGGGTCCGGTGCACGCCCAGCGCGCGGGCCGTGCGCGCCACGTTCCCGCCCTCGCGGCGCAGCACCTCCTCGATGACCTCGTCGGCGGGCAGCGACGCCGCGCGCCGCGCCGGCCGCTCGCCGGCCGGCGGCAGCGACGACCGCCGGCCCCGGTCCGAGGGGTGCTCCGAGGTGCCCGTCTGCGCCGGGGAGAAGGCCTGCCCGGCCGAGGGCGACAGGTGCCGCGCCTGGACCACCGGGCTCTTCTCGATCTGCGCCTCCTGCGCCGCCGCGCGGATCTCCGCCATCAGCTCCCGCACGTTTCCGGGCCACGCCCGCACGAGGCACGCCTCGATGAGCGAGGCGTGGGCCACGGGCGGGGCGCCCACGTCGCCGCGCTCGACGCCGGCGCCCGCGCTCCGCAGCGCGGCGTCCACGAGCCACGGGACCTCCTCGGGCCGCTCTTGCAGCCGCGGGATGCGGACCGCCGGCTGCGCGATGCGGAAGAAGAGATCCTCGCGGAGCTTCCCTGCGGCCACCTGCGCGCGCAGGTCCTTGTGGGTCGCCGACACGAGCGCGAAGTCCACCTGCACGGGCCGCGACGCGCCGAGCGGGATCACCTCCTTCGCCTCGAGCGCGCGGAGGAGCTTCGCTTGCACCCCGAGATCGAGCTCGGCGACCTCGTCGAGGAAGAGGACCCCGCCGTGGGCGGCTTGCACGTACCCCTCGGAGTCGGCCGCGGCGCCCGAGTACGCCCCCTTCCGCGCGCCGAAGAGCAGCCGCTCGGCGAGGCCGTCGGGGATGGCGGCGCAGTTCACGGCGACGAACGGCCCTCCGCGGCGCGGGCCGAGGGCGTGGAAGGCCCGCGCCGCGTGCTCCTTGCCGGTCCCGCTCTCGCCGGTGATGTGCAGCGCGGTCCCGAAGCGCGCCGCGCGATCGACCGCGTCCCACGCGCGGGCGAGGGTCGGCCCGAGGATCGTGCCCCCGGCCGTGGAGATCCCCGCCCGGAACGGCTCCACGTCGGCCTGGATCACGAACACCGACGAGCCGGTGCGCACGATGCGCAGCTCGTCGCCCGCGCGCGCGCCGGTCAGCGGGACGCCGTCGAGCGACGTTCCGTTCCGGCTATCGAGGTCTTCGACCTCCCACTGGCCCTGGTGCCAGCGCACGCGCGCGTGCCGGCGCGACATCCGCAGGTCGTCGAGGGGGACGCCCCCGACCTCGCCGCGCCCGAGCTCGAGCTCGCCGTCCTTGAGCGGGAGGACGTCGCAGCGAGGGCAGTCCACGGAGAAGACGAGCACCAGCCCAGGCGTCGGCCTCCTGGAACGCAGGCGTTCCGAGGCCGTTCCGAGCGAGTCGTCCAGGGTTGTCCTGGGTGCAGTGGTGGACTCCACGTCGCCGTCGAGTGTAGCGCGGACCCGCAGCGATGAGGAACCTCCTGAGGAGGATCGTCCTCGGGACACGTTGTCCGACAGCGTGGAGCCCTTCCTACCGGAGAGCGCCCACAGGGCACGTCGCCCGACAGCGCAGCGCTCTTCCTACCGAGGCGCGACCCGAGGGCCGGGCGTCCACCAGCAAAGGAATCTTCCTGGCGAGGTCGCGCGGAGGCTGCTCCCCCCGCCGGCGCTTCGACGCGCGCCGGCGGGGGACCTGCCCGGTCGCCGGTGATGAGGAGTCGCGGGCAGCGCGCCCTCGCAGGGATCGCGTCGATGAGCCCGGGATCGAAGCCTGGCGGAGGACCGGGGAGGGGCCTCGCTCCCTCTTGCAATGCTCCGGTGCAAATTGCCCCAGCGTGACCGATGCGCGTGCCCGATTCCCCGTGAAAAATAAGGATTCTTGCTTTATTTGCCGCGAAAGGTCGCGGCTCTGGGCCGAGCTCGCCGCGGGGGGCGCGGGAGAGGGGGCGTTGCCCGGGGATTTCGTCGCTGCAGCGACGGCTGAGGCCGGGGAGCGGGGGATGGTTCGCCGCTTGCTTTCGTGGATGTCGACCCATGAACGGCGAGCACCACGTCCCCGGCCAGAGCAGAGCGTTCGCCCGAAGAGGCGATGCGAGCACGGGGGGGGTCTCGTCCTGCGTCCGGGGGCTGCCGAAGCGGGAGCGCGCCGTGGGCGAGGTCCTCGCCGGCAAGTACCAGATCGTGGGCCCGCTGGGCGCCGGCGGCATGGGCACCGTGTGGCGGGCGCGCAGCTTGTGGCTCGACGTCGACGTGGCGATCAAGGTGCTCCACGAGGACCAGTTCGACGCGCACGCCGCAGAGCGCCTGCTCCGGGAGGCGCGCGCGACGGCGAGGCTCGGGCACCCGGCGATCGTGCGCGTCTTCGATTTCGGCGAGACCGACTCGGGCGAGCCGTTCCTGGTGATGGAGCTCCTCGAGGGCACGTCGCTCTCGAACTGGCTGGAGGCGAACGGCCGGATGCCGGCGGAGCAGGCGGTCCAGATGCTCTTGCCGGTGGCGTGCGCCCTCGCGGCCGCGCACGCGCAGAGCATCGTTCATCGCGACATCAAGCCTGCCAATATCCTCGTCGTGCCGGACGGCGCGGGCGGCCATGTCCCGAAGGTCGTCGACTTCGGCATTGCCAAGCTGGCCAACGCGGTGAGCCCCGCGATCACGCAACGAGGGATGATCGTCGGCAGCCCCGAGTACATGTCGCCGGAGCAGGCCGACGGCCAGCTGGAGGTCGGGGAGCAGACGGACGTCTGGGCGTTCAGCGTGGTGCTGTACGAGCTCATCACCGGGCAGCGGCCGTTCACCGGGGAGAGCCTCGGCGCGGTGATCTCGGCCATCTTCAGCAGGGAGCCGGTGCCGACGACGCAGCTCGGCGCCGGCGACGAGGAGCTCTGGTCGATCCTCCGCCGGGGCCTGGCCAAGTCGCCGGCCGAGCGGTGGCCCACCATGCGGTCGCTCGGCCGCGCGCTGGCGTCCTGGGCCGTCGAGCGCGGGGTCACGGCGGACGTGGCGGGCACGTCGCTCGCGCACCAGTGGCTCGCGCGGGGGCCGGAGTCGCCGCTCACCGCGGAGCGGCCCGCGTTCGCGACGACCGGCGTCGCCGGCGCCGTATCGGGGGCGAAGGCGGCGGCGCCGCGCCCGCGCGGCGCAGGGAAGACGCTTGTCGCGTCGCCGGCCGCGGCGGCCACGCCTGCCGGGCGCCGGGGCGGCACCATCAAGATGTCCGAGGGCTTGCCCGCCGCTCCGATCGGGCTCGCGCCCCCGCTGCGGCTCCAGAAGGCGCTGCTGGTCGGGGTGCTCGTCGCCTTCGTCGCGCCGGTGGTCGTCGTGATGGGCCTGAACCTGCGGGGCGGGAGCGCGAGCGCGGGCGCCGCGCAACCGGCGGTCGCGGCCGCAGCGCCGATCCTCGAGCCGGGCGCCGCCTTGGCGCTGCCGGGGGCGGCCCCGGCAGCGCCTCCGGCCGACGTCGTGCTTGCCGAGGGCGGGGGGCCGCGCGCGAGCGCCCTCGAGACGGCCGCGCGGGGCGCGCCGGCAGGCAAGCCGCCCGCGAAGCCGGTCGAGTCGGCCGATCCGTGGGACGATCCGGCCGATCCTTGGGGCGAGCTGGCCGACCCGTGGGACGAGATCGAGCCGTCCTCGGCGCCGGCCGAGCCGCCCGCCCAGCGCGTCGAGGCGCGCCCGCAGCGGGACGAGCCGCGCCCGCAGCGGGACGAGGCGCGGCGGCAGCGGCCCGAGCCGCGCGCGCAGCGGGCCGAGCCGCCGCGCCCGGCGCCTGCGTCCACGTCCATGCCGCTGCCGGCGGCGCCCGATTTCTGAGGTGGTCATGCGCAATCGTGGGGTGAAGTTCCGCGCCGTTCGCGCCTCGGGCGACCTGCTGCTCCTCCTGGCCGCGCTCGCGTTGGCGCCGCTTGGAGCGGGCGGCTGCTCCGCGCTGATCGGCGCCGAGCTGTCCGACAAGGACGAAGCGGCCGAGGACGCCGTGGGGCGAGAGGATCAGGTCGGCGACGGGGGCGGCGGTGGCGATCTCAGCCGGAGCAGCGGCACGAGCGGGAGCACCGGCGGCCCGGAGGGCGCGACGAGCAGCGCCAGCGGCGGCGAGGGCGCGAGCGGCGGCGGCGAGGGCGCGAGCAGCGCGGCGAGCGGGGGTGGCGCGGGCGCGACGACCAGCGCGGCGAGCGGGGGTGGCGCGGGCGCGACGACCAGCGCGGCGAGCGGGGGCGGCGCGGGCGCGACGACCAGCGCGGCGAGCGGGGGCGGCGCAAGCAGCGGCGGCGGCGAGAGCGCGAGCAGCGGGAGCGGCGCGGGCGCGAGCAGCGGCGGCCCGAGCCCGAGCGGCGGCGGCCCGGGCGAAAGCAGCGGCGGCCCGGGCCCGGGCGGCGGCGGCCCGGGCGAAAGCAGCGCAAGCGGCGGCGGCGAGAGCGCGAGCATCGGGAGCGGCGGCGGCGCTGGCGGTGCGAGCAGCGGGAGCGGCGAGGGAGGCGGCGAGAGCAGCAGCTCGGGCGGCGAAGCGCATTGCAACGCCCATTTCGCCGATTGCGACGGGGACCCGGCGCACCATTGCGAGACCAACCTTTGGAACAACCGCAATCACTGCGGCGCTTGCGACAACCGATGTCCCCACGGCAAGCACTGCCGGGAGGGGGAGTGTCAATGAGGACGCATTCTCCTGCTCGATCCAGGCGGACGCTCGTCTCCGTCGCCGCGGCGCTGCTCCTCGCCGCGGCCCCGCTCCCCGCGGCGGCGCAGGGCAAGGGGGACGTGGCAGCGGCGCGCGTGCTGTTCGTCCAGGGGGCGAAGTTCGCCCGCGAGGGGCGCTGGGAGGAGGCGCGGGCGCTGTACGCCCGGTCGCTGGAGATCAAGGCCACGCCCCTCACGCGGTACAGCCTCGGCGTCGCGCAGAAGGAGACGGGGCGCCTCGTCGACGCGCTCGCCAGCTTTCGCGCCTTCCTGGCCGAGCCGGCGACGCCGACGACCGAGCCCTACGTCGGTCCGGCGCGCGAGGCCGTGGCGAAGCTCGAAAAGCGCATCGGCCGCGCGACGCTCGCCGTCGAGCCGGGCAAGGTCGACGGGCTGGCCCTGGCGCTGGACGGCAAGCCGGTGCGCGCGGCGCCGGGCCAGGTGCTCGAGCTCGACCCGGGCGACCACGAGGTCGTGGCGACCGCTCCGGGGTACCGCGCCGCGGCGGCCCGGTTCAGCGTCGCCGCCGGCGGCTCGGTCGAGGTCCCGCTCGCGCTCGCGCCGGCCGCGGCCTCGCGGGCCTCGGCCGCCGGGGGCGGTCTGCCTCCCCTGGCCGAAGCTTCCGAGGGGCCGAGCCGGACGCTCCCGGTCGTCGTGATGGGCGTGGGCGGCGCGATCTTCGCCGGCGGCGCCGTCCTCGGCCTCGCCGGTTTGAAGCAGGCGGGCGACGCGCGATCGGGCACGGGCACGGACGCGAGCTCGGCGCGGGCCAAGGGGATCGTCGGCGACGTCCTCGGCGGCGTCGGCATCGCGACCGTCGGCGTCGGGCTCTACTTGCTGCTCAACGAGTCAGCGCCGAGCCCCCCCAAGGCGGGCTCCGTGACCCCGTGGCTGAGCGCGTCGGGCGCGGGCGTCGAAATGCGGCTCTGATCCGCATCGCCCCGCGCCGCGGGGCCGCTCGCGCTGCTCTCTTCCGTCCTCCTCTGTGCCCTCTGCGCCTCTGTGTTTCTTCTCTTCTCTCACGCCAGAAGACGCGTCCCCGGCGCGCCTGTCCGTAGGTCGTTGCCGCGCGCAATGCCCGAGCGTCGGAATCGTGCGTAACGTGCGTAACGTGCGTAACGTGCGTAACGTGCGTAAGGCGCGCGAGCCATTGCCCGGCTCCTCTGCGGCCCATTCGACGGCGGTGCTCGATTCTTGTTTTGTGGGATCGTTCTGCGTAGCCTATCCTCGGCGAGATCGAATCAGCGGTCGCCGAGCGAATGTTTCGAGCGGTGCGCCATCGAGCGGACTCGCCGCTGGAGGGCAGGGGGTATGAAGAATTTCCTGGCACGGGGCGTGTCCCGTTCCGTCTGTGGGGGGCGCCCGGGCGGCCTGGCGCCTGACGTAGCTCGTGCGCGCAAGCCGTCGCGGCACCTCGTCGTCGCGCTGGCGGCGATGACGGTCGTTCTGTTCGCAGCCGAAGCCTGGGCTTCGGGCACGTGGACCAAGCGGGTCACGTCCGGTCCGGCGCCGACGGAGCGCTCGACCCCCGCGGTCGCCGCGATCGGCGACGCCGTTTACCTGTTCGGCGGCATGAAAGACGACTTCTCGACCTTCGAGAACACCTTCTACAACGATCTCTATCGATTCGACACCGCTCTCGATTCCTGGGAGCTCCTCGATCCGGCGGGGGACCTGCCGCCTCCGCGCGTGTTCGCCGGCGCGGCGGCCGACGAGTGCAATGGCGTCATGCTGGTGTTCGGCGGGGCGACGTACAGCCCCGACTTCTCCGATTTCGTGGCCCACGACGACCTCTGGGCTTACGACGCCGACGCGGACGCCTGGATCGAGATCCACCCCGAGAACGCCGGGCCGGTCGGCCGTTCCCGCCCGAACGTCTGGTTCGCCGGCGGGAAGCTGTATGTCTTCGGCGGAGTGACCAGCGCCTTCGAGTTCATGAATGATCTCTGGGCGTACGATCTGGGGTCGAACCGGTGGAAGGAGCTCGTGCCCGCCGGCGCTCCCGGCTCGCCGCGCGGCCGGCACGAGGCGATGGCGGGGACGGCGCCGATCCGGGGCAAGCTGACGCTGTACGGCGGCGAGACGATGGGCGCCGCTGGCTTCGAGATGCTGGACGATACCTGGGAGTTCGATCTGCGCACCCGCCGGTGGACCGAGGTGACGCCGCGCGCGCGGCGCGACATCACGCCGCCGCGCAACTACGGCGCCGCGGCCGTCATCGGCTGGGACCTGTACCTGCAAGGAGGCGACGTGTCGGGCGGCTCGTCGGGGTGCGGCGCGCCGTTCGAGCAGAACCCCATCGAGGAGCTCTGGCGGTACAGCGCGATCCAGCGGAAGTGGACCAAGCTGTCGCCGGGCGGCGATCCGCTGGTCAGGCTGAAGCGGCATGTCGCCGCGGAGGTGAACGGCACCATGTACCTGTTCTCGGGGTGGGATTTCGCCTGCGACGGCGGCGTTGGCCCCGGTCAGCTCTGGAACCGCGACGTCTATTCGTTCGATCCCTGAGCGGGGCAGGCGACCGCCACGCCGCCGGTGGCGGGCGCGCCGCGCTACCCGGCCGCGGCGCGGACATGGTACTGCGCCCTCATGCGCTCGCTCGCGATGGTGCTGTCCCTGGCCGCGCTCCTGGCCGCGGGCGCGCCCGCTTCGGCCAGCGGCGACGGCGCCGGCCATCCCTCGGCAGACGCGCCCCCCGCGGACGCGCCCTCGGCGGACGCGCCCTCGGCAGACGCGCCCTCGGCGGACGCACCTGCGCCGCCGCAGGCCGCGGCGGCGGCGCGGTGGTGCGCGCCGGAGCTCGCCGCGCTGCCCGGCGAGGTGTGCGCCTTCCTGCCGGCCAAAGCAGCGCCGGGTCCCCGCGTGCTCGTGATCTACCTGCACGGCGTCGTTCAGCCCGATTCAGGGTGGCAGTGGGCGCAACAGCGGGGCGCCGCGCGGGCCGGCGCACGGCACGGCGTCGCCGTGATGATGCCGCGCGGCCGCAGGGGGATCGGGCCGAAGACGATGGAAGACTGGTGGTGCTGGCCCACCGCCACCGCGGCGCAGGCGACCCACGAGGACGCGCTGCTCGCCGAGTGGGACGCGGCGCGCGCGGAGCTTGAGCGGCGCGCGGGCGCGCGCTTCGACCGGGTGCTCGTGTTCGGCTTCTCGAACGGCGCGTACTACGCGACGTCGCTGGCGATGCGCGGGCGGCTGCCGGTCGACGGCTACGCGGCGTTCGCGGGCGGCTCGGGCGCGCGCTACCTGGAGCGGGCGGGCGCGCAGACCAAGGCGCGCGCGCCGATCTTCGTCGGCTGGGGCGGCAAGGACCCGGCGCACCGGGACCAGGTCGCGCTCGCGAAGATGCTCCGCCGGCTGAAGTGGCCTTCGAGGTCGCTCGGCAAGCCGCGCGCGGGGCACGCGATGACCGACGATCAGGTCGACCAGGCGTTCGCCTTCCTGAGCGGCAAGCGAGGCGGCGCCACGGCGCCCGGCAGGGGGCGCGGCGCTCGAGCGCGCTGACGGACGCGCAGGCCGCCGTCCGGCCCGGGGCCGCTCGAGCGCGCCCACGGCGGAGGCGGCGGGGTAGTGATCGACTTTGCCCAGAGAGAGTCCACATGAAGGCGGGAAGGCGGGAAGATCATTAAGGTTTTCTTCCCGCCTTCCCGCCTTCATGTTCAAATTTGACCACGACTGGCGGGGGCGCGGTCAGCCGCCGGGCCGGCCCTGCTCCGCGGCGCTGGCCGGCGCGGGCGCCGGCGCGTCGTCGGCCGGGATCTGGAGCATCGCGTAGTCGATCGTCGTCTCGTTGCGCAGCACGGTGAGCACCACCATGTCCCCGGGCGCGCAGGCGCGCAGGTGGCTCTCCAGCCCTGCCATCGAGTGGACCGGCCGCCCGTCGACGGCGAGGATGACGTCGCCCGGCTCCAGCAGGGGGGACGTGAAGCTGCGGATATCCATGCTCGCGATCCTCACGCCGTCGCCTGCGGTCGGCTGGATCGTGAGGTACCACGGCGCCGGGACGACGGTCGCCGTCGGCGCGGGGTTCGACGGCTTCTCCCGTCTCGCGGTCTCCGCCTGGCTCGCCGGCACGCCCGCGCGCGGCTGCGCGGCGTCAGCGCGCGAGGCGTCGACGCGGGGCTGCGCGGTGTCTGCGGGCTGCGAGGCTTCGACGCGCGGACAGTCGCCGCGGCACGCGGCTACCGCGAGCGGGACCAGCGGGGTGAGCATGCCGGAGAGCCGCCGAGCCCACCCGCACGCGCCGCGCGCACGGAGGGGTAGATCCCGCTGCTGACTTGCATGCATGGCCCCTCGGCGCCCCCGGCCTCCTGCCTCCCAACATGCAAGATCCCCACCAGCGATTCTCCGCCGCGGTCCGGGCCGATGCCGGAAATCAGGGAGGAGGCTCGCCTCCGGCGCGCCGCGCTCACGCCCGGGCGAGCCGTGGCGTCGGAGCGAAGTGCGCGGGGAACACCCGCTCGAGGAACTCGTTGCGCAGGAGCCCGTCGGGATCGACGAGCTGCTTGAGCCGGACGAACTCCGGCAGCGCGTGCGCGTACATCGCCTGGAGGTGCTCCGCTGTCGCGTGGACGTTCTTGACCAGGTAGACCCGGCCGCCGATCTCGAGGCTGTGCGCGCTGAGCTCGGTGAGCCGCAGGCGGATGCGGCGCACGCTCTCGTCATCGCTGCCCACGAACGCGACCGTGACCGCGAACCCGTCCGTCCCGTGGTTCGCCGAGAGGAGGAACCGGTCGCCCTGGATGTGGAGCACGTCGAGCAGCAGCGGCGGGATTCCGTCTCGGGTCGCGATCTCGTCGATCCTGTTCAGGAAACCGGCGAGCCGGCGCAGGCTGTCCTCCCGGGCGCCCGGGTCGTAGGGGATCATGAAGGTCTGCTGCGCCGTGATCATCGGCGCGCCGAGGGCCTGACCGATGCGGTTCGCGAGGACGTTGCCATCCATGAAGAACAGATAGCCCATGAGCTCGTCGACGTTCGGGCGCGAGACGTCGAAGACGAAGCGGTCGATGATCGTCCAGACGGCCCGGCTCACGACGGACGCGCGCATCAGCCACTCGATCGGGACGCGGAGCGGGTAGTTGCGGCGATGGTTCAGCAGCGGGCGGAGCGCGTGGGACGTCCCCGCGACGTACCGCGACCGCATGACCATGCTCCTGCTGCCTTCGAGGGTGTGGAAGGCGATGGAGAAGAGCGCCTCGGGGACCCACCCGTCCTCGGCCGCGCTCCCTCCCTCCTCGGGCAGGAGCTGCTCGGCGCGCGGGAGGAGCGCCGCGGCGAGCTCCTCGAGCGATCCGCAGCGCGTCGCCTCGGTGACGACGCGGATCGGGGTGCCCGCCGGGGCGACGCGCGCGACGCGGTACGTGACGTCGATCACCGCGCCGAGGTAGCCGAGGCCGCCGATCACCGCGTGGAACAGCGCGCTCGTCCCCTCGTCGCGGCCGAGGGAGAGCAGCTCCCCGTCGAGGGTGAGGAGCGTCAGCCGCTCGACATAGTGCCCTTCCTTGCCGCCGGTGCTCGAGAAGCGAGAGAGGCAGTCTCCGGAGACCGTGCCTCCCGCGGTCGCGTGGCTCGTCGAGACCACCGTGTACGGCACGAGCCCGCGGGCGGCGAGCTCACGCACGATCGCTCCCCACGTGGCGCCGGCGCCCACGGTCATCCGCGCCCCCTCCTCGTCGATCTCGATGGAGGTGAAGCGCGTCATCGAGATCACGACGTCGTCGTTCAGCGCCTGCCCGTCGAACGACTGCCCCCCGGCGCGGAACGTGATCCTGCGCCCCGTCCGCTTCGCCATGCGGAAGAGCACCCGGAGCTCCTCGATCGAGGCTGGCGTGTACAGGTCTCCGCACGACTGCTGCAGCCCGCTGTAGCCCTGGAGCAGGCAGAGCGGCTTTCGAGGGATCTCATCGAGCCGCGGCGGCGGCGGCGCGCCCCCGACATAGGCGAGGCCAGCGTCCGTGGCCCCTCGCGCGGCTCGCCGGGGCGATCCGCTGTCGAATCGAGCGACCACGATCAACCCGAGGAGGGAGGGAGGGGGGCCTTGTCCATCGCGTCGACCGTATCGAGGGCTGGGCGCATCGCGCGCAGCGTCGCTCGTAACGGGTCACGCGGGCAAATTCACGCCCGGACGAGGAAAGAGGGAGGGGGAAGGCCGGAGCCGAGACCGAAAGACGTGGACGGAGACCGAGGACCGTGTCTCCGTCCCCGCTCAGAACCGCTCTACAACCCGCGGATCTCGACCTGGATATTCCGCCGGGCCGCCGTCTGCTGGAACCGGCGGATGAGCTCCGCGACGTCGTGGTCGACGTAGGACGCCCCCTGGGCGTCGACCACCACGTGGGTGTCGCTCGGCAGCCGCTCGAACAGCGCCACGAGCTTGCCCTGCGTGAAGAAGTAGGCCGCCTTGTTGAACCGGATCGTCACCCGCGCCCCCTCGTGGATCACGTCGAAGACCCGGGACATCTGCGTCCTCAGCACGAAGACGACGCCGACCGCGAGGCCGATCGCGATGCCCTTCAGGAGATCGGTCAGCACGATGGCCACGATCGTCACGACGAACGGGATGAAATGGTTCCACCCGAGCTTGCGCATCTCCGCGAAGATCGCGGGCTTGGCCAGCTTGTAGCCGGTGACGAGCAGGATCGTCGCGAGGCACGCGAGCGGGATGTGCGAGAGCAGCCCTGCGGCGAAGACCACCGCGAGCAGGAGCAGCGCGCCGTGCGTGAAGGCGGAGACCCGCGTGCGCGCGCCGGCGTTGGTGTTGGCGCTGCTCCGGACGATGACCGACGTGACCGGGAGACCCCCGGCGAACCCGGAGAGCATGTTGGCGACGCCCTGCGCGACGAGCTCCCGGTTCGGCGGCGACTTGCGGTGCCACGGGTCGATCCGGTCCACCGCCTCCAGGTTGAGCAGCGTCTCGAGGCTGGCCACGATCGCCAGGGTCACGCCCAGCACCCAGACCTCGGGCCGCGCGATCGCGGACCAGTCCGGCAGCTGGAGCGCGCTGGTCAGGTCGCCGGTGGGCAGCGTCACGAGGTGCTTCTGCTCCAGGGCGAGCGACGGGACCGCCACCTTGAACAGCTCGTTGCCGAGCGTGGCGACGAGCACGGCGACGAGCGGCGCGGGCAGCCAGGAGATCTTCGCGAGGCGCGACTTCTCCCACCCGACGAGGATGGCCAGGCAGACGGCGCTGATGAGGAACGCGCCCCACTCGATCGCCTGCGGCGCCTGCGCCAGCATCGTGAAGGTGTTGCCGCCCTCGGCCTTGAACGACTCGGAGGCGAAGTTGTCCTTGTCGAAGCCGACGGCGTGGGGGAGCTGCTTCAGGATGAGCAGGACGCCGATCGCCGCGAGCATCCCCTTGATGACCGACGAGGGGAAGAAGTGGCTGATCGCGCCGGCCCTGAGCACGCCGAGCCCGAGCTGCAGCGCGCCGCCGATGACCACCGCCAGCGCGAACGCCTGGAAGCTCTGCAGGCTGGTGATGCCCGCGAGCACGATGGCCGCGAGCCCCGCCGCCGGGCCGCTCACGCTGAGCTGAGCGCGGCTGATCAGCGGGATGACGAGGCCGCCCACGATCCCGGCGACGATGCCGGACAGGAGGGGGGCCCCCGACGCGAGCGCGATGCCCAGGCAGAGCGGCAGGGCAACGAGAAAGACGACGACGCCCGCGGGGATGTCGTACTTGAGGTTCCCGGTGAGGCGCGAATCCAGCGGCGGCGTGCTGTCCCCGTGCGCCTCCCCCCGGGGCGCGGCCGCGCCTTCTGCTCCAGGGGCGCGAGCACCCATGTGCTCCGACCCCGCGCTGGCTTGGATGGCATTTTGAAGCTGCATCGAAAGGCCCTCTCTTCCAGTAAGTCTTGGGTCAGTGCCAGTGAGGTGCTCAGACCGCGCGCCGGTAGACCGTGGTCTCCGGCAGCGCGGACGGGGGCGCCGCCTCGCAGATGGGCGCGAACTGGCCGCTCGAATGCTCGAACTGGAAGACCTGACCGGTCTCGATCTTGAAGACCCAGGCGTAGAGGGAGAGCTCCCCGCGCGCGAGCCGCGCGCGGATCGTCGGGTGGGTGCGGAGGTTCTCGATCTGGGCGAGGACGTTCTCCTCGACCGTGATCGTCAGGCGGTTCTCCCCCTCGATGTGGGAATAGTTCTCCTGCACCAGGCGGCGCGTCAGCTCCGCGTGCTGGAGCCACGACTTGACCGCCGGCAGCTCGTCCAGGCCGTTGAGATCGAGCAGCCCGCGCATCGCGCCGCAGTGCGTGTGGCCGCAGACGATGATGTGCTTGATCCCGAGGTGCGCGACCGCGAACTCGATCGCCGCGGCCTCGCTGCCGTTGCTCGCGCCGTACGGCGGCACGATGTTGCCGACGTTGCGCACGATGAAGATGTCGCCCGGCTGGGTCTGCGTGATGAGGTTCGGGTTGATCCGGCTGTCCGAGCACGTGATGAACAGCGCCTCGGGGCGCTGACCCCTCGCCAGGTGCTGGAAGAGGTCCTGATACCCGCGGCAGACATCGGTCTGGAACTTGTGCAACCCGTCAGCGAGCTTCTGCATTTGAACAAACCCTCTCGTTGACCGCGCCGATTCAGCGCGGCAGTCGTCGTGAACACCTCCGGTTTCCAGCTCCTCCGCGACAGGCCGCGAGCGGCCTCGGCCACGGAGCTAGCCGATCAATTCAGGAAACGTGGTGGAGGGCGACGGACGGGAGGGTGGGGGACGGGGGAGGCGAGGCGGGCGGGCCGGAGATCGGCCACGAGGGCGACGCGAGGGCGCCTCGCGTCGTCGCCGGGTACCGAGCGCATCGCGCGAAGCCGGTGGGCCCCGGCACGGACCGACGGCTGCAGTCCAGCGAGATCAACCTGGTCGATCTCGGTGGATCCGGTCCGAAACGACCCCGAAACATCGGAGTTGCTCGCTTCGATGATGCTGATATTCCCCCGTACCAGCGTAAGCGGCGCGAGGATCAGCGCGAAGAGCAGCGCGATCCGAGGGAGGAATGACCGGAGAACCAGCATCGTTCAGGGATGGATAGGGCGTCGGGCGTTGGAACCAGGGGCGAACGCCGTCTATTCCCTAACCTGGCAGCGGGCCCGGTTCGTCGCAAGACGCCACGGCGCCATACCATGTGCGGCAAAGTGTCGCAGTCGGGGACGGACGCCTCGCTCCTGAGCCAGGTCGGCGCCCCGTCCAGATAACCGTTATAGCGACGGAATTCAACCGCTAGCCAACGCCGTCACGATGGCGTCGCGCAGGGCGACCATCTCGTGCTCTCCCGCATATTTGTGACGAGGCCAGAAGAAGCCCTTGAGACCGTCTTTCCGACGGCGCGGGACCACATGGACGTGCAAGTGGGGGACGCTCTGACTGACGCGGTTGTTGATGGCGACGAAGAAGCCGTCGGCTGAGCACGCCGACTCCACGGCGCGCGCGAGGCGCTGCGCGGTCGCGAAGAGCGGTCCGACGAGCTCTGACGGAAGGTCGGTGAGCACCTCGTGATGGGCGCGCGGGATGAGCAGGCAGTGGCCGGGGAAGAGCGGGCGGTGGTCCAGGAACGCGATCGCCTCCGGCTCGTCGAGGACGACGTAGGCCGGCGTTTCGCCCCGGGCGATGCTGCAGAAGGCGCAAGGTCGAGCGGGCATGGCGGCCTCCCGGAGCGATGCCGCGCCGCCTGCCGGGCGTCAACGCCGGCCCGCGGCCAGGCGCGGCGGCGGGCTGTGCAAGGGCCGTGGCGCGGCGCGCGGCGTCGCGATCAGTGGCTCGCGAGGATCTCGTCGATCGACCCGTGACCGGCGGGCTCGCGCGTCCAGTAGTCGAGGAGCCTCCCGCCGGCCGTCATCCAGGCCCGGTCGTAGCGGCCGTCCTGCGACGTGATCCGCACGATGTGGTCGCCGCCGTGGAACGCCCAGTGGCGGCCCGTGTTGTCGAAGTGATCGATGAGCGCGCCCTGCCGCGTCTTCACGTGGAGGGCGTCGGCCGGATCGTCCCAGGTCGTGTCGACGATGAGCTCGTAGACCTGCCAGAGGTTGCCGGACGGGAGCACACCCCAGTCGACGTTGAGCCCGGAGTCGTTCGGGAGCCCGAACACGAAGCAGTGCGGCATGCGCCTCGCCGCGTGCCAGAGGTCGCCGTTGCGGCTCGGCTCGTGGTGGAGCGTCACGAGCGTGTCGCGCGCGAGGCCGAACCCGTCGCTGTCGCCCGGGCTGTCCCACACGCGGCGGAAGAGGTGCTGGCAGAGCTGGTCGGCGCCGGCGGAGAACCCGACCGTGAGCAGGCCCCGCTGCCGGCGCTCGTGCAGGATGCGCCCGAACTTGCCGGGCTCCCCCTCGAACAGGGCGCCGAGCTGCTTGTAGCGCCAGAGCCCCGTCGTGCTGTAACCGCCGCCGAGGATCACCACCTCGGACGACCCGAGCAGATCCCAGAGCACGTCGACGTCCTCGCGCCGCAGGTTGCTGGTCCAGTAGAACGGCACGTGCTCGAGGCCGAACCGCTCGTAGAACTGGAAGAACCAGCGGAAGTTGCCGTACGCGAACTCCTGCCGCTCGAGCTCGTTGCCGTCGCGGGGCGCCTCCGACATCGGCAGGAACAGGACGCGCTTGTTGTCCCGCCCGCGGAGGGCGCGCTGCGCGATGTAGTCGTTGTGGATGACGTTGCAGCGGCTGTGCGAGCTGTAGATCAGCGCGGTCCCTCTCATCAGGCCGCGCATCTCAGCGGCTCGGCGCGCCCTGCGTCAAGGGGGCGCGCGCTGCGTGTGGCGCGCTCCCTCGACGGGGGCGCGGCCGGGCGCGCTCAGCCGCGCCTCACCTGCTGCATCTTGCGCGGGACGGCGCCGGAGCGCATCAGCATCTCGAACGCCTCCTTCTCGAGCATCGGGTGCACGCCGCGCGGCGGGACGCCCATGGGGCTCTTCTTCTTCGTGATGAACCCGCTCAGGTACTGCGGGTTGAGCGCGCTCAGGCTCCGGAGCGTGCTCTTCATCTGCTTCGTGTTGTTCGCCCAGGCGTAGGCGAACGCCCGCGAGCGGAGCAGCTGCGGCTTGAGCTCGGCGAACGCGTCGTCGTTCGGATCGAACGTCTCGAGCAGCTCGACGGCCTTCGTGGCCTGCCCGGTGCGGGCCCACGCCTCGCCGACGATGGCGGCCATCATGGCGCGGATCCTCGGCTCCTTGTGGCGGGTCATGTCGATCTTGTCGACGAGCGCCCGCGCCTCGTCCGTCTCGCTCAGGATGAGGTGGATCATGCCGCGCTGCGCGCGCGCCTCGTCGGCCATGGGCGCCATCACCTTGTCGAGGTTGATGGTCTCGAGCGTCCGGAGCGCGGCGCGCGGGTCCTCCTGCATCTGGAGCTGCGCCTTCGCGAACGTCGCGGCCGCGTCGTCCTTCTTGAACTCCGTGTCGAGCTTGGCGATCGCGTCCTTGCGCGCCTCGGCGGAGTCGGCGGTCTGCACGATCTGCGCGACGGCGCGCGTCTTTGTCGCGAAGCGCAGCGCCCACAGGATGACGCCCGCGACCACGACCGTCAGGACGCCGGCGGCCACCTTCGGCCAGACCCCGGGGATCGCCAGGGCGATGGCCCAGATGATCAGCGCCGGGATGCCGACGCGGAGGGCGAGCGAGCGCGGGTTCAGCTGGGCGAGGGGGTCGGCCGGCGGCTTTCCGCTGCGGAGCGCGGCGATGGCCTGCTCGCGCTGCTGCTTGGGGCTCTGCTTCTTCGGGGTGGGTTTGCCGGGGGTCTTCATCGAAGGTCGTGGATCTGACGGACGTTGCGGCTCCGCGGGGCGCGGGGTCTCATAGCCGGCCTGCGGGGGAGCGGCCAGCGGCGGCGGGCAGGCGAGCTGCCCGGCCCCCGGGGAGGGGGGCCGTCGCGGGGGGCGCGCACGGGCTGAACTCGCCTGGGACGCCCTGTGCCCGACGTGCTGCGCACGCCGGGCACAGGGCGTCCCAGGCTCAGACACCAGCCCGTGCGCGCCCCCCGCGACGACCCCCTCCCCGGGGGCCTACGGTCGTCGAAGGCGGGCGAGGCTAGCTCGCGGCGGTGCCGGGGTCGCCGGGGCGCGCGGGGGGGTCGCCCTCGGGGGCGGAGGCGGGGAGCGGGGTGACCGCAGGGCGGACCGTCTCGAAGCCGCGCAGCGGCGGGAGAGGCTCGATCGACGGGGCGACCAGCGCGGCGCCGCGCGTCGGCGGGATCGAGGCCGTCGGGTCGGCGAGGCCGAGCGTGGACTCGCGGAAGTGAAGGAAGACCGTCTGCGCGATCGACAGGCACGGGACCGCGAAGAGCGCGCCGGTGATCTGGAAGAAGTGCTCGCCGATGAGCAGCGCGAGCACCACGAGCACCGGATGGATCTTCGCCGAGTCGCCGATGATCTTCGGGTTCAGGAAGTTCGCCTCGAGCTGGTGGATGCCGACGATCCACGCGAGCACGCCGACCGCCGTGCCGAACGACTGCGTGAGGCCGATGAGGACCGCCGGGATCGAGCTCAAGATCGAGCCGAAGATCGGGATCAGCGACATCACCGCCGCGAGGACCGAGAGGATCGGCCAGTACTTGAGGTCGAAGAGCCAGAAGCCGATCGCGGAGAGGACGCCGTTCACGAGGCAGATGAGGAGCTGCCCGCGCACGACGCCGGACAGCCCCCGGTCGAGCCGGCGCAGGAAGCGATCGAACGACTCGCGCGAGCTCGGGTGCCAGAGCTCGCGGAAGAAGCGCAGGATCTTCTCGTGCGTCAGGATGATGTACCCCGCGAGCATCAACGTCATGAAGAGGTTGAAGATGCCGCGCGAGATCGCGGTCGCGATGGCCTGGCCGATGCGCAAGACCGTGAGCGAGTTCTCCTTGAGGTAGGCGGCCGCCTTCTCGTAGCCCTCCTGGAGCATGTTCGCGCTCGAGAGCGCGTGCTTCGGGCGCGCCGGCGCGATCTGCCAGACGCCGTCGCCGGTCTCGCGGATCTCGACGTCCTCGGCGATGCGCACGTCGAAGGAGCCGTCCGGCCCGGGGACGATGCGGACAGGCGGGCGCTCGAAGCCATCCTCCCGGGGCGCGGCGAGATCGCCGGGCGGCGCGCCCGGTTCGTCGGGCGTCGGGCCCGGCGCGACCTCGTGCGGCGCGGGCGGCGCCTCGGGCGACGCCAGCGGCTCGCGGCCGGACCAGCGGCGGAGCCGCGCGTCGAGCGCGGGCAGGTACTCCTCGCGGAGCCGCGCGGCGAGCCGCGGCGCCTCGGCGGTGAGCGCCTTCCCCTCGGCGACGAGCCGCGGGACGCTGAGGGCGAAGAAGCCCGCGACGCCGGAGATCACGAGCGCGTAGACGACGAGGATCGCGGCCCACCGCGGGACGCGCGCGCGCTCGAGCCGGAGGACAGCCGGCGTGAGCACGTAGGCCACGACGAGCGCGAGCACGAACGGGAGCAGCACCGCGTGCGAGACGATGAGCAGCGCCGCCGTCAGGACGGCGCTCACCGTCAGGAACACGGTGCGCCGCGAGGGCCCCTCGCTCACGGCGCCTCGCGCGCGGCCGGGCCCGGGACGCCGTCGTCGACGAGCGACGCGGGCAGATCGGCGAAGAAGCCGAGCAGGTGGTCGCGCGTCGCCTCGAGCGCCTGCGGCACGACGCGCGTGTCGGCGAGCACGGGCATGAAGTTGGTGTCGCCGGGCCAGCGCGGCACGATGTGCACGTGCAGGTGCTCGGCGATCCCGGCGCCCGCGGCGGTGCCGAGGTTGATCCCGACGTTCATGCCCTCGCACTTGAGCGCGGCGCGCAGGCGGGTCGCCGACTCGCGCACGAGGCGGAAGAGCGCCTCGTGGTCGGCCGGCTCGAGCGCGTCGAGCGAGGCGACGTGCGCGTGCGGCACCACGAGGAGGTGGCCCGAGGCGAACGGGTAGCGGTTCAGCATGACGAACGCGCGGCGGGTCGCGGTCACGACCAGCCGGTCGCGCTGTTCTTGCTGGGTTGCGCGGGGGATGCCGCAGAAGATGCAGTCGGACTGGCCCTTCGGCGCAAGGATGTACTCGATGCGCCAGGGCGCCCACAGGGGGTTGCCCATGTCGCGGAGACGCTAGCACGGCGGCCACGCGCGCGGGACCACCGCCCGTGCTTCGCGCCCGCCGCGTCGCCCCGTCGTCATCACCGCCGCCCGCGCCTCGCGCCGTGCTCGCGCGGCTCCCACGGGGATTGCCCGCCCGGGGACGCCCGCGCTCGGCCGCGGGCCGCGGCGCGGACCTCAGGAGACCCGCGCTCGGCCGCGGGCCGCGGCGCGGATCTCAGAAGGCGATCGGCGTGGCGGCGAGATCGAACCAGACCGAGAGGGCAAGCCCGGCGGACGTGCCGAGCGCGTCCCAGACGAGATCGCGGAGCGAGGGGGTGCCGTACCCGGCGGCGTCGAACGCCTCCTTCGCCAGGCCGGCGCCGAGCGCGACCGCGGCCCCCACCGCGATCCGTCCATGGAGGTCGTCGGTCGCGAGCGCGCCGAGCGCGTACCCGCCGCTGGCGAGGGCGATGGACGCACAGAAATGGCGCGCCTTGTCATCGCTGAACCACGGGTCGGGGTCGCGCAGCGGCGCGTAGGCGCGCGCGAGCGGCCGCTCCGGGAACGTCACCCGGGGCAGGCCGCCCGGGAGGCGGGCGAGGGGGTCGCCGGCGGGGCCGGCAAAGACGCCGCCTGCGGGGCCGGCGAGGGGGCCCGCGGGGCCAGCCAAGGGGCGCGGGCCGGCAAAGGGGGCCGCGGGGCCTGCGGCGAGCGGGCCGTCGGCGCGGGCGGGGGGCGCGCCGAGCGCCAGGGCGGCAAGGACCGGCGCGGCGAGGGCGGAGCGCGCGAGGGGGCCTCTCATCGCGGCGGGATCGTCCGCGGCGCCCCGCAAAAAGCAAGAGGCGAGGCCCTGGGGAGGGCCTCGCCTCTCGTCGACATCGGGTCCACACGGCGAGCCGAGCGGCACCGGGGCGCCCGCAGCCCGCCGTACCTTCGGTGCGGCGGAGTGCGCGCCTGGCGCGCGGCCGGATCAGGCGGGCCGCGCGCCGGGCAGCGTCACTTCAGGTCGAGCTTGCCGCCGAACTTCTCCTTGATGAGATCGCCGATCGTCCCGGCCACCGGCTTGTCGTCGTCGTCCTTGCGCTTCTGCTGCTGGCGCTGGACCGGGGCGGGGCGCTCCATGCCGATGTTCTTCATCGTCAGGAAGAGCCGGCGGTCGACCGTGTCGAGCGAGGAGATCTCGGCCTTCACCTTGTCGCCCACCTTGAGCTTGCCGTCCTCGGGCTCCTGCACGTCGCTCTGCGAGATGAGGCCCTCGACGCCCTCGCGCAGCCGCACGAACACGCCGTAGTCGACGATGCTCACCACCTGGGCGTCCTCGATGACGCGGCCGGGCGGGTACTCCTGCAGCATGGTCGGCCACGGGTCGTCCCAGAGCTGCTTGATGCCGAGGGAGACCTTCTTCTCGTCGTGGTTGATCGAGAGGATGATCGCCTCGACGTCGTCGCCCTTGTGGTACAGGTCGCTCGGGTTGTTGACGCGCACCGACCACGAGAGGTCGCTCTTGTGGACCATGCCGTCGACGCCCTCCTCGATCCCGACGAAGACGCCGTAGTCGGTGAGCGACCGGACCTTGCCCGCGATCTTGTCGCCGGGGTGGTACTTGTCCGTGAAGAGCATCCACGGATCCGGCTCCAGCTGCTTGAGGCCGAGGCTGATGCGCTTCGCGCGCGCGTCCACCTCGAGCACCTGGCACTCGAGCTCCTGGCCCACCTCGAGGAGCTTCGACGGGTGCTTGACCTTCTTGGTCCAGCTCATCTCGCTCACGTGGATGAGGCCCTCGACGCCCGGCTCCAGCTCGACGAACGCGCCGTAGTCGGTGATCGACATGACCTTGCCGCGGACCTTCTTGCCCGCGGGGTAGGCCTCCTCGGCGTGGTTCCAGGGGTCCTCCTGGGTCTGCTTGAGGCCCAGGGAGACGCGCTCGGTGTCGGCGTTGTACTTGAGGACCTTCACGAGGACCTCGTCGCCGACCTGGAACACCTCGCTCGGGTGGTTCACGCGGCCCCACGACATGTCCGTGATGTGCAGGAGGCCATCGATGCCGCCGAGGTCGACGAACGCGCCGTACTCGGTGATGTTCTTGATGGTCCCCTTGACGGTCATCCCTTCCGTCAACGTCTCGAGCGTCTTGGCCTTCATCTCGTCGCGCTCGCGCTCGAGGAGCACGCGCCGCGAGAGCACGATGTTGCCGCGCTTCTTGTTGAACTTGATGACCTTGAACTTGTAGGTCTGGCCGATCAGCTTGTCCAAGTTGCGGATCGGGCGGAGGTCGACCTGCGAGCCCGGGAGGAAGGCCTTCACGCCGCCGCGGATGGTGACCGAGAGGCCGCCCTTCACGCGCTGGCTGATCGTGCCCTCGATGAGCTCGTCCGCCTCGCAGGCGTTCGAGATCTCATCCCAGACCTTCATCTTGTCGGCCTTCTCCTTCGACAAGGTGACGAGGCCGTCGTCGTTCTCGCGGCTCTCGATGTAGACGTCGACCTTGTCGCCCGCCTTGACGGCGGCCTGGCCCGCGGCGTCCGCGAACTCGCGCAGCGCGATGACGCCCTCGCTCTTGCCGCCGATGTCGACCACGACGGAGTCGCGGTTCACTGCGACCACGGTGCCGGAGATGATCTCTCCTTCACGCGCGAAATCGCCCCCTTCCACGCTCTGTTCGAAGAGCGCGGCAAAGCTCTCCATGCTCGCCCCGGACGAGCCTGCCTCCATATGGATGTTACTAGTCATGTTGTTCGTTCTTGTTTCCTTTCCTTCCCTGGGATTCGCCGCGCGGGCGTAGGCGTGGACCCTTGGTGCCACGCACGAGCGGCGGAGGGGCAGGCACACGCGTACCGATGCACCCGGCCCCTCGGGAGAGGCGAGCCTGTAGTCTGAGGAGGGGCCTCTGTCAATGCAACGACCGAGCCACGGTGGGTTTTTGTCGTTTCCCTGAGAAACGACGAGCCCGCCGGCTCAAAGCGGCGCATCGTCAGGGCGCCGCGCGCGGGGCGCCGGCGGCCTCGCGCGCTCGCTGCGCGAGCGCGGAGCAGGCGCGATCGAGGCCCTCGACGGGCCATTTCGTCCGGATCTCGACGCGGTCGCCCTGCGCTTCGGCCTGGGCGCCGTCGATCGCGGTCCCGGCGCCGGCGACGTCGGGGAGCAGCGCGAGCGCGAGCTTGAGGCTGCCGAGGAACGCCTGGGCGTCCGCGGCGAGCGCCGCGGCGGCGTCGCCCGAGACGGGCGCGAGGCGCATCGCGAGCGCGGGCTCCGCGCCGAGCGTGAGCGTGCCCGAGGCGTGAGCGATGCGCCTGAACAGCGCGCCGGCGCGCGGGAGCAGCGGCGAGGCCACGCCGGCGGCGCCGGACCACGCGGCGCCCGTGAGCGCGAAGGCGACGGCGCCCTGCTCGGGCAGATCGAGGCGCTGCCACTCGTCCGACGCGGGCAGCGCGGCGCTCACGATCTCGACGTCCGTGCCGACGACGAGCGTGCCGTCGTCGGCCTGGCCGATCACGGCGCGCGGGCGCGGGCCGCCGACGAGCAGGAGCTCGCCCTCGCGGCGGACATCGGACCAGCCCTCCTCGCGGGCGACCTTCTCCATGCCGGCGACGAACCGGCCCTTCGGGATGCGCCCCCCCGCGAGCGCGACCCAGCTCGCGGCGTCGGTCGAGGCGATCACGATCTCGCGCACGTCCGAGAGGACGTCGACGCTGGTGGCCGCCTCGACGCGCGCCCGCCGCGACGCGCCCGCGGGCGCCTCCTCGACGAGCGGCAGGAAGTGCTGGCGCACGGGCCCGAAGAGCGCGAGCTCCGCGGCCTCGAGGCGGACCACGATGTTCGCGTCGCCCGGGATGTGGCGCCGGGCCGTCGGCTCGTAGCGAAAGAAGAGGACGTAGACGCCGAGCGCGACGCCGGCGAGCAGCGCGACGCCGGCGAGCGCCGCGGCGAGGCACGCGGCCCCCCGCGGCCGGCCGGGGCGCGGCGGGGCCGCGCCGCCGTCGGGCTTCGCGGGGGGCGCCTCGGCGGGGTCGGCCTCCGGGGCCGGCGCGGGCGCCGCGGCCTCGTCGATCACGGTCGGTCGGATCGGTTCTTCGATCAGGGTGTCGGGCATCGGTTCAGCCGGGGGAGCCCCGGGACAGCAGGGCGAGCACGAGGGGCGCCGGGAAGAGCCAGCGGAGCCGCACGGTGCGCTCCACCTGCTCGATCGAGAGCGCCTTCATCAGCTCTGCGTAACGCACATCCTCGACGTTGTCGCGCAGCACCTCGAGGAACCGCCGGGCGCGCCCGGCGCCGGCCGGGTCGACGCCGACGATCTCCGCGTCGAGGCGCACCCCGTCGTCGGCGAGGGACGCCACGGCGCGGACGCGCTCGACGCCGGCGACGAGCGCGGAGGCCGACGGGAAGCGGCGCGCGAGCGAGGCGGGGAGCCGGCGCGCGCGCAGGTCGAGGCTTACGAGCCCCTCGGCGGCCGGATCGCCGCGGCGCTCGTCCGGGCCGTCGCGGAGGACGCGCGCGACGCTGCTCACCTCGGCCGCGGACACGAGCGCGACGGCGCGATCGCCGAGCGCGACGATCCGCGCCGTGTCGGCGCGCGCGGCGACGCCGTCGCCGCGGCGATCGAAGACGGCGACGCCGCCCTGCACGCCGTGCACATCCCGCGCGACCGGCGACGGCGCCCAGCGGTCGGGATCGGGCGCGAGCCCGGCCATCCGGCCCTCCAGGACGACGACGCGGTCGCCCGCCTCGAGATCGGCGAGCCGCAGGCCGAGCCAGACGACGTCGGCGCGCCGGAGGGCGCTCTCGAGCGCCTCGTCGGGCGCCTCGTCGAGCGCGCGCCGCGCGAGCTCGTCCGCGGCCGCCTGGCCGAGGCCGGCGCGCATGCGGGCGACGTCGACGCGCACCACGAGATCGAGATCGGCCGGGAGGAGATCGGCCGGCTCGATGCGCCGGACGATCCGCGGGCCGTCCGGGATCCTCGCGCGCTGCGCCTCGGGCCGCGGCGCCTCGCCCCCGCAGGCCGGGAGCGCGAGCGCGATCAGGGTAGCGGCGGCGGCGGCGGCGCGGGCGTCACGCGCCGCGCGCACGGATCTCCACGAGGGACGCCATCTCGTCGATGATCTCCTGCGGGCTCCGGTGCCCGGAGTCGACCAGGATCGCGTCGTCGGCCTTGCGGAGCGGCGCGACGGCGCGCTCGCTGTCGGCCTTGTCGCGGCGGAGCACGTCGGCGAGCGTCGCCTCGAAGCTGACGGACATGCCGCGCGCGACGAGCTCGTCGTACCGCCGCTTCGCGCGGATCTCGGCCGGCGCGGTGAGGAAGAACTTCACCTCGGCGTCGGGGAACACCACGGTGCCGATGTCGCGCCCCTCGAGCACGACCCCGCCGCCCGCGCCGGCCTGCCGCTGCATCGCGAGCAGCGCCTTGCGCACCGCGGGGATGGCCGAGACCCGGCTCGCGCCGAGGCTGATCTCGGGGGCGCGGATCGCGCTGGAGACGTCCTCGCCGTCGAGCAGCACCCGCATGCCGCTGCCGCCCACGCTCGAGTGCGGCGGCCCGCCCTCCGAGGCGGCGCGCGAGGCGGCGGAGGCGTACGCGGCGCCGGCGTCCGTGGAGTCGGGCGCCGCGCCGCGCTCCAGCGTGATGCGCCCGCCGCTCGCGAGATCCTCGGCGAGGGCGCCGATCGCGCCGGTCTCGTCCCACGCGAGGCCCACGCGGTGGACCGCGAGCGCGACGGCGCGGTAGATCGCGCCGGTGTCGACGAGGAGGTAGCCGAGCCGCTCGGCGAGCCCCCGCGCGACCGTGCCCTTGCCGGCGCCGGCCGGCCCGTCGATGGCGACGCGCAGCCGCCGGAGCTCGCCCTGGCCCGGGAGGTGGCGTGCGTCGTCCTGTCTCTGCCGTTCGGTCACCTGCGCTCCTCCTCGTTCGCTCGCTCGCTCGCTCGCCCGCTCACGCGGCGCGGGCGCCCTCGACCTCGATGCGCGCGCCCAGGGCGCGGAGCGTCCCGACGAAGAGGGGGAAGCTCGTCGCGATGCAGCCCGCGTCGCGCACGCGCGTCGGCCCGCGCGCGGCGAGCCCGAGCACGGCGGCCGTCATCGCGATGCGGTGGTCGCCGCGGCTGTCGACGTCGGCCGCCTCGAGCGGCCGGTCGGGCCTGCCCTCGACGAGGAGCCCGTCGGTGCGCTCCTCGCAGCGCAGGCCGAAGGCGCCGAGCACGGCCGCCATCGCCGCGATCCGGTCGGTCTCCTGCACGCGCAGCTCCCGCGCGTCGAACACCTCGGTGACGCCGCGCGCCCGCGCGGCGAGGCCGAGCAGGATGGGCAGCTCGTCGAGGGCGCGCGCCGCGAGCTCGCCGCCCGCGCGCCCGCCGCGCAGGCCGGCGCCGGAGGCGATGTGGAGATCGCCGGTCGGCTCGCCGAGGGCCTCCCCCTTGATCTCGACGGCGACGCTGCTGTCCATGTCGCGCAGCACCTCGAGCAGGCCGGTGCGCGTCGGGTTGAGGCCGACGCGTCGCGCGGTGACGCGGCTCTCTGGCACGAGCTCCGCGGCGGCGAGGAGGAACGCGGCGGCGGAGAGGTCGCCGGGCACGTCGAGGTCGAACGCCGGGAGGTTGCCGGAGAAGCGGGCCGCGTCGAGGCAGACCATCGCGCCGACCGAGTCGACCGGGACGCCGAGCGCGGTGAGCATGCGCTCGGTGTGATCGCGCGAGACGATCGGCTCGCGCACGAAGGTGGGGCCGTCGGCGAAGAGGCCGGAGAAGAGCAGGGCGCTCTTCACCTGGTCGCACGGGACGGGGAGGTCGTATTCGATGGACGAGAGCACGTGCGGCTCGGGGAGCGGCCCGACGTCGAGCGGCGCGGTGATCTCGCCGATCGTGCGCGGGTCGAGCTGCCCCTCGATGCGCCCGCCGCGGAGGCGGAGCGGCTTCGCGACGCGCTCCATGGGGCGGCGCGAGAGCGACGCGTCGCCGACGAGGCGCGCGGCGAAGCGCTGGGCGACGAGGATGCCCGAGAGGAGCCGCATGGTCGTCCCGGAGTTGCCGCAGTCGATGGGCCCGTCGGGGGCGCGGAGGCCGGAGAGCCCGGCGCCGTGGACGACGAGGTCGCCGGGCGACGGCTCCTCGACGCGGACGCCCAGGGCGCGCAGCGCGTCCACGGTCGAGCGGACGTCGCCGCCGAGCGAACCGCAGCGGACGCGGCTCTGCCCGGTGGCGAGCCCCGCCAGCAGGAGCGCCCTGTGGGCGATGCTCTTGTCCGCGGGGACCGGCACGCTCCCGATGAGCGGCCGCTCCGCCGGGTGGACGATCAGGTCGGGCACGCGATGCCGTTTAGCAGAACGGCGGGCGCAGGCACAGCGGGCGGGGCGGGGGGCGGCGGGGGCGCGGCGCGGCGGCGGCCCGTCCGGTGTCCGGGCGCCCGGGCGCATCCTGATGGTACGCTCGGCGCGCCGCGGGGAGCGGCAGGAGGCGGTGTGGACGTGAGCGAGGCACTGGACGTGGCGGCGCGCGTCGCGGCGCGGCTCGGCGCGATCCCGGGCGTTACGGCGGTCGTGCTGGGCGGCTCGCGCGCCCGCGGCGCCGGCCACCCGGACTCGGATCTCGATCTCGGCATCTACTACGAGCCGGAGCGCCCGCCCGATCTCCCGGCGCTGCGCGCGCTCGCGCGGGAGCTCTGCGCGGGCGGCGCCGAGGGCGCCGTGGCGCCGCTCGCGCGGGAGCTCATCGCGGCGGACCCCGGGGACGTGGTGACGCCGCCCGGCGCGTGGGGACCGTGGATCAACGGGGGCGCGTGGCTCGAGATCGAGGGGCACCGCGTCGACTGGCTCTACCGCGATCTCGCCCGCGTGCGGCGCGTGGTCGAGGAATGCCGCGCGGGGCAGGTGACGTGCGACTACCAGCCCGGGCACCCGCACGGCTTTTTCAGCTCCAACTACCTGGCCGACATCCACGACTGCCGGCCGCTCTTCGATCCGGCGGGCGTGCTCGCCCCGCTCAAGGCGCTCGTGACGCCGTATCCGCCGGCCCTGCGGCGGGCGCTCCTCGATCGGTTCCTGTGGGAGGCCGGCTTCGCGATCGACACCGCGAAGAAGGCCGCGGGGCGCGGCGACGTGGTGTACGTGAGCGGCTGCCTGTTCCGCGCCGCCGCCTGCCTGGTGCAGGCGCTGTTCGCGCTGAACGAGCGCTACGTCTCGAACGAGAAGGGCGCGCTTCAGCGGACGCGGGCGCTCCCGCGGTGCCCCGAGGGCTTCGCCGACCGATTGGAGGCGCTGCTCTCCGCGCCCGGCCAGGGCGCCGAGGCGCTGCTCGGGAGCCTCGGGCGCATGGAGGCGATCGCGCGCGAGGCGCGCGACCTGTGCCGGCGGGACGCGCCGGGCTGCTAGCATCGGCCGCGACGGAGGGCGCCGCGGGCGCGGGGCCCGGGGACACATCGAGCGAGGACGAGGAGCCATGGAGTCGATCACGCTGGAGCACGGTCCGTCGGAGGAGCAGCTGGCGAAGCTCGGGGCGCGCGGCTGGCCCATCTGGACGAAGGAGGTGTCGACCTTCCCGTGGCACTACGACGAGCCGGAGACCTGCTACCTCCTCGAGGGCGACGTGATCGTGACGCCGGCGGGCGGGGGCGCGCCGGTGCGGATCCAGGCGGGGGATCTGGTGACGTTCCCCGCCGGCCTGAGCTGCATGTGGGAGGTCCGCTCCCCGGTGCGCAAGCACTACCGCTTCGGCTGACCTGGGCCGCGGCGGGCGGCCGGCGGCGGCTCGCGCCGGGTCACGGCAAGTTGGCGTCGAGCCAGGCGAGCCGGGCCCTCAGGAAGTCGCGCATGACCTGCAGCTGCCCCTCCCACGTCGGCGCGGTGGGGCCGCCGAGGAAGCCCTCGCTCGACTCGATGATGTCCGACACCGGCCACTTGGCGAGGTCGCGGGCCGCGGCCTGCGCGAGCGGCGCGCTCAGCTCGTCCATGCGCTGCTCGAGCGCGGCCTCCGACAGGAGCGTCTGGCGCAGCGCCGTGTAGCGCGCCCGCACTTGCGCCATGAAGGCCGGATCCGCGGTGAGCTTCTGATACCAGTTGTTGACGTTCCTCGCGCCGCTGAAGCGAAAGCCTGTGTCGTTGTTCGACTCCGGCGCCGCGCTCTGGGCGCCCACGCCGCCGAGCGCGAAGTTGTAGTCCCAGAGCGGGCCGGCCTTGATCTTCTGATCGCGATCCTTGTGGTAGAAGGCGCTCCGCACGTAAGCGTCCACGTTGAGCGTCAGCTCGCTGATGATCAGGTAATCGATGAACGACGGCACGTCGATGTACGCCGCGTAATCGCCGATCGGCGTCTGATGGAGGCTGTCGTGGAACTCCTGGATGTATTGTGTCAGCCAGGTCTTCTGGGCGTCGTTCAGGGGATCGGGATCCACGACCTCGAGATCGATCCAGCACGTGCCGCCCTGGCCGGGGCGCGGCCCGCCGCCGAAGCCTCCGAACGACGGGAGCGGATCCGAGCCGGTGCAGGTGAGCTTCGGCTCCTCGGCGGCCGCCTGATCGAACTTGAAGATGTAGCCGCCGCTGATCTTGGGCGCGTCGAGGTCCTCCTCCTCGAGCTGCTTGAGATCGGTGCGGGCCTCGTTGTTCTTGATGGTCTCCGAGATCCAGTAGATGCCCTGGTAATCCGCTTCGCCGATGACGCGCGCGTCGTAGTTCAGGTAGACCTCGGCGAACTCGTTGCGCGGCGCCTCCAGGCCCATGTCGCGGCCGAGGCTGTAGGTGAACGGATTGCGGATCAGCGTGCGGTCGTAATACGGGGGGATCAGCGCCCAGTCCGAATCGGCGGGCATGCCGAGCATCGGGTAGTCGAGGTCCTTGTCGTCGTTGCCCCACAGCTCGACCTTGTACGGTGTCTGGGGGAAGTTCATCGAGGACTGGCCGCGCACGTGATAGCCGCCGCGCATCGCCATCGTGGGCAGCGAGGCGATCGAGGCGACGCCGTTGACCGGCTCCCAGATCATCACCGCCGCGTCGAAGTAGACCTCCTTGTCGGTCGGCTTGCCCTGGCCGTAGCCGTCGATGATCATGATGGGCAGGTCGGAGGTCGCGTCGACGGTGCGCGCGATGTAGATGCCCGTGCTCACCGCGCCGCGCGCGTCGCCCCCCACGAACGCCTGCGCGCGGACCTGCGTCGTGGCGGTGAGGGTCACGGGCTCGCCCGTGTACAGCGTGGAGGCCGAGGTCGGCAGCTGCCCGTCGAGCGTGTAGCGGATCTCGGCCCCTGCGACCGAGGTGGACATCTCCACCTGGATCTGATCCCTGAACGTCTGGCTCGGCGTGGAGAACGCGACATCCCCCGTCAGGGACGGGATCGTCTGCGGGGTGCCGTCGCCGGGCTTGGCCGGCGCCTGGCCGCAGGCGACGCTCAGCGTGACGAGGGCGAGCGAGAAGGAACGGTGGAGCCCGCGGAAGCGTGCCCGTCGAACAATGGTGCTATTTTCCACTGCCAGCCTCATTGACAGTTCAAGAAATCGTCATTGTACGGACACACGGGGCCGCCGCGCCACCCATTTCTCGAGCGGCGCTCTTGGCCTCTCGGTTCCTCTCTGCTTTTCGTGTTCCTCTGTGCCTCGGTGGTTCCTTCCTCTCTCCGGGGAGCAGGGACGACCCCCGGGGGACGCGGCACCAGCTCGGATTTCTTCGACGAGGGGCTTGCGCCGTACTTCGACAATGTTAGAAGTAGTGCGTGCCGTCGAAGCTCGACCGTCACGTCGAACAGCTCGCCGCGCTCGGTCACCCGGTGCGGCTCGCGGTGCTGCGCTTCGTGGTGCAGGCCGGGATGGAGGGCGCCCCCGCGGGCGACATCCAGGCGCACGTCGGGCTGGCGGCCTCGACGCTGAGCCACCACCTCAAGCGGCTCGTCGATTCCGGCGTCCTGAGGACGCGCGGCGAAGGGACGTTTCACTACTACAGCGCCGATTACGAGGCGCTCCGCGCGCTGACGGAGTACCTGTGGGAGGACTGCTGCAAGCGCGGCAAGTCGTGCTGCTGATTTTTTTTTTGCCCTGCTACTTCGAAATTTTTGGAAGCAAGTGAAAGGAAGGTACGCGATGAATGTCCTCAAGCCTCATCTCTCGCTCAACGTCTCCAGCATCGACGCCTCGGTCGCGTTCTACGAAAAGGCCTTTGGCGTGCGCGCCACAAAGCGCCGCCCCGGGTATGCGAAGTTCGACCTCGAGTCGCCTTCGTTGAACCTCACCATGCAGGAGGCGCCGCGCACCGGCGTCAACGCGAGCCATTTCGGCGTCCAGGTGGCGAGCACGGAGGACGTGCTCGAGGCCAAGCGGCGCTTCGAGGCCGCGGAGCTCAGGACGTTCACGGAGGAGGACACGGCCTGTTGCTATGCGGTGCAGGACAAGGTCTGGATCGAGGACCCCGACGGCAACTCCTGGGAGGTGTTCGTGGTGAAGGGCGAGGCGGCCGTGATGGGGAGCCAGCCCGCGATGCCCGCGAAGAGCGAGGCCGCGTGCTGCGCGCCGTCGTGCTGCGTCCCCTCCAAGCAGGGCGATGCCGCCGCGCGCTGATCTCCTCCGCAGGGCCGTCGCCGAGGCGCTCGGGACGGCCCTGCTGCTCGCGACCGTGGTCGGGTCCGGGATCATGGCCGAGCGCCTCGCCGGCGGGAACGTGGCGATCGCCCTGCTCGCGAACACCATCGCGACCGGGGCCGCGCTGGTCGCGCTTATCCTGACCTTCGGGGCCATCTCCGGCGCGCACTTCAACCCGGCCGTCACGCTCGCCGACGCGAGCCAGGGCGGGAGATCCGCGACGAGGTCCGCGCGCGCGTGGCCGAGCTCGTGTCGCGCGAGGGGTGGGCCGCGGCGCGCGCGGCGGAGGGAGGCCGGGGATGAGCCACGCGCCGGGAGGCGCAAGCGGACTGCCGGCGATCGCCGCCGGGCGGCGTTTTATGCACGCTCCGCGGGTAGAAGCGGTAGCGGTCGACGACGTCGAGCAGCCCGGAGCGAGTCGTCATCATGGATTCGTCACCTGGCGCACCTCATCTCGCGACCACTGCCATCTCCTACAAAAGACATACTCCGAGTATGCGAGTTGACATGCGGTGCGTAGGGATTATATACCGGCACGCGGGGCTTATATCATCGACCGTCCCGCACAATGAAGCGCGGAGGATCTGAAACCCTGAAGCGGTGCGAACGTCTCTCGCCTTTGTCGGCGGAACGACGCCGCGTCGGGAGGTCGGGCCTGCCTTGCTTGAACAGGAGCAAATCATGGCCAAACGCGATGCGATCTTCCCTGCCGGTCGGCAAGCGCTCTACGAGATCAACCGCTATTCGGCGGCGATCCGCTCGGGCGACCTTCTGTTCGTCTCGGGCCAAGTCGGCAGCCGCGAGGACGGGTCGCCCGAGCCGGTCTTCGAAAAGCAGGTCCAGCTCGCCTTCGACAACCTCGCGGCAGTGCTGAAGGCCGCCGGCTGCACGTTCGACGACGTCGTCGACGTGACCTCGTTCCACACCGACCCGGCCAAGCAGTGGGACGCGGTGAACGCCGCTCGACTGAAGGCGATCGGGGAGCCGCCCTACCCGAACTGGACCGCGGTGGGCGTGAACTGGCTGGCGGGCTTCGATTTCGAGATCAAGGTCATCGCGCGCATTCCTCGGTCCACCTGATCGATGGCATCACCAGACACCAGCCTTGGGCTCCGAGGGCCGGCGCCCCGCGTGGCTGGCGCTCTCGTGGTTCCTCGCCGCGGGAGCGCGGCAGGCCGCGCCGGGCGGCGCCTCGGCGCGACCCGAACGCCGGCCAGCGCTGCTCGGAAGCGCATCGGCGTAAGAGAGCTTACGCGAGATCGCCGACCGGCGGCGCTCGGCGCAAGTCCACTGTCGGCGATCGCCGCCCGGGGGCAGATCGACGTAAGCTTTCTTCCACGGGATCGCCTCCCGGAGGCGTTTTGGCGTAAGGCATCTTACTCGATGTCGCTGGTGAGCGGCGCTTTGGAGTAAGATATCTCACCAAAATTGCCGCCCGGCACCCATGTCGGACGAGTGGACTGTCGCGCACCCGCCGGCACGCGGCAGATTATGTAAGATTGATTGCTTCAATGCGGTGGAGGGCGGCTGATCGAGCAATCGGGCTTACTGGCTTGCGTCGTGTCGTCCCCCGCGGGGATTCATCGCGGCGCGGGGTCAGGGGCGCTCGGCTCAGGCGCCGTCGAAGGGATCGTCGTCGCCGCCGCCGCCGCCGGCGGGCGGCACGTCGTCGCCGGCCGGCGCGGGGTCGACGGCGCCCTCGGCGCCGCCCTTGCGGCCGCGGCGGTCGGCCCGGGCGGACTCGCGGCGGAGCCGGCCGAGGAGGCGTTCGGTGATCTCTCCGGTCGCCGCCTTCTCGAGGGCGAGGTTCGTCTCGATGGCCCGGACCACGCGGATCCAGGCGTTGCGGGCGTTCAGCACCTCGCGCGGCGTCGCGCCGTCGCTGTTCGCCGGGGTATTCAGCGCGAGCTGCTCGCGCTGCGCCTCCACCTTCTCGATCTCGAGCGCGGCGGCGACCCAGGCGTCCACCACCTGCGAGAGCGGCCCCTCGGGCGTCTTCAGCTTCTTGAGCAGCTTCTCCGACGCCTCGTTGAGCCGCGACGGGAGCAGCTTGGCGTCGCCCGCCTGATCGCCGTAGCTCCGCGCGACGGCCTTGAGCCCCGCCGGCGCGAGCCGATCGCGCAGGTCGAGGAGCGCCGCGGCGAACTCGGGATCGTCGGTCATCTCGGCGAGCGCGCCGAGGTAGTTGTACGCCCCGCGCAGCTTGCGATCGTGGGTCGCGTCGAGCGCGAGGACCTTCTCCATGAGCGCCTTGGCCTGCTGCTGGAGGCTGGTGCCGAGCCGCTGCGTGGTGAGGATCCGGCCGTGCGCCTCGTCGACCGCGGGCAGGAGCGGGGCGAGCAGCGGCAGCGATGTGAAGACCTTCCGGTCCTGCTCCGGATCGAGCCACGGGCCCGAGATGTTGACCATCGCCTGGGGGCTGAGATTGCGATAACCCATGAGATACCCTCCTTTGGTCAGGGGCGCCCCGAGTGTCGATCCTGGGTTGACGGGATGCAACCTGCCGGGCGCCTGGGTGGGCGTCGCGGTCGTGCTCTGTGACCGGAGGGGGTCGGCCCGCACGGCGGCCCCGGGCTCGCCGGCGCCGCGTACCTGGACGCCCCGCCCGGCTGGCCGCATGCAACGGAGCGCGGACGTGGCATCGAGGCGCACGCCGACGCGATCGGGACCGTCGCTGACCTGGAGAGTTGCGGTAGGCTTCCGGTCCAGGGGAACCCGGCGAGGAGGCCACAGCCTGCATGGGGCTGCCCGGCTCCCGGGCGACGGACCAAAGCGAGGAGGAGACGTGAACGCCGACCTTAGCGAGCTCCAGGGCAGCGGCCATCGGGTCCTGGTGATCGATGACGAGGAAGACATTCGAGACACGCTGGATGTCTTCCTCTCCTCGGAGGGGTACGAGGTCGCTACCGCGGAGAGCGGCGAAGCAGCGGTGCAGAAGGCGCAGCGGGAGCCCTTCGACCTCGCGATCACCGACCTGCGGATGCCGGGGATGGGGGGAGACGAGACGGTGGCCGCCTTGAAGCGCCTCGACCCGTACCTGCCGATCATCGTGGTCACGGGCTATGCATCCGATGAGTCCGTCGTGCGTTGCTCGAAGGCGGGAGCCTTCCGGATCGTCAGCAAGCCGGTGCAGCTCGACGCGCTGCTGCTCCTGGTACAGGCAGCGCTCGGCCGAGCGCGCGTATGACGAGCACGCCGCCGGCACGGTCCGCCAGCGCGGCCGTGCTGGCGAGCTCGGCCAGGTGGGCGACGGCGGCGCCGAGCTGGACGACGCGCGCCGCGACCGCTGTGGCTGCCCGGCGGGGACCACGCCGAGCCCGTGCCCGAGGCGCGCGTGGGGGTGAAGGGGGCGGTGCGCCCGGGTGAGCCTGGATGCAGGGGCCGAGCGGCGGGAGCTCGACGCGGCGGACGGCGGCGCGCTCGGCGCCGCGCCGGCCTCGCGCTCCATGGCGCCCGACCCAACGGCGTGGCCGACCCTGCTTACGCATTCGTCAGGTCGATCGCCGGGAACCCGGTCCACCCCTCGCCGAGCCACGAGAGCCGGCCATCGTCCTCGTATTTGACGAGCATCGCCGGAATCAAGTGGAGCGCGCTGTACAGCGCCTGGAAAGCGTCGATGCCGGCTCCGTGTGATTTGTCGGTGTCCCCTGCTCCGGCGACTTCCACATCAGCGACCCAGCATCGAAAATATGGGCTGTATTCGGGGGCCCATACTCGAACTCGGATGCCTTCTTGCGTCCCGCTCGGAAGTGTCAGCTCCAGGGTACGCTCCGCGATCACGTCCGGCATGCCCCACCAGCTAGCGCCCTCGTCGGCGATGTCAAGCCTCCTCGCTCAACAGGAGCTAAGGCACTTCTTCTGCCCGTTCTGTCGCGCCTGCTCACAGATGCTCCTCATGAACATGGGCGCTCGCTCCTCGCAGTAAAGTTCCCACCTGGTGGAGAGCGCGAAGCATGCAGTAGGGCAACTGGAACGGCACTTCCCTTTCCCCGCGGCTCGACCTTGGCTGTGCTCCGAAATGCAGTGAGCCGCTTGCGGGCGGGTCATGAATACGTCGGTCGCTGCTCCGCACATCAACAGCCAGACGTCGGCGCCCTCGTCCACCGCATCTTCGCACCGACCTCGTGCTGCGAGCGGCTCGCCAGCCTCCAGAGTCTCCTCGTCCAACAGGGCTTCCGATCCAGGTGTCGGGTCAACCATACACGAAGGGATGGAACAGCAAACGAGAGCGGCGGTGATGGTGTTGAACGTTCGCATGCCGCGCCTGTTGCGACCGGCGTGCCGGGTTCAAGTGTGTTGCCCCGAGCCGCGCCCCATCTCTTCCGAATCATCGCTTTCAGGCCACTCCGGTTCCTTGCCCATTGCCCACCTTCGCGGACGCCCGCTTCGCGAAGCGTGGCGCGGCCCGGCGCCGTGGAGGCTGGCTCGGCGCTGCCGTCTATGTCGCGTACATGGCGCCGGATCAGACAGTGCGGCTACGCCGGTCGAGGCGGACGTCGGGCCGCTCGGAGAGGCCGCGACCGTCGAGGGACATCCATGGCGAGCGCACAGCCGTCGGCGATGAGAATTTTTGGTTGCGAATCGTAATGCATTCCTCGGCGGCAAATTGGATCATCAGGGATTCACAGCGCCAGGAGACCCGTGGTAATTCACCTCTGCGCGAGGCATGGACGCCGCTCCGGCCGAGGCTGGGCGGGAAGAGGGATGGCGCGCCGGACTGGGCCAGCGCGGCATTCGGTCCTCGCGTCGGGCCGAGGTGAAGCTTGCTGCGTTCTGCGCTGGTCATCGGTGGGTCGAAGGCGGCGGCCGTCGCGATGTTCCTCCTCGCGCTCCCGCTGGCCTCCGCCGCCTCGCCGCCACGACCACCACCGCCGCCGCCTCGGTCGCCGCGCGTGGCGGCCTTGGTCAGGGAGGCGGAGGCGGCCTTCGATCGGCTCGAAATCGCGCGCGCTCGCCACCTGTGGGCGCAGATCTATGAGCTCGAGAGATCCACGGTGGCGATCTGCCAGCTCGGGCAGCTCGACCGCCGCCTCGAGCGCTGGGTGGACGCGGCGGGGGAGCTCACGCGCTGCGTGCAGGAGATGCGCCCGCCGGCCACGCCCATGGAGCGGCGCCTCCACGACACGCGGCACGCGGACCTGGCCGCGGCGCGCCGGCAGGTCGCGGAGCTCCGCGTATTCGCGCCCGCCGGGGCGGCGCCCGTGCTCGTGGACGGCCGGATCGTGGACGAGAGCGGCCGGATCTACGTCGAGCCAGGGCAGCACGAGGTGACCGCGGCGTTGCCGGACGGCCGGAAGGCGCGCTCCACCGTGCGTGTCACCGCGGGAGAGGCGCGGGCCGTGCTCCTGAGCCCGGAGCCGGCGAGCCTCCGCCCGGCCGCGCCGCCGGCGAGGCCGGCGGGCGCGCCGGCACAGCCGGCGGCTTCGCCGGCGCCGTGGCTTCTCTATGCGGGCTCAGCGGCATCGGGAGCGTTCCTGATGTCCGGGATCGTGCTGCACGTCGTGGCATCGCTCGAGGACAGCGCCCTCCAGGCCGAGATGTGCAAACCCCGTTCGACCGGAAACCCGAAGTTGCTGGAAAAGTTGCACGCCGTCGAGGTACAGCAGCACATCAGCACGGCAGCCCTCGTCGCAGGTACCGCGCTGGGGGCCGCGACACTCGTGGTTGCCATGCTCCCGAGCGGCGCCCAGATCCGCGCGCACAGCGCTGGCGCGGAGGTGCGTTTCTCGTGGTAGAGCCCGGTATCATCTGGGAGGGTCACCGGATCCTCAGCGAGGTTCACGATGGCATGGTCCGCACGTTCCTCGCCCAGCAGGTCGGCGACGAGGGCGCGACCGTCTGGTTGCACCTGCGCGAAGGCCAATCGATGGACCGAACGGCCTTCGCTTCCGAGCTTCAGCGCCTGCAGGAGATCGCGCGAGCGGTCCCGCAGCTCGAGCCCGTGCTGTACGGCGACGCTGGCGGCCTCTCCGCGTGGGTCGCGTGCCGGCGAAGCCACGGGATCAGCATCAAAGACGCGACGCGTGGGGCCGATCTCGGCGCCACGGCGCTGCAGATGGTGATCGATGTCGCCCGCGCGATCCAGCGATGCCACGTGCTGGGCTGGTGCCATGGGGCGCTCGGGCCGGACCGGGTGTTCATCACGTCGAAGCGGGACTACAGCATCAACCAGTTCGGCCTGGTCCGGCTGTTCCGGATCGAGCCGCACGAGGCCGCGCGGGAGCCGCTGGTGGCGCCTCCGGAGCTGCTGCGCGGCGACCGGGTGGGGCCACGGGCCGACGTGTATGGACTCGGGACCTTGCTCTACGAGCTCGTTTGCCGTCGCTCGCTCGACGCCGGTCTGCCCGGCACGCTCGGGGCGCAGCGGGACAAGCCTGTGATCCCGGTCGGTACACCGCGCGCTGTCGCTGCCGCCATCGAGATGGCCTTGGAAGAGGATCCGCGTCGCAGATACAGGAACGTGGACCACTTCATCACCGTGCTCGAGGGCCTCGTGGAGGCATGGCCCACGCTGGACCTGGAACCGAGCGGCGACGAGGAGATGGCCGTGGTCACCGGTGGCGCGCCGTCGACCTTGCGCAGCTCCCACCTGGACGCTCCGAGCTCGCCGGCGCCGGTGACGGAAGAGCCGGACGCCCGTTCCTCCGAGGTCGAGCCGGCGGCTTCGCTGCTGAACGACGATGAGCCTCAGCAGCCGGAGATCCCCTCTCTCGACGTGCCATCGTGGACGGCTCCGGAACCGCAGGAGCTGGTCCTGTCGCCCCCGCCCTCCCTCGTCCGAGGACCTGGTCGAGCGCCGATGATGGCCCCGAGCAAGGCTGCCGACACGCCGCCCCGGAGGCTCGCCGGCCGCATTGCCGTTTCGGTCGCCGCAATGGCTGTGCTGTGCGCGGGCGTGCTCTTGACGCGTCCGGCTCGGATCGTGCTCCGCGCGGAGAAGCTCTCGGCAGCCCTGGTGCAGCAGGTCTCGGCGTTGCCGGAGGGGCGGCGCTCGCCTCCGCCGTCGGTTGCGGAGCCGACCCCCCCGAAGGAAGCGGACGGCCGCCCGCGCGTTGCGCTCTCGCGACGGGCGGGCGTGGCGGCGAGAGCCGAGCTGCGCCGGCCGTATTGCGAGGCCGGTGACGTCAGCTGCGGTCCTGCGTTGTACTAGGAGGGCTTCTGTCGATGCGATGCGTGCTTCTGTTCATCGGCGTGAGTGCTGGGCTAGGCTGCGCCCCCGATCTCGACTGCCCCGGCTCAGGCCCCCACGAGGGAGACCCGGCCGTGTGGCTGTGGGACGGCACGCAGAATGAGGCGCCAGGCTGCGCGGAAGCGACCGAGATCCTCTGGGAAGGTTGGAGAAAAGGTTCTTCCACCGCCCCGGAGTCGCCGACATTCGCGCGTGCTTGCGCCGGCGTCGTCCGAGAGGACATCCCGGACGGGTATACCCTGTGCGTCATCCCGACCGAAGTGGAGGAGATTTGCTGGGACGGATATGCGGACCACGCCATCTACGTGGAAGAAGATGGCGAAGAGCATGTGATGTGCTGCACGCCTGCGGGTAACCCGCCGACGGTGCTTCCTCAGGGCTACGGCGGATGCACGACATGAGCGAGCAGCTCGTTGGTGCGCTCTCAGCCGTGCTCTGGGTCGCCTTTGGCTCCTCGGCCAGCGGGTGCGTCTCCCATCCCGAGGTCTCGGGCAAGGTGATCATCACGCGGGATGGCGAAGAGCTGGTGCTCGACACTGGCGGCAACGGAACGAGGGTTGTGGATGCGAGCGGCGAGGTCGCAGGAGGGTGCATCGTGCGCAATCAGACGGAGCTGAGCGTGACGGTGCAGAAGGAGGGAGTTGCCTTCTCGTTCTTCGACCTGGTGGATCAGGCCGGTCTGCCCCATGTGTCCGCGGAGATCGACGGTAAGCTGTACCAGGGGGCGTGCGAGATCATCGTCGAGGAGCGGCAAGGCGACCCGTACGAGGCCGACGTGGCGGCGGGGCCGTGCGATCTCGTCCGGCTCTTCGACGGCGCCAAGGCGCGCCTCGAGATGGCGATCTTTCACGTCTCGGACTGCAGCGGGGCCGACTAACCGGGCGGGCTCTCCTGCGGGCAGCACGCGTTTTCCGGCGGCGTATCGCCTGCCAGCGCCTTGGCGCGCGCTGCGCGGAGCGCGGCGAGCCAGTGCGCCTGGTCCGGGTCGCTGTCCCACGGCGGGAACTTCGCATAGAGCCTTTCCCAGAACTCGCGCGCGGCCGCCTCGGCCGTCGCGAGCTCGCTCTCGCCTTCGGGCGCGTCCTCGACGCGGTCCGCGAACGCTCGCCAGGGTTCCGAGGTGGTGTGGGTCAACTGCGGCCACGGTCGGCCGGGCTCCCCGTCGAAGAGCCCACCGCTGCTCTGGAGATAGCTTTCATAGGCGGTCCGCGCGATGGCGTCCCGCCGGCGGCGATTGACATGCGTCGTGCAGCAATCGCGAACCACCTGGGCCCATTCGCGGTCCTCCTCCGGCACGTCGCCTCGCCAGGCGCTCGCGTACAGGGCGCGCAGCTCCCGGTTGCGGGACAGCCACTCGGCCCTACCGGCGGAGATCGGCATGGTCCGGAGGGCGCGCTCGCGCGCGGCCATCGGTCCAGGGTACTCCGGCAGACCTGCCCCCCAGTACCACGGTGGCTCCAGCATCGGAGGGACCGGCATTCTGCTGGAGCTCGGCGTGCCGCGCCCGAGCTCGAGCCCCCTCTGGAAGGCGCGGAGCGCCTCGGGACGGTGCGGCGCGGCCGCAGCGTCGGACGACAGGGTTCGCCAGAGATAGGAACGATGGAGGCGCGCTGCCGCATCGGCCGCGGCGCGCTCGCGCTCGCCGGCAGGTGGCACCTCGAAGACCCGGACGGACGCGAAGAACGCGCTCTCGACGGCGCCGAGCAGCATCGGCCAGGGGAGGGTGAGCTCCCCGGAGACGGGCACCGGATGGCTCTGGAGAGCGCTTGCGCCGGACCTCGGTCGGCGCCGTTCGGCCGCGGAACGTCGATCCATCTCCTGAATCTCTCGCGGTGCGCTGCTGCCCAGGCGCGGTCCGCCTCCGGAAGGTCATCGAGCCATGCATCGGCGCAGAGCGTGCCCAGAGCCTCGAAGTGCGCCGTCCAGGCCTCGGGATCCCTGGTCGAAAACAGCCGCTGCCCGAGGGACGCCTCGCAGAGGCTGCGGCGTATGAGGGGCTTCGGATTCGCGATCGAAGGCATCACCAATCGTCTCTCCGCGTTGGCCGTCCGGGTCGGTGGGACGTTCGCCCGTCAGGGGCTCACGTCTACCAGAAGATCCGACCTGCCGCTGCCGGCTCCACGCTGACACCGGACCACGCGAGCGTAATGATGAAACGGACGCCGCACGTCGCCACGATCGCCACGTGCTGCGTCGACAGGTAGGCTGCGCCGGCCTCCATCGCCGGGAATAATCCAAGATACCGCAGGCACAACCTCCACGCATTGCATACAGGGATGCGCCCGAAGTCGAGCCGGGCCGTGAGCTCGAGCGAGAAGGGCGCGCGGAACGGCATGGCCCGGATTGCCGCCGCCGGTCCTCCAAGGACGCCGAGCCAGCGTGCGTCGCCGCCCAGACCGAAGAGCCCCACGTCGGCGCCGATGCCGATGTCCACGGCTTCGCGGATGGGCCATCGGCGCAAGCCGGTGATCGACGGCATGATGCCGCCCGTCGCGCGTGTGGCACGTCCCCCCAAGACAACGTAAGCCGCCTTGACGCCGATCTCCCATCGCGGTGACGCGCTCTCTTCGGCCCGGGCGCTCGTGGGCGCGAGCGAAAGCGCGAGGAGGCCGGCACACGGCCCCGTCGGCGTCCTACCTGCCCATCTCCGGTGGACCATCGTCGCCCTGCGCCTTTCTTCGAGCAGCGCGGAGCGCCGCGAGCCAGTGCGCCTGGTCCGGATCGCTGTCCCACGGCGGCGCCTCCCGGTAGTGCGCGTCCCAGTATTCCCATGCTGCCGCCGCGGCCGTCTCCGGCTCGCTCTCGCCCTCCGGGGCGTCCTCGACACGATCCACGAAAGAACACCAGGGTTCCTTGGCGAAGGCGCTCACGCTACGCCATGGGCCGGCAGGCTCGCCGCCGAAGCGTCCATCGCTGCTCTGGAGATAGCCTTCATACGCGCTCTGCGCGAGCGCATCTCGCCTGTGCTGGTTGACCCACAGCGTGCACGTTTCGCGGTACCGCGCTGCCCAGATGCGGTCCGCGTCCGGCACGTCATCCCGCCATGCGCTCGTATACAGCGCTCGCAGCTCCTGCTCGATCTCCATGAACTCCGTCGGGTCGTCCGGTGCCGGCAGCGCCCTGAGAGCCCGCTCGCGCGCGGCGCTCGGACCGGGAAGCGCAGGCGCCCCGAGCTTCCAGATAGCGGGCGCGTCCAGCATCGGAGGGATGGCCCTCGTCAGCGTCCCCGGCTTTCCGCGGCGTCCGATCCGATACCCCCTCCGGAAGGCGCGGAGCGCCTCGGCCCGGAGTTCCTCGGCAGTCTCCTCGGAGGTCAGCGTCCGCCAGAGATAAGTCCGGTGGAGGCGAGACATCGGGTCCTCCACGGCACGCTCGCTCGTGTCGGGGCGCATCTCCTTGGAGGCCTCCATCATGGAAAAGAAAGCGCTCTGAACGGCCTCCAGCAGCATGGGCCAGGGGGGCGTGGGCTCTCCGTCGAAGCGCCCACGGGGGCTCCTGCGGGGGCCTGCGTTCACCCTGTGTCCGCCGCCAGGGGGCCCAGAATCGCCAATCCACCGGCTGAACTTCTTGCGATACGACTCTGCCCATGCGCGATCTTCATCGTGCAGGTCATCGTCCCATGCTGCGGCGCACAGCTGAGCGAGGTTCTCGAGGTGCCATTTCCAGAGCTCGGGATCCTTGGTCGTAAACACGCCGTATGCGTGGCCCGCCTCATGCAAATGGAGCATTCCAGGGGGGGGCTTCGTCAGCCACCTCATGGCCGGTCTCCCGGCTGCCCGCCCGTCGGGTCCGTGGGCTGTCCGCCCGTGGGGTCCGCGGGCTTCGGCGGGCAGCCCCAGCCCGGGCCAGCGCCGAGCGGGCAGAGGAGAGGTACGAGCCGAGGAAAGGCCCATCCAGGAGGCGGCGCGGGTAGCGCGATCAAGGTGTTGATGATGTCGTCTGTGTCGACCGCCTCGGGGTTCGTCACCTCCGCCGGCGCCTTCTCCGGCTCGTAGCGGAAATCCCACACGAACCGGCACTCGACGGTCGCTCCGCCCGGAATCGGCAGGCTATTCATGAGGTTGGTTTTTCTTTCTTGGCGCTGCAGGGCTTCCCACTCTTCCATGCACATCACGTAGGTCACCAAGAAAGGTCGTCTTATGAGGCAGTCGCGCATATCGTCGACAATGAACGGCGGCTCCTGGTCGGCCCAGTTGGTCCACTGACCGCCAGCCTGGTAGCGGCACTGGATCTTGCCCATTTGGTCTCCCGGTGGTCTACCCTTAAGCCAGTCGAGCGCTGCGGAGTTCATGCCCAAGATCCTGAGCCTTGATATCTCCTCGGGGGGCATCGCCGCGATCTGGTCTCTGAGCTCATCGCGATCGCTGGGATCCACGATGGAGCAGCCGCAGGCAAGCATGACGAGCAAGACGCCGCACCGACGGTTCATCGGTTTCCCCCCCAATTGACCGATCCACCTACTCGAAGATGGTGGCCGACCTTACCAGCGCCCCCCTGGCTGGTCAACGACCGAAGGGCCACAGCGCGAACGCTCCCGCCGCTCCCCCGTGGCTTCGAGCGCACGGAACCGGCGGTGTCCACCCCGGAGCCCCGCACCCGCCGCCCCCGGTTTCGATTAACATCGGATCTCATGGGTTCTGTTCATCGCTCTGGGAGGATCCGTCTCTGCATGAAGACCGCCCGCGCACTGGCGCTAGGAACAGGGATGCTCGGCGCCCTGCTCTGCGCCGCGTGCGCGGCCGACCCCGAGGCCGCGCCGCCCGAGATCTCGGTCGGCGCGGTCGACGGCACCGACGCCGTGATCGCCGTCGTGCGCGGCGAGGGCGCGGTCACGCTCTACGTCTGCGGCGGCGCGAGCACCTACGCGACCATGACCCGCTGGTTCGAGGGACACGAGGACCCGAGCGGCGCGTTCTCGATCGAGAGCGGCGGGTGGACGGCGACCGCCGATCCCGGCGGCGAGTCCGGCCGGCTGCGCGCGCCCGACGGCGCGGAGCTCGCCTTCCGCGCGCGCCCCGCGGCGCAGGGCAGCATCGAGGGCCTCTACGCGGCAGACGACGGCGGCTGCCGCACCGGCGCCGTGGTCTTCACCCCGGAAGGCGCCGAGTCGCCCGCGCTCCAGGGCACCTGGTGCGCCGTCGGCGACCGCTTCGCCCAGGTGACGCCGCTCCGCCCGCTCTCCGCGCTCGATCGGCGCGGGATCCAGGTGCAGGTCGAGCTCGACGGCGCACGGAAAAACCTGCTCGTGACGCCGCTCGGGCGACCCTGAGCCTCCTCCGCGCGCCCCGCCGCGCCCCCGCCGCGCACCCCGCCGCCCTCCCGCTCCGGCGTTGAGTTCCGCTCCCGCCTGATCGAAAGTCCGCGTATGGCGGACGCAGCCCGGCCGCGCAGACGGCACCTCGCCGTGCCCGCGTCGCGCTTCCTCGGCCGCGACCGCGAGCTCGCCGCGATCGCCGAGCTCTTCCGCCGCGGCGAGCGGCTCGTGACCGTCTGGGGGCCGGCCGGCATGGGCAAGACCCGGCTCGCCCTGGAGCTCGCCAGCCGCTGGGACGAGGCGCGGCCGGCCGAGGCCGTGTGGCTCTGCGAGCTCACCGCCTGCCGCGATCTGCGCGCCGTCTGCGGCGCGGTCGCGCGCGCGATCGGCGCGCAGGTCGCGGCAGGGCGCCGGGAAGCGACGCTCGTCGAGCGGATCGGCCGCGCCCTCGCGACCGAGGGGCCGGCGCTCTTCGTGCTCGACAACCTGGAGCACGTGCTCGAGCAGGCAGCGCCCGCCCTCGACGCGTGGGTGCGCGCGGCGCCCGAGGTCCGCTTCCTCGCGACGTCGCGCGAGCGCACCCGCTTGCCCGGGGAGATCGGCTGCGAGCTCGGCCCGCTCGAGCTCCCCGCCGAGGGCTCGGCCGAGCGCAGCGCCGCCGTGGCCCTCTTCCTCGACCGCGCCGCGGCCCACCGCGGCGGCGCGCCGGCCGGCGACGAGCGGCTCGCCGACGTCGCCGCCCTGGTACGGCGGCTCGAGGGCATCCCGCTCGCGATCGAGCTCGCGGCGGCGCGCGAGGGCGTGCTCGGCGTGCGCGGCCTGCTCGCGCGCCTCGGGAGCCGGCTCGGCCTGCTCGCGGGCGCGGCGCGCGGCAGGGAGGCGCGGCAGGCGACGATGCGCAGCGCGATCGAGTGGTCGTGGGACCTCCTCGACGACCGCGAGCGACGGGCGCTCGCCTGCTGCTCGGTGTTCCGCGGGCCGTTCTCGCTCGCGGCGGCCGCGGCCGTCCTCGCGGAGCCGGACGCCGCCGCGATCGACCGGATCGAGGCGCTGCGCGACAAGTCGCTGCTCCGCGCGGCGCCCCCGGGGAGCGACGGGGCGACGCGCTTCGCGCTCTACGAGGGGGTGCGGGAGCTCGCCGCCGAGAAGCTCGCCGAGCGCGACGAGCGCGAGGCCGCGGCCGAGCGGCACGCGGCCTTCTACCTGGCCGCCGGCGAGGCCGCCGCCGCGGATTTCGAGCGGCGCGGCGCGCTCGACGCGCTCAACCGCATCGCCGGCGACCTGGAGGAGCTGCTCGCCGTCGCCGAGGGCGCGCTCGCCGCGGCGGCGACGCCGCGCGCCGGCGCCATCGCTGAGGGCGCGGTCGCCGCGGCGGAGGCGCCGCGCGCCGGGTCCAGCGCCGCGGCCGAGGGAGCGGTCGCCACAGCAGCGCCCCGCGCCGCGGCCGAGCGCGCGCTGCGGGCGCTCTCCGCCATCGAGCCGGTGCTCAGCACCCGCGGCCCGTTCGGCGCGCAGCTCGAGCTGCTCGACCGCGCGCTCGCCGCGGCCGAGGCGCTCGCGGCCGAGCCGCGCGTCGTGGCCCGCGCGCTCGCGGCGCGGGGGCGCGCGCGGCGGCTGCGGGGGCAGGCGGAGGCGGCGCTCGAGGACCTCGAGCGCGCCCGCACGCAGGCGGCGGCGCTCGGCGAAGCGGCGCTCCTCTCCGGGATCCTCGCGGACCTCGGCGTGCTCCACCACGGCCGGCGCGAGATGGAGCGCGCGCGAGACCATTACGAGCAGGCGCTCGCGCTCCACCGCGCCCTCGGCGATCGCCGCGCCGAGGGGCGCGCGCTCGGCAACCTCGGCGCGCTCCACCACGACGAGCGCCGCGAGGCCGAGGCGGCCGCCTACTACGAGCGGGCGATCGCGATCGCGGCGGAGATCGGCGACGGCCGGCAGGAGGGGATCTTCTCGACGAACGCCGGCCTGCTCGAGCAGGAGCGCGGCGCGCCCGCGCTGGCGCGGCGGCGCTACGAGCGCGCGGCCGCGATCCTCGGGGAGGTGGGCGATCTGCGGCTGCTCGCGATCACGCTCGGCAACCTCGGCGCGCTCCACCACGAGGAGGGCCGCCTCGCCGACGCGCGCGCCTGCCACGGCCGCGCCGTGGCGCTGCTCCGCGAGGTGGGGGATCGCCGCTCCGAGGCGATCGCGCTCTGCCGCCTCGGGGCGGCGCTCGCGTCGGTGGGCGAGGTGGACGAGGCGCGGCGCGCGCTCGATCCGGCCGAGCGGCTGCTCGCGCAGCTCGGCGACGAGCCCGACGTGGAGCTCGCGCGGGTGGCGTCGGGCTTCGTCGACCTCGCGCGCGCCCAGGCGGCGCGCCGCGCGGGGCAGGGGGACGAGGCCGCGGCGCACGTGGGCGCGGCGCGGCGCAGGATCGCGCGCGCCCGCGAGGGGTCGCCGTCGAGCGCGAGCCGCTCGGACGACGTGCGGCTGCTGCTGCGGATCCTGGAGCGCAGCCTGGCCGCGCTGGGCGACGTGGCCGAGGCGCGGGCGGGGGCCGAGCGCGAGCTCCTCCTGACCGAGGGGGCGCGCTTCGTCCGCCCGCCGGGCGGCGGCTGGCACGATCTGCGCGAGCGCCACGCGGCGCGGCGCCTGCTCCTCGCGCTGGCCGAGCAGCAGCGGTGTGCGCCGGGTCGGGGGCTCTCGCTCGCGGCGCTGAAGGAGGCGGGGTGGCCCGGCGAGCGGATCTTGCCGGAGGCGGCGGCGAACCGGATCTACGTGGCGATGAACCAGCTGCGGAAGCTCGGGATGAAGCCGTGGCTCCGGCGAGACGCGGAGGGGTACTCGCTGGATCCGGCGCTGCCCGTCCACTACGTCGCGGTGGAGCCGGGCGCGAGGGTCGGGGGCGATTCGCGCGGGGGGACGGGCGAGGGCGAGGGCAGGGGCGGGGGGAAGCGGCGGTAGGGGGTAGGGGGTAGGGGGTAGGGGGTAGGGGGTAGGGGGTAGGGGGTAGGGGGTAGGGGGTAGGGGGTAGGGGGTAGGGGGTAGGGGGTAGGGGGTAGGGGGTAGTTGCCGGCTGGACGGCCCCCGGAGAGGGTGATCGTGGGGCGGGGCGGGGTGGGGGCCCCGCCGAACTCGGCAGGGACATGGCGCCGGAGGCGCCATGTCCCTGCCTCAAACATCGGCCCATCCCCCACCCCGCCCCGCCCCACGATCACCCTCTCCGGGGGCCTGCGGATATCGGTGGGCAATGGGCCGGGAGCGGGGGAGCGCGCGAATCACTTTAAGAGAGGATTAAGGGGAGACGCTGCGGCGGGGACGTAGCCTGCTCAGCGGAGGTCACTACATGCGCATCATCCCTTCTGCCCTGATTGTCGTTGCCCCTGCCATGCTGCTCGCGGGCTGCAGCCCGACCAGTGAGACCGAAGCCGCCGTCGCGTCGAGCGGCGCGCCGGGGGCGGGATCGGTGGGATCCGGCGGGAGCGCGGGCGGCGACGCCGTGGGGAGCGGGGGGGCGGGGGCCGGCGGCGCGCTTCCGGCCGAGGGGGCATGGCACCGGCAGATCTCCGGACCGGATATGGAAGATGCGATGTCCCTCGCGATCGACGGCGGCGCGAACGTCGTTCTGGCCGGGAGCTCGCGCGGCGCGGCCGACTTCGGCGAGGGCGCCACGCCGCTCGCCGGCTTCGAGGACCTCTTCATCGCCAAGTACGCGGACGACGGCGCCCTGCGCTGGGCACACCGCTTCGGCGGCAGCCTGGTGACGGCCACGGGGATCGCGGTCGACGCAAACGACGGCATCGCCGTCGTCGGCCACGCCTCGGGCGGACCGCTCAAGGCCGGCGACCTCGCGCTGGACGAGCCGGAGCGAGACGACATCTTCGTCCTCGCGCTCGACCAGGGCGGCGCCCCGCGCTGGATGCACCGCCTGGGCGGCGCCGGCTTCGATTTCGGAGGCCGTGTGGCCGTCGGTCCCGGCGATGACGTCATCGTCGCCGCCCAGTCCGGGAGCAGCCTCACCCTCGCGAGGTTCGCCGCCGACGGGGCTGTCCGCTTTGCGACGGACGTGGGACATCTGTCCGGATACGCCTCGTCGTTCGCTCCGATCGGCGGGGTGGCCGTGGACCTGCACGGCGACATCGTCGTCGCCGGGAACTTCTCCGGCGGCGCCGACCTCGGCGGGGGCGCCATCACCGGGCTGAGGGGCGATCAAGCCTGGGTGGCGAAGTACTCGGGCGAGGACGGCGCCCACCTCTGGTCGAGGCACTTCGGCGCGCCCGAGGATCACGGCATGGGCCTCGGCGACAAGGCGCAGACCCTGCTCCTGGACGAGCGCGGCGACGTGCTGATCGCCGGCCAGTTCGCGGTGGGCGCCGATCTCGGGGAGGGGCCGATCGGCGACACGGGCGGCGCGTTCCTCGCGAAGCTCGCCGGCGAGGACGGCGCCGTCCGATGGGCGAAGCCGCTCCCGGCCGCCGGCGTCGTCTCGACCAGCCTCTCGTTCATCCCCGACGGCCGGGTCGCGCTCATCGCCTCGCTCAGGGCGCCCTTCGACCTCGGCGGCGGCAGGGTGGACGAGCGGGGAAGCTACATTGCCACCTACGAGCCAAGCACTGGCGCGTTCGTCGCGCAGCGGAGGATCGTCGAGGTCGGCACGATGATCAGCGACACGCAAAACGGGTTCTTCGGTATGGGCGCCTCCGCGATCGACGCGAAAGGGAACCTCGCGATCGTGACGAGCTTCTACGAAGAAGCGCAGACCAGCTTCGGCGCCCTGAAGAGCGAAGGGTGGGGCGACATCCTCCTCGCGCACCTTCCGCTCTGAGGCGGAGTGCGGTCATCAAGCTTCCTCTCCTCCTCCTCCCGCCTCCCTCCTCTCCGCCGCCTCATGCGCCAGCGCCCCCGCATGGATGGCCCTCACCTCGTCGATCGTGCTGGCCTCCCCCGCCGCCTTGTCCGGCCGGTACCGCTTCACCCGCGCGAACCGCAGCGCGACCCCCCCCGGGTACTGCGGGCTCGCCTGCACCCCGTCGAACGCGATCTCGACGACGACCTCCGGCCGCACATACACCGTGTACGCGTCGCGCGTGATTTCGAGCTCGAGCAGCCGCTGCGTCTGCCACGCGAGCATCTCGTCGGTCATGCCCTTGAACGTCTTGCCGAGCATCACGAACCCGCCGGCGCCGGGATCGCGCGCGCCGAGGTGCAGGTTGCTGAGCAGCCCCCGGCGCCTGCCGCTGCCCCACTCGACCGCGAGCACGACGAGGTCGAGGGTGTGCGCCCGCTTCACCTTGAGCCACGAGCTGCCGCGCCGGCCGGCCTCGTAGGGCGCGGCGAGCGACTTCGCCATCACCCCCTCGTGGCCGCGGGCGAGCGCGTCGGCGAAGAACACCTCGGCCTCGGCCTCCGTCGGCAGCTCGATGCGCGGGACGCGCAGCGACCGGTCGAGCGCCTGCCGGAGCGCGGCGGCCCGTTCGCTGCCGGACCGATCGAGCAGGTCCTCGCCGTCGAGGTGCAGCACGTCGAAGAACAGGGCGCGGAGCGGCAGCTCGGCGCGCAGCGCGGCCACGTCGAGCGTGCGGCCGAAGCGGCGCATCGTGACCTGGAACGGGTGGGGCGCCCCGTCCGCGCGGAAGGCGATCGCCTCGCCGTCGAGCACGATCGAGCGGACCGGGAGCGCCCGCACCGCCTCGACGACCTCCGGGACCGCCTTGGTGACGGAGTTCAGGCTGCGGCTGAAGACGCGCACCTCGTCGCCGGCCTTGTGCACCTGCACGCGCGCGCCGTCGAGCTTCCACTCCAGCGCCGCCGCGCGGAGCTCGCCGAGCGCCGAGGCGACGTCGTCGGCCGCCTGCGCCAGCATCGGCTGCACCGGGCGGAGCAGCTGCAGCGAGAAGCGCTGGAGGCCGGGCGCCCCCTCGAGCAGCGCGGCCTTGGCGACCTCGGCCGCGTCGCCGGCCAGCATGACCGCGCGCCGCAGCGACGCCGGCGGCAGCCCCGCGGCGCGCGCCACCGCCTCGATCATGACCGCCTCGAGCGCGCCCTGGCGGAGCTCGCCGACGAGCAGCCGCGCGAAGAAGTCGCGCTCGAGCTCGGTGGCGCGCGCGAAGAGCCCGCCGAGCGCCGCGCGGCGCTGCGCCGCCGACCCCGAGCCCGAGGTGCGCGCGATCTCCGTGAACACCGCGTCGGCCTCCCCCAGGGTGAGCGCGGGCTCGACGGCGGACGGGCCGGCGCGGCGGGCGTCGGTGACCATCGCGGGCCCGAGCCCGATCCGGCCCTGACGCAGCCGCCCGGCCAGCCAGTCGACGCCGATCCGCACCTCCTCGGGCGAGAGGCGGCGCAAGAGATCGGCGAGCGCACCGATCTTTTCGAGACGGCTGGAGGTGGTGGCGACACGATCGGAAGTGGCGACGAGATCGGAAACGAGCACGCAGGTATCCTACCCTGGCATCTCGAGGGCGCACGCTCGAGGGGTCCTATGATGAGGCCGCCGCGGTGTGTCCCTTGCCACGGAACCGAGAAACCGAGCTGAGGAACCGAGCCGAGGAACTCCGCAGGATCAGACCTGACCCACGGGCGCCAAGAGCTCTCCGCATGGGCTGAGAGAGAGCCTACCAAACGGTGTAAGGCCGCGGGGCAGAAAAGCGCTCTTGCGTGCCGGATTCGCGGCCGTTCTCCTTTGCAGCCACTTACGGAGAATGGTGACGAATTATCAGGCTATCTTGGGTGGCTCGAACGACGAAAGACACCCGAGCTGACGGCGGCGCTGGAGCCGCCGCGCGTCCGAGCCGACGGCGCGGCCGCGCCAACGATTCAGCACGCAGACACGTAAGCGGGGAGGGGAGTGTCTCCGTCGCTCCGGCGCCCGCACCGTGAGCCGGCGAAGGTGCTGCCCACCTTACCAAGATCCGGTGTGCCGCTCGTGGCGAGTCGCCGGGCGCGAAGCGCGCGACGCGCCCGCGCCGCTCCGGCGCGGAGGGCCGCGCGGAGCCGCCCCGCGACTCCCGAGCACGCCGTGCGAGGGCCCCGCGAGAGGGCCCGGCCGCGTCCGCCCTCCGACGGCGAGATCGCTCCGTTTAGTTGACCTCCGCCGCCGGCCTTGATACCGGGTTGGGCGTCAGCGCGCCGTGGGCAGGTGAACACGGCGGGCGGGCGCAGTTTTCCTCAACCACAGCTCAGGAATACCGCCCTCCGCTGCAAGGCCGCCGATTTTTGGGGCTTTGAAGGCAGCTGGCCTGGTTTTTGCGCGGCACCTCTCCGGCAGTTTGACTGGAACGGGAGGCGCTGGCGTGGCGTTGGTGTCCTCACGACAAGGTGACGGAGGTTCTTCGATGGTGGAGCGGCAAGTCCGGAGGCGGGTCGGCGTCGTGATGGGCGGCTCGTCGGGCGAGCGCGAGGTGTCCCTGCGCTCGGGCGCGGCCGTCGCCGAGGCGCTCGAGGCGCGCGGGTACGATGTCGTCCGGATCACGCTCGGGGACCGGTTCGGCACGGAGCTCTGCGCCACGCTGCAGCGCGCGCGGCTCGACGCGGCCTTCCTGGCCCTGCACGGGCGGCTCGGGGAGGACGGGTGCGTGCAAGGCGTCCTGGAGCTCGCCCAGATCCCGTACACCGGGTCGAGCGTGCTCGCGAGCGCCCTCGCGATGGACAAGCTCAAGGCCAAGGAGATGTTCCGGCTGCACAACGTGCCGACGCCTCCCTACTACACTGTGGGTGCGCACCAGGAGCTCGACGAGCTCGAGGCGATCCACGGCTCGTTCGGGTTCCCGGTCATCGTCAAGCCGCGCGGCGAGGGGTCGAGCCTCGGGGTGACCAAGGCCGGGTCGCTCGAGGAGCTCCGGTCGGCGCTCGCCCTGGCGTTCGAGTTCGACGACGCCGCCATCGTGGAGCGGTTCGTGGCGGGGACCGAGGTCAACGTGGGGATCCTGGACGGGAAGGTCCTTGGCGCGATCGAGATCGTGCCGAAGAAGGGGCTTTACGACTACGAGGCCAAGTACACGCCGGGGATGACCGAGTATCACATGCCGGCGCGCCTCCCGCCGACCCGGTACCGCGGGGTCCTGAACCTGGCGGAGCGGGCGGCGCAGGCGCTCGGGTGCACCGGCGCGGTGCGCGTGGACCTGCTCGTGACCGGCGGAGAGAACGAGTACGTGCTCGAGGTGAACACCCTGCCGGGCATGACCACGACGAGCCTCCTGCCGAAGATCGCGGCGGCCGCAGGCTACGAGTTCGGCGACCTGTGCGAGGCGATCCTGGCGAGCGCTCGGCTGCACCAGCCGGTGCGGCGCCGCGCGCCCGCGGCGTCGGAGCTCCGGCTGAGCGAGCGGGGACAGGCCGAGAAGCGGCTGCGGCTCGTGAAGTCAGCGATCTGAGGGCGGGTGCCCCGCAGGGGGCTGAAGGCGGGCGTCCGGCACGGGGCGCCCGGCATGGGCGCCCGGCAGCGCCTGGCACCGACCTCATGCCATTGCCCTCAGGGGCAGATCAGCGCGAATTCTGAATCGCGGGTCCGTTCGCAGGGGCCGCATCGCGCGTGAGGCGTCGATTCCCGATCACGGAAGCGTTGTTGTCGACGGGGGTGGCGCTCGCGGCTCTCGGTTCGCGCGCGAGCGCCTGATGGCGCTGGTGGATGCCTCCGCGGGGGAAACCGACGCTCAGGCGGCTCGCGGTGGGCACCGTCGCGGGTCGCTGCCCGCGGCGCCTTCTCAGGCTTGAGCGCCGCGGGTGGCGCGCGCGCGCCGTGTCGCCGGGCTCCGGCCAGGGCGCCGCCATCGCGTGGCGGCCAGGGCCGCAGCGAGCAGCCAGGGCGCGGCCGAGCCGAGGGGGCCAGGGCCGGCGTCGGGCGCCGCGGCGCAGCCGTTTCCGTGCAGGTGCGGCGGGCTCCCCTCCGGGGCGGGCTTGGGCGGCGCGCCGCCGTCGCCGCTGGAGCCGCCGTCGCCGCCAGAACCGCCGTCGCCGCTGCTGGTGCCGCCGGCGCCGGTCGACGCGGCGGCGCCGCCATCGCCGCCGGAGCCGCCGTCGCCCCCCGCGCCGCCGTCGCCGGAGCCCTCCGCGAGCAAGCAGCCCCCGGCAATGCACTCGCCGCCCGGACAGGGCGCGCGGTCGACCTTGTAGCGCTGTCCGCAGTTGCCGGTGGCCCGCTCGCAGACGGCGTCCCGGCAGACGGCGGCGTCGGGCTGCGGGCAGAGGAACGGATTGCTGCCCACGCAGGCGCCGTTCTGGCAGGTATCGGTCTGCGTGCAGGCGTTGCCGTCGTCGCACGGGCTGCCGTCGGCCTTGCGCGGGCTCGCGCAATCGCAGGCGTCGCCGATCCCGTCGCGGTTGGCGTCGGCCTGGTTGGGGTTCGCGATAAGGGGGCAGTTGTCCGCCGCGTCGGGATGGCCGTCGGCGTCGTCGTCGTCGTCGCAGGCGTCGCCGAGAGGGTCTCCCGCGGACAGGCCACCATCGGTGTTGGTCTGGGAGGTGTTCGGGACCTCAGGGCAGTTGTCCTCGTGGTCGGCGACCCCGTCATCGTCGCTGTCGCGCGTGCAGACGCCGGCCAGGCACAGCCCGCTGAGGCACTCCTTCGGGAGCGCGCACGCGGCGCCGACGGGCTTCTTCGGCAGGCAGTCGCCGCCGGCCTCCGCGCAGTAGGCGGCCTCGGCGCACTGGGTGTCGAAGGTGCAGCCCGCGAGGCAGGCGCCCGCGACGCAGCGGTAATCGCCGCAGGACCGGGTGTCGCCCTCGGCGCAGATCCCGCGCCCGTCGCAGAGGGGGGCTTCGACCATCTCGGAGGCGCCGTTGCACGAGGCCGCGCCGCAGGGGGTGCCCTGGGCCCACAGCTGGCAGGCGCCGCGGCCGTCGCAGGAGCCGTTGGCGCCGCAGGTGGCGGCCGGCTCCGCCGCGCAGTCGCCGTCCGGATCGGCGCCGGCCTGGACGGGCCCGCACACGCCGTCGGGGCCGGCGCCCTTCTTCGCGGCGGAGCAGGCCATGCAGGCGCCCGCGCAAGGAGCGTCGCAGCAGACGCCGTCGACGCAGGAGCCGCCGGCGCAGTCCGCGTCGGCGTCGCAGGGAGCGCCGGGGAGGACGGGGGAGTAGATCTCGGCGCTGGCGAGGATGCCGCCGGTGCCCCCACCGCCGGTGACCAGAATCTCGCCATGGCGCAGCAGGGTCGCTGCGTGGCCAAATCGCTCGGAGTACATCGTCCCTGCCGGAGACCAGCTGTCCGTGGCCCGGTCGTAGACCTCGGCGCTCGCGCCGCCGTGGCTCTCGGATACGGCCTTGCCCGCGACCAGGACCCGCCCGTCCAGGAGCCGCGTTGCCGTGTGCTGGTATCGCCTGGTGCTCATGGGAGCCCGCGCCGTCCAGCGATGGGTCGCCGGGTCGTACACCTCCGCGCTCGCGAGGCCGCCGTACTCGGCCCCGTAGCCGCCGGCGACCAGGACTTGCCCGTCGTCGAGCAGCGTCGCCGTGTGCTGGGAGCGCGCGGCGATCATCGGTTCTGCCGCCGTCCAGGTGAGCGTCATGGGGTCGAAGATCTCCGCGCTCGCGAGGTGCATGTAGTCTGCTCCGTAGCCGCCGGCGACCAGGACCCGCCCGTCGTCGAGGAGCGTCGCCGTGTGGTGGTTGCGCGCGGTGATCATCGGTGCTGCCGCCGTCCAGGTGTGCGTCGCGGGGTCGAAGATCTCCGCGCTCGCGACGGGGATGTAGTCGGCCCCGTAGCCGCCGGCGACCAGGACCCGCCCGTCGTCGAGGAGCGTCGCCGTGTGCTCGTCGCGCGCGGTGATCATCGGCGCTGCCGCCGTCCAGGTGCGCGCGATGGGGTCGAAGATCTCCGCGCTCGCGATTGGGACGTAGTCGGGCCCTTCGCCGCCCGCGAGCAGGACCCGCCCGTCGTCGAGGAGCGTCGCCGTGTGCTCGCAGCGCGGGATGAGCATCGGTGCTTCCTCCGTCCAGGTGCGCGTGATGGGGTCGAAGATCTCCGCGCTCGGGATGTTGCCGGGCCCGTAGCCGCCGGCGGCCAGGACCCGCCCATCGGCCAGCAGCGTTGCCGTATGCCGGTAGTGCGAGCGCACCATCGGAGCTGCTTCCGACCACGGGCTCGCGCCCGACGGGTCGTAGACCTCGTCGTTCTCATCGCCGCCCTGACTGCCGCCCGTCACGAGCACTCCGCCGTCCGGGAGCAGCGTCGCGGTATGACCGCTGCGGCCCACGGCCATCGCCGGCGCATCCGACCACGACCCCGCCGTCGGATCGTAGATCTCCGCGTTCGCCAGGTACCCGGACCACGCGGCGTCGCCCACGACCGAGTATCCGCCCGCGACGAGGACCCGCCCGTCCGCCAGCGACGTCGCCGTGTGCTGAGAGCGCCCGAAGTTCATCGGCGCCGTCACCGCCCAGATGCCGCTCACCGGATCGTAGATCTCCGTGCTCGCGAGCTCGCCCTCTCTCTCCTCCTCTTCTTCCTCTCCCCAGTAGATTTCGACGCCGCCGGCGACCAGGATCCGCCCATCATCGAGCAGCGTCGCCGTGTGCCTGTGGCGCGCTGAGCTCATCGGCTGCACCGGCGTCCAGCTGTTTGCCGCCGGGTCGTACAGCTCCGCGCTCTCCAGCGCCTCCGAGCCGTCGTATCCGCCCGTGACCAGGACCCGCCCATTGCCGAGCAGCGTCGCCCTGTGCCCGTAGCGTCCGATGCTCATGGGCGCCGCCGCGGTCCAGGTGTCCTCCCGTGGGTCGTACAGCTCCGCGCTGGCGAGAAAGATGCCGTCTCTCCAGCCGCCCACGACGAGGATCAACCCGCTGTCGAGCCGTGTCGCCGTGGGGCCCTGGCGCGCGTCGCTCATCGGCCGCGCCGGTACCCAGCGGTCCTCCGCCGGGTCGTACAGCTCCGCGCTCGCCAGCGCGCCCGAGCCGTCGGAGCCGCCCACGACCAGGACTCGCCCGCCGTCCAGCAGCAGGGCGGCGTGATCGTGGCGCGGGCCGCTCATCGGCTGCGCGGGCGCCCAGCTGTCGTTCGCCCGGTCATATAGCTCCGCGCTCGCGACATAGGCCTCGCCGCCCCTGCCGCCCGCGACCAGCACGCGCCCGTCGTCGCCGCCGAGCCGCGTCGCCGTATGCCCCCCATCCCGCCTCTCGGCCATCGCCCCAACCGGGCGCCACAGCGGATCCACGAGCAGGAGCTCCCCCGACGCCTCGGCCAGCAGCGCGATCTCCGCCCCGCGCGCCTCGAGGCGCACCGCGACTGGCCGCCCGCCCTCCGCGAACGCGCGCGGCGCGGTGACGCGCAGCCGCGGTGTCCCCGCCGCGTCCACCACCTCGACGGCCTCGCCGCGCTGCCGCAGCGCCGCGCCGTCGACCTCCCAGACGGCCACGGGCGCGCCGGCCGGCGCGGCGCCGGGCTCCACGGTGAGCCATTCCTCGATGCCGCCGTCGGCCGCCCGCCAGAACGACGCGCCGCCAGCGCGGCCGTAGATCACCGCGCCGTCCACGATCGCCCCGGGGCCGGAGGCGCCGGTCTCCCGCACCCGCACCTCGAAGCCGCCCGGGCCCGAGAGCCGCACCCAGCCGCCGCCGTCGCGCGGCAGCTCGGCTTGGAGCCGTGCTCCGCGTCCGGCTCGGCCAGCCGCGCCCAGCGCGAAGCCTCCGTCCCTCGCCGACGGCGCGTCGAGCGCGCTGCTGCCCAGCACCTCGGCGGCCTGCGCCGGAAACCGGTGCTGCACCTGCGCTGCCGCTGCGGCGGCGCGGTCGTGCCCCGCCGCGCACCCGAGCGCGCTCATCCACCCCGCCGCGGCCAGCGCCAGGATGACCACGGCCAGCACGCGAAAAGCCCACCCAGCTCGCATGCTAGCGAATGTCTCACGCCGGCCCGCCAGCCACAACGGCGCCGCGAGCGCGCTGCCGCCCGCGCCGCGCGGCGCGCGCCGCTCACCCCCGAACCGCGCGGCGCGCGCCGCTCACCCCCGAACCGCGCGGCGCGCGCGGCTCACACGAGCGATGTGCAGATGCCGATCTTGGGATGATAGACGCCGACTCTGCGCTTTCCCCCGCTCGTCTCCGGCGTCACGAGCACCACCATGCTCTTGAGGAGCGGCGCGTCCGCGCGAATCCGCACGTGCTGGCCGGCGACGACGACGTGCCATACGTTCACCGTCCCGAACCTCGTCACGACGACGCCCTCGTAGATCTGCGCGGCCGACGGCGCGCCGCGCAGCGCCAGGCGGCAGGCGGTGTAGCTGCCAAGCACCTGATACAGGAGCACGAACGGCATGACCGCGAAGGAGAAGGCGAGCAGCATCGCGACGAGATCGATGTGCCGGTAGAGCGAGCCGACCCCGAGGAGCCCCGCCCAGACGAGCAGCGCGTAGCCCACGCCAGCCAGCTGGTGCCGGGCGTGCCGCAGCGCCGCCCAGGGGCGCGGGGGCGGCTCGCGGAGCTCCTCGGGCAACTGGATCGCGTTGAGTGACTGCATCGTGCGGCTTCGGCATACCCGCGACGGCCGCGGGGCTCAATCGGACAGCGCCGGCGCGGCGTGTTCCCGCGATCATTTACCGCTACCGCCCGCCGCTCGCCGCTCGCCGCCCGGCGGCCGCGAGCGCCGCGAGCGCCGCGCCTCGGAGCCCCGCGCCTCGCCGAGCTCGCCGGATCCCTGCGTCTCTCCGACGCGCTCTGGCAATCGCGCCGGTTTCGAGCAGGATCGACGGACCATGACCTCCCAGCGCAACCGCAAGATCGTCCTCGCCGCCCGTCCGGTCGGCGAGCCCACGCCGTCCGATTTCAAGCTGATCGAAGAAGAGCTCGCCGAGCCCGGCGAGGGCCGCGCGCTGCTGCGCACGCTCTATCTGTCGCTGGATCCGTACATGCGCGGCCGCATGAGCGCCGGCCCGTCGTACGCGCCGCCGGTCGAGGTCGGCGACGTGATGGTCGGGGGCGCCGTCAGCGAGGTGCTGCGGTCGAGCGTCGACGGCCTGGCGCCGGGCGACCTCGTCGAGGGGCGGACCGGCTGGCAGGCGTACGCGATCACCGACGGGAGCGGCCTGCGCAAGGTGGATCCAGCGCTCGGCCCGATCTCGACCGCGCTCGGGGTGCTCGGCATGCCGGGGATGACGGCCTACACCGGGCTGCTCAACCTGGGCCAGCCGAAGCCGGGCGAGACGGTGGTGGTCGCGGCGGCCTCCGGGGCGGTGGGCTCGGTCGTGGGGCAGATCGCGAAGATCAAGGGCTGCCGCGCGATCGGCGTCGCCGGCGGGCAGCGCAAGTGCGACTACGTGGTGCGCGAGCTCGGCTTCGACGCCTGCCTCGACCACCGCGGCCCCGACCTGGCAGCGCGCCTGAAGGAGGCCTGCCCGGGCGGGATCGACGTGTATTTCGAGAACGTCGGCGGCGCCGTGTTCGAGGCGGTGCTGCCGCTCCTGAACCCCTTCGCCCGCGTGCCGGTGTGCGGCCTCATCGCGCACTATAACGACACCGCGCCGCCCCCCGGGCCGGATCGCCTTCCGGGCCTGATGAAGCAGGTGCTCGCGAAGCGCCTCTCGCTGCGCGGCTTCATCGTCGGCGACTTCGCCGAGCAGCGCCCCGAGTTCCTCCAGGAGACGAGCCGCTGGATCCGCGAAGGTCGCATCAAGTACCGCGAGGACATCGTCGACGGTTTGGAGAAGGCCCCCGAGGCGTTCATCGGGCTGCTCAAGGGCGAGAACTTCGGCAAGCTGCTGGTGCGCGTCGCGTCCTGAGCGGCGCCGGGCGCCCCGGCTCGCCGCGGGCGCCCTGACCGCGGAACAAGGCGGAAGCCCTGGAGATCACGGCGCCAGGATCACCGCGCCGCCCGGCGGGATCGTCATCGAGAGCATGCCGGTCGAGGAGACGGTCTCGGCGCCGCCGCCGAGCGCGTCCGTGAGCTCGGCGCCGGCCGGCAGGCCGAGCGCGCCCGTCACCTCCACCGAGATGCGCTGCGCGGTCGCCGCGCGCGTCAGCGCCACGACCGCGGAGCTCCCCCCGGCGAGCCGGCGGCCGAAGACCAGCGTGTCCTCCGTGGCGGTGAGGTTCACGTAGGCGCCGCGGCGGAGCGCGGGGACGCCCTGGCGCGCGGCGCCGAGCTGGCGCACGAAATCGAGCGTCTCCCGCTCGTCCGGCGTGAGCTCCTCCTCCGGACGCCACAGGCTGCGGTTGTTCGGGTCGACGCCGCCCCACTCGCCGTACTCGTCGCCGTAATAGAGCAGCGGCGCGCCGGGGAGGCCCAGCAGCCACGCCATCGCGAGCCGCACGCGGGCATACACGTCGGACGACGCCGGGGCCTCCGCGGTGTCCGACCACTGGCGGGTCGGGACATCCCGGCCGTGCGCGACGTCCTGGCCCCGGTAGTCGGCCAGCGTCGCGAACCGGGCGGTGTCGTGGCTGCCGATGTACGGCGTCATGATCGCGCCCTCCGGCCAACGCTTCTGCCCATCCTCCACCCAATATGCGGCGTGCAGCATGCCCCTGTCCCCCCAGGCGAACGTGCGGTACGAGACCCCGTGATAAAGGACGAAGTCGAACTGGCCGTCCAGCCCCAGAGGACCGATGTACTTCGCGATGGTCCCGTAGTTCTCGTCGTTGCACGGCGGGGCGCAGTCGTTCCAGCCCATCGCCGTCTCGCCCATCAGGAAGTAACGCGTGCCGGCCGGCTCGAACGCCTCCCGGACCTCCGCGGCGAGGTTGCGCGTCGCGATCTCCTCGACGTGCTTCACGGCGTCCACCCGGAGCCCGTCGAGATCGAACTCGTCGAGCCAGTAGACCGCATCCGAGACGAACGCGGCGTTGGCCTCCGGCACGGTGTGGTTCACGTCGGGCAGATACCCCGCGAACATGCAGTCGAGGGCGTGAGACGTCCAGTCGCAGCCGTCCGTGCCGCAGACGCACCCCGTCCGGAACCAATCCGGGTGCGACGCGACGTACTCGTGGGCTTCGTGGACGTGGTTCACCACGAAGTCCTGGAGCACGCGGATCCCGTGGCGGTGCGCCTCGGCCACCACCGCGCGCAGCGCCTCGGCCCCGCCGAGCCGCGGATCCACCTCGCGCGCCTTGATGGGCCAGTACCCGTGATATCCGGTCACCTGGTGGACTCCATCGCTCGCCGGGTACGCGCCGGCCGGGTTCTCCTGGAACGGCGTGAGCCAGATCGCCCGCACGCCCAGCGCGTCGAGCGTGCCGTCCTCGATCGATCGCCGCAGCCCCTCGAGATCTCCGCCGGCCCAGTCGCCCCGCGGATCGGCGCCCGGCGTGGCGGGCGCGTTCAGGGCCGGATCGCCGTCGCGGTAACGATCGGTGACGACCATGTAGATGAGCGCGTCTTCCCACGAAAACGGCTCGGCCTCGACCCAGAAGACCAGCCGGAGCGGCTCGCCGACACGGCCGCTCCGGGTCGCCCCGCGCAGGGTGATCCGGTACTTGCCGTCGTCGAGGCCCCGCACGTCGATCCGCACGTCGCCGCGCTCGTCCACCGAGATCTCCTGCGCGGTGAGCGGGCGCGCGCCGCCGTCCTGATCCTGCAGCGTCGCCTCGAACGCGGCCGCGTCCGGGCCCGCGCCCTCGATGCCGTCCCGGTACGCGAGCCGCGCCTCGAAGGCGCCCTCTCCGGCGGCGGGGCGGGCCACCTGGCTCTGTGCGACCGAGAACGCCGGAAGGCGGCAGTCGGGGACCTTGACGGCGGAGTTCTCGATCCCTCCCACGTACTTGCGGCGCCCCTCGGCCGGGTCGAGCACCCACGCGAGCTCGCCGCCGTACCGATACGTGATCTTGTAGGCGTGCAGCCCGGGCGGCAGATCGACCGTGGCCACGAGCTGCCCCTGCGCGCCGCCCTCGCGGAGCTCCGGGGCGGTGTCGAGATCGAACCCGTTCCACTCGCCGGGGACGCGGACGTCCGTGGCGCCCGGGGGCGCGTTGAACGCGAACGACGTCGGACAGAGCACATCGCCCTGCCAGTTGGCGCCGCCGCTGCCTCCGAGCCCGCCGCTGCCGCCGAGCCCGCCGCTGTCACCCAGCCCGCCGCTGCCACCGAGCCCGCCGCTGCCGCCGAGCCCGCCGCCGCCGCCGTCGCTCCCGGCGCTACCGCCGGCCCCGCCGCCGCCGGTGCCCTTTCCCTGACCGGCGTCGAGCTCATGATCGTCCCCGCACGCGAGCGGGACGGCGAGGAGCATGGCGGCGTAGACAGCGGACATCACGAAGGGATTGCGGCGGCGCGACATGGCCTCGAGGAGTATCCGATCACGGGAGGCGTGTCAGCGCAGGCGTCGCGGAGAATCGCCCCAAACGGCGCGGAGAAAGGCGACGCTCCGCCCATGCTGTCGCGTCGCCAACGGGTGCGGCGCCGGTTCCGCCGGCGCTCCGCCCCGTACTCGGGCGTTCGCCTCGCCACCCCGGCGAGTCGAGCCGGCGCGCGCCCCTCAGCGGGGGCTTGACGGCCCCCAAACGTTTCGATTTCCTCTCTCTCGGGCGCGGAAGTGCCTCGCGTCCCGGCCTCGAGCCGGCCGGAGTGCCTCACTCCGCCGGTTCCAACAACAAGAGATCCCGTATGACCGATTTGTCTTCCTACCCCATCACACGCAAGTGGCCTGCGCGGCATCCCGACCGCATCCAGCTCTACTCGCTGGCCACGCCTAACGGCGTGAAGGTGTCGATCGCGCTGGAGGAGATGGGCCTGCCCTACGAGGCCCACCTTGTCTCCTTCGACACCAACGACCAGCTCTCGCCAGAGTTCCTCTCGCTCAACCCGAACAACAAGATCCCGGCGATCCTCGATCCGCAGGGCCCGGGCGGCAAGCCGCTCGCGCTGTTCGAGTCCGGCGCGATCCTGCTGTATCTGGCGGAGAAGAGCGGGAAGCTGCTGCCGCAGGACGCGGCGCGCCGCTACGAGACGATCCAGTGGGTGATGTTCCAGATGGGCGGCATCGGGCCCATGTTCGGCCAGCTCGGCTTCTTCCACAAATTCGCCGGCAAGGACTACGAGGACAAGCGGCCGCGCGACCGCTACGCGTCGGAGTCGAAGCGGCTGCTGGGCGTCCTCGACGGCCACCTGCGCGGGCGCGCGTGGATGCTGGGCGATGACTACACCATTGCCGACGTCGCGATCTTCCCGTGGGTGCGCAACCTCGTGGGCTTCTACGGGGCGGGGGAGGTGGTGGGGTTCGACGACTTCAAGGAGGTGAAGCGCGTGCTCGACGCCTTCGCCGCGCGGCCCGCGGTGGTGCGCGGGCTGGGCGTTCCGTCGCGCAACGGCTGACCGCCTGCCTGCGGGAGGCGCCAGGGCCGGGTACGTGCGTGGGCGCGATCGATGGTATCTATCCATCGAGACCGCGGTCAGCTCCGCGGGTTCCCCGTGCGCCGCCGGCCCCTCCTCAGTCCGCGGCGCCGCGGCGCGAGCAGCCGGCGGCGCCAGAGCCCGGGCGCGCCCGGGCGGGGGCCTCGCCGAGCACGAGGATCACCGCGAGCGAGAGCGCGCACCAGCGCTCGCGAGGGAGCGAGGGAGGCGGATCGTGAAAGCGAGCCTCCTGTCGGCTGAAGAGAGCAGGGCAATTCGCCTTGACACGCTCGGATCGTTTTGCTTTTTCTACCCCCTTATACCATCCGGTGGGATGCGGGCGGCTCGTCTCGACCACTGTTAGTAAACCTACCTTAAACGGTTTTGCGGCCTTACTTCGTGGCTTAGCCGGGTCGAGCCTTAGGGCTGGCCCTGGAATGGGCGGCTGGAACGCCCCTCTGGATCGTTGCGGCGCCGCGCGATGGTGCCGGCTGTGATCAAAAAGTCGGTTGCCGGGAATTAGCGTCATCAAGCCAAGGAGGATCTGTGCGTCTAGCTTCACTACAAACTTTCGCTTTGGTTTTAGGGTTCGTTGCCGTGGGTTGCGCGGGGTCGGACGAACCCTCTGGGGATCCTGGGTCGGGCGGCAGCTCGGCTGGGCCGGGGAGCGTGACCACGGGCGGCGTTACCGGCGTTACCAGCGGCACCAGCGGCAGCGCGACGACAGCGACGACGAGCGGGGTCGGGGGCTCGGACGCGTCGAGCAGCGTGTCCACCGGCGTCACGACCACCAGCGGCGTGACGACAACGTCGGCGAGCGGGACCGGGGGCTCGGACGGAACCGGGGGCGCGGGCGCGGGCGCGACCACGACCACGACCACGACCACGACCACGAGCGCGACCACGAGCTCGAGCGCGACCGGCGGCATGCCTGCGGCGTGCACGGAGCCCGACCGGGAGGTCTGCAACAATGGCACGAACATGCACTGCGGATACACCTACGAGTACTGGAAGGACTCGGGGACTGGATGCCTGACCAACACGTCCGAGGGCTTCAGCGTCAACTGGAACAACATCAACAACTTGTTGGGCCGTAAAGGCATCAGGCCCGGGTCGAAGGACCAGATCGTCACCTACGAAGCCGACTACCGCCCGAACGGGAATTCGTACCTGTGTGTCTACGGATGGACGAAGGGCCCGCTCATCGAGTACTACATCGTCGATAGCTGGGGCAACTGGCGTCCGCCGGGCGGAGAGGGACACATGGGTACCGTCGACAGCGATGGCGGCACCTATGACATCTATCGGACCCAGCGGGTCAACCAGCCTTCCATCGAGGGGAACCAGACCTTCTATCAGTTCTGGAGCGTCCGCAAGGAGAAGCGCTCGAGCGGAACCATCACCGTTGCCAACCACTTCAACGCGTGGCAGCGCCTGGGCATGAACCTGGGGAGCTTGTACGAGGTCTCGATGACCGTGGAAGGGTATCAAAGCAGCGGTCAGGCCAACGTAAAGTTCTCCATGGAATGAGCGCTGGGCCTTGAGCGCCGCCGCGCGCGGCGCGGATCCTGGCCGCCGAGCTCCCCGCACGTCTCTCCTGTCATCTTCCCGGAGAGCGGCCTCAGCCCGCTGCCGTTCATCCCCAAGAGCGTCTACGCCTTCTGGCGCCACGATGGGCGGAGCGTCGCCTCCGCCAGCATCGAACGCCCCCGCGGTGCCTGTCCCAGAGGCTCCCGTCGTCAACCCATGAAGGCTGAGAAATAAAGAAGACCACAGACGCGCAGAGGGCACAGAGAAGAGGAGAAAGAGCTCATGTCTTTCTCTCTCCTCTGTGCCCTCTGTACCTCTGTGGTTCGATTTCCTCTTCGAGGAGCCGGGAGCTCTCGCCCCGCAGCCCGACGACGGCGCGCCCGCCCCGAAGACCTCCGGTCGACGGGACGGGCGCCGTGATCGCGCTCCGGTGTTGGGGAGCTCAGCCGATGTGGAGGATTGGGGTCGGGAGGCGCTCGTGATCGCGAGCGCCCAGACCGGCGAGGGAGAGGAAGCCCGAGCTCAAGGCCCGGCGCTCACTTCATGGAGAACTGCACGTTCGCAGAGCCGCTGCTCTGATATCCTTCGACGAGCATCGAGACCTCGTACAGGCTCCCCAGGTTCATCCCCTTGCTCGCCCACGCGTTGAAGTGGTTGGCGACGGTGATGGTCCCGCTCGAGCGCTTGTCCTTGCGGACGCTCCAGTACTGATAGAAGGTCGTGTTGCCCTCGATGGACGGCTGATTGACGCGCTGGGTCCGGTAGATGTCATAGGTGCCCCCGTCGCTGGTGACGGTGCCCATGAACCCCTCGCCGCCCGGCGGACGCCAGCTGCCCCAGCTGTCGACGATGTAGTACTCGATCAGCGGGCCCTTCGTCCACCCGTAGACGCCCATGTACGAGTTGCCGTTCGGCCGGTAGTCGGCGGTGTAGTTGACGACCGTGTTCTTCGTACCGGGCCTGATGCCCTTACGGCCGAGCAGATTGTTGATGTTGCTCCAGGTGACGTTGAAGCCGTCCGCCGTGTTGGTCAGGCAGCCGGTCCCGTTGTCCTTCCAATATTCGAAGGTGTAGCCGCAATGGGTGCCGGTTTGATTGGAGCAGTACTGGCTGTTGGCAGCCGTGCACGTGCTGCCGCCGCCGCCCGCGCCGCCGCTGCCGCCCGCGCCGCCGCTGCCGCCCGCGCCGCCGGAGCCGCCCGCGCCGCCGCCGCCGCCCACGCCGGTGGTCGACGAGGAGCTCGAGGACGAGCTCACGCTGCTGCTCGACGAGGAGGACGAGGTCGTGCCGCCGCTGACCGAGCCGCCGTTGCCGGTGACCGAGACGATCGAAGGCCGGCCGGTGCCGTTCGCGCAGAAGCCGAACTCCGTCGAACCGCCCTTGGACAACGCTCCGTTATGGCCCACGTTCGTGGCGGTGAGCTGCCCGCCCGATTCCGTGGCGTTCGCGTTCCACAGGTTGCTCCTGGTCGAGCCGTTGAGCCCGATCACCACGCTCCAGCCGGTGATCCCCGGGTTGGTGCGGGTGTTGTTCGTCACCTTCACGCTCGCGCAGTAGCCGTTCCCCCAGTCCGACTGGATGGCGAGGTTCGCCGACACCGAGCGGTCCGAGCTGTCCACCGCGGACTCCAGGAGCGCGGCGTCCTCGTCGTCCGCGATCTGCTCAACGCTGCACGCCAGCAGGCCGCAGGCGACCGTAGCGGATAAGTAGCCAAGTAAGGTAGCGATGCGCATTTAAGATCTCTCCATGATCAAACCGGTCGAGCCGCGTCTTCTGATCGAGATGGATTTGTGAACCACCCGGACGCCCGCGAGCACACCGATTCATCGGTTAGCGTTAATATTTTCCAGCCCGCGTGCTCGTGATCCGGTGATCACGAATGCTCCCGCGGGCCTGCGCCGACCACATGCCTGGCAATCACGATGTCTGTCGTGATAGCTGCTCACATCCGAGCACCCCGTGCGATAGGGCGGGGCATCACTCCGAGAAAGCAGGGACAACTCGGGCGAACAGCTGCAAAAAGCAAGCAACCCCGGCAAGTAGCATCACTCGGGGTCGGCCCTCAGCGATCCAGCAACCGACTGCGCCGCCCGGCCCAGAACGGCCCGGACCGCCAAGGAGGATTAGGATATTCATACATACGGGGGGGGAAAGTCAAGAGTCTTTTCTTTGTCCCGATCGCTCGTCCCCGAGCGCCCTCTACAGCGCCGTCCTGCAGCGCCGTGCGAGCTACAGTCACGTTGCGTGCGTGGGTTCGATCCTGAAACAGGTTATCCGGTTTTGTCCGGCTTTGTCCGGCTTTATCCGGCTTTGCGGCGAAACTCCGCGAAGAAGAAGCGCGCCGGACCGTCGGGGGCGGCCTGATGCATCTCCTCGGATCCCACGAGCCCAGGGCGCTCCGGATCGAGCAGCATCTCTCGAGCGCCGAGCCCGTGGATGCGATAACGGAGCCGCCCGGAGACAATGTGGTTTACACCCCACACGCCGGGTTTGGTCGCATGGTTATTTTTGCGGGCCGCTCGGCTCGAGCCGTCGTCGAACTCTGCCGTTCGCTTGTGGGCTACCACCCCGTCGGGCAACGCCGGGCGCGGTTCAAAGCACGTACCGGACCCAGCACGCCTTCAGCCCTCGCAGCAGCAGAGAGAGGTTCCACTCCGGCGCCCTGCCTGTCCGCTCGAACCGCCCCGGGAGGGACGCCAGCACCTCGAGCCCGACCTTCGCCTCGGCGCGCGCGAGCGCCGCGCCGATGCAGAAGTGGGCGCCGTGGCCGAACGACAGCCCCACCTGCCGCTCGCGGTCGATATCGAACCGATCCGGATCCGGGAAGACCCGCTCGTCGCGGTTGGCCGAGCCGATGAGCGCCGCCACGAACGCGCCCGCCGGCACCGTGACGCCCCGGATCTCCACATCGGCCTTCGCCTGCCGCAAAGCGATCTGGGCCGGCGGCTCGAACCGCAGCGCCTCCTCGAGGAAGGCCGGGATCAGCGCCCGGTCCGCGCGGATCCGCGCGTACACCTCGGGGTGATCCATGAGGAGCACGAGCGCCGCGTTGAGCAGGTGCGTCGTCGACTCGAACCCGGCGGCCAGCAGCAAGAAGAGGAAGCTCACGAGCTCGGGCTCGGTGAGCGCGACGCCGTCGAGCCGGGCCGCGAGGAGGTCGCTCACCAGATCGTCCCGCGGGGCGGCGCGCCGCGCCGCGATGACCTCCAGGAGGTACCGCTCGAGCTCGACGATGGTGGCGCGGATGCCCGGCCTCATCTCCGGCGTGGCCGCGGCGGTGGCGACGAAGTCCGCGGTCCAGCGCTGGAAATGGGCGCGCAGCGCCGGGTCGAGGCCGAGGAGATCGGCGATGGCCGCCGCCGGGATGGGCATCGCGAGCTCGGCGTAGAAGTCGAGCTCGCGCCCGGGGGTCAGCCGCTCGACGAACTCCCGGGTCACCGCGCGCAGCACGGGCTCGATCCGCGGGACCACGCGCGTGCTGAAGGCGCGGCTCACGAGGGCCCGGGTCTTCGTGTGCTCCGGCGGATCCATGAGCAGCAGCGAGTCGGCCATCGGATTGCGATCGAGCCAGGGCGGGAGCACCGCCACCCGGCCGCCCTGCGCCGAGAACAGCTCGGTGTTCTTGAGGGCGAAGGCGACATCGTCGTAGCGGCTGAGCGCCCACAGACCGCCGGGCTCGACCTGGCACACCGGCGCGGAGCGGCGCAGCTCCGCATAAAAAGGATACGGATTCGCGCGCAGCTCCGGAGAGAGCAGATTCAGGCGATGGTTCATGCAGCCTCCCTCGTGTCGGGCAGTTCGACGAAGCGCGACATGGTCCGCGAGCGCGCGGACAACGTCAATGCGCGGGCGTCCGGGACGAAGCAGGCTGCCGTTCCCTGTATCGAGAGGCTGCTGAGCCAGCGCCAATTTTCCAGGAGGAGGCGAATCGCGCGGCGCGGCGCTAACGGCTGCTGAGCGGCTCCTTGTCGCGCGCGCCCGCGGCGAGGTACTGGCGCAGGTGACGGCGGAGCGAGACCCGCGTGATCCCGAGCGCGCTCGCCGTGCGGGTCACGTTGCCGCCCTGCGCGGCGTAGACCGCGAGGATGTGCCGGCGCACGGCCTCCCCGAGCGACGCGCTCCCCCGCGCCGGGGGCGACGGCCGCAGCGCGCCCGGCGGGCCCGACCGCGGCGTCGCGGCGGCCGGCCGCGGCGGCGCCGTGGCGATCTCGGTCGGCAGGTGCTCCAGATCGAGCGGCGCGCCGCGGGTGAGGAGGGACGCGCGCTCGACCACGCTCCGCAGCTCGCGGACGTTCCCCGGCCAGGGGTACGCCTCGAGCTGCGCGAGGGCGCGCGGGGTGATCCCGCCCTTCGAGAGCCCCGCCGCGGCGCTCTGGCGCTCCAGGAAATGCTCGGCCAGCCGGCGCACGTCGCCGTCGCGCTCGCGCAGCGGCGGGAGCGAGAGCCCGAGCGCGCCGACGCGCTCGTGGAGACCCTCGTGGAACGAGCCCTCCAGCACGCGGGCGCCGAGATCGCGGGCCGTGGCGGCGATGACGCGCACGTCCGCGACCAGCGCCTGCCCGCCGCCGATCCGGCGGAACGGCTCGCCGTCGAGCACGCCGACGAGCGGCAGCTGGAGCTCGAGCGGGAGCGCGCCGATCTCGTCGAGGAACAGCGTGCCCCCCTCGGCGAGCTCGAGCAGCCCGGGGCGCGCGGCGTGCCGCCCGTCCGCGGCCGCGTCCACGCCGAAGAGCTCCTCCCGCAGGCGCTCGGCCGGCAGGCGCGCCGCGCTCACCGCCACGAACGGCCCGCCCGCGCGCGGGCTCGCCGCGTGGAGCAGCCGCGCGCAGAGCTCCTTGCCCGTGCCCGGCTCGCCGGCGATGAGCAGCGGCGCGCGCTCGTGCTCCGAGAGCTCGCGCAGCCGCTCCATCGCGCGCGCCCAGCGCTCCGAGGCGCCGACGACGCGCACCTCGCTCTCGTCCTCGATCCACAGGACGCGCGTCATCCCGCCACCGGAGGAGCAGAGGTGTTCCGTGCGCCGGGAAGGGGCTGCGCTTGCTTCGACATCGCATCTCCTCGATTCGTGAGCGACTCGTGGCAATCCGCGGGCAGACGGCGGGCGGCGCGTCTGCCGTTGTCTACGTGACCGCGCTGTCCTCAGCGCAGGCGGTGGCCAGGGATGAGCCACCGGGAACGACGGACGATGGCGGACGGCCGGCCACCGACGGACCCTCGCGGGCGACCGGCCACAATGATCAACGAAGGACGGCTACTGATAGAAGATGCCGGACGGTGTCACCCGGACAGCGACAACCACTCTACCGCGAATCAAGGTCGTGTGGGAAGGGAGATCCCAAGGGGGGCGACCGGCGACAAAAAACTACGTGCTCAAAATTTGTGCGTACGCGCGGACCTGGGTTAGTCGACCCGTGTACCCGAAAGGAGAGACGACGAGATGAGCTCGAAGCGCAAGACCCCGGCCCGCACGAAGACCACGAAGGTCCCGAGCCCGCTCGCTGCCCCGGCCGCCGCGACGCAGCCGGCGAGCGCGGTCTCCGCCCCCGCCGCCGTCGAGATGCCCTCTCCGGCCGTGCAGCTCGCGCCCGAGCGCGCGCGCGCCGAGGCCCCGAAGGCCGCGCCCCCGCCCCCGCGCCTGTCGCGCGAGGAGCGGCACCGGCTGATCGCCAAGGTGGCCTATGGATATGCCGAGAGGGCCGGCTTCCGGAACAACCCGGTTGAGGACTGGCTGAACGCCGAGCGAGAGGTCGACGCGCGGTTCGAGCGCCTCGCCAGCTGAGAGCCCGCGGCGGCGGCGCAGGCGGCCCGCGGCGCCGCCGCGCCCGGGCTCGCGCGCGCTCGACAGGCACGCTGGCCAGATCCAGCGAGGGTGTCCGCGGAGGGGGGAGGCAGGGGGAGAGGAGGGGAGCGCTGCGCGACGCCGCCGCGCCCCGGCATCTGCCCACCACGCCCGCACCACGACGGACGGCTCCCGTGAAGGAGCCGCTCCCACGCGACGAGCGGCGCTCGCGGCGCGCGCCGCTGCGGCGCCGGGCCGGCGCGCCCGTCTGCCGGCGGCCGCTCCGGGGCCGTCGAGGCTCGTAGCGGCGCCGCGGGATGGGTATCCTCGCGATGGACGTGGGCGATGGGCCCACGGATCGCGGTCCACACGCGCGCCGGTCGCCTGGACCGCGAAGGTCCGCACCCCGATACTTTCGCCATGCATTCAGGTCACGTCCTCGCCAACCGCTTCCAGCTGGAACGCCTCGCGGGCTCCGGCGGGATGGGCGCGGTGTGGCGGGCGGTCGACCGGCAGAGCGGCCAGGCGGTGGCCCTCAAGGTGATCTTCAACCAGGGCCGGGAGCACGTCGTGCGCTTCCAGCGGGAAGCGCGCCTGCTCGCGGAGCTCGAGCACCCCGCCGTCGCCCGGTACATCGACCACGGCGTCACGGCGGACGGGCTCTACTACCTCGCCATGGAATGGCTCGAGGGCGAGGACCTCGGCGCGCGGCTGTCGCGCGGGCCGCTCGGGATCGAGGCCAGCCTGATGCTCGTCGGCCGCGTCGCCGAGGCGCTCGCCGCCGTCCACGAGCGCGGCATCGTGCACCGCGACCTCAAGCCGACGAACGTGTTCCTGCCCCGCGGCGACATCGGGAGCGCGAAGCTCATCGACTTCGGCATCGCGCGCCAGGCGGACGCGACCTACGAGCTCACCCTCACCGGCTCGGCGATCGGCACGCCCGCCTACATGGCGCCGGAGCGGGTCCGCGGCGATCTCGACGTCGACGCGCGCGCCGACCTCTACTCGATCGGGTGCCTCCTGTTCGAGTGCCTCACCGGGCGCTCGCCGTTCGTCGCCCAGCACCCGCTGTCGGTCCTCGCCAAGGTGCTCTTCGAGGCCGCGCCGCGCCCGAGCACGTTCTGCCCGAACATCCCGCAGCCGCTCGATCTGCTCGTGACCCGGCTGCTCGCCAAGAACCCCGCGGAGCGCCCCGGGGACGCGGGCGAGGTCGCCGCCGAGCTCCGGATGCTGAGCGTCGTCGAGGGCAGCATGTCGAGCGGCACCGGCCTGCCGACGCCGGCGCTGACGAAGAGCGAGCGGCGGCTGGTCAGCGTCGTCCTCGCGGCCGAGATGAGCGCCGGCAAGCGCGGGCCGCCGTCGGGCCGCCCGCACGCCGCGGGGAGCCCGCCCCCGCGGGCCAACGACACGGTGCTGTCGGGCCACCACGCCACCGTCGTGTCCGGCAGCAGGGAGGCGCTGCCGGCGGACCTGCTCGCGCCGGCGCCGCCGGCGCGGCCCCGGCCCGCGCCGCCGCCGAGCACGCCGTTCCACGAGGTCCGGCAGGCCGCGCAGTCGCACGGCGCGGTCCTGGAGGTGCTCGCCGACGGCTCGGTCGCGGCGGTCGTCGCCGGCGCGGGCTCGCCGACCGACCTCGCCGCGAACGCCGCCCGCTGCGCGCTCTCGATCCACGCGCTGCTGCCCGGGGCGTGGGTGGCGCTGGCGACCGGCTGGGACGTCATCGCCGGGACGCAGGCGGTGGGGCAGGTCATCGACCGCGCCGGCGCGCTGCTCGACGCGCGCGTCCGCCACGCCTCGGACGACCCGTCCTCGGGCCGGCCGGTGCTCATCGACCGGATGACGGCCGCGCTCCTCGGCGATCGCTTCGAGATCGCCGCGGGCAGCCAGGGCCCCACGCTGCTCGGCGCGCGCGAGCCGCAGGACGGCGGGCGCCGGGTGCTCGGGAAGGCGACGACCTGCGTGGGGCGCGAGCGGGAGCTGCGGGCGCTCGAGGACCTGCTCGACGAGTGCGCCACCGAGGGGGTCGCGCGCGTCGTGCTGGTCACGGCCGGCGCCGGCGTCGGCAAGTCGCGGCTCGGCGGCGAGCTGATCCGGCGGGTCGAGGCGCGCAGCGAGCCGATCGCGGTGTGGCGCGCGCACGGCGATCCGATGCGCGGCGGGGCGCCGCTCGGGCTCGTCGCGGAGCTCGTGCGGCGGGAGGCGGGCCTCGTCGACGGCGAGCCGCTCGAGGCGCGCCGGGAGAAGCTCGCGGCGCGGGTCGCGCGCAGCGCCCCTGCCGCCGCGCGGGAGCGGATCACGGAGCTGCTCGGCGAGCTCTGCGACGCGCCGTTCCCGGAGAGCCCTTCGCTGCGCGCGGCCCGGCAGGACCGCGCGGTGCTCGAGGAGCAGATGCGGCGGGCGTTCCTCGACTTCCTGCGGGCCGAGTGCGACGCGCAGCCGGTGCTGATCGTGCTCGACGACGTGCAGTGGAGCGATCGGAGCTCGGTGGACGCGCTCGACGCGGCCCTCCGGCACCTGCGGCACCTGCCGCTCCTCGTGATGGCGCTGGCGCGCCCCGGGGTGCGCGAGGCGTTCCCGGATCTCTGGGAGGACCGCGAGGCGACGGAGATGCGGCTCGGGGAGCTGTCGCGCCGCGCGTGCGAGCGGATCGTGCGCGAGGTCCTCGGCGACGAGCTCCCGGCGGCGGAGCTCGCGGCGCTCGTCGACCGGTCGGCGGGCAACGCGTTCTTCCTCGAGGAGCTCGTGCGCGCGACGGTGGAGCGGCCGGCGGGGGGGGTGCCGGAGACGGTGCTGGCGATGATGCAGTCGCGGATCGCGGCGCTCGAGCCCGAGGCGCGGCGGGTGCTGCGCGCCGGGGCGGTGATGGGCGAGGTGTTCTGGCGGGGGGGGCTGGAGGCGCTGCTCGGCGGGGGCGGGCAGGTGCCGCAGCTCGAGTCGTGGCTGCTCACGCTGGAGAAGCGCGAGCTGCTCGAGCCGCGGCCGGAGTCGACGCTGCGCGGGGAGGTGGAGCTCGCGTTCCGCCACGCGCTGGTGCGGGACGCGGCCTACGAGATGCTGACGGACGCGGATCGGGCGCTCGGGCACTGGCTCGCGGCCGAGTGGCTGGAGCGCGTGGGCGGCGACGATCCGAACGGGCTCGCGATGGTCGACCGGCACCTCGGCCGGGCGGCGGAGGAGGCGCTCGCGCTCGGCAACGCCGACGGCGCGGCGGGGCACCTCGCGCGGGCGGCGGGGGTCCGCGCGCGCCTGGGCCAGTTCGACGGGGCGATCGCGGCGATGACGCGGGCGTTCGAGCTGGCGGACGTGGCGCGGCGCGACCCGGGCGAGCTCGGCGGGTGGGTGGAGATCCTCTCGAAGGCGGTGGGTCACGGGCGCCGGGCGCCGTCGCTGTCGGCGGTCGCGGACCGCATCCTGTCGCGGGTGGACGCGGGCGCCTCGCTCGAGGTCCGGTCGAAGGTGCGCATCGAGCTCGCGCGCGCGCTCGGGGCGACGAACCTGTTCCGGATGTCGCACGACCTGCTCGACGACGTTGTCGAGATGGCGGTCGGGCGCCGCGAGCTCCTGCGCGAGGCGCTGACGGTGGACGTGGAGGTCTCGTGCCTGCAGGGGCAGTTCGCGCGCGCGCGGCGCGCCGCGCTCGACCTCGGCGCGCTCGGGCCGATCGAGGATCTGCGGGGCCTCTTCTCGGTCGCGCTGGCGCGGGCCACGTCGGGCGACCGGGCGGGCGCGATGGAGGCGCTGTCGCGCTCGGAGGCGGCGTCGGAGCCGGGGGACCGGGTGGCCGAGGCCGTGCGGGCGAAGCTGCTCGCGATGATCGAGCTCTACGCGGGGGATTTCCGGGCGGCGGTGCGGGCGTGCGAGCGCGCGCTCGAGCTGGATCGGGCGCTCGGGCTCCGCTTCGACGGGGTGGTGAACCTGCACAACCTCGCATACGCCTGCGTGCGGCTGGGCGACCACGAGCGGGCGCGGGCGCTGTTCGCGGAGTCGCTGGAGCGGGCGGACGAGGCCGGGTACGACCGGGTGGCGGCCTCGAACCGGATGTACATCGCGTACCTCGACGGGGTGGAGGGGGTGGGGGACGCGCGCGAGCGGCTGAAGGAGCTGATCGCGCAGGCGGAGGAGCAGGGCTACTGGCACGACGTGCTGCAGGGCCGGTGGGCGGCGGCGATGCTGCTGAAGAACGCGCGCAACGACGCGCTGGCGCGGCGCGAGTTCGAGGACCTGCTGGAGCTGTCGGTGCGGCTCGGGGATCCGCTGCTGGAGAAGGACGCGCGCGCGTGGCTCGACCGCGCGGAGCGGTGAGGGGCGGGCGGGGGCCGAGTGACACGACGTGTGTTCGGGCGTTTCCAGGAGAGCATCCGGAGCGACACGGCGTGTGCTCGCGCGTTCACAGGCTGGACCTCGGGGGCGGGGCGGCCGCTCGCGGCGCTCGCCGCTCGGGCGGGCGGCGAGCTCGGCGCGGCGTAGGGTATCAACGGCGATGGAGTGAAGTTACGGATCTTCGCGGATCTCCCCGCCTTGAGGCTGCGCGGCCAGAGGTCGATCCAGCTCACCCGGCCCGCCGGGCGACGCGAGCGGCAGCTCGACGATGAACGTCGTGCCTTCGCGCAGCTCGCTCTCGAGGAGGATCGTGCCGTGGTGCGCGAGGACGATCTGCCTCGCGATGTAGAGCCCGAGCCCGAGCCCACCGTAGTGCTGGACCGAGACGGCGCGCTCGAACCGCCCGAAGATCCGATCCCTGTCCTCCGCCGCCACGCCGATGCCGAGATCTCTCACGGACAGCTTCGCCAAGGCGCCCTCCGCGACGACGGCGACCACGATAGGCCTCCCGGCACCGTACTTCATCGCGTTGGACAGCAGCGCGACCACGACCTGCTCGATGCGCTCGGCGTCCCAGCGCCCGATCACCGGCGCGCCGGCGTTCAGCTCGAGCGCGCAGCCAGACTGGTGCAGCGCGTCCCGGTAGTCGGCCACCACCCTGCTGACCAGCGCTGCGAGATCCACCGGCTGGAGGCGGAGAACGAGCTGGCTGTTGCTGAGCTGCGCGACGTCGATCAGATTCACGACGAGCGCTGTGAGGCGGTCGACCTGCCGCAAGGGCCTCTCGATCTGCTCGGCGAGCGCGTGGAGGTTCTGCCTCGTGAGGGTCCGATGGACGCGCTGGAGCTGGAGCCGCAGCGGCGTGAGCGGGGTCCGCAGCTCGTGAGAGGCCACGGCGAGAAACTCTTCGCGCAGACGGAGCGCGTCTTCGGCCGCCACGCGGGCCTCGTGCTCCCTGAGGACCAGGAGCGCGTTCTCGAGAGAAATAGCGGCCTGCGCGGCCAGCACCTCCAGGATCGCGAGGCGATCCGCCGTGAAGGCGCCCGCGGCGAGGTTGTTCTCGAGGTACAAGATTCCGATCGGCTCGGTCTGCCGCACGATCGGGACGCACAGCACCGATCTCGGCCGAGCGCGGGCGAGGTACTCGTCGGACGAGAACTTCCCGACCTCGATTTCCCTCGCGGCGTCGGCCAGGATGACCGGCTGCCGGGCGCGCCAGACATAGGCGATGATCGATGTCGGGACGAGCGAGCTCGAGCTCGCGGGGATAGAGCCCAGCATCGTCGTCGCGAGCCCGCCCTCGTCGATCCGAGCTTCGGCCTCGATCTGCAGGATCCCGTCGCGCGCGAGGAGCAGGCAGCCCCTCTGCGCGCCGCCCTGCTCCATCACCACCTGGATCATCCGGCGGATGAGCCGCTCCAGGACGATCTCGCCCGATATCGTCTGCGACGCCTTGACCACCGACACGAGGTCGAGGTGCTCCGCCCGCGCGGCGAAGGTCGCGTTCGCCGCGCTCGGCGCGCTCGGCGCGAGCTCCGGGTGTTGCTGCTCAAGCTGCCTGACCTTCCCGTTGGCACCCCACCGGAGGTAGCAGTGGCGGGCCTCTCGGAGGTACGTATCCGCGAAGGCCTCGAACCCCCGCTCCCGGTAGAACCGCGAGGCGAGCTCGAGGCAGAGCCCCTCACCGGAGACGAACGCATTCTCCTTCGCAGCGCGGATCGCCCGCTCGTACAGCCGCATCGCCTCGTGATCCTCTCCAGTGATCCGGGCTATCTCGGCGGCGAGGAGCGCGCGCTTGTAGAGGAAGTTCTCCGGACAGCTGCTCTCCCCTTCACGAAGCCGTTCCTCCTGAGCGGCCAGCTTCTCCAGGTGCTCCGACCTCTCGTCCGGCGCGCCCTCCTCGCAGCAGGCCGCCAGCGTCAACGCGTCGTAGAAGCAATGTTCGGCGCTCTCCAGGGAGACCGGGGAGACCCACAAAAGGTCCTTCGCCTGGCCGGCGCTGTGGAGGGCTTGCTTGTAATCTCCGGACATGAAACGAGCCTGCGTCTTCCAGACGAAATAGTGCAATGCGGCGAGCGGGACCCGCGCCTTGTTCCTCGTCAGGTAGTCCTCGAATTCGTCTTGATCGAACTGCGCGTCGCTGTACGAGGAGAAGCTCCTCGTGAGGCCCCGGAGGTTCTGGATGAGCCGCTGCTGGCCGATGACGATGTGCTCGACCGCCGCGAACCTCGCTCTCCTCGCGAAATCGAGGGCCCTCTCCGATTCCCGGTAGACGCTGTCCAGGGGATCTCCCCTGACGATGAGGAGCGTGATCGTGGAGAGCTGGGCGTAGCACGCGTAGGTCAGATCGCCGACCTCGACCGCGGCGTCGAACGCGCGGCGAAGAATGTCGAGGATCGACCTGAGGTGATGCGTCCAAGGACGGATGAGGATCGCGAATTCGACGTAGACCTTCGCCTTGTAGCGCGTTAGTCCGCGCTCCTCTACCAGCGCATAACCAAGCTCTCCGAACTCGTAACCTTCGCGGTACTTGCCGAACATCGGTCCCGGCACGACGCCGAAGAACACATAGCCGATGGTCGATCCATCCGTGTTCCCGTACTGGATGCTGAGCTCGACCTGGTGGCAAAGCAGCAGGCAGAGCAGGTTGCTGTCGAAGAACAGCGCCGGCGCGTGGAGCGTCGCGAGGAAGTTCACGACCGCCTTGGCGTTGGCGTTCGTCATGATCGGCAGGTCGATCAGGTCCTTGATCCGGCGATCGCCGATGTCGCGCCATATCTTCTCGCACTTCCTATGGACCTCTTCGCGCGTCGGATGGAGCGACAGGTCGATGCCGAACAGGCGAAGGCAGTCGATGCCGACCTGCAAGGCCTCTTCGTTCTCTTCCTGTATGGTGTGGTTGTACACTTTGACGGAGGAGGCGCTCATCACGTCGATGGGCGTCTTGGCGCGGCGCAGGACGAGCGAGAGCAGCCGCGCCGCTTCCTCGAAGCTTCCGTTCAGGTGCTCACACTCCGCGCGCAGGAGGTGCAGGCCGTACGTGAGCTCATACCGGGTATCCCAGCTGTCGTGCGCGAGCAACGCGATCCCGGCCTCGAGGTGGCTCGCGGCGGAGGCGTAGGCCGTGGTCGCTCTCGCCCTCTTGGCGGCGACGAGGTTGAGCTCCGCGAGCGAGTACCTCTCGTCCTGCGACGAGATCAGCGCGGCCCCGATGTTGAGATGACCGACGATATCGAAGACCTGCTCCTCCAGCGCCTCCCTCGGCGCGTGGGACAGGAGGAGCCTGCCGATCGTGAGGTGCACCTCCCTCCGCAGCGCGTCCGGGATGAGCTGATAAGCGGCCTGCTGCACGCGATCGTGGACGAACCGGCAAGCGTCGCCCTGGAGCACGAGCAGCCCCTCCTGGACCGCATCCCAGAGCACGGGGAGGATCTCTTGCTCCGACAGCTTGTGGATCGCCGCCAGGGTGCGGACGTCCGCGGCGGCGCCCATGCAGGCGGCGATCTTGAGGGCGTCCTGGGTGGCGGCGGGCAAGCTCCTCAACTTCTCCACCATCAGATCAACGACGTTGTCGGTGAAGTTCCGGGCGCGGATCTGCTGCACGTCCCACCGCCACGCCGCGGGCTCTGGATCGAACTCGATCAAAGCGTCCTTGTGAAGCGTGCTCAAGAACTGCTTCGCGAAGAACGGATTGCCCGCGGTCTTGGCGTAGACCAGCTCGGAGAGCTGCTCCGCCGCCTCGCTGCGACAGCGGAGCGTGTCGGCGACGAGCGACGCGAGATCGCGCGGGGACAGCGGCGAGAGGACGATGTCATGGATGATGACACCGGCTCTTCTCATCTCTTCGAGCGTCGACATCAAGGGGTGCGACGGGGTGACCTCGTTGTCACGGTATGCGCCGATGGTGAAGAGATATTTCGTGTCAGGGTTCGTGACGACGTCGTGAAGCAGCTTGAGGCTGGCTGGATCAGCCCATTGCAAGTCGTCCAGGAAGAGCGCCAAGGGGTGCTCCCTTTGAGCGAATACGTCGATGAACCTGCGGAACACCATGTTGAAGCGGTTCTGGGCTTCGGTGAGCGGGATCTCCGGGACAGGAGGCTGCGGGCCGAGGATGAGCGCGATGTACGGGATGACGTCGATGATGATCTGGGCGTTCGCGCCGAGCGCGCTCTTCAGCCGCTCGCGCCAGCGGCCGATCTGCGCCTCGCTCTGTGCGAGGATCTCGAGCACGAGCTCCCGGAATGCCTGGACGATCGTGGAGTAAGGAGTGTTCTGTTTGTACTGGTCCGCCTTCCCCGAGATGAAGAACCCCCGCGCCCGCGCGATGGGCTTGTTCAGCTCGTTCACGAGGGTCGACTTGCCGGTGCCGGCGTACCCGGACACCAGCATCAGCTCGGGGGTCGCGCTCGCGGCGACCCGCTCGAACGCCCGGAGGAGCTCGGCGACGTCCGCGTCGCGCCCGTAAAGCCTCTGCGGGATCTGGAACCAATCCGAGACGTCGCGCTCGCCCAGCGGGAACGGCTCGACCCATGCCTCTATACCGTTCTCCATGCACGCCCCATTCACACCCGCCTTTGCGCCCAGCGCCGCGTGGCAGCGGACGAGGTCTGCGGCGAGCGCTCGGGCGCTCTGGTAGCGGTCCTCCGCCACCTTGGAGAGCAGCTTCATCACGATGTCCGAGACGACGTGCGGCACCCCTGGGACGCGCTGCGCCGGAGGAACGGGCGACCGAGCGATATGGCAGTGTATCCACTCCAGGGGATCCTCCGCATGGAACGGCCGCGCGCCTGTGAGCATCTCGTAGAACGTGACGCCCAGCGAGTAGAGATCGGTCCGGTGATCGACGGCCCGGTTCATGCGCCCTGTCTGCTCCGGTGACATGTAGGGCAGCGATCCCTCGATCAGCTCGGGGTCGTGTGCGGCCTGCTGCTCGCGCGGGAAGCGTGTCGCGATCCCGAACTCGGTAAGCTTTACTTCGTTCGTGGCGAGGTTGACGAGGATGTTGCCCGGCTTGACGTCTTTGTGGACGATGCGTAGCTGGTGGATGTCGGCGAGGGCCGCCGCGATCCCGGCGGCGATAGAGAGAAATTGCCCGAGGCGCATCGGCGCTCCCAGCAGGCTTGCGAGCGAGACGCCGCCGAAGTCCTCGACGACGAGCGCGGGCGCGCCCTCGAACGTCGTGATCTCGAGGCACCTGACGGCGGCGCGAGGAGTCAGCTCACAGCAGATTTCGCGTTCGTGTTGAAGCCTCGCTATGTCCCGCGGATGAGGGTGCTTCGAGGCCAGCACCTTGAGGATGACCGGCCGCTCGTCCTCATTCCGAACGGCACGGTAGAGCACGTTGCGCTGGCCCCGGTCGATCGTACCGTAAATGGTGAACCTGGAGGGCGGCATCATCGGCTCTTGTACGGGTTTATGCGTGATCCCGCGGACGAGCAAGGTCCGGAGCACGCAGACTCGGCCATGAGACCTGGGGAGCCGCGGGATACCTGCTCGCTGGACCGTTCCGGTCGGATCCGGGCGGCGTCGCATCATCAGCGGCGCCTGCTTCAGCTCGTCGACGCGGATACGGGCTCGGTCGGCTGCCCTCGAAGATCGGTTCGAGCTTGGCAGCCTGACTGGACGTCCTCGTCGCTTCCAAGGCCGTGCCGCCCTGCTCCGCGGCTGGCCGGCCGCGCCTTCTCCTTGCCGGGCGAAGCTGCTCGCGAGGTGCGGCTCGGGGATCCGCTGCTGGAGAAGGACGCGCGCGCGTGGCTCGACCGCGCGGAGCGGTGAGCGGGGGCGAGCGGGGGCGGGCGGGTGGGGGCCGAGTGACGCTGCGTGTGCCCGGGCGTTTCCAGGAGAGCGTCCGGGGTGACACGACGTGTGCTAGGGCGTTGGGGCTGCCCGCCCGCGTCGAGCGCTCGCCGCAGGAGCCCGGGGCGTCAGACGTCCCGCCGGGGCTTGATGACGCGCAGAACCCGTGGACTGCTCGACTCAGTCATAAGGACAATCCCCTATCTCTGGCTCGGACGTGTTGGTCGCGATCACGCCCGACACGACGTTGTTTACGGGGTAGAAGAGCGTATTGTCCGGACCCGCCAGCCAGCACATCTGTTGGACGGACTTGCCCAGCACCTCGCCCTCCTCCTCGTTCTCGTTCTCGTTCTCGTTCTCGTTCTCGTTCTCGTTCTCGTTCTCGTTACAGACCGCGACCTCGCCGCCGAGGACGGTGACGTCGCTGGCCTCGATCCTGATACCCACGCTGTTGGGACCCGACCCGAACTTGAGATTGTTGTTGAAGACGTGCGGGTCCTCCAGGAGTACGTCGCCGATCCGGAACGTGCTGGCGGGCAGCTGCGTCCCCTTCGCGGTCAGGTACATGCCGTAAGATCCGTTGCCCCAGGCCCAGACGTCCTTCATCTCGACGTCCGTGCCCGCCTGGATGTGCACGCCATAGTAGTAGTTGTAAGCGGATTTGACCCTATAGAACCGGATCCCCGTCGGGACGTAGCCCGGCGTGGCGCTCGCCAGCACGACGCCGGAGCCCGCGTTGTGGTGAAAGTAGGTGTTCTCGATCCGGATGTCCTCGGGCACCGAGACTGGGGCGTTGAGCGGCGCCTGAGTGAAGATTTGTATTCCGTGCCCACCATTGGCCCCTATGGCTCCATTGGTGGGATGAATCTGGTTGTGGTGGATCTCGCAGTTCCTCACGGTCGCGTTGGCGGAGATGATCTTGAGCGCGGTGGCTCCGACCGGACCGTTGATGTTCTTGAGCTCACAGTTCTCCACTTCGATCGATGGCGTGCCATGCACGGCGGGGTTCGACGACAGGTAGATGCCGCCCTTCGGTACGCCGTCCACGATGACATTGCGGATCGTGCCCCCGGACCCCAAGGAGAACGTGATGCCATCCAGGTTGGACGGCTTGCAGGAAGGCAGCTCTTCCACGAGGGGCTCGTATCGCATGATGACGTTCTCCACCAGGCAGCTCGAGCATCTGTTGACGCGAATGCCGCTGTTGGCATTCGACCGTGGGCCGTCCGTGAGCGCGACCTGGAAATTGCGAATCCAGACCTCGTTGATGACCTCGGGCGTGGTATTGTCCCCCCTGAGGGTCGTGTCGATCTGGATTACCCCGGGAAATTGCTCCGGATTGCAGGGGACCGCCACCAGGGTCGCGGTGTCGGGATCGCCAGAGACGGCGTCCGCGGACACCTCCGGTCCCGTGAGGGTCAGACGGTCGTAATGAGGTCTGATCGGAGTGCGCACCACGTATCGCCCGGCAGGGAAATAGACGGTGCGCCTCAGGGTGGAGAGCGACGCTGCGCATTCGATGGCCTTCGCGATGCCCGGGCTGTCGTCGACGGTGCAGCTATCGTCGACGTCGGGGTCGGCAGAGAACGGCCATTCCGCCGGCCTCTGAAGGTAGGGCAGGACATCCACTACGCCATTCAAGTAGTCGACGGAGCCCGGCTTACAGCAGCCCACCTCATTGTTACCACCACAGCCGTTGTCCATCTCATGCACCCTGAACGTCCCCGGGCACTTCTGGTTCGAGGTGGCAGGCGAAGTGCAACACTTCTGTTCGCATGTGGAGGGCGCCCCGTTGAGCACCTCGCAGGAAGAGCACGTGACCGTGGGGCAGAAAGGCCCCTCGCACGTCGGCGATATGTCAGGAGCACCTTCGCATTTAGATCCAGTGAAAGAATCTCCTTCGAACGGCTCTTCCTTGTCGTCGTGGTGGCTGCACATCGCCTCGCTCGTGGTGCTTTCCTCCGTGGGAGGGTCGTAGCCCCAGGCGGCCGGAGGCGGGTCCGCCCCGGCTGGGGCGGAGGCGAGCGCGAGCAAGGCTCCGGCGCAGATCGTTGCAAGCCGCTGCGTCAAGCGCATAGGTTCTTTGGTTCCTTGATGAGGGTCGTACGGTTATCGTCAACATCACGGCGGAGAGCACCGACGAGCCGGTGCACGGCGACCGTGCGCCGCGACCATGCCGCGGTGCATGGGCGGATGCCCTCGCATGAGCAGGCGGCACCCCAGGTCGTGGCGCGCGCTCCGCGGCGCGCAGACCATTCAAGGTCGGCTTCTTTCTGTCCTCTGGCATCGCCCGGAGGGCTCGTCAGGCAACGATGATGCCATCCGACGCGGCCTGGCATCGCGGCGGTACCCGGCGCATCAGCGTAAAGCCCGCGAGGCGAGGGCCGCCGCGAATCCAGCCCAAGAGCACGGTTCCAGCGCGGCAGCGCGCTCCCGCGCGCGGCGCGGCGAGCGCGTGGCAGGAGCGCGCTGCCGATGTCTCCTGTCACGTGACATGTCACGCTGCCGACGTCTCATGTCACGTGACATGTCACGCTGGGCGAGCCCGGGCTTTCTGCTGAACCGTGGGCGACTTCCCGCAGCTCGGACGTTTCCAGGAGAGCGTCCGGGGTGACACGACGTGTGCTAGGACGTGGGGGCTGCCCGCCCGCGTCGAGCGCTCGCCGGAGGAGCCCGGGGTGTCAGACGTCCCGCCGGGGCTTGATGACGCGCAGAACCCGTGGACTGCTCGACTCAGTCATAAGGACAATCCGCTATCTCTGGCTCGGACGTGGTGGTCGCGATCACGCCCGACACGACGTTGCCCACCGGGTAGAAGAGCGTACTATCCCCCGGGCCCGTCCGCCAGCACATCTGTTGGACGGACTTGCCCAGCACCTCGTTCTCCTTGTTACAAACCGCGACCTCGCCGCCGAGGACGGTGACGTCGCTGGCCTGGATCTTGATACCCACGCTGTTGGGACCCGACCCGAACTTGAGATTGTTGTTGAAGACGAGCGGGTCCTCCAGGAGTACGTCGCCGATCCGGAACGTGCTGGCGGGCAGGTTCGACCTCGCGGTCAGGTACATGCCGTAAGATCCGTTGCCCCAGGCCCAGACGTCCTTCATCTCGACGTCCGTGCCCGCCTGGATGTTCACGCCATAGTAGTGGTTGTAAGCGGATTTGACCCTATAGAACCGGATCCCCGTCGGAACGTAGCCCGGCGTGGCGCTCCCCAGCGCGACGCCGGAGCCGGCGTTGTGGTGAAAATAGGTGTTCTCGATCCGGATGTCCTCGGGCACCGAGACTGGGGCGTTGAGCGGCGCCTGAGTGAAGATTTGTATTCCGTGCCCACCATTGGCCCCTATGGTTCCATCGGTGGGATGAAGCTGGTTGTGGTGGATCTCGCAGTTCCTCACGGTCGCGTTGGCGGCGATGATCTTGAGCGCGGTGGCTCCGACCGGACCGTTGATGTTCTTGAGCTCGCAGTTCTCCACTTCGATCGATGGCGTGCCGTCCACCGCGGGGTTCGACGCCAGGTAGATGCCGCCCTTCGGTACGCCGTCCACGATGACATTGCGGATCGCGCCCCCGGACCCCAAGGCGAACGTGATGCCATCCAGGTTGGACGGCTTGCAGGAAGGCAGCTCTTCCACGAGGGGCTCGTATCGCATGATGACGTTCTCCACCAGGCAGTTCGAGCATCTGTTGACCTGAATGCCGCTGTTGGCCCTCGACCGTGGGCCGTCCGTGAGCGCGACCTGGAAATTGCGAATCCAGACCTCGTTGATGACTGCGGGGATGGCGTCGTCCGCCCTGAGGGCCGTGTCGACCTGGATTACCCCGGGAAATTGCTCCGGATTGCAGGGGACCGCCACCAGGGTCGCGGTGTCGGGATCGCCAGAGACGGCGTCCGCGGACAGCTCCGGTCCCGTGAGGGTCAGATCGTCGTAATGAGGTCTGATCGGAGTGCGCACCACGTATCGCCCGGCAGGGAAATAGACGGTGCGCCTCAGGGTGGAGAGCGACGCTGCGCATTCGATGGCCTTCGCGATGCCCGGGCTGTCGTCGACGGTGCAGCTATCGTCGACGTCGGGGTCGGTAGAGAACGGCCATTCCGCCGGCCTCTCCAGGTAGGGGAGGACATTCACTACACCATTCAAATAGTCGACGGACCCCGGCTCACAGCAGTCCCCCTCATCCTCACCATCATTATCCTCATCATAACCACAGCCGTTGTGCCTCTCATGCACCTCCAAGGTCCCCGGGCACTTCTGGTTCGTGGTGGCAGGCGGAGTGCAACACTTCTGTTCGCATGTGGAGGGCGCCCCGTTGAGCACCTCGCAGGAAGAGCACGTGACCGTGGGGCAGAAAGGCCCCTCGCACGTCGGCGATATGTTAGGAACACCTTCGCATTTAGATCCAGTGAAAGAATCTCCTTCGAACGGCTTTTCCTTGTCGTCGTAGTGGCTGCACATCGCCTGGCTCGTGGTGCTTTCCTCCGTGGGAGGGTCGTAGCCCCAGGCGGCCGGAGGCGGGTCCGCCCCGGCTGGGGCGGAGGCGAGCGCGAGCAAGGCTCCGGCGCAGATCGTTGCAAGCCGCTGCGTCAAGCGCATAGGTTCTTTGGTTCCTTGATGAGGGTCGTACGGTTATCGTCAACATCACGGCGGAGAGCACCGACGAGCCGGTGCACGGCGACCGTGCGCCGCGACCATGCCGCGGTGCATGGGCGGATGCCGTCGCATGAGCAGGCGGCACCCCAGGCCGTGGCGCGCGCTTCGCGGCGCGCAGACCATCCAAGGTCGGCTTCTTTCTGTCCTCTGGCATCGCCCGGAGGGCTCGTCAGGCAACGATGATGCCATCCGACGCGGCCTGGCATCGCGGCGGTGCCCGGCGCATCAGCGTAAAGCCCGCGAGGCGAGGGCCGCCGCGAACCCAGCCCAAGAGCACGGTTCCAGCGCGGCAGCGCGCCCCCGCGCGCGGCGAGCGCGCGGCAGGAGCGTGCCGCCGATGTCTCATGTCACGTGACATGCCACGCTGCCGACGTCTCATGTCACGTGACATGTCACGCTGGGCGAGCCCGGTCTTTCTGCTGAACCGTGGGCGACTTCCCGCAGCAGCGGTGGCGCGTCCTCGCGCCGCCTGCGGAGCAGCCGGGCCGCACCCTCCCGGAGGTCACGCGCTGGCGCTGGAGTCGACGTCGGACGCGCGCGCCGCCTCGGCGCTCGCCTTGGGCAGCTCGAACCAGAAGACGCTCCCCTCGCCCACGACGGTGCGGAGCCCCACGCGGCCGCCGTGCGCCTCGGTCAGGCGCTTGACGGTCGCGAGGCCCAGACCCAGACCCGGCACTCGAGCGCTTTGCGCTCGGACGTGAGGCTCGAACACGAGCTGCTCGACGGCTGGCGCGATGCCGGGCCCCGTGTCCTCCACCTCGATCCGCACGGCATCCCTGGCGTCGAGCACCCGGACGACGACGCGACAGGTCGCCGCGTCGCCGAGGTACTTGAGCGCGTTGCGGATCAGGTTGGCGAGGATGCTGGTCAGCACGCCCGGGCTCGCGGCCACCGCGCACGGGGCGAAGGGCTCGACGTGGAGCTCCGCGCCGAGCTCCACCGCGACAGGGACGAGCTCGACCATGAGGTCGTCGATCACGGGGCGCACCTCGGCGCGCGCGCCCGGCTCCGGCCTCGCGCCCGCGCGAGCGAACCCCAGGAGCCCGTCGGTGATGCGCTTGACCCGCAGGATGGCCCGCCGGCCCCGCTCGATCGACGTTCGTGCAGGCTCTCCCTCGCCGCACCGCCGCAGGGCGAGGTCCAGCGCGAGCGCGACCGCGCCGAGGGGGCCGAGCACGTCGTGCGCGACCCGGCCAGCGAACTGCTCGAGCTCATCCGCTCGGCGCTCCAGGAGCACGCTCTGCCGCCAGAGCAGCCTCACATTGCGCCGCACCTGCACGGCGGCCGCCGCGCAGGCCAGCAGCGCGAACGCCACGCTCGCCGTGTTGAGCGCCAGCGCGACCCGGCGCGAGCGAACGCGGTTGGCCGCGATCTCGATCGCCATGCGACGCGCGTGTTGTGCGTTGAGCTCGATGCTCGCCATCACGGCCTCGCTCGTCGCGTCGAAGTCCGCTCGCAGCGCGTCGTCCATGAGCTTGTTGGCCTCGCGCGGCTGGTCGTTCGCCACCAGCGAGAGGACCCGATCGGTGTCCTGCCCGAGCTTGCCGAGCTCCTGCGCGACGGTCTGCCACTGCTTGAGCTCTCCCGGATAGACGGGGATGACGAGGTAGGCGTCGAGGCTCCGGGAGAGGTTGTCGCGCGCCTGATCGAGCTCGCGGCGGTCGAGCGGCCGGCCCAGCACGGCGCTGTTGACGAGGTCGCTCAGGAGCGCCTGGGTGTGCCTCAGCTCGGCGCGCGCGGCCGCCAGGTGCATGATGCTCGGCGTGGCGTTCTCCGCCAAGCTCATCGCCGCAGCGTCGATCTCGGCGGCTCGGTGCTCGGCGTAGGCGGCCGAGATCACGAAACTCGCGATAGCGGCGAAGAACGCCGCAAACAGCGACAACAGGATGGACGGCAGCCGCTCGATCATCAGAGAAGATTTCGATTTCGCCGGGGCCTGCGGCCATCGCACCTCCATGCCGGGATCCTGTTGCGCCGCGCGCGCGAGCGCAACGCCGGAAGAGCGCCGGAGCCGCGGCGGATCGCCGTCGCCGCAGCGGCAGATGTCCGCCGGGCTCGTGTCAGGTGCTGACAGATCGACCGGAGCTCGTTGGTGCATCCCCTCGCGCCGCCATTGTGGCGTTCGGGGCTGAGCGCACATGACTTCTGCGCCGGCCCGGGAAGACTCGCTTCCTTTCTTTTGCGCGCTCGACGAGGAGGCCGGGCCGCGGCCGCCGCTCAGCGGTTCACGCTGGTGTCCGGTCCGGCGCCCTTCGGGGGCTCGTACGGCTCGGGGCTCTTGCCGACGGTCCTGAGGTTCACGAGCTTGTTGAGCAGGTCGAACCAGAACGGCGCGCCGAGCGACGCGGCGGCCGCGGTGATGAGGATGCCGGGGCTCAGGAGCCGATCGAGCACCCCGCGGATCCAGGCGACGATGGCCTGGCCGAGGATCGCCGAGAGCGCGCTCCAGAGCCTCGGAGCGCTCGTCTGCTCGGGGGCCTGCACGCCCCAGGCGATCTTGAGATCGAGCCCGGTGAGCTTGCCGTGCGCGCTCCCGCCCTGGGCGAGCGCGGCCATGAGGTCCTCGTCCTGGTCCAGGCCGCCCTCGTGCGGCGCGGCGCGGGGCGCCGTCTTCGCCATCTCCTGCGCCGCGGCGATGAGGTGGGCGCGGACCACGGCGTCGCGCGAGAGGGCGCCCGCGAGCTTGATGCTGTCGGCGTTGAACCCGACGCACAGGACGAGCGCCGTCGCGCTGATGATGAGCTGCGCGCGGCGCTTGTACCGCCCGGCGGCCCGGTCCATGGCGTCGTTGAACCAGCGCTCCAGCCGGATGTTGGCCTCGCGCATGTCCCGGACCGTGCTGTCGACGATCGTGGCGAGGGCGCGCCGGAGATCGCTCTCCCGCGGCATGCGCTCGATGATGCCCTTCAGCTCGTCGAGCGGCGCCTCGTCGCTGCTCGGCAGCGCGGCCCCGCCGCCCGGCGGCGCCGCCGCGGCGCCGGTCGGCGGGGGCGCGGCGGCGTCGGCGATGGCGGGCGGGGACGGCGCGGCGGCGCTCTCCGGCGATGCGGGCGCGGCGTCGCCCGCCGGCGCCGGCGCGGAAGCGGCGTCGCCCGCCGGCGCGGAAGCGGCGTCGCCCGCCGGCGCAGGCGCGGGGGTCGCGGCGATGGAGAGGGCGGCCCTCGCCAGGAGGGGCGACGGCGCGGCGCCCGCCTGGGCGAGCGACGGCGCCGCCGCGACGGCCTGCGGGGGCGACGGCGCGTCGCTCCTGGGCCAGTCGATGTGCCGCAAGGTGTCGATGAGCGCGGCCACGAACGCGTGCGCGGGGATGTAGGACGGCCCCACCCACCCGTACTTGAGGTCCTTGATCAGCGGGTGCTGCCGGAGCGCGTCGGCGAGCGGGCTCGGGTGCGGCCCCGGCATCAGCCGGACGCGCACGAGGTCGGCGGCGCGGCGGAGCACGCGCGTCGCGATCGGCTCGCTCGGGGCGGCCCCGTGCGCGGCGGCCTCGCGGGCGGCGAGCGACCGGAGCACGTGCGGGTCGAGCGCGCGATCGGCCAGCATGATCTCGATGCTCTGCGCGAGGTTGAGGGCGCGCAGCCGGAAGACGCCGGCGAGCGCCTCGTAGATGGCCGAGCTGAGGACGCTGAGCAGGAAGAAGACGCTGACGAGGCCGATCGCGATGTCGAGGGTCGTTCCCATGGGCATCCGGGAGGGCAGGGCGCGCGGCGGCGCGAGGCGCAGGCCGGCGCGCCTCGCGGTGCTCCCCCTGCCAGCAGGACAAGGAGGAAGACGTGGCCTTGCGAGCGCCCGTTCCCCTCCGCGACCATCCCAGCATACGCCACGCGGCGCTGCGGAGCGAGCGCCACCCGCGGCGCCACCCGTGCTCGCCGCGAGCGCCAGAGCGCGCTCGATGCCGCGGGATCTTGGTCTACCATCCCGCCCCCGTGACGAGCACCACGCTACCCCCCGACTCGCAGCGCAGCAGCGACCCGCCGCTGCGCACCTCCTGGGCCCAGGAGCGGGCCGACCTCGACCGGACGCAGCGGCCAAGGCGCGATCGGCTCGTGCACGAGCCGCCGCCGGCGTCGCCGCCCGGGACGCTCGTCATCGACGACACGCGGCGGCCGAAGATCTTCGTCATCGACTACGACGCCGAGGTGGTCTCCGAGAAGGAGATCCCGACCCTCGACGAGTGCATCCCGTACCTCACGGACGACCGGCCCTCCATCACGTGGGTCGACGTCCGAGGGCTCGGGCACAAGGCCACCTTCGAGCGGCTGGGCGAGATCTTCAAGATCCACCCGCTCGCGCTGGAGGACATGGTCAACGTGCCCCAGCGGCCCAAAGCGGACGTCTACGGCGGCGAGCACGTCCTCATCATCGCCCGGATGGCGCAGGTCACCGAGCGCTGCGAGCTGCGCACCGAGCAGCTCGCGATCCTTGTCGGCAAGACGTTCGTCCTGACGGTCCAGGAAGAGGCCGACTGGGACGTGATGGAGGCCGTGCGGGAGCGGATCCGCACCGGCCGGGGCACGGTGCGGACGCGCGGCGCCGACTACCTGGCCTACGCGCTGCTCGACGCGGTGGTCGACGGCTTCTTCCCCGTGCTCGAGCGGCTCGGCGAGCGCATCGAGGACCTGGAGGTCGAGGTCATCGACGCGAAGCGCTCGATGTCGAAGCCGATCCACGACCTGAAGCGCGACCTGCTCACGCTGCGGCGCGCCATCTGGCCGCAGCGCGACCTCGTGAACGCGCTGCTCCGCGAGGACAACCCGATCTTCACGAAGGACACGAGGCTCTACCTGCGCGACACGTACGACCACTCGGTGCAGCTGATGGACATGGTCGAGACGTACCGCGAGCTGAGCTCGGGCCTCATGGATCTCCACCTCTCCGGGATGTCGAACCGGATGAACGAGATCATGAAGGTGCTCACGATCATCTCGACCATCTTCCTGCCGGTCACCGCGATCGCGGGCATCTACGGGATGAACTTTCACCACGAGAGCTCGCCGTACAACATGCCCGAGCTCGACTGGTATTACGGGTATCCGCTCGTCTGGTGCCTGATGTCGGCGAGCGTCGTCGGGCTGCTCACGTACTACCGTCGCAAGGGCTGGCTCGGGAAGGACGGCGACAGCCGCTGAGCGGCGGCGGCGCGGCGAGGGGCGGGGTCGCGGCGGCGCCGCGCGGGCGCGGGCCGCCCGGCGGCGCGGGGCGTCAGCGCTTCGTCGCGGTCGTGTAGAAGGCGAGGTTCCGGAGCAGGCGCGGGTCGCCGGGGCGGCGGGCGAGCGCCGTGCGCAGCGCGGCCTCGCCGGCGGCGAGCTCGCCGAGGTAGAACGCGCTCGTGGCGACGAGGTCGAGCAGCCTGTGCTCGTAGATCTCGGCGTCGACGAAGAGCGTCGCCTGGGCGGGGAAGGGGATGGCGGCGCCGCGCGAGGCGAAGAGGTAGGCGAGCGGCCAGCATTGCTGCTCGTACCAGCGCCAGGCGACGGCGAAGAGCGGCTCGGCGCGGTGCGGGCTGTGGGCGTGGGCGTCGAGGTAGCGCTGCTGCACCTCGGCCCAGGGGCGCCCGAGCGCGGCGGCGGTGCGCGCCATGCGGAACAGCGACTCGTAGACCTCCTCCTGCCAGCCGCCCAGCGCGGCGCGGCGCTCGTAGGTCTCGAACGCCTCCGCGTGCCGGCCGAGGCACTCCAGGGTCTGCGCGAGGTAGAAGACGGTGCGCCCGTCGCGGGGGGCGCGGGCGAGCGCGGCCGAGAGCAGCTCCAGATCGCGCTCCCACCGCCGGGTCTGGGCCGCGGGGTCGCGGCGGGAGAGGTCGTGGACGATATGGGCGTCGGGGACCCGGATCGAGGGGGGCGGCTCGCCTTGGCGGGTGAGCACCTCGTGGGTGGCGCCGACGTAGCGCCACCCGGCCGAGGCGCGGGCGAGCCGGGCGGAGTCGTAGACGGCATCGCCGTAACGCACGCGGACGTAGTAGGCGCCGTGGCCCGGGCCCGAGGCGTCGCGGCGCTCCTCGCAGAAGCGGCGGAGCGCCCCGCCGCCGACGAGGCGCTCGTCGCCGCTCAGCATGAGGGTGAACACCGCGGCGTCGCCCGCGAGGTCGAGCGCGCGATTGCGCGTCGCGCCGAAGTCGACGAACGGCTCCTCGACGAAGTCGCCCGGGACCCCGTCGAGGGCGGCGGCCGCGAGGGCCTGGGTGCCGTCGGTGGAGCCGGTGTCGAGGAGGGTGAAGCGGTCGACGTGGGGCCTGACGGAGGCGAGGGTCTCGCGGATGGAGGGCGCCTCGTCCTTGACGATCATGACGAGGGCGAGCAGGGGGCGGGGCACGGGAGGCAGTATGCCGCCGGGCGTGCCCCCCTGGCGCGACGATTTGAGCCGGAATGAACGGACGGGGGACGGGCGCGCCGGAGCGCCGGTGAGGGGCGCGCGGAGGTGCGATTGCGCTGCGCGGAAGTGGTCGCGGCCGAGGCGTCCTGTATACTCTCCATATCGTCGCTATGGGGATGCGCAGACGCTGGAATGCTCTTGTGGTCATCGGCGCGGCGGCCGTCCTCGCGTTCGCCTCCTGGAAGGAGCGCGCCTGGTCCTCCTCCGACGCCCCCGATCCCCCGGGCGGGCCGCCGGGGCCCTTGCGGTTCGAGCAGACGCTCGACGTGGACGTGTTCCAGCGCGGAAATCTCCACACGCACACGTCGCTGAGCGACGGGGACAGCCCGCCGCGCGAGGTCGCCCGCTGGTACCGCGACAACGGGTATGCGTTCGTGGCCCTGACGGATCACAACCAGCGCGCCGATCCTGCGATGTTCCGGGATCTGGAGGTACAGCCGAAGTTCGTCGTTCTCCCCGGCGAGGAGATCACGATGTCGGCGGAAGGGCGGCCGGTGCACGTGAACGCGCTCTGCACGCGGGCGACGATCGGCGGCGGCGATTTCCCCACCAAGGGCGAGGCGCTGAGCTGGGCGGTCGGGCGGGTGCGGGCGCAGGGGGGCGTGGCGCTCATCAATCATCCGAATTTCGACTGGGCGCTGACGGCCGGCGACCTCCTGGGGGCGCCTGCGGCGGAGCTCCTGGAGATCCACAGCGGGCATCCTTACGTGCACACCGAGGGTGACGCGGCGCGGCCGTCGCACGAGGCGCTGTGGGACACGGTGCTGACGGCACGCGGCTTCGTGGGCGGGGGCATCGCCGGCGTGGCGGTGGACGACCTGCACCAGCTCGTGCCCGGGTCGAGCGCCCCGGCTGCGGGGCCCGGCCGGGGGTTCGTCGAGGTGTTCTCGCGCGAGGTGTCGCGCGCGGCGATCTGCAGCGCGCTGGCCCGGGGGCGGCTCTACGCGTCGTCGGGCGCGCGGCTGCGGAGGATCTCGATCGGCGGCGACGCGTTCTCGGTGTGGCCGGTGGCCGCGGGCGCGGTCGTCGAGTTCGTCGGGCGGGGCGGGCGCGTGCTGGAGCGGCAGCAGCCGCTGGCGGGGCGGGCGACGTACCGGCTCCGCGGCGGGGAGCGCTACGTGCGGGCGCGGATCACGCGGCCGGACGGGAAGCGGGCGTGGACGGCGGCGTACGCGACGGTCGAGTAGGGGCGGCGAGGGGGGAGCTCCAAGGGGGCGACTTCCTCAGCAAGAAGAAGGAGACGAGGCACAGGATCAGCTCCGAGCTCGCCTCCGCGGCCCAGATCCCGGTGAGGGAGAACAGGCGGGAGGCCAGCAGCAGCACCGGCAGCTTGACGAGGATGGTGCCCCCGAGGGTGAGCAGCAGCGCCTCCCTGGCCCGGCCGACCGACTGGAACGAGGCCGCCGTGACCATGACCACGCCGGTCAGGGGATAGGACAGCGCCAGCAGCCGCAAGGCGGTCTGCCCTTCGGCGACGATCGCGCTCTCTCTGGAGAGCAGGGCGATGAGCGCCGCCGGCAGCAGCAGGCAGACGCCGCAGACGAGCGAGCCATAGGCGACCGCGGCGCTCAAGGAGAGCCGGACGGTCTCCCGCACCCGCGCGAAGTGCCTCTGGCCGAAGTTGTACCCCACGAGCGGCTGCATCCCCTGGACGATGCCCGTCTGCGGCGTGATCAGCCCGGCGTAGAGCCGGCCCACGATCGCGAACACGCCGAGGGCGCTGTCGCCGCCGCTCATCCTGAGCAGGTTGTTGGTGGCGACGGCGACCAGGCTGACGCTGAAGTTCTTGACGAGCGAGGGGAGCCCGATCGTCAGCACCTGGGCGATGATGGGCCAGTCCGGCTTGAAATACGACGCCTTGATGCGATAGGAGCGGTCCTTTCTGAAGAAGAAGAAATAGACGCTCATGCCGGCCGAGAGGGTCTGGCCAGAGACCGTCGCCAGGGCGGCGCCCGAGACGCCGAACCGCAAGACGAGGATGAAGAGCCAGCACAGGACGATGTTGGCGCTGACGGGGATGACCCAGATGGCGGTCGAGTACCTGGCGTTGCCGTCCGCCCTGATGATGGCCGAGTAGCCGGTGCTGGTGATGGCGCCGAGGAAGATGATCCGCCCGTACTCGACGGCATAGGGGGCGATGCTGTCGGTGGCCCCGAGCAGGTAGACGATCGGCTCGATGAAGGCCGAGCCCAGGACCGTGATGGCGAGCGCCGCCGTCCAGAAGATCAGGAAGGTGTTCGCCACGGTGCGGGAGGCCCTCTCCACGTCGTGCTCGCCGAGCGCGCGGGAGACCACCGAGGCGCCGCCGGCGCCGACGGTCGTGGAGACGGCGCCGAGGGCGATCAGGACCGGCGAGACGATCGAGGCGCCGGCAGCCGCCAGCGAGCCGATGCCCACCGAGAGGAAGTAGATATCCGTGATGCTGTAGGCGGCATAGACCAGCAGGGAGAGGGTCGTCTGGGAAGACATCTCCAGGAGCAGCTTCCCGATCTTCTCCGTCCCCAGGCGCTCGACCCTGGAGTTGCCGCCCATGCGCGCTCAGCCGGCCTTCAGCCAGTCCATGCTCGCGCCCATCATCTGCCTGGACATGTTGTAGACAGAGTCGGTGTCATAATTCCGGTAATAGCATTCCGTGTTCATGACCAGCGCGAGGTGCAGCGAGTACAGGCAGCACCTTTGTTCCTCTTCCCGGGTGAAGGCGGTCTTGCCGTAGCCGCGCATGCTGTGGGTGATCCCCTCGCTGAAGAGCAACCGGAACTGGGACTCCATCAAGGGATCGGCCCAGAGCGCCCGTTCAAAGTCGATGATGCCGGTGACCCTGCCGCCCTTGACGAACAGGTTGAGGTCCCAGGCGTCCCAGTGGACGAGGCGGGGCGTGGTGACCTCCTCCAGCGCGGAGGCGTGCTTGAGGATGGCGGCGCGGATCTCGTCGTAGCCGTGGTCGTACACCACGTTCTTCCTTGCGCCGTCGTCGAGCACCGACTCCATGATCTTGAGGAACGCCTCTCTCCAGGTGCTCGCGCGCAGGTCCGGGTTCCCCTCATAACCGAAATAGGCGCCGGTGAAGCCGTTGATCTCCCGGATGATCTCGCCGATGTGCCGCTCGACGGACGCCTGAGCCTCGGGGGGCAGGCTCGGCTTCGCGTGCTCGAGGTTGTCGCCGGCGATCTTCTCCATGAAGAAATAGTCCGAGTCGCACAGATCGCGGGCGTCGTCGTAGAAGTAGACCTCGGGCACTGGAATGGCAGGGTTCCGCCGGACAAGGCGCATGGCGGCGACCTCGGTGGCCATGATGTTCTTCTCGTACGACAGGACTTCCGCGTCTCTCGGAGGCGCGATCTTGAGGATGACCTCGCGGCCGTCGGCGAGCCGGACGTCGTACGCCGCGTTGAACCAGCCTTCCTTCAGCTCGCGCACGGCATGCTCGCCGTCCGCGAGCGCCGCGCCGCCGAAGGCCCTGGCGGCCATGGCCGCGATCTGCGGGCGCGTCTTCGTGTTCTTGGTCTTGCTCTCCACGGCTTTCCCTTGGTCGTCGACGGCCGGTGTGATCGGCGCAACAGCGTCCGTCGTGCTGGACTTGGGCCGCTGTCGGGGCGCGGCCGGGAGTGTACCAGGGCACGGAGCAGGGGGACCGGCTCTTTGCGGCACCCCATGGGTGCTGCGCGTGCGCGCCCGTCGCCGGGAGGGGCTCCGGAACCCAGCCTTCGTCGTCGACCGACGCCCGCCGGTAGTCCGCGCCCTTGTGGAGCAAGCCGGCGAGCGCCTCGCGCGGCTCGGCGAGCGGCCTGTGCGGGCGCGGATCATACCGCCGGCGGATGGAACGCGGGCGTGGACGCAGGCCCACGGGACCGTGGCGTGACGAAGCTGCCAATTGACTTGGGATCGCCGCAGCAAGTATCTCAGAGTACGTGCGTCGCTTGATCTCCTGGCTGCTGCCATGTGCTCTCGGGATGTCCGTCGCCGGTGTCGGGAATGCGGCGAGCGCGGACGAGCCCTACGCCGATCCGGACGTGCGCGCGGCGTCGATGGCGGCGGGGCTGCTGCGCCGCGCCAGGCAGGCGCAGGCGGCCGGGCGGCAGGTGGCGGCCGCGGCGACCTACGAGCGGGCGCTGGAGGCCGCGCAGGGGGCGTGGACGACCGACGCGGAGCGGGCGACGATCGCCGGTGAGCTCGGGCTCGTCGAGCTCTCGCTGGGGCGGCATCGGGACGCGGCGAGCCACCTGGCGCAGTGCCTCCAGCACCGGGGCGTGATCAGCGGGTGGCTCCGCGGCCAGGTCGACGATGGCCTGCAGCGCGCCGCGAAGCGCGTGGCGACGGTCTACGTGACGACCAATCCGCCGGGCGCCGAGGTCCTGATCGACGAGCAGGCGCTCTACCCGCCGGAGCCGGTCCACGAGGTGTTCGTGGAGCCGGGGCAGCACACCGCGCGGGCGCGGCTCGAGGGGCACGAGGAGGCGGTGAGCTCGTTCTTCGCCGAGGCCGGCCTGACGCACCCGATCGCCCTCAAGCTGCGGCGCCTTCCGGAGCGCGTCGCGCGCGCGTCGGAGGCGGCCCCGGCTGCGCCGCTTTCGGCGGCTCCGGCTGGGGCTCCGGCGGGGTCGACCTTCCCGCTGGCGGAGCTGCGCATCGGCGGGGTGGCGCTCACGACGGCGACGGTGGCGGCCGGCACGGTCTTCCTCCTGCGGTCTGGCGTCCTCCGCGACGACCTCGCCGCGCAGGAGGCCGCGCTCCGCGGCGGGGGAGGGGACCCGTCCGCGTGCGGGGGGGCGGACGCGCCGCTGGCCTGCACCGAGCTCCGCGACACGGCCGAGGAGCGGGACCTGTTCCGCGAGCTCGGGGTGGGGACGCTGGTGGCGGGCGGCGTCTTCGCGGCCGTGACGGTGGCCGCGTTCCTCACGGATCTGTCGTACCTGGCGCGCGAGCCGGCCCGCCAGGGCGTCCGCGTCGTGCCGGTGATGACGGCAGAGCGGGCGGGGGTCTTCCTTCAGGGCACGTGGTGACAAGGCACGTCCCACGGTAGCGGCGCGACATGGGCAACCCGGCCGTCAGGGGAGCTGGGTTTCCCTTGGCTATCGAGGCGCGCCCTCCAGCCAAACCTGGATACGTGGAGGTCCCGGCCCCCTCAGCCCTCACGCCCCCCGCGCTTGCCGTCCAGCCGCGCCAGCACCGCCCGCGGCGACATCGTCGCCCGGTACACGTAGATCTCCCCCGCCTCGTCCTCCCCCAGCACCTCCTCGCTCACGCGGAGCTGCTTGCCGACCGCGAGCAGGATCCTCGCCGGAAACCCCTTCCGGATCAGCTCGACGCGCCGCCACACCGCGTCTCGGCTCCAGAAGCCGAACGCCTCCAGGTACACCTCCTCGCCGGTCTCCGCGTTCAGGAACACGAGGTCCGGGACGCACACCACCTCTCCGGGCAGCGCGAACAGCCGCTCGTTCGGCGACACGGTCCAGGGCGATCCGAGCTTTTTGAACCCCTCGCAGAACGCGTCCAGCTCCGGCGTCGTGTCCGCGAGCTCGCGCCCGTGGAACACGAGCCCGTCCGACGGGCCCATCTCGACGGCCAGCGGCTCCTTGTCGCGCCCCCAGCGCAGCTCGGCGCGCAGCCGGAACGAGGCGCACGAGAGCACCGACGGCAGGAACATCGCGAGCCGCAGGCCGTAACGCTGCACCGCATCGAACAGGCTGAACGGGCCGTCGAGCACGATCGTGTAGCCGGAGACCGGATCGCCCTGGACCACGTGGATCAGGCCGTGAAACCGCGCCGCGCGGAAGATCCGTCGGTACCGCGGGGCGCTCTCGCCCTCGACGCGGATCGTCACCTGCGTCGCCTTCAGCAGGATCGACTGCGCCAGCGACAGGTTGTACCGGTCGAGCAGGATCTCCGGCGCGTCCGCGGCCGCGCGCCGGAGGATCTCGGCGCCGCGCAGGTCGGCGTAGAGGCCCGCCTCGATCGCGGCGGGCGTGGTGCCGAGCCGGGCGGCCACCTCGTCGAGCACCGCGGCGCGATCGAAGCGGGCGCGGACGTCGAGGGCGCGGTGCGCAGCCGCCGCGGCCAGGAACAGCTCCCGCCGGAGCGCCTCGGGGTCGACGCCCTCCTGCACCTCGTACTCGCAGCCGTCCTCGAGCACCTTCCGCAGGCCGAGCGCGGCGACGCGATCCCGCGCGGGCACCTCGACGGCGTCGAGCGCGGCCTCGACGTCGTCGCGGCGCTCGCCGACGCGCTGGGACAGGATCTCGATGTACGCGCGCGCGACCGGGAGCAGCCGCTCGGCGGCGGCGCCGCGGAGGTACTGCGGGACGAGCAGCCCGCCGCGGCGGCGGACGCGGACGAGATCACTGGTAAGCAACGTGCTCCCGGCGCTTGTCGCTCACCCGCTGCCGGGCGCGCTCGATGCCCACGACGCGAAGCGCGCCGCCCTGGAAGCTCACGACGATCGGCGCTGTGGGAACCGGCTCGGTCATCGGCACGCTCTTTTGCCGCAGACAGGGCCGCGTGCCAACCGGAGAGTGAAGGGCACGACCGCCGCGCCGAGGTGCGCCGTACCCCGGCCCACGACGGAGAGCGCGCCGAAGGCGCTCGAGATACGGACCTCGCGGCCGCCTGTGCGGCGGCCGACGGAGCCTATCAGCGGGGCGACCCCGGCCGCGCGAGCCGCCGCCGACCGCGCCGAGGTCGACGTCGAGGAACAGGGCGAACGGGGAGCTCGGCTGCCATTGCCGCCGAGGCGGCGCGCCAGATCGAGAGCGCTCGGGAAGCCGGGCCGGTGAGCGAGCGCCTCGGAGAGAGCCCGCTTGGCCCCACAGGAGTCGCCGCGCTGAGCCTACACAGGGACTGACCCCGGGACGAACTCAGGGAACGAAGTGCCAGATGCGCGCGAGCAGAGTCTTCCGGGGTGGGCTTGCTGATGCCACGTTGCACAGCCATGCTGAAGATGGGCGACTTCATCGGTCCGCTCGGATTCCCACCATGAGCTCCTCCGCTCCGTACACGATCACGGAGTCTCTCGCCCACGGCAGCCGATCCGCCCTCTATCGCGCGATCCGGAACGCCGACGGTCGCCCCGTGGTCCTCAAGGTGCTCGATCCGCAGCGCAGCCGGCCGAAGGACCTGGAGCGGCTGCAGAACGAATTCGAGATCGGCAGGCTGCTCGACTCCACGGCTGTCGTCAAACCGCTCGCGCTCGAGATCTACCAGGGCATGCCCGCCCTCGTCCTCGAGGACTTCGGCGGCCGGTCCTTGGACGAGCTGCTCGGCGGGACGCCCACGCCGATGGATCGCTTTCTCCCGCTCGCCATGGCCATCGCGAGGGCGGTCTCGGAGGTTCACCGAGCGGGCATCGTCCACAAGGACGTGAAGCCGGAGAACATCCTCGTGAACGCCGCCTCCTTCGAGCTCAAGCTCGCCGACTTCGGGCTCGCGTCCCGCCTGCCCCGCGAGCGGCCGTCCGCACAGCCTCCCCGGCTCATCGAGGGATCGTTGCCTTATCTGTCGCCCGAGCAAACGGGGCGGATGAACCGCGCGATCGACCACCGCTCCGATCTCTACGCGCTGGGCGTCACGTTCTTCCAGATGCTCACCGGAAAGCTCCCTTTCGACGCGAAGGACCCCGTGGAATGGGTCCATCGCCACGTCGCCCGCGCACCTCCTTCCCCTTCGGCGCTCGTCCCCGAGGTGCCCGAGCCGATCGCGCGCATCGTCTCGAAGCTGCTCGCCAAGGCGCCGGAGGATCGCTATCAGAGCGCCGGCGGCCTCGTGGCCGATCTGGAGCGCTGCGTGGCCCAGTGGCAGGCGTGCGGGAGGGTCGAGCCATTCCCGCTCGGCAGGGACGATGTCCTGGAACGAATCCAGATCCCGCACAAGCTCTATGGGCGTGAGCGGGAGACGGCCGCGCTGCTGGCTGTCTTCGACGCCGTGGCGACGACCGGCGCGCCGGCGCTGGTGATGGTGTCCGGCTATTCGGGGGTCGGCAAGAGCGCCCTCGTCAGCTCCTTGCACAAACCGATCGTGGAAAAGCGGGGGCATTTCATCGCCGGCAAGTGCGACCAGTACAAGCGCGACATTCCTTACGCCACCCTGGCCCAGGCCTTCCAGTCCATGGTCCGCCACATCCTGGGCGAGAGCGAAGCCCGGATCCGAGCGTGGCGGGACGCCCTGTGCGCGGCGCTGGGCCCGAACGCAGAGCTCATGGTGAGCCTCATCCGCGAGCTCGAGCTCTTCCTCGGGCCCCAGCCGCGGGTGCCGGAGCTGCCGCCGCAGGAGGCACAGTACCGCTTCCAGATGGTGTTCCGCCAGCTCATCGGCGTCTTCGCCCAGGCCGCGCATCCGCTGGTCATCTTCCTCGACGACCTGCAGTGGCTGGACGCGGGGACGCTGGCGCTGCTCGCCGATCTGACGACCCACCCGGACGTGGGCTACTTGCTCTTGGTCGGGGGTTACCGCGACAACGAGGTCGACTCGAGTCACCCATTGATGCGCAGCCTGGAGGCGATCCGAAAGGCGGGCGGCGCCGTCCATGACATCGTCCTCGCCCCCCTCTCGCCGGACGATGTCGAGAGGCTCGTCGCCGATGCGCTCCATGATCGTCCCGAGAGGGTCCGGCCGCTCTCCGAGCTCGTGTTCGAGAAGACCCGGGGCAATCCGTTCTTCACCACCCAGTTCTTGACGGCCCTCTGCGAGGAGAAGCTGCTCGGCTTCGACCCCGGGAGCCGGGCCTTTCGCTGGGATCTGCCGCGCATCCACGCCAAGAGCTACACGGACAACGTGGTGGACCTGATGGTAAGCAAGCTCGCACGCCTTCCAGGAGGCACGCGGAGCGCCTTGAAACAATTCGCCTGCCTGGGAAACGTCGCCGACGTCGAGACGCTCGGCCTCGCGCTCGGGCAGTCCGCGGGGGCCATCCACGCGTCCCTGGGGGAGGCGGTTCAGGCGGGCCTGGTCCTCCGCCAGAAGGACACCTACAGCTTTCTCCACGACCGGGTGCAGGAGGCGGCCTATTTGCTGATCCCGGAAGACGCGCGCGCCGGCGTCCACCTGCGCATCGGCCGAGCCCTATCGTCGAGCCTGACGCCCGCGGCGATCGCCGAGAGGATCTTCGAGGTCGTCAACCAGCTCAATCGCGGCAGTGCGCTCGTCGAGTCGCAGGAGGAGCGGGAGCGGATCGCCGAGCTCGATCTCTTGGCCGGCAAACGCGCCAAGGCGGCGACGGCCTACGCCTCGGCCTCGAGCTACCTGGCCGCCGGCGCGGCGCTCCTGGCCGAGGACCGCTGGGAGCGCGCGTTCGGGCTCGCCTTCGCGCTGGAGCTCCACCTTGCGGAATGCGAGTTGTTGACCGGCGCGCTCTCGGCGGCGGAGCAGCGGCTCGGGGAGCTCTGGGAGCGGGCCGAGAGCGTCGTGGACCAGGCGGCCGTCACCTGCCTACGCGTGGAGCTGTACCTGACCCTCGATCGGTCCGACCGCGCGGTCGCCGTCGGTCTGGACTATCTCCGCGAACGCGGGGTCGAGTGGTCGCCGCATCCCACCCAGGCGGAGGTCCGGCAGGAGTACGAGCGGATATGGCTGCGGCTCGACGAGGTGCGGATCGAGGACCTCATCGACTTGCCCTTGATGGACGATCCGGCCGCGCGCGCCACCATGGAGGTCCTGTCCCGGATCGCGCCGACGAGCTTGACCATCGACGAGAACCTCGTGTGCCTCGTCACCTTGCACGCCGTCAATCTCAGCCTGGAGCACGGCAACAGCGACGCATCGGCCAATGCCTACGTCTGGTTTGGCATCATCCTAGGTACTTACTTCGAGGAATATGCGATGGCGTTCCGCTTCGGGCAGCTCGCCGTCAACCTGGTGGAGAGGCGCGGGCTGGACGGGTACAAAGCCCGCGTCTACCACATGTTCGGACATTTCATCGTCCCGTGGACACGGCCCGTGCGTTCGGCCAAGCCGTGGTTGCGGCGCGCCTTCGATGTGGCGACCAGGATCGGCGACCTCAGTTTTGCGAACTTCGCCTGGAATTGTCTGGTCACCAACATGCTCTTATGCGGCGATCCGCTCGTCGACGTGGAGCGTGAGGCCGTCGCTGGACTCTCGTTCGCGCGCAAGGCGCAGTTCGGCCTCACCATCGCCTTCGTCGTAACACAATTGCGACTCGTCCGGATGCTGCGTGGTCTGGCGGTTTGTTTCACCTCCTTCAACGGACCAGACTTCGACGAGGCCGATTTCGAACGGCGCCTCGAAGCCAATCCGAACTTGGCCATCGCCTCTTGCTGGTATTGGATCCGGAAGCTGGAAGCACATGTGTTCGCTGGAGACCATGCGTCTGCCCTGACGGCGGCCGCGAAGGCGCAAGGGCTCCTCTGGACGACGCGCATTTTCTTGGAGCACGTCGAGTACCATTTCTACGCAGCTCTCGCGCACGCGGGTGTCTGCGCGGAGGTGCCGGCCGAAGCGCGATCCCCGCACCGAGACGCCCTGGCGGCCCACCACCGGGAACTCGCGATCTGGGCCAAGCATTGCCCCGAGAACTTCGAACCCCAGAGGGCGCTCTGCGCCGCCGAGATCGCGCGCATCGAGGGCCGGGACCTCGATGCCCAGCGCCTCTACGAGCAGGCCAGCCGCTCGGCCCACGACGGCGGCTTCGTGCACCACGAGGCCCTGGCCAACGAGCTGGCCGGCCGGTTCTACCTGGAGCGCGGCCTCGACAAGAACGGCGTTGCCCATCTCGGCGATGCGCGCGCCTGTTATGCCCGTTGGGGAGCCGAGGGCAAGGTCAGGCAGCTCGAGCGGCAGTATCCCCACCTCGTCGCGTCGAGGCTCCTCGCGCCCACGGCCACCGTCGCGATGCGGACCGAGCAGCTCGACCTCTACTCCGTGACCAAAGCATCGCAGACCATCTCGGGCGAGATCCTCCTCGATAAGCTCTTGCGCACGCTGCTCACGATCGTCCTCGAGCAGGGCGGCGCCGAGCGGGCTTGCTTCGTCCTGTGCCGGGACGAACGCCTCTCGATCGAAGCGGAGGCGACCCTCGACGCCAGAGGGGTCGTGACGACCGTCCTCGAGCCCATGTCGGTGGATGGCTCCGAGCGCATCCCCGCGTCCGTCGTCCACTACGCGCACCGGACGAAGGAGCGCGTCATCCTGAGCGACGCCGAAGGCGACGCAGGCAAGTTCGCCGGCGACGACTACTTCGCGGCGCGCCGGCCCAAGTCGGTGCTCTGCCTGCCCATCCTGCGGCAAGCCGAGGTGGTTGGCCTGCTCTACCTCGAGAACGACCTCCTCGCCGGCGCCTTCACGCCCGATCGGCTCCTCGCCCTCTCGCTGCTCGCCACGCAGGCCGCGATCTCCCTGGAGAACGCCCTGCTGCTCGCCAAGGAGAAGGCCGCGCTCGCAGATGCCGCGTTCCTCGCCGAAGCGGGAGCGGTGCTCTCCGAGTCGCTCGATTACGAGGCGATGTTCGCTCGCCTCGGCCGCCTCTGCGTGCGAGGCCTCTCGGACTGGTGCGCCATCGACATCGTAGAAGGTCGAGAGATCCGGCGCCTCGCCGTGGCGCACAGAGACCCCGCGAAGGAGCCGATGCTGCTGGAGATGGTGAGGCGATATCCGCCCGACTGGAGTTCACCCCACCCCGCCATCGCGGCCCTCCGCGCCGGCGAGCCAGTCCTCACGCCCGAGCTGACCGACGATGTCTTGCGGGTGGTCTGCCACAACGACGAGCACGTGCGGCTCGTCCGCGCGCTCGGCACGCGGACCGGGCTCTCGGTGCCGCTCATCGCGCGCGGGCAGACGCTCGGCGTGCTCAGCCTCGCCTGCGACGCCCCGGGGCGCCGCTACGGGCGCGCCGACCTCGGGCTCGCCGTGGAGCTGGGGCGCCGCGCTGCCACCGCGATCGACAACGCCCGGCTCTACCGCGCTTCGCAGGAGGCCGTCCGCGCTCGCAGCGAGTTCCTCACGGTCGCATCCCACGAGCTCAACACGCCCCTCACCTCGCTCACGCTTGCGGTGCAGTCCCTCCGCAGGGCGGCACCTCAGGGGCGAGTCATCGATCCGCAGGTGCTCGACCGGCGGCTCGAGCTCGTCGCGCGACAGGGGACCCGGCTGACCCGGCTCATCCATGATCTGCTCGACGTGTCGCACCTCGACACGGGGCCGCTCGTGCTCGAGCGCTCGGACGTCGACCTCGGCGCCCTCGTCCGCGAGGTGGCCGAGCGCTTCGAGGCCGACCTCGCGGGGGCCCGCTGCTCGGTGTCGATCCGGACCGGCGCGCCGGTCCGTGGCAGGTGGGATCGATCCTGCCTCGACCGGGTCGTGACCAACCTGCTCTCCAATGCCATCAAGTTCGGCGCCGGCAAGCCCATCGAGATCGCCGTCGGCGCCGAGCGCGGCACGGCGCGGCTCGCCGTACGCGATGACGGCATCGGCATCGCCCCCGAACAGCGCGATCGGATCTTCGGCCGCTTCGAGCGCGCGGTGTCGGAGAGGCACTACGGCGGACTGGGCCTGGGCCTGTACATCAGCCGCAGGATCGTCGAGGGCCATGGGGGCTCGATCCGATGCGAGAGCCGGCCGGGCGCCGGGGCCACGTTCATCGTCGAGCTCCCGTGCGCGGAGCCAGCGTGATGCCCGGCCGCCGCGGCCCCGCGGAGGTGCTGCGGGACGAGCAGCCCGGCCCGCCGGCGGACGCGGACGAGATCACTGGTAAGCGACGTGCTCCCGGCGCTTGTCGCTCACCCGCTGCTCGCTCGTGCCGAGGGCCACGAGCTCGTAGAGGATCGCCGTCTTGTTCTCGCTCCGCCGCAGGATGCGGCCGAGCCGCTGGACGTGCTCCCGCACCGAGCCGCTGCCCGACAGGACGATCGCGACGTTCGCCTCGGGCACGTTGACCCCCTCGTTCAGCACCTTCGACGTGACCACCGCCGACAGCGCGCCGCGGTTGAACGCCTCGAGGATGGCGCTGCGCTCCTTCACCTTCGTCTGGTGCGTGATCGCCGGCAGCAGGAACTGCCGCGAGATCTGGTAGACCGTGGCGTTGTCCTCGGTGAAGACCAGCGTGCGATCGGCGCGGTGGGCGTGGAGCAGCCGCGCGAGCACGTCGATCTTGCCGGGCGCGCAGAGGGCGAGGCTCCGCTGGCGGCGGTACGCCTCGAAGGCGCGGCGGCCGGCGTCGGACTGCGAGCTCAGCAGGATGAACTGCCCCCACCCCTCGGGCATGCGGATGCCGTTCGCCCGCAGAAAGCCGATGTACACGGCGCGCGCCGCCTCGTACGCGGCGCGCTCGTCCTCCGAGAGCGGGACGTCGAGCCGGACGACGTCGTAGGCCGCGAGGTACTGCCCGGAGAGCTCGGTGATCTCCCGGCGGAAGACGATGGGACCGATGAGGTCGTCGTAGCCCCGGCCGTCCGCGCGCTCCGGCGTCGCGGTGAGGCCGAGGCGGAAGGGCGCGAGGCACATCTTCGCGGCGAGCGCGTACGACGGGCTCGGCAGGTGGTGGCACTCGTCGAAGATCACGAGGCCGAAGCGGGCGCCGAGCCGGTCCATGTGGGCGTGCGCCGAGTCGTAGGTGGTCACCGTCAGGTCGAGGACGTCGTGGTAACCGCCGCCGAGCAGGCCGATCGGGACGCCGAACGCGGCGGAGAGGCCGTCGTACCACTGGTTCAGGAGATCGAGCGTCGGGACGACCACGAGCGTGCTGCGCTGGCGCGCGGCGATCGCGAGCGTCGCGACGAACGTCTTGCCCGCGCCCGTCGGGAGCACGACGACGCCCCGGCTGCGCCGCCCGGCCCACGCCTCGAGCGCCTCGCGCTGGTACGGGAAGGGGTCGTGCTTGGCGAGCGGCTCGAGCGGCAGCGCCTCGTACTTGCGGGCGGCGTCGGTGAAGGCGACCCCGCGGGCGCGGAGCCGGAGGACGAGCTCGGCGTAGTCGATGGCCGGCACCCGATAGACGCGCTCGCGCGCGTCCCAGCGGCAGGACGCGGGCAGGCACGCGGGGTCGAGCGGCGCGCCCTCCGCGGCCGAGCCCGGCGCCCCGTCGCCGCCCGGCGCCTCCGCCGGGAGGGCGCCGCCGTCGATCTCGCCGGCCGGCGCCAGCGCGGGGCGCGGCGCGACCCCCTCGATGCGGAGGGTGCCGCCCTGGAAGCTCAGGACGATCGGCGCTGTGCGGACCGGCTCGGTCATCGGCGCCCTCTTTTGCCGCGGGCGGGGCCGCGTGCCAAGCCCGGAGAGCGGCGATCAGGCCAGCTCGGTCGGCATGATGGAGGCGCCGCGGATCGGCGCGCGGTAGCGGACCCACACGAGCGGGGACTCGTGCAGCGTGATCGTGAGGGTGGTGCCGGCGTTCAGCGGGAGCCTGCGGCCGAGCTCGCGGTGGATGTAGCGCGCGATGAGCTCCGGGGTCGAGCGCTTGCCGTCGAACGCCGGGTGCTCGTCGAGGTTGCGGTAGTCGATCTCGGCGAGCACGCTGCGCAGGTTGTCCCGCAGCACGCTCGTCTCGACCACCTGGCCGAGCGGCGACAGCTCCTCCCGGTCCACCTCCACGCTGACGGTGTAGGTCGCGCCGTGCAGGCGCTGCGCAGGGCCGAACTGCTCCCCTTTGAGGCTGTGGGCCACCATGATGTGATCGCGGACGCCGACCGTGTACATGGTCGCACTATACCCGTCGTTCCGGCGTCGGAGGGAGATCCCAATCGCCTGCCGCGGCGCGCGGGAGTAAGGTGCGGACGGGTGCCCGCTCCGGCCGCCGCGTCGGCAGGCGGGTTCGTGCGGGACGCAGTGACCGGTCGACCGTTGCGAGGGAGGATCGCCGATGAACAGCGAAGCGAGCGTGCTGGCCCCTGGGTTCCTCATCGCGTCGCCGCCCCTGGGCGATCCGAACTTCGACAAGACGGTCGTGCTGCTGGCGGTCCACAGCGACAGCGGGGCGCTGGGGTTCGTGGTGAACCGGCCGGCGCCGATGACGCTCGGCGAGCTCCTGTCGTTCGCCGGCTACGGCAACGAGCTGAAGGACCCGGCGCCGGTCTACCTCGGCGGGCCGGTCCAGCCGAGCTCGGGGTGGATCCTGTGCCTCGATCCGGCGCTCGGGGCCGAGGAGACGGGCGTGATCCCGGTGGGCTCCCGGGTGCGGGTCACGTCGTCCCGGAGCGCGTTCGACACGCTCGCGGCCGACGCGGTGCGCGGCGCGGCCTCGGCGGACCCGCGGAGGAGGACGGTGCTCCTCGGCTACAGCGGGTGGGGGCCCGGGCAGCTCGAGCGGGAGATCGCCGCGGGCGCGTGGCTGCCGGTGCCGCTCGACGAGCGGATCCTGTTCGACGTGGCCGCGGAGCAGCGCTGGGAGCAGGCGTATGCGCTGCTCGGGCTGCGCCCGATCGAGGTGCTGTCGATGCGCAGCATCGGAGAGGCGTGAACGCGGGCGGCCGGAAGGCTCCTCCTGATTGACTCGGCCCCGGCGCGCACGAACCTTCCCGGTCGCGTCCCGCCCCCGGGGAGGGCGCCGCGCGGGCCTTCACCTCCGCAGCGGCCGGCCCATCGATGCAGAGAGCACACGCCACGAGAGGAGCCATCATGGAGATCAACATCGGAATCGACGCCAAGACCCGCGAGCAGATCGGCGCTGGGCTCGGCCGTGTCCTCGCCGACACGTACACGCTTTACCTGAAGACGCACAACTTCCACTGGAACGTCACGGGTCCGATGTTCCAGACGCTGCACCTCATGTTCGAGCAGCAGTACAACGAGCTGGCGCTCGCGGTGGACCTCGTCGCCGAGCGCATCCGGGCGCTGGGCCTGCCCGCGCCGGGGACCTACAAGCAGTTCGTGGCGCTCTCCTCCATCAAGGAGGAGGACGGCGTCCCCAAGGCGACCGACATGATCAGGCGCCTCGTCGAGGGCCACGAGACCGTGGCGCGCACCGCGCGCGAGCTCTTCCCGGTGGCCGAGCAGGCCAACGATCAGCCCACCTGCGATCTGCTCACCCAGCGGCTGCAGGTCCACGAAAAGACCGCGTGGATGCTGCGCAGCCTGCTGGAGTAGCCCCCGGCCGCCCGGGCTCGGCCGCCGTCGGGGCGGGGCCGTGCGTCCGGCTCAGCGCCGCTGGGGGACGAGGAACCCCTCGCCGTCGACGGCCACCGCGCGCTGCTTCAGGAGGCGGCCCACGGCGCGCTTGAACGCCTTCTTGCTCAGGCCGAAGATCGCCCGGATCTCGTCCGGGCTCGAGCGGTCGCCGACCCGCGGCGCGCCCGGGCGGGCGAGCCGCGCGAGGATCGTCTGGGCGTCGCTCTCGAGCTCCTCGTGGGCGTGGCCGCGCAGCGAGAGCTCGACCTTGCCGTCGGACAGCACGCTCGTCACGCGGAACCGCGCCGCCTCGCCGCGCGCGAGCGCGTGCGGCTCGTCCGCGGGGACCAGGCCGACGAAGCTGCGCTCGAGGATGACGAACAGCCCGAGCCCCGGCTCGTTGCGCCACGCCTCGCCGTCGACCCACTCGTCCAGATCGAACTCCCCCTTGTCGCGCAGCATCTCGCTGACGCGCATCGTCCCCGCGAGGCGGCCGGTCCTGTCCACGATGAGGCCCACCGGGTGCCGCTGCCCGACCCGCAGCTCGCGCGTCTGCTCCGCGTGCGGGACGAGCAGCTCCTTCGGCAGGCCCCAGTCGACGAACGCGCCGAAGCGCGCCACGTCGGTCACCTCGAGGAACGCGACCTCGCCGAGCGCGACCTTCGGGCGGCGCGCGGTCGCGATCGGGCGATCCTCCGAGTCGAGGTGGACGAAGACCTCGAGCTCGTCTCCCTCCTGCGCCCCCTCGGGCACCTCGCCGCCCGGCAGGAGGAGCACCGGCGCGTTCGGGCGCAGGTCGCCCGGGTCGGGCGAGAGGAACGCGCCGGGCGGGCCGAACCGCCGTATCGGCAGGGTGACCACGCGCCCGAGGAGATCGTCGTACGGCATCGGCGCGCAGTCTTGCACAGGCCGGGCGGCGCGTCGCCAGGGAGGCGAGCGGCGCGGACTCCCGATCTCCGGCGCTCCAGAGCTCGATCCCGCGCCAGCGCGGCGCCTCGACCGGGGGCAGGGAGATTGATACGACAGCCGCTGATGCCCAGGGTCCTCCACCGGCTCGCAAGGCGCCTCGCGCTCGCCGCCGGTCTGCTCCTCCTCGCGCCCGTCGTCGTGGCGCACGCCCGCGTCTGGCTCGACGACGGCGCGCCCTCGGAGAGCGCCGGCAGCCCGGCGCAGGGCCGCCTGCGGCACGGGCACCCGCTCCCCCCCTCGGGGCCGGGTCACGTGACGTATTCGTACCTGGGAGCGAGCCTCGGCCGCCAGTACGTGCACGGCGCCGTGCGCGACGCGCTGCTCGAGGCGTTCGCCGCGGTGTCGGCCGCGCGGCCCGGGCGGCGCTTCGTCGTGGGAGAGACGGGCCACCGCCAGGGCGGCGCGTTCTGGCCGCATCGCACGCACCAGAACGGGCTGAGCGTCGATATCTTCGTCCCGCTGCGCGACGCCGCGGGGCGGCCCGCGGACGTCGCGACCTACCCCTGGAACCAGCTCGGCTATGGGCTCGAGTTCGACGCGCAGGGCCGCCGCGGCGACCTGGCGATCGACTTCGACGACCTCGCGCGGCTCCTGTCCGCGCTCGACGAGGAGGCGAGGCCGCGCAAGCTCCGGATCGAGCGGATCATCCTGGCGCCCGAGTACGTGCCGCTGCTCCTCGCGAGCCCCGCGGGCCGCGCGCTGGGCCCGCTCTCCGGGGCGATCCTCCGGCGCCAGGTCTGGTGGCGCCACGACGAGCACGCGCACATCGAGTTCGCGCTCGAGGCCGGGGCCCCGCGCTGAGCGAGGCAAACGATTGGGCGAGAGAGCAATGGGCGACACCGCGACAGGGCCCGGAGCGGCCGCGCTGCTCGCGGCGCCCGGAGGGCCCCGCGCTGCGGCGCGCCCCGCTTGGCATCGGCCCTCGCCCGCCCCACGCAGGGCTGGCAGCCCGGGAGACCGAGCATCATGCCGGTGCGCGGGCCGGGCTGCGCGCGCCGCTCCTCGCGGCTCGGGCGCGCTCCTGCGAGCCAGCCCGGCCCCTGCGAGCCGATCCCCGCGGAACCCCCCTCCATGACTGACAGCTCCGGATACCGCATGTACGTGTTCCGCAGCGGCCGCCGCGACGTCCCTGGGCCGCGGCTCGTCGCCGAGCTCGCGGACGACCTCCGGGCGCTCGCCGCCCCCGCCGGCGCCGAGCGCGATCGCGGCATCGTGCTCCGCGCCTTGATCCGCGCCGGCGAGCTCGAATCGATCCTCGCCGACGCCGGCGCGGTCGGCGCCCCCCTGCTGGCGCGGCTCGCGGACGAGCTCGCCGCCATGCTCGTCGGCGGCGACGGCGCGGGCGCGCTCGCGATCCCGGACGGTCCGACGTCGGACCCCGGACGGCCAGACCTCTGGCCACGGGCGGCCAGCCGCCTGACCACGCCCGAGGCCCTCGCGGCGCTCGCGGCGATCGACGTCCCCGCGACGGTCCCGACCTCGCCGCCCGAAGGCTTCTCCTTTTACGCGCTCCACCCGCTCGATTTCGCCCGGCTCGCCGAGCGGCTCGCGTCCCCGCCGGCGCCGGTCCGGGTCGTCGGGATCCGCAGCATCGGCACCACCCTGAGCGCGGTGGCGGCCGCGGCCCTGCGCCGCCGGGGGATCCCGGCCGGCCGCATCACCGTGCGCCCGTCCGGGCACCCCTACGATCGCCGCGTCGAGCTCGGCGCCCGCGAGCTCGCCTGGGTCGAGGACGGCATCGCCGAGGGGGCGCAGTTCTGGGTCGCCGACGAGGGGCCGGGCTTCAGCGGATCGTCGTTCCTCTCCACCGGCGACGCCCTGGTCGGCGCCGGCGTTCCGCGCGGCAACATCGTTTTCCTCGGCTCCCGCGCCGCGGACCCCGACGCCCTCGTCGCGCCCGACGGCGCCCGTCGCTGGCGATCGTTCCGCGCCGAGCGCGCCGAGGGCGGTAAACAGGTCCCGGCCGATGCTGGCGAGTTCATCGGCGGCGGGACCTGGCGTCGCCGCTTGTATGAGGACGAATCGCGCTGGCCCCCCTCCTGGACGTCCATGGAGCGCCTCAAATACCTTTCCCGCGACGGCCGCCGAATTCTCAAATTCGAGGGCATGGGCCGCTACGGGGCCGAGTGCCTGGAGCGCGCCCGCGGCGTCGCTCAAGCCGGCTTCGGTCCGGCGCCACGCGACGAGGGCGAGGGCTTCCTCTCGTATCCATGGCTCCCGGGCCGGCCGCTCGAGCCCGGCCACCTCTCCGCCGCCGTGCTGGAGCGCCTCGCCGATTATTGCGCCTTCCGCGCCTCGGCCTTTCCCGTCCCGCCCCCCACGACCGACGAGCTCATTACGATGGCGCGTACCAATTTCTCAGCGGACATGGGAAATGAGCTCCCGGCGGAGCTCCATCTGGAGATCGCCCGTCCCGTGCTCGTGGATGGTAAGATGGATCCTCACGAGTGGCTCGGGTCTGCGCCAGGCGAGCTCTTCAAGGTGGACGCGGCCGGGCACGGCGACGATCACTTCCTCCCCGGCCCCACGGACATCGCCTGGGATCTCGCCGGGGCCATCGTCGAGTGGCGGATGGCGCCCGACGCCCGCCGCGCCTTCCTCGATCGCTACCGGCGCCGCTCGGGCGACGACCCCGAGCGGCGTTTGCCCGCGTATCTGCTGGCCTACGCGCTCCTGCGCCTGGGATATGCCGCGATGGCCGCCGCGTCGCTCCCGGACCAGGGCGAGGCGCGGCGCCTGGCCGCGGCGCGGCATCGCTATCGCTCTGCCCTGCTCGAGCGCCTCGCCCCCGCGGCCTCGCGGGGCGCGCTCGGGTAGCGCCGCTGGGCTGGATCCGGAGTACACGTCACGCGCTCACTTCTTTCCTGACACGGCTGTACGGAATTTCCGCGATGGTGCGACGGCCGATGCGGAGATAGGTTCACGGCGCCGTATCCATGATTCGTCCGCGGCAGCCCTCGCGCGGAAGCTGGATCGAGCTCGACGCCCGTCGCTGACCGAAGAACGCAAGCTCATGCTCAAGCGCCTGATCCTCATTGCCGGCTCCTCTTCGAGCAGCGATGAACCGTCGGCCCGCGGGACACCGCTGCTCTCCCCCGCCGACAAGGCGGCGCTCTCCCGGGAGTTTCCCGGCGTGGAGATCGACGCGCCCTGTCCGCCCGGGAACGCGCCCCACGCCGCCGTCGACGCCCGCGCGTGGCGCGCCTCGCAGCTCGATCTGTGGGCGCTCGACACGCACCTGCACGCGCTCGACGCCCGCGGCCTCTTCGACCTCCGGCTCCAGGGGCTCGAGCGCGAGGGCGCGGCGCGCACCGCCTACGAGGTCCTCACCCGCTGCCAGCGCTTCATCCGGAGGAGGAATGTCGCCTCCGCGACCGCGGTCTTCGCCCGGGTCCTCGGTCGCCACCGGGAGCTTTACGATCTCGACAGGCCGCTTGTCAGGGCCGACTACGATCATGCGATCGACGTCTGGCAATGGATGCTCCGGCTCGACCCGCGCGCGTCCGTCGCCGCCCAGGCGGCGGCGCTGTTCCACGACGTGGAGCGGCTCGTCTCCGAGGCGAACGTCCGGATCGAGCACCGCGCCGCGGACTACCAGGCCTTCAAGGACGAGCACGCGCGGCGCGGGGCGGCCCTCGCGGGCGCCGCGCTCGCCGGGGTCGGGCTCCCGCCCGAGGTCCTCGATCGGGTCGGCGCGCTGGTGGCGTCGCACGAGCGGCCGGGGGACGACGCCGACCTCGCGCTGCTCAACGACGCCGACGCGCTCTCGTTCTTCTCGCTGAACAGCGCCGGGTTCCTCGATTACTACGGGCCCGAGCACACCCGCGCCAAGGTGGCGTACACGCTCCGCCGCCTCCGGCCGGAGGCGAGGGCGCTCGTGCCGCGCGTCCGCTGCCGCCCCGAGGTGGAGGCGATGATCCTCGGCGAGCCGAGGCGCGCATCGGCGCCGGCCCCGGCGGAGACGCAGGCCTAGAGGGGAGGTCCGGTTCGCGATGAGGCTCGTCATCTTCGGTCTGACGATCAGCTCGTCCTGGGGCAACGGCCACGCCACGCTGTGGCGCGGCGTGATCAACGCCCTCGGGCGGGCCGGGCACCGCGTCACCTTCTTCGAGCGCGACGTGCCCTATTACGCCTCGCACCGGGATCTGTGCTCGCTGGCGCACGGCAACGAGCTCCGGCTCTACAGCTCGTTCGACGACCTCCTCCCCGAGGCCCGGCGCGCCGTCCGGGAGGCCGACGCGGCGATGGTGACCTCGTATTGCCCGGACGCCGGCCCCGCGACCGAGGTGGTCCTCGAGTCGCGCGGCCTCAAGGTCTTCTACGACCTCGACACGCCGGTGACGCTGGATCGGCTGAACGCCGGTCAGCCGGTCGGCTACATCGGCCCGCGGGGCCTCGTCGATTTCGATTGCGCGCTCAGCTACACGGGCGGCGCGGCGCTCGACGCGCTCCAGGCGAAGCTCGGCGCCCGGCGGGTGTTCCCGCTCTACGGCAGCGCCGACCCCGAGGTGCACCGCCCGGTCGCGCCGCGGGAGGAGTTCCGCGGGGACCTCTCGTACCTCGGCACGTACGCCGCCGACCGGCAGGAGGCGCTGTCCGCCCTGTTCCTCGAGCCGGCGAAGCGGCTGCCGCACAGGCGGTTCGTCATCGGCGGCTCGCTCTACCCCGAGGATTTCCCGTGGGCGGAGAACCTCTATTACATGCGCCACGTGGCGCCGCCGGATCACCCGGCGTTCTACTGCTCCTCGCCGATGACGCTCAACATCACCCGCGGGGCGATGGCGGCGATGGGGTACTGTCCATCCGGGCGGCTCTTCGAGGCGGCTGCGTGCGGGACGCCGATCCTGAGCGACAGCTGGGAGGGGCTCGACCGGTTCTTCGCGCCGGGGGAGGAGATCCTCGTGGCGAGGACCGCGGACGAGGCCGTCGCGGCGCTCTCGCTGTCGGCGGCCGAGGTCGCGGCCGTCGCCGGCGCGGCGCGCGAGCGGGTGCTCGCGGAGCACACCGCGGCGCGGCGCGCGGCGGAGCTCGTGGCGATCCTCGAGTCGGTCTCGGCGCGATGAAAGGAGGCAAAGGGCGATGTGGGGAGTGATTCCGGCGGCGGGCCTGGGGAGCAGGATCCAGCCGCTCGCGTTCTCGAAGGAGCTGCTCCCGGTGGGGACGCGCCGGGACGGCGACGTGGAGCGGCCGCGCGCGGTCAGCGAGTACCTCATCGACCGGATGATCCTCGCCGGCGCGACCCGGATCTGCATGGTGATCTCGCCTGGCAAGTCGGATATCGTCGAGTATTACGGCGCGAGCGTCGGCCCGGCGCACATCTGTTATGTGGTGCAGCCGGTCGCCGCGGGGCTCTGCGACGCCATCTTCCGGTCGCTCCCGTGGATCCAGCCGGAGGAGGAGGTCCTCGTGGGGCTGCCCGACACGGTGTGGTTCCCGGAGCACGGGCTCCGCGCGCTCGACGGCGGGGGCCTCTCGTTCCTGCTCTTTCCGGTCGATCACCCGGAGCTCTTCGACGCGGTCGTCACCGACGAGAAGGGCAGGGTGCTCGAGATCCAGGTCAAGCAGCGGGACGCGCGCTCGCAGTGGGTCTGGGGCGCCTTCAAGCTCACGGGGGCGGTGATGCGCGAGCTCCACGATCTCTGGTGCGAGCGCGGGCAGACGGACCCGTACATCGGGACGCTGGTGAACGAGTACCTCGCGCGCGGCGGCAGCGCGCGGGCGGTGCGGGCTGGCGAGGCGTACGTCGACGTGGGGACGCTGCATGGCTACCGCGAGGCCATCCAGCTCCTCAGCGGCGCGGCCGTGTGAACGGAGGAGCCATGGATCGGAGCGTGGAGAGCGTGAGGAGCGTGCCGAATGTGCAGAACGTGGATGACACGAGGAAGCTGACCCGGGAGCAGATCCAGGAGCGCGTGCGCGGGCTCGGGCAGTGGTTCCACAACATCGATCTCGGCGGGGTGAAGACGGCGCCGGATCATTTCCTCGGCGATTACCCCGCGTTCAAGTGGAAGGGCTTCGCCCACGCGATCCCGGAGGATCTCACGGGCAAGACGGTCCTCGACATCGGCTGCAACGCGGGCTTCTACGCGCTCGAGATGAAGCGGCGCGGGGCGGCGCGGGTGCTCGGGATCGACAGCGACGACGATTACCTGGCGCAGGCGCGCTTCGCCGCGGAGGTCTCCGGCGCGGACATCGAGTTCCGGAACCTCTCGGTGTACGACGTCGGGAGCCTCGGAGAGCGCTTCGACCTCGTGCTCTTCATGGGCGTCCTGTACCACCTCCGCCACCCGCTGCTCGCGCTGGATCTGCTGCACGAGCACGTGGTCGGGCACACGCTGGTCTTCCAGAGCATGCAGCGCGGGAGCGCCGAGGTGACGCCGCTGGAGGGGGACTATCCGTTCTCGGAGAAGCGGATCTTCGACGAGGCGGGCTATCCTCGGCTCCACTTCGTGGAGCACAGCTATTCGCAGGATCCGACCAACTGGTGGGTGCCCAACCGGGCGTGCGGGGAGGCGATGCTGCGGAGCGCCGGCTTCGAGATCGTGAACCACCCCGAGCCCGAGGTCTACATCTGCCGCCGCCGCGAGCGGGCGGACGGCGTGCCCGGCGCGGTCTACCCGGCCAGGCGAGCCGGCGTGAATGCCGGCGTGAATGGAGAGCAGGCATGATCGAAGCGGTGATGCTCTGGAACGAGCCCAACAACAAGTCGCACTGGGATTTCGAGATCGATCCCGAGTGGACGACGTACGGCGCGCTGGTGAAGCTCGCCGCGGACGCGATCCGGAGCGAGCGCCCCGAGCTGCCGCGCGTGCTGGGCGGCATCTCGCCGATCGATCCTGCGTTCATCGCCAACATGGGCCGGCAGGGCGTGCTCGATCACGTCGACGTCGTCGCGGTGCACGGCTTCCCGCTCGACTGGAACCACTGGCAGATCCACGAGTGGCCGAGCAAGCTCGAGGAGATCCGCGCGGTGACCGACAAGCCGCTCTGGATCACCGAGATCGGCGTTTCCACGTTCGGCGCCGAGGAGGTGCAGGAGTTCGGCCTGAAGCGGAGCGCCGAGCTGCTCCGCGGCAAGGTCGATCGGGTCCACTGGTACAGCCTCTACGATCTGCCGCGCGCGTGGCCGGCGACGACGCGGCACCGCGAGGCCGAGGGCTCGTCGTACTACCGCCATTTCTACATGGGCCTGCTCCGCGAGGACGGGACGCCCAAGCGCGCGCTGCGGCTCTTCCCGGAGTGCACGCCCGATTTCGGCGTGTGCCAGTGGTTCCACTTCGAGGACCACCGGCTGGACGACGCGGTGGCGTGGTTGAAGAAGCTCGGGGTGCGCCATCTCCGCACCGGCCTGAGCTGGGCCGACAGCTTCCGCCCTGGCGCGGAGGCCTGGTTCGACCGGCAGATGCGGGCGATCGAGGCGTTCGATGTGACGCTGACCTACTGTTTCACCCCGGAGCACGCCGGGGTCCGGCCGCACCACACGAGCCCCCCGCAGCGGCTCGAGGAGTTCGCGGAGTTCTGCGCCCGCATGACGCGACGTTATGTGGGGTAGGCGGCGGCTGTCCGGCTGTCGGGGCGACGTCTCTCTGCGCGGATGCGGCCTGTCCTGAACGCGCCGTGCCGTCGAGGATCGCCTGTTCAGCTGTCCGTGAATGACGCGCCATCTGGCGCGCCGCGTAGCCGTTTGATAGGGTGGAGATCGCGCGCGCCTCCGGCGCCGGGACGACCGGACGTCGCGCACGGCAGGTGGCTCATGTCGCACGTCACGAGCAGCGCGAAGCGAGAGAGACCCGAGGCGCGCGGCGGCGCCCGCGGAGGCTCAGGCGGGCGCGGCGGGCGCGCGGAACGGCGGGAGGCGCTGCCGTGAACCTCGCCTCGCTCCGCCGCCAGGGCCGCACCCCGCCGGACCTCGCGTGGCCGCCGTTCTCGTGGCTCTCGTCGGGCCGGCCGCCGCGCTGCCTCGTCGTGGTCGCCCATCCGGACGACGAGACCCTCGGGCTCGGCGCGCGCATCGGCCGGCTCCAGCCGATCGAGGTGGTGCACGTGACCGACGGGGCGCCCCGCGACAGCCGGTTCATGCCGGCGGAGCTCGCCGACATCGGGCGCGAGCGCTACATCGCCCTCCGGCGCGGCGAGGTGACCCGCGCGCTCGCCCTGGGCAACGTGCCGGCGTCGAGGCTCAGGTGCCTCGGCGCGGTGGACCAGGAGGCCATCGAGGAGGCCCCGAGCCTCGCCCGGAAGCTCCTCGAGCTGTTCGCCAGGACGCGGCCCGAGGTGGTGCTCACCCACCCCTACGAGGGCGGCCACCCCGATCACGACGCGGCGGCGCTCGCCGTCCATTCGGCCGCGGTGCTCGCCCTCTGGAACGGCGTCACCTCGCCGCTGATCTTCGAGGCGGCCTCGTACCACGCCGCGCGGGGTCACCTCGTCACCGGCGAGTTCATCGCGCAGCCGAGCGTCCCCGAGATCGCCCTCCGGCTCTCGGGCGAGGAGGCGTCGAAGAAGCGCGCCATGCTGGCCTGCTTCTCCAGCCAGAAAGAGACGCTCGCCCCGTTCGGCGCCGAGGTCGAGCGCTTCCGGCCGGCGCCCGCCTACGACTTCCGGATGCCCCCGCACGAGGGGGCGCTCCACTACGAGCGCCTCGGCTTCCCGATCGACGGCGCGCGCTGGCGGAAGCTCGCCATCAAGACGCTGACGCTGCTCGGCCTCGATCGAGAGCGATGCCTCTGACGGTCCTGCACGTCGGCTATCCGCTCGCGCCCGTGGGTCCGGACGCCGTGGGCGGGGCCGAGCAGGTGCTCTCGATGCTCGACGAGGCGCTCTCGCGCGGCGGCCACCGGTCGATCGTCGTCGCGCCGGAGGGCTCCGCGTGCGCGGGGGCGCTGGTCGCCACGCCGGCGCCGCCGCCGGGCGCGGTCCTCGACGAGGCCGCCAAGGAGCGGGCGTGGCGCCACCACCGGAGCGCCATCGCGCGGGCGCTGGAGCTGTATCCGGTCGATCTCGTCCACCTGCACGGCGTCGATTTCGATCGCTACCTGCCCGAGCCCGGCGTGCCCGCGCTGGCGACGCTGCATCTCCCGCCGAGCTTCTATTCGCCGGCGGTGTTCCGGCTCGAGCGCCCGAGGACGTTCCTCCATTGCGTCTCCGCGACGCAGCGGCGCGCCTGCCCGCCGGGCGCGCGGCTCCTGCCCGAGGTCCCGAACGGCGTCCGGCTGGAGCATTACCGGCCGCGGCGGTACCGGCGCGGCTTCGCGCTCGCGCTGGGCCGGATCTGCCCGGAGAAGGGGTACCACGTCGCCGTCGAGGCCGCGGTCCGGGCCGGGTCGCCGCTGCTCATCGCCGGACAGGCGTTCGGCTACGAGGAGCACACGCGGTATCTGCGGGAGGTCCTTGTGCCGATGCTGGGCGGCGCCGGGCCGGCGCGGCGCTTCCTGGGCCCGGTCGGCCTGGTCCGGAAGCGCCGGCTGCTCGCGGCGGCCCGGTGTCTGCTGGTGCCCAGCCTGGTCCAGGAGACCAGCTCGCTCGTCGCCATGGAGGCGCTCGCCTCGGGCACGCCGGTGATCGCGCTCCGCGGCGCCGGCGCGCTGCCGGAGATCGTGGAGCACGGCCGGACGGGGTACCTGGTGGACGACGCCGCGGAGATGGCCGAGGCGATCGCGATGGCGGACCGGCTCGACCCGGCGGAGTGCCGCCGCGCGGCCGAGGAGCGCTTCTCGGCGGCGAGGACGGCGGCGGCGTACCTGGAGACGTACCGCCGGATCCTGCGCGAGGGGTGAGCGGGAGGCGCCGGGGAGGCGCCCTGGGTTTCCTCACCTCTGTATTTCCGTTCTTCCCGGCAAGGCACGGGCGGACCTGGTGATCAGCACATCGGGTGTGTCGTCGACCGAAGCTGGCGGCTCCTTCCGATGGTGGTCACGCCTGGTCGCCCGCAGGTTGTTCGGCGAGACCGGGCTCGGCGTCGCACGAAGGAGGGAGGACCGTGAAGAACGAGATCGCTGGCATTTGCATCCCTGACAGCCACCTGGCCGCGGAGGCGACCGAGCTCGCGCGGGAGATGTCGGCGCCCTTCCTCTTCAACCACGTCATGCGCACGTACATCTTCGGCGCGCTGCTCGCGAAGCGGCGCGGGCTCCAGCTCGATCTCGAGCTGTTCTACCTCGGGGCGGCGCTCCATGACCTCGGCCTTGCCGAGAAATTCCGCGGCCCGGAGCGGTACGAGGTCGAAGGCGCGAACGCGGCGAGCGAGTTCTTGAAGCAGCGCGGCGTGCCCGAGGAGGCGATCGGCGTCGTGTGGGACGCGATTGCGCTGCACACCGTGAGGGGCGTCCCGTCCTACAAGCGGCCCGAGGTGGCGCTGCTCCACGTCGGAACTGTCATGGATATCACTGGCAAGGACGTGAAGGAGCTCTCTGCGGACGAGGTGGATGAGGTGCTCCAGGCGTACCCGCGTCTCGACTTCAAGCGCGCGTTTCCGCAGGCGATCGCCGACATGCTCGCCAGCAAGCCCGAGACCGCCTTCTACAACTTCACGGCCGACATCGCCGAGCGCCTGATCCCGGGCTTCCATGCCCCCAATTTCTACGACGTCATCCTGGCGGCGCCGTTCAAGGAGTGACCGGGCCCAGCGCGTCCTCCCTCGAGCGACCGCGCACGCGCCGGCCCCCCCGGCGCGTGCGTCGCCCATGCGCGCTCTCAGACGCGGGCTGCAGAGGCGGCGTCCTGCTGCAAGCGGGCGATCAGCGCCACCAGCACATCGAACGACATCACGGCGTTCGAGTGCATGGTGTGGAACACCCCGCCATCCACATCCAGGATCTGCGACCGCTCTACCCAGAGGTTGGATGCGACGTCGGCGATGCGTTCGATCGCGATGGTCTTCCCCTCGACCGTGAGGTGGCCGCGCGTGAGCTCGATCATCTTCATCGGGTGGTCCATGTTGCGGGAGGCGAACAGGGTTTTGGACAACGCCACGCTGTCGGGCAGAGCCCGGAAGCGGACCGACCCACCGGCCTGAAGCTCGTGGTAGAGCCGCTCCCCGCGCTGCTCTACATGGCGCATCCGCAATGTCCGGCTCAGCTCGGCGTAGCGCGAGGTGCGGGCTCCAATGAAGACCCACGGCGCCTGTGGTGTCGCCCGGTAGCCGATCCCGCCGAAGTAGAACGTGTAGAGATCCTCGATGTCGGCGTAGAAGTCGGTCCGGGTGCCTTTGCGCTCCCGAGCCTGGATCGCGTTCTGGTGCAGCACGAACACGGGCTGCGAGGCCACGACCCACCACGTGCCCAGCGCGATCACGACGCCCAGAGCGATCGCCCCGTAGCCAGCGCGATACAGCACCGACACATCCCCATCGAACCGCACCGTGCTGCCCGGCCCTGGTACCAGGGACAGCACCAGGGCGCCCGCACCGGCGAACAGCGCTGCCAGAAACCATCCGGTAAAAAGAAGCGAACGGCTCTTGCCGTAGGTGCCGATCACATCGCCTGGATTGCGCATGCTTTCATCCTTGTCGTTGGTTGTTCTTGTCGACCGTGCCACGCGGCGGCGGCGCGGTCCCAGGCAGGCGATCCTCGAGACCGCATCTTTTGCTCCTTCTGCGTTACGGTGAGGCGCCGGGGGGGCGACCGCATGTCCCCCCTCTGCTCGAACACTCTCCAGAAAGCAGCGCCCTGGGTGTCGCCGGGATTGCTCCGCATGAGCGTGCAGGGTTGGCGGCGCGCAGGAATAAGGCGCCCGACGCCCTCGGGGATGAGGTGGCGGCCCGGGTCGTTCACGAGGCGATCGGCTGGGCTCCACGAGCGATCTCGACGGGACGTTGCAGCGCCTGCACCACGAGGGCCGCGAGGCGGGCGGTCGGGAGCTCCGGTTCCGCCGTTGCCTGGTGCAGAGCCAGGGGGAGCGCGGGCAGCACCGGCAGCCCGGCCTCCCCGGGGCCGAGCGCGCGCACGCCGGCGGGCAGGCCGATCGGCGTGCGCACCGTGAACCCAAGCCCTGCCGCCGCCGCGGCCCAGAGCCCGCCCAGGTCCGGGCTGGTGAAGGCGAGCCGCCACGGGATGCCAGCGCGATCGAGCGCCGCCGCGGCGGCATCCCGGAACCGGCACGGCGCCTCGATGGCCAGGAGCGGCAGCGACTCGCCCTCCGCCCCGGTCCGCGCAGGGCCCCCCGCGGCCGACCCGATCCAGCGCATCGGCAGCTCGGCCAGACGCTCGCCATGCGGCGCCCCCATCCCGTCGCCCCACACGAGCGCGAGATCGAGCCGGCCCGACGTGACCCGCTCGAGCAGCTCCGCATTGCGCGCGACCCGCACCTCGATCCGCACCCTCGGGTGGGCGCGCGAAAACCGCCCCAGCACCCCGGAGAGCAGCACGTCACCGAAGTCCTGTTGCAGGCCGAGCCGGACCCAGCCCTCGAGATCGACGCCGCGGACCGCGACCGCCGCCTCGTCGTTCAGCTCGAGCAGGCGGCGGGCGTACGCCAGCATCGTCTCGCCCGCCTCCGTCAGCGCGAGACCGCGCCCGGCCTTGCGAAAGAGCGGCGTGCCCGCCTGCTCCTCCAGCTTCTTGAGCTGAGCGCTCACCGCCGAGGTCGACCGGCCCACCCGGCTCGCCGCCCTGGCGAAGCTGCCCAGCTCCACCCCCGCGACGAAGCTGCGCAGCACGTCGAGATCGAAGGTGACGCGTTGCATGGCAACCGTCCCGTTTTTATGAACTATCCGTACCAAAGTTCCTGATTTTCAGCACGATGATGCTCCGTCATGCTGGTGGCGTCAAGGCGAGCCGGAGCCGCCTGGCAGGGCACAAGGACCCACACTCCATGCGTTTCGCTCACGTCTCACCGCGGAATGTCGAGCCGCCGCTGCGCGCAGGGGACCTCTCTCTCGATCTCGCCGACAGCCATCGTCGCACGCGGCGTCCGGGGAGAGCGCTCCCTGGGAGCGGGCGCCGCCTCTCCCGGGCTGCGCTCGCGATAGCGACAGCCTTGCTCTGTGCCGGCGCGGGATGCGCGCGGGACTCGGTCCTGGAGCGAGCCTCGCTCGGGACTCACGCGGTCGCGGGCGGGAAGGCCGTGACCCGCGTCGAGGTGCAGCGGCTGACGTTGCCCCCTGGGTTCAAGGCCGGGCCGCACACGCACCCCGGTCCGGTCGTCTGCTATGTGACCGAAGGGCGTATTCTGTTTCAGGTGAAAGGCCAACCGGCCAGGTACTACACGGCAGGGCAGACGATCTTCGAGCCCGCGAGCACGCCCATCGAGCGCTTCGACAACGACTCCAGCTCGGCCCCCGCGACCTTCATCGCCACCTACCTGCTGGGCGACCAGGACACGGAGTTGCTCCACAGGCTCCAGTAGACACGCCTGCGCTCTCTGGCCGTAGTAGCTCTTCCGGCCGGCGATGTGGACACCCGTTCCAATGATGCGTACACTCGTCCATATGACGACCCCCGACGACACGCGATCCATGCGCGAGCGGATGCTCGCGGGCGACCTCTACATGGGCGATCCCGAGCTCGCGGAGCTGAGCGCCGCGGCGCTGGATCTGATGGCGGCCTACAACGCGACCTCGGCGCGCCAGCGCCCGCTGCGCCGCCGGCTGCTGGAGCAGCTGCTCGGCTCGATCGGCGAGGGCACGGAGATCCGCCCGCCGTTCTATGTGGATTACGGCGCGCACATCACCATCGGGGCGCGTTGCTTCGCGAACTTCGGGCTGGTGGCGCTCGACGTCGCGCCGATCACCATCGGCGACGACGTGCAGATCGGGCCCAACGTGCAGCTGCTCACGCCGACCCACCCGCTGGACCCCGAGCCGCGGCGCGAGAAGTGGGAGGCCGCCAAGCCGATCACGATCGGGAACAACGTGTGGCTCGGCGGCGGCGCGATCGTGCTGCCCGGGGTGACGATCGGGGACAACACCGTGGTGGGCGCCGGCGCCGTCGTGACGCGCGATCTGCCGGCCAACGTCGTCGCGGTGGGCAACCCCGCGCGCGTGATCCGCACGCTCGACGGCGCCGGCGCCGCGGCCGGGCCCGCGCCGGGCGACGCGCGAGGGTGACGGGGGCGCGATGGGCAGAGCCAGCGCGAGGCGCGCGGCGCCGGCGCGGAGGGCGCGCCGCCACGACCCGGGGCGCCGGGACCGGCTGGTGGCGACGGCGCTCGACGTCATCGCCGAGCACGGGGTCGCAGGCGCCTCGCATCGCTCCATCGCGCGGGCCGCCGACGTGCCGCTCGGCTCGACCACGTACCATTTCGCGTCGATCGACGAGCTCCTCGCCGCGGCGTTCACCCGGCACGCGGAGGCCGCGGCGTCCCGCTTCGAGGCGCGGATGCGCGCCGCCTGCGGCCGCGAGGCCGCGGTCGAGCTCCTGGTCGAGCACCTGACGGCGGACCTGCTCGGCTCGCCGCGCGACCTCGTGCTCAGCGTCGAGCTCTACGTCGCCGCCGCCCGGCGGCCCGCGCTGCGCGCCGTCACCCAGGCCTGGATGCTGCGGAGCCGACGCGCGCTGGAGCTCCACTTCGACCCGGTGACCGCGCGGGAGCTCGACGCGCTGATAGAAGGCCTGGTGCTGCACAGCGCGCTGTCCACGGATCCGATGACCGCCGAGCAGATCCGGCACGCGATCTACCGGCTCACCCGGTGAGGACACGCATGCCGCATTCGAGGCATGTTCGCCGGAGCTCAGCGACGCACTCGCAGGGCCGCCTCCCGGGGCGCGCTTCGGCCCGCCGCGCTGGAAGAAGCGGGCTCGGCGGGCCGCGCGGGATGTGTCCGAGGCGGTGAGATCTCCGGGCGCCCGCGGTGACGCCGCGGCGTCGGCATCGGCGCCCGTTTGACGGCCCCCCTCCGCGCGTCCAACAGATCCTCTCATGAGGATCCTCCATGCATTGCTCACGTTGCTCGTCCCGAGTTACTTCCTCGCCGAGGAGCCCGCCGGGAGCGCCCCGCCCGACACGGCGGCGCCCGCGCGCGGCGGCGAACGCTGCGGCTGCGCGGGCGACGAGCCTGGCCCGCTCGCAGGGCAGCTCGATCCCTCGTTCGGGGAGGCGGGCACCGGGATCGCGCGGGTGCGCTTCGGCGCCGACGACGACGGCGGCTTCTTCGATGTCGACGTCGCCGGCGATCGGATCAGCGCGGCCGGCTGGGGCCAGGGCGGGCTCGGCGGGATCAGGTTCCGCGTCGTCCGGCTGACCGGCGCCGGCGCGACGGATTCCACCTTCGGCGGCGGCATGGTGACCACGGGCTGGGCCAACTCGACCGGCGACATGGCCTATCTGGCCGCCACCGGCCACCAGCAGGGCGGCGAGGTCGTCGCCATCGGCTGGCGCGACCGGTTCCGGGACGCCTCGGCGGACGTGGCGCTGGCGCGCTACGCGGAGGACGGCTCGCTCGACCCCGGCTTCGGCGACGGCGGCAAGAGCCTGCTCGACCTCGGCGGGGACGAGGAGATCCGGGGCGCCCTCGTCGCTCCGGACGACGGCATCGTGGCCGTGGGCCAGCGCGACGGGCGCCTGCTGATCGTGCGCGCCACCGCGGACGGCGCCCTCGACACCTCGTTCGCGAGCCCGCGCGGCTACAGGACCGTCTCGCTGGGCGCCGCGTCGGTGGCCGAGGCGGTCGCGCTCGATGACCGCGGCCGCGTCGTCGTGGCCGGCTCGGTCGAGCGGGGCGGCCAGCGCGACATGATCGTGATCCGCCTGCGCGGAGACGGCGCGCTCGATCGCTCCTTCGGCCGCGGGGGCGCGATCGTCGCCGGCGATCCCGGGGTCGACGAGCGCGCGGTCGCGCTCGCGCTGTCGCCGGGCGGCGGCATCGTGGTGGCCGGCGACGCGGGGGCCGAGGGGGCGCGCGACTTCCAGGTCCGCCGCTTCCACCCGAACGGCGCGCCCGACCTCGCGTTCGGCGACGGGGGCGTGGCCGCGTGGCCGACGACCGGCGGCGACGACGTGGCCGAGGACATGGCCCTGCTCCCGGGCGGCGCCGTCCTCGTCGCGGGCAACGGCGGCGAGCGCGGCGAGGGCGGCACGACGACGCCGCTGCTCGCGCGGTACACGTGCGACGGCGCGCTCGACCCGGCGTTCGGCGAGGGCGGCGTGCTCCCGGTCGATCTCGGCGAGTTCGGGCAGCTGCACACCGTGGAGGTCGTCGCCGACGACCAGGTCCTCCTCGGCGGCGGCGACGTGGGCATGTCCCCGGGGCCTGGCACCTACGGCGTCGTGGCGCGGATGTGGATGTGACGTCGTCGGCCGACGCCGGAGAGCGCGCACCCGCGCGCCGCTCCCTCGTCCCGGATTCCACGCGTCTCCCTTTGTCCCGCCTGCCTCGGTGCCCCGGCGACGCGTCGAGCGGTGGTGGCCGGATTTGAACATGAAGGCGGGGAGGCGGGAAGAAAAGGTTAATGATCTTCCTGCCATCCCGCCTTCATGTGAATCGCTCCGGGGCAAACTGGGCCACCACCCGTCGAGCCTCCCTGAACGCGCCTCCCGGCCTTAGGTTCTCCTCACGGAGGGGCGGGATGAACAGCATGGTAAAGTCTACGGATCTGCAGGTCGTGGAGGTCGAGGGGTCCGGCACCGTGTCGCTCCCGCCCGACTCGCTGCGCACCAACGTGTCCGTGGAGGTCCGCGGCGAGAGCCTGGAGGCCGCGCGCGAGGAGGCCGCGGCCAGGACACGGTCGATCGTGAGCGCGCTGGAGGGGCTCCAGATTCCGTCGCTCCAGGTCAGGAACGTGGGTGTCTCGCTGAGCCCGATCCCGGAGGGCGAAACGGAGCGGGAGCGCGTCGCTCCTCCGCGGATCATCGGATACGAAGCGACGAGCACGGTGTCGGTGATCCTCGAGCGGGCGCCGCTCGACGTGCTCCGCGTCGAGAGCTCGAGGATCCTCGAAGCGGCGCTGTCCGCGGGCGCCAACCAGACCAGCGGGATCCGCTTTTTCCTGAGCGCGCCGCAGGAGGCCTACCGAGCGGCGCTCAAGGCCTCGATCGAGGACGCCGAGCGCAACGCCGGCGCGATCGCCGCGGCGGCCAAGATCAAGCTCGTCGGGTGGCGATCCGTGTCGAGCGCGGGCGAGGAGGACGGCGGGCGCGCCTGGCAGATGGCGGCCGGTCGCATCGGCTCGCGTTCGACCACGTTCCCGATCGAGCCCGGAGAGATCGAGGTGACCGCCACGGTGCGGGCCCGCTTCCGCTTCGCGAAGCGGTAGAGCCGTCGGCGGGGCGCGCGCGTCGCGTCAGGGCGCGCCGCGCCGCCTCCGTCGGAGGCCTGGGATCAAGGCGACGACTTCGCCAGAAAGGCGTCCTCCACGCCCGCGGGCGAGAGGGCACCGCCGCCGAGATCGGCGTCGATGGCGATGCCGGTCGCGCGCTGAGGGAGATCGGTGCCGAAGCCCTTGCTCCAGCGGTGCTCCCCGCCGCCGCAGGAGGCGTTCACGCCATCGCAGTTCTCATCCGCCGCCGTGTGGCAGTCATCCTCGGTCGGGCGCACTTCACCGATGCAGGGCCCGTAGCCGGTCCCCTGGGCGTTGCAGATCGCCGTACCTCCCTTGCAGATCCCGACGCCCGCGGTTCCGGGCGCGCCCGTGTAGCACGACGCAGCCGCGCCGGGGACACAGATGCAGCCGGGGCCCTCCTCGTTGGCCTGACCATCGCAGTCTTCGTCCGCCGGATCGACGCAGGTCTCAGGCGCTGGAGTGACCTCACCGATGCAGGCGCCGAGCTCCGAGCCGTCGTCGCTGCAGGTCGCGACGCCCCGCCGGCAAGCCCCGACATCGGCGGTGCTCGACGCCGCCGAGTAACACGGCACTTGAGCCCCAGGCTCGCACACAGCGCCTCCCCCGCCATCACCTCCTCCGCCGCCGTTGCCCGCGCTTCCGCCGTCGCCCGCGCCCGCGCTTCCGCCGTCGCCCGCGCCGGCGCTTCCCCCGTCTCCGCCGTCGCCTGCGCTTCCGCCGTCGCCCGCGCCGGCGCTTCCGCCGTCTCCGCCTGCGCCGAGACCTCCGCCGGATCCCGATGTTGCACCGCCCTCGCCGGCTCCGCTCTCGGCGCCGGCGGATCCCCCGCTCCCGCTGGCGGCACCGCCTGCGGCGCCGTGGCCGCCGCCGCCCTCGCCGTCGTCACAGGCAGAGCTCATCAGCCAGAGCAGCGCGATCCAGCCCATTCGACGAACCGTGAGCATCTGTTTACCTCCCTGAGGCGGCGGCCTCCTTCGGGCCGACGCTCGAACGCTTGCCGCCTGGATGCGGCCCGCCGCAACCCCGTTCACCGCGCCACGTAGGCTCCACCACGGCCGAGGCGCGGCGGGCGTCGCTCACGGCTCCCGCGCGCACCGGACCCCGATGCCGACCGTGCGGGTCGTCGGGACGCGCTGGTCGCGGGTGGAGAGGTGCAGCGCCTCCGCGGCGCTGCGCCAGCCGCCGCCGCGCATCACCCGCTCCGTGCCGCCCGTCGTGACGGCGCAGTCCACGCACTCGGGCGGGTAATCCCCGTGATAATCCAGCGTCCACTCCCACATGCCCCCCGCCAGATCCGCTTGCTTGAACAGCCCGTCTCCCTGCGGTGACTTCGACCCGACCGGCGGGAGGTCCTCGATCACGCACCCCGCCACGTCGCTGCCAATGCATGCATACACCGCGTGGTCCCGATCGAGCGTTTCATCGTCCGGCGAGGTGGACCACGGATACGGACGCTGCTCGGCGCCGCCGGCCGCCGCGTACCCCAGCTCCGCCTCGGTCGGCAGTCGGCCGCCGTCCCACGCGCAGAACGCAAACGCCATGTACCAGCTCACGCAGTTCATCGGCAGGCGCTCGTTGGCGCCGGGCTCATCCGTCCACGCCCACGCCGTCTCCTCCGAATCGCAGAACAGCCCTTTCAGGAGCTCCGCGCGGTCCGGCGGCAGCCGATCTTCCCACTCCGCATCCCACCCGCTCCCCGCGATGAGCGGGTGCTCTCCGGCGCCCGGCGCCGGCCGGCTCCCGGGATACGCGTCCACGAACGCCCGGAACCGCCCCAGCGTGACCTCGAACCGGTCCAGCTGGAAGTCGCTCACCGTGGCCGGGAAGGCCGGGTCGTTGCTCCGGTTGAACGTACCCCCCACGACCAGCTCGCTCGCGCAGCAGCTCTCGTCTTCCTTGGGCCCGCACGTCGCAGGCAGCCCGGCGCAGCGGCTGCCAGTTTCCACGCCACCGCCGCCACCGCCGCCACCACCGCCGCCACCGCCGCCACCGCCGCCACCGCCGCCCTGGTCCTCTATCGGATGATAGGGCTTGTCCAGCCCGACGACCGTCGTGCAGCCGACGCCCGGCAGGCACAACGCCGCCCACAGCCATCGCGCAAATCGTTCTCTCATGCTCCTCGTGTGTTACCGAGGCGAGAGTGAGGAATCAACAGAACGATCGGAGGGTCAGCGTGCTCCTCGGCGGGATCGCCCACGCCCGTAACGAACGACGGTTCGGGCCCGTTCCGCTCAACGACGACGCGCAGCCGCTGCGCGGCGGTGGGGTCGGCCGCCGGATGACCCGCGGAGCTCGCCACCGGGCTGCGTTGACGCAGTGCGGCCCGGAGGTTAAAGGTGGGCTGCAGCGCCATCGGCGCCCTGGGAGCAGGGCTCGCCACGAGCGCCGGGAGCGTCATCCTCGCCGCCGTCGTCGCGGCCGCTGCGCGGCGCTATCGGCCTCCGCAAGTTCGCCGTAAGATGGACACGCCGCGAGGCAGACTGCATGGCATCGATCACTCCCGATAAGAAGAAGATCAAGAGCTTCCCCACCGAAGCCGAGCTCGAGGCGTGGATGGCCGCGAACCACGCGCAGGAGACGGAGCTGTGGCTGAGGATCTACAAGAAGGGCTCCGGCGTGCCGACGGTGACCCAGGCGCAAGCGCTCGACGTGGCGCTCTGCTGGGGATGGATCGACGGCATCCGCAAATCCCTGGATGAAAGCTCGTTCTTGCAGCGGTACACGCCGCGCAAGTCGAGGAGCGTCTGGAGTCAGATCAACCGCGACCACATCGCCCGCTTGACCGCCGCGGGGCGCATGACGCCCCACGGGCAGCGGCAGGTGGACGCGGCCAAGGCCGACGGCCGCTGGGATGCGGCGTACGCGCCGATGCGCAGCGCGACCGCGGCCACCCTGCCGGACGACCTTCGCGCCGCGATCGAGGCGAACCCGCGGGCGCGCGAGGCGCTCCAGGGGCTGGGGCGTCAGAACCTGTTCGCGCTGGCGTTCCGCATGAGCAACATGAAGACGCCCGCCGGCCGCGCAAAGAAGATCGCCGACCTGGTGGCGATGCTGGCGCGCGGGGAGACCATCGTGCCGGAACGGCGCAAAGAGCCGAAGGCGGCCCGGCCCCCCAAGAAGCCCCGTTGAGGCGGACCTCGAAGCTGCCGAAGGCGGCCGGTCGGGCCCGCGTTGGACCGCGCCGCAAGCGCGCGCGGCCGAGCCTCAGCCGGAACCGATTGACAAGCAACCCCATTGCGTGAAATGTAGTTTCCCCACCCAATAAGGAATTTGCATGCCCTGGCCGGAACCCGTCACCTTGCGCGGGCGCCATGCCGCGCTCGAGCCGCTGACCCACGCTTACCATGACGATCTCGTCGACGCGGTGCGCGACGGTGAGCTGTGGGATCTCTGGTACACCTACATCCCGCGCCCCGAAGGCATGCGCGACGAGATCGAGCGTCGGTTGTCCCTCCAGCGCTCGGGTTCGATGCTGCCCTTCGTCGTGATCGACGCGCGCAGCGGACGCGCGGTGGGCATGACCACGTACATGGACATCGACGCGGCCAATCGGCGCGTGGAGATCGGCTCGACGTGGTACCGCAAGAGCGTGCAGCGCACCCCGCTCAACACCGAATGCAAGCTGCTGCTGTTGCAACACGCGTTCGAGACGCTGGAGTGCATCGCGGTGGAGTTCCGAACGCATTTCTTCAACCACCAGAGCCGGCGCGCCATCGAGCGCCTGGGCGCGAAGCTCGACGGCGTCTTGCGCAACCATCGTCGCGCGTCCGACGGCACGCTGCGCGACACGTGCGTATACAGCATCATCGCTGCGGAGTGGCCCACGGTGCGCAGCCACCTCACTCATCAGCTCTCGAAGCCTCGCGAGGCGGCGCCCGCGCGCTGAGCCCCCTCGGCATCGCAGCGTCGCCGCCTCAGTCGTAATACTCGTTCCCGAGGTGGGTGATGAGCTCTTCCCCCATCATCCAGCGCAGCGTGTTCTTGAGCTTCATCGACTGGATGAACAGGTCGTGCTCCGGGTAGAGCTCCGGCGCCGTCATCGGGCTCTTGAAGTAGAAGCTCAGCCACTCCTGCGTCCCGCTGAACCCCGCCCTCGCCGCGAGGTCCAGGAGCAGCGCCAGGTCGAGCACGATCGGCGCCGCCAGGATCGAGTCCCGGCAGAGGAAGTTCACCTTCATCTGCATCGGGTAGCCGAGCCACCCGAACAGATCGATGTTGTCCCACCCCTCCTTCGCGTCCCCGCGCGGCGGATAATGCTCGATCCGCACCTTGTGGTAGAGCTTCGAATACAGCTCCCTGTAGAGCTCCGGCTGGAGGATCTGCTCGAGTACGCTGAGCTTCGAGGCCTCCTTCGTCTTGAACGAGTCCGGATCGTCCAGCACCACGCCGTCGCGGTTGCCGAGGATGTTCGTCGAGAACCACCCCGAGACGCCGAGCATCCGCGCCTTGAGCGCCGGCGCGATCACGGTCTTCATCAGGGTCTGCCCCGTCTTGAAGTCCTTGCCCGCGATCGGCACGCCGTGGCTGCGCGCGAGCTCCCACGCGGCGGGGAAATCCACGGTCAGGTTCGGCGCCCCGTTGGCGAACGGGACACCCTCCTTGATGCACGCCCAGGCGTAGATCTGCGAGTTCGAGATGGCCGGGTGGTTCGAGAGGAGCCCCGCCTCGAACGCGGCCGCCGACCGGTGCACCTCCGACGGCGCGATGAAGATCTCCGTCGAGCCGCACCACACCGCCACCGCGCGGCTCGCACCGCGCGAGCGCACGAAGCCGCGGATGTCGTCCCGCACCTGCTCCACCATGTCGGCCTTGCTGCGGCCGGTCTTCACGTGCGGGCCGTGCAGCCGGCGCACGTAGTCCGGGTAGAACACCGCCTTCATCGGCGTGACGGCCGCGAGCTCCTCGCGGACGGCATCGAGGTGCGCCGCCTCGAGCACCTTCGCCTCCACCGCCGCCTCGTGCGCGTTGTCGGGGAAGATGTCCCAGCCGCCGAACTCGAGATCATCGAGCGACGCCAGCGGGACGAAGTCCTTGATCCTCGGAGAGCGGTTCTCCGTCCGCTTCCCCAGCCGGATCGTCCCGAGCTGCGTCAAGGCCCCCACCGGCGCGGCGACGCCCCGCCGCGCGAGCATCACGCCCGCGATCGTCGTCGTCGACACCGCCCCGAGCCCCGGGAGGAGCACGGCCAGCTTCCCCTCGGGCTTCGCCAGCTTCTGCGGCTGCTTCATCAGATCTCTCCTCACGCGACCAGCTCGGCCGCTCACGGCTTGTCTCGACGAACGCCCGGCGCGCGCGGCGCCGCTCAGCCGTTGGCGGCCTGAGGCAGCGCCGCGTCGGTCTCCGACGCCGCCAGCGCAGGGGCGTGCCGGCCCAGCCCGAGCACGCTCCGGAAACCCTCGATCGTCCGGCGCAGCCCCGCCCGCAGCGGCACCTTCGGCTCGAACCCGAGCACCCGCTTCGCGTGATCGATGACCGGCTGCCGCTGCCGCGGATCGTCCTGCGGCAGCGGGCGGAACGCGATCCGGCTCCGGCTCCCGGTCAGGCGAATCACCTCCTCGGCGAGCTCCAGCACCGTGAACTCCTCCGGATTGCCCAGGTTCACCGGGCCCGTCTCGGTGGGGTGCTCCATCAGCCGCACGATCCCCTCGACGAGATCGTCCACGTAGCAGAAGCTCCGCGTCTGCGAGCCGGCGCCGTAGACCGTCAGATCCTCGCCCTGGAGCGCCTGGACGATGAAGTTCGACACCACGCGCCCGTCGTCGAGCGCCATCCGCGGGCCGTAGGTGTTGAAGATCCGCGCCATCCGGACCTCGACGCCGCGGCGACGGTGGAAGTCCATCACCAGCGACTCGGCGCAGCGCTTCCCCTCGTCGTAACAGGAGCGGATCCCGATCGGGTTCACCGAGCCCCGGTAGCTCTCCGGCTGCGGGTGAACCTCGGGATCGCCGTAGACCTCGCTCGTCGACGCCTGGAACACCCGCGCCCCGCAGCCCTCGGCGAGCTTCAGCGCGTGGAACGCGCCGACCACGTTGATCAGCGTGGTCCGCACCGGATCGCGCTGGTAATGCGGCGGGCTCGCCGGCGAGGCGAGGTTGTAGATGCGGTCGACCTGGAGATCGTACGGCTGGGTGACGTCGTGCTCCACCAGCCGGAAGCGGCGATGGTGGAGGAGGTGGGCGACGTTGCCCCGGGCGCCGGTCGAGAAATCGTCGAGCGCGATGACCTCGTGGCCGTCGCGGATCAGCCGATCACACAGGTGGGAGCCGACGAAGCCGGCGCCTCCGGTCACCAGGATGCGCAGCGCAGCGCTCATGTCTCTCTGACCTCCTCTCCAGGCGACGACGACCGAACGACCGCCCCGGCACGGGTCGGCGCGATGGGGTTCCTCCCCGCCACGGTCGCTTCGTCATCCTTCATTTGCAGCACGCTGTTTCGAGCCGACACCACACGTTCACGACCCCCGGTCCCCTGGGAGCTCCCGCTCGTCCCGCTCGTGGAGCAGCTCCCGGGCGTATCTCTCCAGCGCCTCGGCGCGGTGCGCCGCGGTGTGCCGGGCGAGCACGCGCTCGCGCGCCCGCTGCCCGATCGCGACCCGCTCCCGCTCGGGGAGCTCGCGGAGCAGGCGGAGCGCCTCCTCCGAGGAGCGGGCCACGAGGATCTCCTTGCCCGGCTCGAAGAGCTCGTCGAGCCCGGGCCAGTCGTCGCTGATCACCGGCACCCCGCAGGCCGCCGCCTCGAACAGGCGCACGCTCGGCGAGTACCCCGCCTCGATCATGTCCCGCCGGGTGACGTTGAGCGTGAAGCGCTGCGCGCCGTAAAAGGCGCGGTGCTCGCCCGGCGGGATGTGATCCGTCCGGTCGACGTTCGCCGGCCAGTCGATGTCCGCCGGGTACTGCGGCCCCGCGACCGCGAAGCGCCCCTCTGCCCAGCGGCGCGCCGGCTCGACGAGGAGGCGATCCAGGGTGGGCTGGCGATCGGGGCTGTAGGTGCCGAGGTAGCCGAGATCCCACCGGGGCGAGAGGCGCTCCGGGAAATACGCGTCCGGATCCACCGAGCAGTAGAGCGGGCGCGCCCGCTTCGCCCCGTAGCGGCGCTCGAGCAGGTCGAGCGTGGGGCCGCCGGTGAACGAGAGGTAGAGGTCGTAACGCGGGATCAGCGCCGCCGACAGGTACTCGGTGTCGCCCCGCTCGAGCTTCTTGAGCGTCACCGGCGTGTCGATGTCGTAAAAAGCGGTCTTCCCGCGCGCCGTCTCCGTCACCCAGGCGCCGACCTCGACCCCGTCGGGCACGTAGGACCCGACGACCACCATGTCCGCGTCGCGCACCGCGTCCCCGAAGCGCGCGCGGAGGTCGTCGAGCCCCTGGTAGAGCTCGGTCCGGCCGTACGGAGGGGCCGGCAGATCGCGGTTCTCCGCGTAGAACCAGAGATCCCGCTCGAGGAACAGCACGCGGTGCCCGCGCTGGGCGAGCCGCTTGAGGAGCCCGCGGTACGTGGTCGCGTGGCCGTTGCCCCACGACGAGGTGATCGACAGGCCCAGGAAAACGAAGGAGAGGGTCTTCACGGCGCGATCGCGGTGAGGGTTGCGTCGGCGGCGTCGGCGGCGGCGGCGCGGCCGAGCAGCGCTTCGACCTGCTTCGCCCGCTCCGCGTACGTGTGCTCGGCGAGCACGCGCTGCTTCGCCGCCTCGCCGATGGCGCGGGCCCGCTCGGGCGTGAGCGCCCGGAGGATCGCCGCGACCTCGTCGCCGCTGCGCGCGACGAGCACCTCGCGCTCGGGCTCGAGGAAGAGCTCGATCCCCTCCCACGCGTCGGTGATGAGGCACGCGGCCGCGCCCGCGGCCTCGAACACCCGGGTCGCCGGGGAGAAGCCGACCGACGCCATGCTGTCGCGGGCCACGTTCAGCACCGCGCGGGCGCTCGCGTTGAAGGCGTTGTGATCCGCGGTGTAGACGTGCCCGACGTATCGGACGTTCGACGGCATCGCCTTGTCCTGCCAGCCGTTGCCGCCGAGCAGGAACCGGAGCTCGGGGAGCGCGGCCGCGGGCCGCAGGAAGAACTCCTCCACGCGCCGCTCCCGGTCCGGGAGGCGGTTGGCGAGGAGCGCGAAATCGCAGTCGAACCGCGGATCTGGCGCGACCTCGAAGTGGGTCTCGGGGTCGAGCGCGTTGTAGATCGGCACGCAGCGCCGGGCGCCGAGCGCCTCGTAGCCGCGCACCACGGGGTCGCCGCCGCCGTAGGTGAAGACCAGGCCGTAGCGCGGGATCTGCGCGCGGAACGGGTCCGACGGGTCGGTGCGGACCCGCTCGAGCGTGGCCGGGGCGTCGACGTCCCAGAAGATCGTGGTGAGCCCCGGCCGATCGAGCGCGGCGACCTCGGCCTCGAGGAGCTCGTCGAAGACGCCGACGCCGCTCGCCTTGACCACGACGTCGGCGCTCCGCGCCTGCTGGACGAGGCGCCTCGGCTCGTCGGCGTCGGTGCCGGAGTAGACGACCACGCGGGCCCACGGCGGATCGTCGATGTCGCGGTGCTTCTGCCGGTCGTACGCGTCCGGCTCGTAGAAGGTGACGCGGTGCCCCCGCGCGGCGAGGGCGCGGATGATGCCGCGGTAGTAGGTGGCCGCTCCGTTCCAGTAGGCGGAGACGAGGCTCGATCCGAAGAAGGCGATGTTGAGCGGTCGGCTCGAGGTCGGGCGTCGGTTCATGCGGTGGCTCGCTGGGTGGTGGCGGCGGGCGCCGGGCGGTCGACCTCGATGCCGAGGTCGGCCGAGATGCAGAGGAGCTCGTTGACGCGGTGGGCGCAGGTGTGGCGGGCGAGGACCGTCTTGCGCCCCCGCTCCGCCAGCTCGGCGGCCATGGCGGGCTCGGCGAGGAGCGCGCGCAGGTGCTTCTTCATCTCCTCGCCGTCGCGGGCGACGAGGTAGTCGAGCCCGGGCGAGAACAGCGCCTCCGCGTCGCTCCACGGCGAGCAGACGAGCGGGATGGCGCAGGCCATGGCCTCGAACGGCCGGATGGTCGGGATGCCCGGGAGCGACGCGACGTAGGGCCGCCTCGGCACGTGGACGGTCACCCGCGCCCGCGCGAACGCGTCGGGCGCGCGGTGGTTGGGGAGCCAGCCGCGGTACTCGACCCCGGCCGCCTCGAGCGCGGCGCGCGCGTGCTCGGGGTAGCGCACCCCGTGCACGCGGGCGGAGAGGCCGAGGTCGCGCGCCGGGCCGATGAGGAACTCGTCGAGCTCGCGGGTGCGCTCCTCGTCGCCCCAGTTGCCGACCCACACGAGATCGCGCTCGGGCTGGAGCTCGCGGCGCGGGCGGAAGACCCGCGCGTCGGCGGCCTCGTGCCAGACGAACGCCCGGCGGGCCCAGCGGCGCTCGAGGTAGAGATCGCGGATCACCCGGCCGAAGGCGAGGACGCCGTCGTAGTGGGTGAGGTCGTAGCGGGCCATGGCCCCGGGATCGGTGACCGACCGGTGGTGCGTGTCGTGGAAGAGCAGCCGGTACGACGCGCCAGCCCGGTGGGCGCCGACGCGGGCGACCAGCTCCGGCTCGCTCCACTCGTGGACGATGACCAGCGCGGCGCCCTCGAGCGCCTCGTCCAGGTCGAGCGAGGCGAGGTCGTAGCGGATCGGGTCGACGTGCGGGTAGACCTCGCGCACCTCGCGCAACGGGGCCTCGCCGTGGTCGGCGACGAGGTTCTGGAGGCTCCATGCGTCGCGCGGCTCGAAGACGCGGACCTCGTGCCCGCGCTCGGCGAGCTCGGTGACCACGCCCCGGAGGAAGTGCGCGTTGCCGTGGTTCCAGTCGGACAGGAGCGAGTGGCAGAACAGGACGATGCGCATGGCTCACTCGCCTCCCACGGCGGCGGCGCGCGGCGCCTCGCGCGCCGGCGAGCGCCTCGCTCGCGAGCTGCCCCCGAGGAGCTCGCCGTAGAGGCGCAGGTAGCCCTGGGCCATCCGCCGCGGCGAGAACCCGGCGGCGCGGGCGCGGGCGCGCGATGCCATCTCCTGCCGCCTTTCGGGGTCGTCGATGAGCGCCTGGAGCGCGCGCCGGAGCGCCTCGGTGTCGCCGGGATCGACGTAGAGGGCCGCGTCCCGCCAGACCTCGCGCAGGCTGGGGATGTCGCCGAGGACGAGGGCGCAGCCGGAGAGCGCGGCCTCCAGGACCGACAGGCCGAACGGCTCGTAGCGGGCGGGGTGCGCGCAGATCGAGGCGCGGGCGAGCGCGGCGGCGACGCCGGCCGGCGAGAGCACGCCGAGGTGCTCGAGCGACGGGACGGGCCGGCTGCCCCCGCCGGGGTGGACGTCGCTCCCGGCCACCTGGATCGGCCAGGGCAGGCGAGGGGCCACCTCGCCGAGGGCCGCGATGTTCTTGGCCTGGTCCCAGAGCCGCCCGACCGCGACGATGACCTCGTCCTTCGGGCCCGGGGCGAACCGGTCCGGGTCGGCCGCGTTGGGGATCACCGCCGCCCGGGCGCCCCGGAAGGGCGCGCGCGCGCCGTGGTGGCGCACGAGGGCGTCGAGCATCGCCTGGGTCGGCGCCACCACCGCGGCCGCGGCGGCGAGCCCGCGGGCCACCTCGCGCCGGTAGCGATCGTACCGCGGCGGCGCCTCCCCGCCGAGGACGGCGGTCCACCAGGAGAGCACGCACGAGTGGGCCACCACGAGCTTCGGGGCGCGGAAGCCGAGGGCGCCGTGCGCGTAGCCGTTCAGGTGGACCACGTCCGGGCGGACGCGCTCCTCGAGCTCGAGGAGCCAGTCCCCGGCGCGCGCGACGTCGTCCCAGGGGTCGTCCATCCACTCGAGCCGGAAGGAGCTCTCGAAGACGGCGAGCCCGGGCACGCGGCCCGCGGCCTCGCGCTGGGGCGCCGAGAGCGGCCCGCCCATGGTGGCGAGCGACGTGCGGACCCCGCGCGCCGCGAGCGCGCGCGCGAGCTCGATCGCGTAGGAGAAGACGCCGCCCACCGTGTCGGCGGTCATCAGGACGGAGCCGGGGGTCTGCAGGGCGTCAACCATGGCCGGGCGCCGCGACCTCGAGCTCGGAGAGCGGGAGCGGGCGGCTCTCCTGGATGTCGCTGAAGTGATCGAACTGGCCGAGGTAGTGCGCGACCGAGCGCTCCCACGCCTGATCGTCCGGCAGGCCCCAGCGCATCGTGTAATCGGGCGACCCGGGGTAGGGGAACATCGGCACCGGCTCGTTCGCCCACACGCCGTGCTGCCGGAGCCGCTCCCGGAAGGCGGCGACGTCCGCGGGATCGTCGGTCTGCGACTGGATCAGGTTCGCCTGGACGAAGGGGACGCTCTTCTTGGCGTGGATCAGCAGGTCGCTGAGCTGCTCGGTCGAGAGCTTGCAGTGCTTGGCCAGGAGGCTCCTGCCCTCCTTCGTGATGCTCTCCACCCCGGCCTCGATCGAGACGCACCCCGCCTTCCCGAGCAGGTCGAGCATCTCGCGGTTCCAGTTGTCGATGCGCATCTGGATGCCGAACGACACCGGCCGGTCCACGAGCGCCTCGAGCAGCGGGCGGTCCGGGAGGAAGATCTCGTCGATGAAGTAGACGTAGCGGACGCCCTGCGCGACGAGCCCGTCGAGCTCGTCGAGGAGCACGGCGAGCGGCCGCTTGCGGTAGCGATCGCGGAAGTTGTCCTTCGCGCAGAAGGTGCAGTGGTACGGGCACCCGCGGGACGCTTCGATCTCGGCGCCCGGCCCGACCGGCGCGGCGTCGAAGCGGTGGTGGTGGTGGGCGTGGCGCGCGACCGTCGCCTCGTCCCAGCGGAGGGCCGGGAGCAGGGCCATGTCGGACGCGTGCGGCCCGCCCTGGACGCGCGCCTCCTCGCCTTCGACATACGCGATCGAGGCGATCTCGCCCCAGCGCGCGCGCGGCAGATCCGCGAGCTGGACAAGGACCTCCTCGCACTCGCCCATCACCACCGCGTCGACCCCGAGCTTGCGCAGGGTGGCGCGGGGGGTGGTGGAGGCGTGGGGGCCGACCGCGAACCTTAGCCCCGGCAGGTCGCGCAGGGCGTGGAGCGTCTGCTGCGGGATCCGGAGCTCGGGCGGGGCGCAGCGCCAGAAGAGGTAGCTCGGCGCGGTGGTCACCACGACGGCGTCGGGGCGGAGCGCGGCCACCTCGTCGCGGAGCGCCTCCAGGGAGAGGTCCCGGGCCTGGGCGTCGACGATCGCCGCCTCGTGCCCCGCGGCCTCGAGCAGCGCCCTGGCGTAGCCGTACTCGAGCGGCAGGTGGGGCTCGCGGCAGCCGAAATAGATGCTCCCCTCGAAGCTCCAGGGCGGGTTGACGAGCGCGAACCTCACTCGGCGCCCTCCATGCAGAGCTCCTCGGCCGCCTGCCCGGCGGCCTTGCCGGCGCCGGTCATCTCGCGCAGCCAGCCGTGCAGCTTGCGCACGCCGTCGCGGAACCGGACGCGCGGCCACCACCCCGTCGCCGCGTTGAACCGGCGGCAATCGGAGACGTAGTAGCGCTGATCGCCGGGGCGCCACGCCTCGAAGCCGGTCGCGGGGCGCTTGCCGTCGAGCTCCTCGATGAGGTCGAGCAGCTCGAGCAGGCTGAGGGTGTTCTCCGGGCCGCCGCCGATGTTGAACGCCGTCGCGGAGATCTGCCGGATGTTCTCGCGGGCGAGGAGGAAGGCGTCGACGAGATCGTCGATGAACAGCACGTCCCGGACCTGCATCCCGTCGCCGTAGAGGGTGATCGGCTCGCGCCGGAGCGCCTGGAGGAGGAAATGAGCCACCCACCCCTGGTCCTCGGTCCCGAACTGGCGAGGCCCGTAGATACAGCTCATCCGGAACACCGCCGCGGGGAGCCCGAAGGTGCGGGCATAATCGATCACGTACTGATCCGCCGCGCCCTTCGAGCACCCGTAGGGGCTGTGGAAGTCGAGAGGCCGGGCCTCCGAGATGCCGGCGGCGCGGAGCTTCGGATCCTCGGGCGCGTACTGCCGATCCCTGCACTGGAGCGGGACGTCGGGGAGGCCGCCGTACACCTTGTTGGTGGACGTGAAGAGGAGCGGCGGCGGGGCGCTCTGGTCGCGGATCGCCTCGAGGACGTTGAGCGTCCCCCGGGCGTTGATCTCGAAGTCCTCCTCCGGCCGGACCAGGCTGGTGGTCACCGCGACCTGGGCGGCGAAATGAAAGACGCTGGAGGCGCGCCGGACCACCTCGGCGACCGCGCCGGCGTCCCGCACGTCGCCGGTGACCAGCGTGACGCGGTCGCCGTGGACGCGCTTCAGCCAGTCCACGTTGCGCGCCACGGAGGGCCGCGAGAGGTTGTCGAAGAGGATCACCGACTCTCCCGCCTGGAGCAGGCGGTGGGCCACGTTGGACCCGATGAAGCCGGCGCCGCCGGTGATCAGCGCCGGCCGCCCCGGCTCCCCGGCCGCGCCGCGGGGATCGAGATCCGCGGCGCTCATACCGTCAGCCCCCGGGACTCCAGCTCGGCGCGGGCCTGGGCGACAGCGTCCTTGGCCACCTGGCCCTCGAGCCAGCCGGCGAGATCGCGGAGCCCCTCCTCGAGGGTGACCTGGGGCTCATACCCGATCTTGCGCTGCGCCGCGCCGATGTCCGCGAAGCAGTGCCGGATGTCGCCCAGCCGCGATTTCCCCGTGATCTCGGGCTCGATCCGGTCCTTCCCCATCACCTTGCGGACGTGATCGGCGACCTCGCGCACGGTGTACGACCGCCCGCTGCCGATGTTGAGCACCTGGCCCACCGCGGAGTCGGCGCTGAGGACCCGGACGCAGGCGCGGGAGATGTCGGCGACGCTCACGAAGTCGCGCCGCTGCAGGCCGTCCTCGAAGATGAGGGGCGGACGATCGTTGAGGAGCCGGGAGGCGAAGATGGCGAGGACGCCCGTGTACGGGTTGGAGAGGGCCTGACGGCGGCCGTACACGTTGAAGAAGCGGAGGGCGACGGTCGGGATGTTGTAGGCGCGCCCGATCGTCAGGCAGAGCCGCTCCTGGTCGTACTTGGAGAGCGCGTAGACCGACTCGAGCGCCGGCGTCTTGGACTCGGGGGTCGGGATCGGCACGAGCGCCTCGCCCGCCTCGCTCCGGACCTCCCAGTCGCCGCGCTTCAGCTGATCGAGCGGGCGGCTCGCGCCGGGGACCACGGCGCCCGAGGCGGTCCGGTAGAGCCCCTCGCCGTACACGCTCATGCTGGAGGCGACGATCAGCCTCGACACCGGCCTCTCGGCGAGCTCTTCCAGGAGCACGGCGGTGCCGAGATTGTTGACCGAGGTGTACTCCTCGATCTTGTACATGCTCTGTCCGACCCCGACCATGGCCGCGAAGTGGTAAACGACGTCCACTCCGCGTAATGCTGACTTCACCGCGTCCCGGTCCCGGACGTCACCCACGATGAGCTCGACTTCCGGGTTGAGGTAAGCCGGGCGCCGGCGCTCGGGCCCGTGCACCTGCGGGGTGAGGCTGTCGAGCGCCCGGACGCGATGCCCTTGGCGCAGGAGCTCGTCGGCGACGTGCGAGCCGATGAAGCCCGCTCCACCGGTGATGAGGACGTGACTGGCCATATTCCTCTGGGTCGATGGTCAATGCGTGGCAAAACGCCACGAGCCTGAGCGGATGAGGCTAGGCTATAGAAGAGGGCGCCTCTCGCGCGCGAGGCCGCGCTCGGCACAGCTCAGTGCGCCGCCGTGTCCGATTCTGTTCAGCGCGGACATCGTACAATCGACGCCCGGGACGCCATCCGAGTAACATGTAACTCACGACCCTGCAAGAGCGGTTCGTGAGAGATTTGACAATATCACCCGCAGTGCGATCTTCGAGTCGCGCTGGCGAGTACTCGAATCCCGCCAGAACCCTCGGTGATTTCACGGACAATCCTCGGGCTCGGTCCATGGCGCTCCGGTGCGTGGGCGCGCCGTCTGCGGACGACGGAGCATGCGATACGCCACCTCACCGTGGGATCAGGCGAAGCCGGTGCTCCTCTAGGGAGAGTCCGTATTGACTACTTCGTTATATCCCGCTGCGCGCGCTCGATCTCCTCCAGCACCACCTCGGGGTGGACATCTTTCTTGAGCTCCTCGAGGTGCGGGTCGCTGGTCCGGGGCACCTTGAGGTGCCTGGAGATGCCGTCGACGAGCTCGATGAGCCGGGTGACCTCGTGCTCTGCCAGGAGGTTGATCTGGAGGTCGAGATCGGCGCGTTTGTCGGCGAGCGCCTGCATGCGGTTCTGGCTGATGAGCACGAAGGTCGAGAGGAAGATCGCCTCGACCGACGCGATCATCGCGAGCATCACGAACGGAAACGGGTCGAACGGCTTGAGGCCGGGGATGACGCCCGTGTTCACCACGATCCAGCCCCCGAAGACGGTGGCGTGGAGGAAGACGAACGTCATGCTCCCCGTGAACTTGGTGATCGTGTCGGCGAGGGCCTCCTGGAAGCCCTTGTTGCGCTCGCTCTCCTTCCGGACCTGCAGGAGCGCCTGGATGTTCCGGCGCACCACGCCCTCCATCTCGGAGCGATCGAGCCCCGCTGCTGATCGGGCGCCGCGAGCCGTCTCGGGATCGTTCATGAACGGACCTCCTGGGATGAGGGCTCCGAAAGGCGGACTTGTCAATCCGTTTTCGTCGGAGCTGCCGCCCGGACGTGACCGGTCGCGTGTTATCGACCGCATTACGATGAGCTCTGAGAAATTCTAAGATTATCTGCAGCGAACGGGGGCAACGTGCGCGGCGCGGTCCCGGCCGGGCGGGCGCGCTGCTAAGCTCGCCATCGCCCGCGCCGGGGCGGGTCCCGGGGCACCAGCAAGGAGGAGCCATGATCGTCGTCACCAACCGCATTCCCGTCGCCGAGGGCCACGAGGCCGAGTTCGAGGACCGCTTCAAGAACCGGGTGCACCTGGTCGACCGCGCGCCCGGCTTCATCCGGAACGAGGTGCACCGGCCCAAGCCGATGAAGCTGGACCACGCGACCGGCGCGTGGAGCCCGGATCCGGACGCGCAGGGGTTCTACGAGGTCAAGACCTGGTGGCGGTCGATGGACGACTTCATCGCCTGGACGAGGAGCCCCGCCTTCGCGGAGGCGCACCGGAACCGCGCGCCGAAGGAGATGTTCGCGGGCCCGAGCAAGCTCGATATCCACGAGGTGTTCCTCAGCACCGATCTGCAGGGCTAGCGATCCTCGGCGCGGGCCGGGGGCGCCGTGGGCGCGCGCGGGCGCCGTGCGCGCAAGGCGCCGCGCTCCCGGCTTGAAGGCGCGTGGCCTCGTGTACTACGAGGCCGGGCGAGCGGGCCCGTCGGGCCGCGGGCCAGGGGCCGCGCGGCCAGGCGGGGCCTGGAAGACCTCGCCCATCATGTCAGCACTCACTCCAGGAAGACGGGACGCCGGCGCCGCGCGCTGGCGCCCCCCGGGCCCACGGCCAGGCCGGGGCGCGGGGCCCGAGCGGCCGCGCGTCGAGGCGGCGCGGCGGCGGCCGCCGCGGGCCCCGGGGAAGGCGCTGTTTCTCCTCCCCAACCTGATCACGCTGTCATCCATCTTCTGCGGCCTCGACGCGGTACGGCGCTCGGCCGCCGCGCGGTCGGACGACGATTTCCGGCGCGCCGCGAGCCTCATCCTCCTCGCGATGCTCCTCGACGCGCTCGACGGCCGCGTCGCGCGGGCGACCAGGACCGACAGCGCGTTCGGGCGGGAGCTCGACGCGCTGGCCGATCTCGTCTCGTTCGGCGTGGCCCCGGCCGTGCTCGTGCACCAGTGGGCCCTGCACCGCCTCGGCCTGGCCGGCGTGCTCGGCGGGTTCGTGTTCGCGGCGTGCGGCGCGATCCGGCTCGCTCGCTTCAACGTCCTCTCCCTCGCCGAGGCGGCCTGTTCGTCGGCGCCGCCGCGGTACGTCGTCGGCCTCCCCGTCACCGGAGCGGCCGGGATCCTGGTCGCGATCGTCATGACCCACGGCGCCGCGGACGGGCAGCTCGCCGGGGCCGGCGCCGCGCCGGCGGTCCTCGCGACGACGCTGCTCCTCTCGCTCCTGATGGTGTCGACCCTGCGGTTCCGCTCGTTCAAGGACGTCCGCCTCGACGCCCGCACCGCGCTGTCGATCGCGCTCGTCATCGGCTCGAGCGCGCTCATCTCGGCCCGATGGGCGCCGGGGTACGTCCTTGTCTGGCTGATCGGCGCCTACGTCCTGCTCGGGGTGGTCGAGTCGCTCTGGCGCCCTCCGGCGCGGCGCGGGGGCGCGCCGGGCGAGCCCGCCGCCGCGCTGGGGGCGTGTCCCCGGGGCGGGGAGGAGCGGCTTTCGTCTCGACGCGGGCGCTGAGGGTCGCCGGGCGGCGCGGAGCGGCCTGGTTCCGAAGGCTCCGCGCGCTTTCAGACGGGTCGCCGGAGGCGCCGCGGACCCCTGAAACCCCGCGGATGCGCGAAAGCGAGGGCGGGCGCGAGGGCAGTGCTCAGAATTGAACATGAAGGCGGGGAGGCGGGAAGAAAAGATCAATGATCTTCCTGCCTTCCCGCCTTCATGTGAACTCTCTCCGGGCAAATTTGAGCACTACCGGCGCGAGGCACAAGGAGCGTCCAAGTCGAGGCTCGCGCGCGGAAGGCGTTGACCGGATGCCCAACCGCTGGGACGTTCGTCGTCGAATGATCACCCCCGATGCTCCCCTCGGCTCTCCCGCCGCGCTCGCGCAGAGCCCGCCCGCGGGGCTCGCGCCGCTCGAACGCCCCGGCTTCGGCGCGGGCCTCAAGGCCATGCTGGGCGGCTACGGGTATCTCTTTCGCACGCCGGACCTCTGGCCGCTCGCGCTCGTCCCCACGGGCATCGCGCTCGTGCTCACGATCGTGCTCTCCATCGTCGGCGTGAGGGTCGCGCCGTCGCTCGTCGAGCTGATCGTGAAAGAGCCGGGGACGGGGGGGCTCTGGACCGTGCTCATGGCCGTGCTGCGGATCCTGTCGCTCGCGGTGGTGCTCGTGGCCGCGCTCGCCATCTCGTTCGGGCTCGCGAAGCCGCTCTCGGGGCCCGCGCTGGAGCGGATGGTGCGCAGGGCCGAGGCCGATCTCGGGGCGCCCGCGTGGCCGGGGGTCGGCTTCTTCGCGGACATGTGGCGCGCGCTGCAGTCGTCGCTCGTGGCGCTCGCCTTCACGCTCCCGATCCTCATCGTCCTCGGCGTCGTGGGTTTCCTCTTCGCGCCGGCGAGCGTCGTCGTCGTCCCGCTTCAGCTCGCGGTGACGGCGCTCGCGGGGGCCTGGGACCTCTGCGACTGCCCGCTGTCGATCCGCGGCGTGCCCGTAGCGGCGCGGATCGAGTTCGTGCGCCGGAACCTCGCCGCGGTGATGGGCTTCGGATTTGGCCTCGCGCTGCTCTCGTTCCTGCCTTGCTCGCTGCTCATCGTGCTCCCGGCCGGCATCCTCGGGGCGGCTCGACTCGTCGTCATGCTGGAACGGTGGGAGGGCACGAAGCGAGCGCCGCGCTGAGCTCGGGCGACGATCGGGGCACCCACAGCTCCGGCGAGAGCTCCCCCTCCGGCGCCATCGCGAGCCCGCGCCGCGCAGAAGCGAGCGCCGGCGCCAGATCCAGGCTCCGCAGCGCGCGCTCCGCCGCCCTCGCGTGCCAGAGAGCCGCCTTCCCTCGGACCGCTCCTTGCTCGAAGTGCTCGGCGAGCACGACAGGATCCGGCTCACCCGCGCGTTCCAGCCAGGCCCCGGCGAGCCCGTGGCCGACCTGACGGTCGCGATCCAGGAGCATCGCGTAGGCCGCCTGCCGGACCAGCGCGTGCTGAAACGCGTATTCCTCCTCCCCTGCGAAGCGATGCTCGCCCCGCCGCGCCACGATCTCGCGCTGGGCGAGGTCCGCGAGCAGCTCGTCCGAACGCCTGGCGCCCACGCCAGGCGGCACAGGAGGACGCTTCCAGCGCCGCAGGAGGCCCCGCCGCCCCGCATCGTGACGACCTACGGCTTCGACGAACGTCACCAAGAGCGGCTGCTGGTGCCGGAATTCATCACCTATGCCTGGTGCGCTGCCTTCTGGTACCAGACGCCGTCGAAGGTGCGCGCGCAGGTGTCGAAGGCGCGCCGGAGCCAGTACGCACGGATCGCGCGGCTGCCGCCCCTTCTGGGTGAAAAACTCGATAAGGCCGGCGTCCCGTTCTACGCGCTGCGCTTCGTGGCGTACGCTGAGACGGTCTTGGAGCAGGAGGAGAGGGCCCGCAAGGTCCTCGCGGGCGAGCGTCCGCCGCGCCGGATGCCGCCACCCCCGGACGAGAAGGCCGCCAAGGCGACGAAGCGCCGGAGGGGGCGACCCGCCTACCCCCGCGCGCAGCCCGGCGAGAAGAAGCCCCGAGCCGAGGAGCAGGGCAGCCCCACCGCGCAGCCCCATGGAGACGATGCCACCGAGCAGCAGGCCAACCAGTTCGACGAGGTCATGTCCCTGATCGCCTTCCACCTCGCCGGCAAGCTCGAGTCCAACAGCGACCCCGACAACGAAAGCGCCGATGACGACCTCGACGAGGAGGCACCGCTCTAGTGAGCCCGCGCACCGATCGGGCAGCACCGCGGATCATGGTGCCTGGCACCCGCGCAGAATTACCAAATCGACCTCCCAAGATCGGCCCCTCGGGCGCTCCCTCGAAACGACCTAACTGCGTGTCACCAGAGCGTTTCTTCGCCTGACCAGATCCCGGTAACTCGCGACGAGTTACCGGATCATCAGAATTACCATTTCGGGCCTCCTCACGGGTTCTCGTTCAGGCTCCGTCCCGAACCCGAAACACTACAACAACGGAGGTTCGATACGGCAGTAGCAGCTACCCTTGCGCCGTCGGCGGCTCCAGACGCGCGGTCGGCGGGCCGCGTTGGCGGGCGACGCTGCTGCACGGGCCGCATCGTGCGCAGCCCCAGGCGTTCGGCCGTCAGCGCGCGGTGACCGTGACCTGCCCCATGGGGGCGCTCCGACGAGCCGCCCGCGCCCGGGGGACGTCGCGCAGCTCCAGGCGTGCGGTCGCCAGCACTCCGTCCAACGCCGTCGAGCGCCGTCCTGCCCACGATGCCGCGACGAGCCGCCCTGGCGGGCGACGCTCGTGCAGGGGCGACGTCGTGCAGTTCTAGACGCGCGGCACGAGCTCCCGTCGCAGCCTCACCGCTGGCTTCGCCCGCCGGTGAAGCGGCGCAGGTGCGAGCGTGAGCGCGGCTGCCGCGCTCTCGCCCATAGCCGAGGCAACTTTGGCCGGCTAGTATGCCCCAAAGTAAGAATTTTGACCACACTCGATCGAGGCTCGCGATGACTGAGCGCATTCCGTCATCCAGGCGCCAATTCTCGACAAAGCGGCCAAGACGTGGCGACTTCTGTCGATTGACGCCGAGCGGCCGGCGTCAGTACCGTGCCGGGATGCGTTACATTGCGCATTCGCTCTCGATTTTTCTCACACTCGGGGCCGCAACAGGCTTCACCAACTCGGCCAGTGCCAACGGCGTCCATCCGCAGGCGAAACCGAGCGGCAGTTCATCGGTGAAGGACCTTGTTCGGCGTGGTCAGCGAGCGCGCAGTGCGGGGCAGTGGACGGAGGCCTACGCCGCCTACAAGGCGGCCTTCGAGGCGGCAGACCCGGCGTCCAGCACGGGGCGAGAGCGTGCGGAGATCGCCGGGGAGCTCGGGTTGTGCGAGCTCGCGCTGAACAAACACCGTGACGCGGCCGAGCACTTGGCCTGGAGCCTTGGGCAGCTCGAGGCGCTCCCTTTGCCGCTGCAGAAAAGGTTCGAGGAGGGGCGACGCAAGGCAGAGTCGTTGGTGGCCGTGCTCATCCTGGCCGTGGATCCGCCGGACGCCGAGGTGCTCGTCGACGGCAAGCAAGTCGGCCGGCCCGCGCGCACCTACACGCTCTACTTGGAGCCGGGCCGACACATGGTGCGGGCCCGAGCACCCGGCCGCGAAGACGCGCTCCATGCCATCGGCGCCGTGGCAGGCGCGAAGCACGACATCGCGATGGTCTTGCCGCGCACGTCGGCGCGCGAAGCCAAGGAGGGCGGGCCGGTAGCACGGAACGACACGCCGCAAACCCCGAGCTCTCCGCCGGTTGCGCGCACAGGGCCTCCCAGCCCATGGGCCTCCTGGCCGGGGAGGGCGCGGATCGGCGGCATCGCGGTGACGACGGCGACGGCGGCGGCCGGTGCGATCCTTCTCCTGCGCGCTCACGTCGTCCACGGCGACCTGCGCGAGGGAGACGCCGCGCGTCGCGCGCAGGGATGGACGTCGCACACGTGCCGGGAAGCGAGCGCACCCGCGGCGTGCGCCGACATTCACGACCAGGTGAACGAGCGGGACTTGTTCGCCACGCTCGGCAAGGTGTCGCTGGTGACGAGCGCCGTGTTTGGCGCGGCGACGGCGGCCTCCTTTTTCACGGAGGTCGCCGTCTTCGGTGCCGGGCCGAGAGCCACTGGCGTCCGCGTCGTCCCCATGACAACGAGCGAACGGGCTGGGGTGCTCCTCGAAGGAGCATGGTGAGGCGGAGGCGAGGTCATGCGTTCTAGATCCGTGGGTCGCGGTCGAGGAGGCCTCCGCTCGCTGGCGTCCATCGCGCTCGGTCTGGCCGGCGCGGCCGGCAGCACGGGGTGCTACTCCGACAACTGCGCGGACGCCTACCTGTGCGAGGTTCCGCCGCCGGAGCCGTCACCTTGTGACGGGCATCCGGCGACGGCACTGGCGCTCGACATGTGCGGCGTGTTCGTCAGCGAGCAGGGCGACGACGAGAGTTCCGGCACGAAGGACGCGCCGGTGAGGACGTTGCAGCACGCGGTCGGCCTCGCCGCGCACGGTCGAGGCAACGGCCAACGGCCGACCCGGCGCGTGTACGCGTGCGGCGGGTTGTTCGAGGAGGAGATCGCGCTGCCCTCGGGGGTTGACCTCTGGGGCGGGCGTCTCTGCGATGACGGCGACGATTGGTCGTATGAGGGGTCGTTCGGCGGACCGGATCACCCGACGATCATTGCTCCGCCAGTGGGGATCCCGCTGCGGGTCCTCGGGGGAGACGATGCGATCATCGCCGGGGACGACGCGACGTCCATGATCTCCGGCGTGCGCGTGATGGCGGCCGACGCCTCCGCGAGCGACGGCAAGTCGTCGATCGCGATGATCCTGAGCGCCGGAGCCAGGGCCATCGTGCGGGAGAGCGACATCCTCGCAGGCGATGCCAGAGATGGAGAGCCGGGCGAGGACGCGCCGAGCTTCCGTGCGAGCTCCGGCTTGGTCGGGAACAACGGCGCGGACGCCTGCACCGCGGACGTGGCGCCGGGCGCCATTCCGGTCGTGACCGTGTGCGGCGATGGTATCGAGTCGAGGGGTGGCTACGGGGGCGACGGCGGCCTCGAGATGGGCGGCGATGGTGCTTCAGGGCTGCCGGAACCGGTCGGGAATCCGCCCGAGCTCGGCCTGGGCGGCTCCGGCGCGTCCACGATGCCGTGCAAGCCGGGGGAGAACGGAGCCAACGGCGCCGATGCAGAGCGCGCTGCCGGAGCGGTGGGCGCTGGCCGCCTGGACGTCAACGGATGGGTCGGCGTCCGCGGGGAGGACGGGAAGCGGGGCGGCGTCGGTCAGGGCGGCGGCGGGGGCGGCGGCGGCAAAGGGCGCGACGACATGAACGCGTGTCCGGCAGGTCGGCCGCAAGGCGGTGCGTCCGGCGGAGCGGGCGGCAGCGGCGGTTGCGGGGGCAAAGGGGGCCAGGGGGGCGACTACGGCGGAGCGAGCATCGCGATCGTGGCCTTGCAGGGGAGCGCCATCACGGTCGAGGCCGGCAGCAAGGTCCTCGGGGCCAAGGGCGGCGATGGCGGGGTCGGCGGAACGGGCCAGTGGGGAGGCTTGGGCCTTGCCGGCGGCAATGGTGGACGCGCTTTTCTGATCGAGGCGTCGCGAGGGTGCCGCGGCGGCTTTGGCGGCCGCGGCGGCCGCGGCGGCGATGCGGGCGGCGGTCTCGGGGGCCACTCGCTCGGCATCGGCTCCGTGGGCGCGTCCGTGGCCATCTTGGAGCACGCGACGGTCTTGCCCGGCGAAGCCGGCAAGGGCGGCCTCGGCGGCAGTGCAGCCGAGGAAAGCAACACCGGCCAGGGGGGAGAAGGGATTGCGCTGTTCTGGTACCGGTTCGACGCGCCAGCCCCGGAACCACCTCGATGAGACGCCCCGTGCTGGCGGCGCACGTCCGGAGACGCCCATGAAAAAGAGCACCGCGGCTACCTTGGTTCTTCTGCTGTCCCCGTGCGCGACCGGGTGCGGAACCGCCCCCGACGTGAACGACCCTGGCGTGACGCCCTGCGAAGGCACCTCGTGCGAGGACGAACCGCCCCCGGAGTCGGTCTGCATCGAGCACGTCGCCGCCGACATCCTCGACGACGGCTGCGGCGTGTTCGTCGCCGGAAACTACGGCGGCGGCGACGACATGAACCCCGGCACGAAGGCGAAGCCGGTGTACACCATCGCGCGCGCCGTCGAGCTCGCGCGCGTTGGACGAGGGCGCGTGTTCCTCTGCAACGAGGGGTTCATCGTGGAGCAGATCAATGTGCCCTCTGGCGTGGATCTCCGCGGGGGCTTCCACTGCCGGAACTGGGTGCGCGACCCCCTGCGCCCGTGGACCCTGTTGAACCACAGGGCGGTCCGCGGCCCCGTGGTGATCGTCGAGCCCGCGGGCCCCGAGGACAGCGGGGCCGCGGACGGGGTGTCGACGATCGCCGATCTCCACATCCCATCATGGGGCCCGGTCGGCGTGCTCGTTCAGTCGAGCACGGCGGTGGAGATCCTGCGGAGCGAGATCAGAGCCAACGGAGGAGAGGGGGGCATCGATGGCGAGCAGTGGCCGACCAAGCAACCGGACGCACCAGATGGCATGTTCGGTGGGGACGCGTGCTCGGCGACCGTCGTCGCCGGCGGGCCTGCGCCCGTGAACCGGTGCGAGAGCGGGCACACGAGCGTCGGCGGCAAGGGAGGGGACGGGCGGCCCGACAGCGCCGAGGATGGAGGCGACGGGGAGCCCGCCTACGCTTCGCCCTCGCGCGGCGGTCTCGGGGAGCGGGACAACCAGAGTTGCTCCATCGGATCCACCGGGGGCCCGGGGGCTCCGGGAACACAGGGCGCACCGGGCAAGGGCATCGGGCGCCTCACCGAGACAGGATGGGCGGGCGACACGGGGGGCGAGGGCACCTGGGGCACGCCGGGCCAGGGCGGCGGCGGCGGTGGCGGTCGCTGGGGTGGGCTGGCCCTGTGCGGCGTGGCCTCCAAGGGAGGCCCAGGAGGAGGCTCGGGCGGGGCTGGCGGTTGCGGAGGCCGCGGGGGCCGCGGGGGAGCGAACGGACAGCCGTCCATCGGCGTCCTCTCGCTTCACGCCCGGGTGACCGTGCGCGACACCAAGATCACGACGTCCCGCGCCGGCTCGGGCGGCGACGGCGGGCCACCCCAGGACGGCGGCAGAGGCGGCAGAGGCGCACGGGGCGGAGCGCTGGGGGATGGGTTCTACTCCTGTCTCGGCGGCCATGGCGGCGATGGCGGGCCCGGCGGCTACGGCGGCCCAGGGCGTGGCGGCGATTCGATCGGCGTCGCCTACCTCGACGAGGACCAGCTCACGCTCGATGGCGTCACCTTCGAGCTCGGACCGCCGGGCCCGGGCGGGACGAGCTGGAATCACGATGGCAGCACGACGCTGGGAGAGAGCGGCAAGGCCCACGAGACGCTTCGGTTTTCTGAATAGTCGCCAATCGCCTCCCGGAAGGACGACGGCACGGATCTCCATGACGGCTACGAGGGAGCTCCGGGATCGGCGTCTACGAGCCAGCTATCCAGGAAGCGGGAGGCCCACGCGACCATGGCGGCCGGCGGGTCGCCTTCACCGTCCCACGACGCGACCAGCGTTTCGAGCTCGCGCGCTGCGGCCTCGAGCTCGCGCTTGGAAGCGATGCCGCGTGGAGTCGTCGGCGGATCCATGAGCACCCGAATTTTTGCAAGTACCCTCAATACTTCCTCTTTGCGCAGGACCCCATCCGTCGTCACCACCCAGTAGGAAGAACCGCTCTGCACCTCAGGCATCAGGGCCCATGCGATTTGATAGAGCGCCGCGAGCACGGTAAGCACCGCAACGAGCGAATCTGTAAGCTTGCTCGCTTCGACATCTGCACCGGGCGCCGACACTTCAGACGGCGATGGCTTCACCCATGTATGCTGGTTCGAAAACAGGCAATCGTAGAGTCTTACCTCGCCGGGAAGCCGCAGGCCCGCTGTCACGTCCGGTACGAGCACGGTCCCGATCTCTGGCGGCATGGGCTCGCAACCGAAGGTCGCTTCAATATCACGGGAGATCCACTCCGCACATGGTTGCTCGTCGGGCAACAAATCGAAGGAGACATAGCGCTCTCTGACGGTAGCGAACCTGAGGCTATCGTCCGGACGCGACACGACACCTGGATCGAATGGGCTTCGATGAACAATGACATGCATGCCTCGAAATTTGACCGAGAACAAGTCCCTCGTTTGTTTGACGATCTCGATCGTGCGCGAGCTGTGGACGATGTAGTAAGGAGCCAGGAAGCTCACTTGGAACCACAGGGTTCGGTCAGTAGAATCGGGCAGATCGATCGTGAAGGAATAGCAGCCGTCCCAGCCGCCGGTGGGGAGATGTAGCGAGTGGTTCATGAGCATCCCAGGGAAGCGGTCTCCGATGCGACGCAGCATTGAGTGCCAGCGCTCGTCCTTTGATGCCTGGATCCGCGCTGCCACGAGCCGGGCGTGCTCTTCCGTCTTCTCGCAGAGCCGGTCGTCGATATCACCATTCTCGGTGACTCCGACCCCACGAGGATAGTATCGATAGACAATATCGAGCAGCTCACCGATGCTGTGCTTCATAGACCCCCAATCCTTGGGCCGATGTGTCTGTACTATCCATCCAGCAGCGGGCTCTGCAACAGGAGAACGACGGCGCGGATCTCCACGACGGCTACGAGGAAGCTCCGGGCCTCCGGTCGAACGGCCAACTCGCCAGGAACCTGGAAGCCCAAGCGACCATGGAGGCCGGCGGCTCGCCTTCACCATCCCACGCAGCGACCAGCGCTTCGAGCTCGCGCTTGGCAGCCATGGCGCGGAGAGTCTCTGGCGATTCGTCGTGCGGACGCATGCGCGCAAGCTCCTCTATCATCTTATCCTTGTGCAGGAAGCCATCCGTCGACGCCGACAAAAAGACGGCTGGCGACTGTCGTTCTGGCTCCGGCAGCTTTCGAACCATCGCCGGCAACCTGAGAATCAATCCAATCTGGTAGTGCGCCCGGAGCACGGTAAGCACATCGGCAAACCGTTCCGTGAGGCTGCTCACATCGACTTCTGCGCGACGTGCCGGCTCTTCGGACGGCGACGGTTTCACCCATGTATGCTGGTCCGAAAACAAGCAGTCGTAGAGTCTGACCTCACCGGGAAGGCGCACGCCTGGTGCCACATCCGGCACGAGCACGGTTCCGACCTCCGGTGGCATGCGCTCGCAACCGAAGGTTGCTTCGATCTCATGGGCGATCCAGTCCGCGCACGGCTGCTCGTCGGGCGACAGATCGAAGGCGACGTATCGCCGGGTTACGGTGACGGTCCTTGGGCTTTCATGGTCCGGGTTCGAGATGAGCCACGGATCGAGCGGGCTTCGAGACACGATGAATAGCATACCCCGAAAAGAGACCGTGAATGAGTCCCTTAGCTCCTTCACTATTTCGATTGTGCACGATCTGTGGACAATGTAGTAAGGAGCCAGGAAGCTTATTTGAAACCACAGCGGCTCACCGGTGGAATTTCGAAGATCAATCGTGAAGGAATAGCAGCCGTCGCAGCCACCGGCAGTGAGATGCAGCGAGTGGTTTCTGAGCGTACGAGGGAAGCGGTCTGCGATGCGACGCAGCATGGAATGCCATCGCTCATCCTTTGATGCTTGAATCCGCGCGGCCACGAGCCGGGCGTGCTCTTCGGTCTGACGGATGAGCTCTTCGTTGACATCATCGGCGATCCCAACGCCACGTGGGTAGTATCGGTACACAATGCCTAGTAGTTCGTCGAGACTGTGCTTCATGGATTCTGGACCCTGGCGCCGAGGGGTTTGTAAAAGTCGCTCGCAAATTGCTGTATCATCCTAGATTTGAGCGTCCTGCAGAATATACCAGGAGGGAGATCCTCGCCTCCGTCGTTCTTGTACACTTCATTCGCTGACCAGTTCGCCACATCGGCGCTGATACTGGCTGCCCTCTTCGCCGAGATCTTCCCCCAAACCTCGCTTTGCAATGGCATCCCGATGTGAACCATGCACGCATCGTCGCCCTCTTGATTGTGGGAAAAGACCAGATATGCCTTTGCCTCCTGCCAACCACCCGCGACTGTCCCATCGTGGGCAACGATCGTAACAAATTCGAAAGCCCGCGGGTCAATCGGCTTAGTACCTGTGCACCCCATCTGCGGAGCGCCGCTCTGCTGGCAGGGATCTGCCGGCTTCTCCGGGCTCGGTGTCGGGCGCGCTTCTTCTTCTTCTTCTTCCTCCGTCTTGTTGCACTGGAGCTTGCGCTCGCCGCCTTCCGGCGGCTCCGCCCCGAAGTCACCCGACGCGACGGAGGTGTAGACGGGAACGGGCGGCCCGACTGGTCCACCTGCGCCTTCACCCTTAACCCACTCCTCGCGGGGATAGCAGTCTCCTACCGTCCAGTTGCAGGCCGCCAGCATGTAGATGGCGACAGCCAGAATCGGAAGCAGAATTCCTTTTGCGTTCATTTTGCACTCCATCGAAGCACGGGGCCGACAACAACAAGCACCGATACGTGACCTGGGAGAACAAGGCTGCTCCCGCCGATCCAATCGACATTGGCGCTCACGGCCACGCCGAGCGGTCCTACGATGTACGCATTGATTTGCGCATGTGCCCCTGCCGCCATCCCGGCAACGTGCCCACACAATGTGCTTCCACAAGCCGGCATGATGTAGATCGCGACGGATGGGCCAGCGCTGAAATCGCCGTTCTTCCAACCATATCCAAGCGCGACGATGGTGCTATTGTAGACACCGGCCCCACCTATCTGGATTGGAGGCACGACGCTGAGCAGATCGTGAACATTTAATAGGATGTTGCCGTTAATGCGCCACGATATTCCCGCGTGCGGACTCACCGCCAGGTGCGTCACGGTGCCAGCCTGGATCCCCCCGAAGCCAATTCCGGCACTCAGCTCGGATGCGTCTGCCTGCGTCGGAACGACACTGAGCAGGAGAGCGAACACTGCCGACGATGAGATCTGCCGGTCTGTCGTCCTCATCGTCTCCCTCCCGGTCGTCCGAAACACGCGAGCAACGTGGCGACGCGGCCCATTCTTCTGATCACGGGATCGGCGTCAAACGGAATCTTGACGAGAACACTACACGGGCCAGGGCTCGTACCGTCCGGAGCGTGCGCCAGCGCGCAGCGACCTGCGCGGCTGCGGCGCGTGTCGGCCTGCTGGCGCCAGCTGCCTGTCCACGCCGCCGCGAGAGCGCGCTACCGGCCACACGCCCCGGGCTGCACGATGTCGGCTGCAAGCCCGACCCAGCGCGGCGCCTTGCACGGGCGGGGGTGACGGCGCGCTGTGACGGCCGCGCGCGGGGGCGCCGCACGCCGTCGCTCGCGCGGCCACGCCGCCCGCGAGCGCGGCGCCTGGCGGCGGCCTGCGCGATCAGCGACGACGACGCGCTAGCGCTCACGCGCCTGGAGCCGCACGACGTCGCGCTCGCGTCCGCGCCGGCCGCGAGCACCGCACGTCGCGGCGCCATCGGCGGGCGGCCACGAGACCGGCTACGGATCGTCCGATAGGGCTCCGCAGACCCCGCAGCCCCGACCATCCCGCGGCCCCCGCCGCTGCTCAAGGGCTTCGCCGCGGTAGTGTTGCGCAGGTGCGCAGGCGGCTACGCAGCGGGAGTGTTCGTCAACCAACTGGTGAACGAACAGCCTCCGCCCGGAGCTCCGCACGACGCCGCGGCCGCTCCGCAAGCGCTGACCTCGACGCCTGGGCTACGCTACCTGCTCGGGCGACTGCGCCGCGCGGATGACGGGCGCCGAGCTGGTCGACGCGCGCCGCACCGAGCTCGCGCGCGGGGGTCATCACCTCCGCCGCTCCCGAACTCGACCAGACGGGCCTCGACGCCGGCGATGGCCCCGAGCTCGCCGGCGCCCCGCGCTCGGGCGCATCGTGGGGGAGCTCGGCAGCTCGCCCTCGGCGAGGGGATCTTCTCCTCCAGGTAGAAGTGCCGCGCACGCTCGGGGCCGTCGCCGTCCACCTGGTCGAGTTCGGGGCCGTCGGCGAGCTCCTCGAGCGCGGGCGTCGAGGTGGACGCCGGCGCGCGGCGAGCCGACGCCCGGCGTGGAGGGCACCGGAGCTCGCGTCAGAGCGAGATGGTCAGCCGGTCGACGGGGAGCAGCCGCTCCCCCAGGCGATTGGCTATCGCACGGTAAATGGCTTCACCGATTGCGGTCGTGCGGCTGAGATCCACGTCGATCACGCGCGGATTGCTCAGGTGCACATCGAAGCTCGATCCATCGAGGGGGAGCACCTTGAGCGTGATGCGCACGGTGACCGTGCCGTGCGCGTCGCGCCGCAGACGGCGGTGGAGAGTCGCCCCCAGGCGCGCGGTCAGCTCGCAACCGCTCACGCTCACGTCCTCTGCACCGTGGATGACGAGCGTCTTGTTGCCGGCCGGACCCAAATCGTCGAGGCGAATTCCCGCTGCGACGGCGTCGACTCGCTCCAGCAGATCATCGTGGAACGCGGTACCCAGCAAACCGACGGACTCGCACGGCAGTGGCTCCTGGGCGTTGGCGGGCGCCAACGCCAACATCGAAAGCGCAGCAAACGCAAGGAATGCAAGAAACGGGGCGCGAAGCGAGAAGAAACGATGGACCATTGCACTCTCTCCTTTAACGATTCTCCTTTTCTGATTTTACTATACTGAGAGTGGCGCCGGTAGCGCTGGCCTACGGCTCGAAGGCTTGGACATTCAGGACGGACGACATGACAACGCTCGGGCTGAAGAGCCCACGGTTGTTCAGTACGAAGAGGTGGCGGCACCATCGTCGTTCAGTAGTGGGGGTGTTCGTCATTCGTCAACCGGGTGGTGGACGAACAGCACCCACACAGGAATCTGCCGCACCGCGCACGATGCCGCTTGACAACGGCGGCGGCACCGTTCTTCCCGGCATGCGCTTCAATCTCTACGACCGGAGCGGCGGAGAGTGGCCGCGCCGAGTTCGCGCCCGCGCTCCTCATCGCCGGCACCGCTCCTGTGCTCGGCCAGATGGGCGACGACGCCACGCTCGCCCCCGAGCTGCTCGTTGCCAGCGTCGCTCCTACGCTCGACCAAGTGTAGAGCCACTAGCCGAGCTGACCGACGTCCGCCTCGACATTTGTGGCGGCCCCGAGCGTGCCGAGGTGGACGACGGCGGCCCCAAGTTCGCGCGCGGCGACCTCGACGTTGGCTAGGCGTAGAGCGGCCCCCGGCCCGACGCCCGCACCGCGGGACCGCGCCGATCAGCTCCGGCGCCATGTGCTCGACGGCGGCCGCGCCGAGTTCCTCCTTGTCGAGCTGCTGGATGGTGAACGACCACAGCCCCGAGCGCGTGCCCCAGACGCAGCGATCCTAAGCCGCGCCGTTGATGACCCGCGACCGCTAGCACTGGCACGGGTGCGCGCCAATGGCCTCGTACAGCTCCCCCGACATCCCCGCGCTTGCCGCGCAGGCTGCCGGGTACAGCAGCCAACATTTCGAAACTCCTCAGAATTATTTCTGCGTCTCCGAATCGTTTCCCCCTTGCAGAAGCGATCCCCGAAGACGCTCGCCGCGCGCAGCAGGCGCCGGGCTTCCAGCGGGAGCGCCGACAGCCTCGCCTCCACCATCCCCAGCACCGTCTCCGGCAGCGTATCGCTGCGTCCGTCCACCGCCGCCCGGATCAGCTCCTCGATGAAGAATGCATTTCCCTCCGCCCGCTCCACAAGCGCCGCGACCTGTCGAGCGGCGGCTGGATCGCGCAGCGCGGCCGATACCATCGCCTCCGCCGCCCGCTTCGACAGCGGACCCAGGCGGACCTCCTGCGCGTTCCGCTCCGCCCACAGCCGGGGGAAGATGTCGTGCAGCTCGGGCCGCGCGAACGCGAGCACACCGAACGGCTCGTCCTCGAGCTCGCGCAGCGCCACGTCGCAGAGCTTCACGCTGGCCGGATCGCCCCAGTGCAGATCCTCGAGCACCCAGAGCAGCGGCCCCCTCCGCGTCACCGCCCGCATGAAATCCCATATGGCAGTCGACGTCCCGGGGAGCCCAGGCGAGGCCGACGCGCGCGCCCGCAAGCCAGCGCCGACGTCGGTGGTCACGGACCATCAGCGCCCGGGCGAGGCGGCTTGCGTCTGGACCTCACGGACACGACGCTGGCAGCGCTCGTGGTCGGCGCGGGCCTGCTCCTCCGGGAAGCCGAGCAGGCGCTGGCGGATGTCGAGCGGCATGCAGTAGTTGGTCGCGGTCCACAGCTTCGGGTCGTCGGCGCCCGAGAGCGGCTCGAGGTCGCTCCACACGATCACCGTCTTGTCGTCCGAGGCCGTGACGATGCGCCTTCCATCGGGGCTCCACACCGCCGTGTTGACGGCATCGTCGTGCCCAAGGAGCACGAGGGGTTGTCCCGTGCCGTCGGCCTTCCACACGCGCACAGTCTTGTCCTGCGACGCGGAAACGATGCGCTGGCCGTCTGGGCTAAACGCCGCCGCGTAGACGCGGTCGTCGTGTCCAAGGAGCACGAGGGGCTGGCCCGAGCCGTCGGCCTTCCACACGCGCACCGTCCTGTCCTCGGACGCGGAGACGATGCGCTGGCCATCGGGGCTCCACGCCGCCCTATAGACGACACCGTCGTGACCACGGAGCACGAGGGGCTGGCCCGAGCCATCGGCGTTCCACACGCGCACCGTCTTGTCTTTCGACGCGGAGACGACGCGCCCGCCATCGGGGCTCCACGCCGCCCCATAGACGACAGCGTCGTGACCACGGAGCACGAGGGGCTGGCCCGAGCCATCGGCGTTCCACACGCGCACCGTCCTGTCTTCGGACGCGGAGACGATGCGCTGGCCGTCAGGGCTCCACGCCGCTGGATTGACGCGACCGTCATGGCCACGGAGCACAAGGGGCTGGCCCGAGCCGTCGGCCTTCCACACGCGCACCGTCCCGTCCCACGACGCGGAGGCGATGCGCCGGCCGTCGGGGCTGAACGCCGCCCCATAAACGATATGGTCGCAACCACGGAGCACGAGGGGCTGGCCCAAGCCGTCCGCCTTCCACACGCGCACCGTCCTGTCAGAAGCGGCGGAGACGATGCGCTGGCCATCGAGGCTGAACGCCGCCGCGTTGACGCAGTCGCTGTGACCACGGAGCACGAGGGGCCGGACCGAGCCGTCGGCGTTCCACACGCGCACCGTCCTGTCTTCGGACGCGGAGACGATACGCTGGCCGTCGGGGCTCCACGCCGCCGTAGGGACGCGGTCTGCGTGACCACGGAACACGAGGGACTGGCCCGAGCCGTCGGCGTTCCACACGCGCGCCGTCTTGTCAAAAGACGCGGAGACGATGCGCTGGCCGTCGGGGCTAAACGCCGCCCCATAGACGCTACCGTCGTGACCACGGAGCACGAGGGGCTGGCCCGAGCCGTCGGCGTTCCACACGCGCATCGTCCTGTCTTCGGACCCGGAGACGATGCGTCGGCCGTCGGGGCTCCACGCTGCCGTATGGACGAAATCGTCGTGACCACGGAGCACGAGGGGCTGGCCCGAACCGTCGGCGTTCCACACGCGCACTGTCTTGTCCATCGACGCCGAGACGATGCGCTGACCGTCGGGGCTGAATGCCGCCGCATAGACGCGGTCGTCGTGACCACGGAGCACGAGGGGCAGTCCCGAGCCGTCACTGTTCCACACGCGCACCGTCTTGTCCCACGACGCAGAGGCGATGCGCTGGCCGTCAGGGCTAAACGCTGCTGCATAGACGACAGCGTCGTGACCACGGAGCACGAGGGGCAGTCCCGAGCCGTCAGCGTTCCACACGCGCACTGTCTTATCTGCCGACGCGGAGACGATGTGCTGGCCGTCGGGGCTGAACGCCGCCGCATAGACGTGGTCCTCATGACCACGGAGCACGAGGGGCAGTCCCGAGCCGTCACTGTTCCACACGCGCACCGTCTTGTCCCACGAAGCGGAGACGATGCGCTGGCCGTCGGGGCTGAATGCGGCAGACCAGGCCAGATCCTCGTGGAGGAGCACCATCGTGGCGACGCCTGCACCCCGTGCCCACCGCGCAAGCTCGCCCCATCCCGGCGGCGCCGGGCCCGGCTCGATCTCGCGGAGGAGCGCGAGCATCGTGGTGGGGTCTCCCTGGCACTCGCGGGCCGCGGCCATCCGCGTGGCATTCCGGGCGCTCGCGGCGCTGCGCTCTGCCTCGGCCCTCTCCGCCTCGGCCCTCTCCGCCGCCCGCTTCGATTGGACCGCCAGAGCGGAGACCAGGAGCACGACCAGGCTCAGGGCACCGAACAGCACCGCGACGACCTGCCTCCTCCTCCGTCGTTCCCGCTCCCCCAGCGCCACCACCGCCGCGAGGTAGCGCGCCTCCCGCGCGCCCTGCTGCGCGCCCGCCGCCGGGCCCTGCCGCTTCTGCCAGCGCCGGGCTTCCTCCGCCGCCTCGCCTCGCCAGAGCAGGCCGTCGGCGCAGCCGCTCGCCTCCCATTGCTTGGCCGCGGGGCGCACCCGCGCGAGGAACTCCGCCGCCTCCTGGTTGTCGTCCAGCCATCGCCCGAGCTTGGGCCAGCTCTCGATCAGCGACTCGTGCACGAGCTCCACCGTCGGGAACGCGCGCTCTTCGGCGGTTTCGATCAAGAGCAGCCGCGCCTCGCAGAGGCGGAAGACTACCCGGTCCACGGCGTCTACCTGTTCGTCGAGCTCTCGCAGGTCGGGCAAGCTCACCACGGCGCGCGTCCGCTCGGGTGAGACCAGCCGGAGGAAGATCGCCCGGCAGAGGCTCTGCTCGATCCCCGAGAGACCTGCGAGCACCGCGTCGGCATGGGTGGAGAGCGCCCCTGCGACCCCCCCGAGCTTTTCGTAGCTCTCCTGTGTCAGGAGCCGGCGCCCACGATCGCGCGCCTCCCACAGCTTGGTCGCGGTGAACTGCAAGAGCGGCAGGGGGCTCGCCGCGCTCTCCAGGGCGCGGAGCATCGCTAGCGTCATCTCGGCGGTCTCGAAGCGATAGCCGAGAGCCTCGACCGGCCGCATCAGCGCCGCCACGAGGCCGTTCGGGTCGAGGGGCGGCAGGAACCAGAGCCCGCGGGTCACCTCGGTCATGAGCCGGCGATCTTCGGCCAGCCGGTCGAGGAAGTCCGAGCGCATGCAGAGCACGACGCGGAGCGGGGACAACGCGTCGTCGGCGACGCCCTCCAGGCACGCGACGAACGCGGCCCGCTCCGCCGGATCGATGCCCTGCGTGTAAAGCTCCTCGAGCTGATCGACGAAGACGAGAATCTTGTGCTCTGCGCTCTGGCTGCGGCAACGCGCGCGCAGCCGGGCGCCCAGGAGGCCGGGCTGGGCGCGCAGGGCCGCGATGAGCGCATCGGGATCGCTCGCCGAGGAGAAGGCGTGCGAGCTCGACGCGTCGGGTGGAGCTCCCGTCGTCACCGGCGTGGCCGCGATCTGCGCGAGCAGGTCGGCGAGCGCGTGGAGCGGCCTTCGCCCCGGCCTGCGCGTGAACGCCTCCCAGGGCTCGCCCGAGCGCTTCAGCGCCGGGATCACGCCCGCGCGCACGAACGACGATTTTCCCGCGCCCGACGGCCCGGCAACCATCACGAGCGGCTGGCTGCGAAGACGTCCGACGAGCGCGGCGACGTCGTGATCGCGCCCAAAGAAGCGCCCGGCGTCCACCTCCTGGAACGCGCCCAGCCCGGCAAAGGGGCTCGCGTCCTCGCGGAGCGCCGGCGCCTTCGCGCCCGGCAGCAAGGGCTCGAGCGCCGCGATGAGCTCCTCGGTTCCGCCGAAGCGCTCGTCCGGGCGCTTCTTCAGGCAGCGATCGATCACGTCGCCCAGCGCGCCCAGGTCGGGACGCGTGTCGCTTGCGCGCGGCATGGGCACGTCGAGACGCCGAACCTGCCCGAGTTGCCCCACCGCGAACGGCGCGAGCGGGTGCGTCCCGGTGCAGAGCTCGAAGAGCATGATCCCCACGGCCCACAGATCCGTCCTGGGATCGACCTTCTCCGCCCGCCATTGCTCCGGCGCCATGTACGGGACGGTGCCGACGAGCGCTCCTTCCTGCGTCAACGCCGGTAGCCAGCGCGAATGCGCGCCCTGGGCCGCGAGCCGCTCGATCTCGTCGGCGTCGAGCTGCTTGGCGATACCGAAGTCGAGCACCTTGATCGGCCCCGCCTCGGTCAAGAAGACATTCTCCGGCTTGAGGTCACGGTGCACGATCCCGAGCGCGTGGGCGCAGCCCAGCGCGCGCACCACCGGGAGCATCAGCTCGACCGCGAGGCTCAGCGGCAGCGGCCCTCCTCGCTCGACCAGGAAGGCGCGCAGCGTGCGGCCCTCCAGGTGCTCGAGCACCATGTAAGGAACGCGGTCGACCTCGTCCACCTCGTGGATCACCACGATGTTCTCGTGCTTGCAGCGCGCCGTGGACCGCGCCTCGGCGAGGAAGCGCTCGGCGCTCCGGCCGTCGGACTCGAGGAGGACCTTGACGGCGACCAGTCGGCCCAGCTTGGTGTCGCGGGCCAGGTAGACCACGCCCATGCCACCCTGGCCCAGCTTGCGGATGATCTCGTAGTGCTTGAGGGTGGAGTCCACCTGCGGAGCCGCGACCGCCGGGTGCAGGGGTCGCGACCGCAGGGCTGCGGTGGCGATCCGCGCGCGACCGAGGGCGCCCGTCGCGTCGTCCTGATCGCTGGTCTGGAGGACCTCCCCCGGCGGCGATCCCTCGGCGACGCCACGCAAGGATTCTCCCGGAGGCACCGCCACGCTACTGAACTCCAGCTCGGCCAGCCGAGCGACGATGACGCGGCAAACCGCACATCCGTCGATGTGGTGCGCGATCGCCTCGAAACCTGACGGATACGCGGCGTACTCTGCGAGCTGGTTGTCCGTGGGGCAGTCCGACGTCGGCTCGATGGTGCCCGACTCTTACCACACGGAGCGGGACTGTCAGGCGGCACGCCTTCTTGACGGCGCGCCGACATCAGCCATTCTCCGCAGGTGGATCAAGCGAGCGGTCTCTCCTCTGCGTTCGCGGCGGGCCTCGGCGGGGGCGGGGTGATGCCCGAGGCCGATCCCGGCGCGACGATCGCGGCGCTCTTCGAGGCGGGGCAGGCGGCCTTCCCGGCCATCGCCGTCGAGGCGACCGCGCTGGCGCGCTACCTCGGCGAGCGTTGCTCGGCCGCGGGCGGCGCGCTGCCGCCTCCGTCGCTCGCGGCGGACGTCTACCTGGCGTGCGCCTGCGTCCTCGGGGTACCGGGTGCGCACGCCGCGTTCGAGCGGGAGTTCTCCGGGGTGATCGCGCGCGCGGCGGCCCGCGTCGAGCCGTCGCCCGCCTTCGCCGACGACCTCCGGCAGGTGGTCCTCGAGGGCCTCTTCAGCGCGCCGCCCTCGGCCACGCCGAAGATTGCCGGGTACGCGGGGCGCGCGCCGCTCCGGACTTTCCTGCGCGTGATCGCGGTACGCACCGCGATCAACCTGCGGCGGCGCAAGGCGGACATGGCGAGCACCCCGCTCGACGAGGCGCGGGAGATCGCCGCCTCCGTCGACGTGGAGGCCGCCTACCTCGAGGCGCGCTACAAGGCCGAGTTCGAAGAGGCCGTGCGCGTCGCGATGGGGCGCCTCTCGCCGAAGCAACGCGCGCTGCTTCGCCTCCACCTGCTCGACGGCCTGAGCATCGACGTCCTGGGCGCGCATTACCAGGTCGGGCGCGCCACGGCGGCGCGCTGGCTTGCGGCCGCGCGCGAGGCGCTGCGCGAGGGCACGCGCGCGGAGCTCGTCGCCAAGCTCGGCCTCACCGAGTCGCAGTACGCGAGCCTGGCCAGGTTGATCCGGGGCCGGCTCGACGTGAGCGTCGCCTCGCTCCTCCGCGAGTAGGCACACCTCGCCAGACTATTTTTGAGACTTCGTCCGCCTCACGGTGACTTCCCGGTAGGCACGCGGGTGTGAGCCCCCGGCCCTCCTGGCGAAGGAAGGGCCTGGCACCACGGCGAAACGCCGTGGACCGTTCGGCGACGTCGCACGTCGCACGTCGCACGTCGCCGATAGAGCGTGACGAGAAAATTGCACCCGAAAAGGATCAAAAAGGACGCGATCCCCCGCACGCCGCGTCCTCCTCGCAGCCGACCGAGGGGCGCGCCGCCAATCCCTCCTCGCCCTCGCCTCGCCGCTTTCCTCGCCACCGCCGCCCTCCTCGCGTCGGCGCCCCTCGCGTGCGCGCCCCCGGGCGATCCGAGAGGGGCAGATGGCTCGGACGCCGCGGGGCGACGGCCTGAGCATCGACGTCCTTGGCGCGCATTACCAGGTCGGGCGAGCCACGGCGGCGCGTTGGCTTGCGGGCGCGCGCGAGGCGCTGCGCGAGTTCACGCGCGCAGAGCTCGTCGCCAAGCTCGGTCTCACCGAGTCGCAGTACGCGAGCCTGGCCAGGCTGATCCAGGGCCGGCTCGACGTGAGCGTCGCCTCGCTCCTCCGCGCATAGAGCTCCTTTCGCAAACGTACGGCGCGAGGGCTGCGCTTCGCGTAGCGCACGTGGGTGCCGCCTTGTCTCGGGAGACAAAAGCTAGCCCCGCGCGCGCGAAGGACGTTTGCGGCCGTCGGGGTAGCCATGCCCTCGCCAAACTATTTTTGAGACTCCGTCCACGTCGCAGTGACCTTCAAGTGGGCAGAGCGATGTGGGCCCCGGTCCTCCTCCCGAGGGGAGGGATCTGGCCACGCGAGCCCTCACATCGTGCGAGATCACACGCCTCGTAAAGGAGACACCATGAGAAATACATTCGCCTTCGCCATGTTCGGAGCCACGCTTCTCGCCGCCACGGCGAGCGCCCAAGCGAGCACAAAGACTGTTCGTGTCCTCTACGTCGTGCCGAGCGACGCGCAGCGAAGTGACCGCGCCGCTCTCGTCGCGAACGCCGTCGAGCACAACCGTCAGACATGGCACAACTACGGCGCCACGATGACCACGGACGACGTCGTGACGGTTCGAAGCCATCATGACGTGAACTGGTTCCTGACCAACCCCGACGGCTTTCACGGCGCCTTCGCAGAGTGGTACTGGCTCGGAAACGCCTGCCACGCGGCCAGGGACGTGTACCCTGACGCCTGCAACTGGGACGCCAACCACAAGTACATCATCTTCCTGGAGGCCGACATCTCGAGCGTGAACAACAACGGCGCGGCCGCCAACTTCGGCGCAGCCGTCATGCCCAAGGGGATCATCGATGGAGCCGAGCAGGGGGACCTGCGCAAAATCGGAAGCATCGGCCACGAGCTCGGGCATACGTTCGGCATGCCGGATACCGAGGACTGCGATTCGCAATGGCCTACGAAAAGCATCATATGCAATGGCGGCTACTACCCGCACAACCGGCTGAACCACCGCGACTACCCCTACCTGTTCAGCGCTGCGAACAGTGCCTATTTCGAAGAGACTCCATCTGATCTGTTCTACGTCGGCCAGGGGCAGCGCTTCGCCGGAGAGCCCTGGAAGACCCAGCGCGGGCTCGACCTCGAGGGGTGCGCGCTCTCCTGCCTGCGCGACGCTGGCTGCAGCTCCTTTGTTCACTTCGGCACGACGTGCGAGTTCAAGGCAGGTCACCTGAACGAGGCCTCGAATGCCCCTGGGTATACCTCGGCTCAGATCAAGATACCCGCCGACGGCGCCGTCCAGAAGAAAGCTGGGCCGATCTGGGACCAGCATCACGCGACGCAGGTGTGCCCGCAGGTGTGCGACATCTGGAGGGACGTCCCCTGGACCGCGTCGAGCTGGACGGGGTCCTGGTGGACCACCCCGGCGAATGAATGGTCAGTTTGCTTCTGCGACTACAATCCTTACTACAATCGGTGAAGCGATACGCCGGGGCATGCGCTCGCGCATGCCCCGGCGGTGGCCGAGCTCGGCGCGAGCGACGTTGTATGAATCCCGCTATCGACCCCGGTCCACCCTACTCCACAGGAGTGTTCATGCACCTTCGTTATTCCTCCAGGTTCCCGTTTGCCGCGGCGGTCATGTGCGCCGCGGCGTCCGCCTCTCTGGCCGCGTGCGGCGACGCGGGCGCGCCCGGCGAGGTCGCCGGCATCGACGCCGAGGAGCGCGCCGCGGAGCGCCGGCAGGCGCTGTCGGCCCCGCTGGATATCGAGCCGCTGCGATCGCTGATCCTCACGAAGGTCACCGACCCGCAAGCCATGACCCGGTTCCCGCTCGAGTTCGTCCTCAATCAGCTCATCATGAGGGCGGGGACCTTCGATGAACAGACAGCCCTCGATCTCTACCGGCGCTGGTGGGACTTCTTCAACAAGTCCGTTGGAGCTCAGTTCCCCGACGCCATCCATTGCGACGACCAGACCAACAGCGAAGGTCTTCCCGCGCTCAACGGCTACCCGATCTCGTGCCCCCGGTGGGAGGGCCGCCTCGCCACGAGCGATCCGTTCGACCAGGATTCGCCGGACTTCGTGGAGCCGATCGCGGTCGTGAACCGCTTCGATCTGGCGCCGCTGGACGGTTCGCACTGCGGCGAGTACCGGATCGTCTACGCCAAGAAGACGGCCGGCATCGCCGACCGCAACCTGTTCATCTTCGAGGCCCAGCTCCCGAACCCCCACCCCGAATGCGGCCTCGCCGCATGCCTCCCGGTGGCCGAGTTCTGGGCGCGCCTCTCGACCCTGGACGCGGCCGAGCGCGCCAACGAGCTCGAGACGTTCTTCACCGTCGGCCTGCTCGACGCCGGCTTCGGTCCGGTGCTCCACCCGGACAACTTAGGCCGCGGCACGGGCCAGATCCGCACCAACCAGTTCATGGGCCCCCCCGGCGGCCCCGGGCAGGCCCAGCTCGGCCAGATCTGGCAGCTCCGTGAGTTCAAGATCGCGAAGACCTCCGACGGGCCGAACGGCGGGGCTCGGCTCACCTTCAAGCCGGTATTGCCGCCCAGTCTCGTTGATGCTCCAGCCCGTCGCACCGAGCATGCTGCGTGATGGTGAGGAGTTCTGCACCGCGAAGATGGCCATCATGGTGGGGGCTCGCTCCGTGTAGGCAACGAGGGCGGAGGACGTCCACGGAGCCACGGCCCCGAGCATTCCGGTTATCTACCAATAATTCTCACCAGAGAAGCAGCCGGCGCGTGGCTGCACCCTTTCCGATCACGGATCGGGAATTCCCACCCATCGTTGCTCCCACGCCCGCGTCACGACGGGGTAGGTCCACCAGCGGAGCGGAGCAGCGGCGCGGTGCCGGCCACAAAATAGGCGACGAGGTGACCTGATCTTGGCGGACAGCCTCCTCGTCGTGCTCCGGTTCTCTTGCCCAGGAATCGAAGCGGTCACAGTGTTATCCAGAGCGCCATCGACATCAAGCGTTGGCAGCAGCAACCCCCCACAGTCGTCGAAGCGCGCCCCGCTCGCTGCCCCGCCTGCGGCGCCGCGAGTTGTCCGCTCGGGGGCGCGATCCAGCTCCAAGGCCACGGCAGGCGCGAGCGACAGGTCTGGGGCCCTGCCAGCCCGGACCAGCCCCCCGAGGTGATCTCGGTGGCCGCCCGCCGCTACCGCTGCCTCGGTTGCAGCGCCGTGCTCCTCGTCGTTCCTCGCGGAGTGCTGGGCCGGCGCATCTACAGCGCCGCCGCGATCGGCTTCGCCCTCGCGCTCTGGGGCCTCGCGCTCGCGACGGCGATCGAGGTCCGGCGGCGCGTCGGCCCGGCGAGGATCCTCGGCGAGAGCGCCGTCACCGGCTGGGCCACGCTGCGCCGGTGGGCGCGCGAGGTCGCGCAGCGACGTCTGTTTGCTCAAGCCCCCGACCAAGGGCCGTCGGCGTCGCTCCGAAAGAGCGCGGCGACCGCGGCGGCCTCGCTCGCAGCGAGCGCGGACCCAACAACTCGAGCGTTGCCGATTGAGCACCGCGCCTTCCTCGGTGCCGCGCACGCGGCGTGAGGGGCTCTGCCCTTTCGGAGTCGGAATCGTACAGCCCACCTGAGAGGATCGCTGCCGAAAACGCCGCCGATCCCGGACAAGGACCGCGCGCCAGCAAGGCGCAGAAAGGACCTGTTCCAATGACTCTCGGCCCCGCCGACCACGCCGAGACCGTGGCGATCTATCGCGCCACGGTCATCGGCCCTCTGATGCACCGCGTGCTCACCCACGGCCAGCTCGCCGCCGAGCTGCGCACGCTCAGCGAGCAGCGGTTTCGACCGCCGGGCGCGCACAGCACGCGCACCTACTCGGTGCCCACGCTCCAGCGCTGGCTGTACGCCTATCGCGCAGCTGGCCTCGACGGCCTGCGTCCGCAGCCACGCAGCGATCGAGGCTTCGCGCAACAGCTCCCTGAGGAGTTGCGCGCGCTGCTGCTCGATATCCGGCGCGAGCATCCCGACGCCTCGGTGCCGCTCATCCTCAAGACGCTCGTGGACGAGGGGCGCCTCGAAGCGGGCAAGGTCTCCGAGCCCACCGTCCGGCGCCTGTACGCGGCGCACGGACTTCGCCGCCGCGCCGCGCGCGCCGAGGGCGAGCCGAAGACAAGGCTGCGCTGGCAAGCCGAGCGCCCCGGCGCGCTCTGGCACGGTGACGTCTGTCACGTGACCGGCTGCACCGTCGGCGGCAAAGCGATGCCGATCCGCATCCACGGGCTGCTCGACGACGCCTCTCGCTACGTCGTCGCGCTCGAGGCGCACACCACCGAGAAAGAGGTCGACATGCTCGGCATGACCGTCGACGCCCTGCGCCGTCACGGCAAGCCCGACGCGCTCTATCTCGACAACGGCTCGACCTACCGCGGCGACATCCTCAAGACCGCGTGCGCGCGGCTCGGCATCACGCTCCTGCACGCAAAGCCCTACGACCCTGAGGCGCGCGGCAAGATGGAGCGCTTCTGGCGCACGCTACGCGAAGGGTGCCTCAACTACCTCGGCGCCGTGGCCTCGCTCGTCGACATCAACACGACGCTCCGCGCCTTCCTCGACAGGCGCTACCACCCGGCGCCGCATGCGGGCCTGCTCGGCAAGAGCCCGGCGCAGGTCTACGCAGCCCGCCCCGCCGGAGACAGCGCCGTCGACGAGAAGGCGCTACGCAGCGCGCTCACCGAGCGTACCCGGCGCCGTGTCTCGGGCGACAACATCGTCTCGGTCGACGGCAACGCCTGGCAGCTCGACCAGGGCTACCTCGCTGGCCAGATCGTCTCTGTCGCCCGGTGCTTCATCGCGCCGGACGAGCCGCCGTGGGTCGAGCACGAGGGCAAGCGCCTTGTGCTGCATCCGGTCGACCCGCAGCGCAACGCGCGGCGCAAGCGGCCTCCGTGCGGTGGCCCTGCGGCGGACAAGCCGACGGGCCCGGTGGACTTCAACCCCGCGCGGACGCTCGGCCGCCGGGCGGGCGGAGGTGAGGACACGAGCGAGGCCGGAGGTGCAGCGTGAGCGAGTCGTATGTCCGCTTCTTCACCCTGTCGGCCGCGCCCTTCTCCAAGGAGATCCAGGACGGCGAATTGTGGCTGCCGCCCTCCAAGGAGCAGCTGGTCGACGAAGTATGCGAGGCCGTGCACGAGCACGCCCAGGTGCTGCTGGTCGGTGAGCCCGGGGCCGGCAAGACGTGTGTGCTGCGGGCGGTGCGTCATCGGTTGCCGCAGGCAGGCTTCCGGTTGACCTACTGCCACAACGCCACGCTGGGCCGTCGCGACTTCTATCGTCAGCTCTGCCATGCGCTCGGCCTCAACCCCGCTGCGACCGCGGCGGCCGTCTTCTATGCCGTCAGCGCGCATGTCGAGACACTCGGCCGCGAGCGTATCCACCCGGTCTTTCTGCTGGACGAAGCGCACCTGCTCCACCAGGACACGCTTGATCATCTCCACATCCTGCTCAACTACGAATGGGACAGTCGTGCCTTGCTGTCGCTGATCCTGGTAGGGCTCCCTGACCTCCAAGATCGGCTCGAGCTGCGCAAGAATCGCTCGCTGTACTCGCGGATCGAGCGGCGTCTGTCAATTGGTCCAATGGTCCCCGACGATACCGGCCAGTACGTGCGGCTACGGATGAGCCGCGCCGGCGCCGACCGCGAGGTCTTCACCGCCGATGCACTCCTCCTGCTGCACGAGGCGGCCGGCTCGAGCCTGCGCGAGATCGACCGCATGGCCACCGCCGCGCTGCGCGAGGCGGCGCGGCGCAAGAAGAAGCTCGTCGAGCGCGAGGTGATGTCCCACATCGTCGGCGACCTGGGGACAGACGGCAGCTGACGCTGGCCGTGATGACGGGTCCTCGGCGCCGGCGTCGTCGCCGGCGCCGGCGATGACGCCGGCGGTCAAGCGACGATGGCCATCACGAGGCCGCCAACGGCGCATGCCTGCGGGATGGCCATCGCTGTCCTTGACCTCGACCGCGCACGCTCGCGATGGCCATCAAGGAGCCTGCTCGACGAGCTATCAGCCAGCCTGAGCGTCAACAGCCGGTCACGGTGAAGGAGAACCCCTTCGGCGAGCTGTTCGGCACGAACTTCGACCAGAGCGACTTCCGCTACACGTGGTTCATGGACGACTTCCTCGAGTCGGTCGACAAGCTCACGACCCTCAGCGGCGACATCAACGACATCCAGCTCAAGAACTCGAGGGAGGCCCTCTACAACGCGGGCCAGAGCACCGTCGACGACAGCAACGACTACCTGAATCAGCTGCTGTCGGAGTTCAACCTCGATCTGCGCGACCGGATCCAGGCCGAGCTCGTGCGCCTCGGGCGGGACAGCGTCTTCACCCCCGCGGACGTGGTTAACCGCGCCACCACCCAGTCGTGCGCCGGGTGCTACCAGCTGAGCGCCGGCGACTCGCTCGGCAACAACGTGACGTGGCCCGTGGAGGATACGGCGCTCCGGTTCGTCCATGTCAAGGAGGACGGGGAGCTCTCGACGGCGCTCACCGATTTCTTCCTCCCGCACCGCGAGGGCGTGCTCGAGGATTTCCTCGCGGCGCACGCGGACGGGAACACGTGCTCCACGCCGACGACCTCGGCCGCGCTCGCGGTGGAGAGCGACGAGGCGGTCCCCACGCTCGGCGGCGCGACGACGCACTGAACGCTACGCGCGTGTCAGCGCGACGACGAACTCCAGGAACGCGCGGACCTTGACCGACATGAGCTGCGCGGAGTGATGGTACGCGTAGAGGGGATACGTCTCCTCGGCCCACTCCGGGAGCACTTGAACCAGCCGTCCGTCGGCCAGGTGCTCGCGCACGTAGAGCTCGATCACCTGCGCGATCCCTTGGCCTGCGAGGCACGCCGCGAGGAGCGGAGCGCGTAGGTCAAAGAAGCCGGATCGCAGCGCGAAGAAGTGGTGCGCAGCAAACCGAAAGGGTGGGACCGCGAGCGTCGTGATGGCTCGGTCCTGTGTCGAAAGAGCGTGGTCCGGGCGGCGCCGAGCGCGCTAGGGGCGCATCGGCGTGCCGTGGGCACACGTGTCCGTCCGGGCGTTGGTCTGGCCCGGGAGGCGCGTCGCGAGACGCTATGCGGCGTCACGCCCCGGAAGCGCGCGCGGAAAGCGGCCGACGGGCGGCGGAGGGGCATGACCTTGTCCGGTCGACCTGCGCCGGTACGTGGTCTCGACGCGGACCTCGCTCGCCTCGACGAGACTGAGGTTGAGCTTCCCGAGGCTCGCGCCCGTGGCCGCGGTGGCGCCGTCCGTGATGGAGGAGAACTGCACGTTCCGCGGGCTGTGGTGGACGACCGACCGTGCCGCCGTAATAGACCGAAGAAACCGCGGCCAAGAGCAACAACGCCGCGCAGCTCACCGTCTCCCGCATGCTCGATCCCTGTGCGGCAGGCGAAGTGTCCCCGATCCCTGGCGACATCAAGGGGGTCGCCCCCGGCGTCCCGCGCCGCTGCGCCGTTTGGGCGTCACTATCGTGCTTGTAGAACACTTCCGATCTTCAAGTAGGAGTACTCGCTTCTTCTATGCGGCGAAACGAATACACCGAGCATTGCTCCTTCGTAGATGACGGACGGGGCGTCATCTGAACCATCATATTTCACCGTCCAGTCGCCGTCGTCACGATCGATCGGCCGGTAGTATATCTCCGCTTCGCCATTTGTAAATTTATCTAAACGCCGAAGCCCAAACCTAAGCAGAACAATGCTAGTCCAGCACTTCATTTGGCTGTACTCTGACATGGTACAGGCGGGCGATTTAGGAGTGGTCGAGACATACCAACTGACGGATGCATCGAAATAGATATCAGGGGAATGCCACCCAGTCGCGTGATGCTGCGCATCGCGCAACTTCACCAAATTCCACTCCCGGGCACGAGTTGCGGCGACGCGAAGCAGCCCCTGTAGATCGTTCTTGGTCGTTGCTGCCCACGTTGTTCCTGGAGCGGCTTCGAGAAGCTGGCCGACGGGCACAATTGCATTTTGGGGGACCAACATCGCCCCGTACTCGATTTCACCGTTCTCCTGGATTGCACATACACAGTACTTCCCGTCGACTCCCTGCGGAATTGCCGTTGTGCCCAAGGCCCACGCGCGCTTCATTCTTGCCTCCCTTTTCGGTCTGGAACTTCCCGCTAGATTTTCGATCGATTTGCGGGATTGCTGCGAGGCGACGTGTCGATCGGACCGAGGCTCGGCGCTCAGCCATGTACCAAAGCTCGTTGGTAGCCGCTTGCCTACTCGTCATCAGCGGGATCAGCATCGAGTTCGGCATTTACCGGGACGCCACTATCCCCCGCCACCTTCAGCGCGGAGTACGCAGGAGGACTCTCGATGGCCGCACCCAAGCGGCGCATGTCCTTCTCGAAGTATGGCACGTAGTGCTTCCGGATCGACTCACAACTGGATTTCGGCAGCGGTCTACGGTTGATCTCGCGTAGGAGTTCGTTGATGCGCTCGTTGCTTAAGCCACCGAGAACACATCCGTAGATGATGGCACGCTCGGTGGGATGTCGCCTTTTGCCAGCCATATGCTTTCTCCCATTCCGTTGCGCATGGAAAGCCGGACCTTGGATGCATCGGCAATCTCTGGTCCGGCAAGTCCTTCTTCACAACATTTTCTCCATCATGTCGTCGATCGACTTATGCATTGCATATCCACGCTTTCTGTACCATCGAACGAGCGATGTCTTATCTTGGTCAGTATCGAGCGGATGTGGTTTCAGGATGACGCTCGAGTAGCCACGGGCGCGGCCGAGCGCTTCCGCCTGTTCGAGCAGAAAGGATCCTACCCCGTGCTGACGGCACTCTCTTGTGACGAATATCTCATACAACTCCAGCGGCTCCGATTTAGGCCGAAAGTCGATGGAGAGGAGACCAACTTGTTCGCTGTCCAGAAGGGCGACAAATAGCTCGGTAAATTTCGTAGCCCCTCCGATCCGGGAGCGCTCTCGCAATACTTCCGATCGGATCTCTTTCTGCGTGACCTTCTGTAGTACCAACTGCATTGAAGTGCCTCATCACCCCGAAAGACCCTCCCATCGACCGGCTCGCCGCTGCGGCCTGAAATTCTACTTGCAGAGATCCTCTGCAGCTGCGCGCAACAGCTTGGCGCGTTCCACGATGAAGGGTCCGTATTTATCGGCAAAGAGTGACGGCGGACACACCGCGCCAGCAAGGATGGGTGCAACATCGGTGGGCATTTTCGCGCGATAGACGCTGGGTGCCTCGCCGCCGAGTTGTCGATTATCGGCGCGCGAGATGAAGGCAAAATTTGCCAGGCAGTTCGGAGAGGCCGCCTTCGCCTGCTTTGACGCCTCCACGAATGCCTTGGGCATCAGGTGGTGGAACTCAGCCCGATTGCTTCGTCTGAGCTTCTCACCCAGATCGATCGCAGCACCAGAGACGAACGAGCGCGGGGACTGCTTCGCCAGCAGAAGCACAAATGTGTTTGTATTCGCCGTCCCCATAGTGAACCCGTTCTCGATGAAAAAGCTCTCCTGGATCGAGACGGCAAAGCCCCCGAGAGCACTCGGCTTGCCCTCCTTAAGCTTCTTCATCTCTTCGATGTCGGTGTTCAGATTCCGAAGCACGGCGTTCGCGTAGCGCTTGCTGAAGGCGGTACGCCAAAACCACCTATCGATCGTTCTGCGTTGATCGTCACTGTACTTCACCTCTTGGTCCCCAGGGACCGCAAAGAAGACGGAGAGGGGAACGAGGATAGCAGCAAACGGAATATAGCCGAGAGCATGGACGTTACAGTTCGTCCGCAGATAGTCAACCGCCCCCTTTACACCGTTCGTCACCTCGACGAAACGCTGTCGAACCTGACCTCCGTTCAACTTCATCAGCGAGTCCGGAGAGGCATCACCGTGAAGAATAGCTGAACAGCACCGAAGCAGCAGGTTCGCGTCAACTCCGACGTCCTTAAATCCAAATGGTGCAAGCTGTTCAGCGAGTTCTTCAAACTGAGACTGCAGCTGGAACTCCTCACTCCAAGTCCATGCCGAGAGAAGCTGAAGCGTGTCGAGGGGCACACCCTGGCGATTGACGCGCTCGAAAATAATAGCGACTGCAGCTTTTTCTTCCGTTCGGAACATCTGCAATGGAACACGCATTTCCTTAAACACTGATTGCATGTCGTCGACGCGCTTCGCGGTGACCTCATCGAACGCGGCCGTCGCCTTTCGATACGCAGTAGTATCGAAGAGGGTCTTCAGCGGAAAATGTCGACCCTCAATGACCTCGGTCGGCAGAAGCGCGCAAAATTGCGTTTCCTGCGCATTGGATGTGGCACCTAGGTCGAAGTACACGTCCCGCCAGAGCTCGGGCCTGGCGATCGGCAGCTCGTTCTGGAATACGCCAAAGATCGACGTGATGCGTTGCTGGCCGTCGAGCACATAGTCAATGGGGTAATCAGCGGTCGGAGCCGGCAGATCGAAGGGACCAAGCTCGCGCTCAGATTTGAGCTGCTCTTTCGTCCTCCAAAACAACAGAGAGCCGAAAGGATACTGCTTGTAGATGCTATCCATCAGATAGGCCACCCGGTCGGGTTCCCATACAAATCCGCGCTGAAAGGCCGGAATGCGAATCTGCCCCCGTAAAACTGTATCGATTACCTCTCGGATTGTGAGACTGTCCATAGGATCGCTCTTCGTGTCACGGGTTGGTCGGAATCTTACACATTAGTTCAAAAACTGGAAGCATCAAGAGCGGTGCGCTGGGTTGGCGTCGCGTAGGGCCGCAGGCCGGAGCCGGGATCCATGCAACAGCACAGTTCAGCAGCTCTTCGGCCGACTCAGGAAAGGCGCATAGAGCGTCAAGCAGCGACGCCTGCTGAACGACGTGATCGTGCTGGACGGCGGCGGAGGTCAACGCCGCTGCAGTCCGGTAGCGCGTTCGGTACTTGTGATCGCCCTCCGCCTCCGTGAGCTTCACAGTGCAACGCGAAGGAGGTGCCGCTAATGCGCAGGGTACAGCTCGAGCCCAAGGATTGCCCTGACCGCCGTCTATCTTGTTAGCGCTCCTCGTGATTGAATCGCCGACTACATCCGGTTGCTGATCACATAATCGACGATGCTCCAATGTGTCCCTCGAATATATTCGTCGCGACGGACCGAGTGCTGAACCCCCACCAGGCGCAACTCGTCGCCGCGCCGAGACCAAACTGGCGAGCCGCTGATGCCATCGAGCTTCGGAACTGGTTCGTCGGTGTCCGTGGGCCAGGAGAGGAAGATGTCGCTCGGCCGCACCGGCGCGACGTAGCCCGGTGGCGCCATCGCGCGCACGTTGTACGACATTAGCGTCGCCCTAAGCCCCCCGTCGACCGGCCTGAGCCGCGCGTGAGGCCACCCGCACACGACTGCGTGCGATAGTGGCCCGGTTTCAACGTCGTCATCTGTCAGTACCCGCCATCCGCCGTTTAGAACGTCCGAGATCATGCTGGAATTCTCCAGTCGATATACGGCAACGTCTTCCTTGTCCTTCGGCGTCGAAGTCAGGAGGCCGCCTCCGATTGTCCATAACTCGCTTTCAGCGGCCGGCGTCTTCGGTACCATGATTCGCCTCGGTGCATTGGGCATATCCTCGATGACGTGAGTTGCCGTAACAAGGAAGACCCGCTCTCCTCGCCTAAAGAAACAACCCGAGCCCAGGAGAGGTAGGGGAGTGTTTACGTGCTCCGTAACTGAAACCACAATTTTTGGCAAATCGCTCTCGTGAAGCATCAAGACTGTCCTCTTCCGGGGTGCTGAAGGATTGAAGCCGCACAGGTCAGGACTGGGGGCTCTCCGTCAGGCCAACGTACCAGGTTTGAGCTGCGTGGTGCGAGCGTCAGCTAGCACCACGTCTGCTGCAAACCGAAAGTTAGACCGCTGCATCATTCCGTAGTGGAAGCACCGACCGTAGCTCCGTTAAAATCGCGAACATCCACAGCAAGACCTGTGTTGAGCATCGCTGTGTGGCGAACGACACATCGCTACCGTGGAGAATCCCGTTGCGAGCCTTCGTTATCGTACTTTTGGGATCAGACGGCGTGAGAACTGCCCCCAGAAGATCACTGAATACCTCTGTGGTGTCAGCGACCTTTTTGTCGGCTGCTTGTACTTTCGCGTGCAAGCCGGGTAGCTGCCGGGGGTTGGACGACACGGGTTTTTCGGTCACGCCGCTCGGATAGGGCAGAGCATCCAAGGCGTCGGTTACGATGCCCTCGAACTGGGATATAAGCAATGGTATTGCGCCAGCGAATCTGCCTTCGCGGTGAAGAGCAATACCTTCGCCGATCAGTGCGGCGCGCTGGGGTTGCAGACCCAAGGATCGGTAGAGATCGAGGACAGCTTGCGCGAACTCTGGAGCGACAGTTTGCTCATATAGGCGTTCCTCGATCTCCTCAACCGACAGAACACCGAGGTCACGGGCATCCTGCATCGATACAATGTATCCGGTGCTTCCGTACCCTTCCCTGCGGAGCACTTCCAGGCCGTGCTCCACAAGTAGCCTGTTTGTCTGAAGATTGGCCTCCCACGCCGGAAGCTTCTCGAGGGCGCGGGACAGGTCTTGCCCGAGGCGCTGCAGCGCAGGTCGGTTCTTCTCTACCCAGTCGTCAATTCGCGTGGATACGCTGGCGAGCCACTCGCGAAGCGCGACGGCGTCATCCGAGGGCGCCTCAGTATCCTGAGACGCAACCAGTTCTTGAATAAACGACAGGACCCAGCCTGCACGAGCTTGCTGGTTTGATGATTCATCCGATGCCATTCTTGTCCCAGTCAGTCTAACGTCACAACCAGCTGTGCTGCGCGACATGTCTTCACGATTTCGCATGTAGGCTGCGAACCGTGGTACCCCATCACCGTATTCTCGCAGATGAATCTGTAGTGCAAAGGGCCGTGCCCAATGCTGGACGCGCGGCGGGCTCAAGAAGCGCGCGACATGCCATACCCTCCGCCACAGCTTCGCGACCCACCTGCTCGAGACGGGCACCTACATCCGGACGATTCAGACATCGCTCGGCCACAAGGATGTGCGGACCACGATGTTCTACACCCACATCGTCGACCTCGGCCCTCTCAACGTGATCAGCTCTCTCGATCGCTGACCGCTGCTTCCGCGTGGAGCGCCTTGAACCCCGACCCCACCCCCTCGTGCCGCCCCCACGCATCGTGGGAAGTTAGCGTATCCGACGGCTGCCCCACCTTGTCAAGGAGGCCAGCGCAGGACCGTGCGGTCTCTACGCCGGACGAAGGCGCGAGCGCGCCCTCGATGCCCTACCCCTCCGAAGCGAAGAAGTGGCCCTGCAACAGCCTGGCCAGTCATCGGCTGGGGCCCTCAAGTTGCTACGGCCTGTAGAGTTCGCCGCTACGCGGTGCGGCGTCTCCGCAAAGCACGCGCCAGTTCTGCGTCACGGCGAGGAGCACCGGCGATAGCCGCAGGCGGTCGACTGCGGGCAGCGAGGGATGGCCGTCAAGGGCTGGCGGGACGCTTGCGCGGCCTCCCGCGCGTCGTCTCCGGCATCGCGGCCGGCCGGAACAGTGCTGCTGGTGTCACGCCGAGGGCATTGGCGATCGCCACAAGCGCCGCGACGCTGACGTTGGTCTTGGCGCGTTCGAGGCGATGGAGAAGGGTAAGGCTCACGTCCGCCGCTGCCGCCAGCTCGTCTTGGGTCAACCCTCGCGTGACTCGAAGCCGCTGCACGTTCGCCGCGATGTACCGGAAAACCGTATCAGTTTCGATGGGTTCCATCGCCGCGGGCCGAGCCTGGACAGGCTTAAAAACGGTCGTGGATGACGGCTTCCCTTGACTCGGATCGCGCCTCGCACGTACCCTGAAGAAGCACAAAGTGCCCCCGCGACGGCTGGCACCGTCCGGAGGCGTGGCCGAACCCCGCGTTAACGAGGTCCGACATGGAAACCGTACGTCTACGCCCTGACCAGGGCCAAGAGATCGATCCGTCCTCCCGCCGCCGCCCCCGCCCCGCTGCTCGCAGCCGGCTCGCCCGCCCGCCCAAGACCCCTCACCAGCCCCCGCACCCCGCCGTCTACATCGACCCCACCGCGCTCCTCGAACAGCGCCCGCTCATCCGCAGCACCCTCCGCGCCCGCGGCGTTCTCCCCGCCGATCTCGACGACCTCACCCAGGACACCCTCCTCGGCGCCTGGCGCAGCCTGCGCGCCGGCCGCTTCCGCCCGTCCCCCGCGCTTCCTCCCGCCGACGCCCTCCGCCGCTGGCTCGCCGGCATCGCCTCGCGGCAGGCCTCGCACTACCGCGACAAGGCCCACCGCCGCCACGAGCTCCCCGCGGTCGACCCGGACCGCCTCGCCGCCTTCGCCGCCCCCTCTCCCGAGGCCCGCCTCGTCGCCCGCGGCCTCCTCCGCGCCTTCCACCGTCTCCGCCCCGAGCTGCGCGAGATCCTGGCGCTCGCCGCCACCGGCCTTTCCTCGCGCGAGATCGCCGCCTCCCTCTCGCTCCCGCGCCCCACGGTCGCCACCCGCCTGCGCCTCGCGCGCCGCCTCTTCGCCCGCGCCCTCACCCGCGCTCGGAGGTGGCCCCGATGAGCCCGATGAGCCGCGCCCCCGCCGAGACGGCGGCCGAGCTGCCGACCGCGACCGAGGCCGCCCTGCTCGAGATGGTGCTCGGCCTGCCCGGCGTCGGCCCGCGCCTGCTCGGCACGGCCGCTCTCCCCTCGCTCGGTCGCCTCTCGCCCGCGGCGCTGGCCGAGCGCACCCAGATCGCGCTGTTCGACGCGACCCGTCTCGCCGCCGCCTTCGAGCTCGGCCGCCGCTACCACGCTGCCCGCGCGCGCCGGGGCGCGCTGCTGACCGACGCCGCCCGCGTGGCGCGGTACTTCGGCCCGAGGCTCGCCTCCCTGGTCCACGAGGAGCTCTGGATCGCCGCGCTCGACAGCCACGGCCGCATCCGCGAGACGCGCCTGCTCGCCCGCGGTGGCGCTGACGTCCTGTACATCGACCGCGCGACCGTGCTGCGCACGGCGCTGGACATGGCGGCCCAGAGCTTCGTCCTGGCCCACAACCACCCGAGCGGCGACCCGACGCCGACCCGCGAGGACGAAGACATGACCCTGGAGCTGCGCCACCTCGGCTCGGAGCTGCACGTCCCGCTCACCGCCCACGTCATCGTCACCCCCAGCGGCCGCTACGCCGCCGTCCACGAGTAGGCCCTCGCAGGGCGCAGCGCCCCTGCGCATCGAGCTCATGCGTCCTTGGCCGGCAGTCCGGCAGTCCCGCCGCGTTCGCGCTTGTCGTGATGATTGGCCGGCGAGCAACGGGAGTGCTGCTCCTGTTAGACTCGAGGGCGGAGCGGTCTTGCCTCCCGCGTACACCCCAGCGCGATGCCACCGCCACCGGCATCTCGCCCTCTCGAAGAGCTCCACCAGCGGCAGAAGGAGACCGCGCTCGCGACCCGGGAACTTCGACAGGCGGCCCCACAGGGCGCCCTAACACCTGCACAGCTGCGAGGTAAGCGGACAAGGTGAAGAACAGTAGGAAGGGCGAGCGCTGGCCCACTGCTTGCGCTGCTGCTAGTCAACGCTGAACAGGTTGCCGAGCGTGCGGCGACCCGCGGCGAGTCTCCCTTGCAGTACAGTAACTGTCCGTAGCGCGACGGGTGCGCTGCACCGAGCAACGTGGAATTTCCTAAGCACTTCAACTTCAGCAATCGTACGTGGACCGGGCCCCGATCTGGCGAGTTCCAGCAACGCGAGGATGCGTTCCAGCAGCTCGTGGGGGACCTTCTACAAGAGACGCTCGGTCCGTGGGTACGGGTCATGCCGACGAAGGGGCGAGACGGCAGCATTGACGCATTCATCAAAGACAATGCGCGTCTGCCCTTCGATCCCGTGGAGCTCCCCGGGCCGATCATCGTCGAGTGCAAGGACAACGACGACAGTCGACCCCGTGTCCGCGATAATGTCGTGGCTGGTTGGAAGAAGGTAGCGCAGAAGCTGACGCAGCAGGCAGCCGAGGGCTGGCCGGGCATTTATCAGCCCTGGTCGAGCGCGCGGAGTTACGTCTACGTTACCAGTGCCGTGCTTCCGCACCAGCAGGCGCACCACGAACTTCAGAATCATATAAAACAGTTCTTTCATCAACTTTGCATCGAGGGGCGCTCGGATATCCAGCGCGTCGTAGTCGTAGATTGGAACGACCTGCGAGCGATTCTGGCGAAATGCCATCGCCTGGCCGATCGTTGGCTCGGTGTCGGCCTCACATCGCTGCGCTCCCACGCAGAGCAAGTTGCAACATTTGCGGATTTTCGTCGATACCTGGTAGACCTCCCGTTTGTTGCGCCGAATCCGGAAAGCCCAACCCACCCGGATCAACTTGTGCAGCTGGTCATTAAGCAGGCAGAAGTAAGCCGTGGCGTGATCCTCACGGGAGCTGGAGGTGTTGGCAAGACGCGTACTCTTATCGAGGTCGCCGATCGTGCAAACAAATCCGGCTGGAGGGTATTACACATTGTTCCGAACGGCAGCGAGATCTCGGTATCTGAGCTAGCTCAAGAAATATTTGCCGGGGGAACTGACACACTGGTTGTTTGCGATTATCTTGAGCGTATCAGCATAAACGTTGTCTCACTACGGCATCAACTTCTGCCTCAGGCACGTTCGCGTCAGATGCGGGTGGCGTTCCTCGCCTCCGCACGTACAGCACCCACGGAACGGGACCGTGACCCGGATCGTGCTTCATTCTTCGATGTTGTGGAGCTGGAGCTAGCACCCGATCAATCTCAACATATAAGCACGGCTATGGAGAAAGCCGTTGCACCCCAGGCCACTGCAGCGCTTGGCAGCAAGAAGATACGTGAACTCACAGGGGATCGACCGATTATTGCGCTCTTTATTCTTCAGGAACTCGAGCGAATTATCTTAGCGGGAACGCTTGACATGGCGCAGCTCTCGGCGATCCGGCCAGGAGACCTGACCGATTGGCTGCGTCGCCGCTTCGCAGAGGACGAGTTGCGGCCGGTGCGCCGTTCATTATGGGACAGCGATAGCGATGTAGAGCCTACACTCCTCGGAGCCGCAGCAGCGCTCGCCCTATGTCCAGCATCGGAGGAAATTCTCTGTGCACTTGTGCGAGATGTATTGACGCGGAACCGTTCGGAGATGGTGCCGGAACGGCGTGCCAAGGAGATTATCCGTGGGCTGCTGAAGTTACGCTGGATCCGCGACACGGGCGGGAGCCTCGATGTCGCACATGATGTGGTCACGGAATGCTTGCTGGACCAAGCGCTCCATGACGCCACAGACCACGTTCGCGAGGATATTCTATCTGCATTGCTCCAGCCGTGTTCAACTTCGTTACATGCGCTTACGCAGGTCACAGTTGCATTTGGACGCCTCGTGATCAGCGGCAGCTCATTCACCGAGGAACTGCGACTACATGCGCAGCGTTGGTTCACGGAAGTTGCGCCGACCATTGGACAGACGCTCAGCAAGGGATCGACGCCGGAAGCTTCCGCAGCATTGTGGGCGGTCGTGAGCGGTCCATTGTGGGGAGATACTGCTATCCGTTCCTGGGCAGATGTGATCGATCCCTGGCTGGAACACCATGGAACCACGAGTATGGCATGGATGGTGCTCTACTCTTTGTACGAGCGCGAGGACTTGCCGGAGCCGCATGCCGTTCGCTTGCTTGGCATTGCACACGACTGGATCCAGAAGCATCCAGAGAGCGAGTACGTCTCGACAGTACTACTAGCGCTCCTGAATCGGACGGACTTAGCCCCCCTGCCCGAGCCACTCTTTGAAATCGCCTGGTCGTGGTATGAAAGGCACCGATCACTCTCGTTCGTAGCGTTCGTTCTATGGGGTCTCCTCAAACGCCCGGAGCTTCCGCCGGCCATCCGTGCTCGCATCGGGAACGAAGCCTTAGCTTGGTGTGCCCAATGCACCGAGCCCCGGATGACCGGACCAGTACTGGCCAAGCTTCTCGAGCGTGAGGATATTAGCGCGGACATTGCTGATGCAGCGATCGCCTATGCATGGGAATGGCTTGAGCGCTATCGATCTACCAATGATGCCAGCTATGTAATTAGCGCTTTGGTGTCTCTGGGTAAGCAGCGCTTATGCTCTTGGTCACATCTGATTGATATGGCACTGGCGTGGCTCGATAGACACTTGCAAACAAACGAAGCCGCGAATGTTCTAGCGACGCTTTTGTATTTTGGCCACGAACATCCTGACCACGTTCCCCGCGTATCAGATCTCGCCTGGACCTGGTTAAAACAGCACGAGCATACGTTCGACGCTGTCTTTGTCTTGTCTGCGGCGCTGGAGATGCCGAAGCAGAAGCCGGACCAGGAGTACCGCATAATATGCAGTTCACTGCGATGGCTGCAGGTTCATGGGAGAGCGCCGAGCGCGCAAGGGTTAGTGCTCCAGCTTCTCAGTCTCTGCAGCACCGAGCACGAACTGGCTGACAAGGTGCAGGAAGCTGCCATTGCCTGGCTTCGGGCGAACGGCGATTTGAACCAGTCTGCTATGTTCATTGTGAAGGTGGTGGAATGTGACATTGTACCCAAGGATGTTAGCGTTCGTGCGGCAGTGGAATGGTTAATGAATAATGCAAGCTCTCTGGATGCTCCTAGGGTGATCGTGTCTCTGCTGTCGCGGCGTGACGCGATGGTTGACCATCTTCTAAGCCACCTTCTGATGGTGCTTATGTTAGCGCTGATTTGGGTCGGCGCCAATGGTCCTACCGTCGGCTCCGAGGATCTCGTGGCATTTCTTTTTGGAGGGCGCTCTCTGCAAGATCTCAGTGTCCGTCCCGATTTGGTTGTCGTAAAAGCGCTTTTGAGCTGCGTGCGAGCATCGTTAAACAATGGAGCTTTTGATGGTGCGTGTCTGGCGATTCCGACGATGCTTGCCGTAGCGATGCGCACCGACAGTACCAGAGTTCAGAGGGAGGCGTGCGCGCTCGCCAGGCGTGTGCTCCGCGATTCAAGGATGCGGGACGAATTGCTGGAGGATATGAGAGCGGGGTGCCAGCGACTGCTCGACGCCGGTGCCTGGCCGGATCGTGAACATGCGCTCCCGTTGCTAAATCAGCTCCGCCTGCTCAATTAAAATCAGCCGCCGCTCACACCTGCCTGTGGCGGGCGATCTCGCTTGACCTCCGGCGCGGTGCTGCGGAGAAAAACACCGGACGACACGTCGAGCGCGCTCGCGATCCTGACGAGTATGCCGAGTTCACGCGCTGCTGTCAGCGCATGATCTCATGCAGGGCGTAGCCGTCGTAGGTTCGTTACGATGTAGAGCAGAAGGGTGTCGAGCGTGAGCGCGTAGGTAAAAGAAGCCGGATCGCAGCGCGAAGAAGTGGTGCGCAGCAAACCGAAAGGGTGGGACCGCGAGCGTCGTGATGGCTCGGTCCTGGGCCGAAAGAGCGTGGTCCGGGCGGCGCCGAGCGCGCTAGGGGCGCATCGGCGTGCCGTGGGCACACGTGTCCGTCCGGGCGTTGGTCTGGCCCGGGAGGCGCGTCGCGAGACGTTATGCGGCGTCACCGGGCGCCTTGCGGCGCAGAACGGTGCTCTTCCAGTACGGCGGGCGCAACGTGGGCGTTGGGAGAGCGGTCCTCGGCGTCCCGCTCGGCGCCAACGGCCTCGCGCTCTCGGACAACGCCTTTTACGTCGCCAACACGGACAAGGCCGCGCTCATCAAGATCCCCATCGAGGCGGACGGGACCCCGGGCGCCGCGGTCGTGCTCTCCACGTCGGATCCGGCGACCTGCCTGCCGCTGAAGGGCGCCGACGGCATCACCGCTGACGCGGATGGGAGCATCCTCGTCGCTGGCAACGCGGGCAACGCGCTCGTCCGCGTCGGGCCCGAGGGGAACGAGACCGTGCTCGTCAAGGACGGGCCGCTCGATGGGCCAGCGAGCGTCGCGCTCGCGACGCTGGGCTCGAAGAAGTACGCGCTCCTCACCAACTTCGGGCTCGTGACGCTGCTCGCCATGATGACCCCTCGTACGGGCCTGCTCTCCTACGGCCCGATCGAGTGAGCGCTGGCCCGACTCGAAGCCGCTGAACGTCGCTGTCACGTGTGTCGTTGCGCCCGGCCATGCAGCCGGTATGCGCTGATTCAGCGCCGCGCGCCTGTCCCCTCGTCACATCGGCCGGCCGCCGCTCGCGCGGATGATCTCCCCGGTGACCGCGGTGTTCGCCGCCGAGCACAGGAAGACGATGGTCGGCGCCACCTCCTCGGGCCGCAATAGCCGGCCCACGGGGTACGCCTTCCCGCGCTGCGCCATCACCTCCGGCGATATCACCCCGATCATCTTGTCGGTCACGGTCAAGCCCGGGACCACCACGTTGGTCAAGATCCCGTGCGGCCCGAGCTCGCGCGCGAGCACCGCCGTGAGCCCGTGGAGCGCCGACTTGGCGGCGGCGTAGGGCCCGGTGCCCACCACGCCGTCGAGCGCCACGCCAGAGGAGACGTTGACGATCCGGCCCCAGCCCCGGGCGCGCATGGAGGGCACCGCGGCCTGGATCGCGGCGAAGGCGCCGTCGATGTTGTCGTGGAGGGTGCCCTGCCACTCGGCGAGCGGGATGTCCTCGAAGCGCGGCGCCTCCCAGGGCAGGCGCTCGCTCCAGCGGACCGCGTTGTTGACGAGGACATCGAGCTGCCCGAAGCGCGCCAGGGCGGCCGCGACAGCCGCCTTGATCGACTCCGTCGATCCGAGGTCGAGCTCCAGCGCCAGCGCCTCGCCGCCTTGCCGCTCGATCTCCCGGACGACCTCCGCGGCCTTCTCGCGCTCGCTCCGGTAGGTGAGCGCCACGCGGGCCCCCTCGGCCGCGAGCTGCAAAGCCACCTCCCTGCCGATCCCCTGCGAGCCGCCGGTCACCAGCGCGGCCCTCTTCTCCAGTCCCAGCTTCATGCGACACCTCGCTTTCGAGTGGAAGGTAGCCTGAGTGGAAGGAACTTCCAACAACAAATTGGAAGAATCTTCCATCTAGGCCGGCTGGTCAGCGGCGCGCAGCTGGGGTAGGGGAGGGGGCATGGCCGTGGCTCGACAGAGCGGCGTGGCCCGCCGGGAGGCGCTGCTGGACGCGGCGCTCCGCTGCTTCGAGCAGCGAGGCATCTTGCGCACGGGCATCGAGGACGTCCGCAAGGAGGCTGGGGCGAGCCCTTCGAGCGTGTACCACCTGTTCGAGGATTTCCCGGCGCTGGTGGCGGCGCTGCTCGGGCGGACCTTCGAGCGGCTTGTCGGGTACGTGACCGCGCGCGTGCTCGCCGCCAGGACGGCGCGCACGGCGGTGCGGGCGCTGGTGGAGGCGCACCTGACCTGGGTGTTCGAGCACGAGGCCGAGGCGCGCTTCATGTACCAGGCCCTCGCGCTGGAGCTGGACGGGCACCACCGCGCCGCGCTCCGGGACGAAAAGGCGCGGCTCAAGGCGGAGGTGACGGCGCACCTGACGGAGCTCGGCGTCTTCTCCGGGGCGCGCTCGTCCGAGGTGGTGCTCGACGTGGTGCTGCTCGGCCCGGCGCACCAGGCCTGCCGTCTGTACCTGTCCGCGCGCGGCGCCGTGGACCCCGCGTGGATGAGGGCGACCCTGCCCGACCTCGCGTGCGGAGCGCTGGCCACGGTCGAGCCCGCGGCCCGGGCGGCGCGGACCGGCAAGGGCGCGGGCGCCGCGGAGCCTGCTCAGGAGCCCGGCGGGAGAAGAAAGAGCAAGCCGAGCCGCGGATGACACACGGGTGAATCGCGGCGCAACTCGCCGCAGCGCAGACACAGGGCGCGTAGGTAAAAGAAGCCGGATCGCAGCGCGAAGAAGTGGTGCGCAGCAAACCGAAAGGGTGGGACCGCGAGCGTCGTGATGGCTCGGTCCTGGGTCGAAAAAGCGTGGTCCGGGGCGGCGCCGAGCGCGCTAGGGGCGCATCGGCGTGCCGTGGGCACACGTGTCCGTCCGGGCGTTGGTCTGGCCCGGGAGGCGCGTCGCGAGACGCTATGCGGCGTCACCGGGCGCCTTGCGACCGGGCGCCTTGCGGCGCAGAACGGTGCTCTTCAACGCTCGGGGCTCCGGGTCGCCTGCGGCGCCCTGCGCCCCGAACCCCCAGTACGGCGGCCGCCGCGTGGACGCTGGGAGAGCGTGCTGGGACGTCGGTCGGCTCGCCGAGCGCGGAGAGGAAGCGGGCGATGTTCCTTGGCTCGGTCACCATGGCGACGAGCTTCATCCGCCCCTTGCAAGCTGGGCACTCGAGGACGTCGATCCCGTCAGCGAAGGCTCGTCCATGCGCGGCGCGTCGAACTCGGCGCTCAGCAGCAGATCGCAGCGCGAGCGCGCCCAGCGGAGCAGCGCCGGCCGCTCGGCCGGGGCGATCGCGTGCAGGCAGAAGGTCGCCTGCGCGACCGCCCAGCTCCGCGACGCCATGGCGGGATCCGCGGCGAGGTCCTGGAATCGCCCGCTGAAGGCCTCGAAGCCGACGCCCCGCGCCGAGAGCGCCGCGGCGCACCGCTCGAGCAGCGGCGCCGCCGGCTCCACCACGGTCACCCGCCGCACCGCCGGCGTCAGCGCGGGCAGCAGGGCCATGCCGTCGCCAGCGCCTATGTCGAGCAGATCGAAGGGCGCCTCCGGGTACTGGCCGGCAAGCGCCGCGCTGGTCTCCCGGTAGAGCGGCACATTGCCGCCGCCGCGGATGAAGGCGGCGAACCCCTCCGCGGGCACGTAGACGTTGCGCTTCCCCTCCCGGCCGACCCGCGCGAGGTGCGCCGCGGCCGCGCGGAACAGCGGGTCTCCCGGCGAGGCCTCCGCGGCGCGGGCGGCGAAGGCCGCGGCGTCCGCGGTGCGCTCGTAGGCGAACGCCAGCATCGCGAGGTAGCAGAGCTCCTCCGGCGACGGCGCCGCGGCGGCGGCCGCAGCCTCGTCGAGCCCGGCGGCGCGATGACGATCCCAGATCCGCTTCAGCATGGTTCTCCTTTTCCTGCGCGTTGCCTCGCTCGTCCGGCGCGCGAGCGGAGCCCTCATCTCATGATCGGGAACGAGCCCGAGCGGCGCGGCCCGGACGCGCCGTGCTGTTCGCGAGCGAGCTCTCCTCTGCGGCCGCTGCAGCAGCGCCGCCGTGACTGACGCGCCTGGCCAGCGACCGCGTCAGCGCTTCGTGGTGGGCTGCTCCCAGCACACGACCTCGTCGGTCGCGACCCCCTCGCCGGCACCGCCGCCGGGGTGCGCGCAGGCCATGAACACCTCGTGGCCGCAGCCCTTCACCTCGAAGACGTCGAGCTCGTCCAGACTCTCCCGCGTCGCTGCGTCCTCTTCGGCCCGGTCCTTCTGCCATTTCGCCAGCCGGCCGGGGTCGTTCTTCACCTCGTCGGGCGGCGCCTCAGCGGGTCTTTTCGCGAGCACGATCGAGCCCCATTTCACGTCGTCGCGTGAGCGGACCGTGATGCGGTCCTCGGGACAGCTGTGCTTTCTCCCGAACTCCTCCCGCGCGCCGGTCTTGAGCCGCTTGCACCCGATGGAGAAGACGACCGCGAGGAGCATGAGGAAGGACAGACGGACAAGCGAGCGATAGGCGGCGTTGGTGTTCATGGATTCCAATCGCATGTCAATCCGTGTGCAGAAGAGCGCCTGTTCTGTGGATATGTTACAGGTTTTCATGCCGCTGTCGAGGTCGCGGAGCACGAGCGTGGTCGAAGGCGGAGGCCGCGAAGCTGCATGAGCTGCTGCTTCGTAGGCCGGCCGCGGCTAGCTAGAACAGCTTGTCGCTCGCTCCCGCCTTGGCGCGCATCTTGATGATGTTGATGTAGGCTGGCTGCTGCTTCAGCATCTGTGGTCGGGATGTCTCGCCCTCGCCGCTCGAGCGTGCAACGGTCCGGCGATTCCAGATCGACGCCCCCGCACAGATGAAGCTGACCATGATGGGATAGACGGCGCAGCGTTCGACGAGGCCGATGAGGACGTTGGCCCCCGAGCTGGCGACCACGAGGAAGGCCACCATCGAGGCGAGCCCGAACACGCCGAGGACGACCATGGCCCTCCCGGCTTTGGGAGTGACTCCGACTTGTTGACGCTGGCGTCCAAGGAGCATCGCGAGCACGTTGCCTCCGACGATAGACGCGAAGGCGCCCAGGGCGTGATAGTCGACTGCGCCGTCGGGCGGCTCTCCGGAACCGGGGTTGAACGCCAGCAAGACGCCGCCAAGCGCGACGAGAGCTCCCAGGATGAGCGCTGCCCAGCGGCGCCAGCTTCGCAGGCCCTTGAGCGCGGCGACACCGATGAAGAACATGATCCCGAAGAGAAAGAACCCGGTGTTCATGACCCACGCGAGTGGCGATTTCATGAACTGGCCAAGAGCCTCGAGGGGGCCACGGACTCCCAGGTTGCTGATGTAGTGATGCGTGTAGCTGTAGGGAGGATCCGTCCATGCCGCGGCGGCGATGAACTCGGCGAGGAAGAAGATCACTGCCCCGGCGACGAGCAGCGCGCCGGCGGGGCGACGTTGCATCATCTGGTTCGCCTCGGGTGCGGGCCTCGCGCGCTCCTTTGGTTCCGAGCTGGAGGTGGGGTTGTTCTCGGTCATGTTCGGGTTCTCTCGGTTGTCGGTCGCGAGGCTCAGCGAAACAGAAGCCCCAGCGTGTGCTTTGCGTCGGCGCTCGAGCAGTCGACGCGCGACGCCCAGCCGCGCGCCAGCTCAGCCGGCCCAAGAAAGCCGGGCGACAGCTTCTCGAACGTCTCGTGTCGCCTCATGTTGAACAGCCTGCACCGTCGCGCTCAAGACCACCAGGACATTGATCGCAACGGTTTCAGACCCTATAGGTCTGAATCATGGAGCTACGTCACCTGCGGTACTTCATCGCCGTCGCGGAAGCGGAGCACTTCGGAAGGGCGGCCGAGCGGCTTCACGTCTCGCAGTCGCCCTTGAGCCGGCAAATCGCTCAGCTCGAAGCTGAGATCGGCGTCGAGCTCTTCGTGCCCTCGGGACGCGGGGTGAAGCTGTCCGCCGCCGGCCGGAGCTTCCTCGAAGGTGCGCGCGCGACCCTGGCTCGCGCCGCGCTCGCGGTCGAGGACGCCCGCGCGACGGCGCAAGGCCGTATCGGGACGGTCGTGGTCGGATTCGACGGGGCCCTGGCTGACACCCTCCTGCTGCCGAGGATCGTGCAGACGTTCCGCGCGCGTCATCCGCGCGTCGAGGTACGCCTTCGGCCGCTGCCGAGCGAGGAGCAGGTCGCCGCGCTGCGCGATGGCAAGATCTCGGTCGGGTACGGCTACCATTCGCCGGAAGACAACCCGCTCTTCCGCTTCCGCGTGCTGTATCGCGAGCGCGTCGGCGTCGTGATGTCGAAGAGCCATCGCCTCGCTGCACGGCGCACGCTGAGGGTCGCGGACCTGAAGCAGGAGCGCTTTCTCTGGCCTCCGCGCAAGGAGGGCCCGCGCCTCCACGACGACATCATCGCCGCCTTCCGGGCGCATGATCTCACGCTCGAGCTCGCCCACGAGGAGGCCAGCAGCGATGTGATCCTCATGCTGGTGGCGAGCGGCGAAGGTCTCAGCTTGTGTCCCGAGAGCGCCGCGTCGACGCTCCTTGCCGGAGTGGTGTTCAAGCGGGTTCGGGACCTCAACGTCGTCATCCTTGGCCGCTCGGTGTGGCGCGCCATGGACGACAAGGACCCGCTCGTGCGGTCGCTCCTCGAGATCACGAATTCGGTGCATGGATCCTCACAATAGGCGTGCGCCAGGCGGGACTGGAGGCGGGCTCGCCGTCGCCGAGCGGCGGATAGGAAACCATAGAGCTCTCGCCCGTGTCGAGCCCCGCGGGAAGCGGATAGGAAACCATAGAGCTCTCGCCCGTGTCGAGCCCGCGGGAAGCGGATAGGAAACCATAGAGCTCTCGCCCGTGTCGAGCCCCGCGGGAACGACGCCGGGCGAGCCGTCTATCGCGCATCAAACACCCGCTCGCCCCGTCGCAGGGCCCGCGCGCCGTGCATTGGGTGCAGCTCTGGCTCGACGACCGCGACGTGCGTTCGCCATGACGGGCTCGGGCCGGGTGCCCACCTACGCCGCGTCGAACCCGAACGCCATCGGTTCCCACGTTGGATCGCGCGCGGGTGCTGCCGTTCGGGGCTGCGAGGGCAAGTTCAGATGATCGAGGATGCGGCGCACCACCGCTGAGTCGGTGATCGTGGAAAGCACGCGCATCCTCCGTTCGCATCTCGGGCAGCGGAGCGCATCGAAGCCGAACGAACGCTTCATGAGCACGACCCACTCGACGTAGCGCGACGTTGCCCAGTCGCGTCCATTGCGGGCCAGGCGCGAAGCTTCCAAGCAGAAGAGCGCGTAGGTAAAAGAAGCCGGATCGCAGCGCGAGGAAGTGGTGCGCAGCAAACCGAAAGGGTGGGACCGCGAGCGTCGTGATGGCTCGGTCCTGGGTCGAAAGAGCGTGGTCCGGGCGGCGCCGAGCGCGCTAGGGGCGCATCGGCGTGCCGTGGGCACACGTGTCCGTCCGGGCGTTGGTCTGGCCCGGGAGGCGCGTCGCGAGACGCTATGCGGCGTCACCGGGCGCCTTGCGGCGCAGAACGGTGCTCTTCCAGTACGGCGGCCGCCGCGTGGACGCTGGGAGAGCGTGCTGGAACATCGGTCGGCTCGCCGAGCGCGGAGAGGAAGCGGGCGATGTTCCTTGGCTCGGTCACCATGGCGACGAGCTTCATCCGCCCCTTGCAAGCTGGGCACTCGAGGACGTCGATCGCACATGTGCGGCGCAAGAGCTCGGCGCGGTTTGTCGACCGCCCGATAGCCGCCACGCTTGCGTTTCGAAGCGGCGTCTTCGTCCGCCTTCGTAGGCTCTTCTGGCTTCGCAGGGCGCGGTCCGATGCGCTTGCGCGCCAACGTGGGCGACTTGCCGAGGCGAGCACGCCCGCGTACTTGACGGTGTGAAAGCGCGGCGGCGGGACGCTGGCGGCGAGCCGGCACAGCAGCGAGAGCGGATCCATGTCCACCGCGACAGTTCCGTCAGCGAAGGCGCGCCTCCGCGACAGCCGCACCAGGCCGTCCTGCTGCGGCTCGACGCGCTCCTTTGCGATCGGGGGTCGCAGCACGTAACGCAGCAGCGCCTCCCTCGCCGCGGCATGGTGCGCACCGGCGCGCGTCGCTGCGTGCAAGGTGAAGCCATCGAGCGCAGCGCACAGCGGCTTGTCGTACGCGAGCGCGCTCGGCGAAGACGGCGAGAGCCCGCGGAGCCATTGCGGGGCGACGACGCGTATCGCGACTCTCGTCCCGAGACGGCGGAGGCACAGAGCGCTGCCTCGGGCTCGCCGTCCTCCTCGACGTCGTGCTCGATTTCGAGATGCCCGTGCCGCCGAAGGTAACGGAGCATCCGCCCGACGGCGTGCTCTAGGACCTGACCGACCGCGCGAGTCGGAAGATGACCGAGTTCGTTCCACACGAGCTCGGTGCCGTCTTCGTGATAAGCCCCGTCGAGGAAGACCACGTGCAGATGCGGATTGAGCCGCATGTCGCCGGACGTGTGTTGCACGGCACCGGAGCCGCGCGAACCCGCGGCAGAGCAGCCCGCAGTCGAGGTAGGCTTCGAGCTCCTTCTTCGCGTGCTTGGGTATCCGGACCGCGATGGCGCCGTCGTCGATGGCCCCGTACAGCGTCTCCACGTTGTCGCGCACGATCTCGTAGAGCGTCGTCTTCTCGGGGCGACGGCGCTCGTAGACGACGCCCGTGGTGCGAGCCGCGCTGGCCACACGGCGCCGACACCGCACGCCGCACGCCACGCGGTGAGGGCGCGTTTTCGCCGCGAATTTCGACAACCCGCCGGGCTATCGCCCATGGCGGCGCCATGGCGGAGCGGCGGGCCGGGGGGCGGCGGGCCGCGACGCTCGCTGCCGCGGCGGCGGAGGCGCTCGCCGAGCACCCGCCTCGCGCTCGATATGTCGGCGCGCGAGAACGCGAGAGCGCGAGCGCGCAGCGTTGCAGGAGGAGATCATCCGGGTGCAGCAGAGCCGGCTAGCGGAGCTGTCTACGCCGATGATCCCGATCACCAAGCAGGTGATGGTCATGCCTCTCATCGGGACCATGGATGAGCCGTGTCAGGCTCGTGCTTGAATCTGCGCTCTGGCGCCGAGGCGCATGGTGCGCGTGCCGCCTCCGCGCCAGCATGCAGGAGCCGCTTCGCCACTCGTTTTCCCACCGCTCCCCGTGGCGTCCGCAGTTCCGCCATGGCGTCGCCATGCAGCAACGCGGCGAGAGGGTCGTCGCCTGCGCACGCCGCCGCGCTTGCCTCCCGGCACAGGCCTGCTGCTTGCCGGCATCACTTTCCGGATGCCTCCGGGGCGCTTCGGCACGCAACCGCCGCGCGCGGGCGATCCCAGGTGAGCCTGCGGGCACTGGCGAGCGGCAAGGCTCCGGCAGCGAGTCGACGCGAGCGGCGGGCTCGACGTTCGGCCCAAGCTTGCTCACCGCTTCGGTGCCACCGGCAGCCCGAGCAGCTGACCGATCGCCTCGTGCACGACCCGGGCCGCCACGTCATCCCCGAGGGCGACGGCTCGGCTCAGGGTGGCGGCGAGCGACGCAACCACGGCGGCTCGAGGCGATGGATCGACCGTCGCGAGTTCTCCGGGCCCAGGGCTCGGCGGTTGGGCCGGGGTTGGGTCCATCCCTCCCGAGGGCGAGCGATCCGTCGTGTCGTCACGCCCCCCTGAAATCCCGAAGAAAGCGACGGTCCGCGACGGTTCGCCACCGCAGCGGAATCCTGGCGGGATTTCTGACACGCGGAACTAGCGGAGGTGGCCGACATCCGCGACAACCCGAGCGTGCCTAGGTAGACGACGGCGGCCCCGAGTTCGTGCCCGGGGACCTCGGCGTCGCCTAGGTGCGGAGCGGCCGTCCGGCGGCCCGACGCCCGCGCCGCGGCGAGGCACCGCGCCGATCGGCTCCGGCGCCCTGCGCTCGACGGCGGCCGCGCCGAGTTCCTCCTCACCGAGCCGCTGGATGGTGAACGACCACTGGCCCGAGCGCGTCCCCGGGCGCAGCGATCCGAAGCCGCGCCCTTGACGACCCGCGCCGCCGGCACCGGCACGGGCGCGCCCATGGCCCCGTACAGCTCCCCCGGCCTCCCCGCGCCTGCCACGCAGCTGTCGGGCACAGCAGCCAAAATTTCGAAACTATTCAGGTTTATTTCTGCGTCTACGAATCGTTTTCCCCTTGCAGAAGCGCTCCCCGAAGACGCTCGCCGCGCGCAGGAGGCGCCGGGCTTCCAGCGGGAGCGCCGACAGCCTCGCCTCCACCATCCCCAGCACCGTCTCCGGCAGCGTATCGCTGCGTCCGTCCGCCGCCGCCCGGATCAGCTCCTCGATGAAGAAGGCATTTCCCTCCGTTCGCTCCCTCGATGAGCCGCGGCGGCTCTTCCAGGAGGAGCTTGGCCAGGAGCGCCATCACCTGAAACGGGGAGGACCCGGCTCCGGCAGCGGCGTTCGCAGCGCACTTCACGGTGGGAGAAGGCGGTGGGACGCCGTCCCGTCCGGATTGACGCGCCCGCGCCGGCCTGCCACCGTCGCGCGCGGGGGTATCGCCATGCTCGCTCGCTTGCTTTCGCTGCCGCTCGCCGCGCTCGCCCTCGCGTGCGCCTCGCCGGAGCCCGTGCCCGCGTCCGCGCCCCTGGGGCCCGCGCCCGCGGAGCCCGCCGCGCCTGCGCCGTCTCCGGAGAGCGCCCCGCCCACGTCGGGCGGCGACCCGGGCTTCGACCACGATGTGTCGGGCGTCGTCGGGGCGCCTCCGCCGGCCTGGGACGTCGGGCCCTGGTACAACTCGCCGCCGCTCACGCCGGCGGACCTGCGCGGCAAGGTCGTGCTCGTCCGTTGGTTCATGTCGCCGAACTGCCCGTTGTGCAGCGCCACCGCCCCGGCGCTCAAGGCGCTGGACGAGCGCTATCGGTCACGAGGGCTGGTCGTCGTCGGGATGTATCACCACAAGGACGACGAGCCGCTCGATCCGGCGGCCGTCAAAGGCTATCTGTCGCACTTCGGGTACAGCTTCCCGGTCGCGATCGACCCGGACTGGCGCACGCTCAAGCGCTGGTGGATCGATGGCCATCCGAAGCGCCAGTACACGAGCGTCAGCTTCCTCCTCGATCGCGCCGGGCTGGTGCGGCACGTGCACCTCGGGGGCCAGCTCGCGCCCGGTACCCCCGAGTTCGCGACCGTCGAGGAGCGCGTTCGCGCGCTGCTCGACGAGCCGGCGCGGTGACACCACGCCCAGCCTCGCCTCGACCCCCGTGCCGGCCTCACGTCCAGTTGACGGTGGCCCACCCGTGGGCAGGGATGCTGAACTGGAGCTTCTTCCCGGCCACATCGAGGACGGTCATCTTCGCCGCATTGCCGGAGTTGTACAGGATCGTCACGATGCTCCCGTCGGGGTTCTTGAACGCCAGCGCGTCGCCGCCGGTCGCGGCGACGCGCATCGCCCCGGGATCGACGTACTCGGAGACGTGGCGAAAGACGTGGTAGACGGGGGTCACGTTCAGCGTCTTCGCCGCCGTGTCCACGGTGAGCAGCGCGTTCTGGGGCCACGGCCGCTCCGAGTCCAGGTTCTTCCCCGCCGTGTCCAGCACCATGTTCCAGGCGCTGTACGAGGTCACCCCTGCCTTGATCCAGTCGCGGATGAGCCCCCAGCTCTCCTCCGCGTACGCGTGATCGTTCGGCGCCTTCTGCGCGTCGAACGGCGGCGAGCCCGCGGGGTTCCAGGGGTAGTTGCCGCACTTGTGCTCCGTCTGCACGATCGGCAGATTGCGCGATCTCAAGCCGGACGCGCTGCTCATCATGTTCCACTGCAGCCCGAAGCCCTTGACGTATCCCATCGCGGTGGCGTCGCCGGTCACGGCGCTGATGATCGCCCCGTCTTTCCCGCTTTCGTTGTTGGACATCGTGCCGAGGTAGATCTGCGCCGTGAGCCCCCGGTCGGCGAACGTGGGCCCCAGATACGTGCCGATGAACTTGGCCATGAGCGGCCCCGTCCAGATGCAGCTCGGGTACCTCGTCTCGTAGTTCGGCTCGTTCTGGGGGTGAACCGCCTCGATGGTGATGCCCTCTCCGGCGTACGCCTCCACGAACTTCGCGAGGTACAGGGCATACGCCTGCAAGGTGCTCGCGTCGTCCTTCATGCGGCCGCCATCGAAGGCGCCGTTGCTCTTCATCCAGGTGGGGGGCGTCCAGGGGCTGGCCCAGAGGCGGAGGCCGGGCCTCACGGCGAGCGCCGCCTTGATGTAAGGAATCAGCCGCTCCTTGTCCCGGTCGATGGAGAAGCTCGCCATCGCGGTGTCGTTCGGCGTCTCGGCCAGGGTGTAGCGGTCCATCGCGTAGTCGCTGGCCCCGATGGGGATGCGCCCGTAGACGAACGCCGCGCCCTCGTGCTTGTCGAAGAGGAGCTCGATGGCCCGCGCCCTCTCCGCCTCGCCGAGCATCGAGAGCACGTTCCAGCCCGCCTCGTTGAAGGTGCCGCCGAACCCGTCCCATCGCTGGTGCGTCGTCGCGTCGTCGACGGTCACGTCGGCGTTGCCGCTCGTCACCTCCGTCGGCGTTCCTGTCTTCCAGTACTCGTCAGGACCGGACGTGATCAACGTGGGCTCGACGACGGGGGGCCCGCCGCCGGTGGACGAGCCGCCAGCGCCGCCGTCTCCGGTCGGCTCGCCGCCGGCGCCGCCCGACCCGGTCGAGCCGCTCGCGTCTGTTCCGCCCGAACCCGTCGAGCCGCCTGCGCTCGTCGAGCTGCTCGCCACCGACCCCGGGCCGCCCGCCCCCGATCCCGAGCCGCCCGGGCCCTCGGGCTCCGTCGCGCTGGTCGAAGGACCGCAAGCCATGAAGAAAAATGCGAGCAAAACGGCGGTGGTCGAACCTCGTGCCCTGTTCATCACTAAAATCCTCGCTCCTGGGTGCAAACCCGCGGCGGTGCCCGAAGCACACGGCCGATCGTCGTCAGACTATATGCCCGAGAGGCCCCGCGGTGATCCGCGCAGCGCCGCGGTTTCCGCGGGCGTCATTCGCGCGGGGCCCGGGGGCCGCCGGCGGCGAGCGCGTCGACGTCTCAACCCGCTCCGCGTCCTGGGCTAGAACGACGTGCCGTCCGCGCGCGTGCCCGGCGAAGAGCTCCTCTGGCCGAGGGCGCTGTGGAGGACGAACGATGTGCTCCCGTCGAGATCGATGCCGCGGTTCATCGAGACACCGTCCTGATCCGAGAGCGCGGACGTGTACGAGACGCTGCTCACGGCCGCGCCCGCGGCGTTTCGCAGCGTGACCGTATCGCTGCTGTTGTTGAGGCCCAGGGCTCCCGTGGAGGCGCCGACGGCTCCGATCACGCCAGCTGGCACCGCCGAGGCGTGGCCGTACACCACGACGGCGGTGAAGGGCGCGAGCGAGGCTCCGGCGGGGAAGGTGTGCCGCGTCCCCGTGCTGTCGGCGAGCTTCCACCCGCCGATCGAGGCGGTCGCCGTGCCGACATTGATGATCTCGACGAACTCGCCGTCAGGATCGCTGCCCGGCTCGTTCGCGAGGACCTCATTGATGATCACGTTGGCCGTGCCGCCGCCGGCGCCGCCGCTGCCGCCGCTGCCGCCGGCGCCGCCGCTGCCGCCGCTGCCGCCGCTGCCGCCGGCGCCGCCGCTGGAGCTGCTGCTGCTGACGCTGCTGCTGCTGGCGCTGCCGCCGCTGCCGTCGGGGATCATGAAATCGCGCACGACCCCCATGTGCTGCATGTTCGGGGCGCCGCTGTCCGACGAGCCCGCGGGGCTGATCTCCGAGAGCGGAGAATAGACGCGCGTGTCCACCACGAGGCCGTTCGCGAAGCTGCTCCCGCCGAGGACGACGGCGGTCTCGAGCGGCTCCAGATCGCTGTCGACGAGCACCCAGTCGTAGGGCTTGGACCGGCTGGCGTTGGTCTTGTCGTTCCCGTTCTTGTCGGCGGGATAGCTCCCGGGCTTGACCACCACGCTCGAGAGGGTCGTGACGCACGCCTCGTCCCGGCCCCCGGTGTTGAAGTCGCCGCCGATCACCAGGTAATCGTCAGGGTCGACGTGCGCCTGGATGAACGAGACGAGCTGCTGCGCCTCCGTGTTGCGCGCCCCCGAGCCCGACGTCAGGAAATGGACGCTGACCGCCCAGAGGTCGGCGGGGCCGGGGATGTCGATCTGCGCCCAGGCGAAATCCCGGTTGCCGACCGACGCGTCGTCCCACTCGCCAGACGCGATGATCGGCCACCGGCTCACGATCCCGTTCGGGATCTGCGCCCCGCTCTCGCGGTAATAACTGAACCCGGTGCCGAACGTGGCGTCCACGAAGCCGCGAATGGCGGACGTGGAGTTGTTGCCGTAGTTGAATTCTTGCAGCAGGACGATATCGGGCTCGACGCCCTGCATGATGCGCTGGCCGTGCCCCGGATCGTAGCTCTGGTTCGTGCCGCTCGTGAGGTTCGCGGCCATGAGCCGGACGCGCGTCGAGAGCGCGTCGCCGTGCTCGCCCAGGAGGGCCGCCTCCGGGCCTAGCTCCACGTCGAGCGGCGGCTCGGCCGCGCACGCGGCCGCGGCCAGCGCCCACACGAGCAATGGCACCCGAACCCCCACGAACCGCGCCAGCATGGAAGACGTCGATCGCATATCGTCGCACCGGACCTTTCTCGGGATCATCGCATTACAGCACGAAACAGGGGCAAAGCGGGCGTCATGCTCGCCCGGTCCGATGCTGAGATGATGCGGTTCCGGTTGAGAACGAGCGACATCGGGCTCGGGCCGCGCCTCCCGGAGGCCGCCGGCTCGTTCGGGACGGCCGCGCTCGTTTACACTCGTCTACGCTCGATCCAGCGCTCCGCCGCGCCCGACCCCGGGGCTCAGCGGCCCCTCATGGCGAACGCGATCCCGCTCTGCAGCGAGCTCTTCACGGCGAGCCGGCCGAGGTCCACGCCGCTCTCCGCGAGGCGGTGGGCGACCTCGGGGCGGATCCCCGTGAGCACCGCCCGAGCGCCGAGCAGGCCCACGACCTGCACCACCTCGAGCAGCGCCTCGATCGCCGCCGGATCGAGCGCGTCCACGCCGGTCAGATCGAGGATCGCGGTGCGCGTGCGGCGCTCCGCGATGCCGCGCGACAGCGCCTCGGCCACGCGACGCACGCGCCCGGCCTCGAGCGGGCCGATGAGCGGCAAGACCACCACGTCGTCGCCGATGGGGATGAGCGGCATGGAGAGCTTCGCCAGCGCCGCCTCCTGGGCCTGAATCACCTCTTCCTGCAGCCGCGCGCGCTCCTGCTCGGCGCGCTTGCGCTCCGTCAGGTCGATGCCGGTCATGATGACGAACCGGAACCCCTCGTCCTTGCCGCGCAGGACCGCGCCCGACCAGGCCGTCACCCGGCGGGCGCCGTCCCTCGCCGTCCACGGGACCTCCACCTGCTTCCGCGGCGCGCCGGCGCCGAGCTCCTCGAAGAGCGCCTTGAGCTGCGCCGACGCCCCCGGATCGGGCGTGAGCTCCCAGAGATAGCTCGGCTCCAGGTGCCCGCGCCCGCTGCCCAGCGCCCGCTCGGCGGCGCTGTTCATGCGCACGATGCGCCCGCGCGCGTCGAGCGCCACGATGAGGCCGTCGACGAGATCCATGACGCCGGCCATGAAGTCCCGCTCCCGGCTCAGCATCTCCTGCGCGTGCTTGCGCTCGAACAGGCGGCCGAGCTGCCGCGCGATCCGGCCGATGGTCGCGGCGAACTTCCCGTCGTCCGCGTACTCGGCGTCGGAGAAGAACTCGAGCACGGCCACCACCTCGGCCCCGACCACCACGGGGAACGCGAACCCCGCCTTGACGCCGAGATTCTTCGCGAGCCGGGCGCGCGGGAAGTTGGCGTCCTCCGTCACGTTGCGCACCCAGACCGGCTGCTTGCTGGCGAGCACCCGCCCGGGCAGCCCGACCCCCGGGGTGAACTGCGTCGCCTCCGTCACCGCCTTGAAGGTCGCGAACTTCACCTCATCGTTGAGGTACCAGAGCGCCGTCGGCAGGAGCAGCGAGGGATCGTCCGCCGCCGGCACGTACGCGTGCCCGACCGGCCAGCTCAGGTGATCGCAGATGTGCGCGATCGTGCGATGCAGCGCCTCCTCGACGCTCGCCGCCTCGTGCACGTCGACGGTGACCACCCGGAGCAGCTCCACGAGCGAGCGCTCATCGGTCAACACAGTGTCGAGCCTCCATCGCGCTCTCGTCGAGGTCTCCTCCGACCGTTTGATGAGACCGGTCATGATGGAAGGCGTAACACGCCCAATGTATCCAACCGGTTTCCGCGGCGAGGCGATCTCGGCGGCGATGCGCCGAGCCGCCGCGCGGTCGGCGCGCCGGCGCCGCCGCGGCGTCACGGCGCCGCGACGCCGCGGTGACCTCGCCGGGCCGGTCCACCGGCGCGCCGGGGATCTGAGGGGATCGCGGTCCGGCCGTCCATGTCATCGCTGGACGATGGCGCGCGGTTCCCCTTACTGTGTCCGCCGCCCCCGCGAGGTTTCCGTGCGGGCGCAGGGCCGTGCCGCGGGCGACCTTCGGGGCGTCCGCTTCTGCTTCCGACGAATTCCGATGAAACGAACGACGATGCTCTCGACCTGTCTTCGCCGGTGCGCGTTCGCGGTGACGTTGCTGGCCGCGTCGCCGGCGCTCGCGGCGAAGCCGCCGGAGGGCGCCTCGGCCGAGGCGCAGCAGCTCGCCCGGACCAAGGCGCACGAGGGGCTCAAGCTCTACGGCGCGGACCGCTGGCAGGAGGCGTTCGAGGTCTTCAAGGAGGCGGACGGGCTCTATCACGCGCCGACGCTCGTGCTCTACATGGCGCGGTGCCAGCGCAAGCTCGGCCGGCTGGAGGATGCGCGCGGCCTGTACGAGCAGGTCCTCGCCGAGCCGCTCCCGGAGGACCCGCCGGCGGCGTTCCTCGACGCGCGGAGGGACGCGGAGACCGAGCTCGCGGCCGTGCGCGCGGCGCTGGAGGCGCCCGCGGCGCCGGCGCCGGCGCCGCGCGCGCCCGCCCCGGGGGGTGCGGAGGGGGAACGCGGCTCGCTGCTGCCCGCGGGGCTCGCGTTCGGGCTCGGGGCGGTGGGCATCGGCGTCGGCGCCGCGACCGGCCTCGTGTCGCTCTCGAAGGTGTCCGACATCGAGGCGCGCTGCGACGGCAAGCGCTGCCCGCCCGAGCTGAAGGGCGACGCCGACGCCGCGACCACGCTGGGCCATGTGTCCACCGTGAGCTTCATCGTGGGCGCCGCCTCGGCCGCGACCGGGGTCGTGCTGCTCGTGGTCCGGCCCGGCGGCGACGCGGCGCCCGAGGCCGCGGGCGCGGCGCCGCAAGCGAAGCGCGGCGTGGTCTGGCGCGCCGGGGTGGGCCTCGGGCGGGTCGAGATCCAGGGAACGTTCTGATGGGCAGCGCCGCCGCGCAGGGCGGCGCCGCGCCGCAGGGCAGCGCCGCGCGGCGGCCGAGAGCCGCCCCGCGGCGCCGCGCCCGTTCAGGTCAGTCGCACGTGGCGACCTCGCAGGCCTCCATCTCGGGGGCGCACGCCGCGAGGATGCACGTGTTGCAGACCTCCCTGTCCCCGCCGCGGCAATCCTCGTCGCACGCGCCGAAGGCCCCGCTGGTCTGGCAATTGAGCGTCTCCGAGAGCTGAGGCCCGACCTTCTCGCAGGTGTTCACGATGCAGCCATAGAACGCGGCATCGTCGCCGGGGGTCACGCTGTTGATGCACGAGAACGCCTCGGCGCACGTGGTCTTCCCGGAGCCGAACCACGTCGAGGCGTCGAAGCCCTCCTTGTTCCGGCAGTTCTCGTAGGCCCTGGACCGCGGGAAGTACGGCCCGATGAGCATGCACATCTCGTCCTTCGTGGTCAGGCCCTGCGCGATGTCGCGATCCTCGGTGTTCTTGAAATCGCAGCGGTAGTCCAGGGCCTCTCCCGCCTTGACCTCGAGGAACGGCGAGAACTCCTGCGACGGGACCCCCTCCCATTTGTCGTGGGCGTACAGCTCCGTCATCTTGCCGTCGAGGTCGACCTTGTTGGCGACGTAGCCGACGCCGCGGCGGTGCATGTGCGACTGGATCCTCACGACCGAGATGTCCTCATCGGTGGTGCAGCGCATCCGCGCCGAGGACTCCCCGTGCGGCGGCACGCTGATGAACGGGTTGTAGTGGAAGAGCATGCCCGCCTCGACCTTCACCTCCTCGTCCGCGATCGTGTAGAGGTTGACGCGCGCGTCGGTCTCGAGGGGCGCGCTCGAGGCGTTCAGGTAATGGGTGTTCATGAGGAGCACCGTGCCCGGGGCGACCTTGAGCGCCACGCCCTCCGGGAGCTCGCCGAGGAAGGAGTTGCCGTCGGGGGACTGGGAGCCCGCGACCACGCCGGTGACGTCCCAGTAGGCCTGGGGGCCCTGGCTGCAGTCGTGGACTTGGGACCCATCGATGGGGTCACCGTCGCGCGTCTCGCTCGGGATCTCGGTGTACGGCGTTGCGTAGAGGAGGACGTGGTGGCTCCCGCGCGAGAACCGCACCACCTCCCGGTTGACGTTGAGCCCCTCCGGCGGCGCGACGAAGAGCTGGCAGCGCTCGACCTCCTGGCCCGGCTCGATCGTGGAGACCATTCGATACTGCACGCCGGCGCCTTCGGCCGGCGGCTCCAGCCCCTGGTCCCCCGGGGTCCCCGGCCCGGGGCCGGGTTCCGAGGACGAACAGCCGAAGAGCGCGACGGCGCCGAGGAGAGCGATGAGCGAGGTGGTTGTGCGCATGAGTCGATACCTGCTGTGTGGTGGTCTCACATCTTGCGCGCGCAGGTGATCGAGCGCGCGCATCGTTCCCGGGGTCGCGCGGCCGCGTCGCGCTCGCCCCAGGAAAATCTGTCGACGTCGGCTGGCCGGCGCCGGAGTGTCCGCGTCCGCCCTCATGCACGGGCGGGGCGGAGGCGGACGGGTAACGAGGTCATCTTCCGGATCGAGGGGCGCGGAGCGAACACCGCCGGCCCCGCGAGCTCCATCTCGGGAAAGCGGCTGACGAGCGCCTCGATGGCGATCCGCCCCTCGAGGCGAGCCAGCGTCGCCCCGATGCAATAGTGATGGCCGCCCCTGAAGGCAACTCCCGCGTCGGCGCCTCGCCGCAGATCGAACGTGGAGGCGCGGGTGTAGGCCGCCTCGTCGCGCAGCGCGCTGCTCAGCAGGGCCATGACCCTCTGTCCCTTCCGGATCCGCGCCCCCCGGAGATCGACGTCATCGAGCGCATACCGCGGGATCCCCAGCTTGCCGGGGTTGTCGTACCGGAGCGTCTCCTCGACGACATTCTTCACGAGCGTGGGCTCGCACCTGACCTCGGCCTGGATCAGCAGCGTCAGAATGTCGTTGTCCAGGGGCCTCCTCCGGCGCTCCTCGACGGTCTCGCTCACCACCTCGGTCCCTACGTCGAGCGCCGCCTCAAGCTTCCCCCTTTCTTCGGGCGAGAGCTGCCCCGCCATGGACGGGCGATGAATCGCGTCCGTGAAGCGGAGAGATAACGCAGTGTGTCATTCGGGATCTTGAACATCGAGGCGATCCCGCGGATCGGGATGGCCTCAACGTCGTCGCGCGCCACGTCGAGGGGGTCCCGGCCGCCGGCGGCGGCGCGGGTCTCGTAGATGTCCTCGTCGAACCCGTTGTTGCGTCGTGACGTGGCGCGCCGGGGTCAGCCGCACGTCGCGATCTGGCAGGCGTCGAGGTCCGCTTTGCACGCCGAGGCCATGCACGACTCGCACGCTTCGCCGGGCTGGCTGCACGCCTCGGCGCAGGCGCCGTACCCCGCGCTCCACTGGCAGCGAATGACGTTCGAGATCGCGGGCCCGACGGCCTCGCAGCTGTTCACGATGCAACCGTAGGACCTGGGCCCGTTGCCTCCGTCCACGGCCTTCGCCTCGTCGAGGCACGAGAGCGTCTCCGCGCACGCCGTTGCCCCGGAGCCGAACCAGGTCGCGGCGAGCAATCCCTCCTTGGTGTGGCAGTTCTCGTACATGGGGGAGCGCGGGAAGTACGGTCCGATGAGCATGCACATCTCGTCCTTCGTGGTCAGGCCCTGGGCGATCTCGCGCTCCTCGACGTTCGCGAAGTCGCAGCGGTAGTCGAGGGCCTCTCCCTTCTTGACCTCGAGGAAAGGGGAGAACTCCCGGGTCGGCACGTTCTCCCACTGGTCGTGGGCGTAGAGCTCCGTCATCTTGCCGTCGAGATCGACCTTGTGGGCGACGTAGCCGACGCCGCGGCTGTGCGTGTGCGACTGGATCCTCACCACCGAGATATCCTGATCGGCGGTGCACCGCATCCGCGCGGAAGACTCCCCGCGCGCCGGCACGTCGATGAAGGGGTTGTAGTGGAAGAGCATGCCCGCCTCGATCTCCACCGCGTCGTCCGGGATCGTGTAGATGTTGATGCGCGCGTCCGTCTCGATGGGCTCGGCCGAGGCGTTGATGTAGTGGGTGTTCATGAGGAGCACCTTGCCCGGCGGGACCTTGACCGCGACGCCGGGCGGGAGCTCGCCCAGGAAGGAGACGCCGTCGCGGGACTGGGAGCCGGCGAACACGCCGTTGATCTCCCACTCGCCCTGAGGTCCGTCCTTGCAGTCGTGGACCTGGGCCGCGTCGATGGGCACGCCGTGGCGCGTCTTGGTCGGGAGCTCGGCGTAGGGGGTCTCGTAGAGCAGGACATGGTGGCTCCCGCTCGAGAACCGCACCTCGTCCCGCTGGATGTTGAGCCCCTCCGGAGGCACGACGAAGAGCTTGCAGCGCTGGATCTCGACCCCAGGGTCGAGCATGGCGACCATTCGAAATTGCACGCCAGCGCCGGCGGGCGGAGGCGCCAGCAGATCGTCCTCGGGCACGTCCGAGGAGGGGGCCGAGGACGAGCAGCCGACGAGCGTGCACGTGCCGAGGAGAGCGACGAGCTTGATGGTTGTGCGCATAAGGTGGTCCTGCTGTGGGTTGATGCCGATTGCGAGGCGGTCGCCGACGATGAGGTGATCGAGCGAGGCGCGAACGTCACGTCTTGCGGACGATCAGCTGGTAGCCCTGCAGGACGATCTCGTGCCCTCCCTTGACGAACCCGAGGAAGGCATCGATGCCCGGCTTCGGGTCGACGGCGGCCGCGATCTCCTTTGGGTAGGAGCCGCCGATGGCGTAATCGTCGAAGATCGCGAGGCCGCCGCGCCGGAGGAGCGGCCAGACCGAGAGCGCGTCCTGGAGGGCGTCCACGGGGTGATGCGAGCCGTCGACGTAGGCGATATCGAACGTCGAGCCCGAGAGCAAGGGGAGCGCCTGGCGCGAGTACCCTTTCAGCTTCGTCACCTTGTGGCCGGCGCCCGTCTGCCGCATGTTGTGATCGAAGTGCCGCTCTGCCTGCAGCTGGCCCGGTCCGTCGAAGGGATCGACGCAGACGAGCCGGCTGGTCTCGTGCGTGAGGACGTTCTCGAGCAACCAGCAGGCGCTCAGCCCCTCGAAGGAGCCGATCTCCAGGCATCGCACGTCGGGCTTGCCGCGCAGCGGCGCGAGCACGGGCTCCCAGGACGTGACGTTGTGAGTGAACCAGTCCTGTGTGATCCGGTAGCGGGCATGGGGGAGCAGGTCGAACAGGCTCGAGCGGCCGAGCAGGCCGCCGACGGCGTCGCGCGCCCGGCCGCCCAGGTCGCTCCCCTTGGCGAGGTGGTGGACGACCTCGAACACGACGCGCTTCGCGAGCGAGAGCGCCGGGAGCGCGGCGGCGCCGTCCCGCTCGGCGCGGCGCGCGAGGCCGTCGAGCCTGGCTTCTAGCGTCGCCGCGAGGCGCTCGACGGCCGCGGTGACGTCCTTGCCGTCCGCCACGTCCTGCAAGATCCCGACGTACAGATCCATGGCGCCACGGTCGAATACGGAAGTCTCGACAGAGCCCTGGAGCTCTCCACGATCGACGCTATCCATGCGCTTGCTCTCCTCTCTCGGCCGCCCTCGCGGCCGCCTCGCGTCGGTGCTGCTGGACCACGCGAGGCTTGATGATGTTCCTGGCGACATAGGTGATCCACGGCGGCGGCATGGGCCTGAGCATCAGGCGCCACAGCTTCATCGAGAGCGGCGCGACGTCCGGGATCGGCTTGCCCATGGGGAGCGCGAGGTCCAGGAGCGCGCCGGGCACCGCGGGCAGCGCGTCTCGGCGGACGTAGATGAACGTGTTGAACCGGTACCAATACGACACCTCCGGGTCGCCCTTCACCGACGGGCGGATCGCGTCGAGGAGCAGGTACCCGCGCTCGTCGAAGAGCTCGCGCCAGTACCCGTACGGGCGCTCGTTGATGTGGAACTCTCCGCCCTGCCCCGGCGGCGCGGCGGAGAACAGGACGACGCTCCCGTGGCGCGTCAGCGAGCCCACGAAGTCCCTGGCGGCCTCTCGCGGCAGATGCTCGCCGACCTCCAGGCTCTGGACGAGATCGAACCGCCGCCCGAGCTGCACGGGCCGGGTCAGATCCGCGGCGCGGAACTCGGAGGGATCGACGAGCAACGCGCCGCTCTCCACGTGCGCTCCGTCGAGGCCGAGCACCTCGGGGACGCCGAGCTGCTTCCAGACCTTCAGCCACGCGCCGTGACCGCACCCGAAATCCACGACGCTGGTCACGTTGAACCACGTCAGGAGGAGGCGAAGGATAGGCTCGGCGGAGCGCATCGCCTCCCTGTTCATGATGTCGTAGAACTCTCTGTCGTAATCGTACATGGCGTCCACGCCCCGGTTCAGGTAGCTCCGCTCCACGTCGGCGGCGGCCTGTGCTCGGCAGGCCGCCCGCTCACTCGCCGCCGCCCTGCGCAATCATGCTGTCCGAGGCCCAGACGGGCGCCCTCTTGCCCGGCGCGGCGAGGACCTCGGGGGCAGCCTCGCCTCGGATCAGCGAGCGCAGCGCCTCCAGGAAGGCGCCGTTGAGCCGCTCGATCGTCCCGCGGCGGTGCACGTTCTCGCTGTAGTTCCAGAGCGCGGTCAGGCGGCCGCTGAAGATCCCCACCTGACATTGCAGGAGGAAGTCTCGCATGTTCTCCGGATCCTCCATGGCCGGAGGTATCTGAGGCACCGCCTTGACCAGCGCCGTATCCGATACGGGCAGCTCGAACTGTCCCACGTAGTTGAAGATCATCTCGCGCCTCGGCAAGGACTTGAGCGCTGCCACGATCTCCTCATCCTGGCTGAGCCAGCGCAGGGCTGCGTAGGTGCTCCCGTGGCGGAGGAGCCGATCGAACTGACCCTTGACGCTCTGGAGCGCCTCGAGCGGGGTCCGCGGGCCCCGCAGCTGGAGCAGGAGGGGGATGCCGTGCGCGAAGAGGCCCACCGTGCGGGCCAGGTCCATGTCGTCGGACGGGGCCTCCCGGCCGTGCACGATCACGTCGAGCAGCAGGGAGTCGAGGCCGGCCGAGCGCGCGAACGCCTGCCCGAGCGCCGAGAGCAGCGCGACCATGATCTGGGCGCGGTGGGCCCTCGGGAGATCCTGCAGCAGCGCGCCGGTCTCTTCGGCGGAGAGCGACGACGACAAGATCCGCGTGGACGCGATCGTGTTGGCCTCTCTCCCGCTCGGGTGATCGATCGGAAGAGGCGTCGCCGCGCCCCAGGGGAGGGAGCGCCAGTACTCCAGGTCGCGCTTTCTATCCGGCGATCGAGCGTGGTCGACGAGCCGCTCTGCCCATTGCTTGTACGACGTGGTCTTGGGGGGCAAGAGCACGGGCTGACCCTGCTTCAACTGGTGGTACGCCATCTCGATATCGGCGAGCACGATCTGGAGAGACACGACGTCGCTCACCAGGTGATGAAGGATGATGAGCAGCCTGTCGCGCTGATCGCCGCCCAGGCCGAAGTAAACGACCTGCACGAGCGGCCCGGCGAAGAGGTCGAGCTTCGTCTGGAGCTCGACCACCGCCGCGTCCATCGCGCTGGCCTGCTCCGCGGGGGGCAGCGCCGAGAGGTCGAGGTGGGTGAGCGGCACCGTGTCCTCCGGAGGCGCGATCCGCTGCCGCCACCCGCGCTCGTCGCGCGCGAACCGCGTACGGAGCGCGTCGTGGTGCAGGAGCACGGCCCGGAGCGCCTGCGACAGGCGCTCTGGCTCGAGCGGCCGGATCAGCTCCCAGAGCGTCGCGAGGTTCCAGTGATGAGGGTTCGGGAGCTCGCGCGACAGGAGCCAGCGCTGGTTCGGCCCCAGCGGGACCTCGCCGGTGACGAGCGCGCGCGCGGCGTCGACCGGCGCGGCGCCGCCGGCGGCCGCGCCGTCGGCGATCATCGCGCGGATCTGGCGGGCGAGCTCTCCGACGGTCACGCCCTTCAACAGATCGACGACCGGGACGGTGGCCCGGAGGTCGGTCCCGATCCGGTTCTTCAGCTCGAGCGCGAGCAGGGAGTCGAGCCCGAGGTCGTTGAGCAGCGAGCGCCGGTCGATCCGTGAGGCCGAGAGCCGCAGCACGCGCGCGACGAGGCCCTGGAGGTAATCGACGAGGCGCTCTTCCTGCTCGGCGGGCTCCGCGGGCTCGAGGATGGCCTGGAGCGGGTGCTTCGGCGGCGCGCTGGCGGTGCGCGCGGCCTCGCCGCCGGTCGCGGCGCCGTCGAGCAGGCGCGCGATGAACGGCACGACGCTGCCGGAAGAGAAGTTGTTCCGCGCGAATGTTTGAGGATCGGAGACCCACAGGACCGTCGCCTGGTCGATGTCCTGCTGCAGGACGTGCCCGAGCGCCTCCAGGCCGCGGCGCGGCGAGAAGGGGGGCATTCCGCGGTTGTTGAAGTAGTCTCCGAGCGTCGTGGCCATGCCAGCTTCGGCCCACGCTCCCCAGTTGATGCTGCTGGCCGGGAGGCCGCGGCCGCGCCGGTAATGCGCGAGGCCGTCGAGGAAGGCGTTGGCAGCGCCGTAGTCCGCCTGCCCCGCGGTGAAGGCGAGCGCGGCGATCGACGAGAAGAGCACGAAGAAGTCCAGCGGCTCCCGCTCGAGATGCCGGTGCAGCAGCCAGGCGCCCTGCACCTTCGGTCGCGCGGTCTCGAGGTACTCCTCCATGGTCATCGCGGCCATCAGGTGCGGTCTGCTCACGCCGGCGGCGTGGATCACGCCTCGGATCGGGGGATACCCCTCGTCCCGGTGCTGACCGAGGAACGCGGTGAGCTGCGCCTCGTCGGCGATGTCGAGGGCGGCCACGTGCACGCTCGCGCCCAGCGCCTCGAGCTCGCGGACGGCAGCGACGCGCTGCCCGAGCGGCGTATCGGCGGCGGCCTCGCGCCACGCCGCGCGCGGCGGGAGGGCGCTGCGACCGAGCAGGACCAGCCGGCGCGCGCCGTGCTGCACCATCCAGCGCGCGACAAGGAGCCCCAGCCCGCCGAGCCCGCCCGTGATGAGGTAGCTGGCGTCGGCCCGGAGCGAGAGCGCCGGCGCGGCCTGCGCGAGGTCGGGGCGCGCGACGAGCCGAGGCACATGACGCCGCCCGCGCCGGTAAGCCACCTGGTCCGTCACCCTGCCCGCGATCAGGTCGTCGGCGAGCAGCGCGACCTCGTCGAGCGGGCTGCTCGGGTCGAGGTCGATCAGGCCGCCGTAGCGATCGGAGTGCTCTTGATAGCCGACCATGCGCATCATGCCCCAGAGCGCGGACCCGGCGACCGCGGTCGGGGGGAGGTCGGGCGTGACCGGCTGGGCGCCGCGCGTCGCCGCCCAGATGCGCGGCAGCTCGCTGTGGCCGCTGCGGTCGAGGGCCTGGACGAGGTGCAACAAGGCGATCGGGCCGAGCGCCTGCGCGCGGTCGAGATCCCCGAGCGTGAGGCCCTCGGCGGGGATCGTGTCCAGGCTGAAGAGGTGGAGGATGCCGCGCCACGGCTGCCGCGCGCGCGCGAACACCGCGGCGACCAGCTGCTGCATGTCGTCGAGGGACGCCGGGTTCACCGCGAAGCGGCGCTGCGCCTCGTCCGCCTCGTAGCGCGCTCCGGCGAACACCAGCACGCACCGATCGCCCCGGGCTTCCAGCTGCGCCGCGAGCGCCTGCCCGAACCCTTGCCGATCGGCCAGCAAAAGCCAGCTGCCACGCCCGCGCGGCGCCTCCGGGGCCGCGTCGGGCTGAGGCTGCCATTCTATCTTGTGAAACAGGCTGCTCGTATCGACGGCATCGTCGGACCGCGCGTGCTCCAGCGAGCGGGCGACGGCGCCCCGCAGCTCCAGCACCACGTTGCCGGCGTCGTCGCAGGCGATCAGATCGCCGCGCAGGACGCGCTCGTCGAACTCCACGACCTGGGAGCGCACCCAGAGCTGCTCGGGCACCCGGCCGCGGAGCTGCAGCGACGCGATGTGGGTGGGCAGGTAGACCCCTCGGCTGCGATCGCCGGCGTCGTCCGCCGGCATGGTCGTCGCCAGCAGCACCTGGAAGCAGGCGTCCAGCAGCGCCGGGTGCAGCGCATACCCGCCCTGCGCGGCGCGCGCCTCCCCGCCAAGGGCGACGCGCGCCACGGCCGAGGCCGCGCCGCGCCAGAGCTGAGCGATCCCGCGGAACTCGGGGCCGTAGTGGAGCCCGAGGCTCCTCAGGTAGCGATAGCAGTCCTGCGTCGACGTCTCGCGCGCGTGCTCGGCGCGCCACTCGGCCAGCGGGAGCCTCCGTGCGCGGCGGTCCTCTGGCAGGAGGCGGAAGGTCGCGCTCGCGTGCCGCGCCCATTGCTGCGGGTCGGCGCTGGCGCGGCTCCCGACGCTCGCCGTCCCCTGCGCGCCGTCGCAGACCACCTGGAGGCGCGGCTGGGTGTCCGGGTGCACGAACAGCGCTTTGTGAAACTCGATGCCTGTGAGCTCGATCCCGCGGTCCCCCGCTCCGAACAGCGATCTGGCCGCGGCCAGCATCATCTCGATGTACCCAGCGCCCGGGTACACCACGGCGCCTTGCACCACGTGGTCCTTGAGGTAGGGCAGGCGATCGACGTCGACGACGCTCTCCCAGGTCGGCTGGAAGCTGGGCAGCCGATCGCCGAGCAACGGGTGGCCCGGCGCCCCCAGCCGGTCGCGCCGCGAGGCGTCCGACTCGACCCAGTGCGGCTCGTGCTGCCACGGGTAGCGCGGCAGCCGCACGACGCGCGCGCCGCGCGGATCGCCCGGGTGCACGCCGCGCCAGTCGACGGGGAACCCCGCGACGTAGAGCGCGCCCAGCGCCTCGAGCAGGGTAGCGCGCTCGCCCGCCTTGCGGCGCAACGAGGTCAGCACGCTGGCCTTCCGACCGTGCAGCGCGGCGCACTCCTGGATCGAGGAGCCCAGCACCGGGTGCGCGCCGAGCTCCAGGAACGTGTCGTAGCCCTCCTGGAGGAGCGCCTCGGCGGCGGGCGCGAACAGCACGGTGTCGCGCACGTTGCGCCACCAGTACTCGGCGTCCCACTCGCTCCCGTGCGACCGGGCGCCGGTCACCGTCGAGAAGAGCGGCAGCGCTGCCTGACGCGGTCGGATGTGCTGTAGCGCCTCGATCACCTCATCGCGCAGAGGATCCATGTAGTGGCTGTGGTACGGCACATCCACCTGCAAGAAGCGGACGAACACCTTCCGCTCCTCGAATGGCCGGACGAGCTCCGAGAGCGCGTCGTGGTCGCCGACGAGGGTCACCGCGCTGGGGCCGTTCACGGCGGCGATGGAGATGCGCGCTTCGCGGCCGGCCAGGGCGGCCCGGGCCTCGGCCAGCGGGATCCCCACCGCGACCAGCTTGCCCTGTCCGGTGGTCCGGTGCTGGAGGCGGCTGCGATGATAGATGATCTGGATCGCCTCCTCGAGGTCGAACACGCCGGCGCAGTAGGCCGCCGCCACCTCGCCGGCGCTGTGCCCCACGATGGCGTCCGGCGCGATGCCCCAGGACCGCCACAGCGCGGCCAGGCCGGCCTGGAGGGCGAAGCTCGCCGGCTGGGCGATCTGGGTCTCGGACATGCGCGAGCGCCCCTCGTCCGCCAGCATCTGCTCGAGCAGCGACCATCCGGCGTGCCGGCGCAGGAGGGCGTCGCATTCCTTGACGGTCTCGTAGAACACCGGCTCTCGGGCCAGGAGCTCGCGGCCCATGGCCCACCACTGAGGCCCCATGCCCCCGAACACGAACACGAGGCGCCCCGGGGTGCGCGGCCGACGCCCGATGGCCGCGCCGGGCGCCGCCTCGCCTGCCGCGATCGCGGTCAGCTGCTCGGCGAGCGCCTCGCAGGACTCGGCCCGCAGCGCCAGCCGGTGCTCGTGGTGGGTGCGGCGCGCGCCGGCGGAGCGGCAGAGATCGCGCAAGAAACCGGGCTCGTCCTCGTGCCGGGCGATCAGCGCGCGGTACGCGCGCGCGGTGTCCAGGAGCGCCTGCTCGCTCCGCGCGGACAGGGGGAGGAGCTCGCTCCGGGCCTCCTCCGCCGGCAGCGGCGTGGCCAGCTCGGCCGGCGCCTCCTCGAGCACCACGTGGGCGTTGGTCCCGCCGAAGCCGAAGGAGTTGACGCTGGCGAGGCGCGGGCCAGCCGTGCGGGGCCAGGGCTCGAGCGCGCGAGCGACCTTCAGGCCAAGCGCGTCGAAGTCGATCCCGGGGTTGGGCTGCTGGAGGTGGAGGTGCGGCGGAATGGCGCCGTGCTTCAGCGCCAGCGCGGTCTTGATGAGCCCCGCGACGCCCGCGGCGGCCTCGAGGTGACCGATGTTCGTCTTGACCGAGCCGATCCAGCACGGGTCGTCCGGCGCCCGGCCGCTCCCCAGCACGGCGCCCAGCGCATTCGCCTCGATCGGGTCGCCCACCGGCGTGCCCGTGCCGTGCGCCTCCACGTACTGGATCTGAGCCGGCGATACGCGCGCCCGTTCACACACCTCCCGGATCAGCGCCTGCTGAGCGTGGCCGCTGGGCACCGTGATGCCGTTCGTGCGGCCATCCTGGTTGACGCCGCTGCCGCGAATGACGGCGTAGACCGGATCTCCGTCGGCGAGCGCCCGGCGCAGCGGCTTGAGCACCACGATCCCGGCGCCCTCGCCGCGCACATAGCCGTTCGCGCGCGCGTCGAACGCCTTGCTGCGCCCGTCGGGCGAGAGCATCCCCGCCTTCGACTCGGCGATCGTGTAGTCCGGCCGGAACATCGCGTTGACGCCGCCGGCGAGCGCCAAAGCGCTCTCGTCGTTCCAGATGCTCCGGCACGCCAGGTGCACCGCGACCAGGGACGAGGAGCAGGCGGTGTCCAGCGCCACGCTCGGCCCGCGGAGATCGTACATGTAGGAGAGGCGATTCGCCAGCATCGTCATCGCGCTGCCGGTCGCGGCGTGCGGGCCGATGAGATCGCGATTGTTCGCGTCCAGCTGGAAGATCTTGATATCTTCCGTGAAGCCGCCGATGAACACGGCCGTATCGCTCCCGGCCAGCTGCTCGGGGACGATCCCTGCGTCCTCGAGCGCTTCCCAGCTGACCTCCATGAGCCAGCGCTGCATCGGGTCGAGAGACGCGGCTTCGCGCGGAGACATCCCGAAGAAGAGGGCGTCGAAGAGCTCGATGCGCTGCTGTACGAACCCGCCCCAGCGAGACACCGTCTTGCCGGGCTTACCTGGGCTCTGGTCGTAGAAGCGCTCGATGCTCCATCGATCGGGCGGCACTTCGCCGATGGCATCCACGCCGTCGCTCAGCAGTTTCCAGAAGCTGTCGGCGTCGTGCGCCCCGCCGGGGAATCGGCAACCGATGCCGACGATCGCGATCGGCTCCATGCGAGCGTCAATGCCATCGGAGCCGCGTGAGGACGTGGATGAAGCGGTGTTGCTGGGCATTTCTGATCCTTGTCTCGTCGGCCGCTGACCACGGCGCGAGGTACGCTCGAAGGCTGCGGATGCACGGAGGAGCGCTCGTGCGCTCGTCTCATGAGGCTTCGCGAACACGGATGCCGTACAGGGGGATCTCCTCCCTCGATCGCGGCGACCTGCGTCGCTGGCTGGCCGAGATGCAGGTGGTACGCCGGCGCGCGTCGGGCGCGACGATCCTCAAGAGCTCAGGGGGCCGCGTGAACAGGAGATGACGCGGCCGAGCCGGCGCCGCGCGCCGTCGGACCTGTCGAGGCGCGAAGATGGCGCCGCGCGTATGAGATAAACGTCGCCCTCCGTCCGTGTCGTTAACCACGTTGTCAGCTGCGGTGCAACTGATTCTGGTTCGATCTTGACAGTTCTTAACGGGTTCGCTTTATCATTCTTAACATGGCACGAGTCGTCTCTCTCTGCGGGGCGGCGACTCGGGTGCTCCGCCTGCCAGCGCGACGGTCGCGATGACGCCTCGTTGCGGACGTGGGCCGCGGTGAGGACGAGCCGCCTGCGCGGGGGCCGAGCGCGCGCGGCGCCGGCGCGCGTGTTCGGCCGAGCGCTCGTCGAACACCGCGCAGCGCCTCGGTCTGCTCTGCTAGCCTGGGCTGGTGAGACCCCGCCGTGACCGGCACCGCATCTCTCTGGCCCTCGCCCTCGCGACCGGAGTCGCGCTCCTCGCCCCGGCCGCGGCGCAGGCGGCGGACCCGGCGCCCGCCCTCGCGATCGACCTCGGGGGGGCGCAGCTCGACCTCGTGCTGGTGAAGGAGGGCCGCTTCCGCCAGGGCTCGCCGCCGGCGGAGGCGGGCCGCGGCGACGACGAGGCGCCCCGGGAGGTGACCCTGAGCCGCGGCTTCTACCTGGGCAAATTCCCGGTCACGGTCGGGCAGTTCAAGCGCTTCGTCGAGCAGACCGGCTACCGCACCGAGGCCGAGGTCGGCGCCTCCGGCGGGTTCGGCTTCGACGGCAAGGGCCTGTCGCAGCGCAAGGAGTTCACCTGGAGGGCTCCCGGCTTCCCGCAGACCGACCAGCACCCGGTGACGCTGGTGACGTTCAAGGACGCGGGCGAGTTCGCCCGGTGGCTCACGCAGAGGACCGGCCGCGCCTTCGATCTGCCGACCGAGGCGCAGTGGGAGTACGCCCACCGCGCGGGGACCCAGACGCGGTTCTACACGGGGAACGACGACGCGGCCGCCGCCGCCATCGGGTGGTTCAAGGGCAACGCCGGGAGCGGCACCCGGCCCGTCGGGCAGAAGCAGCCGAACGCCTTTGGCCTGCACGACATGAGCGGCAATGTCTACGAGTGGTGTCGCGACTTGTACGGTCCCTACGCGCCCGGCCCCGCGGTCGACCCCGAGCAGACCTCGGCGCCGGGCGGCGACAAGCCCCGGCGCGTGCTGCGCGGCGGCTCGTGGCTCAAGGACGCGAGGCACCTGCGCGCCGCGGCGCGGTACCGCAACGACCCCGGCAGCCGCAACGCGGACAACGGCTTCCGCGTGGTCGCCGCGCTGGAGGCGAGCGCCCCCGCGGCCGCCGCGCCTTCGCCGGCCGCGCCGGCGGGGTCGGCGCGCGCGCCGCGCTCGAGCTCGGGGTCGACCGCGGCGACGGTGGCGTTCGTCGGCGGCGGCCTCGTCCTGGCGAGCGCCGTCATCGGCCTCGTCGGCGTGCTCGTGCGCCGCGCGACCCGCCGCAAGCCCATGCCCGGGGCGCCGCCCGGCGTGACGTTCCGGCCGCAGGGCGACGGCTTCTGGCTGCACGCGCCCCCGCACCTGCACGGGTCGGTGCTCCACTACCGCTGCCTCGTGAAGGGCGCGATGCGGCGCACGTCCGTCCCGATCGAGGCGAGCCCGCGCGGGCAGTTCGTCTACACGGGCGGCGTCCCGTCGGCGGTGGAGGCGGAGCAGCTCGGCGCGGCCGCGTGGGCCGCGGCGCCGTCCGCCGCCGCGCCGCGCGCCGCCTGGGGCGGCCATCGCTCGCGGGAGCGCATCTCCAGCGCGCCGGACGTCGCCGTCGTCGCGCCCTTCCGCGGCTACCCCTCGGCCTACTGAGCCGCGCCGCTCGCGCCCGCATGCGCCCGCCGATCTGCGCCGTCTTCGCCGAAGCGCCCGAGCACCGCGCCCGCGCCGGCCGCACGCTGCGCGCGCTCCGGCTCGCCGGGCTCGCGCCGCTCGACCTCACGCCCGCGCCGCTCGCGGCCGCGGCGGACGCGATCGCGGCGGGGCCGGTGTGGCTCGTGCGCGGGGGCGCCTGGCCCGCGCCGTCCGCGGCGCTCGATCCGGACCCGTTCCCGCCGCCGAGCGACACCGGGCTGCCGGTCTGCGCGCTCGGCGCCGTGCTCGCGCCGCTCGACCTCGCCGCGGCGCCGGCTGCGGCCTCGGCGCCGCCGGCGCGCTCGGCGCCCACCCGCGCGGCGCCCTCCGCGGCCGCGTCCCCGGCGTCCGACGCCGCGGCGTGGGCCGAGCTGCTGCGGGCGACGGGCGGCGAGCTGAGCCGGGCCGCGCGCCGCGCGCCGGGGCGCCGCGCGCCGGGGTTGCCCCGCGCCGCGAGCGTGTACCTCGACGCGCCGCTCGCCGCGGGCGTCGCGGCGCGCCTCCGCGCGGGCGATCCGCTCGACGCCGCGCTCCAGGGCGAGCTCGGGGCGCGGCGGGCGCGCGTGGTGCGGCACGCGCCGCTCGACGTGTGCGACGACGCGGCGCTGCGGGTCGCGCAGGTCGTGACCAGCCTGCAGCAGGGCGGCGCCGAGCGGATCGCGATCGACCTCGCGACCGCGCTGCCGCGCCGCGGCGTGCGCTCGCGCGTCTGCGCGGTGTACCGGCCGACCCGCCCCACGTTCGGCGCGCCGCCGGGGACGCTCGACCTGTCCGGGGCGCCCGGCGATCGCGAGGCGCGCTTCGACGCGCTCGCCCGCGGGCTCGCCGCGTGGGGCGCGGATCTCGCGCACGCGCACCTGTTCGACGCCGAGGACCTCGGCCGGCTCTCCGCGCGCGGGTACCGGCCGCTCGTGACGGTGCACAACGTGGCCGCGGGGTGGCCGGCGGGGCTCGATCGCCTCGGCCCGGACGGCGCGGCGCTGCTCGTGGCGTGCGCGCGCGCGGTCGAGGCGGAGCTCGCCGCGCGCGGGCTGCCGGTCCCGCGGCGCACGGTGTGGAACGGGATCGACGTGGGGCCGGCGGAGCCCGGCGGCGCCCGATCGGCGGCGGCCGCGGCGTGGCGGCGGCGCCTCGAGATCGCGCCGGGCGATCTCGTCCTGCTCGCCGTGGCGAACCCGCGGCCGCAGAAGCGGCTGCACCTCCTGCCCGCGATCCTCGCGGCGACGCGGTCCGCGCTCGCCGCGGCCGGCGATCCGCGGCCGGCGCGGCTCGTGATCGCCGGGAGCGCCTCGCCCGGCAGCGAGCCGGCGCTCGCCGCGGAGGCGGAGATCCGGCGCGAGGTCGACCGGCTCGGCCTGCGCGCCGAGGTGCGCTTCGCCGGCGCGGTCGCCGACGTGGCCGGCCTGCTCGCGGCGGCGGACGTGCTCGTGTCGCCGAGCGCCCACGAGGGGCTGAGCCTCGCGCACCTCGAGGCGCTCGCCGCGGGCCTCCCGGTCGTCGCGACCGGCGCCGGCGGCACGGCGGAGATCGCGGCCGAGACGCCGGCGCTCGTCCACCTGCCGCTCGACGCCGCGCCGGAGCGGCTCGCCGAGGCGATCGCGGCGGCGGCGCGCGGCGCAGAGGCGGCGCGCGGCGCGGCGGCGGCGGGCGGCGCGGCGGCAACGCGCGCCGCGGCGGCGGGCGGCCGGGAGGTCGTGGCGCGGCACTTCAGCGTCGCGCGCATGGCCGAGGGGTACGCGCGGCTCTATCCGCGGGCGATCGCCCGGAACCGCGGCCCGCGCCGGGGGGACGGGCTGCTGCTCGTGACGAACAACTTCTCGACCGGCGGCGCCCAGTCGAGCGCGCGGCGGCTTTTGCTCGGCCTCGCCGCGGCGGGCGTGCGCGGCCGGGCGGCCGTGATCGAGGAGCAGCCGGAGTACCCGACGCCGGGCCGGCGGGCGCTCGCCGCCGCGGGCATCCCGGTGATGGCGGTGCCGCCGCCGGCCGACGTCGAGCCGGCCGAGGCGGTGGAGCGCCTGCTCCGCGCGATCGAGGAGGACCCGCCCGAGGCCGTGCTGATGTGGAATGTGATCGCGGAGCACAAGGTGCTGCTCGCCGACGGGCTGCTCGACGTGCCGCTCTTCGACGTGAGCCCGGGCGAGATGTACTTCGCCTCGCTGCGCCGCTATTTCGCGTCGCCGCGCCGCGGGCTGCCGTACCGCGCGCCGCGCGACTACGGCGCCCGCCTCGCCGGGGTGATCGTCAAGTACGGGGCCGAGGCGGCGCTTGCCGCCGAGGTGCTCGGGGCGCTGGCGCACGTGGTGCCGAACGGCGTCGCGCTCGGCCCGCGCCCGTCGCGAGACGCGCGCCCGCCGCGGCGCGCGCCGGGCGGCGGCGAGAGCGCGGCTCGCGACGGGCGCGCGCGGCTCGCGATCGGGACGGCGGCGCGCGTGCACCCGCACAAGAAGCTCGACGAGCTCCTTGCCGCGCTGCGGCTCGCGGCGCCGCGGCTGCCGCCGCACGTGCTGCGCATCGCGGGCGGCGTCGAGCGCGGCGCCGAGGCGCACGCCGAGGCGCTGCGGCGGATGGCGGAGGGGCTGTCGGTCGAGTGGGTCGGCGAGCTCGCCGACACGCGCGCTTTCCTGAGCGATCTCGACATGTTCGCGCTGATCGCCGAGCCCGCGGGGTGCCCGAACGCGTCGCTGGAGGCGATGGCCGAGGGGCTGCCGGTGGTGGCCACGGCGGTCGGCGGCATGGCCGAGCAGGTCGTCGACGGCGTGACGGGCCGGCTGGTGCCGCCGGGCGACGCCGGGGCGCTCGCGGGGGCGCTCGTGGAGCTGGCCGAGGATCCGGCGCGGCGGGCGCGCATGGGGGCGGCGGGGTGGGAGCGCGCGCGGGAGCGGTTCTCGCTGGAGCGGATGGTGGCCGACTACGCGCGCGTGTGCCTGGGCGGGGGGAAGGGGCGGGGAGGCGAGGGGAGCGGGGTGGGAGCCGGGTGAGAGCGGCCGCGGCCAGACGTCTGGTGGTGTCCGGCACCAGAGTCACGCAAGTCGGTTCCGGACACTCGCGCTTTTTCATCCCGGACACCTGAATGTCGACTTGTCGGGCACGAGCCCGTGGAGGTCCCGGATGGATGGATCAACGATCCACCACTGGGCATCGGCGAACGAGGACAGTAGGCTACACTACATACCTCCAACCCGGCGCCTGACATTGCCTACGTTGACACACATGTCTCTGGATCGCAGGATTGCGTCATAGCCGATTGAGGCTAGGACATTTTTCGGCCAAAACAGTTACTACGCAACGCGTTATGGTCCTGGCGGCAAGCGCGGGCGTAGCTATACTTTTGTTCAGATTGTCGGCGGCGGTGAGCAGCTTGCCACAGGCATGTGCGATGCACGAGACTGGATCGCGTGACCACGTGTGCGCCGCCGGACGACCTGATCATTGGAGCCGAGCATGAGCGCGCCTGATCCGAAGACCCTGATATGCGGGCTAATCGCGTGGATGCGGAATGAAGGCGTAGCGCCGACTCGTACGCGTCTCATGAAATTCTTGTATCTCGCGGATCTCCACTATGCGAGACACCACGCCGGGCAAACGCTCACAAGATGGAGATGGTACGTACACTCGTTCGGCCCGATGGCAAACGAGGCGTATAGCCTATTCGAGCGTGGCACGCGCGAGGGGTGGCTAAGCGCAAACGTGGAACCTAGGCGAGACGAAGAAGATTCGAAGACCGTATTCTACAACACCAACGAAGTTGTGCCATCTGACATGATGGTGTCAGTCGGGAAAGTCCGTGAATGGATCAAACGTTTTGGCGACGATACGCCGCGCCTACTCCGATACGTATATGGCTCCACGGAGCCCATGGACGGAGCTAGAGAGGGCGAACCGCTGGATTTTTCACGCGCACAACCACTTGATGCCGCGCCGCTAAAGGGCCGTTCTCCAACCAACGAAGAGAAGCGGCGCTTCGCCGAGATCTCTGCGAGGCTAAAGGCTCGCTATGATTCCATGGCGGCCGCAAACGCCACCGTCAGCGACGGCCCGCGTGACAGCGCGTTTTTCAGAGATCTTCCAGTCGACGACGAGCGAATAGGTGGTGAGGTAGTACTAACCTTCAAAGGGCGCTGAGCATGGGCTTCGCGGATGTGCTTTCCGGTAATAAGTTCTATGAAACCCTTGCCAGCACATCTTCGGCGCCTGTGATCGGCCAACTGGCATGGACGCCAGTTCCGCACCTGCCAGAGCAGCCAGACGTAATTGAGGCCATTCGCGTCAACGACTCCGACCACGAAGTGGCGATGGCCAAATACGCACGCATGACGGACGTTCATTTTAAACACCGTCCGTATAAGCGGTACCCAATCCTTAACATCAATCTGGAGCCAACCGAAGAGCTTGTTGCATTCAAGGCCAAGAGGCGTCCATGTGTCATCATCTGCGCCAACGCGACCCAGCTCGGTAACATAGACCGGAACGCGCCATCTCATCATGAGGAGAGGCGCATCGTGGCGGTGCCTATCTACGGAAGGCGTAGCGAGGACGAGCCGAAGGGTTTTGGACCGATCCTGGCGGTGCGCGTCGAGCACCTAATGTATCGCCAGTTCTTTCCGATCGCTCCGTGGCAGGAGCCGCGACGCGGTATTGATGGAGCCGAAAGTTTGAAAGGCGGAATCGCGCGATTTGATCGTCTTCAATTCGTCAATCCTGCGCCGCCTGGCCTGCGCCTGATGCCGCTCAAGGTTACCGACGAGGTGTTCCGATTCATGCACGCCATGCTGGTGATGTATCTAAACGGGACTTCAGACCCTGAGCTCGTTGCCGCCATGCAAGTGCTTCGGGAATTCCTGCCGAAGGAGGCGGAGCCGCCTGTGTAAGCGGCGTATGCTAACGACTGGCCGGAGGAGCCTCGGCTGCGAAGTGACAGCCCGCGTGATCTGCCATAGTCTGTCGTAGCGCTGCCACTTGGGTCTCGAAAGCGGCCGCGCTCGGCTTATCTTGGGCCCACTGACGAAAGCGCCCCGCCCTCGGCTGCAACCGGGAGCGGGGCTGCGAACACCCGGTGGTGGCCCACCGAATGGACCTCGCACGCGCATCATGGGCCGCTGCCTGGAGAAAGGCAAGGCCCGTCATGCCCGCACCGCTCCCGATGGACGCGCGCGTCCGCATCGCGTCCGCCCTGGTAGAAGGCAACTCGATTCGCGCAGCCGCGCGCATGGTCGGCGTCGACAAGGGAACCGTGATGGCCCTGGCGCTGCGCCTCGGAGAGGGCTGCATCCGATTCCACAACCGCAAGGTACGTAACCTGGCGGCGCATGTGGTCCAGATGGACGAAATGTGGAGCTTCGTCCAGAAGAAACAGGCCCGCGTGACCGCGAAGGACCCCGCCGAGCACGGCGACGCCTATCTCTACGTCGCGCTGGACGCGAACACCAAGCTGGCGATCTCGTTCCACGTCGGCAAGCGCGACGAGGAGAACACCGAGGCGTTCATCAAGGACCTCCGCGGCCGGCTCACGGTCGTTCCGCACGTCACGAGCGACGGCTGGCAGCCGTGCATCGCCGCGATGGCCGTCAACTTCCGGGGATCGGCCGACTACGGCCAATGTGTGAAACACTACAGCCGCAAACCCCGGCGCGACGATCACCGCTACGAGCCTCCGCGCGATCCGTTCATCACCAAGACGCCGGTCTTCGGTGCGCCCAAGGACGAGCTCCTCTCGACGCCCTACGTCGAGCGCTTCAACCTCCAGACGCGCCACACGGTCGGCCGGACACGGCGCCTCTGTTTAGCGTTCTCGAAGACGTTGCGCGGGCACCGTGCCGCGGTCGGTCTGGGGATCGCCGCCTACAACTGGGTCCGCGTGCACGGCACGCTCGGCACCACGCCGGCCGTCGCGGCGGGCCTGGCTGAGCCCCCGTGGACCATGGCCGAGCTCGTCGAGGCCGCCCTTGCCGCCCTTGGGGAGGAGGAGATGCCGCCGCGCGCATCGCAGCCGCTAAAGCTCCAGCCGCGCTCCGGCGAGGCGACGGGGGCCGCTCGCGAGCTCCCGGCCGGGAAGGGGTGGCTCCGGCTGGTGTCGGGCGGCAAGGCCGCTGCGTCGGCGCCCTCCGCCCCGCAGCCGCCGCCCGTGGCGTCCGTCGCGGCGCCCGCTCCGGAGCCCGCTCCGGAGCCCGAGCCCACGCCGCCGGCAGAGCCGCCGCCCGCGCCGGGGTCGCGCAGGATGGTGCAGTTGTTGCTGTTCGGCGACGTTCCGCACGACGCGGAGTAGACGCTCCGTGGTAATCTACGCGTTCGCGTAGATGTCAAGAACAAATCGCTCAATACGACGCACAACAAAAATCACAATAAATACAATAACTTGCATGGGTAGAACGACGCGGATAGTAGTTCGGTCGTGAGCGCGTGATACGGTAGCGGTCCTGGGAGCGTAAGGAGGATCACGTGGGACTGGCTGGCAGTTACTCGATCTGGAACAACAAGGGCGGCGTCGGCAAGAGCACCATCACTTTTCATCTTGCGAGCCGGTACGCAGAAGTTCACCCAAAGCGGAATGTTCTTGTTATCGACCTATGCCCTCAGTCGAACTCTTCCATGATGCTGTTGGGCGGCGGTGCACTGGGAGAGGACAAGGCCCTCTCCTTCTGCCAGGAAACTCCAGTTCCGCGCACAGTTGTCGGGTACCTATCGACCGTGTTCTCACGAGGTCCGGCCGCCCCGCGTCCGAAATGGAACGAGTTCCTTGTCAAGCCGTCCGACTTCAACAAAGCGCTGATGGATAATATCTACCTGCTGTGCGGAGATGGGAACTTGGAGCCGATGGCCCCACTCATCTCCGAGCAGGCAAGGCAGGCCGCGCTTACGCCTTCAGCGAACCCGTGGAAGTGGGTTCATCTCGCGATAAGGACGTTCATCAACGATGTCGTACACGAGAACGGCAAGGACTGGCTGGTCTTGATCGACACCAACCCGAGCTTCTCTATCTACACCGAGATAGCCATATCATCAGCTGACAAGCTCATCGTGCCTGTTAACGCCGACGATGCGTCCAGGGTCGCGGCGAACGCCATGTTCACGCTGATCTATGGAACCGATCCGCCGCATCCCATTTATGGTCAGTACACGTATGCCAAGCGCGCCGAGGCGGAGGGAATTCGTAAGCCGATAATCCACCTCATCATCGGCAATCGCCTAACGCAGTACGACGGACCAGCGACGGCGTTCGCTGCCATGTCGGACGCCACCGCGAACTCGCTGTTTGAGGCGTACCGATCGAACCCCGAGAGGTTTTCGCCGACCCAGAGGAAGATCGTGTCGATGGAGGGGTTCCGTAACGCATTTTCCGTCCCACTGCGAGACTTTAACACCGCTGGCGTTGTTGCTGCTCACGTCGGCAAGCCATTGTCCGTGCTGCGCGCGAATACGTACAACGTGCATGGCGTGCCTGTCGATCTGAAGGCAGATCGTTTACAGGAGTGCCGAGAAGCGATCGACACCGTCATTCGGCGCATTTGATGCCACATCCGCCGCCTTCTCGCTGAGCCTGGCTGAGGCTGTGCGGCGGTATCACGCAGCGCCTCGCCGGGCGTGCGTCTACTCGTCGTCGCGCACGTAGAGGTGGATCAGCGCATCGAGCACCTGGATGGCGCCGAGGGCCTGCTGGAAGGCGTCGCGGTCGGCCTTGGTCTTGGCCTTCAGGTGCAGGTCGAGCACGGCCGGGTGATGTCCGGAACCACATCGGCACTACCCGCGTTCCGGACACTCACCCAGCGCATTCCGGACAGTCGAATCTACTGAATGCACCGCACGCGCCTGGTATGGCTCCGATGAGCGCCTACGGAGTCCTCGCACACCGGGCCCCGCCGGAGTGGTGGGTGCGGTTCGACGGGACGCCGTAGTAGCGGGTGGACGAGAGCAGGTTTGCCGCATCGTTGCCGAAGCCCCCGCCGCGGATCACCCGGTATGAAGCGGAAGCTGCATTCGCGCAATCGTTGCATTCGCCAGCTGCGTACGAATTCGCGTACCAGTCCCAAGCCCACTCCCACAGGTTCCCAGCCAGGTCTGCATGTCCCCACCTCCCATCTCCTTTCGGCGACCGCGACCCGACCGGCTGGAGGTCACTGAGCGCGCACGGGACGTCAACCCCGCAGCCATACACCGCAAAACTGTCGTCGATCGTGGTCGAGCTTGCCGGATTCGACCATGGATACGCACGCTGCTCGCCTCCACCCGCTGCCGCGTAGTTCCACTCCGCCTCCGTCGGCAGCCTCCCCCCGTCCCACGCGCAGAACGCGAACGCCTCGTACCAGCTCAGGCAGTTCATCGGCAGATGCTCATTGCCGCCGACTTCATCCGTCCATGTCTGGAATGTTGGCTCGCACTTCACGGCTGCTATCAACTCCGGCGCGCCAGCTGGCAGGCTGCTCGCCCAATCCGCATTCCACCCGCTGTCCTCAATCCGCGGGTGCGCACCCGCTCCCGCCGCCGGCTTGCTCCCGGGATACGCCTCCACGAACCGACGGAATCGCCCCACCGTCACCTCGAACCGATCCAGCAAGAACCCGCTCACCGTCGCGGGATACGCTGGAGCGTTACTTCGGTCGAACGTGCCGCCGGGCACCGCCTCCGCGGTCGCGCAGCAACTCTCATCGCCCATGGGACCGCACGTCGCAGGCAGCTCACCACAGCTCGGCGGCACGCACGTCCCAGCGTCGCACAGGCGGGCTGTCGCAGGACACGGCGCTACGTCCTCCCACCGGCCGTCGACACAGCGCTGCGGAGTGTTTTCTGAGCACTTCGCCTCGCCGGCAGAGCAATCCTGTTTGCCCCCGCCGCCACCGGTCGTCGTGCTGCCTGCCATTCCGACACTGCCGCCAGCTCCGCCGGCGCTGTGGGCGTCGTCAGCGCCGCCATCGCCCCCGGTCCCGACGGTGGGGCTTGAGCCGCCTGCGCCGCCCATGCCGCTTCCGCCATCGCCTTGCGTATAGCTGGACCAGTCCACGCCGAGGATCTGGGCGCACCCTCCGGACGCTGCCGCGGCAGCGGCCCAGAGGCACGCCCTTGCCGCCGCAGCCTGTCTCCTGCCGCTCATGACGAGGAGCCTCTTGCGGTGTGGTCCGGGCGTCAAGGCGAACCGAGCGCCACACCGACCTGTACATGGGCTGTGATCGCGCGCGCGGGCTATGACACACGCTGTTCGAGCGTGGTCGCGCTCGACGAGCGGACGAACCCTCCAGTGCTACCTTGAGGGGCCAGACGAAAGCGCCCCGCCCTCGGTTCGCACCTGAGAGCGGGGCTGCGAAACATCCGGCGGTGACCGCGGCGCCCTCAGTGCGTCGTCGAGCCGCCGAGCGTGGGGACCTGCTCCGCGCCGTCCAGGAGAGCCTCATCGGCGCTGGCCGCGATCGAAGCGGCGCTGGCCGCCTCCGAGGAGCAGGCCGCCGTGCACGCTTTGTCCTCGATGAAGGACTTGAGGACCTGCGCGCGGTGGGGGAGGAACGTCCACTGGAGCGGCGCCGAGATCTCGCCCGCCTCGTTGACGTGCACGAACGTGCCCGGCGCGGTGGTCGGGAAATGCGCCGGCCACACGTGCACGCCGCCGACGTTCTCGTCGTCGCGGCTGCTCAGCTCGTGGCACCCGGCGCACGACTGGGTGGTGGCGCGATCGGCGGCGTTGTCCGCCGTGACCATGCCGGGCGGGAGGCCGCGGCTCACGAGGATCGGCCCGAGCGCCGTGGTGATGTCGGCGGCAAACGCGGTGTTCCCCTGCATGCGCGCCCGATAGTTGTTGTTGTTGGCGGCCCCGTCCGTGGGGTCCATGATGCTCTCGCCCGAGTTGAAGAGGCCCTGGTTCGGCAGCGTGCGCAGCGAGATGTCGTTCTCGTCGTCGCCGGACGGCACGAGCCCGTCGAGGGCGTCGAGGAAGCTGCTCTGGAACGCGGCCCCGCGGGGGTCGCTCGCGAAGCTGGCGTTGAACAGGCCGGGGAACGGGTTCTCCTTCACCGTGACCGGCTTGACGAAGAGCCTGGGCGAGCTGTCGTTGTCCAGCTCGAGCTTGAACTCGCGGAGCACCCAGGGCTGGAATCCTCCGCTCGACGCCATGAACTGGTTCGTGCGGATCTGGCCGGTGCCGGCCATGAAGTGGGACGCCTTGATGACCGGCTCGAAGTCGGGCAGCTCGGGCCGGCCGTAGAAATAGAACCCCTCGAGCGCGGCCTGGCGCTGGGCCGCGGTCATGTTCGGGTCCGAGAGGTTCGCCCAGAACTCGGCGACCGGGAGACAGGCCGCGATGCCGCACTCGGGGTGCGGGTTCGGGAGCTGGGCCTCGAAGATGATGAAGTTGCGGTCAGTGGCGCCGGCCGACTTCTTGGCGTAGATGATCCGGTACTCGCCGCAATGCGCGCCGCCCTCCTTCGGCGCGAGGTCGAACCGGTTCACGAGCGCGATCGGCTCCATGAAGTGGTTCCCCGCGGGATTGAACGGGCTGCTCATGCCGGGATCGGACGGGTCGGTCTGGGCGAGCACGCCCTCGTTCCTGGGGCACGTGTACGGGTACCCGTTGAGCGTTGGATTGCCGTTGCTGTCGGTCTCGTCGTCGCAGTGGATGGCGTCGGCGTCCGTGAAGACGGCGTTGGCGGCATCGTTCTGCGTGTCCCACCAGCGCTTGTAGACCTCCTCGGGATCCTGGCTGGAGCCGACGCTCGCAAGGAGCCGATTGAGGACGAAGCTGAGCGAGAACTCGGTAAAGAGGTCGGGGTCCGTCTCCTTCGTGACGATGAGGGACTTCCGCATGTCGATGACCGGCACGGACGCGGGGCACGTCAGCGCCTCCGCGCCCTCCGCCGTGACCTCCTGGGCCTCGCCGGCGGCGACGACGTCGTCGTCCACCGGATCGGCGCCGCCGCAGGCGCCCAGGGAGACCGACGCCGCGGCGCCCATGACCGCTGCGATGAGAGGGAACTTGGAGACATAACGAAGATGCATGATCGCTCCTGTGGAGTAAGGCGGACCGGGGTCGCTCCGAAGCGGCTCGCGCTCCTGCGTCTGCTCCGCCTCGCGCTGTACCTGCTCGGCGTGCCTCGCCGGGGAATGCCCCGGCCGCGACGGCCCGGCTGGGAGCGCGCTATCGCAACCGGTATGCCGCCCCGCGGCGTGACGGCCCCTCCGACGAGATCGGGCGGCGCGACGCGCCGAGCGCCGGCGCAGGAGCGGCTGCCGCCTCATCGAGCTCGCCCGCGGGTCCAGCTCGCGCGTGGCAAGCCTTGCCGTCATGGCAAAGATTGCCGTCCATGAAAGACACGGGCATGGCAAGGATTGCCATCGCGCCGCGCGCCCGTCCGACGGACACACCAATAGCACCTTTTCGACGCTTCGCCGGCACGGGTGCTCCTTGCTCGAGCCGGCCCGCGACCGATCGTCGCGACGTCTCGCCCCGAGATCAGCGGACCGGGAACGGCCAGATCAGCTGTTCCAGCTCGGAGAGCGACGAGGCCTGGGACTCCCAGCCTTCGATCCTGATCTGGTAGCCGAGGTTGCTGTACCGGTGCAGGAGCGCGAGCGCCATCAGCTTGCGGCTCAGCGCCGGGGTCAGGTCGGCGATCCCGGTTCCGCAGGCGACCAGAAAGGCGCGCTGGAGCTCCGCGCTGCCGGCGGCGAGGAAGAGGCACGGGCCCAGGAGGTCGTATTCGGCCGGCCCGAGGCACGCGTCCGCGAAGTCGATCATGCCGGTGACGCGCCACGCCCCGCCCGTCCGGGTCACGAGGAGGTTCTCGGGCGTGTATTCTCCCGTCAGGAGGACGGGAATCACGGACGTCGGCAGGAGAGGGCGGGCCGAGGCCAGGTACGCCGGGATCTGAGCGACAAGGCGCTCGGGCAAGCGCATTCGCCGGTGGCGGCCCTCGCATCCGGCGATCTGGCGCTCCACGAACGCGTCCCAGCCGAGATCGAGGCTCTCCAGCCCGCCGGTGGGCAGCGCGTGGGCGGCCGTCATGATCTCGCCGATGCGGGCGAGCGCCTCGGCGCGCTCCGCCCCGCCGAGCGCGGGCCAGACCTCTTCCAGGGTGCGCCCCGGGAGGCGCGACATCACGAGATACGGCCACCCGTCGAGCTCCCCTTCCCGGAGGATCTCCGGCGTGGCCACGGGGACGTTCCCGTGGACCCGCCCGAGCGCGAGGCGCTCGGCCTCGAACTGGTGCCTCAGGAACGGCGGGAACAGCTTGATGATCTGGCCCGCGTCGTTCGAAACAACGACGTTGGTCCCGCGCTCGAACGCGGCGAGGCCGCTCGCCGCGAGGCCGTGGCGCTCGCACACCGCGCGGATCGCCGGGAGAAAGGCGCCGAGATCGGCGCGGATCCGGTCGAAGCCGGCGGCGTCGTCGAACGGCGGGAACAGGGCCTGGTCGATCGGATCGGCGGTCATAGGAAGAGCGGCGGCCAGGGTAACCCGCGCGGGGCCTGCGGGGGAGAGGAAGGCAGACCTGACGACGCCGCAGCGCTGGCCATCCGAGCGACGTCCTGTATGCTCCCGCGCCGCCCGTGGGAGCCTCGCCGCCGCCATGCCGCTGATCGTCGTCGAGGACCTGCGCAAGGCCTACCGGGTGGCGGAGCGCCGCCCCGGCGCGTGGGGCGCGCTCGCCGGGCTCGTGCGCCCGCGCTACCGCGCCGTCGACGCGCTCGCGGGCGTCTCTTTCGCGATCGAGCGGGGCGAGCTCGTCGGGTACATCGGGCCGAACGGCGCCGGCAAGTCCACCACGGTGAAGATCCTCGCCGGCATCCTCGTGCCGGACTCGGGGCGATGCGAGGTGGACGGCCGCGTCCCGTGGCGCGAGCGCGTCGCGCACGTGCGGCGGCTCGGCGTCGTGTTCGGCCAGCGCACCCAGCTCCTCTGGGATCTGCCGGTGATCGACTCGTTCGAGCTCCTCCGGGACATCTACCGCGTCGGCGCGGCCGACCACGCCCGCGCGCGCGACGAGCTCGTCGCGATGCTCGATCTCGCGCCGCTGCTCGACACGCCGGTGCGGCAGCTCAGCCTCGGCCAGCGCATGCGCTGCGATCTCGCGGCCGCCCTGCTCCACGCGCCCGAGCTGCTCTTCCTCGACGAGCCCACGATCGGCCTGGACGCCGTCTCGAAGCTCGCGGTGCGGCGCTTCGTCCAGCGGCTGAACCGCGAGCGCGGCGTCACCGTGATCCTGACGACGCACGACATGGACGACATCGAGGCCCTGTGCTCGCGCGTCGTCCTCATCGCCGGCGGCCGGGTGCTCTCGGACGGCTCGCTCGAGGCGCTCCGCGCGCAGGTCACCGCCGAGCGCTGGCTCATCGTCGACCTGACCGACCCCGCCGCCGCGATCGCCGAGCCCCACGCCGAGGTGATCCGCCGCGAGGGCGACCGCGTGACGCTGCGCTTCGATCCCGCGGCGATCTCGACCGCGGAGCTCGTCGGGCGCGTCACGGCCCGCTACCCCGTGCGCGACCTCCTGGTGCAGAACCCGCCCATCGACGAGATCGTGGCGCGGCTCTACGGCGAGGCAGGCGGCCGGCCGTGAGCGCGCTCCTCGCCTACTGGGCCGTCTTTCGCGCGCGCTTCCGCGCGCTCTTGCAGTACCGCGCCGCGGCCGCGGCCGGGTTCGCCACGCAGCTGTTCTGGGGGCTCATCAAGGTGATGGTGCTCGAGGCGTTCTACGCGAACGCGCCCGGCGCGCGTCCGCCGATGGCCCTCGGGCAGGCCATCACGTACACCTGGCTCGGGCAGGCGTTCTTCCAGCTGATGCCGTTCTCGACGAACCCCGACCCCGAGGTGCGCGAGCTGATCCGCACCGGCGCGGTGGGCTACGAGCTCTCGCGCCCGCTCGATCTCCACACCCTCTGGCTCGCCCGCGCGCTCGCCGCGCGCGTCGCGCCGACGGTCTTGCGCGCGGTCCCGATGTTCGCGGTCGCGGTGCCGCTGCTCGGCATGTCGCTGCCGCCGTCGCTCGCGGCCGCGGGCGCGTGGGCGGCGGCCATGGTCTTCGCGTCGGCGCTCGTCGCCGCGTTCGCGACGGCGGTGACGTCGACGATGCTGTGGACCACGTCCGGCGACGGCATCGCGCGGATCGTGCCCTCGCTCGTCCTCATCGCCTCGGGCATGGTCGTGCCGCTGCCGCTGTTCCCGTCGTGGATGCAGCCCTGGCTCGACGCGCTGCCGTTCCGCGGCATGGTCGACGCCCCGTTCCGGCTCTACCTCGGCCACCTGCCGGCCGGGGCGCTCCCGGGCGTCTTGCTGCACCAGGCGCTGTGGACCGCGGCGTTCGTGGCGCTCGGCCGCGCGATGGTGGCGCGCGGCCTGCGGCGGCTCGTGGTGCAGGGCGGCTGAGGGGGCGAGGAGCAGGCGAGATGTGGCGGGACGCGACGACGCTTTACCTCCGGCTCGCCGCCGCGTCGCTGCGGGCGCAGATGCAGTATCGCGCCTCGTTCGCGATGTGGTCGATAGGCCAGTTCATCATGGTGGGCATCGAGCTGCTCGGCGTGTGGGCGCTGTTCGACCGGTTCGGCGCGGTCCGGGGCTGGCGCTTCGCGGACGTGGCGCTCCTGTTCGGGCTGGTCAACGTCTCCTTCGCGCTCGCCGAGACGTTCGGCCGAGGGTTCGACACCTTCTCGACGGTGGTGCGGTCCGGCGATTTCGACCGGATGCTCCTGCGCCCGCGCTCCACGGCGTTCCAGGTCGCGACGAGCGAGTTCCAATTCTTGCGCGCCGGTCGGCTCGCCGTCGGCCTCGTGATGCTCCTGTGGGCCGGCGCCGCGCTCGACGTCGGGTGGACGGCGGCCAAGGTCGGGCTGCTCGCCGGCGCGATCGCCGGCGGCGCCTGCGTGTTTTACGGGCTCCTCGTGCTCCAGGCGACGCTGTGCTTCTGGACGGTCGAGTCGCTCGAGATCATGAACACGTTGACCTACGGCGGCACGGAGGCGGCGCAGTACCCATTGACCCTGTACCGCGACTGGTTCCGGCGCTTCTTCACGTTCGTCGTGCCGCTGGCCTTCGTGAGCTACATCCCCGCGGGCGCGCTGCTCGAGCGCCCCACGGTCCCGGCGCTGCCCGAGGCCGCGCGCTGGGCGTCGCCGCTCGTCGGCGTGGTGTTCCTGCTCGTGTCGCTGCGCATCTGGCGCTTCGGCGAGCGGCGGTATCAGTCCACCGGCTCGTAGGCTGGAGCGGCGCGCGGAAGAGCACCCCGTCAAAAGGGCGGTAGCGGCATGGGGGCGCGATCCGGCTCCGGCGCTTTCGGGGTGTGATCCGGCTCCGGTGCTGTCGGCGGTGGCACGGGCGGCTTCGGGGCGGGGTTGGGGACAGCCGCGGGCGGTGCTTTGGGCCTGGCCGTCGATGACGGCCGCCGCGCTCCCGCGGTCGACGGCGGCGTCGCTGTCCGCGCCGTCGTGGCTCCGGGAGCGCCCGCACCCGACGTCGTCGGGGCGGAGGGGGGCTCGACAGGGGGCGTCGGCGCGTCGCGCGAGGACGGCGCGCCGGGGAACACGCTCGGCGGCGGCTCGGGCGGGCTCGGCGGTCTCGCCGGCATCCAGGCGGCGCTCCGCTCCGGCGCCGGCGCGGCCGCCGAGGCGGCCTCCACGCCCGCCTCGCCCCTGCCGCGCGTGCTGCCCTCCCTCAGGGCGACCGTGATGCCGACGCCGAGGAGCGTCGTCGCGACGCCGAGCGCCAGCATCGCGCGCGTGGGCGTCTGCGGCCTTGCCTCTTGCGCCGTCGCCCCCGCGCCGGTCAGGGTCCCTGGCGTCGCCGCCCGGGGCGCGGACGGCGGGACGCGGAGCTCCACCGGCCGCAGCGGTATCGTCCCGCTCCTCCTCGGCTGAGACGAGGTCGGCATGCCGGAGCATGGCGGTTGCAGATCCGGAATCGACGGCGACGCCATGCCCGCGAGCCGGCGGAGCTCGCCGATCATCTCTCCGATCGACTGGAAGCGCTGCGCCCGCTCGCGGGCCAGCGCCCGCGCGAAGAAGGCATCCATCGCCGGCGGCAGGTCGGGCGCGAGCGTGGAGGCGCTCGGCACGGGCGCGACAAGGATGTTGGCGATCACGGCGCCGAGCTGATCCCCCTGGAACGGCAGCTCGCCCGTGACGGCGCAGAAGAGGATGACCCCGAGCGACCAGAGATCGCTGCGCTGGTCCACGTCCTTTTCGCCCCGGACTTGCTCCGGGCTCATGTAGTGAGGGGAGCCGAGCAGCTCGCCGGTGCGCGTCACCTCCTCCGTGAGATGAACGCCGGTCTCCTTGACGATGCCGAAGTCGAGGACCTTCACGATCTCTTCCTGCTCCTCCTCCGCGCGCGCGAGGAACAGGTTGGCCGGCTTGAGATCGCGGTGGACGAGGCCGGCCTCGTGCGCGCGGCGGATCGCCTTGCCGGCCTGCATGAGGATGAGCGTGGCGTCCGCGAGGGAGAGCCGGCCGACGCGCTCGAGCCGCGTGCCCAGGTCCTCGCCCTGGAGCAGCTCCATCACGAGGTACGGAGTGTCGTCGTCGACGCCGTAGTCCTGGACATAGACCACGTGTGGGCTCTTCAGGCTCGCGGCGATCCTGGCCTCGCGCTCGAAGCGGGCCAGGAACGTGGACGACGTCGCAAACGTCGGTGCCATGAACTTGACCGCGACGGGAGATCCCAAGTTGATGTGACGCGCCGCCCACACAGAGCCCATCCCGCCGGCCGAGAGCGGTCGCTCAAGACGGTACTTCCCACCAACGACGGAATCTGGGGCGTAATGCATGGCGATGGCGTCCTCCTGGCTGCCGAGGGAGGTGAGATGAGCCTACAGGATAGGAAAGGTGCCGGCCATGATGGGCCGGGAGATGGCGGAACGATCGTGCTTGCGCGCGCCACGTTCCGGGCGACTCCGCGCTTCCCATCGCCGTGGGCGGCTGGCGATCGCCCGAGCTCCCGCCCGGGCCGCACGAGGCGGCCGTCTCGCCGGCTCGCACCCCCGCGACAGGCCTGGCTCGAGATCAGGCGCGCGTCAGTCCCTAACGGTCCATCCTTGCTGTCAAAATTCAGCAATATCTGGCGCAGCAAACGTGCTCTGTCGAGCGCCGGAGCGCGATTGTCCCGCGAGCGCGGGGGGCGGTCGCCTACGCTGTGCGGATGAAAATCATCGTCTGGCTCACTCTGGGTCTCCTGTGCGCCGCGTGCGGTGGCGGCGGCGATCCGTCCGGCCCGGGAGGAGGCGGAGCCACCGCCGCGACCGCGGGCAGCGGCGGCGGCATGGGGGGCGGCGGCAGCACCGGCAGCGGCGATGCCGGCGGTGGCGGCGGTACCGGTGGCGCCGGGACCGGGGGCGACGCGGCCGGCGGAGCGGCGAGCGTCGGTCTCGCCGCTCCGGACGCGATCTTCCTCCATCCGACGGAAGTGCAAGGCAACATGGTGCGGAACATCGCCGTCGCCGGGGCGGCCGACGGGGGCGCCTACGTGAGCGGCGCATCCTTTGGCGAGATCAGGCTGGGCGATCGGACGATCACCGATCTGGGCGCGTTTCTCGTCCGCCTCGATCGCGAGGGCGATCTCCTCTGGTCGGCGCCCATCGTAACGGCGCGGCAATCCGCGGTGACCGCCGTCACCGTCGACCGAGAGGGCAACGCGGTCTTCGCGGGCGAGCTCAATGGCGACGTCACGATCGGGAGCGAGACGCTGTCCGCCTCGACGGCCGATTCGGACGCGATGGTGGCCAAGCTCGGCCCCGCGGGCGACGTGCTCTGGGCGAGGCGCTTCGCGTCGGCGGCCACGGATCGCTGCCTCGCCATCGCGACCGACGCGACGGGCCATGTCTACGTGGGCGGCTATGTCGACGACGACATCGATTTCGGCGACGGCCTCCTGGAGGCGGATGGCGAGTCCCCCTTCCTCTTGAAGCTCGCGCCGAGCGGCGACGTCGCCTGGGCCAAGGTGTTCAACAACCCCGGCAGCACCGACAGCGCCGTGGCCGGCATCGCCGTCCACGAGGACGGCGACGTGTCGATCACGGGCTACGCCGACGGGCCGCTGACCATCGGCGGCACGGCGCTTACCTTGCCCGACGAGTCGACGATGATGGGCTTCATCGCCCGCTTCTCGAGCGCGGGGGAGGCCCGCTTCGCGCGGCGCTTCGGCGGGCCGGAGTTCGACATGGGCAACGAGATCGCCGTCGGCCAGGGCACGTTCCTCGCTGGCACGGTGAGCGGCGAGAGCGATGTGCTCGGGACGACGGTGGACGCGGACATCGAGGGGACGCCGTTCGTCGCGAAGCTCACCGAGAGCGGGACCGCCGAGTGGGTGATCACGCCGGAGCCGAGCGGCACGATGTATGGCCTCGCGCCCGACAGGGCGGGCGGCGTCTACGCGGCGGGTCGTTACGACGGTCTCGTCATCTTCAACTATACGCCGTTCGCGCTGCACGCACACGCGTCCTCCGAGGTCACGGCGCTCCAGCGCTACGCGTCGAGCGCCGGCTCCGCCCAGGGCATGGCGCTCACCCCCGACGGCACGCTCTGGGTGGCGGGCCTCTTCTTCGGTTACATCGACATCGGATCGGGGACCGTCGAGTCGCCGAGCACGAGCGGCTTCGTCCTCCGCATCTCCCCTCCCTGAACCTCCCTCACGGCGGCACGCCGCGCGGCGGAGGCCGCGCCTCGACGGCCGCCCGCTCCCTGCGCGGAGTGCGCCTTATCGCGATCCCTGCGCGGGCCCGCCGCCCCGAAGCGGCCGCGCGGGCCCAGGCGGCTGTCGCGCAGAGGCCGCGCTGGCGCAGCGCATCACGGCGGGCGCTCGCCGGTGCGCCATCGCAGCGGTGGAGATCGCGGCGCCCGAGCCCAGCGCGACAGCACGAGAACGCCTTCGATGGCTGTTGCGCTCCCCTCGACGACGTCTAGAATTCATAATGCCATGATAAAATTATTGTATCACTCGAATCTGACCGTCGTTGGGCTCACCCTCGCACTTGGCATCGCGGCTTGCGGGGGCGGCGACGGCGCGGGCGATCGCGCCGCGGGCGACAGCGGTACGGGCGGCGGCGGGGCGAGCACGGCGTCGGGCGGCGATCCCGATCCTGACCCCGCGGACGCGCGGACCTTCGACCACCGGCACGCGGCGCTGGACGGCATCCCGGCGAGCTGTATCGACGCGCTCAAGTCCGGCGACTCCGTCTTCCATTACGCCCATCGCTCGCACGGCTCGCAGATCATCGTGGGCGCCGAGAGCATCGAGGCGGGCTCTCCCGTCCACGGCTTCGAGGCGGAGTATTGCGGCGTCCCGGCGGAGACCGGCGTCTTCCGGATGTGGGACGGGATGATCGACAACAACCTCGTCGTGGGCGAGCAGTACTGGGCGAGCGAGGCGGGCGTCGACGAGGTGCGCGCCATCCTGGGCGATCACCCGGAGATCCGGTATTCGATGTGGGCCTGGTCCTCGGAGATCGCCGAGCAGACCGAGCAGGACGTGCAGCGTTACCTCGACGTGCTCGACGCGCTCGGGCAGGAGTTCCCGGAGGTGACCTTCGTTTACATGACCGGGCCCGGCGACGCGGAGTACAACGGCGTGAACCGCGCGAAGCGCAACCAGCAGATCCGCGACTTCTGCCGGGAGCGCGGGAAGATCCTTTATGACTTCGAGGACCTCGACGTCCACTTCGGCGGCGAGCGGCACACCGCGATGGTGGACGGCGTCGAGATCCCGATGCAGCACCCGCGTTTCGACGTGGAGGCGTCCGGCAACGCGGAGTACGAGCACACCCACACGACGCAGGACAGCTGCGAGATCAAGGCCATGGCGTTCTGGCGCATGATGGCCGAGCTCGAGGGGTGCGCGCAGTGACGCCCGGGCCTCGCGCGCGGGCGCGCGCCGCCGGCCGGCCCCGGTGAGCCGCGCTGTCGTGCGCCCCGCGCGCCGGGCCGTCGCGCCGGGCCGCCGCGCCGCCGAGAGGGCGGCGCTCGGCGGCGGCGATCACCTCGCGAGCCTCTGTCTTTCCTGTCGGTGAAGTCCCGGTTTCCGGAGGACGACTCTGCTGGATCGCGTCGCTCGCGCCTTGCGGGCGGCCTCGCGCCCATGCTACGCGCATCTCGCACGGGCACGCATCCCCGCGCCTCCGGCGCAGGGGCGACGCCTGGCAGCCGATCGGAGGCGGGCCATGGACAGCGCGATACCGCTCGGGAAGAAGCAGATCATCGACGGCCAGCTGCGGGTCTACTATTACGGCTACTGGATCAAGGCGTACGAGGCGCCGGCCGATACGCTGCTCGCGAAGAAGCGCCTCATCGAGGCGCTGACGCGGCGGCTGTTCAACCACGTCGAGCACGGGATCAACGTGCCGGGAAAGCGGCTGGACGAGGCGCGGCGCGCCTTCGAGTCCGAGGCCGATCCGCAGCGCAAGCGCGTCAAAGGCGCCATGCTCGCCGGCGCGATCTTCAACCGCGCGGCGGACATCTTCACCAAGCTGGTCGAGATCCAGGAGCTCGGCGTCACCATCGAGCCCGACAACGCCCTCATGCGCGAGTGCGGAGAGCACCTCCTCGAGGCGCTGACGCTCGGAAAGATGGTGCTCCACCGCAGCGGGGAGGAGGGGCTCGACGAGCTGTGGGGCGAGCCGTTCAAGGCGTTCTCCTTCCCGGTCGAGGCGTTCTACAACAGCCGGTACGTGAAGATCGCGCAGAGCATGAAGGCCATCGACGGCATCCGCGACGCGATGATCGACACCTTCGGGCCGCTGCCGATGTTCGCCGGGCTCGACCGCCTGGCCCGCGAGCTCGCGCACGCGGCCAAGGTCAAGTGCGAGACGCTGCGCACCGACGCCGAGATCTTCGAGGTCTGGACGTCGTTCGTCGTGTCGGCGGAGAGGCTCGCCGCCTTCCAGCCGGCGCTCGGCGCGGACGCCTCGCCCGCCGAGCGGGAGCAAGCGGCCCGCGGCGCCGAGCTGATCGTCCGCGGCAAGAACGTGATCTCGTACATCGCGCGCGCCCGCGTGCCGATGCCCAAGACCACGAGCGAGCTCCTCGACCGGTACGAGCGCTACCGCGCCGCCTACGGGTACGGCGCCGCGCCCGCGTCCGGGCCCGCGCGCAGCGTCGCCTGACGCCGGCCGGGGCGCGGCGCGCTCACCCCGCCCCGGCCGCCGGGACGAGCTGGATCGCCGTCTCCGGGCAGGCGACGACGCAAAGGCCGCTCGCGGCGCTCAGAAGCAGCTCGATCGGGCCTCGAAGCGCGCGGCGTAGTTCGCTCCGAGGTTGCTGTCCCAGAGGCCGTGGGACTCGGCGGCCACCTCGATGTCCCAGGCGTTCATGCGGCCGTATGCATCGTAGGCCCAGAAGAAGAGGTCCTCCTCGACGGCGGTCGGCTCGTTGCAGACCCAGGTGCCGCTCGACGCGGGCGGGAGCGGCGCGCCGCCGCAGAGGCGCTGGCCCGCGTCGTCGGGCGGCGGCGAGCACCACGCGCAGTCGCGGGGCGCGTTGCTGACGAGGACGTAGGCGTCGCCGTGCGCGCCCGCGCTCGCCGGGAGGAAGGCGTCGCTGCCGTTCAGCCGGACATAGAGGTTGATCTCGTGATCGGGATAATAGGCGCGCAGGTAGCCGCGGTAGGCCACCGTCAGCCTGGAGGCGTCGGTCCGCACCGGATCCTGGATGAGCTCGAAGGGGCCGGTGTGCACCGTCGCGGTGGGCCCGCAATAATCGTAGCTCGGCGGGTAGTTGGAGGCGGCGCCGTCGCGGGGGACGGCGGAGAGCGCGAGCGCGAGCGGGAGAGCAGCGGCGAGCGTCTTGCGGAACATGCGTGGACCTCCGAGGGCGCGTCGGCGCCGCGGCGGCGCGCGGCGCGGGCGCGCGGCCCTGCCAAGGGGGCTACCAGCTCCACCCACGCCGGTCAATGCGCCGCGGCCGGCTGGCCGCCGTCGCCGCCGAGCTCGCCGACGATCAGAGGCCCGAGTCGCCCAGGGACATATCGATTGAACGGGCAGCCCGGTCATCGGCGCGCCGTGTCCCATTCGGGGCTGCTCAGGAAATAGGTATCGTAGAGCTCCTGCACGTCGCGCAAGGTCTCGGGCGGCTCCTCGCCGCGGGAGATGCGCGTGAGCTTGCGGAAGTACTCGAAGCGCTCGACGCCTGGGGTGATGACGATCAAGAGCTCGGCGCTCTTGCCGCGGGCGGCGGCGAACGCGTGGGCGACGCGGGGCGGGACCACGAGGAGGTCGCCCTTCTCGGCCGTCACGATGTCGCTCCCCGAGAGGACCTGCACGGCGCCGTCGAGCACGTAGAACATCTCGGCCGAGCCGTCGTGGCGGTGCGGCCGCGCGCCGTCGGCGTCCTTCGCGAGCGTCACACGCACGGTGGAGAGGGCTCCGCCCGTCGCGCTGCTGTCCGCGAGGAGCTGGACCCGCGCGGTGGGGGCGCCGACGACCTCGGCGTCGGCGCCCCGGACGACGACCGACCGATCGAAGCCACGCTGGATGATCGACATGCCGTCCAGTGAAGCACCCGGGGAGGGAGCGTTCACCTGGAAAGAAGGCGCGCGGAGCGCTCCAGCAGGCTGCGGCGCGGAGGCGGTCGACGTGGCTCGTTCAGGAGATGGACGGGTCGCGCAAGGGAGCGCCCGTCCCCCGGGGCGAGCGGCGGTTCACGGGGCGCTGGGGCCGGGTGCGGCGCCATTTCCTGCGGCCATGCACGTCTTGAGGCCCTCCTGCAGGTTGCGCAGCGTGACGATCCGTTCGAGGTCCAGGCCGAGCGAGACGACGGTCTGCGCCACCGCGGGGCGGATGCCGGTCACCACCACGCGGGCGCCGAGGAGCTCCACCGCGCGCACGATGCGGATCAGGTGATCGGCGGTGCCCGTGTCCACGGCGTCGACCGCGGTCAGGTCCAGGATGACGTGGCGTGTCTGGCTGTCGACGATCGCGCCGAGCAGCCGCTCCATCAGCGCGGACGCGCGCTGGCTGTCGAGACCCCCCATGACGGGCACGGTGAGCACGCCGTCCCACACCTGGATGATCGGCGCGACCATGGTGCAGAGCGCCGTCTCCTGCTGATCGATGAGCTGCAGCTTCTCGCGCAGCGCGAGCTCGGTCCGCTCCCGCTCGGCGACCTCCTTCTTGAGCGTGGCGAGCGCGACCGCGAGGTCCGAGCTCGTGGCCCGATCGGTCTCGAGGAGCGCGGCCAGGCGGGCCTCGACGGTCTCGTCGGTCGGGCGGACGACGAACTCGTCGTACTCCGCGCCCTGCGTCACGAACGCGGTCTGCTCGGCCCAGCAAGGGACCCCGAACAGGCGCTCGGTGATGCCGGCCAGCTTGCCGGCCGTCATCGAGCTCCCCCAGACGACCCCGAGCGCGCGCTGGTAGATGGACTCCCAGTTGTTGAAGGTGCGATACCGGGCCTCACGGCGCTCGCGGTCGACCGCGACGAGCTCCCATCGCCCCCAGCCGGCCGGGCTGCAGATCTCGCTGAGCCGACCGAAGCCCTCCTCGAACGTCGGTTGCGTGTTGATGATGGCCCAGTCGCCATCGACGCTCTGCCGTCCCCCGAGCTGGAGACACAGATTGAAGCGCTCGACCCCCACCATCGCCACCATGCCCGACATCAGGCCGGCCACCGAGCTCGGGATCCACATGCTCAGGGTGGGCATTCCAGCCCACAAGTTGATGCCGTCTTTCAGGTTCCATTCGATGTCGAAGCCGGCGATCGTGATTCGGGGGGTTGTCATAGGCTCGCGGTCAGCGTGATTGGGCGCGGAGCCGAGGCGCCGCGTGCGCTGCGACCCCACCCCGCAGGTGCTCCTTGCCTCACGCGCGCCGGAGCGGCAAGCCCGAGCGCAACCGCGCATCGCGTCGGCGCCGGGGGCCGTTCCGAGCGCGCGCAGGCGTCGTGCCCCGGCGCAGGCGGTGCCGTCGCGAGGCGCGCGGGACCGCAACCTGGGTCGGGCGGCGGGACCGCGACCTGGGTCGGGCGGCGGGACCGCAACCCGGGTCGGGCCGCGGGACCGCAACCCGGGTCGGGCGGCGGGACCGCAACCCGGGTCGGCGCGCGGGTACCCCGACCTGGGTCGAACCGCGCCTCACGCGGTGAGCGCCGACGGACCGGCGTTGTGCGCGGCCCCCCGACACGTCGTTGTCTGTTGTCGTGGAATGTTTCCGTTGACGCTGAGGTGCGCGTCTCTGTATCACCGCACCATGAGGTCCGCTTCGATTCTCTTGGCGACTCTCTCTATCGGCCTCTCGCCGCTCTCCGCCAGCGCGCTGATCACGCAGCCGAACGGCACCATCATGCCGCTCGACTCGAGGAACGGCGAGGTCCAGCTCTATACGCTGTTCGAACGTCGGGGCGAGGCGATCGACTACCAGGCTGATGGGAACACCGCGCCGTCCACCTTCTCGCCGCTCTGCGGCTTCACGGCGGAGCTCGTGCTCACCCAGACCGGGGCGCGCCTCGGCGTCGGCTGGTACAACGTCGACCCCGCCGCCACGGCGCCGCCGGCGCTCGACGACATCCACGCGATCGTCCCCGTCGGCGCCCCCGTCGGCACCATCGTCACCGCCGCGGACATCCGGAGCGATCCCGACTATGCGGGCGGCCAGATCGGCTTTGCGCTCATCGGCGCGCAGACGCACTACTCCGAGCAGCAGTGGAATCAGGTGTGCACGGGCTGCACCCCGCCCGGCCCCTGGGTCACGGCCGTCATCTACACCTCGGTGGTCACGCCCAACGCGTTCTACGTCGCCTTCGAGGACGGCAGCGTCGGCCCAGACCCCGACGACTTCAACAACGACGGCGACTACAACGACTACGTCTACTTCTTCAGCGGACTCACCTGCACCGGCGGCGGCGAGCCGTGCGACACCGGGCTGCCCGGCGTGTGCGCGCCAGGGGTGACCCAGTGCGCGGCGGGCGGGCTCACCTGCCAGGGGCTCGTGCCCGCGTCGCAGGAGACCTGCGACGGGCTCGACAACGACTGCAACGGCACCGCCGACGAGGGCGATCTCTGCCCCGCGGATCACGTCTGCGACCGGGGCGTGTGCGTGCAGGCGTGCGGCAGGGGCGAGTTCGTGTGCCCGCCGGAGAAGGAGTGCAACGGCGCGGGGTTCTGTGTCGATCCGGCCTGCGCCGACGTCGTCTGCGACGCGGGGCAGGTGTGCGCCGGCGGGCAGTGCCGCGCGGCGTGCGATGGAGTGCAGTGCCCCTTCCCGACGGTGTGCCGGGTCGGCGTCTGTGTCGACCCGTGCAGCAACGTGACCTGCGAGGAAGGCACGGTCTGCGACGGCGGCGTGTGCAAGCCGAGCTGTCCGTGCACGCCGTGCCCGAGCGGGCGCGCGTGCGAGGAGGAGAGCGGGCTTTGCAGGGAGTCGGCCTGCGTCGGCGTCGCGTGTCCGCCCGGCCAGCGCTGCGACGCCGGGGCGTGCGTGGACGCGTGCGCCGGAGCGGTGTGCCCGAGCGGGCAGACCTGCGCCGGCGGCGCCTGCGTGGACGCCGCGAGCGCGACCGCGACCAGCGGGCCCACCGGCTCGACGGGCGCGAGCCTGGACTCCGGCGCGGGCGGCGGGGTCACGGATCCGGCCGGCAGCGGCGGTACGGGCGGCAGCGGCGGCGCTGGCGGCGCCGGGGGCGCTGGCGGGGCCGGCGCGGATGGCGCCGGGGCGGACCGCGGCTGCGGCTGTCTCGTGGCCGGCGCGCAGGGCTCGCGCGGGGCGCCGCTCGCGGCGATCGCGCTGGCGCTGGCCGGCGCGGTCCGCCGGCGGCGCCGCAACGCCTCTGCGAAGGCCGGGCTCGCCTGCCTGTGAACCGCGCTCCTTGGCTCAGCGCGCTTCCGGGGTCGAGCTCCCGGAGCTCTGGGCCTTGCTGGACGTGGCGCTCACCGGCGATATGCGCGATTGCACGGAGCCGCGCACGCCGGGCGAGGAGGGGCGTTATCCCGTGACCGGCGCCGCTGGCACCCTGTCGTGGGAGCCCGAGCCGAACACCGGCATCCCGTGCGTCATCGACATGGACATCACGGTCACGCTCAATTACAGCACATGAGCAGCGCTTGCCAATACCCGCGCGGACGGCGCAGAGACCCGCCACCGAGGGCTGATCGCGGTGCTCGGGACGTCGACGCTGCCGCAGCCGGCAGGCTCCGGTCACGGCGCGGGCTTGCGGCCTTCCGGCGGCGCCGCAGGGGCCTCGGCGCCCGCGCCTGCCTCGGCGCCCGCGCCTGCCTTGGCGCCCGCGCCTGCCTCGGCGCCCGCGCCTGCCTCGGCGCCCGCGCCTGCCTCGGCGCCCGCGCCGGCTGCGGCCCTCGCGACGCCGGCCGCGATGCCCTCCCAGTGGCTGCCCTTCCACAGGACCTTGCCGCAGCGCTCGCAGCGCCAGAACTCGTCGTAGCGATCCACCACCACCCCGGGCACCGCGCCGCGCACCGTGTCCTTCGGCGCGGCCGCGAGCGCGCCGCCGCACGCCATGCACCGCGGATCCCGCACGGGCAGCCCGAGCTCGCGCAGCACGAAGCCCGCCTGTTCCATCGGCCGCAGCCCGCGGGGCACGTAGAGCCCGCGCACGGCCGCGGTGCGCAGCGGGCGCCGCTCGAACACCCCCGCGTCGGAGCTCAGCAGCACCCGGCCGGTCTGCTGCGCGAGCCGCACGAGATCGCCGTCGTCGATTCCGTGCTCGAACGTCGCGTCGTACCCCGCGCCGCGCAGCCAGCGCGACAGGCCGCCGAGCATCGCGTCGCACAGGAAGCGCGGCGCCGCCGCCCCGCCCGGGACCGCAGGCGCCTCGCCCGGCGCCGGCTCCGCGCCCTCCGGGGCCGCGTCCGCCCCGCCGCCCGCCTCACCCACGAGCACGCCCCATGTGCTCAGGATGGCGCCGGGCCCGCGGCCGGCAAGGGCGCCGGCCGCGAAATCCCCACGCTCCCCTCGCGCGCTGGTACCGTCGCGGTACGGTCAAGCGATCGTGGAGGAGTCGATGTCGACGAAGAGTGCGAGGTGCCTCGGCGCGGCTGCCGCGCTCGCCGCGCTGGCGACCGCGCAGCAGGCCTCGGCCTACTGCCGCTCGAACACCTGCAAGGTCTCGGAGCTCTGTCTGCAGGACGACCTGCCGGTCGGCTATTGCAGGCCGCTCCGCTGGACGAGCAACTGCATCGGATTCAACGTCCAGGAGGACGCGTCGGGCGAGATCTCCTACCAGGAGATCTCCGACGTGCTCGATGCCGCGTTCAGGACATGGCAGGAAGCGCCCTGCGACGGGGGAAGGCCCCCCGGCATCCGCGTGCAGAACCTCGGCCCCGTGAGCTGCGGCGCGGTGGAGCTGAACGCGCGCGACGGCAAGACGAGGATCGTCGACGGGCTCGTGCCGGGCAACGCCAACGTGGTCGTCTTCCGCGATATGGACTGGCTCGCGGCCGCCGGGCACAGGTCCGAGATGCTCGCGCTCACGACGGTGCAGTTCGACAAGAACACCGGTGATCTCTGGGGCGCCGACATGGAGATCAACACCGATCTCTACGACTTCACCGTCGGGGACGACTCCGCGGCGCCGAGGGAGGATCTCCTCGCCGTCGTCACGCACGAGGCCGGCCATTTCCTGGGCCTCGATCACACCCTGGCCGGCCCGGAGGCGACCATGCACGACCGGTACGACAGGTCGGATCCGATGAACTTCCGGACGCTGCACGCGGACGACATCGCGGGCATCTGCCAGATCTACCCCCCTCGGGATCTCTCCACGGAGGAGTGCAACCCCATCCCACCTCACGGGTTCTCGTCGGAGTGCGCGGACGACCAGCTGGTCGCCTGCGGCGTGGCGCCGCCCGGCGCCGGCGGCTCGGGGTGGAGCGTCCCGCTCGCCGCCGCCGCGCTCGGCGCCGCCGCCTGGCTCCGCGCCGGCGCGCGCGGCCGGCGCGAGCGGCCCCGGCGGGGGCGCCCCGCCGCCGGCGAGCGCGGCGCGCCGGCCGTCGGCTGACGGGCGCACGGGCGCACGGGCGCACGGGCGCGCGGCGCTAGCCCGACGCGGCGCCGGGGCTGCGGCGGGAGAGCGCGTAGGCGACGCCCCGCTCCAGCGTCCCCTTCGTGACGATGCCCCCGAGATCCGTCGCGGCGCCGACGAGCGCCTGGGCCACGCTCGGCCGGATCCCGGTGATCACGATCTCGGCGCCCAGGAGCCGCACGCTCCGGGCGGCGCGGACCAGCGCGTCGATCACCTCCGCCCCCGCCTCGGGCATGCCGGTGACGTCGAGGAGCGCGATCCTGGCCTGCTGGGCCGAGATCCCGTGGAGGAGCACCTCGATCACCCGATCGGCCCGCTCGCGGGTCATCGTGCCGACGAGCGGCATGACGAGCACGCCGGCGGCGATCGGCAGGAGCGGCGTGGCGATGGACTGGAGCGTCTCCTCGCGGACGCGGAACATCTGCTCCTGGAGCATCAGGCTCTGCTGCTCGGCCCGCACCCGCTCGGTGATGTCGGCCGAGATGCCGCAGACGCCCGTGGCCTTGCCGTCCTCGTCGCGGAGCGCGAACTTCGTGGTGAGGTACACGCGCATGCCGTCGGGCCGCTCCACCTGGTCCTCGAGGGTCATCGGCGCGCTGGCGACGAGCGCCTCGCGGTCCTGCGCGTCGAACCGATCCGCGGTCTCCCTGGGCACGAGATCGTGGTTGCGGAGCCCCAGGACGCCGCCCCGGGGCCTGCCGAGCGCCGCCTCGAGCTGGCGGTTCGCGACGGTGTAGCGGCCCTCGGTGTCGCGCGCGTAGATGAGCAGGGGGGCGTTGTCGATGATGGCCTCCAGCAGCGCGTCGCTGCGGCGCTGCTGCGCCTCGGCCTCCTTGTGCGCGGTGACGTCGCGGGTCAGCGAGGCGACGTACCTGGCCCCGTACTCGTCCCGGAGCGGCAGGTACGTCACCTCGAGCCAGCAGCGGCGGCGCTTCCCCGCCGCGCCGTCCCCGGGGATCTCGTACGGGGTGGCCGGGAGCGTGGCCACCTCGCCGGCGACCGCGCGCAGGAATGGACCGGTGAACCCCTGCGTCACGGCCTCGGGGTCCTGGAGGAGGTTGAACTTGTCGACCACGTGCTCCCGCGAGACGTTGAACCACGTACGGCAGGCCTCGTTGATCGTGGCCAGCAGCCCGTCGGCGCGGTAGACGAAGATCGGCATCGGCAGCAGATCGAAGAGCGCCTCGAACGGCACGCGGGGCCCGCTCGCGGAGGGCTGCGCGTCGGGCGACGGCGCCGCGGCGCCGAGCCGGCGCTCCAGCTCCTCGATGCGGGCGCGCAGGCGCGCGTTCTCGGCCCTCGTCTCCTCGTCGCTCCCCTCCGTGGTCATGGTCGTCTCCATGGCTCTATGCTGCCCTGGGGCGCTCCACGCGGAGCTCGGTCCAGGGAGAGGTCAGCTCGGCCAGGGTGCGGTAGGCGAGCGCGGCGGCGCCGACGAAGAACAGCGCGAGCGCCGCCGGGCCGACGCCGATGCCGCCGGCGGGGTCGACGCCGATGCCGCCGCCGAGGCCGATGTCGCGGAGGACGCTCGCGTGGAACGCCCGGAAGAGGCCGACGTGCAGCGCCGCGAGCGCCGCGCCGAGCGCGAGCGCCCAGGCGCGGTGGAAGCGCGCGCGCCGCGCGTGGTGGGCGATGACCGTGTCCGAGGAGACGGAGAGATTGCCGTACGTGGGCGCCCGGAGCACCCAGGCCTTCGCGGCGTCGCGGTACCCCTTGCCGGCGGCGCTCGGGTCGATCTCGCGGCGCACCGAGCCGGCGATGTAGATGGTGTCGCCCGGGCGGACCTCGGACACGTAGACGGGCACGCCGTCGCGGCTCGCGGGGACGAAGGTCGTGTCGAGGTTCAGCCGGCCGCGCACCGGCTCGACGCGCAGCGCGGCGCCCGAGGGGAGCCGGAGCGAGAACGCGCGCGCCCGGGTGTGCCACGCGCCCGGCGCGATCTCGACCGCGATCACCGCGTCGTCCGGCGCGGCGTCCTCGGCGGCGACCTCGCCGCGGAGCAGGGCGAACCCCTCGCGCATCGCCTCGGGCGGGGCCGAAGGGCTCCGCGCGTACGCGGCGACCTGCGAGCGGCGCTGGTGGTGCAGCCAGCGCGCGATCGCGATCGCGACCGCGGCGCCCAGCGCCACCCCGGCGACGCCGTAGACGATGAAGAGGCTGGCGACGAACCCCATTGCGTGAGAGTAAACGCGCGGCCCGAGGGCGTCGAGGTGGGCTGTTCGCTGCGCCGGGCGGGCGCCGGGGCGGGTTGCCGAGGCGGGCGGCTCGCTGGAGCGAGCTCCGCCGGTCGTCGCCTCACTGCGGTGCGGATTGGCCTCGGGGTCTTGCCACCGGCCGCGAAGCTCTGGGATCCGTCCACCTTGACGGCCCACGCCTGAGCCCAACGTCCGCGGTGCACATCCATCGAGGAGATGAACCGGTTGTGCGTCTCGCCGCCTCGCCGAGAGCGTGATGGCGAGCTCCACGAGAGATGCCCACCGGGAGCGTTCTGAACCAGGCGGGGCACAAGCACCTTCACGGTCAACCAGCCTACCGGCCGGCGTTCGACTCCTTGGCCGGCGCGCTCGCGCTCAAAGATGACCTGCTCGCCCTGTTTCCATGGGCTGAGGTCGTCCTCACTGATTCCGAGGCAGATCCGTCGATTCGGACGTGCACATTCTATCCGAGCTCACGAGCCGAGGTTGAGTTCAGAAGGCTGAAGCAGCGGTACTTCGCGTACCGTTTGGTGGTGGCCCAATTTGCCCCGGAGTGATTCACATGAAGGCGGGAAGGCAGGAAGATCATTGATCTTTTCTTCCCGCCTTCCCGCCTTCATGTTCAAATCCGGCCACCACCTACCGTTTCGCGTCGCCTTTGCGGCGCGTATTCATGTCCCTGCCCCTCGATCCGTGGAGCCCCAATTCGTACTGGCCGCAGCGCTCACGGGGCGCGTTCCGACCTGCGTGGCTCGAGATCGATTGACGGGAATGTGCGGCGCCTTGCTTCCTGGACAGCCGCGTGGCACCCTCGAAGGCCCCGATGCGTCACTCTTCGAATCGTTCGCGGCACGCCGTCCGAAAGCCCATGGAGAGACCGCACGGGTCGAGCGATTTGGCTCCAAGGGCCCGCGCGACATCCAGCGACGTCCATGCACGGGCAGCCAAGCGCGGCGCCCCGCTGCACCCCGAGGGGTCCATCAACGCGATCCGACTCTCCTCCTTCGTGCGGTACGCCTTGCGCACCGGCTGGTCCGAGGACGCGCTCGTCGACCTGTGCGCGCGCCACGGCGTCAGCCGCGCCGCGGTCGACAGCATCACGGCCCGCGTACCGCAGGACGGCGCCTTCGCGCTCGTCGAGGAGATCTGCGCCGCCAGCGACGACGACAACCTCGGCCTCCACCTCGCGCTCGAGGCGAACCCGAGCATTGGCATCCTCGGCGTCCTCGGCATGAGCCTCACGAACGTCCGCGAGGCGCTCGAGATCTGCACCGACTATCTTCATCGCTTCAACCCGAAGCCGTCGACGACCAGGTTTACCGTCGACGAGAACGGCCTGCTCCACATCCGCGTCGGCCCCGAGCCGCCGGAGCCGGCGTGGCCACGCCATTTCGCCGAGACAATCGTCACCGCCGCCCTTTTGACGCTGCGCCGCTTCACGGGCGCGCAGATCAAGGCCCGCTGGGTGAGCTTCCGCCACGCGGCGCCCGTCGGCGTCACCGAGCACGCAGCGCTGTTCGGGACGACCGACCTGCGCTTCCGAGCGCCGGCGACCGAGCTCGTCCTCCCGGCGTACGCGCTCGATCTCCCGCACTGCAACGCAGATCCAGCCCTGGCGGCGTACATGCGCAGCCAGGTGGATGCGCTGCTCGAGGCGACGGGAGGCGTCGATCTCGCTGGCGCGGTCCGGCGATGCCTGCGCGACGCGCTCGAGCAGGGCGCCAAGCCGTCGATCGGCCACGTGGCGCGCAGCTTCAAGATGACGAGCCGCACGTTGCAGCGGCGCCTCGCCGAGGCTGGCGTCCAGTTCTCCACCCTCCTCGATCAGGTCCGCTGCGAGTGGGCCATCGCGCTCCTCCAGCGCCCCGACGGCTGCCTCAAGGACGTCGCCGAGCGCGTCGGCTTCTCGGACGTGCGCTCTCTCCGCCGCGCGTTGAAGCGGCGAACCGGCCGGACGCCCTCGGAGCTCCTGCGGCACGATCGCGAGGACGCCGGCTCGTGAGCGCCGCTCCCGTCGCCGCCCGCGCGCCTGGGGCGCGCAGGCGGCGCTCCGCGCCGAGCGCTGGGCCTTAGCGCCTCGAGGCGAGCGCGAGTCGGCGGCGCCCGGACCGACTGGCGCGTTCGGTCCGCATTTTGACGTCTGGCGTCCTGGCACGGTGTTCCCAGCCAGCCAACCTTCACCGCATGAGACCTAGCCAGCCGAGCCTGGTCGCCACGACGGTCGTGCTCACCGCGCTGCTCAGCATCGGTGACGCGTCCGCCCGGCCTCCAGCGATTCAACTGTTCTGCGAGAGCTATCCTGACGCGCGGCTCTGCGCGGCCAGCCGCGTCGATTGCTCCTTGTGCCATACCCGCACTGAATCGCCTGTCGCCTGGAACGCTTATGGCGACGACGTGCGGTCGGCCTTCTCGAAGTCGTCGACGTCGGACGAGACGTTCGCGGCCGCGTTGCCCGAGGCGCTCGCCGCCGTGGAGGATCGCGACTCGGACAAGGACGGCGCATCCAACGGCGACGAGATCACGGCGGGGACGCTCCCGGGAAACGCGGCCAGCGCGCCGGCGAGCGAGGCGGCCTGCGGACCCGCGGAGGTCTCCACGACCTATGACGTGTGCCGCTATGACGGCCGGTATGCGCTGCGCAAGGTCACGCTCGAGGCGTGCGGTCGGTCGCCGACGCCTGCGGAGCTCGCGGCCATGGCCGACACCCCGCTCGAGCTGCAGCCGGACGCCGTCGCGGACGCGCTGACCACCTGCATGCAAAGCGAGTTCTGGCGAGGGCGCGACGGCGTGGTGTGGAACATCGCTCACGCCAAGATCCGGCCCACCATCTTCGTCGATGAGCCAGAAGAGAACACCGACGGCCACTACACCAGCGAAGAGGACTTCGACTACTTCCCCGATTACGCCCTCTTCGTCTATACGCAGATCGACGGCCACGATAGCCGTGATCTGCTGAATGCCCGTTACTATGTCCAGCGTTTGATCGTCGACGGGCGCTCGGTTTACAAGCCGGTCGACGATCTCCCGAGCAGGCAGAAAATGCCGACCGAGCGCCGCGCCGGCATGCTGACCACACGTTGGTTTCTGCTGTTCAACAACATGTTCACGGCGCTGCCGCGCACCGCCGCCGCCCAGGCCTACCGAGCCTACCTCGGCCTCGATATCGCGCTGGGCGAAGGCCTCCACCCCGTGCCCGGCGAGCCCGCCGACTACGACTACAAGGGCGTCGCCGCCCCGACCTGCGCCGGCTGCCACTCGACCCTCGATCCGCTCAGCTATCCGTTCAGCCGCTACGACGGCGTGACCGTCACCAATTTGGACGAAAAAGGCCGCTACCTCCCGACCCGACTCGAGGACTCCTATGAAGCCTCGCTCCCCGGCGTCAGCGCGATGCCAGAGGCAGGGATGCTGCTCGGGAAGCCCGTGAGCTCGCTGACCGAGTGGGCCGAAGTCGCGACGAGCAGCCAGGAGTTCGCGAGCTCCCGCGTCGCTGACTACTGGCAGGTGTTCTTCCACGCCGAGCCGTCCGGCGCGGAGCTCGCCACCTTCGACACGCTGGTCCAGGCATTCCGGACCGAGCACGCCTTCGCGATCGAACCCATGTTGCGCGACCTCGTTCGCACGGAGGCCTTCGGTGCACCGTAATCTCTCGACGCTCTTCCTCGCCGCGGCGCGGTCGCTCTCGCTCGTCTTCGCCGTCTCCGCCGCGTCGTGCGCCGGCGACGACCCCGCGCGCGAGCCGGCTCCCGCGACGCAACACGCTTCACGGCACGCCCGCGTGCACTTCAAGGGCGGGACGCGCCTGCGCAACGACCTGGCGCAGGTGCTCCAGCTCGACCCGGAAGAGGTGTGCAACGAATTCGGCACGATGTCCTGCTCGGAGGGCGTGCACACGGTGGCGCTCGGCGGCCTCGACCCATATCGGAGCCAGATCTTCGAAGCTTCCCCCACGACCGGGCTGAGCACGACGCTCATCGTCGAGCGCATTGCCCTTCAAGCCTGCCGTCGACGCGCTGAGCGGGATGTGGCCGGAGGCGAGGCGAATCCTCTGATCTGGCGCGACGTGGCGACCGCTCAGGGCCGCGCGGCGAGCCTCGACGCGCTCTATGCCTCCGCGCTCGGGCGGCCGCCGGCGGCGCGTGAGCGCGGAGGCTTCGAGTCGCTGTACGCGCGGGCCCTGGCGGAGGGGCCCGACGTCGCCGAGGCGGAGACGGGCTGGGCGACGCTGTCCTGCCTCGCCGTCGTGACGAGCACCGAGTTTCTTTTCTACTGAGGAACACCATGAAACCAGCTCAATCCAAGATCAAGCGGCGACAGCTTCTCCAGTGGGGTGTCGCGGCAGGCGGTGCGCTCGGCGTCTCCAGCCTCGTCTCATCCCGCGGTCGCGCGGCGGGCATACCGCCGCGCTATCTGCTCGTCATAGGCGCTCATGGCGGCGCCTCCATCGTCGACGGCATGCTCGCCGTGCGCCACAGCGAGTCGGCGCGCTGGGAGACGATCAACTCGTTCCCGGACGACGAGGTGAAGGGCTTCGACGGCTCGCCGCTGCGCGCGGTCGACATCGAGCGCCCGACGGCGGGTCCGTTCCCCTTCCCGCTGCGGGCGAAGCAGTCGTCGTTCGTACAGGCCCACCGCGAGCAGATGCTCGTGGCGACGCTGACGGGATCGAGCGTCAATCATTTCGTCGGTCAGCGCCGCTCGATCACGGGCAACGAGGCGTGGCGTGGGCGCACCCTGCAGGAGTGCGTGGCGAAGGAGTACGGCGATGACTTCTCCATCCCGAACATCAACATGTCCTCTGGAGGCTTCGCGGATCGGGGCCACGACGAGACGCTGCCGTCGCGCTGCTTCTCGGAGCTGATCGCCCAACCCTCGACCTGGTCCCTCGGGCTCGACGCGCGCAAGGGCATCAAGGCGGCTCCGTCGCCGGCGCTGCTCGACGAGGCCCGGCGGCTGCGCGACGAGCAGATCGAGCCAGAGAGTCCGTTCCTCCAGGCGTTTGGCCAGGCCGAGCCGCTCCGGCTGTGGGCCGAGCAGCGCGCAAAAGCGCGGACGAACCTCGAAGCTCGCGGTCTGCTCGAGAAGCTGTGCCTCTTGCAGGACTCGAAAGACTACCCGCTCTCGGATTACAACGTCGAGTCATCCCCTGAAGCAGCGACGCTGCGAGAGGCTTTCCCGCTGCTCGACGCCGATCCTCTGGAGGCGCAGGCCGCCTTGGCGTATCTGTTGTTCAAGAACCAGGTCTGCGTGACGGCGACCATCTGGCCGACCACCCGCGTCCTCATCGATAAGAGCTCCAACACCCTCGTCAATGCGCCGGTCGCCTTCGATTACTCTCACAATTACCATCGTTCGATGCAGGCCGTGATGTGGAGCCGGATCCTGAAGGTGACCGACGCGCTCATCGGGCTGCTCAAGCAGACGCCGGCCGACGACAGCGGCGCGTCGCTGTGGGACCGCACGCTGATCTACGTCGCCACCGAGTTCGGGCGCACGAGGGCCCGGGTCGGGGGTCAGGATGATTTCGGTAGCTCGCACGATCTGAACAACGGCGTCCTGCTGGTGTCGCCGATGCTCAAGGGGAATCGCGTCCTCGGCGGCGTCGATCCGGATACGGGCCTGACCTATGGGTTCGATCCGACGACGGGCGCGCCGGACAAGGGGCGGCAGACCAGCGAGGCGGAGATCTTCAGCGGGATCCTCGATGTGATGCGCGTCGACACCTCTGGCAGCGGGCTGCCGGCGGTGACCGCGTTGCGAGGTTGAGCTCGCGTCATGCAGCGGCGCGTGACGCCAACCGCTCCAGGCCCGGTGGTGGTGGCGTGCAACAAATCCTCTATCATGGCGCCCACCTGCGGCTAGGGTGTCGGGATGTCGTCTCAGCGTACACTGCTGCCGCGCTCGACCCCGGCCGCCGCGAGAGTGTCGTCCCGTTCGATCGCCGCGATGCTGGACCGCCTCGAGGACCGTTCCGTCGAGTGCCACTCCATCATGGTCGTGCGCTGCGGGCACGTCGTCGCCGAAGGGTGGTGGGCGCCGTACTCGGCCGATCGCCCGCACCTTCTCTACTCGCTGACCAAGTCCTCGTGGTCGCCGTGACCGGCGCCCAGCAGGCCGTCCAGCATGCGCAGGACGTGCTCGACGCCGTATGGGAGTGCCTGCTCCCCGGCGTCGGCCATCCGGACGGCTCGCGCGACGACGAGCTCCTCGCCGACCGGCTGGGAGGGCTGTCCCTTGCGCAGGTACGGGGTTCAACCGGCCCGCAGCGCTCCGTCACGGCGAGGCTCGACGCCTCCGCTGGGGGCTCGGCCCTGCCCGACGGAATCACGGTGGTCGTCGATCCGACCGACGCCGGGTGGCTCCTGCGACTCGGGTCGCTCCTCGAGCTCGAGGTGGGCCACGGTGCCTGGCGGGAGAGCTCGCCGCTCGGCCGGCCCGTCGTCGCGTCTGGCGCCTGGCAGGGCGGGACGTTCGTCGCCGAGCTCCACGTCATCACCAGCCCGCACCGGGTCCGGGTGGCGGTCGACGCCGACGCGGGGACCGCGACGGCCACCTGGGTCACGCTGCCCCTGACCACCTCCGACCTGGAGCTGCACCTGCGCTCGCCCCTGATGACACGGCCCGACGTCGCCTAGGACAAAGCCGGCTGCGGCCGCAGAAGGGGATCGCATCCGGCGGCTCCGCGCCGCGTCGGGGCGCGGAGCCGCCGCCAGCGTCACGGCACGCGGTAGCCGTGGCGCAGGACGGGGAAGAAGCCGAGGTAGAGGTCCGAGCTCGGCGATACCGCCCCGATGGCCGGCCACTCGATGTCGATCCGCATGCCGCCGAGCTCGGCGACCTGACCGCGCAGGAGGTGGCGATAGAAGTGCACGAAATTCACCTCGCCGTTGGAGTTGTCGTAATAGCCGTGCTGATGGCCGCCGTGCAGGCCGTCGATGCCGTTGTAGAGGCGCAGCGCGTTTTCGTTGTAATCCTCGTAGTTGTGCATCACCTCGTGAAGGAACTCGGCGTTCAGGAGGTCCGGCTTCCCTGAGGTGTAGCTGGTCGAGAACCCGACGTTCGTGCCGTCGAACGCCCACACGATGTTGCACACGTCATCGACCGAGGAGCCGTCGGCCCGGTGCTGCGAGAAGAAATACACGATCATGTCGTACTGGCTGGCCAGGTGCGCGGTCCCGGCCTCCGCCAGGAAGCGCGTTGTGTCCCACCCGTCGTGGGTCCTCTCGTAGATCGGCACGTCCTCGATGGTGGGCAGGACCTCGAACTCCCAGGTCGCGAGACCGTAGGACAGCGGCCGGAACCATTGCTCGTTGGTCGCCTCGGCCTGCGCCACGAGGTCATCGACGTCCTCCTCGAAGAGCACGCCCGTGTTCGACGCGTCCGGCCTGCCCAGCGAGGAGACGTAGTTGACGCTGTTCCGGATGGGCAGGATCGCGATGCGCGTCACCTCCTGGATCCCGAGCGGCGCGCTCGCCGTGGCGTCGACGTTCACGGGCGCGGAGCCGACGGTCACGTCCTGCTCGTAGAACGAGCCGGTGTAGTCGGCCGGCGGCAGCTCGCTGCCGATCCCGACGCCGATCGTGTAATCGCCCGGCGGGAGCGAGAGGGTGGTGGGCGTGGTCCGACCGGTGAAGACGTCGTTCTCATACACGTTGCCGGGCGTCGCGCCTTGAGCCGTCACGGTGACGGGCTGGAACGCGGGCCGGTTCGGGGTGCTCACGGAGAACGTCCGATCCCACACGATCCCCCGCCACACGTCCGACCCGTTGCACTGCGTCGCCGGGCACGACTCGCTCACGACGAGCGCGTCGTCCACCCAGAGCTCGACGCCGGCGCTCGCCGGGCCTCCGGTGTTGAGCAGCTGAACGCGGAGATCGTTGGCGCCGCTCCCGAACCAGTCGCTCACGTCGATGCGCTGGCCAAGGTCCGACTCGCCGAAGTGGAACATCCTCCGCTGGATGCCGCCGACCGAGACGGCGATCCGATCGTCGGCGTCCGAGAGGCGCAGCTCCACCTTCGAGGGAACGCCAGACGTGCCGCCCACGAAGCGCAGGTTGTCGATCAGGTAGTCGACGGTGGTGTGCGGGACGTTCAAGGCGATCTTGAACGTCAGATCGCTGTAGGTCTGTTGCAGGGCGGTGACGATGCTCGCCGGTACGCTGAACGAGAGCGGCGCGTACGTGCCCGCGGCGAGCCCGGCGAGGCTCACCTGGCCCAGGTAGACGCTGTGGACGCCGCGGGACGGGATATCGACATAGAGCTGCGCGGTGCCGAAGGCGGGCGAGACCGGCGGCTTCAGGTCGAAGGCGAGGGTCGATGTCACGCCCGACACGGTCGAGAGCGGCGCGGACCGGAGCTCCGCGAAGTTGAAGCTCCGCAGCGCGAGCGCCGAGGCGCCCTGCGAGGTGTCGGCGCTCGCGCTCTTCGTGGCGCCGGTCACGGTCCAGTCGGCGGCGCTCTCGAACCCGAGCACCGACGCCGGGGTCGTGAGGGCCTGCCCCACCTGATCGATAAGCTGCTCGTCCGCGTCGGGCGCCTGCGCGCAGGCGCCGAGCACGAGGGCGCAAGAGGTCGTTATCATGAAGCTCACGCGTCGCATGAAATGATCTCCTTCGTGGGATTGACGGACCGTCGCCCGCCTCCGCCGTCTCTGGAGACGGCGAGCCGGACAGCCCCTCGCTGAGCCGCGGGGCAAGCCGCGTGGCAGCGATCGGTCCTCCAACGCGCCACGGAGACCGGAGCGACCGTGGGCGGCCGCATGGCGTCCGCCTCGGCCTGCGATGGCCCGTGGCGCGTCGTTCGATGGTGCTACGCGTCGCGCGCGGGTCGGTTTCGCCAAATTCTCACGCGGCTGCGCGAGCTTGGCCACGTGGGCCACGTGGATCGGGTTCGGGTCGGCCGGGGTGCACCGCGAGCGGCCGAAGCCGTGCCTCACGCTACCCGGACGCGCCGCGCCTCTGCGCCGCGCTCCGCCGCCACTCCGGCAAGCGGACGACCAAGAGCGCGATCCCCGGGAGCAGCACGATCCCCGCGAAGAGCAGCAGCGCCGACGTGAGCCGCGCGGCGGACGCCCCCACGGCCGCGTAGGTGGCCGAGATGCCCAGGTTGGCCAGGGCCGTCACCGTGAAGAACGCGCGGAGCGGCATGCGGCCCGCGCCCGCGAAGACGACCGACGCCTCCGAGAGCACCGGCACGCCGCGGAACAGGAGCAGGAACCAGGGGCCGTGCCGCTCGGCGGCGCGCGTGAGCCGCGCGAGCTCCGACGCCCCCGCCATCCGCTGCAAGGCCGGCGCCCCCGCCCGCGCGCCGAGCAGGTAGCCGAGCCCCGCGCCCGCCATCATACCCGCCCACGACACGGCCGTTCCGCGCCAGAACCCGAGCAGGCCGCCCGCGGCCGTGCTCACGAAGCTGGACGGCACCGGCAAGACCACGTCGCTCGCCAAGAGCCCCCCGAGCACCAGCCCCGCTGCGACGCCGGAGGGCGGCGAGGCGAGGAGCGCTCGCGCCGCCGCCTCGATGCGGTCCGCGAAGAGGAAGAAGGGCACGAGGATGGCCAGGAGGAGCACGCAGAAGAAGCCGGCCCACCCCAGCCAGGAGCGCCGCGAGCGCGCCGGAGCGCCGGGGGGGCGGGAGCTCCCGGGAGGCGGGGTCGATGCAGGGGAGGGGGGCATGCGGGCTCGAGTCCGGGGAGGGGTCGGCGCGCCGCGAGGGCGGGCCGGCCGGCGGCCGAGTATAGGCCTCCGGACCCGAGCGGCATAAGCTCCATGGACGCCCGCGGACCGGGGCTCCCCGGCGCCGGGCGATCGCGCTTCGTTCGCGCGATCTCGCTAGAGCAGGAGAAACTTAGCATGAACGTCCCTGACGACCTGCGCGCCGCCGTCGGCGCCCATGACCTCTACCACCCCAGCCACACGGCCGATCCGTACCCGTTCTATGCGGAGGCCCGACGCGGCGCCCCCGTCTTCTTCAATGCGTCGGCGAACAGCTGGTTCGTCACGCGCCCCGAGGACGTCCTGACGGCGCTGCGCGACACGGAGCGCTTCTCCTCGGAGCACGTGATGAAGCCCAGGACCCCGCTGGCGCCGGAAGTGGTCGCCCTGCTCGGGGACCCGAACGCCCGGCTGCCGACGATGCTCACGACCGATCCGCCCGACCATACGCGGCTGCGGGCCCTCGTCAGCAAGGGATTCACGCCTCAGCGGGTCGCCGCGATGGAGCCGCAGCTCCGCGCCATCGCCGATGAGCTGATCGGCGGCTTCGCCGCCGAGGGTCGGGCGGATCTGATCCAGCGGTTCGCGTTCCCGTTCACCGCGTTCGTGATCGGCGACATGCTCGCCATGCCGCGCGCCGACATTGCCCGGCTCAAGCGCTGGTCCGACGACTGGATCCGGCTGGTCTGGAACGCGGAGCCGCTGGAGCGGATGGTCGAGGCGGCGAAGGGGCTGCTCGCGTTCCAGCGCTACTTCGCCGAGGTGATCGCGGAGCGCCGGCGGAGCCTGGGCGACGACCTGCTCTCGGCGGTGATCCGGGCGCAGCTCGACGACGGCGCGCAGCTCAGCGAGGAGGAGCTGATCGCCCTGCCCATGCAGCTGATCATGGCCGGGCACGAGACGACGCTCCACCTCATCGGCAACGCGCTGGTGCTGCTGCTGGAGCGCCCAGCGCACCTCGCCGCCGTGCGCGAGGATCCGGCGCGGATCGGCGATGTCATCGAGGAGACGCTGCGGCTCGACGGGCCGCTCCTCTGGATCGGGCGGCACACGACGGTGGAGGTCGAGCTCGGCGGGGTGAAGCTGCCGGCGGGCGCGATCGTCCAGCTCGCGGTCTGCTCGGCCAACCACGACGAGGGTCTCTTCAGCGGGCCGACGGCCTTCAACCCCTGCCGGGCGAACGCCGATCGACACTTCAGCTTCGGCCGGGGCGCCCACTTCTGCCTGGGCGCGCCGCTCGCGCGGCTCGAGGGCCGCGTCGCGCTCGAGCAGCTGCTCGCGCGGCTGCCGAACCTGCGCCTCGATCCGGATCAGCCGCCGGTGCGGGCCGCGGCGATCGGGTTCCGGGGCTTCGATCACCTGGCCGCGCGCTGGGACGCAACGCCCGGGGAGAGCCGTTTTCCGTCTCGACGGCGGTGACGCGGTCCACCTCGAGCTCTGGTATGCACCGATCGCCGGATCCACCCCCGGCGACCCTCCGTATGCAGCTCGCCAGCTCGCACGCCCTCGAGCACGATCCGCGCGCCGCGGCCGGCCATCCGTCGCGCGGCGCCCGGCTCGGCCGTCTCCTCGCGCTCGCCGTCGCGCTCGCCTGCGCCTGCGCCTGCGGCGAGCGCGGCGCTCCCGGCGCCCCGGCCGGCGGTGACGGAGAAGGCGGGAGCGCGGGGGGAGGAGGGCAGGGCGGGAGCGCGGGGGGAGGAGGGCAGGGCGGCGGGTCCTGCTACGACTACGCGGCGTTCGAGCCGGGGGCGCCCGTGGACTTCAGGGCGGAGGTGCTGCCGCTGCTGCAGCGCTCGTGCGCGACCGGGGCCGCGTGCCACGCGCGCAAGAACGGCTCGTCCCTGCAGCCCTACCTGGGTCCGACCGCGGACACGCCGCCCGACCAGGTCGGCGACGCGGAGCTCGCCGCCCTCCGGGAACAGAACGTGAACGCCGACGCCGGCGGCGCGGTCGGGATGAAGCGCGTGGCGCCGGGAGATCCGGAGCACAGCTTCCTCATGCACAAGATCGACGGCACGCTAGCGTGCGAGATCCTCACGTGCCGCGAGACCTGCGGCCTCGCCATGCCGCCGACGCTCAAGCCGCTCTCCGCCGGCGAGAGAGACACCGTCCGCCGCTGGATCGCGCACGGAGCCGCGATCGAGTGAGGGGATGCCTTCATCCATCGAATCGTTCTCGACCCAAGGAGATCCGTCACGATGTCGCACCGGAATCGATCGCACCGTTTCACGTACCTGGCGCTCGCCGCGGCGAGCGCGCTGATGGCCCTCGGCTGCGGCGACGAGGGGGTGCAGCCGGTCGATGGGAAGGAGGAGCCCGAGGCGCCGGAGGTGAAGACGGCGCGCAACTACCCCGATCTCGTCGAGGCGGTCAGCTCGTTCGGCGCCGTCCTCGTGGACAAGACGCTGTATACCTACGGGGGAAAGCTCGGCGACGGGGACTTCGCGGCCGAGAACCAGTCGAGCGCGTTCCGGCGCCTCTCGCTCTTGCCCGGCGGCGCGTGGGAAGACCTCGGGACCGTCGAGCACCTGGAGAGCACGGCGCTCACGGTGGTCGACGGCCGCGTGATCCGGGTCGGCGGGCTCCGCGCCGACAACGCCGCCGGCGAGCCCGAAGCGCTCACCTCGGTGGCGACCGTGGAGCGCTACGATCCGGAGGCCGGGGCGTGGGAGGCGCTGCCGGACATGCCCGAGGGGCGCTCGGGGCACGGGGCCGTGGTCGTGGGCGATCGCCTCTATGTCGTGGCGGGCTGGGAGCTCAAGGGGCCGGGAGAGTTCCTGACCGGAGGGTTCATGCTCGACCTGGCCACGCCGGGCGCAACGTGGGTCCCCATGCCGGAGCCGCCGTTCAAGCTCCGCTCGCTGGGCGTCGCGAGGCGCGGCGACGTGATCTACGCCGTGGGAGGCGTCGGCGAGGACCAGTCGTTCTCGGGCGCGGTCTATTCGTTCGACACGAAGACCGAGACGTGGGCGGAAGGCCCCGAGCTCCCCTCGGAGATCCCGATCAAGGGATTCGGCGCGACCGCGTGCAACGATGAAGACGACCTCTACGTCAACTACGCCGACGGCCTCTTCCGGCTCAACGACGCCGGCGACGGCTGGGAGCCCGCGGGAGAGCTCGCGTTCACCCGCTACTTCAGCCCCCTGATCTGCCCGGGCGACGGCGAGGTGATCGTCGTCGGCGGGCGCTCCGCGGCGGACAACGAGCTCACGGCGTCCGTCGAGTCCGTCGACGTGGCGCAGTGACTCAGCCGCTCGGCCGGTCGACGCTCCGGAGGAGCCGGTACCAGGCGAGCATCCGGGGGAGGCCCTGCTCGAGCGAGATCGTCGGCGTGTACCCGAGCTCCCTCGACGCCTTGGTGATGTCCGGGCAGCGGCGGTTCGGGTCGCCCACCGGATACCCCTCCGGATAGCCCGCGAGCGCGATGTCGAGCGGCTCGCCGGCGGCCTGCTCGACCCGCTTCGCCAGATCGCGCATGGTGATCTCCTCGGCGTCGGAGCCGATGTTGTAGACCTCGCCGGGGCGGCCGAGCAGCAGCACCCGCAGGAAGCCGTTCACCGCGTCGGTCGCGTAGCAGAACGTGCGCGTCTGCGCCCCGCCGCGGTGGATCTCGATGGGCCGCCGGTCGAGCGCGGCGTTCAGGAAGCTCGGCAGCACGCGGGAGTCGTCGCGCCGCATCCCCGGGCCGTAGACGTTGAAGGGGCGAACGACCGTGACCGGGACGCCGAACTGGCGGTGATAGACCATCGCGAGGGTCTCGCCGAGGCGCTTCGACTCGTCGTAGCAGGCGCGGAGCCCCGTGGGCGAGACGCGCCCGGGGTAGTCCTCCGGCGTGGGGATGAACGCGGGATCCGGATCTCCGTAGATCTCGCTCGAGCTGAAATACAGCACCGCCTCGGGGCGCGTGCGGCGCGCGAGATCGAGGACGTTGCGGATGCCGTCGACCGCCACGGTGATGGTCTCGAGCGGGTACCGGGCGTAGTACACCGGAGACGCGATGCCGGCGCCGTGAAGGATGAAGTCGGGCCTGATGTCGCGCAGGTACGGCTTCGTCACGTCGTGCGTCTCGAAGACGAGGTTCGGGTCGCCGAGGTCGAAGAAGCCGCTCTCCTTCGTCCCGGTGATGAGGTTGTCGAGCGCGACGATCTGCGCGGGCCGGCGGAACCGGCTGCGGTTGAGCTCCTGGAGGACGCCGACGATGTAGCCCCCGATGAACCCGGCCGCGCCGGTGATGAGCACCGTCTTCCCCTCGAACCGGAGCGCGATGTCGCCGAGCATGCCCGAGAGGCTCCGCAGCTCGTCCTCGATGAGCCGATCCATGTCGCTCGCTCCCTTACCCGATGACGGTCGGAGTTGGAACCGGGACGATGAAGGACGCCCATCGCATCGAGGAGCTTGCGGCGCCACGGCGCGCCGCCGGCGAAGCCGGACGCGGGGCCGTCCGCGCAGACGAGGATCTTCGGCGCGCGGGCGAGCCTCTCCCAGAGCGCGACCGCCCCGCGGAGGAGCGGGTCCTCGGTCGTCCTGTCCGCGCCCCCGCTCGTGCCGGCGATCGTCCTGCCGCGATCCTACCTCGCGTGCCCCTCGCATCGGGCGCCGCGCGATGCATTGTAGTCGGGACGTGCAGATTGCCACGGCACAGGGCGCCGGTCCGCGAGGAAAGCGGCGAGCCGGCCGCGGCGCGGCGCCGCGGGCGCCTGTCGGGCGCGGCCGGCGCCGCGTGTCAGGAATTAACGTTAGAATATAAACGCCACGCCCGAAGCGTGATAAGGAGGCGCCGTGTCCGACCAGCTCAGCTCGGATCTCGCGTCGCTCCGGATCCGGCGGGACGTCGATCCCGATCGGCGGAGTCCGCTCCGCACCGCGCTCGTCGCCGTGCTCGCGCTCGCGGCGATCGCCGGCGCCGCCGTGTTCGTCGCGCCGAGGGCGCAGAGCGCGATCTTCAAGACCGAGGTCGCCACCACCGAGGTCGCGCTGGTCTCGCCCGCGCAGGCCTCGATCTCGGTGACGTCGACCGGGTATGTGGTCCCGCAGGTCGTCTCCCGGGTCGGGGTCCGGATCCCGGGCCGCATCGCCCGGGTGTTCGTGAAGGAAGGCGACGTGGTGAAGGCGGGCGATCCGCTCGTGGAGCTCGAGGACGCCGACCAGAAGAGCCTCGTCGCCGCGGCCCAGGCCAAGGTCGCCGCGGCGCGTGCGCGCGCCGCCGCCTCCCGGGCGAGCATCGCCGAGGTGGAGCAGCAGGTCGCTCGGGAGCGGGCGCTGGTCGAGCGCCAGGTGACCGGCCGCGCCTCGATGGAGGACCTGACCGCGCGCATGAACGCCCTCGCGCAGTCGGCCGCGGCGGCCGACGCCGAGGTCAAGGCCGCGGCGGCCGACGTCGAGAGCCTCCGGGTCACGCTGGCCGAGCGGAAGATCGTCGCGCCGATCAGCGGCACGATCATGACGAAGCCGCCGGAGGTCGGGGAGGTCGTCGGCCTCGAGCTGCCGCGCCTCGTCGAGATCGCCGATTTCACGTCGCTCGTCGTCGAGACCGACGTCCCGGAGACGCGCCTTTACCTCATCGAGCCCGGCAAGCCGTGCGAGGTCGTCCTCGACGCGTATCCGTCGAAGCGCCACCGGTGCACGACGCTGGAGATCGGCAAGCGGGTGAACCGCGCCAAGGCGACCATCCCGGTCAAGGTGAAGTTCGTCGGGGAGGCGAAGGAGGCGCTGCCGGAGATGAGCGCGCGGGTGAGCTTCCTCGCGGAGGCGCTGTCCGAAGAGGCGATGAAGGAGCCGCCGAAGCGGGTCGTGCCGGAGGCCGCGGTGGTCGAGCGGGCCGGCGCCAAGGTGGTGTTCGTGGTCGACCAGGGCCAGACGAAGATGGTGCCGATCCGGGTGGGAGGGCCGGCGCCGGGGGGGCTGGAGCTGCTCGACGGCCCGGCCCCGGGGGCGCGCCTCGTGGTCAAGCCGCCCGCCGACCTCGCGGACGGCCAGAAGATCAAGGAGAAGGGAAAGGGGAGCGAATGACCGAGGGGTATCGCGACGGGAAGCCGAAGCCCATTGTCGAGCTGCAAGGGGTCGGCAAGACCTATTTCCGCGACAAGGAGCCGATCGTGGTGCTCGACGACATCACGCTCGATATCCCGGAGGGGTCGTACGAGGCGCTGATGGGCCCCTCGGGCTCGGGCAAGTCGACGCTCCTGAACCTCATCGCCGGGCTCGATCGCCCGACGCGCGGCACGGCGCGCGTGGCGGGGCAGGAGCTCACGCGGATGAGCGACGGCGAGCTGGCGCGCTTCCGGTCGAGGACGATGGGGTTCATCTTCCAGGCCTACAACCTGATGCCGGTCCTCACCGCGGCCGAGAACGTCGAGCTGCCGCTCCTGCTCACGGATCTGTCGGCGTCCGAGCGGCGGAAGCGCGCGCAGACGGCGCTGCGCGTGGTCGGGCTGGAGGAGCGGATGGGCCATTATCCGCGGCAGCTCTCCGGCGGCCAGGAGCAGCGGGTGGCGATCGCGCGGGCGATCGTGAACGACCCGACGATCATCGTGGCGGACGAGCCGACCGGCGATCTCGATCGGAAGAGCGCCGACGAGATCCTGACGCTGCTGGAGAAGCTCAACAAGGAGTTCAAGAAGACCATCCTGATGGTCACGCACGATCCGCAAGCGGCCGAGCGCGCCACGGTGACGCGCCGGCTCGACAAGGGGAACCTGTCATGAACCTCGTCTCCGTCGCCGCCAGGAACGTCCTCCGGAACAAGTTCAGGACGCTGCTGACCGTGATCGGCGCGGCGGTGGCGGTGCTCGCGTTCGTGCTCCTCCGGACGGTGCTGACGGCGTGGAACGTCGCCGCCGACTACGCCGCGAAGGACCGGATCGCGACGCGGCACAAGATCTCGTTCATCCTCCCGTTGCCGAAGCGTTACATGGCCACGCTCCGCGAGGTCCCCGGCGTGACGGAGGGGACGTTCATGAACTGGTTCGGCGGCAAGGACCCGCGCGACGCGACCAATTTCTTCGGCTCGATGGCGGTCGAGTCGGCGACGTTCTTCAAGGTCTACGACGAGATGGTGGTCTCGCCGGCGGACATGGAGCGGTGGCAGGCCGATCGCAAGGGCGCCATCGTGGGCGACGTCCTCGCGACGCGGCTCGGCGTGAAGGTGGGCGACACGGTGACGCTGGAGGGGTCGATCTACCCCGGGCCGTGGCAGTTCAACGTCTCGGGGATCTACACGGCGTCGCGCAAGTCGATCGACCGCTCGCAGTTCATCTTCCATTACGATTACCTGAACGAGTCGATCCCCGAGCGGGATCGCGACCAGATCGGCTGGATGGCCGCGCGGATCGACGATCCGTCGCGGAGCGCGGAGATCAGCGCGGCGATCGACAAGATCTTCGATGAGAAGGACATCCAGACGGCGACGATGAGCGAGCGGGCGATGAACATGTCGTTCATGGCGATGATGTCGGCCGTGCTGACGGCGCTGAACGTGGTGTCCGTCATCATCCTCCTCATCATGATGATGATCCTCGGCAACACGATCGCGATGGGCGTCCGGGAGCGGTCGCGGGAGTACGGCGTGCTGCGCGCGCTCGGATTCGAGCCGAAGCACGTGCGGATCTTCATCATCGGGGAGGCGGCGACCACCGGGCTGCTGGCGGGGCTCGTGGGGCTCGCGATCGCCTATCCGATCATCGAGCTCGGGATGGGGCGGTGGCTGGAGGAGAACATGGGCGGCATGTTCCCTTATTTCCGGATCGATCCTTTGACGATGGTGATGGCGGTGCTGCTCTCGATGGGGCTGTCGCTGGTCGCGTCGCTCCTGCCGGCGCACCAAGCCTCGAAGCTCTCGGTCACCGACGCGCTCCGGCGCGTGGCGTGAGCGAGCGACGTCGGAGCCTGTCCAGGACACCTGAAAGCGGGAGAGAGCGCTGATGATCCCCGTCGCTTACAATGTTCGGAATCTGGTGGTGCGCAAGACGACGACCGTCGCGACGGCGGCGGGGCTCGGCCTCGTGGTGTTCGTGTTCGCCTCGGTGCTCATGCTCGCGAACAGCGTGGAGCGCACGCTCGGGCGCACGGCGCGGAGCGACGTCGCGATCGTGATCCGGAAGGGATCGGACGTCGAGATGGCGAGCAGCGTCGAGGAGCAGCAGATCGGCTTGATCCTGGCGAGCGCCGAGGTGGCGAAGCGGCAGGACGGCAAGCCGGACGGCGCGGCGGAGGTCGTGGCGGTGATCCTCCTCGACAAGCTCGGCACGGACGGCGTCTCGAACGTCCAGGTGCGCGGCGTGCCGGACGACGTGCTCGCGTTTCGCTCGCAGGTGAAGATCGTCGAGGGCCGGCCGGCGCAGCCGGGCACGGACGAGGTGATCGTGGGGCAGGCGATCTACCGCCGCTTCAAGGGCCTGTCGATCGGCGAGTCGTTCGATCTCCGCAAGAACCGGCCGGTGAAGGTGGTCGGGGTGTTCTCGGACGGCGGCTCCTCGTCGGAGTCCGAGGTCTGGGCCGATCTGCACACGGCGCGAGCGGCGTTCGGCCGGGAGGGGAGCGTGTCGTCGGTGCGCGCGCGGCTCGCCTCGGAGAGCAAGTTCGACGCGTTCGAGGCGTCGATCGAGCAGAACCGGAACCTCGGGCTCGAGGTGATGCGCGAGAGCGAGTATTACGAGAAGCAGTCCGAGGGGACGAGCATGTTCATCAAGGGGATGGGCGTGCTCATCGCGGTGTTCTTCTCGATCGGCGCGATGATCGGCGCGATGATCACGATGCACGCGTCGATCGCCAACCGGCAGCGCGAGATAGGCACGCTGCGGGCGCTCGGCTTCTCCCGGCTGAGCATCCTCACGTCGTTCCTGATCGAGTCGGTCCTCCTCGCGCTGGTCGGCGGGGCGCTCGGCGTGCTCGCCGCGCTCGGGATGAGGTTCGTGCGGTTCTCGACGATCAATTTCGCGAGCTTCTCGGAGATCGTGTTCACGTTCGAGCCGACGCCGGGGATCCTGATCGCGTCGGTGCTGCTCGCCGTGATCATGGGCGTGCTCGGCGGCTTCTTCCCGGCGCTGCGCGCGGCGCGGGTCAGCCCGATCCAGGCGATGCGGGGGTAGCTCGGGCGCGACCCGGGCGGCGGGAGGGCTCGGGGGTGGCCGGGATTCCAGGCCGCGAGACGAGCCTGGCGTACATGCAGGAGCACCCTTTCGTGGCGATCTGAGCGAGGGGCGCGCGGCCGCGTTGCGAGGAGGGGAGGGGGAGAGCGGGAGAGGGCCGAAGGGGCGGCGAGGGCGATGTGTGTCGGCCGGGAACGGTGTCTTGGCCGAGGGGGCTCGTGCGCGGGTGGCCGGCGGCGTGCTCTACGTTGGCCGGGGGGAACGGCATGCCCACGGTCACCAAGGCGATTTACGTGAACTTCGCGGCAGGGAGGAGCGCGGACCGGATGAATCGGCTCTCCTCCCTGGTTCAGCGGACGGAGCTGAACTCCCTGGTCATCGATGTCCGGTCGGATGGAGGAGCGCTCCTCCTGGATCGCGACGAGGCCACCAGGGTCAGGCTGGGAGCCCTTCGCGACGCCGGGATCTACCTCATCGCCCGGCTGGTCGCGTTCAAGGGAGGTCCGCGGGGCTGGTACGATCCAGGCTCGGAGGAGCGATGGCGAGAGATCGCGGAGATCTCGCTCCGTGCGTTCGAGGTCGGTTTCGACGAGGTGAATTACGATTACGTGCGCTATGGCGCGGCGCGCGAGCCGCGGTCGCGGACGCCGGTCGAGGAGAGGGCGCCGACGATCCGCGCTTTCTTCGAGTTCCTTCGCGCGGAGGTCGGCGACGCGGCGTCGCGGCCGATTTCGGCGGATCTGTTCGGGATCACGCTCCTCGGGCCGCAGGACGGCGTGGGCCAGCGGCTGGAGGATGCGGTGGAGCTCTTCGATTACGTGATGCCGATGCCGTACCCGTCGCACTGGGGGCCCGGCAGCTTCGGGCTCGCGAACCCTGCCCATCACCCGTACGAGACCGTCCACGCGTCGCTGTCGGCCGGCTGGCAGAGGGTGGCCGATCTGCCGGGGCGGATCGCGCTGCTGCGCAGCTGGGTGCAGGCGTTCGACCTGGACAGCTCGCGCCCGATGCGGCGGTACAAATATACGCCGTGGCATGTTCGGGAGCAGATCCGGGCGATCGAGGACGCCGGCTGCGCCGGCTACGCGGCGTGGAATGCCCGCAGCGCGTACGAGGAGAGCGCGTTCCTGCCAGGGGGGTAGCCCGACCGGGTTGCGACCAGCGACCAGCGACCAGCGACCCGACCCGGGTTGAGCCGACCAGCGACCCAGCGGCAGCCCGACCCGCGCAACCCGACCCGGGTTGCGGATTGCGAGGATCGCCGACCCGAGGAGCGATCCGCCCCGGGTCGATTCGACCCGACCAGCGGCAGCCCGACCCGGGTTGAGCCGACCAGCGACCCGACCCGGGTTGAGATGAACAACCCGGACCGGACCGACCCGGGTTGACCGACCCGATCCGGGTTGCGGTGCGACCGACCAGGAGGCGCGACCCGACCCGGGTTGCGGATTGCGAGGATCGCCGACCCGAGGAGCGAGCCGCCCCGGGTCGAATCGAATCGACCCGACCCGGGTTGCGCTGCCGCGACCCGACCCAGGTTGAGCGGGGACGACCCGGCCCGGGTTGAGCCGAGGCGGCAACCTGACCGGGGCAGCGGCAGCCGCGGGAACCGGACCCGGGTTGCGGTGAACGGCAACCCGGCCCGGAGTGATCCGACCCAGGTTGAGCCAGCGACTTGGCTCAGGTTGAGCGGCGACGCGGTTCGCGGGGTCAACCGCGGGTCGCGGGTCAACCCGCGTGGACAACCGACCCAGGTTGAGTGGCGCGCGGAGTGGCGCGCGCGGGGTCAACCCGGGTCGGGGCGGACCGCGGGGTCAACCCGGGTCGGGGCGGACTGCGCGGACCGCGGGGTCAACCCGGGTCGGGTCAGCACCCCGGGTCGGGTCAGACCGTGGGGTCAACCCGGGTCGGGTCAGCAGGTCAGACCGCGGGGTCAACCCGGGTCGGGCCAGCAGGTCAGCAGACCGCCCCCGCGGTGCCCCCGCGCTCCCGCGCTCCGTCTTCGTCGAGGGCCTGTAACCTCCGGCCAGAGCCGGCCACAGTGGCTGCGTGGCATCCATGCCTGACGTGTGGCCCGCCGCGACGGCGCTTGCGCTCGACGAGCGCAGCGCTCCGGCTGACCAGCTCACGGAGCTGCGCGCCTGCGCCGCGGCCCGGCGCACGCTCGCGGAGCTCTACGCCGCGCACGCTCGGGGCGTGCACCGGTTCCTCTGCGACCTCCTCGGGGACAGCGCCGCCGCGGCGGACGCGACGCAGGAGACCTTCGTCCGCGCCTACCGGCGTCTGCACACGCTGCAGGCCGTCGAACGCCCAGCGCCGTGGCTCTTCGGCATCGCCCGGCACGTGTCCCTGGAGTTCCGCAGGGCGCGCGTGCGCCGGCGGCGGGTCGTGGACGACGCGCCGCTCGAACCGTGGGAAGTGCGCGGCGAGGGTGGCAGCGCCCTGCCGTCGCCCGAGGACGAGCTGCTCGGCCGGGAAGCCATCGGCGTCGTGCAAGGCGCGCTCGCGCAGCTCACCGAGGACCGCCGCGCGGCGCTGCTGCTCCGGCTCGACCACGGCCTCTGCTACGAGGACATCGCGCGCTTGATGGAGTGGAGCGTGCCCAAGACCAAGGTCGAGATCCACCGCGCCCGGCAGGTGTTGCGCGCGGCGCTGGCACATTACGAAGGAGGCCAGCGATGAACGCGTGCCCGATCGAGGCGGTGGAGGCGTACGCCGACGGCACGCTCGACCCGGCCGAGGCGCAGCGCGTCGCCGCGCACATCGAAGCGTGTCGCCGCTGCGCAGCCGAGCTCCGCTGCCTCCGCGCCGAGCAACGGCTGTTCACAGCGCGCGCGGCGGCGCTCCCCGGGCCGCCCTTGCTCGAAGCGGTGCTCGCGCGCGCCGCCGAGGGCACGCCCGCGCGCGCGGTCGAGGACGCGGCGCCGTGGGCGAACGCGGACGCCGGCGCGCCGGCCCGCCGCGGCCCCGGCGGGCGTCGGGCGGTGCGGGCATCGGCCCCGTGGGGGATGCGTGCGATGGCCGCGGCCGTCGCGCTGGCGCTCGCCGCCGTCGCGGCGCAGCCGCGCCCTGCCGAGCCGCCGCCCGTCGAGGCGGTGGCTGATCCCCCGCCGGCGCGGACCGACGAGGCCGCGCGCGCGTCTGAAGCGCGCGCCGCGGAGCCGCTCGAGGACGATGTGATCGCAAACGCGCCCCTCTGCGACGAGAGCGTCTGCGACGGGTGTGTGCCCGCCGTATCGTCGATGGAGGAGGCCGCGGCCGAGCGCGTCGCCCCTGGTCACGCGGCTCCGGGCGGGGAGGCGGGCAGCGCGCCGTAGCGCGTAACTCGCGACGTCGGCGGGCCACAGCGCTGGTGAGGCCCGCGGGGGAGCGAGCGCCGCGCCGCGGCGCCGGCAGCGCCATGCCGCGCGGCCGAGGAGGAACCACGATGAGCCGCTCGATTCGATGCCTGTCCATCCAGATGTCCCGTGTCGCTGTGCTCGCGCTGCTTGCCGCAGTCGTCTCCGCGACTGCGTGCGCCGAGGCGCGCGGGGACACCGAGAACCAACCGCTCCCTCGAGGCGAGCGTGTCCTGACGGCGCGCGCCCCCGCGCCCGCTGCGGAGGAGCGCGCCCCCGCGGCCGCTGCGGAGGAGCGCGCCCCCGCGGCCGCGGGCTGCGACGACCCGGGCCGGTCCTGCGACTGCGACGCGCACAGCGCCGGCGCGGAGCCCCCGGAGCAGTTGCCGGTCGAGGCGGTGGCAATCGGCGCCGCGCCGGCGCGCGGCCCGGAGGACGCCCCGGTGACGGTCGTGATCTTCTCGGACTTCGAATGTCTCTTCTGCGCAAAGGCGTCGCGGACCCTCAGAGAGCTCGAGGCCGAGTACCAGGGCAAGCTCCGTGTCGCCTACAAGCACCGTCCGCTGCCGATTCACGCGCGGGCGCGCGCGGCAGCGAGGGCATCGCTCGCCGCCCACGAGCAAGGCAGGTTCTGGGAGTTCCACGACGCGCTCTTCGCGTCACCCGGCGCGCTCGACGACGCCTCGCTGGAGCGCGTCGCGTCCAGTCTCGGCCTCGACCTCGCCCGCTTCAAGCGCGATGTGCGCTCCAGCGCGCTCGACGCCGCCGTCGCGGCCGACGACGCGGAGGCGACCCGGCTCGGTCTCCGGGGCACACCGACGATCTTCGTGAACGGGCGCCGCATCATCGGCGCGCAGCCCGCGGAGGTCCTCCGCGGTGCGATCGACCAGGCCCTCGCCGCGCGCTGAGGAGAGCGCGCGACCGGCGACCGAAGCGCCGACGGCGTGAATCGTCATGTGTCTCGGCATATCTTCGAATGATTCCGGCGACATAGCACCATCCTCAGCCACGCGCGCCGCCCGCCGCCAGGGCGCCACCGGCGCCGCAGTTGATCTCGCGCAGCAGCCGCGAGACGCGCACCTCCGTCCGCCGCGCAATCGACGTCCGCCCCCTCAAGCGGGCGCCGCGACCCGACCCGGGTTGAGGCGTCGAGCGACCAGCGACCCGACCCGGGTTGAGGTGTCCGGAAGTGTCCGACCTGGGTTGAGGTGTCCGACCCGGGTTGAGGTGTCCGACCCGCGCAACCCGGGTTGAGGCAGGCGACCGCGACCCGGGTTGAGGTGCCCGGGTTGAGGTGTCCGAGGTGTCCGGGGTTGAGGTGTCCGGGGTTGAGGTGTCCGGGGTTGAGGTGTCCGGGGTTGAGGTGTCCGGACCTGGGTTGAGGCGGCCGGGTTGACCTGGCCCCACCTGGCGCCACCCGCCACCCGACCCGGGTTGAGGCAGCGACCCGCAGGGCAGGTCTCGTTGCGCCAGCCGCGGGTCGGGTTGCACCGCTTGTGCCCGTTGCCGCCGCGGCCTATCGTGGACGCTGGCGATGCTGCTGGGACAGGACGCACTGAGGAATCTCTGTCGGGCACGCGACCTGCTTTCCGAGGTGCACGACACGAAGCTGTCGATCGAGGACGTGGCCCGCGAGGCGGCGATCTCTCCTTATCACTTCATCCGGCAGTTCGAGGCCGTGTTCGGCGTGACCCCGCACCAGTATCGCATCCGGCAGCGCCTCGACCTGGCCAAGCAGCTCCTGGCCGCCGGGCGGCACTCCGTGACCGACGTGTGCATGGAGGTAGGATTCTCTAGCCTCGGCAGCTTCAGCGCTCTGTTCGCGCAGCGCATCGGCATGCCGCCTTCGGCGTACCAGCGGCGGCTGCGCGCGATGGTCCAGGTGCCGGGGAAGCTCCCGTGGGAGCTCGTCCCGGGGTGCCTCAGCCTGATGGGCCGCCTGCCGCCGGAGGCGTTTCGCAGTTTTCGAGAAGCCTGATGCGGGCGACCCTGGCAAAGTCGGCCCAGAACCGCCAGCTCAGCGAGGCAAACGATGAAGATCAAGCTCAACAGCATCATGGTCGAGGACCAGGACCGAGCGCTGAAGTTCTACACCGAGGTGCTCGGGTTCAAGAAGAAGAACGACCTCCCCGTCGGGGAGTATCGATGGATCACCGTGGTCTCGCCGGAGGGCCCCGACGACGTCGAGCTCGTGCTGGAGCCGAACGCCAACCCGGCCGCGAAGACGTTCCAGCAGGCGATGTTCGCGCAGGGCATCCCGCTCACCGCGTTCGAGGTGACCGACCTGCGAGCCGAGTTCGCGCGCCTCAAGGAGCGCCAGGTCGCGTTCACACAGGAGCCCACCCCGATGGGCCCAGTCATGATCGCGGTGTTCTCGGACACTTGCGGGAACCTGATCCAGCTCTATCAGCCGCTCTAGCCAGCGAGCGCCGCTCTGCGGGCGCTCCGGCAGCAGAGCTCGGGGTCCGCCGCTGCTGCCCTGGAGCGCGGTTCACGAGGCTCCGTACCCCTGCGCGGGGTTGCGCAGCGCGCCACAGATCCCTCCGAGCGCCTCTCCCACGCGCGGCGTCCAGCCGAGGCGGCGCAGCTTGGCCGCATCGAGGGCGGCGTCCATGGCCAGGAAGCCTGCCATGAGCCCGTGCGCGGCCCGGGCCTCGGCGAGGCTCCACGAGCGCACGGGCACCCTCGCGACATCGCCGATCGCCGAGAAGAGGGTCGCCATCGGCTCGGGCGACGCGTCGGCGGCGTGGAACACGCCCGCCGCGTCCGACTCCAGCAGCATGGCGTAGGCCACCGCCAGATCCCGCACATGAACGGTGGACCAGCGGTTCGTGCCGTCATCGATATAGCGCGCCACCCCCGCTGCGCGCGCGGCGCTCACCAGGCCCGCCACCGGGCCTGCGCCATCGCCGTAGACCATCGGAGGCCGCACGACCAGACCGCGGAGCCCCGCCGCGCCGAGCACGCGCGACTCGGCCGCCACCAGCCACTCGAGCGGCCCACCGGGGTTGACCGTATCGTCCTCCGACACGGGCACCCGCGAGGATCGAGCCATCGGCGCCCCGGTGGTCGTGACGAAGGCGCCGCCGTTCATGGCCGCGAGCATCGCGGTGACCGCCGCCGCGTCCGTGGCGGCGCGATCCTCCCCCGCCGTGGCCGCGGTGTGCACCACGCCGTCGCCGGCCGCCGCCTCGCGCGCGAGCACGTCCAGCTGGTAGAGATCGCCCCGCACCGGATCCGCTCCGCAGGCCCGAACCGTCGCCTCCGACGCGTCGCTGCGCGCGAGCCCGCGGACGCGATGTCCGCGCGTGACCAGGGCGCGGGCGACCGCCGAACCGATGAATCCGCTCGCGCCCGTGATGAAGATGTCCATGTCTGGCTCCTTGTGGGTTGGTGGTCGAAGCCTGGCGGACGCCCCGCGGGTCATCCATGTGGTAGGATCCAGGTTCCTTTTGCGATCGTCCAATGCCGGATGTCCTCACCGCGCTGCTCCGCCACGTGCGCATCGAGGCCAGCCACTTCGGCCGTGTCGAGCTCGGAGCCCCCTGGGGGGCCCGCGTCGGCCGGCGAGAGCTCGTCTTGCTCCACCACCTGCTCGAAGGCGAGATGTGGCTGGAGCTGGATGGCCGAGAGATTCACGTGGGTCGGGGCGACCTGCTGCTCTTGCCGCACGGCGTTCCCCACTGCCTCCGGCATCGACCCGGGGCACCGGTCGACGACGAGGGGCGCTGGCTCGCGCCTCCTGCGCCGGGTGCGCAGACGGTGCGGCGCCGGCTTGGCGGCGACGGCGCGAGGACGGTGGTGCTCTGCGCCGCCATGAGCCTCGTCGGCGCCGGGAGGTCGCTGCTGCTGCGCGCGCTGCCCTCGGTGGTGCTCCTTCACGCCGGCTCCGGAGAGCCCGTGCCCGGTCTCGGCCGGCTCCTGGACGGCATCCGCGACGAGGTGCACGTCCGGCGACCTGGCGCACCGGTGATGGCCGCGCGCTTCGCGGAGCTGCTCCTGCTGCAGGCGATTCGCGCGGAGCTCGAGCGCCCCGCGCCTGCCGGCTCCTTTCGAGCCGCGCTCGCGGACGAGCGCGTCGCCCGCGCGCTAGACGCGCTCTACCTGGCGCCGGAGCGCACGTGGACCGTGGCGTCGCTCGCGCGGCAGGCGGGCATGAGCCGCTCGGGTTTTGCTCATGCATTTCGCGAGCAGGTGGGGGAGAGCCCGCTCCGGCACCTGATGCGCTGGCGTATGGAGCTGGCGAAGGAGAAGCTGCGGGAGCATCCCGAGTGTGCCCTCGCCGAGGTGGCGTCGTCCGTGGGCTACCGGGACCAGGCCGCCTTCGGCGTCGCATTCCGTCGAGAGGTCGGGGTTTCCCCGGGAGCCTATCGGGCAATCGGATCAGCAACAACAACCCGACCCGGGTTGGACCCGGCCCGAGACGACCCGACCCGACCCAGGTTGGACCCGGCCGGGTTGAAGACGACTTGACCCAGGTTGGACCCGTCCCGGGTTGAGGTAGCCAGACAGAGCAACGGAGCAGAGGGCAGCACGACCCAGGTTGAGGTAGCAACAGAGGTAGCAACAAGGTCAAGGTCGAGGTGGCAACAAAGCAAAGCGAGATAACAGCGGCAGAGATAGCTGCAGCCAGGATCAATCAGGATGGCGGACACGGAGGGCGTCATGGCGCCGCCACCCACGGAGCTGATATAACTCCTTGAAATCACCCGCGGGAACTGTTGGCATGGTGTTTGCTATTGCACGCTCAGCCATGAGCCAGCCCCGCGAGATCACTCCCGGCGCCACGTACATGATCACCCGTCGCGTCCTGCGTCGACATCTGCTCTTCCGCCCCGACGCGGCGATCACTCAGCTCCTGATTTACGCCCTGGCGGTCTCCGCGCGGCGCTATGGCCTCCGGGTCCACGCGCTCTGCGCGATGTCAACGCATCTGCACTTGATCGTGACCGACGTGGCGGGCGTTTTGCCGCGCTTCCTGCAGTTCTTCCATCGCATCGTCGCGCTCGGCACGAAGGTGCTCCGCACATGGGAAGGACCGGTGTGGGACCATGAGGCCCCGAGCGTGGTACGGCTGCTGACGCGCGCGGCCGTAGTGGAGAAGATCGCGTATATACTCGCAAATCCCGTGGCTGCAGGCCTCGTCCGACATGCGCGTGAGTGGCCGGGCGCCAAGGTGGATATGGACGCGCTCGGTCACGGCGTGCTGCGCGCCGCGCGCCCCTCTGCGTATCTTGACCCGGAAAACCCTCAGTGGCCTGAGGAAATTACGCTCTCGCTCTCGCTGCCGCCGGTCATTGAACAGGACGGCGCGGAGGCCTTCCGTCAAGAGGTCGCCGCCGAGCTCGAGCGCCAGGAAGCGCAGGCCCATGAGGAGCTGCTGCGGCAGGGGCGTCGCTTCCTGGGCGCCGAGCGAGTACGTGAGGTCTCCCCCTACGCGCGTGCTACGAGCTTTGAGGCGCTGCGCGAATGCAATCCTACGTTCGCGGTCGGCAGCGAGCAGGGGGATGCTTGGCGCATCGCTGGTGCTGCGGTGCGGGCGTTTCGCGCTTCGTACCGCGCGGCGCTCGAACGCTGGCGCGCCGGGGTGCGCAGCGTCGTATTCCCGGCGGGGACGTGGTGGATGCGCGTGTTTCACGGCGTCATAGTGCAGGACCTCGTGCTCTCGGCATAGACGCGGCGCAATTGCGCGCGCAGGGAGCGGCCACAACCTGGATTGGGCCGCCCAGCATGGTCGTGTGGCGGGCGACGCGAGTCGTCTCCGCGTCGCGGCGCGACTGCCAACCCGGTTCGGGCGATCGGCCACAGGTCGCCGCAACCTGCGTTAGACCACCTCCGTGACCGTCAACCCGGGTCGAGGCTCGCGGGTCAACCCGGGTCGGGGCACGTTGCACGCACGTCTCTGCACGCACGTCTCAACCCGGGTCGGGTCGCGTCGCGGGTGGAGTCGCGTCGGGGTCACATGATTGCCGACCTGGGTCGATTCGGTGGCCAACCCGGGTCGGGTCGATCCCGGGCTGGTCGCGCCGGGCTGGTCAACCCGGGTCGGGTCGCGGGTCGGGTCGCGCGGGTCGGGTCGCGGGTCGCGACGGACGCGGGTCCGGGTCGGGTCGCGGGTCAACCCGGGTCGGGTCGCGGTATGCTGGCGATCATGTCCAGCTCGAGGGTCAGGCAAGCGCACGGGAACGAGACCCGCGAGCTCATCGTCGCCACCGCGGAGCGGCTCTTCGCCGAGCAGGGGGTGGCGGCGGTCTCGAACCGTCAGGTGAGCGAGGCCGCGGGGCAGGCGAACAACTTTGCGGTCGGCTATCACTTCGGCACCAAGGCCGACCTCGTGCTCGCCATCGTCCGCCGCCATGCCCCGGCCATCGAGCGACGGCGCGCGGAGATGCTGGCCTCGATCAAGGGCTCGTCCGACCTGCGCGACTGGATCGGGTGCCTGGTGCGGCCGCTCACCGAGCACCTCGCCTCGCTGGGCAGCCCGAGCTGGTATGCGCGCTTCATCGCCCAGGCGACGACCGACCCTGCCTTCCGCCGCATCGTGATCGACGAGACGGTCGCCTCGACGTCGATGCAGGAGACCATCGAAGGGCTGATCCGGCTCATGCCGGTCCTCCCGGAGGAGGTGCGCGCCGAGCGCGGCGACATGAGCCGGCAGCTCATCGTGCACATGTGCGCCGAGCGTGAGCGGGCGCTGCAAGCAGGCACCGCCACGACGCGAGCAACGTGGGAGGCCGCCGCGGTCGGGCTGGTGGACGCCCTCGTCGGGCTGTGGCGGGCCCCGTTCACCCCCACGACCTGATCCACGGCGCTGGCACGACAGACCAGGAATCCGAGGGGTCGATGCACGCGTATCGTGCGCCTCGCGGAGCACGGCAGAGCAGGCCAGCGCCGCCTGCTCGCGCCAAAGGCGCTCACCGGCCGGACGACGGCAACGTGTCCGTCCTCGACGGCGCCCCCGGAGGAGCTCCACGCCGCCGTCCCGGCGCCGCGATAAGGCTCGAAGCGCGCGAGAGCACCCCTCCGAGCATCAGCGGCCGTCGCATTCACGCCGGCAACCGCGCGGCGATGCCCGCGCCCTCGTGAGCGCCGCGACGGCAGGGACCGCGGCGCCATTGTTCGGATTTTTGATTCAATGCTGTGTAGAAAATGCAGATTCCCTCCGCTTTCCTGCGCGCGTACGCTGATTCACGCGGGCCGCGCGAGCGGCTTGTACCGCGGCGGAGGCACTCCGCAGCGCGTACCACCTTTCGTGGAGGCGAACTGTATGCGTGAGGAGACGAGACGGGCAGCATTGCGTGCGGCGGCGAGGGTCGCGCTGGGGGCGCTGGCCTATGGCGCCTCGGTCGGCTGCGGCGGGCATATCACCACCGGCGGGCCGTCATCGGATCTGGATCCCGACGAGCACCTCGCGACGGAAGCGCCGGAATCACCGGACGCGCCGGGATCGCCGGACGCGCCCGACGACGCGGCTCCGGCCGGAGAGGACGCCGGCGACGGCGGGGCAGCGCCGACGGCGGAGGAGCCCGCGCCCGGCTGCACGCCCGCGGAAGGCGATCCGGACTGCTCCGAGGCCGCCCAACCGGAGCCGCCCGAGCTCGCGTGCGCCGAGCCGGCGAGCCTCGACGACGCGGAGGCCCGCCCTCGCGCCGAGCTCGATTGCTGCCTCGACTACACGGCAGAGCGCGCGCCCGCGCGCGGGGCAGGCCTCTCCGAGCAGGAGGTGGTCGCCCTCGCGGAGGACGCCTCCTTCGTGAACTGCTGCACGGCGTTGATCGTCGGCGTGGGCGCCGGCGCCATCTCGTACCGGGAGGCCGAGCCGGTCCGCGGCGTCTGCTGTTTCGGCAACGTGGTCGCGCCCGAGCAGGAGCTCTATTCCCAGACGTTCTGCACGCCGTGGGGCCCCCCGGTCCCGCCCGCGCTCGACGCCGACGCCGCGCCGGAGGTCGCATGAACGCCTCGCAGCTCGATCTCCGCGACGAGGCGCGCGCCCGAGCCTTGGACGTGAGCGGGTATCCGGCGGCGCTGTTCCCCTCGGCGATCCGCACCTGGCACGGGCGGATGGTGAACGAGCACGCGTCGTCGGCGGTGTTCGAGGCGCTCGCGCGCCAGCTCGCCGAGGCGGGCTTCCCGAAGGAGCTCGCCGACGCGTGCCGGGGCTTCGCCGCCGAGGAGCGCCGGCACGGGATCCTCTGCGGCGCCGTGGTGGAGGCCCTCGGCGGGGCCGCGACCGCGAGCGTCCCGGAGCGCCCGGAGTTCCCCCTGCACCGCGACGCGCCCCCCCGCGCCGCCGTGCTCCGCAACGTGATCCACGTCTGCTGCATGAGCGAGACCGTGGCCGTGGCCCTGATCGGCGCCGAGCGGCTGGAGATGCCGCCCGGGCCGCTGCTCGAGCTGCTGACGCGCATCTATGCCGACGAGGTCGGGCACGCCCGCTTCGGCTGGCGCCTGCTCGAGCAGGTCGCGCCGGAGCTCTCCGCGGCGGAGCGGAGCGCGGTCGAGCGCTACTTCCCCGTCGCGTTCCGGCACCTCGTGCAGCACGAGCACGCGCACTTGCCGCCCCACGACGCTCCGCCGCAAGGCGAGCAGCTCGGGCTGTGCAGCGGCCTGAAAGCGCGCGTGCTGCTCGACGAGACCATCGAGGAGGTCATCCGCCCCGGGCTCCGTCGCTACTTCGCGTGCTGACCCGCCGCGCGCTCGCGCGCCGCCGGGACACCCTCCCTCGTCGCCGGGACCCGCCCCCTCGGGTGACCCTCGCGGATCACCCGCGCTTCGGCCGCTTGCCGCGGGCCGCGGGCGCCTCGGTCTCCGCGGGCGCCAGGGTCTGCCGCGCCAGCTCGCGCGCGTAGGTGACGCGGTCGGCCGGCGAGCCGAGCGCGCTCAGCCCCTCGTAGAGCCCCGCGAAGAACCCCGGGAACAGGACCGCCGAGAGCGCGGCCACCACGCGGCGCGCCGCCGCCCGCTCCTCCAGCCCAGGCACCGCCGCCCGGACGACGTCGCGCAGGCGCACGACCACCGGCGCGAAGAGCGTCGGGAAAGGACCGCTGTAGTCGTCGGCGTGAAACGCGTCGTGCAGGTGGGCCCGGCTCAGGTTCGGGAAGCGCAGGCAGCCCTCGAGGAGGTAGCCGAGCAGCCCGCTGAGCGCCTCCATCGGATCGTCGGGCATCCGGGCGAGGAACTCCTCGGTGTGCTCGAGCATGTTGCGAATCGACACCTCGAGCGCCGTCGCGAGCAGCGCCTCCTTCGACCGGAAGTAGTAGTTCACCGCGGCGATGTTCACCTCCGCCGCCGCCGCGATCCTCCGCACCGTCGCCTGCCCGACGCCGTGCTTCTCGATCTGGTCGATCGCGGCGACCACGAGCCGCTGGCGTGGATCGTCCGCGTGGGCAGGGGGGTCTCGGTCGTTCATACGCTTGTTTGAAACAAATCTTGACGACGCGCCGTACAGATGTCAACGATTTAAACCTTCGTTTGAATCGTTTGTTTTGTAAGGCGCCGGAGATACATCGATGATCGATCGACGGAGGTTCCTCACCCATACGGCGGTCGCGGGCAGCTCGGCCGCGCTCGGCTGCGCGCCGGGCCATCGTGGGCTCGACCAGGAGGTCGCGTCCGCCTGGTTCCACGGCGACGACGCGCTCGCGAAGGGCCAGGCGGCGGGCGTCTGGCACCGTTGCGAGCTCATCGGCCAGCCGGTGATGGACGCGGCCCGCTGGTATTTCCTGGCCCAGGCGCGGCTCTTCGACGGGCTCGACGAGCGGGTGACGCGATGAGGCCCGCCGATCGCGCCGCCGCGCGCTCCGCGGCGCAGCTTCGAGGAGGCGCCCCCCGCCGGATCGCGCGGACCGCGCGGCTCCTCGCCCTCGCGGCGCTCCTGTGGGTCCTCGCGCCGGGCGCCGCGTGGGCCCAGCTCCCCGACCTCGCGGACCTGAGCGCGCAGTACATGCCGGGCGCCGCGCTCGAGGACCCACGCCCGACGCGGGCGCAGGTCACGTCGTACGAGGCGAGCGTCAACGTGCCCCTCCCCCTCGGGGAGAAGACGTTCCTGATCCCGGGGGCGATGTACCACGTCGAAGCGGTCTCCTACGCCGACGCCTTGCCCGGCTTCGACCAACTCCGGGCCTTTCACTCCGTCGATGTCTCCGTGCTGTTCGTCCAGCTCCTCCCCCGCGACTGGTCGCTCTCGCTGCGCGTCGCGCCCGGGCTCGCGGGCGACTTCGAGGGCTTCGACGGCGGGCTCGCCCGCATCAGCGCGCTCGGGCTCGTGACCAACACGCTCTCGGAGCAGCTCGTGCTCGGGGGCGGCGCGCTCGCGTCGTTCAGCTTCGGCACGTTCCTCCCGCTGCCGGCCGCCTACGTCGACTGGACACCGACGCCGTACCTCCGCCTCGAGGCCTTCCTCCCTGGCTTCGCGACGGCGAAGCTCCTGTTCTCGGATCGCGTCGAGCTCGGCCTGCGCGCGGACCTGGCGGGGAACGCCTACGCGGTGCGCGACGCGCGCGTCGCGGGCGCGTGGCCCTGCGCCGCCCAGCCGGCCGACGACCCGGCGACCGAGCCGGACGAGCGGGTGGCGCGGCCCGAGCGTTGCGTCGATCACATCGCCTATTCGGTCGCGACCGCGGGCGTGACGCTCGGCGTGCGCGCCTTCGGGACGGTGTGGCTGACCGCCCAGGCGGGCCACAGCCTGTTCCGTCGCTTCGAGCCGATGAACGCCGATGACGATGGCATCCCCGGCGAAGGGCAGAGCATCCCGAACGTGCTCTTCTTCCGCGCCGGCGCGACGTGGCGTATCCCGAGGAGCTGAGGCGCGGCCCGCCGCGATGGCTCCACCACGCCTCCAGAGGGGCCCTCTCCCCTCGCGACGCCGCGGCGTGGGGGCGAGGCGCACACCAGGCGCCCCCGGCGCCGGACCGTTGATGGCGGCTCGACCCCGGTGCATCCTCCGCCTCATGCGCCCGGGAGAGGTCATCGACAGCCGCTTCGAGATCGAGCGCGTCGCGGCCTCCGGCGGGATGGGGACGATCTACCGCGCCCTCGACCGGGCCACCGGGGCGCCGGTCGCGCTGAAGCTCCTCGGCCAGCCCGACCGGAGCGCCGCCCACCGCTTCGAGCACGAGGCCCGGATCCTCGCCGAGCTCGATCACCCGAGGATCGTCCGCCACGTGGCCCACGGCGTCACCCCCGACGAGGTGCCGTACCTCGCCATGGAGTGGCTCGAAGGCGAGAGCCTCGCGCAGCGCCTCGCCCGGCAGAAGCTCGACCTCGAGGAGAGCCTCGCGGTGCTCCGCGCGACCGCCGAGGCGCTCGGGGCGGCGCACGCGCGGGGCATCGTCCACCGCGACATCAAGCCGGGCAACCTCCTGCTCGTCGGCGGCGAGGTCGCCGGCCTCAAGGTGCTCGACTTCGGCATCGCCAGGACGAAGCGCACCCTCGGCGCGCTGACGCGCACCGGCTCGGTGATGGGAACGCCGGGCTACATGGCCCCCGAGCAGGCCACCGGCGACCGCGACCGCCTCGACGCGCGGGCCGACATCTTCTCGCTCGGCGCCGTGGTGTTCGAGTGCCTCACGGGCAGGCCGGCGTTCCAGGGCCAGCACGTGATGGCCCTCCTCGCCAAGCTCCTCATGGAAGACCCGCCGCGCGTGCGGCACCTCCGCCCCGAGCTGCCACAGGAGCTCGACGACTTCGTCGCCCGCATGCTCGCCAAGGACCCCGAGCAGCGGCCGCGCGACGGCTCGGCCGTGCTCGAGGCGCTCGACGCCCTCGAGCGCGATCCGAGCAGCGGCCTGGCCGCGCCGCCCGTGCTGTACGAGGCGATCACCACGGGCGAGCTCCGGCTGCTCTCGATGGTGGCCGCGAAGGAGCTGCACCCGGCCTCGTGCGACGGCTCGGCCAACACCCTCGTCGCCGCCATGCCGGGAGACCTCACGCGCAAGCTCCACACGAGCGCGCAGCCGTTCGGCGCGCGCGTGGACGCGCTCGCCGACGGGACGATCGTGCTCTCGATCGCCGGCGTGGGCGACGCGGTCGAGCAGGCCGCGCGCGCGGCGCGGTGCGCCATGAAGCTCGGACAGATCTTGCCCGACGCCTCGGTCGTGCTCGCGACCGGCCGCGCCGAGCACACCGGCAGCCTCCCGGTCGGGCCCGTCATGGACCGCGCGGCCGCGCTCCTCGCCCTCGCCGAGCTCGAGGCCCGGGCGCGTCCGGAACGGAAGCCCGATCCGGTGCGGATCGACGACGTCACCCGGTCACTGCTCGACGCGCGCTTCGAGATCGAGGCGGCGCGGTCCGGCACGTTCTTCCTGCTGCAGGAGCGGGAGGTCGGCCGGTCGGCGCGGACGCTCCTCGGCAAGCCGAGCCCCTACGTCGGCCGCGACCGGGAGCTCCGGAACCTGCGCGAGCTCCTGGAGGACAGCTTCAGCGGGCCCGAGCCCCGCGCCATCCTGATCACCGGGCCGCCGGGGATCGGCAAGTCCCGCCTGCGCTACGAGCTCATCGAGGTCCTGCGGGAGCGGCACCCCGAGATCACCGTCGCGGTCGGCCGCGGCGACTCGCTGAGCGCCGGGTCGCCGTTCTCGCTGCTCGGCTCCGCGCTCCGGGGCGCGGCCGGGATCACCGGCGGCGAGCCCGCGCCGGCGCAGCGCGAGCGGCTCCTCTCGCTCGTCGCGCGCGCCCCGGCGCTCGGCCCGGGCGACAGGACGCGGATCGCCGCCTTCCTCGGCGAGATCGTGGGCACGCCGTTCCCGAGCGAGGCCGACCCGCGGTTCCAGGAGGCGCGGCAGAGCCCGGCCCTCTTGGCCGACCAGATCCCGCTCGCCTACCTCGACTTCATGGAGGCGGCGTGCGCGGCGGGGCCGTACCTGCTCGTGCTCGAGGACATCCAGTGGGGCGACGCGGCGTCGCTCAAGCTCATCGCGCGGGTGCTCCGGGAGCTCCGCGACCGGCCGTTCGCGGTGCTCTACCTGGCGCGCGTCGAGGTGCGCAAGGTCTTCCCCATCCTCTGGGAGGGCAGCGAGGTCCACGAGATGACGCTCGGCGCGCTCCCGCGCCGCGCCGCCGAGGAGCTCGTGCGGCAGATGCTCGGCGACGGCCTCCCGCCCGCGGAGGTCGCGCGCCTCGTCGAGCGCGCGAGCGGCAACGCCTTCTACCTCGAGGAGCTCATCCGGGCGGTCGCGGAGGGGCGCGCGGACCGGCTGCCGGAGACGATCCTGGGCATGGTGGAGGCGCGGCTCGAGGCGATCCCCCCGGAGGCAAGGCGGCTGCTCCGGGCGGCGAGCGTCTTCGGCGAGACGTTCTGGAAGCAGGGGGCGCTCGCCCTCCTGGGCGACGCCGGCGGCTCGACCCTCGCGGTGGACTGGCTCCCCTGGATGCTCCAGCGCGAGCTCCTCGAGCGGCGCGAGCAGAGCCGCTTCTCGGACCAGGAGGAGTACGCGTTCCGGCACGCGCTCATCCGCGACGGCTGCTACGCGATGCTCCCGGACCACGATCGCGCGCTCGGCCACAGGCTCGCGGCCGAGTGGCTCCTCCAGGCGGGGGAGCACGACGCCAAGGTGCTCGCCGAGCACTTCGAGCGGGGCGGCGAGCCGCGGCTGGCCGTGGAGTTCTACCTGCACGCCGCCGAGCAGGCGCTCGCCGGGAGCGACTCGGCCGCGGCGAGCGCGCTGGCGGAGCGGGGGCTCGCCCTGGGCGCGGAGCGGGACGTCGAGGCGGCGCTCCGCGGGATCCGCGAGGGGGCGACCAGCACGCTCCGCAAGGGCGGCGCCGCCCTCTCGTCCAGCTCGTGAGCGCTCAGGGCGACCGCTTGCGCGGCCGCGGGATGCCGTACGCGTCGATGCGGTTGATCAGCGTGCGCAGCGAGATGCCGAGGAGCTTCGCGGCGCGCGTCTGGTTGCCGGCGGACTGCTCGAGCGCCTCCAGGACGCGCTGGCGATCGACGGCCCTCATCTCGAGCCGCAGCCGCTCCATCTCCTCGGAGTGCGGCGTCGGCGTGGGCGGCTCCGCGGGAGGCCCGGCGCCCTCGGCGCCCTCGCCCGGCGGCCCCCCGCGCGCCCGGGCGGCCTCCCCGGCCGGCGGCGCCGGGGGAGCCGGCGGCGGCGTGGAGCCCCTCGGCGGCGGCGTGGAGCCCCTCGACGGCGGCGTGGGGCCGGCCTGCGGCGCCGGGGGCGCCGGCGGCGGCGTGGAGCCCCTCGACGGCGGCGCGGCGTTGCTCAGGGGCGCGGGCCCGCTCAGCGGCGGCGCGGAGCCGCTGAGCGGGCCCGCGCCCCCGCTCGTCAGGTGCGGCGGCAGATCGGCGGGCTGGACCGAATCCCCCGCGCACAGGACCGCCGCGCGCTCGATCACGTTGCGCAGCTCGCGCACGTTCCCCGGCCAGGCGTACGCCTCGAGGACGGCGAGCGCCTCCGGCGAGAGGCGGGGCGCGCTGCGCTGCTCCAGCTGCCGGCACGCCTCCCCGAGGAACCTGTCGGCGAGCGGGCCGATCTCGGCGACCCGCTCGCGCAGCGGCGGGACGACCAGCGAGATGCCGTTCAGCCGGAAGTAGAGGTCCTGCCGGAAGGCGCCGCGCGCGACCTCCGCCTCCAGATCGCGGTTGGTCGCCGCCACGAAGCGCAGATCGATCCGCCGGGGCGTGCGGCCTCCGATGCGGAGCACCTTCCGGTCCTCGAGGACGCGGAGCAGCTTCGCCTGGAAGGCGAGCGGCAGCTCGCCGATCTCGTCCAGGAAGAGCGTCCCGCCGTGGGCCGACTCCAGGAGGCCCGGGCGCGCCTGGCTCGCGCCCGTGAAGGCGCTCTTCTCGTGGCCGAAGAGCTCGCCCTCGAGGAGCGACGGCGGCAGCGCGGCGCAGTTCAGCTCGACGTAGGGGCCGCTGGCCCGCGGCGAGCGCGCGTGGAGGGTCCGGGCGAGCACCTCCTTGCCCACCCCGGTCTCGCCGAGGATGAGCACGCTGATGAGGCTCCGCGCGGCGCGGGCGGCCTGCTCGTAGAGCGCCAGCATGGCCGGGGCCCGCACCACGACGTCCGCGGGCGCGCAGCAGTCGGGCGCCGCGGCGGCCTCCGCGGGCGCGCGGCCGACGACGATGGTCGTCGCGCCGAGGTTGAAGCGCTCGCCGATGCCGATCTCGGCGCTGTCCCGCGACAGGCGCCGCAGCCGGTGGGTCCGCGCCGTCACCCCCGGGAGCTGCTGCTCGCCGACGAAGGTGCCGTTGGCGCTCCCGAGATCCTCGATCCGGAGCGGGGGGCCGACGTGGAGGACGGCGTGCCGGCGCGAGACCGAGCGGTCCTCGATGCGCACGTCGCACCCCTCGTCGCGGCCGAGGACGACGCAGCCGCGGGGCGGCAAGGGGGCGAAGGCGATCGTGCTGCCCGCCACGATCGCGAGCCGGAGGGTCGTGCAGGAGCCCCGCGCATCGCCGCCGGGAAAGCCTTCGTCCACGAGCACATCCTACGCGGGGCCGCGCATCGATCCGCACGAAGATCTGCACGAATGATGCAAACCCGTGCAGATCGTTCGGATCGTGCAGGCGGATGCACGACCCGCGCGCCGGTCGCCGGAGCGAACGGACGTCACCGCCGCAAATTGCTGGGTCCGCCGCCCGGCACGCGTCCTGCTCCACGCTCCACGACCGCTGAGAGCGGCGATGACGACCTCGATCCCACAGCGCGCGGAGCGCCTCCGAGCGGCCTCTGCAACGGCGCGGCTTGGCCCCCACGGATCGCGGTTCGCCACCCCACGGATCAGGAGCGATCATGTGCACTGAGCATGGATCTTTGAATCGCAGGCGTCTTCTCCAGGGGCTGGGCCGCACGGCGGCGGTGGCTGCGTTCGCGCCATCGGTCCTGTCGGCCCGGGTGGCCGAGGCGCACGCGCCGATGCATGCGCCGGTCTACGACAGGCTCGTCCCCGGGCGGCCCGAGAGCGTGGGCCTGAGCTCGGAGCGCATCGAGGACGTCTTCGCGAGAATCCAGCGCCGCGTGAACGACGGCCTCTTCCCGGGCGCGGTCGCCCTGATCGCGCGGCAGGGGAGGATCGTGGGGCACCGGGCGTTCGGCACCCGGGTTCGCGGCGCGCACGAGCCGGTCACGCTCGACACGCTGTTCGACCTGCTCTCGATCACGAAGGTCCTGGCGACGGCCACGTCGGCGCTGATCCTCGTGCAGGACGGCGTCCTGCGGCTGCACGATCGGGTCGCCGACTTCGTGCCGGAGTTCGCGGCCAACGGCAAGCGCCGCATCACCGTGCGGGACATGCTCCGGTACGCGGCCGGCCTGCCGATGGACGCCCCGTTCCTGGAGGATCCGGACGACGAGCGCGTCTGGCGGCGGATGGCCGAGTCGCCGCTCGAGTACCTGCCCGGCACGCAGGTGCTCTACAGCGATCTCACCTACCGGCTCCTCGGGCGGGTGATCGAGGTCGCCGCGGGCGTGGATCTCGACACCTTCGCGAAGGAGCGCATCTGGGGCCCGCTCGGCATGCGCGACACGACGTTCAACCCGTCGGCGGCGCTGATCCCGCGGACCGCGGCCACGGGCTACTCCGAGATCCGGGGCCGGGTGGTCCGCGGCGAGGTGCAGGACGAGCAGGATTATGCGCTCGGCGGCATCGTCGGCTGCGACGGCGTCTTCTCGACGGCGATCGACATGGCGGTCTTCTGCCAGATGATCCTGAACGGCGGCAGGTACGGCGGCGTCCGCGTCTTGAGCCGCAACGCCGCCGCGGCGATGGTGAGCAACCAGACGCCCGAGGTCTCGGCGGCGGAGACCGATGTGTCCCCGCTGTCCAACCTGCTGTCGACGCCCAAGGGCTATGGCTGGGAGCTCGCGACGCGCCGCTTCTCCAGCGGTGGGATGCGCCTCTCGAGGGGCTCTTACGGAAAGGCGGGCGGCGCGGGGACCTTCATGTGGATCGACCGCAGCCGCGAGCTGTTCGGGATCCTGCTCACCAACCACGGCTTGCCGAACCCGTTCGACGAGATCGGGTGGAGCCGGATGCTCGACGCGGTCGGGACCGGGGAGTTCTTCGACGGCATCATCCAGGCGGTCGTCGACGAATAGGGGGCGCGGGCTCTCCCGGTGAGGGCGTGAACGGGGACGGCGGGGCGGCGGCCCACGCGCGGCGCGGCGCTGCTCGCGATTGCGCCCGGCTTGGGCTGCTGTCGCCGGTGGGGCGGCGCGGGCTGCGCCGCCGGCTCAGGGCGCGGCCACGGCGGTGATCTCCCCGGTCGTGTACAGCGCGGAGGTGTCCCACGCGAGCCCGGGCGCGAGCGGCAGGGCGATGCTCACCTCCGCGAAGGTGCCTGTGAGCTCGCCGCTCCAGCCGAGCAGGGCGATCGTGTCGCCGGCCTGGAACGACGCGGCGTCGTCGGCCGGGACCACCTCCAGGACACCGCCGAGGCCCACGTCCCCATCCACCTCCAGGAGCGGCGCGGCGCCCGGGCTCGCGACGGCGATGCGCAGCGCGGCGCTCGGGCCCTGGCGGTAATCGCCGGCCACGCCCGTCGACGGGTACGCCTCTCCCACGGAGAGCTCGCCGGCCTGCGCGTTGACGAGATCGCCCACGAAGCTGCCGGTGCTCAGGCGGCCGCCGGCGAAGTCGAAGTCGCCCTCCTCGACCTCGATGGCGCCCGCGTCGAGCTCCCCGCGCACGAGGCGCACCACGGGGCCCGGGCCGGGTTCGGCGCCCTCGCGGAGCGGCGCGGTCCGGAGGAGGCCGCCGATGCTGACCTGGCCCCGCCGCTCGATGAGGAGCGACGGGGATGTCGCCCACGACGCGAAGACCGTCACGTCGCCGCTGTTGCGCCACGACGCGTAGGGCTCGTTCACCCGGACGAACCCTCCGCCGAACTCGGAGCGGATCTCCGTGTCTTCCGTCACGAGGCTCCCATAAGCGCCGATCGTGAGCTCGCCGTAGCCCACGCGCCCGACGCGCAGGAGCCCCTCGTTGGTCCAGGTGGCGTCCCAGCCCCTCACGATCGCCGAGCTCGACGCGTAGAGCGGCGAGGAGGCGTAGGTCTCGATCCGCGCGCCCGCGGTGAAGACCTGGGCCCCCTGCTCGACGAGCAGCGTCCCGTGGCCGTTCGCGCCCAGGTTGAACACCCCGGTGTTGACCCACCGCGTCGCGGAGCCCGTGACGGTCACCTGGCCCTCGCAGACCGGGCACGTCGCGATGTAGGCGTTGTTCGAGAAGAAGCTCCCTCCCTGCTTGATCTCGACGTAGCTGATCCCCTCCGCGTGACCGATGTTCGCGCTCGTGCACCTGAGGGAGGCGTCGTATCCCTCGACGAGCACGTATCCTTCGGCCAGGTAGCCGCCCCCGCCGAGCGTGAGATCGTAGGTGGTCACCTGCGCGCCTCGCTGCACGAGGAGCGATCCGCGCGACTCGGTGCGGAGCGAGAGCGCGAGTTGCCCGTTGTTGATCCACCGCGATCCGTATCCGACGACCTGGACCGTTCCCCCCGAGCCGACGCCCGCCGCCACGGCGGCGCCGGCGCTGATCAACGTCCCGCGGCGGCTGACGATCACCTCGCCCGAGGTCGGCTCCATGGGCGTGCTCGCGCCGCCGATCACGAGCGCATTCGGCCCGAGGTCCCAGGGGTCGCTCGGGTCGACGGCGCCGGGCGCCACCTCGCCCGAGACCGTCACGTCTGCGTGGGCCGTCCCCGCCAGGCCCACCGAGGCTGCCGCGAGCGATGCCGAGAAAGCGTGTCGAGCTAGCTGGTTCATCCGCTGTACCTCCCCAAAAGAAAATTCTCTTCGCGCGGAATCGATCCTCCCCCCGCGCGACCTCGAGCCGGGGTCGCTGGTGGGCTCGGTGACCCGTAGCGCAAGCGCATGGGTGACGCTCCCCACTTCCGTGAGCGGTTGGGCGCACGGGCGCACGCGCGATCGTGGTTGTCGTGCCCGGCGCCAGGGCGGCCTAGGCGCGCGCGCCGCGGCTCGGTATCCTGAGCCCATGACCGAGGCCGAGGTTCGTCAGCTCCTGGAGCGTTATTTCCACACCGCTTTCAACGACACCGAAGAGGCCTTCGCGGCCCTCTTCACGCCTGACGGCGTCCTCGAAGATCCTGTGGGCGCCCCGCCGCTCCGCGGGCGGGAGGCCATCATCGGCTTTCTCCGCGCGGCCAAGCCGAAGATCGAGCGCGCGAACGTGCAAGTCCGCGAGATCATGGCCTGCGGGGATGAGAGCGCGGTGCGCTGGTCGCTGGACCTGCGGACCAGGAAGGGCGATCACGTCGGCATCGAGGGGATCGGCAACTTCGTGTTCAACGAGCGGCGCCAGCTCCGCCTGGTCCGGGAGTTCTACGACGTGGAGCTCCTCCGCAAGATCATCGCCTGATGCGGCGCGAGGCCGCCGGGGCGCGCAGCGACGGCTCGCCTGGTCGTCACAGGACCGCCGTGGCGCGTCATGGCAGCTCTTCGCCGCCGCCGGCGGCGTCGCTGCTGCTTCCACCTTCACCGCCGCTCGCGGGCGGATTGAACACGGCGACATATCCATCCCGGCCTCCCGCATAAATGATGACACCGCCTGCTGAGACGAAGATGTTGCCGGTCGGGTCGATGGCGAGCTCGCCGCTCGCGGAGATCGGACGGGTGAAGACATGCCCGCCGTTCTCATCCAGCTTCGTGAGCGTTGTCCCGAGCCCAGTGACCGAGGTCGTCACGAGGATCTCGTCCGCCGGGTTGACCGCCACCGAGACATGGCCCGCTTCCTCGATTCCCAGCCCTGCCATAACACATCGCCCGCCGGAGAGAGCTTGGAGACGAGCGCGTACACGAGGCGGCCATCGAAGGTTACTCGATATGCCGTCGCTACGTTGCCGGCGCTGTCGAGCGCGAGGTCCGCTGCATAGCTCGCGTACCCACCCAGGGGGCGCAGCCAGAGGGCGTGGCCTGCGGCGTCCACCTTCATGATGCTGGTGAGGCCCGGCTCCTCGAAGGCGATGTACGCGTTGCCGAGCGCATCGACGGCCATCTGGCGCACGTAGGGCTCACCGGCGTTGAGGTAGAGGTCGAAACCATCGCTCCAGATGTGGTTGCCGTCGGCGTCGAAGGGGGGAGCCGAAGCGCTTGCTCCAGAGCAGCGCGCCCGAGGGGTCGAGCTTGAGAAGGAAGACGTCCCGTCCACCCGCGCTGGTCAGAGGGCCGGCGCCGAAGTCGACCGTTCCTTCGAAGTAGCCGGTGACGTAATAGTTTGCCATGGCGTCGCTGGCGATGGACAGCCCGAGATCGGCGCCGGTGCCGCCGAACCCGCGCGCCCAGGCCGGCGGCAGGGCCCTCGTCCGAGGAGAGAGAAAACGTGAGACGATGCCTGAGCGTGGCTCCCCTGGCCCCGGCCGTCAGGCGATGCGCGCCGATCCGCGCCGCGCGCGGGCCGGGCGGAGGACGCCTGTCGTCAGCTCGTGCAGGACGCCCGCCAAGGACGAGTACGTCGATAGATCGCCGAGCTCCACGTCCACGAGGCTCCTGGCGATCTCGGGTCGCATGCCGACCAGGATGACGCGCGCGCCGAGCAGGGCGACCGCGCGGCTCGTCTGGCCGAGCGCGTGGGCGACCTGCGCGTCCACGGCCGGCACGCCGGTGATGTCGAGCAGCACGAACCGCGCCTCATGCCGGCCCACGCCCTCGGTCACGGCCGTGAGCACCTGCAGGGCGCGGTCCCGGTCGATCGCGCCGACCAGCGGCACGAGCAGCACGCCGGGCAGGAGCGGGATCAGCGGGCAGCCGAGCTCGCGGACCGCGTCCGAGAGCGTGCGCTCGGTCGCGTAGGCGGTCTGCAGCTCGTCGTTCTTCGCCGAGAGCGACTGGACGAGCTCGTTGCGCTCGAGGGCCGCGGCGAGCTGCGACGCCCAGATCCCGACCGTGCCCTCGTCGCCGGTCAGCTCGCGGAGGGTCGGCCCCATGAGCGCCAGGATCCCCCAGTCGTGCTGGACGGTGCGGATCGGCAGGAGGAGCATCATGAGCGCGCCGCTCGCGGCCGAGGGGGGCAGCAGCTCCGCAGGCGGAAACGCCTCCAGCCGATAGTGGCTGCCGATCGGGGGCGTCGCGCTGCCGTCGCGGCTGTAGGCGCCGGCGACGACGAGCGTCGTCGCGTCCTCCCGGAGCGCAAGGCAGCCCCAGATCGCGGGCGTCTTCGCGAGCCAGGAGAGCGAGAGGGATTCCTGCTGGGAGCCGCTGAGCAGCGACAGGCCCACCTCATAGTTGGACCTCACGAGCATCCCGAGCTGCGCGACGGCGTCCGTCTCCACCGTGAGCCGAGCCCGGGCGATCGAGAGGTGCACGCTGTCCAGGAACGCCGCGACCCGCTGCGCGGACCCCGCGTCTCCACCCAGCCGCTCGCGGCGCCGCTCGTAGGACAGGCGGAGCAGGCGGACGATCGCCATCAAGGTGCCGATATCCGGGGTGATGCCGATCGCCTGCTGGTAAGCGCGCTCCAGCTCCTTCGTCGGAGGGGGCGCGGTGCCCTCGATCGCCGCGGAGTACCCCGCGAGCACCAGGGCGACCCCTGGCCATACGGCGGCGGGCGACGTATCGGGCGCGAGGCGCTGGGGCGCGAGGAGCAGCTCGACCATCCGCCGGTCCAGGTCGCCGCCCTCGTCCTCCCCGGACGACGCGTCCTCGTCGAGGAGGCTCTGGATCACGTCGCATCCGCACGAGAGCCGCTGGATCAAGGTGGTCGGCGTGAGCACGAGATCGGGCGGGGCGGTCTGGCCGTCGAGCATCGACACGACGAGATTGCACGCGGCGCTCCCCATCATCTCGAACCGCTGGCGCACCGTGGTCAGCGGCGGGTCCGTCGCTTGCGCGTCCGGCACGTCGTCGAAGCCGACGATCGCCATGTCCTCCGGGATACGGACGCCCGCCACCTTCAACAACGGCATCATCCCGAGCGCGTTCTTGTCCGTCCCGAAGACCGCCGCCGTGCACGCATGCCGCTTCGCGAGGAGCTGCGGAGCGGCGTTCTCGCCTCCGGTATACCAGTTGTCGTCGCTCCGGATGACCAGCTCGGGATCGAACGGTATCCCCGCCTCCGCGAGCGTCTCTCTGTAGCCTTCGAAGCGAACGACCACATCGGATTCGTGGAAGCAGCCAACGAACGCGATGCGCCGGTGCCCGTGCTCGATCAGATGGCGCACCGCGCTCCGGATCCCGCTGCGGTTGTCCGGGATCACCGACGGGCAGTTGCCCTTGTGGACATGGGTGCCTACGACGACGAGCGGGACCCGCTCAGCAGCGAGCTGCTCGATGCCGCTCACCCCGATGACGACGATCCACCCATCCACCTGCTCTCTGGCGAGCGACGGGGCCTGGAGCGTGGCGGGCGTGCCGCGCAATACCAGCGTCCGACAACCGCGCTGCCGCGCTGCCTCGTGGATGCCCATGAGGACCGGGTTCCAGAACGAGCCGTCGAGATAGGGGGAGATAACGCCGATGGTATATGCACGGCGCGTTCCATGGACGCCCGCTCCGCGGAGGGGTGGCGCTGCGGGGCGGCCCGGATCGCGCATCGAGCGGCCGGCCTCGTCTCCCATGGCTCGTCGTCCGGCCGCGCCGTCTCCCTGGTCCGAGCCGCCAGGTTGGTTGCCCGGCGGCTCCGGCGACTCGACGTCACTGCTCCGGCTAGCTTGAACCATCGCCCGCTCTCCCTGCTCACCGCCCCACGGCTGCGCTGCCTCGTGCATCCATACCATGATCTGGACGCGGGCTTCCGCTGCGCGTCGGCGTCGAGAGCGCCGCGCGTGTGGCCCTCAGGGCCTTCAAGCGACCGAGCAGCAAGGAGAATAGCGACGCCATTTCGATAGCGTATCGGTCCTGTCGACGGCCTCGAAACGAGCTGCGCGCGCGTGGCGCTGGTCGATCTCTGGGTTACATCGCGCTCCGCCCCGCTCCCCGCTTCGAACGCTGCGCCAGGAAGAGCACGAGCGCGATGGCGACCGTCATCGCGCCCATGCCGACCCACACCGCGGGGGGCGCGCCGCGCAGGAAGTCGAAGACCTTCGGACCGAAATAGGCGGTCGCCAGGAGGGGCAGGACATACCCGGCCAGCGAGCCCCAGAAATGGGTCCAGAACGGAACCCTGGAGACGCCGAAGAACACGTGGAGCATGGGCGGCATCCAGAAGACGAGGCGGAGCACGAACACCGTGAGCCAGGCCCGCTTCTCCAGCGCCTCGTCATAGGCGCGGAAGCGCGCCGGCACCCGCCTCGCTACCCAGTCGCGCGCGACGAAGCGCGCGAACGAGAAGCCAACGACGCTCGCCGCCATGGTCCCTGCCATGGAGAGCGCGAACGCCGTCGGCCATGGCCAGATGAGCGGCGCCGCCACGATGAACACCGTACCCGGCACGCCGAACGGCTGAAGCGCGGCGTACGCCGCCACGAACGCGACGTACCCCCACGGCCCGAGCTCCACGAGCGCCTGCTTGATCCGCGCGGGCTCGCCGAAGGTCTCGAACACGCCCGCGCGCTGCGCGACGACGAGGAGAGCGGCCACCGCCGCCACGGCGCCGAGCCTCACCCCGCGGAGGGCGCGGGCGCCGGCGACGTCGGGCGGGACAGGCGAGGTCGAGGCAAGGCCCTCGGCGCTGGCGCCGCCTGGCTCGGGCGCGCGATCGGCCGGTGAATGGGACTGCCGCACTCGACAGAGTTGACACTAAGGGTCGATTTTGTCAAATCCTGGAGATCGACAGGGTGACCTTCCGTTGTCGCTCTCGTCGTCCGTGAGCGAGACGAGCGCCACCCCGCGCGGCGTCATCCGCGCGGCGCTCCCCTCATCACGTGCCGCAGCCGGCGCGCTCCGCCCCGAGCGCGAGATCGTCGTACCACATCGTCTTGGCGCCGCCGTGGTACTTCTCGAACCCGAACTTGAAGAGCTTGTAATCGTACGGACCCCAGTCCGTGACGTGCATCGCGTCCACCTCCTTGCTGTCCACGAACACGCGCACCTCCCTGCCCGGGCCGTCGTAATAGAACTCGAGGCAGTACCAGGTGTTCGCGACGAGCTTCACGCCGCCGGAGCACGTGTACATCCCGCCGTTCGAGAGCTTCTCGGCGTCGTCGCTCTTGCGGTTCAGCTCGAGCTGGCACTGGTGCTCGCCGATGCGGATAGCCTCGCCGTCGTTGGGATCGCCGGTGCCGGACACCGCCGCGACATAGGTGTTGTGGCCCATCTGGATGTCGGTATCGCTCTTGAGGTAGACCCTGCCCCAGAACTTGCTCGGGACGGCGACGCCGAGCATCTGGCTGAAGTCTGTGCCCGACACCTTCACCGAGCCCGTCCCGCTGTGACCCGTGCTGTCCAGCTTGACGTAGTTGCCCATATTGCTGCGCTGGTATTCGGGGAAGAACTGGAGCTCGGAAGGCAGCGAGCCCCCCTCGAAGTCGGAGCAGAAAATGCTGCACCCACCGGAACCCGTGCTGCCGGTCGACGTGCTGCTCGTGACGTCGCTGCCCCCGGTCCCCGTCGTGGCGCCGCTGGTGCTGGTGACGCTCCCGGTGGTGGTGCTTCCGGTGGTGACGCCGCTGCTGGTGACGCCGCCGCTGGTGACGCCGCCGCTGGTGACGCCGGAGGAGGTGCTCCCCGGGCCAGCGGGGCCGCCGCCGGCGCCGCCGGCGCCGCCGCCACCGTCGTTTCCGGAGCTCGAGGTACCGCCGCACGCGGCCGCCGCGGACGCAAGCGCAAGCGCAAGCGCAGCAAAGAAGGCAAAGGAACGAGCCGAGAAGGACATACTGGAGATCTCCTCAACAAAGGGCGCAGAATGGCCCAAGCGATGCTTGCGACTCTACCAGTGAACCCCGCGCGTGTCAGGCACAACCGGAGGAGTGGGCCGCGCCAGCGCGGTTGCGGGCGTGCAGGCGAGGCGGCGATGCGCGCGACCGCGCGCGCACAAGCGGCCTTCGCCGGGCACGGCCGGCCGGCGCATGCGATCTCGCGCGCGCCGCGCGGCGGCGATCCTCCCCGGTCGAGCTGAGCCGGCGGTCGCGACATGCCGTCTGCTTCCCGGCCCCCCTTCGAGCTCACGAGCCCGCGCGTCGCGTGGCGTTACGAGGCCGTGGGCCGCGTCCTCGGGGGCGTCGCGCTGCTCCCGATCGTGGTGCCCCTCGTCGGCAGCACGATGGCCGTCGTCTTCGCCGAGGTGCTGGACGACGGGAGCCTCAAGCGGACCGCGTTCGGCACGCTGGCCCTGGTCCTGCTCGGCGTGCTCCTCGCCTTCGTCCTCGCCCTGGCGAGCGCCTTGCTCAGCACCACCGCCTTCGGCCCGAGGCGCCCGGTGCGCGTGTCCGCCGGGGCGGCCGGGCTGCGCCTCGCCCGCGGCGCGACGGAGCGCTCGATCCCGCGCGCCGCGATCGTGTCGGGCCTGCTCTTGACCGAGCCGCGCGTCCGGGTCGATCTCCACCTGCGCGGCGGCCGGGTGCTCGAGGTGCAGGTCGCGCGGGAGCGCGACGGCGAGCGCCTGCTCGCGGCGCTCCGGATCGGCCCGGCAGAGCGGCGCGTCGCGGTCTCGCTGGGCGGCGTCAACCGCGAGCTCGTGGCCGGCTGCGTCGGCCTGCCGGGCTTCATGGTGCTCTGGGGCGGCGCGCTCGGCGCGATCTCCAGGCCGATCTTCGGCAGCGCCGCGCTGGCCGTGGCGTGGCTGGCCCTCAGCCTGGGGTCCACCTGGCTCTTCCGCCGCGCCGTTCGCCGCACCGAGGTCGTGGTGGGCAGCGACGGCGTGCGCGTCGAGCGGCCGTTCTCGAGCGTCTGGCTCCCCTACACCGAGCTCACCGCGGTGCAGGCGCGCGGCGATCGGCTCGTGCTCGCGCGCCGGCGCGGCGAGCCCGCGGTCGACCTCGAGGCCGGGGAAGACCTGACCGAGGCGCTCGCGCAGCGCATCCGCGAGGCGCACGCGTCCGCGGTCGGCAGCGCGGCGCCGCGCGGCGCGGAGGCGCTGGAGCGGCGCGGCCGCGACCTCGCGGCGTGGCTCGACGACCTCCGCAAGCTCGTCTCCGCCGGCGACTACAGGGCCACGGCGCTGAGCCCCGAGGACGTGCTCCACACCCTCGACGACGCCGACTCTCCGCCGGATCGCCGGCTCGGCGCGGCCCTGCTCCTGCGCATCGCCGGCTACCCCGAGGCGCGGGACCGCATCCGCGTCGCCGCCGAGGCCACGGCCGACGACGCGCTCCGCGCGGCGCTGGAGCACGCCGCCGAGGAGGAGGTCGACGACGCCGCGCTCGCGCGCGCGCTGCGCCGAGCTTGACCGCGCTCGCGCGCGCCGCGCCCAGCTCGCGCCGCGGAGCGCTGGGCCAGGGCCTTGAGCCACTCTGGGCCAGGCGCGACGGAGGCTCCGGGCCAGGGCCATCGACAGCGCGAACTTCAGGGAGATCAGGCGCTGTACGGAATGGCACATGCCGTGCACGACGCAGGCGTGGAGGTGTTCATGTCACGGTTCTTTCTTGTGGACGATGGATCCTTGTTGACGCCGCGGCCCACGCCCCCGCCCCGAACGGCGGCCCTGGTTCGTGGGGTATCCCGCGCTGCCGCCGCGGCGGCGGCCGTCTTCGTGGTGGCCTGTGGTGCGCCGGTCGTCGAGGAGGGGAGTCAGGAGGACCAGCCCACCACCGAGCCTCAGCCGGAGGAGGAGTGTGGCGCTGGGGCGGCGATCCCGCCGATGCCTCCTCCCCGGGACGACGAGGGCGAGATCATCCCACCGATGCCGCCTCCGCCGCCCGACGGCGAGGCCGTCCCGCCGATGCCGCCGCCGATGCCGCCGCCGTGCGGCGACGAGGGAGAGATCATCCCGCCGATGCCGCCGCCGCCGGACGGCGAGGAGGGCGGGATCATCCCGCCGATGCCTCCGCCGTGCGGCGACGGGGGAGAGATCATCCCGCCGATGCATCCCCCGATCGAGGAGGATGGCGAGATCATCCCGCCGATGCATCCCCCGATCGAGGAGGATGGCGAGATCATCCCGCCGATGCCGCCGCCGCCGCCGGACGGCGAGGAGGGCGAGATCATCCCGCCGATGCCGCCGCCCCAGCCGTGCGAGTGAGCCGTTCGAGGGTCGTGCCGGTGCATCCCTTCACCTGATGAGGTCGACGATGGGCGAACGTGATCGCGAGCTGGAAGTTGCGCCGGAGTGGTGGCGCTGGGCCACGGAGAACCTGCTCCGCGGCGTGTCGGAAGGCGCGGTGTCGGAGCAGCTCCAGGCGGCGGGCGTGAGCGCCGCGCAGGCCAGCGAGCTGCTCTCGGCGATCGTCCGTTCGCCCATCTTCCTCGCTGCCCGGCCGTTCGCCCGGGCGGCGCGGCAGCAGGAGATGCTGGTCCGGCTCAAGCAGAGGATGGCGTCGAACGCCCTCGATCCGACGGGGATTCCGCGGCGCTCCGGCGTGTCTGCCGCGGAGTTTCGCGACGTCTATGTCGCCGGGAACATCCCGGTCATCCTGACCGACGTGGTGACCCGCTGGCCCGCGTTCGGCCGGTGGACGCCGGCGTATCTGGCCGAGGCCTTCGGCGACGTCGTGGTCGACGTCACGACGGGGCGCATGAGCGATCCCGATTACGACATGCACGCGGCGAAGCACACGCAGAGCACGCCGCTGCGCGACTTCGTCGCGCGCATCGAGGCCGCCCGCACGGAGACGAACGACTTCTACATGGTCGCCAACAACCGCGTCCTCGAGCGGACGAGGCTCGGCTCGCTGCTGGGCGACGTGGTCCTCCCGGACGGGTACTGCGCCGCGCATCGGCTCCTCGGCAGCTCGGCGCTGTGGCTCGGCCCTGCGGGGACCGTCACGCCGCTGCATTACGACACGTCCAACATCCTCTTCGGGCAGGTGTACGGCAGGAAGCGATACCGCATGATCGCCCCGTTCGAGACGTCGCTGTTCGAGGGGGCGCGCGCGATGTACGCCGACCGGGATCCGGAGCAGGACGCGATGAGCCCGGCGCTCGTGAAGGACGTCGTGCTCGAGCCGGGCGAGGCGCTCTTCATCCCCGTCGGCTGGTGGCACCACGTCCGCGCGCTGGACGTCAGCATCAGCCTCGGGATCAACAGCTTTCCGTTCCACAACAACTTCGACTGGTACCGGCCGAGCAGCGTGGCGTAGCCCTCGAGGCGGAGCGCCGCGCTCCAGGGGCTGAAGCTCGGTCGCCGATGGCGCGCCGTTACGGAATCAGCCTCCGGCGAGATCGGGATGACAAAGCGTCGCGGCGGGCGCGCTCGGCCCGACAGCTCGTCATCCGGTGCGCAACATGGACGCATTCATCCGCGCGCTTCACGCGCGTGCTTGGCTGGCATGGGAGGTGCTCTTCAGGCCGACCGATGCGAAACCCTCTCTTTGCAGCGATGTTTTCCGTGCTGACCACGGCCTGTGGCTCGCGAGAGCCAGCGCTGGCGCGCTCGCCGCAGCCGGCCGATTCGCCTCCCCGGGTGTTCATCGACGCGATGCTGATCGACATGCACCCGGACAGCGTGCCCCGCCTCGCCGGGAGGAGCTTCGAGGAGATTGTCGCGGACAGGGACGTCCGCGTGCTGTCGGGAGCGCACGCGCTCGCCACCGACGACGTGACCACCGATATCGAGCTCACGCGGGGTGAGCGCGTCCCCCCCGCGCAGCCCGCGCCGGCGCCGGAGCTCGAGCTCAGCCTCGCCGAGCACGACTTCCGCTTCGAGGTGCGGCCTCGGCTGGTGGAGCCCGACGCCGTCCACCTGCGTGTCGTCCTGGAGCTCGATGGTCGACCGACGCACCCCCCGCACACGTTCAGCGGCAGCGTCATCGTTCGCAACAGTCAGTTCGTCCCCTTCCGCACCGACTTCCCCGCGCGCGGCGAGCGGCTCGTCGTGCTGCTCGTGAGGCCGGAGATCCTCCGGGATCAGGAGGACTGGCGGCGATTCATGGAGCGCCGGAGATCTCGGCCGCTCGACGCCAGACCCGCGGTTCCCTCCGGCGATGACCCTGGGCGGACCCACCCGCAACCAGGCTGATCGAGGAGAGCGCCAGGAGCGGCGGGCGCCGCCGGGAAAAGAGCGCTCCGTGAATGAGCTCGTCCGGGCCTGGAAGGTCGCCGACGGCGAGGGTCATGAAGCGGAGGACGACGAGGACGGCCCCGGATCGGCGCCCGTCGCCTCGCCGTCCCAGTGGTCTCTGACCTGCGATTTGTCGTGCACCTCGTCGACCGAGCGCACAAGGCTCTTGTTCGAGTCGGTGTAGACGCAGACCTCATCCGGCTTCTGCTCGCCGATGACGACGAAGCGGCACGGCGGGTCGCTCGTTAGCGAAGCGCCTCGCGCACCGCGGCGTCGAGCGTGTCGACCACGAGGCGCACGCGCGGCACCTTCCGGAGCTCTCGATGGTACGCGAGGAAAATGGACGACGACGGCAGCTCCGCGTCGACCTCGAGCCGCACGAGCCCCGCGATCGAGCGGACCGAGGGGTCGGACATGAGCGCGATCCCCTGGCCCTGGAGCGCCGCTTCGAGGAGCGCGTGGTGCGAGTTCGACCTCACGACGAAGCGCTTCGCGCCGTGGGCCATGAGCCACGAGCTCTTCGCGGTCTGCGCCAGCGTTCCCTCGTAGCCGACGAAATCGTGGCGCGCGAGCTCCGCCGTCCGCAGCCGCGCGCCCCGCAGCCGCCGCTCGACGTAGCTCGGCGCGGCGTAGAGCCCGAACGAGGCCCGCCCGGCCAGGCGATGGACGACCGCGGGCGACGACGACTTGTTCCCGCGAATCGCGACGTCCGCCTCGCGCCGCGCGAGGTCGACGAGCCGCGTCTCCGAGAGGATCTCGAGCTCCAGCGCCGGATACAGCCGCCGGAGCTCGCAGAGGCGCTGCGTGACGGGCCGCACGACCTCGTCGGCCAGCGACAGGCGCACCGTCCCGGAGAACGCCTCGTCCCCTTCGTCGCGCCGGATCGCGTGGAGCCCGCTCTCGATCCGCTCGGCGAGCGCCACGAGATCGAGCGCGTCGGGCTCGACCGACGTCCCCCCGTTGCTCCGGTGCACGAGCGGCCGCCCGAGCGCCGCTTCCAGCGCGTCGATGCGCCGCGCCGCGGTGGAGGTCGAGACCCCGAGCGCCCGGCCCGCGGCGAGGAAGCTGCGGTGACGGTGCAGCGCGAGGAGAACGCGGAGATCGTCCCAGAGCGGAACACCTGCGTTTTGCATCCGTGGAAATCGGATTACCACCGATACCCATTGTCGACAAGCGCGCCGGCGGCCATCTTCCCGGTATGAACGCTTTCGATTTCAAGGGAAAGACGGTGCTCGTCACGGGCGCCTCGATGGGCATCGGCGAGGCGTTCGCCCGCGAGCTGTCGCGGCGCGGGGCCACCCTGGTCCTCGTCGCGCGCAGCGAAGCGAAGCTCGCCGCGCTGGCCTCCGAGCTCGGCAGAGCGCATGTCGTCGCCGTGGATCTCGCCGCTCCGGGGGCCGCGCGGCGCGTCTTCGATGCCGTCGCGGAGAGGGGGCTCGACGTCGATGTCCTCGTCAACAACGCGGCCTTCGGCGTCTACGGCGCCTTCGGCGGCCTGCCCCTGGCGACGCACCGCGAGCAGATCGATCTCAACGTCGGCGCGCTCGTCGAGCTCACGCACCTGTTCATGCCCATGATCGAGCGGCGCCGGGGGGGCGTGATCCAGGTGGCGTCGACGGGGGCCTTCGTGCCTTCCCCGTACTTCGCGATCTACGCGGCGACGAAGGCGTTCGTCCTCTCCTTCAGCGAGGCGCTCTGGGCCGAGTACCGCCCGCGCGGCGTGCGCGTGCTCGCCTTGTGCCCCGGCGCGACGGATACGCCGTTCTTCCAGCGCTCGGGCGACATCCCGGGGGCCGAAAGGCGGGCGCGGCCCGAGGACGTGGTGCGCCTCGGCCTCTCGGCCTTCGTGGCCGGTCGCGCCTCGGTCGTCCACGGCGCCGCGAACAGCCTGAGCGTGTTTCTCCTCCGCTTCTTCAGCCGCGAGCTCGTCGTGAAGATCATGACGCGCCTGATGAAGCCGCGGGGGGAGGAGCTCCCCGGCGCCGCGGGCCGCGCGGCGTGACCTCGACGCGCGCCCGGCGCCCAGGGCCTCAGTCGACGCTGACGGCGGTCACGGCGGTCCAGTCGTTGCGGCCGTCCGCGGAGACGACGTGGAAGCGGAGCGCGTCCTCGTGGCGCGCGGTCGAGACGAGGGCCGCGCTGGCGCCGACGAAGTCGTCGCCGCGGCAGGTGTCGCGGAGATCGCCGCCGTCGTCGAGCACGCCGACGCGCGCGGGCGCCGCGTGCCCTTGCAGGTACGGTGCGGCGATGAGCTCGGCCAGGGTCGACGGGGAGGGGACGGGCGCGTCGAGGTCCCAGAGGCGGAGGTGCTTCGCGTCCGCGAGGTGGGCATAGAGCCGCTCGACCTCCTTGCCGGTGTCCTCCTCGACGGCGAGGACGAGGAGGAGGATACGGTCGTCGTCGCGGGCGCGAGCGCGGGCCTTGAACGAGAGGGGACCGCGGAGGGTGAGCACCGCGGGGAAGCGGCCCTGGGGCGCGCTGAAACGCACGAGGGTGCGGCCGAGGGGGCGAGGTGGCGTGAGGCCGGCCGGTGCGCCCGGTGCGGGCGGCGGGGCGCCCGGGTCGGGGGGGAAGAGCAGGTAGGCGGCGACGAGGAGGACGGGCTCGGGCGCGCCGCGGAGGAGGCCGTCGTGGCCGGAGGCGAGCTCGAGGGCGGTGATGTCGAGGCGGAGGCGGAAGGAGCGCACGCGCCGCGCGGGCGGCGCCGCGGGGGCAGGCGACGCGGAGGACGCCGGGCGGGGCGCGGAGGACGAGCCGCCCTTGCGGGACCTGGCTTTGCGCTTTCGGGCCATCGAGGGAGCGGGAGATACCATGACCGGCCGCGCACGGGCGATCGGCGCGCGCGGGGCGGCGGGGGCGGCGGCCCGCGGCGCCGCTACCGGCCGGCCGGGTCCTGGCGATAGAACGCCTTCAGCTGATCGTAGAGCTCCGGGTGCTTCGCCCTGAGCTTCCGCGGCTTCTCGAAGAAGGCCTCGGTGACGACGGCGAAGAACTCGGCCGGGTTCGTGGCGCCGTAAGGATCGATGACCGTGCGCTTGAGGCTCGCCTCGTCGCGGACGAGGCGCTCGTACTCGCGGCCGAGGATGCGCGCCCACGCGGCGTACATCGAGCGCTCGGGCAGCTCGGGCGCGCCGTCGGCGGGGCCCTCCTCCTGGTCGAGCTGGTGCGCGAACTCGTGGAGCACGAGGTTGTGGCCGTCGCTCACGTCCGCCGCGCCCGCGAGGACGCCGTCCCACGCGAGCACGACCGCGCCGCGCGACCACGACTCCCCGAGCCGCGCCCGGCCGCCCTCGACGACGACGCCCCCGTCGCGCACCTCCCGGCCGGGGGCCACGTAGGCGCTCGGGTAGACGAGGATGACCTCGAGCTCGGGGTAGTAGTCGGTCTCGCGGTGAAGGAGGAGCAGGCAAGCCTGCGCCGCCACCGTGACCCGGATCTCGTCGGTGATCTCCAGGCCGCCGCACCCCTCGAACGGCTTCTCGTCCAGGAAGACCTGGATGTGCCCGAGGAGCTCCTCCTGGTCCTCGGCCGCAAGGCGGCCGAAGCTGGGCACGTTCCGGTCGAGGATCGCGCGCCACGCGGGCGGGAAGGGCGCGCGGCGGACGGCGGCGCGCCGGCGCTTCCTGAGAAAGCCGAGCATCGACGCCGATCTTACCCGCGCGCGGGGCCCCGCCGGAAGGCGCGCGCGGGGCCCCGCCGGAAGGCGCGCGCGGGGCCTCGCCGGAAGGCGCGCGCGGGGCCCCGCCGGGAGGCGCGCGCGAGAGGCCCGCTCACGCCTGCCGGAGCCCCATCGCGCGCGCGACGCCGTCCCGGTACGAGAGCCACGCCGCGTGCGCGGCGGCCACCGCCGACGCGACCGCGTCCGCCGCGGGGCCCTCGTCGGGCACGTGCCCCAGCACCATCTCCCACGCGTCCCGCCGGTGCCCGCCCTCGACCGCCCGGTGCGCCCGCACGAGGCGCATGCGCTCGGGCGGACACCCGTAGTGACGCACCATCGGGTGCGCGCGCAGCGCCTCGTCGATCGGCGGCGCCTCGCGCTGGCCGAGGAGCTCGGCGCGCTCGTGCACGCTGCCCTCCACGAAGATCGTGAGCACCGCCGCGCCCACGACCCACGGCGGCGCCGCGCTCACGCGGTCGAGCAGCGCCCGGTAGGCGCGGGCCTCGGGCTCGAGCGGGATGGACTCGTCCTCGATGGCCGCGCGCGGGATGCCCAGGCCGTCGATCATCTCCAGGAAGAGCTCCGGGTGCGGCGCGCCCAGGGAGAGCTTGCCGGTCTGCTCCTCGAAGAGGTTCTCCGCCAGCGCGCTGCGCACCGCGGCCGGCGGCGACTGGCCGAGCACGCGCGCGAGCAGCACCGGGAAGTCGCGCACGTAGACCCGGTACTCGTGCCGGAAGTGGACGACGAGCTGGTCGCGCGTGAGGCCAGGGCCGGTGAGGTGCGCCCAGGCCCAGTGGTTCTTGCGGTCCATGATCGCGAGCAGGCGCTCCTGAAGGCGATTCGTCATGCGGCAGCTCCTCGGCAAGGGGAGCCTTGGTTGTACAGCACGGGCGAGGCGCGCGCCCACGCCCTCCGGGCGAGCGGATTGCGCCTCACAGCCTGGGCGCGAACCTGGACCGCATCAGGGCGATATACGCCTCCTCCGAGGTCTGGCGCCGCGCGGCGACGAGCGGCGCGATGTTCTCCGTGCCGAGGTACCGCAGCCGGTCGGTGCCGTCGGTCGCGGCCTCGAAGATGACGTGCGCGACGCCCTCCGAGGTGGCGCCGTCGCGCGCCTGCACGAGCTCCGCGAAGAGCCTGCCGGCGCCGTCGACGAAGGGCGCGTAATCGGCGATCGGCGCGGTCTGACGCGCCTCTTCGGCGCTGCGCTCCACGAAGCGCGTGCTCGGCACGCCCCCCGGCTCGACGATCTTCACCCGGATCCCGAGCGGCGCGAGCTCGTACGAGAGCGCCTCCGAGAACCCCTCCAGCGCGAACTTGCTCGCGCAGTACGACGAGAGCATCGGGAGCGTGAATACGCCCGCCCCGGAGCTCACGTTGAGGACGACGCCGGAGCGCCGCGCTCGCATGGCCGGGAGGACGGCGCGCGTCACGTCCATGACGCCGAACACGTTGACCTCGAACTGCTCGACGCAACCCGGGTCGGGTAGTCGCCGCTCCTCCGCTGCCGGTCGTCGCTGCGCTGGATGCCCCGCTGGCCGTGGCCGTCCCTCGCGGGACGCCGAGATCAACGGCGGGCGGCGTTCGCGTCGCTGCGTCTGGCTGCTCTTCGACGAGACGCGCCTAGCGCCGTCGTTGCGAGGAGCAGGAGGAGCGCCGCGGGCGTGCGAGGGGGGCCGGGCACCGCGCAGCCGCAGCCGCTCGGCTCGCCGCCGGTGTCGCTCGCCGCGCCGGCCTCTCCCCCGCCGCCCTTTCCGCCGGCGCCCCCGCCCGCCGTTCCCGCGCCTCCGCCTCCTCCAGGGCCGCCTCCACCTTCGCTCGTGCTCCCGCCTCCGCTCGAGCTGCTCGTGGAGGCCGCGCTCGAGGCCTCGCCCATCCCGCCCGGCGGCGACAGCGTGTACATGAGCGCCGCGCCGGCGGGGACGCTGGCGGACAGCGCGTCGCTCACGCCGCTCACGTCGGCACGGCGCCACAGATCGCGGATCACCGGCGTCCCCGTGACGCCAAGCTCCGAGAGCTGCACCGACATCGTCATGTCCTGGTCGCCGTGATTGAAGAACGCCACGGCCTTGCGGTCGCCGCTCAGGTCACGGACCCAGATCTCGCCGCCGTTCACCGCCGTGCGGTGGCCGCGCGCGCCGAGCGCGTCCTGGTTCACGGCGAGCACCTCCTCGTTGGTGAGCAGCGCGAGCGTCCACGCGTCCGAGCCGAGCCGCGCGGGGTTGCCGCCGAACATGAGCGGCGACGGCAGCATGGTCCACAGCGACATGATCGTGACCTGCTCGTTCTTGGTGAACGTCGTCTGACCGGACGCGTGCCATTCGTTGCGTGGGCCGAGGTAGCCGAGCGGCAGCATGTCGAGGTCGGGCCAGTGGCCCGGGGTGAGATCGCCGACGCCCTGCCAGGTGCTCGCTGCGCGGAGCACGCCGGGGAGATCGGTGAGCGCGTTGAAATCCCAGAAGTCGTTCACGACGCGCCACATGTTGGCGTTGCCGTTCAGGTGGCCGGACGAGGCGATCAGCCACGAGGGATCGTTGGGACCCGGCGAGAAGCTCAGCACGATCGAGCGTCCCGTCTTTTCCACGGCCCTGTGGATCGCGTCGGCCTCGGCCTGGTGATACCTGCGCGTCGTGTTGTTGAGCATGTCGTCGATCTTCACGAAATCGACGCCCCAGGACGCGTACTGCTGGAAGAGCGCGTCGTACCAGGCCTGCCCCGCCGGCGTGTCGCCGCGCACGCCCCACATGTGATCATCCCAGGGGCAGGGATCGTTCGGGTTGCCCGCGTCGCGCGTGGAGAAGCTCGACCCCGCGATGGGGAGATTCGCGTCGTACGATTTGCGCGGCACGCCGCGCATGATGTGGATGCCGAAGCTCAAGCCCATCGCGTGGATGCGGTCCGCGAGGCTCTTGAAGCCGTTGCTGCCCGTCGCCGATGGATATTTGCTCGCGGCCGGCAGATAGCGGCCGTTCGCGTCGATCGGCTGTCCGGGCTCGTACCAGCGATAGTCGATGACCACGGTGTTCCAGCCGTACGGCTGGAGATGCGTCCTCACCGCCTGGGCCTGGTCGATCATGTCCTGCTCGGTGACGCTCGCGCCGAACGAGTCATAGCTGTTCCAGCCCATCGGAGGCGTGAGGGCGAGCGTGCCGCCGGACTGCAGCGTGTACGTAGCGCTCGCGGTGCCGGCGGAGCTCGTGACGGTGACCGTGACCGGGTAGGAACCGGCGGCCGGCGTCGTCCCCGAGATGATCCCCGTGGACGGCGCGAGCGTGAGCCCGGCGGGCAACCCCGAGGCAGAGAACTCGAGGGGCGCCCGGCCGGTGGCGGGGATGGCGAACAAGAACGGCGACGAGGGCGCGGCGCCGTACACGAATGGGCCCTGCAGCCGCGGCGCCGCGGGCGCCTCCGCCATCGAGATGTCGATGGTCGACTGCGCGTGTGCGGCCCCGCTCAGGACCAGGGTCGCCGCGAGTGTGGCTCCAACCAGAAGAAAGGAGGTGCGAGGTCGTCTCATGAGCTCTCCTGAGTGTCGGATGCATGCCGGCGTCGTGCTCGGCGCACGAGCCTCAACGCCTGTGCGCTGAGCAGCGGCGGCAGCTAGAGCGCCGATCACGTTGAATTTCGGCGAAATCGATTCATGGGAACAGGAGCGCGAGGGACGCAAGGGGAAGAGAAGAATACAATTCCATCTCCGTCCCCTCGCGCCGCTTGCGCCATTGCGGTCTATCCTCTTGCTGCATGCCGGGCTCTTTCAGCTTGCTCCTCGGCGGATCCGGCGGGTGACGCAAGGTGTCGGTGCGCATGGAGACCCACCCAGGGCGCGACAAAAAGGATAGCGTTAGGGATTATGTTAACGTTAACATAAGCGACGTCAATTCAAATCGACGGGTCGGCGCGTCTCGGCCGGAGCTCCGCTGCCGCCATCTCCGGCGGGCGGTGGATCGAGAGGGGGCCAGCGCTCGTCGTCGCGCGTCGTGGTCGAGATCGCGCTGGTCCTGCGCGAGAGCACTGCGGTCCCGGCCGCCGCTCGGACCGCGAGATCTGACGTGTTGTTATCGTTGACATGACGGGCCGGCGCGACCTCGCGCCGCCGGATCACGTCGGAGCCCGTTCTGGGAGCGCTCACCATGTGGCATGGTTCACACTCGCTGAATCAGTCCGGACTGATCTTGACAAGCTGGGCGGAATGCGATGTTCTGTCCCTGCGGGAGCATCGTGTGGGGGCTGCGAAGCGCGGCCGCGTCGAGGGTGGGGGGAGCCATGAGGATCGTTCTAAGGCAGTCGACCGAGACACGGACTGGCATCTCCGTCGTGAAGACCGCGCGCGCCATCGACACGTTCAACATCCTCGGCAGCCGCATTCACACGATCGAGAGCACCTATTGCGCCGATGGCATCCTCACCCACCGGTGGTTCGGTGAGGTCTTCGATGAGGAGATCAAGGAGATCCTCGGGGTCCACTTCGTGGATGCTTTCATCGAGAGCAAGTGCACGAAGCTCCTCGCCGACCTGAGCCAGTGGGCCGCGAGCTGGGACGGCGTCAACGATTTCCTGCGAGACGACGTGATGCCGCGGCTCTTCGCGGCCGGCCTGCGGCACCTGGCCGTGTTCGTCAAGCGAGACGAGAGCACCGAGGACCACGCCAATCGGTTCGCGCTGGAGCGGTTCGCGAACGAGATCGACAACGTGAACGCCTCGTTCTCCTCCGAGAGAGCGGCCGTGGAATGGCTGAGGGCGCGCGGCTGAGCGGCGCCGCCGCGCGACGCCGCGATGAGCGCTGAGCGAGGGGCCCCGGGATGTCCGAGTACCGCGATAGGGCACGCAGCGAGGTTGCTTTGGAGCGCGAGCAGCCGGGTCGAGCGCCGGCGAAGCTGCGCGACGTCTTCGACCAGCTCCGCGACGCCGTCATCCTCTACAACCTTGACGGCTCCGTCGATGATTGCAACGCCCGCCTGCTGGAGATGTACGAGGTCGGACGCGAGGATCTGCGCCTCTTCGAGGTCGCCGTGGGCAGCGCCGGCGCGGCCCATCCGCTCGATCCGCTGCGGAAGCTCTGGCCCGAGCTGCTGAGCGACGTCCGCAAGAGCTTCGAGTGCCGTCCACGTACGCGCCAGGACGGCAGCGTGCTCCACGTGGAGTGCTTCGCCCGCAAGGTGGATCTCGCGTCGGGCCAGGCGATCCTCGTCGACATCCACGATGCGGAGCGGAGGCGGCGAGCCGAGGAAGCTTTGCGGGAGAGCAAGCGACAGCTCGAGCAGCTGGTCCTGAGCCGCACGGCAGCGCTGCAGGACAAGCTCCGGCTGATCGAGGAGCAGAAGGAGGCGCTCTTCGCGCTCTCTACCCCGGTGATCCAGGTCTGGCAGGGCATCCTCGTCCTGCCGCTCGTCGGCACGGTCGACGGCAGGCGCTCGCAACAGATCATGGAGAGCGTGCTGTCGAGCATCGTGAAGACCTCGGCGCGGGAGCTGATCATCGATATCACCGGCGTGCCCTCCGTGACCGAGGAGGTTTCCCGCTACCTGCTCCAGACGATCCAGGCCGCGAAGCTGCTCGGCGCGACCTGCTCGCTCACCGGGATGTCGGCGCAGGTCGCGCGATCGCTCGTCGCTCTCGACGTCGACTGGTCGTCCCTGCGGATCAGCGGGACGCTCCAATCGGGGTTGCAGGCCGCGATCGCGCGGGTCTGAGCGGGGGCCATGGCAGGCCCCCCGGAGCGGGCGGCTATGCGTTCGCCTTCTGCGCGGCGTTGGCCGGGAAGCGGGCCTCCAGCCAGGCGCGCCATCGCGGCTCGAGCTCGGCGGCGGTCTCGGCCGCTCGATCGCCGTAGAAGAACAGGCTGACAGCGACGCGCGCCTTGTCTTCCCAGGGGTAGCTCCCGAGCAGCGCGACGCCCTGCGCCGGCTGCTCGAGGCGCAGCAGGACCTCGCAGGTCTGGTCGCTCTGCTCGACGTGCTCGACGGTGCCGACGAGCGGCGGGGCCCCTGCCGGCGCTGACCGTCGCTCGCCCAGGTTGGGGCCGGAGACGCCGAGCGCGGTCGCGAGCTGCTTCCAGGCCTCGGCGTGCGCGCCAGGGTAGGCGCTCATCGCGCGCGCGGCGGCGGCGCGCTGGTCGGCAAAGTGACGCAAGTACAGGCGGAGGACCCGGAAGAAGCCGGGCCAGCCGCTCTCGAACCCCTCGATCTCGTCGTCCCAGGCGTCCTTGGACGTGAACAGGCTGTGCACGAGCCGCACGAGGCACTCGCCGCCCGAGCGGCCGGAGACGACGAACTCCGTCGCGAGGGGCGGAGCGCCCTCGCTCCAGCCGTGCTCCTCGTACTCGAGGCGCGACGGGGGCCCCCACGCCGTGATCGTTCCCGACGAGGCGGCGCCTTCGCCGAAGGTGAACTCGATCTTGCCGCCGACGCGCTCGTCGGCGGTGGTGGGCGCGAACCAGGCGCTGATGCCGGGGCCGGTCGCGATGGCGCGCCACACCTGCTCCGGCGTTCCGGGCACGATGAGCTCGAGCTCGACCCAGCGTCGTTCTGCGTCGCTCTTTATCGGCATGAAGGCTCCTTTCTAGGGGTCATCGCTCGGCTTTGGATAAGCCATCACGAGCAACCGGTGCTCGCGCCCGCCGGGGGCGGCCGCGTCGTGATATCGCGCCACGAGGTCCGTGACGGCCTTGCTGAGATCGGCGGTGAAGGCGGCGCGCTCTGCGGCCGACGCGAACCGGATCTCCGTGTCGATCGAGAGCGTCGCCAGCCGCTTCTGGGCGTCGAACGCGAGGCGCCACAGCCTGCCGACCTCGCGGACGACGCGCGCCGCGAGCGCGATGAGGTAGCTCGCGGACAGGCGATCCCTCGTCCGCTGTGGATCGGCGGCGGCGGGGCCGAGCGCGCTCGGAGATACGACATAGGCGCTCGCGGTCGCCACGAACAGGCGCTCCGTCAGCCCGCCCCATTTCCGCTCGCCGGCCGCCCGCACCAGCTGGTGCGCTTCGAGCGCGCGCAGGTGGTAGTTGACCTTCTGACGCGCCAGGCCCACCCGCTCCGCGAGGCTCGCAGCGGAGGCCGGCTGCGCGAGCTCCGAGAGCAATCGGCTCCGGACCGGGTCGAGCGCGACGACCGCCGCGGCAGGGTCTTCGATGACCTCAACGTCCAGCATGTCGTCCAGCACGTGGCCCATGGTAGTTTGACAAATTTTGTTGTCAAGGCTTCCGTCCGACCCAGGTTGAGGTGCCGCCCCGCCGGCGACCCGGGTTGGGGGGCACGGACCCGACCCAGGTTGAGGTGCCGCCGGCGACCCGGGTTGGGGTGGCACGGACCCGACCCAGGTTGAGGTGCCCCCGCGACCCAGGTTGAGGTGCCGCCGGCGACCCGGGTTGGGGTGGCACGCCGACCCGGGTTTGGGGCAAGCACGGCCCCGGCGGGTGGCCCAGGCCGCCACCGAACCCGGGTCGGGTCGCCCGTCGCCGTCGGGCGGCTCTGCTTTTATGATGCGGCCCATGGCGTCGTCTCCTGCCCGTGCATCGGGTCCGTCTCACCGCGCCGGCGCCGTGCCGCCGGCTCTCCTGCGGCTCCTCCTGGTCGTCGCGCTCGCAGGATGCGCCGTCGAGCAACGCACCTTCGTCGACAGGGGCCAGGGCGGCGCCGGCGGGACCGGCGCCTCAGGCGGGACCGGCGCCGCAGGCGGAGGCGGCGCGAGCAGCGACGCCGCCTCGACCACCGGGTCCAGCGGCGGCAGCTGCGCGGAGCCATCGGATTGCCCCGCCCCCGCCGAACCATGCCAGATCCCAGCGTGCGTCGGCGGCAGGTGCGGCACGGCGCCGCTGCCGGAAGGCACCGAGATCGCGCCGACGACGGGCGACTGCCAGCGCACCGTCTGCAACGGTCGCGGCGCCCAGGTCGTCGTCGCCGCCGACGAGCCCGCGGACGACGGCAACTCGTGCACGTCGGATTCCTGCGACGGGACGACACCTGTGCACTTGCCCCTGCCCGGACCATGCCCAGGCGGACGATGCGACGACGCTGGCCAGTGCGTGCCGCTCCAGTGCGCGCAGGACGCCGAGTGCGGCGCCTCGACAGAATGCTACCGAACCACCTGTGATAACGGCCTCTGCGCAGAGGGACCCGCGCCGGCAGGCACCCTGTGCAACGCGCAGCAGGATCAGTGCGACGGCGCGGGCCGCTGCGTCGACTGCGTGAACAGCGGCGGATGCGGAGAGTGCTGCGTCTGCTCCAGCGGCGTCTGCGTCGAGGCGTGAGCCGTCCCCGGGCCCGCGTTCCCGCCCCGCGCCCCGACCCCCGCGCCCCGACCCGGGCCGGCGCCCACGGTCGCCGACCCCCCTCGCTTTCTTGCTCCGCCCGCGGCGCCTGCCGCTAGGATCGCGGCATCGTGCGCCCGCGCGCCGCCACCGCTCGAGTGCGCCCGCGCGCCGCCACCGCCCGAGAAGGAGATCGCTCCGTGCACCGTCGACATGCGCTCTTGATCCTGATGCTCTGCCTCGCCCCCCTGCTCGTCGCTTGCGGGCACCCCTGGAAGACCACCCGTCAAGCCGTGCCGAACCCGTTCTACGGCAAGGGGCGCTTCGCGGTCGTCCCGATGGCGTTCCTCGGCACCACGGTCGGCGACATCACCGAAGCCGACTGGATGGCCGACAAGGACGCCGAGCAGCGGCAGAGCTGGCAGGAGGACAAATCGGCGATCAACGAGCAGTTCACCGAAGCCCTCATGGCCGAGACCGCGTCGGAGGACGCCGTCGTCGTCAGGGCGGTGAGCGCCGGCGACGCGCCGTTCTTCATCCGCGCGAACGTCACATCCTATGAGCCCGGCATCTTCACGGGCGTCTTCAACAGGCCCACCGTCATCAAGGCGACGGTGCAGCTCACCGATCCGGCCGGGACGGTGCTCGACGAGGTCCTGCTCGAGACTGCGGCGCCCGCGAGCTTGTTCAATCCATCGAGCGGAGGGCGCGCGCGGGCAGCGGCGAAGGAGCTCGGAAAGCTGACGGGGATGTACGTGCTCCACCGCGTCCGCGGCGACGACTGAGCTGCTCCCGGCGACCCGACCCAGGTCGAGGTCGCCCGCCTCCCCGGAGCAAAGCCCCCGCGTCATGCCGCGCCTGGACGACGGGGGCTATTCGCCCTTGGCGAGAGACTTTCCCTGGGCCTCCAGGGCGGCTTTCAGCACTCCGATGGCCTTCGGCCCCACGCCATGAAGCGAAAGGAGCTGGGCCTCCGAGAATCGAGTGACCTCGTCCAGGCGAGAGACGCCCATGAGCGCGAGCGCGCGCGTCGCCGGCTTCCCGATGCCCTTCGGGAGCGAGGATCCTGGTTGTTCCTTCGGTTTGCTCGGTTTGCTCGGCATGGGTCCATCCTGACGGGGTGATTGGCCGCCCGGCGGCCAGCGCAGCCAACTTCCCGGAGCGCCAACCCCACAACCACGCTCAGCATGCCAGGGCGAGGCCCCCCGGACAACACCGCGGCACGGGGTGGAGGCCCCGAGGAGCACTACGCGGCGCTCGGGAAGAACGTGCCGCTCGGGCGCGTCGGCGAGGCCGAGGAGGTGGCCAACGTGATCGCCTTCCTCGCCTCCAAGGCCGCAAGCTACGTGACCGGCACCAGCATCAACGTGGACGGCGGGACCTCCGGCGCGATTTAGTCCGCGCCGCCGCGCCCTCGGCGAGCCCCGCTCGCCAGGCGGCAGCCGCTGCCTCGAGCCGGCCGCCGCCCAGCGCGGCTCCTCAGAGCGCGCCTCCCGCGGACGCCTGCGCCGCGCCGCGCGAGCGCGCGTCCGCCGCGGGCACTGGCTCGGGCACCGAGCCTGCCTCGCTCAGGCGCCGCTTCGCCTCGGCGAGCACGTCCGCCGGCAAGGGGCCCTTCCTCGCGAACTGCAGGTTGTCGCGCAGGTGCTTCGGATTCCGGGTCCCGACGATCGTGGTGCTCAGCCCCGGGTGCGAGAGCGTGAAGCGCAGGGTGAACTCGATCCGGCTCAGGCCGTCGAGCAGCTCGTCGAGCCTGGCCCGCTCCCAGCGGTCCTGCATGGTCGTGCCGGGCAGCATGTAGTTCGTGCGCTGCCAGTCGGTCGGCGCGCCGCGCGCCACGCCGCCGCGGATGATGGTGCCGGCGCCGGCCTGGGCCGCCTTGCCGATCACCTCCTCGTGCTCGCGCTGCAGCGCGGAGTACGGGATCTGGAAGGCGTCGAAGACGCCCATCTCGATCTGCTCCACCAGGTTGGGCAGCGTGCCCGAGACGCCGAGGAAGCGGACCTTGCCCTCGCCCTTGAGCTTCAGCGCCTCCTCGAGCGCGCCGTCCTGCTCGAACTCTCGCCGGGTGAGGCTCCGGTGGAACTGCACAAGGTCGAGGTGGTCCGTCTTCAGCAGGCGCAGGCTGTTCTCCACGCCGTGCCGGATGTTCTGCGCCGTGTGCACGTGCTCGCCCTGGGCGCCGCCGACGACGCAGCCGCACTTCGAGGCGAGGAAGTACTCGCCCCGGCGATGCGAGATGAAGCGCCCGATGCGCTCCTCGCTGCGGCCGTAATCGATGGACGTGTCGATGAAGTTGATCCCGGCGTCGAGCACGTCGTTCAGGATACGCTCGGCCTCCTGATCCGAGAGCTCCGGGCCGCGCGGGGCGCCCCGCAGCTCCATGGCGCCGAAGCCGAGCGTGGTGACGCGGACGCCGGTGCGTCCGAGCAGACGAGTGGGCAAATCGGTCATTGTCTTCCTCCGCGGGCGCGCGCGCGCCGCAGCTTGCAAGCCGTGAGAGCGGGGCGAGCTCCGCGAGCCCGCCCACCTTGTGGCGTGGAGATGAGCGCTGGCGCCGTCCGGCTCAGCTCTTCGGAGGCGCCGACTTGAGCGTCGCGTCGAACAGCGCGAGCAACGTCTGGTAGTGGCGCTCGGACGCGGCCTGGTTGTACACCGCCGAATCGGAGGGGACCCAGCCGTGCTTCGCGCCTTCGTACGTCTCGACCGTGTGCCGCACGCCCGCCTGCTGGAACGCGTCGATCAGGCGCTGCTTTTGCTGGTCCGGGAACGAGGCGTCCTCGACGGCGCCCGCGACGTAGACGCGCGCTCGGATGCGCGGCGCCAGGAGGTGCGGGCTGTCCGGATCGTCGGTCGCCAGGTTGCCGCCGTGGTACGACGCCGCCGCGATCACGCGGTCAGGGAAATGGCCGGCGGCCGACAGCGACAGCCCGCCTCCCATGCAATAGCCCGTGGTGCCGATCGACAGCGAGCTGACGTCGGGGCGGTCGGCCAGGAAGGCGAGGAACGCCTCGGTGTCCGAGCGCACGTTCGCCTTGGTGGCCGTGGCCATGTATTTCTGCTGCCAGTGCTTGCGGAACTCGGGATCTCGGCTGAAGGTCTCGGCGTCCGGCGCCTGGTAAGGGCCGCCGCGATAGAACAGATCGGGCAGCAGGACGAGATAACCGCCCTGCGCGATGCGCTCCCCCAGCTCGAAGAGCGCGGGGCGTATGCCGCGGCCGTCCTGGTACACAAGCACCGCGGGCCAGGGGCCTTCGCCGGCGTCGGGCCGGAAGATGGAGGCTTCGGTTTGCCCGTCCCGAGTCTTCAACGTGACCGTGGTTCGTGACATCTGTTCCTCGTGCCCGGCGTCCGGGCGGGTGGTCGTAGACGCGAACGGGCGCGCCGATCGCGCTCAGCGCGGCGCGGCGCGCTCTGGAAAGAAACGATTCGCGGGCCGCGCGAGCCCCAGGTTCTCGCGCAGCGTGCTCCCTTCGTACTCGCGCCGGAACAAGCCCCGTCGCTGGAGCTCGGGGACGACGCGATCGACGAAGTCGTCGAGCCCGCCCGGCAAGTAAGGGAACATGATGTTGAAGCCGTCGCAGCCGTTCTGGACCAGCCACTCTTCCATCTGGTCCGCGATGGTCCTGGGCGTACCGACGAACGCGAGCCCCCCGAAGCCGCCGAGGCGCTGCGCGAGCTGGCGTACCGTGAGCCCTTCCCGCTGCGCGAGCTCGATGACGCGCTCGCGCCCGGACTGCCCGGCGTTCGTGGGGGGGATCTCCGGGAGCGGCGCGTCCGGATCGAAGCGCGAGGCGTCGCAGCCGAGCATGACCGAGAGCGACGCGATGCTGCTGTCGAAGTGCACGAGGCCATCGAGCCGCGCGCGCTTCTCCTGCGCTTCCTGCACGGTCTCTCCCACGACGACCAGCGCGCCGGGCAAGATCTTGAGCGTGTCGGGATCCCGCCCCAGGCGCTCCCGCCTGCCCTTGACGTCGGCGTAGAAGCGCCGCGCGCTCTCCAGCGTGGATTGCGCCGCGAACACGACCTCTGCGGTCTCCGCCGCGAGCTGCCGGCCTGCTTCCGAGGCGCCCGCCTGCACGATCACCGGCCACCCCTGGACCGGACGCGCGATGTTCAGCGGCCCGCGCGCGGAGTAATACTTGCCCTTGTGGTTCAGGACGTGGAGGCGCTCCGGGTCGAAGTAGATCCCGGCCTCGACGTCGCGCACGAACGCGTCGTCGGCGAAGCTGTCCCAGAGCCCCGTGACAACGTCATAGAACTCGCGCGCGCGCCGGTAGCGCTCGTCGTGCTCCACGTGCTCGGTGAGGCCGAAATTCAGCGCTGCGTCCGGGTTCGCGGTGGTGACGATGTTCCAGCCGGCGCGCCCGCCGCTGAGGTGATCGAGGGACGCGAAGCGCCGGGCGACGTGAAACGGCTGATCGAACGTGGTCGACGCGGTCGCCACCAGGCCGATGCGCTCGGTGGCGCCGGCGAGCGCAGAGAGCAGCGTGAACGGCTCGAACGACGTGACCGTGTGACTGCGCATCAGCGCGTTGAGCGGCATGTTCAGCACGGCCAGGTGGTCGGCCATGAAGAACGCGTCGAAACGAGCCTGCTCCAGGCGCTGCGCGAAGCGCTTGAGGTGAGAAAAATTAAAGTTCGCGTCCGGGTAGGCCCCCGGATAGCGCCAGGCGCCCGTATGAATGCTGACAGGGCGCATGAACGCGCCGAGCTTCAGCGTGCGTGCGGCCATCTTCGGCCTCCACGCCGCGAGCGCGGCCACTCCAAGCGTCCCGTTGCCATGTGCGATGTCTACTATAACGGATGCCAAGGCGAAAGCGGAAAATATAACGGATGCCACGGCGCCGGCGGGGACGGCGGGCGAGCTTCCTGAAGCCCCAGGCGCTCGCCGGGGGGTCCCCGGGCCGCGCGTGGCCGGTCGCCGCGCCGATCCGCTTCGAGGGCGGGGTCGTGTCGCTGGGCGGGTCTGCTTCGCGTGCTCCGTCGCCCGCGAAAAGGCGCTCTAACGGCCTGACCCCAGGCCGTCGCGGGCGAGGGCGAGGGTTCGCGCGTGCTCGGGCACGCCCTCCAGGAAGCTCCGCCGCAGCTCGGGATCGTCGATGAGCGCGGCCTGCGCGAGCAGGCGGCGGTGGGCCTCGTCGAGGGCGGAGGCGGCAGCGGCGTGCTCGCCGAGGGCGTGGAGGCACTCGGCGTGAATGAGCCGAGGCCTCGCCTCACGTGCGCCAGCGTCGCATCGCTGTCTCCTCCACGGTTCGCCTGCTGGGCGGCGCGCAGGAAGAGCCGCCGAGGAGGAAGCTCTCGTCGTCCCGCCGGCGCACCCGCCTTTGCGTTAGATTCTGCCATCTTGCCGTGCATGGACGACCATGACAGCCCCATCATCCGAGCCGCTCGCCCCGAGGACGCCGAGCTCCTCGGCGCGCTCGCCCGCCGCTCCAAGGCGCACTGGGGCTACTCGCCCGAGTTCCTCGAGGCGTGCCGCGCGGAGCTCTCGATCTCGCCGGCGTACATCGCGCAGCATCCGACCTTCGTCCTCGCGCGCGGAGACGATCCGCTCGGGTTCTACACGCTCGAGGCCCTGAGCTCCACCGCGGTGGAGCTGGGCCACCTCTTCGTCGAGCCGGCGGAGATCGGACGCAGCCTCGGTCGCGCGCTCCTGTCGCACGCGCGTGAGGAAGCGCGGCGGCGCGGGTATCGCGTCCTCGTGATCCAGAGCGACCCGAATGCGGCGCGGTTCTACGAGGCCTGCGGCGCGCGGCGCGTGGGCGAGCGGCGCTCGGCCAGCATCCCTGGCCGGCTGCTCCCGCTCTTCGAGCTCGACCTGTCGGGCTGACGCGCCGCTGCTCGCGACCGAGGGAGCCGACTCACGCCGGCGCGGCCGCGCCGTCCGCCGCCCGGCGCAGCGCTGCCCGCGCGAGCAGTCGTGTGGAGTCGAGCGTCGGCAGCGGGGAGTTCGCGTCGCTCATGATGAGCGGGATCTCGGTGCAGCCGAGCACGACGGCGTCGCAGCCCTCCGCGCTCATCCGCCCGATGATCCGCTGAAAGCAAGCGATCGCCTCGGGCCTGAAGACGCCGTACACCAGCTCCTCCATGATGATGCGGCTCATCTCCTCGCGCTCGGCGGCGCTCGGGCGCACCCACTCGAGCCCGAGCGCCGCGAGCTTCTCCGGATAGATCTCGCTCTCGACGAGCCAGCGAGTCCCGGTCAAACCGACGCGCCGGAGCCCGCGCAGGGCGGCCTGTTCCGCGACGACCTCGGCGATGTGCAGCCAGGGCAGCGGCGACCGCGGCTCGACGTAACGCAGCGCCTGGTGGATGGTGTTGTCCGGGCAGATCAGGAAGTCGGCGCCGATGCTCGCGAGCTTGTTCGCCGAGGCGAGCATCAGCTCCCCTACGCCCTCCCAGTCGCCGCGGTCGATGTGCTTCATGTACTCGGCGAGCGAGGGCGTGTGCATCGAGACCTCGGGGTGAGCGTGCGGGCCGAGGAGCGCTGCGCCTTCCGCGCAGAGGGTCCGATAGCAGAGCGCCGCGCCCTCGGAGGAGCAGCCGACGATACCGATGTGCTGGGTCATGACGAGCGTGCCCGGAGCGTACCAGAAGATGAGCTCGGGCATCAGCGCGCCCGTCCGCCGGGCCTCGTGCAGATCCGACGAGAGCGACGCGGCGCAATGCACCACGACCTGCGCACCGCGCACCGCCTCCTCCCGGGCGCGCTGCTCCGTCATCTCGCCGAGCACCGTCTCGGCGCCCATGCTCTCGAGCTCCGCGCGCGCGTCGGGCCGCCGCACCAGGGCGCGGACCCGCAGGGCCTCCTCGAACAGGCGCTTCACGACGTAGTGTCCAACGAACCCGTTCGCGCCTGTGACGAGGGCGACCTTGCCTTTCATCTCCAGGAGAGCCTCCCAGCGCTCGAGATCAGGAGAGCGCATCATGGCAGTATACTCGACCGAGGTACCGCGCCCTGCCCGGGCCGGTCCATCTCGACGGCTGAAGGCCACCCTGGATTGGTGGGCGCGCCGAAGCCGCGTGCGCGTCGAACCTGGGTCGGGCCACGATCTTCGGCGCGTCCCCGAGCCCGATCGAGGTTCCTTTCGTCCTTGATGAACCGGGCGATGCGGTCCCATGCCCGCACGACCCTGCCCCAGTCGGCGCGCCGCTCGGCGACGCTCTTCGGGCTCACGGCGAGGACGTCGTAGAGGATGCCCAGCACGTCCGCGCTGGTGAAGAGCGCGGTCGAGCCCGGCAGCTCGCGCCGCGCCAGTCCGCTGTTGGGCTGCCAGGCGACGACGGCGTCGACGCCGCCGGATTTCAGGGTCTGCGGCGTCTGGTCCGTCGGCACATCAGGGGCCGCGCGGCGGCCCGCGAGGCGTTCCGCGCGATGGCATCAGGGCTGAGCGGCGCCCTGGCCGTCTCCCTCGTCGGAGCCGTCGATATCCGGGCACTTCTGCACGATGAGATCGCACTCCGGGATGGTCGTCTCCAGTGCGCTCACCGGGGAAGCGCACGTGAGCGCCCGGACCTTCGCGACGTGCGCGAGCAGACACGCCTGGTACTCGGCCACGGTCGCGGTGCAGCCCGTGCGCGCTTCGGCCGGCGGCAGGCAGCTCGCCGGGGGCGCCGGGGGGGCCGCGGCCTCGTCCGCCCGCGGCTGCTGGGTCTCGGACATGCATTTCTGCATCACCGCCTCGCACGCCTGCCCGACCGTGGACCACAGCATGCCGACGAACTCGCAGGTATCCTGCTTGGAGAGCTCGAGGCTCGGCGCGAGCGACTGGCACGTGGACTCGACGTCGGCGGTCGTGAGGTCCTTGAGGTGCTTGCTGCTCACATCGGCGGGTATCGGAGCGGCCACCACGTCCTTGCCGCCCCAGAGGACGAGCGACAGGAAGGCCGAGAGTGCTCCGAATCGAATCAGTCGGTTCATTCGTTCTCTCCCTTGTACGAGCGGCCGCCTCGGCCGCGGTGGGGCTCGGGAGCAACCCACGTACCGGCGGCCTCGTTGTGCACGATGGGACCGCGCGCGCCCGGCGCGGCGGGGCGGGGCGGCCAAGGGATTCATTCGTCTTCCGAGCTTCCCGCCTTCCTGCTCGGCCGCTCTGACGATATCCCATGAGCTCCACCCTCCAGCGCTGTCCTCCGCGCCGCGCTGGCCGGGCGGGCAGGATGGGCACAGGGCTCCTCGCCCGCTGGAGAGCCTCCGATCACCGCGGACGGCGCCCTGGGGCCCGGAGGAGAAGAAGATGAACCGCCGAGGCGCCAAGGACGCCAAGAAGAGAACTTCTGGGCTCTCCTGGCGTCCTTGGCGCTTTTCTTCTGGATCGCTGTACCGGACGCGGCCGAGCGGCGCGTCGCCCGAGTTCGTCCCTGGTTCCACGGAGACGGCAGGCCCGTGGAGACCCGTGGACAGGGAGAGGGAGACGCCGGGGGGCGCGCTCCGGGCCCCGGGAGAGGCCCGGGGGCGCCGGCCGTCAGACGAGCTCGCGCTCGCCGCCCGGATACACGAACGAGTCGCGGGGCGAGTACCACGAGGCGCTCTTCACCACCTGGATCGGGCTCCCGGGCCGGAGCGCATACACCGGGTGATCCTTCGCGAGGAACTCGACCGACAGGAGCTCGTACGGGTCGGCCATGTCCGCGATGTAGGGGTAGTTGCCGGCGAAGAGGCGATCTCCGATCTTCGTCACGTAGGTGAGGTGGCCGCGCGCGACCACGCCGATCTTGTTGCCGACGTGCGCCCGCGTCCGGATGATGGGCACGCCGTCCACCGAGGTCGTCGCCACGAGCTCCTTGCCGTGCAGCTCCAGCGTGGTCGACCCGGGCGACGCCGGCACGCCGCGCTCGCTCACATACCGGCGCACCGCGTCGGACGAGTTGAAGTAATGCGTGAAGAAGCGGGCCGGGCTCGCGCCGTCCGGCGTGGTGTGACCCGCGAGGTCGAGCCCCAGGTAGGTGAGCGAATACGCTCCGAAGCCGGACGTCTGCTCCGGCTTGTCGACCACGTACTGATTCATGTAGATGGCCCTGTTCTCGGCCGGCGTGAGGCCGCTCGGCAAGAGCGCCGCAGCGGCGTCCGGATCGGCGGGTATCCAGCTCGAGTAGAGCATCCGGCTATCGATGACCATCTGCGGCGCGGCGAGCTTCGACTCCGACATTGCGCTGTCTTTCTCCCCCCCGGGAAGGACGAGCACTATCACAACTCGCCGCCCGGCGATCGGCGGCTGTCCGGGATCGCAGACAGCGATTGCCCGGCCACGAGGGTGAGAGGCTGTCGAAGGAGGGAGTCGGGCGGGCGACACCGACGCAACCAGCAACGCTGGGCGGCGGGCGGCATCGCCGTTCGCCCGGGCCGCGCCGGCGCCCGACGTGGCGAGACGGAGGCGATGCGCCTACCCGAGCGCCGGTGAGCGGACAGCGCACCACCCCGAGCGCGCCCGCTGGCGGCGCGCTTCAGGCCGCGCCGACGAGGGGCTGGCGCGCAGGCGCCTGGCCCGCGGCGCCCGCCGGCGTCGGGCGCGGGCGACGCCACCCGCCTCACCGCATCTCAGCGCCTCTGCCCGGGCCATTCTCCTCCGCCGTCGCCGCGCGCCGCGCAGCGCCGCCCCGGCGGCCGAGCCCGCCCCGGCCGCGCCGGGCCCCCGATCGCTGAGCCCATTTGGGAAACGCTCCTGTTACCTTGGGCGACGCTCCGCAGCGCACTGCGGGCGCAGGTTCGAGGGCAGCCGGCACGCCGGCCTGCTGCCCCATCGCCAGCCGAGGTCCGGATCCAACATGCAGCAGGACACGAAGGGCGCGCGCGTCTCTCTCCGCATCGACAACCTCGAAGCCGCGCTCGAGCAGGGGATCGACAACGAAGCGGCCGCGCTCGACGTGCTCGTGGCCGCCGCGGCGAAGGGGAGCCCGCACCCCGAGCTGTGGGCGAAGCTCCACGAGTCCGCTGCGCGCCACGACCGGTTCTCCGAGCTCGCGTTCGCGTACGAGCGCTTCGCCAGCGAGCGGCGCTTCGGGATGCTCCCGCAGGCCGCCCAGGCCGAGGTCCTCGTCCACGCCGCCGAGTTCCTCGCCGATTTCTTCGGCGACCCCGGCGGCGCTCGCCCCTACCTCGAGCGCGCTCTCTCCGTCCTGCCCTCGCACCAGGAGGCCTTCCTGCGCCTCGAGCGCATCCTCGTCGAGGCGAACGAGCCACCGAAGCTCGCGGACCTCTACGCCCTCGCCGCGGGCTACCGCCCGGAGCGCGCCGAGCAGCTCGCGCTGCTCCGCCGCGCCTTCGCGCTCGTCGAGGTCAGCGGGAAAGAGGAGGAGCGCGCGGTCAAGCTGCTCCAGCAGATCCTCCGGATCGACCCCGGCGACGCCTCGGCGCGCTGGGCGCTCGAGGAGCGCTACGCGCGCGCCGGGCGGCTCCAGGAGATCGCGAGGATGCTCGAGCCGGCGCTCACCACGGAGCCGCCCCCGGCCGACGCGCTCGAGATCCGCGCGCGGCTCATCGACCTCTACAGCGGCCCGCTCAAGGAGATTGAGCGGGCCCTGCCGCACGTCGAGGAGGTGCTCGCGCTGAACCCGAGCCACGAGGCCGCCTACCGCGCCGCGGAGGCCCTGCTCGGGCGCAAGACCGCCGTCGTGCGCGCCGCCGCGGCGCTCGAGGCCGCCCACGCGCGCCGCGGGCGGCCGCAGGAAGCGGCGCGGATGATGGCCCTCCAGATCGAGAACCTCCGCGGGCCGCGCCGCGTCGAGGTGCAGAAGCGGCTCGTCGAGCTGCAGTTCCAGCGGCTCGGCGACCTCGCGGCGGCGTTCTCGCTGTCGGAGCAGATCCTCGCGGTCGACCCCTCGGACGAGGCCGTGCGCGACCGCTTCCTCCAGCTCGCGTCGGTGCTCGACCGCCGGGCCGACGCGGCGCGCGTGCTCGTGCGCGCCGCGTCCGGCGCCAAGGACAAGCCGCTCCGGGCGCACATCGCCGCCGAGCTCGGCGAGCTGTACGAGGGCCTCGGGGACGGCCGGAAGGCGCGCGCGGCGTTCCAGCAGGCGCTCGACGGCGAGCCCGACGCCGCGGCCGTGCGGCGCGCGGCCCGCGGGCTCGCGAAGCTCTGCGAGCGCGAGCGCGACGCGCGCGGGCTCGCCGGCGCGCTCGAGCGGCTCGCCGAGGCCGAGACCGAGGCCGAGGCGCGCGAGGCCGCGGCGGAGCGGCTCGCGCGCCTCTACGAGGAGGAGCTCAACGACCCGGCGGGCGCGATCGCGGCCTACCGCAAGCTCGCGGAGCCGGGCTCCTCGCGCGAGGCGCGCGCCCTCGCCGCGCTCGAGCGGCTGTACGAGGCCACGGCCGCGCACGAGGGGCTCGCGTGGGTCCTCGAGCGGCGCGCCGAGGCCGAGCCGAACCGCCGCGCGGCGCGGGACCTCGCCTTCCGGGCGGCCGAGCTGCGCACCCGGCTCGCCGACCTGCCGGCCGCCATCGCCGCCTGGCGCCGCTACCTCGCGGCGTTCGGGCCGTCGCGCGAGGCGCACGCGCGGCTCATCCCGCTCCTCGAGCAGGAGCGGCGCTGGGCCGAGCTCGAGGCGCTCCTCGAGGCCGAGGCCGAGCTCGCGGCGGGGCAGGAGCGCGCCTCGGTCCTCGCCCGCATCGGCGCGATCCGCATGGCGCGGCTCGACGATCCGGCCGGCGCGATCGCCGCGTACCGCGAGGCGCTCGCGCTCGATCCGACGGATCGGCCGAGCCGGATCGCGGTCGAGAAGATGCTCGGCCCGCCCCCGGCGAGCGGCGCCGGCGGCGCGGAGCCCGCCCCCTCGCGGCAGAGCGCCCACCTCGTCCTGACCGACGATCAGCGGCTCGCGGCGTGCGCGGTGCTGGAGCCGATCGCGCGCGGGGAGGGCGCGGCGCAGCTCCTCGTGCGCGTGCTCGAGACCCGGGCGGAGATCGCGCCCGTCGCGTGGGCCCCGGGCGCGGCCGCGCCGGCGCCGGCCGACGTGTCGGGCCGGCTCGCGGCGCTCGAGGAGGCGGCCGCGGTCGCGGAGCGCGAGCTCCGGGATCCGAAGAAGGCGCTCGACCTTTCGGCGCGCGGGCTCTCGATCGCGACCGCGTCCGCGCCCGAGCGCATCGCCCGGTGGGTCGCCGAGGTCGAGCGGCTGACCGAGCACGGCAGCGAGTCCGCGCGGCGCGCGCCGACGCTCGCCGGCGCGCTCGGGGATCGCGCGGTCGACAGCGCGCCGCTGTCGCACCTCGCGCGGCGGGCGGGCGAGGCGCTGCTCGCGAGCGGCGACGTGACGCAGGCGCTCGCGCTCTACCGGCGGGCGCTCGCCTTCGAGCCGTCGTCGCGCGAGCTCATCGCCCGCGTGGACGCGCTCCTGCGCGAGCAGGGCAGCCCCGAGGAGCGGCTCGCCCTCTACCGCGAGGCGCTCGCGCAGCCGTGCACGCCCGCGCGGCGGCGCGAGCTCCTGCACGCGATCGGCACGATCCAGCGCCGCGACGTCGGCGACCTCGCCGGGGCGGCCGAGACGTACCGCGCGGCGATCGAGGACGACCCGGGCGACGACGCGGCGTACGAGGCGCTCCTGGAGACGTACGCGGCGGGCGGCGCGTGGGACGCGCTCTACGACGCGCTGGCCGAGCGGCTCCCGAGCGCCCCGCCCGACGAGCGCGTCGGGCGCGAGCTGCGCATGGCCGAGGCGGCGGCGAAGGGCGGGAAGGTGCCGAGCGCGGTCGCGCACTACCGCGCGATCCTGTCGGGCGGCGCGGCGCTCTCCGACGCGGCGCTCTCCGCGATGGAGGCGCTCGCGCTGTCCGCCGGCGACGCGGCGCTGCTCCGCGAGGTGCTCGAGCGGCGGGTCGCCGCCTCGGGCGATCCGCAGGACGAGGCGCTCTGGCTGGAGCGGCTCGGCGAGCTCGCGGCGTTCGGGATCGGCGGCGCGTCCGGCGCGGACGCCGCCCCGGGCGATCTCGACGCCGCGGTGGCGGCCTGGCTGCGCGCCGCCGCGCTCGCCGAGGGGCCGCTCGCGGATCCGGAGCGGGCGCAGAAGCTCTACGAGCGCGTGCTCTCCGTCGCGCCGAAGCACCGCGACGCCGCCGGCCGCCTCGCCGCGCTCTACCGCGGGCAGGGGGCCTGGGATCGGCTCGCGGCCGTCTGCGAGGTCCTGCTCGACACCGCGGAGGGCGACGACGAGGCGCTCGCCGCGCTCGCGGCCCTCGAGGACGCGGCGATCCGGGCGCGCGCGACGGCGCGCTTCGTCGACGCCGCGCTCGACCTCCGCGATCGCATGAGCGGCGAGGGGGAGGGGAGCGAGGGGGAGCGGAGCGCGCCCGCCGGCAAGCCCGCCGCGGCGCGGCGCCGCGCGATCGACGCCGCGCTCGCGCGGGTGCTCGCCGCCGATCCCGACCGGCAGGACGAGGCCGCGTCCGTCTACCGGCGGCTGCTCTCGCCGCCCGAGGGCGGCGACGCCGCGCAGGGCGCGCTCGACCCCGCCGCGCTGGAGGCGTTCCGCGCCTTCCTCGCGCAGAGCCCGGACACGCTCGCGCGCCGCGTGGACCGGCGCTGGCTCTTCACGCTCCTCGTGGAGCGCGCGCGCGAGGACGAGCGCCGGAGGGCGCTCGCCGCGTGGGCCGCGTGGGAGGAGGAGATCGGCGAGCGCGCGGCGGCCGCGGCGCTCTACGCCCGGCTGCTCGAGGCGGATCCCGAGAACGACGACGCGCTCGCGGCGCGGGGGCGCCTCCTCGCCGAGCTCGGCGACGACGAGGGCGCGGCGGAGGTGCTCGCGATGCGCCGCGATCGCAGCGAGGGCAGCGCGCGCGTGGCGCTCGACGTCGAGCTCGCGACGCTCCTGCTCGATCGGCTGGATCGGCCGGCGGAGGCGCTCGACGCGGTCGCGCCCGCGATCGAGGCCGGGACCATCGAGCCCGCGGTGCTCGAGATCGCGGAGCGCGCGCTGGGGCGGCCCGAGACGCAGGCGCGCGCCGCGCTCTTGCTCGAGCGGGCGTGCGACGCGCTCGACGACCCGGAGGCGCGCGTCGCGCTGCTCGAGACGCTGCTCGCGAGCGCGCCCGCGCCGCGCCCGCCGTCCGAGGCGAGCGCCGCGCCGGGCGCGCCGCGCGGCGCGCTCGACGGGGGCAGCCTCGCGTCCGCGCAGCGCGCCGCCGTCCGCCGCGGCTGGTTCGAGCGCCTGCTCGATCTCCACGAGGGCGACGCGGCGCGGGGCCTCGAGGTCGCCCTGCGCGCGGTCTCCGAGCTGCCCGGCGAGCTCGACCTCTGGGATCGGCTCGAGGAGCTCGGCCGCCGGGCGAAGCAGCCCGAGCGCGTCGCGGCCGCGCACGCCGCGGCGCTTAGCGACGCGGGCGCGGCGCTCCCGCCCGACGTCGTCGAGGAGATCGGCCGGCGGGCCGTCGAGCACCACGAGGAGTGGTTCGACGCGCCGGAGGCCGCCCTCGCGCTGCTCCGCCGGCTCGTGGAGCTCGTGCCGGGCTCGCTGTGGGGCTTCGAGCGGCTGAAGCTCGCCTACAACGCGGCCGAGCGCTGGGAGGACCTCTTCGCGCTCTACGACGCGATGCTCGAGCGCACCTCGGCGCCCGACGAGCGCATCTTCCTCCTGGAGGACGCCGCGGCCGTGGCGCGCGACCTCGCGGGCGACGGCGAGCGCACGATGCGCTACCTCGAGCAGCTCCTGCCGCTCCAGGACGACGCGCGCACCCGCGCCGCGCTCGAGCGGCTCTACGAGCGGCACGGCAGGCACCGGCCGCTCATCGATCTCCTGACGGCCGAGCTGCCGAGGCTCTCCGGCGAGGCCGCGGAGCGGCTCCGCGAGCGCATCGCGCTCCTCTGGATCGAGGGGGTCGGCGACGCCGCGTCGGCGCTCCCCGCGATCGAGCAGCTCCTCGACGCGTGGCTCTCGTCCCGCGCGCCCGGCGCGCCCCGCGCCGCCTTCGCGCTGCTCGAGCGCATCCTCGCGGCGATCCCGCCCGAGCAGGCGCCCGCCGGCGAGGCGGGCGCGCTCGCCGCGCGCGCGGCGCGGCAGCGGTCGGCGGTCCTGCTCGCGCGGCATTACCGCGAGGAGGGGCGGCCGGAGGACCTCGTGCGCGCGCTGGAGGTCCAGCTCGAGGGCGCCGACGTGGACGACCGCCCGGCGCTCCTGCGCGGGATCGTGCGGCTCCGCCGCGACGCCCTCGGCGACGAGCCGGGCGCGTTCGCGCGGCTCGCCGAGCTCATCGAGCTCAGGCCGTCGGACCCCGGCGATCGCGCCGAGCTCGCGGAGCTCGCCGAGCGGCTCGGCCGGCACGACCGGCTCGCCGAGGTCCTCGCCGCCGCCGAGCCGCGCGCCGAAGGCCCGCAGCAGGCGCTCGCGCTCGTCCGCGACGCCGCGCTCCTCCGTCGCGACCGGCTCGGCGACGCGGACGGCGCGATCGCGCTCTTCCGCCGGCTCTTCTCGCTGGCCGAGCGCCACGGCGACGCCGCGGCGGCGCGCGACGCCGCGCGCGCGCTCGACCGGCTCTTCGCCGAGGGCGACCGCGTCGCCGAGCGGTGCGACGTGCTCGACACGCTGGCCGCGCTCGAGGCCGACCCGGCGGCGCGGCGCGAGGCCCTCGGCGAGCTCGCGCGGCTCGCCGCGTCGCGGCTCCGCGACGAGGCGCGGGCGATCGCCGCGTACTCGGCGCGCCTCACCGACGACCGGCAGGACCTCGAGGCGCTCGACGGGCTCGCCGCCATCCTCGAGGAGGGCGGGCGCTACCGGGAGCTCACGGCCGTGCTGGAGCGCCGCGCGGCGGTGCGCGGCGGCGCTGGCGGCCGGCGCGATCTCGGGCGGGTCGCGCGGCTCTTCGAGCGCGAGCTCGGCGACGCCGAGCAGGCGATCACCACCTGGCGCCGCATCCGCGAGGAGCTCGCGCCCGATCCCGAGAGCGGGGACGCGCTCGCCGCGCTCTACACGCGCGCCGAGCGCTGGGCCGACCTCGTCGCGCTGCTCGAGGTCGAGGCGTCCGCGGCCCGCGCGCTCCCCGGCGGGGCCGGCGCGGCGCGCAGCGCGGAGCTCTTCCGGCGCCTCGGCGACACGCACCGCGATCGCACGCTCGCGTGGGAGCGCGCCGTCGAGGGCTACCGCCGCGCGCACGAGGCCGAGCGGGCCGCGGGCGGCGAGGGCGGCGAGGGGGCCGCGCGCGGGTCGGCCACGGCGCGCGCGGGGCTCGAAGAGCTGCTCCGCCGCATCGAGCCGGCGTCGGCCGAGCACCGCGGCGCGCTGGTCGCGGCGGTGGGCGCGCTGCTCGAGATCTGCGCCGCCGCGGACGACTGGCGCGCCGAGGTCGCGCTGCTCGAGCCGCGGCTCGCCGCGGCCGAGACGGACGCCGAGCGGGTCGCCATCCTGAAGGCCTCCGCGGCGCTGCTCGAGGAGCGCGGGGGCGACCGGGAGGGCGCCTTCGAGCTCGCCTTCCGCGCGTTCCTCCTGTCCCCCGGCGAAGGGCAGCCCGAGGGCCTCCTGCGGCTCGCCGATCTCGCGGGCCGCTGGCACACGATCGCCGACGCGCTCCCCGAGCTCGAGCGCCGCGGCGACGTGCCGCCTGCCACGCTCCGCGACCTCACCTTCCGCGTCGGCCGCTGGCACCGCGACGCGCGCGCCGACGCCGACGCGGCCGAGCGCGCGTTCGAGCGGGCGCTCCTCCACGACCCCACGAACAGCGCCATCCTGCTCGATCTCGCGGAGCTCCTGCGGCACCGGCGCGGCCCCTCGCTCGTCCCGACCCTGCTCCGGCTCGCGGCGGCGACCGGGCACGACCTCGCCCTCTACCGCGAGGCCGTCGAGACCGCGCGCGGCGCGGGCGACGCCGCCCGGGCCCGCGACATCGCCGCGGAGCTCCTCGAGATCGCCGTGCGGCGCCTCGGCGACGAGGAGGGGCAGCCGCCGGTCCCCGGCGCGTGGCCCCCGTCGCGCGCCGCGCTCTGGGCGATCGACGCGCTCGTCGCCATGCTCGCGGACGCCGGCGAAAGGCCGCAGATCGTCGCGCTGTGCCGGCGCGGCGCCGCGCTCCCGCTCGCGTCGGGCGAGCAGCGCCGGCTCCTGCGGATCGCGGCCGAGGCGGCGGAGCCCGAGGAGGCGATCGCCCTCTACAGCGGGCTCTTCGGCGACGATCCGGCGGACGAGCCGGTCGGCGAGAGCCTCGCGGCGCTCCTCCGGAGGGCCTCCCGGCACGAGGAGCTCGTGCGCCTGCGCGAGCGGCAGATCGAGGTCTCGGGTGACGCCGAGCGCCGCGTCGCGCTCCGGTACGACGCCGCGGAGCTCCTCGCGGAGACCCCGCGCGCCGCCGACGCGATCGCGCTGCTCCGCAAGAACCTCGCCGAGCGCCCGGGGCACGCCGCGTCGATCGACAAGCTCGCCGCGCTGCTCGAGGCGGGCGGGCTGCACCGCGAGCTCATGCTGCTCCGCGAGGAGCAGGCGTCCGCGCGCGAGGCGGAGGGCGTCGGGCCGGCGGCGGCCGAGCTCTGGCTCCAGGCGGCGTCCCTCGCCGAGCACGAGCTCAACGAGCCCGAGCGCGCGATCGCGAGCTACGGCCGCGCCGCGGAGATCGGCTCGGTCGAGGCGCTCGACGCCCTCGCCCGGCTGCTCGCGCGCCGCGGCGAGCACGCGGCGGCCGCCGAGGCGCTCGAGCGGCTCTGCGCGGGCGCGCCGCCCGAGGAGCTGCACCAGGCCGCGCTGCGCCTCGCGGACGCGTACCTCGCCGCCGGCGAGCCCGACCGCGCCCGCGCCTCCCTCGAGCGCGCGGTGCCCCGCGCCGCCCAGCCCGCGCCGCTCCGCGAGCGGCTCGCGTACCTCTACCGCGCGTCGGGCGCGTGGGGCGCGCTGGCCGAGCTCATCGCCGGCGACGCCGCGCGCGCCGACGAGGCGCAGGCCCGGCTCTCGCTCCTCCGCGAGGCCGCGGATCTCTACCTCGCGCGCGCGAGCGCGCCCGCCGCCGCGATCCCGCTGTTCGACGAGGCCATCGTCCTCGCCCCCGACGACCTCTCGCTGCGCCTCGCGCGGAGCCGCGCCCTCTCCGCAGCGGGCAGGACCGACGACGCGACCGCGGCCCTGCGCGCGATCGTCGCCGACTTCGGCAGCCGCCGCCCGAAGGAGCGCGCGTTCGTCCACTACGAGCTCGCCCGCGTCGCGCTCGCCGCGGGCGACCGCGCCCGCGCGATGGCCGAGTTCGACCTCGCGCTGCGCGTCGATCCCGCGCACCCCGACGCGCTCCACGGCCTCGCCGGCCTCGCCCTCGAGGACGGCCAGCTCGAGCGCGCGCACCGCGCCTACCGCGCGCTGCTGCTCGTCGCGCGCCGGCCCCGCGACGAGGGCGGCGAGGGGTTCGCCGGCGCGCGGCGCAGCACGATGCCGCCGACGCGCTCCAGCGTGGCCCTGCCGACGTCGACCTCGTTCAGCCGGGCGGAGGTCCTCCTCGCGCTCGGCGAGATCGCGCGGCGGCAGGGCGCGCCCGATCGCGAGGTCGAGTACGTCGAGTCCGCCTTCGAGGCGGCGCGCGAGAGCGACGCCGAGCACGAGAAGCTCCTCGCCGCGCTGCGCGCCCGCGGGCGCCACGACCTGCTCGCCCGCGCGCTCGAGGCGCGGCTCGCCGGCCCGGCCCTCGAGCCCGCCGAGGACGCCGCCGCCGCGCTCGGCGAGCTCGCGTCGCTCTACGAGGGCCCGCTCGATCGCCCGGAGCCAGCGCTCGCGGCCCGCCTGCGCGCCCTGGATCTCGCGCCGGGCGCCGGCCCCGCCCACGACGCCGCCCTCGAGCTCGCGCGCCGGCTCGGCCAGACGCACCGGTACCTCGAGCTCGTCGAGCGGCTCTGCGCGCGGGCGGCCTCCGAGCCGTACGAGGTCGCGCTCCTGCTCCGCTTCGCCCGCGCCCTCGAGCTCGCGCCGGACGGCCTCGATCGCGCCGCGGCCGTCTACCGCCGCGCCGAGGCGAAGATCGCGGCCGGCGCGCCCTCGGCCGGGCGCGAGGCGGGCGCCGACCTCGAGCAGCTGTGGCGCTCCCTGGAGGCCATCTACGACCGCCTCGGCGACCGCCTGGCGCAGGCCGACGTCCTCCGCAAGCGCATCGCGCGCGCCGACGACGCGCGCGCCGACGACGCGCATCCCGACGACGCGCGCGCCGAGGGCGCGCACGCGGCCCCTGCGGGCCGCCCGGATCGCGCCGAGCCGCGGTACCGCCTGGCCGCGCTGCTCGCCTCGGACCCGGCCGAGGTCGATCCGGCGATCTCCCTCCTCGAGGAGGCGCTCGAGCTCTCCGCCGATCCGGACCGGGCCGAGGCGATCCTGCGCGACGCGCTCCGCGCGGATCCGAGGAACCCGCGCGCGATCCGCCTCTTCGAGCGCCTCGCCCGGCAGAGCGGGCGCCCGCGCGCCCTCGTGGACGCGCTGCTCTTGCTCGCCGAGATCGAGGGCCCGGGCGTCCTCGAAGAGGCGGTCCGCACCGCCCGCGCGCTCGGCGACCGCGAGCTGGCCGAGTCGATCCTGCTGCGCATCGTCGGCGCCGGCGCGGCGCCCTCGTCCGACCCGCCCGGCACCGCCTGGGCGCTCGTCGCCCTGGCCGAGCTCCGCGAGGAGGCCGGCGATCTCGCGGCCGCCGCGTGGCTCTGCGAGCGCGCCGCGCGCGCCTCGGCGCCCGAGGACGAGCGCGCGCTGCTCCTGCACGCCGCGGAGCTCGCCGCCGGCCCGCTCGACGACCTCGCCCGCGCCGCGCGCCTCTACGAGGAGCTCCGCGCCCGCGAGCCCGCCGAGCGCGAGATCTGGATGCCCCTCGCCGGCGTGTACCGCCGGAGCGGCGACGCCGCGCGCCTCTCGACGCTGCTCGAGGAGACCGTCCCCCTCGTCGACGACCTCTCCGAGCGCTGCGCGCTGCGCCTGGAGCGCGCGCGCCTCCTCGCGCAGGAGTCGCCGGCGCAGGCGGCGCTCCTGCTCCGCGACATCCTCGACGAGGACCCGACCCAGGTGGAGGCCGCCATCCTCCTCGCCACCATGCTCGAGGAGGCCGGCCGCACCGAGGAGCTCGGCGAGCTCTTCGCGCTGCAGCTCGACGCCGCGAAGGACCGCGCGGACGTGGCCTCGATCGCGTCGATCTCGATGCGCCTCGGCGCCCTCCTCGAGCAGCGCGGCGACGAGCGCGGCGCGCGCGACGTCTACCTCGGGGCCGTCGACTGGGACGCCACGAACCGCGACGTCCTGCGCGCCCTCGTGCGCCTCAGCCGCAAGCGCGACAGCGCGGACGATCTCGTCGACGCGCTCGAGAAGCTCCTGCGCATCGAGCAGGGCGACGAGGCGGCGCAGATCGCGCTGGAGCTCTCGGAGCTGCACGGCGCGCGCGGCGACGACGCCGCCGCCGAGGCCGCCCTCAAGGCCGGCTACGCGGTCTGCCCCGCGAGCGACCGGCTCCGCGAGGAGCTCGCGTCGCGCTACGCGGCCCGCGAGGCCTGGCACGCGCTCGCCGAGCTGCACGTCCTGACGGCGCGCGTCGCCGGCGCCGACGAGGCGCGCGTCGCGTCGCTCTGCCGCGCCGCCGAGATCCTCCGCGACCGCGCGGGCGACGCCGCGGCCGCGGCCGAGCTCCTCGAGCGCGCCCTCGGCGTCGCCCCCGGCGACCGCGACGTCCTGCTCGCGCTCATCGACGCGTGCGGCGCGTCCTCCGACCACGCCCGCGCGGCCCGCGCGCTCACGGCGACGCTCGAGGCGAGCCCGGACGACCCGTGGCTCTACCGCGCGCGGGCCGAGGTCCACGGAGCGCTCGGGCAGGGCGACCGCGCGCTCGCCGATCTCGAGCGCGCCTACGCGCTCGGCGGCGCCGAGTACGCGCGCGAGCTCGTCGCCGAGCTCGAGCGGGCGCTCGCGCGCGCGGCGGCGCGGCCCGCCGAGGCCGAGCCCGCGCCGTCCGAGCCCGCGCCCGACGCCGCGGGGGCCGCCTCGCCCCGCGCGCTCCGGCTGCGCCTCGCCGAGATCCTCGCGCGCTCGGGCGATCTCGAGCGCGCGCGCGCCCACCTCGGCGACCTGCTCCACGCCGACTCCAAGGATCGCGCGGCGCTCAAGGCGCTCGCCGGCCTCGAAGAATCGGCCGAGCGGTGGGACGCCGCGAGCGCCGTCTACCGCCGGCTCATCGCGCTCGAGGAGGGCGACGCCCTCGTCGCGACCGCGCTCCGCCTGGCCGGCGCCTGCGCGCGCGCCGGCCACCTGAGCGACGCCCGCGGCGGGCTCGAGCGCGCGCGCCGCGCCGCGCCCGGCAACGCCGAGATCCGCGAGCGCCTGCGCGCGCTCTACGCCGAGATCGGCGCGAGCCGCGAGCTCGCCGCCATCACGCTGGAGGAGGCCGCGGCCGCCTCCGACGTGGCCGGCCGCTTCGCGCTCCTCGTCAAGGCCGGCCGCCTGCTCCTCGAGGTCGGCGACGCGGCGCAGGCGGCCCCGGTGCTCCGGGAGGCGCGCTCCCTCCGCCCGGAGGATCAGGAGGTCGCCCTCCTGCTCGTGGACGCGCTGACGGCCGCGGGCAGCCCCAAGGAGGCGCGCGCGGTCACCTCGGAGCTCATCGTCGCCAGCAAGGGGCGCCGCTCGCGGCTCCTCGGCGCCGTCTACCACCGCCTCGCGCGGATCGAGGACGCCGAGGGGAATCCGCGCGAATCGCTCACGGCGCTCTCGAGGGCGCTCGAGAACGACCCTCAGAACGGCGAGCTCGCCATGGCGCTCGGCGAGAGCGCGCTCGGGCTGGGGGAGCAGGACATCGCCGCGCGCGCTTACCGCGCGGTCACCCTGATGAAGATTGCCCCCGAGCCCGGCGAGGGCGGCACCACGCTCGCCGCGCGCGCGCTCGCCTATTACCACCTCGGCGCGATGGCGCTCGCCGCCGGCGATCGCCGCAAAGCGCGCCTGATGCTCGACAAGTCCGTCTCCGAGGACGGGTCGCTCGAGGCGGCCCGGGCGCTCCTCGACGAGCTGCGCGCCGGCTAAACCCCCCTCCCGCGCGTCTCGTCAGGTATGCCCCGGTCGCGGCGGCCGCCCTCGCGGCCGCCCGAGGCGGCGCGCCGTGGGCGCCGGCGCGCCCGATTCCAGCGGTATTTTGCGGCTTTGGGGTGCCTCTCCGGCCCGCGGCGGCGCCGCGCCGCGGGCCCTCCCGGCGGCGCGTTCCCCCGCTGGCGCGCCGCTCCGGCGCGGCCTTTCAGGGGTCCGCGCGATGCCCGCTCTCAGAAATCGCGATTTCTCCCCGCATTTTTGTCTTTTTTTGTCCTGAGTCGTGTGTAAGGTTCACTAAGGCTGTGCGCGGCGAGGTGTCGCGCGCGAGCTCATGTCCGAGGAGAGTGCCATGGCAACTAAGAAGACGGCCGGGGGCGGCGCGAAGAAGACGTTGAGCAAGAGCGGCCTGATCCAGGCCATCACCGAAGCTGCCGGTGATGAGCTGAGCCGCAAGCAGGTGAAGAACGTTCTCGAGTCCCTCATCACGATCGGTCATCGCGAGCTGAAGAAGTCGGGCGTGTTCACGCTCCCCGGCTTTGCGAAGTTCCGGGTGGTCAAGCGCCCTGCGACGAAGGCGCGCCAGGGGATCAACCCGTTTACCAAGCAGCCGATGACCTTCGCCGCGAAGCCGGCGAGCAAGTCGGTCCGCGCTCGGCCGATCAAGGCCATCAAGGACGCGCTCCTCTAGGCAACAGGATCTCCCAGCGGAGCGCAGGGCGGCCACGGCGACGTGGCCGTTCTTGCTCCATGGCCCCGCGCCAGCCCTTTCGGCGCCCGTGGCGTGGGGGCGAGGCCTCCCGCGCGCCGTCGGCCGCGCGCCGGCCGGACGCCGGCTCCCGGGGCCGGCGGCGCGAGGCGGCGAGCGCCGCCCGCGCCGTCACGCCGCGGCGTGCGTCATTTCTTGCGGCTGTAGGCCTGCGCCGCCACCGGACCCGAGCCGGTGCGCGCTTTGACGACCAGCTTCACCGTCGCCGGCAGGGGGAACGGCCATTGGTAGCAGCTCTGCTTGGCGCCGATGGCGGCAGTCGGGCCGGTGTCCGAGTCGACCGCGAGCACCGGTTTCAGGTTGAGCGCGGCGAGCGCCGGCTGACCTCCGGCGTTGAGGTCGAGCTCCAGCTGCAGATCGACCTCGGTGACGGTGGGGAGCGCCTGCGCCAGGAACGTGTAGCAATAGCCCGGTTGGAGCATGAAGGTCTGCCCCGAGGCCGTCTGCCCCTCGGGGACCACGTTGCACACCGGTGCCCCCTCCGGCTGCATCTTCGGCGCCTCGCCGGAGGCGCGGCCCTGGAACATGGTGGTCATCGCCAGCGACTGGACTCCATCGCAGGGCGCTGCCGTGGGCACCGCGACCGGGGGCAGGCCGGCGTCCGGGGGCGGGGCGGACACCGTCGGCTGCGGGGGCGGCAGCGCCCCCGCGTCCGGGGGCTCGTCCGCGAACTCCGACTCCTTGCTGCCGCCGCCGCAGCCCAGCGCTGCCGCCGCGAGAGCCAAGAGCACTGCTGAACCCAACGACCTACCCGTCACCGTCATCTGCGGCCTCCTCGCGCACGCCCTGCCGCACGCCGCGGCTCCTCGTTCGGACAGCTGCGCTCGCGGGCGCTCATACACCCGAAGGAGGCCGGGGGCTACGAGCGAGGCGCCTTCGCCCGGGCGGGCCAGCGCAGGCGCGCCCGCGGCGGCGGCCCCGCTCGCGCGCCGCTCGCGCCGCTCAGCCGGACCCGCCCACGAGCTCGCGCAGGATGCACATGCGCGCGACGAGGAGCGCCTCGGGCCGGATCGCGTGGTCGAGGTACGCGGCCGAGTTCGCCTCCACCAGCGACTCGCGCAGCATCCCCTGCTCCAGGAAGGTGACCGCGCGCCCGAGGTGCAGCCGCGCCCTGTCGGCCGCGATCCCCATGCCGGCGCTCGCCAGCATCTCTCGTTCCAGGAACCACCGCGAAAACTCTCCGGGACGATCGAGCTTCGCGCGGGAGCCTTGGTCGGTCATGACGTAGGCTACCTCACTTTTTGCTCCTCGGCCAGCCGAGCCCGGCGGCGGTGACGCTGGAAATCATGGCAGAAACAGCATGAATCCGCCGGACGGGCGCGATGAAAGCCGGGGCGTGACCCGTCCAAAGCCACATCCGGCGAACGGCCCTGAAGCCCGGTGGATCGGGCCCCGGGCCCGCTCCGCGGAGCTCCCGCGAGCGATCGGTTGCGTCGCGAGCCCGTCAGTGAGATTGAACGCGGCGTTCTGCCGGAATTCGAGGAGGTTCTTTTGCTCCGTACGTTGGGCGTCCTGCCAGCCATGGTCCTCACCGCCGCCCTCGCTGCTGGTTGTCAACAGCGAGAGGCCTCCCCACCGCCGAGCTACGCGAACCAGCCCCCGCCCGGCTACTACCAGCAGCCCGGCTACCAGCAGCCTGGGTACCAGCAGCCCGGCTATCAGCAGCCGGGGTATCAGCAACCCGGGTATCAGCAGCCCGGCTACCAGCAGCCCGGGTATCAGCAGCCGCAGCCCGGGTACCAGCAGCCGGCCCCGACGCAGCCCGCCCCGACGCAGCCGGCGCCGACGCAGCCCGCCCCGACGACCTCGGCGCAGCCCGGCGGCTTCCCGTGGCCGTTCCCGTTCCCTGGCCAGACCGGTGGCCAGCAGACCGGCGGCCAGCAGCCCGCGCCGAGCGGCAGCGGGAGCAGCTCCGGCAGCGCGTCGCCGGTCGACCCGAACTTCGCCTCTGCCGCGACCATCCCGCTGAACAACCTCGCCGCGACCGAGGCGCCGGGGATGACGAAGGAGGGAGGGCCGATCGCGGGCCAGTTCAGCGCCGGGCAGACCCTCGAGCAGCAGATCCAGCTGATGCCCGGCAAGTGCTACACGATCCTCGGCGTCGGCGCGGGGATCACCGAGCTCGACATCAGCCTCGTCGCGCTGACCCCCATCCCGATGGGCTCGTCGGTGCTGGCGCAGGACAACCTGACCGGCGCCAACGCCGCGCTCGGCGGCCGGGGCAATTGCTACCGCTGGTCGCTGCCCGTGGGCATCAACGCCAAGTACATCGTCAAGGCCACCGCCGGCTCGGGCGTGGCCGCCGCGCAGCTCTACGTGAAGTGACGCGCGAAAGCGCCGAGGACGCCGGGAGATCTCTCTCCGGGCGTCCTCGGGGGCTCGCCGTGAAGCGACACGCGAAAGCGCCGAGGACGCCGGGAGATCTCTCTCCGGGCGTCCTCGGGGGCTCGCTCCGTCGGTCGGCGCTTGGTGTTAGACGCGGATCCCGGGCGCCGGGAAGCCGCGGCAGAGCTCCGCGACCTCGGCGGCGATGCGCGCGATGCGCGCCTCGTCGTTGACGTTCTGCGCCACGTCATCCATCCACGCCGCCAGGCGCTCCATCTCGGCGACGCCCATGCCGCGCGACGTCACCGCCGGCGTGCCGATGCGGAGCCCCGACGGATCGAACGGCTTGCGCGGGTCGAACGGGATCGAGTTGTAGTTGGCCACGATGCCCGCGCGATCGAGCGCCTGCGCGTACGGCTTCCCGCCGATCCCCTTCGAGGTCATGTCGATGAGCAGGAGGTGGTTGTCGGTCCCGCCCGTGATGAGCCGGAAGCCGCGCGACTCCAGCGCGCGCCCGAGCGCCTGCGCGTTCTGCACGATCTGCTTCGCGTAATCTCGGAACCCGTCCTCCGAGGCCTCCTTCGCCGCGACCGCGATCGCCGCGGTCGTGTGGTTGTGCGGCCCGCCCTGGAGGCCCGGGAACACCGCCTTGTCGATCGCGCTCGCGTGCTCCTTCTTGCAGAGGATCATCGCGCCGCGCGGGCCCCGGAACGTCTTGTGCGTCGTCGACGTCACCACGTCGGCGATGCCCACCGGCGACGGGTGCGCCCCGCCGGCCACGAGCCCCGCGATGTGCGCGATGTCCGCCGCCAGGATCGCCCCGACCTCGTCGGCGATCGACCGGAACGCGGCGAAGTCGATCGTGCGCGGGTACGCCGTCGTCCCGCACCAGATGAGCTTCGGCCGGTGGGCGCGCGCCAGGTCGCGCACCTGGTCCAGGTCGATGCGGTGATCGCTCTCGCGCACCCCGTACGGGACGCTCTTGAAGTACTTCCCCGTGATGCTCACCGTCCAGCCGTGGGTCAGGTGCCCGCCCGCGGGCAGGCCGAGGCCCATGATCGTGTCGTTCGCCTGCGCGAACGCGAGGTAGACGGCGAGGTTGGCCGGGCTCCCGGAGTAGGGCTGCACGTTCACGTGGTCGGCCCCGAACAGCTTGGCCACCCGCGTGCGCGCGAGCTCCTCGACCACGTCGATCTGCTGCTGGCCCTCGTAATACCGCTTGTGCGGGTAGCCCTCGGAGTACTTGTTCGTCAGCACCGAGCCGGTCGCCTCGAGCACCGCCCGAGACACGTAGTTCTCGCTGGCGATCAGCCGGAGCGTGTCCGCCTCGCGGCGCTCCTCCAGGCGGATCAGCTCGGCGATCTCCGGATCGACCTCGCTCAGCGGCCGCAGGCCCTGCACGTCGTTCTTCACGCTCATACCTCGAACTCCCCGCGTGAAAGGATGTCGGTGACCCGCCAGAGGAACGAGTTCGCCAGCACCCCGTCGATGATGCGGTGGTCGTAGGACAGCGCGAGGAACATGACCGGATGGATCGCGATCGAGTCCTCCTTGTCCTTCGTGACCACCACGACGCGCTTCTTGATCTCCCCCATCCTCAGGATGCCGACGTTCGGCTGTGAGATGATCGCGCCGCCGAACAGGTTGCCCTTGAGGCCGGGGTTGGAGACCGTGAAGGTCGTGTTCGCCAGGTCGTCGGCGGTGATCTTGCCCGACTTCGCCCGCCCGGCCAGCTCGTCGATGCTCCGCGCGATGCCGCGCAGCGACAGCTCGTCCGCGTGCTTGATGCTCGGGACGATGAGGCCGCCGGGCGTGTCCACCGCCACGCCGAGGTTGACGTCGCGCAGCACCACGTACGAGTTCTCGAGCACGCGCGCGTTGAACTCCGGGTGCTCGCGCAGCGCGCGGACGGCCGCGGCGCAGATGAAGGACAGGAACGTCAGCGACACCCCCGCCTTCTTGAACTCGTCCTTGTGCGCGTCGCGCAGCTTCGACGTCTCGTGCAGGTCGACCTCGGCGACCGTCACCACGTGCGGCGAGGTCACCTTGGAATAGACCATGTGGTCGGCCGTGATGCGGCGGCGGCGGCTGAAGGGCACCACCTTGTCGCCCGGCTTGGGCGTGTAGGGCGGCACCTTGTACGCGCCGTACCCGACGCCGGGCACCGGCGGCACGAACCCGCCGCTCGACTGGATGAGCTGCGACAGCTCGGCCGCCTGGCTCGCGGCGATCCCCGGCGAGGGCGCCGCGCTCGCCTGCGGCGCCGGCGCCGGCTCGGCCGCCGCGCCGTGCGCCGCGCGCATCACGTCGTCGCGGGTGATCCGACCGTGCTCGCCGGTCCCCTGCACGCCGCGCAGATCGACGCCCGCCTCGAGCGCCAGCTTCTTCGTCGACGGGCTCGACAGCGGGCGGGCGCTCTCGTCATGCCCGTTGCTGCCCGGCGCGGGCGCGGGCGCGGGCGCGGGCGCCGGGGAGCTGGCCGCGGCCGCGGCCTGCGGGCGCTGCTCCGCTGCGCCCTGCGCCTCCGCCGCCTCGTCGATCTGGCAGAGCAGACCCTCCTTGGCGACCACGGATCCCTCGGCCGCCGCGATCCGCGTGACGCGACCGGCGGTCGGCGCCGGGATCTCCGTGTCTGCCTTGTCGGTCGCAACCTCGAGCAGCGGCTGCTCGCGCTTGACGAAATCGCCCTCGCGCACGAGCCACCTCGAGACGGTCCCCTCGAGCACGCTCTCGCCGAGCTGCGGCATGCGAACATCGACCATCGCTTCTCGCTCCTCCAACGCGCGCCGCCGTGAGCGCCCGTTTCTCGGGGCAAGGCGGCACGGTCGTATACGCCGCCCGCCCTTCGAGAGCAACGACACAGTGTTCGTCCGCTGCGTATCTTTATTCACCCTGCTTCACCCTGCTTCACCCTCCCGGTGCCTGGCGAGCCGCCCCCGCCGACACGCCCGGCGCAGGAGGGCTGGAATCGTACGTGGAATCGCACGTCGACGCACGTAGACGCTGGCGCGCCCGAGCCGGTAAAAGGGCCCGGTGCGTGACGCCGCGCCGGATGTGACCGCGGTCCCTCGTCCCCGGGCCGCCTCGACCGAGATCGCGCGCGAGCGCCCCGACGCCGGGCCGGCGCGCGTCGCGGGGGCGCGGGCGATCTGCGCGGTCTCGCTCGGCGCGATCGCGTTCCTGCTGCTGCAGATCTTGACCTACGGCTACGGCCGCGATCAGGGCATCTACGCCATGGTCGCGCGGGCGGTGCTCGACGGCGGCATGCCGTACCGCGACGCGTTCGATTTCAAGCCGCCCGGCATCTTCTTGATCTACGCGCTCGCGCGCGCGCTCTTCGGCCCGGCGCAGTGGGGCATCCGCGCCCTCGAGGTCGCCGGCCTCGCCGGCATGTGCCTCGCGATGACGTCGCTCGCCGGCCGCGCCTTCGGCGATCGCCGGATCGGGATCGTCGCCGCCGCGCTCGCCGTGCTCGTGCACGCCCAGCTCGATTTCTGGCACACGGCGCAGCCCGAGTCGTTCGGCGGCATGCTCACCGTCGCCGCCCTGCTCGTGGCCGCGCGCGGCGTGGGGCAGGGCCGCGCCGCCGGCGGGCCGCGCCCCACCCCGCGCGCGGCCGCGCTGGTCGCTTCGGGCGCGCTCTTCGGCGCCGCCGGCCTCCTCAAGCCGCCCCTCGCCGGCGGCGGCGTCGTGCTCGCCGTCGCGCTGGCCGCGCCCGCCCTCGCCGAGCTCGCGCGGCGCGGCGCGGCGCTCGCGCGGCGCGGCGCCGCGAGCGCCGCGGCCGTCCGGCCCGCGATCGAGGTCGAGCCGGCGCGCTCTCTTCCGGGCGCGCCGCCGGACGCGCCCGCAGGCTCTCTTCCAGGCGCGCCGCCGGACGCCCCCGCACCCTCGCTTCCGGGCGCGCCCGCGCGCTCTTCCGCGCCCGCGCTCGTGTGGGCCGCGCTCCGGCCCGCCCTGCTCATCGCGCTGGGCGGCGTGCTCCCCGTGCTCGCCTGCGTCGCGTGGTTCGCCGCGAAGGGGGCGCTCGGCGATCTGTGGGAGGTCCTCTTCGTCTTCACGCCGCATTACACCGCGCTCGGGTGGCGCGGCGTGGGCGTGCTCGAGATGGCGTGGCACGGCGTCAGCGAGTGGCTCGTCCGGTACTCCGGCCCGATCGCGCTCGGCCTGGTCTGCTTGCTCGCGCTGCACCCCGAGCGCCACGAGCGCGCGGGCGTGGCGCTGTTCGCGGGCGTGATCGCCATGCACCTCGCCGGCGTGGTGATGCAGGCGAAGTTCTTCCCGTACCATTACGGCGCGACCTGGCCGCTCACCGCGATGCTCGCCGCGCTCGGCCTCTGGAAGGCGTGGCAGCGCTGCGTCCGGCGCGGCGCGCGGGCGGCCGCCGCGCTCGTCGCGGCGCTCGTCGCTGCCGCTTTCGCCCGCTCCGCGACCAAGGACGTGGCCGACGCCTACCTCGATCGCTGCGCCGAGCGGCTCGCGCTGCTCGCCGCGGGCGCGCGGGACCAGGGCCGTCTCGACCGCCTCGCCTCGGTGGCCGACGTGAACGCCGCGGCGAACCGCGCGGTCGCCGCGTGGCTGCGCGAGCGCGTCGCGCCGGGGCGGCCGGTGCTCGTGTGGGGCTTCGAGCCGGTGATCTACGACCTCGCCGATCGCCCGCCGGCGACGCGTTACCTCTACAACGTCCCGCAGCGCGCGGCGTGGGCCCGGCAGGAGGCGCGCGACGCGCTCATGCGCGACCTCGCCGCGAGCCCGCCGGCGGCGATCGTGGTCGAGCGCCACGACGTCTTCCCGTCGGTGACCGGCGACGCGCTCGACTCGCGCGACACGCTGGACGGGTTCCCGGCGCTCGCGGGGCTCATCGACGATCGCTACGAGCTCGCCGTGCTCATCGAGGATTTCGAGATCTACCTGGAGCGCTGAGGGGCGGGTCGGCGCGGGGGCGGCGGCGCGGCCCGGAGGGCTGCGCGCGCGCCGGGATCAGGGGCAGGCGTTGTCGCGGCCCGGGGTGGGCGCGGCCGTCACGAAGCGGCTGCCGTCGCGGGCGCCGTCGGCGCAGCGCTGGATCGACTGCGTCGCCGACAGCTCGGCCGTCGCGCCTTCGTCGACCTGGACGCGCCGGGGGGACTCCACGTCGCTGGAGATCAGCGCGTTCAAGAGCGCATCATCATCGAGATCGTTCGTGCCGTAGACGACGGCGTCGATGAGGCGCGCGTCCGTGACCGGCGTGCCCGAGGGGAAGTCCGCGGGCAGCCCCTGGTACAAGGCGACCGCGTCCGCGCCGTTCTGCAGGGTCTCGTCCGGGAAGACGAGGGCGGGCGCCGGCATGACGCCGCTGTTGCCGACGAGCAGGAGGCCGAATCGGTCGGTCGTGGCGTTGAGCACGATCGCCCGGTAGGAGGTGTCGCCGGACCCGTTGAAGAACACGAGCGTGTAGCCGGCGAGGCTCGTGAGCCGCCAGCCCGTGCTGATCTCGACGAACTCGCGATTGTCGTTCACCGGCGTGGTCGGCGTGTCGGCGTCGAGCTCGTTGATCTGGAGCCGGAGCACCGTCACCCGGAACGTGGTCTGCCGCGCGCCCGGGCGGCTCACCACGATTTCCCCCGGGCCGATCGGCGTCGCATCCGAGAGCGCGGGGATGGTGATCCGCGTGTCGGAGTCGACCGTGAACGGTTGCGGCAGGTAGCTCACGGTCACCTCCGTCGCACCGGTGAACCCCGTGCCGGTGAGCACGAGCGCGCCCCCGACGGCGATGATCGGGTAATCGACCGAGGTCACCTGGGCCGGCGCCCCGCACGGCGGGCACGAGGAGCCGCCGCAGTCGACGCCGCCCTCGTCGCCGTTGAGGCGGCCGTCCGCGCACGAGGCCGCCTGGCACACGAAATCGAGGCAGACCTGGGACGGGCAGTCCGTGTGGACCAGGCACTCCACGCAGGCCCCGGCGGCGTTGCACTTCCCGCCGTCGCCGAGGGCGCACTCGGTGCCGACCGCCTTCGGCTCGTTGACCGGGGAGCCGTCGCGGCAGGCGTCGATCGTGCACTCGCTGCGGTCGTTGGGCACGTCGTCGTCGTCGTCGACCTCCACGACCGCGCCGCCTTCGTCACAGACGCGCTCGCTGCAGTCGCCGGCCATCTGCATCTCCGCCGGCGTCCCCGCGGCGACGGGCTCGGTGACGCACCCGCCGTCGACGCACCTCGCGATGGCGCACTCGCTCGCGGGCTCGGCGCAGTCCGCGTCGCCGGTGCAGGTGCCGCCGCCGCCGCTGCCGCCGGACCCGCCGTCTCCGCCGCCGATTCCACCCTCGCCGCCGTCACCTCCGATGCCACCGACTCCGCCGGATCCACCGTTGCCATTCCCGGAGCCGCCGTCGCCACCGCCGGAGCCGCCGTCGCCACCGCCGGAGCCGCCGTCGCCACCGCCGGAGCCGCCGTCGCCACCGCCGGAGCCACCGTCGCCACCGCCGGAGCCACCGTCGCCACCGCCGGAGCCACCGTCGCCACCGCCGGAGCCACCGTCGCCACCGCCGGAGCCACCGTCGCCACCGCCGCCGCCGTCATTGCCGCCGGAGCCGCCGATGCCGCCCCCGCCGCCGTCATTGCCGCCAGAGCCGCCGGCTCCCCCCAGCCCTCCTGCGCCCCCTTGTCCGCCGCTCCCACCGTCGCCGATCTGGCTGCGATCGGGCATCGTGGCCACCTCGCAGCCCGAGGTGGCCAGCAGCGAAATGCTCAGCGCGAGCGCGGATCCGTATCGATTCGATCTCGAAGTCATGGACACACCTGGTTTCAGGTTGGGCTGGGCGCGCAGGCCGTCGACGCCGTCTGCGCTGCCCCGCGGCAAGGACGAGCGGACGGGCATCCTAGACGCATGGGACGCCTGTTGAAAGCGCGCCGCGCCGCACGGCGCCGGGCCGAACCCGCGCTGGCCGGCGGCGGCCTGCTGGCCCGCGGCAGCGCCCGCTCCCGCGCGCTCCCTCGCCGGGGTGGCGGGATCCGCCTGCTGGCATGCTCGTTGATGCATCGAACCGCCGGCATGCGCTCCGCCTCGGGCGGGGGTCGAGCATGACGCCCCGGTTGCGGCGCGGCGACGCAGGGACGCGGCGATCGAGGAGCAACGAGCATGCGAATCGCGATCATCTCCACCCCGTTCATCCGGGTGCCGCCCTCCGGGTACGGAGGGACCGAGCTGTTCTGTTACGAGCTCGCCGAGGGGCTGTCGGAGCGCGGACACGAGGTGACGCTCTTCGCGACGGGCGATTCGTCGGTCGCCTGCCGCCGCCTGTCGCTCTACGCGAGCCCGCGCTGGCCCCCTGCGCCGGAGGACGAGGTCAACCACGTCGCGTGGGCCGCGTCGGAGATCGCGCGGGAGGACAGGTTCGACCTGGTGCACCTGAACAGCCCCATCGCCGTCCCGTTCACCCGCTTCCTCCGTGTCCCGGCCGTGCACACCCTGCACCACGCGTCGTGCGACGAGAGCTCGCGCATCTACGCCCAGCACCCGGAGATCGCGTACGTGGCCATCAGCGAGCGGCAGCGCTCCCTCGAGATCGCGCTCCCGCGCTCGTGCGTGATCCATCACGGCGTCACGCCGGCGCGCTACCCGACGAGCCTCTCCGACGAGGGCTACCTCGCGCACCTCGGCCGTTACGCCGAGGAGAAGGGGACCCACCTCGCCCTCGACATCGCGAGGGCCGCGGGCATGCAGCTCAGGCTCGCCGGCCGCGCGCACTCCAAGGATCGACTCTACTACCTTCGCGAGGTCGCCCCGCGCCTCCGGGAGAGCGGCGCGTCGGACCTCGGAGAGATGGATCTCGATCGCAAGGTCGCGCTCCTGCGCGGGGCGCGCGCCCTCCTCTGCCCGCTCCAGTGGGAGGAGCCGTTCGGGCTGATCGCCGTCGAGGCCATGCTCTGCGGCACCCCGGTGCTCGGCTTTCGCCGCGGCTCCTTCACCGAGATCGTCGACGAGGGGATCACGGGCTTCCTGGCCGCGCCGGGCGACGGCGCGCGCCTCGCCGCGATCGCGGCGGGGCTCGCGCGCTTCGACCGCGCCGCCTGCGCGCGCCGCGCGCGCGAGCGCTTCAGCAGCGCCGTGATGGTGGGGAAGTACGAGGCGCTCTACCGCGCCGTGAGCGGCCCGCGGCGCGCCCACGGCTCCCGCGCAGCCTGAGCGCCGCGGGGCTGCCCCGCTCGCGCGCCCGAGCGCGCGGTCCGCGCCCCGGGCCGGACCTCACGAGGGCGGCGGCGACGGCGCGCCGCGGGGGGACGCGGCAGCGTCGTCGATGTCCAGCCGGCGCCGCAGCGCCGCGCGGAGCGCCAGGTAGCCGAGGAACCCGACCGGGCCGAAGAGCAGCGTCAGCGCCAGGCAGGGCACGACCGTCCAGTGCGGTATGCCGAGCCGCGCCGCGTCGCGCACCTCCCAGGAGCCCGTGAACAGGTCGAACACGAGATAGTGGATCCACCCGACCAGCAGCACCTCTCGGCGCGCGAAGAGCTGCCCGACCCCGTGCAGGCTGCCGAAGCTGCCCTCTCCCTTGCCGAACGTCGGCACGATCAGGATCAGGTACACGAGCGCGAGCGCCGCCGCCGTGCCCGCGGCGACGCGCTGGGTCCATCTCCATCGAGGCGCGAAGGCGAGCAGCAGCCAGCCGGGGAGGACCGCCGCGTTGCAGATCGAGAAGATCGTCTCCAGATCCATGGGCTCGGGGCAGGGTAGGTGAACGCTCCTGGAGAGGCCAGGAGGCGCGAGGAGGCGCGGCTCGAGCGATCGTCCGCCCCCGCGGGGCGGCGCCGGATCGAGGCGCGTCGCGCCGCGGCCGTCGCGCGGGCCTCTTTCGCGAGGCGCGGCGGTGATAAGAGGCGGCCATGAACGAGCTCTTGCACGCCCTGCTCCGGCGCCCGCCGCTCGGGCGCGCGGCGCGGGCCGCGTCGGACTGGGTCGATCTCCAGCTCACCCACGTCGTGACCTCGCTCGCGCGCTTCGCCCCGCGGGCGCGCGGGCGGCTGCTCGACGTGGGCTGCGGCGACAAGCCCTACGAGCACCTCTTCCTCCCCCACGTCCTCGAGTACCTCGGCGTGGAGCACGAGGCGACCTTCGGCGCCACGGCCGCGCGCGCGCGAGGCAAGGCCGACATGCTCTATGACGGCGAGCGGCTGCCCTTCCCGGACGCGAGCTTCGACACCGTGCTGAGCGTGCAGGTCCTCGAGCACACCCCCCGCCCGGAGGCGCTCGTCGCCGAGATGGCGCGCGTGCTCCGCCCCGGCGGCCTGCTCCTCCTGAGCGCGCCGTTCTCGTTCCGCCTGCACGAGGAGCCGCACGATTACTTCCGTTTCACCCCTCACGGCCTCCGCGCGCTGTGCGGCCGCGCCGGCCTGATCATCGAGGAGATCTGCCCGCACGGCGGCCTCTGGAGCCTGCTCGGCCACAAGGTGAACAGCTACCTGGCGCTCCAGGTGGCGCAGATCGGCGGCGTCGCGCAGGCGATGGGCAAGCTCGGCCACGAGGCCTGCGAAGGCCGCGGCGCGCGCGTGTGGACGCTGCCGCTGGTCGCGCCGGCGATGATCGCGGTGGCCGCGGGCGCGCGCGTGCTCGACCGCGCGCTGCCCGATCCCACCGAGACGCTCGGCTTCACCCTGGCGGCGCGGCGGCCGGCGGCCTGACGCTCGCCTACGAGCGGCCCGGGGCGAGCTCCCCGGCGATGCGCTGCACGCTCTGGAGCAGCGCCTTGATCTGATCGCCGACGACCGGCCCCGCGTCCTCGACGAGCCCCTCGATCTGCTCGAGCACGGGCGGCAGCCCGTCCGCGGTGACCTCGTGGATGCGCTCGCCCCCGAGCTTCGCCTCGATGCGCGCGAGCTCGTCCTTGAGCTCGCCGAGCGCCTGCGACACGTGCTCCCGGTTCTGCACGTGCTCGTGGCGCGAGAGCTCATACGCTATCGCGATCGCGCTCCGGACATCCCGCTGCACTTCCATCCGCTCCATGCTTCCTCACCCGTGCCGTCGCCGGCGATAGTGGATCTCGAACGCGACCGGCCGCGGGGCGTCGCACCGCCTGGCGGCCGGTACACCCATCCATGGGCGTGGTCTGCCTGGCCGTCCGCCGATCGCGCTTGCGGGGCGGATCGGGCGGACGGCGTGTCGCCTTCAACGTTTCAGCGCTTCAGCGTTCCAGCGCAAAGCAGCTTCCGTGCCCTCGCCGGCCCTCTCGCCCTGCTCGGCCGAGCCCGGGCGCGCGCGTCTCCCGAGCCCGCGCCCGGCGCAGCCCACGCGGACGATCCGCCTCACGTGTCGCAGATCGCCACGCGGTCGCGCGCCTCTGGCGGATCGGTCGTTCGTCGGGGCCGGCCGCGGGTAGCGCTCGCATTTGCCCTAAGAGAGTTCCCATGAAGGCGGGAAGGCAGGAAGATCATTGATCTTTTCTTCCCGCCTTCCCGCCTTCATGTTCAATTTTGAGCACTGCCGGGCCGCGTCCAGGCCGGCCGCGCTCCCGGGCAGGGCCTCTCAGGGCACCAGCTCCATGCCGCTGAACTCGATGGGAAAGGTGATGACGGTCGTCACCCCGCCTTGCGGCGGGGGGAACTGCATCTTCTCGAACGTGTCGGCCACGCAGCGGTCGACCTGCGGGTTCTTCGCGGTCGACCTCACGACGTCTGCCTTGTTGACCTTGCCGCTCGGGCCGATGGTCGCCTTGACGGTCACCTTCCCGACGAACTTCGGCGAGCTCTTGACGCCGATCTTGTAGCACTCGTCGAAGAGCTCCGCGTGCTTCTCCACGACGTCGCGGACCTGCACCTCCGAGAGGCTGCCCCCGAGCGTCCCCGTCGCGACGGCCGCGCCCGGCTTCACGTTCCCGTCGCCCCTCGGCGCGGCCGGCTTCGGCGCGGCCTCGACCGGCGCGGCCGCCCCGGGGACCTGCGAGGTCGCCGGGGGCGCCTCGCCGGCGGCGGGCGTCGTGCCCGCCGGCGCCGGGGCCGTCGTTCCCGCCGGCTCGGCGGGCGTCGCGCCCGCCGGCGCCGTGGAGGTCGCGCCCGCCGGCTCCGGCGGCGCGGACTGCGCCGGCGCCTGGGCGGGCGGCGGCGCGCACGCCGACGCGAGCGCGAGGACCAGAACCAGACCTGTTCGGCGAGAGCTCATGCCCGAAGGTAAAACCCGGATGCGGGGCCGTGTCCACGAGGATGGAGGCGCCGCCGCTCAGCGCAGCCGCAGCACCTCGACCTCGGACGCGCCGCCGCCACCGAGGAGCCTCGGCGCTCGGCCCCGATCGCGGGCCTTCAGCGACGCCCAGAACACCTCCGTCCCCGGCCGCTTCCGGATCGGCACCGGATCGGCGTAGACGAAGCCCGCCCTCCAGCGCTGCGGCGAGATCGCCGTCGGGAGGCCGACCTCGCGGTAGACCGGGTCCGCCATCGTCGTGGACAGCGGGGCGCGCTCGACCACCCGCGACCGCACGGAGAGCGCCACGTCGCTCGCCGCGGGCCCGCCCGCGCGCACGAAGATCGTGAGGAGCGAGCGCGCGCCCTCGTGGAACGTGGTCCCGAGCAGCTCGGTGCCGTCGTCGAACCGCGCGCCGAGCGGCGCGAGCGCGGCGGCGATCTCCGAGAAGAGCGCCGTCGCGCGCGCGGCGTCGCCCGCGGCCAGCGCGGCGTTGTGGGCGATCCGCTTCTGCTCCAGCGTCTCCGGCGGGCCGGCCGGCGGCTCGGCCGGCTGTCCGAAGTGCGCGCGGAGCTCCCACGTGAGGAACGGATCCGGCACGATCTCGCGCTCGGGCTCGGTGCCCGAGACGAAGTACCAGGCGAGGAGCCCCGGCTCCCGCTCGCGGAACGAGAACGCCTCGATGCCGCGCGCGCCCTGCGCCCGCGCCTCCGCCCCGACGCCCGCGCCGAGCGCCCAGAACGGGCCCACCGCCGTGATGTCGAAGCGCTGCGCGAGGCTCGCCTGGTCCCGGTCGAGCATGAACCGCGTGTCCGCGAGGTAGGCGCCGCGGGGCGGCGCCTCCCTCGGCGCGGGCCGGGTCGGCTTGACGACGCGCCCGCCGAGCGCCCAGACCTGGGCCCAGGTGGCCTTCATGCCCTCGTGCATCTCGACGACCGCGTCGGTCGGCGTCCGCGGCAACCTCGGCGCGAGCCAGCGCAGGAACGCCGTCTTCTCCCCGTCGGAGTCGATGAGGTGCCCCCGCTCGTTGAAGCGCCCGCCCGTCTCGCGCGCGTAGCGCAGCGCGGGGAGCCCGTCGCGCAGCACGGCGGCGAGCGGCGCGAGCCACAGCGCGAGCGCCGCGAGCGCGGGCCACGCGGGCGCCGGCCCGGCGGGATCGCGCGCGGCGCCGGGCGCGCGTCGCGCGGCCGCGGCGGCGGCGCGCTCGAGCAGCGCCGCGAAGGTCGCGACGAGGGCGGCGGCGGCGAGGGCGAAGTAGGCCCCGAAGTAGTGCGGCCAGAAGATGTGGATGTCGGCGCCCTGGCGGAAGACGACGTACTGCACCGTCGCCGTCGCGAGGTAGAGCAGCGGCAGCGCGTCGTGCTCGCGCCGGAGCAGGACGAGCCGCGCGGCGCAGACGAGCGCGGCGAGCTTCCCCGCGGCGATGGCGATCGGCGTGAACGAGAGCTCGATCCAGTACCGCCGGCCCGCGAGCACCTTGGCGAGCGGTTCGGCGTTGCCCGACGAGCGGAACCCGTAGCTCGCCAGGAGATCGCCGAGCTTGCCGGCCTGGTGGAAGAGGGCGAGGTAGAGCGCGGCGGTCAGCGCCGCGAGGAAGGCGGTGAGCACCCACCACTGCGCGTAGCGCCGCTCGTGGATTGGCCCGAAGACGCGCTTCGGGAGCAGGTAGGCGCGGAGCGCGCCGAACGCGAGCAGCCCCGCCGTGAGCACGAACGCGGGCCAGTCGGCGTGCATGCCGAGCGTGAGCCCGAGCGCGCTCACCGCGAGGTAGCGGCGTCGGGCCGTCTGCGTGAGCCGGACGTACCCGAAGAGCCCGAGCAGCGTCCAGGCCATGACCGGGACCTCGAGCGCGTTGAGGCTCGCGAACGCGAGCGTGATCGGCAGGACGACGAACGCCGCCGCCGCGGCCGCCCCTGCGGCGGGGCGGTAGACGCTGCGGCCGATGGCGTAGAGCAGGGGCGGCGTCGCGGCGCTCAGCAGGACGGCGGGCAGGCGGCAGACGACGTCGTGCCGCCCGAGGACCTTCATGAACGCGGCGGTCGTCCAGAAGATCCCCCAGGGGTGGTGGCAGTAGTACATCTCCGGCGCCGGCCGGCTCGCGGTGTACTCCCACACGGGCCCGAGGATCTTCCAGCGGAGCATGTTCTCCGCGATGATCCCGACGCCGGCGGACGACGCGTAATGGCCGGCGAGGATGGGCCCGAACATCTCCCACGCGGCGGCGAGCGCGAACCATGCGGTGGCGACGGCGGTGACGGCGAGCGCCGCGCGGGTCTCGAGGCGGGATGCGGCGGGGAGGCCGCGCAGATCGGTCGGGCGGGGGGCGGGGCGCGGGAAGAGCAACGTGCGCGCAGCCTAGCGTCGATGGGGCGCTTCCGGAGAGGAGAGACTCGCCCGCCGCCCGCGGCGGCGGCGGCGCGGGTCGATGCGCGCGCGCGGCTCGGGTAAGGTAGGGCATGTCGACCGAGGCGCACAGGCAGGTTCACGGGCGGGCGCACCGCGACGGCAGGGGGCGCGATCCGACGTTCTATCCTGTGGAGAAGAAGATGGGGGAGGACTCCCTTCAGACATGGATCGTGGAGCTCCTCCGCCCGCTGATCGAGCGCTGGTACCAGGAGCTCGGCCGGCCGCGGTTCGTGGGGGCGGACCAGTTCATCTACTATCAGCAGTTCGATCCTTCCAAGGTCGTGGCGCCGGACGTGTACGTGCTCCCCGGCGTGCCGCCGGGCCGGCGCGTGCGCAGCTGGAAGGTGTGGGAGACCGGGATTGCCCCGAGCTTCGCGCTCGAGGTCGTCTCCTCCGACGAGCCCTACAAGGATTACGTGGACGCGCCCGAGCGCTACCGGGAGCTCGGGGTGAGGGAGCTCGTGATCTTCGATCCCGACTGGGAGAGGAGCCGGGATCGGGTGCGCTGGCAGCGCTACCGGCGGCTGAAGACGCGGGGGTTCGTCCGGGTGGAGACGACGAACGTCGATCGGATCTACGCGCGCGTGCTCGGCTGCTGGCTGCGGGTGATCGGCGCGGGCGACGCGGCGCGCGTCCGGCTGGCCACGGGATCCGCGGGCGAAGCGCTCTTCCCGACCGCCGCGGAGGCGGAGCAGGCCGCGCGGGAGGCGGAGCGGGCCGCGAAGGAGGCGGAGCGGGCCGCGAAGGAGGCGGCGCTGGAGCGGGTCGCGGCGCTCGAGGCGCAGCTCGCGAGCGTCGCGAGCGCGAAGGACAAGGGGCCTGGGGCGCCCTGAGCCTCGCCGGCGCGCGGCCGTTCAGGCCCGGAGCAGCGTGACCCGCCGGCCCGCGGGCGTCCGGGCCTCGTCGAGCCGCGTGCGCGCCTCGACGTCGCCGGCCGCGGCGCTGACCGCACGTCGGTTCCGGATCGAGCCCTCCGGCCTTCGAGGGCCTCTCCTTCGGTTTCGGATCGACGCACCCCCCCTCGCGAGGGGTCGCCGGCACATCGCGACCTCTCGGTGCGAGCTTTCGAGGCCCTCGCGTCGGGTCTGGATCGACCGAGCGCCCCTCGCGAGGGGTCGCCGGCACATCGCGACCTCCCTGTGCGGCCCTCCGAGGCCCCCCGGTCGGTTCCGGATCGACCGAGCGCCCCTCGCGAGGGGTCGCCGGCACGTCGCGACCTCTGCGCGCGGCCCTCCGAGGCCCCCCGGTCGGTTCCGGATCGACCGAGCGCCCCTCGCCAGGGGTCGCCGGCACGTCGCGACCTCTGCGCGCGGCCTCCGAGGCCCTTCGGTCGGTTCCGAGATGGTAGCTTCCCGCCACTTTGGGTACCCCGTCCCCCCCGGCGGAGCCTCCGGCGGCCCCCGCCCCCGCGGTCCGCGCGCCGTCCGGCCAGCTCCGCCCCGCCGCGAGCGCCGCGGTCCGCGCGCTGTCCGGCCCGCTCCGCCGCGCCGCGGACGCCGCGGTTCGCGCGCCGCTCAGCGCGGCGCTCGCGCTCGTCGTCGTCGCCGCGTCCGTCTACGTGATCGCCCTCCCGCTCGCGGTCGTCCGCTATCCGCCGATGACCGATCTCCCGTTCCACGCGGCCCAGACCGCGGCGCTCCGGCACTACCTCGATCCGGCGTGGCACTTCCGCGAGCAGTTCACGCTCCAGCCGCTCGCGGTCCCGTACATGTCCATGTACGCGCTCGGCGCCCTGCTCATGCTCGTCCTCCCGCCCGTGGCCGCGGTGAAGGTCGCGGCGGCGGCGATGCTCGCGCTCCTGCCCGCGGGCCTCGCCGTCCTCTTCCACGGCCTGAAGCGGAGCCCCCTGCTCGGCGTCCTCGGCCTCGTCCTCGTCTGGTGCAACCTCACGCACTGGGGCTTCCTCAACCACATGGGCGCGCTCGGCCTCTTCGCGATGGTCGTCGGCCTGACGCTCCTGCTCGTCGATCGCCCCTCGCGCGGCCGACAGGCCGCGCTCGCGCTCGCGCTCGTCGCGCTGTTCTTCACCCACGTCTTCCGCTTCCCGTTCGCGATCGCCGCCGTGGTCGGCGCGGCGATCGTGGTGTTCCCGGCGACGCGGCGGCTCCGCCCCATCGCGCTGCCGCTCGCGCCCGCGCTGGTCCTCTTCGCGGCGTGGCTCGCGGTCCGGACCGACACCCTCCACGCCGCGCCCTTCACCCCCGCGCTCCACTGGGAGCGGCTCGGCGAGGCCCCGTCGCTCCTGTTCACGAGCTTCACCGATCCCGCCGAGGCGGCGGCGGCCCGCCGGGCGGCGCGCCTCGTGCTCGCCGCGCTGCTCGTGTGCCTCGGGGGCGCGGCCGTGCAGCTCGCCGCTTCCATGTCCGCGCCGGCGCCCGCGCCCGCCACCCCCGACGCGGCGCCCGCCGCCTCCACGTTCGCGCCGGCGCCCGCGCCCGCCACCCCCATGCCCGCGCCCGCCGTCCCGGACGCGGCGCCCCCTCCCGCCACGGACGCGCGGCAGCGTGCCTTCGCGCGCCTCGCCGCCCTCGTCCCGATCGCCTGCGCGGCCGTGTTCCTGGGCCTGTTCCTGAGCCTGCCGCTCCAGATCGGCCTCTGGTGGTACGTCTACCCGCGAGAGATCGTCGCGGCCCTGTTCCTCGCCCTCGGCGCGTTCCCGGACCTGCCGCGATCGCCCTGGCTCAAGGCGCCGGCCGTGCTCGCGATCGCGGCCGCGGCGCTCTCCCTCGGCGACGTCGCGCGCGACAACTACCGCCGCTTCGACCACAGCACGCGCGACTTCGACGCCATCATCGCCCGCATCCCGCCCGCGCCCAGGCTGCTCTACCTCGTCTTCGATCACGGCGGCTCGACCCGGGCGACGACCCCGTTCATCCACCTCCCCGCCTGGGTCCAGGCCACGCGGGGCGGCTGGCTCAGCTTCCATTTCGCCGTCTGGGACGCGTCGCCGATCGCCTACCGGCCTCGCGCCGAGCCGGGCGCCGTCGTCCCGCCGCCGACGCCGCTCCGGTGGGAGTGGACGCCGGAGAAATTCGACGTGCGCCGCCACGGCGCCTTCTTCGACTGGTTCCTCGTCCGCCGGCGGGCGGGGGCCGATCACCTCTTCGCCAGGGACCCGAGCATCGTCCCCGTCGATCACGTCGGCGACTGGTGGCTCTACCGGCGCGCCGGCGCGCCGTAGCCAGCGCTCCGGCCAGGGCTTCTGTTACCATGCCGCACATGCGCTCCTCCCCGGCTTCCGCTCTCCTCGCAGCGGGGTTCGCCCTGCTCGCCCTCTGCGCCTGCGGCTCCGACGAGCCGGCCAATCCTGGCGCGGGCGGCGCCGGCGGTGGCGCGGGCGACGGGGGCGGCGGCTCCACCGGGGGGCCCGTGTGCAGCGAGCCGACCCCGGTGCCCTGCGAGGACGAAGTCTTCCAGCAGATGAACCTCCAGTCCGACGTGGCGCCCGGGGAGCTCAGCAACGAGCAGGACGGCGGCGGGTTCCGCTCCCTCATCGACGCCACCGCGGGCGGCGCCTTCGCCGCCGAGCCCCACGCCTACGTCTATGCCCGGTTCACCGACGGCGGCCTCGAGAAGGTCGAGATCTCCGACGAGGCGTCGCTCGGATCGATGGACTGGGACATCGCCTTCCGGCGCTACGTCGTGCGCATCAACAGCGGCCACTCCGGGCCGTCCTGCGTGACGGCGGCGCGGCTGCCGGGGACGCCCGACTACGACGCGCTCGCCGAGGCCCCCGGCGAGCTGAGGCTCCGCAGCGACGAGTACTTCACGAGCGACATGAGCGACATGAGCGACATGAGCGAGACCTGCGCGCTCATCCCCGACGGCTCCGGGCTGGAGTCGCCGGCGACCGCGCTCTCCGGCTACTGGAAGTACCCCGGCTGCGTGCAGATGAGCGGCGCCGTCTACGTCCTCCAGCTCGCGGACGGCCGGAGGCTCAAGCTGACCGTCACGCACTTCTACGACGAGGAGAACCAGGCGAAGTGCCAGGAGACCGGCGAGGTCCCGATGGGCGACACCGGCGCGGCCAACCTCCAGATCCGGTGGGCCTTCCTCCCGTGAGCCGGCCCTCCGGCGCCGGGCGCCCCGCCCCCGCGCGGCGCCGCCGCGCCGCATGCGCCGCGGCCTCGTGGCGCCGCCGCGCCGCCTGCGCCGCAACCTCGCTCGCCCCGGCGCTCGCCGCCTCGCTCGCCCCGGCGCTCGCGGCCTGCGGCGCCGGCGACGCGCCCTCGCTCGACGGGCCCGCCGCGGCGCCGCTCGATCGGCCGGACACGCGCGGCACCGAGCTCCAGTTCCGGTTCGATCCGGACGACGCTGTCGAGACCTTCGCGTCGGCCTCGGGGAGCTTCCTTGTCCACTTCGCGCGCGAGGGGCGCAGCGCGGTGCCCGCCGAGGACGCCGACGCGACGGGCGTCCCCGACTTCGTCGAGGAGGTCGCCGCCATCTACGACGAGGTGATCGTCCACTACCGCGACGTCCTCGGCTTCCGGCCGCCGAGGAGCGACGAGGACCTCCCCGACAACGGCGGCGACGGCCGCTTCGACGTCTACCTCGTCGACTTCGCCGGCGTCGGCGACGGCGTGTTCCGCGTCGACGCCTGCGCGCCGGACGACGAGGGCCGCTGCGCCGGCTTCATGACCCAGGAGAACGACTTCAGCGGCTACGACTACCCGTCGACGCGGATCGCGAACCGGATCCTCGGCAGCCACGAGCTCTTCCACGCCGTGCAGGCGGCCTACGATCACGGCCAGGACACGCCGATGCTGGAGGGCAGCGCGGTCTGGGCGACCGAGTCGTTCGACCCCTCGCTCCAGGACTTCGAGGGCTTCGTCGGCGGCTACCTCTCGAACACGGATCGATCGCTCGACGTGCCCATGATCGGCCCGGTCGACCCCTTCAGCTACGGGAGCGCGGTCTTCTTCCAGTTCCTCGAGGAGCGCTACGGCGACGGCACGGTCCGCGAGCTCTGGGAGCGCGTCGAGGACGGCGCGTTCGGCGAGGCCGATCCCGTGTGGTTCGAGCAGCTCGACCCCTTGCTCGCGTCGCGGGCGCAGGCGACGTTCGCCGACGCGTTCGTGGAGTTCGCCGCCTGGAACCTGCTCACCGGCCTCCACGCCGATCCCGAGCGCTCCTACGCCGCCGGGGCCGGCTACCGTGGCCTCGTCCCGCGCTCCGTCGCGGCGCCGCACGCCGGCCGGCTCCGCGTCTTCCACGCGTCGGCGCAGTACTTCAGCGCCCCGCCCGACGGGCGCGCGGCCATGACCGCCGCGCTCGCGGGCGACCCCGCGCAGCTCGAGGGCCTCGCCCTGCTGCTCGCGGCGCGGCGCGGCCGCGCGTACGGCGAGATCGCGCGCGCCGACGACGTCGCCGCCGGCGCGGAGCTCGTCGACACGGCCGGCGCCGACGGCCTCGCCGTGATCGTGGTGAACGGCCTCCAGGACGGCGACTCGCGCAAGCCGACGCTGTGCATCGGCACGGCCGACGAGGTCGCGGCGTGCCGGGCCGAAGCGGAGGGCGGCGGCGGCGCGGGCGGCGGCGGCGGTGCGGGCGGCGCGGGCGGTGGAGGAGAGGCGCCGCCGGAGGGCGAGGAGGGCGGCGACGACGGCGGGTGCAGCTGCGGCGTCGTGGCGCCCGCCGCGGCCGGGAGCTTCGCCGCAGCCGGGGGCTTCGCGCTCGGCGCGTCGCTGCTCGCGCTCGCCCTGCGCCGGCGCAGGTTCACGCGCATCCACCGCTGATCTCGGCCGATCGCTCACCCGCTGCGGCGCGCCCGCTGCGCCGGAATGCGGTCCCGCGCTCGACGCGAGACGCTACGATGCTCTGCATGAGCGACCCCGGTCCCGAGGCTGCGCGCCTCACCCTTCGCGAGGATCCGGACGGCTTGCTGTGCACCGTCGTCGAGGGCGACCTGTCGGACGACATGGCGCGCGAGATCGCCGCCGCCTGCAAGGGCCTGTCGGACAGCGGCCGCGAGGTCCTCGTGCTCTCGGATACGCGTCGCGTCGGCACCATCTTGCCGTCGGCGCGCAAGGTGATGGCGAGCGAGATGCGCGCCGTGCGCTTCGACGCCATCGCGCTCTTCGGGGCGAGCTTCGCCGTGCGCGTCGTCTGCACGCTCGCGGCGAAGAGCGTGCAGCTCCTCACGCAGCAGTCCTATCCGGTGCAGTTCTTCGAGACGGAAGCCGAGGCGCGCGCGTGGCTCCACGCGCAGCGGGACGCGCTCCGCGGGAGCCGGCCGCGCGCGTGACGTCACGCGCCGGCCGCGCGCGCGACGTCACGCGCCGGCCGCGCGCGCGACGTCACGCGCCGGCCGCGCACGTGATGTCACGCGCCGGCCGCGCGCCGCCGCCGCGCCGCCGCGGCCAGGCCGAGGAGCGCCGCGACCGCGAGGCCGCGCCGCTCGCCCGAGGGAGCGCCGGCCGCCGCGCACGCGCAGCCCGCCTGCTCGTCCGCGCCCCCTTCTTCCGGCGGCCGCGGCTCCGGCGGCGGCGGCTCGTCCCCGAGCACCTCCCGGAGCGCCGCGACCGGGTCGATGATCCCGTACCCGAAGATGGGGTCGTGCCCGCGCTCGTCGGGGAGGGCGAACGGCGCCGGCCGCGCGGTGCGGATCAGGATGTCGTAGAGCTCGCCCGCGGTCCGCTCGGGCGCGGCGCTCACGAGCAGCGCGGCGACGCCGGCGGCGACCGGGCACGCCGAGGAGGTCCCGCCGAACAGCGACGTGTAGTCGTCCGGGCTGTCGCCCTCGCGCCCGGCGATATCCGTGCTCAGCGTCCCCGTGGGCGCGACGAGATCGAGGGAGCTTCCGCGGTTCGTGAACGACGTCTCCTCTTCCAGGTGGTTGACCGCGCCCACGTTGAGGACGCCGCGCGCGGCCTGGATCTCGTCGTCGCGGATCTCCCGGTTGTCGTTCCCGGCGGCGAAGAGGACGAGCGCCCCCTTCCCGTCGCGCCCGGCGTCGAACAGGCGATTGATCGCGTCCTCGACCACCCTGGGGACGGGCATCGGCTCGGCGTATCCCCAGCTGTTGGACACGACGGCGGCGTTCACCTCCAGGGCGAACTCGAAGGCGTCGACCGAGGCGGAGAGCGGCTGCGGCTCCTCGTCGAGCAGCCGCACGCACCGCAGCCTGCACTCGGGGCAGCCGCCCGCGATGCCCACGCCGTTGTCGGTGTCGGCGGCGATGAGGCCCGCGCAGGCGGTCCCGTGGTTCACGCCCTCTGCGCCGGGCAGGTAGGTGGGGTCGTCGTCGCCGTCGATGACGTCCAGGCCCGGATCCATCTTCGCGGCGAGGTCGGGGTGATCGAGGTCGCAGCCGGTGTCGACGACGACGATGGACGTGGCCGCGTCGCCCCGCGTGCGCCCCCACGCCTCTTCCATCCTGAGGTCGTCGAAGTACCACTGTCCGGGCAAGCGCGGGTCGTCCGGCGTGAACGGCGCGCCGCGCGCCTGGAGGCGCACGTGGAGGTCCGGGATCGCCTCGCGCAGGAAGGCCGGCCGCGCCGCGCCCTGCAGCCGCTCGGCGACGTCGAGGCCGTCGCCGCCGCCCGCGTCCCTGACGAGCCATAGCCCGATCGAGGGCATCAGCGGCCTCACCACCTCGAGGCCCGCGCCGGCGAGCTCGCCCTCGGCGCCCGGCTCGACCTTCACGATCGCGGTCGCGCCCACGCTCGCGTGGATCGTCCGGCCGTCGGGGTAGCGGAGCCGCAGCGGCGAGAGCGCGCCGCCGGACGCGCCCCGCGCGGCCGGCCCGAGCCGCTCGACGGCGACGCGGCGCCCGCCGTCCAGGAACGACGGCGCGCTCGCGGCCGGGCGCGCGCCGCCGGCGAGGGCGTCGCCGGCGCCGGCGGCCAGGAGGAGCGCCGCCGAGGAAAGCAGGATCGAGGGCTTGCGTCTCATCGCTCTCCTGGATCTACCGGACCGCGCGGCACCCGACCAGGGCCGCCCTGGAGCGGCGCTCGGACGAGAAAGAAACAGACCGAGATCCGGCGCTCCGCGGAGCGAGAGAAGGAGAGAGGCCGCCGAGGCGCCGAGGACGCCAAGGAGCATGGATATTCCGGCGAGCGCTCCGCAACGATTCAGACCGCCGGAGTGTCGATATGCCCGAGCAGCAGATTCGCGAATGCTCGAGGCGAGGCGACGCGCCCTCGGCGTCGACTTTCCAGGGGGCGTCGGATCGGATAGAAGGCGTTCCACTCCACCCTGCCAGCTGGCGCTGGCCGAAAGCCCCTTCACCGCGATGACCCAGGCCGCCACCTACGTTTACGTCTCCAACGCCGAGAGCCGCGAGATCTCGGTGCTGCGCCTCGACACCGCCGACGGATCGCTGGCACCCGTGCAGACCGTCGGCGTCGACGGCCAGGCCGGGCCGCTGGCGATCTCGCCGGACCGGCGCTTCCTCTACGTCGCGTTGCGCTCGGAGCCCTATGCCGTGCAGAGCTTCGCGCTCGACGCCGCGAGCGGGCATTTGAGGCCGCTGTCGGCGGCGCCGCTGCCGGACAGCATGGCGCACATCGTCACCGATCGCAGCGGTAGAACCCTCTTCGGCGCCTCCTACCACGGCCACAAGATCACCGTCAGCCCGCTCGGCGGCGACGGCTCGGTCCGCGCGCCTGCCGCGGTGTTGCCCGCCGGCCGCCACGCGCATGCCACCCTGGTGGATCCGTCGAACCGCTATGTCTTCGTCAGCGCCCTCGGCTCGGATGCGGTGCTGCAGTGGCGCTTCGACGCGGCCACCGGCCAGCTCACGCCCAATGATCCGGAGGCGCTGCCGGTGCATCCGCAGGCCGGCCCGCGCCACCTGGTGTTCTCTCCCGACGGGCGCTTCGTCTACCTGCTCAACGAGCTGGACGCGACCGTCGAGCTCCTGGCCTTCGACGCCGAGCGCGGCACGCTGTCGGCGGTCCAGCGCCTCTCCACGCTGCCCGAGGGCTTCTCGGGCAAGCCCTGGGCGGCCGACCTGCACCTCACGCCCGACGGCCGCTTCCTCTACACCTCGGAGCGCACGTCGAGCACGCTGGCCGGCTTCAGCGTCGATGCGCAGACCGGCCGCCTGACCCTGGTCTCGCACGCGCCGACGGAACGGCAGCCGCGCGCCTTCCAGGTCGACCCCAGCGGCCGCTGGCTCGTCGCCGCCGGGCAGCTCTCGCACGCCGTGCGCGTGCACGCCATCGACCCCGCGAGCGGCCGGCTCACCGCCTCGACGTCGTTTCCGGTGGGCCGGAACCCCCTCTGGGTCGAGATCCTGAGCTTCCCCTGAAGGGGAGGCCCGCGGCGCCGGTGCTCGTCGCGCGGCCCCGGCGCTATTATCCCTTCTCGGCGCCTCGGATCACCATCGACGCGAGCAGGTCCATCATCCTCGACAGGTCCTCCCGCGCCGTTCCGTCGGGGAGCGCCACGAGCCGCGTCGCGACGCGCTCCAGGAACTGCTGCCGCGCCCGCTCGAAGCCCGGCGCCAGCTGGTCGTGCAGCGCGCACGTCACCAGCTCCTGATCGAGCTGCCGCCAGAAGAACTTGCTGTCGACGGTCGTGGCGCAGAGCCGGCCCGTGAAGCCGACCACCGTCCGCGCGCCCGCCTCGAGGAGCTTGTCGAACAGCGGGCCGCTCGCCGTCTCGCCGCAGCAGAAATACAGCACGCGGCCGCGCGCCCAGAGCTCGATCTCCTGCGCGGGGCTCTCGTGCGATAGCAGGATTCCGTCCGGCGACTCGTCGTCCACGACGCAGCTGGTCCTACCGTGGGACGACACGACGATCCCGCGGAACGGGTTGCCCCCGCTCTCGGCCCGCGCGATCTGGCGGATGATCCTCCGCCGCTCCGCGCTCGCGCGCCCGAACGGTACGATGGAGAACTGCTCTCCCATACGCCCATAGAGCTGCGTGCGCCCCGTCGCGAACCACGCGCTATCCGGGTCGAAGGATGTGTCAATCGAGAGTACAGGTCGAGCCGTCATCCTACCTCCGTCGAAGATTCCCCGTGTGCGCTGCCCAGCGCTCGCCCGCACCGGCGAGCGCCGCCGCTCGCGCCCGCCGCGCCGGCCGGCTGCCGCCGGGCACCAGGCCCGCCCAGCGGCTTCTTCGCAGCATCATCCCTCGTATCCGGTGGCATCTCGAGCCCCTGCCGCAAGACGCGCAACAGTGTACGATAGCGACTGTAGGGGAATCCCTTCTAGAAAAATCGTGTTCGTTCCGATGAATTTTCTCGCTCACGTATGCTGTTGGTGGGCTCCTGCGCGCGCGGCGGCTCATCTTTTTACCGCGGGCGGCTTACCGCGGGCGGCGGCACGCGCGCGTTGCGCGGGGGTGTCGCGTCGAGACATCGCCGAGAAGCCGCGAAGCGCGCCGCGCGGCGGGGGGGCTCACACGAGCGCGCTGCCCCGCCGCGCGCCCGCGCCGCGGCGCCCACCGAGCGTCGCGGCGGGGCAGCGCGCGGCTCAGGGGAGGGGCGCGGCGGCGTCGGTCTGGCCGAGGACGAGCTTGCGGGGCTCGCCCTGCCGGAGCTCGTTCATCCGCGCCTGCATCGCCTGCCCGAGCTCCTCGCGCGCGCCGTCGTCGAGGAGCTTCTTCACCTTGGGAAACAGGTGCTCTTCCTCCTCCTTGTGGTGGTGCTCGAGCTGCTCGGCGAGCACGTGCAGCTTGGGCCCGAACTTCTCGTCCTTGGTGTCGAGCGCCAGGAGATCGGCCAGCACGCGCTTGAGCGACAGGTGCTCCTCCAGCGATTCGAGGAGGATATCCTCGGTGCGGCGGGCCCGAACGGCGGGGTAAAAGTGCTGCTCCTCGAGCGTGATGTGCGTGGCGAGGAGGTCGGCGGCCGTGAAAAACTGCTCAGGGGCGACGGAAGAGGCCTTTTTCAGGCCGGAGAACTGCTGCTCGAGCTCGCGGTGATGGCGCTCGAGAAGATCGATGGCGTCCATAGAGATCTCTATGTAGCGGGCGCCGCCCCGCGAGCAAGCCGGGCAGACGCCCGTGCGCCGCGCCGGGCGGCGCTCATCCCGGCGCCGCGCGCGGCGGAGCGGGTGTAAGCTCTCGGCATGTACTCGCCTGCGGCATTCGCCGAGACGGATCGCGATCGGCAGCTCGATCTCGTCGAGCGACACAGCTTCGGCTGCCTCATGGCGGCGGATGATCAGGGCGGCATCGAGATCGCGCACCTGCCGTTCGTGCTCGATCGCGACGCCGGGCCCTCCGGGCGGCTCCGCGCGCACGTCGCGCGGGCGAACCCCATCTGGCGGCTGGCCACGGGCGGCAGGCCGGTCGTCGCGGTGTTCTCCGGGCCGCACGGGTATGTCTCGCCCCGCTGGTACGAGCAGCCGACCAGGCAGGTGCCGACGTGGAATTACGCCGTGGTGCACGCCCACGGGCGCGCCGCTTCGCCGATGAGCCGGGATGAGCTGATTCGGCTGCTCGACGACCTCGCCGGCATCCACGAGCGCGGCGCGGCCGAGCCCTGGAGCTCGAGCGCGCTCGACCGCGAGCTCCACGAGAACCTCCTCCGCGGGATCGTGGGGCTCACCATCGAGATCGACCGCCTCGAGGGCAAGTTCAAGCTGAGCCAGAACCGCTCGCCCGCCGACCAGGCGCGCGTCGCCCGCGCGCTCGCCGAGCGCGGGAGCCCGGATGATCTCGACATGGCGCGCCTGATGAAGGCGCGGGGCGAGCCCGGATGAGCCGTGGGGCGGGCCGGACCGCCCCACGGCAACGCCGATGTCTGAACCAGGGAGCTCCTGATGCAGATTGCCGATCTGCCCTTCACGCAAGATCGAACAGCAGCACCTCGCCCGCGTCCTTCCCGACCAGGTGGAGCGCGCCTCCCGCGCTGATCGCCGCCGCGTCGCCGGCCTCGAGCACCGTCCCGTTCAGCGCGACGCTCCCGCGCGCCACGTGGACCCAGGCGCTCCGCCCGGCCGCGAGCTCGTACCGCGCCTCTTCCCCCTGCCCGAACAGGCCCACGAACAGGCTCACGTCCTGGTGGACCGTCACCGAGCCGTCGCGGCCGTCCTGCGAGGCGACCAGCCGCAGCTTGCCCTGGCGCTCCTCCTTCGAGAACGCCTTCTGCTCGTAGCTCGGCGGATACCCGCGCCGGTCCGGCAGGATCCAGATCTGCAGCAGGTGGGTCTCGCCCGTCTTCGACGGGTTCATCTCGCTGTGGAACACGCCCGTGCCCGCCGACATGCGCTGGACCTCGCCGGGGCGGATGGTCGAGCCGTTCCCCATGCTGTCCCGGTGCGCGACCTCCCCCTCGAGGACATAGGTGATGATCTCCATGTTCTGGTGCGGGTGCGACCCGAACCCCCGCGCCGGCGCGACGCGATCGTCGTTGATCACGCGGAGCGCCCGGAAGCCCATGTGCGCCGGGTCCTGGTAGTCGGCGAACGAGAACGTGTGGAACGACTTCAGCCATCCGTGGTCGGCATAGCCGCGCTCGCTGGAGCGGCGGAGCTGCATCGAAGAAGTGGTGTTTGCCATGCGCTTCATGATGCGTCGGCCGATCCATCTTGTGAATCGGCATTCACGTCATGGCTTCCATCTGGATCGTAGATGGATCCCGCCCCGCCGGGGGCCGCTGTCAGACGACCTCGAGGTTGGTCACCTCGGCGTCCAGCCACGGCCTGTCCCCCGGGAGGAGCACGAAGGCGTCGAAGGACGCGTCGGTCGGGCGGGCGCCGGCCGGCTTGAGCTGGTCCTGGGGGACGAGCGTCAGGTTGGGCGCGCTCACCACCGGCGCGGTGGCCTGCCCGGCGAAGGCCTCGGAGGCGGCGCGCAGCACGGCCGCGAGCCGGTCGGCGGTCGGCTCGGGCAGGAAGAGCGTGTCGACCGTCGCCACCCGGTCGATCCCCCGGGCGGTGGCGATCTCGGACAGGAACACCGCGGCGGCGCCGACTGGCCGGCCCGCTTCTTCGACGAGCAGCAGCCGGCGCGGCCGCGGATCGCGCAGGCTGTGCTCGAGCTGCGCCGCGTCGGGCGCCGACCAGAGCACGCGATCGTCGCCGCACGCCGCGATCGCCGCGAGCACGTCGGCCGCGGCCTCGGTCGGCCTGGCCACGGCCTGCGTCGGCGCGGCGCTCGCCCGGGGGACGAAGCCGTGGTTCCGGCACGTGGCCAGCTGCTTCCGCCGGAGGCCGGCCGCTTTGACGGCGTTGTAGAGCACGCGCTGCGCGGGCCCTGAGCGCGCCTCCACGAACACCACGATCGGCAGGCCGGACGCGCGGAGGCCGGCCAGGAGCTCGCCGTACAGCCGGCTCGCCAGCCCCTGTCCCTGGAACTTGGGGCGCACGCTCACGAACGAGAGGACGTACCCCGGGGACGCGGCGCCGCGGAAGCGGAAGCGGCGCGGCGCGACGCCGATGAAGCCGGCCGGCTCGCCGCCCTCGCGCGCGAGCACGGCGCGCGGCGTCGGGCCGGGGAAGCCGAGCTGCCACCTCAGGTAGTCGGCCGTGTAGTGGAGTGCCGGCGGCGGCCACGCCTCGCGCAGGACCAGGCTGGCCTCCTCCGCCGCGGCGATCGGGTCGACGTGCTCGAGCTGCATGGCGGCGAGCCTCGCAGAATCCGCCGGCGAACGGAACCAACGGCACCGACGGGCGCCTTGTGCCGCCGCATCCACCGCGGTGAAGGGTCGGCGGCATCACCGATTGGGGTCAGCGCATGGCCCGGCGCCGCAGCGCCGAACGATTGTCCTTCGCTCGCCCCCCCCGGTTGCCGGGCCCTTCGATGCGCTGCCGCCTGTCTCGGGATCGTGCCTGCGTCCCCCGCACTCTGCCGGCCCAACGCTATGGCTCACGCGCGTGCATCTTCGCACGTCGCGTGCAGCGATTGGTTGGGCTCACTCGGACCATTGCGGATTCCAGACGACCTCCCAGAGATGACCATCTGGGTCTTGGAAGTAACCGGAGTAGCCGCCCCAGAATGTGTCGTGCGCAGCCTTGATGATGGCGGCTCCCGCTGCTCTCGCCTTTGCCATCACGGAGTCGACCTCCGCTTTCGATGTGACGTTATGGCCCAGCGTCATCTCGGTCGGGCTGGCGCGACCTGCGGAGAGACCTGTGTCATGTGCGATGCTCGCGCGAGGCCACAAAGCCAGACGCAAGCCAGGCTGAAGCTGGAAGAACACAACAGCGCCGTATTCAAACTCTTTGCCGACGATGCCTTCGGTCTGGAAGCCGAGACCGTCCCTGTAGAAACGCAACGACACTTCGAGGTCGTCGACGCCGATAGTGATGACTGTGATTCGTGGCTTCATGTTCTCTGCATTCCGTCAGACCCGACTATCAGTCGATTGATCGGCCGAAGCCGCCGGACCAGGTCGGTCTAGCTCGTCGCCTGTCGTGACGTCCCACGGGAAGTCTCACGGTTTGGCTCTGCGGCGCAACGCCCGGGTGCCGTGCAGCGCCATAGGGTAGACCCGCCCCTGGCCGGACTCCTGACGGGTGGAGCTAGAGACCCGCCATCTCGGGAGAGCGCCGCACGACGTCGGGCCAGCCGGATGGGTCGTTGCCGTGCTGGGCGAGGAACGCGTACACCCACCGCTCGAGCCCGAACGCGATGCACACGCTGTGCATCGGGCCCGCGCCCTCGATGGCGCAGCTGAACGCGCGGCCGAAGAAGTCGGTGTGGTAGTTCAGCGACCCGGCCGCCACCCGCTCGCCCTCCGGGAGCATCAGCGAGATCTCGTACTTCGTCTCGCTGCTGATCTGGAAGTACGTCTTGGCCGCCGCGTCCGGCGCGATGAAGAACGGATCGCTCGCCGTCCGGATCTCGCCCGCCAGCCGGTGCTCGTCGAGGTAGCGCGCCACGAGCTCGTTCCCCTGCTCCCGCAGCCCGAGGACATGCTCCCGCGTCCCGAGGAAGACGATCTCCCGCATCGTGAACTCCCAGAGCCGCCGGAGATCGACCATCTTGCTCGACTCGTAGCGGAAGCAGCGGCCCGCGAGGGCGTAACGCGCGCCGCCCGCCGGCAGCACGCGGTCCCGGTTCGCCGCGTAGACGTGATAACAGACCGCCGGCGAGAGGCAGACTTCCGGGTGCGCCATGTCGCCGAGCGCCCGGTCGTCGAGCGTCTCCCGGTCCTGGTGCCGCGCCCGGAAATCCTCGATGCGCGGCATGTCCTCCGGCAGGTGGCACGCGAACGTGACGATGTGAGGGAACGAGCGAAAATAATCGCACTTCGACAGCGTCGCGGTCGGGATCAACGTCGGTACCAGGATCGGGCTCGGCGAGAACGGCGCGCCGAGCGCCTCCAGCGAGCGATCGAAATAGCGGTAGAGCCGCAGCGGGATCCCCTCCAGGGCGACCTGACCCTGGCCCATCTGCGTGATCCCGGCGGGGAGCGCGCCCCCGCGGAACTCGACCCGGTCGCACGCCGGGCTGCGGTACACGAGCTTCCGCGCGAGGGAGCGCAGGCTGCGCTGCATGGTGCGCGCGAGCGCCTCGGCCGCGCGCGCGAGATCGGCCGCCCGCTCCTCCGGGGCCTCGAACTCCAGCGCCGCGCCCTCGCGGACGAAGCGGATGTCCGAGATCTCCTTCGAGAGGAACGCGATCTGCTTCGGGATCTCCTCCTGCGCCATCTCGGTCGCGGGCGTCGCGAGCTCGACGGTGACGGTCCTCCTCACGAGGCACGCTCCTGGATGAGGGCGCTCAGCGCCCGCGGCGTGCGCGCGAGGCTGAACTTGTCGTCGGGGAGCGTCACGTTGAACTCGTCCTCCAGCTCGGTGAGCAGCTGGAGCGCGCGAATCGAGGAGAACCCCGCATCGTAGATGTCGTCATCGGGCTGTATCGCGGCCGGCAGGCTGCCGACCGTGACGATGACCTCGATCACCTTCTCGACCTCAATCGCCATGAGCAAGCTCCAGGGTTCAAGATGCGCTGCCTTCGAGCGAGCGCCTCCTCACGTCGTCCGCGCCGTTGCTCCTCGCGCCGGCGCGGTCCGCCTCGGCGGCCGGCGGCGGCTCGGTCCGGAGGGATGCCACCCGCCGCGCCGGATTGCCAGCGACGACCGTGTACGGCGGGACATCGGCCATCACGATGGAGCCCGCCGCCACGACGCTGCCCTCGCCGACCGTGACCCCCGGGAAGATCATCGACCGGGCGCCGAGCCAGACGTTGTCCTCGATGACCACGGGCCGCACCTCGCTGTCCGCGGGGGGCAAGCCGCGCTTGCGGTCCTCCGGATCGCTCGGGTGGCCGCTCGAGTCGAGGATGTAGACGCTCCCCGCGATCCGGCAATGCTTGCCGATGGTCACCGACTTGCCGACGATGATCCGGCAGTCGTGCCCGATCCCGGTGTTATCGCCGATCCGCAAGGTCGGCCGGTCGGAGAACCGCGCGGCGAAGACGATGTTGACCTTGCCGTCGAGCACCACATTGTCGCCGAGGATCATCTCGCCCCGGCCCTGGATGTAGTGAATGAAGTTCCCCGTCCGGACACCCTTGCCGTACCGGGAGCAGTGCGACTTGAGGTGCGGCTCGCACACGAGCACGCGAGCGCCGAACCAATACGCCTCGCGCGCCGCCTCGAACGCCACGCGCATCGGGACCACGATCGGCCGCGGCGCGGGCAGCGTGAAGCTCTTGACCTGCCGGCGCACCTGGCGCACGGCGCGGGCGACGCTGTGATCGGAGGTGGCGAGGAAACGAACCAGGTTCTTCATGGAGGGTCGCTCTGCGCAGCCTGGCCGGAGCAGCGATGTTCAGCGGGGCGCCCGGCAAGAAGGACGGAAGGAACGTCAGGGAGCCTGAGAGTATACCCCGGAGCCTGCCGCGTCGATCGCTCTCTAATCGCTGTATCGCGTGGTCCCGGCGCGGTTCCAGACCCTATTACAAACCAATTACAGGCAGCGCATCACCCACGAGCATAAGCAAATCCCGTGACAACACCGCGCCGCGGGCCGCGCGACGCCGGTTCAGGCCGGCTCTCGTTGCGCGCCCGTGGGGGCGGCGCCCGCAGGGGGAGCGGCGGTGGGGTCCTTCGCCTCCATATGGGGCAAAACGCCCCGGAGCAGGGCCAGGCCGAGCGCGGCCTCGACGAGGGTGAGCGCCACCGCCCAGGTGGTCGTGGTGGCGGCGATGGCGGCGAGGCGCTCCTCGCGCGTGACCCCGGCCGCGAACCCCTCGAGGAGCGCGGCGGCGAGCACATCGCGCGTGCCGAAGCCCTGCGGGGTGAGCGGGAGCGTCACCGCCACCATCAGGATGGGGATGTACGTCAAGGCGGCCCCGAGGGGGATATGCACGCCGAAGAACCAGAAGGGGAGCCAGGTGCCGGCGAACAGGACGAGGAGGTGCGGCACGCGCGCGGCGAGGGCGACGAGGTGGCCGCGCACGCCGGCCTCGAAGAGCGGGGCGAGGAGCTTGGTGCGAGCGAGCCGGGCGGGGCGCAGCGCGAGGACGGCGAGGTAGAGCACGCCCGCGGCGAGGAGCAGGGCGGACCCGGCGAGCGGCCCGCCGTTCGCGGGCACGGCGACCGCGCCGAGGAGGAGCAAGCAGCCGAGCCACGACGCGTAGACGACGAGCGTCGCGCCGGCGACGCGCGCGAGCGGCGCGCCGTGCGCGCGCGCGAGGAAGACCGTGATGAACGCCTGGCCCACGTGGTGGTTGAGCAGCGAGGGCAGGTAGGAGGCGCCGCGGAGCACGAAGAAGTCGCGGAAGGCGACGGGGGCGATCAGCCGGCGGTAGACGAGGACGGTCGCGAACGTGTCGGCGGCGAGGAGCGCGAGGATGAAGAGGGCGGCGAACGCGGCGAAGAGCGGGGCGTCGACGCGCGAGAGGGCGGCGCGGAAGGCGTCGAGGTCGAGGCGGCCGAGGACGAACGCGACGAGCGCGATCGCCAGCGCGAAGGGCAGGGCGCGCCGCGCGCGAGCCCAGCGGCGCGGCGCGCGCCGCTCGGGCAGGTCGCCATCGCGGGGCGGCGCGGCGTCGCGCGGCACGGCGTCGCGGGGCGGCGCTGCGTCGCGGGGCGGCGCTGCGTCGCGGGCCGGCGCTGCGTCGCGGGCCGGCGCGGCGTCGTGGGCCGGCGCGGCGTCGCGGGGCGGCGCGGTGTCGCGCGGCGGCGCGGCGCCGGCGAAGGTTCCGGTGTGGGTCGGGGAGCGCAACGGCGGGACCCTAGCAGAATCCCCGCCGAGGGGCCGAGAGGAGCGGCGCCCGGGACCGCGCCACCTCCCGGCCTCAGCGGACGCGCGCCGGCCCCGCCTCCGGTGAGCGCACGCTGCGCGGCGACCGCGCCCCGCATGGGGCATAGTCGTCCACCATGTCCAAGTACGATTACGATCTGTTCGTCATCGGCGCCGGCTCCGGCGGCGTGCGCGCCGCCCGCATGTCCGCTTCCTACGGCGCCAGGGTCGCCATCGCCGAGTCGCGCCACCTCGGCGGAACGTGCGTCAACCTGGGATGCATCCCGAAGAAGCTCCTCGTCTACGCCTCGCACTACACCGAGGACTTCGAGGACGCCGCCGGCTACGGCTGGTCGGTGCCCGGCCACGGCGGCGACGGGCAGGCCGGCCCGTCGTTCGACTGGGCGACGTTCCTCCGGAACAAGAACAAGGAGATCGAGCGCCTGAACGGCGTCTACGAGCGGCTGCTGAAGAACTCGGGCGCCGACATCCGCTGGGGCCAGGCCAAGGTCGTGGACCCGCACGCCGTCGAGATCGACGGCGCCAGGATCACCGCCGAGCGGATCCTCGTCGCGACCGGCAGCTACCCGTGGGTCCCGGACCTGCCCGGGCGCGAGCTCGCGGTCACCTCGGACGACGCGTTCCACTTCAAGAGCATGCCGCGGCGCGCGGTCATCGTCGGCGGCGGCTACATCGCGGTCGAGCTCGCCGGGATCTTCCACGGGCTCGGGGCCAAGGTGTCGCTGGTCCACCGCGGCATGCACCTCCTGCGCGGCTTCGACGACGACATCCGGGCGTTCCTCGCCGCCGAGATCCAGAAGAAGGGCCTCGACCTCCGCCTCGGCGCGAGCGTCGAGAACATCGAGCGGCGCGGCGACGGGCTGTGCGCGGCGCTCGCCGACGGCACCGAGCTCGCGGCCGACTGCGTGCTGTACGCGACGGGGCGCCTGCCGAAGACCAAGGGGCTCGGCCTCGAGGAGGTCGGGGTGGCGCTCGACGAGGACGGCGCGGTCGTGGTGGACGACGCGTTCCAGTCGTCGGTCCCGTCCATCTACGCGATCGGCGACGTGATCGCGCGCGTGCAGCTCACGCCCGTCGCCATCGCCGAGGCGATGGCGCTGGCGAAGCGGCTCTTCCGCGGCGAGGACGGTCGCGTGGACTACACCGGCATCCCGACCGCCGTGTTCAGCCAGCCGAACGTCGGCACCGTCGGCCTGTCGGAGTCGCAGGCGCGAGAGCACCACGACGTCGCCGTGTACCTCTCGACCTTCCGCGCGCTCAAGCACACCCTCACCGGGCGCGAGGAGAAGACGATGATGAAGCTGGTCGTCGACCGCGCGACCGACCGGGTGCTCGGCGTCCACATGGTCGGGCCCGACGCCGGCGAGATCATCCAGGGGTTCGCGGTCGCGCTGAAGTGCGGCGCGACAAAGGCGCAGTTCGACGCGACGGTCGGCATCCACCCGACCGCGGCCGAGGAGTTCGTGACCATGCGCGAGCCGCTGCGGAACATGGATCGCAGCCCCCCGATGGGGATCGCGCCGAGCTCGGCGTAGCCCGCGGGCGCGCGTGCGCCGCCCACGCCGGCGCGCGCGCCCGCCCGTGCGCTGGCGACGGCTGCGGTCGGTTGCCGACCACGTCCGTCCGCCTTCGCCGGCCTTCGATCGCCGGCGTCCGGCCGCTCCGGCTCGCCCGCTCGCGTTCGCGCTCTGCGCGCTCCTCTGGTATGGACCGCGCGATGTCGACACCCGCCTCGACCCCCTTGAAGCCGGTCGGCCTGCTCGCCCGCACCAACGACCGCTCGTTCTACGTCTTCAACGCCGTGCTCTCCGCGGCCGCGCTGGCGTTCCTCGCGTACATCCTCATCATCCGGCGCGGCGCGGGCGGCGCGGATCTCCGCTTCATGCCGCCGCTCAACGCCGCGCTCAACGCGACGGCCGCCACGCTGCTCGTCGCGGGCTGGATCGCGATCAAGCGCCGCGCGATCGTCGCGCACAAGTACCTGATGGTCTCGGCGTTCGTCGCCTCGTCGCTGTTCCTCGTCGGCTACCTCGCCTACCACTTCGTCCACGGGGACACGAAGTACCAGGGCACCGGCCCGCTCCGCGCCGTCTACTTCGCCGTGCTCATCTCGCACATCGTGCTCTCGGCGGGCATCGTGCCGCTCGCGCTGACGTCGTTCTACTTCGCCTACAAGGCGAACTTCGCGAAGCACGCCCGGGTCGCGCGGGTGACGCTGCCCCTCTGGCTGTACGTGTCGGTGACGGGCGTGCTCATCTATTTCATGCTGCGCGGCAGCCCGCCGGCGGTGCCGTGAGCGCGCCGCCGCGCGCGCCCGGCCTCGGAGGCCCTCGGCGGCGGCGCGGCGCAGGGCTCAGCGCGACGCCGCGCGCCTCTGCAGGACGGCGCTGACGATGCGCGCCGCGAAGAGCAGGGCGAGCAGCGCGGCGTAGATCATCGGCTCGGTCGCGTCCTTCTTCACGCGGAGGAAGAAGTGCGCGACCCCGAGGACGGCGGCGACGTACGCGAGGCGGTGCAGCCGCTTCCAGCGCGCGGCGCCGAGGCGCTTCAGCATGCGCGCGGTCGACGTCGCCGCGAGCGGGACGAGCAGAAGGAGCGCGACGAAGCCGGCGAGGATGAACGGGCGCTCGGTGATGTCCTCGACGATCGCGCGGACGTCGAGCCCCTGATCGACGAGCGCATACGTCAGGAAGTGCGCGCACGCGTAGAAGAAGGCGAGCAGCCCGAGCGCCTTGCGGATGCGCAGGGGAAACGTCCAGCCCGAGACGATCTTGAGCGGCGTCGCCGCAAGGGACGCGACGAGCAGCACGAGCGCGAGGAGCCCGAGCTGGTTCAGCGCCTCGGCGACGGCGTTCGCGCCGAGCGCGCCGGCGCGGGCGCGCAGGCCGAGCACGGCCAGCGGGATCAGCCCGCCGGTGACGACCGCCGGCACGAGCCAGGGCAGCTTCCGGCCGGCGCGCGCCTGGGCGCCCGGCCGCGACATCGTCCTCGCGGGCGCGCCCATGGTCAGAAGCTCTCCCGCAGGTCCATGCCGCTGTAGAGGCTGGCCACCTCCTCCGCGTAGCCGTTGAACGGCAGCGTGGGGCGGCGGCGCAGCTCACCGATCCTCCGCTCGGTCGCCTGGCTCCAGCGCGGGTGATCCACCGCGGGGTTCACGTTGGCGTAGAAGCCGTACTCGTCCGGCGCGGCCTGGCTCCACGTCGTCTTCGGCTGTCGCTCCGTGAGCTTGATGCTGACGATCGATTTGCACCCCTTGAACCCGTATTTCCACGGGACCACAAGGCGAATCGGCGCTCCGTTCTGGCCGAGCAGCGATTTGCCGTAGAGGCCCACGGCCAGCATCGTGAGCGGGTGCATCGCCTCGTCGAGCCGGAGCCCCTCGACGTAAGGCCAGTCGAGGACGTCGCTCCGCTGGCCGGGCAGCCGCTCCGGATCGAGCAGCGTGGTGAACTGGACGTACCGGGCGCGGGAGGTCGGCTCGAGGCGCCGGAGCAGCGCGGCCAGGGGGAACCCGAGCCAGGGGATCACCATCGACCACGCCTCGACGCACCGCATGCGATAGACGCGCTCCTCCAGGGGAAACCACGCGAGCAGGGTGTCGAGGTCGATGACCGCGGGCTTCTCGATCTCCCCCTCGCACGCGACGGCCCAGGGGCGCAGGCGGAGCCGGCCGGCGTTCTTGGACGGCTCCGACTTGCTCAGGCCGAGCTCGTAGAAGTTGTTGTAGGTGACGATGGCCTCGTAGTCGGTCCGCGCTTCGTCGGTGACGAACGCGTTCTTCGCGCTCGCCTCGCCCGCCTCGCCCGCCTCGCGGCGCGGCGCCGCGCCGTCCAGCGGCGGCGCGCTGGCGAGCGGCGTGGCCTCGCCGCCGGGGGCGCCGGCGTCCGCCACGCCGGCCTCGCCGCCGGTGAGCCAGACGAGGCCGCCGCCGATGGCCGACGCCGTGCCCGCGAAGAGCGCGGCGTTCTTCAGGAGCTCGCGCCGCCTCAGGTAGAGCGCTGGAGGGGTGATCTCGCTGGCGGGCGGCTCCTTGGGCAGCTTGCTCATGCCCCATTCTACGATCGGACCGGGCTCCGGTTACGGGCCGGACGCGCTCACGCGGCCCTTGACAGGAGGCGCAGCGCGGCGTGGGGCGCGTGGTGGAGCGAGGGCAGCGCGAGCATCTGCCCGATGCGCGCGGAGCGCTGCTCCACCCCGCGGGCGACCGCCGCCCGCTCGCTCGCGGTGCGCGCCTTGAGCAGGGCCAGCACGTCGGTCCAGACGCGCTCGCGCCACCGCGAGAGCATCTCCATCGACACCCAGACCGCGAGATCCGGGGCGGTGTCGCGGAAGATCGCGCTCAGGGGGCAGCCATGCCGGACGGCGAGGCGCTCGAGCGCCTCGATGACCGAGCGGCGGAGCAGGGTATTGACCTCATCGTGATCGTGCTTGAGCCGCGCGAGCATCCGCGGGTCGCGGCCGTGCCCGAACTCGACGATCGTCGCGTGGATCCCGAAGACCAGGTCGTAGTTGATGTGGGCGCTGAACCCGAGCAGGGCGTTCTGCACGGGGGGCGCGAACCGGGACGACGTGCTCGCGTACGCGATGTGCCAGGCGCCGCAGTCCTGCGCCGCGCCCCGCTCGCACCACCGGAACGTCTCGAGGTACCGCTCGCAGAACCGCCCGGCGAGGCGCGAGATCCACGCGGGCTCGAGGAAGATGCCGTCGGGCCGCTCCACCTGCGCCGCGACCGCGCGCGTGACGATGCCGTAGACGTCGGTGAACGCCGCCCGCCGATCGCCCGCGGCGATCAGGCGACCCGTCACGGTGTCGAGAACAACGGCAGCATCGTGGACGCTCTTCGGGTGCAGATTAAGGCCGTCGATGCAGCTGCTCATGAAGTCCCCTCCTACTTCTTCGCTCGTCAAAGAGACCTGATCCGATGTTCGAACTTCCGCGTCCGACCGCCTCGCTGCCGCCGGCCGCATCGCCTGAGCGCAGCATGAACGGTGAAGCAGAGGCGCCGGCCGTCGGTCCCCCCGGACCCGGCCTTTCTGGTCTGCGTCCCGGTGCGCGTCGTTCCCATGTCGAAAGCGGATCTGGAGACCCGCCGGGAGAAAGGTCGCCGCGGATTTTGCCCTTGCTTCTCCTACTGCCGGCCCTCCCCAGAACCGGCCCCCCGCAGAAGAGCGATGACTCGATGCGATCCAGACGCGCTCGCCGCGGGATGCCCCCCCTCGCTGCGGCGCTCTAAGTTGAACCTAGTCTACGACATGGTGTGGGGTGACCACAATTGTCTTATGACCGCTGATCCCGTTCGGGACAGTTTTGAGGTTATGCTAACTAGCGACCTCGAACAAGCGGCAGTTGACCCTGACACGTTTCTTTCTCGCGCGGGAGATCGCCACGGCATCTTCCGGGTTGCGCTGCTACTGGAGCGAAGGTTTGTCGAATTCGGAAACCCATCGTCTCGCGTAGCTGCAAGTCGCGACGAGATGTTCTCGAAACATGCCGAGTGCTTATCCCATGTCGGCTGTACGGTCGGCGCCGGCAATGTGAAGAGCGTTTAGGAAGCCCCTGAGCCGGCGCTCAGGAAACTCCTGGTACGTTTTCCACAAGGGAGGTCGGTTTCTTGCGTCGATGTTGAAAATGTCGTGAATGTGGCGGATGAGGACGCTCGCGTCGCGACGGTCGCCGCCGCAGCGCGGCCGCGCCAGCGGCAGGGCTCGCCTGTCATCGCGGCTGGGCCCTGCCGCGTGATCCTCGCGCCGAGGTCCTGCAGCCTGCGCCTGCAGGGCGCGGGGGCCGGCCGTACGGCGGCGATCGCCCGGATGGCGCGCCGTGACCGCCGGGCGCAGGGCGCGCCCCGGCGCTGGACGGCCGGGCATCGCGAACGGCCGCGGCGCCGACGGCGCGGCCCCGCCGCGCGCGGGACGGCCGTGACGGAGCCTGGCGTCCACGGCATGCGCGGCGGCGGGGCTTTGCTGTCGAGGAGCGAGGAGTAAAGAGGAGGGGCTTCGCTGGCCAGGGAGGGGGAGGGGCGCCGGCGCCGCCGGGCGAGGCCGGCGAGCCGGCGCGGCGCTCAGCCGGTGCCGCCCTTGGCCTGCACGTCGCGGTAGCGCAGCGTCGCGCGCAGGTAATCGCGGTTCATCTGCGCGATCACGTCGAGGGGGATCTCCTTCGGGCAGACCGCCTCGCACTCGCCGACGTTCGTGCAGTGGCCGAAGCTCTCGGCGCGCATCTGGCCCACCATGTTGAGGCTCCGCTGATCGCGCTCCGGCTGGCCCTGCGGCAGGATGTTGAGGTGCGTGAGCTTCGCCGCGGTGAAGAGCGAGGCCGACGCGTTCGGGCACGACGCGACGCAGGCCCCGCAGCCGATGCACGCGGCCGCGTCCATGGAGCGCTCGGCGACCGGCTTCGGCACGGGGACGGCGTTCGCGTCCGGCGCGCTGCCGGTCGGCACCGAGACGTAGCCGCCCGCCGCGATGATGCGGTCGAACGCGCTGCGGTCCACCGCGAGGTCGCTCACGACCGGGAACGCCTGAGCCCGCCACGGCTCGAGCCACAGCACATCGCCGTCCTTATAGTGACGCATGTGCAGCTGACACACGGTCGTCCCACGGAGGGGGCCGTGCGCCTGGCCGTTGATCATGAAGCCGCACATGCCGCAGATGCCCTCGCGACAGTCGTGATCGAAGGCGATCGGCTCCTCACCCTTGAGGATGAGCCGCTGATTGAGCACATCGAGCATCTCGAGGAAGGACATGTGCTCGCTGACGTCGGGCACCTCGTACGTGACGAACCGGCCCGCTTCGTACTTGCCCTTCTGACGCCAGACATGGAGGGTGAGGCGCATTATTTGTAACTCCGCTGCGTTGGGTGAACCTCGTTGAACTGGAGCGGCTCCTTGTAGAGCTCCTGGGCCTGACCTTCGCCTCGCCAGCCCCAGGCGGCGACATAGGTGAAGTTCTCGTCGTCGCGCTTCGCCTCGCCCTCGGGCGTCTGGTGCTCCTCGCGGAAGTGCCCGCCGCACGACTCTTCCCGGTAGAGGGCGTCGCGGCACATGAGCTCCGCCAGCTCGAAGAAGTCGGCGACGCGCGCCGCCTTCTCGAGCTCCTGGTTCAGGCCGGTGCCCGTGCCCGAGACGCGGACGTCGCGGTGGAACTGCTCCCGGAGCTCCGGGATCCGCGCGAGCGCGCCCTTGAGCCCGGGCGCGTTGCGCGCCATCCCGCACTGCTCCCACATGATCTTGCCGAGCTCGCGGTGGAACGAGTCGGCCGTGCGCGAGCCGTTCGCGGCGAGCAGCCTGTTCAGCCGCTCGCCCGCCTCGCGCTCGGCGTCCCGCACGGCGGGGTGGAGGTCGTCGACCCGCTCGAGCTTCGTCGACGCGAGGTAATCGCCGATGGTGTAGGGGATGATGAAGTAGCCGTCGGCGAGGCCCTGCATCAGCGCGCTCGCCCCGAGGCGGTTCGCGCCGTGGTCGGAGAAGTTCGCCTCGCCGAGCACGAACATGCCGGGGATCGTGCTCATCAGGTTGTAGTCGACCCAGAGCCCGCCCATCGTGTAGTGGATGGCCGGGTAGATGCGCATCGGGACCGTGTACGGGTCGTCGCCGGTGATGCGCTCGTACATGTCGAAGAGGTTGCCGTAGCGCTCGGCGATGGCGGGCTTGCCGAGGCGCCGGATGGCGTCCGAGAAGTCGAGGTACACGCCGAGCCGGGTCGGCCCCACGCCGCGGCCCTCGTCGCACACCGCCTTGGCCGCGCGCGACGCGACGTCGCGCGGCACGAGGTTGCCGAAGCTCGGGTAGCGGCGCTCGAGGTAGTAGTCGCGCTCGCCCTCCGGGATGAGCTCCGGCGGGCGGGTGTCGCCCGCGTTCGTCGGCACCCAGATGCGGCCGTCGTTCCGGAGCGACTCGCTCATGAGCGTGAGCTTCGACTGGTAGTCGCCCGAGACCGGGATGCACGTCGGGTGGATCTGGGTGAAGCACGGGTTGCCGAAGAGGGCGCCGCGCTTGTGCGCCCGCCAGATGGCGGTGGCGTTCGACCCCTTCGCGTTCGTCGAGAGGAAGAAGACGTTGCCGTAGCCGCCGGAGGCGAGGACGACCGCGTCGCCGAGGTGCGTCTCGAGCGCGCCCGTGATCAGGTTGCGCGTGACCAGGCCGCGCGCCTTGCCGTCGACCACGATGAGGTCGAGCATCTCGGTGCGCGGGTACATCTTGACCTTGCCGAGGCCGATCTGCCGCTCGAGCGCCTGGTAGGCGCCGAGGAGGAGCTGCTGACCCGTCTGCCCGCGCGCGTAGAACGTGCGCGACACCTGCGCGCCGCCGAAGGAGCGGTTCGCGAGCACGCCGCCGTACTCGCGCGCGAACGGCACGCCCTGCGCGGCGCACTGGTCGATGATGTTCACGCTGATCTGCGCGAGCCGGTACACGTTGGCCTCGCGCGCGCGGTAGTCGCCGCCCTTCACGGTGTCGTAGAAGAGGCGGTAGATGCTGTCGCCGTCGTTCTGGTAGTTCTTCGCGGCGTTGATGCCGCCCTGCGCGGCGATGCTGTGGGCGCGGCGCGGAGAGTCCTGGAAGCAGAAGCTCTTCACGTTGTAGCCGAGCTCGGCCAGCGTCGCGCTCGCCGCGCCGCCGGCGAGGCCGGTGCCGACGACGAGGATCGTGTACTTCCGCTTGTTCGCCGGGTTGACGAGCTTCAGGTTGAAGCGGTGCTGGTCCCACTTCTTCTCGATGGGACCTTCGGGGATCTTCGCATTGAGCTGCATGATGACGGGGGCTCCGGGCTCAGCGGACGATGCCGAACAGGACGGCCAGCGGGATGGAGGAGAAGCCGACGGCGAGCAGGATCGACGCGGCGGCGGCGAACTTCCTGAGCGCCGGCGTGTAGCGCGGGTGGCTGAGGCCCATCGACTGGAACATGCTCCACGCGCCGTGGTAGAGGTGCAGCGCGAGCAGGCCCATCGCCACCATGTAGGCAATCGCCACGGGCGCCGAGCTGAAGCCCTTCACGACGTTGTCGTAGGCGTCGAGGGGCACGAAGTCGGGGTGCACGGTGCCCGTCGTCAGGTGCAGCAGGTGATAGAGGATGAACGCGGCGAGGACGCCGCCGCTCAGCAGCATCGTGCGGGCGGCGAGGTTCGGGTGCCTCTGCCCCTTCACCTGGTAGCGGACCGGCCGGGCAGCGCGGCTGTGCAGCGCGAGCGATACGCCCGTGTAGACGTGGACGATGAGGGAGGCGAGGAGGAGCAGCCGCGTCCCCCAGAGCAGGGAGGGCGTCCCGTGGAGGAAGGCGGCGTAGTCGTTGAACTTCTGCCGGCCGAGGAAGACCTGCAGGTTGCCGGCCATGTGGCCGATCACGAAGCCGAAGAAGACGACGCCGCTCAGCGCCATCGCGAACTTCTTGCCGACGAGATCCCGGTAGAAGAGCGCGATGCGCTGGGCCCTGGTGGGGAGAGTCGATGGGGCAGCAGTGGGGCTCATCGCTCCCCTCCTTTAGTGGCGTGCGAACGCGTTCGCCAGAGGGAATCTCGCGCTCGATCGCGGAAGATTTTGCGGGCGTCGGCCGCAGATCTCGGCCCGAGGGAGGCGCGCTGCCCGCGGCGTTCGCGGCGAGGCGGGCGGGGCGCGGAGGATGGGCGTCAGGCGGCGCGCGGGTCGTGCGCGCGTCTTACCTTGCGACCGTAAAACGCCAGCGCGAGCTCGATCGCGAAGATGCCGATGGCCTGCTCTTCCTGGCTGGTGAACGCCGGCAGGCGCTCGTCGCGGAGGACGACGAGGCCGCCGATCGAGCGCTCGCCCAGGCGGAGCGGCGCCACGATGGCGGCGCCGAAGCGCTCGCCCTCCGCGGTACAGAGCAGGTCGGGCGCGTCGTCCGCCGACAGGCGGACGGGGGCGAGCGCGCCCTCGACCTGGCCGGCGAGCCGCGCGATGAACGCGGCAGACACCTCGGCGCCGGAGGCCGCCTGGTAGAGCGCGGCCCCGTGGTCGAGCGCCAGGGAGAGCGCGGCGCTCGTTGTATAGACCACCTTGGCCGCGAGATCCACGGCGCGTTCGGGGAAGTCGTCCCGCGAGAGGGACGCGACAAGGGCGGCGCTCGCCTGGTGGACGGCCGCCACCGCGTCGAGGTGGGTGCGCAGCATGGCCGCCTCGAGCAGCCGCTTCATGTCCTCGATGTCGTACGGCTTCTCGAGGATGTCGTACGCGCCGCTCTGCATGCACTCCACGGCGGTCTGCGCGCTCGAGCACGGGGCGCCGACGATGATCTCGAGGTCCGGGCTGATCGCCTTGAGCGCGGCGATGGTCCCGGCGCCTTCCATGCCGGGCGCCCTCACGTCGGCGATCGCGAGGTCGAACCGGCGCGCCTTGACGAGCTCGATCGCGGCGAGGCCGCTCTCGGCGCAGGTGACGTCGAAGCCGCCGTCGCTGAGCTCGACCGCAAGCCTGTCGAGGACCCTCTTCTCGGCGTCTACCACCAGCACATGGGGTCGGGCCTGGCTCACTGATGCCTCCTCCTCTGGTTACAAGGGGTGCCGCGCCGCCTGCCGTCCGGCGCCGTCGCGATCGCGCGATGACCACGCCGGTCGTGGCCGATGTCGCCCCACCCGGCGGAGCCCCCTCCGGTCTCTACCAGCTGTCCAAAGTTCGCCTACAGTCCAATAGAACCGGGTTTCCAGCGAAACGGAAGCCGAAGCGGCGTTGACGCGGTCCTCCTTGAACAGGGCGAGGCGCCGCGCGCCCGGCGCGGATGTGCTCCGGTATGCCGATTCCTGTGGGCCGTGTGAGCGCGCGTCGCAGGGAGAGACCGCGCGGGCCGCGCGCGTCTTCGGGCCTGTTTCGCGAGGAGCGGCGGTGGTCGCGCGCCGCACGGCGGAGAGGATGTGGTCGGTGCGCTGCTCGCCGCCGCGGGCGACGTCCGTCGCGCCGATGGCGGCGCGGTCGCGCCGCGCTGGGCAGCGGGTCCGCTGGCGGCGCGCTCCACGAGGAGGCGCTCGAGCGGGCCGTGACATCGGCGCGGCGGGCGCGATCCCGAGCGTGAGCGCGCGTGCGCGTCGTCGTCGCGCGCGTGCGCGTCGTCGTCGCGCGCGTGCGCGTCGTCGTCGCGCGCGTGCTCGTCCTCCGTCCTGGTGCGCGCGCGTGCTCGTCCTCGTGCGCGTGCTCGTGCTCGTGCTCGTGCTCGTCCTCGTGCGCGTGCGCGTGCGCGTGCGCGTGCTCGTGCGCGTGCTCGTCCTCGTGCGCGTGCTCGTCCTCGTGCGCGTGCTCGTGCGCGTTCTCGTGCGCGTGCTCGTGCGCGTTCTCGTCCCCGTCCTCCGTCCCCGTCCCCGTCCCCGTCCTCGTCCTCGCGCGGTCGCGTCGCCTTCGCCTCCATGCGCGTGGCGCGTCGACCTCGCATCGTGGATCTCCGCGGTGGAGCCGTGCGCGCATCGCGCAGCGTCGCCTCGAGCAGCGCGGCCGCCGCGGCGCACGGGCGCGGCGCGTTCCCGTCGCGCGGCGCGTTCCCGTCGCGCGCTCCGCGTTCCCGTCGCGCGCTCCGATCCGAGCACACCGCGCCGACCTGGACGATCGACGCTCCCCGGGCGAGCGCGACGTCGATCTCCCGCCCTCCTGCCGTCCCCGGCCGTCCCGCGCGCCCGCACGGCGGACGATCGGAGAGGGGGAACGGACCGGCGGCGGCCGCTCGCGACCGAAAGACCGGAAGAAGGTGGGGAGAAACTCGAATCATCCTCTCGATGTCCTCCCTTCGTCTGGAACATGAAACCTCCCAGACACAGTTCTGTTGTCAGGGCCTCCCCGAACACCTCTCCGAACCTCCTGGAACCCTGTCGACCACGTTCCTCCTGTCCCCGACGACAGCGCATGTCCGCGTCGTCCTCCGACCGTTGTGGGCGTTACGGGACTCGCTGTGATGGTGTCGATGAGATGACATGTCGCTTGACGGGAAAGCGCAGCTCGGTTCAGCTCGTCGGGCGGCCGGGGGGTCGCGGAGGGGGTCCGATGTTCATCGTCAGGAAGGGCGAAGTTCCGCTGTTGTCCCGTTGGGTGAAGGAGGCGACCTCGCGCCTGCTGGAGCGCTATGACGGGACCCCGTTCGAGCTGCGCTTGTGGGGCGGCGAGCGGCTGCGCCTCGGCGCGGGCGCGCCGGCGTTCGCCGTGACGTTCCGGACGCGCCGGGCGCTCTGCGAGGCGGCGCTCCGGGGCACGCTGGGGCTCGGCGAGGCGTATGTCCGGCGCGAGGTCACGTTCGACGGCGATCTCGAGGACTCGCTCGCCGGCCTGTTCCAGCTCGCGCGCTCGGTGCGGTCCGTGCGGTCCCTGGACGCGCGCTTGCCGCACCTCGCGCCCGCGCTGCCGTCGTTCGAGCGCGGCCTCTCCGGCGTGCTCGACGCGCTCCGGCTCGGGCTGCTCTCCGGCGCGGCGAAGCGCGAGCGGCTCGCCGTCGAGCGCCACTACGGGCTCGGCAACGACTTCTACCCTCTTTACCTCGACAGGCGCCTCCAGACCTCGTGCGGCTACTTCCGGTCTCCGGGCGAGGCGCTCGACGACGCGCAGGCGCACAAGATCTCCGTCGTCGCGCGGAAGCTCGCCCTCCGGCGCGGGCAGCGGCTCCTCGATCTCGGCTGCGGGTGGGGCCACCTCATGTTCCACGCGGCGGAGACCTACGGCGTGCAGTGCCTCGGGATCACGCTCTGCGAGAACCAGGCGAGGTACATCCGCGAGCAGGCCGCGGCGCGGCGGCTCCCGGTCGAGGTCCGCGTGATGGGCTGCGAGGACCTCGACGGCGATCCGCGGTGGGATCGGCTCGTCTCCCTGGGCTCGATGTGCCACGCCGGCGCGCGCCGGATCGAGGTGTTCTACGACAGGGTGAAGGCGCTGCTCGCCGAGGGCGGCGTCTGCCTGCTCGAGAGCGTCACCCGCGAGCAGGAGTCGCCGCGGACTGACCCGTTCGTGCAAAAGCACATCTTCCCGGGGTACTGGCCTCCATCGGTCCAGGGGATGGCGGCGCGCGCCGCCGCGCGCGGCCTCGACGTGCTCGACGCGGAGAACCTGCGCCGCCACTCCGCGCTCACGGCGCGCTGCTGGCGCCGCAACTTCCTGGACAACCGGGAGAAGATCGAGCGGATCACCGGCTTCGACGGCGCGTTCCTGAGGACGTGGGAGTTCTACCTGGCCTGCGCCGCCGCCGCGTTCCGCAGCGGGCACCTCGGCGCCGTGCAGATGGTGCTGTCGAACGGGGCGCCGCGCGACTACCCGCTCGCGCGCGAGCCCCTGTACGCCGCGGAGGAGCCGTCGCTGCGGGACCGCGCGCCGATCGTCCCGGCCGTGCAGTTCAGCGCCTGGGGCGCCGCCGCGCCGTCCTGATCCCGGAGGCGCGCCGTCCCGTCGGCACGCGCGCCCCCCGCGCGGAAGAGCTTGTGAACCCCGCGCGGCCAGCTATCAGCTAGAGCATGAGCGAACGGCTGCCGGCCAGCGCCCATCGCGGCGCCGCGCCCTCGTGGTCTGCGTCGCGCCCTCGCCGCCCGGCGCGCGCGGGCAAGGCCGGAAGCGCGCTCCTCGCGGCCGCCCTCTGCGTCCTGCTCTCCTCGTGTACCCAGATGCGCTACATCGCGCAGGCGGGCCTCGGTCAGCTCTCGATGGCGTGGAGCGCCGAGTCGCTCGAGGACGCCGTCGGCGACGCCCGCAGGCCGTGGCGGACGCGCGCGCTCTTGCGCGAAGTCCCGCACATCAAGCGCTTCGGGGAGCGCCACGGCCTCACCGCGACCGACAATTACCGCACGTATGTCGAGCTCGATCGCCCGGCCGCGGTCTGGGTGGTCAGCGCGTGCGAGCCGCTCCGGTTCCGCTCCAAGACGTGGAGCTTCCCCATCGTCGGCACCGTTCCGTACGTGGGGTGGTTCGACCTGAAGGCCGCCAAGGAGTTCGCGGCGCCGCTCAAGGCGGCCGGCTGGGACGTCGACGTGCGCCCGGCGGGCGCGTACTCGACGCTCGGCTGGCTGGAGGATCCGGTCCTGTCCACGATGATCTCCAGCGGGGACGAGGCGCTCGGCGAGCTCGCCAACGTGGTGCTGCACGAGTCGCTGCACGCGACGCTCTACCTGAGGGGCCAGACGAGGCTGAACGAGAGCCTCGCGAGCTTCGTCGGGGACGAGCTCGCCAAGCGCTACCTGGATGAGCGGGTGGGCCCCTTCTCCGCGGAGAAGACGGCCTACATGCGGGAGCAGGAGCGGAGCGAGGCGCGGGCGAACGCGCTGCACGAGGCCTACGTCGAGCTCGACCGGCTGTACGCGTCCTCGGCCTCCGACGCCGAGAAGCGGGCCGCGAAGGCGGCGGTGCTCGCCCGGCTCAAGGCGGAGATCGGGGCGCGCCGCTCGCTCAACAACGCGTCGCTCGTCCAGTTCCGCGTCTACAACTCGGGGGACGAGGAGCTCCGGGCCCTGCTCGCGACCTGCGGCGGCAGCTGGCCGAGGTTCCTGGGCGCGCTGAGGAAGCTCGAGCGCCACAGGTTCTCCGCGCCCCAGGAGAACGTCGGCCAAGTGATCGAGCCGCTGATCCGGGCCGGGTGCAGGTAGGCGCCGTGCGCGCGTAGGGCCGTGTGCGGCATTGCGCGCGTGCCGACCTGCGCGCCGCGTGCCGCGGTGCGCTGCGCGCGCGTGCGGTGCTGCGCGCCGCGTACCGTGCTGCGCGCCGAGGACAACGTGTGGCGTCAAAATCCGCTGCGGCGCGTCGCGCGGAGCGTCCGGCGTCCTTGCAATCGTGCGCTCTCATGGCGCATTGCAATGCGGTTTGCCCCAGGCGGGTGGACAATTCATTGTCCAGGTAAGAATTCCGTTCTGGATCTGAACCCATCCGTGGATCGGACCAGTCCCTGCGGAAATGTATGACGGGCATCGCACCTCCGGGCGGTGCGCCCCGCGGCTGGCGACGGGCTTCTGCGGTTTTTTTGGCCGTGGGGGCCCGGCCGTGCGGGGGGATCGAGGTTGGCCCGCCGGTTGCTGAATGTATCGGCCAGATGTCGCTCCCGTTCGCTGCTCGGTTTCATGGGGCCTCGGCGGGGGCGGCGCCCCTGGCACATCGTTCGCAGTGCAAGCCCCAGTCGTTGGGGGGCGCCGAGCGAGGTGATCGGCGGCATCTCTGCCGAGCGATCGTGACCCCGCCGCCACCCGGATGCCATGGACCTGCTGTCGGCTCCTTGTTGATTGACTTGTCGCCGGACGCCGGCGGAGAGCTTCGGTTCGCGTGATGATAGCCGCCTTGCGGGGCGATTAAGGAGGGATGAACGAGGCGCGCGCGACGCGCGTCGCCAGCTGAGATGGCTTAACGTGATCAGCTTGTCGATCTTGGTTCGAGCTTCTCTTACTCTCTTGCAGCTCTCGACTTCGACTCCGCTTCATCGCTTCGCCTCCCCTTGCCCTTGCCCTCTGCTTCGCTTGAGCTTGCACCTACGGTCTCTGGTCTGCGCTTGATCCTTTGCTTCTCCTTCTTCTTTCGCTTTGACTCGCTTCTTTGATTGTCTTAACGTCTCGCTTCGACTTTGCTTCCCCTTTGCTCGTGCTTTCTTGCTTGGACGCGCTTCACATCGCTTTCCTGGCTTTCCTGACTTCTCTCTCGTGACCGCGGGTCTTTCAGGTCCCTCCGGTGGATCCCCCCTCCATCGGCGCTCCTGAGCGGCTCCGGTGGGTCCGCGGCTGCGGACCTCAGGCCGGCGGGCTCTCCCGACCGGCCTTTCTTTTTTTTGTGCACACGGGCGCCGCCGTACGCGCGCCAGGCACGGCCTTACGGGGGCGCCCGTACGGTGGCCGAACCGCTCGACCCGGCCGCGGAAATCCACTAACGACGAGCCCTCCGAACGATCCGCGTGCCCTCCTCGCCCTCGCGGGGTCCCGTCGAGGGGGCGTGGGGAAGTGCCGAAGTGGAGGGCGGGACATGATGCAGGGGCACGGTGGGCGGGGGCAGGGCGTCGATCTCACGAATTGCGCGGTGGAGCCCATCCACATCCCCGGGCGGATTCAGCCGCACGGAGCGCTGCTCGCCCTCTCGCCCGGCGATCTCGTCGTCCGCCACGTGAGCCTCAATGTCGGCGCCGTGCTCGGGAGCGGGCCCGAGGGCGTCCTCGGGCGCCCGCTCCTCGACTTCATCGCGCCCGTGGCGGGCGGAGATCTCGAGTCCATCCTCCGGTCTCCGGATCCCGGCGCGCTGAACCCGCTGAAGGTGACCGCCAGGGGCGAGGGCGCGGCGGCGTGGCTCGACGCCATCGCGCACCGGGCGGGCGAGCGGCTGATCGTGGAGCTCGAGCCGCTCGATCCGCGCGAGCTTCCAGGCGACGTGTCGTTCTCGAGCGTGTACCGCGCGATCCACGCGGCGATCGAGCGGATCCAGTCGGCCGAGGGGCTCTTCGACGCGTGCGAGGCGACGGCCGAGGAGATCAAGCGGCTGACCGGCTACGACCGGGTGATGATCTACAGGTTCGATCGCGACTGGAACGGCGAGGTCATCGCCGAGGCCAGGGCGGCGGACATCGAGCCTTACCTCGGGCTGCGCTATCCGGCCTCCGACATCCCGCCGCAGGCGCGGGAGCTCTACCTCCGCAACTGGCTCCGCATCATCCCGGACGTCGACTACCGGCCTTCGGACATCGTGCCTTCGCCGGAGGCGCCCATCGATCTCAGCTTCTCCCAGCTGAGGAGCGTCTCGCCGATGCACATCCAGTACCTCAAGAACATGGGGGTCGGCGCCTCGATGAGCGTCTCGCTCATCCGCGAGGGGGTCCTCTGGGGGCTCATCGCCTGTCACCACCGCACGGCGAGGCCGCTGTCGTTCGAGATCCGGCAGGGCTGCGAGCTCTGCGGGAGGTTCCTGTCGATCCAGCTCGCGGCCAAGGAGAAGCTCGAGGACAGGGGGCACAAGCAGGCGCTCAAGGCCCTGTCGGACGAGATCGTCGCGGCGGTCTCGCAGCGGGAAGATCTCATGGTCGGGCTCGCGGAGAGCGCCGGAGCGCTCATGAGGCTCGCGGACGCGCCGGGCCTCGCCCTGCTCCACGGCGACGAGGCGACCGCGCTCGGCGCCGCGCCCGCGCCGGACGAGCTCCGGCGCCTGTACGCGTGGCTCCGGCGCACGGTCGCCGATCGGCCGGTGTTCCACGCCGAGTCCCTGTCGCGGGTCGACCCCGACTTCGCCCGCATCAAGGACGTGGCGAGCGGCGTCCTCTGCATCTCCATCCCCGAGCCGGAGCCCTGGTATGTCGTCTGGCTCCGGCCCGAGGTGATCCAGACGGTGAGCTGGGGCGGCAACCCCGAGAAGCCGGTGGAGAGCACGGCCGAGGGCGCGCTGCTCGGCCCCCGGCGCTCCTTCGCGCTGTGGAAGCAGGTCGTCGAGCAGACCGCCGTCGCCTGGAAGCCCGCCGAGATCGAGGCGGCCGAGCTGCTCCGGCGCGCGCTCATCGAGCTCGACCTCACGCGGCAGGTCGGGCGGGAGAGGGCCGCGCGCGCCGCGGCCGAGCGGAGCAACGCCGAGCTCGAGCAGTTCGGGTACATCGTGGCGCACGATCTCAAGGAGCCGATCCGCGGGATCAGGTCGTTCTCGACCTTCGTGATGGAGGACGACGGGGCGGCCCTCTCGGCCGAGTCGCAGGGCTACCTGCGGCGCATCGGCGACCTGGCCGGGAGCACGATGGAGCTCATCAACTCGCTTTACGAGTACTCCCGCGTCGGCAACGTGGATTTCTCCTTCGGGGAGGTCGACCTGAGCGAGGTGCTGGCCGACGTCGAGCGGCGGCTGTCCGGCTCGCTCCTGCAGCGCGGCGCCGAGATCCGCGCGCCGCGCCGGCTCCCCCGGGTGGTCTGCGACCGGATCCGGATCGGCGAGGTGCTGGCCAACCTCATCTCGAACGGCCTCAAGTACAACGCGAGCCCGAACCCCTGGGTGGAGGTGGGCTTCGACGAGCGCTCGGATCCCACCGTCTTCTACGTCAGGGACAACGGCGTGGGCATCCCCGCGGACGAGCGGCACCGGCTGTTCACGATGTTCGAGCGGCTCTCGACCGCGGCGCAGTACGGCGAGGGGACCGGCTCGGGGCTCGCCATCACCCAGCGCATCGTCGAGCGGCACAAGGGGAAGATCTGGGCGGATTCGCCCCCGACCGGGGGCACGACGTTCTACTTCACGCTCGCCGAGGCGCCGCCCCCCGCCAGCCGGTGATCCCGGGCGCGGCCGTCGCCCGGCCAGGGCCGGAGCGCCGCGATCAGAGGCCGTCGTCGTCGGGCGCGCGCCGGGGGTGGACGGTGGCAGAGACGATCTTCCAGTCGCCGTCGACCTTCTCCAGCCGGAGCGCGACGGGCAGCTCGTCGCGCCGGGCCGGGTGGCCGTGCCGGGCGCCCGTGACGGTCGCGGTGGCGGTCACCTCGGCGGTCATGCCGGCCGGATCGACCTGGATCTCCGTGTCGCCGAAGCTCACGTCCGCGGTCTGGTAGACGACCGCGGCCTGGGTCGCGGCCGCGGCGAGCTCGTCGCGGCCGCTGAGCCGGTCGCTGATCTCGACGACGCGGGCGCTCGCCTCCTTCGTGAAGATCTCGGCGAACTCCTTGCGGACGCGGCCGTGGCGCACCAGCGGGTTGCGCTCGCCGTCGTCGATGCGCACCGCGTCCGCGAGCTGGGCGAGCCGGTCGCGGATCCGGTCCTCGTCGGACGGAGAGAGCAGCAGCGCCACCGCGGCGAGGACGGCGCCGAGGGCGATGAGCCCGAGCGGGAGCCAGCGTTTCATGCGGGAAGTATAGGCGACGGGCGCCGCGCGAGCCCACCCGACCCCGGATGGAGCGCGGCAGCGCGCGCCGTCGCCGGCGCCGCGGGGATCCGCGCGATCGCGGCGAGCGCGCCCGCTCAGGCCGTCGCGGCGAACACGGCGAGGACGCCCACCCGGAGGGCGGTCAGGACGGCCTCGCGGAGCCGCGCAGAGCCGAGCACCTCTTTCCAGAGATACCCCGCGATGCCGAGCGACTGGGCCCGTGTCAGCATCATCGGCGCCGGCTGGCCCGTGATGAAGATCACCGGGGCCTCGGTGATGTGCTTGAGCTTCTCGAGCAGCTCCAGGCCATCCATGTCGGGGAGGCGGTAATCGAGGATGATGCAATCGGGCGGGCTCGTCCGGCACACCTCGAGGGCGGCCTTCGCCGTCGGCGCCTCGATCAGCGTGACGTCGATGTCCGCCCAGTCCCGCAGGTAGCGCCCGTAGATCGTGCGATCGATCTCGCTGTCCTCGACGAGGAGAATCACGGCCTTCCGGAGCGCCATGGACGCCACTGTCCTTTGTCCAACCGTTGGACGCAAGTTGGACGTTGCACGCAGCGCGTGGGGAACCACCCCGAATACCGCGGGGGCATCCCCCGATACGATAGGCCCCGTCGCTAGCGCCCGACGATCGGCTCGAGGCACCGGTCGCGCGCGTCGCGCAGCGCGCTGAGCTCGACGTCGATCACCGCGCCGCCGCCCGCCGCGATCGTGAGCCGAGCCCCGCCGGTGGTGCCGAGCTCGGTGCAGGGCACGCCGGCCTCCCTGGCCCTCCGGGCGACCTCGGGGGCGTCCTCGGGCCGGACGCTGACGACGACGCGGCTCGGCGCCTCGCCGAACAGCGCCTCGGCGAGCGCCTCGCGCGCTCCATCGTTCGGCCCCTCCGGCAGCCGCACGCGGGCGCCCACCAGGGCCGCCGGGTCGTCGGCGGCGGCGCAGCACTCGCCGAGCGCGATCGCGAGCCCGCCGTCGGAGACGTCGTGCGCGCTCTGGAGGAGCCGCGGCCGCGAGCGCGCCAGGGCGAGGCAGAGCCCCTGGAGCCGCGCCTCGCGATCGAGATCGATGGCGGGGCTCGGCCCCTTCACCTCGCCGGTGTGGCGCGCGACGTACTCGGAGCCGCCGAGCGGGCCGCCGCGCGGGTCGCCGAGCAGGAGCACCGTGAGGCCGGCGGCCGGGAACGACGCCCGCAGCACGTCGCCCGCGTCCGCGACGAGCCCCACCACCGCGACCGTCGGGGTGGGCAGGATCGCGCGGCCGTCGGTCTCGTTGTAGAGCGACACGTTGCCGCTCACGACCGGCACCGAGAGCGCGCGGCACGCCGCCGCCATGCCGTCGATCGCGAGCGCGAACTGCCGCATGATCTCCGGCCGCTCCGGGTTGCCGAAGTTGAGGCAGTCGGTCAGGCCGATCGGCTCCGCGCCCGCGCACACCACGTTGCGGCACGCCTCGGCCACGGCCATCGCCGCGCCCTGGAACGGGTCGAGCTCGCAGAGCCGGCCGTTGCAGTCGCTCGAGAACGCGAGGAGCTTCTCGAACCGCTTCCCGTCCTTCTCGCAGGGGACGCGCACCACCGCGGCGTCGCTGCCGGCCCGGACCTCGGTGCCGCCCCGCACGATCTGGTCGTACTGCCGCCACACCCACGCGCGGGAGCCGAGGTTCGGCGAGCCCGCCATCGCGAGGAAGAGCTCGGACCACGAGGCCGGCGCCGGGAGGGTGCGCGGGTCGAAGGCCCGGCGCGCCGGCAGCGTGGCGTCGTCGCGCTGGGGGCGGTCGTACTTCGGCGCCGCGTCGGTCAGGAAATCGACCGGGAGGTCGCAGACGACGACCGGATTGCGCGCGGTGCTGGCGGCCGCGGCGCCGAGCGGGTCGTAGCCGGGCGTGGCGCGCACGACCCAGCGGCCCGTGTCGGTGACCTTGCCGATGATCGCCGCGTCGAGCTCCCATTTCGTGCAGATCTCGATGACGCGCGCCTCGCACCCGGGCTTCGCGACGAGGAGCATGCGCTCCTGCGACTCGCTGAGGAGCATCTCGTACGGGGTGAGCCGGGCGGCGCGCCGCGGGACCAGGTCGAGGTCGAGGTCGAGGCCGCTGCCGCTCCGGCCCGCCATCTCGACCGACGACGAGGTGAGCCCCGCGGCGCCCATGTCCTGGACGCCGACGAGCAGGTCCTCGGCGAAGATCTCGAGGCACGCCTCGAGCAGGAGCTTCTCCATGAAGGGGTCGCCGACCTGGACCGTGGGCCGCTGGCTCGGGCCGCCCTCGGAGAACTCGTCCGAGGCCATGGTGGCGCCGTGGATGCCGTCGCGCCCGGTCTTGGCGCCGACGTAGAGCACGTTGTTGCCGATGCCGCTCGCGCGGCCGTAGAAGATGCGGTCGGTGCGGACGACGCCGCAGGTGAAGGCGTTGACGAGGATGTTGCCGTCGTAGGCGCGGTCGAAGAAGAGCTCGCCGCCGACGGTGGGGACGCCGATGCAGTTGCCGTAGCCGCCGACGCCGGCGACGACGCCGCGGAGCAGCTGCGGGGTGCGCGGGTGGTCGGGCCGGCCGAAGCGGAGCGAGTCGAGGTTGGCGATGGGGCGCGCGCCCATCGTGAAGACGTCGCGGAGGATGCCGCCGACGCCGGTGGCGGCGCCCTGGTAGGGCTCGATGTACGACGGGTGGTTGTGCGACTCCATCTTGAAGACGGCCGCGAAGCCGTCGCCGATGTCGACGACGCCGGCGTTCTCGCCGGGGCCCTGGATGACGCGGGGGCCGGCGGTGGGGAGGCGCGAGAGGTGCACGCGCGAGCTCTTGTACGAGCAGTGCTCGCTCCACATGACGCTGAGGACGCCGAGCTCGGTGAACGTCGGCTGCCGCCCGAGGCGCTCGCGGGCGCGCTCCCACTCGCTGGCCGAGAGCTTGTGCGCCTGCGCGAGGGTGAGGTCGACCGGCGGGTCGCCGGGGAAGGGGGTGGGGGCGGCGGGGGGCGGGGCGGCAACGACGGCGCTCATCGCGGGCCTAGCTAGCGCAAGGACGCGAGGAGGGGAAGCAGGGGAGCGACCCCTCCGGCTCACCCGCACAGGAGCCGGGTCCAGATCGGCGTTTTCGGCGCGCAGGCGTGCTCCAGCACCCCCGGGCCCGCCGAGCAGAGCGGGGCTCACCCGCACAGGAGCCGGGTCCAGATCGGCGTTTTCGGCGCGCAGGCGTGCTCCAGCACGCCGAGCACCGAAAACGTCGAGATGGGCCCGGATCCGCAGCGGGTGAGCCCCGCTCTAGGCGTCGCGCCTTCTAAGCATCGCGCTTGACGACGAGGGCCGTGAGGTCGTCGATCTGCTTCGCGGAGCCGGCGAAGCGGCGCACCTCGGCGAGGAGGGCGCCGAGGATGTCCGAGGTGGGGCGCGCGTTCAGGCGGTGGATGAGATCGCCGACGCGCTCCTTGCCGAACACCTGCCCGGCGGCGTCCTGGTACTCGTAAAAACCGTCGGTGAGCAGGACCAGGAGATCGCCCGGCGCCATCACCAGGGGGGGCGGCGGGGGGAGGTCGAGATCCTTGAACATGCCGAGGGGGACCGTCGTGGGATCGCGCCAGACGACCTGGCCCTCGGCCGCCCGGTAATGCAGGAGCGGGCCCTGCCCGGCCGCGTGGTAGCGGAGCTGGTGCGTGACCGGGTCGAGGATCCCGAGGAAGGCGGTGATGAAGCGGTCGTTCGGCAGATCCTCGATGAGCTGCTGGTTGATGTGGTGCATCAGCGCGTCCATGTCGGCCGAGAGGCGCAGGCCGATGCGGAGCATCGCGCGGAACTGCGTCACGCTGAGCGCGGGGCCGATGCCGTGGCCGGCCGCGTCCGCGAGCAGCAGGAGGAGCGGCGACATGTCCGCGCGCTCGTCGAGCCGGATGACGTCGTAGATGTCGCCGCCGGTGTCGTCCGCCGGCTTGCTGAACGCCGACAGCGAGTATCCAGGGCAGCGCGGGAGCCGGCGCAGGAGGATGTTCTGCTGGATGTCGCGCGCGATGGTGAGGTCGTGCTCGAGCTTGATCTTGATCATCCGCTCCTCGAGCAGGAGCGTGCGCTGCACGGCGACGGCCGCCTGCGCCGCGAGCAGCTCCGCGACGTCGCGCTCGTCCGGGCCGAAGTGGCCCACCGCCGAATTCAGCATCTGCAGCACGCCGACGAGCTTGTCGTCGAGCCCGATGAGCGGCACCGTGATCAGGGATTTCGTGTGATATCCCGTCCGGCGGTCGATCTCCGGATTGAACCGCGGGTCGGTATAACAATCGTCGACGACGATGGTCTGGCGCTTGCGCGCGCACTCGCCGGCGATGCCCTTGTCGATGCTGACGCGGATTTGCGTCTCGCCCGTGGCGACACGCGAGTAAAGCTCTTTGGCCTCGGCGTCGTAGAGGAAGACGCTCCCGCGGTCGGCGCCTATCACCTCCCGCCCCGTCTTGATGATGAGCTCGAGCAGCTCGGTGAGATCGCACGGCGCCGCGAGCTTGCGCGAGACGTCCAGGATCAGGATGAGCGACGACGCATCGATCAGGGAGGGAGTGCCCACGCGCATGCGGCCCGAGAGTGTGGGCTACGTGGAAATAGGGGTCAAGACATGGTCTCGCCCGGGATGCTCGTGGCGAGCCCATCGACCAGCGCGTGTCGCTTCCGCCGTCGCTTCCGCCGTCGCTTCCGCCGTCGCTTCCGCCGTGATTTCCCTGGCGGTTCCGTCGTCGGGCCGCCGCGCTTCGCCCGGGGCGCTGCTTTTTTTCGCGCGGCGGCGGCCCCGCGCGCCGCGGCGACGACGCGAGATCGTCGATGCAGCGCGGCGGCCCGCGGGCCCCCGCGTCATCGGCGCTACCACCTCGGCCCTACCTGTCCTAGAACACGCGACGCACACGCCCCTGAAAGCGAGCTCTTCGATGATCCGCCTCCGCCTCGCCGCCCTCGCCCTGCCCGCCGCCCTGGCCGCGGCGGCCTGCGACGCGCCGTCCGCTCCGGTCGGCGCGGCGCCCGACGCCGCGCCCTCCGCCGCCGCGCTGCCGGACCCGCCGCCCTCCGCCGCCGCGCCGCCGGCGAGCGCCCCCGCGGCGCCCGCCGACGCGAGCGCGGTCGCGGCCGACGCGGCGGCGCCGGCCGACGCGGGCGCGCCGGCGGAGGACGCGGGCCGCAAGCCGTCTGTCGACGCCGGCGACGCGGGCGGCGCGGCGGCGGCGCGCGACGCGGGCGGCGGGCGCGCCGAGGCGCCGGCGGCGACCGGCGCGTCCCCGCCGGTCGCGGAGGCGCCGTTCGTCCCGCCGCCCGAGCCCGGGTCCGCGGACGCCGTTGCGGCGGAGGTCGACGCGATCTTCGTGGGCAAGAAGACCTATGTCGCCCGCTTCAAGCAGGAGCACACCCAGAAGATCTCCGGCGCCGTCAAGAAGCAGAGCGGCGCGCTGTCGGTCCAGAAGCCGGACAGGATCTCGTTTCGCTACGATCCGCCGAGCCGGAACCGCATCGTCTCCGACGGCGTGTCGCTGAAGGTCTACGTCGCCGAGGACCGGCAGATGTTCGTCACGCCGGTGAAGAACTCGGAGTATCCGGGCGCGCTCTCGTTCCTGATGGGCCACGGGCTCCGCCCGTCGTTCACGTTCACCTTCAACGAGAAGGCGAGCTTCGAGGGCGGCCCCGTGCTCATCGGCAAGCCGCGGGCGCCGACTCCCCACTACGAGCTCGTGATGTTCTATATCGACAAGGCGCTCCTCGCGAAGAAGGACCCGGGCGTCGTGCGCCGCGTCCTCATCCTCGACGCGCAGGGCAACCGGAACCGGTTCGACTTCGAGAACGCGTCGCAGCCCGCGTCGATCGATGCCGCGGAGTTCCAGTTCACCCCGCCGCCCGGCACCGACGTCAAGCAGAATTGATGATTCCGCGCCCCTCGCTGCCGGAGCTGTTTCCCGACTTTCATCCGGAGTGGATCCTCGCCGAGGACGCGGATCTCATCGTCGTCGACAAGCCGGCTGGCCTGTCGACGCACGCGCCCGAGGCGGACCGGATCGACGACGTGGTGACGCGCCTCCGCGCCTTCCTCCGCGGCCGGGGCGACGCGGAGGCGTACCTCGGGATCCACCAGCGGCTCGATCGCGACACGTCGGGGGTCCTGCTGTTCACGCGGCGGCGCGAGGCGAACGCCGCCGTCGCGCGGCAGTTCGAGGGGCGCACCGTGCAAAAGACGTACGTCGCCGCCGTGTCCGGCTTCGGCGATCGCGCGCCGCGCGGCACGCTGCGGCACCGCCTCGTCCCGGCGCCGGGCGGCGCGATGCGCGCGCTCGCCGAGGCCGGCGCGGGGCGAGAGGATCGGGGCGCAAGGCGGCAGGATCGGGGCGCGAGGCGAGAGGATCGGGGCGCCGGGCGGGAAGACCGGGGCGCGGGCGGCCAGGAGCGAGCCGCCGGCGGCGCGCTGGCGATCACCCGCTACCGGCTCCTCGAGCGCCGCGGCGACCGCGCCCTGCTCGAGCTCCGGCCCGAGACCGGCCGCACCCACCAGCTCCGGGTGCAGCTCGCCGCGATCGGCCTGCCCATCGCCGGCGATCCGCTCTACGGCGGCGCCGAGGCCCCGCGCCTGCTCCTGCACGCCGCCGAGCTCCGCCTCGATCACCCGGCCACCGGCGCGGCCGCGACCTTCCGATCGCAGCTGCCGGCGGCGTTCGAGGCGTGGCTCGCGGACGCGCCGGCGGACCCGTACGCGGGGGGCGTCGCGGCCGTCGAGCGCGCCATGCGCGAGGCCGCCGAGCGGCGCTACGCCGTCGCGCGCGCCGGCGACACCACGGCGTTCCGGCTCGTCCACGGCGCGGGCGACGGGCTCCCCTCCCTCTCGGTCGACCTCTACGGCGAGCACCTCGTCGTGGCGCTGTTCGGCGCGGGCGAGGGCGAGCCGGGCGCGCCGCCGCGCGACGTCGTGCTCGACGCGGCCCACCGGCTCGGGGCGAGGGGCGTCTACCTCAAGGTGCGCCCGAAGCACGCGAGCGTGATCGTCGACGCGCGGCGCGAGGAGTTCGCGCCGCGGCACGCCGTCCGGGGGGAGAGCGCCCCCGAGGAGCTCACGATCTTCGAGCACGGCCTGCCGTACAAGGTGCGGCTCGGCGACGGGCTCTCGACCGGCATCTTCCTCGACCAGCGCGAGAACCGGCGGCGCGTGCGCGAGCTCGCCCGGGGCGCCCGGGTGCTGAACCTGTTCGCCTACACGGGCGCGTTCACCGTCGCGGCCGTGGCGGGCGGCGCGCGCGAGAGCGTCACCGTCGACGTGTCCCGGGGCGCGATCGCCTGGGCGCGCGAGAACCTCGACGCGATCGGCGCGGACCCGGCGGCGCACGTCGTGGTCGAGGCCGACGTGTTCCCGTGGCTGAAGGCCGCCGCCCAGGCCGGCCAGCGCTTCGACCTCATCGTGCTCGATCCGCCGAGCTTCGCGACCACGAAGAAGAGCCGCTTCAGCGCGGCGAGCGACTTCGGGGCGCTCGCCGCGCTCGCCTTCCGACTGCTCGCCCCGGGCGGCCGGCTCCTCGCCTGCACCAACCACCGCGGCATCGCGCGCGCCAAGTTCCGGCGCCATTTGCACGAGGCCGCGCGTGAAGCAGGATGCGACGTCGTGCAGATGAAAGACCTCCCCGATCCCGTCGATTTTCCGAGCGAGCCGGGCATGGACCCCCACCTGAAGAGCGTGCTCGCCACCGTCGGCGCGCCGGCGGCCAGGGCCGGCGCATCCGCGAAGGGCGCGCCGGCGGCGAAGGGCGCGCCGGCGGCGAAGGGCGCGCCGGCCCGCGGCGCTCGCCGAGGGGCCGCCGCGCCGGCCCGGGCGCCTCGCCGGGGGGCGCGATGAGCCAGCGCCGTCTCCTCATCACGATCCGCTCGTACGCCTACCTGGAGCCCGCCTTCCTCGCCGCGGGCGACTTCGAGCGCGGCCTTGTCGAGCGCAAGAGCTTCCCGGACGGCGAGCGCTACCTGCGGGTCGCGGTCGACTGCTGGGGGCGCGACGTGGTCCTGCTCGGCGGCGCGCCGCAGGACCTCGACTGGCTCGAGATCTACGACCTCGGCTGCGCCATCTCGCGCGCCGGCGCCCGGTCGCTCTCCATCGTGATGCCGTATTTCGGCTACGCGACCATGGAGCGGGCCGTGAAGCCGGGCGAGGTGGTGACCGCGAAGACGCGGGCGCGGCTCATCTCGGCGATCCCGACGTGCGACGCGGGCACGCGCATCTTCCTCTTCGATCTGCACACCGACGGCATCGAGTTCTACTTCAGCGACTCGCACGTGACGCGCCACCTCTACGGCGCCCCGCTCATCACGCAGGCGGTCCGCGCGCTGATGGGCGATCGCCCGTACGTGCTCGCCGCCACGGACGCCGGACGGGCCAAGTGGGTGCAGAGCCTCGCCCGCGGCCTCGGCGTCGAGCCGGCGTTCGTCTACAAGGAGCGGCGGGGCGACGGGGTCGGCGTGACCGGCGTCAACGCCGACGTCTCGGGCCGCGAGGTCGTCATCTACGACGACATGGTCCGCACCGGATCGTCGCTCGTCCAGGCGGGGCGCGCCTACCTCGCCGCCGGGGCGTCGAAGGTCCACGCCGTCGCGAGCCACCTGGTCCTGCCGGGCGACTCGCTCGAGAAGATCAGGAAGGCGGGCGTGTTCACGACGCTGCTCGGCACCGACTCGCACCCTGGCAGCCAGCAGCTCGCCGACACGCCCGGCGCCCTGCAATCGGTGGCGCCGCTCGTCGTGCGCGCGCTCGAGCGCGAAACCTAGAGCACCGTCACCCGGGGCCCGACGCCGGCGCGGGCCGGCCGCCCAGCTCCCCGTAGAGGCCGGTGAGCCGCTCGACGACGGCCGAGATGTCGTACCGCGCCCGCGCCCGCTCCCAGGCGCCGCGGCCCACCCGCTCGCGGAGCTCGACCGAGCCGAGCAGCCGGCTGATCCGCTCGGCGAGCGCGTCCACGTCGCCCGCCGCGATCAGGAAGCCGCTCTCGCCGTCGGCGATCACCTCGGGGACCGCGCCGACCCGGGTCGCCACCACCGGCCGGGCCGCCGCCATCGCCTCCAGGAGCGCGATCGGCAGCCCCTCCGCGTGGGACGGGAGGATGAACACGCTGCTCCCCTCGAGCACCCGGGACTTCGCCTCGCCGCGCACGCTGCCCAGGAACCGCACGCTGTCGCCCAGGCCGAGCTCCGCGACCAGGCGCTTGTAGCGGGCGAGGGCGTCGGGCTCCGCCGGCCCGGCGAGGTTGAGCACCGCGGCGGGGTGCTGCCGCACCACCTGCGCGAACGCCCGGATCGCCTCCGGGACGCCCTTGCGGTCGTCGATGGAGCCGAGGAGCAGCACGCTCGGGGCGGCGGGGAGCGGGAGCGGCGCGGCCGGCACGGAGACCGCGTTCTCCAGGGTGACGATGCGGGAGCCTGGCGCGACGCGGCCGAGGTAATCGGCCCAGTACGCGCTCAGCGCGATCACCGCGTCCGCGTCGCGCAGGCTCCGGGCGATCCACCCCTTGAGCCGGCTCTCTGCGACGAAGTCCTCGAACTTGCTGCCGTGGATGTGCAGGATCGTCCGGTAGCCGAGCCACTGGCCGAGCTGCGAGAAGACCGCCTTCTCGTAGAAGGACCACCCGTACGACGAGTGGATGTGCAGGACGCGGCACCCGGGGCTGTTGGCGACGATCGCCGCGCACCCGCGGGCGAAGCGCGCCAGCTTGCCCCGCAGCCCGGGCTCGGGGGCGGTGTCGCAATGGCGCGTGGGGATCCGCTCCAGCATGGTCTCCACGTAGGTCGCGATCCCCCCCACCGCCGGGGCCCGGGGGCCGATCACCAGCACGCCCGCGCGCTCAGCCATCGGCGCCCTCGCTCGCTTGCTTCAGGATCCGGGCGGGGACGCCGCCCACCGTCGCGCCCGCCGGGACGTCCTTGACCACCACCGCGTTCGCCCCCACCACCGCGCCGCGCCCGATGCGGATCGGGCCGAGGATCTTCGCGCCGGCGCCCAGGTAGACGTCGTCCTCGATCACCGGCACCCCGGTTTGGCCCTGGCGCCCGCCGATCGTCACCTGCTGGGCGATGACCACGTTCCTGCCGATCCGCGCCTGCGCGTGGATCACCACTCCCATCCCGCCGTACCCGAACCGGGTGCCGGCGCCGATCTCGGCGCTGGGCGGGATCGAGCTGTTGTAGACGAGGAAGGTCGTCCAGTAGAGCAGCTTGGGGACCACGGGGATTTGCTTGGCGTGGAACCAGTGCGCGACGTTGTACAGATGGATGGCGTTCATGGAGTTCTCGACGGCTCTCGCCCGGGCCGGCCAGGCCAGCCGTCCACCGGCATGGCCAGCATGGCTCGCGCCGCGGCGGCGCCCGGCGCCCCGGCGAGCGGGGCCTCGTCCTCGTCCTGGTACTGGCGCTGATAGGTCTCCGCCATCGTCGCCACGTCGGAGGGAGAAGGAAATCCAAACGTCTCGGAACGTCAAGCCCCAACTGCGGGGCGTGCCCGTGGTTGACAGGGCGATGTTCTATGCTATCCGGCGCTCCCGCGCCGACCGCTCCGGCGCGAAGCTTACCAACGCAAGGCTCTCCGGAGCGAAGCTGACGTCGATCGCGGCATGATCGATCAAGGAAGCCCGACGACCAGCGGCGAGCGTTGGAGTCGCCGCACACGATGACGCTAGCGTGCCCGTCGGAATGCTGCGCTGGCCGCATCGACGCGCACCATGGTGCGATATTCTCATGATGAAGCCAGATTTCGCGGCGCTCGTGGCGTCCGTCGTGACGCTGATGAGCGCCTTCATCATGGGCTGCGGGGCTGACTGCGAGAGCACCTGCGAGAAAGCGCATGACGCAGGCTGCGGATACATGTGGACGAGACGAGAGGCGCTCGACCCCAGTCAGCCCCCGAGGCCAGCCTGGACTTGCGCCAGCCTATGCGCGGACATCGAGAGAAAGAGCGAGGTGGCCGACTGTACGAGCGAGCTCGATGACTACATGGGCTGCGTCGACGACCAGCGCAACGTTTGCGAGACCGGCACATGCGTCTCGGAGGGGATTCGTCACACGGGATGCATGCTAAGCTACTGCGCGAAGCATGGCGAGGGGCTGTGCTCATCTCTGTAATCGGCGCCTGAGCGCGCGCCCAACCCTGGTCGGGCGACCCGGGTTGTGACCCGACCGCCCCGATCGGGTCGCGCTCACTGGCTCGAGCCCTTCCCGGCGCTGCATTCAGCGCCGGGGCACAGCGCACGACCACGTCAACGCGCGTCCTGAACTCTCGGGCTGGCGCATCGTGGCTCATCATGGCTAATGATGGATATGCCCGTGCCTCTGCGAGCCGGAGCTCGCCGGAAACCGACGCGGGCCGCATACTAGAGAGGTTTTTTTCGCTGGGACTGGCACATCGTCCTCCGTCTCTCGTTCACGTCCCCGTCTCCCGTCTCCCGTCTTTCGTCTCCCGTCTTTCGTCTTCGCTCTTCCGTGCGCGTGCGCGTGCGCGCTGATTACGGGGAATCGCGCACGCGCACGCGCACGAGGGACGCGCACGAAGACGGGAGACGGGGGACGGGAGACGCAGGACGGGGGACGGGGGACGGGGAACGCAGGACGGGGGACGGGGGACGGGGAACGCAGGACGGGGAACGCAGGACGGGGAACGCAGGACGGGGAACGCAGGACGGCAACCCCATGGAGAGCCTACCGCCAGATGAACGGATGAACCGGCTGATTCCGAGGTTCCTGGCAGATGGGGCGTGTCGGGCGGGGCAGGATGCCGGGTTGTGCAGCGCCGGACCGCTGTCCGAGGCATCTCGCTTGCACCCGCGACGGGACGAGGACGTCATCGCTGCATCGCGCGCGCTGCGCCTCGGTCGAAAGGGGAGGTACCATCATGAGCACTCTTCGCAAGGTCCACCTGGGTCTCGGTCTCGCCTTCGTGACGGCGCTCGGCTTCGTGGCGGGCCCCGTGTTCGCGGACACCCCCTCCGATGACGAGTCGGTCGGCGAGGCCGCTTCGGCCCTCTCCTACTCCTGCACGATGTCGGGTCCTCCGGGGTACAGGGCCGACGCGATCTTGACCCTCCTCCCGAACGGGACGTGCCGCCGGGATCGCACGGGCGTCCCCGGCCTGGTGACCACGCCCTCGTGCCACGAGGTGGCGAGGACCATCGGCTGTATCCTCATCAACTGATCAACGACCGCTCCGCCGAGCGTCCCGCAGCGCGCCGCGCCTGCTCCCGCCGTGGGATCCAGCGCCCGAGGGGACATCCTCCGTGGCGAGGATGCTCGCCCGGAACCCGCGCTTCGTGGATCTTTGCACCGGGCATGAACGGACGCATGCTCGGCGCAAAACCCGATAGACTGCCATGCGTGGACGCCACGACTCACCACGACGCGGAGCGACCTCCGTCGATCCCGCCTGCAGCCAGGTACAACCCCGCGCAAGGGACGTTCGAGCTCGGGGAGACGGACGCCGACGGCCGCCCTTCCGGCGAACGCCTGGCGTACCGCGCGAGCGACGGCTCGTTGCTCTCGCGCTGCTGCTACGCGGACGGGGTGAAGGACGGGCCGTTCACCGTGTTCCACCCGAACGGTCAACCCGCGCAGCGCGGGCGCTACCGGGGCGGCCAGCTCGACGGCGAGGTGGTGGCGTACGGCAGCGACGCCCCGACCGAGCTCAGGCTGCGACGGTGCTGCGTGCCGCCCGGCGCCTGGGAGCTGCGAACGCAGGTCAGGCAGGGGCAGATCCTGCGCGAGGTCTTTCACGACCGCGCCGGATACCCGATCTCCGCGGACGGCTCCCGCTGGCCCGAGCGACCCGCCGGCGTCGCCGAAGCGGCGGACTACGACCAGGGCTCGCAACGCTGGATCCTCGTCGAGGAGGACGAAGCCTCGGCCGCGACCCTCCACCGTTACTTCACGACCGCGGGCAAGCCCGCTCAGGAGATCGAAGTTCGCGCTGGAGCGCGTTATCGCGAGCTCCAGTACGACGCCACGGGGCGCCCTTCCGAGGAGCGGCACCTCGATCCCGAGGGACGCTTGCACGGCCCGTCCACCCGCTGGTTCCCCGATTCGGACGCGAGCCCTTACCTCGATCCGCGCGTGCGCGAGGAGCGCGGTCAGTACGCGCACGGGCACCCCGTCGGAGCGTTCACGATGCTCGACGCGGACGGGGCGCCGGTCGCTCGGCGCGAGCTCGGCGCGGCCCTCGACGAGGCCAGCCTCGTCGCGTCGCCCGCGCTCGCCGAGGACCTCGCGGCGTGGGAGGCCGAGCGCGTCTGGGCCCTCGCGCGAGAGCTCTTGCAGGGCGGCCGCGCGCGCGAGGCCTGCTGCGCCGCGGCCCGCGCGGCGGTGCGCGGCGGCGAGCGCGAGCGGCTCGCCGAGCTCCTGCGCGCCGCGACGCTGCAGCCAAGGCCCGAGATCGCGGCGCGACGCGGGCGAGCGCTGCTCGAGGCGACCGACGTGACCGCGCTCGCCGCCCTGGACGCGCTCCTGCTCGGCGCCGAGCCGAGCGCAGCCTACCGCAAGCTCGCCGCCGCGTTTCCGGGCTCGCGCCGCGTCGCGCTCTCGCTCGTCGAGGCGGCGATGCTGCTCGAGCCCGAGCGCCGCTCGACCTGCATCACGCGCGCGCTCCTGCGGCTCGATCTCGGCGACACGCGCGGCGTGCTCGAGGACGCCGATCGCATCGAGCCCGAGGCGCCCGCCGTGGCCGAGCACCTCAGGACGGTGGTGCGGGTGCTGTTCGCGGAGCTCGATTTCTGGCCGGCGCGCCAGGCCATCGATCCGGTGCCGGGCGACGCGTCGGTCGAGGTCGAGGTCGGCCAGCCGATCGAGCAGGTCCGGCAGGAGATCCAGGTCTACGCCACCCGCTTGATGCGCTTGCGCGAGGCCGTGCAGCGCGGCCTGTCGGGCGCGGAGCCGTGTCCGTGGCTCCCGCCGGACCTGTCGCACCTCTTGCCGGAGGGGCCGGTGGAGCTCGCGCGGACCGAGGCGACGTTGACCGAGGAGACGGAGAATGGCGTGGAGACCGTCGAGCTCACCGTGGACGAGACGCTCGACCCGGGAGCCCTGCCGGTCTCCCTCCTGATGCGAAGGGTCCGCGCCGAGTGGGCCGCCCTCTGCTGGCTTTGCTGGTCGGCCGGCCTCGACCGCGTCGCGCTGCCGGAGCGCATCGCGCACCGGCCCGACTTCACGGCGGCGGTCAACATGGCGCTCTCCCGCTGCTTCCGCGCGCGCGACCAGCGGCAGACCGGCGGGCTCGTCAGCCGGGCGCGCGGCGTGCCGGGCTTCGTCTGGGAAGGGCACGCGATCGACGAGCTCGACCCCACGCTCGCGGCCATCGCGGACGACGAGACCTTCGAGGTGCGCTGCCTCTTCGCGTGGCTCCTGTTCCCGGAGAACCTCTCCCCGTTCCAGAGCGATATCCGCGCTGCGTGACGCCGATTCAGGGGCGATGGGACGTTATTGATTGTCTCGCGCCGCCGCTCCAGCCCTGAGCCCGCGCCGCCGGGCGCGGAATTCTCTTGCCGGCGCCGATCGGCGCGTGGATGCTCTCCCCGGATGCGCGGGTGGCGCGCAGAAAGGATGAGCGTCGAGGCCATGGACGAGCTCGTACGACAAGTCGCAGAGAAGGTGGGCATCTCGGAAGACAAGGCGCGCGTGGCCGTGGAGACGGTGGTCAATTTCCTCAAAGCGAAGCTCCCTGCTCCGCTCGCCGCCCACGTCGACACCGCGCTCGGCGCCGCCGCCCCCGCCATCGCCAACCTGGACGTGGGCGGCCTCGCGAGCTCCCTCGGCGGCCTCTTCGGCAAGAAGTAGCCTCGCCCCCTTCGCTGGGGCTGCCCGCCCTCTCCCTTCCACCGAGCACCTCCCCTTCTCCCGACCTCGACGGCGCGGCCTCCGCGCTCCTCCAGGCCGAGGCGCGCTCACGTCCAGGACGCGCTCAGGCCGCGCCGCTCCGGCCGGCGCGATCACGCTGCCTGCGCCCTCGGCGTTTCACGGCTCCGTCCTGGCCCGGCGCGCGCCGCGCGGCCTCGATCTGGGCTGCGTCTTCGCATCCGCCGTGCGCGCGGGGCCCGGAGAGGCCGTCGCGGGCACGGCCGCCCGTCGACGAGCGTGGAAGGCGCGCTGTTCCTGGACGGCGCGCGCCGCGCGATGGATAGCCGCTGCACAGGCGGGCTCCGGCACCGGGCTTGCGAGCATCGAAGACCTGGAGAAGCACCCGCCCACGTCCCTCTTCCCGGGCGGCGCAGCTTCCGGGTCGAGAGGAGCGATATTCCATGGCGTCCGTGATCGGCGGCGAGGCCGCGTTCATCGGGTCCTTGACTGAACTGATCGAGCTCAATTGGTCCGCGGTGGACGCGCTCCGAGCGGCCCTCTCGCGGATGAGCCGCCCAGGCGACAAGAGCCGGCTGGCGAGCTTCTTGAGCGATCACGAGCGCCACCTCGAGGAGCTCGCCGCCCTGGCCCACGAGCTCGGCGATCCGCCCGTCGAGAGCGCCGTCCGGCCCAAGCTGAAGAGCAAAGCGCTGACGAACGGGATGGCCGGAGAACGCGCCATCCTGGAGGCGATGAGGCATTACGAGGAAGACAGCTGCGCCGCCTACGAGAGGATGATATCGTCGCGCGAAGGCCTCTCGGACCGCGCGCGGGACCTCCTCCGGCAGTCGCTCGCGGTGGAGCGGCGTCACCGGGAGTGGTTCGCGGAGCAGCTCGACGCCCGGCAAGGGCTCCTGCTCCTGCCGCTGTAGCGAGCGCGCCGGTGCGCAACCCATGCGCAACCAACGACGGTGTCGACGATGACTCCGTCCTGATCGAAGATTGACGCTCGGAGTCGATTCGCGTCCACGCGATCTCCGCTGCGGGCGCGGAGGCCCTGTCGGAGCTCGGCGATTGGCCCCGTGAGCGCGCTTTGCGGGCGGCGGTTTTCTTTCGCCGTCTCGTGTATCATCGCCGCGATGATTCGCCCCCTGGTCCTTGTCTCCCTTGGCCTCGCCATCTCCCTCCTGGGCTGCGACGAGCCCAAGAAGCCCGCCGCCCCTGCGGCCTCCGCCGCCCCCGCCGCGCAGGCGCCCGCCGCCGCGACGCCCGCCGCGAGCCCCGCGGCCAGCGCGCCGGCGCCGCCGAAGAAGGAGGTCGTGTGCACCAAGAGCGACCCGGTGACCTTCTCGCATCCGGCGCTCGAGGCCAGGGTGCGGCAGCAGCTCCAGAAGCCCGAGGGGCCGATCAAGCACGCCGAGCTCAAGAACATCAAGACCATGAACCTGTCCGACGCCCAGGGGCTCGACGAGCTCGATCCCTGCCTCTTCCCCGAGCTCACGGGCGTCAAAGGGCTTTACCTGCCGCCGGGCAAGATCGACGATCTCCGCCCGATCAAGGGCCTGCTCCGGCTGGAGTCGCTGCGCGTCTCGGCGACGCTGGTCAAGGACCTCTCCCCGCTCGCCGGGCTCGTCAAGCTCGACCGGCTCGACATCGGCCGCACGCCCGTGGAGGACCTCACCCCGCTCGCCGGCCTCACCAACCTGACCGAGCTCCAGATCGACGAGACCGAGGTGACGGACCTGCGCCCGCTCGCCGGCCTGAAGAAGCTCGAGATGCTCCAGATGAAGCGGACGCGCGTGAGCGATGTGTCGCCGCTCCGGGAGCTCAAGAGCCTCAAGAACGTGTACCTCGAGGGCTCGCGGGTCGACGACGCGAGCCCGCTCCGGAGCATCCCCGGGATCAAGATCCACGAGGGCTGACGCGCCCGGCCGCGCGCCGCCGCGCCGCGCCGAGCGCCGCCGCCGCGGCGAAGAGCCCGAGCGGCCAGCGCGCTGCCGCGCCGTCCGCGTCGGCCGCGCCGGCCGCGGCGCACGCGCAGCCGAACTCGCCATGGACGCCGCCGTTCATGAGGGGCCCGTCGTCCGCGGCGCCCCCTGCGCCGCCCGCCGCGCCGCCGGAGCCGCCGGAGCCGCCGGTGGCGCCGCCGGCGCCCTCGCCCGGCGGCGGCGCCTCGACGAGCGCGTCGATGACGTAGAGCGCCGGCCCGGAGCCCTGCGCCAGGAAGGGGCGCGGCGGCAGCGCCGGGCCGAGCGGCAGGGCGGCGAGCCGCGCCGCCGGCCACACGACGGCCTCGTCTGGATCGAGCCGCCACGCGGCGGCGGCCGCCGCGTCCGGCACGGCCCGGCGCGCGGCGCCGTCGACGAGCCACACGGACGCCCCGCCGTCGTCGCCGCGCACGAGCAGCGGCGACGGCGGGAACGCGTCGCCCTCGGGGAGCGCCTCGAGCGCCGCGTCCGGCGCGCTGGCGACGTCCCAGAACCGCGAGAACCGCCAGGCGTCCAGCGCCCCGGCGCCTCCGAGCGGCCGCCGCACGCCGCCCGGCAGCTCGAGCGGGCACGCGAGCGCCCTCGGGCTGCCCTCGAGCTCGACCTCCTCGCCGCTCAGCGCATCGACGCTGTAGGCGTGGACCGCGTGCTCGCCCCCGAGCAGGCTGAGCGGCATCGGCGCCTCGAAGCCGTGCGCGCAGGAGCCGAGCGGCGCGCAGAGGTCATCCCGGGGCAGGTCCGCGGCGAGGGTGTGGCCCTCGGCGCCCGCGTCGGTCGCCGCGGCGTCGAAATAGAGCCGCGCGCTGCCCGGCGCGCCCTCGGCGGCGTCCGGGTCGTGGGTCCAGCCGCGGATCCCGTCGCAGCCCGCGGTCTCGAGGGCGCCCTCGGGGGGCTCGTTGAGGAGCGCCTGGTACGAGGCCACGAGCGAGCTGTAGGGCGGCACATACACAAGCCCGACGCCGCTCAACGATTGCCGCACGTTGAAGTGCAGGTGAATCGTCGTCGGCGTGCCGCCAAACACGTTGGAGACCTTCCCGATGCGCTCGCCGCGCGACACGCCCTGTCCCACGGAGACCTGGACATCGGACATGTGCAGGTAGTCGTAGCGAGTCCCGTCCTCGCCGGTCAGGTACACCGAGTAGCCGCCGATGCTCGTGATGATGCCGTCGGCCACCGCGACCACCCAGTGCTTGCCCGCCTCGCACGTGGGCGGCCGGACGTCCTGCCCCTGGTGTCCCGCCCCGGAGGGGCAGAGCGGCATCGCCCACGAGCGCGACTCGCAGAAGTTGTCGCGCCACGGATAGGCGTAGTTGTCCGCGTCGCACTGCCCCCCGCGCGGGCCGGCGCTCCCCCCTTTGCTGTACACCTGGGAGTTGGCGAACGCCGGGCCCTCCTCGAGGGGAAAGCGCATGGCGGGCGCGTACACGACGCCGTCGGCGCGCCCCTCGCCCGAGCCGGGGACGAGCTCGCCGGCCGGATGATAGGAGAACGGATCGGCCGCGGCCGCGGTCGGCAAGAGCGCGAGCGCCGCCGCGGCGACGAGCGGGGCCGGCGCGGCGGGGCGGCGGCGATGGAGGCGGGGAGGGGGGAGCGGCGCGCTCATGGCCTGTCTCCCGCCGCCTTCGCGCCGACGCCGCCCACGTAGACGAGCTCCGCGGCGAGCTCGCGGAGGAGCGCGTCCGAGGCGCAGGGCGGGGCCTCCGGCGACGCGCACTCGACGTCGAGGGCGTAGGTGACGCCGTTCTCGATCCAGGACGCGGTCCAGATGCCCTCGTTCGCCGTGATGAGCGCGGGCGCCCCGCGCACGGCGTGGGCTGGTTGGAAAGGTGGAATACCTGGATACTTGCGCTCAAGGCGGGTCATGGTGAGCGAGACGGTGATCGACTCCGTCTTTGCCCAGAACGACGTCCAGTGCTCCTTGGCCACGAGGACCGGCGCCGCGAGGAGCTCGGGCCGGGGCGGCACGAGCACCGGGACTTGCGAGATCCTGGCGGCGTGGGCCGCCGCCTCGGGCAGCGCCGCGAGCGCGCCGCGGTCGACCGAGGCGGCCGGCGGCCAGGTGACGGCGGCGATCACCGGCGCCGCCGTGGCGACGAGCGGCTGGGCGGCGGCCGGATCGCGCGGGGCCTCGGAGGGAGGAGCGGCCTGGTCGCACGCGGCGAACGCAACAGAGAGAGAGAGGAGCACAACGAAAGCGGTGGGAACGCCGCGCATGGAGCCTCGCGGAAGGGGACCCAGGATTCTAGTCGAAGAGCTGTGGCGATGGCCAGGAGATGGCGTGGCGCGCGCGAGATGTCGCCGGGGTGTGACCGGGGCGACTTGACGCCGTGCGCGAGGCGCCGGTGAGGCGCGTCATGGGTGCGTGTGCGTCAGACGACACCGCGCCTTCCATGCGTGCGTGAGCTCATGGTCGCAGCCATGCGGCCGCGCTCGTCCGGCGACAGCAAAAAACAGGCGATCGTCGGTCGCGCGCGAGGCGTGGAGCTACCCCGGGATCACCGTATGTCGGGAACGTGTTTCGAGCTTTTCAACGAGACGCTCCGTGGTAGTTCAAATCACGTCCTGCAGGCGCGTTCGCGGCGCGGCGCTGACGCTCGCAAGGGCTGAAACAGGGGATCGATAGGGAACAACTGATTCCTCGCGGATGGGCGAGGGGGGCTCGCACGGGGCGAGCGGCGCGAAGATCCGCGCGCCGCTCGCCCCAGGGGCAGCGGTCTCCGTCGTCTTCTCCGCTGCTCCCGGTCGGCGACGAGGCGCATCGACCGCGGCGGCTGAAACTTGCGCCACTTGGGTGGTTCTTGACCATGGAATCGAAGGGAGCTCGCATGAGAAGGTATAAACTCTCCGGTCGGGTCGTCCGAGCCAAGAGCGAACGGGGCGTCGGTAGTGTGCGTGTCGAGGCGTGGGACAGCGCGGAGGTCAACACGGATCTCGTCGCCGTCGCCGTGACCAACCAGAACGGCGATTTCGAGATCTCGCTCGACCAGGACGACGTGGTTCGTCATTTCCAGGGGCGGGAGCCGGTGGCCGCGCTCCGCGTGTTCGCGCTCGGGGGCGAGGAGTACGTCACGCGCTACACCCAATGGAAGTTGTCGACGCAGCCCGCCTCCCTCCGGATCGAGGTGGACCTCGCGGTGACCTCGACGAAGCGCGCCCCGGCCACCGCGACCGTGCGCGGCAATGTGCGGAACGAGCAAGGCGCGGCCCTCGCGAACTTGATGGTGCGCGCCTACGACGTGAAGCTGACGTCACAAAGCGAGATCGGCTCGTCGGCGACCGACGCGTCGGGTCATTACAAGATCTCCTATTCGACCATCCTGGCGTCCGGCAAGCAACGGCCGGATCTGCGGGTGATCGTCTACAACGGGTCGAACCAGGAGCTGGGCCGCTCCGCGCTGATCGTCCGCGCCCCGTCGACCGCGGTCGTCGACCTGGTCACCAGCCAGGACCAGGAAGACCGCGGCCCGTCCGAGCTGCTGCAGGTCAAGGCCCGCACCGCGGCCCATACGCAGGGGGTGTTCCTCGGAGACCTCCAGGCCGAGCAGGTCGATTTTGTCGCGAAGGCGACCGAGGTGGAGCGCGGGCAGGTCGAGGCGCTCGTCGGGGCCGAGTCGCTCAGGTTGTCCGTCGGCGTCGCCGAGTCCGCCGATCCTTATTACCCCTTCGTCCGCATGGGCTTGCCGAGCACGAGGCGCGGGCTCCTTTCGTACCCCAAACCCGCGCTGCGCCGCGTGCTCGACGAGGCGAAGGCGGCGAAGATCGTGGGCCGCGAGGTCAACGATAGCATCGTCGATCTCCTCACCGAGGCCGCCGTCGGCCTCGCCACGGAGGCGCCGCCCCCGGGGACGACCTGCAACCTCGGTCAGCTCCTCGATCTCGAGCTGGGCGGGTCCTACACGCAGGACTTCATCGCCGAGTACATGGCGTTCGATGGCACGCCCGAGGCCTTCTGGACCCACCTCGCGTCCCTGCCCGCGTACCAGGGCGAGGGCTCGCTCCTCATCCCGCGGCTCAAGCTCCTGCTGCAGCTGGGCGCGCTCACGCGCTATCACTTCCCGCTCATCTCGGAGCTGTGGGATCGCTGGCACGACAACCAGCTCAATGACCTCAAGGACCTCGCGGCCTACAGCGAGGCCGACTGGATCGCGATCTTCGCCCTCCAGCGCAACGGCTCGCCCATCGACTGCCCGGACGACACGCCCGGAGCGACGGTGGCCGAGCGGCGCGCGACCTACGCCAAGGTCATCCGGCGCGCCCTGGAGGTGGCGTTCCCGTCGAAGGCGGTCGCGTCCGCCATCTCTGTGGTCGGCGGGAGCGAGCTGCCCGCGTTCTTCAACAACAACCCGTCGTTCGAGCTCGGCAAGGCGCGCGCCGGCCACTTCATCGCGTCGAACCCGGGGGCGTTCGCGGGGCTCTCCAACCCCGAGGCCGCGATGCGCGACCTCAAGGCGGTCGAGCGGCTGTACAAGCTCACACCCAAGTACGAGGAGGCGAAGGTGCTGCTCGATGGCGGGCTCAAGTCGGCGCGGCAGGTCGCCCTCCGCGGCCGGCTCCGGTTCGACGCCGAGTTCGGCGCTGCCCTCGGAGGTTCCGAGATCGCGGACGACATCTACGACAAGGCGACCGCCGTCTCCGATGTTGCGCTCGCGCTGGCGCTCAAATTCGGCACGGCCTTCAACCAGAGCTCGGCCCACGTCCTGCCCGACCCCGCGGGCCGCGCGGGCCAGGCGGCGTCGGGCCTCGCGACCTACGAGGAGCTCTTCGGCTCGGCCGACGCGTGCGCGTGCGCGCATTGTGCCTCGGTCTACGGTCCGGCGGCGTACCTCGTCGACCTCCTCCACTTCCTCGATCGTTACTACTCCGAGGTCACGAAGAGCGGCAGCTCCAAGTGGACCGCGAAGGAGCTGCTCCTCGGCAGCGCGCCGGGCTCGACACCGTCGCTCCCCGGGCGGCGCCCGGACATCGGCCGGATCGACCTCACCTGCGAGAACACCGACACGCCGCTGCCGTACGTCGACCTGGTGAACGAGATCCTCGTCCACGCCTTCGTGGGCGAGACCCTGGAGCAGAACGAGGCCCCGCCCGCCTTCCCGGAGCACATCGCGACCGTCGGCACCGCCGAGGATCTCGCGGCCATGCCGAACCCGCCCAGCGGCGAGGAGGACTGGCACGAGGACGCTTACGAGCGCCTCTCGAGATGCGACTTCCCCCTCAGCTTGCCGTATCACCACCGGCTCCACGAGGCGCGCGTCTATCTCGAGCACCTCGGCGTGCCCCTGCACGCGCTCATGTCCGAGCTGAGGGCGAGCTGGTCCAGCCCGGAGGCCATGTATCCCGAGGACGCGGCCGCCCATCGGCTCGGGCTCTCGCCGCGCGAGCGCGACCTGATCCGCGGCACCCCGATCGCGGGCGTGACCCTGGCGAGCGCCTGGGGCGTCGGCTGGGTCCCCGGCGGGCTGCTCAACGTGCCGGAGTTCCTCAAGCGCTCGGGGCTGTCCTACGACGAGCTGCGCGACCTGCTCGAGACCTCCGTGCTCCATCGCTTCGGGTCGCCGACGATCGAGCCCGCGGGGAGCTGCAAGATCGAGGAGCAGACCATCGGCGGCCTGAGCGGCGATCTGAGCGATCTGGACTTCCTGCACCGCTTCCTGAGGCTCCGGCTGCGGCTCGGCTGGTCGATCCGCGAGCTCGATCAGGTGCTGGCCGCGTGCGCGCCCGGCGGCACCGACATCCTGAACGGCCGCGCGCTGCGCGTGATCTCGGTGATCCAGGCGCTGCGCGCCGAGCGGGGCATCTCGCTGCCGATCGCGGTGCTCGCGAGCTGGTTCGGGCCGCTCGATACCCAGCGCCGCGACGCGGGCGAGACGCCGTCGTTCTACGAGCAACTCTTCCAGAACAAGGCCGTGACCAACCCGGTCGACGCCGCGCTCGCGCTGCCCGGGGTCGCCAGCCTCGCGACCGAAGACCTGCTCGAGTCTCACACGCCCGCGATCCTCGCCGGCCTGCGCATCAGCCGGGAGGAGCTGTCGCTGCTCACCGAGAGCTCGGGGCTCGCGCTGGACCCGCTCGTCCCGGCGAACACCGCCGACCTTGCGCCGGTGACGCTCGCGAAGCTCCACCGCTACGTCACCTTTGCGCGGGCGGCGCGGCTGTCTCTGCCCGATTTCCACGTGCTCTACAACCTGAGCAAGTACAAGCCGCTCGAGGCCGATTACCCCGAGCATACGCTGCGCTTCCTGAACACGGTCGATCGCGTCCGGCGCTCGGGGCTGTCGCCCGCCGACCTCGAGGTCATCTTCCGGGCGCGGTCGTCCCCGCGCGCGCGGATCGCCGTCACGGACGAGGCCGCGAACCCCGTGCTGGACCAGATGTTCGGCTCGCTGCTGGCGTTGCGCGGCAAGAACGGCGGCCCGGACGACGAGGCCGAGGCGGCCCTCATCGAGGACACGCTCGGCGCGGCGCTGAAGCTGGACGCGCGGTCGACGCACCTGCTCATGGCGGACATCCTCACGACGGGCGAGCCCGGCGACGCGTCGCTCGGCAGCGCGTTCTCGCTGCCCGACCCGCCGCCGCCGTCGCTCGACAACCCCCGCCGCGCCGCGCAGCTCGCCGCCTACCGGCACCTGGCCAGGGCCGCGGCGGTCGTGCAGCAGCTCGGCGCGAGCGCCGACGAGATCGAGCGCATGTTCGCCGGCGCGTCGCCGGCGCTCGACCTCGACGGGCTGCCGCGCACCGAGAGCGACGGCGACGCCTCGCCGCTGTTCGAGGCCTGGGAGAAGCTCGTGGATTTCGTCGCGCTCCGTTCCCACCTGGTCGGGCCGAATCCGTCGCTGGCGAGTCTACTCATCATGGACGGGATCACGGCGGAGGACGCCGCGGCGCAGGCCGCCGCGACGCTGGCCGCCGCCACGGACTGGCCCGCGGCGGACGTCGCGCGGCTGCTCGTCGCCCGCGGCTACGCGGCGCACTATCCGAGCAGCACCGCGGAGCAGGTCTCGCTCCTCGGGCTCGTGCGCCGCGCGCTCGTGGTGCTGAAGCGGCTCGGCGTCTCGGCCGAGCAGGCGTTCGCGTGGGAGAGCTCGATTTACTCGGACGGCGCCGGGCCCGCCGAGAGCATCATGCGGGTCGCGAAGGCGAAGTACTCCGACGCCGATTGGGCCAGGGTGGCGCCGCCGCTGCGCGACGTGCTGCGCGAGCGGCTCCGGTCGTCGCTGGTGGCGTACCTCGTGGCGAAGCGGGGATACGAGGACAGCGACGACCTGTTTGCCAACCTGCTCGTGGACGTCGAGACGAGCCCCGCGGTGATCACCTCGCGCCTGAAGCAGGCCATCGGCTCGGTGCAGACGTTCGTGCAGCGCGCGTTTTTGAACCTGGAGGCAGAGCTGGCGCTCCCGGAGGAGGCGGCGCGCGAGTGGGCGTGGCGCAAGAGCTACCGCGTCTGGGAGGCGAGCCGCAAGGTCCTGCTCCAGCCGGAGATGTACCTCGACCCGTCGCTGCGCGACGACAAGTCGCCGTTCTTCAAGGCTCTCGAGAACGAGCTCCGGCAGAACGACATCACCGACGACGCCGCGGAGCGCGCGTTCGAGCGGTACCTCGACAAGCTCGACGAGGTCGCGAACCTCGAGATCGTGGCCGCGTTCCACCAGAACGAAGACGGCGACGAGACGCACCTCCCCATCGACGTGCTCCACGTCGTCGGCCGCACGGAGGGCCAGCCTTACAAGTACTTCTACCGCACGCGGGTCGACGGTCTGTCGTGGACTCCCTGGGAGCCGATCGATCTCGACATTGAGGGGGAGAGCGTCCTGCTCACCGTGGAGGACCGTCGCCCGCACCTGTTCTGGCCGATCATCGAGGAGCGCGCCCTTCCGGACCAGCAGATCCCGACCGACACGCGCCATCCGGGCAAGGAGGCGGAGACGCGTCATTACGTCCGCCTCGCATGGAGCGAGCGCCGAAACGGCGCGTGGGGCGCGCGCCGCATGAGCGGCGGCTCGGAGGTGTCGATGCTTCCGGACGAGCCCCCCTACGTCTCGCTGTTCCCGGAGCGCGCATCCAACCGGCCGCCCCGGATCGCGGTGATACAGAGCTGGGACATCAACGCTTATCGCCTCGGGCACTTCGAGCGAAGCAGCTGCGGCGCGCTGGTGGGCACCAACTACGCCGAGGCCGAAAAGAAGGACCAGAAGTTCTGGTTCGCGAAGCCCAGCTGGTCGCACTGCCGGCGGCAGCTTGTGGTCTCGCTCGATAACGCGATCAGCTTGTTCGTTCCGATCGAGCTCAATGACCTCCGGAAGATGCTCCCGCTGTTCAGGGATGTCACCCCGTTCCGCGCGTTCTTTCCGCGCGAGATCGGCGCCGGGGAGAGGGACGACAGCGCCGATGCCGGAGCGCCGTTCTTCTTCTACAAGGACGCGAAGTCGACATTCTTCGCCGAGCTCGTCCTGACCGCGCACACCGAATGGCCTACCGTGAGCATCCAGCCTGGGATCACGGCGTACGGCGACGTCGCCAAGAACGACGCCGTGCTCGCCATGCGCGCGGGGACGGCGGCGGCCGGTTGGGCGAGGGAGTCGCCCATGTTGATCCGCATCGCGCACATCCACGAAGACGCGAAGCGATACCGGTTCACGTCCTTCTATCACCCCTACGTCTGCCTGTTTCGCAAGGAGCTGCAGCGCGCCGGGGTGGACGGGCTGCTCAAGTGGTCGCTCCACCGGCCCAAGCCGCTCCAGCTCAGCGACGGCGAGTTCTTCGAGGATCGCTACGACCCGGAGGAAGCCAACGTGCTCACGCCGTATCCGAAGGAGGAGGTCGACTTCTCGTTCCAGGGCGCGTACTCGCTCTACAACTGGGAGCTGTTCTTCCACGCGCCGCTGCTGATCGCCCTGCGGCTGATGCAGAGCGGCCGGCACGCCGAGGCGCAGCGCTGGTTCCACTTCATCTTCGACCCGACCACGGGCGATCCGGCCCCGTCGCCCGAGCGCTTCTGGAACGTGCGGCCGTTTCGCGAGAACAAGGATCTCGCCTCGATCGAGGAGGAGATCCGGGATCTGTCGCCCTCGCAGCAGGGCACGATGGCCAAGCTGTTGAGCTCGCTCCTGACGACCCAGGACGACGAGCCGGAGAAGGTCGATCTCGTCGCGCAGATCGAGGCGTGGCGGAAGGACCCGTTCAATCCGCACATCGTCGCGCGGATGCGGCCGATCGCCTACCAGAAGGCGGTGGTGATGAAGTACGTCGAGAACCTGATCGCCTGGGGCGATCGGCTCTTCCGGCGCGAGACCATCGAGTCGATCAACGAGGCGATGCAGCTGTACATCCTGGCCGGCAACCTCCTCGGCCGGCGCCCGGTGCGCATCGAGCGGAAGGACGCGGTGACGCCGCGGAACTACTGGCAGCTCGAGGCGCTCGGGCTCGGCGACCTCTCCGACCCCGTGGTCCAGTCCCGGTCCCGCGTCGAGGCGGAGAGCCTCGTGGCGAGCTCGCTGATGGATCTGCTGCGCCGCACGTTCTCCGAGCGGGCGATCGACCTGGGAGAGCTCTACTTCTGCGTGCCCCGCGACGAGGCGCTCTCGGGGCTGTGGGACACGGTCGCCGATCGGCTCTTCAAGATCCGACACTCGATGAGCATCGAGGGCGTGGTCCGGACGCTGCCCCTGTTCGAGCCGCCCATCGATCCGATGCTGCTCGTGCAGGCGAGGGCGCTCGGCGTGGACCTCGCGACGGTGCTCAACGAGGCGAGCTCCCCGCGGCTCCCCTACCGCTTCCAGGTGCTGCACGCGAAGGCGATGGAGCTCTGCGGCGCGGTGGCGGGGCTCGGCGCCGCGCTGCTCGCCGCCATGGAGAAGAAGGACGGCGAGGCGATCGCGCGGCTGCGCTCGGGCCACGAGGTCGAGCTGCTCGCGGCGGTGCGCGAGATCAAGGCGCAGCAGATCAAGGAGGCCCAGGCGACCGTCGCCTCGCTGGAGCGGTCGCTCGAGACGGCGCAGCTCCGCCGCGACCACTACGCGAGCCTGCCGCGGATCAGCGCGGCGGAGCAGGCGGCGCTGGCCATGAGCGTCTTTGGCATGGAGCTCGGGCTCGTGGCGCAGGCGGTCGCCGCCATCGCGCCCGGGGTCGAGGCGATCCCTCCGGTGACGTTCGGCGGCGCCGGCGCGTTCGGGAGCCCGGTCGCCCTCACCACGATCGGGGGGCAGGCCTCGGGCGCTCCGATCGAGGCGGCGTCGAACGTGCTCTCCATGGTCGCCGGCGCGATGCGCGAGGGCGCGTCGATCGCGTCCACGCTGGCCGGATACGAGCGGCGCGCCGAGGAGTGGGCGCTGCAGGAGCGGCTCGCGGCGAAGGAGATGCAGGGGCTGGAGAAGCAGATCGTCGCCGCGAAGATCCGCGCGGCGGTGGCCGAGGTGGAGCTCAAGAACCACGATCGGCAGACCGAGCAGGCGCGCGAGGTGCTCGAGTTCCTCCAGGACAGAAAGCGCACGACCGAGGAGCTGTACGACTGGATGGTGGCGGAGCTGTCGACCGTCCACTACCAGACGTACACGCTGGCCTACGACATGGCGAAGCGCGCGGAGCGGGCGCTCCGGTTCGAGCTCGGCACGTCCGACAGCACGCCCGCCGTGGTGCGCTTCGGCGCCTGGGACAGCCTGAAGCAGGGCCTGCTCGCCGGCGAGCGGCTCCAGCACGACCTCCGCCGCCTGGAGGTCGCGTTCCTGGAGCAGACGCCGCGCGAGGCGGAGCTGGTCAAGCACGTCTCGCTCGCCGAGGTCGCGCCCGAGCAGCTCATCGAGCTCCGGGAGACCGGGACGTGCGAGTTCGAGCTGCCAGAGGCGGTGTTCGATCTCGACCATCCGGGGCACTACTTCCGGCGCATCAAATCGGTCGCGGTCACGATCCCGACCGTGACCGGCCCGTACGCGGGCGTGAACTGCACGCTCACGCTGAGCGGCACCAAGGTGCGGAGCAGCTCGGTGGTGGACGACACCTACGCGAGCGGGACGAACTTCCGGGCGGATCTCGTCCCGCTGACGAACGTGATCACGACCAGCAACGGGGTGAACGACGCGGGGCTGTTCGAGCCGAACCTGCGCGACGAGCGGTATCTCCCGTTCGAGGGCGCGGGCGTGCTCGGCACCTACAAGATCGAGCTCCCCGCGGCGAACAACCGCTTCGACATCGCGGCGGTGAGCGACGTGATCCTCCACATCCGGTACACGGCGCGCTCGAGCGGCGCCCTCGCGGAAGCGGCGAACGATCACTACGACGAACACCCGCCGGCGCGGCGCCGGCTCTTCAGCCTGCGGTCCGAGCTGCCGGCCGAGTGGGCCCGGTTCATGGCGCCGGCGAGCTCGAGCGCGCCGCAGGAGCTCTCGATCCCGCTCACGCCGGAGATGTTCCCTTATGCGCCGGCGACACGGAAGACCGTGCTGACGAGCGTCACCTTCTATGCGCGGTGGAGCGGCGAGAAGTTCTACTCGAGCGGAGGTACGCTCAGCGGCCACGTGACGCGGCCGGGAGCCGCGGCGGCTCTGCTCTCGCTCCCGAGCTACCTGGGAGAAGGCGAGTGCAATATGGGCAAGAGCGACACCTTGAGCCCGGCCGCGCCCGGCGAATCGTGGGATCTGGGTACCTGGACGCTCAGCGTGACCAGCGACGAGGTCAACGCGATAGCGGACAAGCTCAGGACGGCCAGCCGGCTCGACCACACGCTGCAGGACATCTATCTGCTCTGCGACTACCGCACCGAGCAGCTGCCGCAATCGTCGCAACCGTAGAGGACGACCCCGCGATCGAACACCAAGGAGTCAACGACCATGTCGGACAACATCACGCTTCCTCAGGGCGCGGGCACGCTCCTCGCCACCGATGAGATCCTCGGCGTCCACGTCCTGCGCGCCAAGGTGCAGACGGGCGTGGACGGCACCGCCGTCGACGTCTCGCAGAGCAATCCGCTGCCGGTCGGCCTGGTCGGGTCGCTCCCGGCCGGCGCCAACACGGTCGGCGCGGTCCACGTAAAGCCGGCCACCGCAGGTGGGCTCTCCATCTACCACAATATCGGGCTGAGCAACACGGGGCAGAACGTGAAGAGCTCCGCCGGACAGGTGTTCGGCTGGCACCTCGCCAACACGGGATCGAGCGCGGCGTTCGTGAAGCTCTATGATATGGCGGGGACCCCGACCATGAACTCCGATACCCCTGCCGTGACGCTGTGCGTCCCCGCCGGGCAAGTCACCTCGGCCGAGCACACGAACGGCATCGCGTTCACGAACGGCATCGGCATCGGCGCGACCGCGGGCTCGGCGGACAACAACAACTCCGCGCCCGGTTTGAACACGCTCGTCGTGAACGTGTTCTACAAGTAGCGCCGCCCGCAGAGGGGGGCGAGCCCCTGTCCCGGGGGACCGGGCGACGAGGACAGGGCCGTGGAGAGCTCGAACCGTCCGTGAGCGGCGCTGGCCCGGCGCCGCTCACGGGCTCGGCGGCCGACGCCGTGGTGCCGGAGCGACGCGCTCCGGGCGCGTGGGCCGCCCCTTGCCGTGGGAAGAGGGAGACGGATGAACAGTCGTGAGCCCAAGAAGGAAACCACCGCTGCGCAGGCAGCATCACCGGCCGCGCCGGACACCGGAGCGCGCGGCAGGAGCCGAGACTCCGCGTCCGTCGCCCGGGCGGGGTCCGGTAAAGACACCGAGGCTCCGAAGGGCCTCCCGGGCGCGCCCAAGGCGCCGGAGCTGCCCGCGCCCGCGCTGCCGAAGGGCGGCGGCGCGATCCGCGGGGTGGATGAGAAATTCTCCGCGAACCCGGTGACGGGCACGGGGTCGTTCTCGATCCCGCTGCCGCTGAGCCCCGGTCGCGCCGGGTTCGGGCCAGCGATGGCGGTGACGTACGACTCGGGGGCTGGCAACGGACCGTTCGGCGCCGGCTGGCAGCTGTCGATCCCGCGCATCGCGCGGAAGACCGACAAGGGCCTTCCGCGTTACGACGACGCTCAGGAGAGCGACGTGTTCGTCCTGTCCGGCGCGGAGGATCTGGTGCCCGCGCGGTCGATCGACGGCGCGGAGCTCGACCGGTACGAGACGGAGAGCGAGAAGGTGATCCGCTACCGTCCCCGTGTGGAGGGCGCGTTCGCGCGGATCGAGCGCCGCGAGGTCAAGGCGAGCGGGAACGTGTACTGGACGGCGACGGCGCCGGACAACGTAACGAGCGTCTACGGGCGGAGCCCGGAGGCGCGGATCGCCGACCCGGCCAGGCCGGAGCGCATCTTCTCGTGGCTGCTGGAGGAGACCCGGGACGACAAGGGCAATGTCGTGGCCTACGCGTACAAGGCGGAGGACCTGACCGGCGTGGCGCGCGACGAGGCGGCGGAGAGCCACCGCCACGCGGGCCGCGCGGCGGTCGCGAACCGCTATCTCAAGCGCGTGCGTTACGGGAACACCGTGCCGGGCGACGCGGAGAGCAGCCTGTTCGAGGTCGTCTTCGATTATGGCGAGCACGACGTCGAGGCGCCCACGCCCCAGGAGAGCGCTTCGTGGCCGGTCCGCCAGGACCCGTTCTCGGCGTACCGCGCTGGCTTCGAGATCCGCACATACCGCCTCTGCCGCCGCGTGCTGATGTTTCACCGGATGTCGGAGCTCGGCGAGGCGCCGTGCCTCGTGCGGTCGCTCGACCTCACGTATGTGGAGAACGCTACCCTGACGCGGCTCGCCACCGCGACGCAGGCCGGCTATGTCCGCGATCCGCAGACGCAGGCGTACAGCCGCGAGGCGCTACCGCCGATCGCGCTGACGTACAGCGAGCCGGTGATTCACCGCGAGGTGAAGTCGCTCGACCCCGAGAGTCTGCGCGACCTGCCCGGCGGCGCGATGGGGGCTGGGCGCCGGTGGGTCGATCTCGATGGAGAGGCGCTGCCCGGCGTGCTGATCGAGGAGGGCGAGGCGCTATATTACAAGCAGAACCTCGGCGGGGGCGTCCTGTCCCCGGCGCGGCCGCTGCCGTCGCGGCCGGCGATCCTGAACGGCGGGCAGCTGCTCGACGTCGACGGGGACGGGCGCAAGGAGATGGTGGTGTTCGAGCGGCCGGTGGCGGGCTACTTCGACCGCACGGACGCGGGCTGGGCGCCGTTCCGCCCGTTCGCGTCGCAGCCGAACGTCGACTGGAGCGATCCGAACGTCCGTCTCATCGACCTGAACGGCAACGGCCACGAGGACATCCTGATCACGGGGCCTGACACGTTCACGTGGTATCCGTCGCTTGCGAAGGGCGGCTTCGACCGGCCGATCACGATCGCGCGCCCGAGCGACGAGGAGCGCGGGCCATCGCTCGTCTTCGCCGACGCGGCGCAGAGCATCTTCCTGGCCGACATGAGCGGCGACGGGCTTGTCGACCTGGTGCGGATCCGGAACGGCAACGTGTGTTACTGGCCCAACCTCGGCCATTGCCGCTTCGGCGCCAAGGTGCAGATGGGCGGGAGCATGCGGTTCGACCACGAGGGCCGCTTCGACCCGAAGCGCATCCGGCTCGCGGACGTGGACGGCTCGGGGACGACCGACATCGTTTACCTGCACCCGGACGGGGTGCGCTTCTATGCGAACAACGCCGGCAACACGCTGGCCGCGCCGGTGATCCTGCCGCGGCTGCCGGACGTGAGCGAGCTCGCGGCGGTCGACGTGCTCGACCTGCTCGGCTCCGGGACCGGGTGCCTGGTGTGGGCCTCGTCGCTGCCCGGGGCGCGCCCGGCGGTGCGCTACATCGATCTGCTCGGGAGCAAGAAGCCGCATCTGTTGACGTCGGTCGCCAACAACCTCGGCAAGACGACGACGGTGACGTATGCCCCGTCGACGAAGTTCTACCTCGCCGACCGGGCGGCGGGCCGCCCGTGGGTGACGCGGCTGCCGTTCGTGGTGCACGTCATCGAGCGCGTCGAGGTGTTCGACGCGGTCTCGCGGCATCGCTTCGTGACGACGTATGCGTACCACCACGGCGACTACGACGGGGTGGAGCGGGAGATGCGCGGCTTCGGCATGGTGGATCAGCGGGACACGGAGTCGTTCTCGGCGTTCAGCGGGACGGGCTTCGCGCCGCCTGCGGCGAACGCCGATCCCGAGCTGCACCTGCCGCCGGTGCTGACGAAGACGTGGTTTCATACCGGCGCCTGGATCGAGGGGGCGAAGATCTCGGCGCGGTACGAGAGCGAGTATTACGCGGGCGACGCAGGGGCGGTTCGCCTGGAGGATACACCGCTCCTCGAAGGGCTCAGCGCCGTGGAGATGCGCGAGGCGTGCCGGGCGCTCAAGGGGCGGCCCCTGCGTCAGGAGGTCTATGCGCTCGACGGCTCGGCGGAGGAGCCGCGTCCGTACGTCGTCACGGAGAGCAGCTACGGGATCCGGCGGCTCCAGCCCACCGTGGGCGGTGCGCACGCCGTGTTCTTCGCCCATCCGCGCGAGGCGCTGGAGTACCATTACGAGCGCAACGAGAGCGATCCGCGCGTCGTGCACGCGCTCACGCTGGAGGTCGACAACCACGGCGCGGTCAAGCGGACGGCGCAGATCGGGTATCGCCGCCAGGCGGCGTGGGCGGCGTTCCCCGAGCAGGAGGAGGGGAAGGCGACGCTGACGGAGCACGACGCGGTGCACCTGGTTCCCGATGAGGAGGGTGCTTATCGCATCGGGGTTCCGATCGGGAGCCGGACCTACGAGCTGCATGGCCTGCCGCTCGGCGAGGAGGGCGTGCTCGCGTTCCAGACGGTCTTCGACGCAGCGGACGAGGCGACGGACCTCGCTTACGACGGGACGCCGAGCGGATCCTTCGAGAAGCGCCTGTTGCAGCACACGCGCACGAGGTACTGGAGCGACGATCTCGCGGGGCCGCTGCCGTTCGGCGAGGTCGGCACCAGGGCACTGCCGTATGAGAGCTACGCCAAGATCCTCACCCCCTCGCTGATCACATCGGTGTTCGGAGCCAGCGTCACGAGCGGCGTGCTCGCGGAGGGCGGCTATCTGCAGCTCTCGGGCGATCCGGATTACTGGGTGTCCTCGGGGCGGGCGGTGCCCTCGGCGGCCCACTTCTACCAGCCGACGGCGTTCGTCGATCCGTTCGGCAACACGTCGCAGGTGGTCTATGACGCGTATCGCCTGCTCGTGACCCAGGTGACGGATCCGCTGAGCAACGCCGTGATTGCCGTGCCCGACTACCGCGTCCTCACCCCGCGGCAGCTCACCGATGCCAACGGCAACGTGAGCGAGGTGCGCTTCGACGCGCTGGGCAGGGTCACGCTCTTGGCGGTGATGGGCAAGCCGGGCGGCGGCGAGGGCGACACGCCCGAGGATCCGACGGCCACGTTCGCGTACGATCTGGAGCGATTCGTGCTCACCGGCAAGCCGAACGTGGTGCACGCCCGCGCCCGCGAGCAGCACGGCGCGGGCAACACGCGCTGGCTGGACACGTATACGTACTCCGACGGCTCGGGCAACGAGGTGCTGCGGAAGGTGAATGCGGAACCGGGGCTGGCGCCCGAGCGCGACGGGACCGGCGCGCTGGTACACGACGCGCAGGGCGACCTGGTCTTCTCGCACGCGACGCCGCGCTGGGTCGGCACCGGGCGCACGGTGCTGGACAACAAGGGCAATCCGGTCAAGCAATACGAGCCGTTCTTCAGCGCGACGCACGAGTACGAGGACGAAGCGGAGCTCGTGGAGTGGGGGGTCACACCGATCCTGCGGTACGATCCGCTCGGCCGGCTCATCCGGACCGACCTGCCGAACGGCACGTTCTCCCGTGTGGTGTTCGATGCGTGGAAGCAGACGTCGCACGATCCGAACGACACGGTGCTGGAGAGCACGTGGTACGCGGCGCGGCAGGCGCTGGCTGCGGGCGACCCGGAGCGGCGGGCGGCGGAGCTCGCGGCGGCGCACGCCGGGACGCCGGCGGTGAGCCACCTGGACGCGCTGGGGCGGGTGTTCCGCGCCGTGGCGGACAACGGGGCTGAAGGGCAGTACGTCACCCAGACGACGCTCGATATCGAAGGGCAACCGCTCGCGATCACCGACGCGCGTGGCAACCTGGCGATGCAGCATCGGTTCGGGCTTGGCGGGCAGCTCTTGTATCAGAACAGCAACGACGGCGGGGAGCGGCGGATGCTGGCGGGCGCGACCGGCCAGCGGCTGCGGGCGTGGAACGGGCGAGGGTTCGCGTACCGCTCGTCGTACGATGTCCTGCGTCGGCCGACGCACGAGCACGTGCAGCTGGGCTCGGGCAGCGAGCGGGTGGCGCGCCGTTACGTCTACGGCGAAGCGCATCCGCAGGCGACGTCGCTGAACCTGCGCGGTCGGCCGTACCAGGTGTATGATGGCGCGGGTGTGGTGACGAGCCAGGCGTACGACTTCAAGGGCAACGTGCTGCAGGCCACGCGGCGGCTGCGGAGCGACGTGCACGCGGACGCCGACTGGTCGGTGCTGGCGGGGCTGACGGATGTGTCCGCCATTGCGACGGCGGCGGAGCCGCTGCTGGAGACGGAGAGCTTCGGGACGGAGACGGCGTACGACGCGCTGAACCGGCCGACGAGCGTGACGGCGCCGGACGCGAGCGAGGTGAAGCCGACGTACAACGAGGCGGGGCTGCTGGAGCGTGTGGAGGCGCGGATTCGAGGCGCGGTGGCGTGGACGACGTTCGTGGACGACATCGACTACGACGCGAAGGGGCAGCGCGAGCGGATCGAGTACGGCAACGGCACCTTCACGGAGTATACGTATGATCCGCTGACGTACCGGCTCTCGCGCCTGAAGACGACGCGGAGCTCGGACAGCACGGTGCTGCAGAACCTGAGGTACGTGTACGACCCGGTCGGGAACATCGTGGAGATCGGGGACAGCGCGCAGCAGACGGTGTTCTTCAATAACGACGTGGTGTCGCCGAGCGCGCAGTACGTGTACGACGCGGTCTACCGGCTGATCGAGGCGACGGGGCGGGAGCACGCGGGCGGGCTGTCGGACGCGCCGCGCGACCAGAACGACCTGCCGATCCAGTCGCTGCCGCACCCGAACAACCCGCAGGCGCTGAGGAACTATACGGAGCAGTATGTCTACGATGCGGTGGGCAACCTGCTGAGGATGGTGCACCAGGCGGGGACGGGGAGCTGGACGCGGTGGTACGCGTACGAGACGGCGACCAATCGGCTGACGAGCACGACCGGGGACCCGGAGAACGGGCCGTTCAGCACCTATGCGCATGACGCGCACGGGAACATGACGTCGATGCCGCACATCACGGCGCTGACCTGGGACGAGAACGACCAGGTGCGGAGCGCGGATCTCGGCGGCGGCGGCGATGTCTATTATGACTACGACACTGCGGGGCAGCGGGTGCGCAAGGTCTGGGAGCACAGCGGGCTCGTGGAGGAGCGCATCTACCTCGGCGGCTACGAGGTGTACCGGAGGCGCGACAGCTCGGGGCTCTCGCTGGAGCGGCAGACGCTGCACGTGATGGACGGCGCGCGGCGGGTGGCGATGGTGGAGACGAAGACGGTGGACACCTCGGGGCCGTTCACGATGACGCCGCGGGTGCGCTACCAGCTCGGCAACCACCTCGGGTCGGTGTCGCTGGAGGTCGACGGGGCGGGGCTTGTGATCGGGTACGAGGAGTACCACCCGTACGGGACGACGGCGTACTGGTCGGCGGCGTCGGGGATCGAAGTCTCGCAGCGGCGGTACCGGTATACGGGTAAGGAGAAGGACGAGGAGACGGGGCTCTACTACTACGGGGCGAGGTACTACGCGCCGTGGCTCGGGAGATGGGCGAGCGCGGATCCCGCAGGGCTCGATGCCGATGGGCCTGGGCTCTACGAATATGTACGAGGCAATCCGATTCGACTGCTCGATCCGAACGGAAGCCAGAGCGCAGAGCCGTCACGTTGGGAACGATTCAAGCAATTCGTGGCCGACAAGGCGACGGAATACGCAAGCATGGCGGAAGGCGCAGGGATAGCAGGGAAAGAGGCGCTAGGCGGGCTCGCGCTGCTCAATAATGATCCTGCGGCGGCCTTGGCGAATCTCGCTGCAACCGCGAAGGAGCGCTATGAGCGGAAGGGAGGTGGCGTTAACGGCGCTGTCGCGGCGGTAAACGTCCTGAATCCCTTCGCTCAAGCAGGGGAAGCGCTCCAAGCCGCAGAATCGGCCGCTCGTGCCGGAGATGCCAAGGAGTACGGTCGACAAGTCACCCATGCGATCATCGCCGGCGCCCCTCTTCGAGGGGTGTTCAGGGGTATGGCTGGTCCCGCAGCCCGTCCGCCGCTAGCGGCCGTCGGCGGCGGGGGAGCGATCGTTCCCCTGGAGGGGGCGAGCCCGAGAGCAGTCCCAGGGGTAGGTGCCGGCGCCGCTGCGATACCCGGCCCCAAGCTGGCGCCTGCGGGGGCTCCGTTGGGCGCCGCGGATGACCTCTCGGTGGCGCAAAGCAAGGGTGGCTCTGCAGCACCAGGCGCCGCGAAGCCTGCGTCAGACGCCGCGAAGCCTGCGTCAGACGCCGCGAAGCCTGCGTCCAAAGCGGAAGCAAGCACAAAGACGGTCACGAACTCCGCTGGCGATTCTGTGATTCGCACGTTGGTCAGCAACGAAGATGAGCTTCTCGCAATCGCTGAACGGGCGGCAGGTGGCAGGCTTGACGCTTGGACGGAGTTCAAGCCGAACTATTGGATAAGCCCAGATGGCAAAAAGAAGATCGAGTTTAATCTAGAAGGTCACAAGAACACGAATGAGGGACCGCACGTGAAAGTGCAGGTTGCGGTGCCCGATCCGAAGGGCAAAGGTGGCTGGCAGACGGTGCAGAAGGCGTTTATTGCAGGGTGGGAAAAATATAAGACTGACCATAGGTAGTGGCTCGGCACCGTGCGGTGCGTGCTGGCAAACGTCGCGAAAGAGAAGGCAATGAACATAGTCAATTTGGATGTGGCCGCGCGGCAGATCGAATCGCTGATCGGGACGAGGCTCCCGTCGATCGTTCCAGATGCGATTGATGATGCGCTCGGTACTCTTCAGTGGACAAGCATCCCAACAAACATCGAAGATGATGACGCCATGGCGAAGCTGCTCGGGCTCTCTTCGCTGCCACCGGACACCGAGCTGGTCGTGGTCACGGATGTTTCGTTCAAAGAGGGCAGTGGCGCGTTCGCGATGTCCGCGTCTCAATTCGAGGAATTTCAGGCGTGGTACTCTGACGAATTCTCGGAGCGAGTTTTTTCGGGCTGCGATGTCATTGTCTGGGCGCCGGTGGACAGGCGATTGTGGGTCGTGCATCATGAGGGCGTATACGCTACCGCGCAGCTTCGTGCTCCCTGACCTGTGGGGCGAGATCGCCGTGCTCGATTCTTTGGCCAACGAAACGTCGCCGGGACGGGCTTCGCGCCGCCCGCGGCGAACGCCGATCCCGAGCTGCACCTGCCGCCGGTGCTGACGAAGACGTGGTTCCACACGGGCGCCTGGATCGAGGGGGCGAAGATCTCGGCGCGGTACGAGAGCGAGTATTACGCGGGCGACGCAGGGGCGGTTCGCCTGGAGGATACACCGCTCCTCGAAGGGCTCAGCGCCGTGGAGATGCGCGAGGCGTGCCGGGCGCTCAAGGGGCGGCCCCTGCGTCAGGAGGTCTATGCGCTCGACGGCTCGGCGGAGGAGCCGCGTCCGTACGTCGTCACGGAGAGCAGCTACGGGATCCGGCGGCTCCAGCCCACCGTGGGCGGTGCGCACGCCGTGTTCTTCGCCCATCCGCGCGAGGCGCTGGAGTACCATTACGAGCGCAACGAGAGCGATCCGCGCGTCGTGCACGCGCTCACGCTGGAGGTCGACAACCACGGCGCGGTCAAGCGGACGGCGCAGATCGGGTATCGCCGCCAGGCGGCGTGGGCGGCGTTCCCCGAGCAGGAGGAGGGGAAGGCGACGCTGACGGAGCACGACGCGGTGCACCTGGTTCCCGATGAGGAGGGTGCTTATCGCATCGGGGTTCCGATCGGGAGCCGGACCTACGAGCTGCATGGCCTGCCGCTCGGCGAGGAGGGCGTGCTCGCGTTCCAGACGGTCTTCGACGCAGCGGACGAGGCGACGGACCTCGCTTACGACGGGACGCCGAGCGGATCCTTCGAGAAGCGCCTGTTGCAGCACACGCGCACGAGGTACTGGAGCGACGATCTCGCGGGGCCGCTGCCGTTCGGCGAGGTCGGCACCAGGGCACTGCCGTATGAGAGCTACGCCAAGATCCTCACCCCCTCGCTGATCACATCGGTGTTCGGAGCCAGCGTCACGAGCGGCGTGCTCGCGGAGGGCGGCTATCTGCAGCTCTCGGGCGATCCGGATTACTGGGTGTCCTCGGGGCGGGCGGTGCCCTCGGCGGCCCACTTCTACCAGCCGACGGCGTTCGTCGATCCGTTCGGCAACACGTCGCAGGTGGTCTATGACGCGTATCGCCTGCTCGTGACCCAGGTGACGGATCCGCTGAGCAACGCCGTGATTGCCGTGCCCGACTACCGCGTCCTCACCCCGCGGCAGCTCACCGATGCCAACGGCAACGTGAGCGAGGTGCGCTTCGACGCGCTGGGCAGGGTCACGCTCTTGGCGGTGATGGGCAAGCCGGGCGGCGGCGAGGGCGACACGCCCGAGGATCCGACGGCCACGTTCGCGTACGATCTGGAGCGATTCGTGCTCACCGGCAAGCCGAACGTGGTGCACGCCCGCGCCCGCGAGCAGCACGGCGCGGGCAACACGCGCTGGCTGGACACGTATACGTACTCCGACGGCTCGGGCAACGAGGTGCTGCGGAAGGTGAATGCGGAACCGGGGCTGGCGCCCGAGCGCGACGGGACCGGCGCGCTGGTACACGACGCGCAGGGCGACCTGGTCTTCTCGCACGCGACGCCGCGCTGGGTCGGCACCGGGCGCACGGTGCTGGACAACAAGGGCAATCCGGTCAAGCAATACGAGCCGTTCTTCAGCGCGACGCACGAGTACGAGGACGAAGCGGAGCTCGTGGAGTGGGGGGTCACACCGATCCTGCGGTACGATCCGCTCGGCCGGCTCATCCGGACCGACCTGCCGAACGGCACGTTCTCCCGTGTGGTGTTCGATGCGTGGAAGCAGACGTCGCACGATCCGAACGACACGGTGCTGGAGAGCACGTGGTACGCGGCGCGGCAGGCGCTGGCTGCGGGCGACCCGGAGCGGCGGGCGGCGGAGCTCGCGGCGGCGCACGCCGGGACGCCGGCGGTGAGCCACCTGGACGCGCTGGGGCGGGTGTTCCGCGCCGTGGCGGACAACGGGGCTGAAGGGCAGTACGTCACCCAGACGACGCTCGATATCGAAGGGCAACCGCTCGCGATCACCGACGCGCGTGGCAACCTGGCGATGCAGCATCGGTTCGGGCTTGGCGGGCAGCTCTTGTATCAGAACAGCAACGACGGCGGGGAGCGGCGGATGCTGGCGGGCGCGACCGGCCAGCGGCTGCGGGCGTGGAACGGGCGAGGGTTCGCGTACCGCTCGTCGTACGATGTCCTGCGTCGGCCGACGCACGAGCACGTGCAGCTGGGCTCGGGCAGCGAGCGGGTGGCGCGCCGTTACGTCTACGGCGAAGCGCATCCGCAGGCGACGTCGCTGAACCTGCGCGGTCGGCCGTACCAGGTGTATGATGGCGCGGGTGTGGTGACGAGCCAGGCGTACGACTTCAAGGGCAACGTGCTGCAGGCCACGCGGCGGCTGCGGAGCGACGTGCACGCGGACGCCGACTGGTCGGTGCTGGCGGGGCTGACGGATGTGTCCGCCATTGCGACGGCGGCGGAGCCGCTGCTGGAGACGGAGAGCTTCGGGACGGAGACGGCGTACGACGCGCTGAACCGGCCGACGAGCGTGACGGCGCCGGACGCGAGCGAGGTGAAGCCGACGTACAACGAGGCGGGGCTGCTGGAGCGTGTGGAGGCGCGGATTCGAGGCGCGGTGGCGTGGACGACGTTCGTGGACGACATCGACTACGACGCGAAGGGGCAGCGCGAGCGGATCGAGTACGGCAACGGCACCTTCACGGAGTATACGTATGATCCGCTGACGTACCGGCTCTCGCGCCTGAAGACGACGCGGAGCTCGGACAGCACGGTGCTGCAGAACCTGAGGTACGTGTACGACCCGGTCGGGAACATCGTGGAGATCGGGGACAGCGCGCAGCAGACGGTGTTCTTCAATAACGACGTGGTGTCGCCGAGCGCGCAGTACGTGTACGACGCGGTCTACCGGCTGATCGAGGCGACGGGGCGGGAGCACGCGGGCGGGCTGTCGGACGCGCCGCGCGACCAGAACGACCTGCCGATCCAGTCGCTGCCGCACCCGAACAACCCGCAGGCGCTGAGGAACTATACGGAGCAGTATGTCTACGATGCGGTGGGCAACCTGCTGAGGATGGTGCACCAGGCGGGGACGGGGAGCTGGACGCGGTGGTACGCGTACGAGACGGCGACCAATCGGTTGACGAGCACGACCGGGGACCCGGAGAACGGGCCGTTCCGCACCTATGCGCATGACGCGCACGGCAACATGACGTCGATGCCGCACATCACGGCGCTGACCTGGGACGAGAACGACCAGGTGCGGAGCGCGGATCTCGGCGGCGGCGGCGATGTCTATTATGACTACGACGCTGCGGGGCAGCGCGTGCGCAAGGTCTGGGAGCACAGCGGGCTCGTGGACGAGCGCATCTATCTCGGCGGCTACGAGGTGTACCGACGTCGCAACAGCTCGGGGCTGGAGTTGGAGCGACAGACGCTGCACGTGATGGATGGCGCGCGGCGGGTGGCGATGGTGGAGACGAAGACGGTGGACACGTCGGGGCCGTTCACGGTGACGCCGCGGGTGCGCTACCAGCTCGACAATCACCTCGGGTCGGCGTCGCTGGAGGTCGACGGGGCGGGGCTGGTGATCGGGTAAGAGGAGTATCATCCCTACGGGACGACGGCGTACTGGTCGACCAGCAGCGCGGTGGACGTGAGCCAGAGGCGGTATCGCTATACGGGTAAGGAGAAGGACGAGGAGACGGGGCTCTATTACTACGGGGCGCGCTACTACGCGCCGTGGCTCGGGAGATGGGCGAGCGCGGATCCCGCGGGGATGGTCGACGGGCCCAATCTATATTGCTATGTGCGATCGAATCCCGTAATCCTGACCGATCCGACGGGGAAGCAAGCTGCGCCGAACTTGGGCACTCCTCAGGTCGTCGAGGCTGCGAAGTCGGCGCTCGCGCGCGCTGCGGCGAAATGGGGAGCTGCGAAGGTGCTCTCAGGAGGAGCGCCTGCCGCGGGCCCACAGGTCGCAGCGGTCGGGGCACCGGCTGTAGAATTAGGCTTGGCCAGCGGCGCAGTGGGAGCTTACGCGGCCAGTGTCATCGGCAGCATGGCCCTGACGACGAACATCCACATGCAGCGATCGGCGTCCATCGCTCGCTATGGAAACCCGTGGGGCATGCCGTCCACTGACGCGGCGTTTCCTCTGCAGCGGCATCTTCGTGGCAACCCTCTGGCTCCTACCGCCGAGGTCGGACCGACTTCGCCGTCGCAGCCGTCACCGTCACCGTCACCGTCGCCGTCGCCGTCGCCGTCACCGTCACCGTCGCCGTCGCCGTCGCCGTCGCCGTCGCCGTCACCGTCGCCGTCGCCGTCGCCGTCATCTCAGTCTCAGCCTGAGCCTCAGTCTCAGGACGATGAGCAGAGACGACGCCAAAATCGCGAAACGGTGAACCTCGATACGGGGACACTGGTTGCAGCCTCGTCGTTGCGAGACCCGTGGATAACGCTCGGGTTGAACGCGTTTCTGGCTGACAAGAATCTGGTGGCAACGGAGTCTGTGATCAATGAGTTTCTGGCGGGTCCCATCAAGGCTGCCGGAGCCACCGAGCAGACTCTCGCAGCCGCGCTGCTCGCGCGTGTCACGGTAATCCGTGATGATCCGTCGGCACGCGTCATGAATCTTCAGGCGCCGTCGAATAAGAAGCAGAAAATTCTGGGCCCTGTTGACAGGATTGACTTCGGTACAGGTGATAAGCTGGGTATACGGACGATCAGCAGCGACAGAAAGTTTTATGATAAGGCCAGGAAGCAAGGCGTCCACCTGAACGCGGTTATTTATCCGCCGAACCCATATGCAGGACATTGATTGGGTGGCACAAACGAGGACTGGGAGCGCGGTAATGAAACAAGTAATACTATGGGACATGCCTGACGAGATAATGCTTGTCGTCGAGCACCCGAGCGGCGTGGTGTATCAGAATCAGGTGGGAGGCGTGGTTTGTTGGCAGGCAGAGCTGGAGGGCGTGCTTTCTCCACTCGATCTGAGTGATGAGACTGCGCAACGCATCCAGAATTGCCCGTATCCGTCGGGGCGAGAAGGTATTACGGACGAAGTCGCAGATACGATCGATGCGCTCCTTGCTTCGGAGCCCGGAGCAAGGTTCTTGAAAGTGGACCGCGCGCGCTTGGGCCACTCCTGGGAAGCTTGGGTGTACGTGCTCGTCGACTCACCTGATAGCAGCGCGTCAGATGTTGCTGGGACATATTTTGGTCCGATTCACGGATTCGGTAGTGCAAGAGGAGTATTGACATGGCCTAATAGCGACTGAGCGGCGTGCGTAACCGCCCGACAGGCGCCATCTTGTGCCGTCGCGCTCCCGCGAGCACGCTCCGCCGTTTCGCCGCTGCGAGCCGTGCGCGCGCGTTCGCAGGCGGCGAGGCCCGCGCGGAGCGGCGCCCGGCGCAGCCGCGGCCGTCCGCGGCCATACGCGACCGCGTCGCCGCAGCGCACCAGGCGGCGGCTCTCGCGCTCCCCGCGATCTGTTCGATCAGCCGCGGCCCCCCGGGGAGGCCTCGGCTCACGCGTCGGTCGCCGGCGACTTGCCCCAGGCGTCGGGCAGCAGCTCGTCCAGGCGCGACAGCGGCCAGCCGGCTTGCAGCTTGCCGATGACGTCCGTGGCCCACGCCAGCGGGTCGACGCCGTTCAGCTGGCAGGAGCCGAAGGCGGTATACGCACGGGCGAGGCGCTCTGCTCCCTTGTCCGAGCCGGCAAACAGGTCGCCCGCCTTCTCGAACTTGGCGCGGATGTGCATGCCGCAGCCGAGGCGGCGCTCGTCAGGCACCACGGGGGCGCCGTCCTCGTCCTCCATCGCGTCATAGCCGGCGTAGCCGTCGCCCTGCATGTACCCGCAGAAGCCGGCGAGCATCACGGCCGGCCGCTTCGAGCTCCAGTCCGGGGCATAACGAAACGCAACCAGCTTGGTGCCATCATCGACGCGGGCCGCGAACGACCAGACATGCCCGCGCTTGACCCCGTTGGGATGATCGCGATCGAGCACGCGCAGGCCCGTGTCGTCCACATGCAGGTAGAACGCACCGACCACCCGCTCGAAGATGCGGTCGGCGACCGGGGTGAGCACGTCGACCCCGAACGCCGCCCAGTCGCCCAGGGTCGAGGGCGACAGCGACACGCCGCTGCGGTCGTACTGCTGCGTTTGTCGGTAGAGAGGCGTCGAATCGTGGTACTTGTGCACGAGGATGTGCGCGAGCAGGCCCGGTCCCGGTCGGCCCCGATCCATGACCTTCTCGCTCGCCGCGGTGACGACGCCCTCCTCGGGGCAGGCGGGGCAGGCCAGCTTCTCGCGCTTCTCCTCAATGATCCGGAACTGGGCCGGCACGAACTCGAGGACCTCGGTGGTGCGATAGCCGATGCACTGTTTCGTCTCCCCGCAGTGCTCGCAGGCGCGCTCGGCCTCAGGGACCTGGATGACGCGCTCCTCGCGCGGCAGGTCCCTGGGCAGCGGCGCGCGGCCACCACGGCCGCGCGGAGGCTTCGGAGGATCAGGCGGCTGCGGCACGGGGCCGTCGCCCGGCGCTGTCGCTGCCGCCTCGTTCGAGGGAGCAGGCGCGGGCTCGCCGACCTTCTGCTCCGCGTCGCCGAGCGCCGCGAGCATGAGCGACAGCTCCTCGGAGCTGACCTTCTGGCTCTTGCGGCCGTACAGCTCACGAAGCGCGTTGGCCAGCCGGACGCTCAGCGCGGTGTTGGTGTCTCGCTGCCCGACGAGCAGCTGGACGACCAGCTCGATGAGGTCCGCGATGCGGCCCTCGGCTGCCAGCTGCGCGAGCTTGAGCCGGACATCCTCAATGTCGACGGGTAGCTTGGCGGGCGGTGCGGGCGGCTCGGTCATCGGGCGCGCCATGTATCCACGGCGCGCCGGACAAACAAGGCGTTACGTTCTCAGACGGAGTTTTCTCCGTCCCGCCCCTCTTCGGGCGCCAGCGCTTGCGCCGTGTCGCGGTCGACAGGTCCAGCCCTTCGAGCATCAGCTCCGCGGACTCGACCTCGACGTGCGTCGCCCCTTGCGGCACGTCGCGCGCCAAGTGGAACCTTCCGCACGCCAGCTTCTTCGCCATGAGCATGTACCCAGTGCGATCCCAGAACAAAATCCGGATCTGGTCGCCTCGCCGATTCCTGAACACGAACAGATGCCCGCAGAGCGGGTCGGCTCCGAAGCACTGCGCCTCCAGCGCCGAAAGGCCATCAAAGCTCTTCCGCAGGTCGGTCGGCTCGGCCGCGACGTACACGCGCACCGACGGCGGCAGCGTCAGCACGGCACCTCCTCGGCAGCGAGCGCCAGCACTCGCTCGAGCGTGGCCGGGTCGAAGCCCGGCCGAACACGGACCACCCGGCCGTTGGGCAGCGCGATCTCGATCGGCTCTGTCGCCGCCGGCGATGTGTCGGCCACCACGTGCACCGGCAGAAAGCGCGGCGCCTCCACCGACGGAGGCGACGGCTGGGAGGCCCCGTCAGCCCGCAGCTTCCAGCGCCACCAGTACAGCTGCTTGGCCTTGTACCCCTCGCGCTGTGCGAACTGCTCGGCGCTCAGCCCGCTCCGCTCCCATCGCTGCACCCGCTCGGCCCACTCCGCTCTCGTCGCCATCGCTTCCTCCTTCGTCGCGATGGGAACAGCTAACCGGCGCCGCACGGGGGGTCACGATGGCGTTGGTCGGGCGCTTACGCTCAAGAGTTGGCGCATAAAGATCCTACTCATGTTCGTCAATTGTTGGAGAACGGCAACTTTCGACAGGGATCGCCTCCTCCAACGAGCAGACCGCTGCCATCTCGCGAGTGGTGGGGCGCCTTTCGAAACTGGATAGGTTTTTGATCATGATGACGCTCGTAATTCCTCCCGCCCGAATCAACGTGTTTTCCGTTCCGGGAATCAACTTGCATTCCGGTCAACTCGTGGAGGTTCGATTGCCGCTCAGCTGGACGGCTGATGACGCAAATAATCTGCTCTCTCTGCTGCGTGTGAGTGCGGAAGGTGCCGGGATCCGCATGTCGTTAGCTAATACCTTGCAATCACGGCCGCTGTCGTGGCTCGATTGGTTCTGGAGGAGAAGCGCTGATGCTGTCGTGGCTTCAGCAGCTGGCTGCTCTGTTGGAGAAGCTCGGACTCTCTGTGAGCGATGTGGTGTTGAAGCGGGCCAGCGCATCGCTACGCTACCATGGACTGATCGGAAGCTGCTCGATCTGGAGTTGGCCGGAAATGCAGATGTTATCGTGGTTGATGATGTCGGCCTTGATCCCATCGGGGAGAAGCGTGTCCTCGGCCGCATAGAGGCTATGCTGGCTGCTCGCCGCCTCGGAGTCTTTGCGCTCAGGTTTCCTCTCGTGACTTACTCAGGCGAGTCCAAAGAGCCAAGATATTCGCCGTCCTGGTCGCCTCATGTAGCGGTTGTCGCGTCAGTGCGAGATGATCGCTGATGACGACCGCTCCGAGGTAGACGCGCCGGCCAAGAAATATGACCGACGGCGGCGTGCGCCGTCGTCGGCATCCCTCCCGGCGGCAGCCGAAGCTGATCCTTCGCGGGTCGCCTACGGTCCGTATCGCCTGCTCGTGACGGAGGTGACGGATCCGCTGAGCAACGTCGTGGAAGCCGTCCCCGACTACCGCGTCCTCGCCCCGTGGAAGCTGACGGACGCGAACGGCAACGTTAGCGAGGTGCGCTTCAACGCGCTGGGGAGGGCCAGGCTACTGGCAGTGATGGGCAAGCCGGGCGGCGGTGAGGGCGACACGCGCGAGGATCCGACGGCCGAACGTGGGCAAGGAAGCCCTCCTGGACTTTGCGAGCAAGGGGCCATTGTCAAAGATTCCGACGCAAGGAGTCATTTCGAAAATTCACGTCCTGACCCAGAACGGATGGGTCATGATTAATCCGTAGGCGGTGTGTGATGTCTGTGGAATTTCAGGTAGTAATCAACGAGCCCATTGCTATCGGTCAGTGTGTGGAGGAGTCGTCGAAGGTTCTAATAAGGCTTCTCGGGAACGTACGTGCGCCTATTAATATTGCGCTGTGTGAACTAGATAGTGGTCTGAGTCCTCAAGCGGTCATTGGGCGCGGTGTTTCAAGTCAATCGTTCTCCATTTCTGCAGGAGAAGATGCGCTTGTTGGCGTTGACGTTTATGATTTTGAGAGTCCGGACTTTCGGGAAGAGGCAGGGACGTGGCTTGTCGCGGAGGTCCGCCTTCGTACCGACTTGAGCTTCGTCCTCTCGTTGAGCTTTGCTGTCGCTGTGGCGCTAAAAACACGCTCGACGGTCCTCGATGACGCTGGACATCTGAGCCTTGAACGGCATCTCAACCCCGATGACGTTATAGAGACACTACGCTTGCCAGTGAGCTCGACGTCGCTCGAGGCAGCGGCGTCGTCGTTCTGTAAATCTATCAGGTTTCGCTTTGGAGACGATTGATGTATTTGGGGTGAGGCGCTCACGAGTGAGATGGCACACGTAGCCTGGATCGCCCCTTCGCTCTCCCGCCTCGATCTCGCATTCGATTTCGGCGGGGGCTCGGAGCGGACCGGGGCGGCGCGGGAGGCGGCGCGGGCCGGGTCTGCCGGTAGAGCGTGGCGCGGCTGACGCCGAGCGCCGCACACGCCTGCGCGATGGGGACGTGCGGGTCATCGAGCTCTTCGATGACGTCCATCAGCGCTCTCCGTCGGTCGTGAGATTGACGCCCAGAATGGCAGAGACTTTTTTGGGGAGGTCGATGAGCTTCTCAGCGAGCGCGAGCTTCTCCTCGAGCCGCGCCGAGCGCTTCTCGAGCTCGGCGATGCGCCGGTCCTTCGTAAGCGCTGCATGAAGCGCCGTCTCTCCCCAGCCGCCACGTCCAGCGCATGATGGCGCGCATGACAAGGACATCGACGACAGAAGAAAAATGGGCGGATCGAGTCCGGGCGTGGCGCGAGAGCGGCGAGTCGGCCGAGGAGTTCGCGCGGAGCCGCGGCTTTGCGGCATCGACGCTGCACGGCTGGTCGAGCCGGCTCTCGCGGGCGGAGCGCCCGCGCTTTCTGCGGCTGGTGCCGAAGGCGCCAGCGGCGATGAGCGCTCCGGAGCTCGTCGTCGAGGTCGGCGGCGCGCGGGTGCGCGTCGTCGCGGGGTTCGACCCAACGCTCCTGGCCGAGGTGGTCCGCGCCCTGGGCGGTGCAGCGCGATGATTCCGGCGGGCGTGCAGGTGTTTGTCGCGCTGGAGCCGGTGGACATGCGCTACGGCTTCGAGCGGCTCTCGGGTCTCATTCGCGAGCGCGTGGGGTACGAGGCCCGATGCGGCGCGCTGTTCGCGTTCATTGGAAAGCGGCGGACCACCATCAAGATCGTCTTCTTCGACGGCAGCGGACTCTGTCTCTTTTCGAAACGCCTCGATCGCGGTACTTTCGTGCTCCCCGACCCGCCGGCCGAGGGCGCGACGCACGTCGAGGTGGACGACGCGACGCTCGAGACGCTGCTCGACGGCATCGAGATCGCGCCCACGCCGAAGCCCACAAGGCGCGCCCCGCGCCGCGTTCACTGACTCCGCCGAATTTGCTCGACAAGTACGATCGGCGCACGTAGAGCGGCGCCGTGCACGACGCTGCGGACAAGCCGACGCAGACGCCCGAGCAGCAGCGCATCGCGCAGCTCGAAGCTGAGCTCGCCGCGGCGAAGAGCGAGCTCGTGGGAGCGCGCGACGCGCTCGCGCAGCTCCGGCGCGCCTACACACGTGCGCTCGAGCAGCTCCAGCTTCTGCGGCGCCGCTTGTTCGTGGCGAAGGCGGAGCGGGCCGAGGTGAGCGCCGAGCAGCTCGCGTTCGACTCGATGTTCCTCGAAGTCCAGCGCCTCGAGAAGGCCCTGGATGCCGCCGAGCGCAAGAGCGGCGACGAGCGGCAGCACGACGACCCCAAGGGGCCGAAACGACGGCCCGGCGGCAAGGGCCGCCGCGACCTGTCCGAGTCCGACCTCCCCGTCGTCCGCATCGAGCTCTCCTGTCCCGAGCTCGATGCGACGGCGATGCGCATCGGGGTCGAGGAGACCTCACGACTCGGCTACGAGCGTGGAGGCATGCGCCGCATCGTGCTCGCACGCGTCGTGTACAAGGCCGAGAGGTCCGTCACGGATGCGAGCAGCTCGGCCGAGGGGGAAGCTGCCCCGCTCCAGGTCGTCGCGAAAGAAGTCCCGACGGCGACGCCTGCTGTGAGCGTCAGCCCGGAAGACACGGCCGCGGCCGGCGCGCCGAGCGCTTCGTCCGCACCTCTCGACACGCCGCCGTCGGCGCCGACGGGCGAGACCTGCACGGTCTTCATCACGACGCCGCTTCCGAAGGAGCTGTTCCGGAGGTCGTTTCTCGCGCCGTCGGTCGTTGCGCACATACTCACCAGCAAGTACCTGCTCGGTGTCCCGTTCTATCGGCTGGAGCAGCAGCTGGAGCTTCAGGGGGCGTCGCTCGATCGCGGCACGATGTGCCGTTCCGCCGAAGATGTGGGCGCGACCCTGGGCGCCATCGTCGAGGCCGCACGGAAAGAGGCCTTCGAGACCGCCTTCTGCCTCTCCACGGACGCCACCGGGGTCTCCATCCAGCCCGGGCCCATCCAGGAGCGCAAGGACAAGAAGCCAGGACCGTGCCGCAAAGGACACTTCTTCGTCGTCCTCGCGGACAAGGATCACGTCTTCTTCGAGTACCAGCCCAAGCATACCAGCGCTGCGGTCTGCGAGATGTTCCGCGGCTTCTCGCGATACATCCAGGCGGACGCCCACGCGATCTATGACGCCCTCTTCCGCGGCACGCCCCCAAGGGGCGCTTCCGCCGACGAGGGACGTGGACCGCCACCGACGGAGGTCGGATGCTGGTCGCATTGCCGCACCAACTTCTGGGAGGCGGCGGTCTGCAAGCACGAGCTCGGCGTCGAGGGGCTGCGCCGGATCAATGCCCTGTTCGCCGCCGATCGCACGCTGGCGGATCTCGCGCCAGCGCAGCGCAAGGTGCGCCGCGACGCGGCCGTCCGCCCCCTGGTCGACGCGTTCTTCGCCTGGGTCAAGGCCGAGCACGCGCGTCCCCGCGAGCGCGGCCTGGTCTCCACCGCACTCGGCTACGCCCTCAACCAGGAGCAGCCCCTGCGGCGCTTCCTCGACGACGGCCGCTTGCGCCTGGAGAACAACGCGAGCGAGCGAGCTCTGCGATCCATCGCTGTGGCGAGAAAGGCGTGGCTGTTCTTCGGCAGCGACGACCACGCCTCCGCCGCGGCCAACCTCTTCTCGCTCGTCGCGAGCTGCAAGCTCCACCACCTCGACCCCGAGGCCTACCTCGCCGACGTCATCCGCGTGATGCCCTACTGGCCGCGCGAGCGCTACCTCGAGCTCGCCCCGAGGTACTGGGCGCGCACCCGCGCTCGCCTCGTCGCCGAAGAGATGAAGCTGCCCCTCGGGCCGATCACCGTCCCGCCCCCGCTTCCCGCGGAAGAGCAGCGCGCGACGAGCTGACCGGGCCGGTTCCATCGCGCCCATCCTGCACCAGCTGACCGACGTTGGGGGCTACGGCGCTTCGCGCAGCGCTTACCTTTGTCCGGACAAACTGCTATCGAGGAGTGGCGATGCCCTGTGTGCGGCGTCGTGATGCACGTCCGCATCATACCCGTCGTGCCCGACGTCCATCGCAGCTGGGAGCTCGTCGATCTGGTCCTTTGGTGGAGCCAGGTGCCCCCGCCGGCCAAGGAGGTCGTGGCGCTCAGGAGGCACTTCGACGACTTCGCCGGCGTTCCGGTCGATGAGCTCTGGCGGCGTCTGGCGAGCGGTGAGCGCAGGCTCGTGATCGGCAGGTTCTTCGAGGGCGAAGCGGTCCGGATGCTGGACAGCGCCAGAGAGAGCGGGCTCGACCTGCGGATCGAGCCGACCGGGCAGAGCGCCGATCGCCTCGAGTGAGGGGCGAGCGTCCTCGGGCGAGGCCGCGGCGCTCAGCGCTCCGGTTCGGCCTCAGCGGGAGGGTGAACGCGGACGGTGGGACGAAGATGGGGTGGTGCAGGTGCATGTGCCGATCGTCGAGAGGTGCGCCTTCGACCCGTCGAGGTTGGTCGTTGCTCGGATGCTGCGGCGAATGTATGGTCGTGTCACCTTGTACCGATGGTGAGGCCGGCGCGATGACGCGAGAGCGATGGGTCGAGGTCTGGATAGAGAGCTCCTCCCGCGGCGGGTACCTTCTCGTGCTGCGACCGGACGACGCGGGCGGTTTTGAGCTGCGGGATCCGCAGAAGGGCGGTGAAGCCGTGGAGAGGTTCGCGACCTATGAGGACGCCGTTCACTGGCTGAATGAGGACGAATACGACCTCGTTGAAGGCCGTTGGTATCACGAGCGAGCCGCTGCTGGGGGTGGCGGCGGTTGACCGTAGTCCTCTCGGAGCATCGAGCGTGGCGCGCAGCACATCGCGGGCCGGGGGGCGCCGCCGCCGCCGGCGGAGGTGCCGCCCTCCCTGCCGGTGCACGCGGCGGCCGACGTGTTCTCCTTCGTGATGGAGCTGGAAACCTCGAGGTGCCTGCGATGAACGCGGAGGAATGGATCCGTGCCAAGGTGAGCCGCGCGTTTCGCGCGAGCGTCGACGCTGGCATCGGGAGGTGGTCGAGCGAGGGCGATGAAGCCGATCCGGAGTGGGGCCAGGTCCTCTACAAATACTCCGATCACCGCATGTCGCTCGCCCTCTTCGAGGGGGGGTGCGAGCGGCTGGGCGACGATCGATCCGAGCGTCTCGCGTATGCCGAGATCCAGGATGTCGTGCCCCTGCTTCTCACGGAGCTCGTTCGTGTCCGCGATCTCGACGCGATCGTAGGGATCGGCGTCAGGCTGCGGACGCGAACGGCTGTCATCGACGTGCCGCTCAGGGTGTATTCAACGCTGTGCCCCACGCTGAAGCACATCGCAGATTATTTCTCGCTCCGTGGCCGGTGAAGGGGACGATCTGCGCGAGGGGCTCGGCGCGCCGAGCGCCGGCTCGGCGAGCCGCGCGCCCGCCCGCCGCCTCAGAGCGTCGTCCCGCGCGCCGCCCGCGCGAGCGCCTGGTCGAGCGCGTGCGGGCTGTACCCCACGAGGATCTGCCCCCGCACGTCGATGATCGGGATGCTGCCCCCGCGCTGGTGGCTCTTCGCGAGCTTGTCCTGCATCTCGGCGGCCGCGGCCGGGTCTTCCTCGATGTCCTTCACGATGGCGGCGACGCCCTTCGCGCGCAGGTAGTCCGCGGCCTGGTGGCACGGCTTGCACCACGAGGCGCCGTAGATGATCACCGTCACCCCGGCGAGCTGGCCCGGCGCCGCCGGCGCCCCCGCGCCCGCGGAGCCGCCGGGGCCCGGCGCCGCCGCGGGCGGGGGCGCCGTCTTCGCGACGTGCTCGGCGCGCCGCTTCTCCAGCAGCGACTCCCACTCTCGCCGCGGCATCGTCCGGACCGCGTACGTGCCGTCCGGGCGCTTCTGCGTCAGATCCGCGACGTAGAACACGTCGCGCGTGCCCTCGGTCCGGTCCGAGAGCATGGCGCGCACCATCGCGCGGCCCTCGGCCGGCACGTCGGCCGGGCGGAGCTCGACGTGCGTGTCGCCCTTCTCGTCGATCCACGTGAGCATCAGGTTCGCCGTGTCGTCGCGCAGATCGAGCGGCGGCAGCTCGGCGGGGGCCTGCGCCGGGGCGGTGCCGTCGTCGCGCGGCTCCTTGCACGCCGGCGCGAGCGCCGCCGCGGCGAGCGCGAGCAGGACCGCCGCGCGCCGAGCGCCTGCCGCCGCCGCGCCGCCCGCGCCCCGCGCGCCGCCAGCGCCGCGCGCCCCGCCCGCGCCCCGCGCCCCGCCGCCAGCGCCCCGCCCCCCGCCCGTCACGCCCCGCCCCCCGCGGTCGCCGACGCCCCCAGCTCCTCGCTGAGCGCCATCCACTCGGTCATCGCCGCGTCGACGCGCTTCGCGAGCGCCTGCTCCTCGCGCGCCTTCTCGGCCAGCTTCGCCCAGTCGCCGCCGGGATCCCTCTTCAGCTCCTCGCGCATCTCGGCGAGCTTCGCCTCGCCGGCCGCGATCTCCGCCTCGAGCTCCTTCACCCGCTTGCGCTTGCGCTCCGCGGCCCGCGCCGCCGCCTTGTCGCTCTCGAACGCCCGCTTGCGCGCCGCCGCGTCCCCCGGGCCCGCCTCGTCCGGAGGCGGCATCGTGGCGCCGCTCCGCCGCACCGCGCGACCGGGCTTCGCGCCCCTGTCGGCCGCGGCGCCCCGCGCCGCCTCGTCGCGCGGCGCCGGCGCGCCCGCGGCCCTCTGCGGCGCGGGCGCCCCCGCGGCCTTCTGGGCCCCACGGCCGCCCCCGGACGGCCCGCGCCCGGCGTCGCGCTCCTCCGCTTCGCGCGCCGCCGCCTCGGCCGCGAGCTTCTCGAGGTTGTCGCGGTAGTCGCGGAAGCCGCCGGGATAAATGTCCACGCTCCCCTCGCGCACCGCGACGATGCGCGTCGTCACCTGCTCCAGGAACCGCCGGTCGTGCGAGACGAGCACCACCGTGCCCTCGAAGCCGGTGAGCGCCTCCTCGAGGATCTCGGCGGCGGGGATGTCGAGGTGGTTCGTCGGCTCGTCGAGGAAGAGCAGGTTGCGCGGCTCGAGCAAGAGCTTCGCGAGCGCGAGCCGGCTCCGCTCGCCGCCCGAGAAGCCCTGGACCTTCCGGAGCGCGTCGTCGCCGTAGAAGCGGAAGCGCGAGAGGTACTGGCGGGTCGCGTCGACGTTCATGTCGGCGCGGACGCTGCGGATCTCCTCCACCGCGGCCTTCGACGGGTCGAGCGAGCCGAGGTGCTGGTCGAAGTAGCCCTGGCAGAGGTTCGTCCCGCGCCGCACCTCGCCCGCGTCCTCGGGCGCGCCCGCGCCGGCGAGCAGCTTCAGCAGCGTCGATTTGCCGGTCCCGTTCGGGCCGACGACGCCGACGCGGTCGCCGCGCCGAAGGAGGAGGTCCACGCCGGAGAAGAGCGTGCGCCCGCCGCGGCTCGCGCCGAGCCCGCGCGCGTCGAGCACGATGTCCCCGCTGCGCGGGGCGGGCGCGAACCGGAACCGGACCTTCTCGGCGACCGCCCAGACGTCCTCCGGCCGATCGATGGTCTCGAGCTTCTCCAGCATCTTGCGCCGGCTCTGCGCCTGCTTCGTCTTCTGGCCGGCGATGTTGCGCCGGATGAAGTCCTCGGTCTTGGCGACGAACGCCTCCTGCCGCTCGGCGAGCTCGCGCTCCCGGGCGAGGTCTTCCTCGCGCGCGACCGCGTAGTCGCTGTACTTGAGCGGGTAGGTCCGGAAGCTGCGGTGGCCGAGCTCCATGGTGTTCGGGCAGACGGCGTCGAGGAAGGCGCGGTCGTGCGAGACGCAGAGCAGCGCGCCGGCGAGGCCCGCGAGGTGCTTCTCGAGCCAGGTGATCGTCTCGATGTCGAGGTGGTTCGTGGGCTCGTCGAGCAGGAGCAGGTCGGGCTCGATGGCGAGCACGACGCCGAGCTGCAGGCGCCCGCGCTCGCCGCCGGACAGGCTCGCGACGGGGCGATCCATGTCGGCCGGCGTGAAGCCGAGGTGGGCCGCGATGATCTCGACGCGGCGCTCGAGGTCGTCGCCGCCGGCGATGTGGTAGCGATCGGTGAGGTCGCTGAGCCGGGCGAGGTCGGCCTCGCTGCCGCTGGCCGCGGCGTGCTGCGCCGCGGTGAGGGCGTGGCGCAGCTCGAGGACCTCGGAGAACCCGGAGAGGAAGGCGTCGAGCACCGTGCCCTCGGCGTGGAGCTCGTGCGATTGCCGGAAGTAAGCGACCCGGATCCCCTTGCGGATCACGACCGAGCCCGTGTCGGGGGTGAGCTCGCGGGCGACGAGGCGGAGCAGCGTCGATTTGCCGGCGCCGTTCGGGGCGACGAGCGCGGCGCGCTGGCCTTGCTCCAGGGAAAAGGTGATGCCCTGGAAGAGCTTGTCGGCGCCGTAACCGAAGCTGAGGTCGGCGACCTGGAGGACCGTCATTGCGGCCGAGTTCTAGCATGCGTCGGGCGCGCGCAAGGCGCGCGGGGCGCCTGGCCCGACGCCGCGCCGGACGCCGCGCCGGACGACGTGGAAGACCGCCCCGTCCCCGGCCGCGCGCAGGCGTCGAAGCCGCGCGGGCGTCGGGGAGGGGGCGCCTCGCCCGCCCGGCGAGCGAGGCGCCCGGGGCTCAGGTCTGGGCCATCGCCGCCTTGATGGCCGGGCGCTCCATGATGCGGCCGAGCCAGCCCTGCAGGTTCTTCTGCTCGGCGTAGTCGATCTTGGCCGCCATCAGGCCCCAGCCGAGCATGGCCGCGAGGTCGAGATCCACGAGGGTACAGCGCTCGCCGAGGAGGTAGGGGCGGCCGGCGAGGCGCTCGTCGAGGATGCGGAGCAGGCCGCGCAGCTCGGTCAAGGCGTGCTCGGCTTGCTTCTCGTGGTGCATCTCCTTGGGGAAGTAGTCGCTCGTGTTCGCCATGTAGCGGAACAGCGCGCCGGTGAGGCTGACCTGGCCCCACACGAGCCAGCTCAGCGCCGTGAGCTGCTCGGGCGAGCCGGGCGTCGGCCACAGGCCCTTCTGCACGCCGTAGCGCTCGCCGAGGGCGATCTGGATCGCCACCGACTCGAACACCGGGGTGCCGTCGATCACGATGGTCGGCACCTTGCCATTCGGGTTGATGGCGAGGAACTCCGGCTTCCTCTGGTCGCCGGCGCGCAGGTCGAGCCGGACGCCCTCGTAGGGGACGCCGAGCTCGGCGAGCGATACGAGGATGCGACCCGCGCTGGACTGCGGGGAGTAGTAGAACGTGATGGACATGGTGTTGGCCTCCGGCGCCCCTTGTAGTGGATCCGAGTCGCCAGAGTCACGCGCGGCGTGCGGCGGAACGCCAGGCTGGCTCCGAGCCCGCTGCCGAGGCAGATGCGCGGCATTTGCCATGTGGAGCAAGAATTCGACGGCGGTTTGGGGCCCCCGAGGTGGGCGATCCTCCGCGGGTCGTGGCCTCCGGCGGGGAGGCCCGCTGAGCCCGGCGACAGCGGCCGCGCGCCTGTGGGGGCGCCGCTCCGGCGGCCCGGGCGCCGAAGGGGCCGCACTCGAACCATCCCATTCGGCATCTGGCTCCCCTGCAGCGAGCCTCGGTGAGGGGATGGCGCGCACATCGGCGGCGCTTGTCGGAGTCTCACGCCATTCGCTGCAAGGTGCGGAGATGATTGACAATGGCGCGCTTGTGCTGTTCCAGTAGCTTGTAATCTGTACGTCACTGTTCGACGGTAATTCGCGCTAAGAGCCAGGGCGCCCGGAGCGCCCCGAAGCGCACGACTGCCTCGCCTCCCGCCGGGAGCGCGGCGCAGCGCGCCCTCTCCGGCAAGCCGCGAGCACCTCCGACGTCGTCGCGACGCGGAGCGACGCCCAGAGAGATGGACTCGATTTGATCCACGGATCCTGCGCCGATCCTCGTCAATTTCTGCCCGTGTATTCACGGACGTTCGTTTGATTACTGCCGGGCAACACATTTTACTAACCTTGCGTAAGCGACTTATTTCCTGTAATGCTCGTTATGGCGAGGCGCTGTGCATTCGGTGTCTGAGCCCTGAGATCCGGCCGGTACTGGGGGGTTCCGCGGAGGCGATGTTTTTACGCCCTGCCTGAAGGAGGCGGCTATGTCGCGCGAATCACGGAAGCAGCTCTGCACCCTTGCTGAGGTGCAGGAATGGCTCACGGAGAGGATCGCGGAGCGCTCGGGCGCGTCGCCAAGGTCGATCGACCCCGGCGCGCGGTTCAGCGATTGCGGGCTCGACTCCATGGCTGCCACGGGCTTGCTCGCCGAGCTGGGGAGCGCCATCGGGCGCCGGCTCCACCCGACGCTGATATGGGAGTGCCCCACGATCGAGTCGCTGGCGCGTCACGTGGTCGCGGAGCCGGAGCAGTCGCCTGCTCCTCGCGGCGCGCGCTCGGGCGACGAGGCCCACGGGACGCGGGGCGCCGAGCCGATTGCCATCGTCGGTGTCGCCTGCCGGTTCCCGCGAGCGCCGGACCGGGACGCCTTCTTGCGGCTGCTGCGGGGCGGGGTGGACGCCATCGGGGAGGTCCCCCGGGAGCGGTGGAGCGTCGACGCGTATTACAGCGCGGAGCCGGGCGCCCCCGGGAAGATGAGCACGCGCTGCTGCGGGTTCCTGGAGCAGGTCGACCAGTTCGACCCGCAGTTCTTCGATATCTCCCCGCGCGAGGCCGTCCAGATGGATCCTCAGCAGCGGCTGATGCTCGAGCTCTCGTGGGAGTCGCTGGAAGACGCCGGCGTGGCGCCCCGGGGGCTCAAGGGAAGCCAGACCGGCGTGTTCTTCGGCGCGACGTGGAGCGATTACGCGAGGGGGCCTCGCGGCGATATCGAGGCGATCGCCCAGCACACCGCCACGGGACAGGACCTGAGCATCATCCCTGCGAGGGTGTCCTACGCGCTGGGCCTGCAGGGGCCCAGCCTTCATGTGAACACCGCCTGCTCCTCGTCCCTCGTGGCGGTTCACCTCGCGTGCCAGAGCCTGCGCCTCGGCGAGTGCGATCTCGCGCTCGCCGGCGGCGTGAACCTGATCCTCGCCCCCGAGAGCACGGTGGCGATGTCCAAGTTCGGGGCGCTCTCGCCCGACGGCCGCTCCAAGGCGTTCGACGCGCGCGCGAACGGCTACGCCCGCGGCGAGGGCGGCGGGGTGGTCGTGCTCAAGCCGCTCTCCCGCGCGCTCGCGGACGGCGACGTCATCTACTGCGTGATCCGCGGGAGCGCCGTCAACAACGACGGGTTCAGCAACGGGCTGGCCGCGCCGAACCCGAAGGCGCAGGAGGCGGTCCTCCGCGAGGCGTACGCGCGCGCGGGGGTGAAGCCGGAGGAGGTCGATTACGTCGAGGCCCACGGCACCGGCACGATCCTCGGGGATCCGATCGAGGCGAGGGCGCTGAGCGCCGTCCTGTGCGCGGACCGCCCGCCGGAGCGGCCGCTCCGGATCGGATCGGTGAAGACCAACATCGGCCACCTCGAGGCCGCCGCGGGGATCGCCGGGCTCATCCGCGTCGCGCTCTCGATGCAGCACCGGGAGCTCCAGCCGATCCTCCATTTCGAGCGGCCCAACCCGCACATCCCGCTCGACGAGCTGCGGCTCGCGGTGCAGCGCGCGGCGGAGCCCTGGCCGGAGAGGGCCCACGGGGAGGCCCTCGCCGGGGTCAGCTCCTTCGGCTTCGGCGGCACCAACTGCCACGTCGTGCTCGAGGGCATGCGCCACGACCGGACGCTCCTCTTGCCGCTCTCGGCGCCGAGCGCCGGGGCGCTCTCGGCGCTGGTCGCGCAGGTCCATGCGCTCGCCGCCTCGCCCGGCGAGCGGCCGCCGCTCCCCGCGCTGTGCGCCGCGGCCGCGGCGCGGCTCAGCCAGGACGACCACCGGCTCGCGCTGACCGTCTCTTCTTATGACGAGCTGGACGCGCGCCTGCGCGCCCTCGGCGACGCGGGCGCGCCCTACCGACCCGGCGCCTCGATCGGCGTGGCGGGCGCGCAGCGGCCGAAGGTCGCCTTCCTGTTCGGCGGCCAGGGGTCGCAGTGGCTCCGCATGGGGCGCGACCTCCTGCGCGAAGAGCCGGTGTTTCGCGCGGCGCTCCTGCGGTGCGACGAGGCGATGCGGCCGCACGCGCCCTTTTCGCTCCTGACCGCGCTGACGGCGGGGAGCCCGCGCCTGCTCGACGCAACCGATGTCGTCCAGCCGGCCATCTTCGCGATCCAGGTCGCGCTCGCGGCGCTGTGGCGATCCTGGGGCATCGAGCCGGACGCCGTCGCCGGACAGAGTCTCGGCGAGGTCGCTGCGGCGCACGTGGCCGGCGCGCTGAGCCTCGAGGACGCGGCGCGGATCATCTGCGCTCAAGGTCGTCTGCTAGAGCAGGCGAGCGGCGCCGGCGGGATGGCCCTCGTGGAGCTCTCCGTCGCCGAGACGGAGCGGGCGCTCGATCGCCACGAGCCACACGAGCGCCGCCTCTGGGTCGCCGGCAGCAGCAGCCCGAGCGCCACCCTGGTCTCGGGCGACGCCGGGGCGCTCACGGAGCTCCTCGACGAGCTCGCCGGCCGGCAAGTGGCGTGCAGGCGCATCCGCGTAAACTGCGCCTCTCACTGCCCGCACATGGACGCGCTCTGTCCGGAGCTCGCGCGGGCGGTGCAGGAGATCTCCCCGCGGCGCGGCGCGATCCCGTTCTACTCCACCGTGACGGGGGCTCGCTGTGAGGGCGACGCGCTCGGCCCCGCGTACTGGGCGCGCAACCTGCGGGAGCCGGTGCTCTTCTCCGCCGCCGTCGAGCGGCTCGTCGAGGACGGCCACGGCGCCTTCGTCGACGTGAACCCCCACCCCGTGCTCGCGCACGCCGTCACGGCGAGCCTCGCTCACCTCGGGCGAAGCGGCCTCGTGGTGCCGTCGCTGCGGCGCGAGAAGCCGGCGCGGGCGATCCTGCTCGGCTCGCTCGGCGCCCTGTACACGGCCGGCGCGCCCGTCGCGTGGCCAAGGCTGGCTCCGTCCGGCGCGAGCGCGCCGGACGCGCTCGTGGCGTCGTTGCCGTGGCTGAACGGACCCGAGCCGCAGGCGGCCTCGCAGCCGCAAAGGGCGCCGGCGCGCGAGGCCACCTCCGCCGAGCTGCTCGTGCTCTCGGCGCGCTCCCCGCAGGCGCTCCGGGAGCTCGCGGCGTCGATGGCGCCCCGGCTGCGGGCGCAGGGCGGAGCCCTGCTGCGCGACGTCTGCTACACGGCGAGCGTCCGGCGCAGCCATCACGAGCACCGGCTGGCGGTCGTGGGCGCCTCGCGGGACGAGATGGCCCGCGCCCTCGAGGCCTCCCTGGGCGGGGCGACGCACGCCGGCGTCGCGCGTGGCGAGGTGGCGCCGGGGCCGCGTCCCAGGGTGGTGTTCGTGTTCTCGGGCCAGGGATCGCAGTGGCCGGGGATGGGGTGGACGCTGCTCCAGGAGGAGCCGGTCTTCCGGGGCGTGGTGGAGGCGTGCGACGCGCTGCTGAAGGCGCATGCGGGCTGGTCGCTGCTGGACGCGCTGAGCGCGCCCGAGGCCACCTCCCGCCTCCAGGAGACGCAGGTGGCCCAGGCCGCGCTCTTCGCGGTGCAGGTCGCGCTCGCGGCGCTCCTCGGCTCCTGGGGGATCACCGCCGACGCCGTGATCGGGCACAGCGTCGGGGAGCTCGCGGCGGCGCACGTCGCCGGGGCGCTCGGGCTGGAAGAGGCGGTGCGCATCGTCCACCACCGGGGGCGGCTCATGCAGCGGGCGACCGGCCTCGGAAAGATGGCCGCCGTCCAGGCGTCCCCGGAGCAGGCGGCGCGCGCGCTCGAAGGATACGAGGGGCGGCTCTCGATCGCCGCCGTCAACGATCCCGGCTCGGTCGTGCTGTCCGGGGACGCGGCGGCGCTCGGCGAGGTGGTGGCGGAGCTCCGGCGCGCCCGGGTGGAGTGCCGCGAGCTGCCGGTGAACTACGCGTTCCACAGCCCCCAGATGGAGCCGTTCCGTGGGGAGCTCGCGAGCGCGCTCGGGGACATCGCGCTGCGCCGCACGGACAGGCTCATGGTGAGCACCGTGACGGGCGAGGGCATCGGCGGCGAGGCGCTCGACGCGTCCTACTGGGCGAGGAACCTCCGGGAGCCGGTGCTGCTCGCGCGTGCGCTCGACAGCGCGATGACCGCCGGACACCAGCTCTTCCTGGAGGTGGGGCCGCACCCTGTGCTCTCGGCCAGCGTGCAGCGGTGCCTCTCGGCGCGAGGCGTCGACGGGCTGGTCGCCCCGACCTTGCGCCGGGGTCGCGACGGGCGGCGCTGCCTGCTCGAGTCGCTGGGCGCCCTCTATACGCGCGGGTGCCCGGTCGAATGGGCCCGGATGTATCCGACGGGCGGGCGCTGCGTGTCCTTGCCGGGCTATCCGTGGCAGCGCAAGCGATACTGGCTGGAGGCGCCGGGGGACGCGCGGCGGCGCGAGGCGCCGGGCGCGCCCCCTCCGGCGCTCCCGTCGCTCCTGCAGTCGGCGGACGCGGCGGCCTTCGCGGCGCAGCTCGGGCTCTCGGCGACGCTGTCGGCCGAGGAGCTCGGCGTCGTCGGCCGGGTGCTCGACGCGCTGCGGGCCAAGGTGGACCAGGAGCGCGCGGAGGCGGAGATCCAGCCGTGGCTCCATGAGCTTGCGTGGAAGCCGCGGCCCCTGCCGCCGCGCCCGCGCCCGGCCACGCCCGGGCACTGGGTCGTGCTCATCGACGACGGGGGCATCGGGGACAGGCTGGCGGACGCGCTCGAGGCGTCGGGCGCGACGTGCTCCCGGCTCCGCCTGGGGACCGCCGCGCGGCGCCTGGCAGAGCATGTGTGGACCAGCGATCCGACGCCGGAGAGCCTCGGGTCGTGGTGGTCGGAGCGCGCGGCCGAGCGCGGGCCGGTGCGCGGCGTGGTCCACCTGTGGAGCCTCGGCGGCGCGTCGCAGGGCGACGACACGCTGGACGCCGCGCTCGCGCGGGGCGTCGAGAGCGCGCCGGCCTTGCTGCGCGCCGTCCTGCAGGCAGCGCGAGGCGAGCGGCCGCGGCTTTGGTTCGTGACCCGCGGGGCGGTGTCGGTGGGCGCGGGCGACCCGGTCACGGCGCCCGCGCAGGCGGCGCTCTGGGGGCTTGGCCGGACCCTGGCGCTCGAGCATCCGGAGGTCTGGGGAGGGCTCGTCGACTTGGCGTCTTCTCCAGGGGAGCACGATGTCCCCGCGCTCCTGGCCCAGGTGCTGACCCCCGACGGCGAGGACCACGTCGCGCTCAGGCCGTCGGGGCGGTTCGTGGAGCGGCTCGTGCGTTGCAGCGGGTCGCCGGCCAGTGCGCCGGCCTGGTCCACGTCGGGCACGGTGCTCATCACCGGGGGGCTCGGCGCGCTGGGCAGGCATGTCGCGCGGTGGGCGGCGCAGCGGGGCGCGCGGCACATCGTGGTCACGAGCCGCAGGGGAGCGTCGGGCGACGACCGCGACGTCATCGCGTCGCTGGAGTCGCTCGGGGCGCCTTGGACCGTCGCGCAGGCCGACGTGGCCGACGCGGGGGCGATGGCCGCCGTGCTCGCGGACATCGACGCCCGGCTGCCGCCGCTCTCCGCGGTGTTTCATCTGGCGGGCGTCGCCGATGAGACGCCGCTCTCGGCCCTGGACAGCGCGGGGCTCCGCCGGGTGCTCTCGCCGAAGGTCCACGGGACCTCGGTGCTCGACGCGCTGACGCGCGACCGGCCCCTCGACGCGTTCGTCTGCTTCACGTCGATCGCCTCGGTGTGGGGAGCGGTGCGGCACGCCAGCTACGCGGCGGCGAACGCGTTCCAGGACGCGCTCGTCCGGGAGCGCCGCGCCGCGGGGGCGTCCGCGGTCGCCGTGAGCTTCGGGCCGTGGCGCGGCGGCGGCATGGCGACCGGCGCGATCCCCTCGTTCGAGGAGCGCGGGGTGCGGGCCTTCGGCCCGGAGCAGGCCTTGGCGGCGCTGTCCTCCTGTCTGACCGCCGGGGCGGCGCAGGTGGTCGTGGCCGACGTCGACTGGCCGAGGTTCTGCGCGGTGATCGAGAGCAGCGGCCCCCGCCCGCTGCTCTCGGAGATGCCGCGCGCCGGAGGGCCCGCCCCGGGCGCCGCCGCGCCCGCCCTCCTCGACGACCTCGCGGCGGCGCCGCCGCGGGAGCGGCGCCGGACGCTCCAGCGATGGATCCAGGCCTCGGTCGCCGAGACGCTGGGGTTCGCCGAGGCCGACGAGGTGAGCCCGACCCGGGGCTTCTTCGACCTCGGCATGGATTCGCTGATGGCCGTGAAGCTGTGCCAGCGCCTGGGCCGCACGCTCGGCCGGCCGCTGTCGTCGAGCGTGACGTTCAACCACCCGAACGTCGTCGCGATGACCGACTTCCTGCTCGAGGAGCTGTCGCCGAGCCTGCCGGGCGACGCCGCGCCTCCGGAGGCCGAGGAGGGCGCGGACGGCGCGGGCGGCGCGGCGTCGAGCGACGTCGGAGGGCGCGCCGTGGCCGGCGACGAGCCGATCGCGATCGTGGGGATGGGGTGCCGCTTGCCGGGCGGCGTGGAGACCCCGGAGGAGTTCTGGCGGCTGCTCGAGCAGCGGGTCGACGCCGTGGGGCCGATCCCGGCGGACCGCTGGGACGCCGCGGCGTACTACGACCCCGATCCGGACGCGGCCGGCAAGATGTACGTCCGGGAGGGCGGCTTCCTGGCCGCGGCGCCCGATCGGTTCGACGCGCGCTTCTTCGGGATCGCGCCGCGGGAGGCGGTCCACCTCGATCCGCAGCACCGGCTGCTGCTCGAGGTCATCTGGGAGGCCATGGAGGACGCGGGCATGGTGCCCGGCGAGCAGCCGCTGACGGGCGTCTTCGTCGGGATCGGGCCGAGCGACTACGGCATCCTGCAGCGGACGCACGCGGATCTCGAGGCGCTGGACGCCTACACGCTCTCGGGGACGTTCACGAGCTTCTCCGCGGGCCGGCTCTCGCACGCGCTCGGGCTCGAGGGGCCGAGCATGGCGGTCGACACGGCGTGCTCGTCGTCGCTGACGGCGATCCACCTCGCCTGCCGGAGCCTGTGGGCGGGCGAGTGCCGGGTGGCGGTCGCGGGCGGGGTCCAGCTGATGCTGGCCCCGCACCTCAGCGTGTACCTGTCGCGCCTCCACGCGCTGGCGCCGGACGGGCGGTGCAAGACGTTCTCGGCGGACGCGGACGGGTACGGCCGCGGCGAGGGCTGCGGCATGGTCGTGCTGAAGCGCCTGTCGGACGCGGCGCGCGACGGCGATCGCATCCTGGCGGTGATCCGCGGCTCGGCCGTGAACAGCGACGGCCGCAGCGCCGGCATCACCGTGCCGAACGGCAAGGCGCAGGAGGCGGTCGTGCGCGCGGCGCTCTCGATCGCGGGGCTCTCGCCCGGCGACATCGATTACGTCGAGGCGCACGGCACCGGGACGGCGCTCGGCGATCCCATCGAGGTCGAGGCGCTCGCGGCGGTCTACGGCGAGGGGAGGCCCGGCGGCCGGCCGCTCAAGATCGGGTCGGTGAAGACGAACCTCGGCCACCTCGAGTCGGCGGCGGGCGTGGCCGGCGTGATGAAGGTGGTGCTGTCGCTGGGGCACGGCGCGCTGCCGGCGCAGCTGCACGCGCGCGCGCTCAACCCGCGCATCCCGTGGGCCGAGCTCCCGATCGAGGTGACCACGGCGGCCGAGCCGTGGCGCCGCGGGGAGCGGCCCCGCCGCGCGGGCGTGAGCTCGTTCGGGATGAGCGGGACCAACGCCCACCTCGTGCTGGAGGAGGCGCCGGAGGTCCCCGAGCCGCCCGCGCTCCCGGACGCCCCGCTCACGCTGCTGCCCCTGTCGGCGAGGTCCCCCCGGGCGCTCGCCGCCCTGGCCGAGGCCTACGAGCGCTTCCTCGGCGGCGCGCCGCCCGACGCGCGGCTCGCGGACATCGCGTACACGGCGAGCGTGCGGCGCCGCCACCACGAGTTCCGGCTCGCGGTGGTGGGCCGGTCCCGGGAGGAGCTCGCCGAGGCGCTCGGCGCGCACGCGCGGGGCGAAGCGCACCCCGCCGCGACGAGCGGGCAGACGGTGCTCGGGTGGCAGCCCCAGGTGGTGTTCGTGTTCTCCGGGCAGGGCTCGCAGTGGGTGGGGATGGGGCAGCAGCTCCTCGCCGAGGAGCCCGCCTTCCGCGCGGCGCTCGAGGCGTGCGAGCCGCTCGTGCAGCGGCACGCGGGCTTCTCGCTGCTCGCCGAGCTCGCCGCCCCCGAGGCGACCTCGCGGCTGGATCAGACCGAGGTCGCCCAGCCGGCGATCTTCGCCGTGCAGGTGGCCCTGGCCGCGCTGTGGCGATCGCTCGGCGTCGCGCCCGACGCGGTGATCGGCCACAGCGTGGGCGAGGTCGCGGCCGCGCACGTCGCCGGCGTCCTCGGCCTGGACGAGGCGATCCGGCTCGTGACGATCCGCGGGCGGATCATGCAGCGCGCCACGGGCCTCGGGAAGATGGCCTCCGTCGCGCTGTCCGAGGACGAGGCGGCGGCCGCCCTGGAGGGGCGCGCGGACCGGATCTCGATCGCGGCGATCAACGACGCGCGCTCCGTGGTGCTCTCCGGCGACGCGGCCGCGCTCGAGGAGGTCCGCTCGGGCCTGCGCGCGAGGCAGGTGCCCTGCCGGATGCTGCGGGTCAACTACGCCTTCCACAGCCCGCAGATGGAGCCGCTCCAGCGGGATTTCCGGGGCGCGCTGGGCGACGTCGCGGCGGGCCGGCCGTCGATCGCGATGTACAGCACGGTGACGGGCGAGCGCCTCGATCGCGAGCCGCTCGACGCGGGGTACTGGGCCCGGAACATCCGCGAGCCCGTGCAGCTCGCCCGGGCCGTCTCCGCGGCGTGGGCGGACGGCCACGAGATCTTCCTGGAGGTCGGCCCGCACCCGGTGCTCCTGGCCAACCTCCAGCAGCTCCTGTCGGAGCGGGGCACGGGGGGGAAGGCGCTCCCCACGATGCGGCGCGACCAGGGAGAGCGGCGGAGCGTGCTGCAGGCGCTCGGGGCCCTCTACGCCCACGGCTATCCGGTGCGCTGGAAGCTGCAGTATCCGTCGGGCGGGCGCTGCGTGCCGCTGCCGGCGTATCCCTGGCAGCGGGAGCGGTACTGGATCGAGGGCGCCGCGCCCGCGCCCGGGCGCTCGGCGGCCGCCGAGGCGACCGGGGTCGCGGAGGAGCTGCTCTACGCCGTCGCCTGGCACCGCGGCGAGCCCGCGCGCCCGCCCGCGGCCTCGCGCCCGCCGCGCGGCGCGTGGCTCCTGCTCCTGGATCGGGCAGGTGTGGGCGAGGCGCTGGCCGCGCTCCTCGACCAGCGCGGCGACGCGTGCGTGCGCGTCGCGCGCGTCGGGGACGGGCGCTACGCGCGGCTGGGCGACGGGCGCTACGAGGTGGACCCCTCGGACGGCGCCGCGCTGTCGGCGCTCCTCGACGACGCGTTCCCGGGCGACGCGGCGTGCCGAGGCGTCGTGCACCTGCTCGCCCTGGACGCCGCGGCGGCCGAGGCGACGACGCCGGAGACGATCGAGGGCGACGTGCGCCTCGCGGGCCTGAGCGCGCTGTCCCTGGCGCAGGCGCTCTCGCGCAGGGGGTGGCGCGACGCGCCGCAGCTCTGCCTCGTCACCCGCGGGGCGCAGGCCGTGGCCGAGCCGGCGCCGGTGTCCGTGGCCCAGGCGCCGCTCTGGGGCGTGGGCGGCGTGCTCTCGGCCGAGCACGCGGCGCTCCGGTGCAAGCGCGTCGACCTGAGCCCGACCCCCGCGGCCGGTGAGGTCGCCGCGCTGCTCCGGGAGCTCGACGCCGGCGATGGCGAGGACCGGATCGCGCTCCGCGGCGAGGCGCGGTACGTGGCGCGCCTCGCGCGCGGCGTCCCCGGGGCCCGCGCCGGCGCGGGCGAGAGCTTCCGCGCCGACGGCGGTTACCTCATCGCCGGAGGCCTCGAGGGGTTCGGCCTCTCGCTCGCGCGGTGGATGGTGGACAAGGGCGCCCGCCATCTCCTGCTCACCGGCGCGGGCGGCGCCGCGGAGGCGGCGCGGGGCGCGATCGCGGCGATGGAAGCGGCGGGCGCTCAGGTGATCGCGGCCGAGGTCGACGTGGTCGAGCCGACGCGCGCGGCCGAGGTCGTGGCAGAGGTCGAGCAGCGGTTCGGCGCGCTCCGGGGGGTCGTCCACGCGGCGCCGGCCGCGGGCGGCGCCGCGCCGGAGCGCGACGCGCGCGGCGCCTTCACGGCGGCCGCCTCGCGGGCGCGCGGGGCGTGGAGCCTGCACGAGGCGACCGCGGGCAGGCCGCTCGACCTCTTCCTCCTGCACGCCTCGGCGATGCCGCTCCTCGGCGCACCCGGCGACGCTTCCGCCGCGGCGGCCGACGCGTTCGTCGGCGCGCTCGCGCACCACCGGCGCTCCCTGGGGCTGCCCGCGCTGACCGTCGACTGGGGCCTCTTCGCCGAGGAGACCGCCGCGGAGGGGCGCCACGGCGCCGCGGCGCGCCTCTCGCGCGGGGGCGCGGGGCTCCTCACCGAGGCGGACGCGCTGGCCGCGCTGGAGCGCCTGCTCGGCGCAGGCGCGGCCCAGGCCGGCGTGCTGCGGTTCGACCTGCGCCGGTGGCTCGAGTTCTACCCGACCGCCGCCGCGTCGCCGTTCTGGGAGCAGCTGCGCCGGGAGGGCGATCGCGCGAAGCCGCGCGCCCCCGAGATCTCGCGCCTGCGGGCGGCGCTCGACGGCGCGGCGCCGGAGGAGCGGCCCGCGCTGGTCGAGGGCTTCGTCCGGGAGGTCGCGGCCCGCGTCCTGCGGCTCGATCCGGGCTCGATCGACCGGCACGTCCCGCTCAACGATCTCGGCATCAACTCGCTGATGAGCCTGGAGCTGCGCAACGGCCTGGAGGCCGGCCTGGGGCTCTCGCTGCCGTCGACCTTGCTCTGGACCTACCCCCACGTCGCCGGGCTCTCGGCGTACCTCGTCGAGCAGCTCGGCGCCGGCGCCCAGCCCGCGCCTGCGCCGGCGCAGCCCGCGCCTGCGCAGCCCGCGGCGGCGCCGGACGTCGAGCCGATCGCCGTCGTCGGCCTCGCGTGCCGGCTGCCCGGCGGCGGCGACGATCCCGAGGCGTTCTGGCGCGCGCTGGAGGACGGCGTCGACGCCATCCAGCGGATCCCCGCGGCCCGGTGGCCCGACGACGCGATCCCCGACGGGCCGCCGGGGACGCGCTGGGCCGGGCTGCTGGACAGCGTCGACGGGTTCGACGCGCGCTTCTTCGGGATCTCGCCGCGCGAGGCCATGAGCCTCGATCCGCAGCAGCGCCTCCTCCTCGAGGTGGCCTGGGAGGCGTTCGAGGACGCGGGGCAGCCGGCCGATCGGCTCCTCCGCAGCCGGACCGGCGTGTTCGTCGGCATGGCGGCCCAGGACTACCAGCACCGCGTCGCCTCGCTCGATCCGCGGCAGCTCGACGCCTACTGCGCGACCGGAACCTTGGCGAGCACCGCCGCGGGGCGCCTGTCCTACGTGTTCGGGCTCGAGGGGCCGAGCATGACCGTGGACACGGCGTGCTCCTCCTCGCTGGTCGCGATCCACCTCGCCTGCCAGAGCCTGCGGAGCGGCGAGAGCGACATGGCGCTCGCGGGGGGCGTCAGCCTCATCCTCTCCCCGCTGACGATGAGCCTGATGGGCCAGACCAACGCGCTCTCGCCCGACGGCCGGTGCAAGACGTTCGACGCCGCCGCGAACGGGTACGTGCGGTCCGAGGGCTGCGGCATGGTCGTGCTCAAGCGGCTCTCGGACGCGCAGCGGGACGGCGACCGGATCTGGGCGCTGGTCCGGGGCTCGGCCGTCAACCAGGACGGGCGCTCGTCGGGGATGACGGCGCCGAACGTGCTCTCGCAGCAGGCGCTGCTGCGGCAGGCGCTGGAGAGCGCCCGCGTCTCGCCGTCCCAGGTGGGCTACGTCGAGGCGCACGGCACCGGCACCTCGCTCGGCGATCCGATCGAGCTCACGGCCCTGAAAGAGGTGCTGGGCGGGCCGCGGCCCGACGGGCTGCCCTGCTGGATCGGCTCGGTGAAGACGAACATCGGCCACCTGGAGGCGGCGGCGGGGGTGGCGGGGTTCATCAAGGTCGCGCTCTCGCTGCGCCACGAGCTGATCCCGAGGCACCTGCACTTCCAGACGCTGAACCCGCGGATCTCGCTCGAGGGCACGCCGTTCGCCGTCCCGGCGGCGCCGCTGGCGTGGCCGTCCGGCGGCGCGCCGCGGATCGCGGGGGTGAGCTCCTTCGGCATCAGCGGCACCAACGCGCACGTCGTGCTGCAAGAGCCGCCGCCCGCCGCGCCCGCGCTGGAAGGCCGCGCGTCCGTCGTGCTGCTCCCCCTCTCCGCGCGGAGCCCGGCCGCGCTCTCGGCCCTGGCCGAGGCGTACCGGCGCTTCCTGGAGGACCCCTCCGGAGCTCCCGCGGATCTCGCCGACGTCGCGTACACCGCGAGCGTGCGGCGCGTCCACCACGAGCACCGGCTGGCCGTCGCCGGCGGCTCGCGGCAGGAGCTCGCCGCGCTGCTCGCGGCCTGCGGGCGAGGCGAGGAGGCCGCCGGCGTCGCCCGCGGCGACGCGCGCGCGGGGGCGCGGCCCCGGGTCGTGTTCGTGTTCCCGGGCCAGGGCTCGCAGTGGCCGGGGATGGGGCGGCAGCTCCTCGCCGAGGAGCCGGTCTTCCGCGAGGCCCTCACCGCGTGCGACGCGGCGATCGCGCGCGAGGCGGGGTGGTCGCTGCTCGAGGAGCTCCACGCCGGCGAGGAGCGCTCGCGCCTCGCGGAGATCGACGTCGTGCAGCCGGCGCTCTTCGCGATCGGCGTCGCCCTGTCCGCGCTCTTCCGCGCGTGGGGCGTGGAGCCCGACGCCGTGGTGGGGCACAGCATGGGCGAGGTGGCGGCGGCGCACGTCGCGGGCGCGCTGACGCTGGACGACGCCGCGCGCGTCGTCTGCCGCCGGAGCAAGCTCCTGCGGCGCATCAGCGGCGCGGGGGCGATGGCCCTCGTGGAGCTGCCGATGGAGCAGGCGCGGCAGCTGGCGTCCGGGTACGCGGGCCGCGTGTCCGTGGCGGTGAGCAACAGCGAGCGGTCGACGGTGCTGTCCGGCGAGCCCCTCGCGCTCGACGAGATCCTGGCAGATCTCGCGCAGCGCGGCGTGTTCTGCCGCCGCGTCAAGGTGGACGTCGCGTCGCACAGCCCGCAGGTGGATCCGCTCCTCGACGAGCTGCGGGCGGCGCTCGAGGGGCTCGCGCCGGGGGCGGCGCGGGTGCCCATGCGCTCGACCGTGAGCGGCGAGATCTGCCGCGGCGAGGAGCTCGGGCCGGCGTACTGGGCGCGGAACCTGCGGGATCCGGTGCTGTTCTCGGGCGCCGTGCAGCGGCTCGCGGACGAGGGGCCCGCGCTCTTCCTCGAGATGAGCCCGCACCCGATCCTCGCGCCCGCCATCGAGGAAGGGCTGCGCGCGAAGGCGCCCGGGGGCGCGGCGCTCCCGTCGATGCGGCGGGAGCGGGACGAGAAGCGATGCCTGCTCGAGGCGCTCGGGGCGCTCTACGCGCGCGGCTACCCGGTGGACTGGGCGCGCCAGCACCCGTCGGGGGGCCGCTGCGTCTCCTTGCCGGCGTACCCCTTCCAGCGGGAGCGCTACTGGATCGACGAGGCCCCGCGGGCGCCGTTGCCCGAGGGGCGCCCCGCGGCGCCGGACGACGACGACGAGCTGCTGTACGCCGTCGCGTGGGAGCGCCGCGCGCCGGAGCCCGCGCACGGCGACGGCCGCCGCTCCCACCGTGGCGCCTGGCTCGTGCTCGCGGACCGGACCGGGACCGGCGCCGAGCTCGCGGAGCTCCTGCGAACGCGGGGCGACGCCTGCGTCGTCGCCGTGGCCGGCGAGGTCACGGCGCGCCACGGGGCCGGGCTCTACGAGCTCGACCCGCGAGACCCGATGGCGTTCCGGTACCTGCTCGAGGACGCGTTCGGCGGCGGCCCGGCGTGCCGGGGCGTCGTGCACCTGTGGAGCCTGGACGCGCAGGGCCCGGACGGCGTCACGCTGGAGACGCTGGAGCGGGACCAGCGCCTCGGGACGCTGAGCGCGACGTTCCTCGCGCAGGCGCTCGTGCGCAGGGCGTGGCGCGACGCGCCGCGGCTGTGGCTCGTGACCCGCGGCGCGCAGGCCGTGGCGGAGGCCGCGCCGGTGTCGGTGTCGCAGGCGCCGCTCCTCGGCTTCGGCCGCGTGCTCGCCTCCGAGCACCCGGAGCTCCGGTGCACGCGCGTGGATCTCCCCCCGGCGCGCGCGCCGGAGGACGCCGCCTCGCTCGCCCGGGAGCTCGACGCCACGGACGACGAGGATCACATCGCGCTCCGGGCGGGCGAGCGCTACGTCGCGCGGCTGGCGCGCGCCGCGCTGCGGGAGCGGCGCGCCGGCGGCGTCGCGCTGCGGCCGGACGGCACCTACCTCATCGTCGGCGGGCTCGGGGGGCTCGGGCTCTCGCTCGCGCGCTGGATGGTGGACCGGGGCGCTCGCCACCTCGTGCTCGCGGGCCGCAGCGGCGCGTCCGACGAGGCGCGGCGCGCGGTCGACGCGCTCGAGGCGCGGGGCGCGCGCGTGACCGCGGCCCAGGCGGACGCGTCGCGCCGCGAGCAGGTCGCCGAGCTCCTCGCGGCGATCGACCGCCGCGGGCCGCCGCTCCGCGGGGTCGTGCACGCGGCCATGGTCATCGCCGACAGCACCGTGATGGAGCAGAGCGCCGAGCGCTTCTGGAAGACCATGGCCCCGAAGATGCACGGCGCGTGGAACCTCCACGAGCTGACCGCGGGCACGCCGCTCGACTTCTTCGTGATGTACTCGTCGGTGGCCTCGCTCCTCGGCGCGCCGGGCAACGGGAACTACACCGCGGCGAGCGTGTTCCTCGACGCCCTCGCGCACCACCGGCGCGCGCTCGGGCTGCCCGCGCTGAGCATCGACTGGGGGCTCTTCTCCGACGTGGGCATCGCGGTCCGGCAGGCCGACATCATGGGCCGCGTCGGCGACCGCGGCATGGACACCCTCACCGAGGCGGACGGGCTGCGGATGCTCGAGCGCCTGTTCGCGGCGGACGTGCCCCAGATCGGGGTCGTCCGGTTCAACGCGCACAGGTGGCTCGAGTCCTACCCGAGCGTCGCGCGGTGGCGCTACTGGGACCGGCTCACGCGCGAGCGCCCCCGCGCCGCGCCGAGGTCGTCGGACATCGTCCGGGTCCGCGAGGCGCTGGAGCGGGAGCTGCCCGAGGAGCGCCGGTTCCGCCTGCAAGGGCACCTCCGGGAGCAGCTCGGCCGCGTGCTCCGCGTCGAGCCGGCCGCGATCGGCCCGCTCGAGGTGTTCGCCAGCCTCGGCATGGACTCGCTGACGAGCCTCGAGTTCCGCAACCGCCTCGAGTCCAGCCTCGGCCTCAGCCTCTCGGCGACGCTGCTGTTCACGTACCCGAACATCGCGTCGCTCGCCGACCACCTGCTCGCCGAGATCGAGGCGGCCGACGCCCCGGCCGAGGAGGTGACCCAGCGGACCTTCGCCGACTCGCTCGGCGATCTCGACGGAAGTGCGTTGCTGAGCCTCCTCGACGAGGAGCTCACGCTGGCCAGCGGGAGGAAATCGCTATGAGCGCGCCGGTGACGGATTACGAGGCTCGTCTGCGGCAAGCGATCGCCACCATCCGGGAGCTCCGGGCCGAGCGGGACGCCCTCGCGCGCGCCAGGTCCGAGCCGATCGCCGTCATCGGCATGGCGTGCCGGTTCCCGGGCGGCGCGTCGACGCCGGAGGCCTACTGGCGGCTGCTCGAGGACGGCGTCGACGCGGTCACCGAGATCCCCGCCGAGCGGTGGCGCCTCGAGCCCGCCGCCGACGAGGCCCCGGATCCGCGGGCGCGCGCGACCCGCTGGGGCGCCTTCCTCCGGGACGTCGACAAGTTCGACGCGCGCTTCTTCGGCATCTCGCCCCGGGAGGCGGCGGCCATGGATCCGCAGCAGCGCCTGCTGCTCGAGGTGGCCTGGGAGGCCCTGGAGCGCGGCGGGCAGGTCCCGGAGCGGCTCGCCGGGACGAGCGCGGGCGTGTTCCTGGGCATGAGCACCAACGACTACGCCCACCTGTGCGGCGCGTTCGAGCCCGGCGCGCAGGACATCCACGCCATGACGGGCAACTTCTTCTCGTTCCCCGCGGGCAGGCTCTCGTACACGCTCGGCCTCCACGGGCCGAGCCTGACCGTCGACACCGCGTGCTCGTCGTCGCTCGTGGCGGTCCACCTCGCGTGCCAGAGCCTGCGGAGCGGCGAGTGCTCGCTCGCCCTCGCGGGCGGCGTCAACCTCCTCCTGTCGCCGGCGACGATGCGGCTCATCGCGACGACCGGGGCGCTCTCGCCGGACGGCCGGTGCAAGGTCTTCGACGCGGAGGCGAGCGGCTTCGTCCGCGGCGAGGGGTGCGGGCTCGTGCTCCTGAAGCGGCTCTCCGACGCGCAGGCCGACGGCGACCCCATCTGCGCCGTCATCCGCGGCTCGGCGGTCAACCAGGACGGCCGATCCACGGGGATGACGGCCCCGAACGTCCTCTCCCAGCAATCGATGCTGAAGAAGGCCCTGGAGAGCGCCGGCGTGCAGCCCTCGGAGATCGGCTACGTGGAGACGCACGGCACCGGCACGTCGCTCGGCGATCCGATCGAGATCGAGGCGCTCGCGCAGGTCGTGGGCAGGCCGCGCGCGGGCGAGGCCGGGTGCGTCCTCGGGGCGGTGAAGACGAACATCGGCCACCTCGAGGCGGCCGCCGGCGTGGCGGGGCTGATCAAGGCCGTGCTCGCCCTCCAGCACGGCGCCATCCCGGCGAACCTCCACTTCCGGGCGCTCAACCCGCGCATCCGGCTGGAGGGCACGTCGCTCTCCATCCCCACGCGCAAGCTCGCGTGGAAGGCGGGCGGCGCCGCCCGCCTCGCCGGCGTGAGCGCGTTCGGCCTGAGCGGCACCAACGCGCACGTGATCCTGGAGGAGGCGCCGCCGAGCGCCGCCGCCTCCGCGGGCGAGGCGAAGGTCGTGCTCCTGCCCCTCTCGGCGAGGTCCCCGGAGGCGCTCGTCGCGGCGGCCCGGGCGATGCGCGATCTCCTGCGCGAGCCCGTCACCGACGCGTCCCCGCGCCTCGCGGACATCGCCTACACGGCGAGCGCCCGGCGGAGCCACCACAGCCACCGCCTGGCCGTGGTGGGGAGCTCCCGGGAGGAGCTCGCGACGTCGCTCGACGCCTGCGCCGAGGGTCAGGCGCCCCCGGGGGCGACCCGGGGCGTCGCGGAGCCGGGAGCGCGGGCCAGCGTGGTCTTCGTGTTCCCGGGGCAGGGGTCGCAGTGGGCCGGCATGCACCGGGAGCTGTTCGCCGAGGAGCCGAGCTACCGCGCCGCGCTCGAGGCCTGCGACGCGCTCGTGCGGCGCCACGCCGGCTGGTCGCTCCTCGACGAGCTCGACGCGCCCGAGGCGACCTCGCGCCTCCAGGAGACCGAGGTGGCGCAGCCGGCGCTCCTCGCCGTCCAGGTGGCGATGGCCGAGCTCTGGCGGTCGCTGGACGTCCGGCCCGGCGCGGTCATCGGGCACAGCGTCGGCGAGATCGCGGCCGCGCACGTCGCGGGCGTCCTGAGCCTGGAGGAAGCCGTCAGGCTCGTGGTGCTGCGCGGGCGCCTGATGCAGCGGACGAAGGGGCTCGGGAAGATGGCCCTCGTCGGCGTGCCCGCCGACGAGGCGGCGCGCCTCCTCGAGGGCGCGGGCGATCGCCTCACCATCGCGGCCGTCAACGATCCGCGCTCTGCCGTGCTGGCCGGCGACGAGGAGGCGCTCTCGGACGTGCTGCGCCGCCTGCGCGGGGAGGGGGTGGACTGCCGCCTGCTCCCGGTGAGCCACGCGTTCCACAGCGCGCAGATGGCGCCGCTGGATCGCGAGCTCGAGCTCGCGCTCTCCGGGCTCGCGCCGCGGAGGGCGGCGCTGCCCCTGTTCAGCACGGTGACCGGCGCGCCCGCCGCCGGGGGCGAGCTCGATCCGGCGTACTGGGCGAGGAACATGAGGGAGCCGGTGCGGTTCGCGGGCGCCGTCGACGCGGCGCTGGCCGCGGGGTACCGGATCTTCCTCGAGGTCGGCCCGCACCCCGTCCTCGCCGGTCACCTCCAGCAGTGCTTCTCCGCGCGGGGCGCGGAGGCGCGCGCGGCCTCCTCGCTCCGGCGAGGGCTCCCGGCGCGGCGGTGCCTGCTGGTGTCGCTCGGGGCGCTCCACGCGCACGGCCACGCCGTCGCGTGGCACCGCCTCTATCCGGCGGGAGGGCGCTGCGTCCCGCTGCCGACGTACGCCTGGCAGCGGACGCGGCACTGGATCGCGCGCGAGCGGCCGGAGGCGCCGGCCGCCCCGGCAGCGCCGCGGCCGTCTGGCGATGCGCCCGCGCCCGAGCCCGAGCCGGCGGGCGGGTCGGCGCCGGACGCGCTGCCGGACGCGCTGATCGAGCGCCTCCGGGCGGCCGCGGCCGACGAGCGCCGGCGGCTGCTGGAGGCGTGGCTGCAGACCGCCGTGGCGCAGACGCTGGGGCTGGACGGGCCCGAGCCGATCGCGCCGGGCGTGAGCCTGCTCGACCTCGGGCTCGACTCGCTGATGAGCCTGGAGCTCCGGGATCGGCTGGAGCTGGGCCTCAAGGTCAAGCTGCCGATCAACCTGCTGCTCGAGCATCCGACGGTCGCGGCGCTCGCCGAGCGCGCGCTGGACGCGCTGCGCTTGCCCGCGCGCCCCGACGGCGAGCGCGCCGAGCGCGGCGAGCGCGCGCCCGCGGGCGGAGGAGCCCCGCGGAGGTCGCCGCTCGTCGCGATCCAGCCCGGCGGCGAGGGATCGCCGTTCTTCTGTGTCCACCCGTTCGGCGGGCCGGTGCTCTGCTACACGGAGCTCGCGCGCCACCTCGGGACGGAGCGGTCCTTCTACGGCCTCCAGGCGGTCGGGCTGGACGACGGCGCCGCGCCCGACGACCGGATCGAGGACATGGCCGCGCGCTACCTCGAGGCCATCCGGACCGTGAGGCCGGCGGGCCCCTACCTGCTCGGCGGCTGGTCGCTCGGCGGGCTCGTCGCGTTCGCGATGGCGCACGAGCTCGCGAGGTCCGGCGAGCGCGTCGCGCTCCTGGCCATGATCGACGGCTACATCTCGAGCCCGAGCTCCCCCGAGCGCCGGCTGTGGCAGCTCGTCGAGTCCGCGAGGATGGCCCGCCCCGAGATGGCGTACGACGAGCTCCGCCGGCTCGACGAGGGCGCGCTGACGGCGCTCGTCCTCGGCGCGGCGCGCGGCGTGGCGCCGGGCTTCGCCGAGGCGGTCCAGCGGCTCGGGGCGGCGCACGGGCGGGCCGCCCGCTCGTACGTCATGCCCTGTTACGGGGGTCGCGTCGTCTATTTCCGCGCGGCGGAGCAGCCGCCGCCAGGCCCCTTCGGTCCGGTGACGGAGCCCTACGGGACTCTCTATCAGCCGATGGCCGGGATCTCGTCACAACCGATCGAGATCCATGAAGTCCCGGGATCTCACCACACGATGCTCCGGGAGCCTCACGTCAGGGTCCTGGCAGAGCGGCTCAGGGAGCGCTTGCTCGCCGCGGACGTCCGCCCCCGCTGAGGCGAGCGAGGCAGTCGGGCCTGCCGAGGGCAGAGCGGAGCACATTGGACGCCGCTGTGAGCCTTCGCCCGGCGTCTGCTCGGGTGTGCAGCTGCGCCGGCGTTCCCGATGTGTCTGCAATGAAACGCTACACGCCCCGATCGAATTACGATAGGAGATCAAGGGGGCAACCTGGGCGGAGCCGCCGCTCTGGTGGGCCATGGCTGGGTGCTCTCGTTCGAGCGGCCAGCCGGCGTGAGGAGGACAGGGATGGAGAACAGCACGGCGGTAACCTTCTCGTCGGGCAGAGTCTGGCTTGACGACGCGAACGGGATTGTGCGGGTCGAGTTCGCGCCCGGGACGCATCAAACGATCCAGATCGCCCGGGAGGTCATCGCCGGCATCAACTCGATCACCAGCGGCGCGCGCCGGCCGGCGCTCGTCGATCTCACCCGCGTGAAGGCGGCCGATCGCGACGCCCGGTCCTACTACGGAAGCCCCGAGGCGACGGCGAGCTGGTCTGCTGCGGCGCTGCTGGTCGACTCGCCCTTGAGCACGACCATCGCGAACATCTGGATGGCAGTCTTCAGCACGATTCACGGCAAGCGCGCCAACCCGTCCAAGATCTTCTCCGACGAGGCGGCCGCGGTCGAGTGGCTGAAAGGGTTCCGCTCGTGAGCGAAGGAGAGCCGTCGACCGACTCTCGCGTTGCCGAGCTTTGCTCGATTCTCCTCGGGGCGAATCCGGCGCTGGGCGAGGCCCCGGGCGAGGCCAGCTTCGACCTGGCGAAGCGCGCCGCCGAGGCGCTGGTGCAGGAGGTGATCGAGCGGCGGGCGAGGGAGGAGCGGCTGGAGCGCCGGCTCAACGACATCATGGTGATGCTCAACTCCATCGTGTCGTTCGACTTCACGAAGCGGGCGGAGGTCAGCGATCAAGGCGACGCCTGGGACGCGCTCGCGCTCGGCCTGAACATGGTGGCCGAGGAGCTCGCCTCCAGGGTGGTGTCCAAGGAGTACGTCGACAACATCCTCCAATCGATGAGCGATCTGCTCGTCGTCGTGGACAAGGCGGGCTCCATCACCAGCGTGAACACCGCGGCGTGCCGCCTGTCGGGCTACACCGCCGAGGAGCTCGTCGGCGCGCCCGCCAGCACCATCTTTCCGGGCGCGTTTCCCTGCATCATGGGCGACGACGAGAGCAGCGTCCTCCTGGAGGAGACGGCGTTCCAGAAGAAGACGGGGGAGGTCGTCCCTATCTCCCTCTCGACGTCCGTGATCACCGGCGGCCTCGGGGAGAGCCAGGGGCTCGTCTGCGTCGCGCGCGATCTCACCGAGCGCAAGCGCCTCGAGGAGGAGGAGCGCCAGCGCCTCGAGCAGGTGGTGCAGACCCAGGCGCTCCTGCTCGAGGAGCTCTCGACGCCGCTCATGCCGATCGCGGATCAGATCCTGGCCATGCCGGTGATCGGCTCCGTGGACGATCGCCGCTCGACCCAGATCATGGAGACGCTGCTCAACGGCGTCGTGGCGCGCGAGGCGCGGATCGTCATCATCGACATCACCGGCGTGCGGAAGATCGACGCGCGGGCGGTGCAGGGCATCGTCAACGCGGTGAAGGCGGTGAAGCTCCTCGGCGCCCAGGTGGTGCTGACCGGCATCCGGCCGGAGGTCGCGGTGGCGCTCATGGAGCTCGAGTTCAATCTCGGCGGCATTTACACGTTTGGCTCGCTGCAGACCGGCATCGGATACGCCATGAAGCAGCTCCAGAAGCCGAAGCCGGCGTGACCTGACAGGCCACGATGCCGCGCCGGCGAGCCCGGCATCGTCCTTGCCCGCGTCGGGCTCGCCGCGCCTCCGGGGAGGCGCGCTCCGAAAGGGGAACACGATGCCCAGGACGTCCCTTCACGTTTCCATCGTCCCGCTCCTCCTGGCCCTTGCCGGCGGCTGCTCCAGCGACGGCCTGCCGCCGTCCGACGCCGGCGGTGCGCCGTCGGAGCAGCCGCCATCGCCGTCGCCGACATCGCCGTCAGCGCCGCTCGGGCCCGAGCAGCAGGCGGAGCTCGGCGCGCTGCTCGCGGAGCGGGAGTCCTCGGCGCGCATGACCGCCGCGGACTTCGCCTCGAAGTACAGCGTCGACTTCGCGTCGGGCCTCTCGTACGCGCCCGCGGACGCCGACAACCTGTCGCTGATCCAGGGCTCCACGTTCCGGCTCGACGACGACGAGCTCGCGAAGCTGTCCGCGAACGGCTTCGTCATCTCCGAGAAGAGGACCTTCCCGACCTTCGTGTACGGCTACGAGAGCATCTACGCGCTCGACCTGCCGCTCTACGTGTCGGCCGACTCCATCCTGTACGCGGTCCACCGCTCCTACGACGCGATCCTGAAGCTCCTGGAGGTCGCCTCGCTGTCCTCCGAGCTCGGGACGATGCTCGAGGAGATGCGCGCGCGGCTCGCCGCGGGCGCGGGCGGCGAGCTCGGCGCCGAGGCGCGCGCCGACGCCGACCTCTTCACGGCCGTGGCGCTAGCGCTCCTGAACGACGAGCCCGTCGCGCCCGTCGCGGGCGCTGACGCGGCGAAGATCGACGAGCTCGTGGCGGGCGCCAAGGCCCACCAGGGCGCGGGCGAGGTGCGCCTCTTCGGCGTCGACCGGCTCATGGACTTCTCCCAGTTCGAGCCGCGCGGCCACTACGCCGACACGCCCGAGCTCGGGCGCTACTTCCGCAGCATGATGTGGCTCGGCCGCGTGGATTTCCGCTTCCTCGAGACCCAGGAGAACGGCGAGCAGGTCTTCCACCGGCGGCAGCTCGAGGGCGCTTACGCGCTGCGCGCCCTCGCCGAGGGGAAGACCCTCGACCGTTACACGCGCATCGACGACGCGATCCAGGCGTTCGTCGGCGAGAGCGACTCTATGACGCTCCCCGAGCTCGACGCCTTGCTCGCGGACCTCGGCCTCGCCGACGCCGCCGGCCTCGCCGGCGTCCCGGACGACGCGATCGTCGCGGTCGTCGGGAAGAAGGGCTACGGGACGCAGCGGATCTCGAGCCACATCATGATCAACGGCCTCGACAAGGGCACGCTGCCCCTGTCGGCGAGCTTCGCGCTGCTCGGCCAGCGGTATGTCGTCGACTCGCACGTCTTCTCGAACGTGGTCTACGACCGGGTGCAGGGCGGCGCCGTCAAGCGCATGATGCCGAGCCCGCTCGACGTGGGCTTCGCCGCGCTCGGCAACGACCACGCGGGCCTCCTGCTCGCGCCCGAGCTCGGGCAGTTCTCCTACGCGCCCGACCTGCACATGATGCGGGTGCTCGTCGACGCGCACCCGGCCGATTTCTGGGGCAAGAACCTCTACAACCGCTGGCTCGGCGCGCTGCGCGAGCTGTCGCCGTCGCGGGCGCTCGCCGAGGCCGAGGGGCTGCCCGGGGTGGCGAAGACCGAGGCGTGGGGCCGGCGCCTGCTCAACACGCAGCTCGCCTCCTGGGCGGAGCTCCGGCACGACACGATCCTCTACGCCAAGCAGTCGTACACGGGCGGCACCACGTGCGAGTTCCCGGACGCCTACGTCGACCCGTACCCGGCGTTCTACGCGCGCATCGCCGAGCTGGCCGAGCACGGCGGCAGGGTCGTCGAGTCGCTCGATCTATCGACCTTTCCCGCGATCGAGACGGCGCTGTCGGCGTACTTCGCGCGGCTGCAGGGCGTCGCGACGACGCTCGGCGAGATGGCGGAGAACCAGCGCGCCGGGCTGCCCCTCACCGAGGAGCACCTCGCTTTCATCAACCAGGCCGTCCGGATCCAGTACGGCTGCGGCTCGCCCGAGGGCGTCGAGGGCTGGTATGCCGATCTCTTCTACCAGCCCGTCCTCGGCGCGAAGCAGGACCCGACGATCGCCGACGTGCACACCCAGCCGACCGACGAGGTCGGGGCGATGGTCGGCCGCGTGCTGCACGTGGGCACCGGCCTGCCGCGGCTCATGGTCGTCACCGCCGACCCGTGCGGCACGCCGCGCGCGTACGTGGGGCTCGTGTCGTCGTACTTCGAGAAGATCACCGGGAATTTCGAGCGCATGACCGACGAGCAGTGGGCCGGCGAGATCGTGGGGGCGACCCCGGGCGATGTCGCCTGGATGAAGGACATCGTCGCCCGCTGATCGCGCGGCCCGGGGCCACGCGAGCTGGCCTTCGTGGAATGTGTGCCGCGGTGTGCCGGCCGAGGCGCCGTGCGACAGCGGGATCACGGTCTGCCGTGGATGTCGTCGCCTGGGGACCGCGCGTCGAGGGCGTGCCTAGCGCGGCGCGCTGCGCGGGCTCCGCGGTTGAACCTCGGACTGGAGTGAAATTTTACATCAGAGCCCGCTCGCGACAGGCTCGGGTTTGAACTTCAATTCATCTGACGAGTGGCGCTTGCCGACGCTGCGCGAGCTCGTCTCCATCCTGGATCTAGGTCACAGCACGGCGTTTCCGGACATCCTCACGATCCGGGAGAACAGCATCTACTGGTCCGCGACCAAGGTGGCGGCAGACGACTCGCTGGCCTGGGGCGTGCTCGCCAGCGAATGGCCACGACCATGGCGAGGGGTGGACGGTTACGGCCTAACGGCTACTTGGCCGCGATGCTCGCCAGGGCCTGTGCGATGCGCGGCGGCGCGTTGGGGCGGGCGTACATTCGCTCCATATAAGAGAGAAGTCCGGGACAATCGCCCAGCAGCTTGGCCTCGTTGCCCCAGTCGAGCGTGTAGGCGAGCACGAAGTCGGCGACGGTGACGCCGTCGCCCACGACGAACTGGCGGCCCCGCATGTGCTCCTCGAGCACCGTGGCCATCGCTTTGAACTCGCGGCTGGCGAGGTCGATGTCGGCGGGCAGGCGCAGCGCCTCGGGGTAGAGCGAGCGGTGCCGGGCGATGCGCCAGAGCGGCTGCTCGAGCTCGGTCACGGTGAACAAGAGCCAGCGGTTGAGCTCGGTCCGCTGCCGTAGATCGGTCGGCAAAAGGTGCTTTTGTGGGTACTTCTCTGCGAGATAAAGCACGATCGCCACCGACTCGGTGATCACGAGGTCTCCGTCGACGAGCACAGGCACCTTGCCGGCGGGGTTGATCTTGCGAAATTCGGGCCGGTTGTGCTCGCCCCCCCTGAGATCGACGCTGATCGCTTCGAAGTCGACCCCCAGCTCCTGCAGCGTCCAGCGGACACGGATCGATCGGGTCGGCGCAAATTCGTAAAATTTCATCGTCGGCGCTCCTGTCGAGGTCGGTGCCCCATCCTTCGAGGCACGCTCCCCCTTGAGACCGGGCTGGCGGCGAAAACTGTTCGATCGCCCGAGACTTTTTTTCGAGCCCTCCGCGCGCCCCAGGGCCTGTGCCGAGGACCCCGGCGAGGCGGGGGTGTTCGAGATGCCCGCTCCTCAGCCGGGTAGCCGCGCCGGCGCGCCGTAGCGCTCGAAGGCGCCCGCAGGTAACAAGAAGGTGTAGATGGCCGCCACCGCCCCGGGCGAGAGCGACGGCACCTGGAGCAGCAACGGGCGGAAGGCGCCGTCGTCTTCGCGCCGGTAGGCCACGAAGGCCGGCGCCCCGTTGGCGCGCACGGGCAGAAGGCGCAGCCGGCCCGCCGCGCCGCAAGACTTGTGCGCGGCGAAGCTCACGATGGCGTCGCGCCCCGCGTACCAGGTCGGCGTGGGCGGCATGGTCAAGAAGGCGTCCTCGCGCAACACGGCCGCGAGCAGCGTCAGATCGTTGGCCTCCCAGGCTCGCACGTAGCGCGCGAGCAGCTCGGCCGCCTCGCCCTCGGGCGGCTGCCAGGGCGCCTCGCGCGCGAGCGGGGCCTCGGCCTCGAGCGTCGCCCGGGCGCGCGAAAGCAGGCTGTTGGCCGCCGAGGTCGTCACGTCGAGCAGCGACGCGGTCTCCTCGGCCGACCAGCCGAGCACGTCACGCAGGAGCAGCACCGCGCGCTGCCGCGGCGGCAAGAGCTGAATGGCCGCGAGAAACGCGAGCGCCACGCCCTCGCGCCGGCTCAAGCGGGCCTCGGGCCCGACCGCCTCTTCGACCGACCAGGCTTCAGGGCAGGGCTCGAGCCACCAGGGCTCGGGCGAGGGCGGCAAAGGCGGCACCGTCGGGTCGGAAGGCCCGCTCGCCTCGGGCAAGAGCGCCCGCGGCTTGCGCCGGGAGGCCAGGTCGAGGCAGACGTTGGTCACGATCTTGTAGAGCCACGCCTTGCGCGTGCCGCGCCCCTCGAAGCCGTCGAACGCCCGCCACGCCCGCACGAACCCCTCTTGCAGCGCGTCTTCGGCGTCGTGCAGCGAGCCCAGGATGCGGTAGCAATGCAGGCGCAGCTGCGGGCCGAGCTCGGCGGCCAGGCGCTCGAAGGCCTCGCGGTCGCCGGCGGGCGCGGCGCCGGGCTTCTCGGCCCCGCCGAGCGGCGCCGGCGCGGGGTCGTGGTCGCTCATGCGATGTCTATAGCGACCGTCCCGGGGGGCGCCAGCGCCGGGGGCGAGCGCAGAGGCTCCGGACGCCCATCATGACGGGAACCATCAGGGTCAGGGTGGGCATCGAGGCTGAGAGCGGTGCGACGTTCCGACCCGCTCCGCGCTCCGGCCGCCTGTCGCAGGCGCCGGTTTGAATTTCAATTCACCGCGAGGCTCCGGACAGCCTCCGGTTTGAATTTCAATTCACCCCCGAGGCTCCGGACAGCCTCCGGTTTGAATTCCGATTCACCCCCGAGGCTCCGGACAACCCCCGGCTCGCACTGAGCGCCTCCCCCCGCGCGCGCCGCCCCCCGCCGCCCTCCCGCCGCCCCCGCCCGCCCCTCACGCCGCCGCCGCGGCCGACTGGAAGGCCCGCGACAGCTCCGCCGGCGCCGGGAGCGCCGCGCTCGCGAGGCCGCGCCGCGCCACCGCGAGCCAGCGCATCGGGTCGGCGACCGCGCCGCTCGCGATCGCGGCGAGCAGGCGGCGGCGCATCCAGTCCTTGCGGCGGTAGAAGCTCGTGCCGTGCTCGGCCGTCGGGCGCGGGACGTAGCTCGCCAGCGAGACGTGCGTCTTCTCGTGGAGCAGCAGATCGGTGAGCGCCGTGAACGCGACCGCGTCGTCCCGCAGGAGCACCGCCGTGAGCAGCGTCCGCACCCGCGACGAGGCGAGGTTCACGCTGATCCCGCTCCCGTCGGTGTGCGCCATCTCGTCCGGGCCGTAGAGATCCTGGTGCACCCAGATCGGCGACGTCGGCAGGTCCGCCGCCTCCGAGATCGCCGCCTCGAGCCGCTCGATGACCGTCATGGCCGCGGCCACGGCGCGGACGCCGGGCACCTCGGCCGCGATCGACAGGAGCGCGTCGCGCGAGGTGCGGGGCATCGGGCACGGCGCCGCGCTCGCCGGCCGCTGCGGCGCCGCCGCGGCGGCCTCGGCGAGCGGCGGCGAGGCCGCGCCCTCGGTCGCGAGCCGCCGCCAGAACGCCTGCGCGAGCGGCTCGTCGATCGCGAGGTACACGAGCTCGCCCGGCCGCGCCCCGGGCGCCTCCCGCCCGGCAGCCTCGGGCGCCGCGGCGGCGCCGAGCGGCGCGCGGGCGGCGCTCCGCCCGGGCCCCGGCGGGGAGCCCTCGAGCGGGCGGAGCACGCCGTCCCGGTGCGCCTTGAGCAGCTCGCGCAGCGTGAGCGGCGCGCTCCGGGCGTGGAGCTGGCCGAGCAGCGGGGACAGCGCCGCCCCAGGGGGCCGCGGGCCGGCGTCGACCACGATCGACCGGAAGAGCGGCGCGTCGAGCAGCCCGCTCGCGAAGCGGATGACCTGCTCGGGGGCCGCCACCGTGGGGGTGCGCGCGCCCGGATCGAGCTCGTCCACCGCCTGGGCGGAGGCGATCGTGACGCTCTCGCCGAGCAGCGCCGCCTGCACGAGCCGGTCGAGCACCGACGAGAGCCGGTGATCCACCGCGCGCAAGAGCTCGCGGTCGTACAGGGCGTCGCGCAGGATGAAGCGCTCGAACGCGGCCACGAGCGCCGCCTCGACGGCCGTGGACGTGCTCGCCGCGACCGCCGAGCGGCCCTTGTTGAGCGGCACCGCGAGCGGCAGCTCCGCGACAAGTCCGAAGCCGGCCGCCGTGATCGCACGCGCGAGCTCCCGGTGCAGCCCGAGCTCGGGGCCGGGGAAGGGGTCGATCCGCGCCGCCACCGTGAGCCCCTTCTGGGTGATCGTGAGCTGCGGCTCGACGCCTTCGCCCCGGCCCACGAGGAGCTCGATCGCGCCGCAGAGCTCGCCCGACGGCGGGAGCCGGAGCGGCACCTCGGCGGCGCGGCGGAGGCGCGCCCGCGCCGTGTTGACGAGCGCGCCGTCGACGTAGATCCGCGCCACGGCCGGGTCGACGAGCCCCACCGCCGAGGCCACCTCGGCGGCGAGCGCCGGCCGCGAGATCGGCTGCGCGAGCGAGAGCCGCACCGAGGTGCCCGTCGTCGACCGGCGCGGCGGCGCGGCGGCGCCCGCGAGGCCAGGCGGCGGCGCGGCCGAGGAGCGGGGCAAGGACAGGAGCGTCCACGAGAAGTCGTCGTAGGGCGGCCCCGCGCCGAGCGGCGCCACGAGCAGCCGGTGCCCGCCCGAGGGCGTCGCCGTGACCACCTCGATCCAGGGCGCGATCTCCAGCGCCGAGAAGAAGCCGATCCCGTGCTCGCCGATCGCGTCGGGCTCGCCCGCCTTGCCGCTCCGGAAGGGGACGAGCAGGTCGGCGAGGAGCTCGGTCCGGCTCATGCCGCGGCCCTGGTCGGCGACCGAGATCTCGCGCCCGTCCTCGGTCGAGCGGACGTCGATGCGGGCGCCGGGCGGCGAGGCGTCGAGCGCGTTCTGGAGCAGCTCGCGGAGCGGGCCGATCCGCGACGACGCCTGCGCGTAGATGGTGCGCGAGAGGATGCGCTGCGCGAGGTCGGGCACCGTGGCCTCGCCGCGGCAGGCGGCGACGAGCGCGAGGCGCTCCGCGCTGCTCGCCTGGAGGTACGCCTCCGCGCGCCCGTGGATCCGCACGAGGAGCAGCTCCGAGAAAAGCCCGTACGAGATCTGGGTCATGGATCGCCTCCGGACGTCCTTTCGCCGGGCCGGAGCGCGGCGCAGGCCGCCCCGTCCACGGGTTCGCCGACGATGAGATCGCGCTCGAGATCGGCCTCGCGCACCCCGGAGGCCCGGTCGAAGGCGGCCCGCAGCGCGTAGCGGTCGCACCAGCCCGCGGGCCGCCGCACCGCCGCGCTGTCGTCGCGGATGAGCAGGAGCCGGCGCGTGCCGAGGCACGGCAGCGGGCCCGCCGGGCGCCGCGACGGCGCGTCCGGGGACGGGAGCGCGCCCGGCGCCCGACGCGCCGCGGCGCCCCCGCCGCCGCCCGCCTGGAGCCGGCCCCGGCAGAGGGCGACCATGGTCGTGTGCGGGCTCACCGCGCGCGCGACGAGCAGCGGCAGCCCGGCGAGATCGCCGCGGCGCCGCGCCAGGGCCGCGAGCGTCTCCGGCGGGTCGAACTCGAGCTCGTCCTCGAGGAGCTCGCGCTCGCCGGGCAGGTGGGGCTGCCACTCGCGCTCGGCCCAGAAGCTCTCGGGCACGAAGAGCCGATCGGCCACGCTCGGCCCGAGGAACCCGAGCAGCGCCTCGCGCCGCTCGGGGTTCACCATGCAGCGCCCCGGGCCGAGCAGGGCGCGCGCGAGCTCGAGGGCCACCTCGTCCCAGCCCGCGGACTGCAGCATGAGCGCGCTGATCTGCGCGGCCATCTCGGCGAGCCGGTCGCGCGCGCGCCGGCCCTCGCCGCCCTCCGCGGCGATCTGGATGAGCCGCCGGTAGAACGCCGTCGCGGCTGCGGTGAACGCCGGCCCGACCTTGAGCGCGTCGCGCCCCTCGGTCAGCTCCACGGCGGCCGGAAAGTCGATGAGCGCGAGCTCGGCCAGGGCCAGGCACGCCTCGACCTTGACCCCGGCGTGGAAGGTGGCCGCCGAGATGCTCGGGAGCAGCGCCCGCCCGCCGACGTGGAAGCGCGCGACGAGCGCGCCGTCGCGCCCCTCCGCGAGGCGGGCGCGCGCCTCCTCCGCGGGCGGGCCGCTCGCCGCGGCGGGGCGCGGGCCGCTCGCCGCGGCGGGGCGCGTGCCGCTCGCCGCGGGGCGCGGGCCGCTCGCCGCGGGGGGGTCGTCCGCGCCGTCGGCCGGCGCGGCCGCGATGCGCTCCTCGACGAGCCGCCCGCCCGAGATCAGCCGGCCGTCGTTCACGGCCGCGCCGTCGAGCAGCACGAGGGCGCGGCTCGCGGGGAAGAAGTGGAGCGCGTCGCGCAGGTAAGCGCGGACCGCGCCCGACTCGAGCAGCGACGACGTGACGCGCACGCGCGTGCCGAGCAGCGGCGCGATCCGGCGCACCGAGCACATCAGCGCGGCGGTGAGCTCGGGCGACGCGCGGCCGCGGGCGCGCTCGGGCTCGTCGGGGGCGAGCTCGGGCGCGACGCCCGCGTCGCCCAGGCTGGGCCACGCCACGACGCGGATCGCCCACCCCTCGATGCCGTCGCCGGTGGTGAGGTGCAGGCTGAAGCCCTCCGGGTCCGACAGCCCGAGGCCGAGCACCGAGAAGAACCCGACCCCGAACCGGCCCAGATCGATGCCGGGCCGCTTGTCTGTCGCGAACGGGATGAGCAGCCGTGAGAGGATTGCCCGGAGCCCCATGCCGGCGCCGGTGTCGCTGACGTCGACGCGCCCGTCGATGACGGCGACGTCGACGAGCGGCTGCGGCGCGCGGGCCGCGTCGGCGGCGTTGAGCACGAGCTCGATGAGCGGCCGGAGCGGGTGCCCGAACTGCCGGGAGATCTCCTCGTCGAGGATCTTGATCAGGTAGGCGCGGTCGATGGGGGGATCGGCGATGTCGCGCTGCCCTGCGCAGAGCGCGTCGAGGGCCGGTCGGTGCAGGCCGATGGCGACGAGCTCGTGCAGCGCTCCCAGAAAGTACAGCCCGGCGTCCCCTTTCGGAGGCGCGGGGCGCCGGCTGCCGCCCCCGTCACCCCCGGCTCCGTAGTGCGCGTGCACGCTCGACTGCTCCCCCTCACGCCCGCCCTCGACATCCCCCTGCGCGAAGTGCGCGCACCCACCGTGCGAATGCGCGCCGAGTGAGCGCCGAGCGGCGAACGATCGGCGGAGCTTTCACCGCCCGTGCCGAGCCGAGCCGTCGGGCGGCGGCCGTCCGTCCTTCAGCGCGCGGCCGCCGGGGGCGGCGGGCCCGCTACCCCGCGGCCCGCCGCGCGGGCGGCGAGCTCGGGGCGCCGCGCTCTTCGCCTTCGTCCGCCTCGCCCTGGGCGTCGCGGCGCTGCGCCGCGGCGCCGCGGGGGAGCGCCGCGCTCTGGGGCAGCGTCGCGCTCTGGGGCAGCGGCGTGGCGCTCTGGGGCAGCGGGGTGGGGCTCTGGGCAGGGTCGGAGAGCTGGGCCAGCTCGGAGAGCTGCAGCGCGCTCCACTTGCCGGGGGGCGGGATCGACAGCACCCCGGCGCGCTCGCGCTCCAGGCGCGCGTTCAGCTCGCCGCCGATGAGCAGCGCCAGGGCCAGGAGCCACAGCCAGAACAGGAAGATCGCGACGGTCGCGAGGCTCCCGTAGAACGTGGCGTAGCGGCCGAGCGTGGCGACGTAGAGCGAGAACAGGGTCGACACGACCGACCAGAGCACCACGGTGAGCACCGCGCCCGGGAAGACCCGGCGCCGCTCGATGTTCGGGCGCTGGATCGAGAGCCTGAAGAACGCGGCCACCATGCAGGTGACGAGCCCGGCCGGGAGGGCGAAGGCGACGATGCGGGCGCCGATCGAGCCGGAGAGCGAGCCGATCAGCACGCCGACGCCGGCGACCACGGGCACCACGGCCAGGCTGGCCATGACGCACGCCGCCGCGATCGCCCTGCGGACGTACCAGGGGCGCTCGCGCGTGTTGTAGATGGTGTCGAACACGCCCATGGCGGTCGAGAGCCCGGAGGACGTGATCCAGAGGAAGCCGGTGATGCTGATGGGGGCGACCGCCGACGACTGCGAGAGCCGGAAGAGCTCCTCGGAGACGAGGTTCGCGACCTCCGGGGGCGCGGCCTTGAGGAGCGGCTGCACCACGAGGTCCGACCACTCCTTGGTCCGGCTGAGCACGTAGCCGGCGAAGGCGGCGAGGGGGATCAGGCTGAGGAACGCGTCGAAGGCCATCGCGCTCGCGGCCCGCGGCCCGTTGTGGCGGTCCAGGCTGACGATGACGCTCCACACCGCCTTCGCGGCGCGGTGGCGCTCGATGTGTCGCCGGATCGCAGATGGCACGGGCGCAGCGTCGCTCTCCCGGGTGCGGGGCGCAATACCATCCGCCGCGCGGGAGAGGCGCGGCGATCTCGGGACAGCGGCAACTTCCGGCGGCGCAGCCGAAGGCGCGCGTCGAGGACGCAGGGCGGCGGTGTCCGTGCGGGGCAGTCCCACACGCTGGATCGCGTGACGGGCGCGTCACGATCGCGCGGCGCGAGCGCAGACGCGGGCCGCGCTCAGGCCTCGGCGATCGTGTCGGCGCGCCTAGGCGTCGGCGTTCCTGTCGGCCGCGAGGAGGCTCTGCACCGCGTAGGGCACCGACTCGACGCCGGCGAGCTCGGCGAGGGCGTAGGCGATGTGCTCGCGGCTCGCGTGCGGCGGGATGCCGACGATCGCCCACGAGCCCCCCTCGCCGCGCTGCAGGTTGCTCCCGCGCTCGACGCGGAGCGCGGCGATGGCCGGGTAGACGGCGACGGTCATCCGCTTCGGCCGGAGGCGGTCCAGCGCGCGCATCGCGAAGGCGATCCGGTCGAACTCGCTGGGATCGCGGTACTCGACGTGCCGCTGCCGATCGATCTCCACGTGGTGGGCATCCCGCTCGCGCACGGGGTGAGCATAGCCCAAGCGGGCCGTCGCGCCGCTCCGGGCCCGCGGCGATCCCGGCGCCGCTGCCGGCCGCGACAGCGGGCGGGCGCCCGGAGCCCGGGGCCCGCGGGTGCCGCCACGCGCCGGCCATGCTACGCGCCGGGGCGCCATGGACAGCCTCCCCCTGCTCGCCGACCACCCGTACGCCTCCTTCCTCGATCAGGTCGAGAAGCCCGCGCGCTACGCGGGCGGCGAGGTCGGCTCGGTCGTGAAGGACTGGGCGTCGGTCGAGGCGCGCGTCTGCCTCGCCTTCCCCGACGTCTACGACATCGGGATGAGCCACCTCGGCTTCAAGATCCTCTACAAGCTCCTGAACGACGACCCGCGCACGCTCGCCGAGCGCTGCTATGCGCCGTGGGTCGACATGGAGGCGCAGCTCGTGAAGCGCGGGCTGCCGCTCGTCTCGCTCGAGTCCGCGCGGCCGCTCCGGGACTTCGACGTGGTGGGCTTCTCCCTGCAGTTCGAGCTCACCTACTCCAACATCCTCACGATGCTGCACCTCGGCGGCGTCCCCCTGCGCGCGGAGGACCGCGGCGAGGACGACCCGATCGTCATCGCGGGCGGCCCGACGGCGACCCACCCGGAGCCGATCGCCCCCTTCCTCGACGCCCTCGTCATCGGCGACGGCGAGGAGAAGGCGACCGAGGTGGCCCTCACGTGGACCCGGCTCAAGCGCGAGGGCGTGCCGCGGCGCGAGCGGCTCATCGCGATCGCGCGCCTCGGCGCGGTGTACGTGCCCTCGCTCTACGCGACCCGGCTCGACCCCGACACCGGCCTCGAGGTCGTCGACCGCCCGCTCGTCGACGGCATCCCGTTCCCCGTCGAGCGCGCCCTCGTCGACCTGAACCAGTACCCGTTCCCCGACGAGAGCCCCACCGGCGGCCCCGAGGCCATCTTCGACCGCATGTCGATCGAGATCGCGCGCGGCTGCACCGAGGGGTGCCGCTTTTGCCAGGCCGGCATGATCTACCGCCCGGTCCGCGAGCGCGATCCCGAGCAGATCGTCGACACCGTGATGCGCGCGGTGCAGAAGTCCGGCCAGGACGAGGTCTCGCTCACGGCGCTGTCGACGGCCGACGTCTCGTGCATCTCGCCGCTCGTCAAGAAGGTCACCGATCGCCTCACGAAGGAGCGCATCTCGCTCGGCGTCTCGTCGCTGCGCGCCTACGGGCTCGAGCCCGACCTCCTCGACGAGCTCAAGCGCGTGCGCGCCACGGGCCTCACCTTCGCGCCCGAGGCGGGGACCCAGAGGATGCGCGACGTCGTGAACAAGAACGTCACGGAGGAGCAGCTCCTCGAGACGGCCGAGCGCGTGTTCAGCCGCGGCTGGGGCAAGATGAAGCTCTACTTCATGATCGGCCTCCCGACCGAGACCGACGAGGACGTGCGCGGCATCGTCGAGACAGGCGCCCGCGCGGCCGGCGCCGGGCGGAGGGCGGCCGGCAAGGGCAAGCCGGTCGACGTGACCGTCAGCGTCTCGACCCACGTGCCGAAGCCGCACACCCCGTTCCAGTGGGCGGCGATGGACGCGCTCGCCGAGGTCGGGCGCAAGCAGCAGCTGCTCAAGGACACGGTGCGGCCCTACCGCGCTGTCACGCTGAAGACGCACGAGGCCCACGCCAGCGTCCTCGAGGGCATCTTCGCCCGCGGCGACCGCCCCCTCGCCGACGTCCTCGAGCGGGCGTGGCGGAGCGGCGCCCGCTTCGACTCGTGGGACGATCAGCTCAAGCTGTCCGTGTGGGAGGAGGCGTTCGCGCACTTCGGCGTCGACCGGGCGAGGTACCTCGGCACCCTCCCGGTGACGGCGCGGCTGCCCTGGGATCACATCGACGTCGGCCTCGAGGAGGGCTTCCTCGCGAAGGAGTACAGGAAGGCGCTCCAGAGCCGCCTCAGCCCGCCGTGCGGCAAGGTCGCCGGCACGTTCGTGCACCACACGAACCTCGAGGACGCCAGGGCCGATACGCGGCGGCTCGTCTGCTACGACTGCGGCGTCGCCTGCGACATGACGCAGATGCGCGAGGAGCGGCTGACCTTCCTCGACCGGCTCGGCGCCCACAAGCGCTCGCTGCCGGTGCTCACCGGCGCGGCCGCCTCGCCCCCGGCGGACGCCGCGCCGTCGCCCGCCGCCGCCAGCTCGCCCGCCGAGCCGGCGCACCTCGGCGGCGCGGAGTCCCCGCCCGCCGGCGCGGCGGAGCTCCCGCGCGAAAGCGCCGAGGATCCGTCCCGCGCCGAGGCCGCGGCGCCCCCGCGCGCGAAGCCGCGCGCGCCCGCGCCGAAGGGGCGCGGCGGCTTCCGTTACCGCTTCTGCTTCGAGAAGACCGGCCCGATGGCGCTGCTCGGCCACCTGGACGTCGTGCGCGAGCTGCCGCGCGTGCTCAGGCGCGTCGGCGCGCCGATGACCTACACCGCGGGCTTCCACCCGAAGCCCGACATGACGTTCTCGCCGGCGCTCTCGCTCGGCGTCATCAGCCTCGACGAGTACGTCGACCTCCGCCTCGAGCGCGACCTCGACCCGGCCGCGCTCGAGGCGCTCGTCGCCTCGATGTCGGCCGCGAGCCCCCGCGGGCTCGCGTTCCGCGGCGCCGTGAAGCTCGGCCCGGAAGACCCCGCCCTGAGCAAGCTGATCGCCGGCGCGCGCTACGCGCTCGCGTTCGCGCGCTCGGCGGTCGGCGCCGACGCCGAGGCGGTCCTCGCGGCCCGCTGCAGCGCCGCCCTCTCGGCCGCGTCGCTCCCGATCCGCCGGGAGATCGAGCGGATCGCGAAGATGGTCGACGTGCGCCAGTACCTCGTGCGGGCCGAGGTGGGCGGGCCCGACGTGCTCTCGGCGCTCGCGCGCGCGGGGCTCGTCGGCGATCTCGTCGCCCTGGAGGTCGAGGTCGACATCCGCGGCTCGGGCGCGGTGAAATCCTCCGAGGTCGCGGCGGTGATCGCGGGCGAGCCCGGGGGGGCGCCGGGCGCGATCGCGCCGCCGCCGCACCGCGCCGTGCGGCTTCAGCTGTTCGGCCGCGCCGCGCCGTCGGGCTCCGCCGCGGGCGAGCGCTTCTCGCTCTTCGACCTCGAGCGGGCGCGCCGCGTCAAGTCGGCCCCGGAGCCGGCGCCGTCCATCGCGCTCGCCGCGGACGCCGAGTGAGCCAGCCCGGGACGGTCGCACCGCAAAGATCCTCCGGGTGATGTCATCGCGTCGCCCGCGGAGCGCGCGGGCGATCGCCCGCGGATCGGCTACGCTGCGGTCCGCTTTATGGCAAAAGAGGGTCACGAGACCGAATGCTGCGCCGCGCGCCTCGCCGCGGCGGGAGCGGTTGGTGCGAGCGTCGCCCATGAGCTGCGCAACGCCCTCGCGGTCGCGGAGTCGTCGCTCTACCTGGCGCAGCGCGACCTCGACGATCGGCCCCGCCTGCTGCGCCACCTCGACCGGGTGACGTGCGAGATCCGCAAGGCGCACGAGGTCATCGGCAGCGTCCTCGGGCTGGCGCGCGGCGAGCCGCTGCGGCGCGAGCCGGCGCACGTCGGCAAGCTCATCGAGAGCGCCCGGCACGCGCTGGTGCTGCCCACGGCGGTCCGCTTCGAGGTCGCCGTCGCGCCGGCCGACCTCACGCTCCAGTGCGACCCCATCCTGCTCGAGCGCGTCTTCTCGAACCTCTACCTCAACGCCATCGAGGCGCTCGACAACGCCCCTGGCGGCTCGATCGTCACGCGCGCGTGGCGAGGCGACGAGCGCACGTACCTCGAGGTCGAGGACAACGGCCCTGGCGTCCACCCCTGCGTGGTCGACCACCTGTTCGAGCCGCTCGTGACCGCCAAGGTGAAGGGGACCGGCCTCGGGCTCGCGCTGAGCCGGGTCATCATCGAGGCGCACGGCGGCGAGATCACGGCGACGACGGGCCGGTGCACGGGCACGGCGTTCCGCATGTGGCTGCCGAGCCAGTAGCCGGGCGCGCCGGCCGGGCCCGTCGCTGGACCCCTGGCCGGGAGCGCCGCCGCCGGGTCGCGCCGCCCGCCGGGTTGCGCCGCCCGCCGGGTCGCGCCGCCCGCCGGGTCGCGCCGCCCGCATGCTATCGTCCTCTCATGTCCATGCAGGCCAAGCGCCGTCCGGCGGAACGCGGCCCGTTTCGGCCGGAGCACCTCCGCTCGGGCGCACCGTACGAGCTGTCGAATGGCCACCCTGTGTACTGCGCCCCCACGGGCGGGCGAGGCTCCGGGCCGAACCACCTGGGCAGCTCGGTCGTCGGGTGGGACCCGGCGGTCAAGGAGGCTGGCGTGGACACGGGTTATGCCCTGGGGCCGGGCACCCTCCGGGCGCCGGACGTGGCGGTGGGGAACGTGCCCGACCGGCCCGGCTGGGTGAAGGGAGTACCGGAGCTCGCCATCGAGTACGCCGACGTGGGGCAGGACGAGGCGGAGCTCACGGAGAAGATCGACGACCTGCTCGCGGCCGGCACGAAGCTCGTGTGGGTGGTGCGCCTCAACGGCCCACGGCGGGTCGAGGTGCATGAGCCCCGACGGAAGGTGCGGGTCGTGCTCCCCGGGCAGACGCTGAGCGCGCCGGGCATCCTGAAGAACTCGTTCCCGGTCGAGGCGCTCTACGATCGCAGCGAGGCGGAGAAGGCCACGCTGACCAACCTGCTCCAGCGGCGCGGCTACGAGGACCTCGACGCCGTGCTCGCTGCAGGGCGCGAAGAGGGGCGCGAAGAGGGGCGCGAAGCGGGGCGTGAAGAGGGGCGCGAGGAGGGGCGCGAAGAGGGGCGCGAGGAGGGGCGCGAAGAGGGGCGCGAGGAAGGGATCCTCGAGGGCAAGCGCGATGCGCTGCGGCGCGTCCTCGATCGGCGAGGGCTGCGGCTCACGAAGTCGGCGGCGGCGAAGATCGCGTCGTGCAGGAGCGAGCGCGAGCTCGATGGCTGGCTCGACCGCGCCCTCGTCGCGTCGACCACCGCGGAGGTGTTCAGGCGCGCGGCCCGCTGACGCGCCCCGTCGACCGCGCGCCGCGCCGGCTCAACCGCGGCCGCGGACGAGCTCGGAGACGGCCTCTCCCAGGCCCTCGAGCGTGAGCGCGAACATCGGGAAGATGCCCTTGATCGCGTCGACGGTCGGGTGGGGGTACGGGCCGATCCCGTCGGGGTTCAGCCACACGGCGCGGTCGAAATGCTCGCGGAGCATCATCAGCCAGGCGACGCCGGGCAGCCGCGCGTCGGCGTCGGGCGATGTGCCGCCGTAGCCCGACGAGCCGAGCAGCTCGTACGGCGCCATCGACGCGTCCCCGACCATCACGAGCTTGTGCTGCTTGCCGCACTCGCGGAGGAGCTCGCGCACCGGCACGGGCTCCTGCAGCCCCTCGGTCTTGTAGACCTTCTCGTAGACGCAGTTGTGGAAGTAGTAGCTCCGCAGCTCCTTCCAGTGCGTCGCGCGCTTCGCCGCGCTGAACAGCTGCGACACGAGCGCGGCGTTGGGATCCATCGAGCCGCCCACGTCCATCATCAGGATCACGCGCGTGTTCGGCCGGCGCGGGGGCCGCGTGACGATCTCGATCTCGCCCGCGTTCCTGGCCGTCGCGTCGATCGTCGCCTCGACGTCGAGCTCGCGCTCGCCGCCCTCGCGCGCGAAGGCGCGCAGCTTGCGCAGCGCCACCTCGATCTGGCGCACGTCGAGCGTGACGTCGCTGCGGTAAGGCCGGTAGCGGCGCGCGTCGGCGTTCTGCATCGCGCCGCTCCGCCCGCCCGCGGAGCCGCCGACCTGGATGCCGCTCGGGTTGAACCCGCCGCGGCCGAACGGCGACGTGCCGCCGGTCCCGATCCACCGGTTCCCCCCGTCGTGGCGCTCCCGCTGCTCGCGGAGGCGCTCCTCGAAGCGCCGGAGCACCTCCTCGAGGTCGAGCTCCTCGAGCGTCGCCTTCTCCTCCTCGGAGAGGGCGCGCATCTTCACCGGATCCCGGAGCCACGAGAGGAGCTCCTCCGCGATCGCCTTGGCCTCCACGTGCACGCCGCGGAAGTGCTGGGCGAACGCGAGGTCGAAGTCGTCGAGGTGCGCCTCGGAGTGGACAAGGAGCGCCCGCGCGACGTGGTAGAAGCCGTCGAGCGAGCTCTCGTGGAGGCCCGCGGCGAGCGCGCGCGCGAGGCCGATCGCCTCCTGGGCGCCGACCGGGACCTTGCGGGCCCGGAGCTCGTAGAGGAACTCGACGAACATCGCTACGACCGGTACCGCCTGCCGCCGGCCAGCTGATCGGCCAGGGCCGCGAGGTCCTGCTCCTTCTTGAGCAGCGCGCCGAGGAACGGCAGCGTCTTGTCGAGCTTCACCTCGCCCACGCCCGCCTTGCGCAGCACGGCGATCCAGTCGATGAGCTCGCTCGTCGAGGGCCGCTTCCGGATCCGGGTGTTCTTCCGGATCTCGTAGAAGACCTGCATCGCCTGATCGGCCAGCGTGCGATCGAGCTCGGGGTGGTGGACGCGGACGATGTCCCGCATGAGCTCCGGCTCCGGGAAATCGATGAAGTGGAAGACGCAGCGGCGCAGGAAGGCGTCCGGCAGCTCCTTCTCGTTGTTGCTGGTGATGATCACGACGGGCCGCTCGCGGGCGACGATCTCGTCCCCGGTCTCGGCGACGCGGAAGCGCATCCGATCGAGCTCGTGGAGGAGGTCGTTCGGGAACTCGAGATCGGCCTTGTCGACCTCGTCGATGAGGAGCACGACGCGCCTGTCGGCGCTGAACGCCCTCCCGAGGGGGCCGAGCTTGATGTAGCGGCGGATGTCGCGCACGTCGCCGTCGCCGAAGCGCGCGTCGTAGAGCCGCTGCACGGTGTCGTAGACGTAGAGCCCGTCCTGCGCCCGCGTGGTGCTCTTGACGTGCCAGGGGATGAGCTCGGCGGACAGGCTCTGCGCGATGGCCTCGGCGAGCAGCGTCTTGCCGGTGCCGGGCTCTCCCTTGACGAGGAGCGGCCGCTCCAGGACCAGCGCGCAGTTGACGGCGGCCTCGAGCGCTTCGTTGGTGAGGTAGCGTTCGGTGCCGCGGAAGCGGCGGAAGTCGGACATACCGAACGGTAGCACCCGCCGGCGAGCGCGGCGGTGCGCGCGGGCTCGGGCGAAACGTCGAACGACGTCGTTCGAGCGCGCCGGGGTCAGAGCCAGTCGCGCGCGAGGTAGGCTGTCCACGAGGCCGCCCGCTCCCAGAGCGGGCGCCGGGCCCAGTGCGCGACGGTGATCTCGCGGCAGTGGGCGAGGTCGTCGGCGAACATCCGCTCCAGGGCGCCGGCGAACCCGCGGTGCGAGATGACGGCGTTCGCCTCGAGGTTCATGCGGAGCGACTGGCTGTCGAGGTTCGTGGAGCCGACGGTGGACCAGACGCCGTCGATGACCGCGGTCTTGGCGTGCAGGACGCGGCCGCGCCACTCGAGCATGCGGGCGCCGGCGTCGAGGAGGTGGCCGTAGATGGTGCGCGACGCGAGCAGGACCGCGGGCACGTCGGTGGTGCCGGCGACCATGATCCTGACGTCGACCCCGCGGCGCGCGGCGGCGGAGAGCGCGTGGATGACCCGGAGCGGCGGCAGGAAGTAGGCGTTGGTGATGAAGATCCGGCGTCGGGCGCGCTCGATGGCGTGCCGGTAGGCCTCGCGGATGCCGTGGCGGTGCCTGCGGCGGGGGAGGTCGTTGCTGATGATCTGGACGGCGGGGTCGGGCCTGCGCTCGGCGTAGCCGTAGCGCTGATCGTCGATGGGGCCGCCGCCGGCGCGCTGCCAGGTGCGCAGGAAGAAGTACTGGAGCTCGGCCGCGGCGGGGCCCTCGATGCGGAGGTGGGTGTCGCGCCAGCCGGCGCCGCCGTCCTCCGGGGCGGCGTAGTCGTCGGAGATGTTGAGGCCGCCGGTGAAGGCGACGGTGCCGTCGACGATGAGCGCCTTGCGGTGGTCGCGGCGGGTCACCTTCCCGAAGGGGGCCGAGAGCTCGAGGGGGCGGAAGGCGAGGGGACGGACGCCGGCGCGGCGGAGCCCGTCGAGGAACGACGACGAGACGGACGAGCCCCAGGCATCGAAGAGCACGCTCACCTCGACGCCCGCCGCCGCCCGCGCCATGAGCGCCTCGGCGAAGCGCCGGCCGGTGCGATCGTCCCGCAGGATGTACGTCTCGAGGCAGATCGTGCGCTGGGCCCGGGCGATGGCCTCGAGCATGGCCGGGTAGGTCTGGGCGCCGTCCTTGAGGAGCGCGAGCCGGTGGGCGCCGACGGTCATCTCGGCGAAGGCGGGCGCGGTGGACGCGGGAGGGGGCGAGGACATGCAGCGAGGGGCCGGGCTGCTCGGGGTGAGGCGGCTGGATGGTAGCGCGGGTGAGGGGGCGGCATCGGCCCGATCGTCGATCCGGGCGGCCCGGCCCGAGGAGGGGGCGTGCGTCGCGCGGTGTTGGGGCCCCGCCGAACTCGCCTGGCCATCGCTCCTCCGGCAGAGCCGGAGGAGCGATGGCCAGGCTCAGACATCGGCCCATCCCCAACACCGCGCGACGCACGCCCCCTCCTCGGGCCTACCGTGGTGACGAGCGGGCCGAGTGAGCGTGTTGAGAGAAGGGAGGTCGGCGTGAACGGGAAATGTGGAGTTTGCTTTGATGTCCGGTCGAATGGGGGCGATGGGCCGGGCGGTGGAATGGGCCTATTTGAGAGGAGCGGTTGGACTTGCGCCGGGCGCACGGGCATCATCCAGCGCCTGGCGAGGAGCGCTGAGACTCCGCGGTTCGGTCCGGCTGCTCGCGCGCTGGGAGGGGACGTCACGCGATGACACCGAGGCGAGCGAAGGGGCGACACGCCGCGGAGGACGAGCTGTCGAGCGCGGGCGGCCGCGAGCACGGATATCCGAGGCCGCAGCTCCGGCGCGCCGGGTGGACCTCCCTGAACGGGACATGGGCGTTCGCGCTCGATCCGCAGGCGAGGTGGAGGAGGCCCGCCGAGGTCGTCTGGGATCGCGTCATCGACGTCCCGTTCTCGCCGGAGACGGAGCAGAGCGGGGTCGGGGAGACGGGGTTCTATTGCGCCTGCTTCTACCGGCGGACGTTCGAGGCGCCCGACCTCCGCGACGGCGAGCGGCTGGTCCTGCACTTCGGCGCCGTCGACTACGAGGCCACCGTCTGGGTAGAAGGGTGCGTGGTCGCGCGCCACGTCGGCGGTTACACGCCGTTCAGCGTCGACATCACCGACGTCCTCGGCGGGCCAGGGGCAAAGGAGATCGTCGTCCGCGCCGAGGACGACCCCGCCGACCTGGCGAAGCCGCGCGGCAAGCAGGACTGGCAGCGCGAGCCGCACTCGATCTGGTATCCGCGCACGACCGGCATCTGGCAGACCGTCTGGATGGAGCGCGTGCCGAGGACGTCGATCGGGGCGGTGCGCTGGGCGTCGAGCCTCACCCGATGGGAGATCGACTGCTACGTGAGGATCGCTGGCGAGCGGCGCGACGACCTGCGCCTCAGGGTTCGGCTCCACAGCGACGACGCGCTGCTCGCCGACGACACCTACGCCGTCGTCGCCGGCGAGGCGCACCGGCGCATCGCGCTCTCCGATCCGGGGATCGACGACTTCCGGAACCACCTCCTGTGGAGCCCCGAGTGCCCCATCCTGATCCAGGCCGAGATCGAGCTCCTCGGCCACGACGGAGAGGTGCTCGACCGCGTCCGGAGCTACACGGCGCTGCGCTCGATCGCGATCCAGGGCGATCGCGTCGTGCTCAACGGGAGGCCGCTCCCGCTCCGGATGGTGCTGGATCAGGGCTACTGGCCCGGGACCGGGATGACGCCGCCGGACGACCACGCGCTCCGGCGCGACGTGGAGCTCGCGCGCGCCATGGGCTTCAACGGCGTGCGCAAGCACCAGAAGATCGAGGACCCGCGCTACCTCTACTGGGCGGATACGCTCGGCCTCCTGGTCTGGGAGGAGATGCCGAGCGCCTACCGCTTCACCTCGCAGTCGGTCGAGCGCCTCACGCGGGAGTGGGCCGACGTGATCGAGCGCGATTACAGCCACCCCTGCGTCATGGCGTGGGTGCCGTTCAATGAGTCCTGGGGCGTGCCGAACCTGCCGGACAACGCCCGGGAGCGCCACTGGGTCGAGGCGCTCTACCACCTCACCAAGACGCTCGACTCGACCCGCCCCGTGGTCGGCAACGACGGCTGGGAGAGCGTCGCGACCGACATCATCGGGATCCACGACTACGACGCCGACGCGGAGCGGATCGCGCGGCGCTACCACGCCGAGGAGGTCCGGCCCCGGCTGTTCCAGCGCGAGCGCCCCGGCGGGCGCCTCCTCGTGCTCGACGGCCACCGCGGGGCGAGCGACCTCCCGATCGTCCTGTCGGAGTTCGGCGGGATCGCGCTCCGGCAGGGCACCTCGGGTATCTGGGGCTATTCGCTCTACAACGAGCCGAGGTCGTTCGCCCGAGCCTACGAGAGCTTGCTCGCGGCCGTGCGCTCGGTCGAGCTGCTCAGCGGCTTCTGTTATACGCAGTTCGCCGACACGTACCAGGAGGCGAACGGGCTTCTCTACGCGGATCGAACCCCGAAGTTCCCGCTCCACGAGATCGCCGCCGCGACGCGCGGCCGCGTCGCCGGGCACCTGCAGCCCGATTGCCTGGAGCTCCGAGGACGCGAGGGACCTCGGCAAGAGGGCGTGGTCGATCCCCTGGTCGAGGACGGCGGTTAGCCGCGCCGGGGCGCCGGCCGGCCTGGAGCGCTGCCGCGCGTCAGCCGACTCCGGTCTCGTCCAGATGCATTGGGTTTCCGAGCCTGTTCCTCGACATGGACACGCCCTCGCGCGGCGGCTTCGCGCGAGGAGCGCTGACGCCGCGCCGCGGCGCGATTCCGGGCATGCTCCTTGAATAACGCTTGTCCGAAGCCCGGGATGCGACCCAGGTGCACAGCGAGATCGAGCGGGAGGGATCGATGAGCGCGAGACCGCAGCCGGACGTGATCTGCTTTTCGCACCTGCGCTTCAGCTTCGTGTTTCAGAGGCCGCAGCACCTGCTCACGCGCTGCGCGCGGCGGCGCAGGGTCTTCTTCTTCGAAGAGCCGTTGTTCGACGGCGGGCCCCCGCGCCTCGAGGAGACGGCGACCCAGCACCAGGGCCTCTGCGTCGCGACTCCGCACCTGCCCTCCGGCGCCGAGCCCTCCCGGGCCTCTGCCATGCAACGCGAGCTCCTCGACGGCATGATGAGGCGCCACGCGATCAGCGACTGCGTGCTCTGGTATTACACGCCGGTGGCGCTGCCGTTCTCTCGGCACCTCGCGCCCGCGGCGACCGTCTACGATTGCATGGACGAGCTCTCGGCGTTCGCCGGGGCGCCCCCGGCGCTCAAGGAGCGCGAGGCCGAGCTCCTGCGCCGCGCCGATCTGGTCTTCGCTGGCGGCGCGAGCCTCTACGAGGCGAAGCGCGCGCTGCACCCGCGCGTGCACGCGTTCCCGAGCAGCGTCGACGTCGCGCACTTCGCCCGCGCGCGGGCCGCTTCCCGCGCCGATCCCGAGGACCAGGCCGCGATCCCGAGGCCGCGCCTGGGCTTCTTCGGCGTCATCGACGAGCGCATGGACCTCGAGCTCCTCGCCGCCGTGGCAGCGCTGCGGCCGGCCTGGCAGATCGTGCTTGTGGGGCCCGTGGTCAAGATCGACCCGGCGACGCTGCCCCGCGCGCCGAACATCCATGTCCTCGGGCAGAAGCGGTATGAAGACCTGCCCGCGTATCTCGGGGGCTGGGACGTGGCGCTCCTACCCTTCGCCCGGAACGAGGCCACGCGGTTCATCAGCCCCACGAAGACGCCGGAGTACCTGGCCGGCGGCAGGCCCGTCGTCTCGACGTCGATCCGCGACGTGGTGCAGCCCTACGGCGAGCTCGGGCTGGTGCGCATCGCGGACGCCCCCCGCGACTTCGTCGCCGCCGTGGAGGCGGCCCTCGCCGAGGAGCGCGGCGCGATGCTCGCGCGCGTGGACGACGTCCTCGGGCAGCGCTCGTGGGACGCCACCTGGGCCAGGATGGAGCGGCTCCTCGAGGGCGCCCTGGAGCGCCGCGGCCTCGCCGCGGCGGCGAGGTGAGCCATGTTCGATTACCTCATCGTCGGCGCGGGCTTCGCCGGGTGCGTCCTCGCCGAGCGGCTCGCCCGCGGCGCGGGCAAGAAGGTGCTGCTCTGCGACGTGCGCATGCATATCGGCGGGAATGCGTATGACCATTACGACGCCGCCGGCGTCCTCGTGCACAGGTACGGACCGCACATCTTCCACACGAACTCGCGGGAGGTCTTCGATTACCTGTCGCGGTTCACCGAGTGGCGCCCTTACCAGCACCGCGTGCGCGCCTGGGTCGACGGGCAGCTCCTGCCCATCCCGATCAACCTCGACACGATCAACGGCCTCTACGGCCTGAGCCTCAACGCGCTGGAGGTCGAGGGCTTCCTCGCCTCGAGGGCCGAGCGGCGCGAGCGCATCCGCACCTCGGAGGACGTGATCGTCAGCAAGGTGGGGCGCGAGCTCTACGAGAAATTCTTCCGCAGCTACACGCGCAAGCAATGGGGGCTCGACCCGTCGGAGCTCGACGCCTCGGTGACGGCGCGCGTCCCCGTGCGAACGAACCGGGACGACCGCTACTTCGCCGACACCTACCAGGCGATGCCGCTCCACGGGTTCACGCGGATGTTCGAGCGGATGGTCGACCACCCGGGTATCAAGATCCTGCTCAACACGGATTACCGCGAGATCTGCGCTGTCGTCCCGCACCGCGAGGTCATCTATACAGGCCCGGTCGACGCCTATTTCGACTACCGCTTCGGGAAGCTGCCCTACCGCTCGCTCGAATTCAAGTTCGAGACCAAGGATCAGGAGGTGTACCAGGCGGCGCCGGTCATCAACTACCCGAACGAGTACAGCTACACCCGGGTCACCGAGTTCAAGTACCTCACCGGCCAATCGCACCCGAGGACCACGATCGTCTACGAGTTCCCGAAGGGCGACGGCGACCCGTACTACCCCGTGCCGCGGCCGGAGAACGCGGCGCTCTACCGGAAGTACGAGGAGCTCGCCCGGTCGACGTGCGGCGTCCACTTCGCCGGTCGGCTCGGCACGTACCGCTACTACAACATGGATCAGGTCGTCGCCCAGGCCCTCACCCTCTACGCGAAGCTGACGGGCGCGCCTGGCACTCGGCCCCTCGCGGAGGCGGCGTGATCGGGCCGGGCGCCAACGAGTGCGGCGAGCCGGCGATCGAGGTCTGGGGCGGCGTCGAGTGCACGGTGAACCGTGTCCGCGACGCGTACCACGATCAGCTCGATCGGAACGGCCACGCGCACCGGCTCGACGACCTCGACCGCTTCGCCGAGCTCGGGATCCGGGCGCTGCGGTATCCCGTGCTGTGGGAGCGCACGGCGCCGGACGGCCTCGCGCGCTTCGCGTGGGCCGACGCGCGCCTCGGGAGGCTGCGCGACCTCGGCGTGCGTCCGATCGTGGGGCTCGTCCACCACGGCAGCGGGCCTCCCCGGACGAGCCTCCTCGACCCGAGCTTCGTCGAGGGGCTCGCGCGCTTCGCGCGCGCGGTGGCCGAGCGCTACCCGTGGGTCGAGGACTACACGCCGGTGAACGAGCCGCTCACCACGGCGCGCTTCTCCGGCCTCTATGGCCACTGGTACCCGCACGGGCAGGACGGCCGCGCCTTCATCCGCGCGCTCCTCACGCAGTGCCGCGCGGTCGCCGCGGCCATGCGCGCCGTCCGCGAGGTCAACCCGCGCGCGCGCCTCGTGCAGACCGAGGATCTCGGGCGGACGTTCAGCACGCCGCTGCTCGCGTACCAGGCGCAGCACGAGAATCACCGCAGGTGGTTGAGCTTCGATTTGCTCATGGGGCGGGTGGACCGGGATCACCCGTTCTATCCCCAGCTCCTCGAGTGGGGCGTGCCCGAAGGCGAGCTCGAGGCGCTCGTCGCGTCGCCGTGTCCGCCGGACATCCTCGGCGTCAATTACTACATCACGAGCGAGCGGTTCATCGACGAGCGCCTCGACCGCTATCCGCCGTGGGCGCACGGCGGCAACGGCCGGCACGCGTACGCCGACGTCGAGGCCGTCCGCGTGCTCGCCAGAGGCGTGGGCGGGCATCTCCCGAGACTCCTGGAGGTTTGGGAGCGTTACCGCCGGCCCGTCGCGATCACGGAGGCGCACCTGGGCGGCTCGCGCGAGGAGCAGCTCCGCTGGCTGGCCGAGGCGTACCGCGCGGCCGTGGCCGCGCGCGGGGCGGGCGCGGACGTGCGGGCGGTGACCGCGTGGGCGCTGCTCGGCTCGTTCGACTGGGACAGCCTCGTGGTGAGCGCGCGCGGGCGCTACGAGCCGGGCGTCTTCGACGTCCGCGGCGAGGCGCCGCGTCCGACCGCGCTCGCCGGGCTCGTCCGGGCGCTCGCGCGCGGGGAGCCCTTCTTCCACCCGGTGCTCTCGACGCCCGGGTGGTGGGGCCGCCCGGAGCGGCTGCTCTATCCGGCGGTCGGCGTGGAGGGGCGCGACGTCGCGGGGCGCGTCGAGCCGACCGGCGGCCCCGCGGCGCAGCCCGAGGGGCCGCCGATCGTGATCGCCGGCGCCGCGGGCATGCTCGGCAGGGCGTTTGCGCGCCTGTGCGCCCGCCGCGGGCTGCCGCACCGCATGCTGAGCCGCGCCGAGATGGACATCGCCGATCCCGCCTCGGTCGAGCGCGCCCTCGAGCGCTACGCGCCGTGGGCGGTCGTCAACACCGCGGGCTATGCGCGCGTGGACGACGCCGAGCTCGAGCCTCACCGCTGCGCGCGCGAGAACGCCTCCGGGCCCGCGGTGCTCGCGGCGGTGTGCCGCGAGCGCGGCGTCCGGCTCGTCACGTTCTCCTCCGATCAGGTCTTCGACGGCACGGGCACGACACCCTATGTGGAGACCGACGCGGCGCGGCCGCTGAGCGCGTACGGGCGGAGCAAGGCCGCTGCCGAGCGACAGGTGCTCTCTATCCTTCCGACGGCGCTGGTGGTGCGCACGGCGGCCTTCATCGACCCGTGGGACGAGGCTCATTTCGTCGCCGCCGCCCTGCGCGCGTTCCGCGACGGCCGCCCGTTCAGCGCGGCCGAGGACCTGATCGTGACGCCGACCTACACACCCGACCTCGTCGACGCGACCCTGGATCTCCTGATCGACGGCGAGGGCGGCCTCTGGCATCTGGCGAACCGCGACGCGGTGACCTGGGCTGAGCTCGCCGCTCGGAGCGCCGCGCTGGCGCGCCTTACCGCGGCGCTCCTCGTCCGCTGCCCGGGCAGCGCGCTCGGCTTCGTCGCGCCGCGCCCGCGGTACAGCGCCCTGGGCAGCCAGCGGGGGCTCCTGCTCCCTGCGCTCGACGACGCGCTCGCGCGATACCTGTCGACCGTGGCCGAAGCCCAGCTCGGCCGCCAGGCCGCTTGAGCCGGGACGAAAGATCGGGATCCCGCGGTCGGTGACAGGCGCCGTCGGTCGTCGGGAGAATTCGGAATCGTGTCCACGACCACCCTGGGTCGGATCGTGAGAAGCTGGTAATGGGCTTTCCGCGTCCTCCCGTGCGGTGAGCGCGTGTCCAGCGCTCGACAGCCATCGATCGGTGCGCGGCGTCACGGATGAGCTTGCTCTGCCGCCACGATCGCCTTCAGCTCTCGGTGGCGCTCGTGTGCCGGGCGTCTCGTGATGACAGACGACTCTCTGCTTCATTGGCGCGGCGTCTGTCGAGGGCGTCGACACGTCTGCTCCACCGGAGGAAAAGTGGAGCGGCCCGGTGGCGTTGCTTGCTCCCACCTTCGCGGGCGCTTAGCCTAGAACGCAGACGTAACCACGAAATTGCGGAGGAAACGCCATGATGCCGATGATGAGCATGCCGATGACGGGCTCGATGGGGATGATGCCCCAGATGATGGGGATGATGCCCCAGATGATGGGGATGATGCCCCAGATGATGGGGATGATGCCTCAGATGATGGGGATGATGCCTCAGATGATGGGGATGATGCCTCAGATGATGATGCCTCAGATGATGGGGATGATGCCTCAGATGATGGGGATGATGCCTCAGATGATGGGGATGATGCCTCAGATGATGGGTCAGATGCCCCAGATGATGGGGATGATGCCCCAGATGATGGGTCAGATGCCGATGATGGCGCGGATGACCTGTGAGATGGATAAGGAGGGGATGGTCTGCAAGATGATGCCCATGGAGGGCATGAACATGGACATGCTGCGCCAGCGCTGTGATGCCATGATGAAGATGATGGGCATGGGCATGCCGATGATGCTGATGTGCGGCAGCATGCCGATGATGATGTGCATGGGCACCGGCATGGGCATGGGCTCTGGCGCGAGCGGCACGAGCAACATGGGCGGCTCGAACGTCGCCAGCATGAACCGATGATCGCGCGCCCCTGGCGCAGCGCCTGACGGCTCGCCGGCGCCGGGAAAGCACGCGCCGATGGACAGGGCGCCTGGAGCGCCAGGAGATCCTTCTTCTCCCGGCGCTCCAGGCACCCTGGCGGCGCGCTCTGGTCAGCCGGTCTTTTCGACGTACGTCATCACCAGGTACATGATGACTTCCTGCTTGGTGGGGTTCCTGTACTGGTGGGGCACGTCGGCCTCGAACAGGATCGCGTCGCCCGTCGCGAGCAGGTGGCGCTCGGCGCCGACGATCATTTCCAGCGTTCCCGTCGTCACCACGAGGTTCTCGAGCGTACCCGGCGGGTGTGGATCCGCCTGCTCGGTGGCGAGGGGAGCGAGCTTGAGCTCGTAGAACTCGACGGTCCTCGGCACGTCGAACGGGAACAGCGCGCGCGAGGTGAACGAGCCGTCGTGTGACGTGAGCACCTTGGCGCGCGCGGCCGGGATGAGCGCCGTGCCGCCGATCGACTGGTCGCTGATCAGCGCCGAGAACGGCACGCCCAGCGCCCGGGCGATCTTCCAGAGCACGTTGATCGTCGGCGTGCTCTGGCCGAGCTCGATCTGGCTGAGCATCGCCCGGCTCACGCTCGACGCCTTCGCCAGCCGCTCGAGGGAGAGCCCGCGCTTGGTCCGGAGGCGGCGCAGGTTGGCGCCGACGATGCCGGTGAGCGCCGAGGACGAGTCCTGCGGGGCCATCTCGTAGCCCCAGGCCTCATCGGACGTCTCGTCCACGTCCCGCCGCGGCGGCTCCTTGTGCGCCCCGTTCCCCCTCGCGCGGCTCGCGAGGTCGGCGGCGCCTTCCGGCCCGCGATGCGAGAGCGCCCCGGCGAGCGGTGAGGAGCTCTCCGCGAGCTCGGCGGGCGCTCCCACCCCGTTCTTGAAGCCCGCCCCGGACGACGAGGCTTCGAACCGCTCGCCGGCGATCAGCCCGAGGGGGGCGCGCGGCGTGTTCTGGCGGACCGATTTCATCGCAGCTGCCAGACCGGCATCCACGTCCACACGGGGAACCACCAGAGGGCGACCGGCATGGTCAACGAGCTACCCGACGCCATCGTGTCGTTCTCGAGCGCGCGTTCGCTCCGAGCGACCCGCCGCTGCTGCCGGTACTCTTCCAAGTCGATCACTTGAGCACTCTGGGGGCGCATCCGACTTACCTCCAACCCGTAGACCTATCATCCGTTATAACGGATTGTCTGTCAAGGGACAGCTCGGTCATGACGCATCGGTGACGGCACAGTGCGTTATCGCGATGACGCCATCGGCCAATCTCATCCGTAGCCGGTCGTTTCGGCGAAAATGCCTTGAATTCAGCAATTCGTTGCGTTGTTGCTGTAAAATCTTCCGAGGCGCCACCTCGCTCGGCTGTCCACGCTTGACGCGACGCGCTATTCTTGCAGCGACATCAAAATGATGCGCCTCCGAAATAGTGGACGGCGCCGGGCGCGCGCGCGCCCGGAGTCGTCCGTCCCTCCACGGACACCTGTCGCGGGCGATGCGGGGTGGCCTGGCGTGTCTGTGCCTCTCCGCGTTTGTCCGTTGCCGTCCCCGCGCGGGTGCGCCGCTCGGCCCGGTGCGTTCCAGGAACATTCGGGGCGCGCCGTCCTCTGTTCACCACGTCGCGGCGCGGTTGTGGAGCCGGGGCGCTTCGCGGCTCACGAGCGCACATCGCGACAGCACGAACACACAAGGAGGCAGCCATGGCGGGCGTCGACGTGGGTGGTGGCGAGAGGCGGGCGCGGAACAGCGATATCAACATGATTCCGTTCATCGATCTCCTGATGGTGACCATCGCCTTTCTCCTGATCACCGCGGTGTGGGTCTCGAGCTCGCGCCTCAAGACCAGCGCAGAGGCCCCGGCCGCCGCAGGGTGCGGTGAGGAGTGTCAGAAGGAGCCTCTCAAGACGATGCACGTCCACGTCGGCGAGGACAGGTTCAACCTCGTGTGGAAGCAGGGCGCGACCGTCCTGAGCGAGGTGAGCGTCCCCAAGCACGCTGTCGAGATCGGCGCGGCGGGGGCCAGCGCGATCCGTTATCGAGAGCTGAGCGACGCCATCCAGCGCGAGTGGGAGCGGAGCGGCGAGCACCGCGCCCCGAGCGACCGCCGCGCCGATCAGGCCGTGCTCCACAGCGACGACAAGACGCCGTTCCGCGAGCTCGTCGCCGTGCTCGACGCCATCAACGCCCCGCGCCGCACGGTCCTCCTCGACGATGGCCGCAGCATCGAGATGCCCGCGTTCCTCGCCACCTTCTCCGCGCGCTAACCCCCACCGTAGGCCCCCGGCGAGGGTGTCCTCGGCGCGGGGCGGGGTGGGGGATGGGCCGATGTCTGAGCCTGAGCGTTGAGCCATCCGGCTTGCCGGATGGCTCAACGCTCAGGCGAGTTCGGCGGGGCCCCCACCCCGCCCCGCGCCGAGGATACCCTCGCCGGGGGCCGGGCCCCTGGGATGTTACGCCGTGAACTCCGTCGTGAGCGCCACCCAGTTCGAGGGCGGCCGCACCGCGTAGCTCAGCGCCAGCACCTCGATCAGCACCACCCGGTAGATCGCGTGGACGTCGTCGACGTCGACCTCGTGCGCGTTCGCCTCGAGGGCCGCGTCGAGGTGCTCCTGCACGAACGCGAGGACGTCCGGCTGCTCCATCGCGATCACGTCGTCCGAGTCGACCGCCTCCGCGGGGTCGTGGAGGCGGATCTGCTCGTCCAGGTTCAGCGACTCCTCGACGCCGGTGAGCGCCGTCTCGGTGACCTCCTCGAGGTCCTGCCCGAACAGCTCGTCGAAGGCCAGCCAGATCGCCAGCGTCAGGAAGTAGCCGAGGGCGAGCGCCGTCTCGTCGAGCGGGCCGGAGAGCACCGAGGAGATCCGGTCGGCCAGCGCGGGCTGCGTCTGCTCGAAGCGCGTGAACGCGTCGTCGAGCTGCTTGCGCGAGTCGTCGTCATCCTCGGCGAGCTGATCCTCGATCTCGGACAGGACGCGCGCAGGCACCTGAGCGTACGAGGGGACGGGGCGAATGGCTGCGCGGCGTACCCACACGCGGACAACCTAGCACACGATGGCGCGGCTCATGGAGCGAGGAGCCGGATGCTCGACGCAGGAACCCACCCCTCCGCCGCGCCCCAGCGGACCTCCGCCAGCCCGCCCGATCTCCTGCCGACCTCGACCGACGCGCCCTCCGGGATCGGGCTCTGCGCCGCGGCGGCCAGCGCGCGCCCGCCCTCGTCGAGGAGCCGCACCTCGGGCGCGACCACGACGCCCGCCCGGGTCGTGAGGCGGAGGTGCCGCGCCGCATAGGTGAGCGGCACCAGCGCGAGCAGCGCGACGAGCGCGGTCGGCGCGAGGACGCTGCCCGCGACGTGCGCGGGGCCGGCCGGGCGGCGCCGCAGGACCACGCCCAGCGACAGCAAGAGCGACGCGAGGAGCGCCGCCGCCGCCCAGGTGCGCTCCGAGGCGAGGCCGACGACGACCCGGTCGAGGGTGGGGCGCGCGTCGACCGCGTCCGCGGCGCGGCGCGAGCGCCGGCGCGTGATCTCGGCGCGCACCAGGTCGAGCGCGCGATCCGCGTCCGCGTCGCCCGGGCGGAGCCGCAGCGCCTCCTCGAAGGCGGCCGCCGCCCGGCCCAGATCGCCGGGGCGGTCGGCGCCCTCGCGCACGCGGGTGACGTACGCGAGGCCGCGGTTGTAGCTCGCGTCCGGGTGCACGAAGCCGCGGTCGGCGAGCAGCTCGAACGTGTCGATCGCCGCGCCGTACTCCCCGCGGCCGAGCGCCGCCGTGCCCTGCTGGAACAGCGCCTCGGGCGGCTCCGCCGGCTGCGCGCGCGCCGCGCGCAGCGGCAGCGCCGGCGCGAGGCACGCGGCGAGGACGAGCGCGGCCGCGAGGGGGCGCCTCTTCCGGAGGTTCACGTCGGCTTCCATCGGGCGAGCTCGGTGAAGACGGCGCGGCCCTGCTCGACGAGCGCCGCGGCGGCCGCCGCGCCGGCGCTGCCGCCGCGCGCCGCCGGCTCGAACCGGACCGCCTCGCACGCGGCCAGCGTCTCGCAGGCGCGCGCCGAGAGCGCGTCGGGGACGCCGCGCTGGCCGAGCTCGTCCGGCAGCGCGGCGAGCAGGACGCCGCGGGAGCGGAGGCCCGTCGCGGACTCGATCGCGCGGTGCACGGCGCGCTCGATCGCCGCGGCCGTCGCCCCGAGGTCGCCCTGCGTGGCGGCCTCCTCCGCCTCGCCCAGCGCGACCGCCGCGAGCCGGGCGGGCGAGGTGGCGCCGGCCGCGCGGCGCTCGCGCGCCCGGCGCGCGAGGCGAGATCCCGCGCCGAACAGCGTGACGGCGAGCGGCGGCGCGGCGAGGAGCAGCCAGAACGGCGCTCCGTCGAGGGGCAGCGTCGCGGGCGGGGCGTACGGGCCGAGCGACGTGCGGAGCCCGGGCATCCCGGCGAACGGCTCGGCGCGGCCTGCGGCGCCGTCCGCGGCGCCGGGCGCCCCGGACGACGGCGCGGACGCCGCCGGCGGCGCGACCGGGGTCACCTGGACGACGCCGAGCTCGGCGCCCTCGACCACGTAGCGCTTCTGCGCCGGATCCCAGTAGGGGAGCTCGATCTTCCCGAGATCCACCGCGCCGCTCTCCTGGATGCGGACGACGTAGCCGAACGACCGGGAGCCGCCGATCGCGCCGCCGCGCGGCTCGAGCGACTCGCGCTTCTCCGGATCGAGCCACTCGAGGCCGGTCCGCTCCGGCACCCGGAGCGACTGCGGGAAGTTGCCGGTGCCCGCGACCTGCACGGTGACGGCCACCGAGCCGCCCTGCTCGATCTGGCGCGGCTGCACCGTCGCCTTGAGCGTGAACTGGCCGACGTCGCCGAGGACGTAGCCGGACGGGCGGCCGGCGAGCGGCGGCTCCGTGACGCGGACGACCACGTCGTTCGACTCGCGCAGCACGCGCGCGCCGATCCGCCGCCCCGTGATGCGCGCCTGCATGCTGCCGGTGTGCAGCTCGCCCGCCTTCAGCGGGAACAGCGCGAGCTTGTCGATGAGGCGGGCCGCGTAGCGGTGCCCGCCGACCCGCGTGTACACGGGCCGCTCGTGGCGCGGGTCCTCGAGGAGCGGGTGGCGGAGGAAGTCCGCGGCGGGCGCGGCGCGGGGCTCGCTCATCTCCGCGTTCTCGCGGAAGTAGAGGTAGAACGAGACGGTGACCTGCTCGCCGACCACGGCGGTCGTCTTGTCGGGGATGGCGCGGAGGAACACGATCGGGTCGGGCTCGCTCGGCATCGCGAGCTCCGGCGCCTGGTCCTCGGGCTCGTCCTCGACCTCGTCGTCGTCCAGGAGGCTCCCCGGACCGCCGAACGGCCAGGGAAAGCCCTGCATCGGGCCGCCGGGCAACAGGAACGGGTTGTTCGGCCGGCGCGGCCGCCCGCTCGCGGGCACGACCTTGATCAGGATCGGCGCCGCCGTCAGCCGCTTGCCGTTCCAGCCGATCGTCGGCCCCGGGATCGTGTAGCGGCCGGGCTTGTCCGCGACGATCTGCCACGTCGCGCTGATCCCGAGCTGCGTGGTCATGACGCCGCCGCTGAGCTGCGTCTTCATCTGCGTCCCGATGCTCGGGCCGGAGACGATGGAGAGGTCGGGCGGGACGCGCAGCTCCGGATCGGACGGCATGCCGCCGCCGCGCTCCACGAGCGCCTTCACCTCGACCGTGAACGGCTCGCCGACCTCGACCTCGGTGGAGCTCGCGCGCGACGAGAGCTCGGGCTGCTGGGCGCGCGCGCGCAGCGGGGCGAGCAGCGCGAGCAGCGCGAAGAGCAGCGCCGTCGCGAGCGGCGCGAGGCGCGGGGCGGCGAGCGCGAGCGGGGCGGGGAAGCGCGCGGCGAGCGCGAGCGGGGCAGGGGAGCGCGGCGGGCGCGTCACTTGTCCTCCATCGCGCGGCCGCGCCGCATCCCGGCCTTGCTCTTCGCTTCCTGCTCCTGGTACGTCGGCGCCTCCTCGAGCTGGTCGAGGATGCGATCGTCCTGCCGCCCGGTGGGCGGCTGCTCCTGGGGCTGCTCGCGCGGCGGCTCGGGCTGATCCTGCGGGCCCGCGTCGGGCGGCTGATCCTGCGGGCCGGCGTCCGGGCTCTGGTCCTGGTCGCCGCCGTCGTCGCCCGCGTCCTCGCCGCCGCCGTCGTCGCCTGCGTCCTGGTCGCCGCCGTCGTCGCCCGCGTCCTCGCCGCCGCCGTCGTCGCCTGCATCCTGGTCGCCGCCGTCGTCGCCCGCGTCGGGCTCGGCGTCCGGCGGCGCGTCGGGCTCGGCGTCCGGCGGCGCGGCGTCCTGCTGCTCCTGGATCCGCCGCAGGGCGATGGCCCGGTTCCAGGCCGCGTCCCGGCCGATGCCGTCGCCCCCCGCCTCCTCGAAGATGCCGGGGATGATGGCCAGCGCCTGGTCGTAATACGTCACGGCGTCCTCGTACTTGCGCCGCAAGAACTCGAGGTTGCCCGCGAGGTAGCGGGCGCGCGCCCGCAGGTCGGCCGGCACGCTCGGGTCGGCGCCGATCGCCTTCACCAGGATCAGCGCGCAGTCGATCTCGATCCCGCGCAGCGCGTCGTTCTGCTCCTGCTCCGGCCCGCCGTCCGCGAGCTCCTCGTCGCCGAACCGGTGGCCGAAGCGCTCGGCAAGGTGGAACAGCGTCAGCCCGAGATCGAACGAGCCGTTCGGCTTCTGGCGGACGGCGTCGGGCAGCCCGATGCCGGCGTCGGTGCACGGGCCCGTCCCCAGGTAGCTCGCGAGCGCCTGCTCGGCGGACTCGAAGTTGCCCGCGTCGAGATCGCGGATCGCCTGATCGACCGCGGGCGCGTTCCGCTCGAACGGGGACGTCGGATCCCACCCGCTGCAGCCCGTCGCCGCCGAGAACGCGGCGCCGGTGACGCACGCGGCGGCGAGCCCGATCGCGATGGCGCGCCCGTGGCGCGCGAAGAACCCGGAGAGCTCCGCCCGCCGGCGATCCCGGCGCGGCGCGTCGGCCCGCTTGCGATCACGACGCGGCATGCTGCCCTCCCGCGCTGCCCTCCGCCGCCGCCCCCGCCGCGAGGTCCGCGCCGCCCGGGCGCGCCTTCAGCAGCGCGGCGCGCTTCGGCGCGACCTCGGGCCGCGTCGCGACGAAGCGCCGGCGCGGAGCGTCCTTGAGGAACACCTCGGCGATGAGGAGCAAGATCGCGAGGCCGAGGGGGTAGAAGTAGACGTCCGCATAGACCGTCTCGACCCGCTCCGAGAACTCGCTCTTCATCTGCCGCCTGAGCTCCGCGGCGATCGTCTCGATGCCCGTGGTCCCCTTCTCCGCGCGGATGATCTGCCCGCCCGGCGTCGCCTGCGCGATCGACGCGAGCTGCTGCTCGCCCGACAGCGACAGCTCGGTCGTGAGCGGCTTGCCCTGGCGATCGGTCCGCCACCCGACGATGCGGCCGTCCGGGCCGATCTCCGGGATCGGCTCCGGCGTGCGCCCGCCGATCTGCACGACGTGGATCGTCGTGCCCTGGGCGCCGATCGCCTGGGCGACGCTCAGCGGGTAGCCCTCGAGGTCCTCGCCGTCGGTGACGAGCAGGATGATCCGCTTGTGCTCGGCGGATTTCGGATCCCGCTTCAGGAGGTCGTTCGCCTGGTCGAGCGCGCGCGCGATCGCGGTGCCGCCGATCGGCATGTCGTTCGGGTCGAGCTGGCGGAAAAACTGGGCGATCGCGGCGCCGTCGGCCGTGAGCGGGAAGCCCATCGGCTCGCCGGCGAACGCCACCGCGCCGAAGCGCGCGCCCTCGAGATCCTTGATGAGGCGGGCGACCTCGACCTTCGCCCGGAAGATGCGCGAGGGCTCGACGTCGCGCGCGTACATGCTCTTCGAGTAGTCGAGCACGACCACCACGTCGACGTTCGTCGCCGGCACGAGCCGCGTGCCCTTGCCGTACTGAGGCCGCGCCGCGGCCACGAACGCGAGCGCCGTCGCGAGCACGAGGAGGACGCCCTTCCACGCGCGGCGCTTCGACGGGTCGGCGGTGGTGAGCGCCTTCACGCGATCCTCGTCGCCGAAGCGCTTGATCGCGCGCGCCACGCCGAAGCCGCCGAGGATGAGCAGGAGGCCGATCAGCGCGGCGAACGCCGTCCCGAGCAGGAACCACGGGGCCGCAAAGTTCACGGGAACCTCCGGAGCAGCCAGGCGCGCAGGAGCGCGTCGAGCCCGATCAGGAACACGCCGGGCAGGAGCAGGAACGGGAAGAGATCCTCGTACGCGGCGCTCGACGCCTCGAAGCGGGTCTTCTCCAGCCGGTCGAGCACGTCGTGCATGCTGTCCGCCAGCGCCTTCGCGTCGGTCGCCACGTACGACTCGCCGCCGGTCTTCTGCGCGATCTCCTGGAGCAGCGCGGGGTTCACCGGGAAGCGGTGGCGCACGTAGCGCGGCTGCCCGAAGAGATCGACGCCGTCCTCGACCTCGACCTCGTCGTCGGTGCCGATCTGGATCGTGTAGACCTTCACGCCGAGCGACGTCGCGAGGTGGGTCGCGTACTCGGGCGCGATCGCCCCGGCGTTCGAGTCGCCGTCGGTCAGGAGGATGACGACCTTCGACTGCGCGTCGCTCCGGCGCAGGCGGGCGACCGCGGTGCCCAGCGCGTCGCCGATCGCCGTCGCGCTGCCGTCGATCACGTTGAGCGTCATCTGCGACACCATCTGCGTGAGCAGGTGGTAGTCGAGCGTCGGCGGCGACAGCACGTACGCGGCCTTGCCGAAGACGACGACGCCGAGGCGATCGGTCTTCCTGCGGCCGATGAAGTCCTGGAGGACGAGCTTGGCCGTGTCGAGCCGGGTCAGCCGCTTGCCGCGCGGCAGCCTCGGCTGGCCGGGCAGATCGCTCGCCCGCGCGTCGAGGATCGCGCGCATCGAGCCCGACAGGTCGAGCGCGACGACGATGTCGATGCCCTTGTCGTCCGTGCGCTGCTCGCGGAGCACGCTGACCGGCCGACCCATCGACAGGACGAGCAGCGCGAGCGCCACGGCGCGGAGCACGCCCGGCAGGTCGCGCAGGTGGCTGCGCAGGCCGCGCGGCCCGCGCGCGAGCGGCGCGACCGTGCCGAGCCGGAGCCGGGGCCTGCGCGCGTCCTCCGCGAAGATGCCCCAGTACCAGACGACCGGCACCGCGAGGAGCGCGAGCAAGAACCACGGCGCCTGCCAGCTCGCGCCCGCCCACGCGTCGCGGCGGGCGAGGTAGGGATAGACGCAGGCGAGCGCGGCGACGACCAGCGTCGCCCCGATCGCGAGCGCGGCGCGCTTCGCGCGGCTCACGGCGCCTCCCCTTCCACCCCGGGCGGGCGAGCGGGCGGCGGCTGCTTGCCGGCGGGCGATCCTCCGGCCCCGGCGGCCCCGGCGCCCCCTTCGGGCCGCACCGCCGGCGGGGTCGTGCGGTGCACGATGACCTCGCCGCGCTCGATCGCCTCGAGGCAGTCGGCCTCGCTCGGCTGGAGGCGCGCGAACTTCACGAGGTCGCAGTCGGCGAGGAAGCGCGCGATCTGCGGCAGCACCGGCACCGGCGGGCGCACCCGCGCGAGCAGCGCGCGCATCTCGTCGCTGGTCGTCTCGAGGCCGTCGAAGCCGTAGCGCGCGCCGAGGTACTTGCGCACGCAGTCGCTCACGCGGTCGAAGTACTCGTCGGTCCGGCCCTCGCTGAGCAGGCTCGAGCGCCGGAGCGCCTCGAGCTCCTCGAGCGCGGCGACCCACGGCAGCTTGGGCGGCGGGGCGGCCACCACGCGGGGCCGGCGCATCCAGCGCCGGACCAGCCAGGCCACGATGAGCCCGAGCGCCGCGCCGATGAGGATGCCCGCCGCGAGCTGCTTCGCGAGCACCCACTCCTCCCGCTGCGGCCGCGGCGGCGGGTTCGGCTTGACCTTGGGATCCCGCTCGTTGGCGATCGGGTCCTCGACCACGATCTCGTGCGGCCGGGTGCAGACGGTGACGAGCTCGCCGCTCGCGCGGGACACGGCGATCGGCACCGGCGGCAGCTGCAGCGCGCTCCTCCCGGGCTCCTTGGGCAGCGGGACGAACGGGATGACCAGCTTGGTCGTCGCGCCGGCCTCGGTCGCCGTGGTCTCGCTGGTCGGCCCCGCCCCCGCGTCGGCCTCGGGCAGGATGAACCCCGCCTTCTCCAGCGCGCGCGCGGCGTCGCTGTCGCCCTGGACCTTGAAGCCCTCCGGCAGCACCGTCTCGCCCTTGCCGTGCGCGATCGTGATCTCGAGGTGCGCCGCGTACCCGCTGAACCCGTTCCTGGGGAACGTCTCCTGGAGCGTCGGCCGCGTCGCGCCGGGCGGCACGTGCTCCGCGCACGAGGCCCACACGCTCCCGCCGCGCTCCGTCGCCGCGGGCGCCGGCGCTGGCAGCGGCGGCGGCGCGGGCGGCGCGTCGTCGTCCCGCGCGGCGGGCCCGCCGGCGGCGCCCGCGTCCGGCTGCGCGAGCGCCGGCGCCGCGCACGCGAGGGCCGCCGCCAGCGCGGACCACGCGGGCAGGCGGGCGGCGCCCGCGCCGAGGGCCGAGGGGGGCCGCGGCCTCATCGCCTGATCCTCCGCGCCCGCTTGGCGAACAGGTCGCGCAGCGGCGTCACGAAGCTCTCCCCCGTCTTCACGACCACGGCGTCGAGCGCGAGCTTCTTGAAGAGCTTGTCCCGGTCGCTCCGGAGCTTGCGCATGGCGGTGCGGTAGTGGTCGCGCACCGCCCGGTCGCCGGTGTCCACCACGACCTCCTCGCCGGTCTCCAGGTCCTCGAACGTCGCCAGCCCCACGTCGGGCAGCTCCTCGTCGCGCGGATCGACCAGCATCACCGGGATCACGTCGTGCTTCGCGCTCGCGAGCGAGAGCGAGCGCTCGAAGCCGGTGGCGAAGAAATCGCTGATCACGAAGGCGACGCTCCGCCGCTTCGCCACCTTCACCAGCGTCTCGAGCGCGAGCTTCAGGTTCGTGCCCGTGTACTTCGGCTCGTGCCCGAGGATCTCCCGGATGACGCGCATCACGTGCTTGTCCCCCTTCTTGGGCGGCACGAGCTTCTCGACGGCCTCGGTCGCGAGCACGAGGCCCACGCGATCGTTGTTCTTGATGGCGCTGAACGAGCAGAGCGCCGCGATCTCGGCGGCGACGCGCGCCTTCGACGCGCGCCGCGTGCCGAACTGCTCGCTCTGCGAGGCGTCGACGACCAGCATGACGGTCATCTCGCGCTCCTCGACGAACACCTTCACGAACGGCTCGCTCATGCGGGCCGAGACGTTCCAGTCGATCCAGCGCACGTCGTCGCCGGGCATGTAGGCGCGGACCTCGCGGAACGAGAGGCCCTGCCCCTTGAAGACGGACGAGTACGTGCCGGAGAGCTGCTCGTTGGCGAGCCGTTGCGTCCGGATCTCGATGCGCCGGAGCTGCTTGAGGAGCTCCGGCGGCAGCGGGTTCTTCGAGCCGGAGGCCTTGATCACGGCACCTCGACCACCTCGAACACGCGCCGGACGATCTGCTCGGACGTCACCTCCTCGGCCTCCGCCTCGTAGGTCAGGACGACCCGGTGCCGGAGCACGTCCGGGCCGATCGCCTTCACGTCCTCCGGCGTCACGTAGCCGCGGTGGCGCAGGAACGCGTGCGCGCGCGCCGCGAGCGCCAGCGCGATCGAGGCGCGCGGGCTCGCCCCGTACTCGATGAGGCTGCTCAGCTCCCGCATCCCCTTCTGCCCGGGCTCGCGGGTCGCGAAGACCACGTCGACGATGTAGTCCTTCACGCGATCGTCCATGTACACGTCGCGCACCACCTTGCGCGCGGAGACCAGCTCGTCGGGCGTCGTCACCTTCGCGGCCTTGCCCTCGATCACCGCGGTCGTGCGGTCGATGATCTGCCGCTCCTCGGCGCGCGCGGGGTACCCGACCTTGACCATGAGCATGAACCGGTCGACCTGCGCCTCCGGGAGCCGGTAGGTCCCCTCCTGCTCGATCGGGTTCTGCGTCGCCATGACCACGAACGGGCTCGGCAGCGGGTAGGTCGTGTCCCCGATGGTGACCTGCCGCTCCTGCATCGCCTCGAGCAGCGCGCTCTGCACCTTGGCCGGGGCGCGGTTGATCTCGTCGGCGAGCACGAGGTTCGCGAAGATCGGGCCGAGCTTCGAGGTGAAGTCGCCCTTCTGGTGGTTGTAGATGACGGTGCCGATGAGGTCGGCGGGCAGGAGATCCGGCGTGAACTGGATCCGGGAGAACTTCGCGTCGATCGCGTCGCAGAGCGTCCGCACGGTGAGCGTCTTGGCGAGGCCCGGGACGCCCTCGAGGAGCACGTGCCCTCCGGTGAGCAGCCCGATGAGGATGCGCTCGATCATGTACGTCTGGCCGACGATGACCTTGCCAACCTCGCTCAGCAGGGTGTCGATGAAGGCGCTCTCTTTGGCGACCAGCTCGTTCAGGGCGCGTACGTCGTGCATAACGGGTGGGAGCTCATAGCAAGCCCGGCCGCCCGAGGACAACCGGCGCCGCCCGAATATTCCTCGGCGGGCGCCGGGCATCGCGGCGCGGCGCGCGGCGCGCGGCGCTAGAAGCCGGGCTCGCGGAACCTGGCGCGCCCGGTCTCGGCGGGCGCGCGCGGCAGGCGCGGAGGGCCCGGGCTCGCGGTCGCCGCGGGGGCGGAGGACGGCGGCGTCGCGGGCGCGGTCGAGGGCGCCGGCGCGGGCGGCGGCTCCGGCGCGCGCGGCTCGGCGGTCGCGGCCCGCGGGCCCGGCTCCTCCGCGAGGGGCGGCGCCGCGGGCACCTCCACGATCTGCTGCGCGGCGGGGCCCTCCCCGAGGCCGATCCACAGGAGCGTCGCCGCCCCGAGCAGCGCGCCCGACGCGACGAGCGCCGCCGCGGTGGCGATCGTGCGGGCGCGGCGGCGCGGATCGAGCCGGGAGGACGGCCGCCCCCGCGACCTGCCGTCCGCGGCGCGCAGCGCGTCCTTGATCACCGCCGCGCGCCGGGACGTGCGCGCGGCGAGCGCGTCGCGGATGTACCCCGTCACCTCCTCGGGGCGGCCGCCGAGCGTCGCGTTCACCGCCTCCAGCGCGTCCGCGAGCTCGGCCATCGTGGCGAACCGCTCGGCGGGATCCTTGGCGAGCGCGCGCATCACCGCGGCCTCGAGCGCGGGCGGGTAGCCGGGGTCGAGCGAGCTCGGCGGATCGACCGGCTCGGGCCGCGCGATGCGCGCCATCGTCGCGAGGTCGTGGCTCGCGGCGAAGGGGTGCGTGCCCGTCGTCAGCTGATAGAGCACGATCCCGAGCGCGAAGATGTCGGACCGCCGGTCCAGCTGCTCGCTGTAGACCTGCTCGGGGGCCATGAAGAGGATCTTGCCCTTCATGTGCCCGGTGTTGGTCGTCGGGTTGTCCGCCTGCGCCACGGCCTTGGCCACGCCGAAATCGGCGATTTTGACCGAGCCGTCCCGCGTGATCAGGATGTTGTGCGGAGAGACGTCCCGGTGCACGAGCCCGACCAGCGCGCCGTCCTCGTCCCGGAGCTCGTGGGCCGCGTGCAGTCCGCGCGCCGCCTCGATCGCGATCCGCACCGCGACGGGCAGGGGGAGCGGCCGGCCCTGCTTGCGGGTGCTGCCGCCCTGCAGCGCCACGAGGGCGTCGCCGTCGATCCACTCCATCACGAAGTAGAGCACCCCGCTCTGCTCACCTTGATCCAGGATCGCGCACACATTCGGGTGCTTGATCCGGGCCGCGATGCGCGATTCCGTGAGGAACATGCGCTTGCAGCGCGGATCGCTGGAGAGCGCCGGCAGCATCGTCTTGACTGCCACGATCTTGTCGCCCGCCGCCCCGTCGCGCTCCCGGGCCGCCCACACCGTGCCCATTCCGCCCTGCGCGATGGCGATCAGCAGCTCATAGCGGCCGAGGAGTTGGCCTGGCACAAGATCGACGGGCGCTATCACAGCTCGTACCTGCGACTCCTGTGTCGTCGTGAATCCGACCACGCTGAAGCTCTCACGGGCGATGCCTCGGGCGATGCCTCCGGGCGATGCAGAGCGTTCCAGGATCGGGAACCAATCTCAAACAATTTTCCAGTTGTCGAGAATCGGCCAGCATGAGTACGGTTAGATTGCCTCTATCGCTTCGTTGAGGAAGGAGGCGTGGGTGGAGCATCGGATCACCATCGGCGGAGTGGTATTCTTCGCCGTGGTCGGCGTCGGTCCGGCTGCGTTCGCCGATCCTTCCCCCGAGGGGGCCGAGCGCGTTGCGCCCGGCGCGGTCGCGGTCGACACGGCGGCTTCCGCCGCGCCGCGGCAGCCGGGCGCGGTCGCGGTCGACACGGCGGCTTCCGCCGCGCCGCGGCAGCCGGGCGCGGTCGCGGGCGACACCTCGGCTTCCGCCGCGCCGCGGCAGCCGAGCGCCGCGGAGCTCGCGTCCGCGCGGCACCTCTTCTCGCTCGGCCTCGCCGCGGAGGACCAGGGACGATGGGCGGAAGCGCTCGAGATCTACGAGCGCATCAGCAAGATCGTCGTGTCACCGCCGCTCTGGTACCACCTCGGCGTCTGTCACGAGGCCCTCGGCCACGTCGTCGAGGCGCTCAACGCGTTTGAGCTCGCCACGTCCGGCGCGACCGCGCGGAAGGAGCTCGCGCTCGCCAGGGAGTCGCGGTCACGCATCGAGAAGCTCCGCGCGAAGACGTCGCAGATCGTCCTCCGGCTGCCCGAGGACGCGACCGGCGTGCGCGTCGAGATCGACGGCGAGCCGATCCATCCGGCGCTCGTCGGCGCGGCCATCCTCGTGAGCCCCGGGGCGCGGCGGATCGCGGTGAGCGCCGAAAATTACGCAGCGCGCTTCGAGGCCACGGTGCAGGCCGAGACGGGCGCCGTCGTCGAGCTGCAGGCCGAGCTCGGCCGCAAGCGAGCGCTCGCGGCCTTGCGGCCGATCGCGCCGGCTCGCCCTGCGCCGCTCCGCGCGCCCGCGCCGGACGCGGGCGTCCCGGCGGTGGCCGTCCTGGGGGCGGCGGCCGCGCTCGGCGCCGCCGCCGTGGTCACGGGCGTGATGGCCTACGACGTGCGGCACACCTTCCTGAAGAAGAACGCGAACCCCGCCCCGGGCTCGATGGCCGAGCGGCAGGCGCTGCGCGACCGCGGGCAGGCGCTCGCCGTCACGAGCACGGCGCTCACCGGGGCGGCCCTCGTCGCGGGCGGCTTCGCCGCGTACCTCTTCTGGCCCTCCCCGTCGCCGCGCGCGGCGCCCGAGCGCGCCGCAGGTCCGCGGCCTTCGCCCGCGCCGCGCGCCCCCGGCCTGACGGCCCTCTCGCCGTGGGTCGGCGCGGACGGCGCCGGCGTCGCCGTGCAGGGAGCGCTGTGAGCCGCGCGCGCCGCCTCGGAAGGGGCGCCGTCGCGGCGCTCGCCCTGGCCTGCACCGGGGTGGGCGCGTGCGCCTTCATCGCGCCGTTCCCCGAAGTCGCGGTGGACCCGGTCAGCGAGGGGGGAGGCGGCGCCGGCGGGTTCGGCGTCGGCGGGTCCGGCCCCGGCGGGGCCGGCGGGGGCGGCTCGAGCGCGGAGGTCTGCACCCCCGGCGTCGCGACGGCCTGCTACGCGGGGCCGCGGGGCACCGAGGGCGTCGGCCCCTGCGCGGCCGGCGTCGCCACGTGCAACGACGACGGGACGGACGTCGGCGCCTGCGTCGGCCAGGTGCTGCCCGCGTTCGAGAGCTGCACGGGCGCGGACGAGAACTGCGACGGGCGGGCGTGCACCGGCGATCCCGTGCAGAGCGTCGCGCTGGGCGGCACCGGCGCGCAGCAAGGCCTCGGCGTCGCCGTCGGCGAGGACGCCGTCGTGGTGGTCGGGTCGGCCTCCGGCAGCACCGATCTCGGCGCGGGCCCGTCGGACGAGCTCGGCTCGCTCGCCGAGCCGGACGCCTTCCTCGTCACGTTCTCCCGCGACGTCTCCACGCGCGAAGGGCGCTTCCGGTTCGGCCGCCGCTTCGCGGACACCGTCGCGCAAGGGGTCGCGCTCGCCCCGGGCGGCGACGTGGTGCTCGCGGGCAGCGCGTCGGGCGACGTCAATTTCGGCGGCGGCCTGCGCGAGGGCCACGGCCGCCGCCCCGACGTCGTCGTGGCGCGGTTCGACGCCTCCGGGGCGCACCAGTTCAGCCGGCGCTTCGGCGACAACGACACCCAGCGCGCCACGGCCGTCGCCGTGGACGCGGCGGGGAACGCGTACGTCACCGGCGAGTTCCGGAGCACGCTCGACTTCGGCGAGAACAGCCACGGCGAGCGCTTCCTCCTGAAGAGCCAGGGCAAGAGCGACGTGTTCCTCGCCAAGCTCGACGCCGCCGGCAACGTCTGCTGGGCCAGGCAGTTCGGCGACGCCGCGGATCAGGCCGGCACCGGCGTCGCCGTCGACGGCCATGGCGACATCGTCCTCGTCGGCCGCTTTGCCGGGAGCGTCGACTTCGGGGGCTACGGGAACGGGCTCTCCACCGACGCCAAGAACGACCTGTTCATCGCGAAGCTCGACCCGTCGGGCGACCACGTCTGGAGCAAGTCGGCCAACGCGACCAACGACGCCGAGGCGCTCGGCGTCGCGGTCGACGGCGCGGGCAACGTCGTCGTGACCGGCTCGTTCCGCTCGTCGGTCACCGTCGGCGAGTCGGTGCGCACGAGCGCGGGCGACAAGGACATCCTCGTCATCCGGCTCGACGAGAACGGCGTCCTCCAGTGGTGCGAGGACTTCGGCGACGACGCCGACCAGGAGGGCGCCTCGGTCGCGACCGATCTGGCCGGCAACATCGTCGTGACCGGCTGGTTCAGGGGGACCATCGAGCTCGGCGACAGGGTGCGCTCGGCCACGGGCGCCTCCGACGCGTTCGTGATGAAGCTCGCCCCGGCCAGCGACCCGATGTGGCTGCGCTCGTTCGGCGACTCGAGCGAGCAGCAGGGCGCCTCCGTCGCCGTCGATCGCCTCGGCCACAGCTGGGTGACCGGGCGCTTCGACGGCGTCCTCGATCTCGGGATCGGCGCGATCGCGAGCGGCGGCGCCGCCGACGCGTTCCTCGTCCAGCTCGGGCCGTGAGCGCCGCGCGCCGGCGGCTCACTCGCCGGCGAGCGGGTAGATCGGCCGGATGTCGATCGGGATCCCCTCGAGGCCGCCGAGCGCCTGCCGCATCGGCTCCGAGACCTCGCCGTACCGCGCGAGGAGCTCGCCGGCGGCCTGCTTGTCGCCGCGGTGCTGCACGAGGCAGAGATCGCGGACGAGGCGGGCGATGGCGGCCTCGAGCTCCGCGGCGTCGACGGTGAAGCGCCGGGTCGCCGGGTCGAAGCGGGCGGCGCCCTCCTCGAGGAAGCGGTTGATCTGGAGCGCGGCGCCCTTGCCGTGCGCCTCGGCCACGCCGAAGCGGGTGCTCCGGAAGAGCCCCGCGAAGTAGGAGACGAGGAGCTTCTCCCGGAAGTCTCCGGCGAAGTGGCCTCGCTGGATCATGAAGAGGACGTTGTAGGCGCCCATCACGTCGGCCTTGGCCTCCTCGATGGCCGAGTAGGCCGCGCCGAGCGCGAGCCGCACCTCGACCCGCTCTCCGGAGGCCCGCGTGAACGCCGGGCCCAGGCTGTGCGAGAGCTCGTGGAAGAGCGTCTCGTTGAAGAACGCGTCGGCGGACAGGTGCGCGAGCTGCGCCGGGTCGAGGATGCGCTCGGCGATGGGCCGCATGATCAGCTCGAACTTCGTCTCGATGACGTTGCGGAGCAGGACCTTCTTGGCGCCCTTCTCGGCGCGGACGCGCTCGTCGTTCGGCAGGTTGAACGCGATCGTCTGGACCGATTTGCGGGCGTCGCCGGCGCTGAAGACCAGGTCCACCACCTGGATGGGGCTCTCTCCGCCGCGCTGGGTCTTCACCTCGTCGGGGATGGGCAGGTTGCGCTCCATCTCCGGGAGGAGCTCCTTGTACTTGGAGAGCCTCCGGGAGGCCTCCGGGTCGCTCACCGTGACGAACGCCTCGAACGAGGCCTTGAGGCCGAGGAGCTCGTCCTCGTAGGTCTCGTAGGGGCCGATGGTCACCTCGACCGGGCTGTCGAGGTCCATCCAGTCCTTGTCGGAGGCGTAGTAGTCGTCCGACCGGAACGCCGCGGCCCGGGATCTCAGGAACCTGCGCAGGCTCTCGTTCGCCGTGAGCGTCGCGGCCTCCTCGAGGAGCGCGCCGGCGGGGCCGAGCCACGCCGCGTAGGCCTGGCTGTACGGCACCGCGACGAGCCCGCCCTGATCGCGGCGGATGAGCGTGAACAGGCCCTCGAAGGCCTCCTTGTCGCCCGGGTGCCGGTCGATCCACGCGCGGAGCTCGTCGGCCGAGAGATCTTCCGGGTAGAAGCCGGCGCCGGGCGGACGAGGCCTGTCGATGGCGAAGGGGCGGTGGTGATCCTGCCGGTCCCACGGGCCCCGCATGATGTCGAAATAGGCGAGCCGGTCCCGGCCCTCCGGGGTGGCGTCCGCGAGGAGCCGCTCGCGGAGCTCGGGGTTCCCGGCGTAGGCCTGGCGATCGAACACGGGATCGAGCCGTCGCGAGGCCTCGATGAGCTTGTCGAGCGCCCTCCGCTCGGGCTCGGGGAGCGCGCTGACGTCCGCGGTGAGCGTGGCCGGCGCGAACTGCTTGACCTTGTCGGACGACATCGGGACCTCCTAGGGGCGAACTCCGGCGATCTCCGGACGGTTCAGGGTCAGCCCGCCGGGACCGGGTGCGCGTCGCGGTACTCGCGGACGGCCTGGGCCTCGTCGACGGCGTGCTTGAACCCGGTGGCGGCGCGGAAGGCGGCGCTGTCCACGACGACGGGGTACTTGATGTGGGTCAGCGCCGCGCGCGGGAGCTTCGGCAGGCCGAAGCGGCCGAGCGCGTTGCGCAGCACGAACTCGGGGAGGGGGACCGCCACCCGTCCCGCCGCCCGGATGATGAGCGACAGGGGCACGGGCTGCGGACCCGAGACGTTGTAGACGCCGCGGATGCGCTTCTCGAGGGACAGGCAGATGGCGGTCACGACGTCCTGCTCGTGCATGAACTGGAACAGCGGGTCGAACCCGAGGACGTACGGGACGTGGGGCCCGCGGAGGAAGCTCGCCAGCGTGCCGTGGCCGGTCGGGCCGAGCGTGTAGCACATGCGGAGCACGGTCGTGCAGAGCTCGGGAGCGCGCCAGAGCGCCGTGCAGGCGTACAGATCGGCGGCCACGAGGTCGGCGAGCTCGGGAAAGGTGGACACCGCCATCGGCGGATCCTCTTCCTTGTGGTAGAGCGGCGACTCGGGGCCAGCGCCGTAATACGTGTGTCGTCCGACGAAGATCACGTGCTCGACGCCGCAGGCGCGGCTGTTGTCGAAGACGACGCGCGTGCCGCCGAGGTTGATCCGATACCGCTCCTCGGTCTGCTCCACGAGGTGCGTCACGGTCGCCATGTGGATCACGGCCTGGGGACGGCTCTTGCGGAACACGTCCTCGGCGGCGCGCTTCTGCAGATCCACGTTGTGCATCTCGACGCCGGCCGGGGCGTCCGGCCAGGGCCGGCGGTCGATGCCGATCACCTCGTGCCCCTCCTCGAGGAGGCGCGCCGCGACCATGCGGCCGAGCTGGCCGGTGATTCCAGGGATGAGGACCCTCATGCGCCCTCCTTCGACGACGCGGGCAGCGCGGCGCCGCGCTGATCCAGCGCGAGCTTGCTGCGGCGGCGCCGCCGACCCGCCTCGATGAGCTCGGCGATCCGCGCCTTCACCTGCTCCACGTGGCCGGCGATCACCTCGTCTTCCTCCGCGCCGGTGCCGGCGAACGTCATCGGCTCGCCATAGGTGATCTCCAGCTGGACCGGCAGCGGGGCCGGCACGAGGTACGGCGTGATCGGGATATACGGCACCCCGAACAGCCGGCCGATCGTGTACGAGTTGGCGACGGTGGGCACCGCCTCGCCGCCGCCGACGAAGCCGAACGGGATGATGGGCGTGCCCGTCTTCATCGCGAGCCGGACGAAGCCCGACCCGAAGTGCACGAGCGAGTTGCGCTCGCTGTAGAGCTTGGCGGTGCCGCGCGCCCCCTCCGGGAACACCATGAGCAGCCGCTCGTCCTCGAGCAGGCGGCTCGCGTGCTCGGGGAGGCCGGTGAAGTGCCCTGTGCGGCTCGACCAGAGCGAGGTGAACGGGAGGCGATTGATGAATTTCTCCGCCATCCCCTCGGCCAGCCGCGGCGGATCCATCGCGAAGAACATCGACGCGACCACCATCGCCCCGTCGATGGCGACGCCGCCCGAGTGGTTGCCGACGAGCATCGCGCGCCCGCGCGCGGGGACGTTCTCGATGCCTGTCACGCCCACCGAGAAATAATGATGATAGAAGAAGTCGAGGAGAGAGAAGAAGAGGCCCAGGTGCTTCCGGGAGATGCCGTAAGGATCGACCCCGAAGCTGTTGAAAGGGATCTCCAGCCGCTGGACGCGCTGGGCAATCGAGTCGCTGACGAGCAGTGTCAAGGGGCACCCTCCGGAGGCTGCGGCGCCCGGAGGGTACGCGCGATCGGGCGGGAAGCACAACCTCCGCCGGCCGGCGCAGGAGGCGGCCGGGCTGCGCCGCGCCGGCGCGAGGCGCCCATGGATCACGCGCTGTGCGCCCGAGCGCTCGCCGTTCACGTGGAGGATCCCATTTCGAAACATAACGCGCCGCGGCGGCGCCGTGGCCGCGGCGTTTCTGAGCGCTCGCCGCGGGATCGGGGCGCGGCGGTTGAGCGGCCGCGCGGTCCGCGGTATGGGGTCGGCCATGTCGAGCCGACGCCGCGCACCCGAGCTCCCGGGCAGGCCGCCCTCCGCCCCCGCGCCGGGAGGGCGCCGCCGCGAACCCCGGGGGGTCGCCCTGTGACAGCGCTCGTGATCCGCCGGGCGGCGCCCGCCGACGTGGAGATCATCGCGGCGAACAACCGGGCCATGGCGCTCGAGACGGAGGGCAAGGTGCTGGACACCGCCACCACCCTCCGCGGCGCCGCCGCGCTGATCGCGGATGAGACCAAAGGGTTCTATCTGGTCGCCGAGCGCGCCTCCGAGGTGGCTGGGCAGCTGATGGTGACCTACGAATGGAGTGACTGGAGAAACGGCACTTTCTGGTGGATCCAGTCCGTCTACGTGTCGCCCGCGGCGCGGCGCAGCGGGGTCTTCCGGGCGCTGTACCGGCGAGTCCACGAGATGGCGGCGGACGCGGGGGACGTATGCGGCATCCGCCTCTACGTGGAGACCGCGAACGCGCGTGCGCAGTCGACCTATGTCGCGCTCGGAATGAAGCGGTCGCACTACGAGCTCTACGAGCTCGATTTGGACTTCGGCTCGTCCTGAGGTGTCCGGCCGTCCTGGTTCTGGGCGGGGGGGACGACCGCGGGCATCGACGGCCAGGAGCCCTTGACGAGGGCGCGCATCGCGGCCGTCTTCAGCGCGACCTCCGAGGGATCGAGGAAGACGCCGAGGGCCTGGCGGATCTGGGGGAGGGACCGGATGAGATCGGCAGGCGTCATCGCGTCGGGCGGCGACACGCCGCTCCGCTCGCAGGCCTCCTGGATGATCTTCCTGGCGAACGCGGGCGCGAGGCCGCAGCACTCGACCACCTGCTCGAAAAGCGAGCGCATGAGCTGGTTCCCCCGGGGTAACGTCTGACGCGCGGCGCGTCTTTCACTTGGGCGAGCACATACCGCCCCACGACAAGAATAGCCTACCTCCTATGTCGCGCTCGTGAGACGGCGACTGACGTTCTGCTGGTTTTCGCGGCGATGTAGGTGCGGCAGCGACGCGTTCCATGGCTGACAGCGCGACCTCGGCTCGCGCGGCCTGCGCGAGCCGGAGGGCGATGGCGGCCGCCGGAGCATTGGACGGGCCTCCATGGCCGGAGTGTTGGACGGGTCGGCAAAAAGGATCATCGCCGGGCGGGCCGCGCGCGTGAGGATCGCTGCGCCGGCGCGCAGGCGCAGCGCGCCGCGTCTGTCCAGCGTTGACGTCCGGGGACGCAGGTGCGCCGATGGCGTCTCGCGACGCCTCGTGACATCGCGCGTTACCTCCTCGCGGGCCGGCGCGTGATCACTCGCTGGCCGGCGCGTGATCACCTCGCTGCTTGACGCATCGCCGCCCCGCTGGCGGGCGCGTCACCGCCCCGCTGGTCGGCGCGTCACCGCCCGCTCATGGGCGTGTCACAGCCCCGAGGGTTTGAAGGGGGTCCGGGAGGTCGCCCGCGGAGCGCTCCGCTTCGGCTCCGTCGCCTTCGGCGCCGCGGTGCGGACGGCCGGCGAGCGGGGGGCAGGCTTCGCCGTCGAGGCGGTGGATCCGCCCGCTGTGCGCGTGTCCGGCCGACCCGTCCTGGGCTTGACGGCCACGGGCGGGGTCGCTCTGGGCGCCGGCCGCGGGACGGCGTTCGTCGCGCGGTTGGCGGTGGGAGCAGGGCCATGCGCGGATCTGCCCAGCGCGGAGCCCTGGACGGCGCGGCCGGCAGCGGGGGCATGGGCGGAACCGACGGGGGAAGGGCTGTGCGCGGCTCGGCCGGGGGCGGGGACCTGGCCGGCGCCGCCGGGGGCGAGAGCCTCGACGGCCCCGGCGGGCTGCCCTGGCGCGGCGGCGTGGACCGTCGCGCCGTCGGCCACGGTCGCGGGCAGGTGCGGCGAGCTCGGGAGGACCGGGGCGCTCTCCGCCGCTTCTCGCGCGGCGGGCTCGCGCGCGCCGAAGGCGAAGAAGGCGCCCACGCCGGCCGCGAGCGCGACCGCGCAGACGCTGGCGATCACGCTGCGGCGCACGAGGTGCTGCCGGCGGAACACGGGCTCCGAGACGACGGCGCCGAGCCCCGGCGCGCTGCCCTCGGCGCTCGAGAGGTCCGGCGCCGGCCCGAGGATCTGCAGGCCGAGCGGAGAGCGGTCGCTCAAGGGAGCGCTCTGGCTCAGCGGCTCGCCCAGGGGGGCGCGCTGGGTCAGCGGCTCGCCCAGGGGAGAGCGCTGGCTCAGCGGCTCGCTCCGCGGAGAGCGCTGGCTCAGGGGCAAGGGCTCGCTCCGAGGGGAGCGCTGGCTGAGCGGCGAGCGCCCCGACAGCGGCCCGGACCTCGGGCCCGACGCGGGGCCGCTCCGCACGCTGATGGGCGCGGTGAGGTCGCGCAGGCCGACCTCCTTGATGAGCGCCTCCACCGCCCGGGGCGACGACACGGCGAGGCCCGGCGTCTGCGCGGCCGCCTCTTCCAGCGTCTCGGCGAACGCCGCCGCGGTCGGGAACCGGTCGTCCGGGTCGGCGCGCAGCGCGCGCATGCAGATCGTGTCGAGCGCGGCGGGGACCGACGGCACCACCGCGCGCGGACCAGCGGGCGGGCCCTTCAAGATCTGCGCGATCAGCGCGCCGTCGTTGTCGGCCTTGAACAGGCGCTCCTCCGTGAGCATCTCCCAGAGCACCACGCCGGCCGAGTACACGTCGCTGCGGCGGTCGACCTGCTCGCCCTGGATCTGCTCGGGCGCCATGTACGAGAGCTTGCCCTTGAGCGCGTTCCCCTGCGTCGACATGAGCCGCGTCTCGGCGCGCGCCACGCCGAAGTCGGTGATGCGCGAGACGCCGTCGATGCCGACGATCACGTTCTGCGGCGAGACGTCGCGGTGCACGAGGTTGAGCGGCTCGCCCTCGGAGCCGGTGAGCTCGTGCGCCGCGTGCAGGCCCGCGAGCATGTCGAGGAAGATGCGGAGCACGATCCCGATGGGGACCCGCCGCTTCGCCCGCGCGCACGTGCGGAGCAAGAGGTGCAGCGACGGGCCCTCGATGTACTCCATGACGAGGAACAGCGGGTCCTCGACGAGATCGAACGTGGCGACGACGTTGGGGTGGCGGACCCGCGCCGCGAGGCGCGCCTCGTCGAGGAACATCGCGACGAACTCGGGCTCCGCCGCGATGTGCGGGTGCATCATCTTCAGGGCGACGAGGCGCTCGAACCCGCCGGCGCCGATCGCCCGCCCGAGGTACACGGTGGCCATGCCGCCCGACGCAATGGCGCGCAAGCTCTCATAGCGGCCAGCGTGCAAGGTCACACGACCAGGCTACACCATGCGTGGTGCGTTCTCCACGAGTCATGCGCCGCATCTCCACGTGTGTGTGCCTGCGCGTGCGCGCGCGCGGGCACGCACACGGCCACGACGAAAACCCGATTTCCTCCCGATGTGAGGCGCGCTACGACCGATCGCCGACAGCCTAGGCTCACGTGATCCTTCGGTCGGCGATCGGCGGCGATGGCGCATGCGCGCGGGGGCGCGTGGCAGGCTCGCGCGCGGGCGCGGAGGAGGCGGAGGAGGCCGCGCGATCAGCTCACGATCGGCAGCCGCCTGGCCGCCGGTCGCGCGCGCGGGCCGCCCTGCTCGCGCTCGCGCAATGCGAGATCGTGCTCGATGATCGTTAGGGGATTCTCGTAGGTCGGTAGAGGGAGATCCTTATTCTTTGCGTACACGGGGTGCCGGCCGTGCTTCTTGTACCATTCGGCTACCGTGGCATTGGCCTTCATCTTCTCGAGGATGTTCCGCCACCCGGCGCCGGTGTTGTACGCGCAGAAGCTGATCTCGCCGAGCTGCGTTCCGTACGGAATGATGCACATCTCGGTGCGGCGGAAATCGTAGTTGAACAGGTCCTGGAACCACATGCCCGCCACGAACAGGACCCGCCACTCGTAGTCGCGCGCGTCGCCCTCGCCGGCGTGCGCGGCGCCCGTCTGGCTCATGAACTGCTTCACCAGGGTCGCGAGGTGGAAGTTCGGCGGCGCCTTCTCGGGCCGGTAGCGGCGCAAGAGCGCGGCGACGACCTGCGCCTTCGTGAGCGCGCGGCCGCGCCCGGCGTCGAAGATCGCGCGCAGGTCGGCGAGCAGCCCCTCGACGTCGATGAAATCGAGCAGCGGGACCACCTGCTTCGTCTTCTTGTGGACGAACAGCGCGGTCCCGATCCCGCAGTTCGGGTGGCACCCGCAGTTGAGCTGGCCCCAGTCCTTGTCGGGGCCGTCGAGCAGATCGGTCACGTTGCCGAAGGGGCTGAGCGCCGACAGGGGGAACCAGTCGCGGAGCGGGTCGGTCACGCCGGTCTGCCGGGCGACGTCGTGCGCGAGGTGGCTCAGCGTGTAGCGCTGCTTCTCGCGCAGCTCGTCGGAGATGTCCTCGTCGCGGCCGGTGAAGCTGACCGGCTGGAAGCTGACGACCGTGATCTTGTCGGCGTTCTGGACCGCGAAGTCGATGATCGGGCCCACCTGGTCGTTGTTCACGCCGTTGACGATCGTCACGACCAGGATGACGTCGATCCCGGCGGCCGAGAGCTCCTCGATCGCCCGCAGCTTCACGTCATAGAGGTTCGCGATCTTCCGGTGGCCGTTCGCGGCGTTCGTCACCCCGTCGAACTGCAGGTACGCCATCCGGAGGCCCGCCTCCTTGGCCTTCCTGGCGAAGCCCGGCTCCTCCGCGAAGCGGAGCCCGTTCGTCGCGCACTGCACCGCGAAGTACCCCTTCTGGCGCGCGTACCGGATCGCGTCGAGGAAATGCGGGCTCAGCGTCGGCTCGCCGCCGGAGAACTGGATCGACATCTGGCGGCGCGGGCGCACCTCCGCCGCGTCGTCCAGGATGCGCGTGATCTCCTCCCACGAGAGCTCGTGCACGTAGCCGACCTGATTGGCATCCATGAAGCACGGGTCGCACATCATGTTGCAGCGGTTCGTCAGATCGACCGTGAGCACCGAGCCGCGGCCGTACCGGATGGTGCTCGAGCCGTGGTTGTGGATCCTGTCCGGCGTCATCTCGACGTCGCGGCCGCCGAACAGGCGCTCGATCCGGGCGAGGAAATCCGGGTCGATCGAGATCGTGTCCGAGAAGGAGCCGTGCTTCGGGCACGTCTTCTCCATGACGACGCGGCCGTCGCGCGCGACGATGCGGGCGCGGATCTCCCCGGGCTTGTCATGGATGAGCTTGGTCCAGTCCGCCCTGCCACTCAGGATCTCGGCGCGCGCCTCCTTGACGCAGCGCGGGCACAGGCTGTCCGTCTCGCGAGGCCAGCCGAGCGGGGGCTTCGAGCGCTCGCCGCCCCGCGGGATCGGCTTGTCGCTCCACTTCGGGTGGAACGGCTTGGGCTCGCCGCCGAGCCGGCTCAGATGCTGCAAGAGTGGCCACGCCTTGTTGGCCGATACCGTGATGGCCTTTTCCAGTGTCCGTACCAGGTCGATCAAGCGTCACCTCGCTCACAGGCGCATTTCGCGGCCGCACCGTAGGTCGACCTAGCGCGTGCTTCCATCAAATTCCAGGCTCGTCACGCCGCGTTGGCGCGCCCTCCGCGGCTCAGCCCGGGGAGTGACAGCGGGCCGTCGATCGCGGGATAGTACGGGGCGCGTATGCGATTCCTCCCTGGAACCCACCGCGCCCTGGGCCTCGCCGCGGCGCTCGCGGTCGCGGCGGTGGCGGGCGCGGCCGTGGCGCAGCCGGTCGCGCGGTCGCCCCGGCCCGCGGAGGACAGCGGCAGGGCCGAGGCCGGCGCGGCGCCGCTGCGCGGCAGCCTCGGCGTGCCCGTCGCCGAGCGGCTGCTCGCGTCGAGCGACCCCGAGGCGCGGCTGCGCGGCATCGAGCGGCTCGGCGCGATCGGCACCGAGGAGGCGGTGACCGCGCTGCTCGCCGCGGTCGATCAGGGGGGCCCGGCGGCGCGGGATCCCAGGGCGCGCCTCGCGGCGGCGCGGGCGCTCGCCCCGCACGCGCAGCGCGACAGCGTGCGCCAGCTCCTCTCGCGCGAGCTCTCGGAGGGCGGCGGCCCGGCGCGCGGCGCCGCCTCCCCGCTCGGCGAGGTGCTGCGCGGCACCGCCGCCCTCGCGCTCGCGCGCACCGGGGAGCGGCGCGCGCTCGGCGCGCTCGTGAACGCGATCGTGCAGGGCGGGGCCGCGGGGGAGGCCGCCGCGCTCGCCCTCAAGGCGTACCCGCCCGAGTCGCTCCAGCTCCTGCTCGGGAGCCGCAAGCGGCTCGAGCCCGCGCTCGTGAGCTTCCTCGGCGAGCTCGGCGATCTCCGGGCGATCGCGGCGCTGCGGCCGATGCTCGAGGGCGGCGACCGGGCGGCGCAGGTGGCCGCGGCGCGCGCCCTCGCGCGGCTCGGCGACGAGGCGGCGCTGGCCAAGGCGCGCGCGTGGCTGAGCAAGCCGGAGCCGGGGCTCTTCGAGGCGACCGTCGAGATCCTCGTCCACCTCGGCGCGCCGGAGGCGCCGGACGCGGTGGCCTCGCTGCTCGGGTCCGAGCTGGGCCGGCTCGAGGGGCTCAGGCTGGCCGAGCTCGCCCCGGCGGAGCGGCTCGTGCCGGCGCTCGCGCGCGCGCTCCCGCTGCTCCCGGAGGACGCGCGGCCGCGCGCCGTCGCGGCGATCGGCCGCGCGGGCGGCGCGGAGGCGGCGCGGCAGCTGCGCCGGCTGACGCTCGAGCGCCCGGAGCTCGCGACGGCCGCGGCGTTCGCGCTCGCGACGATGCCCGGGGCCGAGGCGCGGGCCGCCGTCGCGGAGCTCGTCGACGGGCCGCGCGCCGCGAAGGACGCGGAGCTCCGCAGGCTCGGCCTGCGCGCGGGCGTGGTGCGCGGGCTCGCGCTGCGCGACGCGCCCGGGTCGCTCGAGGGGCGGCTCCTCGCCGCGCTCGCGGCGCCGAAGGGGTCGAGCGATCGCGCCGTCGGGGTGTTCGGGGCCGTGGCGCTCGGCCTCCGCGACCCGCTCGAGGCCGTCGGCGGGTGCGCTCCGGCCTCGTGCGATCGCGCGGCGGTCCACGCGGCGGCGCGCGGCGCGCTCGCGCGGGGCGAGCGCGCCCTCGCCGCGCTCGCCCCGCTGTTCGCGGAGCTCGCCGCGCCCGGCGGCGGCGCCGCGCCGGGCGGCGACGACGCCGCGCCCGACGCGGCGGCGGTCTCCGCCGGCGTCGCGCTGCTCGCGGAGCCTCGGGGCGGCGCGGTCGCGACCTCGCGGCTCGCCGCGCTCGCGGAGGCGGGCGGCCCGCTGTCGCCGCTCGCGGCGCGCGCGCTCGCGGCCCGCGACGACGAGGTGGTCCGCGGTAGGCTCAAGCGGCTGCTCGAGGGGAGCGATCCGGTCGTGCGCGCGCACGTCGCGCTCGGCCTCGGGAGCGACCCGTTGCCCGACAGCGTGTCGCTCCTCGCGCGCGCCTACCGCTTCGAGGACGACCCCGCGGTGCGCCGCGCGATCGTCCGCGGGCTGTCTCGGCGCACCGAGGTGCAGCGCCGGCGCGTCCTGCTCGCGGCGCGGGATCTCGATCCCGACGAGGGGGTGCGCGCGCTCGCGCGGGCCGCGCTGTCCGGCGCCGGCGGGCCGGCGCTCGATCCGCCGCGCGCCGCGCTGGCCACGGGGGTGGTGTGGATCGCGATCGTCCCGAACGACCAGGGCGCGGCCGCGAGCGCGTCGTCGCGTCCGGCGCGGCTCGTCCGCCCGGATGGGCTGGCGGTCCCGGTCGTGGCCGATCCCGACGGCGTGCTCCTCGTGCCGGCGGTGCCGCCCGGGGTGAGCTCCGTCCTGCTTGCGCCGGCCGCACCCCCGGGGGACGCTGGCTCATGACGACGATGAGCAACGCGACGGACGAGAGCCGCACGGGCGAGGGGCCGGGCGAGGGACCCGGCGTGGAAGCCGGCGTGGACTCCGGCGTGGGATCGCGCGCGGAGCCCCGCGCCGCGGCGTCTCTGGCCGAGGGCGACCGCGCTCCCGCGAGCGGCGACAAGGCCGCGGGCGCGATGTCGTTCGAGGAGTCGACGCGCCGCCTCGCGAAGATCGTGGCGGAGCTCGAGGGCGGCGATCTGCCGCTGGAGCGCGCGCTGTCGCTCTTCGAGGAGGGCATCCGGCTGTCGCGGTCGGCGCAGGAGCGGCTCGACCGCGCGGAGAAGCGCGTCGAGGAGCTGCTCGGGATGGACGCCGACGGGCGCCCGGTGACGCGCGAGTTCGAGGGCTGAGCGGAGCAAGGTGAGATGAGGACGGCCGCGGCGCTGATCATCGGCAACGAGCTGCTCAGCGGGAAGATCGCTGACGAGAACCTGTTCGTGCTCGCCGGCACCCTGCGCGCGCTCGGCGTCAAGCTGGAGCGCGCGGTGATGGTGCTCGACGACCTCGAGGTGATCGCCGCCGAGGTGCGGGCGCTCTCGGCGTCGCACGACTGGCTCTTCACGAGCGGCGGCGTGGGCCCGACGCATGACGATCTGACGATCGCGGGCGTCGCGCGCGCCTTCGGCGTGCCGGTGGTCAGCGCGCCCAACATGGAGAGCATGCTGCGCGAGTACTACGGCGACCGGCTCACCGAGGGGCACCTGCTGATGGCGCGCATCCCGGAGGGCGCGCGGCTCGTGACCGGCGGCAGCGCCGCGTGGCCGGCCGTGGTGATGCGCAACGTGTGGATGCTGCCCGGCGTGCCGCAGATCTTCCGGGCCAAGCAGGCGCTCATCCAGGCCGAGCTCTCGGGCGGCACGCCGTTCGTCTCGCTCGCGGTGTTCACGACGCTCGACGAGGGGCAGCTCAAGCCGATGCTCGACCGCGTGGTCGAGGCGCACCGCGACGTCGACATCGGCTCCTACCCCCGGTGGTCCGGCGTCGAGTACCGCACGAAGCTCACGTTCGACGGCCTCGTCGAGGCGAAGGTGCGCGCGGCGCGCGACGCCTTCGCCGCGAGCCTGCCCGCGGAGACGGTCGTCCGCGTCGAGTGACGCGCGCCGCCCTCGCCTCTCCCGGTGAGCCCGGCCGGCGCCGCGCCGTCGGGCTCCTTCGGGGCGCGGCGGCCGACGGGCGGGAGCGGTAGCCGCGTCTCTCCGGCGAGCGGATGCCGACGGGTCTCCGCCGGATGACGACGGGTTCCACCTCGGATGACGATGAACCCCCCGTCGGATGACGGCGGGTACTCGCCCCGATGACGACGTCTCCGGGCCGGATGACGATGGCTCGCCGCCCGATGCCGATGGGTCCCGGCCGGATGCCGATGGGCTCCGGCCGCATGCCGGCGGGCCCCAGCCCCGATGCCGATGGCTCCGGGTCGGATGCAGATGGCTCCCGGGCGGATGACGACGCCATCCACCTCGGATGACGACGGCCCCCTCCCGGAATGACGACGCCCGCCGCCGCGATGCCGACGGTTGCGCGCCGCGCGCTCGCGCGTCGCGCGTCGCGCGTCGCGCTGTCGCCATCCACGGGCACGCTCCCCGGCGCCATGGCCAAAACTTGCCACGCCCTCGACGTGCCGCTCCGCACATCTTTAGCCTGCGCAGATGGCCAAACCTATCTCTCCTCCCGAAGAGACCGATGACAACGATCCCACGCTCGAATCCCTTGCCGAGCGGCTCGGCAAGCCGGAGCCCGGCATCATCGAGGCGTTGCTCGACGGCACGACCGAAGCCCAGCTCGTCGATCGAGGGCGGCAGATCGCCTCCTCGCGCGTCTTGACCGATCTGCGCCGCCTCTACGCGACGGCGCACGCGTGCTGGTCGGGCGCGTCGAAGGAGAAGCGGGAGAAGCTGCGCGGCTTCTCGCCGGAGCTGCTCGCGCTCGCGGTCGACCAAGCGCTCGCGCTGGAGCGGCTGCTCGAGGCGCACGAGAGCGCCGGGCAGAAGAAGGACGCGGCGCGCGCCACGACGGACGCGGCGCTGCGCGAGCGGCTCTCGCGCGCGCTCCTCCTGCGCGACCAGGCCTACGAGGTCCTTCGCGGCGTCGCCGGCTCGGGCAAGGAGGCGCGCGAAGAGCTCGCGCAGGCGGTCGGCACCGCGGAGGATCCGGGCGCGCTCGCGCGCGGGCTCACGCAGCTCGCCGCGCTCGGCAAGCGCTACCTCGCGCAGAAGAAGGGCCCCCTCGCCGTGCGCGCCAAGCTGATGCGGCTCGACCAGGACTACGTCGAGCGCCTCGAAGAGACCGCGAAGGAGCTGATCCAGGCGGCGAAGACCGCGGCCGCGCGCCCCGCGGGCCAGAAGGTCACGGGCGGCGATCTCGACCGGGCCGACGGCATCAACCTGATCCTGCTCGAGCAGATCGTGCGGGTGTTCGAGCGCGCCAACGAGCAGGATCCGACCATCCCGCGGCTCGTACCCATCGCGACGCGGCGGCTGTTCAGCCGGAGCACCAGGAAGAGGGCGACCGAGGCGCCCGGCGGAGGAGGCGGCGCGGCCGGCAGCGGCAGCGCTGGAAGCGGCAGCGCCGGGGGCGCGCCGCAGGACGAGGGGGATCCGCTCGAAGACGACGACGCGCCGGTCTGAGCCAAGAGCGCCCTGATCGGGCCCGAGCGTCGACGGAGGGCTCAGGCTGCAACCTGGGCCCTCTTCCTTTTTGTCACGCCTCCCCGGCGACGTGACGGGTGGGCCATCGCTGGGGCCAGCTCGCATCCATTTCTCGTGGATTCTTATGGATCTGAGTGGCCAGCCAACGTGTTCCTCGGCCGAGCAATGTCCTACCGCTTTCGTGAGGACGCTTGCACCTGAAGAACGGGCGGGCGAGCGTGCGCGGGTGAGAAAAATCGCGGGGTGGATGCAATGAGTATGAAGGAGCGATCCAGACCGAGACGGCGGAGGACGATTCTCGCTGCGGCTGTCGCCGCCGTGACGCTTGGCGCTGTGGCGGCGGGGTGCTTGTGGGAGCGCGAGGATCACACGTTCGGGAGCTTTTGCGCGGCGGCGGTGGGCGGCGAGGAGCATTGCGTGGGCGAGAACCTCGGCCCGGGCGCCGCGTGGAGCCAGGCCGAGAAGGACGGCGCGCTGCCCATCGAGATGTGGGCCACGCGGCCGAACAACAAGACGCTCGACGATATCGTCGCGAGCAGCTATTCGCTCGACGTCTGGTTCGGCCACGTGGACGAGATGATCGAGCACGTGCGGGACGACGCGAGGAACGCCGAGTCGCTGCGGGCGACGCTCGCGGGCAAGATGAAGTCGCTGCTCGGCGAGGCCGCGGACCGCCAGAGAGCGCTGCTCGCGCAGGCGCCGGTCGACGCGGCCGGCAACTTCAAGGCGGCGATGATCGACAGGGCCAGCGCCGAGAGGGAGCCGCTCGCCGCCGCGCTCGCGGCCGACAGGCAGGCAATGGCGGTCGTGCAGGCGATCTTCGACCAGGCCCGGAGCGACGTCGCGCCGTTGCAATCGAAGTACGCGGGCGTCGCGGCGCGCTTCGCCGCCTACCGCGCGAGCGAGGCGGCGGAGACGGCGGCGTACGCGGCGCTCTCGGAGCAGGCGTCGCGGTCGGACATCGACGGCCTCGACGGCGTGGAGCAGGCGGTGCTCGCGGCGGCGCGCGAGGCGAGCCGCGCGCCCGGCGAGCTCACCGCGGAGATCCTGCGGTCGTCGGCGGCGCTCCAGGTCTTCGCGGCCTCCTTCGACGAGGCGATGGCGCCGCACGGCGAGCTCCTCGCCACGCACGGGGCGGTGCCGCCGGACATGACGTCGGGCGCGCTGCGCTCGCTGAACGCCATGCTGGGTTACGTGCAGGGGCGTGTCGCCCGGAGCGACGCGACCGCGGCGGCGCTGCTCGGCGGCATCGCGCTGCGCCGGCAGGCGCTCCGCGTGCTGCAGATGGACGAGGGGGCGCGCGAGGCGATCGCGCGGTCGCGGGCCCGCAAGGCGTCGGACGCCTTCGGGGAGCGTGCGCGCGCGCAGGTCGCGGCGCTGTCGGCGGCGCCGCCGGAGAGCGAGGAGCTCGGGCTGCCGCTCTTGGCCGAGCGGTGCGGGGCGCTCGTGGCGCTGGTGCAGCTGCGGCCTCTCTGCGAGGCGGCGGGGTCGTCGTGGCGCGATGCCGGCTGCGCCGTGCTTCGGGGGCGGTTCGACGCCGCGGAGGCCGAGCTCAGGACGGGGCTGCCGCAGCAGATCGCGGCGGGCCTCGCGGCGCTGCGGGAGAAGGGGATGGCCGCGGCGGCGCTCGATGTGGCGCAGGCGCGGCTCGACGCGGGCGACGTGAAGGGCGCCGCGATGGCGTATGACGCTGCCGTGCGCGGCGCGGAGGGGACATGAGAGGCTCCAAGGACGTAGCGCGGCCTGGCTGGAGCGCCGCGGCGCTGCAGAAGCTCGTCGCGCTGATCGCTGCGGCGGCGTTGGTGGCGCCCTCGTTCGCGTGGGCCGGTACGCCGTACACCCTCGACTGGGTCTCCACCCAGTTCAACCCGGGGTGCCTCACCCCCGAGCTCGCCGTCCCGGGAGCGGCGTACTTCCGCGTGAACCAGACGCCGCTTCCCACCTACGAAGTCCCGGGCGAGTTCGCGTTCCATGACGACGGCTCGGAGAGCAACCGGATGGAGGCGGCGTTCGATTCGGTGCTGCTCGGGATGGGCATGAACGACTTCCACTTCCACGTCAGCAGGGAGGGGGGCGACAACACCTGCGTCGACGCGCGCGAGGTGGTGAACCTCGTGTCGGTGCCGCTCGGGTTGAACAAGCCGCTCTTCGACATCCGGCGCCGCGGGGTGGCGTTCTCCGGCGACACGACCCTCGACCTGAGCCTCGCGGAGATCAACCCGGCGCTGGCGCGCGACATCGAGATCCTGCTGGCCGAGATCGCCAAGGAGCGAAAGGCGCTCGTGGCGAACGCGCCGCGGGTGGAGCGCCTGGCGGAGAAGATGGATTTGCTCCAGCAGCTCGACACCGAGCTGAAGGACCTGGTCGGCCGGCCGCTGGACGAGATCTCGCGGACCGACCTCGACGCGGTCCTGGACCGGTACGAGGACGTGGTCGGCGCAGAGACGCGGGCGGCGATGGAGCAGCTCGTCGACGATCTGAAGAAGAGCGTCAGCGATCTCGAGGACGAGCTCGCGCGGCTGATCGACGAGTTCGGGGCGCAGGCGGACGAGGTGGCGGACCTGGCGACGCAGGACGCGCGCGCCGAGGGGTGGGATCCGGACGACCCGTGGAACTACGCGCTCGGGGAGAGCGAGGTGCCGTGGGTCGAGGTGCCGGACGTCGCGGAGGTGGAGGGGGCGTTCGAGGAGGGGAGGGATCCCTACGCGGCGTACGCGGACGCGGTGCTCGCCGCGCTGGAAGCGGACGTCAGCGGCCGGGTGGTGATCTTTCGCGCGGACTTCGTGGCGAACGTGCGGGCGTGGCGGTCGAACAGCGCGGCGCTGGAGATCGCGCTGCGCGACCGGATGGGGGTGTCGCTGGCGGAGACCAACGCGTTCCTGAACGCGCAGAACCGGATCACCGGGTTCGTGCGGCAGTTCATGGATGCGTCGGACTGGTTCGAGGAGTCGCCGGTGCCGGCGGACCTGCGCGCGGTGGTGGACATGGTGCTGAAGCCGCGGTTCGACACGCTCGCGGACCAGATGAAGGACAACCTCAACCTGTGGACGGGGGGCGGGCTCGACCTGGAGCAGACGCAGCTCTACCAGACGATCAGCGCGTTCGCGGGGGCGATGTCGACGGTCGGCGAAGGCGTCGAGGCGTACGCGGAGGTGATGCAGACGCTGGTGCACGCGACGACGCGCATCGGGGTGGGGTTCGTGCCGGTGGTGGGGCCGGCGCTCGACCTGTGCGAGGCGGTGACGGGCAAGGCGTTCTGCCTGCCGGCCGGGCGAGCGCTGAGCGACGAGGAGCGGATCTTCTCGGGGGTGGGGTTCGGGCTCGGGGCTGCCGTCGGGCCGATGTGGCGCGCGGTCAAGACCAGCAGCGGGCTGCGACCGGCCGCGATCCGGGTGGCAGGGGAGATCGCCGAGATCGAGGAGGCGTTCGCTCAGATTGTCAAGACGAACCGGGTCCGGGGGTACAAGACGCTCACCGGGGCGATCACCAAGTTTGAGGTGGACATCTTCGAGAAAAAGGCCGCCAAGTTCCTGGTAGACGACGGCCGATCGCTCGTCGGCGTCGGCGACGACGGCGTGCGCGAGGTGGTCGGCATTCCGAAACACTCAAGCCCTGGCGGTAGCGAGGGGGCGGCGCCCGACTTCGTATCGATATCCAGCGGATACAGGCTTATCATCAGCGAGGCGAAGGGCGGAACGATCCCGGTCAGGAAGGTACGCGAGCAGCTCACGAACGCGATGAAGGCGCTGAAGGACAAAGGGCTCGATGGAGACGTGGCCCGGGTCGAGCTCATCATGGAGCAGGGTGCGGGTTTCAATGATCCGAACATCACGGTTCGGGACGGCTACCTGTTCAACTGGAAGACGGGCAAGAACGTGACCCTGATAGACTTTGACAAATTCATCATGGTAATCCGGCTATGAGTCGATCAGAACCTTGGTTCTATGCGTGGTGTGACGAGACAGAACGGCTCGACGCGTTCGCTGCGGCACTGTTGGCCCTCGTCAACCCGGGGGCGCTTCTCAGCCTAATGATGAGCCACCAGCAAGGGTGCGAGACGCGCTCCGTGGACGAAGTGCTCGCGATGATTCACGCCCACTTCGGAGGGACGAACAACGCTCACCTAGGGTCTGGCGTGAGGCTGAGCGATTCCGAGCGCGTCATGATGTTCGAGCTCATTTGCTACACCGACGAAAGCGAACGTCTCCATCCTTGGGGCCCGCTCCGCTTGACTGCGGGCGAACGCAGGCGGGATTTTTTCCCGTACGAGATCCTCGTGAGCACCTACGGCCCGCGCTTCGTGGAAGCCGAGGCCGCGGTCGCCTACCACCTGGTTCAGGGTGACATCGAAGACCTCCTGCTCCGCCTGTGCGCGCCGGACGGGAGCGGGCGCGTGCCGACCGGCGCCTGCACGGACGAGGAGGACTGGTTCGCCCCGGTCGAGATGTGCGCGACCTACAACGCGAACGCGGCGGAGCTCGCGCGCGATCTCGCCTTATCGTGGGTGCACCTGCACGACAAGGAGAGCGTCCCGCGCATCGCGGGCATGTCGCTGGAGACGCTGCACGCGCGCGTCGACGCCGCGCCGCGCGGCGCGCGCGTGCCTATGAAAGGCGGCAGCGAGCTCGCGGGCTCGCTCTCGCGCGAGACCGTCCTGAAGGCGCTCGCGACGCCGCCGGCCGCGCTGCTGGATGCGCTCGAGGCCGCTGCGGTGCCCGACGACGCGTGGCGCGCCGCCGAGCCAAAGGCGCACGAGATCATGGAGCTGCTCCGTCAGCTCGACGAAGCCGCCGAGGGCGAGGGGCCGCCGGCCTTTCGGGCAAAGGTCATGTCACCCGGGCATGTCCGCTTCCTCGAAGAGCACGCCCCCTTCCGCGTGCGCCGCCTCCCGAGCGGCGGCGTCGTTCTGGCGACCCACCCCTACCGGACGCTCTGGCCGCTCTGGTCCGACGCGCTCTTCGTGCTCGGCCTGATGTCCTGACTCAGGTCGTGCACGTCCTCCGTTCGACAAACTTCACATTCCGGCTGCGGGTACTAGACGGCGCACCCCTCCCTGAGCGCGCGGAGCGCGCGATTAGGGAGGGGCGGACCGCGCGCAGGCGCGAAGCGCCGAGCACGGGCCGGGGGTGGGCATCCGCTCTCTCTCGGCCGTCCTTCGCTCTTTCAGAACGTTTCTCATCGACGATCAACATCGAGGGGTGGGAGCCGGACGACCCGTGGAACTACGCGCTCGGGGAGAGCGAGGTGCCGTGGGTGGAGGTGCCGGACATCGCGGAGCTGGAGGGGGCGTTCGACGAGGGGAGGGATCCCTATGCGGGGTACGCGGACGCGGTGATCGCGGCGCTGGAGGCCGGTGTGAGCGGCGGGGTGGTGGTCGCGCGGGCGGACTTCGTGGCGAACGTGCGGGCGTGGCGTGAGAACAGCGCGGCGCTGGAGATCGCGCTGCGCGACCGGATGGGGGTTTCGCTGGCGGAGACGAACGCGTTCCTGAAGGCGCAGAACCGGATCACGGCGTACGTGCGGCGGTTCATGGATGCGTCGGACTGGTTCGTGGACACGCCGGTGCCGGCGGACCTGCGCGCGGTGGTGGACACGGTGCTGAAGCCGCGGTTCGATGCGCTGGCGGACCAGATGAAGGACAGTCTGAACCAGTGGACAGGGGACGGGCTCGACCTGGAGCAGACGCAGCTGTACCAGACGATCAGCGCGTTCGCGGGGGCGATGTCGACGGTCGGCGAAGGCGTCGAGGCGTACGCGGGGGTGATGCAGACGCTGGTGCACGCGACGACGCGCATCGGGGTGGGGTTCGTGCCGGTGGTGGGGCCGGCGCTCGACCTGTGCGAGGCGGTGAGCGGGAAGGAGTGGTGCCTGCCGGCCGGGCGCGAGCTCAGCGACGAGGAGCGGATCTTCTCGGGGCTGGGCTTCGGGCTCGGGGCGGTCGGGCACGTCTGGCACGGCGTCGCCGCCGCCGGCGCGCTACCGCCGCGTGGGATCCGGATCGCCGGGGAGATCGCGGAGGTCGATAAGGTCGTTGTCAAAGGGTTCGAGGTATGGAGGCTCCGCGGGTACAAGAACCTGAAGGGGGCGGTGACGAAGAAGGCGCTCAACGCGTTCGAGAAGACGGTGACGAGTTTCCTGACCGGCGACGGGCGCGCGCTCCTCGGCGTCGGCGACGACGGCGTGCGCGACGTGCTCAAGATTCCGTAACAATCAAAGCCGGGGAGCACCGACGGGATGGCGCCCGATTTTCTGACGGTGTCCGCGCGGGAGAAGCTCATCCTGAGCGAGGCGAAAGCGGGCACCAACGTCGATGGCGACAGGGTGATCGACCAGTTGTCCAACGCGATGGAAGCGCTAAAGCGGAATGGCCGCGCCGGCGATGTCGTAGAGGTCGAGCTCATCATGGAGCGGGGCGGGAAGCTCGGTGGCAAGAAGTACACTGTCAAGGACGGTTACCTCTTCGATGAGGACAAGGGCAAGAGGGCGAGCCTGAAAGGCTTCAACAAGCCCATCAAGGTGATCCGGTTATGAGCGAATCAGGTCCGCGCTTCTACGCCTGGTGTGACGAGGCATCGAGGGTCGACGCCTTCACGGCGGCGCTATCGGCCCTCGTGCAGCCGGGGTGGCTAATTGGCGTGAGTATGTATTGCGACGCGGCGTGCGACACGACCTCCATGGAGGAGGCCGCTGCCATGATCCGCGCCCACTTCAAATGCGACGGGGGTGCTCTGGTCAGGTCCAGCGTGCTGCTCCGCGCATCCCAACGTTTCGTTCTTCCGGACCGTCGCGGACCCGATTTTTCTCTTGGCATACCCGTCATCGATTTCGGTAGTTGTTGCTGCGCTGAAGCTTACGAACGTCTCAATGCGAGGGGCCCCCGCGAGCCGCAGGGGCCCCTCGAGATGTCCCCCGACGAGAACAGGGACTTCTTCCGCTTCAAGCTCGAACTCGCCTGGGGCAGGGGCCCGCGCTCCATCGAGGCCGAGGCCCAGGTGGCGTGGCACATCATGCAGGTCGACCTCGAGGACCTGCTGCTACGTCTCTGCGCGCCGGACGGGAGCGGGAGCGTTCGCACCGGCGCGTGTACGAACGCGTGGCACTGGAACGCGCCGGTCGCCACGTGCGCGACGTACAACGCGGACGCCCGCGAGATCGTGCGCGATCTCGCGGTGTCGTGGGTGCACCTCCACGACAGGGACAGCGTGTCGCGCATCGCGGGCATGTCGCTTGCCGCGCTCCACGCGCGCGTCGACGCCGCGCCGGCCGGGGCGCGCGTTCCGCTCAAAGGCGGCGGCGAGCGCGCGCACTCGCTCTCCCGCGAGACCGTCCTCAAGGCGCTGGCGGCACCGCCCTCCGCCCTGCTGGAGGCGCTCGAGGCCGCGGCGGTGCCGGACGAGGCATGGCGCGCGGCCGCGCCGCGCACGGCCGAGATCCTGGGTCTGACAAGCCAGCTCGCAGAGACCGGGGAGGGACCTCCCACCTGGCCGGTTTACACGGACACGTATCGTCACATCCGCTTCCTGAAAAAGCACCCCCCGTTTGTCGTACGCCGCCTGCCGAGCGACGGCGTGGTGCTTTTAACCCACCCTTACTGTTCGCTCTGGCCGCTCTGGGCCAACGCGCTCTGCTCGCTCGGCCTCATGTCCTGACGAGGAACTTCATCATGGTGAGCCAGATATGAGATCAGGACCGTACTTCTTCGCCTGGTGCGACGAGGCAACAAGGGTCGACGGGTTCGGCGCGGCGTTGTCAGCTCTCGTCCACGACCCACCGTACAACGTGTCCGTCTACATGCGCCCCAGCCCGAGTTTCAGCACGACCTCCGTCGACGAGGCGGTCGCGAAGATCCGAGCTCACTTCGGACGCGCCGATGCTGATGCCTACTTCGCGATGTTGGGGAGCTCCGGACAGTTCGTCTCTTGCATCCTCCGCTGCTACACCGACAGGAGCGAACGCATCCAGCCGTGGGGCCCCATCCACATGCACCCCCGCCACATCGAGGACTTTGCCCCCATGCACATGGACCTCGCCCTGGGCAGCGGACCGCGCTCCGTCGAGGCGGAAGCCGAGCTCACGTGGCACATCGTTCTGGACGACCTCGAGGACCTGTTGCTCCGCCTCTGCGCGCCCGACGCGAGCAGGCGCGTCTCGACCGGCGGCTGCACGAGCGCGTGGACCTGGCTCGCGCCGGTCTCGATGTGCGCGACGTACCACGCGGACGCCCGCGACATCGCGCGCGATCTGGCCCTGTCGTGGGTCAGCCTCCACGACAAGGAAAAGGTCTCGCTGATCGCGGGCATGTCGCTGGAGGCGCTGCACGCGCGCGTCGACGCGGCGCCCGCTGGAGCGCGGGTGGTCCCGACGGACAAGAGCGGGCGCTCGATCCCGCTCTCCCGCGAGACCGTCCTCAAGGCGCTGGCCATGCCGGGCTCCGCCCTGATCGAGGCGCTCATCGCCGCGGCGGACGTGCCCGACGAGGCGTGGCGCGCCGCGGCGCCGCGCGCCGAGGAGATCCACAACCTGACGGTGCAGGCCAGGGCGCGCGGCGAGCAGTTCACCCGCGGCAGCGGGCCCCTCACCTGGGTGGAACTGACGGGCGAGCACGTCTACTTCCTCGTCGACCACGCCCCGTTCCACGTGCGCCGCCTGCCGAGCGGCGGCGTGGTGCTGGCGACCCACCCGTACCGCACACTCTGGCCGCTCTGGTCGGACGCCCTTTTCTCGCTCGGTATCACGTCATGATAGAGACGCGAGGCGCCGCCTTGCGGCGCGTGCAGAACGGTCGCCCTGGCTCTGGCAGTGAGCCAGGCGTCCTTGAGGTCGTTGACCCATGAATCAAGCGCGGAGTGAACGCGGACCCGATTTCTACGCGTGGTGTGACGAGGCCGACCGGTTCGACGCCTTCGCGGCGGCCCTCTCCGCGCTCGTCTACCCGGGGGGACTTTGCGATGTCAGCCTCTCCACGCCCGGATCCTCCGAACACCTGTGGCGCAGCGAGGCCTCCCTCGACGAGCTCATCTCGATGACACGTTCCGCCTTCAAGGCAGGCTCGGAAATGCATGTGAATTTCGGGACGAAGTGGAGGTGGCTGGCCAGGTTTGGCCTGAGCCTGGACTGCTATGGTGAAGAACACGAACGCCGGTGGGCCAGCGGCCCTCTGCGCGTGAGCACGTACGAGTGGAAGGGGCTCTACCCGTATCGCCTCGAGATCGCCATCTGCAGCGGTGTGCGGTCCGTGGAGGCCGAGGCGGCGATGATCTCGATGCAGTTCGAGCAGGACATGGAGGAAATCCTGCTGGGCCTGTGCGCGCCGGACGCGCGTCGCCGCGTGACGACCGGCGCGTGCTCGGCCGCCTCCAGCTGGTCCGCGTCCGTCGAGGCGTGTGCGACCTACCACGCCGACGCCGCGAGCGTCGCGCGTGATCTCGCCCTGTCGTGGTTGCACATCCACGACGGCGACCTCGTGGAGCGCGCCGCGGGCTTGTCCATGGACGCGCTGCGTGCGCGCGTCGAAGCCGCTCCCAGAGGGGCGCGTGTCGGGGTCGCCAGCACCGTCGAGCGCGTCGACGAGCACTGGGGCCTCGACCGTGATGCGTCCCGATCGCGGGCCGAGCGTCCGACCCGCCCGGACGCCATCCGGCGCGTCCCACGTGCCCGCATCGTCGGCGACGAGGATCTCACGCGCGAACAGGTGCTCGCGGCGCTCTCCATGCCGCCGGCCACGCTGATTGGGGCGCTGGAAGCCTCGGCGGTGCCGGACGAAGCGTGGCGCTCCGTCGAGCCTCGCGCGCGCGAGCTCGCCCAGGAGATCATCGAGGAGCCCAGGGAGGGCGAGCCCTCCTACGAGGTGAACGTCGCCACGGGGAGACACGTCCGGTTCATCGAGCGCCACTCGCCCTACTACGTACGGCGCCTTCCGAACGGCGGCCTGCTGCTGGCCACCCACCCCTTCCGCACGCTCTGGCCCCTCTGGTCCGACGCTCTCTTCGCGCTCGGCCTGATGTCCTGACGCGCATCGGGACTGGCCAGACGCGCAACTGCCTGGCGGCCGCCACCCTCCGCCGCCGCTCCGCCGCCCCGGAGGCGCGCCGATCGCCGCGGCGCCGCGCGCCGGCCGCCGGGCCCGCCGCGTGCTTGTGGCCGGCGCATGAGCTCCTGGAAGCGCGCCGCGCTGCTGCCCCATCACCTGCCCGTCCACGATTCGTACACCGACGATCCCGCGGCGCTCGCCGCCTTCATCGGCCCGCGCGAGCGCGCGCTCGAGGAGGGGATCTGGTCGCTCGGCGACGCCGACCTGCTCGCGATCGTGCTCGGCACCGGGCTGGTCGGCACGCCCGTCACGATCGTCTCCGCCGCGCTCCTCTCGCGCTTCTCCGGGCTGGAGGGGCTCTCGCGGCTCGGCCCGCACGCGCTCGCCGAGCACCCAGGCCTCGGCCTCGCGAAGGCGCTCCGCATCGCCGCGTCGCTCGAGCTCGGGCGGCGCGCGTTCGAGCGCGCGGTGCGCCCGCGGCCGCCGGTGCGCACGTCGGCCTCGATCGCGGCGTGGTGCGCGGCGCAGCTCGGCCCGCTCGATCACGAGCAGATGTGGGTGATCTCGCTCGACGGCCGCAACGGGATGCGGGGAGCGCGCCGGGTCGCGCAGGGCGGGCTCCACGGGTGCTCGGTCACGGCGAAGGACATCCTGCGCGCCGCGCTCTCGGACGCGGCCTCGGCGCTCGTGCTCGTGCACAACCACCCGAGCGGCGACTCCGCGCCGTCCCCCGAAGACGTGGCCATGACCGACGCGGTCGCCGCGGCCGGCGAGGTGATCGGGGTGCCGCTCGTCGACCACGTCATCCTCGCGCCGGACGGCCACTACTCGTCGCTGCACGATCTCGGGATGATCAAGCCCGGCGACGCGCCGGCGGAGGGCGGAGCCGGCGCGCGCCCCGCGCCGGCGGAGGGCGGAGCCGGCGCGCGCCCCGCGCCGGCGGAGGGCGGAGCCGGCGCACGCCCCGCGCCGGCGGAGGGCGGAGCCGGCGCGCGCCCCGCGCAGGCAGGGGCGGCCGGCGCTGGTCCCCGCCGCGCGGGCCACGGCCAGCGCTAGCTCCGCGCGCCGACGGCGGTGAGCCGTTTCGCGACCCTGCCGTGACTCCAGGGGGCCGGCCGGTCGGCTCACGAGGCGGCGCTCGGCGTTCGGTCATGTCCAGCGGAGCCCTACGATCATGGTGATGCGCGCCCGAGCTCTCGCCCCCCCTCGACGGCTCGGCGTGGTCGCCTATGCGAGCGACGAGGCGCTCGTGGAGGGGCTCCGCGCGAGGCATCCCGCCGCCCTCTCCGCCTTTCACGAGCGCTTCTCCGGGCACGTGCTCCGCGTCCTCGGCCGGCTCCTCGGCAGCGGCCACGACCTGTCCGACGCTCACCACGACGCCTTCGTCCGCGCGCTGTCCTCCCTCGATACACTGCGCGATCCGGCCGCGCTGAAGGCGTGGATGACGTCGGTCGCGGTGTTCACGGCGCGGACCTGCATCCAGCGGCGCGCGCGCCGGAAATGGCTCCTCTTCTTCGCCCCCGACGAGCTCCCACCCCTCGTCGCGCGCCCGCACGAAGGCGAGGCGCACGAGGCGCTGCGCGCGACCTATCGAGCGCTGGACCGGCTCCCGGCCGACGAGCGCATCGCGTTCGCGTTGCGGCGCATCGACGGCATGGATCTCCAGGAGGTCGCCGACGCGTGCGGCGTCTCGCTCGCGACCATCAAGCGGAGGCTGGCCCGCGCGGAGGCCAACTTCCTCGAGGCGGCGCGGGATCAACCCGCGCTCGAGGAGTGGCTGAAATGAGGCTCGTCAAGGGCGATCGCCCCTCGCTCGATCGTCTGCGCGAGCTCGGCCGCGCCCAGGATGCGGAGCTCGCGGCGCAGGATCTCGATCTCGAGCGCGCGCGCGAGCGATTCCTGGAGAGCGCGGCCGGCGGAGCCGCCCAGCCCGGGGCTGCCCGCCTCGGACCGTCGCGCCCTCGGTGGATCGCGCCCGCGGCGTTCGTCGCGCTGGCAGGCGCTTGTGCGGTCCTGCTCCTCGTCCTGCTCCCCTCGTCGAGGTCGCTCTCGTTCGCGGTCGGGTCGGCAGAAGGGCAGGTCGGGACGTGGATCGCCGCCGCGGCGGACGCTCCGCTGCCGATCCGCTTCTCGGACGGCACGTCGCTCGCGCTGGACGCGGACGCGCGGGCGCGCGTGGTGGCCGCCGACGCCCGCGGGGCGCGGGTGCTGCTGGAAGCCGGCCGGCTCACGGCGACGGTGACCCACACCGCGACGAGCACGTGGAATTTCAACGTCGGCCCGTTCGACGTGCTGGTGACCGGCACGCGCTTCGAGCTGAGCTGGTCCCCGGTGGACGAGGAGCTCAAGCTGGTGCTGCGGGAAGGATCGGTCGCCGTGTCGGGGCCGCTCGTGGGGGGGCGGCGCGCCGTCGCTGCGGGAGAGACGCTCGAGGTCTTCTGCAAGGAGCAGCGCTTCGAGCTCACGCGCGGGGAACCGCGCGCCGAGGGCCCGCCTCCGCCGTCGTCCGCGCCCATCGCTCCGGCCGCGCCCATCGCTCCGGCGGCCTCCGGGCCGGCCCCGGCGGCGACCGGCGACAGGGCGGCGGTCGCGAAGGCCGCGGACGCGCCCACGCGCCGGCCGAGCTGGCGCGACCTCGTCGACGCCAACGAGTACGACGAGGCCATGACGGCGGCCGAGGCCGAGGGCTTCGACCGGCTCGTCGCCCGCGCGAGCGCGGCGGATCTGCTGATGCTCGCCGACGCCGCGCGCTTCTCGGGGAAGCCGGAGCGCGCGGCGGCGGCGCTCACCGCGGCGCGGAGCCGGTTCGCGGGCTCGGGCGAGGCGGCGAAGGCCGCCTTCCACCTCGGCCGGATGGCGTTCGACCAGCGGCGCGCCTACGCCGAGGCCGAGCGCTGGTTCGACGTGTACCTCGGAGAGCAGCCGGGCGGATCCTTCGCGCAGGAAGCGCTCGGGAGGATCATCGAATGCCGTGCGCGCATGGGATCGACGAGCGGGGCCCGGGAGGCCGCGCGCCGCTACCTGGAGCGCTATCCGGCGGGGCCCCACGCAGCTCACGCGAAGAGCCTCCTCGAGGAGGAGTGAGTGCGATCGCGAAGGACGGCGCGCGCGGCGCGCGGCGGAGCCTGGGCGATCGGGCTCTGCCTCCTCGCCGCATCCGACGCGGGCGCGGCGCCGCCGGAGCCGCCGCCGGAGGCTCCACGCCCGAAGGTCGTCCTGATCGCCGATCGCCGGACGGACGCCATCATGGCCCGCGTCTATGCCGAGCTCGCCACGCTCGGGTTTACGGTCGTGGTCGTGCGGGGGGACGACGATCCGCCCTCGCGCGGGTCCGTGGAGGCGAGCGCGCGGGAGGACGGCGCGGCGGCGGTGATCCGGGTGAGGGAGGTGCCGGGCGGCGTCGATGTCTCGATCGACGATGGTGCGACGGGCGAGTCGGTCCAGCGCACCGTGATGGACGACGATCCCCCCACGGTCGCGATCCGCGCGGTGGAGCTCCTGCGCGCGAGCCTCCTGGAGGTGCGCTCCCCCCGGCCGTCGCGGGGCGAGATCGACGCCGAGCCGAAGGCCAGGACCGTCGTCGACGCGCGGCGACCGCCGCCGGCCAAGCCGGCGCCCGTCGCCGCCGCGCGCCCGCGCGAGGACGGCGCCTCCCGCGCGCCGTCTGCTCCGCCGTCCAGGCCAGGCGCGACCCGGAGCGCGCCGGCGATGTTCGGCGTCGGGGCGGCGCCCGCGCTGCTGTGGAGCGCAGGCGGCGTGCCCGCCTCCCCGATGCTGGACGTGTCGGGGTACGCGATGATCGGGTCTCGGCTGGGGCTCTCCACCTTCGCCCAGATCCCGCTCGGCAGCGTGAGCCGAGAGGGCAAAGAGGGCACGCGGCACGTGCGGGTGGCGCTCGCCGCCCTGGGGGTGCGCGTCCCGCTCGGCCCCGCCGACGCCGAGTGGCTGCCCTCGATCGGCGCCGGGCTCGCCGCCGCCTGGCTGCACGTCGAGGGCGACGGCCGCTCGCCCGAGTACGTCGGCGTGGCGGAGGACGCGTTCTCGCTCGCGCCGTACCTGCGCGCGGGGCTCTCGTTCGCGCCGTTTCCGTACCTGCGCATCAGCGAGCACTTCCTCGCCGGGATCGCGGCGCCGCGCATCGCGATCGACGCCGCAGGTCGCGCGGCCGACACGTGGGGTCGCCCGTTCCTCGGCGCAGCTCTCGGGGTGGAGCTCGCGCTGCCGTGAGCCGAAAAGGGCGGCTGTCGTGACCTCAAGGCAGACCATCTTGACGCCGGGCGCTCGGGCGCCTGGCGTGGAGGGCTGCATGAAGATCACGGTGACGAAGCTCTGGGCTGTTGGCCTGTCGATGGCCTTCGCGTGCGCGCCGGCGGCGTGCTTCGACAGCCACGTCGATCCGATCGTGGAAGTTCACCTGGCGACCTCCGTCGTGGGGGCTACCGAGGGGCCGTGGGCTGCCTGCGTCGTTTCCCCCGAGGACGAGAGCTCCCTCGTCCTCCCCCATGTATGTCCGGATCCCGGCCCGGACGGCGAAGAGCGCAGATGCTCGGTGGCGTACGTAGCCGACAGACAAGACGATGGATCGATGTGGTGCGAGGTGGCGGCGGTCTGCCTCTACGAGTGCGTGACGGCGGCGGACTGCCCGCAGCCGCAGAGCGGGACCGCCACGCCCGTGTGCAACTCGTACTGCTCGTTGCCCTGCGACGAGAACACCACGTGCCCGAACGGTATGGAGTGCTGGCACCTGCCCCACGGGCCCGGCCTCGTGGACGAACAGGGCTTCTGCATGTGGAAGTACGAATGTGACTGAAGGCCGAGATCGGCGAGCCGGGCGCCGCGTCGCCCGACATCCTCGCTGGCGGCTCGCCGGCCTGCGCCGCTAGCCGCGCCGGCTGACGAGGATGCCGTGCCGCTCCCCGCCGGGCCTCCCCGCGGTGCCCGGGACGCTCGCGAACCGCAACGTCGCGCCGCCCCAGTCGATCGACGGGCTCCCCTTGAGCAGCGACGCATAGAGCGCGCTCGCCTGCGTCATGGGGCAGCCGAGCGCCTCGCGCAAGAACGTCAGCGACGCGCCCGTCGCGTAGCTCACGGGCGCCTGCCGGCCGTCCTCGCCGATCACGGTGACCTCGAAGACGTCGTCCTCGGCGCGCGCGGCGCGATCCGGATCGGTCAGCGCGAGGTGCAGCGCCTCGATCGCGCCGCCGCCCGGGCCCCCGCCCGCGTCGAGCGTCACGTGGAGCTCGAGGAGCGGCGCCGTGTAACGGACGATCCGCCGCGCCCCGCCGCCCTCCACCGGGACGGGCGGCGCCAGCGTCTCGCGGCGCCTGAGCTGCGCCTCGACGACGAGCGCCGACCGCGCGAGCTCCCGCTCCGTCTTGCCGAGCAGCCGGCGCGCGCGCATCTCGGCGAGCGCGCGCCTCAGCACCTCGCGGTTGCTCGCCGCCCGCGCGTGGCCCGGCTCGCGCGCGAGCAGCGCCTCGAGCTCGCCGAGCGCCTGCTCGTGCTCGCCGATCGACGCGAGCGCGTCGGCGAGCGTGAGCCGCGCGTCGGCGAACGCGGGCGCGCGCCGCACCGCCTCTCGGTACGCCGCGATCGCCGGCGCGATGTCCCGCCGCGCCTCGTGCGCGAGCCCGAGCGCGAAGGCCGCCCGCCCGTCGTCCGGCGCCGCCTCGCACGCCCGCGCGAGCCAGCGCGCCGCCTCGTCGTAGAGGCGCTCGTCGTAGAGCACGATCCCGAGCTCGCGCAGCACCCGCGGGTCGGGCGGCTCGAGCGCGGCGCCCCGCCGGAGCTCGGCGGCCGCGTCGTCGAGCCGGCCGAGGCGGACCAGCGCGCGGGCGTAGGCGAGGCGCGCCTCGGCGTCGCCGCCGCCGCGCTCCACCGCCGCCGCGAGCGCCGGCGCCGCGTCCGACCAGCGGCCCTCCGCCGAGTACGCCGCCCCGAGCGCGAGCCACGCCCCCGCGTCGTCCGGCGCGCCCGCGAGGTACCCCTCGAGCCCGGCGATGCCGCCGGCCATGTCTCCTCGGCTCAGCAGATCGAGCGCGCGGGCGCGCTGCGCGTCGGGCGGCGTCATGGCGGCAGCGTACGCCGGCGCGACGAAGCGGGTCGAGCGCCGCCGGGGCGCGCGGCGCCGCGGGAGCGGCTTAGCCCGCACGGCGGGCGCGCGGACGTCAATACCCCGGCGGGAGATCGGCCGTCAGGCACGAGACGGTGTTCGGGGCCGCGCGCGACGACCACAGGGCGCCCGCCGGCTCCCCGCCGGAGAAGCGCACGCCCTCGCGCGGATCCCACGACGGCGCCTCGCCCGGGCGCAGGGAGTGCGTCCCGCTCTGATAGAACGCGATGATGTACGTGTGCCCCGCGACCCGGCAGCCGAGCCGGTCCGCGAGCGCCCGCGCGAACGCCTGGCCGGTGTGGCCGAACGCGCTGCAGCAGCGGAGCCACACGACGGCGTCGGGCCCCGCGAGCTCGGCCCGCAGGGCGTCGAGCGCCGCGTCGAGCGGCGAGCCCGGCCGGAGCGCGGCCTCGTCGAGCCGGCTCGCCCCGAGGCGCATGTACCCCCAGCCGCCGTGGCCCCAGGCCTGCAGCGACGCGATCTTCCGGCCGCGCTCGCGCGCCGTCCGCGCCGCCCACCCGAGCGCCTCGGCCCAGCTCGACGCGGCGAGCCACGCGTCGGCCGCGCCCCGCATGCGGTGGAGGAGCGCCCCGGCGCGCCAGATCGGCGAGAGCCCGATCGTCGCGCCCACCGCCTCGCCCAGGACCGCGAGGTCCGCGGGCTCGGCGACGGCGCCGCGCGCGTGCTCCGTGGCCTCGGCGACGGCGCCGCCCGCGTGCTCCGCGCCGTCGCGCCGGCGGGGCGCGCCGCTCGCCCGCCGCGCGCGGCCCCACCCGACGTCCGTGTTATCGAAGAGGACGAGCCGCATCGAGCCTCCCATTCTACGCGTTCCGAATGTACCGCCGCTCGCAGCCGCGGCCACGCGGTCGATTCCCCACCCGCCCCCCGAGCGCCTCCCGACGGCGCACGCACGCCCCGGGCGCGGCGAGCGCGAGGCCCGGCGCGGCGAGCGCGAGATCTACGGGAGGCGGTCGTCCCGTTCGCGGCGGGCGCAATCGCTAGTGATTTCCTCCCGCGGCCTCGGGTAGCCTGCCCGAACCGATGGGCCTGTCCGAAAACATCAGGTTTTATGCGGCCACCGACGTCGGCCGCATGCGGGACCACAACGAGGACAACTACCTCGTCGACAAGAAGCTCGCGCTCTTTGTGGTTGCCGACGGAATGGGCGGACACGCCGCGGGCGAGGTCGCGAGCGCGCTCGCCGTCCGCATCATCCACGAGGAGCTCAAGAAGGAGCGGGACCTCATCGAGAACCAGGCGCGCAGCAACGTGCGGCGCGCCGCGATGAAGGAGGTCCTCAGCCTTCTCGAGCACGCCGTCCAGCGCGCGTGCGCGCGGATCCACGAGGAGGCGAAGGCCGACGCGACGAAGCGCGGCATGGGCACCACGCTCTCCGCGCTCCTCATCGCCGGCTCGCACGGCTACATCGCCCACGTCGGCGACAGCCGCATCTACCTCCTCCGCGAGGGCCGCATCCAGCAGGTCACGGAGGACCACACCGTCTACAACGAGCTCATCAAGCGCGGGAAGCTCACGCGCGATCAGATCGAGAAGGTCGCGCAGAAGAACGCGATCACGCGCGCCGTCGGCGTGTACGAGCGCGTCGAGGTCGACACGCTCACGATCGAGGTGCTCCCGGGCGATCAGTTCCTCCTCGCGTCCGACGGGCTCCACGGGTACATCGCGCACACCGCCGAGCTCGAGCCGTTCTTCGAGGAGGAGAACGGCGAGGTCGCCGCGAACGGCCTCATCGATCTCGCGAACAGGAAGGGCGGCAAGGACAACATCACCGCCGTCCTCGTGCGGCTCGGCGCGGGCGATCACCGCGACAGCGTCCGCGCGCGGCTGCTCGCGCTGAAGCGCGACGTGCTCGCGAAGATGCCCCTCTTCGCGCGCCTCCACGAGCGCGAGATGCTCCGGGTCATGCAGGTCGCCGAGGTGCTCTCGTTCGAGCCCGGCCAGGTCGTGGTCCGCGAGGGCGATCGCGGCGACGAGCTGTTCATCGTGCTCTCGGGCCTCGTCCGGATCGTCCGCGGCGACGCCGTGCTGAGCGAGGTCGGCCCGGGCGAGCACTTCGGCGAGATGGCGCTCATCCGCAGCGCGCCGCGCTCGGCCACCGTCTCGGCCGTCGAGCAGAGCGAGCTCATCGCCGTCCGGCGCGCCGACTTCTTCGAGATCCTCCGCAAGGAGCACGAGCTCGCGGTCAAGCTGCTCTGGCAGTTCCTCGGCGTGCTCGCCGACCGGCTCGACCAGACGTCGCGCGACCTGACCACCGCCCGCGAGGAGCTCGCCGCGGAGGACATCACGAGCGAGATCTTCCCCGACAGCGAGGAGGGCAAGAGCCCGTTCGCCGCCGAGGAACGCTCGCCCGCCCGCTGATCCGCGCCCCGCGGCCGGCCGCGGCCCGACACGCCGGACGGAGCGCGCTCGCCGCGGCTCTCGGCGAGCGGCCCGCGCCGCCGGCGAGCGGCCCGCGGCCGCCGGTGATCGGCCCGCGGCGGCGCCGATCGTTGCGACCGGCGGGGCGCGGCGGCGCTGTGCATGCCGGGCGAGCGATTCGCAGATTGACACCCTCCTACCCCGGCCGGTAGCGTCCGTCCGACGGATAACCATGAGCATGCACGGCAGAAGGTACTGCGAAGGCCATCTCGCTCGCGTCGCCATCGGCATGGCTGGGGGCTCGGCGTTCGCGTCGCTCGCCGTCGCTGCTGCGGCGGTCCTCGCGGCGTCCCCCGCGGCCGCGGACGAGCCGCGGAGCGCCACCGAGCCGCGGCTCATGATGGAGACCGGCGAGCTCACGAGCGTCGTCGACGCGTTCGACGAGGGCGACACCTTCGATCTGAACTTCAGCTTCGGCTTCGAGCACGCGTCGAAGAGCGCGAAGATCCGCCGCGAGACGTACATCGCCGCGCCGGGCCTGTCGACGGGCGGCTACACGTCGAACCTGCTCAACGTCGCGAGCTACAGCGAGGCGACCTCGAAGTTCAACATGCGCCTCGACGTCGGCCTCTACCGCGACCTGGCGCTCTACGTCCGGATGCCGCTCATCCTGAACCACTCGCGCGAGCTCACGGGGCTCGAGGGCAGCGAAGGCCACCAGAGCGTCGTGCTCGCGGGGGCTCCCGGCGAGCAGCTGTTCTCGCTGCCCTTCAGGTCGCCGAACCGGAGCGGCATCGAGTACCTCGCCGTCGGCCTCGACGTGAACATCATGAACCAGGCGCGCGATCGGACGAAGCCGACCTGGCTGTTCGGCGTCGAGGGCCGCTTCCCGGTGAGCGAGGCGATGCACGCCTGCACCGAGTCGCCGAAGGGCGGCCAGGTCAAGTGCGCCGATCCGACGGACATCAACCGGAACGGCAACGCCGACGGCGGCTTCGAGGGGAGTCGGACCGCCCAGCGCGAGCCCGGCATCTCGCGCGGCACGATCGGCCTCGAGGTGCACACGTACCTGTCGAAGCGGATCAAGTACGTCGAGCCGTACGGCGGGTTCAAGGCGCTGTTCGAGTTCCAGCAGGAGTCGAGCGACTACGGCCTCACCGACCTGCAGACGTCGCTCGTGAACCACCCGCCGCTCGTCGGCAACGTGATGCTCGGCGTGATGATCATCCCCTGGGAGAACCGCGAGAAGTTCACCGGGCTCACGTTCGACCTGCGCTTCACGGGCGAGTACCACTCCGAGGGGCGCGACTACTCGGAGCTGTTCGACGCGCTCGGCTCGAGCGACGCGCCCACGCTGCGGCAGCCGCAGTGGGCGGCGTTCCGCGAGAACGACGCGTACAGCGTGGCCGCCTGCCGGGGCGGCGACCCGCGCGCCTGCGCGCCGTCGGTCATCGATCAGGGCTCGCAGCGGACGTACTTCACGGGGCTCAGCGACGTCCAGCCGTACGGCTCGTACCGCGCCTCGGCGAGCGTGACGTGGAGGGCGGCCGAGCTCGTGAAGTTCCAGCTCGGCGCGGGCTTCCGCCACGATCAGGGGCACGGCATCGGCGGCGACCAGCCGTGCAACTCGCAGTACAAGGACAGCATCGGCGCGGCCGGGCCCTGCCGCCGCCAGAACAACGACGGGACCTTCACCGTCACGGGCAGCCCGAACCCCAACTACCGCCCGACCATCAACGCGGTCGGCCGCCGCTTCTACGTCAACGACAGCAACACGTTCGACCTCTTCGCGAGCGGCACGTTCATGTTCTGATCGACGCCCCGAGCGGCGGTGGCACCGCGGCGCGCGCCGCCGGGGCCGAAGCATCGACGCCATGATCGACCCCCGGCACCTCCGCGGCCTGGCGAGCGCGCTGGCGCTCGCGGCGGCGTTCACCGCGGCGCTGCCGGCGTCTGCCGAGCCTGCGCGCGCGGCGCCGCCCTCGCGCGCAGGGCCCGTCGCGCCGGCCGCGCAGCGCGCGGGGTCCGCGCCCTCCGCGCAGCGCGCGGGGTCCGCGCCGTCCGCGCCGTCCGCGCAGCGCGCGGGGTCCGGGCCGCCTGCGCGGCCCGCGCGGGCCGCCGTGGTGCTCCCGACGGCGCTCGCGCCCGACGCCGTCGAGCGCGCCGCGCCGCTCGCCGGCGCGCTCGACGGGCTCCTCTCGGACACGGCGCAGGACCTCGGCCTGTCGGTCGATCTCGAGGGCCGCGCCGCCTCGCGATCGCCGCTCGACGAGGCCGAGCTCCTGGAGCGCGCGCGCTCGAGCGACCGGCTCTTCATCGCGCCGAGCCTCGACCTGCGCGGCGACGAGGTGGAGCTCCGGCTGGCGCTCGCGTCCGGCGGCGCGCGATCGCTGCGGGTGCGCGTGGAGCGCGTCGCGCGCGACGACGTCGCGGTGCGCGCCGCGGTGATGCTCCGCGATCTCGTGGCCGAGCTCGACGGCGCCGCCGCCGCGGCGTCGCCCCCGCCGGGAGAGGACGCGCCGTGCGCCGAGCCGTGCCGCGGGCGCCTCGCCACGCCGGCGCGCAGCCTGGGGAAGGCGACGCTCGCGGCCAACGCGACCCTCTACGGAGGCCTCGTCGGCTTCTCGATCCAGCGATCGAGCGGCTCGGACGACCCGCGCCTGCTCTACCCGCTGCTCGCGGTCGGGGCCGGCATCGGCCTCGGCGGGGCGATCATCATCGCCGAGGAGTGGGACGTCGGCGTGGCCGACGCGTGGTACCTCGGCTCCGGCACCTGGTGGCCGACGATCGCGGGCCACCTCATCTACCAGGGCCGCTTCGCCGAGCACGCCGAGGATCCGAGCGAGGAGCGCTGGGCCGCCGGGCTCATCGGGGGGACCGCCGGGATCACGCTCGCCGCGATGGGGCTCTCGCTGGGCCGCATGTCCGACGGCGGCGCGCTGCTCGCGCAGTCGGGCGGCGGGCTCGGGCTCATGCTGGGCGGGCTCGTCGAGTGGGCGGCGCGGGGCGACGTCCAGCGCACGCCGATCGCGGGGATGGGCTACGGCGCGGCGCTCGGCTGGCTCGCGGCGGCCGCGGCGGCGACGCAGCTCGACATCACGGCGTCGGAGGTCCTGACGGTCGACGTGGGCGCGCTCCTCGGCGGCCTGGGCGCCGCCGCGCTCGCCAGCCCGCTCGTCTTCGAGGCCCCGACCGAGGCGCAGCAGCGGGCGTGGGTCGGCGCCACCGCCGGCGGGTTCCTGCTGGGGGCGGGCGTCGCGTGGTGCGTGACGCGCCCGGCCGCGGCGGGCGCCCGCAGCGCGGGCCCCTCGTGGAACCGGTTCGGCCTGCCCATGCTGGGAGTGATAGGAGAGAGCGTGGTCGGGAGCCGGCGAGCGCCCGCGCTCGGCCTCGGGTGGCAGGGGGCGATTCCGTAGGAGCTATGAAGATCACGATCACCGAGCTGGATGCAGGGACGCGCCTCGACAAGCTGCTCGTGCAGCTGTTGCCCGGGCTGGGACGGGCGGGCGCGAAGCGGTTGTTCTCCGAGGGGCGCGTGCGCGTGCTCGGCGTGGGGAAGAGCGGCGCCGGCCGGCGCGCGTCGAAGGGCGACGTGGCGGCGGCGGGCGAGGTGCTGGAGGTCGACGTCGAGCCGACCGAGGCCTCCGGGGCGGCGACGCCGGATCCTGGCGCGCCGCTCGACGTGGTGCTCGAGCGCGACGACGTCGTGGTGGTGAACAAGCCCGCCGGGGTGCCGACGGCGCCGCTCGATCCCGGCGAGCGCGGGACGCTCGCCAACGCCCTCGTGGCGCGGTACCCGGAGATGGCGGCGATCGGCTTCTCCCCGCGGGAGCCTGGGCTGTGCCACCGGCTGGACACGGACACGAGCGGCCTCGTGCTCGCGGCGCGCACGCCCGCGGCGTTCTCGGCGCTCGTCGCCGGGCTGAAGGAGGGGCGGCTCGACAAGCGCTACCTGCTGATCTGCCAGATCGGCGATCTCCCGGAGATGGGCTCGATCGAGGTGCCGCTCGCGCCGCACCCGAAGGACAAGAAGCGGGTCTACCCGTGCATCCACCCGCGCGACGTGGCGCGCTACGCGCCGCGGCCGGCGGCGACGATGTACAAGCGCGTGCGGCAGGTGGGGCTCTGGGAGCTCGTCGAGGCGCGCGCCCCGCGGGCGCTGCGGCACCAGATCCGGGCGCACTTCGCGTCGGTGGGGCACCCCCTGGCCGGCGACGCGCTCTACGGCGGGCCCGCGGTGGAGGGGCTGAGCCGCCACGCGTTGCACGCGCACTACATCGGGTGGGGCGGCAGCGACGCGGTGCCCGCGTTCGTGGTGACGTCGCCGCTGCCCGCGGACATGGCGGCGCTGGTCGGCGAGGGCTGACCCGGCCGCCGCGCCGGCTCAGGGCGCGCTCGCCTCGACGACGTGGCCGTTCACGTCGCGCGCCCGCGCCGTGATCCGGAGATCGTCCGCCGACACCGTCCCGTCGAGGTTGCTGAAGCGGAACGCGATGACGTACGCCGAGGACTGCGCGTTGTATTTCGCCGGCTCGATCCGGATGCCCCCGAGGCTCTGCTCGTCGATGACCGCGGCGTCTCCCTCCGCCGTGTACTGGCGGTTCCACTCGTCGTAGTTGAACACCCGCTCCTCGATGACCTCTCCGGTCGAGCGGCGCTCCGTCGCGGCGGCGACCTCGATGAGGCCTGGCGCGATGCCGGGCAGGGTGACCTCGACCTCGGCCGTGACGCTCTCGGTGGAGTCCTCGTCGGTGCGGCGCACGGCGAGCGCCGGCGGCAGGCCGGCCGGCGTCGGGAGGAAGCGGAGCGGGTGCACGCAGTACACCTTCTCGGTCCCTCCGTCGCGGATCTCGAAGTGCAGGTGGGGGAACAGGCTGCTGGCGGCGAGTCCGGTGTAGCCGATGTGCTCTCCGCGCCCGACCTGATCGCCGACCTCGATGAGCGGCATGGTCAGGTGGATGTAGGTGCTGTAGAAGCACGCGCCCGGCGCGTCGCAGTGCTCGATCTGGACGACGACGTCCTCGAAATCGTCGTAGCGGCCCGCGCGCGTCACCTTTCCGTCGGCGACCGCGTAGACCGGGGTGCCCATGGGGGTGGGGATATCGATGCCTCGGTGAAAGTCGTAGACGCCGTCGCGCGAGGTCTGGAGGCGGGGCCCGAAGCTCGACGACATCGGCTGGAGCTCGTCCGTCCCCCCGATCGGCCACACGAGCTCTGGGCCCTCCGGGTCCGAGCCGCAGCCGGACAGCGCCGCGGCGAGGGCCAGCACAGGCGCGAGCACCGATGATTTCCGCGATGGCTTCATGAGGGCGAGTCCGTGGCGCGCGAGCGCAGGGCAGGTGTCGAGTCCACGGCGCAGCGCCGCGCGCTCATGCTATCCAAGCAGAGCACGGAAGTCGAGGTGACCCCCGCGCGCCTGCCTGGGCCGAGCGCCGTCCCGAGCTCCGGCGCGGCCGCGCCGCGGCGGCGGCCTCAGGGCGCCGCCGGGGCCAGCGCGTACGACCGGTGCGTCATCGTCACGCCGAGGCTCGTGAGCGCCGGATCCACGGCGGTGCAGCGCGCGAAGCCCCAGTTGTTCGGCGTGGGGAGCGCGAACCCGAGCGACGCGTCGGCGACCGTGCCCTCCCACTCGATGAGCGACACGTCGTCGAGGAACGCCGTGGCCTCGCCGCTCGCCGGCGCCCCCGCCCGGAAATAGAACCGCACGGAGCCCGCGTTCGACGGCGGGGTGAGATCGACCGTGAACCGCTGCCAGTCGTAGGTGCCGGCCGCGCGCGTGAGCACGACGCTGTTCGACACGCTCGCCCCGCCGCTCGTGTACCAGTAGACCTGAACGCGCATCTGCCCCGCGTTGTCGCCTTTCAGGAACCCGGTCAAGGTCAGCTTGCGGCCGGGGTCGAACTTGACGCGGTTGTTCATGTACGTCGAGACCTCGGTGGTGCTGCTCGACTTGCGCAGGAACACCATCGCGCCGGTCCCGCCGTGGACGACGCTGTTCTGGATGTAGCGGAATTCGCTCATCGACCACATCGACCCTTCGTGGGAGGTGTCGTCGACGTCGCCGTCCTCGAAGTCGCCGTAGAGCATGATCTCCCGGCCGTAATCGCAGCTCGCGGCGGCGGTCGTCCGGAGGCCGGCGAGCGACTCCGCTTCGTTCGACCGCAGGTGCTCGATGGGCCCCGTGGCGCGGCTCTTGAGCGGCACGCTCCGCGTCTCGGCGCGCTCGCTCGTCGTGTACTGCGACGGATCGCTCACCGCGGCGGCCCGCGGGCCGCTCGCGAACACGACCGCGCCGGTCAGGCCGTCCGCCGCCTCGCCGGACGACGGCGCCGCCGGCAGCGTCGTGGAGAGGTGGCCGATGTGGCGGATCGCCCGGCCGAGCCACGCGCCGCCCACGAGCTTCGGGACATAGTCCTCGTTCTGGAACGGGATGAGCTGGACGCGGTGCACCGCGCGGTTGCCGCTCGAGTCCTCGTCGATGTCGATCGCGGCGAGGTACGACTGGTACGTCTCGAAGACGTCCTGATCGAAGACCATGTTGCCGAGCGACATGAAGACGAAGCGGGGCCCGGCGCCGGCGTCGTACAGCCCGACGCCGTGGATCGTGTGCGGGTGGTGCGCCACGACCATGCCGGCGCCCTTCTGGACGAGCTGGACGAACCGCCGCCGCATGCCGGACGACGGGTAATCGCTGTACTCGATGCCCCCGTGCAGCACCGGGATGCCGAAGCGCCCGACCGCGTCCTCCTCCATGAAGTCGCTGATCTCCGCGAGGCTGAGCTCGAGGGCGCCGGCCTTGGGCGGGGGCCCGTCGGAGGCGGTGAGCGTGTACGCCGCGTCCGTCGACCCGTCGTTGACGAGCTGGTTGAACCCCTGGAAGGCCACGTCGACGCCGCGGATGGTCCGGTAGAGCACGGTGCCCTTCGCCGTCGTCTTGTCCGGTCCGGCGCCGAACCAGTCGAGGCCGGCGTTCGGCACGTGGACGAGCGTGTCGGCGACGCCCCCCGCCATGTAATCGAACATGTGGTTGTTGCCGAGGCTCACGGCGTCGACGCCGGAGAGCGCGAGCGCCCGGGCCGTCTCGGGGTAGGAGAAGAACGTGAACGACTTGTACGGGTGGGGCGTCGCCGGGTTGGCCGTGACGGGGGACTCCAGGTTCACCTGCGTGTAGTCGGCCGACGAGAGGACGTCGCGCAGGAAGGAGAGGACGGCGAGCGCGTCCGCCTCCCGGGTGTCCGGGCGGATCAGGTCGCCGGCCTCCCCCTCGACCCCGTTCGCGTCGCTGTCGATGAAGCGCCGCCCGAACATCGTGTCGCCTCCCACGAGGATCCGCGCCCGGCCGGCGCGCTGCTCGGTCAGCACGACGCGGCCGACCCCGGCGGAGGTCGCGGCGAGCGGCCGGTGCAGGTCGGCGGGGACGATCTCGGTGGTGTACCCGTCCACCTCGATGCGCAGCAGCACCGAGCGCCGCGCGAGCGCCGCCAGCGTGAACGCGCCCGCCGCGTCGGTGAAGGCGAGCTCGCCGTCGTTGACCGCGCCGCTCCCCCAGCCGATGGCCGTCACCTCGGCCCCCGCGATCGGCGACCCCGCCTCGTCGACGACGACGCCGGTGACGTCGATGGGCGCCGCCGCGTAGACCGCGTCGAACGCCGCCTCGGTCGCGTCGAAGCGGTACGCCGCCGCCGCGTCGGCCGAGGCGAGGCAAACGAACGCCGCAGCGCACGCGGACAACGATGCAGACGAGGAACCAAGGAGGACCGGTCTTCTTGCCATGAACGCTCCCGAGTTGTTGGTGGCCTGTCCGAGGACGGCTGACATCCGGAGATGGGCTGAGGCCAGGGCAGAGCTCTCCCGCGACCGGCGAGCGGCGCGTAAAATTTCCATTCAGGCGCACTCCGGAGCTGCCCGCCGGCCGAGAGAGGCCGCGCGCGTCGCCTGCCGCTCAGCGCTCGCGCAGAGGCGGCGAGCGCGCCGACCCATGCACGATTTGAACCGTTTCAGTGCTGGCACGCCCGATAAGGACGATCAATGAGAGGGTATCATGGTCATGGTTCGCTCCGCTATACGCTCGATCGAGGTTGCCTGCTTTTTTTGTGTGACCGGCGGCGGGGTGTGGTGTTGGGCGTCGCGAGCATGTTCGCATCAGCGCCCATCGTCGGGTGTGAACAAGCGGGTGTGCAGGCGCGTGGGAGCGCGGCGTGCTGTGGTGGTGCGTGACCTCGTCGCACATGAACGCACGGCCCTGCGCTGGCGTGGAGGCGACGGTAGCGCTGGCCGCGAGCGCGGAAGTCGAGCGAGTCGCGAGCGTTCGCCAAAGGGTGTTTCTCGCCTCTCCTGCCTGTTCCACGACCTCCCACACGCCTCTCTCGGCGTGGTCTCCTCTGGCGGCTAGATCGGTCGGAGCAGGCCGCGTGCAATGTCGGGGAGCTCTCGCTCGCCCCGGAAACATCCCAGGCCGACCGGCGCGGGGGCGCGGCTTGCGTTGGGGTGACGTGATAGACAGCGCTCGTCTCTGGCGCCCCGCGCCCTCGAGGGCATCCGCTCAGCCGCCCTCCGCAGGGGAGGGGTCGGGAGCCGGTACGCAGCACTCCGGGTGCTGCGTGAGGACCTCGATGAGCACGAGGCGGATTAGATCGATCGTGTCGATGAGCTCGCGCGTCGCCGGGAGGTGCTCGGCGGCGAGGGCATAGCAGGTCACGATGGCCGGGCACCGGCGCGGCGCACCCCCGCGCAGCCTGGAGAGGACATCTCCTGGCACGCCGATGATGCGGGCGGAGTCCGCGAGCTGGGAGCCGATGCCGTCGGCGGTGCCGATCCACAACGAGAGCTGTAGGTAGAGATCCGCTTCCTTGAGAAGCGCTGCAGCCGGGCTGTTCGCGAGCTCGGCCTTCATGAGAGGCCAGAGCGCGTCCATCCGCCGCAGCAGCGAGGTGAGCCGCGCACGATCGAAATCCAGCGCCTCGCCGGGCGCCTTCTCGTCACCTGGATTCATAGAGGACGATTTTTCCATAGCTGTCTGTAATGAGTAATTCATTGCCGAGGCTGTAGCGCGTCGTACCCACGCCCCCCTCGCTGGAGATCGGCTCCCGTCGTGCCTGGGCGCGGTCGAAGCGGGCTGCCTCGCGCAGGTAGTCGAGGTAGCGGGTCGGGCCTCGCTCCTCTGCCGAGAAGCCATGTCGTTCGGCGTGCCGGTAGACACTATGCTCGACGGATGTGTAGTTGGCTCCTGGGTTCCAGCCCCGCATCAATCGCTGCATCTCGGCGATCTCCGCCTCGGTCCGCCCGCGGTATAGCGCACGCTCGTACACCGTGGTGAAGCGCTGCAGGAAGCTCCGCTCGCCCCGGAGCTCGAGCAGCCGGTCCTCTGCGGCCTGGTAGCGCTCGTTGTAGCGTCCCTCGGCGCTCGCTGCCTCGAAGGCGGCGTCGGGGTCCCGCATGGCCCGCTGCCGAAGCTGGGCCAGCTCTGCCTCGGCCGCTTCCAGCCCCTGCAGGGCCTGCTGCGCGCGGGCGCGGAGATCCGTGAGCCGCTGCGCCTCGCCTTCGGCCGGGACCGCTGTCGAGGGCGACATGTCCTCGGCGTAGGTCTGCCGGAGAGACGCTGCATTGCGCTCGGCGGGCGGCGGCGAGCGGGGCGTAGCTCGCTCCGTCGTCCGCTCCGGCGTGGGAGCGCGGCCCCGTCCGCCGGGCTGGCCTCCGCGCCCGCCCCGCTCTTCGCCGCCGGACATGAGGACAGGAGCCGGCGCGAGCGGCAGCGGGAGCTCTCCGGGAGGCCCTGCGGCCGCCGCCGCGCCCGGTCGTGCGGCCCCCACGCCAGCGGGCACGGGGCGGGGTCCCGTGCCTCCCGGGGGCGGCAGGCTGTCCGAGAGGGTGATGGCCGAGGCGCGTGCGGTCGCCAGCATGGCGGCGGTGAGCCCGGCGGCGAGCATGGCGGTCAGGAGCTCGCGCATGGCGACGGCGGCCTGCGCCAGGTGCCGCTGAGAGAGCGAGTCCAGCGGCTCGCCCGGCTGACGGCGGATGAGGCTGAGCTCGCGGCCGCACCGGTAAGCCAGGACGAGCAGCGTGCCGGCGAAGGCGATCTGGAATACGCGGCCGGCCGCGTGTAGGAGCCCGGAGATGAGCGTGCCGATGGCCGTGGCCGTGGGATTGCCGGAGCGCTGCATGACGAGCGCCACCAGGTGGCCGCCGAGGAAGCCCACCAGGATGGGCATCTGCCGCTGGAGCTCGGCCTCGATGTCCCTCCAGCCGTCCCAGCCAGCGCGCACCGCGGGCCACAGCAGGTCCCCGTTATCCACGTAGCCGCGCGCCGCGAGATAGACCTCGACGGTCTGGTCTCCCACGGTCTGCCGGACGGCTTCGAGGACCTGCCGCAGGCCGTCCGGCACCTGGACGCGGATGGCGAAGGACGGCGGCGCCACGGCTCGGTAGGCGGGGTCCCGGTAGCCGCCGCCCGCGCCTGGGATGGGCAGGCCCGCCGCGTCATAACACTTGATCGGCGTGCCCCGGAAGAAGAGGCCGAGTCCGGACTCGTCCGCGGAGATCTGCAGCCGGTTGTGGAGGACGTTGTAGTTGCCGCGGGACCACTGGTCGAGGAGCGCCTCCTCCAGCACGGAGAAGTCGCTGAGGCTCGAGCTCCCGGTGGCCTCGAACTCGCGAAAGCCCTGGGTGAAGTACCGCGTCATGGTGCCAGCGCGCGGGTTGCCCTCCACCAGCGCGCGTACCTGCTCGGCGCTCAGCCCCCGCGTCAGGTCCGGGCGCCCTTGCACGCCCGCGTAGCGGCGGAGGAAATCCAGGTAGAGCCCGGCGAGCGCGGGGTTGCCGGCGAGCGCTCCCTCATCACCCTCCAAGGGCGCGGCGGGGGTCCCTGTCGCGGAGCCCCCCGCAGCCGCGGGGGCGCGCCCCGCGATCGGCGCTCCGGCCGCCGCGTACACATGGACTGGCACTTCGGCGCCACCGCGCAGGGCCTGCTGGAAGGCCGCCAAATCGCGCTGCGCGCCCTGGAACCTCACCAGCACGTCGGACTGGGTGCCGACGGAAAGCCGGTGCACTCCGTCCCGCAGCCCCCACCGGTACTCCGTGCCCGGCGGGACCGTCGGCGGCGAGATGACGTTGAAGACCAGCGGCGAGCCATCCTCCACCACGACGACCAGCCGGCTCTCCGCGAGGTAGAGCTCGATGCGCCGCACCGTGACGGCTGCGGCGGCACGAGGCGCGCGCTGCCGGCTCAGCACGGGGGCGCTCCCCGCGTGGAGCCAGGGGGCCTGGGCCGGAGCAGCGTCCGGCACGGGCAGATGGCCGGGCAAGCGGGGCGGCGCCGCCTGGGGGCTCGCGGGCCGGGCAGGGCCGGAGCGCTCGACGAAGGCCGAGATGCGGTCCGCCTCGCGCTCGCTCGAATCCCCGGGCTGCCCTATGCGCATCTGGGATGGGGCCGCCGTCGAGCGCGAGAGACCCTCGCGCTGCTGGAGGACGTGCGCCAGCTCGTGCCCAAGGAGCCGGGTGCCCGCGAGGGTCTCCGGGGCGTGGAGCCCCGCCCCGAACACGATGTGCGATCCGACCGTGTAGGCCAGCGCGTCCACCGATCTCGCGGACTCCGCGGCGCGGGCGTCGGTATGGATGCGGACGGCCCCGAGGTCTTGGCCGAGCCGCCGCTCCATCTCGAACCGGGTGCGAGGGTCCAGCGGCTCGCCTGGGGACTGCAGCACCGCGGAGACCGGGGAGGGCACCGGCTCGGGTCGAGCGGCTCCACCGCCAGCGCCCACGCTGCGAGGGGGCGCCGTCACGCCCGCGCCACCCCGCGCGAGGAAATCGGGCCCGACGCCAGGCGAGAGCGCAAGCGAGGGTAGGGACGGAAGCGACCGCCGCTGCATCGTCCCGGCCTCGCGCGCCGTGCTGCCGTGAGGTTGAGGCGGCGTGATGGAGATGCGGCTGAAATCGAAAGAGGCGCACGGCGCGGCGTGCGGATACGATTCCTCGTGGAGGTGCTCCTGCGAGGCAGCGAGCCCGGTGCGCGGCCGGGGGTTGCTGAACCATGGGCCTGCTGGCAATGACTTCGCCAGGACCGATGACGCAGGCTGCGCTGCAGGAGAATGCTCGGCAGGCGCGCGCGGTTTCCGGCTGAACATGACCATGGATAGGCTCTCCGGGATGCTAGGACCCGAGCCCGCCGCTCTGGGTGCACAGGAAAGCTCGGACAGCGTACGTGAGCTCGTGGTGAACGAGCCCGCGGCCTAGTCGCCGCGCTCGCTATGTCCGTGGCCACCCCCGCATTTGCGCCTATCAGGAGGACGGCCGTGCGTCAAGGCGGCACGCGCGACGAAGGGCGCCACGGCGATGAGCATGCGTCGAGCAGGGGTCGACTCTTCGACGATGGTGAGAGCGACAGGAATGGGCGCGGAAGGGGGCAGGGCGCTGCGGCGGATCGCGAGGTGTCGTCTTCTCGCTGGCCGTCACACGAACGCACGACAACAGCCCCGGAAGTGCAACGAGAGCGGCGCCGGCCAGGCTCGATGGTGCGGCTCTGCAGAATCGCGGCGTCGCGGCGCAAGGCCACTACGATGTTTGAGTATTCGTGACAAATAGGAGCGCCTGCGCGCGTGAGCTCCGCGCCGCTGAAAACCATGCCGCGATCATGAGCGGAGAGCCGCGATGACGCGACCGTTCGTCGCGAGAGGTTCCGGGACGATCGCGCGTGTTGAGGGGGCCGGGCTAGAGGTGAATCCGGCTACGCCGCCGCGGAGACCGCCTTCTTCCCGTTTCGCGGCGCCACTCTGCCCGCGCCGGCGCCCTGCGGCTTCGGCGGCGTCTTGTCCGCGGGCGGGGCGGAGACGGCGCGGACGAGCGCGGCGGCGATGGCCGCGGTCATCCGCGCGGTCGGCAGCCGCGGCGTGAACGCGAGCACGCGCTCGCCGGGGCGCCGGCCCCGCGAGGACCGGCCGCTCTTCGCGAGCCGCTCGACGGCGTGCTCGCACGGCGAGCCCGGGGCGACGCGCAGCAGGACCTCGGGCAGCCCGATCGAGCCGCCGGCGCCGGGCGCGTAGACGACGCCGACCTCGATCGCCACGAAGCCGGGGAGCGCAGCGCGCGGCGAGAGGCCGAGCCGCAGCTCGTCGGCGTCGGGGCTGCCGTCCGGGATGCGGAGGCGGCCGACCACGCGGAGCTCCGACGCCGTGGCCGCCGCGCCGGCCGCCTTGGCCGCGGCGCGCGCGGACCCCTTGGCCGCCGTGGTCGCGGGCGCCTTGGCCGCCGGGCGGGGCGCCTTGTGCGACCGCCGCACGCGCCGCGCGACGTCGCGCAGGAACGCGACCGGCCGCGCCGCCGGGTCGGCGGGGAGCTCGGCGAGCCGGCCGGTGCAGAAGATCGCGAGCAGCGCCGTCGCGTCGAGCGCGAGCAGGTGGGCGTGGTACGGCGAGGCGCCGGCCGCCGCGTAGACGCCCGCGCCGAGCGCCGCGAGCAGCGCGGCGAGCAGCGCCTTGCCGGCGCGCGTCGAGACGTCGAGGTAGACGCCGCGCACCCGCGGCGGCTCGCGAAACGCCTCGGACTCCGCGACCGGGAGCCACTTGCCGGGGCGCCGCAGGGCCGCGGCGGCGCGCTCGGGGTGGGGGGTGCGGTGCGCGGCGAGCGCGGTCGCCGCGGCCACGAGCGCGGCGCCGGCCGTGCCGTCGCGGAGCAGCAGCTCCAGGGCGACGCCCGCGACGAGCGCGAGCCCGGCGAGGGCGGCCCGCGGCGCGAGCGGGATCGGGACGAGGGGCCGCGGCAGGGCGCCCGCGGCGCGCGCGAGGCGCTCGTGCTCGCGCGCCTTGAGCGCGACGAGGGCGCTGTAGAGCGCGAAGAGGGCCGCGCCGGCGGCGAGGTAGAGGGTGCGGCTCCGGTCGGGGCTCGCGGCCGCGGCGTCCGAGAGCCGCCCGAGGGCGTCGGCGCCGGGCCGCGCCGCGGCGGGCTCGGGCTGGAAGGCGCGCGCGTCGGCGCGGATCGCCCACCGGATCGGCTCGGCCTTCGGGGTGTACGGGCGGAGCAGCTCGAGCTCGTCCTTGTCGACCGAGCGGCGGAGCGTCGACAGCGTCGACGGCGCCGCGAGCGCGCCGTCGGCCGAGGGCTCGCCCGCCGCGTCGGCGGGCGCCTCGTCGACGCGCGGCTCGTCGGGCGCGGCCGGGATCGCGACGGTGAGCCGCGCCGAGTCGTAGCCGTCGTCCCAGAGGGGCCCGGTCCACGCGATGCGGGCGCTCGGGCCGTCCAGCCGGATGAGCCCCCGCTTCATGAGGTCCGTGCGGTAGCGGAAGAAGAGCACGAACACCCCGCGGCTCAGGCCCCTGCCGTCGAAGCGGGCCCGCAGCGCCGCCGGGCGGCGCGAGCCGTCCTCGCGCGGGCGGAGGTCGGGCGGCAGGAGCTCGAGCGCGACCGGCGTCGCGGACGCGAGGGAGCCCGCCTCCGCGGCCTTGAGGGGCGCGGCGTAGCTGCCCGGATCGAGCTCGGCGTCCGGGTCGACGCCCTGGATGTCGAGCGCGCGGAGCGGCCCGCCCGAGATCTTCAAGGTGACCTTGTGCTCGACCGTGGCGGCGCCGGCCCGATCGATCGCGAGCCGCACGTCGTCTCCGGCGACGTGCACCTCGACCCACGCCCGCGCCGGGAGCGCGAACGCGATCGACACGAGCGCGGCGAGGAGCGGCAGCAGCAGCGCCGGCCCGGGGCGGCGGGCGATGCGAGAGGGCATGGTGCAGACGTCCCACGGCGCCGCGCGCGGGGCCAAGTTCTGGGGGCGGCGCCCGCCCGCCTGCCGGCGCCGCCTCGCGCCGCGGCGGGGCGGCGCCGCCCTGCGGGGCCGGCCATCCGCAGCGGGCGGCGGGCGCGATCAGAACGCGACGCCGAGCGAGAGCGAGCCGAGGAGCTTGATCTTCCCCGTCTTCTCGTAGAAGACGTACTGGTAGTTGCCCGCGGCGCCTGCGGCGACCGTCGCCGGAGGGGCGAGCGCGACGCCGAGCCCGAACCCCCCCGACATGGCGAACCCGCCGTCGCGGCCGAAGATGTTCGTGCTCCCGATGCTGAGTCCGAGGATGGCGCTGCTCACGTCGCGCTTGCCGGGGGTCACCTTGGGAGAAGGGGTGTAGACCGCCTCGAACGACTCGTAGCCGAGGCGCCCTTTCACCCAGAACCCCTTCAGCGGCTTGCCCTCCACGTAGACGCCGATGTCGGCCCCGAGCGCGAACCCGGTCGTGTCCAGCGTCGCGTCGTCGAGCGAGCCCCAGATCCAGGACGGCGCGAGGCCGACGGTGAGCGGCCCGAGGATGGCGACCTCGCCCTCGAAGGTCATCCGCCCGAACAGGAGGTCCAGGGCGTTGTAGCGGACCGACCAGCGGCAGCAGGTCGCCTCGGGCGGCATCGGGGGCGGCGGCGGTCCGGCCGGCAAGGCGTATCCCTGACCGTAGCCGGGCGGCTGCTGAGGATAGCCCTGCTGGGGATAGCCTTGCTGAGGATAGCCTTGTTGCTGGGGATAGCCTTGCTGCTGCGGGTATCCCTGCTGGGGATAGCCTTGCTGGGGATAGCCTTGCTGCTGCGGATATCCCTGCTGGGGATAGCCGTGCTGCTGGGGGTATCCCTGCTGGGGGTATCCCTGCTGGGGGTAGCCTTGCTGCTGCGGGTATCCCTGCTGAGGATAACCCTGCTGCGGATACCCTTGTTGCTGCGGATAACCCTGCTGCTGGGGATAGCCTTGCTGCTGAGGATACCCGGCCTGCGGCTGGGCAGCCCCACCGGGCTGTCCCTGGCCCGGCGGGAGCGGCGGAGCGGGCTCTTGCGCTGCCGCCGCGGGGGCGAGGAGGAGCGCGCCGAGGCCGAGCAGGACGCCGCAGGCGGCCGAGCGGGGAGCCCTCGTGGAGGAGGGCGCGCGCGCCGGGCCCCGACCCGTGGTGAAAGCGCAATCCATGGCGCTGGACTCTACCGAATCCCGAGCAGGCCGGCTACACGCGCGCGGCGAACCGTCGCTGCGCTCGCGCGCGCGATCGCCTGCCTGTAGTCTCCGTCCCGATGCCGCCGGTCCCCGATCTCGCCCCCGCCGCCGCCCCCGCGCCCGGAAGCCTCCTCTCCGGCGGACCCGCGGCCGCGCCGGCGGCCGATCCGGGCGCGGCGCGCGGCGCTGAGACACCCCCGGCAGAGCTCGATCGCGCGCTGTCCGAGCTGGGCGACGCGGCCCTCGGCTTCGCGCGCATGCCGCCCCGCGAGAAGGCCTCGCTGCTCCGCGCGCTGCTCCCGGGCCTGCTCGCCGCCGCGCGCCCGCAGGTCGAGGCGTCGTGCGCCGCCGCGGGGCTCGACCCCGGCTCGGCCGCGGCCGGCGAGGCGTGGTTCGCGGGGCCGTGCGCGACGCTCGCGCAGGTGCGCCTCCTCGCCGAGGCGCTCGAGGACATCGCCGCGCGCGGGCGCCCGCGGCTCCGCCGCGGGGCGGTGCGCACCCGGCCGGACGGCCGCGTCGAGGTGGACGTGTTCCCCGCGGGCCTGAAGGACGCCGCCCTCCACGGGCCCCTCCGCGCGCGCGCCCTGATGCAGCCCGGCGCGACGCGCGCCGGCGTCCTGGAAGCGCAGGCGCCCTTCTACCGGCAGCGCGACCCCGAGGGCGGCGTCGCGCTGGTGCTCGGCGCGGGCGGCGCCGCGAGCGTCCCCCTCCGCGACGCGCTCCACAAGCTCTTCGTCGACGGGCGCGTCGTCGCGCTCGCCGCGAGCCCCGAGAGCGCGCCCCTCGGCGCGCTGCTCGAGCGCGCCCTCGCGCCGCTCGTCTCGCGCGGGCTCCTCCGCTTCGTGCACGGCGGCGCCGACGCGGCCGCCTACCTCGCGGCGCACCCCGCCGTCGCGGAGGTCCACGTCACCGGCGCGGCGGCGGCGCACGACGCGCTCGTCTGGGGCCCGCCGGGCCCGCAGCAGGCGGGCCGGCGGGCGTCGGGGGAGCGGCTGCTCCACAAGCCCATCACCTCCGTGCTCGGCGGCGTCCGCCCCGTCCTCGTGATGCCGTGGCTCTACGGCAGGGACGAGCTCTGGTGCCAGGTGAGGCTCCTCGCGAGCCGCGTCGTGAGCAGCGCCTCGCTCGGCGACGCCGCGGCGCACGTCCTCGTGCTGCCCAGGGGCTTCGTGCAGCGGCCGCTGCTCTTCCGGATGCTCCACCGCGCGCTCGCCGCCGTGCCCCCGCGGCGCGCCGTCCATCCGGAGGCCGAGGCGCGGCACGCCGCGCTCACGGCCGGGCGCCCGTCGCTCGAGCGCGAGCGCCTCGAGGGCTCCGCCGACGCGCCGCTCCCGGCCGGGGTCGTGCGCATCGGCGAGCCCGGGCCGGGCGCGCCCCCGTGGACGCTGATCGCCGGGCTCTCCGCGTCGGATCCCGCCGAGCCGCTCTTCTCGATCGAGCCGCTCTCCGGCGTCCTCTCCATCGTCGAGGTCGGCTCGAGCGATCCGGTGGAGTTTTTGGAGGCGGCGGTCCCCTTCTGCAACGACCGGCTCCAGGGCACCCTGGGCGCGTCGATCGTCGCGCACCCGATCAGCGAGGAGGACCCCGCCGTCGGCGCCGCGCTCGACCGCGCCCTGCTCGAGCTCCGGTACGGCGTGATCGCGGTGAACCAGGCGCCCGCCGCCGCGCACGCGCTGGTCGTCCCGCCCTGGGGCGGCCACCCGAGCGCCACGCTGGCCGACATCCAGAGCGGGCTCGGCTTCGTGCACAACACCGCGATGCTCGCCCAGGTCGAGAAGACCCTCCTGCGCGCGCCGCTCACGACCTTCGCGCGGCCGCCCAGCTCCTGCGATCACCGCCGCTCCCACGTCGTGGGCGAGCGGCTCGCGGCCTGCGCAGCCGACCCGCGGTGGGGCAATGTCGCGCGCGTCGCGGCGGCCGCGCTGCGCGGGTGAGCCGCGGGGCCGGCGCTCGGGCAGCGCGCGGGCGGACAAAGCAGAGGCGCCCACCAGGCTCGTGCCGAGCTCCTGGTGGGCGCCGCCTGCCGCGCCCCCGAGGGGCGCTCTTGTCACATCATCCCGGAGGCGCCGCGATCAGGACGGCAACGACGAGCGGAACTCCTTCACCTTCTCCAGGATGTCGCGCAGCGCGTTCCGCGAGGTCTCCGAGACGTCCTCGGCCAGCTTCTCCGCGTCGAGGAGCGTCGGCTCCAGCTTGCCCCAGGCGTCCTTCGCCTCCATGCCGGCGAGATGCAGCCTGACCCGGATCTCGTCGCGCAGGGTCTGGAGCGACTCCAGGCTCTTGGTGAGATCGTTCTTCAGCTCGGACGTGATGTTGCTCATTCTTGTCCTCCCGTATCTACGAGGTGTTGGCAGCTTCCGCGTCAATGCATCGGCCGCGCCAGGCAGCGCGCTTCGACGCGGCGCACGACACCCGCGCGTCCAGACCGGAGCCGAGCCCATCCATCCCGCGAGCAACCGCCGCGCGCCCCCCTCCTCGTATGTGGCGAAATTGCGCGGCGACGTGCGTTTCTGCCTCGCCGATGCGCGAACGCGCGAGCGAGCTCCTCAGACGAGCGCCTTGGGGGCGAAGACGATCCCGTCGTGGTCGGCATAAATGAATCCGCCGGGAACATAGGTGATCCCGGCGAACGTCACGGGGACGTCGCGGTCCCCCGCGCCCTTCTTGTTGCTCTTCCGCGGGTGCGTCGCGAGGGCCTTCACGCCGATCGGGATGCGGCCGAGCGCCTCAGCGTCGCGGACGCAGCCGTACACGACCAGCCCGGCCCAGCCGTTCTGGTGGGCGATCGCGGCGAGGTTGTCCCCGAGGAGCGCGCAGCGGAGCGAGCCGCCGCCGTCCACGACCAGCACCCGCCCCTGGCCCGGCTCTTCGAGCGCCTTGCGGACGAGCACGTTGTCCTCGTGGACCTTCACCGTGACGATGGGCCCGTGGAACAGGCGAGCTCCGCCGTAATCCCGGAAGATCGGATCGGCGACGGCGACGGCGTCCGGGTGGTCGTCGCAGAGATCCGTGGTGCGAACCGTGGTGTCCGAGCTCATGTCGACTCCTTAGCAGCAGCGCCGTCGTCCTTGCCCGCGCCCGCGAACGCCGCCGCGTCGACCCCGTGGCGGGCGAGCCAGCGGCGCAGCTGGTTCCGGTGCATCCCGAGCGAGCGGGCCGCGCGCGTGACGTTCCCCTGCTCGCGCCGCAGCGCCACCTCGATGGCGATCCGCTGCAGCTCTGCCGCCGGCGGCGTGCGCCTCGCGACCTCCGTGATGTCGAGGCCCGCGGAGGGCGCGAGGTCCGACGCCTCCACCACGGCGCGCCCGGCGGCGTGCGCCGCGAGGCCCGCCTGCCGCACCTCGCGCAGCAGCTCCCGCACGTTGCCCGGCCACGCGCGCAGCGCGCACGACTCCACGAGCCCGAGGCTCGGCGCGAGCCGCGCGCCGCCGCGTCGGAGCTCCGCCGCGACCAGCCAGGGCAGCTCCTCGATCCGCTCGGTCAGCGCCGGGACCCGCACCTCGGGCCGGCCGATCCGGTAATAGAGGTCCTCCCGGAAGCGGCGCGCCGCGACCTCGGCCTGGAGATCCCTCAGGGTGGCCGCGCAGAGCCGGAACTCCACCTTGCGCGGGCGCGTGTCGCCGAGCGCGGTCACCTCGCGCGTCTCGAGGACGCGGAGCAGCTTGGGTTGGACCGACGCGTCGAGCTCCGCGATCTCGTCGAGGAACAGCGTGCCGCCGTGCGCGGCCTGGACGTAGCCCTCCGCGTCGGCGGTCGCGTCCGAGTACGCCCCGCGCCGCGCCCCGAAGAGCAGCCGCTCCGCGAGGCCCTCGGGGATCGCGGCGCAGTTCACGGCGACGAAGGGGCCGCCGCGCCCCGTCGCCGCGTGGAAGGCGCGCGCCGCGAGCTCCTTGCCCGAGCCGCTCGGCCCGGTGAGCAGCAGCGTCTCGCCGCGCGCCCCCGCGCGGGCGATCAGCTCGCGGGCCTGCCTCAGCGTGGGGCCGATCACCCCGTCCTCGTGCTCCAGGACGCCGCCCCGCTGGAACGGCGCGACGTCCGCGGCGAAGCGCAGCAGCGTGCCCCCGATCCGGATCAGCCGCGGGAGCGACGGGAAGACCCGATCCTCGACCTGCTTGCCGTCGACGAAGGTGCCGTTCCTGCTGCCGAGGTCGGTGATCTGCAGGCCCTGGCCCGAGAGCGCGACGCGGGCGTGCCGGCGCGACACCTGATCGTCGTCGATGACCCCCGTGTCGCCCGCCGGCGCACGACCGAGCACGACCTCGCCGTCCCCGAGCGGGATCGGCGCGCACGCAGGCTGCCCGCGGGTGAAGATGACCACGAGGCCCGGCGTCGCCGACGCCGCGGACGCCGCCTGCGCGTCCGACGCCCTGACCGTGGACTGATCGTCCGCTCCCACACAGTACGCATACCTGATCCAAGGGCGGCCCTGAAGGACCCGAGGATCAGTGCGCAGCGTGAATGGAAAAATCTGTCCTTGGTGGATGCAGGTCCGGACCTCGCCGCGAGCGCGTCGCGGGTGGGGCGGTCAGTACCGCGGCACCGACGGGTCGATCTCGCGCGACCAGGCGTCGATGCCGCCTTGGAGGTTGTAGACGTTCCTGAAGCCCTTCGCGAGGTAGTGCTCGGCGGCCGCCTGGCTGCGCCCGCCGTGGTGGCAGTGGAAGACGATCCGCGCGTCCTTGGCGAGCGCCTCCAGGCGCTGCTGCCCTTCCTGGTCGAGGCGGCGCGCGCCCTCGATCTTCGCGATCGTGCGCTCCTGATCGGTGCGGACGTCGAAGAGCTCGAGCGCCTCGCCGCCGTCGAGCATCGCCTTGAGCGCGGCGGGCGAGAGCTGCTTGACCTTCGGCGGATCGTTCGGGCTCTCCAGCTTGAAGCCGCCGCCGGAGGGGCCCTCGACGAAGTCGATCGACAGCCCCTCGGCGCGCCGCGCGCTCGCGCGGTCGAGCAGGAACACCACCCCGCCGGCCTCGACCTCGACGTCGCCGGCCTGCCGCGGGCCGAAGTAAAGGCCGTAGTTGAACGAGGGGTCGATCTCGATGTGAACGAAGTCGGCGTCGGACTCCCGCGCGGCCGAGAACGCGGCGACCGCCGCCTGGGTCACGCGGATGGCGGGCGGCGCCTGCGGCGTGCCCTGCGCGAGCCCGAGCGCCTTCACGAGCTCGCCGGTCGCGTGCAGCTCCTTCACGATGTCGCAGCCGCCGACGAACTCGCCGCGGATGTAGAGCTGCGGGATCGTGGGCCAGCTCGAGAACTCCTTGATGCCGTCGCGCAGCGCGGGGTCCGAGAGGACGTCCACCGTCTGGTACGTGGGCAGGTGCTCGTCGAGGATGCTCACCACCTGGGCGGAGAAGCCGCACTGAGGCATGGTCCGCGTCCCCTTCATGAACAGGACGACGTCGTTCTCGCGGATGATGGTGGCGATCTTGGCCCGCAGGGGCTCATTGAGGCTCATGTGCTTGCTCTCCGTCCGCGGCCGTGGCGGCGCTTTCGATCCCCGCGCGCGTCCGCGGGCCTCTCGCTAGCATGGGCCCTGCACGGCAGCGAGGCCCTGCCGGCGGCGTCGCCCGCGTCTGCTGCGGGCAGCGGCGCGCGCTCCGCGGCGCGGCCGCGCCCGGCGGACGAGGCGCCGGCCCGCGATCAGCGGCCGAGCAGGAGCCCCACGACCGCCGCGATCGCGGCGAGGGCCGCGAGGACGGCCGGCGTGCCGAGCTGCGCGCCGAGCGCGCGCAGGCCGCCGCCGTCCGGCGCCGCGGCGCGCGCGAGCGCGTCCGACGGGGGCGGCCCGACGCGCAGCACGCCGGGCGACGCCGCGCTGCCCTCGCGGAGCTCGACGAGGAGCTGGTCGAGCGGGGCGTGCTCGCCGAAGGGGCGCACCAGGCGGAGCGTCGCGCCGGCGGTGAGATCGGGCGGGAGCCGGAGCCGCAGCGTCCTCGCGGCGGCCTCGGCCGGGGCGCGGTGGGCGCCGCTCCGGGCGCAGCTGTCGCAGCCGCCGCCGTCGCAGCGGGCGCAGGTGACGCGGGCGGGCACGGTGATCTCGATGTCCGCGCGGTCGCGCGCCCACGCCGCCGGGACGGCGATCGCGAGGCGGCCCCGCGCGCCGTCCGAAGCGTCGAGCCCTTCGCGATCGATCAGCTGCCCGAGCTCGGCTCTGCCCATGACCCCTGTGTGCCGCAGCCGGGCCCCGGCGCCAAGCGTCCGCGGCGGACGGAGCCGGCCGCGCGGCCCTCACCCGCGCGCGTTGCGGCCCTCGCCGCGGAGCGCGCCGCCGCCCGCTCGCCGGGTCGGCGGTGATCCTGGCCGGGCTCCTGTTGAGCTCGAGCGCCGCGTACGTGGCTCGAGCGCCGCGTACGTGGGGGAATGTGAGGTTCGGGCGGATCTACGGGGGGAGGGGAGGGCGGGGGAGCGTGCGGAGGCGGCCTGTGCCTTCGCCGCGCCGCCCGCGCGGGGCGGCGGCAGCGAAGGCGCGGCGCGCGGGTCAGTCGCCGAGGTCGACGACCTCGAGCCCGTTGTGCCCGAGCGAGCAGAGGGCGCGGTCGCCGTCGACCGTCACCCGGTAGATGTACGAGGAGAGCTCGCCCTTGGTCTCGTAGGTCAGCGCGTCGAGGTCGGAGGCGTCGATGACGGCGAGCGAGGGCGGGCTGTGGCTGGAGACGAGGAGGCGCGTCCCGTCGGCGAAGAGCGGCGAGCTGTGGGTCAGCTCCGCGAACGGCTTCCTCACGAGCTCGATGCGGCCTTCCTCGAGCCCGCTGGCCACGAGCATCCCGTACGGCACCTCGCCGTTCTCGACCACGTAGTTCAGGTAGGTGAACATGAACACGCGGTCGTCGCCCACGGACACCTGCCAGATGCCGGCGTCGCCGTCGATCGGGTGCTCGTCGCGGAGGCGCGCGGTCTCGCTGCCGACGTCGAGGAGCTTGATCGTGCGGCTCATCCCTTTGCAGATGCCGGCGCCCGACCACTCGTGCGGGTCGGTCGGCTTGAAGTCGACGTTCTGCGCGAACGCCCTGTAGCAGGCCTCGGGGCTCGGCACCTGGAGCTCGAACGGCTCGTAATCGACCGTGAGCGCGCGGCCGAGCGCGCCGTCGAAGGCGAGCAGCGACCCGGGCACGTTGACCGGCGCCCGCACGACCGGCGAGGACGGGTCGGACACGTCGATGCGGTCGAGGTAGAAGCGCGCCTTGGAGGCGTCCTCGGGCAGCGGCACCCAGTGCGAGGTCAGCACGGTGGTGCCGTCGAGCTGAAGGCCCGTGTACCCAACGCCGGAGGGCAGCGCCACCGAGCGGTGCGCCGGGTTCGACGGATCGGAGAGGTCGATGACCTCGAGCGACGGCTCGGCAGACGCCGGCTGCTCGCCGCCGCCGACGCTGACGTCGCCGCCGTCGTAGTCGCCGTAGTAGTAGTACCGGTCGTTGGTGTTGCGGAGCACGAGGGTGCTCCCTGCCTGCACCACCGTGTCGCCCGTCGGGACGACGGCGCCGTAGGAGTACCCGTAGCCGTAGAGCGCGACGCCGCTGAACGGCAGCTCGCGGTGGCTCGCGATCCGGGGCGATTCGGGGTCCCTGAGATCGATGACGGCGACGTGCGCCTTGGGCTCCTCGCCCGTGTGCGAGGGCCAGAGCAGGTAGGCGTGTTGCCCGTGCGCGAAGAGGCGCGCGTCGGCGAGGCCGTATCCGTAGCAGCTCCCCTCCGAGTCGGTGGCCAGCGCCGCGAGGTCGAGCTTCCCGATCGGCTCGATGCGGCCCGGATCCGCGGCCGGCGCGATCTCGAGCTGCGGGCTGCTGGTCCACCAGTCCGCGCTCATGCGGACCACGAGATCGCCGGTGACGACCGCGTTGCTGACGACGGTCGTGAGGGTGAGGTCGGCGACCTCGACCGGGGCGTCGCGGTCGTCGATGTTGAACGTCCCGACCTCCTGATCGGAGACGGCGAAGAGCCGCTCGTCATGGACGAAGGCGCGTCGCGCCTGGCCGCGCGCGGGGGCCGAGCCGCGCTTCGTCAGCGTGTCGGCCGTGAAGTCGATGAGCTGGACGCCGCTCTTGTACGTGCCGCAGCCGATGTCGCCGCGCTGCTCCCAGCCGCTGTAGGGCACGAGGATCGTGCCGAGGTCGTCCAGGATGGTGAAGGCCTTGTGGATCCGGTCCTGGTCCTCGGCGAAGCTCCCCCACGAGCCGCCGAAGTGGACGCGCTCCAGCATCGTGGGGGCCGTGAGGTCCGAGACGTCGAAGAGCGAGACGTGGAGCGACCCCTCGGTGGAGGCGTTGTCGAACCCGAGGGCGAGCACGCGGTCGCCGCGCGGCTCCATGTGGTAGACCCAGCCGGGCATCTCGAGCTCGCCGAGCTGGGCGGGGTGCTCCGGGTCGCTGAGATCGATGGTGAACAGCGGGTCGGTCTGCTCTGCCGTGATGGCGTAGGCGCGGTCGCCGTCGAAGCGGACGGAGCGCAGCGACTCGGGCTTGGGGAGGCGGAGCTCGGTGTAGCCGAGGGGGGTGAGCTCCTGCGAGGACGCGACCGCGAAGGTCTGGACGCCGGGCTGCGCCGCGTTGTTCCACCAGAGGCCGGGCTGGCTGACGACGCGGAGGACGCCCTCGTGCTCGTCCATCTGCCAGCGGCTCTGGATCTGGCCGGTGGCCTCGACGGTCGTGCCTTCCACGAGGTCGCCGCTCGGGTCGGAGATGTCGATGACCTGGATGGTGGAGTGCCCCTCGTCGGTGCCGTCCCACTCGATCCCGGAGACATACATGCGCTCCTGGGTGACGGTCACGCTGCGGCGCCACCCGTAGCCGTAGGGGTCGTTGTCGCTGAAGCTCATTTTGTCGACCACCCGGATCGCCTCGGGGTCGCCGACGGCCAGGGAGGTGACGGTGGTGTTCGGCGAGCTCCCGCACCCCCAGCAATAGTTGTTCTCCAGGGTGACGGCATAGAGCACGTCGCCGACGATGCGCGAGTCGGAGATGGTGCCCGGCAGGTTGAACGAGCCGATCAGGCGGATGTCCGCCGGGTCGGAGACGTCGAGCGCCTCGATGCGGCTCGACTCCGAGTAGGTGTACTCGCCGGTGTCCTCGTCGTAGAGGTACTGCGTCCACGACGAGAACATCGCGTAAACGATGCCGTCGCGCAGGTACATCTCGAAGGGCATCCCGCTCGCCTGGTAGCGCCCGAGGAGCTTCAGCCGGTCGCGCCGCGAGATGTCGATGACGCTGAGCCCCGCGTACTGCGAGAGCGCGTAGAGCTTGCCGTCCTTGACCTGGATGATGTCGGCCTCGGTGATAGCGCGCTCCGGGTCGTCGTCGCCCGCTCCCTCGTCCGGCGCCCCGGCGCCGTCGCCGGCGCCGGCGCCGGTGCTTCCGGCGCTGACGCTGCCGCCGTCGTCCTCCCCTCGGCCGTTGTTCCCGTTCGGATTGCCAGAGATGAAGTCGGTCGGAGCGTCGTCATCGGGTTGATTCCCCGTCGAGCCTCCCACCACCACGCAGCCGGCGAGTCCGGCCGATGCCGCTGTCGCCGCGACGACGAGCCAGCTGGCGTAAGTTCTAGACAGGAAGGTCATAGTTCACCTCGTTCACGAAGACACAGGGCGTCATGGCCGCGCCGGTGCGTGCTGCGCTGTCCGCGTCCCGTGCCGGCACATAAGCAAGCGGCAGGCCAGGCAGGAGGCCGCAGAAATGCTCGGCTTTTGACGAGGTGCGCTCGGTCTGTGCCAGAGTGTGCAGCCCCGCGGCGGCCGCGGCAGGCGCCCGCGCGCGCGGCGTGTGCCTCGTCGCAGCCGGAGCGCCTCCTCCCGGCGGAGCGCTCGTGGCCTGGAGGGCGGCTCGCCGCTTGCAGACGCAGAAAGCAGAAGCGGAAGCAGAAATTGAGAAAGCGGCTCGTCACGGCGGGAGGGCGCGTCCACGCTTCGGGGACACGCCGGCGCGGGCCCGTGAAGCGGCCGGCGAACCCTGGCGCCTGCGGCTGCCGGGTGGCACGGTCGAACCCTTGATAGGAGGCTTAACGATGGATCTGTTCAGCAAGCGTCATCGGCTCGTGGTTGGAATGCTCCTGCTCTTCGTTCCCCTGCTCACCGGCGCCAAGGGCAAGGGCTGTCAGGGCCCGGGCGACGGCGGACCTGGGGACGGCGGGTCTGCGGGCGGCGAGCCTGGGGACTGCAGGCCGACCGGCTGCAGCGGGCAGATCTGCGCCGATGCCGGTGACGAGGTGGTCACCACGTGCGAGTGGCGCGAGGAGTACGCGTGTTTCGACAAGTTCGGCGTGTGCGAGCGGGGCGCGTCGGGCGAGTGCGGCTGGCGCGAGACGCCGGAGCTCGAGGCGTGCCTCGGGGGCGGCGAGCCTGCCCCGTGCGTGGTGGGCGGCTGCAGCGGGCAGCTCTGCGTCGAGGCCGATAACGACCTGGCCACCACCTGTGAGTGGCGCGAGGAGTACGCGTGTTACCAGGAGCACGGCGTGTGCGAGCGGGGCGCGTCGGGCGAGTGCGGCTGGCGCGAGACGCCGGAGCTCAAGGCGTGCCTCGGGGGCGGCGAGCCCGCGCCGTGCGTGGTGACCGGCTGCAGCGGGCAGGTCTGCGCCGACGCTGACGACGAGGTGGTCACCACGTGCGAGTGGCGCGAGGAGTACGCGTGTTACGCGGAGCACGGCGTGTGCGAGCGGGGCGCGTCGGGCGAGTGCGGCTGGCGCGAGACGCCGGAGCTCGAGGCGTGCCTCGGGGGCGGCGAGGCTGCCCCGTGCGTGGTGACCGGCTGCAGCGGTCAGATCTGCGCGAGCGAGGACGTGGCCACGGACTGCCAGTGGCTCGAGGAGTACGCGTGTTACGACAAGCACGGCGTATGCGAGCGGGGCGCGTCGGGCGAGTGCGGCTGGCGAGCGACGCCGGAGCTCGAGGCGTGCGTCGAGGCGGCGACCGGCGACTGAACGCCGGTCGGCGGGTGTTGCATCCGGAACAGCGGTGACGCGTGCGCCACGGACGACGACTGCGCCGTCGGCGGCTGCGGCGGGGAGCTCTGCCACAACCCCGCCGTCAGCGACGGGGCCTCGACGTGCGACTGCTCCAGCCCGGGGCTGGCCTGCGGGTGCGCGGACGGCGTCTGCACTTTCTGGAACTGAGGTCGCCGCCGGGGGGGCGGGTGCGGCGGTCGTGGAAGAGATCAAGCCGACGCGGGCCGTGCTACCTGTGCGTGCGGCCGCCTGACCGCCTCATAGCGTGCCCCACAGCGCCACCGTGCCGCAGCCGGGACGCTAGCACGCCGCGGCGGCCGTCCACCAAGGCTTCAACGCGTCTCGCCGGCAGGCATCGCTGATGCGCCACAAGCTGGTCCCCTCATCATCCAAGGAATTTCAGCAAATCGGCGAGCCCATCCGACGACCGAAGGCTGCCGCTTGAGCTCTTTTCGTCCTGGTGCGCTCGAAATTCGGCGCCAGAGGTCCAGCCCAGCGCGAACGCTTACAGCGCTCCGCCCTCCGATCGTCGTGGAGGAGCTCGGTGCGGGGGGATCTGGAAGGGGGCGCCCGATCGTCGCTCCTCCACTGTGGACGGGGCCCGAGAGGGCATGGCACACGGCGCAGGCGCCTTGGTCGACGTCGCCGACCCAGCGACGGACCTTGCACCTGACCGAGGCGCCGGCGTGTGGTCAGCCGGACCGGGACGGGGCGGGTGTGGTGGTCGGGGGAGAAAAATGCTGGCGATGGGGTCCCTGTGCGCTGCGGCCGTGGTACCTTCGATCCTCCGCGGCGGGAAGGAAGCTGATGCTGACACGCCTAGAAATCGACGGTTTCAAGAATCTTCTCGGTCTCAAGGTCGACTTCGGGCCGTTTACATGCATCGCAGGTCCGAATGGGAGCGGTAAGTCTAACGTCTTCGATGCGATTCAGTTTCTATCTCTGCTCGCGGACCACGAGATCATGAGGGCCGCGCAGATGATTCGGAGCGTCGAAGGGCGCGGCGAAGATCCGAGGCATCTCTTTTGGACCGACGGCACGACGCGTGTTGACACGATGAGGTTCGCCGCCGAGATGATCGTGCCGGCAGTCGTGCGCGACGATTTCGGACGCGAGGTCAACACGACGACCACGTTTCTGCGCTATGAGCTTGAGTTGTCCTACGAGGAGCCTTCGAATAGCGTCGGGAGCCTGGGCCGGCTGAAGCTCCTCAGCGAGCATCTCGGCTATCTCAAGCGTGGCGAGGCCCACGAGCACTTGCGTTGGGAGCACAGCAAGCGCGAGTTTCGGGACCACGTGATCGTAGGAACTCGCAAAGGCAAGGCGTTTATTTCTACGGATATGGAGGATGGCAAGCGGACCATCCGGGTGCATCAGGATGGCGGGAGCAGGGGCCATCCGAAGCCTTGGCCGGCTGATACCGCGCCGCGGACAATCGTCTGTACCACGGCGACCGCATCCGATCCTACGATCCTCGCCGCCCGGCGAGAGATGCAGAGCTGGAGGCTCCTCATGCTGGAACCGTCTGCGATGCGCAGCCCCGATCCGTTCCTCGCTAAACCGTACATTGAGCCCAACGGGGCTCATTTGGCGGCTGCGCTGTACCGATTGGCGACGGCACCGCAGGAAGACGGACAGCCACGTCCGCATCGCGTTTATGGTGATATCGCTGCGCAGCTCACGGGGCTTGTCGACGTTGCCGCGATTCGCGTGGACCGTGACGATAGGCGCGAGCTGCTGACTCTCGAGCTGCAGCAGCCGAAGGGTGGCTTCCTTCCGGCGCGTTCTCTATCGGACGGGACACTCCGGTTCCTAGCGCTTTGCATCATCAACAACGATCCGGCGGTCGAGGGGCTCATCTGCATGGAGGAACCGGAGAACGGCATCCACCCGGAACGCATTGGCGCCATGGTGGATCTGGTCCGCGGCTTGGCTGTCGACCCGCATCGGCCGCCTGGCGATGCTAACCCGTTCCGCCAAATCATTGTCAATACTCATTCTCCCCTATTTGTTCAATTGCAACACGCTGAGGATCTCCTGTTCGCCAAGCCTGTGACCGTCCAAGGGCCTTCGAAGGCGCCGGTGCGCACCATGCGCTTATTGCCGGTGAACGATCCGAGGCATCATTCCTGGCGAATCTCACCCGGCGAGGTAAGCGTCGGCCGGACGGAGATCCTGGCATACCTCTCCAGGCCTCCCGGTGCCCAGCTGACGCTCGGGGACTACGCGGCCTAGAGGCGCATGTGATCATCAAGTTTCTGCTCGTGTGTGAGGGAACCTCGGACCGTGGCCTCGTGCCTCACCTGGAAGCGCTTTGCGTGCGGGCGGGGGCGGACGAGGCGGCCGGCGACGCGCCGGACCTTGGACGCCTCCCCCAGCCACCTGGGAAGCGCATCGAGGAACAGGCACGAACAGCTCTGAAGCTCGCCGGGGACGTCAACCTCCTGTTTGCTCACCAAGACGCGGACGCGCGTGATCCTGAAGAGGTACGCCAGCGTATTCACGAGCGCCTGGCTGGCCTCGACGGGTGCCCGCGACACGTCTGCGTGATCCCCGTTCAAGAGATTGAGGCTTGGCTCCTTCTTGATGAGGCTACGATCCGCATGGTTGCCGGCAACCCTCGTGGCCAGGAAGAGCTCAACCTACCACCTCGACGGAGCATCGAATCGACGTCGAAGCCCAAGGAACGTCTCGAGGCCGCTCTCGCAGCGGCTTCGGGTAAGAAGGGAAGGCGAGGCCATAGATTCAAAGGTAGCTTCTCGGAACGCCGTGCCATGCTGCTTCAACGTCTCGACATTGAAGGTCCCATCAATGAGCTTCCAGCGTGGCAGAGACTCGTGACCGACATAGAGGCTGCAGTCGCCGATCTGCTGCGAGAAGCACCAAAAACGAAGGGATATCGTTGAAGTCATCCGTCGGCTGCGGCGCCCTCGACGTGACGGACCCCCGCAACGTGCGGCCCAACGCGTCCCGAACGAAGTGGGAGAGGGCGTGCCATCCGGCGACACCGCGACCGGGCACCGGAGCCGTCCCTACTCCCCCACGAGCCGCAGCCCCACCGGCAGCCCCTCTCCGAAGAACGCCGCGCGCTCCGCCTCCTCGACGGCCACCACCTCGCGCACGGCCGCCACCCACGCCTCGGGCGCGCCCACCTTCACGAGCCGCCGCTCCACCTCGCCGCGGATCCGGTCCGAGACGTCGCGCGCCCGGTCGCCGGTCCGGCGCGCGAGCTGCACCGCGGCCGGCGCGGCCGACGGCAGCTCCTGCCACTTCTCGCGCAGCAGGTGATCCAGCCACCGCTCGGCCGCCGCCGGCGACACCACATGGTGCACGCTCGCGTAGGCCGGCACACGCGCCCCGATGCGGCCGATCGCCGCCCAGAGCCGCGCGTCGCGGTCGGTCCAGGTGCGCTCCAGGATCCACGCGCCAAGCTCGCTCCGCCGGCCGGCCGGCACGCGCTCGAGCGACGCGCAGAGCTCGAGCAAATCGTCGAGCGCCTCCGGCTTCACCCCCTTCGGCTTCTTCAGCCGCTGCTCGGACGGGGCCAGGAATGGATCCGCGAGATCCCGGATCGCGACCTGCAGCGGCTCGTCGAGGCCGCCCGCGATGCGCCGCCACGCGATCCAGAACTGCTGCCACGAGCGCGCCTCCTGCGGGAACGCCAGCCGCTCGGCGAAGAGCGGCGCGATCGCGGCGACGCGCGCCGGATCGCCCCCGTCGCCGAAGCCGGGGCGCAGGCAGTAGCCGGCGAGCGACCAAAACAGGCGCTCGTGATCGGCCGAGCGCCGCCGCGAGCGCGCGCTCGGGGCGAGCGTGTCGAACAGCGCCCGCGCCGTCTCCGTCGTCCAGGTGGCGCGCTCCCCGAGCACGCGCTCGAGCTCGCGGACGAGGTTCTTCACCTCCCGCGGCGCGACGTCGGGCCGCCCCTTGCCGAACACCCGCTCGATCGCCTCCCGCGCCTCGTCGAGGCGCCTCCCGCCCTGCGCCGCCCCGGCGGGAGGCCTCGCCTGCGCCCGCTCCGGCAGCCCGCCCTGCGCCCCCTCCGGCGGGCCGCCCGGCGCGCCCCCCTCGCCGGCGGCGGCGCGCGCGCCGCGGCCGTCCTCGCGCAGCTGGAACGCCAGCCGGAAGCGGCGCGGCGCCGGGACCCCCACCTCGACGCAGGCGAGGTCCAGGGTGCCGATCGCGGTGAGCTCCCCCTCGATCTGGACGCGCACCTCCGCCTGCTTGCCGGCCGCGGCGCGCGCCGCGTCCCCGGCGTCGAACGCCACGGCGACCGGCGGGAGGGCCTCGAACCGGTCGTCCTCGAGCGGGACGAGGTCGCCGGCGCGATCGGCGCGCGCGTCGTCCGACGCGAACAGGTCGAACCGGACCGGGCGACCCACGACGAGCGCGAACGTCCGCCCGGCCGCCGCGTGCACGCTGCCCTCCTTCGCGCCGCGCGGCACCACGCACACCGCGGGCCGCGGCCCCCCGCCGGCGGGCGGCTCCAGGCCGACGTAGTAGCCGCGCGCCGCGCCGCCCTCGATGCGCACGCCGCGGCCGGCGAGCGCGAGGCCGTATGCGACCGCGCCCCGCGCCACCGCGAGGTCGGGATCGGCGTGCGGGAGCACGTCGAGCCGCAGCCCCCCCCACGGCCCCCCCCACCGCTCGATGACCTGCGCGAGGCGCTCCGCGACGCGGCGCGCGCGGAAGACGCCGCCGTTCAGGAGCAGCGCGGTCGGCCCTCGCGCCTCGGGGGCGTGGCGCGCGAAGAACCAGGCGACGTGCCGGGTGATCGCCACGTCGCGCTCGTAGGGCAGGCCGAACGCGACGAGCCCGCTCCGACCGCGCTGCGGCCGGGCGTCGCGCGGCGCCTCCGGAAAGAAGCCGTCGAGCACGATCGCCTCGACCTCCTCTCGGCGGAGGCGCGTCGTCAGCGCCCCGCCCACGAGCCGCGCGCCGTGGGAGAGCACGGTGACCGGCGCCTCGTCCGGCGGGGCGGGCGCGGCGCCGCCGGACGAGGCGCCACCGCCGGCCGGAACGTTGCCGCCGGACGAGGCGCCGCCGAGCAGGCGCTCCTTGGCGGCGCGGCAGGCGAGCACGAGCTGCCCGAACCGCGCCGGGTCGAGCTTCTCGCCCGTGCCGCCGACGAGGCGCGGCTCGCAGAGGTGGGCGAGCGCGAGGTCCATGTTGTCGCCGCCGAGCAGGAGGTGGTGGCCGACGGCGACGCGCGAGACCTCGACCGGGCGGCCCTCCGCGGCGCCGGCGCCCCGGGCGACCCGGATGAGCGACAGATCGGTGGTGCCGCCGCCGACGTCGCAGACGAGGACCGTCGCGTCGCCGCCCGAGCGGGCGAGCAGCGCGTCGAGGCCCTCCGCGCCGGCGAGCCGCATGAAGTCGTAGAACGCGGCCTGCGGCTCCTCGAGCAGCCGCGCCGAGAGGCCGGCGCGGCGGGCCGCCTCGACGGTGAGCTCGCGCGCGACCTGATCGAACGAGGCCGGCACCGTGAGCACGACCTCCTGCGCCGCGAGCGGGCGATCCGGGAAGGCGTCGTCCCAGGTGCGGCGCACGTGGGCGAGGATGCGGGCGCTCGCGTCGAGCGGCGAGGCGCGGGGCAGGGAGGCCGCGTCCTCGGCCGCGCCCCAGGGCAAGACGGGCGCCGTCCGGTCGACGGCGGGGTGGCAGAGCCAGCTCTTCGCCGAGGCGATGAGCCGGCCGGGGACCTCGCCGCCGCGCCGGCGGGCGTGCTCGCCGATGGCGAAGGGCGCGTCGCCGAACGGGTCGGCCGGCGCCTCGCCGGGGAGGGGCGCGTAGAGCAGGGAGGGCAGCAGCGGGCGCGCCTCGACCTCGGTGGCGGTCACGAGCTGCGGGATGGGGAAGACGCGGATCGCGCCGGGCGCGGCGTCGCGCTCGGCCCAGGCCACGACCGTGTGGGTGGTGCCGAGGTCGATTCCGACGATCAGGCTCGGGGTCTTCGCGGGGGCGGACATGCGTGCGCGCAGCAACGATACTGGATCGCCGCCGCGCCTTCCGCAGGTCCGGCGCGCGTCCCCGCCGCGGGCGCGCGCCAGGGGCGGGGCCGCCCCGCCGGCGGGCGGCGCCGGCGCGTCCCCCGGGCGGCGCCGGCGCTCGTTCCGGCCGTCGCCGGCGCTTCTTCCGGGCGATGCCCCGTGCTAGAGGCGCGAAATGCGAGCGAACCGAGCGATCTGGCTGGTGGTCATGGGCGTCCTTGCGGCGGGGTGCGGGTCGGCGAACGCCGAGATGTCGCTGGCGGCGAGCGCGACGCCGCCTCCACCGCCGCCCCCGCCGGCGCCCGTCCAGCCGGCGGCGCCGGCCGAGGCGGTCATCGAGGGGGATCGCATCAAGATCGCCCGGCCCATCTTCTACGACCTCGACAAGGACGAGATCCGGCCCGAGTCGTTCTCGGTCCTCGACGCGGTGGCGAACATCCTGAGGACGCACCCGGAGATCACCGCGCTGACGGTCGAGGGGCATACGGACAACCAGGGGTCGGTGGAGCACAACATCAAGCTGTCCGAGCGCCGCGCGAACGCCGTGGTCCGCTACCTGGTCCAGCGCGGCGTCGCCACGCCGATGACGGCGCCGGGGTACGGCGCCGCCGCGCCGGTCTGCTTCACGAACGACGAGGGCTGCCGCGCCATGAACCGGCGCGTGGAGTTCCGTATCAAGACGAAGTGACCTCCGGTCCACACCGTCGATCGTGCCTGCTGGCCGAGCCCTCCGTGCGTCTCGACAACAGGCCAGGTTAACCCGGATGCCCCCTCGAAATCGACTGCTTTCCGCCGCCTCGCGCCGGGATTGCGAGGCTCGCCACGTTTGCCACGTTTGCCGCGCGGGCCGCGCGGGCCGCGCGGGCCGCGCGGGCCATGTGGGTTGCCGCGGTCGCGTCGGTCGCGTCGGTCGCGTCGGTCGCGTCGGTCGCGTCGGCCCGTCGGCCGCGGTGCGATGCGATGCGATGTCCTGTCGCGTCGTCGCCTCGTGAGTCGCATGGCGCGCGAGGGCGCCTGTCTCTCTGTGCGCCTGTGGGACAAGCGACTCCCAAAATCGCTTGTGCTGCAAATTTATATTGAACGATGTATCGCGATGATGGTTAATACATCACGGGAATACGCGCGCTGAGTGCGACGCGCCGGTCCGAACAACTCATTGCATTGCATGGTGGGTCATGGCGAGCGTTCGTCGTCGTCCTGTGGGGATCGCTTGTCTCGTTCTCTCGTGTCTCGCGTGGCTCTCGCCGCGCGCTGCGGCTGCGCACCGCGTCGAGCACCTCGACTGGGCGGAGCGCCTCGTCGACAACATCGATCCTGAGAACAACGAGTACAACTCGACTCCTAGCTTCATATCCTGGGCAGGCGTCGCCGGCGCGCGGCGCTACGCGAACCGCACCCAGTGCGCCACCTTCCTGACGCAGCTGCTCAAGCGGAGCTACGGCTGGACCGAGTCGTCGTTCGACGACTGGCTGGGCAGCCGGAGCCCGAGCGCGGCCGCCTATTACGACGCCATCGTGGACGAGAACGGGTTCGAGAGGATCCGCGACCTCCGGGACGCCCGCGCCGGCGACGTCATGGCCATCCGCTATCCAGAGGGCGAGTCGGCGACGGGGCACGTCGCGATCCTCCGCCGGGCGCCGAGGCTGAAGCTCCCGGCGAGCCCCCTCGTCGCGGGCACGTTCCAGTACGAGGTGAGCGTTGTCGACTCGACGAACTTCCAACACGGCTCGTCCGACTCCAGGTACTCCTCGGGCGGCCGCTGGGCTTCCGGCGCGGGCTACGGCGTGATGCGCCTCTACACGAACGCGGCCGCTGCCGTCGTCGGACACACGTGGAGCACGGCCGCCGTCACGGCCTACTATCCGGCGGCGGTGCGCCAGGTGGCCATTGGCAGGCTGGTGCTCCCCGACGAGGCTCGGTCGGACGACGACTGATTGTCCGGGCCAGCAGGCGCCCGGCGCCCACCTCCGGATCGCCGCCGAGAAGCGCTATGCAAAAATCTTCCCACGCTGTAATTCGCGGTTGTCTGCCGCACACGAGCGGTGCGCTGGAGCGCGCCGGAGCGCCGCGTTCCTGCCGGAAAACCGCCCCCGGACGCGCCCGCAGGCCCCGTTGACAACCGGAGCCGCTGGGGTCTAGAGTGGCGGCCCTCTGAGCTTGCTCGGAGGCCCCAAGCCCAACAATCATCGGCTTAACCAACCCGGGGGCAGCTCTGCCGCCGGGTTTTTTTCTGTCGCTGATGGGGAAGAAGCCCTCCGCTTTCGACCCAGCTTTCGACTCCACCGAATCCACGGAGACCGCGCGTCCATGAGCAATCAGTACGGCCACTTCGACGACGAGAGCCGCGAGTACGTCATCACCCGGCCCGACACGCCGCTGCCCTGGCTCAACTACCTGGGTTCGGACGAGATGTTCGGCCTCTGCACCAACACCGCGGGCGGCTACACGTTCTGGAAGGACGCCAAGCTGCGCCGGCTCACCCGGTATCGTTACAACAACGTACCGATGGATATCGGCGGGCGCTACCTCTACGTCAACGACGGCGGGGTGGTGTGGAACCCCATGTGGAAGCCGCTCAAGACGGCCCTCGATCGCTACGAGTGCCGCCACGGCCTGGGATACACGAAGATCACGGGCGAGAAGAACGGCGTCGAGGTGGAGGTCCTCTACTTCATCGTCCCCGGCGAGAACGTCGAGATCTGGCGCACCCGGGTCACCAACAAGAGCGGCTCGAAGAAGGACATCCAGCTCTTCTCCTTCCAGGAGTTCTGCTTCTTCGAGGCGCTCAACGACATGACGAACTACCAGCGCACCTACTCGATCGGCGAGGTGGAGATCGACGGGAGCGCCATTTACCACAAGACCGAGTACCGCGAGCGCCGCTCCCATTACACGCTCTTCGCCTGCACGCGGGCCATCGACGGGTTCGACACGAGCCGCGACGCCTTCTGCGGCAGCGTCCACCACGGCCTGCACGAGGCACAGGTCCCGCTCCGGGGCAAGGCCACGAACTCGAAGGCGTTCGGCTGGAACCCGATCGGCAGCCACCAGGTGAGCCTCTCGCTCGCCCCCGGCGCGAGCGAGACCCTGAGCTTCGTGCTCTCGTACGTGGACCAGGGGGATCTGCCCAAGTTCAAGGCGCCCTTCGTCCTGAACAAGCAGAAGGGCAAGGAGATCCTGGCCAAGTACTCGGCGCCCGGCGTCGTGGACGGGGCGTTCGCTCAGCTGAAGGAGGACTGGGCGGGGCTGCTCGCGAACTTCCAGGCCGACTGCCCGGACGAGCACGCGCGGCGCATGCTCAACACCTGGAATCAGTACCAGTGCATGGCGACCTTCAACCTCTCGCGGTCGGCCAGCATGTACGAGACCGGCATCGGCCGCGGCATGGGCTTCCGCGACTCGAACCAGGATCTCCTCGGCTTCGTGCACCTCGTCCCCGAGCGCGCCCGCCAGCGCATCCTCGACATCGCCGCCACGCAGCTGAGCGACGGCACCTGCTACCACCAGTACCAGCCGCTGACGAAGAAGGGGAACGCCGACATCGGCGGCGACTTCTACGACGATCACCTGTGGCTCATCCTCTCCACGTGCGCGTACATCAAGGAGACCGGCGACAAGGGCATCCTCAAGGCGGCGGTGGGCTACGCCGATAAGCAGGGCTCCAAGGAGGACCTCCTGCACCACCTGGAGACGTCCATCGCGTACACGATGAAGAAGCGCGGCCCGCACGGCCTGCCGCTGATCGGCCACGCGGACTGGAACGACTGCCTCAACCTGAACTGCTTCAGCACCGAGCCCAACGAGAGCTTCCAGACCGCGGGCGACGTGAAGGACTCGAAGGCCGAGTCGGTGATGATCGCCGGCCTCTTCCTCTACGCCAGCCGCGAGATGGCCGCCCTGTACGACTGGATGGGCCAGAAGTCCGACGCGGAGCGGATGCGCGGGCACTACGCGGAGATGCTGGCCGTGGTCGAGAAGGAGGCCTGGGACGGCGAGTGGTACCGCCGCGCCTACGACGCCGAGAGCCGGCCGGTCGGGAGCAAGGAGAACGAGGAGGGCAAGATCTTCATCGAGAGCCAGGGCTGGTGCGTGCTCGGCGGCGCCGGCGCGGAGAACGGCCGCGCCAGGCAGGCGATGGAGAGCGTGCACAAGCACCTCTACACGAAGAACGGCATCGTGCTGCAGCAGCCCGCGTACTCGACCTACCACCTCGAGCTCGGGGAGGTCACCTCGTACCCGCCGGGCGTGAAGGAGAACGCCGGCATCTTCTGCCACAACAACACCTGGATCCACCTGGGCTGGTGTCTGCTCGGCGAGGGGGAGCGCGCGCTGGAGTACTATCTCTCCATCTGTCCTTCGGCCAAGGAGAGCCAGATCGAGACCTACCGGGCCGAGCCCTACGTCTACGCGCAGATGATCGCGGGCAAGGACGCTCCGGTCTTCGGCGAAGCGAAGAACGCCTGGCTCACCGGCACCGCGGCGTGGACCTTCGTGTCCGTCAGCCAGGGGATCCTCGGCGTGCAGCCCCAGTACGACGGGCTGAAGCTGGATCCGTGCGTGCCCAAGGCCTGGAAGAGCTTCTCCATCTCCCGCCGCTTCCGCGGCGCCACCTACGAGATCAGCGTCAAGAACTCGGGGGTGTGCAAGGGCGTGAAGAAGCTGACCGTCGACGGCAAGACGGTCTCGGGCAACGTCATCCCGCTGGCCCAGGCCGGCGCGACGGTGCGCGTCGAAGTCGAGATGGGCTGACGCTCGCCCCTGGTTCCCGGGGAGGTCTTGCCGACCTCCCCGGGGCCTACCGTGGGCGGACGATCAGAGACGAGCTTTGGGAGGTAGGGGGGTGATCGCCCTGCGATGATGCGACCCACCTCCCGTTCAACATGACCCGATTCACGCGGCGCATCGCGCGGATGTCGGCGAGCGGGTCGCCCTCGAGCAGGACGAGGTCGGCGAGCTTGCCCGGCTCGACGCTGCCGAGCCGATCGTCGATGCGGAGATACCTGGCGTTCTCCAGCGTGGCGGCGACGAGGACCTCCATCGGCGATAGGCCGCTCTCGACGAGCAGCTCCATCTCGCGCTGATACGCCCACCCGCGCGCGGCGCCCGGCACCGCGCCGTGAGAGCCGACGACCACCCGCACGCCGGCGCGGCGGGCGGCGGCGGTGAGCTTCATCATGGTCTCGAAGCCGCGCACCTCGACCTCGGTCACCCCCTGGCCGCCAGCGCGGCGCTCGAAGATGGCGAGCGTGGGGGTGACGAAGGTGCCGCGCGCCGCGAGCAGCCGCAGCAGCTGGGCGGTCCGGGGCGCTCCGAGCGAGATGCCGCGGAAGATCTCGTAACGGCCAGGAAAGCGCGCCTCGTTCTCGGCGATCACCGACTGCCGGTAACGCTCCGCCTCGCGCGGCGGCACGAGCGCCGTCCCCAGCGAGGTGATGTGCTCGATGCCGTCCAGCCCCGCCCGGGCCGCCGCCGCCGCGTCCACCGTCTCCAGGTGGCCGACGGCGACCACGCCGCGGGCGTGCGCGGTCTGCGCGACGGCCTCGACGAGCCCGAGCGGCAGCCGGAAATAGACCTTGATCCCCGACGCCCCGCGCTCGACCAGCTGCTCGACCGCCCAGCGCGCCTCCGCCGCGTCGCGCACCAGCATCGCGCTCTCTGGGTAGGCAGGGGCCGGCGCGTCGAGCATCGGACCCGTCAAGAAGAGCCGTGGCACCGGGCCGAGCCGGCGCGCGGCGTCGTACGCCTCGATCCAGTTCCCCGGCTCGCGCAGCGAGGTGACGCCGCGCCGGAGGACGAGGCCGGGCAGCCCGTCGTCGCCGCCGAGGTGGAAATGCGCGTCGATGAGGCCAGGCAGGACCCAGAGCCCCGCGCCGCGGACGAGCTCCGCGCCGGCCGGGACGTCCGTGGCGGCGCGCGCGCCCGCGGCCACGACGCGGTCGCCGCGGACCACGACGACGGCGTCCCGCACGGGCGGCCCCCCGCGGCCGTCCACGAGCGTGGCCCCGACGATCGCGACGGAATGCGCGGCGTCCGGCCGCGCGGGGGGGTTGAGCTCCCGCGCGGGCGGGAGCTTCGGCGGCCCTTCCGGCGAGGGCCACTGCACGGGCGCGCTCGCGCAGGCGCACAAGCCCGCGAGCGCCGCCAACAGACACACGCGCAACCGAAAGCTCATCGTGCCCTCCCCCGTGTCCCCCGACCGCGACGGGCCACGCGAATCGCCGGAGCCCCGCGACGCGCGTGGAGCCGTATCGCTCTCGCCCAGCGCGCGCGCCCGCGGGCGAGGCCGGATGCCGCGATCGTGCGCGATTGCGCGCGTCGCACCTCTCATCATAGCATCTCCGGCCCGCAGGGCCGCGATCACGAGCGTTTTCCAACTTCCACCTTCAACAAGGCGCGCTCCCGTCGACGTCCGCCTCCATCTCCAGATTCGCTCGATGCATCGAGTCGCGGCGACGCCGCGGGCGCCGCCGGCGCGTGCCCAGCGCCTGTCCGGGCTCCGGCGCGCCGCGTTTCGTGGAGCACAGGGAGGCTCGTAACTCGCGACTTGCTGGATTCGGCCCGGCGCCCCGAACCCTTTGCAGGTGCGCAGCGCGCGTGAGCGCAGGCGCCGTGGTCGCGGCAATGGACGCTCTCCACAGGATGACGACTTCGGTGGTGCGATGGCGCGGCGCCGGCGTCAGGCGATTCCTGAGCCGTGCAGGCGCCGCCGGGCTCGTCCGAGAAGGAAGCTCATGCCTTGGTGTTTGGGTCGCACTGGATCGGCCGAAGCGCGGGAAGTCGATTTGGTGAGCCGCCTCGAGATAGTTGAGCGTCACAGCCGGGGTGGAGTAGTGTGCCGCCGCTGGCGCGCGGGATAGGCCGCGACCGGCGGGTCCCGTTGGGACCGGCTGACGAAGCGACTCTTGACGACTGGCGCTCATTCAAGCGCGCTGGAGGACATCATGCGTAATATCAAACTTATCAGCGTTGGCTCGATGGCTCTCATCCTTGGCGCGGCCGCCTTCTCCGCGGGGTGCGGGGATGACTCCGAAGGGGGCGGCGGGACCACCGCGAGCAGCACGAGCGCCACGTCCGGGACGACCGGCACGGGCGGCGCGGGCGGCGAGGGCGGCAGCAACGAGGGCGGCAGCAACGAGGGCGGAGCCGGCACGGAGTGCGTGACCTGCTCGGCGCCGCTGCTCGGCGATGAAGACCCGGCAGATCTGTGCGAGTCCTCGGTGGACGAGTACGAGGCCGTCACGACGTGCATCTGTACGGAGTGCGGCGCGGCCGAGGGGGATCCCTGCTTCGACAGCTGTGCCGGCACCGCCGAGCAGCCGAGCGCGGAGTGCAAGGCCTGCGGCGTCGCGGCCGCCCTCACCGACGGGGGCGCTTGCAAGGCCGAGGGCGACGCGTGCGCCGCCGACGAGGGCGAGTGAGCCCCGCGCCCTGAGGCCCGCGGAGCCGGTCCGACCCCCGGATCGGCTCCGCGCCGGCCGTCACGCCTCGGCGCGCACCGACAGCTCGATCCGCCAGCGCTCGTTCGGCTTCTGCGCCTCGCGCGGGATCGCCTCGAGGAGCAGCGTCCCCACCTCGGTGACCGAGGCGCGCAGCTGCACCGGCACCATGTCGCCCTCGCGGCGGCCCTCGGCGGGCAGGGTGACCTCGATCGGCGAGAGCTCCTCGAGCTCGCCGGGCTTCCAGTCCTCGAGCTCGGTCCCCGCCTGGTCGTCGCGGCGCACCGACGAGCTGAAGAAGCGGAAGCGCACCGGCTCGCCGACCACCACGCCGAACTCCTGCGGCGGCAGCGTCGCCTCGGTGCCCTCCTCCATGCCGAACGGCGCCAGGCAGAGCGCGGTGATCGGCGGCTCCAGGCCGGGCACCGCGGGCACGGCCCCCTCGATGCCCACGTAGTAGGCCCGCGCCGTGCCGCCGCGGATCCTGAGCCCCCGGCCGCGCCGCGCGAGCCCGTAGGCGGCGGCGCCGCGCGCGACCGCGAGATCCAGGTCGTCGATCGGGAGCACCCGCGGCCGGGGCGCGCCGTCCTCCTCGAGCCAGGCGCCGAGCGTCGCGAGCAGCCGCTCGCGCAGGGCCGCGCTCTTCATGACGCCCCCGTTGAACAGCACCGCCGTCGGGTGCAGGAGCAGCGGCGCGCGGCCGGCCTCGGCCGCCTCCGCGCCCCTCGGGACGAAGCCCTCGAGCTTCGCCGTCGCGCCGGCCTGCCGCCCCAGGAACGCGGCGAGGTGGCGGGTGATCGCCGGGTCCTGCGCGTACGGCAGGCCGAGCTGCGTCAGGCCGGCGCGCGCGCGCGTCGCCGGGCGGGCGGAGGACGGGACCTCCGGGAAGAACCCGTCCACGAGCGTCCGCGTGATCTCGTCGCGCGTGAGCGCCGTCCGGATCGACGCCCCGAGCAGCTTCGAGCCGCGGCCGGCGATCACGATCGGCGCCTCGGTCATCGACGGATCGCCGAGCAGCCGCTCCTTGGCGACGCGCGCCGCGTGGGTGAGCGACGTCATCTGCCAGCGGTCGAGCTCCTTGCCCTCGGCCGCCAGCTTGGCCTTCACGACGTGCGCGAGCGCGAGGTCCATGTTGTCGCCGCCGAGCAGGATGTGGTCGCCGACCGCCACGCGGACGAGCTCGAGCGAGCCGTCGCGCGGGACCGCGGCGATCGCGGAGAAGTCGGTGGTGCCGCCGCCGACGTCGACCACGAGCAGCACGTCGCCTGGCTGGAGGTGCTTGCGCCACGCCTCGCCGGCCGCGTCGATCCAGGCGTACACGGCCGCCTGCGGCTCCTCGAGCAGCGTGAGGTCCTCGAACCCCGCGGCGCTCGCCGCCTCGACGGTGAGCTCGCGCGCGGCGGCGTCGAACGACGCGGGCACGGTGATCACGATCTCCTGCTTCGCCAGGGCGAGCTCGGGGTCGTCCTTCGCGAACAGGTGGTCCCACGCCTCGGTGAGGTGCTCGAGGTACCGCCACGACGCCTCGACCGGCGAGATCTTCTCGATGTCCTCGGGCGCGCCGACCGGCAGCGTCGGCCCGCGCCGGTCGATGCCCGGGTGGCACAGCCAGCTCTTCGCGCTGGAGATGAGGCGCGCCGGCGCGTCGGCCCCGCGGGCGCGGGCGTGCTCGCCGACCGCGAAGCGCCGCTCGGCGTCCCACGGCAGCGCCTGGACGCCCTCGCTCTCGTGGGGGATGTACATGAAGGAGGGCAGGAGCGGCCGCGCCTCGAGCGTGCCCTGCGCCACGAGCTGCGGCACGGCCAGCACCTCGGGCGACGGCGCGAGCCGCGGGTCGGCGCCGTCCTCGGGGAGGCGCGCGTAGGCGAGCGCGCAGTGGGTGGTGCCGAGATCGATGCCGATGATGTAACGCGCGCTCACAGCTCGACCTCCGCGGGGGCGATGACGCTGGCGTCGTGGCCGGCGATCGGCGTCGGCAGCGAGAGCTCGTCGGCGCGCCAGCCCCGGTGGCGCAGCACCCCTCGGTACGGCGCGCTCCCGGACACGTTGCCGATGAGCTTGACCTCGGACGGGTTGTAGCCGGCCTCCAGCGTCACCTTCGCCCCCTCCTCCTCGCGCCGCACGGGCGCGAGCTTCGCGTGGCTGCGCAGCGCCTTGCGGCAGCCCTCATGGACCATCCTCGCCGCCACGCCGACGTCCGCGTCGCCGAAGGAGGCGATGTCCTGCTCGAGGAAGTCGACGAGCCGCCCTTCGCGCTGCAGCAGCGAGAGCAGCTGGAGCGCCGAGCTCACGCCGGGCGCGGCCGCAGGCGCGGCCGCCGCGGGCGCAGGCGCCCTCTCCGCGGCTTCGGCGGCGGGCGGCGCTCCGGCGGCTCGAGCTCGCTCGATCTGGTGCGGCTCGGCTCGCTCGAGCTGGCGCGGCTCGGCCCGCTCGGCCGGCGGCAGGGCGACCGCCTCGCGCGCCTGCCAGGCCCGCGCCGCGAACTGCGGATCGAACAGCACGCGGAAGAAGCATGCGAAGGCGAACCAGAGCCGCGTGGACCAGGGGAGCGGGGGATCGTGGAGATCGGCCACGGCGAGAGCCTAACGCCGAGCGTCGCGTTGGGTACAGAGACCGGCGCGCCGGGCAGGGGGGCGGAGGGCCCGGCGCGCCGTCCGGCCCGGCGCTGCCCCGGTCGGAAGGATCGCCGTCCGGCCCGGCGCTGCCCCGGTCAGAAGGACGCCCGGAGGACGGGAACGCGGAGCTCGTGCCCCTGCGCCACGCCGAACCTGAACATCTCGTCCTGCGAGTACAGCGGCCTGAGCGACAGCGCCGGCATGCCGAGCGCGACCCGGCGCGGCGTGACGTCGACGAGGCCGAGCCGGGGCTCTTCCCAGCGGGTGCCCCGGAGGAGCGGCGCCGCGTCCGACGTGATCTGGACGTTGACGCCCGGCTGGGGAGGCTCGGCGGCCGGCTCGTTGCGGATCGGCTCGCTCTGGTCGCTCGCCGGGGGCTTGTACGCGGTGGCGTTGAGCGTGACGACGAGGGTCGGGATGACGAGCGCCATGCCGCCGGCGAGCATGTAGAGCGGCACCTCCGCGGGCGGCTCCGAGGCCTCGATGAAGTAGCCGGCGACGCCGCCCCCCACCGCGCCGAGCCCGCCGAAGACGAGGTACGGCCAGGCGCGCTCGACCCCGACGGCCCCCATGGTCAGCATCACGACCTCGCCGCCGAGCAGCGCGCCGCCGACGATCCCCTTGCCGTCGACGCTCACCTGGTCGCTCGTCTGCTGGGCGCTCGCGCGCTCGGGAGCGCCGGCGAGCACCGCCGCCGCCACCGACGCTCCTGCCAGATACTGCGCTGCCTTTCGATTCATGCGGTTGATGGGCATCGTGTTTTCCCCGTCTCGATGGTCGCGGGGCCCGCGAGGGCTCCCGCGCTGGACCGCCGCCGGCCGCGCGTCGCGCTCGCGTCCGGTCCGGCCGGCTGGCCGGCGGCCCTGGCTGAGCCGTCGCGCCGTTCTCGATTTGTGAACCGCTGGCGGAGCGAGTGCGCGCGCGCGTCCTGTCTCCGCCAGCGAAGCCGGTTGAGCGAGCCTAGCACGGGTTTCGAGGCACCGAACCGCTGCATTGCCCGTGCGGAGGATGGGTGGTATGGCTCCACCGGTGTCGGGCGGTGGCCCGCCACCTGTCGCCGCGCGCGCGGCTGCCTTCGAGGGAAGATCGCTATGGGCCGCATCGGACCGCTGGAAATCGCCCTTCTCATCGGGCTCGCCTTGCTCCTCTTCGGCGCGGGGAGGATCGCTGACATCGGCAAGGGGATCGGCGAGGGCATCCGGAACTTCAAGAAGGGCATCCGCGACGACGAGGAGGACGAAGCTGCCAAGCAGCTCCCCGCGAAGCCCGACGTGAAGGAAGAGGACACCCACAAGCCCGTGTAGCGCCCGCGCCGGATCGCGGCGCTCGAGGGCGGGGCGGCTCGACGTCGGTCGACGCTCGCCGGCGCGCGTCTATACTCGATCGCCGTATGCCCCACCGACTCCTGGAGCGCATCGTCAAGGCGCTCGTTGTCTCCGCCGCGTTCCCGCTGGCAGCGTACTTCGTTCTTCAGTTCGGCCCCGGGGGGCTCTGGCGTGGGTTCGAGCCGGCGCTCGCGGTCACCGGTCAGGTGGCCAAGGCGCCGTACGACCTCACCCGCCTCGAGGCCGTGAACGAGACGCTCAAGATGATCCGGGACAAGTACGTCGAGCCGGATCGCGTCAAGCCGAAGGAGATGCTGCTCTCGGCGCTGAACGCCGTGCAGCGCGACGTCGCGCAGGTGATCGTCCTCAACGAGGACCCCAACGAGGTCACCGTCCGCGTCGAGACCAGCGAGAAGAAGTTCCGGATCGACAACATCCAGGGCCCCTGGGACGTCTCCGCGCGCCTCCGCGAGGTCTTCGCCTTCCTGCAGAAGAACCTCCGCGGCACGGAGGTCGATCTGCGCGACGTCGAGTACGCCGCGTGCAACGGCATGCTGCACACGCTCGACCCGCACTCGTCGTTCCTGAGCCCCGAGGCGTACAAGGAGATGAACCTCTCCACGTCGGGCGCGTTCGGCGGGCTCGGCGTCGTGATCTCGATCCGCGACCAGATGCTCACCGTCCTGAACCCGATGCCCGACACGCCCGCGGGCCGGGCGGGGCTCAAGCGGCTCGATCGGATCGTGAAGATCAACAACGAGTCGACGCTCAACATGCCGCTCGACGACGCCGTGCGGCGGCTCCGCGGCGATCCCGGCACCGCGGTCACCGTGTGGGTGACCCGCGACGGCGAGGGCGGCTGGCAGGGCCCGAAGGCCTTCGAGCTCACCCGCGAGGTGATCAAGGTCCGGTCCGTCGAGTCGCGCGCGCTCGACGGCGGCATCGCCTACGTCCGGCTCAAGACGTTCCAGGCGACGTCGACCGCGGAGCTCGACGCGGCGCTCGACGGGCTGCGCGCCAAGGGCCACCTGAAGGGGCTCGTGCTCGACCTGCGCGGCAACCCGGGCGGCCTGCTCGATCAGGCCGCGCGCATCGCCGACAAGTTCCTCGCCGACGGGGTCATCGTCTCGACGGTCGGCGCCTCCGAGGGGCGCGAGGAGAAGCGCGCCAAGGGCCCCGGCACCGAGCCGCCGTACCCGATCGTGGTGCTCGTGAGCGGCAACAGCGCGAGCGCGAGCGAGATCGTGGCGGGCGCGCTGAAGAACAACGATCGCGCCGTCATCGTGGGCTCGCAGACGTTCGGCAAGGGCAGCGTGCAGCTCGTCTTCCCCGACGTCACGGCGGAGAAGGCGGCCCTCAAGCTGACGATCGCGCAGTACCTGACGCCGGGCGACATCTCGATCCAGGGCGTCGGGGTCACGCCGGACATCGAGCTCGATCCGATGACGGTCGACGAGCTCGAGATGGATCTCACCGTGCAGAAGGACGGGATCCGGGAGCGCGACCTCTCGGCGCACCTCTCGAACGCGCGGGCGGCGGCGGCGGGCAAGCCGTCCGAGGTCGTCCGCTACCAGCTCACGAGCGCCGATCGCGAGGCGATGCGCGATCGCGGGGGCGACATCGACGAGGACTTCGCCCTCGACTTCCCCATCCGCTTCGCGCGCGAGCTCGCGACGCGGATGCCGCCGAGCACCCCGAGGATCCAGCAGCTCCGGGCCGTGCACGACTACATCGAGCAGGTCGGCAAGGAGGAGCTCGGCAAGGTCGCGGCCGAGCTGGCGAAGCTCGGCGTCGATTGGTCCGACGCGCCCGAGGCCGCGGCGACGGCGGCCGCGACGGCGGCGGCCAAGTCCGAGCTCGACGTGAAGGTCGAGACCGATCGCCCGAACGCCGAGGTGGTCGCCGGCCAGCCGATGGAGCTCAAGGTCACGGTCAAGAACAACGGCAAGCAGCCGGTCTACCGCCTCCGCGGGACGACGGAGAGCGACAACCTGTACTTCGACAGCAAGGAGCTCATCTTCGGCAAGATCGGCCCCGGCCAGACGAAGACGGCGAAGGCGCCGCTCGGCTGGTGCGAGGTCGAGGGGCGGAAGGTCGGCTCGACGAGGCCGCGGAAGGCGAACGAGAAGCGCGTCTGCAAGATCCCGATGGACGCCCTCTCGCGGAGCGACGGGCTCAAGGTGAAGTTCGAGGTCGCCGGCGCGCCGGAGCCGCCCGCCGTCGAGATCCGGCCCACGGTGCGCGCGCTCGACCGGCCGCTCTTCCAGTACGCCTACCAGATCGTCGACGACCGCGAGGGCAACGGCGACGGGCTCATCCAGAAGGGCGAGCGGGTCAGCATGTACCTGACCGTCAAGAACGTCGGCAAGGGGCCGTCGTACGAGACGCAGGCGAACATCGCGAACCTCTCCGGCGACGGGCTCCTGCTGCACGCGGGGCGCTTCGACGTCTCGAACATCAAGCCGGGCGACGTGCGCAAGGTGGTCTTCAGCTTCGACGTCGAGCCGCAGCTGTCCGAGCCCGAGGCGACCCTCTCGCTCTCGGTGGGCGATCGCGATCTCCGCGAGTTCGCCAGCGAGAAGGTGAAGATCCCGATCTCGCCGCGCGTGCAGCTCACGGGCGGCGGCTCCACCGTGAAGGCCGGCGCGCAGGGGGCGACGCTGCTCCCGTCGCCGGAGGCGAGCGCGCGCGGCTTCGGTCGGCTCCCTTCGGGCGCCGTGGTCAAGGTGCTCGGCGAGGCGCCCGGCGGGTTCCTCAAGGTCGATCTCGGCGCGGGCCGCTTCGCGTTCGTCGCGTCGCGGGAGGTGGGCCCGGGCGGCGGGACGGCGCCCGCGGCGGTGGCGTTCGAGGACGTCTACTCGCACGCGCCGCCGACGCTCGACATCGCCGCCGCGGCGCTGGCGACGACCGCCGACACCGTGAAGATCACGGGGACGGCCGCGGACAGCGAGCGGCTCCTCGACACCTTCATCTTCGTCGGTTCGCGGAAGCTCTACTACAAGTCGAACCGCGACGGCGCGGACCCGAAGAAGGCCGACTTCTCGTTCGAGGCGCCGCTCCGGCCGGGGGTGAACGTCATCACCGTGGTCGCGCGCGAGACGCCCGACACCACCACGCGGCGCACGCTCGTGGTGCGCAAGGACGGGGCCGACGGCTCGATCTTGAAGACCCCGAAGTCCGACAACCCGGTGGACGACTGGATTGCGGACCGCGGGGGCGAGGACTAAGGCGGCTGGCATGGATGACGGTCGTCGAGGGCGGTGCGCCGCCGGGCTGCCCTGCCCGGCGAGGATCTGGTAGCCTCATCCCGTGGGACTCCTCGCCTGGCTGGGCCTGAAGCAGGGGGGCTCGTTCCCGAACCTCGACGCCCTCCTGAAGGAGCTCCGTACGGCGCTCCCGGACGACGAGGCGGTGGTCCTCCGCTACATCGCGACCGTCATCGTCCTGCTCGGCAAGGTCGCCTGCGTCGACGGCCGGTTCTCCGACAAGGAAGACGAGCTGCTCCGCGAGCTGCTCACGCACGTCGACGGCCTCGCGCCGAGCGGGGTCGACGCGGTGTTCAACGCCCTCCAGGGCAAGCTGCCCGCGCTCCAGGAGGGCGAGGTCGATCGCTGCTACCGCGAGCTCAAGGCGCTCTGCAACGCGAGCGAGCGGGTGGAGGTCGTGCGCCTCCTGATCCGGCTCGCGGCGGCGGACGGCGCGCCCACGCCGGCCGAGCGGGCCGAGATCGAGAGCATCGCCGAGGAGCTCGGCGTCTCGCTCGCCGACATCGAGCCGGACCTCTCCGTGCAGGCCGGCTCCCCGGCCCCGCCGGACGAGCGCGGCGAGCCCGGCGGCGGCGCCCCGGCGTGATCAGCGGCGCCGCCCGCCTGCGCAGCGGCATCCCGGCGCGATCCGCCGCGCCGCCCGCCTGAGCAGCGGCATCCCGGCATGATCGGCCGCGCCGCCTGGCTGCGCGGTCAGTCGCGCGCGTCTCGCTGCTCGGCGCCCGCGTCGGGGCTCGACGCGCGGCTCGCGCGGCGCTGCTTCAGCGCCGTCAGCGTCACGAAGAGGACGAACAGGACGGCCCCGAGCACCGCCACGAGCGTGCCGAAGTTGAAGAGGTAGTGCGCGCCCTGCGCGCCGCCCACCCCCATCAGAAAGATGCCGAGCAGCGCGATGCCCGCGCCAATGACGGGATCGGGGCCGACGTCGTTCTCCGAAGTCGCACGCGAGAGCCCGCTCCCCTGGACCCCGCCAGCCTCGTTGCTCATCGGATGGCTCACAGGAGGGAGCTTAGCAAACTGGTCAACCGCCCGAAACCCGCCTGCGCTGGACCCGGGCTATGCTGCGCGGGTGAGCACGCCCACGCACCCCCCGAACGACCGTCCCTCCCGTCCCGCGTCGCCTGACTTCGCTGGGCGCCGCGTCATCACCTTCGAGAGCCGCCGCGCCGCCGAGATGGCCTCGTTGATCCAGCGGTACGGCGGTGTACCCGTCACGGCGCCGACGCTCCGCGAGGTGCCCATCGAGCGGAACGAGCGCGCGCTCGACTTCGCGCGGCGCCTCGCGGGCGCCGAGCTCGACCTCGTGATCCTGATGACCGGCGTCGGGACCCGCGCGCTCGTGGCCGAGGCGGCGCCCGCGCTCGATCCGGGCCACGGCGGCGACGGCGCGCCCGACGCCGACGCAGGCGCCCAGGGCGTATCCCTCATGGCCGCGGCGCTCTCGTCGGTGCAGCTCGTCGTGCGCGGCCCCAAGCCGGCCGCGGCGCTGCGCGAGCTCGGCGTGACCCGCTTCGTCACCGTCCCGGAGCCGAACACCTGGCGAGAGATCATCGATGTCGTCCGCGGGCTCGGCGACCTGAGCGGCAAGCGCATCGCCGTGCAGGAGCACGGCGCGCCGAGCCACGAGCTCTACGCCGGGCTCGAGGCGGCCGGCGCCCGCGTCACCCCGGTGCCGGTGTACCGCTGGGCGCTCCCGGAGGACACCTCGGCGCTCCGGCAGGCGCTCCGCCTCCTCGCCGACGGCGGCGCGGCGATCACGCTCTTCACGAGCCGCGCGCAGGTCGAGCACGCGCTCCTCGTGGCGGCCGAGGAGGGGCTCGTCGACCGGCTGCGCGCCGGGCTCGCGCGGGGCATGGTGGCGTCGATCGGGCCGGTCTGCACGGAGGCGCTGCGCGCCGAGGGCATCGAGCCCGACGTCGAGCCCGAGCACCCGAAGATGGGCCACCTGGTCCGCGCGGCGGCCGTGCGCTCGGGCGAGGTCCTCGCCCGCAAGGAGAGCCAGGGCGACGCGCCCCCGCCGGCTCAGTCCTCGTAGTCGTCGCCCTCGCCGTCGTCCTCGGACCGCGCCACCGTCGCCGGCCGCGGCGCCAGGCCGGGCTCCGCGCCGGCGGCCGCCGCGGGCGCGCTCGGCCGCGCGTCCGCGTGGCCCCGGTCGACAAGCTCGGCGCGGTAGAGCACGCGCCCGTCCTCGGCGGTGATCTCGCCGCCCACGTCGCCCCAGGCGAAGTCGTCGCTCTGGAACGTGCGCATCGTCGCCTTCGTCCTGCCGATGCGCACGCGGAAGCTGGTCTTCTGGCACGCGATGGCGCCCCCGCCGACCTCGACGTTCACCGACTCGGTGCCGAGCACCTCCTCGTTCTCGTCGGCGGCGAGCGCGGTCTTGGCCATCATCGCGTCGTACGCCGCGAGGGTCGCGGGCCGCTCGGCGCCGCCGTCGATCCACGCCGCGCCGAGGATCTCGCCGCGCCGGCTCGGCGCGTCGCTCATCCGGACGCGCAGCGCCTCGGTCTCCTTGCCGTCCTCGAGGGTCACGTCGACCACGAGGACGTCCCCCTCGCGCGCGACCACCCGCTGCGTGAGCAGCAGCGGCGTCTTCCTGAAGCTGCCCGAGAACCGGTAGGCCACGTAATCGCCGGGCGCGCGCGCGGGCGGCGCCTCCTCCGCGGCCGGGGCGCTCGCGTCGGCCTCGCCCTTCGCGCGCTCCGGGGCCTCGCGCTCTGCCTGGTCCGCTGCCCTGGCGGCGGCGTCCTGCGGGCGGCCAGCTCGAGCGTTCGTTCCGATCCCGGCGCCGCAGCCGGCGGCCAGGAGCGAGGTGAGGGCGGCGAAGAGCAGCGGTCGGTTCATGCACCTCCGGTACATGAGGGCGCCGGCCAGGGCCCAATTTCTGGCGTTCCGTGGGCGCGCCGGGCCCCGCGCGCCTCGCGCGCGAAGCGCCGGCCGCGCTCAGGGCAGCTTGCCGCTCGGGAGGAGGTCGTCGAAGGCGGCGTCGAACTCGTCCGCGATCATCTCGGCGCCGACCGCGCGCGCGGCCGGCTTCGGGACGTCGATGCGGCGCAGCCGCTCCGCGACGCTGCCGCGCGGATCGCTGTAGCTCGGGCTCATCCGGGCGACGCGCTGGAAGTAGTAGAGCGCCTGCTCGGGGACGCCGCGCATCTCGTAGGCGTCCGCGATCTCGTACGTCAGCGCGAGCTCCTGCTCCACCGTCTTGTGCGAGGCGTGCAGCCCCCGGATGAGCGCGTCGATGCCCGCCTCGATGTTGCCCATCTGGAGGTAGGTGACGCCGATCATCGACTGGCAGACGCACTCCCGCCCGGGGTCGCGGGCGGCGAGCTCGAACTCGGCGATGGCGTCCGCGTAGAGGCCCATCTCCTTGTACGCGACCCCGAGATCGTAGTGCGTCGACGCGTCGCCCTCGGAGATCTGCGCCGCGACGCCGGCCTTGAACTGCTCGAAGACGCTCTCGACGCTGATCTGCCGGGGATCGTCCTGGACGCCCGTCACCGAGCCCGGCGCGACCTCGAGCTCGTCGATCATCTTGAGCGACTCGGCGATGTCGAATGCCCGGTCCTCGTCCGGCCGCTCGCTGCCGCGCGGGACCGCCCGCGTGCCGCTCTCGTTGTCGGTCGCCGCGCGCTCCCCGCGCGTCTCCGACGCGAGCTCGGTGACCTCGCGCAGCCGCTCCATCAAGAGCGGGTGGTTCGGCAGCCGCGCGAGCTGCTCCTCGAGGATGTTGCGCGCCTCCTCGAACATCCCGTGCTGCGCGAAGAACTCGACCTCCTCGAGCGCGTCCTCGTCGAGCGCGTCCGCGCGACGCCCGGACCCCGGCGGCACGGAGCGCCCCGACGCCGGCCGGACCGACGCCGGCCGGACCGACGCCGGGCTGTACAGGGCCGGCGGCGGGGCGAGCACGGGGGGCGGCGGCATCGAGGAGGGCGCCGGCGGCGCCTGCGACGCGGCGACGGCCAGCGGGTGCGCCGGCGACCGGCTCGGGTGGACCGACGCCGTCTCCTCCTCGTCGTCGATGTCCTCCAGCTCCTCGAGCGGCTCGACGTCCTCGACCTCCTCGACGTCGTCGATCGGGAAGCTCGGCAGCGGCGGCTCGTTCGCGAACGGATCGTCGAGGTGCGTGACGAGCTCGGGCCGCCTGGGGAGCGCCTCGACGACGCCGTCCTCGTCGAGGGTGTACGCGGGCAGCGGCGCGTCGGGATCGTAGAGGTCCTGGCTCGGCACCTCGGACGCGTACGCGTCGTTGGCCGTCGGCGAGATCTCCGCCCCGGTGTGCTCCTCGTCGGAGAGCTCGTCCTCCTGCGGCACCGCGTAGCCGAGGAGGTTGAGCATCTCGGTCGCCTGGGCGTGGCCGGGCTCGAGGAGCAGCACCTCGTCGAGGAGCCGCGCGGCGTCGTCGACGGCGCCCTCGCCGGACAGCTGCTGCGCGAACGCGAGCATCTGCTCGATGGCGCCGTCCTGGTCGCCCGCCTCGATGAGGATGTCGCAGAGCTTCTCGCGCAGCTCGCGCGCGGCCGGCAGCCGGGCGACGCCGCCCTTCAGGAGGGCGACCGCCTTGTCGTACTGGCGCTCGCGCCGGAGGCTCTCGGCGTGCGCGACGAGCTGCCGCGGGCTCGTGACCGGGGCCGTCGACGGCTGCGCCGCGCGCAGCGGGATCGGCGCCGCGGACGAGGGCTCGACGTCCTCGACCTCGAGCTCCTCGGCCTCGTCCTCGTCGTCCTCGTCGAGCTCGACGTCGATCGACGCGCGCGTGCCCCGCGACGAGGGCACGAGCTGGGCCGCCAGCTGGCGCACGCCCTCGTCGTTCGGGGCGCGCGCGACCAGGGCGGCGACCAGGGCGGCGAACTGGTCGGCCCGCCCCGCCTCCTTGGCGATGCGCGCCGACTCCTTCTGCACCTCGATCGCCTTGGCCGGCTGCCCGAGCAGGTCGAAGGCCCGGGCGAGGAGCGCCAGCGTCTCCAGGTCCCGCGGGTTCTCCTTGAACGCGATCTGCAGCTTGGTGAGGGCCGACATCCCGTCGCTCGGATCGCCGCGATCGAGGTAGATCTCGGCGGCCATGCGGGCGAAGCGGGCGTCCGGGCGGTGCTGCAGCAGGCGCTCGACCACCTTCAGCGCGTCGTCGCGCCGGCCGAGCTTGAGCAGGAGCTCGGCCGCCGTCCCGAAGCGCTGGATCGCGCCGTCGTAGTCGCGGACGCGGATGAGCGCCTCGGCGAGCCGGAGGTAGGCGAGCGGGTTGTTCGGGTCGAGGTCGACGACCCGCTTGAAGATGTCGATCGCGTCGCGGTCGCGCCCCGCGCGGAGGAGGCGCGTCGCGACCTCGTCGTAGGCGGCGAGCGCGTCGCTCGTGAGCCCGAGCTGCGTGTAGATCTCGGCGAGGCGCGGGACGATGTGGCCGAAGCGGTCCTCGTACTGCGGGACGTGCTTGTGGATGATCTCGCGGATCTGCTTGTAAACGGCGATCGCCTTGAGCGCGAAGCCCTGGAGCGAGTAGAACTGGCCGACGCGCTCGTAGGTGGTGATCGCCTCGACGTACTCCTCCGTCTTCAGGTAGAGGTCGCCGATCTTGAGCAGCGTCCGGACGTCCTTCGGATCCTCCGCGACCAGCTTCTGGTACTCGACGATGGCCTTGTCGTAGCGCTTCCGCTCGACAAGCTTCTGCGCGGTCTGGAGTACCTTGTCGCGATCGACCGCCACGGCGATGGGAATCTCCTACTGAGGACAGCGAGGCGGCGCTCGGGCGCCCCGCCGGGAGCCCTCGCTTCGCCTTCTAAAAACACCTAGCCAATCCCGCTACCACGTACAAGCGCGCGGCTTCGGAAGTTCCGAAGCTACCGCCAAGGTGCTTGTTTGCAGCGTGCGCTCTTCACAAACCCGCGCGGGCAAACCCGCGCGGGGGCAAACCCCTGCGGGGCATCCCCGCGCGGGGATGCGGCGACCGCCTGACGCGGTGGCCGCGAGCCCCCCGCCCCGGTCGGACGCTGGGCGGTCCGGTCGAGGCGTGTCGACGAGCGCGCCCTACATCGTGACGTCGTAGGAGCGCGCCGAGCGGCCGGGGATTCGCGAAGATCGCGGAGAAGGCGGCAAACGCCGCCGTCGACGCGAGGACGGCTCAAACCATAGCAGTCGAGCGGCCTTCTTGCACATTTCTGCATACATCTCCGCAGCCCTGCGGCCGGGGAGGGGCGCCCGGAGCGCTGCCGCGTCTCGACCGCCCCGGCGAATGGACCTAGAGTTGGGCACCATGTCGCGCAGCCAGGCCTACCGCGCCCCGTTCGCTCCTGGAGAGGAAAATGCCGTCGACGCCGCGCTTTGCGAGCGGCTCCTGTCGGTCGCCTTGTCGAAGGGGGGCGACTACGCCGACCTCTTCTTCGAGTACCGGGCGGGGGGCGGGTTCACCTTCGACGAGGGCATCCTCAAGGCGGCGTCGCGCGGGGTGTCGATGGGGGTCGGCGTCCGCGTCCAGCGGGGCGACGCGACCGGGTACGCCTACACCGAGGACCTCACGTGGGACGCGATGCGGCGCGCGGCCGAGACGGCGGCGCAGATCGCGACCGGCTCCGGCGGGACGGAGAAGATCGAGCTCCGGCGGCGCGAGCTGCCGAGCCGCTACGAGCTGCCCAGCATCTCGCTCGACGCCCCCGGGCTCGCGAAGCGCGCCCTGCTCGAGCGCGCGAGCGCCGCGGCGCTCGCCTACGACCCCAGCATCATCAAGGCGGAGGCCAGCTTCGTCGAGGAGGTGCGCGAGGTGCTCGTGGCCACGAGCGACGGGCGGATGGCGCACGACGTCCAGCCGCTCATCCGCTTCGGCGTGCGGGCGATCGCCGAGCGCGACGGCAAGCGCCAGGAAGGCTCGAGCGGCGGCGGCGGGCGAATGACGACGGCCTACTTCGAGGACAGGTCGCCGGAGTGGCACGCCAAGGAGGCGGCGCGGCAGGCGGTCGCGATGCTCGACGCGCGCGAGGCGCCCGCCGGCGAGATGAACGTCGTGCTCGCCCCGGGCGACAGCGGCATCCTGCTCCACGAGGCCGTCGGGCACGGGCTCGAGGCGGACTTCAACCGCAAGGGGACCAGCAACTACGCGGGGCGGGTCGGCAGCGACGTCGCGAGCCCGCTCTGCACGGTGGTCGACGACGCGACCCTCCTCCAGTCGCGCGGCACGATCAACGTCGACGACGAGGGCAACGAGCCCGAGCGCAGCACGCTCATCGAGAACGGCAAGCTCGTCGGGTACATGCACGACCGGCTCTCGGCCCGGCACTACGGGCTCACGCCGACCGGCAACGGGCGGCGCGAGAGCTTCGCCTCCGCGCCCATGCCCCGGATGACGAACACCATCCTGCTCGCCGGCCCGCACGATCCCGAGGAGATCGTGAAGTCCGTGAAGCGGGGCGTCTTCGCGAAGAAGTTCGGCGGCGGCCAGGTCGACATCTCGAACGGCGACTTCGTCTTCTCGCTCACCGAGAGCTACCTCATCGAGGACGGAAAGCTGACCGCGCCGCTGAAGGGCGTGAACCTCATCGGCAACGGCCCCGAGGTGCTCCGGCGCGTCACCATGCTCGGCCACGACGTCGCCACCTCCGACGGCATCTGGACGTGCGGCAAGGACGGACAGAGCGTTCCGGTGGGTGTTGGCTGCCCCACAATCAAGATCGATCGCATCACGGTCGGCGGGACGCGGATCGGCTGATTTTCTAGGCTGGAGCCCCGGGGGAATGTAAGCGCCGCAGCAGCATGGGTGGGTTTAGCGCGGTGCGTCTTGTCGGCGCGCCGTGACACCCGTATACGGGGCGGACATGGCGCGTCGTTCGTTCATTGCCATCGTCGGACACGGACCTGACCTGGAGCGGGAGGAGGGCGCCGCATCGGTCTTGCGCTCGCTGGGCGCTGACGTTCGAACCCTGGATCTCTGGGATGATCCACCGCGGCTCTTCCACGACGACGAGAGCAAGGCGCGGGCGATCGTCGTCGAGGCGCTCGATCGGCCGGACCTGGCGGCGGCGGCGCTGCGCGCGCTGCGCCGCGAGCCCCGCCTCGAGGAGGTCGGCGCGCTCGTCGCGGTGAGCGTCGCGCAGATCGCGCGGATCGAGCCGTCCAGCGGCTTCGACGACTTCCTGCTCGTGCCGTACGTGCCGGCCGAGCTCTACGCGCGCGTGCGCCTCGTCGAGTGGCGCCGCAGCGAGTTCGCGACCGAGGAGCGGGTGAAGGTGGGCGCGATCGTCATCGACCGCGCGGCCCACGACGTGTCGGTCGGCGGCATGCACGTGCCGCTCACCGCGAAGGAGTTCGCGCTGCTCTCGTACGTGTGCGAACGCCGCGGGAAGGTTGTGTCGCGGACAGAGCTGCTCCGGCGCGTCTGGGGCAGCCAGTACGAGGGCGGCGCGCGGACCGTCGACATCCATGTGAGGCGCCTCCGGGCGAAGCTCGGCGCGGCGCTGCCGCTGGTCACGCTGCGCGGGGCCGGCTACCGGCTCGAGTCGCCGCTGCCCGGCTCCGGGGGGCCCGAGGGCGGCGACGCGGCCCGCACGGCGCCGCGCGGCGCCGCCGGTGCGGAGGCTCACGGCGAGGAGCGCGGGGAGCCGCGCGACGAGGACGAGGACGAGGACGAGGACGCCGAGGGCGACGACGGCGAGGACGACGAGGACGAGGACGACGAGGAGGCCGCGCGCGCAGAGCGCCGGTCGGCGTCGTCGGCGCACGACGCCGCCACGCCCGGCCGCGACCGGCGCGTCACGCGATGACGACGTCGCCTGGTCGCCGCGGTGCTGCCCGGACGACCGCCGCCAAGGGGCGCGGCGGCGCGGGGCGCGGCGGCCCCTCGCGCGGCGCCGCGGCGCCGATCGTCGCGATCAGCGTCGGCTGCCCCAGCGGCGTCGGCCCCGAGGTGGCCGTGGCCGGCGCGGCGTCCGTCGAGGGCGTGCGCTGCGTGCTCGTCGGCGACGAGGCGGTCCTGCGGCGGGCCGCGCGGCTCGTCCGGGTCGCGGCCCGCCGGCTGGTCGTGGTCGATGGGCGCGCCGCGATCGAGCGGCTCGCGCCGGGCGCGATCGGGATCTGGGCGGGCAGCGCGCGGCTCTCGCGGCCGAGCGCCTTCGGTCGGCCCGAGGCCGAGGACGGCGCGGCGCAGCTCGCCTGGATCGACGAGGCGACCGACCTGGTCCGCGACGGCGTCGCGGCGGCGCTCGTCACGGGGCCCGCGTCGAAGCACGCGATCGCGACGAGCGGCGCGCCGGGGTCCGCGGACTTCCTCGGGCACACCGAGCACCTCGGCCGGCGGCTCCGCGCGCGCGAGGTCACGATGGCCTTCGCCTCGGGCAAGCTCGTGACCGCCCTCGTGACGACCCACGTGCCGCTGCGCGACGTGCCCGAGGCGGTGAGCCCGCGCGAGGTGGCGCGCGCCTCGGTGTGGCTCGCGCGGCTGCTCGCCGATCTCGGCCGCGAGAAGCCGCGCGTGGCCGTCGCCGCGCTGAACCCGCACGCCGGCGAGGGCGGGCTCCTCGGCGACGAGGAGCAGCTGCGCATCGCGCCGGGCATCCGCCTCGCGGCGCGGCGGCTCGCGCGCTCGGGCTCGGCGGCGGAGCTGAGCGGGCCCCTCGGCGCGGAGACGGCGTTCCGGCTGGCGGCGCGGGGCGCGCTCGACGGGGTCGTCGCGATGTACCACGACCAGGCGACGATCCCGAGCAAGCTGCTCGGCTTCGGCGAGGCGGTGAACGTCACGCTCGGCCTGCCGATCGTGCGCACGAGCGTCGACCACGGGACCGCGTACGATCTCGCGGGCACGGGCAAGGCCGACCCGCGCGGGATGCGCGAGGCGATCGCGCTCGCGGCGCAGCTCGCGGCGGCGCGCTGACGCTCGCCGACGCTCGCCGACGCTCGCCGACGCTCGCCGACGTCTCCTTGCGCGGATCAGCGCGCGCCGGTGCGGCCCTCGATCAGGGCCATCAGCCGTTCGAGCGCCGGCAGGCTCACGCCGTGCTCGCGCCCCATCGCGAGCACGGCGGCGCCCATCGCGAGGTGCTGCGCGTGGAGCTTCGGGCCGAAGTGGGCGTCGAGGAACCGCAGCGCCTCCGGGGCCACGAGGCGCGCGAGCGCGACGCCTGGTTTCAGCGTGAACGGTCCGATGGCCTTGGTCAGCAGCTTCGTCCAGGGGGCGACCGTGCCGACGCGGTCCGCGAGCGCCATGCACTCCCGCGTGGCCTGGAGCGCGGTGCCGAGCACGCCCTCGTTCTCGAGGAGGGCGCTCGTGCCGCCGCCCGCGTCGATGGCGGCGATCAGCGGGAAGAACGCGGTCGTGGTGGCGGCGTTCTGCGCGCCCACGTCCGGATCGAGCCGGGCCGGGAGATCCGCGCTCGTGAGGCGGCGCGCGAGCTCCTCGAGCAGCGGCCGCTCCGCGGGGGCGCCTCCCTCGTCGTCGATGAGCGTCGACGCGAACCCGACGATCCAGTAGCGGACGACGTCGCGCTCATCGAGGTAGCCCGAGATGCTCGGCATCGCGGGGGTGATGCGGCGCCGGGCGGCCTCCTCGAGGCTCGCGCGCTGCGGCGGCAGGAGCGGCGTGAGCACGACGACGGGGACCGAAGGTCCGCGGAGCAGGAGGTCCGCGACCGTCCTGCCCTCCGCGGGGCGCGGCGCCGCGCCGCCGGGGGCGAGCTGATCGAAGCGCACCGTGACGATCACGACCTCCGCGTCGGCCGGGATGTCGGCCGCGAGCCGCGGGCGCTCGAGCGTGTCGCGGCGATCGGCGCTGTTCACCTGCTCGATGACGAACGGCCGCGCGTCTGCGGCGCGCTCGGGCCGGACCACGAACGTGACGTCGTCCCCCTGGGCCGCGAGGCGCACGCCGTAGACCCGCCCGAGCGCCCCCGCGCCCACGATGCTGATCCGCATGACGCCCCACGTAGCCCGCGCGACGCCGGGAGGGAAGGGGCGTCGGCCGCTCGGGAGCGGCGGACGGCGTCAGAACGTCCGCTTCGAATCGATGAGGATGGTGACCGGCCCGTCGTTCTCGACGAACACGCGCATGTCGGCGCGGAAGCGGCCCGTGGCCACCTCGAGGCCGCGCGCCCGCAGGGCGGCGACGAAGCGCTCGTACAGCGCCTCGGCGCGCGCGGGCTCCATGGCGCCGTCGAAGCTCGGCCTGAGGCCGCGCCGGACGTCGCCGAAGAGCGTGAACTGGCTGATCGCGAGCACGCCGCCGCGCGCGTCCGCGAGCGCGCGCGACATCTTGCCGGCCTCGTCGCTGAACACCCGGAGCCCCGCGACCTTGTTCGCCACGTGGTCGGCGTCGGCCTCGTCGTCGTCCTTCGCGGCGCCGACGAAGGCCACGAGGCCGCGCTCGATCGCGCCGACCACCTGGCCGTCGACCTCGACCCGCGCGGCGAGCGCGCGCTGCACGACCGCCCGCATCGCTAGCGCTGCGCGGCGCGCGCCGCGGGCGCCGGGGCGGGCTCGGCCCCGCTGCCCGTGCTCAGCCCGAGCTCGCGCATCAGCTTCGCCGTGAGCTTGAAGTAGGAGCTGCGATCGTACGGCTGGTTCAGGATGTGGAAGTCCTTGCGCACGAGGCCCACGCAGCCGAAGCAGTAGGTGCAGCCGGTGCAGTCGACCGATTTCACGAGGTACGACGACTGCGTGCACCGCTCGGACGCGACGCAGTGGCTGCACGCGATGAGATCGCGGCAGCCGCGGCAGTGCGTGCTGTCCGAGCAGCGCTGCGAGTCGACGCAGTAGTGGCACCGCTGGAGCGCCTTCGAGTTGCGGCAGAACGTGCAGTCGACGCAGCGCTCGCACGCGACGCACGCGACGCACCGCTCGTTGCCCGTACCCGTCTCGAACGCCTGGATCAGCTTGCGGAGCTCGGCCTCGAATTCCGCGCGCGTCATTCCGCCTCGACGCTCGCTTCGGAGATGCCGCCGTCGCCGCGCTGGGCGGCGCCGTCCGCCGCCGCGTGCGGCAGGGCGGCCTCGCGGCTCGACGGCCGCGCGTGGGAGCCCGGCTCGGCCGAGGGGGCGCCCGGGGCCTCGGGCCTGCCGCTCACCTGGCGGCGCAGGCGCTCGGCGGCCTCGCGCGTCGCGGGCTCCTCCGCGAACTCCTCGATGCGCCGGAGCCGCGACTCGAGCACGGCGCGGCGCTTCGGCAGCTCGGCGACGAGGATGCCCGAGAGCTCGTCGATCGCCTCCTGGATGCGCTGCTCGTCGCTGTGCTCGAGCAGCTGGAGGTACACGTCCTGCTCTGCGGGGAAGGTGTGGCCGGCGCGGAGGAACTCGTTCGCGGCCTTGGAGATGTTGGGCCGGCCCGACGCGCAGAGCAGCTTCGACAGGAGCCGCTGGCGCTCGACGGCCTTCGGGTCGCTCTGCGGAGGCGGCGCGAGGACGATGCGCCCCGGCGCCTTGGAGGCGGCGTCGCGCCCGGACTTGGCGCGCCCGCCCTTGCCATCCTCGGCTTCGGGCTCCTTGCGCGGGGAGAAGAGCGCCTCGAGCGCGGCGCGGTGTTGCTTCGCCGCCCGCCGGTCCTCGCCGGTCTGTGTTGGGCGCGGCAGCCCCGCGCTGTTGGGCTGGCCACGGCCATAGGCGGTGTGGAGCTCGGGATTGTGCCAGACCTTGGTTGCGTCTCTACGAATTCGCCGCATGTCGTGCCCCTGCTGACCTCGGAGCGATCATGGACGCGCCACCGGGTTCGGCTTCCGCATCCCGCGTGTGGCGCCCCGCTTGCATCGATGGTGTGGTGAATGAGGCTGGTGCGTGGTTGGCCGGGCGCTTCCCCCGCGATCCGCGATGGCCCGGACGATGTTGCACCTGGAGCGCGATGCCTGCCTCCGGGCTGATCGCGCTGGTCGCGCCGATCGTGAAGGCAGGGTCCCGCCGCAGTGCGTAGCGCGCCGGGCGATACCCAGCCGCGGTACCGCGTGGTGAGGGGCTGTGCCCCCATGCACCCCGGAACCGCGCTCACGACCCGACCGCAGCCGCGAGGCAGCTGGTTCCTACCACAGCCTTTGGTCAGCGCCGCAGAAAATTGGGCTGCCCTCCGCACTTCATGACATTCGTGTCCTCGGAGCGCTCGGTCTTCGGAGGCTTCGGAGGTTCCGGTCTTCGGAGGTTCCGACCTTCGCAGCTTCCGAGCTCTCGAGCTTCCGAGGCTCCTTCCGAGCTTCCGAGCTTCCACGAGGGGCGTCTCGGAGACGCAGTTTCGACGCGGATGACCTCGTTCCAGGTCGATTCAAGAAGCGGACCGCCGACGGCCTTTCCAATCCCACATCCTGCGGACGGGCGGGGACGCCGTGTCCGGGAGATCCGATCCGTGGTGGATGCCACCCGCACCCGACCCGACTGGAGCTTTCCATGATCAGCCTTCGATCCGTGAGCAGTGCAGGCGCGGCGCCGCGGGACGCAGGGGGGGCTGTGCGCAGCGCGGAGCCGCGACCGCGCCCCCATCGTGCTCGCGCTGCCGTGCTGGCGGCGCTGGTGAGCATGGCGGTGCCGGCCCTCCTGGCGGGGCCTGCGCGCGGGGAGGTGCTGCCCAGGGCGCACGCTGCCGCGAAGGCCGAGGAGAAGGCTGGCAAGCGGGACCGTCGCGGGGATCGTGGCGATCGTGCGCCGGGCCCTTCCGCGTCTCCGCCGGGCGCGGAGCGCGGGCCGCGGACGGAGGCGCGGGAGAAGCCGCGCCGTGGCCGCGGGAAGACGGCGTCTGCGGCGATCGGCGCGACCGGTGACGAGGCGGCGAGCGGCGCCAGCGGTCGGAAGGCTCGCGGCCGCGCGCAGGCGTCGCAGGCGGCCGAGGGCGCGGGCGCGAAGCAGGGGGGCGCGGCCAAGGTGGCCGGGGGCAAGAAGAAGGAGAAGCGGCGGGCGGCGCGGACGGTCGAGAGCAAGCGGCGCGGGGCGAAGAAGGGGCTCGACAGGGAGGCGCCTCCGAAGCCGTGCCATGGGCCGGTGCTCTCGATGGATCGGAGCGGGATCGAGCCGGAGCGCCTCGAGCTCGTCGACTGCAAGGGCAAGCCGCGCGAGGAGGCGCGGCGCGCGCTCTCCTTGCTCGCGCGCCCGTGGGGCACGCCGCGGCCCATCCTGGACGGCGAGCGCGCGGCTGCGCCGAAGGCGGACGCGGCGGGCAGCAAGCGGCGGCCGGCGGGCGACAAGCGGGGAGCCGCTTCCGGCAAGGCGAGCCGGGCGAGCGCGGTGCAGGCCGCGGAGGTCGCGCCTGGCGTGCGGCTGCTCGATCCCGGGCTGCTGACGCGCATCGACGCGCTCGCGCGGCGGTATCCGGGCCGGCTCGTGTCGCTCGTGAGCGGGTACCGGCCGCAGAGCCAGGGCAGCCTGCACCAGACGGGGCGGGCGCTCGATCTGCGCATCGCGGGGGTGCGCAACGACGAGCTCGCGGCGGCGTGCCGCGCGCTCGCGGACACGGGCTGCGGGTATTATCCGAACAGCTCGTTCGTGCACGTCGACGTGCGCGCGCCGGGGACGGGGACCGTGTCCTGGATCGACGCGTCCGGGCCCGGCGAGGTGCCGCGCTACGTCGCCGCGTGGCCGCCGCCGCAGGACGAGGCGCGGTCGGCGACGGAGGCGGTGTCCAGCGACGACGCTGAGGAGGTGCTCCGGCGGGAGCGCCGCGAGAAGCCGGCGCCGGTGGCGGAGAAGGCGGCGAGCGCGGCGCCGGCGGCGGTGGCGAGCGCGGTGCTGGAGAAGGCGGGGGGCGCGGCGGAGAAGGCGGGGGGCGCGGCGGAGAAGGCGGCGAGCGCGGTGTCGGAGAAGGCGGCGGGCGGCGCGTCGGAGAAGGCGGCGGGCGCTGCTGGGCCGGAGAAGGCGGCGGGTGGCGCGTCGGAGAAGGCGGCGGGCGCTGCTGGACCGGAGAAGACGGCGGAAAAGTCGACGAGCGCCGCGCCGGAAAAGACGGCGCGCGCTGTTCCGGAGAAGTCAGCCGGCGGCGCGCCGGAGAAGTCAGCCGGCGGCGCGCCGGAGAAGTCAGCCGGCGGCGCGCCGGAGAAGTCAGCCGGCGGCGCGCTGTAGTAGGGAGGCGCGATGGGCATCACCATCCCTCGCCGGCACGCCTCGGCGGTCGCCGGTACGTTCGGTCCGCTGGCGGTACATCGTCATGAGGTCGTGGCCGAAGGCGCGCCTTATCCTGTCTTCACGATCGAGCTCGCCGACTGGATCTCGGTGGCCGCAGTCACCGATGCAGGGGAGTTCGTCCTGGTGCGGCAGTTCCGGTACGGGGTCGACGCGGTGACCATCGAGACGGCGGGCGGCATCGTCGATCCCGGGGAGGAGCCGGCCGCCGCGGCGCTGCGCGAGCTGCTCGAAGAGACAGGATATGCCGCGGCGTCGATCGAGTCGCTCGGGTGGGTGCACCCGAATCCGGCGCTCCAGGCGAATCGCTGCTCTCTCTACCTGGCGCGCGGTGCGCGCCGGGTCGGCGAGCCCGAGGGCGACGAGCACGAGAGCACCGAGCCGGTCGTGATGAGCGCCGACGAGGTGACGGCGGCGATGCAGGACGGCCGGATCAGCCACGTGATCGCGGTGGTCACCCTGCTGCGGGCGCTCGCCGTCGCGGCCCCGTCCCCGCGCTGACCGCGGCGCCCGTAAAGTGGTCGGCCCAGGCCGCCCAGGCGGCGGTGAGGACCGCTCCCGAGGTCGAGAGACCGAGCTTTCGAGGAGGCGGAACGGGATCGGCGCTCTTCGGAGCGAGATCTCGGGTCGCTGGAGCGAGATTTCGCGTCGCGGCTGCAGAATCATGGCTCCGGTCCACGGGATCGGAGGTCTCGAGGTCGCGCGGCGCGGTCGGGGCACATCTCCAGACCCCGCGCGCGGTTCTCGAGACCCAGGATCTCGTTCTCGAGAGCCACGATTTCGTTCTCGAGACCCCCCTCGGCGGACCTCGAGACCCCGCTTTCCGTTCGCGAGACCCCCCTCGGCGGACCTCGAGACCCCGCTTTCCGTTCGCGAGACCCGCGCCCGAGGTTCGGGAGAGCGAAGTCTTCGTTCGCTCGACCGAAGGCGCCGTTCAGCGGACCGGATTCTGCAATCGCCTACTCCTCCTCGTCGAGCTCCGAATCTTCCTCGTCGCTGTCCACCTCGTCGGCGCCGTCCTCCGCATCGTCGCCGACGTCCTCGTCGTCGGTCTCCTCGCCGTCGTCTTCCTCCTCGACTGCCTCCGTCCTGCCGTTCGAAGCGCGTTTGGCCGTGGTGAGGCCGAGCTTGATCTGGGCCTTGACGTTGAACACCTGCCGGAAGGTCGTGGCCCAGTCGTTGAACCAATCGCGGAGATCGTCGAGTCCTTCGCGCTGCTCCTGATGGGCCTTCGCGAGCTCGGCGGCGGACACCTTGCGCTCGGGCGGCGACCCCCCGCCGACCTCGAGCCTGCCGAGCATGCCGCGGACCTCCTTCAGCTTCTCATCGGTCAGGCCGCGCTTCACGAGCGTCTTGCGGACCTCCTTCGCGTCGGCGTCGTCGCTCTGCGAGAGGCCGTCGAGGCGGGTGAGGAAGGCGCGAACCGACACGATGACGGCCGGCCCGAGGGGCTGCTGCTCGAGGTTCTTGAAGAAGGCGGCCTCGAAGGCCTCGCGGCGGGCGCGGGGGACGACGCGGCGTATGACGGCCCGGGTGCGCGGGAACCAGGTATTCTCGAAGGTGTCGACGTCCTGGAGCAGCCGGAGCCGCTCCGCACCTTCCACGGCCCCGCCGCTCGCGACCTCGGCGAAGAGGTGCTCGAGCGGCTTCGCCTCGCCCGAGGCGAGCCGGAGGCGCCGCCAGCCTTCGCGATGCTCGTCCGCGGTATAGCCCTCGCGCCGGGCGCGCGCGCTGAAGGGGGTTGTCTGGATGTTGACCAGCAGCTTGAGGGAGCGCTCGAGCAGGTCCTGCTCCGCCGCAGTGAGGACGAGCGGCGGCGGCGCATCCTCGGATGAGCCGGCTGGTGTCGATTGGGTGGATGCCTTTTTCGGGGACTTGGGTTTGGCCATGAGATGATCCTCCGGTGGCGGTGAGGGTAATTGCGCTCTCCGACGGGACACAACCGCTCGCAGCCGGCCGAATCGTGCTCGCTCGCTGGCGCATCCCACCGGAGCGGGGGTGAGGGTCCTCACGTCGGCCTTGACGGGACGCGCCTTCATTCTGTAGGATGAGGAAGGCTCGACTTGACTCCTGTAATGTGCTGCCGGTGGGGCGGCGGGGGATCTGTCGGCGCGCGAGCAGGAGGTTGGGGGATGGCGAGGGATCGGGGTGTCTCGCTGGAGGAGTTCGCGCGTGTGCGAGCCCGGCTCGACGCGGGTCAGCCGAAGCGCGAGGTGCTGGCGGACTTCGGGCTCGACGCAGGCCGCTGGAACGAGGTCGAGGAGGGATGGCTCGCGTCTCTGGCGGATGACGTGGAGCGCGGTGAGCCCTCGAGCTTGCGCGTGTTCGAGGGAGCTTATCGTGTCGCATGGGGGCAATTGGGATCGAGCGATCCGTGCCGCGCGACCGCGCTGGATGATGCGCTGGGAGAGGAGCCTGAGGGGGAGTCCGAGGCGACATCGACTGCTCTGCTTCACGCTTCGACGTTCGCGCCGAAGGAGGCGCTCCCCTTCAAGGCAGCTGGGGAGGCGCAGCGGCCCGGTGCGTTGGAGGAGCCGGCCGCCGGCGCTTACGCGCCGCAGGCCGGCGACATGGCAGATCCTTGCGCCACGCAGCTGCTTCCTGCGAGCGCCAGGCCGCTCCCCGAAGAGGAGACGCTACCCCTCTCCGGGGCGACGTTGCTGCCAGCCGCCATGGTGCCGTTCCGACGCGCTCCGTAGCTCCAGGACGGTAGTGTCTTGGCGTTACCGGGCGGCCTCTGGCTTCAGAGAGCAGCCGTGGAGGTTCTCGCATGATCGCGGCGAAGTGGGGTGATCCCGTCCTCGGCATCGATATTCACATGGTGATGGTGCCGACGCCCGGCGGCCCTGTGCCGACGCCGCTGCCGCACCCGTTCGTCGGCGTGGTGTTCGACCCGATGGGCGCGGCCATGAGCGCGGTGATCGGGGCCGTCTTCGGCGGAGGGGGCGCGGTGCGCGTCAACGGCATGCCCGTCGGGAACACGGGCACCGAGGTGAAGGGGGTGCCGCACTTCCCCACGCCGCCGGGCGTGTCCTTCGCGCCGAACGATATCCCTGGCAACGACGGTACGTTGATCACGGGCTCGAAGACCGTGGACTTCGAGGGGTCGAGCCAGAGCCGTACGGCGTCCGTCGTGATGAGCTGCAACTTCCCGATCAACCTGCCGACGAGCGTCTGCCTCGCCGTGCCGATGGGTGCGCCGGTGCTGATCGGCGGGCCCGAGGCGGTGGATTTCGCAGCGGCGGCGACGCAGGCGATCCGGACGAAGTGGGTGTCGAACAAGCTGCACGCGCTCACGGGAGCGACGAAGGGGTCGTTCCGGAGCAAGGTGATCTGTTTTTTGACAGGGCACCCGGTCGACGTGATGACGGGGGAGCTGATCGCGGAGGCGGTCGACTTCGAGCTGCCGGGGATGATCCCGATCGTGTGGGAGCGCAACTACCGGAGCCGGCAGACCGAGGAAGGAGCGCTCGGCCCCGGGTGGAGCCATCCGTTCGAGGAGAGCGTGGAGGAGACGGCGACCGGGGTCGTGCTGCGGCTGGCGGACGGGCGTCCAAAGGAGCACCCGCCGCTGCGCGTGGGGGCCTCGGATTGGGACGGCGAGGATCGCTACACGCTGACGCGCACGGACGCTGGGTACGAGAAGCGCGGGGCGGACGGGGTGCGCGTGGTGTTCACGAGACCCGCGGGCGCGCGGCGGTTCGTGCTGACGAGGCTCGTCGATCGGTCGGGGAATGCGGTCGTGCTGAAGTACGAGCGCGGGTTCATGCGCGAGATCGTGGACACAGCGGGCCGCGTGCTCGAGGTGCGGTGGACGCGGGAAGGGCGCATGGAGGGGGTGTACTTCGAGGGCGAGCCGCTCGTCCGCTACGGCTTCGACGCTGAAGGCCGGTTGTCGGCAGCGACGGACCCGCTGGGGCACGCGCTGCGGTACGAGTACCGCGGCGGGGTGATGGTGAAGGAGACCCACAAGGGTGGGCTCTCGTTTCATTTCGCGTGGAGCTGGTATCACCCGGAGGGCTGGTGCGTCCGGACCTGGGGGGACGGGGGCATCTACGATCGCCGCATCACGTACGACGAGCACCGGCGTTTCACGTCGGTCGAGGACGGGCGCGGCGGGATCACGCAGTACTGGGGCAACGCGCTCGGGCTCGTCGACCGGATGGGGGATCCGATGGGCGCCGTGACCGAGTACACGTGGGACGGCTACTGCCGGAAGACGTCGGAGACCGACGGGCTCGGGAACAAGAGCGAATGGGCGTATGACGCGCGGGGGAACTGCGTGCTCTACCGCGACGCGCTCGGGAACGAGACGCGGATGGAGTACGACCGGGAGGACCAGCTCGTGCGGCTCGTCGATGCCGCGGGCGGAGAGTGGTCTGCTGCGTACGACGCGCGGGGCAGGCCGGCGTGGGCGCGCAACCCGGCCGGGGCCGTGACGTGGTACGCGCACGATGAGCAGGGGCGGCTCGTGGGTCTGGACGACTCGGCGGGGCGGCGGGCGCGGATGCGCTGGACGCCGCGGCACGACCTCGCCGAGACGACCGACGGCGAAGGGCGGGTGACGCGGTTCGAGCACGACGCGCGGGGGCGGCTCGTGAAGAGCGTCGATGCGGGCGGGCGCGTGTCCCGCGCCGTGCGGGACAAGCTGGGGCGCATCACGTACCTGGAGCGCGTGGATGGAGAGCGGCTGTCGATGGTGCGCAATGCGGAAGGCAACGTCGTCGAGCAGGTGGACGCGCAGGGGCGACGGGTGACGATGCGGTACGCCGGCATGAACCGGCTCGTGGAGCACACCGATCCGATGGGGTATGCGGTGCGGCTGCGCTACGACAAGGAAGAGGACCTCGTCGCGGTGGAGAACCAGCACGGCGAGCAGTACCGGTTCGAGCTGGATCGCGCGGGGCGGGTAGAGGCGGAGATCGGCTTCGACGGGCGCAGGCACCGCTACCTGTACGACAAGGCCGGGCGGACGCTGCGGGTGCTGGGGCCGGACTACAGCGTGACGCAGATCGAGCGGGATGCGCTCGGGAGGATCACGCGGAGGACGCTGAGCGCACCGCTGGGAGGGGTGGTGCCGTTGGAGGAGAGGTTTGCGTACAGCGCGCTGGGCGAGCTCGTGGAGGCGCGGTCGGGCGACGTGAATGTGGTGCTGGAGCGCGACGCGCTGGGGCAGGTCGTTCGCGAGCGGCACGAGGCGGGCGAGGCGAGCTACGAGGTGGAGAGCCGGTACGACGATGCGGGCCTGCGGGTCGAGCGGCAGACCGACCTGGGGCACCGCGCCGAGTACACGTGGGACAAGGCCGGGGAGCTGACCGGCGTGCGCGCGGGGCCGAGCACGCGGCTGCTCTCGCCGGCGATCGTGAGCTTGAGGTTGCCGCTGCTGGAGATGCCGGACTGGGAGATGAAGATCGAGCGCGACCCGCTCGGGCTGGAGCTCGCGCGGCGGCTGCCGGGAGGGGTGGTCGCGACGTGGAAGCGCGACGCGTTCGGGAGACCGGCGCTGCGGCAGGTGCTCACCGGGGCGAAGGGGTCGAGCCCGGGGGCCGACGTGATGCGTGTCGGGTACCAGTGGGAAGGGCCGGAGCAGATCGCGGCGCTCATCGATACGCGGAAGGGTGCGACGCGGTTCACGCACGATCCGCGGGGGCACCTGATCGCGGCGCTGTTTCCGGACGGGACGACGCAGCATCGGCAGAGCGACGCGGTGAGCAACCTGTTCCGGAGCGCGGACCGGAAGGACCGGAGCTACGGGCGCGGCGGCGTGCTGCTGCGGGCCGGAGAGATCGAGTATCGGTATGACGGGGCGGGGAACCTGAGCGAGAAGCGGCTCGCGGATGGGAGCCGGTGGACGTACCGGTGGGATCCGGCGGGGCGGCTGCGGGAGGTCGAGCGGCCGGACGGCAAGACGGTGACGTTCGCGTACCTATGAACGTGTCAAGCTCGGGACAACGATTCACGTCGATCTCCGGCCGGGAGAAGGGGCCTGCGTGGACTTGGCCCGTCGCGTCGTCGCTGGCGCTTGCCGGGCGGATGCCGGCCGGGCGGACCGCAGAGACGAGGCGGACGCCCCAGCAGCTTCGGGCCGCGCGGGGGCCGCTGCGCGACGAGGCAGCCGCTGAGGGCGGCTGGTCTGCGCGACGTGCTTGAGCACCTTCTGCTGGCGCAGCATCCGCAGCTCGCCGTCGGCCAGCGGCGCGATCGGCGGCAGCCCCTCGCGCTCGTAGATCGTATCGAGCGCGGGCACGGTGCGGGTGCGCACGCCCGAGCCGTACGCCTTGGGGCGCGGCTGCCCCTTCGGCAGCCCGGTCCGGCGCCGCTCGCCGGTCGCCTTCACGCGCATCCGGGCCAGCTTGGTGTCGGTCGAGCGCGGCACCGCATAGCGATACGGCTCGTTGTTCTTGAGCATGTGGTAGGCGATGGTCACCAGCTTGCGCGCGGTGGCCACCACAGCCACGTTGCGGTTCTTGCGCTTGGCGAGCCGTCGAAAGAAGTTGCCGAGCGGTCCTGGGTGGTTGCCGACGTGCTGCGCGGCTTGCACCAGCATCCAGCGCGCCTGCCCCTTGCCCTGCTTGGTGATGCGCCCGTGGTAGACGTGTTCGGGATCGCCCGACTGATAGGTCGAGGGCACCAGCCCGAGGTAGCTCGCGGCGTGGTCGGGCGAGCGAAAGCGCTGGATGTCTCCGAGCGCCGCCAAGAGCGTTTGCGCCACCGCCACGTCCACGCCCGGCAGCGTCATCAAGAGCCGCACGCGCGGCTCGTCGTACCCGTCGACGGCCAGCTCCTCGTCGAGCCGCGAAAGCTCCGACTCCAGCTGCCCGAGCAGCCGCAGCTCGCTGTCGAGCGCGGCGCGACCTGCGCCATCCAGCTCCAGCGTCTCCAGCCAGGCGCGTCCCTTCGTTCCGAACAGCTCGTTGACCATCGGGCGGATCAGACGCTGGTGCAAGACGGCGTGAATGCGATTCTTCACCCGCGTCCTGTCGGCCACGAGCGACGCTCGACGGTTGGTCAGCCGGCGCCGTCCTTGCGTCGCCTGATCGGGCTGCCACACCCGCGGCAGGTAGTCGGCGCGCAGCAGCTGCGCCAGCACCAGCGCGTCGACCTTGTCGGTCTTGACCTTCGCGTCGGCAATCGCCCGCGTGCGCAGCGGATTGGAGACGACGATCTCGGCCGCGAGCGGGCGGAGCACCTCCACGATGCTCCAGGTGTGGCTCGTCGCCTCCAGCGCCGCACGGGCGTTCGGGCCCAGGTAGCGCTTGGCGAACCGCACGAGCTCCTCGCGGGTGCAAGGGAAGCGGACGCGACGGCGCAGCTTGCCTGCCTCGTCGATCACGGCCGCTTCGACCGCATCCTTGTGGACATCCAGGCCGACATAGTCCATACGCTCTCTCCAGCGGTGCGAGGAGGGTCGTGCTGCCCGGGTGCCCAGGCGAGCGAGTCCTTCGATGAGGACCCGGCGAGGTGGTTGACCTTCGCGGTCGACTGGCCACCACGCCGACGGAAAAACGGGTCGTACGGCACCTACCTATCCGAGCTCGAGGCTCAACCGGGTGGGCCGGTGGGGCGGTCACATACGACAGCGGGCTCATGGCCCATATGCGAAAGCGACCGACCCCGGGGTGAACGACCCCCTCGCACCGCACTTTCTGGGGAGACAGCGTCTCACCCCGTCCCATGCCCGGTGCGAGGAAGGCCAGCATGGGACGAAATTTTTGCAACCTCCTTGATGCATGAGCTGGGCACTGGCGTGCGTCCCGCAACGCGCTCGCTTCCTGCCAATCCCTGCTCGCCTCACCTCTTGATCGGGGCGTCCGGCGGCCGAGGCGCGCCGCTCCGAGCGCTTGCTCATCACTCAGCTCACCGGCGCGCCTCGGCCGACGGACGCCGGCGCGCGGCAGACGCTGCCTCCAGCCGGCGCAGCCTGCTTGCCGCGCGCTCGCGCTCTTCCGTCTTCGCGACCACCGGAGCCGCTGCGATTCCACTCGCGCGACGCTCGTTGCCGGCACAGCCGCTGCTGCACACCGACGTATCGAGAGCGAATGCAGGGCGGCGGTCACACCACGTTCATAACCGGTACGACGCGCTGGGGCGGCGGGTGCGGAAAGAGTTCGATGGGAGCGCCACCGAGTACGTCTGGGATGGGGACGACCTCGTGCACGAGCGCGTCCGGAGGGCGGACGGGACGCTGGAACCGCTGGTGACGTGGATCTTCGAGCCTGGGGCGTTCGCGCCGGTGGCGAAATTCGAGGGGAGGAAGCGGTACAGCGTGGTCACCGACCACCTCGGGACCCCGACGATGCTCATGACCGAGGAGGGGCAGGCGGCGTGGAAGGCGCAGCTCGACCTGTACGGGGTGCCGCGGGAGGATCTCGCTGCGAAGAGGGCGGAGTGCCCGTGGAGGTATCCGGGGCAGTATGAGGACCCGGAGACGGGGCTGTATTACAACAGGTTCAGGTACTACGACCCGGAGAGCGGGAGGTATATCAGCCAGGACCTCATTTGTAGTTACTGGGCGTTGAATGCCTACCGATATGTCAATTCCCCTGTGAGCGTGAGGGATGTCTACGGTTTGCTCGATCCGTGGGACATACGGTTCACGCAACCAACCATCAGCTCGACCTTTCGCGACGGTCCTTGGGCAGAGCGTACGCTTGAAGAGGCCATCGATGAAGCTCGACGGTTGGGAAGATTGCCGGAAGGTCTGGAGCTGAACGTAATAAAGATAAATGATGACTTCTTCACTCTGAATAACCGAACTCTTTATGTTGCCCAGCAGGCTAACTTGCTGCAGGTTCATCCCAAGGTTGCTGGGCCGAAAGGTATCAATTTGTTTAATAAGTTGATTAAGGATGGAGGTCCCCTCGAACTCGGCGAGCAGCCAAAGGTTTGTGGGTAGGTGTGTAATGGCAAAAGAGATCTTTGTGGCGAGGTTCGTGGAGGGAGTCCAGTCGTCTGATGGTAAATCGTCTCGTACCATCGTCAGTGGAACATCTCCGGGATCTTCAGGAGGTAGAATAAGGATTGATCTCGAAGCTCGGCAGGCGCTGCTTGCGCTTACAGGAGAGCATTTGCGCGTCGATCTGGCAGAAGAGTATGCCGTAAACCTGGCACAGACTGTTCTAGATGTCGCTGGACAACTGACGGCGCTGCGTGACTCGCAGCAAAGAGGGGACATTGATCCGAGTTTTTGTGTGGATTCAGAGTACGACGCTCCTGCTGGTATTCCGTTAGGTGTCTCTTGGGGATCCTGTAAAAGAGAGTTGGTGGTTGAAATGAAAGGACGTGTAGAAGGGTTTCAACAGAGCGAGGACAGTCTTTGGGTGGCTGTGCGCAGCGAATGCTCCGAGATTTCGGAGTTGCCGTGCGCGGGCTTCAAGTTTTTGGGTTGCCAGCTTGTTGCGTTGCGTCCGCCGAGCAAAAAACAGGAGCTCGTGAACGTTCGGTTGTATAGAATGTCTCAATCTCCTTTTTTGATGCTCTCGGGCGCTCCGAATTCATTGTTGCATCTCATTGTTGAGGTTGGGGATGTTGATGTTTGTGATGTTATTGCTGAATCGTATGTGTTGCAGTAGGTGGTTCTGATGTGGTGATTGAATTTGTTTGTAATGTGTGCGTGGAAGCCCGAAGGGCGTGAGATGTCGAAGTGTGTCCGATGAACGGTAGGTACGCTCGAGCCATGTGCGGAACACTGAGAAGTTCGTTTGCGCCACGCCGGAAGGAAACCTACGATGCTACATCAAAGTGATTTTTTATTCCATTGGCAAGGCGGCGGAGCATCGTGGAACCACCTCCACGTCGTCGGCTTCGTCATCGAAGAGGCCCTGAGCGCGCCGTACCAGGCGCGGATCACCCTCCAGGCTCGCGGGCAGGACGATGAGGTCGACCCGGCCGACCTCATCGGCAAGCTCGCGACCCTGCGGATCCTGACCGGCGCCGAGCCGCCGCTCCGCTTCGTCCATGGGCTCATCGTCGAGGCGGTCGAGCTGGGGCCTTCGGTCCTCGGCATGACCTACGAGGTCGTGCTCATGCCGCCGCTGGTCCGCGCGATGCACCGCCGCCGGAGCCGCATCTTCCTGAACAAGACGACGCGCCAGATCCTCCAGGCCGTCCTCACCGGCGATCCGCGGATGCAGCCCGGAGACCCGCCGCAAGGCGCAGCCGAACCAGCCGACCCGTTCGTGACGCCCAGCGAGACGTTCGCCTTTCGCATCCGCGATCCGGGGCGGCTCGATGACGTCAACGCGCGGCCCTATTGCGTACAGTACGAGGAGAGCGACTTCGATTTCGTCGCCCGCCTCCTCGAAGACGACGGCATCACCTACCATTTCGAGCACACGGATCGCGCCGTGGTGCTGGTCCTGTCCGACAGTGACGAGGGCCGCTTCAAGCTCTCGCCGTTCGATCCGCTCACGCCACACACCAAGGGCCGCCATCTGGACAACGTCCGCCTCGGTGGCCGTCTGCGTCCCACGCGCGTCAGGCTGTCGGACTACAACTGGGAGAAGCCGAACCTCGACATGGCGGCGGAGGCGAGCGCCGGCGACGGCGACCTCTTCGTGGCAGCGTACCCCGGCCGGTACGCCGACGCACCCAAACAAGGCAAGCCGATCGCGCGGGCGCTGCTCGAGCGGCTCCAGACCGAGGCGCGCTTCGCCACGGCCGAAGGCGCCTGCCGGCTCCTCGCCGCGGGCACGGTCTTCTCCCTGGATCACCCGGTGGACCGCTACGACGGCGAGTACCTCGTCACCCGCGCCGAGCTGCGGGGCGCCGCCGAGGGGGAGCTCGCGGGCGGCTTCGGCGTGCGAAGGGACCCCGGTACCCCGGACGGCGCGCCGTTCTGGGCGCGCGTGGAGTGCGCCCGACGCGGCGCCGCCGGACGCGCGGAGGAGTCGAGGTTCCGGCCCGCCCGACGCACGCAGAAGCCGCGGATCCACGGCTCGCAGACGGCGCTCGTCGTCGACGAGCCGAGCGCGCGCGGCGCCGAGATCCACGTCGGAGGGCCCACGGGCAACGAGAACGGGTGCGTGCGGCTGAAGTTCCACTGGGATACCGAGGTGGAACGGCACCGGAGAGAGCCCGCGAGCTGCTGGGTCCGCGTCAGCCAGAGCTTCGCCGGGGCGGGCGGCGGCGCGGTCTTCCACCCGCGCGTGGGGACCGAGGTCGTCGTCGAGTTCATCGACGGCGATCCGGATCGACCCATCGTCACCGGGCGCGTCTACAACGGCGTTCAGAAGCCGCCCGCCGCCGGCAAAGGCGCGGCGACCGTGAGCACCTTCAAGTCGATGTCGAGCCCCGGCGGCAAGACGCACAACGAGCTGTCGTTCGACGACACCGCAGGCAAGGAGCAAATCAAGGTCTCGGCCGGCAAGGACATGAACACCGACGTCGGACACAACCGCAGCGAGACGGTGACCAACGACTCGACCTCGACCGTGAAGGTGAACCGGACCGAGGAGACGGGATCGAACCGGAAGGCCCACGTGGGCGGCAAGAACGAAGAATCGGTGGACGGAGACGAACGCATCACGGTCGGTGGGCGCCAGACCCTCACGATCACGAGCGGACAGGAGATGACCGTGACCGCGGATCGCAAGCTCACGGTGACCGGTCCGCACGAGGTGAGCACCGGGCCGGAGACGTACACGGTGAACGGGCCTCAAAAAGTGACGGTGACCGCCGCGAAGACCGAGACGGTCGGCGCGACCTTGGACCTGTCGGTGACCTCCCCGATGACCGTGAACGCGGCGGCGCGGCACACGCTGAACACGCCGGTGGAGACGGTCAATGCGACGATGATGACCATCAACAGCACGGTCACCACGATCAACGCGACCACCGTGGCAGGGATCAACTCCACCGTGCTGAGCGCCGTGGCGACCGGGCCCGTCACACTTCAGGGCGCGACCATCACGGCGACGGCCGCGGGCGAGATCGTGCTCTCGGGCGGGGGCAGCGCGATCAAGATCTCCGCGGGAGGCGTCGAGATCACCGGAGGCGCAATCAAGATCGCAGGGGGCACGGTCGACATCACGGGCAGCGTCGTGAAGGTGAACTGAGGGAGCCGCCATGGACCCGATCACGCTCGCGGCGCAGCGTTTCCGGAGAGAATGGCAGGCGTTCTGGTCCCCGCCGCCCGGCCACGAACGGAGCGGGCCGAGAGCGCTGCGGGTCAGGACAGGCCCGGCAGATCGGAGAGACTGGTTGAAGACGCTCCGGTGGATGGAGTGGCAGCCGGACAACCGGCACCCTTTCGTGGTGGTCGAGGCGCCCTTCGCAGGCGAAGCGGCGTACGTCGAGGCGATCGCCGAGCGGCTCGAGCGCGACCTCGCCGCGCTTCGAGACGGGCTCGCGAAAGACGGGCTGGCGCTGCCGCCGCTCCCTCCGGCGAGGGGACCCGTGGACCAAGCCGCGCTGCGGAAGCGCCTCGCGGAAGCAGGGCGGACGGCGGCCGGTGTGCTCGATGGGCTCGTCGTCGTGCTCGCTCCCGCGCAGGTCGAGCAGGCGTCGGCGTACCGCGATCTGGTCGGGCGCCTCGTCGCGGTATCCAACGGGACCACGCTGCGCCTCGCGGCGCTCGAGGTGCCCGGCAGCGATCTTGCCGCGCTTCTTCCGGGCGAGGCGAGGTTCGAGGTCGACCAGGCGGCGCTGCTCGATTCCCTCAAGCAGCTCGGTGGCGATGGCACGCCGGCGCCCACCGAAGGTGAAGGTCGGCCGAAGCTGGCCCCCCGCCAGAAAGACGCCGTAGAGCGGGCGCTCGGCCGGAAGATCGCCTCGGAGGACGCAGGCGCGTCATTGCGCCGGCTGCTGCTCGACGGCGGCAAGGCGATGCAGGACGGCGCGTTCAAGCTCGCCGTTCGCAAGCTGCGCGCCGCGCGCATGCTCTGCCATGTGAGCGGCCTCGAGCAGGAGGAGGCCGCAGCCTCGATCGCGCTGGGCAGCGCCGCGACCGCGGCGGGTGACCCGCGCGCCGCGCTCGCCGCCTTTCGCCAGGGCAAGGCGCTCGCCCTCGCCGCCGGGCGCCGGCTGCTCGGGGCTCACGCGGCGCTCGGCGAGGCGGGCGTCCTCCTCGCAGCGAAGCGCCTGGCCGAGGCGCGCGAAGCGTATGCCGCGGCCGCGAACCTGGGGGAGGAGGCACCAGCGCTCGTGCTCGAGGCGATGCGCATGCACGGCGAGTGTTCGCGCCTGGAAGGCCATCCCGCGCTGGCCCAGCGGACGTGGGAGGACGCGCTCGCGTTCGCCCAGTCGCTCGACCCCGGCGCGCGGAAGACGACCTCGTACGTCGCCGTGGGGGCGTCCCTCGTGGAGCTGCTGCGGACGACAGGAAGGCCAGCGGAGGCGCTCGCCACGGAGCTGCGTGTGCAGCAGCTCGGCGCGACGGAAAAGGCGATCTCGGCGTGAGAGCAAGCCGGCGGCGATTCCGTCGTCCCACGTCACCACGCTGCCATCGTCGTCGATCTCCACATCGATCGAGCGCCGTCTACCGTTCTGTCGCTATCTCATAGGGTCCGCTCCGCATGCGCCTCCTCTGCGCCGCCTCCTCCACCACCTTCCTCGCCTTGACCTCGGCCTTCCGCGCCTCGATCGCCGCGAGGCGGGCGCGCTCGGCCTCGGCCTCGGCGCGCTCGCGGTCTTCCACCGCGTCGCGGAGCATCAGCTCGGCCAGCATGAGCTGCGCCTCGCTCTCCCGCCGCGCCTTGTCCGCCGCGCTCCTCGCCTCCGCCGCGCTCGCGATCGCCCGCCACATGTCCTCGTTCTGACCCATGATCAGCCAGTTCTGGTGAGTCGCCTTCACGAACCCCGTCCCCGAGACCATCAGCAGCAACAGCGCCGCGATGACCCCGGTGACGAGCCGGCGCCGCCGGCGCCGCTTGTGGTCGGCCAGCCGGAGCACCTCCTCCAGGAAGAGCCGCTCCCGCTCCGGCATCTCCCGCCGGTAGCGCCTGCGAAAGCCGCGCGCCTCCTCGGCCACCTTGCCGCGCCAGAGCATGTCCGCGGCGCGATGGCTCGAATCCCACAGCCTCGCCGCCGCGCGCAGCCGGTCCAGGAACACCGCGTCCTCCTCGCTCTCGTCGAGCCAGCGCTTGAGCGTCGGCCAGCGCTCGATCAGCGACTCGTGCACGATCTCCACCGTGCCGCCCGCGCGATCGCTCCCCCGCTCGATCGCCAGGAGCCGCCCGTCGGCGAGCAGGCCGACCACCCGCTCGATGGCGACCGGATCCCCGGGCAGCTCGCAGAGCTCGCCCAGGCTGGCCACGGCGCACGTCCGCTCCGGCGTCACCAGGCGCTCCAGGACCGCCCGCGCCAGCTTCGCCTGGCGCCCGCTCATCCCGGCCAGGAGCGTGTCGGCGTGGCTGGCCAGCGCGCCCGCCACGCCGCCGAGCGCCTCGTAGCTCGCCCGCGTGAGCAGCCGGCGCTTGCGATCGCGCATCTCCCAGAGCCTCGCCGCCGTGAACTGGAGCAGCGGCAGCGCGCCGTGCGTCGCCTCCAGCGCGTCGAGGATGCCCTCGACCATCGCCGGGTCCTCGATCTCGTGCCGCGCCGCCTCGATCGGCCTCACCAGCGCCTCGCGCAGCCCCTCGCGCCCCATCGGCCGGAGGAACACGAGGCCGCGGAGCATCGCCGCCATGAAGCGCTCGTGCCCAGCCAGCCGCTCGATGAAGTCCGACCGCACCGACAGGACGACCCGCAGCGGCGACGAGGCGTCGTCGGCGATGCCCTCGAGGCACGCGAGGAACGCCGCGCGCTCGTCGGCCGGGGCGCCGAGCGTGAACAGCTCCTCGAACTGATCGACGAACACCACGAGGCGCTTCTGCGCGCGGGCCGCCCACCCGCGGAGCGCCGCGCCGAGCAGGCCCGGCTCGGCGCGCAGCCGCGGGGCCAGCGCCGCGCGCGCCTCCGCGCCGCCCTCCGGGACGAGCGCCTGCAGCTCGGCGCTCAGGGTCACGGCCGGGCTCGTGAAGAGCTCCGCGAGCGCCGCCGTCGGCTCGCGCCCGGGCCGCACGACGAGCGCCTCCCAGCCCTCGCCGGAGCGCTTGAGCGCCGGGATCACCCCGGCCCGCACGAGCGACGACTTCCCCACGCCCGACGCGCCCGCGATCGCGAGCAGCGGCTGGTTGCGGAGGCGCGCGACGACGCCGGCGAGGTCCTGCGCGCGGCCGAAGAAGCGGTCGGCGTCGGCCTCCTGGAAGGACGAGAGGCCGGCGAACGGGCTCTCGTCGGCGCCGAGGTGGATCTCCCCGCGCCCGGGCAGGAGGGGTAGGAGCTCGGCCAGGAGCTCCTCGGCGGAGGCGTACCGCTCGGCTCTGCGCTTGCGCAGGCAGCGATCGATGATCGCGCCGAGCGCGCCGAGCTCGGGGTGGCGCGCGCCGACCTCGGGCATCGGCTCGTCGAGGGCCGGCACGCGGAGGAGGACCATCCTGTCGTACGGCGCGAGCGGGTGCGCGCCGAGCACGAGCTCGTGCAGCATGATGCCCACCGCCCAGATATCGCTGGACGGGTCGATCTCGACGCCTCTCCATTGCTCGGGGGACATGTACGGCAGCGTGCCGATCATCCCTCCGTCGGGGGTGAGGCGCGCGTCTCCGGCGAACGAGCCCTCGGCCGCGAGGCTCGCCTCGTCGTCGCGCAGCCTGGCGATGCCGAAATCGACCACTTTGATCGCGCCCGACGCGTCCAGCATGATGTTCTCGGGCTTGAGGTCGCGATGGACGATGCCGGACGCGTGCGCGCTCGCGAGGGCGCGCACGACGGGGACCATCATGTCGACCGCGAGGCCGGGCGGCAGCGGCGCCGTCGACGCCTCCTCGCCGGCGCCCGCGGGCCTGCGCTGCTCCATCCAGCCGCGGAGGCTCTGGCCCTCGATGTACTCGAGCACCATGTACGGATACCCGTCGTGCTCGTTCACCTCGTAGATCGTCACGATATGCTCGTGCTTGCAGCGCGCGGTGGCCTGCGCCTCGACCAGGAAGCGCTGCACCCCGAGGCTGCTGAGCCGGGTGAGCAGCTTGATCGCGACGAGGCGCGCGAGCCGCGTGTCGCGCGCGAGGAACACCACGCCCATCCCACCCTGGCCGAGCTCGCGCAGGAGCTCGTAATGGCCGATGCGGGTGCCGGCCGAAGGCGGCGGCTTGGTCTGCAACCGCAGCGAGGGCGGCGGGGCGACCACCGCGGTCGCCGCGCGGCCCTTCCGCTCGCGAGCGCCCGCGGCCGCGCAGCCGGCTTCGAACGTCTCCCCCTGAGGCAGCGTGGCGCTCGTCGGCGACGCGGAGGAAAGCAAGGTATTCGCGTAGGGAGCGTCCTTATGCCCATCGCTGCTCATCGCTCGATCTCCCGCTCCCGCGATCTTGCTCGACTGCGCAGCAAATCGACGGAGCGACTTCCCGGTGACCATCGTGGCAGGCATCTCCCCCTCCTCCTGTTCGAGACGGCTCGATGATCAACGTGTGAGTCGCTCCTTCGATGCAGTCCAATGGAGGAATGAGGTGAATTTGGTCAGATAATGTGGGATGCGATCCTGTGCATAGCCGCCGTCGACGCCGGGCAAGCCTCTTGCGCCGTCAGGTCAAACCCTCGATCACACTGTCGAATCGTGGCCTCTGGGCCCGCTGGCGCCGAGCCGCATGCGCCAATTCCGTGCTACATGCGTCGATGCGCGCAATCGCTGTTGATTTCTGAAACGCTTGCTGCTTGCTCGTGCCTCGCCAGCTCGGCGGGCGCGGAGGAATACCCGCCGACGTCGGGAAGATGCGACAGGTCGGCGTGATGCTCGCCCCTGGATCCGCGGCGCCCCCCGTGAGGCGCTGTCCGCTGTCCACGCTTTGCACACGAGACGCCCCGCTGGACGGGCGCGCAGCCGCAAACCCGAGGCTCTCGGGAATCCACGCCTCGCCGCATGACACCTGGCGATCCGTCGCGAACGGGCCTCGAGCTTGCATCGCCGTGGACGCAGCCTGCATGGGACGACACCCGGCAAGCCGCTCGGATCGTGAAAGGAGTCGGCGATGAAGCTGGTGAAAGCGCTCGGTGCGCTGGCGCTGTCCGGGATCGCGCTCGGCGCCGCGCAGCTCGCGGCAGCGGAGGACACGGTACCCGTCCAGGAGCTCGTGATCGTGGAGGAGACGGCGAGCCCGACGCTCGCCGACGCCCGGATCCCCCCGGACGATAGCCCCTATCGCGGGGACCTCCGGCCCTATGGGCTCTTCCGGCCGTACAGGCCCTTCGAGCCGTACAGGCCCTTCGAGCCGTACAGGCCCTTCCGGCCGTATGGGCACTTCGTGCCGCACAGGCCGTTCCGGCCCTTCCGGCCGTTCGATCCCTACGACGCGCGGCTCCGTGACCGCGGGCGATCCGAGGCGACGCCGGCAGGGGGCTGCCCCATGCCCGCCGTGAGCCTCCAGGATCGCTGACGCCGCTAGACGGCGCATCTCCCCAGCATCGCCCGCCCGCCCCGCAGGAGAGCGGCGGCACGCCGTGAGCGGGCCGAGCGGCGGCGCGCCGTGAGCGGGCCGAGCGGCGGCGCGCCGTGGGCGGGCCGAGCGGCGGCGCGCCGTGAGCGGGCCGAGCGGCGGCGCGCCGCGAGCGGGCCGAGCGGCGGCGCCGGTCCGATGAAGTATCCTGCGCCCGATGCCCCCTCCCGATGCAGCCGAGCCCGGCGCCCGGCACGCCGCCCTCCCGCCCGCCGAGCTCTTCCATCGCATCTTCGCGCTGCTCGCGGCCATGGAGGAGGCGCAGCGGGGCAAGGTCGTCGAGCTCGCGCGGCGCCTCATCCCCACGCTCACGGCCGAGGACATCCGCAACCCGCACGACTTCCCCGGCCTCGACGACCCCGACTGGCACTTCGAGGACGGGCAGCTCGCCGGCATCGAGTCCGTTCGGTTTGCGCTCCGCGGTCTCGCGCGCGATGTTCTGGGGGATGGCGAAGGGCGCGAAGCGCGAGAGAGACCCGAGAGCGACGGCCAGCCCGGGGCGGGCCGCGAAGGCGGCGGCACACAAGGCGAATGAGGCGTTTTACCAGCCGTTCTCCACGCTCCGGCAGCTGACGAAGCCGAAGCCCAAGCCGGCCGCGACGCCCGACGCGAAGGCCAAGGCCGCCGCGACGCCCGACGCGAAGGCCAAGACGGCCGCGGCGCCCGAGGCGAAGGCCAGGGCGAAGGCGGAGCCCGAGGCGAAGGCCAGGGCGAAGGCGGAGCCCGAGGCGAAGGCCAGGGCGAAGGCGTCCGCCGGCGCGGCGGCGCAGGCAGGCGTCGAGCCGGCGCCGCGGCCCGTCGACCCCGAGACGTTCGCGATCTACATGGCAGGCGTCCGCGTGCTCGAGGACCGCGTGAACCGGATCCCGGTCACCGCGAGCCGCGTCGAGCGCGCCGCGCTGCCGACGATCGCGTCCGATCCGGACGAGGAAGCGCGCTCGCGCATGCGCTCGCTCGTCATCGAGGGCATCAAGTTCGAGACCACGGACGACAGCGCGCGCATCGAGGGCAGGCGCCTCGACGTCGATCCGCGAGAGCTCCGGCGGCTCCGGCGCGCCCGCTACGCCGTCGACGGCACCCTCGACCTGCACGGCCTGAGGCTCGAGGCGGCCCGCGAGGCCGTCGAGGCCTTCGTCTGCAAGCGCCAGCGCGACGGCGATCGCGTCGTCGCCATCGTCCACGGCAAGGGCAACCACTCGCCCGGCGGCCACGCCGTGCTCCGCGGCGAGATCGCCGCCTGGCTCAGCAACGGCCGCGTCGCCCGCCACGTCGCCGCGTTCTCCACGGCCCCGGACGCCGAGGGCGGCGCCGGCGCCGTGCTCGTGCTGCTCGCGCGATGAGGCCGGAGGCGCGCAGGGAGCCTGCCGAGACGCCGGGGCACGCGCGCCGGCCGGACGCGCGCGCCACGCGCGGCGGCCTGCTGCCGGCCGCGCGGGCGGCGCTCGGCGGCCTGCTGCCGGCCGCGGCGCTGCTCGCCCTGCTGCCGGCCGCGGCGCTGCTCGCCCTGCTGCCCGCGTGCGCGCCGGCCCCGGCCGCGCCGCCCGCGCCGCCGGCGAGGCCCGCGCCGCCCCCGCCCCCGTCGACGCTCGGCGACGGCGAGCTCGGCGAGTACCGCTCGGAGCGCTTCGATCTCCTGCTCCCCTTGCCCGACGCGCGCGGCTTTCGCGTCGAGGACGGCGAAGGCCCCTGGCTCGTCGCGACCCACGCCGCGTCGTCGACGTCGCTGCTCGTCCGCACCTGGCGCGAGGACGGCCGCGCGAGCCGCGCCGCGTGCGAGGCGCGCGCGCGGCTCTGGCGCGACCTGCCGCGCCCCGACCAGAGCCTCACCGCCGTGGAGCGCCGGATCGACGTGCCCGAGGGCTTCGACACCGTCGTGGCGATCGGCGTCGCCGACGCCCCGCCCGGCGCGCCGATCGACGGCTTCGCGGTCGCCTTCGGCGGCTCCGGCCGGCGCTGCTTCGCCTTCGTCGCCGAGACGCGCGCCGCGGGGCCCTCCGCCGAGCGGCTCGTCGGCGAGCGGCTCGCCTCGGTGGTCGAGATCTCCCTCGGCGGCCTCCGCCTCGTGCGCGAGACCGCGCCCGCCGTGCCGCGCGAGCCGCTGCCCTGAGCGCGAGCCGCCGCCCCGAGCGCGAGCCGCCGCCCCGAGCGCGAGGCTCAGCGGTAGACGCCGCCCCGCGCGCGGGCCTCGAGCGCCGCGGCGAGCTCCTCCTCGCCGATCGACCAGGCCTCGGCCGACAGCTCACGCGCCTCGGCGGGCTTGAGCGCCTCGAGCGCCCGCGGCGCGAAGCGCAGCCGCGACAGCGACAGGAGGCGCTCCAGCGCCTCGGACGTCACGCCGCTCTGGAGCTCCCTCCGCCACGCGCGCTCGATCGCCTCGATTCGCGCGGGGCTCTTCCACGCGTCGGCGAGCACCACGCGGCCGAGCCGCGCGTCGATCGCGTCGATCCCGGTGGGCAGCGCGACGATCGCCTGCTGCGCCGCGCGCGCCGGATCGCCGAGGCCGAGGGAGAGCAGCGCCCGCGCCGCGTCGAGCAGCCGCACCTCGTCGGGCCGGAGCGCGGCCCGATCGACGTACGGGAGCCGCTCCAGCGCGATCGCGTAGCGCTCGCGGCGCGCGGCGTCGATCACGGAGGCCAGCGCGCAGAGGACCCGCGCCGTCGGCGGCGAGAACCACGGATCCGCGCGCTCGCTCGGCCGCTGCGCGGGGTCGTCGAGCTCGAGGGCGGCGGCGCGCCACACCGACGCGCGCGCGGCGAGGACGGCGCGCGTCGCCTGCACCGCCAGCAGGAAGAGCGCGACCGCGGGGAGCAGGCCCTTCGCGCCCCAGCGCTCGCCGAGGAGGCAGCTCGCCCCGACGAGGAGCGACAGCAGGAGGGCGAGCGTCAGCCGACGCCGGCGCCGCGCGGCGTCGCCCGCCGAGCCGGCGGCCCCGTCCGTCACGCCGACGGTCTCGGCGCACCGCTCGAGCAGCCACGTCCAGGCAGATCCCACGTCCGCGGGATCAGGATGCCCGCCGCTACGCCTCGGCGCGAGGCTTTTCGATCTCCGCGCAGAGCGCGCGGGTGAAGTCGTCGGTGCTCGCGGTGCCGCCGAGGTCGCGGGTGCGCACCTGGCCGGCCCGGTAGACCACCGTGAGCGCCCGCTCGATCCGGTCGGCCGCCTCGTGCTCGCCGAGGTGCCGCAGCATCATCACGGCGCTCTGCACGAGCGCCGTCGGGTTCGCGTAGCCCTTGCCCGCGATGTCCGGCGCCGACCCGTGCACCGCCTCGAAGACCGCGGCCTCGTCGCCGATGTTCGCGCCGGGCACGATCCCGAGGCCGCCGACCAGGCCGGCGCCGAGATCCGAGAGGATGTCGCCGTACAGGTTCTCCGTCACGAGCACACCGAGCTTGTTCGGCTCGCGGACCATCGTCATGGCCGCCGCGTCCACGATCATCTCGCCGAGCTGGACCTCGGGGTGACCGACGGCGACGCGCCGCGCGCAGTCGAGCGCCAGGCCGTCGGAGAGCTTCATGATGTTGGCCTTGTGGACGATGGTCACCTTGCTCCGGCCGTGCCGCTTCGCGTACCGGAACGCGAACTCGGCGATGCGCGTCGAGCTGCGCTCGGTCGTTAGCTTGATGCTCTGGGCCACGCCGGGCAGGATCATGAGCTCGAGCCCGGCGTAGAGCCCCTCGGTGTTCTCGCGCACGATGACCATGTCGACGTCGAACCGCGGCTCGACGCCCGGCAGGCTGCGGATCGGCCGCACGTTCGCGTAGAGGTCGAGCGTCTGCCGGAGCGTCACGTTGACCGACCGGAACCCGCCGCCGATGGGCGTGGTCACCGGGCCCTTGAGGGCGATCCGGTTCTTCCGCACGGCGTCGATGACGGGGAGGGGGAGCGGCGAGCCCGTCAGCTTCGCCACCTCGATGCCCGCGTGGTGGATCTCCCAGTCGACGGCGACGCCGGCGGCGGAGACCACGTCCTGAGTCGCCTTCACGACCTCCGGGCCGATGCCGTCGCCGGGGATCAACGTGATGCGATAGGGCATGGTCCGTCCCATTAGCAGGTGTGCTGGCGGGAACAATGGGCAAGCGAGCCGGAGCGCGCGCCGCGCGCTCGCCTGCCGGCGCGCGGGCGACCGGGGGAGGTGGTGCGATGCGCCTTTTACAACCGCGGCCGACCTCGCTAGGGTACGCCCCCGCACGGCCTGACGGGCCGCTGTCCACCTGGAACCGGGCGCGGGCCGGGCCATCCGCCCCCGCCGATGTTCACCAACTAGAGTGAAGGAGCGTGCTCATGCACCCTCGTGTCTTGAAAGGTCGCAGCCTTGCTTTCGCGGCCTTCCTGCCTGCCGTGATCGCGTCGTTCTCGCTGGGGTGCGGTTACTCCGAGGAGGAGTGGAAGGCCCAGCTCGACAAGTACAGCCGCCTCCAGAGCCAGCAGCAGAGCACGGAGCAACGCCTCGCCGAGACGCAGAAGGCGCTCGAGGTGGAGCAGGCGAAGGTCGCGGAGCTGACGAGGCAGCTCGAGGCGGCCGGCGTCGACATCAGCAAGCTGAACGAGAACCTCCAGGCGACGAGCACGCAGGTGTCGCAGCTGAGCTCGACGCTCGAGGAGCGCGAGAAGGCGCTCGCCGAGTTCAAGGCCCGTGCCCGCCAGCTGGAGCAGATCAAGGCGCGCTTCGAGACGCTCCGGAAGAAGCTGGACGAGCTCACGAAGCTCGGCCTCGCGGTGAACATCCGGAACAACCGGATGGTCATCTCGCTGCCGGGGGACGTCCTCTTCGACTCCGGGCGCGAGACGCTGAAGAAGGAGGGCAAGGAGATCCTCCTCAAGGTGGCCACGGTCGTCCGGAACGACCCGTCGCTGCTCAACCGCTACTACCAGGTCGCCGGCCACACCGACAACAAGCCGCTCGCGGGCGGTCAGTTCCGCGACAACTGGGGCCTGTCGCTGATGCGCGCGCGCGAGGTGCTGCTGTACCTGGTCAGCCCGGCCGACATGAAGGGCGGCGGGGGCGCGCTCCCGGTCGCGAAGTGGAGCGCCGCGGGCTTCGCGGACACCGACCCGGTCGCGACGAACGACACGGACGAGGGGCGGCAGAAGAACCGCCGGTGCGACCTCATCGTGGTGCCGAGCGTCGAGGAGATGCTCGACCTCAAGGCGATCACGCAGTAGCGCGGGCTCGCGCGGCGCGCGCTGCGGGGGCGGCGCGCGCTGCGGGGGCGGCGCGCGCTGCGGGGGCGGCGCGCGCGGCCGCCGTCGGATCCACGCTCGTCGGGCGCTTCGCCTGCGCCGTCAGGTCGGCTCGGGCCAGCTGCTGTGACCATCGCCGCCCGGCCAGGGCGGCGCGGTCCTGCGAAACTCGCTCGGCGTCTGGCCGGTCACGGCGCGGAACGCGGCGGCGAACGCGCCGAGGCTCTGGAAGCCGACGTCGACCGCGACCTGCGTGACGCTGGCGCTCGGGCCGGAGAGCAGGTCGAGCGCCCGGAGCACGCGCGCGCGCGTGACGAAGGCGCGCCACGTGACGCCGGTCTCCTCGCGGAACCGCCGCCGCAGCGTGCGCTCGGTCGCCCCGGCGAAGGCGGCGGCCCGCGCGAGATCCGCGCTCGCGACGTCGCCGAGCGCGCACGCGATCGCCCGCTGCACCGGCGGCGTCCTGCCGCGGGGCAGCCGGTACGTGGCGCCGCGATCGAGGAGCGGCGCGATGAGATCCGCCATCGCCGCGAAGAAGGTGTCGGCCGCGGCGTCGTCGGGGCACCGCGCGACCGGCCAGCGGCGCGCGTAGATCACCATCTCGCGCAGGAGCGCGGTCACCTCGAAGACCCTCACGGCCGCGAGGGGAGAGGGGAACGCCGCGGGCTCGAAATAGATCGAGACGATCGACGCGTCGCGACGGGTGGTCGCGTGCGGCTCGCCCGCGGGGATGAGCGCGGCGCGCTGCGGGGGGAGCAGGAAGGACGCGTCCTCGACGTCGAGGCGCGCCGTGCCGGCCAGGGGACAGAGCAGCTGGTGCCGCGCGTGCGTGTGCCAGGCGTAGACGGCGCCCGGCAGCTCGTCCTCGTAGGAGAACGCGCGCGCGGGGACCTTGTCGAGCCCGAGCCTGGCGAGGTGCTCGGCGGTCTCCGTGGGGGTCATGACGCGGGCTTGCACGGCGTGGCCTCTCGGCGACGATCTTTGTCCTGTCGCCGGCAGCCGTAAAGACCGAGGTGGTCCACCTTCGTGCCCCATGAGCCAAGCCGATCCCACCAAGCATGATGCGCTGATCCAGGAACAGTTCACAAGGCAGGCCAGGCCGTTCGCCGAGGTCCCGGCCCACTCCGCCGAATCCGCCATGGCGCTGCTGCTCGACGCGCTCGCGCCGGCGCCGGGCGACGCGGCCCTCGACGTCGCCTGCGGGCCGGGCATCGTCGCCTGCGCGCTCGCGCCGCGCGTGGCGAGCGTGCGGGGGCTCGACATCGTCCCGGCGATGCTGGACGAGGCGCGGAAGCGACAGGCGAGCCTCGGGCTCTCCAACGTCACCTGGGAGCTCGGCGACGCGAGCCGGCTGCCGTATCCGGACGAGAGCTTTCGCCTCGTCACGACCCGCTACAGCTTCCATCACCTGCTGGATCCGCTCGTGACGCTGCGCGAGATGGCCCGCGTGTGCCAGAGGAACGGGCGGGTCGCCGTGATCGACGTGGCGCCCGCCGAGGACAAGCGGGACGCGTACGACGCCGCCGAGAAGATCCGCGATCCGTCGCACGCGCGCGCGCACACCGAGCGCGAGCTCGGCGCCCTGTTCGACGCGGCGGGGCTCGAGATCGAGACGACCGCGCGGTACAGGCTCGAGGTGGAGCTCGAGGCCGCGCTCCGGGCCTCCTTCCCGGAGCCCGGCGGGGCGGACCGGCTCCGCGCCCTCTACCGCGCCGACGTCGGCGTCGACGCGCTCGGCGTCGGCGCGGCGCTCCGGGGGGACGAGGTGCACTTCGCGTATCCGATCGTCATCCTGGTGGGGCGCAAGCGCGGCTGAGCCGAGCGGCGCGCGGCACGGCGCAACGACCGCGCCGGGGGCCGGGAGCTCAGGGGGGCGGCGCGGCCGGGCAGGAGGGGTCGGTCGTCGCCTCGACGTCGTCGACGTGCAGCGTCTCCTGACCGAGCGGCTCGTTGCAGACGCCGCTGGCGCCCAGCTTGAAGGAGAGGTGCTGGGGCCTGCCCGCCGTGCGCGGATCCAGGCAGATCGTCCGCTGCTTCCAGCGCTCGCTGGCGGGGAGGGCGGCGCCCGGGCTCGAGGAGGCGGTCGCCGCGCGGAGGTCGCTCGTGCGGTACCAGAACTTCAGCGCCGGGCCGGCCGCCCCGTCGGGCTCGGGCACCGTGAACACGGTGGAGGCCGACGGCTCCCGGCACGGCTTCTTCACGGACAGCGAGAGGGAGACCTCGCCGGAGTGCGCGGCGGCGGCGTCGACGGCGAGCCTGGCGCTGCCGCGCGAGGGATCGTCCGCGTTCAGGACCCACGCCGGCGAGAGGCTCGCGCCGGCGCCGGCGTTCTCGAAGCCGGGGTCGAACAGCGGCGCGTCCCCGGGGCACCGATCGTCGGAGACGAAGGCGAGATCGTCCACCGCGAAGTCGCGTTGGTTCTCGTCCGTGCACGGCTGGCTGCTCCGGTTCCGGTAGGCGAAGGCGAGCCTGTGCGCCATGCCGAGCGCCCACCGGGGCAAGCAGACGTGCGAGACCTGCGCCTCGCCCGTGCCCGTCAGCGCCGTCAGCTGGTGCGTGCTCAGCGTGACGTTGACGACCGCGCCCGGGCTGCCCTGGCTCCAGATGCGGAGCGCCGGGTTCGGCAGCGCGGGGGAGGGCAACGGGGCCGACACCGTGCCCTCGAGCGAGGGGTACTGGCAGAAGTGCGTGGTGCCGATGCGCCCGCCCTTGCCGCCGCCCTGGCCGAGGCCGCTCGCGACCTCGGAGACGCCGTTCTCCGGCTTCGCCGTCCAGCCCGCGTCGCCTGCCTCGAAGTCGCCGTTCAGCACCTGGCCCGGCAGGGGACAGTCGCTCATCTCATCCGGTCGAATCGCGACGTCATCGAAGGCCAGGATGTAGCCCTGTCCGGCCTCCTCGTCGCACTGGGGAGATCTCCGGGAGGGCCCGAGGAGCAGCTCGATCTGCCCGCCATAGGCGCGCTCTCCCAGGCAGACGCGCTGCGGGGCGAAGGACGAAGAGGGCATGAGATCGAGGTTCGTGAATCCGCCGTTGATGCGGACCCCGACGCCCGGGGGACCGATGCAGTCCATGCCTGCGTCGCAGGCGACGTGCGCGGCGAACGTGAGGAGCAGCGGCTCGGCGCACGCGAGGTCCGGCATCGTGAGCTGCTGAGAGAAGCCCGCCATCTGGCACACCGCGCCCCTGCCGATGACCCCGGCCCCCGGGTTGCCGTTGCCCTCGGCCTCGGGGCGGACGAGCGCGGCGCCCGTTGCGCTCCAGGTGTCCGCGCTCTGGAACGAGGGATCCTGCGGGCCTCCCTGCCAGACGCACTCGCCCTCGACGACGGCGTATCCGTCGGTGCAGCCGCAGCCCGAGATACACACGCCGTCCACGCAGCGGAGCTCGCCGCCGCACTCGCCGAGAGACCCGCACGGACAGCCCTCCTCTCCAGGAGGACAGCCACCGCCGCCCGCCTCCCCGCCGGCGCCGCCCGCGCCCCCGGCAGCGCCGCCCGCGCTCCCTGAGCCGCCTTCTCCCGCGCTCCCGGCGCCGCCCTCGCTCGCGCTCCCGGCGCCGCCCTCGCCCGCGTCCCCTGCGCCGCCCTCGCCGCCTTCGCCGCCCGCATCCGTCGCGCTCGACGCCGCGGCAGGAGCGCCCTGCTCCGTCCCGGAGCAAGCGCTCGCGAGCGCTCCGATCAAGGCGCAGCCACAGGTGAGCGCGCGTGTCCACATATCCATCAATTCAAGTTAGCGGTCGAATCATGCACCGGCAAGGCGGATACCGTCTTTGCACAACAAGATAGATAGATAAGGAGATCTCTCAAGTCGTATCGGGCAAAACCGGAGAGAGCGGCGCTGATCGCTGAATTCGAGCGCTCCTGCGCGGCGCTCGAATGCGCGCGAATACCCATGAACGAGCGGATTCGAGCGCCCGAGGGGCGAGCGCCGGTCCGACGGCGCTTCGCGCGAGCGGCATATTCCCCACACGCGCTCCGCAGCGCGAGCCGATGAACGTCCGCCGTCGCGGCGCCGGTGGACGTTCATCGACTCGCGACGTGCTCGGGGCAGCGCGTCACGCGTCAATCGCCGGAAGCGGCGCCGGAGGTGCGGAGCGCCGCGGGCGGCACGAAGCTCGCGACGGTGCTCCCCCCGGCGGCCTCTGCGTCGAGGAAGGCCCGCAGCTCGGCGAGCAGCGGCCGCGACGCGCCGACGAAGGGCAGGTGATCGTCGCCCGGCAGCTCGACGTAGCGCGCGCCGCGGATGCGGCCGGCCAGATCGCGCCCGGCCGCCGCGGGGACGGCCCGATCGCCGGCGCGGTGCAGCACCAGCGACGGGACGCTCACCTGGCTCAGCGCCGACCGGATGTCGGCCGCCGCGTGCGCCCGGAGCATGCGCGCCGCCCCGCTCGGGCTCGCGCCGTGGCGCAGGTACGCGGCCCAGGAGCGCCGGAAGGCGGCGTCCTCGGCGGCCGAGGGGGCGAGGCGATCGAGGAAGAGCGGCTCGCCCCAGGCGCTCCGCAGCGCGCGCTCGGCCTCCTCGGCGTCCTCGCCGGCGAGGCCGAAGAGGCACCCGGGCCAGGCCGCCATCTGCGCCGCGCTGCCGAGCGCGATCAGCGCGCGCGCCCGCGCCGGGTGCGCCGCCGCGAGCAGCGCGCACGGCGCGAAGCCGCCCCCCACGCCGAGGAGCGCCGCCCGCTCCACGCCGGCCGCGTCGAGGACGGCGAGCAGATCCTCGGCCTGCTGCTCGGCGGGCGCGCCGGCGCCCTCGCGCTCGCTCATGCCGGTGCCGCGCTGATCGAGCACGATGAGCCGCGACCCCGCGCCGAGCTCGGCGAAGAACCGGGACATGAGCGCGTCCTCCCACGCGGCCTCGACGTGCGTCACCCACCCCTGGACGAGCACCAGATCGAGCGGCCCGTCGCCCGCGGCCCTGTAGGCCAGGCTCGCGTCCGCGCTCGTGGCGAACCGGGTCTCCGCCGCGAGCAGCGGCGCCGGCGTCCGCGCGGAGGAGACCGCCGTCCCCCGCGCGGCCTCGAGCCCGCGCCGCATCGCCTCGGCGACCTGCGCGTACGCGCCCGCCCACGCCCGCGCGGTGGCGGGCGTCCACGCGTCGCCTTCCAGCGCCTCGAGCGCCTCGAGCAGCGCCCGGCCCACGGCGTCGAAGTGCTCGGGCAGCGTGGCGTAGGCCGCGTGGCGGCGCCCGAGCGCCTCGAGCATCTCGATCAGCTTGTCCGGCGCGCGCAGGTTGTCGATCACGAGCTGCAGCGCCGCGGCGAGCTTGAGCCGCTGCTCGCGCATGTCCGGCGGGAACAGCGCCCGGAGCGCCGGCTCCCGGTGGAAGAGCCGCTCGTAGAAGCGCGAGACGAGCTCCTCGGCGCGCGGCGCGAGGCGCGCGAAGGAGGCGCCCACGACGTCCGCGTCCGTCTCCGGCGACCCCGCGGACGCGGGCCCGGAGCGCACGATCTGGAACGCGCGGCAGAGCGCCTCGGTCTCCTCGAGCGCGGCCTGCACCTCCTCGGCCGACGCGAAGCGCGCCCCGGGATCGCGCAGGACGCAGCGGTCGATGACCTCCGCGAGCATCTCCGGGACGTCGGGGCAGAGCGAGCGGAGCGGCGGGAGCGCGCGCGCCGTCACCCAGCTGGCGATGGCGTGCAGGTCGAGCCCGGCGTGGGGCAGCCGGCCCACGCACAGCTCGTAGAGGACCAGCCCGAGCGCGTAGACGTCGGACTGGAGCGTGCCGGCGGTCCCGGCCCAGAGCTCCGGCGCGAGGTAGAGCGGCGTGCCCATCATCGTGCCGCCGTGGGTCAGGCCGGCGGCCTCGAGCGCGGGGGCCGCGTCGGGCTCCGTGAGGATCGCGGTCGTCAACGCCGACACGTCCGAGAGCGGCCGGCGCGCGGGCGCGCCGGGGGGCCTCGACGAGACGCGCCGCCCAGCGTCGCGGCCGGCGGTCCGGTCGACGAGCTTGGCGAGCCCGAAATCGAGCAGCTTCACCTCGCCGCTCGCGTCGAGCATCACGTTCGCCGGCTTGATGTCGCGGTGCAGGACGCCCCGCCGGTGCGCCGCGGCGAGCCCGCGCGCGAGGCCGAGCGCGATGCGCAGCGCGGCCTGCCACGGGACCGGCTTCGGGAGCAGCTCGAGCGGCTCGCCCTCGACGAACTCGTAGGCGATGTAGGGCCGCCCGCGCACCTCGCCGATCCGGAAGACGGCGACGACGTTGGGGTGCTGGAGGCGCGCGATCGCGCGGGCCTCGACGCGCAGCCGCTCGATGGTCCTCGGATCGGGGTTGTCCGCGGCGACGAACTTGAGCGCGACGGGCCGGTCGAGGACCTCGTCGTGGGCGAGGTACACCTGCCCCATGCCCCCGCGGCCGAGCGGCCTGACCACGCGGTAATCGTCGAAGGTCGAGGGCGGCGCCCACGGCTCCGAGGACGACGGCGGCGGCTCGACCTCGCCGGCGCGGTGCTCCGTCGAGGGGAGCAGGAGCGGCGCGCCCACGCCGCTCTCGCTCGGGCGCGCCGAGATCGCGGCGCGGCAGTCGGCGCAGCCGTCGACGTGCGCGCGCAGGGTCGCCGTGGCCTCGTGCGGGAGGCGGCCCTCGAGCCAGGCGGCCAGGGCGTCTTCGGACGGGCACGGGGTCATGCGCTGCGGTTCTCCGGAGCGGCATTCTCCGTGCGAGGAGTGCTCCGCGCAATGGCGGCGCGGGCTCTGCCGCGCCGCGCTGCGCCGCCGCCGTCGCGAGACGGAGCCCGTCTGTCCCGGCCGCGCCGCGCCGACGCGCGGCGCGGGCCCGGCGCCCAGCAGAGGACCGCTCGCCGCGCGCGGGGCACAGCGCCGGCGGTGGACCGGCGCAGCCGCGGTGTCACGATCTGGAATTGTATGAGCAAGTCGAAGCCACCGCCGAGCCCAGCGCCCCGGTCGGAGACGGTGCGGCAGACGCTCTTGGAGGAGCTGCGCAGGGGCGCCGCGACCGCGTGGGAGCTCTCCGCGCGCGTCGGGCTGCGCGAGCGCGACGTGACGCCGCACCTCGAGCACCTCGCGCGCTCGCTGCGCGCCCGCGGCGAGCGGCTCTCGATCGCGCCCGCGCGCTGCCTGGGGTGCGGCTACGCGTTCGACGAGCGGCGCTCGCTGGCGAAGCCGAGCCGCTGCCCGGCGTGCCGCGGGGAGCGCATCGAGGCGCCGCGGTTCCGCGTCGACGCGGGCGAAGGGTGACCCTCCCCGCGGCCGCTCACAGCGTCGGCCGATCGAGCGCCCCGGGGCGCCGCCGCCGCGCGGCGCGGGCCTCCACCTCGCCGAGCAGGCGCGGGCCCGCGCGCTCGCCCGCGCCCGCGAAGAACGCGCCGGCGCGGGCGGGATCGCCGTGCGCCGCGTAGAGCTCGACGAGCTCGCGCTCCGCGGCCTCGTCGATCGTCGCCTCCGGCGAGCCCGCGCGCGCGGGGCCGAGCTGCACGATGGCGCGCAGCGCCTCCATCGCCTCCTCGACGGCGCCCCCGCGGCCGAGCCCCCGCAGGCTCCACGACTTCACGTAGAGCGCGCGCTTCCGCAGCGCCGCGCCCGCGGCGCCGCGGAGGGCGGCGTCGCAGGCGCTCACGGCCTCGTCGAGGCGCCCCGCCGCGAACGCGAGGTTGGCCAGCGCGAGGTGGGCCTCGGGCGCCTCGCGCGAGGCCGGGTGCTCGCCGGCGAGCTGGCGCAGCCGCGCCTCGGCGCCGCGCAGGTCCCCGCTGTCCTGGAGCGCCTGCGCGAGCTTGAGGAGCGCCGAGGGCCGCTGCTCCGCCGCGCGCAGCGCCGGCGCGTCGACGAGCGCGGCGTAGGCCGCGACGGTCCTCGAGAGCGCCCGCGCGGCCTCCGCCTCGAGCGCCGCCCGCCGGGCCTCGGCGCGCTCGCCCGCGGCGCCGGCCTCCGCGGCCTCGTCGAGCACGAAGAGCTGCACGCCGATCGCGCGGCGGCGGCTCGCCAGCGACTCCGCCTCACGGAAGAGCCGTTCCGCCGCCGCGCCCGCGTCTCCGTGACCGGCGCGCGCCGGCGCCGCCGCGCCCGCGTCTCCGTGACCGGCGCCCGCCGGCGCCGCCGCGCCCGCGTCTCCGTGACCGGCGCCCGCCGGCGCCGCTGCGCCCGCGTCTCCATGGCCGGCGCGCGCCGGCGCCCCCCGCGCGATGCACCCCGCCGAGGCGAGGGCGACGGCCGCGAGGGCGGCGAGCCGCCGCGCCGCCGCCCTGCGCGGCTCCGTGAACCTCCCGGCGGCCCTCGCTGCGCTCTCCAGCACCCGTGACACTCCCTCTCCTCGTGACTCAGCGGCTGCAGAGGGCGCGAAACGCCGCGCCCCTCGCGAGCCGAACGGCGCGGGAAGATAGCGGCGGACGCCCCCGCGACCAGGCCAATCGGCGGCGAGCGCGCCGATTCTCGCCCTGCTGCCGCGCGGAGATCCGGGCCTTTCGAGCGCCGTGCGCGGCGGACCACACGCGGCGCGCCGGGCGGGGCGAGGCGCCGCCGCGCACGCGCCGGAGCGCGCTCCGCCTCGGCCCGTCCATTGCGTCTCGGCCTTCATCTTCCCCGTCCGCGCCGTCGCTTCACACCGGGCGGGGAACGCAACGAGATGGAGAGTCACGACATGGCGACAAAGGTGAACTGCCTCCCGTTCACGATGCCCTCGATGCCGCGCCTCGGGCTCGACGACCTCGAGGACCGCTTCAGGCGCCTTTCGCTCCTCATGTACGACACGAGCGTTCCGGGCGCGACGCTGGAGAAGGAGGTTTATCCCTACCTCGCCCCTGGCATCGAGTTCGTCGGTCCGTGGCGGCGCGTGCGCGGCGTCGAGACGTACCAGGTCGACCTCTCCGGAGCGCGCGGCGGTCCCCGCTTCGACCTCGACGTCTCGCAGCTGAGCGTCCGGCTCTGCGCGCCACGCGACGCGGGCCGCGCCGTCGTCGACGGCACCCTCTACCTGAGGCTGTTCCCGCGCTGCGCGTACCCGATGCGGGTGATCCTGACGTACGAGTTCGACCTGATCGATGGAGGCGAGAGCTTCAGGATCACGCGTCACGAGGAGATCTGGCGCGTCGCGGACATCCTGCGGAACGTTCCGTTCATCGGCCGCTCTTACGACGTCTTCCGGTCCTGCTCGGGTTACCTCTTCACCGGGGCGGTGCTCCTCTCCCGCGCCCTCGCCGGCCGGCCGGCCAGCCCCGAGGCCGCGCGGGACGCGCCCGGAGCACGAAACGCGCACGGACGTCCCGCTTGACGAGCCCAGGTCACCGCGATAAAACTCCCCTCGTGAGCTCCCGCCTCACCGCGACCACGACGACCACTACCCGCACCGGCGGGATGGTTCTCGTGTGCATGCGATGAGCTGACGAACCACGAGACACCAAGCCCCGCCGGACTCCGGACGGGGCACGTCGCTTTTCAGCGCTCCGTCTGGCCCGGCCACCGCCGACGGAGACTGACATGCTCGACGAAGACGATCATCGTTATCTGGGCCAGCGCCTCGATCTGTTCCACCTCCAGGAGGAGGCGCCTGGCATGGTGTTCTGGCACGCGCGCGGCTTCACGCTCTATCGCGTCCTCGAGGAGGCGGTCCGACGCCAGATGATGCGCGACAGCTATCGAGAGGTCCGCACGCCGCTGATCCTGCGGCAGGCGATCTGGAAGGCGAGCGGCCACTGGGACAACTTCTCCTCGAACATGTTTCGGCTGTCCGAGGAGGATCACGCCGCCGCCATCAAGCCCGTGAACTGCCCGGGTCACATGCAGATCGTGGCGCGCATGGCGCCGTCGTACCGGGATCTGCCGCTCCGGATCGGCGAGCTCGGCATGGTGCACAGGGACGAGCCGAGCGGCACGCTGCACGGCCTGTTCCGGCTGCGGCAGTTCACGCAGGACGACGGCCACATCTTCTGTGTCGAGGAGCAGGTCGAGGCCGAGGTCGTGCGTTTCGCGAGCGCGCTGCGCGACTTCTATGCCGGCTTCGGCTTCCACGACATGGCGGTCGGCTTCTCGACGCGCCCCGCCGAGCGCTACGGGAGCGACGCCGTGTGGGACCGGGCGGAGGCGGCGCTGTCCGCCGCGGCGCGGAGCGCGGGGCTCGAGTACCGCCTCCAGCCCGGGGAGGGGGCCTTCTACGGGCCCAAGCTCGAGTTCGTGCTGCGCGACCGGCTCGGGCGGAGCTGGCAATGCGGGACGATCCAGCTCGATCTCGTGCTGCCGGAGCGCTTCGACATCACCTATGTCGACGCCTCGGGCGCGCGCCGGCGACCAGCGATCCTCCACCGCGCGCTGTTCGGCAGCGTGGAGCGCTTCCTCGGCATCCTGCTCGAACATTACCGGGGCGCGCTGCCGCTCTGGCTATCTCCCGAGCAGGTCGTCGTGGTGCCGGTGACAGACGCGCAGCGCGCCTATGCCGATGAGGTTCTCGAGCGCCTCCGGCAAAAGGGGGTGCGCGCGATCCTCGACGCGGGCGACGATACGCTGTCGCGGAAGATCGCCCTCGCGCACGCCGCCTCGATCCCCCTGGTCGCGGTGGTGGGCAAGCGCGAGGCCGAGCGCCGCTCCGTGGCGCTCCGGGAGCGCGAGGGCGGACAGCAGCGCGAGCTCCCGCTCGACGAGGCTGTCGTCGAGGTCGTGCGGCGGTGTGAGCCGCAGGCCTGAGCGCGCGCCGGCGATCTCCCGGAACCAGGCGCCGGCGCGCGTGTCGTACGGATCCCCGGAGCCCTGCTCTCCCGGCCCGGGGATCCGCACGACGACCCTCACCTCACCCACGGAGCAACATGGGATCTCTGCCGCCCGGCCCGACGTCGTTCAGCCTCGTGGACTACATCCGCTCTGGATTCATCTCCTCCGAGCCCATCTTCAAGCGCTACGCCGCCGAGCACGGCCCGACGTTCCGCGTGAAATCTCCGAACGGGATGCTGACCATCACGGGCGATCCGGAGGCGATCCGCGCGATCTACACGGCCGACCCCGACACGTTCGGGGTCTGGGCCGCCGAGCTGGCCGAGCCGGTCTTCGGGACGAGCTCGGTGGTCGTGACGACGGGCGCCCGGCACCGGCGCGATCGGAAGCTGCTCGGGCCGCCGTTCGGCGCCGGCGCGATGCGCGGTTATGGCGAAGCGATCGCGGACATCAGCCTGGGCGAGGCCTCGCGGTGGCGCCCGGGGCGCTCGTTCTCGATGCTCGCGGCGACCCAGGCGATCGCGCTCGACGTGATCGTCCGCGTGGTCTTCGGCGTGAGGGGCGAGGAGCGCGTCGGGCGGACCCGCGAGGCCGTGCTCGCGCTCATCGACTCGCTGAGCCCGAGCTTCTTCGTCCTCCCCGCGCTCCGGCGCGAGTTCGGCGGCTTCGGCCCGTATGCGCGCAACCGGCGCGCGGCCAGGGCGCTCGACGCGCTGCTGGTCGAGGAGGTCCAGCGGAGGCGCGCGGCGGGGGACGCCTCGCAGGACATCCTGGGACTGATGATGAGCGCCCGGCACGACGACGGCGGGGGCATGAGCGACGTCGAGATCGCGGATCAGCTCCGCGCGCTCTTGTTCGCGGGCCACGAGACGACGGCCATGTCGCTCGGGTGGGCGATGTACTGGCTGCACCGCGAGCCCGCCGTGCTCGCGCGCCTCCGCGCCGAGATCGACGCGCTCGGCCCGTCGCCCGCGCCGGACGCGCTCGCGTCGCTGCCATACCTGGAGGCGGTGTGTCTCGAGGCGCTGCGCATCCACCCGCCGGTGGTCGACGTCGGCCGCGTCGCGAAGATGCCTTTCCAGCTCGGGCGCTACACCATCCCGGCCGGCGAGTCCGTCGCCGCCTCACCGCTGCTCCTGCACGGCCGCGAGGATCTCTACCCGTCGCCCGAGCGATTTCGCCCCTCCCGCTTCCTCGATCGGAAGTTCTCTCCGTTCGAGTTCATCGCCTTCGGCGGCGGCGCCCGCCGGTGCCTGGGCGCGGCGTTCGCGATGTACGAGATGAAGGTCGTCCTCGGCACGATCCTGGGGAGATACCGGCTCCGGCTCGAGAGCCAGGCGCCCATCCAGCACGTGCGCCGCGGGCTCACCATGGGGCCGAGCGGGGGCATGGCGATGATCCTGGAGGGCGAGCGGGAGAGGCCCAGGACGGCGGACGGCGGCGCGGCGGCGGTGGGCAGCCAGGCGGATCCGGCGCTTCAGGGCGTCGCGCCGCAGCCCGCAGCGCGGTGCCCGATGGGCTTCTCCTGAGCGCCGCTGCCGGTGTCCCCTGCGCGTCGCGGGCTGCGCGCGCGCAGCGACGTTCACCGAGCGACCTCATGATCCCGGTCGCACCGGCCGGCGCGCTTGCGCCGCTCCAGGAGGAGCGGCAATCCGTCCCTCGGCACGAGCGGCCGCTGGCCGCCGACGCCCGCCTCGTAGCCTGCCGGCAGCTCGAACCGGAAATCCCTCACCAGCGCGGCCAGCATGAGCTTCATCTGCAGGATCGCCGTCCGCTCGCCGATGCACTTGCGCATCCCGAGCCCGAAGGGGATGTACGCCGGAGCCGGGCGCTCCACGTGCCACGGCGAGCCCGGCAGGAAGCGCTCCGGGAGAAACGACTCCGGGTTCTTCCAGTACTGGGGGAGCCGCTGCATGACATAGGGGCTCACGAGCACCTCGTTTCCGGCGCTCACCGCGTGGGGCCCGTGGCGGAACTCCCTCCGCGCCTCGCGCGCCAGCACCCAGACCGGCGGGTGCAGCCGCAACGCCTCCAGCACCACCGCGGACAGGAGCGGGGCGCGCTCCACCTCCGCTCCCCGCGCGCCGATGGCGTCGAGCTCCTCCTCGAGGCGCCGCCGGACCTCCGGGCGCTGCGCGAGATCGTGGAGCGCCCACGCGCACGCCGCGGCCGTCGGCACGTGCGTCACCAGCATCATCACGATCTCGTCGATCAAGGCCTGATCGTCCATCTGGCCGGCGTCCACCGCGCGCACGAGCGGATCGAGCAGATCGATGGCGCCCGGGTTCCCTGCGGCCCTGCGGTGCTCCGCCGCCTTCAGGATGGCTGTCGCGAGCGCCTCCCTGGCCCGATCGTACGCCGCCTCGTCGTCGGCGGCGTGCCCGAGCCACGCCTCCACCCGGGGCAGCTCGGCCGCGATGTGCTCCACGACCCGCTCTCCCGCGTCCCCGAGGAGCAGCATCGACGCGCTCCGCAGGGCGGCGTCCTCGAGCGCCGGCAGCACCGGCCGCGCCTCGCCGGTGCGCAGCCGCGCGAGCCCCTCGCGCACCGCGCGCTGGGCGCCGCCTCCGCGCGCGAGCAGCGCCTCCCGCTGGAACGCTGGCGCGAGCGCCCGCCGGCGCTCCAGGTGCTCGCTCCCCTCGAGGCGGGCGACGCTCCGCGGATAGGCGTCCTGCATCCGGTGCGGCGGCGTCTTGTCAGTGAAGCCTTCCCGGTCGGAGAACACCCGCTGGATCGCGGCCGGATCGGCGACCGCAAAGCACTGCTTGAGCCCCAGCCGGAACCGGAAGAAATCGCCGTACGCCAGCGTGCCGTCGAGCAGGAAGGCGAGGGGATCCGCACGGAACTCCGGCCAGGAGCCGTGCAAAGGGTGACCTTTCGGACCGGGGGATCGGATCATGGCCAGTTCTCCTGAGGGCGCGGAGCGTCGTTCAGGAAGACAGCTGAGCGCCGGCGCGGAGGCTCAAGTACACGGCTGCATGGCTCAGATCCGACGGCGCGCGGAGGCTCAGGTACACGGCCGCGTGGCTCAGGTCCGACGGCGCGCGGAGGCTCAGATAGACGACCGGATACCCGAAGTCGTAGGCCGAGGCGCCGGGCTCCGCGCGCACGTGCTCCTCATAGGCCCTCGCGAGCTCCTGCTCGGTGCACCAGCAGCCCGCCTCGGCGGCGATCGCGAGGATGCGCGCCATGTCCCCGTCGGCCTCGGCCATCTTCTCCGCGAGGCGCTCGTCCGCCTCGACCTGCGCCAGAAACGCGCGCGCGTCGCTCCTCTTCGCGTCTCCTGCCCTCATCCCCTGGTTCATGCTCGAAAAACCGGCTGTGGCGCGTTGTCCATCCATGTGCGCAGACCTCCATCGGGCCTCTGGGGGGCACGGCGCCGCGGCGGCGGCGTGCCGCGCGGTCCGTCGTCTCCCAGGGCCCAGCGCTCACACCCAGAGCAGGTCCCGCGCCAGCGCGGCGGGCCCGCGAAATGGCCGTCGAGGGCGGCCCTCGCCAGGCCCGTTGCGCGCGCTGTCGCGCGAGTTGCGCGAGCGCTCGCGCAACTCGCGCAGCCGCTCCTCACCTGGACCGCGCCGGCGCGACGGGGCGCCGGTGTCGCCCGACGGGCGAGAGGACTGGGCGCCCCCTCGCCGCGCTCCGGCCCGGCGGGAGGCTCTCGCCAGCCCCGCGATCCCGCTTGACAATGTTAGTTAGTCTTACGAACTATTGGGGGTGACCGACACGCTGACCGTCTTCACCACGCTGCTGCTCGCGCGGATCGCTCGCGTGGATCGCACCGCCTTGCAGCTGATCCAGGAGCGCCTCGCCGAGCGGGGGGTCACGCTCGCGGAGTTCCGCCTGATCGGCGCGCTGCTCGGAGAGCGCGTGGGGCTCACCCAGCGCGAGCTCGCCGAGCGGCTGCAGATCACGGCCGCGTCGCTCTCGGCCCTCGTCGGCCGCCTCGAAAAGAAGGGGCTGGTCGAGCGGACCCCCGACGAGAGCGACGCGCGCGCGTTCCGCGTGCGCTGCACACGTCAGAGCGCGGAGTACGACTGGGCCCAGGACGTGGTGGTCGAGGTGGAGCGCCGCGCGACGCGGGGCATCCCGGCCGCGGAGCTGGAGACGACGAGGCGTGTCCTCGCCGACATGATCGGCAATCTCGAGATCGACGACACGCCCGTGCCATCGATGAAGAGGAGAGAGAAATGAGGCTCGCAGGGTGATCGCGGGGGATGCGCAGGTCGCGTCTCAGGATCTGCCTCCATGGCGCGCGATGGCCGCCTCGCGATCGAGCAGCGCGCCGAGCGCGTCGAGCTTCTCGGTCCAGAATCGCTGGTAATGGGCGGCCCAGTCGTGGACCGCGCGCAGCGGCTCGGCCTCGACGCGGTAGAGCCGCGAGCGCCCCTCCCGGCGGGGCGTGACCAGCCCGGCGTCCCGCAGCACCTTGAGGTGCTGCGAGATCGCCGACTGGGTCACGTCGAACATCGCGCACAGCTCGGTGACGGAGCGCTCCCCGCCCGCCAGCGCGTCGAGGATCGCGCGCCGCGTGGGGTCCGCGATCGCGCGGAAGGTCTCGTCCGGGGAGCGCGCGCCCGTCACTCACGTCACCTCACGTCCCCGCGGGGAAGTGCTTCTCGGCGCCGGCGTCCAGCTCCTGCTTCGTGACCGCCCGCTTCCGCGTCGCGAGCGACCAGCGGTGGCCGAACGGGTCTGTCACCACTCCATACCGGTCGCCCCAGAACGCGTCCTGGAGCGGCATCTCGACGGTGGCGCCCGCCTCGACCGCGCGCTTCCACGTCGCGTCGATGTCGGGCAGGTCGAGGTGGATCGTCACCGAGGAGCCGCCGAGCGCCTTCGGCGTGCGGCTCACCCCGCCTGACATCTCCGGGAAATCGTCGCTGAGCATCACGAGGCCGCCGTTCACCACCAGGGCCGCGTGGATGAGCTTCTTGCCGTCCGGCGTCGGCTGCTCGGCCACCACCGTCGCGCCGAACGCGCGCCGGTAGAAGTCGATGGCCGCGCGGGCGTCGTCGACCGTCAGGTAGGGCGAAACAGGGGGAGGGGCGGGGGGTTCGTGGCTCGTGGTCATGGGCGGCATCGTATTAGTGACTCCTAATATGTCAACCGACCGGCATGGCAGCGCGCTCGCCCGCCTTCGGCGCGGGATCCCGGCCCGGAGATGCGGGGCCGGCTTGTGATCCGGGCGAGCGGCTCCAGATTGTCCTTACACACCTACTGTACGAGGAGAGCCATGCTGCAGAAGCCCATCGAAGGTGCGTGTTTCCTGTGCGAGGCCAGCGCGGCGCGCTGGAACGATCCGGCGGCGGCCGGCGATCCATCGGAGGCGGGCCGCGAGAAGGAGGGCCTCGCGCGGCGGCTCGACGAGCTCAGGAAGGGGGCGTGCACCCCCGAGGAGCTCCGCTCCCACCTCCTGCAGATGTGCGCGATGTGCCAGAAGGTGCTGATGGATGTGGGCGAGGGCGCGACGAAGGAGGAGGTCATCTCCCGGCTGGAGTACCGCGTCGCGCGCCTGCGGGACGTGGCGCGCGCCGAGGGCGGGGCCGCCGGCTGAGGCCGCGCCGAGGCGATCGCTGTCCGCGATGGAGAGGACAGCCGACGTGCAGGCGAGGCGACAAGGACGGATCACGGACGTCCTTGTTATGCGATGTCGCGGCGCCGCGAGCGCTCTCGTGCCGTCCGGACATTGCGGCAGAGGCGGCGAGGCGCCGCGCGGAATCGTGGGGCGAGGCGCGTGGGAGCCGGGCGAGCGGCGCCGGGAAATTCGCGTGCGGGGGGGTGGGATCACCCACTACGCTGGGCACCTCCTCGAACCGCGAAGGCTACCATGAGCGATGACATCGTTGAGCTGACCACGAAGCACACGTACGGCACCTGGCGCGCTCAGCGCGGCTGGAAGCCGATCCACGTCACCCGCGCGGAGGGATGCGCGTTCTGGGATGCGTCCGGCAAGCGCTATCTGGACCTGTCCTCGCAGCTCATCTGCTCGAACCTCGGACACCAGAACGAGGCCGTGATCGAGGCGATCTGCGCGCAGGCGAGGCAGCTCGCCTACATCAGCCCGGCGCACACGTGCGAGGTGCGGGTCCGGGCGGCGCAGAAGCTCCTGGAGGTGATGCCGAAGGGGCTCGACAAGTTCTTCTTCGCGACGTCGGGCACCGAGGCGAACGAGGCGGCGATCAAGATGGCGCGGCTCTACACGGGCAAGCACAAGATCATCGCGCGCTATACGTCGTACCACGGCTCGACGGCGGGCTCGGTCGCGGCGACCGGCGACTTCCGCCGCTGGTTCATCGAGCCGGCCGGCAAGATCCCGGGCGTTGTGTTCGGCCCGGAGGTGAACTGCTATCGCTGCCCGCTCGGCCGGAGCTACCCCGAGTGCGGCGTCGCGTGCGCCGACTACTTGGCTTACATGATCGACCACGAGGAGAACGTGGCGGCGGTGCTCGTCGAGCCGATCGTGGGCACGAACGGCGTCCTCATCCCGCCGGCCGAGTACCTGCCGCGGATCGCCGAGGTCGCGCGCAAGCGGGGCGTGCTCCTCATCGCGGACGAGGTGATGAGCGGGTGGGGAAGGACCGGAAAGTGGTTTGCGGTCGATCACTGGGGGGTGGTGCCGGACATCCTGACGACCGCGAAGGGCGTGACGAACGCGGCCGCGCCGCTCGGGGTGGTGGCGACCTCGCGCGCGATAGCGGACTACTTCGATGACAACATGTTCGCCCACGGCCACACCTACGAGGCCCACCCCCTCACGCTGGCCCCGGTGGTCGCCGCGATCGACGAGTATCGGCGGCTCGACCTCCTGAACCGCGCGACGAAGATGGGAGAGGTCGTGGGCGAGAAGCTCCGCGCCCTCAAGGAGAAGCACCCCTCGATCGGCGATGTGCGCGGGATCGGCCTGTTCTGGGCGGTGGAGCTCGTGAAGGACCGCGCGACGAAGGAGCCGTTCAACGTGCCGCAGGACAAGGCGGCTCGGCGGCCCCTGGTGGTCGACGCGGTGGTCGCCGAGGCGGCGAAGCGCGGGGTGTCGCTCATGGGGTGGGTGAGCCACCTGCTCGTGGCGCCGCCGCTCATCATCAGCGAGGCGGAGATCGAGGAGGGGATCGCGGCGCTCGACGCGGCGCTCGACATCGCCGATCAGAAGCTCTCGGCCTGAGGCGCCCCGAGGGCCAGGCGGCCCGCGGGGCGGTCGGGCGGCCTGGCCCGGGCCGGCGCGGCCCCCCCGCGGGCCAGGGGACTGGCGTGCTATGCTTGCGGGCATGACCGCACGTTGGAACGGCATCCCGACCCGTCCGCCCCGGAACACGGGGCCGATCGAGCTGCGGGACTTCGGGCCGACCGGCCGCCGGCTGGGTACGCCCGACGACTGTTACGACGGCAGCCCGTGGGAGCTGCACCGCGGGGAGCTGATCGAGCAGATGGGCAGCAAGGATATCCACGGCATCGTGATGGCCCTCCTCGCCGCCCTGTTCCGCACGCACGCGCGCGAGGGGTTCACGGTGATGACCGACGTGTACTGCGACCTCAGCGACCCGGCGGGGCCCTCGCTCCGGGCGCCGGACGTGGTGCTCGTGGGCGACCTCTCGTCGCCGCGGAACGACGCCTACCGCGGAACGCCGGTGCTGGCCGTGGAGATCCGGGGCACCCAGTCGAAGCGCTACCTCGAGGAGAAGGTGAAGCTGTACCTGGAGCACGAGTGGCCCTGGGTCTGGATCGCGCACGCGGAGCGGCGGGAGCTCGAGGTCGTGCGGCCGGGGACGGCGTCGATCACCTACCGGCCGGGCGCCGAGGTGCCGCTCCTGCCGGAGCTGGACAAGCACGGCCTCGGCGCCGTGCCGGTCGCGGCGCTGTTCGAGGAGCGCGAAGCGTCGCGGTTCACGGACGAGTGGGTGCGGGCGCGCACCCACGCGCGCGCGATCCTCGCGGTGCTCTCCGCGCGGGGGATCGCGGTGCCCGAGGCGGTGCAGGCCCGGGTGCTCGCGTGCGAGGACCCGGCGGCGCTCGGGCGCTGGCTGACCAGCGCGGCGACGGCGGCGAGCGGCGCGGCGTTCGCGGCGGCGGTGGAGCGCGGGTGACGCCGGCGGCCGTCACCGGCCCGAGGGGGCCGGCGGCGGCGCCGAGCCGGGCGCGCAGGCGGCGGCGCGCCCGAGGAGCAGCTCGCGCTCGCGCGCGTTGCGCGTGAGCGACGCGGCGCGCTCGAACTCGACGCGCGCCTCGTCGAGGCGGCCGAGCTTCGCGAGGAGGTCGCCGCGCACGCTCGGCAGGAGGTGGTAGCTCTCGAGGGCGCGCTCCGAGGTCAGCGCGTCGACCACGGCGAGGCCCGCGGCCGGGCCGAACGCCATCGAGAGCGCGACGGCGCGGTTGAGCTCGACCACGGGCGACGGCGTGACCTGGGCGAGCGCCGCGTAGAGCGCCGCGATGCGCGCCCAGTCGGTCTCGGCCGCGGCGCGCGCCCGCGCGTGGCAGGCGGCGATCGCGGCCTGGAGCGCGTAGGGCCCCCGCGCGCCGCCGAGCTGCTCGGCGCGCTCCAGCGCGGCGAGGCCGCGGCGGATCAGGAGGTGATCCCAGAGGGCGCGGTTCTGATCCAGGAGCAGGATGGGCTCGCCCGACGGGCCGACCCGCGCCCTCGCGCGCGACGCCTGGATCTCCATGAGCGCGGCCAGGCCGTGGACCTCCGGCTCCTTCGGGACGAGCTCGGCCAGGATGCGGCCGAGGCGGAGCGCGTCCTCGCAGAGGGCAGGGCGCATCCAGTCGTCGCCGGCGGTCGCCGAGTAGCCCTCGTTGAAGATGAGGTAGACGACCTGGAGCACCGAGGACAGCCGGGGCGCGAGCTCGGCCCCGCGGGGGACCTCGAAGGGGACGCGCGCCTCGGCGAGGGTCCGCTTGGCCCGGACGATGCGCTGGGCGACGGTCGGCTCCGGGACCAGGAACGCGCGCGCGATCTCCTCGGTCGTCAGGCCCCCGAGCAGGCGGAGCGTGAGCGCCACCTGCGCCTCGGTGGAGAGGACCGGGTGGCAGGCGGTGAACACGAGGCGCAGGAGGTCGTCGCCCACGTCGTCGTCGAGCGCGGCGTCCAGATCGGGCGCGGCCATCGCGCGCTGGGCCTCGATCTCGTGGCCGAGCTCCTCGTGCTTCCTCTCGAGCAGCTTGCTCCGGCGGAGCTCGTCGATCGCGCGGCGCTTCGCGGTGGCCATGAGCCACGCACCCGGGTTGTCCGGGACGCCCGACTCCGGCCACCGCTCGAGCGCGGCGACGAGCGCGTCCTGCGCGAGCTCCTCGGCGAGGCCGACGTCGCGCACCATCCGCGTGAGGCCGGCGATGAGCCTGGCCGACTCGATCCGGAAGACCGCGTGGATCGCGCGATGCGCGTCGGGAGCCGTCACGGCGACCGATCAGAGCAGCTTCCTCCGCCGGCGCAAGCCCCCTCGGCCGGCGCGATCCCCCGGGGCGCGCCGTGGCTACTTCTTCGCCTCGACCTGCGCCCGCAGGCGATCCTCCTGCTCCCGGAGCTCGGGCGTGAGCGCGGGGCCGAAGTCGTCCGCCGTGAACACCTGGCGGATCTCGATCTCGGAGTCCTCGTACATGGGGTTGGGGCAGCGCTTCACCCACTCGATGGCCTCTTCCTTCGACTTCACCTCCCAGATCCAGAAGCCCGCGATCAGCTCCTTGGTCTCGGCGAAGGGCCCGTCGATCACGGTCCGCTTGTCGCCCGAGAACCTGACGCGCGCGCCCTTCGCGCTCGGGTGGAGCCCGTCGCCCGCGACCATCACGCCAGCCTTCACCAGCTCCTCGTTGAACTTCCCCATCTCGGTGAGGAGCTGCTCGCTCGGCATGACGCCCGCTTCGCTGTCCTTGGTGGCCTTGATCAGGATCATGAATCGCATGGTCGTTCTCCTTGCTTCCGTGGGGAGCCGGGCTTCCGGGCTCCGGCAGGGGTGCGTCCCTGGCTCTACCGACGCGACGAACCGGAAGGGGCAAGATCGACACGCGGGGCGATCTTTTTTGCGGATGATGATAAGTCGTCGAACTTATTGAATTTTTTGCGCTCCGGCGGCCGGCTCCCGACCGGGATCTCGAGCGCCGCCTCCGGCGGCCCTCTCTCCGGGGTGCCGTGGCCGGCGCTGCCGGGGTTTCGCTAGAAGCGGCTGTGCAGCAGCGCGCCGCCGCCGCCCGGCAAGATCGCGGGCGTGAGGGCGACCGAGGTGCGCTGCTCCGGCGTCGTCAAGAAGAGCACCAGGCCGGCGCCGAGCCCGGCGAGGCCGATGGCGCCGACGATGGTGCTCGCGGTGGTGAGGTTTCGACCTCGCAAGCGAATCGCCATCCCCTCCTCGCTGCAACGCGAGGGATCCGGGCACTCCTCCTCGAGATCGCCCTTCGCGCCCATCGCGAGGCCGCCCGTGATGAGGCTCCCGCCTAGGGCCGCGACGCCGACGCCGCCGATCACGAAGGCGAGCGTCCGTCGCGCGCTGGAGGCGGGCGGCGGCGGGGCGTCTGGGCGAGGCGCGGGAGCCTGCGAGGGGTCGGGCGGCGCGGCGGCGACCGACGGCGGCTCGAGGCGGACGCTCTTGCGCGTCCCTTCCCCGAGGGACACGCGCGTCTCGGTTTCCCTACCGTCCGCCCACCTCGCGATGAGCACGTGGTCGCCGGGATTGACCGGTAGCTCGCTGCCGACGCTGCCTTGCGGCAGCGGCGCTTGATCCAGGTGCAGCTCCGCGGGAACCGGCGTGCCCTGCGCGAGCTCGAGCACCAGCTTGGGCAGACGCGGCTCGAGCTCCGCGAGGCGTTCCTGGGTGACTGGCAGACGAGGGTCGCTGGGCTCCAGTTGTGGCAAGAGCTCCTTATAATGCTGTGTTGCGCTGGCGATCTGCCCGAGCTCGGCCTCGCACTGCGCGAGGTTGAACAGGGTACCGCGGGCCGGATACGTCTCCTGGCTCTTGCGGAAGAGCGGAATCGCACGGGCGCAGTCCCGCGCTTCAACGGCCGCGCGGCCCTGTTCGAAGAGCGCCTGCGCGTCGGCCTTTGGGTTCCTGGGCTGCGCGGCCGCCGCGTGGCTCATCGCGCAGACGAGAGCAAATGAGAGAACGCACCGTCGAGTGGCAAGGTAGGTCGTTCGCATCAATCCCATTGGTCCCACACGTCGGGTTCCTTGCTCGTGCCGCCGCGCGGTGGCGGCTGCTTGCGCGGCGGCACGGCGGTCGCGCTCGGCTTCGGCAGCGCGGCGGTCGCGCTCGGCTTCGGCTGGGCTGCGGGAGGTTCTGTGGGCCTCGCGCTAACTTCCGCGGAAGGGCTCGCGACCGGTGCTGCGCTGGACCCAGGCTCAGGGGTCGCAGTCGCAGCGGGGCCGGCAACAGGTGTTATCACTGTCACCACGCCGGCTGCGCCGGGCGACGCCGACGGGGGCTCCGGCGCTGCAATCGATGTCACGGGCGCGCTGCGGTCCGCGGGTCCGCTCGGCGAAAGCCGCCACGCAAGGACGAACCCGGCCAGCAAACACACGCCGGCAGCGCCGGTGAGCAGCGCCACGCGACTCCGCGGCGTGCGGGTCCGCGTGGTATTGCCCCAGGAGGCATGGGGCAGCGTCGCGTGCGCCGCCTCGCTGCCGGGCGACGACGGCGTGCCCGGAGGAGGAGCTGGCATGGGCGCCGTCGTCGCGGGCTCGGGCGCGACGACCCACGAGGGCGACGACGTGCCGAACGTGCTGGGCGCGGCCACGGTCGGCGAGGAGCCAGCGCGGGGCGCAGGCTCCGGCAGCAGCCGATCGATGCTCTCGAACGCGAGCCTCGCGCGGTGCGTCCCGAACGGAGCAAGTACGCGGGCGATCTCGGTCACGCTCTGGACGCGGGCGTTCGGGTCCTTCACGAGGCAGCGGCTCACGAGCGCCGCGACGGCCGGGGGCACGTCCGGCCGCAGCACCGTGACGGAGACGGGCGTGTCCATCATGATGGCCGCCGTGACCGCGGTGACGCTGTCGCCCTCGAACGGGTGCCGCCCCGTGAGCATGCGATACAGGATCACGCCGAGGGCCCAGATGTCCGTGCGCACATGCGCGAACTTCAGGCTGCGGATCTGCTCGGGCGACATGTAATGGATGGAGCCCATGATGAGGCCGGTCGCCGTCAGGCTCGCCTCCTTGACGGAATCGCCGGTGGCGACGAACTTCGACAGGCCGAAGTCGAGGACCTTGAGGAGGGGAGTTCCGTCGGGGCGGCGGGTGAGGAAGAGGTTCTTCGGCTTGAGGTCGCGGTGGATGATGCCGCGAGCGTGGGCCTCGGCGATGGCCTCGCAGGCCTGAAGGAGGTAGTCGGCCGCCTCGGCGAGCGGGAGGGGGCCGCGGGTCTGGAGCACGTGGCCGAGATCGTCGCCGACCAGGTGCTCCAGCACCATGTACGCCGCGCCCGAGTCCAGCGTGCCGACGTCGAGGACGCGCGCGATGTGCTGTCCGTCGAGGGCGGCTGCGGCGCGGGCCTCGCGGAGGAAGCGGGCGCTGGCGTCTGGAAGCGCGGCGGCCTCGGGGAGGAGGAACTTGACGGCGACGCGGCGCTCCAGGACGAGGTGCCACGCCGCGAGGACCACGCCCATGCCGCCCGCGCCGAGGACGCGCTCGATGCGGTACTTGCCCGCGAGGACGTCGCCGGGTACGGGGACACCGGAAGGGACGGCGGGCTGCTGCGGCATGGCGGGACGTGATGGTAGCCACCTGGCGGGATGAAATACAAGAGGCGGGCCGAATCGCGTGCGGGTCCGGGGTGAACCTCGATCGCTAGTGGGTCCCGCGTCCTGCGTGGCGAGATCGCCCGGGGTTAGTATCACCATGCCAGCCGTCCGGTGAGCTCGAGAGGCACGTCACTGCGAGACGGAAAGAGGAACCTGCGGCACCTCGTCGTCGGGCACGATGCAGGACGACAGGTCGAACAGCATGAAGAGCAGCGCCTTCTCCTGCGGGGTCAGCTCGTCCGTGGAACACCCCTCCGGGAAGGGCGGGCCCGTGACGTCTCCCGCGGAGACATGGATGTCTGTGAACACCAGGCGTCCGCACTGCTGATCTTCGTCGACGCCGATGGGCGTGTTGAACGTGAAGTACTGGACGCCTGCCGGCGCGGGCTCGTTGTAATAGATCCACCGGGTCGAGATGCCCTCGGTCACGCCGTTCACCGTGTGTTGCGCCCCGTTGATCACGATCTCGCCGTGCTCGGTCGAGGCGCCGACGTTGACGAGCCAGTCCGCCAGGGCCTGCCCCTTCGGAAGCGTGGTGTCCACGAGCGCTGTGAGGGGGCTCACCGGGTCCTCGTTGATGTTGTCCCAGACCGCTGTGTCCGGGAACGGATCCGGCCCCCGCTTCAGCCAGTAGTTGTGCCAGTGGGAGGCGAACACGCGCCCGCCGAGCGAGGTGTAATCGAACAAGGCCTGGCGCGCCGTCTCCGGCTTGTCCGCAGCGTATGGATCGGCTTCGCAGGCGAGGATCACCATGTCGTACTGGCGCAGGGTATCGACCGTCCCCCAGAGGCTCGTGGCCGACGTGAACTCCACGCCTTGATTGAGGCCGTCCGCATACCGCGTCGTCACGGGGTGCCCCGCGTCGCCGCGGCCAGCGAACAGGTTGATCCGCCCCGTCCCGGTCTCCGGCGTGAACTCGCTCTCGTCGATCCCGAGCTTGTGCAGCAGGCACTCGAACGGATCGCCGCCGCCCGTCGTGAGGGCGATCTTGGGGATGTGCCCCTCCGCCTGGTTGCGCGGCAGCCGGATGGTCCCGGCCTCCGTCGCGGTGTCCTTGCATTTCTCGACCGATGGGAGCGTGAGCTCGCGCCGCCACTTGCCCACCTGGACGACGAGCGGGATGTCCTCGCCGACCGGCACGTCCTCCAGGACGAAGTTCCCTTTCGTATCGGTCAACGCCGTCACGATGGGCGAGCCCGACAGCGTCGCGCTGCATTGATCGCAGGTCGCGCCGTCGGTGAGGAAGTCGATCGGTGCATTGGGTATGTAGACAATCACGTTGTAGAGGGGCAATTTGCCCGAAGGGTCGTAGACGGTGCCGCTCACCGTGGTCTTCTGCCCGTTCTCGCATTGGACCTGCTGGCACTCGAGGCCTTCGCATGAGCCCTTGCCTCCCTCTCCGCCGCCTGGACCAGTTGTGGCGCTGCTCGAAGATGCTCCACCTCCTACATCGGTTCCTGACCTCTCTGGTTCAAATCTGTAGTATTTGTCCCAGTCTGCATCGATAATCTGCGCGCACCCAATCGCGTACAGCGCGACAGGCCAAATTGTTGATTTGTAGTATCTCACAGGTTCTCCAATTGGCAACGCCTGTGCTACAGGCGGGGCGGTCTCATATTGTAAATGGTCCTGCGGTGGTGTGGATCATTGATTGCTTTAATGAACGGCCAGCTCTTTGGATGCCGACAGGAAATTCATCCAGATGCTCAGATGCCTCCATACCGAATCGCCCAACGTGCGGCGGCGTGTGCAGTCACGGTGGATGTTTGCACTCAAAGATTGCCTTTGCAATGCGCTGGCGCTTTGGTGGAATGAGTTGTGAATTATGTTGCAGGTATTGCTGTTTTATGCTGGCCATGACCGAGATTCCACTCGGTTGCGCGATCGACGCTGATGCTACCGACGAAGCCGAGCAGTCAGCTTGCACCAGTTCGAACAGCCCCGCCGTGATCGGCACGAGTGCTTCGGGCACGATCTACCACCTGTCGAATGCACTCTTTTAGGTTATCGACCCGACCGCGCGCCCCCTCAGCGGGACGCGACGGGTCGGTGCCTACCGAGGTGCTGCCGGTCAGCATGTATGAGTTCTGGCTCCAGCACGTCCGGATCGTCGGGCGCTCCGGGCGGGCAGCGGCTATCACCGCGTCCAGGCGATGCTTGCGCTCCTTGACCTGTAGCGGTCCGCGATCGCCCACGGCTCGACCTCGACCGCTGCCCTCAGCTCCAAGCCGAGGGCGGTGTTGTCGACGCCGGCAGCGAGACGTCCGAGGTCGTGATCGGCGACAGCGAGCCGGTGGCGCCGGTGGAGAACCGCGGCGGCGTGCGGCGACGGCGGCGCTTCGACGCTGATCGCGTGGACCTGCTCGTCAAGCCGTCGTGAATTGCCGTGGAGCTGCCCTGGACAGACCTGGCTCAGCAGGGGCGTGATGGCGTCGTTCGACCCGGGGCCAGGCATCGAGCTGGCCTGCCACGCCGAGCGGGTAGCCGGTGCGTTTTGCGCTTGACGCCGTCGAAATCTTCTGAAGCAGAAAGCGCCTACGGCTCGGTCCCGAGCCGCTCGGCGGCCTTCTTCTGCTGGAGCCGGTGCTTGATGGCCCCGAAGATGACGGGCGCCACCGAGACGAAGATGATCAGATAGACGACCCGCTCGATCTGCTTCGCGTCGAAGACCTTGCCCAGGAAGTACCCGAGGAAGGTCATCGAGAAGACCCAGAGCACGCCGCCCACCACATTGAACATCGCGAAGCGCCGGTACGCCATCTGCCCCACGCCCGCCACCACCGGAGCGAACGTCCGGGCAAACGGCATGAAGCGCGCGAGGATGATCGTCTTGCCGCCGTGCTTCTCGTAGAACTTCTGCGTCGCGATCAGGTGATCTTTGCGGAACAGGAGCGATTGCTCGCGCGTGAAGATCTTCGGCCCGGCGCGCCGCCCGATCGAGAAGCCCACCGCGTCGCCGACGATCGCCATCGTCATCAGCGTGACGTTCATCAGGAGCAGGTTCTGGAAGTTCGTCAGATTGAGTGGGTTGATGAGCCCCGCATTGACGAGCACCCCGGCCGTGACGAGCAGCGAGTCCCCCGGAAGGAAGAACCCGATGAGCAGCCCCGTCTCGGCAAAGATGATGATCATCAGGACGGGGTAGCCGCCCCACTCGAGGAGCGACTCGAGCTCCCTCAGCCTGCTGAAAAATTCACGGAGGAGTTCCACGCCCGCTCGATAGCTCACCTCGGCGGCCGCGTCGAACCCCGCGTGCACCCCCGCCCGCGCCCCCGCCGCCGGCGTCCAGCGCGGCCGCTCCCGCGCGCGCCGCCGGCCGCGACCCGCTCCCGCGGGACACCGCGCCGCCTCGCCCGGCCCTCCGCCCGCGCCCCCGGAGGCGCCCAGCCCCCGGAGGCGCCCCAGGAGACGAGCCGCCGGCCGCCCGCGACGGCGTGGCCGCGCGCGCTACCGCGCATAGCGCGCCAGGTACTCCTTGAGGTGCAGCTTCCGGGCGGCGCTCTCGGACGACATGTAACGGATCGTGCCGAAGATCTCCCGCTCCGGACCCCAGGCCCGATCGTAGCGGCCGAGCACCCAGAAGATGCCCGACGTGGAGTTCGGGTCGCGGCCGTCGAGCGCATACCGGTCGTTGAGCTCGATCATCACCTCGAGCGCCTCGCGCGGCGTCCGCGACCACTCCAGGATCTTCTTGCCCCAGAGCATGCGCAGGTAATTGTGGATTCGACCCTCGCGGAGGAGCTCGACCTGCGAGGCGTTCCAGATGCGATCGTAGGTGGCCCCGGCGGCGAGCGCCTCGAGCGGGTAGAGGCGGGGGCGCCGGTCGCGCTCGTGCTTCGCCAGCGTCGCGAGCGCCCAGTCCGGGAGAGACTCGTAATCGGTCGGGTCGCGCTTCCACGAGAGGCGCGGCCCGTCTCCCTCGCTCGCCCCGAGCGCGAAGGCGTTGAACCCGAGCTCCCGCCACGTGACGAGCTGTTCGAGGAACGCCTCGGCCGAGGCGCTCATCCCCCAGAACCCCTCGCGGCTGCCGCTCGGCCTGACGACGCCGCCCTCGGGGCGGCCGAGCCGCTCGGCGCGGAAGCGCTCGCGCCGGGCGACGGCGGCGAAGGCCTCGTGCGCCCCGAGGTGGCCGAAGTGCAGGTACGGCGACAGGCCGCTCGCCGCGCCGGCGTCGGGGTGATCGCGCCCCTCCAGGTAGCGCGGGAGCCGCTCCGCGACGAAGCGCGCGAGCTCCTCGCCGGCCGCCTCCGGGCCGCCCCGGCGCGAGACCGGCGCGACGGTGTGATCGATGGGGAGCGCGGCGAGCGCGGCAGGGTCGCCCTCGAGCAGCGCCGGAGAGGCCGCCGGCCACCGCCGCGCGATCGCGCGGGGGAGCGGCGACGCCGGCCGGAGCCTCGCCTTCTTCAGCGGATCGACCGCCGGCTGCGCGCCGAGGTGCTCGTCGATGACCCGCTGCCAGAAGATGCGGAACGAGCGCGCGGTCGTGAACACCCGATCGGCCGCGCGGATCGGCAGGAGTCCGTTCGAGTCCACCTGCTCCAGGCGGACGGGCACCTGCCGCGCGGCCGAGGCGACCATCCGGGGGAGGAAGAAGCACGGGTAGTCGTCCGTCACGACCACGCACGCCCGCGCCGCGAGCGCGCCGAGCAGGCCCTTGCCGGCCCCCGCGGCGGGCTCGACGTACGGGTGCGCGAGGACGCCCGCCGCCGCGAGGCGGCGCGCGTTGTCGGCCATGCCGTCGATCACGAAGCGATGGTGCCTGTCGCTCGCCCAGCGGTAGCCGCACCGGAGCGCCTCCAGCACCACGAGCGGCCGATCGAGCGCCAGCGACCAGGCGACCGCGCGCTCGAGACCGAAATTGTACCGGGTCCGGCGACTCGCGATCATCCAGTAAAGCACGTAATCGCCGTCCTCGCGGACGGGCATCGCGTTGCGGGTGCGGAGCCGGAGATCGGGGACGCTGCTCGAGATCACGAGAGCTCCTAGCACGGCGCGGCAGGGGCGCGCAGATCCGCCGGGCAGGGGCGCCCGGAGGGGCCCGGCCCCTCGGGACCCGCCCATCCTTGCGCCGCGGTGAGGGCGGCCTCAGGTACCGCCGCAGCGGTCGCTCATCGGCGCACGAGCGCGACGCGCGAGGAGGGGCAACATGGCTCTCGATCTCCTGAAAGAGCGGGGGATACCGCTCGACCGCCAGTCGTTCAGCTGGCGCGATCTCGTCCAGGTCCCGTACAGCAAGCTCGACGACGACGCGTTCACCCGGGTCCGCATCATCCTGATGAACGGCATCGAGCTCGAGAGCGTGCGGTTCCTGCACAGCTTCGCGCGCATGAACCGGGATCTCCGCCGCGTGCTCGCACAGGTGCGGCGCGTCGACCACCACCAGGTCACGCTGGTGAACTGGCTCAACCCGCCGGACCAGTCGCCGCTCGAGACCACCATCGGATACGAGCAGGTCGCCATCGAGATCACCGCGCACGCCGCGCTGTCGGAGCCCGACCCGTACCTCGCGCAGGTCTACCGCTTCGGCATGCTCGAGGACTACGACCACCTCTACCGCTACTCGGCGCTCCTCGATCGCCTCGAAGGCAAGGACGCGAACAACCTCCTGCAATCGTACACCGACGTGACCGTGGGTCGCCCCACCGCGGTGGAGCACCGCGCCCCCGAGGACGACGTGCGCGCGCCGTACGACCGCGAGACCGCGAGCCCGATCACGAAGCTCAACGCGCTCACGATCATGGCCGCCGAGCAGCAGACGCACAACTACTACGTCAACGTCGGGCCGTTCTTCGCCGACCCGGTGGCGCGGCTGCTCTACGCCGAGATCGCCTCGATCGAGGAGCAGCACGTCACCCAGTACGAGGCGATGATCAACCCCGAGGAGACCTGGCTCGAGAAGTGGGTCCTGCACGAGGCCAACGAGGTCTACAACTACTGGAGCTGCCTCCAGCAAGAGCAGAACGCCCACGTCAAGCGGATCTGGGAGCGGTTCCTCGATTACGAGCTCGGGCAGCTCCACGTGGCCATCGACCATTTCAACCGGCTCGAGGGGCGCGACGCGGCCGAGATCCTGCCCGCCTCGCTGCCGGACCCGGTCTCCCACAAGAGCCACCGCCAGTTCGTGCGCGACGTGCTCTCCCGGGAGGTGCACCTCCGCGCCGTCGGCGAGCAGATCGTCGACCCGACCGTCGTCCCGGAGAGCGCCGCGACGCTCGCGTATCGGCGGCAGATGAACTCCGCCGGCTCGCCCTCCGAGATCGTGGCCGCGGGCTACCGGTTCACGCCCGGCACCGAGCTCTCGCGGCGCGCCGAGAAGATCGACGGACAAAAGGAGGCGACGCCATGAAGCAGATCACGATCGGGACCAACACCACGGGCATCGCGACCTCGCCCATCGACAGCAAGGAGCTCATCGCGTTCGCGCAGGCGATCCCGCCGAGCTCCTCCGGGAGCGAGGCCGACGCCGCGGCGGTCAGGAGCGAGTACGCGCGGGAGTCGGGCACGGTCGGGAGCGTGCCGCCGCCGGTGAGCCTCAAGGGCATGGTCAAGGCGGCCGGGGAGCTCATCCAGGGCAGGCCGCCGGCGCTCCTCATCGACAAGCTCGGCGAGCGCCTCCAGTTCGAGCGCTCGGGCACGCGCCTCTACGAGGCGCTGATCGCCAAGCACGACGCCGAGGGGGGCTTCGAGGGAGGCCCGACGCGCGCGGATCTCGAGGCGATCCGCGACGACGAGCTCCGGCACTTCGCGCTGCTGAAGCGCGCGATCGAGCGGCTCGGGGCCGATCCGACCGCGATGACGCCCAGCGCCGACATGATCGGCCTGGCGTCGGCCGGCGTGCTCGCGGTCGCCGTCGAGCCGAGGATCAACTTCGGACAGAGCCTGCAGGCGCTGCTCGTCGCCGAGCTCACGGACAACGACAGCTGGCGGATGCTCATCGATCTGGCGACCGCGTACGGCCAGGACGATATGGTCGCCGAGTTCCGCGTGGCCGAGCAGCACGAGGCGCGCCACCTCGAGCTCGTGCGCGGGTGGCTGTCCTGCAAGCTCGCGCTCGACGCGCGCGGCGCGCCCACCACCTCGACGCCGCAGCAAGCCGCCTGACGCGTCCACCACGACGGCGCCGCAGCGAGCCGCCCGGCGCGCCCCGCGGGCCGGGCGATCGGGCATCGCCATGAGGTGCGCGGCGCGCGCGGCGGGCCGTAGACCTGCCTCGGCGATCTCGGTATGACCCTCGGGGCGCGGGCGCGGCGCATGCGGAATGCCGCCGAGGGCTCCGCGCCTCGGGTGAATCCATGGACCTGCCCCAGAAGCTCCGATCGCTGTTCCTGCTGCCCCTCCTCGCGCCGCTCGCCTGCGGCGGCGCTCCCGCGCCGGCGCCCGCGCCGCCCCAGCAGGCCGCCGCGCCGGCCCCGGCAGCCCCGGCCGCCGCGGCGCCCGCCGCGCCGGCGAAGGCCGCGCCGCGCGCCGACGCGACGCTCCTCCCGCGGCGCGTCCTCTTCGGCAACCCCGATCGCGCGTCTCCCCAGATCAGCCCGGATGGCCAGCGGCTCGGGTTCCTCGCCCCCTCGGAGGGCGTGCTCAACCTGTGGGTCGGCCCCGCCTCGGATCCGTCGGCGGCCAAGGCGGTCACGAAGGAAAAGACCCGCGGCGTTCGCACGTTCCTGTTCCCGTACACGAGCGATTACGTCCTCTACCGCCAGGACAAGGGCGGCGACGAGAACTGGCATGTCTACGCCGTCGAGCTCAAGACCGGGCAGATCAAGGACCTCACGCCGTTCGAGGGCATCTCCGCGACGTTCGAGGGGGTGAGCAAGAAGATCCCGGACGAGATCCTGATCGGCATGAACGATCGGGACAAGAAGCACCACGACCTCTACCGCGTCTCCGTGCGCACCGGCGAGCGCAAGCTCGTGCGGCAGAACGACGGGTTCGCGGGGTTCGTCGCCGACGACGACTTCAAGGCGCGGCTCGCGCTGCGGATGACGGCCGACGGAGGCCAGGAGCTCCTCGACATCACCGGCAAGGAGCCGAAGCCCTTCGTCGCGTTCGGGCACGAGGACGCCGCGACGAGCGGGCCGATCGGCTTCGACGCGACCGGCAAGACGCTCTATTTCCGGGACAGCCGCGGCCGCGACACCGCCGCGCTCGTCACCCTCGACCCGAGGACCGCGAAGCCCTCGGTGGTCGCCGAGGACGCGAAGGCCGATGTCAGCGGCGTGATCGTCCACCCGGCGACCGGCAAGGTGCAGGCTGCCGCCTCCGAGCACGAGCGCAAGCGCTGGCACGTGGTCGACAAGAGCCTCCAGCCGGACCTCGACGCCCTCCGCGCGGTCGCCGACGGCGACCTCGAGGTGCTGAGCCGCTCGCTCGACGACAAGCGGTGGACCGTCGGTTACACCGTCTCCGACGGCCCGGTCCGGTACTACCTCTACGATCGCCCCTCGAAGAAGGCGACGTTCCTCTTCACGAACCGGACGGCGCTCGAGTCGCAGCCGCTCGTGAAGATGCGGCCCGTCGTCATCAAGGCGCGCGACGGCCTCGAGCTCGTGAGCTACCTGTCGCTGCCGCGCGCCGCCGACCCCGACGGGGACGGCAAGCCGGACAAGCCGCTCTCGACGGTGCTCCTCGTCCACGGCGGCCCCTGGGCGCGCAGCTCCTTCCGCCTCGACCCGATGCACCAGTGGCTCGCGAACCGCGGCTACGCCGTGCTGAGCCCCAACTTCCGCGGCTCGACGGGCTTCGGCAAGAGGTTCGTCAACGCGGGCGATCTCGAGTGGGCGGGCAAGATGCACGACGACCTGCTCGACGCGGTGGCCTGGTCGGTCGCGCAGGGCATCGCCGACAAGGAGCGCGTGGCGATCATGGGCGGCAGCTACGGCGGCTACGCGACGCTCGTCGGCCTCACCTTCACGCCCGAGGCCTTCGCCTGCGGCGTCGACATCGTCGGCCCGTCGAACCTCGTGACCCTGCTCGAGTCGATCCCGCCCTACTGGGCGCCGATGCTCGAGCTCTTCGCCAAGCGGGTCGGCGACCCCCGCACCGAGGCGGGCCGCGAGCTCCTGCGCCTGCGCTCGCCGCTCTACCGCGCCGACCAGATCAAGCGGCCGCTCCTCATCGGCCAGGGCGCCAACGACCCGCGCGTGAAGCAGGCCGAGAGCGATCAGATCGTCAAGGCGATGACGAGCAAGGGGATCCCGGTGACCTACGTGCTGTATCCCGACGAGGGCCACGGCTTCGCCCGCCCGGAGAACTCCATGTCGTTCAACGCGATCGCGGAGACCTTCCTCGCCCAGTGCCTCGGCGGCTCCTACGAGCCGATCGGCGGCGACTTCCAGGGGGCGAGCCTCACCGTCCCCGTCGGCGCCGAGGTCGTCCACGGCCTCGCCGCGGCGCTCCCCCGGCCCTGAGCCCCGCCTGCCGAGGCGCGCCGGCGCCGCGCGCCGCGCGCCTCGCCGGACGCCGCCGCGCCGGCGAACGCCGCCGCGCCGCTACGTCTGCTGCGTCGACGAGGCCCGCGGGCGCCGCCGCGACCCGGGCCCGCTCACCGGGGGCGCGCTCGAGAGGTCGTCGAGCGTCTCCAGCAGCTGCTCCAGGTCGAACGGCTTGTTGATGATCCTCGTCGCGTCCGGGTGGTCCGGGTCGATGCAGAAGCCGGGATCGCTGAGCGCGGTCACGAGCACGACCGGCGCCGCTCTCCCCTCGGCCACGAGCGTCTCCAGGAGGCGCGGCCCGTCCAGAAACGGCATCACGCAGTCGAGGATGATGACGTCCGGCAGGGCCTGGGAGCGCAGCCGCTCCAGGGCCTCCAGGGGATCGGTGTACCCCTCGACGTCATAGCCCTCCGCCAGCAGCACCTCTTCCAGCGTCTCGACGATCGCGTCGTCGTCGTCGACGACGACGACGCGCCGCCGCCTTCCCCGTCCTGCGTCTCCCTGCTCGTCGCTCACGCTCACCTCGGTGGAGAACTCCGGTGTCACTTCTGGGACCGGCCGCTCTCGCCGTCTACCCTCGGACACCGCATCTGTGCGAATTGTTTACAGGCTCTCCCGGAGCTCGCTCCGGCGACCCCGATCTCCGCCCTCGCGCCGGCGCACCGCGGACGACCCCGCGCGGCCTCAGCCACCCGGAGGAGCCTGCCCGGGCGCCTGCAAGAGGTCCGAGGAGCTCCCCATCCGCGTGCGCAGCTGGACGGGCTTCTGGCGGAGCCGGAGGCGCATGTTGATGAGCTCGACGCCGAGCGAGAACGCCATGGCGAAGTAGATGTAGCCCTTGCTGATGTGCTGACCCATGCCGTCGGCCACCAGCACGACGCCGATGAGGAGCAGGAAGCTCAGCGCGAGGATCTTCATGCTCGGGTGGCGGTGGATGAACGCGCCGATCTTGCCGGCGAAGACGAGCATCACGCCCACCGCGATGAACATGGCCACCATCATGATCGAGATGTGCTGCGCCATGCCGACGGCGGTGATGACCGAGTCGAGCGAAAAGACGATGTCGAGCAGCACGATCTGCGCGATGACGGAGGGGAACGACGCCCCGCCCTTCGACGGCGCGTCCTTGTGATCTTCGACCTCGAGCTTGTCGAACATCTCGTGGGTCGCCTTGCCGATCAGGAACACGCCGCCGCCGAGCAGGATCAGGTCACGACCGCTGAAGCCGTGTCCGAACAGGGTGAACAGGGTCGCCTTGAGCCCCATGACCCATGAGATCGCGAGCAGGAGGAGCAGCCGCATCCCGAGGGCGAGCAAGAGGCCGATGCGGCGCGCGAGCGGCTGCCGCTCGGGCGGCAGCTTCGCCGTCATGATGGAAAGGAAGACGATGTTGTCGATTCCAAGAACGATTTCCAGCGCGCTGAGCGTCGCGAGCGTGATCCAGCCGTCGGCGTGCAGAAAGGCGCTCATGTCGGGCATCGGGGTGGCCCTTTGTAGCATGACGCGCCGCGAACGCCCGCGACGTCGTCCCTCGATGGCCCGCTCCCCGGCCAATTCCAGGGCGATCTTGCCCTCGCGTCCAGGGCGCGGGGCCGCCGCCAGCGTCGGTGTGGCCGCTCGCGTGCGCGGCGTGGCGTGGCGTGGCGTGGCGTTGAAAAGCCCGGCGCTTGACGCAGGATGTTGCGATCCGGTACAGATGATATGGAAGTACGATCAAGTGGATCTGCCTCCTTCCTGGCTTCCAGGCGAGCTCCTGAGGGGTGTTGGCGAGCTCGCTGCGGGACGCTGTGTCTTTTCGCCACACCGGCGAAGCGGCGTGGTCGTCTGTTCTCCACCTGCAACAGGTAGTCTCATGGAGGGGGGGAAGACCTCGTGACGCTGGTTCCGAAGATCGGATTCGGGCAGGAGGGGGGCTGGGCTGCCCGCGGCGGCGCTGACGGGTTGTCGCTCGGGCGAGCGCGCTTGCAGGGCGAGCCGCCGGTCGAGGCGCCGGAGGCGTGCTGGCTGGACGGCGACGAGGTCTGGCTGCGCATCGAGGGGCTCGAGCCGAGCTACCCGGTCGTCCTGCTCGGCGCGATGGGCGCCTGGATCGAGCCCGATTATCAGACGTCGTTCCCCTTCGGCAGCGTGGTCTTCGTGCGCCTGTCGTTCCGCGGCGACGAGATCGGCCCGATCCCCGCCCTCCTGGTGCTGCAGTCGATGGGCCTCCGGGGCCCGCTCATCGGGCTCTCGTTCCAGGAGCTCTCCGCGCGCGCGACCGGCCAGATCCGCGAGGCGCTGCGCGCCCTCGTCGACGCCGGGGCGGCGAAGGCCGCGGCCTCGAGCCTCTTCCGGTCGTCGGCCGCGGAGGCCGGGCAGGTGCGCGAGGTGATCGACGACCCGCGGCGGGTGCGCGACATCCTGGGCGTCCTCCTGCGCAAGAAGGGCATCGTCCGCCGCGCCGCCGAGAGCGCGCCGTCCCTGTGCGTGATGCTCAGCGAGGTGGGGGTCGGGACGGTCCGCTGGTTCGGCATCGAGGGCTGGAGCGAGGCCTCCCCGGTCGAGATCGCCGGGCACAGCTCCGTCTTCCGGTTCAACATCCGGGCGGAGCAGGTGCGCCCCGGCGAGATCGTGTCCGCGCTGCCGGCGCGCGTGGAGCGCCTCCGGCAGAGCCTCCACGAGCGAGGCGTCGAGGTCGAGCTCACCGCGCGCTTCCTGCACCCGGAGTGGCTCCACCTGCCGCCGGTCGTGGCCGAGGTGGTCGACGTGTCGTTCTCGAGCCTGCGGCTCGCGGTCCGCGAGGGCCAGCCGCCGCTCGATCCCAGGCTCAAGCTCGCGCTGGAGCTCCCGGACGGCGACGACGGGGTGATCCACCTGAAGGGCGAGGTGCGGTCGGTGTCCCCGGCCGAGGGCGGCGCCGGGCAGCTCTGCAACGTGCGCGTCGTCGCCGCGAAGCGCGAGGACGAGCGGCGCTGGCTGCGGCTCGTGTCGCGCATCCTGCACGCGACCACCTACGGGGGGACGGCCTGGCAGGCGGAGTTCTGGGACCTCTTCGCCTCGTCGGGCTACTTCAACCTCTCCGGGCGGCGGCCGGAGAACTTCGAGGCCATGCGGCCGAGCTTCATGAGGATGGCGCAGCGGGCCGCGGCGGTGCCGCACCTCCTGCACAACGTCACCTGCCTCTCCGAGCACGGCATCGAGGGCAATTTCTCGGTGATGAAGCCTTACCACGGCACGTGGATGTTTCATCAGCTCGCGAAGCGGCCCAAGAGCGCCTCCAACCTGAGCTCCCGCCAGGTGCTCCGCGACATCTTCACGCGCTGCTGCGAGTACGCGCTGGCCGACCCGGAGTGCCGGTGGGTCATCGTCTACGCCGAGGCGCGCGTCTCGTGGAACGAGCGGTCGTTCTTCGATTTCGCCCGCAGGCACGAGGCGACGGGGCTCGCGCTCTCGCTGCCGTTCCGCCTGATGGGCGTCGACGTCCCGGCGCTGCCCCGAGGGCCCTCCGGGGCGGGCGGCGTCGAGATCGGCGAGGCGACCCCGTCGGAGCAGGCGGCGCTGCTCGGCCAGCTGTGCGCGACGTCGCCGCGCCCGTACGCGGAGGCGCTCGACCTCGTGCCGGGCAGGCTCGCGATGGGCCCCTGCGTCGAGCGCTGGCGCAGCGCCGGCCTCGAGCGGGAGCGCGCGATCTTCATCGCGCGCGAGCGCGGCGAGGCCGCGGCGGCCGCCGTCCTCGAGCTCGGCGAGCTCGGCACGAACCTCTTCCGGCTGCTCGACTCGGTCCGCCTCGTCCCCATGCGCCCCGGCGGCGACGCCGCCTTCGCCCCGCTGATCGACGCCGCGTGCGGCTGGTTCCGGAGCCACGATCGGCCGTCGTTCATCTACTTCGGCGAGCGCGGCAGGCTCAGCTACGACGGGCCCGCCGGCCTGAACGACCTCGGCGAAGGGCGGCTGTGGATCGTCGCCCGGGAGCTCGTCCCGGCGTTCGCCGAGCATGTCTACCAGCTCACCGAGCCAAAGCAGGTGCAGCGCTAGCCGCGCAAGACTCAGGGCTCAGGGCTCAGGGCTCAGGGCCAGGCGCGAGCGCGAGCGCGAGCGCGAGCGCGAGCGCGAGGCGAGCGTTGCGCTGGCGAGCTGGCTCCGCCGCGACAGCGCGCTACGGTCTTAGCTCCCCCACGAGGCGGCATGTACCGTATCAAGATCGACAGGATCAACGCCCTCATCGAGGTCACGTTGCAAGGCGTCGTGCGCGCGGAGGAGGCGCACGCGTACGGCGCCGAGTACAGGAGGGCGCTCGGCTCGCTCTGCGGCCGGAGGATCCGCGTCCTCGTGGACTTCCGGGGGTTCTCCATCGCCTCCGAGGAGGCGACCGAGCTCCTCCGCGACATCGGGGCGACGTCGGCCGCGCTGGGGGTGATCCGGACCGCCGAGCTCGTCCAGAGCGACCTCGCCGCGCTGCAGGCGGCCCGCATCGCCCGGGAGGCGGGCACCGCGGACCTCGTGCGGGTCTTCAAGGACGAGGGCGCCGCGCGCGCCTGGCTCCTCGGCGACCGCGCCGCGCCGTGAGGCGGGCGGCCGCCGGAGCGGCCCGGGTCAGCGCACGACGAGCACGTCCTCGAGGGGGCGGCGGAGCGCGCGCGCCGACGGCGGGCCCGCGAGCGAGAGGCGGAACAGCAGGACCTCCGCCGTCGCGTCGGTGACGTCGAACAGCCGGACGTACCGCTCCCGGAGCTCCCGCGCGACCGCCGCGGTCTCCGGATCCAGCCCCTCGCCGCCGCCGCGGATCAGGCGCGCGAACAGGTACGGCAGCGTCGCCATCGGGTAGACGGCGATCCCCCGCTGCGCGGCGGTGAGCCACGCCCGCTCGACGGCCCGGCCGCCCTGGAAGTAGTCCGCGAGCCCGGCGCGCGGCATCGTGATCAGCGCGACGGCCATCGCGCCGGCGATCGCCTTGCGCGCCGTCTTCTCCAGCGCCCGGCCGCCGCCCCAGCGCCGCACGAGCTCCATCTTGCGGAAGTCCCGGCACATCGTGAACCCCGCGAGATCGGCCGGCGAGAGCTCGAACGAGCCGACGAAGATGCCGTCCCGGCGCGCCGCCGCCTCCGCCTCGGTCCAGCGGATCTCCTTCATCAGGTCGGCGTGCGTGCCCCGCGCGAGCAGCCGGACGCGATCGCCCGCGCCGATCAGCGCGGCGATCTCGTCGAGCGCCGCCGGCGACTCGAGCAGCTGGAGGTCCGCCCCCGGGACGGACCGGACCGCCGCGGCGAGGGCGGCCCGGTGCTCGTCCGCGAGCGCCGCCCGCGCGCCGGGGCGCCGGTTCGTGTGCCGGAGGCCGATGGCGTCCGCGAGGGGGTCCATCGCGTGGTCCTCCGCGCCGCTCACCGGCGCGTCGAAGAAGTCGAACGTCGCCGCGAGGTCCTCGCCGCCCAGCGGGAAGGGCGAGAGGCGCACCGAGAGCCCCTCGCGGTGGGCGGCGAGGACGACGTTCTCGGCGGCCGCGCCGAGCGCGACCACGCCGCCCGCCCCTCGGAAATCGGCGAGCGACTCGGAGCGCGCCCGGTCGTGGAACAGCCCGAGGCGGCGCGCCTCGTAGACCCAGAGCCAGGGCTGGCAGTTGCCGCCCGAGGGCGCCGCGATCCCGGCCCCGACGAGCCGCCGGAGCCGCTCGGGATCGAGCGCGACGGCGCCGGCCTCCCCGCCGCGCGGGAGCGCGAGCGCCGCGGGGGCGAGCGCCGCGGGGCCGCGCGGCGCGGGCGGCGCGGGCGCGGGCGCGGGCGGCGCGGGCGGGTCGCCCTCGGGGCCGCCGATGAGCTGCTCCAGGTCGACGAAGTACCGGCCCGACCGCACCGGCTCCCCCAGGGCGATCCGGCGCGCCGTGTCCGCGGCCGCGGCCCCGCCGTGGACGACCGCCGAGCCGAGCTGCGGCCACGTGCTCACCGTCTGCTGCACCTCGATGAGCGTGGCGCCGAACCGCGCGGAGAGCGTGTCCTGCCCGATGATCTGCATCACATAAGGCACCTTGTCCTCGGTCGACAGGCCGCGGATGCGCTCGGGCCTGAGGTCGCCGACGAGCCCGTGGAGGATCGGCCGGTCCGGCTCCAGGTCGAAGCGCTCGACGTCGATGAGCCCCCGGTCGCTCGTGTCCATCACGACCGGTATGCGGTGGGCGCGCGCCCGGTAGCGGATCTCCAGCTTGATATCGAGGCTGTCGCACTCCTCCACGACGATATCGAGCTTGCCCTCGTCCCCTCCGAGCCCGAGCAGGAAGCGATCGACGTTGTCCGGAGTGACCCCTTCGGAAAAGCACGTTACTTTGAAGAACGGGTCGATCTCGGCGATGTCGCGCGCGGTGGCGACCGCCTTTGGCACGTCGAGGTTGTGCACGCCGGTCCGGATCCGGTTCATGTTCGAGAGCTCGAGGTGGTCGAAGTCGGCGATGCGCAGCTCGCCGGCGCTCCGCTCGAGGGCGATGGTGAGCGCCACGGACTGGCCGACGGAGAGCCCGACGACGCCGATCCGCCGGCGCGCGAGCGTCTCCTGCTCTTCGGCGCTGATCTTGTACTTGTTGCGGTTGGTCCGGAGCTCGACGAACTCGGCCTCATCGAGCAGGTGCACGAGGCGGTGCGACCACGGGTAGTGGACCCAGACGCCGTACGCCTCCCGCGGGGCGCCGCCGAGGTGCTCCTCGACGAGCCGCGCGATCTCGCGCGCATCGAGGGTGCGGCTCGGGTGGCGCGTCTTGACCAGATCCGCGAGCTGCCGGTCGATCGCGTCGAAGACGCGGACGCGCGCGTCGTCGCGCAGCAGGCGCTCGAGCGCCTCGGCGTCCGCCTCGCGCGCCGGCCGGAAGAGGCGCGGCCGCCACTCGGTCGATTCTGCGTCTCGTCGCTGAGGGGAGGAGAGGAGCGCTTGCCAGCGGGTCATGGCCACCGTGGTACCAGGTCTCTCCGGGCGCGTCGCGGCGCCCGCCGGCCGGCGCCGCCCGCGGTGGCCCCCCCGATCAGCGCGGCGTGCGGGGCGCCCGGCCCTCGATCTCGAGCCGCATCCTGGCGACCTTGTGGTGCACCGTGGCGGCCTCGGGCCCGCTGACCTCGAGGTAGCGCAGGGCGCCCGCGATGTCGTTGCCCCGGAACGACCTCACCCGCGGGTTGAACCAGCTGAGCGCTATCGTGATCTGCCGGACCAGCAGCGCATCGGTGCAGATCGCCACAGTGAGTGTGTGGTTGCTTACGAAGTCGTTCACCGACGCGCGCTGCTTCGCGTTGGGGCCGCCTCCGGCGGTCACCACCAGCGTTTTGGAGCAGGTGGGCGGGAGCGCCAGCACCGTCTGCATGTAGAGCTCCCAGTCCTCGTCGCTCGGCGGTTCCCTGCCGTGGACGGCGATGAGCACGTGCTCCGTCGTGTCGAACAGCATGGTGGGTAGGGTCATCGTCTCACCGAGCGCTCGCAGAGCTTACGTCGTCGCGTCGCCGAGCCGCCAGATCGCGGCGGCGTCCGCTGGGGCCGCCGCGCGGCCGGCGATGGGGCAAGGGGTCGCGAGATCCATGGCGTTGCACCTAGGACGGTTCGATCGACGCAGCAACGTTCGGCGGCGACTTTCGACGCGGTGGTGGCGCCATGCGGCGCGCGGGGCCGGGCCGCGCGCCGCGCCCGTGGCGTCGGGCCGGCTCGGCCTCGAACGCGCGTCGATGACGCCGCCCGAGCGGGGCGACCGCGCGCGATCGCGCGGCGTGACGCGGCATGACCAGGGCGTACCCGAGTTGTTTCCAAAGGATTTCATGACGTGCTGCTGGGCAGTTGCACCGGGGCCTGTCAGCCACGCTGTGGTCTATACTACGGAATGTGCGTGGACGGTCTTTCTCACAGCGGCTCCGGCGCATGCGGCGTCGCAGCGAGGCTTGACGGAGGGCCCCCACCACATGTAGCGCTCGATCGGTGGGTTGTATTGTCCAGCGGACAGCGCCGGCGCCCGGCCTGCTGCGGATGTCAATGTGACCACCTCGCCGGGGGAAAGGTGTTTCGCGATGCGCGTGCTGGAAAACTTCGTCGGCGGCGCCTGGTCTCGCTCTTCGGGGACGACGCACCTCGAGGTGAAGAACCCGGCCACCGGGGAATCTCTTGCAAAGGTCCCGCTCGGGACCGCGGCGGACGTCGACGCGGCGGTGAAGGCGGCGCAGGCGGCGTTCCCCGGCTGGAGCGCGACGCCGCCGGTGCAGCGGGCGCGCTACCTCTTCAAGCTGCGCGAGGTCTTCGACGCCCACCGCGACGAGATCGCGGCGATCTGCACCTCCGAGCACGGCAAGACGCTGGCCGAGGCCAGGAACGATTTCGGCCGCGGCATCGAGAACGTCGAGCACGCGGCCGGCATCCCGTCGCTGATGATGGGGCAGGGCCTCGGGGACGTGGCGTCCGGGATCGACTGCCACACGGTCCGCCAGCCGCTCGGCGTGTTCGCGGCGATCACGCCGTTCAACTTCCCTCCGATGGTCCCGCTCTGGTTTCTGCCCTACGCGATCGCCACGGGGAACACCTTCGTCCTGAAGCCCTCGGAGCAGGTCCCGCTCTCGCAGCAGCGCATCTTCGAGCTGATCCAGCAGGCCGGGCTGCCGCCCGGGGTCGTGAACCTGGTCCACGGCGGCCGCGACGTCGTGAACGCCCTCTGCGCGCACAAGGACATCGCGGGCGTGTCGTTCGTCGGCTCGTCGTCGGTCGCGCGCCACGTGTACAGGAGCGCGGCGGAGGCGGGCAAGCGGGCCCAGGCGCTCGGCGGGGCGAAGAACTTCCTCGTGGTGATGCCGGACGCCGAGCGGCTGAAGACGATCGGCAACGTGGCCGAGTCGATCTTCGGCTGCTCGGGCCAGCGCTGCCTGGCCGGCAGCGTCGTCGTGTGCGTCGGCGACACGTACGAGGCCGTGCGCGAGGGGCTCGTCCGCTACGCGAAGGCGATCGTGCTGGGCGACGGGTCGAAGCAGGGCGTGACGATGGGCCCGGTGATCTCGGCGGCGCACCGCGACCGGGTGATCTCGTACATCGACAAGGGCGTGTCGGAGGGGGCGACGCTCCTCCTGGACGGCCGGGACGCCAGGGTCGAGGGGTATCCGAACGGCAACTGGGTCGGGCCCACGGTCTTCGACGACGTGAAGCCGGGGATGGTGATCGCGACCGAGGAGATCTTCGGCCCGGTCGCCTGCCTGATGCGCGCGCGCGACCTCGACGAGGCGATCGCGATCGCGAACCGGAGCGAGTACGGCAATGCGGCGTCGATCTTCACGTCGAGCGGCGGCGCCGCGCGCGAGTTCCAGCACCGCGTCACGGCCGGGATGGTCGGCGTGAACATCGGCGTCGCGGCGCCGATGGCCTTCTTCCCCTTCGGCGGCCGGAAGGGCAGCTTCTTCGGCGACCTGAAGGCGCACGGCCCGACCGCCATCGACTTCTACACGGAGCGCAAGGTCGTCATCACGAGGTGGTTCTGATGGCACGAAACGTACTTGGCGGGCTGATCCAGTGCTCGACCCCGGCCCTGGACGAGGGCGCCTCGGTGCTCTCGATCCGGGACGCGATGTTCGAGAAGCACCTCCCGCTCATCGACGAGGCGGGGAAGAAGGGGGTGCAGATCCTCTGTTTGCAGGAGGTCTTCAACACGCCTTATTTCTGCCCCTCCCAGGACGCGAAATGGTGCGACGTGGCCGAGCCCGTCCCGGGCCCGACGGTCGAGCGGCTCACCGCCTACGCCAAGAAGTACAAGATGGTGATGATCATCCCCATCTACGAGCGGGAGATGGCGGGCGTCTACTACAACACCGCGGCCGTGGTCGACGCCGACGGGACGTACCTCGGCAAGTACCGGAAGACCCATATCCCGCACACGAACGGGTTCTGGGAGAAGTTCTTCTTCAAGCCGGGAAACCTCGGCTACCCGACGTTCCAGACGCGGTATGCGCGGATCGGCGTGTACATCTGCTACGATCGCCACTTCCCGGAGGGGGCGCGGCTGCTCGGCCTGAACGGCGCCGAGATCGTGTGGAACCCGTCGGCGACGGTCGCCGGGCTCTCCCAGTACCTCTGGAAGCTGGAGCAGCCCGCGCACGCGGTGGCCAACGGCTACTTCATCGCCGCCTCGAACCGCGTCGGCACCGAGGCGCCGTGGAACATCGGCAAGTTCTACGGCACGAGCTACTTCTGCGACCCGAGGGGCGCCTTCCTCGCGACCGGGAGCGAGGACCAGGACGAGCTCGTGGTCGCCGAGATGAACCTCGACATGATCGAGGAGGTCCGGAGGACATGGCAGTTCTACCGCGATCGTCGGCCCGAGAGCTACGGTGAGCTCACGAAGCAGCTGCCTTGAAGGCCACCGGCCGCGGCGAGGCGACGGAGATCGCTAGCCCGGCCATGCGACGTCCACCGCGAAGCCAGAAGCAGCGCCGGGGCGCTGGTCGCGGACGGCACGCTCCCCCGGCGTTTCCCTCGCCACGGCGGCGCCGCCCCCCGGAGGGGACCCGCCGCCCGGCGCGCACCCGCGGAGAAGCAACATGGGCATCCTGATCAAGAACGGCGAGATCATCACAGCGAGCGACCGGTTCGTCGGCGACGTCTACTGCGAGGACGGGAAGATCGCCGCCGTCGGCGCGGGGCTCGCGAAGGAGCGCGCGGGAGACACGGTGATCGACGCCTCGGGGCAGCTCGTCTTCCCGGGCGGGGTCGACGCCCACGTGCACATGGAGCTGCCGTTCATGGGGACGGAGAGCTCGGACGACTTCGAGACCGGCACCGCGGCGGGCGTGGCCGGGGGCACGACGTCGATCATCGATTTCGTGATCCCGAGCCGCGGGCAATCGCTGCTCGACGGGCTCGCGATGTGGCACGAGAAGGCGAAGAAGGCGGTGGCCGATTACGCCTTTCACATGGCCGTCACCTGGTTCGGCGACGAGACGCTCAAGGAGATGGCCGTCTGCACGCGCGAGCACGGCATCCCGTCGTTCAAGACCTTCATGGCCTACCGCGGGGCCATCGGCGTCGACGATCCGGAGCTCATCCAGGTGATGGAGGCGGCCAAGGGCCTCGGCGCGCTCGTCACCGTCCACGCCGAGCACGGCGACGCGGTCGTCGCGCTCCAGAAGCGGCTGCTCAGGGAGGGCAAGACCCACCCGCGGCACCACGCGGAGAGCCGCCCCGCGCCGATCGAGGGGGAGGCGACGGGGCGCGCGATCATGCTCGCCCGGATGATCGGCGAGCCGATCTACATCGTCCACCTCACCTGCAAGGAGGCGCTCGCCGCGGTCGCCGAGGCGCGCAGCCGGGGCCAGGTGGTCATGGCCGAGACGTGCCCCCAGTACCTCCTGCTCGACGACTCGGTCTACGACAAGCCGAACTTCGAGGGCGCGGCGTACGTGATGAGCCCGCCGATCCGGCCGAAGGGGCACCAGGACGCGCTGTGGGCCGCGCTCTCGACGGGGCTCATCCAGACGGTGGCGACCGACCACTGCCCCTTCAACCAGGTCGGCCAGAAGGACATGGGCAAGGACGATTTCTCGAAGATCCCGAACGGCGCCGCCGGCATCGAAAACCGGCTCGCCCTCCTCTGGACCTACGGGGTGCTCGAGGGGCGGATCGACGTCCACCGCTTCGTCGATCTCGTCTCCACGCAGCCGGCCAAGATCTTCGGGCTATACCCGCGCAAGGGCTCGATCGTGCCCGGCGGCGACGCGGATCTCGTGGTCTTCGACCCGAAGGGGACGAGCACGATCTCCGCGAAGACCCACCACCACCGGTGCGACCGGAGCATCTTCGAGGGGTTCGAGGTGAAGGGGAGGCCGACGCATGTCATCGTGAACGGCAGGGTTCAGTACGCGGACGGCAAGCTCGACGTGGAGCGCGGCGCCGGGCGCTACCTGCCGCGGCGGCTCGGCCCCACCCAGGGCTCGCGGGCCGCGTGATGCGAGGCCGCCAAAGCGCGCGAGCACGAGCATGAGCCAAGACCCAAGCCGCCCCTCACCCCTCCCGTCCGGCCGGATCGAAGAGCGATTCGAGGACAAGAGCCCGCGCTATACCGAGGCCGAGGCGATCGCCGAGGCGAACCGGTGTCTTTACTGCGTCGACGCGCCCTGCGTAAGAGCGTGCCCGACCTCCATCGACATCCCGAGCTTCATCCGGAAGATCGCGACGGGCCAGGTGAAGGGCGCCGCCCGCACCATCCTCACGGCCAACCTGCTCGGCCAGTCGTGCGGGCAGGCGTGCCCGGTCGAGGTCCTCTGCGCGGGCGACTGCGTCTACAACGCGTGGGGGCGCGAGCCGATCGCGATCGGCCGACTCCAGCGCTACGCGGTCGAGTCGGCGCTCGCGCGCGATCCGCGGCTCTTCCGGGCGAAGCCGCCGACCGGTAAGCGCGTCGCGCTCGTGGGCGCGGGGCCCGCGTCGATCGCCGCGGCCGGCTACCTCGCCCTCGAGGGGCACCGCGCCGTGATCTTCGAGCAGAAGTCGATCCCCGGCGGCCTGAACACGCTCGGGATCGCGCCCTACAAGATGAAGGGGGACGAGGCGCTCCGCGAGCTCGAGTGGGTGCTGTCGCTCGGGGACGTCGAGCTCCGCACGGGCGTGTCGGTCGTCGAGCGGGCGGCCGCGCCGGGCGAGGTGTCGGCAGGCGACCTTCTCGCGGGCTACGACGCGGTCTTCCTGGGGCTCGGCCTCGGCGCCGACGCGCGCCTCGGCATCCCCGGGGAGGACGGCGAGGGCGTGGTGGGCGCGACCGCGTTCATCGAGCGGCTCAAGGCCGATCCGCGCCTCGATCTCGCGGGCGTGCGGCGCGCGGCCGTCGTCGGCGGCGGCAACACGGCGCTCGACGTCGCGCACGAGCTCGCGCTGCTCGGGGTCGACGTGGCGATCGTGTACCGCCGCTCCGAGGCCGAGATGTCGGGCTACGCGCACGAGCTCGAGGGCGCGCGGGTCGCCGGGGCGCGGCTCGTCGAGAACCGGGTGCCGGTCGAGGTGGTGCGCGAGGGCGGGCGGGTCGTCGCGCTGCGGGTCGCGCGCGCGGACGGCGACGCGCGGCGGGAGGCGCAGGGGCCCGCGTCGGCGCCGGTCGAGGAGCAGCTCGTGCCGGCCGACCTCGTCGCGGTCGCCATCGGGCAGAGCCGGGCGACGCGGGTGGCGCTCGCGTTCGAGGGCGTCTCGCTCGACGCGCGGGGGCGCGTGGTGGTCGACCCGGCGACGCACCGCACGGGCAACCCGAAGGTCTACAGCGGCGGCGACTGCGTGAACGGCGGCAAGGAGGTCGTCAACGCGGTCGCCGAGGCAAAGATCGCCGCGCGCGCGATGCACGAAGCGATGATGACGCGGGCGGGCGGCGCGGCGCCCGGGCCCGCACCGCAAGGGAGCTGAGCGATGGCCGACCTCTCTATCGACTTCGCCGGGATCAAGAGCCCGAACCCGTTCTGGCTCGCCTCGGCGCCGCCGACGAACACCGGCGATCAGGTCCGGCGCGCCTTCGACGCCGGCTGGGGCGGCGCCGTCTGGAAAACGCTCGGAAACCCGATCGTCAACGTGTCGAGCCGCTTTGGAGGCATCGATTACGGCACGATGCGGCTCATGGGGCTCAACAACGTCGAGCTCATCACCGACCGCCCGCTCGACGTGAACCTCAGGGAGATGCGCGAGGTCAAGCGGCGCTACCCGGGCCACGCGCTCATCGCCTCGCTCATGGTCGAGACGAAGGACGAGTGGCGCGAGATCATCCGCAAGGCCGAGGACACGGGCGCCGACGGGCTCGAGCTCAACTTCGGCTGCCCGCACGGGATGTGCGAGCGCGGCATGGGCTCGGCCGTCGGCAACGAGCCGGCGGTCCTCCAGGAGATCGCGCGGTGGGCCGTCGAGTTCGCGACGACGCCGGTCATCGTGAAGCTCACCCCCAACGTCGGCGACATCCTCGAGCCGGGCGAGGCGGTGCTCCGGTCCGGGGCGCACGGGATCTCGCTGATCAACACGATCAAGTCGCTGATGGGCGTCGATTTGGAGCGGATGGTCCCGCTGCCGCGGGTCGGCGGCGCGTCGACGAACGGCGGCTACTGCGGGCCGGCGGTCAAGCCGATCGCGCTCCACCTCCTGAGCCAGCTGGCGCGCCACCCCCAGATCGGCCGGCTGCCGATCTCGGGCATCGGCGGCATCTCGAGCGCCCGCGACGCCGCGGAGTTCATCGCGCTCGGCGCGACGAGCGTGCAGGTGTGCACCGCGGTGATGCACTACGGCTACCGCATCGTCGAGGAGATGATCGAGGGGCTCAGCGACTGGCTCGACGATCACGGGATGCGCTCGGTGAGCGAGCTCCGGGGCCGGGCGGTCCCGCAGGTGCAGGAGTGGGGCGAGCTGGATCTCTCGTACCGGGTCGTCGCGGAGATCAGCGCCGAGAAGTGCATCGGCTGCCAGCTCTGTTACGTCGCCTGCATGGACGGGGCGCACCAGTGCATCCACCTGCCGGGCAGGACCGAGGCGGAGGCGCGCGCGGCGGGCCACACCCACATCCCGAAGGTCATCCCGGATCGCCCCGTGACGGCGGATCCGAGCGGCGCCGCCGCGCCGTCGCGCGTCCCGTTCGTGGACGAGGAGGAGTGCATCGGCTGCAACCTGTGCGCGCTGGTGTGCCCGGTGTCGGGGTGCATCACGATGAGGGAGGTGCCTTCAGGCAGGCCGCCTGAGACGTGGAACGACCGTGTCCAGAAGGGGACGGACTTCGTGCCTGGCGGGCTGGAAGCGACCGCCCGCGCGCGGAGCTCCTGATCCCGGGCTCCCGACCCGCCGGCCTGGAGCCCGCGACGATCGCGAACGCGCACGCGCCGGCGGAGCTCGCTGGGAGGAGCCTCGATGTCGCTGACGAACGAAGATCTCGCGCCCACGCCGGAGGCGGCGCGCACCTGGAAGCTCGGGCATTTCGCGGCGCTGTGGATCGGGATGGCCGTCTGCATCCCGACGTACACGATGGCCTCCGGGCTCATCGATCAGGGGATGAGCTGGCAGCAGGCGCTCGCGTGCGTGGCGCTCGGCAACGTCATCGTGCTCCTGCCGATGATCCTGAACGCCCACGCGGGCACCCGGTACGGCATCCCGTTTCCGGTGTTCGCCCGCGCGTCGTTCGGCGTGACGGGCGCGAACGTGCCGGCGGTGCTGCGCGCGCTGGTCGCCTGCGGGTGGTTCGGCATCCAGACGTGGCTCGGCGGGCAGGCGCTCTGGCAGCTCCTCGTCGCGCTCCTGCCCTCGGCGGAGGCGCCGCTGACCTCGGCGGCGTTCAAGGGGGCGATCGGCATCCACCCCGGCGAGCTGCTGGGGTTCGCCGTCTTCTGGGTCATCAACCTCTATTTCATCCTGAAGGGGACTGAGTCGATCAAGTTCCTCGAGACGTGGGCGGCGCCGTTCCTCATCGTGATGGGCCTCGCGATGCTCGGCTGGGCGTACGTCCGCGCGGGCGGGTTCGGCCCGATGCTGTCGCAGCCGTCGAAGATCCCCGAGGGGCAGCTCCTCAGCGTGTTCGCGCCGGGCCTCACCGCGATGGTCGGTTTCTGGGCCACGCTCTCGCTGAACATCCCGGATTTCACGCGGTACGCGCGCAGCCAGCGCGATCAGGCGATCGGCCAGGCGCTCGGGCTGCCGGCGACCATGGTGCTGTTCTCGTTCATCGGGGTCGCGGTCACCTCGGCCACGCCGGTGATCTTCGGGGAGCTCATCTGGGACCCGGTGAAGCTGCTCGCCCGGATCGGCGGGGCGTTCATCATGGTCCTCGCGATGGTGGGCCTGTCGGTCGCCACGCTGTCGACGAACCTCGCCGCCAACGTCGTCTCGCCGGCCAACGACTTCTCCAACCTCGCGCCCCACCGCATCTCGGCCCGGGCGGGCGGCGTGATCACCGCCGTCCTCGGCGCGGTGATCCTGCCGTGGAAGCTCATCGAGTCGTCGCAGGGGTACATCTTCACGTGGCTCGTCGGCTACTCGGCGCTCCTCGGGCCGATCGGCGGGATCCTGATCGCCGATTACTTCCTCCTCCGGAGGACGCAGCTCGAGGTGGGCGACCTGTACCGGCGCGGCGGGGCGTACGAGTACCAGGGCGGGGTGAACTGGCGGGCGATGGCCGCCCTCGCGATCGGCGTGCTCATCAACCTGCCCGGCTTCCTGGCCGAGGCGATCCCGTCGATGAAGGGCGCCGTCCCGGAGGTGATGCGCTCGATCTACACGTATGCGTGGTTCGTGGGGTTCTTCGTCTCGGGAGGGCTCTACCTGCTGTTCTCGCTGGCCGGCCGCGCGGAGTCTGCGGCCGCGCGCGGGGCGTCGCCGGCGCGCTGACGCGGGGAGGGCGCCGGCCGAGCTCGGGTCAGGGGGCGAGCTTCACGATGTACGCGCTCCCGTTGTCGTACGAGCCCGCGCCGATCACGTTGCCGGCGCCGTCCACGGCCACATCGACGATCCCGCCGTAGCTCGCCGCGCCGAGCGGATCGGCCGACCACAGCACGTCGCCCGACGGCGAGAGCTTCACGATCGTGCCGTTCGGGGTGATGACCGCGTTGCCGGCGGCGTCGACGGCGACGGCGCTGTCGCTGTAGATGTCGTTTCCGGAGCCGAAGCCGGTCGTGTCGACGCTCCACTGCGGCACGCCCGCGGCGGAGAACCGCGTCACGGCGCCGCGGAAGGCGACGACCACGTCGCCGGAGGGGGCCACGGCGACGTCGCCCGCCTGCGGCGTGCCCGAGACGATCTGGCTCCATACGTGATTGCCGGCCGCGTCGAACTTCGCCAGGTACATGCCGTCGTCCACCGGCGAGCTCGTGAGCGGCCCGCCGCCGAGGTCGAGGATGCCGAAGTACTTGCCGAGGACGACGACGTTGCCGGCGCCGTCGACGGCGACGCTCCTGGGGCCGCTCTCGTAGGCGTTCGTCGGGAAGGTCTTGGCCCAGATCGGCGCGCCCGCCGCGTCGAGCCGCGCGATCAAGAGCTCGCTGCCCGGCCCGCCGCCGAGGGTGCCAGCGCCGAGATCCACCGTGTCCCAGATGACGGCCGCGAGTGCGGCGCCCGAGCCGGCCCGGGCGACCTCGATCTGGTCGAGGTCGTCGATCTGCGCGAGGAGGTCGCCCGACGCGCTGAACCGCCGCAGCCCGAAGTTCGAGACTGCGAGCACCTGGCCGGAGCCCGACTCGGCGACGCTCAAGAAGATGTTGTCGCCTGCCGGGCGCCGGTCCCAGACGTAGCCCCCCGCGGCGTCGAGCTTCACGAGGAAGCTCGTGTTGAACAGCTCGAACGACGTCGGCTCGCCCTGCCCGGCGAAATCGACGGGGCCGTAGCCGTAGCCGCCGAAGATCACGCTGTCCCCGCCGCCGACCGTGACGGTGTACGCCCGCATCCCCTCGTTCCAGCCGTTGACGAAGAGCCTGCTCCAGAGGACGGCGCCCGGGGCGCACGGCGCGCAGCTCGGGCCCCCGCAGTCGATGCCGGACTCGGCGCCGTTGCGGATCCCGTCCTCGCACGTGTCGTGGTAGCAGACCGTGAGCGCCGGCCGCTCCGCGGCGCTCGCGCTCTCGCTGCTCCGCAGGGTGCTCCGGGTGACCGCGTCCTCCTCGAGCAGCACGCCGTGGTTGCCCTGCGCGCCGCTCACCCAGGCCTGCGCGAGCGCGGTCACGTCGACGTTGCGGAAGCCGGTGGTGCCGCCGGGCCCGCCGGTGACGAAGGAGGCCTCGACCGCCGGATCGAACTGGCCGCCGCCGCCGAAGCTGCCCCACGTGACGGTCGACTCCGACCAGGGCGCGGTGGCCCGGTGGACGCGCACGGCGCTGCTCTCGATCTTGTAGGTTTGGTAGAGCGACAGCGTCGCCGAGGCGATCTCCGCGCTCGCCGGGACGCCGGCGAGGTCGAACCGGAGCAGGCTCCGCCGGACGCCGCCCGTGCCGGTGCCCGTCGTGAGCGTGGTGCTCGCGCCGTCGTTCCAGCCGGGCGACACCTGCCAGATCGTCGCGTCGGCCACCGCGCCGCCGAGGCCGCGGCGGATCGTCACGCACCGCGGGTCGCACGCGTCGCCGAGGCCGTCGGCGTCGCCGTCCACCTGCGACGGGTTCGCGGCGGCAGGGCAGTTGTCCTGCGCGTCGACCACCCCGTCCCCGTCGCCGTCCTGCGCGACCTCGATCGCATACGCGGGGGAGCCCACCAGGACCGAGCTCCCCGACACGGCGACGGCCTTGCCGAAGCCGCCGCCGGTCGGTCCGGTGCCGGCGAGCTTGGCCCGCTCGATCTCGATCCACTCGCCGGCCGCCGGCGAGAACACGTACGCGGCCCCCGCGTCCGGCTGGTCGAGGCGGTCGGCCAGGAGCGCCCCCGCCACCGCCATGTCGCCGGAGATCGCCACCGCCTCGCCCAGGCCGTCGCCGGTCCTGCCGTCGGTCGCGATCAGCCGCGAATCCCGGCGCCAGCCGCTCCCCGCGCGGTCGAACACGTAGGCCAGGCCCCGCCCGAGCTGGTACCAGGGCATCGGCGGGCTGAGGACGCCCGGCGCGCCCACGACGATGCGCGCGCCCGAGATCGCGACCGAGCTGCCGAAGCGGTCGTACAGCGCCTCCGGCGGGTCCGCCACGAGCTTGTGCGGGGCGCTCCAGTCGCTCGCGTCGAACACGAACGCTGCGCCCACGCCGTCGTGCTCCAGCCACCACGCGTTCCCCGGCGAGCCCACGACCACCGTGCCGCCCTCGATCGCGACGGGCGGCGTCTCCCAGGAGTTCTCGCCGGTCGGGGGGGCGAGCTCGATCTCCTCGCTCCAGGCGCCGCCGCTCCGCGCGAATACGTAGACCGAGCTCTCGGCCGAGAGCGCGGCCCGGTCGCCGTCGACCGCGACGGCCTCGCCGATGGGGTTCGCCGTCCCGCCGCTCGCGACGAGCTTGGCCTGCTCGGACCACGCGCCGCCGCTCCGCACGAAGACGTAGGCGGCGCCGGCGCCCCCGGTGCCCCAGGGCGCGCCGACCACGATCGTGTCCGCCGAGACCGCGACGGAGCGTCCGAACGAGCCGCCGGCGCCCCCGTCGCTCGGGACGAGCTTGGCCTGCTGCGCCCAGGCGCCGCCGCCGCTCTTCACGAACACGTACGCGCTCCCGGGCGCCCCGACGACCGCGGTGTCGCCGGACATGGCGATCGCCTCGCCGCCGAGGTGGACCTGGCTCCCGCCGTCGACCGCGATGAGCGCCGTCCGCTGCGAGGCGGCGAGGGGATCGACCGTGATCGGGTACGCGGCCCCGGCGGTGTCGACGCGCAGCGACAGCGCGCGCTCGCCGGCGCCGAGCTCCATCCACGCGGGCAGCGTCCGCCCCGCGGCGTCGGTGGCGTGGAGATCCGTGTACCGGAGCGCCACCGCGCCCGAGGCGTCGCGCAGCGCCACCCCCTCGCCGCCGCCGAGCGGCGCCGCGCGGAGGTCGCCGCCGAGGGCGAGCTCGATCACGAGGTCCCGATCGCCCTGCGCGCGGCAGGGCGGCGCCGCGGGCACGGTGAAGCCCTGCTCCAGCCCGAGCGGCCCGTTCACGTACCACTCCACGAGCTCCTCGCCCGGTGACGCGCCCTGCCGGCGGAGCTCCACGCGGTTGTCCGCGGCGCGCGGCGCGGCGCTCGCCACCGCGCGCAGATCGCCCGCGCACCCGTACCGCGCCGGGGCCATCGAGAAGCTCCACCGCCCCTCGCCCTCCTCGGGCGCGATCCGCACGCCCGACGCGCTGAAGTCGGCCGTGAGCCGGTGCGCCGGGTTCGGCGCGCGCAGCCCGGGCGCCTTCCGCGCCGAGGGCGCCTCGACGACCCTGTAGCCCTCGGGCGCGCTCGACTGCACGGCAGCGATGTACGCCGCCCGCAGGCGCGCGCGCGCCGCCGCGTCGAGCGCCGCGGGCGCCGCCGCGCCGGGCGCCGCGGGCGCCGCCGCCGCGCCGTCGACGGACGATGAAGGGCCTTGCGGCGCCTCGGTGGAGGCGCAGCCCCCCATCATGGCGGCTGCAGCCATCACCTGTCCCACCCGCCCCATTCGAGTTCCCATAAGCTGGATCTCCCCATCTGGCTGACGCTCCCTCGCGCGCGCGCACCGGGCGCCGGAGCGCTCCGCGCGGCAGGGCAGCGAGCCGCGGCGCACGCTCGCAAGGACCGCGCCCCCGGCGGTGGACGCGCGCGGCGCCGCCGATGCCTCGCGCGCTCGGTCGATCCGGGCCGAGCCGACGGCGCCTTCGCCACGCGCTCCGGGCCACTGGCCGGCCATGGCCCCGTGGGCCGGCCGCCGGCGGGCCGCGGACGGGCGCCTCGCTGCGGGGCGGCGCCTCGCGCCGGAGCTGCGGCGCCGCGGCGCCGTGTCTGATTCCGTGGCACGCGCGGCGGGGTGACCGGAACAAACAACAGAGAGGGCACGAGCCCTCGCTGGAGGCGCATGGTCATGAAACTCGCAGCGACGGAAATCCGGTTGAATCGCGATCTCCCCACGATCGCCCTCGAGAAGAAAGGGCAGGTGGCGCATGTCTTCTGATCACGACGAGCGCGCCGAGCTGCTCGACGAGCACCGCCCGGAGCTCGGGCGCCTGCTGCGGCGCATGCCCCCGCGCCGCAGCGCCGTGGCGTCGCTCTCGGGCTATCTCCTCTCCTTGCGAGAGCCGACAGGCTATCTCATCGCCATCGGCCTGCAGGAGCGCGACCCGGATCTGGAGCCCGAGCGCACGCTCCGCTCGGCCCTGGCCTCCGGCGTGCGCGCGCCGGTCCTGGCCGGCGTGATGTCGCGCTCGGCGCTGGCCGAGATCATCGCCCCGCTCTCGCCCGTCACGCAGGCGGTCGCCGCGGACATGAAGAGGGCGGTCCCCTCCGGCACGCTGCGGGTCGTCGTCGCGGCGGCCGGCGGGGCGGAGCTCTTCACCGTGAAGGCGTCGGAGCTGCCGGCCGGCTGAGCCGCCCCCGCCCGGCCCCAGCGCGCCGGGCGGCGTCCGGCCCCAGCGCGCCGGGCGGCGTCCGGCCCCAGCGCGCCGGGCGGCGTCCGGCCCCAGCGCGCCGGGCGGCGTCCGGCGCCCGCGGGTCCGGCGCTCACTCGTTCGCGTAGACGCGCCGCTCGCTCGAATCGAGCCCCAGGTACACGACCCGGCGGTCGAGGCTCGCGCCCCCGCGCTCCGCGTCCTCCGGCGCCGGCCGCCGGTCGGCGGCCTCGTCGCTCCGGCGCAGCGCCTCGTACTCGGCGACCGAGGCGTGGCGGCACCCGTCGAGCGGGGCGTCGATCGCGAGGTCGGCCACGAGCGCGGCGGCCTCCGGCCGGACCCTGCCCGCGAAGAACTCGGCGCAGCAGCCCGACCCGTAGCTGAACAGCCCGATGCGCCGCCCCTCCAGGGCGCGGGCCTCCGCGTTGAGCAGGGACGCGAGCGCGAGGTACAGCGAGCCCGTGTAGATGTTGCCGATGCGCGCCGGCAGATCGAGCGACGGCTCCACCTCGGCGGCGAAGCTCTCGTCGGCGGCCTGCTCGGTCAGGCCGTCCATCGTCCGCCGGTGGCGGTGGGCCTTGCGGGCCATCTTGCCGTAGGGGACGTGGTAGCAGGTGCGCGCGAGCGGCTCGCCGTCGCCGGCGACGCGGCGCCACTCGGCGTACGCCCCGGCGAGGGCGTCGAGGTAGCACTGCACCGAGAAGTGGCCGTCGACGAGCGCCTCCTTGTGGTGGAGCGGCCGCCAGAAGTCGTAGACGTCGCGCGCGTAGGTGCCGGTCTTGCCGACCTCGATCTCGACGAGGCGCGGGCGCTCGCGCACGAGCAGCGCCACGGCGCCAGCGCCCTGGGTCGGCTCGCCCGCAGAGCCGAGCGCGTAGCGCGCCACGTCCGAGCAGACGACGAGGGCGGCGCGGCCGCGGGCCGAGCCGGACGCGATCCAGTCCACCGCGTTGAGCAGGCCGGCGGTGCCCCCGAAGCAGGCGTGCTTGGCCTCGAAGACCCGGCACGCGCTGGGCAGCCCGAGCAGGCCGTGGAGGAAGGAGGCCGCCGGCTTCGAGTGGTCCACGGCGGTCTCGGTGCCCACGACGCAGAGCCCGATGTCCGCGGGGCTCGCGCCCGAGCGCTGGAACAGGCGGCGGGCCGCGTTGGCCCCGAGGGTGATCGGATCCTCATCCGGCGCCGCGATCGCCATCCGGCGGGTGCCCAGGCCGGTCAGGTACTTGGACGGCGCGACGCCCCGGGCCTCGGCGAGCTCGCTGAGCTCGACGTAGCGGCGAGGGACGGCGAGGGCGATCGCATCGATGCCGATGGGAGGAAAGTCATGACGTAGGCTCATACCTGCATCCTAGGGGCGCATTGTGCAGAGACCATCGAGCCCGCGCGGAAGCTCCGAGGAGCGGCGCAGGTTATGGCGCGACGCGTTATGGCGCCCCCGGGGTGCCGCGGAGGGCGCCGCGACCCAGCGGCGCGGCGCCGCGCCCTCGCCGCGCGCACCTCGCTTGCTGCGGTCCGTGGACCGATGTGGCTCGCTGCGGTCCGTGGACCGATGTGGCTCGGTGCGGTCCGTGGACCGATGTGGCTCGGTGCGGTCCGTGGACCGATGTGCGCGCGCGCGCCCAGACGTGCGTGCTTTGCGCCAACGCGCATGAAGCGGAGCCTCGACCCGGACCGCAGCTCATCGCGTCTGGAAGAGCGCGCGGCGCGCCGCGCATTGCGCACAACGACCCTCACACGACCCAGCGAGCGAGCAGCCAGCGAGAAAAAATCGCGTTCAGGTCAAATTCACCACCACATCTCGTTGCAGTTGTGCAATCTGATATGGCGCGTTCTTGCGCCCTAGCGGTCGAGGTTCATGTGAAGCTCTCCCGGTCTACCATGTTGGTTCCGCTTCTTGGGTTGGGTGTTCTGATGATCACCGGCGCCGCGGGGTGCTCCTGCAGCTCCGGAGCGGAGGGCGAGGCAGGCGAGACGGCTGGGGCGAACGTCGGCGGAGGCGGCGGCGCGGGCGGCGGCGCCGGGGGTGACCGGGGGACCGCTGGCGGCGGCGACGGCGGCGACGACCAGATCGGCGCGGGCTCCGGCCACAACACGGGAGGCGCGCCGCCGGTCACGCCGGACACGGCGTGTGTCGCCACGGTCGCCGAGGCCACGCTCACGAAGCGGCCGGTCGATATCGTGTTCGTCATCGACAACTCGCCCAGCATGGCGAACGAGATCATCAGCGTACAGAACAACATCAACGAGAGCTTCGCCGCGATCATCGGCGCGAGCGGCATCGACTACCGCGTCATCATGATCTCCGCGCACGGCGCCGCGAACGTCGACGACTCGATCTGCGTCGGCGCCCCGCTCAGCGCGGCGAGCTGCGACCCGGTGCCGGAGGCGCCCGGGAACAACCCGCCCGTCTTCTACCATTACAGCCATGAGATCAGGAGCAACGACGCGCTCTGCGTCCTGCTCGGCAGCTACAACGGCGGCCTGCCCGACCAGCACGGCGTCGCGCCGTCCGGCTGGTCCGAGTGGGTGCGCGAGGACTCGCTCAAGGTGATCACGGTGATCACCGACGATCACGTGGGCTGCCAGTCGACGCACCTCCCGCGCAACATCTATATCGACGACACGCGGCAGCCGCTGGAAGATGTCGCCGACGACTTCGAGGGGCTCTTGTTCGGCCTGGATCCGGTGGTCTTCGGCGACGTCACCGCGCCGAACTACGTCTTCCACAGCATCGTCGGGCTCCGCGAGAACACGCCCGCCACGGACGCTTACGGGCCCGACGGCGACGTGGTCGAGGAGATGTGCGGCACCGCCGTGGCGCCGGGCACGGGCTACCAGACGCTCAGCAAGAGGACCGGCGGCCTCAGGTTCCCGCTCTGCCAGACGAGCTCCTATGACGTGGTGTTCCAGGCGATCGCGGAGGGCGTCATCACCGGCGCGGTGGTCGAGTGCGAGTTCGCCGTGCCGGACTCGCCCCCGGGAGAGGTCATCGACCTCTCGACCGTGGTGGTCCAGTACACCCCGGGCGACGGGGGCGATCCGCAGTCGTTCGGCCAGGTTCCGAACGCGGCGGCGTGCGCCGCGGGCTCGTTCTTCATCGAGGACGACATGATCAAGCTCTGCCCCGACGCGTGCCAGGCGGTCCAGGCCGACGCCGGGGCGGCGATCGACGTCCTCTACGGCTGCGATCCCGAAGCGGCGGATTGAGCTCGCGCGAGCGGCGGCGGCGCTCGCCAGCGCCGCCGCCGGGCCGGGCGCGCCGCCCTGCGCGCCGTCAGGCGCGGACCCTCAGAGACAGCAGCGGAAGCCGATGTCCGGGTTCGTGTCGTCGCGCCGGGGCGCGGACAAGCTCGCATCGCACCTGGCCGCCTTGAGCGAGCGCTTCGCGACATCGTCCGCGTCCGGCACCGACGCCCTCGAGCCGCCGCGGATGAGGCAGTTGCCCTCCGCGTCACAGGAGTTCTCCCACTCGGCCACGTTGCCGCTCATGTGATAGAGGTCCGTCACGCTGCCCTCGCACATCGTCACCGGCGGAATCGGGGCGGGACCCACGGACTTCAGGGCGAACTCGCCGTCGGGATCGTTGACCTTGCACCTCGCCGCATACGCGTGGCCGTAGGGATATTCGTTCACCCCCTGGCCAGAGCACGCGTTGTACCACTCGTTTTGCGCGGCGTTCGCGAGCTCGGCGGGCGAGCTCGCTCCACCGCCGATCTTGCCGCAGAGGTGCTTGCCCCGCCACATGCAGTACGCGTAAGCGTCGCACCAGTCGATATAGTTGACGGGCGCTCTCTCCTCGCTGTAGGGCCACCCGTCCGAGGGCTGGTAGATGTTCCCGGAGCACTCGGCCGGCAGGCCGGCGAGCATCGGGCTCGCCCCCAGGAAGGCGTTGTACTCCTTCTTGGTCACCTCGTACTGATCGATGCAGTAGTTCCCTCCGCCCGCCACGGGCGCGATCAACATCCCGTCGGGGCAGGCGCAGAGATGGGTCGTGCTGTTGCAGACGTTCGTCGCGCAGTCTTCGCGGCTCGTGCACTGCTGCCCCGCAGGGCACTTGGTGCGGCACACCATCCCGCCGCAGTCGACGTCGGTCTCCTTGCCGTTCTTCACCCCGTCGCTGCAGCTCTCCGTCTGGCAGATCTGATTGGCGCAGACGCGCTCGCGGCAGTCGGTCGACAGGCTGCATGCCTCGCCGGGCGCGCAACCGGCGCAGCGCCCGCCGCAATCGACGGCGGTCTCATCGCCGTTCTTCACCCTGTCGCTGCAGCTCGCCGCCAGGCACTTGCCGCCAACGCAGCTCAGCGACTCGCAATCCGAGCCCGTCACGCAGTCCAGGAGGTCCGCGCAGGGAGGGCACGCCGGGTTGCCGTCGCGTGGCGCCGCGCCGCCGCCGCAGTCGATGCTGGTCTCGTCGCCGTCCTTCACGCCGTTGTCGCACCGCGCCTCCGCGCACGTGGGCCCGCCGCTGCCCGCGCTCTCCTCGCAACGCCGTGAGATGCAATCCGTCGGCGCCGCGCACGCCTGGCCCGCGGGGCAAGGGTCGCAGCCCTCGCCGCCGCAGTCGATGCCGGTCTCGTCGCCGTCCTTCACGCCGTTGGTACAGCCCGGCGAGGGCTCAGCGCCGCCCGCGCCCTGTCCACCGGTGCCGCCGCCCTGGCCGCCGGTGCCGCCGCCCTGGCCGCCGGTGCCGCTGCCCTGGCCGCCGGTGCCGCTGCCCTGGCCGCCGGTGCCGCTGGTGCCCGTCGTGACGCTGCCCGTGGGGAGGTTTCCTTGGGTCGGAGGCCGGCCCTCATCGTTGCTGCTGCTGCACGAGACGGCCACGGCGAGGGCCGCCAGAGGAATCAGAACGACAGACGACCGGATCATGGAGCTGCCTCCCTGCATGCAATCACGAGGTCAGAGGAAGACGCTCAGCTTACTTGCGATATCGGCTGTCCTGCGCGACAAAACACCGGCCGGCGGGCCGAAACCATCGCCGGATACGTGCTTCCCCGTGCGCCGCGCAGGCCGTTCTCCACGAGGCCGCAGGCGCTCCACGGGCCGCAGGCGCTCCACGGGCCGCAGGCGCTCCACGGGCCGCAGGCGCTCCGCGGCCGCCGGCGCCTCAGCGAGCGACCTCGTCCAGCCACTCGCGCGCGAGCGCGAGGATCCGCGCGTGATCGGGCACGTCGCTCAGGAAGCGCTCGCGCCAGACCGGATCGCCGATCCTCCCGGCCCGCACGAGCAGCCCGTTGCGGGCCAGCGCGATCGCGCCCTTGGCCTCGGCCGCCTGACCCGTCGCCGAGAGCGCCTCGGCGTGGACCAGGCGCACCAGGAAGCCCTCCTCCTCGCGGCGGTCAGACTCGAGCAGCGACAGCGCCTCGGTCGTGGCCGCGAGCGCCTCCCCGGCGCGCCCGAGCTCGAGCAGGGCGCGCGCGCGCGTCGCGATCGCCGCGGGGAGCCGCTCGGGCACGTCTTGCGCGAGCGCCTCGGCCGCCCGCGACTCCACCTCGGCGAGCGCCGGCTCGCCCGCGAGGAGCAGCACGCGCGCGAGCTGGAGCCGGCTCTCGCACTCCCGGCGCCGGTCGCCGCGGCGCTCCAGCGCCTCGATCGAGCTCCGCAGGGCCGCCTTGGCGGCGTCGACCTGGCCCGAGTGGGCCAGCGCGAGGCCGAGGTTCTGCAGCGCGTTCGGCACCCGATCGTCGAGCGCCATCCGCTCCGCCTCGGCGAGCCCGGCGCGGAGGACCTCCGCCGCCGCCTCGAAGTACCCGAACTGCACGTAGCAGAGGCCCATGTTGAGCCGCGCCCGGCACGCCTCGCGGCGATCGCCGATGTCCTCGAAGGCGGCGAGCGCCGCGCCCATGCTCGCGATGCAGGCGCTCGGATCGCCGTTGTGCTGCCGGAGCAACCCGTGCAGGTAGAGGAGCTTCGCCTCGATCAGCAGATCCGCGGCCGACGCGTCCTCCGTCGCCTGCTCGACCGCGTCGATCAGCGCGTCGACGCACGCGTAGCGGCCGCCGAGCAGGAGCACGATCGCCCCCTCGAGCAGGCAGGCGTTCTTCGCGACGCGCGCGCCCTCGAGGGGCTCGGCGCCGAGGACGACCATCATCCAGCGCTCGACGCGCTCGTACTGGCCCTGCTTGTGCCCCGCGCCGGCGAGCTGCGTGAACGCCGAGAACCAGGCCACGGAGCCGGGCGCGAGGTGCTGCGTCGCCTCGACCCCGCGCTGCTCGGCGAGGGCGGGCTCCCCGCGCCAGAGCAGCGCCTCGGCCTCGACGAGGCGGAGCGCGCCCACCGCGGCCTCCCCCGGCCCGCAGGCGATGCCGCGCTCGGCGCACGCGATCGCCGCGGCGAGGTCGTTGCCCCGCAGCGCCTTGTCGGCCGCGCGCAGGTACCACTCGGCGGCCTTCTCGGGCTCCTCGCCGCGCTCGAAGTGCTCGGCGAGGACGCGCGGATCGCCCTCGCCGGCCGCCTCGAGGAAGCCGCCGGCGAGCGCGTGGCCGATGCGGAGGTCGCGCGCGGTCAGCATGCCGTAGGCGGCCTCGCGCACGAGCGCGTGGCGGAAGCAGTACTCCGCGTCGTCGCGCTGCCGCCCCTCGCCCCGCCGCACGATCACCTCGCGCCGCAGGAGCTCCGAGAGGAGCGGCGCGATGTCGACGCTCCCGAGCAGCGCGGCGACCGCGCTCGCCCGGAACGTCTCGCCGAAGATGCTCGCCGCCCTGAGCAGCCGCCGCGCCTCGGCGTCGAGCGTCTCCAGCCGCGCCTGCACCATGGCCACCACCGTCTCCGGCTGGCCCTCGCTCTTGCCCTCCGCGGCGGCGCGGATCTGCTCCTCGAGGAAGAACGCGTTGCCGTCCGCGCGCTCGACGAGGCGCGCCACGAGGTCGTGCCGCGCGTGCGCGCCGAGCGCCTCGCGCACGAGCCGCTCGCTCGCCCGGCGCGGGAGCGGCAAGAGGTGCAGCTCGTGCGCGAGCCGGCCCTCCCAGAGCCCCGGGAAGAGCCGGCGCACGTCGGGCCGCCCGAGCGCCAGCACGAGCAGCGGCGCGTCCTTGAGCGTCCGCAGCGCCTCTTCCACCATCGTGACGGTGGGGAGATCGCCCCACTGCAGGTCCTCGAGCACGAGGAGCACCGGCCCTGCGCGGCACGCCGCCCCGAGGAACGCCTCCCAGGCGAGGCGGAGCTGGTCGCCCATCAGCACGGCGTCGCGCCGCGCGAGCCTGAGCTGCACGTCGTGCTCGTCGGGGAACGGCGCGCCGACGAGCTCGCCGAGGAACGGCGCGACGCGGGCGGCGTCGAGGCCGTGCTGCTCCACGCGGCCCCGGACCTTGCGCTGCCGCGCCTCGAGCGGCTCGCCGTCGGCGATGCCGAGGGCGTGGCGGAGGGCGCTCGCGAGCAGGCCGAAGGCGGAGCCCGCGCCCATGGGGTCGCCCTGGCCGATCCAGACCTCGATGCGGTCGCCGCGCTCGCGGAGCTTGCGGATGAGCTCCTGGCGCAGGCGCGACTTGCCCATGCCCGCCTCGGCGGTCACGAGCACGGCGCCGGCGGCGCCCTCGTCGATGCAGCGATCGACCTCCGCGAGGAGCATCGCGAGCTCGCGCTCGCGGCCGACGTACGTGGTCGGCCTGCCGAGCAGCTGCGCGGTGCGCTCGTCGCGCGCGCCGTGGAGGACGCGGCCGGCGGCGTCCTCGGTGACGTCGAAGCGGGCGCCGATGAGGGCCGCGGTCACCTCGTCGATGCGGACGCCCGCGAGGGGGAAGCGGCCGTCGTCGGCCGCGAGCATCTGGAAGGCGCGGTCGATGAGCTCGCCCACGGGCACGCGCGCCGAGAGCTCCGCGCGGCCGGTGGCGAGCGCGACGGGCGCGCCGCCGAGCAGCTCCTTCAGCGCGAGGGCGCAGCGGGCGGCGCGCGCCGCGAGGTCGGTCGGCGTGCCCGCGCCCGACAGCACGATGAGGGGCGAGCGGCCCTCGACGAGCTCGAGCTCGCCGCGGTACTGCTCGGCCACGTCGTGCAGCTGCCAGAGCTGTGCGCGGCGCGGCTCCTCGGCGCCGTCGCCCTCGGCGGGGTGCTCGCGGGTGACCACGAGGCACATCACGCGCCGCTCGCCGGTCGTGAGCTCCACGGCCCGCGGCGGGAAGGAGCGCGGCCCGCCGAGGCCGCCCTCGGGCGCGTCGATCCTGGCGAGCTCGGCCGCGACGGCGTCGCCGTCGGCCGGACGATCTTGCGGCGATTTCGCGAGCATGCGGCCGACGAGGTCGTCGAGCGCGGCGGGGGTGCCGGGCCGGAGCTCGCGCACGCGGGGCGGGTCCTCGAGGAGGACCTTCATCAGCACGGCGAGGCCGGCGTTCCCCTGGAAGGCGGCGCGGCCGGTGAGGCAGCGGTAGAGGATGCACCCGAGGGCGAACACGTCGACGCGGGCGTCGGCGCTGAGCTCGCCGCGGGCCTGCTCGGGGGCCATGTACCCGGGCGTGCCGAGGACGAGGCCGGCGGCGGTGAGCGGCTCGTCGGTGGCGGCGCGCGCGAGGCCGAAGTCGATGAGGCTCACGCGGTCGAGCGAGCCGCCCTGGAGCAGCAGGTTGCTCGGCTTCAGGTCGCGGTGGACGAGGCCGAGCCTGTGGATCTCGCCGAGGGTCGTCGCGACGCGCAGGCCGAGCTCCAGGGTCTCTTCGAGGGTGAGGCCCTGGCGCGTGAGGCGGTCGGAGAGCGTCTCGCCGTCGAGCCACTCCATGGCGAGGTACGGCTGTCCCCACGCGGTGGCGCCGTGCGCGACGTAGCGCACGACGCCGGGCACGCGGGCCGCCGCGAGCGCCTGCGCCTCGCGCGCGAAGCGGCCGAGGTGCTGGCTGCCCTCGGTGGTCAGGAGCTTGATCGCGACGGCCTCGCCGGTCTCTCGATCGCGGGCCCGGTAGACGGCGCCCATGCCGCCGGAGGCCGCCAGGTGCTCGATGCAGAAGCGGCCGTCGATGATGTCTCCTGCCTGCATCGCTCACCGAGCGCCCCGGGAGGGTGCTCACCGGCGGCCAGACTGCCAGCGAGTCAAGCTCTGCGTCCAGTGCTCATTCCGCGTCGCGCGGCCTCGCGCCCGGTCCGGCGTACGTCTCCGGGGGGAGAGCCGGCCGGGGCGGACGAGCGCGCGTGTGCGGGGCGCGCGCTGGAAATCTCATCGAAACAGAGGGCAGGGCGGGGGAGCCGCGCGACAGGTGGGGTGATCGCGACAGGCGGGTGAGCGCGGCAGGCGGGGTGAGCGCGGCAGGCGCGCACAGGCGGCCTCGCGGCGCGGGTGGAGGGGTTGCCATGCGGCGCCTCGAACGCGAAGAAGGCGGGGTGGGCGAGAGGAGCGATCATGGCGACCATGACTCAGTTGCGTGAGCAGACGACCGGGGACGGCAGGCCGGGGCCCGAGGCTCAACCCATCCTGCGCCAGCGCGCGGAGGAGATTCAGCCGTACGGGGCGCTGGCGCGCTATCCGCTCGGGCTCGGCGACGACGTGCGCGCGGCGAGCGTCAAGGCGCTCAACCAGATCCTGAGCGACACGATGGTGCTGCGCGACATGTACAAGAAGCACCACTGGCAGGTATCCGGAGCGACCTTCTATTCGCTGCACCTCCTGCTCGACAAGCACTACGAGGAGCAGGCCAAGCTCGTCGACGACCTGGCCGAGCGGGTGCAGACGCTCGGGGGCATCGCCATCGCGATGGCGCACGACGTCGCGGAGATGTCGAAGATCGAGCGGCCGCCGCGGGGGCGCGAGGAGGTGCCGGTGCAGATCTCGCGGCTGCTCGAGGCGCACGAGCAGATCTTGATCGAGGCGCGCGAGGCGGCGGGCAAGGCGGCGCAGGGCGGCGACGACGGGACGAACGACCTGCTCGTGAGCCAGATTGTCCGCGTCAACGAGATGCAGGTGTGGTTCCTGTCCGAGCACCTCGTGGACACGCCGCTCGTCCGGGCGCGGTAAGCAGGCGGGGGCGATACCGCGCTGAGCGCGGCCGGGGGTGGCCGGGGTGAGCGGGGTAGATGAGGCCGTCGGATCGCCGCCGGACGCGCGATCTTGCGCGGTGATCGGCGGTGCGCGATGCTCTCCCCATGCAATTCATCGAGGTGCTCGAGAGCGGCGGTATCGCCGAGGTCGTGTTGAATCGACCCAAGGTCAACGCGATGAGCCAGGCGGTGCTCCGCGAGATGGCCGACGTCTTCCGGCGGCTCGGGGAGGACGACGCCGTGCGCGGGGTCCTCGTCCGCGGCGCCGGCAAGTGCCTGTCCGCGGGGCTCGACCTGCGCGAGGTCGCGTCGCTCGATCGAGCGCGGCTCGCGGGCTTCCTCGACGATTTCGACGCTGCGTTCGGCGCCGCGTTCCGCTTCCCGAAGCCGTTCGCCGCCGCCGTGCACGGCCACGCGCTCGCGGGCGGCGCCGTGCTGGCGATGTGCGCCGACTACATCGCGCTCGGCGACGGCGATTATAAGTTCGGGCTCCCCGAGCTCGTCGTGGGGATCCCGTTTCCGCGCGTCGCCTTCGAGATCGTGCGCGCCGCCTGTCCCACCCGCGCGTTTCGGAGGCTCGTCTTGGGGGCGGACAGCCACTCTCCTGCGGAGGTGTTCGAGATGGGCGTCGGCGACGCGCTCTCCAAGGAGCCGCTCGAGGACGCGCGCCGCTGGCTCGCCACGGCGTGCAGCCGCCCCGCGGCGGCGTTCCGCTTCGTCAAGGCGAGCTACCGCAAGGAGGCGTGGGAGCGGATCGCCGCGCCGCTGCCCGAGGAGCGGGAGGCCTTCGTCGAGGCGCTGCTCTCGGCGAAGCAGGTATTGACGACGACGCTCGCGGGGTGAGGTGCCGAAGCGCCCCGGAGGGCTCCGGCAAAGTGCTACCGGCGGGCGCGCCGGGTCACGCGCTGCGGATTCGCGTGCCGAACGCGGCGAGGCGGTCGAGCATGTGCTCGGGGTCGATCAGCGCGTTCGGATGGTAGAGGCCTGGGGCCACGCGCTCGCCGCCAGCGAGCCCGAGCAGCCGCTCCACGGCCACGGCGACGCCGACGGCGGTCATCGGCGCCTGGCCCTCCGGGTGCACGAGCTCGTGACGCGAACGCCCTCGCGCGCCGTCCTTCTTCACCCCCTCGAGCTCGATCACGATCTCGGTCGAGAACGGCTCGCCTCGCCGGCGGCTGGCCGTCTCCCCGAGCACGAGATCGAACCGGATCGAGCGCGCGTCAGTCGCCGCGGCGATGCTCATGGGATCGAGCACCGGGTAGATCTGGCCCTTCACCTCGGTGCCGTCGACGGTCACGAACGATCGTGAGCCCTCCTCTCCAGCCACCCAGATCCACCGGCCGTCCTTCAGGAGGAGCCCGTTCATCCCGGCCCTGGTCTGGCGCTCGAAGTCGGCGTACGCGGCGGGGCCGCCCACGTCCTGCTCGTCGAGGACCACGCCGATCGCGACGCTCTCGACGCGCGCGTAGCCCTTCGCGAAATGGAGGGTCGGCAACGTGGCCGAGCCGGCGAGCCAGTGGCTCGCGAGCAGGACGGGCGCGCTCCTCGGGCGCTGCGCGTGGAGCGCGACCTCGGGCGCGATCTCGAACGCCACCGTAGAGATGTCGACGTAGGCCGCGCCGTTCTCCTGCGCGAAGCGGAGCGCGTTCATCCGTTCGTCCTTCACGAACATGAGCACCGCGCCGTACGCTTCGCCCGCCGGCTGCCCGAGATCGGGCCTCTCGAGGTCCACGCGGACGGGGCGCGCGCGGCCGACCTGCTCCGCGACCGCCGCGGCCTTCGCGAGATCTCTCCCGCCGATCGCGATCGGCAGGTCGGGGTACAGCGCGCGCAGCGTCCTCGCGGTCCGAGAGCCGACGACGCCGGACCCTCCGACGATGAGAACGGATTCCCTCGTGCCCTTCGCCATGTTCGTCATGATGGATGAGCTCCTCTCCGCCCGATCCACCGGGCGTGAACAACTTACCGTTGGTAAGTTACCAATGGTAATGTACACGAGGGCCCGCCCTGTCAAGCGCGCCCGCGGCGTTTTCTCCGCCCTGCGCGCCCCGGGGGCGCCGGTACCTCGATCGCGGCCGAGATGCAGAGGCGGCCTGAGCCCGCCCTCTTCCGGAGGCCGCCTACCGGTACACGACCGTCGACCCGGCGGCGATCGAATCGAGCCGGTACGCCTCGCCTTCGCTGCGCGCGGCAAGCTCGCTGATCGGCTCGCGGTAGAACTCGTAGGTCGAATGGTGAATGGGCAGCACGTGTCGCGGCTGAACGGCCCGGGCGAGCGCGACCACGTCCGACGCCCGCATGCTGATGAGCCCGAAAGGCCCGGTCGCGCCCACCCCACCGACATGGGGTACCAGCAGATCCGGTCTACCCCGCGACCGGGCTGCAGCGATCACGTCCTCGGTCGGCATCGAATCGCCCGTCCAGTAGATCGCTCGCCGCCAGCTGCCTTCGGTCAGCTCGACCCAGTATCCGTTTCCCTTGCCGAGAGCCTCGGCAATCTTCGGCTCGCTCGAATGGTGCGCGGGCATGGCGGTGATGATCACTGCGCGCCCTGCGCCAGCAGCCAGCCTCCGCGTGTCTCCCCACTGCATACCCTCCACGCGCCTGAACCCTTTGGCGGTCACCGTCCTCACGTCGGCCATCGGCAGCAGGATAGGCAGCGAACGATCAAGATCAGCCCACGCCTGCTGATCGAAATGGTCTTCATGGGCATGGCTGAGCAGAACGAGGTCCGCTACCTTGGGGTCGATGCCGCTGAACGGCGTCGACCGATGGTGCTGCACGACCTTCCGGTAGTCCACGGGCTCGTTGGGGTCGCCCATCGAGAAGCTCTCTCCCAGCACCGGATCCGTCAGGATGGTCAGATCGCCGAACGAGATCGCCATCGTCGGCCCCCCGACCCACGTGACGTGGAGCACGGGCTCTTGCCCAGGTTCGCTCGACCGGGCCGCGGAGGTGCGGTCAGGCGGCAGCGCGCAGCCTTGCAGCGTCAGCAGCGAAAGAGCCCAGAGAAAATTGCGCCGAGTAGAATCCATTCGCCTGCTCCGTGGTGATGACGGGCAAAGCGTAGCGCCTGCAGTGGGGGCAGACGAGATGGACAATCTCGCCGAGACTGACTAAAAAACTTGTTCAATGATCAGCCTCCCGCAGATCCAGGCGTTCATCGAGGTCGCACGATCGGGCAGCTTCGCCGCGGCAAGCCAGCACCTATCTTTGCCGCGATCCACGGTGAGCGCGCGGGTGCGCGCCCTGGAAGCACGCTTGAGCGTCCGCCTGCTACATCGAACCACCCGCCGCGTCACGCTGACGGACGAGGGCCGCTCCTACATGGAGCAGTGCGAAGCAGCCATCGACGTGCTCACGAAAGCCGAGAGCCAGCTCACGCGGTCGAACGAGCTCGCCGGCACGATACGGCTCACGGTGCCACTCGACATGTCCAAGCCGGTATTGGCACGTTTGCTCGGCGCGTTCATCGAGCGGCATCCCGGGATCCGAGTCGAGACCGTGGTCAGCGACGAGCTCTTGAACCTGGTGGCCCACAACATCGACCTCGCCCTGCGTGGCGGCTCCCCCGGCACCCTGGGCGTCGTGGCGCGCAAGCTCGGCGAGGGCGGACTAGCCTTTCATGCCAGCCCCGAGTACATCAAGACGCGGCGCGTTGGGAAGACGCTCGTCCACCTGCACGAGCATGCGATCTACGACCCTGCGCAGCGCCTGCGGAAGCGCGCTCGTTCAAGCCTGCAGCCGGCCCCGCTCTCCACGCGCAATTTCGAGCTTGCAAAGACCTTTGCGCTGCAAGGGCGCGGGATCGCCCTGCTGCCGGAGAGCCTGTGCGCCGAGGAGGTGAAATCCGGCTCCCTGGCGAGGCTGTCCTCCATCCATCGAGTCCCTGCGCTGCCGCTCTATCTGGTGATGCCTTCGAGAGCCCATGTTCCCGCTCGGGTGCGGGCGCTGGTTGATTTCATCACTGACCCGGGAAATGTGTCCTCCCTCCTTTGAGTCGCCCCTCCCCGCGAGGCTCAGCCCCTGATGGTGGCGCCGTGGATGGGCGCGGCGAGATCGGCGGCTCACCCGCAGGGCGCGCAGCCTCCGCCGCAATCCACGCCGGTCTCGCCGGCGTTCATCACGCCGTCGGCGCACGAGGCCTCCTGGCACTCGCCCGCCCAGCAGACGCCGCTCTCGCAGCTCGCGCCCGTCCTGCAGCCTTGACCCGCCGCGCAGGGCTGGCAGGGGAACACCCCGCAGTCGACCCCCGTCTCATCCCCGTTCTGCGCGCCGTCCTCGCACGTCGGCGCAGCGCAGCGACCGCCGTCGCACACCTTGTCCTCGCAATCTGCTCTCGTCCCGCAGGCTTCACCGGTAGTGCAAGGGCGGCACGGACCGCCGCAGTCCCTCGCGGTCTCCCCGAGCGCGACATCGACGACGTTGTTCGTGCAATGGGACGGCACACAGACCACGCCGGAGCAAGCCAGGTTGTTGGGGCAGTCGTTCATGGTCACGTCGCCATCGAAGCACGCCACGCACGTGCCCACATGGCACATCCTCTGCTGCTCGTCCGGACACTCAGCGCCTTCTGTCAGCGGCTTGTTGACCGGCCCGCCCTCGCCACAGCTATCGTACGTACACTGCTCGCCGTCGTCGTAGACGTCGGACGGGTCCTCGAGCTCGATGAGCTCGCCCGTGACCGTGCACTCGACCCGCCGGCAATTTCCCTTTCGCTGCGAGGCGACCGGCCCGGGGTGGATCTCCACGGTGCACGCGCCCTCGACGCACCGCCCGGCCCCGCACGCGCGGCTCGGCGGCCCAGGGCACTCCGCGTCGCTCTTGCAGCCAGCGTCGACGCCGCCATCAGGCTCGCATGCCGCCGTTCCCGGAGCGCACTCCGCGCACGGCCTGCACGACAGAGGGCAATCCGGATCCGCCGCCTCGCTGGGAGTGCAACAGATGTGTTTGTCCGGATCGACGCACTGGCAACGATCGCCGACGCAGGTCGCTCCGGGGATGTCCTGGTACTCTGTATGACAGTCGGCGTCGTCCTCGCAGTAGCCTCCCAGAGAAGGAGAATCCCCGGCACAAGAGCCCACGAACCACGCGGCGCCAGCGAGCACCGGCGCGGCGAGCACCACGCGGCGAAATAGCGTATTCATGCGAACAGAGCCTCCGGGCGCAACCCATCGCTCGCCGGCACAGAGACCAGCGAGGGTCGCGGACTGCCCTCTACACGGCTCCTCCTATACAGCACCGGAGTCGCAGAAGCGCGTAAGAAATCGACAGAAAGCCCTGCTAAAGGCTGGAAATGTCGAGGGCGTCAACGGAACGTGCTGGAATGCGCGTCGGGCCAGCTTGCCCCGCACTCGTACCAGTCCGCGTTGCACGGCGGCACCGGCTCCTTCGGCTCCGGCGGAGCAGGCGCCGGCGCCGCCGCGGTCGCGGGGGCCGTGGGCTCCGGGCTCGCCCCGAGCGCGGGCCTCGGGCGGAGGGGGCGTTTCCTCGGGACAGCGTCCAGCTCCCCGGGAGCCGGCGCGGCGCGCGCAGCCAGCACGAGGACGCGCGGGAGCCGCGCGACGGCCGGCGGGCGCGCCGCAGGCGGCGAGCCGAGATGGAGCCGTCCGAGGAGCGCTGCCGCAGCCGCCGCGAGGACCAGGCCGCCTGCTCCCACCGTGAGCGCAATCCGAGCCCGCCTCCCGGGAGGCGAAGGTGGCCTGTTCACCTGCGCGCCGGGCGCAGACGCAGACCCCGTCGAGATCGAGGAGGAAACGTCGCGCGGCCGCTCCGTCACCTCCTCGCTCTGCGGCTCGGGCCGCCGGTCCTGCGGCGTCGCGCCCCCAGACCTCGGGCCTGCCGCACCCGAGGGCCGCGCCAACCCGTCGGACAGCGGCGCCGGACGCTGCGACCCCCCGCCGCGCGACGCCGTCGACGCGCGGCGCACCCCGGCGCCGGCCCCCCGGTCGACCTCGCCTTGCCAGCGACACCAGCCCTCGAGCGCGCCGTGCAGCGCCGCGATGAGCTCCGCCATGTCGCGGTACCGCGCCTCCGGGGGCCTCTCGGTCGCGCGCCTCACGACGCCCGCGACCAGCGGCGGCAAGGGGACGAAGGTCTCGAGCGGCAGCGGCGTGGTGTTCAGGATGCAGCGGACGAGCTCCTCCGGCGCTCGCTCCGCGAACGGCCGGCGCAGCCCGATCAGCTCGTAGAGCACGAGGCCCAGCGCGTGGACGTCGGTCCGCTCGTCCAGGACCGCGGGCTCCGCGAGCTGCTCGGGCGCCCGGTAGGCCGGCGCCGTCGCCGCGTCCGCCGCGCTCAGACCGAAGAGCTGCGCGAGACCCAGGCCGGTGAGCTTGAAGGAGCCGTCGTCGAGCAGGATCACGCGCTCCGGGCGGAGGTCCCCATGAAAGATCCCCGCGGCGTGCGTGGTCTTCAGGACCTCGGCGACCTCGGCGACCTGAGAGAGCGCCCACGGCGGCGTGATGCTCCCGGGGCGCTCCTCGAGGAGGGCGCGCAGCGACCCGCCGTCGCACCGCTCCGTCGCCGCCCAGCAGAACGAGCCCCCGAGGCCGCCGTCGAGGACCAGCGGGACCTCCTCGATGCGCCGGCTCACGGCGCGCAGCCGCTCGAGACCGTCGCGGAACCCGCCGGGCACCGCCTCGCTCAGGTAGAGCAGCGCGTCCCGGCCGTCGCGATCGACGGCGGCATAGACGTCCACACGGCCGAGGCCCTCCAGCCGCTCGACGATCCGGTATCCCAGCCCAGACCCATCTACCACGCCGCCTCCAGGTGGAGCCGCGTCCCCACCGCGGTCAACCTCGGGCCGCGGCTCCTCGGGGTGCTCCGGGGGTAAAAGGCGTAGATCAGCGTCGCCGTGGCCAGGAGCGCGCCGGCCGTCAGCGCGACCGCGGCGCGCTCCTCGGCGAGCTCCATCGCGCTGTAGGCGCGCTGCGCGCGCTGGAGCTCGAGGCCGGCGATCCGGTAGCCTCCGTGGTTGCGCTCGAGCAGGTCGTCGAACCTGCGCTCGTGCTCGCCCGACCGCGCGAGCAGCACCGCGCCGAGCGTGACGCACCCGGCGGACGCGACGGTGCCCAGCAGGACGAGCCCCGGCGCGGGCCCCGCGCCCGGCTCGGCCCGCGCCGGCGCGCGCGGCGCCGGTGGACGCGGCGCCGCCGCGCCCGGCGCGCGCGGCGCCGGCGGGCGCGCCGCTGCCGCTCCGGTGTCCGCCGGCGCGGCGGGATCCAGGACGACCTGGCGCGCGTCCCCCGCGCGCACCTCCACGGTGGTCTCCTGCGCCGCCTCGCCGAGCGCCGCCCGGACGCGGTGCGCGCCGGGCGCGACGAACACCGCGCGCCCGAGCGGCGCCCGCCCAACGGGCCGGCCGTCGACCGACAGCTCGGCGCCCCGGGGCACGGCGAAGGTCAACGCGCCGACCGCCTGCTTCGCCCGCGCGAGATCCAGCGCTCGGCTCTGGTATCGCTCACGCGCGCCGGCGTCCGCCGGGGCCGGCGTCCTCTCCAGACACGCCGTGAGAAACTCGGCCGCTCTGGGCATGTCCCCGATCCGGAACGAGAGCTGCCCGACGTTGCACGCCGCCTTCTCCGACGGTTCGAGTTGCCACAGCTGCAACCACAGGTCCCGCGCCTCCGCGAGCTGACCCTCCGCCACGGCCCGGTCGGCCGAGCGCTGGAGTCGAGCCTTGGGGCCGCTCGGGGGGGCGTCCGCGCCAGCGGCCAAAGGCACGAGGACCAGCGCCAGGGAGAGCAGCGATCGAACGAGCGCTCGCGACGGCGTGATGTTCACCAGCAGCTACATACCAAAAACAGATCACGCCGAGGGGAGCTTGCAGGAGATCCCCAAAAACACTGGATCGGTGGCAATTGGGGACGCTTCGACGTAATGCTTCGATTCGCAGCCACGCCCCCGGCTATCCCAGCAGCCGCTTCCACTGCTCCGACAGCCGCTGCGTCGACACCGGGACAGCCGCCTTCAGCTCGGGCGCGAACAGCGACACCCGCAGCTCCTCGATCAGCCAGCGGAACGACTCCAGCTCTTCCGCGGGAACCCCCTTGTTGAGGAGCGCCTGCTGATGCTTGAGGTAATCCTGCCAGAACGGCAGCACCTGCGCGGCCTTGGCCTGGTCCTTCTGCGGCCCGTTCGGCAGCCGCTCGAGCCGGATTTGGACGGCGCGCAGGTAGCGCGGCAGGTGCGCGAGCCGGTCGAGCGGGGCGCGCGCGAACAGCCCGACCGGCAGCAGGAAATCGACCTGCGTGCGCGCGTCGTCGAGCGCCTGCCGCGGCGAGCCCGGCTTCCCCGCCATCGATCGGAGCATCGACTGCACGCGATCGAGCTCGACCCCGATCTCGCGCGCCATCCCCGAGAGCCTCCCCAGCACGCCCTGCAGCGACCGCCGGCCCTCGTCCAGGCGCGCCTGGAACGCGGCCCGCGTCCTCGGGAACGCCGCGGGATCGCCGAGCTGGAACGCCTCGTCGAGCGCGCGCAGCGCGATCTGCCGGGCCAGGCCCGGCTCGCCCGGGGCCACCTTGGCGCCGAGCCCGCTCACGGCCACGGCGCTGCGCAGCGGCTGCTCGAGCTGGCTCATCTTGCCCCCCATCTGCAGCAGCACGAGCCGCCGCAGCCCGGCGCGCGTCGCCTCGGCGGCCGCCGCCCTCGACGCGAGCACGCGCACCGAGACCGACGCCTCGTTGTCGATCAGCGCCGGATAGCCGAACACCTTCTGCCCCCCGGCGTCGACCTGCACGCGCTCGGGCAGCGCGTCGACCCCGAACGACGTCAGCCCGTCCCGCTCCAGACCCGCCTTGCCGACCCTCGCCCAGGCCTCGCGCGCCCGGCCGGACAGCCGCTCCTTGAGCTCCCGCAGGTCGCGCCCCTCGCCGATCACCCGGCCATCCTCGCCGAGCACGCGGAAATAGAAGCGCAGGTACGGCGGGAGATCGTCGGGCCGGAACGCGTCCGCAGGCACGCGCTCGCCGGTGCGATCCTCGACGGCGGACGCGAGCGCCGGCCGCATCGGGCCCTGGAACGGCCGGAGATCCGCCGCGATCTCCCGGGCGACCTCCCGGAGCGGGACCAGCGCCTTGCGGAGCGACTTCGGCAGCGTCTCGAGCAGCAGGGCGATCTTCTCGGCGTGCCACCCGGGGATCATCCACTCGAGCTCGTCCGGATCGGCCTGCGGCAGGAGCACCAGCGGCAGCGACAGCGAGATGCCGTCGTCGTCCTCGCCAGGATCGAAGCGGTACGAGAGCGGCACGGTCGCGCCGTAGAGGTCGAGCGCGTCGGGGAAGCGCTCGGGCGTGAGCTCCGCGGCCTCGTCGAGCAGGACGTCGGCGAGCGACAGGTGAAGCACCCGCGGGTCCTTCTCCTCGGCCTCCTTCCGCCACGCCTCGAACGTCTTTCCGCTGTACACCCCCTCGGGCACGCGGCGGTCGAAGAAGAGCTCGAGCGCGTGCTCGTCGGCCAGCATCTCGCTCCTCCGCGCCTTGTCGCGCAGCCGGCTCACCTCCTCGAACAGCCGGCGGTTCGCCTCCATGAACGCCCCGCGCGTCGTGTATTCCTGCCGGACCAGCGCGTGGAGGAGGAAGATCGGGCGCGCGGCCTTCGGATCGATCGTCCCGTAATCGACCCTGCGGTCCCGCGCGATCGGCAGCCCGTAGAGCGTCACCTGCTCCTTGGCCATCACCGCCGCCGGCTTCGCGGCCCAGTGAGGATCGCCGTAGCTGCGCTTGCAGAGCGGCCCGGCCGCGGCCTCGATCCACGCGGGATCGAGGGCCGCCGCCATCCGGGCGAAGAGCTGCGATGTCTCGACCAGCTCGGCGGCCATGATCCACGCGGGCGGCTTCTTCGCGAGGCCCGAGGACGGGTGGAGCTGAAAGCGCGTCTGCCTTGCGCCGAGATACACCCGGTTCTCCTGGTTCCACATGCCGATACGGCTGAGCAGGCCGGGCAGGAGCGCGCGGTGGATGGCGTCGCCCTTCGCGGGCGCGCCGTTCGGCGAGAAGCCCATCTCCTTCGTGATGCGGCTGAGCTGCCGGTGCACGTCGGCCCACTCGCGCATGCGGAGGTACGACACGAAATGATCGCGGCACGCCTTCCGGAGCTGGTTCTGCGTCAGCCGGCCCTGCGCGTCCTGGTAGAAGCTCCACAGCTTCAGCAGTCCCACGAAGTCCGACGTCTCGTCCTTGAACTTCCGGTGCGCGTCGTCGGCCTGCTTCTGCGCGGAGAGCGGCCGCTCCCGCGGATCCTGCACCCCGAGCGCGGCGGCGATGATCAGCACCTCGGCGAGCGCCCCCTCGCGCTCGCCGCCCAGGACCATCCGGCCGAGCCGCGGATCGAGCGGCAGCCGCGCGAGCTTCCGGCCGATGTCCGTGAGCGCGCCCGACTCGTCGAGCGCGCCGATCTCCTCGAGGACCCGATACCCCTCGTCCACGGCGCGCTTCGACGGCGGGTCGAGGAACGGGAAATCCTCGATGGCCCCGAGCCCGAGCGCCTTCATCTGCAGGATCACGCCCGAGAGGCCGACGCGCAGGATCTCCGGATCGGTGTACGCAGGCCGCGCCTGATAGTCCTGCTCGGCGTAGAGCCGGAAGCAGACGCCGCTCTGCACGCGGCCCGCGCGCCCCTTGCGCTGATCGGCGCTCGCGCGCGAGATGGGCTCGATCTGGAGCTGGGTGACGCCCGTGCGGGGGCTATATCGGTTGACGCGGGCGAGCCCCGCGTCGACCACATACACGATGCCTGGAATGGTGAGCGACGTCTCCGCCACGTTGGTCGCGAGCACGATCCGCCGCCCCGGGATCGACTGGAACACGCGCTGCTGGTCGCCCTGCGGGAGCCGCCCGTAGAGCGGCAAGAGCGTCGTGTGCGGCAGGCCGTGGCGCTCGAGCTCGGCCATCGTGTCATGGATCTCCCGCTCGCCCGGGAGGAAGACGAGGATATCCCCGCGCGGGTCGATCTCGGTGATCTCCTCGACCGTGCTCGCGACCGCGTCGGCGATCTCCGGCTCGCCGCTCTCGGGGGGACGGTGGATGACCTCCACGGGATACGTGCGGCCGGAGACCTCGATGACGGGCGCGCCGTCGAAATAGGCCGCGAACCGGCCGGTCTCGAGCGTGGCGGAGCTGATGATGACGCGGAGATCCGGCCGCCTCGGCAAGAGGCGTTTGAGGTACCCGAGCAAGAAATCGATGTTGAGGCTGCGCTCGTGGGCCTCGTCGATGATGAGCGTGTCGTAGTCCGAGAGCCGCGGATCGCCCTGGATCTCGGCGAGGACGATGCCGTCGGTCATGTACTTGACGTACGTCGCCGGGCTCGTCCTGTCCGAGAAGCGGATCTTGTAGCCGACCTCCTTGCCCAGCTCGACGCCGAGCTCCTTGGCGACGCGGGCGGCGACGCTGGTGGCGGCGATGCGGCGCGGCTGCGTCACGCCGATCCGCGCGTGGAGCCCGCGGCCCATGGCCAGGCAGATCTTGGGGAGCTGCGTGGTCTTGCCCGAGCCGGTCTCGCCCGCGACGATCACCACCGGGTGCCCCTCGATGGCCCGGGCGATGTCGAGCACCCGCGCCGAGATGGGCAGCTCCTCGGGAAAGCGGACCGGGCTCGCGGACGCGGGCGGCGGTGACGTCTGGCCGCCGGGGGCGGCCGGCGCAGGGGAGGATTCGTGCGGAACGCGGGAGCTCACGGTGCGCGAGGGGGTAGCACCTCCCGCCGCGGCGCGCCGTCGAAGCCGTGCGCTCGCGGGGCGCGGCGCCGCGCCGCCTTGGTAAGCGCGCGGCTCCGAGGGCGCGCCGCCCCTCCGCCGGCGCGCGCGCGACCGGTCAATCCTCGTCGTCGCCGCCGTCCTCGCACTTCGGATCGCGGCAACGGCCTTGGACGATGTCGCGGCACAGCTCGTCGCGCTTCTTCTCGTCCAGGTCCTCGTCGAGCGCGGCGAAGATCAGCTGCATCCGGCACTCGAGCGAGCCCTCGGCGCGCAGCCGGCTGCACGCGTTGAACACGGCCGGCGCCGGCCAGAGCGAGCACATGACCGTGCAGCTCTCGAGATCCGGCACCCGCAGCGGGCAGAGGGCCGCGTAGAGCGTGCAGAGCGCCTCGCACCGCCCGGCGCACCCGTCGGCGCCGTCCGGGCCGAGCGGCCCGGCGTCGGTGCAGCCGGCGGGATCGCCCGTCTCCACCGGCCGGCACGCGGCATAGCCCGCGGGCGACGGCATCGCCTCGCACACGGTGCAGCACGCCTCGACCGACGGATACTGCGGCGCGAGCTCGCACCGATCCATGGAGTTGACGCAGTGCGTTGAGCATTCGTCGATCTCGCAGGGGCCGATCTGCTGCTGCGGCGGCGGCGGCGTGGGCGGCGGCGGCGTGGCCGCCGGCGGGGGCCCGCTGTCCTGGCCCGCGTCGCCGGCATCGCCGGCGTCGGCGTCGGTCTCCACGCTGCCGCCGTCGGTCGCGAGGGTGCCGCCCTCGCCGCCTTCGCCGGGCAGCGGGGCGATGACCTGGCAGCCGGCGAGCCACGCGGCGAGCGCGCAGGCGATCGCGGAGCGCGCCTTCACAATGTCCCCCGCACGCCGACGTAGCCCGGGCCGACGGCCCAGGTGACGTTCGAGGCCGGCGCCCGCGCGCTCTCCAGCCCGAGGGCGACGCCCCCGACGGCCGCGCCGGCGATGGCGAGGCCGAACCCCACGTTCGAGACCCAGCCCAGCGCGTTCGCGCTGCCTCGCGCGCCGTCGGAGCAGCGCGCGGTGCCCTGCCGGCACGCGTCCTCGAGGTCGCTCCGCGCGCCCAGGTAAGCCGCGCCCGCGCCGAGCCCCACCGCGAGCCCGGCGCCCGAGGCGATGAACCCGCCGATGGCCCACGCCGAGGCCTTGCCCGAGGAACGCTCCGGGGTGAGGGCGACGTCCAGCGTCGTGACCTCCCGCTCCGGGACGTAGACCCGCTGCCGGGCGCCGACGTAGCCGTCGGCCTCGACCTCGACCCAGTGGTTGCCCGGGTCGATCGGCGACCCCTCCGCGGAGACCTTCACCTCTTGCCCGTCGACCTTGAGCCTGGCGCCGGCCGGGCTCGGCGTGAGCCTCACCTTCAGCCGGGGGATGCGCTGATCGAGCTCGCTGCGCAGGGCGTCGGCGCGGCGCCGCGCCTGCGTGAACGGCCAGGGCTCTCCGGGGGTCGCGCGCGACGAGGCGATCGTCGACGCGAGCTCGCGCGCCTCGCTGAGCCGCCCGATCGCGGTGAGCGTCTTCGCGACCTCGATGGAGGTCGTGGGCACGCAGACCAGGCGCTCGGCGCGCTGGTAGGCGCGGAGCGCCTCCGCGTAGCGCTTCTGGGCGAAGAGCTCGTCGCCCGCGTACACGAGCTCCCGGGCCTCGGTCCGCGCCTTGTCGCCGGCCTCGCCGCCGGCGGCGCCCGCGTTCTCGCCGGCGAGCGCGGGGGAGGCCGCGATCAGCAGGCCGGCGATCATCATCAGGGTCGTGGGCCGGGAGTGCATGGATTTCCCCCGTCAGAATCCGAGATCGCGCCGCGCGCGGCTTCGCGTCGCGACCTTCTTGGCCGGCGGCTCGCCGGACGCCGCGCGCGCCTGCGCGGCGACCGGCGCCTTGCGCGCGGCCGGCGCCGCGGTCGGGGCCTCGGCCGCCGGCTGGACGTCGGGCTGCGGCGCGCTGGCCGCGGGGCGCGGGGCGCTGGCCGGGGCCTCGGGCTGCGGCGCGCTCGTCGCGCACTGGGCCGCGGGCTCGGCGGCGGGGGCGGCGTGCGCCGAAGTCCCGGCGCCGAGCATCGTGAGCGACGCGAGGTGCGCCGCCGACGCAGGTGCCGTCCGGGTGACGCCGGCCCACGCCAGGGTGCTCACCCCCATCACGGCGGCCGCCGCCACGGCCCAGGTGCGCGCCCGCGACCGCTGCCGCGGCGAGATGGCGCCGAGCGTGCCGAACGGCATCAGCGTGGTCACGAGGGACGAGAACCCTTCGCCCGACGCGAGCGAGTCGCGCGGGGGCATCATCTCGGTCGGGGCGGGCCGCGCGTCGCGCGGGGCGGCGACGGCGGCGTCCAGCGCCTCGAGGACGGCGCGGGCGCTCTGGACGCGGCGCGCCGGGTCCGCCTCGAGCAGCGAGAGGACCCAGGCGTCGATCGCGGGCGGCAGGCCCGGGACGAGGCGGGACGGCGGCGGGGGCGGCCCGCGGTCGATCGCGACCGCCACCGCGGCGATGGTGGCCCCGCCGAACGGGGTCTGTCCGGTCAGGCAGAAGTAGGCCACGACGCCGAGCGCCCAGAGGTCGCTGTGCGGCCCGACCTTGGCGCCGCCCGCCATCTGCTCCGGCGACATGAAGTGCGGCGTCCCCATGATGGCGCCCGTGACCGTGAGCCGCTCGGCCTCCTCGGCGGTGTTCTTGGCGATGCCGAAGTCGAGCACCTTCACGAACGGCTCGCTCTCGCCCGCCACGAGGAAGATGTTCTCGGGCTTGACGTCGCGGTGGACGATGCCGGCCTCGTGCGCCTTGGCCAGCGCGGCGCACGTCTGGCGCAGGATCGTCGCCGTCTCGTCGAGCGAGAGCCGCCCGCGGCGCTCGACGAGGTCGTGGAGCGTCTCGCCTTCGAGGTGCTCCATGACGATGTAGGGGACTCCCTGATCGGTGAACCCCAGGTCGAACACCCGCACCACGTGCGGGCTCTGGATCCGGGCGGCGGCCTCCGCCTCGCGCCGGAGCCGGGTGACGGCGAGCGGGTGATCGGCGTAGATATCGCGGAGGAATTTGACCGCGACCTGCGTCTTGAGCCCGACGTGCTCGGCGAGCCAGACGCTCCCCATCCCGCCTTGGCCGAGCGCGCGGAGGAGCCGCAGCTGCGCGCCCACCTGCATCCCCGGCAGAGGCGCGCGGTCCGAGCTCGACGGCGCGGTGTGGCACCTTGCCTCAGCTGGGGCGATCAGGCACGGCGATGGCTGTGTGGCCTCACCCATTCCTACCGTCTTGCTCATGCCGGAGGGGGCTTGCATGCGGCGAGCCAGCGTCTCGATTGAACGGTTCCAAGGACATGGGCTGGAGTCGGCGTGGCGCATCGTGGCGCGAGGCCGCGCCGCACAGAGCCCTCGTGACAGTTCGCTACAGGCGAGGTTACCGAAGTGGGCGCGCCTCGCGGCGCTCCACGTCAATACGGTCGCGCGCATCGCGCCTTGCGGGCTGCGCCACATCGCCGGGAGCCGCCGCGCCGATCGGCCCGTCACGCCGACTGGACTCGCGATGTCGCCCGCCGTGCGCTCCGGGCGACCGCGCGCCGTCGCGGTCGGCGCAGGTCGTCGGCGCGCCGCGCGGGCGCGGCCGCCCGAGGTGTGATGTCGAGAGCGACGCGATCGGGCGCATGTTCGAGCTCGGCGTTGCCGGATGGATGATGACGCGCAACGTATCTGTGCCGTTGCCGACACGAAGCCGCTCCGGGGCGCGCGCCCCGGAGCCGGGGAGTGTCGAGACAACCGCGCTCGCGCGGCGCCAATCGAGCGGGCGAGCGGGCGAGCGACGGCCGGCAGAGCTCGCGCGATCTCGCGAGCGTGGCCGTCGATCAGGGCTTGTGTCGCGCGGACGAAGCAAGCAGTCTACGCGCAGCGATGCAGCCTCTCTTCCTCTGCTTCCTGGCGGGCGTCGGCCTCCTCGCCGCGGCGTGCGATGCCCCTCCCGCGGAGGCGCCCAAGCCGGTCCAACTCCCGCCCGTGCCCCCGGGCGAGCTCCGCAGCCCGGAGGCGTTCGCGTCGATCCGGGACGACGACGCGCGCGCGGCCTCGCTCTTCCTCGAGGCGAGCAAGGTGCTGCTCCATCCGCGCTGCGTGAACTGCCACCCGCACGACGGCGTCCCGCGCCAGGGCGACGCCGGCGAGCGCCACAGCCCGCCCGTCGAGCGCGGCCCGGCGGATCGCGGGCTCGCGGCGCTGGAGTGCACGTCGTGCCACCAGGTGCAGAACCTCGACTTCGCCCGCGTGCCGGGGGCGCCGGGCTGGCACCTCGCGCCGGCCGAGATGGCCTGGCTCGGCCGCTCGCCCGCGGCGATCTGCGCCCAGATCAAGGATCCGGCGCGCAACGGCAAGAAGACGCTCGCGCAGATCGTCGAGCACGCCGCGCACGACGAGCTCGTCGCGTGGGGGTGGGCGCCCGGGCACGGCCGCACGAAGGCGCCCGGCTCGCAGGCGGCCTTCGGCGCGCTCATCGATGCGTGGGTGAAGGCGGGCGCCGCGTGCCCGCCCGAGGAGTCCCGACCATGATCATCCTGAAGGTGAACGGCGCCGAGCAGAAGCTCGACGTGGATCCGGAGATGCCGCTGCTCTGGGTGCTGCGCGACGTGCTCGGCCTCACGGGGACCAAGTACGGTTGCGGCCAGGCGCTCTGCGGGGCGTGCGTGGTGCACATCGACGGCGAGACCGTGCGCGCCTGCGTGACGCCGGTGAAGCGCGCCGCCGGCGGATCGGTGACGACCATCGAGGGGCTGAGCCCGGCCGGCGATCACCCGCTGCAGCGCGCGTGGGTGGAGCTCGGCGTCCCGCAGTGCGGCTTCTGCCAGGCGGGGCAGATCATGAGCGCGGCCGCGCTCTTGCGGAAGAACCCGCGCCCCTCGAACGAGGACATCGACAAGTCGCTCGCCGGCAACATCTGCCGGTGCGGCACGTACACGCGCATCCGCGCCGCGGTCCGCAAGGCCGCCGGCCTGCCCACGGAGTGAAGATGGAACAGCAACGCGTCGTCCTCCTCCGCCGCTCCTTCCTCGCGGGGCTCGGGCTCGCGATGGGCGGGCTCGCGCTCGGGCTCGCCGAGGGCGACGCCGAGGCCGCGCCGCCGCCGCCGGCTCCTTCCACGCTGCCGCAAGAACCGGGGCTCCGGACCGGCGTGTTCCTCTACATCGCGACCGACGGCACGGTGTCGATCGTCTGCCACCGGTCGGAGATGGGGCAGGGGATCCGCAGCTCGCTGCCGGTCCTCGTCGCCGACGAGCTCGGCGCCGACATGGCGCGGGTGAAGATCGTGCAGGGCGACGGCGACAAGGCCTACGGCGATCAGAACACCGACGGCTCGCGCAGCGTGCGCAACGGCTACGAGCCGATGCGGCGCGTGGGCGCGACGGCGCGCGCCATGCTGGTCGCGGCCGCGGCGAAGAAGTGGCGCGTGCCCGCCGCCGAGTGCGTGGCCGAGCAGCACGCCGTCCACCACGCGAAGTCGAAGCGCTCGCTCGACTTCCGCGAGCTCGTGGCCGACGCGGCGAAGCTCCCGGTGCCCGACGCGAAGACCGTCGCGCTCCGCCCCGTCGCCGAGCTGAAGCGCGTCGGCGGCCCGCTCCCGCTGCTCGACGGGCCGGCCATCGTGACGGGCGCCGCGCAGTTCGGCGCGGACGTACGCCTGCCGGGCATGCTCACCGCGGTCATCGCGCGCCCGCCGGTCGTGGGGGGCAAGGTGGCGCGGTACGACGGAGCGCGGGCGCTGGCCGTCCCGGGCGTGAAGAAGCTCGTGGAGCTGCCGGGCCCGACGGGCGGCGCGGTCGGGTTCCAGCCGCTCGGCGGGGTCGCGGTCGTGGCGGACACGACGTGGGCCGCGATGCGCGGCCGCGCGGCGCTGCAGATCGAGTGGGATCACGGCGCGAACGCGGCGTACGACTCGGGGAGCTATCGCCAGGCGCTCTCGGCCGCGGTGCGGGCGCCGGGCAAGGTGGTGCGCAAGGTCGGCGACGTGGACGGGGCGTTCGCGAAGGCGGCGCGCACGATCGAGGCCGAGTACTACGTGCCGCACCTGGCGCACGCGGCGATGGAGCCGCCGTCGGCGGTGGCGCGGGTCGACGCGAACGGCTGCGAGGTGTGGGCGCCGACGCAGAACCCGCAGGCGGCGCGGACCGAGGTGGCGCGGGCGCTCGGCGTCGGCGAGGACAAGGTCGCGGTGCACGTGACGTTCCTCGGCGGCGGCTTCGGCCGGAAGTCGAAGCCGGACTACTGCGCCGAGGCGGCGCTGCTCGCGCGCGCCATGGGCGCGCCGGTGCGGGTGCAGTGGACCCGCGAGGACGACGTGCAGAGCGGGTATTTCCACAGCGTGAGCGCGCAGTACCTCAAGGCGGGGCTCGACGCGGACGGCAAGGTGAGCGCCTGGCTGCACCGGACGGCGTTTCCGCCGATCCCATCGACGTTCGACGGGAAGGTGAAGACCCCGAGCGAGAACGAGCTCGGCCTCGGCGTGCTCGACCTCGCGCTCGCGTCCCCGAACGTCCGCGCCGAGGCGTGCGACGCGCCGGCGCACGTCCGGATCGGGTGGCTCCGGTCGGTCTGCAACATCTTCCACGCCTTCGCGGTGCAGAGCTTCATCGACGAGATCGCCCACGCGCGGCAGGCCGATCCGCGCGAGGTGCTGCTCGAGGTGCTCGGCCCGGCCCGGCAGGCGTCGCCGGCCGAGCTGGGGGTGCAGAAGGTCCCGAACTACGGGGCGCCGATCGAGCAGCACCCGGTCGACGTGGGCCGGCTGCGGCACGTCATCGAGCGCGTGACGGAGATCTCGGGGTGGGCCGCGGCGCGCAAGGCGGGCCGCGCGGTGGGCCTCGCCGCGCACCGGAGCTTCCTCACCTACGTGGCGGTGGTCGCCGCGGTGTCGAAGGACGCGCTCGGCAAGGTGCAGGTCGACGAGGTGTGGCTCGTCGCCGACCCCGGCACGGTCGTCAACCTGGATCGCGTGCGCTCGCAGATGGAGGGCGCGGTCGTCTTCGGGATGAGCATCGCGCTCCACGGCGCCATCACGGTGAAGGGCGGGGCGGTCGAGCAGACGAACTTCCGCGACTACCCGGTGGTGCGGAGCACGGAGGTGCCGCAGCGCATCCACGTGGAGATCGTGAAGAGCGACGCGCCGCCCGGCGGCGTCGGGGAGCCCGGGGTGCCGCCGGTGGCGCCCGCGATCGCGAACGCGGTGTTCGCCCTGACGAAGACGCGCGCGCGGGAGCTCCCGCTGCGGCGCCTGGGGCTGTGACGGGGGCGGCCGCGGCGGATCCCCTCTCCGACGCGGCCCCATCCCGTGGCAGCGCAGCGCGCCGCGGCTACGACGTCCCCGTCTTGCCCTGCTGATAGATGTCCGGGATGTTGATCTCCATGAACCTGTCCGGCTTCTCGAGCGGTGCGAAGCCGAACTGCCGGTAGAGCCCGTGCGCATCCGCGGTGGCGAGCAGCGTCCGCCGCAGCCGGAGCCGGCCCAGGGCCTCGCTGACGTGGGCCATCAGCGCCTTGCCGTACCCCTTTCGCTGCTCCGCCTCGACGATGAACACGTCGGCCAGGTACGCGAACGTCGCCTGGTCGGTGATCACCCGGGCGAAGCCGATCTGCGCGCCCGCCTTGTAGGCGCCGAAGCAGAGCGAGCCCTCGATCGCCCTCTCGACCACGTCCCGGGGGATGCCCTTGCTCCAGTACGCGGAGGCGAGGACGCTGTGGATCAGCGTGCGATCGAGGCGCGATTTGTCCGACGAGATGACGAGCTGTTCGCTTGCCTGGTGGTCCACTTCGCCGATCCTCCGTTGCGCGTGCAGTCTGCGGGGCCGGTCCCTCGCGACATCGTCAGCGACCCCTGAATCCGTCGCCTCGCGGCAGGCAATCCGAAGCGCCGGCCGACGTCAAGGACGAGCGGCCGGGCGCGCCGCGCCGCACGCCCACATGGACGATGCCGCCGCCCGCGTGCGACGTTGCCCGCGAACACGGGGGTAGTGGTCAACTTTGCCCAGGGAGAGTCCACATGAAGGCGGGAAGGCGGGAAGATCATTCATGTTTTCTTCCCGCCTTCCCGCCTTGATGTTCAAATTTGACCACTACCAACACGGGGGAAGAAGCATGCTCACGCTCCTCGGGGTCGCGGTCGTGGTCGTCGGCTTTGTCGTCCGGATCCATCCGCTGCTGGTCGTCGCCGCGGCCGCCGTCGTGACCAGCCTCTCGGCCGGGATGAGCCTTGTCCAGGGGATCTCCGCCCTGGGCAAGGCCTTCAACGACAACCGCTATGTCAGCCTCGTCTGGCTGGTCTTGCCGGTCATCGGCCTCCTGGAGCGCTCCGGGCTCCAGGAGCGGGCGCGCGCGCTGGTCTCGCGGGTGAAGACCGCCACGACCGGCCGCCTCCTGCTCGCGTATTTCATGATACGGCAGCTCAGCGCAGCCCTCGGCCTGACCTCGCTGGGCGGCCACGCGCAGATGGTCCGGCCGCTGATCGCGCCCATGGCCGAGGCCGCCGCCGAGAACCGGCACGGGCCGCTGCCGGACGCGGCGCGCTTCCGGATCCGCGCCGCGGCGGCGGCGGCCGACAACGTGGCGCTGTTCTTCGGCGAGGACATCTTCCTCGCCATCGCGTCGATCCTGCTCATCAAGGGGTTCCTCGAGCAGAACGGGATCCTCGTCGAGCCGCTCCAGCTGTCGGTCTGGGCCATCCCCACGGCGATCCTGGCGCTCCTGGTCCACGGGACGCGGCTCCTCCTGCTCGACCGGCGGCTCCGGCGCGAGCTCGCCCGCGCGGACGGCGGGGAGGCGCGCGAGTGATCACCCTCGACGTCGGCTACGTCGCGGCGGGCCTGTTCTTCGCGGCGGCGTCCGCCCTGAGCGCGGTCGACCGGGACAACCCGAAGCGCTGGAAGAACGCCCTCTTCTGGGGCCTCCTCGCGGCGAGCTTCCTCTTCGGCGCGCGCCTCGGGGATCTCGCGAACGGCGTCCTCGCGATCGCGCTCGTCCTCCTGGCCGGCGTCGGGGGCCTGGGCCAGGGTCGCCCCGCCACGACGACGCCCGCGGAGCGGCGCGCGAGCGCCGAGCAGCGCGGGGATCGCCTTTTCGTCCCGGCGCTGATCATCCCGGCGACCGCCCTCCTGGGCGCGCTCGTCCTCCGGCGGGTCGAGATCCACGGATCTCCCTTGCTCCACCCTGGCCAGGCCACGCTGATCTCGCTGGCGCTCGGCGTGGTGCTGGCGCTCGCGACCTCGGTGGCGTGGCTGCGCCCGCCGCTGCTCGCCCCGCTGCAGGAGGGCCGGCGCCTGCTCGACACCGTGGGCTGGGCGGCGATCTTGCCCCAGATGCTGGCCGCGCTCGGGGTCGTGTTCGCGGCCGCGGGCGTCGGCGACGTGGTCGGGGGGCTGGCCGGGAGCGCGCTCCCGCTCGGCGGCCGCCTCGCCGCGGTGGCGGCCTATACCGTGGGCATGGCGGTGTTCACGGTGATCATGGGGAACGCGTTTGCCGCCTTTCCGGTCATGACCGCGGCCGTGGGATTGCCCCTGATCGTGCGCCGGCTCGGCGGCGACCCGGCGGTGATGAGCGCCATCGGCATGCTGTCCGGCTTCTGCGGGACGCTGATGACCCCGATGGCCGCCAACTTCAACATCGTGCCCGCGGCCCTGCTCGAGCTGCCCGACCGCGACGGCGTGATCAAGGCCCAGCTCCCCACCGCGTTGCTCCTCTTGGTTGGGAACACGCTCCTCATGTACCTGCTCGCCTTTCGGCGCTGAGGTTCCATCCATGGCACACGTGCTCACACCGGACATCGCCTCGCGTCTCGCCTCCATCGCGCTCGGGCACGTGACGCGGGAGTATCCGAACAAGCTCGATCACGTCATGTCCGGCCCCGAGGACGTGAAGCGCCCGCGCGATCTGCACCCCATCTTCTACGGCAGCTTCGACTGGCACTCGTGCGTGCATGGCCACTGGCTCCTCGCGCGGGTGTACCGCCTCTTCCCCGGCGCGCCCGGCGCGGCGGCGATCCGCGCGCACCTGGAGGCGCAGCTCACCGCCGACAAGATCGCCGCCGAGCTCGACTATCTCCGGCGGCCGGCGAGCCGCGGCTTCGAGCGGCCGTACGGGTGGGCGTGGCTGCTCCTGCTCGCCGCCGAGCTCGCGCGCTACGGCACCGACGATGGCCGGCGGTGGTCGGCCGCGCTGGCCCCGCTCGGCGACGCGTTCGCCGAGCGGCTCCTCGAGTACCTGCCCCGGGCCACGTACCCGGTCCGCGCCGGCGCGCACACGAACAGCGCCTTCGCCCTCGCGCTCGCGCTGGAGTACGCCGCCGTGAAGGGCGATGAGCGGCTCGCGGGGCGCTGCGCCGAGTCCGCGCGGGCGTGGTACGGCCGCGACGCGGACTGCCAGGCGTGGGAGCCCTCGCAGGACGATTTCCTCTCGCCCGCCCTCATGGAGGCCGAGTGCATGCGCCGGGTCCTGCCCGGACCGGAGTTCCGCGGCTGGTTCGCGCGGTTCCTGCCGCGCGCGGCGGAGGGCGAGCCCGCGACCCTGTTCGCGCCGGCGACGGTCAGCGACCGCGGCGACGGCAAGATCGCCCACCTCGACGGGCTGAACCTGAGCCGCGGCTTCTGCTGGCGCTCGCTCGCCGCGGCCCTGCCCGAAGGGGATCCGGTCCGCGACCGCGCGCTCGACGCGGCCGAGCGGCACCTGGACGCCAGCCTGCCGCACGTGGCCGGCGATTACATGGGCGAGCACTGGCTCGCCAGCTTCGCCCTCCTCGCGCTGGGCGCCGGGGCGGAATGACGCGCTAAAGGGGTGCGCTGCGCGGCGCCTGCTTGGCGCCGCAGCGTCTAGGACGTCGAGATCGTGGAGCGGGAGACGGGATTTGAACCCGCGACGTCAACCTTGGCAAGGTTGCACTCTACCACTGAGTTACTCCCGCAAACGTCGGGCACAGAAACGGAGGGAGCTGGAGAGCACCCTCATCGGGGCCGCTCGGAGAAGATCCCGAGCTGCGCCGAGCCACCGCCGGAGGGCTGTCTCCGTCGAGGCGGCGGAGGAGTATCAACCGGCGCCGCCGTAGTCAAGCGCCGAAGTGCGCGCGCCTGGTGCGATCGTGCGTGTCGGACGGCACGAGCTCGCCCGGCCGGCCCGCGCCCCCGGGGAGCCCCCTGCCCGTGAGGCGCGGCGCGCGGGGGCAGCGCCTCGCGTTCCGCGGTCCCGCGGTCGCTGCTCACGGCGCGCCGCCTCCCGCTCACGGCGCTCGAGCGGCTCGGCACGGTGCTCGTCGACCACGTCGCGGTGCCGCTGCCGCTCCTGCCGGAGATGCTCCGGCGCATCGAGGCGATCGCCGACGAGGCGCAGACCACCGTCGGGACGGTGGCGCGCGCGGGCGACGGCGACCTCCACCCGATCGTGGTCTTCGATCGCCACGACCTCTGCTCATCGTCTTGGCGCATCTTCTCTCGTTGACGTCTCGGTGATTGCTCCTCTTCTCGTCCGAGCGTCTTCTCAGTTGGCGCTCTCGGCGTCTTGGCGCCTCATGCCCTCTCGTCCGAACGCCGCTCCAGAGCTACATGTGAGACCTGTGTTCGTGACGATTGGCATGATCGTCGCCGGAGCCCTACGCGATGAATCGAGCCTCCGCTGAGCTGAGGAATCTTACGGCTCGGGCATACGCGCAACACAACTTAACAGTGCATAACCTAAATTAACTAGGTGTGCATGGCGGTGAAAATAGCTGGATTCCGTGTGTCCATGGCGACGTTGTCATAGGCTGATTCCGCTGCTCGCGCTCGCTTACCGGTACATTGCTATGGCAGCAAATCGACATGAGGTTGTCTTGACGGCTGTCATGTCGTCGCATACCTTCGATTGCGTTCGCGGCTACAACATCTCTCCAAAAGGAGGCTCCCGTGAAGTACTGCTGGTGATCCGCACGGCGAGGGGCCAGGCCGAGAAGCGGCCTGGCCCCTCTTGCTTTTCATGAGAGCGAAAGACGCGAGAGGACCCGATGCGCCGCAGCCCGAGCGACTATGATCCGCTGTCTCCCGAAGCCGTCGCAGACCCATACCCGATCTACGCACGCCTGCGCTCGTCGTGCCCGGTGCTGTGGCACGAGCGGCTCGACTCCTGGGTCCTGACTCGTTACAAGGACTGTATCGCCGTGCTGCGCGATCCGGCCAGGTTCGCCAGCGACGCGCGACGCGCCGGTCAGGTGGCGCCTCCCGGCGCGGAGCACCCCAGCTTGCAGGGGCTCGATCCTCCCGAGCACACGCCGGTCCGCGACCTGTTTGCCGGCGCGCTGCGCGATCAGGCGATGTCCGGGCTCGGCGAGCTCGTCGCCGAGGAGGCGGCCGCGGCGTTCGCGCGCCTCGCCGACGCGCCCTCGTTCGACTTCACCGCGGATGTCGCGCGCCCGCTCGCGCTCTCCGCGATGTCCCGGCTGCTCGGCATCGAGCCGCCCGCGATCGCGTCGATCGTGGCGCTGTCCGACGCGGTCGAGCGCGCCATGGACGCCGCGCTCGTCCCCGAGGCGATCGGGCCGGCGGTGGCGGCCCGGGGGCAGATGAACGATCTCATGAGATCGTGGGCCGGCGGCGGGCTCAGGCCCGGATTGCTCGCGCAGGTCCTGGACGAGCGGCACAGCGCCGGTGTCCCGGAGGCCGCGGTGTGGAGCACGGTGCGGGTGATGTTCCTCGCCGGCTTCAGCACCACCGTGTCGGCGGCCGCCAACATGGTGCTGGCCACGTTCCGGCACCCCGACGCGCTCGAGCGCCTGCGCGACCTCCGCCTGCTCGAGACCGGCGTCGACGAGCTCATGCGCTATGACGGGCCCATCCAGGGCACGAGCCGCATCTGCCTGGAGGCGACCACGATCGACGAGACCCGGATCGAGCGTGGCCAGGTCGTGCTCCTCCTGTTCGGCGCGGCCAACCGCGATCCCGAGCAGTTCGCCGCGCCCGACGACCTCGTGCTGGATCGCCGGCCGAATCGACACCTGGCCTTCGGCCGGGGACCCCACGCATGTACCGGGACCCAGCTGGCGCGGATCGTCCTGCAGGCGCTGCTCGGCAGCATGCTCCAGCTGCCCGCGCCGCTGCGCCTCGCGGGTCCCGTGCACCGGCAGCGCCGCGCCACGGTTCGATATCCCGATCGTCTACCCCTCACCTTGCAGGCCTCATGATCACGACCGCCGCACCCATGACCACGCCGGCGCACGACGAGCGCGCGAGCGAGCTCGATCCCTGGCCGCTCTCGCCCATCCTGGCCGTGCTGCCCGCGACCGCGCGCCTCTCGCTCGGCTTCGACGTCGAGCGGATGCTCGCCGACGTCAGCGCGCTGCGCGCGAAGGAGTGGTCCAAGCCGACCATCCTCACCGGAGAAGGGGTCAGCCGCGGCGCCGACGTCGACTGGCGCAAGCTGCCGCTGCGCAGCATCGGGGGCGACCCCGATCGGACGGATCCAGGCGGCCCCTCGCTCGAGGAGTTCGCCGACACGCGATGGCTGCGCGAGGCGCCGTACCTGGCCGAGCTCTTGGCCAGCATTCCGGCGCCGCTGCGCTGCGTGCGGCTGCAGTCGCTGGGCCCGGGCGCGGCGAGCCCGGTGCACAACGACACGAAGCACAGCCTGCCGTGGGGAATCGTCCGGCTGCACGTCCCGATCGTCACGACGCCCGGCGCGATCCTCACCATCCAGGAGGAGACCCACCGCTGGCCGCCGGGTGAGCTCTGGTACGCCGACTTCACCCGTCCGCACGTGGTGCGCAACAGCGATCCGGTGACGCGGATTCACCTCGTGATCGACTGCCAGCCCACGCGCGAGCTCTTGGCGCTCTTCCCCCCGGCGTTCCAGACCTCCGCCGCTCTGGCGAACACGCTCTTCGCGGCGCCCGTCGTGCCGCTCTCTCCCGCCGAGCGCGACGCCTGCCGGTGCAGCTTCCAGATGCCCAGCTCGTTCCCGTCGTTCGAGGAGCCGGACGGCGCGTTCCTCACGGCGCCGCGCGCGCGGCGGGCCACGATCGACGTCCGCGGCGATCGGCTCGTGCTGCTGCTCGACGGCGAGCCTGCGTTCTCGCTCGTGCACGTCGGAGGCGGCGAGTTCCGCTTCGCCGGCTGGACGATGGAGCGGACCGTGCAGGTCACCTTGGATGCGCGCCGCGCGCCGACCGTGACGCTGCGCTCGCGCGTGGGGGACCAGACCCGGGCGCTCGAGCTGCCCGCGGAGCGCGTGAGGCCGTCGTGACGCGGGCCGTCGTGACGCGGGCCGTCGTGACGCGGGCCGGGGCGCCGGCGGGGCCGAGCCTGTTCCGCCACAGGAACTTCATGCTGCTCTTCGGCGCCGATACGATCAGCCAGGTAGGCACGCAGATCACGCTGGTCGCGCTGCCGCTCGTGGCGATCCTGGCGCTCGACGCCGGGCCCTTCCAGGTCGGCCTCCTGTTCGCCGCCCAGACCTCGGCCTTCGCGCTGATCGGGCTGCCGGCGGGGGTGTGGGTGGACCGGATGCGCCGGCGCTCGATCCTGATTCGCACCGATCTGATCCGCGCCGCGCTGCTCGGCTCGATCCCTGTCGCCTGGTGGCTCGGCAAGCTCAGCTTGCTGCAGCTCTACGTCGTGGCGCTCGGGGTGAGCGTCGCCCGGGTGTTCTTCGATGTCGCCTACCAGAGCTACGTCCCCACGCTGGTCGACCGGGATCGGCTCGTGGACGGCAATGGCAAGCTGGAGATCGTCAATTCCGGCGCCCAGGTCGCGGGGCCGAGCGTCGGAGGCTGGCTGGTCAACCTGCTCTCGGCGCCCGTCGCGATCGTCGCCGACGCGGTGAGCTTCGTGTGCTCGGCGCTGCTGCTCGGCCGCATCGACGCCGCCGAGCCGGCGCCGCCGCGCGACCGCCCCCGTGGGCTGCTGGGGGAGATCCGCGAGGGCGTGCGCTTCGTGATCGGGCACCCGATCCTGCGCATGATCGCGCTGCGCTCCGCGCTCGCCAACCTGGCCTTCTCGGCCGCGCTGGCGGTGCAGGCGTTGTTCCTGCTCCGGGAGCTCGGGCTCTCGCCCGAGGTCTACGGGACGCTCCTGGCCGCGGGCGCGGTCGGCGGGCTCGTCGGCGGGGCCGTGGTCGGGCCGATGACCCGGCGCATCGGCTCGGCGCGGATCATCTGGCTCGGCCCGCTCCTGTTTCAGCCGTTCGTGCTCCTCGTCCCGTTCACGCAGCCTGGGATAAGGCTCGCCTTCTTCGTGGCCGGCACGTTCGTGGAGGCGATCGGCATCGTCGTCTACAACGTCTCGCAGATCAGCTTTCGCCAGGCGATCACGCCGGAGCGCCTGCTCGGCCGGATGAACGCGACCATGCGTTTTCTGGTCTGGGGCACCATGCCTCTCGGCTCGCTCCTCGGCGGCGCGCTCGGCGAGCGGTACGGCGTCCGCGCGGCGCTGTGGATGGGCATCGCCGGCCTGCTGCTCTCGCTCCTGCCGCTGCTCTTGTCCCCGCTGGTCCGCATGCGCGACCTGCCCGACGCGGGCATGGAGCCCGCCTGATGCGCGCTCGATCGAACTCTCCACGGAGCCACGCCATGGTCGATGTCCACGACGAGAACCTCCCGGCTTTCCCCATGCCGCGGCGCTGCCCGTACGCGCCGCCGCCGGAATACGAGTCCATGCGCCGGCAGGCGCCGCTCGTGCGCGTGTCGTTCCGCGACGGTCCGCCGATCTGGCTCGTGACGCGGCACGCCGAGGCGCAGCGCGTGCTCACCGATCGCCGCATCAGCACCGATCCGACGCGGCCGGGGCACCCGTTCGCGGCGATGGTGGGCACGCCGCAGGAGCAGGCGGGCCAGTTCATCGACATGGATCCGCCGGAGCACGACGTCTATCGGCGGATGCTCGCGGGCGAGTTCAGCGCGCGGCGCATCCGCGAGCTGGGCTCGTTCATCGAGCGGGTGGTGAACGAGCGGATCGACGACATGTCGAAGGGCCGCGAGGCGGATCTCGTGGAGTCGTTTTCCTTCCCGGTCGCGACCCTGGTCATCTGCCAGCTGCTCGGCGTGCCTTATGAGGATCGCGCGTACTTCCAGTCGCGCACGACCCGGATGATCGCCGGTTTCTTCAGCACGGAGGAGGCGACCTGTGCGCGCAAGGAGCTCTGGGACTACCTCGATGGGCTGGTGACGGCGGCCGAGTCCAGCCCGGGCGACGACCTGATCGGCCGCCTGGCCCTGGAGCGGCGCGCGGCCGGCGAGCTGTCGCACGACGCGCTGGTCGGCATGGTGTTCCTCCTGCTCGTGGCCGGGCATGAGACCACCGCGAACATGCTCTCGCTCGGGGTGTTCACGCTCCTGCAGAACCCCGGGCTCCTCGCCGAGCTGCGCGCCCGGCCCGAGCTGTGGCCCGACGCCGTCGAAGAGCTCTTGCGGTACCATTCCATCGTCGACTGGGTGGCGTTCGATCGGGTCGCGCTCGAGGACCTCGAGATCGGCGGCCAGCGCGTGCGCGCCGGCGAGGGGCTCTTCGTGCTCGGCGCGTCGGCCAACCGCGACGAGCGGGCGTTCGCGGATCCCGACGCGCTCGACATCCATCGCGGCGCGCGCCACCACCTCGCGTTCGGTTACGGCATTCACCGGTGCCTCGGGCAGAACCTGGCGCGCGCGGAGCTCGAGATCGGCTACCGCACGTTGTTCGAGCGGCTGCCGACGCTCCGCGTCGTCGGCGACGTCGAGGAGCTGCCGTTCAAGTACGACCGCCGCACCTTTGGACTGTACCGGCTGCCCGTCGCGTGGTGACGGGCCGGATCTCATCGTCGAGAAGCATCGAATTTCTTGGAGGAACAACATCATGGAACAGTGCGTCGAACTGCTGGTGTCCCTCGGGGCAGGAAACGTCAAGCATCCGGGGGGCACGCTGCTGGCGCACCTCCTCCGGGTCGAGACGATGCTGCGGAAATGGGGGGCGAGCGACGAGGTCCGCGAGGCGGGGATCCTTCATGCGCTCTTCGCGCCGGACGGCTCGCCCGATCCTTACTACACGATGCTCTCGCTCACCGAGCGCCCGCGCGTGGCCGCGATGATCGGCGCGTACGCGGAGGAGCTCGTCTACTTCTATGGCGCGTGCGATCGCGAGTACACCTATCCTCGGCTCATGGAGCCGTCCGACCAGTGGCGCGATCGCTTCACGAACGAGATCAAGACGCCCAGCGAGGAGCGGCTCCGCAATCTCATGGAGATCACCGCCGCCAACGAGGTCGACATCGCCAGCCACAATCCCTCGTTTCGCGCCAGGTACGGCGCCGACCTGCTCGAGCTGTTCACCCGCACGCGGCCGCTGCTCAGCGACGGCGCCTGGGCGCATTGCCAGGCCGTCCTGGGCGAGCCGGCGAGCGCGCATCAGCACGCGTGACCCCGGGGGCAGCGGTCAGGGCGTCGCGGGGCCGGGCGCGGCGCGGAGGCTCCCCCGCAGCTCGCGCGGCGCGCGACCGAACCATCGCTGGCAAGCGTGGCTGAACGCGGTCGTGTCCGCGAAGCCGAGCTCTAGCGCGATCTCGGTCACGCTGATCGTCTCCCTGCGGAGCAGGCTGCCGGCGCGCTCGCGGCGCACGTCGTCGACGAGGCGTCGGAAGCTGGTCCCCTCGGCGTCCAGGTGCCGGCGCAAGGTCCGCTCCGTCGTGCCGAGGGCGCGGGCCACGCGCGGGAGCGACGGGACGCCGCCGTCGGCGCTCGACAGCGCGCGGACGATCGCGTGTCGGACGGCGTCTTCGCGCGATCGCGGGGCGAGCTCTCGCGAGAGCGCCTCCGCGGACCTGCACAGGTACTCCCAGAGCGTCCGGTTGGCCGATGGCGGCACCGCGTCGAGGAGCTCGCGGCGGAAGGAGAGCCCGTCGTGGGGGGCGTCGAAGGTCACGGGGCAGTCGAAGAACGCGCCGTGTCCGGCCCGGCGGGGCGGCGCGGCATGCCGGAAGGTCACCTCGACGGGCGTCAGATCCGCGCCGGCGATCCGCCGCAGGCAACCGAGGCCCTGGGCGACGGCCGTCTCGTTGGAGAGGCGGTGTCCCAGGGTGAGAGGCCGCGCGCGGTACCACCGGACGTGGACGCGCCTCGCGGTCTCGGTCACCTCCCAGCGGCCCGAGTCGGTGAGCAGCGGGCCGTAGCGAGCGACGGTGTCGACCGCGTCGCGCACCGACGGCGCGGTCATCATCGCGAAGCCGAGCACGTGCAGGTCCTCGATGGCGGCCGCCTGCGCTACCCGGATGGGCAAGGAAGGATCGTCGAGCGTCCGACCCAGGTAGGTCCACAGGTCGATGACGCCGTCGAGCTCGATGCGTCGTGCGGGGTCCTCGGCGAGCGACGGCGGCAGGCGCGCCGCGCGGCGCATGGCGTCGAGCCGGACGCCGTCCCGCAGCGCGTGGTCGACGATACGCTGGACCACCCGCGCCACGACGGTCGGTTGGGATCGTACCATGCGCCCCGCGCCAGCATGCTGCATGCCAGCGACCGGAGCTCCTCGCGGGCGGCGATCCGCGCGACGAGAGCCGTCGTGGGCGCGTCAGGCATGGCGCACGGGTCAGGGGAGCGCGCTTTTCCTGCGGGCTCAGGGGCTCGTGAAGCCGAGGATCCCGTGCCCGGCCAGGACGTGGACGGTGTTCCGGGGCTGCGGCTCGGGGTTCGTGGCGCTCGCCACGCCCTCGCGCATGAACGCGGTCCGGATGCGCGTGATGGAGGACGCCTGGTGCGCCTCCTGGAGCACCTTCATCGCTTCGGCGGGTACCGTGATGGATCCGTCGCCTCCCAGGGTGACGCACTGGATCTCCACCTGCTTGCCTCTGGGCGGCGGCATCGCGAACGGCGGCGCTCCCTCGACGTCGCCGTCGGTGCTGGTGATGCGCACGAGCGTGCCTTGCGCGGCCCCGCAGCTCCCGCCTTCCCCGGCGCAGCCCAGGGTCATCGGCGAGCCGTCGAGCGGCACCGCGCCGAGGGTGGATTGCGACGCGCCGTCGAGCTGGAACTCGCCCCCTGCCGCGATGGGCCCCAGATCGGCGAGCTCGAAGGCCATCGCGCCGCCGGGCTCGATCCCCACGACGACCTCATCGCCGCTCGCGATGGGATCGATCGGGTTGTTCGGGACGGGCCCTGCGCCGGCGAGCACGACATGGTCGGCCACGAACGCTTCCTCGGCCGCGCGCGGATTGGCCACGATCGCGGTCTCGCTCGACTCGACGGCCACGATGGGGAACGCCCCGTTGTTTGCGGCCGTCGCTGCGCCGTTCACGCGCAGGTAGCGGCCCACGTCGTCCGCGGAGAGCGCCGCGCCGCGGAGCACGTAGGCAGCGGTGCCCGTCGTCCCGGGGGTCACGCTCGCCTCGCCCGTTCCGCTGTGCGCCGGGCAGACATAGCCATTGCCCTGGAAGCGACAATCGAGCGCGCCGCCCGCAAGCCCGGTGATCGTGACGGCGCCCTGATCGGTGAGCGGCGGCGGCGGGTCGTCCTGCGCGTCGTATATCCATGCCTTGCACCCGGTGAGCTGACCGGGCGCTTCCTCGTAGCTGGGGGCCTTTGCCGCGGTGAACAAGATCTGCACGGTGAGGCCGTGACCGGCCTGCGGCGCGCCGAGGATGGAGACATCCTGGATGGAGATGATGCCCGCGTGCGTCGGGGCGAGGCCGCCGCCGTCGCCGCCGTCGCCGCCGTCGCCTCCCGAGCCTCCGCTGCCGCCCGAGCCTGCGCTGGCCGGCGTGCCGCCGCTTTCCTGGTGGCTGTCGTCGTTCGGGTTCGCGCAGCACCCCGCGGCGGCGATGGCCGCGGCGATGGCCACGGCGATCCGGTGGTTCGTCGGGTTGTGCGAGATTCGCATTCGATGGATCATGAACAACCTCCAAGCCTCGTGATGAAGCGCGTCGCCGCGCTCCGTGGTGGATGCGTCGAAGGATGTAGGCGTGCCGCCGCGGATCGGCTTGGTCGCGCCGGCCATGGAGTTGGTCGAAGCGGCCACCCCGCGTCCGGGCGGGGCGCCGCGGCGAGCGCGGCGTGAAGCGGCGGCGGCCAGCGCGGCGTCGGCGCCGACGCTCATCCCTCGGATTCGCGGAGAGCCAGCCGCGCGAGCGGCGGTGTCAGGCGCGGGGGCTCAGGGAGACGGCGGGCTCCACACGAAAGGCCTGGTGGTGGAGACGACGCGCAACCCCATCCGTTCCAGGATCGGACGGCTGTCCGGCGAGGCGTCGACTTGCAGGTAGCGCAGCCCGCGCTCTCGGGCCTGCGCGGCGCGCCGCGCGACGAGGCTTCGATAGATCCCGCGCCTGCGCCACGCCTGCAGCGTGCTGCCGCCCCACAGGCTCGCGAACTCGGTGCCTCGATGGAAGCGCGCCCAGGCGGCGCAGACGATCTGACCTTCCGCCTCGGCGACGTGGATGGATATCGCCCCTGGATCGGCTTGTCGCTCCTCCCCCAGCTCGGCGACGAGCCAGCCCCAGTCCCCGCCCCAGACGGCGGACTGCAGCGCGGCGATCCCGTCGAGCGGCTCGCCGTCGTCGAGACAGCGCACGGTGATCCCCGGGGGCGGCGTCGCGCCGGCGGTCGCCCCGGCGACCTCGTCGACGGCCCCGATGAGCAGCGCCTCTTCGTCCCCCGCCTCGAGCCCGGCGGCGCGCAGCCGCGCTTCGAGATCCGCCGGCCGGTCGTGGCCGAAGGTCTTCCACTCGAAGCGGCGCGCCAGCCCGGCGAAATACGACACCTGCTCGGCGATGGCGCCGTCCGCCGTGTCCTCGTCCAGGTCGCTCCATTGCACGCCGCAGCCCCATGGCAGCTCCGGAGGCGACACCCACCTCACCACGCGGCCGTCGCGCTCGACGCGCCATGCCGGGCTGGGCGGCGGGAGATCCCGGCGCATCTGGGCGTCGAAGCGCGCGAGGAGCTCGGCGGTGCTCACGGAGGCCATGGTGGGCAGCCCGACGACAGCAGGTCGTACGCGATGATGCACGACGCCGATCCTGCCATCTCGAAGGCCGAGGCGGCCAGCACCCCCGGCCTCGGCCGCGGGCGTGCCTCGGGTGCGACCGGACGCCTGGACCAAGGCCTTCCTTGTTGACGCCGGCCCCGCGCGCGGCCATTGACAAACGTCAATGACGAATGTCAATATGCAGATCGATCTGCTGGGAACGGACGATCTGCGCTGGAGCGGAGTCGGGTTCTCCGATAGATCTCCCGCGAAGGCGGCATCGGTTCATGACTCCTCGTCCGGTGAAGGCTGGCTCCACGGTTCGGGATCGCCAGCGCGAGGACACCCGTCAGCGCATCTACGAGGCGGCCATGGCCGTCTTCCGGCGCGACGGCTTCGCGACCGCGCGCATCGAGGACATCGCCCGGTCGGCGGGCGTCAGTCACGGCTCGTTTTACTTTCATTTCCCGACCAAGGACGACGTGCTCTTCCAGCATCATCGGGAGCTCGATCAGCGCGTCGTCGCCGCGCTCTCGGCGCTCCCCGAGGACGCGCCGTTGCGTGTGTTGCTGGACACGCTGTGCGCCGCCTTCAGCCTGGAGTGGGAGCGCGACAGCTCGCTCGTCCCGGATCTCGCCGCGGCGATGATCCGCAAGGGCATGGTGCGCACGCCCCCCGCGGAGATGAGCCCGGTTGGGCGCCTGCTCACGGAGCGGTTCCGCCTGGCGGCCGATCGCGGCGAGCTCGGCCGCGCGCTCCCGATGGAGTGGCTCTGCAGCATCCTGCTTGGTCAGCTGTTCACGACGACGATCGCGTGGCTCGCCGAGCCGGCGTTGCCGCTCAGCACGGCGCTCCAGCGGACCGCTGCGCTCTTTCTGACCGGCGCCTCGGCAAGCCGGTAGGCCGCCCGCGCGCCGCGACGGGATGGGCCGCTCCTCTGCTGAGCAGGAGGCGGCGCGCGCTGGCAGCGGCGTTGTGCCGCGCTGCGGGCCCCTGGCCGCGGAGAGGCGCTCGTGGAGCGGCAGGGGCGAGAGGCGCCCAGGCAAGCAGCATTCCTTCGCGTCTTCATCACGCGTGGAAGAAGAGGAGACAATGACCATGTTCAACAGGCCTTGGAGTATCGTTCTCGCCTCGCTCGTCCCGATCCTGGGCTGCAGCAGCGAGCCTGAGGGCACGAATCCTCTGGTCGAGGGCCCTACGGCGGGGCCGACGTTCCACAAGGACGTGGCGCCCATCCTGCAGAAGCGCTGCCAGGGCTGCCACTCGCCCGGCGAGATCGCGCCCTTCAGCCTGACCGAGTACGCGGACGCGAAGCAGGTCTCGAGCCGGATCGTGGCGGTGACGCAGGACCGGACGATGCCGCCCTGGGGCGCGATCGAGACGGACGAGTGCACGCCGCGGTTCGGCTGGAAGGACGACAGCAGGCTCACCGACGCGGAGCTCGCGACGCTCGAGGCCTGGCATGACGCCGGCGCCCCCGAGGGCGACCCCGCGGACGCGCCCCCGGCGCTCGACTCGTCGGGGATCCATGGACTCGAGGGGGTCAGCGCCACCATCGAGCCTTTGAAGCCGTACGTGACGGGCGGCGACGAGGACCAGTTCCGCTGCTTCGTGATGGATCCGAAGCTCACGGAGGACACGTTCGTGAACGGCATGAACGTGATCCCGGGGAACTCGAAGGTGGTCCACCACGTGGTCGTCTTCACCGACCCGCACGCGGAGAGCGACGCCATGGCCGACGCCGACGGCGGCTACGAGTGTTTTGGCAGCGCCGGTGTCCAGGACACCCAGGTCCTCGGCGTGTGGGTGCCTGGCGGGCGGCCGACCGAGTTCCCGTCCAACGCCGGCTTCCTCGTGCGCGCTGGATCGAGGCTGGTGATGCAGGTCCATTACCACCCGGCGGGCGCGACCGCCGAGCCTGACGCGACGAAGATCCAGCTGCGGTTCCTCCCGGAGACGCCGGAGTACCGGGTCGTCTTCGTGGCGTTCGGCAACTTCCCCTCGCAATTCCCGAACGGCGACGGCCTCCAGCCGGGGCCCAACGACAGGGAAGGGGTCGAGTTCTTCGTCCCGGCGGGGGCCAAGGATCACACCGAGGTCATGAAGATGACGCTCCCCGAGACGTTCATGGGGGAGTCGCTGGTGGATGGCATCCGGCTCTACAGCGCGATGACCCACATGCATTATGTCGGGACCGACATGAAGGTCGACGTCGAGCGCCCGAGCCCGCAGGGCGCCGATCCGGCCGAGGAGTGCGTGGTCCAGACGCCGAAGTGGGACTTCAACTGGCAGCAGACGTACACGATCGACGCGCCCATCGAGGAGCTCCCCGTCCTGAAGACCGGCGATGTCATGAGCTTGCGTTGCCTCTACGACAACACGATGGACAACCCCTTCGTGCGGAAAGCGCTCAAGGAGGAGAACCTCACGGCGCCGAGGGATATCGTCCTCGGCGAGAGCTCGCTCGACGAGATGTGCATCGGGCTCTTCAACGGGTTCGTGAAGAACTGACGGGCGCGCCGCACAACTTATTGAGCAGCAGGAAGCGGGTAGCCGCATCGACGGTCAGGCTCTGGACTTCGCGCCTGCTGGACACGAGATCCTCGCTCAGTCGTACCGGAATCTCCTGTACCAGCACACCAGGCAGAAGACGAGCATCGCTCCCAACACCGTCACGCGCACGTCAGTGAGCCAGAACCTGGGGTGCAGCGCGATGGGCACCGCGCCGGCCGCGAGGATCGCCGCGAGCTGCCCGAGATGGCGGCTCCGGAGATCGGCGAGACCCCGCGGGCGACGCACTCGCAGGGGAGCCCCACCGAGCGTGGCCGACGCGCCAAAGGACGACCTGAGCTGGCGCACCAGCGCGTCGTACGAGGCATCATCGTCGGGCACGGGCTGGAGCGACAGCTCGACCCGAGGAGCCCACCAGAGCAGCCTGCGGAAGTACCACCGCCGGAGCGCTCCTCCCGCTTGGCACGCTCCCAAGAAATGCATGTATCGAAGGAGCGCATCGCACAGCGGCGCGGAGAAGGTCTCCCGGGCGACCGGGCGGACGACGAGGATCTCCCCGATGTGCGCCGGGTCGAAGCGGGCGTCGCGCTCCAGGAGCCTGCCGTTGTTCCACCATGTCGCCTGCTCCAGGGGCACGACCCTCGCCAGCCGGTCCTCCTCCGTGGTCGCCGGTGAGTCATCCATGATGCGGACGCTCTCCTGCATCTGGAGCGCGTTCCGGCCCACCGCGAGCACGCAGCTGGGCGGGGAACCGCGACTCGGTCGGCGGTACATGACAGCGACGGTGGCCTCCTCCTCCAGGGAGATCCCGAGGGAGGGGATCTCGACTCGGACGCGGCGCGGGTCAGCATGGAGGCGGATCACGTGCGGCATGCAGGATCCATAACCCGGTGGCGCTGCGCGGGCGAACAGAGCCAGACCACCGCCTCAGCCGAGCCGCGATGGCCATGCCGCGATGGACGCTCGCTTGGCCTCGCCGGCGCGGTCCAGCGCGCAGACTCGCACCTGGGATCCGCCCCGCCGGCCTGGTGCCCGCCGCGGAGCTCCCCCTGGACTCGGGGCACACGCAGGTCACACGACGTGACGGATCCGGGACGCTGCCCGGAATTTACAGGGTGGAGACGGCTGCACCGGCCCCTGCGGGTCTACCGCACGAGCCTGGCACGCTGCTTGAGAATCTAGCATGGCTGTAACCACCCGAGAGACTACCCGATGCCCTCAGTTACCCATGAAGCCCTGGTGGAGCTGTTCAAGCACCGGCCGACCCTGGCCGCCGAGTTGCTGCAGGACGCGCTCGGCCAGCCGGTCCCGGCCTTCACGGAGGCGCGCGTCGAGTCCTCCGACCTCGCCGAGATCATTCCCTCGGACCGGCGGGCGGACGTCATCGTCGTCCTGCTGGTCGGCGAGCAGGAGCGCCCGGCGATGGCGATCGTCGTCGAGGTCCAGCTCGGCGTGGACCTGGACAAGCCGTACGTCTGGCCGGTCTACGTCACCCAGACGAGGGCCCGGCACCGCTGCCCCACCCGGCTGCTGGCCGTGACGATCGATCCGAAGATGACGCGGTGGTGCTCGCAGCCGATCGACACGGGCCACCCTGGCTGGATCCTGGTGCCGCTGGTGCTCGGCCCCCAGGGCGTCCCGGTCGTCACCGACGCCGAGCAGGCGAAGGCGGCGCCCGAGGTGGTCGTGCTCTCGGCGATGGCGCACGGACAGGAAGAGGTGGGGGAGGCGATCGGCGTGGCGTTCCTGGCGGCGGCAGCCGAGCTCGATGAGGAGCGGCGCGCCTTGTACGGGGACCTGGTGCTATCCTCGCTGAACGAAGCGGCGAGGCGGACGTTGGAGGCGATGATGAAGGGCGGATACGAGTTTCAGAGCGAGTTCGCGCGCAGCTACGTGGCGAAGGGCCGGGAGGAAGGGATGCGCGAGGGCACCCTGAAGACCAAGGCGCAGGCCGTACTCGTCGTGCTCGAGGCTCGCGGGCTGGAGGTCCCCGCCGATGTGCGGGAGCGCGTCATCGTGAGCACCGACGTGGCGGAGCTGGATCGCTGGCTGCGCCGGGCGGCCGTCGTCAGCGACGCGAAGGAGCTCTTCGCCACGAACGGCTCCTGAACAACGCCGCAGCTCTGCGGGCCGGCGGACTTCCGCGGTCTCGTGCCGCCTATGATGGGCACGCCTTCGCGCGCGCTGATGCCTTCCTAGCGGTTGAAGAGCAGCTTGTCGGCGAACTTGCCCTCGAGCACGTGGGCGAGCAGGTCGGGCGTCGACAGCCCGCGCGTGATGAGCTCGTCGGGCGCCGGCGCTATCACGATCGAGCAGATTCCCGGCCATGGCGTCGCGTTCTGGGCTGTCTTGCTGTTGGGGGGTGTTGCGGCTCAGGCTGGCTGATGGCTCGCTGAGCAAGCCCGCGATGGTCATCAAGGGGCCTGCTCGATGAGCTATCAACCAGCCTGAGCGTCAACAAGCCCCGTGCCCTGACGTCGGGGCACACGGAGGTCACACGGCGTGGCGAACCCGGGGGGCTGCACGTAAACAGGGCCAACCTGTCGATTGGTCCGTTGCGGACGTAGTCGCCGGTGGATGGCCGTACGACTCCGCTGAGCTTGTTCCGTCGGTGATCGTTCCTGTGGTGGCCCGCGGCTCGCTTGGGCGGCGCACATGCGAACACCTCATCTCGCCTCAGTAATGTTGCTCTCCCTCTCGTCTGCGCTCGGTGCTGCCTCGTGCGCCCTGAGCCCGGGTGCGACGTGGGAGACGGACGACGACATCGAGGCCTGGATCACGGCCATGGCCGGTGGTGTGCGGGACAGCCAGCAGGACTTGGACGAGTCGGAAAGCCCCGAGTTGTTGGTCATGCAACAGGCGACGGATGTCACACCGGATGCGGCTCCGCGCGGCAGATGCGAGGACGCCTGTATGGCCTATTATGGGGTTATTGACAGGTTCTGCTCGCAAGTTCCAGTGAAGTGGAAGATTCGCTGCCATCTCGCGAAAGCTTCTGGAAATGCTGCATGCCACGCACGTTGTCCCTGACGACCCGGTTGACGGACTGGGGTAAGATCGGGTGCTATTATGCCAGCATGGACATCATCGGCGAACGGAAAGTTGTCTTTCGGCCAGCCGGAGCGGAGCGAGAGCGCGAAATTTCCCTTCGTGTCGGCCGACCTCAAGAGCGGCCGGATGACGGCTGGGAGGTCCAGATCGACATCTTGGATCCAGAGAAACCATGGGAACTGCCGCCAGTGTGGGGGACCGATGGGCTAGGGGCGGTCATCCTCGGCATCTTCGCGCTCTCCAAGTACGTCGAGTGGTACACCATGAGGGGGCGGCTGACGTTGCCCGAGCACGGAGAAACCGCGTTCCCCGAATGGGCAGTCCTGCTGGAGGCGAGCACGCCGCCGGCTCCTGCCCAGGGGACAACGCCGGCCATGGATGGTGAGGCGGAGGGGTAGGATCGCTCTACTCGCCCCCGTTCACCCGCCGATCCAGGCAGCCCCTCGAAGCCCGCCGGCCCGGCTGAACGCGGGAGGGCCGGGTGAAGAAGAAGCGGAAGGGGCCAAGCGCCCGCCTGCCGCGAGACATCCCCGAAGGCGACCGACGATCGAGGCGATCCTTGCTGGCTGCTGCGCCACATGCTGACCCGGTGCGGCGTGCCCGCCCACGATCGCGACGACGTGCTCCAGGAGTGTGTCTTCGTGGTGGAGGCGCCGGGAATCGAAACGCCTGCCGAGGGTGGGGATCCGCAGGGATCGCGTGGGTTTCCGCACGAGATGGGAGCGGCAGCCGTGCCGTCGACGGCAGCTAAGTGCGCGAAACCGCGTCAGGCAGACGAATCGCGGACGAAACCGGCGGACCCGCGGACGGTGCTTCTGGGCCAGCTGGCGGGAGGCATGAGGGAGGCGCTCGCCGTGGGCGACGTCGACACGGCTCGCGTCGCCCACGATACGATCGGCCGCCTGCTCGGCGCGCCGGGGGCCGACGCGGCCGGCGTCATTGACCTCGCCGCCGAGCGCGTTCGCCGCGGCGGGTAGCGCCGGCCGGAGCGGCGCTCGCCGCGGGCGACGTGGAGGCGGCGCGCATCGCCCATGAGACCATCGGGCGGCTGCTCGCTGCAGCAGCGACAAGGAGGTCGAGCCGTCCAGCGCGTAAGCGGCCTAACGCCCTGGGCTTCTGCCGCGGGCGGGCGAAGCCTGTCCGTCGGCGAGCAAGCCCTTGTTGGGCGGCATAGGTACACACGCGCCACGACTGCGAGCTTTGGTGCTCGACCACGACCCCATGAGTCAGGCCTTCAGGTTACCCGGGAACGTTTGTGGGGGAGGCTCACGTCGTGAACGCTGCCCACTTGTTGCGAACAGCGAGCCACAGGCCGGCGGCAAGGACCACACTACCCAGACCTCCCAGAGGCTGCACAAGGGCCATCTGGTAGAACAGATTCGCGAGGGCCAAGATGATGTAGCCGGTGACGCCAATGGCTTTCCAGCGCCATGCGAGAACGACGCAGAGCAAAGAGGCAACGGCATGCACGGCGTTGAACCAGGGAGTGGGGCCGTCGCCTCGTGTGATCATGTAGCACGCAAACAGCCGGGCCGCTTCGCCGAAGGCCATGAAGATCATCCACGCGGTCAGGAACGGTCCTCGTGTGGGCGAGTCGCTTGGAACGTGGCGTCTATTCATGGGCTTGGTCATGACGTCTCCGAACGTAGGGCACAGGAAAGGCGGCCTGCTAGCAAGAAGTGGGGTCCCGGTCGGTCTGGATGTCGAGGGCCCATGCTGCCAGGCGCCCTTGGTCTCCTGGAACAGGTCGATTCGTGCGAACGCCATGGCGAGTGGCAGTGTTGGCGCAGCGATGGCTACGACAGCGGCTCTGTCACTGAGGACGAGTCCAGCAACCAAGCTCGATAGCGGCGCTATTCTAAATGTAATACATGCCAGGGTCGCCAAGTGCGATGGTTTCCGCTGAGGCGTTCTGTGGAGGGTACGGGCGGCGTCGTCATGCGTGGAGTCCAGAACGTTGGCGAAGATTGACAACGAGACGACCCTTCCGTTGACGTCGCAGCAACTGCCGCCGAGTCTTCTGCTCGCGCGGCCGGGCACCGCATTCAGAGCGGTCTCTCTGGTGCTCGCTGCCGCTCCCGCTACCCCCATGACCACCCCATCCTGCAAGGCCAGCGGAGATACCGTTCCGTGTCAAGACGGGGCATGCGCTCGGCAGGGTGCCGCCGGCAGGGTGGGGGGAGGCAGGCCGGCCGGGCAGGGGATGGGCCGGTCCCGCAGGGGAGGGCGCCCACCGCTGCCTACATCATCACGAAGTCGCGTCCGCTCGCCCGGCCTGCTCGCGTGCTCCGGGCGTCGCAGACCTCGGACCCGGGATCTGTCCCGCCGGCCGGCTGCCCGCCGCGGAGTTCCGTGGAGCCCGTACCCTGGCGTCACCTGCCGCGCCGGTTCCCGGTGGTCTCGCTCACGCCGGACCCACCACAAATCCAGCGGCGCCGAAATTTGTCAGGTCACACGCAGGTCACACAAAAGCAAGAAGACACGGCTCTCGCCGTGTCTTCTGAGTGGAGGCGCCGGGAATCGAACCCGGGTCCGCAAGGCATCCAGTCTACCTTCGTTCACGTGCGTAGTCGCCATGCGCCGGCGACGGCGTTCGTAGATTCGGCTACGACCTATCCCTCACTGAATCTCGGCCGCGTTATCGAGGGCACCCTCACGCGACCCAGCCCTGTGGTTGACACCCTTAGAGTACTAGGACGACCTTCTCCTCGGATGGCTTAGCGGTTATTAGGCCGCAACAGCGTATGCGTTGTCGTTCGCACTTGTAACGTCCCGCTTGATAGGCGGAGCAGGAGCCGCCAGCACGCAGACAGACCTTCAGTCCCCACGTCGAAGCCGATCGCCCCCTCGTGGTTCGTTCAGACGGACCAAACATTGCTAGAAACTGCGCTGCCGTCAACCCCTTCGCGTCAGATCGCTCTGCCGCTGAGCGCGCTGTGCGGCGGCCGTCGGTCCGCGGTCTCGGGTTCCCGGGTCGGTCCGCCTCTTCCCGGCCTTCTCTCTTCGGCCTGCCCCCGGCGCCGTCCTCACGCATCCGTCCGCTTCCGCGGCTCCGCCGCGCTCCCCTGCGTCCGCTCCGCTGCGCCCTGCCGCGCCCGCTCCCGCGCTTGCACCTGCTCGCGCTCGCGCCTGCCCCCGGGCGCGAGCGCCGCTTCCCCCGCTCGCGTCGCTCCCCGCTGCCGCCCCCTCGCGCCGCTTCCGCCGCTCGCGTCACCCTCCCCGCCTCCCGTCGCCTCCGTCTGCTCGCCAGCCGCTCTCGACGGCTCCCCCTGGCTCGGCTAAGAAGCCCGCGAAAAGGAAAAGGAGACGGGCAGCTTATGACGAGGATGGTCCTGTGCGTGAAGCTCGGCCGCGAGGCTGAGGGGCTGGAGAAGCCGCCGCTCAAGGGCGAGGTGGGCAAGCGGATTTACGACAACGTCTCGAAGGAGGCGTGGCGGATGTGGCTGGAGCACTCGAAGATGCTGATCAACGAGTACCGCCTCGATCTGATCTCCGAGGCCGGCCAGCGGATCTGGATGACCGAGCTCGACAAGTACTTCTTCAGCGGCGGGAACGAGGCCGCGCAGCCGCCGCCCGACTTCGTGGCGCCCAAGGACAAGCAGGAGTAGCCGCCTCCCGTCGGCCCTGCCGCCGGCGGCGCTCCCGTCCACCTGCCGGCTGCGGTCCTGCGCTCACCCCCGGCTCATCCGCACCGCCTCTCCCCCGGCCCGCTCCCCCGGCCCCAACCCCCCGGCCCCCCGGGCCCCCTGGCCCCCCAGCCCCCCCGCTCACCCCCTCACTTCAGCGGCCCCGGTGCCGGCAGCGCCCCCCCGCCGCGCACGTACTCGATCAGCGCCGCGCCCATCTGCTTGTCGACCTTCTCGCACTTCGCGCTGACCGCCCCCATCGTCGCGCCCTTGCACTCCTTCCGCCGCTCGGCGACGATCTTGCCCACCTTCTCGTCGGCCTGGAACGCCTCGCGCGTCTTCTCATCCAGGCTCTTCCACGGGATCGGCGCGAACTTCGGCTTCGGCGGCACGTGCTGCCGGACCTCCTCCGTCATCAGCGACGCGCACGTCCCGTCCCAGCGCAGCACGTCGTAGCCGCCCCCGGCGCCGCTCACGACCATGCCCCCGGTGTCCGGCGCCCGGTGATAGAGGATCAGCACCTCCTCATCGAACAGCAGCTTGTCGTTCGAGGACGACCCGCCGGAGGCGTTCCACGCCTCGGTGTCGCGCGTGAGGTACCCGCGCGTGAACGGCGACCCCTTGGCGAACAGGCTGAGCGCCACGTCCGGATAGAACCCGCTGCAGAGCCGCTTCACGAACGCCGCCGGCGGCACACACACATCGCCCTTCTGCTCGCACGTCGTCGGGATCTGCCTTGACGCATCCGCCGCCGCGTCCTCCTCCTTCTTCCCGTCCCCGTCCTCCGCCGCCTCGCCGCCCGGCGCCGGCGCCGACGCCGCCGCCTCGGCCTCCGCAGGCTCCGGCGCCGACGGAGGAGGCGCCGCGCCGCCACAAGCGACAAGGGAACCGATCAGAACAAGCACAAAAGAGCTCTGGACAGATCGCATGGCCCACGAACCTACCGGAGCCGGCACGACCCTCCGCATGGAAAAACGTCAACAACCCACGACGCAACGCGCCAACACGACCGCAAACATCGTGGCGCAACGCAGGAAATCCACCCCACCGTTCACAACGCAATGCGCCACCCGTCTCGACGGTTCCCCGCGACGGCCGTGATGGTTCAGTTTTCCGACAGCGCTTGACATCAGCTGCCCATCAGCAGAGTCTGAGCCCGTTCCGGCAGGAGGTGGTCATGCTGGATCTTTCTTCGTCCGCATCATCATCATCGCGTGTTGGCGGTTCGCGTAAGTGGAAGTCTCACACAGGCGCTCGTTCTTGGGGACGACGGGTGTCCGCTGGTCTCGCTCGGTGTGCGATACTCGCCTCCTGGGCGCTCCTCGTCGGCTGCGGCGCGGCCGAGGAGCAGCTCGAGCCGTGGGACACCGGCGAGGTGATCACGGGGGCAGGCGGCGGCTCCGCCTCGGGTGGATGGGAGAGCGTCGCGGACGGCTCGGGCGGGACCGGGGGCGGCTGGCCGTCGTCCGCGAAGCTCGGGCCGCCGTATCCCATCGTGCTCGCCCACGGCTTCTTCGGATTCGAGGACTTCGCGGGCGCCGGATACGTCAGCTACTTCTACAACGTCAAGCAGACCCTCGCCGAGGGCAACGAAGCGGTGTTCACGCCCTCCGTCGATCCGTTCAACAGCTCCGAATACCGCGGCGCTCAGCTGATCGCGCGGATCGAGCAGATCCTCGCCGAGACGGGCCACGAGAAGGTGAATATCATCGCCCACTCGCAAGGCGGCCTCGACGCCCGCGTGGTCGCGCACGATCGGCCCGATCTCGTCGCCTCCGTCGTGACCGTCGCCACGCCGCACCTCGGGTCGAAGATCGCCGACATCGCGCTCCAGCTCGTCGCCCACGAGCGCCTGCAGGACGTGCTCGACGACCTGCTCAACGCGATCGGGGCGCCGCTCTACGACCAGATCGGCGAGGAGACGAGCGTGTTCGCGTCGCTCGAGCAGTTCTCGACGCCAGGCATCGAGGAGTTCAACGCGAGGTACACCGACTCTCCCGGGGTGTTCTACGCCTCCTTCGGCGGCAGGACCGACCGCGCGCGCGGCGGCCGCGACTGCACGGCGCTCGCCCCGGCGCCCTTCGTCGCGCAGTTCGACGAAGGCCTCGATCCGGTGCACCCGCTGCTCGCGCTGACAGAGACCATCCTCGACGGCGGCTTCGGGGAGTCGATCCCGAACGACGGCCTGGTGCGCGCGCGGGACGCGCGCTGGGGCAACTTCTGGGGCTGTCTCCCCGCTGACCATTTCGACGAGATCGGCCAGCTCTTCGGGCAGAGCCCGGGCGAGGGGAACACCTGGCTCTATATCGACTTCTACCGCGCCGTGATCGAGCGGCTCCGGCAAGAAGGCCTCTGACCGCCGTCGAAAACCGCCCCGAGCGGCGCCCGGTCCAGTACCATGCCCGGCCGATGCTCAAGGCGCTGCTCACCTCGTCGCTCCCGCTGCTCGCCCTGCTCAGCGCGGCCTGCAGCAGCGACGTGCGCCGGTTCCCCCTGCGCGATCCGGTCTGGCGCGACGCCGATCTGAACCCCGTCGCGCTCCCCTGCCGGCCCGATCCCGAGGCGCCCAAGGACGACCCGCGGCACCGCCTCTGCACGCCGGAGCCGTACGAGTCGTCGTTCGCGTGGGACGCCGCCGACAACCTCGTCTTCCGGCCGGTGACGCGGTTCCTCGCCGTGGATCCGGGCGGGGAGGCGGTCAACGTCAACAGCGTCGACGAGGTGCCGGACTCGAGCTGGTTCACGAACCGGATCGGAAAGCGGCCGCTCTCCGTCGAGGAGCTCGTGAGCGGGCCGTGCGGCGACAAGACGCTCGACCCCGAGGCGCCGGACGGGTCCTGGGTCATCGACATGGGCAAGCCGAACGGCGCGAACCCCGGCTTCCGGATCAAGGTCGAGGGGGTCGGCAAGTTCATGCTCAAGGCCGATCCCGCGGAGCAGCCCGAGCGGGCGACCGGCGCCACCGCGATCGCGGCGCGCCTCTACCACGCGGCCGGCTACTGGGCGCCGTGCGACTCGGTGGTCTACCTGAAGCCGTCGGTCCTGAAGCTCTCGCCCGGGCTCACCGTGACCGACAACAGCGGCACCTCGAGGCCGTTCGATCAGGCGGCGCTCGACGGCGTGCTCGCCAAGGCCGCGAAGCGGGGGGACCGGGTCCGCATGGTCGCCTCGCGCTGGCTGCCGGGCCGCGCCCTCGGGCCGTTCAAGTACGAGGGGACCCGGGAGGACGACCCGAACGACGTCATCCCGCACGAGGACCGGCGCGACCTGCGCGGCGGGCGCCTGCTCGCGGCGTGGCTCAACCACTTCGACTCGCGCGAGCAGAACTCGATGGATGTCTGGCTCTCCGAGGACGAGGACGACAAGGACGCATCGCCCGGCCACGTGCGGCACTACTACATCGATCTCGGCGACTGCTTCGGCAGCGAGTGGGACTGGGAGGGCATCTCGAAGCGCCTCGGCCACGCCTACTACTTCGACGCCGAGTACGTGCTCCTCGACTTCGTCACGCTCGGCATCCCCGAGCGGCCGTGGGACCGGGCCACCCGCGACCCCCAGGGCGACATCTTCGGCTTCTTCAACGCCCGCGACTTCCGGCCGGAGCGCTGGCGGGGCGGCTACCCCAACCCGGCCTTCGGCCGCATGACGGAGCTCGACGGCGCCTGGGCCGCGCGCACGCTCGCCCGCTTCACGCCGGAGCTCGTCGAGGCCGCGGTGCGGGCCGGCGATTTCACCGCCCCGCGGCACACCGCGTGGCTGATCGACAAGCTCCTCCAGCGAAAGCAGGCGATCATGGCGCGGTACCTCACGCGCCTGTCGCCGATCGCCGACGTCGCCGTGGCCTCGCCGGCGGAGCTGTGCGGCGTGGACCTGGCGCGGCGCACCGGCGTCGCGCGCGCGCAAGATCTCCGCTACGAGGCCGCGATGTACGCCGGCGAGGCGCTCGCCCTGCGCGCGCGGCCGGTCGTGCGCCCCTCGCCGGACGGCCGCGTGTGCCTGTCGCTCCCGCACATCGCCGATCAGGGCGGCGCGCCCGACGGCGCGCCCTCGCGCTACGCGATCGTCGACATCCTCAACGGCCAGGCGCCCGGCCCGCTGCGCGCCCACCTCTACGACCTCGGCCCGCGCCGCGGCTACAAGCTCGTCGGCATCGAGCGACCCGACGATCCATCCGCGCCCGACTGAGCCCCTGAACCCCCGCGCCCGCCCCACCGAGCGGCGGTCACCCGCACAGGAGACGGGTCCAGATCGGCGTTTTCGGCGCGGAAGCGCACTGAAGTGCGCTGAGCACCGAAAACGCCGAGATGGGCCCGTATCCGAAGCGGGTGACCGTCGCTCGCTCAGAACCCGCTGCTGGCGCCGACCATCAATCGCAGATCTTGCAGGCCGGCCCCCTGCGCGAAGGTCTCGGTCGCCGAGCCGATCAGGAAGTCGAAGGAGTGGTCGCGCGCGCTGCTCGTGCGCAGGCCGAGCACGAACGACATGCGCAGCAGGTCGAGCTCGAAGTCGCGGAGGTGCTCGCTGAACACGTTGCCCGCGGCCACCTGCACCGTGCCGTCGAGGAACGCCCAGATCGGGTATCGGTACTCCAGCGTCGCCGCGGCGGCGCTCCGCCCGCGGAGACGGCCTTCGCGGAACCCGTGCATCGGCGCGCCGCCGCCGAGCTCGGTGAGCTCGGTGAAGGGGACCTCGTCGGGGCCGAGCGGGTCGGCGAAGGCCGCCGAGAGGACCAGGCTCACGATGCGGTCGTGCCCGGTGAGATCGACGAACCCGCCCAGCGAGCCGCCGTAGCGGATCCACCGGCTCTGCAGCGGCCGCTCCAGGTCGGCGGCGTGCTCGCCGGAGAGCTCCAGCCGGACGCCGTGGCCCCGGTCGGGGCGCGGACGCCGCGAGTCGAGGGCGGCCCGGGCCCCGATGCGGTACGCCGTGTACCCCGTGTCGAACGCGGGCGGCAGCGGATAACGACCGTTCGCGACCCGCCAGCCGACCGTCGGCTCGCAGCAGATGTCCTCGAACTCGACGGTCTTCGCGCCGGTGTACGCCTCGACGAAGCTGAACGCGTCGAAATCGACGTGGACCGTCGCGCTCCCCTGGATGCTGTGGGCGGCGTAGCGGGCCCAGTCGCGCCCCAGGGACCTCGGGCCGATCCCCGCGAACAGCCAGTCAGGCCGGGTGTCCGCCTCGCCGCGGAGCTTCAGGTGCGCGCGCCCGTCGAGCGGGATGCGGTCGGCGATCGTGAGCCGCAGCCAGTCGATCCCGCCCGTCGCCGCGTGCACGCGGAGCTCGTTGCCCGGGAAGAACAGGTCGTCGTAGAAGAAGTAGACCCCGACGCTCTCGCGAAAGCCGAAGTCGAAGAGCGCCGTCGGGACGATGCCAATCGTGTCGTTGGGCCCGAAGGTGAAGATGTCCTTGAGCTCCTCGATCCACTCGCCCTTCTCCGCCGCGACCGTGAGATAGCCGAGCGGCCGCCGGACCAGGTACTCGCTGGCGAGGTAGGCGGGGAAGAACAGGACGCGCGGCACCCAGAGGAGCGCGTCGCCGGCGCTCGCCCCCTCGTCCGGGCGACCATCGTAGTCGGGCAGGGGGCGCCTCGCGCTGGGCGCCTGCGGCGCCGCGACGGGAGGCCGCGCCGGCGCAGCCGCCGCGCGGGGCGCTGACGGAGATCCCGGGGCCGGAGGTGGCGCCGCGGCCGCTGGCGCCGCGGCTCCCGCCTGCGGCGCGGCCGCCCCAGTCTGCGGCGCGGCCGCTCCAGCCTGCGGCGCGGCCGCCCCAGTCTGCGGCGCGGCCGCCCCCGGCCGCGGCTCAGCGGCCCCCGCCTGCGGCGCGGCCTGCGCCTCGGCGCACAGCGACAGCACCGCGCAGCTCGCGAGCGCGGCCGTGCGCCGCCGAAAGCCCGTGCCGATCGCGCGCGTCCATCCCTTCTCGTCAGGTCCCAATCCGCCTCGTCTCTCGCACGTCGCCGCGCGGGAGCCTAGCGGAGTTCCCGACCGGCGGGACGTTTGTCCGCGCGGCGCGCCCTCTGTCCAACGCCCTGTACGGCGCTTCACACACGCGGCGCCGCGACGGAGGTTGCCGGCCGGGACCAGGCTGGATAGCCTCCCGCGCTCGGGCATCGGTCCTGTTCCGGTGCCGCCTGAACGGCGGTTGTCCCGGGATGGAGCGGCGCGTGGCGAGCACTGGCGAGAACGAGACACCGGCCCGAGGGGTCCTTCACCGGCTCCTGTCGATCTTCGCCGAGGTGAAGCCGCGCGAGGTCTTCAGCGTCCTCGTGCTGACGCTGAACGTCTTCCTCCTGCTCACGGGCTACTATCTCCTCAAGGTGGTCCGCGAGCCGCTCATCCTCGCGGGCGGCGGGCTCGAGATCGGCGGGCAGAAGCTCGACCTCGACGGCCCCGAGGTGAAGGCCTACGCGGCGGCGGGCCAGGCGCTGCTCCTCGTCGGCGTGGTCCGCGCCTACGGCGCCATGGCCCGGCGCTTCGGGCGCATGCAGCTCACCACCGCGCTGACGCTCTTCTTCGCCGGGAACCTGGTCCTCTTCTTCTTCCTCGCGCGCCTCGGCGTCCCCCTCGGGGTGCCGTTCTACCTGTGGGTGGGCTGCTTCAACCTCACGGTGATCGCGCAGTTCTGGTCGTTCGCCAACGACGTGTACACCCCCGAGCAGGGCAAGCGGCTCTTCGCGATCGTCGGTATCGGGAGCTCGCTCGGCGCCATGTTCGGCGCGCAGATCGCGAAGCGCGTCTACGTGCCAATCGGCCCCTACAACATGATGCTCGTCGCGGCGGGCGTGCTGCTCGCCTGCCTGTGGCTCACCTACCTCGTCCACCGCGACGACCTCGCGGGCCCGGGCGGCGGGCCGAAGAAGGCCGACGCGCCGCCCGGCGGCGCGGCCGGCGGCTTCAAGATCATCGCCGGCGACCGCTATCTCCTCCTCATCGCCGCCCTGACGCTCGTCCTCAACTGGGTGAACTCGACCGGCGAGTACATCCTCGATCGCACCCTGATCGAGTCCGCCACGAGCGCGCTCGGCCAGGAGAGCGCGCCGGCCGCCGCAGGCGAGAAGGCGCCGGCCGACGCAGGCGAGAAGGCGGCGGCCGCCGCCGGCGAGAAGGCGCCGGCCGCCGCCGAGGGCGCGGACCCGGGCGCGCCGCTCGCCGCGGGCGCCCCGGTCTACCTCGTCGATCCGGAGGCGTCGCGCCTGCTCGAGGGGAAGATCGCCGCGGTCAAGGGCGGCGCGTTCGACGTCGAGGCCGGCGGCAAGGTCGTCGAGGGCGCCGAGAAGGGGCTCGTCCACCCGCGCACCGAGAAGGGGAAAAAGGCGGCGCTCGGCGCGATCATCGGCACCTTCAAGGGCGATTTCTTCTACTGGGTGAACACCCTCGGCGTCGTCCTGCAGCTCTTCCTGGTCTCCCGCATCTTCAAGTACTTCGGCGTGCGGTTCGCCCTGTTCATCCTCCCGACCATCGCCCTCCTCGGCAACGCGTCCCTCGCGGTCCTGCCGGCGCTCGCCGTCGTGCGCGTCGCGAAGATCGCCGAGAACAGCACCGACTACTCGGTCCAGAACACGGCGCGGCAGGCGCTCTTCCTGCCGGTCGGCCGCGACGCGAAGTACAGCGCCAAGGCCGCCATCGACACCTTCGTCGTCCGCGCGGGCGACGTGCTCGCCGCCGTCGGGGTGATCGTCGGCCAGGTGCTCGCGCTCTCCGTCCGGCACTTCGCCATGGTCAACATCGCGCTCGCGCTCGCGTGGCTCGGCGTCGTGGTCGGCATCGCCCGGGAGCACAAGCGGCGCGCCGCGGACGAGCAGGACGCCGAGGACCTGAAGGCCGCGTAGCCTCAGGGCCGGCCCGCCGCCGCCTCCGCCTTCCAGGCCTCGTAGGCCTCCATCAGGGCCAGGTACACCCAGCGGCCGATCACCTCGGCCCCCGCGCCCGACGGGTGCGCGAGATCGGCGCCGCCGAGCCCCCGCTGGACCCATACCCCCATCGAGCCGGAGCCGCCCATCGCGCCGAACGTGTCGAAGTAGCCGCACCCGACCTGCCCGGCCACCCGGCGCTGGATCGCCGCGAGCTTCGGGATCACCGGCCGGCTCCGGTAGACCTCGCCCTTCTTGTCGGCGCGGTCCATCGGGCCGACGAGCAGGCACGACGACTCGGGCAGCGCCGCTTTCACCTGATCGAGCACCGCCTTCATCGTCGACTCGACCTGATCGAGCGGGAACAGCTCGCCGTCCTCGCTCTCGTTCATGCCGTACTGGAACACCGTCAACGACGGGTTCCGCGCGCGCAGCTGCTCGGCGAAGTGGGCGTCGTCGCTCTTGTCGAGGAAGCGGATGCGGCAGCCTTGGATGCCGATCGCGTCGAGCACCACCCCCGGCGTGTCCCGCTCCATCCAGACCCCGAACGCGCGCACCCCCGGCCCGCGCGCCCACACCTCGAGCGCGTGCGGCCCGTCGGGCACCTCGTAGGTCGCGATCGCCGAGCTGACCGCGTCGGCCCGCGTGTCGATCGTCTCGCGGCTCTCGCCGTCGATCTTGATCTCCATCCGCCCGCCGTCGGGGTGCTTCAGGTAATCGACGGCGAACCGCGACACCGCGCGCCCGTAGCTCCCGGTCTCCGCGGTCGCGAAGCGCGAGAACACCCCCGCGCCCTGCGAGCGGAACGACACGCCCCCGAGCCCGTACAGCCCGTCCTTGGCGAACGGGCCGACGACGCGGCTCACCTGCCAGCCCGGGCCGGCGGAGCGCACCACGTCGTTGTGGAAATATCCAGGCCACGCGTTGGCCATCAGCATGAACCCGTGGCCCGCGTCGCCGAACCGCTTCTGCAGCTTGCGCCGCAGCGTCGCGGTCACGAAGTCGCTCGCCACGATGGAGTCGCCGAAGTAGGTGACGCGCGCGATCGACCCCGGCGCCTTGCGCTCCACCGCGGCGAGCGCGCGGAAGAACGGCGTCATCGCCTTGCCGCTCGGGTCCTCGATCGGGCGCGGCGGCTTCCCCTCGGAGGCGACCGCGGCCGGCACGAGCTCGGCGGCCGCGGGCGGCAGCGCGACCTCCTCGGGCTGGCGCAGCTCGGCCTGCTCGGTGGTCTCCGTGGCGAGCGTCGTCTCCCCGACCGACGCGACGGGCGCCGGCGCCGGGACCACGACGAGCCCCTCGCCCTCGGGCAGCGGCGTGAGCAGCCGCAGCCGCGAGAGGCTCGGGTGCGCGTAGGGCAAGAGCACGAGCAGCGCGAGCGTGGCCAGCGCGCCGGCCGCCGGCGAGACGAGCCCGTTCCGCGGCGGCGAGCCCGCCGGCGCGCCTCCCGCGGGCGGCGCGCCGCGCCCGCCGGGCGGGGGATCGCCGCGGTCGGCCGGCTCGCGATCAGAGGGCCCGTGGACGGCCGGCTCGTGGGCGCTGGTGCTGCTCGTGGAGGTCATCGATGCGCGGACGGGAGAGGAGGGGGGCGCTCTGCGACGGCGTGCCCGCTCAGAGGCCGGCGTCCGGAGGAGCGTTGCGCTTCTCCAGCTTGTCCAGGGCCGCGGTCGCCCTGTCGCGGCAGCTCATGTCGCCCTGGTGGATGCAGATCGCGCGCAGCAGCTTGATCTCGCTGGCCGACGCGCGCCCGCCCCAGACCTTCGGCTCGAGCGCCTTTCGCTGCGCCGGGTACGAGCTCGAGTCGAGCGGAGCGCTCGCCTGCGGGGCCCCGGTGCCCGCGGCGCTGGGCGTCGAGGACGCCGGCGGCGCTGGCGTGGGCGTGTGCGCGTGCTGCTGCGGGGACCAGGACATCTGCGGCGCGCCCTGCGGCGCGGGCTCCGGCTCGGGCGGCGCCTCGGGGTCGACCTGCCGCCGCATCTCGGCCACCCGCTCGCGGAGCGCCGTCGGGACGCCCGGGGTCTTCGCGATCTCGTTGAGCAGCGAGAGCTTCTCGCCCTTCGTCGCGGCCCGCTCGACCTGCTGGAACATCCCCTCCGCCCAGCGCTCCTCGATCTCCCGGAAGCGCTGCGTCTCCCGGGCCGGCGCCGTCTCGGCGATCTCCTGCAGCTTCCGGTGCGCGGCGTCGATGTTCCCCGCGCGGAGGTGCTCGTGCGCCGCGTCGAGGATCTGCGCGTCGTTCCCCCCGACCTCCGGCGTCGCGGGCCGCGCGTCCGGCTCGGGCGCCGCCGGCCCCTGCGAGCGCGCGCGGGTGACCGCGACCACGGCGATGGCGAGGATCACCGCCACCGCGAGGAGGATCCCCACCGCCTTGCTCGCCCCGCCGAGCGAGCGGGACGACTGCACCGCGGGCGCCACGCTCCCGTACACGCCCGCCGAGGCGGCGCCGCCGTCCGGTCCGGCGCGAAAGATCTTGCCCGCGGCGACGAAGCGGAGCCGCACGTCGCCGAGCTCGAGCGCGTCGCCCGCCTCGAGCAGCCCGCGCTTCAGCTCGACGCCGTTGATGCGCACGCCGTTGGCGCTCTGCTTGTCGACGACCTCGTAGCGGCCGTTGCCGAGGCTGATGAGCTCCGCGTGCAGGCGGCTCACGGAGCTGTGGTTGATCGAGATCGTCGCGTCCTCGGAGCGCCCGATGGTGAAGCGCTCCCCGTCGAGCGGGAACTCCGCGCCGGGCGTCGGGCCGACGACCATGACGAGCCGGTTCGGGCGGGTGTGGAGCGGCAGGTGCGCCGTGCTGCGGCTGCCGGGCGGCGGCGTGGGGCTCGTCACCGCGGACGAGAGCGCCTCATCGACGATCTCGATGCGGTAGTCGCCGAGCTGCACGAGGTCGCCGTGGCGCAGGTGCTGCTCGCCGGTGACGCGGCCGCCGTTGACGAACGTGCCGTTGTAGCTCTCGAGATCGCGGATGATCCAGCCCTGGCCGTTCTTGACCAGCGTCGCGTGGCGCCGCGAGACGTTGCGGTCGGTCAGCCGGATCGAGTTCGACTCTCCGCGCCCGAGCGCATACTCCTCATGGGCGAGGGGGAGCCCCGTCTGTTTCCCCTCGTCATCCTCGATCGTCAGCTTCCACATAGCGGGTTCGGGGCATTCAGGCGACGCCAGGCTCGCCCCGCGAGCCGCTGTGGATCGGTGGCATCCGCCGCTCGCCGTGCGAGCCTCCTCTTCGAGGCCGGACTACTTTAGCGAGTCCGCCTCCGGGAAGGCAATGACGGCGCGTCGGCCGATGGCGAGCGGCCGGGACCGCGGCGTTTCGCCGGCCTCCGGCGGCCAGCGGCCGACGGCGGGGGGCAAGAACCCGGCGGGCCAGCAGGCGGGCGCGCGGGCGAGGGCGCGCTCGCAGGCGCCGAGAGCCGCCGTGCGCCGCGCGCCGCCGGCTGGACGCGGTGTTGCCGCGCCCGCAAGCGGCGTCGCCGCGCCCGCACGCGGTGTCGCCGCGCCCGCAAGCGGCGTCGCCGCGCCCGCAAGCGGCGTCGCCGCGCCCGCGCACAGCCGCGGCGGAACGTCGCGGCCGCGCGGCGTTCCGCCCCGGGTCCGCGCTCGGCGCGGCGCGCAGCGGGCTAATGGCCGCCTCCCACGGGCCGAAACGGGTGGAGGAACGCCGACAGCGCCCCCGGGTTCCGGGTCTGCAGCCAGAGCCGCCCGTGGCCCTGGAGCTCGCAGACGAGCCCCTCGCCGGACAGGAACAGGCCCTTCAGGCCGGCCAGCTTGCGCACCTGATACCGCAGGCCCTCGGTGAACGCGAGCAGGTGTGTGTTGTCGCAGATATATCCCTGGTGCTCGCGCCCGACGTCGATCGCGTGGATACCGCCGTAGCTCGAGAACCAGATCAGCCCCTCGCCGTAGGCCCGCAGGAGCGACAGGCCGCCGGCGAAGAAGCCCTTGGCCCCCTGCCACTTCGTGTCGAGCGTGATGCCGGGCGTGGAGGCGAGATAGGCGCCCGACTGGAGGAAGACCTCCATCCCCGAGCGCAGGATGATGCGCTCGATCGACCCCTCGGGCGCCGGCGCGAGCCGCATGGACTGCATGGGCGCGGTCGCCGTGAACGTGTTCTGGAAGAGGCTCTCTCCGGCCGTCAGCCTGCGCTTGAGCGCGCTGGCGAGCCCGCCTTGCAGGCTCGTCTTCATGTCGATGGCCGCGTCGCGCGCGACCATCGCGCCGCTCTCGGCGATGATCTGCTCGCCGGCGTGCTCGAAGGTCACGTGGAGCACGCCGAACTCGGGGTTGTCTCGGATCTCGTCGCGCACGCCTTCCCCTCGGTCTCTAGGGTTGCCGCGGGGCGAGCCGCGCGCCGATCGCCGCGCCGTACCGGCCGGCGTTGCGCGACTGGACCCACAGGCTGCCGCTGCCCTCGACGTGGCAGACGAGCCCCTCGCCCGAGAGCCACGTGCCGAGCCACGTCGACGTGTTCTTGCCGATCCGGCACGAGAGCGTCGACTCCCACGCTGCGAGGTGGCCCGTGTCGATGACGACGTGGCCTCTCACCGGGAGCTCCTCGAGCGCGCCGAAGGCGCCGATGATCATCTGACCTTGCCCGGCCGTCTCGAGGGCGAAGAGCCCCGCTCCCGAGAAGAAGCCGCGCAGGCCGCCCGAGCGCGTCTTCACCTCGACCTCCGGGCTGGACGCGACATAGGCGCTGCTCTGGACGCACCATTGCCTGTCGCCCACCTCGAGCACCGCCATGTCCCCGGACAGCGGCGTCGCGAACAGCACCTCTGCGTGGCCGCCCTCCGCGATGAACGAGTTCCGGTAGAACGACTCTCCGGCCAGCATCCGCTTCAGGCCCGACATGATGCCGCCCGACTGCGTCTCCACCCGCACGTTGGTCGACATGCCCACGAGCGCGCCGCTCTCGGCGATCACGTGCTCGCCCGGCGCGAGCCAGCACTGCGCGAGGGCCTGGGAGGGACGGTAGAGGAGATTCACCTGCATCGGACGTCTCCGTCGCCCCTCAGGGCGGGAGCAGCGGCGCGAGCCACCCCACGAGCGCGCCGGCGCTGCGCGACTGGATCAGCACGCGGCCGCGGCCGGTGAACTCGCACACCACGCCTTCGCCGGAGACCATGAGGCCCATGAGCCCCCCGCCAGGGCTCCTGATCTTGAGCGCGAGCGACGCGTCGAACCCGACGAGGTGCCCGCTGTCCACGATGAGCGACCCGTCGCAGGGGAGCTCCTCGATCGCGCCGTAGCTCGTGATCCAGAGATCGCCGACGCCGGAGGCCTCGATGAAGAAGACGCCCTCGCGCGCGAGGACGGCGCGCAGCCCACCCCAGCGCACCTTGACGTCGATGTCGCCCGCGCTCGCGAGGTAGGAGCCGGCGCTGAAGAGCATCGTCTCCCCGCGGAGGGGGACGTGCTTGACGCGGCCGCTGAGCGGCGGGGCGAGCCACACCCACCCGCCCTCCGGCGCCTCGATGTGGTTCACGAAGAACGTCTCGCCGCCCGCGAGCTTCCGGAGCAGCGCGACGACTAGCGCCTTGAGCCGCCCGAAGAGCCCGGCGCCGCGGCCGGCGTTGAGCCGGACGACCGTGCGCAGGCTCGGCGAGCGCGCGACCATCGCGCCCGCCTCCGCGAGCAGCGCCTCGCCCGGATCGAGGCTGACCTCCAGCAGCGCGGACGACGGCTCATGCTTGGTGCGATGCTGCATTCGTCTACCCGCGGGGCACGTACATATAACGGACCCACGGCGGGAGCGGAAGCGGGAAGAAGGTGTGTCGAGGTGAGCCGGCGCGGCGTATTTCATGTTTTCTGTCCAGCGGCTCGCTCGCGCTGACTTCTACCCTTCGGCGTGGGTAGACTGAGCGCGTGAGCGACAGGCGACTTACGGCCTCCGAGCCGACGCCCCGCACCGAGCCGCGCAGCGAGCAGGGCCAGGGGTCCGGCTTCGTCGCCGCGCCCCAGCGCATCGCGGGGCGCTACGAGATCCTCGGCCTGCTCGGCACCGGCGGCATGGGCAGCGTCTATCGCGTCCGCGACCTCGAGCTCGACGAGGTGGTCGCCCTCAAGATGCTGCGGCGCGATCTCGCCGACTCGGCCGGGATGCTCGAGCGCTTCCGGCAGGAGGTGAAGCTCGCGCGCCGCGTGACGCACCGGAACGTCGCGCGGACGTTCGACTTCGGCGACCACGAGGGCGAGAAGTTCCTCACGATGGAGTGCGTCGACGGCGAGTCGCTGCACAGCGTGCTCGCGCGGACGGGCCCGATGCCGGCGCAGCAGGTCATCGGCATTGGCTGCGCCCTGTGCGACGGGCTCGGCGCCGCGCACGCGGCCGGCATCGTGCACCGCGACCTCAAGCCCGAGAACGTGCTCCTCGACAGGGGCGGGCGGGTCGTCATCACCGACTTCGGCATCGCCCGCACCTCGTCCGGGCCGAGCGCCGGCGAGTCGTCCGGCTTCGTGCTCGGCTCCCCCGCGTACATGTCGCCGGAGCAGCTGACCGGCGAGCCCGACATCGACGCGCGCACCGACATCTACGCGCTCGGCATGATCCTCTTCGAGTGCCTCACCCACCGGCGCGCCTGGCCGGGCGCCGGCGCGATCGCGGCCGCGATGGCCCGGCTCAGGTCCCCGCCGCCGGATCCGCGCTCGGTCCGTCCGGACGTGCCCCTCGCCGTCGCGGACGTCGTCCTGCGGTGCATGGCGACGCGCCGCGAGGATCGCTACGCGAGCGCGGCCGAGGCTCACCGCGCGCTCCTGCTCGCGCGCTCGCGGGTGTCGATCGCCCCGCAGCCGGCGCAGTCGCTCGCCTCGGTGATCGCCGCGTCCGCGGCCACGGCCGCGCCGACCGCGCCGCAGCCGATCGAGCAGAACCCGACCCGCGTCGCCGCGTCGGTCGAGGCGGTCACCGCGCCGCAGCCGCGGCTCATGTCGCCGACGCTGTCGGCGCCCGCGCCCACGCCGACGCCCACGTCGCCGCCCTCGTCCGCGTCCTCGCCGGGGCTGAAGACGGTCGCCGTGCTCCCGTTCCGCAACGTCGGCGCCCCGGACGACGAGTACCTCGCCGACGGCTTCACCGAGGATCTCACCGACACCCTCTCGATGACGGCCGGCCTCAAGGTGCGGCCGCGCGCCGCGGTGTCCCGGGTGCGGCTCGACGGCCGCGACCCGCGGGACATCGGCCGCGAGCTCGGCGTGCAGGTCGTGGTCGAGGGGTCGCTCCGCCGCACCGGCGGCGGCTACGGGCACGACGCGCCGCGCTCGCAGCCGTCGGCGCCGTACTCGCGGCCGGGCTCGCGCCTGCCGCCGGCGGGCGTGCGCGTGACCGCGCGCGTCATCAGCGTCGAGGACGGGTTCCAGCTCTGGGCGAAGCGGTTCGACAGCTCGCCCGAGGCGCTGCTCGCGGTGAGCGACGACGCGGCGAGCGCCATCGCCGGGGCGCTCACCGTCGACGCCGCCAGCCGCGAGCGCGAGGCGCCGAGCGACCCGCGCGCGATCGACCTGTACCTGCGCGCCCGCCACCAGCTGCGGCACCTCTGGTACGGCGACGCCGCGCCGGCCGTGTCGCTCTTCGAGGAGGCGCTGTCCTTCTCTCCGAACGACCCGAGCATCCTCTCCGGCTACGCCATCGCCTCGGCGCGGCTGATGGCCGCGCAGGGCGACGGCAGGGCGCAGCTCGCGAAGGCGCAGCAGGCGGCCGAGCGGTCGATCGCGCTCGCCCCCTCGCTCGGCGAGCCGTGGGTGGCGCTCGCGACGGTCCGCTTCAGCGCGAGCGACCCCATCGGCGCCGTGCCGGCGCTGCGCAAGGCGCTCCAGCGCGCGCCGAGCCTGGCCAAGGCGCACGAGCTGCTCGGCCGCATCCTCCTCGAGGCGGGGCTCGTCGACGAGGCGGTCTTCCGGCTCGACACGGCGCTGTCGCTGGACCCGGGCGAGCTGTTCCCGCGCTGGGAGCTCGCGCGCGGCCGGGCGCTGGTCGGCGACTGGGCGGGGGCCGGCGTGCTGCTCGACACGCCCGCGGAGGACCCGTCGAGCCGCTTCCACAAGGCGATCATGCGCGCCCGGTTCGGGCTGTGGCGCGGCGCCCCGTACCCCATCGACGACCTCTTGCCGTCGTCGGCGGAGAACGTCCCGGTCCAGTACGCGCGCATCTACCGCGACGTGCTCGCGACGTCGCGGCTCTCGGACGAGCAGCGGGCGTACTTGCGCGCGAAGTCGGACGGCTCGGAGCCGGGCAGCCGCCTGCGCCCGCTCTTCCTCCAGATGGAGGCGGAGATCCTCGCCTTCCTCGGCGAGGACGACGCGCTCTTCCGCACGCTCGCGAGCGCGGTGGAGGCGGGGCTCTTCGACGCCCTCTGGATGCAGCGCTGCGCGGTGCTCGACCGCGCGCGGTCCTCCGCGCGCTTCGCCCCGCTCCGCGCGCGCGTCGAGGAGCGCGCCGCGGCGGTCGTCGCCGCGTTCAGGGCCTGAGCGCCGCGGGCCGCGCGCGATCGGCGCTCAGGTCGCCGCCCAGATCGGCGCCCAGATCGGCGCCCAGATCGGCGCCCAGATCGCCGCTCAGCCCCTGCGCGCGCTCTTGGCGCCGCGGGAGACGGCGGGCATCAGCACGTCGCCCTCGACGTGCCCGGCGACGTCGAGGAGGGTGCGCCCCTCCGCGTCGCGCCCGGGCCGCTCCCGCGTGTAGCGCGCCGCCGGGGCGGCGAGCACGACCCCGAGCTCTCGCGCCGCGCTCGTGAGCTCGGCCGACAGCGCCGCGTCGATGAGCCGGGACCGCTCGCCGCTCGACGAGCCGGCGGGGATGGCGACGGCCACCGAGCCCGTGACGACCCCCTCGCGCGCGAGCAGCCCGTGCGGCGAGCCGGTCGTCCGCGCGAGCGTCAGCGCCACGCGCGCCGCCTCGAGGCGGTCGCGCGCGGCGGCGAGCGACGCGGCGCCGCGGCGGAGGATCTCGCGCGCGTCCTCCCCCGGGTCGCCGCGGTACGCCTCGGCGAGCTCCGCGTTCGCCTCCCTGATCCGCGTGATCTCGGCCTCGGCGGCCGCGATCTCGGCCTCGTACTGCGACAGATCGATCGAGCTCATAGCGTGTCGTCAACCTCGGTTCGTGAACAGGATGCTCCCCGCGAGCAGCGCGCCGGCCGCCGCGGCGCCGTAGAGGCAATAGCGCGCGAGCGCCGCGTGGCCAGCGAGGTAGAGCTGCAGCCCCGCGAAGCCCGCGGCGATCGCGAGCGCCGCGTAGATGAGCTGGCGCACCCCCGTGTACACGAGCGACGCGGCCTGGGCGAGGCCGCGGATCTTCACCTCGGCCTCGCCGCGGTTGGCGCGCGTGAGGTACTTGCGCAGGTCGTCCGGGATCGTCAGCGCCTTGATCCCCATGTCCTTCGCCGCGTCGAGGGCGATCTGCGCCCAGTCGCGGCTGCCGAGGACGAAGTCCTGCAGGTACGGGCGCACGACATCCATGGGGTTGAGGTCCGGATCGAGCTGCGTGCAGACGCCGGTGAGCAGGAGCAGGGTGCGCTCGAGCAGCACGAAGTCGCGCGGCACGTGGAACGCGCCGGAGAGCTCCTTCAGGCCGATGTTCATGCGCCTGAGGTCGATGAGGCTCTCGATGCCCTTCTGCGGGTCGAGCTTGATGTCCTTCAGGTTGAAGGACTCGAGCTTCACCTCGTCCTGGAAGCGCTGGTGGAAGAACTCGACGACCTTCTCGCTGACGTCGACGGTGTCGCGGCGCGAGAAGAAGCGCATCTTGCGCAGCGCCTTGATGATCCCCTCGGTGTCGCGGCGGATCACGGCCTCGAGGAACTCGGGGATGCCCTCGCGCATCTCCTGGGAGAGCTCGGCGACCGCGCCGAAGTCGAGCAGGATGAGCTCCCCGTTCGGCCCGACCAGCATGTTCCCCGGGTGCGGATCCGCGTGGTAGATGCCGTCGATGAAGATCTGCTGGCAGAAGACCTGCACGATGTGCCGGGCGAGCGCCTTGCGGTCGACGCCGTGCGCCTCGAGGGCCGCGACGTCGCCGACCTTGATCCCCTCGACGAACGTCGTCGTCATCACGCGCCGCGTGCAGTAGGGCTCGATGGGCCGGGGGAAGCGGACCTGCGGCTGCTTCGCGAAGTTGTCGGCGATGCGCACGATGTTCCTGGCCTCGCGCACGAAGTCGAGCTCCTCCAGGATCATCGAGCGGATCTGGTGGTAGTAGGCGTCGAGCCCCTGCACGGGGACGAACTTCGCGACGATCGCCATGATGCGGCGGATGGTGAGCAGGTCGAGGCGGACGATCTCGTCGATGTCGCGGTGCTGCACCTTCACGGCGACGCGGGTGCCGTCCATGAGCCACGCCTCGTGGACCTGGCCGAGCGACGCGCTCGCGAGCGGCTCGCGGTGGAAGCGGGCGAAGACCTGGTCGATGGGCCGCCCGAGCTCCTCGGCGATGCGCGCCTCGATCTCCTCGTAGGGGCGCGGCGGCACCTGGTCCTGGAGCCCCTCGAGCCCCGCGCGCAGCGTCGCGGGGAGGAAGTTCGCCATGATGCTGAGCATCTGGCCGACCTTGATGAAGAGGCCCTGGAGCTCGACGATCGTGCGCTCGATGCGGCGGGCGTTCCTCGCGTGGACCTCGTCCACGCGGCCCTGCGCCCACGCGTCGCCGAAGAGGCGGCGCAGGAAGAAGAACCAGAGGTAGCTCGCGATGACGGTGAACGTCGTCAGGTAGGCGCGGACGAAGCGGCCGCTCTGCGCGGCGTTCTGCCGGAACGAGCGCGGCGCCGCCGCGGGGCGCCGCGCCGGCTCGAGGGCCGCGGGCGCGGCGCCGGCAGCATCGGGCGGCCTCGATGCGGTGGTCGCGCCGTCGGGCGGCGTCGACGCGGTGGCCGCGCCGTCGGGCGGCGTCGACGCGGTGGCCGCGCCCTCGGGCGGCGTCGACGTGGTGGCCGTGCCGTCGGGCGGCCTCGGCGTGGCGCCGTCGGGCTCCCGATGGATCGCGCCGGGGCGCAGCTCGCCGGGCGCGCGCGCGGGCTCGGTGGGCGAGCGAAGCAACCCGGGGGACGGGCCCTGCTGTTCCGGGGCGGCGCCGTGTGACACCGCGGCAGCCTAGCATCGCTCGGCGTCAGCCCGCGAACACGCGGGCTCGATGCGGCGCGCCATGCCCTCGTCGCGTCATCGCGCGGCCGCCATGGCCTCCGCGATCGCGTCGTGGACCGCGGGTCGCGCGCGGCGGATCGCGTCGGAGGCGCGCGTCGGGTGGACGCGGTTCGTGAGCAGCACGCCGACGAGCTCGGCGTCCGGGTCGATCCAGAGGCTCGTCCCGGTGAAGCCGAGGTGGCCGAAGGTCCGCGGGCCGAAGCGGGCGCCTGCGCTCGGCCTCTCGCCGCTCTTGCCGTCGAACCCGGCGCGCAGCGACCCGCCTGGCCGCGGCTCGATCAGCCGCCGCACCTCGTCGCGCGAGAGCCACTCCGGCCGCTCGCCCGCGAGCGCCTCGAGCAGCGCCACCCCGAGCCGCGCCACGGACATCGCGTCGCCGAAGAGGCCCGCGTGCCCGGCCATCCCGCCCTGCGCGATCGTCCAGGCGTTGTCGTCGTGCACCGCGCCGCGGATCACGCCCCCGCGGAACGCCACGTCCTCGGTGGGCGCGACGCGCTCGTCGAAGCGCGGATCGCGGCGCCGCAGCGCGCGGGCCGGCGCGACCGCGAGCCCGAGGGGTCCGGTCACCTCGCGCGCGACGACCTCGTCGAGCTCGGCCTCGCCGCGCCGCGCGACCGCGGCGCCGAGGAGCAGGTACCCGAGGTCGCTGTACACCGGCGGGAACCCGCCCTCGGGCGGATCGCCCGCGCACCCTTCGCGGCGCCCGTCCGCGCAGGCGCGCAGCGCCTCGAGGGGATCGATCGGCGCGCTGTCGTCCGGCGGGTGGAGCGTGCGGTGCGCCTCGAGCCCGGCGCGGTGCGCGGCGAGGAGCTCGAGCGGCACGCGCGCCGATCGCGTGCCGGCGAGCTCGGGCAGCACCTCTCCGAGCGGCTCGTCGTACCTCGCCTTGCCGGCGCGAACGAGCCGGGCGAACGCCAGCGCGGTGAACGGCTTCGTCACCGACGCGAGGTCGAAGATCGCGTCCATCGTCGCCGCGGGCGGCGCGCCGCCCGCGCCCGCCGGCGGGCTGTCCTCGAACCACAGCCGCCCGGCCGCGCCCGATCCGTACCGGACGTTGTTCCGTGTGCGCATGGCGGCGGTGACGCAGGCGCAGGGCGCGGCGCGGTGTTCTTCGACCGCGAGCGCGGCGATCGGCGTGAGGTCGACGAGGGCCATGGCCGAGGATGAGGAGGGGCGTGCGCCCCTGTCAAACGAGCTCTGACGGCGGGCTGGACCGGGGTCGGGGAAACGCGGAACGTTCCTCGAAAGATCGAGCGGCGCGGCCGGTCCTGCTTCAGGATCTCGCGGTGAACTCTCCCTCGAGCACCGAATCACGCGCCGCCGTTGCGTCGCTCGCCGCGCTCGCGGCGAGGTACGACGATCGCCGGCCCGATCGCTGGGCGCCGGTCCCCGAGCAGCTCGACGCCGCGATCGCGTTCGACGTCGAGCTCGCCGAGGCTGGGCGCGTCGCGCGCGCGCCGCTCGTGGCCGAGCTCGCGCGCCGCTTCGAGTTCCCTGCGCACTACCTCGACGCGATCCTGCTCGTGCCGCGCGAGCGCTTCGTCCTCCCGGAGGATCTCGCGGCTTCCGCGGACGACACGCCGTTGCCGCTCGACCGGGCCGGGCACGCGACGGTGAGCGCGCCGCACGCGTACCTGCTCACGTTCAGCCTGCTCGGCCTCGCGCCGGGCGATCGCGTGCTCGAGCTGGGCACCGGCACGGGCTACGGGGCGGCGCTCGCGCGGCGCATCGTCGGCCCGGCCGGGCACGTCGCCTCGATCGAGATCGATCCTGCGCTGCACGCGCGCGCGGCGCGGCTCCTCGGCGCGCGGCCGGATCGCCATGGCGACGACGCGGCGTTCGCGGGCAGCGGCGCCGGTCCGTCCGACGAGGGCGCGAGCGTCGCGCTGCTGTGCGGCGACGGGCGTTCGCTCGCCGAGCGCGTGCTCGCGTCCGGGCGGGCGATGCCGTCGGAGCGCCCCTGGAAGGTCGCGGTGACCTACGCGCTGATCGAGCCGCCCGCCGCGCTCGAGGAGCGGCTGGCCGACGGCGGCGTCCTGGTCGCGCCGGTCGGCGCGTGGGAGGGCCACCAGGAGCTCATGCGGGTCGAGCGCCGGCAGGGCGCGCTCCTCCGCGAGGTGCACGGCGCGGTCCGCTACGTGGCGGAGCGCGGTCGCGGGTAGGCAGCTCGCTGGGCGAAGCCGGAGAGCGCGGCCGCCGGCGGGCCGGCCCGCGTCCGCCGGCGCATCGCGCGCAGGAGCGTCTCGTGCCGCTCGTGGAACGCGGCTGAGGTGCCCCTGTCCTCGGCCGCGGGGCGCTCGTTGCGCTTCCGGACCCGATGCTCCGTCGCCTCGACCACTGGAGCCGCCGCACGGCCATAGCCCCGAGGGCTGTGTCGTCCGGTTCGACCCGCCGCATGTCCAGATGACACACCTCCCTGTCCAGATGACACACCTCCCTGTCCAGATGACACACTTCCGTGTCCGGATGGCGCACCTCCGCGTCCGGGTGACTCACTTTCGTGTCCGGGTGCGAGCTGTGACGGTCCGTGCCAGCATTCGGCGCCTCGTGGCTCATCGAAGCCGCCGTCTTCCGGCCTAGCGGTGAGCGCCGGCGGGGGTCTCCGCGCGGCGGGGGCGGGTGGGCGCGGCGAGCACCGAACGAGGTGCCATAAGGTTTCAGGGGGCTCTGCGTCTCAGGCGCGCCTTGTGTGGCGCGCGACGAAACGTCCCAGGAGGCATGGCCCGAAGTGAGACATGCCGGGCGGTGTTCTCAGCGCAAGCGCTCACGCCCCCGTCTTGGCGGATGGCCGAGCGCCCACCCGCCCCCGCCGCGCGGAGACCCCCGCCGGCGCGTGCGTCTCGGGATCGCGCTCCCTCCGCATCCGCATCCGCGTCCCCGTCTCCGTCGCGCGCCCTGCGTCCCACGTCGCACCACCCCCGCGCCCCCTGGATCAGAGAAAGCCCCACCGTCTTTGACCCCCGGCCTCGCCGAACTTTATCCTGGCGTTCCCCGGAGGCGGGGCCGCCCCGGCGCGTCGGCTCGGCCCGCCGTGGACCCAGGGAGAAGACCGGAAGCACTATGGCGGAGTTCGTTTGGGAGGCGCGCGGCCGCACCGGAGAGATCCGGAAGGGCACGATGGAGGCCGAGAACGAGGCGGCGGTGCAGAACCGCCTCCGCGCTCAGCAGCTGAGCCCGACCCGCGTCAAGAAGAAGGGCGCCGCGCTCAACATCAGCCTGAGCTTCGGCTCGGGCGTCGAGGCCAAGGACCTCGTCAAGTTCATCCGCCAGTTCGCGACGATGATCGACGCCGGCCTCCCGCTGGTCCAGTGCCTCGAGATCCTCTCGAACCAGGAGCCGAACAAGATCTTCCAGGCGGCGCTGCGCGACATCAAGAACACGGTCGAGCAGGGCGCCACGTTCAGCGACGCGCTCCGGCGCCACCCGAAGATCTTCGACGACCTGTTCGTCAACCTCGTCCAGGCCGGCGAGGTGGGCGGCATCCTCGACAGCATCCTGAACCGGCTCGCGATCTACATCGAGAAGCGCGTGAAGCTCGCGCGCCAGGTGCGCGGCGCGCTCGCGTACCCGATCGCCGTCATCGTGATCATGATCGTCGTCATGGTCGTGCTGATGTCGTTCGTCATCCCGTCCTTCGAGACGATGTTCGCGGAGTTCGGGGCGAAGGACGCGCTCCCGCAGCTCACGAAGATCGTCATCGCGACCTCGAAGGCGTTCGTCACCTACCTGCCGCTCATCGCCGTGCTGACCGTCGCCGCGATCGTCGGCGGGACCTACTTCTACCGCTCGCCGTCCGGCAAGCGGATGGTGCACCGCCTCGTGCTCCGGCTCCCGATCCTCGGCCCCGTCATGCAGAAGATCGCCGTGGCGCGGTTCTCGCGCACGCTCGGCACGCTCCTCGGCTCCGGCGTGCCCATCCTCGACGCGCTCGACATCGTCGCGAAGACGGCGGGCAACGTCGTCGTCGAGGAGGGCCTCATGTACTCGCGCCAGAAGATCTCGGAGGGGAAGAACATGGCCGAGCCGCTCGGCGAGATGCAGGTCTTCCCCGGCATGGTCGTGCAGATGGTCGCCGTCGGCGAGCAGACCGGCGCGCTCGACACGATGCTGAACAAGATCGCCGACTTCTACGAGGAGGAGGTCGACGTCGCCGTCTCCGCGCTGACGTCGCTGCTCGAGCCGCTCCTCATGGTCGTCGTCGGCAGCATGGTCGGCGTCGTGCTCATCTCGATGTACCTGCCGATCTTCGATCTCGCCGGCAAGATCAAGGCGGAGTGATGTCGCCCGCGGCCTCCCCGGCGGACCCCGGCGGCGAGGCCGTGGCGCGGCCGGACGAGGTCGGGGCCGGGCCGCCGCCGGCGCCGGTCGCGTCGCCGCTCCCGCCCGGCGCTCCCGGCGGCGCCGAGGCGCCGCTCGCGAGCCGGCTCACCTGGCTCATCGCGCTGCGCCTCGCCGTGCTCACGGTCTTCCTCGTCGTGACCGCGGCGGTGTACCTCCGCGGCTTCACCCCCGGGGGCTTCTCCAGCATCGTCGCGCTCGTGACGGTCGCCGCGGCGTACGGCGTCTCCGGCATCTACGCGGTGTTCCTGCGCATGCAGCGCGCCCTCCGCGGGATCGCCCGGGCGCAGCTCGTCACCGACCAGATCACCTGGACCGCGCTCGTGTACATCACCGGCGGGGCCACGAGCGGCGCCACGTCGCTCTACGGCCTCACCTGCCTGACGGGGGCGATCCTCCTCGGCGTCCCCGGCGCGATCGTCGCCGCCGCGTCCGGGGCGGCGGCGTACCTGCTCCTGTGCGCCGCGCTCGGGCTGCACCTGCTCGGCGTGCCGCCCGACCAGCCCTCCGGCGCGTACGTGACGCAGTGGGACGAGCTCCGGTACCCCATGTTCGTCAACCTGCTCGCGATCGTGGTGGTCACGCTGCTCGCGAGCTACCTGGCGGAGCGGCTGCGCGCGACCGGCGGCCGGCTCGTGCAGGCGACGGCGCGGGCGGAGCAGGCCGAGCGGCTCGCGGCGCTGGGCCGCCTCGCCGCGGGGCTGGCCCACGAGATCCGGAACCCGCTCGGCTCGATCGCGGGCTCCATCGAGCTCCTGCGCACGGGCGGGACGCTGTCCGACGAGGACCGGAAGCTCTGCGAGATCATCGAGCGCGAGACGGCGCGCCTGAACGACCTCGTGGGCGACATGCTCGATCTGTCGCGCCCGCGGGTGCCGGCGCTCGAGGCCGTGGACCTGTCGGCGACGGCCCGCGACGTCGTCGTGCTCGCGGGGCGCTCGGGCCGCGGCGGCGACGTCGAGGTCCGCTTCGAGGGGCCGCCGTCGGCGCCCGTGAGCGCCGACGCCGCGCAGATGCGCCAGGTCGTCTGGAACCTCGTGCGGAACGCGATCCAGGCGAGCTCGGCGGGCGCGGTCGTGACCGTGCGCCTCTGGCGCGACGCGGGCGCCTGGCTGCTGGAGATCCGCGATCAGGGGCGGGGCATCCCGGCGGGCGCCCGCGATCGCCTCTTCGACGCGTTCTTCACGACCCGCACGCACGGCATGGGCATCGGCCTGGCGGTGGTGAAGCGGATCCTCGACGATCACGGCTTCGGGATCGAGGTCGACAGCCGCGAGGGCGAGGGCACCGCGTTCCGGGTGCGGGTCCCGGTCGGCCCGCTCGCGGCCGGCGAGCCGGAGCGCCGCGCGGACGCCGCGGCCGGCGCGCAGCTCGCCCCGCGATCCCGCCCGGCGGGCTGACGCGGGGGCCCCCGCCGCCGCGCTCGCCGCGCGTCACACCGGGCGCGTGGCGCTCCGTTCACGCTCTCCCGCGCGCCGCGCCTGGACGCTCCGCGGGAGATTGCGGCGGAGCCCGCCGCCGGGCGTGAATAGCCCGCGGAGACCGTCGTCTGCCCCTGGACAGCGGCCCAGCGCCGGCGGATTGCCCTGTGGTTTCGCGGTGTTCATGGAGAGCACGGACCGGACGTGACCGCGCCGGCGCGGGCCTCGTCCGACGTGGCAGGCCGCTTGCCTCGTGCGTAGAACGACTAGAACGAGGGCGAGCAGCGCAGGCGACCGAGGCTCGCGCGCAGCTCGCAGGTACAGAAGGAGAACCATACGTGACACGCAGGATGAACCATCTCTTCGCGGCGACGTTCTCGCTGCTCGCGCTCACGCTCGGCCAGGTGGGCCTCGCGAACGCCGGGCCGGCGACGGACGTGGTCAAGGCCAAGCAGACGGTCCTGTTCGACCTCCTGAAGAAGGGAGGGGCCGACAACCAGAAGAAGGTCGGCGCGATCTTCGACGAGATGCTCGACTACTCGGCGCTGGCGGAGAGCTCGCTCGGCAGCGAGTGGGCCGCCCGGACCGACGCCGAGAAGAAGCAGTTCACCGAGCTGCTCAAGCAGCTCGTGCGCAAGGCTTACGAGCGCAACCTGAAGAAGACGCTCGACTTCAACATCGAGTACACGAGCGAGACCGAGAGCGCCGGCGTCATGACGGTCAAGACGAGGGCCGTCTCCAAGAAGGACGCGCGCGAGGAGCCGGTCGAGATCGCCTTCAAGCTCTCCGAGAAGGGGGGCACCTGGCTCGTGCGGGACATCGTCACCGAGGGCGTCAGCCTGGTGGGGAGCTACCGGGCGCAGTTCACGAAGATCATCAAGAAGGACGGGTTCCCGGCGCTCGTCCAGAAGATGAAGGACAAGCTCGCCAAGGGCGACGTCTGACGCGCGACCGCTGACCGCCCGGCGCGGCCGGCGACCGGCGCGGCCAACCGGCCGGTGCGGCCGCGCGGCCGCGCGGCCGGCGCGCCGGCGCAGACCGGCCGCCTCCGGCCGCTCGCGACCCCTCCCCGGGCGGCCGGCCGCGCCTCGCTCGCTCCGTCGCGTTCCCCTTCGTCCGGCGTGATTGCCGTGAACTCGCCTCAATTGCCGCGGGGTTGATAGCCTTGGCGGGTATGGCTGCTGGACAGAGGCGCGGCCGGTCGGCGCGCGCGCTGGGCCTTTCGCCGTCGCTGCGCGCGCTCGCGCCCGGCGGCGGAGCGGCCCCGCGCCCGCCCGACGATCGCCCCGTCCTCCGGCTCGCGGTCAGCAAGGGGGCGCTCGCGATCGAGCTCGGCGAGCCGTTCGCGATCGGCCCGCTCCGCGTCACCGAGCTCGTCGTGCGGCTCGCGGGGATCCGGTTTCCCGTCGACCTCTCCGGCGGGGTCGCGCGCTTCCGGCACCGGCGCGGCCAGCTCGCCCGGCTCGTCGTCGAGGCGCAGGGGACCGAGCTCGCCGGCTGGGCCGCGCCGCGGCTGCGCGGCTTCCTCGGCGACGGCGCGCCGCAGCTGATCATCGCGCCCATCGAGGACGGCGCGCTCGTCGCGCTGCGGTCCGGCGAGGCGGCGCTCGCGTTCGAGGTCGCCGTCGCGCCCGGCGAGCGCGCGCTCAGGCTCCTGCCGGAGCGCGCCCGCGGCGTCGGCCTCGCGGCCCCGCCGCACGCGCTCGCGCTCCAGGCGCTCTCGATGATGGCGGGCCCGCACGGCCGCATCGTCGAGGGCGCGATCGTGCTGGACGCCGCGATCGAGCGCGTCGTCCGCCTGCTCCTGCCCGCCGCCGGCGCGAGGGCGCCCGCGGTGGCCGGGGTGCAGTGGGCGTCGGTCGTCGCGGAGGCGGGCCGCTTCCGCGCCGAGGGCGCGCTCGACGCGGCGCCTCCGGCGCTGGGCGATCGCGCGCTCCGGGCGCTCGAGGCGGCCGAGCTCGCGGGCGCCGCCGACGAGCTCGCGCTCGCGGGCGGCCTCGACGACGCGCGCCGCGTCTACCTCGCCGCGCTGGAGCGCGCCCCGCGGCACCCGGAGATCTCCGCGCGCCTCGCGTGGATCGACCTCCTGGCCGGCGAGCGCGCCGAGGGGGCGCTCTCGACCGTCGTCGACGCCATGCCCGCCGTCGACGCCGGCCTGCTCGGCGGCGCGCTCCTCGAGGCGGTCGGCGACCGCGACGGCGCCTTCTCGGCGCTCGCGCGCGCCGCGCACGCGGAGCCGTACGGCCCGCTCGCCGCGCTCGCCTGGCTGCGCGCGGCGAGGCTCGCGGACGCCCTCGACGTGCGCCTCGACGCGCTGAACCTCGGCGTCGCGCGCGCGCCCGGGCTCGACGCGCTGCGCTGGGCGCGGATCGAGGCGCGGCTCGACGTCGCCGACGTGCGCGGCGCGCTCGCGGACGCCGAGCACCTCGAGGCCGCCGCGCGCGGGGCCGAGGCGCGCCACGCCGCCTCCCGCAGGGCCGCGGAGGCGTTCCTCGCGCGGGGCCACGCGGCCGACGCGCGGGCGCTCTTCGAGCGGGCGCTCCGTTACGCGCCGGAGAGCCCCGACGTTGTCGCGGGCCTCGCGCGCTCGCTGCGGGCGGCGGGGGAGGGGAGGCGCGCGCTCGACCTCCTCGCCCGCGCGCGCGTCCTCGCCGCGCGCAGCGGCGCGACCGCCGGCGCGCTCGATCTCGAGCTCGGCCGCGGCCTCGCGGAGATCGCCGGCGATCTCCCCGCGGCGGTCGCGCGCGTGCGGGCGATCCCCCCCGGCGCGCCGGAGTCGCTGGAGGCGCGGCTGCTCGAGGGCCGCTGGTGCGCCGAGCTCGGCGATCTCGGGGGCGCGTCGGTCGCGCTCGGGCGGCTGCGCGACGCGGTGGAGCTCGCGCTCCAGGACCGCGCCGCCGACCCCGGCTCCGCGCGCGCGGGCTCGCCGCTCGTCGGCGGCCCGGCCGCCGTCGCGGCCCTGCTCGCCGAGGCCGCCGAGATCGAGGAGCGATCCCGCGGGGATCTCCTCGCCGCGCAGCGCCACCTCGGCCTCGCGCTGCGCCTGCGCCCGCGCGATCCGGAGATCGCCGCCGCGTTCCGCCGCGTCTCGGGCGAGCTCGCGCCGCAGGTGGCGCCTCCGCGCGGGGCGCGGCCGAGCCCGGCGCCTCGGCCCCACGCCACCGAGCAGCGGATCGAGGTCCACGTCCCCGCGCCGCCTCGCCGGCGCTCGATCCCGCCCGAGCCCGTGGTGGTCGCGCCGCCGCCGGCCCCGTCGCCGCCGATCGCCCGGACGCCGGCCGTGACCGCGCCGATCGCGCCGGCCCCCGCGCCGCGGATCGCGCCGCCGCCGGCCCCGCCGATCGCGCCGCGCGATCCCGGGCTCCTCGACGAGATGCCCACGTTCGACAGCAGCGACACGTCGACCGACCTGCCCGACATGCCGCCCGTCCCGAACAGCGTCACGCTGGCGGAGGGGCAGGCGCCGTTCGTCCGCGCGTTCGGCGTCGACGACGAGCTCCTGGCCGAGCGGCTCGCGGATCGGCTCCGCGCCGATCCCACCGACCACGGGGTGGCGATGGCGCTCGCCGACGTGCTGGAGCGGCTCGGCCGCGATCTGGATCTCCTCGCCCTGCTCTCGGCGCGCCTGGAGGAGGGGGATGAGGCCGCCCGCCAGGAGGTCGCGCCGCGGCGGCGCGGCGTGCTCGCGCGGCTCGCCGCGCGGGCGCGGGCCGAGGGGCGCGCCGCCGAGGCGGAGCTCTACGAGATGCTGCTGCACGCCGAGCTCCCCTGATCGCGACGGCGCGCCGGGCGCGCCGCGCGCTTGGCCCGATCGCCGGGCCCGTGATAGCCGGATCTCCTGCGCAGCGCGCGCAGCGCTTGGAGGTGCAGCATGGCCGAGCAGCCGACGAACCGCGTCCAGCAGGAGGGCTCGCCGCGCGAGCCGGGCGCCTCGCCCGCGAGGCCGGGCCGTCCGATCATCGTGCAGAAGTACGGCGGGTCGTCGGTCGCCGACGTCGACAAGATCGGCAAGGTCGCCGACCGCGTCGTCGCCGCGAGGCGCGCCGGCAACGACGTCGTCGTCGTGGTCAGCGCGATGGGCAAGACGACCGACGGCCTGCTCGCCCTCGCCCGGCAGGCGGCGAGCGCGGGCGGCGGCGCGGCCGCGGATCCTCCCCGGCGCGAGCTCGACATGCTCCTCTCGACCGGCGAGCGCGTCTCGATGGCGCTCCTGTCGATCGCCATCCAGGCCCGTGGTTTCGAGGCGATCTCGTTCACCGGCTCCCAGTCCGGCATCCTCACGAACGATCGCCACTTCGACGCGCGCATCATCGAGGTCCGCCCGTTCCGGATCGAGGACGAGCTCGCGCGCGGCCGCATCGTGATCGTCGCCGGCTACCAGGGGATGAGCTACCGCCGCGAGATCACGACGCTCGGCCGCGGCGGCTCCGACACGACGGCGGTGGCGCTCGCCGCGGCGCTGAGCGCCGAGCGCTGCGAGATCTACAGCGACGTCGACGGCGTGTACTCGGCCGATCCCCGGGTCGTCCCGGACGCGCGTCACCTGCCGGAGCTCGACGGCGCGGTCCTCCAGGAGATGGCCGAGTGCGGCGCGAAGGTCGTCTGCGCCCAGGCGGTCGAGTGGGCGCGGCGCTCCGGCGTGGCGCTCTATGCGCGCTCGACGTTCGACGCCGTCCCCGGCGCGCGGGAGACGGTGGTGCGCCGGTTCGTTCCTGGCTCGACGTCGTCGACGCACTCGGCGCGCGCGATCGTCGCCGAGGGCAATGTCGTGCTCGCGCGGGCTCCCGGCGGTCTCCGGCTCGACGCGCTCCTCCGCGCGGCCGGCGAGCTCGGGCTGGGCTTCCGCGATCTCTCGTTCGGCCCTGGCGGCGGGGCGTTCGTGATCCCGCTCCTCAACGTGCCCGACTGGCAGGGAGCTAAGCGCCAGCTGGTCGCGCTGCAGCCGTCGCTCGAGCTCGACGAGGGCCTGGCCTCTGTCAGCGTCGTCGGCGACGGCCTCACCGCGACCGCGTCGCCGCTGTCCCGCTTCATCGAGGTCCTCGCCCATGCCGGCATCGCCCCCCGCTTCACGGTCGCGTCCCCCCTGCGCCTCGGCGCCCTCGTCGACGCCGCCGACGCCGCCCCCGCGCAGCGCCTGCTCCACGCCACGTTCGTCGAGCCCTGAGCCTCAAGCCACCTCGTCCACCTCTTCGACCCCGTACACCGCAGGCCCCCGGGGAGGGTGTTGTCGGCGCGGGGCAGGGGGGTGGGGATGGGCCGATGTTTGAGCCTGCGATGTGCGTCATCCGGCTTGCCGGATGGCGCACATCGCAGGCGAGTTCGGCGGGGCCCCACCCCCCTGCCCCGCGCCGACAACACCCTCTCCGGGGGCCGGGCATCTCGGCGAGCTAGTGCTTCCGTTGCCGGGTGAGCGCGATAAGCCCCGCCCAGCACGCGACCCACACCACCTCGCGCGACGGATCCCACGCGATCGCCGCCGCCCCCACGGACGCAGCCTCCTCCTCGCCCCCGCCAGGCCCCGTCGCCCCGATCTCGGCGACCATCGTGGGCGCTGCGTTCGACGGCACATGGACGAGCTGCGCCCGGCGCTCGCCCTCGCGCGCGACGAGCGCGAGCAGCGGCGAGGTCTTGTGGTCGCCCGCGAACGCCAGCGCCACCACCGCGGGGAGCCCCTCGATCACGCGGAAGGTCTCGCCCCCGTCGCGCGACACGCACAGGAGCCCCGCGCCGGACAGCGCGATCGAGCGCCCGCCCGCCGCCGCCGCGAGCCGACCGTCGTCGGCCTCCGCCGCGCGCCGCGCCGCCCCGGACAGCGGCACGACCGGCGAGCCCTCGTCGTCGCCGCGCAGCCGCTCGAGCTGCGGCCCCGCGGCCGCGCTCGTGAGCGCCACGATCACCCCCTCGCTCGCGCTCATCCGGAGCACGCCGTCCCGCAGCGCGGGCCCCGGCGACAGCGACAGCGCGCCCCGCGGCGGCGCGATCGCGGCGTCGCGGCGCGGCGAGCCCGCGCTCACGGCGGAGCCGGCCTCCGGCGGGACGGCGACCGCGCCGGCCGCGGGCGACCACAGCGTCTTGCCGGCCAGCACCCAGAGCCGCCCCGGCGTCGTCGCGAGCGTCACCGGCGCCCCGCCCGAGCCCCACGCCCCGAGCGCGCTCGCCGTCTTCCCCCGGTCGTCGCTCAGCAGCAGGTTGCCGCGGCGCGTGGCGATGAGCAGCGCGCTGTCCGACAGCGCGATCGAGGACGCCGACGTGTCGACGCCCGCGCGGCGCGCCGACAGCGCTCCCGCGTCGACCACGAGCACGGTCCCGCGATCGCCGCCCGCCCGGTCCGCGCGGCGGGAGCGGCCCCCCGCGCGCGCGGCCGGCTCGCTCGCCAGCGCGGGCCCTTCGCCGGCGCCCCCGGCCACGACGCAGCCGCCGGCCACCGCGAGCGTGCTGCACGGGACCGCCGCCCCGGCGCCCTCGACCACCGTCCACGGCTGCGCGTCCCAGACCGGCGCCTGGTCGTCCGCGAGGTCGGGCAGCTCCGCGAGCAGATCCTCGCCCTCGTAGGTGCCTTCTTGATCCGCGTCGAGCGCCGGCAGCTCGCGCTCGTCGACGTCGTTCGACGGATCCTCCCCGGTCCCTTCCGCGCCGCCGTCGTCGTGCCCCTCGCCGTGATCGTCGAGGTCGTCGTGCTCGGCGTCGTCGTGCTCGGCGGCCTCGTCGGACACCCACGAGCCCGCGTCGGCGTCGTCGATCCCCTCGTGGAGCGCCCCCACGTCGATGCCCTCTTCCGCGGGCTCGTCCTCCCCGGCCGCGCCCTCGTCCACGGCGAGCTCGACGCCGACCTCCAGGTCGCTCGCGTTCGCGTCGTCGAGCCCGTGATCCGCGTCGTCGAGCGTCTGCAGGAGCTCCTCGAAGGTCTCCTCGGCCGCCTCGTCCTCGTCGTGCCCGAGCGGCGGCAGATCGATCAGCTTGTTGTCGTGCTCGTCGTGCTCGTCGTGCTCGCGCTCGTCATCATCGACGGCGGTCTTCGGCTGCGGCGCCGGGCACGCCTCGCGTGGGTCCGCCGTTCGCTCGCTGCAGTCTCGTGAGGCTGACATCGGCGGGAGTGTAGCGCCCCTCGAGGCGCTTTCGCCCCGCGCCGCGCCTCCGCCCACGCGCTCCGCCGCCCTCCAGAGCCCGCCTGCCCCGGCGCGCCGCGGCGTCGGCCTCCCCGCGGCCCCGGCCATCGCCCGCCGCGCCCGGCGACCCCGTTGCCGCACCGCACCGGAGATCATCTTTGTACAAAGATTGTCTCAGGCGCCGATGCGTCGCAGTCGCTGTGAGCAATAACACTAAAAATCCAGGCACTATACGGCGTTTTACGGACAATTTCGTGTCCTTCCGGAGCGAAGGCTTGATACAATGTTTGTGTATAGTATTTGACGAAGGGTGTTCGTGATCCTAGAGTCCGCTTCGATATGTTCGACATCGTCGTCACCTCGGCGCCGGCAACGCCCTTTGCCCATCGGGTCGCGTCTGCGCTTCGCGAGGCCCGCATGCGGGTAGTCACGTGCGAGGTCGCGCCCAACCGGCCGCCGCCGGACGCGCTGCGGGTCGACGCGGCCGTCGCCTGCGCGCAGAGCCCGGCGGCCCTCATCGACATGGCCCGCTCGCTCCGCGCGGTGCTCGACGGCCCGCCGCCCGTGATCGGCGTCAGCTCCTCGCGCACCATCGTCTCGATGGCGGAGCTCGCGGGGGTGCTCGCGGACGACGTCCCGGGCTCGGTGCTCGCCGCGCAGGTCCAGCGGCTCGCGGCGCAGGCCGAGCGGCAGCGGAGCCGCGTCATCCTGCGCGGCGAGCTCGACGACGTCGGGCTCGACGGGCTGCTCGCGTCGCTCGCCTCGCGCAGCCGGAGCTGCTTCATCCGCGTGCGCGCCGGCGCGCTCCGCGCCGAGGTGACGGTCGACGCCGGGCGCCCCATCCACGCCCGCGCCGACGGCGTGCGGCCCTCGGAGCGCTGGACCGACGCGCTCGACGCGCTCGGCGCGTGGCGAGGCGCCACCTTCGAGGTCGTCGCGAGCGACTCGAGCGGGCCGCACCGCGGCGAGCGCGAGAGCCACTACCCTCCGGCGTTCCCCGCCGACGACGCGGCCGACGTGGCGCTGGCCGCCGCCGTCGTGAACGCCTGCACCGCCTACGCGCGCGCCTGGCTCGGGCCGCCGATGACGTCGCGGCTGCTCGCGTCCTCGTGGACGACGGCGCGCGAGCACCACAGCGCGCTCGACGCCTTCGCCATCAGCGGCGACGCGCTCGTCTCGGTCGCCCAGATCGATCGCGCCCGCTCCGCGATCCCGCAGGCGGTCGCCGCCTGGATCGTCGCCTTCTTCGACGCCGCCGCGGAGAAGGTCCCGTCGCGCTTCCAGCGCCACCGCATCCGGGAGGTCCTCGGCGGGCTCACGCGCCTGGTCGAGCAGGTCGGGTGGGCGAGCGTCTTGTTCGAAGGAGCCGAGCGATGACCCAGATGCCGACGATGAACGAGGTGCCCGAGAGCCCGCAGGACGCCCTCCCCCTCAGCGTGGAGCGCCTCGCCGAGATGACCTCGCAGGAGGTCGACGACCTCCCGTACGGCTTCATCATGCTGGACGAAGAGGGCGTCGTGCTCCTCTACAACCGCTACGAGCAGCGCATGAGCCGCCTCCCGTCGGCGCGGGTCGTCGGAAGGAACTTCTTCCAGGAGATCGCCCCCTGCACCCGGGTCGAGGCGTTCCTCGGCCGCTTCCGCGCCCTCGCGCAGCAGCCGCCGGGCGCGACCGATCGGTTCGCGTTCCGCTTCCACTTCCTCCACGGGGCGCAGGACGTCTTCGTCCAGCTCGCGCGCGCGCCGGTCGATCGCGTGTTCATGACCGTGCACCGCGTGCCGGTCCAGCGCGACGAGCACGAGCGCCCGGCGACGATCCGCCACGAGCGCGACCGCGGCCGGCTGAGCGGCCCGCTCGGCGCCATGTTCCCGCTCGCGTGGGATCAGATCGCCGCGCTGCTCGCGCGGGTCGGACAGGGCGCCGCCCGGGAGCTCGGCCGGGGCGTCGGCCGCAGGATCGCGGGCGTCGCGGAGGGCACGGTGGCCCGTGCGGGCGCGGCCGCGCTCGACAAGGCGCCGGTGCTGCTCGCGGTCGGCGCGCTCGATCAGGCGCTCGCCGAGCTCGGGATGGGCCGGCTCGCCGCGGATTTCTGCGCCAACCCCCCGCGCGTCGCCTGCTTCGTCCGGCCGCCGGTCGAGTCGGGGTCGGTCGAGCTGTCCGCCTTCTACGAGGGCGTGCTCGAGACGACGATCGGCGCGGCGCTCAACGCGGCGCACGTCGCCCGGTGCATCGAGGGGACCGAGCTCGCGGCCACGCCGTGGCGCTTCGTGGTCGTGCCGATCGAGCGCGCCCACGAGCTCCGCGCCTTCGAAGGTGAGCGGCCCGACGATCTCGCGAAGCGCTTCGGTCTCCTCGAGAGCGGCTCGGGGGCCGCGGATCGAGGGCCGGCCGCGGCCTCTTGACGCGGCGAGGGCCCTGGCCATCCCCGCCTGGTGTGCCCGCTGGATCCCTCCGGCGAGCGGTGCTTAGCTCCGCCGTCGATGGGCCGGCGCGACAGCAATTCAAGGCGGATCGCCGCCGCGTCTCCGGCCGATGGGCAGCCTTCGGCGGGGGACGCGGGGCAGCTCGGGCCCGCTCGCGGCCCGCTCTCGATCGCGGAGGCGAGCGCCGGGATGCTGGTGCAGGACGTCGTCGTTCATCCGGCCGACGTCGTGTTCGTGAAGGGCATCGTCGAGGCGAGCGACGGCGTCGCGCTCCTGCTCGCGGATCGCGGGGGTGAGCTCACGCTCGCGTCGCCGCTCGACCGGGGCGACGAGTTCGCCGAGCTCCTGCTCGATCTGGAGCGGGACGTCGGGGCGCGGCGCCGCGGCGCGCCACGCTGAGGGGTGCATGACGGAGCGCCGCGATCCGAGCTCGGTCGATCTCGTCCAGGATGCCTCGCTGGACGCCGCTGTCCACGAGGGCGTGGCGCAGGGCCTGCCCGCCCCCTCGGGCGCGCTGCTCGATCCGCGCATCCTCGCCGCCTGGCGCGAGTGGCTGGCCGCCCTCGCGACCGACGCCGAGGCGGCCATCGCCGCGGCGCACGTGTACGGCGAGCTCGGCCCCGAGGCGCGCGAGGCGTGGCTCGACGTGCTCGCCGAGGACGCGCCCAAGCTGCAGGTCCCCGCGGTCGCGATCTACGCGCCGCTCCTGTCGGTCGAGAGCGACGCGGCGCGCCGCGAGCGGATCGAGGTCGCGATGGGGGAGGGGGAGCGCGCCCCGCGCCCGGCCGGGGGCTTCGCGCTGCGCGGCATCGCCGCGGGGGGCGATCGCGTGGTGGCGCTGGTGACGCCGCTCTACCTGCGCTTCGTGCGGGTGCTCTGGTGTCGGTATCTCCCGGAGGACGGCATCGCCTGGGCGCGGCACGACCCGATCGTGCGCGCGGAGGAGGCGCCCGGCCCTGGCATGGTGCTCGACGGCGCGCAGCTCGAGGCGACGCCGATCAAGCTGGTCATCGAGGAGCTGTGCCATGCGATCCTCGCGCAGCAGCGCAAGGGCGCCGAGCTGCCGCCGTCGCTGCAGCTCTGCGCCGATCTGTTCGACGCGCACCTGGAGGGGGATCCGCTGCCATGAGGTCGCTCGCGCCGGCTGGCTTGCAGCTCGTGCTCTTCGCGCTCGGGTGCGCTGGCAGCGGCGACGCGGTCCGTGAGCCCGCGGCGGCGACGCCCGCGGCCGCAGCGGAGGCGGCGCCGGCGCGGGGCCAGGCGCTGAGCTTCTCGTACGAGACGCTCGACGGGCGCGAGCTCTCCACCGCGTCGCTCGCGGGCAGGTTCAGCGTGATCGGCTTCGTGGCGACCTACGACGTGGCGTCGCAGGCGGAGGCGCGGTTCCTCGCCGGGTTGCTCCGCGATCACACGCCGCGCATCAACGCGGCGCTCCTCGTGCTGGAGGCGAGCGAGAACCGGCCGCTCGTCGAGGCGTTTGCCGCCACGCTCAAGCTCCCGTATCCGGTGGCGCTCGCGGACGCCCCGACGATCGCCGGGGAGGGACCGTTTGCCGGGCTGCACCACGTGCCGAGCGTGGTGATCCTCGACGCCGAGGGGAGGGAGGCGTTCCGGCACGTGGGGCTCATCACCCAGGAAGCGCTCGAGGAGGTCCTTCGCGGCCTGGAGCGCGAGGGCGCGCGGCCCGCGAGGTAGGTTTTGTCCGCCGCCGCGCGCCGGTCTGGGCGATGATGGCGCGCATGCTCGACCACATCGGTTTTCCGGTTTCGGACTATGAACGGAGCAAGGCCTTCTATCTGGCGGCCCTGGCGCCCCTTGGTTACGGGCTCGTGATGGAGGTCACGCCCGAGATGACCGGGGGCGCGGATAAGCACGCCGGTCTGGGGGCCGATGGCAACCCGCAGTTCTGGATCGGCACGGGCGGCGTGCTGCAGGGCCGCATGCATGTGGCCTTCGTCGCGAAGACGCGCGCCGATGTCGATGCTTTTTACAAGGCCGCGCTGGCGGCCGGAGGCGCCGACAACGGCCCGCCGGGGCTCCGGCCGCAGTACCACCCGGGGTATTACGGGGCGTTCGTGCTCGATCCGGATGGGCACAACATCGAGGCCGTGTGCCATGGGCCCTGAGAGGTGATGGCTTCAGGGGGCTCGTCCTCCCGAGCTACGGGGATCGTGGCTTGATGTGAAGAGAGAACAAACACAAAGGCGCAAGGAGGGAGGAAGAAGGCATCTTCCTCCCTCCTTGCGCCTTTGCGCCTTTGCGCCTTTGCGCCTTTGCGTTGAAATCTCTTTACCCGCGTCGATCCGGCCGACGCTCACGTCCGCGCGATTTCGCGATCAGAGCCTGCTCAGCAGATCCGCCTTCTTCGCAGCAAACTCCTGCTCGGTGATGATCCCCTTCTGCCGCAGGTCCGCGAGCCGCTCGATGGCAGAAAAGATATCCGCCTCCGGACCCGAGGAAGCGCGGGGCACGGCGGCCTGCGCCGGCACCGGCGGAGGCGCGGCCCCCGGCGCCTGCTGCGCGGCCGCATCGCCGGAGACGAGCGGCAAGCTCTGCACGCCCACGACGCCGTACTGGCTCGAGAACGTGACCGACGACCCCGACCCCTGCTGCTGCGACACACCGCCGATCTGGTGATCGAGCGTGTCATAGACGCTGACGCGCCCGTCGACGTCGACGGCCAGCCGCCGCGCGCCGGGGAAGACCGCATAGCGGATGTTGTTCTGCGACCCGCTGGAGCTCGGCGCACCGAGCTCCCCGGGCCACCAGCTCCCAGCGCCGCCCCCGGACGCCGGCACGAACAGGCTGACCGGCGAGCCCCCCAGGACTCCGCTGCCGCCTTGCTGCTGCTGCTGCCCGCCCTGCGCAGGATAGCTCGCCGGCGCCGGAGCGAACGGCTGGCTGGCCAGCAGATTCGACAGCTCGGCGCACAGGCCCTCCACCTTGGACTTCAGCGCGCTGTTGAACATGTCCCCGATCATGGTCATGCCGCCCTGCATCCACTGCCCAGCGCCGCCCAGCTCGGGGTGATAGAACTGCGCCATCGTCCCGTTCCCGTTCACGAGCGCCTGCAAGAGCGTCATCACCGCGTCGGTGCTGACGAAATAGCGCTGTGACAGGTCGGAAACTCTCCGCTGACCTTCGGGGGTGAGTGGCTGCATGGGGCGCTCCAGGAGGGAAGCGCCGAGCCTTGCACGGCGGTCCGCCGCTCGCAATGCGGGCGAGCGGCGATGAGGAGGGAGACGACCGCTCAGCCCGCGAGCTTGCGCGCGCTCGCGAGCTGGACGCACACCGCGACGACATCCATGGCGACGCGAATCTGCTCGAGCGGCGGCATCGACGGGGCGATCCGGATGTTCCGGTCGCGAGGATCGCGGCCGTACGGGTACGTCGCCCCGGCGCCGGTGAGCTTCACGCCCGCCTTGTCGGCCAGGCGCACGACCTCCTTCGCACAGCCGTCGAGAGTGTCGAGGCTGATGAAGTAACCGCCGCGCGGCGAGGTCCAGCTGGCGATGCCCTTGCCCCCGAGCTCGCGCTCGAAGATGCTCGTCACCGCCTCGAACTTGGGCCGCAGGAGCTCGGCGTGCTTCTGCATGTGGCCCAGCAAGCCCTTGTAATCCTTGAAGAAGCGCACGTGGCGCAGCTGGTTCACCTTGTCCGGGCCGATGGTCTGGATGCCGAGGTGCTTCTTCGCGTCCGCCACGTTCGCGGGGCTCGACGCCATGGCCGCGACGCCGCTGCCCGCGAACGAGATCTTCGACGTCGAGGCGAAGACGATCGGCCGGTTGGGGTTGCCCGCCGACTGACACGCCGACACGATGTCCGCGAGCCGATCGCCCTCGGCATACAGGTCGTGGACCGCGTAGGCGTTGTCCCAGAACAGGCGGAAATCCGGGGCCGCCGCCTTCATGCTGGCGAGCCGGCGGACGACCTCGGGCGCGTACGTGGTGCCGGTCGGGTTGCTGTACTTGGGGACGCACCACATCCCCTTGATGGCCGCGTCCTGGGCGACCAGCCGCTCGACCTGATCCATGTCCGGGCCGGCGTCGTTCAGATCGACCGCGATCATCTCGATGCCGTGGTGCTCGCAGATCGCGAAGTGGCGATCGTAGCCGGGGCTCGGGCAGAGGAACTTGACCTTGGGCTGCTTCGCCCAGGCGCCGTTGCCGTCGGGCACGCCGTGGACGAGCGCGCGGACCACCGCGTCGTGCATCATGGTCAGGCTGCTGGTGCCGCCGACGATGACCTGCGCCGGGGGCACCTCGAGCAGCTCGGCGAAGATGGCCTTCATCTCGGGGAGGCCGTCGAGGCCCCCGTAGTTGCGGGTATCCGACCCGTCCGAGGCGACGAGGTCGTTCGCGGTGGGCAGGGCGAGCAGGCCGTTCGCGAGGTCGAGCTGCTCGGACGACGGCTTGCCCCGCGTCATGTCGAGCTTGAGGCCGCGGGCTTCAAAGGCAGCATAACGTGCCTCGAGCTCCCGGGTGAGCGAGGCAAGAGCATCGGGGGACAACGAGCGCAGTTCGGTCATGGCGGCCGATGTCTAGCAGAACTTCGCGGCCGCGTCGCGACCCGCGTGGGCCCGCGCTCCTCGCGCCGGAAATGCCGCGGCCGGCAGCGGAAACGCCGCAGCCGGGCCGCCCGTCGCCCCGTACGCCCGCCGCGCGCCCGCCGCCGCCGCGCCCTCGCGGCCGGCGCCTCGCCCGCGCCTGGGCCCGCTGTGACAGCCGCCCTCCGCCGTGATGCGTTTTGCCACGAGCCCTGTGCCGCCGCGCCCCGCCTGGCCCGGAGGCCGCGTCGGCGGCCTCTGGTACGGCCGATGCATCGGGCCGGGTGATCTCATGTTCAGAGGAGGATCCATGGCTGTCGAGGCCCTGCGCAAGAATCACATGATGGCTCACCTGCTCGGCGCGCTCGAGCGCGGCGAGTCGATCGGGCGCTACGGTCGCCTGGTATTCGCGATGATCGCCAACCACTTCCTCGATCGCGACGAGCTCGTCGACTGGCTCAGCCGCGACCCGGAGGGCGGCGCCGAGGAGGCCCGCTCGCTCGCGATGCAGGTCGAGCGGCGCGGCTACAGCCCGCCGCGGCGCGAGCGGATCCTGGAGTGGCAGCGGCAGCAGGAGTTCCCCATCATCCCGAACGCCGACGATCCCGACGAGGGCAATGTCTACAAGGACCTCGAGTTCCCCGAGGAGGTCTATCAGCATATCAATGAGTACTACGAGCACAAGGCGGCGAGCTGACGGCGGCCGCGGTCCAGCAGGGCCGCGACGCGAGCTCGCGCGGCGGCGCCTGCTCGGCATGGGGAGTGCTGGGGCCCTGGGCGGGCTGCTGGGATGCGGGCGAGGTCAGGCGACCACGCGCCCGTCCATGCCTCCGGAGGAGGATCAGGCAATGCAGGCAAGGAGCGCCGGCGTCACCACGAACGACCCCTCGCGCCTCCGGGCGCGGCCGAACGCCAAGCCCGGGGGCGAGCTCTCGACCGGGCTGAGGCCGCTCGGGCTGTCGCCGCGGCGCGACGGGCTGCTCTACGTCCCGGCGGGCTACCGGCCGGACCGCCCGGCGCCGCTCGTGGTCCTGCTGCACGGGGCGGGGGGCAGCGCGCACCACGGCATCGCGCTGCTGCGAGAGCTGGCGGACGCGGCGGGGCTCCTGCTGCTCGCGCCCGACTCCCGCCATTCGAGCTGGGACATCATCTCGGACGACGCGTACGGGCCCGACGTCGCCTTTCTGGACGGCGCGCTCGACCAGCTGTTCCGCAGCGCCGCGGTCGATCCGGCGCGGATCGCGATCGGCGGCTTCTCGGACGGCGCGTCGTACGCGCTGTCGCTCGGGCTGACCAACGGCGACCTGTTCACGCATGTGATCGCGTTCTCGCCGGGCTTCATGGCCCCCGCCGAGCAGCGCGGCCGGCCGCGCATCTTCATCTCGCACGGCACGCAGGACCAAGTGCTGCGGATCGACCCCTGCAGCCGCCGCCTCGCGCCGCTGATCCGGGTCGCCGGATACGACCTGCGCTACGAGGAGTTCGAGGGCCCGCACGTGGTTCCCACGGAGATCGCGCGCGACGCCCTCCGGTGGTTCTTGCCCGAGGTGGGCTGATCCTACCGTGAGAAGAACACAGAATTAACGCAAAGCCGCAAAGGCGCAAAAAAAGAGAAGAGAAGTAGGAGAAAGAATCCCTCCTGAACTCCTCTCTTTTTTTGCGCCTTTGCGCCTTTGCGCCTTTGCGTTTTATCTTCTCTCTCTGTGCGTCTCCCAGCCCAACTCGCCGTCCGGGAGCCACATCCGAGCGGTGGGCCGCCGGGACGGGCCCGGCGGCGTCCGCCTCACTCCGCCGCGATGGCTTCCTCGCTGTAGGTCGTGTGGCGCACCTCGGGGTTGTTCTCGAAGTACGCCTTGCCGGCCAGGCGCTTCACGAGCGGGCTGAACCGCTCGGCCGCCTTGCCGGCGATGATGTCGCGGACGAGCGCGACGTCCTCGCGCGCCCGGGAGAGCGTCTCCGGGTCGGTCAGGAACGCCTTTGCGGCCACCGCCTTGGCCGGCGCCGCCTTCACCGCCTCGCGGACCGCCTCCGCCGCCGCCCGGACCTTCACCGCGGCGCGCTCGGCGGTCGACTGCTTGATGAGCGGCGCCACCTCGTAGACCAGGTTCGCGGCCGACCCGGCGACCCGGTGCGGCGCGTGGTGCAGCGGGCTCGCGTACTTCGGGTGCCGCTCGAGGAACGCGCGCACCTCGGCCTCCGTGACGCCCGCCTCCTCGTAGGCGCGGGCGAGCTCCTGCTCGGCCAGGATGCGCGCCTTGAACATGTACATCTGGATGCGCGAGTAGAAGTTCGTCGCGCCGTCGCCGCTCGTCTCGACCGCGCAGAAGATCGTCCCGGGGTAACGCGCCGTGATCAACGACTGCACGCCGTCGGAGACGCCCGAGGAGGGCATGCAGCCGAACGGCTTCACGCTCACCGTGAGGTGCGCCTTCGACTTCACCGCGTTCACGATGAGCTTGCCGACCTCCATGTGCCCCTCGCCGCCGCGGAGGTCGTTCGAGTAGTAGTCCTTCGCCACGTCCGCGACGAGATCCATGTCCGGGAGGTGGTAGTCGAACAGGCCGAGCGGCAGCGCGAACGCCTGGAAGCCGACGCGCAGCGCCGACTCGGCGAGGCGCATCGTCGCGAGCCGCTTCGCCACGCCGAACTCGTCGAGGCCGGCCAGGCCGTAGTTGCCCTCGTCCGCGCCGCGCAGGTCGCGCCGCTCGCGGGTGTCGCGGGCGCACTCCCAGATGTTGTAGAGCAGCCACGCGGTCGTGAGCTGGATGTCGTTCTCGCCGCCCTCGCTCTCGAGGAACTTCTGAAGGGCGTAGTTGCCGTCGCCCTCCGTCGTCATCGCCCAGAACTCGCCGATGATCGACGTCTTCGCCTTGGGCCGGAGCTTGTCCACCCGAACGGCCTCGAACTCCTTGCGCGCCTCGTAGAGCGCGCGGAAGACGTTCGTCTGCTCGTAAAGCGCCTTGTAGAGGATGCGCTTCGCGCTCTCCATCGCGCGGTTCGTCGCGCCGGGCTCGACCTCGTAAGGCCGGACGCGGTAGCCGAGCGCGTTCAGCGTGTCGCCGCAGACGATCGCCTTGATGATCGCGATGAAGAAGGCGGGGTTCATCTCGAGGCCGACGTCGTCGCCCGTCGCCTGCGAGAGGCCGCCCGTCTGCTGGAAGAGCATCACCCGGAAGCCGTCGAAGCCGGCGTCGCGCAGCGCCTTCCGGTACTCGGTCACGTACATGCCGAACCGACACGGCCCGCAGGCGCCCGCGGTCAGGAACACGTAGTTCTTGATGATGTCCTCGGTCTTCATCCCCTGCTTGTCGCGCAGGTCGATGAGGTGCTTCACCAGGCCGCCGACCGTGAAGTACGTCGGGTTGCACTGCCCGCGGTTGCCGAACTCCTTGCCCGTCTGGAGGCCGGCGTTGTCGCTCATCCCGAAATAATGGACGTTGTAGCCGAGGCCCTTCAGCGCGCCCTCGCACAGGAAGTCCTGCGCCGCGGTGAGGCCGCTGATGAGGAGCGTCACGTTGTCGCGCTCCTTCTTCGTCATCTTCGGCTTGAGCATGTTGTCGACCCACTGCCGACGCTCGGCCTTGATGCCGAGCCGCTCCCGCTCGGCCTCCTCGAACGCCCTGAGCTCCGCCTCGATGTCGATGTCCGCCTTGATCGATTTCTTGTCGCCGACCAGAGGAAGGCGCGTCTTCTGCGTGATCGTCTGTTCCATGGCGTGGCTTCCCTTCGCTCGGATGCTGGAAGGGGGCCGGGCGCGCCGTCCCCCCCTCGACATTGGCCGTGTCTTCAGGCTTCCAAGGGGACGACGGTCCCGTCGGACTGCTTCTTCTTGAGCTGGACGAGGCCCGTCTTCGGCGCCTCGGGCGGAGACGCCGGCGCGACGTAGCTCCGCACCTTCTCGGCGAGCGCCGCGATCTCCCGCTCGAGCGCGGGGTCGGTGATCTTGCGCGCCGCCTGCTGCTCCCGCTTCAGCTCGAGCAGCTCGAGCCGCTTCTCGTCGATGCGGTGGACGAGCTCCGCCTTCTTCTTCGCCGCGTCCTCGAGCGCCTCCTCGTGCAGCTTGAGGCTGTGCGCGTACGTCTTCACGCGGATCTTGATCGAGCCGCCCGGCTTGTTGGCGTCGATGTCGTGCAGCGCGGCGTACGGGGTGGCGCTCGAGCTCACGATGCTGTCGATGATGCCGTAGGTCGGCGCGTCGTGGCCGCACTTGAAGCTCGAGAGGTCGAGCAGCACGACGTTCGGGTGGCGGGCGGCGAACTTGACCGCCCACACCTTCTGCGCGCTGTTCGCCGAGTAGTTCTCGGGCCAGACGTCGTTGATGTCGAGCGGGTGCTGGCCGTTCGCGATCTCGTCCTTGAAATACCGCGCGAGGTACTCCATGTCGCGCGGGATCGACCGCACCGAGAGGATCGGATAGCCGAGCACCTGGAACTCCTCCGGGATGCCGTGGTTCAGGCCCGGATCGGAGTGGTACGGCCGCCCGACCATCAGGATGGCGACGCGGTTCTCGGCCTCGACCGTCTCGAGGATCGCCCGCCCCTTGTCCTGGAGGTCGCGCTCGAACTGCGAGAGCGCCCGCATCCCCTCGCGGTGCGCGTGGTCGCTCTCGTCCTCGGTGACGCCGAGCCGCGGGCCCCACGTCTCGAACATCCGGCGCGCGGTCAGCGTCATCTCGGAGAACGTGAGCGGCGGATCGAGGTACTCGATGCCGCGCGTCTTGAAGAAGTCGATCTCCTTCGTGAACGCCGCCTTCATGACGTCCGGCACGCCCGCGACGATGGGGCAGCTCGTCTTGTCCATCACCCCCTCGCCGAAGCTCGGCACGTGGGTGAGGATCGGGAAGAAGATGTAATTGAGCTTCTTCTCGTCCGAGTGGTGGTGGAAGAGGAGGTTGTGGATGTGGGCCTGCGCCACCTTGGAGGGGAAGCACGGATCGATGGAGCCGTACTTGCCGCCCTCGACCCACATCTCCTCGCTGGTCGCGTCGCTGAAGACGACGTTCTGCTTCGGGACGCCGAGCGCCTCGAAGTAAGCCCGGTAGTACGGGCCCGTCGAGTAGATGTTGAGGACGCGCGGGATGCCGATGCGGACGCGGCGCAGGCGCTCGCGCACCTCGGGCCCGCTCCGCCGGAACGGGCGCGTCGTCTCCACCCGGCGGATGCCGAGGAAGCCCTTCTTGACGACCACGTCCTTCACCGGCGCGCCGTCCTCCGGCAGCGGGGCCGTGTCGTAGAAGTGCCGGAAGGCGAGCTTCGACTCGTAGTCGACGAGGTTCGGGAACTGCTTCGCGATCTTCTTCCGCTCGGCGACGAGCGCGAGCATCGCCTGCTCGCTCTCGACCGTGCCCTTCTCGCACGAGAAGCCCGAGATGTAGCGGCTCGTCGTCCCGTCGGGCCGCTTTGCGTCGATGAACGTCCGCTTGCACTCGTTCGGGCAGAAGTGGCAGACGGTCTCCTCGTCGTTCTTCGTCGTGTATTCGAGGGCGATCGCCGCGTCGATCCCGATGAACGTCGAGCGGCCCCTGCGCTTCACGACCCGGAGCGTCTCGAACGCGGCGCCGAGCGCGCCGGCCTCGCCGGTGTGCGGGTGGACGAACACCTCCGCGCCGGGGACGCGCTCCTTGATGTAGTCGACCTGCGCCTTGACCGCCGCGAGGTTGTACTGCGTGCCGCCCTGGAGCACGTAGCGCGTGCCGAGCGCCGCGAGCCGCGGGATCTGCACGACGTACTGCCACACGTTCTTCGGCAGCACCTGCGCGAGGCCGGCGAGCAGCTCCTCCTTCGAGAAGCCCTCCTTCTGGAAGTTCACCCGGTCGGTGTCGAGGAAGACGGCGCAGCCGTAGCTGAACTTCGGCGCGAGCTCGGCGCCGAACGCCGTGTCGGCGTACTCGGTCACCTTCAGGCCGAACTGGTCGGCCATCGCCTGGAGCAGCATGCCGTTGCCGGCAGAGCACGAGTTGGAGAGGCGGAAGTTCGCGATGTCGCCGTTCTTCATGAACAGGACCTTGATGTCCTGTCCGCCGATATCGCAGATGACGTCGACGTCGCCGAAGAACTTCACGGCGCTCATCATGTGGGCGACGGTCTCGACGATGTTGACGTCGGCCCGCATGCACTCCTGGAGCACGTCGGCCGCGTACCCGGTGCCGCCGAACCCGAGCACCTCGAGCTGCGCGCCCTGGTCGGCCACGTACTGCCGGAGCTGGGCGAGCAGCTCCTTCGCGTCCTGGATCGGGTTGCCCTTCGAGAGCTGGTAAGCCTTGCAGACGATGGCCCCGTCCTCGTCGATGAGCACCGCCTTCGACGAGGTGGAGCCGCCGTCGAGGCCGATGACCCCGCGCACCACCTGGCCGGGCGCGAGCTTCATCGGCGTGAACCTCGGGATGCTGTAGAGCTTGCGGAACTCGTCGACCTCGTCCCGCGTCTTCACGAGCGGCGGGCCCGCGCTCTCGCCGAGCCGGGCCTTGCGGCCGTTCGTCATGTACTCGATGAGCCCCGTCTTGCCGGCGTAGCGGCCGACCTCCGGCGCCTCCTTGAGCCCGTACACGCAGGCGCCGAACGCCGCGTAGTACTGCGAGTTCTCCGGGACGAAGATCGTCTCCTCGATCGGCCGGTCCTTCGGCCAGTCGTAGCCGCGCTCGTCCCAGGTCTCGGGGATCCGCTTGCGCCAGCACTCCTGGAGGAAGGGGAGGTAGGTGTTGGGGCCGCCGAGCAGGATGACCTTGTGCTTCAAGGTCGAGCCGCGCGTGAGCACCGACAGGTTCTGGAGGACGATCGCGTCGGCGAGCGAGCAGAGGATCTCCGTCGAGGGGATGCCGCTCTTCACGAGGTTCACGATGTCCGTCTCGGCGAAGACGCCGCACTTCGCCGCGACGTGGTGGAGCTTCGAGTCGTCGAAGTGGATCTGGACCACCTCGCTCGACGGCAGGCCCACCTTGATCATGCACTTGTCGATGGTGGCGCCCGTGCCCGAGGCGCACTTGTCGTTCATCGACGGCGCGGCGGTCTTGTCGCCCGTCTTCTCGTCCCGCTGGAAGATGATGATCTTCGCGTCCTGCCCGCCGAGCTCGATGACGCTGCCCACGTCCGGGTGCAGGTTCTCGACCGCGAGCGTGACCGCGTTGACCTCCTGGACGAACTTGGCGCCGAGGCCGGCGCAGAGGGGCGCCGCGCCGGAGCCCGTCATGAACACCCGCCAGCTCTCGCGCGGCGACGCGGGGAACGCCGCCTCGATCGCCTCGATGAGCTCCAGCACCTTCTCCGGCTGCTTCGTCTGATGCCGCTGGTAGTCGCTCCAGAGAATCTCGAGCGTCTGCGGATCGAGCACGACCGCCTTCACGGTCGTCGAGCCGACGTCGATGCCGACCACGACCGGATCCTGGATCTGCCTTCCCATCGGGGCTCCTCCCACCGCCGTCGCCGGTCACCAGCGCCCGACTGACTGGCTGGTCAGTCGTGATGGCTACAACGGGATGACCCGAAAATCAAAATGATTCGGTGCGTCTTGGCCGGCGGCGATCGCCGGTTTCCGGGGATCTGCGTCCGGGGCGCACGGTTCCGCCGCTGGGCTCGGCGCGCAGCGGCGCCGTGCGGTCGGCGCGTCGGCCCGCGTGGCGTCCACCGTCCTCCGATCTTTCCGGCGCTCTTCGGGCGGCCCGTCCGGGCGACGCCGCGGCGGAGACATCGCGCCCCAGGTGACGGGCCGGTGGTGGTAAAGCGACCGGCCCATGAACAAGTCCGAGCGCCGCCAAGCCCTCCTCCGGGCGGCGCGCACCGTGTTTTCCGAGAAGGGCTATCACGAGGCGAAGGTCGACGACATCGTCGCGCTCGCGAAGGTCGCGAAGGGGACGTTTTACCTGTACTTCCCCGACAAGCGCTCGGTGTTCGGCGAGCTCGTTCGCGGGCTCTTCTCGCGCCTCGGCGGCGCCATCCTGCGCGTGGATCCGTCGGCGGACGTGGAGGCGCAGGTCAAGCACAACATCCGCGCGATCGTGGCGGTCTTGCTCGACGATCCGGCGCTGACGAGCATCCTCCTGTCGCACGCGGCGGGGCTCGATCCGGCGTTCGTGAAGGAGCTGCGCGCCTTCCGCCAGGAGGTGAAGCTGCTCCTGGAGCAGAGCCTCGCCGAGGGGCAGCGGCTCGGCGTCATCGAGCCGGGCGACACCGAGCTCTACGCGACGTTCACGATCGGCGCGCTGAAGGAGGTGCTGTTCGAGAACGCCCTCGAGGACCAGGCCCGGCCGCGCGAGCGGATCGTCACGGCGCTCTACGATCTCCTGCGGCGCGGCTACCTCCGGATGGACCCGGCGCCCGGCCAGCCGGCGCTGCGCGCCGAGCCCGACCAGCCGGCGCTGCGCGCCGAGCCCGGCAAGCCGGCGCCGCGCGCCCGCCGCCGAGGCAACTGACCGGCGCGTCAGTCAGGGCGGTGACTATGCAGGTCCAGCGGACGGCGTACGGCCGAGGCGCGGCATGACGATGTGCGCGATGAAATTGTGCAGGGTCCGGGTGCCGAGCTGGTCCGGGGAGATCCGGTCGAGGAGCGCCGGGACGTCGAGGCCCTCGGCCTGCAGGACCTCGCGGCGAAAGGCGATGTAGCCGGCGATGACGTCGTGATCCATCTCGGGGTGGAACTGCACGCCGTAGCAGGTGCTCGTGAAGCGGATGACCTGGTGGTCGTCGAGCTCGGTGAACGCGAGGCTCCGGGCGCCCTCGGGCAGCGTGCCGACCGTGTCGACGTGGGTCGCGTGGGTCTCGAAGCTCGACGGGAGGCCGTCGAAGAGGACGTCGTCGGCGCGGCGCTGGACCCGGATCCGGCCGATCTCGCGGCCGCGCGGGTTGCGGATGACCTCGCCGCCGAGCGCCTGGGCGAGGATCTGGTGGCCGAAGCAGATGCCGAACGTGGGGGTGCCGGCGCGGACGACGTCGCGCAGCCACGCCTCGCAGCGGAGCATCCAGGGGTCGCGGTGGGGGACGTTGGCCGAGGAGCCGGTGATGACGAAGGCGGCGATCCCGGGGGCGTCGGGCGCGGGGAGCTCGCCCGTGCGGGCGTCGAAGACGGCGTATCCGCCCCGCCAGGCGGCGCCGATCGTCTGCTCGATGAGGACGGCGAACTCGCCGCGCCGCTCGAGGACCGGGGGCACGGGCTCACCGGTCTTCACGATGACGATCTTCGTGTCCTTTTCGTCCTGTCCCACCCGGTGAACATAGCAGAGCGACCGCCTCGGCAAGGGCGGGACTTGGCAGCGCGGGGCGGGGGCGCGAAGATGCTCCCGCATGTCGGCCTATGTCGTGTCGCGCCCCGTGTGGCGGCGGTTTCGCCCGCGTTTCCTGGCTCGCGCTGCGGCGCACGTGAGGGCCGGCGGGCACGCGGCCATCGTGCTGCCGGACGAGCGGATCGATCTCCTCCTCTCGGTCGACGCGCAGGGCAAGCTTACGGAGCTCGGGCTGTGGTCGCTGCTGTCGATCGAGCAGCAGCGCTTCCGGCGGGTGGCCGAGGGCCCGGCCCAGGGGCTCGCGACGGCGCGGGTGAAGCGGCAGTACGAGGGCTCGGTGCTCGACTGGTGCGAGCGCGACAGCGTGCACGCCGGGGCGATCCGCGAGGTGGCGCTCGACTGCCTGGCGTGCGGCGCCTGCTGCCACGACGCCAACGTGGTGCTCGACGACGTGGACCTCTCGCGGTGGCGGGGGGCCGGGCGGGGCGACCTCACGGGGCGCGCCTACGTGCGGCGGGCGCGGGACGGGAAGATCACGCTGCGCTTCGCCGCGAGCGGCCGCTGCCAGCACCTCTGCGAGGACAGGCGCTGCGCGATCTACGAGATCAGGCCGGACAACTGCCGCGCCTTCGTCGTGGGGAGCGAGGCGTGCCTGTCGGCGCGCGAGGAGACGCTCGGGATCCGGGACGGGGCGGCGCTTGGATAGGCGCGCGGCCCCTCACGGGAGCGGCGCGCAGGCGGGGTAGAGCGCGTTGAAGTCGTCCCGCTCGAGGTACACCGTGATGACCTCGGGGTACTTGACCAGGCCGCCCGGCCAGCCGTCGGGTCCGCTCGCCTCGGTGTAGCAGTCCTCGACGAAGTCCGCCGAGGTGTTCTCGCACGTCTGCTGCTCGGGCTGCGCCAGGTCGCGGCAGGGGCCGGCGAAGGAGAGCGCGCAGCCCTCGCTCGCGCCGCAGGACCGCCAGGGCACCTCGGCGCTCGAGCTCGCGCCGCACTGCGCCTCCACCGCGGCGCCCGCGCACGCGTACATGCCGTGATCCGGGCCGCTGCCGAACAGGTTGCCGTAGAACGCCGCCTCCTGCGCGTTGAACTGCGCCCGCTCGGTCGTGGTCGTCCCGAGCGCCGCGTGCTCGCCGCGCAGCGAGATGGGCACCTCGACGCCGTAGCCGTTGACGTGGGCGAGCAGGCACGCGCTCACCCAGCGCTGGCCGGCGGGATCGAGCGGCTCGTCGCGCCAGTCCGGGGCGACGCCGACGCCGCCGGGGAAGGTGTAGGTCACGCCGCCGTGCGCGCCGCTGAGGCTCTCGCCCTCGGGCAGGGCGCACCGGATCACGTAGGTGAGCAGCTCGCGGCCCTCGGGGGTCTCGATGAGCTCCGTGGAGGAGAGGTCCGCGCCGCTCGGCGACAGCCCGCCCGCGGACAGGCCGTTCATGGAGAGGCGATTCATCGAGAGGCGGTTCATCGAGAGGCGGTTCATCGACGTGAGCGCCTCTCCCGTGGACCCCAGCTGCGCCTCGGCGGGCTCGCCCTCGAGCGCCTCCGCGAGGCAGCCGGTCTGCGCGACACCCGCGGCGATCGCCGCGATAAGGATGAGCAGGTCATGCGTGCGTGACATCGATCGCTCCTGGGGCCGAATGCCGCGAGCTGACGGGGGTCTCCTGGGATCACGGCGAGGCGCCTCGACCAGCGGACGATCGCTCGTGGCTCACCCCGAGCCGCCCGGGAGCTGCGGGGCGTGTGAGACCCGGAAGCTGCCCTCAGGCACGGCGATTCTGCCGATGTCGGGCAGTGCAACGTCCAGGCCGCGAGGGCGATCTCGCACGGGCCGCGAGCCTCCGGGCAGGCTCGGCCGCCACGCGTCCGCCCGACGATCCGGGGGGCCGGCGATGGATGGTGCAGCTGGCCACATGGGGCGATTTGTCGCGGGCTCGCGCGCGCGATCGCGGGCTCGCGCGCGCGATGGAGAGCCGTGGGTCATCGCGCTTCGAGGGCGAGCGCTCTCGGAGCGCGACGTCCCGCTGCGCTCCGCGTCCCACGTGGTGGGAGGATCGCGGGCGGGTGGCGCGATACGCGCGCGCGGCGGCGAGGTGGCGCGCTCTCTGGTACGTAGGCGTCGAGAGGCGCCAGACGATGCAGAAGATTGAGGGTGAGCTCGCGCGAGGGCCGGAGGAGGCAGGGGGCGCTCCCGGTGCGGCGCGCGACGTTGTCGAGGGGGCGAGGGGGCGGACCGCCGCCGCGCGGCTCCGGGCGCAGCGCGCCGCCTGTCTCCTGATCTTCCTCGCCAACGGCTTCTGCATGGGCACCTGGGTGACGCGCATCCCCGATTTCAAGCGCGCGCTCGCGCTGAGCGAGGCGACGCTCGGCAACGTGCTGCTCGCGCCGGCGCTCGGCGCGTTCGTGGGGATGCCGCTCGCCGGGTGGCTCGTCGCGCACCTGGGGAGCCGGGTCGTGGCGGTGTCCGCCGGCGCGGCGTTCGCGATCAGCCTGTTCGGGCCGGGGTTCGCGCGGACGCCGGTCGAGCTGTTCCTCGTGCTCACGTTCTTCGGCGTGTCGAACGGCGTGATGGACGTGTCGATGAACGCCAACGCCGCCGAGGTGGAGGAGGCGTGGGGGCGGCCGATCATGTCGTCGTTCCACGCGCTGTACAGCGCCGGCGGGCTCGCGGGCGCGGCGGCCGGCGGGGCGCTGGCGCACGTGGGGGTGGCGCCCGCCGCGCACCTCTCCCTCGCCGCGGTGGCGGCGCTGCTCCTCGTCGGGCTGCTCTCGCCCTGGGTGCGGCCCGGCGTCCCCGCGCCGGAGCCGCCGAGGAACCCGTTCGCGCTGCCGCCCCGCGCGATGTGGCCGCTCTGCGCGATCGCGTTCCTGTGCATGTTCGGCGAGGGCGCGATGGCCGACTGGAGCGCGGTGTACCTCCGCGAGACGCTCGGCACGACGGCGGCCTTCGCGGCGACGGGGTTCGCGGCCTTCTCGATGGCGATGGCGGCGGGCCGCTTCCTCGGCGACGGGGTGAGCAGCCGGCTGGGCCCGGTCGCGGTGGTGCGCGGCGGGGCCGTGCTCGTGACGGTGGGGCTCGCCGCGGCGCTGGTGATCGGCCGTCCGATCGCCGGCCTGTTCGGGTTCGCGTGCGTGGGGCTCGGGCTGTCGTGCGTCATCCCCACGGTCTTCAGCGCGGCCGCGCGCTCCGGGCCCACGGGCACCTCGATCGCCGCTGTCGCGACGTTCGGCTACCTGGCGTTCCTCGGCGGGCCGCCGGTGGTCGGCCACATCGCGGCGGCCACGAGCCTGCCGTTCGCGCTGTCGCTCATCGTGGTCGGGGCGATCGCCATCGTGCTGCTCGCCGGGGCCGCGGGCGGTCCGGCGAAGGCGGCGGAGGGCGCGGGGAGCGTGGCGGGCGAGGGCGTGGAGACGTGAGCGGCGGCGAGGTTGGCAGCGACCCGCCCGCCATCGAGCCACGAGACCACGGCAATCAGCGTCAGCTTTCCTCGCCGCTCGGCGTCTTCGGCGCGTCGACCCGCAGGGGGGCATCGAGGGGCCTGCCCGTCTGCGGGTCGAACCGCGGGGGCCGCTCCCCCTCCGGCGCGCTCTGCCCTGCTGACCGCGCCTGGCTGGCCTGGAAGGGCAACGTGGGCCGCGGAACGAACTGCGCGATGTCCGCCGTGCCCTCGGGGATGCCGGCGCGCATGGTTTCGGGCCGGGCGCTCGCGTGCGCGGCCCAGGGCGAGACGTCGGCGCGCTCCGGCGACGAGCGCGGCAGGACGAACGCCGGCTCTTGAGGCGACGCGGACAGCGCTGGCTGTGGCGCGAGATGCGCCGGTGCGGCGTTCCCTGTCGCCGGCCGCTGCGGCGGGCCGAGCGACTCGAGCGACGGCCGCTTCGCCTCGAGGCTGCGCCGGGTCCGCGCGAAGGCCGAGCTGAAGCGGAGCGCCTGGATCCCCTGGTTGCGCTTCGCCGAGAGCGCGAGCTCGGCCGTGTGCTCGGCGTCGGCCCGCTCCCAGTCCGCCGGCGCGACGCCGAGGCGCGCGAGCACCTCGTAGAGATCCGCGCCGCGGAAATAGACCACATGGGCCAGGACCTCGGCATACCGCTCAAGCCGCATGGCGCTCCCGTCCTTTTCGCTCACGTTTGCCCTCCCTCGTCACGGCACGTCCGCGTCGGGCGGGACGGGCCTCTTCAGGCGACGCAGGTTGTCGCACGACTCTTCTCGATAGGGGCACACCGCCGTGAAGAGCTCCACCGCCTTCTCGACGTCCTTCTGCGTCCCGCGGCCTGTCTCGTACATCTCCGCGAGCCGCTCGCAGCTCATCAGCCAGCCGACGTCGCGCTTGTCGATGCGGCAGCCCAGCTTCGTGACCTCGAAGAGCTTCTTGTCGACCTCGGGCCCGCTCCCCTGCTTCCGGATACGCCCCGCCATGCGAACGCACGCCAGGTCGCGGCCGTGCTGACAGGCGGCCATGTCGAAGAAGCTCGCCTTCTCCGGGTCCTTGGGCATGCCCTTGCCGCGCTCGAACAGCTCCGCGAGCTCCTCGCACCGCTTGAAGTCGCGGCTGACGGCGCATGCGCGGTAGGTGAACTCTGCCACGGCTTCCGGTCCTTGCGGATCAAAGCCGTCCTCCTCGACACAGCCGATCGCGAGCGAGCAGGCTCCCCGGCCAGCGCGGCACTCGGCCTGGGAGAACTTGCAGAGCTTGCTGCCGAGCTCCTTCGTGAAGCTCTTCCGCTCGGCCGGCGTCCTGTCCGACCAGGGGTAGCGAAGCACGGGCCAGCACGCGCCCATCTCGCCCGCGCCGCACATCGTGCGGAGCGTCATCGCCAAGGTCTCCGCGCGGGCTTTGTCTCCGCTCCGCTGGGCCACTTCCATCAGCGTCGAGCACGCGGCGATGTGGGACGCCGCGCAGGCCTCTTCCGCGGTCTTCTGTGCAGTCTTGCCCACGGTGTCCTGAAAGATGCTCAGCTCCTCCGGATGACGGAGCACATCCAGGGCGAGGGCTAGGCAGCCCTGCTGTTCGCCGTGATCACAGGCCATCTTGTGGTGAACAGCCTCCACCAGCTTTGCCGTCGCTTTGATCGGCCAGTCGTGAGCATGGTAGTACTCGACGGCGAACTCCATGCACGCCTTGGTGTTCTTGCCTTTGCATGCTCTCGTATAGAGATCATCCGCGCGCGACGCATCCTCCGCCACGCCGAAGCCGTGGAGGAATAGCCAGCCCGCGGCGCGGCAACCCTCTATGTCCCCCCGCTCGCAGCGCAGAACGTCCGCCGAGGGATCCTCCGCCGGCGGCAAGGAGAAGAGCACGATGTCCGGAGCCTTCGCCGGCTCGAGCGGCGCAGCGCTCGGGGCCGGCGGCGGCGGCACGACGACCTGTCGCGCCCCGGGGGCCCTCGACGGCGCGCTCGATGCGCCGCATCCGGTGAGCAGCATCGAGAGAGCCGCCGCGATGAAGGCCGAGCCGTCAGGCAGACGCTTGAGCATTGCCGTCTCCCATGAGCGAGGGCGCCCCGTCCAGGAACATCGAGGGCGTGAGCGCGTCGATTCGCTCCTTGGCCGCTGCCCCTGTGCCGAACCTTGGATGCCAATAGATGTCATTCCAGGCGGTCTCCTTGAGCTTGTTCTCGATCGCCTTGGGCCAGGCGGCGCTCTGTTCTGGCCCGCCTGAGCCACCCGACATGTACTTCCATCGGCATTGGAAGTGCGCCTTGCCCGCGTAGTCCGCTTGCTGCCGCCCGCTGTTCGTGATCACCACGGCGGGGAAGTAGTGCTTGTACAATTTCGGGCTTGCAGGGACGCCGAGCTCGGCCTTGTAGTTGGGTGCGACTTCAGACATGAACATGCTCAGCGTCATCTCGCGCCCGCCGTGTGCCCACATCGACCGGGCGAGGACCCCGCGCGGGATGAAGAAGATCACCCACGGCTGCAGGTTCGTGAAGCCGGGGGTGTTCCTGATCCCCCAGAGCATCTGCGCGATGGTGTAGTTCTGCTCCGGCGAGCTGCCGTACATGCGTGCGAGCCGGCTCACGTAGAGCACGTCGTCCGGCGTCATCACCGCCTTGGTGGGCCGCAGCGTCAGGGCAAGGCGGAACAGGCCTATCGGTCGCGCCTTCTTGATGAACGCGGCCATCTCGCCGAGGTCCTCGGGGGGAGGCGGCGTGACGCCCATGCCGCAGAAGCCGAGCATCTGCCCTGGGCCGACCTTGTTCTGTGCGCTTCCGTCGACGATGCCGACCTGCATGAACTCGACGAGCGCTCCCCGTCCCGGGCTCTCCCGCCTCTCGCCCTTGATCTTCGCCCAGAAATTGGCGCCGTTGCCGGTGTCCATGAGCTGCACGAGCGGCTTGTCCTTGTGCACCCGGAGCACGTAGTGGATATGCGAGCCGTCGAGCTGCTTCTTGAGATCGATGACGACGGCCTTCGTCCTGGTGTCGAGCGCCAGCGCCTTCTGACGCTCCCATTCGGCGAGGCCTTTTTTTAGCTTCTCTTGCATCTGAGCGCGCTTTTGCTCCGCAAGCGCCGTTTGGCCTTTTTTCTCGAGAAATTGAATGTCCTTGAGGAGCACGGGGTCCTCCTTCGGCTTCGCGAGGTCCAGCTCTTGCTGGTAGTCGGGGGCGACCCTGTCTTTCTGCGAATAGGGGCTCTCGACCTCCTGCGCTCCGGGCGTCTTGCGCGCTGCGAAGTGTTTCAGGAGGACCTTTTCACGAATGCATTCGTCCTCGTATCTGCTCAGATAGAGCGTGACCTTCCGGGCTCCGGCGTCGGGATCGAACACGAAGATGGTCCCTGGCGCGAGCGGCGGCGAGAGCTGCCTGGCGCGCTCGACCGTGAGCAGGTCCTCGTACGCCACGGGCGGAGGCGATGATCCTGCGCCCGGCCCCGCGTTCGCCTTGTCCGCAGCAGCGGAATGGAGCGTATACCAGCGCCCGCCCTGCGGGGGCGGCCCATCGCCGGGGGCCGCGGGCTTTCCGGAGAAGATGGCGCAGCTTCCGGTCGCGAACTGGGCTGCGTAGCCGATGCTGTCCAGGTGCTCGATGCGGAAGCCTCGCGTCAGCGCTCCGTAGGTCGCAAGGTGCTGGCAGGCGACGACGATCGGCACGGCGGGATCATCGTTCTTCTGCTCCTTCCAGCGGGGCCCCACCGGGTCCTCGAGCAGCCTGTCGTTCTTCATCGGGCCAACGACCGGCGCCTCCTCGCCTTTGACCAGCAGCGAGTCGTCGGGGGGCCCCGAGCCGTCGGGTAGACTCGATGCCTCTCCCGGCGACCGAGCTTCCCCCAGGTCGTCGCGAATCGGCTCTGGTTTCAGCCAGGATTCGATGTTGTAATGCCCATACGTGACCTTGTGCTTCTTTGACTCCCGCGCGAGCGTGCTCCGGTACCGCCGCTGGATCCGGCTGAAGATGTACGTCTCCCAGTTCTCCGAAGAGGGGAAACCCGCCACGCCCTTCTTCGTCCCCATCTCGTAGCAGCCTCCGAGATTGCCGTACGTGGCCCCGAAGAGGATCTCCGTGACCGCCTGGGCCCATTGCTCCTCCTTGGGGTCCGCGCACCAGTTCATGAGCGGCCCGGCCTGCGTGAGCCACACCTGATCCATGGGAAAAACGCGGATCCGCTGGTCGATCCACGCGAGCACATCGCCGATCGTCTCCGGCCGGGAGAGCGCGCCCTCCGGCACCTCGTGGCGCTCCGGTCGTACCCCATCGTCGCCGAACACGGTGCCGTCCGGCGCCCCCGCGGCCATGTCGTTGATCGCGACCGTCAGCCGCGGCGGCTCGTCCCCATAGGGGTACGCCTCGGAGAGCTTCGTCAGGAAATCCCCAGCCGGCGCTTGCGCCGGCCCACCACCGCCCTGGTTCCCGTCGGCCATCTCGATGCTCCTCAGCTGCCGTGTACTCGCGTGAGCTCGCTCGCCGTCTGCGCGTCGAGCTCGCCTGATTCTCCGAGCTCGTGGTCCTTCTGGAACCACGCGAGCGCCGCCCGGAACCCCTTGTCCGCCGGAGGGCCCTCCTTGATCGCCCCCTCATAGTAACCGAGGTTCTTCAGCCGCCGCAGCGCCCCTTCCACCGTCGTCGCCTCGGGCAGGGCGGCGACGCGCACGGTCCACTTCTTCCTGGGGCCCGTCGGGTACTTCGCCGGCCACATCGTGATCTCGACGAGCTGCGCCGTCTCCGGGATCTCCACCGCGATCGCCCCGTCCACGTCGGTCTCCCCCTCGAAGAGCCGGCCCTCGGCGACGAGCTGGTAGCGCTTGCCTCCGTACGGTTCGAGCTCCTCGTCCGTGAGCTGCACCTTGAACGGCACCGTCTTCGCCTCGTCATCCTCGCCGCCGGGCGGCGGTTCGTCGCGCGAGCAGTTCAGCTTCACCAGCTTGCCCCACAGCGCGGCGTCCTCGTCGAGCTCCAGCGCCGCGTCGGTGGAGAGCATGCGGATCTTCTTGGCGGCGAGCTCCGCCTCTTCCCCGAGCGACAGGGTCGGTCCCTTGCCCGCCAGCGAAAGCGCCTGCGTGCCGGCGATCTCCACCCTGCCGGCCATGATCCGGATCCCCTCCGGGCTGATCTCAAGGGAGCTCTCGCCCGCGGAGAGGGTGAGGCTCCCCTGCGTGATGAGGCGCAGCGACTTCGAGCCGCCGAGCACCAGCGAGCCCGAGACGTTGATCTGCGCCGCGCCCGCTTCGTCGCCCGTGCCGACGTCGATGCTGTACTCGCCCGTGACGCGGAGGATGGACGGACCCTCGACGGTGAGCACCGAGCCGCCGAGGAGGTTTGTCGTGTCGATCCCGTCGACGCGCAGCGCGCGGCTCCCGAGGACGTGCTCCTCGCTCTCGCCGAAGACGCGGACGCTCCTCCGGCCCTCGACCTCGAGGTCGTCGTCGCGACGAACCTTCGTGAGCCGATCGCCTGTGTCGAGCGCGTCGCGGCCGGCCACCGCGACGGAGCGGTCGCCTCCGACACCGACCCGCTGATCGGTCCCGACGCGAACGTCGAGCTCGCGCTCGGCGCGCAGGTGGACGAGCTCGCTGCCCTTCCGATCCTCGAAGCTGAGCTCGTTGTGGCCGCCGCCGTTCGGACTGCTCCGCGTCTTCACGCCGCTCCGGGTCCTGGCATCCGGGAGCTGGAACGGCGCGCGGTTCACCGCGTTGGCGACACAGCCGGTGACGATCGGGCGATCGACGTCACCACCGAGGAACGAGACGACCACCTCCATGCCGACGCGCGGAACGAACTGGGTGCCGAAGCCGCGCCCCGCCCAGAGCTCGGCGTGGCGGATCCAGCACGAGCTCCGGTCGTCCCCCTGACCCTCGCGATCCCAGTGAAACTGGACCTTGATGCGCCCGAACGCGTCGGTGTGCACCTCCTCGCCCGGCGGGCCCACGACGGTCGCGGTCTCGACGACCTGCTGGATGCGCCGCGGCGCGGGGCGCGGTCGGACGCAAACCGTGTCCGGCGCGCAGGCGAAGCGGGCGCGGTAGGTGGGCGAGCCGCCCGCGACCTGCGGCGCCTCACCCTCGTGGTCGACGCGCGTCACGACCCAGCCCCGGTCGTACGCCGCCACGTCGTGCTCTTTCAGGAAGAAGCGGTGGCCGGGCACGAGCCGCCGGCACGCGGTCTCCCCGCGAGCGACCACGGCCTTCCGGCGCAGCTGTTCCAGCCGGATCGCGGCGTCCTCACGAGCAACCTCCACCTTCTCGTAGTCGCCATGGTGCTCGTAGTGCTCGTACCGGCCGTCCTCCGCGCCGCCGTCGAGCTGCGCCGTCCTCGCGGACGAGGAGGGGTGGAACAGCGGACGTTCGAAGTCGTAGTCGCGGACGACGGCTGCGGTCGGCCGGACGGAGCGCGCCGCGACGAACCGCTGGACGTGGTCCTCGCCGGGCGTGAGGGCGCCAGTCCCTGCCGGCGCGCTCCTGTGAATGAGCCGTGGGGCGCCGGGGATCGGTGGATAGATGCTCGCGTCGTCGCCGATCACCATCCGCTCGGCGCCTTCGCCGGGGTCGTGCTCGAAGTAGTAGAAGAGCCCTTCCTCCGCGAGGAGGCGCGTCACGAAGTCGCGGTCCGTCTCGCGGTACTGCACGCAATAGGCGCGCTTCGGAGAGGCGCGGACCCGGGCGAAGCGGCGGGGGATACGCCATTCCTCCAGGACGAGGTCGACGATCTCGTCGACGGTCCTGTCCTGGAAGATGCGGCTAGCGCGGCGCCTGCCGAGCAGCGACAGGCGCGAGGCGAGGCGGAGCCGGTACGCGCTCCGGCCATCGTCGAGGGCGGCGCTCCACGCCACGTGGGTGCAGACGCCATGAAGCACGCGGAGCGGTGCGCCCTCGCCCTGGAGCGCGAGGTGCATCGGCTGCTCGAGGACCTGCGGCTCGAAGGCCGCCGGGTCGGCGAACGGCACGGCAACGTCGATGTCGATCTGGCAGCCGCGCGAGATGGACTCGCGACCGCGAAACGCGAGTACGGTGAGGTCCCGCGCGGCGAAAGAGCCAGCGCGAAGCTCGAAGGTGCTTGGATGAGGCGCCCCGTTCAACATGGATGGGCCCGTATACCACGACCGAGAGTCATCCCCCCGCTCTCAGCGTCTTTCTCACGCGCTGGCCCGCGACGGCAGGCCGCATGTCCCGGCGCATCAGATTGGCGGTCAGCAGCTTCAGCAGCAGCGCGGCATGGTTGGCGTCGACGCTGTGGCTCGTCACGCGACCGCATCCCCACCGTGCTTCAGATCGCCGATGAGCGGCTCGATCCCGCGCGCGCGTCATATCGCGCCGCGACGTCTTCCGGCGCTTCGACCGGCTCGTTGGTCAAGAAGACCTGCACCGTATCGTCGAGGCCCTCCCAGAGATAGCCCGTCAGGTTCTTTCCCATGCGTTCGACGTGGACCCTGGCAGGGTTTGGCCGCCGGATTCGCTCCTGACGCCGCCCGTCGCGTGTCCTGTTGAACCCGAGCTTGCGGCGGCGCACCGTGGAGGTGCTCGGCGTGGCCTTCGTTGGGTCATAGCAACCCGGACGGGTCGCCACGCCGAGTGTTTGTTCGGAACCGGAGCCGTGCGCGCCATGGGACGAGGGTCGCCGGCGTCCACGCGCGGCGTCGATTCGCAGCACGTTGCCGTCTCGCAGGCGAGGAAGGTGTGCCAAGACGACCTTGGCCTGTGCCAATCGAGGGGGGTCCGACACTGGCTCAACCGCAATGCATTGCGACACACCGGGGTCCGGACCCCTCGAGAACGCTCCGCGGGGCGCCATTTTAGGCAAGATTGTGCCAAAAAACGCTCTAAATTGTGCAGTTTTGCGCCATTTGCCCCCGGGAAGCGCCGGATTTTGTGCCAGAAGGGGGGTCCGGACCCCTCCAGACCGCACTGCACAGCGCTGGTGCGCGGTCGAGACCCCTCCGGGACCGCGCTGCACAGCGCCGGCGCGGGGTCGGGACCCCCTCCGAACCGCACGTCGTATCGTCCAAGTTCGCCCTCCCAGCGCGCTCCAGGGTCGTGACGCCGGCGGCCTGGACTGGTTTGCGGTAGTTTCACCGCGAGACCCGCAGCATGGACAGCATCGACCCGAACAACCCCGTGGTGCGGCTCTGCGCCGAGGGCATGCAGGCCGAAGCCGAGGGACGGAACGAGGACGCCCGGGCCCTGTTCGAGCAAGCATGGGCCGCGCGCACCGACGATTACGAGGCGTGCATCGCCGCCCACTACGTCGCCCGCCACCAGGGGAGCGAGCAGGAAACGCTCGCATGGAACCAGGAAGCCTTGCGCCGGGCCGACGCCGCGGGCGGCGACCGGGTTCGCGGCTTCTATCCGTCGCTCCTCCTGAACCTGGGGCGCTCGCACGAGATGCTCGGCGACACGGTCGAGGCGCGCGCCTGCTACGAGCGCGCGGCGGCGCTGCTCCACGAGCTCCCCGCGGGGCCGTACGGCGACACGGTCAGGAACGCCGTGAAGCGCGCCCGCGGGCGGGTCGAGTAGCCCGCGCCCTTCCGCCCCGTGCGCTCACGGCGCCGGGGGGCGCTTACGGCGCCGGTGTGCCGGGAACCGGGGCGTCTTGCGGCGCCGGCGCGCCCTCCGGCGCCGGCCCATCCATCGCGCAGCGGAAGCCGATCCACGCGTGCGCGGTCACCGGCGCCGCGGCGGTGCGGTACGTCGCCGAGAGCTTCTCCGGGCCGTCCAGGAAGCTCCCGCCCCGGATCACCTTGAGCGGGAACGACGGGTCGCCCTGCGGGTTCTCGCCGCCGGGCGGCGGAAAGACGAGGCCGTCCGACACCCACTCGGACACGTTGCCCGCGAGATCGTAGACGCCCTCCGGGGTGCGATCGCTCGGGTGGGCGCCCGACGCGCAGGTCGCGACCTCGGTGCCGCGCGCGAGGCAGCCCTCGTTGCGGTCGTAGCAGGCGCGCTCGCACGCCGGCGCGTCGTCGCCCCAGACGTAGGCCCGCCCCGCCGCGCCGCGCGCCGCGACCTCCCACTCCGCCTCCGTGGGCAGCCGGCGGCCCCGGAAGCGGCAGTAGCTCTCGGCCTGGGAGTAGTCGACGCAGTTGATCGGGTGCCCGGTCGCGTTGCGCGGCTCGTTGCAGCGCCGCGACCACAGCTCGGCCTCTTTCTGGTCCTCGGACGCCGCCGGCGCCTGCGCGCCCGGCAGGAGCTCGGGCGTCAGCGAGACGTGATCCGCGGTGGAGCACATGCGCTGCTGCATGCAGGCGCGGTAGGCGCGGACGGTCACCTCGTTGCGATCGATGTAGAACCCGCGGGTGAGCGTCACCTGGCGCGCCTCGCCCGCGGCGCCGATCGTGGTCGTGAGCGGCCCGATGAAGACCATGTCGGCCGGCGGCGCGGCGGGCGCGGCGGGCGCGGCGGCCGACGCCTCGGTCGCGGCGCTCTCCGCCGGCGCGGCGGTGGCGACCGCCGTCGCCGCGCCCGCGGGGGCCGTCGCCACGGCGCGCCCGGTGGGCGACGCCTTCGCGGGGGCGCGCGCGGCCGGGGCCTGCGCCGGCTTCTTGCTGGCGGGCGACTGCGTCAGGAAGTACGCCGCCGCGCCGGCGCCGCCGAGCAGGAGCGCCGCGAGGAACCAGGGGAGCGCCGCGCGCACGGGGCTGCGGCCGCGCTGCGGCGGGGCGACCGGCGGCGCGGCGTACGGCGGGCCGCCGGCCGGGTGCGGGGCGGCGCCAGGCGGCGCGGCGTACGGCGGGCCGCCGGCCGGGTGCGGGGCGGCGCGGGGCGGCGGGGGCGGCGGGCGCGCCCCGGGGTAGCCGGCGGGCGCGACCGTCTCGATCATGGAGTCGTCGACCTGCGCGGTCCGGGAGCCGCCCGTCGCCAGCGCGCCGGCGGCGTAAGCCGCGCCAGACGCCGCAGCCGCGCCGCCCGTGAAGCCGGCCGCGCCGCCGCTGCCGGCCGCGCCGCCCGTGGAGCCGGCCGCGCCGCCCGTCGGCGGCCCGCCCGCGCCGTGGCTCACCTTGACCACGGCGGGCCGCGCCGGCGCGGGCGCGCGCGCGTCGGCGAGCATCGTCGGCTCGACCGGCAGGCCGGCGTGCCCCGCCGACGCGCCGAGCCCGCGCGCGGCCGCATACTCCGCGGTCGACAGCCCGCCCGCGTGCTCCGCGCCGTAGGCGTCCAGCCTCGGGCCCGACCCGGCGCGCTCGCCGAGCGCCGCGGCCGAGAGCGCGTCCCAGAACTCGCCCGCGCTCGTGAAGCGGTGCTTCGGCTCGATGGAAAGCGCCTTGTCGAGCACGCGCTCGATCGCCTCCGGCGCGCTCGGCAGCCCGCGCGCGCGCAGCGTCGGGCGCACCGCCGGGTCGGCCGAGGCGATGTAGAGCTGCGTCGGGTCGTCCCCCTCGAGCGCGCGCCTGCCGCTCACGAGCTCGACGAAGATGAGCGCGAGCGCGAACACGTCGGTCCAGGGGCCGGTCGCGCCGCGGGCCTTGTTGAACTGCTCGGGCGCCCCGTAGCGCGGCGTGAACGCGCTCGGCCCCTGCCGGGTCGCCGCGAGCGCCTCCGTGAACGTGGGGTGGTCGGCCAGCACCTTGGCGATGCCGAAGTCGAGCACCTTCAGCGTCCGCGCCCCGCCGACGTCCGTGAGGAACAGGTTGGCCGGCTTCACGTCCCGGTGCGCGACCTTGTGCGCGTGCGCGACCGCGAGCGCGCGCGCGGCCGGCGAGAGCAGCTGGATCGCCTCGGCGATCGACATGCCGAGCTCGCCCCGGTCGCGCCGGTCCCGGAGGTATTGCCCGAGCGTCTGGCCCTCCAGCCACTCCAGCACGAGGTAGGGCACCCACACGCCGGCCGGGGTCGTGAACGCGCCGACGTCGAGCGCCTGCACGATGCCCGAGGTGGCCCGCGACAGCCGGTGCAGGATCCGCCCCTCGCCCCGCAGCGTCTCGAGCAGGGCGTCGCGCTGGGCGGCGTCGAGCGAGGTCGGCATCTTCAGGCACTTGATCGCGATGAGCTCGCCGAAGCCCTCGTGGATTCCGCGGTAGACCACGCCGAACCCGCCGTCGCCGATGACGGCGGCGACGCGGTACTTCCCCTCGATGGTCTGGCCCGCGAGGCCGAAAGGGTCGTCGGAGGGCTCCGTCATGCCCCGCTCCTAGCGCGGAGCCGCTCGCAGGCAAAGGGGCTTCAGCGCCGCGCACGCCCGCTCGCGTCGGGTGGCGCTGGTTGGCGCTGGTTCACGTCCCTTTGCGCCCGTTCGCGTCGGTTCGCGTCGGTTTGCGCCCGCTTGCGCCGGCTCGCGCCTGCTGGCGTCGGCTTGCGCCCGCTCGTGCTCGTTTGCGTGTTTGCGCCGGGCCCGGTTCGTTGGTGCTGCTTGCATCCGGCGGCCGGCGGGGCCATGGCGGTCTTCATGAAGGCACCGCGCGCGCTCGTGATCCTGGCCGAGGGAGCTGAGGAGATGGAAACCACCATCATCGTCGATGTCCTCCGGCGCGCCGAGGTCGAGGTCGTCCTCGCCGGGCTCGACGGGCCGGGGCCGGTGCGCTGCAGCCGCGGCGTGCGCCTCGTGCCGGACGCGGATCTCGCGGCGGTGTCGGGCGACTTCGACGTCGTGGTCCTCCCGGGCGGCAAGGGCGGGGCCGACCGGCTGGCCTCCTCGCCGGCCGTGGGGGAGCGCCTGCACGCGCAGGCGCACGCGGGCCGCACCGTCGCGGCGATCTGCGCGGCGCCGATCGCGCTCGCGGCGCACGGGCTCTTCCAGGGCAGGACGATGACGTGCCACCCGTCCGTGAACGACGTGGTGTCGGCGCACGGCGCGCTCGCCGCGAGCCCGGTGGTCGAGGACGGGCAGCTCGTGACCAGCCAGGGGCCGGGCACCGCGATGGCGTTCGCGCTCGCGCTCGTCGAGCGCCTCCGCGGCCCGGAGGTCGCGGCGAAGGTGCGGGCGCCGATGATGCTGCCGTCCTGAACGCGCGCGGCCCTCCGAGGCGGCGAAGCCGGCCACGACGAAGCCAGGGGCAGCGATTATGCCGCCTGCAAGTGCTCGATCAGGATCTTCACGCCAAGGCCGATGAGCACGACGCCCCCCGCGACGTCGAGCCGCTTGCCGAGCATCGCCCCGAAGCGCCTGCCGGCGAAGAGGCCGATCGCGCTCAGGACGGCTGTCGTGATCCCGATGGTGACCAGGGAGAGCGCGAGCGGCGCATTCAACATCGGAAGCGTGAAGCCGATCGCGAGCGCATCGATGCTCGTCGCGATGGCGAGCACGAACATGACCTTCAAGGCGAACAAGTCCTTGGGCGCATCGTCGTCGTCGTCAGCGCTGGACCGCGCCTCCCACAGCATCTTGCCGCCGATGGCCGCGAGGAGCCCGAAGGCGATCCAGTGATCCCACGCCTGCACCAGAGGCCCAATACGCGCGCCGAGGAGCCACCCGATCAGGGGCATGAGCGCCTGAAACCCGCCAAAGAAGCCGGCGACGAGCGCGACGTGCCGGGCGCGAATCACGGGGACCGCCAGCCCCCGCGCGGCCGAGACCGCCGTTGCATCCATGGCCAGGCCGAGGGCGAGCAGCAGAATTGCGCCGAAGCTCACGACGCCACCGCCGACCATCCGGAGATGAATCTCGAGGATCTGCGCATGAGTCCGTTGAGGGCACCTCGCGCCAAGGTCACCGCCTGGAGCACCCCTGCACAGCCGAGGTCGCCATCGGGCGCCCGCCCCACGGCCTCCAGCCGATCGCGCGTGCGTCGCGCGCGAGCCGTGAGCCTCTTCGTCGTCTCGATCGTGTGCACCCGGAGAGCGTAGGGGACCATGCTACGTGCCACAAGCGGGCAGGGGCCTGCTCAGCCCGGGGCGTCCGCGCGGCTCATGCAGATTCCTGAGCCCTGAAGGGCGGCTCACGTGCGCTATCCGCCGTGGCCGAGCCAGCGCTCACCTCCACCAGCTTCGATCGCCGCCGGCCGGTTGAACTAGAATGGCGACCGGCCGGCGCTTCAGGTCGTGCGAAAGCGGCGGCGCCGGGGAGGAAAATGCGATGCGAGCGATGGTCATCCCCGCCTTCGGCGGGCCCGAGCTGTTCGAGCTGCGTGAGGTAGAGCGGCCCTCGCCCGGACCGGGCGAGGTCCTGGTGCGCGTCGTCGCGTCGGGCACGAACCCGGTCGACGCGAAGATCCGGGCCGCCGGGAGCTGGGCGCAGATCGCGCCGCCGGTGGTCCTCGGCTACGACGTCTCCGGGGTCGTCGAGGCGGTCGGCCCGGGCGTCGGCGGCTTCGCCCCCGGCGACGAGGTCTTCTACACGCCGGAGATCTTCGGCAACCCGTCGGGGAGCTACGCCGAGTACAACGTGGCGCCCGCGTCGATCGTCGCCAGGAAGCCGCGCGGCATGTCGCACGTCGAGGCGGCCGCCATCCCGCTCGCGGGCGGCACCGCGTGGGAGGCGATCGTGCGCCGGCTCGCGGTGAAGCCCGGCGAGACGGTGCTCGTCCACGGCGGCGCGGGCGGCGTCGGCTCGTTCGCCGTGCAGTTCGCCCGCGCCTCGGGCGCCCGCGTGCTCGCCTCCGCGGGCGCGGCCAACCAGGAGACCCTGCGCGGGCTCGGCGTCGATCGCCCCATCGACTACACGTCCGAGGACCCGGCCGAGGTCGCCCTCCAGGAGACCGGCGGCGCCGGCGTCGACGCGGTCTTCGACACCGTGGGCGGAGACCTCGTCGCGAAGAGCCTGCGCGCGACGCGCCCGGGTGGCCGGCTCGCCTGCGTCCTCGCGCCGCAGGGCGACCTCTCCCCGCTCTACGTCAAGAACCAGACGCTCCACGGCATCTTCCTCACCCGGGAGGCCGCGCGCCTCCGCGAGATGACGCCGCTCTTCGAGCGGGGGCTCGCGTTCCCCATCGTCTCCGGGGTGCTGCCGCTCGAGCAGGTCGCCGAGGCGCACCGGCGCCTCGACTCGGGCCACGGCGCCGGCAAGCTGATCCTCTCGATCGCCAAGGGCTGAGCCGCCCGCGTCGAGCCGCCCGCGCCGAGCCGCCCGCGCCGAGCCGCCCGCGCCGAGCCGCCCGCGCCGACGACCGCGCCGCCCGCCCGGCACCCGGGGCGCCCCCATCGGTCGGGTCGTTTGCAGGACCACAAGCGCGCACAGATGGCCTTATACTGCGCCGCGTGCTGCCGCTGCTCGCCCTGACCGTCGTCGTCGTGCTGTGCCTTGGCTACCGCTTCTACGGGAGGCTCGTCGCGCGCAACTACGCGCTCGACGACGCCGCGGTGACGCCCGCGGTCAAGGTGAACGACGGCGAGGACTACGTGCCCACGAAGCCGTTCTACCTCTTCGGCCAGCACTTCAGCGCCATCGCCGCCGCCGGGCCGATCGCCGGCCCGATCCTCGCCGGCCAGGCGTTCGGGTGGCTCCCGTGCGTGCTCTGGATCGCGATCGGCGTCGTGTTCATCGGCGCGGTGCACGACTTCTCCGCGCTCATCGCGAGCGTCCGCCACGGGGCCGAGAGCGTCGCCGAGATCGCGAAGCGGCACATCGGCCGGCGCGCCTGGCTGTCGATGATGATCTTCATCTGGCTCGCGCTCTCCTACGTGATCGTCGCCTTCACCGACATCACGGCGAGCACCTTCGTCGGCAAGACCGAGGAGTTCGAGGGCGGCACGTTCCAGTTCAACCCCGGCGGCGCCGTCGCGGCGGCGAGCGCCGCCTACCTCGGCCTCTCCCTCGTCATGGGCGTCGTCGAGCGGTACCTCAAGCCGCCGCTCTGGCTCACCACGCTGATCTTCGTCCCCGCGACGCTCGGCGTCGTCTGGCTCGGCACGAAGATCTCGACCGCGTTCGTGCTGCCGGTCGACAACCCGCAGCGCGCGTTCGGCCTCATCATCCTCGTCTACTGCTTCGTGGCCTCGCTCCTGCCGGTCTGGCTGCTCCTCCAGCCGCGCGGCTACCTGGGCGGGTTCATCCTCTACGTGGCGCTCGCGGTCGGCGTGATCGGGATCTTCTTCGGGAACCTCCGGTACCCGGGGGAGTTCGAGCTGCGGCAGCCCGCGTTCACCTCGTGGAACGCCGGCGGCGCGACCGGCATGCTCTTCCCGTTCCTGTTCGTCACCATCGCCTGCGGCGCCTGCTCCGGCTTCCACGGGCTCGTCTGCTCGGGGACGACGTCGAAGCAGATCTCGAAGGAGACGCACACCCACGCGGTGGGCTACGGCGCGATGCTGGCCGAGGCGTTCGTCGCGCTGATCGCGCTCGCGACGCTGGTCATCGTGGCGCAGGGGACGAAGCTGCCCGGGCCGGGCAAGATCTACGGCGACGGGATCGGCAGGTTCCTCACCGTGATCATCGGCAAGGAGCACTTCATCTTCGCCGCGACGTTCGGCGCGATGGCGTTCTCCACCTTCGTGTTCGACACGCTGGACGTCTCGACGCGCCTCAGCCGCTACATCCTCGAGGAGCTGTTCAACTGGAAGGGGAGGGTGTTGTCCGCGGCGGCGACCGCGCTCTCGCTGGCGCCGCCGACGCTGTTCATCATGACCGCGCGCCCGCCCGCGCCCGGCGTGCGGCCCGCGTACCTCGACTTCTGGACGCTGTTCGGCACGAGCAACCAGCTGCTCGCGGCGCTGACGCTCCTCGCGGTCACGGTCTGGCTGCACCGCGAGAAGCGGCGCATCTGGTACACGGCGATCCCGATGGTGTTCGTCATGGCGATCACGGTGTGGGCCCTCGTCCTGCAGGTGCGGACCGCGCTCGTCGCCGTGAAGAACGAGGGGCTCGCGCTGAACGCGACGACGATGAACGGCCTCGTGGGGCTCGCGCTGATCGGGCTCGCGCTGTCGCTGATGGTCGAGGCGGTGAAGGCGATGAAGAACGGCCCGGCGGCGGACGCGGCGCCGGCGCCCGGGCCGGCGCGCTGAGAGGGGCGCGCTCCGCCGGGCGCGCCGCGCGTCACCCCGCCGCGGCGCGCCCGCGCAGGCGCTGCTCGGCCAGCCGCTCGGCGGCGAGCGCCGGCGGCGCGCCGTCGGCCGCCGCCATCTCGAGCACGCGGAGGACCGTGTCGTAGATCGCGTGGACGCGCCGCTCGACCTCGGCGCGGGACCAGCCGAAGAGGTCCGCGCCGCCGCTCAGCACGCCGCCCGCGTTGGCCACGACGTCGGGCACGTAGAGGACGCCGCGCGCCGCGAGCGCCTCGCCGTGGCGCGGCTCGAGGAGCTGGTTGTTGGCGGCGCCGGCGACGATCTCCGCCCTGAGCTCCCGGACGGCGCGGTCGTCGAGGACGCCGCCGAGCGCGCAGGGGGCGAAGATGTCGGCCTGGGCCGAGGCGATCGCGTCCGGCGGCACGACCGTGGCCCCGAGCTCGGCGGCGACGTGGCGGGCGCGATCCGGCGCGACGTCCGTGACGAGGAGCCGCGCGCCGGCCCGGCGGAGCTCCGCCGCGAGCCGGCCGCCGACGCTGCCGCAGCCCTGGAGCGCGACGGTCCGGCCCGCGAGGTCGTCGCTGCCCCAGCGGTGGCGCGCCGCGGCCTGGATCGCGCGGAGCACGCCGCGCGCGGTCCACGGCGACGGGTCGCCCCCCTCGCCGGCGAGGCCCTTGACGTGGCGCGTCTCGCGCCGGATGAGCTCCATGTCCGCGGGGGTGGTGCCCACGTCCTCGCCGGTGATGAACCTGCCGCCGAGGCGCTCGATGAAGCGCCCGTGCGCGCGGAAGAGCCGCTCCCGGTCGAGCGGCCCCGCGCCGCGGAGGATGACCGCCTTGCCGCCGCCGACGTCCATCCCGGCGAGGGCGTTCTTGTACGTCATGCCGCGCGACAGGCGCAGCGCGTCCACCAGGGCCTCCTCGTCGCTCGCGTAGCCGAGGAGCCGGGTGCCGCCGAGCGCCGGGCCCAGCGCGGTGCTGTGGATCGCGATGATCGCGCGGTAGCCCGCGGGCTCGTCCGCGCAGAACAGCACCTGCTCGTGGCCCATGGCGGCGAGGGTCTCGAACACGCTCTTCATGGCGGCCGAGCGTACCACCGCCCGGCGCGCCGGGGGCGCTCGGGCGCCGCGGGGGGCGCCCGCCCTCCAGGTCCGAAAAGCGCCAGTGGCGCGGCGGCGCACGCGCTACGACGCTCGCATGCGGCTCGACGAGGAGGCTTGCTATCGCGCGCTCGAGACCCGCGACCGTCGCTTCGACGGTCGCTTCTTCACGGGCGTGCTGTCGACGGGCATCTACTGCCGCCCGATCTGCCCGGCGCGGACGCCGAAGCGGGAGCGCTGCGTCTTCTTCCCCTCGGCGGCGGCCGCGCAGGAGGCCGGCTACCGCCCGTGCCTGCGCTGCCGCCCCGAGGCCTCGCCCGGGACGCCCGCGTGGCTGGGCACGTCGGCGCTCGTCTCGCGGGCGCTCCGGCTCATCGCGGAGGGTGCGCTGGACGACGCGGACGCCCCGGCGCTCGCGGCGCGGCTCGGCGTGGGCGAGCGCCACCTCCGGCGGCTCTTCCTGCGGCACGTCGGCGCCTCCCCGCTCGCCGTGGCGCAGACGCGGCGCCTGCTCTTCGCGAAGAAGCTCCTCGACGAGACCGCGCTCTCGATGACCGAGGTGGCGCTCTCGTCGGGGTTCTCGAGCGTCCGCCGCTTCAACGACGCGATCCGCGCCACCTACGCGCGCACGCCGCGCGAGCTGCGCACGGCCGCCTCGAAGCGGGGCGGGGGAGCGGCGGGCGGCGCGCCGGACATCGCGCTCCGCCTCCCGTTCCGCCCGCCGCTCGACTGGGGCGCGCTCGCGGGCTTCCTCGCGGCGCGCGCGATCCCCGGCGTGGAGTCGGCGGACCCCGGCGCGTACCGCCGCGCGGTGCGCGTGGCCGGCGGGCACGGCGTCGTCGAGGTGCGCCCGGCGCCCGGCGAGCCTCACCTCCTCGCGCGGCTGCGGCTGCCCGGCACCGAGGGGCTCATCCACTGCGCGGAGCGCCTGCGGCGGCTGTTCGACCTCGGCGCCGATCCCGACGCGATCGCCGCGCACCTCCGGGCCGACCCGCGGCTCGCCCCGCTGGTCGCGGCGACCCCGGGCGCGCGGGTGCCGGGCGCGTGGGACGGCTTCGAGCTCGCGGTGCGGGCGATCCTGGGCCAGCAGGTGAGCGTCCGCGCCGCGACGCAGCTCGCGGGCCGCCTCGTCGAGCGGCACGGCGAGCCGCTGGCGGTGCGCGGCGGCCTGCCCGAGGGCGCCGAGGGGCTCCGCTTCGTCTTTCCGTCGCCCGAGGCGCTCGCCGCGGCCGATCTGACGGATCTCGGCCTGCCGCGCGCGCGCGCCGCGACGATCACCGGGCTCGCGGCGCGCGTGGCCCGCGGCGAGGTCGCGCTCGACGCCTCGCGCGGCCTGGACGAGACCGTGCGCGCGCTCTGCGCGGTGCCGGGCATCGGCGCGTGGACCGCGCACTACATCGCGATGCGGGCGCTGCGCGAGCCGGACGCGTTCCCGGCCACGGATCTCGGCCTGCGGCGCGCGCTCGGCGGCGTCTCCGGCGCGGAGCTCCTGGCGATGGCCGAGCCGTGGCGGCCGTGGCGCGCCTACGCGGCGATGCTCTTGTGGACGGCGGACGCGCAGGGAGCGCGGCCCGCGGAGAGGGAGGTGTCGGATGGATCTCTTGCTGGATGAGGTCGAGTCGCCGCTCGGGGCCATGCTCCTCGCGGCCGGCGGGGGCGCGGTCCACGCGCTCGAGTTCGCGGATCGCGCGCCGCGCCTCCGCGCCTCGCTCGCGGCGCGCTACGGCGCGGTCACGCTGCGCAGCGCCGCGGATCCGCACGGCCTCTCCGGCCGGCTGAGGGCCTACTGGCGCGGCGACCTCGGCGCGCTCTCGGGCATGCCGGTCGAGCCCGGCGGCACGCCGTTCCAGCGCCGCGTCTGGGCGGAGGTGCAGCGCATCCCTCCCGGCGCGACGCGCTCTTACGGCGAGGTCGCGGCGCTGCTCGGCCAGCCGTCGGCCTCGCGCGCGGTGGGCCTGGCGAACGGCAGGAACCCGGTCTGCCTGATCATCCCCTGCCATCGTGTCGTGGGCGCCCGCGGCGAGCTCACGGGCTACGCGGGCGGCCTGGAGCGGAAGCGGTGGCTGCTGGCGCACGAGGCCGCCGCGCCCGCGCGCCTCGGCGGCGCTGCGCGCGCGCAGACGCGGGGGGAGCGCCCGGCGGCTGGACGATTGTGAAACGAGATAACGTCATTGGCGTAACTCAGGTGCTTCCCTGAATACGACACCTCATGAGACGGGGAGTCATCGCGCTCGTCCTATTTCTGGGGTAGGCTCTGATCATGGTCCTCCGCCTCCCCGACGACTACCGCATCGATCCCGAGGACCCGCGCGCGCCCTCGCAGGAAACGTGGGACCGCATGAGCCCGGAGCAGCGCGCCCGCGTGGTCGACATGCTCCCTTCGGAGTTCACGCTCGATGCGGCTCCCCCGGAGGGCGACGCGCACAGCAAGGCCTCCGCGGGAGCCCGCTTCACGCTCGACGCCTTCTTCCGTCGGATCGGGCGCCGGATCTACGTCTCCTCGAACCTGGCGGTGTACTACCCGGGCGAGCGCTGTTTTGCCCCCGATGTGCTCGCGGTGTGCGACGTCGAGCCGCACGATCGGGAAAAGTGGGTTGTGTCCACCGAGGGCAGAGGGATCGATCTCGCGATCGAGGTGCATGTCTCGGGAAGCCGGCAAAAGGACGAGGTCGACAACGTGGAGCGGTATGCCCGCCTGGGCATCGAGGAGTACTTCTACTTCGATCGTCGCCGGCGCATCCTCCAGGGATACCGGCTGCCCAGCGCGCGCGAGGGGGGCGGTGCGCGACCCCTCGCCTACCGGCCGATCGTGCCGCAGGAGGGCCGATTCTCTTCGGAGGTCCTCGGTCTCGACCTGCTGCTCGAGGGCGACCGCTTGCGCTTCCTCCACGGGAATGACGTGGTCCTCGAGGCGGACGAGCTGATCACCCGGCTCGGGGTTGCACTGAGCGAGGCGCTCGCGAGCAAGGAGGACGCCGAGCGCCGCGCGCAGGCCGAGGCCGAACGCGCGCAGGCCGAGGCCGAACGCGCGCAGGCCGAGGCCGAACGCGCGCAGGCCGAGGCCGAACGCGTCTCGCTGCTCGAAAAAGAGCTCGCCGAGGCGAGGGCAGAGCTCGATCGTCTCCGGCGCGCCGAGGATCCCCGGGGCTAGCACCCAGGGACCGACCGTCCCGGCGACCTTCTACTTCTTCGCCCCGAGCAGCGCCGCGATCGTCGGATAATCGCTGTCTTCCACCGCCCCCTGGATCACGCACGTCACCTGTCCGCTCGGCGACGCGAGCGCGTGGATCGGCAGCTCGTTCGCCTCCTTGACGCCGAGCGCCCTCATCCACCCGGCCCGCTGGGGCCCGTCCGGCAGCCAGTACGAGGCGCGCACCCCGTTGCCCGGCTGCGCCTCCAGGAACCGCGACAGCTGCCGCTCGTCGTCGTCGATCGAGATGAACGCCAGATCGATGAGCACGCCGGCCGCCCGCAGCTTCTGCTGCCACCCGAGCAGCCGCGGCATCTCCTCCAGGCACGGCTTGCACCACGCCGCCCAGAAGTTCACCCACACCCACTTGCCGACGCCGAACCCGATGTTCGCCGGCGGCGCCTCCGCCCCCTGGGCCGCGACCGCCGTGAGCCCCCCCACCGAGGGCGCCGGCCGCGGCGACTGCCCCGCGCACAGGAGCCGCGGCGCGGCCGGCGCCGCCGCGCTCGCGGGCGCCCGCGCGCTCGCCGTCGCGGCGCCGCCCGGCGCCGTCACCGCGTTGCTCCGCCCCTGGCCCGGCGTCGGGGGCGGCGGCAGATCCGCCTTGTCCCCCTCGCACCCGCCCGCGAGCCCCGCGGCCACGGCGAGGGCCACGAGCGCGCCGATCCTCCTCGCGGCGCTCACAGCTGGCAGTCCACCCAGGAGACGAACGCGCTCCGGTTGATGGCCTCTGCCGTACATGCCTTGTCCTTGCGCGAGACGTTCCATTGGCAGTATTCCGCGCCGAGCTGGGCGAACTCGTTCCCGAGCCACAGCATCCCGACCTTCTTGTCCAGGTCCTGCTCCTTGAACTTGTCGGAGATGTCGAAGAGCACGCTGTTCGCGCGCTTGTGCGAGAGCGTCCGGTTGAACTCCGGCGTCCCCGTCTTCGACGCCCGGGCGACGATGAAGAAATAGCGCGCCCCGCGCCGATCGAGCCACATCTCCTCGATCATCTTCTTCGCCCCGTCGTCGAGCTTCTCCGACCCGTCGTCGAACATCACGACCCCGCCGCGCTGCTTCAGCGGCGTGAAGAGCGCGTTGAAGTCGTCGTCGCTGATCGACGCGAGCGTCTTCACGTCGGCCGGCTGGCACCCGCGCCGCGCCTCGGCCCCGACGAGGCCGCACGCGTTGAGCACCCGCTGCAGCACCGTCTTGAACGCCGGCGTGCAGTACGGCGCCTCGGCGTCGTTGGCGATGGCCACCGCCGGCCTCACCGCCGCGGCCACCCCCGTCTTCAGGCGCTGCGACGCGGCCTGCACCTCGCCGTGCACCGTCACGCCCGACGCGACGAGCATCGCGCACCCGGCCACGATCCCGATGACCCCTGCGCCCTTCATGACCACCTCACCTCGTCCGGAGGGCCGGCGCGAGCTGCCGGATGGCATACGACAGCCCGATGTCGGTGTCCTCGTCACAGAGCCGCGTCGTGCCCAGGAACATCTGCGGCGTCGACACGGGAAGCTTGTTGTCCACGATGAACCGGAGCATCCGGTTCAGCCGCAGCGACGTCTCCTTCGAGTCCATGCACGCGTCGAGCCCCGGCCAGCGCTGCCGGATCGCCGCCTGCACGTTGGCGGTGCCGGCCCCCGCCTTCGCCCCCTCCAGGAGCTCCTCCTGGTTGTCGTAGGCCCACTCGAGCACATCCATCGCCCGGTGATCGCTGCAGAGGATCGCCTTGGAGAGGAGGCACGCGCCCGGGTGCACCGGCCGGTCGAGCATCCAGTTGCACTCGCTGTCGAGCGGGAACAGCACCAGCGTCACGTCGAGCTTGTCGAACACCCCCTCGGACACGAGCCGCTGGTGGAACGCCTTGCACGTCGGGCAGAGCGGATCGACGAAGATCGTCGCCGGCTGCACCGCGCCCGGGTGCTTCACCTGGAGCAGCGCGCCGTTCGGCTCGGTCGGCTTCTCCAGCTTGCCGCAGCCGGTCATGTAGCTCGCGTAGCTCGGCAGCGCGCTCGCGTAGAGCAGCGCCGGCGTCACCGTGCACACGCCGAGCGCGACGAGCCACCCCGGCAAGAGCAGCTTCGAGCCCATGCGGCGCGCCGGCGCGGGCCCGGCGGGCGCCCCGGCCGGCGCGTCGACGCCGAGGGGCGCCATCGGCACCGTGGGCCCCACCCCGGCCGCCCCGGCCGGCCGCGGCGTCGCGCTGGACCAGGCCGCGGCGCGCGCCGCCCTGCGGTCCTCGACGAACGCCCACACGCCGCCGGCCGCGAGCAGCGCCGACGAGACGTACATCCCGACGCACGTCTTGCAGAACACCCCGAGGCGCAGCGCCGAGATGAGCGCCATCAGGATCGACACCGCGAGCGGCGTGAGGCCCGCGACGAACAGGAAGTGCGCCGCGCGCCGCGGCGCGTGCTGGCCCGAGAGCAGCACGTAGAGCGCGAACGCCGCGAAGAACGCGAACGCGCCCAGCGCGAACAGCGAGATCGGGATACCGCCCCAGAAGCTCTCGCGGAACAGCGCGGAGTAGGGGCTGTACATCGCCACGCGGCACGCCGTGTCGGCCCCCGCCTGCGCGCCGAGGCCGGGGATGAAGCTGCAGTGCAGGTCGTGGACCTGCCGGTCGAGGTGCCGGATGTAGTCGAACGTCGACGAGGCGCTGAACGCCAGCCCCAGGAGCGACCCGCTGAGCGCGAGCGCCGCAGGCCCGCGAGGACTACGACTGCCTGACATGGCCGAGTGGATTACGCGACGTCGGGCAACGCGTCAAATCGAGGACGCCCGCGCGTACGGGCGTCTCCCGACGCGGCGCGATGAGCCCGCCGGCTCAGGGGCCCGCCGCGCGCTCCTCGGCGAGGAAGAGCGTCGTCGAGAACCGCCCGACCGGCTCGATCCACTGCTGATGACAGCGGAACCCCGCGCGCTCCCCCATGCGCACCACCCCCTCCGGGGTGTACTTGTACGAGCTCTCTGTCCAGATGGATTCGCCCTCGTCGAAGGCGACCTCGAGGTCGAGCGCGCCCACGCGGATCGACTGCCGCCGGCGGCTGACGAGGTGCATCTCGACGCGCGAGGCCTCCGCGCTCCACGCCGCGCGGTGCTCGAACGCGCGGAGGTCGAACGTCGCGCCGAGCTCCCGGTTGACGCGCGCGAGCAGGTTCTTGTTGAAGGCCGCGGTGACGCCGAGCGGATCGTCGTACGCGAGCAGCAGGTCCGCCGCGGGCTTCACGAGGTCGGCGCCGAGCAGCAGCCCGTCCCCGGCGCGGAGCGCGCCGCGCACCCCCGCGAGGAACGCCGCCGCGGCCGCCGGGGCCAGGTTGCCGATGTTCGAGCCGAGGAACAGCACGAGCACCGCGCCCCCGTCGCCCCGGGCGTCGACCGCGCGCCGCGCCGCCGCGCGGGCCAGGCCCTCCTCGTACCTCGCCCGGTGGGCCGACGCCTCCACGCGCGGCAGGCGGCCCAGGGTCCGGCGCGAGAGGTCGAGCGCCGTCTCCGAGACGTCCACGAGGTGCACGCAGAGGCGAGGCACCCGCTTGCAGAGCGGCGCCGCCAGCAGGGCGAGCTTCTCCCCGCTGCCGCAGCCGAGCTCGACGATCGAGGCGCCGGCCCCGAACGGCGCGACCATCTCCTCGGCGTGCCGCTCGAGCAGCGCCCGCTCCGCGCGCGTCAGCGGATACCAGGGGAGCTGACAGATCGCCTCGAAGAGGTGCGAGCCGAGCGCATCGTAAAAATACTCCGGCGAGAGGTGCTTCGGCGACGCCTTCAGGCCCGACCGGACATCCGCCATGAAGCGGTCGAGCGGTTCTGTCGTGTGCATCACAGAACCTTACCCGCGGACCTCTGAGAGGGCTCCTCGAAATCCGTGGAGGTCCAACGATTTGCAAAGCCACCACCCGCTCGTCCATTCCCGCGAGCGTTCCCGCGAGCCGCCCCGATTTCTCGGGATCGTCACGGCCGTTGCCCACGCGATCGGCCGCTGCTAGGGAGCTGCCCTCGGGGATCCAGGATCCCAGAGCCCATTCCGATGACGACCTCTGCACCCGGCGCGGCGAGCGGCGCGCCCCTTCCCGTGAAGCTTGGTCCGTTCGACGCCGAGTTCCTCGCGGACCTGCCCTACGACCCGTCGGTCCTCTTCTTCGACGAGCTCCTCGAGGTGGACGCCGAGAGGAGCCTGGTGCGCTGCCGCATGCCGACCGACCGCCCGATGCCGCTCGTCGACGCGCAGCGGGCGCACCCGCTGCTGCACCCGCGCCACGTCGCCGGCGCGATCATGGTGCACGCGACGGGGATGCTCGGCTTCGTGCACGCCTACCACCTGCTCGGCCTCCGGCACCGCGAGGGCTGGATTGGTTATGGCACCAACATCCACCGGGTGGTCTTTCGCAAGCTCGTCCAGCCGGGCGCCCCCATCGAGGCGACGTGCGTGGCGACGCGCTCCCGGCTCGGCCAAAAGCGGCACATGATCCGCTATTCGTTCGAGTTCCGGCACGAGGGCAGCGTCTGCTACGAGGGCGATCAGACCGCCGTGTGGATGCGCGTGCAGGACGTCCCAGCCATGGATTCTCGACCCGCGCTCGAGGAGCTCGAGCGATCCCTCGCTTGACCCGCGCGTTCGGCTCGTCTACCGGCCCTCCCATGCCGGATTTCGATGCGGGATCGATCGTCCCGTCCACACGCGATCTTCTCCAGGTGCTCTCCACCCGTAGAAAGAACATGGCTCTGGTCGGGCTCGTCGGCTCGGAGTCGCCAGCGGAGGATGCGGCGCGGCTGCATGAGCTCAACATCTCTGCGCTCGCGTTCGCCGAGGCGGGGCCCGCCATGCAGGGGGCCGCGCGCGCGACGAGGACCGTGCCGTCGCTCTGCCTGTCCCGGGTGAGCGATCGCGACGGCGCGCTCGCGGCGCGCTACCACGGGGCGGACGGGGTCTGCATCGACGCGCTCCTGGCGCTCGACGACTGGGACCGCCTCGCGAAGGGGGCGAGGACGATGCGCATGCTGCCGCTCGCCCTGGCCGAGAGCCCGGAGGGGGCCGAGGCCGCCGCGAAGGTCGGCGCGCGCGCCGTCCTGGTCCGGGGCGCCTCGGCCGACGCGGTGATCGCGTCGGTCGCGTCGCTCCCGAAGACGCTCACCGTCGTCGCCGAGGTGCTCTCGGCCGACGCCGACGCGCTCCGCCGCCTCGTGGGCCACGTCGACGCGGCGATCGTCCCGCCCTCCGTCCACACGTCGCCCCAGTTCCCGGCGCTCGTCGCCGAGGTCGATCCCTGAGCCGGGGCGGGGCGGCCGCCGAAATGTCGGGCCGCCCCTCGACGGCCCGGCCTCCCGCCTCCACGATCGGACCTCGATGAACGACGCCCACGGACTGGACGAGCAGCGGCGCGCGCTCCGCGAAGGGGCGCTGGTGCAGCCCATGCCCGAGCTCGGGACGCTGATCGTCACCGGCTCGGACCGGCAGACCTGGCTCAACGGCCTGGTCACGTGCGATCTCGCCCCGCAGAAGCCGCTGCCCGCCGGGGCCAAGGCCGCGCCCCCCGCGGGCGGGGCGTACGGGCTCAACGTGGTGAAGACCGGGAAGATCTTCGCCGAGGTGTGGATCGTGATCGCGGAGGACCGCATCTACGTCGGCGCGCTCCGGGATCGCATCGAGGCGCTGCGCGAGAGCTTCGATCGCTACCTCATCATGGAGGACGCCGAGCTCGCGGACGCCACGGGCGAGCACGCCTGGGTCTTCGCCCACGGCCCGCGGGCCGCCGATCTCGCGGCGGCCGGGCGCGCGGCCGGCGCGGACGCCGCGATCGTCGACTGGACCGGCCTCGGGGGCGCGCTGCTCGTCGCGCCGCGGCAGGCCGAGGGCGCCGTGCTCGAGGCGCTGCGCGCCGCGGGCGGGGCCGGCCCCGTCCTGCCCACGACGGCGGCGGCGTGGGAGGTGCTCCGGGTCGAGAACAACGTCCCGCGCTTCGGCGTCGACTTCGACGACCAGAACTTCCCGCAGGAGGCGTCGCTCGAGGAGCGCGCCGTCTCGTTCAACAAGGGCTGCTACCTGGGGCAGGAGACGGTGTTCATGCTCCAGATGCGCGGCCACGCGAAGAAGCGGCTCGTGCAGCTCGCCGTGGAGGGTGAGGACGCCGTGCCCGCGGGCGCGGAGATCGCGCTGCCCGACGGCGCCGCCGTCGGCGCCGTGACGAGCCAGGTCAAGGATCCGGGCGGGCCGCGGGTGCTGGCGCTCGGCTTTGTCAAGTACAAGCACGCCACGGTCGGCGCGGAGCTCCGTGTCGCCGGCCGGGCGGCCGAGATCACGCGCGCGCCGGGGGCCTCGCCAGGGACGGGCGGCGCGGCGCCGAAGCGCTGACCGCTCCGGCAGGAAGCGCGTGACCCGGCGCGTGTGCGCCGCATGAGCGGAAGGACCACCGGCGGCGCTGCTCTCTGCGGCACCCGCGGCCTCCGGCGCGTGAGCCCCTGGTCACTTCCTCAGGCTGCGCTCGAAGGGCGTCACGCACGTGCGCGCGAGGCTCGGTCCGCCCGGCACGCGCACCGCGCCGAGCGGCCGAGGTCATGGCAACGCGACGAGCGCGGGTGTTCGCTCAAGAGGCAGGGGAGCGCATCGGGACGATCATTGCTCGATGGTTGATGAAATTGCCACGTCAACTTCCAAAAAATGCTCAGAAAAAAAGCTTCTGAGCATGAGAAATTACGCCGCGTTGTGACAATTTGTGTCTGTGTATTGTAATGGTGGCGAGCTTCGCTGATAGGCGTGCTGAGCTCCCTTGACAGGGATTGCCCTCTTGATAGGGTCGTGTCGTTCGGCGTTCCCTGGCACAGGGGGAGAGGCGCGGAGGGCTCGCGATGGCTCAGCGTTCCGTTCGCCTGGAGTCGACCGCGTTGTCCGGGGTTTCCTTTGCCTTGTGCAGGACGCGGCCCTCGATCGACATCCATGGCCTATATCGTTATGACGTCGAGCTCGCGTTGGACGATCCGGAAAGCCTGCGCGGCCGTGAGATCTGGAAGAGCCGCGCGACGCTGGTGTTCGTGGTGAACGGCGAGGAGACCGCGGTGCATGGAATGGTCGCGGAGCTCTCGCAGGCCCAGCAGTTGGGCCGCAGCGGTGTCAGCCTTCATTTCGCCCTCGTGCCGCGTGTCTGGGACATGACCCGGGCGCCTGCGAGAGCGACCTTCCTCGACCGCACCGTTCCCGACATCATCGCACAGAAGCTGCAGGCCGCCGGGTTCGCCGAGGGCGACGACTTCGTCCTGCATCTGAGTCGCGAGCACCAGCCGCGCGAGCGCCTGGTCCAGCACGACCGGAGCGACTTCGACTTCATCCAAGAGTTGTGCAGGAGCGCAGGGCTCTCCCTCTCGTTCGCGCACGGCGATGGACGCGACGTGCTCGTCATCTCGGACATCCCGGACACGGAGCGCGCCCAGGGCTCGCGCGGCCCTTGACCTCTGCGGCTCCGCCGCGGCGGTTTGAAATCGCGGCACCGCCTCGTGTATGGTGGTCATGTGCCACCCATCACCGCGCGGCCTTGCCGTGCCTCCGTCTGCTCAGCTCCATGAGCGCCGACACTGGCATCGACATCCCCGGGCCGATGTCCGCGGCGCTCCACCGCTTCTCGCGAGGCTTTCTGCCGAGCTCGGTGCTGCAGCGCGAGCTCATCGAGCTCCGGGCGATGGGCTCGGAGCGGAGCCTCATCCCGAGGAGGCTCCATGTGGAAGGCGACGTGCTTCTCGTCACGTGCGAGGTCGACAGCCCGGACGTCTCGTTGCGCGGCACCGCGCTGGAGGACCTGAGTCGCCTGCGCCTGGAGGGGGCCTGCGAGGACGGCACCCGGTTCTCTGCGCGCGTCGCCGCCATACTGTCCCTGGAGTGGAGGACGGCGCGCATCGCGCGCGCGGTGCTCTCGTGCGACGACTGGATGATCGGCAGGCCCGCGGCCAGGCCGATGCTCTGGGGGGGGATCACGGACGTCGAGCTGCCTTCCGGTCGCGGCAACCTCCGCCTGACCACCGCAGAAGGCCACGTCTCGGAGGACGACTACTGCCTCCGAGGGCAACGGTATACCTACTACCTGATCCGCCACCAGCGCGAACGTGGCGACGTCCGCTGGCTCGTCGCCGTGGATCCTCGTGGCGCGACGGAGCTTGACCGCGACATCTTCCGCCGTGACCTGAGGAGCATCGCGTTCTGCTTCGGACGTCCATTCCGCGTCGGCGTGCTTCACGGCCTGACCGAGGACGGCGGGCGGGCAGGCTTCGTCAAGATCGGCGCTGAGGAGCACCTTGCAGGGCGCCGCCGCGCGCTCTCCCCCGTCCCGCCAGCGCGGAGAGCCGCCGAGGCTTCATGGCCGGTGGCCCTGTTCGAGGCCATCTCGAGGTACAGCGTGCGTCCCGACGCGCGCGAGGCCGCGCTCACGACGGCGATCGCGAGCTACGTGGAGGCGCTCCACGAGACCTCGGCGGACGGTGCCGGGCTCAAGCTGCTGCGCGGCGCGCTCGCGGCGGCGAAGCTCGTGCTCGATGGCAAGGCCGTCCAGCGAGCGGACAGGGAGCGTTGGAAGAGCTGTGTGCAGCACGCCGACATGATCAAGGCGCAGGCGGGGGCCCTGCTCTCGAACAAGCTCCTCGCCGCGCTGCGGAGCGCAGAGCAAGCGCGGGCGAGCACCTTGATCGACGCCGCCTTCTCCGCCGTGGGGCTCAGCCTGCTGCAAGAGATGGAGGACGCGATCACCGCCGTCGCGAGCAGCCTCCTCGCAGAGGACGCCGTGGCGCGGCCAGACGAGAGGAGCGCCGCGATCCTCGGGTCCGTGCTGGTGGCGCTCGTGGCGAAGGCCGTGGGGTACGAGGGACCGATCTGCGGGTGGGAGAGGCCGCCGTTCGAGGATTCCTGTGAACCCGCCGGCGAGTGGTGGCCTGTGAAGAAGAGCGCTGGCGATCTCGTCGGGCGCTTCTCCGCGGATGCTCCCGGGCACACGGGCCCGCGCGGTGCGCGCCCGCATTGGCCTCATTTCAGCGAGTCGAAGGTGCCCATCGAGGGGCCCGTTGCGATGATCGCCTCGTTCGCGGAGGAGTTGGAGGAGAGGACCGATGGCCTCGTCATCGCGAGCGTCAAGCCGCTCACTCACGTCCCGGGGGAGCCTGCCGCGTTCGATTTTGTCCTCGCGCCGGCGGGCAAGCCCAAGTCGGAGGTCCGACTCCTCGTGATCCACGAGACCGGGACAGGGGAGGTTCGGATCACGGACTGGGACGGCGAGGAGCGCACGCTCGGCGAGGAGCGGCTCGCTACTTTCCTGGATGAGCTCGCGCGTCGGAGGGACACGGGGGAGCTCGTGCGGCGGCTCCGGGCCGCTGCGCGGGAGCCGCCGGAGCCGTGAGGAGCCGGCCGTATACCGCCCTTCTGTGGAACATGGGCATCTACCATGATCCGGAGCTCTCCGATCGCGTCCGGCTGTCGCGGCTCGCCGTCCTCAGGACGCTCATCGCGCTGTACGCTCCGAGTTTCGTGGCGCTCCAGGAGGCACCCGATGATCTCGGGCGGGGGGACCTCGGGCCCAGGTATCGGGTCATCTCGGGCTTGGGTGGCATCACGACCGCGGTCCTCCAGACGGCGTGGAGGGTGCGCGATCACAGCACGATGGAGGGCTGGAGGGCGCTCGTCGTCAAGGTCGATCCCCTCGCCGGGGGGCTCGACCTCTGGCTCTGGAACTTGCACCAGCCGATCCTGCACAAGGACTCCGAGGAGCGGCGGACGCTCTCGCGGTGCGAGCCGCGCGATGATCTCCGTCGGTTCAGGGCGCGCGATCCCGACCGGGGTGAGCTCGTGGTCGGCGACTTCAACCTGGAGCCCCACGACGTCGCGATGGTGGGCCGCGACGGCTTCTACGCGCGGAGCTCCCCTGAATGGGTGCTGTCGAGGCCGAGCCGGCGAGACCTCTTGTACCGGCCTCTGTACAACGCGACGCCGACACCCTCCGCCTCGCAGCGCGACGATCCCCCCTACGGGAGCTATTACCGCGACAAGGGCAAGGACGGCGCGGGGCCGTGGTTCAGGCCGGATCAGGTGCTCATGTCGGCCGAGCTCTTGCGCTGCGGCAAGCCGCGGGTGACGCTCCTGCCGCGGGCGGGCGAGACGGACCTCTGCGCTCCAGCGCATCGGCGTCCCGATCCGAAGGTGGGCTCGGACCACCTCCCTCTCCTCATCGAGCTCATGGCCTAGTACAGCGTTCCCCAAGCTCGTCCCTGGATCCGAGGTGAGCCCGCCGAGGCCCTCGCGAGGTCCGGACGCACTTCCCATCGCGATGAAATTTTTCAACGACGACGGCGGCTTCGACAAGCTGCGCTCCACAATCGCGGTGGAGTACGCGATCGTGCTATGCGTAGCAGATGCTCATACACCGCCTGAAATTCTCTTCTTCCGCCGTCCTCACGTGTGTGGTGCTGCTCGTCGCAGCGTGCAGTGACGGCGCCGACTCGCCGGGCGCGACGACGGGGACCACGAGCAGCAGCGGGACAGCGTCGGGTGGCGGCTCGCCCGGCAGTTCCAGCTCGAGCGCAACCAGCGGGGGCGCGGCCGGCGGGGGCGCGGCCGGCGGGGGCGAGGCCGGCGGGGGCGCCGGCGGAGCGGGCTCGGGTGGCATGGGCGGCGGATCCGACGGTGGCGGAGGTACTGCGGGCGACGGAGGTGCAGGGGGCAGCGCTGGCGAGGGCGGCGGCCCGGCATTCCAGCCCTGCCCGGCGAGCGGCTCCTGTAAGATCATGCCCTTCGGCGATTCAATCACGCAGGGTTTCAACGTCGCCGGCGGCTACCGCGCTCCGCTGTTCCACCTCGCGCTCGAAGCGAACCACGACATCACCTTCGTCGGTTCCGCCAGTGATTACAGCGTGCCCATGGTGGACGGAGTGACGTTCCCGAGGAACCACGAGGGTCACGGCGGCTGGACGATCGAGGGCAACAACGGCATCGCGAAGCTCGTGGGCACCAGCATTCCGAATTACAAGCCCAACATCATTACGTTGATGATCGGAACGAACGACATCAACGGTAACATCAACCTTGCGGACGCACCGAATCGCCTGGGCAAGCTGCTCGACTCGATTTTCATGACTGATCCGAACATCCTCGTGGTGCTCGCGCAGATCGTGCCGACGAGAACGGACGGCACGAACAACGCCGTCAAGGCCTACAACGCGGCCATGCCCGACCTGGTTTCGACGCGCGTCAGCAAGGGGCAGCACATCGTGCTGGTGGACATGTACACAGCGTTCACCAACGACCCGAACTACAAGCAGTCCCTCCTCGCCGACAATCTCCACCCGAACCAGGCAGGGTATAACCGCATGGCCGATGTTTGGTTCCAGGCGTTGAGTCCGTATCTCCGCTGAAATCGAAAGGCGAACGCCACCAACGCTTGAGCAGATTCGCGGCGCAAATGCCGGCGGATTCCACGGATCGCGACGGTTCGGCACCGCAAATTCGTCCTTGGGGAGCGCTGTACTAGCCCTCGAGCTTCGCGCCGCTTCCGCCGTTGCCGGTGAGCTGGGTCTTGTACAACGCGTGGTAGGCGCCGCCTGCGGCGAGGAGCTCCGCGTGCGTGCCGCGCTCGACGATGCGGCCTGCGTTCATCACCAGGATCACGTCGGCGTCGCGGATCGTCGAGAGGCGATGGGCGATGACGAAGCTCGTGCGCTGGGCGCGCAGGGCGGCCATCGCGCGCTGGACGAGCACCTCGGTCCGGGTGTCGACCGAGGAGGTCGCCTCGTCGAGGATCAGGATCGCCGGGCTCGCGAGGAACGCGCGCGCGATCGTGATGAGCTGCTTCTCGCCGGCGCTCAGGTTGCCCGACTCCTCGTCGATGACCGTGTCGTAACCGGCGGGCAGGGCGCGCACGAAGCGGTCGACGTGCGCCGCGCGCGCCGCCTCCTGGACGTCGGCCTCGGTCGCGGCCGCGTTGCCGAACGCGATATTGTCGCGGATCGTGCCCGAGAACAGCCATGTATCCTGAAGCACCATACCGAGCTTCGCGCGCAGCTCGTGGCGAGGCAAGCGCGCGATGTCGACACCGTCGATGAGGATCCGACCGCCGTCGAGCTCGTAAAACCGCATCAAGAGGTTCACGAGCGTGGTCTTGCCGGCGCCGGTCGGGCCGACGATCGCGACCGTCTGGCCTGGCATGATCGTGAGATCGAGATCCTCGATCAGGGGCTCGTCGGGCTTGTAGCGAAACGTGACGTGCTCGAACCGGACCTCGCCGGCGACCTTCGGTAGGGCCGCGGGCGGTGCGGCCTCGGGCGACTGGCCCTGTTCGTCGAGCAGCTCGAACACCCGCTCTGCGGAGGCAACGCCCGACTGGAGGACGTTCGTGACGGACGCGAGCTGGCCGAGCTGCTGAGAGAACTGGCGCGAGTAGTGGATGAACGCTTGCACGCTGCCGAGCAGCATCGCGCCCGACGCGACGCGCAGGCCGCCGACGACGGCGATGGCGACGTAGGTCAGGTTCCCGACGAAATTGACCGCCGGCATGATGGTGCTGGACATGAACTGCGCGCGGAAGCTGGTCTCGAACAGCTCCTGATTCGTGGACTGGAAGCGCGCCTCGACGTCGCGGCGCCGCCCGAGCACGTTGACGAGCGAGTGGCCGGTGAACGCCTCCTCGATCTGGCCGTTGAGCGCGCCGACCTGCGCCCACTGCGCGACGAACTTCGCCTGCGCGCGCTTCGCGACCGCCGCGGTCGTGAGCACCGAGAGCGGCACGGTGAAGAGCGTGATCACCGCGAGCGCCGGCGAGATCACGACGAGCATGACGACGATGCCGGCGAGCGTCAGCGCGCCGTTCATGATCTGCGTCAGCGTCTGCTGCAGGCCCTGCGCGATGTTGTCGATGTCGTTGGTGACGCGGCTCAAGAGCTCGCCGTGCGGGCGGCCGTCGAAGTAGGCGAGCGGCAAGCGGGCGAGCTTGTCCTGCGCGTCGGTGCGGAGCTGCCGCACGGTGCGCTGCACGACCTCGTTGAGCAGGTAGCCCTGCAGCCAGGCGAACAGCGACGCGCCGGTGTACAGCGCCATCACGAGCAGGAGCAGCTCGGCGAGCTCGCGGAGCTGGATGCCGCGGCCGGGGACGAGGTCCATGTGGCCCACGAGCTCGGCGAGCCGCGCCTGGCCGGAGCGCTGGAGCTCCGCGACGGCCTCGGCCTTCGTGGCGGCCGCCGGGAGGCGGGCGCCGATCACGCCGGAGAAGATGATGTCGGTCGCGCGGCCGAGCAGCTTCGGTCCGGCCAGGCCGAGGCCCACGCTGAGCAGCGAGCACGCGATCACGACCGCGAGGCGCGCGCGCTCGGGGGCGAGGCGGCCGAGGAGGCGCCGCGCGGAGGGCGCGAACCGCTTCGCCTTCTGCGGCGGCGCAGCCCCCATGCCGAAGGGGCCGCGCTGCAGCATCGGGGAGCGCGCCCCCCCGGGGGCGGCGGGCGGCGGACCGGCGCGACGCGCGCTCACGCGGCCACCGCCGCCTCGCGCTGCGAGGCCACGATCTCCGCGTACGTCGGGCACGACGCGAGCAGCTCGCCATGCTTGCCCTGGCCGACGAGCTCGCCGCCGTCGAGCACGAGGATCTGGTCCGCGTCGACGATGCTCGACACGCGCTGCGCGACGACGATCACCGTGGCGGCGCGCGTGCGCTCCGCGAGCGCCGCCCGCAGCCGGGCCTCGGTCGCGACGTCGAGCGCGGAGAAGGCGTCGTCGAACAGGAACACGCGCGGCCGGCGCAGCAGGGCGCGGGCGATCGAGAGCCGCTGGCGCTGGCCGCCGGAGACGTTCGTGCCGCCCTGCCCGATCGGCGTGTCGAGCTTTTGCGGCATGGCCTCGACGAAGTCGCGCGCCTGCGCGGCGGCGAGCGCCGCCCAGAGCTGCTCGTCGGTCGCCGCGGGGTCGCCGTAGCGCAGGTTCGAGGCCACCGTGCCGGAGAACAGGAAGGGTCGCTGCGGCACGAGCCCGATGCACGACCACACCGCCTCGAGGGCGAGCATGCGCGCGTCGACGCCGTCGAGCCGGACCTCGCCGCTCGTCGGATCGATGAGCCGCGCGATCAGGTCGAGCAGCGTGGTCTTGCCCGAGCCGGTGCTGCCGACGATCGCGGTGACCTGCCCCGGGCGCGCGACGAACGAGATGCCGCGCAGGACGGGCAGCTCGGCGCCCGGATATCGGTACTCGACGTCTCGCAGCTCGACGACGCCGGCCGGCTCGACGAGCGTCACGGGCTGGTCGGGGGCGCGCACGGACGGCTCGGTGTCCAGCACCTCGAGGATGCGCTCCGAGCACGCGGCCGCGCGCGGCAGCATGACGGCCATGAACGTCACCATCATCACCGCCATGAGGATCTGCGTCAGGTAGGCGAGGAAGGCCGTCATCGAGCCGATCGCGAGCCTGCCGTCCGCGATCTGGTGCGCGCCGAACCACAGGACGGCGACGCTCGAAGCGTTGAACACGAACATGATGGTCGGGAACATCATCGCTTGCAGGCGCCCGATGTGCAGCGCGGCCTCGGTGAGGTCGCCGTTCGCGCGATCGAAGCGCGCCGCCTCGGCGCGCTCGCGGACGAAGGCGCGGATCACGCGCACGCCGGTGATCTGCTCGCGGAGCACGCGGTTCACCGCGTCGATGAGGGGCTGCATCCGCCGGAACTGCGGCACCATCCGCGACATGATCGCGACGACGGCGCCCGCCAGGAGCGGCACCGCGATCGCGAGCAGCCAGGCGAGCGACCTGTCCTCGCGCAGCGCCATCACGACGCCGCCGACGCACATGATCGGCGAGAGGACGAGCATCGTACTGCCCATCATCACCACCATCTGCACCTGCTGGACGTCGTTGGTCGTGCGCGTGATGAGCGACGGCGCGCCGAACCGCGACAGCTCGCGCGCGGAGAACTCGCCGACGCGGTGGAACACCGCCGCGCGCAGGTCGCGGCCGAAGCTCATCGCGGCGCGCGCGCCGGCGTAGTTCGCGGCGACCGAGCACACGATCTGGACGCCGGTGATCGCGAGCATGATCGCGCCGAGCTCCAGGATCCGCGGCGTGTCACCGGCGGCGATGCCGTGATCGATGATGTCGGCGTTCAGGCTCGGCAGGTACAGCGAAGCGAGCGTCGCCACGAGCTGGAGCGCGACGACGATCGCGAGCAAGGGCGCCTGCGGGCGCAAGAAACGGCGCAATAGCTGCCTCAGCAAGGCTCCTCCTCTTCGGAGCGGCGGCGGATAGCGCCGAGCAGGATCGTCACGACCTCCGCGGCGGTCAAGGTCATGCCTCGGCGATCCGCGGGCGCGTGTCCGCGAGCGACGCCATGCGCGCGCGGTGCTATGAGAGCGGCGATCTTGGCCATGAGCTCCTCCAGCCCTTCCGCCCAGCCCGGTCGCCCCCGCATCCTCACCGGAGACACGCCCACCGGGCGCCTCCACGTCGGCCACTGGGTCGGATCCATCGAGAACCGCGTCCGCCTCCAGGACAGCTACGAGTGCTACCTCCTCATCGCCAACGTCCATGCGTTCACGACGCGCGCGGACCGGCCGGACGACATCCGCCGCGACATGCTGGAGATCGTCAAAGACTGGTTGGCCGCGGGCATCGATCCCGAGCGCTCCACGCTCGTCCTCCAGAGCGAGGTCCCCGCGATCGCCGAGCTCACGTGGTTCCTCGCGATGCAGCTCCCCTTCAACCGGGTGATGCGGAACCCGACGCTCAAGCACGAGATCGAGACCAAGGGGCTCGGCGACAAATATAGCTTCGGGTTTCCGCTGTACGCGGTCGGGCAGTGCGCCGACATCCTCGCTTTCCGCCCCGCGCTCGTCCCGGTCGGCGAGGATCAGGTCGCCCACCTCGAGATGTGCCGCGAGGTCGCGCGGCGCTTCAACCACGTTTACTGCGACGTCGATCCGGCGCTCGACGACGAGGCGCACGTCACCGCGGGAGGCCTGTTCCCGATCCCCGCGCCGCTCGTGGGCCGCGTCGGCAGGCTGGTCGGCACCGACGGCGTCCACAAGATGTCGAAGAGCCTCAACAACGCCATCTTCCTCTCGGACAGCACCAAGGAGATCAAGAAGAAGGTGGGGGCGCTCTACACCGGCCGGCAGAGCATGACCGACCCGGGCGACATCACGAGCTCCCTGTTCCAGTACGTGCGCGCGTTCATCAAGGATCCGGCGCGGGTCCAGGCGCTCGAGGAGCGCTACAGCCGGGGGGACAACATCGGGGACGGCCACATCAAGGCCGAGATCACGGCGGCGATCGACGAGCTCCTCGGCCCGATGCGCGCCCGCCGCGCCGAGTACGACAGACCCGGCGGCGACGATCTGGTCCTGGACATCCTGCGGGAGCACGCGGCGCGCGCCAACGCGGTGGCCGAGGAGACGCTCTACCTCGCCAAGCAGAAGATGAGGATGGATATCGGCCGGCGCACGCTCGGCCTCTGATTCGCCCCGCGTCGCCGGTGGCTCAGCCGCGCGCGGCGCGGCGGCGCCGCGCGGGCCGCGCCCCGCCTCACGGGAAGATCTCGCGCTCGCCGTACACGGCCGCGAGCCGCTGCAGCGCCACGGCGTAGGCGGCGAGGCGCAGCGTGCACTTCTTCTGCCGCGCCATCTCGGTCACCTCGCGGTAGGCGCGCTTCATCGCCTTCTCGAGCCGGGCGTCGACCTCCTCGAGCGTCCACGTCTCGGACCGCTTGTTCTGCACCCACTCGTAGTAGCTCACCGTGACGCCGCCCGAGTTGGCGAGGACGTCCGGCAGGATGTCGATCCCGCGCTCCAAGAGGACCTTCTCCCCCTCGGGCGTGCACGGCCCGTTCGCGCCCTCGGCCACGAGCCGGACCTGCAGCCAGCTCGCCTCCTCCACCCCGACCTGGTTCTCCAGGGCCGCCGGGATGAAGATGTCCGCCTTGAGCCGGAAGAACTCCTCGCGGCTGATCGGCTTGCCCGCCGGGTAGCCCGCGATCGAGCGGTGCTTCTTCACGTAATCCTGGAGCTTGTGCGGATTGAACCCCTCCGGATTGTAGAGGTACCCGGTGTGGTCGCCGACCGCGACGGTCGAGGCGCCGAGCTTCGACAGGAGCACGGCCGTGTTCGAGCCGACGTTGCCGAACCCCTGCACGAGCAGCGTCGCGCCGCCGAGGTTCACGTCGTTGTCCTCGGCCCACTCGGTGATGCAGTGGACGACGCCCTGCCCGGTGGCCTTCTCGCGCCCGTACGTGCCGCCCGACGCCACCGGCTTGCCGGTCACGACGCCCTTCACCGCCTGCTTGAAGAGCTGCCCGACGGTGTTCATGTACGTGTCCATGGCCCACGCCATGGTCTTCGCGTCGGTGCCGACGTCGGGCGCAGGGATGTCCGTCTCCGGGCCGATGTTCGAGCCGAGCGCATGGAAGAAGCGGCGCGTGATGCGCTGGAGCTCGGCGCGCGACACCTCGTTCGGGTTGAACTTGATGCCCCCCTTGCCGCCGCCGAGCGGCAGGTTCATGAGCGCGCACTTCCACGTCATCATCGCGGCGAGCGCCTTGAGGTCGTCGAGCGACACCGTCTCGTGGTAGCGAATGCCCCCCTTGAACGGCCCGAGGAGGTTGTTGTGCTGGATCCGGTAACCCTTGAAGAGCCGGATGCTGCCGTCATCCATCCGTACGGGGAAATTGACGATGATCTCGTTCTTGGGCTGGCTCAGGATCGTGGTGATGTACCCCGGCAGCTCGATCAGGCGGGCGGCCTCGTCGAGATAACCCTGGACGACTTTGAAGAACTCGTATTTGTGCTTATGGCCCGGAGCAGCAGCGCCGCTCACCGGCGGAGTCGTGTTCTTGGTACTGACTTGATCTTCCATGGCTCTGTAACTTTCTAGTGCGCGGCGCGGCCCAGTTCAATGTGTCGAGCGCAATCATGCGGCGCGTCACGCGGTTGCAGACGGCCGGGGCATTGCGTCAGCTCGGCAGTACGCGGCGCGGCGCCGCGCGGGCGCTGCGCCGGCGCGACGCCGCTCACGATCGCGACCAGAGGACGTAGAGATACGTGATGGTCCCGGTGACGAGCAGGGCGTCGACCCGGTCGAGGATGCCGCCGTGGCCGGGCACGATCCCGCCCGAGTCCTTGATCCCGAAGGAGCGCTTGAACAGGGACTCCCCGAGGTCCCCCGCCTGACCGAGGCCGCCCGCGACGATCGCGAGCGCGAGCCCGTCGACGAGCGGCAGCGACCGGAGGAACCAGAAGTGGGCGAGCAGCGCGCCGAGCACCGCGAAGAGCAGGCCGCCGAGGGCGCCCTCGACGGTCTTCTTCGGGCTCACCGCCTCGTAGAGCTTGCGCCGGCCGAGGAAGCGGCCGGCGAAGTAGGCGCCGGTGTCGGAGAACCAGGAGAGCAGCAGCGCCAGGACCACGAACGAGGGGCCGTCGGCGCCGGCGTCGCGCCGGAGCAGCGCCAGCGCGCCGAGCCCGCCGCCCACGTAGAGCGGGCCGAAGGTCATCGCCAGCACGCGCAGCGCCGCGGTGCGCATGTCGCCGAGGCGCACCAGCGTGACGAGCATCGCGACGAACGGCAAGAGGAAGATCAGCGCGAGCAGCGCGGCCGGCGAGCCGCCGAAGCGCCAGAGCACGCCGAGCACGCCGAGGGTGAGCGCCACGCCGGCGACGCGCGCCGCGCGGTCGTCCGCGTGGGTCATCGCGAAGAACTCGAGCGCGCCGATGGCGGAGGCGACCGCGACGAGCGCGGCCCACCCCCAGCTCGGGCCGAGGTAGAGCAGCGAGAGGAGGAGCGGAGCGGCCACGATCGCGGTGAGGACCCGCATCGTGAGGTTGGAAGCAGCCAAGCGTCAGACCCCCGTCCGTGAGCCGTTGTGAGAGGCGACCTCGCGCGCGCGCCACGGCCTCCCCGCGCCGAGCGCGCCGCTCGCGCGGGCCGGCGCGTCCGCGCCGCCGCCCTCGGCCTCGTCCGCGCCGCCGCCCTCGGCCTCGTCCGCGCCGCCGCCCTCGGCCTCGTCCGCGGGCCCGGCGGCGCGGACGCGCTGCTGGTAGGCCGCGATCGCGTCGAAGAGGTCGTCCTCGGTGAAGTCCGGCCACAGCCGCTCCGTGAACGACAGCTCGGCGTACGCGGCCCCGTAGAGCAGGAAGTTGGAGAGCCGCTGCTCGCCGCCGGTACGGATGATGAGGTCCGGCTCGCCCACGCTCAGGCTCGGCAGCCGCGCGGCGAGCAGCGCCCCGTCGATCGCCTCCGGATCGAGCCTGCCGGCGACCGCCTCCATCGCGAGCTCGCGCGCCGCGGCGGCGATCTCCTCGCGCGCCCCGTACGACAGCGCCAGCGCGAGCGTCATCTGCCGGTTCGTGGCGGACGCCTTCCGGAGCGGATCGAGCACGTCGCGCACGGGCTCGGGGAGCCGGCTGATGTCGCCGATCGCGACCAGGCGGATGTCGTTCTCGAGGATCTCGCAGCGCTCGCTCATCAGGAACTCGCGCAGGAGGCCCATGAGCGCGTCGACCTCGTTCCGGGGCCGCGCCCAGTTCTGCTCGCTGAACGCGTACAGCGTCAGCGCCTCCACGCCGAGCCTCCGGCAGACGCGCACGATGCGCCGCACGGCGGCGCTGCCGGCCTTGTGCCCGGCCTCGCGCGGCTCGCCGCGCAGCTCCGCCCAGCGGCCGTTGCCATCCATGATGATTCCGACGTGGCGCGGGAGATTTCTGGCTTCTACGAGGTTCATCGGCTGGGGGAGTTTCCCTTGTTGACTAACGACTGTCGACTGTTGAGTCTTCACGCCCATGAGCACTGGGGTTGGTCTCACGGTCACGCTGCGCGTCAGGATGGGCGCGCACGACGCACATTACGCGGGGGAGCTGTGCGATGGCGCGCGTATTCTCGCGCTCTTCGGCGACGTCGCCACCGAGCTCCTCATCCGTCTGGACGGCGACGAGGGGCTCTTCCGTGCGTACGAGGCGGTCGAGTTCCTCGCCCCGGTCCGAGCAGGCGACTTCATCGAGGCGACCGGGGTGGTCACGAAGGTCGGCGCCACGTCGCGCGCCATGGCCTTCGAGGCGCGCAAGGTCGTCGCCAGCGTCCGCGAACCCGGGGTGGCGCCCTCGGCGGCGGACGCGCTGGCCGAGCCGGTCATCGTCTGCCGGGCCCTCGGCACCTGTGTCGTCCCGAAGGAGCTCCAGCGACGGCCGCGCCTCGTCCTGCCGGCGCTGTCGGCGCCGCCCCCGGACCACGCGCAGCTCCCGGAGCCGCGGCCGATCATCACGCCGCCCCCGCGGATCATCGTCACGCCGCCCGAGAGCGCCCTGATCCTGACCGCGGCGATCGTCGGCGCCGAGACGACGCGGGCGCAGACGCCGCACCTGCCGGTCACGGCGCGCGAGCTCGCCGACGAGGCGGCGCGCTGCCGGGACGCGGGCGCCGCGGTGGTCCACCTGCACGTCCGGAACCCGGACGGGACGCCGAGCCAGTCGCGCGCCCTCTTCGCCGAGGCGATCGCCGCCATCCAGGAGAAGACCGACGTCATCGTCCAGACCTCGACCGGCGGCGCCGTCGGGATGGGCGTCGACGAGCGCGCCCAGCCGCTGCTCTGCCGCCCCGAGATGGCCACCCTGAACTGCGGCACGCTCAACTTCGGCGACGGGATCTTCGACAACGCCCGGCCGCTCATCCGGGACATGGCGGCCCGGATCCGCGAGGCGGGGAGCATTCCCGAGCTCGAGTGCTATGAGGTCGGCCATATCCATGAGGCGCTCAGCTTGCTCGCCGAGGGGCTCCTCGCCGAGCCGCTCCACTTCCAGTTCGTGCTCGGCGTGCCCGGCGGCATCGCGGCGCGCGAGGACGTGCTCCGGTTCATGATCGGCCAGATCCCGCGAGGCTCCAGCTGGGGGGTCGCCGCCGTCGGCCGGCACCAGCGCCCGATGACCGAGCTCGCCATGCAGCTCGGCGGGCACGCGCGGGTCGGGCTGGAGGACAACATCTACCTGGAGAAGGGGGTGCTGGCGGAGGGGAGCGCGCCGCTCGTCGCGCGCGCCGCCGCCTTCGCGCGGAGCGTCGGCCGAGAGGTGGTCGATCCGGACCGCGCGCGCCAGCTCCTCGGGATCCGCCCGCGCGCCGCGGCGGCCCAGGCCGGCGCTGCTGGAGGAGGGAGCGCGCTCGCGCAGGGATGACCGAACGGCCGCTCTCCACCTGGATCGATCACCTCCGGGGCCGGCTCCCGGTCGCGCTCGGCGTCGCCCTGCTCGGGGCCGTCGCGCGGCTCTCGACGCCGCCCCCGCCGGCGCGGACCGCCGACGCCATCGCCGGGATGCTCGGCGACGCGATCGGCGGCGCCGTCAGCCCGGACGATTTCGTCTGGGAGGAGCGCGGCGGGTTCCTCTCCGACGCGCTGCTCGGCCGCCGGGTGCTGTTCCTGGGCGTCCCGCGGCCGCCGGGCGGCGAGCCCGCGCCCGACGAGCGCGGCGCCGGGCCTGCCGCGGGCGCCGGGCCTGCCGCGGGCGCCGGGCCTGCCGCGGGCGCCGGGCCTGCCGCGGGCGCCGGGCCCGCGCCCGACGAGCGCGGCGCCGGGCCTGCGCCGGACGGGCGCGGCGCCGCCGACCTGTACCGCGCGCGCGTGCGCCTCACCCGCTCCGGCCGGCCGGTAAGCCTGGGCGGCGTCCGCAACCTGACCGACACGCCGCTCGGCGACGACCGCAACCTGGTCGCCCGCGGCCGCCGCGTCGCGGTGACCACCTCCGCCTTCGGCGTCGTCCAGGGGATCACGCTGCTCGATCTCGGCGGCGGCGCGCCGGGGCCTCGGCCCCTCGGCGAGCGGCTCCGCGCGGCGCTCGACGGCTGGCTCGAGACCGGGAGCGCCGACGGCGCGTCGCGCACCGAGATCGTCTTCGACACCCCGCCCGCGTCGGCGCGGCTCGACCTCGTCGACGAGGGCCTGGTGATGGCCCTCGGGCCGGACGCGGTGCCGGCGGCGCTCAACGCCGGCACCGGCGAGGTCGACACCGGCGGCCGCGATCCGTTCGGCGCCCGCGCGCACCACCTCCCGCGCCGCGCGCCGTCGTTCCTGGAGCTCGCCGGGCCGTCCGCCGGACGCCTGCTCGGCCCGGGGGCGGCCGCCGCGGTCGAGCGGCTCGCGCTCGCCGCGGGCCGCGCCGCGGCGGGCGTCCGCCCCGCGCCGGCCGCCGCGTACCTGACCCACGGCGCCGCCGCGCCGGAGCCCGCGCCGGAGGGGTGGCCGTCGCTCTGGCCTCCGCCCCAGGTCGAGCCCGCGATCCAGCCCCCGCTCCCGGGGGAGGGGGGCTGGGTGCTCGTCTCGCCCTCGCTCCCGCGCGTGCTCCCCGGCGCCGAGGGCGACCCGCAGCGCCCGTGGAGCCCCTTCGCCGCGACCACCCTCCGCCCCGATCCGCAGCGGGAGCACGTGCGCGTCCACCTGCTCGCGATCGACACGCGGCACGTCAAGTTCACCTTGCAGGCCGGCTTCGAGGCGCCGAGGCCGACCGTCGGCCCGCACGGCACGGGGCGGCTCCCCGACGCGGCGACGCTCCGCGGGGCCATCGGCCTCGGCGTCGGCGCGCGCGGCCCGGGCGCGCCCCCCGCGGGCGCCGGGGCGCTCGGCATGGTCGTCGGCGGGCGCGCGCTCGTGCCGCCGCGCGACGGCGCGGCCACGATCGGGGTCGATCTCTCGGGCCGGCCGTACTTCGGCGCGTGGCCCTCCGGCGGCGACGTCGCGCGCGTGCCCTGGGCGCTCTGGCAGGGCCCGCCGGCGGCGAGCCCCCGCGATCTCCGCGACGGCGGCGGCCGGGGCTTCCCCTGGGCGCTCTGGCAGGGGCCGTCGCTCTTCGAGGCGGCGAGCCCCGCGAGCCCCGCGCCGGCGCTCCCGGCGCTGGCCGGCCTCCCCGCCGAGCGCGCCCCGGCCGGCGAGGCGCTCTCGCCCGGCGACGGCGACGACCTCGTCGTCGAGCGCTCGGCGCTCTGCATGACCGATCGCGGCTTCGTGATCCACGCGTGGAGCGGCGCCGCCGACGCCGCCGCGATGCGGGCGGCGCTCGAGCGCGCCCGGTGCCTCGCCGGCGTATCGCTGGGCCGGGCGCCGGATCCGCTCGGGGTCGCCTTCCTGAGCCGCCGGGAGGACGGCGGCCTGGTCGCGGAGCGCCTCGCGCCGGAGATGTCGCTCGCGCCGCCGGCGCACGTCGCGGCGGCGTCCCCGGGCCCGTTCCTCTACTTCGAGTCGCGCTCGACGGACGGTCCGCCGGCGCCCGATCTGTCGCTCCCGGGCGAGCGCGTCGGCTGGGCCGCGGACGGCGGCGCGCAGCCGCCGCCGGCGTGGAGCCCGGCCGTGTACGCGGCGAGCTCCGTGCACCTCGGCGCGCAGGTCCGCCTCCACGCCTTCGCGCCGGATCGGTTCCTCTTCCGCCTCCGCGCCGGCTCGCGCGAGATCTCGCCGCGGACCGCGCCGAAGCTCGACGCCGAGGTCCCGGCCGACGAGCGGGCGCGCGTCATGGCGGCGATCGGGGTCGGCACCGGCCGGCGGCGCGGCCCGCGCGGGCTCGCCGTGGGCGGCACCGTCGGGCTCCGCTTCCGGGGCGAGGGGGGCCTCCTGCTGGTCCGCGGCGGCCGCGTCGAGATCCGCCCGGCCGGCGGCGTCGAGATCGGGCCGGGCACGGACGCGACCGAGCTGCCGCTCACCGCCGACGACGGCAGGCTGCGGCCCGAGGCGCGCGAGATCGGCACGATGCGCCGGCGCAGCGCCGCGTGCGCGCTCGACGACGGGACGCTCCTCGTGGCGACGACGACGTTCGACAGCGACGAGGCGACGACCGAGGCGCTGCTCGACCTCGGCTGCGCGCGCGTCGTCGCGCTCGATCGCGGCGCGCACCGCAACGCCTTCGTGCACCGCGCCGCCGGCGACCCGGCGCTGCAGCCGGCCTACGAGGAGACCGCGCTCTTCGCGGTCGGCCTCGCGATGCCCGGCCGGGCGCGGCGGCTCACCGAGCCGGCGCGCCCCTGAGCGGCCGCGGCTCCGGCGGGGCCGCGGTCACGCCGCGGCCGCGGTCAGGCGTGGGACAGCATGCCGCGGAGCATCCCGAGCGCGCGCGTGTGCAGCTGCGACACGCGCGGCTCGCCGACCCCGAGCTCCGCGCCGATGTCCTTCAGCTTCGCCCCCTCGAAGTAGTACATGCCGATCACGCGCCGCTCCCGCTCGGGGAGCTGCGCGATGGCGAACGACAGGGCGCGCCGGGTCGCCTGCGCCGAGATCGCCTCGATCGGGTCGTCCCCGCCGGCCATGTGCACCGACTCCTCCGCGGGGGTCACCTCGCTCAGGCTCACGAAGACGGTCGTGCCGCCGACCTTGCCGGCGGCCCCGGCCTCGACCGCCTCGCGCGCCCGCCGCGAGAGCCAGTCCTGCGCGCGGAGCTCGTCGACGATCGCCCCGCGGATCCGGAGCTTCGCGTAGCCGGCGAACGTCTCGCCGTCGCTCCCGCCGTTCTTGCGGAGCGAGTCGACGAGCCCGAGCATCCCCGCGCTGAGCAGATCGTCGCGCTGCACGTTGGGCGGCAGGTGGCGCGACACCTGGCGCACCAGCTTCCGGACGAGCGGGAAGTACCCCTTCAGCACCTCCGCGCGGAGCGGCGCGCACGTCTGCTCGCGGCGCTGCGGCCCGCTCGCGCAGGCCGCGTCGGTACAGCACGGCGGACAGCTCGCGTGGGGGTCCGGCTCCGCCGCCTGCCACCCCTCCTCGTACGTGCAGGGGGACGGGGCCTCCCCGGAGTCCCAGACGTCGTGCGCGCAGCTCGACGTGAGCTCGGCGGGCTCCCAGGCGTCGTGCGCCAGCGCCGCGCCGGGCTCCTGCTTGGGGGCGCCCGGCGCATCGTCGTGCGCATCGAGCCCGAGCGCGCCTGGCGCTTCGATCAGCGCGCGGTCACACGTGACGACCGGGCAGGTCTCGCCCAGGATGACCGGCTGGACAAACTCCTCCGCGTCACAACACGGAAGGAGTGGCCTGGGAGGAGCGAACTCTTCCCGCTGCAGTCGGGTCGATTGCTGCACGTGAGGTGGATTGGTGCCACAACTCTCGCAGCGTGCAAGGTAGAGCCGTGCAATTGTGTCTGGTGCGGATGTTCAGTGTGTGGAGAGTAGCCAGCGGCCTCGACGGTTCACTTCCCCGCCGCTGAAGCGGCCGGAGCCGAGGTGGGTGCTCCTGCACCCACACCCTTCTGCGGTTCGCTGCCGCCGCGCCCCGCGTCCAAATTTGTCCCTGTAGTATTCGACCCTTGCGGCTGGGTGGGGCGGGGTTCCCCTGACCCATACACCTCTTCTTCGGCCGACACGGGGACATCGCGCGCCGCCTCGTCGGCCGCGACAGCGCCCCTCGCGCCCTCGTAGCGCGGCGCCTCTCCAGGACCTGAGTAATCCACCCAGTAGACCTTATCTGATCGAACATCCAGGTGAACGAACGTCGAGTTGGGGTAGTATCCCACACCCGCGTTGCGAAAACCGCGGCAGAAATCGCGGACCACGGTGTTGGGCACGCCCTCGACCATGAAATCGATCGCGCGACCGAAATTGTGGTTGGAGTGCGGGGTGTACTGGGTCGGAGAGTAGGGCCGATAGCCGCTGACGACGCGGATGGTCCTGCCGCCGAAGTGGTCGCTCACCATACCGATCAGCGTGGCCAGGCGCGGATCGATAGGGATCGAGGCGGTGGGGGACGCGCGCATCAGCCGGCTGAGCTTGGGGAGGGACTTGGGGACGAGGCGCCCCTTCGGCGTGAGCAGCCGGAGCTCGAGCCGCTCGGCGCCGCGCACCAGGCGGACCCAGCCGGGGCGCTTGGGCCGCTGCACGTAGCGCTTGCTCGGCGGCAGCGACCGGGGGTCGGCCTTCGCGTCGCGCTTCGCCGGCCCCTTGCCCCGGGCCTCGGCGGCCCGCTCCTTCGCGCTCGCGCCGCGGCTCCGCTCCGGCTCGTCCCGCAGCGCGGCCGCCCGGCCGGGCGCACCCCGCGGCGGGCGCGCGCCGGGCTTGCCCCGCTCGGGGATCACGAGGACGAGGCCCGGGTGGATCCGCTGGCCAGGCTTGAGCCCGTTCGCCTCGCGGAGCGCGTCGACCGTGATCCGGTACCGCTTCGCGATCTTGCCGAGCGTCTGGCCGGCGTAGACGGTGTGCTGGCCGTCCTCGGCGAGCGCCTCGCCGGGCGCGGCGCTCAGGAGAAGGGCCGCCGCGAGGGCGGCGACCACGGAGCGCAGCCGCGAGGACCGCGGGCGGGGCTCCATCGCGGCCCCGGCGCGGAGGCCGAGCGTGCCGCAGAAACGGGAGATCTCCGGATGCATGAGGGGACTCTGACCTGACGTCATCCGTGCCCGACGACCGAGCCCCGGACAGTGCTACCCTGGGCTGGCGCGCGCCTGCCGGGCCGACCGGCGGCGCCGTGCCGCGTATCGAGCTTCGATAGGCGGGCGAGAGGCAAGCGTAAAGCGGTTTTTTGCCCCGCGATCGGCGGTGGTGCGAAGCTTCGCCAGAAGCGGCCACAAGGGATCAGAGAGGATCGGGCGCCCGGGAGCCGGGCAACGCGGCCCGGCCCTCTCTTTCTTCATCAAGGCGGGCGCGGATCGGGACGGACGGGATGTCGGAAGGCAAGAACTTGGTCGGGGTCGACATCGGATCGAGTGCGATCAAGATCGCTCAGATCAAGGAGGGCCGTAAGGGCTACGGCCTCGTGCGGCTCGGTTACGCGCCGCTCGCGCCGCAGGCCATCGTCGACGGCCACGTCATGAACGCGCAGGCCATCGTCGAGGCGCTCGGCCGCGCCTTCTCCGAGGCCAAGATCCGCCAGCGCGAGATCGCGCTCAGCATCAGCGGCCAGGCGGTCATCATCCGCAAGATCACGGTGCCGCTCATGACCGCCGCGGAGCTCGACGAGCAGATCCAGTGGGAGGCCGAGCAGCACATCCCCTTCGACATCAAGGACGTGCACGTCGACTACGAGGTGCTGCGCCGCCGCCCCGAGGCCGGGCAGATGGACCTCCTGCTCGTCGCGGCCAAGCGCGACGAGATCAACGACTACACCCAGATCGCCAGGAACGCGAAGCTCAAGCCCATGGTGGTCGATATCGACGCGTTCACCGTCCAGAACCTGTTCGAGGTGAACCGCGGCATCCCGCCGGACCAGACGTTCGCGATCATCAACGTCGGCGCGAGCCTCGCGTCGATCAACATCGTGTCGCGCGGCGCGAGCGCGTTCACCCGCGACATCGGCAACGGCGGCAACTACATCACCGAGCAGATCCAGCGGAAGCTCGGCATCAGCTTCGAGCAGGCCGAGGAGTTCAAGTGCGCCAGCGTGACCTCGGGCCCGGGCGGCGTGCCCGCCCAGGTCATCGAGACCATCGAGCAGGTGTGCGACTCCATCGCCGGGGAGATCCAGCGCTCGCTCGACTTCTTCCTGGCCACGAGCGGTGAGGGCGACATGCACCGCATTTACCTGACCGGCGGCTCGTCCAACCTGCCGGCGCTGCCCGCGGCGATCGGGCGGCGCGCCCGGGTGGCCGTCGAGCTGATCCAGCCGATGGAGCGCATCACCGTGGAAGCGAAGGAAGTCAACCAGGAGCTGCTCCGGCTCCGGGCGGCGCAGTTCTGCGTCTCGCTCGGGCTCGCGATGCGCAAGGACCGGGAGAAGCGCTCGTGATCCGCGTCAACCTGCTCCCGCAGCGCCGCGGCACGCGCGGGGCCGCGCCCCAGACGAGCCAGCGGTGGCTGCTCGTCACGCTCGGCGTCGTGATCCTCGAGATCGTCGCCCTCTTCCTCTTCCACCAGACGAAGGTCGAGGAGCTCGACGAGCAGACGCGGAAGAACACGGTGCTCCAGAGCCAGATCCAGGAGATCCGCACGCTCGTCGCGAACCACGAGGAGATCAAGAAGGCGCTCGAGGTCCTCCGCGCGCGCGAGGACGCGATCGCGAAGCTCCAGGCGGCGCGCAGCGGGCCGACGGCGGTGCTGCTCGAGCTCGCGCAGCTGCTCACGAACGGCAAGGGGCCGACCGCCGACCCGGACAAGCTCGCGCAGCTCCGCAAGGAGAACCCGCTCGCCGTCTACAACCCGTCCTGGGACAGCCGGCGGCTGTGGCTCACGAGCTACGTCGAGTCCCAGCGGACCGTGCGCATCGAGGGGCTCGCGCGCGACGGCACCGACGTCTACGAGCTCGCCCAGCGGCTCAAGCTGTCCTCGTACTTCTACGACGTGCAGCTGCTCCCGGGGAAGAAGGAGAACGAGAAGGCGTCGCGGCTCGAGCTCGTCTCGTTCGCGCTGCAGCTGAAGGTGAGGTACTGATGGCCACGAAGCCCCAGCCCGTGCAGGCCGGCTCGGCGCTCGACCGGCTGCCGCCGCTCGCCAAGGTCGGCGTCGGCGCGCTCTTCGCGGCGCTCGTCGGCATCCTGTACTTCGTCGGCTTCTACGCCGAGGTCGACTCGCAGATCGAGGGCGCCGTCCAGCGGCAGCAGTCGCTCCAGTCGGAGCTCACGAAGGCGCAGGCGTCCAAGGCCGCCTACCAGAAGGACCTCGACGAGAAGACCCGCCGCGAGCAGCTGAGCCGCGAGCAGAAGAAGATCCTCCCCGACGAGTCCGAGACGCCGGCCTTCCTCTCCGCGATCCAGGGCGTCGCGACCGTCTCCGGCGTCAACCTGACGTCCTGGAGCCCCACCGAGGAGATCCCGCAGGAGTTCTTCTCCAAGGTGCCGATGAAGCTGACGCTCTCGGGGAAGTTCCACCAGGTGGCGAAGTTCTTCCACGGCGTGGGGCAGCTCGATCGCATCATCAACCTCGAGGAGGTCCAGATCAAGGAGCCGAAGGTCGTGGGGACCGACGTGGAGGTCCAGGTGGAGTGCCTCGCGACCGCGTTCCGCGCGGTGCGCGCGGGGGAGACGCCGACGAGCGGCGTGAAGCGGCGGAGCGGCGGAGGTGTGCGGTGAACGCCGGCCGGATGATGCTGCTCGCGCTCGGGGCGACCGCCCTCGCGGCCGTCTCGCTCGCGGGGTGCGAGGACGAGGCGGACGTCATCGCGCCGAGCGCGCCGAAGGCCAAGCCGGCGTCCAGCGCCTCGCCGGCGCGCGCCGCCGGCTCCGCGGCCGCGTCCGCGGACGCCGGCGCGCCCGAGCTGCCGCCGCTGCCGCTCCGGGAGTTCCAGGAGGCCGACTTCTCCGAGAGCGACCGGAGCCGCGACCCGTTCCGGAGCTTCGAGTCGCTCTTCGCCACGCAGGCCCGGGGGCGGGTGACGATCCAGCGCCAGGTGCTCGTGGATCGCTTCGCGCTCGACGAGCTCAAGCTGGTCGGCGTCGTCTCGCGCGCCCCCGCCCGCGCGCTGCTCACCGATCCGACGGGGCTCGGGTGGGTGGTGAAGGTGGGCGACTTCGTCGGCAAGGCCGAGATCGTGCACGCCGGCGGCCCGACGGGCGTCGACGTGGCCGTGAACTGGCGGGTCGACCGGATCCGCGACTCGGACGTCGTCTTCATCCGCGAGGACCCGTCGCACCCGGAGATCCCGCCGACCACGCGGGTGATCGCGCTGAGGCCGCTCGGCGACGCGGAAGAGTCGTCCTTCGGTTCGCCCTGACCGCCACGAATTGGGCCCGATCCGGGCACCCGAAGTAGCCTCCCGGCAGCGTGACGCAGATCTCGCGTCACCGCGAAGCGGGAGTGCAATGAAGAGCAATCGAGACTATCGCCCGAGGCGGGGCGCGCTTCGCCGTGCTGCGGCACTCGGGATGATGTTGATCCTCGCTCCTGCGGGAGACGCGGACGCCGCCGCCCCGATCCGGGTGAGCGACGTCAGGCTCACGGCGCCCTCGGAAGACAGGGCCGAGATCGTGGTCGCGACCAGCGGCGCGCCGCGCTTCTCGGCGCGCGTGGCGGACGGCGGCAAGCGGATCCTCGTCGACCTCGAGGGCGCCGAGGCGGCCGGGGCGCCCGGCGCGATCACGGACGGCAACGCGATCGTGGCGGGGGTGATGACCCAGGGCTTCGGCGCGGCGGCGCAGCGCACGACGCGGGTGCTCGTGCAGCTGGCGCGCCCGGCGGCCTACCGGATCCGCGCCGAGCAGGGCGCGCTCGTGATCGAGCTCGCCGCCGCCGACGCGACCGCGCCGATGGCGGCGCGGGCCCCGGCCTCGCGCGAGGCGGCGGCGCCGGCCCGCGAGCCGGCGACGATCACCGACGTGCGCTTCGAGCACCAGGCGACGGTCGACCGGGTCATCATCGAGCTCTCGTCGATCCCGAGCTACCGCGAGTCGACCGGGAGGGCCGGCCGCCGGGTGATCGAGCTCAGCGGCGCGCGGCTCCCCGACGCCCTCCAGCGCAAGCTCGACGTCGGCGCCTTCGGCGGCCCGGTGCGGGCGATCTCGGCGTTCCGGCGCAACAGCGACGGCTCCAAGGTCGTCGTCGAGGTCGAGCAGGCCGAGGGCGCCGCGGGCGCGCTCGCGCGCGAGGGCAACGCGCTCGTGCTCAGCGTCGCGAAGGGGGCGCTGCCCTCGACGCTCTCGGGGATCGGCGTCGACGGGGGCGCGGCGCGGCGGACCCGCACGGTGGCGCGCGAGGATCTCCTCGGGGACGCGGCGCCGAAGGTCGAGACCTCGTTCGACGGGGCGGCGAGCAGCCAGGAGTCGCTCGTCGAGCCCGACCAGGCCGGCGCCTTCACGCCCGCGCTCGCGGGGCAGCAGCGGCGGTTCACGGGGCGGCGGATCGACCTCGACCTGAAGGACGCGGACATCCACAACGTCCTCCGGCTGATCTCGGACGTGGGGCGGGTGAACATCGTGACCGCCGACAACGTGAGCGGGACGGTCACCATCCGGATGCGCAACGTCCCGTGGGACCAGGCGCTCGAGACGGTGCTCCAGGCCAAGGGCCTCGGCGTGGTCCGGCAGGGCAACATGATCCGCGTCGCGCCGATCGCCGATCTCAACAAGGAGCGGGAGCTCGCGATCGCGCGGCGCAAGAGCGAGCTCCAGCTCGCGCCGATCGAGACGCGGCTCATCCCGATCAACTACGCGGAGGCGAAGGACCTCCAGGATCGCGCGAAGGACATGCTCTCGCCGCGCGGCTCGCTCGCGGTCGACGAGCGGACCAACGTGCTCATCGCGCGCGACGTCGCGGGCAACCTGAACCAGATCGAGGAGCTCGTCCGCTCGCTCGACACGCAGACGCCGCAGGTGCTGATCGAGGCGCGGGTGGTGGAGGCGACGAGCCGCTACGTGCGCGACATCGGCATCCAGTGGGGCGGCGACGGGACGTTCAGCGCGGCGACCGGCAACCCGACGGGGCTCGTGTTCCCCTCGGCGATCGGCGTCGCCGGCGGCGCGACCGACACGAACACCCCGACCGGCGGCCTCTCGCCGTTCTCGAACTCGGTGTCGAACCCGAACTTCGCGGTGAACCTGCCGGCCATCGTCGGCGCCGGGCAGGGCGGCGCGCTCGGCTTCACGCTCGGCTCGATCAACAACACCGTCAACCTCGGCGTCCGGCTCTCCGCGGCCGAGGCGAGCGGCATGCTGCGGATCATCTCGAGCCCGCGCATCCTCACGCTCGACAACCGGGAGGCGCGGATCAGCCAGGGCACGCTGATCCCGTTCTCGCAGATCAGCGCCCAGGGCGTGCAGACGACCTTCCAGGAGGCGAAGCTGCAGCTGCTCGTCAAGCCGCACGTCACGTCGGACGGCAGCGTCGCGATGCACGTGAAGATCAACCGCGACGAGCCCGACTTCAACCAGACCTCGGCCCGCGGCGACCCCACCATCCTGAAGCGCGAGGCGGAGACCGACCTCCTGATCATGGACGGGCACACGGCGGTGATCGGCGGGATCTTCACCCGCAACACCGGCCGGAACCTCGATCAGGTGCCGTTCTTCGGGGACATCCCCGTCCTCGGCCTGCTCTTCCAGCGGCGCCGCGCGAGCGACACCCGGAGCGAGCTCGTCATCTTCCTCACGCCGCGCATCGTGAACCGCGCCGAGGCGCTCGGCCGCTAGCCGCGCCGGGGCGCGCCCGCCGCGCGCCCCGTTTGCCTCCGATTCCCTCGGACCTCCCTCAGACGCGCTTCCGCCGGGTCGCCTCCCGCATCTGCGGGACGGCGGCCGTCACGACGCCGCGCAGCCACGCCCGCGCGGGATCGTCCTCGGTCCGGCCGTTCCAGGCCATCGCGATCTCGATGGGCGGCAGCTCGAACGGCAGGTCGAAGGTGCGGAGCGGCATCAGGCTCGAGAACGCGCGGCCGAGGCGCGTGGCCACGGTGGCCACGAGGTCCGACGACGTGACGACGTGCGGCAGGAGGAACACGTGCGGCACCGCGATGACCTCGCGGCGCGCGACGCCGCGCGCGGCGATGAGGTCGTCCGCGCCCCCGTCGTCGGCGCCCTGCCGGGGGACGACGGCGTGCCCGAGGGCGGCGTAGGTCTGGAGGTCGACGCGCCCGCGCGCCCTCGGGTGGCTCGCGCGCGCGAGCCCGGCGAAGCGATCGTCGAAGAGCGCCGCGCGGCGCACGTCGGGCGGGAGCGCGCCCTCCGGGAAGACGCCGATCGCGAGATCGATCTCGCCGTTGCGGAGCGCGTCGGCGGCGCGGGCGTCGAGGGGGAGCAGGTGGAGCGCGAGCTTCGGTCCGGTCTCCGCGAGCACCTCGTTGAGCTGCGGCAGCAGGAGGAGCTCCACGTACGCCGTCGTGGCGATCCGGAACGTGCGCTCGCTCTCCCTCGGCTCGAAGGGCGGCCTCGTCCCGCCGAAGAGGCTCGCGAGGTCGTGCATGATCGCCGCGACCTGCGGGGTCATCGCCTCGGCGCGCGAGGTGAGCGCCATCTGCCGCCCGACCCGGACGAGCAGCGGGTCGGAGAACAGCTCGCGCAGCCGCGTCAGCGCGTGGCTCATCGCGGGCTGGCTGAGCCCCACCCGGCGGGCCGCGTGGGTCACGCTGCGCTCCTGGAGCAGGGCGTCGAGCGCGATCACGAGGTTGACGTCGATCGCCGAGAGATTCACCCGCGGAATGATAAGCGAAGCGCGCATCCATGCGATGGATACTTACGTTTTCTTGCGCGCGGGCGTGCGCGGGGGCGAGCGAGCGCACAGGAGCGTGGGCGGCGGGGTGCCTGCGGCGCTGTCGTGCGGCCAGCGCGGCTGCTAGGGTCGCCCGCGGCTCCGCCCGACCGGCGGCGCCCTGCGGAGACCATGACATCGACCGTTCTGCTCGGGGGGATCGACCACTTCCACCTCATGAACGATCGCGCCATGCGCGCGCGCGGCCAGGCGGGCAATCACTGTCTGTTCGTGCTCGAGCTCGACGGCCGCCTCGACGTCGGCCGGCTCGCGGCGCGCCTCGAGCGCGCGACGCGGGCGCTGCCGGAGCTCCGCTTCCGGCTCGACAACGGCGTGCTCGGGCGGGTGGGGCGGCCCCGCTGGGTGGTCGATCACCACCGGCGCGCCCCCGAGCCGCGCCTCCACGAGGTCGCCGGCGAGCGCGAGCGCGCGGCGCGCGTCGAGGCGGTGCTCGCGGAGCGGATCTCCGCGGAGCGGCCGTGGGCGCTCGACGTCGTGCGCGGGGCGGGGGAGGGCGACACGGTCGTGCTCCGCCACCACCACGCGCTGACGGACGGCAGGGGCGCGGACCGGCTCGTCGCGTGGCTCGGCTCTGGCAGCGGCGACGCGCCGGACGACCCGCCGCTGCGGCAGGAGCGGCACGACGCGCCCGAGCGCCTCGTCGCGGCGATGGGCCGCGACGAGCGGCTCGCCCTGGCGCGCGCCTACAAGGCCCACGTGCTGGCGCTCGGCCGCGCGCCCATCCTGTCGCTCGCGCGCGCCTGTCCGGGGGTGCGGGCCGCGACCTCCCGCGTCGCGCGGCTCGCGCTGTCGGCGGAGGAGACCCGCGCCTTCGATCTCCGGGTGCGGCGGCGCGCGCGGCTCGCCGAGACGAGCCTGATGCTGATCGCGGCGGCGCGGCTCGCCGACCGCGCGCTCGTGGCCCGCGGCTTCGCCCCGCCGCACCACGTGGTCCCGCTGCCCCTCTCGCTCGATCCCAAGGGGGGCGCGCGGCGGCTCTTCGGCAACCACCTCACGATGGTCCTGCTCTCGCTCGGCCGCGACGAGCTCTACGACGACGCCCGCGCGGTGGCCCGCGTGGCCGAGCAGCAGCGCGCGATGGTGCGCGACCGGCTCGATCTCGCGATGATCGCCGCGCTCGATCTGGCCCGCTGGCTCCCCGGGCCGGTGTATCGCTGGCTCGGCGACCAGCCGTTCGAGGGCGAGCTCGCCTCGCTGATCGTCTCGAACCCTGGCGCCGTGACGGTGGACCGGTTCGCGGGGCTGCCGGTGCGCTCGGCGTACCCGCTGCCTGCGGTGGTCACGCCGCCGGGCTTCCAGGTCATCTTCAGCCGCTTCGACGGGCGCCTCTCGGCGTCGATCGTCTACGGCGACGGGCTGCTCCGCCCGGACGAGGCGGCGGCGATGCCGGGCGCGCTCCGCGCCGAGCTGCTCGGAGAGCCCGCGCCGCCGGCAGGCGGCGGGGTATAAGGGCCGGCGTCATGCGCACCTTCGACATCGTCATCATCGGCAGCGGCATCGCCGGCGGCTTCCTCGCGCGGCAGCTCCGCCTCGCGCGCCCGGATCTCGGGGTCCTCGTGCTCGAGGCCGCGGGCGCGATGGAGGACTACAAGGTCGGGGAGAGCACGGTGGAGGTCGCGGCGAACTACATGGTTCGCCGGCTGAACCTCGGCACGTACCTCTACCAGCACCAGCTGCCGAAGAACGGGCTCCGCTTCTTCTTCGACGGGCCGGGCAAGGATCTCCCGCTCCCGCGGATGAGCGAGATCGGCTCGGACCACATGCCGTTCCACCCGAGCTTCCAGCTCGAGCGCGCGCGGCTGGAGCGCGATCTCGTCGCGATGAACCGCGCGGCGGGGGCCGAGGTCGAGCTCGGCGCCAAGGTGGTCGACCTCGCGATCGACGGGGGCGGGCGGCACAAGGTGGTCTACGAGCAGGGCGGCGAGCGGCGCGAGGTCGCCTGCCGCTGGGTGTGCGACGCCTCGGGCCGGCGGCACGTGCTCCTCCGCAAGCTCGGCGTGAAGGTGCACAAGGAGACGCGGCTCAACACCGCGGCCGCGTGGGGGCGTTACCGCGGCGTCGCGGGGCTCGACGCGGTCACGGACGCCGCGTGGCGGTCGCGCGCGCGGTACACGTCGCGCCACCTGTCGACGAACCACTTCATGTACGACGGGTACTGGATCTGGTTCATCCCGCTCGCCGGCGATCTGATGAGCGTGGGCGTGGTCTTCGACAAGGACCGCATCGGGGAGGGGAGCGCGCCGGCCGGCGCGCTGCCGGGGCCGCGCACGCGCGCGGACTTCGAGCGCTTCCTCGGCGCGCACCGCGCCGTGCGCGAGCTGCTCGAGGGGGCGGAGCTCGAGGATTTCCAGGCCTACGCCCACCTGCCGTACCACGCGGACCGGTACTTCTCGACCGACCGTTACGCCGTCACCGGCGAGGCGGGCGCGTTCACCGATCCGTTCTACAGCCCCGGCTCTGATTTCATCGCGACCGCGAACGAGTTCATCACGCAGATGATCCTCGCCGACGTGGGCGGCGACCGTGCCGGGTTCGAGGAGCGGGTCGCGGCGTACGACGCGTACTACCGGTTCAAGTACGACAGCACGCTGCGGCTCTATGAGCGGATGTACCCGGTGTTCGGCAGCTTCGAGCTCTACCGGCTGAAGTACCTGCTCGATTTCAACAACTACTACAACCTGGTCGTCTGGCCGTTCATGGCCGACCGCGTGACGGACGTCGGCTGGATCCGGGAGGAGCTCCGGTTCACCGATCTCGTGCTGCGGGCCCTCTCGACGATGGGCGATCATTTCGCGTCGCTGGCCGCCGACCTGCGCGCGCGCGGCGAGTACTTTGCGCAGAACGAGGGGCGCTTCGCCAACGGGCTGAACGGCGTCGTGCAGCTGGAGACGCGGCTCGGGCCGTCGATCGACGAGCGGTTCCGGCGCGAGCAGGTCGATCGGGCTTACGGGAGCGTCTTTGCGGCGCTCGTGGAGAGGCGGCTCGCCGAGCGGGGCCTGTCCGATCGTGCGCGCCTCGTCTCGGAGCTCAAGCTCCCGCAGGTGCTCACGTTCCGGGACATCACGCCCGACCGGCTCGCGCGTTTGCTCGATCGCATCGGCGAGCGGATGACGAAGGAGTTGCGCGCCGAGTTTCCGGACGCCGGGGTCGAGCGGGTGGATCTCGGTTCGGGCGGTGAGGTCTCGGTGACCGGCCCTGCGGAGGGGACCGAGGTGCACGCGGCGGTCCTCTCCCGGGCGCGGTCGCTCTGGGACGCCTCGGCGGGCTCGCTCGCGCACGTCGCCCTCTGATCCGGGGACAAAAAAGCGCCGTTTCCGATGTACAAGCGCCCGTTCCGCAGTATCACAGCGGCCGATGCGGTGGCGAGCGGCAGGTGGGCGTTTGGGTCAGTGGACGGTCTCGGTGGCGCTCTCGATCAGCGCCATCGGCGCGTGTGTCGGCGCGGCTACCGAGGGTGGCGCGCAGCCGCCGCAGGCTCCTCCGTCGCAGGGGTGGGTCACCGCGGCGTCTGAGGCGGATGCCGGTCCGCGGTGTCCGCATGGCGCGCTGGAGGATCCGCACCATGGTTTCGTGCGGTGTCTCGAGCCTGGCGAGGCGGATGCCGGCTGGCTCCCGCCGCCCCCGCAGCCCGAGCCTCCTCCGGACGACGCCGGCGCCCCGCCGCCCGACGGCGGCCCCGTCGATGGCGGCGCGCCCGACGCCTCTATCGTCTCGGCCCCTCCTCCGCTCGTGGAGGTCAAGGAGCCCGAGTTCATGAACGGCGACGTCCCGAACGTGGCCAAGCGTCTCGAGAAGGTCTCCTCCGACCTCGCGAAGTGTGTTGCCGACAACGGCGGTCTCTCTGGCGCGACGGGCACCATCAAGCTCCAGTTCCTGGTCCGCGTGCGTGGCCGTGCCGAGGGTGTGGAGATCCTCGACGCTCGCGGCGTGACCCCCGATGCTCAGCGCTGCATCCGCCAGTTTCTCAAGAACCGCGCCATCGGCACCCCCAGCGCCGACCCGGTGGGCGTCACCGTCACCCTCTCCCTCCGCGCCCCGAAATAAAAAAATAACGCCCTCCACCCCCTTGGAAGAGCCGGTGCGGGCAGGGGTGGCTCGCGAGCGGGCGGGCGGGGGTGGGCCCCACGAATCCGAGGGCCGGCCCGCATCGCAGCGTCCACCTCCCGGACCGCGTCCCCCGTCCATCCGGCCATAGCCTCCCAAAGGCCCGAGTTCGTGGGGGGACCCCCGCCCGCCCGCTCGCGAGCCACCCCTGCCCGCACCGGCTCCGTGGCCGCCGTGGGTTGACGCCGCCCCCGCCGCTCCTATCCTGCCGCGCCGCCGTGCCCGACCCAATGCTCACCCGCGAGATCGCCCGTCGAAAGACGTTCGCGATCATCTCCCACCCCGACGCTGGCAAGACCACGCTCACCGAGAAGCTCCTGCTGTACGGAGGCGCGATCCAGCTCGCCGGCGCCGTGAAGGCGAAGAAGGCGCGGGCCCACGCGGTCAGCGACTGGATGGAGATGGAGCGCGAGCGCGGCATCTCCATCTCGACCAGCGTCCTCCAGTTCCCGTACAAGGGCCGCCTCCTCAGCCTTGTCGACACCCCCGGCCACGCCGACTTCAGCGAGGACACCTACCGCGCGCTCATGGCGACCGACGCGGCCATCATGATCCTCGACTGCGCCAAGGGCGTCGAGGCGCAGACGAAGAAGCTCTTCCGCGTCTGCAAGCTCCGGCAGATGCCGATCTTCACCTTCGTCAACAAGCTCGACCGCCCCGGCCGCGACCCGTTCGAGCTCATCGGCGAGGTCGAGGAGGTCCTCGGCATCGGCGTCTACCCGGTCACCTGGCCGATCTCGGCCGGCGGCAAATTCCGCGGCGTCTACCACCGCGAGCGCAAGCAGGTGTTCCTCTTCGAGCTCGTCGCGCACGGCGCCGAGATCGCCCCCATGGAGGTCGTCTCGCTGGACGCGCCCGAGCTCATCGAGGCGCTCGACGAGGAGGGCGCGCGCCAGCTGCGCGAGGACATCGAGCTCATCGACGCCGCCGGCGACGCGCTCGACCGCGACAAGCTCGCCCGCGGCGAGGTCACGCCGATGTTCTTCGGCAGCGCCATCACCAACTTCGGCCTGCCGCAGTTCCTCGACGCCTTCATCGAGCTCATGCCCCCGCCCGCGCCGCGCGGCAGCGACAAGGGCCCCATCGCCCCGGACGACGAGCGCTTCACCGCCTTCGTCTTCAAGATCCAGGCGAACATGGACCGGGCCCACCGCGACCGGATCGCGTTCCTCCGCGTCTGCTCCGGCCGCTACGAGCGCGGGATGAAGGTGCACCACGTGCGCCTCGACCGCGACATCCGGCTCACCAACCCGGTGCAGTTCATGGCCCAGGAGCGCACGCTCGTGGAGGACGGCTTCGCGGGCGACATCATCGGCGTCTTCGACCCGGGGTTGTTCCTCATCGGCGACACCCTCTGCAGCGGCTCGCCCGTGAAGTACGCCGCGCTGCCGCAGTTCCCGCCGGAGCAGTTCGCCCGCGTCGTCATGATCGATCCGATGAAGCGCAAGCAGCTCAAGAAGGGGCTCGAGCAGCTCGCGCAGGAGGGCTCGGTGCAGCTCTTCCGGCCGCCGGAGGGGCGCGAGGGCGAGGCGATCCTCGGGGTCGTGGGCGAGCTCCAGTTCGACGTCGTGAAGCACCGGCTCTCGGCCGAGTACGGCGTCGACGCCCGGATCGAGCGGCTCTCGTTCAGCCTGGCGCGCTGGGTCGAGGGCGAGCCGGTGCCCCTCGCCGAGCTCGAGTCGAACCTCTACGGCTACGGCGCCCTCGACGTGCACGGCAACGCGGTCGTGCTCTTCAAGGGCGACTGGCAGCTCGAGGCCTGCGCGAAGGCGTTCCCCAAGACGCGCTTCGTCGAGCTCGGCGGCTCGATCAACCCCGTGTAGCAGAGCGACGCGCCCGCTTCGGATACGGGCCCACCTCGACGTTTTCGGTGCTCAGCGCACTGGAGTGCGCTTGCGCGCCGAAAACGCCGATCTGGGCCCGTCTCCTGTGCGGGCGCGCCGCTCTGCTGCGCCGCGGCGGCTGACCTACGGCTGATCTACTCCGAGAGCAGCGCCCGGAGGTGCCGCACCGAGGGCGAGCCGTGGCTGAGCAGCCGGTCGTGGTAGGCGCGCTCGGTGAAGCCCGGCTTGCCCTGGTGCTCGGCGCGCAGGCGCATCATCTCGGTGAAGCCGTGGAAGTACGTCGTGAGCTGCGCGCTCGTGAGCCGGGCGCGCCGCCACTTGCCGACGGCCTCGCCCTCCTCCTGGAACGCGTCCCGCGTCATGAGCGCGATCGCCTCCTTCTCGTCCATCGCCCCCGCGTGCACGCCGTGGTCGATGATGGCGTTCGCCGCCATGCGCAGCACCATCTTCTGGCGCTGCATCCGCACCTTCGGGCCGCCGAAGCCGTGGTGGGCCATCAGCCACTCGGTGTAGACCGCCCACCCCTCGACGAACGGGCCGCTCGAGAAGACCGCGCGGAACTTCGAGGGGAACGCGTTGTTGTGCATGAGCTGCAGGAAATGGCCCGGCATCGCCTCGTGGATGGTGAGGTCGGCGAGCATGCTCGTGTTGTACTCGCGGTAGAACGAGTCGACGCGCGCCTTCGGCCAGTCCTTCGGCGTCGGCGCGATCGCGAAGACCGTCTCCTGCTTCGCCTCGAGCGGCCCGGACGCGTCGCAGTAGGCGATCGCGACCCCGCGGCGGTACTCCGGCATCTCGATCACCCGGCAGGGCTCCTCCGGGACGCGCACGAGGTCGCGCTTGCGGACGAAGTCGGTCGCCTCGGCGAGCAGCCTCTCCGACGCCTTCACGATGGTGGCGTTCGTGGGGCGATCGGCCGCGATCGCGTCGAGGACCTTCCGGATCGCCGCCATCTTCTCGTCCTGCGCCTCGACCCTCGGGAACGGCTGCTTCCCGAAGAGCTCCGGCCAGAGCTCCCGCGAGGTCTCGAGCATCTCGGCGTGCGTCGCCGCGAGCAGCGCGCGGGCGCTCGTCACCACGCCGTCGATGTCGACGGACGCGTCGTCCAGCGCGAAGCGGAGCTTCTTCTCGAAGCGCGCGCGGCCCAGCCGGAAGTCGCCGTTGCTCCGCGGGAGCAGGTCCTTCTCGAGGAACGCCTGGAAGCCCTCGAGCGCCGCCGCCGCGGCCTTCGCCGCCGCCTCGAGCTCGGCCTTCTGGGCGGGCACGGACGCGAACAGCGCCGGGAGCTCGGCCTTGCAGAGCGCGATGAGCCCCTGGTTCTGCGCGATCGCCGTCTCGGTGTGGATGCGCGGCGGCGCCCCCGCGAGGCGCTGCTGCGCGCTCCGGACGAGCGCGGGGATGCCCGAGAGGCGGCCCTTCAGGCTGCGCATGCGCTCCTCGAGCGGCGCGAAGCTCCGCGTGATCAGCGGGTCGAGCCCGTCGCCGATGAGGCCGGTGGCGACCATCGGGTTCCACGTCGCCTCGCGGAGCTCGTCGATCGCGAACAGCCAGGAGCGCAGCTGGTTGTCGATCATCGCCGCGTCGACGCGGCTCTGGAGGCCGAGCCGATCGACCGGCAGCGCGGTGAGCTCCGACAGCGCGCGCTCGATCGTGCGCCGGCGCGCGGCCTCGCCCTGCTCGGTGATGTCGGGCCACGCGCCGTCGTACCGGTGGTCCCCCGCCTCGGTGGCGCGGACCGGCTCGTCGCGCAGGTACTCCTCGAGCACGCGGGCCGACAGCGCCGCGAGCGCCTGCTCGGCGCCGGCTGCCGCGTCGCCGGGCCGCGCGTCGGCCGCGCTCACGACGGGCTCCTTGGCCCCGGGCTGCGCGGGCGGCGGGACCGCTGGCTCGGCCGACCCGCACGCGCAGAGCAGCGCGACGAGCAGCAAGAGGCCGCCGCGGAGCGGCCGCCGGGCGGTGGAGGGAGCGTCGGACGGATCATGGTGTCGCACCTCGGCGTTCTTAGCGAAAGCCCGCGAAGAAACTAGCGAAAGCTGGCGGCGAAGGGAACGCGCGCGCGCCGGGGGGAGGAGCGCCGGCCTCACGGCGCGCTGCCGAGCGACGCCTTCGCGAGGCTGGAGATGGCGTCCATGTCGCCCTGCACCGCGTCGAGGAGCGGGCCGAGCGCGAGCCGCAGCTGCTTCGAGTTCGGGTGCCGGAGGATGCGCGCCACGCTCTCGGCCGCCAGCTCGTTCAGATCGTGCTCCACGTAGCGATCGATGTGGGCGCTCGACAGCGCGAAGCCCGGGAAGGCGGTGCGGCAGAGCGCGTCGACGAGCTCGCCCACGAGGCCCGGCGGGATCGCCGCGGTGCTCAGCGCCATCCGGGCCTTCTGCGCGCTGATCGTGCACGACTCGGCGCGCAGCTGGCTGATCACGGGCGAGCCGAGCACCGCGTGCCACCGGGAGAGCTCGGCGGCCCGGCTCGCCTCGAGCTCGCCCGGCGGCGCGTCCGAGACCGGCACGAGCGCCGCCATCTGCTCCGCCGCGCCCGGGTCGATCGCGACGCGGCGCACGATGATCAGGTCGTGCGCGCGCAGGCACCCGAGGAGCAGCCGCGTCGCCGCGTCGCGCAGGAGCGGCGCGAGCGCGGCGGCGATGACCGTGGGGGGCGAGCCGACGAGCCCCGGGCTCGACCCGCGCCCGTTGCCGGCCCCCGCGCCGCGGAGGCGGTAAGCGCCCGAGCTCGGCGGCGAGCGCACGCTGGACGGGGGGATGCTCGACGGCGAGCCGTGGCCGAGCGCCGGCGGCGGGCTCGGCAGCTGCCCGACGTTGCGGCTGCTCGGCGGCGGCGGCGCGCTGGTGGGCATGCCGCCCGCCGGCGGCCGGCTCGACGGCGCGCGCGTGCCGGCGCTCCGCGGCGGGTCCGCGACGAGCGGCGGCACCGGGGTCAGCCGGTTGCGCCGCGACTGCGTGGTGCGGTCGGTCACGACGTGCAGCGACGCGAGCTCGATCGCGCGCAGCGCCGGGACGCCGCGCGGCGCGCGGGCGGCGATCGCCGCGGCGAGCTCGGCCTCCCTGCCGAGGAGCGGCTCCTGCTCGCCGGTCTCCCGCAGCAGATCTCCGGCGATCTGCGCGCACCGCTCCGCGGCCTTGCTCGCGGCGCTCTGCGTCTGCGGGTCCTTGAAATAGAGCGTTAACTTTCCCCGGAGGGTCTCGCGGCGCGTGGCCGCCGTGACGACCTGCGAGGCGCTCTCGACGTTGGCAGGCTCGCGGCTCCCGAAAGGCCAGAATCCCATGCCGCCATTGTCGCGCGATCCTGGGCCCGGGCGCGAGCGCTTCGAGCGGCTCGCGCCCTCACGCCCGCTCAATGGCGAGGAGGAACCGATACATAGCGATTGCCGCGCTCGTAGAAGCGCCACGGTTTCTTGGCCCACGCACCTGCGTAGTCCACGTTGATGCGAGGTGACCTACCAATGCGCCCCGCCGCGCCGGGGAGCAGCGAGAGCTGGGCGCCGCACACATCCATCCCGTAGGCGGCGCGATCGAGCCCCAGCGCCTTGCAGAGCTTCCCAGGGCCGTTGGTCAGCTCGACCCGCCCGGGCGCGACGCCCCGCCGGCGGCTCATGAGCGGGAGCCCGAGCACGGGCTCGATGGCGCGGACGAGCACCACGTGCGGCTCCCCCTCCGAGGCCACGACGATGTTGAACGCCCAGTGCATGCCGTAGAGCATGAACAGGTACGCGTAGCCCGCCGGGCCGAACATGACCTCCGTCCGCACTGTCCGCCGCCCTCCGGCGCTGTGCGCGGCGAGATCTTGCGGGCCGCGGTAGGCCTCGGTCTCGACGATCCGGCCGGCGGCGACGCCCTCGGGCGTCCTGTGGACGAGCACCTTGCCGATGCACGCCCGCGCGACGACGAGCGGGGGGCGCGCGTAGAAGTCGCGGGGCAGCGGCGACGCTCCTTCGAGGAGCGCGGCGGCTCGGTCGCGGGGGGCGGGCGGCTCGGGCGTGGGGCGCGTGGTGGGCACTCGGCTCTCCGGCGGACGTCCGGCGCGCGGACGAGCGCGCCGTCAGGAAGGGGGGCCCGGGCGCGTCGCCCGGAAGCGCTCGTCGACGAACGCGAGCACGTCGTCGCGGTGCTTCGTGGCCTGGAGCTCGTGATGGAACACCGCCGCGACGCGCAGGTCGGGCGCGATGACGTAGGTGACCCGCCGGGCGACGCCGATGAGCGGCCAGAGGACGCCGTAGGCGCGGCTCACGCTGCGGTCGTCGTCGGCGATCATCGGGAAAGGGACCTTGTGCGACTCGGCGAACCGGCACTGGGTCCGGTGATCATCGGTGCTGATGCCGACGAGGCTCGCCCCGGCGAGCGCGAGCTCGGCGTGGTTGTCGCGGAACTGCCGGGTCTCCACGGTGCATCCGGGCGTGAACGCCTTCGGGAAGAAGAACACGACCGTGCAGAGCCCGCCCTGCCGGGACAGCACGAAGCGCTGGCCGTCCGTGGCCAGCTTGTCGATCTCCGGCGCGAGCTCACCGACCTTCAGCATGACGCCGCAATCTGCCGCAAGTCGCCGCCCGCGTCGACAGGCGAGGGGGCGCCGCGCGCCGGCGCCGCCGGCCGCGATCCGCGCGATCGGCGCGATCGTCCGAAGGACGTCACGTGTCGATGCCGAGCCGCTTCAGCCTGTAATAGAGGGTCGTGCGCTGCATGCCGAACTGGCGCGCGACCTCGGCCTTGTTCCCGCCGCAGCGCTCGAGGGCGGCGAGGAGCTCCCGCCGCTCGATGTCGTCGAGCTGCGAGCTCAGGTCGAGCTTCGGCCGCGACGAGGCCGGCGCGGCGAGCGCCTTGCCGGCCGCGTCCGCCTCCGGGTCCGCGGCCTTCGGCGGCCGGGCGGGAGGCTCGGCCGGCTGGGGGCGCGCGGTGAACGCGAGGTGCTCGGGCAGGATCACGTCGCCGCGGGAGAGGATGGCGGCGCGCTCGACCACGTTCTCCAGCTCGCGCGTGTTCCCCGGCCACGCGTAGGCCGTGAGCTTCGCGATCGCCTCGTCCGAGAGCGACGTGGCCGCGCGCGCGTTGCGGCGCGCGTACTTGCGCAGGAAGTGCTCGGCGAGGGCGCGGATGTCCTCGCGCCGCTCCCGGAGCGGCGGCAGCCGCAGCGGGAACACCGAGAGCCGGGAGACGAGCTCGGGCAAGACGCCCGCGCGCGCCCACGCCTCCTCGATGCCGGGCGTGAGCGACAGGACGACGCGCACGTCGACGCGGGTGGTCTCGGTCGACCCGAGCCGCTCGACCTCGCCGTCGGCGAGCACGCGGAGCAGCCGCGCCTGGAGCGAGGGCGTGAGCGGCGCCGGCTCGTCGAGGTAGATCGTCCCCCGGTGGGCGAGCTCGAGCCGCCCGGCCCGCTCGGTGAACGCGCCGTCGAAGGCGCCGCGCCGCCAGCCGAACAGCTCGCGCTCGAGCGCCTCGCCCCGGAACGCGGCGCACGTCACCTTGACGAACGGCTGCTCCTCCCGCGGGGAGCCCACGTGGATCGCCCGGGCGACGACCTCCTTCTCCGCCCCCTCCTCGCCCTCGATCAGCACGTGCGTCGCCGCCTTCGCCACCTCGCCGATCCGGGCGGCGACCTCGCGCATGGCCTCGCTCTCGCCGGCGATCTCCCCGAAATCGATCGGGTCGCGCTGCTCGCGCTCGAGGTAGCCGGCGTAGTGGGCGAGCTGCTCCCGCAGCCGCCGGTTCTCCCGGACGGTCGCGACGCCGGCGATCGCCTGCCGGAGGACGACGGCGAGCTCCTTCGAGTTCCAGGGCTTCTGGACGTAGCGGTCGACCGCCCCCGAGTTGACCGCGTCGATGAGCACGGTCATGTCCGCGTAGGCGGTGAGCAGCACGCCCGCGGCGTCCGGCCGCCGCTCCTTCGCCTGCTTGAGGAACTCGATACCGCTCATCTCCGGCATCCGCTGGTCCGCGACGATCACCGCGGGATCGAGCCGCTCGAGGAGCGAGAGGGCCTCGGCGCCGCCCAGCGCGTAATGGAGCTTGAACGACTTCCTGAAGGCGAACCGGAACGCATCGAGGTTGTCCTGCTCGTCGTCGACGACGAGGACGTCGAAGCTGTTCCAGTCCAGATCGCGCATCGGGTGGCCCTGCCTCCCAGAGTTACTACAGCTCGGCGCGACCGTGACAGCGGAGGTGGCGCCGCCCGGCCGCCGGCGCGGCGCTTGCTGCGCGGACTGCCGCGGACTGCCGCGGTCCGCCGGCGGCGTTCCGCGGTCCGCCGGCGGCGTCCTGCCGTCCGCCGTCCCGAGAGGGGGCGTCCTGCGGTCCGCGCCGCGGCGCCCGCGCCCCGACGGAGGCGAGCGTTCGTCCGGCCGCGACGCCGGCGGCGCCGGGGCGGATCGATTTCTCCGCCGCCCCAGAAATACGCGGTAAGCTCCGCGCCCGCTCGCGAAGAGGGCGGGCTGGGCGAGCCCCACACGGAGGAAGCCGGATCATGCTCGAGGACATCATCAAGGAGCTGCGCGAAGGGATCGACAAGGCCATCGAAGCTCTCCGGCGAGACCTGGCGAAGGTGCGCACCGGGCGCGCCAACGCGGCCATGCTCGACGGCATCCGCGTCGATTACTACGGCGTGCCGACGCCGATCGTGCAGATGGCCACGGTGTCCGTGCCGGAGCCCCGGCTCATCACGATCAAGCCCTGGGAGAAGAACCAGGTGAAGGCGGTCGAGAAGGCGATCCGGGAGAGCGATCTCGGCTTGAACCCCCAGGTGGACGCGGATCTCATCCGGCTTCCGATCCCGCCGCTGACCGAGGAGCGGCGCCGCGAGATGGTGAAGCTCACCAAGAAGAACGGAGAGGACTGTAAAGTTGCCATCCGGAAGCATCGTCGAGACGCCAACGAGATGATCGACACCCTCGAGAAGGACGGCGAGGTCAGCGGCGACGAGGCCGACCGGTCGAAGAAGAAGGTCGAGGACGTGGTGGCCGAGGGCACGAGGCAGGTCGACACGGTGATCGCGACCAAGGAAAAAGACATCCTGGACGTGTGAGCGGGGCCGCCGCGGCGCTGGCGGCCGAGCGCGAAGGCCGGGCCGCACGATGCGGCGTCCCTGGCCATCGCGGGATGGGCCCGCGTCTCGGGGCGTGGGGGCGCGTGGTCCGCGGCCACGTGGCGCCGCCCGGCGTGAGCCGTGACGCCGCGCGCGCCGCGCGCGCCTCGTCGAGGACGGCCCTGGAGGTGCCCCGCAGCCCTGCCGGCGCGGGGCCCGGGGCTGAGCCGGCGCCGGCGCCGGACCGACGCCCGGGCCGACAATGAAGCGTTCAACGAAAAAGAGGCTTGCGGTCCCCCCGGTCCGAGTCGGTAGGATCAGGAAGGTCGGCGAGTGGACGTCTGAAGACGCCCATTACGGTGCGAGAGGCCCTGCTTGACAGGTTTTCGGTAGCATGAAACGGTTGGTGCTCGAAGCCAAAGGCCCGGAGCCGTCTCAAGGATTCCCGAGGTTATGCGAGCGATCGCTTCAGGAATGACGGACGTTGGTCTCCAACGCGACCACAACGAGGACAGCTACGCCGTCCTGTCGGAGTATGACCTGTTCATCGTCGCGGACGGCATGGGGGGCCACCGCGCGGGGGACGTAGCGAGCAGGCTGGCGACCGAGTCCATCGCGGACTTCTTCCGGTCCACGTCGCGGGAGGACGCCACCTGGCCATTCCACTTCGACACCAGCCTGTCGGAGGAGGAGAACCGGCTCCAGGCGGGCATCCGGGTCGCCAACCGCCAGATCTTCGAGCGCAGCATCCGGTCGCGCGACTGCGCCGGGATGGGCACGACGGTCGTGGGGGCGCTCTTCTCGAAGAAGAAGAACCGCATCTACGTCGGCCACGTCGGCGACAGCCGCGCCTACCGCGTCCGCAAGGGCTCGATCAGCCAGCTCACGCGCGATCACTCGCTCTTCAACGACTACATCATGGCGATGCCCGAGCTCACCGAGGAGCAGCGGGCCGAGCTCCCGCGCAACGTCATCACCCGCGCGCTCGGGATGAACGACAGCGTCGCCGTGGACCTGATCAGCGACGAGCCGCAGCCCGGCGACGTCTACCTGCTCTGCTCGGACGGCCTGAGCGGGATGCTCTCGGACGATCAGATCCTCCAGATCGTGAGCTCGACCGAGGAGGTGCCGGAGATGTGCCGTCGCCTCATCGCCAAGGCCAACGAGAACGGCGGCGAGGACAACATCACGGCGCTCGTGATCCGGATCGACGAGCAGGACGAGGCCGAGCTCCCGAACAGCGCGACGATCGGCCCGCCCGCCGACTCGCAGCAGGTCAACATGGGCGAGCGGTCGACGGTCCCGGCGGCGTCGGCCTCGCGCTCCGAGAAGAGCTGACGCGCAAGGAGCGCGGCGCGCGGCCTGCGCCCGCGCGTCCCGGCCTCGCGCTCCGAGGAGCGCCGCCGCGCGGGGGGCGCGCGCTCAGCCCCCCGCGCCCGCGGTCGGTTCAGTTCCCGCAGCTGTCGAGGGCGAGGGCGCCCCGCGTGATCTCGCAGGTGTACTGGCCGTCGGTCACGGACGGGCACTCGAAGACGACCCAGATCTTGCCCGCGTCGACCCCCTGCTCGCTGTCCGCGTCGAACCAAAACTGACACTGTTCGTCGGACGTGGAGACGAAGGCGGTGCCGCTCGTCTTCGCCGACGAGAAGATGATGCTGCCGCTGGCGGGCATCTCCTTCGTCGCCGCGGGGCTGATGTCCACGATCTTGATGCGGACGTCCGTGGCGGCGGTGCTGTTCCTGAGCGCCATCGTCGCCGAGACGTCGAAGGTGCCCGAGCCGGTCACGGTGCAGTCGACCGTGGCGCCCTCCTCGCCGTCGGCGACCATCCGGAGCCGCCGGGCCGCGCTCACCTCGCCGAGGACCTCCAGGTGGTTCCCCACGTTGCAGCTGGCGCCCGGTTTGACGAAGTTCAGGGAGTAGGCGGCGCGCGGGGTGGGCGGCGCCGGGTCGCTGCAGCCGAAGCCGAGCAGGGGTAGAAGGCCGAGCACGGGCACGAAGCCGAGGCGGGCGAGACTCATGGCAAGCTCCGGTGGTGGGTGGCGGCCCCGAGGCCGCACCTCGCTTCTATCGTATTCGAGGGCCCCCGATCAAACGGCGGCCGCGCCCCGCGCGACCGCGCGGCGAGCGCGAGCGGCCGCGCCCCCGCGCCCCGCGCGCGCGATCACCCGCGGGGCGCCTGCGCCTGCGCGTCCTCCAGCGCCTGCGCGACGTCGTTCCAGAGGTCCTCGCCGCCCTCCAGGCCGACCGAGAGCCGGAGGAGGCCGTCGGCGATGCCGAGCGCCTCCCGCGCCGCCGCGGGCACGGAGGCGTGGGTCATGATGGCGGGGTGCTCGGCGAGCGACTCGACGCCGCCGAGGCTCTCGGCGCAGGAGAAGATCGCGAGCCGCTCGAGGAACCGCGAGGCGACGGGGAGGCCGCCGCGCACGACGAACGAGATCATCGCGCCGGGCGCGCGCATCTGCCGCGCGGCGAGCGCGTGGCCGGCGTGCGTGGGCAGGCCGGGGTAGTTCACGGCCTGGACGGCGGGGTGCACGGCGAGCCTGCCGGCGATGAGCGCGGCCGACGCGCACTGCTGGCGCATGCGCACGCCGAGCGTCTTGATCCCGCGGAGCACGAGGTAGCAATCGAACGGGCTCGGCACGGCGCCGATCGCGTTTTGCAGGAACGCGACCCGCTCGGCGAGCGCGTCCTCCGAGGTGATGAGCGCCCCGCCCACGACGTCCGAGTGCCCGTTCAGGTACTTCGTGGTCGAGTGCGCCACGACGTGGGCGCCGAGGTCGAGCGGCCGCTGGAGCACCGGCGTGGCGAACGTGTTGTCGACGACGAGCAGCGCCCCGTGCGCGCGCGCGATCTCCGCGATCCCGGCGATGTCGAAGATCTTGAGCATCGGGTTCGTCGGGGTCTCGATCCAGATCATCCGCGTGGCCGGGGTGAGGGACTTGCGGACGACGTCGAGGTCGCTCATGTCGACCGAGGTCGAGGCGATCCCCATCGGCCGCATGACCTTGTCGAAGAGCCGGAAGGTGCCGCCGTAGACGTCGTCGCCCGAGAGCACGTGATCTCCGGGCCGGAGCGTGTGGAGCAGCGTGGCGGTGGCCGCGGAGCCGCTGCCGAAGGCGAAGCCGTGGCGACCGCCCTCGATCGCGGCGAGGCACGCCTCGAGCGCCTTGCGGGTGGGGTTGCCGCTGCGCGAGTACTCGAACCCCTTGTGCTGGCCCGGCCGCTCCTGGGCGAAGGTGCTCGCGAGGACGATCGGCGTCATGACCGCGCCGCTCGTCGGATCCGGCGGCTGGCCGGCGTGGATGGCGAGCGTGTCGAGGGCGAGCCTGTCGTGACCTAGGTGGGGCTTCATGCGGTCGAGACTTATCCCTCGGGCCGCGTGCGTCCACGGTTTTGGCGCCCGCGAGGGCCGGGCGCGCGCGCGCCGTCCGCGCTCCTGGGCCTGCGCTAGCCGCGCGGAGAGGCCGCGTCGCTGGCGCGCGGAGAGGCCGCGTCGAAGGCGTCGAGCAGCGCCCGCGCGCTCTCGACGCGCCGCTCCGGATCGCGGTCGAGGGCGCGGGCGAGCGCGCGGCGCTGCCCCGGCGAGAGCGCGCCCGCGGCGGCGAGCGCGTCGAGGCGGAGGCCCGACTCGCCGATCTCGACCAGCATCGCGGCCTGCTCGCGCGCGCGCGTGAGCGGCGCGCCGGTGGCGAAGGCGACGAGGGTCGCCGCCATGGCGTAGACGTCGCCGCGCGCGGTCGGCGGCGATTCGCCGCGGGCGATCTCGGGGGCGACGAACGGGAGGGTGCCCCGGTCGGCGGTCTCGAGATCGGGATCCATGCCGCGGAACCGCGCGGCGCCGAGGTCGACGAGGCCGACGTCGCCGAGCGGACCGAGCAGCACGTGATCGGGGCCGAGATCGCCGTGGACGAAGCCGATCGGGCCCGCGGCGTCCTCGAGCTCCTGGAGCTCGGCGAGGGTCTCGATGGCGGTCCGGACGACGTGGGCGACGAGCGACGCGGGCGGCGGACGGCCGCGGCCGCGCCATCCGTCGAGCACGTCGCGGAGCGAGGCGCCCTCGCGCCGGCTCTCGAGGAGGAAGGGGCCGTGGCGATCGACGCCGACGCGCGCGAGCGCGGGCAGGGCAGGGTGCCGGGCGAGGGAGATCGCCTTCGCCTCGCGGACGATGGCGGCGCGCCCGGCGTGCGCGTGGAGGGCGCCGGGGGCGAGGCGCTTGCAAACCAGCGTGGGGCCGAGCGTGGGGCCGGGCGGCGGGCCTCCGAGCCGGACCAGCGCCACGTCGAAGGTGGCGCCCGCGCCGAGGTGCTCGACCAGCTCGGTGCCGTCGGGAGCGGGGTAGGGCATGGGCCCTCAGCCGCCCCCTCCCGGCGCCGGGGCCGCCTCGTCGCATTCGCGCAGCCACCGCAGCGCCTCCTCCGCGCCGCCCTTGCCGCGCACCGCGAGCGCCCACCGCGCCTCGCGCCAGCGCGCCACGAAATCGGCCCAGCGCGCCGGCGCGTCGCCCCGGCCGGAGAGGGCGGCGACCCGATCGTCGATGCGCTGGAAGGGGAACACCGGGTTGCCGAGCCCGAACCGCGCCTGCGCCCAGTGGACCACGCTGATGAAGAGGCCGTACCGGCAGCGGCCGGTCGCCTCGTCGACGCCCACGACCGGCGACCTCCAGTCGAGGTGGATGTCGTCGAGCTCCGGCAGCCGCGGATCGCGCTTGCCCACGCAGATGTGCACCGCCTCCTCATCGGGCCGGTGCACCTCGCGCCAGCTGTCCGCGTCGAGCGGCTCGCCGCCCCGGAGCAGCGAGCCCATGCTCCCCGCGAGGGCGCCGAGCAGCGGGCCTCGCTGGTGCTCGATCCCGCCGAGGATCGTGTCGCGCGCCATGCGGCGACCGCCCGTCCCGGCGACCTGGCCGTCGAGGCGCTCGCGCATCGCCGCCGGCTCGGCGTAGACCGCTTTGAATCCCGCGCTCCCGCCGACCCACACGTTGCGCAGATACCTGATCTGCGCCCAGAGCCCGAGCGCAGGGTCGATATCGCGGATGCGCTCGAAGATGCGCGCCACCACGTTGACGCACGACGGCCCGAACCGGGTGAGCGCCTCGCCGAGGTCGCGGGGCTCGGGGGCGCCCCAGAACGCGTTGTCCAGGTTGAGCTCCGCCCCGGGGCAGCGAGCGAGCCGGTCGGCGAGGCTCCTCTCCAGCGCCTCGCGCAGCGGGCCCTCCAGCCCGGCGAGGTGCGGGCCCGCGCCTGCGTCGAGTGAGCCGGTCATGCGAACATCGTATCACGCCGGCCGCGCGCATCGCCGTGCCGCGGGGCGCGCGCCGCGGTGGGACCCGCGCCGGCGACGCGCGCCGCGGCAGAGCGGGGCGCGGCCCGCGCGGCGAGCTCACCGGCGGGCGTCGCCGACGCCGCGCGCGCGGCGGCCTGTGGGATGGCCACGCACCTGCACGGGGGGAGGGCGGTGGCCAACTTTTCTTCGCGTCATGCGGCATATCTCTGCGTTCATCGCGAACGTGATAGAAGTCTTGAGAACGGCATGGATCCCAAGATTTTGGAGATGCTCTTCATCGCTGTTAGCAACGGCGTCGCCCTCTTTATCGGCGCTTACGTGGCGCGCAGATCGGCAGATCTCAGCGCGGACCGCCGGGCCGAGCACGAGGAGAAGGCGGAGCTCCAGCGACAGCGGCGGGAGGCGCTCCTGGAGCGGCTGGCCCTCCAGCGGCGCGCGCTCGACGACTACGCGCGGATGATCGTCCGGTGGTCGTCGGCGCCCGCGTCCGGGGCGCCGCGCACGCGGGAGGAGGACCTCGCGGCGGACCAGGAGTCCATCGCGATGTACGCGCAGATGGCCAACGCGTTCGGGAGCCGGCAGTTCGCCGAGCAGGCCGCCGCGACGCTGCACGCCGTGCGCGCCGGCCGCGGCAATGTCCAGGTGTTCCCGTTCTCCGTGCAGATCGCCTCCGCCTGCTACCAGGAGATGATCCGGGCGATCTCCGAGCTCGAGAAGGAGATCGGCCTGCCGGCGCCGCGGTCACCCGCGCGGCCGTTCCTCCCGGACGAGGAGCTCGCGAAGGAGGCGACTCGGCTGTTCTCCAGGAACGTCGTGGAGCGCTCCGGGATCGATCTCGGCATGGTCGATCAGATCCTGGAGCGCGTCCGGGTGAACCCGTCCGAGGAGGCGGACAGCCCCAGGTAGGGGCTCACGCCTCCGGCTTCACTGGCTCCATCCCATCCGGATGAGCGCGTAGAAGATGAGGAGGCGAGGCACCCGGAACAGCACCATGGTGAAGAAGTAGCGCGGCGGGATCCGGTACAGCCCCGACAGGTAGCAGAGCATCGAGAAGGGGACCGGCGAGACGCTCCCGATGGCGATGGCCCAGTACCCGTAACGGTCGAACAGCCGATCGATCTTGGGCCGCGTCCGCTCGAGGCGCGCCGCGAAGATGCGGAAGCGCGCGAGGTGGGCGGCGAGCCGGTATCCCGTGCAGCCGGCGAGGAGCGAGGCCACCGAGATCGCGATCATGGGCCCGACCTGCGAGCCTCCCGAGGTGATCGCCGTCAGCATGTAGAACTGCGGCGGGATCGGGAACGAGAACGCGTCGGCGAGGTAGGTCCCGACGAACATCCCGGCGAGGCCGAAGCGCTCCACGAACCCGCGGCCGAGCGCGTCGAGCTGGTCGCGCGCGAGGTGCGCCGCCAGCGCGATGAGGCCGAAGAGCGCGGCCAGGCTGAGCACCAGCTGGACCAGCGTGCGCCACAGATCTCGCCGGTCGTCGCGCGGGCGCGCCTCGCTCGTTTGCTGGCTCAGACCGCCTCCTGCCGGCGGCGCTGGAGCCGCTCGATGATCCGCCTGCTGCGGAGCGTGCTCTGGAAGATCCGCGTCGCCTTCTCGAGGGCGTCGAGGAGCCTCTGCGCGTCGCCGTGCTTGTCGACGGACGCGAACGGCCGGTGCGCGTTGATGACCTCGAACGAGTCCTGCTCGTCCTGATACGCCGAATAGAAGATCACGGGCACTTCGGGCTGCACCTTGCGGATCTGGTCGCAGACCCAGAAGCCGTCCTGCCCCGACATCCGCACATCGATGATCACGGCGCAGGTGTCCTCGGTGAACGCGGCGACCCCGTCCAGGGCCGAGGCGCACACGACGAGGCGATATCGCTCCGAGAGGAGGGCGCCGAGCGGCTGCCAGAGGCCCCTGTCCTCGTCGACCACGAGCACGAGAGGAAGCCGCGTGGACTCGGGCTTCTCGCGATCCGGCCGCTGGGCTGGATCGGCCCCGAGCAGGGTATCGGGTTCCTTGGAGGGCATTCGGCGTGGATCGTGGAGGGCGCGTCGGAGCGCCCATGACACAATGTACCACGCCCTGCGCATCGAGCCAGCGCGGCGGCGCGCTCGGCCGGCGCGCTGGCTCGATGCGCGGCGAGCTCGGCGCGCGGCGCGCATCGAGCCAGCGCGGCGCGGGCGTGGCTCCGGCGCGCGGGCGGCCGCGCCGCGGGCGGCCGCGCCGTGGGCGGCGGCCTGGGATTCGTCTATGCTGGGCGCCGAGGCGTGGCCTCATGGTGAGGCCTGCAGGCCGTTTGCAACGCGCCGCGATCCTGCCGGATCGCGCGCTCGCCTTCTCGTGCGCTGACCCGGTCTGCCGGTCGGCAGCGGGTCGCTCGCCGGGGAGAGCCCCACAATCGAGATGAGCTGCCCATGAAGAACGCAGGACTCCGATCGATCCCCCTCGTCATCGCCGCTCTCGGCCTCTTTGCCGCGGGGTGCAAGGACGAGGACAACTTGCATGCGTGCAGTGAGCTCTGCAAGCACCGCATCCTCTGCGCGGAAGAGCAAGGGGACCCGCCGCCGAGCAAGACCAGCTGTGAGACCGCGTGCCTCGGCCTCGAGGGAGAAGGCCTCGTGGAGCGAACCGAGGAGTGCGTGAACGAGGCGTCGTGCGATTACGTGGCGTGCGCGGACCCCTGAGCCCGGCGAGCGCGCGCGCCGCGGGGGGCGGGGCGCGCCGGGCCTCCCGGCGCGGAGGCCGGCGCGATGACGGCCGGCGCGATCACGGCTCCGCGTCGCACTCGGGCGCGTCGCGGAGCTTGCCCGAGGCGAGCGGCGCGTCGAAGCGCAGGAGCTCGAGATCGACGAGATCGAGGCGCTTGAACGTCAGGTTCAGCGGGCCGACCGACACGCCGGCTTCCGCCTCGGCGTAGGCGCGCACGCCGCCGTCGACCCGCGCGTCGTACGAGCAGTAGGGCGGCGCGGTCTCCGCGCTGACGCGCGCGTACGCCTGGACTCCGACGTTCGGGCCGACGATGCCGTACAGGCGCGACCGGAGCTCCGCGCCGGCGCTCACCTTGCCGGACGCCGTGATCGCGCCGGGCGCCCCGATCGAGGCCGTCCCCGAGGCCGAGCACGAGGGATCCCAGATCGTGCGCCACGTCCCGTTCTTGTAGTCGACCCCGGCCTCGATCTCGGCGGTCGTCTGCGCCTCGGCCGCCACCTCGGCGGCCGTGAACGACAGCCCCACATCGGCCGTCGCCCTCGGCACGACGTTGGTCGTGACGACGATGGGCACAGGCCCCACCCAGAACGTCAGCGTCGGCAGCGGCACGCTCGGGACGCCCCCGGCGAGCTCGAGGAGATCGACCGTGCAGCTCCCCGTGACCGTGCCGGAGCCCTGGAGCGTGGCGCTCACGTCGAGCCTGCCCGAGGCGACGAAGCGGAGCTGCTTCAGCTCCGGGACGGGGTTGATCCCGCCGCGCGTGCCGACGTGGACCTCGAAATCGAGCACCGGAGAGAGCTCGGCCGTGACGTCGAGCGCCGCCGTCCCGTGCGCGGTGACCCCGCACGAGGCCGGGAGCGAGGCCGAGGAGAGCTCGAAGAGCTTCAAGGAGGCGCCGGACGCGATCTTCAGGGCCTCCGCCTGGCTCGCGATCGGCTCGTCGCCCTCCAGGCCGAGCTCGCGGGCGCGCGCGAGGTGCTCGTCGATGGCCTGCGCGTACTCGCGCGCGTCGTAGTGGACGTGGACGTGCCCCTCGGTGATGAACTCCGTGAGGTCGGCGGGGGTCGTCTCGAGCGCGACCCGCGCCGCGTCGAGCGCGCGGACGCGCACGACGCGGGCGAGGTAGCCGCCTCCCTGCGTGCCGCCGAGCACGTCGCCCGCGGCGAACGGCGGCAGGCTGCCGTCGTGGGTGATGACGAGCTCGCGCTCCCCGAGCTCCGCGGCGACGAACCCCGGCTCCTTTTCGGGCACGCGGGCGCGCTCGGACAGCTTGAGCGGCTGGACGACATCGACGGCGCCGGGGGCCGGCAGCTCGGCAGGGTCCGCGACGTCGTCCGCCGTGGCGGCGCACGCGGCGAGCCCGGGCGCGCCGATCGCGAGGAAGACGGCGGAGATGAGCCGCGCGGCCAGCGCGCGGCTCCGAGGGAGCGTGGTTTTCATGGGCGCGGACCCTATGCGGGCACTGTGGCGAACCGGTTACAGCGGCGAGACTTGCTGTCTCCGGGAGATGGGACAAAGGCTCACCGCGATGGATGGATATCCATGAATCGATGTCTCCGGGGCTTGCGAAGAGCACTTATTGAATCGAGCGATGTACGGAGCCCCGCGCGACGCGCTCGTGAGATGCCGCGCGACGCGCTCGTGAGATGCCGCGCGACGCGCTCAGGACGTGACGTGCGGGCGCGCTCATGAGGTGACGCTCGACGCGCTCATGAGACGACGTGCGAGCGCGCTCCTGAGGTGACGCGCGAACGCGCTCCTGAGGTGACGCGCGAACGCGCTCATCGGGGGCGACGGCGTGGAGCGCGTCGCGCGCTCAGACCGGGGCGCGCATCGCGCTCGCGCGGGGACGGCCGAGAGAGGGGGGCTGCGGCTCGCGGGTGGAAGGAAGAAGGCAGAGCGCGGAGATCGCGCGCGTCGCTCCCGCGGGCATGCCGCGTCGGGAGGGCGGCGGCTCGCCCGGCGAGCCGCTGCGCGGGCCTTGCTGGAGGCGCCGCGCTCGTCAGGCGGTCGCTCGCCGGGCGCCGCCGCCTCTTGCGTCGCCGGGCGCCGCCGCCTCTTGCGATGCGCAGGGTACGACGCGCCCGTTCGGGAGGCGCCGCAGCCTGTACCGCGGCGCTCGGGCGAGGAACCCGGCAGGCCCGCCTCGGCGGTCTGCTGTCCGTCGTGATGCGATCACGCCTCCGGGGCACCCGTCGCTTGCTGGGTGGCCTCGGGCTTGTCCTACCTGGGGTGAGTAACGGGATTCGAACCCGCGACAACTGGAGCCACAATCCAGTGCTCTACCAACTGAGCTATACCCACCGTTCTTCGCGGCCCGGGGGCTGCGAAGGCCTGGCAGAATACTCAGCTCCGCGCAGAGTGCAATCGGGTAAACGCACGGCGCGTCGCTCTTTTTGGTCCGGGCTCACTTCCGGCTCCCCCCGGGCCCCGCGCTGGCCCCCCACCGCGCTGCTCCCCCCCACCGCGCTGCTCCCCCCTCCCTGCTCCCCCCGCCTCCCTCAGAGCGTCGCCCACCGGCGCAGCGCGACCCGGCGGGCGCGGTCGAGGTCCGCGCGGTGGCGCGTCGAGATCGGCGCGCGCTGCGCGGGCGGCGGCCCGGATGCGCCCACCGGCTCGTCCGCCTCGCGGCCGGAGGCGGCGATCAGCGCGGCGGCGAGCGAGCCCTCGATCGCGGCCAGGTCGTAGCCGCCCTCCAGGAAGACGGCGAGCCGCCCCCCCGCCTTCGCGGCCGCCATCGCCGCGAGCCGGCGGCCCATCGCCGCGTAGGCCGAGCGCGACAGCTTCATCGCCGCCAGCGGATCGCGCTCGTGCGCGTCGAACCCCGCCGAGACCAGGATGAGCTCGGGCGCGTACTCGTCGAGCACCGGCAGGACGAGCTCGTCGAACGCCGCCTCGTAGACCGCGTCCGTCGCCCCGTCGGACAGCGGCACGTTCACCGTGTAGCCGGCGCCCTCGCCGCCGCCGATCTCCTCGGCGGAGCCGGTGCCCGGGTAGAACGGCCACTGGTGCAGCGAGCAGAACAGCACCCGCGGGTCGTCCCAGAAGATGTCCTGCGTGCCGTTGCCGTGGTGCACGTCGAAGTCGATCACCGCCACCCGCGACAGCCCGCTGCTCAGCGCGGCCCTCGCCGCCACGGCGACGTTGTTCAGGAGGCAGAAGCCCATGCCCGCCTCGCGCGTCGCGTGGTGGCCGGGCGGGCGCAGCAGCGCGACGCCGAGCCGGCCGGGGCCGGCGAGCACCGCCTCGACGAGCGCCACCGCGGCGCCGGCGCCCCGCCTCGCCGCGTCGACCGAGCGCGGGACGACGTACGTGTCGGGATCGAGCGCGGCGTAGTGCCCGCTGACCCGACCGAGCGACTCGAGGTACCGGGGCGCGTGGACCCGGGCGAGCTCGTCCTCGGTGGCGTCGCGCGTCGCGACGCGCTCGATCGAGAGGCCCGCCGCGGCGCAGCGCTCGATGGCGCGGCGGGCGGCCTCGAGCCGCTCCGGGCGCTCGGGGTGCGCGCCGCGCGCGCGGTGTTGCTCGAACAGCGCGTCGTCGACGACGTAGAGGCGCGGGGCTTCGGAGTGCGGGTGATTCAAGTGCACCATGAGCTGGGTGGAGAGTTGTAGCAGCGCCGCAGCGGATGGTAGCTTGCCCTGAGCCCCCGAAAGAAGGAGTGGAGACGCAGGATGCGCGGAAAGATCATCGCAGTCTTCGCCGTGATTGTCCTCATGGTCGGAGGGCTCTCGTACGCCCTCACGCGCGCCTCCCTCGCGGAGATGGGGCGGCCCGGCGAGGCGTCGCGCGCGCTCGCGGCCGCCATGGCGCAGCTCCAGGTGGACGGCCTCGTGCTGGAGCGGTGGCTCGCCTCCCACGCGAGCGACCCGAAGCTGCGCGAGCCGTTCAACGCCGGCACCGCCCCGGCCCGCGCCGAGGCGGCCACGAGCGCCGCCAACGCCATCCGGGAGGCGGTCGCCGCCTCGCCCGAGCTCGGCAGGACCCCGCCCTCCCTCGTCGTCCTGGTAGACACGAAGGGCGTGGTGCTCGGACGGAACGGCTCCGCGCTCATGCGCGGGGACAACCTCGGCGCCGTCTACCCGTCGCTGAAGCGCGCCGTCGAGCAGGGGGTGACCGGCTCGGACGTGTGGGTGAGCCGGGCGCGCAACGAGCAGCTGCTCGCGTCCTACGCGCCGATCCGCAGCGACGCCGGGCAGATCATCGGCGCCGTCGCGGTGGGCACCGCGCTGAACGACGAGCGGCTGACCAACGCGAGCGAGCGCACGAGCGGGCGGCTCCTCGTGGTCGCGATGCAGTCGGGTGACGGGCTCGACGTCGTCGCGAAGTCGCGCGACACCCCCCCGCAGCTGGTCGCGGCGCTCACCGCGTCGCCGGCGAAGGACAGCGCCCTCCAGGCGCTGAGCTCCGGGCGGGCGGTCGACATCGGCGGGCTGTCCGGCGAGTACGGCGCCGTCGGGCACGCGCTCGAAGGCTACGGCGACGGGCGGCGGGCGGTGCTGCTCAGCGTCGCGCAGATCCGGACGCCGGGGCTCGCGAGCTCGCTGGTCTGGCCGCTGCTCGGCGTCACCGCGCTCGGGCTCGTGCTCGTCGTGATCGCCGCCTATTTCCTGGACGCGTACATCTCGCAGCCGGTGTCCGAGATCGAGGACGGCCTGCTCGCGATCATGAACGGCCGGACCGACCTCCGGTTCGGGATCGAGCACGCCGAGCTCGGCGGCCTCGTGTTCCGGCTGAACTCGCTCCTGAACCAGCTGCTCGGCGTGCAGGAGGACGAGACCGACGCCGAGGGGCGCCCGTCGCGCGCGCCCACGTCGGCGTCGTTCCGGGACGCCCTCGAGGTCGACGAGCGGATGGCCGCGCTGTCCCCCGGCGAGATCCCGGCCGACGCCAAGGCGCTGCTCGAGGAGCCGGAGGACGCCTACTACGCGCGCATCTTCGCCGAGTACATCGCGGCGAAGAGGTCGCTCGGCGACCCGGTGGATCACATCACCCGCGACGCGTTCGTCGCCCGCCTCAAGGCGAGCGAGCAGGAGCTCGGGCGGAAGCACGGCAAGCCGATGCGCTACAAGATCGAGGTGCGCGGCAAGGAGGTCGTGCTCCTCGCCGTGCCGCTCGCCTGACGCGCGGCGCGCGCGCCCCGGGGCCGCGCGGCGCGCCGCGGCCGCTCAGTGCAGCACGGCGTCCGGGCCCTCGTGCGGCTCGACGCGCCCCGACGAGGGCTCGCGGCGGAGGGCGATCACGTCGGAGAGGTCGCAGCCGAGCGCGAACGCGGGCGACGACGTCGTGACGATCCACTGCACGTTGGGGAGCGCCGCCCGCAGGCGGGCGGCGAGCGAGCGCTGCCGGTGCGCCGGCTGCTGCGCCTCGATGTCGTCGATCAGGACCACGCCCTCGGCGAGCCGCGGATCGCCGGTCGGGTGGGCGGACGCGAGCGCGCGGAGCGCCAGCGCGCCGAACGCGATGGTGTGCCGCGCGCTCCGCCCGAGATCGTCGAAGTCGACGCGCTGGCCGTCCGCGCGCTCGAAGATCGGCTCGAGCCGCAGCGGATCGACGCCCACGTACGTCGCGTCGTGGCCCTCGAGCAGCGCCTCGAGCACCTCCCTGAGCGCGCGCTCGAGCGCGCCGAGCCGCGCTGCCTGCGCGTCCGCGCGCGCGTCCGGCCGCGCCTCGGGCTTGTTCTTCGCGCGGTCGCGCGCGATCGCGGCCGCGACCGGCACGAACGAGAGCACCTGCTTCGTCTCGCGGGCGAGGTCGGTGCGCGTCGCGTCGTCGAAGCTCGCGGCGGCGCGCACGTCGTAGCGGAGGATGCTGCGCTCGGGCGTCGTCAGCACGATCGCGGTGCGGGAGAACCAGCGCGCGCCCGAGAGCGCCACGAGGACGAAGCCCCCCTCGGCCGCGCGCCGCTCGAAGAGCGCCTGCTCCCGCCGCCGCAGGAGCGCCGCGTCCTCGGGCTCGTCGAGGCGCGCGTTCGGGCTCGCGACGCGCAGCGGGTGCGCGCGCGCCGGATCGTCCGTCCCGAGCATCCAGTCGGTGACCACGAGCGGGGGCGAGCCGTCGTCGCCGCGCGATTTCAGCTGTGCGACCGCGTAGCCGGGCCGCGTCGACGCGATCGCCGACAGGATCGAGGTCTTGCCCACGCCGTCGCCGCCGAAGAGGACCACGAGCCGGCGCGGCGCGCCGTCGGCGTCCTCGAGGGAGAGCGAGAGATCATCGAACGGACCGACGTGGGCGAGGCGGACGCGGGAGAGCAGCACCGCCCGCGAAGCTACCACCGCGCCGCGCGCGCGGAACGCCGCAGCGCCCACCTGCGCCGCACGCGCCGGCCGTCCGCCGGACGCACGGCGGCGCGGACGGCGCGGAGGTCGGCGCGCGGAGGCCGGCGCACGGCTGCGATCGGCACGACGCGCGCCTTCGACGCGCCGTGGCATGCGCCACGCGTGGATTCCTTCGCTCCTCCAGCAAGCCCGCGCGCGCCGCCGGATGCGCGCCACGGCGCCCGCGCATCCGGTGGCGCGCGGTGGCGCGGCGGCCTAGAGTCGTTGTCCGGGGTCGTATCGTGCTGCGCAAGCTGCCTCCGCCGGATTTCCGCTACGTGTGGCTCCACCCGGAGCCCGGCTCGACCGGCGCGCTCGCCGCGGCGGGGACCGCGGGGCTCGCGGGGGCCTCCGCGGCGACGTGGAGCGCCGGGAGCCACGCGCTCTCGCTGGGGCTCATGGCGGTGGGGAGCGCGCTCGGCGTGCTCGCGCTGGTCCGCGCCGAGCACCGCCTCCGCGCCCAGCGCGGCGCGCGCGAGGTGGCGATGGCCGTCGTGCCCTGGGGCGTCCTCGTCGACCCGGACACCGAGCCGCGCGTGCTGCGGTGGCCCGCCGTGAAGCGGGTGAGCGTCGACGTCTCGCACACGATGCGCGGCGGGACCCCGGCCGTCGTGTCGAGCCTCGTGACGGTGCACACCGCGCGCGACGTGCTCGCCGGCCGCGCCGCGGGCGCGGTGGACCTCGAGCGGCTCCTCGCCAACCTCGAGGGCTACGCGCAGGAGGCGGCGCGGCCCGTCGCCGGCGACATCGAGGGGCAGACGGTGCTCGGCGACGGGGTGACCGAGCCGATCGCCGCGGCGCTGCTGCAGGCGGCGGACGGCGTCTGCGCGACCAGCCAGGGCGCCGCGCAGCTCGCGCTCCCGGGCGGCGGCTACCGCACCGCGGCGGCGCGCGCGGCCGCGCCCGAGACGGTCACGGTGCTGCGCTCGGCGCTGTCGTGGAGCTACGACTGCCCCGCCGACCCGCGGCCGCTCGCGGCGATCCTCGCGGGCGTGCTCGGGGCCACGGAGCTCGTGCCCGAGCTCCTGCGGCTCGCGAGCTCGCCGCACCCGGTGGTCGCCGCGTTCGGCAAGGCCGCGGCGCTCCGCCTCGGTGCGCCGCCGAACCGCGCCGGCTCGCTCGACGAGGTCGCGGCCTTCCTGTTCGAGGAGGACGTCGAGATCGGAAAGCGGTGGATCGCGTCGGCCCCGACACTTTGTTTGCGACCTGGCGCGGAAGCTTGCTAGCTAAAGGGGTCGGCAGCGCGAGCGCTGCGGTTCGAGCGGCCTGCGCGCGGGGGCCCTCGGCCCGCGGGGCCCGGTCCTCACGGCGCGCTGCGTTCGGGTCGTCCACCGCGCCGGGTCGGCTATGAAACGGGCTCCGTCGCCACCGAAGCCGTCTGCGCGAGGAGCGCGCCGCGCGCTGGCCGCCGCGTGCCTCCTCGGCGCCTCGCTCGCCGCGTGCGCCGAGCCCCACGCGTCCGGGCCGCCGCCCTCGCAGAGCACCGCGCGCGTCGCGCCCTTGGACGCGCCGATCGCCGCGGCGGCCGCGGCCGCCGCCGCCGTCCCGCCGCTCGCGCCGCCCCTGGCCCTCGGCGCGTGGGTCGAGGCCGTGCGGCTCGAGCGCTGGGCCGAGGCGGCGGAGCGGCTCGACGCCCTGCCGATGGAGCAGCGGGCGCTGCCGGCGATGAAGTACGCGCGGGCGCGCGTCGCGCTCGAGCTCGGCGATCACGGCAAGGCCGTGGAGCTGCTCCACGGCCTGGAGCAGGAGCTGCCGTTGCTCGCCCGCGAGGTCTCGCGCTACCGCGCGGAGGCGGCGTTCGAGGTGGGGCCGTTCCTCGCGGCGGCGGCGTACTTCGAGGCCACGGGCAGCGCGCCCGGCCTCGCGCGCGCGGCGATCGCCTCGATGAAGGGCGGCGATCTCCAGAAGGCCCGCGCGCTCGCCGATCGCGCGGTGGTCGCGGCGCAGCGCGCGCGGCGGTCGCGCGACGAGGCGGCGGCGCGGCTCGCGCGGGCGCGGGTCCAGCTCGGCGTGCGCGACGCGGCCGAGCGATCGGGGGACAAGGGCGGCGCGAAGGCCGCGGCGGCGGCGCTCGCGCTCGCCGACCTCCGGTGGATCGTGAAGAGCGCGCCGTCGTCGCCCGACGGGCGCGAGGCCGCGGCGCTCCTCGCCGAGGTGCCGGGGCCGCTCTCGCCGGACGACCGGCTCCAGAAGGTCGACGCCATGGTCGCCGGGGGCAGCGCGGCCGAGGCGATCGCCGAGCTCGACAAGCTCTCGGGCGTGCCGGCGTCGGAGCTCCACCACCGCAGGGCCACCGCGCTGTACCAGGCGCGCGACTACGCGGGCGCGGCCGAGGCGTTCCTCAAGGTCGCGGCCTCGCCGTCGGCGCGCCAGGCGGAGCAGCTGCACCTCGCCGCGCGCTCGCTCTCCCGGCTCCACCGCGAGGCCGAGGCGATCGAGCGGCACCTCGCGGTCGCGCGCAAGTTCCGGAGGACCCGCTGGGGCGAGCTCTCGAGCCTGCTCTCGGCGCGGCTCCTCATGCAGGTCGGCCGCTACGCGGAGGCGGTCGCGCAGTACGGCCGGTTCATCGACGCCTACCCGCGGAGCGAGCGGCGCGACGACGCGCTCTACGAGCGGGCGCTCGCGATGCTCTCGACGAGCGGCGCGGCCCGCGCGCGCAAGCCGCTGGAGCAGCTCGCGCGCGGGGCGCGCCCGGCCGACGCGGCGCGGCTGCGCGAGCTCGCCGGGCTCGCGGCGCTACGCGGCGGCGATCGCGACGGCGCGGTGCGGCTCTGGACGGAGGTGATGAAGGAGCAGCCGCTCTCGTGGGGCGCGCTGCTCGCGCGCTCGCGCCTCGCGGCGGTGGGCGCGCCCATGCCGCCGCTGCTCGTCCCGGCGTCGCTCCGGGACGCGCGGCCGGTGGAGGTGAAGCTGCCGCCGGCCGCGGCGCTGCTCGCGTCGATGGGGCTCGACGGCGACGCGGAGAGCTACCTCGCCGAGAACGAGCGCGAGGTGACGGCGGCCTACGAGGGGCAGGAGAGCGAGGCGCTCTGCCGGATGTACGGCATGCTCTCGCCGGCGAAGCGCCGTTACCGGGTGGGCACGCAGGCGGTCTCCGCCGCGGCGCTCCAGCGCGCGCCGTCGGAGGCCGATCGCTGGACGTGGGAGTGCGTCTATCCGGAGCCGTACGTCGGCGAGGTGCGCGCGCTCGAGGCGCAGCACGGGCTGCCGAAGGGCCTGGTCCACGCGCTCATGCGGCAGGAGAGCGCGTTCGATCCCGTCGTGGTGAGCCCCGCGAGCGCGGTCGGGCTGATGCAGCTCATGCCGGCGACCGCGCGGAAGGCCGCGAGCGAGCTCTCGCTCGGCTTCGAGCTCGGGCAGCTCAAGAGCGCGCCGCTCAACCTGCGCCTCGGCGGCTTCTACATCGGCAAGCTGCTGCGGACGTTCGACGGGAGCCTGCCGCTCGCGACCGCGGCCTACAACGCCGGCCCCAAGGCCGTGTCGCACTGGCTCGAGGGGAAGATCGACCGGGACACCGACGTGTGGGTGGCGCGGATCCCCTATGACGAGACGCGCACCTATGTGGGGCGCGTCCTCGCGAACCTGGCGCGGTATCAGTGGCTGGACGGTGGGGACGCGGCCGTGGAGATGCTCCCGCTGACGCTCCCTACGGACGCGCGCGCCCCCGCCGACGCGTACTGAGGGCGTGAGGGCGGCCGCGCCGCCGCGGCGCGGGCGTTCTTCCTGCGCTGAAATTGCGCTGTGCGCTTGAACTCGAGGCCGGGTGCGCTCACCGTGATGGGGTGGCAGGAACCGCTGGCAGCGACGGCGTGTTCAAGCGCTGCGGGGTGCTCATCCAGCCCTACGCGGACGCGCGCTTCGTCGGCCGGCTGCTCACCTCGGCGCTCGCGTGGCTGCTGGTCCTCTTCTCGGTGGCCTCGCTCGTCGAGCCCATCGCCGGCCGGCTCGCGATGGTGCTCCTGATGCCGTTCGTGCTGCTCGGGTCGCTGCTCGCGCTGCTCTGCCTCGCGTGCCTCCTGTACACGCCGATCGCGTGGCTCTGCGCGGCGGTGGGCTCGTCCGGCGCGGCGGTCGTCCGGGTGAGCAACGCGCTCTGGATCGAGCGCCCCGGCGAGCGACGGTCGTTCTCGCTGCTCTCGCTCACGCGCGCGCGGCTCTCGAGCTCCGGCGGCGAGGTCGCCCTGATGACCGACGACGGCGACGTCATCCGCGTGCGCGTCGACGACCCGGTCGACGCGGAGCGGCTGCTCGGCGAGATCGCCGCCGGGCGGGCGCGGGGCACGTGGAGCGCCCGGCTCTACGACGACGCGCCGCGGCCGCTCCGGCGCCGGCTGTTCGTCGGCGTGGCGACGCTCATGTCGCTGATCTGCTGGTCGGTGCTCGACTTCGACCTGGCGCTCTCGCTCGGCGTCATCACGGGCGCCGCGGCGTGGGTGCTCGCGGCGCTGCTCCGGGAGGGCTCGGCGCTCCGCGTGCTCGTGGCGGGCAGCGACGGGCTCTCGCTCCGGGACGAGGCCGGCGAGCGCTTCGTCTCGTTCGGATCGATCGAGCGGGTCGACGAGACCGCGCTCGGGGTCGAGCTCGTGCTCACGGGGGGCGAGGAGCTGCCGCTGACCCTCGTGCCGCCGCAGCTGCTGCGCGATCCCAGCGAGACGGGGCTCAGCATGGTGCTCGCCGAGCGGCGCCGCGAGCACCTGCTCGCGCTCGTGCGCGAGCGGAGCGGGCGCGGCGCGCGCGAGGTGGGGCGGGCGGGCGCGCTCCTCGAGCGCCGCGGCCTGACCGCGCCGGCCTGGCGGGCGGCGCTGCGCCGCCTCGTGAGCGAGGCCGGCGCCGATTACCGCACGGCGAAGCTCACGCGGGAGCAGGCGTTCGCGGTGCTCGAGGACGGCGACGCGCCGGCCGAGCTCCGCGTCGGCGCGGCGCTCGCGCTGTCGTCGACGCGCGACGCCCAGACGGTGGAGCGGCTGCGGATCGCGGCCGAGGGCTGCGCGAACCGCGACGTGCGGCTCGCCATCGAGCAGGCGGCCGAGGGCGACGTGGACGACGGGATGCTCGAGCAGGCGCTGTCGTCCTCGGCGGCGCGGCCGCGCCTGGACGCGCCGCGGTGCGCGACGCCGGCCGCGTGAGGTGACGCCGGCTGCGTGAGGTGACGCCGGCCGCGCGCGGCTGCCCGGAGGGGCGCGCTCCTCGCCGGGCCAGCGGCCGGGTCGATTCTTCTCGCCTTCCGGCCTTCCTGTTCTCAGAACTCTCTCCCGGAGGACGCGCGGCTCTTCTAGGCTGTGCCCAGCCGAGCTGCCGCGGGCGCCTGCGCGCCTGCGGTCCTCCGAGGTACCCCGATGGAAGGCCCGCTCCAGGACCCCTACGCTCCGGTCGCAGCGCACGCGCCGCGCCCCCGCGCGCAGGCCGGCCGCGCCGCGCGGATCGCGCTGCTCGCGGTCGCGTTGCTCGCGTCGGTCGGCTTCGGCGCGCTCGTCGTGGCGCCGCGCCTCCGCGCGCCCGCGCCTGAGAGCACCCTCGTCGCGCGGCCGACGCCCGCGCTCGTCGTCGCGATCCGCGACCTGTCGCGGCTCGAGACCACCGAGGTCCACGTCGAGAAGGTCGTGGATCTGGCCGACCGGCAGAGCCGCCTGTTCGGCCTGGTGCAGGCCACCGACGCCCTCCTGCTCGTCGCGGTCGGGCACGTCACCATCGGCGTCGATCTCGCGCGGATCGGCGAGGGCGACATCGCGATGGATCCGGAGACCGGGGTCGCGCGGCTCACGCTGCCGGCGCCCGAGGTCTTCGCGACCCGGCTCGACGAGGATGCGACGTACGTCTACACGCGCAAGACGAGCCTGCTCGCGCGGCGCAACGAGCAGCTCGAGTCGCGGGCGCGCAAGGAGGCGACCGAGGCGATCGAGAAGGCCGCGCTCGAGGGGAACGTGATGACGCGCGCGAAGGCGCAGGCCGAGCGGCAGATCACGGCGCTCGCGACCCAGCTCGGCGCGAAGCGGGTGGAGATCCGCTGGCGCGACGTGGGCGTCGGGGGGGACTGACCCGGCGCGGCGGGCGCTCAGGCTGGACCGGGGTCTCGACCCGACGGACGCGGGCGGAGCCCGCGCAGCGAGCGTGAGCCACCTTCACCTCGAATCTGCGGTGATGCGGAGCGGCTGAAGACGAGCGTACGTCAGCGACCGCCAGAGCCACTCCGCCGGCCCGAAGCGGAAGCGCGACAGCCATGCGCGCGCGAGCAGCACCTCCAGCACGAAGACGGCGACCGTGATCGGGGCGATGTGGACCGGGCGGAGCCGTCCGGCCAGCCCGAGACCCCAGCCATAGAAGAGGAACGTGCAGATGAGGCTCTGAAGGAGGTAGCTCGTCAGGGCCATCTGCCCGACCGGGGCGATGCGCATCAAGGCGCGGCGCCAGGCGGGCTTCTGCATCAGCAGGACGACGGCGGCCGCGTACGCGCTCGCGAGCGCCATCGCCCCCAGCTCGGCGGGGATGACGAGCGCGAGCCCGGCGGACTCCGGGACGGCGACGCCGTGGCGCTGGAGGAGGCGGCGCCCGGCCATGAGCGAGGAGCCCGCGATGCCCAGCGCGAGGCCCCAGGCGAGGAGCTTGCGGAAGAAGGGGAGGCGCTCGCCGGCGTCCTGGAGCAGCCTCGTCGTTCCGGCCCAATAGCCGACGAGGTACCGCCCGAGGACCCACGCGAAGTACCACAGCCAGATCCGCCCCACATGGTAATAAGCCTGCTTCACGTGCATCTCGGCGAGCGCGCCGCGGTCATGCCCGGTGATCGCCGCGAACACCTGCGCCCTGAACGCCGCGAGGTCGGCCGGCTCGGGCGTGACGCGCGCGATGACCGCCGAGACGGCGGGGATGGATGCGACGAGCTGCGGCACGAGCGTGAGCGCCACCGCCCAGGCGAGGAGCTTCGCGCCCCGCACGCGTCGAAAGAGCGCGAGGCCCACGCCTGCGATCGCGTACCCCCACAGGATATCGCCCCACCAGAGCAGCAGCACATGGCAGACACCGATGAGCGCCAGCGCCGCGAGCCTCCGGAAGTGTGTCGGGAGCACGCTGCGCCCGTCTGCCTCGGCGCGCTGGAGCTGCAGCGCGAACCCGAGACCGAACAGGAAGGTCAGGAGCGTCATCGCCTTTCCGTCGACGAGGACGTTGAGCAGGACGAGGAACACCTCGTCGGCCGGGCCCCTCTGCGCGATGAGCTGGTCGCGCGTCATGAAGGCGCGCCCGCTGAACCACGGCACCGCGTTGGCGAGGAGCACTCCGTAGAGCGCGAAGCCTCGCAGCACGTCGAGCGCCGGAATGCGCTCGGCAGCGGCTGTCGGCGCCGCCCCTGTCGCCGCCGCCCTCGCCGGCTCGGCGTCGGCCCGGCTGGTGGCTGTCATCGTCGCAGGAGGATAGAGGCTCGTCGGGCAATCACCACCACCGCCGCGATGCTGAACCGTGCTCGGCGGCCGGGCGGCGATCTGCGAGGTGGACAGATCTCCGCGATTGCAGCCGTAGCGGATGACTTCGAAGGTTCATTTTTCCAAATGGCGCCCTGCCGGCGTCGCCACCCATTCGCAGCCGCGAACCTTGTCCCAGGGGGCGACCATGCTGCGTATCGCCTGGCCTCTGATTTCCGTAGGCATCGTCGTCGTCTCGCTCGCCGCGTGCGCGCAAGGCACCACCTTGGACCACCCCGTCGATGGGAGCCACGGGGAGGATGGGAGCGAGGGGGAAGCTGGCCCGTTCGGCGCGATCGGGCACGTCGGCGAAGGGGGGAGCGCTCGCGACGGGAGCGGCTGGGATCCGCCGCCGGGGAGCTCTGCCGGTCCGTGCTCGGATGTGACGCACCACATCTATCTCGTCTCGCCCTACCAGGAGCTCTTTTCGTTCCATCCCGCCGACCTGGAGCTCCATCGCATCGGCAGGCTGGGGTGCGGCGATGGCGGCCCGTTCTCGATGGCCGTCGACCGGAACGGCGTCGCCTGGATCGTCGACTGGAACGGGTCGGTCAGCCGGGTCGACATCGCCACGGGTCGCTGCGAAGTCACGCCCTACAAGGTGGAAGACGGGGCACCGTTCCGCAATTTCGGCATGGCGTTCGCCGCCGACGACGGCCCCGACCAGGAGACCCTTTATGTGCGAGACGCGGTCTTCTTCAATGACACGGACGGGGCGAACCCCGCCCGGACGCTCGGCGTCTTCGACAGGCGGTCGTACGCGGTCCGCCCGCTCGGCCAGGGCGCGGGCGCCAACGCGGACCTGACGGGCACGGGCGACGGCCGCCTCTTCGGGTTCGTGAAGCAGCCGGCGGGGGTGTCGTCCGTGAGCGAGCTCGACAAGCTCACCGGCGCCACGCTCTCGGAGAGAGCGCTCCCCGGCGTGACCATCGGCTCCAGCTGGGCGTTCGCGACGTGGGGGGGCGACTTCTGGTTCTTCGTGACCAACGACGAGGACGCGCTCTCGTCCAGGGTCTATCGCCTGGACCCTGACTCCCAGGCCCCGCCGGAGCTCGTGGTGCCCGTGCTCCTGACCGCGGTTATCGGCGCGGGCGTCTCGACGTGCGCGCCGACCGAGGTGCCCCATTAGCCCGTCCGCCGGTCGGAGCGATCGCGCGCGACCGCCGCGCGCGAAGGGCTCCTGGCGATCGCCTTCCGGGTGTAAGCTGCTGGGCGACGAGCGCGTTGCTCGGAACATGAGGATGAGGAGCGCCAGCGCATCGCCCTTGGTCTTGATCGTTCTGGGGATCGTCGCTGCGTGTGCAGCAGAGACCCCTTCTCCCGACTCTCCCTCCGCCGCCGGCGAGCCGCCCCTGGCCCGGGACTGCACCCAGATCGGGTGCGTCAACGGCTTTACCCTCCGGCTCGCGTCCGAAGCGCCCTGGCCTGCCGGTGCGTATCGCTTCGTGATCACGGCCGACGGCGAGACAACCACCTGCGAAGGAAAGCTGCCGTTGCCGGACTGCGCGGCGGGCCGGGCGCTCACGTGCAGCGGCCCGAACCTGCTCATCGGCGAGTCCGGCTGCGCGTTGCCGCCGAGCGCGCACGGGTTCTCCGAGATCCAGATGAGCTCCGCGCCCGGGCAGGTCACCGTCGAGATCTCGCGCGACGGCACGTCCCTGGCCGAGGCAGACTTCTCCCCATCGTACGTCGAGTCGCGCCCCAACGGCCCTGGCTGCGAGCCCGTCTGTCGCTCGGCCAGCGCCACGCTGAACGTGAAGTAGCGCCCCGCGCCGGCCGGGCGCGGCGCGATCCAGCGGGCAATGCATCGATGAAGGGTCGAGGGGCGGCCCATTCAGACCGATGCTCATTCGATTCTTCCACTTCGCACGAACGGCGCGTCACGGCATGTTGGCGAACCAGCGGTCGAGGATGGTTTGCGCCCGCCCGAGCTCCGAGAGCTCCGTCACCTCGTTTTGAGCGTGCATCGTCCGCTCCATGCCCGGTCCGAAATTCGCCGCCGTGCGCGCCAGCGACCGAGCCGCTCAGCATCGACCCGCTGGCGAGAGACCGTGCAGCACACGTCGCGCGCACGCAAGGGTCGCGTGCGGGCGTCGCGCGCTGGCTCATCGCACATGGCGGCGCGCGGCGCGCCCGCTCAGTCATTCGGCAGCGGGGCGGGGAGCAACAAGATCGCCGTGAAGCCCGGCCCCAGCGGGGTCATCCAGCGCCGCGCCCGCCCGTGACCGAAGGACTGTACCTTGCCCGCCGCCGCGAGGGCGTCGAGGGCCCGCTGCACCGTGCGCTGGCTCGCGCCGAGGGCGAGCGCCAGGGCCGAGCTCGACCAGGACTCGCCGTCGGCGAGGAAGGCGAGCACCGCCGCGTGCTGCTCCTCGACGGGCCGCGCCAGCACGACGACCTCGCGGGCGAGGCGGGGCGCCAGCGCGAAGCCCCGCCGCGTCGCGCTCACGCTGGCCAGAGCCCGCAGCGTCGCGCGGAGCCGCCCGATCTCGACCCGGAGCCGCGCACGATGCGAGTCGTCGGCGCGCTTCGCCTCGAAGGCGGTCGCCACCAGCGTGTCCCTCGGCACATCTCCGGGCCATGCCTCCGCCAGCGCGCGCGCGAGCGCGAACAGGACCGGGCGTCGCGCGAGCGAGACCGCCGTGCGCGCGTCGCGCACGACGTGGCGACAGGCATCCACGACCAGCGCCTCCGACGCCAGCAGCGCCTCCACCTCTTCGAGCAGCAGGGGGCGCGCCTCGCCGCGCGCGATCAGGCGTGCTGCCGGCGTGGTCAGGGTGAGGGCCGCGCCCTCGACCTCCGCCGTCAGCGCGGGGACACCCGCCTGGCGCGCGGCGCGCGCGGCCCGGGCGAGCGCAGCGCGCGCCGGCTTCGTCCGGAGGCGCCGCATCGCGATGCCGGCGACGACCAGCTCGTGGGCGGCCTTGAGCGCGGGCGGCAGGGGCGCCGGGTTGAGGTCGGCGAGCCTGTCCTCGGCCTCGTCGAGGCGTCCGATCAGCAGCAGGCGCCGGATCTCGAGGACCCGCGCATGTGCGGCGTTCACCCGGTCGCCGTGCGCTTCGAGCGTCATCCGCGCCGCGTCGAGCAGCTTCGCGGGCCAGTCCAGGTCGCGCGACGCGAGCGCGATCTCGGCCTCGGCGACCGCGCATCGCGCGCGGGCCACGGCCTCCTTCGCGCCGAAGGCGCGCGCCGCCCTTCGCAGGAGAGACTTCGCGCGCGCGAAATCGCCGAGCTGCGCCATCGCGATGCCGCGCAGCGCGAGCGCAGGCGCGTCGTCGCGCAAGGCGACCCGGCTCAGCGCGCCGAGCGGATCACCCGCCGCGAGCGCGCGCGCCGCGGCCGTGATCAGTGAGTCCATCCGAATCCCGCCACACTTGTAACTCCCGCCCGTTCGGCGCCCGATCCTAAACTACCTCACGACCGATTCAAGGAGTGAAGACGATGACGGCACACATGATCGGGACACGCGAAGACTGGCTGGCGGCGCGGCGCGAGCTGCTGGAGGCGGAGAAGGAGCTGACGCGGCGCAGCGATGAGCTGGCGCAGCGACGCCAGGCGCTGCCATGGGTCCGAGTCGAAAAGAACTACCGCTTCGAGACGGACGAGGGGGCCGCCTCGCTGGCGGACCTCTTCCGAGGGCGCTCGCAGCTCCTCGTCTACCACTTCATGTTTGGACCCGATTACGCGGCGGGCTGCCCTTCCTGCTCGATGATCGCGGACGGGTTCAACGGGTTCTCGGTTCACCTGGCCAACCACGACGTCATGCTCTGGGCGGTCTCGCGGGCGCCGCTCGCGAAGCTGCAGGCGTACAAGCGGCGAATGGGCTGGACCTTCCCCTGGGCGTCGTCGTCTGCGAGCGACTTCAACGCCGACTTCAATGTCTGGTTCACCGAGGAGCAACAGCGCAAGGGGGGTGTCGACTACAACTACCGGCGCGAGACTGCGTTTGTGTGGCGCCCGGGCCAGGAGGGCGGCGGCGAGGGGGCGGAGTCCAAGATCGCGGCCATGTGCGGGACCGACACGGCCACGTTCCACCGCGATCGGCCGGGCATGAGCGCCTTCGTGCTGGAGGACGGCGCCGTCTACCACACGTATTCCACGTATGCGCGCGGCCTGGACGGGCTGTGGGGCGCGTACCAGTGGCTCGACCGCGCTCCCAAGGGGCGCAACGAGACGGGCGTCTGGTGGCGTCGTCATGACGAGTACGATGCGCCGGCGAAGAGCGTCGGCGCGCCGTGCTGCGGGTGATCCGGGCGTCGCTGTCGACGGTGCGATGGGAGGGCGAGAGGCCTCGAGGCCGGCGCGCTCTCCCCTCCGCGACGAGCTGAATGGACGGCGAGGAGCCTTATTCGCGCACGCGGTTCTGGCGATCGTGGATGCTCACTCCGAAGCATCGCGCGAGCGTCCGGTAACGCTGCGAGACAGAAGAAGCCCATCGACCTCGGCGCGCTGCTCGAGCGGTCGAGCGCTACGTCTGATGAGCTCGCCGCGCGCGGGGGTCCCGCGGTCTGATGGACTTGACGCCGTCCGAGGCGTTTGCTCGTCTGGCCGGACGGACGTCCAGGAATGAAGCCAACCTCTCGCACGCACTTCGCTCCCGCCGAGAGCACCGTCGCTGCCGGCGGAGTCCGCCGCCCCGCCATCGCCGATGTCTTCCCCGGCGCGAGCGAGCTGAGCGCGCTTTGCCGGGAGAAGGACTGGGGCGCGACGCCGCTCGGCCCTGTCGAGCGCTGGCCGCAGAGCCTGAAGACCGCGGTGAGCATCGTCCTCAGCTCCAGCTTCCCGATGATCGTGCTCTGGGGGCCGGAGCTCGTGCAAATCTATAATGACGCGTACCGGCTGCTCATGGGCGCCAAGCACCCGGCGGGGCTCGGACAGGCGAACCGGGAGTGCTGGCCCGAGGTCTGGCACATCAACGAGGGCATCTACCCGCGCGTCTTCCAGGGTGAGACGATCTCCTTCAAGGAGACGATGTACCCGCTCGCCCCGCATGGCCGAGTCGAGGAGCATTACCTCACGCTCTGCTACAACCCCGTCCGCGACGAGTCGGGCGCGGTGGGCGGCGTCTTCGTGACGGTCTTCGACGTCACCCAGGAGGTGCGGACGCGGATCGAGCGCGACCGCGCGCTGGCGGAGGCCAAGGCGGAGCGGGAGCGCCTCTATGAGGTGTTCATGCAGGTCCCGGCGATCATCGCCGTGCTCGAGGGGCCGGAGCACACGTTCACCGTGGCCAACCCGCGCTACCTCGAGCTCGTGGGCCGGCGCGACCTGGTTGGCAAGCCGCTGCGGGAGGCGCTGCCCGAGGTCGTCGGCCAAGGGTTCCCAGAGCTCGTCGACTCGGTGCGGCGCAGCGGCAAGCCGTTCGTGGCCCACGAAGCGCTCGTGAAGCTCGATCGCCGCGGCGACGGCGTGCTGGACGAGGTCTACCTCGACTTCGTGTACCAGCCGCTGAAGGACGCGGGCGGGAGCGTCTTCGGCATCATGGCCCACGCGGTGGAGACCACGGAGCAGGTGCTCGCCCGCAAGCGCGTCGAGGAGCTCGCGGCGGAGCGGGCGGCCATGCTGGGGCAGATCGCAGACGCGGTGGTGACCTTCGACAGCGAGGGTCGGGTCAACTTCCTCAACGACATGGCGCGCGCCCTGTATCCCGAGCTCCGCGCCGGGGCGACGCTCGCCGAGCAGCAGGAGCGGCTCCCGCTGGAGCGGCTGGACGGCACGCCGTACCCGGCCGAGCAGCTCCCCCCGGCGCGGGCGCGGCGGGGCGAGCGGGTGATCGACGAGACGTGGGTCGTGCGCAGCCCCGGCGCGGCGCCGCGCCGCATGCAGGGCAGCGCGGTGCCGGTCTACGGCGAGCAGGGGCGGCACATCGGCGTGGTGCTCACCGCGCGCGACGTCACCGAGCAGCACCGGCTCCAGCAGCAGCTCGAGCACGAGCGCAACCGGCTGAACGACGTGTTCCTGCAGGCGCCGGCGGCGATCATGGTCACGCGCGGGCCGACGCACGTCATCGAGGCCGCCAACCCTCTTTACGCGCACGTGACCGGGGAGCGCCCGCTGCTCGGCAGGACGGTGCGGGAGGCCTTCCCGGATCTCGTCGACCAGGGCTTCCCCGCGCTGTACGACCAGGTGCTCGCCACGCGCGAGCCGTACGTCGGCAACGAGGCGCTCGTGCGGGTCGAGCGCTTCGGGCGCACGGAGGAGGCATACTTCAACTTCGTCTATCAACCGCTGATCGGGGAGGACGGCAGCGCCTTCGGCGTGATGACCCACGCGATCGAGGTCACGGACATGGTGCGCGCGCGTCAGCAGGCGGAGCAGCGGGCCGTGGAGCTCACGCGCCTCACGCAGGCGCTGGAGCAGTCGAACCGCGAGCTCGACCGCTTCGCGTACGTCACGTCGCACGACCTGAAGGCGCCGCTCCGCGGCATCGCGAGCCTGGCGCAGTGGCTCCAGGAGGACGTGGGCGAGCTCCTCTCGCCCGGCTCGCAGGAGCACATCAAGTTGCTGCTCGGGCGCGTCCACCGCATGGAGGCGCTGATTGACGGGATCCTGGCCTACTCCCGCGCGGGGCGGGTGCGCGACGCGGCCGCGCCGGTGGACACGGCGACGATGGTCAGGGAAGTGCTGGATCTCCTCGCGCCGCCGGAGCACGTCCAGATCGCGGTGCAGCCGGGGCTTCCCACGCTGATGGCCGAGCGGGTGCCGCTCCAGCAGGTGTTCATGAACCTGCTCGGCAACGCCATCAAGTTCTCGGCGCTGGCGCGCCCCGATCCCCTCGTCCGGCTCGGCTTTCGGCCGGCGGGCGACGCGTTCGAGTTCTTCGTCACCGACAACGGCCCTGGCATCGCGCCCGAGTACCACGAGCGCATCTGGGGCATCTTTCAGACGCTGGAGGCCCGCGACAAGGTCGAGGGGGCCGGCATCGGCCTCTCGGTGGTCAAGAAGATCATCGAGACGCGGGGCGGCCGGGTGTGGGTCGAGTCCACGCCCGGCCAGGGCGCCACGTTCCGGTTCACCTGGCCCGCATAGCGCGGAGGAGCCCCAGGACTGCATGCGGGGCGCCGGACGCGTGCCGCGGGGCGGCGCGGCTATTGCAGCGTCATGGTGTAGGAACCATTGGCGCGGAGGCCGATCATCTGGATGACCCGGACGACGTACTCGCCAGGTTGCTCGAAGAGCCGCGATACGTCGTTGTCACCTTCCAGAAGATACTCCTCGAGGGGGAGCTCGTCGGCCGGCGCATCGCGCCGGATCACCTCGACGCGGCCAGTGTCCGTATCCCGCAGCACGATGTGGACGTTGGCCGATGCGCCTGCGCTCACCAGGAACCAATCCTCGTCTTCTCCCTTGGCCAGCTCCCACGTGCCCTCGCCGGCCTCGCCGGCCTCCAGCGTGGTCGCCGTCTCCAGGGACGCCCCGTGATCGTCCGCGTAGAGGGAGATGTAACGATCGAGCTCTTCGGGTCTCGGGAGCAGCGGTGACGTGACCAGCTGTTCGCCCAGCGACGCTCGGAGGTAGTATGTGCCCGTCTGGCTCGGCTTGAACGAGACGGCCCGTTGCGAGGCCGATGCCACGAGGTTCTGCTGGGCATCGAAGAGCTCGAGAGGCAGGCGGCCACCGAGGGAGTAAAGCGTGTTCGCCTGCAGATCGACGGCGAACATGTCCGCGTCGCCGGGCGGCTCGATGCGCGCGCTCCATTCGCCGGGATCGACCGCGCTGGCCGAATCGGGGCGATTGCCGTGGTCGTCTTCCACGTGGCACAGGGGCCGCGACGGGTCGTCCGTGTGCCCCTCGCACGCGCGAAAATCCCGGAGGAGACCCAAGTAAAGCGAGAGCCAGCGGGAGAAGACCTCATGGTTCTCCTCGTTCATGGTCGACTGATCGACGGCGCCTTGCATCTGGTCGGCTCGAGCCAGCATCCTGTCGATCTGTTCGAACAGCGTGGGGCTCTGGTTGCGCCGCAGCCAGTCCGCGAACGCGTCTCGGTTCTGTTCGAGCGTGCGCCCCTCGTTGGCCACGTAATCTGGCCGGGACACGCCGACCAGGTCGAAGTCGTAGGGAGCGTGGACGATCGCCTTGCGATCGACGTCGGCCATTTCGACCAGGTTCTTCCCGTCGATCCCGTCGTACTGAATCACGAAATCGTTCAGCAGGTTCAGCAGCACTACACCCTGCTGGTCCACCTTGAACTGCGAGGTGTCGACCCCGGACAGGTCTTCCAATTCCTCCATGCCGCAGCGCTCGGCCATCTCGTCCTCGGGCTCGCGCACGAACGCGAGGTGCGTCTCCTCCTTGCCGGTCGGCGCGTCGTGGTAGGTGAGCCGTACGAGCCGCGTCTTGAGCGAGGGCATCTGCAGCTGATCGAGCACTTGATAAATAGTGTCCTCCATCAGCAGGCGCTGTTCGTAGGTCTCGAGAGAGTCCGCCTTGAGCGTGGGTGACAAGCCTTCCCTGTCTCCGCAATGCGTGACGAATTTCACCGACTTGCCGAGGTGCGCGAAGATGTTGTCTTTCTGCTTCTCCTCGAATTTGAGCGAGAACGGGCGAAAGCCGCAATTGAAGCGCGAGACTCCCCGGGCGATGATGTTCGCGGTGATCGGCGCCGCGTCGCTATGGTCGCTCAGCTCGATCACGGCCTGCGAGCCCGATTCCTCTTTTGTTGGCGCGCTGTTCAGCTTCGTAAAATCCGCAGAGATCCGCATGTTCAACACGTCGCGGCTCTTGAACATGGGCGACTTCGAAGCGTCGCAGGTGAACATCTGCGAGCCCGGCGGCGTGTCGGGGGGCATCTCATCGCCAGGGTCGGCGGGCGTCTCATCGCCAGGGTCGGCGGGCGTCTCATCGCCAGGGTCGGCGGGCGTCTCATCGCCATCGGGATCCAAGATGGATTCCTTCGGGTTGTTGGGCGGCTCACTGGAGCATGCCCCGCTCAACGCGAGTCCAGGCAAGAGCAGGGCCGCAAGGGTGATCAAGCGCGCTTGGTTCATAGGACATACATCCATTGCGAATGGTTGGTGCCGCGAGAGGAAGCATTGGCGCCGCGGATGGAATATTCAAACCATGGTAAACGGCGATGCTTTTCTCATGTGCAACTACATCGTTGATGCCGCCAGGGGGCGCGAGCCTTCAGACGATTTGCCGTGGCGTGCTCGGCTCGCTCGCCTGGACACCTGGAGGGGTGTCGTCGCGGAGGTTTCGATCCAGCGAAACGCGATATTTGCTATCGCATGAAAGAGTTTGGACGCGTTCTGCTGCTTGCTCGTCCATCGCCGCTTCCGCTGCACGAGCGATCCGTGAGGCGTCCACGCGCGGCCTCGTCGTGCTTCAGCGCGCGATGAGCTCCCCGTCGGAGGTCCACCCCACCTTCGCGTCGGGCGCCGTGGAGCCCGGCTCCGGGAACCACAGCGTGATGCGACCGCTCGTGGGCTCGCGCTCCGATTCGGGGAACCCGAGATCGGGATCGCCCGGGTAGCTCCGCTGCTCGCCGTCCGCCAGCGTGACCGTCATCTGCCGGATGAGCGCGCCCTCCAGCTCGAACGCCACGCGGCGGCCATCGGCCAGGGTGACGCCGCTGCGACCGATCGATGTCGGCGCGTTCGCCAGCCACGCTTCGCGCATCGCGAGGCGCGGATCGCCGATGCGCTGGGCGTGCTCGCCGCAAGCCGGCGGCGCATCGCCGAGGCGCGCGCACACCGCGTGGAAGAACGCGCTCGCCGCATCATACTCGCGCGCGAAGCGATAGCGCGTGGCCAGGATCTCGTCGTCGAAGATCGGAACGTTGGCGAGCGGCTCCGCATCGATCTGATTCAGCGCGACCTGCACCGCGGCGATCCCATCGACGATGGCAGCTCGGAGCGCGTCCGCCGGCACCTCTTCCCGCAAGGTCCAGATCAGCTGCCGGAGCGACTGGCCTGTCTCGTGATCGGCGCGACCGAAGCCCCAGAACGCGTCGGAGACGGACCGCTCGTAACCGTCCATCCTCCGGCGGCAGTCGACGGGCGAGCCCCCTTCGTCCAGCACCTTGCCATGGCAGGGATCACCGTCGAACACGTGCGCGAGGATGTCGGCGATGGCCTCATTCGCGGCGGTGCTGAGGCGCTCGCCGAGCGGACCGGAGGCGAGCCAGAGACCGTAGTGCAGCGCATGGCCCAGCTCGTGATTCACGACGTCCCTCTCCAGGTAAGGGTGTGCGCGCGTGGGCTGCGTGGAGTGTCCGAGCAGGATGTAGGAGCAGTTCCTGCGCAGCGGCAGCTCGAACTCGCCGTTGTCGGTTTGAAACGAGAAGGTCCCATCGGGTCCCAGGAGCTGCTCGTGCTTCCGGCGCAGCGCCTGCGCAATGTCTGCCGGGCCGACGTCGGGGTTGTCCGCGTGCTTCTCCACGTCTTCGAGGAAGCCGCGATGCAAGGGTGGCCGCTCGCACGTGAACGCGTCGATCCGCTCGATCGCTGCCCGGTTCGAGGGCGCGCTCGCGACCTCCGCCTCGAGCGCGCGCAGGTCGTCGAAGATGCGCTCGCCGTAGAGCTGCGGCAGGGCCTCCGTCGCGCTCGTCCCGGGCGGCGGAGAGATGAACAGCCGCGCTGGCGCGTGCGGCAGGCTCAGCCCTGCCTCCGCCCAGTACGCGAGGAACGCTCGCGCCGAGGGCAGCACGTCGGCCTCGAAGCGCTCGCGATCGGCCTCCGTGGCAAACGCTGCGCGCGCGACGACCGGCTCGACGAGGGGCGCCGACTGCGGCGTTGCCTCCTCGCGATCTCGGAGATCGAGCCCAGCGCTCGTCATCGGTTCCACGTCACACGCCGCGAGCAGCGGGGCAAAGGCAATGAGAATGGCTTTTTTCATGTTGGGTCTCCAGGAAAGAGGGGGGCTCCCGTGGGGCCGGCGCGTCATGCGCCGGCTCGTCAATGGTCCTATTCCGCGCCGTCCCGTGTTCCTTTAAGCTCTGCGGACGATTTCTCGCCCGTCGTGCGGCGCGCAGGCGCCGGCCGACCTCCCGGATCAGGCTCCATTCGCGTTGGCTGACAGTGCGGCGGACCGAGGTGGACCACCGCCACGTACGAGGCCTCGGGAGGCCTATCAGGGTGTAGTTTCGCGAGGTCGCCGGCCCTTCTTCGAAGGCGCCCACGAGAACCGTCTTCGGCTACCGGTCGTTGGGGTGTAACTGCGGTATCCTCAGCAGGACGGCGGGCCTTCCGCCTTGAGGGAGGCGCTACAGTTCGTCGACCAGGACGGCGAGCGCTTCAGCGTCGAGCGCGCGGCCGAGCGGCTCCGCGCTTACCTCCAGCCAGCTCGCCAGCACCGGTCGCCCGGAGCTCTTCGAGGACCCCGACGAGCGCCAGCAGGTGCGCGTCCACGACACGCGCTCCACCTTCATCACCGTCGCCCTCGCGAGCGACCGGAGCGAGACCAGGGTCGCCGACCGGAACCGGGCGCCGGAGCTCCATCATGGGCCAGAGGTATCGCCAGGCGGCCAGGACGTTTGCAGAGCTGGGCCTTGGCGAGCTAGCCTCCTTCGCCGAGGCGATCCCCGAGCTCGGGGGCAGGGGAAAAGGCACGAGCCTTTCTTTCAAGGCATTCCGTTTGCGGCGCAGGATTTCTCACACCTCGGACCGGCATCGTAGGCGCGAAATCCACGCGCAGTAGAATCCGGAGCGACGAGCCAGAGAGGAACCGGTCATGCCCACGTTCGATCGAAAGCAACGCCCACCGGCCGCGCGCGCGCCTGCACCGGCACCCGACCGCGCGCGCCCGGCCCGCGAGCCGGAGCCGGAGACGTCTCCGCCTGTCGCCTCGGGCATCCCGTTCGACATCCGCGCCATCTCCATCCTGCCGCAGCCTGTCCAGCGCCGGTCGAGCGCGAGTTCCCGGCCGGGCGCGGCGCCGCCCGGCGCATCGGCCCGCGAGGCAGCGCTGGACGAACGGGCGGCCGCGGAGTACGTGCGCGAGGCGGCGCGCGGCGGCGTCCAGGAGGGCGGCACGTCGCTCCCGCACGGCGACCGCATCGCGGCGCTGTTCGGCAGGCACGCCCTGGGCGGTGTGCGCGCGCACGTGGGCGGCGCGGCCGCCGACGCCGCGCGCGCCATCGGCGCGGACGCCTATGCCATGGGCGACGATGTCGCCTTCGCCCGGGATCCCGATCTGTTCCTGTCGGCGCACGAGGCGGCGCACGTGGTGCAGCAGCGCGCTGGCCTGCGCCCGCCGTCGGGGGTGGGCGAGCGCGGCGATGCGCTCGAACGGCAGGCCGACGCCGCCGCCTCGGCGGTCGTGCGCGGCGCGTCCGCCGAGGCGATCCTCGGCGCCCCGGCCGCGAGCAGCGCCGGCGGCCCGCCGGCGGTGCAGCGGCTCGACGCGAAGACGTACGCGGGGATGGATCCCGTGGCCGCCGTGGGCAAGGCGCTCGACGACGACGAGGTGGACGACGCGCACGAGCTCATGACGAGGCTCGACGCGGCACAGGCGACGCAGGTGCTCGAGCAGTTCCAGAAGAAGGCGACCGGAGCCTTCAACAACAGCGAGATGGGCAAGGCGGCCAGGATCCTCGTCGAGCGCGGCGGGCGATTGGACCTCTCGCTGGAGTGGATGTTCGACGAGGGGACCAGCTGGACCATGCTTCGCGCGGTGGTCGCCGCGTGCACGAACGAGGTGCACAAGACGATGGTCAGGACCGACCACTTCCGCGACCTGTTCGTCGGCGAGATCGGCAATGACGAGATGGCCGAGCTCGTCGATCTGCTGGGCGGGGACACCGCGCTCAAGCTCCGCTGGATGTTTGAGGAGGGGACCAGCTTCGAGAAGGTGAAGGCCAAGATCGCCGCGGCGAGCCCGGCGGACCGCGCGGCGCTGCAGTCGGCCGCGTGGCGCGATCGCTTCGTCTCGCTGCTCGGCAACACCGAGATGGCCGAGCTCGTGAAGATGCTCCCGTTCGATCTCACCAGCAAGCTGCTCTGGATGAAGGCCGAGGGGACCAGCTGGGATCTCATGAAGGACGTGATCACCTCGGTCCCGGCGCCCGATCGGGTCAAGGTCGTCGAGAGCGACCAGGTCCGCGAGCTGTTCGTCTCCGAGCTCGGCAACGCCGAGATGTACGAGGCCGTGAAGCTCCTCGGCGGCAAGCTCGCCAAGCAGCTGCTCTGGATGGCCGACGAGGGGTGCAAGGACGCGTGGATCAAGGAGCGGATCGACAGCCAGCCCGACCCCGCGCAGCGCCTCGAGGTCTACAAGGAGCCGCTCGTCATCCAGCGGCTGCGGGAGCTCGACGCCGACAAGCGCATCGCGGTCTTGAACGCGCTGCAGGGCACGCCCGAGCAGCAGATGAGCGTGTTCACCAACGACATCCCGATCGAGAAGCTCACCTGGGCCACCCCGACCGCCGACTGGGTCGCGGCGATCATGAAGTGGCGCAAGAGCCCGCTCGATCTGCTCGAGGTCGCCATGGGTAACGCCGCCGCCTGGGCGCCGTTCATCCAGCCCAAGCTCTGGGCGCTGCTCAAAGACTTCAAGGACACGCTCTACCCGGAGGCGCGCGTGAAGGTGTTCTGGGAGGCGTACGGCAACGGCGCCACGTTCACGTCGGGCCAGATCATGCACTTCATCGGCGTCCTCACCGGCAAGGAGCCGGTCAAGGGCGGGAAGACGCTGAAGGGCACGTACATGACCAAGGATCCCGACGACGCGACCGCGCGGGAGCTCATGAACATCCTGAAGCCCGGCGGATCGAGCGGCGCGGCCGGGATCTCGCGCGCCGAGCTGGCCATGGGCGAGCTCGCCTTCTGCGACCAGAAGAAGGACGACGCGGGCAACTGGGTCGCGATCAGGACCAGCTATTACCACGATCCGTACATCATCATTGCCGTCAACGCGGCCGGCCGCATGAACACGAGCACGATCGCCAACTCGGCCGATGGCACGCCAACCGCCGTGGGGACCTCGCCGGTCGCGCTCACCTTCTTCCAGAACCACGTGCGCCACGAGATCGGCCACGCCGTGGGCGCCAGCAAGGTCGGCAAGATGGAGCAGAGCGGCGATGACTTCGCGAAGCAGTACGGCGGATGGGACACCTCGTCGGCGAGCGCGCTCGAGGCCGCCTACTGGACCGACGTGGCCCGGCCGGCGACCGGCTGGCCGTCCGTGCCCATCGCCGGCGTCGCCGTCACGCTCACCAACGACGACGTGAAAGCGTGGTGCATCGGCCTGCTCGACGACGGCAAGGAGGCGCGGAACGCGATCGGAAGGGCAGCCGGGACGATCCAGCAGAAGCTCGCCGCCATCAAGGGCTCGCTCTGGAGCGCGGTGAAGATGGTCGACTACCTGATCGCCATCGGCGCCAACTCGCCGGCGGACCTGCGGGACAACGCATATGAGTTTCCGAACTTCACGCCGAGCGATCCGGTGCAGATCTACTCCACGCGTTACAAGGACGGGTTCGCCAAGTACTCGAAGGCGGCGTGGGCGGCCCTCCAGGGGATCTCGTGGTACGCGCTGTCGTCTCCGGCCGAGATGTTCGCCGAGATGTACACGGCGAAATACGCGCGGATGGCCCTGCCCGCCGCCGTGAACGGGAAGGACCCGGCGGCCTTCTTTGCCGATCTCGAGGCCCAGCGCGACCCCATGTTCGGGAAGTGAACGATGCGAGGCCTGACGCTCACAGCCTGCTTGCTCTCGGCGGCCTGCAGCTCGCCGACGAGGTGCGCAGACACGAGGACGACGATGACGAACGACGCGAGCCGCGCGACGCCGGGAGATCTCGTGGCGAGGACCGCGCGCGCCATGACCGATCTGCCCGGCGGGACGACCGACGCGCCGACGCGCCAGGACATCTCCAGCGTGCCGGACATCTTCAGCGTCTCGGTGGATACACCCAAGCTGCGGCTCAACGCGTTCCTGCAGATCACCGGCGGGCGGGTGAGCGTGCCGACCGGGCTCGCGGAGGCGGGCCGGCGGCTCTCGATGATCCGCGCGCTTGACAAGAAGGATTGGGGAGGCGGGCTCGCCTACGTCGTGGGGGCGCTGGGCGGCATGACGCCGGGCTGGCCCGACGTGCTGCTCGCGACCGAGTCCCTGGGCGAGGCCGGCGGCGTGCGTGTCACGTTGCGCATGACCGAGCCGTGGCTGGCCTACGCGGCCGCGGGCGGCGTGGGCCACGCGCCGCGCGGCGCACCGATCGAAGGCCGCCGGGGCGGCATCGCCCCGCCGCTGCCCGAGGGCACGGCCACGCTCGACATCGGCCCCGACTACGCGCTCCGCTGGAGCTACACGTTTGACGGGCGCGACCTGGGGAGCTGCGCAGCGCCCGCCGCGAAGGAGGCGCCCGCGCTGTCCGACGGCGAGCTGCTCGACGCCCTGGAGGGCGCGCGGCACCGGGCCATGGCGCCGCGGGCCGTCCCGGGTAGCGCGCCGCGCCCCCACGACGCGGCGCGCTACCCGGGGGTCGTCGTCGTCGACTTCTGCGCCCTCGGGCCGGTCTACGTGGATCTGAAGCTCGCCGGCGCCGCGGCCGAGGAGCGGCTCGCCGCGCTGGGGGTCGGCGCGAGCACACCGCCCGCGGTCCTCGTCCCGCTGCTGCAAGCGGTCGGCGCCCTCCCCCCCGGGCTGCTCGTCACGGATCTCCTGCCGAGCGCGCGGATCACGTCGGGCGAGCTCGTGGCCGACGTCCCCGCGCCGCTCGTCGAGTGGGCCGCGTCGTGCGGAACGCAGCTGTCGCCGCGGATCCCCCGCGCCGGCGTGGACATGACCCGGAAGGGACGGGTCCGCTTGCGGCTCGGCGGCGCGATCGACTGGGCGCTCGAGGTCGAGGAGGGCGCGGGGCGGTGGCGCCGGGCGGGGGAAGAGTAGATGTCGATCACGGCCTGGAGAATGCTCTCCTGCCGCGCGTGCGGCGCGGCCGTGGAAGGCCTCACGGCCGAGAGCGCGAACCCGGTGCGCCACCCGCCCTTTCGCGAGGGGCTCCTTTCGCGGACGCTCCTCCGGCTCCCCTGCCCCGGCTGCGGCACCGCGCACCAGCACTTCGACCGCTTCGTCTGGACCGATCTCCCGGGGCGGCTCTGCGCCTGCGTGATCCACGAGAGCGAACGTGACGACTGGGCGGATCTGGAGCAGGAGGCGCGCGACGCGCTCTCCGTGCCGCTCCGCGAGGAAGGGCCCGAGTTCGTGCGCGCCTGGGGGGCGAGCGTCGCGCTGCGGCTGGTGTTCGGGCTTGAGGAGCTCCGCGAGAAGGTCGTCTGCAGCATGAAGGACCTGGACGACCGCGTGGTCGAGGCGATGAAGCTCGAGCTCCCCTGCGGCGTGATCCTCGACGACGTGACGCCGGGCCAGCGCCTGCGCTTCCGCCTCGACGCGCGGACGCGCGACGTCGCCTGGGCGATTTACGAGCAGACGGCGGGCCGGCGCGACGCGCTCGCCGGCGAGCTCCCCGGGATCTTCGATCCGCGCAGCGCCTGGGTGAGCTGCGCGCGCGCTCGCCGTCCACCCCGAAGGCCTTGACGGGGAGGTGGCCCTTCGACGCGGCCGCGACCGAGGACCGGTCGTGCCTCGGGGAGCAGGACCTCCTCATGGGCTTGCCGCTCTTCAACGTATCGTTGCGCCGCATCACGAGGAGACATGAAGAGCAAGCGCATTAACGTGGGGGGGCGGCATCGGCCTTCGTGGCCGTCGGGTGCAAGTCGCTCTCGGGGCTGGACAAGGCCTATCACCTAGTACAGCGTTCCCGAAGTTCGTCCCTGGATCGACGACATGCCGGCCCGTTCACGCTCCGGGCCAGCCGGGCTGGTGAACGGAGCGAGCTCCGTCACAGGACGCGGATGCAATGCCCGACGGCGTAACGCCACTGCGGGTGAGCTACTCGATGCGCGCAAGCGTCCAGGGGAAGTCCGCCATCAGCAGCTTGAGCAGGTCCTGCCACAGGCCGCGGAAGCCGGTCTTCTCCCACCGTCCGGTGTGGGTCGCGACCTCGAGCGTCCAGAAGTGGACCGTATCGCGGCGCAGCCGGGCGTGGCCGATCGGGTCGGCTTCAGGACCCGACTCGATGATCACCATCTGCCCGTACTTGCGCGCCCGCAGGTGAGAAAGCCCCTGGGCTGCGAGGAAGGAGCTGATCGCGGCGGCGTGCTCGGGGGCGGCGTGCTGCTTCGGCATGGGCCCGCACCGAAGCTCAGGCTGCGTACGATGGCAAGGACGCCCTCCACTGGCCGCGGAACTTCCAGCGGAAGGGCCGGGCTTGGTGCTCGTTCCAGTGGCGCACGAAGCCGAGCACGCACCGGCTCAGCTCCTCGGCGGAGGCGAAGGAGGCGTGCTTGAGCACCCGACGGCTCAGGATGCTGAACCACAGCTCGATCTGATTGACCCACGAGGCGTGGATGGGCGTGTAGACGAAGTGGAAGCGCCCGCCGTGCCGCGCGTTGAACTCGTTCCACCTGGCGCCGTGGTGGATGTTGAGGTTGTCCCAGATGATGTAGACCTCGCCCGTGGGGTAGCGCTTCGCCACCTCGTCCATGAACGCGAGCAGATCGGCGGCGGTGCGTGTCGGTCCACAGCGCGACACCACCTCGCCCGTCTTGACGTTGAAGGCGCCGATCGGCGCGAGCGTGCCGTGGCGTTGGTACTCGAACTCCCGGCGCGCGGCTTTTCGGCTGCGGCACGGCTGCATGGGGAACCGATGCTGCAGCGCCTGCATGCCGGTCTTCTCATCGACGCACAGAACGGTCGCGCCTGCGGGATGCTCCAGGTACAGCTTGCAGATCACCTCGACCTTGGACCGGAAGTCCGGGTCCGGGCTGTGCAGCCACAGCCGGACCCGATGCGGTCGGAGGCTGGCTCCCTGCAGCACGCGCCAGACCTCGGTGCGGCTCAGCTCCACCTTGGTCTCGAGCTTCAGGGCCTTGGCCAGCTGGTCCAGGGTCCAGACCTGCTCGAACGGAACCTTGTGCTCATCGGGGCGGCTGCAGGCCAGCTTGATGAGCTCGTAGTGCACCGTGGTCGCCACGCGCGGCGGTCGGCCCGTGCGCGGCTTGTCCTGCAGCACCGCCTCGTCGGCAATCGCTGCGACCCGGTTGCGCCACTTACGCACCGTCTTGATGTCGCAGCCTACGGCGCGCTGGATCTGCTCGTTGATCCATCCCTCGTCGGCCAGCAGCGCGATCCGGGCACGCTGCGCGTCGCGCTGCGAGGTCTTGGGCGAGCGCGCCGTCAGCTGCAGCTTCTGGCGCAGCGGCGCGGGCAGCAGGACGGGTTTTGCGCGAGCTCGGGGCACCTACGCGCGTGGGACCTGTCCCGAGCCGAAGGCTTCAAGAACGCACGCGATCGCAGATGACCCGGCAACCTCGCCTCGCAGACCTCAATGCGCTGCGCGTGCTCGCCACGCTCAGGCTGCGCACGACCCCGATGGGCTCGGCTGGCTCACCTCGGATCCAGGGATGGACTTCGGGAACGCTGTACTAGTTCCGCGGCGCCCTGACCGCTCCTGACTGCGTGAGAGGTCTCGCCCAGCTGGGCGGCTCGCGGCGATGCGGTCCGCGTCGCGCGGCTTCTCCAGCGCGGAACCAGGGACGAACCTGGGCGGGGTGCTAGCCTCGCGCGTGGTAAAGGACGACCTGATGCCGGTAGCGCTCGCCGAAATCCATGGTGAGCCACAGGTCGCCTTCCTCGCCGGCCACCAGACGAGATGAGGAGAACTTGCTCGAATCCGTGTGAAACGAGATGGGAATACGCTCCCAGTTCCCTCCTCGACCCAGACGGTAGATGCAGAGCGGCGACGTGTGGTCGTGAGAGCATACGACGAGCCCTCCCGACGGCGTGGCCAGGAGGTTGTTCACCCCGTAGTCCCCCAAGAAGGGGGGCAGCATCTGCCATGTGCCCTGGGCGCGACGTGCGATGAAGCGCTCCCCGGATCGCAGCGAGCCCCGCGCGAGGAGCTCGTCGCCTCCACCTCCGGTATGCACTGCGACGCTCTTCTCATCCACGCCGGGTGGCAGCACGAGCCTCTCCGGCGTGAGCTCACCTCGCTGGAACAGCCACCACCCAGGGGCGAGGCGCGTCGACTGTGTCACCTGACCTCCTCCTACGCCCCTGGATCGAGATGCTGTCGCAGAAGAACGTCGCGTCGGTCACCGGCATCCCGGCGCGTGTCTTCCTCGACACGATCCGCGCGCCGGGCTTTCCCCTACCGGTCGCGAAGCTCGGCAAGCTGCGCCTGGTCCGGCGCGAGGCGTTCGTCGCCTACCTCCAGGCGCTGGGCGGTGACCGGGCACCGCGTCGAGCCCAGCGGAGGACGAGCGGACCGCGGTTGCGGCGGTGCTGCCGGCGGCTGGCCTTGAGCCGGTCCGGCAGCCGCGGGCCGGCACGAGCGAGCGCCTCTTCCGAAGGCGCGAGGCGTGGCATGCTGCCGCCGAGGTAGCGCGGGTCCGCTTGGCGCTGCCAGCGGCGTCGCGTGGGCGCGCGTGGCAGACCGGGGGCCAGCCACGACAGCGCCGGTCTCCCAGTCCCGGTGCTGGGCGCTCCGCGCGGGGCCGCCCCGAGGTGGAGCACCGCCACGCTCAAGGGCGCTGGAGGTCCCTCACGGTGCGGTTCCGCGAGCTCGCCGGCCCTCTCTCGAAGGCGTCTCAGGCGTGGGCGCCGCCGGCGGCGCCGGGGAAGGGGAGCCGGCCTCCTGAGCGAGCGCTCCGGAGCGGGCACCGAGCCGGCCGACGAGCGTGGCGAGCGCGGCTTGCACCGCGGCCTGGGCTTCGTGGAGCTCGTCGAGGCGACGCACCCAGCTCGAGAAGCGCACGCCCTGCGGTCGTCGCGGGATCGGCTCCCGCGGATCCGGCCCAGCGCCGAGTGCGGCCCGCGCCTTCGTTCGCTGTGCGAGCGCCTGCTCGAGGACACGCTCCTCGGGACGCTGCCGTGTCGCAGGATAGACGAGCCCGGCGCAGCGACGGCAGCGCAGGCCCGGCGCAGCGAGGTACAGCACGGCCGCCCGCGCGGAGCAGCCGGGACAACGCGCCCAGAGCCGGAGGCCGCCGGAGGCCACGCGGGTCGTCTCGAGCTGCACGGTGATCGTCCCGGCCAGCACGAGGCACGTGCCGGCGATGGCGAGCTCGACATCGGTGTCGACCTCGCCGCGTCGGGCGGCGCTGGCAAGCGCAGCGATGTTTACAGAGGCGGTTTCAGCGGTCCTGCGGCTGCGCACGCCGGCATCGTAGCAGGGCTCGACGCCGAGCCTTGTGAGTAAGCAGCGGAAGGTCAGGTCATCGAGGCAGGCGCGCTCTTACCTTGGCGATGATCTCATCGTGCGGGATTCCACCTCAACGTAGTGCGTTCTCCCGCTCCCAGCGCGTTTGCGCCGCGATCGCGTCGTCCGCGGCGTGGACACCCGAGACGAAGAGCGCCGCGTGCGCGGGGTCGTCGAAGTCGAGGCCAAACCGGAGCATCACGACGCGGCCGCGCGGCGGGACGGAGCGGAGGATCTCGGCGGCGGCGGAGCGGGCGCGGCGTCAGGAGGGCAGATTACGAGCATCCCAGCGTTGCCGGCTGACGTCGTAAACGAGAAGTATACCAAGGTGCAGCTCGTCAATATCCGGCTGCCGTGCACGAGAAACGTCCTCGGCTGCCCGTCTTTGGAGTGCAACAGCGGAATCGTCGACGGGACGGCGGGTCTTCCGCAGGGGGGCGGCGCAGCGGCGGTGCTCCGTGAGGCCGGCCTCGTGCCGGGCCCCTAGGCAGGCGGGCCGCCCGTGCGTGAGCGCGGCCGCGAATCGCGCTAGAAGAGCGTCGCCATGCCCCGCAGGCCCACGGGATCGCGCTTCCGCAACGACGCTGGTCGGCTCTACGTCCGCGTCCTCGTCGGCGACAAGGACCGCGAGAGCTTCCCTCTGGATCCCAAGCTGACCGCGGAGCAAGCCGAGAGGCACGAGGAGCTCGTCGTCGACGTGGCCGTGCGCCTGCGTGCCTCGCGCAACGTCGCGCGCGACGCGATCGTCGCGCTGCTGGAGCGTGCTGCGGTGGGCGAGGGAAGGGCGCTCCGCGACGTCATCGCGGCGGTCGACGTCGTCTGCTGATGGAGGACGTCGACCTCGGGCGCGGCGCGCTGCGCCTCGAGAACAACAAGACCAACGGCCCGCGCGCCTGGGCGCTGTCGCCCGGCGTGCCGCAGGCACTGTGCGCCCGGCTCGCGCTTCGCGGCAACCGACGCCCTCCGCGCCGCTGTTCGTCAACGAGGACGGCGAGCGCGTCAGCGTCGAGCACGCGGCCGAGCGGCTCCGCGCTCACGTTCAGCTCGCTGGCATCGGTCGCTCGGAGCTGTTCGAGGACTCCGGCGAGCGCCAGAAGGTGCGCGCGCACGACACGCGCTCCACCTTCATCACCGTCGCCCTCGCGAACGGCCGGAGCGAGACCCGGGTTGCCGACCGGACCGGGCGCCGGAGCTCCGTCGTGAGCCAGAGCTACCGCCAGGCGGCCAGGACGTTTGCAGAGCTGGGCCTTGGCGAGCTAGCTTCCCTCGCCGAGGCGATCCCCGAGCTCGGGGGAAAAGCCAGCGGAATAGCCAGCGAAGGGGGTGGCGCGGAGCATGACGGCGCGATAATAACCAGCAAAATCAACAACTTGGCCCCGTGGCGAAATGGCAGACGCGGTGGATTTAAAAGGCGGTCTGGGGAGGGGGAATGGGGGCGAAGGGGCGAAATTGTTGGGGAAATCGGAGGGGGGTGGCGACGGATCGACGCGGTTGGAGGGGGGGTGTGACGATTCGGAGGGGGCGCGTGGCGATTCGATCGGGGGGAGTGGGGCGGGGGGAGAGCGGGGCGGAGAGGGGGAGGGGGCGAGGGGGGCGTCGGTGAGGGCGACGCTGCTTGTGCAGCTCGGGGAGGGGCTGGCGGCGGCTGTTGCGGCAGGCGATGTCGAGACGGCGCGCGTCGCGCACGAGGCGATCGGGCGGCTGCTCGGAGGGGCGACGTCACCGCAGGGCGAGGCTGCGGCCGGGGTCCTCGACCTCGCACGCGAGCGTGAGCGGAGGGGGCGATGAGGTCCGGTGCGGCCTTGAATGCGGGGGCGTCGCCATGCCGCCAAGCGGCTACGAGGAGAAGTTCCTGATGAGGAGCGTCCTCGTGGCGGCGGTGCCGTCCACCGCCGCGGCCTCATAGGTTGAAGCGCATGTCGCGTGAGCGCGGTGCTGTCGCTACCGTCAAGGCGAACCGTCGCGACGCTGCGGATTTCCGGGCGGGGCGGGGGGCTCATGGGGGAGGGTCGCGACGCGTATGCCCGGAGGACATGCCGGCGGGCGCGGACCAGGTCGGGCGAGCCGACGCGGCAGGCAGCCTTCGCCCGCCGCGCTCCGGCCGGCGGCGGCGCGCCGCTCGTCAGCGCCGGCGCACGGTGCATCGGTCCCGTGATGGCTGCTCCGCCTCCAAGGCGCTGCCAAATAGCGCGACCATGTCCAATGCTGACAAAGCGTTCAGTCGAAACCCAGCTCTCGCGCAGCCGCAGCGAGCCTCGAATTGCTGGCGAAATTCTTCCGTGCGCAGCGCACCACCCTGTCGAGGCACTCAAGGCGGTGCGCCTCGGTGAGAATGGATTCCCAGATATCCCAGGCAGCTCCTGTCAGCGCGACTCGCCGCACATCGAGGTCGGCCTCCGAGAGGAAGCGCCGGATTTCCTCCACCGTTGTGTAGAGGTCTGCGAGAACGTCCCGCAGCTGGGCGTAACGTGGCCTCGTCATGGGCGCGTGCGCCGAGCTGGGCTTGGTGTCGATGAGCAGGGTTGCCGTGGTTCGCTTGCCCTTGGGGGACGTAGCGCTGCGGCTCTGCACGGCGGAGGACACGGGCGCTGCGGCGCTGCGGCGGACAGGGGTCGTCTTCGGCGCCCGCTTCGCTGGTCCCTGACGTGCACCTTCCTGGGGTGCCGCGGCACCGGACGCCAGGATCCAGAGGTTTCCCTCTTCGTCTCCGGCGCAGATCCAGTCCTTCGTCATGGCCACACATCGGAACAGGCGGACGCCGTGAAGAGTGCCAAGGAGTTTGCCTGTATCAAAGTCCCAGGTCTTGAGCGTCTCGTCCTCGGAAGCCGAGATGACTCGCTTTCCGTCCGGCGACAACGCGCAGCCCAGGATCCGCCTCTCGTGCCGCTGCTGGCTGTAGCTCCAGCGACCGCTGCCGAGGTCGTGCATCTCGAGCTCACCGCTCTCCCGGCCGAGCACGACGCGCCGGCCATCCGGAGTCAGGGCGCCGCAGAGGAATCCGGCGCCGATCGGCAGCGGCTCGCATCGACTCATTGCTACCTTCCAGAGCTTCGCCCCGCTGCCCCGTGACACCGAGAGGGCAAACGATCCGTCGGGCGTGGCGGCAAAACCCTCGATGGCATCACCGTGACGTCCGATGACGGTGCCGTCCGCCCTGCTTGACGGATCCCACAGGCGCAGCGTGCCGTCGTGTGATGCAGAGAGGATCTGACCGCGGGGCGTGAACGCGCAGCCGCTCACCCGATCCGTGTGAACCTTGCGGCTGGACACGAGCCCTCCCGTGGCGACGCGCCACACCAGGAGCCGCCCATCGCTCGCACCAGCGGCCACGTGGAGGCGATCCGCCGAGATGGCGCAGCACGAGGCGACCATGTCGCGGTCGCCTTCGAGCGTGGCGCTGCACGCGCCGGTCGCCCGGTTCCATACCTTGATGGTCCGGTCCGCCGATGCCGAGACAGTGGCCGCGCCGTCGGGCGTGAAGCCGCAGGCGGTAATGGGCGCGGCGTATCCCTCACCAAGGGGCCTGATCGTCGGCACGCCGAGCTCCCACAGCTTCAGGGATCGATCGGACGACGCGGAGACGATGCGCCGGCCGTCCGGTGTCGCGGCGCAGGCCAACACAGCATCCGCGTGCGCCTTTACGCAGAGGACGCGGCGCGATGTCACGAGGTCCAAGACCACGAGGTCGCCGTTCTTGAGGCCACAGACGAGGTGAACGCCGTCATTCGTGACGGTGCATGTGTCGATGCGCCCCTCGCCGAGGGCGAAGCTATGGACGAGCTCTCCCGAGGAGAGCTCCCATCGCGTGAGCGATCCGTCCTCCGACGCTGCGACGACCTGACTTCCGTCCGCCGTGAGCGCGATGGAGGTGATCCATCGCTGCTTCTCCACGTCGCGCGAATCAGGTGGCTCGGCGCGACGAAGAACGAAGAGGCACTCGCCGGACGCGAGATCCCAGACGCGCACCGACTCGTCGCGCGATGCGGAGACGACGCGCTTGTTGTCCGGTGTCACTAAGCACGCGGTTACGTAATCGGTGTGCCCCAGGAGCGTCACGGTGGGCTTGTGCGAGCTGCTATCCAATACGCGGATGCTGCCGTCGTCGGAGCCGATCACGATGTGTGCTCCGTCGGGGGACACCGCGCACGCTGTTGACCAGCGGCCCTCGTTTTTCAGCTCGACAGAGCAGACGCGAGTGGCGAGATCCCATATCCTCACCTTCGCGTCGACCGACGTGGTAATCGCCAAACGCCCGTCGCGTGTCGCGGCGCAAGCGGTGAGCTGGTCGGTGTGGCCAGCCAGCACCGCGATGCAGTCGCCGGACTCGACCGCCCAGAGCCGAAGCGTGTGATCGGCTGATGCTGAGAGGAGATGTCTCCCGTCCCGCGTCGCGACGCAGGCGACCACCGCCTTATCGTGCCCTGGCAAGGTGCGCAGGAGCGTCGCCCCGAGGCGCACTGGGTGCAGCAGCCGGAGCGCGGGCGGGCCGGCGCGGAAACGGAGCACGCGCTCGATCTGGTCGGCCGGCCACCCCGTGCAGCGCAGGCGGTTGTAGAGCAGCAGGGGCAGCGACGCGGGGTCGGCGGTCAGCCGGTTCGCCTCCGCCCTGACGGCCGCGAGAACGGCGGACAGGTCCACGGAGACGTCGCCCTCCGAGGCGCAGATCGTGGCCTCGAGATCTCTCTCGATCGCGGCGACGCCGAGCACACGGCATTTCGTTTTCAGGTAGTCGACGTCGGCGCAGAGCGTCTGCGCCTGGTAGATGTCGCCCGCTTCGAGCCAGTGCGCCACGGTGTGGCGGAGCGCGTAGCTGTGCCCTGCCTTGTTGTTCTCGTCGCGTAGCCAGGTGGCGAGCCTCGCGGCAATCTGCCGGTGGTGCTCGCGCAGCTTCGGCGTGCCGAGCCGACTGGCCACGAACTCGCGAAAGGAATCATGGTACAGCCGGTATGCGGACTCCTCGTCGTGCCAGTGCGCGAGCTCCTTGAGCAGGAAGGGGCGAGTCGCGCGCAAGAACGCCTCGACATCGCTCGTCGCCGACCACCCGAGCAGCTCGCTGAAGAGGTACGCCGGGAGCGCCTCGCGAGCGACGCAGGCGACGCCGAGCCCCTCGATCACGAGCGCGCAGCGCGCAGGGTCGAGCTGGTGAAGATCGGACCATATCTGCTCGAGGAAGCTGTCGAGCCCTTCGGGGATGTTCCTGGCGACGCGCCGCTCGGGTGGCTGGTTCTCCAGCCATTCCCTGAGCATGACCGCATGCAGCAGGTTCCCTCCCGCACGCTGCACGGACGCCTCGATGAAGGCACGATCGAGCGGAGGAGCGAACCGCGCGCCGTGGTGCTCCCAGAAGACACGGCACGCGTCCTTGTTTGAGGGAGACCACTTGGGGTCGTCGAGGTTCAGCCGGTGCAGTCCGCCGAGTCGCTCCGTCCAGTGCAACCCGTAATGGCTTGGCCGGGACGCGCACAGGAGCACGACCCCCGCCGGCAGCACGTTCGGAAAGAAGCGGTGCAGGTAGCCCTGTCCCAGTGCGTCGGTCGCGACCTCGTCGAGCCCGTCGATCACCATGATCAGCCGTCGGTTCTCGGGGCCGAGCACGTCCTTCGAGACCCTCTTGAGCAGCTCGCCGAGACGCCGCTCCAGAGGCACGTCCATCCTGTCTACGCCCGGGAAGATCTCCTCGATCTGGGCGCACAGGTTCTGCACCACCGCTTCGGGTCGGTCCCAGCCTTCGTTCCCGCGCCGGATGATGTGGTGCGGAGCCGTCGGCCCGGGGAGCGTCTTCTTGAGGATGTGGGCGAGGATCGCGCTCTTGCCGATACCCGGGCTCCCGAGCAAGAGCACGCACCCGCGGCGCAGGGCTTGCTCCCCGATGAGCCAGGCGCGGAGCTCCGCGAGCACGGCTTCGCGCGCCAGGAGCTGTCCGTGCCGGGACAGCTCGTCTTCGAAATCGATGATCGCGCCGCTCACCCCTTCACCTCTTCATCGCGTCGAAGGATCGCGTCCACGAGGCGCCATGCGCACGGCCCGTTGCCTCAGCGCGAAAGTGGCCCTCTGCGCCGCGCCGCGAGCGTCAAGATCTCGTTCTCCGGCACCTGCTCGGTGCGAAGGAGGGCCTGGTCGGCCTTGAAGCTTGTCGCTTGCCCGTTCTGGAGTAGGTAGAACTCGCCCACGCCCTGGGAGGCGATCCGATCCGCGACGTTCACACGAGCGTCGCTGAACAGCGGCTTCATCTTGTCGAGTGCAACGGGCTGGGTGACTCGACCAACGAACCAGCTCCGGATGTTGTCCCGGCCCTTGTAGTCGAGGTCCCCAGGGCTCTGCGTCGCGAGCAGCAGCCCGAGCCCGCCCGAGCGCGCGCGGCGGAGCAGGTTCTCCATAGGTGCCTTCGTCGCTGGCTGCGATTGCGCCGGGAGATACACGTCGGCCTCGTCAAAGAGCACCACCGCCTGGAGGCGCGTCGACGGCGCGCGGGTCACCCAACGGGTGAGCGACAGGAGCAGCTGCGAGACCCAGAAGAGGATCTTCGCGTTGTCCCCCAGGAACTTGGTGTTAATGATGCTGAGGCGCGTCCGCCCCGGCTGCGCGTGCGCGCCGAGACCGAGGAGCAGCTCGGCGTCAAGCTTCTCGCTTGTCGAGGACAGGAGATCGGACGCGCTGAGCTTGAGCGTCTCGAGATCCTGCACCAAGTCCTTGAAGAGCTTGGTGTCGAGCCTCCCCAGCGCGTTGACGAGCAGCGGATCGGCGTCGGCGATGAACGTGATGAGCGCCTCCAGCGTGAGCTTGTCCGGATTGCCGTGCGCGGCCAGGAGCTGGAGGGCCTGGGCGAGGATCGCCCGGAGCGACTTGTCCTTCCGCGCGTGCTTGTAGCCGAGCATGTCGCCGAGCGCCTGGGCGGCGTATCCGGCCGCCTGGTCGCGGTCGAAGTCCTTGAGCTCGGAGAGCCCCTTGGGCACGAGGGAGATGGCGAGCTGCCTGCCTTCCGGGTGGCCGGGCGTGAAGAGCGCGATGTCGAGCCGGCCGCGCAGCGCTCGCCGGCGCTCGTCCAGCGCGGGGTCCTCGTGCTGCTGCTCCCAGGGCGCCGTGCGCCCGTAGGCGCAGAGATCCCCCTTGCGGTCTATTAGGATGGCGGGGATGCCGCGAAGCAAGAGCTGCTCGACCACGTTGAGCGCCAGCGTCGTCTTGCCGCTGCCCGTGCTGCCGAGGAAGGCCGCGTGCGCGCTCAGCACGTCCATGTCGAGCGCGAGCGGCTGCGACAGGAGCTCCCCCGTCGTGCCGACGAGGATCGCACCGGCGTCGCGCAGGGGCGCCTGCTCCTGCGGGCTGCGAGGCGCGGCGTCGTTCTCGGTGGCCCCGGGCGCATCGGGCTCTGGCACACGAGGCGCAGGATCCGCCGCGCGACGCTTCTCGGGCGGATGTGGCGCGACGCCGGGCGCCGCCGTGGCGGAACGAGCGGGAGGCGCCGCCTCCGTGGCGAAGCGGTGGAGGCGATCGAGATCGAGGACGTGTATGAGTGGCAAGAGCCGGGAGAGGTGATTCTCCTGCCGGAGCCAGTCCATGAAATGCGGCCGCTGCTGGTTCGCCTCGCGAAACGCGCGGAACGCCACGATCTTGCGCCAGTCGCTGTCCTCGACGACGGCCTTGCGAGCGCCCTTCTCGAGGATCTTCGCGAGCGTCTTCACCACGGCCGTCTTCGGATTGCTCGGGAACTCCCCGCTGCGGATCAGCACGAGAGGACGATTATCGGCCTGCTTCGCCACCGCCTCTATCTGGGCGCCAAGCCCGCCGCCCTGAGGTGCCTTGTTGCACAGCGCGACGAGGATTTCCTCGCCGAGGCGGAGCTTACCATCCGAGGTCGGGACCATGATGCGAACCTCGATGTTCCCGTTCTTGACATGCGTCTCGAAGCGGTGCCCGCTCTCGAGCTCGTCGGCGCAGGTCTGGATCGCCCAGGCGAAGAGCTCCGCGAGCTTGGCGTCCTCGGGCGGCTCCGCCTGTCGCTGGGCCAGGTGGTCGTTCCACTCGTGCTCCAGCATCGTCTTCGCCGCGTCGACGGCGCGCTCGTCGGGGCTGGGCGTATCGAGACCGGTCGTAACTGGCGGCGGTTCCACGATCCGGCCCGCGTCGATGCAGCTCTCTCGGAAGCGCCAGCACCAGTCGAGCACGTCGCGTGTACGCTTTCGGACGAGCCGCTGCACGACCGCGCGTGGGACGGGATAAAGCGCGTCGTCCGGGGAGGTGAACCCGGAGGACGGCGTGATGCCGGACGTCTCGTAGAGATAGCCGAGCCGTTGCTGAATGATCCTCTCGACCTCCTCGGCGCTTCGCTCGCTCACGAGCCGGACAGGAGGAGGATCGTTTTCTATGCGGTCGAGCGTCGAGCGGGTAAGGCGGGTGCGGAGCTTGGCGTAGTAGTCCTCGAGGCAGGAGATGACGACGATTGACGAGGGCACCTGATCGGCGATGGCGCAGAGCGCGGCCATCACCCGCCTAAACACACCCTCTGCCTCGTTGAGTTGAAATGCCTCTTCGAATTGATCGACGCAGATGACCAGCGAGCGCGAGTCGAGCGCCCACATGAGCTTGCCGAGCTGCTCGACGAGGCTCTGGGCGTCCTCCTCAGCAGTCTTGGATGACAGATCCCCGAGGAGCCTGCGGTCCCTGGGGGAGAGCTCCTCGCGGCGCAAATACTTGACCACGCGCTTCTTCAACGCAGGATCGTTACGCTGCAAGTAGAGCAGCGCACGCACGAGATCGAGGTCTAGATCGGCGTACCGCGGCTGCGCGATGAAGCGATCGGCAGCGTGCTCCACGAGCTCGACCACCGAATTCGTGTCGAGGTCCTCCTTCTCGTGCAACGCATTGATCGATGTGGGATCTCCGCACCGGAGCGCGACCGCGGTGGAAAGCTTGAGCAGACCTGAATCGGTCCCCTTTGGCTCGTAGTAAGGCTGGTCGAGAGAATCGATGAGGTTGCTGAGGAGGTAACGACTGTAGTTCGCCGAGGCTGTCGTCATCTGCATATAGCCGACGAACCCTAGGCCATTGATGTGCACATGATTGCGGAACGAGCGCAGAAGGTGCGTCTTGCCGCTACCCGATTCGCCGAGGAGCAGAAGGACCCGCCCTGATTCAAGCCCTGGCGGCGTCGTGGCCTGGGTGAGGAGTCTCTGGAACTGCTCGCGGGCCCTCACGTGCACAGAGTCGACGTCGAACGGATTTTCTCGCCAGATCTGGTGCCGGTGCTCCACCGAGTGGAACACTTCCTTCTTCGCATTCGACAGGAACACCTCAAGCCGAGCCGCACCAGCCGTCATGGTATGAACCGTCCTCTCTGCGTTCCTGCGTGATTGCACATGTCAGTGATCTTAGATCTCGAGTCTCACGAAGTGGAACGTAGATCCATCGCGTTGCGTCTCTGACTCATCCACGTCTTCCGGATCCATCGCTTCGACCAGGTCTGCACGGCTGAGCGACAAGAACCCCTGGAAGTGCGCGCTGACAAGCCGATCTTTGAACGCGTCGAGATCCCCAGCGACAAGGCCGCCGTTGACGAGCTTCCGGAACACATGCGAGATGAACACCTTGTTGTCGCCGAATCGCCCGGTCTTCGAATCGCGGGCCGCCGCGAGCACCTGCGCGGCGAACGCATCTTCCTTGTCGTCGGACGGCGAGGAGGGCGCAGCGGGTGCGTTCTGGACCTCGGCCCCCGTGGCGAGTACCTTCGAGGCGCCATCTGTCCCCTCGATCCAGCGACTCAGTGTGGCCGTCCGGAGCTCGTCGATCTCCGCCCGACGCGCCTTGACCCTCTTGACCGCGAGCTGCACCATCGCCTTCTCGATTTTCTGCGGACCTGTCGTTCCCAGCGCTCGGCTCAAGATCTCCTCTCGAACTGCCTTCAAGGTGAGCGGTGCTCGAGTTTGAACGCCGAGCTCCTGCCATACCAGAGCATCCGCGATCCGGGTCAGCGTCGGATCCCCGTCAATATCGATCCGGTCATGATGAGCGAGGATCGCCGCGCTGACCTGCTCGATGCTGCTCTTGTCGCGCTTCCCCTTCTTCGCTGCTGGAGGTGGGAGACCGAGCGCACATGCAAACAGGTACTTCGCCTTGATCGTCGCCCAGGTGGTCTTCTCGGGGAGCGACTTCACTCTCAGCACGGCGAGGCCCTCGCGCCGGCCCTCGTCGGTGAGCACGATCGAGGTCTTCTTGATGCGCCTGATGAGCGCCATTCCCTCGAGGGTGATGAGCTCGCTCTCCACCGCTCGGCACCGCTCAGCGTCGCTCCACCGCTGCTCGAGCAGCGGTGCCAGCGCTTTGTCAACCTCGGCTCGGGTGCCTCCATCGGACCGCGTGAGCAGCCAGACCAGGATCAGCGCTCCAAGCCGGGACGGGGATCCAGTGGACGAGGTGCTCATCGCTGTTCCTTCGCCGTCTCACACAGGCGCGGAGCGAACACATGGACGTCTGTTCTGAAGCGACGATCGTGCGCAGTCATGGTCTCCTCTCCGATCTCGACGGACGGTCTCATATCACGGACGGACGCCGCCTCTGGAAGAAAACTTCGCGACCCGCTGCCTCGTCGCCCGCCCTCTGCTCGATGAGCACTGCCGCGTGCGCTGCGGACGGTCCGACGCCCATCAGACCACCGCCACCCCGTCTGCCCGGAGCCCCTGGATTACAGTGTTGATGTGGATCCCTTCATTTCGGTAATAGATCTGGTGAGTTTCCGCTCCGGGCTCGGACATCCAGCCGCCGCTGTGGTGGACGGCCACCACGCGCCACTGCTTGTCGAACACCGGGGAACCCGACGAGCCGGGGAGCGTGTCGGTGAGGTACTGGACCCGACCGTTCCCCACGAAGACGACCGCGTTGTGGAAGAACGAGACCTGCTTCGGCCCGCCGCCGGGGTGCTGGATGATGTTGACGCGATGGCCGGCGGCGATCTCGACCTCGGCGAGCTCGATGCAGCCCCACCTCTCAGCAGGGTTGCCGTCGACGGCGACCGCGGTCCAGTCGTCCTCCTCGGAGGTCCTGAAGAACGTCTCCGGCGCGAAGCGGTAGCGGTCGACGCTTGCGTCGAGCCCGGCAGGCGTTTTCTGGAAGTTGAACTCCAGCACGGCGAGCTTGGCCTCGGACGCGTCGTGGAGCACGTGGTGGTTCGTGATGAAGAGCCCGCCCTTGATCAAGAAGCCCGACCCGGTTCCCCGGGTCGGGAGCACCACGCGCGCCACGGCTCGGGCCTGCTGGGCGCCGACCTCGAGGAAGCTCACGTCGACCAGCGTGCTCTCGGAGCCCATGAGCTGCTCGAGCGACGCGGGGGTCGCGGGGCCTCGCCACAGGACATCGCTGCGGATGTCGGCTCCTCGGACGGCAGGGATGCTCCCCCGATCTTTGGCGAGGCGGAGGAGCTCGTTGTTCGGGTTCTCGCGGAGCGCGAAGTCGACGATGTCGAGCACCTGATCCTGGTTCTTCGCGTAGTCGAGGATGTTGAACCAGTTGACGACCGCCGCGTCGCTGAACCGGATCCGTCCCCGGTTCAGCCCCGCGGCACCCACGACGCGATACGCATCCTCTCGCGTTGGATACAGATCCGCGAGCACGTCGCCCAAGTTGACGATGGAGGGACCATCCCAGGCTGCTTTCCCCTGTCTGCCGATCATCGAGCGCCCTCTAGCCAAAGCACCCCTGCCTGTCAATCCGTGTCACGCCCTCGGCAGCGTGCCGTTCTCGCTGGTCACGACCCAGTAGATGCACTGGTCGAAGCGAGAGTTCACGTGCGCCGCCCACTGGGCGTAGTTCCACCCGTTTTTGACTGGCTCCAGATCGAATCCGATCTGGATGTCGTACGAACGCGCCACGCCCCAGTGCTCCGCCTGCTTCGTGACCAGGATAGCGCCGACCTCCTTTCCGTTCTGGATGACGCGGTACGAGCCTCCGTCGAGGATCGTTCCGTCGCTCCGGCCGATGGCCGGGGGCGCGTCGGGCGAAGGCGGCGGGAGTGTCACCGCCCTCGCGATGACGTACCTGGCCACCTTCCTCTTCGCCATGTCCTGCAGGAATCCCTTGAGGGACGTGTGCACGATGCCGCTGTCCGGGCCGATGCGCTTCACGCGGATCGACCTTGACGCGTCGTAGGGCTCATCCTTCAAGAAGACCCAGTGCTCCGCCGTGTGGATGCACATGGCCTCATGGAGCACGAGCTTGCCGCCTGACGGATTGATGAATTCATAGTCCACATAGATGTTCGCGACGGGGTAACCACCGGCCATGTGATGGGTGATGTACTCACCAATGTCGATCTGCTCGTGGGGATCGAGCAACCTCCGCACGGGCGACGTGTAGGGGTACATCCTCATCGAAGGGGTTCCGAACGCTCTGTCGAATGACATAATTCCTCCAGGGGGTGTGGTGCACAGATGAGTACGTGATGTTTCGGATGCTCGACGGGCAGCAATGTACAGCGTGATCACTCACCGCCCGTCAGCGGTGGACTGAAAGCAGCGAGGGCCTCATCGGTCGCGAGCACATCCATGCGGACATGGCGGTGCTCGGGCGGCACGCCCTCTGCGAACATCTCGGCCGCAGCCTTCCAGGTCGGGCTGGCGCGGTCGACGCACGCGAGCAGCCCGAGCGCCTGGAGTCCAACGCGCGGCATGGAGCACGCCTGCGCCTCGGCGGCGAGCGCATCGATCTCGCCCGCGAGCGGGGTATCACGACAGACGAGCGCCAGGCACCTGGCGAGGAGCGCTCCGACGCGCCACCCCGTGCCTTCCCAGAGCCGGTGCGCGCGGGACGCGAGCCTAACCGCGAGCGCGTGCCGACCGCCACGCCAGGCGACCGCGGCCTCGGTGAGGCAGGAGATCGCCTCGACCTCTCGGACACCGATGCCGGCCAGTACGTCGCAGAGGTCGATGTCCGGGTCGAGCGCCGTCCCCGCTCTGTACTCGATCGCACGCAACGTCCAGGCAGCCCGTGCCTCGAAGTACGCATGGCGGCATTGGTCCGCGAGCGAGCGCGCCTCCTCGGCCCAGGCGGCGGCCTCGTCCAAGCGGAACGCCTCCATCAGCGCTGCAGCGCCGTTGAGCTTGGCGTTGATCCGATCCGTCATCCACGTCTTCGACGAGATGGCCATGGCCTGGAAGGCGGCCGCTTCGTCGAAGCGCTCTTGCCGATACCGCAGCCGGCCATACCAGCCCGCAAGGCTGGCCTTGATCTCCGCGTCGCCTGATTGCGCAGCCCAGCGTGCCACCTCTGCTAAGACGGCCTCTTCCTGCTCCATCGAGCACCGCCGCGCCGCGACGATCCGGACGGCCTGACGGTGCCGCTCCAGGCGGAGCTCGTCGAACGGCTCGACGAGCTCCGCCATCTTGAACGCGCGCTCCCCGCCCGCGCCGCGCGCGAGCGAGGCCCGCACGAGATCCTGGAGGTGAAGCACCTCGCGATCGGGCGGCCGCACGCGACACAGCTCGTACAGCACTCGGTCCATGGCGCCGGGCGTGCGCTCGGAGAGGGCGACCTCGACCCAGCACCTGAGCAGCTCCAGCTCGACGGCGAGGTCGCTCTCCCCAGCGCTCGCGAGGTGCCTGCGTACGGCGAGCAACGCTTCTCCGAGCACGGTCGCAGCCAGGTTGAGGCGCCCCTCGCGCGCGAAACGTTCGGCGAGCGTACGCCCTTCGCGCGCGACCTCGACCCGATCGGAGCCGCATGAGCTGTCGGCTGCCATGAGGAGATGGAAGAGGCGACCGACGGAGCCGCGCTCCAGGGCGCGCGCCATGGCACGATGGGCGGCCCGGCGTTGCTCCCAGGTCCACACGCGATCGAAGCTCACGGCGGCGCGGGGTTGGATCCGGCCGTCGTCCAGCGCCCGCACGGCGCCGTGGGCTTTGAGCTCGGCGATGTGTGCCTCGAGCTGCCATCGCGGTCGGCCGCTCGCGACCACCAGACGATCGACATCGACGTGCGGCCAGGCGAGCGTCACCCATGCGAGCGTCTCCTCCATGTGCTGCGGGACGGCGCCGGTTGCGCTCCGCGGAGGATGGCATAGCGGCACCCCTCCCGTATCTGCGGCCGGGCCTAGGCCCACTTCGAGCAGCCCGAGCGCGTCGCGATCGACCGCGAGCCGGGCTCCGTCCGAGCGGGCAATCCCAGTGTGCAGCCATGCATTCACCTCCTCGGCCACACGCTTTGCGAGCCCGCCGGTGCGCTCCCAGAGCGCGCGTGCGGCGTCAGTGGGCAGGTGGAAGATGCGATCCGGGCCCGAGAAAAGCGGCCTCAATGCAGCCTCGTCCAGCGGGGTGAGGCTCACGACGTCAGGAGCAGCAGGCGCATGCGCGGGACCTGCGTGCGCGAACGCGCGGACGACGGCGCCGAACGGGCGGCAGCGTTCGAGCGCCGAGGACGACCAGTCATCGACCCGGGTCGCGTCGTCAACCAGGACGACCGCGCCGGTCGCGAGGAGCGCTTTCAGCTCGGCATCCACACATGATACGGCCTCGTCGAGCGTCTGCGAGCTGCGGACGGCGGGCGCCCCGATGAGCGGCTCCAGACATGCGAAAGGCCGCTGATCCGGCGTGACCCAGAGGACCCGGCGCCCCTCCCGCTCCAGCATCTCAGCTGCTTCGTGAAGACACCGGGTGAGCCCAGCGCCCGCCGGCCCGTAGAGGTCAACCGAGCGCCCTGCTCGTACGGCGTCGGCGAGCGCACGTACCGGTGCGTCGCCTCCGAGCCGGGGCAAAATCCAGCCGGTGTGCGGGATGAGCCGCTGTCCGCGGAGCGCTGCGAGGACGTCACTGGCCGACGCTGGGCGGTCGGCGGGCGCGTGCGCGATCATCCTGTCGACGACCTCTGCCACCGCCTCAGGAACGGCCGGCGCCACCTCTTTCAAGGGAAGCGCGCGGCGGGGCCGGCGCGTGCGAGCGAGCTCGAAGACGCTGGCGGCCGAGTAGGGCAAGCGTCCCGCGAGCGCCTCGTAGAGCATGATGCCGATCGCATGGATGTCGGTTCGCGCCGTGACCGGCTCTTTGAAGGCCTGCTCTGGAGAGAGATAGGGCAGGGTGCCCTCGATCGCGTCCGTACGGGTCGAGAGGCCTCTGGACGCGGGCGCGATCGACAGGCCGAAGTCGAGCACGGTCACGCGTCCGGACGCGCTCACGAGCACGTTGCCCGGTTTCAGATCCTGGTGGACCACGCCGGTCGCGTGGATGCGCCCCACGATCTCGAGCAGAGCCTCTGTCGCTCCGGCGATGGAGGCCCAGTCGCAGGGCAGCGGCGCGCCGGGAAACGGCGCACCTTCAACCTGCTCCATCACCAGGAACACCTGCCCTTGATCGGCGCCCTCGTCGATGAGCTGCACGACGCCTTGCAAGCGCAGGTGGCGCAGGACCAGGATCTCACGTCGCGCAGGGGTCTGGTCGAGGTAGACGCCCTCGCCGAGCAGCTTCACGGCGACCCTCCTGCCGACGAGCAGATCGTCGGCGGACCAGACCTCGCCGTGGCCGCCGCCCCCTAGGCGCGTGTGCAGGCGATAGCGTTCGACGAGCACACGGCCGCGGATGTCCCCCGCGCTGGTCGCCAGACGTGGCTTGTCGCGTCCGTCGTCGGGAGGGGGTGGCAGCCGCTGGAGCGAGAGCGACTCCTGCGGCAGCGTGATGCGGCACGCCGGGCAGACCGGATCGAATTCCGAGCACCACCTTCCACACGCCGGGCACTGGACGGATGACGAGGTCATCACGAGTGCTTGATCCCGTATTTAGTGAGGAGCTTATGGAGCTGGCCGCGGTGGATGCCCGACTCCCGCGCGGCCGCTGCAGCGTTGCCCTGGTGCCGCTCCATGAGGCCCTTCAGGAAGGCGATGTCCACCTTCTGCTGCGCCGCCGCGCGTGCGGCCTTGTGCTCGGCTCCGGTGAACTCGCGGAAGTCGGAGCCGGGCGCCTCGGGCTCGGTGGGCCTCATATCTTCCGGGAGCACGTCGATGTCGAGCTCCGGGCTCGTGGCCATGACGCAGGCCGCCTTGACGGCGTAAGCCAGTTCACGTACGTTGCCGGGGTACGCGTGCATCGCAAGTGCGCGCTCCGCGCTGGCGGTCCAGCGTGGCCGCTCGCCGTCGCGCTTCCAGTTCGTGCCGAGGAAGTGGGCGACGAGCAGCGGGATGTCCCCGGTGCGCTCCCGCAACGGCGGTATCTCGAGCTGGATCATCTTGAGGCGATGGTAGAGATCCTGCCGGAAGTGCCCGTCGCGCACGAGCGCCGGCAGGTCCTTGTGCGTCGCCGCGATGACCCGCACGTCGATCTTCTCGGTCCGGTCCGAGCCGACACGCTGGATCTCGCCATAATCGAGGAAGCGGAGCAACTTGACCTGCACCTCAGGCGTGATGTCGGCGACCTCGTCAAGGAACAGCGTGCCGCCATTGGCGCTCGCGAGCCGGCCGAGGCGCTCGCGGGTCGCGCCGGTGAACGCGCCCTGCACGTGGCCGAACAGCTCGGACTCGAGCAGCTGGCCCGAGAGCGCCATGGTGTGCAGCGGGACGAGCGGCTTCGAGCGCCGCTCGCTGTTCACGTGGAGCGCCTGCGCGATGAGCTCCTTCCCTGTCCCCGTCTCGCCGTGGATGAGCACCGCCGCGTCCGAGCTGGCGACCTGGGCGACTTTCCGGAGCAGCGCGATCATGCCGGGGTGCTGCGTGATGATCCCCTTGAAGTCGTAACGGGCGAACAGGTCGTGCTCGAGGCTCTGGTTCCGACGCCGTAGCGCGTCCCGCTCGATGGCGCGACGCAGGAAGAGCCCGGCCATCTCCGTGAACTCGCGGACGAGCCAGCGCGCATCTTCCGGGAACCCGGCGTCGCTCCGCCGCTCCAGGTACACGGCGCCCTCGCTGCCCTCGGCGTGCCGGAGCGGCGCGACGAGCACGGAGGTGCGCCCGAGCAGCCGGATGCTCTCGAGCTCTGCGAAGCGCTGGTCGTGGCTCAGGTCCGCGGAGTAGATGATCTCGCCTGTCCTGATCGCCTGCTTGACGAGGCTCTGGCTGAAGCGGCGCTCCTCGGTGGAAAGGCTGCGCCGATCGAACTGGACGTCGAACCTCTGCACGTACGAGTCTCCCTCTCGCACGACGATGAAGCCGCGCTCCGCCCCAGTCGCCGCGAGGACGCGCCGCAGGATGACCTCAGGCGTGTTGGCGTCGCTCTCGGAGAGGAGCCCCTTTGCGATCTCAAACAGCCATGCGTAATTGTTCATGCCGGTTTCTCTCGGACCGGTAGAGCCCGCCGGCCCGCCCTGGCTATAGACGAATTCGACCGGCGGCGGAAGCGGCGGTAGGACGATGGGCTTCATGATCGTATCGTTCCCTGCTCCAGCGGGCTCAGGCGCTGCCTCCATGGCTCACGCGAGGCGGGATGTCTGCGCGTGCGCGCAGCGCGGCGCGGCTTCCGCCGGAGGAGCCGCCAAGGCCGCTTGGCATCCTGGAGCGCTCGTTCTCATCTCCGGACGTCTCTCCTGGAATCCTCCCGGAGCAGAGGCGCCGGTTGAACCGGATCCGCTGCCTGCGTGGGCCGCGTCGCATGCGCGACCTCGCCCGGGGGAGGTGCCCCGCGACCGCCTACGCGCCGGCGGCTTTCGCAACCTACGTGCCGCGCGTGTCGGCGTAAGAAAGCGCCAGAACCAGGAGGTCAGCTCCAGCGCTCGTCGCCCGGGCGCGACACCCATCGAGGCGTGCGCCGGGGATTCCGGGGCGATCGATGGACGCTGGTCCGCGACACCCGTCGCTCACGGGTGACGGCGCCACCTCGCGACGCCTGTCGCGCGGGTGCGACGCCCAGCGGACCGCGCCGGGCCCAGTGATCCGCGCTCGGAGCAGCGACCCGGCGTCGCTCGCGAGAGACAGCGGCCGCTCGCCTGCGGACCGTGATCGCGGAGCAATCCCGGTCCTCGCACCACATGACGGTGCGGCACGGTGTCTGCAATGAGAGCGGAGCACGGACATGAAGTTCACCCCCAGCCAGCTCGAAGCCATCCTGCACCCTGAGGGCAACCTTCAGCTCATCGCCTGCGCCGGCTCCGGGAAGACGGAGGTCGTCGCGCGACGTATCGCCACCCTCCTTCGCCCCGGTCCGTGCGGTGGCCTGAGGCCGCGGAACATCGTCGCGTTCACCTTCACGGAGAAGGCCGCGGCCGAGTTAAAGGAGCGCATCGTCACCCGCTGCCGCGAGGAGCTCGGTGACATCCCCGGGCTCGCGGAGATGTACGTGGGGACGATCCACGCCTTCTGCCTCGATCTTCTCAAGAACGAAGTCCCCATATACTTCAAGTTCGACGTCCTCAACGAGGTTCAGCAGAGGCTGTTCGTCGATCGGCACAGCAAACAGAGCGGCCTCACCGCCTCGACTAACCTGAGGGGGGAAACGCTGAAGCGTTACGTGGACACGAGCCGCTACTGCGATGCGCTGTCTATTCTCCGTGAGTCCGCCATCGATCCGAAGGCCCTCGCGGGCTGCTCCGTCTTCGCTGCGCTGAGAGCCTACCGGAGCCTGCTCGAGGAGCGATCGCACTTCGACTACTCCGAGATCCTCGCCGCCGCGGCGGACGCCCTCCAGAACGACCATGGCCTGCGCAAGCGGCTGTCCGAGCGCATCCGGCACGTCGTCATCGACGAGTATCAGGACGTGAACCCTGTGCAGGAGCGCATCGTGTCCTGCTTGCACGGGCTCGGCGCCAAGATCTGCGTCGTCGGCGACGACGATCAGACAATCTACCAGTGGCGTGGGAGTGATGTCTCCAACATCCTCACGTTCCAGGAGCGCTACCCTGACGTCCACATGGTCCGGCTCGAGGACAATTTCAGGTCGACGCGCGGCATCGTCGAGACAGCGCGCGCCGTCATCGAGAAGAACGGCCTGCGGCTCGAGAAGGCGATGAAGCCGACCGGTGCTCATGCGTATGAGGTTGGAGATATCGCGGCGCTCGCGTTCGACACCCCGGAAGACGAGGCCCGTTACATCGCTGAGACCGCGATCGCCCTCCGTGGCGTCGCCATCCGCGACGGCGACGTCGAGCGCGGTATCTCGTGGTCCGACATGGCGGTGCTGCTCCGCAGCGTGCGAAGAAACGGCGCCCCTATTACCCAGGCCTTCGACGCCGCCGGGATTCCCTATGTGATCGCCGGCATGGGCAACCTGTTCAACACCGCAGAGGCAGAGGCCGCTCGGCAGCTGTTCTACTTCATGGCGGGCCGGCCGGAGGTGGACGTCGGGTCGCTCGAGGCGGCATGGTCGCGAGCTCGCACCGGCGCGACACGAGCCGACCTCCTTTCCGCCATCCGGGCCGCGGCCGGCGTCCGCGAGGAGATGCGGAAGGATGGGGGCAAGCGGTTCGCCTTCTACTCGATCCAGCGCCGCTTCCTCAGCTTCCTCGAGGACGCCGGCATCCGGGAGGAGCGGGTACCGGACGGACGAGGAGAGGTCGTGTTTTACAACCTCGGTAAATTCAGCCAGGTGATCTCGGATTTCGAGGCGATCCACTACCATTCCGAGCCGGTGGAGAAGCACCATGCGTTCGCCAGCTTCCTCCAGTACCAAGCGGAGGACGTGTATCCTGAAGGCTGGCAAGACAATGCCTACGCCAACCCCGATGCGGTCCGGGTCATGACCGTCCACCAGGCGAAGGGTACGCAATGGCCGGTCGTGTTCGTTCCCGCGCTCGTCAGAAACCGCTTCCCGTCGAAGAAACAGGGCGGCCCCAGCGTCTGGCACCTGATTCCCGCGGCCGGGATTGAGAGACAGGCCCGCTTCGAGGGCACGGTGGAGGACGAGCGGAGGCTGTTCTACGTCGCCGTGACGCGTAGCCAGAAGTTTTTGCATCTGACCTGGGCGCCCGTACCGGGCAACCGGCTCTACCAGAAGGCGTCGGAGTTCTGGGAAGACGTGCTGGTCTCGAAGTGGGTGAAGCGTCGCAGACCCGATTACGCAGCACGTGAGCGCCTTCCTCCGGCGCCGCGGAAGGGCGTGACGAACGTGGCCCTCTCGTTCTCGGAGCTCAAGTACTTCTTCGAGTGCCCCTACCAGTTCAAGCTGCGCATCCTCTACGGGTTCAACGCGCCGCTTCACGAGGCGCTGGGTTACGGCAAATCGCTGCATGACATTCTCGCCGAGGTTCATGCCCGAGCGATCCGCGGCGATATAGCGACTGCGGCCGAGGTGCCCAGGCTGGTGGACACACACCTATGCACGCCCTACGCGTACCCCGATCTGAGGGAGAAACTCAAGAGTTCGGCCGAGCGTGTAATCCACGATTACCTCGAGGACAACCGCGATCGCTTCGACAAGATCGAGTTCTCGGAGAAATCGATCGAGATCAACCTGGGGGACGGCGTTTCCATCGTCGGCCGGATCGATCTGGTGCGCCGCGTCGACACCGGCGAGACGACGATCGTCGACCTCAAGTCCAGCGATCGTGCCCAGCCTGAGGAGATCACCGAGAAGCAGCTCCACATCTACGCGCTTGGGTACCAGGAGCTCACCGGTCGGAGCGCTGACTTCGTCGAGGTCTACAACCTCGACGATCGCAAGCAGAAGCCGCGCGCCGTGGACGATTCCTTTATCGACGAGGTGAAGACTGGTCTGCTCGGCGCGGCGGACGCTCTTCGTAAGGGGAGCTTGCAAGCCAAGCCCGCTGCAGCGAAATGCAGGAGCTGCGACTACCTGCGGCTGTGTACAGAGGGGGGTAGAGCGGCCGTGATCGCGCCGAAGAGGGCCCTGAAGACGCGAAGCTAATGGATGCTTTAACTTAGAATCATGGCGGCGCTGCGGCCCTTGTTGCGAGGCTGTTAGGGCGCCGCGCTGTGCTGCAACTGTGGCTAATATTTTTTCAAAGAAGAGGACGAAATGGGAACGTATTACGTGACGAAGGTGCGCAAGCAGGCGGTCGCTAATAAGGATGGAACATCCCACGAGCATATTATCGGTGTCGTGACGAATCTCGGCAGGTTCTACACGAACAAGGAGGTGGTTGACAGTATCGACACCGGCCACGCTTGGTACACGGAGGTGGACAAGGAACCCAGGGCGAAGATCAAGAAGCTCAGTTCATGCTCTAATAGGTCGGGCTGCCTTCATAGCCCGTATCTCACCACGAACCCCGACCACACGACGAGGAACAATCTCGAGAATCTGCCACGAGGCTGAAGGAGTCCGTCCGCCTCGGGGTGCCAGTCATCGGGCGCGGAGCCTCCGGAGCTGCAGCATGAGCTACGAGCTTGTGCATGAATCCGTGACGCATACTCGGCATCCTATCCAGATCCTGCCAGCGCGACCTACCGCGCATAATGATTGTGCTGCGGGCGACGTTGACCTCCTACAGTCAGAACCTGCATTGCTGCGGTAGGTGCGCTGGAACGCGCGCGGTCCTCATCGGCGAGGGCCCCTCGCGCGATGGACAGGTCTGTGCCGCCCGATCGATCCACGAAAGATCGCTCATCTCCGCTTCTCCTCGTCGTCTAGCGTGCGCTCGAGCTCCTCAAGGCGCTCGAGCTCCGCGCGGAGCGCGGCACGAGCGCGATCACGCATCTTGTAAGCCGTCGACAGCGGGATTCCCGTCGACTCCGCGATCTCTCTCATGGGTCTTTCGTCCAAGTCCCGGGCCACCAGGATCCCCGCCGCTTCGGGGTCGGCGCGAAGGAGCGTCTCCAGCAGACGGAGCCAGCTCTGCTCCGCGATCAGCTCCGCCTCGGCGTTCCGCCGAGGGTCAGGCGTTTCAGGATCGAGCGGCTCGTCCAGCAGGATCTCAACAGAGCGGAAGTTCTGCCTGAAGTATCTAGACACGCTGCGCGCGACAATACGGTGTAGCCAGCGGGAGAAGAGCTTCCGGCGCCTCTCTGATGCCGCTGCGCTGCTTTCTTGTCCTGGTCGGTTGAAGTCAGGATCGAATCGAGGCCAGGCAGTGGTCGCCGTCTCCAGCGCGCGCTGCATAACGTCGGCTTGATCGTTGCGTGGCACGCCCATGCCTGCGACCCACGCCGCCACGACGGCGAGGCCACGCTCGCCCGCCGTGCTTCGGAGCGCGTCGAGCTGAGCGGCCAGCATAGATGGATCGCCGGACGTGGACATTCGGGAAATCGCCAGGATCGCCGCCGTGAACGCGAGCAACAGTGTTGCCGAGCCGTATCCGGCGATCATGGTATCGCTCTTTCTGATCCTTGGGTCACGTGAGCAGACGGATTACCGTCGCTCCGTGTCTTCAGCGGGCGCGCCGGTGACCGGCGTGCGGCCGTTCCGTGTGGGGTCAATCTGGATTCGGACCGTCGCCTCCGGGTCGTGCCGCTGGCCCCTGGTCGCGAGGCGCTCCACCCACGGCCGGCTTGATAGCGGCGCCGAGTTCAGGTGCCCCGAGCGAGCCTCACGCTATGCGCGTTCATGGCTTTCTACGCCTGGCAGCGTCGTGTTCGACGCAGAGCGCTCGATGTCCTCCCAATCGGCTCCTCGTGCAAGACTGGATCCGCCGTCGTCGTGCTGTACCGGAAAGCTCGTCAGTGCGGCAGCGCGACACGCGAGCTCGGCTCCCGACATCGTGCGAACGGGGAGCGGTGACCGAAGCCGCGGCTGAGGAGGCGGCGGGAGCTTGGCCCGTGGGCTTTTGGCAGCCAGGTCAGAGCAAGGCAGCACCGGCGGGGGAACATCAGGCGCCCGAGGGGGAACGGCGGCCGGACTCGTCGACGTCGTGCTTGACGATGACGACGCCGCCGCACACGCCGAGCGCTCGCGTTTGGCGACGGGCTCACCGAGCTGGATCACCACCGTGTCCTCCGCGTCCGCCCGGTAGTCATCGTGCAGACGCCACAGGCGTTCCCAGTACCGCGCAGGCGTGCCGGTGAAGACCTCCAACTGCCGTGCGAGGCCGGGCGTCATCGGGTGGTCGCTGTTCAGCAGCCGCTCGAGTTCCCGTCGTTGCAGCCCGGTGCGCTCGGTCAGCTTGTGCTGCCACGAGGGTATCGTCGCGCAGAACGATTCGAGGACTCTGCCGGGCCATGGGACTGGGCGCGCGCGAACTCCTGTCATCGCCGCGATCAGGGCGTCCACATGGCAGTCGAGCAGGCGCCGGTGATGCTCCAGCTCCCGCTCCGCCTTTTCCTTCGCGTCGGTGAGGGCCAGCTCCTCGTCCTCATGCGCTTGCTCTCGTGCCTCGCGGAGCCCGCGCTCGCGGCCCAGCGCTTCGCGTGCGGTCACCGCGAACCCGATCGCAACACATGCCATCATCGCGAGAACGATCGGCGAGATGAGCCACATCGCACCCAGCACTTCCTCCATGTGTTCCTCCTCCTGGACGTGCGCCTCTTGCCCGACGCGAGACGGATCTCGGCCTTCTGCTGTCGACGACAGCATCGGAGCTACGCCTGTTAACCGTCAGTGAACAGCCGACGATTCAGCGAATCTGCCTGAGTAGCGCTTCGCGCTCCGCAGCGAGCGGCCCGCGCGGAAACTCCCGCGCGTGGGCCTCGAGCAGCCGGCGCGCCTCGAGGTAACCGAGGGCGGTATGGGCCTCGATCGCCCTCCGGGCCTGGTTGACCAGGCTTCTCTCCCGCTCGCCGACGGGGGAGCGCACGGCGCCCCCCGGCGACGCGGCATGACGAGCTGCCATCACCGAGGAAGGGGGCGTGCTATTCACTGCGACCCCAGTGCCCGCGTTGCCAGCTCTCGCCGACCACGAGAGCGCGTGCGCGGGGATGGCGGCGCCATCGGCGACCGCGGTCGCCCTGTCGTCCGCTGCGGCGGGCGCGCTCTCAAGCGCGTGGACTGCCGCCGGTCGCAGCCACGATGCCAGGCCGCGCACAGGCGCCACGCCGGAGACGAGAGCGCCCGCCAGAACGACGGACGCCCCCTGCACGACGACTCTCACCCCCAGACGGCGCAGGGTGGCCACCCCCGACGCGCGATCGCGAAACCCGAAGGCGAGCGGTGCCACCACGCAGGCATCGTCGTCCCAGCCGTGGGAATGCTGCTGCGCATCCCACCGTCGCTTCTGCGCGTCCAGCTCCTCGCGCGCCCGCCGGTGCTGGGTCTTCACCGTCTGGACGCTGAGCCCGAGCTCGGCCGCGATCTCGACCAGCGGCGTCTCCTCCAGCTCGTGCCTGATGAGGATGTCCCGGTACTTGGGGTCAACCTGAGCGATCAGGCGCCGCGTGAGCTCTGCCCGCTGCCGCAGGCGGAGCAGGTCTTCCGGCGTGGGATCCTCCCCTCTGAGCTCGCGCTCGTCGAAGGACGTCAGAACCTCGCCGTGGCGGCCCGCGTCGCGCACATGGTTGCGCGCCTGGTTGAGGGCAATCGTGACGCGGTACGGCGCCGAGTCCCTGCCCGGCTCGATCCGCTGAGCCGCTTCCAAGCCGCGCAGCAGCGCCTCTTGAGCGACGTCCTCCGCGTCTCGTGCCGGGACACCGCGACGGATCGCCAGGCGCCGGAAGAGGTCGAAGCCGATGGACGTGAGCGCGCGCTTGGCCACGGCGGGTAGCACACCTGAGCCGCCCTGAAGGGTTCAGGAAAATGAAGGGACGGCCAACTTCGGTCGGACAATGTGTGCCGCTGTAGCAGCGGCCGTTCTCCCTTCCTCCAGTTCCGTCGTGGTGGAACGAACCAGCACGTTCCGGGATTGCTCTGTTCTTTCTCGTCCATGGAGCATTAAACGGAAATCCCTGAGGGTTGACGCCGCGAGGCTGGCGTCAGTACCGTCGCCCGTATGCGGTGCGCTCCACATTCACTGTCGATCTGTTTGATGCTGGGTGCCGCCACCGGCCTTGTGAGCCCGGCCAGCGCTCAGAGCATCGTTGGGACGCCGCCACGGAGCGACGGTTCGACAGTGAAAGACCTTGTACGCGCTGGGCAAAGGGCTCGTGCAGCGCGAAGGTGGACCGAGGCATATGATGCCTACAAGGCAGCCCTGGAGGCAGCAGAGCCAGCGTCGACCACAGAGCGAGAGCGGGCGGAGATCACCGGGGAGCTCGGGCTCTGCGCGCTTGTGTTGCGCAAGTACCGCGAGGCAGCCGAGCACCTCGCCTGGAGCCTTGAGCAGCGCGAGGCGCTTACTGTAGCCCTCCAACTGCGTTTCGAGGAAGGACTGCGGAAGGCAACGACGCACGTTGCGACGCTGCTGCTCGCGGTCGAGCCGCCGGACGCCGAGGTGCTCGTCGATGGCAAGCCGGTAGGCAGGACCGCGCGGACCCACAAGCTGTTCTTCGAGTCCGGGCAACACATGGTGCGGGCCCGCGCGCCGGGACGCGAGGACTCTCTCCAGGTGTTCACAGCCATGCCGGGAAAGGAGCACGAGATGCTGATGCAGCTGCCGCGCTCCTCAGGTAGTACCAAGGAGGTGGCGGCGGCAGCACCGAAGGAAGCCCCCAAGGCGTTGAGCTCTGCGCTGGCTGTTCCGACGCAGGCCCCCAGCCCGTGGGCTTCGTGGCCGGGGGCGCTGCGCATCGCGGGGATCGCCGTCACGACGGCTACCGTGTCGGTTGGCAGCCTCCTCATGATCCGGGCCAGCAGGCTTGGCGGCGATCTGAGCGAGCGGCGTGACGGGCTCAACAGCGATCCGAGGACGAACTCGTCCATGTGCTGGCAGGCGCCGCAACGCTCGGCGTGTGCTGAGCTGCTCCGGCTGCGGGACGAGCGCAATCAATCCGGAGTCGCAGGCACGGCCCTGGTCATTGTGGGGGGCGTTATCGGGGCGGCAACCGCCGCGTCCTTCTTCACGGACTTCTCCTTCCTGGGACGCACGCCGGCTCGGGAACGGATCCACGTCTCGCCCGTGGCGACCGGGCATGGGGTCGGCGTGAGGATCGAGGGGCTGTGGTGAGGACACCGGGAGCCTTGGAGACGCGCTCGCAGGGAGGTCGAAGCACCGGGACGTCCGTCTTGGCTCTCGCGCTCTGCGCGTGGAGCGCCAGCTCACTGACGGCGTGCACGTACGCCGATGTTTGCTGGGAGGTGTATGCGTGCGCCCCCGATCCGGAACCGCCGCCCGGACCGTGCGAGGGGCAGCCCGAAAGCGCACCGGCGCTCGACCAGTGCGGGGTGTTCGTCAGCGAGAACGGCGACGACAGGAACCCCGGCACGAAGGGCGCGCCGGTGAGGACGTTGCAGCACGGGATCGGGCTCGCCGCGAGCGGCCGAGGCAACGGCGAGGCGCCGACCCGGCGTGTGTACGCGTGCGGCGGGACGTTCCAGGAGGCGATCACGCTGCCGTCGGGCGTCGACCTCTGGGGCGCCCGTCTGTGTGACGGCGGCGATTGGTCCTATGATGGGTCGTTCGGCGGGCCGAATGAGTTGACCGTCATCGCGCCGCCCCTGGGCATCCCGGTGCGTGTCATCGCGGGGGACGACGCGGTCACAGCGGGTGACGACGCGACGTCGATGATCTTCGGCGTGCGCGCCGTGGCGGCCGACGCTTCCGCGAGCGATGGCAAGTCGTCGATCGCGATGATCTTGAGCCCGGGGGCCAGGGCGACCGTGCGGGAGAGCGACATCCTCGCTGGCAATGGCAAGGACGGAGAGCCAGGCGAGGACGCGCCGAGCTTCCGCGCAACGGCTGGCGTGATGGGAAACGACGGCGCGAACGCCTGCACCGCGGACGTGGCGATGGGCGCCCTTCCGGTCGTGACCGTGTGCGACGACGGCATCGAGTCGACGGGCGGCTACGGGGGCGACGGCGGGATCGAGCGGGGCGGCGACGGCACTTCAGGGCAGCCGGAACCGGCTGGGAATGCGGATGCTCGCGGCCTGGCGGGCGGCGGCGCGTTCAGCATGCCGTGCACGGACGGGCAAGACGGAGCAGACGGCGCCCCTGCGGAGCGCGCTGCCGGAGCGGCTGGCGCTGGCCTCCTGGGCGTAGACGGATGGGTCGGCGTCCGCGGCGAGGACGGGAAGCGGGGCGGCGTCGGTCAGGGCGGTGGCGGGGGCGGCGGCGGCAGAGGGCGCGGCCCCTCGAGCGCGTGTCCAGCGGATCGGCCCCAGGGCGGTGCGGCCGGCGGAGCGGGCGGCAGTGGCGGGTGCGGTGGCAAGGGGGGCCAGGGGGGCGGTTACGGCGGCGCGAGCATCGGGATCGTGGCCTTGCAGGGGAGCGCCCTCACGGTCGAGGCCAGCAAGGTCCTCGGGAGCAAGGGTGGCGATGGCGGGGTCGGCGGAACGGGACAGCGGGGAGGCTTGGGCGCCGACGGCGGCTACGGCGGACACGCTGTTCTGACCGACCTGTCGCGAGGGTGCGCCGGCGGCGGTGGCGGCAACGGCGGCCGCGGGGGCGACGGCGGCGGCGGGCTCGGGGGTGCGTCGTTCGGCATCGCCTCCATGAGCGCCTCCGTGACCCTCGTGCAGGATGCGACCGTCTTGCCCGGGCGACCTGGCCAGGGTGGCCGCGGCGGCAATACAACGCTCGGCGATACGCTAGGCCAGGGGCAAGAGGGGCCCACGCTGTTCTGGTACAGGTTCGATGCGCCACATCAGGAACCGCCTCGATGAACCGCCCTGTGCCGGCGGCACACATCAGGAGATGCACATGAGAACGACCACCGCCGCTCCCCTGCTCCTTGTGTTGTCCGCGTGGGCGACCGGCTGCGGAACCTCGCCCAGCGTGGTCGACCCCGGCGTGGCGCCTTGCGAGGGCACCTCGTGCGAGGACGAGCCGCCTCCGGAGTCGGTCTGCGTCGAGCACGTCGCCGCTGGTATCCTCGACGACGGCTGCGGCGTGTTCGTCGCTGGAAATTTCGGGGGCGGCGACGACAGGAACCCCGGCACGAAGGCGAAGCCGGTGTACACCGTCGAGCACGCCGTCGAGCTCGCGCGCGCTGGACGAGGGCGCGTGTTCATCTGCAACGACGGATTCAGGGTGAGTCCCATCACGCTGCCCTCCGGCGTGGACCTCCTCGGGGGTTTTCATTGCTGGAAGTGGGTGCCCGACCCCCTACGCCCAAAGTCCACGTTTCAGCCCACGTCGGCCATCGCCCCCATGCTGACGATCGGGCCCGCGGGCCCGGAGGACAGCGGAGCCGCGGACGGGGTCTCGACGCTCGCCAATATCGAGATGAAGTCGTGGGGCCCGCTCGGCATACTCGTCCAGTCCAACACGGCGGTGGAGATCGTGCGGAGCGATATCGGCCCGAGCGGCTCGCTGTCAGGCAGCGATGGCGAGCCGTGGCCATCCATCCAACCGGACGGACCGGATGGCATGTTCGGTGGGGACGCGTGCTCGGCGACGCGCGTCGCCGGCGGGCCTGCGGTCGTGAACCGCTGCGAGAGCGGGCTCACGAGCGTCGGCGGCAAGGGAGGGGACGGGATGCCCGACAGCGCCGAGGGCGGAGGCGACGGTGAGCCCGCCTCAGCGCGGGAGCCTTCGCCCTCGGGCGTCGGTGGTGACGCGGAGGACATCCGCGATTGTGCCAGCGGATCCGACGGGGCCCCGGGGTTCCCGGGAACCCAGGGCGCGCCCGGCGAGGGCATCGGGCGCCTCACCGAGACAGGCTGGAAGGGCGACACGGGGGCCGAGGGGAGCTGGGGCACGCCCGGCCAGGGCGGCGGCGGCGGCGGTGGTGCTCGGGGCGGGCTCGCCGTGTGCGGCGTGGCGTCCAAAGGGGGTGCAGGAGGAGGCTCGGGCGGGGCCGGCGGTTGCGGAGGCCGAGGGGGCCGCGGGGGAGAGAACGGACATGCGACCATCGGCGTCCTTGCGCTTCACGCCCGGGTGACCGTGCGCGACAGCAAGATCAAGACGCCTTCTGGCGGCCAGGGCGGCAACGGCGGGGAACCCCAGGACGGCGGCCGAGGCGGTCGAGGCGCTCCAGGAGGCGCCCTGGGGAACGGCTTTCAGTCCTGCCTGGGTGGCAGGGGCGGCCAGGGTGGACCCGGCGGCTACGGCGGCCCGGGGCGCGGCGGCGACTCGATCGGCATCGCCTACCTCGACGAGGACCAGCTCACGCTCGAGCGCGTCATCTTCGAGATCGGACCGCCGGGCCCGGGCGGCATGAGCTGGAACCACGATGGCACGACGACGATGGGGCAGAGCGGCGAAAGCCACGAGACGCTTCGCTTTCCCGAATAGCCCGAGTCACGTCACGGGAGATCGGCGCGGAGATCGGCGACCGAGTTCACGGGCCAATTCGCCAGGAAGCTGGAGGCCCAAGCGACCATGGCGGCCGGCGGCTCGCCTTCACCGTCCCACGAAGCGACCAGCGCTTCGAGCTCACGTTTGGCCGCCATGGCGCGGAGAGTCTTCCGCGATTCGTCGTGCGGGCGCATGCGCGCAAGCTCCTCCAGCATCTCGTCCTTGTGCAGGAAGCCGTCTGTAGACACCGACCAATAAACCCCAAACGACTGTCGATATGGCTCCGGCAGTTGCTGAATCATCCGGGGCAAATCGAGTAGTATTCCGATCTGGTGATGCGCCCGGAGCACGGTAAGCACCGCGACAAGCCGTTCCGTGAGACTGGTCACGTCAACACTTACGCCGGGCGCCGGCACGTCGGACGGCGAGGGCTTAACCCATTCGTGTTCTGAGAACAGACAGTCATATACCCTGACTTTCCCAGGAATCTGCAGGCCCGTTGCCACCTCTGGCACGAGCGCGGTTCCGACCTCGGGCGGCATGCGTTCGCAACCGAAGGTCGCTTCGATCTCCTGGGCAACCCAGTCTGCGTATGGCTCCTCATCAGGCGACAGCTCGAACGTGACGTATTCCCGCTTGATGGTGACGGTCCTTGGGCTTTCATGGTCCGGGTTCGAAATGAACCTCGGATCAAGTGGACTTCGTGAAACGCGGAAGTTCATGCCTCGAAAGTCGACTATGAATACGTCTCTTAGCTGCTTCACTATTTCGACCGTGCGCGAGCCGTGAATAATGTAGTACGGGGCCAGAAAGCTCACTTGGAACCGCAGCGTTCGACCGGTGGTCTCGGTCAGATCGAGCGAAAATGAGTAACATCCGTCGCAGCCGCCGGAGGGAAGATGGAGCGACTCGTTCATGACCATGCCAGGGAAGCGCCCTTCGACGCGACGCAGCATGACATGCCAGCGATCATCCTTTGATGCTCGGATCCGCGCGGCCACGAGCCGAGCGTGCTCTTCCGTCGCGTTGCGTAGCTGGACGTCGACGTCATCGGTGATCCCAACCCCGCGGGGATAGTATCGATAGATGATATCCAACAGCTCGTTGAGGCTATGTTTCATGGGTCCATCATCTTGGCGCCGAGCCCCTTGTACTGCTTATCAAACACATATGCCATATCATGCTTCAATCTTGAGCAGAATATACCAAACGGAAGATCGAAGCCTCCTGTGTTCTCCAGCTTGCCGGTTACCGCGTTTGCTACATTGGCACTGATTGCCGCCGCGTCATCCGCAGAGATGTCCCCAAAAAATTCGCTCCTCAGAGGCATGCCAATGCGAACAAAGCACGCCTGTTTGCCAGCGTCCCCTTTGTAGAAAGTGAGCCCAGCCCTCGCCTCCTGCCAACCACCTGCTACCGTTCCGTCGTAGGCGACGATAGTCACAAATTTGAATTCAGACGGGTCAAACCGCTTATTTGCGCACCCCATGGTCGGAGCGCCGCTCTGCTGGCAGGGATCTGCCGGCTTCTCCGGGCTGGGTATCGGGCGCGCTTCTTCTTGCTCCTCCTCTTCTTCTTCCTCCGTCTTGTTGCACTGGATCTTGCGCTCGCCGCCTTCCGGCGGCTCCGCCCCGAAGTCCCCCGACGCGCTGGAGCTGAAGACGGGGACTGGCCCATGGACCGGCGCACCTGCCCCTTCACCCTTCTCCCACTCCTCGCGTGGGTAGCAGTCTCCCACGGTCCAGTTGCATGCCGCAAGCGACCAGACGGCGATGGCCACGATCAGCAGCAGACTTCTCTTCGCGTTCATTTGACACTCCATCGAAGCACGGGACCGGCGACAACAATCACCGACGCGTGACCAGGCAGCACAAGACTGCTCCCGCCGATCCAGTCCACGTTAGCGCTCACCGACACGCCGAGCGGGCCGGCAACGTACGCGTTCATCTGCGCGTGCCCGCCCACCGCCATCCCGGCGATGCGCCCGCACAACGTGCTGCCGCACGCCGGCATGAGATAGACCGCAGCCGAGGGCCCCGCGCTGACATCGCCGCTTTTCCAGGCATATCCGATGGCGACGGAGGTGTGATTGTAAACGCCGGCCCCGCCTACCTGGATCGGAGGCACGACGCTGCACTGGTCGTGAACCTTGAACAAGAGGTCCCTCTCGATGCGCCATGACAGTCCCGCATGCGGCCCCATCGCGAGGCGCTGAGCTGTGCCGGCCTGAACCCACCCGAAGCTCACACCAGCGCTCAGCTCGGACGCTTCTCCCTGCGCTGGAACGGCAACGAGCGGGAAGACGACCATTGCCGCGCATAGTATCCGCCCGCCTCTCGTGCCCATCGACTCTTCCCCCACCTCGGCGACGAACGAGCAACGTGACCACGAGCCATCCTCCTGAACGTAGAAATGGACGTCAATCGGAATATGACGAGAACACCACCATGAACGTGAGTCGTACCGTCCGGGGCGTTCACCGTTGCGCAGCTGACTGCAAGGCGCGAGTGCTTGCCAGCCTCCTGGCACCGGCTGCCGGTCCACGTCGCCGTGAGAGCGCACAGGCCGCCGCGCAGTTTGGGGCTGCACGGCATCGCCGGCGAGCCGTCACGGTGTGCTGACGGGCGCGCACGCAGAGCGGAACGACGGCGCCCGTGCGCCAGCATCGCCCGCGATCACGGCCGGTCGCGGCACCGGGGTCCGGCTGCCGCTGGCCGCGCGCGCAGGGGAGGCGCGCACCTTGAGCCGCGCGACATCGCCCATGCCGGCAACGTTGCCCCCGCGAGCTCGGCCACTCGCGCCGCCGCCGCTCCGTGCGCTGAGCGTCGCACGCCTCGAACTGCACGACCTCGCCCGTGCGCTGGAACGTGTGGCACACGGCAGCGTCCCTCACACTCCTCGACGCGCACGCGCAGGAGCCTCGGCCGACCTCCGGAAGCGCATCCTCACGAGCACGCGGAGTCCGGCGCCCCCGGTCGCGCTCGTACAAGCTCGGCCCTCCATCTGCCAGATCGGCCGGCGTGCGCCTGCTCGCGCAAGGTCGCAGCGGCTCTGTCAGGCCACACCGGCATCGGATGAGGCCGGCGGCTCTGGGTTGACAGGCACCGGCATCGACCGACGCCTATGCTCCGGAGCGTCCGGCCGAACCCGTCGCCCCGTGGCGACCGAGTTCGCCAGGCCGGCCAAGGTCCGGCATCTCGCGGTGGATCGCCTCACGCGCGGCGCCGAAGCGGCGCTCGCGCTCGTCGACGTCCCTCAGCCCGGGACCGGCGACCCATCGGGCCAGGTGTAGGGCGCGCCGAGCACGTCGAGGGGCCGCTTCCAGGCGTCGCCGAGCGCAGCAATCCTCCGGTATTGGCTCCTGATGGAGCGGCCGAGGACGGACCGTAAGCGAGGATCCGACCGTCCCAGGCGACCGCCATAGAGTACATCTTGTCTAGACGGCTGGGCACAAGCCGAAGCAAGTGTAACACAGCGATTCCCCAGGTGAAACAGTCGCGGACCACGATGTGTACTCCACGGTAGAGTGCACGTCCCCTGGAGTACAAAAAACAGTAGGCTTCCGCTGCCGCGCTAGACTTTGGCATCGGACGTCGGACACCGGACGTCGCCGAAGGAGGTTGACTGTGGCCGTTACTCTGGCGCTCCCCGTGGATGCCACCCTGTCCAGCGCATCCAGAGCGGCTCTCGCCACCGCCTTGGCGGAGCCGAACGCTGACGCGAGCGGGACGTCGATGGTCAGCGCGACCACCGCAACCGCAGCCGAAGGCGAGGCGAGGACCTCCGAGCGCGCTCCGCGGGGCGGCTGGCTGATGACCTTCCGTACTCAGGTGGCCAGGCGCCGTACGCGAGCGCACCGGACGCGTCACGACGAAGTCCTGCTGCTCGTGGCGCAGCTCGACGAGCGCGGGCGCTGCTCGCGTTCTGCACGCCGCGCCTACCGTGGCGTCCCCCTCCGTGTTGCCTCCATGCTCGACGTCAACGGAGCCCGCAGAATTACCAAATCGACCCCTTCGCGTGACCCCTTTTTCGGCCCTCTGTGGCGCTTTCCAGAATGCCTAACCCCGCGATGCGACAGGATGTTTTTTTTTTTTTTTTTTTTTTTTTTTTTTTAGGCGCGTCTCCGGGTAATTCGAGTCGAATTACCTTGGGCCCAGAACTACCTTTTCGGGCTCCTTTCGGCGGCATCGGTCACGGTTGCTCGCGAACCCAATACGGATGGAGGTTTGGAATGACACAAGCGGATCTCGCGCGTGTTTCGGCACCGGTTGCTCTTCGTCAGGCGGCCAGCGGCATGCGAGCGACCGAGAGGATGGTCCTGGCGCGGCCTGTCGGCGGGTCGCGGCGCTCCAGGACTATCAACCCCACCGCCACGGCGACGATCGCGATCCCGCTGGACGGGCTCACGATCACGGCGCCGCAGCCGGAGATGCTCTCGCAGAAGAACGTCGAGTCGGTCACCGGGATCCCGGCTCGCGTGTTCCTCGACACGATCCGCTCGCCGGGCTTTCCCCTACCGGTCGCGAAGCTCGGCAAGCTGCGCCTGGTCCGGCGCGAGGCGTTCGTCGCCTACCTCCAGGCGCTGGGCAGTGACCGGGCACAGCGTCGAGCCCCAGCGGAGGACGAGCGGACCGGGGTTGCGGCGGTGCTGGCGGCTGCCGGCCTTGAGCCGGTCCGGCAGCCGCGGGCCGGCCGAGCGAGCGCCTCTTCCGAAGGCGCGAGGCGTGGCAGGCTGCCGACGCCGTAGCGCGGGTCCGCTTGGCGCTCCCGGCGGCGTCGCGTGGGCGCGCGTGGCAGACCGGGGGCCAGCCACGACAGCGCCGGTCTCCAGCTCCCGGTGCTGGGCGCTCCGCGCGGGGCCGCCCCGAGGTGGAGCACCGCCACGCTCGAGGGCGCCGGAGGTCCCTCAGGGGGTGGTTTCGCGGGCTTGCTGGCCCTCACTCGAAGGCGCCTCAGGCGTGGGCGCGGCCGGCGGCGACGGGGAAGGGGAGCCGGCCTCCTGAGCGAGCGCTCCGGAGCGGGCACCGAGCCGGCCGACGAGCGCGGCGAGCGCCGCTTGCACCGCGGCCTGGGCTTCGTGGAACTCGTCGAGACGACGCACCCAGTTCGAGAAGCGCACGCCCGGCGGCCGTCGCGGGATCGGCTCCCGCGGGTCCGGCCCAGCGCCGAGTGCGGCCCGCGCCTTGGTCCGCCGTGCGAGCGCCTGCTCGAGGACACGCTCCTCGGGACGCTGCCGTGTCGCAGGATAGACGAGCCCGGCGCAGCGGCGGCAGCGCAGGCCCGGCGCAGCGAGGTACAGCACGGCCGCCCGCGCGGAGCAGCCGGGACAACGTGCCCAGAGCCGGAGGCCGCCGGAGGCCACGCGGGTCGTCTCGAGCTGCACGGTGATCGTCCCGGCCAGCACGAGGCACGTGCCGGCGATGGCGAGCTCGACATCCGTATCGACCTCGCCGCGTCGGGCGGCACTGGCAAGCGCAGCGATGTTGACAGAGGCGATCTCAGCGGTCCTGCGCCTGCGCACGCCGGCATCATAGCAGGGCTCCATGCCGAACCTTGAGATCAAGCAGCGGAAGGTCAGGTCATCGAGGCCGGCGCGCTCTTACCTTGGCGATGATCTCTTCGTGCGGGATTCCACCTCAACGTGGCGCGTTCTGCTGCTCCCAGCGCTCCTGCGCCTCGATCGCGTCGTCCGCGGCGCGGACACCCGAGACGAAGAGCGCCGCGTGCGCAGGGTCGTCGAGGTCGAGGCCATACCGGAGCATCACGACGCGGTCGCGCGGCGGGACGGAGCGGAGGATCTCGGCGGCGGAGCGGGCGCGGCGTCAGGAGGGCATATTACGAGCATACGAGACGTTCCGTGCTGACGTCGTAAACGAGAAGTATAAGAAGGTGCCGCTCGTCATCACCTTGTCGGGCGAGCGGCGTTGATGGCCCGGCTCGAGACGAAGCATCACGCCGCACCTGCGCTCCCGGAGCGCTCCCGGAGGACGACCCGAGCAAGGGGGCGGCGCAGCGGCGGTGCTCCGTGAGGCCGGCCTCCGGCTGGCCCCCACGCCGGCGGGCCGCCCCAGGCGTGAGCGCGGCCGCAATTCGCGGTAGAAGAGAGCCGCCATGCCCCGCAGGCCCACTGGATCGCTCTTCCGCAACGCCGCTGACCGGCTCTACATCCGCGTCCTCGTCGGCGACAACGACCGCGAGAGCTTCCCGCTCGACCCCAAGCTGACCGAAAAGCAGGCTGAGCAGCGCAAGGAGCTCGTCGCCGACCTCGCCGCGCGGCTGCGCGCCTCGCGCAACGTCACGCGGGACGCCATCGTCGCGCTGCTGGAGCGTGCGGCGGTACGCGAGGGCAGGGCGCTCCGCGACGTCATCGAGGCGGTCGAGGTTGTCTGCCGGGGCGGCGCCCAAGCGAAGGTCGTCCCCGGCGGCAGCTCGGTACCGAAGCAGGTCACCCTCCAGCAGTTCGGTGAGCTCTGGACCTCGGGCGAGCTGGCGCGCATGTACCCCGATCACGTCAAGCCGAAGCGCAGCGTGGAGCAGGACGTCTACCGCTTCGACCGCCACATCTATCCGATCGCCGGTCGTGTCCCTGTCTCGGCCTTCACGCTCGACGACGCGGAGCGCGTCATGCGCGCGCTTCCTGCGATGTCGCCTGCGTCGCGCCGTCACATCGCGCAGCTCCTGCACCGGCTCATGGCGATGGCCGTCTTCCCCTGCCGTCTCCTCGCGACGAACCCGCTCCCCCACGGCTTCCTCCCGAAGCTCGGCCCTGCGAAGGCGAAGGCCTGCCTCTATCCAGACGAGGACGCTCGCCTGCTGGCCTGCACCGCGATCCCGCTCTGCTGGCGCGTTCTCTGGGGCTTCCTGAACCGTGAGGGCCCCCGCATCAGCGAGGCGGCACGCCTGCAGGTGCAGGACGTCGACCTGGATCGCGGCGCGCTGCGCCTCGAGAAGAACAAGACGAACGATCCGCGCGCATGGGCGCTGTCGCCCGGCGTGCCGCAGGCGTTGCGCGCATGGCTCGCGCTCCGCGGCAACCCGGCTCCCTCCGCGCCGCTCTTCGTCAACGAGGACGGCGATCTCTTCAGCGTCGAGCACGCGGCCGAGCGCTTCCGCGCTCATCTCCAGCTCGCCGGCATCGACCGCCCGGAGCTCTTCGAGGACTCCGACGAGCGCCAGCAGGTCCGCGCCCACGACACCCGCTCGACCTTCATCACGGTCGCGCTGGCGAACGGCCGCAGCGAGACCTGGGTCGCCGACCGGACCGGGCACCGGAGCTCGATCATGATCCAGAGGTATCGCCGGGCGGCCAGGACGTTTGCAGAGCTAGGCCTTGGCGAGCTAGCTTCCCTCGCCGAGGCGATCCCCGAGCTCGGGGGCGGAGGCAGGGGAAAAGGCACAGGAAACGGCACAGAGAGGGGTGGGGGTGGGACAAGAATCCGGATAACCGAAGTAAAATCAACAACTTGGCCCCGTGGCGAAATGGCAGACGCGGTGGATTTAAAATCCGCGGCCCCTCGCGGGCGTGCCGGTTCGAGTCCGGCCGGGGCTACCTCATGGGGGACGTGCCGAGCTGGCCCGCGCTGGCGTGATGGGGGGCTCGGTGCTTCCAGCTGAAGCCGCCAGCTCGACCTTCCCCAGCGCCAGCTCGACCTTCCCCAGCGCCAGCTCGACCTTCCCCAGCACCAGCTCGACCTTCCCCAGCGCCAGCTCGACCTTCCCCAGCGCCAGCTCGACCTGAGCTGCTTGCCCGCTTCGAACGGGATCAGGTCGCTCTGTGTCCCACGTGGCGCCGACCTGCCGGGGACGCTGCGCCCCCGTCACGGTCTGATGGCGCTTGTCACGGTCTGAAGGGAAGCGGCGCGCGCCCCGTTTGGCGCTCCTCTGGGGCTCGACAAACCAAGTGGACTCGAGTAATGGGAGCGCCACTACATGGATCTGGACATCGATTGTCTGCGTGAGGCGAAGGTAGAGAACGTAGAACGCCTTGCACACGCTCTGGGCGTCAAGCTGCCCGAGCACAAGCGTCATGACAGGCGTGCTTACACCCGCGAGCTCATTCGCGTGGTGATGCAGGGCATCCGGCGCGACGCCGAGCGGTTCCGCAGCCGCAGGTTCTTCGGTCGCAGCTGACGATTCCACCCACACAGTACGCCCCTTGAGCGTGCCGGCTGGACTGTCCGTTCCCGCCGAGCCCTCGCTTGTTGCGTCTCCGCGTTGGTCGTCCCTCGCTCCTGGCCGAACCGTAGGCCCCCGGAGGGGCTGTTCTCCGCGCGGTGTGGGGGATGGGCCGATGTTTGAGCCTTTGCCTTTGCTCCTCCGGCTTGCCGGAGGAGCAAAGGCAAAGGCGAGTTCGGCGGGGCCCCCACACCGCGCGGAGAACAGCCCCTCCGGGGGCCGATCCGCCCGGAACCTCCTCCCGACCTCCCGACCCCAGCCCCCCGCCCGCCGCCGGCTCCTCGCCGCCGCCCCCTACCGCCCCTGAGGCTTGCTCCGCATCGCCAGCCGGCTCCCCGTCACGCGGCTCCGCGCTGCCAGCAGGAGCGGCGCCGCCGGCGTGAGCGGATCGACCAGGTCGTTCACCTGGAGCATCGCCTTGTCCGTCACCTTCCACGCCGCCGAATGACCCGACACCCCCTGCTGGGGCGACCCCGCCAGATCCAGCGCTCGGCTCAGCTCCCGCCCCACCCGCTCGATCCGCGCGAGCTCCTCCCGCGACGCCCCCCCGTCCTTCGCCGCCGCGTAGATCGCCCGCACCACGCCGAGCAGATCTCGAACGGCATCGAATGGAAACGGCGGGGTGCTGACCGGAATGGGCACTGCGCCAATGTACAGCAACTCGCCGTTCGATGGAGCATTTGCATTCCGATGATGCGCATCAGATTTCCACAGGATCGTCTTGGTTGTAATTTCGAAAACAGAAAAAATCAGTTGAGCGGACCTACCGCCTCCTCCACCGCGGCGATCAGCGCCCCGCTCCGGATGAGCTCGGTCGCCGCCGCGATGTCCAGGTAGAGCGGCCGGTCCTCGACCAGCTCGGGCACCACCCGGCGGATGGCGGCGTGGGCCGCGGCCACCCCCGCGCTCGGGCGGAGCGGGCGCCGCTGGTCCACCCCCTGCGCCGCCGTGATGAGCTCGATCGCCAGCGAGCTGCGGACGTTCTCGATCACCTGCGCGAGCTTGCGGGCGCTGATGCTGCCCATGCTCACGTGGTCCTCGCGGCCGGCGCTCGAGGGGATCGAGTCGACGCTCGCCGGGTGACACAGCACCTTGTTCTCGCTGACCAGCGACGCGCTCGCCACCTGGGCGATCATGAACCCCGAGTGCAGCCCGCTCCGCGGCGCCAGGAACGGCGTGAGGCCCGTCGAGAGCGCAGGGTTGACCAGCTGCTCGACCCGCCGCTCGCTGATGTTCGCGAGCTCCGCCGCCGCCACCGCGGCGAGATCCAGGGCCAGCGCCACCGGCTGCCCGTGGAAGTTGCCGCCCGAGATCAGCTCGGCGACCCCCTCTCCGCCCCCTTCTCCGCCTCCTTCGCCGAGGAACACCGTCGGGTTGTCCGTCACGCTGTTGACCTCCCGGGTCAGCACCTCGGCGGCCCAGGCGAGCGCGTCGCGCGTCGCGCCGTGCACCTGCGGCATGCAGCGGAGCGAGTAGGCGTCCTGCACCCTCGGGCAGTCCGCGTGGCTCTGCATGATCTCGCTGCCCCCGAGCAGCGCGCGCAGGTTGCCGGCCGTGCCGGCCTGGCCCGGGTGCGGGCGCACCCGCATGAGCCGCTCGTCGAACGGGCGCTTCGAGCCCATCAGCGCCTCGAGGCTCACCGCGCCGGCGATGTCCGCGACCGTGCAGAGCGCGGCCGCGTCCCGCAGCGCGAGCGCGCCGAGCGCGGCCATGTACTGGGTCCCGTTGATCAGCGCGAGCCCCTCCTTCGCGGCGAGCTCGATCGGCGCGAGGCCGGCCTTCGCGAGCGCCACCGCGCTCGGCATGAGCTGCCCCTCGAGCCGCGCCTCCCCCTCGCCGATGAGCGACAGCGCGAGGTGCGCGAGCGGCGCGAGATCGCCCGACGCGCCGACCGAGCCCTGCGCCGGGATGCGCGGGCACACGCCGCGCTCGAGCAGCGCGACGAGCAGGTCGAGCACCTCCGTGCGCACCCCCGAGTGCCCCAGCGCGATCACCTGCGCGCGCAGGAGGATCATCGCGCGCACCTCGGCGTCGCCGAGATCCGGCCCGACCCCGCAGGCGTGGCTCCGCACGAGGTTCCGCTGGAGCGCACGGATGTCGTGATCGGCGATGCGCGTCTCCGCGAGCGCGCCGAAGCCGGTGTTGATCCCGTACACCGCAGGCGCGGCGTCGCCCGCCGCCGCGATCGCGTCGATCGCCCGGCGCGAGGCCGCGGCGCGCTCGCGCGCCTCGGCGCAGACCGCCACCGGCCGCCCGCGCCGCGCGACATCCTCGAGATCCGCGAGCGAGAAAGGGCGGCCCAGGAGCAACGGAGACAGAGAAGGAGAGACGGCGGCGCGCGGCGTGGAGAGGGTCACGGGAGCGCACGCTAGAGCGGCGGATGCCTCGAGAAAAGCCGCTGGCGGCGCGATTCGCGGCGCCGCTCGGCCGCCCGCCAGCGACGGACGAGGCCCGGCAGCGCCCCGGCTGGAAAGCGCGGAATCGTGCTCTGCTGCCGGCGACGGGTCGCCCCGCCGGCGACGGAAGAAGAATCCAGTGCCCCGCAGGGATCGATCCGCCTATCCTGCCGGCGCGCTCCGGCCTGCGCCGGCGCGCGGCCGCTTGCTTCCGATGCGCTTCGCCCTGGCCCACCTCGCCCCCCTTGCGCTCGCCGTCGCGCTCGCCTCGCCGAGCGCCGCTCAGCCCGTCGAGGGCGCGGACGCGGGGCCGGGAGCCCCGCCGGCCGCGGCAGACGCCGACCGCTTCGAGGAGCGGCTCGTGCTGGACACCGGCCGCTCGCCGCCGCCCCCGCCGGACCCGACCCGGTCGACGTTCTCGGTGCAGGGCGAGTACCAGCTCCGCTACCGCGCCATGACCGACCTCCGGCTCCGGGCGCCGCCCCTCTCGGATCCGGGCGCGACGACGCTCGGGCAGAACCAGTACATCGCCCACTGGCTGCGCCTCTCGCCGCGCTTCCACTACAAGGACAAGGCCTCGATCGTGGCCCAGATCGACGTCGTCCGCGGGCTCATCGCCGGCGACACCACGCGGCACGTCGAGCAGGTGCGCGACGCGCGCGCCGCCCTGGCCTGGTACGACGTGCACCCGCGCTACCTCTACCTCGAGGTGCCGTCGTCCGTCGGCGTCTTCCGGGTGGGCCAGCAGGGCGCGCACTGGGGGATGGGGCTCGTCGCCAACGACGGCGAGCGCGCGACCCTCTTCGGCGACTACGAGCGCGGCTCGCTCGTCGAGCGCGTCATGCTCGAGGCGACGCCGATGGGGCGGGCCGGGCCGCTCGTCGTGACCGTCGCGGCCGACCTCGTGTTCGAGGACAACGCGGCCGACCTGCTCGGGAACGACGTCGAGGGGCAGGACGAAGGGGAGGGCGATCGCGCGGTCCAGGCGGTCGTGTCGGCGCTCTGGCGCGAGCGGCGCGGCGAGGTCGGGATCTACGGCGCCCTGCGGCGGCAAGCCCGCGAGCGCCGCGCGAACACGAGCCCGGCCCGGTTCACCGAGGCGCTCGCGGCGGCGGTGATCGACGTGGCCGGCAAGTTCGACGCGCCGGTGCCAGGGGGCGGCGCCCACGTCTACGGCGCGCTCGAGGCCGCGGTGATCCTGGGCGCGGCGTCGTTCGTCCCGCGCGGGCCCGAGCCGCTCGCGGGCGCGGCGGCGGGGCGCGCGCCCGTGGCGGTGCGCTCGGTCGGCGGCGCGGCCACGCTCGGCGCGGTGCACGTCGCGGGCCGCGGCCTGCGGCCGGCGGATCGGTGGGGGCGCGTCGTCACCGAGCTCGAGGCCGGCTACGCGTCGGGCGACGACGACCCCAGGGACGACGTGTCGCGGCGGTTCACGTTCGACCCGAGCCACAACGTCGGGCTCATCCTCTTCGACCAGGTGCTCGCCTGGAAGACGGCGCGCTCGGCCACGATCGCCGAGCGGGAGCTCTTCGCCGCGTCGCCCGAGCCCGGGATCAGGTCGCTGCCCTCCAAGGGAGGCGTGTTCGGCGCCGCCTACGTGAACCCGCGGGTCGTCGTGCGGCCGGCGCGCTGGCTCGACCTCAAGGCGGGCGCGGTCATCGCCGAGGCGACGGCCGACGTCGTCGACCCGCACAACCCCCGGGCGGGCGGCGTCCTCGCCAACTACGACGGCGGGGACAAGCGCCGCCGCGACCTCGGCGTCGAGCTCGACCTCGGCGTCGACGCGCGCATCGCGATGGGCAGGCTCGTCACCATCCAGCTCGGCACCGAGGCCGGCGTCCTCTTCCCCGGCGGCGCGTTCGACGACGCCGCCGGCACGGAGCTCCCCGATCAGTACCTGCTCACGCTCAAGCTGGGCGTGATCCACTGATCCGGCCGGGGCTCGCCGGCCCTCGGGCGAGCTCGCGCGCGACACGGCAGACGAGGGCCGCCCAGGGTGGTAGAGGGCGTCTGCGTGGCGGGCGCGGCGCGGCGCGTCGAGCGCGCGGCTCGTCGAGGCCGGGCGACGGCGCCGGCCGCGGCCTCGCCCTCCGGAGGAGAGACATGGGAGAGAAACGATGCGCAAACGACTCGCGCTGAGCCACCTTCCGACCCCGATCCAGCGCCCGCGGCGGCTGGCCGAGGCGCTCGGCGTCGACCTCTACGTGAAGCGCGACGACATGACCGCCGGCGCGGAGGCCGGCAACAAGGTCCGCAAGCTCGAGTACCTGCTCGCCGCCGCGCGGGAGGAGGGCGCCGACTGCGTGATCACCTGCGGCGGCCTGCAGTCGAACCACGCGCGCGCGACCGCGCTGCTCAGCGCCTCGCTCGGCCTGCGCTCCGTGCTGTTCCTGCGCACCGCGGATCCGTCGGCCGGGGCGCCGCTCGGGGGCAACGTGCTGCTCGATCGGCTCGCCGGCGCGGAGATCCGGCTGATCTCGCCCGAGGCGTACCGGGGCCGCGACGCCGTCATGGCCGAGGCGGCCGCCGAGATCCGCGCGGCGGGCGGCCGGCCGTACGTGATCCCCGAGGGCGGCTCGAACGGCCTCGGCGCGCTCGGCTACGTGCGCGCGATGGAGGAGATCCGGAAGCAGCTCGACCTCGGCCTCGCGGGGGGCAAGCCGTTCGACGTCGTCGTGCACGCGTGCGGCTCGGGCGGGACGGCGGCGGGCGCGGCGCTCGGCGCGGCCCGCTACGAGGTGGCCGGCGAGGTGCGCGCGATGGCGGTGTGCGAGGACAAGGCGACGTTCGCGCGCGTCGTGGTCGCGATCATGGACGACGCGCGCTCGCTCGATCCGCGCCTCGGCGCGCCCGCGCACCTCGTCATCGACGACTCCGCGCGGGGGCCGGCCTACGGGGTGTCCACGCCGGAGCAGCGGGCGCGGATCGTGAAGGCGGCGCGGCTGTCGGGGCTCGTCCTCGACCCGGTGTACACGGGCAAGGCGTTCTCCGGGCTCTGGGACATGGCCGAGCGGGGCGAGCTCTCGGGCAAGCGGGTGCTGTTCCTGCACACCGGCGGCCTGCCCGGGCTCCTCGCGCAAGCCGCGGACTTCACCGACGCCCTCTAGGGCGGGCCGCTCGCGCCGGCCGCGTCAGGCCCCGCCGCGCCACCACGCGTCGGCCAGCGACGCGTCTTCCAGCGTGTCGATCTCCATGTAGCCGCCGTGCGTGTCGATCTTGTGCAGGGCCGCGCCCGACTCGAGCATGTGCTGGAGCAGATCGATGAGGTAGGCGCGCCGGAACGAGCGGCCCTCGCGGAACTCCGGCCGCTCCGCGAACGAGGCGCGCGCGGCGTCGAACGCGGCCAGCAGCCGCGCGGCGCCCCGCGCCGACAGCTTCATCACCCCGATGAACTCGCCCGTCGCCGCCTCCGAGGGGATGCGGCGCGAGATCTCCACGACGCGGTCCCCGTCGGCGCGGAGCTTCTCGGCGTCGGTCTCGGGGTGCTGCGAGCGGTTCACATACCGGCGCCGCCAGTCCGTGTCGCAGGCGAGCGCGATGTCGTGCGGAGAGCGCACCAGATCCGCCACGATCCCGGGCCGGTAGACGATGTCCGCGTACGTCGAGACGAAGCCGCCCTGGAGGTGCTCGCGCGCGCAGAGGAGCGAGAGCAGGATGTTGTTCTGCTCCCAGTCGCGGTTCTCGACGTACGTGAGGTCCGGGTAGGCAGCCCGGATCACCTCGGCCTTGTAGCCGCAGACGAACACGACGTCCGACCGCTTGAAGCCGCCCGCCGCGAGCGCGTCGAGGATGCCGTCGAGCATCGGGCGGCCGAGGATCGGGACCAGCGTCTTCGGCAGCTCTTCGGTGAGGTGACGCAGCCGGCTGCCCCGGCCCGCCCCGATGATCACGGCCTTCACGGCTCCGCCGTTACCACGAACGGGCTCGGGAGAGCCCAGGGACGTGAGGAACCACGAGAAAACAAGCGGGATCCTGGCCCCCGTTATGGAAACGTGACCGTGCGCTGACCCCGTGCCGCGGACCACCGGGCTACGACCCGAGCATGGAGATCGCGATCGTCCTCATCGCCCACTCTACGCTTTCGGTCTTTTTCCAGACCTTCTTCCTGCACCGGTACGCCTCGCACCGGATGTTCACGATGTCGAAGCGTTGGGAACGAATTTTTCACTTCCTGACGTACCTGACGCAGGGCTCTTCGTACCTGGTTCCGTGGGTTTACGCGATCTTGCACCGCATGCACCACGCGTACAGCGACACGCCGAAGGACCCGCACTCGCCGCGGTACTACTCGAGCGTCGTCCCGATGATGCTCGACACCGCGAAGCGCTACGACGCGATCTACGAGGGCACGGCCGACGTGGAGCCGCGCTTCCGCGGCGGCTACCCCGAGTGGCGCACGCTCGATCGCATCGGCAACTCGTGGATCAGCCGGCTCGCGTGGGGCACGGGCTACGTGGTCTTCTACGCGGCCTTCGCCTCGCACTGGTGGCAGTTCCTGTTCCTCCCGCTCCACTGGACCATGGGCCCGCTGCACGGGGCGATCGTGAACTGGTGCGGCCACCGCTACGGCTACCGCAACTTCAACAGCGACGACGACTCCCGCAACACGCTGGCCCTCGACCTGGTGACGCTCGGTGAGCTCTTCCAGAACAACCACCACAAGTACGCGATGAGCCCGAACTTCGCGGTGCGGTGGTTCGAGATCGACCCGGCCTACCAGGTCATCCGCGTGTTCGCCTGGCTGGGCATCCTCCAGATGTCCGACAAGGTCCAGGTCGCCCGTCTCGAGCCCGAGGTCGCGCGCGCCGAAGGGTAGGGGCGACCTTCCTGCCGGCCGCGCGGGTGGTGACCGGATTTGAACATGAAGGCGGGAAGGCGGGAAGAAAAGATCAATGATCTTCCTGCCTTCCCGCCTTCATGTGAATCGCTCCGGGGCAAATTGGGCCACCGCCGCGCGCACGGCGCGGCCGGCCCTCGAGGCCGCGGAGCCGAGGCGCGAGGTTACTCGAACAGCAGCCGGAACGCGCCGGGCACGTCCTTCGGCCCGATCGTCGCCTTGCGCTCGTTGAACTCCGGGAGACAGGCCTGGTAGGCCGCGTCCACCCGCAGATCGCTCCCGTCCCAGCTCGGCCGCCAGATCTCCATCGTGTCGCGCGCGAGGTCGATGACGTCCCTGAACTGCCCGCGCTCCTTCAGGATCTGCGTGCTGAGCCCGTACATCAGCAGCCCGCCCGGGATCGCCCCGAGCGCCGTCGTCGCCAGGGCCGGATAGCAGATGCGCGCCGTCTTCACCCCGAACTTCCCCTGGATCTCCGCCATCGTCTGGCGCTGCAGCTTCTTCGCGCCGGCGAGCGGGCCCATCGCGTAGACCGGATCGTCGCTCGGGTAGTCGTAGTCGCAGAACGACACCACGCTCTCGCCCTTCGCGAGCAGCCCCGCCGCGGCCAGCGGCTCGGCCCACAGGAGCGACGACGTGCCCATGAACTTGTTCGTCCGCTCGATGTCCGCGTCGTTCGCGACGTCCACCTCGACGAGCCCGAGCTTGCGGATGTTCTCGGGGCGCGAGAAATCCGGCACCTGGAGCACCGGGTCGAACGCGACGTCGAGGTCCTTCACCTTCGTCGGCCCGTGCTCCGCGTACCGCTTCAGCGCGCCGTTCGCGATGCCGTTCACGAGGTGCACCGCCCGATACCGCTCCTTCAGCGCGGCGACCACCTCGTCGATCACCTGCGGCTTCGTGGCGTCGTTGTTCCAGAAGCGCGCCGTGAGCCCCTCGGCCGCCGCCGCGTCCGTGATCGCCTTCACGTGGTGCGGGCCGATCTGCATCTTCTCGCTGTCGAAGTGCACCGCGAAGACGGCGGCCCGCTCCCCGAAGAGCAGCTGCAGCGCGAGCGCCCGGGTGATGCCGTTCGAGCCGCCCAGGATCAGCACCGCCGTGTCCGGGGCGATCTGCGTGCCCGCCGGGCTGATGCGGGCGCGGTGCGCCTCGAGCTGCTCGCTGGCCACGCGCGCGCCGTGCTCGGCCAGCGCGCCGACGAACGAGCGGCGATCCAGGCCGCCGAGAGGAAGCTTCTTGAAGGTCTCTAGGTCATCCATCACGTCCGGCGTCTTACCGTCTCCCGCGGTCCGCGTCACGACTGGACAGCTGCCGCCCGTCCCGGCGCGCCCCCGTCGCGGCGCCGAAGGGGGAGCCCCGCCTCCGTCCGAGCCGTGATAGAAGGATCCCGTGAAGACGGTTCTTGTCACCGGCGGCAGCGGGTTTATCGGGCGCGGTCTCGTGAAGGAGCTGCTCGCGCGGGGGGATCGCGTGACGGTGCTGACGCGCGACGTCGGGCGGACGCAGGCGTCGCTGCCCGGGGCGCGCGTCGTGTCGTGGAGCCCCTACAGCGCGGGGCCGTGGTTCGAGGAGCTCGACGGCGTGGACGGCGTGATCCACCTGGCGGGCGAGTCGATCGTCAAGCGGTGGTCCGAGGACGCGCGGCGCGAGATCGTGAACAGCCGCATCGACACGACCCGCCTCATGGGCGAGGCGATCGGCAAGGCCAAGCGCAAGCCGAGCGCGTTCGTCTGCGCCTCCGCGGTCGGCTACTACGGCCCGCAGCCGGGCGAGAAGGTGCTCGACGAGGGCGCCCCGCCCGGGCAGGGCTTCCTCGCCGACGTCGTGGTCCGCTGGGAGGAGGCCGCGCGCGCCATCGAGGAGCAGCACGGCGTCCGCTCGGTGCAGCTGCGGATCGGCGTGGTGATCGGCGAGGGCGGCGGCGCGCTCGACAAGATGATCGCGCCCTTCCGGTTCTTCCTCGGCGGGCCGATCGGCGACGGCAAGCAGGTGATCCCGTGGATCCACCGCGACGACGTGGTGGCGCTGACCCTGCTCGCCCTCGACAGCGACGCGGTCCGCGGCCCACTCAACGTGACCGCGCCGCACGCGGCGACCGGCGAGGAGGTCGCGCAGGCGATCGGCGCCGTGCTCCGCCGGCCGTCGTGGCTCCGCGTGCCCGAGGCCGTGGTGAAGCTCGGGATGGGCGACGCGGCCGAGATCGTGACCACCGGGCAGCGCGCCTATCCCCGGCGGGCGGAGGAGCTTGGCTACAAGTTCCGCTACGCCCAGCTGATGCCCGCGCTCGAGTCGATCTTCAGCCGCTGAGCGAGCGGCCCGCGCCTCCGAGCGCCCGCGGCGGAGCGGGCGCCCGTCCGCCCCGGCGGCGAAGGATCTGCCTGGGCAGCTGGGCGCCGCGCCGCGGCGCCCAGCTGCTGCCACGCAAGAAGAGCCGCCGGTGGCGCGCTGAGAAGTCGACCGTTGTCGAGCAGCGCACCATCGGGAGCCCGGACGGCGGTTTCCCAGCGCTCCCCCAAGCGCTCCGTCCGCTTCCATGCTTACGACATCGCGCGCCGAGAAGCTTTCGGGATGAGTTGGATTGGCGCGTGCAGGGTATCCCGACTCATGGGCGCAGCGCATCCCCCCATCGCGACGCCAGACACAAAGTCGTTAGGGGAATCCCTTTGCCGCAGCGCACAATCGCGGGGTTGCTCGTCGGAGGCGGTTTTCCAGCGCGTGAGCGGGGGTGAGGAGCGGACGCAGCCAGCTGTCGCCGTCCGGACAGGCAACCACCCCGGCGTCGCCCGGCGCGGGGCGGCGCAGCCGGGGGGCGGACAGGCGCGCTCGTGCGTTCATGGGCTGATGCCGCGACTCTGGAGGATCTCGCGCACCACGGCCTGCGCGGACGTGGGCAGCTCGGCGAGCGAGGCGCGGGCGAGCTCCACGAACTTCATGCCGCGCGCGCGCTTCAGCGCCTCGACGGCCGCGGCGCGCTCCTCGGCGCCCTCGTGCTGGAGGATGCCGAGGAGCATCTCGCCGGCCTCGAGCGTGTCGATCTTCGCGATCGCGCGCACGGCGCTGGCGCGCACGGCGGGCGCCTGCGACTCGCGGTAGATGCGGGCGAGCGGATCGAAGGCGTGGGCGAAGCGGAGCTCCTCGAGCGCGCGGGCGGCCTCGTGGACGACGGTGGGGTCGGGGTCCACGAGCGCGTCGCGGAGCGTGATGAACGTGCGCTTGTAGAGGAAGCGGGAGAGCGCGCGGACCACGGCCACCCGGATCTTCGGCTCGGGGCGGCGGAACAGGTGCTCGAGCGGCGAGAGGATCGTGTAGAGCTCGACCGTCGCGAGCTGCTCGGCGAGGCTGATGAGCTGCTGCGCGGGCGAGCGCTGCGCCGGGGCGGCCTCGGGCGTCGCGCCCTCCACGGCGAGCGCGGTCAGGCGGGCGAGCATCGCGCGGCGGCGGGTGACCTCGGACCACTGCGCCGGGTCGAGGACGATGTCGCCGCACGCCTGGCTGGCGCTGCCGGCCTGCTCCCACTCGACGAGGTCGATGTGCCAGACGTCGGGGAAGCCGAGCTCGTGGCGGAGGTGCGCCGGCAGCGGCGACGCGTCGATCGGCAGGTCCTGCGCGTTCACGTAGCGGCCGCCGGCGCGGGCGTAGTGCTTCTTCCGGGTCTCCTCGAGCGGCAGCTGCGTGAGGGCGCGGTAGACGCTGCCCACCTTGCTGTACTGCCCCGCCTCGCCGAGCGCGATCACGGCGGCGAGCAGCGCGTTCTCGGCGATCTCGGGCGGCGCGGCGCGCTTCTGCGAGACGGCGGACACCTCCTGCCAGAGCCGGGCCTGCGCGAGCACGGCGAAGTTGGCGACGGCGGTGAGCCCCTCTTTGCGCGCGTACGCGGCCATCTCGCGGGCGAGCGTGGCGGCGGCGGAGATCTCCCCCTGCTTCTCGGCCGCGGCGACGGCCTCCTCGTAGGACTGGAGCGCGTAGTAGCGCAGGTGGTCCTCGCGCAGGATGCGGATGACGTTCACGTAGCCCTCGAGGACGTGCTCGAAGGCGCGGCTCTCGCGGCCGACGGCGATGAGGACCTGGTAGCAGTCGAAGGCGCGCTCGCGCTGGCCGATGGTCTCGTACCGGTCGGCGGCCTCCTCGAGCAGGTGGACGGAGGCGAAGACGGCCTCGCGCGCGGCGGTGGCGTCGCCCGTGCGGAGCGAGGTGCGGGCGAGGTTGAAGCGGGCGAGGCCGGCGGCGTAGAGGTCGCTGCCCGACGAGGAGAGCAGCTGGGCGAGGCGCGACCAGAGGGCGCGGGCGCGGGCGAAGTCCTGGCCGCGCTCGCGGGCGATGGCGGCCTGCGCGACGAGGCCGGCGGCCTCGTACTCGTCGGCGGCGCGGGCGTAGAGCCGCTTCTGCCGCTCGGGGTCCTGCTCGCGCTCGGCCCAGGCGAGCACGGTGCGCGCGCGGTCGATGGGCGGGACGTGGGCGATGAGGGGGCGCTGGCTGTGCTCGCCGCCCGCGTACCAGGCGACGGTGAGGGCGCTCCTCGGGTCGCCGAGCCGGACCAGCACCTCGCGGAGCTCGTCCGTCATGGCGACGTAGTCGTCCTCGCGGGCGATGGTGTGCTGGAGGGCGCTGAAGAGCGCGTCGCGCGCGCGGGAGAGATCGCTCCTGGCCAGCGCGGAGCGGGCCTCGTCGCGGAGCTCGTGCAGGGGGCGGACGCCTTGGGTCATGCGGGTGGCCGGCGGGGGAGCGTAGTACAGGTCGGGGGAGGGCGGCGCGGCGCCTGCGAGGGCGGCGCGGCGCCTGCGCTCCCGTCCTCTCGCGTGGGAGGTCGCTCGCCGTCGCCGCGAGACGAGGTCCTGTCATGGCACGAAGCCCGACCACACGAGGCGCGATCCGGGCATGCCGGCGCCCGACGCCGGGCGGCCGGGACTCGAACGGAGAGCCGGCGGCCGGCGGGTGCGCAGGGGAGAGGGCGGTCGGACCGCCCGGCGAGGCGCGAACTCGATGGGCAGAGGGCGGTCGGACCGCCCGGCGAGGCGCGAACTCGATGGGCAGAGGGCGGTCGGACCGCCCGGCGAGGCGCGAACTCGATGGGCAGAGGGCGGTCGGACCGCCCGGCGAGGCGCGAACTCGATGGGCAAAGGGCGGTCGGACCGCCCGGCGAGGCGCGAACTCGATGGGCAAAGGGCGGTCGGACCGCCCGACGAGCCGTGATCTCGATGGGCAGAGGGCGGTCGGACCGCCTGCCGAGCATGGGCGCGTGTCGGTCCAGCGCGTGGATCTCGCGGATACACCTCCGGATCACCAGATGGGCCGGGCGTTTTTTCGCTCGCGATGTGGGACGAGGCGCGCCACGATAGCTCCTATCGAGCATCTCCTGCGTGCGGTGTCGGGCGGTGAGCCGCGGACGCTCGTAAGGAGTCGATCAAGCCATCGAGTAGGCTCGGCAGGTCCGGCTTTGGCGTGTGATCCCGTATCGACGCCAAGGTCGGGCCGGCGGAAGACGCTACCGTGCCGGAGCGAGGCGCTCCGGGCGCAGGCCGCCCATTGTCCTGGGGAGAGGGAGACGGATGAACGCTCGTGAGCCCAAGAAGGAAACCACCGCTGCGCAGGCAGCATCACCGGCCGCACCGGACGCCGGAGCACGCGGCAAGAGCCGAGACCCCGCGTCCGTCGCCCGGGCGGGGTCCGATAAAGACACCGAGGCGCCGAAGGGCCTCCCCGGCGCGCCCAAGGCGCCGGAGCTGCCGGCGCCCGCGCTGCCGAAGGGAGGCGGCGCGATCCGCGGGGTGGATGAGAAATTCGCCGCGAACCCGGTGACGGGCACGGGGTCGTTCTCGATCCCGCTGCCGCTGAGCCCCGGCCGCGCCGGGTTCGGGCCAGCGATGGCGGTGACGTACGACTCGGGGGCTGGCAACGGCCCGTTCGGTGCCGGCTGGCAGCTATCGATCCCGCGCATCACGCGAAAGACCGACAAGGGCCTTCCGCGTTACGACGACGCGCACGAGAGCGACGTGTTCGTCCTGTCCGGCGCGGAGGATCTCGTGCCCGCGCGGTCGCTCGACGGCGCCGAGCTCGACCGGTACGAGACGGAGGACGAGCGGGTGATCCGCTACCGTCCCCGCGTCGAGGGCGCATTCGCGCGGATCGAGCGCCGCGAGGTGAAGGCGAGCGGGAACGTGTACTGGACGGCGACGACGCCGGACAACGTCACCAGCGTCTACGGGCGGAGCCCGGAGGCGCGGATCGCCGACCCGGCCAGGCCGGAGCGCATCTTCTCGTGGCTGCTGGAGGAGACCTGGGACGACAAGGGCAATGTCGTGGCCTACGCGTACAAGGCGGAGGACCTGACCGGCGTGGCGCGCGACGAGGCGGCGGAGAGCCACCGCCACGCGGGCCGCGCGGCGGTCGCGAACCGCTATCTCAAGCGCGTGCGTTACGGGAACACCGTGCCGGGCGACGCGGAGAGCAGCTTGTTCGAGGTCGTCTTCGATTACGGCGAGCACGACGCCGCCGCACCGACGCCTGTGGCGAGCGCCCCGTGGCCCGTCCGCCAGGACCCGTTCTCGGTGTACCGCGCCGGCTTCGAGATCCGCACGTACCGGCTCTGCCGTCGCGTGCTGATGTTTCACCGGATGCCCGAGCTCGGCGAGGCGCCGTGCCTCGTGCGGTCGCTCGACCTCACGTATGCGGAGAACGCTACCCTGACGCGGCTCGCCGCCGCGACGCAGGCCGGCTATGTCCGCGATCCGCAAACCCAGGCGTACAGCCGCGAGGCGCTCCCGCCGATCGCGCTGACGTACAGCGAGCCGGTGATTCACCGCGAGGTGAAGTCGCTCGATCCCGAGAGTCTGCGCGACCTGCCCGGCGGCGCGATGGGGGCCGGGCGGCGGTGGGTCGATCTCGATGGAGAGGCGCTGCCCGGCGTGTTGATCGAGGAGGGCGAGGCGCTGTATTACAAGCAGAACCTCGGCGGGGGCCTCCTGTCCCCGGCGCGGCCGCTGCCGTCGCGGCCGGCGGTCCTGAACGGCGGGCAGCTGCTCGACGTCGACGGGGACGGGCGCAAGGAGATGGTGGTGTTCGAGCGGCCGGTGGCGGGCTACTTCGACCGCACGGATGCTGGTTGGGCGGCGTTTCGCCCGTTCGCGTCGCAGCCGAACGTCGACTGGAGCGACCCGAACGTCCGTCTCATCGACCTCAACGGCGACGGGCACGAGGACATCCTGATCACGGGGCCCGACACGTTCACGTGGTATCCGTCGCTCGCCAAGGGCGGCTTTGACCGGCCGATCACGATCACGCGCCCGAGCGACGAGGAGCGCGGGCCGGCGCTCGTGTTCGCCGACGCCACGCAGAGCATCTTCCTGGCCGACATGAGCGGGGACGGGCTTGTCGACCTGGTGCGGATCCGGAACGGCAACGTGTGTTACTGGCCCAACCTCGGCCATTGCCGCTTCGGCGCCAAGGTGCAGATGGGCGGCAGCATGCGGTTCGATTATGCGGACCGCTTCGATCCGAAGCGCATCCGCCTCGCCGACGTGGACGGCTCGGGGACGACCGACGTCGTTTACCTGCACCCGGACGGCGTGCGTTTTTATGCGAACAACGCCGGCAACACGCTGGCCGCGCCGGTGATCCTGCCGCGGCTGCCGGACGTGAGCGAGCTCGCGGCGGTCGACGTGATCGACCTGCTCGGCTCCGGGACCGGGTGCCTGGTGTGGGCCTCGTCGCTGCCCGGGGCGCGCCCCGCGGTGCGCTACATCGATCTGCTCGGGAGCAAGAAGCCGCATCTGTTGACGTCGGTCGCCAACAACCTCGGCAGCACCACGACGGTGACGTATGCCCCGTCGACGAAGTTCTACCTCGCCGACCGGGCGGCGGGCCGCCCGTGGGTGACGAAGCTGCCGTTCGTGGTGCACATCATCGAGCGCGTCGAGGTGTTCGACGCGGTCTCGCGGCATCGCTTCGTGACGACGTATGCTTACCACCACGGCGACTACGACGGGGTGGAGCGGGAGATGCGCGGCTTCGGCATGGTGGAGCAGCGGGACACGGAGTCGTTCTCGGCGTTCAGCGGGACGGGCTTCACGCCGTCCGCGGCGAACGCCGATCCCGAGCTGCACCTGCCGCCGGTGCTGACGAAGACGTGGTTTCATACCGGCGCCTGGATCGAGGGGTCGAAGATCTCGGCGCAGTATGAGAGCGAGTATTACGCCGGCGACGCAGGGGCGGTTCGCCTGGAGGATACGGTGCTTCCCGAGGGGCTCAGCGCCGTGGAGATGCGCGAGGCGTGCCGGGCGCTCAAGGGGCGGCCCCTCCGCCAGGAGGTCTATGCGCTCGACGGCTCGGCGGAGGAGCCGCGTCCGTACGTCGTCGCGGAGAGCAGCTACGGGCTCCGGCGGCTCCAGCCCGCGGTGGGCCGTGCGCACGCCGTGTTCTTCGCCCATCCGCGCGAGACGCTGGAGTACCATTACGAGCGCAACGAGAGCGACCCGCGCGTGACGCATGCGCTCACGCTGGAGGTCGACAACCACGGCGCGGTGAAGCGGACGGCGCAGATCGGGTATCGCCGGCGGGCGGCGTGGGCGGAGCTCCCCGAGCAGGAGGAGGGGAAGGCGACGCTGACGGAGAACGACGTGGTGCACCAGATCCCGGACCAGGAGGGTGCTTATCGGATCGGGGTGCCGATCGAGAGCCTCACTTACGAGCTGCACGGCCTGCCGCTCGGCGAGGAGGGGGTGCTCGCGTTCCAGGACGTCCTCGACGCGGCAGATGGCGCGGCCGACCTCGCTTACGACGGGACGCCGAGCGTGGGCTTCGAGAAGCGCCTGTTGCAGCACACGCGCACGAGGTACTGGAGCGACGATCTCACGGGGCCGCTGCCGTTCGGCGAGGTCGGCAGCAGGGCGCTGCCGTATGAGAGCTATGCCAAGATCCTCACGACCTCGCTGATCACATCGGTGTTCGGAGCCAGCGTCACGAGCGGCGTGCTCGCGGAGGGCGGCTACCTGCAGCTCTCGGGCGATCCGGACTACTGGGTGTCCTCGGGGCGGGCAGTGCCCTCGGCGGCCCACTTTTATCAACCGACGGCGTTCGTCGATCCGTTCGGCAACACGTCGCAGGTGGTCTATGACGCGTATCGCCTGCTCGTGATCCAGGTGACGGATCCTCTGAGCAACGCCGTGATTGCTGTGCCCGACTACCGCGTCCTCGCCCCACGGCAGCTCACCGATGCCAACGGCAACGTGAGCGAGGTGCGCTTCGACGCGCTGGGCAGGGTCACGCTCTTGGCGGTGATGGGCAAGCCGGGGGCCGGCGAGGGCGACACGCCCGAGGACCCGACGGTCACGTTCACCTATGATCTGGAGCGATTCCAGAGCACCGGCAAGCCGAACGTGGTGCACGCGCGCGCCCGCGAGCAGCACGGCGCTGGCAACACGCGCTGGCTGGACACGTATACGTACTCCGACGGCTCCGGCAACGCGGTGCTGCGCAAGGTGAATGCGGAGCCGGGGCTGGCGCCCGAGCGCGACGGGACCGGCGCGCTGGTGCACGACGCGCAGGGCAACCTGGTCTTCTCGCACGCGACGCCGCGCTGGGTCGGCACCGGGCGCACGGTGTTGGACAACAAGGGCAATCCGGTCAAGCAGTACGAGCCGTTCTTCAGCGCGACGTACGAGTACGAGGACGAGGCGGAGCTCGTGGAGTGGGGGGTCACGCCGATCCTGCGGTACGATCCGCTCGGCCGGCTCATCCGGACCGACCTGCCGAACGGCACGTTCTCGCGGGTGGAGTTCGATGCGTGGAAGCAGACGTCGCACGATCCGAACGACACGGTGCTGGAGAGCGCGTGGTACGCGGCGCGGCAGGCGCTGCCTGCGGGCGACCCGGAGCGGCGGGCGGCGGAGCTCGCAGCGGTGCACGCCGGGACGCCGGCGGTGAGCCACCTGGACGCGCTGGGGCGGGTGTTCCGCGCGGTGGCGGACAACGGGGCTGAAGGGCAGTACGTCACCCAGACGACGCTTGATATCGAGGGGCGGCCGCTCGCGATCACCGACGCGCGTGGCAACCAGGCGATGCAGCATCGGTTCGGGCTGGGTGGGCAGCTGCTCTATCAGAACAGCAACGACGGCGGGGAGCGGCGGATGCTGGCGGGCGCGACCGGACAGCGGCTGCGGGCGTGGAACGGGCGAGGGTTCGCCTACCGCTCGTCGTACGATGGCCTGCGCCGGCCGGCGCACGAGCACGTGCAGCTGGGCTCGGGCAGCGAACGGGTGGCGCGTCGTTACGTCTACGGCGAAGCGCATCCGCAGGCGACGTCGCTGAACCTGCGCGGTCGGGCGTACCAGGTGTATGATGGCGCGGGAGTGGTGACGAGCGAGGCGTACGACTTCAAGGGCAACGTGTTGCAAGCGTCGCGGCGGCTGCGCAGCGACGTGCACGCGGACGCCGACTGGTCGGTGCTGGCAGGGCTGACGGATGTGTCCGCCATCGCGACGGCGGCCGACCCGTTGTTGGAGATCGAGAGCTTCGACACGCAGACGGCGTACGACGCGCTGAACCGGCCGACGAGCGTGACGGCGCCGGACGCGAGCGAGGTGAAGCCGACGTACAACGAGTCGGGGCTGCTGGAGCGGGTGGAGGCGCGGATTCGCGGCGCGGTGGCGTGGACGACGTTCGTGGACGACATCGACTACGACGCGAAGGGGCAGCGCGAGCGGATCGAGTACGGCAACGGCACCTCCACGGACTATACGTACGACCCGCTGACGTTCCGGCTCACGCGCCTGAAGACGACGCGGAGCTCGGACAGCACGGTACTGCAGCACCTGAGGTACGTGTACGACCCGGTCGGGAACATCGTGGAGATCGGGGACAGCGCGCAGCAAACGGTGTTCTTCAACAACGATGTGGTGTCGCCGAGCGCGCAGTACGTGTACGACGCGGTCTACCGGCTGATCGAGGCGACGGGTCGGGAGCACGCGGGCGGGCTGTCGGACGCGCCGCGCGACCAGAACGACCTTCCGATCCAGTCGCTGCCGCACCCGAACGACCCGCAGGCGCTGAGGAACTATACGGAGCAGTACGTCTACGACGCGGTGGGCAACCTGCTGAGGATGGTGCACCAGGCGGGGACGGGGAGCTGGACGCGGTGGTATGCGTACGAGGCGGCGAACAACCGTCTGGCGAGCACGACCGGCGATGCGGAGCACGGGCCGTTCAGCACCTATGCGCATGACGCGCACGGCAACATGACGTCGATGCCGCACATCACGGCGCTGACCTGGGACGAGAACGACCAGGTGCGGAGCACGGATCTCGGCGGCGGCGGCGACGTCTACTACGACTACGATGCTGCGGGGCAGCGCGTGCGCAAGGTGTGGGAGCACAGCGGGCTCGTGGAGGAGCGCATCTACCTCGGCGGCTACGAGGTGTACCGGAGGCGCAACGGCTCGGGGCTCTCGCTGGAGCGGCAGACGCTGCACGTGATGGATGGCGCGCGGCGGGTGGCGATGGTGGAGACGAAGACGGTGGACACGTCGGGGCCGTTCACGGTGACGCCGCGGGTGCGCTACCAGCTCGACAACCACCTCGGGTCGGCGTCACTGGAGGTCGACGAGGCGGGGCTTGTGATCGGGTACGAGGAGTATCACCCGTACGGAACCACGGCGTACTGGTCGGCGGCGTCAGGGATCGAGGTCTCGCAGCGGCGGTACCGGTATACGGGCAAGGAGAAGGACGAGGAGACGGGGCTCTACTACCACGGGGCAAGGTACTACGCGCCGTGGCTCGGGAGGTGGACGAGCGCGGATCCAGCGGGATTGGTAGATGGGCCGAACCTGTACATGTATGTTCGTGGAAATCCCGCTGTGTTTCGCGACCCGACCGGACATCTGACCTGGCTGGAAGAGCAGCTCGACGGCATCGTCAATCCAACGAATCCCATCGCCAGGGGTGTGGTCGAGAACCTGCGCAAGCGTGGCGAGGCCGTCGCCAATGCGCCTGAAGCTATTAAGAAGATTGTCGAAAAGGAGGGCATGACGGGCCTTGTTGAGACCGTCGTGAGCGGGGCGGGGGCCCTCGTCAAGGATACTGGTGAGGCGCTCGGCGATATTGCTTGGGAGGCGACTCATTACGATGGCGACAAGAGTGCGGATAAGATCGCAAGTCGGTCGCTCGACGTCGTTTTGAATACCGCCGATGCCGTAGCCCTGGTGGCCGGAGGTGTGGGAGCCGCCAGAGCAGCGGGCAGAGGTGCGGCCGCGGTAGGCAGGACCATCGAAGGCGCCGCGGCGGCCATCAAGACCGGGACGCCAGCGCTCGCAGTTGTCGGAGGTGGCGTTGTTGGTGACACGGCAGTCGCAGCCCAGGCTGGAACCGCTGGTGGCGCGTCAGGGCTCAAAGCGCTTGGTGGTGCCACTACAGCCCTCAGCACCGGCGGCAAGGGGGCCGGTCCTCCTAAACCCGCCGGAGGAGCAGCGGCGCCTGAAGCAGGACCGAAAGCACCGTTTCCGAATCAGCTCCCGGAGAGGCTCGCGGGAGAGTTGGCTGAAGCAGCCAAGGTGGGCGCGAAGCCGATTCGTCCTGGGACGCCCGCTTTCGAGGCAGCCGTGAACGAGGGCACCATCAAGTGGGTTGTCACCGAGTCAGGTGAACTGGTTATCTCCCCGCACACCGTGAAGGGAGTCGAGATTTCTCACGCGGTGTTGTCAGGTGGGAAGCCGGTGCTTGCGGCGGGACAAGCAGAGGTCGCTGGTATTGGTGGAAAGTTTGTAGGAATGAGAATTTCGAGGTTCAGCGGCCACTTCAGGCCGACGGCCGAGAGTGTTCAGGTCGGTAGGGAGGCGTTCGCACGCCACGGCATCACGTTTCCACAGTAATAGGGAGCCCATGGACGTTCTAGTGCGAGATTGGAATGTAGCAACGCTCGGCGAAATGTCGGACGCCAAGGTTCGAATGCTACACCGGCCTTCGGGAAATTTCCGAGTTAGCCGCAGCATCTATGCAGCGGGCGAGGATGACGATGGCGTCATGCGCGCTGGCATCTGCTACGTCCTTCATGGGACTTGCTCCTTCAGATTCGGCTCTCAGGAGGCGATCGAGATCCGTGAGGGACAATTCGCCACTCTTCCGGAAGGGACTTACCACTTCCGCGTCCTAGGGGAAGCGCCCGTGGAGCTGATCATGGTCTGGGAGCTTCCCGAGGACTTCCGTTCGCCCGCCTGACCTGGCTGATGGCTTTCGGTCATTCTTCCCGTCCTTGGCGACCGCCGAGCCCGTGCGCCGTCGGCAGCCCGGCGTTGTCGGTGTTGAGCCTCGCCATCGAGCGACGTCCATACGCCAGATGAGCAGGCCGAAGACGGGCATGGCGAAGGCACAGAGCTGATAATGGAGCGGTTCCCAGCGGCGGTGTTCCAAAAGCTCAAGCTTGCGGCACACCACGTTCCCTCGGCTCGATCTCTCGGATCTCCCGGGATACCAGCGCATCGAGCAGCGGGCTCGGGCGTGAACGTCCTCCTCGTTCTCCGTCCCATCCCTGCCTCCTGCCGTCAGGGGGCCACGGCAGCGGTGGAGGACCAAACGGCGCATCGCGGGCACATCGTGAGGCGCCCCGCGGAACCGCGCGATCGCGGCTGTAGCTCGGGCGGCGGGCTGCTAGAGGGGCGGCCGCCATGAAGCAGCTACTCCGGATCCTGCCGCTCGCCTGCTCCGCCGCTGCCGCCGCCTCGTGCGGCGGCGGGGTGGAGCGCACGCCGCTCGTCGTCGAGGTGGGGAGCGCCGCGGCGCCGCGCGAGGGAGCGCCGGGGTCGCCCGACGCGCCGGGCGCCGCGGCGCCGCGCGACGGGGCGCCGGGCGATCACCGCTTCTGCGGCTGGCTGCACGAGTTCCTCGGCGATCCCGCGTCGACGGAGCTCGGCTACGACACCTTCGCGGCCCGCGCCGAGGCGTTCGACGCCGTCCACCCGAAGTGGTGGCGCGTCGCCTCGCCGATCGCGTTCGAGAACCACCCGCGCGGCCGGTCGGCGCCGTTCGCGGGCTTTCACGACCCGCGCGTCCTCGACCGCACGACGCCCGGCGGCGGGCGGACCCGGCTCGTCCCGCTCGTCGCCGCGGTCGACCGGCCGGACGTCGTCGCGGTGCACGCGATGATCCACGAGCCCGCGCTCCGGGCGCAGCACGTGGCGGGCCTCGTGGCCCTCGCGGTGGACAACGGCTACGACGGGCTCGACATCGACTACGAGCACCTCGCGTCCGTGCTCGGGCCGGGCGAGACCGTGGAGGCCGAGCGGGCCGCGTTCTCGGCGTTCATCGACGAGCTCTCGCGCGCGCTCCACGCGGCCGGAAAGGCGCTCTCGCTCGCGGTCCCGGCGGTCGCCTCCGCGACGGGCGTGTTCGACTACGAGGCGCTGAGCGCCTCGGCGGATCACGTGCACGTGATGAGCTACGACTACCACTTTGGCGGCGGCGCCCACGCGGGCCCGGTCGCGCCGCTCGGGTGGGTGGAGCGGACCGTCGCGTACATCGGGGGCCTCGACGGCGGCGCGCGCCGGGAGAAGTTCATCCTCGGCCTGCCGAACTACGGCCTGCTCGGGCCGGAGGCGCCGGAGGGCGGGGGCGCCGTGGTGGGGTGCGAGCCGCTCGGCAAGTGCCTGGAGCTCGCGGGCGGCGACGGCTACGACACGAGCACCGACCACATGCGCCGGTGCCCGGAGGACGGGGCCGCGCGGTTCGCGGCCGGGAGGGCGCCGAACCAGGTCCTCGCGAGCGGAGAGCGCCTGTTCTTCGAGGACCTCGCGTCGCTCGAGGAGAAGGTCGCCGCCGCCAGGCGCGGCGGGCTCGGCGGGGTGACGTACTGGAGCATCGGCGGCGAGCCGGGCGAGGCGGCGTTCTTCTCGATGATCGAGCGCCACTTCCCCAGGTGATCGCGCCGCGGCGCGCCGGGGCGCCCCAGACCTTGAGGCGCCGGGGCGCCTCAGACCTTGAGGAAGATGCCCCGGCGGTGGAGGGGGTAGAGGAGCACGAGCCAGAGGGCGACGGCCGCGAGCGCGAAGGCGAGGGAGGCGTTCAGCGGCGAGAGCCACGACGCGAAGAGGCGCGTGTAAACGAGCTCCAGCGCGCTCGTCCTCGCGCCGTCGTCTCCGGTCCTGCTCACGTGATAGAGCAGGTGTCCCATCATGGTCGAGCCCACGTAAGCCGCGATGGGGTTGGCGCCGAAGATCAGGAACGGAGCGCCCCAGCGCCGCCATCCCTTCAGGTCCACGATCCACACGCAGGCGGCGAGGACGACCGCGGCCACGCCGGCGGTGAACAGCGCGAACGAGCTCGAGTACAGGCTGCGGTTCCACGCGAACCACGGCGCCCAGGCGGCGCCCAGCGCGATCCCCGCGGCGCCGGCGGCGAGGAGCCCGGCGACGCGCGCCTGGAGCCCTACGGGCGCGGTGAGCCAGCGGCCGCCGAGGCTCCCCAGCATCACCGTCATCGCCGCGGGGAGGGTGGGGAGGATGCCCATCGCGTCCCAGCCTTTGCGCGCGATGTGCCCCTCGAGGAAATACCGGTCCACCCGGGCCGCCAGCGTCTGGTGCGGATCGTCGAGCGGATAGAGCCGGAGGACGAGCCAGTAGCCGATCAGGGCCGCGGCGATGATGCCCGCCTGCTGCCGGGCGGTGGTCTTGAGGCAGAGGAGCGCCGCGAGCACGTACGCGGCGCCGATGCGCTGGAGGACGCCCGGGATGCGCAGCGCCGTCAGGCGCTCTTCGGGAAAGAACGGGAACGCCGACAGGAACAGCCCGAGCAGGATGAAGATCGCGCCGCGCCGGACGATCTGGAGGGCGAGCTCACGGTCGGTCGCGCCGCGCGCGCGGCGCCCGGACATGGAGATGTGCAGGGTCACGCCGACGATGAAGAGGAAGCAGGGAAATATCGTGTCTGCGAGTGTGCAGCCGTCCCAATACGAGTGGGCCAGGGGCGGATAGATGGCCGGGAAGCTGTCCTGGAAATTGACGAGGAGCATCGCGACGATGGTCATTCCGCGGAAGATGTCCAGCGATTGGAGCCGCATGCGATGAATGTAGTGCGCGTGGCATGATGAGCCATGACGGCGTCTCTCCATCGTGCGTTGTCCGTCAGCGGCATGACGAGGTCGTTGCTCTGTACGTGCCTGTCCGGCGTGCCCGGCTGTTCGGGGGTTCGCGGCGCCGGCGCGCCTGCCTCGGCCCGTCGGGCGCCGGCTGCCGGACGGTCCTGGTCGCGCGGCCCGGCGGGGGAGCCGGCGCGGGCCGGGCGAGCGGAGCGATGGCGGCGTGGCCGAGCGGAGCGACGGCCGGCGATCTCGGGCGGGGCGGCGGCGCGGGCGGGCGGGCCGCCGCGCCGCGCGCGGGCGGGCCGCCGCGCGTGCGCGGGGCGAGCGCGGCCGTCTCGCCGCGTGGTATGGTGCGCGCCGTCACAGCGAGAGGAGATTTCTGCCATGGCACGCACCCCGTCCACGATGCTTGAGCTCGGCACTCCGGCGCCCGACTTCCGGCTGCCGGATTTCAACGGAAAGCAGGTGGCGTTGTCGGACTTCACCAGGGAGCGGGCGCTCCTCGTGATGTTCATCTGCAATCATTGTCCGTTCGTCAAGCACGTGCGTCACGAGCTCGCCCGGCTGCGGCGCGACTATCGCCCCGAGGACGTGGCCATCGTGGCCATCAACCCGAACGACATCGTCGCCTATCCGGCGGACAACGCCGAGGCGATGGCGAGGGAGGCGCGCGAGTTCGGTTATACGTTCCCGTACCTCCTCGACGAGGCGCAGCGGGTGGCCAAGGCCTATCGGGCGGCCTGCACGCCGGATTTCTACCTCTTCGGCCCGGATCGCCGGCTGGTCTACCGCGGTCAGCTCGACGACAGCCGCCCTGGCAACGACGTCCCGGTGACCGGCCGCGACCTCCGCGCCGCCATCGACGCGGTGCTCGCGTCGGCGCCCGTCCCCTCGGATCAGCGCCCGAGCATCGGGTGCAACATCAAGTGGAAGCCCGGCAATGAGCCGGAGTATTACGGGCGAATTTAGCAAAAATTACCACCGATTGGATCCGGGTGGAGGTCCGCTCGGCGTGGCAGGCCCGCGCACGTGCCCCGCCCTCGCTTTGCTGCCGAGATCCTCCGCTCGGTCCCGCCGCGCGATCGCGCCGTGCTGCTCCGGCTCGGCATGGATCTGGACGACCGCGAGGCCGCGAAGCTCTGCGTCGAGGGCGTCCGCGCCGGTGACCCTCCATGGCGGAGCAGGAGCGCTGGGAGCGGGAGCATCTCGGCTGAGGCGGAGCATTCCGGACTGCCGTGCGCATTTCCCATGCCCGGCGCCGTCGATCTGGCGACGGGCCCGTAGTATCCTCCCGGACATGAGCCCGCGACGAGACAGCGCCGCCCCCGCCATGGCCCCCGACCTCGGCGACGAGGAGGATCCGGTCCTCCGCGCGTTCCGGTTGGCGCCGGTGGTCTACGACGAGCAGATCTCGGACGAGGAGCGCGAGGCGGTCGCAGCTGCTGCTGATGGCCCCTGGATCCCGCACGAAGAGGTCGTCGCCGAGATCCGAAAGATGGCGGAGGCCGAAGGCGCCGGTGCCGAGTTCGACGAGCTCATGAAGGCCCGCGGGCGCACGGCCTCCCGTCCTCGATGACGTGGATCGTCGACTGGACCCCGCCCGGCCTCGTCGCGCTGCGCCGTCTCCCCTGGATCGACGCCGCCAGGATCGACGAGACCGTCGAGCGCTTCGCGAAGGCGGGCGAGGGTGACTTTTACCGGCTACCAGAGGACGACGCCGTGACGCTGCGCCTCCGCGTCGGGTCGTACCGCGTGCGGATGACGCGTGACGTCCGAGATCACGTGCTTCGGGTCTGGTGGGTGTACAGGCTGTAAGTGCCTGTTCGCCGAGCGCGCCGGGGGCGGCGAGCTGTCGGCGGTATGCTCTCCGCATGAAGCCGATCTCTGGATGTCCCGCTAAGAACTGTCGCGCGTCGAACCAGCGGGTCCGGTTACTCACCCAGACGATCGCGCGAAGATCCCTCCCCCACAGGTGGTGATGGCGTGGGCAATTGCCGAGCCGAACGGTGACTCGACCCTTGTCCCGTAGCGGCTTCGACCCCTGGAGGGGAGGTCGGCCGTCGTGGCGGCGAGCAGCCGTCCACCGACGGTCGTTTGCGCGCGGTGAGGCGGTAGGCCCCCGGGGCTACCCTCCGCCGCCCAGGCGCGCGGCGACCTGATAGAGCAGCGCTGCGACGCCTCCGGCGAGCAGCCAGACGGCGGGGCCGGTGAGCTTGAACTCGAAGGAGCCTTGGTGGCCGCTGCCTGAACCATGCGCGTGGTTGCCCGGCCCGCATCCGGAGACGTTGGGTTTAGGGAGTCGTTTGGGATTCGTCACGGAGACCTCCTCAAGCCAGGGCCATCGCTGGCTTTGTAGATCACGGTCTACCTGCTCCGGAGTTCAGTATCGCGGTCAGTGAGCGGATCGCCGGCTCCGGACGATGCGCCGGATCCGGCCGGCGCGGACGCTTCACGTCGGCAACATAGTACCGGGTGCGCCATCGGACGACATTGACGTCCTGAAGCCGAGCCGCGGCAGGCCAGGGGGTAGGCGTCGAGGGATCCATAAGAACGAGTCGCCGGCCATCGCTCCCGCCGGATCCATCCTCGTACGCGGGAGGTGCGTGTCCTGCCTGGTACGGCGATTGCGCTGCCGCGGGCCGCGTTTGTCATGGACCACAGGGGGCCAGGACACAGTAATGTAGAGACACTGCGCGCGCCTGGGGCCGCATCTCGGGGGGGAGCACCTTGCGAAGCCACGACATCCATCTGCTTGGCAAGCAGATCTTGGCATCGCGCCGAGCTCCACCCCCCTCTGGCGTGCGGATCAACTTGCGCGATCCGAAGGTGGCTTGTCCTCCTACTCCATGAGCACCCCTACGACACGGCCTGGCGAAGGCCAGGGCCAAGGGAGTCGACCTCCTATGCAGATCTGGATCGACCCGGAGCGCCAGGTGCTGGCGAAGAGCGCCGCGAAGGCGCTCAAGGACAACGCCGTGCACAACCGCAGCGGCCTCCCGCCGTTCCGGTTGTCGCAGGTCGCGCAGCAGATCCTGGACGAGCTGTTCCAGTTCCTCGCCACCGGCGACGCGGCGCCCGTCCTGTCGCTCGGGCGCAAGCTCGGGCAGCAGGGGCTCGGGCTGCGCGCCCTCCTCGGGCTGAGCCGCGCTCTCCTGCGCGACGTGCTGGCGCGCCTGCCCGATAACGCGCCCGAAGCGCTGGAGCAGGTGGCGCGCGTGAACGACTATCTGACCTTGCTCGTGGACGCGGTGGCGGAGCACGAGAACAGCGCGATCGGCGTCCAGCGCGACGAGATGCAGCTCGCGCTCGAGCGCGCCATCCAGAACCGCGAGCGCGAGCTCCGGCGCGTGATCCTCGAGCTCTCGACGCCGATCATGCCCGTCCACGACCACATCCTCGTGCTGCCGCTCATCGGCAAGCTCGACGCCGAGCGGGCGGCCAGGATCACCGAGTCGCTGCTGCGCGAGGTGGTGGAGCGGCAAGCGCGCACCGCGATCCTCGACGTGACCGGCGTGCCGTCGATGGACGCAGAGGCCGTCGCCGCGCTCGTGCGCACCGCGCGCGCGCTCGACCTCCTCGGCACCCACCCGGTGCTGGTCGGCATCCGCCCGGAGGCCGCCCGCGCGCTGACCGACCAGGGCATCCCCCTCGCGGGCATCGTCGTCCTGGCCAACCTTCAAAGCGGCATCATGCATGCGCTGCGGCGGGAAGGGCTCGACGTGTGCGGCAGCCCGCTCCCGCAGCGCGGGGCTGCTCGCTCGTACCGCGGCCGCTGAAGGGGCGCGCCGCGCGCTCGCGCTAGGAGGGCACCATGGAGATCGACATCACCAAGCCGCACGTCGGCCGGGTTTATGACTACGTTCTCGGCGGGCACCACAACTACGACGTCGATCGCCGCGCGGCCGCGGCGATCATGAACCTCGTACCGACCTATCCGAAATGGGCGAAGCTCAACCGCTGGTTCATCCAGCTCGTGGGACAGCGATGGTCCGAGGCGGGCATCACGAACGTGCTCGATCTCGCCTCGGGGCTGCCGACGCAGGGCCACCTCAACGACTACCTGCCCGACGCGCGCATCCTGTTCTCGGACATCGATCCCGTGAGCGTGATCTACGGCGAGCAGCTCCTCGCCGACAAGCCGAACATGCGCTACGTCCAGGCCGATGTTCGAGAGCCGTCGTCGCTCCTGGCCGCGGCGGCGCAGTTCTTCGGCGCAGAGCGTCGCGTCGCGGTGGGGTGCATCGGCATCGCGTACATGATGGACGATGAGCGCTTGAGCGACCTCCTGCGGAGGATGCACGCGTTTTGCGCCCCTGGCAGCGTGCTGGCCCTCAGCTTCATCGAGGCGCGCGCTACCTCCGCTGCGCACCAGCTGAACGGCGCCGCGGCCCTCGCCGGGGTCAAGGTCTACCCGCGCACGTCCGAGGAGCTGGCGGCGCTCATGAAGCCATGGAAGGTGCGTGAATGCCGGCCCCTCGTGGCGTGGCTCGACCTCGACAACTTCCTGACCCGGGAAGAGTACGAGTCGAGCCCGTTCGACATGCTGGGCTTGATCGCGCACCACTGAAGGTCCCTCCGCGCCCCCACCGCCCCGTCGATCCCCCCGAGCCCTCGGCCGCGCACCCCCCCGCAACAATCGCCCCCTTCACGCGTCTCCCCCTGCAGCCATCGAGCCCGCCCCCCTTTTACCCCCGTAGGCCCGAGGAGGGAGGTGGCGGTGCACGGCGCCTGGGGGATGGGCCGATGTCTGAGCACGCGCCCTGGGCCTTACCCGCAGGGTAAGGTTCAGGGCGCGTGCGAGTTCGGCGGGGCCCCCAGGCGCCGTGCACCGCCACCTCCCTCCTCGGGCCGGTCTTTCTCGACGAGGATGGCCTTGGCCGCGCTCGCCCTCGCCGCCCCGCTCGCCACCGTCGCGTGGTCGACCACCCAGTGCGCGTCCAAGAGGTCCAGGTAGTCGAGATCGAGCTGCCCCCCCGACGGCAGCATGAACACCGCCGAGATGTGCGCGTGGCTCTGCACCGCCTGCACCATCTCCCGCGGGATGTAGAGCGCCGCGTGCGTGAACAGGTGCACCACCGGCGTGCGCGGATCGTGGTGCCGCGTCAGGTCGAGGTCCGTCGCGAGCTCGGCGAACACGCGCGCCGGGTTCCTGCCGCGCTCCCCCTTGAACGACAGCAGGTGCGCCGTGGGGAGCTGGCCGTTCTTCGCGCGGTAGAGCTCGTAGAGGCGCGCGTCGAAGAAGCGGAACGCCACGTCCTCGCCCTCGAGCAGCAGCCGCTTGCCCGTGGCGATCGCCATCCCGCGGGCGAACGTCTGGCGGTCGCCGCGCATCGAGGCCGACGCGTCGATGAGGAGGTAGTGGATGCGCCGCTGCTCGTCCCGGCTCTGCTCGCGCGCGAAATACAGCACCTCGTTGTCGGCGATCCGGCGCGCGAGCTCCACGTCGTCCCAGGCGAGCTCCGTCAGCACCATGCTGTCGATCGATCCGCGCGTGCCGAGCCCCGAGTAGCCGTGCGCCGCCGACGTGCCCGCCGCCGGGCGCGTCTTCGTCTCGAGCACGCTCGGCAGGATCTCCAGCGAGAAGTTCACGATGTCGTTCGCCTCGGGCGACGAGAGCGCCGCGAGCAGGTCGACCTGGGCGAGCGCCCCGGCCGACGCCTCCGAGCCCAGCATGCCGAACAGGCGCAGCGTCTCGACGTCGAGCGCGTCCGACATCGTGAGCACGTACAGCCGCGACATGTCGAGCGCCTCCAGCGCCCGCTGCTCGAACTCGCGCCGCGCCGACAGGAACAGGCCGCGCAGCTGCGGCTCGATCCCCTCGAACAGCGCCGCGTCCGCCGGGAGCATCGCGCGGTAGGCCGGCGCCGCGTGGGTGCGCGCCGCGACCGCGCCGAAGAGCCGCGAGAGCACCACCGTGACCAGATCGTCGCTCATCCGGAGCTGCGCCGCGCAGCGCGCGGCCTCGCTCTCGGCGAGCTCCCGGAGCATCGACCGGTACCCGTCCAGGATGCGCTCCGCGTCGCGCAGCCGGCCCGCGAGCTCCCTCGCGTCGCAGCGCGGGCCGATCTCGAGCTGCTCGCGCGGCGTCGAGAAGAGCAGGCCCGCGTCGTGCACCATCGCGAACGGCAGCACCACCCCGAGCCGCTCGAGGCTCTGGTGCCAGCGGATCGCGCGCAGCGCGAGCGACGAGCTCAGCGGGCGGACCTGCGAGAACGCGAGCGTGCCGAGCGGGCCGGCGATCGAGGGGTTGGCGAGCTGCGAGGCGGGGACCGGCACGGCTACAGGTTCGTGACGCAGCGGAAGCCGATGCCCGGCGCGCTCGCCGTCGCGAGCTGGTGGAAGCGGAACGCCGGGTTCAGCCAGAGCAGGACGCCGCCGTTGTAGCCGCCGCCCCGGATCGCCTTGCGATCGCCGGCCGGCGCCCCCTTCGGGTTCACCTGCTCCTCGTCCTTGTAGGTCTCGAACCAGTCCGCGGTCCACTCCCAGACGTTGCCGACGACGTCGTGGGCGCCGAACCTCGTCTTGCCCTTCGGGAACGAGCCGACCGGCGCCGTGCCGTAGAAGCCGTCGTCGGCGTCGTACATGCGCGTGCTCGGCGCGAGCCCGCGCGCCTTCTCCCACGCGGTGCACTCGGTGCCGCACGCGTTCATGAAGGTCTTGTCGCCGGGCTCGTCGCCCCAGGGGAACTTGCGCCCGTCGGAGCCGCGCGCCGCGTACTCCCACTCGGCCTCGGTCGGCAGGCGCTTGCCGTGGACCTCGCAGTACGCGTCCGCGAGGCTCCACGGCACGCAGTTGATCGGGTGCTTCTCGAGCCCCGGCTTGCCGAAGGTGCAGTGCTCGGCGAGGACCGTGAGCGCCTTCTGGTGCTCGGCGTCGGACACCCCGTCCGCCTTCGGGTAGTCGGGCGTGGTCGGGGGCCGCTTGCACTCCCCCTTGTCCGAGCACGCCTTGTAGTCGCCCGCGGTCACCTCGTGGATGTCGATGCAGAAGGTGTCGAGCGTCACCTTGTGCGCCGGCTGCCACAGCTTGAAGCCCGGCTCGTCGGAGCCCATGAAGAACTTGCCGCCGGGCACGAGCACCATGCCGGAGGGGCACTCGGTCCGCCGCGCGGGGACCGCGGCCGCGGCGGCCGTGGCGCTCGCCGTCGCGACCGCCGTGGCGGACGCGGTGGCCACCGGAGCGACCGGCGTCGCCTCCGGCGCGGGCGGCTCGGAGCGGAGCAGGCCCCAGACGAGCGCGCCGCCGGCCGCGAGCGCGAGCGCGGCGCCGCCGAGCGTCAGCGCGCCCTTCGACCTCGGCGCCGCCGCCGACCGCTGCGTCGCCGCGTCGTTCGCGGTGCCGCCCGTGCTGCTCGTGTCGGCGGCGACCGACGTCGGCTTGGCCGAGGCGGCGGGCCCCGGCGCCGTCGAAGGCGCCGCCAGCGTCGGCGCGACCTGCGGATAGGACAGCCGCGGGGCGGAGGACATGCGCGGGGCGGAGCCGCGGGCCGCCTGTGCCCCGGAGGTGGGCGCGGGCGCGCCGTTGCCCGTGGCGACGGCCCAGGCCGGATCGTCCGGGAAGACGGCCCGGCGCAGCGCCGCCCAGAAGCGGCCCATGGTGGGGAACCGATCCGCCGGCGCGACGGCGAGCGCCTTCTCGAAGACCGCCTCGACCTCGTCGCTGACGGTGAGCCCCAGGGTGCGCGGGGTCGGCCGGCGCGACGGATCGCGGCTCGCGACGGCGAGCTGGAGGTAGTCGTCGCCCTGCAGCGCCGGCGCTCCGCCCAGCATCGCCTCGATCATGATGAGCGCCATCGCGAAGACGTCGGTCCAGGGCCCGGTCGCGCCGTGGGTGCGGCTGAACTGCTCGGGGGCGCCGTAGCTCGGGGTGAACGCGGTGATGTCCTTGCCGGTGTGGGCGAGCGCCGTCGCCGCCGCCGCGTGCTCGGCCATCACCTTGGCGATGCCGAAATCGAGCACCTTCACGAAGGTCGCGGCGTCGCGCGGCGGGCCGATGACGAACAGGTTCGCCGGCTTGATGTCGCGGTGCGCGATGCCGCGCGAGTGCGCGAGCTCGAGCGCGACCGCCGCCGACTCGAGCAGCGCGATGGTCGCGAGCAGATCGCGCGGCGGCGCGCCCCGGGTCGTCTCCTCGTAGAGGACCTGGTCGAGCGGCTTGCCGTCGAGCCACTCGAGGACCATGTAGGGCAGCCACTGCCCGTCCGGCGCGTTGAAGGTGCCGATGTCGCGCGCCTGGACGATCGCGGCCGAGCGGCTGGAGAGCTCGGCCATGAGCTTGCCCTCCTGGATGAACGCCTGGAGCAGCTGCTCGCGCTGCTCGGTCGGCGCGTCCGCGAGGAGGGTGAAGCACTTGAGGGCGACGGGCTGCTTCCAGATGACGTGCTCGGCCCTGTAGACGACGCTGAAGCCGCCCTCGCCGACGGCGTGATCGACCCTGTACTTGTCGGCGATCAGGCTTCCGGCGATGTTGAGCGGATCGCGGCGGTCCGAGTTCTGGCTCATGAGATCCCTGCGCACCGCGGCGGGGCGCCGATCGGAGCGCCTCGTGCGTGCGTCGGGGTCATCTTAGTGGCCCGGCGGCGGCAGGTTGGAACTCTTTCGCGCCTCCGGGCGTCCGCGCCGCCCCCGGCGCCCGCCCTCCGCCGCCGCGCCCCGGCGGGCGCCGCCGGCCGCCCCCGGCGCCCCAGGTGTCCGGTATGACGGATGTCGCCGCTCCCGTGTCCTGGCGCACAGCCGTCGGCTTTGAGCGCTATTGTCGAAGATTCAGGATGTGTTGACAGATGCCGTTGTCCGTTATATTGGACGTCGGCACGGTGGCTCTCCGCTGGCGTGGCTGATCTCAGCTGGGCGCTCGCGGCGGCGGTCTGGCGTCTGCGCGTGTGGCGCGAAGCGCAGGCCGCGGGGCGCGAGGGGCCGCCGCCGGCGAGGGCGTGGTGCGCCTTCGCGCCGGCGGCGCGTGCCGCCGGGCGCGCAGCACAGGGTCTGATCCGAGGACAGGACGCTTGAAATCGATCCATCGAAAGAAGTCGCACACGGTCCGCGCGGCGGCGGCGCTCTCGCTCTTCGCCGCCGCGCTCCCCCTCCAGGCGTCTGCGCAGGCGCCCGCGGCGCCCCCGCCGGCCCCGGCGCCTGCGCCGCCGCCCTCGGCGCCGCCGGCGCCGCAGGAGATCGGGGCGGCGGAGGGCGTCGAGCCGCTGAGTCGCCGGGTCGCGGAGCTCGAGCGGCAGCAGCGCGCGTTGCTGGAGCGCCTCGACGCGGAGCGCCGGGCGGCGGCCGAGAAGGAGGCCGCCGCCGCGCCGAAGCCGGCGAAGGACAAGGGCGGCGACGTCAAGGTCACGGCCGCTCCCGGAAAGGGCTTCACCGTCAGGACGGCGGACGACACCTTCTCGTCCACGATCCGGGCCCGCGTGCAGATCCGCGAGACCATCACGCACACGGCGGAGGACGACACCAACGAGATCAACGTCAAGACGCTGCGCCTCGTGACGAGCGGCCATGTCCTCTCGCCCGACCTCAAGTACAACGTGCAGCTCGCCTTCGGCGGCAACGACTTCGAGAAGGACAGCGCCTCTCCGATCTTCGACGCGTTCGTCGAGTACACGGGGATCCGCGATCTCAACGTGCGCGTCGGCCAGTTCTTCGTCCCGTTCGACCGGGCGCGGACCACGCGCGAGTTCACGCTCCAGCTGGTGGATCGCCAGATCGCGGTCCGCGAGCTGACCCTCGATCGCGACGTCGGCCTGATGCTCTCGTCGCCCGATCTCTTCGGCCTCGGAGGCAGGATATCGTACAACCTCTTCGTGGGCGGCGGCGAGGGGCGCAACCGCTTCGGGGGCCAGAAGCACGGGCCGCTCGCGGTCGCGCGGCTCTCGTTCCGCCCGTTCGGCGCGTTCGACGACGATCAGGAGGGCGACCTCTCCCGCGAGGCGCGGCCCCGGCTCGCGATCGGCGTGGCGGGCGGCTACAACCACCAGACGAACCGCCAGAACAGCACCTATGGCGCGACGCTCTCGCTCGGCGCGGCGGACTACCTGCATGGCGCGGCCGATCTCGTGTTCAAGTACGCCGGCTTCTCGCTCTCGGCCGAGGCGGTCGCGCGCCACGCCGCGCGGGACGCGATCGAGGGCGAGGTCGACGGCGCGCCCGCGCGCGAGTGGACCCGGTCGGGCTACGGCTACTTCGTCCAGTCGGGCTTCCTGCTGACCGAGCGGCTCGAGATCGCCGCGCGCTGGGACCAGATCTTCGCCGAGCGCGGCACCGATCCGAAGCTCGTCGAGCTCGTCGACACGCAGGGAAAGCAGGTGGGCGGCGGGCTCAACTACTATGTGAACGGCTACGCCTTGAAGCTCCAGGGCGACTATTTCTACATCTTCGGCAAGGACGCCTCCGAGGGCCGCCACGTCGGCCGCCTCCAGCTCGACGCCACGTTCTGAGGGGACGGGGCGCGCCGGAGGGCAGTGTTCACGCTCGAGCCATGATCCCCGGTGCACGTGGCCTGGCCGGCCTCTGGCCTGCCTTGGCCGGCCAGGCCTGGCTTACCGAGCCTGGCCAGAAGCATGCGCGGGGCGGTGGAGAGCGCGGGTCTCCGAGGTGCCGCGCGTGGCTTCGTTCTTGCCATGGCGCTCCTCCCCGGCGCGATCGATTGCGCCGTTTCAGGGAAGGAGTTCACCATGGCTCGTTCATTCACCTCCCAGGATCTCGTCGCTCTCCCCCGTCTCAATGCCGCCGAGTCGGTCGTGCTTGCCACGGAGCTCATCACGGTGGCTGACGCCAAGGAGCGGCAGCTCAGGCCGAAAAAGCTCCCCGAGGCGATCGGGCGATCCAAGGGCCGCCTCGCCGCCGCCGTCGCCACGCTCGAGGCGCTCACCCGGCCGCAAGGGGGCGATCCGGTGGAGACGAAGACCAAGCCGAAGGCCGATCGCCTCCTCGACAACGCGTGGAGCGGGACGTTCGACTGGCTCGGAGGGTGGTGCAAGCTCCCGCCGGAGCGGAACCCGAGCCTCGATGAGGCGAAGGAGCTCTTCAAGCTCCTTTACCCGGACGGCCTCTCGTTCACCCGGCTCCCGTACAAGCTCGAATGGAAGGAGTCGAAGGCGCGCCTCGACGCGATCCGGAGCGCGCGGCACGAAAGGACGTTCAAGAAGCTGGGCGGCGAGGCGTTCCTCGCTCACCTGGAGGAGGCGCACGAGGCCTACGGCCGGGCCCTGCACATCACCGCGCCGAAGCCCGAGAGCGCGCCGACGGGCGACGTGCGCGCCGCGTTCCTGGCGACGCTCGCAGCGCTGCGCGACTACGCGGCCCGGGTCGCCGCGCACGCGGATCCCGACGTTCCCGGCAGCGAGGAGGTCAGCGCGGCGCTGCTCGCGCCGCTGGCGGCGTGGGAGTCGCGGCCCGCTGGATCGAGCAGCGAGGCCGGCGACGACACCGAGGCGCCCTCCGCGCCCGCCGCGCCGCCGGAAGCGGAAGAGGAGGCCCTGGCCGATCCGGCGTGAGTCGCGCTTGACGCTGTGAAGCGACTTACGTTTCTGTGAAAAGACAAGCGTTCTTCATAGGATGCGTCTCCACGGACCAGAACGCGTTGTGGTCGCGGGCGAGCGCGGTCGCGACGGACCAGAACGCGTTGTGGTCGCGGGCGAGCGCGGTCGCGACGGGACCAGAACGCGTTGTGGTCGCGGGCGAGCGCGGTCGCGAGGGGGCCAGGACGCGTTGTGGTTGTAGGCGAGCGCGGTCGCGCGGGGACCAGGACGCGTCGTGGTCGCGGGCGAGCGCGGTCGCGAGGGGACCAGAACGCGTCGTGGTCGCGGGCGAGCGCGGTCGCGAGGGGACCAGGACGCGTCGTGGTGACGGTTCACCGCGGGGGCGCGCCTCGCCTGGCGAAGTGCGCGTAGTAGCGCTGGTAGATGTCCTGCCACCTCGAGTGCTCCGCCGGGTTCCCGCGGAGCCGCTCCTTCCAGGCCGCATCGACCGCCGACCGCATCTCGCCGGAGCCCAGGCCGTAGCGCCGGAAGATCTCCTCGGCCGTGGCGGGCGACAGGGCCAGCTCCGCGCAGAGCGCGGCATACGCGGCGAGCGGCAGGATCGTGTCCAGCGCGTCGGGGAGGGGCGCTGTACCTCCGTCGCCCGCCGTGCTCGAGGGCCTGGAAAGCGGCGATGCTGCGGCTGCTCCGGTCCCAGTGGCCGGCGTGGACGCGGTTTGCGTCAGCAGCTCACGGGGGATCGCGAGGTGTAGCGACGTCTCCTGGAGCTCTGCTGCGGCCGGCGGAGCGGCCTTCGACGCTGCCAGAGCTCCGCCAGGCCTCGTGGGATCCGCTGCCGCGAAGGGGATCGCCGGGCCGCGAGGGGGAGCCTGCACCGGTGACGTCTCTGCGCCCTCCCGGGGGGCTCGCGGCTGCTGCGGCCGGGCTGTCGGTGGAGACGGCGCGGGAGCCCCCGAGGCACCGGCCGTGAACGGGAGCGCGGGGCCACGGGGAACGTCCGAGAGCGGCGCGGTCTCCGCGATCGCAGGAGGCGGGCGCTTCACCACCTTCGCCGCGTCGGATCGCGGGAACGGCAGCTCCGGCCCTCGCGGAACGTCGGACAAGGGGGCGGTGCCGGTGAGCGACTCCGCAGCGCGAGGAGGCTTCGGCTCGGTCTTTCGGGTCGCGAGCTCGGCGTGCACGAGCACGAAGGGGACCGCTGCGCCTCGAGGGACACCCATCAGGGGCCCCGTGCCGTGCAGCGCCGCCGGGGCCATGAGGGGCGCCGCAGGGCCGGCCATCGCCTCGGAGGACGGCACGGCAGGCGCGGACGAGGCCGCCGATCCCCGCGCCTCGGCCATCCTCGACGGACGCAGCACCCGGGGGCCAGCCCGGAGCGGCCCCAGCTTCCCGGGCTTCGCGTGCAGATCCTTGAGCAGCTCGCCGACCTTCGCGTCCTCTCCAGCGCGCCGCGCCCACCGGCGGCGGAGCCGCGCGACGTCGTTCATGCCCAGGTCTTTCTCCTGCAGCAGCTCGAACGGGGCCGGGTGCGCCCCGAAGGCGGCAAGGAAGCTCGCCCAGGCGGCCGGGTCGCTCGCGAGCGGCTCGACCTGCCGATCCAGCCAGTCCTCCGCCCGTGCCAGCTCCAGCTCGTACGCCGCGAGCAGCTCCGGCTCGGCGACCAGCCGCTGCTTCCAGGCAAGATCGGCCCGCGCGAACGTACGCGGCGAAAGCCCCTCGACCTCGAGCACGTCCGCGAGCGGGAACCCCTCGGTCACCGCCGCCTTGACGGCCGCGTACCGCGCCAGCGAGATCCCTTCGCTCGCCCCCTGCGCCCCTGCTGCGGGCTTCGTGGCTGCCGCCATCTCCCTGCCTCTAATCGCCGACCAAGACGGTTCCGGAGGCGATCACGCTCCCGTTCGGCGCGTCGGCCGGGTCGTTGCAGGTCATCGCCGGATCCCCGAGGTGCGCGGCGGGCTTGTCGTTGATGAGCACCGTCTTGCTGCTCGCCTGAACCCGGGCCTGGTTCGACGGCGGCCGCTGGAACGTGCCCCCGGGAGGTACGTGCGCGGGCGCGTTCGCCGCGGTGCTGCCATGGATAGCGGCCGGTTTGCCTTCGATCAGCACGTCGCGGCTCAGATCGCCGTTCAGCGTCCCGCTGAAGGGCAGCGGCGCCGGCGTCGGCACCGGCCCGCCCGGCGAGGGGAGCATCACCACGTGCGTGTCGATGCCGACGACCTTGTCCCCTTGCTTTGCCGCGGGCTTGCCCGCCTTCGGCCCATGCGCTGGCATCCTCGCTTCTCCTTCTCTTTATCTCGCGGCGATCACCGGCTCACGGTCCGCAGTAGGGCGCGAGCGAGTTCCAGGTCTTCTCATCATGGTGGGCCACGTGAGCCGTCACCTCGAGCGGCTTCTCCGGCTGCCCGGACGGCGCGATAGGCACGAAGGTCATGATCCATAGCGCGTCGCCGATCACGGCCCGGAGCCCTCGATCGTCGACCAGGACACCGAAGAGGCCGTCCACCTTGGGAATCTTGGTGAACGGTAGGTCTTTCCTCGCCTGGACGAAGATGCCGTAGAAATCGTCGTGCGTCCAGGAACATTCATGCTCTTCCGTGGGGTGAAGCCAAGTCGCTGTAATTTCGAGCACCACGCTTCCGCCACCACCGGGCAGCTCGCCGCCGCTCACCGCTTCCATGTAGCGGCACTCCGGGGGTTCGCAACGCTTCTGGGGGATGAGACCTTCGGGGGGAGCACGTTGGGTCAATGTCTCTTTCTTGTGCAAGAGGCACCTCTCCGGCGATTCGGTCTGCTGAAACACGACCGACCGTGCCGACCGACCCTGCTCAGGGCACACCCCCTCGAGCACCCGCACGACCCTCGCGATCTGGGGTCCCCAGCTCTCGCGCTGGAGCAGATACTGCCCCGGCGTCATCCGGCACGGCGGAACCCCGTCGCCCAGTATCCACACCGGATCGTTGCTAGAGGTGGCACCTCGCGCCCGCGCGCTGGCTTCGTCCAGCGGTACCTCGGAGTCCTCCTGCACGGGCTCTCTGGGCGGACTCTCCACCATCTCGGGCAAGAGCCAGCGCTTGTCGTGGGCGCGTTGTTCTTCATTGAACGTGGCCACCCGGGCGCGCTGAATCGGTGGACATAGGCCGACCTGCTCCCTCGGCGCTGCGGACGGACGAGGAGCGGCGTGCGCGACGCCGGCTTCAGGCTTGGCTTGTCGCGCCGCTGGGCGGCAGGCAGAGGTGGTCACGCCGATCGCGACAGATAGACCAAAGAGAAAAAGACGACTCATCTCGCGCATCATGGTACCCGATCGGAACGGCTGGGACACGGCGTCGACCTACATCGCGGTCGCCTGTCGTGCCTCGGTTTCGGCCTGCTTGGCTGCCGCCAGCGCCGCGTCTGCGGCATCCAGCGCCTTTTGCCTCTTGTTTTCTGGCATCTTCTCGCTGGAGGCAGCTCTCTTCACGGCATCACCGGCAGCGCTCACCTTGCTGAGCGCTGCGTCTGCCGAGCGTACCGCCGTACGGCATGCGTCCTCCTTCGTCGTGTTGCCGGCGAGGCTTGCCTGGTTGGCCGCTGGTCCCGCCGCCTCTGCTGCACTCTTGATCGCCGTAGCAGCATCCCTCAGCTTTTGGAGGCCGACATCGTCCTTCGTGCCCAACATGTTCAAGAGCTGCGACGCCTTGTGTGCGACGGCGACGTCATAGAACTCGTTGAGCACCTCGAATCCCATATCGAAGTGCATCATGTCGCCAAAGTCCTGTCCTCCCCAGCGCAGGCCCACCTTGATCAGCGCCAGCACGACTTCCTTCTTGAGCATCAGGAACCCTCGACAGGGCTCTCGGAAATTGGTCGCGCTCTCATCGATGCGGTCGGCGCTGATCTTCAAGGCGTTCTTCACCATGCCGTACCGCATCACCTTGCGATCGGCCTCGATCTGGGCGTACGCCTCGCCCAGGAGCCGCTCATCGACGCCCCCTTGCTCGTCGTATGGGCTCCGTTCAGCGAGCTTTCCGATCCCATCGCGGAGTAAAATTTTGCAACCGCTGAGCGTCGTATCCTTCTCAGATTTGACACGGTTGATGAAGTCGCTGAGGGATGTCTCGGTCAGGTCCTCCTGTGCGCCGTTGGGGTAACGGTAGGCAAGGTAACTTACCAGCCCATCATGGACCTTCTTGAACGTATCGTAGGAGCGTGATGCATCGCTCGACTTGCGCGGCTGAATGCTGTGGCCGAAGCAGAAGAGCGTGGCGCGCTGGTACACCTCCAAGCAAGGCTCCCAGACGTTGATCCTGCTCCACTCGACGTTCCTGTTGTTGTGGATCTCGCCGGTTGGGCCACTGCTATCGTAGATCGGTACCCATGGTGAGGTCGTATACTCGACGTCGATCGCACTCCCGTCTCGGTGGTTGCCCCCGCCGCGCTTCCCCTGTCCTCCGACGAGCTCCTTCGCCGAACACCATTCCTTGAACTTCTTCTGATCGTCGGCGTCGTCAGCCGGAGCGCCCATCGCTTCGCGGTACTGTCGATAGAGCTCCTCCTGTGCGCGAAGCAGCTTCTTGAGGAGCTCCCGGTTGACACCCATCACATTGCCAGAATGGAAACCTACGCCAAGAAATTGGAACCAATAAAGCCGAACGGTTCGCTTGGTGGTTGGCCCGCCCTTCGGGTAGGTGAGCTCCAGATCGGCGGCGTCCTGCGTCTGGGTAATCTCGAGGACCCACTTCGGCAACGCAGCCGTGAAGGGCGTGCCGGCCGCCTGGGAGATGTGGTTGTCAGGCCCTGGGCTTACGTCAGCAGCCACGGGTGGCGGCGGATCTTTTGGCAAGGTGCTCGGGGGAGGAGGCGGCGGTGGAGGGGCCGGCGGCTGCTCGGGCGGCAGCGCCTCAGGCTCGTGGGGATCGGACGTGTGATAATCGTACGCCTGCGGTCCGCCCTCGGCACCATCGAACCGGGGATCGCTCCCCCCGCTCGCTCCGCCGGCGCCCCCTCCGCCATCGGTCCAATTCATGACACACCTCGAGAAGACCTGGTTTGCATCCTTCGCGCCCGCATCACGACGTCAGTGGCCATATGCCTCTCTCAGCTTCGCGACGGTCGCTGTATCGAGCTTGCCGGTCTCTTCCACTCCATGGTCCCGCTGGAACTCCACGAGCGCGTGCACTGCTGCCTCGGGTAGCTCGGCCATGTCATCCCGGAGCGGCCCCTCGTAGTAGCCCAGGTTGCGCAGCCTGAGCGCTGCGCCCGGCACCGAGCCGGCGGGCGCGCTCTCGCGCAGGCTGAGGGTCCACTGCTGGCGCGGCCCCTCCGGGTAACTCTCGATCCAGACCACAAGCACCGCGCTCCTCGCGGCTTCCGGTACCTCCAGCTCGAGCTCACCGTTCGGGCCCGTGGTTCCCTCGTGGACGTGACCGTCGACCGTGAGGCGGTAACGCTTTTCCGCGTAGGGCACCATCGCGACATCCGACAGCTTGAGCCGCAGCGGCCGGGTCCTCGGGGGCTCCTGGTCCTCGTCGCCGGAGAGCAGGTCGGCCGAGTCGCAGTTGAGCTTGACCAGCTTGCCGCGCAGGTGCGCATCGTCGTCCAGATCGAGCGAGGCGTTCGGGGAGAAGATCCGGATCTTCTTGGCGACGAGCTCGGCCTCCTCGCCCAGCTCGAGCGCAGGGCCCTTGCCCTTGATGCTCGCCCCGCTCGCTCCGGCCAGCGCGAGCACGTTGCCGCCGATCTTCACGCCCTCGGGCGTGAGGGCGATGATGCTGTCGCCACATTGCAGGGTGAGCGAGCGGCTCGCCGTGAGCACGAGGCTGCCCGCGGCTCCGGTCGTGTGATCGCCGAAGACGTAGAAGTCGCTCCGGGACGAATCCCCGCGAGAGCCGATCGTCACCGCCGCCTGACGCTCGACGTGGAGCGTGTAGGTGTCCTGGCAGAGCGTTGCCGCGTCGTCCATGAAAACCTCCTTGGATACGCCGCCGACGACGAGCCGCCGGTTCCCTCCAATCTCCGTCGTCTGGTCGCGGTCCACGCGCACGGTCTGGTGGCCTTGAACCCGTTCCTCGTGATCGCCGCCGACGCTGCCCCGCCGGTTTCCTCCGATACGCTCGTGTCGCCCACCGGCGACCCGATGGTGCTGGTCACCGCGCACGTCGGTCTGTTCGTCCTCGCCGATGAACGTCGTCCGGCGCCGCTCGATCCGCTCGTCGAGGTCACGCTGCGCATGCACGTAGATCTGCTCGTCGCCGGCGGTGTCATCGAAGCTGAGCTCGTTGGAGCCAGCCGCAGCCGGTGAGCTCTGGGTTCGAACTCCGCTCCTGAGCTCCTCGGCAGGGAGCTGGAAGGGCGGCGGATGCGTGGCATTGTACAGGCACCCGAGCACGACCGGGCAGTCGGTGTCCCCGCCGAGGAAGCCGACGAGCACCTCCATGCCCACGCGCGGCACGAACTGCGCGCCGAACGACGCGCCCGACCAGCTCTGCGCGACACGCAGCCAGGCCGAGCTCTTCTCGTTATGCTGCCCCGCGAGATCCCAGTGGAACTGCACCTTGACGCGCGCGTGCTCGTCGGTGTGGACCTCGTGCCCTGCCGGCCCGGTGACCACCGCCGTTTCGAGGACCTGCCTCGGCTTGCGTCCGGGGGCGCGCGGTCGGAGCAGCGCCGTCGCGGGGATGCACTCGAATCGGTTGCTGTAGGTGCGCTCCGCGGATCGCGCGGACAGCTCGGGGGTATGGCCCTCGTGGACGACACGGGTCACGGCGTAGGCTCCCTCGATCCCGGGGGAGAGCTCGGCGCTGAGATCGAAGCGACGTCCCGGCGCGAGCTCGCGCACCCAGCTCTCCCCGCTGCCCACGACGGCTCGGCGCTGGGCCTGCTCCAGGAACACCCGCGCGCGATCGGGGGTGACATCCGGCGTGTCGTAGTCGGCGTGGTGCTGGTACACCTCCAGCGGTGGCGGCCCGCTCGCCTCGAGCCCGACCCGCTCGCTCAGGACCAGGTTTGGCCGGCGGAAGTCATAGTCCCTGAGGTGTACCGAGCTTGGCTTGATGGATCGCTGCAGACCGAAGGAGATGATCTCGCGCCCTGTCGGCATGAGGCCCTCCTCGGGACGCAGGACGAGGGGGCCGGCCTCGCTGCCGATCGCTGGGGGGTAGTGGGCGGGGTCGTCGAGGAAGATCACGGGAGCGCGGGTCCCCACGGTGCCTGGCGGCGCGTCCGCGAAGCAGAACGCGATCCCCTCCTCGGCCGCGAGCCGCCGCACGAACGCGAGATCGCTCTCGCGGTACTGCACACAGTAGCTGCGGACCGCATACGTCCGCGAGAGGCGGAGCTCGACCGGGATGGAGGCCGCGGCAAGGACGTGCTGGAGGATCTGCGGCACGGTCTCGTCCTGGAAGATGCGGCTCGTGGTCCGGCGCCGGAGCAGCGCGAGCGGGGGGACGAGGCGCAGGTGCCAGGTCGGGCCAGTCCGCGCGACGAACGCGGCGTCCGCGCGCACCTGGTCGACGAGGGCCTCGATGCGGCGTTCGGCCCCGCGCCCGTCGCGCAGGACGAAGGCGGCGAGGCTGCCGAGCAGCTCGGCGTCGCGGCCCTCGAGCTCGGGGGTGCCCTGCACGACGAGATGGAACGAGAACAGCTCGGAGAGCGCCTCACGCCCGCGGAAGGAGACGACGCGCACGTCCGCGGGCGTGAACTTCCCGGCGTGGAGCTCGAAGGGATCGCGGATCACGGGCGCAATGTAACAGGAGCCGCAAGGCCGCCTGCAAGGAGCACGGTTGCCGCGCGACGGACGTGCGTGGCGTCGCGCATGTGAGGACGTCGCTCGGGCTGCGCCACCATGCGGCCGGGCGCGACCATGCGACCTCCCTCTGCCGGGGGCACGTCGGCCTGATCGGGGACACGGTCACCGAGCGTGACGAGCGCCGTGCGCTCGGCGGATTCAGCGGGGTTGCTCATGAGCTCTTCACCTCGGGCTGCCGTGGTGAACCCGCGAACGCTGAAGCGGCCAGCCGGGGGCGCAGGTAAATTTCTTCCAAGATCTCGGCGGCGCGACCCTCTAGGAAGCTGGCATGCGCCGTCCCCCGGGAACGGTGCAGCTCGATGCGAGCACGAAGGAGCGCGACGATGACGAAGAGCCAGGTCCCCCCCGTCCCCGAAGGTCAGACGTGCATTCCTTACCTGACGGCGCGTGGCGCCGCGGAGGCCATCGACTTCTACAAGCGCGCTTTCGGCGCACGCGAGGAGTTTCGCGTCACGATGCCCGATGGGCGGATCGGCCACGTCGAGCTGTCGATCGGTCGAGCCCGGTTCTACCTGTCGGACGAGTATCCCGATCTCGGCGCCGTCAGCCCCGCGACGCTGGGGGGCACCAGCGCGAGCGTGATCGTCTACGTGGAGGACGTCGACGCGCTCGCCGCGCAGGCCGCCGCGGCGGGCGCGACCATCGAGCGCCCGCCGCGGGACACGCCGTTCGGAGACAGGATGGCCTGGCTCCGCGATCCGCACGGCCATCGCTGGGGGCTCGCGAGCCGCATCGAGGCGATCTCTCCGGAGGAGATGCAGAAGCGCCTCTCGGCGACGTAGCTCCGTGTCGAGGAGGTCCGAAGAGCCAGAGAGATGAACCGCAGAGGCACAGAGGGAGGGGAATGAAGACTCTCTCCCTCATCCTCGGTGTCCTCTGCGCCTCGGTGGTTCAAATTCTCCTCCATCACCGAGCCAGGAACGTCAGGGGCATCGAGCCGCGGTGTACTCGCCGTTGGCGTCGAAACGGTCGGTCTCGGTGCCGCTCAGCCGGACCACGACGTTGGCGGCGTCGATGCTCACGATCTCCAGCGTGCCGGACGTGAAGATGCCGCCGCGCCGCGAGCAGTCGCCGTCGCCCCTGTCAGGGCCGTTTACAGCGTAAAGCGATAGCAGATAAAAATTCTCATCGCTGAAATCGATGACGCCGGGCACCTGCAGCGTAGGGGGAATACGGAAGCTCACGCGCCATTCGCCGCATTCGAGCGCCTCGCTTGGAGCCGCGCAGGAGCGCGCCGGGGCGCCGAGGATGACGAAGAGATCGTTCGGATCGTAGGGAAGCCCGCCGCCCGTGGCGGAGCTGCTATAGGGATCATCCGGCCGCTCGGGGAGCTGACTCCCGAGGAGCGCGATCGCGCCCGCCGTCGCCGACTCGGAGCCGCCCCCGGTGCCGGAGTTTCCGCCGCCCCCGACCGGCGAGCCGCCCCCGGTGCTGGAGTTACCGCCGCCCCCGACCGGCGAGCCGCCCCCGGTGCTGGAGTTTCCGCCGCCCCCGACCGGCGAGCCGCCCCCGGTGCTGGAGTTACCGCCGCCCCCGACCGGCGAGCCGCCCCCGGTGCTGGAGTTTCCGCCGCCCCCGACCGGCGAGCCGCCCCCGGTGCTGGAGTTTCCGCCGGCGCCGCCGCTGCCGGTCCCGTTGGCGTCATCATCGGGCCCTGCCGCATGACCGCTGTCGTCGCCGACCTCCACGAAGGCGGTGCAGCCGGCTCCGAAGGTCTGGAGCATCATCAGCCCAAAGAACAATGAAATGGATGTGTTCGCGAGGCGTCGCATTCCTGTCTCCCCGGGCGTGTTCGCGCAGCCCGTCGTCATCCCCCTGCCCTTCATGGCCGCGTGGGCGAGAGCTTATGAGAGAAAATCGATGCCGGGAGCGAATCGCGTGGAACCAGGGAAATTCAGGGGAAATCGACGCCGAGCAGGACGTCCGCCGTCCCGGCGAGCGGCGCCATCTGGAAGATCTCGCGATCCCGGCCCTGCGCGTCGACGTAAAAGAAGGTGTCGCGCACGAGCGGCACGATCAGCCCGAGGCCGCCGCCCGCGGTGAGCGGGCCGACGAGCCGCCGGGTGAGACGGACGTCGAGCGCGCCGCCCGCGGTCAGGCGCTCGTCGGCGCGGTCGACGCCGAACCCGAGGCCGCCGACGCGGAGCGCGCCGAGGCGGGCGCCGGCGCACGCGGAGAGCCGCGTGGCGCTCCCGAGCGAGACGGGGCACGCGGACACGAACCCCTCGCCCCAGGAGAAGCGCGCCGAGGAGGCGCCGGTGGTCGCCTCGTTCGGGAACCAGACGGCCCCCCCGACCTCGAACGACCAGAACCGGGGCGGCGTGAGGCGCGCGCGGATCGCGGCGGCGGCGCCGGGCGAGGGCAGCAGGCCGAGCCCGAAGAGCGGACCGGCGCCGACCTCGACACGCCACGGCGCCGGCGGCGGAGGCGCCGGCGGCGGGACCGGGATCAGGATGCGCTGCACGAGGATCTCCGGCTGCGAAGGCGCCGGCGCCGGCGCCGGGGGTGGAGGCGGAGGCGCCGGCGGCGGAGGCGCCGGCGGCGCGCCGGGGGACAGCACCGCGCTGGGGTCGATCATGAGCGCGATCGCCAGGGCGAGCTCGTCGTCGATCGCCCCGCAGCGGGGCGACGCCGTGGCGATCTCGCGCGTCCCGAGCAGCGCGCCGTCCGCATCGGCGACCGCGATCACCGCGCGCCACCCGCCGGAGGCGCCCGGCTCGACGCGCCCCTCGATCGTGAGGTCGGCCCGGGCCGCCGAGACGAGCGCCGCGCGCCCGAGGCGCGCCTCCACCGCCTGCGCGAGCGCGCGCGCCGCGACGCACGCCTCGGCGCCCGCGAGCCGGACCCAGCTCAGCGACGCCGTCTGCTCCCCGGAGGACGCGCGCGCGGGGCGCGCCGCGGCGACGAGCGCCGCGGCGAGGAGCGCGAGGCGGGCTGCGCGGCGCGCCATCACTGGCCCGGCGAGGCCACGATCCCGACGTAGGTGGGCTCGGGGACGGCGGTGACGCGGCCGGTCGGCTCGAGGGCGCCCGTCGCCTCGTCGACGCGGAACGCGACGATGTCGTCCGAGTCCTGGTTCGCGACGAGCATCAGCGCGCCGGACGGCGAGAGCTGGAAGTGGCGCGGGGTCATGCCCTCCGTCGGCGCGTGGCCGACCGGGGACAGCGTCCCCTGGTCGGGATCGACCGCGAAGATGGCGATGCTGTCGTGGCCGCGGTTCGACCCGTACACGAACTTCCCCGACGGGGAGACCTGGATCTCGGCGCAGGTGTTGCCCCGGCCGCTCACGCCCTCCGGCAGCGTCGAGACGGTCGCCACGACGGAGAGCGCCCCGCGCGACGGGTCGTAGCTCAGCGTGGTGATCGCGTCGGCAGTCTCGTTGATCACGTAGGCGAACCGGCCGTTCGGGTGGAAGTCGAGGTGCCGGGGGCCCGCGCCGGCGGCGAGCGCGACGGCCGCGGGGTCGCTGGGCTCCACCTGGCCCATGTCCGCGTCGAACGTGAGCTGGGCGATGGAGTTGAGGCCGAGGTTGGTGACGAAGGCGAACCGGTTGTCCGGGTCGGTCACGACGTGGTGCGACCTCGGCATGCGCCCGTCGAAGGCGATCTGGTCGACCGCTTCCCCGAGCGCGCCGTCGTCGCCGACGGGGAGCACCGCCGCCGTGCCCCCGCCGTAGTTGGCGACGAGGACGAAGCGCCCGGCGCGATCGAGGGAGAGGTGGGCAGGGCCCTCGCCCTGCGAGGATACCCGGTTGAGGAACGAGAGCGTCCCGTCGCCCGCGTCGATCCGGAACGCGGCGACCGCGCCCGACGCCTCGCCGTCCACCTCGTCGAGCTCGTTCACCGCGAAGAGGCGCCGGCGCGCCGGATCGACGGCGAGGAAGGTCGGGTTCATCTCGGCGTCGAGCGGGCCCTCCACGGCCGAGAGCGCGCCGTCGGCCTCGTCCAGGCGGAAGACGAAGATGCCCTTGCGCCCCCCGACATAGACCAGGGGCGCGACGGCGGGCGGCGCGCCGCCGCCGCCCGCGCCGACGCTCGCGCCGACGCTGCCCGTGCCGCTGCCGCCCATACCGCTGGCCGTCGTCGTGGCGTCGCCCTGGCTCGTGCCGCCGCCGCCTGCGGAGCTCCCCGCCGTCGCGCCGCTGTTCGCGGCCCCATCGGCGCATCGGCTGCATCCGAGCCACAGCCCAGCGGCCAGACAGAAGAGGAGGCGCTGCCTCGGTCGGTTCGCGTTCACCGGTCATGCGTTACCCCCGGCCGGCGCCGTGGGGCAAGCGCCACGGCGCTCGTCAGGCTCGCCCGCGCAGCGCCCCGGCGGCGGCGCCGAGGAGCGCGCCGGCCGCGATCGGGAGGCCGTGGGCGAGGGCGACGTGGATGAGATCGTCGAGCTCGCAGTGCGTCCCGAGGCCGATCACCACCGCGAGGCCGCACAGGGCGCCGATCGCGGCGCCGCGCCACGCCGGGGCCGAGAGGAACGAGCGGCGCAGCACGAGCGCCGCCAGCGCGAACGGCACGAGCCCGGTGCCGACGGCGCTCGCGATGCACCTGAGGTGCAGCTCCAGCGGCACCGGCGGATCGGCCACGCGCGACGTCGCGAGGGCCGCGGCCAGGAACCCGACCGGCACCGCGGCGACGAGCGTCTGGAGCGCCCGCACGCCGGCCGGCAGGCCCCGGGCGCGCGGCCTCAGCGCGAGCAGCAGGCCGAGGCCGGAGAGCGCCGCCCCGACGGCGAGCGGGACGGCGACCCCGGGAGACCCGAGGTCGTCGCGGAAGCCCTCGATCCAGCTGAAGATCAGGATCCAGGCGAGCCCGACCATGCTCGCGATCAGGGCGCGGCGCTCGCGCGCCGGGCGCGTCAGCGACGGCTCGGCCGGCACCGCCGCCGGGGCGGGCGGCGGGCGGGCGACGAGGTGGGCCGCGGGATCGGGGATGTCCTCGATACCGCTCAGCAGGTCGCGCTCATTCGCCATCGGCACCTCCCCGCACGCCCGGCTGTCCCTTGCCGCGGCGGCCGCTCCGCTCCGGTTTCGCGGCCGCGGGCCCGTCGTCCTTTGCTCTGGCGCCCTTCTCCGCGCCCCCGCCTTCGCCTGGTCCCGCCTCGGGCTGCCGCTTGAGCTCCTCGAGGGCGGCGCGCAGCGCCTCGTAGGCGCGGAACGCGCGGAGCTTCACCGCGGTCCCGGTCGTCCCCAGGATCGCCGCGGCGTCCTGCACGCTCAGGCCCTCGTACCGGATCAGGATGAACGCCTCGCGCTGCGACGCCGGGAGGCGCGCGAGCGCGCGCTCGACCGCCCGCGCCGTCTCGGTGGCGATCGCCACCGCCTCGGCGTCGGCGCCGCGCGCGTCCGGCGGCTCCGCGCCCGGATCGCTCGGGAGCCGCTCGGTGCTGCGGTGCTTCTGGGCGCGCGCGTGATCGACGTACACGTTCCGCGCGATGGCGTAAGCCCACGGCGTGACGGCGCCGCCCCGCGCGAAGGTCGATCGGGCGCGGTGCATCCGCAGGAACGTCTCCTGCGCCAGGTCGCCGGCGAGCGTCTCGGAGCCGCACATCCGGGTGAGGTACGCGAGGAGGCGCGCGGAGAGCGCGCGGTGCAGCTCGGTGAACGCGCGCGCGTCGCCGCACGCGTACCGGTCCATCGCTGCGTTCAGGGCGAGCTCGTCCATGGCGCCTCTGACGGCATACACCGTCTGCGCGCCGGCGATCAGCACGGCGCGGCGCCCGGCGCGCCGATGGCCGGCGCGCGCGACGGTCCGAGGAGCGCCCCGCGCTCGGCGAGGTCGCTCAGGAGGGCCGCGGCGCTCGCCAGCACCGGGCCGTCGACCGGGTGCCCCAGCGCGGCGCAGCCCTGGACCACGGCGTCGCCGAGCGCGGCGCCCGCGAGGAGGCGGTCGAGGAGCTCGGCCGCGAGCGGCGTGAGCTCGAGGAAGCGCACCTCGTGCCCGGCGTCGCGGTATACGAGCAGGCGCGTGGGCTCGCGGGCCGGCACGTCGCGCGCCGACTCGGCGCCTTGGAGCCGGTGGACCGCGTGCTCGTAGCGCGCGAGCGCCGCGGCCCGCTGGAAGCGCACGCCGCGGTCGAGCGAGAGCGCCTCGCCGGGGGCGGGCGCGCCCGGCGTATCCGGTCCGCGCGGCGCGTCCGGGTCGCCCGTCGCGCCGGGGTCGCCCGTCGCGCCGGGGTCGCCCGTCGCGCTGGCCTCTTCCTCGTCCGGCTCGGCGCACGCCGCCGCGAAGGCGGCGAGCTCGTGGCGGGCGAGATCCGCGAGATAGGCGGGCACCTCCGGGTCCTCGACCCAGCGCGGCGCCGCGAAGGCCACGAACGCGAAGGCGATGTCGCGGAGGTAGCGCGACCGGGGCAGCTCCGCCTCGAGGAAGCGCGCCGCGTCCGCCTCGAACCGGGCGCCGAGCCGCGCCGCGGTCCGCGGGATCCCGGCGCGGATCGCGCCGGTCAGCCCGCGGCGGACCAGGCTCCGGTAGAGCAGCAGCCGCCTCGGCGGGAGCGCGGCCATCGCCTCGAGGTCCGGTCCCTCGAGTCCGGCGCTGGCGAGCCACGCGCGCGGGTCGGCCGCGATCGCCTCGCCGTCCGGCGCGCTCACGCTCGCCTGGAGCGCCCGCTGCAGCGCCGCGAGCTCCGGCGGCGGCCCGTCCGTCGCCGCTGGCGCCGCGGTCGCGCCCGGGAGCTCCGGCGGCGGCCCGTCCGTCGCCTCGCGCGCCGCGCTCACGCCCGCGCCTCCCGCGCGGCGAGCCCGCGCCGGTACGCCGCCTCGACCTCGGCGAGCTCCGCGAGCAGCGCGTCGAGCGGCGGCACGTCGTTGTCGCGCTCCAGCACGACCGGCACCGGCCCGGTCCGCGCGACCGCGCGGGCGAGCAGGTCGAGCACCGGCGCGACGACCGGCGCGCCGTGCGTGTCGACGACGACCCCCGCGTCGTCGCGCCATTCGTGCCCGGCCACGTGCATCGAGACGACGCGCGCGGGTGGAATCTTCTCCAGGTACGCGACCGGATCGAAGCCGTGGTTCCTGGCGTTGACGTAGACGTTGTTCACGTCGAGCAGGAGCCCGCAGCCGGCGCGCTCGAGCACCTCGACGAGGAAGTCGGCCTCGTCGAGCGAGGCGCGGCCCGGGACCAGGTAGTAGGTGATGTTCTCGATGGCCATCGGGCGCTCGAGCCGGTCCGCGGCCTCGCGGATGCGGGCCGCGGCGTGGGCGGCGGCCGCGGAGGTGAGCGGGAGCGGCAGGAGGTCGTGCACGAACCTGCCGTCGACGCCCGAGAAGCAGAGGTGGTCGCTGTGGAACGGCGGGTCGAGCCGATCGACGAACCCCCGCAGCGCGCGCAGGTAGCCGTCGTCGAGCGGATCGACCCCGCCGACCGAGAGGGTGAGCCCGTGCGTCAGGATGGCGCGGTGCTCCCGGACGCGCGCGATCGCGGCGGGGTAGTAGCCGCCGCGGCGCATGTAGTTCTCGGGGGAGAGCTCGAAGAAGGGGACGGCCAGCGCCGCGCCGCGCGCGCCCTCGTCGGGCGCCTCGAGCGCCGCGAGTACCTCGTCGAGGAACTCCCATCGGAGCCCGAGGCCGACGCCGGTGAGCGCGCTTTCGGTCATGGGGGCGCGGGGCGGGCGGGGCCGACCGGGATCAGGCGCAGGTGCCCTGGCCGCAGCCCGCGTGGCCGGGCTTCTTGGCGGCCGCCTTCTTCGCCGCGGGCTTGGGCGCGGCGGTCGGCGTCGGCGGCGTGGGCGCGGTGGCCGCCGGGGTGGCCGTGGGCGCGACCTGCGGCGAGGTCGCGGCGGACTGCGCGTCGCTCGGCGGGGCGGCGGAATCCGGCGCGGCCGGGGCCGCGGGGACGTTCGCGCCCGCGGCGGCGTCGCCGGAGGTCGTCTCGGCCGGCGCGGGCTCGGCCGGCGCGGCGGGGGCGGCCGGGGTCGCCTCCTGCTCGGCGGGGACCTCGGTCGCGTTGACCGGCGCCTGCGCGCCGCCGCAGCCGCCCATCAGCAGGGCACCGGCGCTCAGCGCGGCGAGGGTCTCGTAAATGCTCTTCTTCGACAGCATCGTGTGGCTCCTCTGGTTCTCGTCGTGACGGCCTGCGCCCACTACGGGCGAGGCGTGATCCGGTTTCCCGGCGGCGCACGGAGCGCCGTGTCATCTCAGAGCCGCCGCGGCGCCGCAATGGCTCCCGGGCAGGCGGCGCGCGCGGCTCATCGCGCCGCGCTGCCCGCCGGCGCCGCGGCTGCGGCCGGCGCCGGGGTCGCGGCGCCGGCGGTCGCGGTGAGCTCGAGCGACACCATCGCCTCCTTGGCGACCTTGGGCGCCAGCACCTCGAGCGTCTTCTGGGCGAGCTTGCCGAACGCCTCGCGCGGCCGGACGTCGTGCTCGGCCAGCCCGACCGAGAACGGCTTCGCGGTCTTCACGGTGACGCCGGCGGGCCTGTCGCCCTCGTACCGGAACGTGGCGATGAGCTCCACGGTCTTCGGGGTCTGCCGCTGGTGCAGCAGGAGGTCGCCCGACGCGGTGAGGGTCACCGTCCGCTCCGCGCCGGACAGCTTCGAGAGGTCCTTCTCGCCGGAGGTCGAGATCGACCGGATCGCGAACTGGGCCTTGGCGTTCTTCTCGCGGACGTCGTCGGGCGTGTCCTTGGAGATCTCGAGCCAGGTGCGCGCGTGCTCGTTCTGCACGTCGCTCTTCTTCTCCTCGCCGGGCTTGCCGTCGTCGCCCACGGCGGTCTGGAAGAGCTCGAGCGTGGAGAGGTCGACCGTGATGAGGCCCGTGGTCTTCGTGATGTCGGCGGGATCGACCTGCAACGTCCCCCCGGCGGCGCCCTCGATCCGCCCGCGGATCTTCTCTCGCGGCGCATCCATCGCGAGCTCGACCTTGCTGCCCGCCCGGTCGATCGCGAAGGCCGCCGCGGCGGGCGCCTTCGCTTCCGGGGCCTTGAGCTCGGTCGCGGCGGGCGCGAGGGGCTGCGGCTCTCCCTGGCAGGCGGTCGCGCCGGGCGCGGCGGCCGCGAGCACGACGAGGAGCAGTGTCCTAGTCCGTATCGTCTTCACGCTCGTCTCCTGGGTCTCATGGGGTTGGTGCTCGCGGCCGCGATCGCGTGGCGCTCTCCACTGGAGCAGGAAGGTCGGAGGGCGGGAAGGGCGATCGGAGCTGCCCTGTCTGCCCGCCCGTTCGCTCGATGTCATCGTCGACCCGAGCGATGCCGTGGCCGCGGGCGGCGTCCGATCCCGGCGAGCGGTGGCTCGGCGCGCCTCGCTCGATGCTGCGTACGGGTCTACGTGCGAGCGGCGGCGCGGTTTCGGCGGTGGATGCGGCCGTGAGGCGGCGTCCGCGCGGGCGGGCGTGCGGCGCGGGCGAGGGCGTCGGACCCGGGTTGCACAGCCGCGCGTGGCCTGCGGTGTGCACGCGGCGGCGTCGGAGGCGGAACCGGTCCAGCCGGGGGGAGGCGGAGCCGGGGCCATCCGGGGGGAGAACTGCAATGAGCACGCGACGATTCGCGGCGTCGGCCATGGTTGCCGCCGCCATGATGGCGCTCGCTGGCGCGGCGGAGGCGCAGGGCGCGGCGCGACAGGACCAGCGCGACCGGCCGGCGGGCAACGTCCCTCCGGCGGATCAGCCGCTGATCCGGCGCATCCCCGAGCCCACGATCGCGGTCGAGGGCGGCTTCGGCATGCTGGGCTACCTGGGAGGGACGGCGGGGGTCGGGCCCACCTGGAACGTGCGCGTGACCGGGAGCATGTCGCCGCGCGTGGCCGTCGAGGGCAACTACATCGGCTCGGTGAACCAGCGCGCGACGCTGGGCCGGTCGCTGGTGCTGACGTCGCTCGACGCGGGGCTGCGTTACAACGTCTTGCGGGCCGACGAGGCGATCGTGCAGCCGTTCGTGGTCGCGGGGCTGGGTTACGCCGGCTGGGCGGGCGAGGGGGGTGATGCGTTCGCGCTGACGGTGCCGGTCACCGTGGGGGTGGAGCGGCTGGTCACGCGCAACGTCAAGGTGGGCGCCCGGCTCAACTTCCGCCCGGCGTTCTTCGACGACCTGACCGTCCGGGGCGCTGCGACCCAGACGGGCGGCGACAGCTGGGCGCTGCTCGCGCACGGCGGCGGCGCGTTCTGACCGGGGTTGAGGCGGGCGGCCCGACCCAGGTTGAGGCGGCCCGACCCAGGTTGAGGCGCGTGGCCCGGCCCGGGTTGAGGCGGCCCGACCTGGGTTGAGGCGGCCCGACCCAGGTTGAGGCGGCCCGACCCAGGTTGAGGCGGCCCGACCTGAGGCGGCCCGACCCAGGTTGAGGCGGCCCGACCCAGGTTGAGGCGCCCGACCCAGGTTGAGGCGCCCGACCCAGGTTGAGGCGCGCCGTCCGACCGGGGCCTCTGGCCGCCGAGGCAAAAGCGCCGGACGACCTCGTTCCGTGGAGTAGTCTGCCGGGCGCGCTGGTCGGCGACCTGCCTTCCGGTCCCCGACCCAGCCTCACCCACGGAGAACGACGGCATGAACATGCGCAGCTGCTCGCCCCGCCGGGGCCTGCTCTTCTTCTTCACGGGGCTCGCGCTCGCCGGGAGCGCCGCCTGCACGCCCCGGCAGCAGGCCACCCAGGGGACGTCGACGACGGCGACCGGCCCGACCCCGGAGCGCGACTGCTCGGTCGGTCCGCTCCTGGATTGCCCCGAGGGCCAGCTCGACGGCTGCGCCAACGGGACCACCTCGGTGCACCGGTGCGTGGAGGCGGGCCCCGGGAAGTGCCTCGACATCCGGGCTGCGCTCGTGAAGTGCCAGGAGGACGAGATCCTGACCCACGACGGCTGCCCCGAGCCCGCCTACATGCAGCGGTGCGCGCCCAGGCCGACGCAGCAGCAGCAGCCGTGACCCGGCGGCCCGCCGGGGAGCTCCGCGGGCCGTGTCATCGACGAATACTCCCGTAACTACGAAGGCTTACGCCCCGATCTCCCCGCGGGGAGCTTCGTGTCCGAGATCACCGGCCCCCCCTCGTACGAGCCGGCGCCGCCCTCGCTGCCCCAGGTCTCGACCTCGCCGGGGGGCGCGTCCTCTCGCTCGCCGGACGACGTGATCGGCCCGCGGACCCCGGGGACGTCCGCCTGCGGGTGGGGCAGCTTCTCCTCGCTCACCTCGCGCTCGGGCCGCGGGGCGCCCAGCTGGTCGTGCGTTGTCTCGTCTCCCATGTTTCCTCCTTCCGGAGGCCTCTGGGGCCGGCGCGCTCGATCGTCCACTCCCTCCCGGGGCGGCCGCCCCGGCGCTCGCCGCCGGCTTACCCCTCGGCGTTCCCGACGGGGATCGTGAACCGGAACGTGGTCCCCACGCCCACGCGGCTCTCCACCTGGATGGTCCCCCCGTGCGCGACCACGAGCTCCCGGGCGATGGCCAGCCCGAGCCCCGTGCCCTTGTAGCCGTTCCGCTGGCCGCGCCAGAACCGCTCGAACAGGTAGGGCAGCTCGTCCTCCGGGATCCCCGGCCCCGTGTCCGCCACCGAGAAGACGACGTGCTCCTCCCGGTGCTCGCACCGCACCGTGACCGACCCCTGGGCGCCCGTCACCTTGAGCGCGTTGCTCAGGAGATTCGAGAGCACCTGGAGCACGCGATCGCGATCGCACACGACGAGCGGGACGTCCTCGGCCGGCGTCACGCCCAGGTGGATCCCCTTCTCCTGGGCCTGCGACTCGAACGTCTCGACCGCCTCCCGGCCGATCTCCCGCGGGTCCTGCGGCTGCCGGCGCAGCGCCAGCCGGCCGGCGCGCAGGCTCGCGAAGTCGAGCAGGTCGTGGAGCAGCCGGTCCATCCGGTGCGCCGACCGCTGGATCGCCTGGATCGCCTTCGCGTCCCCTTTTTCCCCCCGCGCCGCCGCGCGCTTGGTCATCACGGCGGCCGCCGTGATGATCGCGCTCAGCGGGTTCCGGAGGTCGTGGGACACCGTGGCGAGCACGTTGTCCCGGAGCTCGATCGCGCGCTGCGCGGCCTCGTAGAGCCGCGCGTTGTCCGCGGCGAGCGCCGCCCGCTGCGCCAGATCGTGCGCGACCGCCAGGTCCGCCTCGTCGTAGACCCGCCCGGACTCCGCGGTCGCCAGGGTGATACAGCCGAACGTGCGCCCCCGCGCCACCATCGGCACCACCATCGCCGACGTGATCCCGAGCGCGCGGACGAGCCGGCGGAAGGCGGCGTGCTCGCCGAGCGAGGCGAGCAGCGGGTGCGACAGGTCCCGGACGAGCTCCGGGCGCTCGGTGCAGAGGACCTGCTCCATCAGCGCCGCCAGCGCCGGGGGCGGCTCCATCTCGCGGAAGAGCGCGCGCGCCCTCTTCACGGTCTCCGGGTCCGCGTGCGTCAGCGTGACCCGCCGCGCCGCTTCGAACTCCGGGAGCGTCTGGATGACGCACCAGTCCGCGAGCTCGGGCACCGTGAGGCGGCCGAGCCGGTCGAGCGTGCCCTGGAGATCCAGGCTGTCGCTCAGGGCGGCGCTCGCGGCCGCGAGGAAGCGCTGCCCCTGCTCGGCGCGCGTGCGCTCGGTGATGTCGAAGAAGGTGACGATGCCCGCCGAGACGCGCCCGTCCGGATCCCGCACCGGCGATGAGCGCACGAGGATGCGCCCCCACGTGCCGTCGCCGCGGAGAATGTCGATCTCCTCGTCGTCCACGACCTCGCCCGTCGTGACGGTGCGCGACAGCGGCCACTCCCATGTCTCGTACGGCTTGCCCGACCGCGGGTGGAAGCCGCGGCCGGTGTAGCCCTCGATGCTCTGGATGCCCTCGAACGACTGCCGGAAGATCTCCGTGGCCTGCCGGTTCGTGAGCAGGACGCGCCCCGTCTGCCGCTCGCCGATGATGAGCCCCGCCGGCATCTGCTCGACCACGGTCGCGAGCAGCGCGCGGGCGTCGTCCGCCTGGTGCCGCGACGCGCGCTCCTTCGCGACGAGCTGCGCCTGCACGATGATCCCGGTCGCCCGGCTGGTCATCGTGCGGAGCATCAGCATGTCCTCGTCGGAGAAGTCCTCGGCGTTGCGGGAGCCGAGGATCGCGACGCCGATCGCGTGCCCCTCGTGGAGCAGCGGCACGCCGTAGACGGCGCGCAGCCCCCTCGACCGGATCTCGCGCGCGGTCGCGGGCAGGGCCGGGAGCGCGGCGTCGAGCGAGGTGGGCCCGCGCAGCGCGAGCACCGCGCGGGCGAACTCCCGCGTCGCCTCGAGCGGCGGGCCGAGCAGCGGCCCATCGTCGAGGCCGGCCGTCGCGTGCACCTCGAGGCCGTCCCCGAGCAGGACGATCGCCACGTCCACGGCGGCCGCCGCCTCCCGCGTCGCGCGGATGAGCGCCTTCAGGAAGGTGTCCAGGTCGCTGCTGCCGAGGGCGGCCGCCGAGATCGTGTCGAGCGCCTGGAGCAGGCGCACGCGCGCCTCCTGGTAATGCGACACGGCGCCCGCGATCGCCTCGTCGATCGCCGCGTTCAGCCGGATGAGCTCGCGCCCGCCGTCCCCGCCGCCGTCGCGCTCCCAGAGCTCCAGGATCACGGCGCGGAGCGCCGCGTACTCCATCACCACGTCGGAGAGGTCGTACCCGTGGGCCAGCCGGTTCAGCGCGTGATACCCGGGCATGCCGCGGAGCCTCCGGTCGACCGCGGCCTCCGCGCCCTCGCTCCCGGTGGCCTCGGCGATGTACGCGAGGACGCTCGGGATATGGTCGGTCAGCAACGCATCCGACAGCCGCCGCGCCGGGCTCAGCGATTGGACCCGCTGCTTCCACTTCTCCAGGACCGCGTCGTGATGGCGCTGGATGAAGTCGGAGAGCCGCTTTGGGTCCGGTCTACCGAGCTGCTCCATCGAGGTCCTTACGATAGCGCGAAACCTTGAGCATGTGTTCACCTCGCGCCCCGCCCCGCGCCGCGTGGAATCGAGCTGGCGGGCGGGAGTCGCTCCCGGGCGGAGCCCGCGCCGCGGCGTGGAGCCGCGCCCTCAGCTCCGGATGCCTGGCGCCTCGTGTCCGCTCTGGGCGACATACTCCAGGTATCCGCCGCCGTAGACGCGCGGCCCGTCGGGCAGGAGCTCGAGGACGCGGTTCGACAGCGCGGCGAGGAAGCGGCGATCGTGCGAGACGAACAGCATGGTGCCCTCGAACGAGGAGAGCGCCTCGACGAGCATCTCCTTGGTCGCCATATCGAGGTGGTTGGTCGGCTCGTCGAGCACCAGGAAATTCGGCGGATCGTAGAGCATGATCGCGAGCACGAGGCGGGCCTTCTCGCCGCCGGACAGCACGCGACACGGCTTGTCGATGTCGTCGCCGGAGAAGCCGAATGCGCCGGCGAGCGTGCGGAGCGAGCCGATGGAGGCCTGAGGGAAGGCAGCGACGATGGACTCCCAGACGGAGCGGATCGGGTCGAGGAGCTCCATCGCGTGCTGCGCGAAGTACCCCAGCTTGACGCTCGCGCCGACGCTCACCTGGCCGGCGTCCGGCGCGGAGGCCCCGGCGATGAGCTTGAGGAGCGTGGACTTGCCGGCGCCGTTCACGCCCATGACGCACCAGCGCTCGCGGCGGCGGATCAGGAGGTCGAACCCGTCGTAGATGGGGCGGCCGCCGAACGCCTTCTTGACCCCGTCGAGCCGCGCCACGTCGTCGCCGGAGCGCGGGGCCGGCTTGAACTCGAAGCGGATGGTCCTCCGGCGCTTCGGCGGCTCGACCTTGTCGATCTTCTCGAGCTTCTTCACGCGCGACTGGACCTGCGCCGCCTTGGCGGCCTGCGCCTTGAAGCGCTCGATGAAGCGCATCTCCTTCGCGAGCATCGCCTGCTGGCGCTCGTATTGCGCCTCGGCCTGCTGCTCGTTGATGGCGCGCTGCTGCTCGTAGAACTCGTAATTGCCCGAGTAGCTGGTGAGCTCGCCGCCGTCGATCTCGATGATCTTGGTGACGATGCGGTTCATGAACTCGCGATCGTGCGAGGTCATGACGAGCGCCCCTGGATACTGCTTCAGGTACCCTTCGAGCCAGATGATCGACTCGATGTCGAGGTGGTTGGTCGGCTCGTCGAGCAGGAGCGCGTCGGGCCGCATGAGGAGGATGCGCGCGAGCGCGACGCGCATCTTCCAGCCGCCGGAGAGGGCGCCCACGTCGCCATCCATCATGGCCTGGCTGAAGCCGAGGCCGGCGAGGATCTCGCGCGCCTTGGCGTCGAGCGCGTAGCCGCCGAGCTCTTCGTAGCGGGCCTGCGCCTGGCCGAAGCGCTCGATCAGGCTTTCCATCTCGTCCATGCGCTCGGGGTCGGCGAGCGCGGCCTCGAGCTCGCGGAGCTCCGCCGCGACGACGGAGACCGGGCCGGCGCCGTCCATGGTCTCGGCGACGGCGCTCCTGCCCTTCATCTCGCCGACATCCTGGCTGAAGTAGCCGATGGTGACGCCGCGGTCGATCGCGACCTGGCCGCCGTCGGGCGCCTCTTCCTTGGTGATCATCCGGAAGATCGTCGTCTTGCCGGAGCCGTTCGGCCCCACCAGGCCGACCTTCTCGCCGCGGTTCACCGCCGCGGAGGCCTCGAGGAAGAGGATCTGCTTACCGTGCTGCTTGCTGATGGAATCGAGGCGGATCACGAGGGGCGCTGCCGCGGGGAGGCGGCTCCTTTCCGCGCACGTATACCAGACGGCCCGTCGCGCGACGTGGCAATTTTTCCGCCGCAAGGTGGTGACCACACCGGCGGCTGGCCTGTGATAAATCCACGTCGTTGCGCACCTTGGGATGGAGAACTTTGCTTATGAGAGCTCGATTTTCTCTGCTGGTATGCGGAATCTTGGCTGCGGCCGCGAGCGGCTGTGGTGACGGCGCCGATTCTCCCGGATTTTCCTCGGAAGGGGGCGGCGATCCGGGCGGCTCCACCGGGGGCCAGGTCGCCACGAGCGGCAGCGGCAGCGGCAGCGGCAGCGGCAGCGGCAGCGGCAGCGGCAGCGGTGGCGCGGGCGCGAGCGGCGCGACGAGCGGCGCGACGAGCGGCGCGACGAGCGGCGCGACGACGGCGAGCGGGTCAGGCGGCGCGGGCGGCGGCGGGTCCGGGGGGGGCGGGCTCGGCGCGGGGGGCGGCGGGAGCGGCGGCGGTGGCGGCGGCGGCGGCCCGGGGATCTGCCCGGGAGGGCCGTATGCGGCCGATCCGCTGCCCGCGAACCGCAGGGCGGAGCGGGTGCGCGGCGGGTTCGACTACGTCGAGGGGCCGGTCTGGGTTGCCGAGCTCGGCGCGCTGTTCTTCTCGGACATTCACCGCTTCCAGCAGAACCAGCCGCCGCTCAACGGCCCGCCGGCGACCCTGCACCGGTTCACGCCTCCGGGCTCGTTCGAGGTGTTCATCGAGAACAGCTCGACGAACGGCCTCGCCCTGTCCACGGACGGGGAGCTGATCGCGTGCACCCACGACACGCGCGACATCTCCGCCTTCAACCTCGGCACGAAGGCGCGGCGCCCTGTGGCCGAGCTCTACGGGGGCAAGCGGTTCAACTCGCCGAACGACGTCGCCGTGCGGGCCGACGGCAACATCTATTTCAGCGATCCGGAGTTCCAGCTCACCGGCTGGCCGGAGCTGCCGACGGCGGTGTACCGCGTGTCGCCGTCCGGCGAGGTGAGCGTCGTGGGCACGATGAACGAGCCGAACGGCGTCGCGCTCTCGCCCGACGAGCGCGTCCTCTATGCCACCGAGTTCAGCATCGGCCGGATCCGGCGATATCCGCTGGACGAAGGCGGCGCGCCCGGCCCCTCCTCCGATTTCGCCTCGAACCTCGAGAAGGCCGACGGCATGGGCGTCGACTGCGCGGGCAACCTCTACGTCGGGTGGAGGGGCGGCGTCGAGGTCCTCGCGCCGAACGGCGCCAGGCTCGGCACGATCGAGGGGATGATCGAGGCGTCGAACGTCGCGTTCGGCGGGGCCGATCGGAAGACGCTCTACATCACGGCGGGCGACTCGCTCTATTCGATAGCGATGAACATCCCCGGGTATCCCGACTGAAGGCGTGGCCCGCCGGGCGGCTCCATCCGATTCGACGCCAGGGCGCAGGGCGCAAGGCAGCGGAGAGGGAGCGGCGGGCCTTGCCACTCGGCGCGTGCGAGGGCAAAAGGCCCGCATGAGCAAGGTCCAGATCCTCTCGTATTCCGGGTGCAGCACCTGCAAGAAGGCCTTGAAGTGGCTCGGCGAGCGCGGCGTCGACGTCGCCGTGCGGCCCATCGTCGACGAGCCGCCGACGGCCGAGGAGCTCGCCCGGTGGATCCCGGCCAGCGGGCTCCCGGTGCGCCGGTGGCTCAACACGAGCGGGCAGAGCTACCGCGCCCTCGGCAAGGCGCGGGTGGACGCCGCGAGCGACGCGGAGGTCGCGCGGTGGCTCACCGAGGACGGGAAGCTCGTCAAGCGGCCCGTGCTGGTGAAGGGGAGCCGGGTGCTGGTGGGCTTTCGCGAGGACGACTACGCCGCGCTGTTCGGCTGAGGCCGCCGGTGCTCTTCGTCGATCCGGGGCAGGCGTTCGGCGTCTGGATCGACGACGTCGCCTTTTGCCGGCAGGCGCAGGGAGGGCGCTTCAGGGCGCCGAGGTGAAGCGGCCCTGCCGGACCTGGCTCAGCTCGAACGAGCTCTCCGGGTCCAGGGTCTTGTCCGTCGTGCCGCCGCGCGTGCGGCTGATCACGACGTCCACATCGCAGCTCTCGGGCTCCTGCGAGCTCGTCGCCTCCAGCTCATCCGCGCCGATGGTGTACGTCCCGGGATCGCCCCCGACATCGAACGTCTTGGAGAAGATGCATCTGCCGTCCACGCGGATTACCATGTCGTCGCCCGACCCGCTCGGCGCCCACGTGATCGTGAGGTCCTCGCCGCGCGGGACCGGATCCTTGGGCAGCGCCTCGAGGTCGAACGGGTCGGGGAGCGTCCCGGCGTTGTTCGGCGCGTCGTCGTCGTCCTCGCGGTCCAGCCGCACCGTGAACTCGGTGCCTCCCTCCCCGATGTCGAAGTGGGCCACGTAGACGCCGGAGCTCTCGGAGGACATCTCGACCTCCTCGCCGTCCGCCGTCGCGGAGATCCGGTCTCCCGCGCTCAGGATGACGTAGGTGTTGCTCTCGTCGCCGCCCGCCTTGAGCGTGGCCTTCACGCTCGTCGACGACGCGCTCTCGGCGGTCGCCTCCAGCGTCGCCGAGATCCCTCCGGTGCGGATCTGCTTCGAGTCGAGCGTCTCCGTGCAGCCCGCGAGCAGCCCGGAGGCCGCGAGCCCGAACATGGCCATCGTGGTCTTCGTGATCATGAATTGCCCTTTCCTCATCGCCATACCTTCCCGCCCGGGCGCGCCGGCCTGTAGTTTTTTATCGATGCTACACCGAATCGTGTCCATCGTGTCCACCGACGAGGCGCACGTTGTCGACGAATCGGGGAGATCCCGACGTGGATTCACCTGCATCGACGCCGCAACCTGGGTGCAGGCTGGGTGCCAGGCGACGTGAGCCCGCCGGCGGCGGCGTGGCGCGCCGACGCGCGCAGCGCGATGGGCGCCGCGGGCGAGCTGCGTTAGGGGCGCGTTGCGCCGGCGGCGGCGGGCGCGGGCGGGCTCACCACCGGCTCTGGACCGCGACGCCGCCGCCGCTCGGCCCGGCGAGCAGCGACCAGCTGACCGTCCCGGCCTGCGGGCGGGGCGCGGCGCTGGCTTGCGGGCCGGACGGGGAAGGCTCCGTCAGGAAGAGCAGCACCGCCGCGCCCGCGAGCGCCGCCCCGGCGCTGAAGCCGATCGTGCTCACGGTCCCCAGGTCCTTCGCGCGGTCGCCGGCGGCCTTCGCGACGGGGGTGTCGCATTCCGCCACGCCGGGGCCGACGTCCTTGCACTCCTTGTCCGCGCGGCTGCTCTCGTTGAGCGCCATCCACCCGGTCACCGAGCCGACGATCAGCCCGCTCACGGCGAGCCCGCCCGCCATGTACGCCAGGACGCGCTGGCCGCTGGGCCCGGACGACCGCGGGGCCCCCGCGGCGCCCTTCGCGCCGTTCACGGGCGGCACGCCGAGCGGGTCGGGCGGCCGAGCCGCCGGCTTGTCGGGCGGAGGCTCCTCGCGGGGGAGCTTCACCTCGAGCGCGATCGTCTTCGTGTCGGACCTGTCGATCGTGAACCGCACCTCGTGCAGCGGTCCCCCCGGCGCCCTCGTCGTCACGACGTGCTCTCCCGGGTTGACGGGGAGCGGGATGTCCAGGGAAGGCCGCTCGAGGGTGATGCCGTCGCGCTGCACGACCGTGCCCGCGGGCGCGTCGTCCGGCAGCGACAGCGTGAGTTGCGGCACGAGCGGCGCGAGCGTGTCGCGTTGCTCGATCGCGACCTTGTAGCGCTCGAGCTGCTGGAGCTTCTCGGCCTCCGACATGCGGGAATACAGCGCCAGAAAGTCGTTGTAGCGCGCAACGGCGGTGGCGATGCGCCCCCACTGGGCCTCGCACTCGGCGAGCGTGAACAGCCGACCTGCGCGAGGATCGAGCCGATAGCTCTCGGCGAGGGCAGGGCAGCCCGCCGAATGCCGTCCCGCCAGCATGTCCGCGAGACCGCGGTTGAAGAGCGACTCGGCCACGGCGACGGTGTCGGGTTGCGCGCTCGCCGGAGCGGTGAGAGCGATGCTCAGCAATCCGCTCACTAGAGGCGCAGACCAGGCGAAGCGCATCGGTGGATGCATGAGATACCATTCCTGCTATCGCCGCAGGCAAGAAAACAGCGCTCCGCCGTCGCCGCGTCAGCGCGGGCGCTGCGTCAGTCCGCCGAGTAGAGCGATTCCCGGGGCTTGGCCGAGGAGGACGCCGGCGGCGTCGGCGCGCGCCCCGCGCTGGAAGGCGGCGCTGCGCTGGACGACGTCGCTGCGCTGGAAGGTGGCGCTGCGCTGGAAGGCGGCGCTGCGCTGGACGGTGGCGCTGCGCTGGACGGCGTCGCTGCGCTGGACGGCGTCGCTGCGCTGGACGGCGTCGCTGCGCTGGACGGCGCCGTGCCGCGAGGGTGCGGCGCCACGCGAGGCGGCGGCATCGCGTCGTTCGCGCTCGCGGACGCTGCCGCGGGGACCGGCGCCAGGTCGACGTCCTCGCGCGGCGCGGGCGTCGCGGCCGCAGGCGCCGCGAGGTCGGGCGGTCCGGAGGGCCCGGAGGCCTCGGGGAGAGCGGGCACCGGCACGGTCGATGGGAAGGGCGGCGTGGAGATCGGCGGGGCGGGGGCCGCCCGGGCCGTCGGCGCGTCCGCCGCGTTGCCCGGAGCGAAGCGCGCGCCCCCGCCCAGCGAGGCAAAGGCGATGGCGCCGCCGCCGATCAGGGCGACGGCCGCGATCGCGACCGTGGACCAGCTCCGCGGCGAGGTGGCGGCGACCCTCGTCTCCACGCCCGTGCTGGAGGACTGGGCGGCCGCCGGCACCGACGAAGCGCGCGCCTGGTAGGCGCGCGGGAGCGGCGTCTGGTGGGCGCGCGGGAGCGGCATCTCCACCACGGACAGGCGCGACGACTTCGCCGGCGCGGGCGCGATGTCGAAGATCTCGGCGAGCGCCTCGACCGCGGCGGACGCGGTCGGAAAGCGCTCCTCGGGGTCGTGCGCCGTCGCCTTCGCGAACCACGCGTCGAAGGCCGGGGGCAGCTCCACCCCATCGGCCGCCGCGCGCGCACACGCGGGCTCCTGCGGGCCGTACATCGCGATCACCGCGAACGCGAGCGTGTTGCTGAACTCCCGCATGTCGTTGAGCCAGTAGGCCTTGCCGACGAGGAGCGTGTACGCGATCATGCCGAGCGCGAAGAGGTCGACGGCCTTCGAGATGGACCCGCCGCTGAACTGCTCAGGCGCCATGTAGAGCGGCGTCCCGAGGGCCGCGGTCGTCGCCGAGTCGAGCGCGGTCTCCGCGACGAGCTTGGCAATGCCGAAATCGAGCACCTTGATGCGGAACTCGTCGTCGTCGCCGACCGCCGCCAGGAACAGGTTCGCCGGCTTGAGATCGCGGTGGACGACCCCGGCGGCGTGCGTCTTGTCGAGGGCGATCGCCGTCTGGCGCAGGTAGGCGACCGCCTCTTCCGGCGACAGGCGCCCGGTGCGGCGGATGCGCTTGCTGAGCTCCTCGCCGCGGAGCAGCTCCATGACCAGGAACGGCATGCCGGTCTCCGGGTCGATCCCGGCGTCGAACACCTCGACGATGTGCTCGGTGGCGATGCGGGCGGCGACGCGCGCCTCGAGCTTGAACCGGGCGTGGAACTCGAGGTTCTCGGCGAGGTGCGGGTGCATCACCTTGAGCGCCCGCCGGCGCTCCGTCTCGATGTGCACGACCTCGTAGACCGCGCCCATGGCTCCGGTCGCGATGCAGCGCACGACGCGGTACCTACCTGCGAACAGCCTCCCCTCGATGAAGTTCAGCGACATGGATTCACCGCGTCGATCGAGCTTACACCATGAGGTCGGACGGCTGCATCCAGGAACTTACCGTCGCAGGTCCGCCTACAGCGCTCGCCCGGTGTAGGCTGCGCTGGCGCGATCCGTGTGGTTTGTTCGGTGATTCGCCGTGATTCGCCGTGATTCGCCGTGTTGGGCCGCTTGACCAGCTCGATCGTCGGCATGGCAGCGCTCCATGCCCTCCAGCTCAGTTACGATGTCGTGGAAGAATTCGATGTCTGGGGCGACGTTTCCTTCTATCGATTCTATCGATTCTATCGATTCTATCGACTCTATCGAATCGACGCGGCTCACGCCCCCGACGTCCCGCCGGGCGCCGGCGCCGCGCCGCTTCGCCCGGGCAGGGCAGCGGCTCTCGCGACGGCGGTAGACCCGCCTCACAGCACGAGCACCGCGAGCAGGCGGGGCCCGTGGAACAGGTCGAAGCCGCCGATGTCGATCTTGCGGCCGACCGTGTAGGTCGTCTCGTCTCCACGTCTCGTCGCGTGGATGCTGGACACGATGCCCTGGCCGACCGCCTCGACGTTGTAGGACAGCTCGGTCAGCAGGCGGAGCCGGCTGAGATACGACGTCAGCCGGAGTCGGAGCCCCACGGACAGGTTGCCGGAGAGCGCGATCATCGTCGCCTCGTCGACCTCGCGCGGGCCGCCCGGGACGGCGGGATCCGCCGAGAAGGCGTAGCGCACCGGTCCGGCGCCGCCGTAGAGGCCGAGGTCGCCGAACGGCGCGACCCGCGGCCACTCGCCGTTGCCCATCCGCAGGCTGAAGCCGCCCTGGTAGAAGCGCGATGTCACGCTCTGGGCAGGGCTCTGCCGCTCGAAGACGTAAACATCGCCGGTGCCCGGCTCCCGCTCGCGGAGCGCGTAGAAGATGCGCGGGAGCTTGTAATCCATGTACCGGAAGCCGACGAGCAGCTCCTCGAGGTAGAGATCGTCCGCGGCCTCCGGGAAGAGCTTCGTCACGTCGAAGCCGACGTCGACCTGGCGGACCAGGAGCTGGAACGGCGCGCTCGCCACGGCGCCGGCGTCGCGCCCGGTCGCCGGATCGACGGCGAGCTCGGTGACGTTGCCCGAGGTGAACCGCGCGATCTTGAGGCTCGTGCTGATGCCGACGAGGTCGGCGCCGATGTCGAAGACGTCGCTCGCGAAGCCGTTCAGGCCGATCAGCTTCCCGAGCGAGCTGTCGTACGCGATGTCGCCCCCCGACGAGAACAGCCGGTCCGTCTTGAACCCGGCGTTGAGGCGCGCGGCGTTGCGCACGTGCTCGAAGTCGTACGTGAGCAGCGCGCGGCCGCCGACCATGAACACGGGATCGACGTCGTAGGCGAGCCGCCGCGTCCTGCCCCGGTAATCGTTGATGCCGCCCGAGGAGCTCGGGCTCGCGAGCTGGTGGAAGAAGAGGAGCTCGACGTCGCTCTTCAGCTGGAGGTGGACGGCGTCGATGCTGATCGCCCGGCCCTGCTCGAGCAGGCTCTCCTGCATCTCGAAGCCCGCGGTGTCCTCGAGCGGCGTCCGTGCCGGCACGGCGAGCGCCTCGGCGCAGGCGGAGAGCGCCTCGCGCTGCTCCTCGAGGACCCTGGAGAGCGCCTCCGCGCGCGCCGCCGTGGCCCCGTAGCCCGGCTCGCCGCGCGCGACGCGCCGGGCCTGCTTCACGACGTACGGCGCCACGGCGAGCGCCTCCGTGTGCATCCGCAGGAGGAACGACGTGACGCGGAGGGCGTCGCGCGCGATGGTCGCGGCGGGCTCCTGCCCCGCGCTCGCCGCGCGGAGCTCGGCGGCCGCGCCCGCGATGTCCCGTTGCGCTCCGGCGAGCGCCCGCCGCCGCGCGGCGACCTTCCCCTTCGCGGCGGCGAGCTCGGGCGTGTCGGGCGCGCCGAGCGGCCTTCCGGCCGAGAGCCGCTCGACGCTCCGCTCCTCGACGGCGAGCGCCCGCGCGTGCCCTGCGAGCGCCTGCCACGCGGCCGGCAGGCGGCCCGCGGCGCTGGATGCGGGCGGGGGCGCCGCCGGCGCGGGCGGGGGCGAGGGCGCCGTGGGCGGGGGCGCCGTGGGCGGGGGCGCCGTGGGATCACGCGCGGCGAGCGCCGCCAGCGCGTCGAAGAGCCGCGCGAACGCGGGCGGCGCTGGCCGAGGCGCCGCCGCGCGGGCGAGCGCCTCGTCGAGCTTCACGCGGTAGAGCTTGGCGAGGGGGACCTCGTGCTCCCCGTCGTACGGCGCGGCCTCCTCGAAGCGCTCGCGGAGCCGCTCGCCCTCGTCGTCGTCGAGCCGGAGCGCCGCGACCCACGCGTCGCCCGGGGAGTAGGGGGTGTTCGCGAGGACCTCGTCCGCCAGCCAGACCGCGCGCTCCAGATCGGCCGCGCGGTCGTCGACGATCGCGCGGCGGGCGTCCTCGTTGGCGAAGGCGCGCGCCGCGCGGACGTTGTACGTGGCGGGGACGCACGCCGAGGCCGCGGCTGCGGCGAGGAAGAGGCCTGCGAGCGCCGGGCCCGGTCGCACCGGCGCGAGCCTACCACGGCGCGCGAGCGCGCCTCCACGCTGTCACGCCGTCGACGCACGGGGCGGCGCGCGGGGCGACGCGCGCGGCGCGCGGGGCGAGGCGCGCGCGTCGCCGGCGTGGCTGGCGTGCAGGCGCGGCGTCCGTTCACGAGCGCACTGGACGCCGCGCCGCCGGCCTGCTCAGAATGCGCGGCCGTGGCTGCCAGCCGACCCAACGAGATTGACGGCGCGCGGGCCGAGGCCTTGCTGAGCCGTCCCATCCGCGCAAGACAGCGCAAGACAGCGGTCGCTGACGGAGCATGAGCAACGCGTGAAGGAGAAGAACCGGGATGAATGATGCCACATCCAGCTGCGACATCGGCATGATCGGGCTGGCCGTCATGGGCGAGAACGTCGCGCTCAACATGGCCGACCACGGGTTCAAGGTGGCCGTGTACAACCGCACGGTGCAGGTCGCGAAGGACTTCGTCGCGAGGAACCCGAGCACCCCCGGCGGCCTTGTCTACTGCGAGACGCTGAAGGACTTCGTCCGCGCCCTGAAGAAGCCGCGCAAGGCGGTGATCCTGGTCAAGGCCGGTCCGCCGGTGGACATGGTGGTCAAGCAGCTCATCGAGGCGGGCGTCGAGCCGGACGATATCGTCGTCGATCTGGGCAACTCGCTCTGGACGGACACCATCCGTCGGGAGCACGAGTACGCGCAGCAGTGCAAGTTCTTCGGCTCGGGCGTGTCGGGCGGCGAGGTGGGGGCGCGCTTCGGCCCCTCGCTGATGCCGGGCGGCGATCCCGAGTCCTGGAAGCACCTGGAGCCGATCTGGCGCGCGATCGCCGCCAAGGTCGACCCTGCGACCGGCAAGCCGATCGAGGGCGCGGCCCCTGGCAAGCCGGTGGAGGGCGGCGTCCCCTGCACGGCGTACATCGGGCCGAACGGCGCGGGCCATTACGTGAAGATGGTCCACAACGGCATCGAGTACATCGACATGCAGCTCATCTGCGAGGCGTACACGCTCCTCGACGGGCTGCTCGGGCTGTCGAAGGACGAGATGTCGCGGGTGTTCGCCGAGTGGAACAGCGGCGACCTCGACTCGTACCTCATCCAGATCACCGCGGACATCCTCCAGCAGAAGGACCCTGTCCAGCAGGACAAGCCGTTCGTCGATTTCGTCCTCGACACGGCGGGGCAGAAGGGCACCGGCAAGTGGACGAGCAGCAATGCGCTCGACATGGGCATCCCCGCGAACGCCATCGCCGAGGCGGTGTTTGCCCGTTGCCTCTCGGCGCTCAAGGACGAGCGCGTCGAGGCCTCGAAGCACCTCTCGGGGCCGACGCCGACCCCGGTCAAGGATCGGCAGGGGACGATCACGGCGATCCGCGATGCCCTGTATTGCTCGAAGATCTGCGCCTACGCTCAGGGGTTCCAGCTCATGGCCGCCGCCCAGGCGGAGTACAAGTGGAAGCTCGATTTCGGCACGATCGCGAGCATCTGGCGCGGCGGATGCATCATCCGCGCGCGGTTCCTCCAGAAGATCACGGAGGCGTACACGCGCAATCCTGGCCTGACGAACCTCCTGCTCGACCCGTACTTCAACGATCAGATCAAGCAGGGTCAGGCCAACTGGCGCAAGGTGGTCTCGATCGCCGCGCAGAACGGCGTCTGGGCGCCGGCGTTCATGTCGGCCCTGTCGTATTACGACGGTTACCGCGCGGCCCATCTGCCCGCGAACCTCCTGCAGGCGCAGCGCGACTACTTCGGCGCCCACACCTACGAGCGCACGGATCAGCCGCGCGGCAAGTTCTTCCACCTCGACTGGCCCCACCCCTCCCGCCCTCAGCTCGAGATCAAGGGGACCGGCGGCGGCCACTGACCGCCCCCGCGACCCCCGCCTGACGGCGCGGGCCTGAGCAGGACCGGCCGGGACGCCGTCCCAGCCGGGCCTCGCCTCAGGTGATGCCTCGCCTCAGGTGAGGCTGATCCGCGGCCGCAGGTTCCGCTCGCGCAGGAACGGCTCGAGGTCGTCCATGATGTCGAGCTGCACCCCCGCCAGGCTCATCGCCGCCGCGATCGTCTGGATCCCCATGCGCCCCAGCTTGTTCATCTCCGGCGGCGGGCGGACCACGATGTGCTCGATCCGGTCGCGCACGCTGAGCCCCCACTGCGTCAGGACCACGCGCGCCTCGGTCTCGTAGCGCACCATGAGCGCCATGTCGTAGATGAAGTACGCCCGCTCCCCCGGGCGCATCACGCCCACGAGCTTCTGGTACGCGTCGACCGAGATGAACCGCGCCAGCTCGCCCGTCGCCGCCGTCTCGCGCAGGAGCTGCACCACCATGCCCGCCGGCTGCGTGATCCACACGCCGACGCTCCCGCTGTCGTCGAGCAGGTGCGGCTGCCTTCGGAACGCAAGTCTGCGGTTCGACGGAAGCATCTCTCTAATGACAATAGCCATTCCGGCTACCGGGGCCCGCCCGCGACGACCGGAGGCGCTCCGCCCGCCCATCCGGCCCGGCAACGCCGAAGCATGCTGCTGTTCCACACATCACCGGCCGAGCTCCTTCCTCGGGGTCAACGCTGCGCCATGGTGGTCCCAAACGGCGAATACGACCAGAAATGTGCGATTCTGCCGCCTCAGGCCGCCGGTGGCAACGTCGCGCTGCGGCGCCGGACGCCACCGCGATCCCTTCCGGAAACTTCCCGGAAACACTGGAAAACGGCGGACGCTCGCGGCCGCCCGCTCAGCCCCGGCACGGCCACCCCCGGCGCGCTCTTCGCCGGCCGCGACGCGGCGAGCGGGGGCGACGCGCGCGGCCGATCAGGCGAACAGCGCGGCGCAGGCCGACCCGATCAGGTTGACGTGCTCGAGCCGGGCGATCCGCGGCTCGACGCGCGCGCCGAGGAGGCCGCGCAGCGTCTCCTGCACCCGCGGCGCGTAGCGCGGATCGCCCCAGAAGAGGCTGCCCTCGGCCAGGATGCCCACCCCCGGGGGGCTCTCGAGCACGTCGGCGACCGCCGCGAGCGCCGCCGCCACGAGGTCGGCCGAGCGCTGCAGCAGGTCGCCGGCGACCCGGCGCGCGTCCCCCGTGCCCTCGTCGCGGAGCCGCACCAGGTCCGCCGAGCTGGTCAGGGGGGCGTGGTCCGGGCAGAGCCGCGCGAAGAGCCGCGGCAGGTAGGCCCCGGACACCGCCTTCTCGAAGCGCTGCGCCCCCGGGTTCTCCGAGCTCGCGTCGACCTCCGCGTCGAAGGGCTGGAGGTGCGGAGGGTTGAAGTTGCCGTTCTCGAGGTTGACCGCCATCGGCGCGACGAAGTGCCCGGTCTTGAGCTTCGGGATCCGACCGGCGGGGAGGAACGTGGCCATGTTGGTCCCCGTCCCCACGATGAGGCCGATGAACGCCGCGGGCGAGGCCCCGCCGTGCGTGAAGGCGCCCCCGAGCAGGCTCGCCACCGTGTCGTTCAGCACCCGGACCGGGCCGGGCCGGAGCCTCCGCGCGGCGAGCGCCCGGCCGAGCCGCTCGCCCACGTTCGTGCCCTCGACCCCGGTGATCTGGACGCCCTTGGTCCAGCGGAGCAGCCGCGCGTCGAGCGACGGCAGGGTCTCCGAAGGATACGAGAAGCAGTACCCCACCGGCAGGCCCTGCACGGCGCCGAGGCGCTCGACCAGCTCCGCCTGCACATCGAAGAAGGCGTCGCCCGCGACCTCGGGCCCGCCCGGGAACTTCGCCGGCGCGGGCCCGGCCACGATGCGCGACACGCCGCCCGGCTGGAGCTCCACGATGGCGGCGCGCAGGTTCGTGCCGCCGGCGTCGACCACCACGGCGCGGCCGGTCATCCCCTCCGGCGGCGGCGCGAGGTAGGCGGGGAGCGCGGCGATCTCGGTGCCGGGCGTGGAGAGGCCGAAGACGATGCGGGCCGCGAGCGTGCGGCGAATGTCCTGGAGCTCGGTCAGCGAGAGCTTCATCAGGGAAATTCTTACCCTCTGGCTCCTGAGAAGGAAATAACTTTGCACGTCCCGCCGCGAGCGTGCTTGGCGCCGGCCCCGCTCGGACGGCAGATGTCCAGCGCGCCGCCGCCGCGATTGCGCTCTGCGTCACCTGGAGGACGTGGCCGAAGAGCGGTTATCGTCCACACCGAAGACGACCGGATAGACCACCGTCGCGACGCTCTTGCGATCGGCGGGGGAGGGGAATCGGAGGCCGCGGAAGACGTCGAGCACGCAGCCGACGACCTTGGGGTCGCGGAGCGGCGGAGCGGACGACGACGGCGCCGCCGCGCCGGGCGAGGGGAGCGCGATGAGGAGGGGCGCGTCGGCGGGCGGGTGGTCGGCGTCGCCCGCGTACGTCACCTTGCCCTGGCCGTCGACGACGAGGTGCACGGGTATCCGCCCTTCGAGCTTGGGATTCGCGCGAACGCCCTTTTCGTAGCAGGCGCGCATGGCGCCGAAGTTCTCCTGGACGACGCGCCGCACGACGTGCGGCGGGATGTGGGCTTTGCCCTTGATCGGCTCATAGGGGTTGCTCTTGCAGCGGCCGGCGATGCTCCGCACGACCTTCGCGTCCTTGTCGAGCTCCCGCTCCAGCCCGGCGCGCGCGGCGCCCGCCTTCTTCGGGTTGCGCCCGTTGAGGATGAGCGACGCCCGCAGCTTGCGGACCGCGGTGCTCGTCCGGGCGAAGCTCTCCTGGATGTTCCTGGCCTCGCGGGCGAGCTCCGGATCGGCGGCGCGGACGGCGGCCGCGTCGGCCCACAGGTCGAGCCGATCCGCGATCCGCAGCAGCACCTCGGGGGGCGTGCTCAGGTCGGACTCCCGGAGCACCTCGATCATCCGCGAGGCCTTCTGCACCTCGGGCCCGAGCGCCTTGCAATCGGCCTCGATCGAGCGCGCGACGCGCCCCTTCGAGGACGAGACCGCCGGGGCGCGAGCCTTGTCCGCGGCGCGCTCCTTCGCGGCCTCGGGCGCGGCGTCGCGGGCGAGCCGACTCCCGGGCGAGCGCAGCGCAGCGCGCTCCTTCTCCACGGGCGACGGCAGGAGGGCCTCCTCGGGCGACGGCAGGAGGGCCTCCTCGGGCGGGGGCAGGGCGGCGCGCGCCTCTCGGATCGAGCTCTCCGGGACCGCGATCGGGGCAGCGCTCCGGAGGTGCGCGGGATCGGCGTCGGTTGCTGGCTCTCCCTGCGACGCCGCCCCGCAGCCCAGCAGGGCATGAACTCCGACGAGGACGAGCAACGCGCTTCGCATCGGTTCCTCCGAGGTCCGTCCGACGTACGGTCCGCCGTTTTGATACAGTACACCGGTCCGAGCAACCACCGCACGCGAAACGGCGGCGCCCTTCCGGAAAGTGCGACAGGCGGGGCAGACGGCCCTCACTCGCTCACCCTCGCGAGCGCCGCCCGCGCGCAAGGCCGCCCGCGCGCGAGGCCGCCCGCGCGCGAGGCCGCCCGTATCGGAGCGCGCGGCTCAGTACGGCGAGGAGGACGTCCGGTCCACCTTGTCGGCGTCGGCGGCCGGGGCCTTCGACGCGGCGGCCTTGTCGGCGTCGGCCGCCGGAGCCTTCGACGAGGCGGCGATGAGCTCGCGGATGCTGCGCTCCAGCTGCTCTATCCTGATCGGCTTGCTCAGGAACATCGCGTTCTCCACCTGGCTGAGGCTCTCTCGGATGGCCGGGTCGCGCGTGCCGGTGAGCAGGATGATCGGGAGGTCCGCGCGGATCTTCCGCACCGTGGAGACCAGCGTCAATCCATTGATGTCAGGCAAGTAATAATCCGTGACCAGGACGTCGGCCTGCATGATGAGCGCCCGGTTCTCGAGGGCATTCCTGCCGTTGAGGAAGCAGTGCACGCGATGGCCGTCGAGCGTGAGGATGTCCTGCCATCCTTCACACAGCTCCTCGCTGTCCTCGACGATGATGATGTTCAGGAGCATGCTCCCACCGCCCATCGGACCTGCGTGTCGACCTTCACGCCGGGCATTCACGACGGATTAGCAGCTCGTGCGGCAGGCGTCGAGGATTCCTAAATCCAACGCGTTGTCCCGCTCGAAGCGCTGGCCGGCTCCGGCGCGGCTTCGGCGCGCCGGGCGAGGCGAGAGTAAGGCGTCGCCTTACATGAGAGCACGTAGTCCAGGCGAGATCGCCGCGGATTCAAGCCGCTCCGGCCGGCCGTGGGGCCGTGGGGACGAGGCCAGCGCGGCGTCCGGCAGCCGGCGACCCGCGGCGACCCCAGCGCCCTGCGGCGAGGGCCCGAGCGTCTGTTCCGCGTCTGGCCGGGGGGCGGCCTCAAGCTTGTCTCTGGGGCAGCTCCAGCTCGAAACACGTATTCTTGTGCTCGGTCACGAGCCGCAGGTCGCCTCTGTGGTGGTGCGCGATGTTCCGCGAGAGGCTGAGGCCGAGGCCGGTGCCGTGCTCCTCCTTCTTCGTCGTGAAGAACGGGGTCATGATCTTCTCTGCGAGCGCGGGATCGATCCCCTTGCCGCTGTCGATCACGCGCACGTAAACCCTGCCGTCCGACGGGCGCGCCTCGATCCGGATCCATCGCTCCCGGAGCGCCGAGATGGCCTCGACGGCGTTGTTGATCAGGTTGATGAGGATCTGAATGATCTGGACGGGGTAGCAGTCGATGACGAGCTCCTCCTGCGGCAGATCGAAGCTCAGCTGGACGCTCGCCTGCTGGAGCCGGAAGCCGCTGACACGGACGGCCTCCCGGATGAGCTCCTGGACGTTGTGAGGGCGGAGCTTCTCGGACTCCATCCGGGTGATCGACCGCAGGCCGGAGATCACGTTGGTGATGTTCTCGACCATGCCGTCGATCTCGGTCGCGACGCGGGCGAGGCGCTCCTTCTCCAGCTGCCCCCGCTCCGCGAGCCGCTTCAGGAGATCGGTCTTCGTGGTGATCACGTTGAGCGGCGTGTTGATCTCGTGGGAGATCCCGGCCGCGACCTCGCCGAGCGACGCGAGCTTGCTGAACCTCGAGAGCTCCTCCTGTTGGGAGAGGATGATCCGCTGCGCCTGGACCCGCTGCGTGACGTCGAAGATGAGAAGGATGAGGTAGCTCGGCTCCTCGTCGCCGAAGCTGACGGTGGCCGTCCTGAGCTCGATCCAGAGCTCGCCGCCCGCCCGCTCCGCCAGGTTGATGGTGAACGACGCGAGCGGCTTCTGTCGGGCCGCGTCCGAGACATCGGCGATGCGCGGCGACTCCGCGCCGTGGAGGACGAGGTCGAGCAGCTCGTCGAGCGCGAGGCCGTGGAGCTCGGGCTCGCCCTTGCCGACCTTGTCGGCGAACTCGTTCGAGGCGAAGGTCACCCGGTAGAGCCCCTGGTCCGACTCGAGGATCGCGAGGCCCGCGTTCGACGCGGAGACGACCTTCTTGAAGACCTTGAGGTGCTGCTCCTGGAGCACCCGCTCCGTGATGTCGAGCGCGATGGTGCAGACGGACTGGGCGGTGCGTCGGTCGTCGAGCAGGGGGAACTTCGATGAGAGCCAGTAGCGGAGCTTGCCGCCCACATGCAGGCTCTCCTCCAGCCACATCGGCGACCGGCTCTTCAGCACCTCGAAATCGCGCTCCCGCAGCGCGCTGCCGGCCTTCGGGCCGAACAGCTCCTCGTCCGTCCTCCCCAGCACGTCCTTCTCGGAGCGCCCGAGGACGTCGCAGAAGCGCTGGTTGACGTAGACATAGGCGCCGATCGAGTCCTTCATGGTCACGAGCGCCGGCGTGTTGTCGAGGATGGCGGAGAGCCGCTCCTTGCTGACCCTGCTCTGGGTGAGCGCGTGCACGAGCTCGGTGTTGTCGACGAAGCTCACGACGGCCCCGTCCGCCTCGCCCTTCGACCCCGGGATGAGCTGGATGCGCGCCTCGAAGTGCCGGTCGAGGACCTCGAGCTGGAGCCGCATGGGCCGCCGCTCGCGCAGGCTCTCGGTGACGAGATCGAGGACGGGCTCGACGTTCAGGTGCGCGAGGGCGGCGCGGACGTGCTGGCCGCGGTCCACCTCCGAGATGCGGAACAGGTGGCGAGACGCGGGGTTGTAGTCGGTGAGGCGGAGGTTCTTGTCGACGACGAGGAGGGGATGGGCGATCGCGTTCTGGATCGCGACGAGCCGCTGGTTGAGCGTCATCAGCTCGGACGACTTGACGTTGATCTCCTGGTTCAGCGTCGTCAGCTCCTCGTTCGCCGACTGGAGCTCCTCGTTCGTGGTCTCCAGCTCCTCGTTGGTGGACTGGAGCTCCTCGTTGGACGACTGGAGCTCCTCGTTGAGGGCCTGGAGCTCCTCGCTCGCGGTGTCGTGCTCCTCGATGATGGTCTGGAGGTGCTCCCGCGCCGCCGCGAGCTCCTGCTCGAGCCGCCGGATCTGCTCGTCCGGCGCGAGGCGGGAGCCGCTCGCGGGCGCCTTCGCGGGGCGGGGCGGGTCGTGCGCGTGGCTGAAGCAGACGATGAACTCGGTCCCGCCGTCGGACGGGAGCGGCACGACGGTGAGCTGGAGCTTCCGCTCCTCTCGGTCGACGACGAACGTGTGCCGGTGATCCCCCTTCGCGGCGTGGCCCGACCGCGCGGCCCGGTGGAGCAGCGCGGCGAGCTCGATCGCCACGTCGGACGGGAGCAGCTTCTGGATCGAGACGCTGGGCTCGCCCTTCGGGAAGTTCAGGTACCGGTTGGCGTTCCCGAAGACGTGCCGCACCCGGTGGTCGTCGTCGACGAGGACCGAGTCCGGCGCGAAGCCGTTCACCATGGCGGTGAAGCGGTCCATCGCCGTGGTGGACTGGCGATCCTTCGTGATGAGCGCGCTCTCGCGGTTGAACTCCTGCCGAGAGTACGACCGCGGGAGATCGCCCTTCTTGCCGGACCGGGCGAAGATCTTCGCGTTCTTGTCCGTGAGCTCGAACAGGTCGCTCGCGGTCGTCGCCGACTCGGACTTGCCGAGGAACAGGACGCCCTGGTCGTCCATCGCGAAATGGAACGTCTTGAGCGTGTGCTCCTGCAGGTGGGGGTTGAAGTAGATGAGGACGTTGCGGCACGAGACGAGATCCAGCTTGAGGAACGGCGGATCCTGGGCGACGTCGTGGCGCGCGAAGACGATGGCGTCGCGGACGTAGTCCTTGATCCTGAACCACTGGTCCTGCTCGTCGAAGTACCTGGACCGCAGCTTGGGGGGGATGTCGGCGACCGCGGCCTTCTGATAGAGCCCCTTGCGCGCGACGGACATCGCCTGCTCGTCGATGTCCGTCGCGAAGATCTGGACGTTGAGCTGCTTGTTCGCCTTCTCGAGCGCCTCGAACGCGAGGATGGCGATCGAGTACGCCTCCTCGCCCGTGGCGCAGCCGACGACCCAGGCGCGGAAGCTGTCGCCGGTGCGCTTCTTGTCGATCCGCTCGACGATGGAGGCCGCGAGGGCCTTGAACGAGGCCTCGTCGCGGAAGAACGACGTCACCGAGATCAGGATGTCCTGGAAGAGGAGCCTGCCCTCCTCGGGGCGCACGCGGAGGTAGTCGGCGTAGGCCTCGATCGACTCGCAGCGCGTGGCGATGACGCGCCGCTCGATCCGCCGGCGGACGGTGGTCTGCTTGTACTGGGCGAAGTTGACCCGGCTCGCCTTCTCCAGGAAGGTGAGGATGCTGTGATACGGGTCCTGCTGGCTCAGGCTGAGCTGCCGGAGCGAGGCGTCCGGCTGGTCGGAGCGGCCGGCGAGCTCGTTGAACTTGCTGAGCTGATTGGCCATCTCCTCCAGGCCGAGCTCGAGGTCGACGGCGCCGGTCTGCTTCGCGGCGCGCGGCATGCCGTCGTACTTGGCCGACTCGGGGGTCTGGCAGATGGTGACCCCGCCGGCGGCCTTGATGGCGCGGACGCCCTGCGCGCCGTCCGACCCGGTCCCCGAGAGGACGACGCCGATGGCGTTCTCGCCGTAGTGCTCGGCGATCGACTTGAAGAACAGGTCGACCGAGGGCTTCGGGCCGACCTTGGTCTCGGGCTGCCGCAGGAGGAGGACGTCGCCGTCGACCACCACGTCGGCGTTGGGCGGGGTCACGTAGACCGTGTTCGCGCAGAGGACCTCGCCCTCGGAGACCTCTTTGACGTTCAGGGTGGTGGAGTGGCTGATGATCTCGACGAGCCGACTCCGATGCTGCGGCGCGAGGTGCTGGACGATGACCAGGCTCATCCGATCGGCGGCCTTCAGGCCGCCAATCAGGATCCGGAGCGCCTCGAGGCCCCCCGCGGAGGAGCCGATCCCGACGACGTAGGTGGGGCCAGCCACGGCGAGCTGCTCGTGGGCGGCCGGGGCCCCGGCGCTCTGGGCGATGAAGCCAGGCGTACGATCCTCCAGCTTGGGTGCGACCTGCGCAGTCGCTGGCTTCTTGTTCCTGCTGGATGGCCGCCTGGCGCGGCTGCTGTTCTTCGTTCTCATGGAGACAACAGACCGCGAGGGCGCGGGGTCATGAGGGTACCGGATGCGGGCGTAGGGGGCCATCCGATACCACGCTGCCCGGGCCGGCGCAGCGGGCCGCGCGCGGTCGCGCGCCCCCGACGCCCCTCGCTCGGCAGCGCCGCTCCGCGGGGATCGCGCGCCGGGCGAGCGCAGGGGGTGCCGCGCGGGCCGGGGATCGTGCAGGATGCAGCGAGCCTCACGCGGACGGACGCAAGGGGCGGTCGAGAGTGGACAACGTGAACAAGCGCGAGAAGAACGGCCGCGGCGGGAAGGACGAGCACGACAAGGGCGGGGGCGAGCTCGCCGAGGCGGCGCGCGCGCTCGAGCGCGAGCTCTTCCGCTTCGAGGAGCTCGCGGAGTCGGCGCGGCGGCTGTCCTTGGACACGCGCAAGGGGATCGAGCGTGCGGCGAAGTCGACGACGGAGGCCGCGGAGGCGCAGCAGCGCGTGAGCGTGGCGCTCGGGTCGCTGATCGCGGCGATCGCCGCGGCGCGGGATCGCCACGAGGCGACGGCGACGGCGCTGGCCGCGCGGGGGGAAGAGATCAAGCGGCGGGCGGAGCAGCTCGGGGAGCTGTTCCAGCGCTTCGCGGCGCTCGGCGAGGAGGGGCGAAACATCAACCAGCTGGTCCAGGAGGCGGCGGCGCGCCAGCGCGAGGCGACGAGCCCCGAGCAGATCGCGGAGGTGGTGGCGGCCATGGACGAGGTCGAAGGGCGCATGGGGCGCCTCGCCGACGAGGCGCGCGAGCTGGCTCAGGCGGCGACGGCGGCGGGGATCGTGGACCTCGCGGAGCAGGCGGACGGAATGCGGCAGCAGGTGACCGCGATGCGGAACAAGGTGGGGCTCCTGAGAAAGGGGCTGGTCGCGCGCCTCTCGGGGGGGACGCAACCGAACTAGAGCGGCGTCAACCGCTTCGGATACCTAGAGCAGTTTTCGCTCGGGTTCATGCAGACGTCTTCCGTCCTTCGTCTCTCGTCCCCGTCTTCCGTCTTCCGTCTTTCGTCTTCCGTCTTTCGTGCTCGTCCTTCGTGCGCGTGCGCGTGCGCGTTGACTCCCGGGAATCGCGCACGCGCACGCGCACGGAAGACGGGGACGAGAGACGGGGACGAGAGACGGGGACGAGAGACGGGGACGAGAGACGGGGACGAGAGACGAGGACGAGAGACGGACGACGGCGTATCAGTCCCAGCTGAAAACCGATCTAGATCGACGGGGCGCGACAGAGCGTGAAGTAGTGATCGAGCGCCTTCTCTCCCTTGAAGGCGGCGCCGATCGAGACGTCCCTGGAGACTCTGCGCATGAAGTCGCGCGTCCCGTTGTACACGAAGGCCTGGAGGCCCTTGCTGTTGGGAACGACCTGGGGCCAGCCGTCGGGCACGGGGCCGTCCGGGACCTGGAAGTAGTCGATCACCACCGCGCCGCGCTCCTGCCAGGCGAGATTGCCGGCGGTCGGGACCGCGACGAAGAAGCCAGGACCGATCCAGGAACGCGTGAGACCCTCGTTGTACCCGAAGAGCCGGGCGCCGCCGTCCTCGGGGCGGGCAAAACGCTTCTCGAAAAAACGGAACGGCGACGGGAGAGGAAGACTGTTCCTGCCCTGGTGATGAACCGCGACGCGGCGCGAGGTGCCGTCCGGGACGAAGAAATCGAGCGTGATCGGGGGGGAGTGGCTCGCGGCGGCGTAGAGCGACCGCTGATCCGCGCGGGTCGTGGTCGAGAGGGCGCGGAGGCGCTCGTCGTGCGTCAGGCCATCAAGGTACTCCGCGAGGCGAGCGACCGGGGCGTTCTGGCGAAGAAGTTGGATGAGCTCCGACATGGGCAGAGGAGCATAGCAGCGTCCGCTTTCGACGCAGGCGGCCAGCCTCGCCGCGACGCGAGGCTGGCCGGACGAGGCGCGCCGCGGGCGCGGAGCCTCAGCGGCAGTCGGAGGGAGAACGCAGCAAGGCGGCGGCGCGATCGGTCAAGTCCGCGCCGTCGAGGGCGGCGGCGAAGCGGCGGAACGCCGGCTCGTTGCCGCCCGTCAACACGAACGCCGCGCAGACGGCGCCGGGATGGACCGAGCGGGCCGCGGGCGCGCGAAGCACCCGAGTCAGGCCCGCGAGCGCCGCCTCGTTGCCAGCCGCCGTGGGCGCGGCAGAGGCCACGACGGCGCGGAGATCCGCGGCGAGGACGTCGGAGACGTCGGTCACGCCGAGCACGCCGGCGAAGAAGTCGCGCCACGCGGGGAGGGCGGCCTGGTCGAGCCCGTCCAGGTACGTCGCGAGGTGCCGGAGCGCGAGGACGCGCGCGCGCACCGAGCTCGACGCGAGCGCGACCGGCCCCCACGTGCGGAGCGCCGCGTCGGGCGACAACCTGAACTTGGACAGGTACTGGAGCCGCGCGTCGGAGACGCCGCCGTACGCGAGCCCGGCCCGCAAGAGGGCCCAGTCCTCGGCGAACAGATCCTCGGGCGAGACGACGGCGCTGCACGCCGCGTAGCTGTCGATGTAGTCGAGCCCGTAGCTGTGCGGGGCGCCGGCGAAGAGGCCGGCGAGCACGCTGGACCACGCGCCGCGGACCTTGGCGTCGAGGCCCGGCGCGCTCGCGGCGTCGCACGCCGCGGCGAGCGCCACGGCGCGGGCCGCCTCGCCGTCGAGGTCCTCCAGGAAGATCTCGAGCTGCTCGGGCGCGAGCCCGGCGGGCAGGCCGCCCTGGAGCGCGGCGAGCTGGTGCGCGCCGCCGACCTCGAGGAAGCGCGAGACCGCCTCGGGATCCGACGGCACGCGGCGCGGGGCGAGCGCCGCGGCGTAGGCCTCGAGATCGCGCTCGGTGCCGAGGAAGGCCCACTCGGGGTGGCGATCCAGCGGATCGACGACGAGGAGCTCGGAGGGGCGCGCGGGCGCGACCTCGACGCGCTCGCCGGGCGCGAGCGCCTGCACGCGGGTGGCGCCGTCCACGGAGACCCAGGCGAGCTCCAGCGGGGCGACGAGCGCGCCGTCCGGGTCGCGCAGCGTGACGAACGCCCCGCCCGACGGCGCGGGCTCGACCGCGAGGCTCGGGAGCGCCTTGGCCGAGGCCGCGCGCCGCGCGCGGGCGAGCGCCTCCGGGCCGAGCGCCGGCGCGAAGGCGTCGAGGAGCGCGTCCGTGCCGATCGTCCCGAAGCGGCGCTCCGCGAGCACGCCGCGGAGCGCCGACCAGAAGGCGTCCTCGCCGGTGAGGCTGCGGATCTGGGTGAGCAGCCAGGCCGCGCGGTCGTAGGGGCCGCTCGTGTACTTCTCGTCCGGCGCGAGCGACGGGTCGCGGACGGCGTCGCCCGCGCGGGGGCCGAGCTCGTCGCCGTTCAGCGTGCCCGCGCCGCTCTCGTCCGTGTAGGCGCGGACGCCCTCCTGCTGGAGCAGCGTCGCCATGCCCTCCTTGATCCAGAGGTCGTCCCACGTCTCCACCGTCACCAGATCGCCGAACCACTGGTGCGCGAGCTCGTGCGTCGTGAGCAGGAGATCCGAGGCGAGCGCGGGCTCGGTGCTCCGCTCCTCGCGCTGGAAGCTGATGCTCGCGTGCTCGACCCCGCCCACCGAGAAGTCCGGCAGGAGCACGAGCGCGTACTTCTCGAACGGGTACGGCACGAGCAGCTCCTCGAAGCGGCCGATCGCGCGCGCGATCTCGTCCACCATCTTGCCGTGATCGCCGGGCAGCCCGCGGCGGTGCCAGACCGCGATGGGGAGGTCCCCCCTCGCGCCGCGCTCGACCTCGAAATCGCCGATCGCGAACGCCATGAGGTAGGGCGGCAGCGGGTAGGCGGTCTCGTAGCGGACGAGGCGGCCCGAGGCCCCGAGATCCTCGTCGGCGACGAGATCGCCGTTCGCGATCAGCGACTCGCCGCCGTCGACGCGCATGGCGACCGAGAACACCGCCCGATCCGAGGGCGCGTTGTGGCACGGCATCCACCGCGACGCCCCGAGCGGCTCCGAGATCGTGTAGACCGCGCGCACGGCGACCGGATCGCCCTTGCGCGCCGGCACCGCGCGGAGCGCGTCGCCAGAGAGCGCCTCGTAGTCGATCTCGAGCGCGATCGGCTCGCCGCGCGACGCCTCGGGCACGCTCGAGAGATCGACCGCGAGCGCCTCGCGCGCCGGATCGAGCTCGTGCGGGAGCGCGCCGCCGTCCTTGCGACGGACCTCCTTCACCTCGGCGACGGCGCTGTCGAGCACGACGACCCGCGGGCCGTCGCCGGCGATCGACAGCGTGAGGCCCAGCGTCGCGACGAGGCGGCCCCGCTCCCAGTCGAACTCGCCCCGGAGATCGTACCGCTCGACGTCGAACGCGCTCCCCTCGAGCGGCGCCGGGCCTTCCCCCGAGCACGCCGCGGCGAGCGATCCAAGCAGCAGGCAGGCCACCCGGAACGCTCCGGGGCGGTGTTTCTGGACAGTGCAGTGCATCGGTCTCCCTCGATCGAAATGAGGAGCTTCCCCTCGTCGGCCCGACGCCAGAGCCCGGCACCCCGAGCCCGAGTCGGCGCAGCGACGCGTAACTGACCGCGGGACAGTTACAGAACCAGGGCCCGCGGCCAAGCGAAGGCGACGCCTCGGAGCGCCGCGGCGGGGCGCTCGGCGCTGAAAAAACGGGGCGCTCGGTCGCGCGTGTCACGAGCGCGGCGCGCGGGCCGCCGGCGCGGGCGAGCGCCGCGTCGCGCGCGCAGGCGCTGTCCGAGGCGCGCGCACTCCTGCGCACCATGGGCGCGTCGCACCGGTCATTTCGCCTTTCATTTGCAAGGGTTGCAGCGACCTATGCGAGGATGCTGCCCGCCATGGCACATCATAGAGAGGGGTGCAGGAGGGGGCGCTCGCTTGTCGCGCCGCTGGCCGTGGGCGCGGCGCTCGCCGTCGCGCTCGTTCCGAAGAGCTCGTCCGCTCAGACGTGGGCCGACGGGCGGACGACGCCGGTGCTCGACGAGATCGTCGCGCTCGACAAGACGGGGGAGCCGCGCTGGCCGTACGGCAAAGAGGATGTCGCGGGCGACGGCATGGGGACGTTCGAGGTCCCGGAGCAGTCGATCGATTTCCGCGCGGCGTACGCGGTCGCCGACGCGGGGCGGCTCTGGGTGCGCGCTTACGTGTCGGGGACGACCGCGGTCGGCGCCCAGGCGACGCTCTTCGTGTTCATCGACGCCGACAAGAACCGGGGGACCGGCGGCACGGCCCGGGCGCCCGAGATCGACCCGCGGTTCACGGAGGACGATTCGCCGGGCGGCTACGAGGTCGTGCTCGGCGTGAAGGGCGACGGCACGCGCGCGGGGGTCTGGACGTTCGCGGCCTCGGGGAGCTACGAGCCCCTCACGGTCACCGACATGCAGGTGGCCACCGAGGCACGGGCCGACGTCGATCCGCTGCTGCTCGGCGAGGAGACGCGGGGATACGCGCAGGGCTCGATCGCGCTCGACATCGTGGGCGTGGACGCGACGTGCAACGCGAACCTGTACTTCCGGTCGGTGAACGACGCCCCGGGGCTCGGGGCGGGCGATCTCGACGTCGGCATCTCCGCCCCGTGCATGGCCGGCGATGCGGACGGCGACCGCGTGCCCGACGTGATCGTGCCGCCCTCCGGCTGCACGGACGACGCGGACTGCGCCGGCCGGGGCGTCTGCGTGGACGGCGACTGCATCCTCCCGGTGTCGTGCGTCGACGACGCGGACTGCGACGCGGACGAGGACTGCTCGCCGGATCACCGGTGCGTCCCCACGCCCAGCGGCACCTGCACGTCGAACGCCGAGTGCGGCGATCTCGTGTGCGTGAGCGGGCAGTGCGGCCCGTGCTCGCCGGGCTCGTCGGCGTGCGGCGGGGACCTGGTCTGCGCGCCGACCGGGCGCTGCGTCGAGGGCGGGACGGCTGGGGTCCAGGGCGGCGCCTGCGCCTGCACGGCGGGGCCCGCGCCCCTCGGCGGCGGCGCCCTCTCGCTGCTCGCCGCCGGCGGGCTCGCGCTCGCCTGGCGCAGACGCCCCCGCCGCGGACCGGGGGCTGGCCGATGAAGAGGAGACCCATGCGCGCACGGACCACCGCCGCCACCGCCTGCAGCATCGTCACGATCCTCGCCGCCGCGACGAGCGCGTCGGCGCAGGAGACCAACATCGACGTCGAGCGCTTCAAGCCCGCCGTCACCCACGACGCGTTCGTCGTCACCGAGGGCTCCGGCGTCCGTGAGCCCGCGGACCCCTGGGAGTTCGGGCTGCTCCTGAACTACGCGCACAACCCGCTCATCTTCGCGACCGGAGACGGGGACGTGCGGACCCAGATCGTGAGCGGCAGGCTGGGCGCCGATCTCATGGCCTCGGTCACCATCGCCGAGCCGTTCGCGCTCGGCCTCGACATCCCGTTCTTCCTGTTCCAGTCGGGGGAGGGCTCGCCGTCGTTCGGGGGCCTCGGCGACATCCGGCTCGTGCCGAAGCTGCGCATCCTCGACGACCGCGACTCCATCGGGCTCGGCCTCGTGGCCGAGCTGCGCGTGCCCACGCACACCGGCGACTTCGCGGGCGGCGCGCGCAACGTGGTGTTCTGGCCGCGCATCGTCCTCGATCACCGGTTCGCGCCCGGCCTCAGGTTCGGCGTCAACGCGGGCGTCGCCATCCGCGAGGGGACGACGTACCGCAACGTCGAGGCGGGGAGCGAGCTGACGTACGCGGCGGCGCTCGGCTACCGCTTCGGCGGCATCGACGGCAAGGTCGAGATCGGCGCGGAGGCCAACGGCGGCATCGGCTTCACCGCGGACGACCTGAAGGAGGAGGAGACGCCGCTCGAGGCGCTCGGCTACGTGAAGATCAACCCGAGCGAGGAGTGGGAGATCGTCGCGGGCCCGGGCATCGGCGCGCTGGCCGGCTACGGCGTGCCGCTCTTCCGCGTGTTCGCGGGCGTGAAGTACACGCCGACCTCGCACGACCGCGACCACGACGGGGTCGACGACGAGCGCGACCAGTGCCCCGACGTGGCTGAGGATCGCGACGGCGACTACGACAGCGACGGCTGCCCCGAGGAGGACGCCGACGACGATCAGGACGGCGTGCCGAACGCGGACGACGAGTGCCCGGACGAGAAGGAGACGATCAACGGCGTCGAGGACGACGACGGCTGCCCGGACAAGGGCGATCCGCGGGTCACGTACGAGCAGGGTGAGTTCGTGATGCGGGATACCATCCGTTTCCGGACGGGTTCGGCCGAGCTCGAGCCGGAGTCGTACAGGACCCTCGACCAGGTGGCGCTCGTCCTGAAGGCGAACCCCGAGATCGAGCACGTGCGGGTCGAGGGGCACACCGACGAGACCGGCACGCGCGAGCTGAACCAGGAGCTGAGCCAGCAGCGCGCCGACACGGTCCGGAAGTACCTGATCCAGAAGGGCGTCAGCCCGGGCCGGCTCACGGCCGAGGGTTACGGGTCGGACAGGCCGGTGGCCGAGGGCGACGACCCGGCGAGCCTGGCGAAGAACCGCCGCGTGGAGTTCGTGATCGAGGAGTGATCGACCAGCGAGGCGCGCTCCTCCTCCGGAGCGCGCCTCGCCCACCGCGGCGCGGCAGGCCGCGCCTCGCGCGGGCGGCTGCCGCGCGCCGGAGGCCGCCGCCGACGCTCGTCAGAACCGGCCGTGGATCCCGAGCCCGCCGCCGTTCGCCCCGACGGCGGGCGTGACCACGATCCGCGCGGCCGCGGGCTGCGCGTCGCCGAGCGACGTCACGAACAGCGCGACGCCGGCCGCGAGCCCGAGCCCCCCGACCACGAAGCCGACGTTGGACAGCGTCGCCGCGCTCTTGGCGTCGTCGACCAGCGAAACGCCCTGATCGTCGCAGAGCGTCTCGGTCCGGCAGTGCTCGTCCTGGGCCCGGTTCCACCGCGCGCCGGCGATGAGCCCGAAGATCGAGCCGGTCACGACGCCCGCGACGCCGACGCCGCCGGCCACGAAGGCGAGGGTGCGGCGGGTGCTCGCGCCGCCGTCGTCGCCGCCCGCGGCCGGCCGGAGCGGCGCGGCCGGCGCCGACGCGGGCGGCCCGCCCGGCTGCGGCGGCGCCGCCGCGGACGCCCCGGCCGCCGCGTCGTCCTCGAGCGGCGGGATCGCCACGGTGACGACCTTGCCGGGGCCGGCGGTCTGCGCCTCCACCGAGAACGGCTTCTTGCCGGGCGCGGTCGCCTCGATGCGGTGCTTGCCCGGGTCGACCGGCAGCGGCGCGCCCCACGCGCCGGCGTCGAGGACCGCGCCGTTGCGCCGCACGACGAGCCCGTCGGCCGGCGCGCTCACCGCGACGGCGAGCCGCTCCAGCCGCTTCTCCAGATCGGCCGCGCGGCGCGTCGCCTTCGCCTCGCGGTCGGCCTGGCCGGCCCGGCTCGCCATGTCCGCGGCCTCGCGGAACGCCGCCCAGGCGCTCGCGGTCCGGCCGAGCCGCTCGAGGCAGTCCGCCAGGTTCCACTGGGTGCCGTAGCCCGGATCGAGCCGCTGGCTCGCCGCGAACTTGGGGCACGCCTCGGCGAGCTTGCCCTGCGCGACGAGCTCGCGCCCCTCGCGGAAGAGCGCCTCGGCCGCGGCGGCTTGATCCGCCGACGGCTCCGCGCGGGCCAGGCCCGCGGAGAGCGACAGGAGCGCGGCGACGCACCACGCGGCGCGTCTATTTCCTCGATGTCTCGTCATCGTCGTTCCTCGGGGGCCTGGGGGGCGGCGGCGGCCTCACGGCGGACGGCCTCGGCGCGGGCGGGCGCGCGGCGGCGCCGGCGCTCGCCGACGCGGCGGCGCGCGCCGTCGCCGTCGGCGGGGGCGGCGCCGCGGCCGTCGAGGAGGCCGCGGCCGGCGCCTCCCCGGGGGCCGGCGCGCCGGTGCCCGGCGGCTCGGCCTCGGCGCGCGGCGCCGGCTGGGCCTCGGCGCCCGCGGACGGCGGCGGCGGCTCGGCCTCGGCGCGCGGGGGCTCCGGGTCGGCCGACGGCGCGGCCGGGGGCGACCCCGTGCCGCGCACCGCGAGGTAGACGCCGGCCCCGCCCGCGATCGCGGCGGCCAGCACGCCGCCGGCGAGCAGCGCCACGGGCGCGCGCGACGCCGGGCGGTCGCTGCGGTTCGACAGCCCCACGCTCGTGGCGGGCGCCGTGCCCGAAAGCGCGTGCGGCCCGGCCGGCGCGCCCGACGGCCGCGGCTGGCCCGGCGCGGCGTCGAACGGCGCGCCCGACAGCCGTGGCGGGGTCGACGCGGCGTCGAACGGCGCGCCCGACAGCCGGGGCGGGGTCGACGCGGCGTCGAACGGCGCGCTCGGCATGCGCGGCGGGCCCGAGGCGGCGCCGAACGGCGCGGCGGCCCCGAACGGCGCGCTCGGCGCGGTGGCCCTGAACGGCGCGCTCGGCGCCCGCGACGCGCGCGTGGCGGCGTCGAGCGGCGCGAGCATCGCCTCGACGATCGCCTCGCCGTGCGGCAGGAACGCGCGCAGCGCCGCCGCCAGCTCGCCGGCGCTCGCGGTGCGGCCGGCCGGATCGATGACCAGCGTCCGGTGCACCACGTGGGCGACCTCCGGCGGAACCCACGGCGCGACCTCCTGGATCCAGCGCACGGGGGTCGTGCAGATGGCCAGGACGAGCTCGCCGAGGCCGGTCAGGTGCTCGTTGGGGCGGTGCCCGGACAGGGCGTGGTACAGGCTGATCCCGAGCGACCAGAGGTCCGAGCGCGCGTCGATCGCGCCGCTGCCGCGCGCCTGCTCGGGCGACATGTAGAGGGGCGAGCCGAGGAGCGCGCCGCTCTTCGTCATGGCGCCGTTGCCGAGGCTCTGATCGGTCACCTTGGCGACGCCGAAGTCGAGCAGCTTGACGACGCGCTGGCCGCCCGGCTTGCGCGCGAGGAACAGGTTCGCCGGCTTGATGTCGCGGTGGACGATGCCGGCCTCGTGCGCGCGCTCGAGCCCGAGGCAGGCCTGAAGGGCGACGCGGAGCGCGAGATCGACCGGCAGCGGGCCGAGCCGCTCGATGAGGGCCTGCACGTCCTCGCCGTCGAGGAACTCCATCGCGATGTACGGCGAGCCGGTCTCGCGGTCGCGCCCGGTGTCGAACACCTGCGCGATGTGCTCCGACTCGACCGCGCCGACCGCGCGCGCCTCGCGCTGGAAGCGGCGGAGGAGCTCGTCGTCGGCGGCCTGGCCGAGGATGACCTTCACCGCGACGCGGCGGCCGGTGCCGGTGTGCCGCGCCTCGTAGACGGCGCCCATGCCGCCCTGGCCGAGCAGCCGGACGATCGCGTAGCGCTCGTCGAGGACGCGACCGATCATGACGGGAGGCCCGGAGCGGCGGCTTGGGGGCGAGCCGACTTCACGGACGCAGGCTAGAGCACCTCCGCCCCCGCGTCACGCCTCGCCGCAGCTCCTGCACCACGGCAGCCTCACGAGCGTGCGGTGCGATGTCTCGAAGGTCGAGAGGTCCTGGATCAGGAGCCGGCCCCCGAGCCTCGACGGCGTGTACCCCGAGAGCACCTTCAGCGCCTCCAGGGCGACGAGCTGGCCGAGCAGCTGCGCCATCGCGCCGGCCTGGAGCGCGGGCTCGCCCCGGGGGCCCGCGGCGGGCGGGGGGTTCAGCGCCTCGGCCATCGCGCAGACCCGGCACGCCGTCGCGCCCGGGAACACGAGGGGGCCGAGGACGGCCGTCGCCCCCGCGAGCTCCGAGAAGAGGGAGACGATCCGCGCGCGGTGGCCGAACCGCGCGACGCGCTCCAGGAGCTCCGCGTCGTCGCCGCGCACGGCCGCGACGAGGAGGTGGGGGCGGTCGTCCGGGGCGAGGAGGTCGTCCGAGCGCAGCGCGGCGGCGGGGCGCTCGTCCACCCGGCAGCGAGGCGCGCGCTCGCGGATCAGCGCCGCCAGGGCGCCGCGCCGCGACGCGCCGAGCGCCGCCTGGCCGCGCGCGCGGACCACCGCGGCGTCGCGCGGGCCGACCGGGACGTCGCCGTCGTCGATCAGGCGGAGCGCGGAGATGCCGGCCGCCGCGAGCGCGAGGGCGGCGGCGGCGCCCCACGGCTCGAGGCCCACGACGAGCACGCGCGCGGCCGCAATCCGCTGCGCCGCCTGCTCCGGGGCCGAGGACCACCTGCGGAGGAACTCGAGCTGCCCGCGGAGGCGCTCGCGATCCGGGGGCTCCGCCGCGTCGGGCGCAGGCTCGATCAGCCCGCGCGCCGCGAGCAGATCGAGGAGCGCGAGCACGCTGTGGCCCGAGTAGTCGGCGAGCGCCTCGACGATCGCTTCTTGGTCGCGCGACCCGTCGAGCAGCGGCGCCACCCGCTCGAGGAACGCGCTCACGTCCGCGCCGGTGAGCTGGAAGGTGCCGAGATCGGATCGGAGGATGACCCCCGCGTCCGTGGGCGTGATGCTGGCCGAGCGGCTGAGTCGAATTCTGGGCATGGTGCTCTCCGACGCTCCCTGTTCAGCCGCGCTGGGCCCCTTTCGGCCCCTCGGCTGGCCCGGGCTGACCGACGCAGACGATGTACATGGCGTCCTCCTCGGCCGGGAGCGCGAGGAAGGCCTTGAGCTCGTCGTCGTAGAAGCCGCCGATCGCCACCGGGCCGAGGCCCATGGCCGTCGCGACGAGGTAGAGGTTCTGGCCGAGGTGCCCCGCGTCGAGCCACAGGAAGCGATAGCCGCGCTGGCCGTACTTCCACATGGTGCGGAACGGGACCGCCGTGATGATGACCACGACGTTGGTGCTCCGGACCATGTCCTGATCCAGCGTCAGATCCGTGAGCGCGGCGTGCGCGAGGCCTTCCCGGCGGAGCTCGAGCTCGTGCGCGCGAGCGTCGTAGTGATAAAGGCCGTCCGGGAGGTCCTCCACGGCCTGCGTCGCCACGTAGATCTCGAGCGGATACCGCCCTCCGGCCGACGGCGTCGGCCGATCGCTGCACCAGTCGCCGTCGATCGTTCGCAGCCCGCGGACGCCGTAGCTCGCGTGGAGGAGCCGCCCGAGCGCCGAGAGGGGCATCGGCCGGAGGGCGAAGTCGCGGACCGACCGCCGCCGCTCCAGCACCGCGCCGAGCGGGGCGTCGATCGCGAAATCGCGCCCCGGCAGCGGCGTGCGCGTCGAGCCGGCGTAGGTGCGGAAGCGGAGCGGCTGGAGATCTCCGTGGAAGGGCGGCTCGACCGGCCGCGCCCTCACGTGGGAGGACTGGAGGTGATAGAGCCGCGCGACGTCCGCCTCTTTGCTCCTTGCCATGGTGTCCTCGCTCAGGCCATCGGGTGAGGGTCCGGGTTGATCCCGTGGGGGGCCATCGAACGGAGGCGCGGATTGCCGAGCCGCGCGAGCTCGTGGCCGAAATGGATCTGCTGGAAACCGGGCCCGAGGGCCCGGGCGACGCGGAAGGGGGTCGCCGCGAGATCGGGCGAGGTCACGTCCACGATCGCGATCCGCAGGCCCGCGGCCTGGACGCGTCGGGCGAGCTCGGAGAGGGTGACATTCTCGGGCTCCTCGAGCGCGGCGGCGGTCACCGTGCGTCCCTGGCGGAGGAAGGAGAAGGCCGCGGCGCGGCTCGGGGGGACGTAATAGATCGCGTGATCCTCGAGCGTGCGCACGTCCTCCGGCCGCTCGGGGATGGCGAGCTCCTCGCCGGCCATCAGGCGGAAGACGTAACCGACGATTTGACCCTGCTCGAGGACGGCTTTCCTGATCGCGGTGAGGGGGCTCAGGTGGGCTCCGAGCGAGACCGTCGCGCCGGGCCAGCGCTTCCCATCGCCGTATCCCACGCACATGACCACGGGGACCGCGATGCCCGCGTCGAGGAGATACAGCTCGATCCGGGCGCCGCGCTCCCCGAGCTGTCGGGCGATCTCGTGCACCTCGGGGTCGACCGAGTCGTCGGGCAGGATGCGCCGCCCTGGCCTGCGGGCGAGCCACGAGATCATGAAGGCGTCGCGCTCGATGAGCTCGAGCGCGGCCCCCATCGACGCCGCCTCGAGCGTCGGGCCGGCGGCGAGCCCGTTCGACGTCACCTGGCAGAAGTAGGCGTCGGGCCCTGCGCAATCGCCGTAATAGGTCGGGAGCGCTGGCACGTGGACGGGCGCGCGGGTGTCCAGCCAATGCCCGAGGACCCATTCGATCGGCGTGGTCGGGTCGAGCCGCGCGTAGGGGAACCCGGGCCTCGCGTACTGCTCCTCGCCGTAGAGACAGAGCTGCTCCGGAGCGACGAAATCGCCCTGCATCTCGGCGACCGGGGCGCGGAGCAGCCCCTGCTCGTCGAAGAGCCTCGCGGAGTAGCGCTCGACCGCCTCGCCGGTCGCCCTGATCAGGGCCTCGACGGCCGTGGTGCCCTTTCCGGTGCCGACCTCCGGCTCGTCGCAGCAGCGCGCGTGCGCCGCGCCGTCGGTGTAATTGCTGAGGACCGCGCTGGCGATGATCGGCGCCTCGGGGGCGAGCGCCGGGTGCATGGCGCCCAGCGCGAGCCGCTGGACGATGCCCGTCCGTGGATCGACGACGCCGGCGAGCATCCGCCGGAGCTCCGCCGGATCGCGCGCGTCGCGCAGGCGCGCGCGCGAGCCCCTGCGCGCGCTCCCCGCGCCCAGGGCGCCGGCGGCGCCGCCGCAGATCGGGCACCAGGGCATCTGCAGGACGGCGTGGAACGACGCCTCCAGGTCGATCAGGCTCTGGATCACGAGGTGCCCGGCGAGCCGCGACGCGGCGCGGTTCACGAGCAGATCGACGGCCGCGATCGCGACGGCGTGGCCAAGGAGCGCCGGCGTGGGCGCGAGGTACGTGCGCGCGCGGCGCCCGGTGCGCCCGGCGAGGAGCGTCGCCTGGAGCGCCTGATCCGCCTCGGGCTGATCGCTTGTAGCGAGCCTCCGGAGACGGCAGCAGTTCCAGCACGCCGTCTCGCCTGGAAAGACGGCGGGGCCGATCACCGCCTCGAGCCCCTCGAGGTGCGCGCTGAGCGAGGGGGTCGACGTCGCGTGGGCGAAGCGGGCGACGCCCTGAAGAACGAGGAGATCGTCGCCGGAGACGCACGTGAGGATCAGGTCCCAGCCGGCGTCCTCGAGGACGAGCGGGCGATCCGCGGCCGCGATCAGCGCCCCGGGCGTGACCGCGCAGCCTGGCGCGATCCGCGAGAGCGCGAGGGCGAGCGAGCGCGCGCGATCTCTCCCGAGATCCGCCTCGGCAAACGGGCCGAGATCGTCCGCGGCGACCTCGCTGTCGTCGAGGACGTGGAGCGCGCCGACGCCCGCGGACGCGAGCTCGGCGGCCGCGACGGCGCCCCAAGGCTCGAGCCCGACCACGAGGACGCGCGATCGCGCGAGCTTCCCGCGCGCCTCCTCCGGCGCGGGCGGGGCGCTCCCCGCGAGCGTCGGCGCGGCGGTCGATGGGCTGGGCAGTTGAATGGCCACGCGAGATCTCCAGGTAAGGGCAGCGCCGCCGCGCCGCGCCTTCGGTAAAGAGGTTCAGTTCTGGCGCTCAACGAGCGATGTTCCGACAAGCCAAGGAGAGACGAGCCTCGCGTGCGGCCGGCGCGCCAGCGCGCCCGAACGTGGTGAGCCCAGCAAGACGGGAAGATGTCGTTCTCGATTCCTCACGATCCTCGTCTTCCTCCGGAGAGCCGTCGATCGGCCCCGCCGGCCCTCTGGGCTAGCTACAGCGGCCGCCGCACCTGCCGCCACACCGACCGCCGCACCTGCCGCCGCACCTGCCGCCGCACCGACCGCCGCACCTGCCGCCGCAGTAGCCGCCGCAATAGCCGCCGCAGCTGTGGCCGCAGTAGCCGCCGCAGAAGCCGCCGCAGTTGTAGCTGGCCGGATTCGCCAACTCCATTGCTTCCAGCTTGCTCGACAGATCGTCGATGGCGTTGCGGAGCTCCTTTATCGATACATCCAGATCCTTCGGCGCACCATTACCGTTGTTCGAGTCACTCATCGCAGAGCCTCCCACGAGTACGTGAGACAGGCAAAGGCTCTTCGTCAATCCGATGGTTCGTTGTATGGCGACGGATGTCGCCCTGGCAGGGGCCCGTTTGCCAAGGTCGCTCGTGACCTCCAGAGCGCCGGTCGCGCTGAGCTCCCGCGAAAATCGACGCATGGGAAGAGGAACGCGAGGACGCAAGGGACGCAAGGGGGAGAGGAGAATATAATCCATCTCTGTCTCCTTGCGCCTCTTGCGCCCTCGCGGTCCCTCCTCTCGCTGCACGCCGTGCTCTTCCAGCTCGCTCCTCGGCAGATCCGGCGGGCGCCGTGACGTGTTGAACCTGGCTGACTTTCAGCCTGTCCGGTGCTCTGGCGCCCCTCCGCTCGGGCCGGAGAGCCGCCGGGGACGTCGGGGATGAACCGCCTCCGTCGCGTCGCTCCGCGCCCGCCGAAGAACCCTGGATAACGCGGCGCCCTGCGCGCGCGCATCCATCGCGCCATGAGCGCTGTCTCATTAATTGCCTTCCTCCCCCCTGTCCGGTACCGGGCCCGCCTCCTCCCGGGCGCTCGGCGCTCGTCCGCAAAGGGGTGTCATGCATCGTACTTCGCTCGGACTTGCGATAGGTGGTCTATCTCTCTGGTTCCTCGCCGCGGCGACGTGGCTCTCAGGCTGCGGCGCCGCGGAGCGCTCCTCCCCGCAGGGCCTGGCCGAGGCGGGGTGCGCGGGCTGCACCGTGCTGAAGGGAGGCACGGTGTTCGACGGCGCGCGCGCGGCCAGGGCAACGGTGGTGATCGAGGGCGACAGGGTGAAGCAGGTCGTCCTCGACGAGCGCGACGCCGAGATCGTCGGCGGCGAGATCGTCGACGTCGCCGGAAAGACGGTGCTCCCCGGGCTGATCGACCTCCACGTGCACTCGCTCAGCGCCGCCGGGCCCTACGCGTACCACGACGGCGACCTCCACCTCGAGGATCACACGAAGGCGATGCTCCGGTCGGGCGTCACCTCGTACCTCGACCTCGGCTCGCTCCAGCACGTCATCTTCGAGCAGCGCGCGCGCGCCCGCGCCGGCGAGGTCCTCGCGCCGCAGCTCTTCGCCGCCGGACCGCTGCTCACGGCGACCGGCGGGCACCCCTGCGTTCACGGCAGCCCGCCCGGCGACTTCTGCCTCTTCATCGACGCTCCCGCCGACGTCGCCGGGGCCTTCGAGGCGCTGCTCCCGGCCGCCCCCGACGTCATCAAGATCGTCCTCGAGTCCGGGGGAGCGCGGCCGCTCCCGCGCCTCTCGCCCGACTCCGTCGCGGCGATCGCGCAGGCCGCCGGGGCCGCGGGCGTCCGGGTCATCGCGCACGCGACCTCGGCCGACGACGTCGAGGTCGCGCTCGACGCCGGCGTGACGCGCTTCGCGCACGTCCCGGACCAGGACCGGATCTCGCCCGAGCTCGCGCGCCGGATGGCCGCCGCGGGGGCCGTCGTGATCCCGACGCTCGCGTTGACCGACGGGCTCTACCGCGCGGCCCACGGGGCGCTCGCCGAGCTCGACGACCCCGCCCTCGGCGACGACGTGCCGGCCGACGTGATCGCCGCCCTGCGCGATCCGTCGCTGATCGCGGAGCTCAGGACAGCTCGTTACAAGGAGCTCGTGGCGGCGTGGCGCGCGCGCGGGGTCGAGAACCTCATGACCTGCTACCGCGCCGGGGTCACCATCGCCGCCGGCTCCGACGCCGGCAACCCGGCGGTCTTCCACGGGCTCGCCCTGCGCCGCGAGGTCGCGCTCCTCGTCGAGGCGGGGATGCCGCCGATCGACGCGCTCGCCGCCGCGACGCGCGCGGCCGCGGACGTGCTCGGGCGGCCCGACCTCGGGCGCATCGAGGAGGGGGCGCTCGCGGACGTGCTCGTGGTCGACGGCGATCCGCTCGCCGACGCCCGCGCGCTCGAGCGGGTCTCGCGCGTCTACAAATCGGGCGTCCTCCTCGATCGCGACGCGCTCGCGCTGCCCCGCGGGACGAGCCTCTCGAGGCAGCCGCGGACCGGCGCCGGCCGCGGCGACACGTGCCTCGGCGCGCCGGAGTGCGGCGACGCGCTGTCGTGCAGCGCGGATCAGCGCTGCGCCGCGATCTGCGATCGCCCCTCGGCCTGCGCGCCGGGGAGCGCGTGCGTCTTCGACGGCGGCTCGCCCACGGGCGGCTCGTGCGTGGACGGCGACGGCTGCGACCTCTTCGCGCAGGACTGCGAGAACGGCGCCGCGTGCGTGTTCCTGGGCAACGGCGCGACCTCGTGCTGGTACGCGGGCGCGGGCTCGGGCGGGCAGCGGTGCGACGCCCTCTTCGCGTGCGCGCCCGGCAGCCAGTGCGACGAGGCGTCGAGCACGTGCAAGGACCTCTGCGACCCGCGCGGAGCGCGCGCCCGGGCGTGCCCGGGCGGCAAGAAGTGCGTCGACCGCTCGGCGATCGCGGGGCTCCCCGTGGGCGTCTGCGACTAGGCCGCTCCGGGCGCGGCGCGCGGCGTCCCTCGCCGCGCCGCGCTCACCGCGACGCGAGCATCCAGGCGATCACGGTCCCCAGCGCGAAGAACAGGAGCCCCGCGCCGGCGAGCACGGCGCGCGAGGTCCGCCGCTCGATGAAGCTCGCCGCGGCCCGGAGGCTGGTCGGGGCGCCGATGGCGAGGCTCGTGTCCGGCGCGCTCATCCTCTGGATGGCGGCGTCGAGCGCCACGAGCACCGCGCGCGCGTGGGGGAAGCGGTGGTCCGGATCCTTGGCGAGCAGGCGCATCACGACCGCCTCGAGCGCGGGCGGGACGACGATGCCGGGGGTGCGCTCGGCGATCGGCGGCGGCAGCGTCGACCGGTGCTGGGCGAACAGCGCCGAGGGCTCCACCGCCGTGAAGGGGTGCTTGCCCGCGAGCATCTCATACAGGATGACGCCGAGCGCGTAGAGATCGGCCCGCCGGTCGACCGAGCGCATGCCGAGCGCCGCCTCGGGCGCCATGTACGCCACCGTGCCGAGCAGCACCCCGGCGTTCGTGAGCGAGCGGCGCGAGCCGTCGTCCGTCGTGAACGAGAACTGCTCGATCGGGACCTTCGCGAGGCCGAAATCGATGAGCTGGACGCGCTCCTCCGGCCCGTCGAGGACCATGATGTTGAGCGGCTTCACGTCCCTGTGCACGATCCCGAAATCGTGCGCGGCGTTCAGGGCGGTCGCGATCTGGCGCGCGATGTTCACCGCGCGCGGCGGGGAGATGGGGCCCTGATCGATGAGCTTGCGCAGCGTGACGCCGCGGATGAACTCCATCACCATGAACCACGCGCCGTCGTCGAGCTGGTTGATCTCGTAGACCGCCGCGACGTTAGGGTGAAAGATGTGGCGCCCGGCGATCGCCTCGCGCTCGAAGCGTTCGATGAGCTCCGGCAGCTCCTCCGCGTCCGGGTGGAGCACCTTGACGGCCACGTGCTCGCCGGTCGCGAGCTTCGTGGCCCTGAAGACGGCGGCGATGCCGCCCATCGCGACGAGCTCCTCGATGCGGTAGCGGTGGAGGAGCGTGCGCCCGATGAGCGTCATCGCCCGCTCGCGTGCCGCCGAGCTCGCCTGACCGCCCGCGAGGTACACCGAGTCGCTCATGCGGCGGCGCCTCCCGGCCAAGCCCTCAGCGCGCCGGCAGCGCCGCGGCGCAGGGCGCGCGCAGCCGCCCCGCGCCCGCAAGGCGCCTGGCGGCGGAACAGCGGTTCCACCCTGGCTGACATCATACGCGCTCGCACCGGGCGTCCCGAGGGTAGCGCCCCTCCGGGCGCGGCGCCATCGTCACGGTTCGGCCTGGCGGCGGAACGCGCGCTCGCGCGGGCTCATGCGGCGCGGAGGCTGGAGCTCGCGGAACGCGGGTGAGCCGCGCCGCGCGAGGGGCGCTCAGCGCGCTCGGCGCGGGGCCGCCCGTCAATCTCCGTCAATCTCCGTCGATCTCCGTCGATCTCCGCGCCCTCGCGGCCGTTCGCCCGGGATTCGACCGCTCCTCCGTGATGCCGAGTCGCCCGCTGCGCCGTCTCCTGCGCTCCTGGCGCGGGCTCATCGCGCTTTCGGCCGGACAGCGCCGGACAGCGCCGGACAGCGCGCGAGGAGCCCTCATGGCCTGTGGACCGCGGCGGCGCGCGCGAGGAGAGACGCTGGTCGCGAGATGCGGAGTCGCGCCCGCGCCCCGCCGACGCGAGATTCCCGCTCCGCTCCGCGCGGGGCGGCGGCCGCCCGTCGCCGGCGGAGCGCGACCACCTCTCGGCAGATCCCGCGACTCCGCCGGGCTCCGTTCCGCGCGTCCCGCGTGCGGGCAGGATGAAGAGGAGGAGAGCGCGAGGGCAGGGCCACGGCCGAGCCGGCTCTGGCGCGCGAGCTCGACCACGGCGGTCGCGCCACGAGCAGCCCACATCGGCGCCCGTCGTGCGTGGACGAACGCGGTGTGATCAACACGCCAAGTTCGCAGATGCGTTTTTTCGATGGGCTCGTGTAGCCTCTATTCGTGGAGGTTTCCATGCACAGCACCATGCGTCGCACCGTTCTCCCCGCGCTCTTCTCCGGACTTGCCGTGGCAGCTTGCTCCGCTCCCGAAGCGTCGAGCCTCTTCGCTACCGGCGGCTCCGGGCCGGGGGGCGTGACCTCCGCAGGCGGAGGCGATGGCGGCGCGCCGGGCGACGGGGGCGCCGGCGGCGAGGGCGGCGAGGGAGGCCGTGGCGAGGCGGGCGCGGGCGGAGGCACGGGGGGCACGGGCGCGGGGCCCGTCATCGTCGACGAGCCGCCGGAGTGCGGCGACGTCTACGTCGACTGCGATGGGGACGAGCAGAACAGCTGTGAAATCAACGTGACGAACGACGCGCTCCACTGCGGTACATGCCCCGTCAGGTGCGACGGCATCTGCCGGGACAGCGCCTGCGGCCGGCCGACCCGCCACGTCTCCGGCCAGCAGGATCCGCTCTACATCGCGGTCTCCCGCCGCACCATGTTCTGGACCAACGGCGAGCAGGGCGTCGTCAGGCAGTATGTGATCGGCGACGAAGTCGCGAAGAACCTCGCCACCAACCAGATCCAGCCGGCGGACATCAAGGCCGACGACACCCACGTCTTCTGGGCCAACCAGGGCAATAGCGGCGAGGAGGACGGCCAGGTGATGCGGACGCGCATCGGCGGCGAGGAGGAGCCGGTCGCCATCGCCGCAGGGCAGGCCGCGCCCTTCGGCGTGGCGATCGACGACGAGTTCGTCTACTGGACGAACCGCGAGCGCGGCGGCTCCGTGGTCCGCGCGCGGAAGGACTCGAACGGCAATGGGCCCTTCGTCGTCATCTCGGAGGGCGAGGGGACGACCCACGCGCTCGCGGTCGACGCGACCCACGTCTACTGGACGATCCGCGACGACAGCGGCCGCGTGCTGTCCGCGCCCAAGGACGCCACGAGCAACACCCCGCCCAAGGAGCTGGCGGCCGATCAGGGCGAGGTGCGCGAGATCGCGGTCGACGCGACGCACGTGTACTGGACGACCAGCAGGACCGGCACGGTCATGCGCGTGGCCAAGACCGGAGGGCGGCCCACGGCGATCGCCACCGGGCTGATGAACCCGAGGGGCATCGCCGCCGACGCGACAGGCGTCTACTGGACCGACCCGACGTCGCCGAACATCATGAGGATGCTGCCGAACGGCATCATCGGCGCCTTCGTCGCCGGGGAGCCTTCGCCCTACGGCATCGCCCTCGACGCCGAGCGCGTCTACTGGACCAACGGGCTCGGCACGGGCGGCACCCTGATGAGCGCTCCGAAATAGCGACCTCAGGCGGCGCGGGGTGTCCGCGCCCGCGCCGGCTCGCGCCCGAGGCGCCCCGCGGCCCACCGGGCGTCGACGCGCCGCCGCCCCGGCCTCCGTCGCGCGTGGAGGCGGGGGCGCGGCGTGCTACAAGCTCGCCCCGTGCTGCTCGAGACGTTTGCCGTCGGCCCGCTGGGGTGCAACTGCTCGATCGTCGTCGACCCGGCCAGCAAGGCCGCGGTGGTCATCGACCCGGGGGGCGATTTCGACAAGATCCGCGCGCGCCTCGAGCAGGCCGGGGCGACGGTCGCGGCCATCGTGCACACGCACACCCATATCGATCACGTCGGCGCCACCGCGCCGCTCCAGCGCTGGTCGGGCGCCGCGGCGCGCATCCACGAGGCCGACCGCTTCCTCTACGACATGCTCCCGGTGCAGGCGGCGTTCCTCGGCATCGCGGCGCCGGAGCGCTGCGAGCTCGACGGCGACCTCGACGACGGCGCGCTCGTGAAGGCGGGCGGGCTCGATCTGCACGTGCTCCACACGCCGGGGCACACGCCGGGCAGCGTGTCGTTCCTGGCCCTCTCCGCGACGGGCGCGGTGGCGTTCACGGGGGACACCCTGTTCCGGCGCGGCATCGGCAGGACCGACCTGTGGGGCGGCGACTCGGAGGCGATCTTCCGATCCATCCGGGGCAAGCTGCTCACGCTCGATCCGTCGACCCGCGTGGTGACCGGACACGGCCCCTCGACGACCATCGGTGAGGAACGCGACAGAAACCCTTATCTGCGCGCGTGATCCGCCGTGGGTCGGTCGCGACGTCGCGGCGCCGCGGCGCCGCGCGATCGCGGGGGCGCGAAGGCGGAAAACGGGGAGAAAATTCCTGCCGTTCTCTCCGCCTTCCCGCCTCGAACGCCCCGCGCGCCGGCGCCGCTTTCCGGCGAGAAAGTGCTTGCATCCCGCCAGGATTCTTCTGAAAAATGCCGCACGACGACAGCGCGCGCCGCGCCCGCTGGAGCGGGGTCGACCGCCGTCCGTCGCGGAAGTCGAGCACGATGAGCACCGATAGCGCGCCCGCCACGAAGGTCGATCTCGAGATTCTCCCCACGCAGCACCCTCTCGGCGACGCGGATCGCGCGCAGCGCATGCAGAACCCCGGCTTCGGGCGCGTGTTCACGGAGCACATGGTCGTGATCCCGTACGCGGCGGACAGGGGCGGCTGGCTGCGGGGGCAGCTCAAGCCGTACGCGCCGATCACGCTGGATCCCGCGGCGATGGTGCTGCACTACGGTCAGGCGATCTTCGAGGGGTTCAAGGCGTACCGCCAGCCGGACGGGCGCATCAAGACGTTCCGGCCGGAGGCGAACGCGCAGCGCTTCAACAGCTCTGCCCGGCGGCTGGCGATGCCGGAGATGCCGGTCGAGCTGTTCGTGGGCTCCGTCGACGCCCTGATCCGCCAGGATCGCGCGTGGGTGCCCGCCGCGGTGGGCGAGAGCCTGTATCTCCGACCGTTGATGTTCGCGACCGAGGCGGCGCTCGGGGTGAGGTCGTCACGCGAGTACGATTTCCTGGTGATCGCGTCCCCCGCGGGCGCGTATTTCCCCCAGGGCGTGAAGCCGGTGACGGTCTGGATCTCGGAGGATTTCGTCAGGGCGGCGCCGGGCGGCACGGGCGCGGCCAAGTTCGCCGGCAACTACGCCGCGAGCCTGCTCGCGCAGATGAACGCGGCGGCGGAGGGCTGCGCGCAGGTGGTCTGGCTCGATGCGGTCCACCGCCGGTATGTCGAGGAGATGGGGGGAATGAACATCTTCTTCGTCTACCAGGAGGGCGGCCGCACCGTGCTCGTGACGCCCGAGCTGACAGGCACGCTCCTCCCGGGCATCACCCGCGACAGCATCATGCAGCTCGCCCGCGATTTCGGCTATGGCGCGGAGGAGCGCAAGGTCACCTTCGACGAGTGGCGCGCGGCGGTGCGCGAGGGCCGCATGACCGAGGCGTTCGCGTGCGGCACGGCGGCGGTCATCACGCCCATCGGCGCGGTGAAATCCCGCGAGGGGACCTTCGCCATCCACAACAACGAGACGGGGCCGGTGGCGGCGCGCTTCCGCGAGGCGCTGCTCAACATCCAGCACGGCCTCGCCCCCGACCGGTACGGCTGGATGCACGACGTGGTCTGACGAGGAGGCCGCGCGCCGCGCGCGGTCCTCGCTCGGCGCCCCGCGCGCGCGGTCCTCGTTCGGCGCCCCGCGCGCGCGGTCCTCGCTCGGCGCCCCGCGCGCGCGGTCCTCGATCGGCCGCCGCGCGCCCCGTGAGCCGCGCGGCGCGCGCGCCTACTCCGCAGCCTGCGATTTCTTCGCTTTCGCCGTCATGCCGTATTCGTGCAGGCGGTACTGGATGGTGCGAATGCTGATGTCGAGGAGCTCGGCCGCGCGCGTCGTCGAGCCGTTCGTCGCCTCGAGCGTCGATAGGATGGCATAGCGCTCGATCTCCGCCATGGTGGCGCCCGGGATGCGCAGCGCGCCCTTGGCGACCGGCGCCGCGTCGATGGGGAGGTGCTCCGCGTCGATGCGCGTCTCGTCGCACAGCACGACGGCCCGCTCGATCGCGTTCTCGAGCTCGCGCACGTTCCCCGGCCACCGGTGCGCGACGAGCTTCGCCCGCGCCGCGTCGGTGAACCCCTCGATCTTGCGGTGGTTCTCCGCCGCGAACCGGCGGAGAAAGTGGTTCGCGAGGAGCAGCACGTCGGTGTCGCGGACGCGCAGCGGGGGCATGTCGATGTGGACGACGTTGAGCCGGTAGTAGAGGTCCTCCCGGAAGCGGCCCTCCTGCACGGCCGCCGCGAGGTCGCGGTTCGTCGCCGCGATGAGGCGCACGTCGACCGACACGGTGTCGTTGCCGCCGACGCGCTCGAACATCCTCTCCTGGAGCACCCGGAGCAGCTTCACCTGCGTCGAGGGCGCGATCTCGCCGACCTCGTCGAGGAAGAGCGTCCCGCCGTGCGCCTGCTCGAACCGCCCGATGCGCCGCTTGTCGGCGCCGGTGAAGGCGCCCCGCTCGTGGCCGAACAGCTCGCTCTCGAGCAGCGACTCCGCGAGCGCCGCGCAATGCAGCGTCACGAAGGGCGCCCTGGCGCGCGGGCCCTTCGCGTGAATGGCGCGCGCGAGCTCCCCCTTGCCGGTGCCGCTCTCGCCGGTGATGAGCACCGTCGCCCGCGCGCCCGCCACCTGCCGGGCCATCCGGTAGACCTTCTGCATCGCCGGGCTCGCCCCGATGAGCCCCTCGACGCCCTCGCCCTCGCGCTCGCGCAGCTGCCGGCGCAGGTTCTCCGCCTCGGCCCGGAGCGCGCTCCGCTCGAGGGCGCGCTCGAGGGAGACGAGGAGCGCGTCGAAGTCGACCGGCTTCGTCAGGTAATCCTCGGCCCCGGCCCGCATCGCCTGCACCGCGGAGCTCACGTCGCCGAACGCGGTGACGACGATCACCGGCAGCGCCGGATCCTGCTCGCGGAGCTTCCCGAGCAGCGTCACCCCGTCCATCCTGGGCATCTTCAGATCGGTGACCACGACGTCCGGCGGCCGCTCCGCCGCGACCTCGAGCGCCGCGGCGCCGTCGGCCGCCGCGTCCACGGCATAGCCCTCCTGTCGCAGGAGCTTCTCCAGCCCCGAGCGCGCGCTCGCCTCGTCGTCCACGACGAGCACCCTCGCGCCCTGTCTCTTCTCAGCGTTCATGTCGTCCCTTCCGAAGGCCGCCAGAGGATACCGCGCCTCTCGGGCGTCGCGATCCTCCTTCTGCCGCGGCGCGCCTCCGCCGGCGACGGCGCGCCGGCGAGCGCCGGCGAGCGCCGGCGAGCGCCGGCGAGCGCCGGCGAGCGCCGGCTGGAGGCCCGGCGCGAGGGCCGCGCCGTCGCGGTCGCCGAGGGAGGCGCGCCGCGCGGCCTCGCGGAAGCGACGAGGCGCCGTCAGCGGCTCTCGGTCGCGTCGACGTTGTCGCGGATGCCCGCGCCGAGGTCGGAGAGCTCCGCGGCGAGCATCACGGTGAGATCGTCGGCCGTGACGATGCCGGTCACCTTGCCGTCGTGGCGGACGATCGGCAGCCGCCGGACGCCGCGCTCGCGCATCAGGCGGAGCGCCGTCTCGATGCTGTCGGACTGCTGGAGCGTCGTGGGGTCGTACGTGACGATCTCGGACACCAGCGTCTTCTCGGGCTCGCGCGCGTCGGCCATCACCCGCATCACGAGATCGCGATCGGTGAGGATGCCAATGGCGCGCGCGCCCTGCGTGACGACGACGCAGCCCACGCGGAAGTCGCGCATCCGGCGCGCGACGTCGAGTGCGGTCTCGGTGAGATCGGCGCTCACGGCGCCATGCTCGAAGCGGCTGAGGCACATGCCCGGATCCGTTGCACGACGCGCGCCACGGCGGCCGAGCCCGGCGCTCCGCGCCCGGCGTCCCGCGCCCTGGCCCGCGGGCGCGCTTCCCGCCTTCCCGCCTTCATGTTCGATTTTGAGCACTGCCCGTGGCGGGGGGACCGGCCGCAGCGGTTGCACGGGGGCGCAAGTCGTTCGCCGGGCCGGGCGCCCGCCGGCGAGGCCGGGGCTCAGGCCGGGGTGGGGGAGGGGCGCGGCGCAGGGGCGCTCGACGGCGCGCCGGCGGCGCGAGAGGACACCGCTTCCACGCTGGAGCGGAGCTCGGCGCTCAGGGCGGCGTAGTCCAGCGGCTTCGTGTGCACCACCGCCTCGGGCTCGAGCCCTCGCCCGAGCCGCGCCACGAGCTCGGGGTAGCCGGTGAGCACGAAGAGCGGGAGATCGGGCCGGAGCGACCGCGCGAAGCGCGCGACCGCGAGGCCGTCGGCGTGGGGCATGCGGAAGTCGGTCACCAGGACGTCCGGGGCCGGCGTCCGGGCGAGCCGCGCGAGCGCGAGGGCGCCGTCGGTGGCCAGCTCCACCCGGAAACCGTCGTCTTCGAGCAGGCGCGCGAGCAGGCGCGCGGTGCGGACGTCGTCGTCCACGAGGAGGATCAGCGGCTGTTCGAGGCTGCGTGGTTCCACGCCGGGCGATCTACCAACTTGCGTGCCAGCGCCGGGGGGGCCGCCCGCGCGCGCCGCCGCGGCGGGGAGCTCAGCCGGACAGGCGGATCGGCAGCGTGACGCGGAACAGCGTCTTCCCCGGGCGGCTCTGGAACTCGATGGCCCCCTCGTGATCGGTGATGATGCGGTGGGCGATGGCCAGGCCGAGCCCGGTGCCGTTCGGCTTCGTCGAGTAGAACGGGTCGAAGATCGGCGCGTCCGGGGTCGCGATCCCGGGGCCGTCGTCCTCCACCTCGACGACGGCGTGGCGCGGCTGCCGGCGCGCGCGGAGGGTGACGGCGCCGCCGCCGGCCGCGCCCACCGCCTCGAGCGCGTTGCGGAGGAGGTTCAGGAGGACCTGCTCGATCTTCGCGGGATCGAGGTCGAGCACGACGTCGGTCGAGGGCAGATCGACCGTCACCTCGGCGCGCGCGCCGCCGCCGTCCGAAGACGGAGCGACGCGCGCCGCCCGCTCGCAGAGCGCGACGAGGGACGTCGGCTTCACGACCAGCGGCTTCGGCCGGGCGAAGTCGAGGAACTCGCTCACCAGCTCCGACAGGCGGCGGATCTCGTCGCGGACGACCTGGATCGCCTCCAGGGTGTCCGGATCCCCCATGCCGGCGCGCGCGAGCCCGCGCTCGAGGAAGGTCACGTGCAGCTGCGCGCCGTTGAGCGGGTTCCTGATCTCGTGCGCGAGGCCAGCCGCGAGCGTCCCGACCGCGGCGAGCTTCTCGCTCTGGCGCACGCGCGCGGCGAGCGCCTTCTCGTCGGTCGTGTCCTGCCCGATGGCGAACAGCACCACCTCGTCGTCCGCGGAGGAGGGGGCGTACGCGAGCTGCCATCGCACGTCGCGGATCTTGCCGGAGCGCGCGCGGAGGCTGCTCTCCAGCAGATCCGCGCCGGGGCGGCGGCCTGCGGCGACGTCCTTCACGAGCGCGCCGTGATCGGCGCGGAGCTCCTCGGGGAGGAGCGCCTCGACGAACGGCATGCCGAGGATGTCCTCGCGCGCGAACCCGGTGATCCGCTCGGCCTCGCGGTTGAAGAGCCGCACGACCGCCTGCGCGTCGAGGCCGACGACGAGGACGCGGGCGAGCTCGACGGCGCTCTTGTACCGGTGCTCGGTGCGCGCGAGCGTGCGGCCGACCTGCTCGCGGTCGAGGCGCTCGGCGCGCTGCGCGCGCGCGAGGAAGTCGTCCCGGTACGTCTCCAGCATGATGGCGAGCTCGAGATCGAGCACCTTGCTCACCGCGGATCGGACCGCGATCGCCTGCGCGAAGGGCGCGCCCTCGGCGATCTCGTCGAACGCGAGCCGGATGAGCGTCATCGCCGTGAACATGTACCGCTGCGGCAGCCCGACCCGGACGTGGATCCGCCCGATCTTCGCGGCCTCGTCGAAGTACGCCGCGTCGTAGGGCCCGGTGCAGATCCGCGTCATCCAGCGGACGAGCGATCGCTTGAGCCGCTCCACCTGATCTTCGCCGGTGAAGACGTCGTGCGCGCCCTCGTGCTCGCGGATGCGGTCGTAGAACTCGCCCGCGATGCGGGGGAAGTGCGGCGCCGCGTGCGCGTGAAACGCGGCCAGCCGGGCAGCGTCCTCCTCGTCGAAGCGAACGTATCGCTTGATCTCGTCGAAGAGCGTCTCGCGCGCGGGCACGGCGCCAGAGCCTACCATGAGCACACGTTCGCGGCGGCGGACCACGATCTCGCGCGCTCCAGGATCGCCTCGAGCGCCGCCGCGTCCTCGCCGCCGCGCGCGACGATCTCCGGCGAGGGCGGCGCCTCGTACGCGGAGCCCGCGCCGGGGAGCGCGCCGATCTCGCCGGCGCCGGCCGCCCGGTAGAGCCCCTTCGGATCGCGCTCGCGGCAGACCTCGGGAGAGACATCCATGTAGACCTCGACGAGCCGCGGCGCGAGCGCGCGGGCGCGGTCGCGGTAGGCGCGGCGGTGCGCGGTCGCGGCCACGACCGCGATCGGCCCCTGCCGCGCGATCAGCGCCGCGAGCCGCGCGAGCGTCTCGTAGAAGGCGTCGCGCTCCCGCGGCGTGTAGCCGGGCCGCGGGACGAGCGCGTCGCGCACGTCGTCGCCGTCGAGCAGGCAGCTCGCCCGGCCCTCGCCGAGCAGCGCGCGGTGCACCCGCGCGGCCAGGGTGGACTTGCCCGAGGCGGGGAGCCCCGTGATCCACACGACCCCGCCGCTCACGCGAACAGCCCCTCGGCGTCGGCCGGATCGAAGCGCGGGGCGTCGAGGGCGCGCTCCGCGAGGGTGAGCAGCGCGTCCCTCGCGCGCGGCGTGACCGCGGGGTACCAGCCGGGGTTGGCCAGCACGAGCGCGCGCCACGCGAGGAACGGCGCCGCCGCGTCGAGCACGCCCGCGGCGCCGCTCCAGCCGAGGTAGACGTCCCAGAACCGCCGCCACAGCGCGCCGAGGCCGCCCTGCCATGCGCCGGGCGCGTCCAGCGCGAAGAACACGTAGTTGATGGCGAGGCAGGTGACGTCATCCGCGGGATCGCCCTGCGAGCCGCGGCTCGTGTCGAGGAGCGTGAGCCGCGACGCGCCGTCGAACACGATGTTGAAGGGGTGGAAATCGCCGTGCGTGCGCGCGAGCCGGTGGTCCTCTCCGCGGAGCTTCCACCGCCACTCGACGCAGCGCCGCTCGATGGCCTGGAGGCGCGCGGGCGGCGCGCCCGGCGCGTCGTCCGGATAGCCGTCGATGATGCCGAAGACGCCCTCGCCGTGGCCGACGAGATCGCGCACCGCGCGGCGGTAGCTGCCCGGCTGCGCGCCCTGCTCGCCGTGGAGCGCGATGAGGTAGCTGGCGAGCGCCTCGCAGCGCGCGAGATCCTCCGGGCGCGCGCGGCGCTCCCGCGCGATCCGCCGCAGATCCGCGGCGTAGACGTCGCCCTCGGCGTAGGTGGTCAGGAGGTAGAACTCGCCCGCGTCGCGCAGGGACAGGGAGCGCCCGTCGCGGGTCAGCGAGCCGACGTCGACGACCTCGACGTGCGCCGGGATCGACCCGAAGGTGTCGAAGGCGAGCAGCATCTCCGCCGCGCGATCCGCCCGCCGGTCGTGCCCGAACGCGTTCGCGGTCGACGTGTGCAGCACCAGCCGCTGCCTCGAGCCATCGCGCCTCACCACGGTGATCCGGCGAGGGACGCCGTAGCCGGCGGCCTTCTCGGTCAGGTCGTGACCGGGGCCGCCGTCCGGTCCCAGGGTGGTGATCTCCTCGACCCGCGCGTCCGGCAAGGCCGCCTCGACGATCTCGCGGAGCTGGCGTGAGGGATCGGGCTCGGCAGGCAATACCGTCTTGGCGCTCATGGTGTGTCCTCGGGCGCGTGGGCGTGGTGACGTGCTGACGTGGCCATCGAGGACCACCGAACGAGCAAAAAGCAGGCCGCGTGCCGGATGAGCCTGGTCGCGCTGTCGGGCGGGTCGTTGCGAGATGCCGACCTCGATCCGGGCGGGGCGGCGCGCGTGGCGGCAGGCCGGGGGGGGCGGCCGCGCTCGCAGGACGTGCGCCCGCGCGCGAGGCGTGCGCGGCGTCGTGGGAGGTGCGGATCAGTGGTCCGGGCGGCCGAAATGCGGGAGGTCGAGCGGGATCGGCCCGACGTGGTAGGACCGCATCATCTCGTTGTCCTCGTGCTCGAGGATGTGGCAATGCCATATGAACGCGCCCTCGTGGCGGAACTTCATCTTGATGCGCGTGATCGCGTTCTCCGTCGCGTTCACCGTGTCCTTGAAGCCCGTCTCCCAGGGCTCCGGCGGGCTAATTGCGCCGGTGTCCTTGTCCTCCCGATTGAGGACCTGGAACTCCACGTTGTGGACATGGATCGGGTGCGGCATGTAGGTGTCATTGTGGAGCTCCCAGATCTCCGTGTCCCCGGGGTCCGGGTCCTCCGTGATGCGGTCGTGGAATTTGAGGCCCAGCCGCTGCCCGGTCTGAAGATCGATGATCCCTTGCAAGAGCAGGAGCGAGCGATCGTGCGCGGTCGTCTTCTCCGTCAGGAGCAGGGGACGTGTCAGGCGCTCCGGTCCGTGCGGGGTGAAGCAGGGCAGCGTGAGTTGGTCCGGCGGCGTGCTCGTGTCCACGCTCGTCGCCGGCACCACCCGGAACAGCATCACCTCGGTCGTGTAGTCCCGTTGCTCTTCTGCCACGAGCGCTGCCATGTGGGCCAGGTGAGCCTGCGTGGGCCCGCTCTCGGAGACGTTGAGGAGGAGGATCTCCGCGCCGACAGGGATGTTCGTGAAATCGACGATGAGGTCCGCGCGCTCGGACGGACCGAGCGTGAGCGTGTCGACCTCGACCGGAGCGGGGAGAAAGCCTCCCGCGTCCGTGCCTATCACCCAGAACCTGTGGACCTTGGCCCCGTCGCTCAGCCGCAGGCCCACGTACCGCGTGTTGCAGGCGTTCAGGACGCGGAAGCGGTAACGACGCTGCTCGACCTCCAGGTACGGCCACGTCCGGCCGTTGACGACCATGGCGTTGCCCACGAAGGCTGGCACCCAGATCGGCGGCGGCTCGTCGTGCGCGGGGGACGTCCCGAAGGCCGGGGCGTCGTGCCCGTTGCTCTCCGGGTAGTAGAGCGAGCCGTCGTCCTTGAATGTGCGATCCTGGATAACGAGCGGGATCTCGTACACCCTTGTGCCTGGCGAGTCGCCCAGCCTCGGCGGGGGGCCTGGCAGCACGCCCGGCGGCAGGTCGTCGGGGCCGCCGCGGATCAGGTAGAAGCCGGCCGGGCCCGCGTACACGTTGACGCGGGTGATGCCGAGCGTGTGGTCGTGATACCAGAGCGTCGCCGCCCGCTGATCGTTCGGGTACTCGTACAGGGCAGCCCCCGGCTCCCACAGGCTCGCGAGCGACTGGGGATTCTTCTTGAAATAATCGAAGTAGGTGCCGGTCCTCGCGTATTCCGGGGGAATATCGGACGCCGCGGGGAGATACCAGGCCTCCGGGTGGCCGTCGAACTCCTGGGCCACCGGGGCGATCCCGTGCAGGTGGGTCACGATCGGCACCGGACCCCGGTAAGGCCCCTCGGGGCAGTGGCGCGTGTGCTTGCAGGACGCGTCGCGGTCCTTCAGCCCGCCGGGCGGGTTCGCCCAGTGGAGGGTCGGGTCGACGGGGAGCAGGTGCGGGAGGAAGCGGCCGGTCAGGGGATCTTTGAGATCGTTGATCCACTTCACGCGCACCGGCCTCCGCCACTCGGCCTCGATGGTGAACGCGGGATACGAGAACGTCTCCGGGTGATGGATGGACCCGTAGCCCCACACCGTCGTGGGCGGCAAGCCGAGCTCCGGCGGCAAGATGTGCCGCTGGAACTGCCGGACCGCGATCTCGTAATAGTCGACCAACGCGCCAGGGCCGAAGTGCTTGCCCGACCGCGGCATGACCTGCGGGATCGCGAGCGGCTGCGTGAATCTGGGGATGTCCCCGGCGTGGAGCGTCGGCGCGTGGCGAGGGACAGCGCGCGCGAGCCCATGGCGCCGGAGCACCACGAGACCGCCGGCCGCGGATAAGCCGTACTTCAAGAGCAATCGTCGCTTCAACGAGGGCATGGGACCTCCTGGCGCCGCCATCGGTGGTGGTGCGCGCGCAGGAGTAGGATGGCGGGCATGTGGGTCCAAGCATCCAGGAGGTGCCGGATTGGGGTTGCTGGACCCACATGAACGGGTCCTGAGATGGCACGCAGAGTGCGGCGCTCAGGCGCTGTTTTCCTGACCGGGTTCGCCTCGGTCGGGGCGCCGTGCGCCGCGGCGCGCCCGACCTGTCAGGCGATCCAGCGGCCCTCGAGGCCGAGGATCACCCGCGCGGGCGATCACGTCATCACCGCTTGATGAGGAGAGGCCGCATCATCTCGTTGTCCTCGTGCTCGAGGATGTGGCAATGCCACACGAACAGCCCGGGGTTGCCGAACTTCACCTTGATGCGCGTGATCTGACCGGCCAGCGCGCCGACCGTGTCCTTGAAGCCCTCTTCCCCGAGGAACGGAGGCTCGGGCGGCGCGGACTGGTCGAGCACCTGCCGGTTGACGACCTGGAACCGCGCGTTGTGGAGGTGGATCGGGTGGTCGTCCACGGTGAAGTTGTGGAGCTCCCAGAGCTCGATATCGTCCACATCGGGCTTCTCCGTGATGGGATCGTCCCAGTGGAGCGGCACCGGCCCGCCCGCGGCGTCGACGATGCCGAGGAGGTTCCGGATCGGGCCCACGCCTTCCAGCTGCTCCTCGTTCAGGGACACGCGGCGTATCGCCTCCTCGTCTCCGAGCGGATCGAACGCCGGCAGCACGAGCTTCTCGGGAGGCGTGCTCGTGTCCCTGCTCGTCGCCTTCTTCACCCGGAACTGCATGACCTGGCCCGTGGTGTTCGGGTCGGCCACGGCGGACATGCCCGGCATGCCGCCGTGCGTCTCCGGTCCGACGTTGAGGAGGAGGATCTCGGTGCCGACCGGGACGCGGCTGAAATCGACGATGACGTCCCAGCGCTCGGCATTTCCGATGACGAGCTCGTTGGTCTGCACGGGCCTCGGGAGGAAGCCTTCGTCGGAGCCGATCACCCAGAACGGGAGCCCGTTGCTCAGCCTCAGGATCAAGAGCCTCGTGTTGCTGCCGTTCAGGAGGCGGAACCGGTAGCGGCGCTGCTCGACGTCGAGGAAAGGCCACGTCCGTCCGTTGACCAGCATCGCGTTCCCGAGGAACTCGGGAACCCAGTACGGCGCCACGGGGCCGTTCGGCTTGTACACGTCTTCGGCGAGCTCGGGCGGAAGCCCGCGGCTCTTCGGGTAGAAGAGCGAGCCGTCGGCGTTGAACGAGCGGTCCTGGATCACGAGCGGGATCTCGAACACGTCGGCGCCCGGACGGTCGCCCGGCCTCGGCGCGGGTCCGGGCAGCACCCCCTTCGGCAGATCGTCGGGACCGCCGCGGATCAGGTAGAAGCCGGCGAGCCCGGCGTACACGTTGAGCCGGGTGATGCCGAGCGCGTGATCGTGGTACCAGAGCGCCGTCGGCCGCTGGCGGTTCAAGTACTCGAAGACGGCCGTCCCTGGCTCCCACAGGCGCCCGAGCCGTGATGTCCTCCGGAAGATGTCGTAGAAGGTCCCGGTCCTCGCGAAGCCGCGCGGGATGTTCTCCGCCTTCGGCAGAAACCACGCTTCCGGGTAGCCGTCGCTCTCCTGCTCGACCGGGGTCGCCCCGTGGAGGTGGGTGACGGTCGGCACCGGGCCCCGGTAAGGATCCGGCGGGCAAGGGCCCCTGAACCTGGGGGCCGTGTCGCGGCCGTCCACCCCGCCGGGCGGGTTGGCCCAGTGGAGGGTCGGGTCGACGGTGAACAGGTGCGGGAGGAAGCGGCCGGTCCGCGGGTGGGTGAGGTCGTTGATCCACGTCACGCGCACCGGCTTCCGCCACCTGGCCTCGATGGTCCACCCGGGATACGAGAACGTGTCCGGATGCCGGGCGGAGCCGTACGCCCACACCGTCGTGAGGTCGAAATCCGGCGGCAAGACGCGCTGCCTGATCTGCCGGACGGCGATCTCGTAATCGTCGATGGGACCGTCGTGGCCGATGCGCCCCCGCGCCTCGGGCATGACGGGCGGAATGAGCAGCGGCAGCCTGTACTTGGGGATATCGCGGCCGCGCAGCGTCGGTGCCGACTCCGGGGCGAAGGCGCATTCGCCGACGCTCGCGAGCGCGACGCCCTCGCGAGGGAGCATAAGGAGCCCGCCCGTCGCGGTCAGACCGTACTTCAAGAACAGTCGTCGATTCAGTGAAGACATCGGATCTCCTTGCGCCGCAATCGGCGGCGCGAGCGCACGACCATCATGACGGCCGCGCGGATCCGAGCCATCCAGGAAGCTCCGGATTTAGGGTTCCTGCGCGTTCACGAGCAGGTCCCGAATCACCATCGATGCGCTGCGATCGAGCGCTGTTCGTCCAGCTGGAATCCGCCTCGGTCGAGGCGCACGGCGCTCATGGGAGGTCCGATGACATGATGCGTGTCATCGATCATCAAGCGGCGGAACCGCGAGCGACCTCTCGTCGGCGAGGTCGCTCGCGGCGCCAGAGCGGGTTTCGTCCGCCGGCTACTTGCCCGCCGGCCACTGGTCCTTCGGGAGGTCCTTGTAGACGTCCTCGACCTTGTGGAACCCGTCGGCGATGACCGTGGACGCGAGGTTGCTCTTGTCCACGGCGATCGGGGCGATGAGCACGCTCGGGACGTCCTTCTTCCCGTTGTTGACCGTCTGCGTCTTCTCGCCGATCTGCTCCTTCTTCGCCATCTTGATGGCGAGCTCGGCGGCCTTCTCGGCGAGGGACTTGATCGGCTTGTAGACGGTCATGCTCTGGGTGCCGGCCGCGATCCGCTGGCAGGCGGCGAGCTCGGCGTCCTGCCCCGAGACGACGACCTTGCCGGCGAGCTTCTGCTCGCCGAGCGCCTGGACCGCCGCGCCCGCGAGCCCGTCGTTCGAGGCCACGACGGCCGTGACGTTGTTGTTGTTCTTGGTGAGGGCGTTCTCGGTGATCTTGAGCGCCTCGACCGGCTGCCAGTCCTTGGCCCACTGGTCCGCCACGACCTTGATGTCGCCCTTGTCGATGAGCGGCTTCAGGATGTTCATCTGCCCTTCGCGGAAGAGCTTCGCGTTGTTGTCGGTCGGGGAGCCGCCGATGAGGAGGTAGTTCCCCTTCGCGGCCTGCTTCACGAGCGCCTCGGCCTGGAGCTCGCCCACGCGGACGTTGTCGAAGGACACGTAGAGGTCGACGTCGGAGTCGAGGATCAGCCGGTCGTAGGCGATGACGGGCACGTTCTGCTTGTGCGCCGACTCGACGATGGTGGCGGTCGTCTTGGCGTTGTGGGGCACGACCACGAGCACGTCGACGCCCTGCGTGAGCAGGTTCTCCGCCTGCGAGTTCTGCAGGGCGTCGTCGCTGTTCGCGGACTGCACGAGCACCTGCGCCCCGAGCTGCTCGGCCTTCGCCTTGAACAGGTCGCGGTCGCGCTGCCACCGCTCTTCCTTCAGGGTATCCATCGAGAAGCCGATCGTGATCTTCTTCTTGTCCGCACCCTTGGCGTCCGCGGTCTTCGGGGCTTTGTCATCGGTCTTGCCCGCGTTCGTCTCGCCCTCGGAGGCCGGCTTCGAGCAGCCGGTCGAGAACGCGAGCGAGATCATGGCCATGAGAAAGGTGGAGCGACGAATCAAGGTGACCTCCGAGTCAGATGAGGGATAGGGGCCCGTGCTCGGGCCAAATGGCTACTCGATTGTGTTGATGTTGTCCGCGTAGCTCATGATGATGTTGAGCGTTTCCGTGTCGTCGTCGTACACCGAGTACCACCCCTGGAGCTCGTGGGGCGGATCGCCGATGTAGTCGTTCCCGAGGAGCCAGTAGTCGTTGCCGTCGTCCGACGGCCTCCCGGTGCCGGCCCACGCCCAGAAGTTCACGCCCGCGAGCTCCGGGTTGTTGACGACGGCGTCGAAGACGGTCGAGTAGTACTCGTTCCGCTTCTCGACCGTCGACGCGACGGGCTCGGACTTGTCGTCCCGCGCGAGCCCGAACTCCTCGACGACGATCGGCTTGTTCAGCGCCTTGGCGTGCTCGATCTGCAGATCGATGTACCCGTTGCTCTTCGTGATGGCCGCCTGGAGCGACCTGGCGGCGGTGCTGTCGGCCGGCAGCGACGGGTCGTACCACTCCCAGTTCTCCGGCCAGACGTGGAAGGTGAGGTAATCGATGCCGGACACGGCGTGGAAGGCCCGGTAGTCGCTGTTGGCGTAGTCGCCCCAGTTGTACGAGAGGTCGCCCTCCGAGCCGATGGAGACGAGGTGGTTCTTGTCGATGTCCTTGATGAACTTCGCGTTCCGCTCGACCCAGAGCTTGAACAGCGCACCCCAGCCCTTGAAGGACCGCGGCTCGTTCCCGAGCTGCCACGCCATGATCCCCGGGTGGTCCTTGAGCTTCTCGATGACGACCTTGGCCCGGCTGAAGTAGAACTCCTGTGCCTTCTTGTTGCAAAAGAACAGGCTGGAGAGATCCATCTGGTCGGGCCAGGGGTTCGTGCTCGGGTCGAGCGTGCCCGAGTGGGGGATCGCCCACTCGTTGATGGCCACGGCCTGGCAGTCCTCGCCGGTGCCCTCGCGGAACCGGATCGAGCCGTTGAACGGCACGTCGTAGCCGGCCGCGAGCAGGGGGGCGTTCGTCTCGGGGTGGGTCAGGCCGACCTGGTACGCGCCGAAGTCCTCCCCGCAGGAGGTGCCCGGCTCCTCGTGGGCCCACTTCATGTACTGGGGCATCCCGCCGGACCAGTGCCAGAAGTCGTTCAGCGTCATGACCGCCTTCATGCCGCGGCTGTGGATCTCGTCGAGCACCGTCACCAGGTGGTCCGCGAACTCCTCGAGCTTCGGGTCGGCGCACGGCTCGTCCGACGACGCGGGGAAGATCCGCTGCGGGCCGTACTGCTGATCGTTCTGCTGCGACTCGGGGATGTCGCCCTCGCTGAGCGCCATGATGCGGAGGTTCTGAACGCCGTGGGCATCGAGGATGTCGAGCTCCGTGCGCAGGCGCTCGAGGGGGATGAAGGGAGCCGACCAGAAGTTCGTGCCCATGTACTTGTACGGTTTCCCGTCGAGCGTGAGCATACTACCTTCCGCGCGGACGTAGCACTTTTCGGGTTGCTCGGCGCACTCGGGCGCCCCGCCGCCCCCGGTTCCGTCCCCGCCGCCCCCGCCTCCGCCGTCGCCGTCGCTGCCGCCGCCCCCGGCGGCGTCGTTGCCGCCGCCCCCGCCTCCGCCGTCGCCGCCGCCGGTCGCGTCGCCGCCGCCGCCCCCGGCGCCCCCGGTGCCCGAGGCCGCGGGGTCGGTCGTGTCGGACGTGCACGCGGCGAGGGAGAGCAAACCCAAAGCGAGCAACAAGGTCTTCTTCATCGTCGGTCGTTCCTTACCTGGTTCGAGTGTCGTTCCTCAAGCGTGGCTGAGCGCCGCCGCCGCAAGCACACGGCCGCGCGCGGCGGCGCGCCGGGCTGGCGCGCCGCCGTCGTGGTGATCGTGTTGCCGTGGCCACAGCGAGCTGCCCGGTGTCGCGCCGATGCAAATCTCCGCTCAGGGTGTCGTCGTCGCGCCGGCGCGGTTCATGGCAGACCACTTAATCGGTTCAGCGTCAACAGCGAAGTCGCGCCGAGCGGCGCTGCACGGGCGAGGGCGCGGCGCTCGAAACGAGCGGTGGAGCTCGGCGGGCGCGGCGCGAGGAACGCGCCGGAGAGATCGCGGAAGAACGCGCCCGGGACGCGCCGGCCGGGGTCTGCCGGTGAGGTGCGCCACCGGGCGTGGCGGGGGTGTTCAGGCTAGAATGGCCGAGCGTGGCCGAGCCGCTGGGCGCTCGGCTCCGCGGAGGACGGGGGAATGTCGCCGAGCTTGATCCTGTTTGCGGTGCCGGCTTTTTTCGCGCTCATCGGCGTCGAGCTCTGGCTTTGCCGCCGCCGCGGGCGGCGCGACTACCGCTTCTCGGACGCGCTCGCCAACCTCTCGTGCGGGGTCGGCCAGCAGGCGCTCGTCTCCGTCGTGAGCGGCGGGGTGCTCGTCTATCTCTTCCTCTTCGAGCGCGCCGCGCTCGTGCGGCTGCCGCCGGGCGCGGCGTCGAGCTGGCTGGCCTGCTTCGTCGCGGTCGACTTCTGCTATTACTGGGCGCACCGCGCGAGCCACCGGGTGAACTTCCTGTGGGCGGCGCACGCGGTCCACCACCAGAGCGAGCACTACAACCTCTCGGTCGCGCTGCGCCAGAGCTGGGTCCAGCGGGCGTTCTTCTGGCCGTTCTTCTGGCCGCTCGCCTTCCTCGGCTTCCCGCCCGCGATGGTCGTCACGACGTATACGCTGAACATCCTCTATCAGTTCTGGATCCACACGCAGCTCGTCGGCCGCCTCGGTCCGCTGGAGTGGGTGCTGAACACGCCGTCTCATCACCGGGTGCACCACGGCGTCGATCCCGAGTATCTCGACAGGAACCACGGCGGCGTGCTCATCGTGTGGGATCGGCTGTTCGGCACCTTCCGCGCGGAGGGGGCGCCGCCGCGGTACGGCGTGGTCCAGCCGCTCGCGAGCTTCAGCGCGCTGCGCGCGAACGTCGACCCGTGGCGGAAGCTCGCGCGCATGGCGGCGGCGGAGCCGCGCCTCGCCGGCAAGCTGCTCGTCTGGCTCCGGCCGCCGGACTTCCGGCCCGCGGCGGCCCCGCCCGAGGAGGGCCCGCTGCGCACCGATCCGGGCTACGTCCTCCACGACGTCGAGCGCTCCCCGCTGGTGCGCGCGCTGGCGGCGGCGCTGTTCCTCGCGGCGCTGCTCGGCGCGATCGCGTTCCTGTACGCGGCGCCGGGCCTCGCCCGGGGCCCGCTGTGGGCGGGGGCGGCCGCCATCGTCGCCGCGCTCGCCGCGGTCGGAGCGCTGCTCGACGGGCCGAGCTCGCCGGAGGCGCGGGGCGCGCCGACGGCCGCGAGCTCGCCGAAGGGGCTGCCGATCCCGCCGGGCTGAGCCCGCGCCGCCCAGGCCGGCCGGCCAGCCTGCGCCGGCGGGCGAGTCGACGTGACGACACCCGGCGGACGCTCAACCCCGCTCCGCCGCGTCGGGGTTGGCGGACAGAGGGGATGGTCGATTTCGTGCTCGTGCCCGCGGCGTGCGTGAATGCCGCCGGCATGCGCTTGAGATCGATGGCGAGATCGCATATCCCGGATCCATCGGTCTCGAGGTGCCGGGAGCGTATCGGCATCTCGAGAGCGGTTTGCTCTTCTCCGCGCCGGCGCGAATGTCGACGCCGCCTCGGGTGGAGCTGGCCGAGCGGCGATCTCGCTGAGAGTCGCGCTCGGGAGAACGTCATGGACCCGGTTCCAGGGAGAGTTGCGACATGATGACTCCGGCATGGTCGTGGGCCCGGGCGCTCCTCCTGAGCGCCGTCGTCCTCGCGGCGGCGCCGGGATGTCCCTCGAATGTCCGCCCGGAGGACGATCCGCGCGCTTCCGGCGGCGGGGCGGGCGCGAACGACGGCGGCGGCGGGGCTGGCGGCGACGGCGGTGGCGGCGGCGGGGCAGGGGCGTGCGTCGACGACGACCCGTGCACGGCCGAGCGCCTCGATGCGTCCGGCCAATGCATCTACCCGGCGGCCCCGGATGGAACGCCCTGCGGGCGCGGCGACGTCTGCTCGGCCGGCGATCGGTGCGTGGGCGGCGCGTGCACGGAGGTGCCCGTCTCGATGCCCGCGGAGATCTACGGCACGGGTTGGGGCTACGGCGCGGCGCCGGCCGAAGGCCCCAGCTTTCCGCTGGAGGGCATGGCGGAGTTCCTGTCGAGCGACCGGATCCTGTTCGGCGAGCGGCTCGGTGGGAACGGCCTGTCGCTGTCCCTGGTCCGGGTGGACGAAGGCGGATTGCAGCGGCTGAGCCAGCGCACCCTGGACATCGGCGTCGAGCATTACTTCGGCAGCTGGGACTGGTCGGACGGGCTCCTCACCTCGTTGGTCCCGCTGGGGCCGGACCGTGTCGTCGTCGTCGGGACGCGGCAGCGGCTGGAGCTCCTGGGGCTGGAGGGCGACCGCATCACGACGCTGTCCCAGCGCGCGCTGGACCCGCGCAGCGACAGCATCGTCGGGGGCGCCGGCCGCGGGGACCGCTTCTGGACCTGCGCCGGATCGTGGGTGAGCGCGTGGCGCGTCGGCGCCGACGACGCGCTCGTCGAGGAGACCGCGCACGCCTTCCAGCTCCTGGCGGGGACATGCCGCTCGCTCGCCCTCTCCGCGGACGGAGCCGTCCTGTGGGTCGCGACCTCGCACGGCCTCGTGCCCGTGGACGTGTCATCGCCGGCCGGGCCGGTCATCAAGCCCGCGCGCTTCGCCTCCCAGGCCTTCTTCCACGCGCAGCTGAACGACACGTACCTCGTCGCGCAAGAGCTGCTGCGCTACGGGGATCTGGGCAGCATCCACGTGTTCCGCGTGGCGGACCTGGACGGCGCGGAAGAGCCGGCTCCGGTGAGGTCGTTCTCGCCGGACGAGGGGGCCGATCTCTGGGACCGTCCCCTGGGGTTCGCGCTTCTCGAGGACGACCTGCTCGTCGAGTGGTTCCGCGTGAACGGCGCCACCCGCTCCTACGTCGTGGACCGCCACGCCCTGAGCCCGGCGGGCGTCTCGTCCGCGCTGGGCAGCCTCCTCGTGCGTGAGAGCGACGAGGCAGGCCTGCTGCCCTCTCCGCTCCGGCTCGCGGCCCGGGGGCGACACGCCGTCTTGCATCCCTGGCGCCGCGTCGTCGCGCTGGACGGCTCGGCCGCGATGCGATTCCGGACGGGGCTCCACCATGGCTCGCTGGAGCGCATCTGGGCTGGAGAGGACGGCGCGGTCCTGGCGGTGGGGCCCTTCGGCGTGCACAGCGTGGATCTGGGAGATCCGATGGCGCCCGTCCTCACGGCGGGAGGGACGGTGTTTCCGCCGGACATGCAGCGGCTGCGGCTCGCCCCCGCGCCGTCCGAGGCCGGCGCGCTCGATCTCGTGACGCTGCCGTCGAGCGAGCCCAACGTGCATCAGGAAGGCGGCACCGCCGTGCTGAGCTGCCTCGGGCCGGGCGAAGGCGGGCTCCTGGCGCCGTCTGGCCAGCTGCGGATCGAGGGTGGTCCTGCGGTGCTGGCGTCCGCGCCAGGCCAGCTCTTCCAGGCGGCGCCGATCGACGGGGGTGCCTTGCGGCTGCGGCGCTTCGCGCTGCCCGCGCGCTGCGCCGGGGAGCTCCTCGAGCCCGCGTCCGAGCAGATCATCGCGCCGCGGGTCTCCAGCGCGCCGCGCGTGGCCCAGGCCCTCGCCGTGGACGGCGAGCGCGCCGAGGTGCTGCTGGGCCAGCTCTACTACGAGGACCTGGTGGCCGAGATATCGCTGCGCTGGTTCTCCTGGACGGGCGCTGGACCGATGGCCACCGGCACGCTGTCCGGCACCGGGGACCTCACGGCCGTGGCCCTCGCCGGCGACCGCGCCCTGGTCATCGAGAATCGCCAGCACGTCTACGTGCTGCGGCGCGACGGGGAGGACATCGTCGTCCACAACCACGTCGACCTGTCGCAGGCACCGAGCCCGATGCAGGCATCGCGGATCCTCTCCTTCGATGGAACCGTGGCCTGGTTGGCCATCGTCTCACCGTCCGCCGGGGCGCTCGCGCTGCTGGCGGACGACGGGACCGAGCTCGCGCGCTATCCCACGCCGAGCCCCGTGCGGTCCCTCGCGCTCGCCGGGGAGCGGCTCGTCCTCGGGATGAACGAGGCCATCACCATCGCGGCGCCGGTGTGCGGCGCGAGCCGCAGCGCGCGTCGCGCGGCCGGCCCGTCCCCCAACTTCCTGCAGAATTGCGACAGCGGGTGCAGCCCGTGAGGTGACGTGTTCCCTCGGGGCTCGGGCGGCGCAGCCTCGGTTTCGGGGGCGCCCGCTCCGCGACGCCCGAGGACCGCCGGGCGGAGCGCGGCGCGACGCGATGTCCAGCGCGCAGACAGGCGCTGCCATCCTGGCAGGCTGGCCCCTCGGGCGCGGGGCCTCCGGGGCGCGGATTTCCGCTGTTCTCTCCCGGCATGGAGCGTGAATGGCGCGCTCGCATGGCCATCGAGACGACATCCATCGATCGCGAGGACCGGCTCGCCGGCGTCCTCCTGGGCACGGCGGTCGGCGACGCGCTCGGCCTACCGCGTGAGGGCCTGTCGCGGCGCCGCGCCGCCCGCCTCTTCGGCGCGGCGCCGCTCGAGCACCGCTTCGTGCTCGGCCGCGGGATGATCAGCGACGACGCGGAGCACGCGTGCATGACGGCGCAGGCCCTGCTGGCCGCGCCGGGGGACGCGGCGCGGTTCGCGCGATCGCTCGGGTGGCAGCTCCGCGGCTGGCTCGCCTCCCTGCCGGCGGGCGTCGGATACGCCACGTTGCGGGCGATCCTCAAGCTCTGGATCGGGTTCTCTCCGGAGCGGAGCGGCGTCTTCTCGGCCGGCAACGGCGCCGCGATGCGCGCGCCGATCCTTGGCGCGACGCTCGCCCTGACGCCCTCGCGCATCGAGCCCATGGTGCGCGCGTCCACGCGCCTCACGCACACCGATCCGCGGGCCGAGGAGGGCGCGCGGATCATCGCCCTCGCCGCCGCGTATGCCGCGGTGCGCGCGCCGGAGCAGGTGAATCCGGCCGAGCTCTTGCCGATGCTCCGCGAGCGAACCGCGGATCCGGAGCTCGGCCGCCGGCTCGACTGCGCGGCGGAGCTGCTCGGCCGGCGCGCTTCGGCGGCGGATTTCGCCGGCGCGATCGGGCTCACGGAGGGCGTGAGCGGGTTCATCGTGGACACGGCGCCAGCGGCCCTGTTCTGCTGGCTCGCGCACCCGGGCGATTTCCGGCGCGCGGTGGAGGACGTCATCCTGCTCGGCGGCGACGCCGACAGCACGGGCGCGATCGTCGGCGGCCTCGCGGGCGCGACGGTCGGGGCGCGCGGGATCCCCGGAGCGTGGCTCGACGGGATCGCCGACTTCCCGCGATCGGTCGCGTGGATGCGGCGCCTCGGCGCGCGGCTCGCGCGGGCGTTCCGCGGCGAGGGCGAGGGCGCCGCGGCGGGGGAGCGCGTTTCCGGTGGGGAGGGGCCGCTCGGCCTCTTCTGGCCGGCATTGCCGGTGAGGAACCTGCTCTTCCTGGCGTTGGCGCTGGGGCACGGGTTCCGGAGGATGCTGCCGCCCTATTGAGGAAAGCCGAAGCTCAGCCGTGGATCAGAAACCCACCTTGGCGAGGAAGGTGTCCTGCGCTGTCGCGGCGGCGAGCGTGCTCTCCCCGAGGGTGATCGTGCCTGCGAAGGTGCCGGCGATCACCGCGCTGCCTCCCGCCGAGACGGCGAGGTGCATCAGTCTCTGGTCGCCCGCGTCGCCGTAGCTCTGGCTGAAGACGACGTTGCCGTCGGGGTCCAGCCTGGCCAGGTACATGTCCTCGCCGCCGGAGCTCGTGAGCGTGTCGCCGCCGAGGCCGAGCGTGCCGGTGAACGAGCCCGCGAGGACGATGGTCCCGACCCCGTCGACGGCCAGCCGCATCTCCTGCACCTGCGGGATCCCCCGGCTCCAGAGGGAGGTCGCTGCGCCGTCGAGCTTGCTCACGCGGCGCGCGCCGTGAGGGACGGCGCTGCCGAGCACGGTGTTCCCCGACGCGTCGATGGCGAGCTGCCAGGTCTCCGCTTCGGCGCCAACGCAGGTCCGGTCGAGCACCTCGCCGGCGGGGCTCAGCGTGATCAGATCCCCGCAGGCCCTGTGGACGATATCGTCGGGCAACATCTGAAGGATGTTCACGCTCCCGACGGTCACGATCTCGCCGTTTTCCCGCGTGGCCAGGTCGTCGGGGCGCTCGCTGTCGTCGTCGTCGCCGAGCATCCTCTGCCATGCGAGGGCCCCTGTCGCGCCGTCGAGCTTGCGGACGAAGCCATGGGTCAACCCCATGGTAGAGGACTTGGTTGCGCCCGCCACGAACACGTCCCCTGCGTCGTTCATCGCCACCGCGTTCTCGATCTCGACGAACGCAACGAAATCGCGGTTCCAGAGGTGCCCGCCCGATGGATCGAGCTTCACGACGCGGTGATAGAGCTCGGTGAACGATACGCCCTGGTCCTCGAGATGCACGAGCACGCGGGCCGTCCCGAGCAGCGCGATGTTCCCCGACGCGTCCGTCGCGATATCGAGGGCCGCGTGGTCTTCCCCCTCGAACGTGCTCGCGAAGAGGACATGTCCGCTCGGATCGAACTTCGCGACGAACGCCTCGGGACCGGCGGTCCGGGGCACGAGGGGGCCGGCGCCGAGGTCCACGGGGCTCGTGAACGAGCCGGCGATGATGGTGTTGTCCAAGGCGTCCACGGCGACAGCGGTGATCGAGAGGTCGGAGAACTGCTTGACCCATTGCGCGGTGATCGAGGGAGCGCAGTCGCTGCCGCCCTCGTTCACCTCGCCGTCGCAGTCGTCGTCGACCGGGGTGGCGCACGTCTCCGGCTGCGGGAACGCCTCGCCCTCGCACGGCCCGAGGCTCGTGCCCTGCGCGTCGCAGAGCGCCGTGCCGGAGGTGCACGCCCCGACGTCCGCGGTGCCCGGCGGGCCGGAGTAACACCGGACGCGCTGGTTGGGCGGGCAGACGCAGCTCTCGCCCTCCTCGTTCACCTGGCCGTCGCAGTCGTCGTCGATCGGGGTGAGGCATGTCTCCGGCGCGGGCAGCACCTCGCCCTGGCAGCGGCCGAGCTGCGTGCCGTCCGGCTGGCAGCGCGCGGTGCCGGCGGCGCAGCGGCCGACGCCCTCGGTGCCGGCAGGGCCGGAGTAGCAGGGGACGACCGCGTCGGGGAGGCAGGCGCAGCCGGCGCCCTCCTCGTTCGTCTGGCCGTCGCAGTCGTCGTCCACCGGCGTGGCGCACGTCTCCGGGCCTGGCAGCACCTCGCCCTCGCACGGCCCGAAGCCCGTACCCAGCGCATCGCAGCGGGCCGTGCCGCCGGCGCATCGGCCGACGCCCTCGGTGCTGGCAGGGCCGGAGTAGCAAGGCACGACCTCGCCGGGGGCGCAGGCGCAGCCGGCGCCCTCCTCGTTCGTCTGGCCGTCGCAGTCGTCGTCGACCGGCGTGAGGCACGTCTCCGCGGCCGGCAGGACCTCGCCGACACAGGGGCCAAAGCCGCTGCCGTCCTCCCTGCACCGCGCCTTGCCGGCATCGCAAGCGCCGACGCCGAATGTCTCGCGGTCGCCGGAGTAGCAGAGCACCTCGGTTCCGGGGACGCAGACGCCGTCGCCGCCCGAGCCGCCGTCGCCGCCCGAGCCGCCGTCGCCGCCCGACCCTACATCGCCTGAGCTGCTAACGCTGGTGTCGCCGCCCGAGCCGCCGTCGCCGCCCGACCCTACATCGCCTGAGCTGCTAACGCTGGTGTCGCCGCCCGACCCGCCGGAGCCGCCGGAGCTCCCGTTGCCATCATCGTTCGGCACACACCCGCCCACCACGCCAAGCAGGAGAGCCGCCCACCGCCGCCGTCCGCGCAAAGCAACCGCCGTGCTGAAGGGAACCAATCGATCTGTATCTTTCCGCATGCACCCTAGGATGCGCGCGTGTGCGGCGCCGTTCATGGCAGTTTCCCCGCGCTGATGATGTCGACCACCAGGTCCTCGGTCGTGATGGCGCAGGCGAGCACGAAGCCCGCGCCCATGAACGCGAGCAGGCTGAGCAGCGAGACCAGGGCCACCCAGAACGCCGAGGCCGCGGTGGAGTGCTTGCCGTCGCTGGAGGCGCCAGCGCTGCGGTCGGCGCTGTGTTCCTCGGTTGCGCGCTACGAGAACGCGTCGGCTGCAAGGTCATTCGATCGGAGAAAGTCCGCCGCCATGCACGGGGAAGTACGATGTACTCCGCTGCCCGAAGTGCGAGAAAGGAGCGGATGCTCGCGGCCATCTCCGACTCCGATGTCGTCCGGCAGGAAGTTTATGTTGATTCGCGGGGGCGAGCAACTCGTTGACTTTGAAGAGCGTTTGATCTCCAGTTCCCCTCGGGACGGGACCTGGGACATTCGGGGGAGACATGGCAAAGCAAGTCGTGTTTTTGATCACGGATCCCGCGTGCGCGCAGTCGCGAGGGATCGCCAACGCGATTCTCGGCGCCTTCGATATCGAAGTGTCGGGGTACTGCTACCAGAACGGCCACGTGTATCGCTACACGCGGCAGAATGGGCTCGCCGATGCTGGAGCGCACAAACTCCGGGTCCGTGCCGTCGGGGCCTCCATCGTCAGCCAGGCCCGCAGCAGGGCTTGAAGACCGCTTCTACGGCGAGCAAGCCGTCGGGCTGGAGAGCGTGGCCCCCGCATGCTCTTGCACCAGCTCCTTCACTTGGGAGGCCGGCACCATGAACGACTTGTATTCGTACGGAGGGTCGAAGGCGTCGCCGCTGCCCGTTTGATTTCCGGAGCAGCCCTCGAACAGGTTGCCCGTCGCCTCTTGCACGGAGCCGTCTCCATTCTGCTTGCCCAAGTCAATCGGCTCGTTCTGGTCGATGAAATGGTTGTTCTCGGTCAGCACGTTGCACTTGAAGCCGTTCGATACGCCGAGCTTCGAAGGGCCTACCGAGGTGTCCTCCGTGTAGAGGTTGTTGACGACGTGGATCCACCCGTACCGGCAGCGGGGTTGGCGTTCTGCGACCCCCGTCCACCAATTGAACATGAAGGTGATGTTGAGCTTGCCCTCGCTCACGGGCTCATTGTCCGAGGATGCGATCAGGTTCGACAGGTTGTGATCCCCTCTTTTGCTGTAGCCGAAGATGCTCCACGTGAACGTCACGTTGTCGGCGCCCTTGACGACGTCGGCGTTGCCATCTTGCCCGTCCCAGAACTCGGCGTGGTCGACCCAGATGTTCTTGGAGTTGCCCTCGATGCTGATGTTGTCCCAGGCCTGGTCGCCGTTGGAGCCCGGCCCACGGACGACGATGTTGCGGAGGATGACGTTGCTCGCGTCCTTGATATGGATAGCCGCTTTGACCTGCGTCCCCGCGTGGAGGCCGACGATGGTTTTGTTCGATTTGATCTCCAGTCGATCCCCGGAGGTCCCCGACCAACCACCGCCCACCGTGCCGTCGACGTGAATCACCCGCGCCTCACCATCCTTGGCGTACTTCAGGAGATCGGCGAAGGTATCGACGACGATGGGCGCGGCGTTGCCTCCGCCCGTGACGTTGAAGGCGCCACCATCGCGACCTGAGCGCGTGGCCCAGCCGATGGGCTTGCACTGGTCCGCGCCCGCACCACCATCACCGCCCCCCGAACCGCCGGAGCCGCCCGAGGCCTCCGCACCGCCCGACCCGCCCGAGGCCCCCGCGCCGCCCGACCCGCCCGAGGCCCCCGCGCCACCCGACCCGCCCGAGCCGTTCGCGGTCGAGCCCGGGCCACCCACGCCCACCTGGCTGCCACCGCTTCCGCTGCTATCGCCGGTGGTCGAGCTCGTGCCGCCCGCTTCGTTCGGCTCGCTCCCTTCATTGCCACCACACGAGGCTGCTGCAGCGACGATACCGCCAAACAGCCCCAAAAGAATGTTCTTTCTATTCATGAGGACCTCAGAGGCCGGTCATGCAATCTCTGAACCACGGGTGATACCCCTCTGCCGTATAAGAAAGATCAATGGCGCTCCGGACTGCGTAAACTGCTCCGATCTACACTGTCAACCGGGAGTAGACGCTTCTGTTCAGGCGTGTGAGACCCGCCCCGGTCGACTTCGAACCCGCGCGTACGCTCGGTCGCGCGATGCGCTCTGCCGAGGCCCCGTCCTCAGCCCGGCGCTGTAGACCACACGAAGCCAAAGGACCCTTCCATGGGCGTCCTCCCGCAGGTACGGCCGCGCGCGTCAGCGCACGGAATGGGAGCGCCGAAACAGCTGGCGAACCTCCTCCGCGAGGCTCTGGATGGGACCTTCCACGGACAGCCCCGGGACGATATCGCGGATCGGCAGGCCTCGCACCGGAGGAGCCGGAAGGCCCCACTCGGCGAGCCAGCCGACCAGCTGTGCCGAAGAGCTCGCGTACACGATGCGTCCGAGCCGGACCCAGCCATGGGCCGCGGCGCACATGGGACAGTGTTCGGTCGAGGTGAAGACCGTCGCCGCGGCTCGCTCGTCGGGGGCGAGGTGCGCAGCCGCCCAGCGCGCCAGCGCGAGCTCCGGATGGCAGGTCGGATCGCCGCCGCCCACGCGGTTGTGATCCTCCGCGAGGACCGTCCCGTCCGCCGCGACCAGCACCGACCCGAACGGTTCGTTGCCGGTCTCCAGCGCCAGCGCCGCGAGCTCGACGCAGCGGCGCAGGTGCCTCATCTCGATATTGCTCGGCATGGTCGTCTCCTTCGGGATACGGGAGCACGGCTTCGTTCGCGCCGGAGGGGCCCTCGCAAGAAAGGGACCGCTCCAGAGCCATCGGTGAAGCGTGCTCGGCCCGCTGAAGCAGACCGCCGAGCCCCGCGCCTTGGGCAGCCGAGCGGGCTCTTGGCGCGGTCGATGACCGCTGCGCCGCTCTCCGGGAGGAGCTCTTGCTTGCCCGCGGAGCCGGTCGCTCCCGACAAGCTCATCGAACGTCTTAATTTTTCTGGGATTTGCTCACGCGAGCGAGCTCGCACAGGGAGATGATGTCCGCTCGACCCGACCCGGAGGCCGCCCTCTCGGGAGCGCGCGGGTCACAGCTTCGAGGCGGCGTGGTCCCAGTTCACCAGGTTCCACCATGCCTCGACGTACTTCGGCCGGGCATTGCGGTAGTCGATGTAATACGCGTGCTCCCACACGTCGCACGTGAGCAGCGGCGTCTTGCCCTCCGTGAGCGGGTTCCCGGCGTTGCCCGTCTGCACAATCTCCAGCTTGCCGGAGCTGTTCTTCACCAGCCAAGCCCAGCCCGAGCCGAACTGACCGACGGCCGCGGCGCTGAACTTCTCCTTGAACGACGACACGCTCCCGAACGCCGCCTCGATCGCCGCTCGGAGCGCGGCGGGCGGCTCACCGCCGCCCTGCGGCTTCATGCTGTGCCAGTAGAACGTGTGATTCCACACCTGAGCTGCCTGGTTGAAGACCGCGCCGGACGTCGTGCGGACGAGATCCTCGAGGCTCTTGCCCGCGAGCGCCGCGTCCGCCGCCACGAGCTCGTTCAGCTTCGTGACGTACGCGTTGTGATGCTTGCCGTGGTGGAAATCGAGCGTCTCGGCCGAGATGTGGGGAACCAGCGCGTCTCTGGAGTAGGGGAGCTGGGGAAGGGTGAAGGTCATGGTTCTGTTCCTCGTGTTGCCTGTCGACGGCCACGCGCTCGTCGCAGCCCGTTGTGAGTAGCTTGGCGAAGACCTTCGGGTGGCGCTCCGGCCACGGATCGAACGTCCGCGCGTCGCGGCCAATCAGCCGCTCCGCGTCGCCGGGTCCGGCGGCATCGTAGCAGCCGCCGGCGGGTGCGTGTGGCGCCTTGCCAACGAGTTGGCAGTTTTCCATCCATTTGGAGAGACGGCCTCCCGGCCAGCGGCCGAGCGAGCGGCGGGCTCAGCGGGCCCCGGCGTCCGGCGGATCAGACGAGGCCGGAGAGCGGGCCGGAATCGGGCTTGCGGTTCCCGATGCTGCTCGTCTCGAGGCCCATGAGCTGCGCGATCGAGACCAGGAGCTTGGCGTGGTCCTGCCCGTCGACATCGAGGTAGCGCCCGGTCTTCAGGGCCCCGCGCGCGCCCCCCGCCATCACGAAGGGAACACGCTCCATGCGGTGCGCCGTGCTGCCGAGCTCCCTCCCTACCACGACCAGCGTGTTGTCGAGCAGCGTGCCGTCGCCCTCGCTCACGGCGTCGAGCCTCCCGAGCAGGTACGCGATCTGCTCCGAGTACCAGGCGTCGATCTCCTGGAGCTCCCGGCGTCGATCCTGCCCGTCGTGGGACATCGTGTGGTGATCGCTGGTGTGTCCGAGCCACGAGTGCAGGATATGGCTGAAGGCGTAGCTGAGCTGCAGGCTCATGACGCGCGTGATGTCGCAGGAGAAGGCGGCCACCGCGATGTCGATCATGTTCCTGATCTCCGTCGGATACTCCGAGCCGCGGCCGCTGGTCTGCTCCGGCTCCTCCGGGACCGTGCAGCTCAGCGCCGGGTCGGCAGGCTCCGCCGCCTGGCTCAGCCTGCGCTCCATGGCGAGCAGCCCCTCGAGGTGCGCGTCGAGCTTGTGGTAGTCCTCCTTGCCCACCCGCCTGCGGATCCTGGTGAGATCGTTCTTGAGCAGGTCGACGATCGCCTTGCGCTCCGCCCGCTCCTGCTCCGCCCCCTGATCGGTCGTGGGCGCCTCGCCGGCCGACGTCACCCCGGCGAACAGCCGGTTGAACGCGGCCCTGGGGCTCGTCTCGGGGTGAATCGGGGCGTTCTCGCCGGCGTAGATCATCCGGTTCAGGCTGTTCGGATTCAGGCACTGGACACCGAGCTCGACGGTGCGGTACGGCGTCTCCTGCACGGGGTCGTCCGGAGCGCGCTCGTACGGCATGCCGCTGCCGTGGGCGCGGGCGACGATCTGGTCGATGGACGCGCCGCTCCCCCAGCCCGTGCGGTTTCCGTTGCCGCCGTCGAAGTTCGCGCCGGAGGACGGACCGTTCAGCGTCGATGCCGTCCAGAGCCCCGCCATGCCGAATGCGTGGGCCTCGCCGGCCCCGCCGGCCGTCATCTTGAGCCCCCACGGGATCACCAGCTTCGACTTCCAGGGATCGAGCGGCGCGTGAATGGCGTGGAGCGAGAAGCTGCGCTCCGAGCCCTGCGGCCTCCAGTCGATCACGTTGTTCCAGTCCCGCGCCGGCGCGCCGTCGGGCTGGAAGATGAGCAGGAGGCGCTTCGGGCGCACCTTCTCCTGCCCGGAGGCGTTCATCAGCGGCAGCAGCGATCCCATCGCCGCCGCCCCGGCGCCGAGGCCGAGGGCCTGGAGCATGCGGCGGCGTGAAACTCCGAGTTGCGTTCGACGGTTCATCACGGTCACTCCTCGCTGGCGGTGAGCCGCACGTGGCGGAAGGCGTCGCTCAGCGCCACCTGAGACAACAGGGTCCGAATGTTCCCGCCCGACGCGTTGAACTCCTCGTGGATGGTCTGGATCGAGCAAGCGTCGTCCGTGCTCTCGATCCGGCCCAGGGCGAAGCGGAACCACTGGTTCGCGACGCAGTCGGCCACCTCCGAGCTCCCCGCGAGCTTCTTCGCGAGCTCCACGCCGCCGTAGTACGGGCCGGCGAGGTCCTCGCGCGCGCTCGTGATCTCGCCCGCCGCGTTCACCTCGCCGAGGCCGTCCGTCGCGCGGTACTTGCCGATGGCGTCGTAATGCTCGAAGCCGAGGCCGATCGGATCGATGAACTGGTGGCAGCCCGCGCAGCCGGGGTCCGCCACGTGCTGGGCGAAGCGCTCGCGCGTGGAGGTCACGTCGTCCACCGGCGGGGGGACGTTGTTGACGTTCGCCGGCGGGGGGCTGAGCGGCTGGCACATGAGGTTCTCACGGACGACGATGCCGCGGTGGATGGGGGAGGTCTGGTTGTGGTGAGACCAGCGCGCGAGGAACGCCGCCTGCGTGAGGATCCCGGCGCGGCGGCTCGGATCGAGCGACACCTGGTCCCCCGGTTTGAACCCGTCCGGCGGCTCGATGTCGTAAAGATCGAACAGCGGGCCCTCCGGGAACGTGTAGTCCGCGCTGAGCAGCGTGCGGAGCAGGCCGTCGCCCTGCCGCACGACGTGATCCGTGAAGCGGGCGCTCTCGTTCAGCATGGCGTTCGCCATCTCCTCGCCATACGCCGGGAACAGCTCCTGGTCCTTCTGCGCCTTGGGCAGCTCCGAGAGCCCGAGCCACTGCTCGTGGAACAGCGCGATCGTGGCGCCCGCCCTCGGGTCCTGCAGCATGCGGTCGACCTGACTTTCGAGCACGTCGCGCTCGAGCAGGCTGCTGTCTTCGGCGAGATCGACCAGCTCGGTGTCGGGGATCGAGTTCCACAAGAAGAACGAGAGCCGCGAGGCGAGGCCGTAGCCACCCATCGGCTCGGGGGTCGCGGAGGGGACGCCGGACCCGCCGACATCGGCGTGGTACAGGAACGACGGCGACTGCAGCAGTCCCTCGATCACGAGGCGAAAGCCGCGCGACGCCCCGCCCGATCGCCGGCCGAGCTCGTAGAGCGCGACGAGCCCCTGGATCTCATCCGCTTCCAGGGGGCGGCGGTACGCGCGCTGCCCGAGCCGCTCGACGAGCTCGGTCGCGCACGAGGTCCCATCGTCGTCCGCAAGGCTGCACGGCGCGACCAGGTCCATGCGCTCCTCGGCCTCCGAGGCCACCCGCGCCGCGAGCTCCGCCGCCTGCAGGACGAGGAGCTCCGTGATCGGAGCGATGGCGTTGCTGTGGAACGGCCCCATGCGCTCGTCCGGCGCGAGCGCGTCGGCGGGGCGCCCCTCGACGCCGAGCAAATCGCGAATGGCGTTGTTCAGCTGGTCGCGCGTGAGGCGGCGGAGCCTGGTCAGGCCCACGTGAAGAACACCGTTGTTCGCCTCGCAGGCGTCGGCGATCGCGGAGGGGTCGTTCGGGAGCGCCGGGATTTCGGACTCCTGGCTGCCGACGTCGTCCCCGCCACCAATCTGTCCCATACATCCAGGAAGCAGCATTGCACCGCATAGGCTCGCGATCCCGGCCCATGGTCTCTGTTTCGGTCGGTTTACCCACAAGTTCATGTCAACTCCTTGTGCGGCGTAAGACATCGATGCCAAGCGCAAGCCCGCGCTGTCCATCGCGACGCGTCGTCGGGGGCGACGTCGGGATGGCCGCGGTTCGCCGCGCGGTCGTTGCGAAAAGAGAGTTTAACTGAACCGGTTAACATGATCAAATATATTTGCGCACTAGATCAGCAAAGAAATCCAGGAGTGGCATACCCGAGGTCCCGAGGCGCTCGGGCACACTCGCGACGACGAACGGCGAGCTTGGGAGTGTAAAGACTTATAATTAAAGACATTGAACTTCGTTCTTTTTGCGCCTTTGCGCCTTCATTGCGCGCTCTCTCTCCGGATTCCTGCGAGTGGAACCAGCGGTCGGCGGCGCTCTCCGAGGGAATCCGCGCGGAGCGCCGTCATCGCCGCCCGTTCGCGGCTCGCTCGTGGCATGCTGTCGCCCACGGGCCGCCCCATGCGCTTCGTCACGTACGCCCCGCCTCCGCCCCTCGGCCGCTTCGTCGGCCAGCTCTGGTACTACGCCGCCCCCGAGCTCCCCGACCTGCTCGAGCGCGTGCTCCCCAGCGGCGCGATGAGCCTCCTCATCAACCTCGCCGAGGACGAGCTGCGCTGGTACGACGCCGCTCCTGCCGCCGCCGTCGCCCGCTGCCACCGCCTCTCCGGCATCGCCGTCTGCGGCGCCCACGCCGAGCACTTCGCGATCGACACGGCCGAGCAGCGCGCGATCGTCGGCGCCGAGTTCACCCCGGGCGGCGCCCTCCCGTTCTTCGGCCCGGCCACCGAGGCGCTCAGCGGCAGCCACGTCTCGCTCGACGCGCTCTGGGGCCGCGAGGCCGCCCTCGTCCGCGAGCGCGTCCTCGAGGCGCGGTCCCCCGACGAGAAGCTCCGCGCGCTCGAGGCCGCGCTCGCCGCGCGGCTCGTCCGGCCGCGCGCGCCGCTCGCGCGCGACCCCGCGGTCGACTTCGCGCTCGCCGCGTTCGCCGACCCCTCGCGCGCGTACACCGTGGCCGACGTGACCGGGCAGCTCGGGATGAGCTCGAAGCGCTTCATCCGCACCTTCACCGAGCAGGTCGGCCTCACCCCCAAGCGCTACTGCCGCGTGCAGCGCTTCCAGCAGGCGATCGCGGCGATCGAGCGCGGCGAGCGCGTCTCGTGGGCGGGCGTCGCCGCCGCGTGCGGCTACTACGACCAGGCGCACTTCATCCACGACTTCCGCGCGTTCGCGGGCCTCACCCCGACCGAGTACGTCGCGCGGCGACGCGTGCGGAACCACGTCCCGCAGGGCGGCTGAGCGATCGCCCGCGGCTCGGCCGTCGTCGCCGGCTGACCCCCGCCGGCACGTTTTTACAATACCCGGTCCGGCCGCGCGGACATCCTCCGCCCATGACCACGCGACCTCACCCCATCGCCCCGCCCCCGTACCACACCGTCGTGCCGCACCTCGTCGTGGCCGGCGCCTCGGACGCCATCGCGTTCTACAAGAAGGCGTTCGGCGCGATCGAGAAGCTGCGCCTCGCCGACCCGGAGCGGGGCGGCGCCATCGTCAGCGCCGAGCTCGTCATCGGCGACTCCGTGATCACCCTCGCGGATGAAGCCCCCCAGTGGAACGCCCGCGGCCCGAAGGCGCTCGGCGGCTCGCCCATCGTCATCACGCTGAACGTCGAGGACCCCGACGCCGTCGCCGCGCGCGCCATCAAGGCAGGGGCCAAGATCATCTATCCCATCAACGACCAGCTCTACGGTCGGCGCGAGGGCAGGATCGAGGACCCGTTCGGGTACCAGTGGAAGCTGTCGGCCGTCATCGAGGACGTCTCCGTCGAGGAGATGCAGGCGCGCATGGCGAGAGTGTAGGAAGAGAAGGGCCCGAGCGGCGCCCTCGCCGCGCGCCCTCGCCGCGCGCCGTCCGCCGGCGTCGCTCCGCCGCCGTCTCGCCGGGGCGCCGCCTGCGCGCTCGCGGGCCGCGGCGCGCGCCGCGGCCCCGAGGCTCACCGGGCCCGCCGCCTGCGCGCGCGCGGCGAGGGCGCGACGGAGCTCGCCGGCTGCAGCTCCTGCAGATCGAGCGGCGCGGGCCCGCACGGCACGCACGCCGCGAACCTCGCCGATCGCGGCGCCCGCGACGACTCCGGCAGGGCTGCAGGCTCGGTCCAGTCGCAGGACACGAGCTCGCCCCCGGGGTCCGTGGGCGTGAGCGAGTCCGCCATCGAGTGGACCGAGCGCTTCATCTCGGTGAGGCGCGCCAGCTGCAGGACGATCGCCACCAGCCGCTCCGGATGGAACGGCTTGAGCAGGACGTGGTGATACGCCGCCTCCTTCGAGCGCGCGTACTCCTCGGCCCCGGTGATCAAGAGACAGCTCGTGTAAACGGGCATGCTCGAGACCTTCCGGAGGAGCTCGTCGCCCCTCATCCCAGGCATGATCAGATCCGAACAGACCAGGTGAAACTCCCTCGTTTCGAGCAGTGCGAGCGCGTGCTCCGCCGACGTACACTCCACGACGTCGACCTCCGTGGAGAGGACCGCTGAGATGCTGCTCAGCATCTGCTCGTCATCCTCGACCACGAGGACGCAGTACCTTCGCCGGCACGACGAGCTGACGGCGCCTCTGTGTTGACCCTGCGAAGAGGTGCGATGGGCTCTTACGGTCGATGACACGGTGGCTGCCTCCTGCGGCGATCGCGGGTCCGCGCCCCGTGCCGCGTTGCCGCGGAGGTGCGCGAGCGCGCTTGCGTGTGTTCGAGCGCCTGCCCGGCGCCCCCCGCGCCGACGGCCTCTTCCTTGGAAACTACACGACCACGTTTGTCGGAGTCAACACCGCAACACGCCCTCTCGGCGGGTCGAACAGCAGATCTGGAGATCCGTTCGACCTGCGTGAATTGGTGTATTTCAGGTAGCCCGGACGTCGAGCGTGCGACGTGAACGAACCGGAGCATCGCTGCTGTGGGCGCGATGCATGATAATTAACAATGCGCGATGTTCGAATCTTCACACGGGTGAATGATGATGAACAAGGGCGTGATGTTCGAATCTTCACACTGGCGCGCGCCGGGGGCCCCGCCGAGCCTGCCAGTCGCGCGCTCCGGGAGGCCCCGCCGAGCCTGCCAGTCGCGCGCCCCGGCGGGCGGCTGAGCCTGCCAGTCGCGCGGTCTCCGCGCGTCACGCGGGCGGCCTCGATCCTGCTCGGCGCCGCGGCGGTCTCGACCTCATCAAGACCAGCCCTGCGCGCGTCATGAGCGCCGGAGGCAGGTCGCGCGGGCGATTTTGCGACAGCTGTGACCAAGCGCCCCATCGCGGCCCCCGGCTGTCGTGGACAGGGCGGGCGTCCGCGTGGAGCGCCTCTTGCACACAGCCCCGGCACTGGAGGTCAAGGTGGCACTTGATTTGTTGAACGAGCCGGGAACACCGCTCGAAAAACAGCAGTTCGATTGGCGGGAGCTGGTCAGCATCCCGTCGAGCAAGCTGAACGATGACGCGTTCACCCGCGTCCGGATCATCTTGATGAACGGCATCGAGTCGGAGGCCGTGCGCTTCTCGCACGCCTGCGCTCGCATGAACGGCGCGCTCCAGCAGGAGCTCGCCCGCATCCGCCGGGTCGAGCATCACCAGCAGACGATGGTGAACTGGCTCCTCCCGGGGGACCTGTCGGTGCTCGAGACCACCATCGGGTTCGAGCAGGTGGCCATCGAGGTCACCGCGTCGGTCGCGATGAACGAGCCCGACGAGTACCTGGCCCAGGTCTATCGGTTCGGGATGCTCGAGGACTTCGATCACCTGTACCGCTACGCGGCGCTGATGGACCGGGTGCACGGCAAGGACGCGAACAACATCCTGCAGTGCTACACGGACATCTGCCCCGGCAGGCCCACGAGCGTCGAGCACCGTCACCCGGACGACGACCTGCGGGCCCCCTACGATCGGAGGACCGCGGCGCCGCTCTCCAAGCTGCACGCGCTCACGATCATGGCGTCCGAGCACCAGACGCACGACTACTACATGAACGTCGGCCCGACGTTCGCCGACCCCATGGCCCGGCAGCTCTACGCGGAGATCGCCTCCATCGAGGAGCAGCACGTCACGCAGTACGAGTCGATCATCGATCCCAACGAGAGCTGGCTCGAGAAGTGGCTCCTGCACGAGGCGACCGAGGTCTACAACTACTACAGCTGTGCGAAGTCCGAGTCGAACCCCAGGATCAAGGCCATCTGGGAGCGGTTCGTCGACTACGAGCTCGGGCAGCTGCACCACGTGCGCCGCCTCTTCGAGCGGATCGAGGGCAGGGACTCGGCGGAGGTCCTGCCGGCCAAGCTGCCCGATCCCATCGAGTTCCGGAGCCACCGCGAGTTCGTGCGCCGCGTCCTCCAGGGCGAGGTGCACCTGCGCGCGGTCGGCAAGAACATCGTGGATCCCATGCAGATCCCCGAGTCCCCGCAGACGCTCGCGTACCGCGAGCGGATCAACATGAATGGATCGCCGTCCGAGGCGGTGGCCGCGGGGTACGTGTGGGTCCCCGGGACGGAGCTCGCCGCGCAGGCGGTCCCCGGCAAGGAAGCGAACGGCAACGGCGCCAGGCTGTACCAAGTGAGGTCCGCATGAAGACCGAGACGACCGCGGGGATGAACCGCACCGGGATGGACATGTCTCCGATGGACTCGAAGGAGGTCATCGTCGGGGCGAGGATCATGCCGCCGAGCAGCGTGGGCGACGATTCGGCCATCGCCAACGTCGTCGCCCACTACGCGCGGCGGGAGGAGCGGGTCGGCACCATGCCTCCTCCGGGAACGCTCAAGGGCGCCGTGAAGTCGGCCCTCCAGCTGCTGAAGGGCGAGGCGCCGCTCGTCCTGCTCGACAAGCTCGGCGAGCGCCTCGCCTTCGAGCGGGCGGGGAGCCGGCTATGGAAAGGGGTGCTCGCGAAGTTCGACGCGCTCGGGTCGTTCGAGGGCGGGCCGATGCGCGCGGAGATCGAGCAGATCTACAGGGAGGAGGTCGAGCACTTCCTCCTGGTCGCTTCGGTGATCCGGATGCTGGGCGCCGATCCCACGGCCGAGACGCCGCTGGCCGACGTCCACGGGGTCGCCTCGTGCGGCCTGATCAAGGTCGTCACCGATCCGAGGACCAACCTGGCCGACGCGCTGGAGGCGATGTTGATCGCCGAGCTCACGGACAACGACGCGTGGGACGTGCTCATCGACATGTGCCAGGGCATGGGCGATGAGGTCCTGTCGCAGTTCCAGGCGGCGCGCGCCGCCGAGGCGCGGCACCTCACGGTGGTGCGCTCCTGGGTGAAGGCGTCGGTGCTCGCCCGGGCCCAGGGGGACCACGCGCCGAGCAGCAGGACGGCGAGCTGAGCCGCGCGGCGAGCGCAGACGCCTGACGGAGACCGGAGCGCCACGGGCGAGGGGACGGTCGGCTCTTGTAGGAGCCGGCTGGACCTTCGCCCGGGCGCATTTTTGTGGGCGAGCCGCGGCCCTGCGAGCGACGCACCGGCTCGACCAGAGCGCGCCCGATCCGCTAGGATGGCGTGCGCCGGCCCGCGATGGGGCCGCGCGCGACGGCGCTCTGGGGGTGCTCTTCATGCTGGAACAGCTTCGCTTGCAGCTCGGCGGTCGACACGAGGAGCCCAAGGTGGCTCCCGAGGTGACGGACGTCGTGATCCTCGTCCCCGGATTCCTCGGCTTCGATCACTTCGGCGGCTTCTTCTACTTCGCCGACCGCGTCTGCGGCGCGCTGCGCGGCGCGCTCGAGGTGAAGCTCGGCCGCCCCGGCCTCGTCCCGGTGATCCCTGTCACGTCGCGGCCCACCGCGTCCCTCGCCGAGTGCCAGGCTTCGTTGATCGTCTTTCTCAAAAAGGTCGTCCAGCAGTTCCCGAGCGCCAATCTCCACCTGGTCGGCCACAGCACCGGCGGCGTGCACGCCCAGCTGCTCACCAGCGCCCGGCCTCAGGGCAAGGACCGCTGGGACGACGAGGACCTCGATCCGGTGAGCGGGTGGCGTCCGAGGATCCGGTCGGTCGTCTCCCTCTGCGCGCCGCACTGGGGGACGTACCTCGCCCACTCCGACCTGGCGCGGCTGGTCGGCTCCGGCGTCGAGCCGGGGTCGGTGACGGCCATCCCGCCGCTCTTCAACCTGCTTCGCCTGACGGTGGTCGAATCGGCGCTCTCGGCGTTCGATCTCACCTTCGCGACGGTCACGGAGCTGTGGGGGTTCTTCCTCGACGTGGGCAACAACCGGAAGCTCATCGACGCCCTCACGCCGGAGAGCATGGCCGAGGTGCGGGACAGGGACAGGAGCGCCGGGCCGCGGCATCCGGCCCGCCTGCGGAGCTTCGTGACCGTGGCGAAGGCGAGCGACGACTCCGATCCTTTCTTCGTCGACCTCCACAAGCGGGCCGCGAACACGGCGTCCGGCGCGCCGAGCCGGATCGCGGCCGAGGCCATCAGGCGCCTCGAGGACGAGCTGCGGCTGCACGCGCAAGGGGGGCCGCCGCGGCCGTGCCGCGTCATCAAGTTCCCGGACAGCCCCGCTGGGCCGATCTCTCCGTCGAGCAACGATGGTGTCGTCAACACCGCCCACCAGCTCGTGGATCCGGGGTCGCCGGAGGAGCTCGCGGCGATCGTGGTCGCCGACCACGCCGACGTCATCGGGCACTACGACCGCTGGGAGCTGCGCGCCGCGCGCCCGGGCGAGGAGGTCCGCTGGTCGCGGTTCAAGCGCGGTCTCTTCCGCAGCGGCTCGCGGTTCCGGGACGAGCAGTTCTTCGAGCTGTACGCGGCCATCGCCGACGAGCTCCTCCCCGGGATGACGGCGGGCGCCGCGCGGTCGAGCGCGCCTCCAGCGGACCGCGCGGACCGCGCGCGGCCGGCCGCGCCGAGCGCCCCGCCGCCGGCGGAGGGCTGAGCCGCTCTCTCGATCACCACCCGCGGCCCGCGTGCGGCTAGACTCCGCGCAATGTTCTGGTTCGATGCCGTCCTGCTCGGGGTCCTCGAGGGCCTGACCGAGTTCCTCCCCGTCTCGTCCACCGGTCATCTCATCCTGCTCGGCGCGTGGCTCGGCCATGAGAGCGAGGCGGCGAAGACGCTCGACATCGTGATCCAGCTCGGCGCGGTGCTCGCCGTCGTCGTCTACTTCCGCGAGCGGCTCGCCGTCACCGTGCGCGGCATCTTCCGGCGCGATCCGGACAGCCTCCGCCTCGCGCTCGCCCTCGCGTTCGCCTTCTTCCCGGCCGCCCTCGTCGGCCTGCTCTTCCACAAGGCCATCAAGGCGCACCTCTTCGGCCCCGGCCCCGTCGCGGTCGCGCTCATCGCCGGCGGCTTCCTGATGATCGGCGTCGAGTCCGTCCGCCGGCGCAGGCCGGACCAGGGCGCGCCCCGCGTGGAGGACGTGACGCTGCAGCGCGCGCTCGCGATCGGCGTCGCCCAGTGCTTCTCGCTCTGGCCTGGCGCGTCGCGCTCGATGACCACCATCGTCGGCGGGCAGCTCTCCGGCCTCAGCACCGCCGCGGCCGCCGAGTTCTCGTTCCTCCTCGCCATCCCGACGCTCGGCGCCGCGACCGTGTTCGACCTCGCCAAGAACGGCCGCGCCCTCCTCGACGCGCCCGGCGGCGCCGCCGCGCTCGCCGTCGGCCTCGCCGTCTCGTTCGCGGTCGCCCTGCTCGTGATCGCGGTCTTCCTGCGCTACCTCAAGCGCTACGGCCTCGCGCCGTTCGGCTGGTACCGCATCGCGCTCGGCGCCGTCGTCCTGTGGCTCTGGGTCGCGAGCCGCACCGCGCCGGTCGACGCGGGCGCCGCGGCCGAGCCCGCGCCGCGCGGGGACGTCGCGGCCTCGGCGTGCGCGCTCGCCCGCGCCGGCGATCACCCGAGCCGCCCGTAGGCGTACAGCCAGCGGGCCGTCGTCGCCCCCCGGTTGCGGACGGTGTGCACGACGCCGGCCGGGATCTCGATCTCCTCGCCGATGCGCGGCACGAGCGTCTTGCCCGCGAGCGTGAGCTCGAGCTCGCCTTCGAGGACCATCAAGAGCTCGTCGTCGTCATGAACGAAGTCCTCCCATACGCGGCCGGGCGGATCGGTCCAGAGCCCGCCGTGGAAGCCGCGCGCGCGCCAGCGCTCCAACACTTCATCGCGAGTCGCCATGTCCATGCGCGCCAGTTTGCCCGAGGCGCAGGCGATCCTGCCCGCTTCTTCGACGTCGGATCCTCGTCGGGACGGACGGCGCTGGCGCGCGTTGGTTGGCGGAGCGACGGCGCCCGCGAGCGCGGCGGCGCTCCTGTGGGCGCGCGGAGCGGCTGGACGCGCGACCTCGTCAAAAACAGCAGAAACGGGCTCAACGACGGAAGCGACGGAAGAGCGACGGAAGGACGACGGAAGCGACGGAAGAGCGACGGAAGGACGACGGACGCGACGGAAGAACGGCGGACGCGGCGGAAGAACGGCGGAAGCGACGGAAGGCGCAACGGCCCGCTTGCGAAGGACGTCGCGTCGGGCTAGGATGCTTCTTCTCACGAACGTCCCTGGCCCTCGACACGACGCTTTCCCTCTTCCCTCTCGCGAGGGAGACTGCAGCTCGCTCGGACGACTGGACGACGCACCGTGTGACCGCGCGGGAGTTCCGCGCGGCACGTCTCCGTTCGATCCGTTACGGCTTCGTCGGATGGCAGGCCGAGAGCGCCTCATGGCGCATCAGAAAGCCGTAAAAGCAGGATGACATGGGAAATCGTCTCTACGTAGGAAATCTTTCGTTCAGCACCACCCGCGAGACGCTCGAGTCCGCGTTTGCCTCGGCCGGCGAGGTTCGCGAGATCGCGATGCCGACCGATCGTGAGACCGGGCAGCCGCGCGGCTTCGCGTTCGTGACCATGGGCTCTGTCCAGGCCGCGAACAGCGCGATCTCGCAGCTGAACGGCGCCCTCCTGGATGGCCGCCCGCTCAAGGTCAACGAGGCGCAGGAGCGCCCGGCGCGCGGTGGCGGCGGCGGCTTCGGTGGTGGTGGCGGTTACGGCGGCGGTGGTGGTGGCGGCTACGGCGGCGGTGGTGGCGGCTACGGCGGCGGTGGTGGCGGCCGCGGCGGCCGCGGCGGCGGTCGGGACCGGTACTGATCACCGGCGCGGCGCGGCGGAGCTCATGCTCCGCCGCGCTTGCGCTTTCAGAGCGCGCCCGAGGGCGCTGAAGAACGCGCCGGAGGGCGCCGAAAGGCCTGGTTCCGCATGCAGAAGCAGGGAGCATTGAAGCGGCAAAAGGAACGCGCACGGCAAGAGAAGCAGCGCGAGAAAGACGCGAACCGCGTCGCGCGCCGCAAGGAAAAGGGCCCCGGCAGCAACGGCGCACCGGGAGAGGATCCGGACATCGCGGGGATCATCCCGGGGCCTCAGCCCCCGGTCGTGGAGTGAAACGCGCCGCGCCCAGCCGGGGCGCCGAGGGCGCCCTGCCCGAGCCGGCGACCGATCCGGACAGCGCTGCGCGGCCGACCGAACGGCAGCAGTTCATCGAGCAGAGCGCGACCGCCGTGGGCCAGGCGTGGGCCGAGCGGTGGCGTCAAGACCTCCATCGCGAAGGCCGCCCCACCGCGGGCGGATGGCCCGGCACGCTGCGCGAAGCGCGGACTCAGGTGGAGATCGCCCTCCCGGGCGAGCTGCTGCGCCGCAAGATGCCCGCCATCACCGGCGTGGAGCGCGAGCTCGCCGCCCGGACCGCATACGCGAGCGCGCGGGACGAGTGGCGCAGACATCTCGAGCCCGAGGCGCCGTAGAGCGGCGGTCACCCGCTCCGGATACGGGCCCGTCGCGAGCGGCGGTCACCCGCACGGGAGACGGGTCTGGATCGGCGTTCCGACCGGCCCCCGTTCAGACCTGCGCGACCATCTAACCGGCTCCGTCGTCTCTCGAGCCCGATCGCTGGCGAGGCGGCCGGCGTGGCCGGGGCGCCGCGCGTGACCTCGCCCTGGGCCCGCTCTTCGCGGGGGGCCCGATTCAGCCGGGTACGGCGCGGTAGATCGCCTCTGTGCTGATGACATCGACCTCGCCCGCAGGGCCGACCTCGAGCGGGCATGGGAGTCGATCCCATCCGCCGTGACGTCGTCGAGCGTGGGCGTCGTCTCGGTCGCGGTGCCGTCCGTGCCGATACGGTAGATGGTCCCGACGAGATTGACCATCACACCGCCGGGCGGATTCGAAGGTGCGCGCGGCGGAGAGGTCTCCATGGTCGTGCGGTCCCGCGATACGAGGATTTGAGCGGGAACGCCACCATATCGAGGATGTAGAGGCGATTGTCCGGGCCCACATCCATGCTTGTCATCCCGGCATCGGCGTTTGGATCGACGTTACAAGCTCGCATCCCACCCGTGCCCGCCGAACGAGCCCCCATCGCGTAGAGCTCAGGTCGTGTCGAGAGATGGCGACAGGGGCAACCCCGGTGCGCTCAGGCGCGCAGCCGGAACACCCACGCTCCATCGCGCGCGCTCGCCCCGCTGCTTGCCGCCGGTCGGTCGAGGCGCGGCGTGCCGGAGCTCCCGGTGAGCCGTCGCAAGCGCGGTGCGCCGCCTGCTCCGGTGCTCTCAAGGCCGCTGCGCCCCGCGGTCTCGCCCCCCATCGACGCCCTCGTCGCGGAGCGACGCCTGATCGCGGCCACGGCCGTCGCTCGCGGTGTCGCCGCGAGGATCGCGAGGATGTGCTCCAGGACGTGCTCATCGCCGCCTGGAGAGCCGTCCAGGAGGGCAGATGCCGCCCCGATCCGCGGGCCGAGCGGCGCCGCGCGCTCCAGGGACTCAAGCCGGCCACGACCGCCCGCAGGCTGCAGGTCGCCCGAAGGGCGCTCGCCGACCGGAGCGCGCGGCGGCCCTGGCAATCCCCTGGCAATCCGGGCGCCGCCGCGGCGCCGGCCCCAGGTGCCCGCCATCTCCTGCGCGGGTGACCGCCTCGCTCGTTCCGTACGCTGCCGCGCGGCCCGACGTCCGGTCGAGCTCGCTCAAACGTCCTCGGTAGGCTTGATCCGTTCGCGACGTCCGAGGCGGCCTCAGGCGAGGACCGCCGTCCCCGGTCCCTACGCCTGGGGGCTCGACCGGTACGTGGCCGTGGCGACGTACCGGAGGACCCTGGAGCAGAACGCGCTGCCACAGCTGCCCCGACACACGCATTCGCCCTCGAAGCGCGCCGTGCGCGAAGCGAGGGCGCTCAGCACCTCCTGCGTCACGTCGTAGCCGCCGTTGTCGCAGGAAGAGTACGAGCACGGCATCTCGAACAGCGCTGCCGCGTGCTCGACGACGACGCGGCGGATGTACTGCGTGTCATTCTTGGCCGCGTCGGGCCTGGCCTCGCGGATCTCCAGGTTCAAGCTAGTCAGATCCGGCACCCTGTGAAGGAGCTTGCCGGCTGCCTGCTCCCGCTTCCCGCGGAGCAGCATGCGCTCCTCCCGCTCGATATTCCTGCGACGGTTCGCTGAGTACATCGACCACCTCTGTCACGCAGGAATGCACCAAGCCCCTGCCGTTATTCAGTATAGCGCACGGAGCGGGGCGGCGCATGCACAATCTGGGCTCTCCCGGAGCTCGGCGATCCCGTAGATTCAAGCGGCCCGGAGGAGAAGCGACGAAGGCCCCGGCGAGGGGGTGATGGTGGACCGCCTGCGCCGGATCGACATCCGCTGCTCGCGACGCCCGGAGCGCCCCAGAGCGCGTGAGAAAATTCCAATGTCGAGCGGAATGTGTCGAACGCGGCGAGCGGGCGTGAGCGTACGTGCGCAACACGTGCTCGACGGCAGCGCGATCTCCAGGAGATACGATGAGCGCCGCTGGCCGAATCTCCTGGAGAGCGCTTCCGTCGCCGAGAAAAGGCCTTACGTTGCCCTCGATATGCACGAAGCAGCCCTGCGCGACCCGCCGCGGTCGCCCTCAGAGGAGACTCCGCACCAGCACGAGGATCGGCTCGCGCGCGCCAGCGCTCTCGCGGGGTGCGCGCCTGTGCCCGCCCGCTGGGACAACGTCCTCGCCGGGACCGCCGGCTGGACCGACCCCACCCTGGTGAAGAGCCAGCGATTCTATCCGAAGGGCGCGTCGAGCCCGGAGCAACGGCTCAAGTTCTACGCGTCCCAGTTCCCCGTGGTCGAGGTCAACTCGACCTATTACGCCCTCCCCGCCACGGCGACGGTGGCACAGTGGATCCAGCGGACGGCGCCCGACTTCGTGTTCAACATGAAGGCGTTCGCGCCGCTCACCCACCACCCCGTGGAGCCCGTCCGCCTCCCCGCGGACGTCCAGCGCGCCCTGCCGCCGGCGCTCCTCGACAGGCGCCGTCTCTATCCCGGCGACCTGCCGGCCGAGGCGAGAGACGTGCTCTGGGACCGCTTCCGGCGAGCCGTCGAGCCGCTGCGGCAGGCGCGCAAGCTCGGGTACGTGCTCTTCCAGTTCCCGCCGTGGTTCACGGCGACGCGCGGCAACGTGAGGGTCATCGAGGACTGCCGCGCTCGTATGGAGGGGATCCCGCTCGCCGTCGAGCTCCGTCACGCGTCCTGGGGCGAGCCCGACCGGATCGAGCGCGTCGTGGACTTCCTGCGGGATCTCGAGGCCTTTTACGTCATCGTCGACGAGCCGCAGGGCAAGGAGAACAGCATGCCTCCCACCCCGCTCGTCGGCGATCCGCGCCTCGCCGTGGTGCGCTTTCACGGCCGCCGCGCGGAGACCTGGGGCGCCTCGGTGAGCGTGAACGAGAAGTTCAGGTACGTTTACGATCCCGCGGAGCTCGACCCCTGGGCCGAGACCGTCGCGCGGCTCTCCCAGGAGGCGGAGCGGGTCCACGCGATCTTCAACAACTGCGTGTCCGATTACGCCGTGCTCGGGGCCAGGGGGCTCATGGCCCTGCTCGCCCGAAGGGCCGAGTCGCTGGACCGCGAGCCGGCCCCGGAACACGCAGCCTCGACCGTCCACTGAGCCCCGGTCGCCCTCGCAGCGTCCGCGGACACCCCGCGTCCGGCGCCTCCTTCGGCGCTCGCGGCGTCGCCGCGGCCGCGGAACACGGTAGGCTCCGCCGCGATGATGCAGTCCAGAGCGGCGGGCGCCCCCCGCCTCGCAGCGCCTCCGCGCCGGTCGCGGCGCGCGGCCGCGCTCCTCGCGGCGCTCGCGCTCGCCCGCTGCGGGGGCGCGCCGCCCCGACCCGCGCCGCAGGAGGGCCGCGCGCCCGCGCCGGCGCACCCCGCGCCGCCGGCGCCGGAGCTCCTGCGCGCCCGCTGGGTCGACGCGAGCGGCGCGACCGCGGTCGGCCCCCGGGCCGCGGGCGGCACCATGGCCCTGCTCGGCGGCCGGCGCGTCCTCGTCGGGAGCGACGGCGCAGCGCGGCCGGAGACCGCCCCCTGCCCGGAGCCCCTGATCGAGCTCGCGCTCGTGCCGTCCGCCGCCGGCCCGCGGCTCGTGGGGCGCGGGGTCCACGGCGTCTACCGGTTCGACGATCCGCTCGGCGCGCCCGCCATCCTCGCCCGGTCCGAGACCGAGCTCCTTCGCATCGGCGGCGGGCCCGCCGTCGTCGCGGTGTGGGACGCCGCCTCGGATCTCCCGAGCTTCCTCGACATCGAGACCGGGCAGCCGCGCGCGCTGCCGGGCTTGCCCGCCCTGCCGCTCCGCGCCGTCGCGTTCCGGGACCTCCGGCAAGGCGCCGGGCTCTTCGAGGCGGCGGGGCTCGCGGTCACGGCCGACGGCGGCGCGTCGTGGCGCCCCGTGGGCCCGGCGCCGCCCGGCGACGGCCAGGGGACCGACCCCGCCGCCCTGCTTCACCTCTCCGGCCTGCGCCTGCGCGGCGACGCGCTGCTCGCGGTCGCGCAGGGCGCGGCGGCGCCGCCCGGGCAGCGCGAGGCGCGGATCCTTGTCGCCGAGGCGCGGCTCGCGCCGGCCGGCGACGCGCCCGAGCCCGGCGCGGACGCCCCGCTGCTCCGCTGGATCCGCGCGACCGGGCGCCACCCGCTCGAGGCCGCGATCGCGAGCGGCGCGGCGTGGGGGAGCGCCGCGATCACGGCGAGCCACGGCCTCCTCGCCCGCGTGGACCTCGCCTCGGGCGCGCTGCACGAGACCGCCAGCTTCGGCCGCGGCGACTGGTGGCTGAGCGCCTGCGGCGTCGGCCGCGCGGGGCGCTCGGCGTGGGTGGCCTGCGCGCTCGGGGAGGAGGGGGCGGACAGGCGCCACGATCCGTTCGGCGTGCTCCAGGTCGCGGCCGCCGGCGGCCCGCTCGGCCGCGAGCCCCCGGTCCTGCTGCGGAGCGGCGAGGCGGAGCTCCGGGTGTCGCCGAGCGGAGGCGCCATGCTGCTCGCGCCGTGCGACGCGGACGAGGAGGGCAGCGCGTGCGTGCGCCAGCCGAGCGGGGCGTGGATCACGGTCCGCCCGGGCACCGACATCCACTGGCGCGGCGCGGGGCCGCTCGCCGACGGCCGGATCGCAATCGTGCGCGGCCTCTGGGACAGCGACGTGGCGCCCCGCGAGGAGCCCGCCGCCGAGCCCGCGCCCCGCGGCGGACAGGGCCGCGAGGGCGCGCAGGGCCGCGAGGGCGCGCAGGGCCGCGAGGGCGCCGCGGCCGGGGCCCACGTCGCGGTGATCGACGCCCGCGGCCGGGAGGAGCCGCTGATCCCGCTCGGCTGGCTGCGCGGCGGGGGCGGCGACGTCCACGTGGTCAGCCCGATCGAGGAGGGGCACGACGGCGCCCTGTCGTTCGTGGTCGCCGACGAGTCCGGCGAGCTCACCGCCGCGGTCGTGCCCCGCGGCGGCGAGGCGTCGCGGGCTCGCCTGGCCGGCGCCGCGCACGCGCTGATCCACGGCGGCCGCGGCGTCGCGGTCGGGGAGGGGAAGGTGCTCGCGTCGACCGACGCCGGCCGCTCGTGGGCGCCCGTCGAGGCCCCGCCCCGCGCCCTGGAGGCCGCCGCCCAGCTCGGCGACCTGCTCGCGGAGCCCGGGGTGCTGGCCGTCAACGAGGTCGGCCTCAAGATCGACGCCTACCTCCGCGTCGGCTGGGGCCCGGCGCTGCCCGCGCCGGGGGCGCCCGCCGCCGGGCCGGCGCTCGACGCCGCGCCGCTCCTGCCGCACCGCCCGCCCCCGGCGCTCCCGGAGCGCGCGCTCGCCTGCACGGCGCAGCCGGGGCCGCCGCCCGCGCCGCCGGGCGTGCCGCCGCCGAGCAGCGCGCAGGAGGCGCTCGCGCTGCTCGCGGGCGGCGCGACGCCCGGGCCCGCGGGGCAGCGGCGCGCCTCGTCGGTGAGCGACCGGCGCTGGGGTCCGCTCTCCACCGTCGCCGTGCTCGAGGCGACCGCGCCCGACGGCGCGGCCGGGCGCGCCGGCCCGGGGCGGGGCGCCGCGGCGCCCCGCGCCTCGTGGACGTTGCGCTGGCTCGACCCCACCGAGCTCGGGGCCCGGGTTCGCTCGTGGACGGGCCCCGCGCCGGCGGGCGTCGGCCGGGACGCGATCCTGACGCGGTTCGCGGCGTCCGGCGACCGGATCGTCTTCGGCGTGCGCGCCTCGGGCCGCGACCTGCTCGTCCGGGCGAGGCCCGGCCGCGGCCCCGAGGTCGTCGAGGCGCCGCAGGAGCTGATGCCCGAGGCGGAGGTCACCTTCGGCGAGGCGCCGGACGGGCCGATCGCGTGGCTCCGCGGCACGTCGCTCATCGCGTGGCGATCCGGCGAGGCCCCGCGGCCGATCGCCTCGCTCGCGAGCCGCGGCGCGCGCGCGCTCGGGCAGCCGACGGCCGCCGGCGTGCCGCTGCTGCTCGGCTTCCGCGAGCTGACCCTCGGCCGCACGGTGCCGATCCCGCCCGCGGAGAAGGCCGCGCCGGGCGCGCCCGCGCAGCGAGGCGCGCGTGGAGCGCCTCCGGAGACGGCCGCGCCGGGCGCACCTCCGGAGGCCGCCACGCCGGCGAAGGCCCCGCCGCTCCTGCCGCTCGATGGCTGGGAGATCGCCCCGAACGTCCGCGCCGAGCTCACCCGTCTTCCGGCGTGCCCTGCGCGCCCGCGCGGCGACCGCTTCGTGCTGGACCGCGCGAGCGCCGCCGCGACCCTCGACGGCCGCGGCGCGATCGCGAGCACGGCTGTCTATGACGTCCGTGTGTCGGGGCGTGACGCCTGCGTGGCGAAGATCGCCGCGCTGATCGAGCCCGAGCGCCGGGCCGAGGCCCCGCCGAGCGCCCGCCCCGGCGCGGGCGAGATCGCGTATGTGCGCGCCGATCTCGCGGCCCAGCGCGCCGAAGGTGGCGAGCGCGGGATCGGCGAAGGCGCTGGCAGGCTCGGAGGAACGGCGCGCGGCGCCGTACGTGGAACCACGCGCCGCCTCGCGTGCTCCCTGCCCGTCCGGCCCTGAAGCGCCGCTGCCGCGGGGAGCTTCGTGCTCGACGCCCCACCCCTCGCGCGGCTATATGTTCGCGCGCTATGTCCTCTTCGAAACACCCGCGCTCCTCGCACCGCCATCTCGGCGATGGAGTTGAAGACAAGCTCGTCCCGCTCGAGGCGCTCGACCCGCTGAAGATCGGGTCGTTCGACGACCTGCTCCGCGCGATGAGCCGGACCGCCTTCAGCGGCCGTGCGCTCGGCGAGGCGTGCGACGTGCTCGAGACGATGGTGCGCGACGAGGACTGCCTCGTCGTGGCGACCTTCTCCGGCGCCATGACGGTGGCCAAGATGGGCGTCGTCATCGTCCGGATGATCGAGGCCGGGATGATCGACTGCATCATCAGCACCGGGGCGCTCATGGCGCACGGGCTGAGCGAGGCGGTCGGACTGACCCACTACAAGGCGAACCCGGCCATCTCGGACGAGGCGTACTTCGAGAAGGGGTACAACCGCGTCTACGACACGCTCGAGATGGAGAAGAACCTCAACGCCATCGAGGTCTTCGTCCGGAAGGAGCTCGACAAGCTGGACAGCGGGTCGCCCTGGTCGAGCGAGATCATCTGCCGCCAGCTCGGCAAGGCGCTGGCCGAGATGGGCGACTCGCCCGGCGTGCTCCGGAGCGCGTACCTCCGCAACGTGCCCGTCTACGTGCCGGCCTTCACCGACAGCGAGATGGGCCTCGACGTCGCGACGTGGATGCTGCGCAAGGTGAAGGCGCAGCACGGCGACAAGCCGGGCTTCGACGTGTGGCGCGAGGCGGTGCCGCCGCCGTACAACCCGTTCCTCGATCTCCTGAGCTACGCCCGCCTGGTCCGCACGAAGAAGCGCCTCGGCATCTTCACCATCGGCGGCGGTGTCCCGCGCAACTGGGCCCAGCAGGTCGCGCCGTTCTACGACATCGTGGGCGATCGCCTCGACATCGAGGTGGATCACCCGCGGTTCCAGTACGGCGTCCGCATCTGTCCCGAGCCGGTGCACTGGGGCGGCCTCTCCGGCTGCACCTACTCCGAGGGCGTGAGCTGGGGGAAGTTCACCGCGCCGCAGGAGGGCGGCCGGTTCGCCGAGGTGTACGCGGACGCCACGGTCGCCTGGCCGCTCCTCGTGCGCGCCCTCCTCGAGCGGCTCGGCAAGATGCCGAAATAAAGGAACGAGCCACCATGCGCGCCGCCATGCCCCGCCCGCCGCGCCTCCTCGAGGCGCTCCTCTCCCTGGCCGCCGCCGGCGGCGCGCTCCTCGCCGCCGGCTGCCCCTCGCAGGAGGAGCGCGTCTGCGATCTCATGTGCGACTGCAGCGGCTGCAGCGAGGCGCGGTACCGCGAGTGCGTCGACAAGACGGACGCCGCGAGGCAGGCCGCGGTGGAGGCGAGCTGCCCCGCCTTCCTCGACGAGTACCTGGCCTGCGTCGACGCGGAGGCCGAGTGCAAGGACGACGTGCTCTCCTACGACGGCTGCGTCGACCAGGAGCGGGACCTCCGCCAGTGCGGCGTCTTCGTCTTCCGCACCGTCTGCGAGCAGGCCAACGAGCGCCTCATGGGGTGCGGGCAGGGGGCCCCCTTCGGGAGCGGCCCCGAGGCGTGCCCCGAGGAGGTCGCGTGCAACGCCGAGTGCATCGTCCGCGTGTCCTGCGACGGGCTGAACGGGATCGACTTCGAGGAGGCCCAGCGCTTCAACGACTGCAACAGCAACTGCTTCCTGAAGCCCTGAGCGCCGGGCCCCATCACGGGCCTGCGATGAAGCTGTCCTGGTAGCCCGGGTCCTCCACCTCGAGCGCGGCCGGGGTGGCCGCGAGCGGGCGGGTCGTGTCGAGCATGACCGCGAGCTCGCTCGTCGCGCGGCTCCCGAGGCTCGCCTCGTACGCGCCGGGGTGCGGCCCGTGCGGGACGCCGGCCGGGTGGTGCGAGATGCTGCCGGGGCCGACGCCGCGGCGCGAGGTGAAGTTGCCGCGGCAGTAGAACAGGAACTCGTCGCAGTCGACGGACGAGTGCGGGTAGGGGCAGGGGATCGCCTCCGGGTGGAAGTCGACCGGGCGCGGCACGAAGCTGCAGACGAGGGCGCCCCGCGCCGCGAACGTCCCGTGCCAGTCCGGCGGCAGGTGGACGAGCCCGACGCGCGCCTGGAAGCGCTCGATCGGGAACGCGAACGGGTACACCGTCCCGTCCCAGCCGACGACGTCGAGCGGAGAGCGCTCGCAGGCGAAGCCGTGGAACGCCCCGCCGCGCTTCACGACGAGCGCGCGGATGCCCTCGTCGAGCGGGCCGACGAACGTGGGCCGCCGGAAATCGCGGTGGGAGTAGGGCGCGTCCATCCGCAGCTGGCCGACCTCGTTGCGCCACTGCCGCGGGAGGTGGACGTCCGCGGCCTGGATCGAGAGCCAGCGCTGGGGCGCGGCGTCCGGGAGGAAGCGGTGGAAGAGCCCCTTCGGGACGACGACGTAGTCGTCCTGCTCGAAGCGGAGATCGCCGAGCATCGTGCGCAGGACGCCGCCGCCTTGCGCGATGAAGAGCAGCTCGTCGGCGTCCGCGTTCGCGAAGTACACCGGATCGGCGGCGTCCGGCTGGGCGAGCCCGATCACCACGTCGTCGTTGAAGAGCAGCGGCACGCGGCAGTCGATCGCGGGCCCGCCCCTCCGCGGCAGGTCCTGCGACCGGTAGTGCCGCTTCGCGAGCGGGCGCGGCGGCGCGGCGACCGGCAGCGCGAAGCCGTGCTCGGCCCGCGCGAGCCGGTGCTCGTGCGGCCGGCGCTCGTGGTAGGCGATCGTGTAGGGGCCGTCGAAGCCCGCCCGCGTCAGGCACTCCTCGTAGCGGAGCTCCCCCGCCGCGCTCCGGAGGGCGATGTGGTGCTTCGGGGGGACGCTCCCGGCGACGACGCGATCGAGCATCAGCCGCGCCCCTCGGCCTTCTGCTGCCGCTCGATGCTCTCGAACAGCGCCCGGAAGTTGCCGGCGCCGAAGCCGCGGTCCCCCTTCCGCTGGATGAGCTCGAAGAAGAACGGGCCGGCGTCCGGATCGCGGTGCGTGCCGGACGACTCCTTGAGGAAGATCTGGAGCAGGTACGACCGCGCGCCGTCGCCGTCGACCAGCACCTCGAGCTCGCGCAGCGCCGCCACGTCCTCGTCGAGCCTCCCGACGCCGAGCCGCTGCAGGCGCTCGGGCAGGAGGTCGTAGTAGGCGGGCGGGGTCGGCATGAACTCCACGCCGCGCGCGCGCATCGCCCGCACGGCGGCGAGGATGTCGTCCACGGCGAGCGCCACGTGCTGCACCCCGTCGCCGCGGTGCTCCTCGTTGAAGACGTTGATCTGCGAGCTCTTGAAGTGCGGCCGGTAGGGCTCGTTGTTGGCGAACTTCACGCCCGAGCCCGGGTCCCACATCACGGCCGAGCGCAGGCCCGAGCCGTGGCCCGCGTCCTTCGCGACGTCGTTCGTGTGGAACGCGATCTGCCAGAACGGCTCGAGCCCGAGCACGTGCTCCATCCAGAGCAGGGCGGGCGCCATCGTCTGGAAGTTCGAGGTGATGTGATCGAACCGGGCGATCCCGAAGCGGTTCTCGCCGCCCTGGGGCGCGCCGTGGGCCACGCAGCCGGGGAACAGCGCGGGGTAGCCGTGCCGCTCCACGAAGCGGAAGGTGGTGTCCCCGAACGGCGTCGTGATCGAGAACGAGGCGAAGGTGCCCCCGCCCTCGGTCACCCGGTGGATCTCGTCGATCGGCGTGCCCCCGCGGCCGTCGAGCAGCCGGAAGGCGCGGTCCACGTCCTCCACCTCGAAGACGATCGTGCCCACCCCGTCGGGGTGCTTGCGCAGGTAGCGCCACGCCCGCCCGCCCTCGCCGATCGGCTGCGAGCAGACGATGGCGCACTCGCCGGCCTGGAAGACGACCGACCGCTGCGCCGCCGCCGCGTTCAGCTCCGGCGAGCTCGCGGCGGTCTCCTGGAAGTCGAGCTTCTCCGTGTAGAACCTGCGGCTCCGCTCCAGGTCGCGAACGTAGTAGTGCAGGGCCTCCACCCGCTTGATGCCGATCGACTCCACCTTGGCCATCTGGGTCCTCCGTCGCGAGGGGTGAACGCAGGGGGTGAGCTACGCGCCCGCGACGGCGTCGACCTGGCGGTCGGCGTGGGCCGCCTGGAAGGCGGGCAGCGCCATGCACGCCGCCTCGATCCGCGTGAGGGTCGAGAGCGGCGCGAGGTCGACGTCGTAACGTCGCGCATTGTAAAGCTGGGGCACGAGGAACACGTCCGCCACGGTGACCTGATCGCCGACGCAGAAGCGCCCGCAGAGCTCGCCCGCCGCCGCCTGGAACGCGGCGAGGCCCGACGCGATGAAGCGGCGCCCGAACGCCCGCTCGTCGCCGCCGAGCTCGTCCCGCACGTACTTCAGGGTGGCGGTGTTCTGCATCGGCTGCGTGCCGGAGTTGATCATCTCGGCGAGCTGCCGCGCCTTGGCGCGCAGGTACGGATCCGCGGGCAGGAGCGGCGGCGCGGGGAACAGCTCCTCGAGCAGCTCGATGATCGCCACCGACTGCGACACGCGCCGGACGGCGCCGCCCTGCTCGAACTCGAGCAGCGGCACCTGCGCCATCGGGTTCTTGGTCCGGTAGTCGTCGCGGAGCTGCTCGCCGCCGTCTCGGACGAGGTTCACCGGCCGGTACGCGTGCTCGATGCCCTTGTGGGCGAGGGCGATGCGCGCGCGCCAGCTGCACGAGCTGCGCCAGTAACCGTAGAGCGTGAGCCCCGTGAGCGCGACGCTCATCCGGCCACCACCCGCTGCGCGATGCGCCCGAACAGGCTCTCTCCCGAGCGATTCAGCATCTCGATCATGATCGTGTCTCCTGGCTTCATGAAAGGCGTCCTCGCCGCCCCGTGCGCGAGGATCTCGAGCATCCGCTTCTCCGCAAGGCACGACACGCCGCGCGCCGGATCCCGGTTCGAGACGGTGCCGCTGCCGAGCAGGGTCCCGGCCGTGAAGCTTCGGGTCCTGGCGATGTGCTCGATGAGGTCGAAGAACGAGAAGTGCATCTCCGGGCCGGCCTCGGGGTCGCCGACGAGCGCGCCGTTGTACGTGGAGCGCAGCCGCAGGTGGACGCGCCCGTCGCAAAACGCGTCGCCGAGCTCGTCCGGCGTGATCGCGAACGGGGAGAACGCCGTCGCCGGCTTCGAGCAGAAGAACCCGAAGCCCTTGGCGAGCTCGGCGGGCACGAGGTTGCGCAGCGTCACGTCGTTGGCCAGGAGGAACAGGCGGATGTGCCGGTGGGCCTCGTCGCGGCGCGCGCCCTGCGGGGTGTCGCCGAGGACGGCGCAGACCTCGGCCTCGAAATCGAGGCCCCAGGCCTCGTCGCGCAGGACGATGTCGTCGGTCGGCCCGAGGAGCACGCCGGAGCCGCCCTGATACACGAGCGGATCGGTCGTGAGCGTCTCCGGAGGCTCGGCGCCGCGCGCCTTGCGCACGAGCTCGATGTGGTGGATGTACGCCGACCCGTCGATCCACTCGTACGCGCGGGGCAAGGGCGCGGCGAGCTCTTCCAGGGCGAGCGGGGCCACGGCCGCGCCGCCGCGCTCGATGTCGTCGGCGATGCGGCGCAGCGCCGGCTCGGCGCGCTCCCAGTCGTCGAGCGCGGCCTGGAGCGTGGGAAAGGCGGCGCCGGCCGGCGCGTAGGCGAGGCCGTCGCGGCGGACGACGATGAGCGTGCCGTCGCGGCCGGGGCCGCGGAGAGAGGCGAGCTTCATGCGGGGGCGAGCTCCTGGTGCGGTACGGTGCTCTCATCGTCTCCGCTTGACAAGCACGAGGCCGCTCGCGCCTGCTAGCGCAGCGCCCCTCGCATCGCGCGCGGCGGGCGACCGGGTGACCGGCTGAACGGATCTGCATGAATACCGGACTCGATGTTTTCTCGACGCTCCACCACCTGGTGCAGCGCGCCATGGCCAGCCTCCCGGGCGCGCAGCGCGGCGGCCTGCTGGTGCGCGCGGGACGGCGGCTCGCGTACACGGCGACCGTGGGGCTCGACGGCATCCTGCCGGGCAAGCTGCGCACGCCGTCGGACGGTGGGCTGCTGAGCGCGTCGGCGCCGTTCGGTCCGGCCGCCGCGCCCGAGGCGGCGCGCGGCCCGTGCCTCGTCCCCGCGGCCGCGTGGTACCGGGCGCACCTGCCCGAGGTCGCGGAGCGGCCCGGCTGGCCGCCCGAGGGCGCGTACGTGCAGGTCGTGCCGGTGCCCCTGTTCGGAGGGCCGGGCGCCTACCTCGCGCTGGAGCAGCCGGACGACGCGCCGCTCTCGGGCCCGTACCGCGCGCTCGTGGAGTCGGTCGCGGAGAGCGCGGGCGCCGCGCTCGAGCGGCGCGGCCTGTTCGAGGAGAAGGCGCAGGTCGCCCAGGAGCTGCGCCTGCTCGAGGAGGTGCTGAGCTCCGTCGCCGAGTCGGTCGACCTCGTGGAGCTCATCGAGACGCTCGCGGACGGCATCCGGAGCGTGCAGACGGGCCCGCGCTGGGGCACGATCGACCTCGCCATCCTGGAGGACGCGGGGCGCGAGCCCGCGGCGGACGCGCGGCGCACGCTGCGCCTCTACAAGGCCCCTCGCCGGCCGATGACGGCGTACTGGAACAACGTGCGCGATGGCGCGCTGGCCGCGGGGCGGGATCTGCGGGTGGCGGTGGGGTTCAGGAGCGGGATGGGCGCCGACCCCGCGTCGCAGGAGGCGCTGTTCGAGGAAGGGCTCCGCCGGGGCGTGAAGGGCATCGCCGTCGCGCCGATCGATCCGGCCGCGCTCGAGCCGCTCATCCGCCGCGCGGTCGCCGCGGGCGTCGCGGTGGTCGCGATCGACTCGCCGACCGTGCAGGGCAGCGCGGCCCCGGTCTACATCGGGACCGACAACCGGGCCGCCGGCAGGCTCGCGGGCGAGGTGATGCTGCGGCTCCTGCCGCAGGGCGGCCTGGTCGTGACCCAGGCCGCCTCCTTCGCCGTGTCCAACGCGGGCGAGCGCCTCGAGGGCTTCCGCGAGGCCGTCGCCGGCTCGGCGATCCGCATCGGCGCGCCCCTCGAGAACCACTTCGACCCCGCGCGCGGGATCGAGCTCGCCACCTCCGCGCTGCGCGACGACCCCGAGATCGCCGGCGCGTTCGGGGTGTGCAGCGAGAACGGCCCGAGCTTCGGCGCGGCCTCGGTGACGCTCGGCCGGTCCGGGGATCTCAAGCTCGTCGCCTTCGACCTCATCACGCCCACGGTCGCCATGCTCCAGGACGGCGTGATCCACGCCGCGGTCGTGCAGCGCGAGTACGACATGGGGTACCGCGGCGTGCAGGTGCTCTACGACATGGCCACGCGCGGCGTCGAGGCGGCGCTCGAGGCCCTGCCGGCGTCGCGCTTCATCGACACGGGCCTCGACGTCGTGACGGTCGAGCGCACGCCGTTCTCGGTGGCGCTCTCGGATCACCTCGCCATGAGCTCCGCCCGCCGGATCACGAACCGCCGGCTGGGCGCGTCGGGCCGCGGGCGGCCGCTCGAGTTTCTGGTGATCGGCATGGCCGAGCGCGAGAGCCTCGTCGACGACGAGCGCGCGCCGGTCGTGGAGGACTCCCTCGTGGGCCGGGTGATGAGCTCGTGCAGCTCGCTCGTCATCGACACCGCGTCGAGCGAGTACCAGCACTTCAGCGACGTCGTCGAGGCCCGCTGGAACGGCGCGCGCACGCTGGTCGGCGTGCCGCTGCTCTCCCGGGAGGCGGTCCTCGGGGTCCTCATGCTGAGCAGCCCGCGGCCCGACGCGTGCTCGGCGAACGACCTGGCGCTGATCGAGCGCGTGGCCTCCGTGGCGGCGGTCGTGCTCGAGAACGCGCGGCTCCTCTCGCGGATCAAGGAGCGGACGCGGGAGCTCGAGTCGCTGAGCCGCCGCCAGGAGGCGCTCCTCGACACGATCGCCGCGATGTCGAGCCCGGCCGTGCCGATCGCGCCCGGCGTCCTCGTCATGCCGATCGTCGGCACGCTGGACGCGCAGCGCTCCGGCCGCTTCATCGAGGCGATGCTGCAGGAGATCTCCGAGCACAAGGCGCGCGCCGTGATCATCGACGTGACCGGCATGGCGGTCGTCGACGCGAGCGCGGCGAGCCACATCGCGCAGGCGGCGCGCGCCGCCGCGATGCTCGGGTCCGAGGTCGTGCTCGTCGGGATCGCGCCGGAGGCGGCGCGGCTCATGGTGGATCAGGGGCTCGACCTCGGGGGCATCGTCACCCGCTCCACGCTGGAGCTCGGGTTCTCGTACGCGCTGGGCAAGACCGGCGGGCGGGTGGTCTACCGGCGCTCCTGAGCCGCGGCGCCCGCCGCCCTCGCGCCGCGCGGCCCCGCGCGGTCAGCGGTCCCGGCGGAGCTCGACGGCGGCCGTGACCAGCGCGGCGATCTTGGCGACGTCCACGTCCTTGGCCGAGCGGATATGGACGTTCCTGGCCCGCTTGGCGTCGCCGGTGAGCAGGCCGCCCGGATCGGGCAGCTCGGCGCCGTGCTCGAAGCCGAGGTTCACGCCGAAGCGCTGCGGGGCGAGCCAGCAGATCTGGTGGTTGTGCGCGTCGCCCATGCGGAAGCTGATGATCCGCCAGCCTGGATAGACGTGCTCGTGCACGTCGGGGATGATGCGGAGGAGCAGCTTGCGCACGCGCAAGGTCAGCTGCTGCGCTGCGGGAGGATACTCGCTCAGCAGAGCGGTTACGGCCGGATCGTCGGACACGATCTACTCCGTCTACTCGGTCTACTCGGTTGCTGGCAGGCCCCTCGGCCGTTCGTCCTTCGCGATCCAGACGGTCTTGATGTTCACGAACTCGCGCAGACCGTACGACGAGAGCTCGCGGCCGTGGCCGGACATCTTGACCCCGCCGAACGGCAGCCGCGGGTCGGACACGACCATCCCGTTGATGAACACCTGGCCGGCCTCGAGCTCGTCGATGAGGCGCTCGCGCTCCTGGGGGTCGCGGGTCCAGGCGCTCGCCCCGAGGCCGAACCGGGTGGAGTTCGCCATGTGGATGGCCTCGTCGAGGTCGGCGACGCGGAAGACGGCGGCCACCGGGCCGAAGAGCTCGTCGTCGGCCGCCGGGGAGGGGCTCCGGACGTCGGTGAGCACGGTCGGCGGGAAGTAGTTGCCCGGCCCCTTCAGCCGCTTGCCGCCGGTGAGCAGGAGCGCGCCCGCGGCCACCGAGGCCCGCACCTGCTCCTCGAGCTCCGCGGCGATCTGCGCCGTGGCGAGCGGCCCGACGTCGACCGACGGGTCCATCGGATCGCCCACCCGGAGGCGCCGCATGGCCGCGACGAAGCGCTGCTCGAACTCCGGCACGACCGACTCGTGCACGATGAAGCGCTTCGCCGCGATGCAGGACTGGCCGTTGTTGATGATGCGCGCCTTGATCGCGGTCCCGACGGCGGCGTTGAGGTCGGCGCTCGGCAGGACGATGAACGGATCGCTGCCGCCGAGCTCCAGCACCACCTTCTTGAGGTGCTTGCCCGCGTGGGCGCCGACGCTGCGCCCCGCGTTCTCGCTGCCGGTGAGCGTCGCGGCCGCGACGCGCGGGTCGGCGAGCAGGCGCGGCACCACGTCGGTCCCGGTGAGCAGCGCCTGGAAGGCGCCCTCCGGGAAGCCGGCCCGGCGGAGGATGTCCTCGATGGCGAGCGCGCAGCGGGGGACGTTCGACGCGTGCTTGAGGAGGCCGACGTTGCCGGCGACGAGCGCCGGCGCGGCGAACCGGAAGACCTGCCAGAACGGGAAGTTCCACGGCATGATGGCGAGCACCGGGCCGAGCGGGTGGAACGCCACGTAGCTCTTGCCGGCGTCGGTGGCGACCTCCTCGGGGGCGAGCAGGCGCTCGGCGTTGTCGGCGTAGTAGCGGCACACGGTCGCGCACTTCTGGGCCTCGGCGACGGCGGAGCCGATGGTCTTGCCCATCTCGAGCGTCATGAGCCGCCCGAGCTGCTCCTTCTCGGCCTCCAGGATCTCGGCGGCCCGGCGGAGCTTTTGGGCGCGCTCGGCGACCGGGGTCTGCCGGAAGCTGCGGAACGTGGCGTGCGCGCGCGCCACCTTCTGCTCCAGCGCCGCCGACGAGAGGGGCTCGAAGGTCTCGAGCGTCTCTCCCGTCGCTGGATTGATCGTCGCGATCGCGGTGTTCACGGATGTGCCTCCTCTTCGAGCTTCGAGCGCCGGGGGGGCCGCGCCCCGTCTCCTGCCAGCCGAGAGCGCGCCGAGCGATCCCGGCAGGCGAGCTTGAGCCAGACCTGCCTCTTCTTGCAATGGTCAGCGAGGACGAACCCGCCTCTGTTCCCGCTGCCGCGTCGATGCGTCGTCCGCGAGCGCAGGGTGGGGGCGGAGGGGGGTCGCCATCGCACGTCCTGTTCATTACGCAGAGCGGGATGGCCCGCAGCGGATCCCCTGCCGTCTTCGACGCGGAGCGCGCGGGTTCAGCCCGGGCGACGCGGGCCGGCGAGCGCGCGGCGCTCGCCCCGCCAGCCGCTGACGACGCCGCCGGCCTGCTGTCCCGCGCGGGCGAGCTGGAGGTGAGGGTAAGGGCGCTGGAGTCGCTCCTGTGCGCCGGCGTGCCCTTCATGGTGGCGGGGGCGTATGCCTTCTTTGCGTACACCGGCATCTTCCGGGACACGAAGGATCTCGACGTGATGCTGGAGGAGCGGGAGGTGCCGGCGGCGTTCAGGGCGCTCGAGCGGGTCGGCTTCGAGACGTCGCTGCTCGACCCGCGGTGGATCGGGAAGGCGTATGCCGGCGATCGCTTCATCGATCTCATCTTCTCGTCGAGCAACGGCCTGGCCGTGGTGGACGGCGGCTGGTTCGAGCACGCGCGCCCGGCGACGATCCTCGGGCACTCCTGTCTGATCGCGCCGGTCGAGGAGATCATCTTCACGAAGGCGTTCGTGGACGAGCGGGAGCGGTACGACGGGGCCGACGTGAACCACCTCATCTACGCGTGCGGCGACGAGATGGACTGGGAGCGGCTCCTCGACCGGTTCGGCCCGCACTGGGAGGTCCTGTTCGCGCACGTCACGCTGTACCGCTTCGTCTATCCCGGCGCGCGGAGCCGGGTGCCCGAGTGGCTCGTCGCGGAGCTCTGCCGGCGCACGCTGGAGCAGTCGCGGGCCGGCGACGCGCCGCTCCGGGTCTGCCGGGGGAACCTGATCAGCCGGCGGCAGTACGCGCACGATTACGAGAAGCTCGGGCTCGTGGCTGCGCCCGCCGGCCCCGCGCCCGAGGCGGCGCTGGGGTTGCCGTGCCGGAAGCGCCGGCGGTCCGGGGCGGCGCGGCGGCGCGTCGGCAACGCGGGGGCGCAGGTCCGCGAGGGGGCGCCCTGCGGCGCGGATCGTCTGGGGGCGGAGGTCGAGGCGGCGCGGCTCCGCAAGCCGGGATCATGAGCGCCGTCGCCGGGGGCAGCGGGGATCACGGCAAGCGGCGCGTCGCGGCGGCCTCGGACCTGCATTGCCGGCCGGAGCACGGCGGCAGGATGCGCGAGCTCGTGCGGGCGGTGAACGCGGAGGCCGAGCTGCTCGTCCTGTGCGGCGATCTCACCGATCGCGGCCACCCCGAGGAGGCGAAGGTGCTGGCCGACGCGCTCTCCGGGCTGTCGGTGCCGTGCGCCGCGGTGCTCGGCAACCACGATCTCGACCGCGGCGCGGGCGCCGAGGTCACGAGGCTCCTCGGCGACGCGGGCGTCGAGGTGCTCGACGGGGATCACCTGATCCTGCGCGACGACATCGGGGTTGCGGGCGTGAAGGGGTTCATGGGCGGGTTCGGGAGCGCGACGCTGCAGGCGTTCGGCGAGGGCCCGCTCAAGGCCTTTGTCCAGGAGGCCGTGACCGAGGCGCTGAAGCTCGAGGCGGCGCTGTCGCAGCTCGACAGCGACAAGCGGATCGTGATCATGCATTACACGCCGATCCCGGAGACGACGGTCGGCGAGAACGTGGAGATAAGGCCTTTCCTTGGGACGAGCCGGCTGGTCGCGCCGATCGATCTGTACGGCGCCGACGTCGTGTTCCACGGCCACGCGCACCATGGGGCGCTCGAGGGGCGCACGCCGAGGGGGACGCCGGTCTACAACGTGGCCATGCCGCTGCTCAGGAAGCTCACCGGGCGATCGTTCCTCGTTATGGAGGTGTGAGGGACGCGCGCCGGATGGAGTCTCCTCTTGGGTCCTCATGACGAAGCGACGAGCGCAGCGGGAGCACCGGATCGGGGTCATCTCCGACACGCACGGCCTGGTGCGACCGGAGGCGCTGGCCGCGCTCGCGGGCTCGGAGCTGATCGTGCACGCGGGCGACGTCGGCGGCCCCGAGGTGCTCGCCGCGCTCGCGGCGATCGCGCCCGTGACGGCGGTGCGCGGCAACAACGATCGCGGGCGCTGGGCGGACGGCTTGCCGGAGCGGGCGACGGTGCGGGTCTCGGGCGCGACCCTGCTTGTGCTGCACGACGTCAAGGAGCTCGGTCCGGACGACGGCGCGGCGGGGTATGCGGCGGTGGTGGCGGGGCACTCGCACCGGCCGGGGATCCGGGAGCAGGGCGGCGTGCTCTTCCTGAATCCCGGGAGCGCGGGGCCGCGCCGCTTCAAGCTGCCGCTGTCGGTCGCCCGGCTGATCGTGCGGGGCGCCGCGGTGACGGCCGAGATCGTGCCGCTCGAAATCGCGTCCCCTTAGAGCGGTTTTCGCTCGGGCTCCTGCAGACGTCTTCCGTCTTCCGTCTTCCGTCTTCCGTCTTCCGTCTTCCGTCTTCCGTCTTCCGTGCTCGTCCTTCGTGCGCGTGCGCGTGCGCGATTCCCCGGAGTCAACGCGCACGCGCACGCGCACGGAGGACGGAGACGAGAGACGGAGACGAGAGACGGAGACGAGAGACGGAGACGAGAGACGGAGACGAGAGACGGAGACGAGAGACGGAGACGAGAGACGGAGACGAGAGACGAGAGACGGAGACGAGAGACGAGAGACGAGCGGCGGACGACGGCGTATCAGTCCCAGCTGAAAACCGCTCTATGAGCGCCGGCCTCCGTGCTTCTGCAGGAAGTCGCGAATCGCGCCGAAATAGGCCGGCGCGAAGAGGAGGATATCGTTGTGCCCGGCGCCATTGATGAGGCAGAGCTCCTTCTTCTCGTGCGGGACGGCCGCGTGGTTCTCGCGGGCGTGGAACGGCGGGAGCAGGCTGTCGTGCGCGCCATGCAGCGTGAGGACGGGGATCTCGACGCGCTTCAGGAGCTCCGGGTTGGAGAAGCGGTGGTGCGCCTCGTCGCGCAGGTCGCCGAGCTCGATCTGGAAGAGGGCGAGGAGGTGCCGGACGTCGCTGAAGCCGCTCTCGAGGATCAGCGCGCGGTAGGCGTGGCCGCGCTCGCTGGCGATGCGCGACGCGGGCGAGCTGCCGAGCGAGCGCCCGAAGAGCAGCGGCGCGGGCGGCCGGTCGAGGCCAGCGGCGCGGCTCTTCTCGGCGAGCTCCCGCTCGAAGAAGTCGGCGACCTTCGCCGGGTCGTCGTGGAGCGAGCGCAGCGTCGGTCGGCCGCCGCTCCAGCCGTAGCCACGGTAATCGACGATGAAGAGGTTGAGCCCGATGTCCCGCCACATCTCGGCGATGTCGTCGTAGTCGGGGATGGTCTCGCCATTGCCATGGAAGGCGAGCACGGTCGGGTTCTTCGGGTCGGCGAGGTGCCATCGCGCCCCGACGGCGACGCCGGGGCCGACGGGGATGTCGTAGTCCCTCGCGCCGCCCCGCGGGCTCTTCGGCACCTGCCTGGGATAGAAGACGCCGGCGGCGTCAGGGCTCGCTTCGAGCGCGCGGAGGAGGGAGTCGAGCTGGCTGTCGGGATCGTTCGTCGGCATGGATGACCGGTTCCGTGGAGGTCGGTGGGGGCGGCGGGCGTGTGAGGATACGTCGCGGCGTGGCCGGACGGTATGCGTGGCGACGTCCGCGAGGGCGGCAGGGCGCGCGCCGCGGCTGGATGGCGGCCTAGGTGGCCACGATCACGCCCTGCACCGCGGGCTCGCCGTACTCGGCGCCGCCGGTGCGTACGACGAGGTTCGGGAGGATCTCCGCCACGCCGGCGCCGTGGGTATGGCCGCAGAGCACCTCGATCCTTCGCTCCGGGTGCCGCTCGGCGGCCTCGCGGATCGCCTCGCCTGCGGCCTTGCAGGTGAAGTGCGGGAGCCAATCGTCGTTGGAGATCTGACCTTCATGCCAGCAGGCCTCCTTGAACGGCGGGACGTGCGTGGCCACGATCACGCGCCCGTACCGCTCGAGGGCTTCGGGCAGGACGCGGCGGAGGTACGCCGCGGCCTCGTCGCCGAGGCGATGCAGGGTTTCTCTCCGGCGATTCCGATCGAGGGAGGCGAGCTCCTTGATGAGCACGTAATCGTTGAGCGACACGGGCGACCTCTCATAATTGCCGAGGCGGGCGTCGGCCCAGCCGTCGTGGCCGACGAGGGCGGTGTCCGGGCCGAGCTCGAGCGGTGGGATCGACGGGAGCCACCTCAGCCACGGGGAGGTGGCGGAGAGCTCGGCGGCCTCGGCGCGCACGGCGGCGATGCTCCCGCGGTAGAAGTCGTGGTTGCCAAGGACGAAGTAGAGCGGGCGCTCGATGGCCCGGGCGACGGTCTCGAGGAGGGGGCGGAGGCTCGCGGCCTCGGCGATGTCGCCGGTGAAGAGGACGGCGTCGCAGGCCGTGGCGGCGAGGGTCGCGCAGAAGCCGGCGAGATCCTCGCGAGAGAGGAAGTTGAGGTGGACGTCGGTCGCCCAGGCGAGGCGGAGCGGGGTCGGCGCGGGCATGGTGCAGGGTAGCCCCGCCGGGGAACGGGCGGAAGCAGGCCGGCGTGTCGTGGTGACGCCGGCGGATAACTCGCTCGGCGCTCCTGCGGGGGAAAGGACCGGGGCGCTCCGGCCGGCTACTCTTCGCTGTCCTCGTCCACCACCGGCACGAGCTCGATGTCGACCTCCTGAGGAACGAAGTCCTCGCATTCGTCGCTCATGACGGGCGTGAGCGTCTGCGCGAACTCCTGGTAGCCTGTCCCCGAGATCTCCACCCGCGTCACCCCTGCGGTCCACAGCTCGCAGACGAGCTCCTCCAGCGCATCGGGGGGAGGCTTCGCGCGATCGACGGCGCACACCACGTTGGCCTCGTCGAGCGTCTTCCAGGTGCTCGGGTCGTTCAGGACGAAGGTCGGTTCCTCGGCCGCGCTCCACGCCACGTGAACGGCGGTGTCCGACGGGACGGGGGCGCCTCTCGCGCGCACCGCGATGGTGAACATCGCCTGTCGCGGCCCCATCGGGCAGCCGTCGGCGCCGCCCATGCCCGAGCCGCCGTCCCCGCCGCCCCCTGGGGCCTTGCAGGCGCCTGCGGAGGCGGCGGTCGCGAGCGCCGCCGCGGCGAGCGCCGCGCAGGCCGTGAACGATAGGGCTCGACCTGGCGCGAGGGGAAGGCGTGCAGCCACGAAGGCGAGAGGGTAGGGGGGCGACGCTGGCAAATCCAGCGAGAGCAGGGTTTGTGCAGGACGTCCGCCCGAGCGCCGCGGCGCGGGCGCTCTCCAGCTCAGGCCTGGGCCTTGAGCTCCGCGATGTCCTTGAGGAGCGCCTGCTCGTGACCGTCGGGCTTCACCTTCAGGTACGTCTTCCGCAGCACGCCCTGCGGATCGACGACGAAGGTCGTCCGGTCCCAGTAGAAGTTGCCCTTCCACTCGCTCTGCCCGACGCCCGCGGCCTTGAGGAGCTCGTGCTTCGTGTCGGCGAGCAGATCGATGGTGAACGAGAACTTGTCGCAGAAGCTCTTGTGCGACGCGACGTCGTCCTCGCTCACGCCGACCACGGCGACGTTGGCCTTGTCGAAGTCCTCCTTGGAGGCCGTGAACGACTTGCCCTGGATGGTGCAACCCGGCGTGTCGTCCTTCGGATAGAAATAGACGACGAGCCATTTGCCCGCGAAGTCCTCGAGCTTCACGGTCTTGCCGTCCTGGTTCGGCAGGGCGAACCGCGGGAACGGCTTTCCAATCTCAACGCTCATCTTCTCTTTGCCTTTGGCTGTGGGCCGGAGGTCGGCGCCTCCTGGCCGGTGATGGTCCTGATGTGGTGGAGCGGTGCCGCCCGGGCAATCCTCCCGCCGCCCGCGCCGGATCAGCGCGGGATGAGCCCCCGGAACCAGGCCGCCACCGACGAGGAGGACTCGTCCTGGTGGAGCGACTCCGGCCCTTCCAGCTCGTCGGCGAGCCCGCCGAGCGGCCCCTCGCTGCGCGGGGGGTGCGAGCTCGAGTGGGTCTGCCCGTGGAGCAGGCTCGTGGACCCGTCCAGGGTGGGCAGCAGGTTGAGGCCGCTGCCGCTCGAGGTCGGCTCCTTCGTGAGCGACTTGAACTCGAGGAGCATCATGTCGATGAGCTCGGCGATCTTCTGCGTCCCGTCGACCGCCCGCGCCGGCCCGCCCTTGGCGTGCTCCACCAGCGCGGCCACGTCGTCCTCGCTCACCGGGCGGCCGAAGCGGTAGAGGAAGCGGGTGAGGTCGCGCCCGAGCTCGCGCGCCGTGTGGTAGCGGGCCGTCGGATCGCGGGCGAGCGCGCGGCGGATGATCTGCTCGAGCTCGCGCGGCACCTCGCCGTTGATCTGCTGGAGCGAGGGGACCACCGCGTCGCGCACGAGCCGCACCGTGATGTAGTCGGAGTCGCCGAGGAAGAGCCGGCGCCCGGCGAGCATCTCCCAGAGGATGATCCCGAGCGCGAAGATGTCGACGCGCTGGTCGACGCCCTGCTCGAGCACCGTCTCCGGCGCCAGGTAGCCGAACTTCCCCTTGATGATGCCCGCGTCGCTCTCGGCGAGCTGGCTCGACGCCTTCGCGAGCCCGAAGTCCACGATCTTCACCTCGCCGTAGCGGGTGATGAGCACGTTCGCCGGGGTGATGTCCCGGTGCACGATCTGGAGCGGCTTTCCGTCCGCGGTCGCGAGCTCGTGCGCGTAGGCGAGGCCCTGGCACATCTTCGCGGCCATGAACGCGGCGACCTCGACGCTCATCGGCCGGCCCACCTTCTTCTGGTGCTCGAGGAGGGCCCGGAGGTCGGCGCCGTCGACGTACTCCATGACGATGAAGTAGGTCCCGTCGCCGACGCCGATGTCGAACACCGACACGACGTTCGAGTGCGAGAGGTGCGCCGAGAGGCGCGCCTCGTCGAGGAACATCGCGATGAACTGCTCCTTCTTGCTGAGCTGCGGCAAGACGCGCTTGATCGCGACCTGCTTCTTGAACCCCTCGATCCCCGCGCTCTCGGCGACGAAGACCTCCGCCATGCCGCCGGAGGCGAGGCGCTTGATGACCCGGTACCGCTGCTGCTCGGACATGCCCTGTCTGTCGTCCTCCCGCCCCGTCCCGTCGGGTGTCCAGTCTAGCGGCTCGGGGCCGGCGGCGGATGAAATCCATGCGCCGCGCGCGCCCCCGGTCACCGGAACGTGGCGAGCGCAGCGACCGCCGCGAAGGAGAGCCCGACGAGCGCGGCGAGCGCGAGCACCGACAGGACCGGCTCCGCCCGCACGGTGGCGAGCAGCCGGCCGCGATCTTCCCTGGACAGCGGCGCCCCGTCGGCTCCGTCCTCCCCCTCGCCGCCCGACGCTGCGGCGAGGTGCGCCGCGAGGCGCCGCCGCGCGGTCCGGGCGCGGAGCGCGAGCAGGAGCATCTCGGCGACCCCGGCGGCGCCGAGCACCACCAGGCCGGCGCGCCGCGCCCGCGAGGCGCGGGCCCGCTCGCGCGCCTCGGCCGCCGGCACCCCGTCCGCGAGCAGCGCCACGCGCCGCGGCGCGATCGGGCTCGCGGCGGGCGAGAGCGGCCAGGCGACCGTGCCCGCGCCTTGCTCGTACGGGTCGCTCGCGACGACCGCCCATCCAGCGTCGCCGGGCGGCGGCCCGTCCGGGAGCGCCAGCGTCCCCGAGAAGAAGCCTCCACCATCGGCCGCGAGCGGGACCACCGCCCCGAACAGGCGACCGTGCCCGCCTCCGATCGAGACGTAGGCGTAGGGCTTCGGCGCCGGCGAGGTGAGCCGTAGCTCTGGCCGCTCGCCCGCGAGGCCGGCCGGGTCGAGCCAGATCGCGCCTGGGATCACGGGCAGCCTCCCTTCCCAGGAGCCGCTCGCGCCCCGCGCCCCGGGCGGCGCCGCGCTCCCGGGGCGCGCCGCGCGCAGCGTGAGCTCGACGGTGTGCGCCAGCGGCCTGATCGTGAGCTCCGCGGCGCCCCGCGCGTCGGCGGTGATCTGCGCCGGCCCGCTGTCCTGCCCCCCGAGCTCCGCCCCGACGGTGCTCGCCTCCACGCGCGCCCCTGGCACGGGCGCTCCGTCCTCCGTCTCGACCGCGACGCGCACCGGCTCCGGGAACGGCGCGGCCATGGCGCCCCGCGCGACCGTGACCCGCAGGCGGAGCTCCCCGTGCGCCGCGCCGGGCAGCGCGCTCGCGTGCGCCGCGCCGGGCAGCGCGCTCGCGTGCGCCGCGCCGGGCAGCGCGCTCGCCTCCGCGGGGAGCGGGGGCGAGAGCGGCACCTCCTGCTCCAGGAGCGCGTCGCCGCCCCGCCGGATCCGCACCACGACCGGCGCCTTCAGCCCGCCGCCTGCGCGCAGCAGCGCCTCGCCGATCCCGTCCTTTCCGGTCGAGCCGCTCCATCCCGCGAGCGGCGCCCCCCCGGACGTCGCGCTCACCTCGATCGCCGGCAGCACCGCCGGATCGTCGGCGCCGTGGAGCCGGCGTACCCCTTCGACGCGGAGCGCGAGGGCCGCGCTCCCGGCGACGGGGGCGCCCCACACCCGCACGCCGGTGGCCATGCGCTGCGCGCCGGGTCCCAGGAACACGAGCGCGGCGAGCCCGATGCTGAGCGCGGGCAGGACGTAGGTCGCCGCGTCGGGCATCGATCTCATGGTCGTCCCAGCATACCTCTCCGTCCCTGCCGCGCGGGCGAGCCTCGGGTCAGGCTGGCTGCCCGTGCGGACCGCTGGTGGTGTGCCGAGCCCCTTTGCGTCCGGGCGTCTCCTCCGATAGGAAGCCGCCGATGGCAGCCGACAGACCGGTGAAGCGCAAGCGCAAGGGCTCGGGGTCCACGGGGCAGGGTGGCGAGGTGCTCCTCCGGCAGCGGACCGATCCGCGGAGCGAGCGTCGTTTCGAGCCCAAGGCGTCGCTCGAGCTAGCCCTCACCTTGCTCGGCATGTCCGTCGCGGCGCTCCTTGCCGGCGCGGGCGTTTACGGCCAGTGGTTCCGGGGCGAGGAGGCGGGCGCGCACCCTGCTGCTCCGTACCTGCTCGTCGGTGCGCTCCTCCTCGGCGCCGCGGCGGGCCTGTTCGGGCAGTGGTCGCTGAAGCCCGTCCGCGTCGGCGATGCCGGCGTGGCGCTCGAGAACGGGCCTGGCGAGATCGAGCGCATCGGCTGGAGCGAGGTCACCGGCCTGCTGCTGTCGGAGTCGGCGCTCACGGTCCAGGGCGGCGGCACGGTGATCGCCATCCCGCTGCGCGCGCATCTCGCAGCGGCGTCCCGCGTCCTTTCGGAGGCGAGGAAGCGCATCCCCGGCCGCGTCGCCGGCATCAAGGAGGACGCCCTGCCTGCGCCCGACGACGCCGCCGGCGAGGTGCGCCCGCTGGAGCCGCCCCAGGTGGCCGGCCTTCACTGCAAGGCCACGGACAAGCTCATCGCCTTCGAGGCCGACGCCCGCCTCTGCGGCCGCTGCGGCGAGCTCTACCACAAGGACGGCGTCCCTCCCCGCTGCGTCACCTGCGAAGCCTTGCTGCGTTGAGCGAGCGGCGGTCGCCCGCCGCTCTGCGTCGCACCCCGCCCGCGCGCCGCCGACCCTCAGAGCCCGAAGCGCGCCGCGTTGTCCCGGAGGAACGCGATGTACACGTCCGCCTCCTGGTGCGACGGCACCTCGTCCGCCTCGACCGCCTGCTCCAGCGCCCGCTTGACCTCGCCCACACGACGCGACGGCGGCAGCCCGAACGCCTGCATGATGGCGTCGCCGATGCCGCTCGGCAGCGGCGGCACCACCGCGTCCTCGGCCTGGACATGCAGCACCCGCTCGGCCAGGTCGTTGATCTGCTTCAGCCCCTTCCGCTTCTTCTCGGGCCGCTTCGTCGTGATGTCCGCCCGCGACAGGTCGAGCACGTCGTTCAGGCAGCCGCCCATCTCCTTCGCGAAGCGCCGCACCGCGCTGTCGGTCCACGACGGGTCGTACTGGCTCGCCCGCAGGTGGTGCAGGATGAGGAAGCGGATGCTGCCCTTCAGCGCCTCCTCCTTCGAGAACAGCGGCAGCCGCCGGTCGATCTTGTCGAACATGCGCGCGCCGACCTCGGCGTGACCGAAGAAATGGACCTCCCCCGTCGGCGAGATGGTGCGCGTCCTCGTCTTGCCGATGTCATGGAGCAGCGCCGCCCAGCGGACCTCGAGCCTCGGCACCGCCTGACGCACCACCTGCTTCGTGTGCTTCCAGACGTCCTTGTGGCGCCACTCCCCGTCGCCGAACCCCACCATCGCCTCGACCTCGGGCAGCATCGCCGCCAGGGCGCCCGACTCGAGCAGGGCGTCGAGCCCGGCCTCGGCGTCGTCGCTCATCATGATCCGGTCGAGCAGCTTGCGGACGTCGGGCAGGTAGATCGCCGCCGCCGCCTTGAAGTCGGCGGGGCGCCCCGAGATCGCCCGGGTCGAGGGGCGTGGCTCCGCGGCCGCCTCGGGCTGCGCGGGCTCGGCCCGCTCTGCTCGCTGAACGGCCCACTCGAGCGCCTCCATCGCCCGCTTCGGGCTCGCTTCCTGGGTGAGAATCTCCTGCACGCTGTCCTTCCACACTTTCGAGGTTACGGGATCGCCCGCGGCGCGCCGGTCGCGCGGCCCGCACGGGGGTCCGCCGGTTTAGAGCCAGCCGGTACTCCGCGCAATGGTTCGTCGCTCGGCGCCGGTTCGTCCGCGTCGCGCGTCGCGCGTCGCGTCGGAGCGCGCGCAGGTCCGCCGGAGACGGCGCGTCAGGTGCGGAGGAGCCTGCCCACGTGGTCCCTCTCCCACGCGAGGGAGCGCTCGTAGTCGCGGAAGAGCCGCTCGCGGGCGAGGAACTGGGGCGGGTGGAGCATCCGGCGCCCGTTGCCGTGGCTCGCGGGCATCACGTGATGGAGCATCTCGTGGTAGATGACGTAGGAGATGAAGTAGCGGGGGACCCAGGGCCGGTCGAGCACCGGGTGGATGCGGATCAGCCGCTCCACCGCCGAGTAGCTCCCGAGCTTGATGGTGCGCCGCGGCTTCCGCGCCTTGGTCCGCTTGCCCCAGGTGATCAGCGCGTCGACCACGCCGCCGAAGTACGTGTGGTTCACCTTCTGGAACAGGGTCAGCAGATCGTGCGTCCGCCCCTGCGTCGAGAGCGGCGTGCTCACCGGCCGGCTCGCCCGGATGCGATGGCCGTTCTCGTCGATGTACCGGCCGACGAGGAGCGACGCGGCCCGGTCCTGGTTCACCACGTACCGGACGAGCGCATCCTGAACGACCGCCGGCGCGTCCAGGAACATGTGGTGGACGCGCGCCTGCAGGATCCCCTCCCGCAGCGAGGAGGAGATCATCTGCCGGTAGTTGTCGGTCACCGAGAGGAGCACCGGCCGCTTCTGGGCCAGCTCCAGGCGCCGGACGAGCGCCTGGCGCGCCCCCTCGTGCACGTAGATCTGCGGCTGGCCCGACGGCAGGGCGATGTCGAGCGGATGGTGGCGGGGGTCGGGCACCCGGACGACGGCCCGCGAAACGCGCGGCCACAAGGAAGAGGATGCTGCGCCCTTCCCACCGCTGCGCGACAGACGGCCTGGAGGGGGTTGAGCGAAGGGGAAGACCATCTGTCCCGCCATCTCAATCCTCCTTATTTGGGCGTATTCTCGGGTGGGATCCTTGTCAAGCGAGCGGCCGAAATCATCGAAATCATTCGGATTTGTGATTACGTAAGCAGGGGGCCGGCCCCGCCTGCGGGGGTGCGGCGGGGGCCCTGGCCGCCGCCCGCCCGCGATCTGGATTTCCACCGCAAATTCATGGACTTGCCTGGGCCCTCACGGCGCGGCGACGAGCCGCTCCGGTCGAGCCGGCTCGGGTCGCGCAGCCTTCCGCCTCGGACGCGTACGTCTGCTCCCGCTCCATCCGATGACACGGCGCGCGCGGCGCGTCCTCGCTAGGCGAGCTCGCGCGGGTCGAGGATCCGCACCACGCGCCAGCGGTCCTGCGCGCGCGGGTCGGGCTCGAGGGCGACGATCAGGGCCGTGGTGAAGGCGCGGAGGACCAGGCCGGGCGCGCCCCGGCCGGATGCGTCGACGAGCGTCCGGACGAGGTGCTCTACGTTCGGCTGGTGCCCGACCAGGAGCGCGTCGGCCCCGCCTCGGGCGAGCGCCGCGACGAGCGCGAGCGGCAGGTCGGCGTCGACCGAGAGCTCGTCCCGGATCTCGACCTCCGGCGCGCCGCAGCGGGGCGCCACGATCTCGGCGGTCTCGCGGGCGCGCGCCAGAGGGCTCGCGAGCACCCGCGAGAGCGGGGCGCCGCCCCGGACGCGGTGCAGCTCGATCGCGACCCGCTCGACGCGGTCGCGGCCCTCGGGGGTGAGAGTCCGGTCCGCGTCCCGTCCGCTCGCCGACCGGTCCTCCGCCGGGCCGTGCCGCATCACGTAGAGGTACATGGCGGTGGCGGCCCGCGTCAGTTCGTCTTGCCCGGGGCGCGCCGGGCGTCCTGGCCGGACGGGGCCGCCTCGCCGCGACCCTTCGCCTGCGCGGGGTGCTCGGCCGCGGCGGCTCCGCCCTTCGGGGCGGCGGCCGCGGCGCCGTTCGCCGCGGCGCTCCCGCCGGCGCGGGAGATGCCGTGCTTCGCGAGGACCATCGACTCGATCTTCTCGAGCACCGCCGGGTGCTGTTCGAGGTAGGAGCGGGCGTTCTCCCGGCCCTGGCCGATGCGCTCGCCCTGGAACGAGAACCAGGAGCCGCTCTTCTCGATGATGCTCGCCTCGGTCGCGAGGTCGATGACGTCGCCGCTGTGGCTGATGCCGTGGCCGTAGAGGATGTCGAACTCCACCTCGCGGAAGGGGGGAGCCATCTTGTTCTTCACGACCTTCACGCGGGTCCGGTTGCCGACGACCGCCGGCTCCTTGCCGCCCGCGGCCGCCTCCTTGATCGCGCCGATGCGACGGATGTCGAGCCGGACCGAGGCGTAGAACTTGAGGGCGTTGCCGCCGCTCGTCGTCTCGGGGCTGCCGAACATGACGCCGATCTTCATGCGGATCTGGTTGATGAACATCAGCAGGCACTGCGAGCGGGAGGTCGTCCCGGTCAGCTTGCGGAGCGCCTGGCTCATCAGCCGGGCCTGGAGGCCGACGTGGCTGTCGCCCATGTCGCCCTCGATCTCCGCCTTGGGGACGAGCGCGGCGACGGAGTCGACGACGATGATGTCGACGGCGTTCGAGCGGACCAGCATGTCGGCGATCTCGAGCGCCTGCTCGCCGTAGTCGGGCTGCGAGATGAGCAGCTCGTCGGTCTTCACGCCGAGCTTCTTGGCGTAGTTCACGTCGAGGGCGTGCTCGGCGTCGATGAACGCCGCCGTCCCGCCCGCCCGCTGGATGGCCGCGATGGCGTGGAGGGTGAGGGTCGTCTTGCCGCTCGACTCCGGCCCGTAGATCTCGACGATGCGTCCGCGCGGGTAGCCGCCGATGCCGAGGGCGATGTCCAGGCCGAGCGAGCCGCTCGGCACGGCCGCGACCTCGTCGTGCAGCGTCTGCCCGTCCTTGAGGCGCATGATCGCCCCTTTGCCGTACTCCTTCTCGACGCTCGCGATCGCGAGCTCCAGGGCGGCAGACTTCTGCTTGGTGTTCTTCTCGTCGCTCATGCGTACCTCGGGGCGGGGGGCCGAAGGGAGGGGGAGTCCGAAGGGGATCACGCTGCCGGATCCCCGACGTGCGGGGCAACAGTTTCCGGCAGCTTTACTGTCCGGTTGTTCAGGAAGCAAGACCCCCGCACCCCGGATAGGACCGAAAACGTCCGCGCGAGGGCACGGCCGGGCCGGGCCGGACGGGCGGCGCGCGCAGTTGCCGCGCCGGGCGCCGCGCCGGGCGCCGAGCCAGGACCGAGCCCGGGCGGACCGCCTCCGGACAGGGCGATGACGTCGCGGTCGGAAGCGCCGTTTCCCGGCTGCTGTGGAGTCTCACAAGCCGGGCAACAATCGTGATCGTCGCAGACCGGGAACCCTGGCGGACTCTTCATGTGTGGGCCACACCTTCCGCGTGGGGGGCGGGGGCCGCTTTTTCCCGGGGTTTTCCCTGGGCCGGTACGAGTTCGTCCTGCGGGTGGCCGCAGGCGAGACGGGGGAGGTCTGGGCGGGTCGGCTCAGGCGCGAGCACGGGTTTCAGAAGCTCTTTGCCATCAAGGTGCTTCACCCCGAGCTCTCGCCCGACCCCGACGCCGTGCGGATGTTCCTGGAGGAAGCCGCGCTCGCGGCGCGCATCCGGCACCCGAACGTGGTGCCCGTCGTGGATCTCGGCGAGGAGGGCGGCACCCTCTTCTATGTCATGGAGTGGGTCAGCGGCGAGCCCCTCTCGGCGGTGCTGCGCGCCGCGCGCGGGCGCCCGGCGCCGGTGCTCGCCGCGGCCCGGCTGGCGTACCAGATCTGCGCGGCGCTCGACGCGGCGCACGAGCTCCGGGACGAGGTCGGCAACCCCCGGGAGCTCCTTCACTACGACGTCTCGCCCGACAACGTCCTCATCACGTCCGAGGGGCTCGTCCGCCTCGTCGACTTCGGCATCGCGAAGTTCGAGGAGGAGCGGCTGTCGGAGCGCCGGCCTTCGCTCCGGGGCGACGGCGGGCGCGCCTTCGCCGCGGCGGCGGGCGGCGAGGGGGGCGCGCTCCTGTTCAGGAGCAGCGCGCCGTACATGGCGCCGGAGCACATCCGCGGGCAGCCGTGCGACCGGCGGGCCGATCTCTTCGGGGTGGGGGTGCTGCTCTACGAGCTCCTCTCGGGCGCGCACCCCTTCCAGGCCGACGACAGCGAGAGCACGATGACCCACATCGCGAGCGAGCGGCCCGCCGCGCCGCTGTCGTCGCGCGCCGTCCCGTCCCGCCGCGGGTTCGCCGAGCGGCTGAGCGCGGCGCCGCCGCCCGAGCCGATCCCGCCCGCGCTCGATCGCCTCGTCTCCGAGGCGCTCGCCAAGTCGCCCACCGCGCGCACCGCGACGGCCGCGCAGCTGATGCGCGCGCTCGAGGAGGCGGTCCCGGGCGCCGCGCACCCGGGCAACGACGCGCTGGTCGCCGGCTGGATCGGGCAGGTGCTCGGGAACGCGTCGCACCTCCGTACGCAGCAGCTGCGCGCCGCGCTCGAGTCGCTCGATCCGGGGGGCGGCGCGGCCGACGAGGCGGAGCCGCTGCCCGCCTGGCGGCGGTGGGCGCAGGCGGCGTGGGCGTTCGGGGCCGCCGTCCTCGGGGTCGCGCTCGCCGGGACCACGGCGGTGAAGGACAGCCCGCTGCCGCCGGCCTCGTTCACCGCGCCCGCCGGGCCGCGCGTGGACACCGCCGCGAGCAGCCTCGCCGCGCCCCCGCGCCGCCGGGGCGCGGCGACCACGCCGCACCGGCGATGAGCCAGCGCCGGCGCGAGGTCGCGCGCCGCCGAGGGAGCGGGGCCGCGCGGGTCAGGGCTCGACGGTGCCTTCGAGGATCGCGCGCGGGCCGTCGATGAGCATGAAGGTCGCTTCCTCCTCGCCGACCCTGGCGAAGAGGGCGTCGATGCCGCCGCGGACGTCGGCGACGTCCCTCGGGGCGTGGGCGTCGCTGCACGCGGCGTAGTAGTAGCCCTCCTCGAGCAGCTGCTCCGCGGCGCGGCGGGGGGTGCGCCCGTATTTGCCGGTGAGGGCCGCGACGTCGAGGAGGAGGACGGCGCCGGCGTCGAGGAGCGGATCCAGCGAGGAGCAGTCGTCGAAGACCGGCTCGTAGCGCTCCGGGTGGGCGATGACGGGGCGGAGCTTGCGGCGGCTGAGGTCGAAGATGCGCTCGGCGACGCGGACGGGGAAGCTCCGGGTCGGGAACTCGACGAGCGCCGCGCGGCCGCCGGGGTAGGGGAGGGCGCTGCCGTCGAGGAGGCGCTGGAAGACGACGTCATCGAAGAAGTGCTCCGACGAGAGGTCGAGCGCGGGCAGGCCGCGCGCGTCGTCGGCGCGGCGCAGCGCGGTGCACGTCGCGTCGTAGGCGGCGCGGAGGCTCTGCCGGGTGTTGTCGAACATCCCGGGGCGCATGTGCGGCGTGGCCACCACGGTGTCGAACCCGGCGCCGCGGAGCGCGGTGAGGAGGGCGAAGCTCTCCTCGACGGTGCGGGCGCCGTCGTCGATGCCGGCGACCCAGTGGCAGTGGAGATCGATGAAGCCGCGCACCGTGCGGTCGAACTTAGCAAAGTTGGCCGCCCCCGTGCGCTGCGACCATCCTTCGCGTGCAGGAGGTGTTCGTGTCGCTCTCGTTATCGAACCAGCAGCGTGTGCCGGAGCCCGGGTCGAATGGCGGCGCAGGGGGCCAGCGCGGCGACCAGCAGGGAGGCCGCGCGGAGCGGCCCGAAGGCCGAGGCGCGCTCTCGGCCGAGGGGGGCGTCGCGGCCGCCGGGGAGGGGGCGCCCGCCTCCGAGCGGCGGCGCCGCCGCAGCGACGACCCGATCACCGCGCTGCACTATCAGCTCTCGACGACGCGCTCGGAGGCGAACCTGGACGTCGTGGTCCTCGTGGACGACAGCGGCTGCCTGGTCGCCGGGGCGGGCGCGTGGCCCGCGTGCGAGGAGCTCGCCGCCTACGCCCCGCTCCTCGCCAACCCGGACGCCGTGCAGAACGCCGCGGTCGGCTCGCGCATCGCCGCGCTCACCGCGGAGGTCGAGGTCCAGAGCCTCGCCGTGGCGGGCGGGGAGGTGCTGCTCTGCGGCCGCGGCGGCACGGCGGAGCGCGGCGCCTCCATCGCCCGGGCCGCCGCCGGGTGCCTGCGCATCCTCCGCGCCGCGGCCTGAGCGCATCGTCCACCCGCCGCGGGCTGAGCGGTCGTCCGGCCGCGGCCGGAGCGCTCGCCGCGCAGCCGGACGAGCGCTCGCGCCCCCGGTTCGTGCTACAAGGGGCCGCGACCTCAGGTCGCGCGCCATGCCCGGCCCGCTCGCACCCCCTCGAAACACCCCGCCCGCCGCCCACGCACCCCGCCAGGCGGACGACGCCGGCCTGGCCCCGCTGCTCGCCTCCCGCAGGGTGATCCTCTGCGTCGGCTGCGGCGGCGTCGGCAAGACGACCACCACCGCGGCGCTCGGCCTCGCCGCGGCCCGCCGGGGCAAGCGCGTGCTGTGCCTGACGATCGACCCGGCGCGCCGCCTCTCCCAGAGCCTCGGGCTCGAGGAGATGAAGACCGAGGCGCAGACGATCGAGCCGGCCCGGTTCGCCCGGGCGGGGATCGACGTGCCCGGCTCGATGACGGTGATGATGCTCGACACGAAGTCGACGTTCGACGGCCTCGTCGCCTCGCTCGCCCCGTCGCCCGAGCAGCGCGACCGGATCCTCGGCAACGTCCTCTACAAGTACATCTCCACGTCGCTCGCGGGCACGCAGGAGTACATGGCGATGGAGAAGCTCTACGCCGTGAGGAACGACCCGAGCTACGACCTCGTCCTGCTCGACACGCCGCCCACGGCGAACGCGCTGGATTTCCTCGACGCGCCCGAGCGGCTCGTCGGCGCCATCGACAGCGCGGCGACGCGCTGGTTCGTGCAGGCGTTCCAGAGCTCCGGCAAGCTGTCGCTCAACCTGCTGGCGCGGTCGACCGCGGCGGTGCTGCGCGGCATCGGCAAGCTGACCGGCAGCGGCTTCCTCGAGCAGATCGCGGCGTTCATCAGCGAGATGAACGCGGTCTTCGGCGGCTGGAAGCAGCGGGCGGACGCGGTGGCGTCGGCGCTGCGCGGCCCCGACGTGGCCTACGTGCTCGTCACGACGCCCGATCCGCTCTGCGTGCGGGAGGTGCTGTTCTTCGCCGATCGCCTGCGCGAGCAGGACATGCGGCGCGACGCGTTCGTCGTGAACCGCGTCCACCCGGTGTACGGCGCCCTCCCCGGCGTCGCCGAGATCGCCGCCGCGCTCGACGGGAGCGGCCTCGCCCTCGGCCCCGGCGCGGCGGCGCGCCTGCTCCAGGCCGCCGAGGACGAGACCCGCATGGGCAAGCTCGATCACCTGAACCTGATCGCCCTCGAGGCGGCGCTGGAGGACGAGCAGAACGGCGGCAGCGTCCGCGTCGACGTGCCGGCGTTCCCGTACGATATCTACGACGTGGCCGGCCTCGCGAGGATCGCCGACGTGCTGGCGCCGCTGCCCGGGGCGGCGGGGTAGCCGGCCGCTTCCGTACGAGGTGCGGCGCGCGCTGCGGTGCGGCAGCGCCCCACGCGGTGGGCGCGCGCGCCGCGGGCGCCTGGGGCGCGCGCCCCCGCGGCGCGGGCTAGCTGCGGCGGCGGCGCTCCTTGTACTTCACCCGGACCGGCACGCCCTCGAGGCCGAACGCTTGCCGGAGCTGGTTCGACACGTAGCGCCGGTAGCTGAAGTGGAGCTTCTCGGGATCGCTCGCGACGACGACGAACAGCGGCGGCGACGTCTCGGCCTGCGTGACGAAGAACAGCCGGGGCGCGCGCCCGCCGTGCGTGGGCGGCGGGTGCGTGAGGAGGATCTGCTCGAAGAAGCGGTTGAGCTCCCCGGTGGGCACGCGCTTCCGGTAGGCGTCGGCCACCTGGCCCACCGTCTCGAGGAGCTTCGCCACGCCGCGGCCGCTGCGCGCGCTCACCTGCACGATCGGCGCCCACGGCACGAACGCGAGCTTGTCGCGGGCGTCCTGCTCCGCCTTCGCGAGCGCCTTCCGGTCGAGGAGATCGATCTTGTTCAGGCCGATCACGACGCCGCACCCCCGGTCGACCGCGAGGCCGAGGATCTTCGCGTCCTGCTCGGCCACGCCCTCGGCCGCGTCGCAGAGCAGGAGCACGACCTCGGCCCGCTCCATCGCGCGGATCGCGTGCATGACGCTGACCGCCTCGACGGCGCTGTCCTCCTTCGCCACCTTCGCCTTGCGCCGGATGCCCGCCGTGTCGATGAGCAAGAACCGCTTGCCGTCGCGCTCGGCCAGGGTGTCGATCGGATCGCGCGTCGTGCCCGGCTGCGCGTCGACGAGCATCCGCTCCTCGCCCGCGATGCGGTTGACGAGCGACGACTTCCCCGCGTTCGGGCGCCCGATGATGGCGATGCGGAGCGCCCCCTCGGCCGACGCCTCGGGCGCCGCGGGCTCCTTGGGCAGCGCGGCCTCGATGGCCATCTCCAGATCCGAGATGCCGCGGCCGTGGAGGGCGCTGATCGGGATGAGCCGATCCATCCCGAGGCGGTACAGCTCCGCCGCCTCGGCCTCGGCGCGCGGCGAGTCCGCCTTGTTGGCGACGTAGATCACGGGCTTGCCCGCGCGGCGCAGGAGGCCGAGCTCGGCGTGCTCGGACGGCGTGACCGGCGTCACGGCGTCGAGCACGCACACGATCACGTCGGCCTCGGCGATGGCGAGGTCGATCTGCCGCTTGATCCCCTGCCGCATCGGGTCGTCGCTCTCGGGGTCGAACCCGCCGGTGTCGACGAGCGTGAAGCGCCGTCCCCGCGAGGTGACGTCGCCGTAGTGGCGATCGCGGGTCACCCCGGGCTCGTCGTGCACGATCGCGATGCGCTTGCCGACGAGGCGGTTGAACAGCGTGCTCTTGCCGGTGTTGGGCCGCCCGACCAGCGCCACGATCCCGGCCGAGGGCGGCGGGGCAGGCGCGTCGGCCGCGGCGTCCTCGGCGGCCTCGAGGGCCTCGTCGGCGAGCTCCGCCGCGAGCTCGTCCCTGTCCTCCGCCGGATCGTGGCCGCTCTGCTCGAAGGCAGCGCGCCCCTTGCTCAGGCCCGAGCCGCTGCCCTTCTTCGCGCCAGCGGCGGCCTTGCCGGGCGCCGCAGCGGCCTTGCGGGGCGCCGCAGCGGCCTTGCGGGGCGCGGCAGCGGCCTTGCCGGGCGCGCTCTTTCTGGGAGCGACCGCGCTCTTGCCCGAGGCGGCCGCGCTCTTTCTGGGAGCGACCGCGCTCTTGCCGGAGGCAGCGCCCTTCCTGGGAGCGACGCCGCCCCTCTTCTCGGGGCCACCGCCCGTCTTCGTCGCCCGACCGCCGCCGGCGGCGCCCTGACCGCGCCTGGTCTGCCTGGAAGGAGCTGGTTTCGCCGCGCTCACGAGGTCTCTCCCTTGTTGTAACCGAGCTCTTCCAGCGTCTGGAGCGACTCGCGCCACTCCGGCGTCACCCGCACCCAGAGCTTGAGGTTCACCTGCCGCCCGACGAGCTCCTCGATCCGGAGCCGGGCCTCCGTGCCGATCCGCTTGAGCTGCTCCGCGGCGGCGCCGATCAAGATCTTCTTCTGCCCGGGCCGCTCCACGTGGATCGTCGCGTCGATGTGCAGCGCGCCGTCGCCCGTCGGCTCGACGTAGCGCTCGATCTGCACGGCGCTGGCGTGCGGCACCTCGGCCTTCGTCGCGCGGAGGATCTGCTCGCGCACGTACTCGGCGGCGAAGAAGCGCGTGGGCCTGTCGGTGAGCTCATCGGGCGCGAAGCCCCAGGCCCGCTCGGGGCACAGCTTCGCCACCTCGTCCAGCACGCGCTGGACGCCGTCCTCGCGCAGCGCCGAGATCGGGACGATCGCCGAGAAATCACGGATCTTCGCGAACGCGTCGAGGAGCGGCAAGAGCCGCGCCTTGTCCCGCACCCGGTCGACCTTGTTGAGCACGAACACCACCGGCGCCTCGCTCCCGAGGTCCGCGAGCAGCGCGAGGTCGCCCGGGTGCGGCGCGAACGGCGGGCCGTCCTCGCCTTCCTTCGCGCGCCGCGGGAGGCGCGCGGGATCCGGGGCTTCCGTCACGAAGACGATGACGTCGGCGCTCCGCGCCGCCTCGCGCGCCGCCTGGTTCATCACGCGCCCGAGCTCGGTGCGCGGCCGGTGCAGCCCGGGCGTGTCGAGCAGCGCGATCTCGGCCGGGCCGTGGTGCACGACCCCGAGGATCGCGTCGCGCGTCGTCTGCGGCGTCGGCGAGACGATCGCGAGCGGGTGGCCGAGCGCCGCGTTGAGCAGCGTCGACTTGCCCACGTTCGGCCGCCCCACCAGGGCCACGCGCCCGGATCGCCGCGGCAGATCGAGCGACGCGTCGGCCTCCTCGACCCGCCTCGGCTCGGCGCGCTTCCTTCGCTGCTGCTGCCCGCCGCCGAGCGCGCCCGCCGCGCGCTCCGGGAGCGGTCGCCCCTTCGCTTCGCCCGCCGGGCGAGGCGCGCGCCCCGCCTTGCCGCGGGCTGCGCTGGAGGAGCGCGCCGCGGCGCCGCGGTTCTTCCTGGCGCCCCGCTCCGCATCCCCTGCCTTGGCAGCGCGCTCGGCGCCGCCCCGGTCCGCCTCGCCTCGCCTGGCAGCGCGCTCGGCGCCGCCCCGCTTGCTCGCGCCGCGGGATCTGTCGTCGGGATGCGCCTCGTCTTTGCGTCGGGGCGGGCGCGCCCGCGGGATCGCCGCGTCGCCCGTCGGGGATTCCTCGCCGGATGACGCTCCCGGGCGGCCGGCGCGGCCACCGTTCCTGGCGGGACGGGGGCCAGCGGCGGCCTGGGAGGGCTTCGGCGCCTGCGGGCGCGTTCTCGCGCCCTGGGGCGCGCTCGGGGGACGGCCTTTCACCACGCCGCGCGCGATAGCAGACGCCCAGGGGGGCTACAAACGCTTCCCTACGATCCGTGGTCAAGCGCGCGCGAAGGCGGTAAGGGGATGCCTCGCATGTCGAGCGTCCACCGAGGGGATCCACGAAGCGGAGCCCCGCCCGCTGCCCCCGACCCGCCCGCGACCGGAGCCCCGTCCCACGACGAGGCGAGACCGCGCGAGGACCGCTCGGCCGAGACCGGCGGCGCGCCGGCCGGTGGCGCGGTGGACGGCGGCTCGCGCGGCGGCCCCGCGCGGCTCGCGGCCCTCGCGCTCGCGGCCCTCGCGCTGCTGCCCCTCCTCGGCACGAGCGGGATCTGGGACCCCTACGAGCTCGACCGGGCCGACCTCGCCCGCCGCATCGCCCTCCACGTCTTCCACGCCCCGCGCGGCGTGGAAGGCGTGGATCTCGCCGATCCAGCCGGGCAGCTGCCGACCCTGACCGACCTCGGCATGGGCGAGCTCGGGTTCACCTCGATGGCGCTCGGCTTCCGGCTGTTCGGCCTGCACGACTGGGCCGGGCGCCTCCCGCTCGCGCTGTGGGGGCTCGCCGGCGCGCTCGTGCTCTACGAGTTCCTCGCCCGGCTCGTCGACCGCAAGGCCGGCCTGTACGGCGTCGCCGTGCTCGTCACGATGCCGCTCTACGTGATGCAGGCCCGCACCATGCTCGGCGACATCGTCACCATGGCCGCGCTCACGATGGCGTTCTGCGGGCTGACCGGCGCCCTGCTCGAGGGCGGGCGAGGGGCGCGGCGCGGCGCCCTGCTCGCGCCGGCCGCGTGGATCGCGGTGGGGCTCCTCGGCCTCGCCGCCGGATACCTCAGCCGCGGCCTGCTGATCGGGGTCGCCGTCCCCGCGCTCGGCGCCGGCCTGACGTGGATCGTGCTCCGCACGTCCGGCGCCTGGCCCGCGATCGAGCGCCCGCGGCCCACGCTCGGCGATCTCGTGGGCGGCGCGGCGCTCCTGCTCGGCGTCGCCGCGGCGGCGAAGGGCCTCCTCGTCCTCGCGAGCTCGAGCGCCGACGCGCCGCTCCCGCGCGCCCTCGGCGTCGCGCTCCTCAAGAAGCCGCCGGTCGAGTCCACGTTCGATCTCACGCTGCGCCAGCTCGGGCACGCCCTCTTTCCGTGGAGCGCCTTCCTGCCGTTCGCCGTCGGCCGGCTCTTCCGCGCGCCGGCCGCGCCGCAAGGGGCCGCGGCGGGCCTCGATCGCGAGGCCGGCGTCCGGATCGCCCTCGTCGTCACGTCGGCGCTCGCCTACGGCGCCTTCGCGCTGCTCGCGCCGCACGCCGGGGCGCTCCCGTTCAGCGGCCCCGCGCTCCTCGCCGCGATCGCCGCGCTCGCCATCCGCGATCTCGAGCGCGGCGCCCCCTCCTCGCGGGCGCTCGCCGTCGGCTGCTCCGTGCTCGCCTTCGTCCTGTACCGCGATCTCGTCCTCTCGCCGGACCGGGCCCTCAGCGTCTTCTCCGTCGACAAGCCCGTGTTCCCGAAGAGCTTCGAGGAAGAGGCGGCCTCGGCGATGCGCTTCGTCCTGATCGCGTTCGCGGGCCTCGTGGCGCTCACCTGGTTCGAGGAGCAGCCCCGCGAGATCGACCGCGGCCTCAAGGCGTGGGCGCGTCGCATCGACGCCGACGTCCGCGCCGGCGCCGAGGAGCTCGCGCGCATCTGGGGCGGCAACCTGCTCTTCCTCCTGATCGTCCTCGAGGCGGCGCTCGTCGGCGTCGGCGCGATGATCTTCGTCGGCAAGCGCATCGGATGGGGGACCGTGGCGCGGATGCCGAACCACCTCGCCGCCTACGGGATGAACGCGTGGTGGGCGCTGCCCTTGCTGCTCGCCGTCGGGCCCGTGGCGCTCATCGCGGTGCGCGACGCGTTCCGCTTCGTCGTCGCGCGCGCCTCCGTGCCCCGCGCCCTCGGCACGCCGCTCGCCGGCCTCGTCGCCGGCTTCGCGCTGAGCTTCTGGTACTACCCCGCGCTCGCGGCCCAGCTCTCCCCGAAGGAGGTCTTCGAGTCGTACGAGTCGCTGCGCAAGCCCGGCGAGCCGCTCGCGACGCTCGGCGTCCGGAGCCGCGCGGCGGCCTACTACCAGGGCGGCGAGGTCGCGTCGTTCAACGACGCCCCGCAGGCGCTCGCCTGGCTCACCGCCCCCGCCGCGGAGGGCTCCGCGGACAGCGCCGCCGCTCCCGGCGCGCGCCGTTGGCTCGTCGTCAAATCCGACGAGCTGCCCAGGTTGAACAGCCTCTTCCGCAAGCACCACGGGCGCAACCTGCCCGTGCTCGACGGCCGATCGAGCCAGATCGTCCTCGCGTCGAACGAGCTCGGCGGCCGTCCGAACGAGAGCTGGCTCAGCCGTGTCGTGCTCGACGAGCCCGTCGCTCCCGCGAACCCGCTCGACGCGATGTTCGACGATCAGCTGGAGGTGCTCGGCTGGGAGCTGACCGACGACGAGGGGCAGCAGGCCTCGAGCGTGATCCCGCAGAAGATCTACCACCTGCGGACCTTCTTCCGGGTGCACCGGCCGATCACCGGCAACTGGAAGATGTTCGTTCACGTCGATGGGTTCCAGCGCCGTTACAACGGCGACCACGCCGTGATCGAGGGGCGCTACCCGATGAGCCTGTGGCAACCGGGCGACATCATCGTCGACGACCACGAGCTCCAGCTCGAGCCCAACTTCACCCCGGGCGACTACGCGCTCTACTTCGGCTTCTTTTCCGGGGATGCGCGCTTCGAGGTGACGCGCGGACCTGAACACGAGAACCGCATCCGCGGCGGCGTCATCCGCGTGCGGTGAGCCGCCCGTTGTAGGATTCCCGACGCATGCCGCGGCGCGCGCGCCCTCCTGTGCGCCCGGCGACCCACGCGCGGTCCTCGTCGTCGAGCGCCCTCGACGCGCGTGCGGAAAGCGGCTAGTCGCAGAAACATGACCGGGGGCCGTGGTGACTCCAACCATCCGCCCGACACGCCTGGCGGTTCGTCGGCCACCCCCGCGCAGAACGGCGCCTACGGGGACGCTGGCCACACCGGCGAGGATGCCGAGTGCGAGATCCCCCCGGATTCGCTCAACCGGCGCTCGTCCGAGCGGCTCGACGTCACCTGGCTCGTGGACTGCGAGACGGATGACACGTTCCTCTACGCCTCCATCACCAACATCTCGGAGATGGGCATCTTCGTCCGCACGACGCAGCCGCTCTCGATCGGCACGCGGCTCACGCTCCGCTTCTCGCCCCCGGGGGCCGAGAGCTCGTACGTGCTCGAGGGGACGGTGCAGTGGGTGAACGAGGTGCGCCCCCTCCACGACAACCCGAACCCGGGCATGGGGATCCGCTTCGTCGATCTCACGCCCGACGATCGCGAGCGCATCGTCGACACGATCAGGACGATCGCCTACATCCGCGACGCGCCGGTGAGATCGAACTGACGCAGGCGCCGGCGCGCGTCCGCGGCCGTCAGCGCGCCATCACGGCGTCGGGAGGCACGGCGTCGGGGGGCGCCGCCTGCGCGGGCCCCTGCTCGTCTGCGCGCGGCGCCGCGGACTTCGCGGCCGGCCGCGGCGCCGCGGCGGGGCGCGCCGCCGATGCCGCGGCGGGGGCCGCGTTGTGCGCCTGCGAGCGCACGGCGTTCGCCTCGAGGCCCGCGAGCATCTGCTCGGCGCGGTCGCCGTACCCCTTCGCGGAGCGGAGCGCGAGCAGCAGCTCCCGCGCCTTCTCCGTCTCCCCGGCCGCCTGATGACACCGCGCGGCCTCCCACATCGCCGCGTGCGCGGCGGGCGTCCCCGGGTACTGCGCGCCGACCTCGTCGAGCTTGCCGACGGCGGCCGCGCAGCCCGACGTCCGCTGCAGCGTCTGCGCGTCCCGCAGCGCCAGCCTCGCGCCGTCCTCGGGGGCCGCTGCCCCGCGCGCGCTCTTCTCCTTCGCCGCCTCCGCCGTCGGCCTCGGCGGCTCGCTCGCCTTGGCCTCGGCCATGCGCCGGCCGTCGCCCTCGTCCGCCGGCGCGGCCAGGACGGTCGGCGCCGGGACGCTGGGCGGCTCGAGCTGATCCGACGCAGGCTGGCCCCACTCGGTGACCCGCACGGGGGCCACGCCCGTCTTCGGCCGCAGCAGCAGCAGGCTCGAGCCGATGACGAGCACGAAGAGCGCCGCCATCGCCAGCTGCGGCCGCATCGCGTGGCTGCCGGCCCAGGCCAGCGCGCGGAGCGCCTTGCGCCGGAACGGCGTCTTCTTTTGCGCGACCTCGACCGCCTCGAGGATCCGCGCCTCGAGCTCCTCGCTCGGCTCCTCGAGCGGCAACGGACCGGCGTCGCGGGCCGCCCGCAGCCCCGCGAACGCCGAGGCGCACCGGGCGCAGCTGTCCATGTGGCGCTTCATGGCCGCATGCGTCAGCTCGTCGAGCTCGTCGTAGAGCGCGTCCATCACGTGCTGGTCGAACTTCTCGCAGTCCATAGACAGCTCTTCCGGCGCGCTAGCGCAGCGCCCTCGCGTAATCCTCGTACTCCGAGAGCGCCTCCTGGAGCCGCTCGAGGGCGTAGCGCATCCGGCTCTTCACCGTGTTCTCAGGCACCCCGACGATCTGGGCGATGTCCTTGAAGGGCACGCGCCCGATCTCCCGGAGCAGGAAGACCTCCCGCTGCTCGTGCGGGAGGCCCTCCACGGCGCGGACGATGAGCTGCCCCATCTCGGCCCCGATCGCGACGCGATCCACCGCGGCCTGGGGCGCCGGGTCCGCGGTCCGCTCGCCGAGCGTGGGGCCGTCGCCGTCGCCGGAGCCCTGGTCGAGCGACGGGTGGCGCCGGAGCGACATCTTGCGCAGGTGATCGATGCAGACGTTGCGCGCGATGGCGTAGGCCCACGTGGTGAACCTCGCCTCGTGCTTGAAGTCGGAGGCGCTCTGCACGATCTTCACGAACACATCCTGCACCAGATCCTCGGCGACCGCAGGCCCGCGGACCTGCCGCAGGATGAAGTTGTAGATCGGCGTCTTGTGCCGCCGGACGAGCCCGGCAAACGCGGCGCGGTCGCCGCCCTGAAAACGCATCATCAGGGCTTCGTCCGTGACCTCCTCTCGAGAAATCGGGACCATCCTAGCTCCCGGAGCGGCCGAGCCTCTGCGGCGCTCCTTCGGCGGCCCGAGCGGCGGGGTGTTCGTTTCGACGACCGCGGCGCCGGATCGGACGCGCAGCGCGGCTCGAAGATCTGAGGCGCTCTCCTTCCCCTGACACAAGCGCACCTTAGCGGATCCGCCCCCGAGCGAGCGAGCCCCCTTCGCCCGCGTCGATGGGAGGGCCGCTGGCGTCCGGAGGCGCGCCCGCGCTCGGCCCCGTGGCGCCCTCGTGGCAGCGCATCGTCGACCGGCCGAGGACGCCGCGGGCGCGCGCCGGGTGAAGGGGGCAGCACGTTTTCCTCTGCACGTTTCTGCACTTTTTTTGCATGGTCCGCGCCGCCGTCGCGCCGCCCGCGGCGGGGCGCGGCGCCGGGAGAGCGGAAGCTGTCCAGGTCGTTGCGCTCCGAAGCCCGGCGCCACTAGACTCCCCGGCACCGGGCGTGAGGTCGCCCCCCTCTGCTGACGAGGGTAAAACCACGAGGTTACCTTTCGATGCGACTTATCAGGATGCTGGCTGTGGGGGTGGGGGCCTCGTTCTTGATGGCCGTGCCCGCCTTCGCGCAGAGCCCGGGCGGCGCGTCGGGCAAGGCCGCTGCTCCTGCCGCCTCGGTGGCGCCGGCCGCCTCGGCGCCTGCGAACGCAGCGCAGGCCGCCCCCGCGACGGGCGCCGCGGCTGCATCGCCCGGCACGACGGCCGCGCCGGCTGCATCGCCCGGCACGACGGCCACGCCGGCCGCGAACGCAGCGCAGGCCGCCCCCGCGACGGGCGCCGCGGCTGCGCCGCCCGGCGCGACGGCCGCGCCGGCTGCGTCGCCCGGCGCGACGGCCGCGGGCGCCGCCGCCCCGGCGATGGATGGCCCGACGTACGCGGTGCGGCTGCGCGATCTCGAGCAGCGCATCGACGAGCTCAAGGAGCAGATCCGCCGCAGCCATACGCGGCTCTCGCTCCTCAGCGACACGATCCTCTCCGGCGGCGGCGCCGGCTCGCGCGCCTCGATCCGGTTCAACAACGAGCTGTCGAGCGCGTTCCGCGTGACCCGCGTGCTGATCGTGCTGGATGGCGCCGTCCAGTACAACAAGACCGATCAGTCGGGCGCCCTGGCGGAGCAGACCGAGATCCCGATCTTCAACGGCTCGGTCCCGCCGGGGGATCACACCCTCCAGGTGCTCGTGAACCTGCAGGGCAACGGCTACGGGGTGTTCTCGTACCTGCGCGGCTACCGCTTCGAGGTGCGCTCCAGCCATTCCTTCACGGCGGTCGAGGGCAAGACGATCAACCTCCAGGCGGTCGCGTTCGAGAAGGGTGGGGTCACGACCCCGCTCGAAGAGCGCCCGGCGGTCCGTTTCGTCGAGAAGATCGTGAGCGGCCTCTCGGATGCTTCCGGGCAGCCGGCCGCCGCCGCGGGTGGCAAATAGGTTCGAGCTCGTTAGGACAAGTCGCCATGACCTGGGACTCCGGATCGCGGGTTACCCCTGCCTTGCTTGGCCTGCTCCTGCTCGGCGCGGCCACGACCGCGGCCCCTGCCGACGCGTGGGCCCTGGACTCCGAGCGCGCCTACACGAGCGCCTCGCAGCAGATCAGCAGCGTCTCGTCCGGGCTGGGCGCCATCCAGGCGGCGATCCAGAAGTCCCGGGGCGAGCAGCGCACCCCGGAGCAGCGCATCGCGGACGCCGTCCTGCTGATGGGGTCCAGGGACTACGAGCGCGCGGCCAACGTGCTGAACCAGGTGGTCGAGAAGTACCCTGACCACCCGACGGCCTTCCCGGACGCGCTCAACCTGCTCGGCGAGACGTACTTCCGCTCGAAGCAGTACCTCTCGGCCCGCCGGGTGTTCCAGCGGATCGTCGCGAGCGGCGCCGAGCCGCGCTTCGCCGCCTACCAGGAGAAGGCGCTCGGCCGGCTCGTGGACATCTGCCTCCGCATCAAGGACTACGACGCCCTCGACGCCGTCTTCGCCTCGATGAACAACGTCCCGTCCTCCGCGGCGGGGAGCGCCCTCTCGTACGCGCGCGGCAAGGGCCTCTACGTGAAGAAGGACTTCGCCGGCGCGAAGGCGGCGCTCGGCGCGGTCGACCCGCGGAGCGAGTACTTCCACCAGGCGAGGTACCTGCTCGGCCTGATCGCGGTGAAGGAGGCGACGCCCCCGCCGGAGCCGCTCAAGGAGGGCGACGTGCCCCCGGCGGTGCCCAAGACCCGCTACGTCGCCGCGATCGACCTGTTCCAGAAGGTGACGCAGCTGCCGGCCGACACCCCGGAGCACCGGCGCGTCATCGACCTCGCGTGGCTCGCGATCGGGCGGCTCTTCTACGAGGCCGACCAGTGGGCGCAGGCCGTGCAAGCGTACGGCCACATCGATCGCGTCTCGCCCGAGTTCGGGACCATGCTCTACGAGCTCGCCTGGGTGTACGTCCGCCTGGGCGACGTGGATCGCGCCCAGCGATCGCTCGAGATCCTCGCCATCGCCGAGCCGGACAGCCAGAACATCGCCGACGGCTCGCTGCTCCGCGGCGACCTGATGCTGCGCGCCGGCCGGTTCGAGAAGGCGCTGAAGGTGTACGAGGGGGTGCGCGCCACCTACGACCCGATGCGCGCGCGCGTGGACGCCTTCCTCGGGTCCACGAGCGATCCCGCGGTCTACTACGACAAGCTGAGCCAGGAGCAGCTCGAGGCGCTCGACACGAACGCCGCGCTCCCGCCGCTCGCGGTCCAGTGGGCGCGCGAGGCCGAGGACGGCCCGGCCGCGTTCGCGGTCATCGACGACATCCACTACTGCCGCGAGCTGATCAAGCAGTCGAACGAGCTCATCGAGAAGCTGAACGCTGTGCTCAGCTCGCCCAACCGGGTGCGCGCGTTCCCGGAGCTCAAGGCCGGCGAGGAGAAGGCGCTCGCGCTGCTCAACCGGGTCGCGCTGGCGCGCCTCGCGCTCGGCCAGGGCATGGACGACGTGGAGGACGATCCGCTCTCGGGCGAGATCGGCAGCGCGCGCGCGCGGCGCCGCGCGCTCGAGAAGCGCCTCTCGAGGGTGCCCGTCACCGACGCCGACTTCCAGGACCGCGAGGCGCAGGCGCTCAAGCAGTGGAACACCCAGTCGCAGCGCCTCCAGCAGCTGACGCTGCAGATGGACACGCTGCAGGCGACGATCAACGGGCTCCGGCGGCTGCTCCACGAGGGGCCGCAGGCCGGGGTCGTCCGGGATCCCGCGAGCATCGCCCGCTTCGAGCACGAGCTCGCGCAGAACGAGCGCGACCTCGCGCTCTACCGCCAGCAGGCGGACGTGCTCCGCAAGCAGGTGAGCGCGGGCCGGGTGCAGGTCGGCTTCGGCGATCAGCGCTTCATCGAGGACGCGCAGACGCGCAAGGCGCACCGCGACGCGCTGATGCGGGAGGTCGAGCTGGCGGCGGCGGGCGCCGGCGGCGCGGATCTCGCGGCGTACGCGCAGCGGATCACGCCGTTGCTCCGCTCCGGCGACGCGGCGGACGCGCGGGTCGAGGCGGCGCTGCGCGAGATCGAGGGCGAGGTCGCGCAGAAGTCCTCGGGCCTCCGGCAGATCGTCAGCCGGGAGACGGCGAGCGTCGTGCACTACTCGGTGCAGCTCGACGCGCTCGACCGGGAGGCGCGGCTCGTCGTCGGCGAGGTCGCGATGCGAAACTTCGGCCTCGTCCGCGACCGGCTGAAGAACATCATCCTGCGCGCCGACGTCGGCATCACCGAGGAAGCGTGGGAGGTCCGCGAGGAGCAGATGACGCGTGTTCGCAGCCTGCAGGTCGAGCGCGCCCGTGAGGATCGGGTCCTCAAGGAGGAGCTCAACGAGGTCCTCGACGACAGCGGCGATCCGGAGGATGAGAAGTGAGCAAGGAGCAGGGCGGCGCGAGCGCGCCGCAGATCTCTGACGCGTCGCGCAGCGGGGCGCAGATCCTCGGAGCGGCGGGTGCGCGCGGCCCGCTCGGCGACGTCGTGAGGGCGAGGCGCCGTCGCCCGCGCGGCGCGCTCGGGGTGGCCAGCCTCGCCTTGGTGCTGGCGGTCGCGCCCCTCGCGCTCTCCCAGCCCGCGCCTGCGCCGGCGACCTCCGCCGCGCCTGCGCCGGCGCCGACAGCGGCCGCGGCGCCGGCTCCGCAGACCGGAGCCGCGGCGCCGGCTCCGCAGACCGGAGCCGCCCCTGCGCCGCCGGGCTTGCCGCCGGTGCAACCCTTCGCGCCGCCGATGTCCGTCGGGCGCAAGCAGGCGCCGCCGCCGCCTCCACCGACGCCCGCCCAGCTCGCCGCGCTCGCGGCGCTCGAGAAGGAAGCGGCCGCCTACGAGAAGGCGGCCCGCGACTACCGGAGCGCCATCACCCGCATCGTGCAGCACCACTACGAGGACAGGCGCCGCCGCATCCTCTCGTCGCTCGACCGCGAGATCGAGACGGAGCGGAAGGGCCTCCGCGACGCCCGGGAAGAGGCGATCCGCCGGCTCGAGGTGTTCGTCCAGCGCTACAGCGGCCCGAACGCTCACCCCGAGAACACGCCCGACGCGATGTTCCGCCTGGCCGCGCTCTACGAGGAGCGCGCGCGCACCGACTCCGACGCGAGCGAAGACCTCAGCGCCGCGCTGCTCCCGGCCATCGCGCTCTACAAGCGCGTCATCCACGAGTTCCCGCAGTACCGCGAGCTCGCCGGGATCTATTACTACCTCGGCCACGCGCTGAACGACTCGGTCCGTTTCCCCGAGGCGCAGCAGGTGTGGCGCTCGCTCGTCTGCCACAACAAGTACCCGTACCCCGTCGCGACCGATCCGAAGGACCCGACGCGCGACACCGTCGGCAAGCTCCCGCAGGACCACGACGCCGACTACTGGACCGGCTGGGAGGCGCGGCACCCGACGCCCATCGGCTCGGGCGGCCGGGCCCAGCCCGCCCGCAGGCCCGCGCGGGGCAAGGCCCCCGTCGTCGAGGACGAGACGGCGTACATCGATCCCTACCCCGACGATTGCCAGCCGATCCCGCAGAAGACGGCGCTCGGCGCCGAGCCCCGGTACGTCGCCGAGGTCTGGTGGCAGATCGGCGACTACCACTTCAACGAGATCGACCGCGCCGGCGGCCCGTTCAACTACAACAGGGCGGAGTCGGCGTACCGGCAGTCGATCAAGTACAAGAAGCCGCCTGTCCACGGCGTCGCGATGTACAAGCTCGCCTGGACGTACTTCAAGCAGCAGCGCTACGAGACCTCGGTGCGCCAGTTCATCGAGCTGCTCCGCTACACCGACGAGCAGGAGAAGCTCACGGGCGATCCAGGCGCGGATTTCCGGGCGGAGGCGTACACCTACATCGCCGGCTCGCTCACGTACCTCGACTTCGTCGGCCCGGGGCCGGAGGAGCCGTACATCCCGCGGAACGACGTCCTCGACGTCGAGACCGACCCGCGCATGGCCGAGCAGAAGATGCGGATCGCCATCGAGCGCGTCCAGGATCCCAAGCTGATCCCGCAGGATCAGAAGTGGACGGTCGAGATCTACAAGGCGCTCGCGCTGGAGTTCAAGGAGCTCAACCAGTATCGGAACACGGTCGAGGTGAGCGAGATCATCCTCCAGAAGTGGCCGATGCACCGCGACGCGCCCGTGATCCAGAACCAGATCGCGGACATCTACGACACGCTCACGTCGCAGTCGCGCGAGGGGACGGCCGAGCGGGCGATGAACTCGGCCAAGGCGCTCGAGGCGCGGACGAAGCTCGCCCAGTACGTCGGGATGACGCCGTGGGTCGAGGCCAACAAGGACGACCCCGAGGCGATCCAGACCGCCGAGCGGCTCGTGCGCGGCGGGCTCCGCCGGGCCGCGGCCGATCACACGAACGCGGGCAGCGCCCTCGTGCAGCAGGCGCTGACGATCAACGAGAAGGAGACGCGCGACCCGATCTTCGAGCGGGCGCTCGGCGAGTATCGCCTCGCCGCGCAGGGGTGGGCCGGCTACCTGGCCCAGGACGAGAACGCCCCGGACGCGTACGAGAGCCGGTACTGGCTGGCCGACGCGCACCACATGGTCGTCGTGATCACGGTGGCCATGGATCGCTCGCCCACGCGGCAGGAGGTCGAGCTGGCGAGGAGCTCTGCGGTCGGCGTGCGGGACTCCAACGAGGACGACAAGTACCTGCAGCCCGCGGCGTACATGGTGGTCGACACCGCCCACCAGGCGCTCATGGATCGGCACAAGCTCTTCCAGCGGACGAACGGCGCCGAGGGGCTCGAGCCGCGGGAGAAGGTCAAGATCGTCGGCGAGGGCGACGAGCAGCGCGTCGTCGCCGAGCCGCTGCCCCCGGAGGTCCAGGCGGCCGTCACCGCGCGGGACGAGTACATCCAGCGCGTGCCTCCCGCGCTCGACGCCCCGAAGAACCTCGATCTCTACGCGTTCCAGGCGGCGGACTACTACTTCCTCTACGGACAGTTCCCCGAGGCGCGCCGGCGGCTCGAGCCCATCTACGACGCGCAGTGCGGCAAGACGGAGTTCGGCTACAAGGCGTGGGAGCGGCTCACGACGATGTCGAACCTCGAGAACAACGTCGAGCAGAGCCGCAAGCTGGCCGAGGCGGCGCTCACGCGGAGCTGCGCTGTCAGCGAGGAGCAGAAGCTGAAGGAGGGCGACATCGCCCGGCCGACGATCTCGCGCGGCTACTACCTCGACGCGGCCCGGGCCTTCGAGAAGGCCGAGAAGATGCCGGACGGGCCGGCGCGCGTCGCCGCCTGGCGCGAGGCCGCGGCGCTCTACAAGGTCGCGCTCGAGAAGGCGCCGGCCCGCGACGAGGCGCCGGAGGCCGCCATGAACGGCGCTTACTGCTACAAGCAGGTGGGCGACTACGATCAGGCCATCGCGATGTACTCCCTGTTCATCAAGGAGTACGGAAACGAGGAGAACCTGGCGAAGCTCGAGAAGGGCGATCCGGAGGCGAACCCGCCGAAGAACCCCGATCCGAAGCGCTACGCCGAGCGGGTGAAGTACCTGAAGCAGGCCTACGACGCGCTCTCCGCCGCGTACGTCCTCTTCTTCAACTACCGCAGCGCGGCCGAGACCTACGACACCATCGCTCGCAACACGCGGTTCGAGCAGGCGGCGCGCCGGGACGCGGCCCGGAACTCGGTGCTGCTCTACGCGAACATCGGCGAGCGCGACAAGATGGCGGCCTCGCGCGCCACCTTCATGAGCCTGAACCCGCCCCCCGAGCAGAAGGCCGACATCGACTTCCTCGTCGCGTCGGCGGACCTGAAGGCCTGGGACGAGCAGGGGCCCGACGAGGGCCCGAACCGCGCCGCGCGCACCAAGGCCGTGCAGTCGATGGAGGCTTATTATGCGGCCAACAAGAACAACCCGGCCGCGAGCGGGTATGTCGTCCAGGCGGCCTACCATGCGTCCAAGATGCGCGGCGCCGCCGGCGATCCGAAGGCGCGGGAGTGGTGCAAGAACACCATGACGGCGTTCACGTCGTTCCGGAGCAGGGCGACCGGCGACAAGAAGACCCTCGGGTCGGTGCAGGCCGACATGGCGGCCGAGTGCGCCTACAAGGCCATCGACGACCGCATCAAGGCCGAGTTCGACTACGACACGGGGCACCACCGCTACGAGGGCGTCATCGATCAGGTGAAGCGGGCCTTCGAGGCCGACATCGCCAAGGCCAACGATCGGTACTGGAAGGAGCTCCAGGAGGTCATCACCGCGTACGAGTCGCGGCCGTGGTCGGTCGCCGCGCGCGCGCGGCAGGGCTCGCTCTACGACTCCTGCCGCACGGGCCTGTACAACGCTCGCCCGCCGGGCCTCCGGCTCTACACGGACAAGGAAGAGAAGCTGCTCAAGCTCGCCGAGACGAGCGATCGCGAGGATCTCCAGGAGACGGCCGACGCGCTCCGGCAGAACCGGCGCGAGCAGTGGCGCGCGGCGCGCGAGCGGAGCCTCAACGACGCCGACAAGGCGATGGTCAAGTTCTACGTCGAGTCCGTCGTCTGGGCGAAGGCGTGGAAGGTGCGGAACCCGGCGGTGGACTACGCGATCCAGCGGCTCGCGTTCTTCACGGACATCCTCGGCGACGCCAAGCTCCGCGAGTGGAGTCAGGGGATCATCGATCCCGAGACGAAGCGTCCGTTCGAGTACAAGGATGGCATCTTCCTCCGGACGCGGCCCGGCATGACTCCGCCGCTCGCCCCCGACGGCCTCCCCTTGCCCCTGCCGGTCGTGCCATGAAGCGCCGCCTCTCCGTCACCCTCTTCATCAGCCTGCTCGCGGTCGCGTCGCCGTTCGCCCTCGCGTCCTGCGGCGAGGAGGCGACGCCGCCGCCCAAGGCGCCCACCCGCCCCGTCACCGGCCCCGCTGGCGCGGCCCCGCCCGTCCAGGCGCCGTACGGCATGAACGACGCGCCGAGCTCGATGCGGCCGTACGATCAGCCTGCCCCGGGGGCGCCGGCGGCCATGAACGCCCGCGCGGCGGCCATCTACCAGGGCGGCCTGCAGGCGTTCGCGAGCGGCGACCTCGCGAGCGCGAAGGCGCAGTTCGCGCAGGCGACGCAGGCCGATCCGCGCGCCCACCAGGCCTTCTACTCGCTCGGCGTGGTGCAGGAGCGGCTCCGCGACGAGGGCGCCGGCGCGAGCTACCGCCAGGCGTTCACGCTCGTGCCCGACTACGAGCCGGCCATCGTCGCGTACGCGATGCTCCTCGCCCGGAAGGGCCAGCTCGGCGAGGCGGAGCGGCTCCTCAACGAGAAGCGCGGCCAGATGCCGAAGTCGGCGGCCGTCGCGGCGACGCTCGCGGAGATCAAGTCGCTCCAGAAGGACACCGGCTCGGCCCAGCGGCTCGCGCAGGAGGCGCTGAAGATCAACCCGGACTACCGGCCGGCGATGGTCATCATCGCCCGCGATCACTACAGGAACCGGCGCCTCGATCTCGCGCTGTACGCGCTCCAGGCGATCCTCGACGGGTTCGAGCCGGTCAGCGAGAACCCGCCGCGCGACAGGGACAACGCCGAGGCGCTGCTGCTCCGCGGCCTGATCTACCGGGAGCAGGGGCAGCGCGCCGCGGCGCTGGAGGAGTTCCGCAAGGCGGTGACGCGCCGCCCCGATCTCGTCGAGGCGCGGGTGCAGCTCGCGACCTACCTGCTCGAGGCGGGCAACGCCCAGGAGGCGCTGCCCCTCCTCGAGGGCGCCGTCCGCTTCGACGCGGAGCACGTGGCCGCGCACCTGAACCTCGGGGACGCCTACCGCCTGCTCGAGCGCTACGCCGACGCGAAGCGCGAGTTCGACTGGGTGCTCGCCCGGAACCCGAACCTGCCCCAGGTCCACTACGACCTCGGCCTGCTGTACCTGTTCGCCCCGAGCGTCCCCGGCATGACGCCCAAGCAGCAGGTGGCGGAGGCGATCAAATCGCTCACGCGGTTCCAGGAGCTGCGCAACAAGGGCCAGCGCGACGACTCGGAGGAGCTCCTGAACCGCGCCAAGCTCAAGGAGGGCGAGCTCAACGCGGCTGCAGCCGCGGCGCAGCCCGCGGCTCCGCCCGCCGCCGAGGCGGACGGCGGCGTCGCCGACGCCGCGACCGACACGTGAGGGAGACCATGAGCATGTACAAGGCACTTGCGCTGGGTTCGGTCCTGCTCGCGATCCTCTGCCACGGCGAGCGCGCGAGCGCGCAGGAGAAGGGCAAGCAGCGCGGGGTCATCACGCTCGCCGAGGTGACGATCACCGGCCGCATCCAGAAGCCCATCGCGGCCGTCGACGTCAGCCGGATCCAGCCGAAGCTCACGCTCGCCGAGCTGCGCCAGCCCTTCCTGGACCGCATCGAGCAGGCGATCTTCAAGGAGCCGTTCTAGTGCCTCGGACCGGAGATCTCGCCGGATTTCCGGGCGCGCGCCGCGGGCGGTAGGCGGCGGCGTGTCCGCCGCGCTCTTCATCGCGCTGTCGATCGCGGCGAGCGGCGCCTGCGCCGCGATCTCGTGGAAGCACCCGGCGCAGGTCGCGCGCGCGACGGGCGGCGACCTGACGGCGCTCGCGCGCTCGCTCCGCGCGCTGCCCGCCGAGGCGCGGCTCTCCGAGCTGGCGAGGCGGTCGCCGCCGGAGAGCTGGGAGCGCCGGCTCGCGCTCGAGGTCATGTCCGCCGCCGATCCGCGCGCGAAGATCGCGGCGGCGAACGACCTCCTCGCCGAGCTCGAGCAGCGGCTCGACGCGGGCGCGGGGTGGCCGCGCGCGGCGGCGCGCCTCTCGGCGTTCGCCGCGCTGCTCCTCGCCACGCTCTCGTTCCTCGCGCAGGCCGGGCCCTCGGCCATCGCGCTCGTCCTGGTCGCGGGCGCGGCCGGCGCGATCGCGTCCGCGGCGGCGGGGCGCGCCGGCCGCGCCGCGGCTTCGCGGACGCGAGAGGCCGTCGACGCGCTCGTCGGCGTCGCACTGGGCCCGCTCGACGGCGCCGCCGGAGCTGCTCGCGCGCCGAGCGCATCGCCGCGACGATCGCGCCGCGCGCGCCCCTGAGCGCGGCGCGCTCTCCTGGACCGCCCCCAGCTGTCCGTGTACCCTCGCGGGCTGTGGTGCCCTCCGCTGCGCAGCGCTCCTTCCGCGGATCCAGGCCCGGGGCCCGCCGGGCCCTGGGGCGCGGCTCCGCCCGCCGCGCGCGACCGGCGTCGGCCCCTGCGTCGTCCCCTCTCTCCCGGAGTCCTTTGGAATGACCCAGCAGCACCCGCACCCCACCCCGTCGCGACCCGGCCAGCCCGGGCAGATGACCGCGGTCATGCGGGCGGTCGCACCGGTGACCGGCCCGAAGGTCCTCAGGATCGGCCTGGTCCAGGGGGGAAAGGTGATCGAGGAGCGCGTCATCAAGCAGCGCACCCACGTCACCATCGGGCCCAGCGAAAAGAGCATGTTCGTCATCCCGAGCAAGAGCATCCCGCCGAGCTTTCGGCTGTTCGAGCTCGTGGGCGGCGAGTACTTCCTCAATTTCCTGGACGGGATGACCGGCCGCGTCGCCTTCAAGGCCGGCGTCTCGGAGCTCTCCGCGCTCAAGTCGTCTGCCAAGCGCGTGGCCGTGGGCAATGCCCAGGCCTATCAGGTCCAGCTGAGCGAGGAGGCGCGCGGCAAGATCGTCGTGGGGGAGACGACGTTCCTGTTCCAGTTCGTCGCGCCGCCGCCGGTGCAGCCCAAGCCGCAGCTGCCCGTCTCGGTGAAGTCGGGGATCGCGAACGACATCGACTGGACGACCACGATTATCGCCGCGTTCTCGTTCCTGTTCCATTTCGGCGCCGTCGGGTCGATCTACTCCGACTGGATGGATCCGGTCGTCGATGATGAGGTCGACGTCGCGGCGCTGCTCGAGTCCGTCAAGCAGCTGCCCCCGCCGCCGGTGGTGGAGCAGCCGAAGGAGAACGCCGAGGCGCCGGCCGCGACGGCGGCGCCGACCGCCGAGGCGCCCAAGGCCGCGAGCGGCGGCGGGAACAAGGGCGCGGCCGCAAGCGCGGGGAAGGGCTCCGGCGGGATGAGCGACGCCCGCGCCTCGGCGCTCACCAACGAGCTCGCGCAGCTCGACATGCAGATGCTGGGCGCGCTCAATTCGAGCGGGAACGCGACGGCCAGCGTCTTGAGCTCCGGCGATGTGCCGACGGGCCTCCTCGAGAACGCGGCCGCCTCCGGGTCGGGCGTCGGCAAGGGGGGTGTGGCGGGATTGAACATGGGGGGCGCCGGTGGGGGCACCGTGCGACCTGGCGCCGCCGGCGGCGGCGGCCTTGCGACCATCGGCAACACCGGGACCAGCGGTCCGGCGACCGCCGGTTCGGCGCAGCAGGTCAAGGGACCGGTCGGCAACGCCCAGGTGGGCGGCCCCGCGGTCGCCGGCGGGAGCGTCTCGAACGCGCCCTCCGTCGTGGCTGGGATGACCGCTGGATTCCGCCGTTGCTACAATAAAGGGCTTCAGGAGGACCCGAGCATGAAGGGGTCGGTCCGGATCACCGCGAAGATCGGCCCGAACGGCGAGGTGCTCTCGGCGACCCCTTCCGGCGGCTCCGGCCTGTCCGGGACCGTGGTCTCCTGCGTGGTCGCGCGCGTCCAGAGCGCGCAATTCGCGCCGCCCGAGGGTGGCGGCGCGACGGTTGTGATTCCTGTCACCTTCGTCAGCCAATAGGCCCGACGCCACCCAGAGCCGTGGACAAGACGCAATCCTCTCCCTTCGCGTGAAGGTGAATGGCGTGATGCCGTCGCGCATCCAATGGGGAGAAACCTGGTACGGGTCCTCCCGACAGGGCGAGCTGCTGGCCGTTCGGCATGTTCATTGCGTTTTGACAACCACGTCTGCCCGCACTTATACTCCGCGGGCCTGACTTCCGGAGGCTCCGATGAAACGTGAACAGATCCCCGGCTTCGCAGCAGTTGCGCTGATCTCGGTCGTCATCGGCCACGGCATCGCTGCTGCGCAGGCGCAGACGGCGCCTCCGCCGGATGCGTCCGCGGGCCTCGCGCGGCAGGTGACGCTCTCGCCGGCCGAGCAGCTCGCGCAGAGCGAGACCTTCCTTGCTCGGATGGACGGGGCCCGGACGTCCGTTCGCCGCCAGCTCGAGACGGCCCGTTCGCAGCGAGACGTCGTGAAGACGCTCTGCTTGAACGACAAGCTGAATCAGATCGACGTCGCCATCCGCTCCGCCCGCGAGCGGCGGCAGGGCCTGGAGCTCGCGGTGAATCGGCGAGACGCCGATCTCTCCAATCACGAGTTCACGATCCTGACGGTCCTGCGCCAGCGCTCCGAGCAGCTGACGGCCGAGGCCAACCAGTGCATCGGCCAGGAAGCGGGCTATATCGGCGAGAGCGCCGTCAAGGTCGATATCGATGAGAACCTCCCCAAGGAGGATCCTTCCGAGTATCCCGTCAGCCAGATCATCATCGAGCCGCCTGCGTGCAGTAGCTGTTTTCGGTAGGCGACCGCCTCTCTCGGATTGCCACTGCCCAATAGGCGATGAAACCTCGTGACACCATAGTCGCTGCCGTATTCACACTAACTCTGTCCCCGGCGTTGGCCCTTGCGCAGGATCAGCCCTGGCTCAAGGATCGTCGCTACACCGAGGGCATCGGGATTCGCGCCGGCGATCTCGAGCTGCACCCGGGGATCGCCGCGGAGTTCGGCTACGACTCCAACTTCTTTCGCAGGGACGAAGAAGACGTGGCCAGCGCCGACGACATCGGGCCTGTCGGCTCGATGCGGCTCCGGATCACGCCTTCATTTTCGCTCTCGACGCTCAGCCAGCAGCGTCACGAGGTGACGCCCGACGCGCCGCCGCCGGACGTCGAGTTTCGCGCCGGCATCGCCGCGACCTACGATGACTTCTTCCCGGTCTCCGGGCCGGAGCGCGGGCAGGAGCGGCTCGGCCAGCAGCGGAACATCGGCGGCTCGCTCGACGCCAACCTGACGATCCTGCCCCAGCGCCCGTGGTCCGCGGTCCTCGACGCGTCGCTCGGCCGGACCATCGCTTCCTCGGACATCGGGATCTCCAACCAGAGCTTCCGGCGCGTCCACGCGGGCGCGGGAGCAGAGCTCGTGTGGACGCCGGGCGGCGGGCTGCTCGATTGGCGCCTTGGCTATCGCTTCGCGGGCACGTTCTTCGAGCTCGACGAGTACGAGAGCCTGACGAACATGCAGCACATCGTCCGGACGCGGGGGCGCTGGCGCTTCTTGCCGCGCACCGCGCTCATCTACGACGCGTCGCTCGGGTTCGTCGATTATCCGAATCCGGGCGCCCAGCTCTCCTCTCACCCGCTGCGCGCGCAGCTCGGGATCAACGGCCTCGTGACGTCGTCGTTCGGCCTCCTCGCGATGGCCGGCTGGGGCGCGAGCTTCTACACGCCGACCAACGACGGCGACGTCGTGCACGACTTCGACAGCGTCATCGGCCAGCTCGAGCTGAAGTGGTTCCTGACGCCGAATCCGTCGGCCGACCCTGCGGCGGCGACGCTCGCGCTCTCGTCGCTCTCGGCCGGCTTCACGCGCGACTTCCACGACAGCTTCCTCGCGAGCTACTTCGAGCGCGACCGCGGATACCTCAAGCTGACCTACTTCTTCGGCGGACGGTTCCTGCTCATCCTCGACGGCGGCGTGGCCGCCCACGTGTTCCCGGGGATCCCGGCGGATAACGGGCGCCTGGTCGCAGCCGAGGAGCCCTGGACGGACATCCGTATCGATGCCTCTCTGTTCGGCGAATACCGGTTCGCGGACTCTCTGGGGATCAACACCACGCTGCGGTATGGCAACAACATCAGCAGCACCGCGCTGACGATCCTCGACGAGTCCAACGCCCAGAACCATCTCGGATGGCAGCAGTTCGAAGCCTATCTGGGCGTGCGCTGGTTCATGTGATGCGACGCTCAGGTCGGTGGGCAGCCGCCTTCCTCGCGCTGGTGATCGCCGCCTGCTCGTCGCGCCAGCCCGGGCCGGTGAACCTTCCGCCTCCCGTGGAGGCGACGACGATCGGTGTCGGGGACGTGTTCGAGCTCCGCGTCGTCGGGGAAGACAAGCTGCCCACGACGTTCACCGTCGCGCCGGACGGCACCGTCGACTTCCCCTACGTGAAGCGACTCAAGGTGGCGGGCCTCGAGCCTCAGGAGGTGGCAGAGCTCGTCCGCGCGAAGCTCATGGAGGGGCAGGTCCTCACCGACCCCAGCGTGAGCGTGAGCATCAAGGAGTACAACTCGAAGCGGGTCGAGGTGCTCGGCGAGGTGCAGAAGCCCGGATCCCTGCCGCTCCAGCCTGGCATGACGCTGCTCCGCGCCATCTCGATGGCGGGCGGGTTCAACAGCATCGCGGACAAGGACCGGGTCACGATCCGCAGGAAGTCCCAGGGCAAGACCGTGTTCGCCACGGTCTCGGTCGAGGACATCATCGACAACAAGATCCCCGACGTGCCCCTGCAGGCAGGGGACTCGATCAACGTCGCCCAGCGCGTCTTCTGAGCGACGACGCGCCCGAGCGACGGCAAGCCGTCCGCCGCCGCTCGATCGACGTAGCGCGACGTAGCGCGCGGCGCGCTCAGTTCTTTCGCGCGAGGCGGAAGTGCTTCCGGCTCGTCGCCGGATCCACGGTGGGAGGCTCGATGCGGAGCATCGTCAGCGAGACCTCGCGCACGCGGCCGTCGCGCTCCTGGCGGAGGCGGATCCGCTCGCCGTCGGAGCTGATCACGGTGCACTCGCCGAAGTGGAAGTGGGTCACGCTGTCGCCCACTTCCGGATAGATCTCCTCCTCCTGGCGAGGGCGGACCGGGCGCTGCGGCAGCGGCACGGCCGCGGGCTCAGCGACCGAGGCCACCGGGCGAGCAGGCTCTGGAGCAGGGGCCGGCGGCGCTCCGCGGGGCGGCTCGGCGGCTGGCGGCGGGGCCGCAGCGCGGGGCGGCTCGGCGACCTGCGCCGGAGGCGCCGCGCGCGCCGGCTCGGCGGCCTGCGCCGGAGGCGCCAGCCGGGGCGTCTCGCTCGCGATCGCCGGGATGGCGGTCGGCTGGGCCACGAGCTGCATGAGGCCCGTCCGATCGTCGAACGCCCGCGCGAGGGGCAGATCGTCGAACGCCGTGACGCGGAGCTCGAGCCCGTAAACCCGAGCCCAGACGAGCTCGCCGGCGGCGAGCTGGAGACCGACGCCAGACTCGCGGGCGAGCGTGGCCGACAGGCGCAGCGAGGTCTCGCCCTGCTGGAGCGCGACGCTCCCGGAGAGCGCCACCACGTCGCACGGCCCCTCGAGGACGCGCGTCTTCGCGTAGGCGCGGGAAGCTTGATCGAACAGCGCGATCTCCGCCTTCTCGAGCGAGCCGATCCCCTCGATCCAGCCGGCGCGCGCCTCGGCCTCGTCGAGGGCGCGCACGAGCGCCGCTGGGAGCTCCTCGCCCCGATCGAGGCGGATGATCAAATGACGGGCACGGCGTGCCTCGAGGACATTCATCGCAGTTTCTTTTCTCCGGTCGTCGAGGAGGCTGCGCCCGGAGCACGGCGGGCTTCTTCCGAGCGCCGAGCGCGGGTCGCCGTCACCTCGATCTGGGGCGCGCCTTTCGCGCGCATGGCTGATGTGTCGCCAGCGGCGGCCGTGATCCGGTCCGCCGGGATACCTGCGCTGGCGAGGAGCTCCTTGACGGCGCTCGCGCGCGCGCCGGCGAGCTCGATCGCGCGCGCGGACGAGTCGCCCTGGCGATCGGGGTAGACCTCCACGATGACGACGTCGAGGGGCATGCGCCCGCGCATGAGCTGGGCGATCATGCCGATCTGCGCCGCCAGGGCCGGCGGTACCCGCGCGCTGCCCGCGGGGAAGCGGGCCAGGCCGTCGAGGAGGACCCGATCGCCGGACCACTGCGGCAGCGACCTGGCCGTCGGCTCGGGGCAGCCGTCGGCGTCGTTCGCGCCGTCGATCGTCTCGGCCGTCACGGGGCACGCGTCGGCCGCGTCGGCCACGCCGTCCTCGTCGTTGTCGGGATCGGGGCAGCCGTCGTCGTCCTGGAAGCCGTCGCGATCCTCGGGTGCGTCCGGGCACCTGTCGACGGCGTCAGGGACCTGGTCCAGGTCGTTGTCGGGATCGGGACAGCCGTCGTCGTCCCTGAAGCCGTCGACATCCTCCGCGCCGTTCGGGCACGTGTCGCGCTGGTCCGGGATCCCGTCCTCGTCGTTGTCGGGATCGGGGCAGCCGTCGCTGTCCTGGAAGCCGTCGCGATCCTCGGCGGCGTTGCGGCAGGCGTCGGCGTCGTCCGGGACGCCGTCGCCGTCGTCGTCGGCGTCGGGGCAGCCGTCGCCGTCCTGGAAGCCGTCGATCGTCTCGGCCTCGTCCCGGCACCGATCGCGGCCGTCGGGGATCCGATCGCCGTCGTTGTCCGGGTCGGGGCAGCCGTCGCCGTCCTGGAAGCCGTCGCGATCCTCCGCGACGGTCGGGCACGCGTCGTCGCGATCCAGGACGCCGTCGGCGTCCGCGTCGCGCCCCATCGGCGCATAGCGCAGCCCCAGGTTGAACCGGAAGCGAGGCGCGGTGAGCGTGCCCTCGGCGGAGAACGGGATGGCGCTCCCGCCGCCGGCGGACAGCGAGACGTCGCCGGCGAGGAACGGAGCGCTCGTCGCCGAGAGGATCCACTCCGCGGGCACCAGCGCCGCGTCGCGGGCGGGCTGCTCGGCGAGCGTGTAGAGGGCGAACGCCTCCGCTGACGCCGTGAGCCAGCGGCCCGGGAGCACGTCGACCGCAGCGCCGACGGCGCCGAGGAGCTGCGAGCCGATCTCGACGTCGTACACCGCGCTCGATCCGCGGATCCGGGCCCCGACCTCGGCCGCGAGCCGGAGGTCGCCGAGCTGGTACGCCGCGGCGGCGGTCGGCGCGAGCGTGACCGTCCCGGCGCTGGCGAACGCGGCCTTGTCGCCGGTGGGCAGGCCGAGCTCGAGGCGCGCTGCGAGCGAGAAGCCGTCGAGGGGGCCGCTCCGGGGCGGCGGCACGATCGCGAACGCCGCGCCGAGGCGCGCGTCGCGCATCACGCTGCGGTGCAGCACCGCGTCGGTGCCGAGGACGTCGGCGAAGCCCGCGCCGTCCTGGTACAGCGTGACGGGCGCGGCGACCGTGACCTCGAGGCGATCGGTGAGCCCGAGCGACCACACGAAGGTCGCGTCGACGATGTTGTCGAGCACGTGGACGACCGTCCCGCCGGGGTCAGGCGAGGCGACGCGCAGGCCCGCCGGCCGCGACAGGTAGCTCGCCACGAGGCCGAACGAGGCCTTCGCGCTCGGCGCCGTCCCCGTGCTCCCCACGGCGAAGAAGGGGCCGCCGCCCGCGTGGGGCCAGAGGTTGTCGGCGTCGATGCAGGTCGACAGCCCGTGCGCCGGCGCGCACTCGTCCGCGCGCGCCGGCCCCGGAAGGAGCGCCGCCATGAAAAAACCGGAGGCCACCAGCAGCGGGAGGCTTGATCGTGCCGGCACCCTCCAATTGGCGCGCATCGCGCCCGACCCTCTACTACTGCCGGGGTGAGAGTCAAAACAGCAATCGTCTCGGCGCGATCTGGGGGCACCCGACGCTCCGTCGGCGCGCTGCGCTCCGCGGTCGGTCCCGCGCCGTGCTACGACCACGCCCGGCCGGGGCCGGCGCCGCCGGCGCCCGCACGACCATGATAGACGACGCGCACCCGCTCCTGCTCGGCTCCGGCTCGCCGCGCCGGCGAGAGATCCTGACCACGCTCGGCCTGCCTCTCCGCGTGGCGGCGGCCGAGGTCGACGAGGCGGGCCGCCCCGGGGAGGGGGCCGCGGCTTACCTCGGGCGGGTCACCCTGGCGAAGCTCGCGGCCGCGCGGCGCCTGCAGCAGGCGGTCGGGGCCGGCGCGATCCTCGTGGCCGACACCTCGGTCATCCTCGGCGACTCCATCCTCGGCAAGCCCCGGGACGAGGGCGACGCGCGCGCCATGCTCCGCGCCCTCTCGGGCCGCGAGCACCAGGTCTGGACCCGGTTCGCCATCGCCGGCGCCGAGGCCGATCTCGCGCCCGCGGCCGCCCCGGGCCGCGCCGAGGCCCTCCACGCGGAGACGGTCGTGACGCGGGTGCGCTTCCGCGCGCTCGACGACGACGAGGTCGCGTCGTACGCGGCGACCGGCGAGGGGCTCGACAAGGCCGGCGCTTACGCGATCCAGGGGATCGGCGCGTTCGCCGTCGCGGGCATCGAGGGCTCGTACTCCAACGTGGTCGGCCTGCCGGCGTGCGAGGTCGTCGCGGCGCTGCGCGCCGCCGGCTTGCTCGCGCGCTTCCCGCTGTCGCCCGCGCGCTCGTCATGAGCGACGACGCCGCGATGGCCGCGCGCCGCCGTGACGGGGGCGCGATCTTCGCCCTCGCCCTCGCCGCGCGGATCGCCGTCGTCGCCTGGGCGGCCGGGCGATTCCCGCCCACCGCCGACGGCACCTACTACCACCGCATCGCCGAGCGGATCGCGGCGGGGCTCGGCTACACGTGGCTCTGGCCCGACGGCGTCGTCACGTACGCCGCGCATTATCCGGTCGGCTACCCGGGCGCCGTCGGCGCGCTGTACGCGGTGTTCGGCGCGCGCCCTGCGGTCGCCATGCTGCTCAACGCCGTCGTCGGCGCGCTCGCGGCGCTCGCGGTTCACCGCCTGGCGGTCCGCGCCGCGCCGCGCTCGCGCGCCATACCGGCGCTCTCGGGCGCGCTCGTCGCGCTCCACCCCGGGCTCGTCGCGTACACCCCGGCCGTCATGACCGAGGGCGTCACCGGCTCGCTCGTCGCCTGCGCGGCGTGGGCATCGGCGCGGGCGCGCGAGCGCCGCCCGGCGCTGGCCCCGTTCGCCGTCCTCGGGCTGCTCGTCGGCGCCGCCACCCTCGTCCGGCCGCAGGCGCTCCTGCTCGCGCCCCTCTTCGCCGGCCTCGCCCTCCTCGGCGCTCCGCGCGGCGACGGCGCCCGCCTCCGCGGGTCCCTCGCCGCGGGCGCGGCGCCCGTCGCCGTCACCGTCCTCGCGGCGCTCCTCGTGTGCGCGCCGTGGACCGCGCGCAACTGCGCGCGGATGAACCAGTGCGCGCTGGTCAGCGTGAACGGCGGCTGGAACCTCCTCATCGGCGCGGACCCGGCCTCCACCGGCGCCTGGGCGCCCATCCAGGTGCCCGAGGCGTGCCGTGAGGTCTTCGACGAGGCCGGCAAGGACGCGTGCTTCGGCCGAGAGGCGCGCCGCTACATCGCGGAGCACCCAGGCGCATGGCTCGGCCTCGTGCCCCGGAAGCTCGCGGCGACGTTCGACTATTGCGGCGCGGCCGGGTGGTACCTGCACGCGTCGAACCCGGCGGCCTTCACCGAGGACGACAAGGTCGCGCTCGGCGCCGTCGAGACGGTCTTCGAGCGCCTCGTCCTGCTCTGCGCGCTCGTGTGGGCAGCGCGCAAGCCCGCGCCGGCGCCCGGCGCGCTCGCCGCGCCTCACCCCGACGACCGCGCTCGCGGTCCCTCGCTCGCGCAGCGGGCGCTCGTGCCTGCCCGGCTCGCGCTGTTCGCGCTGGGGGTCGTCGCCGCGCTGCACGTCCACGCATGGGTGGGCTACCTCGCGCTCCTCGGCCTGGCGCTGCTCCAGGGTCGCGCGCTGCTCCGGGCGCCGGTGCTCGCGCTCTCGGCGCTCGCCGTCCTCGCCGCAACCGCGGCCACCCACGCGGTGTTCTTCGGGGCCGGGCGCTACGCGCTCGTCGCCTTCCCGCTCCTCTCGGGGCTCGCCGCCCTCGCCGCGGCGCGCCAGAGCCCGGAGCAGCCGCGCGCCGGCGCGCCGCACCCCGCGGGCGGCGCGCCCTCCGCGCCGCCGCTCGGGCGCGGGTCGAACGACGAGCTACTTTGACAGCGCCGCCCGGGCTGCTGCATCCTAGGCGCCCGCCGGCTCGGGAGCGCGTGCCCCCGGCCGGCGAACCTGGAGGAGAGACGGATGCCCTTGATTGAAACGGAAGAGGCGGCGCGACGCCTCGCGCGCGCCATCGCAAGCGATCTCTCGCTCTACAACGAGGAGAAGATCGTGCAGGGCATCCAGCAGGATGACCTCTTCACGGTCCTCTCCGAGGAGATCGAGGAGGGCCGCGCCCTCTACAAGAGCCGCGTCTCGCCGGATCTCTACCAGAAGAATTTTTACGACCGCGCCCTCGTGGACATCCTGATCAAGTCCAAGGGCCACATCAAATCGAAGATCTGGTAGCGAGCCTCCGCAGCTGGTCGAGCGCCCTGCGCATGTCCTCGGGCAGCGCGCTCTCCCAGCGCACCGGCCTCTGCGTGGCGGGGTGGATGAACCCGAGCACGCGCGCGTGCAGGGCCTGCCGCCCGAGCTCCTCCGCGATCGCCCGTACGGCCGGCTTCTTCGGCGGCTTGCCGTAGAGGGGGTCGCCGAGGACGGGCGTCCTGCCGCGCTCGGCGAGGTGCACCCGGATCTGATGGGTGCGGCCCGTCTCGAGCGAGCAGGCCACGACCGTCGCCGCGTCGCCGAGCCGCTCGAGCACGCGGACGTGGGTCACCGCGCGGCGCGGCGCCGCGCCGCCCGCGCCGGGGTCGCTGCGGATCCACGACGTGAAGCGGAGCCTGTCGGTCGGGTGGCGGCCGTGGAGCGTGTCGTAGGTGGCGTCTCGCGCCTCGCCCGCCACGATCGCCGCGTACTCGCGCTCGATCTCGTGCCTCGCGAACCGCGCCTTCAGCGCCTCGCGGGTGGGCTCGTCCTTGGCCACGACGAGCAGGCCGCTCGTGCCTCGGTCGAGCCTGTGCACGATCCCGGGGCGGACATGGCCCATGGGGTCGCGCGGATCGGCCGGCGCCAGGGCGAACCCGGGCAGGGCGAGCAACCCGTTGACCAGCGTGCCCGACGCGTGCCCGCGCGCCGGATGCACGACGAGCCCCGCCGGCTTGTCGATGACGAGCAGGTGCTCGTCCTCGTACACCACCGGGATGGCCACGCCGGGATCGGCCATCGCTGCGGACGGCGACGGCTCCTCCGGCCGGACATCGACCAGGGCGCCCGAGCGCACCGCCACCGACGCGCGCGCGGGCTCCCCGTCGACGAGGACCCGACCGGCGGCGATCCACCGCTGCACCGCCGCGCGCGAGGTCGCGCGGCCGGCGCGCTCCATCAGGTGGACGACGAGCTTGTCGAGGCGGTCGTGAGGGTCGCCGTCGTCCACCCGAAAGTGGAGCGCTTCCGCACCGGCAGCCATCGCGTTCGTCACGGGCGTCGTTCACGGCCGAGCGGCGCCAGCCGAGCGGCGTCGCTGCCGCGCGATCAATACTCCGTATCGCCCTCGTCGTCCTCTTCGGCGGTCCCGAGCTCGGGGTTGAGGGCGACGTGCGACTCGAGGTCCTCGAGCCGCTGCGCTTCGGACAGCCTGGCGAGGCCGCACTGCTCGACGAGGTACAGGTCGAACGCCGTGTAGCGCGGGAAGACGCGGACGTTGGTGTCCTCGTTGTCGAGGCCGAGGATGACGAGCTCGCCGTCCCGCCTGGCCTCGCCGAGGTAGAGCGCGTTCCACGGGTGGCCGGGGAGGTTGGGCAGCCGCACGACCTTGCCCCGGAGGCGCGACTCGGTCCAGCCGAGGTCGGTCTTCGCCTCCGCCAGCTTGCGGACCGAGGTGAGCTTCGGCCGCGGCGCCGACGGATCCTGGCCGAAGCGATGCCGCCCCTTGAACCGCGGGCCCAGGCTATCGAGGGTGAAATCGAACTCCAGGAACGCCCGCAGCGTGGGCGGCAGCTCGACCATCAACTTCGACTCGAGCGCATCGAGCGCCGCCTGGCTCGCTCCCACGGCGCCATGGCTGGAGGGGCGCTTCTTCAGTTGCGCGATCACCCGATGCACAAGCTCAACGCCACGTTCGATCGATGCCATGGTTCCACGGGCCGCGGTTGCGCGGCGTTCTTCAGGACCCAAAGGGCCTCACTGGGGCCGCGTTCTCGGCCCCGGTTGTTGCGGGCTCGTCGCGCGCTCGGGCGGCACTCTACATCAGCCGACCGGGAGCGCGTCCCTCTATGGTGCCTACCGGTCCGGTCCGCTCGGTGTCAACCCGCGATCGCACCTGCTGTCGATCATTCATCCGCGGGCATCCGCAGGAAGCGGCCGAGCGGCGCCTCCCTTGGTCCCCCGCGCGCCCGTCACCCACGCCTCGACGAGCGAGGTCCGCCTCGCTCCCGTGAGCGGAGGGTACGCCGCGCCCGCCAGATCAGGACGACGACCGCGCCGAGCACCACGGTCGCGCCGACCGCCAGGATGACCCATTGTGGCGCAGGATAACGGCCGCGCTGCAGGCCAGGAGGCGGCCGCTCGACCTCGATCTGGAGCTGCGCGCCCACGGGGCCTCGTTACACGCGGACGCGTCGACCCGCAACTGATCCGCGGCGTGAGCCGGCCGGATTCGGCGCGTCACCCCACCCGCCGGCCGCCCGCCGCCTCCCGGTGCCCAGCCACGCAAGGGCGACGCGGCAGGCCGCACGGATATGCAAGCAGCCGGTCGGCGCCAAGGGATCAAAACTTGCCTTCATGGAAACTCGGGCGTGTACATTGAAGCGACGCGTGGGCACCCTGCGGCCGGTGCGAGAGGGTGAGAGATGAAGCCGGGCTCTTCAGCATGGGTCGGGGAGGCGCGTCGGCGGTCCCCTGGGATTCGACGATTCCTCTTCGCGATCGCGGCGTGGTCGGCTCTCGGGGGGATGGCGGGGGCGTGCGGCCGGACGAGCCTCCTCGAGCTCCCGGGGGCCGACGTCGGCGGGCTCGGAGGCGGCGGGGGCGGTCCGACCAGCGCGAGCGCGTCGACGTCGTCGAACGGCGGCGGCTTCGGAGGCTTCGCGGCGTGCGGCGGCGACGCGGACTGCGACGACGGCGACGCCTGCACCCGCGACAGCTGCGTGGACGAGCGCTGCGACCACGCGCCCCGCGACGACGACGAGGACGGCGTGGGCCCGACGATCTGCGGCGGGAGCGACTGCAACGACTTCAACCCGTCCGTCTTCCCGGGCGCTCCGGAGATCTGCACGGACGCGGCGGACAACGACTGCAACGGCGTGAGCGACTGCTTCGATCCCGCGTGCGCCGCAGGACAGGACTGCGGCTGCACCCCGCGCCCCGGCGGTGAGCGCTGCGACAACGGCGTCGACGACGACTGCGACACGCTCGTCGACTGCTTCGACGCGGACTGCTCGGGGACCCGCGCCTGCGCCTGCTCCGCCTCCGAGACCGGGGCGTGCGGCAACGGGGTCGACGACGACTGCGACGGCACCTTCGACTGCGACGACGGCGACTGCGGCTCCGACCCGCGGTGCGCCTGCAGCGCGATCGGTGAGCGCTGCGACAACCGTACGGACGACGACTGCGACCTCCTTGTCGACTGCGCCGACCCGGACTGCCGCAGCAGCTTTCCTTGCGTGTGCCAGCCGCCCGGCTCGCTGGAGCGATGCGACGACGGCCAGGACAACGACTGCGACGGGCGCGTCGACTGCGCGGATCCGCAGTGCATCACCGCGCCGGCCTGCGAGGTCTGCGTGCCGGAGGTCTGCGACGACGGCGTCGACAACGACTGCGATGAGCACATCGACTGCGCCGACACCGCCTGCGTGTTCGCGCCGAGCTGCGAGCCGACGCCGGAGCAGTGCAACAACGATCTCGACGACGACCGCGACGCCCTGATCGACTGCCAGGATCCGGACTGCGCGAACAGCCCGGTGTGCGTGCTCGAGCAGGCGAACTGCCTCTCGCCGAAGCGCATCCCCGGGACCGGCACCTACACGGGGGACACCACCGGCCACGTGAGCGAGACCCGGGGCGCGTGCGGCGGCGACGCCGGCGAGGCGGTCTTCTACTTCGTGCTCACCGCGCCGTCGCGCGTGCACCTCGACACGCGCGGGTCGAGCTTCGACACGACGCTCTACGTCCGCACCGGCATCTGCAACACCGGCCGGGAGATCGGCTGCGATGACGACAGCGGCGGCGGGTCGTGGGCCTCCCGGCTCGACTTCGTCATCCTCTACCCGGGCACGTACTTCGTCTTCCTCGACGGCTTCACGGTCGATCCCTTCGGCGGCGCGAACGAGGGCCCCTTCGCGCTCAACGTCGAGATCGTCCCGAACCCGAGCGAGATCTGCGACGACGATCTCGACAACGACGGCGACCACTACGTCGACTGCGCCGATCCGGACTGCGGCGCCTTCGGGCCCTGCCGCGGCTGTGCGGGCGGCGCCGCGCCCGGCCCCGAGTTCGGGACCGCCGCGTGCACCGACGGGATCGACAACGACTGCGACGGCGCGCTCGACTGCGCCGACGAGGACTGCAGCGCAAGCGACTTTTACGTGACGGAGTGCTGCGACGGCCGCGATGACAACGGCAACGGGATCCCCGACGATTTCAGCTGCCGATGCGCCTCGGACGCGGATTGCGACGCGGGGCAGATCTGCTACACGCACACGGCGTACACGTGCGGTTTGCCCTGCAACAGCTTCTTCGGGAGCATTTGTCCCTTCGTGGCGCCGGGCTCGCACTGCAACGACGCGACCAGCCAGTGCGAGTTCTGAGGGCCCGCGGGCCGGCGCCTTCGCCGGCGCCGCGCGCACGGCGCTCCCCTGCTGGCGGTCGCCCGGGCTAAGGTCACGCCATGGAGATCCTCATCATCCGCCATGGGCAGGCCGTGGATGACGCGCCTGACCTCGGCGACGCCGGTCGCTGGCTCACGGGCAAGGGTCGCAAGGTGACCCGGCGCGTCGCGAAGTGGCTCGCGAAGCAGAAGGGCCGACGCCCTGCGGCGATCTGGACGAGCCCCCTCGTTCGCTCGGTGCAGACCGCGGAGATCATCGCCGAGGCTGCCGAGCTGACCGACGACGTCTCCGTCATCGCCGAGCTCTCTCCCTCGCGAGACACCGCCGAAATACTCCGCCTGCTCTCGCAGTATCAGGGGGCTCAGCCGCTGGCGCTCGTGGGGCACGAGCCCTCGCTGTCGGCGCTTGTGACATCGCTGCTCGGCGACGTCGGCTGGACGGGCCTGAAGAAGAGCGGCGTCGTCGCCGTGAGCTGGGACGGGCGTGGGCCGGGTACGCTGCGCTTCGCGCTGGATCTGAAGGCCATGAAGGCGGTCGACCCGGTGAAGGAAGCGCAGCAGCAGGCGCCTCGCTCCCGCTGAGCGCCGCCCGCGCCTCGGCGCCGCTCAGCGCACCGACCGCTCCACGGCGCTCAGCACGTCGACGTCGCGCACGCCGTCCGCTTCGGCGCGGTACGACAGCACGATCCGGTGCCGCAGCGCCGGGATCAGCAGGGCCCTCACGTCGTCCACGTCGGCCGCTGCTTCGCCGCGGAGCGCCGCGCGCGCCTTGGCCGCGATCACGAGCGCCTGGCTCCCGCGCGGCCCTGCGCCGTAGCGCACGTAGTCCCGGACCTCCTGCGCGGCGCGGTCGGTCCCCGGCCGCGTCGCCCTCGCGAGGCGCACCGCGAGGTCCACGGCCTCGTCGGTCACCGGGATCCGCGGGATGAGCCGGCCGATCGCCCGCACCTCGGCCGCCCTGAGCACCGCCTCGATCGCGGGCGGCTTCCCCGACGTCGTCCTCCGCGCCACCTCGCGCTCCTCGGCCTCGCTCGGGTAGGTGACGTGGATCTCGAGCAGGAAGCGGTCGAGCTGCGCCTCGGGCAGCGGGTACGTCCCCTCCTGCTCGATCGGGTTTCGCGTCGCGAACACCTGGAAGGGGTCGGGGAGGGCGTGCGTGGTGGTCCCGACGGTCACCTTGCGCTCCTGCATCGCCTCCAGCAGCGCCGCCTGCGTCTTCGGCGGCGTCCGGTTCACCTCGTCCGCGAGGACGAGGTTGTGGAAGATGGGCCCGGGCTGGAAGCGCAGGCTCCGGGAGCCGTGCTGCTCGTGCAGCACGTCGGTCCCCGTGATGTCGGCGGGCAGCAGGTCCGGCGTGAACTGGACGCGCCCGAAGCTGAGGTCGAGCGCCTTGGCGAGCGACGACACGAGCAGCGTCTTGGCCAGCCCCGGGACGCCGACGAGCAGCGCGTGCCCGCGCGCGGCGAGCGTGATCAGCATGGCCTCGACAACGTCGTCCTGCCCGACCACCGCCGCCGCGATCGCCGAGCGGAGCCGCTTGGCGCCTTCCGCTGTGCGCTCGAGGAGCGCGGCATCCGAGAGGGAGCTCGACCCCTCGTCGGCGGTCGTCTCGGCGTCGTTCCTGTGCTCGGGATCGCTCATAGGGCCAGGGCTCGTACCCCGAGGCCGCGATGCCGACAAGGACCCGGCGGCGCCGGCGCTCACCGCGGCGGATCCTGCTCCGTGGAGGTTTGCTCCGACAGGTGAGCAGGTGTTAGCAATCGATCGCAATGGCGCAGAGCTCTGAGGCCCGGGAGAGGAGGGGGCCGCGCGCGGCGGACGGGGAGGCGCAGCGCGAGGTCAAGGTGAGCGAGCCAGCGGACGAGCCGTACAACGGCGGCGCCGGCGCGGCGGAGGACGGCGCGGAGGCCCCCGGGGCGGGTGGGCAGGGCGCCCCTGATGAGGGCGGCGGGTCGAACGGGGAGGCGCCGTCGGCGCCGCTGGAGTCGCTGAGCCTGCACGACGGGCCGATCCCGCACGCGCCGCTGTCGCCGGTCGCCGGGCCGTGGCGTTCCTACAAGGAGATCCTCGCGAACCTCGCCCAGCGCGTGCTCGAGGCGCAGCGCCCGATCCGCATCCTCCAGGCGCTCCGGTGGGAAGCGGACGTCGAGGAGCAGTTTCTCCGCGCGAAGCAGCGCGAGCTGCCCAGGGTGACCTACGCGGACGACCTCGGGTTCGATCCGGCGGCGAAGCAGCGCGAGCTCGAGGAGATCCTCCGGGACGCCGAGCGGGACCTCGGCAAGCGCGATCGGCTCGGCCAGATCCTCCGCGCGACCGCGGATGAGTACAGGAAGGTCGTGAGCATGCTCATGGGGCGGGGGACCAAGGCGTTCTACGACCTGTCCCGCGAGCTCTACGGCTCTCCGAAGGATAAGCTGCCCGACGGAAAGACGAGCGTGCGGGACATGGGGTTCGTGCTCTACGACCTCCTGACGGCGATCGGCGGCGAGCGGCTCGGCCCGTCGCAGCAGCGCGAGATCACGGCGGAGATGGCGGCGCTCGAGCTGAACGCCCGCTTCGACCGCTTCTTCGGCGGCGCCTCGATCCGCGTGCAGGTGGACGATTCGCTCCTCGCGGATGCCGCCGCCGGCAGCGACTACGTGAAGATCCGGAGCGGCGCGATGTTCTCCAGGAGCGACGTCGACATCCTCGAGGCGCACGAGGGGTGGGTGCACGTCGCGACCAGCCTGAACGGGCAGGCCCAGCCCGTGGCGCGCTGGCTGGCGAAGGGGCCTCCGCGCACCACGGCGGTACAGGAAGGGCTCGCGGTCCTGGTCGAGATCCTCACCTTCAGGAGCACGCCGCGTCGCGCGAAGAAGCTGAACGACCGCATCCTCGCGGTGGACAAGGCGGAGGACGGGGCGTCCTTCCTCGACGTGTTCGAGTGGTACCGCACCGAAGGGTACGAGGAAGAGGAGTGCTTCCAGAACGCCCGGCGCGTCTTTCGCGGCGGCGTGCTCGCGGGAGGGGCGCCGTTCACGAAGGACGCCTGCTACTGCAAGGGGATCGTCCTCAACTATGCCTTCATGCGCGCCGCCATTCAGCACGATCGGGCGATGCTCATTCCCTTCCTGTTCGTGGGGAAGGTCGCGCACGAGGACGTGCCCGTCCTCCACGCGCACGTGACCGACGGGATCATCCGCCCGCCCCCGTATCTCCCGCCGATGTTCGACGACATGAGCGGGCTGGCGATCTGGATCTGCTATTCATCCTTCTTCTCGCGCCTCGGCGGGACGGCGCTCGCCGAGCACTACGGCAGGATGCTGGAGCGCTGATCGCGGCCGCCCGGCGCGCCGCGCGCGGCGGCGCGCCGTTCACGCGGGCGGCGGCGCGGAGGCCTGCGCGCTCGGGCCGGCCGCGCGCGCGTGGGCGGTCGCGTGCGCCACCGCGATCCAGAGCCTGCGCCGGATGGCGTCCGGCACCTCGGGGACGACCCTGGCCGCGTCGAGGAGCGACTCTTCGTCCACCGCGCGGGACCGCTCCGCGACCGGGAGGCTCAAGGGATCGCGCAGCGCGCGCCGGTCCTCGGCGTTCATGCGCTTCACCGCCACGCGGAAGTCCTCGCGGGCGAGGCGGAGGCGGTTGCGCACCGTGTTCTCGTTCACCTCCAGATCGCGCGCGATGTCGGCGCTCGTCATCTCGAGCAGGTCGTGCATGATCAGGACGACCCGCCGTTCGAGGTCGATCGCTCCGAGCAGCCGGCCGACGAGCTGGCCGCTCTGCTCGCGCGCAAGCAGCTGTTCCGAGCTCAAGCCCGGGTCGGCGAGATCGAACGGCCAGCTCGCCCCCGCGCCGACCGCGATCTCTCGGCGGCGATGGGCGCGCCCGCGGTAGTGGCCGACCTGCCGCCAGGCGATGCCGAACAGCCAGCGCCTGAGGGGCTCGCCGAGCGGGCCCGCGGCCTGCGGAGCCCTGCGGCCCGCGCCCGGCTCGCGGCCGGAAGGGCAATGGCCAGCGCGCGCCTCGTCTGTGCCGCGCCTCGGATCGAAGCTCTCCAGCGCGTGGTACGCAGCGATCATGACGTCTTGCAGGACGTCGTCGATGTCGCGCTCTGCCACGCCGAGCCATCGGAGCGCTTGCCGGAGGAACGACAGGCCAATCGTGTACACGGTCTCGAAGCTGGGCCGCTCCAGAAGCGGCACGTGCTCAAGAGGCTGTTGCATGCCTGAACTTACGTGCAGCAGCCCGTGCTGATTTGAAAATCGTCAGACCACCCCAAGGAAGCTATCTATTGTAACAAATATTACGTGCGCAGCGCCGCGCGTGCTGCGCGTTCACTTGCCCTGGAACACCGGTTTCCGTTTCTCCGTGTAGGCGGCGAGCCCCTCGCGCGCGTCCTCCGACGCGAACAGCTCGGCCTGGAGCTCTCGCTCGAGGGCGAGCCCCTGTTCGAGCCCCACCTCGAAGCCTGTCTGCACCGCGCGCTTGATGCGCCCGACCGCCAAGGCTGCGCGACCCGGCAGCGTGAACGTGTGCCCGTACGCGAGGATCCGGTCCATGAACTCGTCGTGGGAGGCGGTCTCCCAGACGTCGTTGACCAGGCCGACCGCTAGGGCCGTCTCGAAATCGAACGTCTGGCCCTCGCACATCAGCTGGATCGCCCGAGATTTACCGATGAGCCTGGCGAGACGCTGGGTGCCGCCCGTGCCGGGAAGGACGCCGAGCGCGACCTCCGGGAGGCCGATCTTGCCGGCGTTCTTGCGGGCGATGCGGAGGTCACAGGCCATCGCGATCTCGAGGCCGCCGCCTACAGTGTGGCCGTTCAACGCCGCGATGCAGAGCTTTGGCGTGTGCTCGAGCCGGCTCAGCGTCTCGTTCGCGTGGAGACAGAAGTAGTATTTGAACGTCGGATCCGATTCGCGGAGCATGTCGATGTTCGCTCCGGCGCAGAAGAACTTTTCGCCGTGCCCGGTGATGACGATGACATGCACATCGTTGTCGAAGCGGGCCTCGAGGATGGCCGCGTCGAGGTCCTTCATCATCTCGTGGGTGTACCCGTTGACGGGCGGATCATTGAGGGTAAGCAGCGCGACGCCTGCAGAGGTGGCGTAGTCGACGAGAGCCATGGGCGCTCTTTACCAAACCGTCAGAAAAAGCGCTGCCCCCTGGTAGAAAGGCGCGGAATTGTGCTACCCCGCAGGGACGTGCTCATGAACGCGCAGGACGTGCGGCAGAAGTTAAAAGAACTCATGGTCGAGGAGCTGAACCTCGAGGGGAAGACGCCGGCGGACATCGACGACGCCGCGCCGCTGTTCGGCGAAGGGCTGGGCCTCGATTCGCTGGACGCGCTCCAGCTCGCCATGAGCGTGGAGGAGCGCTTCGGCGTCCGCATCCCGGAGGGAGACGAGGCGAGGCCGATCTTCGCATCGGTGGACGCGCTCGTGGCCCACATCATCAAGTCGACCGCGGCCGCGTGATCGCGCCGCAGAGAGCCGTTCGAGCGTGCGAATCTGGGTGACGGGCATCGGGGTCGTCTCGCCCCTGGCGCGCGGGGCGAGGGCGACGATGGACCGGCTCATCGCAGGCGAGCGGGCCTTCGCGCCGCTCTCCCTGTTCGAGATCCCCGGGACGCGCGCGCGCATCGCCGCGGAGGTCCGCGACCTCTCCCCGGAGGACGTCGCCCCGCCGGGCGAGGCGGAAGGGTGGTCCCGGACCGACGCGATGGCGGTGCTCTCGGCCCGCGAGGCGCTCGCGCACGCGGGCGTCGACCCCGCGGCGATGCCGGTCGATCTGGTGGTCGGCGGCACGACCGCCGGGATGTTCGAGACCGAGGAGCTGCTCGCCTGGCTCTCGCACGACCCCAGCGCGATCGCTCCCTTGAAGCGGATGCTCTCGCACCCGCTCTCGTCGACGGCCGACCACGTCCGCGCCGCCGTCGGCCCGTTCCGCCGGGTGAGGAGCGTCTGCAGCGCCTGCTCGAGCGGCGCGAACGCCCTCTTGCTGGGCGCGGCCTGGCTCCGCGCCGGCCTGTCCACCCGCGTGCTCGCGGGGGGCGCCGACGGCCTGTGCCGGCTGACGTACACCGGCTTCGGCGCCCTCGCGGCCGTCGATCCGGAGCCGTGCCGCCCGTTCGATCGGCGGCGCGCCGGGCTGAACCTGGGCGAGGCTGCGGCGTTCCTGCTGCTCGAGTCGGAGGACGCCGCGCGCGCGCGGGGAGCGGAGCCGATCGTCGAGCTCCGCGGGTGGGCGACCGGCGCCGAGGCGCATCACATCACGAACCCCGAGCGCGAGGGGCGCACCGCGGCGCGCGTCATGCGCGACGCGCTCCGGTGCGCGGCGCTCACGCCGTCGGATCTCGACTACGTCAACGCGCACGGCACCGCGACGCCGCTGAACGACGTCATGGAGAGCGCCGCCCTGCGCGCCTGCCTCGGCGCCGAGGTGAGCCGCATCGCCGTCTCGTCGTCCAAGGGGCAGATCGGGCACACCCTCGGCGCTGCGGGCGCGGTCGAGGCGGCGATCACCGCGCTCGCCGTCGCGCGCGGCGTGATGCCGCCGACCGGCGGCCTCGAGGAGGTCGATCCGGAGTGCCAGCTCTTGCACCTCAAGGAGGCGCGCGAGGCGCCGGTCCGGGCGGCGATGTCGAACTCCTTCGGCTTCGGCGGCACGGACAGCGTGCTCGTGTTCGCGCAGCCCGATCGGTTCCCGCCGCCGCTCGGCGCCGGCGGCGCGCCCGTGCGGCGCTCGGTGGTCGTGACGGCGGCCGCGACGATCGGCCCGCTCGGCGTCCTCGCGACCCGCGGAGGCGCCGCCTACCTCGAGCCCGGCCCTCCGCCAGCCGAGGGCTCCATCGCCTTCAACACGGGCGCGCACCTCGATCTCGCGCGCGCGAGGCGGCTCGATCGCGCCGGCCGCCTGACGACGTCCGCGATCCTCACCGCGCTCTCGGACGCCGGCCTCGGCGGCGCGGCTCCGGGCGATGCGGGCGCGGGCGACCCGGCCGACGTCGCGCCGAGCCGCACCCTGCCCGGCGCCATCGTCGGCGCCTCGTTCGGCAGCGTCGACGCCTCGACCGCCTACATGCGGCGCATCTACGACAAGGGGGCGAAGTACGCGAGCCCCGCCGATTTCCCGAACCTGGTCCCCTCGTCGCCGGTCGGGCACGCCTCCATCTATCTGGGCCTCCGCGGGCCGGTGTTCGCCATGGCCGACCTCGGCGCGACCGCGGAGTCGGCCATGGTGACGGCCATCGAGCTCATCACCGCCGGGGAAGGGGAGGCGCTCGCCGCCGGTAGCGTCGAGGAGGCGAGCCCCATGATCGAGCGGTGTCTCGGTCCGATCTGCTCGCAGGTCGTCAGCTGCGGCGTGCGCAGCGAGGGCGCCGCCGTGCTGCTCTTCGAGAGCGCCGCGCGGGTGCGCGAGCGGGGCGCGCGCCCGGTGGCGACGGTGGCGTGGTGGAGCTCCTGGCGCGGCGACGGCGCGGGGATGCTCGCGGGAGCGCCGGCGCCGGCGCCCCTCGGCGCTCCCGGGGAGGGCGCGCAGCGCGCGCAGCCCAGCGCACCGTCGCCCGCCGCCGTGTTCGTCGGGCGGAGCGAGGAGCGCCTCACCGTCTGCCTGCGCGGCTCGCCGTGGGCCGAGGTGCCGTGCTCCACGCTGGCGCCGCGCGCGGGCGATCACGAGGGCGCTGGCGGGTTCGCCGCCGCCGCGGCGGTGGCGGCGCTCGCGAGCGGCGCCCTCGCGAGCGTGCTCGTCTTGGGCGGCGCACCCGACCGCGGATACGCCATCCTGCTGGTCGCTCCCGGCGACGCGTGACGACATCGCTGCCTGCGCCCGGCCATCGTGAGCGCCGCCTCGTGAGCGCCGCGTGCCTCCTGCTCTCGCTCGCGTGCGCCCCCGCCTGCGCCGCCAACGTCGCGCGGCGCGGCAGCCCGCTCGACGCCGAGTTCGCGCGGATGCTGCCTCGGCCGTCGCCGGGCACGCCCGCCGCGCGGCCCGATCCGTCGGCGTGGCGCGAGGGGCGGGAGCGCCTCTCAGCGCTCCGCCGCGAGGTCGAGGGGGCCGGCCCGCGCACGCTCCGCGTCCGCCTGGCGCTGCGGGAGCCGCGCACCGGCCAGGTGCTCGAGGCGCGCGGGGCGATCGCGATCGCCCCACCGGCGATCGACGGGCGCGCGCCCGTGGCGGGCGGCGCGGTCGTCGCGCCGGAGGGCGCGCTCCGGATGATCCTCCTCGGTCCAGGCGGCACCACCGCGCTCGATCTGTGGGCGCGCGGCGACCGCTTCCGCTTCGCCGTGCCCGCGCTCGATCTGCTGAAGCGCGGCGACGCCTCGACGCCGCGAGCGTCGCTCCGCGGCCTGCCGGTAGATTTCCTGCGCTGGTGGATGCTCCACCCGGCGGCGGGGACGCTGCTCTGGTACGAGCGCGCCGCGAGCACGGCCTCGTTCGTCCTGCGAGACGGCGACGCCGTGATCGACCTGCGGATCGACGACCGCGGCCTGATCGGCGCGCGCCGCACGACGTGGGCGGCGGAGGGCGCGCGCCGGCGAAAGCTCGACGAGGAGGTCGTGATCGCCGAGGGCATGGGCTGCGGTCATGTCCGCTACGCGCAGGCCTCGACCGGGCTGCTCGTCACCGTGACCTGCGAGGCCGAGGAGCGGGATCGCGCGCCGGACCCGCGCGCCTTCGTCGATCCCGACGCGATCGGGCCGGAGGACGGCTCATGAGCGACGCCTGCGTCATCGCCTCGGGCGCCGTCTCTGCGCTCGGCCTCGGCCCTCTCGCCTACCGCGTCCCCGGCGCCGGCGAGCGCGCGCCGGTCGCGATCGCGCGCGACGAAGAGCTCGCGCGCGCCGGTCTCCTGCGGCCCTTCGCCGCCCGCGCGCCCGCGGCGCTCGGCGTCGCTCCGGGGGCCGATCGCGCCACGGATCTCCTGAAGGCGGCGCTCTCGCAGACGCTCACGGCGCTGGAGCGCGTGCGCCCGGGCTGGCGCGGCGAGCGCATCGGCATCGCGCTCGGCACGTCCAGCGGCGGCATGCTCACCGCGGAGCGGTTCTTCGCGGCCCGGGCCGAGGGCGCCGACGCCGGCTCGCTCGCCGCGCTGGCCTCCGGCGCGACCTACTTCGCGCCGTTCAACGACGCGCTCGCCGCGTTCGGGCTGGAGCGGACCCCGCTGCGCACGCACCTGCTCGCGGCGTGCGCCGCGAGCACCCTGGCCATCGGCCTCGGCCTCCGCTGGCTCGATCGCGACGCCTGCGACCTCGTGCTCGCCGGCGGCTACGACGCCCTCAGCACCTTCGTCGCCGCCGGCTTCGAGGCGCTCCGCGCGACCACGGCGTCGAGCTCGCGCCCGTTCCGCCTCGGCCGCGACGGCATGGCGCTCGGCGAGGGCGCGGCCGTCGTCGCCCTCGTGCGCGAGGATCGCCGCCGCGGCGCCCCGGTGATGGTCCGGGTCGCCGGCTTCGGCGCCTCCACGGACGCGGTGCACATCACCGCCCCGGATCGGACGGGCTCGGGGCTGATGCGCGCCGGCGCCGCCGCGCTCGCCGACGCCGGGTGGCCTGCCTCGCGCGTCGGCCTCGTCAGCGCCCACGCCACGGCGACGCCCTACAACGACGCGATGGAGTCGCGCGCGATCGCCGCGCTGTTCGCCGCGCCCCGCCCCGTGGAGGGCTCGGGCGCCGCGCCCCCTCCGCCCGTCGTCCACCCGTTCAAGGCCCAGATCGGGCACACGCTCGGGGCCGCGGGCGCGCTCGAGTCGCTCGCGGCCGCGGCCGCCCTCGCGGCGTCCATCGCCCCGCCGGCGGCGTCCGAGGGCGAGCTCGACCCCGACGCGCCGGCCCTCCTGCTCGAGCGCGCCGAGCCGCGGCCGCTCGACGCAGCGCTCAAGCTCTCGGCGGCCTTCGGCGGCGCGAACGCCGCGCTCCTGCTCACGTCCCGCGCGAGCGGGCGGAAGCCGCGGCGCGCTCGCCCGGTGCACCTCCGCGCAGCGGCGCGCGTGACGGGCTTCGATCTCGGGCGCCTCGCCGAGGCCACGGGCATCCCGCGCGACCGCCTCGCGCGCCTCGACGCGCTCTGCCGTCTCGGGCTGACCGCCGTGGCGGCCCTCGCCGACGTCGTCGGCGAAGGCGCCTTGCGGGGCGCCGGCATCGTCGCGGGCCACGCGCTCGCGACGATCGACACCAACGACGTCTACGACGCCCGCCGTCGCGCGCGCGGCGCCCGCTTCGTCGAGCCGCGCCTCTTTCCCGCCACGTCGCCGAACGCGATCGCGGGGGAGTGCGCCATCGCGTACCAGCTCACCGGGCCGAGCTTCGCGGTCGGCGCCGGGCTGGGCGGCGCGCTGGAGGCGCTCCGCGCCGCGGCAGAGCTCGTCGCGTCCTCCGACGCCGATCGCATGGTCGTCGTCGCGGCCGACGACGCCGGGCCGGTCGCGCGCGAGCTCCTCGGCCTGACGGTCGCGCAGCACCGCGCGGTCGCCTGCGGCGCCGTCGCGCTCCTCCTCCAGGCGGATCCTGGCGACGCCGGGCGCCTGCGCGAGGTCGATCTCGACCTCCCGGTCGACCACGACGGTCCCGTCGGCCACCTCGCCCTCCTCCGCTGGCTCGACGAGCACGGCTAGCGGGGGCGCCCGTCCGTGTCACCCGCGGCGGTCTTGATCGCTTCGCTTGCCGATCCGCACCCCGATCTGGCAAGGTCCCCGGCTGGAATCAGCTGCTTCCCCTGAGCGTTGTCCTGCCCGCGTATGCTCTGCCGCCAAACAAAAGCTGTCGCTTCGTTCCTCGTCGTGGCTTCGACCGTCCTCGCCGGTTGCGCGACCCACTACATCCCGAACACGGACGTCGAGGACAACGACGACAACCGCAAGATCATCTCGTTCTGCGAGAAGTACCGCAACGCGGTGGAGAGCAAGAACGTCGGCGCGCTGCTCCAGCTCGCCTCGCCCAAGTACTACGAGGACGGCGGCAACATCGACGCCTCGGACGACCTCGATTACGCCGGCCTGCGCGAGTACCTGAACGGCAAATTCCAGGACGCGCGCGCCATCCGCTACGAGATCCGCTACCGGCGCGTGCTCCGGGAGGATGACGTCATCTACGTCGACTACACGTTCAGCGCCAGCTACCGCATCCCGGGTCGCAAGGGCGAAGAGTGGCGCCGCAAGGTCGACGACAACCGCCTCGAGCTGGTGGAGCACCAGGACGAGTACCGCATCGTCGCGGGGATGTAGCGCCCGGCCGCGCCGCCCTGCGACGGCAGCGCGCGGCGCTAGTTCAGCGCGCTCTTGGAGGAGGGCGCGTCGAAGACGCCCTTCTCCTTCGCGGCGGCGAGCACGCGGAGCGCCGTGCGGTAGCCGCGCAAGACGAGCGGCTTCGCGGCGAACCGGTTCATGTAGCTGTAACGGCCGATCGCGGGCGCCACGTCGAGGAAGGTGACGCTCGGGTAGAGCTTGGAGAGCAGCTCGACGCCGCGGCGCTCCTTCTCGGCCAGGAGGATGCTGAGCGACTGCCGGACGACGCCGGGCGCGCCGCTCCTCGCGATCGAGCGCTGCGATTCGTCGCGCTCCTCGGGGCGGTAGATGTTCGAGATGATCACGATGTTGGCGCCGGCGTTCACGGCCACGTCGGCGGAGAGCGTCCGGATCACCTCGCCGCTCAGGTGATAGCGGCCGTTGATGCGGTAGGGCCGGAACAGGCCGGGCACGCAGCAGCTCGCGGCCACCGCCTGGCTGATCGGCGTGGCCTCGTCGTAGCCCGGGCCGAACACGACGCGCTTGGCGCTGTCCACGTCGACCGCGGTGACGTAGACCGCGTGCGGCAGCTGCCGGAAGTCGTTGATCGGCAGCGTCCGGCGCACGTAGCGCTCGAGCCGATCGATCGAGAACACCCCCGAGCAGAGGTACCCCGGGTCGAGCAGATCGCGCAGGGCGGGCGCCCCGAAGAAGCTCGACACGTGGAGGCGAGGCCCGCGGTGCCGTCGCCTCCACGGCAGGCGGTACGCGTCGAGCAGCACGTCGAGCGGGATGTCCTGCCCGTACGTCGCGCTGACGAGCGCGCCGGCCCCCGCGCCCACGTAGATCTCCGGATGGATCCCGAGCTCCTCGCAGGCCTTCAGCACGCCGAGGTGCGCCAGGCCTCGCGCCGCCCCCCCGGAGCCAACGAACGCGATCTTGAGGCGGCTCATCGAGCCCTGATCTTGTCGGAGATGCGGCACGAGCGCAAAGCCTACTGTAGCTGGAAGTCCTCGAGCAGCCGATAGATCTTGAATCGCGGTCCGTCTCGCCGCAGCCACACCACGATCTCGTCGCCGAGCAGCCGGTCCGCCGCGATCCGCGAGGTCATGATCGGCACGCGGATCACGATGTCCTGGTCGTCGAGCGTCTCCGGCTGGATCGCGGGGTGTTGCGGCGTCGCGAGCACGTCCTCCGCCCGGAAGATCTGGAGCTCCGATTCGCGGTAGACCGGTTCTCCGGCGAGCTTTCCGTACTCGAGCCGCCGGAACCGCTGCTCCCAAAAGAGCCCGGCGCTCGGCGGCTGCCCCGATCCGCCGGAGCCGGTGTGGATCGCGAGGGCGTCGCGCGTCAGCAGCTCGCCCAGGGCCTCGCTGTCCTCGGCGATGATCCGCTTGAAGAGCTCGGCCACGACGTCCAGCGCCAGGCCGACGCCGAGCGGCGTCCGGAGGGTCACGACGCTGTCCCTCACGTCCGCCTGGTTCGCGGGTCGCGGCGGGACGCTCGCCAGATCGATCGCCACGCCGTCCGGACGGCGACGATCGTCGGGGAGCTCGGAAGCGGCGGGGAACGAGGCCGGGCCCCCCAGCCCGCACCCGAGGAGGGACGAGCCGATGAGCGCCGCGAGGATCAGCGAGGGGAGCGCCGGCGGCGCTCGCGAGGTGTCGGGGACGCCGGCCGGCGCTGCGTGCGCCGCGGCCCGTTGCGGGCCGTGGGGGCGTTCAGATCGGCTCGATCGCTGGAGCATCGGCGCGCGTGAACGTCACGATCGCACGCTCGCCGACGTGGGTCCACCCCGCGGGGCACTGGTCGTCGTCGAAGTCCGACGCGACGAGCGTGAGCCGGCTCGCGGCGTAGTCGGGCATGCGCATGCGGCCGAGGCCGCCGTCGCTCAGGAGCCGCTCCATGTCGTCGCTGCCCTGGTAAATGCGGTACGCCATCGGCGTGCCGCCGTGGGCCGCGAGCAGGTACTCCGGGTTCGTGACCACGATGTTCATCGCGCTCGGCCCCGCTCCTTCCTCCGCGCAGAGCCGATCGACGAGCGCGATGGAGGACCGGAGCGCCGCCCGCGCGCTCGCCGCGTCCACGTTGGGCCGATCGAGCTGGCCGCTGTCGTGGAGGAACGAGAGGAACAGGTGGAAGAGGATCTCGCTGTCCGTCTCGCCGCGGACGTCGCGCTGGAGGAACTGCGGCAGCGAGTCGCTGAGCTGGCTCCGCAGTCGGGCGAACCCTTCGACCGTGCCCGTGTGGGCGAACAGCCACTGCCGGTAGCGGAACGGGTGCGTGTTCTCGGTGCGCAGGCTGCCGACGGTCGCAGCCCGGACATGCGCCACGAGGATGTCGGCGCGCACGTCCTTGGTCATGTCGACCAGGCTGATCTCGGGTCGATCGTCGATGGGCCGGCGCTTGAGGAGAATCTCTCCTCCCTGGTAGAAGCCGACGCCCCAGCCAGGGATCACGCCCTCCTTTCGGCGAACCGTGAGGGCACGGTCTTCAAGCTCGATCGCACGCGCGCCGAGATCCGGACGGTTACCGATGAAGCCGACGAGACGAGCCATAGCTTTGTCCTCGCGAGTTGGGCCGGGGGGCGGGGGCAGGGTCCGGCTCGCCGGTAGAGCGCTCCCTCATCTGCAAGCAGGGGTGGCTCCGTCGGTCGGCCGAGTGAGCGTGGGTCGCGCGTTGCGCCCTATACTTTCTTGATACGACAGAGTCGCCCTGCAAGCGGAGCAAAAACGGATCCCCAGCGGCGACGCTCGTCGCGGGCACGGCCTGACCACACTGCCCGCCGCTCGTCTCGGCGGTCGCTGGTCGCGTTACCTCTCACTCATGCTCCTCGCCGCTCCTCGCCGCACCGCGCGCTCCCACCCGCTCCTCCTCCCCGCCTCCAGCGCGCAGCGGCGAGCCTCATCTGCTTCTGCGCGTCGGCTCGTCGCGTCGGCGCCGTGGCGCATCGCGCCGTGGCGCGCGCTCCAGCGCTCGGCCGCCCCGCCGGTAGCTCGCGCCGGCCTCGCGGCGTGCGGCCGGCACACGCGGTTGCTGCACAGCGGGCAGCGGCGCAGCGGCGGTCGCGCAACGTTTGCGGGCGGAGCGCGGCGGGGCGAGGTCGGCCCCGCGCGGCGCGCGAGGTGAAGGTGAGACAGCGCGGCAGCCAGAAAACCGGCAGGATCTCTGACGCGCGGCACTACGGCGAGAGCCGATTCAGCATCCGCGGGAACGGGATGGTCTCGCGCACGTGGGGCAGACCGCAGATCCAGGCGACGCTCCGCTCGACACCCAGCCCGAAGCCCGCATGCGGGAAGGTGCCATACCGGCGCAGATCCAGGTACCAGCTGAACGCCTCGGGGGGCAGCTTGTGCGCCCCGATTGCCCGCTCGAGTGTGGCGAGATCGTCCTCGCGCTGCCCGCCCCCGATCACCTCACCGTAGCCCTCCGGCGCCAGGACATCGACGCAGAGCGCGAGCCGGTCGTCCGTCGGATCGCGCTTCATGTAGAAGGCTTTCACCTGGGCCGGATAGCGGTGGATCATGACCGGGCGATCGTACCGGCTGGAGATGATCGTCTCGTCCTCGCCGCCGAGATCCTCGCCCCAGGGAAAATCGGGAACTCCAGCCTCTCCAGCTGTCTTGCGTTTCTCCGCGCGCGCCTCGTTCAGGATGGCGACGGCCTCGTCATAACGGATGCGCGGGAACGGCTTCTTGACGGCCTCCAGCTTCGCGACGTCGCGCTCGAGCACGGCGAGCTCGGGCCGGCGCCGCTCGAGGACGCGCTCGACGATGAAGCAGAGGAAGTCCTCCGCGAGGTCCATGTCGCCCTCGAGGTCCATGAACGCGACCTCGGGCTCGACCATCCAGAACTCGGCCAGGTGGCGGCGGGTCTTCGACTTCTCCGCGCGGAACGTGGGCCCGAAGCAGTACGCCTTCCCGAACGCGGCCGCCGCCGCCTCCATGTAGAGCTGCCCGGACTGGGTGAGGTACGCCGGGTCGCCGTGGTAGTCGGTCTGGAACAGCGTGCTCGTCCCCTCGCACGCGTTCGGCGTGAAGATGGGCGCGTCGACGAGCGTGAACCCCCGCCCGTCGAAGAAGTCGCGGATGGCCTGGATGATGGTGTGACGCACGCGCAAGATCGCGTGCTGCCGCCTCGAGCGCAGCCAGAGGTGGCGGTGATCCATGAGGAAATCGGTCCCGTGCTCCTTGGGGGAGATGGGGTACTCGCCCGTGGTGGGGCCGAGCAGGCGGAAGCCGGACGCGACGACCTCGAACACCCCGGCGCGCTTCGGGTGCGCCTTCACCTGGCCGGTGACCTCGATCACGCTCTCCTGGGTGACCTTGTCGGCGGCCGCGAAGACCTCGTCGCCGACGTCGCTCTTGGCCATCACGCACTGGACCGTGCCGAAGCCGTCGCGCAGCTCGAGGAAGTGGAGCTTGCCGCTCGAGCGCTTGTTGTAGAGCCATCCGCGGAGAACGACCTTGCCGTCGACGTGCGCGCTGAGGTCGCTGGTAGCGATCACGGGCGAGTCCTGCATGGGAGCCGGAAATAGCACGGTTTAGTTGCGGCTGACGCCGGCTCCGGCCAAAAATGGCGCCATCGTGGCCCTCCGAAAGCCTCGCGCGCTCTGCATGCCTGCGTTGTCCAAGCTGCTCGCCGCGGGGGGCAAGCTGCTCGCCGCAGGGGGCGTCCTGCTCGCCGCGGGGGGCTGCTCGTTCCTCTATCCGGAGCTCGCGACCCGGCTCCGCGAGCCCCCGCCAGAGCAGGAGCTGCACCCGCCTCCGCCTGAGGACGTCCGGTGGCTCCGGGTCGTCCGGGCGAGGATCCCGGAGCGCACCCGGGACGGCCGAGCCTGGGATCCCGAGGCGGGAGGCCTCCCCGACCCGTATGCCCGCGTCCTGGTCAACGGCGAGGAGATCTTTCGGACCAAGGTGCAGGAGGACACCGTCGACCCGACGTGGCCCGACGGCCCGAGCGGAAACTTCCGCATCTCGCCCGAGGATCGGCTCCGCGTGGAGGTCTGGGAGTCGGACGCCCTCGTCGACAAGCCGATCGGGGTGCGCGACATCGGCCGCCCGACCGACACGCAGCGCGCGGCCGGGGAGATCGAGGTCGAGCTCGACGGGGGCGGCTGGCTCACGCTGGCGTTCGAGCCGGCCCACGCCAAGCTCGGCCTCGGCTTCTGGTACGAGCTGCACTCGGGCGCCGCGTTCATCTCGCGGACCGTGGAGGGCGGGCCCGCCGAGCGCGCCGGGCTCCGCAAGGGCGACGAGGTGCTCGAGATCGCGGGGCGGCCCGTGCGACAGCTGTCCGTCGCCGTCATCCGGGGCGCGTTCGACGCCGCGCCGCGCGCCGGGCTCGTGCTCCTGGTCAAGCACGCGACGGGCGCCACCGAGCAGCTCAGGCTCCACGAGGGCCCCATCTATCCGCTGTTCGACCGCTTCGCTGCCGCCGAGTAAGGAAGCCAGCGCGCCGTGAAGATCCCGCCGTTCGGGCTCACCACCCAGGAGATCCGCGAGGAGCTCGCCCCCCTGCGGAACGACTTCTCGATCGCCGTCTGCCGCGCGAAGAACCCGTTCAACATCGGCGCCATCATCCGCGTCGCGCACTCCTTCCTGGTGCGCGAGATCTTCCTGATCGGGACCGAGCCCTATTACGAGCGCGCCTCGATGGGCATGCAGAAGTACGAGACCATCGTCGAGTGCCCCGACGAGGCGACCTTCCTCGAGGCGGCGCGCGGCCGCCCCCTCATCGGCGTCGAGCGCGACCACGCGCGGCAGACCCTCTGGGAGGCGCCGTTTCCGCGCGGGCTCGTCTTCCTCTTCGGCAGCGAGGACGACGGGCTGCCGCCGGCGCTGCTCGACGCGTGCGAGGACGTGGTCGCGATCCCCATGTACGGGATCAACCACTCGTACCCGGTGGCGATCGCCGCGGGCATGACGATGTGCGAGTGGGCTCGGCGCCGCGACCCGCGCGGCGGCGTCGGCCGCGCCGGGGGCTGAGGCGCGCTCCCGCGGGCCCGCCGCGCGCGAGGGGCCGCTACTCGCGGGAGCGCTCGAAGACGAGCAGCTCGCCCAGGAGGGCGTGGTCGAGCGTCCCGGCAGCGCGCATCCCGAGCTTCTCGATCACCCGGAGCGACGCGCGGTGCCAGGCCGGCGTGGTGGCGATCACGCGCCGCACGCTCGCCTGCTGCAGCGTCCAGTGCAGGACGGCGCGCGACCCCTCGGTCGCGTAGCCCTGGCCCTGGGACCTCCCCTCGACGCCGTAGCCGATCTCCACGGTGCCGGTCTCGTCGGGCCGGCCGTTCAGCACCACGCTGCCCACGACGACGCGCCCCTCCTGCCCGCGCGTCACCATCAGCCGCGTGCCCCACAGGAAGGCCTCCGGATCGTCGCGCAGCCGGTCGAGCGGCGAGCTGAAGGCGCGCTCGACGAGCGCGCGCCCGGGCCAGGCGTCGGGGAAGCGCGCGCCGGAGATCGCCTCGGCCTCGAGGCGATCTCCGCGGATGACCGCCTCGAGCAGGGGCAGCGAGACCGGGGTCAGCTCAAGGCGCTCGGTAGTCAGGGTGCTCATCGCGAACCTGCGCGGATCAGATCACGCGTCGCGGCCTGCCGGAAGTCGAAATGGAGAAGGGCCGACTTCCCCAGGAGGAAGCCGGCCCTCACCCGACGGGCTTAGCTGCCCGCGCCGCGATCAGAAGTCGTGGCCGTGGCCCGCGTGGGCGCCGCCGGCCGCCGCCTTCTCCTCCTTCGGCCGCTCGGCGATGAGCGCCTCGGTGGTGAGCATCAGGCTGGCGACGCTGGCCGCGTTCTGGAGCGCCGACCGGACGACCTTGACCGGATCGATGACGCCCATCTCGAGCAGGTTGCCGTAGTCGCCCGACGCCGCGTTGTAGCCGAACGAGTCCTTGCCCTCGCGCACCTTCTGCACGACGATCGAGCCCTCCTCGCCGGCGTTGGCGGAGATCTGGCGGAGGGGCTCCTCGATGGCGCGGCGGATGATGTTCACGCCGAACCGCTGCTCGTCGTTGACCTGGATCTTCTCGAGCGAGGTCTGCGCGCGGATGAGCGCCACGCCGCCGCCCGGGACGATGCCCTCCTCGACGGCCGCGCGGGTCGCGTGGAGCGCGTCCTCGACGCGGGCCTTCTTCTCCTTCATCTCGGTCTCGGTCGCAGCGCCGACCTTGACCACCGCGACGCCGCCCACGAGCTTCGCGAGCCGCTCCTGGAGCTTCTCGCGGTCGTAGTCGCTCGTCGTGTTCTCGATCTGGGCGCGGATCTCCTGCTGCCGGGCCTTGATCTTGTCCTTCTTGCCCTGGCCGCCGACGATCGTGGTGTTGTCCTTGTCGATGATGACCGTCTTGGCACGGCCGAGATCGCTGATCGTGACGTTCTCGAGCTTGAGGCCGAGCTCCTCCGCGATCACCTGGCCGTCCGTCAGGACGGCGATGTCCTTCAGCATCTCCTTGCGGCGATCGCCGAAGCCCGGCGCCTTCACGGCCGCGCAGTGCAGCGTGCCGCGGAGCTTGTTCACGACGAGGGTCGCGAGCGCCTCGCCCTCGACGTCCTCGGCGATGATGAGGAGCTGCTTCTGGCTCTTGGCGATCGCCTCGAGCACGGGGAGCAGGTCCTTCATGTTGGAGATCTTCTTCTCCGAGATGAGGATGTAGCAGTCCTCGAGGTTCGCCTTCATCGCCTCGGGATCGGTGACGAAGTACGGCGAGAGGTAGCCGCGGTCGAACTGCATGCCCTCGACCACGTCGAGCGTCGTGTCGGCGCTCTTGGCCTCCTCGACCGTGATCACGCCCTCCTTGCCGACCTTCTCCATGGCGTCGGCGAGGAGCTTGCCGATCGTCTCGTCGCCGTTCGCGCTGATCGTGCCGACCTGCGCGATCTCCTTCGCGTCCTTGGTCTGCTTGGCCGAGCTGTGGAGGTGCCCGACGATCGCCTCGACCGCCTTGTCGATGCCGCGCTTGATCTCCATCGGGTTGTGGCCCGCCGCGACGAGCTTGGAGCCCTCGCGGTAGATCGCCTGGGCGAGCACCGTGGCCGTGGTCGTCCCGTCGCCGGCGATGTCGCTCGTCTTCGAGGCGACCTCGCGGACCATCTGGGCGCCCATGTTCTCGAAGCGGTTCTCGAGCTCGATCTCCTTGGCGACCGTCACGCCGTCCTTGGTGACCGTCGGCGAGCCGAAGCTCTTCTCGATGACGACGTTGCGCCCCTTCGGGCCGAGCGTGACCTTGACCGCGTCGGCGAGGGCGTTGACGCCCGCGAGGATCATGCTGCGGGCGGACTCGTTGTAGATGATTTCTTTGGCTGCCATGGTGTCTCTCCTAAGTTCCTGCTATCGCCCGCGTCACTTCTCGATCACGCCGAGGATGTCGTCCTCGCGGAGGATGAGGTGCTCCTCGCCGTCGATCTTCACCTCGGTGCCCGAGTACTTGCCGAAGAGGACGCGATCGCCCTCCTTGACGTCGAGCTTCCGCACGGTACCGTCCTCGCCGACCTTGCCGTTGCCGACGGCGATGACCGTGCCCTCGATCGGCTTCTCCTTCGCGGTGTCCGGGATGTAGAGACCCCCCTTGGTCTTCTCTTCTTCCTTCACGCGCTGAACGATCACGCGGTCCTGGAGCGGTCGAATCTTCATCTTTGCGAATCCTCCGGGGACGAGCGGCCGCGTCCCACGAGACGGCAGGACCCAGACGGCCTGCCTGAGCAGCCGCAAGGTCCCATACGATTGCAGTCTGGGCACTTTGCTAGCACTCACCTCAGGGGAGTGCTAGCGGGCGCGCCGAAGATAGCCACCCCCTCCAGGGTGTCAAGCGCGGGTCAGCCCGGCATTTCGCGCGCTGGCAGCCAGGCGCCCGGGTGGCTGTAAGTCCTGGAGATTGCAGGGGAAGGTGCGGGACGTGCGGCTGGGCTTGGCCCGGTCCCTCGGCTAAAGTGAGCGTATGAGGGCGGAAATGCGGCTGCACCGTGACGCGACGCCCTCATGGTCTCCTGCCCGAGGGAGGCCGACAGGACGTGTCTGGTTGACCTGAGCGCGTGGTGGCCCGGGTTACGTCGGTATCCAGGGTGCCCGCGCAAGTGAGGTGCCCCCGTGAGCCAAGCGATCTCTGTGTCCCCGAGCATGACCCGCTACTTCCAGGAGGTTGTGGACGAGGCGCTCCGAGTTCGGAACGTCGCCGCGACCGAGGCGGCGTCGAGTTACCTGGTCGGTCTGCTTTGTGCCTTCGCTCACCCGGACGAGCACGCCGAGTCCACCTTCAACCAGCCCCTGACCTTTCTCCTGCGCGACGCCCTGGAGGCCTCCGGCGCCGAGCGCTTCCGGCGGCTGCGCAATCTCGGCGACGGCGTCCTCTACGTGGTCGGCTTCTTCGGCGGCCACATCGAGCTCAAGGGCATCGATCGACGCTACGTGGTCGGGGTCGGGTCGACAGCCTACCACCACGCCGCCGCGATGCTGCGCCTCAACGCGCGCGGCGGCCAGGGCCCCGACGTCCTCGCGGAGATGGCCGAGAAGTTCGAGCGCTTCGTGAGCGTCTTGAACGATGTGGCCGACGGCACGCTCGCGTCCGGCGCTCGCGATGAGCGCTCGGTGCTCCGGCTGTACGAGCGCTGGGTCCGCACCGGCTCCAGCCGGCTCGCCGACGAGCTCGGGGCGCGCGGGCTCGTGCCGAGCCGCGGCACGGGCGGGCTCAACTGATGCGGGGCGCGACCTTCCCCGCCCGGATCCAGCAGCACCTCGCGCGCACCTACGCGCTCGACGACGCCCCCGCTGTCGACGATTTCATCCGGCCGACGGACGGCGGCGCGCGCGAGGCGCTGCTGATCCGACACGCGGACGGGGACATCGAGGTGGCGCTGCACCTGCCCGCCCGCGCGATCTCGCGCGGGCGGGAGGGGACGTTCGACGAGATCTGCCAGATCGTCGAGGGGGTGAGCCACTTCCTCTATGTGGCCGAGCGGGCGCGCAGGGAGCTCCCGGCGACCCAGCTGGAGCTGGAGCTCCAGGCCGAGGTGGACAAGTACGTGCTGCTCGTCCATGGCGGCCTGGCCGAGGAGGTCGAGCTCCCGGGCCCGCCGCTCCGGCGCCGCCACGAGGCCGCGCCGCCCGGGCCAGCGCGCTTCGAGCCCGAGCGCGCCGCGCGGATCCGTGCCCACCTGTTCGAGCGCGTCACCTTCATGGATCCGCCGGGCACCGAGACCGGGGATCGCTACCGGATCGCGAACGACCTGGCGGCGCGGTTCGTGGGCCGGCTGGAGGCCGAGTTTGCTCGCCGGGGCCGGTACGCCGAGCTGCTCGCCGCGCTGCGGCGCTTCTACGCGGCGGGACAGACGGAAAAGATCGCCCTCGCGCGAGCGGCGTGATCGCGGTCTCGCCGGCGCTCGGGGTCGCCGCGGGAGGGCGGCTCCGAGCGCGCGTCGCGTCCCCATGGGCTCGTTCTCTCTTGACCGGTTCGCGCGCACGTACTCTCATCCGCATCCACGATGCCTTCCGCGAGCATGACGCCGCCCCGTGTGCTGGTGGCCGAAGACGAACCGGCGATGTTGAGCCTCGTTGCGCGCCACCTGAGGAACCTGGGCTTCTCCGTGATCGAGGCCTCCGAGGGCGATGCCGCCTGGGAGCTCGCGCGCGAGCACCAGCCGGACCTCGTGATCCTCGACGTGATGATGCCCGGCATGAGCGGCTGGGAGATCTGCAAGCGGCTGAAGAGCGACACGTCCGACGGCCGGCCGTTCGCGAGCACCGGCGTCATCATGCTCACCGGGATCGGCGAGAACCTGAACGAGATGACGTCGCCGCTCTTCGCCGCCGACGCCTGGCTGAACAAGCCGTTCGATTTCGCCGACCTCGACGCGCGGGTGCGCGAGACGCTCGCGCGCTACGCGAAGCCGCTGCCCGACGCGAACGGCAGCAAGGGCCAGCCGAGCGCAGCGGGTGAAGAGCGCGAGGAGGAGCAGCCGTCCGGAGAGCGCGTGACGGGGGCGAAGAGATCCGCGGCGAACGGCGCCGCGACGGGCAGGGCGGCCCCGAAGACGTCCGCCGCGAAGAAGACCGCCGCGAAGCCGGCTGCGAAGAAGGCGGCCGCGAAGCCGGCGGCGAAGAAGACCGCCGCGGCGAAGAAGCCGGCCGCGAAGAAGACCGCCGCGAAGCCGGCGGCGAAGAAGCCGGCCGCGAAGCAAGCGGCGCCCAAGAAAGCCGCGGCGAAGAAGCCGGCCGCGAAGCAAGCGGCGCCCAAGAAAGCCGCGGCGAAGAAGCCGGCCGCGACGAAGAAGGCGGCCGCCAGCAAGGCGGCGCCCAAGAAGAAGGCGGCGAGGTAACCTGGCCGGGACGCCCGCGCCGTGCGCGGGCCCGGTCAGGTCGTTTCCACCGAATCCGTCGAGCGCTCGTGCTCGTCTGCTGGCGCAGCGGCGCCGGGGATCCATCCGGTCGTAATCCGGAGGGAGCGCCCTCACGCGCTCCCGGAAGCGCGATCGATGCCGGCGGTCGCTGAGCGCCGAGGCTGGCCCGCGCGGGAATGATCGGGGTTCGCCGCGCGTCATGCCCTCACGCGTCGCGCGCAGCCTCCCAGGAACTTTCGGGCGCCCGACCCATCAGCAGGTACAATGCTGCGACGTTTCCTCTTCGAGGGGCCCCGCGGGGGGCGCCCGGAGCGCTGGGCACCGTGAGCGACTCTCGCACGAAGCATCTGGACCGTATCCGCAGCGCCGCGCGCGCGGTCGAGCTGCGGCTCCGGGTCGGGCGCGCGCTGCGCGCGCTGCCGACCGCGCTGACCCTCGCGCTGGCGATCGCAGCCGGGACGCTCGCCGTCCACAAGGCGCTCCCGGCGCACCTGAGCGAGCCGCGCGCCCGGCAGCTCCTGCTCGGCGCGGGGCTGCTCGTGCTGGCCACCGTCGCGCTGGCGATGCTGCGCCGCCTGCCCCCCCGCGCCGGGACGGTCGCCCTCGACCGGCACCACGGCCTCCACGACCGGCTGACCAACGCCATCGCCTTCGACGCGCTGCCCGCGGCGCAGCGGACCGCCCTGATGGAGGCGGCGATCGACGACGCCTGCGAGCACGCGGCCAGGCTGCGCCCCGCCGGCGCCGCGCCGCTCGCGCTCCCGCGCGAGCTCTGGGCCTCGGCCGCGGTGGGCCTCGGCGTGTTCGCGGTGGCGCTGCTCGAGGTGCGCACCCCGCGGAAGCAGGCGCCCGTCGCGCAGACGATCGACGCGCTCGCGATGTCGCCCGACGACATCGAGCTCTTCAAGGACGCGGCCAAGGCGCTCGACCGGCAGGATCAGAGCCCGGAGATGAAGTCCGCGGTCGAGCGGTTCAACCAGCTCATCGAGGACATCGCCAACAAGCGCCTCGATCGGACCGAGGCGTTCCGCCGCATGGAGGCGCTCGAGCGCGAGCTCCTCAAGGGCGCCGAGGCCGACCTGAAGGCGCTCGAGGAGGCGCTGAAGGAGACCGGGCTCGACCTCAAGAGGAGCGACCTGGCGAAGGGCGTGGGGGAGTCCCTCGAGAAGAAGGATCTCGAGCAGGCGAAGAAGGAGCTGAAGCAGCTCGCCGAGAAGCTCCGCGACAAGAAGCAGAAGCTCGACAAGGCCGAGATCGAGCGGCTGCGCAAGGCGCTCGCCGAGGCGGCCTCGCGCCGCAAGGAGGCCCTCGCCGCCATCAACGAGAAGCGGGCCGAGGTGCGCGAGCAGCTGCTCAAGCAAAAGCAGAAGGCCTCCGCGAACGAGCAGCGGAAGTCCGAAGAGGAGCGGCTCCTCAAGAAGAAGGAGCGCGAGCTGGAGCGGCTCGACCGCGAGGCCGAGCAGAAGGAGCGGACCGGGCGCCAGCTCGACCGGCTCGACCGCGAGCTCGCCAAGGCCGCCGAGGATCTGATGCGCGACCTCGGGATGTCCGCGGACGATCTCGAGCAGGCCGCCGAGGACATCAACCGGATGCAGCAGGAGGAGATGTCCGAACAGGAGAAGGAAGAGCTGCGTCAGCGCCTCGAGGAGCTCCGGGAGCTCGTGCGCCAGCAAGGGCAGGGGGGCAAGCAGCGGATGGCGAGGATGCTCCGCTTCGGCAAGCGCGCGCGCGGCAACCAGGGCAGCGGCGAGGAGCAGCAGGGCCAGGGCCAGCAGGGGCAGGGCGACGGCGAGCAGGAAGGGCAGGACGGCCAGCAGGGCCAGGGCCAGGGCCAGGGCAAGGGCGGGCAAGGCCAGGGGCAGGAGCTGGTGATCGGGCCCGGCGGGAAGAAGATCCTGATGCCCGGCGGACAGGGGCAGGGGCAAGAGGGGCAGGGGAGCGGCAAGGGCAACCAGGGCGGCGGCAACCAGCCCGGAGGCGACGGCGCCGGCTCCGGCCGCGGCGGCGAGGTCGCGGGCAAGCGCACCGACCCGAAGATGGGGACCCAGGACGTCCAGGCGCAGGGGCTCGACACCCAGCAGGGGCCCTCGAACAGCGAGGTGATCCTCAGCGCCGCCGAGCGGGGCTTCAAGGGGACCGGCTACAAGAAGGTCTTCACGGACTACCACACGGTCGCAGAGCAGCAGATCAACAAGGATCAGATCCCTGATGGATACCGGTTCTACGTGAACCGGTATTTCCAGCTCATCAGGCCGCGCGAGTGAGTCGAGCCATCGGCTCGAGCGCGACCGCGCCTCTACAGGCGCTCCGCGGCAGCGGGCGCGAAGCAGGAAGCTATGGCCGAGAAGACGAAGGAAGCAGCGCGGGCCGAGGTGGACGAGTTCCGCGCGAGCATCGGAGAGCTGCGCGAGGAGGTGGGGAAGGTCATCGTCGGCAACCGCGACGTGGTCGACGGCGTGCTCACGTGCATGCTCGCGGGCTCGCACGCGCTGCTCGAGGGCGTGCCGGGGCTCGGCAAGACGATGCTCGTCCGCACCATGGCCGAGGCGCTCGACCTCCAGTTCTCGCGCATCCAGTTCACGCCCGACATGATGCCCGCCGACATCATCGGCACCACGGTCATCGACGAGAGCGCGGGCGGGCAGCGGTCGTTCTCGTTCCGCAAGGGGCCGATCTTCGCGAACATCGTCCTCGCCGACGAGATCAACCGGGCGACGCCGAAGACGCAGAGCGCGCTCCTCGAGGCCATGCAGGAGCACCGGGTCACGGTCTCGCGGCAGAGCTACACGCTGGAGGAGCCGTTCTTCGTCCTGGCGACGCAGAACCCCCTCGAGAGCGAGGGGACGTACCCGCTGCCCGAGGCGCAGCTCGATCGGTTCTTCTTCAAGCTGCACGTGCCGTTCCCGAGCCGCGACGAGCTGAACGCGATCCTGGAGCGGACCACCGGCACCGACGCGCTGGCGGCGCGGCCCGTCCTCGACAAGGCGCGGATCATCGCCATGCAGCGGCTCGTCCGCGAGGTGCCCGTGGCCAAGCACGTGCAGGACTACGCGGTGCGGCTCCTTCAGGCCACCCACCCCACCGAGGGCGACACCCTCGACGAGGTGAAGCGGTTCGTGAAGTTCGGCGCGTCGCCGCGAGGGGCGCAGGCGCTCCTGCTCGCCGCGAAGATCAGGGCGCTGTTCGAGGGGCGGTTCGCGGCGTCGGTCGACGACGTGCGCGCGTGCGCGCTGCCCGCGCTGCGGCACCGCGTGCTCCTCAACTTCGAGGGGGAGGCCGAGGGCGTGAAGACCGACGAGGTGCTGCAGGCCATCCTGAAGCGCTTGCCGGAGAGCAAATGAGGCGCCGCCGAAGCTAGCATGGGGCTCTTCGACGCGTTCAAGCGGGCCGCCGCGCCGCTGCGGCGGCTCTCCGCGGTCTCCGCCGGCGCCTCCGACGAGGATCTCTTCGACGACGAGTTCCAGCGCAAGCTCGACTACCTCGCGATGGTGAGCCGCCGCGTCTTCTCGGGCGCGATGCGCGCGGAGCGGCGGACCAAGAAGACCGGCTCCGGCGTCGAGTTCGCCGACCACCGCGACTACGCCCCGGGCGACGACTTCCGGTACCTCGACTGGGCCGCGTACCAGCGCTTCGACCGGCTCCTCATCCGGCTCTACGAGGAGGAGGAAGACCTCTCGATCTACTTCATCCTCGACACCTCGGCGTCGATGGCGTTCGGCGACGGCGCGAAGCTCAGGCACGCGAAGCGCCTGTGCGCGGCGCTCGCGTACGTCGGGCTCGCCAACCTCGATCGGATCGCGATCGTCACCGCGACCGACGAGATCAGCGGGCGCATGCAGTCGACCCGCGGCAAGGCGCGCATCTTCAGGATCTTCCGCTTCCTCGGGCAGGCGCGGGCCGACGGCGCGACCGACCTCGGCGAGGCGATGAAGACGTTCGTGGCGCAGCACAAGCGGCGCGGGCTCGCCGTGATCCTCAGCGATCTCTACGATCCGGTCGGCTTCGAGCGCGGCATCAACGTGCTCCGGTACAACCGGTTCGAGCCGTTCGTGCTCCACATCGTCGACCCGAGCGAGGCCCGGCCCGCGCTGCGCGGCGACGTGCGCGTCTACGACTGCGAGACCGGCGACGAGCGCGAGGTCACGGTGACCGCGAAGGTGCTCGACCGCTACGCCGAGGCGTACGAGAAGTACCTCGACGAGATCCGCCGGTTCTGCACGTCGCGGCAGGTGAGCTACTTCCGCGCCGACGTGTCCGTCCCCTTCGACGAGCTGATCCTGCGCGTGTTCCGCAGAGGCGGCTTCCTCCGGTAGCGATGCTGCACTTCACCGGCGTCCCGCTCGCGACCCTGCTCCAGATAGGCGCCCTCGCCGGGGCGGTGGTCGTCGTCTTCTACATCCTCAAGCTGCGCCGGCGGCCGGTCGCGGTCCCGTTCTCGAAGATCTGGGAGCGCGTCCTCCGGGACAAAGAGGCGACGAGCCTGTTCTCGCAGCTGAAGCGGCTGCTCTCGCTGCTCTTGCAGCTCGCGCTCCTCGCGCTGCTCCTGCTCGCGCTCGGGGATCCCCGCCCGCAAGCGAACCTCGTCGAGGGGCGCAACATCGTCGTCCTCATCGACGCGAGCGCGAGCATGCAGGCCGTCGACGTCGCGCCGTCGCGCCTGGAGCTCGCGAAGGACGAGGTCAGGAAGATGGTCCGCGGCCTGTCCGGCAGCGACCGCATGCTGCTGGCCCAGATGGACGCGGCCGTCACGCCGCTGTCCACGCTCACCGGCGAGATCTCCGACCTGGAGGCCGCCCTCGCGGCGGTGAAGCCGACCGACGCCACGGCCGACTTCGCGCGCGCCCTCCGCTTCGCCGGCGACACCCTGAGCGGGCTCCCGTCGCCGGAGGTCATCGTCGTGAGCGACGGCGCGCTGGGCGAGCCGGCCGACGCCGGCGGGCCGGTGCGCCTCGGCGACGTCAAGCTGTCGTTCTTGCCCGTCGGCAAGGGGGCGCGGAACGCCGCCATCACCGAGTTCTCGGTGCGGCGCTACCCGCTCGACAAGAGCCGCTACGAGGTGATGCTCGAGGTCACGAACACGAGCGACGAGCCGCTCGACCTCGAGCTGTCGCTGCTCGGCGACGGCCAGCTCACGGACCTGACGCGCCTCCGGCTCAAGCCCAAGGAGAAGCTGCCCCGCTTCTACCCGAACCTCTCCGGCGCGTCGAAGACGCTCGAGGCGAAGCTCGCGCTCGCCGACGGCGGCTCGGACGATCTCCCGGCGGACAACCGCGCCTACGCGCTGCTCCCCGAGCGGCGCCGCGCGCGCATCCAGGTCGTCTCCGCCGGGAACATGTTCCTCGAGGCGGCGCTGCTCCTCGACGAGTACCTCGACGTGACGTTCGTCGAGCCGCAGCGCTACCCGGCGGCGTCCTCGTTCGACGTGACCATCTTCGACGGCGTGGCGCCGACCGTCGCGCCGGGCAGCGGGAGCCTGCTCTACCTGAACCCGACCGGGACCAACCTCCCGTTCGAGGTGGGCAAGGAGATCCTCGACGACGATCCGAACTACGGCCTGGGCTTCGACGAGCTCGACGCGAAGCACCCGCTCCTGCGCTACACGGCGCTCAGCGACGTGAACATCGCGCGCGCCCACGTGCTCAAGGGCAACAAGGAGGACAGGGTCGTCGGCCGGAGCCACAGGGGCCCGCTGCTCATCGAGGGGCGGCGCGGCGGCGTGAAATTCGTCGCGCTCGGCTTCGACGTCCGCGAGAGCGATTTCCCCCTCCGCATCGCCTGGCCGCTCTTCCTGCTCAACGCGATCAACAACTTCGTCGAGGAGGACACGAGCTACATCTCCTCGTTCCGCACGGGCGCCGTCTGGCACATCCCGGCGTCCTCGTCCGCGGAGTCGGCCAGCCTGGAGCTGCCCGACGGGACGAAGCGGGCGGTCCCGATCCAGGACGGGCGCGCCGTGTTCCTCGGGCAGCACGCCGGCTTCTACACGCTGCGCGTCGGCGCCCCCGGCGCGGAGGAGGTGAGCATGTTCGCCGCGAACCTCTCCGCGCCCGAGGAGAGCGCGATCGCCCCCGCCGCCGAGCTCAAGGTCGACGGGCGCGGCGCGGGCGCCGTGGGCGAGTTCAAGATCGGCGTTCGCCGCGAGCTCTGGGTCTACCTGCTCGCGGCGGTGCTCCTCGTGACCGCGATCGAGTGGTTCACGTACCACAGGAGGGTGACGGTGTGAGCGCGTTCACTGGCCGCAAGTTCCGCGTCGTCGCGTGGGCCATCACCTGCGCCGCCCTCGGTGGGATCCTGTTCTGGGCGTACCGGAAGTACGTCCTGCTGCATCCGGATCCGACGCTCACCTGGATGCGCGAGGGGGTGAAGTACGAGCTCCTCAACCCGAAGATGCTCGGCGCGCTCCTGCTCGCGCCCTGGTTCGTCGGCGTCCTCGCGGGCTCGCTCGCGGATCTTCCTCTGCCGCAGCGCGTGCTGTCCGTGCTGCTGCGGATCGCCTTCGTCGCGCTGATCGCGCTCGGGCTGTCGCGGCTCGCGAGGACGGCGACCACGGAGAAGGTTGCCACCATCTACCTCATCGACGTCTCGGAGTCCGTGACCGACGAGTCGCTCGACGACGCGCGCGCGGCGCTCGACAAGGCGTTCGCCGAGAAGCCGGAGGACGGCGTCATCAAGGTGATCACGTTCGCGCGGCGGCCGCGGCTCGTCGAGCGCGCCGCCGGCGAGGCGGCCGGCGGCGACGCGGAGCGGCGCGCGCCGGCCATCGGCCGCCACCTCGACGAGAAGGGGCAGCGCGGCGACCTCGGCGCGGGCTCGAACCTCCAGGCCGCGCTCCAGCTCGCCTACGGGCTGTACCCGCCCGGCTACCTGAAGCGCGCCGTGCTGATGTCGGACGGCGTCCAGACCGACGGCGACCTCCTCGCCGAGGCCAACCGGGCGCGCGACTTCGGGGTGCGGCTGTTCTCCATCCCGTACCGGCGACCCGCGCCGCCCGAGGTCGCGGTGCGCGAGCTCAGGATGCCGGACCGGGTCAAGGTCGGCGAGACGTTCGAGATCCACGCCGACATCTACGCGAGCCGCGCCACCAAGGCCCGCGCGCGGCTGTTCCAGGGGGAGGCGCTGAACGGCCTCGAGGGCATCCGGGATCTCGAGCTCAAGGCGGGGCCGAACGACGTCGTGTTCAAGAGCGTCGTGCGCATCGCGGGGCAGGTGACCTACGCGCTCGAGCTCGATCAGATCGCGGACGACAAGTTCAAGGAGAACAACCGGTACGCGACCACCATCGACGTGCCCGGGCGCCCGTCGGTGCTCTACATCGAGGGGACGCCGCAGCACGCCGGCCCGCTCTCGAGCGCGCTCACCGCGCAGCAGCTCGACGTCGACGTCAGGCCGCCGGCCGGCTTCCCCGGCTCCCTCAAGGAGATGGAGCGCTACGACTTCCTGATCGTGTCCGACACCCCGAAGGAAGCGCTCAGCCTGCAGGGGCAGGAGATCATCGAGAGCTACGTGCGCGATCTCGGCGGGGGGTTCCTCTTCGCCGGCGGCGAGTCGGGGTACGGCCTCGGCGGCTGGTACCGCACCACGATCGAGCGGATCCTGCCGGTGCGGATGGACAACGAGCGGAAGAAGGACATGCCGAGCGTCGCGATGGCGCTCGTCATGGATCGATCGGGGTCGATGACCGGGCTCCCCCTCGAGATGGCCAAGGCCGCGGCGAAGGCGACCGCGGGGGTCCTGTCGTCGGACGACCTGATCGAGGTCATCGCGTTCGACTCGGCGCCGACCCGGTACGTGAAGATGCAGCCCGCGCGCAACCGCTCGCGCATCGCCGGCGAGATCGCGCGCATCCAGCCGGGCGGCGGGACCGAGATCTTCGCCGCGCTCGACGCCGCCTACCAGGACATGACCGTGACGCAGGCGCGCAAGAAGCACGTCATCCTCCTCACCGACGGCAAGGCGTCCACGGGCGGCATCCGGGACCTCGTGTCCGCGATGATCGCCGAGTCGATCACCGTGACCACGGTGGGGCTGGGGAACGATCTCGACGAGCAGCTGCTCAAGATGATCGCCGACGTGGGCGGCGGGCGCTTCCACGCGGTCCCGGACCCGAACAACCTGCCGCGGATCTTCACCAAGGAGACCGAGATGGTGGCGCGCGCGGCCGCCGTCGAGGAGTGGTTCCCGGTCACGCAGGTCGGCGACGCGGCGTTCCTCCGCGGCATCGACGTCCGCACCGCGCCGAACCTGCACGGCTACGTCTCGACCAAGCTGAAGCCGCCGCCCGCCCAGGAGCTGCTCACGAGCGACACCGAGGAGCCGATCCTCGCGCGCTGGCGGGTCGGCCTCGGGTGGACGCTGGCCTGGACGAGCGACGTCAAGGCGCGCTGGGCCGTGGAGTGGCTCCGGTGGCCGGGCTTCGAGAAGTTCTGGGGGCAGCTCATCCACGAGCACATGCGCCAGAAGCACCGGCGCGAGCTCGACATGAAGGCCGAGATCGTGGACGGAGAGCTGCGCGCGTCCGTGGACGCGTTCGGGGCGGACGACCGGTTCGAGAACAACCTGACCTCCCGCCTCAGCATCATCGGGCCCGAGCCGGGCGGGGCGACGCGGGTGGTCGACATGCGTCAGACCGCGCCGGGCCGGTACGAGACGGCGCTCGCGCTCGATCGGTACGGCTCCTTCCTGCTGCGGGCGGAGCACCTGCGCGAGGCCGACGACGGCTCGCTCCGGCCCGTCGCCGTCAGCTACGGCCACGTCTCGAACCCGTACCCTCGCGAGTACGCGAGCTTCGAGCCCGAGCTCGCGACCCTCGAGAAGGCCGCGACATCGACCGGCGGCGCGGTCGATCCGACCGGCGTGGCGGCCATCTTCGACCCGGCGGGGGAGAAGGTGACCTTCCACGAGGAGCTCTGGCAACGGTTCATTTACGCCGCGATGGTCGTCTTCCTGCTCGACCTGTTCGTCCGGCGGGTGCGGCTCTTCGACCGGAAGTTCGTCGCGCGCCGCGGGCGCGGGGTAGGAGGCCGGAGCCTCCCCGCCGTATGACGGCCCGCGGCACAGCCGAGCCCTGCATGAGCGCCGATCCCGCGTTCCGCCCAGGCGTCGCGCCCAGCGCCGGCGAGCGAGCGTCAGGTTGTCCCCGACTCCGCTGCATGAATCGCTGTGCCCCAGACCGCTGGTCCGCACCATTTCGCGACGCGAAGGGGCTGTCTTGGGCTAGTTTCCCCTTATAGACCGGTGGTAGAGGAGCCCTGGAAAGCAGCGAAGGACGTGAACGCGCTCGAGGCCTCCACCTCTCGGCCTCCGGTAGGTCGTCCGCTCATCATCAGCGGAGATCCGCTCGCCTCGCTCCGCGGCCGCGGGGCCTCGGTCTCGTCCACCACCGCCCTCGGCCGGCTGCTCCGCGAGTCGCCTCGGACGATCGCGGAGCTGCACGAGCAGGAGATCGCGCTGGGGATCGACGTGGTCCGGGCCCTCACGTCCGCGACGACGACGCGCGCGCTGGCGCCCATCGGCATGGCGTTCCGCGCCGCCGCGCTCACCGGGACCGCGGTCGAGCTCGCCACGGAGGCGGCGGGCGCGGCCGCGCGTCGCGTGGCGGTGGCCGGTATCCTGGGCCACACTGCCGCCGCGCCCATGGCCGACCGGATTGCGGAAGATTACGCGGTCCATGCGGCCAGGCTGGCGGCCGCCGGCTGCGAGATCCTCGTCGCGTGCGGCTTCGATCCCGTCCAGGCGGCGTGCGTCTCCCCCGCGGTCGCGCGGCTCGCGCGCCGCGCGGCGGTGGTCAGCGCCAGCACGACGCAGCTGGCGACGTGGGCGCTCGTGGAGCTCGACGGGGCCGGGCGCACCGCCGACGGAGAGGGGTTCGAGGAGGCCGCCCGGGGGGCGCTCGAGAGCGGCGCGGACGCGCTGCTCTTCGAGGTCCCGTCGGTCGACCTCGGGCTGAGCATTCTCCGGCGCCTCGAGGGCGTCGCCCACGAGGTCCAGGTGGGCGTGCTGCTCGGCGTCGAGCCCGCGCCGGCCGACGCGGCCGAGCGCCCGGCGCCCGCCGAGGCCTGCGACGCCTGGGCCGCGTCCGCGGTGCGGCTCATCGAGGCGGGCGCGCGAATGCTGGGGGGAGGGACGGGGACGACGCTGGCGCACCTCGGCGCGCTCGCGAAGATGCTCCGTACGACGCAACGCGCGCCCCTGCTCAGGCGCGCGCTCTAGGCGAGGACGAAACCAACCGGAAACGTGATGATGGCCGACGCAAGCCACGCGAGTGAGTCGAAGTCTCAACCGTTGAAGACGTTCGACGACCTGCTGTTTCCCTTCCACGAGGCTGTGAAGCCCGAGTCGCTCCACCGGATCGGCGCCGAGGCGGAGAAGTTCGGTGTCGACGCCAGGACGGGCGCCGCCATTCCGTACGAGGGCGAACGGAGCGTCCTGTCCGTGCTCCAGGCGCTCGTCGAGCGGCACGGCTGGACGCCCGAGCACGAGACCCCTGGCGGTCCGCTGATCGCGCTCGCCCGGGCCGGCGCCTCGGTGACCCTCGAGCCGGGCGGGCAGCTCGAGCTGTCCGGGGCGCCCCTCGAGAGCATCCACCAGATCTGTCTGGAGATGAGCGGGCACCTCGCGGAGCTGCGGGACATCTCCGCCGAGCTCAATTTCGCCTGGCTCGGCATCGGGTTCCACCCGTTCGCGTCGCAGGCCGAGCTCTCCTGGGTGCCCAAGGCGCGCTACGCGATCATGCGGCGCTACCTGCCGACGCGCGGCGCGCACGGCCTCGACATGATGCGCCGCACCGCCACGGTGCAGGCGAACTTCGACTACGCCAGCGAGGAGTCGGCGATGCGCGCGCTCCGCGTGTCGCTCCGGCTCTCCCCGCTGGTGACGGCGATCTTCGCGAACTCCCCGTTCTACGAGGGCGCGCTGTTCGGCGGGCGGAGCTACCGCGCCAAGGTCTGGCTCGACGTCGACCCCGCGCGGCAGGGGCTGCTCCGCAACGTGCTCGAGCGCGGCCGCCGCTTCTCGGACTACGTCGCGTGGGCGGTGGACGCGCCGATGTTCCTCATCAAGCGCGACGGCGAGGTGATCGAGAACACGGGGCAGACGTTCCGCGACTTCCTGGAGAACGGCTTCCAGGGGCACCGGGCCACCCGCGCCGACTGGGAGATGCACCTCAACACGCTGTTCCCGGAGGTCCGGCTCAAGCGGACGATCGAGGTCCGCGGCGCGGACTCGCTGCCGGCCAACCTGGTCTGCGCGCTCCCGGCGCTGTGGACCGGGATCCTGTACGACGCCCGCGCGCTCGACGAGGCCGACGCCCTCTCGGAGAGCTTCAGGTTCGACGAGCTCGAGGCCGTGCGCCCGATGATCGCCGAGCGCGCGCTCCGCGCTACATTCCGCGGCAAGCCGCTCGCGGCGATGGCCGAGCGGCTCCTGTCGATCGCGTCGGGCGGGCTCGAGCGGCGCGCGCGCCTGAACAAGAACGGCAAGGACGAGCGCGCCCACCTCGAACGGCTCAGCGCGCTCGTCGCCAAGGGGCAGTCCCCAGCCGATGCTCTCGTCGATGGACTCAGCAACGACGACCCGGACCTGCGCAGCAAGATCCTCCATCGTGCGAGGATCTGAGCGCGGCTCGCCGCCGAGCAGGCGCGGGGCGAGGGGCGCACCCGGGGGAGGACGAAGGCCGGCATGACGCTCGTCTATCTCCTGGGCACCGCGCTGCTCGTGCTCCTCAACGCGTTCTTCGTCGCCTCCGAGTTCGCCATCGTCAAGATGCGACCGACGCGGCTGGAGCAGCTCGTGCGCGAGGGGGACGCGCGGGCCCAGCTCGCGCTCCAGATGTCGCAGCGGCTCGACGCGTACCTCTCGGCCAACCAGCTGGGCATCACGCTCGCGTCCCTCGGGCTCGGCTGGATCGGCGAGCCGGCGATCGCCCACCTCATCGAGCCGCTGCTCGCGCCGCTCGGCGCGTGGTCGGGCGTCGGCGCGCACGCCATCGCCGTGGGCATCTCGTTCATCATCATCACGGCGCTCCACACCGTGATCGGCGAGCTCGCGCCGAAGTCGCTCGCGATCCAGCGGACGGAGAAGGTCACGCTCTGGGCGGCGCGGCCGCTGCACGGCTTCTTCGTCCTGATGTGGCCGGTGATCTGGGCGCTCAACTCGATGGCGAACGGGTTCGTCCGGCTGTTCGGGCTCCGTCCGGCGGGTGAGGAGGAGATCGCGCACACCTCGGAGGAGCTCCGGCTGCTCTTGACCAAGAGCCCCGCGGGGCTCGACCCGGCGCTGCGCAGCATGCTCGTGCGCATCTTCGACCTGCGCCGGCGCACGGCGAGGCACGTGATGTCGCTCCGCACCGACGCGGCGACGCTGCGCGCGAACATGACGATCGAGGAGGCGGTGCGGACCGTGGCGGACGCCGGGTACTCCCGGTATCCGGTGCTCGACGAGCAGGGCAAGAACGTGCTCGGCTACCTGCACCTCCGCGACCTGTTCGACGTCCTGAGCCACCGCCGCCGCGCGACGCGCGTGGCCGAGCTGCTCCGCAAGCCGATCTTCGCGCGCGAGAACACCTCGGTCGAGCGCCTCCGCCTCGAGATGCAGGCGCGCCAGGTGCCGGTGGCGATCATCACCTCGGCGTCGGGCGAGTTCATCGGGCTCGTCACGATGGAGGACCTCATCGAGGAGATCGTCGGCGAGATCCGCGACGAGAACGACGAGGAGGTGCCGCCCATCCACCGCCGCGGCGGCGGCATCGTCGACGTCGACGGCCGCGTGCTGCTCGCGGACCTGGAGCGCGACGCCCATATCGTGCTGCTCCCCGAGGTGAAGACCGTGGAGACCGTCGGCGGGTATATGCTCGGCCGGCTCGAGCACCCGCCGGAGGCCGGCGAGCGCGTCGAGTGCGAGGGGTACACGCTCGTCGCCATGGACGTCGCCGGCCGGCGGGTGCGCCGCGTCCGCATCGTGCCGACCGACGCGGCCGGGGGCGAGCGGTCGTGACGAGCGCCGCCCCCGACGCCGCGGATCCGCGCGCCGGCGCCGTCCGTCGGGGGCGCCGCCCGGGAGGGCGGTGCACGCCCGGGCGCGCATCCCGGAGCCGGGGGGTTCGGGGGCGAGCTGCACGCGGATCCAGGTACAAACTTCGGCAGACCGGTACTACGCTGGCTCCGTAAGTGGAAACGCTTGCAACTCGGATCTTGCGTGATGGCCCGCTGAACGAGCTCGATGCCGTCGGCTGGGCCATCCGTCTCGCGAAGAGGATCGAGGCGCTGCACGCCCTCGGCGTCGCGCACGGCGCTATCTCGCCCGAGTGCGTGCTCACGACCGCGGTCGATCGCACCTCGAAGGCCATCCTGGCCGATCTGCGGCAGACGCCGAGCCGCATCGCCTACCAGTCGCCCGAGCGCGTCGCGGGCGGGACGCTCTCGCCCGGCGACGACGTGTGGGCGATCGCGGCGACGCTCTACGAGGTGCTGACCGGGACGAGCGCGTTCGGCGGCGGGAGCGACGTCGAGACGCGGCAGCGGATCGCGAGCTCCTCGCCGGCGCCGCTCGCGGTCTTCGACGTCGGCGACGACGATCTCCAGCGGGTCCTCGACGACGCGTTCCAGCGCGATCGCTCCCTCCGCACGACGAACGCCGCCGCCTTTCGGCGCGCCCTCGAGGAATGGCACCCCGACCCCGCGGTGCGCACGCTGCTCCCGCTCGACGACGAGGACTCGACGAGCGACGAGGACGACGACGAGGTGCGGACGCTGATGCGCGTCGCGCCGCTGAGCTCGAGCCAGCTCGACGCGATCATCGCGCAGCGCGCGGCGGCAGCAGCGGCTGGGCAGCCGCCGCCGCCCCTCCCGCCCGAGCGCCCGCAGCCGCCCGCGGCGTACCACGGCGCGCCGGCGCCGAGGCCAGGCGCCGCCCCTGTCCCCAGGGCGCCCGCAGCCGCGCCGGCCGCTCCCGCAGCGCGGGGCCCCGCGCCGGCCGCGCGGGGGCGGCTCCCCGGCATGGGGGCGGTCCCGCTGACCCAGTCGTTCGGCGACGACGGCGAAGGCGAGGAGCACGTGACGCTCATGCGGGAGGGGTCGCTCGACGCCCGCGGAGCGGCTGCGCCGGCCGCGGCGACGCCCTCGCGCCTCGGAGGGACGGCGTCCGTCGCGCACCGCGTGGGCGGCGTCGGGAGGCCGGGAGCGAGCGCGGGGTCACCGGCCGGAGGCCCTCGCGAGGCGTCGGCGCTCGGGGTGCCCGGCGCGGCGCTGTCCGGGCGCGAGCGTCCGGGCGCGGAGCTCGGCGCGCCGGCCAGGCCGCAGCCTCGGGGCGGCGACATGCCCTTCCTCGGCGATCTCGACGACGGCATCCACGACGAGCCCACGCTGGACGCGCCCACGGTCGTCGATGACGACGACGACGATGACGACGTCCCGACGCGGACGCGGGAGGCGCCCCAGGGCACGTCCGACGCGCCGCTCCAGGTCGCGGCGGCGCCCCTCGGAGCGACTCCCCCCGGAGCGGCGCTCGCCGATGCGACGGCGAAGGGCCGCCCCGCTGGAGCGCCGCTCGATCGCGCGCCGGGGTCGCCGCTCGCCCCTGCGCCCGCGAGCGCCGACGCCGGTGGGCTCCGCGAGCCGAGCGCCGCTGCCGCCCGTGCGGCGGGCCCGCCGCAGCCAGCGTCGCCGCCCCCGCAGAGAGCCTTCCCCGCGCAGCCGAGCGCCGCGCCGGCGCAGCAGGGCTCAGCCGCGCCGGCGCCGGCGCCCTTCGGCAAGCTCGACGAGGCCATGCTCACCGACGCGCCGCCCGACCGCTCGGGGCGGCTCGGGATGATCATCGCGGTGATCGTGGCGCTGCTCCTGGCGGCGGGGGCGATGCTGTTCGCCGCGCAGCTCGGCCTGCTCGGGGCCGCGCCCGGCGCGCCCGGGCCGCGGGGGGGCCATCCGGTCCCCGCGCCGGCCGTCGCCTCGGCCGCGGCTCGCCTGCGGCCGGGCCTCTGCCTTGTGGAAGCTCTGGATCTGCGCGTCGAAGCCGCCCATGTCCACGCGCTGCAGCGCCTCGGGCCGGAGGCCTGAGCGGCGCGCGGTCGCCTCGGTCCGCTCGGGGAACGGCGAGATCCACACCAGCCTCCCGCCGGGCGCGAGCGCGCGCGCTGCGCCCTCGACGAAGCGCTCGAGCTGGGCCTCGAGATCCCCCGTGCGCTCGACGCGCCGACCGAGGGGCGGGTTCGTCAGGATCAGCGTGGGGGCGTCGCCCGGGGGCGGCGCGCCGTGCGCGTCGCGCTGGAGGAGCTCCGCGCCGCGCGCGCCCACGGCGTCGAGGTTCTCCCGCGCGACCGCGAGCGCCCGAGGATCGCGATCCGAGCCCACGAGCCGCCGGTACGGCCCGAGCAGGGCGCGCTCGCAGAGCTCCAGGCCCGAGCCGACGAACGGATCCCAGACGACGTCGTCGGCGCGCGCCCCCGCGATGCGCGCGAGCGCCGCCGCGATCGTCGGGTGCGACGCCGCGGGCACGTCGCCCCGGCGGTACGCGAACCGCGGGTCGGGCAGGCGCGGGGCGAGCTCGACCCGGGCGCGGCCGGCGCCCTCGTAGACGACCACGTCCCACGTGCTCTGGGTCGGATCGTTCACGAGCTCCGGCGCCTCGGCCTCCACCGCCGCCGCCGCGCGGAACACCGCGGCCCGGCGCTTGCCGCCGCCGGCCCAGTCGATGCGGTAGCGGACCGCGCCGTTCGTGAAGCGGCCCAGGATCTCGCGCGACTCCCGCGAGAGCAGCCGCTCGGCGACGGCCGCGGCGAGATCGGCGCCCGGCTCGAGCTTCCGCAGCGGGAGCGGCAGCGCGAACGACAGCATCGTGCGGGCCCCGAACAGCGTGTCGAGGCGGCCGCTCAGCATCACCTCGACGCGCGTGCCGCCGCACGGATCGCTCCGGAGCTCGGGGACGAGCCCCCCGCCCGGAGAGCCCCGGTCGAGCGCCGCGAGCTCCTCGGCGAGGATCGCCTCGAGCCCGCGCCGGCAGCGCACCGCCACGCGCGTCGGGCGCTCCGGCGCGCGATCGCCGGCGATCTCCGACGGCTCGCCGCGCGTGAGGGTCCTCCTGGCCAGGAGCTCGGCGCGCGCGCGCACGCCGGCGGTGTCGTCGTCGCCGCCGAGCTCGGCCAGCACGTCGAGCGCGGCGCCGCCGCCGACCTTGCCGAGCGCGTCGATCAGCGCGCGGCGGACGTCGGGCGAGCGCTCGCCGCGCGCCGCCTCGGCGAGCGCCTGCTCGACGAGCGGCCGATCGACGTCCGCCGCGGGCGGCTTGCCGAGCGCTACCGCGGCCATCCGGCGCGTGCGGCGGTCGTCGTCGCGGAGGCGCGCGACCAGGTAGTCGCGCGCCCGCCCGGCGATCTCGGGCTCGAGCGGCGCGGCGGCCATCAGCTTGCCGACGAGCCGGGTGAGCGGCGCGCGCAGCGACGGCGGCGCGGCGGCGGCGCGATCGAGCGCGGCGGGCAGCGCGGCCGCGCCGGCGCGCCGCAGCGCCCGCTCGGCCAGCTCGGCGGGCTCGCCGGCCGCCTCGAGCAGCGCGATGAGGGCGGCGAAGTGGCGGCGCCCCGGGGTGAACCCCGGGTCCGACAGGGCGCGCTGGAGGTCGGGGTCGGGCGTGGCGGGGGAGCTCATGGGGTCTCGGATCTCCACGTTTTCATTGAGGATCTCGCCGTCCGTCGCCGGCCGGGATCCGGGGGGCGCCTGCGCCGCTCGCCGCGCGGGCCCGACTTTCGCGACAAGCGCGGCGTTCCGGCAAGCTCTTTCGGCGCGGGCGCTCTCGGCGCTCTCGTTTTCGGTCCCCGGGTCGCTAGAGTTCCACCATGCCGGATCTGAGCCAGGTCATCCCGCGGACGGCGCTGCCGCACGACGTGCTGCGCGCGGCGCTCGGCGCGCTGGAGGCGGGGCGGCGGGTGGTGCTCGCCTCGGTGGTGGCGCGGCACGGGTCGGCGCCGTCGACGCCAGGGCAGAAGCTCTGCCTGTTCGAGGATCTCACCGCGATCGGCACGATCGGGGGCGGCGCCGTCGAGCGGGCGGCGCTCGGGATCATGGGGCGCGCGCTCGACGAGCTCGCCACCACCCCGAAGCTCGAGACCTTCCGGCTGGGCCCGAGCCTCGGCATGTGCTGCGGCGGCTCGGTCGACGTCCTCATCGAGCCGATGCTCCCCGCGGTGCACGTCGTCGTGATCGGCGCCGGGCACGTCGGCGCGTTCGCGGCGCCGCTCCTCGCGTCGCTGGGCTTCCGGGTCACCCTCTGCGACGCGCGCGCCGCCGCCGCCGACCCCGCCCGCGTGCTGCCGTCCGCGCCGCTCGCCGGAGTGTCGCCGCCGCACGACGTTGCGCAGCAGGGGCCCATGCCGGCGCTCGCGGAGCAGGTGCGGCTCGTGCTCGCCGATCACGACGACCCCGAGGTGACGGCGGGCCTGCCGAGGGATCTCGGCGAGGCGGCGGCGCTCGTGATGACGCACGATCACGGGCTCGACCAGGAGGCGATCGCGTGGGCGCTCGCGCGCGGCTTCGGCTACGTCGGTGGGGTCGGGAGCCGGGCGAAGGCGGCGCGCACGCGCGCGCGGCTCGAGGCTAAGGGGGTGGCGGAGCGCGACGTCGCGCGGGTCAGGATGCCGGTCGGGCTCGACATCGGGGCGCGCTCGCCGGCCGAGATCAGCGTCGCGCTCGCCGCGGAGCTCATCGCCTGGCGCTCCGGGCGCCAGCGCGCGCGGTGGTCGTCCGCGCCGTCCGCGTCGCCCGTCGCGGTCGCGCCGGCAGGGGAGGAGCAGGCTCGATGAAGACCGTGATCACGATCGTGCTCGCCGCGGGCGCGGGCAAGCGGCTCGGGGGGCCCAAGGCGCTGCTCGCCTGGCCCGCGGCGGAGAAGGGCGGGGCCGAGCGGCCGCTGGCGATCGCGCACGCGGAGGCGCGCCTCGCGGCCGAGAGCGCGCGGGTGCTCGTGGTGGTGCGCACCTCGGTCTTTCACGCGCTGCTCGCCCACGTGCGGCCGGGCATCGACCTTGTCTCGTGGACCGCCCGGGACGACCTCGGCCCGGCGGGCTCGTTGGCCGTCGCCGCGCCGCGCATCGGCGACGCGGACGCCGTCGTCGTGACGCCGGTCGACGTGCCCCCCGCGAGCGCCGCGACGGTGGGGCGGCTGCTCGCCCGGCTCGACGCGGGCGCGCCGTCCGCGGCGGCGCCGCTCGCGGTGCGGCCGCGGCACCTCGGCCGCGGCGGCCACCCGGTGGTGCTGCGCGCCGAGGCGCTGCATCGCTACCTCGAGGCGGATCCACCGCCGCTCCGGGATCACCTGAGGGCGCTCGGCGACCGGTGCGTGGACGAGGAGGTGGACGATCCGGGGGTGCTGCACGACCTGAACGTCCCGGTCGACGTGCTCCGCGTGCTCGGGGGGCCGCCGCGCTTCTTGGCCTGACGGAAGCCGGCGCGGCGGCGTTCGCTGACGTCGCGCGCCGGGCGTGGGGGCGCGCGGCGCCGGGTCGACGTCGCCCGGGCGACCGGGCTATCGTCGGTGAGGAGGAGCAGAAGAATGGCGACGAGCCCTCCAGCCTCAGCGAGCGCCGTGGGGAACAGCGTGCCCCGCGCCGACGGCCCCCCCAAGGTCACGGGGGTGTCGCGCTACGTCGACGACATCCCGGCGATGCCGGGCGAGATCTTCGGGCGCACGGTGCGGAGCCCGGTGCCGCGCGGGATCCTCCGCGGGGTGCGGTTCGACCCCGCGTTCGACTGGAGCGACGTCACGGTGGTGCTCGCCGAGGACGTCCCGGTCAACGTGGTCGCGCTGATCCTGGACGATCAGCCGATCCTCGGGACGGGGAAGGTGAACCACGCCTACGAGCCGATCGTCCTGCTCGGCTGCGCGGACCGGCTGAAGCTCGCGCGGGCGGTCCAGGCCGTCGCGCTCGACATCGATCCGCTGCCGCCGGTGCTCGACATGCGCGCGTCGCTCGAGCGCGAGGAGATCATCTGGGGCGCCGACAACGTCATCAAGCGGTACCTCATCACGAAGGGGCGCCCCGACGCCGAGCGGGAGCGCGGCGAGGCCGCCATCGACGCGGCGCTCGCGCGCTGCGAGGTGGTCGTCACCGGCACGTACGCCTCGCACCACCAGGAGCAGCTCTACATCGAGCCGCAGGGGGTCATCGCCTGGTGGGACGAGGCGGGCGCGCACGCGACCGGCTCGATCCAGTGCCCGTTCTACGTGCACAAGGCGTTCCTGAAGGCGTTCGGGCTCCCGCCCGACCGGATCCACATCACCCAGTCGGTGACCGGGGGGGGCTTCGGCGGCAAGGAGGAGTACCCGTCGATCATCGCGCTCCACGCGGCGCTCCTCGCGAAGAAGAGCGGCCGGCCGGTGCGGATGATCTACGACCGGACCGAGGACATCGAGGCGACGACGAAGCGGCACCCGGCGTCGTGCGAGATCTCGAGCGGCTGCGATCGGGACGGCACGCTCCGCGCGCTGAAGGTCCGGATCCTCATGGATGGCGGCGCGTACGCGACGCTGTCGCAGGTGGTCCTGTCGCGCGGCGCCCTCCACGCCTCGGGCGCGTACCGCTGGGACGACGTGTGGATCGAGGCGACCGCCGTCGCGACGAACACGCCGCCGAACGGCGCCTTCCGCGGCTTCGGCGCGCCGCAGACGATCTGGGCGATCGAGCGGCACCTCGACCGCGTCGCGCGGGAGCTCGGCCGCGATCCGCTCGAACTGAAGGCGAAGAACGTGCTGCGCCCCGGCGACTCGACCGCGACGGGGCAGGTGCTCCACGCGAGCGTGGCGGGCGAGGAGTGCATCGCGAAGGCGATCGAGGCGAGCGGCTACCAGCAGAAGCGCGCGGCCGGCCCGGTCGTGCGCGGGCGCGTGGCGCGCGGGGTCGGGCTCTCCGTGTTCATGCACGGCGCGGGGTTCACCGGGTCGGGCGAGCGCTACTACAAGGGCAAGGTCGCGCTGGATCTCGCGCCCGGCGGGCGCCTCCGCATCCGGACGGCGTCGACGGACATCGGCCAGGGGACGGAGACCGTGTTCCGGCAGATCGCCGCGGACGCGGCGGGGCTGCCGCTCGATCGGGTCGAGTTCGCGGTGCCGTGCACGACGACGGTGCCCGACTCGGGCCCCACGGTGGCGTCGCGCACCGTCATGGTGGTCGGGTCGATCCTCGAGGCCGCGGCGCGCGAGCTCTCGGGCCGCGTGCGCGCGGAGCAGGAGGCGGCGCGGCAGCGCGCCGCGGCGGAGGGGCGCGCGGGCGCGGCGGCGCCGAGCTTCGAGGAGGCGGCCGACCTGCTGCTCGCCCGCGAGGGGCAGGTGACGTCGCTGAAGCAGTACGAGCCGCCGGGCTACGTGCGCTGGGACGACGAGGCCTACAAGGGAGACGCGTACCCGTGCTTCGGCTGGGCGTGCGACGTGGCCGAGGTCGAGGTGGACCTCGACACCTTCGAGGTGACGGTCGTCGACTTCTGGTCGGCCGCCGACGTGGGCAAGGCGATCCACCCGGTGATGTGCAAGGGGCAGATCGAGGGCGGCAGCCTCCAGGCGATCGGCTGGGCGCTCTCCGAGGAGATCGTCTGGCAGGGCGGCAAGATCAGGAACCCGCGGATGACCAACTACATCATCCCGACGTCGCTCGACGCGCCGCCGTTCCATGTCGACCTCGTCGAGGCGCCGTTCCCGTTCGGTCCGGGCGGCGGGGCCAAGGGCATCGGCGAGATGCCGATGGACGGCGGCGCGCCCGCGATCGCCGCGGCGGTCGAGCACGCGACGGGGATCGCCGCGTGGGCGCTGCCGCTCACGCCGGAGCGCCTGTTCGAGGCGGCGCGCGGCGCCGCGGGGGGAGGGGAGCGCGCATGAAGGTATCGCTCGTCGTGAACGGCTCGCCGCGCGAGGTCGACCTGCCGCCGCTCTCGCGGCTGCTCGACGCGCTCCGGGGGCCGCTCGGGCTCACGGGCACGAAGGAGGGGTGCGCGGAGGGCGAGTGCGGCGCGTGCACGGTGCTGATCGACGGCGATCCCGTGAACGCGTGCCTCGTCGCGATCGGGCAGTGCGAGGGCCGGCGCGTGACGACGGTCGAGGGCCTCGGGGCCGCCGGGCACCTGTCGCCGCTGCAGCGCTGCTTCATCGAGGAGGGCGGCGCGCAGTGCGGGATCTGCACGCCCGGCATGCTCATCTCCGCCGAGGCGCTGCTCGCGCGGAACGCGGATCCGTCGGAGATCGAGGTGCGCGAGGCGCTCGCGGGCAACCTCTGCCGCTGCACCGGCTACCAGCGGATCGTCGAGAGCGTCCGCGCCGCGGCGGCGCTCCGCCGCGGCGGGGGAGGGGAGGCGCCGTGAGCATCGCGGATCTCGGGCTGTTCGAGATGCGGCGCGTCTCGGGGCTGGGCGCCCTGTGCGAGCTCGTGGCGGAGCAGGCCGCGCGCGGCGCGGCGGTCGCGCTCCTGGCCGGCGGCACCGACTGGGTCGTCGAGCAGGAGCTCCGGCCGCCGCTCGGCGCGCCGGCCCCGGGCGGCGCCGGCCCGGCGGCGCCGCCGCTCGTCGTCGACGTGTCCCGGCTCTCGGACCTGCGCGGCATCTCGATCTACGGCGGCACGCACGGCGACACGCTCCGGGTGGGCGCCGCGACGACGTACCTCGAGATGCGCCGGAGCGACGCGATCGTGGAGCGGGCGCCGCTCCTCGCGCGGATGAGCCGCGACGTGGGCGCGGTGCAGATCCAGGCGCGCGGCACGCTCGGCGGCAACCTGGCCACGGCGTCGCCGGCGGCCGACGGCGTCGCCGCGCTCGCCGCCTACGACGCGACCGTCGTGGTGCAGAGCGTCCGGGGCGAGCGGCGCATCCCGATGAGCGCCCTGCAGACGGGCTACAAGCGCACGTCGCGCGCGCCGGACGAGGTGATCGTGGCCGTGGAGATCGCGCTGCCGGAGCGCGGATCGCCCTGGTACTGGCGGAAGGTCGGCGCGCGCCGGGCGCAGGCGATCTCGAAGGTCGCGCTCGCGGGGGTGGCCGAGGTGCGATCCGGGCGGCTCGCGCGGCTCGGGCTGGGGATGGCGTCGGTCGCGCCCACGACGGCGCTCCTGCCGACCGTGCGCGCGCTGTGCCTCTCGCGCCCGCTCGGCGAGCTCACCGCGGCGGAGGTCGACGCCGCGGTGGCGCAGGACATCGCGCCGATCGACGACGTGCGCTCGACGCGGGCCTACCGGGAGCACTGCGCTCGCGGGGTGGTGCGAGAGCTCCTCCGGCAGCTCGGCGCGCCGGTCTGATCACTCCATCCAGTCGAGCTGCGCGGCCTCGGGCCGGCGGCTGCGCCCGCCAGCTCGCGCCGGCCGCTCGCGCGACGGCGGCGCGGGCGGAGGATCCATGTCCGCGTCGTCGCAGCGAGCGCACCGCCGCGGGGTGTCGGTGCCGGCCTGGAAGATGGTGACGCAGCCGCAGGCCTGACAGATCATGCCGATGTCGTAATTCATGAGCACTCCTCGACGACGAACGCTCCGGGGCGGCCCGAGCGGCGGGAGGATGCGCTGGATGGGCGACACGCGCGCGACGGCGCTGCAACATCGCGCGGAAGGGATCCGAGCCGGGCGGGACCAAGCCCGGGCGGGTGCGCCGAGCCGCGCGCCGGCGGGGGGCTGTGCGCGGCGGCGCGCGGGTGGGCGCTCGGCCATCCGCCAAGACGGGGGCCGGGGAGCTTGCGCATGCAACACCACCCGGCATGTCTCACTTCGGGCCATGCCTCCTGAGACGTCTCGTCGCGCGCCACACAAGGCGCGCCTGAGACGTAGAGTCCCCTGAGAGCTTATGGCACCTCGTTCGGTGCTCGATCGCGCCCACCCGCGCGCCGCCGCGCACAGCCCCCCGCCGGCGCTCACGTCGCCTTGCGAGGAGGGCCGACATCGAGACGCCGAGCTGCAGGGCGCGCTGGACGTGCACGGAGACGCCTCCAAAGCATCCCTCCGATGCCGAAGCAGGCACCGAAGCCTTCGGCGATTGACACATGAGCGAACGCCCCAAGAGCGCTGGCCTCGTAGCTCGTCTCCTTTCGCGGTGGCCGTGCTCGGCCTCGTCTTTGGTGGTGGATAGAATCGTGCGTTGTTCGCCTTGCTGCACCCGATGGGGACCCTTCGCCGCCCCGCCCGGACAAACTCAAGAGCGCCGTCGTCGAGCGCCACGGCGACGCGATCCGGTTCCGCCCCACGCGGCTTCGGTGTCACGAGCGGCGGCCGGTACGGCGCCTCCGCGCTGACCGCTTCTCACGCCTGCGTCCACTCGCCGTCGCGCGCACCGCTGCGCGTGACGCCCGCGACGTGCCGCGCCGTGCCCAGCATCGGCCGGTGGGCTGCCAGCACCTCGCGGCTCCCTGCCAGCACCTCCCGGCGACTCCCCCAGCAGCCCCGGGATGCCTGCCAGCGTCCGCTGGTACGGCTCCTCGAACGTGCTGGTACGGCTCCTCGAACGTGCTGGTATGGCTCCTCGGACCTGCTGGTACGGCTCCTCGAACGTGCTGGTACGGCTCCTCGAACGTGCTGGTACGGCTCCTCGAATGTGCTGGTACGGCTCCTCGAATGTGCTGGTACGGCTCCTCGAACGTGCTGGTGCGGCTCCTCGAATGTGCTGGTACGGCTCCTCGGACCTGCTGACACGATTCCCGGCCGTCTCGGCGGCGCTGGCCGCGCTCCCGGCCCGCTGGGCCCACGCGCCGGTGCGCAGGGGCGCCCCCCGGGCGCGCTGGCGCAGCGCCGCGGAGACGCAATCGTGCTCTCCGGATCACCGGAGCCCACGTGGGTCGTTGCGAGCTCTGCCGTCATGCTACGTCTGCCCGCTCGCCACCCCAATGGAGGTAGGTTCATGGGAATCGAATTGTCGCAAGAGCAGCTCGCCGTCCTGAAGGAGACCCGCGCGGTCGCCACCCCCGCGGAGTTCCGGACCCTCCTCGATACCGCGCGTCCCGAGATGGACCGCATCGTCCGCGAGGTCATGGAGCCGAGCCAACCCATCTCGACCACCCTCACGGAGCTCCGGGATCTCTACCTGTCCGTCGTCCAGTACGAGGCGCCGCTCGCCAGCAAGGCCTACGGCCCCGAGCGCCGCGCGCTGCTCCGCGGCGCCATCCAGCTCCTCGACACGGCGAACCTCTGGTTCGGCGAGGGCAAGCGCACGGGCGCCTACCAGGTGCGGCCCGTCGACCAGGTGATCAAGGCGAGCCGGCCCTGGCGCGCGCGGCTCAAGGCGTTCGCCGACCAGGCGTTCGCGTTCGAGCCGGACGTCGCCGACCAGTTCGCCGACGTCAACACGAGCGGCACGCTCACCGAGGAGACCAGCGACCTCGCCATGCTGCTCCGGCTCGCCGAGCAGCACCGGACCCGCCTGTCGCCCGTCGGACTCACCGAGGAGTTCCTGCGCGAAGGCAGCGCCTTGCTCGACGAGGTGAGCGGCCGCGACCTGCTCGGCATCCTCGGCCTGCGCAACCGGGAAGAGGCGATGGTGCTCCGCAACTCCATCGTGACCTATGCCACGCTGCTCGGGCACGAGGCGCGCGCCGCCGGCGTCAACGCCTGCTGGGACATCCCCGAGGGCAAGCGCCGCTTCAGCGCCGCCTCGTTCCGCAACGCCCTGCGGCGGCTCCGCCCGAAGCGCCGGGGCACCGCCTCCGCGCCGGACGAGCCGGCGCCGCCCGAACCTCCGCCGGTCGAGCCGACTGGCGCGCCGGTCTGAAGCCACGCCGGATCGAGAACGCGGCGCGCTAGCGCCGCGGACCCGCCGCAACCCCTCCGTCATTCCGGCAGGAGCGCCTCGCCCAACCGGTCGCGCTCCGCCAGGGCCGTCTCCTCGTCGCCCATGGCGGGCGGGCCGAACGACTTGCGGGTGTGCTGCGGGGGGCCGCGCCGAGCGCAGCGAGACTCGGCGCAACGTCAGCACCAGCCGCTTGTTCGGCACCGCCCTCCACTTCACGATGACTCCAATAAATCGCTTCGCGGTCTGGATGTCAGGTTGAAGCATGGCGCATCCCGCAAGATCCCTGTGCGCCGTCAGATAACATCCGGGTTGTTGCCCGAGTACCGCACGACACTGGGGAACTCGCGTGCTCGGAACCGAAAGACGATAAGCCCGCCTTCGCTGAGCCACGGCTCGGCCTCGGTTGCGGGGACCCTCGCCACGTCGTACTCGAGCCGGTGTCGCCTGATGGCCTTCCTAAACCGTTCCGGAACCCCTTCGAGGTGGCTTCCGTCGAGTGGGAGATCGTTTCCTACGGGGGTCTCGAAGAGACGAGCCCTCCAGAACGCGACCAGACTGAGGTCGATTACGTCGAGTTCGAGGTGTCGCTTGTGCAACTTCTTGCGAGTTCGCTTGTTCATCTGAAGCGACCTGTTTCGTGGCAATCGCGCTCCAGCGCCCCAACGACACGACGTCCGAGCGCCGCTGCCTTCTGCGACGCTCCCGATCGCACTGTGGGCCCGCTCTTCGCCGCCAGATCTCGCTGCCGCTCTGGGCAACTGCAACGTGTAATGTTGTCCGCAGCATCATCGCGACTCTCACTGGGTACCGGCGGAGCCCGGAGCGCGTGCCGAACGCCTTGCCAATCTGCTGCGGGGCGGGCTGCCGCGCGAAGCGCGGTTGCCCGAGCCGTCAGCCGCATTGGCATGTTCGGCGCCCGGTCAGGAAGAACGAATCACGCGACCGCCACCGCAGCTTGCGTTCTCCCGTCGTCATTTTGAAGGGCCGCGCGCCTTTCGTCGTCGCGCGGGCTGCCGCCCCGATGCCGCCCCGAGGCGCTTCTGAATCGCCGCTTGCGTTTGGCGGGGCAGCGTCGCGAGGTACTCCTCCGACAACGCACGAAGCATCGCGTCCGGCAACGCGAGCACCGCCTGCGCCTCGGTGAGCCCGGCGAGGCGCTGCTCGGGGGCGAGCCCCGCGAGGCGCTGCTCGGGCGCGTACGCCTGCAGCACCTGCTCCGGGGCGAGCCCCGCGAGGCGCTGCTCGGGCGGCAGCCGCGCGACGAGGCGTGCCAGCGCCTGCTCGAAGCTCTCGACGACCCGCTTTTCGTCCTTCATGTGCCGCTTCCTCTGCCCCGGGAGGGGGTGTCGAACCTGCTCGACATGCTCCAGGAGCGCCCAGAACACCGCGATCTCCGCCGGGGAGAGCGCCGGGATGCCGCCGGGGTCGGCGACCATCCCAGGGGTCACAGTGTACAGCAGATGCTCGTCCTCGCGAGCGTTGGCGGGCACCGTCTCCACCACCCGCAGCGGGAAGACCCCGAGCCGCCCCTCATGCGTGCCCGGCCCGGTCGGTGTGAGCGTGCAGCCCAGCGACCTCAGCGCCTCGGTGAAGCGCGGGGTCAGGCGGGGCGCGAGCACGCGAAGGGCGACCGCGGCGGGAGCTTCGATCTCGGCGACCACGAGGTACTGGAGCGCATACGCGAGGAGCATGCGCGCGTCGTCGCGCTCGAGCTCGTCGGTCGGCCCCTTGAAGTGCACGAGCGTGTGCTCGGCCAGCTCGCCCACCACGCTCGTGAGCAGGCGCGGCCTGGGTGGGGCTCCGCGACGGCTGCGACGGAGGATGACGATGTCGACGCGGAGGGGCTCGCGGGCGAGCTGGAACTCCGAGATGCACTGGTACCAGCCCTCGGGGAGCACGTGCTCCAGGAGCGCGACGAGCACCGGGTGCCAGGCGGTGTAGACGCGAACACGCCGCTGTCGCTGCGAGGATCGAACCTTGCGCGTCGCCGCCGTGCGGTTGCCCTTCGCCATCAGGAGCAGCGCTACCACGACCGTCGCCGGCCGGCGACCTCGTGGCGCGGCGCGGTGACATCGGCCACGACGTACTTTGCCCCGCGGCGTTCCCGCCCCGCATGAGGTGTTGGGCGACAACAACCGTCGGCTATGCGCTCTGGCGCCGAACGTCTTGGGGCTGTGCCGCGCGTGGGTGCGCGCAGCGCACCCACGCGTCGGTCACCAGCCCCTTGTTGGGCGGCATGCCGCTTATACCAAGCGGGGCTCTCTGCCGATTTCCTTCTGCGCCCGCGCACGGGTCCACCTCGGGTGTGAACTGACGGGCAAGCTCACGTTCCGCGAACTGCGTTCACGCAAACACAAGGTGGCCCTTGTCAGAGACACTTCCATGTACCAGACGAACATGAGTCAATGCGGCATTGCGCGCGAGAGCATCACGAAGCCGCTGGGCATTGCTTGCGGAGGCATCCTTACCGACATAGATCGCCGAAATCGCACGCGGGTCGATGGAAAAGAGCGAGACTTCGGTGGCTCCCGGTGAAACGATCCGATCGGCAGTTGCTCTGTCGCGGACCACTCTCCATTCACGCTCATAGGACCACGGGGTAGTCTTAACAAGGACGAGCTCGTCCGGCAGTTCGAGTTCCGCCGAGTCGCAAAAGGCCTCAGGTCTATTGGGTTGGTAGGTCACAGGTGCGGGCAGTCCCTGCCATCCGCTCTCACCAGGCCGTTGGATCAACGGACCGTAGCGTGTGTCGAACTCGATTGCGAAGCCTCTGTGGTCATCGGCATAGCGAGTCCACATATCGAGACTGTCGGGAGTGTCTGCTAGAGACAGGACGCCGAGCACGTCCAGATTGCGGCGCAGGACATCCGCGGACTCCTGAATCCGCTTGTCGATGTTAGTGCGGTAGGAACGAAGCAGATCAGAGCGGGCGCGGGCGATTTCGGCTTTCGACCAGAGACCAGGATTCTTGACGACGTTGCGCTGGATGATTCGATCAACTGCGGCTTGGAGATCTCTCGGGGCGACTACTTGCGGCTGGCAGTCCTGAGGATCATTCAGCACTGATGGCTGGCTGAATCGAATCTCCAAGTTCTCTACGATCGCGAAGTGATGATTAGCGGTTCCGACGTACTTGTACAGGTACGCCGGCGCCGCAGGTGGATCGAGCCTACGGCTTTCCACAGGCGTCACGGGTACTCGGCGCGTGACCGCTTTCTCCGCTTCGCGGCGCCTCGCCGACTTCCTGTCCTTCTTGTCCTGCTTGAGTTTTCGCGCCCGCTGGCGCTCACGCTGTTTTGCATCCATGAAAGACCCGTTTGCGGTGATGATGAAGAGTGAACGACCTGTGACGAAGTTGAGGCGAATCGCTAGGCTGCGTCAAGATCGAGTTCGGCGATCTCGCGGGAGGGCATGCTATGCGAAGCATGGATCGGAAGCCCCAATTCCCGATCGCCCGCCCAACGTCGCAATTGGCTGTGATGCACGACATGTCCACGCATTCGCATGTAGGCCGCGAACCGTGGCACCCTATCTCCATATTCCCGAGGATAAGTCGCGGCCCATCATGGCCTATCTCCGCAATCCCGCAGATAGACCGCGACCTTCCGCAGCCTATCTGCGGGATTGCGGAGATAGGCCGCCGCTGCGTATCTACGTATTCCCGTTGCTAGGTCTCGGACGGCGACGGCGTGTCGTCGCGCAAGATTCGTGCCGACGGCTGGGTGCCCGTCCGCTTCCACAGCGGCAAGCCCCCACGGCAGATGGGCGCGGAAGAGGTCACGGCCTTCCGTGACGAGCTTGCGGTCGCACGCCGCACCGCGGCATCCACGCAGAACCAAGCGCTGTGCGCGCGCATCTTCCTTTACAAGCGGGTTCTCGACCTGCAGATACCCCGGCTCGAAGCGCTCGAACGGGCACGCCGGCCGGAGCACCTCCCCTCGGTCCTCTCGCGGCTCGACATCAGGACGATCCAGACGCTGCTCGGCCACGACGATGGGCGGACCACGATGATCGACACCCACATCGTCGACCGCGGCCCTCTCGGCGTCGTCAGCCCCCTTGGCCGCTGACCGCCGCGTCAGCGGGGAGCGCCTTGAGCTCCGACCCCACCCCGTCGTCCCGGCCCCACTCATCGTGGAAAGGTAGCGTACCTGACGGCTGCCTCGCCTTGTCGAGGGAGGCCAGCGCGTGTTCGTGCGGGCTCCACACCGGACGACTCGAGCTCGGCCGCGGCGTCCACGCCGCGCGCTCGCAACGGGCATCCCCCTCGCCGATCCCGTCATCGTCACGCCCACCGGGGCAGCTCCGTCCCGAACCAGGCGAGCGGCCCAGGATCTGGGCGTCGGCGTGCCATGGGCGATGCCGCCCGCCACGCACGTGGTGACGTAGGCGCCGCCTCGTTCCGCAGCGGCCTCGAAGCGCTTGCCCAACGTTCGGGCTCACGGCTCGCGGGGTCGTGCCTTGCGTGGCCGGCCCCGCTTCACCGGCGGTAGCTCCCGCTGGCGGAACAGCACGCCGAGTCGGACGCCGAGCACGTCGGCCAGCCTCACAAGGACCGCCACCCCGACGTTGCTCTGGGCGTGCTCGACCTTTTGGAGGAAGCGGAGGGCGATCCCAGCCGCGTCGGCGAGCTCTTGCTGCGTCATGCCGCGCTTCTCGCGGATCCGGCGAACGTTAGCCCCAATGAAGCGGAGCACCTCCTCCAACCGCGCATCAGGCATGGCGAAGGAATCGGCGCTCGTCCGATCTGGAATACTGCCCCATATGGCACATTTGGATTGCTGGGTCCCTCTGCACCACGTAAGCTCCCCATAAGCAAGTGCTGCCCGCGACGGCGCCAACCGTCCGGGCAGCGTGGCCGAACCCCGCAGCAACGAGGTCCGACATGAGAACAGTACGTCCACGCCCCGAACAGGGCCAAGAGATCGATCCGCCCTCACGCCGCCGTCCGCGCTCCACGGCTCGCGGCCGGCTCGGTCGCCCGCCCGAGCCCCGTCACGCGTCGTCTCACCCCGCCGTCTATCTCGAAGCCACGGCGCTCCTCGAGCACCGCCCGCTCATCCGGAGCACGCTGCGCGCCCGCGGCGTTCGCGCCGCGGATCTCGACGACGTCACGCAGGAGACCGTGCTCGGCGCCTTTCGCAGCATGCGCGCCGGCCGCTTCCGGCCGTCCCTCGATCAGCCGCCGGGCGACGCCCTGCGCGCCTGGCTGGCCGCGGTCGCCTCGCGGCAGGCTTCGCACTACCGCGACAAGGCGTACCGCCGCTATGAGGTGGCCGCGGTCGAGCCTCACCGGCTCGCGGCGTTCGCTGCGCCCTCTCCGGAGCCGCGCCTCGTGGCGCGCGGGCTGCTCCGTGCCTTCCACCGCCTCCGCGCGGAGCTCCGTGAGGTCCTGGCGCTCACCGCCACGGGCCTCACGATGCGCGAGATCGCCGAAGCGCTCGCGATCCCGAGGCCGACCGTCGCCACGCGGCTCCGCCTCGCGCGGCGCCTCTTCGCCCGAGCCCTCACACGCCGGCGGAGGTGGCCGCGATGAGCACCGCCCCCGTCGACGCGCCCGCCGCGACGGCGGCCGAGATCCCGACCGCGACCGAGGCCGGCCTGATCGAGATGGTGCTCGGCATCCCGGCCGTGGGGCCGCGCATCCTCGGCACGGCCGCCCTCCCGTCCCTCGGTCGCCTCTCTCCCGCGGCGCTCGCCGAGCGAACCCAGATCGCGCTCCTGGACGCCACCCGGCTCGCCGCGGCCTTCGAGCTCGGCCGCCGCGCTCACGCCGCGCGCGCTCGCCGAGGCGCGCTCCTCACCGACGCCGCGCGCGTGGCGCGAACCTTCGGCCCGAAGCTCGCTTCCCTCGTCCACGAGGAGCTCTGGATCGCGTCGCTCGATAGCCATGGCCGCGTGCGCGAGACGCGCATGCTCGCTCGCGGTGTCGACGACGCCGTCTACGCGGGCCGCGCGACCATCCTGCGCGCTGCGCTGGACATGGCAGCCGTCAGCTTCGTCCTCGCCCACAACCACCCGAGCGGCGATCCGACGCCGACCGCGGAGGACGAAGCCATGACCCAGCAACTGCGCGACCTCTCCCATGAGCTCAACGTCCCGCTCCGGGCCCACGTCATCGTCACGCCCAGCGGGCGATACTCCGCCGTCCTGGAGTAGCCGAGCGCCGCGGGGCTCCCACGACGTCGCCGAGTTCACCGCGTCACGCCACGACGTCGCCGGCGGGCGGCGTCCGTGGCAGCGCTGCTCCGGATGGCGAGGGGCAAGCGCGCAGCGACGACGCGCGACGGGCGAGCCGCGCAGCGACAGCGGCGTGCTCGCGTCTACACCGCCTGGCACCCGGTGCTCGTCGCGCTCCTGGAGCACGTGGTGCCCGAGGGCTGGTACCAGTGCATCTCGGAGCTCCAGCTCGCGCGCGAGCCGCTCCGCGTCGACATCGTCATCCTCCGGCGCCGCCGCCGGGGCGCCCCGCCCGCGCCGCGCCTGCTCACGAGCGTGGTGGGCGAGCTCGCCGAGCACACGCTCGTGCACTTCAAGGGGCCGACCGACGAGCTGGAGCGCGATGACGCCCGCATGCTCCTCGCCTACGCGCTCCAGTACCTCGTCGTCGCCGAGATCGACGACCCCGCCGCGGTGGCGCTGCGCGTCGTCGCGCCCCGCGTGACCCAGCGCTTCCTCGGGGCGCTGAGATCGCTCGGGTGCGCGCTCGCCACGACCGGACCGGGCACGCACGAAGGACGGCTCGGCGTCTTCCCGCTGCGGGTGGTGGAGACGGTCCCGGCGACCGCTCGCGCGGGCGAGCATCTGCTGTACACTGTGACGCCTGGGATGGTCGCCGACCCCGGCGGCATCCCGGCGCTCTCCCCCGAGGAGATCGCGGTGTTCTGGGCACTGCTGGAGCATGTCGAGCAGGTCCGGCATCCCCTGCCGGGGCAGAGGAAGCGGCACATGAAGGACGAAAAGCGGGTCCTCGAGAGCTTCGAGCAGGCGCTGGCACGCATCGTCGCGCGGCTGCCGCCCGAAAAGGTGCTGCAGTCGTACGAGCCGGAGCAGGTGCTGCGGTCGTATGCGCCCGAGCAGCGCCTCGCGGGGCTCGCGCCCGAGCAGCGCCTCGCGGGGCTGAGCGAGGCGGAGGCGGTGCTCGCCCTGCCGGACACGACGCTCCGCGCGCTGTCGCAGGAGTATCTCGCGACGCTGCCCCGCGAAACGCAAGCGGCGATCCAGGAGCGCCTCCTGGCAACCTCGAAGCGCCGGCCGGCGCGCCAGCGAAAGACACGCACGTTACCGCGATGACCCACGGCGGTCGCTCGGGCAGCGGCTGCCCGAACCCCGCGCGCGGCCGCGGCGGGGAAGACGACGGCCGGCGACCCGGTCGATGTGGCGACGGGGCGGGTGTTCACCGTGCCGGTGGTGGATCTGGTGCTGCCCGCGCCGATGCGGCTCGTCATCGCGCGGCAGTGCTCGTCGTCGGCGGCGGCGATCGAGCGCGACGTGGGGCTCGGCTTCGGGTGGACGCACGCGCTGGCGTGGGAGATCGAGGAGCGGCGGCGGGGGCTCGCGCTGTGGCGCGGCGACGGGACGCGCGAGCCGATCCCGAGCCTGGAGCCGGGGCAGTCGATCCGGCTGTCGCCCGCGCGCTCGATCGCGCGCGAGGACGGGTGCTACGTGCTGCGCGACGAGCACGGCCACCTCCGGTACTTCCGCCAGGTCGTCGGCACAGGGGAAGGTGCTGGCGGAGATCGAGATGGACGCCTGGGGCAGGGTCAGCGACGCGTCGCGCGGCGCGACGAGCTTCAGGTTCCCCGGGCAGTACGAGGACGAGGAGACGGGGCTCTACGACAACCGCTACCGGTACTACGACCCGGAGAGCGGCAGGTGCATCAGCCCGGATCCGAGTTGCATCCAGGCGTCGCTGCACGCGTATGCGTATGCGGGGAACAGGCCGGAGTCGGCGATCGATCCGGATGGGCTGCAGACGACCGTGAGGATCACGCGCAAGGACCGCTCCGTCATCGAGCGCAGCCAGGGGCAGGCTGACAAATCCCCTCATTTTGTGGCCGATTCCTACGAGAAATTGAACATGAAGGCGGGAAGGCAAGAAGATTTCCCAGAGATTTTGCTTCCCGTCTTCACGTGAATTCCCCGAAAAATTGAGGGGATTCCTCAGAGGGGCAGGAGCAGCCGTGTCACGTCGCGGTGCAGCGGGCGCTGTCGCCCTGCACGGCGCACACCGCTGGCGCGGGCCGCGCGACCATCCTGCGCGCTGCGCTGGACATGGCAGCCGTCAGCTTCGTCCTGGCCCACAACCACCCGAGCGGCGATCCGACGCCGACCGGAGAGGACCATGCGATGACCCACGAGCTGCGCCACCTCTCCCATGAGCTGAACGTCCCGCTCCAGGCCCACGTCATCGTCACGCCCAGCGGGCGATACGCCGCCGTCATGGAGTAGCCATCGCGGGTCGCAGCGCGCCAGCCGCTCCGGCCACGTCAGAGCAAGGTCAGGAGGCGCCGGGCGCGGGCCTCGGCTGCCTGGATGATCGGCTCGGACTCGGCCTCGGGGATCTCGAGCTTCTTGCACAGCGCGGCGATGTACTGCTTCTCGGCGTCGTGCTGCTCGCCGTCGACGAAGGTGAGCAGCACCGCGTGCTGGAGCAGCGCGCGGCGGTCTTCGCCGCCGAGCTCGCCGAGCGGAACGTCGTCCAGGGTCCTCCGCTCGGCGGCGTAGGCGCGGATCTCCTTGGCCTGATCCTCGTTCGCCTCGAACGCCGCGATCAGCCCCTCCACCATCTCGCGCTCGGCGTCGTGGAACTCGCCGTCCGCCCACGCCACGCTCACGAGCGACTTCACGATCGCCATGCTCTGCTCTTGCATGGCGACGAGTGTCGTCGCTCCTCCGGGGCAACGTCAATCGCGAGGGGGCGGCGTCTTCGCCTCCGCGTGCGGCACGACGCGGAGGGCGACGCGCGCGAGCGGCTCGGCCATCGACACGAAGAGCTCGGGCCGCAGCGTCCCGGCGAGCCCGGCGCAGAGCAGCGCGAGCGCGACGAGCGCGAGCCACAAGGACAGACCTCTCCGGCGCGGGGTCACCACGGGCGCAGGCGGCCTGCTGTCCTCGTCCAGCGCGACCCGCTCGGCTGCGGGCGCGGCGCGCTCGGACGGAACGGGACGCTCCGCCCCAGCCAGGGGCGACCGCACGCCCGGGAGGGCGAGCGCGGCGCTCGCGGAGAGGGATGCGACCGGAGGCGGCGTGAGGGTGAGGTCGAGGCCGGCGAGCGCCTTCATGCTGCGCGCCGCGCGGCGCTGCGCGCTGTGCTCCGACTGCGCGACGAAGCGCGCGACGAGCTCGTCGACCCGGGAAGCGCCGGCGCCGTCCGCCGGGGGGCGCGCGCTCGGGGACCGCCGCGAGGCGCTCCACACGATGGCGTCGATCGGACCGAGGCCGGCCGGGCACGGCTCCTCCGCCGGCGCCGCGTCCGCGGGCGGATCGGCGGAAGCTGCGTGCGCGGGCGGGTCGGCCGGCGCCACGTCCGCGGGCGGATCGGCGGAAGCTGCGTGCGCGGGCGGGTCGGCCGGCGCCGCGTCCGCGGGCGGATCGGCGGAAGCTGCGTGCGCGGGCGGCACGACGTCGGGCGCCGACACCGGGGCCACGGCCTCCACCGCGAGCGATGCCTCGGCCGGCAGGGCAGGAGCTGCCAGCGGCGCGGAGGCCGGCGCGGGCAGAGCGTCGTCGCTGCGCGGCGCCGGAAGCGGCCAAGGCAGCGTGTGCCGCGACGCCGGCGTCTCTTCGACCGACGCGGCCGCCGTTCGAGGACCCACGGGCAGGCCGCCGAGGTGCTCCCGATGGACGAGCGGCCAGCCGCCGTACGCCGGCGTGACCTGGAGAGCTGCTGCCTCCTCGACCTTGTAATGAATGGCGGGCGCGCGCGCGGTCTCGACCGCCTCCGGCGGGACGTCGGGCGCGCGCGCGGTCTCGACGGCCTCCGGCGGGACGTCGGGCACGCGCGCGGTCTCGACCGCCTCCGGCGGGACGTCGGTCACGTCGGCGGTCGCCTCCGCCGGCGGGGCCGCCACGGCGCCCTCGGCCGCCACCATCTCGGCCCAGACGGCCGTGGCCACGGTCGGCGTCGGCTCCTGCGAGAGCGGGACGACGCCGGCCGGATCCGGCGAGAACTCGACGAGGATGGACTGGGTCGGCGTCGGCTCCCGGGGAGGAGACTCGACGACGGCGGGGGCAGGGGAGAAGTCGACGAGGAACACCTCGATCCCCTCCGGGCTCGTGAGCGCCTCCCCGTACGCCGAGGCGCCGCAGACGACCGGCGAGGAGGCGACGACGGCGCGCGCCTCGGCAGGCGCAACCGCTTCCACCGCCGACGCGATCGGCGAGCTCGTCGCGATCGGCGCCACGGGCGCGATCGACCGCGCCGGCTCGATGAGCTCCGGGATCAGCGGGATCTCGGCCGGCGCTCCGTCCGCCTCGACCTCCACGACCGCCTGCACGACGGTCGGCGTGGGCTCCGGAAAAGACTCCGCTGGCGCGGCGGCGTGCGCGGGAGGCTCGACCGCGTCGGTCTGCGCGGCGGCGTGGGTGGAAGGCTCGGCCGCCCCGGCATGCTCGTCGGCGACTGCGGCGCGCTCGGGCGACGACGCGACGGCGGCGGTCTCAGCGACCTCGCCCGCGATCGCGGGGGAAAGCGAACGCCCCGCGGTCTCGCACGCGACCAGCCCGGGGCTGAGCGTGAGCTCCACGATCGCCGGCGCGACCGGCCCCGGGCTGAGGGTGAGCTCCACGATCGCCGGCCGCGGCGGCGCGGCCTCGTCGCGCGCCGCCGCGGCCCCGTCGCGCGCCGCGGCGGCCTCGTCGCGCGCCGTCTCGGCGGCCGGCTCGCGCCGCGCGACCGCCGCCTCGGCATGCGGCGCGCGCTCCGGTCGCGCGAGCGGCGGCTTCACCCCCTCGCTCGCTCCCTGGGCCGCGGGCCTCTCCTGGACCTCCGCCCGCGCGCGCCTCAGCCGGCCGGCCTCCTTGGCGCGCAGCGTCTCGCGGGCGAGCCGCGCCAGCGCGCGCCGGGCCGCGTTGCGGTTCACCGGGATCAGCGCGGCCTCGAGCTCCCGCGCCACCGCGTCCGGGTCCAGCTCGGACGCCGGGCGCGGGCGCGCCGTCGCCGCGAGGTTCGGCATGCTGCCGGCCGACGCGGAGAGCAGCCGCGCGAGCAGATCGCGCAGCAGCCGCGCCGCCTCGGCGGGCGCCACCGGCTCGCCGCGCGAGCGCACCGTGACCGTGCCCTCGGTCGTGAGCAGCACCGCGCGATCGTCCAGCCGCAGCGGCAGCCGCGACGTCGCGTCGCCGACCGCCAGCGCGAGGTAGCCCGACGTCTCCGGCACCAGCGAGGCGCACCGCGCGTGCGCCGCCGCGAGCACCTCCTCCAGCGTGACGCAGGCGCTCACGAGCGCCCCCGCGCCGCCGCGCCGCTCGATCCGCCCGCGCGCGCCGGCCTGACCGGCACCTCCGCCGCCTCGAGGTACGCCTTGGCCTCGCCGATCGTGTACTCGCCGTCGTGGAAGATCGACGCGGCGAGCGCGGCATCGGCGCCGCCCTCCACGAGCCCGGCGCGCAGGTGATCCAGGTTCCCCACGCCGCCCGAGGCGATCACCGGGACCGGCACGGCCCGCGCGATGGCGGCCGTCAGCAAGAGGTCGTACCCGTCCCGCGTGCCGTCGCGGTCCATGCTCGTGACGAGCAGCTCGCCGGCGCCCGCGCGCGCGATCTCCTCGGCCCACGCGACCGCGTCACGCCCGGTATCGCGCCGGCCGCCGTGGGTCACCACCGTCCAGGCCACGCGCGAGGGATCCGGGATCCGGCGCGCGTCGATCGCCACCACGATCGCCTGCGTGCCCCACCGATCCGCGGCGCGCCGCACGAGGTCGGGATCGTTCACGGCGGCGGTGTTGATCGCCACCTTGTCGGCCCCGGCGTGGAGGAGCGCCTCGATGTCCTGCTCGGACTTGACGCCCCCGCCGACCGTCAGCGGGGTGAACAGCACGTCCGCCGTGCGCGCCACGACGTCCAGGATGATGCCGCGCTTCTCGTGCGACGCGGTGATGTCGAGGAACGTGATCTCGTCCGCGCCCTCGGCGTCGTAACGACGGGCGGCCTCGACCGGATCGCCGGCGTCCCGCAGCCCCACAAAGCGGACGCCCTTCACGACGCGGCCGTCCTTGACGTCGAGGCACGGGATGATGCGCTTCGCGAGCATACGTCCGCGTTAGCGTACCTGCCGGCCGCGGGCCAACTGTTGCGCGGCGCGCCGGCACCGGAGCCGCGGGGCGCCGTCCCGTGGATTCGCCGTCGTTTCTGCCGCGAGGACGGCGCCGCGCGCGCGCCGGATCGCCCGGAGCCTGACCGCGCCGCGGTTCCTCGCTACCATGGCGCCCATGCACTGCCCGCACTGCGGGAAACCGATCCCCGAGGGCGCGAACGTGTGTCCGCACTGCGGCGCCGCGCTCGCGCTGCCGGGCGGCGCCGCGGGCTATCTGAAGCCCACGGCCCGCACCATGGTCGGCGTCGCGCTCCCCGATCTGCTCCGGCAGGGGCCGCCTGCTCCGGCCGATCCGGGCGGCGCGGGCCACGGCAAGGCCGCGCCGCCGCCCGTGGCCGGCGGGCCGGGCGCCGCCTCCCGCACGATCGTCGGCATGCCCGCCGCGGCCTTCGGCCCGGCGCCCGGACAGGCGGACCCGCGCCTGTCCGGGGGCACGCTCGCCGCGGGGACGCCGGGGGCAGCCGCGCCGCGAGCGCGCTTCGATGCATCGGCGCCGCCGGGCGCGCCGGTCTACCCGCCGCCGGGCGCGCCGGCGTACGCGGCCCCGGGCGCGCCGGTCTACCCGCCGCCGGGCGCGCAGCTCCTCGATCAGACGGTGCCCCTCGCCCCGAGCCTCGCGGCGCGCGGTCCGGCGCCGCCGCCGGCCGCGTCCCGCACGCTGGTCGGCGTCGCCCGGCCCGGCATCGCGCCGCTCGCGCCCGGCGCCCCGGCCGACCCCGGGCCGGATCCCGACCTCGAGGCGCGCTACCAGCCGGCCGGCGAGCTCGGCGCCACCATCGCCCCGGTGCGCTTCCGCGCCCCGGAGCTGCGGAACCCGGTGCTCATGCGCCCGCACCGCCTGAAGCAGCGGCTCGCGCCGGCGCCGCCGCAGCGGCGCGGCCGCTCGTCGCGCCGGGCCGTCGTGGTCGTCGCCGCGGGCGGCGTGCTCGCGCTCGGCGCCGTCCTGTTCGCGCTGCTCTGGCCGAGCGCGCCCCCGGTGACCGCGCGCGCCCGCGCCGACGCCGGCGGCCGCGAGGTCATCGAGCTCCGGTGCGACAGCTGCCCCGACGGCACGGCGGTCTCCATCGGCGAGGGCCGCGCGACCATCGCCGGCCGCGTCGCGCAGATCCCGCTCGCGAGCCCGCTCTCCGTCGGCGAAAATCACATGAAGGTCGCCATCGACCGGCCCGGCCGGGGGCGCGATGAGACGGTCGGCGTCTCCATCCACGTCGCGTACCGGATCCGCCCCGACCTCGGCACCCTGCAGGGGGAGCGCCCCTCGATCCAGGTCGTGGTCGAGGCGAGCAAGGGCACGCAGGTGACGCTCGACGGCAAGGAGGTCACGCTCGCGAGCGGTCGGGCCATCGAGTCGATCGACGTCACCGAGGCGGTCACCGGGCTCTCGGACGAGACGAAGACCCTGAGCCGGCAGGTGCCGTACACCGTCGCGCCGCCCGACGGCCCGCGCGAGCAGGGCGTGGTGAGCGTCGCGGTCGGCATCGTCCCGCTCGGCATCGAGGCGCCCGGCCCGAGCGTCGTCATCGACAAGGAGAGCTTCGTGCTCGCCGGGCGCACGGCCCGCGGCGCCCAGCTCTTCGCCGGCGCGCACCCGATCACGGTCCGCCCCGACGGCACCTTCGCGCACGTGATGAACGTCTCGTCCGTGGGCGCGACCCAGTTCGAGGTGCGCGCGAAGATGCAGGGCATGGCCCCGCGCATCGCGAAGATCGCGGTGCGCCGGGTCGACCGGCTCGAGACCGCAGCGAAGGAGTTCGCCGGCCGCAACCCCATCGGCTACGTCGAGCTCGCCGCGGGCGGGAAGGACGTCATCGGCAAGCCGATCGCGCTGACCGGCGAGGTCCTCGAGGCGCGCCGGCAGGGATACTCGACGCTGATCCTGCTCTCGATGCCGCGGACGTCCGGCTGCAAGGCCGGCGCGACGGCCGCCGGCGCCGGCGCCGCGGCGCGCTCGTCGGACGCGTGTAAGGTCCGCCTCGTCCACGGCGCCGACAACCCCGCCCAGCGCGGGGACGTCCTCACCGCCTACGGCAGCGTCGCGCCCCCGTTCGTCGCGCCGGGCGGCGCCGAGATCCCCGAGGTGTGGGTCGAGTTCACCGTGAAGGGCGCCCGGTGAGCGCCGCGCGCCCGACAGAGCGCCGCCCGCGCCGGCCGCGCCGCCTCGCCAGGGTGGTCCTCGCCGCGGCCGCGGCCCTGCTCCCCGCGGCGGCGCCGTTCGCGTTCGCCGACGCGGTGGACACGAGCCGGCCGCACACGATCGTGGTCGGCGCGCCCCGCGGCTTCGCGCCGAGCGAGCGGCTCGACGCGCGCCGCACCGGCCGCTCCGCGGCGCGGCTGCCCTTCCCCGCGCGCGAGGTGTGGCGAAAGCAGCTCCGCGGCGGCATCGACGCGGCGCCGCTCGCCGACGCCGCGGGCGATCTCGTCCTCACGCTGACCGTCCCCGAGGTCGTCAAGCTCGGCGCCGACGGCCGGGAGCGCTGGCGCGTGCGCATCGGCGACAGCGCGCCGCTCGCGCCCGCCGCGATCACGAGCGACGGCACCATCGCGCTGATCACCTCGTCCGGCCTCGCCGTCGGGCTCACGCCCGCGGGGGGCGTGCGCTTCGCGGTGCCCCTCGGCCTCCGCGGGCGCGACGCCGACGTGACGCCGCTCGCGCTCGACGACGGCGGGCTCGTCGCAGCTGCGGGGCGCTCCCTCGTCGAGCTCGCCGCGGACGGCAGCGTGCGCGCCCGCGCCGAGCTCCCGGATCGCGCGACCGGCGCCCTGCTCGCCGGCCCCGACGGCACGCTCGTCACCACCGAGTCGGGCGCGGTGCTGACATGGCGTCCGCCCAGCGCGCCGAGGCGGCTCGGCGCCCTCGGCGGCCTGCCCCGGCGCGGCGCCGCGCTGGCCGACGCCCGCACGCTGCTCGCGGTCGTCGACGGCCGCCGCCTTGTCGCGCTGGATCTGCCGACCGGGACCGCCGGCGTCCGCGTCGGCGGCGCCTTCGGCGCGCTCGACGGGCCGCCCGCCATCGGCGCCCGCGGCGTGGCCGTGGTCCTCTCGACCGCGGGCCTGCTCGTCGGGGTCGACCCCTCGGGCAACGAGGCGCTCCGGGTCCCCATCGACCGGGCGCTCGCGGCCCCGCCCGCCGACGGTGGCCTCTCCGGCTTCTTCGGGCCGGTGGACGCGAAGCCGAGCCCGCCGGTCGTGATCGACCGCGCGGGCCGCGTCGGCTTCGTGCGGGCGAGCGGCCGCGCCGGCGTGGTCGAGGCGGACGGCAACGTCTCGATCGCCGCCGAGCGCGTCTGCGCGGCGCCGGTCGCGGTCGTCCCCGCGGGCGAGGAGCGGATGGCGGTCGCGTGCCGCGACGGCACCGTGGTGATGCTGGCGCGCTGAGCCGCGGCGCGCGGCCGCGGCTCGCTTCACGACGGCGCGGCCGGCCGCGCCGTCGTGAAGCGAGCCGCGGCCGGCGTGCCGGGGGGACGCCGCGGGTCAGCTGCCTTCGCTCGCCGTGGGCGGGCTCCACTCCTTCCAGGTGCCCTCTTTTTCCTCGTACAGCGTCGACCCGCCCGTCGTCTTGAACCGCGCGATCGTGATCTGGCCGTCGAGCGTCGCCGCGTCGGCCTCCTCGTACAGGGGCTTCGCGAGCGCGTCTGCGGGGAGCATGTGCATGCTCACGACGAACTCGTCGGCGTTCGCCTCGGCGATGCAGAACCCGTTGCTGCTGGCGTTGCTGAAGGCGAGGTAAGGATTGGTTGGGGCGGGGACGCCCTTCTCGACGAGGTAGTTGTCGATGTCGGCGGCGATGCTCTCCGCGCCCATGGCGTGCTTCAGCAGCGGATGGCTGGCGATCTGCCTCTGCAGCCGCGACTGGTACGTGGCCGACGAGATCGCGGCGCCGACGAACTCCACGATCTTCGCCGGCTCGGCGTCGGCGCGGTCCACCGCCGGCGTCCCTGCGAGGAAGGCGCCGAGATCGCCGGTGATCGCCACCACGTTGCCGGCCGTCGCGATCTCGCTGAGCAGCGCGTTCCGCTGCTCGCGGAAGCCGTCCCAGCCGTCGCAGCTCAGGTAGAAGCGCCGCTTGAGCGGGTCGTCCTCCCCGAACGAAGGCGTGAGATCGACGGCGAGCTGCGAGAGGCTGTATTCGTTGCCCCACACCTTCCACGTGCTCGTGGACTCCTTGATCGTGTCCTTGAACCAGGCCAGCTGCGCCTCCCCCATGACCATGGTGTCGCTCCCCGTGGACGGCTCGTACACGAACCGCGAGGTCGCATCGAAGGTCTCCTTGACCACGAAGTGGCGCGACCCGAACGCGCTGTAGAAATCGGGCTTCTCGAGCGTGAAGTCGACGTGCTTCCCGAGATCGACGTAGGCGATCCCGACGTCCATTCTAGCGAAATCCACTCTGGTGAGGAGGGGCAGCTGCTCTCCTGCTGACCGCTGCTCGTTCAGCTTCGCCACGATCGCGTTGACGAACGAGGCGCTGATGGAGCGGGGCGACTCGTCCTGCGCGAACCCGAGGCTCGGATCGAAGCCGAGCACGGGCGCGGCCTCCTCCAGCGCCGTCGCGTACAAGTCTTCGGCGTCGATCTCGTCGAAGTAGGGGCCCATGTGCTCGGGCTCGCTTCCGAGCCGAGCCACGAGCTCCGCCTGCTTCGCGATGACCTTCCCCGGGAAGCCGTCCTCCGGGATCAGGTGATCCGCGCGGTAGGTGCGGAGATCCGTCATCACGAGGTGGACGTGCTTTCCGAAGGTGAAGTCCCGGTAGATGGTGATGTCCTGGGGGTAATCGGCCGTCCTGTCGTAGCTGAAGTCGTCGCCCGCCGGGTAATCGACAGGCATGTACTCGAACCACGCCTGGTTTGCCGCCTTGCGCCGGTCCACGTCCGTCTCCGGCTGCCGGCCGTTGAAATAGGTCGCGGTCGCGCCGTGGCATTCGCTGGAGAACTCGTGATCGCCCCAGATGGCGATCATGGGAAACAGCTCGTGCACCCGCTGGAGCGCCCGGTCGGACCGGTACGTCTTGTAGAGCTCCCGGTAATTGCTCAGCGACCGGGCGGCGTGGTACGGGGCGGCCTCTGCCGGCTCGAAGGCGATCGCGCCGTTCACGTCGGAGAAGGTGACCTTGCGCTCCTCCGAAGGGGTCTGGATGCTCGGATCGCCGGTCGTCTCGTAGATGTAGTCCCCGAGGTGGACGACGAAGTCGAGCTGCTCTCTCGCCAGGGCCGCGTAGGCGTTGTAGTAGCGACCGACGTAGTCCTGACACGACACGAAGGCGAAGCGCACCGGCACGTCCGCGTCGGGCGTCGGCGCCGTCCGCGTCCGCCCGATACGCGAGCTGACACAGCCGTTCCCTGTCGTGTAGTAGAAGCGGTAATAGTAGGTCGTCCCGGGGTTCAGGCCGCTCACCTTGACCTTGACGCAGTGGTCGAAGTCCGCCCGGGCGACCACCGAGAGGCGCGTGCTGGTCGATCCCACGGCGGCCGCGCTGCTGGACGTCGGCGTGAGCGCCACGAGCTGCGTGAACGCCTCGTCGAGCGCGATGACGAGCGCCAGGTTGACATCCGCCGTCTGCTGGCTGTCGACGAGCCGGGTCCACAGCACGACGCTGTCGGGCCTCGGGTCTCCGGAGGCCACCGACTGGGGAAAGTACGCGTCGTCCTCGTGCGCGTCGCACGCGTCGGCCCCCCCCTCGTCCTCCGAGCAGGCCGTGGGCACGACCACCGCGCCGGCGGTTACCAGGGTGGCGCGAAGAAAGTCTCTGCGTCGCATCATCGATTGAAGCCCTCCAACGACGGATACACCCCGGGCGCTGCGCGCGCAACGGCGGCGCCGGGCCCGCCCTCGCGCCGCGCGCCCGAGCGCTCCTCGGGCTCGCTCGGGCGCCGCGGCCGCAGCATGGCGCCTCGTCGCGACGGGCGCGAGCGCGACTTGACGTGCCGAGTCAGGCGGCCTCTCGTGTGCGTCCCACCTGTCGCCTCACCTGTCACCCGACCCACCTCTCACCTATCGCGTGCACGCCATGCTCCAGACCAGCCTCTCCCCTGATGCGCTGCGCGGCGCCCTCGCGCGCCTCCGCAGCGACCACCCCGGGCTCGATGGCGCCGGCGCGCGTCAGCCGGTCCATACCGTCTACGGCGGCGCTCACCTGTTCAAGGCCGACACGGCCCGCAAGCTCGGGGCCGTGGCGCTCCGCGCCGTCGAGGAGCACGCGCCCGACTTCGCCGCCTTCGCGCGGGCGATCGGCCTGCCGGGGGCCGACGGGCTCCCGGGGGACGGCGCCGGGGCGCTCGCGCTCTCGGCCGCCATCGAGGCCGGCGGCGGCGCGGCGGCGGGCGTCTCCGGCCCGGCGCGGCTCGCGCACGCGGTGCACGCGCGCGTGCTCGACAAGCTCCGCCGCGAGCCCGTGGAAGATCTGCGCATCGACTTCGAGGACGGCTACGGCGTGCGCCCCGGGCACGAGGAGGACGCGCACGCCGCCGCCGCCGGCCGCGAGGTCGCCCTCGGCATGGCCGCGGGCGGCCTGCCGCCGTTCCTCGGGATCCGGATCAAGCCGCTCGGCGACGGGTGCGCCGAGCGGGCCCTGAGGACGCTCGATCTCTTCCTCTCCTCGCTCGTCGCCGCTTCGGGCGGCGCGCTCCCGCCCGGCTTCGTGGTGACGTTGCCGAAGGTGGCCGCGCCCGAGCAGGTCTCCGCGCTGGCGGACGCCCTCGACGCGCTCGAGGCCGCGCTGCGGGTGCCGGCCGGCTCGATCCGGATCGAGCTGATGGTCGAGACGCCGGCCTCGATCATCGGCCCGCGGGGCGAGATCGCGTTGCCCGGGCTGGTCGAGGCGGCCCGCGGGCGGTGCGTCGCGGCGCACTTCGGTGCGTACGACTACACGGCGAGCTGCGAGATCACGGCCGCCCACCAGCACCTCGCCCACCCCGCGTGCGACTTCGCGCGGCACGTGATGCAGGTCGCGCTGGCCGGCTCCGGGGTCTGGCTCTCCGACGGCGCGAGCAACATCCTGCCCGTCGCGCCGCACCGCGCGCGGCCCGGCGGGGCGCCGCTCTCGCCGCAGCAGGCGGAGGACAACCGCCGCGCGGTCGTCGGCGCCTGGCGGCTGAAGTACGAGCACGTCCGTCGCGCGCTCGCGAGCGGCTACTACCAGGGCTGGGATCTGCATCCGGCGGAGCTCCCCGTGCGCTACGCGGCCACCTACGCGTTCTTCCTGGAGGGCGTCGAGGCGACGGCCGCCCGGCTGCGGAGCTTCATCGAGCGGGCCGCCCAGGCGACCGTCGCCGGGACGGTGTTCGACGACGCCGCGACGGGGCAGGGGCTGCTGCGCTTCTTCCTGCGCGCGATCAGCGCGGGCGCGATGACCGAGGGCGAGGCGGCGGAGCGGACCGGCCTCACGCCCGACGAGCTCAGGGGGCGATCGTTCCCTGCCATCGTGGCGCGCCGGAGCGCGTGATATGGGGGGCTCGGAACGGACGGCGGCGCGCGAGGGCCCGAGCCAGAGCGAGAGGAGGATCGATGAGCGCGATCACGACGCACGTGCTGGACACGTCGCGGGGCCGCCCGGCGAGCGGCGTGCTGGTGGTGCTGGAGGTCGGTGACGGCGACGGCTACCGGGAGGTCGGCCGGGGCACGACTGACGACGACGGCCGGCAGCGGGGCCTGCTCCCGCCCGGCGAGCGCCCGGTCGAGGGCGCCTACCGGCTCACCTTCCACACCGGGGCCTATTATGCGGCGCTCGGGTCCGAGAGCTTCTACCCCACGGTCTCGGTGCTCTTCGAGATCCGGGACCCGGCGCAGCACCATCACGTCCCGCTGCTGCTCAGCCCTTACGGCTACACCACGTACCGCGGCAGCTGAGCGCGCGCCCGGTGCCTCGCGACGGATGCTCGGCCGCTCGAGCGCGGCGCGCTGGATCCGCGCGCGGATCGCCCTCGGCGCGCTCGAGGGGCCGCGGTGGCGACGGCCTGGCGCGGCGCGTGGCGGAGGGGCTCGTGATACGATGGACGCTGCCTGGCGTCGGGCCAGCGGGAGGGGGAACGGTGGGCTCTCTACGAACTCGCTCGGGTGAAGCACGGGGTCTCCTGCGCGGCGCTGGCTTGCTTTGGGTCGCGACGGCGGCGCTCTGGCCGGGGTGTACGCCGGAGGAGCGGCGCTTCGTCGAGCCGGGCGCCACGGGAGGCGATGGCGCCGCTTCCGGTGCAGCAGGTGGATCCGCGGTTGGGGGAGGCGGTGACGGCGGCGAGGCGGGTGGCGGCGGCGAGGCCGGCGGCGGCGGCGAGACCGGCGGCGGCGGCGAGGCCGGCGGCGGCGGCGGCGAGGGCGGGGGGGTTGGCGGCGAGGGCGGGGGGGTTGGCGGCGGTGGCGAGGCCGGCGGCGGGGGGAGCTCCGTGGCGTGCTCTCCGGCGGAGGCGCGGTGCGCCGGCGATCGCCTGGAGGTGTGCGACAGCGACGGGCAGTGGCGGCGTGCCGCCTGCGCCGGATGGTGCGGCGCGGGCGCGTGCGTCGTGCCGCGGAGCTGCGAGGCCGGCGGGGCCGGAGCGGGCGAGACCTGCGGTCCGGAGCGGAACCAGCCCTGCTGCGCGAGCCCGCGCGTTCCGGGCGGCAGGTACGACCGGAGCAACGACGCGGCCCATCCCGCGGAGGTGAGCGATCTTCGTCTGGACCGGTACGAGGTCACGGTCGGACGGTTCCGCAGGTTCGTGGAGGCATACCCCGAGAGCCGGCCCGACGGCGGCGAAGGAGCTCACCCGGCGATCCCGGGGAGCGGCTGGGACGACGGGTGGGGCGCTCGTTTGCCGGCGAGTCGGGCCGCGCTGAAGGAGGCGTTGAAGTGCAAGCCGGGATTGCACACGTGGACCGACGATGCGGGCGAGAACGAGGCCAAGCCGATCAGCTGCGTGAGCTGGTTCGTCGCGTTCGCGTTCTGCGCCTGGGATGGCGGGCGGCTCCCGACGGAGGCGGAGTGGAACTATGCGTCGGCCGGCGGGAGCGAGCAGCGGGAGTATCCGTGGGGCAACGCGTTTCCGAACGCGACGTACGCCGTCTACGACGTGACGGGCAGCGCGGCTGTCGGCTCGAAGTCACCGAGGGGCGATGGCCGGTGGGGGCAGGCCGACCTCGCGGGGAACCTGTGGGAGTGGACCCTGGATATCGACGGCCCCTACCTCGATCCGTGCCGCGATTGCGCGAAGGTCGAGGGCGGCGGTGCGCGGGTGATCCGCGGCGGCAGCTGGTGGCAGCCTGAAGCGGAGGACATCTCCACGCTCCTGCGGGAGAGCTGGGATCCGGCCGATCTCACGGACGCGCTCGGCGTCCGCTGCGCGAGGCGGCTGTAGCGCTGGCCGCGCTGCGCGAGGCGGCGCTGGCCAGCGCCGTGCGGCGCCGTCAGGGGGAGATGAGGTAGATGACCGTGAAGGCCACGGTGAGCGTCGCGGCCGCGAGCGCGATGAGCTTGGGCATGGTCCAGTCGTCTTCGATCTTCGGGTTCTCTGTGCTCATCGGGTGCCTCCGCCGTGCTCTCCGCGCGCGTCGCGCGCGCCCGTCTCCTGGCAGAACGCGGACTCGCCGTCAACCCTGACCCCCGGCCGCGGCGGGCCGGCCGCCCTCAGGCGGGCGCCTCCGCCGCGGCTTCGCCGGCGCCCTGTCCGCCCGCGTGCAGCATGGCCAGCCGCACCACCTCGGGCAGCAGATCGGCGAGCAGGTCGCGCAGCGACGCCCGGTCGAGCTCGTGCCGCTCGATCCAGTCGAGGCTCGTCGCCTCCACGAACCCGATCCACCCGCGGAGCGCCACCCGGAGCGCCGGAGGCCGCTCGGCCACCGGCGCATCGGCGAGCAGCTTGTCGAGGAACCGGCTGCGGGTCTCCTCGATGATCGCCAGCACCTCGGCGTCCGAGCCGATGCCGCCCCGGAAGACGGCCGCGTACGAGATCCCCTGTCGCTCGACGTAGGCCAGATAGGCGTCCAGCCCGGTGCGCAGCCGCTCCGGCACCGGCACGTCGTCGACGTCCAGCGACCGCTCGACGAGCTCGCGCGCCGCTTCACGCAGGACGGCAATGTAGAAATCGCGCTTGGTTGGAAAATAATGGTAGAGAAGCCCCTTCGAGATGCCTGCGGCCTGCGCCACCTCGTCGATCGACACGTCGTCGTAGGCTCGCTGGCTGAAGAGCTCGAGCCCCAGCGCGAGCAGCTGCGCGCGGCGTGCGTCGAGGTCGAGCCGCTGCCGGGGCGGCTTGCCCTCGCCGCGCCGGGACGTCGCGGCGCGGGACGGCTTTCGGGTCGAGATCATGAGTGGCGGACACTCTACGCTTCCGTCGATCCGGGTTCAATCTCGGCAGAAGCGGCGACTTGGGGCCATGCATTGGGCCGCTCCTGTCCGCGTTCGTCCTCGACTCGGCTCGCCGGGCGCGACGGTGGAGGGGCTATGTCCATCGCAGCCCTCCTTGCCCGCGGCGCCGCCGGGCGTGCGTCGTGCGACGCGCGCGCGGGCCGGCGTCGTCTTTGCTCTTCGTTGCGCCCTCGCATGGCGCATCCCTGGGATGTGCAGGAGGGAGACATGCCGCATCTCACGATGTCCGCTCTGGGCGCCGTCCTCCTGGCGGCGGCGCTCGCGCGCGCGGCGTTGCCTGAGCGCCCGATCCGGCCGCTCACGGCCGCGCTGACCGGGCAGGACGAAGCGCCCGGCCGCGGCGATCGGCGGGGGAGCGGCACGGCCCGGCTCACGCTCGATCTCGCCCAGGGCGAGGTCTGCTTCGACCTCACGGTCTCCGGCATCGCGCCCGCGATCGCGGCGCGCGTCCACGAGGGCTCTGCCGGCCATGCGGGCCGCGTCGTCCTCACGCTGATGCCGCCGACGGGCGGCAGCTCCACGGGCTGCGTCGGCGCGTCCCCCGACGACCTGAGCGCGCTGCTCGCCGCGCCGGAGCGGTATTACGTCGCCGTCCGCACCGCCGATTTCCCCGACGGCGCCTTACGAGGCCAGCTGTCGCGTTGACGCCCGACAGCCGGATAGACCGGTTTGCAGACAGGGCTCGTGCTGGCGCAAAAGCCTCCTGGCGCCCCCTCCTCGGCGGCCGTGCCCCCCGGGATCTACGCGCCCCACAGCAGCTTCTTCAGCCGTATCTCCGTGATCTTCCGCTGCTCCTCCGCGGCGATGTGCAGCTCCTCGTCCGGCGTGTGCTCGATCCGCTCGCGCAGCATCTCCAGCATCTCGTCCGCGCTCTTCCCGGTCGCGCAGACGATATAGATGAACCCGAACTTCTCGTCGTAAGCCCGGTTGTAGCGCGCGAGCGCCTCCCGCGTCTCCTCGGCGGCCGCGCTCATCCCCGCCTGCTCCTGGCTCGAGAACCGCCTCGCCGTCGCGCTCGCCTCCGCGGCCTCGGCCTGCGGCCTGGTCTCTCCGATGCGGGGGTGCGCGCGGAACGCCTCGAGCCAGTCCTCCGGGCCGAGCCGCGCGAACACCTGCGACGCCGTCGCGCAGAGCGCCTCCTCGTCGCGGAACGGCCGCGCCGCCGCCATCTGCGACGCCCACGAGGACGCCCCGCACGCCGCGCGGAGCTCCGCCTCCGCCTCCCGGTCCGTGAGCGCGTTGAGCCAGCGGAGCCGCTGCTCCGCCGCCCCGCTCCGGGTCGCCTTGCCGAAGATGCGGAGGCGGCTCACCCCGCCGTCAGGATAGATGTTCAGCCGCACGTGCGTGAACGGCCCCGCCGCGCGGAGCTCCTCCTCGAAGAGGTGCCGCGTGTGCGCCTGGAGCTTCGTCTGCGGCACGATCTCCCGGAAATCGCTCGCGCCGGCGAGCTCCTCCGGCGGGCGCCCCGCCGCGTCGATCCCCTCGATCATGCAGCTGTCGGGGTAATTGCCCTTGAAATGGTTCGTGTCGACCTCGATCCGGTGGATCTCGCCCTGGGCCGCGAGCGCCACGAGCGCCCAGTCGTACCCGGGCCCCCTCCGGCGGCGCGTCTCCCAGCCCTCTCCCATGTTCGCCGCCCGGCCGGGCATGATGAGGTTGTGGCGCACCCCGAAGAACATGTCGCTGCACGAGAGCACGCGGGCGCCGTTCTCCGCGGCCGCGAGATCGAGCTCCGCGCCCGCGCGGTCGAGCCGGCGAAGGTCGGGGACGGCATCGCCGTGCACGCGGAGGCGCGCCACCCCGCCGTCCGGATAGATGTTCAGGCGGAGGTGCGTGAACCGGAAAGGGCAGCTCACCGCGAACGCGTTCTGCGCGTCGCCCGCGAGCGGCGAGCGCGGCAGGATCTCGACCCAGTGGGTCCGCGGATTGAGCAGCTCCTCCACCCGCGCGTCGGGCCGCGCCGCGCACGCCTCGATCGAGCAGTGCTCGGGGTAGTTGCCCCGGAAGAACGCCGTGTCCACGACGACCCCGCGGATGATCCCGGGCAACCCCAGCCGCACGAGGCACCAGTCGAACCCGGGAGTCCGGCGCCGGCGCGTCTCCCAGCCATCCATCCACTTGCCGCGATCGGTGTACTCGTGCTCGAGGAACACCGGCTTCGACGCCTTGAGCAGGTTCTCCTTCGGCGCGAAGAACTCGTCGTTCGCCGAGATCACCGCGCCGCCCAGGCGCTCCGAGGCGAGATCGAGCGCCTCCGCGAACGCCGGCCCCGTCACCCCTCTCGCTTCAGCCATCGCCCTCTCGCCTCTCCGGAGAAGCTCCCGCGGTCGAACACCCTCTCGCCGCGGAGGTAGGTGGCCTGGACGACCCCGTGGAGCTCCTCCCCCGCGTACGGCGTCACCTTGTGCCGGTGCTGGATGAGCGGCGGCTCGACCCGGAAGCTCGCCTCCGGATCCCAGATCACGAGATCCGCGTCGAACCCGCGCCGGATCTCCCCCTTCTGGCGCAGCCCGGCGAGCCGCGCCGGCCCCCGGCACAGCCAGTCCGCGAGCCGCTCGAGCGGGATGCCCCGCTTCCGCGCGTCGGTCCACACGATCGACAGCCCGAGCTGCAGGCTCGAGATCCCGCCCCAGGCCGCGTCGAAGTCGCCGGCCTCGAGCCGCTTGAGCTCGGGCGTGCACGGGGAGTGATCGGAGACCACGAGATCGATGAGCCCGCCCTGCAGCGCGGCCCAGAGCTCCTCGCGGTTCTCGCGCTCCCGGATCGGCGGAGCGCACTTGAAGGGCGTCGCGCCGTCCGGGATCTCCTCGGCGGCGAAATGCAGGTAATGCGGCGTCGTCTCGGCGGACAGCGCGGAGCCGCCGTCGCGCGCCCGCCGCAGGATGTCGAGCGCCGTCGCCGACGAGAGGTGGACCACGTGCGCCGCCGCGCCGGTCGCCTGGCAGAGCGACGCGAGCAGGGCGATCGCCTCGTCCTCCGCCTCGCGCGGCCGCGAGCGCAGGTAGGCGGCGTACGTCCGCGGATCCAGGCCGGCGATCGCCGCGCGCGCGGCGTCGATCGGGCCGGGGAGCTCGGCGTGGACGAGCAGCGGCGCCCCCGTGCCGGCGAGCACCTCGAGCGCCGCCCGCAGATCCGCCTCGGCGACGTGGCCGAACTCCGCGACGCCGGAGTCGACCATGAAGCATTTGAAGCCGAGCGCGCCGGCCTCGAGCAGCGGGATCAGCTCTCCCGCGTTGCCCGGGACGGCGCCGCCCCAGAACCCCACGTCGACGAGGCAGCGGCCTGCGGCCGCGCGCGCCTTTTCCTCGAGGTGCGCGACCGTGGTCGTCGGCGGGATGCTGTTGAGGGGCATATCGACGAGCGACGTCACGCCGCCGGCGGCCGCGGCGCGCGTCGCCGTCTCGAACCCTTCCCACTCGGTGCGTCCGGGCTCGTTGATGTGCACGTGCGCGTCGACGAGGCCGGGCATCACCACCGCGCCTCGCACGTCCACGACCGGGCAGCCCTCCGGCACCTCGTCGTGCCCGGCGACGGCGGCGATCGTGCCGCCCTGGATGTGCACCGAGGCCGGCCGCACCGCGCCCCCGGTGACCACCCGCAACCCGCGAACGATGAGGTCCGGCGTCATCAGGGGCGCCAGGATATCACGGCGCCGGGCGGCCCGCCGGGGCGGCGCTCCGTCGCGGCTTTATCCCGCACGCGCCGTCGCGGCTTTATCCCGCGCGCGCCGTCGCGGCTTGAGCTCTCGCGGTCCTGCTCCTACGCTGCCCTGCGTGAGCGCCGACGGCCGAGCTGCGCCGCAACAGGGCGGCGCACCGGGGCCCAGCCCCGTCCCCTGGGAGCCGCTCTTCTACGAGAAGAGCCGTCTCTACTGGCCCATCCGTCCGTGGGCCGAGGCGTTCTCGGGGTGCGTCGACTGGCCGCCGGTCGAGGGCTATGGCCGCGCGCTCGGCGAGGGCTTCCCCGTCCGCTTCGTGGAGCAGCCGCCGAGGCCGCGGCGCCGCGGCCGGCGCGGTCCGCTCGACCCCTCGTCGCTCTACGACGCGCGCATCCACGTCGAGGGCCGCGTGCCCACGCGCCCGAGGAACTGGCACGACTTCCTCAACATGCTCGTGTGGGCCGCGTTCCCGCGCGCGAAGGCGGAGCTCCACGCGCGCCAGCACCGGGCGATCGCCGCGCGCCTCGACCCGTCCGCCGAGGCGCTCCCGCCGGCGCGCACGCGCGAGCTCGACGGGCTCGCGCTCCTCGACGAGGGCGGGCTCTTGCTGCTCCACGACGCGCGCCGGGCGCCCCTGCTCGAGGACGCCGCCGATCTCGGGCGCTGCGCCGACGAGGCGCGGGGCGCCGTGCGGCGGGGCGAGGCCGCGGCGCTCGTCTTCGGCCACGCGCTCTACGAGAGCCTCCTCCGGCCCGGTCCGACGGTCCACGCGCTCGTGCACCTCATCCCGTGCGGAGGCCCGCTGCCCGCGGCGCCGGGCGCGCTCGTCTCGCTGGCCGACGCGGGCCTCTGCGACGCGCTGCGATCGCCCGGCAGCTTCGCGCACCCCGAGCGCAGCGCGCGGCTCCCGGTCGACGAGCGCGTCCTGTGCGCGTGAGGAGCGCTCCGTCGCGCGACGTTCGCTGTCGCTCCAGGCGCCGTGCCGGAGAGGAGGTGTGTTCTCGAAGAACGAAAACGACGCCGGGAGCGGTTGACGCGTCGAACGATCGCTGCTTCAACTCCGCCTCATTACCGTGGAAGCTGAAATGACTTGGGCGCGAAGGTGTCTCTCGCGCGTCGCGCCGATCTTCATGGCAACTCTGAGCCTCGGGCTCGCGGCGGGCTGCGGAGGGGTGCACTCGTCGTACGTTCCGACCGCGGGGAGCCCGCGCGCCGTGCAGCCCAGGCCGACCGAGGATGTCGAGGTGTTCCTCAGCAGGCCCGAACGTCCTTTTCACGAGGTCGGGATGATCGAGGTCCAGCAGAGCGCCCTGAGCAGCGCCGGCGCGAACGCGCTCGTGAACGAGCTCCGCCGCGTCGCCGGGCAGCAGGGCTGTGAGGGGGTGCTGCTCTCCGGCGCGAACGACGGCGTCCTCGGCCACGGCTACAGAGCGCCCGGGAGCGTGCGGACCCTGAAGGGGTATCGCGGGACGTGCCTCGTGTTCAAGGACACCCAGCAGCACGCGCCGCCGCGCGGCGGCGGCGGCTTCCTGTTCGACACCGACGTCGCCGCGAGCGGCGAGGCGTGCGCCCGCGCCTCGCTGCAATGGGTCGCCGTCGAGCCCGGGCGCTTCACGTGCAGCGGCGTTCCGGAAGGCGTCGGCCTGCGCGCGACTGCCGCCCTCGGCTTCTGCGCAGATCGCCTCTGCAGCGTCGAGCTGCGGGCGGAGCCGAGCGGCAGCGGCGCTTCTGCGTGGCAGGCGGAGCTGCGCGAGCTCCGCGCGGCGCTCGTGGGCAAGTACGGTCGGCCTGCGAGCGAGGAGGGCGCCTACGCGCCCGACTGCGCCTCGGACCCCGACGCGTGCTCGAAGCCGGGTCGCTTTGCGCGCATCCTCCGGTGGGCGTGGGCGTCGGGGGAGCGGATCGAGCTCGTCTTGTCGGTCTCCCAGACGCCTCGCGGCGATCTCGCCTACCGCACCGGGGAGCTCCTCCTCTCGTACGAGAAGGGGGCCCCGCTCCCGCAGCCCGCCCCCGCGCCGAGCCGCACGGGGCTGTGATCGGCGCAGCGAGGCCGCCTTCCGGACCGGCGAGGTCCGCTGGATGAGCCTCCTTGGGCGCGCAGCGGAGCGCCAGGGGGGCGAGGACATGCAGCTCGGCCGCTCGACGGCAGCTCCCCGGCGAGCCGCCCAGAGCCGACGAGGCGCTGGAGGCGGGTAGCGCGCCAGCGCGCAGCAGGCTTGTGCATTTTTGCACAGCCGGCGCGCACATTTGCCGTCTCCCCGGTACGCTGCCGCGAGCGCATGCTCGCGCGCAGCGTGGCTGGGAGAGTCGCATCGTGATGAGCTGGGACGACCTGCGGTATCTCCTCGCCCTCTCCCGGGCGGGCTCCCTCGCCGGCGCCGGCCGCGCGCTCGGCGTCGATCACACGACCGTGGGCCGCCGGGTCGAGGCGCTCGAGGAGGCGCTCGGCGTGCGGCTCTTCGTGCGATCGCCCTCCGGATACGCGCTCACGAACGACGGCCTCGGCCTGATCCCCGACGTCGCGCGCGTCGAGGAGGCGATCCTCGCCATCGAGCGCGGGAGCCTCGGCCGCGACCAGCGCCTCACGGGCACCGTGCGGGTGACGGCCGCCGAGGCGTTCGGCAGCCGCTTCATCGCGCCCCGGCTCGGCGCGCTCCACGCGGCGCACCCGGGGATCTCGGTGGAGCTCGTGACCGCGATCCGCGCGCTCGATCTCTCCCGGCGGGAAGCGGACATCGCGGTCCGGTTCTTCCGCTCGACCGAGGGCGGCCTCGTGGTCCGGAAAGCGGGCGTCGTCGGCTGGGCGGTGTACGGCGCGCGCGCCTACGTCGAGCGCCGCGGCGCGCCCACCGCGGCCGATCTCCCGGCGCACGCGCGCATCGGCATCGAGGCGCCCGGCGCGATGCCGCCGGAGCACGTCTGGTTCGAGCGCATGGCCGCGGGCGGCCCGTGCGTCCTCCGGACCAACAGCACGGCGTGCATGCTCGGCGCCGCGCGCGCCGGGCTCGGCGTCGCGCTCCTGCCGTGCTTCATCGGCGACCACGAGCCGGACCTCGCGCGCATCCCCCTGCCGGACGAGCCCCGCCGCGCCGTCTGGCTCACCGTCCACCGCGACCTCCAGCACGCGCCCCGCGTCCGCGCCGTGCTGGACGCCCTCGCGCGCATGCTGACCGAGGAGCGCGCCGTCCTCTGCGGCGACTCTCCCCCTCCGCAGCCCTCGAGCGGCCCGGGCGGCGACCGGAGCCCCCGCGCCGCCGCGCCCCGCAAGGCCCGACGAAACAAGGAGACGAAACGATGAGCACCCCCGAGCTTCACCTCTACATCGGCAGCAAGAACCTCTCGTCCTGGTCGCTCAGGCCGTGGCTCGCCATGTCCCACGCTGGCGTCCCGTTCGAGGAGCACGTCATTCCGTACGAGCTCCCCGACTGGGTCGATCGGGTGGCGCAGCGCTCGCCGACGCGCAAGGTGCCCGCCCTGCGCCACGGCGAGCTCGTCGTGTGGGAGTCGCTCGCCATCTGCGAGTACGTGGCCGAGGCGTTCCCCGCAGCGCGGCTGTGGCCCGAGGGGCGCGAGGCCCGCGCGGTCGCGCGCGCGGTCAGCAGCGAGATGCACGCCGGCTTCGCCGACCTGCGCCGGGAGCTGCCGATGGACGTCGCGCGGCGGTACCCGCGGCGCGCGATCTCGGACGGCGCCGCCCGCGACATCGCGCGCGTCCTCGAGATCTTCCGCGACTGCCGCTCCCGGTTCGGCCAGGGCGGGCCGTTCCTGTTCGGCGCCTTCTCGATCGCCGACGCGATGTTCGCGCCCGTGGTGACGCGCCTGCTCTCGTACGACGTCGAGATCGACGAGGTCGCGCGGGCCTATGCGGGCACCATCACGTCGCTCCCGGCGATGGCGCGCTGGTCCGCGGCGGCCGCGGAGGAGGTCGAGCGAAACCCGCACCTCACGGCGCCGGCGGGCAGCTCGTACGCCAAGGCGGCCGGCGGCGCGGCGCCCTGAGCGGGCGTGAGGCTTGCCGGCTACGCGGACGACATCGTCGCCGCGCTCAGCGCCCCCGCCGCGCCGCGAGCGCGTAGACGAGCGGCAGGCGGCGCCCGAACTTCTTCATGCGGAGCTGCCCGGGCGGCCCTTCCTCCATGTCCGGGAAGATGTCGTAGGGCGACCAGTCGAGCTCCCGGAGCCGCTCCAGGGTGAGGCCTGCGTCGAGCAGCGCTGTCACCACCGATCCGATCCCGTGGTTGAAGCCGACCTCCCGGAGCTTCACGCTCGCGTCGCGGTCGGCGTAGGTGCCTGTCTGCTCCGTGATGATCGGCTCCCCGTTCCCGTCGTATGCGTAGGCGATGTGCTCGAACGCGTCGTCGAAGGTCCAGACGAGCGGGTGGAACTCGACGAGGTGCAGGACGCCCCCCGGCTTCAGGCACGCGGCGGCCGCGCGCGCCCACCGCGTCATGTCCGGGAGCCAGCCGAGGACGCCGTACGAGGTGAAGACGATATCGAACGTCTCGCCGCCGAGCGCCGCGGGCGCGTCGTAGGTATTGGCCTCCACGAACCGCGCGTCGATCGAGAGCTCCGCGGCGAGCGCGCGAGCAGCCTTGATGGCCTCGTCGGAGAGGTCCAGCCCGGTGACGCGCGCGCCGCGCCGCGCCCACGAGAGCGTGTCCTGTCCGAAGTGGCATTGCAGGTGGAGGAGCGTCTTTCCCCGGACGTCGCCGACCTGCTCGATCTCGATCGGCTTGAGGGAGCTCGCGCCGGCTCGGAAGGCGGCCAGATCGTAGAACTTGGACCCCAGGTGCACGGGGGTGCGCGCGTTCCAGGCGCGGCGGTTCGTGTCAAACCATTCGGCCTCGGTCATGCGCGCTGGTCTATCACGGCGCCCGCCGCGCCGCCTCGCGCCGCCGCGCTGCGGAGGATCCACTCGGCCACGGCGAGGTTGATCGCCCAGCCGGCCCCCATGGCGAGCGCCCTGCTCATCTCGTCGCGGATCCCGCCGAACAGCAGCCAGGGCACGTGGGTCAGCACCTGCGTGCCGGCCCCGAGGGCGAGCGCGTAGCCGCGCATCATCCAGGCGCGGTGCCCGGCGATGTCCCGGCGGCGGATGGCGGCGAAGCCGAGGCAGATGCACAGGGCCATCGCCGAGCCCACCGCCAGCCGGAGGGCATGGAGCAGCGGGCCGTCGTGATCGACCGGGGGGTAGCTCCAGGTCAGCCATAGACCCGAGAGCGCGGCGATGAGCCCGACGGGGACCAGCACCCGCCCAGCGCCTCGGTGCCATCCGGGGCTCCGGCGGCGCAGGCCGGAGGAGAACTGGAACGCGCCCAGGACGCACCAGACGCTGACGCTCACGATGTGCAGCGCCACGGGCACGGGATCCGCGAAGAACCGCGCGTTCTCCGGGGTGATCTCCGCGCCGCCGGCCAGCCCGATCAGGCGAACGGCGCCGGCGGCGACCGGGACCGCGCTGAGCGCGATCAGCAGCGCGGGGACGCGCCATGCTCCCTTCGCCGAGGGGGCCCTCGTGCTCGACCGCCCTCGTCTCCGGTCCTGAAGGCGCCGGCCGCTCGGCGGCGACAGGGAGGGTGAAGCATAGGACGCTGCAGCGCTCTCATCCATCATGCGCTCGAGCGTAACGACGGCCCCGGCCGCGAACATCGGCAGAGCGGCCAAATCGCAGCCGGCCGAGAGGCGGACCGGGAGGTCGTACTTTCGGCCGATCAGCTCTGGATGCGATGGGTCTCGTAGGCCCAGATGGCGATCTCGACCCGGTTGCGCGCGCCGAGCTTGGCCATGAGGCTGGCGATGTGGCTCTTGACGGTGCTGAGGCTGATGTGGAGCTCTTCGGCGATCTCGGCGTTGGTTCGCCCGCGGGCCACGGCGAGGAGGACCTCCTCTTCCCGGTCGGTGAGGGCCTCCCTCGGCTGCGCTCGCGGCAGCGGGCGCCGGGCGTCGGCGAACGCGCCGAGGAGCCGCGCGGTGATGCTGGGCGCGATCAAGGCGTCGCCGCTCGCGGCGGCGCGGACGGCCTGGGCGAGCAGGTCCGGACCGGCGTCCTTCAGCAGGAAGCCGCGGGCGCCGGCCTTGAGGGCGCCATACACGTAGTCGTCGTGGTCGAAGGTGGTGATCACGACGACCCCGATGGGCCGGTCGACGCCCGGGCCGGCGAGCCGTCGCGTGGCCTCGATGCCGTCGATGCCGGGCATGCGAATGTCGAGCAGGCACACGTCGGGGCGAAGCTCGAGCGCCAGCCGCACGGCCTGGTGGCCGTCGGCGGCGGCGCCCACGACCTCGATGCCGGGCTGGGCATTGAGGATCATGGTGAGCCCGGTGCGGACGATCTCTTGATCATCGGCGACGACGACTCGAATGCTCATAGGGCCGGTCCCCTTCGAGGCAGCACGGCGGTCACCGTCCAGCCGCGCTCCGGGCGCGGGCCCGCGTGGCAGGTGCCGCCGAGCAGCTCCGCTCGCTCGATCATGCCGAGGAGCCCGTAGCCCACCGAGGCGGGCTGGCGAGCGTTCGCGGGGGCGCCGTCGTCGCTGACGCGCAGGCTCACCGAGTCACGGTCTGCGGAGACGCCGACGTCGATCCGCGTCGCGTGCCGCGCGTGCCGCCGAGCGTTGGTGATCGACTCCTGCGCGAGGCGGTAGATGGCGGCTGACACCGACGGTGAGAGGTCGTCGAGGTCCCCGGAGAGCTCGACGTGGATCTCGGGGCCTTCGGCGGACCGGTGGGCCAGGCGATCGAGGTCTGCGATGCGCGGGCTCGGCGCGAGATCGGCGGACTCGTCTCGCCGCAGGAACCGGACCATCGCGCGCATCTCGGTGAGGGTGCGCGACGCCTCGGTCTCGATGACGCGGAGCGCGTCGATCGCGGCCTCGGGGTTCTTGGACGACGTGGCCAGCCCGGCCTGCGCGCGGATGGCGATGGCGGACACGTGATGGGCGACCGTATCGTGGAGATCGCGCGCGAGCTGCGCGCGCTCGCGCAGCTTCACCTGTTCGAGCTCGTGCGAGCGCGCGCGCGCCCGATAGCGGACCGCCGCGCCGAGCGCCATGGCCGAGAGCAGGACGGCGAAGGCCCCGATGACGTCGCTCGTCTTCGCCCGATCCGCGAGGAGGCCCAGCGACGCCGAGACCAGGAGGATGGGCGAGCCCATCATGACGTCGCGTCCAGCGCCCCACCGGAGCAGGGAGTAGGGGAGCAAGAGCAGGAAGGCCGCCGTGTGCAGCCTGGGGAGGTCGCCGCCGGTCGAGAGCCGGGTCAACGCCATGGCCGTGCTCGCGCCGAACGCGATCACGACCATCGACAGCGGCCTCGATCGCCGCCACAGCACCGTGGGCGTGAGGGCGAAGCCGACCAAGAGAGAGGCGGATGTCCACGAGCGATCCAGCCTCACGGCCAGCTCGACCAGCCCAGTCGCGACGAGCACGCCGAGCAGCGCCCAGTCTCCCTTGCCTACGCCGGGTGGATGAGGCGCTCTCGGCTCGGACCAGAGGAGGCGGGGCAGCTCGCGCAGAAGCCTCACGCGCTGTCCGCCGCCTTCGGGTCGTACCCCAGGTTCGGCGACAGCCACCGCTCGGCCTCCTCGAGCGTCATCCCCTTGCGCTTCGCGTAGTCCGCGACCTGATCCCTGCCGAGGCGCCCCACCATGAAATACCGCGCCTCGGGGTGCGCCAGGTAAATGCCGCTCACGCTCGCCGCCGGCGTCATCGCGCAGGTGTCGGTCAGCTCGATGCCGACCGAGGGCGCGTCGAGCAGCGTGAACAGCTTGCGCTTCTCGGTGTGCTCCGGGCACGCCGGATACCCGAACGCCGGCCGGATCCCCCGGTATTTCTCGGCGATGAGCTCCTCGTTGCTCAGCGCCTCTGCCGCGCCGTACCCCCAGTCCTTCCGCGCCCGCTCGTGGAGCAGCTCGGCGAACGCCTCCGCGAGCCGATCCGCGAGCGCCTTCGCGATGATCGCGCTGTAGTCGTCCTTGTCCTTCTCGTACGCGCGCACGACCTCATCGAGCCCGAGCCCCGCCGTCACCGCGAACGCGCCGACGTGATCGGCGAGCCCGCTCTCCCTCGGCGCCACGAAGTCGGCGAGCGACAGGTACGGCTTCACCCCGGCCACGGCCTTCTCGCCGTCCTCCTCGGCGCCGCCCGCGGCCTTCACCTGCTGCTGCCGGAGCATGTTGAACCGGACGAGCTCGCGCGAGCGCGCCTCGTCGCCGTAGAGCACGATGTCCCGCTGCTCGCCGCTCGCCGGCCAGAACCCGTAGACGCCCCGCGCTTGGATCAACCTGCCGTCGACGATCCGCTGCAGCACCTTCTGCGCGTGGTCGAACAGCTCGCGCGCCGCCTCGCCGTACTGCGGGTGCTCCAGGATCTGCGGGAACGGGCCCCTGAGCTCCCACGCCGTGAAGAAGAACGTCCAGTCGATGTACCGCGCGATCTCGGAGAGCGGGACGTCGTCCACCACGCGCCGCCCGGTGAACGACGGCGCCGCGATGTCCTCGGGCCGCCACGCGATCTTGAGCCGCCCCTCGTCCGCCGCGGCGAGCGTCACGAGCGGCTTCGCCCGCTTCCTCGCGAAGAGCTCGCGCAGCTTGGCCTGCTCCTGCCGGTTCTGCGCGTCGAACGTCTGCCGGTTCGTCTGGTCGAGCAGGCTCGACACCACGCCCACGGCCCGCGACGCGTCGAGCACGTGCACCACGGTCCCGCCGTACTCCGGCGCGATCTTCACCGCCGTGTGCTGCCGGCTCGTCGTCGCCCCGCCGATGAGCAGCGGCAGCCGGATGCCCCGCCGCTCCATCTCGCGCGCCACGCTGACCATCTCGTCGAGCGACGGCGTGATCAGCCCGCTCAGCCCGATCATGTCGGCCTTCTCGCTCAGCGCCGTCTCCAGGATCTTGTCCTGGGGCACCATCACGCCGAGGTCGATCACCTCGTAGTTGTTGCACCCGAGCACCACGCCCACGATGTTCTTGCCGATGTCGTGCACGTCGCCCTTCACGGTCGCCATCACGACCTTCCCCTGGGACGACGTCCCGCCCCCGGCGGCCTTCTCGGCCTCCATGAACGGCAGGAGGTACGCGACGGCCCGCTTCATCACGCGGGCGCTCTTCACCACCTGCGGGAGGAACATCTTCCCGGCGCCGAACAGCTCGCCGACGATCTTCATCCCGTCCATCAGCGGCCCCTCGATGATGGAGAGGGGCTTCGCGTACTTCTTCCGCGCCTCCTCCACGTCCGCCTCGATGAAGTCGACGAGCCCCTTCACGAGCGCGTGCGACAGCCGCTCCTCGACCGGGCCCTCGCGCCAGGCGAGGTCGAGCTCCTTCTTCTTGCCCTTGCCCTTCACCTGCTCGGCGAACTCGACGAGCCGCTCGGTCGCGTCCGGGCGCCGGTTGAAGATGACGTCCTCCACCCGCTCGAGCAGGTCCTTCGGGATGTCCTCGTAGACCGCGAGCTGCCCCGCGTTCACGATGCCCATGTCCATGCCCGCCCGGATGGCGTGGTACAGGAAGGCCGAGTGCATCGCCTCGCGGACGACGTTGTTCCCGCGGAACGAGAACGACAGGTTCGACACGCCGCCGCTGACGCGCGCCCCCGGGCAGGTCGCCTTGATGATCCGCGTCGCCTCGATGAAGTTCTTGGCGAACTCGTTGTGCTCCTCGATGCCGGTCGCGATCGCGAGGATGTTCGGGTCGAAGATGATGTCCTGCGGATCGAAGCCGGCCTCCTCGGTGAGCAGCCTGTACGCGCGCTGGCAGATCGCGACCTTCCGCTCCACCGTCTCGGCCTGGCCGACCTCGTCGAAGGCCATCACCACGACCCCCGCCCCGTAGCGGCGGATGGTGCGCGCCTTCCTGAGGAAGTCCTCCGGCCCCTCCTTGAGGCTGATCGAGTTGACGATCCCCTTGCCCTGGATGCACTTGAGCCCCGCCTCGATGACCGACCACTTCGAGCTGTCGATCATGATCGGGATGCGGGCGATCTCGGGCTCGGTGGCGATGAGGTTCAGGAACGTCGTCATCGCCTGCTCGGAGTCGAGCATGCCCTCGTCCATGTTGACGTCGAGGATGTTCGCCCCGCCGCGCACCTGGTCGAGCGCCACCTCCAGCGCGGTCGTGAAGTCGCCCTTCTTGATGAGCTCCATGAACCGGGCCGAGCCGGTCACGTTGGTCCGCTCGCCGATCATCAGGAAGTTCGTGTCGGGCCGGATGACGAGCGTCTCCAGGCCGCTGAAGCGCCCGAAGCCGTCGCGCTCCGTGGGCAGGGGCCGCGGCCTCCGCTCCGAGACCGCCCGGACGATCGCGCGGATGTGGTCCGGCGTCGTCCCGCAGCAGCCGCCGACGATGTTCACGAGCCCGCTCTGCGCGAACTCCGCGAGCAGCCGCGACGTCGTCTCCGGCTGCTCGTCGTACTCGCCGAACGCGTTGGGCAGGCCCGCGTTCGGGTAGCAGCTCACCCGCGCCCGGGCGAGCTTCGCGAGATCCACGAGGTAGGGCCGCATGTCGCTCGCGCCGAGGGCGCAGTTGAGGCCGACGCTGAGCGGCCTCGCGTGCTCCACGCTGGTCCAGAACGCGTCGATCGTCTGGCCGGCGAGCGTCCTGCCGCTCCGGTCGGTGATCGTCACGCTGAGCATGATCGGCAGGCGCCGCCCCTTCTCGGCGAAGACCTCCTCCATCGCGACGAGGCACGCCTTCATGTTCAGCGTGTCGAGGAACGTCTCCGCGAGCAGCACGTCGGCCCCCCCGTCGACGAGCCCGCGCACCTGCTCGGCGAACGCGCGCCGCAGCTCGTCGAAGGTGACGGCGCGGAACGACGGGTCGTTCACGCTCGGCGAGATCGACAGCGTCTTCGGCGTCGGCCCCATCGAGCCCGCGACGAAGCGCGGCTTGTCGGGCGTGCGCGCCGTCCACGCGTCGGCCGCCTTCCGGGCGATCTGGGCCGCGGTGAGGTTGATCTCGTAGGCGAGCGACTCGAGCCGGTAGTCCGCCTGGGCGATCGAGGTGCCCGTGAAGGTGTTCGTCTCGATGATGTCGGCGCCGGCGTCGAGGTACGCGCCGTGGATCTCCGCGATGACGTCCGGCCGCGTCAGCACGAGGAGGTCGCTGTTGCCCTTGAGGTCGATCGCGTGGTCGCGGAAGCGCTCGCCGCGGTAGTCGGCCTCGCCCAGGCGGTAGCGCTGGATCATCGTGCCCATCGCGCCGTCGAGGCACAGGATCCGGCTGTCGAGGATCTCTTCGAGGCGCGCGGGGCGTTCGCTTCCGTTCATGGCTCTGCTCTTCTCCTGGGCTTCTTTACCGTGGGTGCTGCGGCCGCGGCGCAGCCGTCCTGTTGAGAGGGTCGCGCGGCCCGGGGACCTGCGCCCTCGCCCTCGCGGGCCGGCGGGGCGGCCTCGGCCGCGCCCTCCTTGCGGGCGTGGATCGAGATCGCCTCGAAGTGAGGGGGGCGCTTCTCGCGCGAGGTCACGTCGCAGGCGTCCACGGCGAGGCCCGCGGCCTCGAGCATCGCCCGGAGCTCGCGCGGCTCGAAGCCGAAACGCACGTGGCTGTACGTGACGGCCGCGATCTCGTGCCGGTGCGTCTTCAGCGTCACCCCCGCGAGCGCGCCGCCCGGCCGGAGCACGCGGGCCGCCTCGGCGATGGCGCGGGCGGGCGACCGGGCGAAGGTCAGGCAGTTCATCAGCATCACCTGATCGAACGACGCCTCCTCGAACGGCAGCTCGTGCATGTCGCCGCGCGCGAAGCGGACGTTGCCGAGGCGCGCGAGGCGCAGCCGGGCGGCCTCGATCACGGTCTCGCTCGCGTCGAGGCAGGTCATCGTGCGGCACCGCGGCGCGACGAGCTCGGCCAGCGCGCCGTCGCCGGAGGCGATGTCGAGCACGTCACCGAGGGACATCAGGCCGAGCAGCCCGCGCAGCGACGCCTCCCAGGTCCGCCCCGGCGAGTAGTGCCGCTCCATGCGCCCGGCCACCGAGTCGGCCCAGCTCGCCCCTCCGGCGCGCGCCCGCACGACCTCGCGGACGCGCTCGCGATCCTGCTCGATCAGCGGATCTTCCGTGGTCGCCTCGAGCAGGGCCCAGACCCGCCGCGCCTCCTCGGGCATGGCGCCGTGGCTCATCGCGTAGAAGGACGACGCCCCGTCGCGCCGGTCCTTGACCAGGCCGGCCTCCCGCAGCTTGCCGAGGTGCGTGGAGACCCGGGACTGCGCGAGCTGCGTGACGTCGGTGATCTCGGCGACGCTCAGCTCCTCGCGGCCGAGCAGCGCGAGCAGGCGGACGCGGGTCGGGTCGCTGAGGAGCCGGAGGAGCTCGGTGGTGGCCGTGAGGTCGGGCAACGCGTATCTCTCAATCCGGATGAACGGATGATAGCGTGGCGGGCCGGCGGGCGGGCGTCAAGCCTCGCCTGTGCGGGCGAGGGCAGCGGCCCTCAGCTGCGGCCCCCCGGCTGCGGCCTCACCGGGGAAAAGGGCGGGATCCCCTGCGCGAACGGCGGCGCTCCCTGGACGACCGGGCGGTCAGGTGGAAGGCGTACCCCGTTCCGGTTGAGGCACTGGCGGACATCGCTGGAGGTGCGTATCTTTGGCTAGCCCTGAGCACCCCACCCCAGGGCACGGCCGGCCGGGCGCACGCGCGGTTCGCCCTCCATCGGGGCGAGCGCCCCCTCGGGCAGGACATGCCGTCCCCCGCCGGACAAAGCACGCAGAGGAGATTCAGGATGATCACGATCACGCAGAAGGCAGCCGAGAAGGTGATGGAGATCGCGACCGCGGAGGAGCTGCTGGGGCAGGGGCTGCGATTGCGCGTCGTGGGCGGCGGATGCGCCGGCTTCTCCTATGACCTGTACTTCGAGGACAAGCCGACCGAGTTCGACGAGGAGTTCGAGGACCGCGGAATCAAGCTCTACATCGACCCGCTCAGCTTCCAGTACCTCGACGGGACCGAGATCGACTACGTGGAAGGCCTTCACGGCTCGGGCTTCAAGTTCAGCAACCCGTCGGTCAAGAGCACCTGCGGTTGCGGCTCCTCGTTCTCCGTCTGATCCCGCGGCTCCGGTTCCCTCGAACCGAACGCGCTCGCGCCTCCTCCTGAACCTCGCTTCCGTCCTGGCTCGCTCCGCCCGTCGGCGGAGCGGCCGACGTGAGATGCACACGGGCGCCGTGCGCGCGTACGCCCGGAGCATCGAGACCTTCCCGGCTCTCTAGCGGCTCCTTTTTGCCTCAGCGCTCGCGCGGGCGAGCCTGAGCCGCGTGCGCCATGGCTTCGCAGCCACGGTGTACAAGCTGCCCGCCCGGGGCGGCATGCCAGCTGCATCGCAGCCTGGGTGGGCTGCTCTCTTCGGAATCTCGAACCAACCGCTTCGGCGGCAAGTGCCGGCGAGGCGATCAACGCGATCGAGGTCCGGCTTCGGCCGGCCTCGGCCGCAGGAGCCGAGGTCCGGCGTCGGCCGGCCTCAACAACCGAACCGGGGTCTTCGGACCTCGAAGGAAACCCTGTGCAAACGTCCCGAGATCAGGCCAGCGCAGTTTCGCGCTACATCACGCATGTTCGGCAGATCCCGGAGCTGTCGCGCGAGGAAGAAGTCGAGCTCGCTCGACGGTGGAGGGACCACGGCGACGAGCAGGCCGCGGCCGCGCTCGCGCTCGCGAACCTGAGGCATGTTGTCTCGATCGCGATCAGCTACCGGCGGTACGGGATCCCGCTCGCCGACCTCATCGCCGAGGGGAACTTCGGGATCGTCCACGCGATCCGCAAGTACGACCCTGACCGCGGAAATCGCTTCGTGACCTACGCGGCCTACTGGATCCGGGCGTACATCCTGAACCACGTCATCCACTCCTGGAGCCTGGTCGGCGTGGGCTCGGGCCCGCTGCGCTCGAAGATGTTCTTCCGGCTGCGGCGGGAGCGGGCGCGCATCGCGGGCCTGGTGGGCGAGGGGGAGGAGGGCGATCGGCTCCTGGCCGAGAAGTTCGGCGCGCCCGCGGAGAAGGTGCTGGAGATGGCGCACCGGCTGGAGGCCCGGGACGTGTCGCTCGACACGAAGGTCTTCGAGGACGGCGCCCGGTCGCTGGTCGACACCCTGCCGGCGGACGACCAGGACCAGGAGGAGCGCTTCTCCCGCGCCGAGGAGGGGGCGCTGCTCCGCGAGCGGCTGACGCAGGCCGTGGAGAACCTCGACCCGCGCGAGCGGTACATCGTCGAGACCCGGATGATGGCCGACCCGGAGGAGGAGCTGTCGCTCGCCGAGATCGGGCGCCGCCTCGGGGTGTCGCGCGAGCGGGCTCGGCAGCTCGAGGCGCGCGCGAAGAAGAAGCTGCGCGACCGCCTGCAGCCGCTGGCGGCGTAGCGCCTTGCCACAGGTGAGCGGCGGGCGATCACAAAAGCACGGAGCCCCGCCGGGGCGGGGCTCCGTGGTCGCAGGGGACGTAAGCCGAGTTCTGTTGCGCGGGGGGTCGCCCCCCTCGCGCTGGCGATCATTCCTCTAGGACGCGCGTCGCCGCGCGCCTCAAGCAGCCAACCCGGAGGCCTGGGGCGGGCAGCCCTTGCCGTGGCGGCGGTCGCCGCCGCGGACGCCTCCCTACGCGGCCTTGCTCCAGGTGGGGTTTGCCGTGCCGCCCTTGTTGCCAAGGGCGCGGTGGGCTCTTACCCCGCCGTTTCACCCTTGCCGCGCGGCGAGCCGGCGGAGGCTCGGAGCGCAGCCCGTCCGGGCAGGAGGCTCCTCGCCCTCGCGAGGCGCGCGGCGCGGCGGTCTGTTCTCTGTGGCACTTTCCTCGAGATCGCTCTCACCGGGCGTTACCCGGCACCCTGCCCTGCGGAGCTCGGACTTTCCTCCCGCGACCGGGTTCCCCCGGCCGCCGGCGATCGCCTGTCCCGCTGCGACGCGGCGAACATAGTCAAGGGACGCCCGAACGCCAATACCTCCGCGCCGCGCGCCGGCCACGTCCCGGGCAGCGCGGGAGCGGGCCTCTGCCGCGGCCCGCTGTGACAGCTGTGGCAATTTGCTATCGGCTCGTCGAGCCATCGAGGCACCGCCGCGGGCCTCGCCACGGCGGCATCGCGACGCGGGGCGATCAGGTGCGGCGGAGCTTCTGCGCCATCTGCGCACCCAGCTCGGCCGAGCGGTTCGACGCGGCCTCGACCGCGTCGATCAAGGTACGCCGGAGCCCGCCGGCCTCCAGCGTGTGGAGCCCCGCGATCGCCGTGCCGCCGGGGCTCGTCACCATGTCCTTCAGGCGCCCGGGGTGCTCGCCGGTCTCGAGCTGCAGCTTGGCGGCGCCGTACACGGTCTGCGCCGCGAGCAGCAGCGCCGCGTCCCGGCCGAGGCCGACCTTCACGCCGCCGTCGGCCAGCGCCTCGATCATCAGCATGACGTACGCGGGGCCGCTGCCCGACAGGCCGGTCACCGCGTCGAGCAGCGACTCGTCGAGCACGACCACGCGGCCGACCGCCTGGAACAGGGCCCGCGCGATCTCGACGTCGTCGCTCGTGGCGTGGCTCCCGGCGGAGATCGCCGTGGCGCCGGCCAGCGCGATCGCGGCGGTGTTCGGCATGCTGCGGATGACGCGCGCGCCCTCCGGCAGGCGCGCCTCGATCGCGTCGATCGGCACGCCGGCCGCCACCGAGATGACGACGTCCGCGCGGCCGAGCCCCGACGAGATGGGCGCGAGGATCCGATCGACGATCTGCGGCTTGACGGCGATGACGAGCACGTCGGCCCACTGGCAGAGCGCCTCGTTGTCGTCGGTGGTCTCGATGCCGTACCGCGCGTGGAGGAACGAGAGCCGATCGCTCTTGAGATCGCTCGCCCTGATCTGCTCGGCGCCCACGGCGCCCCCCTGGACCAGGCCTCGGATGAGCGCCTCTGCCATGTTCCCGCCGCCAAGAAACCCGATCTTGCGCCCTCGCAGCCGGCCGTCGTCGCTCCCCATCGCCCTCGCTCGCCTCCAGGAGCGCGCACCCTAGCAGCCTTACCGAGCCCGCGGCTCAAATCTCGACGGACACCGCCGCCGGCGCGGCGTGCCGCCGGGGACGGGCGGCCCGGCGCGCGGCGCCCGCCCGGCCCAGCGCGCGCCCTTGTCAGCGGACCTCGTGGGGTTATTTGTGCGGCGGAATGAACGCAGTCGGTCCCCTGTTCGCCGAACGCAGGACGGGACCTTTCGACTGCATGACGGAGATTCCATGATTCAAGCGGTTTCCTATCGCTCTCGCGCCTCGGCCCTGGCGCTGCTCTCGATGGCGGCGCTGGCGTTCGGCGGGTGCGGCCAGCAGGCTCACGCCACGCCCCCTTCCACCCAGGCCGCCGCCGCCGCGCCCTCCGCGGCGCCGCCGCCCGTCTCCACCGTGACGCTCCCGCCGGCGCCGGTGCCGGCCACCTTCGACGTCGCGGCGCTGTCCGAGCGGGTCAGGCCGATGGTCGTCAACATCACGACGACGCACGAGTCCCGCGGTCCCGAGGGGCTCGACCCCTTCGATTTCTTCTTCGGCCCGCACGGCGGCGGCCGGCTCAACCCGCGGGGCGGCCAGCGCCCGCCGCAGACGGCGCTCGGGACCGGCTTCATCATCGATCCGAGCGGCTACGTGGTGACGAACGAGCACGTCATCCACGAGGCCTCCGGCGTGCGCGTCCGGCTCGCCGACGAGCGGGAGTTCGAGGCCGAGGTCGTCGGCCGCGATCCCAAGCTCGATCTGGCGCTCCTCCGCTTGAAGGGCGCGAGCGGCTTGCCCGTGGCGCCGCTCGGCGACAGCGAGCAGCTGCGGGTCGGCGAGCACGTGCTCGCGGTCGGCAACCCCTTCGGGCTCGGCCACACGGTCACGCTCGGCATCGTCAGCGCGAAGGCGCGCGCGATCGGCGCGGGGCCGTACGACGACTTCATCCAGACCGACGCCTCGATCAACCCGGGCAACAGCGGCGGGCCGCTGTTCAACTGGCGGGGCGAGGTCGTCGGCATCAACACGGCGATCCGGGCGGGCGCGAACGGCATCGGCTTCGCGATCCCGGTCGACGCGCTGAAGGACGTGCTCCCGCAGCTGCGCGAGAAGGGCTTCGTCGAGCGCGGCAAGCTCGGCCTTGCGTTCCAGCCCGTCACGCGCGAGCTCGCCGCGGCGCTCCAGCTGGACGCGCCGAAGGGCGCGCTCGTCGCCGAGGTCGAGCCGGGCGGGGCCGCCGCGCGCGCCGGCATCAAGCCGGGCGACGTGATCGTCGACGTGAACGGCACCCCGATCCTCCACGCCGAGGAGCTGCGGCGCAACGTGGCGCGCAACGCGCCCGGCTCGGAGATCGAGGTGACCGTGGTGCGCGGCCAGAAGCGGCAGGAGCTCCGGGCCAAGCTGGACGCGCTCCAGGACGAGGAGGGCGACGCGCAGGGCCGCGCGCGGCCGATCCAGGGCGCGCGGCCCGAGCGGCAGCAGAGCGCCGAGAAGCTCGGCATCCACGTCTCCGACGTGGCGGGCGGCGGGGTGCGGGTCGACGGGTTCGCGCAGGGCGTCGACACGCAGGAGCTCCAGGTGGGCGACGTGATCCTCGAGGTGAACGGCGCCCCGATCAAGGACGTCGCCGGCCTCCGCGCGGCCATCGGCAAGACCAAGGAGGGGTCGACGGCGCTCCTCAAGGTGCGGCGCGGCAAGGTCGTCCAGTTCGCGGCCGTGCCCGTCCCCGCGCGCTGATCCCGCGGCGCGGCGCGCGCCGGTCCCCCCAGCATCACCCCGCGCCGCGCCGCCGGCCGGCGGCCTCCTCCCCGCCCTCCGACACGCTCGCGGGCGCGGCGCTCGCAGGCGCACCGCCGGCGGCGCGCGCCGCCTCGAGCGCTCGCTTCTCCGCCTCCGTCTGCTCCACCTGCGCCTCGAGCACGTCGGTGCCGAGGTAGCGGAAGACATAGATGCCCCCCACGAACATGCAGAGGAACAGGGTGAGCACCCGCCACAGGACGACGTACGGCACCACGAACGCGCCCTCGACCCAGGGCGACATGAGCGCGTTCGAGCCGAGCTCGGCGACGCCGCTCGCGCCGGGCGTGGGGCTCATGTAGAGCGCGAAGTTGAGCACCGTCTGCGTCAGGACGACCTGCGCGATCGGCGGGCCCACCGAGACGAAGGTCGAGGGCGTCGTCGGGATGCCGAGCCCGAGCAGGATGAAGTAGGCGACGGCGAACCGCGACCAGAAGAAGCCGAACGTGAGCAGCAGCGCGGCGGCGTAGGCGCGCTTCCCGCGGCGCATGTAGATGCGGAAGCCCTTGTGGAACTCGTCCACGCCGTGCAAGACGCGCGCGGTCGTGGCGCCGGGCGCGGCGAGCGCGGCGTCGGCGCGGGCCCGCAGCCGGGGCACGCGCCGGGCGACCCGCATCGCGGCGCGCAGGAGCCCCCCGAGCGGCACCGACAGCGCGCGGACGATCGCCTTGAGCAGCGGCGGGTACGCCGCCGCGAAGATCAGCCCGACGAGCGCCGAGCCGAACATGGCGATGGTGAAGAAGAGCAGCCACTCGATCTGCGGGCCCCCGTGCAAGACCAGCATCCCGCTCTGCCGCAGCGCGAAGATGGCGACGGCCGAGAGGAGGAAGAACGAGACCGTGCACGAGGCGGTGAGCAGCTCCGCCGTGGCCACGTCGACGAGCCGCATGCCCCCGTGCACGAGCACGGCGGCCTGCGACGGCGCGGCGCCGGCCTGCCCCGGGGTTACGCCGGCGCAGAACATCAGCACGAACTCCGAGGTCACCGCGGTGCGCACGCGGAGCCCGGGCCAGAGCACGCGCCCGAGGACCCAGATCCTGAGGCCTCCGAACACGCCCTCTTGCAGGGCCAGCACGGCGCCGACGAGCAGCCAGCCCGGCCGCACGTGCGCGAGCCCGGCGGCGAGGCTCGCCTGCTTGTCGTGGATCTCGCTGTAGAGCACGTACGCGAACGACGCGAGCGTGAGCGTGACGATGACCTGGATGCCTCGGATCAGGGTGGCGCGGTTCATACGGGGGCGCGCAGCCGGGGTGATCGCATGCGCATGCCCCTATACCCTGTCGCCGGCGCTCGCGACCGTCATGCGGCGCCGCTCCCGGCGCGAGGCGCGCCGCAGAGCGGCCCCGACCACACGGCGCGCGCGCCGGTGCGAACCACGCTTCGCGGAGGCGTCTTCGCTCCTCCAGCGCGCCGCGCGCCGTCGTTCGTCGTCGACGCGAAGCGTGGCTGTCACGCGCGCCCCGCGCCTTTCGAGGCTCGGGCGAGGAAGATGTCTATTGCGTCGCCGAGGATGGCTCGCAATGCTGGCCGCCTCATGGCGGCACGTAAGATCGCTATCAGCACCGGCGGCGGCGACGCGCCCGGGCTCAACGCTGTGATCCGCGCGGCCACGCTCGGCGCGCTCGAGCGTGGCTGGGAGGTCTGGGGGATACGGCAGGGCTACCGCGGGTTGCTCGACGACTCGCCGGACGGGCTCATCCGGCTCGATCGCGAGCGTGTGCGGGGCATCGCGCACCTCGGGGGCACGATCCTGGGCACCGCGAACCGCGGCGATCCGTTCCACTACCCGACGCCGGGCGAGCACGGGCTCGTGCCGCGGGATCGGTCCGAGGACCTCGTGCGGCGGTTCCGCGCGCTGGGGTTCGACGCGCTCATCGCCGTGGGCGGCGACGGCTCGATGCGGATCGCGCACGAGCTCCTCCAGCGCGGGCTGCCCCTCGTCATCGGCGTGCCGAAGACGATCGACAACGACGTCTGCTGCACGGACATCACGTTCGGCTTCGACACGGCCGTGTCCATCGCGACCGAGGCGCTCGACCGGCTCCACACCACCACCGAGGCGCACGAGCGGATCATGGTCGTGGAGGTGATGGGGCGGCACGCGGGCTGGATCGCGCTCAACGCCGGGATCGCCGGGGGCGCCGACGTCATCCTGATGCCGGAGATCCCGTTCCGGTACGAGCCGATCGCCGACAAGATCCGCCTCCGGGAGTCGCGCGGGCGGCGCTTCTCCATCGTGGTGGCGGCGGAGGGGGCGCATTCGCAGGGGGGAGAGCTGATCATCAAGGACGCGGGCGACGCCTTCCGTCGCACCGCCGTCCTCGGGGGCGTGGCCGAGCGCGTCGCCAAGGAGCTCGCCGCCCGGACGGGCAAGGAGGCGCGCTCGATGGTGCTCGGCCACCTGCAGCGCGGCGGGGGGCCCACGACGGCGGACCGCCTGCTCGCGCTCCGCTTCGGCGCGGCCGCGGCGCGCTGCCTCGTCGAGGACTGCGGGAGCGGGATGGTCGCGCTGCGGGCGAACCGGATCGAGCTGGTCCCCCTCGACGAGGTCGCGGGAAAGACGAAGACCGTGCCGCTCGACTCGGACACGGTCGTCACGGCCCGCGAGATGGGCCTGTGCTTCGGCGACGAGCCGACCGGCCACTTCGCCGCGACCTGACCCGCGGGCGCGCGGGTGGGCTGCTGTCGGCCGTCGGCCCGGCAGGCGCCATGGTGGGACTGTCCAGGTTCGCCCTCGGCCGGCGTTTCGCGCAGCGCGTCGTCGGCCGGACGGCCTGAACGAGGCAACCAGCCTCGTGTTTGACACTCGTCGAAGGGGGCCGATATCTTGGGTTCCCCTCCGAACCCGCGCACACCCGGAACATGACGAAAGTCCTCGTATTTGAGAGCGATCCGGCGTTCGCCGGGGAGCTCCGCACGGAACTCGGCCGCCTTGGCTGCACCGTTCAGGTCGTCGATGACGGCAACGTCGGCCTGCAGGCCGCCGCGGCGGATCGCCCCGACCTCATCCTCCTGTCGATCGAGCTGCCGCGCATGAACGGCTTCTCGGTCTGCAACAAGCTCAAGAAGGACGTGCAGCTCAAGGACGTCCCGCTCGTCATCATGTCGAGCGAGTCGAGCGAGGAGACATTCGAGCAGCACCGCAAGCTCAGGACGCGGGCGGAGGACTACATCCACAAGCCGATCGCGTTCGGCGAGCTCCTCGAGCACATCCGCAACTACGTCCCGCTCGACGGCGACGAGGCCGAGGCCGATCCGATCATGATCGACGAGGCCGAGGTGCTCGAGGCCGACATCGACGAGGACTCGGGCGATCCCACGATCATCACCGCGGCGGTGTCCTCGAACGGCACGCCCGCGAGCGTCGCGCCGCCGCCGCCCGCCGCGCCGAGGCCGCCGTCCGCCGCGCCGCCGCCGCCCCCGCCTCGGCCGCCGTCGGTCGCGCCTCGGCCGCCGTCCGCCGCGCCGCCGCCGCCCGCCGCCGCCGCGCAGGATCGCGCGCGGGCGCCAGGGCCGACGAAGCCGCCGCAAGCGCCCGCGGTGAGGTCGGATTCCGGCAAATCGGACGAGGACATCGAGGAGTTCATCGGCGGCGCGTTTACCCGGTTGATCCGCGACGAAGAGGAGGAGCGGACCGACGTCAGGCCCTCGGTCGCGCCGTCGACGCGGACGCCCTCGGTCGCGCCGTCGACGCGGACGCCCTCGGTCGCGCCGTCTGCGCGGACGCCGACGTCCACCAGCACGCCGTTGCCGGCCTCGGCGCCGCCGCCGGTGAGCTCGTCGCCCGTGGCCGCCTACCGCGCGCCTGTCTCCGAGCGCGGGGGCGCCTACCGCGCGCCCGTCTCCGACCGCGGGGGCGCCTACCGCGCGCCCGTCTCCGAGCGCGGCAGGCTGACCCCTGCGCCGCCGGCGCCGCGATCCGACGCCGACGCGGGCGAGATCGAGCGCCTGCGCGCCGAGCTGGACCGGTCCAAGGACGAGATCGTCCGCCTCACCAAGGAGGTGGCCGCCGCGCGCGCCACGTCGCACCGCCTCGAGGGCGAGCTCTCTTCGGCGAACGACAGCAGCCAGGAGGCGGCCCGCCTGCGGCGCGAGCTCGATGAGCTCAGGGCGAAGGCCGCGACCGGCAGCAGCCCCTCCAGGCCCGGCGGCGTGTCGAGCCGCGAGTTCCTCGATCTGCGCGAGGCGCTGAACAAGAAAGACAAGGAGATCCTCGCGCTCCGCGACCAGATGTCGCGCAAGGACAAGGAGCTCCTGGAGCTCCGGGATCAGGCGCTGTCGCTCGAGCGGGAGAAGGCCGACCAGGTCGACCGCATCCTGGAGCTCGAGCGCGCGAGCGAGGACCTCGACGCGCAGGTGGCGTCGCTGCGCGCGGACAAGGAGCTCGCCGCGAAGCGCGCCGACGACTTCAGGGCGCGCGCCGAGAAGCTGCAGGCGCAGATCGCCGGCCGCGACGCGGATCTGTCGGCGGCCCGGCAAGCGCTGATGGACGCGGAGGCCGCGCACACGGAGGCGCTGCGCTCCGCGGCGGACGAGAGGGCGCAGGCGATCGCCGCCGTCGAGGCGTCGGCGCGGCGCGAGATCGAGGAGAGCGCGCAGGCGGAGCGGGAGCGCTTCGAGCAGGCGGCCGCGGCGCACCGGGCGGAGGTCGAGCGGCTGAGCGCCGAGCACGCCGCCCGCGTGGAGCAGCAGGCCGCCGAGCACCGCGCGGCCGCCGACAGGCTGGCCGGCGAGCACGCGGCGGCCATCGACAAGCTGGCCGGCGAGCACGCGGCGGCGCTCGAGCGGGCGAAGGCCGAGCACGCGGCGACGGCGGACGGCCTCAGGGCGGAGCACGCCGCTGCCATGGACGGCCTGAGGGCGGAGCACGCCGCCGTCGTCGATCGGCTCAGGGCCGAGCATGCCGCGGCGATGGATGGACTGAGGGCGGAGCACGCGGCGGCGCTGGACCGGCAGAGGGCGGAGCACGACGCGGCGGTCGCGACGTCGCAGCGCGAGCACGAGGCCGCCGTCGAGGCGCTCCGGCGCGAGCACGCGGGCGAGACCGAGCGGCGCGACCGGGAGCACGCGGCGGCGCTGGACGCGGCGCGCGCCGAGCACGCCGCCGCGCTGGACGCGGCGCGCGCCGAGCACGCCGCCGCCGTCGAGCGCATGAGCGCGGAGCACGCGGCCGCGCTGCAGGGGGCGCGGGCCGAGCAGGTCGCCGCGCTCGAGCGGCAGCAGGGCGAGCACGCGACCGCCGTCGAGGCGCTGCGGGGCGAGCACGCGACCGCCGTCGAGGCGCTGCGGGGCGAGCACGCGACCGCCGTCGAGGCGCTGCGGGGCGAGCACGCGACCGCGCTGGAGACGCTGCGGCGCGAGCACGCGGACGACAGGGAGCGGCGCGATCGCGAGCACGCGGCCGCGCTGGAGGCGCTGCGGACCGAGCACGCGGCCGCCGTCGAGGGGCAGGCGAACGAGCACGCGCGGACGCTCGAGGCGGCGCGAGAGGACTTCGCGGCGCGGCTCGCGGCGCGAGAGCGCGAGCTCGTCGAGGAGCGCGAGGAGGCCGTGCGCGCCGCCGAGCAGGCGCACGCGGCGCGGGTGGCCGACCTCGAGGCGCGCGCCGCCGAGCGGCAGGCGCAGATCGAGGCGACGCACGCGCAGGCGCTCACCGACCTCCGCGGGGCGCACCAGGCCGAGATCGCCGAGCGCGAGGCCGCGTGGGCGGCGCAGAAGCACGAGCTGGACGAGATCGCCCGCGGGCTCTCCACCGAGCTCGGGCAGGCGCGCAACCAGGTGGCGCACCTCGAGGCCCGGGCGCACGAACTCGATCAGCAGCTGGAGCAGCGCGCGGGCGAGCTCTCCGCCCGCACCGGGGAGCGCGACCGCCTGCAGGGCGAGCTCGCCGAGCGGGCGCGCGACGTCGAGGCGCTCCAGGGCCGGCTCGCCGAGGCCGAGCAGCGGGAGAGCGAGCTCGGCGCGCAGCTCTCGCACCGGACCGAGGAGCGCGACACCCTGAGGACGCAGGGCGAGCAGCTCGCGGAGCAGCTCGCCGTCGAGCGAGCCCGCCTGCAGAAGGCGCGCTCGAAATGGGGCGAGGACCGCGCCTCGCTGGAGCGCGCGCGGGAGGCGCTCGCCGTCGCGCTGTCGCAGATCGAGCAGAACGAGGTGCTGTCGGTCGAGTGAGCCGGCGGCGCTCGCTGGCGCGGGTGGCGCGCGGGGCGATCAGCGCGAGAGCGCGGCCGCCCCGAACGCCTCGGGCAGGAGCGCTGCCAGCGAGGTGAGCCGGGGCGGCGCGCCGCCGTCGGCGGCGATGAGGCGGATCGGGAGATCGGCGGCGAACTCGGCGAGGGTCTGCCGGCACATGCCGCACGGGCTGCCGAGGACGGGCCCGCTGGTGGCGACGGTGAGCGCGATCGGGTCGCGCTCGCCGGCCGCGACCATCTGCACGATGGCCGAGCGCTCGGCGCAGATGGCGAGCCCGTACGAGGCGTTCTCGACGTTGCAGCCGGCGAACACGCGGCCGGATCGCACGAGGATCGCCGCGCCCACCCAGTAGCCCGAGTACGGCGCGTGCGCGCGCTCCCGGACGGCGAGCGCCGCCCGGTCGAGCGCGTCCCAGTCGATCGCCGGCGCCGCCCCGGCCGCGGCGGGCGCCTCGCCGGCGTCCTGCGGGGCGCGGCTCACGACGCCGCGCTCCCGGCCGCGGCCTCGGCGCCGACGCGGCGGACCCACGTCGAGAGCAGCGCCGTGAACCGAGCGCGCGCCCTCCGGGCGGTCTCCTCGACCTCCTTGTGATCAAGCTCGCGCTGGGTCAGGCCCGCCGCGAGGTTCGTGATGCACGAGATGGCCGCGGCCGGCACGCCCATGTGCCGGAGCGCGATGATCTCCGGGACGGTGCTCATCCCGACCGCGTCTGCGCCGAGCGTGCGCAGCATCCGGATCTCCGCCGGCGTCTCGTACGTCGGGCCGAGCAGCCCGGCGTAGACGCCCTCGCGCAGCGGGACGCCGGCTTCGCTCGCCGCCGCCCGCGCGAGATCGAGCAGCCGGGGATCGTGCGCGTAGGTCATGTCGGGGAAGCGCTTGCCGAGCGCGTCGTCGTTCGGCCCGACGAGCGGGTTCGTCCCCATCAGGTTCAGGTGATCGGTGAGCAGCATGAGATCGCCGGCGGCGAAGCCGAGGTTGATGCCGCCGGCCGCGTTCGTCAGGAGCACGGCGCGGCAGCCGAGCCGCGCGAGCACGCGCACGCCGAACACGGCCTTCGCCGGCGGGTGCCCCTCGTAGAGGTGCGCGCGGCCCTGCAGGCAGGCGACCGGCACGTCCCCGACGCGCCCGGCGCAGAGAAAGCCGGCGTGCCCCTCGACGGCGGGCCGGGGCATGCCGGGGATCTCGGCGTAGGGGACCTTCACGAGCCCGGAGAGCTCGTCGCCCCAGCCCCCGAGCCCTGAGCCCAGCACCACACCGACGCTCGGAAGCGCCGGAATTCGTTGGCGAATGACGCGTGCGGCTTCGTCGAGCTCGGCCAGGAGGGTCATCGCGACAAGCTACCCCAGGGCGACGCAAAGGGTAAACGTCGCAGATGCACAGCGACATCGACCGTGATAGGGTCGCCGCCCTTTCGGGGCAAGTGACGACGATGGGCACCAAGATCGAAGATTTCTTGAAGGAAAAGAAGATCGACCCCCGCCGCATCCTGGCGGCGTCGGTCAAGATCGAGCGGCTGCAGCCCGAGGATCGGGCGATCCGCCTGACCAAGCGGCTGGCGCGCGGCAGCGAGGACGCCGCGAAGAAGAAGGAGGCCGCCGGCGCGAAGAAGCCGCGCAGCGGCCGCCCGGTGACCGACCGCACGCTGAGCGCCGCGTTGCAGGGCAAGCCGATCAGCGGCCCCGCGAAGACGCGCCTGCTGCGCGCGGTCAACCGCATCCTGGAGCAGAAGAAGCAGGAGAAGGTCGAGCTGTCGGCGCTCTTCGACCTGCCGAAGAAGGGTGGCGCCGCGGCGGAAGGCGCCGAGGCCGCGGGCTGATCGTACCGGACGGCCCGGACCCCTACGGCTCTTTCCGCCGCCCGGCTTGAGCGCACGTCGGCCCCAGGCCGGAGCGGGCTCAAGCCGGGCACCTTTTTTTGTCGGTCCGGGGCTGACGCCGGTCGCTACACGCGATCGCGGCGGCGGGAGCCCAGCTCGAGCAGGTCGGCGGCCACGAGGGCCACGGTCAGCGACACGGCGATGATGATCATGCGCTGGAAGGTCGCGCCAATGTGCCCGGAGGAACAACTTTTGTGCGCTTCCGGGCGTCACTGCGGGCCCGGGGGCGGCGCCACGCGCGCGCGAGGCCACGCAGCGGCCTGAATGATCCGGCTGCCGGGCGCATCAGAGGCTTTGTGCATACCGTGGAGGTCGAGACGGGGGCGTTATGGGCGCACCTCTCGCGGTCGTTCTTGTTTCCCCTCGGCTGGGGTGCGCCGGCCGGCCGCGCGGACGAGCTGCCCGCCCGGACGGCCGAGGGCGCGCGCGTAGCGCTCGACGTGACGTCCGCTGGCGACGACCTCTCTCGCCGCCCGGAGCTGGTCGCCTCGCCATCGAGCTCCATGAGCGCCGAAGGGGCGGATAGGCTTCCGCCCGTGACCGAGCCCGACGACGTGGGCGAGTGGATCCGCCGCTTCCAGAGCGGCGACCCCACGGCTTTTGCCGAGATTTTCCGCCGCTATCGCCGCGACGTCGCGCGGCTCGTCTTCCGGATGCTCGGACCGTCCGCCGACGCGGAGGACGTCATCCAGGAGGTGTTCATCCAGGTGCACCGGAGCCTGGGGGACTTCCGGGGGCAGTCGAAGTTCACGACGTGGCTCCACCGGGTGACGGTCAACGCCGTGCTGATGGCCCGGCGCGCGGCGCGCTCCCGGCCGGTGTTCGCGGGCGAGCCCAGCGTCGAGCTCGAGATCGACCGCGGCATGCTTCCGGACGAAGACGCCGCCCGGGCCCGCAGGATTGACGCGTTCCGTCGGGTGCTGGAGCGCCTCCCCGAGAAGAAGCGGGTCGTCTACGTCCTCCACGAGCTCGAGGGGATCGCGCCGACCGAGATCGCGGAGATCGTCGGCGCGCCGGTCCTGACCGTCCGGACGCGCCTGTTCTATGCGCGCCGCGAGATCGAAGCGATGATGCGCGCCGAGCCCGCGCTCGCCCAGCTCGCCGCCGAGCTGGCCGAGGGCGGCGCGGACAAGGCGGACGGCGCAGGTCCGGAGGCGGCGCACGCGCGGGTTTCTGTGGGAGGCGCCGCCGTGCGGTATCCCGCGGCGGATGGATCGGCTGTCGACGCGGAGGACATGTGAGCGGCGCAAAGCAGTACGAGCGGGCACGGGAGCACATGGAGCGGCTGCTCCGCGCCGAGGAGCCTCCGGAGCCCCGCTGGGACGAGATCGAGCGCGAGCTGTTCGCGCGGATCGAGCGGCCCGCTCCGGTGCGCCGCGCCGCTCCGCCGCGGCGCTCGCCGCTCGGGCGCGCGCTCGCGTTCGCGGCGGCCGCGGCGGCCATCGCGTTCGCGGTGCTCGCGGCCGGGCGCTCCGCCCCGCCCGTCGTGGCGACGTCGACGCCGCCGCGCGCCCGCGATCTCGCGGACGTGCCGAGGGCCGCCGGGGCGGCCGACGATCTGGATTTCCGCGCCCTCCGGCCCGGCGATGCCGTCGAGACCGCCGCCCACGCGATCTCCTTCGCCGACGTCGGCTCGGTGCGCTGGACGCTGCTGCCGAACAGCCGCGCCGTGGTGCGCGCCGTGGGCGCGGCGGGGGTCGGCCACGTGATCGCGCTCGAGCGTGGCTCGGTGCGGGCCGACGTCGTCACGCGCGCGCCGGAGGAGGGCCTCGTCGAGGCGTTCGCCGTCGAGGTGGACGGCACCCGCGTGGCGGTGCACGGCACGCTCTTCACCGTGACCCGCCTCGCGGATCGCGTGGAGGTCGACGTGGAGCACGGCACCGTCGCGGTCGGTCCCGCGGCGTACCGCGGCGCGACCACCGCGCACCTGCTCGTCGGTCCGTCGCGCGGCACCTTCTCGCTCGACGGCGGCCGCGAGGCGCGCCTGCTCCAGCGCCCGGCGCCGGAGGGCAACGCCGCGCCGGAGGGCAACGCCGCGCCGGAGGGCAACGCCGCGCCGGAGGGCAGCGCCGCGCCGGAGGACGCCGCGCCCGCCGCCTCCCCGACGGAGCCGGCGCATCCGCCCGCGCCGCCCCGGCCCACCGCCGGCGCGACCGCCGGCGTGCGCCCGCCGAGCGGCGCCGCCGCGGCCCGCGTGGTCGTCGCTCAGGCGGAGGAGACCGCTGCCGCGCCCGCCGCGCCCGCCGCCCCGGCGGTCGCCGCGCCGCCCTCGGCGGTCGCGGAGCCGACTCCCGCGCCGGCGATCGAGCCGGCGCCGGCCGCCCCGGCGTCGGTCTCCGACGTTCAGGCGACGCCTCCCCCGCCGGCGCTGACCCCGGCCTCCGTGCAGTCGCAGCTGTCGAGCTGTTTCGCGCGCGAGGCGGCGGGCGGCCCGTCCCTGGTCCGCAAATCGGTCGCCTCGACGCTGCGCATCTCCGTGCGACCGGACGGCAGCGTCGCCGCCATGCGCTTCGACCCGCCGCTCCGGCCTGCGCTGCAGGCCTGCGCCCAGGGCCTCTACCAGGGGCGCTTCGCAGGAGGCCCGATGCACCTCGCCATCCCCTTCATCATCGAGGACTGAGCGCGGCCGCGGCGAGGAGCGCCGCGCGGCACGTCGCGCGGAGGCTCAGAGCGAGCCGAGGAGCTGCGTGAGCGCGTAGGTCTCCCGCGCCCCCATCACCCCGAACTGCACCCCCATCCCCTCGGGGGTGGTCCATCGCACGACCGACGGGATCGCGGCGGCCTGCTTCAGGCCCTCCAGCGACAGCAGCACCTCGATGCTCGCCCCGAAGGGAGCCGGCGAGGTGGTCTCGATGAACATCCCGCCGAGGCTGATGTCGCGGCATATCGCATCGATGCGCGGGCCGTCGCCGATCCGGAACGCGATCGAGAGCTCGATGGGCTTGCGCGGGTGCTTGCGGTGGTCTCGCACGTTCCTCGCTGGTTCGGTGCGCGGCGCTGGAGGTCGCCGCGTGGGGTATTCTGAGGCGCGGAGGAGACGATCAATGTCGCGAGCCGAGAGCGCCTCTGTCAAGCTCCGGGAGCCGCGCTCGGCCCCGTCGACGCCGTCGACGCGCCGCCCGGCCGGTGGGCTTCCTCATCTTCTTCCCGCACGCGCGATCGAGGAGCGCGCGCCGGAGCGCCGCGGCTTACGGCGGCACCTCGAAGGCTGGGAGCCGGGGCTCGTGGCCGTCTTCATCGCGGGCTCCGCGGCGATCCTCGCGGTGCCGCGCGCGGTCGAGCCCGCCGAGCTGCCGCTGCCGCTCGCCGACGCGCGCGCGATCGCGCGGGTGCGGGACGCGGACATCGCCCGCGCCCGCGAGGCCGAGCAGCTCGGGCTCGACGCCGAGGTGCGCGCGCTCGGCTCCGCCATCCGCGCGTTCGGGATCGTCGACGCCGACGCGGATCACACCGAGGCGGAGCTCCTCGCCGCGCGCAAACGCGTGATCGAGGCCACCGGCCCCGCGCTCGCCCAGGGAGACGAGGCGGTGCTCCGGCTGCGCGCCTTCCAGATGAGCTCGTTCGTCCGCGAGGTGCGCCGCTTCGAGGCGACCGGCGAGGCGTCCGACGAGCTCCGCGAGCTCGGCGGCGACTTCCCCGGACTGCTCCGCCGAAACGCGTGGCTGACGGCAGGGGGCGCGGGGCCGCGCGACGGCGGCGAGGCGCGCCGCGTCGCCATGGACGGCGCCGCGCTCGGGGCGCTGTTCAAGAAGCGCTGGGACGCCATCGTGGGCCTGCGGCGCGCGCCGTTCGGCGTGGCGCTCGACGAGGAGCGCGCGCTGTACAGGTTCCTGCTGTCGCATCCGCTCAGCGGGAGGAGCGCGCAGGAGCTCGCGGCGCCTCCCGCCGCGGAGACGGCGGCGCGCCTCGAGCCGCAGGCGGGCGAGCCGGGGCCGCGCTCGCCCGCGGCGGCGCTCCGGGCAGCGGAGGCGCAGCGCGCCGAGGAGCACTACCGCCTGAAGAAGATCGACGAGCTCGCCGCGCTCGATCCGGCGTATCCCAGGCACCTCGCCCGCGGCATCGCGCTCTACCGGCTGGGGAAGTTCGTGCAGTCGGCAGACGCCTTCCGCAGCCACCTGGACCAGCACCCCGACGGGGCGCACACGCTGCGGGCACAGAACTTCCTGCGCGCGGCGCTGGAGCGCGCGAGCGAAGAGCGGTTCTAGCGCGGCGCTCTTTCCGCCGGGCGAGCGCGCGCTGGACGAGCGCGTCGACCTCGCCGCGCCGTCACGGGCCCCTGCGCATCCCGCCGGGCCGGTAGGGGCGCCCGCTGATCCCCTTGGCGGGGTTGCCGTGCCCGCCGCGCCCCCGGCGCGTCTCCATCTCGTTCATGATCCCGTGCATGGCCGACGCCTGCAGGAACCGGCGAGCGGCCGGAAACACCTCCTGCTCCTCGCAGGTCACGTGCCGATGGTACGCGGCGCGCAGGTCCTCGATGAGCTGGGGGAGCTTCTCCAGCGCCTCGGGGCCGCCGTCTCGCTCGATCGCGGCGCGCAGCTCGTTGATCGCGCGCTGATGCGCCTTGTGCTCCTGCCGGAGGCGCTCGAGCGTCGGCGCGATGGCCTCGAGCACCGCGAGCCGCGGGAACAGCGAGCGCTCCTCGTCCTCGTGGTGCCGGCTCATCGAGCGCTCGAAGTAGGCCACCACGCTGGAGAGGCCCTCGAGCGCGGCGGCGCGCCCGCGGGGATCGCCGAGCGCCCGCGCGGCGCGCGCGAGGTCGTTCAGGTTCTCTTCCAGGCTCCGGTGAGCGGAGGCGAGCTTCTCGAGCGGATCGTTCCGGTCATCGGACATCAATCGATGATCGAACGAGAGCGCGCACGCGTGGAAGTCATTTTCTCTCCGCGCATGCGGTTTGGCGCCCGCGCGCTGGCCATCCGACCCCCTCGCCGCCTGGCCAGCGCGGGGACGACATCCCACCTTGAAGGAAGGATCGCGCCGCGGCGCAGCGCGGGCCGCTACGGGAGGCTCGCGTTGCGGGGCAGCTCGAGCCGCAGCTCGGGGGCCAGCATCTCGCGCGCGAGGTGCACCTCGAGCAGGTCGATGACAGGGCTCTTCGACACCGCCCGGAGCCGCTCGTCCGCGCCCGCATCGCCGGCCGCCTTCTTGGCCATGGCCGTGTAAAATTGCGCCTCCACGCGCTGCGCCGCGTTCTGGGCGAGCTTGCCGAGATCCGCGTCGCTGATCTTGCCGTTCGCCCACGCCGCGAGCTTTCCTGTCCAGGACGCGCGGTTCACCGCGCTGTCCAGCGCGCGGCCCGCGGTGCCGTCCGTCGCGACGCCGAGGGAGCGCTCCAGCAGGAGGACCCAGAGCCCGCCGTAGACGAGATCCTCCTCGTCCAGGTTCGCCTCGAGGCCGCGCTTCAGCGCCCGCCGCGCGGCGGGGAGATCGCGCTCGACGAGCGCGCGCCCCACGGCGTCGAGCATCGTGGCGCCGAGCTGCGGCGGCTCGGCGGCCACCAGGGCGAACGCCCGCTCGTATGCCCGGGTCGCGCCCTTCTCGTCGCCGTAGCCGTCGAGGATGCGCCCGAGCAGCCGCTCCGTCCGCGCCTTGGCGCCGGGATCCCGCGCGCGCTGCCGGGCGTCGAGCGCGGCGGCGAGCGCCGCGTCGAGCGACTCCTTGGCCCGGTCCTGCGTGCCGGCCTCGCGGTGGAGCTCGAAGGCGAGCAGGTGCGCCTGGATGACCTCGAGCGGCGCGGTGCGCGCGTCTGGCGCGCCCAGCGCCCGCCGCACGTCCTCCAGCGCGGCCTGGAGCTCGCCGGACTGCCGCTCGGCCATCGCGAGCAGCGTGAGCCCGTTGACCGTCGGCTCGGCCGCCGTCGCCGCGCGGAGCAGCGGCAGCGCGCCGGCGAGGTTGCCGGCGCGCAGCTCGAGCGACGCCATGAGGGACCGGACGCGCGCGCCCGACGGATCCACCGCGGCGCCGCCGCGCGCCGCCCGGTCGGCGAGCACGAGCAGCGGACCCGCGGCGTTGTAGGTGCGCCGCGCGGCCTCGAAGTCGTCGTTCGACGCCTCCTCCGAGAGCGCGCCGAGCACGAGGCCCAGCGCGGACCCGAGCGCGCCGGCGCTCGGCCGGTCGCCGAGCGCGCCGGCCAGGAGGAGCGGCGTCGCCTCCGACATGCCGAGGCGGATCATCACCTGGGAGAGCAGCGCGGCGCTGTCGTAGCTCTGCGGGTCGCGCCGGTAGGCCTCCAGGGCCGTGCCCCAGATCGCCCCGTCGAGCAGGTCCTGCAGCATCCCGGTCTCGGCGTCGCGCTCCTGCGTGTCGTGGTGGGCGAAGGCGGCCGCGAGCGCCTGCCACGAGACCGCGTCGCCGTCGGACGCCGCGGCCTTGAGCCGATCGTACAGGCCGGGCGGGATCACCCGGCGCGCGCTCGTGCGGTCGATCTGCTCGAGCGCGCCCTGCGCGTCCCCCCAGCGCAGGAACAGCGCGGCCATGCTCGCGCCGCCCGACTCCAGCGCGCGCGCCGCCTCGACCGCCTCCTCGCGCTCCGGCCGCTTCCCCCCTTGCCGGTACTCGATGTTGAACTCGATCGCGCGGTCGATCCACGCCGCGGTGGCGGCGGCCGCGCGCTGGATCGCCTCGGGGCGGCTGTCGAGGAGGGCGCGCGAGACGGACGCGCGCTGCTCCATGCCGAGCTGCTCGAGCGGCCCGCCGGTGCGCGTATCCTTCATCCAGCGATCGAGCGCGGCGAGGTGCTCGTCGACCTCGGCGCGGGCCCGGCTGCCGGCCGGCAGCGCGGCGGCGCGGAGCTCCATGAGCGCCCGCACCCGCCCCTCGTCGCCGCGGGGGCTCAGCCGCTCGATCGCGCCGGCGAGGGCGCGCTCGCCCACGGCGTCGATCATCTCGGCGTGGCCCTCGCCGGGACGGACGAGGTAGAGCGCGCCGCGGACGCTGTCGACGCCCCGGCTCGGCTGCCCGGCGTGGAAGCGCGCCGCGGCGTGCGCGAGCTGCCGGCGGACCACGCCGATGAGCAGGCCCGTGCGCTGCGGGCTCTGCTTGCCGTCGCGCACGATCGTGTAGAGGCTGGCGGAGAAATCGGCGTCGCGGACCTCGACGGGGGCGGCGCGGCCTTCGGCGCCGGGCGGCCCCTTCGCCCCCGGCGTGCCGGAGGCTGCGCAGGCGAGGGGAGAGAGCGCGAGGGCGAGCGCGGCGAGACCCCGGGCGAGACGGCGCCGGGGGGGCAGGGTCGGCAGCGACATTGCGAGGCAGTGTACACGGGCACAGCGTGCGCGCACCCCCCGGCCCGCTCTGTCTTCAGCGCTACCGCGCGCTCCAGCGCTACCGCGCGCTCCAGCGCTACCGCGCGCCGTCGCCGAGCTTGCGGCCGAGCAGCTTGGAGGCGAGCGTTTCGCCGAGCTCGCTCATCATCAGCTGCTCGACCACCGCGTCGGTCGCGCCGCGCTCCGCCTCGCTCGCGTACTGGAACTCGATGCCCATCCCCGCCGGGGCCGTCTCCGTCGCCTCGGCGGGCATCACGATCCACTTCACCCGGCCGCGGAGGCGGAGCGGCTCGGCCAGGTTGCGGATCGAGAGGGCGAAGACGAACTCCGTGCCGATCGCGAGCGGGCGCTCTGTTCGGATGAAGGTCCCGCCCTTCGAGATGTTGCGCGTGTAGTCGGCGAAGAACGTGTTGAGTCGCTTGTACTCCACGCTCAGCTCGATCGCGGCGCGATGGGCTGAGCGGCGGTCTGGCTCCGTCACGGCTCCACCCTACCACGGCGCGCGAGGGCCAGAGTAAAGTCGCCGGCCATGGAACTCGGTCATGTCAGGGCGGCGCTCGCGAGCGGGCGGCGCAGGGCCTCCGCGCTCAAGGACGGGGCGCTCGTCGCCGGACGGGCGGTGACGCAGACGGGGCTCCTCGCCGCGCTGCGTTGGCCGGGGCTCAAGGTCCTCGCGCGCGAGCTCGCGAAGGGCAAGGCGAACCCGTCGCTCCTCTTCCGGTTCTACGCCGAGAACAGCCCGCACCGCATCGCGGTGATCGATCCACGGAGCCTCGGGCCGCGGAGCCTCGGGCGCCGCGCGGCCGAGGGGGAGGCGACGGCCCCGGCCGAGGATCGGGTCTACTCGTTCTTCGCGCTGAACGAGGCGATCGAGCGGCTCGGCCACGCGCTCGACCGGCGCGGCGTCGGCCCGGGCGCGACCGTGCTGCTCGCGCTCAAGAACCGCCCCGAGTTCGTGATGTGCCAGATCGCGCTCGCCCGCGTCGGCGCGTCCGTGGTGACGGCCTCCTGGCGATCGACCCCGGCCGAGCTCTCGTACCTCGCCGGCCACTCCGGGGCGCGGCTGCTCGTGTTCGACGCCGACATCGCCGACGTGATCCGCGAGGCCGCGCCGCGGCTCGAGGGGATCCCGCCCGAGGCCATGATCGCGGTCGGCGAGGGCGCGCCGGGCTTCTCGCGCTTCGACGAGCTCCTCGCCGAGCCCGGCGCCGCGCCGGACCGCAGCGAGCGCGCGGCGGTGGTCATGTACACCTCCGGCACGACCGGCAAGCCGAAGGGCGCGGTGCGCGGCTTCGGCGGCGGGGTCGTCATGTCGGCGCTCGGCGCGATCGGCGCGACCCCGATGCGCGCGGGCGACGTGCACCTCGCGGTGTGCCCGCTCTACCACCTCACGGCGTTCGGCTTCGTGAACCTGTCGCTCGTCCTCGGCGCGACGATCGTGATCTTGCCGGAGTTCCATCCGGAGCTCTTCCTCGAGGCGATCCAGCGCTACCGCGTGACCACCACGGCGGTCGTCCCGACGATGCTCCACCGCGTGCTCGAGCTCGGCGAGGCGCGCCTCCGCGCCTACGACACGTCGTCGCTCACCGCGATCTTCACCGGCGGCGCGCCGCTGCCGCCGGCGCTCGCGGCCGAGGTCATGGGGGTGTTCGGCGACAAGCTCTTCAACTTTTACGGCGCGACCGAGACGGGCATCGTGACGATCGCGGGCCCCGAGGATCTGCGCGCGTCGCCGGGCACCATCGGGCGCCCGGTCGCCGGCAGCGCGCTCCTGCTCGTGGGCGACGACGGCAGGCCGTGCCGGGACGGCGAGGTGGGCGAGCTCTACGTAAGGAGCCCCCTGCTCGTGTCCGGCTACCACAGAGATCCCGGCGCCACGCGCGCGTCGACGCTGGACGGCTACTTCTCGGTCGGCGACCTCGCGCGCCGCGACGCGCGCGGCTGCTACCACATCGAAGGCCGCAAGCGGGACCTCATCATCTCGGGCGGCGAGAACGTGTACCCCGCCGAGGTCGAGGCGGTGCTCCACGATCACCCGGCGGTCGCCGAGGCCGCCGTGGTGGGGGCGCCGGATCGCGCCTGGGGGGAGCGGGTGCGCGCGTTCGTCGCGCTGCGCCCCGGCGCGTCCGCGAGCGAGGACGACATCAAGGCGCACTGCCGCGCCGCGCTCGCGGGCCCCAAGGTCCCGCGCGAGATCGTCTTCGTCGACGCGCTGCCGCGCAACCCGACGGGCAAGGTGATGAAGCGCGAGCTCGCCGGACCCGAGCGGAAACCAGCGGGATAGGCGCGCCGCTAGCCGCTGTCCCGGGGGGGCGATCGATGCTATTTCGCACCTCGTGCGGGATCCGTACGAGGTATTGGGCGTCGAGCGTTCCTCGACGCAGGATGAAATCAAGAGCGCTTTCCGGCGGCTCGCCGCGCAGCACCATCCCGACAAGAACCCGGGGGACCAGGGCGCGCACGTCCGCTTCAAGGAGCTGAACGCGGCCTACCAGATCCTGAGCGACCCGCAGAAGCGCGCGGCGTTCGATCGGTTCGGCCCCGCCGCCGTCGGCGCCGCCGCCGGCTCGGGCTTCCAGGGCGTCCCCTTCGACATGCAGGACCTCAACCTGGACGCCATCTTCGGCGACCTGCTCGGCGCCCTCGGCATCAAGGTGGGCGATCGCGGGACGCTCCAGAAAGAGGTGCGCATCAGCTTCGAGGAGGCGGCGTTCGGCTGCACGAAGCAGATCACTTACGATCGCGTCGAGCCGTGCGGCGACTGCGCCGGCTCGGGCTCGGCGCCCGGCTCGTCGACCGAGCGGTGCGCCGCGTGCGCGGGCCGCGGCCGCGTCCGGATGCAGCAGGGGATGTTCCCCATCGCGATCGAGCGCCCGTGCGGGAAGTGCCGCGGCACGGGGCGGATCGTGATCGACCCGTGCAAGACGTGCCGCGGCGCCGGCCTCGCGGCGAAGCAGAAGACGATCGAGGTGACCATCCCCGCGGGCGTGGAGAACGGCGCGACCCGGCTCGTGGAGCGCGGCGGCAACGCCGTCCGCCCCGATCGCGGGCCGGGCGACCTCGAGCTCACCATCCGCGTCGCGCCGCACGAGCTCTTCCGCCGCGTCGGCGACGACGTGGTGTGCGCCGTGCCGATCTCGTTCGCGCGCGCGGCCCTCGGCGGCGAGCTGGAGATCCCGACGCTCGACGGCAAGGGCCGGCTGCGGATCCCCCCGGGCACGCAGCCCGGCTCGGTGCTCCGCATCAAGGGCAAGGGCATACCGCGCCGCGTCGTCGGCGGGCGCGGCGATCAGCTCGTCGAGGTGAGCGTCGAGGTGCCGACGCAGCTCACCGCCTCGCAGAAGGAGCTCATCTCCCAGCTGGCGAAGGAGCTCGGCGAGAACGTGCAGCCGCAGCAGGTCACCTTCATGGACAAGCTCAAGGGGCTGTTTGGTTGACCCGCCCCGCGCCCGCGGGCGATCCTCTCCGTCCCGCTGAACGCCGGGGCACGAGCGCTGCCTCGAGCGCCTGCGCCGACACGGCGACGGAGGCATCGGACATGGACAAGCCGAAGTTCATCGACGTCCTGAGCGACTCGACGGGAGAGACGGCCGAGAAGGCCGTGCGCGCCGCGCTGCTCCAGTACCCGGACGCGGGGGTGCAGATCCGCCTCCACACCCGGGTGCGCACGCCGGAGGTCGCGCGGCCGGTGCTCGAGCGCGCGGCCCGGGAGGGCGCGCTCGTGGTGTTCACGGTGGTGAGCCCCGAGCTGCGCGAGTTCGTGCACGCCTCGACGGCCCAGCTGAACATCGAGGCGATCGATCTGATCGGCTCGCTCATCGTCCGGCTCGGCACCTTCCTCGACCGGGAGCCGATCAACCTGCCGAGCGCGATGCTGCCGCTGAGCGAGGAGTACTTCCGGCGCATCGAGGCGGTGGAGTTCGCGGTGAAGAGCGACGACGGCAAGGAGCCGCGGAATTTCAAGCGGGCGGACATCGTCCTCGTCGGCGTCTCCCGCACGTCGAAGACGCCGCTGTCGACGCTGCTCGCGCAGCGCGGTCTCAAGGTCGCGAACCTGCCCCTCGTGCTCGGCGTGGCGCCGCCGCCCGAGCTCATGGACGCCCCCCAGGACCGGGTCGTCGGCCTGACCATCGGGATCGACCAGCTCTGCGCGATCCGGCAGGCGCGCCTGCGCCAGCTCGGGATGCCGGCCGAGACCAACTACGCGATGCGCGAGCACGTCCGGCAGGAGCTCGACTACGCGAGCCGGCTCTTCGCCGCGCACCCGGAGTGGCCGGTGGTCGACGTCACCGGGCGCGCCATCGAGGAGACGGCGGTGATCATCCTGGAGCACCTGAAGGAGCGCGACGAGCGCGCGAAGGCCGCGCGGTCGTCGCTGATGTGAGGCGACGCTAGCGGGCGAGCGCCCGCGTCTCCCCGATGTCGAGGATCCAGAGCGCGTCTTCCGGGAGCCCGCGCGCCTGCCAGCCGGCGCGCGTCCGCTCCGGCGGCTCGCCGGGGGGCTCGTCCGTGAGCCGGTACGTGCCCCAGTGCATCGCCACGAGGCGGCGCGCGCCGAGCAGGACGCTCGCCTCGATCGCCTCCTCCGGGCACATGTGCTGGGGCTCCATGAACCACCGCGGGTCGTAGGCGCCGATCGGGAGCATCGCCCAGTCGATCGCGCCGGCGCGCCGGCCGATCTCCGCGAAGCCGTCGAAGAAGGCGGTGTCGCCCGAGTGGTACGCCGTCCCCTCGGCGGCGCGCATCAGGTACCCGCCCCAGAGCGCGTCGTTCCGGTCCCAGGGGAAGCGCATCGACCAGTGGCGCGCAGGGACGAGCGTGATCTCCACCCCGCCGACCACGGCGCTGCCCCACCACTCGAGCTCGACGATCCGCTCGGCGCCCGCCTCGCGGAGGACCGCCTCGTGGCCGACGGGCGCGACGTAGACCGGCGCGCGGCCCAGCTGGGACAGCGTCCACGTGTCGAGGTGATCGCGGTGGTTGTGGGTGATCAGGACCGCGTCGACGGGCGGCAGCTCGCCGAGCGGGATGCCCGGCGGCGCGAGCCGGCGCAGCGGGCCGGGGCCGTCGCGGTAGATCGGGTCGATGAGCAGCCGCGCGCCGCCCAGCGTGACGAGGAAGGACGCGTGGCCGATCCAGGTGAGCGACGGCGCGGCGGCCGCGACGAGCGCGCGGTCGTAGGGCCGCACGGGCGCCGAGAACCCCCCGGGATCTTTACGGTTCCTGCCGGCGATGGCGTCGACGACCTTCCAGCGGAGGATGTCGGCCGGGCCGCGGATCGGTCGGGTCGCGAGGTGATCGAAGCGTCCCATGGCGAGGCTCCTCCGGCGGGGGCCGCCGGTCAGCTCACGATCTTGAGGGCGCGGCCGACGAGGACCTCGTTGTGGCTGCCGGTCCGGTACCCGCCGAGATCGAGCGTCACGTACCGGAAGCCGTGCCGCTTGCCGGCGGCCACGACCTCGGCGCGCACGGCCGGCTCGGCGGCGCGCGCGAGCTCGCCGGCGTCGAGCTCGATGCGCGCGAGGTCGTCGTGGTAGCGGACGCGGACCTGGCGGAACCCGAGGCCGCGCAGCGCGGCCTCGAAGCCGCCGATCTGCGCGAGCCGCTCGCGCGTGACGCTGGTCCCGTACGGGATGCGGCTGGAGAGGCAGGCGGCGGCCGGCTTGTCCCAGATGGGCAGGCCCACGCGCGCCGCGCCGGCGCGCACGTCGGCCTTGCTGAAGCCGAGCTCGACGAGCGGGCTCACCACGCCGGCCTCGCGCGCCGCCTCCAGCCCGGGGCGGTAGTCGCCGAGGTCGTCCGTGTTGGTGCCGTTCAGGATCGCCGCGAGCGCCCACTCGGCGCGCTTGCGCACGGCGATCCGGTAGAGCTCGCTCTTGCAGTGGAAGCAGCGGTCGGGGTTGTTCGCCACGTAGCGCGGGTCGTCGATCTCGGACGACTCGACGAGCCGGTGGTCGGCGCCGATGAGGCGGGCGATCGCCGCGGCCTCTTCCTTCTCGGCGGGCGCGAGGCTCGGCGAGACCGCGGTCATGCCGACGGCCTTCGGGCCGAGCTCCTGGTGGGCGACCGCGAGGACGAAGGCGCTGTCGACCCCGCCGGAGTAGCAGACGAGGACGGAGCCGAGCTCCCGGAGCCGGGCGCGCAGCCCGGCGAGCTTCGTGTCGATGAGGGAGCCCTCGGGCGTGAGCGACGGCGCGGACATGGCGATCCTCCCTTTACCACACGCCGCCTCGGGCGCCGGTCCGCCCGGCGCCCGCGGGGCGACCCGGGGCCGCCGACGCCAGGTTACTTGCGGTTCGAGCGCCGGTTCTGACACGCTACAGGGCGAGATGGACTCGAAGAGGAAGCAGGCAGGCCGCACCGCCCTGCCGTTCGCGGTCGCGGCGGCGCTCGCGGCCGCCGCGCACGCCGGCCAGGGGTGCGGAGACAACCGGCTGCCGCCGCGGGACCTGCCGCGCGCCGACGAGCAGCGCCCGCTCCCGCGCTGGTACCCGGAGAAGGCCTGGTCGGAGCAGGGCGGGGAGAGCCAGGTCTACATCCAGGGGAAGATCGTCTTCGAGACGAACAAGGCGTCCATCCGGCCGGGCAGCGAGAAGACGCTGGAGACGCTGCTCCAGTTCCTCAAGGAGCACCCCGAGGTGACGCGGCTGCGGATCGAGGGGCACACCGACGCGCAGTCGAGCGAGGAGCGCAACCAGGAGCTCAGCGCGAAGCGCGCGCTCGCGGTCGCCGACTGGCTGGTCGACCACGGGGTCGAGAACATCCGGCTGATCGCGGTGGGCTTCGGCGAGTCGCGCCCGCTCGGGCCGAACGAGATCGCGGCGGGGCGCAGCGAGAACCGGCGGGTCGAGTTCCACGTGGCCGAGGTGGACGGGCGCCCGTTCCAGGGGCAGGACCCGTACGCGGGCGGCCTCGCGCTGGAGGTGCTGAGCCTCGAGGAGCGCAAGCTGCGCGCGGAGCAGGCCGCGCAGCCCAAGGCGCCCCCGCCCCGCAAGGCCTTCGTGGCGACCGGCGACGAGATCAAGCCGGTGCCGGTCAAGCCGCCGGTCGAGGCGTCGGGGCCTGAGGGCGAGCCGCTCAAGCCCTGAGCGCCCTCAGGGCCCGAGGTGGCGCGCGCGGGGCGCCGGCGTGCGGTACCGCGAGAGGAGCGCGAGCGCCGCGTCCAGCGACGCGCCGTAGGGGAGCACGTTGCCCTTCGGGGTGGCGTACTCGAGGTAGAGGTTGTCGTCCGTGGACAGGATCGGCCCGCCGTCCTCGGCCGCGTCGGCGACGAGGCGGTCGAGGTCGCCGCCGGACGTCACGAGATCGTCGAGGAGGTCCGCGAGCCGCGCGCCGGCGAGCGTCGCCTGGAGCGCCGGGCGCGCGTCGAGCGCCGCGAGGCGCGCCTCCGAGGCGACGAGCGGCGCGGCGCTCGCGACCAGGATGCCCTGCGCGCCGCCCACGAACAGCGCCACGTGCGGGAAGGCGCTGCGCATGGTCCGGATCACGACGGCGAGCTCGCGCCGCCGGATGTGGTGGAGCTGCACCCACTGCTGGAGGACGCCGCCCTCGGCGAGCCGGGACCTGGCGAGCTCGTAGAACTCGCGGCTGTAGAGGCTCGCGGCGCCCGCGAACCAGACGCTGGTGAGCTCGATCGCGATGAGGTCGTAGCGACCCTCGGCGGCGACGAGCAGCTCGTTCCTGCCGTCGTTGAGCGAGAGCCGGACGCGGGGGTCGTCGAGGGCGTTGAGGCTCGGGCCCGCGAAGAAGCGGCGGGAGGCCTCGACGATCGCGGGCGAGATCTCGGCGACGTCGATGCGCTCGAAGGGGTAGGCCGCGATGGTGCCGGTCGTCGTGCCGGTGCCGAGGCCGATGACGAGCGCCGCGCGCGGGTGGCGGACGAAGAGCGAGGGGAAATGCGCGAACCGCCGCTGCGCCGTCATCTCGGGGCCGTCGTCGCCCTGGAACTTGCCGTTCGTGTACATGGTCGTGACGCCGGCGCGGCGCGCGACGGTGGTGACGCCGCCGTGCACGTCCTCGCGCACGAAGTCGATGCGCTCGGGCCGCGGCCCCATGGCGAAATAGACGTTCGCGCCGCTCGTGAGGCGGGCCATGTCCCAGCGCGGCGCGAGCGCGGCGAGGGCGGCCGCGGCGGCGGCCGCCGCGAGGGCGCGGGGGAGCTCCGCGCGGGCGCGCGTGGCGGCGAGGACCGCCGTGAGGGCGAAGGCGAGCGCGATCGCGAAGAGGGCGCGCTCCGAGCCGAGCGCGGGGAGGATCAGGTAGCCGGTGATGATGGAGCCGGCGATCGTGCCCAGGGTGTTCGCGGAGGTCAGCCTGCCGACGCGCGCGGCGACGTCGGCGTGCGCGGCGGCGCGCGCGAGGAGGAGCGGGAAGGTGGTGCCCATGCACAGCGTGGGCAGCGCGAGGATCGCGAGCGCGGCGAGCGCGCGGCACGCCTCGCGGCCGGCCCAGCCGTCGACGTGCTTGCCCGCGAAGGCGAAGAGCCGCGGGAGCTGGTCCCAGAGCGGGGTGGTGGCGGCCAGCGAGAGGGCCGTGGCGACGAGCCCGCGCCAGAGCGCGCCCTCGCCGTGGCGCGCGAGGGCCGGCGAGCGCGCGGCGCCGACCGCGAGGCAGACGAGGAAGACGGCGAGCATCAGCCCGAAGGCGTAGGCGCTGTTGCCGATGAGCAGCGCGAGCAGGTGCGTCTCGACCACCTCGGCGGCGAAGACAAGGAAGCCCGAGGCGAACGCGAGCGGCAGGAGGAACGACGCCTCGGCGCGGCCGCCGGCGGGCGGGAGGGGAGCGCGCGACGAGCGCGCCTCGGGGGAGGGCGTCGTAGACGACGAGCGGGCGTCGAGCGCGGCGGCGGGCGGGGCGAGCGCGGGGCCGCGGAGCCCGGCGGAGATCGCGACGGCGCCGAGGGTGAGGTTGGCGATCGCCGCGGACCAGAGCGCGCCGCGGATCCCGAGGAGCGGGAGGACCACGTAGGCGCCGGAGAGCGCGCCGGCCGCGCCGCCGGCCGTGTTGATGGCGTAGAGCGAGGCGAGGCGGCGCGCGGCGTCGTGGTCGGCCGGGGGCGCGCCGTCCGGCGCGGCGCCGGCGCGGAGGATGCGCGAGAGCACCGGGAGCGTGGCGCCCATCGCGACCGTGGGGACGACGACGACGAGGGCGGTCAGCGCGGCGCGCGCCACGGTGAGCAGCGCGAGCGAGTCCGGCGCGGCGCGGGCGACGGCGACGTAGGCCGAGGTCAGCGCCTCGAACAGGAACGGCGAGACGGCGCAGATGGCGCCGACGATCGCCTCGAGCGCGCCGTAGACGACGAGCGGGCGGCGGGCGGCCGCGGCGTGGCGGCCGCCGAGGTGCGCGCCGAGGGCCAGGCCGCCCATGAAGGCGGCGAGGACCGTGCTCACGGCGTAGGCGGTGGCGCCGAAGACGTAGGCGAGCAGCTTGGAGAAGGCGACCTCGTAGAGGAGGCCGGTCGCGCCGGAGACGAAGAACAGGGCGGCCACGAGCGGGAAGCGGGAGCGCACGGGCGCGCACGCTAGTACCGCGGATCGGAAACCCCGCCAGGGATTTGCCTCGCGAGCGAAGAGAAATTGGAACGCAAAGGCGCCAAGAGCGCAAAGACGCAAAAATGCATGAAAATTTGTATTTTTGCGCCTTTGCGTTGAACTCTCTCCGGATCCCTGGCGGTCGGAGCCAGTACGGGCGCGCGAGGAGCAGGCGCCTTCGCGGGGCGCGAGGGGGACGATGCGCCGTCTGCGGCGTCGCTCTTCGGGCGAGTCCGGACCTCCAAGCAGCGCCGGCGCGACTGGCGCCGCGCCGGCGCGGGCCCTTGATCGCCGGCGTGGCCGCGCGTCCCCGTGTAGCTCGCCCCGCCCCCGCCTCCGCCCCGCCGCCCTCGCCCCGGAGCCCCGCGCCGTGACGGAGCCGACGGCCTCGGGCGTGCCCGCGCCGCCTTCCCCGGGCGGCGCGGTGATCGAGCTCGACGGCGTGGTCCTCCGCTACGGCGAGCACGTCGCCGTGCGCGGCGCCTCGCTCCGGCTCGACCCCGGCGCGATCCACGCCGTCGTCGGCGAGAACGGCGCCGGCAAGTCCACGCTCCTCAAGCTCGCCGCCGGCGTGCTCGCGCCCGACGCCGGCGCCGTCCGCGTCGACGGCGCCCCTCTCCGGCCGGCGACGCCGGCCGAGGCCGCCCGCCGCGGCGTGGGGATGGTCCACCAGCACTTCATGCTCGTCGGGAGCTTCCTGGCCCTCGAGAACGTCGTGCTCGGCTGCGAGCCCACGCGCGGGTGCGGGCGGCTCGACCTCGCCGCCGCCCGCGCCCGCGCGCGCGCCCTCATGGAGGCGGCCGGGCTCTCGATCCCGCTCGACGCGGCGACCTCCGCGCTCACCGTGGGCGAGCGGCAGAAGCTCGAGATCCTGCGGGTCCTCTACCGCGGCGCCCGGGCGATCCTGCTCGACGAGCCCACGGCCGTGCTCTCCCCGATCGAGGCCGACGGCCTGTACGCGACCCTCCGGCGCCTCGCGCGCGAGGGCCGCACGGTCGCGGTCGTGACCCACCGGCTCGACGAGGTGATCCGGTTCGCGGATCACGTCACCGTGATGCGCCGCGGGCAGGTCGCGCTGTCGCGGCCCGCGGCGGGCCGGTCCGCCGAGGCAGGGGAGCGCGGCGCCGAAGGAGAGCTCACCCGCGCGATCATGGGCGGCGAGCCCCCGCCGCGGGTCGATCGGCCGCCGCTCGGCGAGGGCGCGCCGGCGGCGCTCGAGATCGCGGGGCTGACCGTGACCGGCGCCGGCGGACGGCGCCTGCTCGACGGCGTGACCCTCACGGTGCGCGCGGGGGAGATCGCCGGCGTCGCGGGCGTCGAGGGCAACGGCCAGCGCGAGCTCGTGCGCGCCATCGCCGGGATGGAGCCGCGCGCGGCCGGCCGCGTCGCCGTCGGCGGCGTCGATCTCTCCTCGTGGGACATCCGCGCGCGCCGCGCGTGCCTCGGCGTGGTGCACGAGGACCGCCACGCCGAGGGCGTGCTCCTCGGCGCCTCGGTCGGCGACAACCTCGTCCTCGGCGACCTCGGCGAGCTCCCGCGCGGCGCCCGCGGCCGCGACGCCGAGGCGGCCCTGGTCGCGCGCCGCGTCGCCCGCTTCCGCGTCGAGCCGCCCGATCCGTCGCGCCTCGCGGGCGAGCTCTCCGGCGGCAACCAGCAGAAGATCGTGGTCGCGCGCGCGCTCGATCGCGTCGCCCCGGCGGCGCGATCGAGCGCGCGCGCGGCGATCCGGGCGCCGCGCCGCGCGGCCGCGGTCCTCGCTCAGCCGACCCGGGGGGTCGACGTCGGCGCCGCCGCGGTGATCCACGCGGCCATCGCCGAGGCCGCCGCGGCGGGGCTCGCGGTCCTCGTGATCAGCGCGGACCTCGGCGAGCTCCGGCGGCTCTGCCACCGGCTCCTCGTGATGCGGAAGGGCAGGATCGTCGCGACGCTCCCGCCCTCGTGCTCCGACGAAGAGATCGGGCGCGCGATGCTCGGCCTGGAGGCGGCGTGAGCCCCGCCCGCGCGGCCGCGCGCTTCCGGGGCGGGCTGCGCGAGCTCCGCGGGGCCGCCCTCCCGGCGGCGCTCGTGCTCGGCGGCATCCTCCTCGCCCTGAACCTCATCTCGTTCAGCTTCGGCGAGGCGCCGGCGCCGATCCTTCGCCGCGCCTTCGAGGGCACGTGGGGCACGCCGTACGGGGTCGGTCAGGTGCTCTTCAAGGCGACGCCGCTCCTCTTCACCGGGCTCGCCTTTTCCATCGCGCTCCGCGCGGGCCTCTTCAACATCGGCGCCGAGGGGCAGCTCGCGATGGCGAGCCTCGCGGGCGCCGTCGTCGCGGCCCGGCTCCCTCCGGGCACGCCGTGGGCCGTCGCGATCCCGGCGTCGATCGCGTGCGCCATGGCCGCGGGCGCCGCCGTCGCGCTCGTCCCCGCGCTCCTGCGCGCCCGCCTCGGCGCCCACGAGATCATCAGCGGGATCATGATGAACCGCGTCGCCGACGCGCTCGCGCCGTGGCTGCTCGCGTCGGTCCTCGGCAGGGCCGCGATGCGCACCGCCGACGCCATCCCCGCGGCCACGCTGCCGCGGCTCGACCGGCTCGTCCCCGCGCTGCGCGGCAGCGCCGCGAGCGTCGCCTTCCCCCTCGCCGTGGCGCTCGCGTTCGCGGCGCACCGCGCGCTCTCGCGGACCCGCGCGGGCCGCGAGATGCGCTTCGTCGGGCAGTCGGCCGAGGCCGCGCGCGCGGAGGGCATCGACGTGCCGCGCCGGCGCCTCGCGGCGCTGCTCGCCTCCGGCGCGGTGGCCGGGGCCGCCATGACCGCGACGACGCTCGGGTACAAGGGATACTACGAGCTCGGCCTCGGCGCGGGCGCGGGCTTCTCCGGGATCCCGGTCGCGCTGCTCGGCCGCGGGACGCCGCTCGGGCTCGTGCTCGCGGCCGTGCTGTTCGGCACCCTCGAGCAGGCCGGCCTCGCCATCAACGCGCGCGTGCCGAAGGAGGCGATGGACGTGCTCGAGGCGCTCGCCATCGTCCTCGTCGCCGCCGCGGTGAGGAGCGGCGAGCGCGCGGGCCGCGACGAGGGGGCGCCGGCGTGAGCTCGCCGGCGCTCGTCCTGCTCGCCGAGGCGCTGCGGATCTCCACGCCGTACGCGTGCGCGGCGCTCGGCGGCATCTGGGCCGAGCGCTCGGGCGTCGTCCAGATCGGCCTCGAGGGGGTGCTGCTCGCCGGCGCGTTCGCCTCGGTGGCGGTCGCCCACGCGAGCGGCAGCGCGGCGGCCGGCCTCGCCGCCGCGATCGCCGCGGGCGCCGCCCTCTCGCTCGGCCACGCCCTGATCGTCGAGCGCGCCCGCGTGCACGCCGTCGTCAGCGGCATCGCGCTCAACCTGCTCGCCTACGCGGGGACGCGCCTCCTCCTGCGCGGGCTCTACGACAGCGCCTCGAGCTCGCCCCCGATCGAGGGCTTCCGCGCGGGCCCGACCGGGCGGAGCGGCGCGGCGCTGCTCGCGCGCGTGCTCCTCGATCCGGTCGTCCTCGCGGCGGCGCTCGCGATCGCGGCGACGCCGCTCCTCCTCGCGCGCACGCGCTTCGGGCTCCGGGTGCGCGCCGCCGGCGAGGACCCGGCCGCCGCCGCCGCCGCGGGCGTCCCCGTGACCCGCGTCCGCTGCGCCGCGCTCGCGCTGTCCGGCGCCCTCTGCGCGCTCGGCGGCGCGCACCTCGCCTACGACCAGCACCGCTTCGACTCCGGCATGTCGAACGGCCGCGGCTTCATCGCGCTCGCGGCGGTCGTCGTGAGCGGCCTCCGCGCCGGCCGCGCGGCGCTCGCGTGCCTCCTGTTCGGCGCGCTGGAGGCCCTCCAGATCGCGCTCCAGTCCGCGGCGCGCGGGGCGTCGCGCGCGGCCGATCTCGCGCAGCTCCTGCCGTACGTCGCGACGCTCGTGGCGCTGGGGCTCGCGGCGCGTCGCGGCGCCGCGCAGGGGGGCGGCGCCGCGCCGTGACGTCGATGCGCTCTAGCGCGACCCCGGCGCGGCGCGAGGCCGCGCTCTGGGGGGAGCGGCGCCGCTACGGATCCGCGCCCTTCTCCGCCTCGATCCCCTCCCACCAGGCGGAGAGCTCGATCTCGACCGCGTCGAACGGCGCGGCGCGCACGCTCTCGTCCGCGCCGTGGATGCCGAGCTCCATCCACTTGCCGTCGACCTGCTGGGCGACGAGCAGCGTCCGGTCGCGCGGGTCGACGTACCAGATGTGCGGGACGCCGATCTTCATGTAGAAGCGGCGCTTGACGATCTGATCGTAGCTCGCCGTGCTCGGCGAGAGGATCTCGCAGACCCAGTCCGGCACGAGGGTGATCGGCCCCTTGGCGGGGAGCGTCGGGAGGCGCTCGCGGCGGAAGCCCGCGACGTCGGGCGATATCTCCGGCGCGCGGGGCAGCTGGATGCTCGGCTCGGGGAGGATCCACCAGCCGCCGGGGCCGCCGCGTCCCCGCTGGAACGGGTTCGTCAGGTCGGTCGTGATCAGCCCCTCGACGCTCGCGTGCGGCGCGCGTGGGCGAGGGAACGCGTAGAGCGTGTCGTCGAGGATCTCGCCCCGCCACGTCGGCGGCAGCGCCTCCAGGTCGGCGAGCGTCGCCGGGCGGACGAGCCTGGGTGCGAGTTCCATGGGCAGCCTCGAGGAAAATTTACCCCAGCGGGGCGGCGCGCGCTCCACAGAACGATCGCCCCGCGCCGCCTCGTCACCAGCCTAGCCGCTGCAGCCGCTCCCGCGCCCCCTTCACCCCGAAGATCGTCTCCTCGCCCGGCGGCACCACGGGCGCGAGCAGCACGGCCGCGAGGATCGCCGTCACGACCAGCGGCGCTCGCGCGTCGCCGCCGGCGACCGGCGGCTCGCGCACCTGCCAGGCCCGCCGCGCCCGCGCGATCAGCGCGTCGAACCCGCGCCCGCCGATCGCCCGCACCCCCGCGGCGGCCGCCGCCCGCAAGAGAGGCGCGCGATCCAGCGGCACCGTCAGCACGAGCACCCGGCTCGGCGCGCGCGACGTCGAGGAGATGCGCGCGACGTCGACCTCCACGGCGTCGGCCATCGGCGTGGCCCCCGACGGGTACGCCTTCTTCTGCACGAGCGTCAGCTCCGCGCCGAAGAAGACGCGCGCCTGGTGCGCCCACCGGTGCTCGTCGATCCGCGCCTCGGGCTCCGGCGACAGCAGCGACCAGCCCTGGCCCGGCGCCGCGAGCTCGATACGTCCTTCCGCCCACCCGTTGACATCGAATTCCATTCGCGCGCCCGCTGCCACGGTAATCCCGGCTCATCCTGGTCCAGATCGCGCGAAGGCGCGACCCGTGCTCTATAGTCGTGTCATCTAGGCTAAAGGTGAGCCCTGCATGCCGAAGTCCGATCCGGCGTCGGAAGAGCAAGGCCGGGCCGCCCTGAGGGCGGCCCTCTTTGTACATCGCCGCGCGCCCCTCTCGCGCCAGCTCGCTCGCCGCGGCCTCGGCCCCTACCGCGGCTACGGCGAGCTCCTCGAGGCGATCGAGCGGCTCGCCGATCGGGGGGCGCAGCTCTCCCTGATCGGGCGCTCGATCCGCGGCGAGCCGCTGCTCGCCGTCCACATCGGCCCAGTCCGCCCGCCCGGTGACGGCGGCGACCGGCCGGGTGTAGGTCGCCCAGCGCTGCTCTCCCATGGCGGGCGGCGCTTCACGAACGGCGCATCGCCCCGCGGCGCCCACGTCGGCGGCGACGCGCCGGAGGGCGCGGGCGAGCCGCCGGCGAACGACGTCGCCGCGGCGGAGCTGGCCGGGCGCGCCGGGCCGCTCGACCCGCGCGGCGTCGCGGGCGCCGGTCCGCACGATCCGCGCCGCGCCGCGGGCGCCGGGCCGCGCGGGCGGACCACGGTGATCCTGTCCGGGATCCACCCCCTCGAATGGGTCGGCATCGAGGCGAACCTCGCGCTGCTCGAGCGCCTCGCGACCGAGGACCTCGGCGGCCGATCGATCTTCGCCGTCCCGATCGTGAACCCCGACGGGCTCCTGCGCGTCGAGATGAACCTCCGCGCCGGGCGCCACCGCTACGTGCGCGGCAACGCCCGGGGGGTCGACCTCAACCGGAACTTCGACGCCGGGTGGTACGAGCGCGGCCTCGTGCAGCGCCTCATCGGGCTCGTCGTCTCGCCCGGCAGCCGCCCCGCCAGCGAGCCGGAGGTCGAGGCGATCGCGCACGCGCTGTCCTCGCGCCGGATCGACCGCGCCCTGTCGCTGCACAGCGCGGGCGGCGCCGTGCTGTACCCGCCGGCGCACAGCCTCTGGCCCGTGGCCGACGCCGCTGAGCACCGCGCCTTCGCCCGGAGCGTCGCGCGCGCCGCGGCCCGCAGGCCGTACCGCGCCATGTCCTACGTCCGCTTCGCCTGGGGCATCCGCAAGGCCGGCCTGGAGATCGACTGGCTCCACGATCGCCACGGGGCGCTGTCGCTCCTCGTCGAGTGCTCGCGCGGCGGGCTCGGCCTGCGACCGTCGCGGCTCGTCGAGCCGTTCGCCTGGTACAACCCCCGGAAGCTCGACGACGCCACGCCGCCGCTCGTCGAGGCCGTCCTGCCCTTCGTGAAGGGCGCGCGCGCCTGAGCGCGCAGCGCGGGGCGGCGCGCTCGGGCGCAGGCGCGCGCCCTCAGGACTCGACCGGCTCGCCGACGGGGAGCTTCTGCAGGCCGAGGAGGACGCCGACGGCGGCGAAGCCCGCCGCCATGAGGCCGTAGGCCGAGAGCGCCCGGTGCTGGATCAGCCACCCGGCGCCGATGGGGCCGACGATCTGCGCGAGGCTCGCCAGCGACTGGCTCACGCCGAGCGCCGCGCCCTGCTCGTCGCGGCCGACGCTCTTCGTGAGCAGCGTGGTGACGGCGGGCCGCACCACCGCCGAGCCGAACGCCCCGATCCCCACGAGCACGAGCAGCGTGGGCAGCGTGTACGCCACGCCGAGCAGGCCGTAGCCGATCACCATCGCGCCGAAGCCGATCAGCGCGAGCCGCTCCTCGCCGAACCGCTTCGCCAGCCGGCCGATCGCGCCGCCCTGGATGCTCCCGCCGACGAGGCCGGAGAACGCGTAGAGGTAGCCCGTCTCCTTGACGCCGAACGCGAAGCGCCGCTCGAGGAACAGCGCGAGGCCGCCGATGAGCGTCGAGAACGAGAGCGTGAAGGCGAAGAACTCGAGCAGCCGGCGGCGCGGGAGCGGCCGGTCGAAGAAGCGGCGGAAGGCGTCCCCGCGGCCGATCGCCGACGCGCGGGCGGGCGCGGCCGCGGCCGCCTCGGGCGAGGCCGCCGGCGCGATCGGCTTGGCCGGCAGCAGCGTGGCCGTCAGGAGGATCGACGTCAGCGACAGCGCCGCCGCGCCGTAGGCCGGGGCGCCGTAGCCGAACCGGCTCGCGAGCTCGCCGGTGATGGCCGGGCCGAGCAGGAACCCCGAGCCGAAGGCGATGCCGATCAGGCCGAACGCCCTGGTGCGCTCCTCCGGCCGGGTCACGTCGCTGATGTACGCCTGCGCGATCGTCAGGTTCCCGGCCGTGAGGCCGTCGATGATCCGCCCCACGAAGAGCATCGGCAGCGAGCTCGCCGAGCCGATCACGAGGAACCCGAAGAACGTGCCGGTCTGGCTCGCGAGCAGCGTCGGCTTGCGGCCCACGCGGTCGGAGATCCGCCCGAGGATCGGCCCGGAGACGAGCTGGCAGACCGCGTAGCTCGCCGCGAGCACGCCGACGACGAGCTCGCTGGCGCCGAAGTGCTCGGCGTAGAACGGGAGCAGCGGCAGGACGAGCGTGAGGCCGAGGACGTCGACGAAGACGGTCAGGAAGATCGGCAGGAGCGGCGAACGGCGCATGGTGGCTTTCGGTGGCGATGGACGGCGGCGAGGACCGCGGGCGATCCGCGCCGGGGTGGCCCGGCCGGCCGACGGGCGCCCGGGCGGCGGTCTCCTCATGACCCATCTGCGCCGCGGTGGGTACCCTCCAGCGCGCCCCGGCGGCACAGCCCGGCCGGCGCGCCGGCGCCGGCGCCCCGGTCGGGCTTGCGCCGGCCGGGATCAGCGCCCGGCGGGCCTGGCCGCGCGCGCGTCCGGACGCGCGTCGGGGGCGCGGAGCGCGAGCGTCATCTGGATGTCGTCGAGGGTGGCGTCGCCCACCCGGAACGCGTCGGGGCGGGTGCCGATCGGGACGAAGCCCATCCGCGTGTAGAGCCGCATGGCGCGCTCGTTGTTCGAGAAGACGCCGAGATCCAGGTACGAGAGGCCCGCCTTGTCGCGCGCCCAGGCGATCGCCGTCTCGAGCAGGCGCCGGCCGTGGCCCTGCCCGGTGTAGGGGCCGAGGATGCCCATCGCGACGACGGCGCGGTGGCCCTCGGACCAGACGCGGCCGCCGCGCAGCTCGATGTGCCCGATGACGCGCGCCCGCGGCTCGGTCGACCGGAGCAGCCAGGCCCGCCCCCAGAGCGGCTCGTCGAGCGCCTTGCTCCAGCGGTCGCGCGCGCTCTTCTCGACCTCGTCGGGCGCGAGCGACGTCACGACGGCGAAATGGGGCGCGCCGCGGCGGCCGGACTCGGCCACGTGCTCGACGAGGTAGGTCATGAAGGCCCGCGCGTCCGAGAGCTGCGCCGGGGTGATGGCGGGGAGGGCGGGGGAGGCGTCCATGCCGTGGCGCGCGCTGCGCCTCGGGGAGCGTAATGCCGCCGCGGCGCCGGCGCGACCTGTAAGCCGCGGACGGGGCGGGGCCGAGCGACCGCGGGCTCACCCGGCGCGACGGCCGGCGACGGCCGCGCGGGTCACGGCGCCCGCGGGATCGCCGAGCGGCCGCGCGCTCGGGTTGCTGGTGCTGGGGGGAGAGCGGAGGAGGGGAGCGCGGGGGCCCCGGCGCGGGGCCCCCGGCGCGGCGAGGCGCGGCTCAGTCGGGGTACACGCCCAGCTGGTCAGGATCGGCGACGCCGAGCTGGACCATCATCTGGAGCATGTAGTCGGGCACCGACTTGTAGCTCTTCAGCTCGTACGCGTAGTGGTTCTTGTAGATGGTGAGCTGCGTGCAGTTCGGGTTGATGTTCTGGTCGCACGGCTTCACGGCCTCCAGCTGACCGTTGTTCGCGTTCAAGTCCTTGACCGCGGGATCCTGGACGATGATCGCGGCGCCGTCCGGGTGGTGCATGACCATCGCGCGGCCGTACTTGTTGAAGCCCGGGCCGTAGTCGGCGGCGTACGCGGGATCCCCGGACACGGCGACTTCATACGACGGATCGAGCTGGTACCCCTTCGACGTGAGGTCGTTGGCGTATTCGAGCACGCGCGCCGCGATGCCCTTCTGCACCCATTTGCCGCCGGAGTCCTTGCAGGTCGCCCTGTCCTTGCCGGTCCCGAAGAGGCATTCCATGCCGTACGTGCGGGCGTAGTAGATCTGCCCGGACGTCGGGTCCTGCCACTCGATGCGCTGCTCGATCCCGGGCTCGGCGTCGGTGCCGAGCCGGTAGATGCGCATCATGTCCGTCCAGTTCGTCTTGCCGTTCGCGGGGATGTACGCGAGCGTCCAGGCGATCAGGAACTTCTGCACCTCCCAGCCGACCTGCGGATCGACCGCGATGCTGCGGGTGACGGTCTCCGGGTTGAAGTCGCCGCCGATGTAGTTCGAGCAGAGGTTCTTCCCGCCGCTCGGGAAGCAGACCTTCGGCCCCTCGTTCGGCCACCAGCTGACCCAGCCCATCGGGCGCGCCGGGTACTGCGTCGCCAGCGGGTCGGGATCCTTGCTGTCCTCGTCGACCACCGGGAAGCCGTTCTCGTCGGCCTCGAGGCGAGGCGCGAGGAGCGCGCGGTCGCCGGTGAGGGCGTTGGCGAGCAGGCGGCGGTAGCCCTCGGGCAGCACGTCGGCCATGCCGACCGCGCGGAAGCGGGCGTCGTAGAAGTCGCGGCGGGAGCTGCTCACGAACCGGTCCTCCGACTCGGAGAGCAGGATCGCCGCGTTGATCTTGTCGTAGTAGCTGCCCGCGTTGATCGTGAAGTCGGTGTCGAAGTCGCCGTTGACCTCCGAGTTCTTGTTCGCGAGCGGGTGACCGCCGAACCCGATGTCCTTGAAGTAGCCGGTCGAGCCGTTCGGGATCTGCACCAGCACGTCGGTGTTGGCCTGGCCGCCGAAGCCGCTGAAGTCCTCGCCCGCGCCGTAGTCGTCGCTGTCGTCGTTCGACCGCAGGATGCCCCACTCGGACCACGGATTGCCCGGATCGAAGGCGTTCCTGTTGCGCAGGTAGTGCGGCCCCACCTCCGGGCGGGACAGCTGCCGGGCGAAGTGGTCGAAGGCCACCGTCGCGGCGATGACGTTCTCCTCCAGGCTGCCCTCGATGAGGAGCGGCCACAGCGAGTCGAACGACAGGCCCTGGTTCGTCGCGAGATCCTGGTAGATCGTCCCGAAGAACCCGATGCCGCCGGCGATGCCGAGGAGCTTCTCGTTGTAGCGGCTGTAGGACCGGTCCGCCGCGGCGCGGACGTTGAACGTCGTGCGGCCGCGCCGGAAGTTGTCGAAGATGTGCCTGTTCTCCTGGGAGGTGATCAGGAACATCAGCTGCTCGTACGGGTCGGCGCCGTTGTCGTGGCGGAAGACCGAGACGTTGCCGGTGTCGGCCCAGTTGTCGCTCGCGAACGCGTACGGCACGCGGACCCGACCCCGATCGTCGACCGCCGGGCCGCCGCGGAAGGAGATCAGGTTGGTCTCCTTGTCCTCCGGCTTGCGCAGGTTCCGCCAGCTCACGTAGTCGACCGGCTGCTGGCGGCAGCGCTTCGTCTCGTTGCCGACCGTGACGATGCCGCCGTCGATGACCTGGTGCCACTTGCCGTCGAGCGCCTCGTTCCAGCTCGCGGGCGCCTTCGTCTCCACCTCGTAGCAGTCGCGGATGACGTTGTACTGCTTCTGGAGCTGGGAGTAGTGGAAGTCCGAGACGCTCCCGCTGCCCTTCGCGTACGTGCCGTACTTGATGCCGGCGAGCCCGCCGAAGGTGTCGGTCGCGGCGAGCAGCGCGCCGCCGACCCTGCCGCCGGCCAGGTAGTTGCGGTCGCCGTTGTCGTAGACGCTCACCGTGTCGCCGTAGAAGAAGCGCGCGGCGGCGAAGTCGTAGACGCCGAGGCCGACCAGGTCCTGCGAGACGTCGCCCGGGTAGTCCATGACCGTGGAGTGCTGGAACATCCAGATCATGTTCTTCTGCTCTTCGTCCGTGATCGCGTCGTAGTAGCGGGGGCCGACGCACTCCTCCGGGTTCTCCCCCGGCGCGCCGGTGCACGGGTCGTCGATCGTGCCGTTCTTCGTCCTGAGCTGCCAGTACTGGGGCCGGAAGAAGAGCGAGGCGTAGGTGCTCACGAAGTTGTGCCGGAGGCCGATGGAGTGCCCCATCTCGTGCGCGATGACCGCGTACTGGTAGCGGCGCTGGATGTACTTGAACATCCGCTCGTAGCGCCCCCGCCGCTCCGCGGACGTCTCGTTGTCGCCAGGGGGGAACTTCTCGCGCAGCGCCTCCGCGAGGCCCGTCATCGCCGAGGCCTCGGGCGCCTCGTGCAGGATGCAGGCGCCGCGCTCGGCGAGCGCGCTGTCGTGCATGCGGCGGAGCTGCGACTGCACCTGCGGGTTGTTCATCGCGAACGGCGACGCCGCGTCGGCGAACGGCCCCTCGACGGGGACGTTGGCGGGGATGCCGGCGCGCTGGAGCATCGCCGGGTTCATGAGCTCCGCCTCGGCGAGGCTGCCCCGGGCGGCCTTCATGCGCGCGCTCACGACCGCCTGCTGCGGGGAGGGGACGTCGCTCCGCACCGCGATGTCGGCGACCTTGGCCTTCATCGGCTCGATCACCGCCCGGAGCTGCGGGGAGATGCCCTGCGCGACGAGGTTCTTGTACGCCTCGGCGTCGAGCTTCGTGACGCTCGCGAGCCGCGAGGTGACCTCGTCCCTCGTCATCGTGGGCCCGGTCCCGCCGCCCGAGGCGCGGCTCGCCTGCGCCCAGTCGCGGATGTACTTGCCCTCGGTGACCTCGGAGGTCGAGATCTCGCCGTTGATGTAGCGGACGAGGTCGACAAGCCCCTGCGCCGCCAGCTCGGTCTGGTGGTTCCAGATGTTGATGCTGGCGGCCACCTTCTCGCCCGTGATCGGGTCGTCGCCGTCGACCATGATGCCCCACGGCGACGGGGTCTGCGGCTTGTCGACGATGAGGACGCTGTTGTAGCGGAGGTCGCCGAGGCGCGGGGAGAGCCCCTCTTCGCCGCAGGCCGGGTGATCGCCCGCGATGACGGGGTTGTGGCAGAGCACGATCACCGGCGGCTGCGTCACGACGTTGCCGATCGCGAGCGTCGCCTGGTCGTTGCCGCGCCGCCCCGAGAGCTCCGTCACGGCGTCCCAGGCCGCCTGGTCGCACTGCGGCGCGTCCCAGCCGTTCGCGCGGCGGCACGCGTTGAGGTCGCGCGAGATCGCGACGGCCTCGTCGATGTCGTCCTGCTGGCCCTTCCACATGGGGAACCGCGCGTCGCAGTCGGCGCCGCCGGTCTTCCTGCACTCGACCAGGCGCGAGGTCTGGATCGAGGTCTTCATCGCGAGATCCCACTCCTCGGCGGCCCAGTTGGTCGCCTCGAAGAGGTCCTCCGACGTGTTGCCGCCGATGTACCAGGGGATGACGACCGCCTCGCGGTCCGCGTAGGGCAGCGTGCACTTCTGCTTGAACACGTCGCACTGCGAGCCCGCGCCGGCCGCGACGCACTCGTCGGCGGTGCCGTCATTGTCCTCGTCGCGGTTCGGATCGGCGTTCAGGTCGCCCGAAGTGAGGGCCGTCTCCCGCGTCGCGCAGGCGATGCCCCCCTCCATCGTCTCCGGGTTCGTGTAGAAGTGGCTGCGCTTCCAGAGGTTGTAGCGGGCCGCGAAGCGCCGCCACTGGTTGTCCAGGATCCCGTAGTTGGGCTCGTAGCCGTAGCGGTAGTCGAAGTTGAAGATGCCGAACGCCTGGAACCTCACGCCGTCGAAGTCGACCGGCTCGTAGTCGGTGTCGACCACCTTCTTGAACGACTGCCGGATCGTGATCTCGATCGGGTTGCAGTTGCCGTACGGGTCGGTGCCGCCGGCGAAGTCGCCCGGGAGCATGCAGGCCGGGAACTTGTCGATGCCCCAGCCGAGGCTCGAGAGGTCGAGCAGGGCGGGCGTGGCGAACGCCTTCGTCGTGACGTCGAAGTAGCCGTTCGCGGCGTCGAACTTCGGGGCGTCGGCGGCGTTGGGGTCGTTGACGGTATAGGCGAGCGGCTCGTACTCGACGCCTCCGTAGAGGCCGAGCTGCGAGAGGGTGTCGAAGTTGTAGGCGTCGGTCGCGAGGTTGCGCGACCAGTCCACGCGCATGTACTCGCGCTCGTACCAGAGCCTGTCCGTCGTGTTCTCGACGATGACGTTCGACTCCTCGCCCGTCGCCGGGTTGTAGTCGCGGCGGATGTCGAAGTGCGACTCGATGGCGTAGCTCGCGACGATCTGGCCGTCGTTCGTCGTCTTCTTGGTGAGCCCGTTATAGGCGTTGCCCTTGGTGTCGGTGCCCTCGATCCGCTCGTAAGCGAGCCGAGCATTGAGCTGGTGCTCGGTGACCTCCCACTTGATGCGGGAGACGGGCTGAGCGTAGGTCGACGTGAAGAGCCCGTCTTGGGCAGAGCCGTACCCGACGTCGATGACCGTACCCCGCATGTAGAACTCGGGGTCGTCGGCGATGTCGGCCAAGCTCCCTCCAACGAAGAAGGACTTGGCGAGCGCATCGCTCTGGACCTTTCTGATGGACTGCCGCTCCTCGGCGCAGCCCGCCCCCACGACGGTCAGCGCGACGGTGCCGAGGAGCACCGCGCGCCTAAAAATTCGATTCATCAACGATCCTCCGGAAGCTGCCTGTCGAGATCGATGCACAAGCCGGCCCTTCGCGACGCACCCGGCGCGGCGCGAGGCATTTCCCCCCAGGCAAGAACGCTGCCAACGGTCGAAGGCGAGCTCTTTCGATAAGTTAAGCACTTGTCGCACATTTGCACCGGGGGTGGCGTTAAAGAGTTAACTGCCGCCGGTCGGGCCTCGGGCCGGCGCCGTCTCCGGGGTGACGGTGGCCGCGAGCGCGGGTCGGGAACGGTGGTCGGGAACGGCGCTCCGGAGCGCGGGTCGGGAACGGTGGTCGGGACGGCCGATCGCGCGCTGGCCGGCGGCTGCGTCCGCTGGCGGGCTGCCGCCGGGGTCGACAAGTCGTCCGCTGACACGTTCTTTGGTATGGTCGCCGCGTGCACTCCCCCTCGCATCGAGCGCGCGGGTCGCGCAGGCGCGCGGACAGCCCTGTTGGCGGTGCGCTGCTGCGCGGGCGGCGCGGCGGCCCGCGAGCGGGCGAGCGCGGCGGACGGGGGGTGGCGAGCGAGCGCGAGGGGCGCGGGCGGGTGCCGGGCGCATGAGGCATGAGGCTCTCCTCGGCCGCAAGGTGGCCGGGCGGTTCACGATCACCCGCTTCCTCGGCGAGGGCGGGATGGCCAGCGTCTTCGTCGCCGAGCGCGACGCCGAGCCCCGCCGGGTGGCGATCAAGATCATGAACCCGGAGTTCACCGCGGACCGCGCGTTCGTCCGGCGCTTCCAGCGCGAGGCGAAGGCGGCGGCGCGGGTGAAGCACCCGAACTCCGTCAAGATCTTCGAGTACGGGGTCGAGGGCGCGCTCAGCTACATCGTGATGGAGCTGCTCTCCGGGGACGACCTCTACGTCCTCCTCGAGCGCCACGGCGCCATCGGCCAGGCGAGGGCGGTCCGCATCCTCTCGGAGGTGTGCGAGGCGCTCGCCGTCGCCCACGAGATGGGCGTCGTGCACCGCGACCTCAAGCCCGAGAACATCATGGTGGTCCCGGACTTGACGCACCCTCACGGCGAGCGCGTCAAGGTGCTGGATTTCGGGATCGCCAAGATCCTCGACACCGCCTCGTCGGGCGATGAGCCCGAGATCCAGGCCGATCCGCTCTCCGTCGTGACGCGCGCGGGCACGTTCGTCGGCACGCCGGCGTACATGTCTCCGGAGCAGTGCGGGCTGCTGCCGGTCGATCAGCGGGCGGATCTGTACACGTGCGGGGTGCTGCTGTTCCAGCTCGTCACGGGGCGGCTCCCGTTCGAGGGGGAGACGCCGCTCCACACGGCGACGCTCCACATCCACGCGCCGGTGCCGGCGCCGCGCAGCTCCGCGCCGGGGATCGACCCCCGGCTCGAGGCCCTGATCGTGAAGGCGCTCGCCAAGCAGCCGGCGGACAGGCACCAGACGGCGCGCGAGCTCGGGTACGCGCTGCACACCCTGCTCGCCGATCTGCCCGACACGGCCGTGGGGCTGGGGCCGATCTCGCGCCGCCAGCCGAGCTCGCTGTTCTCGCGGGACCTGCCGCGGGGGCCGCTGTCGTCGCTCCCGCCGCTCACGTCGCTGCCGAGCTCGACGTCGGCGCCGGTCTCCGGCCCGCCGCCGCGGCCGGAGGTGTCGATCGAGTCGGCCAGGACGCTCGTCTCGGGCACGGCCGGGCCCGAGGCGGGGCCGCCGCCGCCGGCGAGGCTCGACACGCCGGCGCTGGAGCTCCCGCCCACGCTCGATCCGCCGGGGGTGTACCCGTCGCTCGGCGCCGAGCCGCAGCGCTGGGCCGGGGAGTCGGTGCCGGAGATCTCGCTGCAGCTCCCGTCCTGGTCCCACAGCGAGAGCGAGGCGCTGCTCTCGGGGAACGGCCTCGCCGCGCCGAGCTCGCCCGACGAAGCGGGCGAGGACAGCACGCTGACGATGGTCCGCCGCGACGAGCTGCTCGGTCCGCCGAAGGTCCGCGTGCACGCGGCGTCGTCCTATGACGAGGGCGACGAGCTCGACCTCACGCCTCCGGGGCGCGAGGTGAAGGCGACGCTCCGTTCGGCCGAGGACTTCGGGCTGGGCACGCCGGAGAAGCGGGCCGAGGTCGGCCTCGTGCGCGTCGACTCCGCGCCGACGCCGCCGGTGCCGCCGACGCCGCAGAGCCCGCAGTTCGATCCGGGCGCGGCGGCGTGGGATCGGCGACCGAAGCGCGTCGCCAACACGCTCCGGCTGGTCTCGTCGCCGCCGCCGGCCGACAGCCAGCTGCCCACGTTCCAGCCCGGCGAGCTGCAGGCGGTGATCCCGCCGGCGCCCGCGGCGTCGAGCGCGGCCGGCGCCGGGAGCGCCGGCGTCGTGGTGCGGGCGGCCGCCGCCGCGGCGGGGGGCGCCGCGCCGGCGGCCCCGGCGGAGGCGCTGCCGCTCGAGCTCGCCTCGACGCTCGCCGCGGATCGCGCGTCCCTGGAGCGCAGCGCGACCGTGCCGGATTTCGCGGCGCCGCCCGCGCCGTCGCGCGAGCCGAGCTGGCTCGCCGGCAAGCGCGGGCTCATCATCGGCTTCGTCGCGGGCATGATCCTCACGGCGGCGGCCATGGCGCTGCTGATGCGCCTGCTCTCCTGAGGCGCTCGCCCGGACGCGCGCCGCGCGGGGCAGCGCGGCGGGAGCGGCGCTTCAAGGGATGTCGTACGTGAGCAGCCGGCACTCGATCGGGCCGTTGAACACGGTGAGCGACCGCTCCGGCCGGCGGCGCATCGCGCGCTCGATGTCCTCGGTGCCGGCGAGGAGGGCGACGCGGTGGCCCGCGAGCCGCGAGAGCGCGGCCGCCATGTCGCGGTAGAGGGCGAGCGTGCCCGGGAGGCGCTCGCCGTACGGCGGGTTGGTCAGCACGTGGCCCGGCGGCGCCGTCGGCGCGACCGCGGCGATGGGCTGGCAGCGCACCTCGATCTGCACGCCAGCCATGCGGGCGTTGCCGCGGGTGATCTCGGCGGCGCTGGGGTCGATGTCGGCGGCGAGGATCGGCGGGCCCTCGGGCCGGATCCGGGCGCGGGCGGCGTCGCGGAGCGCGGTCGTGCGCTGCGCGGCGGCGTGATCGTGGCAGGCCCACCGCTCGAAGCCGAAGCGCTGCGCGCGCAGGCCGGGGGCGATGTCCCGCGCCCAGAGCGCCGCCTCGAGGGCGATGGTGCCGGCGCCGCACATCGGGTCGACGAGCGGGCGGGCGCGGTCCCAGCCGGAGAGGCGGAGCAGCGCGGCGGCGAGGGTCTCCTTGAGCGGCGCCCCGCCGATGTGCGTGCGGTAGCCGCGGCGGTGGAGCGCGGCGCCGCCGAGGTCCGCGTAGAGCGTCGCGCGGTCGCGGACGAGGTGGACGAAGAGGGCGAGGTCCGGGTCGTCGAGGTCGACCGACGGACGCGCGCCGACGCGGCGGCGGATCTGGTCGACGATGGCGTCCTTGGTCCGCTGGGCGATGAACTGGGTGTGGGTCAGCGCGCTCGACCGGCAGGAGGCGCGGACGGCGAGCGTGTGGACCGGGCTCAGGTACGGGGCCCAGTCGACGCGGGAGACGCCCTCGTAGAGCGCGTCCCCGCTGGGCGCGTCGAAGGACGCGAGCTCCGCGAGCACGCGCACGGCGGTGCGGAGCTCGATGCAGGCGCGGAAGCCCTCGTCCGCCGCGCCGGAGAAGTGGACCCCGCCGCGATCGGCGCGGACGCCGCGGAATCGGAGCTCGCGGAGCTCGTCGCGGAGCGCGGGCTCGGTGCCTTTGGCGGCGGTCGCGAAGAAGTCCATGGCGACCGGGCTTGTAGCCGAACCGCCGGCTCCTGGCCCTCACGAACGGCGGCCGCGGCGGCCTTCGCGAGCGGCCGCCGCGACGCCGCGCCGCCGGGCGAGCCGCGCCGGTCGCGGGGCCGCGCGGCCCGCGGCGGTGGCACCGGATTCGCACGGAGCTCGGCGAGCTCGTTGATGTGTGGACCGGGCGCAGGCACGCGCCGGCGCTCGGCAGAAGGGGGGGTGAGCGGACTCGGCCTTCCCGGGGCCGCTCCGGGGCGTGGCGCCCGCGCGCGTCATGGCGCGAGCGGGCGGGGAGCGAGAGCGCTGCGCGGCGGAGGGCGCCGGCGCGGCGGCAGGAGAGGAGGGGGAGCCATGCAGCGTCGGACGGCGGCCGTGCGCGGCGTCAACGTCGCGCTCGGGATCTGGTTGTTCATCTCGGCGTTCCTCTGGCGGCACAGCCAGGGGCAGTTCACCAACGCCTGGGTGGTGGGCGCGCTGTGCGTGCTCTTCGCCCTGCTCGCGATCTGGGCGCCCCGGGCGCGCTACCTCAACGCGCTCCTGGCGATCTGGCTCTTCGTCAGCGCCTGGTCGATACCTGCGCTGTCGGCGTGGACGGTGTGGAACAGCGCGCTCGTCGCCATCGGCATCCTCATCGTGTCGCTCGTCCCGGCCGAGGTCGAGGTGCGGGGGGCGCCGACCGTGCCGCGGCTCTAGGGGCTGTCGGTCGGCGGGGCGCGCGAGGGCGGGGCGCCGCACCCGATCCGGCGCCGCGCCGCCGGGCGAGCCGCGCCGGGCGCGTTTCCACGGCCGGCTCGCGGCGTGTTCGCCTCGCAGCGTCGATCGTGTATAGCGGCGTCGCGAGCGGCGCGCCCGCGAGAGGATGCCCCCATGAAGCTCAGCGTCAACGTGAACAAGATCGCGCTCCTGCGGAACTCGCGGGGCCACGACGCCCCGAACGTCCTCTCCTTCGCGCAGCGGATCGTGTCCTACGGGGCGCACGGCATCACGATCCACCCGCGGGCCGATCGGCGGCACATCACGCCGGACGACGCGCGGGCGGTGACTCGGCACATCACCACCGTCGAGACGAACTTCGAGGGCGATCTCCGCGAGGAGTTCCTGGACCTCACGCTCGAGCTCAGGCCGACGCAGTGCACGCTGGTCCCGGTCACGCCGGGGGAGCTCACGTCGCACCGCGGCTGGGACGTCGTGAAGTGGCGCTTCGTCCTGCAGCCGGTGGTGAAGCGGCTCAAGGAGGAGGGGATCCGGACGAGCCTCTTCGTCGAGGCGGACCCCGCGGTCGTGCCGGTGGTCGCGGAGATGGGGGCCGATCGCATCGAGATTTACACCGGGCCTTACGCGGAGGCGTTCGATCGCGGCGATCACCGCGCGGAGCTCGACAAGATCGTCGCGACCGTGAGGGCCGCCGCGGCGGCGGGGGTCGGGATCAACGCGGGGCACGACCTCACCGTGGAGAACCTCGCGCCGCTCGTGAGCGAGGCGCCGCAGATCCAGGAGGTGTCGATCGGGCACCACCTCGTGGTGCGCGCGCTCGAGGTCGGCATGAAGCAGTCGGTGCTCGACTACCTCGCGGCGGTCGAGGGGCGCGGCGCGCAGGCGCGGTAAGCGGGGCCTGGCGAACGGGCTGGCGCGGCGCGGAATACATCGTCTCCCGTCGTCCGTCTCCCGTCCCCCGTCGTCCGTCTCCCGTCGTCCGTCTCCCGTCTCCCGTCATCCGTCTTCGTGCGCGTCATTCGTGCGCGTGCGCGTGCGCGATTCCCCGGAATCAGCGCGCACGCGCACGCGCACGGAAGAGCGAAGACGGGAGACGGACGACGGGGACGAGAGACGGAGGACGAGAGACGGGAGACGGACGACGGAGGATGGGAGCGGAGAACGAAAGACGTGGCGAGAGCCGCTCTATGTCTCGTCTCGGCGCCTCGTCTCGGTGGTTCGAAATTCATTGGTTTAGAGCCGCTATGAATTGATGCGCCACGCCGGCGTATCGCTCTCTGAAGAGCTGGTGCGCCGCCGTGTCTCGCAGCGTGCTTTGCGAGAGATGCGTGGTCGACAAGATTGGCAATCTCCGCTCAGGCGTTCGAGCCCTCGCGTGCCCGATGTCGTCGCGGGTGGGAGCGCGCCGGCCTCCCATGAGCCCGCTCGTGCGCTTCTCGTGCAGGATAACCAAGCTCGCTTCGTATGGCGATACGAAATTGCCAAATCGATTCCCATGTGCCCTGTCGCACAGATTGGCAATTGTCGATTGCCATTCATGAAGTTGGTCCTGTAGGGTCATCACACTACGGCTTGCGGTTAAGACGTACGAAAGGGGAGCGAGACGTCATGACATATCTTCCTACTTGTTCTTCCATTGGAGCACAGGGGCTTCTCCGCCTCGGCTGCGCGATCGCAGCGGCCTCTGCGCTCACCGCGATGTCGGCTCCGGCGAGCGCGCTCCCGGCGTTCCCCGGCGCAGAGGGCTTTGGCGCCGTCGCGACCGGCGGGCGCGGCGGGCGCGTCATCAAGGTCACCAACCTGCGATCGAGCGGGGCGGGGAGCCTGCAGGCGGCGCTCGACGCGAGCGGGCCGCGCATCATCGTCTTCGACGTGAGCGGCGTGATCGAAGGGGATGTCGTCGTCCGGAATGGCGACGTGACGATCGCCGGCCAGACCGCGCCAGGCGCGGGCATCACCGTGCGCGGGCGCCTGCTCTCCAGGTACTCCAACGCGGTCAACAATGTCATTGTAAGATTCTTGCGAGTCCGCCCCGTGCACAACGGCTCGGCCGGAGAGCAGTTCGATGGGGCGCAGTTCTCCCTGAACTCGAAGCTGATCCTCGATCACGTCTCGATCGCCTGGGGCGTCGACGAGACCCTGGATCTCTATGAGGCGGACGACGTCACGGTCCAGTGGTCCACCATCGAGTCGTCGGCGACCACGGGGCATCCAGAGGGGGTGCATAATTACGGCCTCATCAACGGCCCTGACGGCCATCGGATCACGTTGCATCACAACCTGTTCGCCCATCACAAGGCGAGGTGCCCCGCGGTCGCGAACGGCCCCGCGGATATCCGCAACAACGTGGCCTACAACGTCAGACACGGGTTCGTGCACCACAACCGGGCGAGCGGCCAGTTCAACATCGTGGGCAACGCGTACGTCAAGGGGCCGAGCGATCAGCTGATCCCCTTCTATTTCGACGGCAGCGCCGGCGCGGGGCTCAAGTACTTCCTCGCCGACAACTTCATCGACGATCCCGGCAAGTTCACGGGGGTGGTCGACAACCCCTGGCAGAAGCCGTACCTCCACCCGAGCTTCAGCCGGCTCAACAAGCCCGAGTCGTACCGCGCCTCGTCGCAGTTCAACTTCTCGCGCGACGTCCCCGGCTACATCCCCGTGACGACGCACCGCGCGGAGGACGCCTATCGGCTCGTCCTCGCGCAGGCCGGCGCGCTGCCGCACGACGTCGTGACGAAGGGCGTCCTCCGGAACATCGAGCGCCGCGACGGCGCGTGGGGCGCTCGCTACGTGAACAACCTGATGGAAGGGCTCACCCCAGGGACGGCGCCCGCCGACGCCGACCGCGACGGGATGGCGGACGCGTGGGAGCGCGCGCACGGCCTCAGCTCCTCCAACGCAAACGATCACAGCCGGGTGATGCCGTCCGGATACACCGCGATCGAGGAGTACATCAACGAGCTCGCCGCCGCGCTGATCAGCACGGCAGAGTCCAGCGTGGCGTTCCAGGGCGAGGAGGAGGAGACCGACTAGCGAGCTCGGCCACGGCGCGCCGCGGCGCTCACCGCCCGCGCACCGAGCCGCCACAGCCGCGCCGCACCGCGTCGGCCGCACCCCTTTGCGCCGCCCGTCGCGCCTGCTAGGTTCCCCCCCGGCGCCCACGGGAGCGTCCCGGACGAGACGCGCCGTACCCGGTCAGGATAAGACGACGCAGCCACATTACGAGGAGATTCGTCATGTCCTGGCTGTTGTTGTTCCTGGCAGGTCTGCTCGAAGTCTGCTGGGCCGTCGGACTCAAGTACACACAGGGCTTCACGCGGCCCCTGCCCACGGCGCTCACCATCTCCGCGATCATCGCGAGCCTCGTCCTTCTCGAGGGCGCCTCGCGCACCCTGCCGATCGGCACGGCCTACGCCGTCTGGGTCGGCATCGGCGCGTTCGGGGCGGCGATCGCCGGCATCGTCCTCTTCGGCGAGCCCGCCACGCCCGCGAGGCTCGGGTTCCTCGCGCTCCTCGTCGTGGCCATCCTCGGCCTCAAGCTGTCGAGCTCCTGAGCCGCCGCCGCGCGGCGCGCACGACCGAGCGCCCCGCCTCGACTAACCTCTCCCCATGCACGGAACCCCCGAAGCGCGCGCCCTGCACGCGCAGTTCCCCGCCATCGACCTCCACGCCGACAGCCTCATGTGGTCGCGCTGGGTCGGCTACGATCTGCACGAGCGCCACGAGCCGATGCTGCCGCTCGCAGCCCTGGGCGGGCACGTCGACGTCCCGCGGCTCGTCGAGGGCGGCGTCGGCGCGCAGTTCTTCGGCCTGGTCTCGCTGCCCATCGGGCAGCGGCGCGGGCTCGCCGCCGTCGTCGACGAGCAGATCGACCTCCTGGAGCAGGCCGCCCTCGCGCAGCCGGATCGCCTCGTCAAGGCGCGCACCGCCGAGGACATCGAGGCGGCGAGGGCCCGCGGCGCCGTCGCGGCGCTGCTCGGGATCGAGGGCGCGCACGCGCTCGAGGGCGAGCTCGACACGCTCGAGCGCTTCGCGCGGCGCGGCGTGCGCTACCTCGGGCTCTGCCACTTCAGCGCCAACGACGTGTGTTATCCCGCCTACGGCCGAGGTCGCAGGGACGGTGAAGGCCTCACCCCCTTCGGCCGCGACGTCGTGCGCCGCGCCGAGGATCTCGGCGTCATCGTCGACCTCGCGCACATCAACCGCGCTGGCTTCCTCGAGGTGTGCGCGCTCGCGCGCCGGCCTCCCATCGTCAGCCACACCGGCGTCGCCGGCGCGTTCGACCACTGGCGCAACATCGATGACGACCAGCTCCGCGCCCTCGCCGACCGCGGCGGGTGCGCCGGGGTCATCTTTTGCCCGCTCTACCTCGGCGGCAACGGGCTCGCTCCCGTCGTCAAGCACCTCCTGCACATCATCAATGTTGCCGGCGAGGACACCCCCGCGCTCGGATCCGATTGGGACGGCTTCATCGTTCCCACACGCGAGCTCCGCGACGCCGCGCACCTTCCGCTCTTGACGGATGCTCTGCTCCAAGCTGGGTTGAGCGAGCGTGTCATCGGCAAGTTGCTGCGCGGCAACGCAATGCGCATCTTGCGCGACAATCCGCTTCCAACGCAGCGCTCGGTTGCGTAGCCTCTCGACAGGGCCGTCGGGGTGGGTGGTCCCTCCGGCGCTGGTCGAACTCATCCTCACGCGGAGCGGACGCAGGCCATGACTCTCCATCGCCTCGCTGCACAGGGCTACGCGACTGCAGCGGATGCTTACGAGAAAGGGCGCCCGGACTATCCGCGCGGCGCGATCGAGCTCCTGCTCGACACGCTGCGCATCGACGCCGGAAGCACGGTGCTCGATCTCGGCGCGGGGACCGGCAAGCTCACGCGCCTGCTCGTGCCGACGGGCGCCCGGCTCCTCGCGCTCGAGCCGGTCGAGGGGATGCGCCGCAAGCTGGGCCAGATGGTCCCGTCCGCCGTCCTGCTGGACGGCGTGGCCGAGGCCATCCCCCTGCCCGAGGCGTCGGTCGACGCCGCGGTCGCCGCGCAGTCGTTCCACTGGTTCCACGGCGATCTCGCGCTCGCCGAGCTCCACCGGGTGCTCCGGCCGCGGGGGCGCCTCTCGCTGCTCTTCAACCTGCGGGACGAGCGGGTCGACTGGGTCGCTCGCATCTCCCGCATCCTCAACCGCTACGGCCGCGATGCCCCGGTCCACCGGATCGGCGCGTGGCGCCGGCCGTTCTCCGACACCAGCCTCTTCGCGCCGATCGGAGAGCACGAGTTCACCCACTCGCAGGAGCTCGATCTCGACGGGCTCCTCGAGCGCGTCGCCTCGATCAGCTACATCGCCGCGCTCCCCCTGAAGGAGCGGTACTCGGTCCTGAACGAGGTGCGCGATCTGGCCGGGAGCCACCCGGAGCTCGCGGGCAAGAGCGCGTACCTCTTCCCGTACCGCACGCAGGTGGCCTCCTACGAGCGGCGCTGAGCCCCCGCGCGCACGCGCGCCTCCGCCAGCCGAGCTCGCCTGTTCGCGAGCGTCCTGCCCGCCAGTCCCGCGGCCTGCCCGCGAGCGGCCCGCCCGCCGAGCATCCCGCGCCCGCGGCGCGAGGCGCCGTGCTAGAGCGGCGCCCCATGTCGGCGCATGAAGTCGTGATCGTCGGCGGCGGGCCCGCGGGCCTGAGCACGGCGCTCTTCCTCGCCCACCATCGCCCGGCCCTCACCGACAGGATCGTGGTGCTCGAAAAGGAGCGCTACCCGCGGGACAAGTGCTGCGCGGGCGGGCTCGGCCAGCGCGCCGACAGGGCGCTCGCGGCGATCGGGGTGACGATCGACGTGCCCTCGGTCGTGGTGCACGGCGTCAGCGCGGCCTTCCAGACGGGCGAGATCGCGCTCCGCGAGGGGAACATCGGCCGCGTCGTCCGGCGCGTCGAGTTCGATCGCGCGCTCGCGCTCGCCGCGCGCGCCCGCGGCGTCCGGATCGTCGAGGGGGCGCGGGTCACCGCCGCCTCGCTGGGGCCGGGCGGCGCGCGGGTCGAGAGCTCGGCCGGGGACTTCGACGGCCGCGTCGTCGTCGGCGCGGACGGCGTCGGCAGCGTCGTCCGCCGCGCGATGGGGCTGCCGTTCGGCCGGCTGCGCGCGCAGGCCGTCGAGGTCGACACCGAGCCCGTCGCGGGGGACCGGGCGCGCGACCTCCTGCACTTCGAGATGCGGGATCGCTCGTTCGCCGGCTACCTGTGGGACTTCCCCACGATCGTGGGCGGGCGCGAGCTCGTCTGCCGGGGGGCGTACGTGCTGCACGAGGGCGCCCTCGGCGCGGCGCGCCCCGCCCCCGACGCCGAGCGCGTCCTCCGGAGCCGGCTCGCGGCGCTCGGCCTCGACCCGGACCGCTACCGGCGGAAGCGCTTCGCGGAGCGCGGCCTCGACCCGCGGGCCGCGGTCGCGCGGCCCGCGGCCCTGCTCGTCGGCGAGGCCGCGGGCATCGATCCGATGCTGGGCGAGGGCATCGCGCAGGCGATCGCCTACGGCGCCCTCGCGGGCGCGTACCTCGCCGAGAAGCTCGAGGCCGGCGACCTCGGGTTCGGCGACTGGGGCCGGCGGGTCGAGCGATCGCTGCTCGGCCTGGACCTCCGGTTCCGGCGCCGGGCGATGCGCGCCTTCTACGGCGCGCCGCGGGAGCGCGTCGAGCGCTACCTCCTCCGCGAGCCGTCGTTCCTGCGCTTCGGCATGCGCCACTTCGCCGGCAGCCCCCAGCCGGCGCCCGACGCGCTCCGCGCCGCGGCGACGGGCGCGCTCGTCGCCGGCCGGATCGGGCTCGATCGCCTGGTCGCGTCGCTCCCGCCGCGCGACGCCGCTCTGTAACGCATGTACCAGAGACGGGCGAAAACCGCTCTAGCGAGGCGCGCGGCGCGCGCATGTGCGCTGCAACACGGAGCCGCGCCGTGAGCGCCGACACCCCCCAAGGCACCCGCATGCTAGCATCGCGGGCCATGATCGCGCCGCTTCAGCCGGCGGTCGGGATGCTCTTCGGGGAGTTCCGGATCGTTCGGCCTCTCAGCGCCGGGGGCATGGGCGCCGTGTACGTCGCCGAGCAGGCGAGCACCGGCAAGCTGCGCGCCCTCAAGCTCATGCACCCGCAGCTCTGCGCGGACACCCGGCTGCGCGAGCGCTTCGAGCAGGAGGCGCGCGTGGGCGCGCTGGTCGAGAGCGATCACATCGTGCAGGTGATCGGCGCCGGCGTGGACGCGGCGAGCGGCGTGCCGTGGCTGGCGATGGAGCTGCTCGAAGGGGAGGACCTCGCGCAGCGCATGAAGCGCAGCGGGCTGCTCGCGCCCAAGGACGTGCACGAGATCTTCCGGCAGCTCTGCCACGCGCTCGGCGCCGCCCACCGGGCGGGCGTGGTCCATCGCGACATGAAGCCGCAGAACGTCTTCCTCGCGAAGTCGAACAGCGCGACGGCGCCGTGGTCGGTCAAGGTCCTCGACTTCGGCATCGCGAAGATCGCCGCGGAGGCGAGCACGATGGCGACCGCGTCGCTCGGCACGCCCCTCTGGATGGCGCCCGAGCAGTCCGACGCGCGCGGGCAGATCACGCCGGCGACCGACGTGTGGGCGCTCGGGCTCATCGCCTTCGCGGCGCTCACCGGCCGCATGTACTGGCGCGCCGCGAACGACCCGATGGGCACCGCGATGCCCGTGCTGCTCCGCGAGATCCTCTTCGAGCCGATCGACCCGGCGTCGACGCGCGCGACGGCGCTCGGGCGCGCCGGCTGCGTCGTGCACCCGTTCGACGCCTGGTTCGCGCGCTGCCTCGCGCGCGAGCCGTCGCAGCGCTTCCAGACGGCGCAGGAGGCGTTCGACGCGCTCGGGCCGGCGCTCTTCGTCGATCCGCGCAGCGTGCGCCCCCCCGGCGCCGCGATCTCGGTGACGCCGCCCGGCATCGCCGCGGCGGTCACCCCCGCGGGGACGGCCTCGCACCTGTCGATGACCGGGCCGACCGAGATGGCCACGGACGCGCAGCGCCCGGCGGACGCGCGCGCGGGCGGCCGCGGGGGCGCGTCGACCGCCCCCCCGCCGGCGGATCGGCCGCGGCCGGGCGCGTCCTTTCCGCCGGCCAGCGCGCCGGCCCTGGCGAGCAGCGCGCCGGCGCCGGCGCCCTCGAGGCCGGCCATGTGGAAGCCGATGCTGCTCCTCGCCCTCGGCCTGCTCGGCGGCGCCGCGGCGGCGCTCGCGTTCTCCACGGGCCGCGCGCGGCGCGAGGTCCCGGTGGCGCAGCGGCTGCCCGAGCCGGCGCGCCCCACGGTGATCAGCGCCGGCCGCGGCGACGAGGCGCGCCCGCCGGCGTCGGCGGACGGCGCGGACGCAGAGCAGCCGCCGCCAGGCCCGCGCCAGGGGCCGGTGCCGGTGCTCCTGCCGAGGGTCCCGCGCCCCTCGCGCGAAGGCGGCGCGACCGCGGCGGCGACCGCGGCGCAGCCGGGCGCGGCGAGGCCGTTCGATCACGCCGCGGCCCACGCCGCGCTGCAGCGCAAGGGGTCGACCGCGCCGATCCACTGCAGGGGCAAGGAGGGGCCGAAGGCGGTGACGGCGCGGGTGTACTTCAACCCCGCGGGCGCCGTGCAGCGCATCAGCATCGATCCGCGGGTCGCGATGACCCCGGCCGGGACCTGCGTGCAGATGGTCCTCAGCTCCGCGCGGGTGCCGGCGTTCGACGGGAACGAGCTCCAGGAGGTCTCGACGACGGTCGCGCTCGAGTAGTGGTCAAATTGGAACATGAAGGTGGGAAGGCGGGAAGAAAACCTTAATGATCTTCCCGCCTTCCCGCCTTCATGTGGACTCTCTCTGGGCAACGTTGACCACTACCCGCGGCCCGATCACGGGTTGACGGAGACGCACTCGCCCTCGCCGCGGAAGTGCCCGAGCGTGCGCGAGAGCGCCGCGACGAAGGCGCCGAGATCGTCGATGTCTCCGGCGCTGCCCGTCCCGTAGGGGCCCTCCTCGATCGCGACGAGGCGCACCGCGGCGAGCTCCTCCAGGGTGACGGCGCCGTCGGCGTCGGCGTCCGCGGCGGCGATCGGCGCGAAGCGGCGCGCCGCGGACGCGGACTGGAGGTCGTCGTAGAAGAAGTGGTCGCCGTGGATCGTGAGCTCCACGGTGTCGGTGCCGCCGTTCGTGACGAGGACGCCCTCGGTCTCCTTGCCGGCCTTGTCGCCCTTGCAATCGGCGTAGCGCGTCGCGAGCGAGAAGGTCCAGTCGAGGCGCTTCTCCTCGCCGCCGTCGCCCTTCCGCGCGGTCGCCTCGATGTGCACCGACGCGCCCGCGGCCAGCATGAGCGCCTTGTCGTCCTCCGTCGCCCCGTCGAGCGCGGTGTCCGCGTCCGCCGGGCCGATCTCGTAGGAGACGCGCTCCCAGGGCCTGGGCTCGAGGCCCTCGAACGTCACGACCGGCTTCACGCCGGGCTTCGTGTGGTCGAACAGGATCGAGCCCTCCATCCGCGCCCCGACGTTCCCTTCGCGATCGGCGACGGTCACGTTCCGGAGGACGAAGAGGAACTTCTCGTACCGGATGCTCCAGCCGTCCTCGAGATCGGCGGCGGGGATCTCCTGCTCGATGTACTCCTCGCCCCACGTCGAGAACGCCACGCTCCCGGTCCCCGACGCGCCGTCGTCGCCGCAGCCGGCGAGCGCCGCCGCGGCGAGCGACAGCGCCGCCGCGCACAAGCTTCCCGTGGTCCTCATCGCTCCTCCTCCTTCTGTTCCTGCGGCGCGCCGGGCGCGAACGAGAGCGCGTAGGCGGTCCCCTTCTTGAGGCCCCGCACGAAGCCACGCTGGGCCTGGCTCTCCGGCTCGAGATCGGCCGGCGCGCCGTCCTCGCCCTCGGCCACGGCCTCGAAGTCGACCTGGTCGAGCCAGACCGACGGCTTGACCACGAGCGTCACGACGCCGGGCCCGTCGAGGTAGACCTCCTCGAAGACGCACCCCTCGACCGCCGGCTCGCCGGTCACGTCGCTCGCGACGTCGGCGGCCAGGGCGCGCGCGCGGAACACGCGGGCGGCGTCGCCCTTCTCGGCGCGGCCCTCGAGGGCGACGACGCGCCCGTCGAGCTCCGCGGCGAAGGGGCCCGCCGGCGGCGCGCCGAACGTGAAGCGCGCGGATCGCACGACGCCGCTCACCGCGTCCGCGTCCGCGAGCGCGGTCGTCCCCTCCAGCAGGTCGACCGAGGTGGGCTGCGCCATCTGGCCCCGCGCCTCGCCGGCCTGGTAGTGGCCCGGGTGGGCGTGCGCCTCCGGGACGGCCCACCGGGCGAGCCGGTCGAGCAGCGAGGGCGCGCCGCCGCGGCCCGGGGCCGCGCGCCGCGCCGTGAACGGGGCGCCCTCGAAGTAGTAGAGCGGCCCGATCGACAGGTGCGCCTTCGACAGCGTGACGGTCCAGCCGAGCGCGTTCGTGAACGGCGCGACCGACGCCGCGTCGGCGGCGACCTCGGTCGCGAGCGTGAGGCGCTTGCCCGCGGTCGCGCCGTCGCCTCCGGCGCCGCACCCTGCGGCGAACGCCGCGGCGAGGAGCCCCGCCGCGGCGAGCGCGGCGCGCCGGCGGGGCGCTGGTTTCTGTGCTGTGGTGGAGCTCATCGAGGACCTCATCCGAGATAAAGGGACAGCGAGACGAGGAAGCTGCGGGGGGCGCCGACGGTCACGTGCCGCGCGGGCAAGAGGTCGGGCGCCGCGCCCCGGGCGAAGCTCGACGGGTAGACGAACTCGCCGTCGAACCAGGCCGCGTCGAGGAGGTTGTAGACGTCGAGCCCGAGCTCGACGCGGTGGTAGCGGACGTGCGCCGTCACGTCGGTGAGGAGCGCGTCGCGCCCGAGCTCCCCGTACGGCAGGGGGCGGCCGTGGAGCAGCGTCACGCCGGCGCCGGCGCGGGCCTCGAGGCGCCGGCCGAAGAGCGCGCCGAGGCGCGGCGTCGCGGCGAGATCGGCGCGCGCGACGACCTGCGGCACGAACGGGAGGAGATCGCCCGCCGCGTAGCGCCCGCCGGGAGCGGTGAAGGCGGCCCGGGTGTACGTCATGCCGACGCTCGACACGAGCCACGGCGCGGGGCGCGCCACCGCGTCGAAGGCCACCCCGGTGCGGGCCGTGGCGGGGACGGGCTCGTTGCGGCCGGTCGCCTCGTCGAAGACGAGATCGTCGGTGAGGCGCGTGTGGAACAGCGCGACCGACGCGCGCACGAGCTCGTCCGCGTAGCGGAGCCCGGCCTCGGCCGAGAGCGCGCGCGTGAACGGGGTCCGCTCGCCGTCGCCGAGGCTGCGCGCCTGGGGCGAGCGGAACCCCTGGCCCACGCTGGCGAGGGCGCGCAGCCCGGGGAGCAGCGCCACGTCGACCGTGCCCTTGCCGCCCACGTGGATGCCCTGCGCGCTGCGCGCCTGCGCGCCCTCGCCGGCGTGGTCGACGACCTGGTACGCGAGCCCGTCGGCGCGCACCCCGCCGCGCACCGTGACCCGCCGCGCGGGCCGGATCGACGCGTCGAGGTAGCCGGCGAGGTCGGTCGCGCGGACCTTCGCGTCGACGAGCGTCGCGGTCGGCCGGCCGTCGACCGCGGCGAGGCGCCGCTGCGACTGCTCGATCCAGTCGGTGCGCGCGACGACGCCCGCCTCGAGCGCGTCGCGATCCGAGACCAGCGGGAACCTGAGCCGGTACGAGGCGGTCGCGCCCGCGGTGATCGCCTCGTTAAGCTGCTGGGTGGCGTCGCCGGAGGTCGGGTCCTCGAGGTAGCCGGTGTAGTTCGAGCGCAGCCGGAGCGAGCGCAGCACGAGGAACGGCGCGAGCGAGAGGCCCTCGCCGCGGGCGGCGTCGGCGCCCGCGCCGCGCAGGTCCACGACGAGCTGCGCGCGCGACGAGTCGCCGCCCTGATCCGGGTCGTACGAGGCGAAGCGGTCGACCTTGCCCGCCTCGAGGTCGTCGAGGCGCAGGACGCCGGCGGAGGCGAAGCGCGAGGCGAACGCCGAGGCCATCACGCGCGCGCGGACGCCCGCGACGGGCTCGTAGACGGCCTGCGCGACGGCCGAGGTCCGGCTGGCGGCGCGGGCGGGGCCGAAGCCGTCGGTCGCGTACGCCTCGAACGCGGCGAACGTGGTCTCGTCGGCGCCCTCGGGGTGGTAGGCGAGGAAGAGCCGGCGGGCGCCGAACGAGCCGGCGGAGGCGGTCGCGGTGATCCCCGGCTCGTCGTAGCCGAGCTCGAGGCGCACGCTGCCGGCGACGGCGAAGTCGCCCTGGCGCGGGTCGTACGACCCGGGTTGCGCGCGGAGCTCGCGGATCACCTCGGGCATGACGAAGTGGAGATCGGCGTAGCCCTGCCCGTGGACGTTGGACACCTCGTTGACCGGCGCGCCCGCGACCCAGATCTCGAGGTCCTGCCCGTGGACCGCGTCGAAGCCGCGGAAGAAGATCTGGTGCGCCTTGCCCTCGCCGCCGTGCTGGGCGGCGAACACGCCCGGCACGAGCTGCAGCACGTCGCTCGCGGTGCGGTGGGGCGCCGCCCTCACCTCGGCCCGCTCCCGCACCGCCTCCGAGGCGCTGCGCGGCGGCGCCGCGCCCTGCACCACGACCGAGACCGGCGCGGCGCCGACGGCCGCGCCCGGGCCAGCGCCGCCGTCCGGCGCCGCGGCCGAGGTCTCCGCCGCCGGCGAGGCCTCGGCGGCGGCCACGGGCGGCGGCGGGGGGGCCGCGCCGTCGCCGGCGCGCGCCGGGGCGGCGGCCGTGGTGATAAGAAGCGGCGCGAGCGCCGTGCGCAGGGAGAGGGTCACAGCGGGACCGTCCGTAGCACGATTTGTGGAGATCGTGCTACGGCATGGATGCGCTCGCTCGTCTGGAACGGCGTCGGCGTGCCTGCTCGGGCTCGGGCGACGGGCGCGGGGCGCCCGCGGCGTTCATGATCGCGGGCCGCCGGGCCCCGCGTCGGGGCGCTCGGAGATTATTTTTTTGACGCCCGCTCGATTCGTGCGCTCCGGCGGATCGCGACGGCGATCGCGACAAGATGTCGCATTCAGGTTGGTGACGACGCGGCCTATCGTTGCGCGCGTCGTTGTTCCTCAGGAGGACTCTCATGAAACGCGGTCTTCATGCATTACGGCTCTTGTTCCCGCTGGCCGGTGCGGCGCTCTCGCTTACGGCGTGCGGCGGCGGCGAAGGTGGGGTGAACCCCGTCGATGGCACATCGACCTCGACGGGCGTCGGCGGCGACGGCGGCGCCGGCGACGGCGGGCGCGGCGGGGCCGGCGGCGAGGGAGGGACCGGCGAAGGGGGGACCGGCGAGGCAGGCGGCGGGGGCGAGGCCACCGACGCGGCGATCGCCGTCGAGCTGGCGTTCGAGGGCCGCGTCAACGACGAGGTGTTCTCCTGCAGCGACACGTACGCTGTCGGCGCCGCGGCGACGGACGTGAAGCTCAACGACTTCCGCCTGTACATCCACGATGTACGCCTGCACCGCGCGGACGGCGAGAAGGTGCCGCTCACGCTCGAACAGGACGGGAAGTGGCAGCTCGAGAACATCGTGCTCCTCGATTTCGAGGACAAGTCCGGGAGCTGCGCCAACGGGACGCAGGAGACGAACGCGCGCGTGCTCGGGACGGTTCCGGCCGGGAACTACGACGGGCTGTCGTTCAAGCTGGGCGTCCCGTTCGAGCGGAACCACGGCGACGCCTCGGTCGCGCCGTCGCCGCTCAACCTGACCGGGCTGTTCTGGAGCTGGAATCACGGGTACAAGTTCCTGCGCATCGACAGCGTCCCGGAGCAGGGCGGGGACCCCTTCATCATTCACGTCGGGAGCACCGGCTGCGTCGCCGGCGACGGCGGCGAGGTGACCGCGTGCGATCGCCCCAACGTGGCCGAGATCGTCTTCGAGGGCATCGACCCGCTCGCGACGAAGGTGCTCGTCGACTATGGGGCGCTCGTCGCGGACACCGACGTGTCGGCGAACGCGGGCGGCACGCCGGGCTGCATGTCCGACGCGACGGATCCCGACTGCCCGCCGCTGTTCACCCACCTCGGCATCGACGTCACCGACGGCTCGCCGCGCCCGGAGCAGCAGTCGTTCTTCAGGATAGAATAGGAGCCATGACGATGACCGCACTGGTTACCGCGCTCCGCCGCGCCGCGCTCTCCTCTGTCCTGGCCGCGCTGGCGGCCCTCGCCTGTGCCTGCGGCGACGGCGAGGGCACGCCGGGCGCGGGCGGGACTGCGGGGGAGGGCGCCGGCGGCCAGGGCGGGGGCGACGGGGGGAGCGACGGGGGCGGCGGGGGCGGCGACGCGGGCGCGTTCGCGTGGGGGCTGCCGCCGGGCTTCCCGGTGCCGAAGGTCCCCGAGGACAACCCGATGTCGTCGGCCAAGGTCGAGCTCGGCAGGCGGCTGTTCTACGACAGGCGCCTGTCCGGCAACGGCACGTACTCCTGCGGCTCGTGCCATGTCCAGGAGCTCGCGTTCACCGACGGCCTCCCGACCGCCAAGGGCTCGACCGAGCAGTTCCACGTGCGCGGCTCGATGAGCCTGGCCAACGTCGCTTACCTGACGACGCTGACCTGGGGGAATCCGCTGCTCGACTCGCTCGAGGAGCAGGCGCTCCTCCCCATGTTCGGCGAGACGCCGGTCGAGCTCGGGCTCGCGGGCATGGAAGCGGAGCTGTTCCATCGGCTCCGGGACGAGCCGCTGTACCAGGAGCTCTTCCCCGCGGCCTTCCCCGGCGACGAGGGCCCCATCCGCCTCGGCAACATCACGAAGGCGATCGCGGCGTTCGAGCGGTCGCTGCTCTCGTACCGCTCGCCCTACGACCGGTACCGCTACGACGGCGACCCTTCGGGGATGTCGGAGGCGGCGCTGCGCGGCATGGATCTCTTCTTCTCCGAGAAGCTCGAGTGCTTCCACTGCCACGGCGGCTTCAACCTGTCGGACTCGGTGCAGCACGACGGGACCACCTTCACGGAGGTGATGTTCCACAACACGGGTCTCTACAACATCGGCGGGAGCGGCGCTTACCCGCAGGGCAACGCCGGGGTCTACGAGATCTCGGGCAACGAGGCGGACATGGGCCGGTTCCGCGCGCCAACGCTGCGCAACATCGCCCTCACGGCGCCGTACATGCACGACGGCAGCATCGAGACGCTCGAGGAGGTGCTGGACCATTACGCCGCCGGAGGGCGCACGATCGAGGAAGGCCCCAACGCCGGCGTGGGGAGCAAGAACAAGTTCAAGAGCGAGCTCATCACCGGGTTCGATCTCACCGAAGAGGAGAAAGCAGACGTGATTGCCTTCCTGGAGAGCTTGACGGACGATGAGTTTCTGACGGACCCGCGCCACGCGGATCCGTGGGCGGAGGCGCCGTGAGCCGGACACCCATCCTTCACCGGGCGATCCTCGTCCCCGCGCTGGCGGCGCTCGCGTCGGCCGCGATGTACGTCGGGGCCTGCGGTCACGGCCACGACCACGACGACACGTCGGCCGGGCCGGAGCTGGCCGACGTCATCTTCGAGGGGGGCGCGACCGACGAGGCGCTGGTCGCGCTGCTCGCGGCCGACCCGAAGGACGAGCCGTCGCAGGGGACGGTGTTCGACGCGCCCGAGGACGGCGCGGCGGTCCCCGGCGACGCCGCGCCGGCGCTGACCTTCCACGTCGCGGGCGCGGCGCGGTGGACGGCCCCGGGGGCCGCGCCGGCGCTCGGCTTCGCGGGCGCTCGGCCAGGCGTGCCGGGGGCGCCGGCGGCGGGGGCGTCGCCGTGGGCGGAGCTCGGCGCGCTCCTCGGGCCGGTGCGCGCGGCGCGGGCGCACGGGATGCCGATCAACGGGCGCGCCTACTTCCTGGTCTTCTCGACCGCAGAGCGCGAGGGGCTGCTCCGGGTGTTCACGATGAAGCTGAGCTACACGCCGGACGCGGCGGCGTGGGACAAGCTCCGCGCCGCCGGCGGGCCGATCACCGTCAGCGTGCTCAACGCGGTGTTCGAGAACAACCGCATCGTGCAGGGCGGCGGGCCGTTCGCGGGCGAGCCGGTCACGTTCTCCGTAGCGCCCTGACGGCTGCGCGCGGGGCGCCGAAGCGCGGCGCCCCGCGGCGATCTGCGGCGGCGGGGCCATGCAGCAGGGCGGGGGGCGCAGCGCGGAGCGCTGGTAAAGGCCGAGAGAGCCTGTGCGCTCTCTCCGTCCCCGAGAGCCGGTTTCCGGCTCCCGCGGGTGGATTGCTTTCAAGACGACGTGGTGGATGGAGCGTCGGGCGCGAGCGCGCCGCGTGCGACGGCGGGATGCGCGCCGCGGCGCCGGGACCAGGCGAGCAGCCCGAGGGCGGCGAGCCATGCGGCGCCGAGGGGTGTGCCCGCCCTCGAGGAGCCCACGCTGGCGCTGGCGCTGCACGCTGTAGAGCCGTCGGCAGATTCGCCGCCGGAGCCCGAGGAAGCCGCGGAGGTGGAGGAGGCCGCGCCGGTCGAGCCGCCGTCGCCGGTGGAGCCGGCGTGGCCGCCCTCGCCGGTGTCGCCGCCGGAGCCCGAGGAAGCCGTGGAGGTGGAGGCCGCGCCGGTCGAGCCGCCGTCGCCGGTGGAGCCGGCGTGGGCGCCCTCGCCGGTGTCGCCGCCGGAGCCCGAGGAAGCCGCGGAGGTGGAGGTAGCGCCGGTCGAGCCGCCGTCGCCGGTGGAGCCGGCGTGGCCGCCCTCGCCGGTGTCGCCGCCGGAGCCCGAGGAAGCCGCGGAGGTGGAGGAGGTCGCGCCGCCGGAGCCGCCTGCGCCGGACCCGCCGCTGCACGGCCCGGCATCGAGGGGCACGCCGCGGCAGACACCCGCGACGCAGGTGTCGGCTTCGGTACAAGCATCGCCATCATCGCAGCTCGCGCGGCTCGCCGGGCTGCAGGTGCCGTCCTGAGCGGCGCCGGCCGCGACCGAGCACGCCTCGCACGCTCCTTCGCAAGCCCGGTCGCAGCAGACGCCATCCACGCAGGGAGCGCCCGCGCACTCGGCGCTGCTAGCGCAGGGAGCGCCCCGCGTGCCCATCGGCGAGGAGATCTCCGTCGTCGCCGTGACGACGGTCTCGGAGGGGAGCCACACGTTCGGCAGGTGCCCAGGCGGCAGCGGCGGCGCGCTGCTGCCGCCGGCGATGAGGACTCGCCCGTCCGGCAGCACGGTCGACGAGTGCGAGACCCGTACGAGCTGCATGGGAGAGAGGTGAGACGACACGTTCGTCGCAGGATCGTAGACCTGTACGATGTCGTGGAGCATCCAGTAGATGGTCTCGTCGCAGCTGTCGATCGTGCCGCAGGCGCCTGTGTCCATCGTCAGGCCGCCGGTCGCGAGCACCCGGCCGTCGCCCAGCGACGAGAGCGCGTAGTCCGAGGGACCGCCGTAAAGTCCAGCATGAAGGCCGGTGAGCCCAGGCCCGCCGGTCCAGGTGCCGGCCGCCGGATCGTACGTCTCCGCCTGCGTATTCAAGAGGGAGCCCATGTCGAGGAGGAACACCCTGCCATCCGGCAGGCGCATCGCGGTGTGCCAGCTGTGGGAGCTGTTCATGTCCGTGGCGGAAGCCCAGGCATCGGTCGCGGGGTCGTAGATCTCCGCGCTGGGGCGGGACGGCTCGGGCCAGACCGCGAGGTGCCCGCCCGCGACGAGCACCCTGCCATCCAAGAGGAGCGTGGCGCTGTGATCCCTGCGCGGGTGAAGCATGGAAGCCGCCGGCGCCCACGTGTCGGCCACGGGATCGTACACCTCGGCGCTCCGGGCGTCTGAGCGGGCTGCGCCCGCGACGAGGACCCTGCCGTCCGCGAGCAGCACGGCGGGGAAGCTCGCCCGCGCATCGATCATCGGGGCGGCCTGCGCCCACCGGTCGGCGGCCGGATCGTAGATCTCGACGCTGCGGCGCTCCTCGGAGCCGCCTCCGCCCACGAGGACGCGGCCGTCCTCCAGCAGGATCGCCGGGTGCCAGCAGCGCGTCTCGCCCATCGACGCGGCGGGCGTCCACGCGTCGCTCGCCGGATCATAGAGCTCCGCCGACGTCATGCAGCTCCCGCCGCCATCCCTCCCGCCCGCGACGAGAACGCGGCCGTCGTGCAGCAAGGTGGCCGAGTGGCCCTCCCGGGGAGAGAGCATCGAGGCCGCGAGCGTCCACACAGGGTCGATCAGCAAGGGCTCACCGCGCGCCCCCTCGACGCCGAGCGTGATCCTGTCGCCGTCCACGTCGAGCCGCGCCTCCAACGGGCGTCCTCCTGCCCCGTACGCCACTGGCGCGGTGACGCGCACCCGCGGGCGGCCCGCGGCGTCCAGCAGCTCGACGAGGTCGCCGCGCCGCCGCAGCGCCGCGCCCTCGACGCGCCAGGAGGCCAGCGGCGCGCCGGCGGAGCGGGCCGCGGGCGGCAGGTACAGCCATTCCTCGTAGCCGCCGTCGCCGGTCGTCGTCCAGAAGGCCGCCTCTCCGTCGCCTCGCGCGTACGCGACCGAGGTCCCCAGGATCGACGCCTCGCCGCTGGCACCCAGCTCGGTCACGCGCGCCTCGAACCCGCCCGGTAGCTCGAATCGCAGCGCGCCGCCGCCGTCGCCTGGCAGAACGAGGCGGAGCTCCCGGCGCACCGCGCGCGCGTCGTCGTCCGTCCGGCGCGGCTTGAGCCCGTCCGCGGCGCGGGCGAAGCCGTCGCCGGCCCCGATGACGAGCTGCTGCTGCTCGGGGAAGTGCGCGCGCAGCCCCTCGACGGCGTCGATGCCGCCCTGATCCGCGCATCCGGCAGCGGTCCACGGCAGCGAGAGCAGCGCGAGCGCTCCGGGGGTGAGCCCTCGGCAGCGCAGCGATCCGATGGAGGCACTGAAGGAAAATCCCGTCATGATGCTCCTCTCGGCCGAGAAGCGACGCCGCGGAACAGCGCCGGGGGGCCGAGCTCCTGCTGCTCCCTTCGTTGCCCTCGCCGGGCGGAGCATTCACCGTCTCAGGACAGCGGCAGCGACGCCCGGCGGGGCGTTTCCCGGGCCGACGCGCGCGACGGCCGCTGCGGCCCTCCGCGGGAGCGCTCGTGGAGGCTCAGGGCGAGCGAGGGAAGATGAGCACGTACGCGCCCGGCGCGGGGTTGAAGAGCACCGTCTCGTCCGGGTGCGCCTCCCGGTCGAAATGGGGATACCAGGGCAGCGCCCGCCAGGACTCGGAGTCCTTGATGAACTCGCGCACGATGAGATCGAGCTCCACGTACTTCCCGCCGGTCGCCGCGGAGAGCTCCGGTCCGAAGCTCCAGCGCTCGCGCCCGGGGCGCGGGGCGACGTCGTTGTGGAGCGCCCCGCCGTAGGCGATCACCATCTTGCCGGCGGCGTCCTCGCGGCCGAGCAGCGCCTTCGCCTCGGCGGCGGTCAGGCGCGCGATCATCTCCAGCATGGCCGTCACCGCGTCCGGCCCCGCGCGCACGATGGCGTCGTACTCCTGGCAGGAGGGCGCGAGCAGGCGCGGGCGGATGCCGAGCCGCTTCGCCTCGCCGCCGAGCGCGAGGAACTCTCCCTGGTTGCCCGCCGACTGCGTCTGGGTGACCGCCTTCTGCTCCTCTTCGACCCGCGCCACCTGCTCTTTCTTGCAGCGCGGATCCACCGCCCAGAGCTCGACGATGAGGTCCGAGGCGCGGCCGGCGAGCGCCGGCAGAAAGAGCTCCGTGAAGCGCCGGGTCGCCGAGGGGACGCCGTCCGCGCCCTGCTGGGCGTGCGCCTCGCCCACCGCGAGCACGCGCGGGCCGCTCTGCAGAACGTGGGCGAAGGCCTGGGCCGGCGCATCGAAGGCGAGGCAGCCGAGCGCGCCGCAGGGCGCCGGGGCAGGGGAGGCGGGCGCCGTGGCCGCCGCGGCCGCGGTGGCCGAGGCAGCGGGGGCGGCGGCCTGCGGGGCGGCGGACGGCGCGCTCGGGCCGACGGCGCTCGCGGCACCCGCGGCGCCCGCGGAGGGAGCGCCGCCGCCGGCCGGCGCGCCGCAGGCCGCGAGCAGGGCCGCGGCCACCAGGGAGGTTCGCGGGGTTCGCATGCGGGCATCTTAGCCGGGCTCCGAGATCTCCTGCGCGCCTGGGCCGCTCCGGAGCAGCCGAGCGGCTCCTCGGCCCGGGCCGCGGCCACCCGGCGGCCTCGCGAGGGCTACCAGGAGCCAGGGCGATGACCCATGGAGCGCGGTGCATGACGTGACGACGGGGGCCTCGTGCCCAGACGAAGAGAACACCCGGAGCGAGCGGGCTCGGTGGGGGGTCGCGAGCGCGACCGCGCGGCGCGGAGGATCCACGGCGAGCGCGCTCGGCGCTCGGCAGGGGACGCGCGCGGCGCGCACGGAGAGGGGGGATCTCCATCATGACCACGAAGATGAGCGGGCGGACGGAGCACGAAGCGAGCGCAGGACACGCGGAGTCCGCGATCGCCAACAGCCTGGAGCAGGTGCGCGACATCCTGTGCGGCGCCCAGCTCCGCGAGCTCGCTCGCCGGCTGGCGCACACCGACGCTCAGGTCGCCGCCCAGGCGGAGGAGCTCCGGCTCGAGGCGCGGCGGCGCCTGGACGTGCTGGAGGCGCACGTGCGCAAGGAGCTCGAGGCGCTCGCGGCGTCGCTCGAGGCCCAGCGCGCGGCCGGCGCCGGCGCGCTCGGCAGCGTGGCGCGCGACGCGCGGGAGGGGCTCGAGCTGCTCGAGCAGCGGGTCCAGCGGCTGGAAGATCTCGTGGCGCGCACGCAGCGGGAGCTCCGGCAACAGCTGCTCGACCAGTCCAAATCGTTCCTCGACGAGGCGCGGCGCACGCGGGGCGAGCTCTGCGCGATGGTCGAGCGCGAGCTCGCCGTCCTGTGGACCGACGGCGCCGACGCGTCCCAGCCGGACGCGCCGGCGCGGGAGGGGCCCGCGGAGTCGGAGCGCTACCAGAAGGCGGACCCCCGCTCGGACGAAGCCGCGTGAGGCGCCCGCGCCGCTCTGGCGAGCGGCGCGGGCGTGGAGGGCCGGAGACGAACGATGGGACAGCCGAGAGCGCGTCGCGGGCCGCCCCCGCCGGTCGACAAGACGCTCGAAGACCTCCGCCCCCTGCTCGTGGGCCCCGAGCAGCGCCGGATCCGGCGGCTCGAGGAGCGGCTCGACCAGTCGATGGCCGAGATGGTCGCCGGGGCGCTGCCCGAGGCGGTGGTCGAGAGCCGCAAGAAGGGCGAGGCGCTCTCGTGGGCGCTGGATCCGCTCATCACCAGCGCGATCCACGAGCGCGTGCGCCGGGATCCGGGGTCGTTCGCGGACGCGATCTCCCCCGCCATGGGGCCGGCCATCCGCAAGGCGGTGGCCTGCGCCCTCCGGGGGATGATCCAGCGCCTCAACGAGGCGCTCGCCCTCGGCCTGTCCTGGGAGAGCCTGCGCTGGCGCCTGGAGGCGCGGCGCACCGGGCGCCCCTTCGCGGAGGTGGTGCTGCTCCGCGCGATGGTCTACCGGACCGAGCAGCTCTTCCTGGTCCATCGCGGGACGGGGATCGTCCTCGAGCACGTGAGCGCCGAGGACACCCCCTACAGGGATCCCGATCAGGTCTCCGCGATGCTCACCGCCATCGACGCGTTCGCCCACGACGCGTTCCGGACCGACGCGCGGCTCCAGCGCTTCTGCGTGGGCGATCTCACCGGGTGGGTCGAGCACGGACCGTCGGCCCTCCTCGTGGCCATCGTGCGCGGCGTGGCGCCGCAGGCGTACGGGACCGTCCTGAGCGAGACGCTCGAGCGCGTGCACCTGACGTACGGGGAAGAGCTCGCCGGTTTCCGCGGCGATCGGTCGCCGTTCTCCGGCACCCGCGAGCTGCTCTCGACCTGCCTCCACCAGCAGCGCAAGCCGGTCCCGCGCGGGAGCAGGCCCGCGCTCGCGGCGGCCGCCGTGCTCGTCGCGATCGCCGCGACCGCCCTCGCCGTCCGGACGCGCGCCTCGTGGGAGGACCAGCGCCGCTTCGCCGGATGGGCCGAGGCGCTGCGGCGCGAGCCTGGCATCACGGTGATCGCGGCGGAGCGGCGCGGGGGCGAGGTCGCGTTCTCGGGCCTGCGCGATCCGCTCGCCGAGGACCCGCGGGCGGTGATCGAGCGCGCCGGCCCCGCGCGCACGCCGGTGACGCTGCGCTTCGAGCCGTTCTACTCGCTCGATCCGCAGATCGTCGAGCGCCGGGCGGCGCGGGCGCTGGAGCCGCCGCCGGGCGTCGCCCTCTCGCTGCGCGGCGGCGTCGTGGTGGCCAGCGGGGTCGCGCCCGAGCGCTGGATCGAGCGCGCGCGCTGGACGGCGGCGGTGCTGCCGGGCGTCTCGGGGTTCGACGGCGCGCGCCTCACGGCCCAGGAGGCGATCGAGCGGGCGCGCGCCGCGGCGCGATCGCTCGAGGGGATCGAGCTCCTCTTCCGCCGCGGCGCCGCCCGGCTCGCCGCCGAGCAGCGCGCGCGCGCCGCCGAGGCCGCGGCCGCGGCCACGCGGGAGATCGCGCTCGCGCGCGAGGCCGGCATGACCGCCGAGATCCGCGTGGTCGGCTACGCGGATCCGGTCGGAGCGGAGGCGTCGAACCGGGCGCTCAGCCTGGCCCGCGCGGAGCACGTCGCGGCCGAGCTCATCGCGCGCGGCGTCCCGGCCGAGCGGCTGCGGGCGAGCGGCGGCGGACTGCGCGGCGACCTCGCGCCCGCGCCGTGCCCCGGGGGAGCGGCGGGCGCCGGGTGCGGCGTCGGCGGCGCGGACGAGCGGCGCGCGCGCAGCGTGATCTTCCTTGTGGACCTGCGCCCATCGATCAAGGAATGAACCATGGGGGAGAAGCGCAAGGTCTGCGTGCTGGGCGCCACGGGGGTCGGCAAGACAAGCCTCGTCGCCCGCTTCGTGCGCAGCATCTTCTCCGAGGCTTACCGGACGACCATCGGCGTGACGATCGAGACGCGGCGCGTGAGGTGCGATGATCGCGAGCTCGATCTCATCCTCTGGGACCTGAGCGGAGAGGACGAGTTCCAGGACGTCCAGATATCGTATGTGCGCGGCTCCGCGGGCTTGCTCCTCGTCATCGACGGCACGCGGCGCCTCACCGTGGAGACGGGGCTCCGCCTCCACGCCGCGGCGCGGGCGATCGCCGGGGAGCTCCCGTCGGTCGCCGTCCTGAACAAGGCCGATCTCACGGCGGCGTGGGAGATCGACGAGGCCGCCGAGGCCAGGCTGAGGAGGGCGGGCCTCTGGGTCACGAGGACGAGCGCCAAGACCGGTGCCGGGGTCGAGGGCGCGTTCAGCGCGCTCGCGTGCGCCATGCTGGCGAGCGAGGCGCCCGTGTGGCGGGGCTGATGGACATGGACACCCGGATCCTCTCGGCGCTGGACAAGCTCGTGCTCGAGCGCGTGCGCGACGGCGCCTTCGTCGTCCGCGGCGAACCGCCGCCCTGGTTCCTGCGGCTCGGGATCGCGCCGCCGTGGCGCGATACGCCGCTCCGCATCGACCGCGCGCTGCCGTTCCTGGAGGTGTTCCTCCCCGAGGCGGAGCGGGCCTGGTCCGCGGACGGAGCGCCGAGCGTGCAATCCGACGGCTGGACGCAGATGACCGAGGACGACGAGGCGCTGCACCTCGAGGCCACGGCGCTCTGCGTGGGCCCGTCGCGGCTGCTCGTGATCACCCGGAACGACGCGCTGTTCCACGAGCGCCGCCGCGTCCTCCAGCGGGCGCGGGAGCTGCGCCTCGTGCACGAGGCGCTGTCGCGCGAGATCGAGCGGAAGGACGTCCTCGTCCACTGCATCGTCCACGATCTCTCCGGTCCGCTGAACAGCCTCCTCGGCGCCCTGTCGCTGCTGCGAGAGCAGCCGCTCCCGGAGAAGTGCGGCGCGCTCGCCGAGGTCGCGCTGAAGGCCGCCCTGCGGCAGCGCGAGCTCATCCGGGAGATCCTCGACATCTTCGCCGCCGAGGGGGCCTCGCTCGGCCCACCCGGTGGCGATCTCGCCGAGGTGGCGGACCTGCGCGGCGCCGTCGCGCAGGTCGTCGAGGCGCTGCTGCCCATGGCGCGCAGCCGCGGCGTTCGCCTGGAGGGGCCTCCGGAGACCGGCGGGGGACCGCCGTGCCGCGTCGTCGGCGAGGAGCGCCGGCTTGCGCGCGTGGTCTCCAACCTCGTCGAGAACGCGCTCCGCTTCACGCCCGCGCGCGGGGCGGTGCGGGTCCTCGTGCGCGACGAGCCCGGATGGGCGCGCGTGACGGTCGAGGACGAGGGGCCGGGCGTCTCGCCCGCCATCGCGCCTCACCTGTTCCAGAAGTTCGCGCACGGGCGCGATCCGGAGGCGGGCAGCGGCCTCGGGCTCTACGGCGCGCGGATCGCGGCGGAGCGGTGGGGCGGGGCCATCGGCTACGAGGCGCGGCCGGAAGGAGGGGCGAGGTTCTGGCTCCGGCTGCGGCGCGTCGGCGCGCCGGGCGAGGCGAGGGGCAGAGGGGCCCAGGGAGAGACGTAAAGGGAGTGATGCCATGGCCAAGCTCTTGCTGGTCGACGATGATTCGGGGACGCTCGCGTGGATGGCCGAGGCGCTGGAGGGCGCGGCCTACGACGTCAGGACGGTGCGCGGCGGCGGCGCGGCGCTGGAGCTCCTCCGCACCTGGACGCCGGACCTCATCCTCGCCGACTTCTTGATGCCCGAGATGGATGGCTTCGCCTTCAACCGGCTCGTGCAGTCGCGCGAGCGGGTGCCCGTGATGCTCGTCTCCGTCGTGAACAAGCCGGCGGAGGCGATCCTGAGGGGGGTCGCCGGCTACGTGCGGAAGCCCGTCACCGCGGCGGAGCTCCGCGCCGCGGTCGAGCGCGTGCTCGGCGCCGTCGAGGGGGTCACCCTCCTCGTCGTGGACGACGACGCGGACATCCGGGCGTGCTACCGGCTGATCCTCGAGCCGCGCTTCACCGTGATCGAGGCCGAGGACGGACGCGCCGCGCTCGATCTGCTCTCGCGCGAGCCCGTGGCGCTGGCGATCGTCGACGTGCACATGCCCGTCATGAACGGGGTGGAGCTCATCCGCGCGATGCGCGAGGACGCGAGGTTCTGCACGATCCCGGTGGTGGTGCAGACGAGCGACCGGGCGGCGGCGCGCGCGCCCGTGTGGACCGACCTGCACGTGGCGCAGACGATCCTGAAGGACGAGTTCCTGGACTGGCTCATGACCCAAATCGACGCGCACCTCGCGCCGGCGCCGCCGCGCGAGGCCGAGCGCGCGTGGCCGGCCGTGAGCCGCTAGAGCGCCGATCGGCTTGGAACGCCCGAGAATGAAGAGATTTGAACCACAGAGTCACAGAGGGCACAGAGGGGAGAGATGAAATAGGGATCTTTATTTCTCTCCCTTCTGTGCCCTCTGTGACTCTGTGGCTCAGTTTTCTCGGGGTTTCACCTCGTTAGAAGCACGTGAGCTCCGCCCCGAGCGTCAAATGGTCGCGCGAGCGGATGCGCCCAGCAGCTGCACGCTGTGCCGGTCGGACGCCGACTGCGGCGCCGGCGAGGTCTGCTCCTCAAGGACGGTTGGACTCTGGCGTAACGACGTCCGCGGCTGTAGCCCTGCCGAGTGATCCGGCTGTGACGGTCTCCATCCCGGCGCCGGGCGCCGTCAGCCCGGCGTCCACTGCGGGTTCGCCGTGAACAGCCCGGAGCCGATGCTGATGTCGTAGGCGAGGAACAGGCCGAAGCCCACGCTGAGCAGGGCCGCGGCCGCGCCGAGCGCGCGGTGCATCCCGCCGAAGCGCGCGCTCGTGTACGCGAACGGCACGGCCAGCATCCCGGTGATCAGCATCATCCCGGCGATCGTGCCCGCGCCGAACAGCGCGATGTACCCGAGCCCCCACCGCGGATCGTGCACCGTGGTCAGCACGAGGAGCGCGACCGCCGCGGAGCCGGCCACCCCGTGCACCACGCCGATGAGCAGCGGCCGGAGGCTCACGTAGAGGCGCGACCCGCCGAACACGCGATCCGCCCAGCCGACGCCGTGGCGGTGGCCGTCGTGGTGCTCCGCCGCCTGCGCCTGCGGCTCGCCCCGCCGGACCGCCCGGTAGAACCGCAGGAGGTGGTACGCGCCGAGGCCGATCAGCATCAGCGCGACCGTGAGCTCCATGGCCAGGCCGACGTGCGGCGGCACCACCAGCCCGAACAGGAGGATGCCGCCGCCGATGAGCATCAGCGTGACGGTGTGGCCCAGCCCCCACATCGCGCCGATCAGCAGCGCCACCCCGAGGCTCCGGACGCGGCTCACGATCGTCGCCACCGCGATCACGTGGTCCGCGTCGGTCGCATGGCGGATGCCGAGGGAGAAGCCGAGGAGCAGCAGCGGAAACGCCGAGGCGATCATGGCTCGCTTCGTAGCACGGACCGCGCTCCCCGTGCCACGACGGCGTGATTGACGGGCTCTCGGTCACGCCGGCCCCGCGCCGCGCCGGCATCGCGCATCGCGCGCCGCGCCCGATCGATCGGCCCTGTCCGGCCGGCAGCGCTTCGCGGGCAGATCCGGTGAAGAATATCCTCTCGACCCGATTCAAGAAAGCAGGCTCGTCGATCGTGTCGCGACGCCGCGGCGACACCCGATCAGCGCAGCCTCGAGGCGTGCTCGACGATTCGCAACCCTCACAACCCTCGTCCCACGGAGCGTGGCTTTCAGCGTGGTTCGAGGAATCCAGATCCCTTGTACGAACGCCCGGTCCACGCGACCACCGACGTCGTCTCCTCCTGTCCCCTCATGTCAGTTGGCGTGGTCTCGACTCAGCGCGTCGATGGCCTGTTGCATCCAGACCGCGTCCTCTTCGGCTTGCTTGAGGCCGTGCCTCATCTGCTCGCGCAGCACCCCCGTGGTCTCGCGGATGCCCCGCCGAAAGACCTCGGCTGCACGCTCGTGGACGACCTTGAGCCACGGGGCCAGGGCGCGCTTGTCGAGCGGGCCGGGAGCGTCCAGGACGGTGATGCAGGCCTCGATGGCCTCGCGCATGGCACGGGATTCGAGCGCGTCGGCGAAGGCGGAGAACTGGAGCAGCGACTCTCGCAGCGCAGCGCGACCGGTCGATGAGACTCTCTCTGTCATGGCCGCGCTCAGCCTACCACCTGGGCGACGCCTCCGCCCGTGCGCGCGCTGCGATTGCGCGCCTCAGCGCAGGTGGGATCGGCCCGCCGTCTCCAGCAACATCGCGAGCACGAGCGGGTCGCCGAGGCCGTGCTCTGCGCCCATGTGCGCGCGGAGGCGCGCGAGGCGCGCAGCGTCCTCCAGAAACAGCGGCTCGTCGAGCCGGGCCGCCGCCTCGCGCAGGATGCCCTCGCGCTCGGCGAGCAGCGCGGCCGCGCCGCTCGGATCGCCTCGCCCGACGCGGGCGGCGGCCTCGGCCAGCGACTCGCCCGCGGCGAAGCCCTGAAGAGTCCGCGTCATCGAGGCGTCGACGGACGCCGCGCTCGCCGCGTCGCTGTCCGCATAGCCCACCTCGACGGGGATCTCCTCGATCACGTTCTTCCTGGAGAGCCGGTCCTTGTACTTGAGCTCGACGGTCGCCAGCGCGCGCTTCCCCGTGCCGGGCTCGGCGCTCAGCTTGAGCAGCAGGGCGTGGCGGTCATCGCGGGCGAACATCGGCATGAAGAAGCGCAGGCCGCCCTCGGCGTCGTCGCGCCGGTCGACCGCGATCCGGTCCCGCGACAGGGCGGCGAGGTCGGCCGCGATCTCCTGTGCGCGGACGCGGGAGGCCTCGGCGTCGTTCAGCCGGCGCGAGCCGTAGACGCGGAGCAGGTCGACGCCGCGCTTCAGGCGCACGCGCACCTCGACCGCGGTCGCCACCGGGTCGAGGCGCTTGTCGAGCTCGGTCGAGAGCGCCGGCGCGATCTGCTCGGGGTGACGCAGGTAGTAGTAGCCGCCGGCCCCGTCGCTCGCGATCGCGCTCATGAGCTGGCCGTCGTAGTCGTCGCCGAGCCCGAGCGCGCTCGTCTGGACGCCGAGCTGGAACGCGTCGAGGGCGAGCCGCGCGATCCGCTCGCTGTGCGTGAGGCCGCTGGTCGCGCGGCCGTCGGAGACGAGCAGCACCACGCGCACGGCGTCCTCGGGGATGTCGGGCCGGTTCGCCTGCGCGTAGCCCTGCGCGAGCCCCGCGCCGATGTTCGTGCCGCCGCCCTCGCGGATCCCCTCGATGAGGCCGCGGATCGCCGCGCGGCGCGGGCCGACCGGGCCGTCCTGGATCAGCACCTCGGCGTCGCTCGAGAAGGTGGTGAGCGAGAAGTCGTCGGTGGGCGCGAGGCGGTCGACGAGCGCCTGCGCCGCGCGGCGGGCGCTCTCGATCGGCGCGCCGGCCATCGAGCCGCTCGTGTCGAGCACGAGGTGCACCGAGAGGTGCGGCCGCGCCGCCGCGGCCGCGGCGGAGGAGCGGAGCGCGAGGCGCAGGTGGACGGCGCCGCCGCCCGGCCCGAGCGCGGCGCGCTCCAGGTCGGTGCGCAGGCCGAGCGCCTTGCCGGGGCCGAGCGGGACCTCCGGGGCGTAGCGGGCGCCGACGTCGCTGACGAGCTCGCGCTCCGCCTCGGGCACGACGCCGCGCGCGAGGGCGGCCTCGAAGGCGGCGAGGTGGCCGCCCCCGGGCCGGTACGTGGTGGCGAAGCGGCCGTTCGGATCGAGGGGGACCTCGGCCTCCGGGGCGTACGCGGCCGCGCCCGGCGGCGCGGCGCCGGCGCGCCCGTGGCCGCTGCCGAACCCCTGGCCCGACCCGGCGCCCGCGCCGTGCCCGATCGTCCCGATGGCGCCGAGCCCCATTCCCTCTTCGCCGCCACCGTCGCCCAGGCCGTTGAGGGGGAGGCCGGCGCCGCCCGCGCCCGCGGGCGCGGCGGGCTGGCCCCGCGCCCACGGCGGCGCGCTCGGCTGGCCGCCGGCCCCGGCGTTGAGCAGGCCGATCATCCCGAACTCGGCGGCGTCGCGCAGCGCCTCCCGCGGCGTCGCGTACGGCGCTGGGCCGTCGCTCGGGCCGGCCACCCCCCACCGGTTCCCGGTCGCCATCGCGCGCGCGGGCGCGCCGCCCATGGATCCCTCCTCGCCCTTCGCCCTCGCCCCCGTCCCGCCCTCCTTCGCGTCCGCGCTCGGCTCGCCCTCCTGCTCGATCGCGGCGCGCAGCTCGCGCGCGTCCGCGGACGCGAGGTACTGCTGCACGAGCGCGATCCGGTCCGCGCTCATGCCGGGGAACGGGTCTCCGGGGGCAGGGGGCGGAGCCCACCGCGCCAGCGCGCCGAGCAGGCCGAGGTGCAGGGCCGCGGAGGCGGCGTGGAGGGCGAGGCTCTTCCAGCTCACGAGCGACCGGCGCGCGCGCTCGCCCGCGGCGGCGTCGGCGGCGACCTGGATCCGCACGCCCGCGATCTCGACGTCCACGCGGGCGTGGGCGGGGAGGGGCACGAGCACCGCGCCTTCGACGTCGGCGAGGTCCGGCCGGGTCGCGCCGGCGTGCCGCGCCCGCGCGTCGGCGGCGGACAGGGGCGCGCCGCCCAGGGCGAGCGTCCCGGTCGCGGCGCCGAGCAGGACGAAGCGGACGCGCCCCGCGGGGTCGACGTCGAGGAGGGGCGCGCGCCGCGCGCCGAGCACGCGCCCGGGGAGGAAGAGATCGCACGGGCGCCCGTCGGCGCGCCCCTCGCCGACGTCGAAGGCGCGGGGCGGCGCGAGGTGCTGGACGAAGAGGACGGTCGTGCCCCACGAGACGAGGATCTCCACGGAGCGCACCGCGGTCTCCGCGGCCTCGCCGGGGCTCGCCGCGTCCGGTGGCTCCGCGGCCGTGGGGGTCGCGTGGGTGGTGGCGGCGGCGCCGCCCGCGGCGTCCGATGGGTTCGCGCTGGGCATGGATCTCCCCTGTGCGCCGCGCGGAGCGGCGCGCTCATGTCGTCAGAAATCCGGCAGCAGGCGCGCGGATCCGCGCCCTCCGGGCGACGCGCTCGGCCGCTCCGGCCGGCGGTCCGTCGTGCCAGCGACAGACAGCGGCGCCGGGGGGAGGTTCCGGCGGCGAGGGGGGACAAGCGTCGCTCGGCGGGAGGGCGCCGCGGGCGTCGCTCGGCGAGGGCGCCGCGGGCGTCGGTCGGCGAGGGCGCCGCGGCGGCGCGGCGCGCGGGCATGCTGCGGCGCGGGCCGTCGGCCGATCAGCTCCAGCCCACCTGCAGCACGCACGCCCCCGCGCTGCCGCCCCCGCAGCGCAGCTCGAGGAGGCGCGTGGCCCGCCCCGACGTCGCGAGCAGCGCGCGCAGGAAGCCGCTCACGTAGCGGCACATCACCGGCGCGAGCCCCTCGGGCAGCCAGACGTCGACCTTCGCGCTGTGGGTCGAGGTGCGCTCGAACTGGACGCGACCCCACGCGTGGAACCGCCGGAGCAGCGGCCCTGCCACCTCCAGCAGCGCCTCCGGGGAGCGCGCGACCTGGAGCCTGCGCAGCATCTCGGGGAGCGCCGCGCTCGCGAGCGCGCCGCCGACGGCCTCCACGCTCCCGGGGACCTCGCCGCCGAGCGCGCGCAGGTACGCGACGAGCGGCGCCACCGGGTAGAGCGCCGTGTCGTCGGTCGCCGCCGCGATCGCCGCGCGGTCCGCCGGATCGAGGCTGCCCCACGCGCGCGCCTCGACCCCGTCGCCGAGCCGCCGCGCCGCCGCTTCCCTGCAGAGCCGGAAGGCCAGGCCGCGGCTCTGCGGCGCGCCGTCGTGCGGCGCCGGGACCTCCGCCGGCGCGCGCTCCCCGGGGCTCGCGAGGAGCGCGGCCGCGAGCGCGTCGGCGAAGGCGACCGGCGAGGCGAGGCGCCGGGACGGCTCCGGATCGAGCGCCCGCGCCAGGAGGGCGTCGATGCCCGGGGGGAGCCCCGGCCGCGCGCTCGAGGCGGGCGTGAGCTCCCCGCGCCGCTGCATGGCGACGATGCCGTCCGCGCTCGCGGCCTCGAAGGGGGCCCTGCCCGTCAGCATGGCGTAGGTGACCGCCGCGAGGGCGTAGGTGTCGAGCGCCGGCTGCGGGTCGGCGGCCTCGGGGATGAGCTGCTCCGGCGCCGCGTAGCCGCGCGTCCCGCCGACGAGGTGGGGCCGCCCGCTCCCGAGGCGCAGCCCGAGCCCGAAGTCGATGAGCACCGCCCGCTCGATCCGCGTGTCGAGCAGGATGTTCCCCGGCTTCACGTCCGCGTGCACGTACCCCTCGGCGTGCATGCTCGCGAGCGCGCCCGCGATCTGGCGGACGACGGAGAGGACCTGGGGGAGGGGCATGAGCCCGCCCTGGGGCGCGCGGTCGACGATGTGGCGGTGGATCGTCTCGCCCTCGACGTACTCCAGGATGAGGTACATGCGCGCGCCGTCGAGCCTCCCCCAGCCGTACAGCTGGACGATGCTCGGGTGCCTGAGCCGCGCGAGCGCCTCGGCCTCGCGGAGCAGCGCGCCGTCGTCCGGCTCGGTCAACACCTTGAGCGCGACGAGCTGGCCGAGGAGCTTGTCGCGCGCGAGGTAGACCTGCGACTGCCCGCCCTCGCCCAGGATCGCGGTGATCCAGTACTTGTCGTCCACGAGATCGCCGGGGGCGAGCCGCGCGGGGGCGTGACGCCGGGCGAGCGGCTCGGGCGGCGCGGTGCTCTCGGTCGTCGGCAGCGACGTCGCCCGATCGACCGACTCGGTCACCTGGGGCGAGAGGCCGGAGCGCCGCGCGAGCTGCTCGCTCACCAGCCTGGCCGCGAGCTGGAGGGTCGCGATGCTCCCCGCGTCGAACTGCCGGGGCTCGCCGGACACCGCGCACACGCTCCCGACGGCCCCGACGCCCTCGAGCACGACGGGGAACCCGGCGTACGCGCGGATCATGTTCATGGCCACGAGCGGGTTGTCGGCGAGCGCGGGGTGCTCGCGGGCGTCCTCGACGATGAGCGGCGCGTTGTCGCGCGCGACGTGCTCGCAGAACGACCACGAGCGCAGCGTCCCGCCGGCGAGGGTCAGGTCGCGGGGGAGGCCGGTCGCGCCGAGGAAGATCTGCCTCGACGAGTCGATGACCGTGACCACGCTGGCCGGCGTGCCCACGCCGCGCGCGACGAGCTCGGCGACGACGACGAGCTCGGGGTCGGGGGTCGTGCTGCGCAGGCCGCGCCGCGCGAGCTCGGCGTCGCGCGCGGGATCGTCGAGCGGATCGGCGGCGGCGGTCTGCGCCGCGCGCGACCGGGTGGGGGCGTCGCTCGCCGGCGGGAGCAGCGCCTCGAGGAGCGCGTCCGCGGTGGCCGGTTTGTGGACGACCGCCGCGACCTGCTCGTACCGGCGGATCTGGTCGAGGAAGGCGCGGAACCGGGAGGTGACGATGAGCCGGGCGGGCGGCGGCGTCGGATCGGCCGCGCGGACCCAGCCCTCGCCGGCGGCGCGGTCGAGGTCCGCGACGATGGCGTCGGCGGCGGCGCAGTCCTCGGGGGCAGGGCGCGCGCCGGGGGGCATGCAGACGGACCAGCCGGCGCCCCGCAGCACCTCGGCCATGTAGTCGCGCTCCGTGGCGATGGGCTCCAGCAGCAGGACATTGCGCGCCATGCGCCCGTCAGCGTACCTCGCCGGGGCGGAGCGAGGCGCGGAGCATCGGCGCCGGCGCGGTAGCGGCAGGCGGGCGCGTGGGTGGCGGTGACGGGCGAGCTCGGGGCGAGCGATCCCGGCGGTCGGGCGCCTCCGGACGATCCCAGCGGTCGTCCTCGGACGGGAGGGGGTGTCCCTTCTGTCCGAGGCGGAGAGCATGATTGCTGGTGTTCCAGAGGATTCACCTGGCGACGGGAGGCGCCCGCGCGTCCCAGCCGCCATTGCAACGCAACCGAGGAGCGTCGAGCTGCCGAATCTCGTCGCGGAGCGATCGCCGGCAGGGCGCGTGGGTGAGCCGGCGGGCACGCGGGGGGCCTGCGAGCCTGGCGTCACCCGTCAGGAGAGCACTTCGGCGGCGCTCTTCGCCCCGAGGACGTTATCGAGCCAGCGGTCGAGGGTCGCGATGTCCGCGCATGCCTGGATGCGCGCGCTCTCATTCTCGGTGAGCACGATCCCCGCACGCGCGAGCTGCCGCAACAGCGTATCCCTCTTCCCCTCGAGCTTGCCCTCACGGATGCCCTTGAGCTCGCCCTCACGCATGCCGCGATCGATGAGCTTCTGCACGAACGGGGGAAACGTCGCCTCGCCTTCGATCTGCGGTTCCATGACCAACGCCTCCAGAGCCTGCCGCATCGGCTCACGCAACGCGTTCCAGATGAGCTGAAAGTAGACCATCGCGTGCTCCTGGTCGAGCCGGCCAAGGGCAGCGAGCGCCGCCAGGACCACGGCGGGTCCGTTCGGCCCGTTGCCGTGCGCCATCGCCGAGAGCACGGCGAGCTCCGTCTCCGCCTCCGCGTCGGCTGGATCGGTGATCTCGGGGACGACGGCCGGGCCGAGCACCAGCGGCGCGACGTGGCCGAGGCCCAGCCCGAGGTCGATGCGCTCCGCCGCCCAGGCAGCCACGCCGGCGTCCGGCGCGACCACGAGCACGACCGTGCGGCAGCGCGTCTTGGCGCGCACGACCGTGACGTACGTCGGCCACGAGAACTTCTTGTTCGGATCCATGTCCCGCTGGACCTCGACGACGATCGCCAGCACGATCGTGCCGCTCGCGTCTCGAAGCTCGAGCACCAGGTCAGCGCGGAACTCCACGGGGAGGAGCTGGTCGAGCGACGACTCGACCACCGCGGCGGAGTCGTGCGGAGGCACCTCGACGTGGAAGAGCGTCGCGAGCAAGCGGGGCGCGAGCGCCGGGTCCTCACGGAACGAATCTGCGAGGTCGAACCGTCGCGATCCGTCACATTCCCCGGGATCTTGTAGGTGCGTCGCGACGGATGGCGCCCGTTCGGAAGGCACGGACCCAACCCGGGCCCAACCGGCGACGCTTAAGCTTGGCGGGCTCGCGCCAGCCGACCCGTCGCCTCGAGCCGCCGTGGTCGCCTCGCTCGCCGCCACCATGAGCCGCGCCGTTGCGCTCGGCGATGAAGGTGCGGCTCGTGTCGTCCACGAGGCGATAGGTCGGCTGCTCGGGTTGCCGGCGATACCGGAGGGGCGAACGCGCGCGCGCACGTAGGGTTAGGCCTACTGCCGCGGAGAGGTGGCCTTCGCAAATCCGCACCTGATGGCCGAGGGGCCGAGGAGCAGGTGCCATCCCCCAGCAGGCCGTCAAGGCGCGCGACCTCCCTCCTGGCCCAGCTCCGGCTCATAGGCCCTAGACACCGAGTTCACGCTCCCGAGATCATCGCCCGCCACGACGAACGGCCTGCCAGGTCGCTGCGAACAGTTTTCAGTAGGCCTGTAGCGAGCTCAAATACTAGACGGGGGCGGACGGGTGTTACCAAGCCGTATCGGGCGGGCGCTTACGGCAACCCGCCTCGCCCCACTCGCGTCCACGGCGTGGCGGACCGCTTCCGGATCCGTCTACGGCGACCATAGGCTTCCCATCTCGGCGAGTCTCGCCCCGTCGGCGAACTTGACGTCGCTTCACTACCGTGCGGTGCCCGCGTCGACCTGCTCGGCACTCCAGAATGTATACCCGACGGAGCTCGACGGCGCCCATTCCTGGCCCCCGCACTGGAGGCGAGAGCGAGGAGAGGATGAAGATGGCGCGCTTGGGAGGGAGCACATAAATCAGGGTTTGGGGTCGCGGGTGATGCAGTCGATAACGGGCTTCAGCTGGTCAATAAGGGCGTCCAGTTCCTCGTCGGGGGCCTGCCAGAGGTGATAGCGAGCCAGGTTGCGGCCGCGGCGGCGCCGGGTGGGTTGATCGGGGCCGGGCGAGGCTTCGTACGCGCGAATAACAGTCGCCATGTCACGCATTGACCATCGTCCGGGCGAGACATCTTCGAACGCCCTGCTGATGCTTGCTGGAATGTTTGCGCCAAGTAGAGCAATAAATCGAATAGCTTTACTGTACGAATAAACCAGGGAACCCACCTCTGCAACGTCCCCAGCACTGACGTCGGCATTTCTTAATAGCCGAACGATGTCGCAAGCTCGCGACTCGTCCTTCTCAAAAGCGTCTAGAGCTTCAGAGGTTGTCGGCAACGCGACTCCCAATTCGGCGAGGCCCCCGAGGCGGCGATGCGCCTCCGCCATGGTCACATGAAATCTCTCAGCGATACGCCCAACCAGAGCAACTGGGACTCGCGCGCTAGCAGCCAGAATTTCAGAATCCGAATCACCTACCAAGCAGCCCAACGCATCGTCGGCTGCCTGGTCAAGCCTAAAAGGATCAACCGATGGCAAGCAAATGCCAAACCGATCGAACGACTTGAGCGAATGAACCAACTCAGAGACAGAAGTGCGTCGCTTTCGAGCTGCGAGAAGAAGACGCAGAACAGAAACTTCGCCAATCAGCCAAGGACTACTCCCATCGAAACTGACGGAAAGGGTGCGAAGGTCAGCATTGCTCAGGCTCACCTCGGCAATCAAATGCTCATCCCGGGAATCAAGACGAACTCCCAGCGTCTTAAGAAGGTAGACAACATCCCCAATGGGCATGCAAGCATCTCGAGCGAGCGCGAGTGAGTCGAGCGCTGACGGGCCGATATCTCCCCATCGCAGCATTATACCGAGCAGACGCGCAGAAGGATTATCTCGCAGGCGCAACCGGAATTGCTCAAGGTCATCTGGATCAGTCCCGTCCAGGTCAACTTCAAAGCCCAAGAACTCGTACATCCGCACTCGCTCAACGATCTCCGCAATCGGCCTGCCCTCTATCAACGCAGACTCCAGCACCGCCCTGGCAGAGTAAACGAGATGAGCCTTCGACAGCGCCTCGGACCAGCGACTCCACTTCCAAGCGCGAATGACAGCCCTGTCAATCGGCTCGACTCGCTGAACCGGAAGCTTCTGCACATGTTGCGGTACGTGCCATCCCGGCGCATGAATGCCGCCACTTCTAAGCCATACACTCACGCGCCATGCATCGACGAGCGTCGGCGGCTCCGTGCGCATGGCAGCATGCAATATTTCCGAGTCGTCCGACCAGAGACCAATGTCGCCAACGTCTACAAAGCAGTCTTGTACACCTTCCGAGTTCTCATTTCGTGGCGTTGCCACTGGAATTCGAAGATCTGAAATCTTAATAGCCAACAGGCGCTGTGTTAGCCATTCGGTCTTCGAAGCAAGATGCCATAGGAACATCATCGTCAGGCCTTCCCAATTAAGCAAACTGGGAAGACTTCTCTCAAGCGCATTCGCCGCCCATGCCATGTCCCACTCATAGACATTGTCCCTGTCAACGCTCAACACTCGGCATCGCCCCTTGCGGAGGTTGATCAGGTATCCTGTCATTTTGGTTTTGGTAACGATACCATCAACCAAAATGGGAACGTCTGGCTCATGATTAGTTATTCCGAATGGGTGAGCACACGCCGACCACCACACGTCGGGATCGTCGGTAGGCGCGTACGTCGATGTTGAGGCAACCTTCCCACCCGGTGAGAGTACTCCTGGCTTCCAGCGCAGTTCCTCCTTACCCTTCTCTTCGACCGATGTCGAGAACTCAGAAATCCAAAGCAACTCGCTCAGAACACTTCGACACGAAACGTCGCGCTGGTCCCGTTCGCGATGCCGATGGGCGTCGCGCTTGAGATATACTCTTATGCGAGTTCCTCCACTGCCCAGCAATTTGTCTATCCGCTTCTCTATGCGAAACAGCCCGCTCGCGCTCGAGATGCGGGCGCCCAGCATGCCACGACATTCGCCGTCCGATTCAAACCGTCGGGTCCAGACCTCGATTTCATCGCCGAGCATGAAGTAGCTGAGCACTCCGATCCCGAAACGACTGTTCGGCCATAGTTCAATCTTCTCGGGCAACGTGTCCCAGCGTGCCCGTTCCTCAAGATGCTCGGGCATGTCTTGAAATCGTTTTCCCGCTATGGCAAAAACATTGGCCAGGATCCCAACAGTCATTCCAACGCCATTATCTTCACATTCGATGTACGGTCCCTTTGCGTCTTCATCCTGCCTGAAGATAATCTCCCCGACGTAGCTGGAATCGGGCTGCTGTCCGCTCTTGCGCAGATATTCCACTCGTGCTTGTCGATATCTGCAAGCATCGAGGGCATTCTGATACATTTCACGGATCGCTACACTGGGGCCACCATAGAGATTCTCCCCCATGAGCAGCTCCCGGATCTGGTTGTGGTCGAGCTGGAAACGCACGTGCGGAACTTCATATTTGTCACGTCCGTCCGACCCCTTCTCGATGACGATGTCCGCCCGAATCTGCGCCGGCAGCTTTTCGAGTAACCCACCCGCCATTTCCGGCAACCGATCCCGATCTTGCGCTAGCCGCCGCACGACATGATCCGCACGCGCCACCAGATCATCGCGCAGCACAAAGTCCACGACCGGATCCGCGCACCTCACCACTAGTCGCGCCCCGTCCTTTCCCACCTCCCACACGGCGTTCCGGATCGCTTCGCGCGCCATCGTTACATCGAACCCCTCGCGCCCTGCGTGGTCCGCGATCAGATCGTCCGCACGCCGCAGTTCCAGCGCCCACGCCCCGGCCGCGCAGAGGAGCCGGGCGATTGCCGATCTCCGCACGCTCACCGTGCCCAGTGTGACCACCGACTTCTTATCGATCGTCTCCTCTGCCTGGAATACGTCGGCGTTCACCCCCACGTGTCGTACCAGCGCCATCAACTCGTCGAGCTGCATCCACCCAGCGTTGGATTCGCGTGCTTTGTGCTCAATGCTCCGCCCCAGCTCCCCCGCTGGACCCAGCCTCGGCCGGTCGTCCCACAGCTGCGGGCACTGCCGCAGCGCCCGCGTCCGGAGCCAGTGCTCGACCGCGGCCCGCGGCGTGCCCGTCAGCTTCTCCCGCCGCCGCACCAGATCAGGGCGCGCCCGGTCCATCTCGTCGAGGATCTTCCGCGCCAGGCTCCCTGTGTCGCCTTTCGCTAGCTCCTCTGCCATCCACTGCGCCCCCGCCGCGAAAATCGCCTCGCGCACGATGGGCGCGAGGAGTACGTATGACGTCTCCGCCGCACTCAGCCGCCCTGGGGGCACCAGCGCTGCGAGCCGTGCCAGTGTCCGGATCGGGAACTGCTGATCGCGCCAGGGATCGCCGGGGACCTTTTCACCCGCCACCTGCCAGCACCGCCAGCAGGCTTCGGCGATCGCCCCTGCCAGCTCGCGCGCTTGCTCGACCGCCGCATCCGCGCTCCCCCAGAGCGGCGACGTTTCCACCGCCTCCCGCCAGGTCTGCATGCGGATCGGAGCCACGCCCATCACCGCAGGCACAGCCGCGGTGGATCGTCTGGGCCGGGCGGGACGCGGCTCCACGTGGGTGCTCGGCGTGGGCCGCAGGTCACCTTCGAGCTGGTAGGTTACATCGGCGGTCACCGCCCAGCTCCCGTCTTGCCGCCGTACACCGAGACGCGGGTAGAGCGTGGTCCGGCCGCTGCCGTCGGATTGCACGTCGAGCGTACCCGCGGTGTAGCCATGCTTCCGGTCGATTTTCTCCTTGCCAGCTTTCTCCAGCCCAAAGAGAGAGGCACCTTGCCAGATCTCCCGCACCGCGCCGCGCCCAGTGCGGGTCTGCTTCGCGAGCGACTCGTGGAGGTGGCCGCAGAAGTGCGCCGTGAAGACGCCGGGCGGTGCAATGGCCGCGTTGTAGTGCGCGCGCGCCTCGGGAGTGAGCCAGCTCGGAGGGTGATGCGTGAGCAGGAAGGAGAAGTCATGCTGGTCCCGCGCCCACGCGAGGAGGTCACCGCCGCAGGCAGTCTTGACCTGGTCCTGATGGACCCAGAGCTGGCCTTCATCCACGGTGGGGAGCGTCTGCGCGAACGCGGAGTTGAGGCCGAGGAATGCGAACCGGATGCCCCCGCGGTCCAGGGTATACGCGAAATCACCTGGAAGCAGTCCTGGTGTGACGCCGCGGGGCTTGTAAGGATTACGATCCCACCAGACGGCGTACTCACGGAACCACTTCTTGACGGGGTCGATATGCGGCTTCTCGCCCTTCCAGAGGGCACGGCGGCCGGCGTCATCCTTAGCTAGGAGCTGAGCTGCGACCGCATCGCTGGGCTTCGGCCGCGCGAGGTCGTGGTTGCCGGGGACTGCGAGAAGCACGGGCGCGGAGGTAGGATGGATCTCTTCGAAGAGCGCCCAGACGTCCTTGAGCTCGGCTTGCAGCCTGGTGTACTCAGCCCTCCGGCCGCTGAAGGTGAGGTCCCCTGTGAAGACGACGACGTCCCAGGGGCCAAGCGCTTGCGTGGTGCGGCGCAGGTCGTCGAAGAGGGCCTGCTTCGCGCTGGGCCACAGGCCTTCGTCGTTCTGTCCGATGTGCAGGTCAGTGAAGTGTAGCCAGCGGAGCGTCATGGTTCGAACCGGAGGGCGAGCATACCCCAACCAGTGAGCTCTTGCCTACCACCGCCACGTCCCGCCTCCTTGAGCCGCCGCCCACCCGATGCCCGACCGCCGTGCCGGCCTCGACCGCTCGGCGCTCGCCGAGCTCCACGGGGACAGCGTATGATCGATGCCGAGCGCGAGTCCTCACTGGAGATTTATCGGTCCTTAGACAGCACAGTGCTCTAAGGCAGCACCCATTGTCAGCCCGGACGGTAGTTGAAGCAAGTCGAAGATGCGGCCTGTCCACGGAACACGGCGGGCGGGGTTGCCGGTCATCGCTGCGGGGGTCGCATCCACATGGCAGCCCCAGCAGGCGCTGTTGCCGCTCCAGCTCGCGCTTTGTATCTTGCGAAACCGCCTGCTGCGGCGGATCGGCCGTCCCAGCGTCATGTGGGATTCGCTCGGAACCTGCCGCTATCTCGGCAGAAATGGAGCAAGGCAGTCTCGGCGAGCACTGCGCGCACTTCGGGTGTGAGCCGCTCTCTGGTCCTCCCCCGCTTCCGCGGACAGTCTCACTATGCCGCGCGCGCGGTCACGTAGATCTTCAATTTGAGCACGATCGGGCTCATGTAGGCGAGCCGTGAGTGTCGTCGTTTCAGATTGTAGAATTTGTCGATGTAATCTCCGAGCGAGGCGATGGCGGCCGCTCGCGTCGGGTAGCGCTCGTGCTCGACCAGCTCCGCTCTCTGCGTCGCCAAGAAGCTCTCGGCCACGGCGTTGTCCCAGCAGTCGCCGGCGCGGCTCATGCTCGGGATGAGCCCATGGGTGGCGAGCACCAGGCGGTAGTCGTCGCTGGCGTAGGGACTGCAGCGGTCGGAGTAGTGCACCAGCCCAGGCGCGGGACGACGCGTGCCTAAGGCGAGCGCGGCGAGCGCCAGGACGCGATCGTTGGTCGCGCTCGCGGCCCAGCCGACCACTCGGCGCAAGAACAGGTCCAGGATCACGGCCAGGTACAGCCAGCCCTCGCCGGTGGGATGTACGTCACGTCCGTCACCCAGACTTGGTCGGGCGCTTGAGCGTCGAATCGCCGCTCGATCACATTGGGGGCGATCGGGCCGTTGTGCCGCGAATCGGTGGTGCGGCGGAAGCGCCGCTCCCTCCGGGCCGCAAGCCGTTGAGCTCGCATCAGCGGCCCGACCCGTTTCTTGCCCACACGCATGCCGCGAGCACGCAGCTCCGCATGGACGCGCGAGCTGCCATAGCGGCCCCGGCTCTTCTGGTGCACGGCCCGATCTGCACGCTGAGTTGAGCGTCGGCCTTGGCCCGCGCGGACTCTGAGCGCTTGGCCCACGCGTAGTAGCCGCTGCGTGAGACCAGCAGCGCCGCGCACATCACCTGCACCGGGTAGTGCGCCTTCTCCGCGTCGATGAACTCGAACCTCACTCGTTTTCCGTCGCGAAGAAGGCCGCTGCTTTTTTTAGGATCTCGCGCTCCATCTCCAGTCGCTTCACGTGGCGGCGCAGCCCCTGCAGTTCCTCACGCTCCGGCGTCGTCAGCGCCCTCAACGGGCCGTGGCCCGCGTCGGTGTCCGCGCGCTTGATCCAGTCGCGCAGCGCGGTCTCGTTCAGTCGCGCAGCGCGGTCTCGGGCAGATCGAGGTCCTTCGCCACCTGGCCGATGCTCCGGTCGCTCGCCTTCGCCAGACGTACCGCCTCCGCCTTGAGCTCGGGCGTGCTCGCCCTCCGCTTTCTGCGTCCCATCCCTGCCTCCTGGTGCCTCCGGGGGTGTCTGCGGAAGCGGGGGAGGACCAAGTCGCGCCGGCACTGCACAACCAGGCCTTCGACGCTCATTAGAGCGTCACTGCGTACGTGGAGATTTCCCTGGCTTCCCGAAGCCTAATGGCGCCACGTAGCGCATCGATAGCCTTTGCGCGTCGCTTGTAGAGCGTAGAAAGAGGTAGCCCTGCGTCTTCGGCTATCTCGGCCATAGAGACGCCGTTTAGGTCGTGTGCCACGAGCACAGATCGCAGCTCCGGTTCGAGCGCGTTTACTGCGTCGATGGTGCTAGTCCTGATGTCTTCGCACTCCATCGCCGCAGCAGGGGCCGGCCCTGGATCGAGCGCTTCGATCAAATCGACCAACTCCTCCCTGCGGTGCTGCGCTCGCTCGTGATAGTGCGAGGCAACGTGTACGGTGATCGCGTTTAACCAGCGTTCCGGCCTGCCGCGCTTCGGATCGAACCTGGGCCAGCTCTCCCAGGCGTTGAGCCAGAATTGACCTGCGACGTCGCCACGATGGCACAACGGTACCCCCAGCCTCCCCAGCCAGCGGAGCACGGCACGAACCAGCGTCGGGCAAAACAGGCGCGCGTGCGCGGCGGCGCGCTCGTCTTCATTCGGCGCACGACACATGGCTCCACCCCCCGGGGCAATCTATCATCCTATGATGATGGTCCGCCAGCTCACCTGTGCGGCACCGGTCTGCGGTCCTCCCCGCAGAGGGTCCGCTACCAAACGGAGGCGTCAGCTGCAGCTGCTCAGCGGCCCGAGCGGTGCCATCCTCGCCAGCATGCTCCTGAGGGCGAACAGCGTCGGAGCATCCTTCAAGCGAACCGCTCTTCGCAGTTGCTTTCTTCCACGCACCAAGCGGTTCTGAATCGTGTTGGGATTCTGGCCATGCTCGGCCGCTATCTCCTCAGCAGTGTACCCCAACGCAGAATCCGCCACGGCGTCCCGCAGCAACGGATCGAGCCGTTCCAAGCCGCGGAGGCTGAGCCGCGCCTCCACCTGTTCGGATGGCGGCGGCATGTAGCCATCGATCGCCGGATGCGTGTACGAGGCGCGGCCTTTTTCCCACTGGTGCTGGTGTTCCCTGTAGTGCGTTGTGTGGTGCCATGTGACTACGAACAGCCAGCGCCTCACCGCCGTGTTTACCGGAAGGCGCTCGCTCGCATGGAACCCGCCTGCCTCGACGGTTCGCCAAGCGGAGAGAAGAATATCCTGCATTACGTCCGAACGGTCGCACTCTGGAACCTTGAGTCGACGCAGGTTGTCCTTTATGATGGAACTGTTTCGCACGATAGCATCGAATGAAACGCGTGTCCCCGATCGCACACGCATTTCCGCTGAACGCGAGGGGCGGCCGCGCTCACCCATGGCTCCCCACTCCTGGAAGTGTCGTGTTCAGCGAAGAGGGCTCAACGTCCTCCCAATCCGATCCGCGTACAGGACTGGACCCACCTTCGTCGCGCCGTAGCGGGAAGCTCGTCAGCGTGGCAGCGCGACGGGCGAGCTCGGCGCCCGCCTCGGCGCGAGCAGGCAGCGGCGACCGCAGCCGCGGCTGTGGAGGCGGCGGGAGCTTCGCCCGCGGGCTCCTGGCCGCAAGCTCGGGAGACGCGACCACGGGCGGAGGAACGTCGAGCGCGCGCGGAGGTATCGTGGGCGGAGTCGGCGGCATCGGGCTCGGCGCCGGTGGCGACGCGGGACGCGTCGAGCTCTCGCGCTTGGCGATGGGCTCGCCGAGCTGGATCACCACGGTCTCTTCTGCGTCCGCCCGGTAGTCGTCGTGCAACCACCACAGGCGCTCCCAGTACCGCGCCGGCGCGCCCGTGAAGGCTTCCAGCTGCCGCGCGAGGCCGGGCGTTATCGACAGGTCGCTTCGCAGCAGCCGCTCCACCTCCCTCGGCTCCAGCCCCGTGCTCTCGGCCAGTTTTCGCTTCCACGAAGGAATCGTCGCGCAGAACGATTCGAGGACCCTGCCTGGCCAGGGAACCGGGCGCGCGCGAGCGTCTGTCAGCTCTGCGAGCGCGGCGTCGACATGACAATCCAGAAGGCGCCGGTATCGGTCCCGCTCCTCCGCTGCCTGCTCCTTCGCATCGGTGAGGGCCGACGTCTCGTCATCATGCGCGTGCTCGCGCGCCTCGCGAAACCCGCGTTCGCGTCCCAGCGCTTCGCGCGCCGTGATCGCGAAACCGATCGCGACGCAGGATATCATCGCGAGCCCGAGCGGCGAGACGAGCCACATCGCAGCTAGCGTGTCCTCCATGAGCTTCTCCTCCTCGACGTGAGCATTCCTGTCCGGCGCAAGGCGGATCTCGGCCTTCTGCCGACCGAGGACAGCGCCGTCCTCACCGCTTGCTTGGCTGTCGATGGACAGCCGACGATTCAGCGAATTTGTATCAGGAGCGCTTCACGCTCCGCAGCGAGCTGACCTTGCGGGAACTCCCGTGCATGCGTCTCGAGCACTCGTCGCGCCTCGGCATCTGCGACTGCGCTATGGACCTCGATGGCCCTTCGGGCCTCGTCGATGAGGCCCTGCTCGCGCTCGGTGACGGCTGGGACCACGGCGCGGACGGGGAGCGAGGTACGACGAACCGGCGCGCCGGACGGGACCGGTACCCGTGCGTCTCGGTCCTGCGCCGGCTGCGCGGTATCCTTCGCGGCCGTCGCGGCCGCCGCGCGCATCGGGAGTTGGGGCGGTGGCTGCGCGATCTCCTCCACGGCCGGTACGGGCGCAGGAGCGCGCACCACCGCCGCCCGCAACCACGACTCCGGGGTGAACGAGTCCGGCAACGTCGCGATGACGGCGCCGGTCAGCACGACGACCGCCCCCTGCACCAGGATCTTGATGCCCAGGCGGCCGAGCTTGGTCAGCCACCCCTCGCGGTCACGCAGATCGAAGGCGAACGGGACGCATGGAGCGTCGTCCCATCCGCGCGAGCGTTGCCGCGCCTTCCAGCGCTCTACGGCCGCGGCGAGGTCCTCGAGCGCTCGGCGGTATTGTGTCCTCACCGTCTTCGGGTTGAGCCCCAGCTCGGAGGCGATCTCGACGAGCGGCACCTCTTCGATCCCGTGCTTGATCAAGACGTCGCGGTACTTGGGGTCGACCTGGTTGATCAGGTAGCGGATGAGCTCCTCCCGCTGCTGCCTGCGGAGCATCTCTTCAGGAGTCGGGCACTCCGCCCGAAAGTCGTGGTCGTCGAACGAGGTCAGGACTTCCCCCCGACGGCGTTCGTTCCGGACGTGGTTCCGCGCCTGGTTCAGGACGATGGTGGCACCGTACGACGCTCGGGCCTCCCCGAGCTCGCCCCGCAGATCCGCTTCGAGCCCCCGCAGCAAGGCGTCCTGCGCGAGGTCCTCCGCGTGTCGCGCAGGGACCCCGAAACGCCGCGCGAGGCGCCGGAAGAACTCGAAGCCGGTAGGGGTGCTGCCTGGCTCGCCCATACCCGGTAGAACACCTGAGCTGTCTGCAGGGCTTCAAGAAAATGCAGGGCGGCTCCAGGGTCGGTCGGAGAAAGTATGACATGTGGGTTCGCGAGGTGCGCGACTGCACGAGCAGCCACGGCCGCATTCCCTGTTCGGGCGGGGTTTTTCTCATCCGATCGGCCAGGTCATGCCAGTTTCAGCGCCATTGACGCGCCACGGCTGGCGTAAGTACTGTCTCTACATGCGTTTCGTTGCGCAATCGCTCTGGATATGCCTGGTGCTTGGCGTCGCGATCGGCACTACGCATCCGGTTCGTGCGGAGGACCGCAATACGGTCCCCGCACGAAGTGACGGCTCGATCGTAAAGGACCATCTTCGCCGCGCCCGACGAGCTCGGGCATCGGGGAAGTGGACCGAGGCACACGCCGCCTACAAGGCGGCTTTCGAGGCGATCAACTCGACATCTGTTACAGAGAGAGAATCCGCTGAGGTCGCCGGAGAGCTGGGCCTCTGCGAGCTCAAGTTACGCAAGTTTCGTGACGCAGCGGAGCACCTGGCTTGGAGCCTTGAGCGGCGCAAGGCCCTCTCTCCTGAACAGCAAAAAAGATTCGCGGACGGACTGGCCAAGGCCGTTCAGTTCGTCGCGACGCTCTATCTGTCGGTGGATCCGCCGGATGCCGAGGTGCTCATCGACGGCAAGCCCCTCGGCAGACCCAGGCGGACCTACACACTGTTCTTCGAGCCTGGCAAGCACATGGTGCGGGCCCGAGCACCAGGCCGTGAGGAAGGATCCCAGACGCTGGACGCGCAGGCGGCGACGGAGCCGACCATGACGATACAGTTGCCGCGCACGGTCGTGAGCAGCGCCAAGGAGGGCGCGCCCGCGGTACCGACAACCGCGAGCGCATCGCCCGCTTTGCGCCCGCAGGCTCCCAGGCAGCCGGCGTCGTGGCCGACGACGCTGCGAATCGCCGGGATCGCGGTCACGACGGCCACCCTGTCCGCGGGCAGCCTGCTCATGATCCGGGCCACCAGTCTTGACGGCGATCTGAGCGAACGGCGCGACGGGCTCAACGGCGGTGCGACGGCGAGCGGGTCCAGGTGCTGGCAAGCAGCGGACCGCCCGGCGTGCGCTGACCTGCTCCGCCTCCGAGACGAGCGCAACCTGTCCGCGGGCGTGGGCACGGCCATGCTCATCGCCGGCGGTGTGATCGGGGCAGCGACCGCCGCGTCGTTCTTCACGGACTTCTCCTTCCTGGGGCTCACGCCGGCTGAGGATCGGATCCACGCCTCGCCCGTGGCGACCGAGCGAGAGATCGGCGTGATGATCGAGGGGCTGTGGTGAGGACATCGGGGGCCGAGCAGATGCATTCCAAGGAAGGCCGGCGCGTGGCGACGTCGGTCGTCGCCGTCGCGATCTTCATGTGCGGCGTGAGCACGCTGACAGCGTGCCCGTACTCCGACCCTTGCTGGGAGGTGGAGGCGTGCGAACCCGATCCGGTGCCTCCGCCCGGTCCGTGCGAGGGAGAGCCCGGCACGGCGCCGGCGCTGGATGAGTGCGGGGTGTTCGTCAGCGAGCAGGGCGACGACAACAGCCCCGGAACGAAGGGCGCGCCGGTGAGGACGTTGCAACACGCGATCGGGCTCGCCGCGCATGGGCGAAGCTACGGCGAGGCAGCGACCCGGCGCGTGTACGCGTGCGGCGGGGAGTTCGCGGAGACGATCTCGCTGCCCTCGGGGGTCGACCTCTGGGGCGGGCGGCTGTGTGACGGCGGGGATTGGTCATATGAAGGGTCGTTCGGCGGGCCGGAGCACCCGACGATCATCGCTCCGCCGGGAGGGATCCCGCTGCGGGTCCTCGGGGAGGAGGGTACGGTGCTCGCGCGGGACGACACGACGTCGGTAATCGCCGGCGTGCGCGTCGTGGCGGCGGACGCCTCGGCGCCCGATCGCAAGTCGTCGATCGCGATGGTTCTGAGCACGGGGGCCAGGGCGATCGTGCAGGACAGCGTGATCGTCGCGGGCAACGGCAAGGACGGGGAGCCGGGCGAGGACGCGCCGAGCTATCGAGCGACGGATGGCGTGGTGGGGAACGACGGCGCGGATGCCTGCACCGCGGACTCCCCGACGGGCGCCCTTCCGGTGGTCACCGTGTGCGACGACGGCATCGAGTCGACGGGCGGCTATGGCGGTGACGGCGGACTCGACGTCGGCGGCGATGGCGCACCGGGACAGCCGTTGCCTGCGGAGGATTCCGAGTACGACGGCCACGCCGGGCTTGGCGCGGCTCTCGGGCGATGCAGCAAAGGCGGCAATGGCGCAGACGGCGCCGACGCCGGTCGCGCGCGTGGTGCCTTTGGCCCAGGCATCCTCAGCGGCGATGGATGGATCGGTGTCCGTGGTGAGGACGGGAAGCGAGGCCGCACCGGCCAGGGGGGCGGCGGCGGTGGCGGCAGCAAGTCGCGCGGGCCCATGGTCGACTGTCGGGCAGGCGGCCCCCAGGGGGGTGCCGCCGGCGGCTCGGGAGGAAGCGGCGGCTGTGGCGGTCAGGGTGGCCATGGCGGCGGCTATGGCGGTGCGAGCATCGGGATCGTTGCGCTGGACGGCACGGAACTCACGGTCGCAGCCAGCGACGTGTTCACGGGCAAGGGCGGCCAGGGCGGCGTGGGCGGGACGGGCCAACCGGGGGGAGTCGGTTGGACCGGTGGTCATGGGGGCGGGACTTCTGACGCTGAAATGTGGACGGGGTGCCCTGGCGGTTGGGGAGGCAGTGGCGGTCGCGGAGGCGATGCCGGCGGCGGGCTCGGCGGCGCATCCGTCGGCATCGCCTACGTGGTGCCCAACTTCGCCATTCGACCCGGGACCAACATTGTTGCCGGTCCCGCCGGTGATGGTGGCCTCGCGGGGAACGCCGGCCCGGCGGACGATGCGGGCGCTGGGGCGGAAGGCCCGTGGGGGGAGCTCTATCGTTTCGGTGCGGCAAGCGAGCCGCCCCATTGACGCGCGCTTCGCGAGACGCTGCCAGCGAGGGATGCCGATGCACCTGAATTCCGCGATTCTCTTGGTCTCTCTTGTGCCGCTCGCCGCGGTCGGTTGCGGCACGGCGCCGGGGGTGAACGACCCAGACGGAGCGCCGCCGTGCGGCGGTCCATCGACGTGTGCAGGTGATCCGATTCCCGAGTCGGTCTGCCTGGAGCATCTCGCGGCGGGGCGGGCGATGGACGGCTGCGGCGTGTTCGTCAACGATCCGGTTCTCGGCGGTGACGACGCGAACCCCGGCACGAAAGACAGGCCGGTTACTTCCCTGCCGCGCGCCATCGAGCTCGCGCGTACCGGGCGCGGTCGCGTGTTCCTCACTGGCAATGCTTTCGTGGAGTCCATCCTGCTGCCCTCCGGGGTGGATATCTATGGAGGCTTCGACTTCTTGGAATGGGAACGGCATCGGGAGCTTGGAGATCCGGTGTACAACATGGCCAAGCTCACTGCACCGGTTGGGCACATCCCGCTGACCATCGAGCCGGCGCGGGCAGGCGACACGGGGGCTGCGGATGGCGTCTCGATCATCGATCACGTGTACGTCCGCAGCCCAAGGCATATGGGAATGATCGTTCAGTCGGGGACCGCGGTAGAGATCATCGGAAGCTGGATCCAAGCCAAGCAGGGATTGAGGGGCCACCATGGGGAGAAATGGCCGGGTGGGGCAGCGTCGGGGCCGGACGGGCAGTATGGGGGAGACGCGTGCTCCGCAGCGACGGTCCCGGGGGGGGCTCCGGCGGTGAACTCTTGCGAGGGAGGGGTCCCGAGCGTCGGTGGCAAAGGAGGCGACGGGCTCGCGGACGGCGCTGGAGATGGGGAAGACGGCGAGCCCGTACCTCAGCCGAACCCCAACCACGATGGGGAAGGAGGACGCGGGAACCGGGCAGACGGTGGTTGTAGCAGCGGCGTCGCCGGGAAAAGCGGTATGTGGGGTGCCGCCGGCGCACCGGGCAAGGGCCGCGGGCGGATCGATGAGACCGGATGGCACCCCGACAGGGCCGGCGACGGCGCGCGGGGGATGCCGGGCCAAGGCGGCGGCGGGGGCGGCGGGCGTCGCGGTGGGCTCGCGGCGTGCGGCGTGGCCACCAAGGGCGGCGCCGGTGGCGGCTCCGGAGGCGCGGGCGGCTGCGGGGGGCGGGGCGGCAGAGGCGGCGAGAACGGGCAGCCGAGCATCGCGATGGTGGCGCTCCACGCGAAGGTGACGGTGCGCGATAGCATCATCACCGCCCGCGACGGGGGCAAAGGCGGCGACGGCGGGGAGCCGGAGGAAGGCGGCCCTGGCGGGCGTGGCGCACCAGGAGGCGCCTTCGGGGACGGCATGTGGTCCTGCCAGGGTGGCAGCGGCGGCCTCGGAGGCGACGGCGGCTACGGCGGTCCCGGGCGCGGCGGCGACTCGATCGCCATCGCCTACCTCGACGAGGACCAGCTCACGCTGGAGGGGGTCACCTTCGAGATCGGGCTGCCGGGCCCAGGCGGAACGAGCTGGGATTGGTCTGGCGAGGAGATCACGGGGGAGGACGGCATCGCTGTCGAGACGCTGCGCTTCCCTGAGTAGGGTCGACGGGGAGGCTCTGTGAACCGGTACCGATAGCGCGTTAGCGGCGACGCGCCCGGGCCCACGCGACAGCGCACGTGAGCCTGATGTCAGCAAGGTGGACGGTCGCGCCGAGCTCCAGGAATCTCACGCCAGGCCGCGGCGCCGAGCCCATGGCTTTCAAGCGGCGCACGTCGACGAGAGCCTGCTGAGCGCGTTCCCGCGCAGCGTCATTCCAGAGGAGCGGCGGCGGCGAGTCTACTGGAACGGCGTGCTCGCGCGCGCGGAGGTGAGCTCCAGCTACAAGCCGGCGCGCAAGCTATGGCGTCGCGAGCGACAAGGCCACTACATGCCCAGCACGGTCGGCGTGCGAGTCGCCGGCGAAGCGGGCAAGCCGGACACCTACGTGCCGCTCGATCGCCTGCTAGGTTGCGACATCCTCGAAGAACAGGGCGCGCCAGACGCAGCCAGCCGGGCTCATGTGACGAGCCCGTCCTGAAACGTGATGCTGCCGAGCACGAACGTCTGCTCGGTGTACCGCCTGTCACTCGTTCCAGTTCTTCCACTCGTTCCAATTCTTGGACTGAGTCTGCCACACGCCCGTGTTGTTGTAGTCGCCACCGTCTTTGAGGAACGCGTCCTTGCGGGAGTTCTCCCCGCCGAGGTGCCAACGCATCCAAGCAACGTTCGCTCCGGCGCCGTCCCAAGGCCCCGAGCCGTGACCACCGCCCTTCATCTTGCCGAGCCAGACTGGCCCCTTGTTGCCGGCGTTGTTGAAGTCACCCTCGGCGTTGGGCGCCTCTTGACCCGTTTCACCGTAGATGATGCCGACAGGGATCTTGAGATTGACGAGGGCGTTGTGCTCGAAGGAGCCGCTGTTGTTGAGCAACGCGGTGGAGACGCGCTTATCGGTTTGAGCAGCCGCTTCCGACGACAGCCCGCCCATCGAGTGCCCGAACACACCAACGCGGTCGAGGATCAAGCGGCCGTACATGGGGCTGTTCTGATCGGCGTCCTGAGCCTCCAGCCAATCGATCGCCGCCGACATGAGCACGGCGTCGCCCGTCGACTCTCGAATACCGACGAGGACGAAGCCGTGCGAGGCCATGCGCGTCAGCAGCTGTAGGTAGTCGCGAGGAGGGGTACCTCCGCCCGGACCCCAAATGGCCACCGGGTGCTTCTTGTTGGGCTCGGTGGTGAGCGTCGTCGGCCTGACGAGAATGTGGCCACCGCCGCTGAACGAGAGGTCCTGAACCGTCGTCTCGAGCGGTCCGTTAGCGTTCACATTGTCACCCGCCAGCACCACTTCGGGCCGATTGACCTGGCCGCCGCTACCGCCCGCGCCCGAGTCGCTGCCTCCGGAGCTCGTGCCGGTGCCTGCGGACCCCGCAGTGGTACCACCCGAGCTGTTGCCAGCGGCCTCGCCCGTGCCGCCCGCTCCGGCGGGGTCAGCGCCGCCGCCAGAGCTGGTATCGGTTCCGCCCAAGCCCGCGGCACCCGAGCTCGAACCGCTCGCCCCTGGGCTGTAGCCGTCGCCGGGAGCGGACTCGCTCGAGCAAGCAAGAACTAGAATGAGAACAGAAGGAGCTAGTTGCCTCATGGGATACCTCGGAGCTCCGAGCGCGCTTTCTTGACGACGGCCCTCAGGCCAACCTGCTACCGGAGCGGAAAAATCCGAACGACTCGCTGCTGTGCGGCGGCTGCGATGTGAGCGCACACATGACCCGATTCCGCTACGAAGTCCACCTATTCCGCTGCCGCGCGATTGTTCAAACCGCGCTAAACTCGAGGACTTCGGCCGGACGGCTCTAGCGCCTGACGGCGGGAGTATCGTCACCTCGTGAGCCTGACCGAGCCGACCGACTTTCCCATGCGCTCCGAGAATCTTGCTTTGCGGAACGCGTTTGCTTGTCCTTCTATGGAACGTAGTGTCAAGCCAGATCCCTCCCGATCGCCGACCGTCCTCTTCAACGGAGGCGTCCGCTCCCAGTCGGCACGTGCGGCGTGGCTTGTCCGGGTTCGGCTGGCTTTTGCGACGGGGCTTGCCCGCGTTCAGCTGGCAAGCGCGGCGAGCCTTGAGCGCTTCCCGGTCGGTCACGCGTCCGCGATTGGCGTTGGAACCGCTGGCCAATACGGAGGATGACGGTAGCTCCCTTTCTGGGGTGTTTTCGCTGGCATCCTCGACGAGATCGAAGCCCTGTTGTTCTCGCGCACGGAGCGGGAACCATCCTTCTATCTGGGCCTCTTCTGACCATGGCTTCTTTCGGTACTCCGAGGGGGCATAGCCTATCCGAGGGACCTCAGGTCGACTGCGCCTGGGCCAGGACAAGCATGGATACTCACCCTCGAACCTTGCTCGTCTCCAGCTGCTGCGCCGGCGATTACACCGCTGCTGGGGATTGATAAATCCACACGTGAGACGAGTCTTTAGCCTTGCTTGCGATGCTTCGTCAGGTCGTACTTCTCCTTGCTCTTCCACATCGAAAGAGCGATTGCGGCGATCTTGCGGGCGATCGTCAGCTTCGCCGCCCGAGGAAGCGCACCGACGGCGGCATCGCGCGCTTCCGACAGCCCTCGCGCCGGCAGCACAAGCTGAACCGACGGGCGAACGCCTCGCCCGCTGGCGCGACGAGGGCCCCACGCGGCTTGCGGTCGCACCGGTGCAGCGGCCCGTCGCACACGGGGCAGCCCTCGGCCGCGACCCGGCGCGTCACCGCCTCGTCCACCTCCACCAGCACCCTGAAGAACCCGCGCCCAAGATGGGGGTCGTCCAGCATGGTCTACCGCCGGTCCTGAAACCCGGAGGGGAGCCCCCTCGGACGAACTTCACCAAGTTCAGTGAGGGGGCTTCCTTGTGCGCCCCTCAAACAAGTTGATCAGGATGGGCCCCAGCCCCCTCCATCTCCCTGACGGTTCTCATTCGCGCGCGGGCGGCTCGTCGGAGCGCGCCGTCGGGAAGGTCGCGGTCACGGCGCGCTGACTGCCGAACGCTTGGGGCTGCACACGATGCCGCCCGTGCAGCAGCGTCGCCCGCCAGCGCGGCCCGCCGACCGCGCGCCTGGAGCCGCCGACCGCGCGAGGGTAGCTACTCCTGCCACATCCGAACCTCCGTTGTTGTGGCGTTTCGGGTTCGGGACAGAGCCTGAACGAGCGCGCGTGAGGCGGCCCGAAATGGTAATTCTGACGATCCGGTAACTCGTCGCGAGTTACCGGGATCTAGTCAGGCGGGGAACCCGCTCTGATGACGCGCAGTTAGGCCGTTTCGAGAGAGCGCCCGAGGGGCCGATTTTGGAGGGGCGCGAAGGGGTCGATTTGGTAATTTCGCGCGGGGTCGGCTGCGCGTCTCCGGCGAGCCGCCGACCTCCGTTTTGTCGCATGCGACAGGGCGGCGCGCGCCGGGCACAACCGCGGGCCGGCCCGAGCGGCGCTGCGCGAGCTCGTCCTGGCGGACGCCGGGGCGGCCTGGGGCTGGCGCCTGGACGCGAGCACGCGGCGGGGCGCGAACTCGGCGCACGGGGCCGCGGAGCTCGTCCACACGGGAGGCTGACGGCAGGCGGAGCTCGTCCAGGTGGACGTACGCGCGGCCGGCGGACGCGGCGCCGGGAGGGCTGGCCCCGCTCGACGGCCGGGCGGTGGGATCGCCGGAGGGGTCACCCCGCACACCGAGGTCACCTGATCGGGCCCCAGCGAATGCCAGTCAGGTCACGGTGCCACGTGAGAACCGGCGTCCTCTTGGTCGCACGTTACATCAGACTTTAATGCCGTCACCCTCGCCAGGCGCCGACTCTTGTACTGTGCTTTAACGCTCTTTAAAGTTGAACGGAAAAATGAAGGCTTCGCCCTGGCAGGTTTGTGGTTCGGTGCTTTTGTAAACGCATGAGCTCGCGGCGCTGGTACGAGCTCGCGTGCGGAGTTGTCCGCGCGCCGAGCCACGTCCTGGAAGAGTGTTTCCAGATGAACAAGCAGACCCGGTGCCGCCTGCGCGCGATCGCACGGCTGCACCCCGAGATCGGCAACCTGTGTGATCAGCTTGAAGCGCCCTGGAACGCCGTGCGAAGGATCGCGCACGCGCCGGGGGCGGCGGAGCAGTGGGAGCGCGCGGCGCAGGTGCTCGGTGAGCTCGTGGAGAAGCGCCGGGCGACGGCGCCACGCCGGTCGAGGCTGGAGGCTGCGCGCCTGGAGGCGCTGAAGCGAATGGGACCGCCGATGGAGGGGGGAGGAAGACTTGCAAGCAGCCTGCGAGCAGCGTGGGAGGCGGCAGAGCGCGGGACGCCCGCGGTCTCAAGCCCACGTCCGAGCGATCGGCATGCTAGTCTGCGGTGCAGAGCTACCCGCCGGGAAGCGCGCCAGTCGAGCACATGAAGCGGCGTCGCGTTGGACTTTCGCCGCGTACCTCTCCCGTGCGTGCCGATCGCGCCCGCTCGCCGATCCTAATTCAGGGAGCAGGCGACGCTGGCGCACGCGCGACGTCGTGCAGCTCCAGGTGCGTCAAGGAGTGCTGCCACGGCGCCGGTACGGCGCCGCGCTCGGCCCGATGGACGAGGCCGACGGCGCAACCATGTCGAATCACCAGCGACACGGAATTACCGTTTCGTGCTCGGGTTGCCGCCGTGCTTGCCTCTGCCGGGCTCGAACCTGTTCCGCAGCCGCCCACCGGCCGAGCGAGCGCCCGTCACGCCGATGCGAGGCGTGCTAGGCTGGCGCTGAAGTAGAGCGGGCCCGCTCGGCGCTACCAACGCCGGACGGGCCCTTGATCGACCCCCGCGTTCCCGGAGACCGACCCATGACCGACGTACCGCAGCTGCGGGCGCGCGCCAAGCGCTCGCCGGCAGTCGCTACCTCGTCCGTTCCTTCAGCCGGATCAACCGAGCGCCGCGCACGTGCGAGCCGCCCTGGTGGGCGCGCCTCGCCGCCGGAGGCGGGAGCCGCGCCAGGTGCGAGCTTACCGGGAGCGTCGAGCTCTGCAGAGCGCCCGCAGGGCACCGCGCCATCAGCGGCAGGCGACAAGCGCGCCAACGGCTCCGGGTCAGTCCGGTTGCGCAGGAGCACGTGGACCGCGCGTCTGAGCCTCGGCGAGGCGGGGCGACGCACGTTCAGCCTGCCGACGTGTCGGACCGAGCACGACGCCAACGCGCGGCTGGAAGTGTTGGCCGATCTCAGCAGGCACCTGCTCGCTGCCGGGCAGATCGTGCTCGGCCTGCCGCTGCTGGAGCAGGCTGCCGCGCGCGAGGGCAGCGCGCTCCGTGACGTCCGGATCGCGATCAACCACCTGTGCAGGGGCGAAGCGCGCGCCCGTGCCTCCGGGGAAACCACGTTCGCCGAGTTCGCTGAGCGGGTTCTTTCTGGAAAGCTTGCCGAGCAGTATCCGGATCATGTGAAGGCGATTCGGACAGCCGATAAATATGAGCAGAGGCTGGGCCACGTGCTCGACGTGCTAGGCCCTGTTCCCCTCGTGCGCTTCACACTCGACCATGCTGACCACGCGATGTCACGGCTGCCGGTGCACCTGGAGCCCGGATCGCGCCGAAATACTGCGATTGTCATCCATCGGCTACTGGCACTGGCTGCCTACCCCGCGCGCATCATCGCGCACAACCCGCTGCCACGCGGGTGGATTCCGAAGATAGACAATAACAAGGCAAAGGGTTACTTGTACCCCGACGAGGATCAACGCCTCATGAGGAGTCAGTTGGTCCCGCTGTGCTTCCGGATCTACTACGGCTTCCTCACGCGCGAGGGAATGCGAGCCGACGAGGCCGGAACTCTCGAATGGTCGGATGTCGACCTTGACCGGGGAGCCGTTGTTCTCGATGAGAACAAGACCGATGACCCCCGTGCCTGGGCACTATCGCCTGATGTGGTGCGCGCGCTTCGTGCTTATCGCGAGCTCTGGCCGGACAATCGGCGTGTCTTCGTCGGGCCAAAGTGTGACCCCTTGCCGGGTTGTCACGGGGCGGAACGCTTCAGAGAACACCTCCAACGCGCGGGAGTCGATCGACCCGAGCTGTTCGAGACCACGGAGTCGAGGCTGAACATCCGATTGCACGACACTCGAGCGACCTTCGTTACCATCAAGCTCGCGAATGGTCGCACGGAGACGTGGATCTCCGACCGAACCGGACACAAGTCGAGCGGCCAGATCCACCACTACAAGCGCGCCGCGCGCAAGATCGCCGAGCTTGGGCTGGGCGACTTTGCCCCCCTGGACGAGGCGATCCCCGAGCTGAGAGGAAAGGGCGGCTCGGTAGGAGGAGGCCAACCCGCGTCCGCTGGAGCAGGCATGGGCTCGGCGAGCGCCGAAGCTTCCGCCTCCGGCGCGCCGCCCGGTCAGACGACGTCCCCGCCCCCGCCACGGCGGACGCTGGCGCCTTCACAGGCGGTTCGTTGGGCCCGCGTTGGGCCACGCCGGAAGAGGACTCGGCCACGCGGCAGTCGGAACCCATTGAAATAATAGATATTTCTGCCGCTGACGCCTCGGCGCCGGAGATGTCCTCACGGAACATCTCGACGAGGGCGTTGTGCTCGAGCGTCGGCATGACGCTCGGCCTCGAGCACGCGGCATGCCGGCACGAAATGGCGGGAAAATCCGAGGACAGGGCCAGCTCAGGGGGCGGCGGCGCCATGGCGGAGCGGGCGGCGCCGGCCCCTACCACGGGCGCGTCGTCCCGGATAAGCTGCCGCCCGTGCCGCGGAGCACCGGGCGCCGACGTCAAGCCGCCGCGCGCGAGCCGCCGTCGGGCCTCGGCGGATCTCCGAGGCGCCAGGACCAGACACGCTGGAGGGAGCACCCATGGACGAAGTTGCCATCGCCCGATACATCGCCGACACGTTTGCTGGCGTCGACGTCGAGCGCCCGGAGGCCGGCGGCAGCGCCCCGGAGCTCGCGTGGGGCGATACGTTCTTCATCTACGATCCCGAGCGCAACCTCGAGCCCAAGCACAGGTTTCCGTTTGCGACCATCGTCACCAAGGATTACGGCGACTTCGACCGCGCCTCGAACCTGGATCGCCCGGGCGTGTTCCGCCTGAACATCGGGGTTGGCAAGGACACATACCGTGCGTTGTTTGGCGCCCCGCCGCCAGCTCCCGGCCAGGCGGGCGCTGAGAGCCTCGCGAACGCTGGCCATGACTTCACGGCCCTCGACCGGATCATGCCGCACCCTGTCTATGCGCCGCAGTCCTGGGTCTGCGTGCTCAACCCGAGCGACGCGACGTTCGAGGCGGTGCGGCCGTTGCTCGCCGACGCGTACGAGCTGGCCGTCAGGAGGCGCGCCAGATCCCGGGCCGCGGAGGAGCCCTGACCAGGCGCTGGACATCAGATCCCGGCCGGGCTCGAGGTCAGCGCGCCGCCGAGCGTGATCCAGCTCGACCAGCCGCCGTCGTAGTACTTGTGCCAGATGGCGTTGTCGGTGCCGCGCGCGAACACGACCAGGCGCCCCTCGGGCGTGACCGCGGAGCCGGGCTGATCCACCGTGGCGCCGCCGAGCGAGATCCAGCCGGACCAGCCGCCGTCATAGTACTTGTGCCAGATGGCGTTGTCGGCGCCGCGCGCGAACACCGTGAGCCGCCCCTCGGCCGTGACCACCGCCGACGGACCCGAGGCGATGGTGCCGCCGAGCGAGATCCAGCTGGACCAGCCGCCGTCGTAGTAGCGGTGGACGAGCTCGCCGCTCGAGCTCCTCGCGAAGACGACCAGGCGCCCCTCGGCCGTGACGACCGCCGCCGGATCGTGCGTCGTCGCGCCGCCGAGCGAGATCCAGCTGGACCAGCCGCCGTCATAGTACTTGTGCCAGATGGCGTTGTCGGTGCCGCGCGCGAACACCGTCAGCCGCCCTTCGCGCGTCACGGTCGCGGCGGGGGCCGACGCGAGCGGGCCGCCGAGCGAGGTCCAGCCCGACCAGCCGCCCTCGTAGTACTTGTGCCAGATGGCGTTGTCCGAGCCCTTCGCGAACACCGTCAGCCGGCCCTCCCGCGTGAGCGTGGCGGAGGGCGCCGAGGTGAGGCTCCCGCCGAGCGAGGTCCAGCCGGACCAGCCGCCGTCGTAGAACTTGTGCCAGATGGCGTTGTCCGAGCCCTTGGCGAACACGACGAGCCGCTGCGTCACGTCGCGCAGGATCGGGGACTCCTCGAGGATCGACGTGATCCTGACGCCGGAATTCGCGCCGCCGCTCGAGGTGCACCCGCCGTTCGTGTGGACGCCGACGATCTTGCCGGACGCGGCGTGGAGCACGCCCGAGCCGGAGTTGCCGCCGAGCGTGTCGAGCGAGCCATACTGGATATAGTCGCCGCTGAAGCTGGTGGCGGGGCCCGCGTCGACCTGCTTGGGCTCGCCGCTCGGGTGGCCGATGACGGCGAGCATGTCGTTGACGGCGGCGTCCGTCGTCGAGACCACCGTGAAGCCGTAGCTCGCCGCGGCGCTCCGCGCGAGCTGCACGATGGCGTAATCGAGGCCGCCTTGCCGGTACTCGCGCAAGGACACGATGTCGAACGACTCCGCCGTCCTGAGGTTGCCGCTCGGGTCCTCCTGGTAATCGAAGTTGACGCGCATCTCGACGGCCCCCTGGCTCGCCGAGATCGGCGTGCTCGAGGCGGTCCGGGGCCAGGTCCAGCCGTTGCCGTCGGGATCGAAGCAATGGCCGGCGGTCAAGAAGAGGTTGTGCGCGATCAGCGTGCCGGAGCAGGTGCGGGTGCCGCTCACGTTGCCCGGGTTCGCGTAGCGGGACGCGAGATCGCTCTTCCACTGGATCTGCCCGACCGGGGACTCATGCGCTCCGACGAACCCCGTCGTCACGCCGAGGGTGCCGTCGTACTGCTCGACGTGCTGGAAATCGGTCGTGGTGCCGCAGATGGTGGGCTGCGCGACCTCACCCACGAGCTGCTCGTCGAGATCGGGCGCCGCCACGCAGCCCATCATCATCGCCGATGCCGCCGTCAGCGCGCTCGAGACCCTCGCGGAAATTCGCATGTGGATTCACCCTCGGTTCGTGTTCCGCAGGTCGACGGGGAGCCCTCCCGGCCATCGCCGGATCCGGCGGCGCCAGGGAGGCGTGCCTGCTTGTCCGGAGCCATGGCAACCTCGATGCCACCGGCGCGCGCGGCCGATCGGCGCGATTCGGCCGCGAAAACGACCGGTGCGCCGGCTCGAAGGCGCCCCGCTAGAGGCTGCAGTCTTCAGGGGTGGCGGCTCGCGCCATCACCTGGAGAGCGCCGTGGGCGGTCCGGGGGTGGAGGAGGCTCACGGCGCGGTATCACAACGTGGACTTGCACTCCTCAGAGATACACACGTGGTTCGCGGGGCAATCCGCGTCCGACGCGCAGAGCTGGCCCGACGGCCCCTCGCACGTGTCACCGGTGCAGATCTGACCCCGGAGGGGGCAGTCGGCGTCGATCGTGCAGGGCGCAGGGCCATCGGCGATGCAGGTGCCGTTTCTGGCGCAGAGGAGAGCCCCAGGGCAATCGGCGTCCGCGACGCATTCGGGGTCGACCAGAGGCACGCAGCGCTCCGTGCCCTTCGCCGGCAGCGTGGACTTGCAGACTTCACCCATGCACACGTGGTCTTCGCCGCACTCCGCGTCCGACGTGCAGTGACCCTGCTCTGGCCCCTCGCAAACGCCATCGGAGCAGAGCTGGCCATGGACGGGGCAGTCGGCGTCGGTCGCGCAGAGCCCCGCGCCGAAGCCGCAGGAGTCGCCTCTCATGCAGAACTGGTCACCCGGGCAATCCGCGTCCGTGGTGCACTCGCAGAACGCCGAGCCATGGACGCAGGCGCCGCTCATGCAGGTTGACCCCACAGGGCAATCCGCGTCGACGGCGCACTGGCCGGACGCCGCGCCGTCGACGCAGGCGCCGTTCACGCAGGAGCGCCCCGAAGGGCAGTCCGCGTCCGCGGCGCAGCTCGCCTGGCACGCGCCCGCGCCGCACGTCTCCCCTGGGCCGCATTCGGCGTCGGTGTTGCACGCGACCTGCTGCTTGTCCTGCCCGATCGCGATGATCTCGGGAGTGCACGAGAACATCGCCGCCACGATCGTCAGGCCCGCTGCGCCGATGAGCATCTGGATTTTCATGTTCGCTCCTCTCCACCGGCTCATGGTCGCGCGCGGAGGATTCCGTGTGAGAAACGTCCTCTCGAATCATTTCTCTTCGCACGCAGCGCGCACGCGGCCCGAGTACGGCGAACCGGGGCTCTTCCGCAGGAGCTCGACCATCGCCGCGCGACCTTCCGCCGTCTTGCCGAGATCGCACAGCGCGACGACGCGGGCAGCGGCCCGCTCCTCCCGCAGCTCTTGCCCGCCCGCATCCGCGGCGTCGAGCAGCGAGAGCGCGCGCGCCGGGTCGCCGCGCCGGAGCGCCTCGTGGACCTCGCGCAGCCGCCGCGTCTCGGCGACGAGCGGGTCTTCCGCCGGCACCTCGGGCGGCGCTCCCGGTCCGCCGGAAGCGGCGGGCCGAGGCGCCCGCCTGGGCGTCGTGGGCCGCGTCCTCGCCGCCTGGGGCGGGTCGAGCTCCTCGCCGTCCGCCGGCTCGATCGGCCGGGGCGGCGCGCGCGGGCTCTCCGCCGGCGCGCGCGGGCTCGCCGCGGGCGCGCGGTCGTCGCTCGCCGCCGGCTGCGCCGCGGCCGCCGCGCGCGCTCTCTCGATGACCGCCGCGCTGGCCGTGCTCGCGCGCGGAACGGCCTTCGGCTCGCCCTGCGCCGCATGCAGCGCGGTCACGACCGCCGCGGGCGCGAGCAGCGCCACGACCCCCCACGGCAGCGCCGCCTTGGCCGAGACCATCGCAAAGCCGGCCTTCGCGGCCCCGCCCGCCGTGACGGCCGCTCCGGCGGCCAGGCTCTTCCGCAGCTTCGCGCGCACGCGCGCGCGGTCCGCCGCCGTGCTCCGATCGCCGTTGCGGGCGGCCTCGATGATCGATCGCGACAGGGGCCCGAGCTGACTCATGCCTCCCTGCCATCCTGCGTGCTCCGCGCCGCGCGCCGGGGCCCTGCGTTCATCGCGACCTCCACCCGTCGCGCGCCCGCAGGCGCGCCACGCCCTGCTCGAACTCCTTGCGTGCCGCCCGGAGGCGCGCGTAAACGGTGTTCAGGTTGGCCCCGGTCGCCTCCGCGATCTCCGGCGCCGTCATCTGCTCGAGCTCCGCGAGCACGAAGACGGCGCGCTTGTGGTCGTCCAGCCCCTCGAGCAGCGCGTGCAAGAGCCGCGTCGCCTGCGCCTGCGCCAGCGCTTCGTCACCGCCGGCCGCGCCGCTCTCCACCTCGTCCGGATCGAGCGGCGGGGCCAGCGATCGCGCGAGCGGGCTCTTGCGCACGTAGGCCCTCCGGTGCTCCCGCGCGACGCGCGCGACGATGCCCGAGAGCCACGCGCGGACCGTGGAACGGGGCTCGAACGCCGGGAGCTTCCGGTGGACGACGAGGAACACCTCCTGCACCGCGTCGTCGGCGTGGCAGTCCGGGACGCCGAGCCGGCGTACGTTGCGCCAGACGAAATCGAAATAGCGCTCGTAGATCGCGTCGAACTCGAGCGCGACCGCGCAGTCTGCCGCTTCTGCCGGGGGCGCAACCTCCGCTCCGGCAGACTCGGCGCTCAGGGTGACGGCACGGGCGGCCACCCTCGCCCATGGCCAGCGCGCGCCGATTCCGTGAAGAAAACGACCGCGCCCGTCACAACGCGAGCTCGAGCCCCAGGGCCGCCCGCGCCGCGACGCTCGGCTCGTGGACCTCGCCGACGCCTTCGAGCACGAAGCGCGGGCGCTCGAGCGGCACCACCGCCTCGAGACGGAGCCTCAAGCGCATCCACGGCGCCACGATCCAGGAGGCCGCCGCGCCGCTGCGTAACGCGACCCACACGCCGCTCCCTTCGCCTGGGTCGCTCACGCCGTACCCCTCGGCGTGCATGCGCCCGAGCTCGACGCCGGCGCAGGGCACGCCGACCTCGAAATCCGGGCGAACGGCGCGCTCGAGAGGCGGCAAGAGGGCGCACGCCGTGAGGGAGCCGGCGACGAGATCGATGGTCCCGCCGGTGCCGGGCTTGGCCGCGGACTCCGCCCTTCTGCCGGGCCAGAACGAGGCCCCGGCCTCGAGCCGCGCGGGGCCGACGACGACGCCCGCCCAGGGCTCGATGGCGCCGCTCAGCCGTTGCATCGTGCCCAGATCGCTCATGCCGCCGAGCCCGACGCGAAACAGGGGGGCTCTCTCGGCCGAGCCCTCCGTCGGCCGCGCGCGCGCCCGCGTCGGCGGCGCGGACCTGGGCGGGGCCGTGGGCGGGCCCCTCGGCGGCGCGGGCTCGGCGGCGCGAGCGGCGGCGGCCGGGGGCTCCGGGGCGGGATTGGCCGGACGCGCCCCGGCGATCGAACGATCGTCCGCCGCTGCCGTGCCCGACCGCGCCGCGGCGTCCGGATCGATCGCCATCGCCACGATGAGGGCCCCCGCGTCGGCGAGCGCGCGGCACGTCGCGCCGCGCACGGTCCGCGCGCTGCTCCATCCGTCGCGAGAGAGCTCGATGTGCAGCTCGAAACCGCTGCCCGCGGGCGCGATCGCGCCCACCGCCCGCAGCGCGCCGCTCGAAGGGGGGCTCTGGTCTCCGAGGAGCCGGGTGATCTCGGCCTCGACCGCCGCGCCCTCGGGGCAGCCGGCGGGGGCCGTCCACCGCAAGGCGAAGGGGCGATCGTCGGCGCGCGCGGCGCTCGAAGCGAGGGGCGCAACGCACGGCGCCACGATCGCAAACAGCAGCGCTCGCGCCCTCCTGCGTGACGTACGCATGCTCGCCGCATGCTACCACGGGGCGCAGGCGGCGGGCCGCTAGCGAATGCAGGCTTCGTGGGGCAGTCCGAGGATGGCGTCGCGCCCCTCGGAGAGCGGCGAGTTGAACGGCACGGCGCCGTCTTTGCCCGCGGTCGCATTGACGTAATCCACCAAGTCTTGGCCGGCGCGGAGCTTATGCTCGCCGATCAGCGCGCGCGATTCCCCTGAGTAATCCTGGGAGAGATCCCGCGCCGCGCCGCCGCCGCCCGAGACCGCGGCTTCGTAGGTCGCGTCGATGACGCACTCGTCATCGGAGAACCAGGCGAGCGAGCCGGTGGCGGTGAAATTGCCGTCGTCCACGACGTTGCTCGAGAGCCGCTTCGTCGTCCATTCGTTGAAGGCGGCGCCCCGATCGCTCTTCTCGCTCTGGACGGGCGTTCCGCCCAGAAAGACGTTGTCTTCGAACAGCAGGGTGCCGCCGACCCGCACGCTCGCGAAGTCCTTGTAGTAGTTCATGAACATGTTGTTGAACATGTGCGACGAGCCGCGGCGCAGCAAGGGCACCCTCCGGGCCGTGCCGCGGCCTTCGTCGTAGAACGGCTCGCTGGTGATGAACGCGTTGTGATGCATGGTGGTGGTGATCTGGGCGTCGATGGTGTGGTCGTCGCTGGATCCGTGCAGGGTGGCCCGCTTCACGTCGAGGACGCGGTTGAACGACATGGTGATGTCGTGGGCGCCGACCTTCACGTCGAAGGCGGAGTCCCCGGTGAAGCTGAAGCTGTTCTTGTGAATCCAGATGTCGTGGGACGCGCCGGTGGAGCGGATCATGTCCGGATCCAGGCCGTGGTCTTCCACGTGACCGGCGCCCTTGAAGCTCAGGTGGGTGAGGATCACGCTCTCGGCGGTCTGGGTCGGCGTGCCGGTGCTGTCGCGGCCTATGGCGAAGCCGCTGAAGCGAAAGACGGCGCGGCTCATGCGACCATCGATGGTGGTGTTGGAGCCGATCACCACGTTGCGGATGGGCAGGCTCGCGTCGTTCAGGGCGACGTTGAAGAACTGGTGTTCGCAGTCGGCCGCCGGCACGCCTTTGGCGCTGCACCACTCCTGGTAATTGACGCACTGTCGCTCGGTGGCGCCAAGCTTGGCCAGGACCGCGGGCTCGCCGCATTTCAGGCGGTACATGGCGATGTCGTGATCGCTCTTGAAATCGTCCTTGTCGAACACCACCCAGTTGTGCTCGTCGCTGGAGACGGCGTCGTAGATCTGCTGCTCCACCGAGACGTCGGAGCGGGTGGTGATCACCGTCAGGCGGCTTTTGCCATTGGGGTCGAAGCCGCCCAGGGCTTTTTCCCCGTACCCCACCGGCCGCCCCAGGGTCTGCGCCAGGCACTGGACGATCTCCTGGTCGCTCTTCAAGGACGACTCGCGCCAGTTGATGTCCGGGTTGGTCACCAGGTCGACGCAGTCCGCGGAGGTCCCAGGATCGCCGGGACCGCCGGAGGATGAGCTCTCGCCGCCCGACGAAGCGCTGGAGCTGCTGGACGAGGGCCCGGCGCCGCCGGCCGACGCGCTGGAGACGCTGGACGAGGCACCGGCGCCGCCGGCCGACGCGCTGGAGCCGCTGGACGAGGCACCGGCGCCGCCGGCCGACGCGCTGGAGCCGCTGGACGAGGAGCCACCGGAGCTGGAGCCCGTCGTGTCGTCACCGCAGGCGGGGAGGGCGGCCATCAGCGCCGCAAGAGAAAGCGCGCGCAGAGACATGGTGCGCGTGAACAGGACCCGGTGTTGCATAGGACCTCACGCATCAGCAATACTCGGGCCACGGAGCGGAGCCCGCGCGATGACCTGAACGCGCGCCTCTGCTGTAATGTTTCACCATGGCCCGCCTTTCGCCATTCTCCGCCGAAAGATCCAGTCGCCACCGTCAAATGGTGTTGTACACGGTGTCAACCGGGAGTTGACACACGGACCCGTCGGTGCGTGGGCGAGTCAACGCGAATAGAGCCGCTGCGAGCGTGTAGAAGTGCCGTCAACACGGCTGCGCACATTCGGCGCCGGCGCCGCTGCGCACGATTGCGACGGTCGAATGGATTCCCTCTGTCGAGATCCTGTGATGTGCTCATAGAATTGCGTCCTGCGCTCATTGTCGCATCGCGAGCGCAAGGAGCCTATGCACCAGGTTCCTGTCCCGGGGGCTGGTGAATCTCGGGACGTCCGCACGGAAGGAGAGAGCATGAGCATCGAGGTTGGCGCCGTCGCGTGCATCAGGAGGGTGACGAGCTTGCTGGCCGTCGGCGCAGGGCTGCTCGCGGGAGGCTGCGCCGAGGTATCGACCGGCGAGCCGGCGGCCCTGGGGAGCGCCCGCCTCGCGTCGTCCGCGCTCGGCGCCGATCGGACGGAGGAGCGCCGCCACCACGGGCACGGGAGCGGCGGCGCGCGCGGCAGGTGGCGATCGCGCGGCGTGGGCGGCGGAGGAGCCCTCTTTTCACCGTCGATCAACCCCCACGACGGCCGCGAGATCTTCATGGCCAGCGACATGCGGGGCGTGTACCGCACGAGGGATTTCGGCAGGAAGTGGACGAACCTCGATTTTCGCGACATCCAGGGCGGCGTCCTCTCGCAATTCCGGTTCACCGCCGACCCGGATGTCCTCTACGCCGTGACCTACAGAGGCCCCGAGGACGTCATTTTCGACGCGGCCACGCTGGCCAAGAGCACCGACGGGGGAGCGACGTGGGAGGCGCCCGTCACCACCCCGGGGACGCCCGGAGACGCCCACTACCTGTTCGCGGACCCCTGCGACACCGAGCGGCTGCTCATCTCGGACACGCGCCAGCTCTACGCTTCGCTCGACGGCGGCAGCAGCTTCCACCTGGTCCACACGACGGACTGGCCCGGCGGCCTCCGGGTCGGCGGCGTGCACTGGGACGGCGACGACATCTACGCCGGCACGAGCGACGGGCTGCTCGTCTCGCGCAACGGCGGCGCGAGCTTCGCGCTCGACACCTCGATCGGCGGCCTCCCGCAGGGCGAGAAGATCGTCTCGTTCGCGGGGGTCGGGCACGGCAGGCGGGCCCGCTTCTTCGCGGTCACCTTCTCCGCCGCCGACAGCGGCGGCAACCCCCTCGTCACCGCGAACACGACCGGCGGGGAGCTCGACGCTTACGCCGGCCTCTATCGGCTCAAGCTCGGCGAGAAGCGCTGGATTTCCGCGACGAACGGGCTCGGACCGAGCGACAAGCTCGCGTTCGTCGCCACGTCCGCGGACGACCCCGGCGTCGCGTACGTCGCCGGCGGCGACCGCCAGACGCTCGCGCCCATCGTGCTGAAGACCGTCGACGGCGGGGCCAGCTGGCGGCACGTGTTCCGGAGCGATCACAACGCCAACATCGCCACCGGCTGGAGCGGGTTCGGCGGCGACATGGGCTGGGACTTCGGCGAGTACGCGCTCGGCCTCTCGGTGTCGCCCGAGGATTCCCGCCGGGTGGCGATCACCGATCTCGGGTTCGTCCACGTCAGCGACGACGGCGGGAAGAGCTTCCATCAGGCGTACGTGGACCCGGCGGACGAGAACCGGAGGGGCACGGATACCCCGAAGTCCCGGTTCTACCGCACGAGCGGCGTCGAGCAGACGTCGGGCTGGTGGCTGACTTTCCCCGACAAACACACCATCTTCGCTTCGCTCACGGACATCCGGAGCGCCTACAGCGAGGATGGCGGCAGGTCGTGGGCTCGCGACGGCGCGAACGGCCTGACCCTGAACACCACCTACCACGCCGTCCAGCACCCGATCACCGGAGCGCTCTACGCGGCCACCGGCAGCGTCCACGACATCTACCAGAGCCCCTGGATGCGCGACGCCCGCATCGACGGTACGGAGGCCCGCCCGGCCAGAGGGGGAATCATGATCTCCGAGGACAAGGGCGCCACGTGGTCGCCCGTCGCCGATCTGGGCCGCCCCGTCATCTGGCTGGCGCTCGATCCGAACGATCCGGACCAGCTCTATGCGAGCACGGTCAACAGCGTGTCGGGCGGCATCGTCCGCCTCGATCTGAGCGCGCCCGGCGCGGCGCCCGAGCCGCTCCCCGCCCCGCCGCGGACGCAGGGGCACGCGTTCAACGTCCACGTGCTGAAGGACGGGAGCATCGTCGCGACCTACTCCGGCCATCAGCCCGGCAACACCCGGACGTTCACCGATCGATCGGGCGTGTTCCTCCTGCCGCCCGGCGCGTCGGCGTGGGAGGATCGCTCCTCGCCGGAGATGCACTACTGGACGAAAGACATCGTCGTCGATCCGAACGACCGCACCGAGAGCACGTGGTACGTGACGGTGTTCAGCCACGATGACCGCTTCTTCGGCGGGCTGTACCGGACGAGGGATCGCGGTTTGACCTGGCAGCGCATCAGCGACAAGGTCCGCGTCGAGTCGTGCGCGATCGACCCGCGCGACCCGGACCGCATGTACATGACGACCGAGCGGGACGGGCTCTGGATCACCGAGAACCTCAACGACGACGCGCCGACGTTCTTCCGCGACGACGGTTACTCGTTCCAGCAGCCGGTGCGGGTGTTCTGGAACCAGCACGACCTCGACGAGGTGTGGACGGTCAGCTTCGGCGGGGGCATGCGCGTCAAGCGCGAGCGCTGATCGCGCCTCCGTCGTGCAGCGTCGGGCTCGAGCGCGAGCCCGGCGCGCGCGGGAGCTCGCGGCTCCTGCGGCGCAACGCCCTGTCGCAGGCCGCGCGCCCGTCCTTCACGAAACCCGCTCGGCCGTCGTGGGCTCGTCCCCCGAGCGCCCCGGCGGGCCTCCGCGATGCGCTCGGAGGCGGCGCTTGCGCAGAGCCGTCGAGCGTGACAAGCCACGTGGCATTCGCGGCCGCGGGGCGGGCCCGAGGGACGGAGCCTCCGGCGCGTTCACCGCAACGGGCATACCGGTCTTGAGAGCGACTGTCGCGGACAGCCCCGCGCTCCGCTGACTGCGAGCCAGCGCGCCCCGGCTCGCAGCATCCCCGTCGTCGACGTGCCCTCTCCGCGCTCGCTGGGACGGGCCGCCGCGCCGCGCGCGGCACGCCCGCTCAGGAGAATCGCTCATGCCAGACGCGTGGAGCGGACGGTCGTGCGATCGCGCCGCGGCTACCCCGGCCGGGGTAGCCCGCGTCTTCGCACAACGATGCTCCGCTCGACGCCAGCGCTCGCTCCTTGCACCTGAAAGTCCCGGATTACCCCCTCGTCCGAGAAGGAGGTATGTGTGTCGTTGGACCAGCGGTTTGTGAAGATCTGGATCGGAGTCTTGCTCGCGCTCGTCTCCGCTCCAGCCGGAGCCACCCCGCCCCCGGACAGCGCCGGCTGCGACGAGGCTGGCTGGGGGGTTCCCCCTGATGCGATGGAGAGCGCTGCGTCCCGGGATTTCTGCGACCTCGATGCGCCCTACACCGAGCCGCCCTTCGTGGCCGACGAGACGACCGGCGTCGCCTGCCCTGATGCCGCCGCGCTGTCTCCGGTCTGCACGGGGCCCTTCTGCCCCGCCAGCGGCGGTTGCCTCGGGACCAGGACGCTGCACGAGGATCTGAATGCTTGCCAGGGGGCGCGCTGCTGCCTGCCGGGCTCCGTCGACCCGGACGGCGTGGTCAACGTCCTTCCCTACCTGGCGAGGCCGGCGGAATGGCCGTTCTCCGCCGACGCGTCCGTCGACCACAGCACGAACGTCGACGACAGCCCGGGCATCGCGACGGCCATCGAGTGCGCGGCGTCGCTGCGCGCCCGCAGGCGCATCGTGGCCTTCCCCGCGGGGCGATACGTGCTGCGCAGCCCGCTGCGACCTCACTACGACGCGCTGACCCTGGAGGGGCCGGAGCTGTCTCCCCACGCCGGCCCGGGCGATCCCGGGACCGCGACCCTCGTGGCGATACCCTGCAATCCGGAGCAGTACCCCGGGGCCATCCAGGTCAGCGAGGTCGTCAAGCGGGACGGGACCGCCGTCAGCGCGGTCCGGGGGCTCTGGATCCGCAATCTGCAGATCGCGCTCACGGATGGACCACGCAGGACGGCCAACAGCGGCATCCACCTCAACACGTGCGCCGACTGCAAGGTGGAGAACGTCATCGTGCGCTACGCGCCCCTCGCGCCCCAGCTCCCTTCCTGCAAGCCGTCCAATCTGGAGGGCATCGGCTTCTCCTGGGGCTCCGGGGGCGTCATCCGGAACGTGATCGTGGACGGCACGGCGAAGGGCGGCATCTACCTGTCCTCCATCGCCGGGCACCACGACACGCCGCCCATCCTCGTGGAGAACTGCGAGATCAAGAACATCAACGGCCCGATCGGCGCCAGCGCGATCAAGATCATCACCGCCAACGTGACCGTGCGAAACTGCAATGTTCACCACAGCTTGATCCATCCCGTCGACGGCTCCGCGACGGGCAGCGGCGGACATGGCCTGTGGATCTCCGCCCAGGTCCCCCCTAGGCCCGGGATCCCCAGCGCGGTGCCGGCGAACGTCGTGGTCCAGGACAGCTACTTTCATCACAACGGCGGCGCCGGCGTCATGCTGGCGAGCGCCATCGAGGAGGACCGTCCGACGGGGATCCTGATCGAGCGGGTCGTCTCCGCATACAACGCGAGCCACGGCGTGCACGTCCAGGCAGGCACCGGGGTGGCGCTCCGGGACGTCGCGTCCTGGGGAAACGGGCTCTACGGCGTGCTCCTGAGCTCGCGAACGACGCTGCCCGTGACCGCGGTCCGAGTGGGAGACGTGACCCTGAAGCGATTGCTCGTCTTCGACAATGCCCTGCGCCTCACGTCGGGCTCCCATCCCGGTATCAAGATAGAGGCCAGCGACGTCACGGTCCGCGGCGCCACGGTGGGGCGCTGCGACCCCTCGCGCGGGAGGCAATCACAATCCATCCAGCAGCAATGCTGGATGTCGGGGCCGGCTGGCGCCCAGGCGCTCTTTCATCCGGAGGACAACGTCATCTCGGGCGTGAGCACGCAGGGCGTGAGCGCGCCGGAGGTGCTGGCCTGCCCCTATTGAGGAGCGCCGGGAGCGGCGCGGGCAGGGCCTGCCCGGCGGCGACGGCGACGCGGGCGCGCCGCGCAACGGCTCGCCCGGCTGCCGCAGCCCCGCGCGCCCCGCCTACGCCCTCCGCCGCCGCCCCCAGAGCGCCATCGCCCCGAGCAGCGCCGCCCCGAGCGCCGCGCGCTCGCCGGCCCCGCCCCGCGGATCCCCCGCGGCCGCGCAGGCGCAACCGCCGCCCAGCCGCAGGAGGACCTGCGCCTGCTGCGGGCCCTCGCACAGGTCCACGGTGAGCGGTCGCGCCGCGCTCCGCCCGCCCCCCTGATCGAGCGGCGTCTCGAGGTTGCCCGTGTTCCGGTTGTCGTGGTGGAAGCTCTCCCACGCGACGAGCGCGTCGGTCGTCGCCTCGGTGTGCCACGCGAAGAGCCAGCCGTCGCGGGTGCCCACCACGACCTCGAGCGTCCCGTCGCCGTCGAGGTCGCCCACCGCCGGCGTCGTCGCGATCGACTGGCCGGTGAACTTCGGGAACCCGCGCGGCTCCCGGCCGCACCCGTCGAAGGCGTGCAGGAAATAGCCGCTCGAGCCCGTCAGCACCTCGGGGTAGCCGTCGCCGTTCAGATCGACCACCGCCTGGCTGCTGCCGACCGTGTGATCCTCGAGGACGAACGGCGCGCGCGGCAGCATCGCGCCCGACCGGCCGCTCCAGACCGCGAGCAGGTGAGCGGGCCGCTCCGCGCCGCGCTCGCCCGCGAGCGCCAGCGCGGCCGCCTCCGAGGCGCCGGCGGCGATCACGTCGGGGGTGCCGTCCTGATCGACGTCGCCCAGCGCCGGATGCGAGAGCAGCGGGAGCATCGTCCGGGCGCCCGCGGCGGGCGAGAGCGGGCCGAACGTCGGATCGAGCCCGGCCGGCGAGCCGCCCCGCGCAGGCGGCAGCGCGCCGGCCGGGGTCGCCAGGAGCCCGTCCTGCGCGCCCGGCGAGGCCGGGAGCACGAGCGGCGGCGCGCCGTTGCCCTGGACGACCCCCGCCAGCGTGCCGCCGAACCGCCCGACGACGCCCGAGGCCGCGATCCCCTCCGCGACGAGCGGCGTGAGCGAGAGCGACGGCATCGTGACCGGCCAGCCCGCGAGCACCGGCCCGGAGGGCGCGGCCGCGCCGCGCGCGTCGAGCACGTAGACCGCCCCGGCGTCGCCGTCGTCGCCGAGCCGCTCGCTCGACCCGACAAGCAGGTCCGGGAGCCCGTCGCCGTTGAAATCGGCGACGGCCGGCGTCGCGAGCAGGCGGCTCCGCGCCGGCTCCCGGGCGAGCGGCCCCTCGTAGTGCACCTCCACCGGCCAGCCGCGCAGCGCGCCGCCGTCCGCGTCGAAGGCGTAGACCTTGCCGTCGAACGCCGCCTGGATCACGTCGAGCAGGCCGTCGCCGTCGAGGTCGGCGAGGACCGGCGCGGCGAACGCCCCCCGCGCGATCCGCGCGTCCGCGGACATGCACGGCGCGCTCGCCGGCGCCCCGAGATCGACGGGGCAGGAGGGGACCTCGGGCAGGCGCACCGGCCAGCCGTCGCGGAGCGAGCCGTCCGCGCCGATGACGTAGACCGTGCCCGGCCAGGTCGAGATCGCGATCTCCTGCGCGCCGTCGCCGTCGAGATCCGCGATCGCGGGCGCGCCCAGGATCGGCTCGCGGCCGAGCTTGTCCCAGTCCACCTCGTCGTACGCGCGGGCGCGCCGGTAGGAGGCGGGCGAGGCCTCCGGCGTCTCGGGATCGAGGCCGTCGGCGTGGCGCGTCCGGAAGGGGAACCCCGGCAGCGGCTTGGGGCCCTTCGGCGTCGCCTTCAGCACGCGCAGCTCGCCGCCGGCCGTGGGGTAGATGATCTCGCGCCCCCCGTCGCCGTCGAGATCCGCGAGCTTCGGGCTGCCCTCGCCGCTGTCGCCGATGAGCAGCGGAAAGCCGTCGACGAGCGTCGGATCGCTGGCGACGTAGTAGGTGCGCCGCGCCTCGCTGCGCACGTCGCCGGCGGCCCCGCCGTAGCGGGCGGTCGCCCAGGCGCGGACCGTGATCGCGCGGTCGTTCTCGCCGTGGGGGCTGTCGGCGTCGCGGGCGTGGGACGTGTCGATGGTGCGCACGTCGAGCGAGGCGAGCGGGCCGCCGGCGCCGATGACGACCGTCGGCGCGACGTTCACCTCCCGCTGGAGCAACCTGAAGTCCGACTCGAGCGGCTGCACGCCGGGCGCCCACTCGATCGCGTAGTCGTACGCCGTCGCCCGCTTCGCCGAGATGGTGCCCTCGATCGGCACGGGCACCTGCACCTGGTCCTTGTAGAGGACCTCGAACCAGCGCGGCGACGTGAGGTCGATCGCGGGCGGCACGCGCCCGTCGCGCAGCGCCTCGACGGCGCGGTTCGCGTTGACGCGGCCGTGGCCGAACCGCTGATCGAACCCCGGCTGCGAGGCGCGGTACGGCGACCCGGGCTCGCGCGACTCGGGCACGTCGATGTCGTCGGCGCTCACGATGAGCAGGCCCTGCGCCTCCGCGGGCGACAGGGCGACGCCGCGCTCCAGGGCGGCGGAGTACAGGAGGCCCGCGACGCCGGCGAGCTCGGCGGTCGCGTCGCTGGCGCAGCCGGCGCTCGACACGGCGAGCAGGTTGTTGCCGCCGAAGCTCGAGCACGGGGAGGCGTCGAGGAAGGTGGTCGACGTCCCGACGCTCTGGCCGTCGTAGCGGACGGCGCTCACGGGCAGCGCGTGGTTGCTCATCGCGGGCGCGCTGTGGTGGCGCGAGCCCTCGTCGCCCACCGACGCGACGACGAGCGTCCCCTCGCCGTGGGCGTAATCGAGCGCCGCCTGGAGGAAGGCGGTGCTGTCGACGGCGGTCACCGGGCACTGCACGACGTCGGCCCGGAGGTCGGCCGCGTAGAGGATCGCCTTCGCGAGGTCCTGCGCGTCGGCGACGCGGCTGTCGCCGACGCGCAGCGGGACGACCCTGCACAGCGGGCAGGCGCCCGCGCCGCCCAGCCGGTTGTTCGTCTGCGCCGCCGCGACCTTCGCGCCCTCGGTGCCCTGGCCGTTCAGGGTGTCGTCGAACGGATCGTTGTCGTTCTTGAAGAAGTCCCAGCCCGCGATGTCGTCGACGTAGCCGTTGTCATCGTCGTCCTCGCCGTCCGAGAAGTGGAGGAGGAGATCGCCGGCGTCGAGCCGGCCGTTGCCGTTCCGATCGCCCCGCGGCCGCCCCGCCGACGCCGCTGGCGTGAGCCCCGGCGTGTCCTGGTAGTCCGAGGCCGAGAGGACCCCGTCGCCGTTGCAGTCGAAGCCGGCGAGCTCGCCGTCGCCCGCGCACGGCGTGCCGTCCGCGTGCAGCGGCTTGTGGGGTTCGAGCTCGCCCCGGTTGAGCCACACCTTCTCGAGGAGATCGTCGTCGTCCCAGAGGATCCCGGAGCCGGTGACGGCGATCCGGACACGCGGGTCGCCCTGGGTGCGGCGCCAGGCGAGATCGATCGCCATGCCGGCGGCGGACTCCTCCGGGCGGGGGCGCACGCTCCCGCTCGGGGCCGGGAGGAAGGAGTAGAAGCTCCACTGCCCGCTCTGCGTGGCCGAGGGGCCGTACTCGGGATCGTTCGGCCAGTTCTCGGGATCGGCCATGTCCGCTGCGCTGGCCGAGGCGGGCGGCGGCCAGCCGCCGGACGCGTCGGAGGGAACGAGCGCGCCCGCCGCGGCGCCGCCGAGCGCCCCCAGACAAGCAAGCGAGGGAAAGCGAAACCAGCGCATGGGCCTGGACCCTACCATCGGTGAAGGCGCGCGAGGGAACCGGCGCGCGCGGCGCAACCGGCGCTCTCCGCAGGAAAACGGCGCTTCTTTCGAGGCGGGCGCGGCGGCGCGAGGCGCTCAGGGCAGGCAGAGCGCGGGGGTGGGGTGCTCGGCGCAGTACGCCGGGTCGTCCGGCGGACCGATGCGGAGCACCATGTCCTGCGAGGCGAGGCGCGGCCGCGCGCCGCAGACGTCGGAGGACGGCGCGGCCTCCGACGGCGCGCACACGCCGGCCTCGTTCGGCACGGTCCAGGCCTGGCCGGTGCCGTAGATCAGGTTGAGCGCGTAGCGACCCTCGGGCAGGCAGCCGTAGACGATCTCGATCGGGCGCCCGAACTGCCGGGCGAGCGCCTCCTCGACCCTGTCCTGCTCGGCGATGACGTCGTTGCCTTCCTTGTCCTTCGCGTGGCTTACCACGAGGACGCCGCCCCGCTCCGGCTCGGTCGGGCGCATGCAGAGCGCGGCGGGCCGGACGCCGACGAGCGCGCTGTCCCGCGGCTCGTTGAGCGGCTCCGCGCCGAGCGTGGCCGTGGTCAGCAGGTCGTCGTAGATCGTGAGCCCCTGGAGGAGCACCGCGGGCGCGGCCTGGCTGACCAGCGGATCGTCGGCGCTCTGCTTCGCGAACACCGCGATCGGGAAGAGCGCCGGGAGGAGCGCCGAGTCGGGCACGTGATCGTCGCCGTCGATCGCTCCGTCGCCGTTCACGTCCTGGCGCGCGTACGTGAGGGTCGGCGCGGGCTCGCCGCCCACCGGCAGCGAGATCGGGGGCCTCGCCGCGCTGGCGATCTCCTCGTCGGGCACGCCCGCGGCGAGCCGCAGGCGCAGGAGCGACGCCTCGGTGCCGGCGGGGTTGGTCGGGCTGAACGTCTCCAGCTGGAAGTCCGAGGCCATGACCACCTCGCCCGGGCCCTCCTCGACGCCGTCGGGCGGCGCGAGCACCTCGGCGACGTGGAAGATCGGCCGCTCCAGCGGGAGCGGCAGGCCGAGGGTGACCGCGATGCCGCCGACGCGCGCGCCGGTCGCGGGGATCGGGGCGGCGAGCGCGATCTCGCGGTACCGCGGGGCGGCGCCGCCGAGCGCCTCGGCCGCGTTCTCGATCGCGCCGCCGGCCACGTCGCCCCGGGTCGGCAGGTTGGCGATGCTGAAGATCGGATCGAAGTCGCCGTCGTGGTCGTAGAAGGCGCGGACCTGGTAGGTGCCGGCGGGCAGCGGCGACAGCCGCCACGTGGCGCTCACGGTCACGGGCGGATCGTCCGGCGCGGGGCAGCGGAGCGCGCCGTCGTTCGTGAGATCGAGCGCGGCGCCCAGGCCGCCGAACAGCTCGTCGCCGGGGATCACGTCGAGGCTCGCGGCCGAGGTGCCGAGCCCCTCCGGCGGCGGCAGCAGGCGCGTGTCGAAGCCGAGCACGATCGCGGCGCCGACGACGCGGCCGTCCTTCGTGCAGGGCCGGGGGCCTGAGTAGGTCACCGTGCCGTCGAGCACCCCGGCGGGGCCGCTCTGGTCCGGCAGCGGGATGAAGACGTCCGCGTCCTCGCACCCCGGGAGGGCCGCGAGGAGCGCGCCGAGCAGGAGGAGACCGGTGCGGGGCTTGGATCCGAGCATGGAGGTGCCTAGAGCGAGTACCGGAAGAATCCCATGAAGCGCCGGCCGATGCGGTTGCCGAACGGGTGCATCTGCAGCGGCGCCTCGCCGAGGCCGTCGAGCGCGTTGAAGACGGTCGCGGAGATCTCGGCGCGGTTGTCGAGGAAGCGGTAGCCGAGGCGCGCGTTGAGCAGCGTGTACGCGGGCAGCGGGTAGACGGTGGTGGCGATGACCGTCCCCGCCGGGACCTGCTCGGCCCACGCCTGCGCGGACTGGTAGTGGAACGTGACCTCGCCGTCGACGCCGATCGGGGTGCGGACCTGGACGCCGGCGTTCACCTTGTGCCGGCTGGTGCGCTCGTCCTCGGGGGCGTTGCACCCGGCGGGGCGCTGCTGCTCCGACAGGTTGAGCGCGTAGTTGGCGAAGATGTCGAGCCCCTCGACGGGGTAGACGCGGCCGCCGAGCTCGCCGCCGACCACGTGGTAGACGTCGCACTGGTTCTCGAAGCCGCCGAAGCCGGACGTGTAGCGCCCCGTCTCCGGGTTCAGCCCCCCGATCCCCTGGGCGCGGTGCGAGAGCGTCATGCGCTGCGGCTCGGCGAGCACGATGAGGTCGCTCACGCGGTTGTAGTACGCGGTGACCTCGAACTCGAAGTAATCGCTCTGCTGGTTCAGGTAGCTCGCCTCGGCGGTGATGATCTGCTCGGGGTCGATGATGACGTCGGACCGGACCGGCGGCCGCGTGGTCGAGAGGAGCTCGAGGCCGGGCAGCGCGAGCTGGATCGGCAGGTCGACGTACGCCTCGAGCGACGTGGGCGAGCGGAACGCCGTCGAGCCGGAGAGGCGGATCGCCTGGCGGGCGGTCGGCTTGACGATGACCGAGCCGCGCGGCGACGGGATGAGCCGCTCCAGGTAAGGCACGTAGTCGAGCCTGCCGGAGGCGACCACCGTCACGCGCTCGCCGAGCTTCATCGAGTCCTGGAGGAACACGGAGCCGTGGTGCTCGATCGGCATGTCGCCGTCGAGGTAGCTCCAGTCGGTCGCCTTGAGCCGGTAGCCGAGGCCGATGTGGAAGTCGTGCGCGACGGCCGCGGGCGCGCGGAGCGTCTTCACGAACTCGATCTCGGCGTTCACGATGTGCTGGCGCGGCCGCCCCGCGTACAGGGTGTGCCCGAGGTACGCGGCGTTGAGCAGCGAGGTGCCGTCGAGGTACGAGTAGTACGTCCGCGCGTTGACGTTCTCGCCGCGGTACGCGACCGAGGCGTCGGTGTTGGCGACCTCCAGGTTGTAGTCGTTGAACGGGCCGATGCCGTAGATGTCGAGCTCGCTCCGGGAGTAGCCGGCGCCCACCGCGAGCTCGCGGCGCGGCCCGAGCCGCTGCGAGGCCCGGAGATCGATGCGCACGTTCTCCGCGCCGAGCTCCTGGCTCTGGCCGCTCGTCTCGAGGTCGATGCGGTCGCCCGCGACCTCGCGCGTCCACCGCGGATAGCGCGTGTAGCCCGCGGACAGGCGGTACGCGAAGTCGCCTTCCCGCGCGGAGGCCCACACCGATCCGTAGCCTTGCTGGTGGTCGCCGTAGCCCGCGCGGAAGCCGCTCTTCCCGGCGCCGGGCTCGATCGTGATGATGTTGACGATGCCGGCGAACGCGTCGGCGCCGTAGAGCGCCGAGCCCGGGCCGCGCACCACCTCGATGCGCTCGATCTGATCCACGTCGATCGAGAGCGCCTCCCAGAAGGTCGAGCCGAGCACGTCGTTCTTGACCGTGCGCCCGTTCACGAGGACGAGGAGCTTGTTCGCGAGGCGGCTGTTGAAGCCGCGCATCGAGACGTTCTCGTCGCCGCCCGTGATCTGCATGACGTCCATGCCGGCGACGCGCCGGAGCAGCTCCGGGATGCGGGTCATGCCGGAGAGCCGGATGTCCTGGCGGGTGACGATGGTCGTCGAGTTCGGGGAGTCGAGCGGGCTCTGGGCGCCGCGCGACGCGGTGATCACGGTCTCCTGGTAGACGTCCTCGGTGCGGGCGGCGCCGACGATCCCCGCGGCGTCGACGTGCGCCGCCTTCGAGGCCGGCGCGGGCGCCGGGGCCGCGGCGGCGCCGGTCGGCGCCGCGGTCCCCGCGGGGGGCTGGCCGGCGGGGGGCTGGGCGGGCGGGTCGCCGGGGGCGGGCTGGGCGGGCGGCTGCGGCTCGGGCGCGGGCGGCTGCCTCGCCTCCGGGGCCGCCGCGGCGCGCTGCGCGGCGAGGCGCTGCTCCAGCTGCTCGACGATCCGCGTCACCTGGTCCCGGTCCGCGGGATCGCTCGCGAGGTACTCGCGGTACGCGGCGATCGCCTGCTCGATGTGGCCGGCCTCGGCGTGCGCGCGCGCGATGTTGAAGACGACGTTCGGGTGGGGGAGGATCTCGTTGGCCTTCTGGAGCTGCCGGATGCCCTCGTCGAACTGCTTCTGGGCGATGAGGTCCATGCCTGCCCGGAAGTGGAGGCGCGCCTCGGTGCGGGCGTCTGCGAGCGCGCCGCGCGCGGCGGTCGTCGCGCCGAGGGCGACGGCGCAGGCGAGGAGCCGCCGCGCGAGCGCCGCGCCGCTGCGCGGCCGCGCGGGGCGCGGCGGGCGTGCGTCGTGGGTCGGTGCGGGCGCCGGGGCGGCGCCGTTCCGGCCGTGCGAGCAGGAATCGGGAGACGACATGAGTTCGCCCTGTCCTCATCGGGGCCGGGGGCGCGACCGCGACCCACCGGCGACAAAGGCCGGGCCGCGACGGCGATCCCGGCGAGAGCTCGGGAGCGCGGACGGCGCGGCTCCCCACATCACACCGAACACATCATCGACGAGGGGAGCGCCCGGCGCGCCCCTCCCGCGAGCGCGAAGCCGCGCTGGTCATGACAAGCGGCTCTGGCCGCGAAGGCGCGGCGATCCTACCAGAGCGGCCGGCGCGCGTGCGCGGGCGTCAGTAGGGGTTGCTCTTGTACGGATCGGCCTTCTGGACGTTCGCCCTGGGCTTGCTCGGGGCGCCCGGCGCCGCGATCGGGGCCGGGTCGAGCCGCGCGCGCACCCTCTCCTCGGCGCCGGAGACGCGCACGATCGCGGGGCGATAGCCCGCCTTCTCGAACACGAGCTCGTGCTCCGACGCGAGCGCGGCCGCCGTCCCGCGCCAGATGATCTCGCACGGCGTCTCGGCGCAGAGCTCCTTGTTGCCTTCCCGGACCGCCGCCCCGGGCGGCGTGCTCTCGACCTGCAGCGGGCGCGCCGCGGGCGCGCTCGCCGCGGGCGCGCTCGCCGCCGGGGGCGCCTCGGCCGCCGGCGTGCGCCCCGCGCCCTGCTCGCGCGCCGCGGCGCTCGTCCCTGGCGCCGGCGAGCGCGTCATGACGGCGGCGACGCCGACCACGGCGGCGAGGGCCGCGCCGATCGCCCAGGGCGCGAGCCGCCTGCCCGGGCTCGCGCCGGGCTGGGTCGACGAGAGCCCGTCGGCGTGCGGCGCCGGGCGCGCCCCGACCGGGTCGGCGCCCATCGGGTCGGTGCCCATCGCGTCGGTGCCCATCGCGTCGGTGATCGACGGGGCGACGAAGAGGGGCGCCGCCGGCGGCCGCGGCCCGCTGTCGGTGGCGATGGGGGCGGTCAAGGTGACGGGCGAGCTCGTGGGAGGCGACGAGTTCGGCGTGGAGAGGCCGGGGATATCGCTCGTCGTCGAGTACGACGGCGTCGGCGGATACGACGGCGCCGGCGGATACGACGGCCCCGATGGATACGACGGCGACGATGGATACGACGGGGGCCGCGGATACGCCGGGAGCGACGGGTACGAGGGCGCCGACGGGCGGTGGCTCGCCGCGCCGGGCAGCATGGGCGCGGTCTCGCCGGTGTCCCGCGTGGAGATGCCCCCCGCGGCGAACTTGAGCGCGGCCAGGAGCTCGTTCATCGAGGAGAAGCGCTGCGCCGGGTCCTTCTCCAGGCAGCGGTAGACGATCCCCTCCATCGTCTGGGAGATGGAGAGGCTCGGGTTGTGCGCCTGCATGGGCGGGACCGGGTCGTTGACGTGCGACATCAGCGTCCCGACGCTCGCGCCCTTGTCGAAGGGCACCTGGCCCGACAGCATCTCGTACATCATCACGCCGAGCGCGTAGATATCGGTGCGCGCGGACACCCCGCTGCCGGCGATCTGCTCGGGCGCCATGTACTTGGGCGAGCCCATGAACAGGCCCTGTTGCGTCAGGTCCTCGCCGCTCTGGGTGTCCTTGACCAGCCCGAAATCGAGCACCTTCACGTGGTCGTGCTCGTCCTCGTGGTCGACGAGCAGCACGTTGCCCGGCTTGAGATCGCGGTGCACGACGCCGAGCCCGTGCGCCTCGCGGAGCGACCGGCAGATCTGGCGGGCGATGTGCGCGGCGCGCGCCTCGGGGAACGGCCCGTCCTCGCGGAGCACGCGGTGGAGGGTCTTCCCCTCGATGTACTCCATCGCGATGTAGTAGATATCGTCGTCGCTCTGGCCGTAGTCGAACACGGTGACCGTGTTCGGGTGCGAGAGCTTCGCCGCGGTCGACGCCTCGAGGAAGAAGCGCCGGTGGAACTCGGGATCGTGATCGCCCTCGTACTTGGGGCTCAGCACCTTGAGGGCGCAGATGCGGCCGAGCGGCGCCTGCTCGGCCCTGTACACCTTGCCCATGCCGCCGCGCGCGATGACGCTGACGATCTTGAAGCGGCCGTTGATGACACGCCCTAGCAGCGGATCGGGCGCGGCAGCCCTCGAGCCCCTCGCGCTGCCGGTTACCTCTGGCTGTCGGCCCTCGGGCATGTCGTGCCTCTCCTCGGGCAGCGTGAGGAGGTGAAGATTGGACACACAGCAGCCGCCTCGAAAGCAGTGTGACTGAGGCGACTCTGAGGTGTCAATCTGCAGTGTCACGATACGCGCAGGAAATGCGCGGACATTGGTGCGCTGCCGTCCGGACGGCCGGTGAGCCGCCGCGCGGCGCGTGCGCGGCGCCTGGAGGGGCCGCCCGAGGCGGGCGGCTCAGCGCCGGACGGCGACCGCGAACAGGAACCCGCCGTCCGGCAGGGGGCCGCCGATCCAGAGGCGGTTCGCGTCGTCGGTGAAGAGGGAGAGCAGCGTGCCCGCCGTGGCGAGCTCGACGAGCGGGGCCGGGGCGCCTTCGGCGCGCATGCGGCCGCCGTCGTCGCTGGTCGCGACGGCGACCGGCGCGAGCGCCTCGTAGGTCGCGGGGTCGCTCGGCTGAAAGACGACGAGGCCCGGCGCGCCCTGCTCGGGCGCGAGGGCAGCGAGGCTCGTGCCGCTGCCCGGCAGCGAGAAGAGGACGTCGCCCTCCGTGGGCCCGGCGCCCCGCGTGATCGCCTCGGCCGCGAAGCCGCGCGCCTCTTGCGTTCCGTCTGCAGACGGGAGCACGGCGACCACGTTGCCGCGCAGATCCGCGGCGACGGGGCCGGAGCTGTCGCCCCACGCCGCGACGGCGTCGGGCGCCGCGCAGCTCGCGTCGCCCTCGGGCACGAGCCGCGCGTCGGGCCCCGCCGCGCCGCAGCGGTCGGCAGCATAGAGGCCGTTCGCGCCCGCCGCGGCGTCGCCGAGCGGCGACAGTCCGGTGTAGAGCAGGCGCCCCTCGACGGCGGCGGCCGCGAAGAAGCCGTTCACCTCGTAGCGCTCCGCCACCGCGCGCACCGCGCGGTCCTCGATCAGGATCAGCTCGCCGAGCGTCTCGGGGAACGCGCTGGTCCACGAGATCGCCGTCCAGTCGAAGAAGGGCAGGTCCACGGCCTGCGCGCCGAGGAAGGCGCCGTCGGGGACGCCGGCGTCGATCGTCGTCCGCGCCGCGGCGAGCTCCCCGTCCGCGCTCTCGGGCGGCGTGAGCCGCACGATCTCCGCAGCGCCGCCGGCGCCGCTCCGCGCGAACATCGGCCCGCCGTGCCGCCCCCACGTCACCGAGGCGAAGCCGATCTCCTCGTCGGTCGTGTAGACGGCGACGGCGCACCACGCGGGGTCGACCAGCGAGAAGAGCGCGCCGTGGGATCGCGCGTCCAGGCACCCGGCGCCGTCCGCGCCGCCGCCCGACGCCGCGCCGGCGCTCCCGTCCCCGTCGTCGCCGCAGCCCTGCGCGAACGCCGCCGCCGCCGCGCAGAGCGCCGCCGCGGCGAGGCGCGCTCTCCTCTGCTCCATCCAGCCGTCCCAGCGCATCGGTCCTCCGAGGATCCGCGGCGCTGCGGTCCGGTGATCGCGTCCGTCCCGGGCTCCGGGCCAGCGGGGGCGCCGCGCCGGATCTCGGCTCCGCCGGCTCGCTGGGCCGGCGCGCCTCGCGGCGCCAGCGCCGGCGCGCGCGGCGGTCCCGCCGGGCTGGCCGAGCCGCGTAAACAAATCGGCGGCCATCGTCAAGAGATCCCGAAGAGATCCCGGCGCCCGGGGCGTCCGGAGGGGCGATCTCGGCACAAACCAGCGGGCCGGCGGCTGCCGCCGCGCTGCGTCCTGTCTGTTCCCTAGAACGACCGTTGCGCTCGACGTTCAGATGGACGACGCTGTGCGCCGCAGCCGGTGTCGGGCACGCTCCGGTTCGCGCTCCTTTCATCCACCGCGGGCCGTGACCAAGACACCCCCTCCTCCCATCACTGCCGGAACGGTCATCAACGATCGTTACGACATCCGTCAGAGCCTCGGTAAAGGCGGCATGGGCGAGGTCTTCCTAGCCTTCGATCGCTCTACGCAGCAGACCGTGGCGCTCAAGGTGGTCCGCGAAGAGTCGCGCATGCCGGGCGACGACGAGGCGCTCCGCCAGGAGCTGCTCCTCGCGCGCTCGGTCGGCCACCCGAACGTCTGCCGCGTGCACGACCTCGCGCCGAGCCCGTGGGGCCCCATCCTCGTGATGGAGCAGATCCCCGGGCAGACGCTCCACACGCACATCCGCAAGCGCAAGGCCCAGGGCGGCTACACGGCCGACGAGTTCCGCAAGATCGCGAGCGAGGTGTGCAACGGGCTCGCGGCCATCCACGCGCAGGGCCTCGTGCACGGCGATCTGAAGCCGGGCAACGTGATGGTCTCCGAGGGCCGCGCGGTGATCCTCGACTTCGGCTTCGCGCAGGAGCGCGCGCGCGCCTCGGCGCGCCGCCCCGGCGCGCCGCCCGACGGCGGCACGCCGAACTACATGTCTCCCGAGCGGCTGCGCAACGGCGGCGCGAGCCCCGAGGACGACGTGTACGCGATGGCCCTGACGCTCTGGGAGATGTGGACCTGCCGCGTCCCCGAGCCCGGCTACAAGCCGCGGCTCAAGACGATGAAGCAGCAGATCATGTTCGACGTCCCCGCGGGCCTGTCGATCGACGAGGTGCGGCAGATCTTCCGCGGCCTCAACGAGGACCCGTCGATGCGGCCGCAGGCGCGGCACATGCGCTTCTTCAACCCGTCGCAGCTCACGACGAGCCCGATCCAGCTGCCGCGCGAGCGCCTCGATCCGGGCCCGCCGCCTGGCGGCGCCTTGAAGCTGAACTTCACGCCGGGCGCGCAGTCGCTGCTCGTGACGTACGCGACGAACGCGCCGGAGATCGTCGGCACGCTGCTCCCGCTGCACGACACGAAGCTCGCGCTCGGCCGGCGCAGCGATCAGAGCCTGTGCGTGCCCGAGGCGACCGTCTCGGGGGCGCACGCGATCTTGAAGTGGCAGACCGGCTCGTGGCTCATCGAGGATCAGGGCAGCACGAACGGCACCTACGCGGACTTCAACTACGAGCGCAAGTCGCAGGTCTCGCTGCTGCACGGCGGCGAGGTGCAGGTCGGCGAGTGCCGGATGAAGCTCGTGACGTTCGGCCCGGACTCGCCGCAGCACCGGCGCGCGAAGCAGTACCTCGCGAAGCGCGACGGCCTCACCGGCCTGCTCGTGCGCGAGCACCTGATGAAGGCGATCGACGAGGACGGCCTGTTCGCCGACTGGGCCGAGGTGCCGATGCAGGTCGCGCGCTACGAGCTGCGCGGGCCGAACCGCCAGGTCAGCGAGCGCCCGACCATCCTGGAGATGCTCGCCCTCCGGAAGGCGGCGCAGCGGGTGATCGATCTGACCGAGATGCTGCTGCTCAGCCTCACGCCCGCCGTGGCGGGGCGGACGGGGCCGCTCAAGTTCGTCGTCTCGATCGTGGGTCCGAGCATCGACGAGGCGCGCCACGTGGTCGAGCAGGTGGTCGCGCAGGTTCAGGGGATGCTCCCCGAGACGCTCGAGCTCGGCGCGACGCTGGTGAAGGGCGAGCCCGGGCGCCCTGCGCGGACGCTCATCGATTGAACCTGAACGCGTCCGATGAACAGCCGGCCTCCGTTTCCGTCCAGCCCGCCGTCTCAGCCCTCGCCGTACCGTTACCTCGGCCGCGGCGGCGGCGAGCGCCCCGTGCGGCTCCAGATCATCATCGCGCTCGTCGCGGGGCTCATCGTCGTCGCGGTGCCGCTCTACCTCTGGCGCCGCCCGAAGCCTGAGTCGATCCCGTCGGCGGACGCCGCGACGGCCGACGCCGGCGCCTACGCGTGGGACGCGGGCGCGCTCGCCGACGCCGGCGCCGCGGTGGACGAGGGCGTCAAGCTCTCGCCGTTCACCACGATCAAGTGCGAGAACCCCGGCCCGGGCACCACGCCGCCCGAGCGCTGCGACCACGTCACCTTCTTCGAGGACGCGCTCGCGCGCGCGATCCGCGACAACGTGCAGTGCGCCCCGTCCGGCAAGACGAGCATCACGGTGAGCTACGTCCTCGAGATGGACTTCCGCCGCAAGCGCACGAACCTCTACGCGGGCAAGTCGACGACGGTGAACCGCGCGAAGACGAAGGAGCTGCTCCGCTGCGTGAAGCGCGCGATGCCGACGCCCGACTGGGGGACGATCCCGCACCAGTACGTGAAGTACAAGATCAACGTCATGGCGACGTACCCTGCCAACGAGTCCTACTGAGGGGAGCGGCTCGTGCGGCGCGCATCGATCGTGCTGATGCGCTGCGCCCCCTCGCTCCTCGGCGCGCTCCTCGCCACCGCGGCGCACGCGCAGCAGAGCGCGCCGGCCGCTGACGCCGCGCCTCGGCAGCTCGAGGGCTACTCGAGCTACGAGCGCGCCACGATCGAGCGCACCCTGGCGCGGCTCGGCGCGACGCTCGATCCCACGCCCGAGGGCAAGATCGTCGAGGGGATCGACGTGGTCCCGTACGAGGTGATCGAGGACCGCGATCCCGCTCCGTCCTTCCTGAACTGGTTCCACGTGCTCTCGCGGCCGTACGTCATCCGGCGCGAGGTGCTCCTCGCCGTCGGGCGCCCCTACGAGCAGGCGCTCGCCGACGAGTCCGCGCGCAACCTGCGCGGCCTGAGCCAGGTCTCGCTCGTCCTCATCTTCGCCGTGCGGGGCAGCGCGCCGGGGCGGGTGCGGGTCGCGGTCGCCACCAAGGACGTCTGGAGCCTGCGCCTCAACTCGAACTACCGCTTCGCCGGGGGGAAGCTCGAGTACCTCTTCCTGCAGCCCGCCGAGACGAACCTGTTCGGCATCCACCACGCCGTCGCGGCGCAGCTCACGCTCGATCCCGGCGCGCTCTCGCTCGGCGTCGCCTACGCGATGCCGCGCATCGGGGGCAGCCACGTGCGGCTGCGGACCGAGCTCAACGCGATCGTCTCGCGGGAGACCGGCGCGCTCGAGGGCTCGAGCGGCGCGTTCGTGTACGGGCAGCCGCTCTACGCGACCGAGGCCGAGTGGGCCTGGGACGCCGAGATCTCCTGGCGCGACGAGGTGACGCGCCGCTTCATCGGGACGAGGCTCGCCACCTTCGACGCGGCGGCCACGCCGGACGACGATGACATCCCGTACCGCTACCGCAGCGATATCCTGGTGGGCGGCTACGCCGTCACGCGCAGCTTCGGCGGCCGCGGCGCGCCCGGCGGCGCCGGCTCCACCGTGAAGCACGACTTCTCGGTGGGCGTCGAGGCGAGCCGCAGGGTCTACCGCATCGACGCGCCCGCGGGCGTCGCGCCGGCCGCGATCGCCGAGTTCGAGGCGAGCGAGATGCCGGTGAGCGACACCCGCGTCGCGCCCACGTTCAAGTACTCCACGTACTCGACCCGCTTCTCGCGCGTGCTCGACTTCAACACGCTCGCGCTGCAGGAGGACTACCGGCTCGGGCACGAGCTCTCGATCCTGATCTACCCGGTCACGACCGCGCTCAACTCCACCCGGAGCTTCCTCGGGGTCTCCGCCGCGGCCGCGTACACCGTCGCGCTCGGCGACGGCCTCGCGCGCGCGGTGATCAAGACGATCACCGAGTTCGACCGCTCCCAGATCTTCGACGCCTCGTTCGAGGCGCGCGCGCGCGTGCACACGCCGAGCTTCGGCCTCGGGCGGCTCGTGTTCGACGTGCGGCTGCTCGACCGCTACCGGAACTACCTCAACCGGAGGTCGCAGCTCGGCGGCGACACGCGCCTCCGCGGGTACCCGACGGCGGCGTTCATCGGCGAGGACGTGCTCTCCGCGAACCTGGAGCTCCGCACGCGCCCGCTCGAGATCTGGTCGTGCCAGATCGCGGGCGCCGCCTTCTTCGACGCCGGCGACGCGTTCGACGGCTACGGCGAGCTGCGCCTCAAGCAGTCGGCGGGCTTCGGGCTCCGGGCCCTCTTCCCGCAGCTCAACCGCGTCGTCATGCGCGCCGACTGGGGCTTCCCGCTCACGCGCGGCTACCGGGAGCCCGACGCGCTCCCGGGCGACATCCTCGTCACCTTCGGTCAGGCGTTTCCGATGCTCCCTGCGGACGAGTAGGCGCGCCGCGCGGCCCCTCCTGCGCCGGCGCGCCCCCCGGGGACGCCGGCGCCGCGCCCGCCACCCGCGCGCGGTGCGCCGCGAACGCCTCCCGGAGCGCGGGCGGCACCGGCTCCCGGTCGAGGGCCGCGAGCGCCTCGGCCGCCGGCCTGCCCGCGAGCAGCGCGTGCCAGGCCCGCTCGAGCGCGCCCCTGAGCCGCGCGGCGTCGTCCTTCTCCGGCTCCTTCGGCTTGCCCTGGCCGCCCGCGCCCGAGCCTCCCGCCCGCGCCGCGTGGAACGCCCGCGCCGCGCCGCCGCGGTGCGTGTAGCGACCGCCCTCGAAGCCCGCGACGTCGAGGAGATCCGGCGCGATGGGATCCCCCTCGGCCACGGCGATCCGGCCGGCGAGCTCCAGCGTGCCGTCGTGGTCGACGTCGAGCGCGAACCGCGGCGGCGCCGCGAGCTCGACGGCGTACCTGCCCGCGCCGAACGGCTGCACGGCCCAGATCTCCAGCGCGCCCGCCTCGTTCCTGAGCACCACGTCCGGCGCGCCGTCGCGGTTGAGATCGGTCCCGGAGCGGAACGCCCCGAGCTGCTCGGTCGCGTCGGGCTCCGAGCCCGGGAGGAGCGACGGTATCAGCTGGGTCGCCTGGCTGCGGTCCGCGCGCCCGCTGTCGAGGGGCCCTGCGGCCATGACCACGCCGCGCGGGGTCGCCACGCGGACCGCCGAGGTGCGGCGCCCGATCGCGTCGGTCCCGCCGTAGCCGCGCAGCACCACCTCGCCCCCCCGGCGCGGGAGCGCGCCGCGGAGCTCGACCTCGAGCGTCAGCCCGAGCTCGGCGGCCTCCACGTCGATGGCGCGCAGGTGGGCCTCGAGGTCGGGGGGCGCGACGTACGCGGCGAGGTGCGGCCTGCGCGCGGCGCCCCAGGGAGAAACCTGATGATCGCTCGCGCAGGCGGCAACGCAGGCGGCGACCAGAACGCACGTCGTCAGCGAGAGCTTTTCTGTTACCGTTCCCTTCCGCATGCGCCTGCTAGTCGCCGACAAGATGGACCTCTCGGCTCTGGAAGAGCTCAAGGTGCTCGGGATCCAGATCGAGTCCCGGCCGGAGCTCACCAGGGACACCCTGCCGGCGGCCCTGGACGGGGTCGGCATTCTGGTCGTTCGCTCGACGGAGGTCACGGCGAAGGCGATCGAGGCCGGGCGGCAGCTCAACCTGATCGTGCGGGCCGGGGTCGGCGTGGGCACGATCGACGTGGCGGCGGCGAGCGCGCGCGGCATCTACGTGGCGAACTGTCCCGGCAAGAACGCGACCGCCGTCGCGGAGCTGACGATGGCGTTCATCCTCGCGCTCGATCGCCGCCTGGTCGACGCGACGTCTGATCTTCGGGCCGGCCGCTGGGAGAAGACGAAGTACTCGGCGGCCCGCGGCCTGTTCGGCCGGCGGATCGGGATCGCGGGGCTCGGCGCGATCGGCCGCGAGGTGCTGCTGCGCGCCCGCGCCTTCGGCCTCGAGCCGCACGCGTGGTCGCGCTCGCTGACCCCGGGCCGCGCCGCCAAGCTCGACGTCAGCTACGCCCGGACCCTGGAGGAGCTGGCCGCCCGCTCGGACATCTTCACGATCCACCTGACGGCCACCCCGCAGACGCGCGGCATCGTCGGCCGGAGCGTCCTCGAGGCGCTCCCCGACGGCGCCATCGTCGTGAACGCCGCGCGCCCCGAGGTCCTGGACTATGCCGCGCTGGAGGAGCTCATCCCGCGCAAGGGGCTGCGGGTCGGCCTCGACGTCTTCGCCAGCGAGCCCGACAAGGGCTCGGCGCCGTTCGAGTCGCACCTCCTCGGGCGGGGGCTCGTCTACGGGACCCCGCACGTCGGCGCGCAGACCGAGCAGGCCCAGCGCGCGGTCGCCCTCGAGACGGCCCGGATCATCCGCGCCTTCTTGACGGAGGCGGACCTGCCCAACGTGGTCAACATCTGCGCGACCTCGCCCGCGCGCTACGCGGTCGTCGTCCGGATGCTGGACAAGGTCGGCGTGCTCGCGAACACGCTCAGCGTCATGAAACGCCACGGGATCAACATCGAGGAGATCTCGAATACGGTCTTCGAGGGGGCCACTGCCACGTGCACGAAGATGCGGGTCACCGGCCGGCCGAGCGAAGCCTGCCTGAAGGAGATCGCGGCGTTCGAGGAGGTCCTGCACGTGGATATCGTCGCGCTGCCGAATCTGGCGTAAGGCGGCCCGCCTCCCGGCGGTGACGCGGCGCGGCCCCGAAGGCGGGCGACGGGTGACGGACGGCGGGCGACGCGGGGAGACGAACCGGCGGGGAGATCCCCGGCGAATGCAGGAGCGGTTTGCCCGTATCCCCCCTTGCATGAAGGCCCGCATTCGACTAGGTTGTCCGCCGACAACTAGGCGGATCCGCGAGCCGGATTCCCAGTTCGGGAATCGGCTCTTTTTTTTTGGCGCAGGGGCGCCGGGCACCGTCGCTCGGGGCTCATGGCGCCGGAAGGTCCCGGATCCGCCGAGGGTGACGTCTCTCACATGCCGCAACCGATGGAGCCTACGACCAGAGCCGCGTTCGATCTCGGCCGCGTTCGCGACGCGGTCGCGCCGGTGCTCGCCTCGCACGGGGTGACGCTCGTCGACCTGGAGTGGACCACCGAGCGGGCGGGCTGGACGCTGCGGATCACGATCGAGCGCGAGGGGTCGGCCGACGCGGGCGGCGGCGTCACGCTGGAGGACTGCGCGGACGTGTCGCGCGACGTCTCCTCGGTCCTCGACGTCGAGGATCTCATACCCAACCATTACAACCTCGAGGTCAGCTCTCCTGGCCTCGACCGGCGGCTGCGGACCCCGGCCGAGTTCGCCCGTTTCCTCGGCAAGACGGCCAAGGTGAAGCTGTCGCGGCCCGCGCCGGACGGCCAGCGGCTGCTCCGGGGCGAGCTGCTTCAGGCGCCGGAGGGGCAGGTCGCGGTCCTGGTCGACGGCAAGCGGATCGAGGTGCCGTTTTCGGATGTCGTGGAGGCGCGCCTCGTCTTCGAGCTCACGACGCAGCCCAAGCCCAAGAAGGGGCAGCGGCAGGGCAAGGAGACCGCTAAGGAGTCGGGGCAGGCCAGGCGGTCCACGGGGGCGGCTCCGGGGTCGGCCTCCGGGCGGAGCGAGCGCGGCTCCGAGAAGCGCAAGTAGAGAGAAGAAAGATCAGGAGACAGGGACGTCATGGCAACGATGGCAGCGATGCCGACCTCGGAGACGAGCCTCGGCAGCATCCTCGATCAGGTCGCGAAGGAGAAGGGGATCGACAAGAAGATCCTTGTCGAGACGATCGAGGCCGCGATCTTGAAGGCCGCGCAGAGCGTCTTCGGCCCGACCCGCGAGCTCGAGGCGCGCTTCAACGAGGACACCGGGCAGATCGATCTCTTCCAGTACATGACCGTGGTCGAGGCCGTGACGGAGCCGGAGCGCGAGATCTCCATCAACGACGTGGACAAGCTCAAGCTGGACGCGACCCTGGGCGAGGAGCTCGGCTTCCAGGTCTTCTGGCGCCCTGAGGACGCGGAGAAGGCGCGCGATCAGGACAAGGAGTACGGCGACATCCTGAAGCTCAAGCACGGCCGCACGACCTTCGGGCGCATCGCCGCGCAGACGGCGAAGCAGGTCCTGCTCCAGCGCGTGCGCGACGCCGAGCGCGATCTCATCTTCAACGAGTACAAGGATCGCAAGGGAGAGCTCATCCGCGGCATCGTGCGGCGGTTCGAGAAGGGCAACAACATCATCGTCGACATCGGCCGCACCGAGGGGGTGCTCACGTTCCGCGAGCAGACGCCGCGCGAGACGTACCGGCCGGGGGACCGCATCGTCGCGTACGTGAAGGACATCGATCGCGAGGCGCGCGGGCCGCAGGTCATCCTCTCCCGCTCCGATCCCCGGCTCGTCGAGAAGCTCTTCGAGGCCGAGGTCCCCGAGATCTACGAGGGCATCGTGCGGATCGTGTCGGTCGCCCGCGAGCCGGGCGCCCGCTCCAAGATCGCGGTGACGAGCCGCGACGCGGACGTCGACCCGGTGGGCGCGTGCGTGGGCATGAAGGGCTCGCGCGTGCAGGCCGTGGTCCAGGAGCTCCGCGGCGAGAAGATCGACATCGTGCCGTTCGACCGGGATCCGGCGCGCTACGTCATCGCCGCGATCCAGCCGGCCGAGGTGCACAAGGTGATCGTCGACGAGGCCGACGGGCGCATGGAGCTCGTGGTCCCGGACGAGAAGCTGTCGCTCGCGATCGGGCGCAAGGGCCAGAACGTGCGGCTCGCCGCGCAGCTGACCAACTGGAAGCTCGACATCATCAGCGAGACCAAGTTCAAGCAGATGGAGGAGGAGGCGATCTCCGCCCTCCAGCAGATCGACGGCGTGACCGAGCAGATCGCCAAGTCCATGTACCGCCTCGGGTTCCGGGCGCTGGAGGAGGTGAGCGAGGCGTCGGTCGAGGAGCTCGCCGCCATCCCGGGCCTCGGCGGCGCCGAGGCCGCCGAGCGCATCAAGTCGCAGGCGGACACCACGATGGAGCGGCTGCGGCAGGAGCGCATCCGCTCCGCGAGCTCGCGCACCGAGCCGCTCACCGACCGCGAGCGGCTGATGTTCATCCGCGGCGTCGGCGAGCGGACGGTGGTGCTGCTGGAGGAGGCCGGGTACCGCAGCGTGGAGGACGTGCTGCGGGAGGACGAGGATCGGCTGGCGATCCGCACGGGCCTCGGCATCAAGAAGGCGCGCGCCATCAAGCAGGGCGCGCGGGACTTCGTCGAGAGCGAGCAGAAGGTGCTCGATGCAGCTCGGGCGGACATCCGCCGTGCGGCGGAGGCGAGGCACGCGTAAGGAGTGGGGCAGCGCAGAGGGCCAAGGATGGAATCAGCGGTGAGCAGACAGAGCGACGCGGGTGAGCGCGAGCCCTTCGAGAAGGGGCGGGTGCGCACGTGCGTCGGTTGTGGGGAGCGCGTCGGCGTCGAGGACGCCCGCGGCGCCCGTCCGCTCGTCCGGCTCATCCTCGGCCCTGGCGGCGTGATCGCGGTCGATCCGGGCGACGGCGGGTTCGGGCGGGGCGCGCACGTGCATCCGCAGCGGGACTGCCTGGCGGCCGCGGTCGCCCGGGGCCTCGCCCGCGCCGCGAAGGGGCGGGTCCACGCGATCATGGGGACCGCCGGCCCGGGCGGCACGGGTGGCACGGGTGACGAGCGCGCCGGCGAGCCCGCCGCCCCCGGGCCGGAGCCGCTCACGACCGTGTCGCTGGCGCGGGGGATCCGGGAGGCGACGGAGCGGCGGCTCCAGGGGCTCATCCGCGCGGCCGTCCGCTCCCAGGGCGTGGCGGTCGGCGCCGATGCGGTCGTGGGGTCGTGCCAGCGGGGCGAGGCCGCCCTCGTGCTGGTCGCGTGCGACGCGGCGGCAGGCGCGGATCTGCCGGAGGTGCGGCGGGCGATCGCAGAGGGGCGCGCCGTCGCATGGGGCAGCAAGCAGGTGCTCGGCTCCCTGGTGGGCGGCCCGCGCGAGCGCGGCGTGGCGGTGATGGCGATCTCTTCGCCCTCGATCGCCGCCGCCGTCGCGCACACGGCGCACGTCGTGGACACCTGCGCCCGCATCGAGCGGGGCGAGGGCCCCGCGGAGGGCGGGCGCGGCGGCTCCGGTCGAAAGGGGCGGGCTTCGCGCAACGCGGCTGCCCGATCCGAGGAGGGCGGGAGCCCCGAGCCGCAGAAGGCCGCGCCCGGTCCTGCCGGCCCGGCGCCTCGCCGCGGCCGGGGGAGGGCGGGGGTGGACGTCGAGCACCCCAGGCCTTCCGCTCGGCCGGCGTCCGAGGGGGGCGGGGGACAACCTGGCAGCCCATCGGGCGAGCTTGCTGGCCGCGAGGCGCGGTTGGCGTCAGAAAGTGGGTCCGGTCGGCTTCTTGCAACTGCGCCGGGGACCGGGGAAGGCGGCGCGGTCGGGGGCAGGGCGGCGATGTCCGGTTCTACCGGACGCGCCTCGACGGTGGACAGAGTGGCCGCAAATCGTCGCCCGCGCGGATGGGTGAGGCGGATTGGTTAACGTGGAGCGAGGTGCATGAGCAAAGTCCGGGTCTACGAGGTCGCCAAGCAGCTGAACATGGACCAGAAGACGCTGGTCGCGCTCTTCCAGTCCATGGGTATAGGCGACGTGCGCAACCACATGAGCGCCGTCGAGTCCGACGTCGTCGAGCGGGTTAAGCGGCACCTCGAGCGGCAGAAGTCGCCTGAGGTGGTGGAGGAGCGGATCCGTCCGACGGTCGTGAAGCGCCGCGCCCGGCCCGGGGCTGAGCCCGAGCCGGCCGAGGCGCCCGTGCGCGCCGTTCCGGAGCCGGCGCCCTCTCGGCCTGTGGCTGCGTCCGCTCCGGCTTCCCCGCCGCCCGAGCGCGCTGCCCAGGAGGAAGCGCCGGTCCGTCGCCCCGCTCCGCCGCCGCCCGCCGCTCCCGTCGCAGCGCCCCCGGCGCCGGCTCCCGAGCCGGTGGTCGCCGCGACCCCGCGCGAGCCTGCGCCCGCGCCCGCGCCCAGCGCGCCTGCCCCGGCAGCGCCGCCCGTCGCGGCTGCGCCCCCCGCGCCGGAAGCGCCGCCGCCCCCGGCGGCTCCCGCTCCCGCAGCACCCGCGTCTGTCGCGGCGTCCGCGCCCGCGCCCGCGGAGGAGACGAAGGTGACCTCGCCCGAGCCGAAGCCTGCTCCGCCCACCGCCGCTGCGGCGCCGTCCGCCGCTGCGGCGGCGCCCGCCGCCGCTACGCCCGCGCCCACCGCGGCGCCCGAGCCTGCGCCCGCCGCGGCTGCTCCCGCGGCGCCTGCGCCCGCTCCGGCGCAAGCGGCCGCTCCCGCGGCGCCCGCCGCGCCTGCCCCGGCGCAGGCCGCTGCGCCCGCGCCGGCCCCGGCGAAGCCCGCGGCTGCTGCGACGCCCGCGCCTGCCGCGGCGCCTGCTCAGGCCCGGCCGCAGGCTGCGCCCTCGGCGCCGGCGCCCGCTCCGGCGCAGGGGGTCTCTCGGCCGACGCAGCCGCCCCCCGCGGGGCAGCGGCCGGGTGCTCCGGCGCAGCCCGCGGCGTCCGCGGCCCGCCCCGGCGCGCGGCCGACGCAGCCGCCGGCGTCCGCGCCCGCGGCCACCGCGGCCAAGCCGGAGGAGGCGGCGCCCGCGAACCAGGCGCCGCGCCGCCCGTCCTCGCCGCCGAAGACCGGCATCGAGGTGTGGCAGGGGCGCCCCGGCGTCACGATGCCCGCCGCCCGCACCGGCACGCCGCCGGCGCGGCGCACGACCTACGATCCGCGCGCCAACGCCCAGCAGGCGCGCCCCGGCGGCCCCAGCTTCGGTCCGGGCGGCCGGTCCATGCCCGGCGGCCGGAACGCTCGCCCGGGGACCTTCGGGCGGCAGCGCCCGGGCGGCGCCCTGCCGCGCAAGCCGGTCCAGGTCTCCACGCAGGAGATGGCCTCGCACAAGAAGGTCATCAAGATCGAGGAGCAGGTCACCCTCCAGCAGCTCGCCGCGAAGATGAGCCTGAAGGCCACCGACGTGCTCATGCGGCTCCTGTCGATGGGCATGACGGGCGTGAACATCAACAGCACGCTCGACGCCGACACGGCGAAGATCCTCGCGAGCGAGTTCGGCTGGAGCGTCGAGGACGTGGCCGTCAGCGAGCAGGACACGCTGACCGCGGCGATGCAGGCCGGGGTCGACGCCGACGAGGACGTCGAGATGCGTCCGCCCATCGTCACCGTCATGGGCCACGTCGACCACGGCAAGACGTCGCTGCTCGACCGGATCCGGAAGGCCACCGTCGCCGAGGGCGAGGCGGGCGGGATCACCCAGCACATCGGCGCTTACCGCGTCGAGACGCAGCGGGGCACGATCGCGTTCCTCGACACGCCGGGCCACGAGGCGTTCACGGCGATGCGCGCCCGCGGCGCGTCGCTGACCGACATCGTGATCCTGGTGGTCGCCGCAGACGACGGCGTCATGCCCCAGACCAAGGAGGCGATCTCGCACGCCCAGGCCGCGAAGGTGCCGATCATCGTCGCGGTCAACAAGATCGACAAGCCGGGCGCCGACGCGGACAAGATCAAGCGCGACCTCGCGGCGCTCGGGCTGCAGCCCGAGGAGTGGGGTGGCGAGACGATGTTCTGCAGCGTGTCGGCGAAGATGGGGCAGGGCATCGACCAGCTCCTCGAGTCGGTCCTGCTCCTCGCCGAGGTCCAGGACCTCCGCGCCAACCCGAAGAAGCGCGCCAGCGGCACCGTCATCGAGGCGCTGCTCGATCGCGGCCGCGGCCCGGTCGCGCGCGTCATGGTCCAGGACGGCACGCTCCGCACGGGCGACATCCTCCTGGCCGGCGCCGCGTGGGGCAAGGTCCGGGCGATGACCGACGAGCTCGGGCGCTCCGTCGCCGAGGCCGGCCCCGCGACGCCCGTCGAGGTCCTCGGCCTCAACGAGGTGCCGAGCGCGGGCGATCCCGTCCACGCCGTCAAGGACGGGAAGACCGCGGAGGAGATCGCCGAGACCCGCCGCAAGAAGGCGTCGAAGACGCTGATCCCGCAGGACTCGCGCGTCTCGCTCGAGTCGATCACGAAGAACCTGCAGGAGGCCGATCAGCTCGAGCTCAAGCTGATCATCAAGGGCGACGTGCAGGGCTCGGTCGAGGCGATCACCCACGCGCTGGCGAAGCTCTCGACCGAGAAGGTGAAGGTCACCATCGTGAACGGCGCCGTCGGCGGCATCACGGAGGGCGACGTCAACCTGGCGGTCGCGTCGAAGGCGATCATCGTCGGCTTCAACGTCCGGCCTGCCGGCAAGGCCGGCGCGCTGGCCGAGAACGAGGGCGTCGAGATCCGGCTCTACAACATCATCTACAACGCCGTCGACGACATCCGGAGCGCGATGGAGGGTCTCCTCCCCGCGACGAAGGTGGAGAAGGTCCTCGGCCGCGCCGAGGTCCGCCAGGTCTTCAAGATCACGAAGGCGGGCACGGTCGCCGGCTCGATGGTGATCAACGGCTCGGTGAAGCGCACCGGCGAGGCGCGCCTGATCCGGGACAACGTCGTCATCTGGACGGGGCGCCTCTCGGGGCTGCGCCGCTTCAAGGACGACGTGAAAGAGGTGGTCGAGGGGTTCGAGTGCGGTATCTCGCTCGACGGCTACTCGGACATCAAGGAGAAGGACATCGTCGAGAGCTTCGAGATCGAAGAGGTCAAGACGAAGCTCTGAGCCTGTAGATGTTCGTCGGCGTCCTCCGTCTCCGCCTCGATATCGTCGGGGCCCGCTCCCTCAAGGACAAGCGCAGCGTGGTGCGCTCCTTGAAGGAGCGGGCGCAGAGCCGGATGCGCGTGTCGATCGCGGAGGTCGGAGTGCTCGACGATCCGCGGCGGGCGACGCTCGGCGTCGCGGTCGTCTCGAACTCGGCGGCCATGTGCGACCGGGTCCTCGCGGACGTGGCCGCGATGGCCGGGTCGCTGCCCCACGCCGTCCTCACCGACCGCGCGACCGAGATCGTGCCGTTCGGCGAGGGGGGAGCGGGGGTGCAGGGCGGCATCGAGCAGGCGCTCGGCCGCGGGGATGATGATCTGGGAGCGGCCTCGGACAGGTTCGAGGACGCAGAGGACGACGAATGAGCGGCACGGTGAAGCGGGCGACGCGGGTCGCCGAACGGCTCCGCGAGGACCTGTCCAACCTGCTCCGGGATCTGCGCGATCCGCGGATCGCCGGGGTGCTCGTGTCGCGCGTGGAGATCACCGACGACCTGCAGAGCGCGAAGGTCCACGTGCGCCACGAGTTCGGCGCGGAGGACGCGGCGTCCCGCCGCGCGCTGCTCAAGGGGCTGGAGGCGGCGTCCGGCCGGCTGCGCAGGGACGTCGCCCGCACCATGGGCCTGCGCGTGGTGCCGACGCTGCGGTTCTTCTACGACGAGGGCCCCGACGCCCAGCGGCGGATCGAGGAGCTGCTCCGGGAGATCAAGGACGACGCGGGCGAGGGCCGCTCGTAGCGCCGAGGGCCCGGCCGCGCGGCTCGGACGGCGCGGCGCTCATCTCGGACGGCGCGGCGCGCGGCTCGGGCGCGATCACCGCGAGATGAGCCGCTCGATCGCCTGCGCGGGCTCGAGGTCGAAGCGCCACGGCCCCATCTTCGTCGGGGCGTCGAGCGCCGTCTTCAGCGCGCGGAGGAACTCGCGCCGCGGCCACTCGACGGCGCCGAAGCGATCGAGGTGGTCGGTGTACACTTGGCAGTCCACCAGCGCGAAGTCCCAGGCGACGAGGTTCCCGAGCAGCGTCGCGAACGCGACCTTCGAGGCGTCGGGCGCGCGCGCGAACATCGACTCGCCGAAGAACATCCGCCCCAGCGACACGCCGTAGAGCCCGCCGACGAGCGCGCCGTTCGACCAGGCCTCGATGCTGTGCGCCACCCCGGCGGCGTGCAGCGCCGTGTACCCGCCGATGAGCTCCTCGGTGATCCACGTGCCGTCCTGCCCTGGCCGCGGCGTCGCGCTGCAGGCCCGCATGACGTCCGCGAACGCCGTGTCGGTCCGCACCTCGATCCCGCCGCGGCGCACCCGCTTGCGCAGCGAGTGCGGGACGTGCGCCTCGCGCGGCGGCAGGACGAAGCGCGGATCCGGGGAGAACCAGAGCAGCGGCAGCCCGTCGTGGGGCCACGGGAAGATGCCCCGGCGGTAGCCGGCCAGGAGCCGCTCCGGCGAGGCCTCGCCGCCCACGGCCACGATCCCCTCCGGGGTCGCGCGCTCGGGCGGAGGAAAGTCGAGCTTGCTCGTGAGCACCGGGACGCGCATCGCTGTGGGATCGAATCCTCCCACCGGAGCACGCGGTTGCAAAGAGGCGCCCTGCGTCCGCGCGCCGCGCGCCGTGCGCTCAGGAGGCGCACACATAGTCGGAGCCCTCGACGAAGCCGCGCGCGGCGAGGTGCTCGCGGATGAGCGCGCGCGCCCCCCGCGCCCCCACGGCGACGACGACGGTCTGCGCGCCCCGCGAGAGCCGCGACGGATCGACGATCGGCGCCCCCTGCGCGATCCGGCCGATCTTGCGCGGATCGATGTCGATGAACCGCTCCGGCCTCACGCCGTTCCGGGCGAGCGCCCTCGCCAGCCGCCTGCCCGTCTTGCCCGCGCCCCACACCGCCACGGGGCGCGCCGCGCCCAGCTTCCTCGCGAGGTAGTGCGCCTTGGCCTCGAGGAACCGCGCGATCGCGTACCGCGGATCCGCGAACGTCGCGCGGCCCTCGCGGTGCCGCCAGCGCAGGCCGAGCTCCGGGAGCTTCGCCATCCGCGCGCCGGCGGCGTCGAGGCGCAGCCACAGGTCGTAGTCCTCCGCCCAGGGGGCCTCCCGGAACCCGCCGACCTGCTCCAGCGCGCTCCGCCGCAGCATCACCGACGGGTGGCACAGCGGGGACTCCACGAACATCTCCCGCGCGTGATCCTCGGGGGTGAGGATCGAGTTCAGCCAGTCGACGTAGCGGAGCATGCCCTCGCCGACCGGCCCGGCCGCGAACGCCTCCACGCGGGCGCCGACGACGGCGAGCCGCGGATCCCGCCGGAGCGCCTCGGCCTGGCGCGCGAGGCGCCCGCCGACCGAGATGTCGTCGCCGTCCATGCGCGCGAAGAGCTCGCCGCGCGCCGCCTCGGCCGCGCGCGCGAGCGCCCGCGCGATGCCCACGCCGCCGGTCGCGACCGGGACCACGCGGCGGTCGCGCCGCGCGAGGCGCGCGACCGTGGCCGGGCCGGCGTCGGTCGAGCCGTCGTCCACGGCGATCACCTCGAGGTCGACGTCGCGCTCGGCGAGCACGCTCTCCAGCGCCTCCTCGATGGTCGCCTCCGCCTGCCGGTACGGGAGCAAGACGGAGACGAGCGGCGCCACGCCGAGACCATGGCGGCGCGCCGGCGCAGCGTCCACAGGAAGGGCGCGCCGCCGGCGCGGCGTCCACGGCAAGGGCGCGCGCCGCCGGCGCGGCCCCGGGTCAGAGGTCGCGGGCCAGCCGGATGCCGCTCATCTGCCACCGCGCGTCCGGCGGGAAGAAGTTCCGGTACGTCGCGCGGAGGTGCGTCGCCGGGGTCGCGCACGAGCCGCCGCGGAGCACGAGCTGGCTGCTCATGAACTTGCCGTTGTACTCGCCGAGCGCCCCCGGCCACGGGCGGAACCCGGGGTAGGGCGCGTACGCGCTCGACGTCCATTCCCACACGTCGCCGAAGAGCTGCCGCGGGGCCCCCGGCCGCGGCGGCGCGCCCGCGGGCTCCGGGTGATAGCGCCCGCGCTCGGCGAAGTTCCCCTGGAGCGCCGCCTCGCCCGGCGCGGCGCCGCCGGCGACCTCCCCCGCGGCGGCGAGCGCGCCCTGCGCGGCGGTCTCCCACTCGGCCTCGGTGGGGAGCCGCGCGCCTGCCCAGCGGGCGTAGGCGTCGGCCTCGTAGTGGCTCACGTGGCAGACGGGCTCGTCGGCGTCGAGCTCGCGGAGCCCGTGGAGCGTGAACAGCTGGAGCCCTCCGTCGCGCTGCTCCCAGTAGAGCGGCGCCTCCCACCGGTTCGCCACGACCGCGTCCCAGCCGCCCGACAGCCAGAGCTCCGGCCGCGCGTACCCGCCGTCTCGCATGAACTCGAGGTACTCGCCGCACGTCACCGGCCGGTCCGCGAGCGCGAACGCGCCGACGAACACGCGGTGCCGCGGCGCCTCGTTGTCGAACGCGAACCCGCCCTCGCCGTGGCCGATCCAGCGCACGCCCTCGGCGTGCTCGACGAAGCGGAGCTCCCCGGCCGCGCCGCCGCGCCGCCCCGGCGGCGCGCCGCCGAAGATCGCGGGGCGCAGCGGGTTCTGCGCCATCGCGTGCTTCAGATCGGTCAGGAGGAGCTCCTGGTGCTGCTGCTCGTGGTGCAGCCCCACGTCGATCGCGAAGGCGAGATCGAGGTGCAAGCCCGCGGCGATCTCGTCGAGCAGCGCGCGCATGTGCTCGTCCACGTGGCGCCGGTAGCGGTAGGTCTCCTCGACGGTCGGGCGCGACAGGACCCCGCGCCGCGGCCGGCTGTGCCGCTCGCCCACGGTCACGTAGTACGAGTTGAAGAGGTACCCGAACTGCGGGTGAAAGGGCGCGTACCCGGCGCGCTGGCCGAGCACGAACGCCTCGAAGAACCACGCCGTGTGCGCGAGGTGCCACTTCACCGGGCTCGCGTCCGGCATCGACTGGACGACATAGTCCTCGGCGCAGAGCGGCGCGCAGAGCGACTCCGTGAACGCCCGGACCGCGTCGTACCGCGCCCTCAGCCCGCCCGCGACGCGCTCTGCCTGTTCCATCGCGCTCCCCTGAGGTCCTTCGTCTCCGCGAGAGATGCCGCCGCGGCGCGCGGGCGCCTAGCGCTTCTTGAAGTCGCCGAGGTGCGTGATGTACCAGCGGCCCTGCCACGAGATGATCGTGTGGACGTCGAGGCTCGCCGGCTTGCCGTCGAGCTCGTATTTCAGCTTGCCGTGGAACGAGCGGTAATAGCCGATCTTGTTGACCTCGTCGCCGGGCGGCACCCACTTCGGCCTGGAGCCGACCTCGAAGCCGACGAACCGCGCGCCCTCCCAGCTCTTGCGCTTCCGGTGCATCGCCTTCACGTCGTTCGCGTAGGCGGCGTGGAGGTTGTCCCAGTACTTGCCGGGGTCCTTCACGTCCTTGAGCGGGATGAACGGCTCCTTGGGGAACCAGAACGGGTCGGCCAGCGCCGGCTCGTTCTTCACGATGGCGTCGAACAGCGCCCTCGCCCGCGCCGTGAGCTCCTCGCTCTCGAGCGGCGGCAGGATCTTGTTCGTCGCGATCGCGGTCGCATCGGCTCCGGCGGCCGGCGGCGATCCAGGCGGGGGAGCGCCCGTCGCCGCCGCGTCGGCGGCCGCGCTCGCGCCCCCGTCCTGCGTCGGCGCCGGCGCGCCCGCGTCCTCCGGCTGCGGCGCCGGCGCCGCGCCGGAGGACGCGGGCGCGTCGGCGACGGCAGCCGCCGGCGCGCCCGCGTCCGCCGGCGCGGCGGCGGGCGACGAGGGCCGCGCGCTCTCGGCGGGCCGGGCGTCCGGCGCCGGGGTGGGCGCCGCGCACCCCGCGATCACGGCGAGCGCGCCCGCGACGACCTGCTTCATCATGCGCGTGCCCTATCGCAGCGCCCCGGCGCCGACAAGCGACGCCGTGGCGCGGCCGCGCGCCGGATCCGCCCGGCGGCGGGCCCGGCTCACTTCTCGACGATGATGAACTGCACGCGCCGGTTCTTGGCCTTGTTCGCGGGCGTGACGTTCGGCGCGACCGGGCGGTCCTGCCCGTAGCCCTTCGCCTGGAGGCGCGACCCGTCCACGCCGGCCCGGATCAGCCAGGCGCGCACCGAGTTCGCGCGGGCCTCGCTGAGGGTCTGGTTGTGCTCGCGCCCGCCCGTGTTGTCGGTGTGCCCCTGGATCTCGACCTTGCGGATGTTCGGGTTCCGCTGGAGCACGTCCGCGATCTCCTCCATCAGCGCGTTCGAGTCGCCCAGGATCTTCGCCGAGTCGGTCTCGAAGTGGATCTGCCGCGAGATCTTGATCTCGTTGCCCTGCACCTTCACGAGCGAGACCTTCGGCCGCTTGTTCACCGTGAGCGCGGCGCGCGTGTCCTCGCTCGTGCGGACGTCGGCCTGGTTGACGTGGTTCATGTAGCCCTGCGCCTCGACCTTGAGCGTCACCGCGCCGGCCGGCAGATCCGGGAAGCGGAAGGCGCCGCTCGCGTCGCTCGTCGCCGTCTGCTCGCGGCCCGCCGCGTCGGTCAGCCGGATCGTCGCGCCGGCGACCGCGTCCCCGCTCTCCGCGTCCTTCACCGTCCCGACGACGTTGCCCGTCTTCGGCAGCGCCTCGAGCGAGCAGTCGACGTCCACGAACGTCGGCCCCTGCGGCGGCGCCCCGCTCGGTCCGGCGCCGGGCAACCCCGGCTGCGGACCGAAGGGATCGGGCTGCCCGGGCTGCGGGCCGAACGGGCCCGGCTGCGGGCCGAACGGCCCGGGCTGCCCCGGCTGCGGGCCGAAGGCGCCCGGCTGACCGGGCTGCGGTCCGAAGGCGCCGGGCTGCCCCGGCTGCGGACCGAAGGGCTGCCCGGGTTGCGGACCGAAGGCGCCCGGCTGACCGGGCTGCGGGCCGAAGGCGCCAGGCTGCCCCGGCTGCGGGCCGAACGGCCCGGGCTGCGCACCGAAGGGCCCCGGCTGCGGACCGAACGGCCCGGGCTGCCCAGGCGCCGCCCCGCCGGCGAGGATCGTCGCCTGGCACGTGCCCGGCTTGTAGCCGTTCGCCCGGACGCTGAACGTGTACGTCCCCGGCTCGAGGTGCCGCGTGAGGAAGCGGCCGTCCGGCCCGGTCGCGTACGGCGGCTGGGGCACGCCCTCGATCGTCACGATCGCGTCCGCCACCGCCGCGTCGGGCCGGTTCTGCTCGTGCACGAAGCCGCGCGCGAACGTCTGCGGCGCGGGCACGAGCTGCGGCGGCTCCTTGATGATCTGCGGCGCAGGGGCCGGCGGCGGCTCCTTCTGCTTCGTGTCGTAGGCGTAGCCGATCCCGAGGTACAGCGTCCACGGCGCCTGCGGCGCGACCTCCTCGATGAACACGGAGGTCGCCGACAGGCCGAGGTCGAACGCCGCGTGCCCGGAGAGCCCGCGGAACGCCTTCTGGAACGGCGTCACCCGCACGCCGAGCGACAGCCGCGACGGCGCCGCGGCGTAGCCCGGTCCGCCCTGGCTCTGCGGGTCCGGGGACGCGAAGTCGTCGAGCCCGAGACAGACGTCGCCGCGCGACACGCGGCTCGTGTGGCACTCGTAGCCTTGCCGGTTCACCGGGATGTCGAGCGTGTACTCGAGGTACGGCTGCACCTTCGGCAGCGGCACCTCGACGCCGAGGTGGGTCTGGAAGAAGTCGACCCGGTTGATGCCGAGCCCGAACCGCTCGATGCGCGAGATCGGCTGCCGATCGCGCCCGTCGGTGAACGCCTTGGCCCGCTCCTTCTCGACCTCCTCCACGACCTGGCCGGAGTTGTCGAGCTTGTAGCCGAGGTTCAGGTTGACCCGCAGCGGGAACCCCTTGCCCTGCGGCTTGCGCAGATCGAGCGTCGCGAGCCCGCGGAACACCGCGCTCGTGCCGCCGCCGGCCAGGCCCACGTCGCCCGTGCCGTTGAGCAGGAGCAGCTGCGCCTCGCCGCCGAAGGTGAGCGGCTTGCCGATCTTCGTGGGCGTGAACGCCTTCACGCCGAACGTCGTGTCGCCGAGCACCTGCAAGAGCCGCGGGCGGCCCTGATCGTTCGCGTTCGCGAACGTGCGGATCGCCGCGTAGCCCTCGAGGAAGGGCAGGGGGGTCGCGTTCAGCGCGAAGAGCGCCCCCACGTGGCTCGCCGAGTCCTCCCGCGCGTCGGGGCCGCAGGTGATCGGGTGGCCGGCGAGCGTCGACTCGGCCGGATCGCAGAGGAAGCCGCTCGTCGAGAACCAGTCGAGCAGGAACGACACCCGGAAGGTGCCCGGCGCGCCCGAGCCCGCGTACGACGTCCTGAGGAGGCCCGTCGAGCCCCACAGGTTCGGCTGCGCGGTGAGCGAGAGCGCGCGCTCCTCCTCGTCCCACGCGGTGGAGCGCGGCGCCGTCGCGCTCGCCTGGGCGCCCTGCTCGCCGACGGACGCCTGCGCGCCGAACGAGAAGCTCGCGTCCGGCGGCGGCTGCCCCGGCTGCCCGAACTGCGGCGGCGCGTCGCCCGGGAAGCCCGGCTGCGGGCCGAAGCCCGGCTGGGGGCCGAACTGGGTCGGAGGCGCGTCGCCCGGGAAGCCCGGCTGCGGGCCGAAGCCCGGCTGCGCCGGCTGGGGGCCGAACTGGGTCGGAGGCGCGTCGCCCGGAAAGCCCGGCTGCGGGCCGAAGGGGCCGGGCTGCGCGGGAGGAGGCTCGGGCCCGAACGGCCTGGGCGGGGCCGGCTGGCCCGGGAGCGGCTGAGGTCCGAAGGGCGGCTGCGGCTGCTGCGCCTCGGCAGCGCCCGCGAGCGTGAGCGAGCCGACGAGCGGCAGCGCCGTGAGCGCAGCGCGCCGGGGCCTGTCGCCGAACACCTTCCGAAGCGTATGCATCGAGCCTCATCCGCGAGATCGAACAAGGAAACGCCCGCCAATCGGGACGGTGGGGACCTCGCGCGCGGCCCGTTGTACCATCCCGGGCGGCCCACGAAACAGCGGTTTTCGTCGATGGCAGATCCCCGACGAGCCGCGCCGCAGGGCTCGATAAGTGCGGTCTCACCGCGGCGAGGCGCGGATCGTCGGGCCTCCGTCGCGCCTCGTCCGGATTGCGCGCTCCGGTCCCCGGCGACCCGGTCGCAAACGTGCTCGGCCGCGGCGCCCCGCGGCCCCGGCGCCGCTCGGCCGGGCCGCGCAGCTGCCCAATCCGGCGGGCGCGCATGCTAGGAAAGGCCATCAACATGGCATCCCGGGGGCGCATCCTGATCGTCGACGACGAGGCCAACGCGCGCGCGGCGCTCTCCGAGATCCTCCGCGAGGAGGGGTACACGACCGAGACCGCGGCCGACGGCTTCAAGGCGCTGGGCAAGCTCGAGGAGTTCGCGCCGGACGTGGTCCTGACCGACCTGAAGATGCCGGGGCTCGACGGCATCCGGATGATGGAGAAGGCGCAGCTCGCGCTGCCCGACGCGACGTTCGTCGTCATGACGGCGTTCGGCACCATCTCGAGCGCGGTCGAGGCGGTGAAGAAGGGCGCGTACAACTACCTGACGAAGCCGCTCGATTTCTCGGTGCTCGCGGTGGTGGTCGAGCGCGCGGTGGAGCGGGCGCGGCTGCTCCAGGAGAACTCGCGGCTGCGCGAGCGGCTGCGCGAGCGCAACGCGTTCGGCCACGTGATCGCGAGCCACCCGAGCATGGTGAAGCTCCTCCGGCTGGTCGAGCAGGTGGCGCCGAGCCGCGCGAGCGTGCTGATCGTGGGCGAGACGGGCACGGGTAAGGAGCTCATCGCCGAGATGATCCACCGCGCGAGCCCGCGGGCGAAGGCGCCGCTCGTCCGGCTGAACTGCGCCGCGCTGAGCGAGTCGCTCCTGGAGAGCGAGCTGTTCGGCCACGAGCGCGGCGCCTTCACCGGCGCCGTCGGCCGCCGCGAGGGGCGCTTCGAGCAGGCGAACGGCGGCACGCTGTTCCTCGACGAGGTGAGCGAGATCCCGCTCGCCACGCAGGTGAAGCTCCTGCGCTTCCTGCAGGAGCGCACGTTCGAGCGGGTGGGCGGCAACGAGACCCTGAAGGTCGACGTGCGGATCCTCGCCGCGTCGAACCGCGACCTGCGCCAGCGCATCGCCGAGGGTCTGTTCCGCGAGGATCTCTACTACCGGCTCAACGTCGTCACCCTGGAGATCCCGCCGCTCCGCGAGCGCCGGAGCGACATCCCCGAGCTCGCGACGTTCTTCCTGGGCCGTTACGCGCAGGAGAACGGCAAGCGGATCGAGGGCTTCACGGACGAGGCGCTGTCGGCGCTGACGAGCTACTCGTTCCCTGGCAACGTGCGCGAGCTGGAGAACGCGATCGAGCGGGCGGCGGTGCTCTGCGACGGCGCGCGCATCGAGCCCCGGCACTTGCCGGCGCAGATGTCGTCCGAGCCGGCCGAGGCGTCCGACGCGATGCCGCGCGTCCCGGGGAGCACGATCTACGATCTGGAGCGCTACGCGATCCTGCGCACGCTCGAGGCGTGCAAGGGCTCGACCTCGAAGGCGGCGACGATCCTCGGGATCAGCCCGCGCAAGATCCAGTACAAGCTGCACGAGTACAGCGCGGCGACGGCGCGCGGCCGCGCGCGGCCGGGCGACGGCGCGCCGGGCGAGGGCCCCGACGGCGAGGAGGGCGCGTGAGCGGCGGCGAGGCGATCATCGAGGAGCGCGGCGAGCGCGCCGCGCCGTCCCGCTCCGGCGGGGAGGCGCCGGGCGGCGAGCTGCTGATCGACGTCCGCGGCCTGCTGAAGACGTTCCGGGTGGGCTTCTTGCGCCGGCGTGCGGTCGAGGCGGTCAAGGGGGTGAGCTTCGGCGTGCGCCGCGGCGAGATCTTCGGCTTCCTCGGGCCGAACGGCGCCGGCAAGACGACGACGATCAAGATGTTGACGGGCCTCATCGCCCCGACCGGCGGCGAGGCGTACCTGTTCGGCGCGCGCGTCCCGTCGCCCGAGGCGCGCCGGAAGATCGGCTTTTTGCCGGAGAACCCGTACGTCTACCCCTACCTCACCCCGCGCGAGTTCGTGGAGCTCTGCGGCCGCCTGTCCGGGATGCGCGGCGCCTCGCTGCGCCGGCGGACGATGGAGGTGCTCGATCAGGTGAAGATCGCGTACGCGGCGGATCGGCAGGTGCGCCGGCTGTCGAAGGGGATGCTGCAGCGCACGGGGCTGGCCGCCGCGCTGGTCGCCGATCCCGAGATGCTGATCCTGGACGAGCCGATGAGCGGCCTCGATCCGGTGGGCCGCAAGGAGGTGCGCGATCTCATCTTCGCGGAGCGCGATCAGGGCCGGACGATCTTCTTCTCGACGCACATCCTGAGCGACGTCGAGGCGATGTGCGATCGCGTGGCGATCCTGCGCGAGGGCCAGGTGGTGGTGAGCGGCGCGATCCGCCAGCTCCTCCGGGGCGACGTGCTGCGCACCGACGTCATGCTGGCCGGCGCGCCCGAGTCGCTCCTCGAGGAGCTCGGCGCGCTGGGCTTCGCGACCACGCGCCGCGGCGACGTCGTGGTGGTCGACGTCGAGGGCGAGGCGCGCGTGCGCGAGGCGCTCCAGCGCTCGCTCGCCGCGGGCGCGCAGGTGGTCGAGGTGACGCCGCGCCGCGAGACGCTGGAAGACCTCTTCATGCGCCGCGCGCTGTAGAGCGAAGGCCGCCCGCTTCGGATACGGGCCCATCTCGACGTTTTCGGTGCTCAGCGTGCTGGAGCACGCTTGCGCGCCGAAAACGCCGATCTGGGCCCGTCTCCTGTGCGGGCGGCCTTCGCTCTAGCCAACGCCGGGCATCCCTCGGACGACGGTAGGCCCCCGGAGAGGGTGTCCGCTGGGCGGGGTGGGGGATGGGCCGATGTTTGAGGCGGAGACATGGGTCATCCGGCTTGCCGGATGGCCCATGTCTCCGCCGAGTTCGGCGGGGCCCCCACCCCGCCCAGCGGACACCCTCGCCGGGGGCCGGGCAGGCCCAGCGGACACCCTCTCCGGGGGCCGGGCAGGCCCAGCGGACACCCTCCCCGGGAGCCGGGCAGCCCTGGCTACGCCGTGGCCCCCGCCACGTCCTGCTTGGCCGCCTCGATGATCTCGAGCGCGTACGCCCCGATGGTCGACGCGTCCTCGCCCTCGACCATGACGCGCAGCTTCGGCTCCGTCCCGCTCCACCGCACGAGGATGCGCCCCTTGTCCCCGAGCGTCTTCTCGATGCGATCCACCGCGACCCGCGTCCGCTGCATGCTGTCGAGCGGCAGCCGCGTCGGGAACGTCGCGTTCTCCAGCACCTGAGGCACCCGCTGCATCGCCTTCGACGCGAGCTCGCTCAGCGGCTTGTCCTCCTCCATCATGATCGCGAGCACCTGCAGCGCCGCCACGATCCCGTCGCCCGTCGTCGCGTGGTCCAGGAAGATGAGGTGCCCCGACTGCTCCCCGCCGAACGAGTAGCCGCCGTTCCGCATCGCCTCCACCACGTAGCGGTCCCCGACCGCCGTCCGCACCACGTGCCCGTTCTGCGCCTTGAGCGCGCGCTCGAGGCCGAGGTTCGACATCACCGTCGTCACGATCGTGTTCCGCGGCAGCTTCCCGGTGCGCAGCATCCTGAGCGCGCAGAGCGCCATGATCGCGTCGCCGTCCACGACCTCGCCGCGCTCGTCGACCATGATCACCCGGTCCGCGTCGCCGTCGAGCGCGATGCCGATCGCCGCCCCCCGCTTGAGCACCTCGGCCTTCACGTGCTCCGGGTGCAGCGCGCCCGTCTCGCGGTTGATGTTGCGCCCGTTCGGCTTCACGCCGAGCGCGGTCACCTGCGCGCCGAGCTCGGTGAACACCGACGGCGCCACGCGGTAGGCCGCCCCGTGCGCCGCGTCGACCACGATCTTCACGCCGTCGAGCGACAGCGCCGTGGGGAACGTGCTCTTGCAGAACACGACGTACCGGCCCCGCGCGTCGTCGAGCTTCACCGCGCTGCCGATCGCCGAGCCCACCACCCGGGCCTCGTCGAGCTCGTGGCTCTCCATGAGCCGCTCGATCTCCTCTTCCGCGGAGTCGGGCAGTTTGTAGCCGTCGGGCCCGAAGATCTTGATGCCGTTGTCCTGGTACGGGTTATGGCTCGCGCTGATCACCACCCCGGCGTCGGCCCGCATGCTCTGCGTGAGCTGCGCGACCGCCGGCGTCGGGATCGGCCCGCTCAGCATCACGCGGCCGCCCATCGCGCACACGCCGGACGCGATCGCCGTCTCCAGCATGTAGCCGGACAGCCGCGTGTCCTTCCCGATCACCACCCGCACCTGCCGCGACTTCCCGTGGCTCGCGACGAAGGCGATCGCGCGCCCGAGCCGCAGCGCCATCTCCGGCGTCATCGGCGGCTGGTTCGCCACGCCGCGCACCCCGTCGGTGCCGAAGAGCTTGCGCCCAGCGGAGGCCTGCTGCGGTGCGCCCGTCGCCGACGGAGCGCCCTCCCTATGATCCTTCTTGGTGTGCTTCGGCACGGTCCCTCTCTCGTGGTTCGGGCTGAGGAGACCACCCTTAGCAACCTTTGCCAAGACAGCCTACGGCCAACTGCCGGCGCGGCGACCGCGGCGCGTGTTCATCGCTCCGCTCTCACCGCGCCGCCTCGGGCGGCGCTTCGTTGTTGCGCCGCGCCGCCTCGTTGCTCAGGCGCAGCAGGGCCGACCCCTGCGCCGGCGCGCGCAGATCCCGCCCCCGCGTCGTCCCCGCGGCGCCGCGGGGCGCCGGCAGGAGCGCGTTGACCAGGCCCATCAGCCGCACCGTCATCTGCGGCGCGACGCCGTGCGCCCAGCTGAGCAGGTGCGAAGACAGCCCGAGCTTCACCTCGGCGCGCCCCTCGCGCGCCGCCGCCACCACCCGCCGGGCCGCGCGCCGCGCGTCGATCGTCGCGAGCGGGATCGACGAGGCCAGGCCGAACCAGCCGAACTCGCGCCGCGGGTCGCCGCCGAACTCGGCGTTGTAGATCGACCCCGTGCGCATCGGCCCGGGGATCACCGTGGTGACCCGCGGGCCCCGCGCGCTGCCGTAGGAGAGCTCGGCCTGGAGGCTCTCCGAGAAGCCCATCATCGCGAACTTCGACGCGTTGTACCCGAGCAGGTGCGGCACCGCGACGCGCCCGCCGATCGACGTCACGTTCACGATCCGCGCCGCGCGCCCCTGCTTCTCCAGGTGCGGCAGCGCGCGCCCCGTCGCGTAGACCGCGCTCCAGTAGTTCGAGCGCATCGCCTCGTCGAGCTCCTCCACGCGGAGGTCCTGCATCGGCGCCACCTGGATCACGCCGGCGTTGTTGACGAGCACGTCGATCCGGCCGAACGCGCGCGCCGCGCCGTCGATGAACGCCTCGGCCGCGGCGCGATCGCCGAGGTCGCACGCGACCGCGTGCACCTCGACGCCGAGCGCCCGCAGCCGCTGCTCGGCCCGCTCGAGCGCCCCCGGGTCGCGGCCGGCGATCGCCACCCGGGCGCCGTGCCGGCCGAACTCCTCGGCGAGGAGCAGCCCGAGGCCGCGAGAGCCGCCCGTGATGACCACGACCCGGCCGCGCAGATCGAGCCGCCGCAGGGCGCGGAACGCCGTCCGCGCGAGCGCGGCCGCCCCGAGGGCCGCCGCTGGGAAGAGCACCGGAGAACGCCGCTTTCTGAACGCCATGCCGCCGGACCGGCATCGCCCGTGCCAGACCGGCGCGCCGCCGCGCAGCGACGCGCCTGCACATCGCGCGGCGGCGCGCCCGCGTCAGAGCGCCACGACCGGGTCCGGCGCGATGCCGAGGAGCGCCGACCGCACCTCGCCTACCAGGTAAATCGAGCCCGTCACGACGACGAGCCCGCCCGGCCCGGCGACCTCGATCGCCCGCGCCACCGCCGCGCGCGGATCGCCGATCGGCTCGCCCGGCGCGATCGCCTGCAGCGCATCGAGCGGCGCGGCCGCGCGGCCCTGCGGCGTCGCGTAGAGCCGCCCCTGCGCCCGCGGCGCGAGCGTCTGTAGCATTTCGCCCCACCCCTTGTCGGCCATCGCCCCGAACACGAGCGCGGTGCGCGCCGCGCCCGGGCCTTCCTCGTCGAGCCACGCGGCGAGCGCCCGCGCGCCGTGCGGGTTGTGCGCACAGTCGAGCAGGACCTGGCCGGCGCCCGCGTCGATCCGCTCCAGCCGGCCGGGCCAGCGGGCCGCGGCGAGCCCCGCCGGGAGCGCCCGCTCGACCTCGGGCCACCGGCCCGCGAGCTGCCACGCGATCCCGCACGCCACGCCCGCGTTCTCCGCCTGGTGCGCCCCGCGGAGGCCGAGCTCCACCTCGAGCGCGGGGCGCCCCGGCCCGACGACGCGCGTCGCGCGCGCGGAAGGCTCCGCGCGCCCCACCGCGATCTCGCCCGCGCGCCCCACCGCGATCTCGCCCGCGCTCCCGCCGCGCTCGGCGCGCGCGACGCGGAGGCGCGGCCCGGCGGAGATCGCCAGCGCCGCGGCCTCGATCGCGGCGTCGGCCTCGGGGTCGAGCGGGCCGAGCACCACGGGCGCGCCCGGCTTGAGGATGCCCGCCTTCTCCCGGGCGATGTCGGCCAGCGTCGGGCCGAGCAGGGCCACGTGATCGAACGCGATCGACGTGATCGCCGTGCAGAGCGGCGCCGCGAGCACGTTGGTGGCGTCGAGCCGCCCGCCGAGGCCGACCTCGACGATCGCGAGGTCGACGCCCGCGTCGCGGAAGGCCACGAACGCGGCCACCGTCAGCGCCTCGAAGAACGTGAGCGGCGCGGGGACCCGCTCGAGCGCGGCCGACAGCGCGCGCTCGAGCGCCGCGTCGTCGATCGGCTCGCCGTCGATGCGGATGCGCTCGGCGAAGCGGGACAGGTGCGGCGACGTGTAGAGGCCGGTGCGGAGCCCGGCCGCGCGCGCGACCGACTCGACCATCGCGCACACGCTCCCCTTGCCGTTGGTGCCGGCGACGTGCACCGCGGCGACGTCGGCGTGCGGGTCGCCGAGCGCCGCGAGGGCCTCGCGCACCCGGTCGAGCCCGAGCACCATGCCCCGCGGCGCCCGCTGCCCCAGCGCCTCGAGCAGCGCCGGGAGCCGCGGCGCCGCCGGGCTCATCGCCGCGCCCGGCGATCGCCCGCGAGGTGCTGGAGCAGCGTGGCGAGGTACGCCTTCATCTCGGGGCGCGGCACGATCGCGTCGACCATCCCGTGATCGAGCAGGAACTCGGCCCGCTGGAAGCCCTCGGGCAAGGTCTGCCGGATCGTGTTCTCGATGACCCGGGGGCCGGCGAAGCCGATGAGCGCCTTCGGCTCGGCGATGTTCACGTCGCCGAGGAAGGCGAAGCTCGCCGCGACGCCGCCCGTGGTCGGGTGGAGCAGCACCGAGATGAACGGGAGGCGCGCCTTGCGGTAGCGCTCGAGCGCGGCGACGCTCTTCGCCATCTGCATCAGCGAGAGGATGCCCTCCTGCATCCGCGCGCCGCCCGACGACTGGAGGAGCACCACCGGGAGCTCCTCGCGCGTGGCGCGCTCGAACAGCCGCGTGATCTTCTCGCCGACGACGGAGCCCATGCTCCCGCCCATGAAGGCGAACACGAACGCGCCGTACGCGATGTCGCGGCCGCTCAGCCGGGCGCGGCCGATCTCGATCGCCTCTTTGGCGCGGCCCTTCTTGTGGAGCGCCGCGACGCGGTCGCGGTAGCTCTTGCCGTCGCTGAACCCGAGCGGATCGTTGGGGACGAGGTGATCGTCCCACTGGGCGAGCTCGCCGTCGTCGAGCAGGAGCCGACGCCACCCCTCGGCGTCGAGCTTGTGGTGGTGGCCGCACTGCGAGCACACCTCGAACGTGCGGGCGAGCTCGGAGGCGTCGTGCGTGTGCGAGCAGCCGTCGCAGCGACGGAACACGCCCGCTCCCAGCGAGCGCTTCTCGCTCGCGTCGGTCGTCGGCAGGGTCTTTTCGGGCCAGGTCATCGGCGAACCCCTAGGCGCTCCGCTGCCCCATCTCCTTCACGTCGGAGGGGACCCGGAGCGTTGGTTGTGTCTTCTCCTGCACCTCTCGGGCGCTCACGCCGGGCGCGAGCTCGCGCAGCACGAGCCCCTCGGGCGTCACGTCGAGCACGGCGAGATCGGTGATGATCCGGTGGACCACGCCGCGCCCGGTGAGGGGCAGCGCGCACTCGGTCAGGATCTTGGGCGCGCCGTTCTTCGCCGCGTGATCCATGATCACGACGACGCGCTTCGCGCTCACCACGAGATCCATCGCCCCGCCCATCCCCTTCACCATCTTGCCGGGGATCATCCAGTTGGCAAGATCGCCCTTCTCGGAGACCTCCATGGCCCCGAGGATCGCGAGGTCGATGTGGCCGCCCCGGATCTGCGCGAACGACTCGGCGCTCGAGAAAATGGCCGAGCCGGGGAGCATGGTCACCGTCTCCTTGCCGGCGTTGATGAGGTCCGCGTCCTCCGCGCCCTCGGCGGGGTACGGGCCGATGCCGAGCAGCCCGTTCTCGCTCTGGAGCACCACCTCGATCCCCGCGGGGATGTAGTTGGCGACGAGCGTCGGCATCCCGATGCCGAGGTTGACGTAGTAGCCGTCCTTGAGCTCCAGCGCGGCGCGCTGCGCGATCTGTTCCCGCGTGAGTCCCATCGTGTCCCCTGTCCCGGCCCCGCGCCTAGGCGGCCGGCGCCTTGCGCACCGTGCGCCGCTCGATCCGCTTCTCGAAGCGCTCGCCCTGGAAGATCCGGTGCACGAAGATCCCGGGCGTGTGGATGTGGTCCGGGTCGAGCGAGCCGACCTCGACGAGCTCCTCGACCTCGGCGATCGTCACCTTCGCGGCCATCGCCATCATCGGGTTGAAGTTCATGGCGGTGTGGCGGTAGACGAGGTTGCCGAACCGATCGCCCTTCCAGGCCTTCACGAGCGCGTAGTCGCCGCGGATGGCCGGCTCGAGCACGTAGTCGCGGCCGTCGAACTGCCGGACCTCCTTCTTCTCGGAGTACTTCTTCACCGTGCCGTCGGGGTTGTAGAGCACCGGCAGCCCGCCCTCGCTGATGGCCGTGCCCGCCCCGGTCGGGGTGTAGAACGCGGGGATCCCGGCGCCCCCGGCGCGGATGCGCTCGGCCAGCGTGCCCTGCGGCGTGAGCTCGACCTCGAGCTCCCCGCTCAGGTACTGCCGCTCGAACTCCTTGTTCTCGCCGACGTACGACGAGATCATCTTCCGGATCTGGCGGTTCTGCAGGAGGATCCCGAGGCCGAAGCTGTCGACCCCGCAGTTGTTGGACACGACCACGAGGTCCTTCGTGCCGAGCTCGCGGAGCGCGGCGATGCAGTGCTCCGGGATGCCGCAGAGCCCGAAGCCGCCCGAGAGGATCGTGGCGCCGCCCGGGATGTCCCGCACGGCGTCCAGCGCGCTCTTGTAGACCTTGTCCATGGCCGACCGAGAGGTACCCCAACTGGCCGCGAGGCAAAAGCCTCCGCTGCGGCCGCGGTACGCCGCGACGCCGGGACGCCGCAGCGCGGCACGGGGGACGGACGGCGCCGGCTTCTTGGCCCGGCCCGCCGAAACCCCGTAACGCACCGGTGTGCCTCGACCGATCTCCGTGCTGTTCACGATCCTGGCGCTCTCCTTGCCCGGCGCTCCGGCGGCCGCCGCGGCGCCGGACGCCCCGGCGCGCTCGGCCGCGGAGGCGCCGGCGCGCTCGAAGGCGCGCTCTGGCGCAGGAGCGCCGGCGGGCTCGAAGGCGCGCGGGGCCGCGGGCACGCGGGCGCGCGCGGCCGCCCCGCGCGCGCGGCTCGCGAGCGACGTCGGCAAGGGCCACCGCCCCCGCGCCGGCGACGCAGGGCCGCGATCGTCCGAGGCGGCCAAGACCAAGCCGGCGCCCAAGCCGCCCGCCGCGTCGGTCGGCCACCCGAACGAGGGGCACCTCGAGGGCGGCGTGCGGCTCGACACCTCGCGCAAGGACATCCGCGTCGTGCCCGCCTACGCCCACGCCGACGTGCGCTGGGGGCTGCCGGCGCTCGTCGGCATGATCGAGCGCGCGGCGCGCGGCGTGGCCAAGCGCTTCCCGGGCGCCGTGCTCGAGGTCGGCGACCTGTCGCGCCAGCGCGGCGGCGACGTCCACCGCCACAACTCCCACGAGAGCGGCCGCGACGTCGACCTCGGCTTCTACGCGCTCGACGGCCGCGGCAAGCAGGTCCACGCGCCGTACTTCCTGCGCTTCAACGCCCGGCTCGCCTCGACCAACCTGCCCGGGGCGCGCTTCGACCTGCCGCGCAACTGGCTGCTCGTGCAGCACCTGCTCACCGATCCCCGCGCCCACGTGAGCCACATCTTCATCTCCGATCCGCTGCGGCACGCGCTGCTCGCCCACGCCAAGCGCATCGGCGTCTCCCGCGCGCTGCTCGTCCGCGCGCAGCTCGCCATGATGCAGCCGACGGGCTCCGAGCCGCACGACGACCACATGCACGTGCGCATCTCCTGCCCGAGCGCCATGCGCGGCAGCTGCATCGAGCTCGCGAAGAACGCCCCCTCGTTCCGCACGCGCGCGCGCATGGCGAAGGCGGCCAAGGGGCTCCGGACCCCGGCGTCCCCGCGCGCGGGGGCCGCGCGCGCGGGGACGCCGGAGCCCGCGCCCGCGGCGCCCGCGCCGGAGCGGCCGCGCGAGGCCGGCGCGAGCGGGCGCGACGCCGCGAAAGGCGCACGCCGCGAGGACGCGCGCCGCGAGGACCCGCGCCGCGAGGACCCGCGCCGCGAGGACCCGCGCCGCGAGGACCCGCGCCCCGCGAAGGCCGAGCGCCGCGCCGCGCCCCGCGCGGGCGAGGCCGACGCGATCCCCCTCGCCGCCGCGCGCGCGGCGGCGCAGCAGCCCATGGGCGGCCTCGACCTGTCCTTCCTGCGGCCGTCCACGTCCCAGGAGGACGTCGAGGCCGATTCGGACGGCGCCGACGCGAGCGGCGCGCTCGACGACAGCGGCGCGCTCAAGATCACGGACTGAGCCCGCCTCCCCCGGCGCACCACCGCAGCGACGTGCGACTAACGCATTGCATTGCAGGTGGTCCCGCAATCTGGAATCGGGACGCCGGCGCGTCTTTACCGCGAGAGAAGACCTCGGGCAGACTGGGGCGAAATGATGGGGGTGTTCATGCGGCAAGCGGACTCCCAGACCTCGATTCCCACGCTTCCATCCGCTCCTTCGCTGGTCGCGAAGGAGCATGATCGCCGGGCGCTGTTCGCGGCGCTCACGTTCGTCGACAAGCCTCCCCGGAGCGCGGCGGCGCTCTCGGGCTGGTTCGAGAAGCACCTCGTCGCGCCCGGGCGGATGCGGCGCCCGACCTATGTGACGGAGGGCTTCTCCATGCAGGTGGCGCTCGGCCCGGCCGCCCCGGAGGAACCGGACGAGCGCGAGCTCCAGGCGCTCGTCGAGGCGGCGCGGTTCCGGGTGCTCTCCTCGCTCCGCGCCCTCATGCCGCCCGCCGCGGACGATCGCTTCCTCGCCGCGGCGATCGACGACGGCCGCGTGCGCCGCGCCGGCGACGGCGCGCTCTGGGAGCCGTGCCCGCGCGAAGAGGACCTGCTCAGCGACATCGTCCTCAGCCTGTTCGCCGCGGATATCCTGAGCTACCGCGAGTTCCACGACGCCTACCTCTGCGTCTGCAAGACCTGCCTCCGCATCGACTTCGATCCCAGCCGCTCCGGCCGGACCGGCTGCCCCGAGCACCAGCCGACCGCCACGGTCAACGTGATGCGCCGCAGCCGCCCGCCGCTCTGACGCCCGGCCCGCGGCCGCACGAGCCGGCGCGGCCGCGGTCGCGCGGACCGGCGTTGCGCGCCGGCGCGGCGCAGGGGCTCAGCGGCAGCGGCTCAGAGGCAGCCGAGCCGGCACCGGGACGCCTGCTCCAGGCACGTCGACAGGCAACTCTGGTAGCGCTGGTACTGGCTGCCCTGCGTGGGCTCCTTGCCGCATTGCGTCGCCCTGCACGCCTGGTGCTTCCGCTCGCACGCCCCCACGCACCCGGCGTTGCCGCCGGCGGGCGCGTTGGCGGCGGCGGCCGCGCGCGGCGCCGCCCCGGGGGCGTCCGGCCGGGCGGCCGGGACCTCCGCCGCCGGCGCGTCGCTCCCCTGCGCCGGGGCCGTCCGCTGCGCCGCGTGGGCGGGCGCCGGCCCGCAGCGCTCGAAGGCGCGGCGCATCACGTCGTCCGCGGCGCCGGGCGGGATCTCGCACGCCCGCGCCACGCTCTCGATCCGGCGCTCGATCGCGGCGGCCGCGCGCGCCGCGACCCCGTCCGGCCGGGCGGCCGTCGGCGCCGCAGGCGCGGCGCTCGCGGGCGCGGCGCGCGCGGCCGCCGCCTCGCCGTCCGGCGCGCTCGACGCCCGGCCGATCAGGAAGGCGACGACCAGGCTGGCCACCACGAGCCCCAGCGCGGCGAGCAGGAGCCGCGGATCGACGCGGCGCGCGGCCCGGGCCGGCGCGCGCTCGGCGGCGCCCGGCGAGACGGCCGGGCGCGCCTGCCCCGCGGCGCCGCGCGGCCGCGCCGCGGCGGGCTCCGGCGTGGGGACGGTCGGCGTCCGTGTGGTCGGCGGGATGGGCGGCGGCGCCAGCGTCGCGACCTCGGTGGGAGGCGAGGGGACCGGCAGCGCCGCGAGGTTCGGCAGCGGCGCCGGGCGCGGGATGTCGGTGTGCGCCGGCGCCTGTGCGATCGACGAGGCGGGCGGCACCGTCGGCATGTCGGGCCACTCCACGAGCGGCCGCACCGCGCGGAGCTGCTCGACGAGCGACCAGAGCTCGCGCCGCTGCTCGAAGCGGCGGACGAGCTCGTGCGCCGCGGCCTGCATCCCCCGATCCCAGGGGATGTCGGGCACGCCGAGCTCTTCTGCCAAGCGGCGCAGCTCGGCCAGGCTGAAGCAGGCGGCGATGCGCCCGCGGATCTCCGCGGCATTGCGCGCCGTGCTACCGGCGCGCGGCGGCGTCCCCGTGACCTCGTCGTCCACGCCCCGCAGCTTACCGCACGCGCCACCGAAGCCGAACCTGGTATAGGCTCGGGACATCGTGTCCCGCGCTGCGGCACCCGAGGACGCGGAGGCAGGGAGATGAGCCGAGGGGAGTGCCCCGCGCTGCGGCACCCGGGGACGTGGAGGCCATGGAGATGAGCCGAGAGGACAGTGCAACTGGCGCAGCGACGCCCGCCCGCGCACCGCTCGTCGGGCGCGAGGCCGAGCTGTCGGCGCTGGCCCGCGCCCTCGACGCGGTCGAGCGGGAGCGCTCGACGCGGACCGTGACGCTCGTCGGCCCGCCGGGCATCGGCAAGAGCCGGCTCGTGAGCGAGTTCCTCGAGGGGCGGCGCGAGGGCTCCGCCGCGCTGCGCGTCTACGCGGGCGCCGCCGGCGACGTGGCGTCCGCGTACGGCATCTTCGCGCGGCTCCTGCGCGCCCGCTTCGGCCTCTCGGACGCCATGGACAAGGACGCGGCCCGCGCCGAGGTCCGCGCGCAGGTCGCGCACGTGATGGGCGACCGCAAGGTCGGCGACGTCATCTACTTCCTCGGCCAGTTCATCGGGCTCGCGTTCGGCGACAGCCCGCTCACCCGCGCGGTGCAGGACGACCCGGCGCAGGGCGACCTCATCCGCCGCGCCGTGCTGAAGGCGTTCCTCGAGGCGGACGCGGCCCAGGGCCCCATGCTCCTCGTCTTCGAGGACCTCCACGCGGCCCACGACGACTCGCTCGCGCTCCTGCGCTACCTCGTCGAGTACCTCGCGGCCCCGATCCTGATCGTCTGCGCGGCCCGCCCGGAGCTGCTCACCCGCCAGGACGACTGGGGCAAGGTCGGCGAGCGGCGCCACGCCCTCGTCGAGCTCACGCCGCTCGGCGAGGCCGAGGCGGCGGAGCTGGCGCGGGCGCTGCTCGCGCCCTGCACGCCGCGCGGCGGCGAGGACGTCGTCGTCGTCGACGCCGCGGGGGCGGAGTCGCAGGCCCGGCCGGGCGCCCCGCCCGAGCTCGTCGAGGCGGCCTGCGCCTTCGCGAACGGCAACCCGGCGCTCATCGAGCAGATGGTCCGCATCTGCCACGACCAGGGCGTGATCGAGGAGCTCGCGCCCGACTCGGGCGGGCCGCGCTGGCGCGTCCACCTCGGGAAGCTGTCGACGGCGGCCCTCCCGGCGACGGTCGAGGACGCGGTGAACGTCCGCCTCGCCGCGCTCGATCACGACTGCCGGCAGCTGCTCGAGCAGGCCGCGACCATCGGCCCGGTGTTCTGGAGCGGCGCGCTGTTCGTGCTCGGCCGGGCCGGCTGTCAGGCGCCCGAGCTGTGGGGCGAGGAGCAGAGCGACAGGGATCTCGACCGGATCAACGCCGCGCTCCGCGCGCTGTGCGACCGCGGCTACCTGCGCAAGCAGGGCGAGTCGAGCTTCGCGGGCTCGGACGAGTACGTGTTCGTGCACGACAAGGAGCGCGAGGCGCTCCAGAAGCGGATGAGCGCCGCGGCCCAGCGGCGGTACCACCACGCGATCGCCGAGTGGCTCGAGCAGCAGGTGGCGGTGCGCGCCAGCGAGGAGCTCCTCGCCGAGCTCGCGACGCACCGCGAGCGCATCGGCGACGCGGTGCGGGCGGGGCTGTCGCTGCTCGACGCCGGGGACGTGGCGCGCGGGCGCTACTCGAACGCGAAGGCCGCGGAGTACTACGCGCGCGGGCTGTCGCTGCTCGGCGACGCGCACGTCGCGCGGCGCATCGACGCGCTGCACGACTACGGCGACGTCCTGCAGCTCGCCGGGCGGATCGACGACGCGCTCGCCGCCTTCCGCGAGATGCTGACGCTCGCCTACCGGCTCGACAACCGGCGCAAGGGCGGCGCCGCGCACAACCGCATCGGGCGGCTCTACCGCGACAGCGGCTCGCTCGACGAGGCCGGCAAGCACCTCACCACCGCGCTCCGCCTGTTCGAGGGCGCGCGGGACGAGCGGGGGATCGCGTCGACCATCGACGACATCGGCAAGCTGCACTGGCTCCGGGGCGAGTACCAGGAGGCGCTCAAGTGGCTGCGCGACGCGCTCGCCCGCCGCGAGCGGATGGGCGACCGCCGCTCGATCGCGCTGTCGCTGAACAACCTCGGGCTCGCCCTGCAGGACTCGGGGGAGTTCAAGCAGGCGCTGAGCACGTTCGAGCGGGCGCTCGCGATCCGGCGCGAGATCTCGGATCTGCTCGGGGTCGTGGTGAGCCTGAACAACCTAGGGATGATCGCCCAGGATCAGCGCGACCACCGCCGCGCCCTCAAGCTCTTCGAGGAGGCGCTGGAGGTGGCGCGGCAGGTCGGCGATCGCAACCGGACGGCGCTCATCCTGACGAACATCGGGGGGACGCTCTACCGGAGCGGCGATCCCGACGAGGCGGTGCGGGTGCTGCAGCAGGCCGAGGAGCTCTGCGACGAGCTGGGCGACCGGCTCGGCCTGGCGGAGGCGCGGCGCGCGCTCGGGAAGGCGTACATGCTCCGGGGCGATCTGGAGAAGGCGCGCGACTCGATCAGCCGGGCGGTGGACCTGTTCGCCTCGGTGCGGAGCAAGGTGCACCTCGGCATCGCGCTCCGGACGCTCGGCGAGATCACGGCGGCGGGCGGCTGGGGCAGCGCGAACACGAAGAGCGCGCGCGCGTATTTCGCGCGGTCGGTGAGCATCTTCGAGGAGACGGGGAACGAGCTGGAGCTCGCGCGCACGTTCCAGGCCTACGCGCGGTTCTTGACGACGGACCGGAGCTTCGTGGCGAACATGGCGGCGCGGCGCGAGGCGGTGACGATGAACGATCGGGCGGAGGCGATCTTCGGGCGGCTGAAGATCACGTCGATGCGCTTCGAGGACGAGCCCACGCTGCCGACCGGGCCGCCGGGGCTCGCGAAGCAGCCGGTGTCCTCGCCGAGCCCGGGGCGGGCGGGGACGGCGGAGGAGCCGTCGTTCCCGAGCCCGGGGCGGGCGTCCACGTCGAGCTAGCTCGAGCGCTCCTGCGGCGCGGTGATACACCTGCCGGGTGAAGGCCCAACACGAGAAGCGCGCCTCCGATTCGGTCACGACCATGACCGAGTACGTCCTGCCGACGCACGCCAACGCGCTCGGCACGATCTTCGGCGGGCAGGTGCTCGCCTGGATCGACCTGTGCGCCGCCATCTGCGCGCAGAGGCACACCGGCAGCACCGTCATCACCGCCGGCATCGACGACCTCTCGTTCGACCGCGGGAGCAAGGTCGGTCAGGTCGTGCGCCTGGCCGCGCGGGTGACCGCGACCTTCCGCACGTCGCTCGAGATCCTCGTGTCCGTCGAGGGGGAGGACGCGGCCACGGGCGACGTCTGGCCCATGGTCACGGCCTTCGTGACGTTCGTGGCCGTCGACGCGTCGCTGCGGCCGACCGCCGTACCGCCGCTCCGGCTGGAGACGGACGAGGACCGCCGCCTCGCCGAGGCCGCGGCGGAGCGGCGCGCGCGGCGGCTCTCGCGGCGCGGCCGCGGCGCGTGAGCGCCGGCGCTACTTCTTGATGAACCGGTCGGGATTCCCGAGGAACTCGAAATGCATCGTGTCCTCGAGGTCGTCGTGGCCCAGCCAGTCGAAGCCGTAGCGCTCGAACGCCTTGATCCAGCAGCGGGAGAGGGACGTGCGCTCGTAGGCGGTGCGTTTCTTCTCCTGGCACAGGGGGCTCGTGGGCCACGGATCGACGCAGCCGCAGCACGGGTTCCGGTCAGGATCGATGTCGATCGCGATGCCGAACAGGTGGTTCGAGATCTCGGCGCCCCGGTAGCTGTTCGCCGTGCGGAACCCGCCGACCGCGCGCGGCGTGTAGCGGCGGGACTTGCTGGAGCACGTCGCGCGGATCCGCTTCTCCACGCAGTGGAGCGCGGGCGCGATCTTCTCGTGGATGGAGACCGGCAGACCCATGAACTGCACGGTCTTCGCCTGGGAGTGGGCGCTCTCGGAGTTGTAGCGCCGCGTCTCCTCGGTCTCGACGTGGCCGTAACGCTCGGCGAGGTAGCGGACCGCCTTGGCGTGCTTCTTCGGGTTGAGCATGCCCTTCTGGACGAAGGTGCGCCGCTTCAGGAACTTCTGCGGGCTCTGCACGCGGCACTCGTACTGCGTCGTCTTCTTGCTCTTGCTCTTGCCCCGCGCGGCCTCCTTCGCCTCGGCGACGGGCCCGCCGCCGAGCCCCGAGGGGCCGGCCGCAAGCAGGGCGAGCGCTGCTGCCACGAGCAGGTGCACCCGTGTCCGGCCGTTCGCGTTCACGCGCGGAGGTTAAGCAGGCCAGGTCAGGGGCGGCAAGGACTTGCCGCAGCTGCCCGTCAGGAGATCGCCGTCAGGTGACAGGGCGCACCCCCTCGGCCGCTGCGCGCTGCGTCGCGGCGACGGCGCTGCCGCGGCGCAGCGGTCGATCTCATGGGGCGGACCACGGCGAGCAGATCTCCACGAGCACGCCGTTCAGGTCGCGCACGTAGGAGACACGCTGGCCCCAGGGCATGTCGTGGGGCTCCGCGACGGGCGCGGCGCCGGCCTGGACCGCGCGCGCGAACGCCGCGTCGACGTCCTTGCTGGTCACGAGGATCTCGAACCCAGCGGGACGCGCGCCGGGCCGGTTCTTCACGAACTCGGGCAGGTGCTGCTGGACGAACTCCTCCCGCACGAACCCGAGCGGCACGTCGCCCTGCATCTCGCAGTAGTCGTTGCCGTCGGCGACGAACTTGCGCTCGAAGCCGAACGCGCGCTCGTAGAACGCCGCGGCTTCCACCGCGTCGGGCACATAGACGATCACGCCACCCAATCCTGTCTTCATCAGAGCCTCCTCGCGGGTCTTCCGCCCACGCGCTCCGGCAACCTACGGCGCCCCTCCTGACAGCGTGCTGTCAGGAGACGTGGCGCCTTGCGCAGCGCGCTTCGCCGGGCTGCTCAAGGCGCCGCGGGAGGCCGCTCCGGCTCATCGCAGCCCGCGAGCCGCGCTCCGATGACGCAGCGCCGGACAGCGAGGTGCAGATTCTGCGCAGCGATCACGTTCAGGTCGAGCGGGCGAAGCCGCCGCAGCGCGACGAGCCCTTCATGGCCGAGGAGCTCCCGCTGCGCGCGGCGGAGCTCCGCGAGATCGGCCAGCCGGTGCGCTGATGGCCCGTTTGACGCGGTGTTCCTTCGGCCAGGACGCTCGCGGATGTGTCTCTGCACACGCGCGCTCGTCGCGGGCGTGGAGGTGGGTACCGTCCTGGCCATCGGCCCCGGTTGCAGCGCTGAAGCGGCGTTTCATCCATGCAAGGGAAATCCGCCGTGAATCCCCTTGTTCGTGCGGCGACTCGTTCCTGGATCGAGCGGCATGGCCATTGCAGCGTCGGGAGCGTTCCCTCCGCTGCGGTGGTTGCCGCAAGCGGCCCTGTTGAGATTTTTTTCGCCGCGAGCTCCCATATGAAAGAGGTCCGCAGCGACCACCGCCGGCAAGCCAACGAGACGCCGATTCCCAGGAGCGGTGTCATGCGCACCCTGCCTCGAAGCGTCATGCCGGCGAGCGCGCCGGCCGCCGAGGGGCCGCTCGTGGGGCCGAACGGTGCGTCCTTCGAGGTGCGTCCGTCCGATCCGCTCCTCGGCAACATCGACATCGACGCCGTGGTGGCGGCCGTCCCCGAGTTCTACGCGATGAAGGGGATGTTCTTCAACGCGCTGGCGGCGACGCTCGGGGAACGGTTCGCGCAGGTGGTGACGACGCTGTCGAGCCCGCCGCGGGGCGGGCTTTACCTGCCGTTCTCGGACTATCCGATGCGCGACTTCCTGCGCGTCTACGACGCCGCCGCGCGGCTCTCGCACCCGAACCGGAGCTCGCGCGAGGCCTACCGCCGCCTGGCGCGGCAGCAGGTCGCGGCGTTCCGGGAGAGCGCGCTCGGTCGGATCACGATGCACCTGGCGACCGACCCGGGCGCCGCGCTGATGCGCTACACGGGCAGCCTCGGCGCGCTCGTGAAGGGGCCGTCGGCCAGGGCGCGGCAGCTGGGGCCGTCGGAGGTGCAGATCGACATCGGCAGCTTCCGCGGGATGCTGGAATACCCGCTCGGGAATTTCGAGGCGCTCGTCATGGGATACGGGGCCAAGCCGACCATCGCCGTGGAGGTGCGAGGGCCGGACGCGCTGCAGTTCGTGGTCACCTGGTAGGTGGCGCGCGCGGGTGGCCCGCGCCGGCGGGAGGGTCAGCGCGGCGGGGGCGGGTGGGCGCTCGGCCATCCGCCAAGACGGGCGGCGTGGGAGCTTGCGCTGAGAACACCGCCCGGCATGTCTCCCTTCGGGCCATGCCAGCTGGGACGTTATGTTGCGCGCCACACAAGGCGCGCCTGGAGCGCTGAGCCCGCGGAGACCTTATGGCACCTCGGTCGGTGCTCGCCGCGCCCACCCGCCCCCGCCGCGCTGACCCTCCCGCCGGCGCTACGGTGGTGTAAGGGGGGCGGTTCATCCGATCGCGGAGCGATCGGGGGCGAGGCGGCTCGCAGCGATGTCGTCGACACCGCACGACAGGACGAGCCGAGCCCGACACCGTCGAATCGGCGGTGGTCCGAGATTCTGCGCTTTCGGACGGAGTCAACCTGCTTGTCGCGAACGCCCCGTTTGGCGGAGGGCGTACGCGATGCCGCTCTGCAAGGTGCCGAGCGTGGTGATGCCGGACAGGTCCACGCCGAGCGTGACCAGCGTCTGCGCCACGTCCGGGCCGACGCCGGTGAGCACCACGCGGGTGCCGAGCAGCTGGGCTGCGCGCGCGGTCCGCGTCAAGGCGTCCGCGACGTGCGTGTCGATCGCGCGTACACCCGTGACGTCCAGGATCGCGGTGTGGGCGCCGTGATTGCTGATGCCGGCGAGCAGCGTCTCCATGATCTGCGCCGCGCGCGCGGTGTCGATCGTCCCCACCAGCGTCATCGCCACCACCCGGTCGGCGATCGGGATGAGCGGCGTGGACAGCTCCCGTAGGGCGGCCTGCTGGGCGGCGATGATCTTCTCCTGCAGCGCGGCCCGTTCGGCCTCAGCGTGCCTCAGCGTCGTGGTGTTGGTGACGACGCCGCCGAGGCCGATCGGCTCGCCACGCCCGTCGAAGATGGGGAATTTGACCGTGGAGAAATGGATGCTCGTGTCGCCGAGCAGCAGGACCTCCTCGCACTGTATCGCCTTCCCCCCGGCAAGCACGTCGCGCTCCCTCGCCACGACCTCGTCCGTGGCCTCGGGGGCCAGGGGGCTCAAATCATGTTCCTTCTTGCCGATGACGTCGACGACATGCTTCCGATAGACCTCCGCGTGAGCGCGGTTGGTGAAGACATATCGCCCGTCGATGTCCTTGATGAAGATGGAGTCGCGCGAGTGGTCCACCAGCTGAAGCAGCAGCTGAAGCCGCCCGCGCAGCGCGTGCTCCCTCCACGGCGCGGCGCCGGCGTCCTCCACGATCGCCGCGATCTCGCGGGCGGCGCCGTCGTCGTCGCGCAGCACCGCGTAGGTCCACCGGCAGAGGCGCGCCTGCCCGTCTTTCGTCCTGCCCTCGCTCGTGACCGAGGCGAACCGGTTCTCCGCCCAGTCGCGCATGAGCGCGCGCACCGCGTCCGGGGACACGGGATCTGCGGCCACGAGGTCGGAGAGCGCGCGACCGACGGCCTCGCCCCCGCTCCAGCCGAAGACGCGCTCGGCGCCATCGTTCCACCGCGTCACCGTGCCATCGGGGCGCCAGCGGATCTGCGCTGGCTCCGGCGCGAGCAGCCACGAGAGCGCGGCGAGCGCGGCGTGAGCGTCCGCGGTCGCCGCGCCGCGCGGCGCTGCTCCCTCGGCCGCAGGGCCGCAGGGCCGCTCCGCGAGCGCCCTCTCCAGCTCCTGTACGCGCGCGTGCAGCGCCGTGATCTCCGCCCTGAGCCGCCCGGTCTCCCCCAGCTCATCGTCTGCCATTGCCAGTTGCTCGACTGTATGCGGAGCGTGCGCGAGTCCGCAAGGTCATCGCGGAGCACACGCAGCTCGGGGCAAACCGAGCGTCGCCTGGCCCACAATGCCGACCGGCATCGACCCGAGCTTCTGCCGTACGAGGTCGTATCACCACGCCCGCGAGGACAACCCGCAGGACGGTGGATGTCGGCGGATCGGGAGGGCGCTCACATCGGCTCGGGCTCGTTGGGCTCGGCCTTCTTCCTGGCGCTGGCGGCGCGGGACCGCTGCTCGGCGCGCCGGGCTTCTTCCGCCGCGTCCTCGTACGGCGAGAGCAGCCGGTCGCGGAGGAGCGCGTGAGTCTCGTCCCGGTCGTCGTCGTACTCGGCGTGGACCTGGACCATGAGCGTGCCGTACGCCTCGTGCCACGCCTCCACCGCCTTGAGCGCCGGGTCGGCGCTCTTCGCCTCGGTGACGCCGAGCTTCTGACCGTACAGCTCGGTCCAGCGACGCAGCCGGCCCACCTCGGCCGAGAGCCCGAGTCGCTCCACCGCCGCCTTCACGTCCTTGCGCTCGAGCGCCTTGATCATCGCGCTCATGCGCACCCATTGCTGGGAATGGACGAGCCGGACGAAATCGATGCCCGCCGAGAGCACCTCGGAGCGCACCAGCAGGGCGTCGCCGCGGCGCGCCGCCTCGTCCTCGGTCAGCGGCAGGATGCCGTCATGATCGAACGCGCGCTCGATGGCGTCGAGCTGGCCGTTGAACGCGCCGATGCAGCGATCCGCGCCGCGGTCGATCGCGACCATCGAGGCGTCGGTGCCGCCGAGCGCCGCGATGACCTCGGTCGCCGCGATGACGGACTGGGCCGCCGCATCGACCTTGGCAGATAGCTTGATCTTCTTCGATTTCAACGCCTCCCGGTGAGCGGTGAGCTTGGTTCCTGCAATGATGCACCCGCTCGGCGTGAGCCGGCGGGCGAGAAATGCGGATTTGGTCATCCAGCCGGGGTATCGCCGTCTCCGTGTCTCGACAAGCGCACAGCACGTCTGCGGCGCGGGGGGGCACGTCTGCGGCGCGGGGGGCACGCCGACGGCCAAGGCGCGTCCCTCCACCGCGGGCTGCACGCCGGCGGCGGTCCCCCCACCGTGGGCTGCACGCCGGCGGCGGTCCCCCCACCGTGGGCTGCACGCCGGCGGCGGTCCCCCCACCGTGGGCTGCACGCCGGCGGCGGTCCCTCCACCGCGGGCTTGCACGCCGAGGTGGTGCCCCACGGCAGCTCACGCTGCGGGCGACGGATTATCGAGCGGTCAAGGGCTGCGGCTTCTTGACGTAGCGGACGGTGATTGGCGGCGTCCAGCCAGGGATCGGCGATCCATACCGGTCTTTCATCGGCACGTAACGTTTCGTCATTGCGCACTCGGCTGCGGCCGATCCGAAGCCGTGGCCAGGGTCCTGCAGGATCATTGCCCGTCGGGGGAAGCCGTCGAAATCGACGTAAACCCTGATAACAACGGTGCCCTCGTCGATGCCGTTCTTTTCTGCCTCCTCAGGAAAACCACACGCCCACGTTCCACGGCGTGCCGGACGCTCGCGCGCTGCGTCCTGCTGCGCGGCACCCGGCATCGCGGCCGTCGTGGCCTCGCATGCGGTCGCGGTCCACAGGGGCAGGAGCAGAAGCGTCGCGATCACGCGGCTGGGGCGTTCCATCAGGAGACGATATCACCGAGCGACTGCGGTGGTGTCGCCGCGCTGTCTCGCGCGACAATCGCGTGGGCACCGTGTCCCAGGGCGAGATGGGTCGTGGCGAAGATCGACGCACGCGAGGCGCGCTTCTGCCCACGCGCAGACGGGACAGCGATAGGGCCGCCGATCCATCTCCCCTCATCGCCGCACCCACCCTGGTCCGAGCGCCACACCCGAGTCGCAGCTCCCCCGGAACACAGGTGCAACGTTCCCATGGCGCTGCAGCTCTCCCGCGCGCCGCCCGCGCCCTCTCGGCCGACCTTGCGCCCGCCCCCTCCCTTTGCGAGGGTCTCTGCCGGGCCGCCGGGCCCTTCCCGAGGACCACGCCCGATGACCACCAGCGAGATCGCGCTCTTCGTCTACGACAACCTCATGAAGGGCGAGGACCAGCACGAGCGGCTCGCGGCAGCCCGCCCGCTCGGGGCGGCGACCACGACCCCCCAGTACGCGCTCGTCGACCTGGGCACGAGCGGCGCCCTCGTCGAGGGCGGGCTCGTCGCCGTGACCGGCGAGCTCTACGCCATCGCGCCCGCCGCGCTCGCCGCGCTCGACGTGCACCGGGGTCACCCGATCCTGCACCGGCGTGCCGCCGTGCGCCTCGCCGACGGCCGGGAAGCCCAGGCCTACCTCCTCTCGATGGAACAGGCCGCAGGGTGCCGCCGCGTCCGCGAGGGCGACTGGCGGAAACGCCGCGGCGCGCCCGGCGCCGCGCGAACCCGGGACAACAGCCCGCTCGTGAGCTGGGCAAAACGCCGCTTCGATCCCTCCCGCTGACCGGCCGCCGGCGGCGCGCGCCGCACACCTCCGCTCGCCCGTCCGCGCAGCTCACCCGCTCAATCTGCCCGCTCGTTCGCTCGCGCCGACCTCAACGCCCGCGCCGCCCCATCGCTTCGACGTGCCATCCGCTCGAGCGGCACCGCCCGCCCTCCACAGGTGCTAGGCAAAAGACGGAGGGACGCATGACGACCATCTCGGCGCATGACCGGGCCCCGGGCATCCACGGAGAGCCTGCTGCGGCCGCCGCCCAGCTCGCGGACGCCATCGTCGCGGCGTCCGCCGCGCTCTCCGGGAAGCGCGATCCGCGGCAGATCCACGACACCATCGTCGAGCAGGCTGCCCGGCTGCTCGGCGCCGACCTCTCGCTCCTCCACGACGCGCGCGCGCCCACAGACGGCGCGCGCGCGATCCGCTTGCTCGCCTCCTCCGGCGTGCCGGACGCGCTCGACGGGGCGCTCGGCGATCTCACGAGCACCCCGTCCCTCGTCCTGCGCGCCGCGGAGAGCCGCCGCATCGAGCACGCGGCGGCGGACGACGCCGCCCTGGAGCGCTTCGCCGACGTGCGCGCGATCGAGACCTGCCTGAAGGTCGGCTGGGTGCTGGCCGCCCCGCTGCTCGCCGCCGAACGGCCGCTCGGCGTCCTCACCTGCGCGTTCGGCGGCCGCAGCGCGCCCGCGGCGGAGCTCCTCCCGCGCGTCCAGGCCCTCGTCGCGCTGTTCGCCCTCGCGCTCGCCTCCGCCGAGCGCGAGGGCGAGCCGCGCGACGAGCGAGAGCCCCGCCGCGCGCTCGTCGCCGCAGCCGCGAGCGCGGAGGAGGCAGAGGCGCAGCCGCGCGCCGAGGCGCTCCTCCGCGACGCCCAGGCCGCGCTCCACGAGGCGAAGGCCCGCCTCGCGGCGGAGCAGCAGTGGCTGCGCAGCATCATCGCGGACTTCCCCGTCGCGATCGCCGTCTTCGACGAGCGTGGCGGCCGCTCGCTCCTCGCGAGCCGCCGCTGCGAGCAGCTCTGCGACGGCCCGCACCCCCTCGCGACGCCCAGGTCCGCCGGGCGCGCGCTCCTCTGCGCGCCCGGCGGTCGGCCCCTCCTGCACCACGAGATGCCCCTCGTCCGCGCCGCGCGCGGCCAGGGAATGACCTGCGAGGAGCTGTGGTTCCGGCGGAGCGACGGGAGCCACATCCCCGTCGTGGTGAGCGCCGGCCCCGTCCGCGACGACCATGGCACCATCCTCGGCGCCATCGCCAGCTACGAGGACGTCACCCACTTCATCGAGCGCGAGCGGCTCCGCGAGGAGTGGCTCTCCATCGTGGCGCACGACCTCAGGCAGCCGCTCACCGCGATCACCGCGTGCGCGGGCATGCTGTCGCGACGATCCGAGGCCGCCGACATCCGGGGCTGGAGCCGGAAGATCCTGGCCAGCGTCCAGCGCATCGAGCGGATGGCCGAGGACCTGCTCGACGCCTCCAAGCTCGAGGCGCGCCGCTTCTCCCTCGACCGGCAGCCGACGGACCTCTGCGCCCAGCTCCGCGCCGCCGTCGATCTCGCCAACATGGAGCGGCCGGAGCGCGCCGTCGTGCTCGCCGCCGACGAGGACGTGCCGCTCGTCCACGCGGACGCGGCCCGCGTCGACCAGGTGGTCGGAAACCTCCTCCTCAACGCCGCCAAGTACGGCGACCCGAGCGCGCCGACCCGGGTGACGCTCTCGCGCCGCGACGCCGAGGTGGAGGTCGCGATCGAGAACCGCGGGCCGGGCATCCACCCGGACGAGCTGCCGAAGCTCTTTCAGCGCTTCCAGCGGCTCACGTCAGGCCCGTCCAGGAGGAACCTGCCCGGCACGGGCCTCGGGCTCTACATCTGCAAGGGCATCATCGAGGCGCACGGCGGCCGCATCTGGGCGCGGAGCGAGCCGGACGAGACCACGTCGTTCCACTTCACGCTCCCGCTCTCCGAGCCGCCCCAGCGCGGCTGATGCCGCGCCCGCGGCGCGCCGGCGGCGACCTCCGCCGCGCCGACGCGCCTGCTCACGCGAGGTCCCGAGCGCCGCTCAGCCGTTCTTGATGCGCGCCACGATGGCGTCGGTGAGCGCCTTCGTGTCCGCCTTGCCGCCGAGATCGCGGGTGCGCACCCCGTCGACGTTCAGCGCGCCGTCGATGCCGGCGCGCAGGCGCTCGGCGAGATCCCGGCGGCCGACGTGGTCGAGCATCATCGCGGCGGCGAGCATGAGCGCGATCGGGTTCGCCACGCCCTTGCCGGCGATGTCCGGCGCCGAGCCGTGCACCGCCTCGAAGATGGCGGCGTTCTGGCCGATGTTGGCCCCGGGCGCCATGCCGAGGCCGCCGACGAGGCCCGCGATCTCGTCCGAGAGGATGTCGCCGAACAGGTTCGTCGTGACGATGACGTCGAACTGCCACGGGTTCAGGACGAGCTGCATCGCGCACGCGTCCACGATGCGCTCGTCGGTCGCCACGCGGCCCTCGTAGGCCTTGCTCACGTCGCGCGACGTCTCGAGGAAGATGCCGGTGAGCGCCTTCATGATGTTGGCCTTGTGGACGATCGTGACCTTCTTGCGGCCGTTCTTCTCGGCGTAGTCGTAGGCGAACTCGGCGATGCGGCGCGAGCCGACCCGGGTGTTCACGCCGGAGCCGATCGCCACCGCGTGCTCGTCGCTGCCGATCGGGATGTAGTGCTCGAAGCCCACGTAGAGGCCCTCGAGGTTCTCCCGCACGAGCACGATGTCGATGTTCTCGTAACGGCCGCCCGGGATCAGCGTGCGCGCGGGCCGCACGTTCGCGAAGAGCTTGAACTCCTGCCGCAGGCGCACGTTCGAGGAGCGGTATCCGCCGCCGATCGGCGTCTCGAGCGGCCCCTTCAGCGCGAGCTGCGTGCGGTGGATGCTGTCGAGCGTGGCCCGGGGCAGGGGATCGCCGGACTCCTTGACGCCGGCCATGCCGGCCACGCACGTCTCCCATTCGAAAGGCGCGCCGAGCGCGTCGAGGGCGCGCAGCGTCGCCTCCACGATCTCGGGGCCGATACCATCGCCGGGGATGAGGGTCGCAGGATGCTTCTGTGAGGTCACGGGCTCTGTCTCTCGGGCTCGGGGTGGGTTCGCGTCGTCCAGGAAAGTTGCACGCATAGTCGAGGTCCGCGCCGCGATCTACCTCCCGGGACGGCAGATCGCGCCCTCGACGGAGCGCGCGTCGCGCGTCGCGTCGTCATCGTCGTCGTCGTCACGCTGCACATGTTTCAATTGTTTCATGCGCTCCGCGCTGGTCCGCGTGGGTCCGTGTCGCTCCGCGTGCGTCCGTTTTGTTTCATGTTGGTTTACGCACGATTGCTCGCCGGGGCGCATGTCCCTTGAGGATCCCCGCCCGCGCCGCCATCATGTCGCGCGCCCATGATCTGCCCGCGCTGCCACCGCGGCTACGCCGACCGTTCGTACGCGTTCTGCCCTGACGACGGCGCCCGCCTGGTCCAGTCCCTGTCGGCCGCGCAGCCCGCGCAGCCGACGCGGCAGTTCGGCGCCGTCCTCGAGGATCGGTACGTGATCCAGGGCTTCATCGGCGCCGGCGGGATGTCGCGCGTGTACCTCGCGGTGGACAGCCACACGAAGGAGCAGGTCGCGGTCAAGATCCTGAACCGCAACTTCGCCGCGGACCGGACCCAGCGCGAGCGGTTCCTCCGCGAGCTCGAGGTGGCGGCCGAGCTCGGGCACCCCAACATCATCCGGGTCCTCGACGCGGGCGAGCGCAAGGACGGGTCTCCGTTCATCGTGCTCGAGCTCCTCACCGGCGAGTCGCTCGGCGCCCTGCTCCGCCGCGAGGTGGCCGTGAGCGAGGCCGTCGCGCTGCCGCTGATACGTCAGGCGGCGTCGGCGCTCGCCGCCGCGCACGCGGCCGGGATCGTCCACCGCGACGTGAAGCCGGACAACATGTTCCTCGTCCGCTCCTCGAGCGGCCCGCGCGTGCTCAAGATGATGGATTTCGGCTTCGCCAAGGTGAGATCGGGCCCGGTGACCGCGGCCGGCCTCGTGCTCGGCACCGTCCCCTACATGGCCCCGGAGCAGGCCCTCGCCGATCCGGTCGACGGCCGCACCGACGTCTACGCGCTCGGGGTCACGATGTTCCGCATGCTCGCCGGCCAGCTGCCCTTCTCCTCGCCGGACGACGTGGTGGTCGTCGCCCAGCACGCCTGCGCCCCGGCGCCCCGGCTGAGCGCGATCCGCCCCGGCATCGATCGGCGCCTCGAGGCGCTGGTCGCCACCGCGCTCCGCAAGCTGCCCGGCAACCGCTTCGACTCGATGCAATCGCTCCTGGAGGACGTCGAGCGCATCCTCGGCGCCCGCCCCGGCGCTCCGATCGGCGCGCCGCTCCGGAAATCCCCCGACGTGTACGAGCCGGTGAACCCGGCGGCGCGCGAGGCGCTCAAGTTCCTGCGGCGCCAGCTGCCCTGAAGGGCACGCGGCGTCCCCGAGGGCGCGCGGCGCGACGGTCGACGCGCGCCGAGGTCAGCGCGCGCCGAGGTCAGCGCGCGCCGAGGTCAGCGCGCGCCGAGGTCAGCGCGCGCCGAGGTCAGCGCGCGCCGAGGTCAGCGCGCGCCGAGGTCAGCGCGCGCCGAGGTCAGCGCGCGCCGAGGTCAGCGCGCGCCGAGGTCCTCGATGCGGTAGCCGTCCGGGTACGTGCGGCTCTTCATCTTGGTGAGCAGGTGCGGCGAGCGCCGGCGCGGCATCGCGCGCAGGAGCGGGCCACGCGCGCGGAGCGCCGCCTCCGCGACGCGGCGCAGCGCCGGCGGCGGCCGCGGCAGCCCGAGCGCGTCGAGCAGGGGGTCGTCGAGGATCGCGTGGATGACCTGCGCCCCGAGCGGCCACAGGGCCTTCGGCAGCATCCAGCCGAGCATGAGGTCGCGCGCCGCGACGGCGAGCCTGCGGTTGTCTTCCGAGAATCGCAGGTGCTCCGCCTCGTACTCGACGTTGAAGCGCTCGTACGCCTCGTAGCTCGGCGGGATGTCGCGGATGTTCATGAGCACCCCGACCTGCTTCCAGTAGTGGTACGCCGCGAGCTTCTCTTTCTCGAGCAGCGGCCGCCAGGCGAAGCGCTCGTTCCAGCGGATGGGCTCGAAGATGAACGTCGACAGCGTGTACACGTACTCGTCGTTCGGGATGGTGTAGCGCCTGTGCTGCTGGTTCATGCGCCGCAGCGCCGCCCGGCCGCGCTCGCTGTCGTACCCGTTCTCCAGCATCTCCGAGAGGATGAGGACCGTGTCGTCGTAGCGCTTCTGGGTCCGCTGAAGGAGCTCCCCTGTCTGCACCAGGAGCGGCGTGCTCTTCGCGATGCCGAAGACGCGGAGCAGCGCGAGCTCGAGGGCGCGGTGCGTGTCCCACGGAAAATCATAGCAGGTCGAGAGAAACGCGATCTCCTGATGATCCTGGACCGGATCGAGGTTCGCCTCGATATGGTCGCGGATCGCATAACGCGATCGCGATTTGGGAGGAGCCCAGCGCATAGAGAGATCTCCTGAGTTGTATCCAGTCGATGACGGCCCGGTATCTATCATACCTCCTCGAATCCTCGCGGAAACGTCGTTGAGCCGGTGCGGACGCCAACACCGATGAGCCGACGCCGACGAGACGAGGTGAGGACGGACGCCGGGCGCGGCGTCCTCGACGGGGGACGAGGCGGCCCGCGCGCCGGCGAGCCGGTGGTTCAGGGCTGCCGCGCGACCAGGCCGCAGCGGCTGCGCGGGGGACGGGCTCGGGACGTCCGGCCGGCCCCGCGCCGAAGGCCATGCGCCGGGGCGGGGCGCGCGTGCGCGGTCTGCGCGAAGGTGGCACCCTAGCTCCGTGCGGCCTGTCATCGACGACATGATCCAGGAGCTCCTTACTCGCCATCGGTCGACCGGCCGGGTGGACCTCAACGACATCGCCGACGTCATCGACCGCCGGCCGGTGTCGTACGAGGAGGTGGAGCACATCATCGACCGGCTCGAGTCCGAGGGGCTCCGGGTGGCCGAGCCGCTCGACGCGGGCGACGTCGAGGTGCTCCGCGCCGTCCTCGCGAGCGCGAGGCGGCTCGCGGCCGAGCTTGGGCGCACACCCACGATCGGCGAGATCGCGCTGGCCTCTGGCCATGCCCCGCACACGGTGCGCCGGGCCCTGGAACAAGCGGGGCGCGCCAAGACTTGTTGAAGAGGACGCACGCAGGCCGCGCCGGACACAGCGCAGCGCGGCAAGACGCGGGAGAGGCGGCAAGACGCGGCACAGAGCCAGACCGAAAGGGAGGCAAACAAAACGAAGGAGCTGCGCCGTTGAGGGCAGACCGGAGCTCTACGTCAGTGTTATTATCGAGATGGAGGGGAGCTCTGTATCCGTAGTCGATTGTTTCCTCTACGCGTCAGGGAAGGAAGGCTGGCCCGATGAACATCACGATCACGTTCCGGCACATGGTGGGTACCGAGGCCGTCAAAAAATACGCTCACGAGAAGGTCGCCAAGCTCCAGAAATTTCTTCGGCAGGCGATGACGGCGCAGGTGACCCTCTCCGTAGAGGGGCTGATGCACGTCGCCGACGTCCGCATCTCCTCCGGCAGCCTGGCGTTCCAGGCGACCGAGCGGGGGGAGGACATGTACGCGTCGATCGACACGGTCCACGACAAGCTGGAACGGCAGATCCGCGATGGAAAGGGGAGCACGATCGCGCGGAAGCGCGGCGGGACGAGCGCCGGCGAGTACGCCGCCGAGGTGGAGCGGGAAGCGGTGGCAGCCGCAGCCGCCGGACGCGGTCGATCCTGAGCCGCCGCGCTCCGCCGCCGGGGCGGCGGAGCGCGCCCGATCCGAGCCGCCGCGCGCGCCCATGTGGCGGCGCGGCGGCGCGGCGGCGCGGCGAAATGAGGCCTGAGCCGCCGCGCTCGCCGTCGCGGCGGCGCGGCGAAATGAGGCCTGAGCCGCCGCGCTCGCCGTCGCGGCGGCGCGGCGAAATGAGGCCTGAGCCGCCGCGCTCGCCGTCGCGGCGGCGGCCTCCCGCGGGGAGGTGGTGGCCCAATTTGCCCCGGAGCGATTCCCATGAAGGCGGGAAGGCGGGAAGATCATTGATCTTTTCTTCCCGCCTTCCCGCCTTCATGTTCAAATCCGGCCACCGCCCGCGGGGAGCTGCGCGCCCGCCGCGGCGGCGGTCGCCTGCCGCGGGTGAGCCTCCACGCTCGTCGTCGTGGCGGCGGCCTCCCGCGGGGAGCTGCGCGCACGCGGGCGACCCGCCCGAGGCGCCTGCTGCCCGCGCCGCGGCGCGAAGATCGCTCCCTCCAGGGCCGCCGGCCGCGATAGCGTCCTTGAGTCGCGTACCCGAGGTCCCCAGGGTACGATGGCACGTCGGTGCGCCTGGCCCTGGCCGAGCGCCGCGCCGCCCGTACCCGTGCGCCACAAAAGAGCCCTCTCACCTCGCCGAGCGCCGAAATCAGCATGCAAGTCTGCGACATCTTGACCGCGCACCAGGTATCCGTCGCCAGCGAGCAGGAGGGGGTCGTCCGCTCCAAGGCGGACGCGCTCCGCCGGCTCGCCGCCCTGCTCGCGACAGGACAGCAGGGGGTCAAGAGCGAGGACATCGAGCGGGTGCTCGCCGAGCGCGAGCGCCTGCAGTCCACCGGCGTCGGCAGCGGCGTGGCCATCCCCCACGGCGCCATGGAGGGCGTCGATCGGCTGATCGGCGCCGTCCTGCTCTGCCCGAAGCCGATCGACTTCGACGCGATCGACGGGGCGCCGGTGTCCATCCTCGTCGCCGTGATCGGGCCGAAGCGGGCCACCGGGGAGCACCTGAAGACGCTCGCGCGCATCTCCCGCCTCCTGCGGGACGAGACGTTCAGAAGGCGGCTGCTCGGCGCCTCGACCGGGCGGGCGGCGTTCGAGCTCATCGCCGCCGAGGAAGGGAGGTCGGTGTCATGAGCAGCTCGCGCGGCAGTACACAGGAAGGCGAAGGGGGCGGCCGGGTGCCCCCCGCGACCGGCGCGGGGCGGCTCGAGCGCCCCGCCCTCACGGTGCGGAGCCTCATGGCCGACGACGGGCTCGGCATCGAGCTCACGCTGATCGCCGGCGCCGCGGGCCTCGACCGGCCCATCATGAACACCCGCATCCAGAAGTCGGGGCTCGCGCTCGTCGGCCACTTCCACGGCATCGTCCCGACGCGGGTGCAGATCCTCGGGCAGACCGAGCTCTCGTTCCTCCACAAGCTCTCCCGCGAGGACCGGCTCCTGTCGCTGCGCGGCTTCTTCGAGCTCGGCCTGTGCTGCGTCATCCTCACGCAGGGCGACCAGCCGTTCGACGTGAACGGCTCCGGCGTCGGCTTCGTCCCCGTGCCGGAGCTCGCGCAGTGCGCCGAGGAGAGCGGGACGCCGCTCCTCGTCTCGGCGGTGCGGTCGAGCGTCACGATCACCGCCCTGCACGCGCTGCTCGACGACCGGCTGGCGCCGCGCATCCGCCTGCACGGCGTGCTCGTCGACGTCTTCGGCGTGGGCCTCTTGCTCATGGGGTCGAGCGCGATCGGCAAGAGCGAGTGCGCCCTCGACCTCGTGATGCGCGGCCACCGGCTCGTGGCCGACGACGCCGTCGAGTGCGACTACCGCCCGCCCGGCATGGTGTTCGGCGCGCCGGCCGAGCTCCTCCGGTACCACCTCGAGGTGCGCGGCCTCGGCATCCTCAACGTGAAGGACCTCTTCGGCGTCACCTCGATCCGCGAGCGCAAGCGGATCGACGTCGTGGTGAAGCTCGTCGAGTGGTCGAAGGACACCGAGTACGACCGGCTCGGGCTCGACGAGCGGTACCACACCATCCTCGGCGTGAAGATCCGGGAGCTCGTCATCCCGGTGCGCCCCGGCCGCGACATGGCGTCGATCCTCGAGGTCGCCGCCCGCAACGAGCTCCTGAAGAACGCCGGGTTCCACGCGGCGCGCGAGTTCTTCGGCAACGTCGAGGGCGAGCTGCTCCGGGAGCGCCCGGCCGAGGAGTCGTCGGTCCCGCCGCCGGTGCGGCTCGCGGAGGAGGGCGCCCCGCGCGGCGCGCCGCCGCACGGCCCGCCCCGCCCGCCGCGGCCCGGCCACGGCGTCGAGGTGCAGAGCCCGCCGAGCAGCGCCTTCCGGCAGCCCGCGGAGCGGGGGAGGCCGCCGGAGCGGCCCGGCACCGGGTTCGTCGCCACGGAGTCGTCCGTGAGCCTGCCGCGGCCGAGGAGGCGAGGGTGAGCGGCGCGCCCGACCCGCTGCCGCCCGTCCAGCCGCCGTCCGACGGCGCGACGGCGCGCGTCGTCGTCGTCACGGGCCTGTCGGGCGCCGGCAAGTCGACGGCGCTCCACGCCCTGGAGGATCTCGGCTTCTTCTGCGTCGACAACCTGCCCACCTCGCTCGTCCGGCCCGCGGTCGAGGCGTGCGAGGCGGGCGGGATCAACCGGATCGGGCTCGGCATCGACGTCCGCGTCGGCTCGTTCCTCGCGGGGGCCACGGCGGCGCTCGACTCGATCCGGGTCGGCCGCGACGTGGTGATCCTCTTCCTCGACGCCTCGGACGAGACGCTGCTCCGGCGCTTCAGCGAGACCCGGCGGCCGCACCCGCTGACGACCGGCGGCAGCGGCGCCATCGCGATGCTCGACGGCGTGCTCCTCGAGCGCGAGCGGCTCGCGTCGCTGCGGGCCAGGGCGACCATCGAGCTCGACACGACGCGGCTGTCGACGCACGACCTGCGCCGCGCCGTCCTCGAGCGGCTGCGCCCGGCCAAGGTCGATCTGCCCCGGATGTCCACCCGGTTCATCTCGTTCGGCTACAAGTACGGCATTCCGCTCGACGCCGATCTGCTCTTCGACGTCCGCTTCCTCGACAACCCGTATTTCGTCCACGGCCTGCGCGAGCTGACGGGCAACGACGAGCCGGTGCGGGAGTACATCCTGAAGAACGCGGACGCCCTCGAGTTCATCAGCAAGACCGAGCAGCTGCTCTCGTTCTGCATGCCGCGCTACGCCGACGAGGGGAAGAGCTACCTCACGATCGGCATCGGGTGCACCGGGGGCCGGCACCGCTCCGTCGTGCTCACCAACGTGCTCAGCGACAGCCTGCGGCGGAAGACGGGCCTCCCGATCACGGTCGTGCACCGGGACGTCGCCCGGGCGAGCAGTAGTATAGTACCCTCCGGGGCGGGTGAGGGCATGGCGGGGACGCCCAGCGTGGATTTCCGGCGGCTGCAGCCGGGGACGGCCGCGGCGGAGTCACGCCCGGGTTCGGACAAGAGCGTGACGGGGGGCGATCGGTGACGACCGAGGGGGTGACGAGGCGGTTCACCATCATCAATGTGCGCGGGCTGCACGCGCGCGCCGCGACGAAGCTGGTGCAGCTCGCGGGCCGCTACGACTGCGACATCTCGCTGACCGGGCCGGACGGGCAGTCGGCCAACGCGAAGAGCGTGATGGGCGTGCTCCTGCTCTGCGGCTCGATGGGCACCCAGATCGAGGTCCACGCGACCGGCGATCAGGCCGGCGAGGCGGTCTCCGCCATCGGCGAGCTGATCGCCTCACGCTTCGGAGAGAACGAGTGACGCCCGGCCGGGGGGCGCTCTCCGCGGAGGCTCCGGGCGATCACGCCGTCCCGGCGGACGCCGCCCGCGGCGACGCGATGGCGCCCGGCGCGCGGGGCGACCCGGCGGCGCCGGGCGCGCGGAGCGACTCGGGGGCGCCCGGCGCCCGCGGCGACTCGGGGGCGCCCGGCGCCCGCGGCGACTCGATGCCGCCAGGCGCCCGCGGCGACTCGATGCCGCCAGGCGCCCGCGGCGACTCGATGCCGCCAGGCGCCCGCGGCGACTCGATGCCGCCAGGCGCCCGGACCGAGACGCTGCGGGGCATCTCCGGATCGCCCGGGGTCGCCATCGGCGCCGCCGTCGTGATCGGCGGGCACAGGACGGATCACCCGCGCCGCCGCGTCAGCTCCAGCGAGATCGGGGCAGAGCTCGAGCGCTTCGAGACCGCGGTCGAGCGCGCGCAGGACGAGCTCCGCGACATGGCGAAGCGCCTCGGCGACCACCGCGCCGAGGCGTCGATCCTCGAAGCGTACCTCCTGATGCTCGGCGACGAGGCGCTCGCCGACGCCGTGAGGCGCCAGGTCACCGAGGAGCGGCGCTGCGCCGAGTGGGCCGTCGCGGCCGCGTGCGAGGCGATCGCCGGCCGCTTCGCCGCCCTCGACGACCCGTACCTGCGCGAGCGCAGCCACGACGTCATGTTCGTCGGCGAGCGCCTGCTGCGCGCCTTCACCCTCCCGCCCCAGGAGCCGCCGTCCTCGCGCGACACCGGGCCGCTCTCCACCCGCAGCCTCATCGAGCTCCAGAACTCGATCGCCATGCCGGCGACGTTCGGCGCGGCGCTGCCGCGCTTCTCCGGGCCGACCATCCTCATCGCGCACGACCTCTCGCCGGCCGACACCGCGGCCATGGTCGACGAGCCGGTCGTCGGCTTCGTCACCGAGGTCGGCACCCGCACGAGCCACACCTCCATCATGGCCCGCGCGCTGGAGATCCCGGCCGTGGTCGGCGTCAGCGACGTGCTCCAGCGCGTGATCACGGGCGACGTCGTCGTGATCGACGGCCTGCGCGGCACGGTCGTCGTCCGGCCCGGGCCCGTCGAGCTCGCGGAGGCGCGCGCCCGCGCCGAGCGCCACGTCGCGCTCGCCAAGGAGCTCTCGGAGTCCAGGCACCGCGCGGCCGAGTCGAAGGACGGGGTGAAGGTGTCGCTCCGGGCCAACGTCGAGCTCCCGGCCGAGGCGATCCTCGCGCGCGACCAGGGCGCCGACGGCATCGGCCTCTACCGGACCGAGTTCCTCTACATCGACCGCACGTCCCCGCCCTCGGAGGACCAGCAGTTCGAGATCTTCCGCGCCGTCGTCGAGGCGCTCCGCCCGAAGCCGGTCACCCTGCGCACCTTCGACATCGGCGGCGACAAGTTCGTCTCCACCTTCCAGGTGCCGCCGGAGATGAACCCGATGCTCGGCCTCCGCGCCGTCCGGCTCGCGCTCTCGCGCCCCGACGTCTTCCTCGAGCACCTCCGCGCCATGGTGCGCGCTTCCGCCTTCGGCGACGTGCGGATCATGATCCCCATGGTCGCCGGCCTCGGCGAGCTCCGGCAGGTGCGCGAGATGCTCCGCCGCGCGCAGGAGCAGGTGCGCGCCCGCGGCCAGCCCTGCGCCGACGAGATCCCGCTCGGCGTGATGATCGAGGTGCCCGCGGCCGCGATCATGGTCGACCATTTCGCGCGCGAGGCCGCGTTCCTCAGCCTGGGGACGAACGACCTCATCCAGTACGCGCTCGCGGTGGACCGGACCAGCCGCTCGCTCGCGTACCTGGCCTCGCCCTTCGACCCGTCGATCCTCCGGCTGATCACCAAGGTGATCCAGGCGGGCCAGGAGTACGGCCGCCCGGTCTCGCTCTGCGGCGCCATGGCGAGCGACCCGCTCGCCGCGCTGCTCCTGCTCGGCCTCGGCCTCCGCGACTTCTCGATGGAGGCGGCGGCGATCCCGGAGATCAAGGAGACGCTCCGGCGCGTGACGGTCGCCGAGGCCGAGGCGGTCGCGGCGGAGGCGCTCGCCTGCGCCACGGCCGAGGAGGTCGAGTGCTGCGTCGCCGCGGCGTTCGCGCCGGGCCTCTACGACCTGCTCACCGGAGAGCGCGAGGCGCGGTGACCGGCCTGCGCTCGGGAGAGCGCGGCGCGCGGTGACCCGCGCCGCAGGTCGACGGCCTCGCCGTCTTCACCTCCTTTTCGCTTGAGCTCGCGGGGAGGGCTTCCTAGCGTGAAGCCGCTTCATGAAGTCCCGTAAAGCCATGGGCGCGGCGCCGGGGGCGACGACGCGGCCCCCCGAGGCTCCCCTCTCACCGGCGCGCGGCGCGGCGGCGCGCTCGTCCGCGGCGCCGGCCGCGTCGCGCGTGACGCACGTGACGCGCGCGTTCGCTGTCGGCGCGGCGGCGCTCGGCCTGTGCGCGGCGGGCTGCGAGCAGGAGCAGCCGCCCACGCGGCTCGTGGGCCAGGCGCACCTGACCCTGCTCCACACGTCGGACATCCACTCGCGGCTCTTCCCGTACAACCTGCAGCTCGGCCAGGTCGACGCGGGCCTCGGCCTCGGCGAGGCGACATCCATCGCCAACGTCGGCGGCGCCGCGCGCATGTCCCATATCATCGGCCGCGAGCGCGCGCGCTCGTCGCGCGTGCTGCACCTCGACGGCGGCGACTGCTTCCAGGGGGCGCCGATCTTCAACTTCTACTCGGGCGAGGCGGAGATCCGCACCCTCGGCGCGATGGGCGTCGACGCGATGATCGTCGCCAACCACGAGTTCGATCGCGGCGCGCTGAACCTCGGCGTGCAGCTCCAGCAGAACGCGGGCTTCCCCATCCTCGCGGCGAACTACCTCCTCGAGGACCCCGCGCAGCCCGGCGCGTCGCCGCTCGGCGCGATCCTGCAGCCGTTCACGGTCTTCGACCTCGAGGGCCTGCGCGTGGGCGTCATCGGCATGGGCAACCTCTCCAGCCTGACGTCGATCTTCGAGGCGCCGAACCGGCTCGGCGTCACGCCGCTGAACACCACCGAGGTCGCGCAGTTCTACGTCGATCTGCTCCGCCCCACCGTGGACGTCGTCGTCTTCGTCACCCACCTCGGGCTCGACGTCGACGAGCGGATGATCGAGACCACGACGGGCATCGACGTCGTCCTCGGCGGGCACAACCACATCGTGCTCCAGCCGCCGAAGCGCGTCCGCGACTGCTCGCGGTACTACGACGAGGCGGAGCAGCGCCACTACATCCTCCTGAACGACGAGCGCTCCCCGGAGGCGGGCGAGAAGCGCCGGCGCTACTGCACGCCGCGCGACGTCGTCCTCGCGCACTCCGGCGCGTTCGCGAAGTTCGTCGGCCGCCTCGACCTCGTGCTGTCCAAGGATCCCTCGGAGCTCGGCGCCGACTACGACCCGCTGAACGGCTACGAGGTGCTCTCGAACCGGTACGAGCTCTTCCCGGTGACCGAGAGCGTGCCGGCGGACCCGATCGTCGCCTCGGTGCTCGAGCCGTACGCGCAGGGGCTCGACGCCCTCGCGAACCTCGATCTCCTGGTCGGCTACGCGCTCGACGGCTCGCGCCGCGTCTCCGCGAGCGGCGGCGACTCGCCGCTCGGCAACCTGATCGCCGCGGCGATGTGGCTGCGCCTCGGCATCCAGACCGACTTCGCCCTCACCAACACGACGGGCATCCGCGCCGACCTCGTGCCCGGCCCGGTGACCGTCGAGCAGATGTTCAACATCTTCCCCTTCGACAACTCGATCTCGAAGATGCAGCTCTCCGGCCTCGAGGTGCAGGACCTGTTCGACTTCGTGGCGCGCCGCTCGAGCGGCCGCGGGTGCGTGTCGCAGGCGCAGATCGCGGGCGCGCGGGTCGTCATCGACTGCGCCGCGCGCGCCTCCGAGGGCGCCGCGCCCGGCGTGGCGACCCACGTCTACATCGGCGCGCACGACCCGCCGATCGCGTGCCCGAACGGCGACGCCGACTGCCCGGGCGGCCTCACCGGCAGCTGCGACGTCGAGGCGAACCGGTGCTGGCAGCCGATCGACCCGATCGCCACCTACGAGCTCGCGACGTCGAACTACCTCGCCCAGGGCGGCAGCGGGTTCCGCGTGCTCCAGCGCAACACGACCCAGTTCGACACCCAGGTGCAGCAGCGCGACGCGCTCATCGACTACATCCGCGCCGGCCGCCCGTGCGGCGCGGACGACCGCGGCGAGCTCGCGTCGTGCCAGCGGGACGCCGACTGCGCCGGCGTCGGCGAGGGCTACGTCTGCGCGTGCCCCGAGTCGGTCGTCGAGGGCCCGGTGTGCAAGACCGGCGGCGCGCCGTGCGCCGAGGGCGCCTGCGTGCTCGCGCGCTGCCGCGACGACGTCGCCGCCTACCAGCGCGACGTCTGCGCCAGGGCGCCGACCCCGGAGCTGCGGCAGCAGTGCGAGAGCGCGCTCGCCCCGTGCAGCGCCGCCGGCGAGCAGTGCAAGTACCTCGCGTGCGTCGACCGGCGGCTCGGCAACTTCTCCGACGGCCGCTTGCGGATGGTGGGCCAGTGACGCCGCGGGCGCGGCTCCAGGCGGCCCTCCTCGCCGCGGCGCTCGCCGGGTGCGGCAGCGACGCCGGCCCGCCGCGGGGCATCTCGAGCTTCTGGGTCCAGATCGTGGAGGTGAACGGGGCGGCGCCGCCCTCCGCCGAGGCGCCCCTCCCGGCCAACCGCGGCGACTCGGTGGACGCCTGGTCGTTCCGGATCGAGGCGCGCGACCCCGCCGGGCGCCGCGCGCCGTTCGACGGCATGGTCCGGCTCAGCGTCGAGCCCGGGGCCGTGGTCGACGTCGCGGCCGACGAGGCGGACCTCGCGGTCGGCCGCAACGTCCGCCTTCGCGGCGGCGTCGCGACCGGCGTGGTCCACGTGACGGCCGTCTACGGGCCCGCCCGGCTCTGGGCCGAGGACGTCGGCTACGCGCCCGCGCCCCGGGGCGGCCGGCCCGCGTGCGCCAACGGCGAGAACGACGACGCGCCGGGCGACGTGCTGATCGACTTCCCCGCCGACCCCGGGTGCGCGTTCGCCGACGACGACAGCGAGGAGGGCGGCACCTTCAGCGCCGGCGCGTCGAAGCCCGTCGCCTACGCCCTGCCGCGCGTCGCCGACGTCCAGGGGGGCGGCTCGGCGACGCCCTACGCGTTCGAGGGGATCCAGATCGACACCGCCGCGCCCCAGGAGGTCGTCGTCACGCGCGTCGCGAGCGACGGCTTCTACGTCACCGATCTGACCGGCCAGGACGGCGGGTACAACCACCTCTTCGCGTACAACTTCAACACCCCCGCCAACATGCGGGTCTGCGATCGGCTCCAGTACCTCGCCGGCACCGTGAACGAGTTCTTCGGCTTCACCGAGCTCTCGTTCCCGTCCTACGAGATCGCGCCGTTCCACGAGGGGGAGCCGTGCCCGGTCCCGGAGCCCGCGGTCCTCGACGCGCGGACGATCGCCGACCCCTCGGCCATGGAGCGCCTCGAGAGCGGGCTCGTGCGCGTCGAGGGCGTCCACATCAGCAAGAATTTCGGCCCGAAGCCCGCGCGGAACAACGTCTTCGCCCCGGAGCAGTCGAGCTGCGACCTCAACGGCGACGGCCAGGTCGACTTCGAGAGCCGGACCGAGGGGAGCTGCGCGAACGCGTGCTCGCGCGACCCCGAGTGCAGCGAGTGGACGAGCTACTCCGCGCGCGGCAACTACAAGGTCACGGACGGGTCGAGCATGATCCAGATCCAGACGGGCACGGTGAGCTCCTTCGATCCGACGTCCCACCGGGGCCGCGCGCTCGAGGCCGTGACGGGCACGCTCCGGAACTTCTCGGGCGGCTCGCTGAACTGGACGATCGAGGCCCGCTGCCCGGACGATCTCGTCTGCGAGGCGCCCGGCTGCGCGCCGGCCGCGAAGCCCTCGACGGAGGCCTGCGTGCGGCTGCGCAGCCTCAACGACAACGACGCGGAGACCAACTAGCCGCCGCCTCCCCCTCGCGGCCGCGCCGCGCCCTCGGATCCCCCAGGCCCCAAGGAAGCCCACCGCCCGCCATGCACCGAAGCGCGCTCCTCGCCCCCGCCGTTTCCGCGGCCCTGCTGCTCACCCTCGCCCCGCCGGCGCTGGGCCAGCCCCAGCCGGCCCCCGGTCAGGCCCCGCCGGCGCCCGCCGCGCCGGCCCAGACCCCCGACGCGCCCGCGGCGGCGCCGGCGCCGCCGGCCGACATCCCCCCCGCGCCGACCCCCGGGCCCGCCGCGCCGGTCCAGACCCCCGCCGCGCTGGGCCCGGAGCCCGCCGCGGCGCCGCCCGCCGCCGCGGCGCCGCCCGCCGCGGGGCTGCCCGCCGCCGCCCTCCCGGCCCCCGGCGCCCTGCCGCCGGCGGCCGAGGCCGGGGCCGCGACCGCGCTGCCGCGGGTCGAGCCCCGCGTGACGATCCCGGCCGAGGAGCCGCCGGTCCGGGTCGGCGACGCCATGGATACGCGCCTCACCTGGACGTTCGGCGACGACGACGTGCTCCACGACACCGGCCAGGCGCAGCCGATCTCGCCGAACGTGAGCATCGGCGATCGCAAGCAATACCGGCTCTTCTTCGACAACCTCAACTCCCGCTTCAGCGGGCGCGAGAACCTGACGCACCTCGCGCTCTACAAGAAGATGCCGGGGTTCATCGAGGGGCTGGACACCGAGGCTTCGCTCGTCCTCCGCATCGACCTCGCCTCGCTGTCCAGGAACAGCAACAACGTCAATCAGGCGCTCTACGACGCAGGCTCGTTCATCCGCGCCTTCTATCACACGGACGGCAAGCCCGACGGCAAGACGGGGCTCGGCGTCACGCTCTGGCCCCTCGACACCGACCGGTTCCGCCTCGGCTACCTCTACGACATCTCGTGGGGCGGCACGAACGCGTCGATCAACCAATCAATCTTCCCGCGCATCATCGGCACCGCGCCCGGCGCGAAGGTGCAGTTCGATGCCGAGCGGTTCAGCGTCTTCGCCGGGTTCAAGGTCGCGAGCCTCACGCAGCTCCAGCGGGTGCTCACCCCCGGCACCAGCGAGGTCGAGGAGATCCGCATCGCGCAGACGAACTACGGCTTTCTCCTCGGCGGCGGCGTCGATCTCCACCCCTACGTGCACGCCGACCTCGGCGCCGGCTACTTCCAGCAGGGCAGGTTCGACTGGCCCGACGTCGCGGGCGAGCCGGTCTACACGTACGGCGCCTCGGCCCGCGTCGTCGCGCACACGAAGGGCGAGCCCATCCCGCAGTCGGTCGACTTCCTGCTCTACCGCAACGACCCGGACCGGCCGCAGGTCATCTTCAAGCCCGAGGCCTACACGCCGGGCAAGACCACCTGGGCCGTGAGCCTCGAGGCGTCGAACCTCTACCAGAACCTCAAGGACTTCGAGTCCGCGGGCGTGACCACCCGCCAGGCGGCCCGCGCCGGCGCCCTCCAGGCGGTCCTCAAGTCGGGGTACGCGCGCGCGAGCGTCACCGGCATCTACCGCGATCTGCCGTTCGTGCTGCGCAACCAGCCGAGCTTCATCCCGTTCCAGAGCATCCCGGAGACCCGCGGCGCCTCGACGGGCGACGAGCTGTTCTTCGCCCTGTCGGCCGACTACTACATCGCGCCGGCGCGGCTCACCCCCGGCATCGGCGCGGGCCTCCAGCTCCCTGCCACCTTCAAGACGACCTCGTTCGACCTCTACAGCGCGCCGATCGCGCGCACCGTGGTCGTGCGCGAGCAGGGCAACCTGTCCATCCTCCCCTACGACCGGTCCGCCGTGCCCATCTTCCAGGCCCGCGTCAGCCTCAAGTGGGACATCAGCCGGATCCTCTCCGCGGTCGCGTGGGTCCAGTACGTGCGCGACAACAACGGCACCTTCATGGAGCGCGACCCCTCCGAGGGCACGCTCGCGCTGCGCACCTTCGTGAACCCCGACTTCGTCGGCGGCGGCGTCAGCGCCCAGGCCCGCTTCTGAGGGTCGCGCGGGCGCCGCGTGCCCCCGCGGCCCGCGCTCACCGCGGCTGGAACCCCTTGAACGCCGCCAGGGCCCGCTGCGTGCTGCTCACGGTCTCGACGATGCGGAAGCCCCCGCGGAGGTAGAACCCCTCGAAGTGCAGCACGCTCTCGCCCTCGGCCGGCTCGATCTCCCAGTACCGCGAGAGGTCCCGCGACGTGCCGAGGACGGCGATGCGCCGCCACCCGCTCGGGATCATCCCCGTCCACTCCGGGCCGCGCTTCTCCGTCAGCTCGAAGTCGTCGCGGCTGTGCTTCACCCGGAAGCTCGCGTCCGGGCCCGAGCCGATGCGCGCGTCGAGCGGGCCGCCGGGCGGCCCCTTCGCCTCCTGGTCCTGCCGGCGCGGCCCGCGCTTGCTCACCCGGTAGCTCGCGACCGAGTGCGGATCGAGGTAGTAGGTGCCGCCCTCCTTGTTCGCGCGCAGCCGCCCCGCGTAGATCGCCTGGCGCACCGCGCTCTCGGAGATGCCGAGCTGCTGCGCGGCCTCCGGCACCGTCATCGTGTAGCGCGTCCGCGGCGTGGCCACCGCCGACTCGGGCGGCAGCCGCTTGCGCGCCAGGCAGTCGAGCATCACGTGGAACGCCGGATCGCGGTACACGTCGGCCGTCGCCACGCTCCGCCCCGCGACGGCGGTCTTGTCCAGCAGCGGGTTCTCCGGACCGAGGACGAGATCGGTCAGGTCGGCCTCGGACACCGCGGGATCCCGGGCCGCCGCCAGCACCCGGCACAGGAAGGTGCCGAGCTCGCCGACCGGCGTGGCGAACTCGACCGTCTCGCCGGACAGCAGCGTGTATTGCGTCTTCATCTCGCCTCTTCGCAGCTCGTCGTGTGCGCTCTCCGGCACCGCGCGCCGCGCGCGTGCCCGGGGCTACGCGAGCCCGATCCGTCCGTGAGGCGGACGAAGTCCCTCGCGCGCCAGTGCCGGCGCGCGCAGGCGGATCTCACCCCACCGGGGACGCCGCGCGCACGGCCCCCGCCCTGAGGGCCAGGACCGCCCGCACGCCGCCCCCGTCGGGCACGCGTTCAGCGCCGCAGCTACGGATTACTGTATGCCCGTTCAGGTAGTTCCGTCTAGTGCCTTTGCGCGCCGGTAGGACAAAAGTCGTCCGCCTCCGGCGACGCCGCGTCGTTCGCAACACTCCGAAAATGCACGTTAATTCTGCGTGCTCAGAACGCAGGAACCCGGCGGAAAAATCGTCGTAGGCTCGCGAGGCGGGGCGGAACGGCGGCCGCGGTCGGCCTACGGCGCCCGGGGGTGGACGGGCGCTGTTCAGGTCTGTGTGGGGCGCCGTCTGTTCAGGTGGCGGGCTTCTGGCGCGTCGTCTCGGCGAGGGTCTCGACGGTGTCGGGGTCGTGGTCGCGGATGCAGTCGACCCCGTTGCGCTCGAACTGGATGGCGGCGGCCAGCGCGGCCCGGCTTCGCTCGCGGTCCATGGCCCACGCCGCGTGCCGCACGAGCAGCGCGAGCGAGAGCGCCCGGCCGAGGGTGATCGCGACGCGGCGGGCGCCCGCCTCGAGGCCGGGGCGGTCGGTGGCGGCCATCTCCTTGATCCAGGCGCGGGCGTGGGACACCGCGCGCGACGCCGCCGTCTCGGCCTCGGCGAGCTTCGGCTCGACCACGCCCGTGAGGAGGCGCGCCACCTCGGCCGCGAGGATGTCGAGCGAGCCGTCCTTCAGGATCACCCGCAGCGCGTCGAGGGCGAGCACGTTCGTCGTGCCCTCCCAGATCGGCAGGACCTGCGCGTCGCGCAGGAGGCGCGGCAGCCCCGTGTCCTCGATGTAGCCCGCCCCCCCGAACGCCTCGAGCACCTCGCTCAGCACCGACACCGCCTGCTTCGCGGTCGTGAGCTTCGCGATCGGGATCATCAGCCGCAGGAGCTTCGCCTCCGACTCGGTGAGCGACCCGGTCTCCTCGCGCCCGAGCAGCTCGATCGCGCGGAAGGTCAGGTGGAAGGCGCCCTCGAACTCGGCCTGGAGCTCGGCGAGCGTGTCCATGTGCAGCGGCTTCTCCGCCAGCGTCGCGCCGAACAGGGCGCGGCGCTGGGCGTAGGAGCGCGCCAGCGCGAGCCCCCGGCGCATCCCCGCGACGGCGGCGATCGCGTTCCAGGTCCGCGTCACGTTCAGCATCGGCGCGATCGCCCGGACGCCGTTGGTGAGGCCCGTAACCGGCGTCGCGAGGACGCCGTCGAGGGTGATCTCGGCGGTGGGGACCTTGCGGGTGCCGAGCTTGTCCTTCAGCCGGTTGATCAGCACCCCCTCGCGGCGCCCGTCCTCGCCCGCGAGCTCGACGTAGAACAGCGCCAGCCCGCGGCTGCCCTCCGGGTTGCCCTCGGGGCGCGCGAGCGCGAGCGCCATCTCGGACGTGGCCGCCGAGGCGAACCACTTCGTCCCGTACAGCCGGTACGCCCCGTCCGGCCCGGGCCGCGCCACGGTCTCGCTCCGCCCGACGTCCGAGCCGCCGGTGCGCTCGGTCATCCACTGCCCCGACGTCCAGGCGCGCGCCGGGTCGCGGCCTGTAAGGCGGGGCACCGCGCGGTCGATGAGGGCGCGGTTGTCGCTCGCGAGCAGCGCCCGCGCGGCGCCGTCGGTCATCGCCAGCGGGCACGTGTAGACGTCGCTCGACGCGTCGAAGAGGTACGCGAGCGCGAACTGGTGGACGCGGGAGAACGCGCCGTGGGCCCGCTCGTACGCCGTCGCGACGACCCCGTGCTCGCTGGCGATGCGCGCCGCCTCCTTCCAGAGCTGCGTCACCTCGACCCGGTCGACGCGCTTGCCCCAGGCGTCCCACGACGTGAGCTCCGGCTCGTTCTCGCGGTCGGCGAGCTGCAGGCGGTAGAGGCGGCCGCCCGCGAGCTCGCCCATCTCCCGCAGCGAGGGCGTGATCGCCGCGGCCACCTCGCGCGGCAGCACCCGCGCGAGGTAGGACCGCAGCACGCGGTCGTCGTCGTACTGGTTCCCGAGTGATGGGGGATCTTGATAGAAAGCCACCGGACGACTCCTGGGTTGGTGCGCCGCGGCCCGAACCGTGCGACGCGGACGCGTCGATCGGGTCCCGCGCGCCCTCCGGCACGCGCGGCGACTCGCAGCCTCGAACCTCTCGAAGCTACTGAACCCGTCCCATCCGGTTCAACAGGAAGCCGAGAGCCTGCTCGCCATGACGCGGCGAACGGTGAACCTCGGCTGTCAATTTCGCTGCACCGGCCGGTTTCTGTGCGCTGTTCGGGTGCCGTGTCGCACGGAACGAAGCTCAAGTCGCGGATTGTGCGGTTCTTGACTTCCCCGATGCACCAATGCATAGGACTGGCGGTGAAGCTCTCGAACAAGGGTCGCTACGGTGTGCGCGCATTGTTCGATATCGCGTTCCACAACGACGGGCGGCCGACGCAGATCCGCGAGATCTCGGAGCGAGAGGTCATCCCGGCGCGGTTCCTGGAGCAGATCTTCCAGGACCTGAAGAAGGCCGGGCTCATCAGCTCGAAGCGGGGGCCGCGCGGGGGCTACCACCTGGCGCGGCCCGCGAGCGAGATCAGCCTGGGCGACGTCGTCCGCGCCCTGGAGGGGCCGGTCGCGGTGATCGCGCCGGACGACGAGGGCAACCCGGAGAGCTCGACGCTCGACCCGCCCACGGCCGTGTTCCACGATCTGGCGCTCGCGATCGAGCGCTGCTTCGACGCGGTGTCGATCGCCGACGTCTGTGAGCGCGGGGTCGAGCTCGGCGTGCGCCGCAAGGGGCGGCCGGAGCGGTCGACCTACGTGATCTGAGCCGAGCTCCCATGAGAAGCCCTGACCGAGACGACCCGTCCCCCGGCGTCCCCCGCGCACCCGCGGGGGCGGCCGAGCTGCCCCCGCTGCCCTCGCACCCGCGCGTCGTCGACAGCGTGCTCGACCTCGTGGGCGACACGCCGCTCTTCGAGATCCGCCGCGTCGACGCGGCGACGCCCCGGGGGCGCGTCTTCGGGAAGGCCGAGCAGCAGAACCCGGGCGGCTCGCTGAAGGACCGGATCTGCCTCGCGATGATCGAGGGCGCCGAGGCGCGCGGGCTGCTCGGCCCGGGCGCGGGCGGCGTGGTCATCGAGCCGACGTCGGGCAACACCGGGATCGGGCTCGCGATCGTGTGCGCGGCCAAGGGGTACCGCTGCATCCTGACGATGCCGGCGAGCATGAGCCTCGAGCGCCGCCAGCTGCTCGAGGCCTACGGCGCGGAGGTCGTGCTGACAGAGCCCGAGCAGCAGATGGAGGGCGCCATCGAGAAGGCGCAGCAGCTCGCCGCCGAGATCCCGGGCGCCATCATCCTCGGCCAGTTCGACAACCCCGACAACCCGCGCGTCCACGCGGAGACCACCGCGCGGGAGATCCTGCACGCGATGGCGGGGCTCGACGCGCCCGGGCGGCCCGGCCCGCGGCAGTCGCTGAGGATCGACGCGTTCGTGGCGGGCGTGGGGACGGGCGGGTCGGTGAGCGGCGTCGGGCGCGTGCTCAAGCGGCTGCGCCCCGCGACGCGCGTCATCGCGGTCGAGCCCGAGTCGTGCGCGACGATCTCGCGCGGCGAGCGGGGGCCGACGAAGATCCAGGGGCTCGCGGCGGGGTTCGTCCCGGCGAACTACGATCCGGGCGTGGTGGACGAGGTGCGCACGGTCAGCGATCGCGCCGCGTACGAGATCAAGGCGGCGCTCGCCCGGCAGGAGGGGCTGCTCGTCGGCATCAGCGCCGGCGCCGCGGTGCGGGTGGCGCTCGACGTCGCGCGCGAGCTCGGCCCCGACGCCAACGTCGTGACGGTCCTGTGCGACACCGGCGAGCGGTACTTCAGCCTGGACGAGTACTTCCGATGAGCGGCGGCGGCGGCGGCGCGACGGTCCGCGGGTGCGTGCTCCTCGTCGGGGCGGGGGGCATCGCGGCGCCGGCCGCGCTGGCGCTGGCCGCGGGGGGCGTGCGGGAGATCCGCGTGGCCGACGACGACGAGGTCGAGATCACGAACCTGCACCGGCAGATCCTGTTCGACGCCGACGACGTCGGCCGCCCGAAGCTCGACGCCTTCGCCGAGGCGCTGCGCCGCCGCCACCCGACGCTCCGGGTCGATCGGCGGTACGGCCGCTTCACGCCGAGCGCGGCGGCCGCCCTGATGCCGGGCGTCTCGGTCGTGGTCGACGCGACCGACAACTTCGCGTCGCGGTTCCTCATCGCCGACGTGTGCCGCCTCACCAGGACGCCGGTGGTGCACGCGGCGGCGATCCGCTGGCGCGCGACGGTGATGGCGGTCGCGGCGGAGGGGCGGCCTTGTTACCGCTGCCTGTTCGAGGACCTGCCGACCGGGAACGCGCCGGACTGCGCGACGGCCGGGGTGGCGGGCCCGGTGTGCGGCGTGGCCGGCGCGATCGCGGCGGATCGGGCGCTCGCGATCCTGGCGGGCGACGCGTCGGTCTACGGCCGGATCGCGACGTACGACGGCCTGTCGGACACCTTGCGGAGCGTCCCCGTCGCCGCGCGCCCCGCCTGCGCCCTGTGCGGCGAGCGCGCCGACATCGCGACCATCGACGCGTCCCGTTACGTGATCTCGTGTGCTGCAGAAGGGGACCGCGAGAGCGGATCCCCGACCCTTGTTGCAGGGGACCGTGACAACGGAGCCCCCACCTACGTTGAAGGGGACCGCGGAAGCGGCTCCCCGGCCCACCTCAACACTGGAGAGCATGACCATGGCTGACACCGCGACCGTCCGCATCCCGACCCCCCTTCGCACCCTCACCGGCGGGCAGGACGAGGTCAAAGCCGCCGGCGGCACCGTCGGCGAGCTGATCGAGAACCTCGAGAAGAGCTACCCGGGCATCCGCGACCGGCTCCTCGACGAGAAGGGCGTGCGGCGCTTCGTGAACATCTTCGTGGGCGACGAGGACATCCGCTTCCTCGACGGGCTGAAGACGCCCGTGAAGGGCGGCGATCAGGTCGCGATCGTCCCCGCGATCGCCGGGGGCTGAGGTGGACGACCCGCGCTATCTCCGCCAGGTGCTGCTCGCGGAGATCGGTCCAGAGGGACAGGCGAGGCTCGGGGCGGCGACGGCGCGCGTGCTCGGCGGCGGCGGCGATGGCGCGCCGCCGCTCGCGCGCGAGGTGGCGGAGCGCTACGCGCGGGGGGCCGGCTTCGGCGCGCTCGCGGAGGGCGCGCTCGACGTCGACGCGCTCGCGCCCGCGGACCTCGTCGCGTCGCCCGCCGCGCGGGCGGTGCTCGCCGGGGCGCGGGCGGCCCTCGCCGAGATGCGGGCCGCGCTCGGCCGGGGCGCCGGGGCGGGGCAGGGCGGCGCGGCGGGAGGCGAGCCGTCATGAGGCTCTCCCTCGCCCGCTCCCGCCGGATCGCGTCGGTCGTCGACGCCGTGGGCGACACGCCGCTCGTGCGCCTGTCGCGCATCGGCCGCGAGACGCCGTCGGTCGAGGTGTACGCCAAGCTCGAGTTCACGAACCCGGGCGGCTCGGTGAAGGACCGCGCCGCGCTGCGGATGATGAGCCGCGCCGCCGCCGACGGGCGCCTCACCAGCCAGAAGACGCTCATCGACTCGACGAGCGGCAACACCGGCGTCGCCTACTCGCTCTTCGGCGCGGCGATGGGCTTCAAGGTGGCGCTCGTCATGCCGTCGAACGTGTCCAAGGCGCGCAAGGACATCGCGCGCGCGTTCGGCACGGAGCTCATCTTCAGCGATCCCATGGAGGGCTCCGACGGCGCGATCCGCCACGTGCGCGCCCTGGTCGAGAAGGATCCGGAGAGGTACTTCTACCCGGACCAGTACTCGAACGAGGACAACCCGCTCGCCCACTACCACGGCACCGCGCGGGAGATCCTCGAGGCGGTCGGCGACCGGATCACGCACTTCGTGGCCGGGGTCGGCACGAGCGGCACCATCGTCGGCACGAGCCGGAGGCTCCGGGAGCACCACCGGCCGATCCGCTGCATCGCGGTGGAGCCCGCGGACGCGCTCCACGGGCTCGAGGGGCTCAAGCACCTCCCGAGCTCGCTCGTGCCCGCCATCCACGACGCGGGCGCGTACCACGAGACGATGCGGATCACGACGGAGGAGGGCTGGGACATGTCCGATCGCCTCGCGCGCGAGGAGGCGCTGCACGTCGGGCACTCGGGCGGCGCGGCCATCTTCGCGGCCTTCGAGGTGGCGAAGCGCCTGCACCGCGAACAGCAGGGAGGGTGCGTGGTGGCGATTGTCCCGGACCGGGGCGACCGCTATTTTGCGCCCATGAAATGGGAGAAGCGTTACGTATGGTGATGTCTCACCCGTGGACAGCCGGCGGGGTCGTCCTCAAGGCGGACGTCCTCAGGGCCGTCGAGGCCGAGGCGCTCGCCGGGTACGCGCGCGACGAGGAGGCTTGCGGGTACCTGAAGGGGCCCGCGGGCGAGCCGCTGCTCTGCGACGAGCACGTCCGGATGGAGAACATCGCGAACAAGCTCCACGCCGTCGATCCGGAGCGGTACTTCCGGACGGCGCGGACGTTCTTCGACTTCAACGGCAAGCGCTTCTCCGACGCCGTCGAGAAGGGGGCCGCGGCGGGTCGCCCCGTGAAGGTGCTCTATCACTCGCACCTCGACGCCGGCGCCTACTTCAGCCCGACCGACGCCGCCATGATGAGCGGCGGCGAGCCGCCGGCCGAGGAGGGGGGCGCGATCGTGATGGGGCCCGGGCCCGCGTTCCCGCTCGCGTTCCTCGTCACCAGCGTGCGCGGCGGCTCCGGCGACGGGGGCGAGCCCCGCATCGCCGAGCACCGCCTCTTCGTCTGGGACGGCGCCGCGTTCGTCGCGTCGACGTTCTCCGTCGTCGATTGAGCTCATCGCGCCGGGGCGCGTCCGCCGTCCTCGCGCTGCCCGCACCCGCTTGCAGGCATCCGCTCCCGAGGCCCAGAGAGGCCGATTCCGCAGTTGTCACTCGATCATCGAAGGAGTTGCCTAAATGTCAGGTTTTGTTGTCTGGTTCACCGGGTTGAGCGGCGCGGGCAAGAGCACGCTCGCGGCGATGCTTTCGGCCGAGCTCCGCGCCCGCTCCGTCCACGTCGAGGTGCTCGACGGCGACGAGGTGCGCACGAACCTCTCGAAGGGCCTCGGGTTCTCGAAGGAGGACCGCGATACGAACATCCGGCGGATCGGATACGTGGCGAAGCTCATCGCCCGGTCGGGCGCGTGCGCGATGACGGCGGCCATCAGCCCGTACAAGGCGATCCGCGACGAGCAGCGGGCGCAGAACCCGCGCTTCGTCGAGGTGTACTGCTCCTGTCCGATCCCGGTGCTGGCGGAGCGCGACGCGAAGGGGCTCTACAAGAAGGCGCTCGCGGGCGAGATCAAGAACTTCACGGGCATCGACGACCCGTACGAGGCGCCCGAGAACCCCGAGGTGGTCGTCTACACCGACAAGGAGACCAAGGAGGAGGGCCTCGCCAAGATCCTCGCCAAGCTCGAGGAGCTCGGGTACATCCCGCGCCGCGGCGCCGCGGTGTCGGTGTCCGGCGCTGCCGCCGCGGGGGCGGCGGCGGCCGGCGCCCGCGGGCTCATCGCGCCGCACGGCGGCGAGCTCGTGAACCGGTGGGCCGAGGGCGCGGAGAAGGCGTCGCTCGCCGAGCGGGCGAAGGGGCTGCCGGTCATCGAGCTCGACGAGCGGACCGAGAGCGACGTCGAGATGATCGCGATCGGCGCGTTCTCGCCGCTCCGCGGCTTCATGAACTCGAAGGACTACCTGCGCGTCGTGCGCGAGATGCGCCTCGAGAACGGCCTGCCGTGGTCGATGCCGATCACGCTCGCCGTCTCGGAGCAGGCGGCCGAGGGGCTCCGCGTCGGGTCCGAGGCCGCGCTCCGCGCGCGCGACGGCCGCATCGTGGCGGTCATCGAGCTGAGCGACAAGTGGCGGCCGAACAAGGAGCTCGAGGCGCAGGAGGTGTTCCGGACGACCGAGACGAAGCACCCGGGCGTCGCCTACCTGATGGGCACGGGCCCCGTGTACGTCGGCGGCGAGATCCGCGTGCTGGAGCGGCCGGTCGAGTCGCCGTTCCCGGCGTACGACCGGGGCCCGGCGGTGACCCGGGCGTATTTCGCCGAGAAGGGGTGGCGCCGCATCGTCGGCTTCCAGACGCGCAACCCGATACACCGGGCGCACGAGTTCATCACCAAGACGGCGCTGGAGATCTGCGACGGGCTGATGATCCACCCGCTCGTCGGCGCGACGAAGTCGGACGACATCCCGGCGGACGTGCGGATGCGCTGCTACGAGGAGCTCATCGCGAAGTACTATGTGAAGGACCGCGTGCTGCTCTCGATCTACCCGGCGGCGATGCGCTACGCGGGCCCGCGCGAGGCGATCTTCCACGCGCTCGCGCGCAAGAACTACGGCTGCTCGCACTTCATCGTGGGGCGCGACCACGCCGGCGTCGGAAGCTACTACGGTACCTACGACGCGCAGGAGATCTTCAATGCCTTCAGCCCCGGAGAGCTCGGCATCACGACGCTCAACTTCGAGAACGCGTTCTACTCGACGGTGGTCGGAGCGATGGCCACCGCGAAGACCGCGCCGGGCGACGCGTCGACGCAGGTCAACCTGTCGGGCACGAAGGTGCGCGAGCTGCTCCAGCGCGGCGAGCTGCCGCCGCCGGAGTTCTCCCGTCCGGAGGTCGCGCGCATCCTCATCGAGGCGATGCGCAAGTCGTCGTAGCCGTTCCGGCCTGATGGCGGCGGCGCGCGGCCTCGTCGAGCGGGGCCGCCGCGCTGCCGTCGGCGCCGCGCGCGGCGCGGCCCTCGCGGGCCTGACCGCGCTCGCCGGCCTGACCGTGGGGGCGCCGGCGCGCGCGGACCTCAGCGACGACGCCGCGCGCGTCGCGCGGATGTGGTCGCTCTCGGGCGCGCGCGTCGCGCGGCTCCCCCCCATCTTCATCGAGCACGGCCGCCTCCGGGTGCTGGCGATCGATCCGCCGCCGGCCGGCGCGGCCGCCGTGGCCGGCGCGAGCGGCGTCGCCGGCTCGGCCGGCGCGAGCGGCGCGGCCGGCGCGAGCGGCGCGAGCGGCGCGGCCGGACCGAAGGCGGAGGAGTGCCTGACCGTCGCGTTCCTCGCGCCGCGCATCGTGGACTTCACGCTGGAGCCGGAGTCGTCCTCGGGCGAGCTGTCCGCCCTCGAGGGCCTCGTGCACCGGCTGCGCGGCCAGGATCCCGAGGACGAGCGCCGCATCCACAGCGTCGCCGGGGCCGCGGCGATCGTCCGGTGCGGGGACGCGCGCGAGACGCTGGGCCGCGTGGCGCTCGAGGTGCTGTCGCCGCGCGGCGCCTTCGAGGTCGTGGTCGCGGCGTCGAGCGGGCCGCCGGAGCGGCTCGAGGCGATCCTGCCGGAGCGCGTGTCAGGGCCCGTCGCGCCGCGCGGCGACCCGGGGCGGCCGGCCGAGCCGGGGCCGCTCGACGCCCGCGTCGCGCGCGCCGCGCGCCGGGCCCGCGCCGAGGGGGCGCCGCGCGTCGCGCCGCTCGACATGCGCGCCTCGACGGTCGGGACGGGGCAGTTCTCGGTCAAGCTCCCCGAGGGCTGTCACCGGCTCGACCTGATGGCCGAGGTCCCGAGCGCCACGGTGCGCCGCGCGACCGATCTGGACGCCGAGGCGCGCGAGGCGGGCACGGGGCGGCTGCTCGATCGCGACCGCTCCGACGCGCCCGACGCGCGGCTCGACTTCTGCCTCGGGGAGCCCGGGGTCGTCGAGGTGCCGTTCCTCGGCGCCGCGGGCCCGGTCAAGGTCGTGCTGTCCGACGCGCAGTGGCCGATGCCCCCGCACGTGCCGGGGTACTTCGGCGCGCGCGCCCGGGGCAACCTGGCCGCCGCGCTGAAGCGCCGCCACGCGCCCGCGCCGCGCGCGCAGGCGATCGCCGAGGCCGTCGGCGCGCAGGGCGACACGCTCGTCCCCGTGGAGGTCGAGCCGGGCCGCTGCTACTTCGCGGCGGCGGCGCTGGTCCGGGGCGAGATGCGCGCGCTCCGGATCTCCGTCGAGGTGGGCGACCGCGCCGCGCGCGACGACGCCGGCGAGGGCGGCGAGGGCGCCGGCGTGGCCTTCTGCTCCGACGTCGAGGAGAGCGCCGCCCTCCGCGTGTCCGCGCGCGGCGGCTCCCCGGTCTGGGTCCTCTCGGTCTGGCCCATGGACTGACGCGGCGGTCACTCGGCCGGGCGCGGGCGCCTCCGGCGCTGCGTGGTGTGCCCCGATGCGGGGCTGGCCACGGCGCCGGGCTGGGCCCGCTCCGGCAGGAGCTGACGGAGCTGCCACGCCTGCAGGAACGCGCGCCGCTCCGCGTCCCGGAGCGCGTGCTGGTGCTGGCCCATCATGAACGCCGGCACGACCAGCATGAACAGGGTGGTCAGCGTCAGCGCCGTGATCGTCGGGACCTTCGAGTGCTCGACGGCCTGGGGCAGGATGACCATCGCGCCGCCGGTGAACTCGTACGAGCGCGGCAGGATGCCCGAGTACTCGATCCACGCGGCGGCCAGCACCGCGACGCAGCCGGTCACGACGACGGCCACGCGGTAGGCCGTCCGGTAGGTGAACGAGTTGCCGTACGTGAAGATCACGAGGAGCATCGGCATGAAGAGCAGCGGGCCGAAGCCGCGACCGATGCACAGGAAGCTGAGCACGTTGAAGACGAACCCGGCGTAGGCGTACCACTCCGCGGACCGGCGGTGCACGAGGCGCGCCGCGATGAACTTCATCAGCGCCGCCAGGGCCGTGAAGCCCAGGATGAAGCCGAAGACCTGCCACTCGCGGATGCCCAGCCACACCGCGGCCACGAGCGTCGCGATCGCCGTCGCGAGCAGCTCGGCGCGGATGCCCGCGTGCAGCTGCAGCCGGTGCCGCGCCGCCGCGGCCGCGTCGAGCTCGGCGAGCACCTCCTGCGGCATCTCGCGCGGCGGCTCGGTCAGGATGCGCCGGAGCGTCTCCAGGGCGCGCTCGTTCGACGGATCGAGCGCGAGCGCCTGGCCGACCTCGCTGAGCAGCGTCTTGCGGGCGCTCTCGGCCTCCTTGCCGCCGGCGAGCGCCTTCTCCACCCTCTCCTCGGCCAGGCCCGCGTGCCGCGCCGCCAGGCCGCGGCGGAGCTCCACGTCCTTGTCGCCGTCGAGGAAGCGCTCGACCGCCTCGTAGAGCGCGCGCGCGGTCGGGTAGCGCTCGGACGGCTCGCGCCGGGTCGCCCGCACGCAGATGGCGTCGAGCTCCGGCGGCACCTCCCGCTCGGGCGCGCGCACCGACGCCCGCGCGTCCGCGCCGTGCAGGAGCGAGTCGAGCATCTCGTTGCGATCCTTCTTCGGGTGCAGCGGCTTGAGCGTGAGGAGCTCGAAGAGGATGGCCCCGAGCGAGTACACGTCGCTGCGCGCGTCGAGCGTGTCGACGCACCCCTGCGCCTGCTCCGGCGACATGTACCCGAGCGTCCCGAGCACGTCGCCCGGGATGGTCCGCGTGCTCATGGGGTCCTCCCCCATGTCGATGGTCTGGTACGGCGTGTCGATGAGCTTCGCGACGCCCCAGTCGAGCAGGTACACCTCGCCGAAGTCGCCGAGCATGATGTTGGCGGGCTTGAGGTCGCGGTGGAGCACGCCGCGCGAGTGCGCGAAGTCCACGGCGATGCAGATGGACGAGAACGCGGTCAGCAGCTTGCGGCGCGAGAAGCTCTGCAGCGCCGTCGCGTCGCCCTCGCGGAGCTCGTTCAGGATCCTCGCCAGCGTGAGGCCCCGGAGGCGCTTCATCGTGAAGTACGCCGAGCCCTTGGCGTCCACGCCGAGGTCGTAGACCGGCACGATCGAGGGGTGCTCGAGCTGGCCTTGCACCCGGGCCTCGCGCAGGAACCGGTGGCGGAGCGTCGTGTCGCCCTGGTGCTCCGCGCGGATGACCTTCATGGCCACGTCGCGGCCGATGCGGCGGTCCCTGCAGAAGTGGACCTCCCCCATCCCGCCGACGCCGAGCAGCGAGCGCACCTCGTAGCGCGGGCCGTCGCTCGTGATGTCCGCGAGCTCCGCCCGGGCGCGGCCGGGGTTCACCGGCGTCGGGGTCTGGCCGAGCGAATCCCCGCTCTTGCCGCGAGATTTCCGCATCTCGGGGAGCTGCTCGAGCGTCTCGAAGTCGTCGTCGAACAGAGCCATGGCCTTCGGGAAGCCAGGCCAGTCGCGCCGTGCCAGCAACACCCCACACCGGCAGGGCCCCGCGTGGCGACCCCCGGACGGCCTCGACGGACCGCCGCGAGCACCGCCGCGGAATGCTGAGCTTCCTTGGCGAAAGGATCTCGTATCGGGTGGTGATGTCAACGGGGTGCTGCGTCCGTGGAAGACAACGGACGAGCCGCGCTGCGCCGCGCACCACGCGCGCAGATCGGGTGAAAGCGCGCAGCTCGCGCGAGATGAAGGTCGATGTCGGGCGCCCGCGCACGGCGCCGCGGCGGCCTCCGCGTCGTGTGTGGGGAGCATCACGACGCGGGCGATCCGCGGTCAATCTGCGGTGCGGCGCCGGCGCGGCGCGCTCGGCGAGCGGAGGGCGTCAGCGCCCGACGAGCGCGAGCAGCGCCTTCTTGTTCGCGAGGCCGACGTGCCGCCCCAGGGCCTCGCCGTTCTGGAAGGCGACAACGGTCGGGACGCCGCGGATCCCGAAGCGCTTCGTGGCCGCGGGCGACTCGTCGATGTCGAGCTTGACCACCTTCACCTGACCCGCCGTCTCCGCCGCGATCTCATCGACGATCGGCGCGAGCCGCTTGCAGGGGCCGCACCAAGACGCGGAGAAGTCCACGAGCACCGGTGTATCGGTCTCCAGGACCTCATGAGCGAAATTCAGGTCGTTGACTTCGATGACGTTGCTGCTGCCCATGGCGCTGTCCTTTCAGCTCACTCGGAGGCGAGCGCCCCTGGCCGCGATCGCCGGCTCGACGCCGGCCCGGTCTCGACGGCCACGCTCGCATGAACTGTTATAGGCACGGTTTCAGTTTCTGCCAGGGGAGGGGAGGCGCGCCGCGCGGGGCCGGGCCCGGCGCGATCAGCCGGCCTTGACCGGCGCCGGGGCCGGGCGGCCGAGGTGCTGCGCCCGCAGCGCGATGTCGGCGACGGTCTTCTGCGCGAGGCCGCGCAGCAGCCCTTCGTTGGCCGCCTCGGCGACCTCGTCGAACGCGCGCTGGATGCCCGCGCCGATCGGGCACCTCGCGTTCGGCTCGCACGGGCTCGGCGCGATGGCGCCGTCCGGCTCCACGGCGGCGTACACCTCGCTCAGCCGGATCTTCTTCGCCGGCCGCGCCAGGCGGTAGCCGCCGGCGCGGCCTTCCCGCGCCTCGATGAGCCCGGCCTGCGACAGCCGCGCGAGGATGCGCCGCAGGAACGCCGGGTTCGTGTTGATGCTCGCGGAGAGCTCGTCGCTCGCGCAGCTCTCCTCGGTCTGCGCGAGCAACGCGAGCGCGTGCGTGGCGATGGCGAAGCGACCCGAGGACATCGAAGGGCCTCTCGGAGGTATCTGAGGGTTCCGACGTCTCCGCTGTCAAGCCTCCGGGGAGCGGCGCCCCGCGACGCCGTCGTCAGGGCGACGGCGATCGGGCCGATGTGCGGGTCAGCACGAGCGCCTCCCCCTTGCCGTCGGCGAGCCTGAGCTCGATCGACGCCGGGACGGGCGACGCGCCGGCGCAGCGGCTGTCGGACACGACGTGGCGCGCGCGGGCGAGCGAGCTCTCCCCGGTCGACGTGTCGACGAGGCGCAGATCGACGCCGGCGCCCCCGGCGTCGAGCGCCGCGATCACCTCGGCGCACGTGTTCGCCGGGATCTGCAGCGGGAGGATCTTGAGGCGCGAGGCGTCGAGCGCCACCGCCTGCGCCCCGGCGGCCGCCGAGGCGTCGGCGAGGCCGGCGGCGCTCATGCGCCCGAGCAGCCTCGCGGCGGCGAGCGGGTGCGCGACGAGCGCCGGCGGGGCCTTGGGCTCCTTGCGGACCTCCACGGCGAACGGGCCAGGCTGCGCCATCGACTCGACGTCGATCCGGGCGGGGCCGCCGCTCCCGCAGGCGAAGATCGTCGCCCGCGCGCCGCCCCGGGCGCGGCCGAGGAGGGCGTGCGCGTCGCTCCACAGCTCGGCGAGCACGTCGGCGAGCGGCCTGCCGGCCAGCACGTCGATCCGGGCGCAGCCGGCCGGCAGCTCGATCGGGAGCGTCGTCCGGCTGCCGAGCCGCGCGGCCCCGGTCGACACGCGCGGCGCGCCGTAGCCCCGGCCGGCGAGCGCGCGGCCGTGGTCCGCCCGCACCTCGGCGAGATCGCGGCTCTCGGTCACCCGCTCGATCGGCGTGGCCCCGGAGATCTCCGCCTCGGCGCCCGGCTGGGAGCGGCCGACGACCACGGCCACGAGGCCCTGGGTGCCGCGCGAGCGGACCGCGATCGAGAGCTCGATCGAGACCGTCGCGCAGAGGAGCAGCACGCGATCCTGGCCACGCTCGCGGGCGCGCGCGACGATCCTGCCGGTCTCGTCCTCCGCGACGACCTCGAGCGAGGCGACCTCGTCGCTCGGCGAGACGAGCACGTCGATGCAGCGGCCGCCGTCGAGGCTCGCCCCGATGCGGCTCGCGGTCCTCGAGCCGACGGGCAGCGCGACGCGCCGCACGTCCTCCCAGCGCGCGCCGATGGCGCCGCGGTGCGCGCGGACCTTCGCCTCGAGGCCGGGCCACGACTCGAGCCGCCCGCTCTCGTCGCCGGCCCGGCCGCGCGCGCCGACGGCGCGGGCGACCGCGTCGGCCGCCTGGACCGGGACGCCCTGCACGCCGACGCTGACCGCCCCGGCGCCCGACATGACGCGCGCCATGACGTAGAGCCGCCGCGGGTGCGGGGGGCAGACGAGGATGGAGGCGCGCGCGTCGGCCGCCTCGTCCGTGGAGAAGGCGCTGCCGTCGTCCTCGAAGGCGAACAGGTCGACGTCGCCGATCGTCGGCGAGACGCGCGCCATCGCGAGCATGCACTCGCCGGCGGGCACCTCGACGAAGGCGCCGAGCCGATCGCCGTCGGACGCCATGTCCGCGCCGATCACCCGGAGCGGGCCCGCGCCGGCCTCGGCCGCGCGCCGCGCGTCCCTGCCGAGCAGGGTGCTGCCGTCGATGCGGTCCGGGAGCGGGCGCAGCGCCTCGGGCGCCGGCGCGCCCGGCGAGGCGGCCGCGCCGGCGCGGCAGGCGGACGCGGCCGAGAGCAGCGCGGCGAGCGTCCAGGCCGCACGGGCGCGCGAGGGGCGGGGCGCGCGCGGGGCGGTCGAGGCGCGGGCCGCGCGCGCGGGCTCGGCGCCACGGACCGCGGGCGGCGGGGGCGCGGGCGAAGGAACGGGCGCGGGGTGTCGGGGACGCAAGGTCGTGGGCTCGTCGGGGCGCTCGTGGCGAGCGACGAGGTTCTACTTCAGGGCGGGTACGGCAGCCAGAGCGCGCCCGTCAGCGCCGTCGGCCGCGCCGCCGCCGCCGCCGCGGGCGGGCCCGCGCGCCGGGCGCCGCCGCGGATCACCCCGCCGCAGCCTCCGCGCAGAGCCGCCCGAGCGTCCGGACCGCGTGCTCGATGAGGTCGGTGAACGGGTAGCCGCAGTTCACCCGGATGTAGTTCGAGAACCGGTGCTTGGCCGAGAAGATCGGCCCCGGCGCGACGCTGATGCCGTGCTCGAGCGCGCGCTCGTGCACGTCGAGCGCGCTCGCGCCGGGCGGCAGCTCGACCCAGAGCACGAAGCCGCCGGCGGGGCGCGAGACGCGGGTGCCGGGGGGGAAATGCTCGGCGATCGCCTCGCTCATGCGCGCGACCTGGGCGGCGAGCCGGCGCCGGAGGGTGCGCAGGTGGTGCTCGTACCCGCCGATCTCGAGGAACTCGGCGATCGCCATCTGCGGCAAGGTCGCGCACGCCACGCTCTGCCCGAACTTGAGCTGCTCGACCTCGTCGAGGAAGCGGCCGGGGGCCGTCCAGCCGACCCGGTAGCCCGGCGCCATCGTCTTCGAGAACGACGAGCAGAGCATCACGAGCCCCTTGCGATCGAACGCCTTGGCCGGGCGGGGGCGCACGTCGCCGAAATGCAGGTCGCCGTAGATGTCGTCCTCGATGAGCGGCACCTCGCGGCGCGCGAGCATCGCGACGAGCCGCTCCTTCGCCTCGTCGGGCATGGCGCTGCCGAGCGGGTTGTTGAAGTTCGGGATCGCGAGGCACGCCTTGATGCGGTGGCGGCCCAGCATCTCCTCGAGGACGTCGAGGTCCATGCCCGTGCGGGGGTGCGACGGGACCTCGAGCGCCTTGATGCCGAGGCTCTCGATGAGCTGGAGGAGCCCGTAGTACGCCGGCGACTCGAGCGCGACCGTGTCGCCGCGGCGGGCGACCGCGCGCAGGCAGAGGTGGAGCGCCTCCATGGCGCCGACCGTGGTCACGATGTCGTCGGCCGAGAGCGCGACGCCCCACTCGACCGAGCGCCGGGCGATCTGCCGCCGCAGCGCCGGCAGGCCGGGCGGCGGGTCGTACGAGACGCCGGCGCCGCCCGCGCTCCGCGCGATCGCGCCGAGGATCCGGTTCAGCTTGTCGGTCGGCAGGAGATCGGGGCTCGGGCACGCCGCGCCGAACGGGACGATGTGCGGGTCCCGGGAGGCCCGGTAGACCTTGGAGACGAGGCTCTTCACGCTGACGCGCGTGGCGGTGGTGCAGGCGCGCGCGGCCCGCGGCTCGGGGAGCGCCGAGGCCCGGCGGGCGCGGACGTAGTGCCCCGACTGCGGGCGCGCCTCGATGAGCCCCCGGTTCTCGAGCTGCAGGTACGCCTGGAGCACGGTCGCGACGCTGACGCCCTGCTGCCGGCTGAGCCGCCGCACCGACGGGATCCGGTCGCCGGGCCGCAGCGTGCCGCGCGCGATCAGATCGGCGATGTGGGCGGCGACGCGATCGTAGAGGTGGGCCTCGTCCTCGGCTTCGATGGGCGCCTGCGCCTGCACGGAGACGATTGTACAACCGGGCGGGCGCTGCGGTACCGGTACAGCCGGCGGGCGTGAGGACCAGTACAGTTGTCCGTTTGGTGAACTGTACCGGCCTCAATGCCGGGCGGACTGCCTCTGTGCCGGTCGCTCGCTCGAGACCAAGCTCTGCGGCATGAAATTGACCTCACTTGTTCCGGAGGCGCGGTCGCGCCTCCGAGAGTCGTCGCGGATCGAGCTTGGGAAGGGGGGGCTGTGGACGCACCGCTTGCGGGGCGGTCCGCTGCTCCTGAGCTGCACCGCCGGCTCTGTCTGGATCACCCGAGAAGGTGAGCCGAACGACGTGGTGCTGGAGGCGGGGGCCAGCTATGGCGGCGAGGGGCGCGGGCTCCTCGTGGTGGAGGCGCTCGAGCCGGCGCAGATCGCGGTGGCCGCGGGCGAGGCGAGGCGGACGGCGCGGGCGGCGCTCGAGCGCGCGCGGGCGGCGCTCGGGGATGCGCGGGGGAGCTGGCTCGTGCTCCTCTCGCTCGCCGCGCTGTACCTGATCTGGGGCTCGACGTACCTGGCGGTCTCGATCGCGCTGGAGACGCTGCCGCCGTTCCTGCTGGCCGGGGTGCGCTTCGTGACGGCGGGCGCGCTGCTCTACGGCGTGCTCCGGCTGCGCGGGGTCCCGCGCCCGACCCTGCGGCAGTGGGGCGCGGCGGCGCGGGTCGGGGTGCTGCTGCTCGTCTTCGGCAACGGGCTGGTGGTCGTCTCGCAGCAGTGGGTGAGCTCCGGCGTCGCCGCGGTCGTGGTGTCCACGATGCCGCTCTGGCTGGCGCTGTTCACCACGATGCGGGCCGGGCGCGGCGAGGGCGCTTCCGCAGGGGCCCCGGAGGTCTCCCGGGGCGAGTGGCTCGGGCTCCTCGTCGGGTTCGCGGGCGCGGCGCTGCTCCACCTCGGCGGCGACCTCCACGCCGCGCACGTCGGCGCGCTGCTCGTCGTGCTGGCCCCCGTGGCGTGGGCGCTCGGCTCGCTGTACAGCCGCACGCTGCCGCTGCCGGCCGGGTCGATGGCGGTCGCGGCGGAGATGCTGGCGGGCGGCGCGGTGATGCTCGGGATCAGCGCGCTCGCGGGCGAGCGCCTCGCGGCGCCGCCGTCGGCGCGGTCGCTCCTCGCCCTCGGCTACCTGACGGTGTTCGGGTCGATCGTGGCCCTCAGCGCGTACGCGTTCCTGCTCCGGAGCACGCGCCCGGCGATCGCGACGAGCTACGCCTACGTGAACCCGATCGTCGCCATCGCGCTCGGCATCCTGCTCGGCGGCGAGCGCGCCTCCGCGGCGACATGGGCGGCGGCCGCCATCATCGGCGCCGGCGTCGTCATCGTCTCCCGCTCCCGTCACTAGAGCGGGGGGGCACCCGCACAGGAGACGGGCCCACCTCGGCGTTTTCGGTGCTCGGCGTACGTGAGTACGCCTGCGCGCCGAAAACGCCGATCTGGGCCCGTCTCCTGTGCGGGTGCCCCCCCGCTCTGTCTTCCTTTGGGGCAGCGCGGGGGCGGAGGTACCTCAACCGAGCAGCGTGCCGCGAGCTGCGGCGATCGGGGGCTGCTGGCGGGCGCCGCGCGGCGCGAGCGCCGTCGACCGTAGGCAATGCGGGAGGCGACGTGTAGTGTGCGGCGCGAGGAGGAGAGGTAGATGAAGCGAGGTTACCGGCTGCTCGGATGGGCGCTGCTCCTTTCCGGTGCGCCCCCGGCGTGCGGCGGCGACATCGGCGGGGCGACCAGCGCGACCTCGGGCAGCGGGGCGGGCACGACGTCGAGCAGCGCGAGCTCGGGCAGCGGGGGCGGCGGGGGCGGCGAAGGCGGGGGCGGCGGCGAAGGCGCCGGCGATGGGGGCGCGGGCGTCGGCGCGGGGCCGACGGGGGAGTGCGCGGCGGTCGCGCCGGGGCCGTTCGAGCCGACGCGGGTCACGGACGTGTTCAGCGGCAGCGAGGACTTCGCGTTCGATGGCCAGGGCTACCTCGTCGCCAAGCAGGGGCCGAACCTCGTTCGCTACGAGGCGTCGGGCCATACCTCGAACTTCGCGTCCCTGCCGGGCAACGTGCTTGGGCTCCGGTACCGGCCCGACGGGACCCTCGTGGCCGCGCGGCCCGGCATGGGCGACGTCGTCCAGATCTCGACGAACGGCATCGTCATCGATTACGTGAAGGGCCTCCAGGAGCCGAACGGCCTCGCTCCGGACGCCGACGGCAACGTCTGGGCGACCGACGCCGCCGCCGGCCGCGTGCTCCGCCTCAACCCGGACGCCACGGTCGACGAGATCGCGAGCGGCGCCCCCGAGGTGAGCCAGCCGAACGGGATCGCCTTCGATCCGGCGCGAAGGGCCGTGTTCTACACGAACGCCGCCGCCGGCGAGATCCGCAGGATCGACCTCGCCGACCCCGGCGCGCGGCCCTCGCTCGTGACGACGATCGCGTCGGCCACGCTCGACGGGCTCGCCCTCGACACGTGCGGTCACCTCTACACGATCGATAACAAGGACAGAGAGCTCTATCGCGTGCGGCTCGACGCGGGCGGGGCGGCCGTGGGAGAGCCGGAGCTCCTGGCGAGCTTTCCGACCGGGGTCGCCAATGCGCAGTTCGGATCGGGCCCCGGCTTCAACGCGAGGACCCTTTATGTCGGGGGCGCGGCCGGCTCGATCTACGCCGTCGCGGTCGGCATCGGCGGCGCGCCGGTCCCCGCGCCGCCGGAAGCGCCCTGATGAACGCTCCTCGGCGGCGCGCTGGCTCGGCGGCGGTTCAGCGGGCGCCCTCGGCCGCGGGCACGTCACCCTTCTTGAGCTTCTCTTGAAGCTCGCCGAGCCTCCCCGCCGTCCGGTCCAGGACGCGCGCGGCCTGCTCGAGCGCGATCCGCCCATACCCGATCGCCACCCCTGCCCAGGACGTGCCCCGCTCGCGCAGCGTCTCGATGAAAGGCGCCTTGGTCGCCGGCGCCGCGGCGCTCGCGTCGGCCTGATACGCGGACGCGGCGCTCCCGTTCACGCTGTTCTCGACCTTCGGCTCCGTGATGCTCTGGGTCTCACTCATGATCTGCCTCCCACCTCGGTTGGTCCCCCCGCGAAGGACGCGGGCGTACGGAAACGATCCATCGAGCACAGGCCGACCGTCCTCGCGCATCGCTCGCTCTCGCGAGAGCGCAAGATGCGATGTGCACTGGAACGAGGGGCCTCGCCTCGCGGCCATGCCAGCCAACAGATCCACGCTGTGGCCTCGTCGGAGGCACAAACGCGACGCAACGACACTGCGACGCGACGCGTTAACTGTCAAGGCCTCATGTCGATTTTGTTGCAGTCGTTTTTCGCTAAGCTGTTTGATGAGGACGCTGCGGCGGCCATCGCGTTCGCTCGGCAGGTCAACGAAGGGAGTCTCCCTATGTCGCTCGCGCGCTGGAACAAGGCCGCGCCTTCAAGGCTCTTCTGGTTCCTCGTGGTGCTGTTGCTGCTCGCCGTCCCCCCGCGCTCGCTCGCGCAGGCGCCCGCCGAGCCGACGGCGGCGCCTGCTGCGGGCGCGGCGCCCGCGGCGCCCGCGGCGAAGGCCGCCGCAACGCCGGCGCACGCGTCTGCGCCGCCGCCGGACTCATGGGCAGGTCAGCTGGAGATGCTCTCGCGCTGGGTCGATCAGCGCCGCGGGCCGGGGCAATGCGAGGGCCGCTGTTACGCGCTCGACCGGCTGCGCATCACCGGCGCGGTGGGCGAGGGGCCGCTCCAGTTCGAGCTCTCGGGCGGCGTGCTCGCGGACGGCCCGGTGGCGGTGCCGCTCTTCGGGCCGCCGGCGCACGTCCGCATCGAGGCCATCCTCGACGACGGACGGCCCGCGTCGCGCCGCGAGGCCGCGCCGATCAGCTTCGAGAACGACCATTACTACCTCTGGACCGCCGCGCGCCGCTTCGTGCTCCGGGGCACGCTGTCGCTCGACGGCGATCTCACGCTGCTCGTGGCCGGCCCGCTCAACACGTTCGAGGCCGACGTCACCGGCGGCTCGGTCGCGGAGGGCGCGCAGCTCTCGGGCCTCTCGGGGGCGACGCTCCACTTCAGCCGCGACGGGGGCACAGCGGCGCAGAGCGCGGGCCCCACGGTCTTCCAGCTCTCGCGCGCGGTGCGCGTCGGCCGGGAGGTCGGCTTCGAGTACCGGCTCGTGCTGCGGTCGGGCACCGATCTCGGCGTGGTGCGCCTGCCGCTCGCGTTCGGGGAGAAGGTGCTCGACGTCTCCGGCGCGAGCGGCTTCCGGGTCGAGGGCGAGGAGCTCGTGCTGCCCACCTCGGGCCGCACCGCCGAGGTGACGATCTCGGGCACGCTCCCGAAGGTCGGCGTCTTCTCGCCCGACCCGCGCTCGGCCTACGAGTGGTGGCTGTTCGAGTCGGACGCGGAGCACCGGCTCACCGTGAAGGGCGACGCTCGCCAGGTCGACGCCGCCGAGTCGCCGATCCCGCGGACCCAGGCGACGTCGCGCCTGCTGCTGGTCCAGCGCGGGCAGCGCGTCGAGGTCGCGGTCGAGCCGCTCGCGGGCGTCGAGGTGCTCGCCGCGGTGGTGCGCGAGCACCGCCGCACGCTGATCCTGACCGAGCGCGGCGACCTCGTGGCCGACGACGCGCTGACCTACGAGAACAACGGGATCGACTACCTGCCCTACGCGCCCGGCGGGCGGCCGATCTTCCTCGCCACGGACGGCAAGGCGCAGCGGATCATGCACCAGGGCGCGGCCGCGGAGGAGGTCCTCGTGCCCCTGCAGACGGGGAGCCACAGGATCCAGGTGCAGTCGCTGGGGCAGGCCGCGGTGCGCCCGCTCGGCGGATCCCTGGAGCTGCCGATGCCGCGCTACTCGCTCACCGCGAGCGAGGTGGCGCTCACGGTCGGGCTGCCCGAGCGCGTGGTGCCGCTCGCGCTGCTCGGCGGCGACCGGCCGGTGTGGTTCGCGGACGCGGGCGACGCCGTCGCCGTGGCGATCGGCTTCGTGGCGGCGTGGATCGCCGTCCGCCCCGGCGGGGCGCCGGGCCGCGCGCGCCTGCGCGCGCTGCGCGCGCTGGGCGGGCTGATCATGGCGGGCCTGTGGTTCGTGGCGCCCGCCACGTTCGTGGCGATCCTGGTCGGGATCGCGACGGCCGGGGCGGCGTGGCTCGTGGGGCGGCTCTTCCGGGGCACGAGCCGCGCCGTCGCGATGGTGGTGCTGCTCGGCGCGGGCGGCCTCGCGCTCCTGGTCGGGCTCTTCGCGGTCTCGGCGGGGCGCTACCGGTCCGAGCGGTGGAACTCGTACGAATCGGCCATGGCGCCGGCCGCGGCCCCGCGCGCCGTCAAGGGCGAGGAGCCGTCCAAGGGCGGCGGCGCACTCGCGCCCGGCGGCGCCGTGCTGGAGGGGGTGACGCCGGTGGCGCTGTCGCTCCCGGACTACGAGCGGTCGCTCCAGGCGAGCCGCGAGCTCGTCACGCGCGATCGCGCCTTCCGCCCCGTGCTCGTCTACACGACGTCCTCGGCGCTCGTGCCGCTGGCGCTGCTGTGGCTGGCCGGGGCGACGGTCCTCCTCGCCGCGCACCGCGCGCCGCTCACGGAGCTCTACCAGCGCGCGGCCGCGCGCCTGTCGCGCCGGCCCGAGGACGAGGACATCGACGGGCTCGGGGGCGGCAGGCCGCAGGGCGGCCCGAGGCCCGCGGCGCCGTTCGGCTGAGGCGGAGCCCGGGCGCCGGCGGGCCGGCGCGCATCGACGCTCCTGATGGCAGCGCGCCGTCAGGAGCCCGGGCTAGGCTCCCTCCACGCTCCTCGCGGCCGCGCCGGCGAGAGGGCGCGCCATCATGCGGAGAGCCGACCGACTGTTCCAGATCGTCCAGCAGCTGCGCCGCCGCCGCGTCACGACGGCCGCGCGCCTCTCCGAGGAGCTCGAGGTCTCGGAGCGGACCATCTACCGCGACATCCGCGATCTCATCGCGTCGGGCGTGCCGATCGAGGGCGAGGCCGGCGTCGGTTACGCCCTGCCCCGCGGCTTCGATCTGCCGCCGCTCATGTTCCAGGACGACGAGATCGAGGCGCTCGTGCTCGGCGCGCGGATGGTGGAGAGCTGGTCCGATCCGGCGCTCGTGCGCGCCGCGAGGCGTGCCCTCGAGAAGATCGAGGCGGCGCTGCCCGAGCGCCTCCGGCCCCGGGTCGCGGCGAGCGCGCTGTTCGCGCCGAGCTACCACATCCCGGAGGGCGCCACGGCGCACCTCGCCGAGCTGCGCGCCGCGGTCGGCGAGCGCCGCAAGATCCGCTTCGGCTACGCGCGCGAAGACGGCGCCCGCTCGACGAGGACGGCGCTCCCGCTGGGGCTCTTCTTCATGGGCACCTGCTGGTCGCTCGCCGCCTGGTGCGAGCTGCGCGCCGAGTTCCGCAGCTTCCGCCTCGATCGCATGCACGGCCTCGAGGTGCTCGACGAGCGCTTCGAGGAGGCGGAGGGCCGGACGCTGGACGACTTCTTCCGGTTCCGGCGGGCCGAGGCGAGCAACGATCGCGGCGATCGGTGACCGGCGAGGCGCGCCCTCGCGCCGTGGGAGCGTGGGCGCGGCGGGCCGCGCGCTCCGCGCTGCCGCGGATCGGTGGTACGACCGCGGCATGGCGTGGTCGCCCCGTGTCGCCGTGGCCCTCGCGCTCCTCGCGCTGGTCGCGCTCCGCATCGCGCAGCTGAGCCCTCCGAGCGTCGTCCCGCGAAGCGCCCCGCCCGACGTGTTCTCGGCCGAGCGGGCCAGGGCGCACCTCCTCGAGCTCGCCGCGGAGCCGCGCCCCACGGGCTCGGCGGGGCACCGGCGGGCGCGCGACTACCTGCTCGCGCAGCTCGCGGCGCTCGGCGTGCAGGCGGAGGTCCAGCGCACCTCGGTGCTCAGCCGGCAGTGGGGCCTGCCGTACGACGCCGCGCGCGTCGAGAACGTCGTGGCGCGGCTGCCGGGCGCGGACAGCACCCGCGCGGTCGCGCTCGTCGCGCACTACGACTCGGTGCCTGGCAGCCCGGGGGCCGCCGACGACGGCAGCGGCGTGGCGGCGCTGCTCGAGACGCTGCGCGCGCTGAAGAGCGGCCCCCCGCTGCGCAACGACGTGCTGCTCCTGTTCACGGACGCGGAGGAGGGGGGCGTCCTCGGCGGCAAGGCGTTCATGGACGAGCACCCGCTGCGCGGCGAGATCGGGCTCGCGCTCAACTTCGACGCCCGCGGGGCCGGCGGCGTGGTCGCGATGTTCGAGACCGGGCCCGGGGACGCGTTCCCCGTGCGCGAGCTCGCCCGCGCCGCGCCGATGCCGATCGCGTCGTCGCTCTTCCCCGCGGTCGCGCGGCGCCTCGGCCACAGCACCGATTTCAGCGTCTTCAAGCGGGCCGGCATCCCCGGGCTGAACTTCGCCTTCAGCGACGACGCCGCGCACTACCACACGCCGTCCGACACCGTGGACAACCTCGATCTCCGGAGCGTTCAGCACGCCGGAGACTACGCGCTCTCGCTCGCGCGCCGCTTCGGCGGGCTCGACCTGCGGCGCCCCGACCGCGAGGACGCGGTGTACTTCAACACCTGGGGCGCCCACGTCGTCTCCCACCCGATCGGCTGGGCGATCCCGATCGCCGCGCTCGTCTTCGGCCTGTTCGCGGGCGCCGCGGCGCTCGCGCGGCGCCGGCGCTGCGCTTCGCTCGGCGGCATCTTCGCGGGCTCGCTCGCCTTTCTGGCGCTGCTCCTCGGCGCCGCCGGGGCGGTGGGCGGGCTCGGGTGGCTCCTCCGGCGCGTCCACCCGGCGCTGCGGGCGATGCCGTTCGAGCCGTACAACGCGCCCGCGTTCCGGATCGCGCTCGCCCTCGCCGCGCTCGCGGTCTCGGCGGCGGGCTACCGGCTCTTCCGGCGGCGGCTCGGGGCCTGCGATCTCGCCCTCGGCGCGCTGCTCGTGTGGCTCTCGCTCCTCGCCGGGGCGAGCCTCTCCATGCCCGGCGCGAGCTTCTACTTCGCCTGGCCGCTCGCGTCCGCGCTGGTCGGCGTCGTGGCCGTGACGATCCGGCGCGGCGACGCCCCGCCGACGCTCGGCGACGCGGCGCTCCTCGTCGCGACCGCGGCGCCGGCGGTCGCGCTGGCGGTGCCCGGCCCGTACCTGCTCTTCGTCGCGCTGGGGCTGCCGATGGCGGCGGCGCCGGCCCTCTCCGTCGCGCTCGTGTTCGGGCTCTTCCTGCCGCACGCCGAGCTGCTCGGCGGCGGGGCCTCGCGGCGGCTCGCGCTCGCCTTCGCCCTGCCGGGCCTCGCGGCGCTCGCCGCGGCCTGCGCGACGCTCGGCTTCACCGAGGCCGAGCCCCGGCCGGCGAGCCTCGCGTACGCGCTCGACGCCGCCGGCGGGAAGGCCCACTGGCTCTCGGCCGACCGGGACCTCGACCCGTGGACCGCCGGGTACTTCCCGGCCGGGCGCGCGCAGGCGCCCTCGTTCGCGGTGCCGTACGTGCGCGTGGCCCACCAGAGCGAGGCGCCGGCCCTCGCCCTGCCGCCGCCCTCGCTCACGGTGCTCGGCGACGCGACGGGCGGCGGCGTGCGGTCGCTCCGGCTGCGCGTCGCGTCGCCCCGGCGAGCCCCCTGGCTGCTCGCCGAGGTGGCGTCCCCCACGGCAGTGATCCGCGCGGTGGTGGACGGGCGGCGCGTGGAGGAATCGGCCCGCGGGGCGGGGCGGAACCAGCGCTGGGGTTTCACCTACATGGGGTTGCCGCCGGAAGGCATCGAGTGGTCGCTCGAGGTCGAGGACGCGGGGCCGATCGAGATCCGGTTGATGGATCAGACGTACGAGCTCCCGCGCGAGCTCGCGCCCGGGTCGCGGCCGAAGGATATCATGGGGGTGCCGTACCGGCTCGCGGATTCGACGTTCGTGAGCGGGTCGTTCTGGCTTTAGCCCCGCGCCGCCGCGCCGTCACGAGAGAGCGAAGGAACCAAAGAGGCACAGAGAGCACAGAGGGAGAGAAATGATCTCTGTGCCTCCGCGGTTCAAACCCTTCCGCGGACGCGCTCAGTCGACGAAGATGGGCTCGCAGTTGGTGAACGCGAGCGTCGACTGGATGGCGAAGTTCGACGCCTCCGTGTGCCGCTCGGCGTGGAAGAAGTCGAGCGGATACTCCTGGCCGGGCGCGATCCCGAGCTCGGTGGCCATTGCATCGAGGTCGAGCTGGTCCTCCTGCGGGCTGTGGAGGCCGCCGAGATCGATGGCGAGCCGGTTGTTGATGAACACCCAGAGATCGTCGTCGCCGGAGAACCGGAACACCTCGCCGCCTTTGTAAACGAACTTCATGTGGAGCTCGAACGTGAAGTGGAAGTTGTGCTCCCTCCCCTCGTTCCCGAAGCCCTCCCCGTCGACGGGGAAGAAGGCCCGGTTGTCGTAGGTGGCAATGCCGTTCCCGTTGACCGTGGGCGTGATGGTGAACTGGATCGGCATGTTCACGCCGTCGACGTCGCGGTACCACTGATCGAACTCGGCCGGCCCGGTCGTGTGCTCGGTGCCGCCCCGGTGCGCATAGACGGGCTTCTGATCCGGGCCCAGCTCGCGCTCGACGATGCCCTTCAGGCCCTGGCCCGTGAACGTCTCGAAGTCGGGGTGCCCATCGCCGCCGTTGTAGGCGCGGAAGTCGCGCACGATCCCCGTGAGGTTCGTGTCGCACCCGCTGCCGCTGCCGCTGCCCGCGCCCGAGCCCGCGCCCGGCCCCCCCGTCACGCCGCTGCCGATGTCGTCGCCGCCCGTCGGCGCGCCCGCGCCAGCCCCGGCGCCCGAGCCGGAGCCGTTCCCGGAGCCGCTCGACTCGCCGTCGCTGCCGCCACAGGCGACCCCGGCCAGGACCAGCATCATTGCGAGCGGAGCACACCAATTCGATTGCCGCGGCTGAAGCATGCGAAGACTCCTTCTGAGCGTGACTGAGCGTGAGTTGCGCGCGCGAGGCGCCCGGGCAGGCAAACCAAACACCGGCCGAGGGCGCAAGGGAGAAGCGATCTTATCCCGCCGCCATCGCGGGTCGAATCATAAAATTGCGACGATGCGACAGAGCGGTAGGTCCGCCGGAGATGCGCTGAGCTGTGGGGCATTCACCGAGCGCCGTCGCTACAGTGGGCGCCGAGCCGCTGCGACAGCGCGGCCGGGAGGCGGTCGCAAAAGCCGGGCGCGCGGGGCAGGGGCTCGCGCCGCGCGGTGAGCCAGAAGAGCGCCGGGCCGAGCCGGCGACGCCGCGCGTCGGCCATGAGCGCGGCCATCGCCTTGCCGGTGTAGACCGGCTCCAGCGAGATGCTCTCGGCCGCGAGCGCCTCGCAGGCCGCGAGCGATGCGGGCGTCGGGGAGCCGTACCCGCGGCCGAGGTAGCCGTGAACGAGGTCGATCGGCGCCGCGGCGGGCACGGGCCAGGCGCCCTTCTGCGCGAGCAGGGCGCGGAGCTCGGCCGTGAGGGCGCCGAGGCGGAGGCGCGAGGCGAGGAGGCGCTCGACCACGGCGACGGCGACGACCCGCGACCTCAGGCCGCCGAGCGCGAGCCCGACGGCGAGCCCCGCGGCGGTGCCGCCGGAGCCGAGCGGGACGTAGACGCGCTCGGGCTCGGGGAGCTCGCCCGCGCGCACCTGCGCGCTGAGCTCGAGCGCGGCGCGCGCGACGCCCACCATGCCGAGCGCCGAGGTGGCGCCGAGCGGCACGACGGCCGCGCCGTCGCCGTCCCGCGCGCGGAGCGGCAGGAACAGCGATGGGCGCGCGAGCGCGAGCTCGAGGCGCGAGGGATAGAAGCGGATCGAGGTCGGCCCCGAGGCGATGAACGCGAGGTTGTCGATCACGCTCCTCGACAGGTCGGTCCAGAACAGGTGCGCGTGCACCCGCCGGCCGAGCCGCTCCGCCGCGGCGGCGAGCGCCGCGAGGTTGCCCGAGCCGATGCCGCCCGCCGCGGACCACGCCGCCGCGGTCGAGAGCGGGGGGGCGGCGAGCACGTAGTCGAGCTTCCGCATCTTCATCCCGCCGTGGACGGGCTCGCAGAGGTCGTCGCGCTTGACGCCGAGGTAATCGAGGCCCAGCGCGGCGGCGAGCCGCGGCAGCGCCTCGACGGGCGAGGGGGCGTCGATCCAGCCGAGCCGGGGAATGCGATCGATCGTCCGGAGGGCGGCTGCGTCGCGCATCGAGGGCACCTCGCGAAGGGGCGTCGAGGATACGGCGTCAGCCGGGCGCGCCGGCGCGCTGCCCGGCGAGCACCGCGTCCGGCTCCAGCACGAGCAGGCGCACGCGCCCCGTGGCGCAGAGCCGGCCCTGCTCGTCGTGGACCGAGCCCTCCCAGGCCTGGGTGCGCCGCCCGCGGTCGAGCGGCCGCGCCTCGGCGCGGAGCCGCCCCGACCGGACGGCGCGCAAGAAGCTCGTGTGGTTCTCGAGCCCGACGACCGAGCGGCCCTCCGGCAGGGCGTGGAGCGCGGCGCCGACCGACGCGAGCGTCTCGATGATCCCCGCGTGCACGCCGCCGTGCACGATGCCGTAGGCCTGCCGGTGCTGCGGCCCGACGTCGAGCTCGGCCTCGACCCCGTCGCCCGTCGCGCGGACGAGCCGGAGCCCCATGGCGCTGACCCAGCCGTCGATGTTCGCGGCGTTGAACGCCGCGGCGAAATCCTCAGGGTTCCCTTCGGCCATGGAGACAGCCTAGTCCACGCGCCGCCGAGGGCCTCCGGCAATCTCCCGGTGATCGCAAGATCTTCCAAGAACGGCGCGCGGCGCGCTCCCTAAGGTGAACGCCGACCCGAGGAGGTCGCCCGTAAGCGAGGTGTTTCATGGCCGAGATCATCCTTCATCACTATCCCCTGTCGCTCTTCGCCGAGAAGATCCGCCGGATCCTGGCGTACAAGAAGATCGCGTGGCGCTCGGTCGAGCAGCCGATGATGGCGCCGAAGCCGGAGCTGACGCCGCTCACCGGTGGGTACCGGCGGATCCCGGTCCTGCAGATCGGCGCGGACGTCTACTGCGACACGGCGTGCATCGCGCGGCGCCTGGAGCAGCTCTGGCCGGAGCCTGCCTGTTTCCCGCCGGGCCAGGCCGGGCTCGCCGGGCTGATCGAGGACTGGGCGGACCACCGGCTGACGTCGCAGATCGTGCCGCCGGTGGTCGTCGACCTGTTTCCTGCCCTGCCGCCCGGCATCCTGGCGGATCGCGCGGCGATGTCGCCGGCGCTCAGCAAGGAGGCGATCTTCGCGGCGGCGCCGCACGCCCTGAGCCAGGCGCTCCTGTCGCTCGACCGCCTCGACGGCCAGCTCCGCGGCCGGCCCTTCCTGCTGGGCGACGCGTTCTCGATCGCGGACGCGGCGTGCTTCCACCCGGTCTGGTTCATGAAGCAGAGCGCGAGGCTGTTCGCGGCCGTCGAGGCGCGGCCGGCGCTCGCGGCGTGGCTCGCGCGCATCGAGGCCTTCGGGCCGGGCGACGCGCGGCCGATGAGCGCCGCCGAGGCGCTCGCGATCGCCCGCGCGTCCGAGCCGGCCGACGTCGCCGGCGGGGAGACGGCGGCAGGAGAGGGGCTCCGGCCGGGAGCTTCGGTGGCGATCACGGCCGACGATCACGGTCCAGAGGAGAGCCGGGGCGTCGTGGTGCGGAGCTCGGCCGCCGAGATCACGATTCTGCGTCACGACCCGGAGGTGGGGGAGATCGCGTTGCACTTCCCGCGCGCCGGATATCGCATCAAGGAGCGGTGAGCCGCGCCGACCCGCCATCGCGGGCCGCGTTGGACGCCCCGCGCCCCGACTCCATCACGAAATCGAAGTCGACCCACGCGGACGCATGAGATCGACTCCTCTCCTCGGGCCGCGGAGATGCTTCGGCCGGTGCATCCGTGCGCTCCACAGCAGCACCGCCGCGACCGCCGGCGCCGCGACCGCCACACCCACGACCGCGAGCTCGAACGCCCCCCGCGCCCGCGGCAGGTTGAACAGCAACGCTTGCGCCAGCGTCAGCGCCGCGTCGCAGGTCACCAGCCCGGCCAGCACCAGAGAGAGCGTCTGCCCGTGCCGCTGGCTGAGCCGCAGCATGGCCGGCGCGAGGCACACGTCGAACGCCACCCACGCCCATTTCACGGAGGGTGACGGGAACCATCGCTCCGCGGGAGCGAGCGCGAGCAGCGCGGTCCACGGAATCAGCAGCCAGCCGAGCACCTCGAACACCACGGCCGGCCCGCGCAGCAGCGTCGCGAGCCCGAAGCGCAAGAGACCTCCGCGCGCGAACGCCGCGAGCGCGTCATAGATGGCCACGAGCCCGTGGCCGCCGGGCGGGTACATCAGGTAGATCGGGACCCAGCTGTCGGGCCGCAGCTTCGCCTTGAACGCGTAAAGGCCCTGAAAGTCGTAGAGACGTGCCCCGAGCCGCTGCGCCGCGCGCAACCCGCGCCGCACAGGCCCGGCGAGCGGGGCGAGGCCGAGCGTGACATACAGGCACTCCTCCGCCGCGGCGGTGCGCATCGCGTGATCCACGAGCAGCTCCGTGGTGCCGTTCGGCGCGGACGGGTCGCGCAGCAGGTCCTCCAGAAAGAGGCCGCGCCGCGCGTACACCGGCACCGCCGCGAGGAAGCCGACCACCGCGCCTCCGGCCTCCGCCACGACGTAGCGCCGCTCGCCGGCGAACGAGAACGGCTCCAGCTGCACGAGGAATCCCATGGGCGCCATCGGCCGCGAGGAGGCCCAGCGCGCCATGAGGCGCTCCACTTCGCGCCGCAGCGGGCTCTCGGCGTCCTCGATCTCGCCGGGGCTCACCGCGCGCGCGACCACGCCCTTCGCGCGCGCGCGCCGGAGCTGCTCGCGCAGCCGCCGGCTCGACCGGAGGACGTCGCCCCACCGCGCCGGATCCCACACCGGCTGCTCCCCGATGAGCATCGCGCTCCACGGGACCCGCTCGGAGAACCGCGCCTCCGCGCCGAAGAGGCACGCGCGCCGCCCCGCCGTCGCGGCTGCCTCCACGAACGCCCGCGCGACCTCGACCAGCCGCTCGGCCGCCGCGATCGGGGCGCCCGCGGCGACCCACGCGCCGCCGGTGTCGACATAGGCCACGCAGGCGTCGTCGCCATGGAACCAATACCGAAAGTCGGACTCCAGGGTCTGGAACGAGGTCGCGTTCCACCCGTGGCGTTTGAGCAGCGCGAGGACGCGCTCGCGGTCGGGGCCATGGTTCAGCGGCGGCACGGTCCGGCCGAGCATAGCGCAGGGGCGCTCCGGCGCTCGCAGCGCTGTTCGAGGCAGCCGCGTCGGTACGCCACGCAGGAGTCCAGCGGCAAAGGGCCTGATCGACAGCGCGCGCCGCGATCCGCCCTTGTAGAAAAGCGACGCTATATCGGTATTTGTCCGCGCCTCGGAGAAGGGCCTTCACCGCGCGCTCCGCGCGGGCGGCGGCTCGGCGCACGAGGGGCTCGAGTTCAGGGCAACCACGTGAAAGACTGCCGCGCGCTTCGCGCATCTCGAGCGATCGCGGGCGACCGAAAGGAGCAGGTCATGCGTCCTCGTGCTTCGTGCTTTGGTTCGACGATCTTCATCGCGGGCTGCCTCGCCGTCGCGGCGAGCTGCTCTGCGGCCGGCGAGGGCAAGACGGGCACGCCCGGCGGCGGCGGCGGCCCCGGGGACGGCCCCGGCGCCGGCGGCGACATCGGCGACGGCGACATCGGCGACGGCGACATCGGCGCGACGTTCCGTTGCGGTGACGGCGTCCTGACCTCGGACGAAGCGTGCGACGACAGCAATTCCCAGAGCGGGGACGGCTGTACCGGCGATTGCCTCTCGGTCGAGCTGGGCTGGTCGTGCCCGATCGCCGGCGCTGCCTGCACCCGCATCGCCCGCTGCGGGGACGGCGCCGTGGTGTTTCCGGAGCTCTGCGACGACGCCAATACGGCTGCGGGCGACGGCTGCTCGCCGACCTGCAAGGTGGAGGTGGGCTACAAATGCGCCGGCAGCCCGAGCGCCTGCGCGGCGACGACCTGCGGCGATGGCGCCCAGGAGGGGGCCGAGAGCTGCGAGGACGGCAACACGACGCCGTTCGACGGCTGCTCCTCGGCGTGCCAGGCCGAGCCCGACTGCTCCGCGGGCAGCTGCGTTTCCCGCTGCGGAGACGGCCTCGTGCTCGCGGAGGACTGCGACGACGGCAACAACATCGACGGCGACGGGTGCTCCGCGGCGTGCACGATGGAGCCCGGTTATGAGTGCGCCGTGCCCCAGCCCTCGGGATCCATGGCCGTGCCGGTGGTGTTCCGCGACTTCCGGGCGGCCCACCCCGACTTCGAGCCGAACGGTCCAGGCCGGAGCGCGCCGGTCTTCGGCATGGTCGCGAACCGGCTCGACGCGGAGAAGAAGCCGGCGTACGTGGCCGCGGCGAACAGCCAGGTGACGAGCGCGCAGAGCTTCGCCGACTGGTACCACGACGTGCCTGGCACCAACAGCACCACGGTCACCACCCTGACGCTGTGGGACATCGGAGATGGCCGCTTCGTGAACCGCTGGGGCGAGGACGGCGCGCCGTGGACGCTGCTGTCGCCGGAGAGCGCGCACTATTGCGGCAACGTGGGCAACGAGGTCGACGGGGAGCGCTGCACCTCGTCGGCCGAGAACACGGCGGCCTGCGGCGACATCCACGGCCCCGATTTCCACAGCTGCGAGGTGCGCGGCGGCGTCTACTGGGCGAGGTACGTGGACGCCACGTACGACGGCAACCCGCTGTTCTTCCCCGTCGACGGAGATCGGTTCACCCCGGCGGCCGAGCGCGTCCCCGCCGATATCTTCCCGAGCTACGGGGACGGGAGCTGGCTGAAAGAGGAAGGCACCCCGGACCATAACTTCCACTTCACGAGCGAGATTCGCTACTGGTTCCAGTACACGGCGGGCGAGCAATACGTGCTCGACTTCACCGGCGACGACGACGTGTGGGTGTTCATCAACGATCGTCTCGCGGTCGACGTCGGCGGCATCCACAGCGCCGTCACCGGGCACCTCGTCATCGGCGCCGACGGGACAGGGCAGGTGACCTACGCCGGGGGCGAGGACGACGTCATCCGGCCGCAGAACGTCGACCTCGGCCTCGCGGACGGCGGCGTCTACCAGATCGCCGTGTTCCACGCCGAGCGCCAGACGGCGGCGTCGATGTTCAAGCTCACGCTGCAGGGCTTCGCGACGGCGCGCAGCGAGTGCAGGCCGATCTGCGGCGACGGCGTCGTCGGCCTCGGCGAGCAGTGCGACGACGGCGTGAACGACGGCGGCTACGGCGAGTGCGGGCCGGACTGCCAGCTCGGCGAGTACTGCGGCGACGGCATCGTCCAGGGCCCCGAGGAGTGCGACGACGGCAACAACCGCGATGGCGACGACTGCGGCAGCGGCTGCCGCAACCTCATCCCCCGCTGAGCCGGCGCGCGCCCGCGCGCGGGCGGGGGAGGCCGCGCGCGCTCGCGGGGGAGGCCGAGCGCCGACAGCGTGCGCACATCTCCCACGCAGCGCGGAGGGCGCCTTTGCGCTACGACTGCGGGATGTTCGGTCCCGGGCATCCTCAGTATCGTCCCCAGCAGCCGCCTTATTACCCTCCCCAGCAGCAGCAGCCTTATTACCCGCCTCCGCCGCCCCCGCCGCAGCGCCCGAAGCCGGGCGTATCGCCGATCGTGATCGTGCTCGCGGTCCTTGGCGGGTTGTTCGCGCTCGGCGTCGGCGCCCTCGTCGTGATCGGCGGCGTTCTGTACGTGGTGGCGAGCGCGGAGCCCGAGAGCGCGGATCCCGAGAGCGCCGTCGTCGAGCCCGCGCTCACCGGCGCGCCGACCGCGGGCGGCGCCTCGCCCGTGCGGCCCGTGCCGCCCGCGTCGACGAGCACCCGGCTGCGCCCCGACCAGGAGGCCGACGAGGCGGCGGGCGCTGACCCGGCAAGCGGCGGCGACGGCGTCCCCGAGGTGCCGTCGCCCGCGGGCGACGACGGGGCGGGCGACGCGCCGGCGCCCGCGGTGGCCGGAGCGCGGACGCCCGCCGCCCCGAGCGCGGGCGCCGCGAAGGAAGGGTCGAACAGCGGGAGCGCGGCGGGCGGGACGTCGTGGTGGTGCACCGGCAGCGCGTCCGTGCGCGTCTGCGGCTTCGCGGGCGCCTGCAACTATCAGATGGTCTTCGGCAACGGCATGGGGAACGACCGCTTCATGGCGTCGCAGCAAGCCAAGCGCTCGTGCGAGGCGAGCGCGCGCGCGAAGGGCGCCTCGGCCATCTGCGTCGTGCAGTGCAGCCCTCGCTGACGCGGGCCGAGCTCGTCCCTGGCCTCGCGGAGGCCCGCTGCCCCGAGCAACAGCTCATCCCTGCGTCGAAGCGGCCGCCTTCACGCCGCGACCTGCGGGGCTCCCCTCCCGGCGAGGCTCAGCCCCTGAGGGTCGCGCCGTTGATGTGCGCGGCGAGATCGGCGTACTTCATGCGAAACCGGCCGCCGAGCTCGGGGACCGGCGCGCGGGGCGGGGGGCCCTGGCAGCTGTCCGACCCCACGGGGTTGCGCAGGATGACCGAGGCGGGCGCGCCGTCGGCCCCGCGCTCGATCTTCTCGGCGACGACCCAGTGATAGCCGCCGTCCCATTTCAGGAGAACGGGCACCTTCTCGCCGCGCTCCATCGCCGCGGCGACGTCGGCGGCGACGGACGCGCCGCTGCGCAGGAGAGACGAGACGCTCGTGTAGCTGCCGCCCATGATGTCCTGGAACAGGCTCGTGAAGTTGCCGAGCGGGACGCGCGAGTCGCCCCCCAGGGCGGCCCAGAACGAGTCGTTGTCCTCGGGGTTGTCGTAATCGAAGATCCAGCTCATCGCGGTCGCGTGGTTCATGAGCGCGGATTGGAACAGCCGGTCGATGTCGACCCGGCCCGAGGCGTCGCGCAGGATCGCGTTGCGCGGCATCCTGAGCGCGCGGCCCGAGCGGAGCGTCACCTCGCGCGCCTCCCGCGTGATCCCGTCGAGGATCCGCACGAACTCGGCCGGATCGACGCGCAGCAGGACGTACTCCATCGTCCCCGCGCCGCAGGTGCCGTGACACGCGCCCTGCTCGACGCGCAGCGGGTTGTCCACGTGCCGGATCGCCTGCGCGAGCACGAGGTGCGGATCGATGCCGCCCTCGAGCACGAGCTTCGGATCGCGCTGGACGCCCGCCATCGTCGCCAGGTTCGGCAGGAGCGCCCCCGTGTGCAGCCGGCCCGCCGCGAGGAGCCTGTCGAGCGCGGCGAGCGCGGGCGCGTCGCCCCGGAGCGCGCGCCGGACCTCGTCGAGGCGCGCGCCCCGATCGGCGGCGAGCGCGCCGGTGGCGGTGGCCGCGGGCCTGTCGCCGACGGAGTCCACGGCGGGCGGCGGCGAGTCCGGATCCGGCTCGGCCCCGGGCACCACCTGCGGGAGCTTGTCCCCATCCTTGAAATAGCCCTGATCGTGGGGCGAGGGCCCGCCGGACGCCTGGACCGCGGGCGACGTGCGGCCGAGCGCCGCCACCTGATCGGGGCTGAGCCCCGCGGCCTTGGCCATGGCCTCGTCGAGCGCCAGCGCACGCTGGGCCGCGAGGCGTGCGAGGCTTCGATCGAGGGCGGCGACCGTCGCGGCCTCGACGATGCCCGTCTGGGGCAGGCCCTCCGCGGCTTGCAGCGCGACGATGGCGTCGCGCGTCTTCCGCCCGAACGAGCCGTCGGCCATCATCGGGTGGCCGATCGCGCCGAGCGCCTCTTGTAAGGCGCGCACGCCGTCGCCGCGCGCCCCCTCCGCGAGCGTCGCCGCGCCTGCCGCGATCGATCTCAACACCTCGTTTGCCGCGAGCTCGGGGGCGCCGAGCCCCGTGTTCCCGTTGTCGCCCATGGTCCCCTCCGGCGATCGCCAGACGCGCTGGTTCCGTCCCAGGATACTACGCCGCGCCCGTCGATGGCACGCGCCAGCGGAGCCGACATCGACGCTCATCGTGTCATGATCGACCCGGGGAGCGGCGTCGTGGGGCCAGCGTGGCTCGAGCGGTGCGCGCCTCGGCTCAAGCCTCCGCGTGCGCAGGGCGCTCCGCGCTCGCGACATCGCCGCGCGGCGGCCGACCCTCCCTGGAAAAGACCATGGCGGCGTCCTCAACCGGGCCGAGCGTCATCGCGAGCAGATCGAGCACGTAGTTCTGGCGGAAGTTCCACGGCGCCTTCGAGCCCTGCTTGGGCAGGTGGTCCGCCGAGCGCTGCACGTAGCCCGACCTCAGGCCGAGCAGCGGCCGAGGATCGAGGTCCGATTCGTCAGGGCGGGGCAAGCACTCCCGGTAGCCGTGGCGATCCATGTGGCTTAGCAGCCGACAGACGTACATCGAGGCCAGCTCCGCGCGGAGCGTCCACGAGGCGTTGGTGTAGCCGAGGCAGAACGCGAAGTTCGGGACGCCGCCCAGCATCAAGCCCTTGTAGATGAACGCCCGCCCGGGCTCGAGGACGTCGCCGTCGACGTCGACGCGGATGCCGCCGCAGAACAGGAGCTCCAGGCCCGTCGCGGTCACGATGATGTCCGCCTTCAGCTCCTCGCCCGACTCGAGCAGGACGCCGTTCTTCGTGAAGGTCCGGATCCGGTCGGTGACCACCGAGGCGCGCCCCTCCTTCACCGCGCGGAAGAGGTCGCCGTCGGGCACGAGGCAGAGGCGCTGATCCCACGGATCGTAGCGAGGGTTGAAGTGCGTATCGACGTCGAAGTCGGGCGGCAGATGCCGGGCGACGCCGCTGCGGAGCATCCGCCTGGCGAGCCGCGGCGCGCGCTGGCAGACCTGGTAGACGAGCAGGCTGAGCGCGACATTCTTCCAGCGGGCGACGCGGTGGGCGATCCGCTCCGGCAGGTGCTCGCGGATCGCGTTCGCGATCGGGTCCTCCGCGGGCAACGAGGCGATGTAGCTCGGTGAGCGCTGGAGCATCGTCACGTGGGCTGCGTCGGCGGCCATCGCGGGCACGAGCGTCACGGCCGTGGCGCCGCTGCCGATGACCACGACGCGCTTGCCCCGGTAGTCGAGATCTTGCGGCCAGTGTTGCGGGTGCACCAGCCGTCCCTGGAAGTCGTCGGAGCCGGGGAAGCTCGGCGTATAGCCGCTCTCGTAGCGATAGTAGCCGCTGCAGACGTACAGGAAGTCGCAGGAGTAGCGGGCGCGCTCCTCGCCTGGGCCGACGTCCACCTCGACGGTCCAGCGCGTGTGCTCCGAGGACCACGACGCGGATCGAACCCGGTGATTGAACCGGATGTGCCGGTCGATGCCGAACTCCCGGGCCGTATCGCGCACGTACTCGCGGATCGACGGCCCGTCCGCGATCGCCTTGGCCTCCTTCCAGGGATGGAAGGAATAGCCGAGCGTGAACATGTCGGAGTCCGAGCGGACCCCGGGGTAGCGGAACAGGTCCCAGGTGCCGCCGATGGCGCTGCGCCCCTCGAGGATCGCGTACCGCTTGCCGGGGCAGCGCGTCTGGAGGTGGTAGCCGGCCCCGATGCCGGAGAGGCCGGCGCCTACGATCAGGACGTCGAAGTGCTCGATGGACATGCTGCGTTCTCTAGAGGCGAGCGCCGTTGCGCTCCAGGACCCGAGCATAGCGTGGCGAAGCACGGCTGTGCTCGGCGCCACGCGGATTTTGGCGCGCGGCGCGGCGGCGGCGAGGCGCGAGCTCAGCTCGCTCGACGCGGGCGAGGCGGCCCGGCCTGTGCGCCGGGCGACATCTCATCGCACCGGGAGCCCGATGCGGTCCCAGTGGCTTAGGCCGTTCGTGTCGATGGAGAAGTAGATCACGGCGGCGATGCCTTCGATGGCCTCGACGGGCACGGGGCCGAAATGCCGCGAGTCGTACGAGCTGTCCCGGTTGTCGCCGAGGACGTAGACGCTCGCGTGAGGCACCTTCACGTCGATCGGAGCGCTCGGCGCAGGGCCGCCGGGGGTGCGCAAGACCGGATAGCGCCGCTCGCCGAGGGTCTCTTGCCACAGCTCATGAGGACTCCCGGCGTCTCCCGGGATGACGTGCTCCGCGCCGACGAGCTCCGAAGTCACCTGGCGACCGTTGATCCGTAGACCTCGAGCGTCGATCTGAACGCGATCTCCGCCGGTCGCGACGATCCGCTTGATGAAGCGCTGGCGCGGGTCCGCCGGGGAGCGGAACATGATGACGTCGCCCCGGCCGGCCCGCTCGCCAGGCTTGTCTTTCAGCACGAAGAGGTGGTCGCCCGGCATCACGGTCGGGCTCATGCTCCCGGAAGGCACCTTGAAGGACTCGAGCACGTGCCGCCGCACGGCGAGCGGCGTGCTCGCGGCGAGCGCGGCGTCCGTCGCGATCTTGACCCGCATGACGAGGCCGTCGGGAGGAGCGGCCGCGATCTCGAGCGGCTCAAGGCCCGCGGCCCCGTTCTGCCGGGCGGCGGACAGCGCCTCGGCGAGCCGTGCTCCCGCGTGCGACGCGTCGGAGCGACCGGGGGACGAGAGCCTCGCCTCCAGGTGATCGGTCACGGTCGCGACGAGCTCGATCGCGGCGTCGTCGGGCCCGAGGTCGGCGACCACCGCGGCGCCGCTGCGGGAGAGCGCTCGATCCAGCCGACGCGCGAGCGCCTCGTTCGCGCCTGGCCCGTCCGCGAGGGCGCCCTGCGTCGCGACGCGCACGCCGCCGCGGGTCAGCGGGACGATCTCGAGCGGGCCGGCGCGGAGCCTGCCTCCGTCCGGCTCGGCTTCGAGGAGGCAGCCCACGTCGTCGATCGTGAGCGAGCCCAGGATGTCGGCGCGGATCTCCGCTGGCTCGGCGACGGCGATCTGAACGCGCGAGATGCTCCGCTCGATGTCCACGCCGCACCGCTCGGCGCCCCATCCGAGCATGGCGCCGACGTCGCCGGCGGGCAGGGCCTTCGGGTCGATCTGCGCGAGCAAGCGCGTCCGGGCAGGCGCCCGCTCGGCGAACGTTCGCCGGTCTTCTACCAAATGGGGCTCCGCCGGCCTCGTCGGCGCCGGGCCGAGCGCCGCGCTCGATCCGGGCGTGCCGCCGGAGCAGCCCGCGAGGAGATGGACCGCCGCGAGGACGGGCGCGACCATGGACGAGCTGCAAAGGCGGCGAGCGCAGGGCGCCTTGAGGGGCGTGGCGAGCGCCTCGCGATTCAAGCGCTCCTCGGCATCGAATGTCCGCATGGATCCAGGATAACCTGCTTGGGATCCTGTTCTGTCAGAGAAAGCTCGTCCGGGAGCGTTGGGGCGCTAGCGTCCCGCGGGCGGGGCAGCGCGGAGGAACGCGCGCATGTGGAAGCGGCGTTGGTCGTCGGGGTAGATGTGCTCCTGCCCGACTGGGCACGCGCGCCGCGACAGGCACCCTGCGGTCATGCACGCTCCGGCAGGCTGGGCGTCGAGGTGGCCGACGCAGGCGGCGACGTCGTAGCTGCCGGGAGAGAAGGCGGCGACGGGGCAGGCGCGCAGACAGGGCTTGTCGGCGCAGGACGCGCAGGGGCTCGGCAGGTCCTCGCGCGGCGGGAGCGACAGCCGCTCGGCGAAGACGAGCGCGGCGCGATACCCGTGCCAGAGGCCGAAGCGCGGGTGGATGAGGATGCCGAGGGGCGACGGGTACACCGGCTCGGCCCGCTGCGCCCAGCGCTGGAAAGGCCAGTACGGAGGGCCGGTGAAGGGGAACAGCGGGGCCGCGCCGAGCTCCGCGGCGAGCGCGGAGACCACCGTGGAGGTCCAGTCGTCGAGCGCGAGATCGGGCGCTTGCTCGCGGGCGCGCGAGAACGCGCGCCACATGGAGGGGCCTGCATTGCCGAGCAGGGCGAGCGTGCCGGCGGGGAGATCCCCGACCGCGGGGACGCCGTCGCCCTCGCAGGGGTGGAAGCCGCCGCGCAGCGGGATGCCCGCGCGGTCGCAGCGCGCCGAGAGAGCAGGCCAGCCGATGGGCATCGGGGCTCGCTTAGGACGCCAGGGCCGGCGCGGCAAGCGAGCGACGGCGAAGGCGGCCCCGCGAGGGCCTCGATCGGCTCTCCTGGATCGGAGCGAGCGCCGCGCGCCCCGCGGGCGGCCTCCTCGCCTGATCAGGGGTTCTGTTCTACAGTGGCGCCGTGGTCCGGAGGCTCGATGGCCGGCTCGGGACGAGGACGTCGTCCCCCAACGCCCGCGCGGCGCGCGCGTTCGGCCGCGCCGGGTGTCCGCCCGCGAGCGCGCCATGAGCCTCCCGCGCCCGCTGGTCACGCTCCACTTCGCCCAGACGCTCGACGGCCGGATCGCCGCCCCCAATGAGCGCGTCGAGCTCAGCACGCCCGCGGGGATCGAGCACGCCCACCGGGCGCGCGCGGATCACGACGCGGTGCTCGTCGGGATCCGCACCGTCGTCATCGACGATCCCCTGCTGACGGTGCGCGCGTGCGAGGGCCCGCAGCCGATGCGCGTCGTGCTGGCGAGCGCCCTCGGCGTGCCGGAGGGGGCGCGCCTCTTGCGACGGTCGCCGGCCACGTCGACCGCGTCCACCAACGGCAACGGCGCCGCGCGAGCGCAGCCGGCCGGCGGGCGCGTGGTCGTCGTCGGCGCGGCGGGCCGCGCGCTTGACGGCGCGCGCGCGCGCCTCGAGGAGCGCGGCGCGGCCGTGATCGTCGTGCCCGCGGACGACCGCGGCCGCGTCTCGCTGCCGCACGCGCTCGCCGAGCTCCACGCGCGCGGCGTGCGACGGCTGCTCGTCGAGGGGGGCGCCGCCGTGCTCACCTCCTTCCTGCGCGCGCGGCTCGCCGATCGCGCCGAGGTCGAGATCGCGCCGCGCCTGCTCGGCGACACGGCGATCCCCGCGGTCGGCGCCCTCGGAGAGGCGCCGCTCGCGTCGGCGATCGACCTGCGCGAGCCGGCGGTCGAGCTCCTGGGGGGCAACCTGCTCTTGCGAGGCGACGTTGCCTATCCCGACTGATCCTCCGGCGCCGCCGGGGACCTCCGTGCCGCCAGCGGCCTCCGCGCCGCCAGCGGCCTCCGCGCCCGCGCCGCTCGCGGGGCCCGCCCGGGAGCTCTGGTTCGTCCGGCCCGGCGCCGTCGAGGTGCGCGCCGGCGACCCGCCGCGCGAGCCTCGGGCCGGCGAGGTCGTGGCGCGCGCGGTCGCCTCGGGCGTGAGCCAGGGGACGGAGCTCCTCCTCTTCCGCGGCGAGGGGCCGACGCCGTTCGATCCGTCGCTCGACGCGCCGGGCGCGCCGACCTACCCGCGCCGCTACGGCTACGCGTGGGTGGGCGAGGTCGTCGCCCGCGGCGAGGGCGCGGCGCTCGGGCCGGGCGACCGCGTCTTCGCGCTCGCGCCGCACGGCGATCTGCACCTGTTCGGGCCGGGCGCGGCGCGCGCGCTGCCCCGCTCGATCCCGGGCGAGCGCGCGGTGCTGGCCGCGAACCTCGAGACGGCGATCACGTGCGTGTGGGACGCGGGGGTCGGCCTCGGGGACGCCGTGGTGGTGCTCGGCGGCGGCGTCGTCGGGCTGCTCGTCGTGGCGCTCGCGCGGCGCGCCGGGGCCGAGGTCCGCCTGGTCGAGCCGAGCGAGCGGCGCCGCCGCGCCGGCCTCGCGCTCGGCGCCGCCGCGGCGATCCGGCCGGAAGACGACCGGCCGCGCGGCGACGCGGACGTCGTGATCGCCGCGACGGGCGACCCGGGCGAGCTCGACCGCGCGATCGCGCACGCGGCGCGCGAGGCGACGGTGACGGTCGCGTCGTTCTACGGGGCGCGGACGAGCCCGGTCGCGCTCGGCTCGGAGTTCCACCGCCGCCGGCTGCGCCTGCGCGCGAGCCAGGTCTCGACCATCCCGCCCGAGCGCGCGCCCCGCTGGGACTACGCGCGGCGCTTCGCGCTGGTGCGCGCCCTGCTGGAGGACGCCGCGCTCGACGCGCTGCTCGACCCGCCCGTCCCGTTCGACGCCGCGCCGTCGGTCTACGCCGAGCTCGCCGCCGCGCCCGGGGCGAGGCTGCAGACGGTCTTCCAGTACGGATCGCGATCGGCTACGCGAGGGGCAACCTAACGAAGGGGCCTCCCATGTTCCTCCTCGGCGTCAGCGACCACGTGATGATCGCGCACAGCTTCTCCGATCCGTTCTTCGGCCCGGCGACCCGGCTACACGGCGCGACGTACGCCGTCGAGGTCGAGATCCGCGCCAAGGCGCTCGGCCCGCACCACGTGGTGATGGACATCGGCGCGCTGCACGCGTCGCTGCGCCGGGCGCTGGACACGATCGACTACCAGAACCTCGACGAGCACCCGGCCTTCCCCGGGCGCACCTCCACGACCGAGCGCGTGGCCGAGCACGTGGCCGGGCTGCTCGCCGAGGACATCGCGAAGCTCGCCGCGGACGAGGCGCCTTGCCCGGGCGCGACGCTGCGGGTGCTCGTCCGCGAGTCGCCGACCGCGTACGCCGGCTTCGAGCGCGACCTCTAGGCTCCGTCGGACGAGCTGCTGCGCCGTCCGGACGGTCGGCCGAGCCCTGCAGCTCCCCTCGCTTGTGCTCCCCGACCTCAGGCCGTTCGCGACGCCCGTCCGGCAGCGCCGAGCGTGAGCCCGGCGAGACGCGCGCGCCTGTCCGGCCGAGGCCGAGCGGCCAGCTGCTCGGCGCCCGCTCCGGCGCTCGCGCGGGAGCAGGGCAGTCGCCTTCGCCGCCATAACAAGGCGGAGACACGCTTATTCCTCTGACGAGCGATCTTCATCGAGACGCCATGTAGCCCGGCGGGGCGCGCCCGGAGCACACCCGCGGTGTCTCGCGACGTGCGATCGCGATCCCACAATTCGTCACCACGCCCGGAACCCGGCACCCCCCTGTTCCGTCTTGTGGGCCACAAAGGCGCGGCACATCAGGGCGACCCGCGCGGGGTTGGATCAATTTTTGTATCCATGTTGCATCAGTAACTCGATGTGAGAACGCGACCGAGCCCGCTCCGCCGCGTCCTCGTGACGTCGAAGGGCCGCTGTACCGGATGGCCCGACGAGCGCTCGCGTAGGACCGCGGACGACGGCGCTCGGGGACGCGCGCAGCCCGCGCCGAGCGGCTGCTTGAAGGACAAGGAGGACTGGATCTCATGAGCGATGAACCTGGATCTGCCGTCGACGACGGGGGCACGATCGGCAGGAACGGGCAGGCGGTCCCAAAGAGGGAGAGGAAGCGCCTCGTGGTGATCGGCAACGGGATGGCCGGCGCGCGGTTCGTGGAGGATCTCGTCGCGCGGGGGGGCAGGGACCGCTTCGAGATCGTGATGTTCGGCGATGAGCCGTACGGCAACTACAACCGCATCCTGTTATCGAACGTTCTTGCGGGAATCCAGGATCCGAAGGACATCTTCATCAACCCTCTGTCGTGGTACGAGGACAACGGCGTCCGCCTCCACGCCGGGGTCCGGGTCGCCTCGATCGACCGTCGGAGCAAGACGGTCCGCGGCGCCTCGGGCGTCGTCGAGGCCTACGACAAGCTCGTCATCGCCACGGGCAGCCGCGCCTTCGTGCCGAAGCTCGAGGGGCTGGAGCGGGAGGGCGGAGGGTACAAGAGCGGCGTCTTCGTGTTCAGGACGCTCGATGACTGCAGCGGCATCCTCGAGCACGCGAGGCGGTCGCGGCGGGCCGCCGTGATCGGCGGCGGGCTCCTCGGCCTCGAGGCCGCGCGGGGCCTGCTCGGGCTCGGCCTGGAGGTGCACGTGGTGCACCTGATGAAGCACCTCATGGAGGTCCAGCTCGACGCCGCCGGCGGAGCCGTGCTCCGGCGCGCGCTGGAGGACATGGGGCTCGTCATCCACCTCGAGAAATCGACCCGGGAGATCTTCGGAGACGAGCGGGTCGAGGGGCTCCGCTTCGAGGACGGGAGCGAGCTCGCGTGCGATCTCGTGGTGATCTCCGCCGGCATCCGCCCGAACGCAGAGCTCGCGCGCGACGCGGGGCTCACGGTCGAGCGGGGGATCGTCGTGGGGGACGACCTCTGCTCGCCCGACGATCCGGACGTCCATGCGCTCGGCGAGTGCGCCCAGCACCGCGGGCGCACCTACGGGCTCGTGGCTCCCCTGTGGGAACAGGCGCAGATCCTGGCCGATCGGCTCACGGAGCGCAGGCCCGACGCGGCGTACGCGGGCTCGAAGGTCTCCACCAAGCTCAAGGTGATGGGCATCGATCTCCTGGTGATGGGGGAGCAGCGCGCCGCGACCGACGCAGAGGAAGAGGTCTCCTACGCCGAGCCCTCGCACGGAATTTACCGGAAGCTCGTGATCCGGGACGGGACCCTGGCGGGCGCCATCCTGCTCGGCGGCGGGGCGCCCGCCGGGAAGCTGCTCCAGGCGTTCGAGCGGGGCCTCGAGATCCCCGAGGATCGCGTGGCTCTCCTCTTCCCCGGGGCCCACGCCGGCGCGGGCGAGCCCAGCGTGGCGGATATGCCGGACGAGGCGCAGGTATGCAACTGCAACGGCGTCTCGAAAGGTCAGATCGCCGCGGCGGCGCTGGGCGGGTGCCGCACGCTCCGGCAGGCGTGCGCCGCGACGCGCGCCGGGTCGGGCTGCGGGGCGTGCAAGCCGCAGGTGCAGGCCGTCCTCGAGCTGGTCCTCGGGAGCGGCGCGGCGGAGGACCCCTCGGCCCATTACTACGTGCCCGGGGTGCCCTACGCGAAGCCGGAGCTCGTCCGGCTCATCCAGGAGCGCGGGCTGCGCAGCGTCTCGTCCGTGTTCCGGGAGCTCGCGGGCGGGCAGGAAGACGTCGCGAGCAAGCCGGGGCTCGCCTCGCTGCTCAAGAGCATCTGGGGGAGAGCGTATGAGGACGAGCGCGACGCGCGCTTCATCAACGATCGGGTGCACGCGAACATCCAGCGCGACGGCACGTTCAGCGTCATCCCGCGCATTTATGGAGGCGTCACGACGCCGGCCCAGCTCCGGAAGATCGCCGACGTGGCCGAACGGTACGACGCGAGGATGGTGAAGATCACGGGTGGCCAGCGGATCGACATCCTCGGCATCGCGAAGGAGCGGCTGCCGGACGTGTGGCGCGACCTGGGCATGCCGTCCGGTCACGCGTACACGAAGGGATTCCGCACCTGCAAGACGTGCGTCGGCAGCGAGTTCTGCCGCTACGGGGTCGGGGACAGCACGGCGCTCGGCATCGCGATCGAGCGCCGTTTCCAGGGGTTCGAGGCGCCCCACAAGCTGAAGCTCGCCACCGCCGGCTGCCCTCGCAACTGCTCGGAGGCGACGACCAAGGACGTGGGCGCCGTCGCCATCGAGGGGGGCCGGTGGGAGATCTACGTGGGAGGCGGGGCCGGCTCGCGCGTCAGGAAGGGAGACCTGCTCTGCGTGGTCGACACGCAGGAGGAGGTCGTCCGCTACGCGGGCCGCTTCATGCAGTATTACCGAGAGCAGGCCAGGTACATGGAGCGCTCGTACGATTTCGTCGAGCGTGTCGGCATCGAGAAGGTGCGAAGGGTGATCGTGGACGACGCCGAAGGGATCGCGGCGCGCCTCGACGCGGAGGTCCAGGCCTCGGTCGACGCGTACGCGGACCCCTGGAGCGAGGCCGACAGCCCGATCCATCCGTCCCAGTTCACGACGCTGCTCCCGCCGCCGAGCGGCGCGCCCGCGCAGGCGGAGTAGGCCGTGGATCGGCGGAGAGGAGCGCCGGGCCAGCGCCCGGCCCGCGGATACGAGGGGTGTCATCCAGCCGGCCCGCGCGCCGGCCGGGGAGGAGTTCGGGTGATGATCGATGTCGCGCAGAAGGAGATGACCATCTTCAACCTCGGCCCGCTGGGCCAGATACCCGAAGGAGAAGGGAAGGCGTTTCATGTCGGCGGCTACGAGGTAGCCGTGTTCCGGACGCGAGCAGGGGAGCTGTTCGCCGTGCAGGCGCGCTGCCCTCATCGGGAAGGGCCGCTCGCGGACGGGCTCCTCGGGGGCAACGTCGTCCAGTGCCCTCTTCACGGGCTCGCCTTCGACCTCTCGACCGGTCACCCGATCGGCGCCGAGTGCAGCGCGCTCGCGTGCTTCCGGGTCGAGCTGAGCGCGTCCGGAGAGATCCTCCTCCGCCTCTCGCGTCCCGAGGCGGGCACCTCGCCCTTTTCGCGCGAGGAGCGACCCGCGCTGGCGCAGCTGCGCGCCGAGGCGACCGCCCGCTGAGGCGGGCAGTCGGCGCGCACTATCGAAACACTATCGAAACAATCCCGATCCCGAAACAATCCCGATCCCGAAACAATCCCGATCCCGAAACAATCGCGAGCCGCGCGTATTCCGCCGACACGATCTCTTCATGAACGCCATTCAGGCTGGCCCGGTCGCGTCCGGATGACACGCGCGGTTTCTCACGAATCGCTCGGGGCTCTCCTGAATCGTCGTGATCTTGGAACCCAGCGCACAGCTTGTTCCGTCTTCGGGGCCACATGGATGCACGTCGAGGCGGCCGGGCAACGGCGCCTGTTCTACTGCAATCGTGCTGCATCAGTGACTACGTGGCCGGAAGGCGGTCGAGCCCGCTGTGTCGCGTCTGCCCGGTAGCGCTGGACGCGGCGGCGAGCGAATGCGAAGGCCCCAGCCCATGATGGAAGACAGGGACACTCGATCCAGGATGCCGGAAGAGGCGTGGGGCGCCGGCCGCGGCTACGGCCCGATCTCGCCGCGCCACCCGCTCGGCGGCGAGATGTCGGACGTCGCGCGCGGGCTCTTCTCGCGATTGCGGCTGCCGCGGCTCCTCCAGCGCTACGCACAGGTGCCGGTGCTCGCCGCGTTCAGCTTCGTGAACGGGTTCGTGAGCATCGGCCTGATGGCGGCCCTCGCCGCCGTGACGAAGGAGCCCTTCGTGTTTCCGTCGCTCGGTCCGACCGCCTTCCTCTTCTTCTACACGCCGCGGGCCGCCTCGGCCGCGCCGCGCAACACCCTCATCGGGCACAGCATCGGTATCGCGGCCGCTTACTTCAGCCTGTTCGTCACGGGGCTGACGCACGCGGGCCCTGCGACCGCCGCCAGCGTGACCCTCCCGCGCGCCCTCGCCGCCGCGCTCTCGCTGGGGCTCACGGCGGGCCTCATGGTGCTCGCCCGAGCTCCCCACCCGCCCGCGGGCGCCACGACGCTCATCGTCTCGCTGGGCATCCTGGACCGGCCGCCGATGTTCCTGGTGCTCCTCGGAGGCGTCGCCCTGCTCACGGCGCAGGCCATCCTCATCAATCGCCTCGCGGGCGTCGATTACCCCCTCTGGGCGCCGCGGCAGGCGCCGGGACCCGACGACGCGCGGGCGCACCTCTCCGCGCCGCCGGGGCGGGGCGCGGCGGCCGGCACGGGGGCGCAGCCATGAGCGCGGAGCTCACCGAGTACCGCGCGCCGCCCGCGCGCCCCGGCGCCGCCGCGAGCGCGCCGCGGCGCGCCCCGCTCGCGCACTGGGGCGCGGTCCGCAACGGGACCGCCGCCGCCGCCGCGCTCGCGGCGCTCATCGTCCTCGGCAGCCGCGACCTCGCCGACTTCGACTCCGCGCTCGTGGGCTACACCTTCGCGTGCCTCTTCATGACCTTCGGGGTCGTGTACCGGTACTCCGTCTGGCTCAGCAAGCCGCCGACCCGCAAGTACTGGGTCCGCGGCGTGGAGGTGCTCTTCTCGCGGCGCCGCTGGCCGCGCCTCCGCCGCCCGACGCTCATCGTCAAGGCGCTGTGGTCGAAGATCATCGCGCAGGATTTCATCCTGCGTCGCGGCCTGACCCGGTGGATCGCGCACATGCTCATCGCGTGGGGCTGCGCGCTCGCCGCGGCCGTGACGTTCCCGCTCGTGTTCGGCTGGCTCCACTTCGAGGCCGGCGCCGCCGGCGCGGTCTATCGCGTGGTGCTCTTCGGAGCGCGCGTGTCCGAGATCCCGGTCCACGGCGTCGTGGGGTGGGCGATCTTTCACGCGCTCGTCGTCAGCGGGTTCATGGTCGTCCCGGGGGTGATGCTCGCCCTGCTCCGCCGCATGCGGGAGGGCGGCGCGGTGGCGGTCCAGCGCTTCGAGCGCGACCTCCTGCCGCTCCTCCTGCTCTTCGCCGTGAGCGCGAGCGGGCTCTTGCTCTGGGTGAGCTACGAGTGGCTGCACGGGTATTTCTACGGCGCGCTCGCCCAGCTCCACGCGCTGACGGTGATCGTGACGCTCGTTTACCTGCCGTTCGGCAAGCTGTTTCACGTGTTCCAGCGCCCCGCCTCGGTGGGCGTCACGTTCTACAAGGAGGCGGGAGACCGGGGCGAGAAGGCGGTCTGTCCGGTCACGGGCGAGGCGTTCGCGGCCAAGCTCCAGACCGACGATCTCAAGGAGGTGCTCGCGGAGGTGGGGTTCGACTACGCGGCGCGGGCGGGGGCCGGGCCTGCGTGGAGCGAGCTCTCCCCGCGGGGGCGGCGGATGCTCATCGGCCGCGCGCACCACCGCGCGCGCGGCGGCCGCTTCTCGTGAGCGACGGAGCGGAGGAGACGACACATGGCTCACCTCAGATTGCCAATTTCCGACTACATCCGCGAGTACGGGCCGCACGTCTCGGACTCGCCCGTGACCGGGTGGGGACCGAAGCCCGAGCCCGACAGGCTGGTCGAGACGCACTGCTGCTTCTGCGGGATGCAGTGCGGCGTGAAGCTGCAGGTCAAGGACAGCCGGGTCATCGGGATCGAGCCGTGGGAGGAGTTCCCGTTCAACGAGGGGCGGCTCTGTCCGAAGGGGGTCAAGCGGTACATGCAGACGCACCACCCCGACCGCCTGACCGACCCGCTGATCCGCGACGGGGCCGGGTTCAGGAAGGCGGGCTGGGACGAGGCGCTCGATCTCGTGGCGTCGAAGGCGCGCGCCATCCAGGCGAAGCGGGGCAAGGACGCCTTCGCGATGCTGAGCGGGGTCTCGCTGAGCAACGAGAAGAGCTACCTCGTGGGGAAGTTCGCGCGCCTCGCGCTCGGCACCGCGAACCTCGACTATAACGGCCGGTTCTGCATGGTCTCCGCGGGCGCGGGGAACAAGAAGGCGTTCGGGATCGACCGCGCCGCGAACCCCTGGGAAGACATCCCCGAGGCCGGCGTCGTGCTGCTCGCGGGCACCAACGTGAGCGAGTGCTTCCCGACGCTGACGCACTACATCTGGAAGGCGCGCGACCGGGGCGCGAAGCTCATCGTGGTCGATCCGCGCGAGACGCCCATCGCCCGCACCGCCGACCACCACGTCGCGCTCCGCCCGGGGACCGACAGCGCGCTCAACCAGGCGCTGCTCCATGAGCTCGTCGCGAACGGCTGGTTCGACCGGGAGTTCGTCGAGCAGCGCTGCACCGGCTGGGCCGAGCTCCGCGCCTCGGTGGAGCGCTGCACGCCCGAGTGGGCCGCGGAGATCTGCGGCGTCCCGGCGGCGCTCATCCGCGAGGTCGCCGCGGCGTGGGGGCAGGCGAAGACGAGCTTCCTGCTGCACGCGCGCGGCGTGGAGCAGCACACGAAGGGCGTCGAGAACGTCCTCAGCCTGATCAACCTCGTGCTCGCCACCGGCAGGATCGGCCGCAAGGGCTGCGGCTACGGGACCATCACGGGGCAGGGCAACGGCCAGGGCGGGCGCGAGCACGGGCACAAGTGCGATCAGCTCCCCGGCAACCGCGACATCGAGAACCCGGAGCACCGCAGGCACATCTGCGATGTCTGGCGGATCTCCGACGCCGAGCTGCCGCGCAAGGGCAAGACCACCGTGGAGATCGTCGAGGCGATCCACGCGGGCGAGATCCGCGGGCTCCTCAACATCTGCTTCAACCCCATGGTCAGCCACCCCGACACGAGCTTCGCCCGCGAGGCGCTCGAGGGGCTCGAGTTCTTCTGCGTCATCGACTTCTTCATGAGCGAGACGGCCCGCTACGCCGACGTCGTGCTGCCCGGCTCGCTGCACGAGGAAGAAGAGGGCACCTCGACGACGGCGGAGGCCCGCGTGGTGCGCCTCCGCGCCGCCGTCGACCCTCCCGGCAACGCGCGGCGGGACACGTGGATCCTCCTCGAGCTCGCGAGGCGGCTCGGAGACGAGGAGCGCTTCCGCTTCTCGAGCAGCGAGGACATCTTCAACGAGCTGCGCCGCGCGAGCGCGGGAGGGACCGCCGATTACGCGGGCATCACGTACGAGCGCGTGGAGCGGGAGATGGGGGTGTTCTGGCCCTGCCCGTCGGAAGGGCACCCGGGCACCCCGAGGCTCTTCGAGGACGGGAGGAGCTACCACCCCGACGGCAAGTTCAAGCTGATCCCCACGCCGTATCGCCCGAGCGCGGAGGTGCCCGACGCGGAGTTTCCGCTGTACATGACCTCGGGCCGGAGCGTCTTTCATTACCTCAGCGGGGCGCAGACGCGGCGGATCAAGTTCCTCGTCGAGAAGAGCCCCGGGCCGGTCTGCGAGATGCACCCCGCGCCCGCGGCGCGGCTCGGCCTCGTCGATCGGCAGCTGGTCACGGTGGAGACCCGGCGCGGCGGGATCACGGTCCCGCTCCGGATCGTCGAGGCGATCCGCCCGGACACGGTGTTCCTGCCGTACCACTGGCCCGAGGAGCTCGCCGCCAACCAGCTCACGGTCCGCGCGCTGGATCCCGTGAGCAAGATGCCGGAGTTCAAGGTCGCGGCGTGCAGGGTGCGCGCCGCCACGCGCGTCGAAGCCGCTCGGGCGCGATCGCTGTTCGCCGAGCTCAAGCTGGAGGCCTCATGAGCGCCGTGGTGCGGGATTTCTTCATCGATTTTCAGCGGTGCATCGGCTGCCAGGCGTGCGCCGCGGCGTGCTCGGAGTGCCACACGCACCGCGGGCTGCCGATGGTGCACGTGGACCTCGTCGCGCCGGGCGTGTCGCTCCAGACCGCGCCGATGGTCTGCATGCATTGCGCCGATCCGACGTGCGCGTCGGTCTGCCCTGCGGACGCCATCAAGGTCGACGAGAACGGGATCGTGCACTCGAGCCTCAAGCCCCGGTGCATCTCGTGCGGGAACTGCGAGCTCGCGTGTCCGTTCGGGGTCCCGATCATCAAGATGGAGATCCAGCAAATGCAGAAGTGCGACATGTGCTTCGACAGGACGAGCGCCGGGAAGAAGCCGATGTGCGCGACGGTCTGCCCCACGGGCGCGCTGTTCTACGGGACGCGCGAGGAGATCGCGCAGCAGCGGCCGGCGAGCAAGCCGATCAACCGCTGGCGGTTCGGCAAGCAGCGGATCGCGACGCGCGTGCACGTGATGGTGCCGCACGACGTGGACGAGATGGCGGTCGAGCTGCCCGCCTTCGACGAGGGCGGCGGCCCCGCGGCGCTCGCGACCGCCCTGGCGACGGGCGCGGGCGACGGGCGAGCGCCGGAGGAGGCGCGGTCGGAGGCGGAGTTTCTGTGATGGGCGCGGAGGATCTGCCCAAGTGGCGAGAGGACTTCCCCTACGAGTCCGAGGGCGACGACCACGTGACCCGCCGCGATTTCGCCCGCTTCCTCGTGCTGCTGAGCGGCGGGCTCGCGACCGGCAACGCCGTGGTGTACCTCCGCTCGCGCCGCCCGCCCGCGGAGCCGCCCGGCCGCATGGAGATCGCGCGGGTCGACGATCTCGCGCCGGGGAGCGCCGTGGCCTTTCGCTACCCGGACGAGACGACGCCGGCGCTGCTGATCCGCCGGGAGAACGGCGAGCTCCTGGCGTTCGAGCAGAAGTGCTCCCACCTCGGATGTCCGGTGTCCTACGCGCGGGAGGGCGGGGAAGAGCACCTCCGGTGCTACTGCCACAACGGCCGCTTCGACGTGGCCTCCGGCGAGGGCACGTCCGGTCCGCCGCGCGACCTGCGGCCGCTCGGGCGGATCGCGCTGGCGGTCGAGGACGGCAAGGTGTTCGCGGTCGGGTTCGCGCGGCGGCGCGCGACGTGAGGTGAGCGATGCCGATCCCTGGACCGAAGCACGACCTGCGCCCGGGGGCGAAGGGCGCGATGAGCGCGAGGGTGCTCGCCGTGGCGATGCTCTGCGCGTTCCAGTACTGGCTCCTCACGTCCACGGTCGAGGCGTACAACGGCGGCGATCGCGACATCCCGCTGCCCGCGCTGGCGACCTCGCTGGTGTGCTTCGCGCTGGGCGCCGGTCTGGTCGCGGCGGGGGAGCTGTCGGGGTGGAGGGCGCGCCGGAGGCCCCCGCCCGACGCGTGACACCCGGGCGCGGCGCCTGGCCGCCCGCGCGGGGCGGGCCGGGTTCCGTGGTACTGGGTCGACGCATGCGCATCGCCTGGATCGTCTACGGCGCCCTCGAGCAGATCACGGGCGGGTACATCTACGATCGGCTCGTCGTCGAGCGGCTGCGGCGGAAGGGCGATGTCGTCGAGGTGGTGTCGCTCGATCCCGCGCCGCGGTCGCGCGCGCTGGCCGGGCTCGCCCTCGCGGGGCGCCTCGCCCGGCTCGACCCTGCCGTCGTGGTCGGCGACGAGCTCTGCTTCCCGGAGCTCGGCCCGGCGTTCGCGGCGCTGCCGCGGCGGATCGCGCGCGTGCTCCTCGTGCACCACCTCAGCGCGTGGGAGCTCCCGCCCGGCCCGCGGCGCGCGGCGCTCGCGCTCGCCGAGGCGGCGGTGATCCGGCTCTGCGACGCGCACGTCGCGACGAGCGCGACGACCGCGGCGCGGCTCCGGCGCGAGCACGGGGTCGGCCGGGTGGACGTGGCGCCGCCGGGCGCGGACCGGCTCCCCTTGCGCCCTCGCGCCGCGCGGGACGGCGGCCCGCTGGGGCTCACGTTCGTGGGGAGCTTCATCCCGCGCAAGGGGCTCCTGGAGCTGCTCGCGGCGTTCGAGCGGGTCGGGAGCGCGCGCGCCACGCTCGTCCTCGTCGGCGACGCGGCGCGCGACCCGGCCTATGCGGAGCGCGTGCGCCGGGCGATCGACGGCTCCGCGCACCTGCGGGCGCGCGTCGAGGCGCGCGGCGTGCTCGACGACGAGGCGCTCGCGGCGGCGCTCGCCGAGACGGACGCGCTGGTCCTGCCCTCGCGGCTGGAGGGGTACGGCATGGTGCTCACCGAGGCGGTCCGCGCGGGCGTGCCGGTGCTCGCCGCCCGCGCCGGCGCGATCGCCGAGGTCGTGCAGGACGGCGCCGAGGCGCTGCTCTGGGACGACGGCGAGGGGCTCGTGCGGGCGCTCTCCCGCTTCATCGAGGACGGGGCGCTCAGGGCGAGCATGCGCCGCGCGGCGCTGCTCCGCGCGCCGGCGCTGCCCACGTGGGACGGCGCCGCGGCCGCGGTCGGCGCGGCGCTCGCCCGGGCGGCGCCGGGGCGCTGAGCCGTCATCCCCCGCTGCCGCCGGGGTCGCGCAGGACGCACCTCTTGGCGCGGACGAAGGCGTCGAAGCGGCCCTCTTGCAGGCCGTCCGGGTCCGGGGTCGGGTCCTTCACGATGCACGCCGCCACGGAGAGCTCCCCTTCGTAAAGGTCCTTGTCGCGTGTGGTCTTGTGGTTCAGCTGGCAAACACCGCTGAGCACGTCGTCGCCGAGGTTGGCGGACACGTTCCAGGCGTCCTCGTCCAGCGCGTGAGACGCCCGGAGGGTGATCCCCCAGAACCCCTTCTTTTCCCGGATGGGATCGTTGAGGATCATCACCTCGAGCTCATCGCCTTTCACCCCACAATCCGTGTACCAGCTGCGCTGGTTGTCCTCGTCGAACGCGACCGCGGTCTCTCCGTTGTTGCCCGTATCGAGGAAGAGCTGCTTCGCGCCGAGGGTGAGCACGGCCCTCCCCGCGACAAGCGGCGGCTCGAAGTCGCTGCCGCAGCCGAGCGGCGCGAGCGACAATGCGGTGGCGAGCAGTGTCCTGAGCATGGGTATCCTCACTGGTGAGGATCATGCGTGGCCGATCCACAAGTCAATCGGCAAATCGACCATGTTGCGCGCTCAAACATGGCAATTTTGGTGCGTGCGCGGGAATGAGATGGGCTGAGAGCGCGGAGATCGTTCTGCGTGTCACCTCATCGTACGACTTCGCGGATCTTTGGAGCGGGAATCTCATCGGGTCGTGGCAACTTTGCGGGTTTCGAGGGAATGGTCGCGTTGTGTGCTTCGTTGCCTCGATGTCGCGTTGTCTCCATCGATTGCGGTACACGCCCATTGCGCGGCTTACCCGCCGACCGGTCCCTTCCGGTCATGCGTTCGACTGCCGCTGCTGTACAATCTCAACTACAGTGTTCAGGTGAGCGGAGTCACGTCCGCCCCTCTTGACGCGTCGCACCGGAGGAGCGCCGCCAGCCTCGGTCTGTCCCGGACTCGAGGATGCCCGCGGTCTTGTCGATTGGAATTGACATCGTGGATGTTACCGTTAACATTTGGCTCGAAGGGTATCCTTTTGCTTGGCCCTGGTTGGGCAGTCTCGCGGCGCGCAGCGAGGCCTCCGTTGTCTGAACGACTTCCGCGATAACAGCGTTCGCTCCGTCGTCGCGGAAGCGTTCGCTGACCGATGCTGTACCGAGGGCAGGTCCGCAGCTGGGGGCTGACGTCTCCAGGCCTGTTGGATTTTGTTCTCCCATAGCCGCGCCTGGGGCCTGATGCCGGTCGTCCGTGAGGGCCAGCTCCTCGAGCGCGCCATCGACCGGGACGATGCGCCCCGCTTCAGCGAGCACGATGGTCGTTGCATCGCTGGTCATGCGAAGGGAACTGCTAGCCACGAGAGGTCCGTCAGGAGGCAATGATGACCCCACCGTCTTTTTCGATGACCGGCTCGCCGCGCCGCGGGCGGGGGCTCGGCGCGGGGCTCTGCGTCACGGCGCTCCTGCTCGCGGGGTGCACGGGCACCTTGGGGGATCCAGAGGAGAGCATCGGCCCTGGGCCGGACGGCAGCAGCCCGGCCACCGGCGGCGAGGCGCGCGGCATCGATATGCCGGGTGCGCCGCGGTACCACCGGTTCGTGCGCCTCACGAACGCGCAGTGGGCGAGCAGCGTGCAGGTGGTCCTGAACCTGGGCGCTCCTTCCTCGCTGTCCGAATCGTTCGAGAAGCCCGTCGCCGGCACGACGGACTTCACGAACAACGAGCTCCTGCTGAGCGTGAACCAGCGCTCGTGGAGCGACTACCAATCGGCGGCGGAGGCGCTCGCCGAGGAGGTGACGGCCTCGGACGCGGCGCTCGCCAAGGTGTACCCGGATACGGACGCGACCGGCTTCATCAAGACCGTGGGGCGCCGTGCGTATCGCCGTCCGCTGACGGACGGCGAGGTCGCCAAGTACGAGGTGCTCTTCGAGGCCGGCGCGGCGATGTCCGGCACGAAGAGCACGTTCGCCAAGGGCGCGCAGCTCGTGATTCGGACGATGCTCCAGTCGCCGCACTTCCTCTACCGCACGGAGCTCGGCCAGGATCGCAAGCCGCTCAGCGGTTACGAGATCGCCGCGAAGCTATCGCTCTGGCTGCGCAACTCCGCGCCGGACGACGCGCTGCTCGACAAGGCGCCCACGCTCACGACGCCGGAAACCATCGCCGCGGTCGCCGAGTCCATGCTGGAGGAGCCCGCCGCGGCCAAGGGCATGCGGTACTTCCATCGCGAGCTGCTCCATTTCGATCGCTACGCCACGATCAGCAAGCTCGGCGTGCCGAGCTACAACGAATCGTTGAACGCGGAGTACGAGGAGAGCGCGTACCTGTTCTTCGAGAAGATCTTCACCCAGGGCCTGGGCGTCAAGGACATCCTCACGTCCACGAAGGGCTTCGTGGGGCCGGGGATGGCGGAGCTCTACGGCCTTTCGCCGAGCGGCCGAGAGCTCGTGGAGCGAGACCTCGGTCCCGATCGCGTCGGCTTCTTCTCGCAGCTCCCTTACCTGACGCTCAACGCCCTGAACGACGAGTCGGACTCGATCCACCGCGGCGTGAGCATCAACCTCGACGTGCTGTGCACGCCGCTCGGCGCGCCGGCGCCCAACATCCCGCCGGTCCCGCCCCTCGAGCCCGGGCAGACGAACCGCCAACGCATCACGCAGCTCACGTCCGCCTGCGGCGGCACGTGCCACAACGCGCTCATCAACCCCGTCGGCTTCGCCTTCGAGCACTTCGACGGCATGGGGCTGTACCGGGATGAGGAGAACGGAGGCCTGCCGATCGACAGCAGCGGCGTCTACTCCTTCACCGAAGGGGCCAAGTCGTTCGCGGACGCCGGCGAGCTGATGCACCACATGGCGGCGGGCGAGCAGGCTCACCTCTGCTACGCCAAGAAGCTCGCGAGCTTCGCGCTGCAGCGCGACGTCATCCCGGCGGACTTGCCGCTCGTCGAGACGCTCGCCGACGTGAGCCGCGGCGCCAGCGGCTCGGTGAAAGAGATGATGCTCGAGCTCGTGAAGGATGAAGCATTCCGGACTCGCGTGGGAGGCCCGCTGTGAACTCCAAGATCGTTACGAACCTCACTCAACCGCACGTGGCGCGCCGGCGCGGGATGAATCGGCGCGCGTTCCTGCGCGCCGGCGGCGTCGCCATCGCCCTTCCGTTCCTGGAGGGCTTGCCGTCGCGCTCCGCCTGGGCCGCGGACAACGTGCCCGTGTTCAGCCTCTACATCGTGGCGGCGTGCGGCGTGGTGGGTAAAAAGTTCTTCCCGGACCAGACTGGCCCGCTCACGACCGCGGGGCTCGGCGCCATGACGGACAAGGCGACGCACGTGCTCGCGCCTCACGCCGCGAACCTGCTGTTCATCCGCGGGATCAACTTCCCCATGAACGGGCCCACCAACTGCGGCCACGCGCAGGGGTTGTGTCAGGCGCTCACCGCGCGCCCGGCGCAGGGCGGCGGCAAGACCGCATCCGCGACCGGCGTGTCCGCGGACGTGGTCATCGCCGAGCTGGTGAACGAGGGCGGCGCCGAGCCGCTCACGCTCTATGCCGGCAACCGCAGGAACGGGTACATCGCCGAGCGCATCTCCTTCAAGGCCGGTGGTGCCGGGCAGGTGCGCTCGGCGGACGACAACCCGTACGCGCTCTACGCCAAGCTCGTCGGCCTGGCGGACAGCGGCGGTGGAAGCGGCAACGGCGCGCAGCTCGCGGAGGAGCTCCTCCGCAGCCGCAAGAGCGCGAACGACTTCGTGAGGGAGGAGCTGAACAGCCTGATGCGCATGTCGGCGCTGAGCTCCGCCGACAAGCAGCGCCTGCAGCAGCATTTCGACTCCATCCGCGACACCGAGGTCACGATGGGCGAGATGGGCACGACCTGCAGCAAGGCGGGCCTCGCGACGTCAGAGCTCGAGGCGCTCAAGAGCGGTTTCGCGTTCAAGATGGACGGCATGATCGAGGACGTCGCGAAGCTCCACCTCGAGCTCGTGGCGATGGCGTTCGCCTGCAACTTCAACCGCGTGGCGACGCTGCAGCACGGCGACGGCACGGATGGGACGAAGTATGCGGTGCCGTCGAACGCGGGCCTCGGCTGGCCCTTCCACCACATCAGCCACCGGGTGCAATCGGACGCAGCTACGGGCAACAACCCGACGGCCGAGCAAGCGCACGCCGAGATCGACGTGGTCCGCATGCAGACGCTGCTCCACGGCCTCGACCACTTCAAGGCGCGCGACCTGTTCGACAAGTCCATCCTCATGTGGACGAACCACGTCTCCGACGGCCCGTCGCACAGCTTCCGCAACGTGCCGACGATCATCGCCGGAAACGGCGGCGGCTACCTGAAGCAGGGGCAGTACATCGACGCCGGCAACGTCACGAACAACCGCCTCTTCAACGGCCTCATCGCCGCCGCCGTCCGGGACAAGACCGAGTGGACGGAGAACTTCGGTGAGGGTCAGGGCTCCGGGCCGATCGACGGCATGCTCGCCTGAGCGCCATCGCCGGGCGGTGAGCCTCGCTGCCGACGCTCGTGGCTGAGCTCGGTTCGGCTCATCGCCCCGCCTGATGCTGTCGGCCGTAGACCAGCAGCATGGCGATGATCACGGCACCGTAGATGATCTGACGGCCGGCCTCGGGCATCTGCAGCACGCTGAGCATGCTCTGGAGCAGCACGATGAGGATCGTGCCGAGGACGGTGCCGAGGTACGTCCCGCGTCCGCCCATGATGTTGGTGCCGCCGATCACCACCGCGGCGATGGCCGGCATGAGGTAATCGTTGCCCATGGCCTGGTAGGCCTTGTGCGAAAAGCCCGCCAGCAGCATGCCGGTGATCGCGGAGCACACGCCGCACATCACGAAGGCGCCGATCAGCACCCAGTGCGTCCTGATGCCCGAGAGATAGACGGCCTGCTCCTGGTTGCCCACGGCGTAGATGTAGCGGCCGAGCGCGGTCTTCTTCAGTACGAAGGCGCCGACGCCGCCGACCAAGATCCAGACGAACAGCGAGTTCGGAATCGAGAGCGTCTTGCCGACGGCCAGGACTTCCATCCACTCCGGCGCCTCGCTGCGCGGAGCGAAGCCGCCGGTGTAGAGCACCATCAGCCCCTGAAGCACGGTGTTCGTACCCAGGGTGAAGATCATCGAGGGCACGCGCAGGTAGGCGACGCCGAGCCCGTTCAAGAGCCCCGCGGCGGCGCCGATGGCGAGGCCGTAGGGCAACGCGGCCCAGCCGCCGAGCCCCGCGGCCAGCATGGCGCTCGAGGTGAGCACCCACGGCAGGGAGAGATCGATGTGACCGAGCAGGATGACGATCATCATGCCCGTGGCGGCCACGCCCAGGAAGGCGGCGATCTGCAGCTGTTGCAGGAGGTAGTGCGGGCTCAGGAAGCTGAGCGTGCCCTGGGTGATCAGCGTGCCGACCGAGCCGATCGCGAGGATGACGCCGATCGACAGCAGCGCGTACCAGGTCGGCTTGTCGATCTCGCCGAAGCGGCTCTTGAGGAAAGGGAGCTGTTGCATGGAGCTCACCTGAAAATGTGTAGCCGGTTCTTGAGGCGGAAGACCCAGAGCGCGCCGAGGCAGACGGCCGCGAGCAGGATGAGGCCCTCGAACAGCGGCTGGTAGAGCGGGTTGGCGAGGAAGCCGAGCGCCGAGCCCTCGTCGAAGACGCGGAAGTTGAAGGCGACGGAGCGGAGCACCAGGGCGCCGAAGAGCGATCCGATGGCGCCGCCCATCCCTCCGTACAACGAGGTGCCCCCGATCACGACGCTGGCGATGGAGTTCAGCGTGTAGGAGCCGGCTTGTGGGATATCGGCGTTGCCCGACGCCGTCTGCAGCGCGAGGTAGAGGCCGCCGACGCTGGCGAAGAACCCCGACAGCGTGTACGCGGCCAGCTTGACGCGCTCGATGCGGACGCCCGACATGTACGCCGCCTCCTGCGACGCGCCGACGGCGTAAGCGCCGAGGCCGTAGCGGGTACGGCGGTAGTAGGTCCAGAGCAGCGCGAGCAGCGCCATCCAGATCGCGGGTGACGGGATGCTGCCGATCGAGCCCAGCGCGCCGTCGAGGGGAGCGGCGCCCGCGGCCTGCAGCAGCTCGTTGAGATCGAAGGTCGCCGCGAACGCCAGATCGCCGTCGACCTGGCCGCCGGGCGTCGGTCGCAGGAACAGCGCGATGCCGAGGAAGATCGTGCCCGAGGCCAGGGTGGCGATGATCGGTTGCAGGCGGCCGTACACGACGAGGCAGCCGTTGATCAGGCCCGCCGCGACGCCGAGGGCCAGGCATAGCAGGATGCCCAGGAAATTCTCGAACGCGCTGCCGGCGAGGACGTGCGAGGCCAGGCAGTTGACGAGCGTGATCACCGCGCCCACGGACAGATCCAGGCCGCCGGTCAGCACGGGGATCGTCTGGGCCATGGCCGCCGCCACCAGCACGAACGACTCGTTGGCGTTCTGCCCGACCAGCGACGCGCTGAAGCCCTTGGGATGGGACAGCGAGTAGCGCCCATAGAAGAAGATGCACAGACCGATGGCCACGAGCAGGCCCTGGTTCTGGCGCAGGCGGAGCTTCCAGTCCTTCATCGTGCCTCTGCTCGCGCGCGCTCGGCTCCGGGCTTCGCGCGCTCAGGCCCGCCGCGCAGACCGAGGGCCAGATCCAGGATGTTCTTTTCGGTGATGTCGGGCCCCACGAGCTCGCCCTGCACGCGGTTCTGGTAGAGGACGAGCACGCGGTCACAGCAGCCGATCAGCTCGTCGTAGTCCGTGGTGTAGAAGAGGATGGATGTGCCGGCGTCCGCCAGCTCGCGGAGGAGCTGGTAGATCTCCTGCTTCGTGCCGACGTCGATGCCGCGGGTGGGGTCGTTGAGCATCAGCAGCCGCGGCTCCGTCATCAGCCATTTGGCCAGCACGACCTTCTGCTGGTTGCCCCCGGACAGCGACGACACCGGGTCGTCGGGCGAGCCGATCTTGATCTGGATGCGGCGCACCATCTCGTCGACGCGCGCGGCCTCGCGCCTTCGGTCGAGCACCACGCCGCGCGTGAGCTTGTCGAGCGAGGCCAGCGACATGTTCGCGGCGATGGCCATCGGCAGCATCAGGCCCTCGGTCTTCCTGTCCTCGGGCACGAGGGCGATGCCGTGCGCGCGGTCCTTGGCCTTCCGCGGGCTCGTCAGCTTGACCGGCTTGCCGTCGATCTTGATCTCGCCGCGCAGGTCCTTGAGCACGCCGAACAGGCCGAGCAAGAGCTCGCGCTGGCCCTGGCCGTCGAGCCCGCCGATGCCGAGGATCTCGCCCTTGCCGAGCTTGAACGACACGTCATCGAGCTGCCGCTCCCAGCTCAGGCCGCTCACCTCGAGCAGCGTCGTCGGGAAGCTGCGCGCCGCCGGCTTCGGCGGGAAGGCGTGACCCACGTCGCGGCCGATCATGAGCTCCACGATCCCGTCGTCGCTGCGCTGGCCCCTGGCGAACGTCTCGATGTGCCGGCCGTTGCGGAAGACCGACATCACGTCGGCGAGCTCCTTGATCTCGTGCATGCGGTGCGAGATGTAGAGCATACCGACCCCCTGAGCCTTGAGCTCGGCCAGGAGGTCATAGACCTTCTTGACGTCGCTGCTCGACAGCGCGGAGGTGGCCTCGTCCAGGATCAAGAGCCGCGGGTCCTTGCCGAGCGCCTTCGCGATCTCGACCATCTGGCGACGCGAGAGCGGCAGGTCGCTCACCCAGGCGTTCGGGTTCACGCCCTCGCAGCCGACGCGCGCCAAGAGCTCCTCGGCCCTGCGGACCTGCGCCTTGCGATCGAAGAGCCCCAGGCGGTTCGTCGGCATGGTGATGCCGATGTTCTCGGCCACCGTCAGCGTCGGCATCAGGGACAGCTCCTGAAAGACGCAGACGATGCCGGCGGCGTTCGCCTCGAGCGGGTGGTCGAACCGAACCGGCCTGCCGTGGAGCAAGAGCTCCCCGGCGCTCGGCTTGACCACGCCGCCGATGATCTTGATCAGGGTGCTCTTGCCCGCGCCGTTCTCGCCGAGGATCGCGTGCACCTTCCCCGCCTCGCAGGCGAAGTCGACGCCGCTCAGGGCGCTCACCCCGCCGTAGCGCTTGGAGACGGCCCGGAGCTCGAGCAGCGGAGGGCTCACCGGTTCGGTCATGATGCTTGGGCGCCCGCGGGCGCTACTTCACGTCCGATTCGGACTCGTTCATGATCTTCACGCCCGAGATGTTGACCCCGCAGGGCGGGAACTCGTTGGGCGTGAAGAAGTTGTCGGAGAGCTGGGAGAAGAAGCTCTCGCCGTCCTTCAGCGTGGTGTGGTCGGCGGCGGGGATCGGCACGGAGATCATCTGCGGCATCACCTTGCCTTGCAAGCCCTCGAGCGCCGCCTTCATCGCGATGGCCGCGAGCCCCGGCGACTGGCCGAGCGACAGGCCCTTCATGCCCTGTTCGTGGTGCTTCGCGATCAGCTTGCGCGCGCCGTTCTCGGCCTCCGTGGCGACCGGGATCGGCTTGTGGCCGGCGTCGAGCAGCGCGCGGATCGCGCCCGTCGAGCCGCCCTGCGCGAAGAGCGCGTCGAACTGGCGGTGCACGGCGAGCGCGTCGGCCACCGCCTTCTGCGCCTTGCCGTCGTCCCAGCCGCCGACCACCTCCACGATGGTGTAGCTCTTCCCCGGCGCTTCCATGACCTGGCGGAAGCCGACGTGGCGGTCGCGATCGACGGAGTTGCCCTGCAGGCCGCGGACCTCGAGCACCTTGCCCTTCCCACCGAGCTGCTTGTCGAGGAACTCGCCCCACTGGCGGCCCATCGCCAGCTGGTCCTCGTTGACCTGCATCACCTTGTCCGTGTCGAGCACGTTGTCGAACGGGACCAGGATGACGTCCTTCTTGTCGGCGAGGCGGATCACGCGATCGAAGCCGTCGGGGCTGACGGCGAGCGTGACGACGGCGTCGAAGCCCTGGTTGATGAAGTCCTCGATCGCGCCGAGCTGGGCCGCGACGTCGGTGCCGGTCGACACCACCTTGAACTCCTTGAGCAGCGGCGCGATGGCCGGGTCCTTGGCGAAGGCCTTGGCCGTCTTGACCATCTGGATGCGCCAGGCGTTACCGACGTAGCCGTTGACGAGCGCGAGGCGGAACGGCGGCTTTCGCGCCGTCCACTGCAAATACTTGGTGTCCTTGCTCCACGGCGCGAAGCACTCGGGGCTATAGCCGGGCCCTGGCACGACCTTGGGCCCGTGCCCGCTCGGCGCCTGCTCGGCCGCGGCGCTGGCGGAGCCCTCTACGGCCGGAGCGCTGTCGGGCTTGCCTTTGCAGGCGGAGAGGCCCCAGAGCCCGAGCGCGCAAACCAACACCGCCGCTGCGCGCCGCGCCGGTCCACGAGACTTCAACTGGCCAATCGACATCGTGCCGCTACCTTTCGAGCAAAGAGACGTGGTCAGAGAGAGACCTCTACGGCACATCACACGTCGTCACGTTCTCGCCCTCACGAGCTCCGAGGCCAATGTCCGCGTGCCGCCGCGTCGCTCACGGCGAAAGCACTGGGGCACGAGCTGTAGCATTGGACGAGCGACGGTGTCGCGCGTCATCACCGGGGCACCGCGCAGATTTCGCGAGCGGCCTCGGAATTCAAGGGCGTGTCGGCGAGGCTCGTGGCGTCCGCCACTAGAGAGCTTCTGGTTTCAGGGGGCTAGGAAATCCAAACGCGATCCGAAAGTCAAGATCCTCGTCTTGTTCGTCCCATCGTACAGCCACGCTGCACGCGCTGGTTCACACATGGAACGGTGTCGTGGCGAGGAACGGCGCGTACGGCAAAAGAACCTGCCAATGCCGTGCTCCCCGGGGGCCTGCGCTGTTCGTCGCCCTCACCCTCACCGAGGGGACCCGCGCGCCCCGCCGGCGAGCAGCCTCGCCGCCTCCTCCTGGAGCCGCCGCGTGAGCGCCGCGTCATCGTCCCCTCCGTCGACCGCCGCCGCCGCCTCCCGCGCCTCGCCGAGCCGCACCCGCACGTCGACGTCGTCGAAGCCTGGCAGCGCCACCTGGAGGAGCGGCGCCAGCGTGCTGATCCCGCGCCGCTCGGCCCAGCGCGTGACGGCCAGCCGCTTCGCCCGCCGCGAGTGCACCCCCGAGACGACCGCCACCGCGACGCGCCCCCCCGCCGCCGCCGCCGCGCGCAGCAGCGCCCCGGCGCTCGGATGCCACGCCCCGAGCAGCGCGTCGCCGTCGCCCGCGAACGCCGGATCCGCCTCGATGCGGCCCGCGGGGAAGTGCAGCAGCGCCCCGCCGCCGCGCAGGTGACGCAGCGCGCGGCGCACCCCGGCCGTGCGCGCCGCGAGCTCCCGCCCGCCGCCGCCCCCGTCGATCGGCACGAAGAGCAGCCGCTCGCTCACGTGCGGCAGCGCCCGCAAAAACCGCCGCTCGGCCGCCACGATCATGAGATCCCCCCGGCCGATCGCCGCCATCAGCGCGAGCGCGTCGTAGGCGCCGGGGTGATTCGACACGACGAGCAGCGCCCCGCGCGGCGGCGGCCCCGCGTCGGCCGTCCACCGCGCCCCGAAGCCCGAGAGCGCCTCCCGCGCCGCCACGTGGATCCCCGCCTCGCCGACGCGCCGATCGAACCGCGCGAGCGCGCGCCCGAGCGGCCACGACGGCACCGCGAACGCCGCGCGCCCGGCGCGGCGCACCCACGCGGGCGCCCTGCCCAGCCCGAGCGCCGCCGCCATCTCCTCGCCGGACAGCATCGCGAGCTCTCTCTCCAGCGGCTCCGCCATGTCCGCGTCTCTACCCGCGCCGGCGCCGCCACGCCAGCGCCGCGCTCCGGCCCGGCCGATCGAGAGGCGCCGCGATCCGCGCTCCCACCGACGCTGCGGCCCACCCCCCGGCGCCGGCGACGGGCGACGACGCGGCGCGCGCCGCCCTCGCGCTCCCCAGCGCGACCTGCGCGCCCGTCGCCCATCTCCCATCTCCCATCTGGGCCCTGTCGTGTTTGCGCCGGGACGCGCCGGCGCTGGTTCTGTATGAGGACACCATGAAGGCCACGTCCCTGACCGTGGATGACTCCATCCGACGCGACGCCGCGCCTGCGCGCCCGCGGCGGACGCTCGCGGACCTCCCGGGGCCGCGGGGGCTGCCCGTGGTCGGTCACCTGCTCGCGCTCCACCCCGACCGCTGGCACCTCGACTTCGAGCGATGGTGGCGCGCCCACGGAGACCTGTTCGCCGTCCGGCTGGGCCGCAAGCCGATCCTGGTCGTGGCGGACGGCGAGCTCGTGCGCGACGTGCTCCAGCGCCGCCCCGCGGTGTTCCGGCGGATGCGCACCATCGAGGACGTGTCGCGCGAGGCGGACATGGTCGGGCTGTTCTCGGCGGACGGGGACGCGTGGCGGAAGCAGCGGCAGCTCATCAGCCCGACGTTCCACGCGCGGCACGTCGAGGGCTTCTTCCCGAGCATCTCCGCGATCACGGGCCGGCTGCGCGCGCTCTGGGCGCAGGCGGCCGACGAGCGCGCCGCGCGCGACGTGCTCGGCGATCTCATGCGCTACTCGGTCGACGTCACCTCGTCCGTGGCGTTCGGCCGCGACCTCGACACGCTCGCGCGCGGCCCGGACGCGCTCCAGGAGCACCTCCAGCGCGTCTTCCTCGGCCTGAACCGGCGGATGCTCGCGCCGCTGCCCTACTGGCGCTACCTGGGCCTCCCCGCCGACCGCGCCTATGATCGCGCCATCGCCTCGGTGAAGCGGTTCATCCTCGATCTCGTGACCGCCGCGCGGCGCGAGATCGAGGGCGGCGCGGACCGGCCCGCGCGCCCGAGGACCCTCCTGGAGCTCATGATCGCGGCGCGCGACGGCGAGGACCCGAAGGCGCGCCTCTCGGACGCCGAGGTCTACGCGAACGTCCTCACGATGCTGCTCGCGGGCGAGGACACGACGGCGAACACCCTCGCGTGGATCCTCTATTACCTCGGCTCGCGCCCCGACGTGCAGGCGCGCGCCCGCGAGGAGGCGGATCGCGTCGTCGTCGGCGCCCTGATCCCGACGCTCGAGCAGAGCAAGCGCCTGGAGTACACGGGCGCGGTCGCGCACGAGGCGCTGCGCCTGCGGTCCGCGGCGCCGCTGCTCTACCTGGAGGCGAACCACGACACCGTCGTGGGCGACGTGGCGGTGCCGGCCGGCGCCGGCGTCGTGGCGCTCACGCGCGCCGCGGGGCGGAAGCCCGAGTATTTCGGCGATCCGGAGTCGTTTCGCCCCGAGCGCTGGCTCGGGGGCGCGCCCGCGACGCTGCCGCACGAGCCGCGGATGGCGCTCGCGTTCGGCGGCGGGCCGCGCATCTGCCCGGGCCGCTCGATGGCGCTGCTGGAGTGCGCCGTGACGGTCGGCATGGTGCTCCGGAGCTTCACGGTGGAGCTCGCGGATCCGGCGGCGCCGGTGCGGGAGCGGATGGCGTTCGCGATGCAGCCGGAGGGGCTGCGCATCCGGTTCACGAATCGCGCGAGCGCGTGAGCTCACGAGGCGCGCGAGCGCGTGAGCTCACGCGGCGCGCGGGCGCGAGGGCGCCCGCGCTCCGGCTCACCGCACCTTGGCGAGGGCCGCGTCGTAGTCGGGCTCCTGCGCGATCTCCGGGACGAGCTCCGCGTGGACGACCTTGTTCTGCTCGTCGAGCACGAGGACCGCGCGCGCGAGCAGGCCGGCGAGCGGCCCGTCCACCAGCTTGACGCCGTACCTGTCGCCGAAATCGCCCCGGAAGGTCGAGAGGCTCTCCGCGTTCTTGATGCCCTCGGCCCCGCAGAAGCGGCCGTGCGCGAACGGCAGATCGGCCGAGATGTTGAGCACCGTCACGCCCGGGAGCTGCGCGGCGCGCTCGTGGAACGTCCGAACGGACTTCGCGCAGACGCCGGTGTCGACGCTCGGAAAGATGTTGAGGACCTTCTTGCCCGAATACGACGAGAGCTTGCCCTCCGACAGATCGCTCTTCACGAGCGTGAAATCGGGTGCGGTCGCGCCGACGGACGGCAGCTCGCCGGCGGTGTGGACGGGGCTTCCCTTGAACTTGGTCTGAGCCATGGTCGCATCCTCCTCTGTACAGCGGTGCGTCGGCGCCCGTCGTAGGCGCGCGGAGGGCGGATGCCAAGCAGATCCAGCCAGGCCGCCGGCGTCCGAGGCGCCGGCCGGCCTGCCGCGTGGGCGATGCGCTGCCTCGCGGGCTCCCCGGCGCGAGCCGTCGCTCGCGCCCGGATCATCCGCCGAGGGGCGAGCGGTTGACCAGGGGGAACGGCTCGACCTCGGCGTCGTCGGGGTTCATCGAATCCCTGCTGTACCCGATCTCCTGCTCGGCCGTGGTGATGATGAAGGGCCCCCCGATCTCCTCGGGATCCACCGCGTCCTCGTAATCCTCGGTCATGTCGCCCTTGCCCGACGTCGCGGAGGCGAGGTACTGCTCGGCGATCTGCTCGGCGAACTCGTCCACCACCCTGGGCGGGCCGTCCCCCGGATCGGGGATGAACGCCTCGCGGTCGTCCGTGCGAGTCGCGCTCTTGCGCGCTGCCTCCACGAAATCCTTTCCGTGGCTTCTGCTGGTGGCCCGCTGGGAGCCGTCTTGCTTGGTCTGCATGATGGATGATCTCCTCGATCGGCGGCACGCTCCCACGCGCTTTCAGCGGCGCCGCCCGTCCGGTGTTCTGACATCGAGAGATGCACCGCGTGTACCAAGGCTGGAACTCCGCGCTGTGCGCGGTTTGGCGCGCCGATCGGATGGGCGCTCGTGCGCCGCGGCGAGGTCGCCAACGAGAACGTGCGGCGGGTGTAGCGGCGTGCCACAGCCGACGAGGGGCGCCGGTGACACGATGCCCCGGCGCTGCGCCGCCGGTGCACGGCGCTGCCCCGGCGTGTCCGGCTCGCGTGGGCTGCTGGAGAAGAGGCCAATCTCATGGCCGGCGCCTCTCGAGCGCAGCGCGCGTCGAGGCGCGGCGCGCGCTGCGCTCGACGCGCGCAGCGGAGGAGCGATGTCGTGTCGTTGCGCCCCGCGCCGTACCTTTACCAGCCGAGCTCTTCGCTGATCGCGTCGGCGAGCTGCTCGGCCATGTCCCGGTTCTTCTTCGCGCTCGGGTGCCAGTCGCAGCCGAGCCCGTCCGTCGCCTTGTCGTGCGGCGGGAACTCGAGGAAGCGCACCCGGTCGTCGCCGCCGGCGGTCCGGTCCTCCACCACCTGGCCGATGTAGTCGCGCGCCCTGCTGAGCGCCTCGGCGCCCTCCGGGTACGAGTCGCTGAGCATGGGCCCGATGGTGCAGAAGATGTACGCCTCGGGGTAGTTCTCCCTGACCGTGTCGACGAGGCCCTCATAGGCGTTCGTGAACGGCTCACGGAACTCGGCGTCGCCCGGGACGTTGATGCTGAAGTCGTTCGTGCCGAGGTTGATCACGACGACCTGCGGGACCCAGGACGAGAAGTCCCATGCGGGCTGCGCCTCGTCGGCGATCGTCCGGCCGTAGATCTCCGGCATGGTGGGCACCATCTCACCGTCGTAGTTGCGGACCACGCCCCTGCCGGACCAGGCGACGATCGTTGTGTCGGCCTCGAGCAGCCGGCCGATCATGGAGCTGTAGGCGAGGTAGTTGTTCTCCGTGTCGCTCGTGAACTTGCACGTCTCATCCGCTCCGTCGATCCCGTAACCGGCGGAGATCGAGTCGCCGATCACCTCGATACGGCGCTCGGGCGCGGGCGCGACCGGCAGGAGCTCCCCGCCTTGCTCCGGGACGAACTCGAGGAACTGCGTCACGCCGACCAGCGGCTCGGTCCGGCGGTGGAGCAGGAGATCGTGCTCGCCTGCGGGCAGCCCTTCGGCGACCGTGTAGAGCTCCTCGTCGGCGTTGACCTTGATGACGCCCTTCGACTCGCCGTCGATCACCACCTGGAAGAAGTTGGACTGCGCCGCGGTCGACGCGTCGTTGAAGCGGACGCTGATCGACGTCCCCGAGAACCGCGTGGCGATCGCGCTGCCGGCCCAGGAGAAGCGGGGGCCTTCGGGCTTCGTGGTGTCGAAGCGCCCGATGAAGCGGATGGTGTCCCCGGAGGGGTTGCTCCCGCCGGTGCCGCTCGTGCTCGACGCCGTCGTCGCGCCTGCGCCGCCCTCGCCGGCGCCGCCCTCGCCCGTGCCGCCGTCGCCGCCCGCGCCCGAGGCGCTGGTCGTCGAGGTCGATGAGCCGGCGCCGCTGCCCGTCGCCCCGTTCGGATCGTCGTCCCCGCACCCCACGAGCGCCGACCAGGCGATGCAGACGGCGGAAACGAGCTTCGGGAACGTTGAATAAGCTGCTGTCTTCATGGCGGCGGAGGATGCTGCAGGTCCGTGGCGCACACAACACCAATCTGTCCCTGAAAACCGGTGCAGACTCCGTGATGCGGCCGTGGAGAGGCGGAGATCGGTTGGCGCGGGCGCTCCGACGATGTCGGGTGAGCCAGGGGCGGCGCTGCCGCCGGAAGAGGGGACTCGAACAGGAGGGCGGGGAGGCGGGGCGGGAGCGCTGCGTGGTTTGCGCGCCGGGGGCGGGGAGGGGAGCGCGTCCAGCGCGACGGATCGCCGCGGAGGCGCTCAGTTCCAGGACCGGTTCTGGTTCTGGTGCTCGGAGCGACCGCCCTCCTCGGCGGAGGCGCGGTCGCGGCCCTGCGAGGCGCGCACGTCGTCGCGCTCGTGGACCCGGGTCGAGTACCCCTGCGGGATCTCGTCGCCCATGAAGCGGCCGAACCCGGGCCGGCGCTCCGGGCGGTTGTAGATGTCGCCCTGGCCGCCGCGCTCCTGGCCGCGACCGTGGCCCTCGCGCTCGTCGCTGCGGCCCTGGTAGCCGCGGTCCTCGTCGCGGTCGCGGCGATCGCCGCGCTCTGCCTCCCAGCCCCGGCCGCCGGCGCGCTGGTGCTCGTCGCGACCGCGCTGGCCGCTGAACCCGCCGCGCTCGTCGCCCCAGCCGTAATGGCCGGGGTTCTGGCGCTCGTCGCCGCCTCGATACCCGCGGTGCTGGCCTTCGCCGCGCCCGTAGCCGCCGCCCTGGTACTCGTCCTGTCGCCCGTAGCCGCGGCCGTAGCTCTCGCGACCCTGGCGGTCGTCGCGGCCCTGATAGCCACGGTCTTGGGTGTCGTCGCCACCCTGATAGCCGCGACCCTGATAACCGCGGCCCTGGTAATCGTCGCGACCCTGATAGCCGCGGCCCCGGTAGTCGTCGCGACCCTGATAGCCGCGGCCCTGGTAGTCGTCGCGACCCTGACTCTGGCCCTGGTAGCCGCGGCCCTGGTAGTCGTCGCGCCCCTGATGGCCGCGGCCCTGGCTGTGGCCCTGGTAGCTGTGGCGCTCGTACTCCTCCTCGCGCCCGTAGCCGCGGTGCTGGTTCTCCTCGCGCCCGTAATCGTCGCGGCCGTAGTCGTCGCGCCCGTACGAGCCGCGGCCCTGGCCCTCGTCCTGTCCGGTGGTCCCGCGGTTCACGTCGCGGCCGTGATAGCCGCGGTTCTCGTCGCGCCCTCGCTGCGCCGAGCCGAACCCTCTGCGCTCGTCCTCCGCGCCCCGACCGCCGAAGTGGTCGCCGCGCCCGCCGCTCCGCTCCCAGGAGGGGCTGTCCTGTCCGTACGCGCGGCTCTCCTCGTGCTCCCGGTAGCCGCGCCCGCCGAAGCCGCCTTGCTCCTGCCCGCGCCCGCCGTATCCGCCGTACCCGCCGCGGTACTCCTGGCCGTGCTGGCCGCCCGCCTGCCAGGGGCCCCTGCCTTCGCCGCGCCCCTGCTGGCCGTACTGCGGCTGCCCGTACTGCGGCGCCTGGCCCAGCTCGCCTTGCCGGCTGCCGCCGCTCTGGTTCGCGTAGTTGCCGCGGCTGTACGAGCCTCGTTCGAACGCGTCCCCCTCCTCCTCGTGGCCGCGGAAGCCGCGCTGATCGTAGCTCCCTGGAAAGCGCCCCTGCTCTTCCCGGTGGCGCCAGTCGTCGCGCGCCCCCTGGTCACGGAAGCCTCGGTTGTCGTAGCGATCTCGTGCCATGTCGCTCTCCTTGGTGGGTGCTGGTTAACAACGCTCGTGGCTCACACAGGCGAACACCTCCGTGAGCAGCGGGCCTACTTGCCCAGCAACCGACGTGCCCAGAGGAGACGGAGGACGAGCGCCAGCGCGCCGCGCGACGGCCTCGGCGGCCCGATCGCGGGCCGCGGCTCACGCGCCGCGCGCGGCGATGCGCCAACGCGCCACACGCTGGGGCAAGCTGTCACGCGAGCGCGGCCGAGCTCATCTAGGACGAGCTCGGCGCGCCGGCGTGACAACCAGGTTCGCCGTGGACGGCGGCGCTCGCCCGGCGCTCAGTACCGCGTCTCGCAGGGGTGCTGATCGGCGAACGCCTTCACGCGCGTCTTGTTGGACGACCAGGGGAAGTTCGCGTCGGTCACCGACCAGGACATCGCGCCCGCATACCCCATGTTGAAGAGGTCGCCCACGAACTTGTCGTAGCCCACGTCCATCTCGGCCATGTTGATGGGGAACTCGCCCATGACGACCGGCTTGTCCGTGAGGTTGTACTCGGACAGGGGCTTGTCGTACGGGAAGTAGTCGTTGACCCAGCCGTACATGTGGACCTGGTAGAAGTCGACGTCCGCGCGGGTCCACGCCTGACCCCACTTGATCGCGGCGCTGCCGACGCTCACGGGCGCGCCGGTCTCCTCCCGCAGCACCGCGGCCGACTCCTTGGCGAGCGCCTCCATCTGCTGGTGCGTGACGAGATCGAACTTGCTCGAGTCCCCCTCGAACGCCGGGTCGCCGCCGTAGAGGCTCGGCCCGGTCATCGCCCACTCGGGCTCGTTGATGACGTCCCAGGCCAGCATGCGGCCGCGGTGCGGGCTCGACGCGACCGTCTTCGCGATCGGCCGGACGACGTTCTCGATGAGCTTGGCCCGCCGGCCCGCGTCCGCGACGATCGGCCCCATGCTCCAGACCGTCAGGCCGTCCGGCGGGTTGTGCGACGTCTTGTAGAAGCCGTCGAAGGAGAACAGGGTGAACATCACGTTGACCTGCGCCTGGTCCGCGAGCTCGAGCGCCGCCAGGATGTCCTGCGCCGAGGTGCCGCCGAGCCCGGTCGGGTTGCCCTGCCCATCGAAGTTGATCTGGTCCCCGTAGAAGCGGGGGTAGATCCACCAGCGGACCACGTCGACGCCGTTGGCGCGCATGTCCTGGAGGTCGGAGAGCACCTGGCCCTTCTTGCCCGAGACGCCCGCCTGGCTCCACCGGGACTGACCGCCGAAGTCGGCGCCGAAGTCGCGCCACGCGTAGTTCACGCCGTACATGAAGCGGAGGCGGCAGGCGATCTCCACCCCGGCCTCGAACGGACATTCGTCCGCCGCCGTGCAGGTGCTGGGCTCTCCGCCGCCGCTGGTGCTGCTGCCCACGGGCTCGCCGGCGCCCGTGCTCGCGGTCCCGCCCGTGGGCGCGCCGGCGCCCGTGCCCGTGGGCCCGCCGCCCGTGCCCGTGGGCCCGGCGGTGCCCCAGGAGCCGCTGCCGGTCGGGCCGTTGTCCGCCGACTCCCCGCCGGCGCCGCCCTCGCCGCCGTCGCCCGTCCCGTCGCCGCACCCGAGGCCCGCCGCGGCGAGCTGGAGAACCCCAACAAGAAGAAGCCAATTGCGCATGAGGCCGATTATCGCCAGAAACGCACGTTCGAGCCAGCCCGAAATCTTAATCGGTTCAGTGACTCGCCGCGCCACGTTCTGCCATGGCTACAACATGCTTGTCACAGCGGCCCAGGCGGGATCATCGCCTCTCCCGTGCGGCAGCTGCGGTATGTCGCCTTACCGCGAGGGGCCGCGCGGCCGGGGGTGAACCCCCATATAGGCGGCGGCGCTCCTGGCGGAGGGGTCGTCCGGAGAGCGCTCGATGAGGTCTTCCGCGAGGCTGCGGGCCTCGCCGGCGCGGCCGAGGCGCACGAGCGCCCGCACGCGGAGCAGGCCGCGCTCGGCGGCGCGCGGGCTGTCGCCGAGATCGCGCGACGCCGCGTCGTCGAGCCGGAGCACCTCCTCCGGGTCGCTCGTCAGCGCGGCGCGCATGCGCTCGAGGACGCGGGCCTCGGGGTCCGCGTCCAGCGCCGCCGGCGCTGCGTCGGGCTGCCGTGCCGCGGCGCTCGCGGGGGCGGCGGCCGGCGGCGGCGCCGGGGGGACGGCGGATGACTCGTCGCGTCGCTGCGGCCTCGCGCCTTCGCTGGGCTCCGCGCTCGACGGCCGCGCCTTCGGGGCGGGGCGCTCGTCGCGGCCGAGCGCGAGGAAGCCCGCCACGGCGAGCGCGGCGAGGGGGAGGCCGATGAGCAGCGCGCGGCGGGTGCCGGACGGTCGATGTGCGTCCACGGCGGCGAACGTAGCGCGCGGGCGCGGCCGGCGGTAGCCGTCGCTCGGGCGGCGGGGCGGCGGCGCGGGCGCGCTCGATCAGGCCAGGAGGGCTCGCGGGCCGTGGATCGAGCCGTCCTCGGAACAGGCCATCGAGGTGGGCTGTGCGCCGCGCGAGGGCCGCGCGCTGGAAGCGCGTTGAGGGACTTGCGCTGTCGGATCGCGAGCTGGCACAGATGGCCGCAACTCCGGGGGAGTGTGCCAGGATCTGATCCCCGTGTCATGAGGGGGCGAAGGCCGCGCGCCGCGCGGTGCGCGGGGCGCGCGGGGCGAGCTCCTCGAAGACCTCACCGGATCTGCGGGGCCGGCATGGCCCCGGAGCATCGCCACCGTCGCTGTCACAATTTGCCACGGACGGTATGATTTTTGCAGTGGGCGTGTAGCGGAAAGGTTGCACTCATGCCCTCTCAGCTACCGTCTCTTTCGGCTCGGTCTCGGTCGTTCCGCACGCGAGCGATTTCGCTGTTCGCCTTCTCGGTCATCCCGTCTGCCATCCTCCTCGCGGGCTGCGCCGATCCGCCGGACACCATCAACAACTACTATTACACGAACGGGGAGGGCGGGGCCGGCGGCGGCGGCGGCGGCGGCGATGGCGGCGACGGCGGCGACGGCGGCGCGCCCGCAGAGGAGTTCCCGGGGGCGCCCGTCGCGGACACCGAGGTGGCCGATCTCGCGCTCGACGTCTTCGGCACCATCGGCAATCGCTACTGGCTCGCCGTCTCGGAAGAGCAGCTCGAGATCATGAACGATGGGCTCGAGGGCGGCCCGGGCCCCATCGCGAGGCCGGGGTTCGGGGATATCTACTCACCGACCGGGGAAGACGCGACCTTCGTGGATCACCTGTGGGTGACGACGGCCGGCGCCGAGGGCAAGACGGCCGATTACGGCAAGGTCCAGGTGGGGATCGCCGGGCAGTCGACGATGCGGCCCTGGACGAAGCGGACCATTCCCAACCTCAACATCGACGCGGACGAGTTCGTCGAGAAGCAGCGGCTCGGCGGGTTCGAGCACGTGCGCTTCAACAACGGCCAGGTCGGCACCATCTTCCGCGAGCGCTTCACGCTCGAGCTCTATGCGCGCCTCGATTACCCGGCCCCCCTGACCAACTACGCCTGGGTCTCGAGCAACGTCTGGGGGCCGGCGGTGTCGATCCCTTACATCGTGGTCGAGCGCTACAAGAAGGCGTTCTGCGAGCGCGTCGGGGACAAGCTCGGCGGCGGCTGCGCCAACATGTGGGAGTTCGTCGGGGACTTCGCCGGCAACATCCCGGGGGGCGGCTGGATCCCGAAGCCGATTGACGTGGTGATCCCCGGCGGCAGCATCTTCGACGACCCGGCGAACTGCCAGCTGAAGACGTGCGACAACACCCGCGCGAAGGAGCTCGAGCAGGCGATCGCCGACACGCCGCCGGGAGAGGGCTACAAGGCCGCGCTCGAGGGCTGGATCGACTGGCCGGCGTTCCACCGGTTCCAGTGCCTCTCGTGGGTGCTCGCCACCGGGGACGACGCGATCCACAACAGCAACAACGTCGTGCTCGTCGAGCGGGCCGATGGCCTGTTCCAGTACCTGCCGTACTCGGTCGACATCAGCCTGGGGCAGAGCTGGTATCCGCAGGTCCCCCTGGCCGGCGGGAACGCGCTGGCGCGCGGGTGCCAGAGCGATACGGCCTGCTGGGCCGACACGATCGCGATGTGCGAGGACGTGATCGAGGATTTCGCGGCGCTCGATCCGAACGCGGTGCTGAAGGGCATCTACGAGCAGCTGTCGGACGAGGGGATGCTCCGTCCGGGCGACGAGGAGCGCTACGAGGCGCTGGACGCCTGGATCACCGAGCACCTCAAGTTCCTGCCGGAGGACCTGGAGAGGAACCGCGAGCAGCCGCAGCTCTGCATTCCTCCCCAGATCGATTGCGGCGGCTACTGCGGCTATCCCCAGGACTGCGGCTGGGGCGTCGGCGCGGGCGGTGGAGGCGTCGGCGGTGGAGGCGAAGGCGGATTCGGCGAGGGCGGTAAAGGTGAGGGCGGACTCGGCGAGGGCGGTGGAGGCGTCGGCGGATTCGGCGAGGGCGGTGGGGGCGTCGGCGGATTCGGCGAGGGCGGTGGAGATGCGGGGAGCGGCGGCGCCGGCGGTGGCGCTGCGGGGAGCGGCGGCGCCGGCGGCGGCGCTGCGGGGAGCGGCGGCGCCGGCGGTGAATCCGCGGGCTGACGCCGGGTAAGCGTCAACGGCCTCGACGCGCGGAGAGGGAGGGGCGCCGCGCTCCGGCGCTCCCTCTCAGGGCGAGATCTCGAACAGGCACCGCGTGATCGGGATGCCGACGTCTGCCAGCACGTACAGATAGTATTTCGTGCCCGGGACGAGCTCCTCGGGGGTCCCGTCGGCGGGATAGCCCTGCTTCGTGCTCGCGGGGACCTCGCCGTAGGCGATACCGCTCTTCATGGGCTCGGCGCTCGAGGGCACGTCGAGCCGCCAGATCGTCCCCTCGGGCAGGTCGAGGTTGGGGGGCGCGCCCGGGTTCGCGGCGTCCGCCGACATGACGTAGACGTAGCGGGCGCCGCCGCCCGCCCAGGTGACCTTGCCCGCGGCGTCCACGCCTTCGCCCGCCGCGCAGTCGCTCGGCTCGTAAAGGCTCTGTTCATAGATGGGCCCGCCGAACGGGGTCATGTCCGCGAAATCCTCCCTCGTGAACCCGCGGCGCTCGAGCTCGCCCTCGAAGAACGCGACCATGCGCGCCGGGTCGGTGGTGGGGAGGCCGGCGACGTCGCGGGAGAAGCCGTTGTTCTGGTCCGGCGGATAGGCGCCGAGCGCCGCCGAGGAGACCCAGCCGGCGGCCAGCGCGAGGCCCGACGGATTGAAGCTGTCGGTCCAGATCGGCCCGGCCTCGATGTACCAGTTCGACGGCCCCGCGGGCGCGGTGTTCTCCGAGTGACAGCACACGCACCCGCACGCCTCGGTCTGCTCCGTGACCCAGGCGAGCTCGGCGAGCCATTCCGGATCGGACAGGCGCGGATCATCGCTCGGGGTCTTGTACTCCGAGGGCGGCGCGGGCCAGTACGGGCGCTGCGTGAGGACCGGCTCGCACGACGCGTAATCGGTGAACCGGCGGCCCGGCTCGGTGCAGCCCGAGATCGCGCCGAACGTGCAGACCTTGCCGTCGCTCTGTCCGGCCGGCTCGCCGGCCTCCGGCTCGACGCAGACCAGCTCGGGCCACTGGAAGACGGCGCCGCCCGTGCCGATGCCGGGGTCTTCGGTCGCGGCCTCGCAGGCGTCGGGCTCGAACTTGCCGCCGCCGAACATCTCGCAGCCGCGCTGGGTGGCGGCGCACTGGCTCGCGTCGCCGCCGGGGAAGACGATGGCGTACGCGTCGTCGGTCCCGCCGCCGAGCACGCATCGGCCGAGCGTCTCCGGGTAGCCGCAGCTCTCGCCGCCGGTGAAGGTGGAGCCCTGGAGCGCCTTGCAGTCGGCCTCGGCGGCCTCCGCGGTCCAGCCTCGGCCGGTGTACTCGCGGCACTCCTCGGCCTGGCTGAAGGCGCTCGTGTAGACGCAACGCCCGGGCGACCCGGAGGCCTCTGGCGCCCCCGAGGCGTCGTCGTCTTCGCTGCTCTGGCAGGCGCCCAGCCCTCCGAAGGCCGAGACGAGGAGCGCTGCGACCAGCATCGCGTGCGGTGAACGGAGGAGCTCTCGCTTCACGGTGAATCTCCTGAACGTGGACCTTCGAGCGAAGGTGAACGTGGTCTAGCTCACCGGACCGCCCGGGGAGCATATCGATGTGTATCGTTTGTTCATGATTGTGCAATCTTGGTACATGGTTTTGTGAGTATTATGTAATATAAAAAACAATTTATGTCCGTCGATGCCCGGATCGGGGGCATGCCGGACGTGTGCCGGGGCACGCCGCGCCTTGTCCGGGAACCACGCAGGGCCGGTCCGAGGCGCTTCAGCGACGGGAGGCGGGCGTCGCCGGCGCAGCTCGCCCCTGTGCGGCGCGATGCTGCGGGGCGGAACGGCGCTCCCCGCTGCGGGGAGCAGCGGCCGGGCGGCGCCGGCCCCTCACCGGAGCGCGCCGATGCCGAACGACAGGCACGGCTCTCCGTCGCGCAGCGACACCGCCGCGAGCTGCTTCTCCGGCGGGTACATGTACCCGAACAGCGTGCACATCTCGTTGTCGCCGAAGCCGAAGGTGAGATCGTGGTCCGACGTGTTCCGGAACCTGCACGCGTACCGGAGCGAGTCGCCCTCCTCGAGCGCGATCGCCGGCCGGTAGACCTCGATGTCGCCCTCCAGGTCGAACGCCCCGCCCTCGTAGACGCGCGCCTCGCCGCCGCCCTCGCGGACGACATCCACGTCGAAGGCCTCGGCGTAACGGTGCGTGTGGGGCATGAGAGACACGATGTTCCCCCCGAACGTCGAGCACGTGGCGCCGACGGTCCGGGTGGCGCGCGGCGGAACGAGGAAGTCGTTCACGTTCATGACGAACGGCACGAGCTCTTCCGTGCGCTCCGACAGGGGCATGGTGAAGAAGTCGTAGGCGAGCTCGACGACCTCGGGCTCGGCCGACGTGTTGAGCAGGTGGACGCTCGTCGCGATCTCGCGGGTCGTGTCCAGGGTGAAGCCCATCCCCTCGGGGAAGACGAGCGTCTCGTCGCCGACGACCTGGGTGGAGCTCGCGAAGAGGACGTCCGGGATGACCGCCGGCAGCGCGCCAAAGGCGTCGTCGGCGCCAGGATGGCAGTCCGGGTAGGGGTTCGGCCCGTACGACGGATTCACCGGCTTGGCGATGACGTTGCTGTGGTGCAGCCCGGCCGTCGTGTAGAGGCGCGCCGCGTGGACGGTCTCGTTCACGAGGGCAGGGAAGGGCCATGAGAGGCAGAACAGCGCCTCCTCGCCGGGCGCGAGGGTCCGCGGCGGCGCGATGATCCTGAAGCCGCTGCGCGGCGGCTCCGGCAGCCGGAGCCGGGTGAGCGGCGCGCCGAACGCGACGACGTTGTCCCGGTCGATGCGCTCTTCAGGCTCGTAGCGGGCGGCGGGGTGGACGCACCGGCCCCGGAAGAGCTCCTCGCCCGGCGCGCACGCCGCGGGCGGCGAGGGCTCGAGTCCGGCGCAGGCAGGGAGGAGAGGAGTCCAGAGGAGGGGAATCCAGCGGAGGCTCGACGTACGGGTCCTATCTCTCGGGACGGAGCGGAGCTTTGAAGTTCGCATCACGCGTCACCTGCGACCGGCGGCGCCTCACCGGAAGCCTCGACTGCCGATCTCCACCGCTCGATCGGATCTCCCGTCGTCGACGAGCGCGGCCTCGCGCGGCCAGGGCGGAGCGCGCGGCCGCGCGGCGCTCGCGGCGCGACTGACCACGGCGCCGGCCGGCGCCGCTCGGCCGCCTTGACCGCCGCCGCGCCGGCGCTATGGCCGCTGCTCGGGCGCAGGGCGGCGCGGGCCATCCGGCGCGCCCCGACGGCCTGGAACGCCGGGGAGGCGCCGCCGCGCCGCGGGGCCGCCCACGTGGATACCCGGTTCACCCGGGTCGACGCTGTGCGCAACAAGGGCGTGACGTGGGCGTCGCGGATCGTCTAGCATCCGCATGCCGAGGGGCATCAGGCCCCACCATCCCCTGCATCGCCCGACGACCACGCAGCGTGGTCCCAGCTCGTGGAGAGACAGCATTGAGCGAGCAAGCAACCGAGCCGGCCCTCCCCGTCACCGCTTTCGAGAGGCGCTTCAAGCACCCGCCGGGGCTCGTGATCCTCTTCTTCGCGGAGATGTGGGAGCGCTTTTCGTATTACGGCATGCGCGGCCTCCTCAAGCTGTATATGGCGAACTACCTGTTCGTCACCGCGCGCGAGGCGTACCAGGGGTGCCGCCAGCACGCGCCGCCGTGCGACCTCGTCCCTGGCGATCCGGCCACGGTGTTCGCGTGGGAGTTCATCCGGGGCCTGCTCCCGAGCGCGCCCGCCGAGCAGGCGTCCATTCTCTACGGGCTGTACACGGGCCTCGTCTACCTCACCCCGTTCTTCGGCGGCATCCTCGCCGACCGGGTGTGGGGCCAGCGCAAGACGGTGGTGATCGGCGGCGCCCTGATGGCCATCGGACACTTCGTCATGGCCTTCGAGAACTCGTTCTTCCTCGCGCTGCTCCTGCTCATCCTCGGCAACGGCGCGTTCAAGCCCAACATCTCGACCCAGGTCGGCAGCCTGTACCCGAAGGGTGATCCGCGCCGCGACGGCGCCTTCACCATCTTCTACATGGGCATCAACCTCGGCGCCTTCATCTGCAACTTCGTGTGCGGCACGCTCGCCGCCGTCTACGGCTGGCATTACGGCTTCGCCGCCGCGGGCGTCGGGATGTGCCTTGGGCTCGTCGTCTACCTGATGGGGCAGAAGTACCTCGCCAAGGACAACCTCACCAAGGCGGCTGAAGGGACCGGCGAGGAGAAGCAGCCGCTCTCCAGCGACGAGTGGAAGCGCGTCGGCGCGCTCGTGGCGCTCTGCGCCCTCAATATCGTCTTCTGGGCGGTCTACGAGCAGCAGGGCAACACGATGCAGACCTGGGCCGACGAGAAGACCACGTGGCCCGTCGTCCTCGGCTTCCAGATCCCCTCGACGTGGTTCCAGTCGTGGAACCCGCTCTGCATCATCCTGTTCGCCCCGCTCCTCGACATCTTCTGGCGCTGGCAGGCGAAGCGCGGCACCGAGCCGACGAGCGTGTCGAAGATGGCGATCGGCTGCACCCTCCTCGGGCTGTCGTTCATCGTGATGATCCTCGGCGCGCAGGCGGTCGGCGACGGCAAGGGCAGCCTGTTCTGGCCGCTCTTCTGCACGCTGCTCCTCACGATCGGCGAGCTCTACCTGTCGCCCATCGGCCTGTCGCTCGTGACCAAGGTCTCGCCGGTGCGGATCGTGTCGATGATGATGGGCATGTGGTTCGTCTCGAGCTTCTTCGGCAACACGCTGAGCGGCTACATCGGTATCTTCTACACGCGCTGGCCGAAGGAGATGTTCTTCCTGCTCCTCACCGTCCTCGGCATCGGCGCCGGCGCCGCGATGTTCGCGTTCAACAAGCCGCTCCGCCGGGTCATCGGCAGCCACTGACACGGACCGCCGAGCGGCGCGGCGGCGCCCCCGGGGAGGGGGCGCGCCGCCGCGTCAGGGCGCCCGCGCGCCGTCGGGGTCGACGATCCGCTCGTCGAGCACGGCGAGCCGCCCCGCGGGCAGCGCGCCCCCGATGGCCGCGACGGCGCGGCGGACGCTCTCCAGCGTGCTGCACGAGGCGACGTCGACGAAGAGCCGCCCCGACTCGGGCCAGGAGTGCAGCGCCACGTGCGACTCGCTGACGACCGCGCACGCGGTGATGCCCTGCGGCGAGAACGGGACGACCACCATCTCGAGCAGGGTGAACGGCCCGGCGGCCACCGCGGCCTCCAGCGCCCCGCGGAGCGCGGTGGGGCTGTTCAGGAAATCGAAGGGACAGCCTTCGAAGTGGGCGAGGGCGACGTACAACCGCATCGTGGGCGAGGCGCGCAGCGGCGGCGCCGCGCTGGCCGCCGAGGATAGCCGAGGCCGGGCGGCGCGGGACCGGAATCGGCGCGGCCCGAGCCGAGAGGGCGCGCCGGCGAGCTCACGCCAGGGGCGCGCCGATCGGGGCGGGCGCCCGGGGGGCGCCGGCCTGCGCCGCGGCCTCGACGCAGACGCGGACCTCCTCCAGGAGCTCCTGGAGGCCGAGCTCGCCCTTCTGGAACACCCGCTCGGTGCCTAGCCGGAGCCGGGCGCGATCGTCGTCCGTGAGCTCCTTGGCCGTGAGCACGATGAGCGGCATCCGGCGCCAGTGCTCGTGGAGGCGCAGCCGCTCGATCAGCTCGAACCCGTCCATCTCGGGCATCATCAGATCGACGATGGCCGCGTCGGGCGCCTCCGCGTCGGTCGCCAGCAGATCGAGCGCGAGCCGGCCGTTCGCCGCCGACACCGCGTCGCAGCCCGACCTGCGCAGCATCCCCTCGAGCACCTCCCGGCTCGGCGCGTCGTCCTCGACCACGAGGACGCGCGGGCTGCGCCCGCTCCGGAGCGCGCACCGCGCGAGCGCGCGCTCCAGCGCCTCGCGCTCCACCGGCTTCGTGATGTAGTCCGCGGCGCCGAGCGAGTAGCCGATGCCCCGCTCCTCGACGATCGAGATGACGATCACCGGGATCGACGCGAGCGCCGGGGTCGACTTGAGAGCCGAGAGCACCCGCCAGCCGTCCATCTCGGGCATCAGGAGATCGAGCGTGATCACGTCGGGGAAGAGCGTGCCGGCGAGGCGCAGCCCCTCCCGCCCGCCCGGCGCGAGCGCCACGTGGTGGCCGAGCGCCTCGATGTGCCGCTTGAGCAGGTCGCGCACCGTGGCGTCGTCGTCCACCACGAGGACGAGCCGCTGGGCGTCCGCGCGGCCCGGCGCCCACGCCTCGGCGCCCGCGCGACCGTGGCCGTCCGCCGCGCCGTCCCGCGCCGCGGCGTCGTCGGGCGGCGCCGCGAGCGGCAGCCGCACGCGGAACGTGGAGCCCTTGCCGACCTCGCTCTTCACCTCGATCGCGCCGCCCATGAGCTCGACCAGCCGCTTCGTGATCATGAGGCCCAGCCCGGTGCCGCCGTACCTGCGCGAGGTCGACGCGTCGGCCTGGACGAACGGCTGGAACAGCCGCTTCAGCTGCTCCTCCGTCATCCCGATGCCCTCGTCCTCGACCTCGAGGTCCAGCGCCGGCCGGCCGGCCTCGCGCTCGACCGAGACCCGCACCCGCACGGCGCCGTCGGCGGTGAACTTCGCCGCGTTGCTGAGCAGGTTGTAGAGGATCTGCCGCGTCCTCCGCGGGTCGGCGTGCAGGGTGATCGGGCCGTCGGGGCGGTGGATCGAGAGCGTGTTCCGGCGCTGCGCGACCAGCGGGCGCACGGTCGAGGTCACCTCGTCGAGCAGCACCTGGACGTCGAACGACTCGGGGTGGAGCTCCATCCGGCTCGCCTCGATCTTCGACAGGTCGAGGACGTCGTTGATGAGGCCGAGGAGGTGGGCGCCGGCCTGGTGGATCTTCTTCAGGTCCGCCACGAACGCCTGGTTGCCGATCTCGAGCGCGTCCTCCTGGAGCATCTCGCTGTAGCCCAGGATCGCGTTGAGCGGCGTGCGCAGCTCGTGGCTCATGTTGGCGACGAACTGGCTCTTCGCCAGGTTCGCGCGCTCGGCCGCCCGCGCCATGGCCTCCGCGTGCGTCTTGGCCTCCGAGAGCTGCCGGTTCACGACCTCGGCCCGCTCCATCGCCTGGGACAGCGCCTGCTCGGTCTCCTTGTGCAGGGCGATCTCCTGCTGGAGCTGCTCGTTCTGCCGATCGAGCTCCTCCTCGACGAGCTCCCGGCTCTCCCACGAGAGGACGAGCCACCACGCGCCGACGCCGATGAGGACCACGACCGCGGCGTAGAGCTTGATGAACGCGGCGAGGACCTCGGGCCGCGCCTCGGCGGTCAGGGCGGCGCTCCAGTAGAAGAGCCCGAAGAGCGCCCCGACGACGCCCGCCATCGCGGCGAACACGAGCGCGAAGCGCAGGAGCCTCGACGAGAGCCGCGCCGACAGCCGCTCCGCCACGAAGGCGCGGAGCGCCGTCGCCCGGCGCGCGGACACCCCGGCCCGGGGCGTCTTGCAGACGTCGTGGCAGCGCGCGTCCAGCGTGCAGCAGAGCGAGCAGATCGCCCCCTCGTACACGGGGCAGTACGCCATGTCCTGCGGCTCGTAGCCGTGCTCGCAGACGCAGCACTGCGCGATCCCAGGGGCCTTGTCGCTCGGGAAGTGGGTGTTCTCGCGGGCGATGTAGTACTTGCCCCGGGTGAGCCAGGCGATGGCGGGGGACAGCGCGAACGCGAGGCCGAGCGCGATGAACGAGGAGTACGCCGCGGCGGCGGGGCCGAACAGCCCGGCGAAGCAGAGGATGGAGGCCGCGGCGCCCGCGCCCATCGCGCCGACCCCCACCGGGTTCACGTCGTAGAGGTGCGCCCGCTTGAACTCGATATACCGCGGGCTCAGCCCGAGGGGCTTGTTGACGACGAGGTCGGCCACGATCGCGCCGATCCACGCGATCGCCACGCTCGAGTAGATCGCGAGCACCTTCTCGAGGGTCTGGAAGACCCCGAACATCATGAGGAGGAGCGCGATCGCGACGTTGAACACGAGCCACACGACGCGGCCGGGGTGGCGGTGCGTGAGCCGCGAGAAGAAGTTGGACCACGCGAGCGACCCGGCGTAGGCGTTGGTGACGTTGATCTTGAGCTGCGAGACGACGACGAACGCCATCGCCGCGAGGAGGACGACGCCGCGGTTCGAGAAGACGTGCTCGTAGCCGGCGAGGTACATCACCACCGGCCGGAGCGCCGCGTCCACGCTCGAGCCCTGCCGCACCGCGAGCGACGCGAGGAAGCCGCCGGCCAGCTGCTTGGCGCCGCCGAGCAGGATCCACCCGGGGCCCGCCAGGATCAGCGCGGTCCACCAGAGGCGGCGGTTCGATCGCGTCCTGTCCGGCATGAACCGCAGGTAATCCACCTGCTCGCCGATCTGCACGATGAGGGAGAAGCTCACGCTGGCCGCGAGGCCGAAGAGGACCGGGTCGAACCGATCGCCGCCCTCCGACCTGCCGGCGAAGCTGGTCCAGCCGGACAGCGCCTCCGGGTCCTTGTGGAGCACGAAGACGAACGGCAGCGCCATGAGCGCGAGCCACAGCGGCTGGGTCCAGAGCTGGAACTTGTTGATCAGGGTCACGCCGAAGAGCACGAGCGGGATGATCACCGCCGAGCACAGGAGGTACCCGGGCACGAGCGGCAACCCGAAGTAGAGCTCGAGGGCCTGCGCCATGATGGCGGCCTCGAGGGCGAAGAAGATGAACGTGAACGACGCGTAGATGACCGACGTGATCGTCGAGCCGATGTAGCCGAACCCCGCGCCCCGCGTGAGGAGGTCCATGTCGAGGTTGTACGTCGCCGAGTAGTACGAGATCGGCAGTCCCGTGAGGAAGATGATGGCGCTGGAGACGAGGATCGCCCAGACCGAGTTCGTGAACCCGTAACTGACGATCAGCGAGGCGCCGATGGCCTCGAGCGCGAGGAACGAGATCCCGCCGAGCGCCGTGTTGGCGAGGAGCGCCGGGGACCATTTCCGGAACGACCTCGGCGCGTAGCGGAGGGAGTAGTCCTCCATGGTCTCGTTGGCGACCCAGCTGTTGTACGCGCGCCTCTCCCTGACGATGGTGTGGATGACCTGCATGGCTCGCCGCTCCGCGCCTGTCCGCACACGCCCCGGACAGGCGCACTCGTGTTCACGGTACTTCGCCTGTGAAGCGCCCCGCGCGCGCCCCGGCCGGCGCGGCCCCTCGCTCAGCCCCCGCCCTGCTCGCCCGCGCCGCCCCGCGCCGCCCCGCGCTGCGCCTCCTCGGCGCGCGCCTGGTGCTCCCGGAGCAGGGTGACATAGGCCTCCTCGCATTGCCTGAGCCGCTTGAGCTCGAGGCAGGCGCGGATGCGCGCCTGGAGCAGGACCATGTTGAACGGCTTTGTCACGTAGTCCTCGGCGCCGCACTCGATGCCGCGCGCCACGTCGCCGAGCTTGTCGGACGCGGAGAGCAGGACCACCGGGGCGAGGCCGAGGCGCCCCTCGTCCCGCAGCTTCTCCAGGACGTCGAGGCCGCTCAGGTCCGGCATGACGAGATCGAGCAGGATCAGGTCGTAGTCGTTCTCGCGGATGAGCTGCAGCGCCGTGCGCCCGCCGGGCGCCTGGTCCACCTCGTACCCCCGCCGCTCGAGGCACGCGCTCAGCATGTCGCGGTTCACGGAGTTGTCGTCGACGACGAGCAGGCGCCCGCCGAGGCTCCCGGCCCTGGCCGGGGAGGTGGGCGCGGGGAGGGGAGCCTCGTCCTGGACCGGCGGCAGCCCGAGCCACGGGGCCTTCGGGAGGCCGCTCTGCGAGTAGCCCGCGATGAGGTTGCGCAGCATCACCCCCGCCGCCTGGATCCTGCAGAGGATGGGAATCAGCGCGAACCGCTCCTCGCGCTCGAACCGGGAGAGCAGCTCGGCGCAGAGCGGCTCGATCTTGCTCGTGTGCGGCTCGGTGGCGTCGTTGAGCTCGCGCAGGCTGCGGAGCAGCGCCTGCGAGTCGCGGCCGCCGAGCGCCTCCTCGGAGATGCGCTCGTTCACCTGGGCGAGCACGGAGGCCCCGATGCCGCGGAGCCCGTTGAGCGCGTCGAAGGTGCTCGTCGGCGCGTCGAGCGGCAGGCACTCGAGGAGGTGGTCGCCGTAGCCGACGATCGCGGTGAGCGAGGTGCGGAGCTCGTGGCGGAGGTGCGCGATGAGCGATCTCCAGAGCTCCTGCCTGCCGGGCCTGTCGCTCGGGGCGCCGCGGCCGGCGAGGGGATCGGCCGGGCGCTTCACGGCGACTCCCGGGCGAGCAGCGTCTGGATCTTGGCGTCGAGGCGCTCGATCTCGACGGGCTTGATGTCGTAGTCGTCGCCGCCCGCCTCGATGGCCTGCTCTCGATCGCTGCTCATCGCATGGGCGGTGAGGACGATGATGGGGATGTCCCTGGTGCGCGTGTCCCCCTTGAGGCGGCGCGTCGCCTCGAGGCCGTCGATGTTGGGCAGGCCGACGTCCATGAGGATCAGCTGCGGCCGCGCGGCCCGCGCCAGCTCCACCCCCGACTCGCCGTCCACGGCGGTCACCACGGCGTATCCACGGCGGAGCAGGCGTCGCGATAACATGTCACGGTTCATCTCGTTGTCTTCGACGAGGAGAATGGTGGTCATGAGGTCCCCCCCTTGAAAGCAAGATCCCCGCGGCGCCCCGCCCGACGATGAGCGCGGCCGCCGCTCGCGCAGGCGCGCGGCCGAGGCGGCGCCCCGCGCCGCCCCCGAGCGCCGCGCCGGCAGGAAGCCAGTCCGCCTAGAAGAGCCCCTGAGCGGTCGTGTCCCCCGTCCGCGCCGCCTTCGTCGATTCGATGTTTCGTACGTTACGGTATCGGTTTTTGGGGATCCATAGAAATCGGTGTTTGCCCTCGCCAGAGGCGTGCTGCTCGGAGAGCGAATGTCCGCGCCCCGAGCCTCTCCTGGGAGGGGAGCAGCGTTGTGTCCAGCACGTGTCGAGCGATGATGGAGAGCGCGGCGAGGCCACGAGATGGCCTGTCGCAGAGGGAGGAGTGGATTCGGGACGTACGCTGCCGGAGCGCGCCGCGCCTCGGTCGCTCAGCGCCGCGCGATCTCGACGATCTGCCGCACGCGCTGGCCGCCGAGGTCGAAGCGCCCCTCGAGCCCCGCGAACACGAAGCTGTTCACGCGGCTGCCCCGGACCTCGTGGGCGGCGCTCGCGCCGCCGGCGCGCTCCAGGAAGAAGACGTTGAGCCCGCCGCCGATCGACGGGCCGAGCGCCACGCTGTCCGACATGCGGACATCGATCGTCGCGGTGAGGCGCGCGAGCTCGACGCCGTGGGTGAGCGTGTCGCGCTCCTGGCCGGGCGCCGCCGTCCAGAGGGCGCGGTAGCCGCTGCCGAGCGCGATCACCGGGTCGATGCGCTGGAACGGCGCGAGGTGGAACCTCGCCTCGGCGCCCGCGGTCAGGCCGCGGACGTCGGTGTCGCGCCGGTCCGGGCCCATGGCCATGTACTGCTCGTAGCTCGACGTCAGGCCGAGGCCGAGCTTCGGCGTCGCGCGGTAGCCGAGCTTCACGGCGACGCCGGCGCCGGGGCCCGACACGTCGCGGATGCGCCGCTCGCTCCCGATGTCGCCGAACCCCTGCGTGTACCCGGCGCCGACCCCGAGCTCGAGCGCGTTGCCCGGCGCCCTGAGGGGCGAGCTCAGGTAGCTCGGCGGGACCTCGCCCTCGTAGTCCTGCGCCGAGGCGACGCGCGCGCACAGCGCGACGAGCGCGGCCGCGGCGACCGCGAACCCCGTGTTTGCCTTCATTGCGGATCCTCCTCGTTCGCGGCGCCGCGAGGCGGCGGAGCCGATCCGCGCGCCACGATCCGCGCTGCGCGGCCCGCGCCGCGCGATCTGCCCGGGGACGCCGCTCGCGGGGGCGCGGAGCATCGCGTGTGCCACGGAGGCGGCGAGCACCGCCTTCTCGGTCGCGGACGGGCGGGGGGCGGCGCGCGAGGCCGCCGGCCGCTCACGGCGCGGCGCCGCGAGGCCGCCGGCCTACCAGCGGTGGAAGGCCGGGTGCCCTTCCTTGACGGCCACGAACGTCCCGCGGCACGTCGCCGTGACCCGGCCCCCCGCCTCCAGGGTCGCCTCGACCACCACGCGGTCGCCCTCGGCCTCCGCGACCTGCGCCCGCAGGCGCACCGGGCCGAGCGGCGTCGGCTTCTTCAGCTTCACGTGGAAGTCCGCCGTCACCGTGCACGGCGGCGCGTCGGCCCCCCGCGCCTGCATGAGGTGGTGGGCCGCGGTCCAGTTCGAGTGGCAGTCGAGCAGCGCCCCGAGGATGCCGCCGTTGACCATCCCGGGGAACGCCTCGTGGTGGGGCTCCGGCGTGAAGTCGCAGACCACCGCGTCGCCCTCGACGCGGCTCTTCAGCCGGAGCCCCTTGTCGTTCGCGGGCCCGCACCCGAAGCACCGGCTCTCTGGCGCGTACCGGTCCTGCAGGCTCGCGGCTCCGCTCACCGGCTGCCCCCCATCAACGGCTGCCCCCCACGAACGCCTCGTCCATCAGCATCTTCTGCTCGAGGAGGTGGCTCGCCCGCGATCCGGTCGCCGGGCTCGCGCTCGGCGCGCGGCTCACGCACGAGAGCGGCAGCCGGTCGCCGAGCTTGTTCCGGAGCACCGCGAGGATGTGGTACCAGGCCCCGTAGTTGCGCGGCTCCTCCTGCACCCACACGAGCGGCGTGCCGTCCTTGTAGGGCGCGAGCGCGTTCACGATCTCGTCGTTCAGCGGGAAGAGCTGCTCCAGCCGCAGGATCGCCACGTCCTTGAGCCCGCGCGTCTCCCGCGCCAGCGCGAGGTCGTAGTACACCTTGCCCGAGCAGAGCAGGATCCGCTTCACGTCGGCCGGATCGACCCCGCTCGTGTCGGGCAGCACGCGCTGGAACTGGCCCTCGGCGAGGTCCTGGATCGTCGACACGGGCCGGTGCGGGCCCTTCGACGTCGCCGGGACGCGCAGCAGGCTCTTCGGCGTGGCGATGATGAGCGGCTTGCGCCACGGGCGGTGCACCTGCCGCCGCAGCACGTGGAACAGCTGCGCCGGCGTCGTCAGGTTGCACACCTGGATGTTGTCCTCGGCGCTGTTCTGCAGGCAGCGCTCGATGCGCGCGCTCGAGTGCTCCGGCCCCTGGCCCTCGTAGCCGTGCGGCAGGAAGAGCACGATGCCGCTCAGGCGGTGCCACTTGTCCTCGCTCGACGTGATGAACTGGTCGACGATGACCTGCGCGCCGTTGAGGAAGTCGCCGAACTGCGCCTCCCAGATGACGAGCCCGTCCGGGTAGTCGAGGCTGTAGCCGAAGTCGAAGCCGAGCACGCCCGCCTCGCTGAGCGGGCTGTTGTACGCCTCGAACCGCGCCGGCGCCTTGGCCACGCTCGACAGCGGCGCGAAGCGCGCGCTCGTCTCCACGTCGCGCAGCACCGCGTGCCGGTGGCTGAAGGTGCCGCGCTGCACGTCCTGCCCGGAGAGCCGCACCGGCGTCCCCTCGGCGAGCAGCGACGCGTAGGCGAGCATCTCGCCCGTGCCCCAGTCGAACGGCTCGCCGGCGACCAGCTTCTCGTGCCGCTGCTTGAGCGTCGGCAGCACCTTCGGGTGCGCCTTGAAGCCCTCGGGCAGCTCGAGGAGCTTCTCGGACAGCGCGATGAGCCGCTCGGCCGGCACGCTCGTCGGCACGTCCGGCGTCGCGTGATCGGCGCCGCCGCGGTAGTGCGTCCACACGCCGCCCATCGAGTAGAGCACCGGCGCGAAGCCCTTCTGCTTCACCTCGTCGAGCGCGGCGGCGAGCGCCTCGCGGCGCCGCACCACGATCTCCTCGGCCTTCTCCGCGGTGACCTGGCCGAGCTCCATGAGGCGCCGGACGTAGACCTGCCGCACGGTCGGCTTCTTGTCGATCGCGGCGTACATCCGCGGCTGCGTGTAGCGCGGCTCGTCGCCCTCGTTGTGGCCGTACTTGCGGTAGCAGTACATGTCGATGACCACGTCCGAGCCGAAGCGCGAGCGGTAGTCGATCGCGAGCTGCGCGACGTGGGCGACCGCCTCCGGGTCCTCGCCGTTCACGTGGAACACCGGGACCTTGAGCATCCGGGTGATGTCGGACGCGTAGCGGGTCGAGCGGCCCTCCATCGGGTCGGTCGTGAAGCCGACCTGGTTGTTCACGATGACGTGGACCGTGCCGCCGGTCGAGTAGCCCTTCAGGTTCATCATGTTGAGCGTCTCGGCGACGACGCCCTGCCCGATGAACGCCGCGTCGCCGTGGATGAGCAGCGGCATCACGCGGCGGCGCGCGTCGGCCGCGCCGTCGGCGAGCCGCCGGTCCTGCTTCGCGCGGACGCGGCCCTGAACGACGGGGTTCACGAACTCGAGGTGGCTCGGGTTGAACGTGAGCGTGAGGTGGACGTTGCGCCCGTTCTCGAGCGTGCGGTCGGTCGAGTAGCCGAGGTGGTACTTGACGTCGCCGCTGCCGAGGTGGCGCTCCGCGTCCTTGTCCTCGAAGGCCGCGAAGATCTCGCGCAGGCTCTTGTCCATGATGTTCGCGAGGACGTTGAGCCGGCCGCGGTGCGCCATGCCGACCACGATCTCGTCGACCTCGTGCGACCCCGCGCGCTCGATGATGAGGTCGAGCAGCGGGATGAGGCTCTCGGCGCCCTCCAGCGAGAAGCGCTTCGTCCCCGCCTCGTAGGACTTGTGGATGAACTGCTCGAAGATCTCGGCGTCGGAGAGCTTCGTCAGGATCCGGAGCTGCTTGTTTCGGTCGAGCGTCAGGCGGTTGCGCGTCGACTCCATCTGCTGCTGGAGCCACTGGCGCGCCTCGGGCTCCTCGATGAACGTGAACTCGACGCCGATCGAGCGGCAGTACGTCTCCTCGAGCCGGCGGATGATCTCGCGCAGGGTGAGGACGGGCGGCACGCCGGCGAGGTCGGTCGTCGGGAAGGCGAGGTCGAGGTCCTCGACGCGCAGCCCGAAGTTCGTGAGGTCGAGCTCGGGCGGCGTCGCGGGCGGCAGGCCGAGCGGGTCGACGTGCGCGAAGAGGTGGCCGCGCACGCGGTAGGCGTTCACGAGGGCGTAGACGCGCGCCTTGAGCGCCGCCTCCGCGAGCACCTTCAGGTCGCGCGACGTCTCGAGCGAGGTCGGGTGCTCGCTCAGCGTCTGCGCGAACGCGGCCTCCAGCGTCTTCGCGGCCTCTCCGTTCGTCTTGCCGTGCCCGTTCCCCGGCGCCGCCGAGGGCCGCTGCGCCTGTGGCTGGACGGACGGCAGCGCGGCCGGAGCGGGCAGCCTGATCGGCGCGGCGCCGCCGTTCTTGCCCTCGAAGAACGAGCGCCAGCCGGGGTCTACCGACTCCGGGTTCTCGAGGTACTGCGCATAGAGCTCCTCGACGAGCCCTGCATTGATTCCGAAATCAAGCTGCATCGTGGTTCGGCGTGCAAATAACGCGTGTCGGGGCGGCACGCTAGAGTCGTTTTCCGATGGCTCCGGTGCATAGGGCGGAACATCGTCCGGACAAGGGGTCCGAGCGCCTGGAGAAACGGTAGGGAGAAGCGGTAGAAGGGGGGCCATGGATCAAGACCGCGCAACCCCGGGTCGAGGACCGGCGCCCGCCGTCCTCCCCATCGACCGTTTCCGGGACCACCTCTTCCACGACGGGAGCCTCGGCCTCTGGCTGGACGTGAGCCGGATCCGCTTCGAGAAAGACTTTTTCGCCACGATGGATCCGCGCATCCAGGCGGCGCTCGCCGAGATGGCGGCGCTCGAGGGCGGGAGCATCGCCAACCCCGACGAGGGCCGCCGGGTCGGCCATTACTGGCTGCGCGCGCCGGAGCTGGCGCCCGAGGCCGCGCTGCGCGCCGCGATCGAGGCGACGAACGCGCGGATCCTGAGCTTCGCCGCGGACGTTCACGCGGCGCGGGTGCGGCCGGAGCGGGCGGCCCGCTTCCGCAAGGTGCTGGTCGTCGGGATCGGCGGCTCGGCGCTCGGGCCGCAGTTCGTCGCGTCGGCGCTGGGGACGCCGGCCGACCGGATGCAGCCGTATTTCTTCGACAATACGGATCCGGACGGGATCGATCGCACGCTGGACGCCATCGGGGACGACCTCGGCGCGACGCTCGCGGTGATCATCTCGAAATCGGGCGGGACGAAGGAGACCCGCAACGGGATGCTCGAGCTCGAGGCGGCGTACCGCCGGCTCGGCCTGTCGCTCGGGGCGCACGCGGTCGCGGTGACGGGGGAGGGGAGCGAGCTCGACAAGTACGCGGCGAAGCACGGCTTCCTGGCCCGGTTCCCGATGTGGGACTGGGTCGGCGGGCGGACGAGCGAGCTCTCGGCGGTCGGCCTCTTGCCGGCGGCGCTGCAGGGGCTGTCGATCCTGGAGATGCTGCAGGGGGCGCGCGAGATGGACGAGGTCACGCGCTCGAAGGAGGCGCTCCGGAACCCGGCGGCGCTGCTCGCGCTCGCCTGGTACTCGGCGACGGGCGGCGTGGGCCGGAAGGACATGGTGCTGCTCCCGTACAAGGATCGGCTCGAGCTCTTCTCCCGCTACCTCCAGCAGCTCGTGATGGAGTCGCTCGGCAAGCGGCTCGATCGCCAGGGCAAGGAGGTGTGCCAGGGGATCGCCGTCTACGGCAACAAGGGCTCGACCGATCAGCACGCGTACGTGCAGCAGCTCCGCGACGGGCTCGACAACTTCTTCGTCACGTTCATCGAGGTGCTGCGCGATCGCGCGCCGTCGCGCGGCGCGATCGAGGTCGACCCCGGCGTCACGACGGGCGACTACCTCTCCGGCTTCCTGCAGGGGACGCGCAAGGCGCTCAGCGAGAGCGGGCGCGAGTCGATCACGATCACGATCGAGACGGTCGACGCGCGCGCCGTCGGCATGCTGATCGCGCTCTACGAGCGCGCGGTCGGGCTGTACGCGTCGCTCGTGGGCATCAACGCGTACCACCAGCCGGGCGTCGAGGCCGGCAAGAAGGCCGCGCAGGAGGTGCTGGATCTGCAGGCCAAGGTGCTCGCGGCGCTGGCCGCGGGCGCGGGGCGCGCGCTGAAGCTCGAGGAGATCGCGGGCGCGGCGGGCACCGGCGACGTCGAGACGGTCTTCTGGATCCTGCGCCACCTCGCGGCGAACCCGGAGCGCGGCGTGGTCCGGGAGCTGCCGCAGGGGGGCTCGCCGTTCGACGCGACGTACCGGCTGGCGCGGTGAGCGGAGGGCGCGGGGGGCGCCGGGAGCTGGGGCGGGCTCCCGGCGCGCGCCGCTCAGAAGCGGACGCGCAGGGTCCCGCCGGTCGGGCCGACGAGGAGCTCGGGGGCGTGGAGCGACGTCTTGCGCGGGATGTCGTGGCGCACCCAGACCTTCTGGTTGGAGGCGAGGCCCGCGACGAGCAGCGCGAAGCCCGTCACCTGCGTGAGACCGTTGAGGAGCACGAGGGAGCCGGCGACCCGGCCGCCGTCGTCGGAGAAGTCGACGTCCTCGCCCGTGGCGAGCGTGATGAACGGGCCGCCCACGGGCACGAACAGCGGCGCGTAGCTGCCGGCTTCGCTCTCTCCCTCGCTGAGGATGCTCCCGGCCGTGAGCGCGGCGAGCGCCCACGCGGTGCCGATGACGATGGACCCCGCGACAAGCAGCCGGCGGCTCTTCTGCGTCTCGAGGCGGTAGCCCTGCGGCGCGGGCTCGCCTTCCTTGAAGGGCAGCGTCCGCGGCATGCCGAGGATGAAGCTCGACGTATACGACGCGTAGTCCGCCGGCGGCGCGTAGCCGGGCGGCGGCACGTAGCCGGGCGGCGGCGCGTAGCCGGGCGGCGCGTAGCCGGGCGGCGCGTAGCCGGGCGGCGCGTAGCCGGGCGGCGCGTAGCCGGGCGGCGCGTAGCCGGGCGGCGCGTAGCCGGGCGGCGCGTAGCCGGGCGGCGCGTAGCCGGGCGGCGCGTAGCCGGGCGGCGCGTAGCCGGGCGGCGGGTAACCCGGAGGCGGCGCGCTCTGCGCTGACGGAGCGTCGCTGTCCGCTGCGGCCGGGGTCGCGCGCGCGAGCACGCCCAGCAGCGCGGCCACCGAGAGGACAGTGCGGATCGCGCTCACGTGCGTCTCCCTTCGGGGTGAGAGCCGCTGGCGCAGGCTCGCCGGATCAGAATCGCCATCGGAGCTCCGCGGACGACGCGCCGATCGAGATCGCAGGCCACGGGGACGCAGCGTGCTCGGGATCGCGCGGGCTCACCTTGAACTGCCGCTCCAGGTAGACCTCCTCGTTTGCCAAGCCGGCGACAACCAGGAGCAGTCCGCTCACCTGGGCGACGGCGTCCACCGTGAGCCAGAAGACGCCCGCGCCCTCGGCGTTCATGGTCACCGTGCTGATCATCGGGCCGACGAACGGGATGAACAGCGGCCCGAACTCGTCGAAATCCTCCTCCGCGACGATCGCGACGCCCGCGACCGTGACCGAGAGCGCGTACGGGATGCCGAACGTCAGGAGCCCCGCGCCGACGAGCGCGCGATCCGATCGGGTCTTGAGCGCGTAGCCGCGCGGGATCGGGTCGCCCTCCTCGTATTGGATGGTCCGCGGGTTCGCCCACGGCGGGAGCGGCGGCGGCGGCAGCAGGTAATAGCCCGGCGGAACGGGCATCCGCGCGCCGTCCGGAGGCGCGGGAGGAGCGCTCGCGGGCGCGGGAGGAGCGCTCGGCGCGGCGGGAGCCGCCGTCGTGCCGCCGAGCGCGGGCCTCTGCGGCGCGCCAGGCACCTGCGCGGCCGCGGGCGCGGCGAGCCCGAGCAGCGCGGCGAGCACCGCGGCGGCCTGCGCGCCGCGGGCGCGCTGCGCGGCGAGGCGGCGACGCGGCACGATACTCCCTTCCGTTGGCCCGATCGGCATGCTGGCTCCCGTCGCGCTCGCGCGGCGACTCCAAGGAACTGCGGGTGGCTTCGGCGCAGCGAGGCCAGCATACGCGGACCGTTCGCGAACTCAACGAGGCGCGCACGATGTCCGCGCGCCGCGGCGAGGCGCGCCGGACGGCGCCCCGCGCAGCGCGAGCGCGGCCGCGCGTTCGACGACATCGGCGCCGTCGAGCCGGACGTCGGGCTCGAACCCGCGCAGCTCGACGAAGTCGCCGAGCGGGTCGCGGTACGCGCGGGTGCCGAGCGACAGGGTGACGCCCGAGCGCGGGAGCCGGAAGAGCGCGAGCTCGCCGACGCTCATGCCGCCGCGGGTGTTCTGCCCGACCACGAGGACGCCCGGGATCTGCCGCGCCAGCGCGAGCAGCATCTCGCACGCCGACGCGCAGCCGCGGTCGACGAGGAACACGGCGCGCCCCTCGAGCGGCCCCGCCGCCCGCCCGCGGACCAGCGCGCCGCGGGTCGTGAGGTCGACGCGCGGCGCCGCGCCGCCGCGGTCCGCGGCGCGACCCCGCAGCGCCCCGGCGAGGCGCTCGAGCGCGGCGAGGTGCTCGACGAAGCGCGGCCGCGCCTCGGGCGGGACGTCGCCGCGGGCGAGCCGGCGGCGGGCGCTGTTGGCGCGCCCCTCGGCCGCGGCGACGGAGAGGACCTCGCGCTCGTCGAGCGCGCAGAGCGGCGCGTCGGTGAGCGCGAGCGCGAAGCGCTCGGCGAAGAGGTAGTTGCCGCCGGCGTTGCCGCGCAGGTCCACGACGAAGGCGGGCGCTCGCCGCAGCTCGGCGGCGAGCGCGGGGAGCGCCGCGAGCGCCGGGGCGGCGGCGGCGCTGAAGGTGCGGATGGCGAGCACCGGGACGCCGTCGCGGCTCCGCGTGAGCGCGACGGGCGGGCCGGGGAGGCGCGGCGCCGCGAGCCGCCGCGGCGGGGCCTCGGTCCGGTCGTCGGCGCCGCGGCCGGCGCAGGTCGCCGGGGCGGCGGGCGCGGGCGCCGGGTCGGCCAGCGCGGGCGCCGGGGCGGCGGGCGCCGGGGCGGCGGTGAGCCGGAGCGGCGCGCGGCCGCCGTGGCCGAACGCGAGGTGGCCGTCCGGCGCCGCGAACACGTCGCGCAGGAGCCGCGCGAGCTCGTCGGGGCGCCACGCGGCGCGGCCGCGGAGCGCGGCCGCGGCCCGAGCGAGCGCGCGCGGCGAGGGCGCGGGCGAGCGCCCGTCGAGGCCCGCGTAGGCGTGCTCGAAGGCGTAGCGCGCGTCGTCGAGATCGAGGATCGCCTCGGCCGAGGACACGGTCCGCGGCTCGCCGTCGAGGTCGCCGTCCGCGATGCGCAGGCTCCGGAGCGGCGCCGGCGCCTGCGAGGGGGCGACCGCCGGCGCCGGGGCGCACGCGAGCGCGGCGCAGGAGAGCGCGGCGCACGCGAGCGCCGCGAAGGAGCGCGCCGCGGTCGCGGCGCGGCGAGGCCAACGGAGCGAGCTCTCGGGGGGCACGGCGCGCGAGGGTGCGACGGCGCGCGCCGCCGGCGCAACCGCGGCCGCTCGGGCTCGTGAAGGAGATCACGGCATCGCAGCGAGATCCAGGGCCCGGCGCGCCGGCGCGGCGCCCGTCACCGCGCGCCGGCGAGCCGCGCGACGAACCCGCGCGGCTCCGCGTCGGCCTGGCTGCCGAGCGGCTCGTCGAGCCCGAGGCCGAGGAGCCCGGCCACGTTCCCCCCGACGTAGAGGGGACCGCCGGGCGCCCCGCCCGCCGCGACGGCGCGCACGTCGGCGGAGCCGGCCCCGTCGAGCGTCGACGCCGAGATCACGCCGCCCGCGCCGTCGAGCTGGATCAGAAACCCTGCCCGAGTCCCCGGCGAGGCCGCGAGCACCCCGGCGTCCCCGAGGTCGATCTCGCCGGCGAACAGCCCCGCGACGTAGATCGCGCCGGCGGCGTCGACCGTCACGGCGGCCGCCGCCTGGATGGCCGCCGCGTCGCCGAACCCGCGGCTCCACATCACCCCGCCCTCCGAGACGCGCGCGACGAAGACGTTGTCCGTGCCGCCCGCCTCGGGCATCCCCGGGCAGGTGTCCTCGAAATCGAGCGCGCCGGTGTAGCTGCCGGCGACCACCACGTCGCCGTCCGGCAGCTGCGCGGCGCCGTGCGGCGCGATGCGCTGATCGCCCGCGAGGCGCAGCGTCGTGACCCGCTGCGGCGCGCCGTCGCTCGACGCGTAGCGCGCCACGAAGATCCCGCGGCCGTCCAGGGCGCGGGGCGTCGCCTCGCCGAACGCGACGGCGCCGCGCGCCGTGTCGTACTCGCCCACGACCGCCACCGACCCCGGCCCGGCCGTGGCGCCGGCGACGAGCGCCCTCACGGTCACGCCCGACCGTGCCCCGAGGGTGCGGCTCCACTTGCACGCGCCCCGCGCCGGATCGAAGGCGGCGATCAGCACGGACTCCTCGGCGATCGTGCGCTTGAGGTCGCACGGGCCGGAGCTCTTGGCCTTGTCCACCGAGTCGACGGCGAAGACGACCGCGTCCGACGTCGCCGCGAGGCCGCGCGCGGCGGTGCCGCCATCGGAGTCGAGGCTCCACGCCCAGGCGCACCGGCCCGCCGCGTCGAGCGCTGCCACGAAGCTGGACCGGGCGGCCGCCGCTCCCCCGCGCGGGCCGACGCGGCACCGCGCATCGGCGAGGTCGACGCTCTGCGTCGACTCCCCGGCGACGAACGTGGCGCCCGTCCCGACGGCCAGGTGCGTGCCCCAGACGCCGGGCGCCGACAGGCGCACCTCGCCCTGGCGCACCCCGGCGGAGCTCCACCGCGCCACGGTGAACGCGTCTGCCTCGTTGACGACCGCCGTCACCGCGTCGTCCTGTGCCGCGATGTCCGCCACGTCCACGCCGATCGTGTCGCCCCAGAGCCCCGACGGCGCCGCGACGGCTCCCTCCCTCGCGCCGTTGCAGGCGAGCTCCCCCCCTCCGCTGCCGGCGCCGCCGCCCCCGCCCGCGCCCGCGCCGACCGCCGAGGAGCCGCCCGCCGACGAGGAGGACACGGCGTCATCGATCTCCGCTGGATCGGCCTCGCCGACCTCGAGGCCGATGAGGGCGTTGCAGCCGCTGGCGCCGGAGGCGAACAGCGCAGCACAGAGCCCAGCTCGGAGCTTCGCGAGAGAGCGCTTCATTGCGTCGACCTCTATTGCACGGCGCAGTCGCGGCCGCCACGACAGGAGGCGAGCGGAGCCTCCATCGCCGATCCCCTCGAAACCCAGCGTGCCTGAGCCGGCAACCGCAGAGAGCGCGCGGCCCCGGACCGCGCGTCTCCGCTGCTCACGACGTCTCCTGGAAACACGCTGGTTGCGTGGCGACAAACAGATCCGCCCTTGAAGTCGACGGCAGGGATCCCCTTACGCCTCGTTGCCGCTCACGCCGTACGCGGCGCGAGCGCAGCGCCGCCGCCTCCTGCTGTGTTCGGCGCGATCGCAGCTCACCGCATGCCGGAGAGCCTCGCGATGAACCCGTGAGACTCCGGATCGCCGTCGCTGCCGAGCGGCTTGTCGAGCCCGGGGAGCTCGAGGGTGCCGGTCACGGCGCCCGCGACGTAGACGGGATCGCCGGAGCCGCCGTCCGCGGCGACGACGCGCAGGGCGACGGTGCCGTCTCCCTCGAGCTGGGCCGCCGAGACGAGGTTGCCTCGGGCGTCCAGCCTCAGCAGGAATCCCGCCCGCTTCCGGGAGGTGGTGAGCGCCCCGGCGCCCCCCAGCGGGAGCGCGCCCGAGAACTCGCCCGTGACGTAGATCGAGCCCGCCTCGTCCACCGCCACGCCGGCCGCGATCTGGCTCTCCGTCGCGTCGCCGAACCCGCGGCTCCACACGACGCCGTCGTCGGAGACGCGCGCGACGAAGAGGTTCTCGGTCTCCCCCGCGTCGGGCAGCGGCGGGCAGCGCTCTTCGAAGCGGACGCGCCCGCGGTACGTCCCGGCGATCACGACGTCGCCGCCCGGGAGCAGCGCGGCCCCGTGCTGCGCCACCTGCTGATCTCCCTCGACGTTCAGCGTCTTCACGTCCTGCAGGGCGCCGTCGGTGGTCACGTAGCGCGCGATGAAGACATCGCGGCGCTCCGAGGCGAAGGGGAGCTCCCCGCCGAACGAGACCTCTCCGCTGAGCGAGTCGTAGTCGCCCACGACGGTCACGAACCTCGACCCTGACCTCGAGTTGGCGGCGATCGCCTTGACCGTCACGGCCGCGCGCGGCCCGAGGCGGTGCTGCCACCGGCACGCGCCGTCCTGCGGGTGGAGCGCGGCGAGCAGCGCCGACTCCTGCGGGATCTCCCCGAGCGCGCACGGCCCGAAGCTCCTGCCGGCGTCCGTCACGTCGACGGCGGCGACGACCGCCTCGGAGGTCGCCGCGAGGCCGCGCGCGGTGGTGCCGTGCTCGGCGTCGACGCTCCACACCCACCCGCATTTGCCCTCCGGGCCGAGCGCTGCCACGAAGCTCGTCGTGAAGGCGGTGTCGAGCAGGCCGGGGCCGATGCGGCAGGCGCTGAGCGACCCCGTGGGCAGGTTGGCGGCCCCCTCGGACTCCCCGGCGACATAGGTGAAGTCTTTGCCGGCGGCCAGGTGCAAGCCCCAGATGTCATTCACCGAGAGCCCGTACCGGCCGTCGCGCGCCCCGGCGGCGCTCCACTTCGCGACGGTGAATTGATAGCGCGAATCCTCGAGGACATCCGTGACGACGGCCGTCAGCGCGTTGCCAGATGCGGTGAGGTCGCCCACGTCGAAGCCGAGCGTCGCGCCCCACGCGGCCGACGGCTGGAGGATGGCGCCCGGGGCCTCGCTGCACATCGGGACCCCGCCGCCCTCTCCTCCCGCGCCCGAGCCCCCGCCGCCCTCGCCCACGCCGCCCGCGCCCATGCCGCCCGCGCCCATGCCGCCCGCGCCCATGCCGCCCTCGCCCGAGCCGCCAGTGCCCGAGCCGCCCGTGCCCGAGCTCGCCGCGGAGGAGGTCGCGCCCGGGGCCGCGCCAGCGCCGGCCTGCGACCGGTCGAGCTCGCCGACCTCGAGCCCGATGATCGCGTTGCAGCCGCCCGCCACGACGGCGAACAGGCCGGCGCAGGACACGGCGGATCGGATCGTACGGGGTTCGCGCTTCATCGGATCGGCTCTCCGCGGGGCGGCATCTTCGAGGCTGCCAACGCCCCAGCGCGGGCTCAATGGCAGGCTCTGACGTAATCAGGAAAGAGGATGGTGGACTGGCAGGTGAGGCTGCACGACCCGAACGGGCCGCGCTGCCCGCACGGGACATCCGCCAGGAACACGCTGGATACCACCGCGCACGTCAGGAGGCCGCTGCAGTTGACCGAGCGGAACTCCTTCTCCTCGGCGCCGCTGCAGTCGTAATCGAAGCCGCCTCCCGGGCTGATCGGCGTGTCGTAGAACGTGCTGGGCTGGCCGGGGTGGACCCGGGGGTTGTCGTCGTTGCAATCGTTGCCGCCCTCGCACGCCTTCGAGCGATAGCCGTCGTCGTCCGCGTCGCAGTCGACGGTGCCGCCGCCGGAGCCGGAGGTGGCCGAGGTGGAGCTCGCGCTGGAGGTCGCCGCGCCCCCACCGACGCCGGAGGTGGCCGAGGTGGAGCTCGCGCTGGAGGTCGCCGCGCCCCCGCCGGCACCGTCGCCGCCCGCGCCGCCGCCTCCACCGGAGGCCGCCGCGCCGCCGCCGTCCCCACCGGCGCCGGAGCTCGCCGCGCCGCCGCCCGAGCCGGCCACGTCCGCGGACGAGGCGGCGGTGCTCGCGGACGATGCGGTGGTGCCCGCGTAGTCCCCGCCAGCGCCTGCGCCGCCGGGGCCCCCGGTGAAGGTGACGTCGGGGTAGCACCCCGCGACCGCGCCCAGCGCGGCGGCCGCGGCGGGCAGAGCCAGGCGGAAACATCGGTGAAGCGAGCGCATCCTCGAATGGAAGCCCCCGTTCCCACCGGCGTCAACCTGCGGCGGCCGGATCACGCGCCGCGCCGCGCTGCTTCCGTGGCAGGCTCAGCGGCGCCGTGTGGAAATGTCGTGGGCTGTTCTGCTGGCGCGCGCTCGATGCCGAGCGCGGCGGTCACGGCATGCCCTGCAGCCGAACGATGAACCCCTCTCCCGGCGCCCGGATGGGACGGCCGAAGTCCATGAGACGGAACGTGTCCGTCAGCTCGCCGCCGATGTGGAGCGGATCGCCGGGCCTCGCGCCCGGCGCGACCGACCAGATAGCCACGGTGCCTTTCCCCGCGATCGCGGTGCCCCAGAGGACGTTGCCCCTCGGGTTGAGCGCGATCAGATAGCTGGACAGCTCCTCCGTCCCGGCGGCGATCGTCTCGCCGCTCTCCAGCGGGATCTCGCCCTCGAGCGTCCCCGCCACGTAGATCGTGCCGCTCTCGTCCGCTTCCAGGTGGACGACCATCTGATCTTTCACCGCGTCGCCGAATCCACGGCTCCAGATCACTCTGTCTCTCGAGACGCGCGCGACGAAGGTGTTCTCCGAGCTCCCCGCGTCCGGCAGGAGCGGGCAGTGATCCTGGAACTTGAAGGACGGCCCGGAGTACGTTCCGGAGATCACGAGATCGCCGCCCGGGAGCAGCGCGGCCCCGTGTCGCGCCGCCGACTGGCTCCCAGGGGCCCTGAGCGGGAGGAGGTCGGTCAGCTCGCCGTCCTCCATCCGGACGCGCGCCACGAACAGATCGCGATCCGGCGTGCGGGGGAGCTCCTTCGTCTGGATCTTGATCGCCGCGTCCGGCGCGTCGTATTCGCCGAAGACGAGCACCTCCCCGGTCTCCGGGACCGCGACGAGCTCTTCGATGCGCACGGCCGCGGCGGTCTCGAACGTGCGATGCCAGACGCACGCGCCGTCGGGGTCGAGCCCCACGAGCGCCGTGGAGCCGCGCTCGTCGCCGGGCCCGAGGGCGCACTCGCGGGAGCTCGCCGTCGCCTGTCCCGAGAGCGAGACCGCGAACACGACCCGCTTGGGCGTCGCCGCGAGGGCGAGCGGGGAGGTGTTGAACTCGGCGTCGACGCTCCAGATCCACTTGCATTTGCCCAGCGGGTCGAGCGCCGCCAGGAAGCTCGGCTTGTGCCCGTTCTCGTCGGGCACGCCGATCAAGCACTCGCCGTCCGGCGTGAGCGAGGTGAACGGCGCCTCCGACCAGCCGGTCACGTAGGCGGCGTCCGGCATGACGGCCAGGTGCTCGGGCCAGATGTTGCCGAGCAGCTCGCCGGTCTTCATCCCGTACGCGGTGTCGCGGGTCCCGGACGGGCTCCACCGCGCGACCGAGAACCCGACCTTGCCGGGCGTGCTGACGAGCCCCCGCGCCTCCCGGATGACCGCCGTCACCGCGCCGTCCCGCGCCGCGACGCTGGCGACCGACAGGCCCGACAGCTCTCCCCACGCGCCCGACACGCCGCGGACCGCCCCCTCGCGGGTCGGGCTGCATTCCGCCGCCTCCCCGCCTGCGCCGCCGGCGCCGTCCCCGCCGGCGCCGTCGCCGCCATCGCCTTCACCGCCGGCGCCGCCGCTGCCGCCCGTGCCGACCGCGGAGGCGTCCGCCGACGTCGCGCCCGCGCTGCCGGACGACGGATCCAGCTCGCCGACCTCGAGCCCGATGATCGCGTTGCAGCCCGCTCCGGCCGCGGCCGCGAGCAGCGCGGCGCGGAGCATGGGTCGAGTGTTCATGAGATCGCGCGTCATCTCTCCGTCTCCCGTGGCGCGGCGCCTCCGGCGGCCGGCGAAAGATCACCCTCGCCACCGCCGGCTGCATGCCGGGCGTGGCTCCAGGGATCGAGAGATTACCAGCGCACCGCCGGCCGCGGCTGCCGTCAGAAGATCACCGTCGCCACGGCGCCTCCCGGCACCACGCCGACCGTCGCCCTCGGGGCCGACGGCGCCTGCGCCGACGACGGCGCCGTGAAGATGAGCACCGCCCCGGCGCCCAGCGCGGCCGCCCCGACCAGGAACGCGACCGTCGAGATCGTCCCTGCGGTCGCGCCCTGCTGCTGCAGCTGGATCCCGCGCTCCGAGCAGACGTTGGCCTCGTTGCAATAGGGCTCGGCGTCGCCCTTCTTCCCGAGGGCGCGCAGGCCGAACGCGGCGCCGACGCCGAGCCCGACCACGCCGGCGCCGGCGCTGATCCAGCCGGCCGTCCGCTGCATCGAGCTCCCCGCCGCCCGCGGGCCGTCCTTCGGCGGGAGCGCGGGCCCGGCGCTCCCGCCGCCGGCCGCGAGCGCCTCCGGCGCCACGAGCAGCTCGGCCTGCGCGCCCTCGGCGAGCTGCACCGTGAACGTCTTCTGCTTCCGGCCCGGCGCCGTCGCCGTCACCTGGACCTCGCCCGGATCCACCGGCAGCGGCGCGCCCAGCGAGCCGGCGCCGACCGGGATCCCCGAGCGCTGCACGGCCGTCTCCGGCGGCGCGCCGGGCGCGAGCCGGATGGTGAGCCTCGGCACGCGGCCCTCGAGCGCCGCGGCGCGCGCCTGCGCGATGGGGCGCCGGTCGTCGTTCGCCGGCAGATCGCGCGCGAGCTGCCGGAAGATCGACCAGGCGGTCGCGATCTTGCCGCGCTTCTCCTCGCAGTCGGCGAGGTTGAGCAGCGCGCCGGGCGCCGGATCGAGCTCGTAGCTCTCCCGGAATTTCGGGCACGCCGCGTCGTAGTCCTTCGCCTGGAGCGCGGCCCTGCCGGCGTCGAACAGCGCCTCCGCCGCCGCGGGATCGCGCACCTGCGCCGAGGCGCCGGGGCAGGCGAGGAGCGCGGCCCCTCCCAGGGCGAGCGCCTCGGCCGGGAATCGTTTCCGCGAGCGTTTACGCGAGCTCAATCTACCCATCCGTGCGACCTCAGCGTCTCCGGTTGAACGGGTCCTCCGCCGGCGTGGGCGCTGGGGCCGGCGCGGGCGGCGTCTTCGCCGGCGCGGTCGCGGGCGGTCGCGCCTTCCCCGCGGCGGGCCGCGCGGCGGCCGGCGTGGGCGCGGGCGGCGTCCCGGTCGCGGACGCGCTCGGCGCGGACGCCGGCGGCGTGGGCTCCGGCGACTCCGGCGGCGGCGCGGGCACGGGCGCGGACGGCGCGATCGCCGGGACCGCGTCGCCGGACGCCGCGGGCTCCGCGCCGGCCCCGGGCGCGCCCGCGCCGCCGTGCGGCTCCTGCGCCGCCCCGGCGCTCGCCCCGGGGCGCGGCTCTGCTTCCACGGCGGAGCCGTTCGACGCGTGCTCCGCGTCCGCGGCGCCCCCGCGCTGCCACCACACGAGCCCGACCAGGGCGCCCACGGCCAGCGCGCCGGCGCCGGCCAGGAGCGCGCCCAGGGCCGCCGCGCGCGGCGCCGGGCGCTCCGTGCCGGCCGAGCGCTCCACGACCGGCGAGACCGTGCCCGCGCCCCCGCCGGCCGAGCCGGCGCTGACCGCGCCGCCGCTGCGCGTGCTGGGCGAGCTCGCCGCGGCGAACTCCGTGCCGCGCGGCCCGCTCCCCGGGGCGCGCGCGTGCGCCGCCTGGCGCCCTGGATCCGAGGACATGTAGGCGCGCCCCGGATCCGGGTGCGAGCCGGGCGCGGGGTCGAGCGCCGCGCCGCCCCGCGCCTGGCGCAGGGCGCGCTGCATCGCGCGGGCGTTCGGCCAGCGCCGGTCGGGATCGAACGCGAGGGCCGCGTCCATGACGGCGGCGATGGGCGGGGGGAGGGTCGGCAGGACGCTGCCCACGGGCGGCGCCGGCTGGGTCATGGCCGCGAGCAGGAGCAGCGGGAGGGTCTCGGCCTCGTGCACGTACCGCCCCGAGAGGAGCTGGAACATCGTGCTCGCGACGGCCCAGAGGTCGGTGCGCGGGTCGACCCTGTCCCATTGCCCGCGCGCCTGCTCGGGCGGCATGAACTGCGGCGTCCCCATCAGGCTGCCGGCGCGCGTGGTCGCGTTGGCCGGGGACGAGAGCTCGCGCAGCCGCGCGATGCCGAAGTCGAGCACCTTGAGCTGCCCCTGGCGCGTGAGGAACAGGTTGTCGGGCTTGAGGTCGCGGTGGACGATCCCGCGCTCGTGCGCGACGGCGAGCACGTCGAGCAGGTCGTCGGCGATGCCGAGCACCTCGTTCACGCCGAGCACGCCGCTCGGCTCGCGGGCGCGGCGGGCCTCGACGGTCTCGCCCTCGAGCAGCTCCATGACCAGGAACACCGAGCCGTCCTCGGTGACGTCGTCGTCGAGCACGCGGACGATGCCCGGGTGGTCCACGCGGTTCGCGACGTAGCCCTCGCGCAGGAAGCGCGAGCGCGCTTCCTGGTCCTCGGACAGCTCGCGGCGGAGGATCTTCACCGCGCCGCGCATCCCGTTGCGGTGCGTGCCGGCGTAGACCATGGCCATGCCGCCGAAGCCGAGGAGGCGCTCCAGGCGCCATTTGCCGCGCAGGACCTGGCCTACGAGCGCCTCCGGCCGGAAGCCCTCAGGGTCGACTCGGGTCATCGGCGGAGACCACCTCTTGTCCTGGCCACGGGGGGCGTCGCCCCGCCGGCGAGGCCGGCGGAGCCGGCGCGGCCAGCGGAGCCGGCGAGGCCAGCGGAGCCGGCGAGGCCAGCGCGGCTCGAGCGGCAGGGGTGGCTGACGGGCGCGCGACGCATGACGGCCGCATGTTACCCCGGTCTCGGGCGGCGGGGCGCGAAACCGTCCGGGGTAGGCGCGCGCTCGCCGGGAGTGGGCGGATCGCGCGGCGCGGGGGAGCGGCGCGCGTGCGGCGCGGGGGCCGACACCCTTGACGTCGCGCGCGAACGGGGACACTTCGCCTGCTTCCCGGAGGATCGAGCGAGCATGCGCAAGACGGTGAGCCACGCGGCGTTGATCCTCCTCGCCGCCGTTTCCTCGGTTCGGTGCGGCGGCGCGGGCGCCCATTCCCCGACGGCCACTGCGCACGAGCCAGCTGTCCATGCGCAGGCGCCTGCCGGCCCTGAGGGCGGTCCCGGGCACGCGGCCCATCACCACGATCGCGGTCCCGGGCACGCGGCCCATCACCACGATCGCGGTCCTGGGCAGGCGGCCCATCACGGCGGCCACCTGCCCGCGCAGCACGACCACGGCCACCGGCCGGCGGCGGGCTCGGCCCCGGGGGCGCCGGAGGACGAGCTCCGCGCGGTCGCCGCGATCCACGGCGGCGCGGGGCCGTGGGCGGTCGCCGGCTACCGCATGGGGCGGTATGCCCTCGCGAAGCTCGGGCTGCCGGCGCGGAGCTTCGACCTCGAGGTGATCCACCACAGCCCGAGGAACGTGCAGTTCTCCTGCATCGCGGACGGCGCCGCCGCGGCGACGGGGGCCAGCCTCGGCAAGCTCAACCTCAGCCTTGTCGAGGCGAGCGAGGCCGGGGTCGAGACGACGTACCGGCGCAGGTCGACCGGACAGGCCGTGACGCTCCGTCCCTCGGCGGCCTTCCGCGCGCGCTTCCGCGATGTGCCGAGAGAGGGGCTGGAGGCGGCCGGCAAACAGGTCCTGTCGTTGCCGGACGCCGAGGTGTTCGAGGAGGTGCCGGCGCGCGTCGCCAGCCCGCCGGCCGGCTCGCCGGAGTGACGCGCCCTTTCTGCGGCGCGATGCTCGGCGGCCTGCCGCGCTGGCTGCGCGGCGCGGGGTACGACGCGACGTTCGAGCACGGAATCGACGACGTCGATTTCGTGCGGCTGGCGCCGCAGACCGGCCGGCGGCTGCGGACAAGGCATTGGCCAGAGGAGAGTACGAGTCGGTCGCGTCGCGAGAGAGGCGCTGGGGCGAGGGTTGGGAGACGCGGTGTGCCGCGGAATCGGAAGGATGCGGCGTGGCTGGCGCGGCGCGCAGCGGGCACGGAGCTGGCGAAGGGGGCGCGGGCGCAGGGGAGGGAGGCGGGAGAGGGAGTTGCGCAGCCGCCATGAATGGCGCGCGAGACCACGTCGGGGTTGCGCAGGAGATCCACCGGGGCTGCGCAGGAGCCGGACGATGGCAACAAAGGACAGCCACGGGGGTGCGCAGGAGGGGAGCGGGGGACGCGCAGGACGGGAGCGAGTGTGGTGTAGGACACAGACGGGGGTGCGCAGGAGAGCCGGCGGGGCCGCGCAGGAGAGCCGGCGGGGCTGCACAGGAGGGTCGCCGGGGCTGCGCAGGAGGGCGCCGGGGCTTGCACAGGAGGGCTGACGAGCTGCGCAGGAGGGCCCACGGCGCTGCGCAGGACGGCCGGCGGCGCTGCGCAGGAGGGCGCCGGGGCCTGTTCAGGCGGGCCGACGGGTTGCGCAGGAGGGCCGACGGCGCTGCGCAGGAGGGCCGACGGCGCTGCGCAGGAGGGCGCCGGGGATGGTCAGGAGGACCGGTGGGCTGCACAGATAGCCGCCCGGCTGCCGCTTCGCCTGGTCCACCGCTCCGCGATCACCTCACCGCCGTGCGCATCCAGCACGCCGCCGATGTCGCGGCGGGCGCTGGCTGGGAACCCTTGCGCCGGCGAGCTCCTCGAGCGCGGGCTCGGCGCCACGGCCTGCGGAGCGGCCGCGGGCGTCGAGGACCCCGTATGCATTCCGGTTTCACCGCGAAAATTGTCTGTGACGCCCACGTCACGCTCAGAGAAATGCCGGCGGGCGTCCCGCTCCGGCGGCGTCGGAGCGCGTCCCGCCCCGGCGGCGTCCGAGCGCGTCCCGCTCCGGTGATTCGACCGTCGCGCTCACCTGCAGATGTCGATCGCCGTCTTGCACTTGCCGCTCTGGCAAAAGCCCGCCCTCCCGAGCGCCGGGTCCGGGCACTCGACGTCTGGACAATCGGCGTTCGTCGTGCACGCCTGGCCGGTCGCGGGGGTCGTCACCATATCGATGGCCCTCGTATAATAGAAGGCGCACAGGTCTCCCGCATCGGGCTCATGGCCCTGCTCTACCGCCTGCAACGCCTCCTTGTAGCTCTCGTTCTCCGCGAAGCACGGATGATCCCCCGGGAGCTCGGCCGCCCCCGTACCGACGTCGATCTCGCACCCCTCCTGCTGCGCCGCGCAGGCCATGAGGCTCTGGAGCTCCGCGAAGACCGGCGTGCATATGCCCACCTCCTTGACGGCCTGCTCGTGGGCTCGGCGGGTATCGGTGGCGCACTGCTCGGCTGTCACGCCGCCGCTCAGCCGCCCGCACTCGGCCAGCTTGCCACAGAGGATCTCCTCTGGCTTTACCGAGTCTGAGGACTCGCTTGTACAACCCGGAAAGGCCACCGCGAAGAGGCCGAAGAAGGGAGCGCAACGGAGGATGATGTGGATTGTCTTCATGGCTTGTCCCCTACCTTTCACGATCATCGCCGTCGAGCCCGGCAGGAAGAGCGACTTCGCAACCGGCGTGCCGGCCCTCCGCGCGAAGGGTCTTCCGATGAAAGGCGGGCTACGCGGCGCACCGACCTGGCAGCGCCGCGCGGTCGCCCCGCGGCCGCACGCGCGGATCGGCCGGCGCGCGCGTGGCGAGAGTCGCCCTCCTGGCAATGCTTGCCGGCGTGCGCATGGCAAGTCTTGCCGTCCTGGCAACGCTTGCCACCGTTGTCCGGAGCGGCTCGGGCGCGTTGCTGCACGGACGGCCCGCGGCGGGAGAGGGGGCGGCAAGGCTCGCGGGGGCGATCACGCGAGGATCGGGTCAGGCCCGGGTCGCCGCAAGGCCGAGCAGGCCCCTGGCGCGCGGGGGCCATCATCAGCCCATCCGTGAGTATGGTGGCCGATAACCGCCGCTACCGCCACCGAAACGGGGGCCACCAGCTTCGCTTGGGCTTTGCGGCGGCGCGTGGAGCGCCGCCATCGCCACCGCTCCCGGCGCCCTCCCCGTGGAGCGAATGGCCCCGCTCCACGATGGCGCCGCTCACCATCGTCGTGAAGAGCGTCCGCAGGGACTCCTCCTGTTCGAGCGGCGCGACGAAGCCGAAGCCGAACAGGAGCAGGTCGCCGTGGGCCTCGCAGAGGAACAGCTCGTACACCGCCCCGGGGGCGAGCTTCGTGCACTCCTCCAATCGATGCCGCTCGAACGCCATGCCCTGCCAGCTCGTGCGCTCGCGGAGGTGACGCAGCGGCGCCTTCCCCTTCACGAACCCGTCGACGTACCGCCGTCGTTCCTCCTCGTCCCGCCCGCGCCCGACGATGACGTAGAAGTCGAAGCTCACCCCCACGATGGCGACGGCGTTGTACCCAAAGAAGCCGGGCTTCTCGCGGACCTCACCCTCCTCGTACCAGAGCTCGGGCAGCCGAAGGGGGTAGGGCCCAACGTGAACGATCTTCGGCTCCATCACGGTCATGCGCTCCAAGCGGAGCTCGACCCATACCACGGTGGCCGAGCAGGTCACGACGAAGAGTGTGTCGAAGCTCCAGACCCCTGCGCGCGATCACCGCCTCGCGCCGCTCGTCCACGAGCGCGACGCAGCCCGCGCCACCGTGGCTGATACACGCTGGCTCACGAGGGCTGCGCTCCAGGTGGGCTTCCTGGGCGGCTTGCCGCCGTATCCTCGGGTGGACTTCAAGGTCGTGGCGGGCCAAAATACCGACGTCACCCTCGTGGCGACGCCGGGCGCAGCCGGCGCCAGCCTGGTCCCCTGGGACGGAGAAGGTCCACATGCCAGAGCCCCTGATCCGCGACGTCTCCGACACCGCCCGCTGGGCCGCCTGGTGTCGCGGGACGGAGGGCGAGCGCCCACGAGGCCCTGTCGAACCGATCGTCGGGCATGGAGGCTCCTGGGGAGCGCACACGGTACGCAGGAGCCCTGAACGGATCCTGTTTTCAGAGATTGCCGCAGGTAGAGGGATCGGGCGAGGTCGTATCGAGGCACGCGCTCCACCAGAGGGGGGCCGTGTCGGCGGTGTCCGTCCAGAGGCTCCTGACTTTGAAGCTCCAGCGCGAGCTCGCGTCCACGGTCGTGAATGCCTTCGTGAAAATGGAGGCGATGAACCAGCTCGAGCCATCGCCCGGCTGCAATGCGCTCCATCCGGAGGGGGACGTCGGGCCGAAGACAGCCCCGCCCGCGCCAGCGCCCGAGGTGTCCGGGAAATACCGCGGCCCGCCCCCCCTCGCGACGGGGACCCAGGTACATCCGAAGCCGCTGCATTGCTTCTCTTGGATGAAATAGCCGACCCACTGGCAGGTGCCCGTCTGGGGGGCATTGCAGGTGGACCGCTTGACCGAGACGTTGACCTGGTAGGTCGATTGATCCTGGAACACCGGAGCGGGCATCACGCCGGTCTTCTTCTGGCACCAGGTCTTGTTGGAGACCGCGCTCGGGGCCCAGGGCCTCAGGAAATGCTCGATCCCCACGGCGTTCGGGAGGTCGCCCTGGTAGTCCTGCAAGGCGCCGCCGTCGTAGTAGAACGGTCGACCATCGGACGGCTCCTGGTGGAAGCAAGGCACGTTGCCCAGCATGATGCCGCTGCCCATCGCATAGGGCACCTTGGCATTGTTGTACGTGGGCTCGACGGTGAAGACGGGATATCCATGGTACATGGCGCCCCCGACCGCGTACGGGAGGAACGCCCGCGGGGAGACGGCGATGTGGGCCTTGGGGTTCTTCGAGAAGAAGTCCATCGTATCGAGCTCGAAGCTCATCGAGTGATAGACCCGCTGTCCCTGAGGGTCGAGGTAGGCGTTGTCCCCCCGGACCACGGCGCCGTTCATGATCTGGTCGAGCTGATTGCCGATCACGGTCCCGTTGCCGATAGCGGTGGCGTCCCCGTAGTCGCAGTACGGACCGGCGCAGACCGTGAGGTAGTGGAGGATCGGCGCCGTTTGCGCGCCCCATACCGGGCCCGAGGCCGAGGAGCCCTCGAACGTGTAGCTGTTCCATCCCGGGAACGTGTCGACCCCGGCGAGCGCGGTCGCGGGCGCGAAAAGGCCGCACGCGACGGTGAGCGCGACCCGGGTGAAATAGGAATGGGGCGACGTACTGTGAGACATGGTACCTCCTGCGCTCACATCTACAGCGGAAGCCACGCAACGTCTACAGCGAAAGCCACGCAAGGTCACGACGCCGCCGCAGCGCCCGGCGGACGTGCGGCTCGGCCGCGCGTCGACCACGTCCTGCCCGACGTGCCCCTACGGCAATGGGTGCTCACCGCGATGGCCTCGCGGGCGAAGGGCCGCGCCTCGGACGCGCGGGCGGCCCTCCGGGTCGAGCGGTCCGCCCTGGAGGGCCAGGCTCCGCGCCGCGTCCGCCGGCAGGCTGGCCCGGTAGCCCGCGTCGGCGGCGCAGCGCCAGCGCCCTCGTCGCGATCTCGTAGCGCCTGGTCGTCTGCTCGTCGTCGGCGAGCGGGGCCTGCACGGCGAACGACCGACGCCCGGGAATCACGCCGAATGGAGGGCGAGGCCAGAATGGCCTTCATGCCCCCCGGGGCATCGCTACTGCAGCACTGTCTCCATATCCCAGTCAACCCACATGTCTTTCCATTCGTTGACCGGCTGCTGAACGCCATTGTCCAGGATGTTCATCACGTCCGTGTTCGCGCTTGTATTGCCTTCGAACGCTCGCTTGAACATCTCGCCTGCGAGGGCGGTCTGAGAGCCGGACGCGCCGCAGTGGTTCGCGCTGTACATCTGAAAGCCCATGCGCTCTGGGACGCCGAGCGCCTTCCATACCGGTTTTGCCGCCCACGCGGAGAGCGCTTCGCAGGTCCCGCCCAGGTGACACCATGAGTTCCTGCCGTTGGCGTTCGTGAAGTGCACCAGATGCCGCGGAGCGATGGTCGCCAGGATCATGTGCGTATCGAAGGGGAGGTTGTACACCTTCGAGGGGTCGCTCCGGAGCCAACGGGCCGCGCTGGTCACCCAGGGGCCGCAGATGCCGCTGTCTTCGAGGTTGTCGATGCTCTGAGGTTTTGCATCCGAGCACTGCCAGACAGAACCGCCTTCACCGTGCCTGAACCACTCTGCCTGACGCAGGTTGGCCACGCCACCGCCGCCCGATTCCACGATGACGACCACCGGCGCGCGACTGAAGACACCCGCCAGGTAAGCGCCTTTTCCACATCCGGAGCAACCCGACACCATCACCTTCGTGGGATCGTGTCCGCTGCCCGGGTTCTGCTCCAGCACGTCCATCACCCGGTCGATCATCCATCCGTTGGCGATGTTGGTGTTGAGCTCGGACAGGCCGAAGAGGTTTCTTATCTTGCCTTCGAAGCCGCTGCCGAACGACAGCTTTTTTCTGCTTGACGGGAAGATCCCGCCCGACAGCTCGAGGGCGATCACATCGCCGGATCCGCTGATGGTCGCCGAGAAGCTCTCGGTCTTTTCGCCGACCTTGGCGGTGATCGAAACGGTACCTCCGGAGACGGTCCCGGTCACCTCGTCCGGTTCGCCGGGGACTGGACCGTAGAGGTACTTGGCCGCCATCGCCAGGATCTCCTTGCGGCGGCACTCCCACTGTTCCTTGGTGGTGACCTTCGTTCCGTCGAAGAACGTGAACGGATCCGGGAGCTTCTCGTTTACCTCGGTCAGAGCGCTCGGCTCAGGCAGAGTGGGCAGGGTACACGTGAAGCTGCCGCCGCCGCCGTTCCCGCCGGTCCCGGTAGCCCCGCCCGTCGGGGAGCCGCCCGTGCCGGATCCGCCCGTCGGAGCACCGCCGCCCGTACCGGCGACCCCGCTGGTCGCGGAAGCGCCGCTGGTCGCGGAGCCTCCACCCGTGGTGACTCCCCCGCTCCCGCCCGACGTCCCGCCGCCTGTGCCCGAAGCATCTTCACCGGTACCGCCGGATCCTACTTCTGAAGAGCAGCCAGCGAAGGTGAAGAGGGCGAGGACGGGGACCGCGAGAGCGGTTAATTGGCGCGAGGCACGAGAACGGACAGACATGAAGGCCTCCATGTATCGAGTGCAGTGGCGGAATGCGACACGCGGCGCACGGCGCGTAGTGCGTGACACGCAATCGCCGTACTTATAGCAGACGGTGAATAAGTCTATGTGTTTTCGCGTCAGTAATGCTGTTTTGCCACGCGTGCGAATTTGCGCTGTGACGATGCCGATGGCACGTGAACGAGAAGTTTCAGGGCGCGGTGCGATGCGTTCGCCGTCGAGCCGAGGACCCGTGAACCGAGCCATGAGAACGGCGCTCCCGGGGCTCGGGGGATCGTCGAGGAACCGCCCGCTCCCGAGGTCACGCCACCGGCGCTACCGCCGCCGGCGCCGGCCACGGACGACGTGGTGCCCGCCGACGAAGCGCCGCTGGTCGGGCTGCCGGTGCTGGTGGTGTCATCCTCATCAACTGTGATGCCGCCATCGCTGGAGCCGCACGCGACGGACAGGGGGAGGAGGGCCCTTAGGGGGAGAGGTCTGGAGAAGGCTGGCCGGAACGACACCATCAGACGCTCATTCCCAGTGGAGGGCGGTTCGATCACGTTTATCGCTGAGAATCGTACGACCGGAGCGAGCAGCGCTAGGTCGGGGTGCAAATGTTCAACGAGCTTGGAGTCGATGGGATCCACCCGGATCGTCTCCGGGAACACTTCGCGACAGCGCGCGCCTGCGGGACATCCGAGGAAGCGACACTTTGGGGCGAGCGCCGAGGCGGAGAGCCGTTCTTCGGTGAGCGCTACGACCCGGTGACCTGCGAAGCTGCCTTGGGGCTTGCCCGGCACCCCGATGTCGACGCGTCGGCGGCGGGCGACGCTCTCGTGCTCCCGCCCTTCACTCGGTGAGGGAGGGCGCAGCCGGCGTGTCGTCGCCGGCCTCTCGCCGGTCCTGCGCGGCGCCGTGCTTGCGGAACGCGCCGGGCGGCAGCCCGTGCTCGCGGTGGAAGGCGCGGTTGAAGGCGGACACCGAGGTGTAGCCCACCGCCTCGGCGATCTCGGTGAGCGATCGATCGGTCTCGCGCGCCAACCGCGCGGCCTCGTGCATGCGTGCCTGGGTCAGGTACGCGAGCGGGGAGAGACCCACCTCGGCCACGAAGCGGCGCGCCAGCGTGGGCCGCGAGGTCCCGAGCCTCGCCGCCAGCGCCGCGACGTCCCAGGGCGCGGCGAGGTCCTCGTGGAGGAGCGAGAGCGCAGCGGCGACGAGCGAATCGCGCAGCGCGCCCAGCCAGCCGGCGCCGCCGGGGGGCTGATCGTCGACCCAGGCGCGGAGGAGCTGCACGAAGAGCACGTCGAGGAGCCGCGACACCACCAGGGATCGGCCGAGATCCACGCGATCGTGCTCGCGCGTCAGGCCGGCGATGGTCTCGGCGAGCTCGGGCCTTCCGCGCGTCTTCTTCGCTGGGATGTGGACCAGCTCGGGCAGCACGCGCAGCGCCGGGTGGCGGGCGCCGGGGACGTCGAACGCGTAGACGCCGCAGAGCACCTGCGTCTCCACGCCCTGGCCGTCGCCGAGGCGCATGCGGTGGTCGACGGTCCCGCGCGCCGCGAGCCACGCCGCGAGCGGTATCCGCCGGCTCCGCGCGTGATCGGCGAGCGCGTGCGCGCTGCCGCGCGGCAGGAGCACCACGTCGCCCGGCCCGAGCGCGACCCGCCGCTCGCCGAGGAAGAGCCAGCACGTGCCGGCCGTGACCAGGTGGAAGAGCGCGTCCGCGGACGCGTCGAAGCAGATCCCCCACGGCGCCCGCGCCGACGAGTGGCAGTAGACCCGGCCGCGCAGGTGCGTCAGCTCCAGCACCCTTCCCAGCACGTCGTGCACCGCGCCCTCGTTCATGGAACGCCACGGTAGCAGCCTTCTCCCGAACGATCGCACCGTGAGCGCTTCGGACAAAACATCGAGAGCCGGAGCGATGGCCCGTGGCGGCGACAATCCCCAAGCTCTCTCGCATCGAACGGCTCGCGCACCGCAGGGGTGGCGATGCCGTATCGGAGGAGGCGGATCGTGAAGCGTGAACCTTTGGAGCAATCGTCGTCCTGGAAGCCCACCTCGCCGTCGTTCATCCTCGGCGCGCTGGGCGGCGCGTTCATGCTGTTCCTCGCGGTGAACGGCTTCGCCCAGCCGGTGGCGGCGGCTCAGGGCTTCGGCCTCCCGCTCCTCGACGTCGGAGACGCCGTCTTTCTCCACATCAAGGCGGGCCGCGATCTGGGGATCGGCCTCATGTTCGTGGGTCTGCTCGCGCTGCGGATGCGCACGGCGCTCGGCGTCGTCACCCTCGCCTCCAGCGTGATGCCGCTCGTCGACTGCCTGGTGACGAGCACGAGCGGTCGTTGCAGCGTCCCCTACGCGCTGATGGTCCACGGCTCCGCGGCCGTCTACTGCGTGGTCGCCGCCGTGGTCATGCTGTGGACGCCGCGCCCCGCGCTGGAGCCGCACGCGGCGCTGGAGCGCTGAGCGGCGCGGCGGGCAGCTGCCGCAGCGCCGCTCGCCACGTGCCGCGAGCCCTCGTCCTGATGACTCTTGATGGTGTTTACCTGCCAGCGTTTATCATCATTGCATCGGCGCAGGCGCAGGCGCAGGCGCCGCGTCCGGTGCGGGCGCAGGAGCAGGCCCGGGGACCGGCGTGGGCGCAGGTGCAGGCGCCGCGTCCGGTGCGGGCGCAGGCGCAGGCCCGGGGGCCGGCGTGGGCGCAGGCGTCGGCGCGGGCTCCGGGGCAGGCGAGGGCGCAGGCGTCGGCGCGGGCTCCGCCTTGGCTGGCACCGGCTTGCAGGGCACGCAGGGCGGCAGCCCTGGCACCTTCGAGCCCACGGCATAGGAGAGCGTGAGCAGGATGTTGTTCTGCACCTGCCAGGCGTCGACGAGCTGCGGCTGGCGCACGACATGGAGCTGGTAGTCGAGAGACGCCCACTCCACGAGCTTGAAGGTGAGCCCCCCGACGATGTCGACGTTCATGAGGTCCAGCGCGCCGCGCTCATCGCCTGCGTCCAGATCCGAGTACACGATCGGCAAGAGGGCGGCGACGCCCGCCTTGTACGTGATCTGCTTGTCACGGAGCGCGCCCGAGGCCTCGATGACAGCCTCGGCGCCGAGCTGGCTATAGCTCGAGAGCTCGCTCACCTCGACCTCGGGCGTCCCGTCGTCGTCCCCCAGGGCGAGCACGCCCGACGCAATCACCTCCTGCGCGCCAGCGCCGGCGCGCGCCTCGACAAGGATGGGCTCCCGATTGACGGGCTGGACGAAGACGCCGAGCGACTGCTTGAGCGTCACTGGCTGGAACGGATCGCTCAGGTGAAGGCGCGTCCCGGTGATCGCCTCGCTCGTCCCGTCCGCGCGCGCGATCGCATAGGTCGTCGGCGCCGAGCGCGGGTCGCTGCCAGGGAACATCTGCGTATCGAGCGCGAAGCGACCGAACGGCCCGAACCAAGGCACGACGTGGTAGAGGTAAATCGCCTCGAAGGCGAGCGCGTCGCGCGTCTTGACCCAGGCATCCACGGCCGGCGTGCGCGTCACGCCAGCGCCGGCCCCGAGCGTCATGCGGAGCTCATGGGCGGCCTGATTGAAGTCGAGGGAGCCCTCGAGGACGAAGCCTGCGGATATGCCTGTCCCGTCTGACTGCCCGACGACGCTTTGATTGTTGGCCAGGTTGAACGTGCCGCCGAGGAGCAGCCCCGGTGACCAGCCGTCCACGCGCCCCGGATCGGTCGCGGGCGCATCGACGTACGTGGTCTCCACGGAGGGGGCCGACTGCGCAGCGGCCCCGCGAGCGAGGAGACCGGCCACGGCGCACGCTGATACCACAAGACCGAAGCGTTCTGGAGAGAATTTCATGGGATATCCTCGGCGATTGTGCTGAATCAGGTACAAACGCGGGGTCTATAGCACACAACGCGTCCGACGAGGGTCCAACGTCAAGATCACTCGCAAGAGGTCGGCGCCGTCGAGCAAACGGCTGGGTTTCACGCGAGCTCACCTCGCCCGAGCCCTCGGTCACGAATGACGCTGCTTGGAGGAGATGGGGTCAGGGCCGCTCCTCTCCAGTCGCTCGTAGCGCCCCGCCCCCTGCGCGCCTTTCCGAAGAACGGCGGCTGTTGAGCTCGCTCCGCGCGGGGCGTCGCCTCACTCCAGGTATGCCAACCGCGCGAGCCGGAGGCGGGCGTGCTCATCGCGGGCGTGGCCGACAGTCCCGTAAGGCCCCTCGCCGGCGCGACGCGGCGGCCGCGCTCATGGCGACGAGCAAGCCGAGCAAGAGCGGCGACGAGCCTCGCCCCGGCGCCGCCGGACCGTACGAGCACCCCGAAGGCGATGTCCCCGCGCACACGCCCTCCGAGCACGCGTCGCCGTCCGTCTCCGGATCGCCATCGTCACACGCCGTACCCCGAGGCCGAGGCGCCTGCGAGCACGACGCCGACTCTGGCTCGTAGACCCCGAGGTTGCATGCGTCGGAGAGCTCCCCGCAGAAGCGCCGCGAGGTCTGCGCCTCGTACAGGTTCGCCGGCTCGAGGGCGCTCACGGTCTCGTACCACTGAGCATCTTCCGTGAGCTCGTCGGCGACGACCAGGCCTTCGCCGACGACGTTCGACTGGACATGGCCCCACAGCAGGGGGATGTACATCGGGGCCGCGAGGTTCCAGTAGGTGTTGCGCGCGCCGCCGTGCGGCCCCGTGCATTCCTCGCCCCCGCTGCCCGCGAACGTGTACGCGCTGAGCTGCGTGAACAGGTTCTCGAACGGCGAGTCGCCGTGGTGATCGAGGACGAGCAGCTCGGCGCCGGTTCCGCGGGAGAACACATTGCCGCTCGCGCGCGCAGACACCGTGAGCGAATGCGTCCAGACGTTCGCTATGTTGAAATCGCGCACCAGGACGTCCGCCGAATAGCTCAACGCGATGCCATGGTGCCCCTGGCGCCCCTCGAGCGCGATGTCCTGGAACGTGAGCCCCTTCACGTAAGGCCCGGTGAAGATCCCGCTGTCGGCGTCGACGATGGTGACGTCGCGGACCCAGCTGTCGGCCACGGCAGTGAAGGTGATCGCGTTGTAGCCGGGCTCCTTCGAATGCCCGGCGTAGGGGACCTCGATGAACTCGATGCGCAGGTGCTCGACCCCGACCTCTTCCACCACCTCGTGCGTCTGGAGCTCGGGGCTCCATGCGAGGGATACGTCCGTGCGCAAGGGTTGCGTGAACGTCACGACACCGCCATCGATCGAGCGGATGCGCAGCGGCGAATCCAGGGTCAGGGGGACCATATAGGGGCAATCTCCCGCCTCCGCCTGGTCGTTGTGCAGGTGCCTGCCGAGGCTCCCCGATCCGTCGTCGACCTGGTGCAGCTCGACGAGCCGCCCTTCTGCGAGGCCCACGGTGGACGCCACGGTGAGGGAGGTGTCGCCGCGCGGCGCCGCGGCCGTCACCGCGGTCGCGGTCGTGGCGATCACCTCCTGGGAGGGACGTATATCGATGAACGCTCCGCTCCAGGACCACGACGGGCTCGGTCCATAGACATCCGCGAGGCTCTGGGGGATGAAGAGAACACTGCCGTCCGGACCGGAGCCCTCGCCGCGAAGCACGACGTTGCTCTTCGAAATCCGGAGGATATCGGTGATGACATAGCGCCCCGCAGGGATCAGGACAGCCCCGTTCTCGGCCGCCGCAATGGCCGCCGCGAAGGCGCCGGTATCATCGGTCACGCCGTCGCCGACCGCGCCGAAGTCCGTGACGTTCGCCACCACCGGCACCTCGGGGAGCGGCGCCTCGCCCGCGTGGTACCCCGCATGAGAATACTCCGGGAGGCGGCTCGTGGGGGTCCACGCCTCGCCTGCGGCGCCCCAGAGCTTCGACATCCCGCCGAATGCGGGCGCCGACGCAAGCAGCAAGGCCACGCCGGCCGCCCAGCCGCGTCGCAACATTCCCAGACCAAGCCCACGATACTTCGATCGGGTCATGGATGCTCCTGATAGCGAAGCCGGCCTCGCATGCCGCACGACTTCGATCCAAGGAGACCACGGCGCTCCGTCGACAGCAACTCGATGCTGCGCGTCGCCTGAAGCGTCTTCGGGCACGTTCAGGGCGGCGCGATCGTGTCTTGGACGGCGCGCGGACCGGCCGCCGAGCCGCATAGGACGTTGCTCCCCGCGCTGGAACAATAGCGGAGCTCCGGGTCGTGGGCGGTGAGCTCCCGGCGCGCTTCCAGGGTCAGCGGCAGAAGAGGAACCTGCAGTTCCCGGACTGGCACTGGTTGTCCTTCGTGCACGCCGCGCCTCGGCCGCGCTTGTTCACGCACTCGCCCTCGTTGGTGCCCCAGCCGCAGAACTGGTTCGCGCCGCAGTGCGCGTCGTTCCGGCAGAGGCAGGTCTGGGTGAGGTCGCCGCAGCGGTTGCTCGGGCACTCCTCGTTCACCCGGCACCCCTGGCCGATGGCCTTCGATCCGGGCGTGTAGCACCAGCCGGTGCCGGCGATGAGCCCGCCGCAGCGGCCGGACGCGCACTGGCCGTCGCGCGTGCAGACCGCGTGATCGCCCTTGTCCGGCACGCACTCGTTGTCGCCCCCGATCCCCGGCGTCTTGAGCGCGCAGTAAGCGACGCTGTCGTCGCAGTCGGCGTCGTCGTTGCAAACGCAGCGTCCCGGGATCGCGTTGCAGGCGACGGCGGTGCACTGGCCGCTCTCGCACTCCTCGTTGAACCTGCAGCTGCCCCCGAGCTCCTGGAAGCCAGGGCAATAGGCGGCGCCGCACTTCGTGGGGTAGGCGAGCTCGCGCTCCTCGGCCGTCGCGAGGGGCGCGACGCCGCTCTCGTCCATGTCAGTGGCGGGGTCGGCCATGCCGGCGCGCGGGCCCGCCGCGCGCTCCCACATGCGGAGGAAGGACTCGGTCGAGGAACGCAGGCCCGTCGTGTCCACGCCGAGGCGTTCCAGGTCGGCCACGAGATCGGGCAGCATCCCCTCGTGGGCGAGGCCCTTCTCGTCGAACTCCGTCCCCAGGGGGCCGGGCCCCTGCTCGCGCTGCTCCCAGGCCTGGCAATCGGCCTCCGCCTGGAACGCCGCCGAACAGGCGCCGTCCTCGCCGAAGCGCGGCCGTGTCTGCTGGATGAAGCCGTTGAGATCGGCCCCGAACGCCATCGGCACCTTGAGGCCGAGCCGCCCGTAGTCGTAGGCCTGTGCGAAGGAGCGCGAAGACCCCTGGCAGCTGTTCTCGACCGAGCTCCGCGCGAACTGCTTGGTCTCGTCGTGCGCGGTGCGCAGGCCGAAGATGCCGCCGGTCTGCCGGAGCATCCGGATCACCCGCGCCGGCGTGGACTTCTCGGTCTCGGCCACCTTGGGGCCCATGATCTCCCGGAAGTGACCGTGGGAGATGTACATCGGGTAATAGTCGCGCGCCCGCGCGAGGTCGAAGACGCGGTCGACGCCTCGCTCGGACATGTGGGCGACGTCGATCAGCATGCCTCGGTCCATCATCTCGCCGACGAGCTGCTCGCCGAGCGGCGTGAGCCCGCGCATGTTGTTGCAGCTCGCGTCGACATCCATGCCCAGGGTGACCCCCGCGAGGGTGGCGCCGCAGTCGGTGTCGATGAAGCAAGTCTCGGTGTACTGCGCGAACTGGAAGATCGGGTTGTGCAGCGCCGCCCCGGAAAAGGCGTTGTCGACCTGGTGCACCGGCTGGAGCGTCCGGACCCCCAGGGCGTGGTATTTGTCGAGCTGCGCGCGCATCCTCGCCGCGTCGACGTCGCGGCCGAACAGGTGGCTGGCCTCGATGGACAGGACCACCGCCAGCTTGCCCGCCCCGATGATCTGCCGGGCGTGCGCCGGCGAGAGCGCGACCTCCATCCAGCCGGCGTTCCGCGCGACCAGCGCGTGGGTCATCTGCAGCTGGAGGTCGACGTCGGCCATCTCGTCACAGGCCCGCTCGCGGTTCTGCTCCGGCAGGATCGAGCACAGCCAGTCGTAGCTCACCGCCGACATGACGATGAGGCTCAGCCCGCGATCGTGGGCTGAGCGCAGCCAGCTCACGTGGCCTTGCTGGTGAGCGATGGTGTCCCAGCGCGGCCAGCCCTCCGAGGAGCGCTTCCGCTGGAGGTGCAGCCCGGTGTCGCCCTGCGTCCCTTCGGTCTTGCCTATCGCCTCCGAGCCGACGACGCCGCCCCCGATGCCGAGCAGCGCCGACAGCGCGCCGTTGCTGGCGAAGTCCAGCATCGTCGACTGAGGGCAGCTGTCCAGCAGGCCGCTGAGGTCCTGTCGAACGCGGGCGTGGTCGCTCTCGGGCATGCCGCCGTCGCAGTCGTCCAGGGCGCCGGGGCCGTCGTGCTTGCCGTGCAGCCATCCGCCGCCGAACGCCGCCTCGGACATCATGTGGAAATGCAGATCCGCGAACCCGCTCACCGGGGCTGCGCCGGACGCAGCCGGCGCGGCGAGCGGGGCCCACGCGGCGGGGTCGGCCGCCGCCGCCGTTTCGGCGGAGAGGTCGCTCCGCGCGGCGAGGGTGAGCTCGCTCATCGCGTCTTGCCCGCTGTCCGACGGCAGGATCGCGGCGTCACACGCGCACGCCAGCAGCGCGGCGGCGGCCAGCGCCGCGGTCGCGAACGGGCTCGCGCGGCGCCGGCGAGGCGCCGCGCCGGGGAGGCCAGGGAGGATGGATGGGCCAAGGGGTGAGAGGTGGTCGAGGCTGGTCATCGCTGTTGCGGCCGGAGGGGTTCGAGTGAGCTTGTCCCCGGCTCGCGCGGGCAAGCAGAATAGCCACGCTGTCATCGATCGGACGCCGCGACCGATTTACATTTCGCGACACGCTCTCATAATGCGACATCGTGCCAGCCCAAGGTTCGGCGTCCACGGAGTTCCTGCGCGTCCTGATGACGGCCGCAGCAAAGGACGGGATCGAGGTCGACGACGTGCGGCGCGCGATGGCCGTCTCCGGCGATCTCCTGGAGAAGCGGGGCGCCCGGGTCCCCATCGCCCTGGTCCGCCGTGCCTGGAGCGGGCTGACGGATCGGGCGGGAGACCCTCTCCTGAGCTTGCGCGCGGCCCGCATGCTTCCGCCGGGCAGCCTGGACATCCTGGATTACCTCGCGCAGACGAGCACGACCGGGGCCGAGGCGTTCGAGCAGCTCACGCGGTACCTCCCGCTGCTCGCGGACGCCGGGCGCGTCTGGACCGAGGTCGATCGGCGCACCTTCCGGTTCCGCCACGCCGCGCCCGGCGGCCTGCCCTCGCTGGCGGAGCTGCTGCTCGGGCTGATCGTCGAGCGCGCCCGGACGATGTTCGGGCCGGCGTTCGCGCCGCGCCTCATCCGCTTCGCGCACGCGCCCTCGTCCACGGCGAGCGCATACGAGGAGGTCCTGGGCGCCCCGGTCCAGTTCGGCGGCGGCTTCGACGAGCTCGTCTTCGATCGCGACATCGTCCGGGCGCCGGTCGCGAGCCACGACCCGGCGCTCCGGGGCATCCTCGTGGCGCAGGCGGAGGAGGCGCTCTCCCGCGTCCACCTCGACCTCCGGGCCGCATCCGCGCTCGATCGCGAGTTCGTGCCGGCGTTCCGGCACGCCCTCGCGCTGGCGCTCGATGCGGGCGACCCCAGCCTGGTGCGCATCGGCGAGAGCTTCGGGATGAGCGCGCGGACGTTGCAGCGGCGGCTGGCCGCCGTGGGCGTCAGCCACCGCGAGCTCTTGCAGGAGCTGCGGCTCTCGCGGGCGCGGCAGGCGCTGGGCGGCGCCCAGCTCAAGGCGGTGTCCCACGAGCTCGGCTACTCCAGCCCCAGCGCCTTCCACCGCGCGTTCAAGCGGTGGACGGGGGTGACCCCCGGCGCCGCGACCACGGCGGACGCCGGCGCGCCGCTCCGGGCCAGGCGGCGGGGCCACGCGCCGCCGGGGGCGGGGGAGCCGCCGGCGCGGCTCTCGGCCGCGCGGCGCTCGGCGTGACCGGCCGGCGCGGGCGCGCCGCCGCCTGAATTCACCGGAAGCGCCGGCGCCCACGTGCTATCCCCCGCGCCGCTGAGATGATCACGCTCGAAAAGCTCACCAAGCGGTACGGTCCAAAAATTCTCTTCGAGAACGTGTCGATGCGCTTCGACCCCGGCAAGCGCTACGTGCTCGTCGGCGCGAACGGCGCGGGGAAATCGACGCTCCTCAAGGTCATCTCCGGCGAGGAGGAGTCGGATCAGGGCACCGTCGAGATCCCGAAGCAGCTCCGGGTCGGCGTGCTCAAGCAGGACCATTTCGCCTACGAGTCCAGCCGCATCATCGACACGGTCCTGATGGGGAACCGGGCCCTGTGGGACGCGATGCAAGAGCGCGATCGGCTGTACGAGGTCGAGATGACCGACGAGGTCGGCATGCGGCTGGCCGAGCTCGAGGGCACGATCGGCGAGGAGGACGGCTACACCGCCGAGGCGCGGGCCGCCGAGATCCTCGAGGGGCTCGGGATCGCGACCGCGCGGCACACGAGCACGGTGAGCACGCTCGCGGGCGGGTACAAGCTCCGCGTCCTCATCGCCCAGACGCTCTTCGCGGGCGCCGACGTCCTGCTCCTCGACGAGCCGACGAACCACCTCGATCTCGACTCGATCCGCTGGCTCGAGGCGTACCTCACCGACACCTTCCGCGGCACGCTGCTCGTCGTCAGCCACGACCGGCATTTCATGAACGCGATCGCGACGCACGTCGCCGACGTCGACTACCAGACGGTCACGCTGTACACGGGCGACTACGACGACTTCATCGAGCAGAAGACGACGGGCAAGCGCCAGTCGGACGCCGACGCCGCGCAGAAGAAGAAGAAGATCGCCGAGCTCAAGGACTTCGTGGCCCGCTTCGGCGCGAGCGCGAGCCGGTCGAGCCAGGCGCAGTCGCGCGTGAAGGAGATCGAGAAGCTCGAGGCGGGCATCCAGGTGCGCCGCTCGAGCGTCGTGCGGCCGTACATCAAGTTCGAGATCGAGAAGCCGTCCGGCCGCGACGTGCTGCGCGTCGAGGGCCTCGCCAAGAGCTTCGGCGACCTGCGCGTGATCCAGAAGCTCGATTTCAACCTGAACCGGGGCGACAAGCTCGCTGTGATCGGCCCGAGCGGCATCGGCAAGTCGACGCTGCTCAAGCTCCTGGTCGGCGAGCTCACGCCCGACGCCGGGAAGGTCACGTGGGGCCACGACACGAACGTGGGTTACTTCGCGCAGGACCACCACGAGGCGATCGAGCCGGGGTTCACGGCCTACGACTGGCTGTACCGGTTCGATCCGAGCGCGCCCAAGGAGCACGTCCGCTCGGTGCTCGGCAAGCTGCTGTTCAGCGGCGAGGCCGGGCTCAAGAAGACGGAGAACCTCTCCGGCGGCGAGGCGGCGCGCCTGTTCCTCGCGAAGCTCATCCTGGTGAAGAACAACGTCGTGGTGCTCGACGAGCCGACGAACCACCTCGACGTCGAGAGCATCGACGCGCTCCTCCAGGCGCTCATCGAGTACAAGGGGACGGTCATCGTGACGAGCCACGACCGGCACTTCGTGGGCAAGCTCGGCACCCGCGTGCTCGAGCTGTCGTCCCGGGGCCCGCAGCTCTTCAACGGCACGTACGACGAGTACCTCGAGGGGCCGGGGAACCCGAGCGCGTACCAGGGCGCCAAGGCGTCGTAGCCAGGGCGCCGCGGCGCCGCGCCCGGCGGGGGCGCGGCGCCTCCGCGCGGGCCCGATCCCGCGGACCTCGGCCGTCCGGGCGCCGGCCTGCGTCCCGCCGGCGCTCTGGTACGGTTCTGGGCATGTTCTCCGCCAGGCCTCCCGGGCTCACCGCCGACGAGCGCGCCCGCTTCGACCGCGACGGCTTCCTGGTCGTCGAGGGCTTCGTGCTCCCGGCGCAGTGCGACGCCCTCAGGGCGCGCGCGGCCGAGCTCGTCGAGGGGTTCGATCCCGCGGAGATCTCCATCTTCTCGACCCGGGATCAGGCGCGCTCGACCGACGCGTACTTCCTCGGCTCCGGCGACCGGATCCGGTTCTTCTTCGAGGAGGAGGCGTTCCTGCCCGACGGCTCGCTGCGGCAGGCGAAGGCCTGCTCGATCAACAAGATCGGCCACGCGCTCCACGATCTCGATCCGGTCTTCGCGCCCTTCTCGCGGGCGCCGGCCCTCGCGTCGGTGGTCTCGGACCTCGCGCTCGCGCGCCCGCTGCTCCTGCAATCGATGTACATCTTCAAGAACCCGTTCATCGGCGGCGACGTGGCGTGCCACCAGGACGCGACGTTCCTCTACACGGACCCGCTCAGCGTGATCGGGCTCTGGTTCGCGCTGGAGGACGCGACCGTGCACAACGGCTGCATGTGGGCCCTGCCCGGCGGTCACCGGGGCCCGTTGCGCAGGCGCTTCGTGCGCGACGGCGACGGAACGAGGATGCTCGCGCTGGACGACACCCCGTTCCCGGCGGTCGCGCCGCGCGCTCCCTACGTGCCGATCGAGGCGCCCAAGGGCACGATGGTCCTGCTCCACGGGCTCTTGCCGCACTGGAGCGGCGCCAACCGGTCCGAGCGCTCGCGCCACGCCTACGCGCTCCACGTGGTGGACGGCGCGTGCCGCTACCCCGAGGACAACTGGCTGCGCCGCGCGCCCGACCTGCCGGCGCGGGGGTTCGAGGCCTAGCGCCGCGGGCGGGGCGGCTCAGCGCGCCCTGAAGTAGGCCCGGTAATGCGCGACGAGCTGCTGCCAGCGCGCCTCGAGGGCGGGGTCGCTGCGCATCCGGAGCTGCCACGCCGTGTCGGTGGCCTGCCACGCGGCCACGTCGCGGAGGCCGTAGCGCGGGTAGATGGCCGCGGCGCTCCGCGGGTGCAGCGAGAGCTCCGCGCACAGCGCGGCGTAGTGCTCCAGCGAGAGGGCGGGCGCGGCGCGGGCCGCGAGGGGCTCGGTCGGCGATGATGCCGGCGCGGGGCGCTTCTCCGGGGCCGGGGTGAAGGGCAGGGAGGCGGCGAGCGCGGGCAGGTCATGGATCGGCGCGGTGCCGGCCGTGATGGGCTCGGCCGGAGGTGCCGCCGGTGCGGGGCGCTTCTCCGGGGCCGGGGCGAAGGGCAGGGAGGCGGCGAGCGCGGGCAGGTCGGAGAGCGGCGCGGTGCCGGTGAGCGCGGGCGGCGCCGGGGGCCGCGGCGCTGGGCCGGCCGCCGGCGGCGCGGGCGGCGCCGGATCACGCGGCGCGCTGGGCAGGAAGGGCAGGGCGGCGACGAGCGCGGGCATGTCGGGGAGCGGGGCCGTGCCGGAGGGCGCGAGCGGCGCCGAGCGCCGCGGCGCCGGCGCGGCCTTTGGCGGGGCCGGCGCTGGACCGGGCGGCGGGCTCACCGGGGGCGCGCTCGCGGGCGGCGAGGCCGCGAGGATCGCCCGCTGGTGCTCGAGGAAGGCCCGCGTGTAGCGGTTGGTCAGCTCGAAGCTGCCGTGCTCGAGCTCCGCCCCCATCCGCTCGAGCCAGTCGCGTTGCGCGGCCGTCCACTCGCCCACCGTGAGCCCGGCGCGCGCGAGCACCTCGTCGCGGAGCGTTCCGGCCTCCATCTGCGCGCGCATCTCCGCGTAGCGCTCCAGCGAAAGCGCCGTACCCATCGCGTGCATCCTAGCCTGAAGCGTCGCTCCTCTGCTGCGCCGCCTCGAGGCGTTGCGCCGCGCCGCGGGGAAGCGATACGTTCGCGTCGTTTGTCGCCGCGATCTCGCGACCGAATCACCCGCCCGGAGAGCACGCTGAGCCATGTCGACCGCACCGGCGCCTGATGCCTCTGCTCCCCCCGGGATGTGCCCTGGGGTCGCCGTGCTGGGAGGCGGCGGTGGATCCGGTGACGGCGGCGGCGGCGGCAGCGGCGGCGATGGCGGCAGCGGCGGTGGGGGGAGCGGGAGCGGCAAGGGCGGGGGCGGCGATCAGAAGAACGCCCCCTCCGGGGCGGGGAGGCAGAGGTCCGAAGGGGAGCCGGTCGATGTCGTCACCGGGCGGGTCTACACCGTGCCGCGGGCCGATCTGGCGCTGCCCGGCCCGCTCCCGTTCTCCTTCGTCCGCCGCTACTCCTCGGCCATGGCCGATCGCGACGTCGGCCTCGGCCACGGCTGGGCGCACAGCCTCGGCTGGCGTGTCGCCGTCGCCCGGCGCGCGATCCGGGTCTGGACCGACGAGGGCATCTCGGTCGACTTCCCGGCGCTGGCCGAGGGCGGCGAGGCGATCGGGCCCTGGGGCTGGCTGCTGCGGCGCGAGCGCGGCGGCTACCGCCTCGACAAGGGCGACGGCCTGCTCCACGCCTTTGCGCTGCCGCTCGCCGGCGAGCGGGAGTGGCTGCTCACGGCGATCGAGGATCGCTCCGGGAACCGGATCGCGATCTCCTACGACGGATCGCGGATCGCGGAGGTGCGGGACAGCGCCGGCCGGCGCGTCCGCTTCGCGCCGAGCCCCGAGGGGCGGATCGCCTCCATCAGCGTCTACAACGCCGCCTCCCAGGGGCGCTGGGTCCGCTTCGCGCGGTACGAGCACGACGACCTCGGTCGCCTCGTCGCCGCGGCCGACGCCGAGGGCTTCACCTCGCGTTATGCGTACGACGAGCGCAACCTGCTCACGGAGCACACCGATCGCGCCGGGCTCACGTTCCACTACCGCTACGACGCCGAGCGGCGCTGCGTCGAGACCTGGGGCGATCGCGACGGCGGGCCGGATCCCGGCCTCGCCGACGGGCTGCCGCCGCTGCTCGCCGACGGCGCGACGCGCGCGAGGGGCATCTATCACTGCCGCTTCGCCTACCTTCCGGACGGCTACCGCGAGGTCGCCAACTCCCGGCAGGTGAAGCGCTTCTTCGGCAACCGGCACGGCCTGCTCGACCTCGAGGTGGACGGCGGGCACGCCGTGTCGGCGACCTACGACGACGCCGGGCACCTGCTCTCGGAGACGGATCAGCTCCAGGCCACCACGCGCTACGAGCGCGACGCGCGGGGCCGGCTGCTCTCGCAGACCGATCCGCTCGGCCGCGCCGTGCGCTACGAGCGCGACGCGCGGGGCGACGTCGTGCGCGTGATCGATCCCGCGGGGCTCGCGACGGCGATCGAGCGCGACGCCTCCGGCCTGCCGGTGCGGACGACGGATCCGACCGGCGCGGTGCGGCGCTTCGCGTACGACGCGCGCGGCCAGATGATCGAGGCCGAGGACGCGACCGGCCGCGTCGTGCGCATCGGGTACGACGCCCACGGCAACGTGGTCTCGCTCCTTGATCGGCGCGGCGGGAGGTGGCAGTGGACCTACGATTTCTTCGGCCGGACGCTGTCGATGACCGATCCGACGGGCGCGGTGAGCCGCTTCGACTATTCGCCGCGCGGGGATCTCGTGGCGACCGCGGATCCGGCGGGCGCCGCGGCGCGGTATGCTCACGATGGGGAGGGCCGGCTCGTCTCGGTCGCCGACCGCGCGGGGCGCACGTCGCGCGTCGCGTGGTGCGGGTATCACTGGCTTCACGAGGTGACGGACGCGACCGGCCGGACCGCGCGGATGCGCTACGGGCGCGAGGGGGAGGTGCTGGAGGTCGAGAACGCGCGCGGCGAGAGGCACGTGTTCGAGTACGACGCCGCCCTGCGCCGGGTGAAGGAGCGCACCTTCGACGGGCGCGTGCTGCGCTACCGCCACGATCCGGCCGGGCAGCAGACGCGGGTCGAGCCGGGGATCGGCGCGCCGATCGGCTTCGTCTACGATCTCGCCGGGCAGCTCGTGGCCCGCGAGGTCGAGGGCAAGCGCGAGGTGTACGCGTACGACGTGCGCGGCTTCCTCGAGTCGGTGGCGGGGCCGGACGGCACGGTCGCGTTCGAGCGCGACGCCATGGGGCGCATCGTGCGCGAGACGCAGGAGGGCCCGGGCGGCCCCGCGTTCACGGTCGAGGTGGAGCACGACGCCGAGGGGCGCGCGATCGGGCGAAGGACGTCGCTCGGCCACACGCTGTCGTGGGAGCCGTCGCCGGACGGCCGCGCCGCCCGGGTGACGCTCGACGGCCGGCAGGTGGTGCGCCGGCATTTCGATCCGGTCGGCCGGGAGATCGCGCGCGTGCTGCCGGGTGGCGGGGAGGTGCACAGCGCCTTCGACGTCGCCGGGCGCCTCTCGCGCCGCGTCGTGCGCCGCGCCGCGACGGACCCGTCGATCGGCGCCGGCGATCCCGGCTGGGTGGGCGCGCGCCCGGCGGGGACGGTCGTGGACGCGCGTTACAGCCATGATCCGACGGGGCGCCTCGAGGCCGTCGAGGATCTCACGCGCGGTCGCACCGCGTACCGCCGCGATCCGGCCGGGCGGCTGCTGGAGGTCATCGCGGAGGCGGGGCTGTCCGAGGTCTTCGCCTTCGATGCGACCGGGAATCTGGTGGATGCGGGCCCGCTGGCGCCGGCGCGCGAGCACGGGCCCGGCGACCGGCTGATCCGGAGAGGGGACGTGGCGTATCGCTACGACGCGCTGGGCCGGCTGGTGGAGAAGCGCGAGGGGGGAGCGCGGATCACGCGCTACGCGTGGGACGGGCGCGGGCTGCTGCGCCGGGTGGAGACGCCGGACGGGCGTCGGGTGGAGTTCTCGTACGACGCCTTCGCGCGGCGGATCGAGAAGCGCGTCTCGACGCTGGACGGCGCGGGGGCGCGGCTCGTGTCGCGCACGCGGTTCTACTGGGATCGGCACGTGCCGGTGCACGAGGTGCGCACGCGCGAGGGCGAAGCGGTCATCGAGGAGCGGACGTATGTGTTCGACGGCGGGAGCGCGGTCCCGCTCGCCCACTGCGAGACGCGCCGGGTGAGCGGCGACGTGGCGTCGCGCTGGTACCACTACGTGAACGACCCCCTGGGGACGCCGGAGCGGCTGCTGGACGAGCGCGGCGAGATCGCCGGGGAGCTGCGGCTGTCGGCGTGGGGCAAGCGGATCGAGGGGGGCGGGGAGGGGGGCGTCACGACGCCGATCCGCTTCCTCGGGCAGTACGCGGACGAGGAGACGGGGCTCGTCTACAACCGGCACCGGTACTACGACCCGGAGGTGGGGAGGTTCATCAGCCCGGATCCGATCGGGCTGGAAGGGGGAGACAATCTTTATGCGAGGGGCGTGGATCCGACGGCGGAGGTCGATGTTTACGGTAAACGCATCGTCCTGCCCGAGCCGATCAGCGACGCCGAGAGGAAGGCGATGCGCGACGCGGCCCGGGCGAGGTTCGAGGCGGATCCAGTGCTCAAGGCGCGGCAGGCGGCGATCAGCACACGAAAGAACGCGATGCTGTGCGATGCAGTTGCCACAGACGCAAGTCGTATCGGCGGAGGGTTCCTTGTGAATGTCCTAGGGGCGGACCTGGACGACGGAAGTAACGAGCCTCTCGCGTCGTGGGATGACAGCACGGGCAGGCCCAAGTTGTGGCGCGATCATTGGGTGAACAAGGACCCCGACGGCAGGATAGTCGACTACGATCAAGGGATGGTCTTCGACAATTACCAGCAGCACGCGACGGCGATGTTCGAGAATCGACAGGTTGGCTATCACATCGAAGTCGATCCCAGGAGAGATTGGTGACTCCTCTCCCGCCATGCCCGCACTGGATGTATTCTACTATAAGACCACGATGAGCGCCCCCGACGGGCTTCTCCGGCATCTCTGCGCACAGGGGCGTGACGGTATAGTGGGCGAAGGCTCAGTGCCGCACGAAGGCCGCGTGCTCTGGGCGCGCGGCGACGTCCTGTACTCTCTCCACTTGTTCTTCGCCCGGCTGCGCGGTACGTGGCCGGTCCCGACCATGGCGGAAGACGCGGCCCAAGAGGCCGCCGAGGGCCATGGTAGCACCTTCTTCGCCCAGAGGTTCGCTGCGCTGAAACGTGCCCAGGTCGTCGTCTTCGTGACCGACAATCAGGCCTACCGCTTCAAGCGTAACCGGGCGTTCCTCCTGAGGCTGCGCGCCGACCTCATCTCCGCAGGGCGGGACCCAGACTCCGTCCCGGTGCTGTTCCAGATCGACTGTTATCGCCTGGAAGACGTCGACAAGACGCCTGCGTCCGAGATCATTCAGGTGCTCACGTGGTCCCGCTGCGATCACGCGCAGGCCTTCCCCGAGGAGAAGCGCGGCGCGAAGGAAGCGCTCGACCGCGCCATCGCGCTGTACGAAGAGGTGAGGGCCGAACATGAAGCCAAGTAACCTCCTCTGCCGGCAGCTCGCCGCCCGCGCGGCCGCCGAGGGCGGCGGCGCGCAGCTCGCCGTCGTGGCCTGAAACCGGCATCACCCGGCGCCAGGCCACTCCTCGAGATCGCCCGGACCGAGCTTCGCGCCGAGCTCTCGCCCCGGGCCGCCCACGGCCCGCGCGAGCGCCTGCTCGTGCAAGTGCCGCCGCTCGTCCGGCAGGCGGGCGCGAAGGCGCGCCTTGACCGTCGCGAGCTCGCTCTCCGGGTACGAGCGCTCGATCAGCGCCACGAGCGACCTCCCGGCGGCGGCGTGGCGCACCTCGTCGCGCAGCAGCGACTCGAAGGCCCGCCGGATCGAGGGCTCCCCGGCGGCGCGCACGTAGGCGCGCAGCGTGATCACCGATGCTTCTTCGACGACCACGAGCTCGCGGGCGGCGATCTCGAGCGCCCTGGCCGCGGGAGGCTCGTCGGTGCGGGGCATCCGCTGCCCTCCGAGATCGAGGTGGAGCGACTCCCATCCTCCAAGCCAGCCAACGACCTCTGCGCACAGACGGGTGTGGCGGAGCTCGTCTCCGATGATCCGGTGGACGGCCGCGAGCGCCGGGTACGGCGCCTCCGCCTCGACGAGGGCCGAGAGGAGCTCGGTGTAGATCACCACCCCGCGGTACTCGCCCATGACACGGTGGCTCCAAGCGAGCTGGGCGTGCTCGATGTCCTCCGCGGTGAAGCGATCGAGATCGAGCCTCGCTCCGGGCCCGTCCTCGACGCCGATCGAGGCCTGTGCGTCGAGATCGCGCGCGAAGCGGGCGAGGATCGGATCGTCCGTGGCGAGACCGATCATCTCTTCTCGATTCGATTGTGCGTGCCCAGGGTGAAGAAGGCGCCCATGTACTTGAAGTGAGGTCGGAGCTGCATCTCGAGCCTGTACCAGTCGCTCTCGTGCTCGGTGCTCAGGATGCGCACCTTCACCTTGCGCAGGGGTTTCCGGCCGCGCGACGCCGCGGTCACCACGTTCCGATCCGCGACGTACTGATCCAACCAGTCGTTCAGCTCCCTCTCGGCCTCCTCCGGCGTCTCGAAGGCGTGCTGGTAGGAACGATAGATGACCTTGAGGTAATGGACGATGCGGGCGACGATGAAGAAATAAGGGAGGCGGCTCCCGAGCATGTAATTCATCTCGGCGGCCCTGCCTTCCTCCGTGTCGCCGAAGGATCGGGGCGCACGTAGGGAGCTCGCCGAGAAGAAGCACGCTTGCCCGGGAGCGACCGCCACGAGCGGGATCAGCCCGCGCTCCGAGATCGCGGCCTCCTGGGGGAAAGTCAGCCCTACCTCGGTTGGGGCTTCGATCACGCCGTCGCGCTCGGGCTGCGGCAGCCCCTCGATCAGACCGCCGCCGCCGTGACCGATGATGTTGGGACACCACCGGTAGCGCGCGAAGCTGTCGGTGAGCCGCGTGGCGAAGGCGAAGATCGCGTTGCCCCAGCAGTAGCTCTCGTGGTCTTCGGTGCTCTCCTCGTACGCGAAGCTCGCCTCTGTGCGCTCGCCGCGCCCGAACGGCGCGCGCAGCAGGAAGCGGGGCAGAACCAGCCCGAGCGCGCGTGCGCCCTCTTCTTCTTCGCGCAGCCGCCGCAATAGGTCGGGCTCTCGGCCACCGTCCGTGGCGCCGAGCGCGCGATAACTCTCTATCCCGAGGAGACGCGGCGATGCCGCCGCCACGAAGGGCGCCTGCGCGAGCAGCGCCACCGTCGCGCATCGCTGGAGCAGGGCCATTTCCTCGGGCTCCGGGCCGAACTCGAAATTCGCGAGGATCGCTCCATAGGGCTCGTGCCCGCTCCCGATCGCGCGCGCGTAGACGATCGCGTGCAGCCCGCCCTTGTCGGCCGGGCCTGCGGCCTCGAAATCAAGCCGCAGGTCCTCCTTGGAACAGTTGAGCAGGTCGATACGGATGTTCTCGTCGAAGAGCGTCCTCTCGACGACGAACCAGAGCCCGCGCCACGCCCGCTCGAGCCGCTGAAAGGTCGGGTCGTGGAGGATCAAGTCCACCTGCGCCGCGATACGCCGGTCGATGCCTGCGATCACGTCGTCGAGCCTCTCCGGGAGCAGCTGGAGGATCCGATCGTCGTCGATGGGGCGATGAGGCATCGTGGTCATGGTGAACGAGTAGAGCCGCATCCGTCGCGATCCGCAACTTCACGATCCCGCCTCCGACATCGTCCCGGCGCTCACCTGGGCGCGGTGCGATCACCTCGAAGCCTTTCCTGGAGAGAAGCGCTGCACGAAGGAGCGCTTGACCGCGCCATCGCGCTTTACGAAGAATGAGGGCCGAACATGAAGCCAAGTAACCTCCTCTGCCGGCAGCTCGCCGCCCGCGCGGCCGCCGACGGCGGCGGCGCGCCGCTCGTCCTCGTGGCCTGCGGACCCGACGGCGCGCCCGAGCCGCTCCGCACCTGGGACGACGCCACGGGCGAGCCGGTGCTCTGGGGCGTCCACTGCGTCAACGAGGAGCCCGGCGGGCGCATCGTCGACTACGCCCAAGGCCTCGTCTTCGACGACCGGCGGCAGCTCGTCGCCGCGCTGTTCGAGAACGCGCGCGTGCTCGTGGAGCAGGAGGATCTGGACTGGTGAGCACGCCCGCCCAGCCGCACCCGCTCCACGTCGCCTACTACACAGGCCCCACCGGGAGCCCCTACCGGCTCCTCCGGCACCTCGCCGCCCTCGCCCGCTCGGCCTCGATCGAGGCCGGCCCGATCCCGGCGCGGGCCGAGCTGCTCTGGCCGCGCGGCGCCGCCGTGCTCCCGCTGCGCCTCTCGTTGATCGTGACGCGCGGGGTCGCCTGGCACGAGCCCATCGAGGGCCTCGCGGCCGAGAGCGACGAGGTGCGCGGCGAGCTCGACGCCCTGAGGCGCGCGCAGGTCGTCGTGCTCCCGATCGACGGCCGGGCGCGCCGGCTCGCCCTCGGGGTGCACCGCGCGGCCACGCTGCGCGCCGACCTGATCGCGGCGGGACGACAGCCCGAGCAGGTGCCGGTGCTCTTCCAGGTGCACCGCTACGCCGACCCGAACGAGCCGGCGGCGGCGCTCCCGGACATCGCGCGCGCGCTGGCGTGGCCTCGGTGTGACCACGTGGAGGCGTTCCCTCGGGAGAAGCGCGGGGCGAGGGAGGCGCTCGATCGCGCCATCGCCCTGCACGAGGAGCGCCGCGGCGCCTCGGGCCTCGGCGACGCTCGCTGATCGCTCCGTCGACGGAGCTCACCGTGCTCCGTGGTGGATCGACACACCCGCTTCGCATAGGCTCAGCAGCTCGCTCATGGTGCTCGATCTGGAGACGTACGCGCGGGTGATGGCTCGGCTCGCCGAGTCCGGCGGCGCGCGGGCCGAGGTGCTCGCGCGACACGGGGTCGACGAGGCGCGGTGGGACGCCGCCGACGCACACTGGCAGGCGCGCCTCTCCGGCGCTCTGGCCGACGAGGACGAACCGGTCCCGGCGCTGCTCGCCGCGTATTGTGAGGCCTACCAGGCGGCGTCGCGCGCGGCCGCGCCGCCGGTCTCGCTCGAGCAGTTCGCCCGGGTGACATCGCTGCTGCAGTCGACCGGCGACGTGCAGGCCGCGCTCGCCCAGGTGGGCGTGACCCTGGCCGACTACGTGCGCGGGAGCGAGCACTGGAGCCGTCGGATGGCCGAGGACGCCGGCATGGAGAGGCGGTTCCACGCGGCGCTCCGCGGCGAGGCCGGAGGCTCCCCGGAATGAGCGCGTCGACCTCGGCGCCGCTGGCCGCACGGTCGACATGGAGGCCCATGGTCGCTCATCGAGGTCGCCGCGGTCGAGCGCTGCCGCCACGTGGCGTATCGGAGACATGATGGAAGCTCACGACAAAAGCGCCGCCGCCGCCGTCAGCGCGACCGTCGCGCTGGAGGAGGCAGCGCCGGCGTCGCGCCTCTCCATCGACGATCTGCTGCCGGATCCCACCTCGCCGGAGCCGGCGCCGCGCCGGGCGGGCGTCGCGCCAGGCGTCGCGCCGGCGGCCGGCACGCGCACGGCGCGCGTGCTCGCCGTGGCCGGCCGCAGCGCGACGATCGTGCTCCGCGGCGCGCCCGCGGCGGTCGAGGCAGAGCTCGCGCCCGAGGTGGATCCCGAGGTGATCGCCGACGCCCTGGACAACGGCGATTCGGTGCTTGTCGAGTGCTGCGAGGGCGAAGCGCCGCTCGTCGTCGCGGCGCTCGCGACGCGCAAGCCCCGCGAGCTCCGGCTGCAGGCGGCCACGGTCCACATCGAGGCCGAGGACGAGGTGCTCCTGCGCTCGGGACACGGCGCGGTCCGCATCCGTCAGGACGGGGACGTCGAGGTGATCGGCAGCCGCATCAGCGCCGCCTCCCGCGGGCTGTTCCGCATCGTCGGGCGGATCTTGAGGCTGAATTGAGCCCGCGCCGGCGCGGCCCGCGCCCCGAGGAGATCCCGCTGGCCCCGCGCGAGGAGCGTTGTCAGGGGCGGCGAGCACGGGCGCTCCTCTGGGTTCGCGATCGTGGAGGGCTCGTTTGATGGAGGCCACGCTCGGCCACCTCCTCCTCGCGGGCGACGGTCTGCCCGGCGATGTGCGGGTTCGTTCCTACGAAGCCCACGAGGCGGTCTCGCTTCCGTACGCGGTCCGCGTCGAGATCTCGACCTGCGACCCGTCCTTTCGCGTCGATGCGTGCCTCCAGCGCCGGATGCTGCTCGAGGTCGATGATGGCCACGGGAGCGTCCGCCATTACGACGGCCTGCCCGACCGCGTCGGCTTCCTCGAGTACCGGGCCGGCGAATACGTCTTCGAGCTCCGGCTCCGGCCCGCCGTCGCCGCCCTCGAGCACCGCGAGGGCTCACGCATCTTCCAGGACAGGAGCCCGGTGGATGTCGTCAAGGCCGTCCTGGCCGACGCCGGCGTCGACCGCGGCGTGGAATGGCGGCTCCGCCACGGCTACGCGCCCCGCGAGCTCCTGTGCCAGTACCGCGAAACAGAGCTGGATTTCGTCCACCGGCTCCTCGAGGAAGAGGGGATATTCTACTTCTTCCTCCACGGCCCCGACGGGCACAGGCTCGTTTTCGCCGACGACCCGGCGGCGTTCGCGCCGCTGGACGGGACCCCCGACGTGCGGCTCTCCGTCCGGCAGGGGGCTGGCGCGCACGCCCGGCCGGTGCTCGATCTGCGCCGGAGAAAGGCCTTGAGGCCGACGGAGCTCGCGCTGCGCGATCACGACTTCGAGCAGCCCGAGGTCTTCCCCACGGCCTCGGCGGCGGCGCCCGGCAACCGGGCGATTCGCCACTTCGACTACCCCGGCGGCTTCACCGCGGCCGCCGAGGGCGCACGGAAGGCCGCGCGGCGGCTGAGCTCCCTCCGCGGCGACGTCGACCTCTGCCGCGGCAAGACCGGCGCGGCGGGGCTCCTGTGCGGCACGCCGGTGGCGATCGAGGGTGCGGCCGCGCCGTTCCTCGAGGGAGAGTTCGTGGTCGTCGAGCTCCGGTCGCGAGGCCGGGCGGGCGGGGCGGCGTGCGAGAACGAGTTCTCCGCCATCCCGAAGGGCGCGCCGTTCGCCCCGCCCCGCCGCACGAAGAAGCCGAGAGCGCGCGGCGTCCAGACGGCCATCGTGACCGGGCCATCGGACGAGCCTCAGGCCGTCCACGTCGACCGGTACGGCCGGATCAAGGTGCGGTTTCTGTGGGATCGCTCGGGCAAGCAGGACGACACCTCGAGCGCCTGGCTGCGCGTATCGCAGCTCGCGCTCGGCGGCTCGATGATCCTGCCCCGCGTCGGCTGGGAGGTCTCGGTCGGCTTCCTCGACGGCGACCCGGACCGCCCCCTCGTGCTCGGGCGCGCGTTCAACGCCGAGCACACCCCTCCTTACGCCCTGCCCGGCGCGGCGGCCAGGAGCGCGCTGAAGAGCCTGTCCACGCCGGGCGGCGCCGGGCACAACGAGATCACGATGAGCGACACGGCGGGCGGTCAGGGGTTCTCCATCTCCGCCCAGCGGGATCTCCACATCGCCACCGGCCACGACAAGGACGAGACCGTGGGGGTCGACGAGGAGCACAGCGTCGGGGGCAACTACGCGGTTTCCATCGGCGCGAGCGAGTCGGTCACGGTGGGCGCGAACCAGTCGATCGCCGTGGGCAACGCGCTCCAGAACAAGGTGGCCGGCGCGCAGGCGATCTCCGTCGGCGGCGACGAGCGGATCCACGCGAGCGCCGATCTCGTGGAGAAGGTCGGGGGGGCGCGCGACTATGCCGTGGGCGGGGACCAGATCACCCTCTCGTGCGGCGTCCGCCAGCAGATCGCGGGCGCCTTCACGCGCGACGTCGGCTCGATCCAGACCAGCCTCTCGCTCGCCTCGATCGATGACGACATGCTCTCGACCTACGATGAGACGGCCGGGGCGCTCATCGCGCAGCTCGTCGCCGGCGCGAGCGTCGAGAGCGTCGCCGCGAGCAAGGACCAGACGTCGTCCGCGGGCGAGATCCACAGCGTGGGCGCGCTCTCCACGCAGGCGGGCGAGGTGAAGCAGCTCATCGGCGGGCTGCACCTGCGCAACGTGGGCGGCGACTGCGTCGTCGAGGCACCGCAGATCGTCCTCGCGGGCGGCGTGGCGAGGCTCATCGGCGGCGGGAGCGCCATCAAGCTCGACGGCGGCCCGATGACGCTGGAGGGCCCGAAGATCGCCATTGAGGCGGCGCTCATCGTCCGGCAGGCGGCGAGCCTCAAGATCGGGTGAACGAGGCCAGGCGTGGCAGACCTCATCGAGATCGGACACGAGCTCACGATCGACGGCGCTCCGTTTCCCCTCCTCTGGCTCGAGGCGCGCGAGGCGATCGACGGCATCGGCTCGCTCCGGTGCGAGCTCGCCGGCGGGCCGGACCCGGCGACCCTCGTCGGCAAGCCGCTCGTGCTCACGCTGTCGCGCGGCGGCCGCGAGGAGCGCAGGCTGGCCGGCGTCGTCGTCGAGGCCGAGCGCGGGACCACGCGGGGCACGGACGAGCCCGGGACGCGGCTCGTCGCGCGCCCCCGGCTGTTCCGCCTCACCCAGCGCGCCGACTGCCGCGTCTTCCAGCGCATGTCGGCGCCCGACATCGTGAAGGAGGTCCTCGCGGGCGCGGGCATCCCTGCCTCCGCGCAGCGCTGGCGGCTCGTGGACAGCTACCCGACGCGCGAGATGGCGGCGCAGTACCGCGAGACGGATCACGATTTCGTCCGGCGGCTCCTTGCGGAGGAGGGGATCGCCTTCTTCGTCGATTCGAGCACGGGCGCCGACACGGTCGTCTTCTTCGACCGCGAGCCCGAGGACATCGAGGGGGAAAAAGAGCTGGCTTTCCGCCCCGCGGACGGGCTCGACACGGCGCATGACGCGATAACCACCCTCTCTTGCGAGAGGACGACCGCGCCGGGGCGCGTGCGCCTGTGCGATCACGATTTCGAGCGACCCCGGGTGAAGCTCGACGCCACGGCCGAGGGGGACGACGCGCCGGAGAGGGCGCTGGAGGTGTACGCGCACCCCGGCCGGTTCACCGAGCCCGCCGTGGGCGATCGCCGCGCCAGGGTGCTCCTCGAGTCGCTCCGCGCCCGGCGCGAGCTCGCGACCGGCACGACGAACACCCTCCGGCTGCGCCCCGGGCGCAGGTTCTCGCTGGTCGACCATCCGTACGAGCCGCTCAACCAGGAGTACCTGGTCGTCGAGGTCGACATCGCGCTGGAGGCGCGCGCGACGGCCCAGCCGCGCGGGGACGCGACGGGGCGCGGCGCGCGCGTCGCCTTCCGCGCGATCCCGGCGTCGACGACCCCCTATCGGCCCCCGCGAGCCCTGCCGGCGAGGGCGGTGGCAGGCGCGCAGTCGGCCGTCACGACGGGACCGCCGGGCAGCGAGATCCACCCGGATCGGCATGGCCGCGTGAAGGTCCTGTTTCCCTGGGACCGCCGCGGCAGGGCCGACGATTCTTCGAGCCCGTGGATCCGCACGAGCCAGCTCCCGCTCGGCGGCGGCATGCTGACGCCGCGCGTGGGCTGGGAGGTGTGCGTCGCCTTCGTCGAGGGCGACGTGGACCGGCCGTTCGTGGGCGGGCGGCTGTACAACGCGGCGTCTCCGCCGCCGTATCCCCTGCCGGCGCACAAGACCCGGATGGCCCTTCAGACCGCCACGACCCCCGGCGGCGGTTCGGTGAACGAGATCCGCATGGACGACCGGGCGGGCGCCGAGGAAGTGCTCATGAGCGCGTCCCGGGACGGATCGGTGCGCGCGGGGAACAACGCGATCGAGAGCATAGGAAACAACGAGTCGCGTTCCATCGGGGCCCATCATACGCTGGCGGTGGCCGACAGCTTGTCCGCCGCGGTCGGAGCGAACCAGGACCTCGCGATCGGCGGCGACCAGAGCGTGCGCGTCTCGACGTTCATGGTGGATGACGTCGGCAGCCATTCGCTCACCGTCGGTGGCAACCGCGATCTCGCGGCGGGCGGAGATCACAAGCGCACGGTCACCGGGAGCTCGACGCTGACCATCGGCGGCATGCAGGTCGAGGTCGCGGCCGGCTCGGTGGACGAGGCGACCCTGGCCACGATGAACGACGCCGTCGGCGCGGCGCTCATCGAGATGACCGCCTCGGATCGGACCGTGACGGTGAAGGGGAGTCGGACCGAGACCGCGGGGGCGGCCAAGGTGATCCTCGCCGGCGGCGGCCGCTCGGTCGAGGTCGGGACCCGCTTGAGCCAGAAGGCCGCGGGCGCGATCCTCAACCAGGTCGCCGGGGACCGCCACGACGTGAGCGAGACGGATTTCCTCGAGATCGCGGGGGGTGCGCAGATCGTCAAGGCGACGAACGTCGTGTTCGAGGCCCAGACCCTGCTCAGCGTCGTCATGGGGGCCTCGACGATCACGCTGACCCCTGCGTCGGTGTCGATCGCCGCCTCCGCGATCACGTTCGACGGCGACTGCGACGAGCTGGGCGTCATCAAGGAGAACTGAGCCGTGACACCCCGGACGCTGAGCACCTTCTTCCGAGCCCACGCCATCGCGTCGCGGGACGTCCTCGGGTTCCGGGTCGAGCGCCGGCTCGGGCTCGTCACCAGGGCGGAGGTCGAGCTGCGCTACGGGGCCTACGTCGATCCGGACGAGCTGCTCGGCAGCCCTGCCACCCTTGCATTCGGCTGGGAGGGCCCGGAGCACGAGGTCCACGGCGTGGTGACGGACGTCGAGATTGCCGCCACGCCGGCGGACCACGACCTCCAGGGCGCCTTGTACCGGATCCACGTCGCCTCGTGGATGGGGCTGCTCGAGCGCGAGGTCGACTGCCGCATCTTCCAGGACAAGGACGTGAAGGAGATCGTCTCCGAGGTGCTGCGGCGCGCTGGTATCGACGACCAGCGCCAGTCATGGCGGCTCGTGAGCGGCTATCCGAAGCGCGTCCATTGCGTGCAATACAACGAGAGCTCGCTGGCCTTCGTCTCGCGGCTCCTCGAGGAGGAGGGCATCTACTTTCACGCCGAGTCCGGCGACGCTGGCGAGGTCGTCGTCTTCGAGGACGACAGCACGTCGAGCGATCCGATCGACGGAGACAACGAGGTGCCTTATCGGCTCGGTGCCGGGCTCGCCGGCGTCGAGGACGCGATCGGCGTCCTCACGCGGCGGTGCCGCACGGCGACGGGCAAGGTGGTCTTGCGCGATGTCGACTTCGAGGCGCCGACGTTGGACCAGACCGTGACCGCGGCGGCGGATACGGACGCGGACCTCGAGGTGTACGACCATCCGGGGCTGTACACGGATCGGCGCGAGGGGGAGCGGCTCGCCCGGGTCCGGCTGGAGGCCCTGCAGGCCGAGCGGGCGCTCCTCGAGCTGGAGTCCGGATGCCCGCGGCTCATGGCGGGCCGGTGGCTCAAGCTCGTCGATGCCCCCGACGGTCTGGACGGCGATCACTTCATCACCGCTGCCGACCACGAGCTGCGCGACGGGGTGTACCTTGCCCGCGCCACGACCGTTCCGAGGGGCGTCCGCTACCGCAGCCCGCGGCGCACGCCCGCGCCGATCATCGAAGGCCCGCAGACGGCGGTCGTCGTCGCGCCGCCGGGCGCGCCCACCGAGGACATCCATACGGATGCGCACGGCCGGTGCAAGGTGAAGTTCCACTGGGATCGCCACGGCGAGGGCGATGACACGGCTTCGTGCTGGATCCGCGTGGCGCAGCCGCAAGCGAGCGGGGCGATCCTCCTGCCGCGGGTGGGATGGGAGGTGATCGTCGAGTTCCTGGAGGGCAACCCCGACAGGCCTGTCGTGACGGGGCGCGTCTTCAACGGGCGATTCATGCCGCCTTACGCGTTGCCTGAGGGCAAATCGCGCACCGCGCTCCGCACGAGCTCGTCGCCTGGCGGGTCGGGCGCGAACGAGATCCGCCTGGAGGACAGGGCTGGGAGCGAGGAGCTCAGCATCCGATCCCAGAGGAACACGACGCTCGCGACGGCGAACGACAAGACGCGCTCCACGGGCGTCCATGAGTCGAAGAGCGTCGAGGTCGACGCGCGGCTCACGGTGGGCGCGGACCAGAAAATCGAGGTGACGAACGGTTACCTGAGCACCGTCGACGGCGCGCAGACCGCGACCGTGGGCGGCAATCGCACGGTGCAGGTGAGCGCCGTCCTCGGGCTCACGGCCAGGGGGGCGAGCGCGGCGACGGTGGGCGGCACGCACAAGGAGATGGTCGGCAATCCGGCCAGCGCCCTGCTGTCCCTCTCCGGCACGGCGCCGACCGAGGCAGCGACAGCGGAGGCGCGCCGCGCGCTCATGGCGCTCGACCGGGCCGTCGTTGCGAAGGTCGACCAGGTGATGGCGCCAGTCCATGCCCTGGAGAGCCAGCTCGGGGATCTGGGAGCTGCGATGGACGCCCTCGGGGCCGGGAACCTGGGCGCCACGGGGAAGGCGCTCGACGCGGCAGCGCGTCTGCCTTCGCCGGCGGCCTTCGGCGCGTCGCTCGGCGCGATCGCCGGCGGGCCGGCGCCCGCGGGCGGCGACGCTGGCTGGCTCGAGGCGCTGCTCGGGGGCGGAGGGGCGGCCGGCGTGGGCCGCCCCGGCGATGCGTCGGGCGTCGGCTCCGGCGCCTCGGGCGAAAGCGGAGCGGGGCCGGACGGCGGAGCGGCGAGCCCTTCGGCATCGGACAGCGCCACCGGGCCGGGGCACTCCGTCAACGTGTGCGCCTCGACGCACGACGAGAAGGTCGGTGGCATGAGGGCGACGATCGCGGCGGCCGGCATCCACACGACGGTCGGGGGCGCGCGGGTGCAGCGCGTCGGGGCGGCGCGGGTCGAGCTCGTGGCCGGTGCGCGGGTCGAGACGTGCCTCGCCGACAAGACGGAGAAGGCGGCTGGCCTGGCCGTCGTGAGCGGCGCGCCGGAGGCGGAGAGGGTCGGCGGCAGCCGGACGACGATGGTGGGCGGCGCCGTGATCGACAGGATCGGCGGCTCGCACACCGTCGTGGCAGGCGGCAAGGGCATGTTCATCGGCGCGTTTCACGAGGTGGACGCCGCGGGGGCCATCCTGCTCAAGTGCGGCCCGAGCGAGGTGGTCATCGACGGCGGGGGCGTGACGATCAAAGCCGGGCTCGTCACGATCACCGCGCCCGACGTCAGGCTGAAGCGCAACGTGTCCTTGATGTGAGGCGATATGGATGCGCCGCGCGTGGACAACAGGACCGATTTCGCCGCTGCGCCGTTCCTGCTCATCGGCAAGGACGGCGAGCGCCTCGTCGTCGTGGTGAAGGCGACGTTCGTGCTGGTCGCCGGGCAGGGCGAGCTCGAGCTTCCGGACGGGGCGGAGCAGCGCCGCATCCGCAGCGCCGACGTGCCGTGGGGCGATCCGGAGATGAGCAGCATCAAGTATCCAGCGGACCTGTGCATCGCGAAGCCGGGCACGGACGTCATCGTGGTGGCGGCGGCGCACGCGCCCGGCGGGCAGGCCGTCCCTTTCTTCGATGCCGGCGTGCGGATCGGCGCGCTGGAGAAGGTCGTGCGGATCTTCGGGCTGCGCGTCTGGCAGGCGAACGGCGCCGCGCTGTCCGAGCCGCGCCCCACGACCGGGATCGAGGTGCGGTACGACCACGCGTGGGGCGGGCTGGATCGGAGCGATCCGTCGCGCCCCGTGGAAGAGCCGCGGAATCCGGTGGGGATGGGGATCGCGCGCGATCCGGCGGCGCTGACGCACAAGCCTGCTCCGTTCATCGAGGATCCGGCGGAGCTCATCGCCTCGGCGAGCACGCGCCCGGCGCCCGCGGGGCTCGGCGCGATCGGCCGGCACTGGGAGCCGCGGCGGCGTCATCTGGGGACCTACGACGCCGCCTGGCGCAGGCAGCGCGCGCCGCTCTTGCCCCTGGATCACGACGATCGCGCCAATCTGTGCGCCTCGCCAGGGCTCATCGCGGCCCCGTCGCTGCGCGGGGGAGAGGACGTGGCCCTGCTCAACCTCACGCCGGGAGGGGGGACGACGCGCTTCCGGCTCCCCAGCGTCGCCGTCGAGATCGCGATGAGGGCGAGAGGGCGAGCGCCTGAGGTCGTTTTGCCCGCGGTCGATACGGTCCTCGTCGACGCGCTCGCGCCGGCGGGCGTCGTCGTCGAGCTCGTGTGGCGAGCGGCGTTCCAGCCCCCGCGGCGCATGAAGGATGTCGAGATCGTCGTGACCGAGACGGGGGCAGGGTGAGCGCGGTCGGGGTCGTCAGGGTCGGGGCACGGACGCCGATCGGGCTGAACGCCCGGCAGACGGGGTTCTTGCTGCGCGCGGGCTTCCCGGCGGTCGCCGAGGCGCCGCTCGCGAGCTCGGCGGGCGAGGCGATCTCGATGGGGTTCATCCCGGTGATCGATCCGCGCATCGTGGGGCCCGAGCGGCTCGTCCTGCTCGCGGTGCCGGCGTTCGAGGAGGCGGCCGCGCCGATCCGCGACGGGAGGACGTTGGTCCGGCTCTCGCTCGACGAGGGATATCCCGACGCGCCGGCGGCGACGCAGCTCCTCGCGGCTGCCGTGAAGCGCTCGATGCCGTCCGCGACCGTGGGCATCGTCGCCGGAGGCGAAGCGGCCCTGGGACCGCTCCTCTCCGAGGCGCTGAGCGCACTCTCGTCGAGGCTCGCCGACGCGGTGATCCTGGGCGGCGTGCACAGCGATTACGACCCGCGTGCGATTGCGGCCCTCGAGGAGAGCGGGCGGCTCTTCTCTCCCGACAACCTCGACGCGCGCATCCCGGGAGAAGCTGCGGTGTTCTTCGCGCTGATGCGCGACGCGGACGCGGAGCGCCAGGGCCTCCGCGCGCTCGCGCGCGTGCTCGGCGTCGGCGCGGGGCGGGAGCGCGCCCGGCCTGGCGACGACGCGCCGGCCTACGAGGCGCTCGGGCTGACCAGCGCGGCGCAGCAGGCGGCCGAGCCCCTGGCGCGGGCCGGGAGGACAGCGGGGTGGATGTTGACCGATCTCACGGGGGAGATGCGGCGGCTCCGCGAGTGGCAGGCTGCGTTCGTGCGGATGCAGGACGTGCTCGGTCGCCCTTATGTCATCGATTCTCCAGCGCAGCGCATCGGCTACCTGGGGGCCGCGGCGGTGCCGCTCTTGGTCGCGATGGCGGCCACAGCGTGGGAACACGGGTATGCACCGTCGCCCGTGGCGATCGCGACGGCGGGGAACGACGGCGGGGAGCGGGCGGCGGTGCTGCTCGCGAGCGCGGCGCGAGGGGCTGAGAGGGAGGAGCAGGCATGAGCATCACGGCGTGCGGGATGGATTGCATCACGGCCAGGTCGGGGCACCAGATGGTCCCGCTGGCGGCCAGCGTGTGCACGACGCCGGCCGCGCCTGGCCCGGTTCCGGTGCCGTATCCGGTGTTCGCGAGCTCGGCCGACGGGATCAAGAACGCGCCGGTACGAACGAAGATGGGCGGCGCCAAGATCCTGACGGTGGGGGGGAGCTTCAAGGCGTGCCACGGCAACGAGCCAGGGACGCTGAAGGAGGTGGTCAGCCTCAACACCGGCGGGCCGTCGTTCCTCGTGATGGGAGCGCCGATCGTGCTCGTGGAGCTGGGCATGGTGGGGATCACCGGCAGCCCCGGCTTCTTGAACAAGGGAGGGCTCTGATTCATGTCGATAGGCCCTGGGCGCCGCGGTCCCGCCGGGAGCGTGCGCACGCAAGGCATCGGGTGAGGCGGCGAGCCATGTCCGACGAGCTCTCCGCCTTCGACGCTGGCGCGCCCTGGGTTCGGCACCTGGAGCGCGCGCACGCGCTCCTCCACGCGGTCGCGCGCTTCATCGAAGCGCAGCGTGAGCCGAGCGCCCATCTCGCGCCCGCGGCGCGCAGGCTCGAGAGCGGCCTCGGCGCGCTGTACGACGCGTTCGATGGCCGCGCCGACCGCGTCACGGCCATCGGTCGCGCGCACGGCCATGCCTTTGCGGCCGCTGTGCTCGTGGCCCGCGCGGGTCAACCGCGGGTGCTCGCTTCCCTCCGGGACGCGTGCGCAGCGCTCGTCGCGGCCGAGGAGCAGTTCGCCGGCGCGCCGCTCGCCGGGCCCAACGCCGCCGTGCTTCGCGCGGGCGTCGACGGTCCGCCGCTGCACGTCGTCGAGCGGGCCTCGCTCGTCCCAACGTTCCGCGCGCCGAAGCTGCCCGAGCCCGAGCCTGAAGCGCGAGAGCTCGCGCCTTCGGAGCCGAGGACGTTCGATGAGCTGGCCGCCATGGCCGAGGCGATGCGCCGTCTGGCACGCGAGCGGACCGAGGCGCTCGTCCGTCCGGCGAGACCAGCGCCGAGGCTGGCGAAGCCGGCCTCGGCCGGGGGAGAGGCGCCGCCCGGATTTGCGTTCGCGCCGCCCGCCGCGATCTCCGACGGGGACTTCGTTCGTCGCTGGTCGCGCCTGTGCTTCGAGGACATCGGGATGCTGGGCATCCAGCGGGCGCCGCTCCCGGGTGACGACTGGCGTTCCTGTCAGGCGCTCGAGCTGCGCATGGTCGCTGCCATCGACGCGCTGGCGGCGCTCGGTCCGACGGCGATCGCGCACGTCGAGCCGATGGCGATGGATGCGCCGGCCGCCGACCCCATGCGCGTCTTTGCAGCCGCGATGATCGCCGGGTGCCTCGAGGGTCGCGACGTGCTCGCCTGCGCCGAACGGGTGCTGTTCCGGTTCGGCCCCGGCAATCCGGTCGTCGCCGGGGCGTTCGTCTCGGCCATGAAGCTCGCCCGGAACCCGTTCTTGCCGAGTTGCCTGCGGGCCTTGTCCGCGTCCTCCGAGCGAGGGTGCCGGGCGATCGCCGTGGAGGTGCTGGCCCACCGCGGCTGGCTCACGCCCGCGGAGCTCGAGGGGCTGAGCGAGGAGGAAGACGCGCGCGTCTTTGCGCTGGGGCTGTCCGCGCTCGCCGCGGCGAGACATCCGCGCGGTCGACGCGCGATGGAGCGGGCGCTCGCGCACGAGGATCTCGACGTCCAGGCGGCGGCGCTCGACGCCATGCTCCTCGCGGCGCACCCGGGTACGGCCGAGGCCGCGCGCAGGGCGGCGCAAGGGGCGCTCGGGGATCGGGCGCTCGTGCGCGTTTCGCTGGCCGCCCGCGAGGAAGACGCCTTCTGGCTGCTCGAGCGCATGCAGCGATCGCCGACGCCTGCCGCTGTCGAGGCCGTGGGGTGGGCCGGGCTCGTCGAGGCGATCCCGAGCTTGCTGGATCTGCTGGAGTCGGCGGTGGAGGGGGTGGCGCGCGCCGCCGGCGCCGCGCTCGAACGGCTGCTCGGCGCGAACCTCGTGAAGGAGGTGGAGGTCGACCCGGAGGCGCTGGAGGATGTGGGGGTGATCGATCCGGACCCGGCGCCGTTCCGGGGGCGTCGTCCGCTCGGAGAGCTGGTGAGCGATCCGCGCGACCGCCCGCCGGTCGGATCGAGAGAGACGCTGGAGGTGCCATCGACGGATCCCGCGCGCTGGCGGGCGTACTGGTCGGAGCACAGGGGGCGCTTCGACCCGAAACGGCGACTGCGGCGCGGGCGGATGTACTCACCGTCGGTGTCGCTTCACGAGCTGTGGAGGCTCTCGCTCCCGGTCGAGGATCGGAGGCGGCTATGCAGGGAGCTTGCGGCGCAGACAGGGAGATGGGCGCGCTTCGATCCGCACGATTTCGTCACGGAGCAGGAGCGGTGCCTCGGGGCGTGGCAGGCGATTCTCCAGGAGACGCGCGAGGCGCCGGGGGCCTGGGGGCAGCCGCTGGGAGAATAGGCTACTGCTTGGCGGTGTCGCCGGAGCAGATGACGAACTGCGTGGCGCCGTCCTGGGCGCCGCCGTTGCCGGTGAACCGGACCTGCCGGCGCTCCGTGGACGGGCACTTCGCGACGACCTCGTCTCGGCCCAGGCCGAGCCGCGGGTCGACGTAGCACCACCCGTGCACCTTCTCGCCGCCGACCTCCACGGGCGCCGGCGGCACCGTGTCCTGGCAGGCCTTGAGCTCGGCCGGATCGCTGAGCTGCTCGACCTCGCAGACGCAGTTCCAGCCGTTCGCCGTCGCGACCGGATCGTCGAGCACCATCTGCTCCGCCAAGCGGTGCTCGGTGGGCACCATCCGCCGCGCCGCGGCTCCGTCGCAGCTGCACTGCCCGTCGGCCACGGTCCGCGCCTCCAGGACCAGGCAGCTGACCTGTCCGTTGTCGTTCGGCTGGAGGGCGCGGGGCAGGCACTGCCCGGCCAGCTTCGTCTTCAGACGATCGACGATCGCGCCGATCGCCGGCCGATAGCCGAAGTCGAGCGCGCCCTCGACCTCGGCCTGCTTGCTGAGCTCCGCCGGGCACACCGAGCCGACGATGCCCTGGTCCCCGAGGCTCCGGATGAGCTCCAGCTGCCGGAGGCCCGGATAGGCCTTCGCGTTCACCTGGATGTTGCTGTCGGTGCCGTCGGGGTTGTCCTGGCACAGGGGGCTGTTGTAGTCCGTCTTGTCGGTCCGCTTGTCGCAGTCTCCGTCCATCACGGGGTTTTTCAGCGGAAACACGCAGGCGAACTGGAGGTCGCCGAAGGTCGTCTTGGGCTCCCACTCGTGGCCGTTGATGACGTTGGCGTCGTCCGGCGAGCTCACGCCGGCGATGGGCGTCCCGGTGATCGGGTTCACGCCATCGCGGGGCCTCGGCGACTCGACCATGTGGGGATCCGCGGGGGGGCGGCGCGCCTTGGGATCTCCGAGGATGATGTCCCAGGTGCTCTGGAAGCCAGCGATCGGGGCGCTCAGCTCCTCGGCGCTCTTGAAGCCGCCGACGGGGTTGCCGTCCTTGTCCTTGCCCTTCTTGAGGTCGGGCTGGCCCGCGTCGTTCTGGCGCGCGATGTCCTGCCAGGGGACGCCGACGAGGCCCGCGAAGAACACGAGCTCCGGCGACCGAACCGTGCTGAGCTCGTCGTCCGGGTCGAGATCCGAGAAGAGCGGGTTGTTGACGATATCGCCGTCGTGATCCTCGATCTGCGTCTTCGTGAGCGCATCCGTGTAGCGGTCGATCGGGTAGAGCAGGTCGATCCCGAACCGCTCCTTCTGATTGAAACAGCGCAGGTTGGGCGGGTCATGTTCCAGGTCGAGCGCCTTGACCTTGCCTCCTTCGCTGCAGGTCTCATCGACCGGGCACCCGCGAGGGGCGTCCACTCCGCACGACGCGCAGCACGGATCGTCCGGACCTTTCTCCGCGCACTCCTTGCGCGGCTGGAACATCCGGAACGGGGGTGGCCGCGCGACCCAGAAGTCCGTCCCGCCCTCCCGGATGGAACAGTCGTTCTCGTCCGACAGCATGATGATCGCGAGGAGCGAGTCCGGCCGGAGGAACGCCTTGCGCTGATCCAAGAGCGCCTTGTCCAGCCCTGTCCGGATCGCCTTGCCGTTCACCACCTCGAGGGTGTCGTAGGGCGCTGGGTCCACGAGGAAGCGGTACCAGCTCTCCAGCTGCGACTCGTAGCCGCACCCGACGTCGCCCACCCCTCGGACCATGTTCGTCAGCGTCGGCACGAGGCCGTGCCCCGCGCCGTCGTCGAGGATCGACTCGCCGGCAGGGTTGAGCCTCTGCTCTGGATCCCAGGCGAGGAACCCCTTGTTTTCATACGTCGGTGGGGCGTCGTCGCCGTCGCTCCGGGCGATGAGGTGCCCCATGTCGTTGTTGGAGATGTGCACGGTCGACCCGGCGCACGCGCTCTTCCCGTCGGGGGTCATGGCCGCAGCGCCATGGTCGCCGAGGCTCGTGCTGATGATCCCGATGTGGATGTCGAGGACGGGCTCGAACTCGCGCTCCATGCCGCTATCGCAGACGCCGTTCTTCGGCGGCGACGATCTCGCGGGGTCCAGCGGATCGACGCACTGGGGGTTGACCAGTCGCCTCACGAGGTCCGGCACGGCCAGCGCGAGGATTTCCTGCTTGTCCTTCATCGACGCCGAGTTGTCGATGGTCAGGAGGAGATCGATCTTGTCGACGTGCTGCGGGAGCCGCTCGACGACGGTGCCCGTCGTGCGCGTATCCTGGTTGGCGATGGGTCGGGTCAAGCACCCCGAGATGAGCGATGTACCGCCCACGACGAGGGAGCACCAGAGCAACGCGGCTGCGCGGGCAGCGCGGGACGGAGGACGATCGGCCATGAATCCTTCCTTGCGCGAGAGATGGAGTGGTCCCTTCGCGCGTCGCACGCGGCGCGCGCGCTCTGCCGGCGCGCCTGTCTCGCGCGGAGTGGATGACAGGCCGCCTGGCGATCGCGAGTTCAGACGCGGAGAGGGGGTGTTCTCTTGGCTGCGTGGCAAGAGCCGCGCGACGCCATCACGAAAAATGCAGGAAGCACAGGAAGGGCGGGCCGGCCGCCGCGTCGCGCAGGGGTGGTGCGGTCGTCGCGTCGCGCAGCCTCGGCGCGGCCGTGGCCCGGCGTGGGGACGGCGCGGCCGTGGCCCGGCGTGGGGACGGCGCGACCGTCGTCGCCCGGAGCGGACGAGGCTCGCGCCAGGTGGTGGTTCTGTAAAATTAAATTAAAGATGGAAAGTGGGCGTCGGGCGTCGGGGCGCCGTCGGCAGGCGACCGCGGTCGGAGCTCAGCTCTCGGCGGGGGCGGCCGTCTCGGCGCCGGCGACGAGCGGCGCGTACTGCGCGAGGAACTTGTTCCAGCGCTTGGCCTTGCGGCCGGGCTTGCGGGAGCTCTGGGAGCTCCTCTCCTGCTTCTGGGTGACCTTGAGGGTGAGGTGCTGGTGCTGGCGCGTAGGGCGATGCATGGCGGCGGATGCTGCTCGAAGGCGCCGCGCTGCGCAAGCCTCAACGCGACGGAAGCCGCGCCCGCTCGTCCCGCTCCGGCCCCAGGCGGCCGAAGCTGTGGATCCCGTAGATGAGGACGACGAGCGCGATCAGCGTGAGCCCCATTCCGGCGTCCGAAGGCCCGACGCCGACGAGCGCGAGCCCGGCGACGAGGAGCATCCCCCCGCCGCCGAGCGCGCGGCGCGCGCGCGCCTCCTCCTCCGTCCGCTGCCCCCGGCGGCGCGCCGGGCGGCGCGCGCCCTCGCCCTGATCGACCGCGCTCACGGGAACTTCTGCGTCCGCGCGTAGGTGATGAAGTCCTGCACGTCGCGCGTCAGCTCGCGCTCCGCGGTGATCGTCGTGCGCTCGTGCGACTCGCCGACGAGGTCGTCGTAGAGGTAGTTCTGCTGGTAGAGGAGCACGACGCGGACGGCCCCGTCCGGCCCGCCGCGGACGATGCGCAGCTTCTCGTCCCGGCCGTTGGGCGGCGGGAGCGCGGCGCCGAGCGCCTGGGCGTCCTCCTCGGTCACGTAGACGACGCCGTACGAGCGGTTCTGCACGCCGACGTCGACGCGGACCTTGCCCCCGCTGACGAGATCGACCTCGCGCCCGAGCACCGGCTTCGCGCCTTCCTGCACCATCGCGCGGCGGATGACCTCGATCGCCCGGCGCTCGTCGAGGGCGCGCAGCGGGTTGGGCGCGCGCGCCTCACCGCCGCCGCAGCCGGCGAGCGCGAGCGCCGCGGCCGCGATCCCCAGCGCGACGCGCGCCGCCTCGCGCGCGCCGCCGAGGAGACGGCGCGCGCCCCGGGCATCGCCGGGCAGGGCCGCGCGCGCTGAAGGCCGATGCTGAAGGGGACCGAGATGGCGGGCCCCCGACCCGCGTTGAAGCTTCCTCCACATGAGCGGGCATGAGAGTAGCCAACCGCCCGGAGCTTCGCTACTTCTCCCGGCATGGCGCGGCTCGCTGCCATCGACATCGGATCCAACGCCATCCGCCTCCGCATCGTCGACGTCGATCCTCCGGCGCTCGGGGCGTTCGGCGGCGGCAGGGAGCCGGCGCTCGCCGGGGGCCCGGCCGGGGCGCACGACGCGCCGCGCTTCCACCCGTTCCGCGACGTCCACGCGGACCGCGCCTCCGTGCGCCTCGGGCACGACGTGTTCACGAAGGGCCGGCTCGAGTCGGGGGTGATCGGCGCCGCCTGCGAGGCGCTCCGGCGCTTCCGCACGGCGATGGATGCGGCCAAGGTCGACCGTTACCGGGCCGTGGCGACGAGCGCCGCGCGCGAGGCCCAGAACGGCGACCTCTTCGTCGAGCGCGCGGCGCGCGAGGCCGGCGTCCACGTCGAGGTCATCGAGGGCATCGAGGAGGCGCGCCTGGTCCAGCTCGCCGTCCTGGAGCGCGTCGCGCTCGGCGACCGGACCGCGCTCCTCGTCGACATCGGCGGCGGCTCCACCGAGCTCACGCTGCTCCGCGGCCGCAGGGCGGTCTTCTCGCGCTCGCTCCCCCTGGGGACGGTGCGGATGGTCGAGACCTTCCTCGAGGATCGCCGCCCCGTCGACGCGGGGCACCGGCGGCTCGTCGAGGAGTACGTCGACCGCGTCATGGTCGACGCCACGCGCGAGATCGTGGAGCTGCTCGGCGAGGGCTCGGGCTCGGGGGTCGATCTGCTCGTGGGCACGGGCGGCAACATCGAGACGCTCGCGGACCTCTGCCCCCTGCCGGGCGCGCCGGTCGAAGGGCGGGCGATCGACGTGGCCGCGATGTCCCGCCTGCTCGACGAGCTGGTGTCGAAGACGCCCGAGGAGCGCGCGCAGATCTACGGCCTGCGCCCGGACCGCGCCGACACGATCGTCCCCGCCGCGACGATCCTGGGCCGCGTCGCCCAGTCGTTCGTGCAGCCGTTCATCGTCGCGCCGGGGGTCGGGCTGAAGGAGGGCGTGCTCGTCGACCTCGCCCACGCGCACTTCCTCGGGCCCGATTTCCGCGGCGAGGCCGCCGCCGTCAGCGACGCCTGCACCCGGCTCGGCCGCCGCTACCACTTCGACGAGCAGCACGGCGCGCTCGTGGCGCGCCTCGCCGAGCGGCTCTTCGACGACCTCGCGCCGCGCCATCGGCTCGGCCAGCGCGACCGGATCCTCCTGCGCGCGGCGGCCCTGCTCCACGACATCGGCGACTTCGTCCGCTACGAGGGGCACCACAAGCACAGCTATTACATCATCGCCCACAGCGACCTCATGGGGCTGACCCCGGAGGAGCGCGCGATCGTCGCGAACATCGCGCGCTACCACAGGAAGTCGCCGCCCAGCATGGACCACGACAACTTCCGCGCGCTCTCGCGCGACGCGCGCGCCAAGGTGAAGGCGATGGCGTCGATCCTCCGCATCGCCGACGCGCTCGATCGCGAGCACCGGGCGAAGGTCGCGGACGTGAGCGGCCGCATCGAGGAGGACACGTTGGTGATCGAGGTGCAGGGCGCGGAGGACCGGGCGCTCGAGGAGTGGACCGTCGTCGCGAAGGCGGGGATGCTGCGCGACGCCCTCGGCCTGGACGTGCGGATGGTCGACGCCACGCCGAGATCGCACCCGCCGACCTCCGGCGGCTGACCCGCGGGAGGCGCCGCGGCCTCCGAAAAAATCGCCGCGGCGTTTGCGCGGAGCCCTGTGCGTCACCATGTAGGTCAGCACGGGGGAAACTGTGCCTCCGGGAGGGCGCGCGGCGACGCCGTGCCACCGAGCGCGGCCGTGCCGCGAGCGAGGGCGGCTGCGCCGCCGCGCAGAACGAGGGCGAGCGACCGTTGACGCTGAAATCTCCAAAGCTGATGGAGGCCCGCCGCGCCGCCGGCGTCCTGGAGTCCGCCCTGCGCGGGCACACCGGCGATCTGACGCTCGCCGACGCCTCGGCGCGGAGCGGCTTGCCGTTGCGCGACGCCGAGAGCGGCCTGCACCTGCTCGTCAGCGAGTACCGCGGGCACCTCAAGGCGACGTCCGAGGGCGAGCTGCTCTTCCGTTTCCCGCACGGCTTCACCAAGCCGTGGGAGACCCGCACGCGGCTCGAGCGCGCGCTCGGGTTCGTCCTCCGCGGCGCCGCCGGCGTGGCCCGCTTCGTCGTGCGCGCGTGGATCGCGATCGTGCTGATCGCGTACGTCGTGATCTTCGTCGGGATCCTGATCGCCCAGCTGCTGGCCCGGTCGAACAGCGACTCGCGCGAGCACGGCAGCTTCTCCGGCTCGTTCGCGGGCTACGTCCTCTTCCGGATGGTCTTCGACGCGATCTTCTGGACGTTCCACCCCTTCTCGCCGTTCGTGTGGACGGCCGAGCCGCCCTGGTCCTCGTCCTCGTCGTACGGGCGCCGCGGGGCGTTCGGGCAGCCCAGGGACGAGACGCCGTTCTACGAGAAGGTCAACCGGTTCTTCTTCGGCCCGACGCCGGCGCCGCGCGATCCGCTGGAGAGCGAGAAGCTCATCCTGGCCGAGATCCGCGCGCAGCGGGGCCGGATCGGGCTCGCCGACGTGATGCGCGTGACCGGGCTGTCGCGCGACGAGGCGGACCCGATGATGGCGCGGCTGATGCTCGACTACGACGGCATGGTCGACGTCTCGGAGGAGGGGGGGATCGTGTACCGGTTCGAGGCGATCCGGCGGACGGCGGCCGAGGCGCCGTCGCGGGCGCCGGCGCCGGTCTGGGCGAAGCGCGAGGAGCTGCCGCCGCTCACCGGGAACGGCCCGGGGGTGAACGCGCTCATCGTGGCGCTCAACGGGTTCAATTTGATGATGAGCGTCTACGCCCTCGGGGCGCACCTCACGCTGGACAACCTCGGTCTCCTGGCCCGCGGGGTGCCGATGGCGGAGCTGCCCGCCACGGGGACGGCGGTGGCGCTCGGGGTGGTGCCGCTCGTCTTCTCGCTCGCCCTCTTCGCGCTGCCGCTCGGCCGCGCGCTCCTGCGCCCGCTGAAGCGGCGGCGGCTCGCCCGGCGGAACGCCCGGCGGGCGGTGCTGCGGGCGATCCTCACCCGCATCGGCGCGCGGCAGGTCCGGGAGCCGATCACGGAGGCGGTGCTCCAGCGGGCCTGGCAGGACGCGGCCGGGGAGGCGCCGCGCTCGGAGGAGATCACCCGCGAGGTGGTCGCGCTCGGGGGTGATGTGGACCTCGAGGCAGGCGACGGGATCCGGTACCGCTTTCCGGATCTGGAGACCGAGGCGAAGGCCCTCGAGGCCGAGCGGGAGGCCGCCTCCGAGGACGAGGCGCGCCCGGGGAAGGTGATCTTCTCGTCCGGCGCGTGAGCACCGTCTCGGGCGGTTTTGTTCTGTCGAGGCGGCCGCCGACAAAGCGTCATTGTCGTGGGCGCGCGTACGGGGCCGTACCGCACGGATTCGCCGTTGATTGACGCGCTCTGGCTCGGACGTCTACGGTAGGTTTAATTTCGCTCATGTACTCCGTTGACAATAGAGCCGGTCGTCTCATCGAAGTGAGGCTGGCCTCACCGCTCCCGGCTGGCGAGGTCGACGCGTGCATCGCCAGGATCCAGGGCATCGTGACCCAGAACCGGCACGGGGCCGTGGTGTGCATCGAGCTGCTCCAGGTCGACGTGCTCGCGCCCGAGAGCGCGGAGAAGTTCCTGGAGATGATGCGCGTGCAGAACGCCACGGTGCATCGGACCGCCTACCTGCTGCCGGTGGCGAACGCGATCCTCGGGCTCCAGGTCGAGCGGCTCATCCGCGACGCGCACAACTCGAGCCGAAAGGCGTTTCGCGACACCACGTCGCTCGAGGCCTGGCTCGTCCCGGTGATGACGATGGTGGAGGCGCAGCAGCTCCGGAAGTTCCTGTCGCAGCTCGGCTGACGCGCCGGCGGGCACCGAGGAAGACGGGCCGTCGAGGGGTTCGGCCAGGCCGGCGGCGCGCCGCGCAGAAAAGACATCCTGTGGCGCGGCCCTGACGAGCGCGATCCGGTCGAGTCGACCTCCCGGGGGCCCGTGGCCGAGCGCGCCTCTCGGGGCGCCGCCGCGTGGTATACGGGGTCGATGCGACGCGTCGCCATCGTCGGAGGCGGTCTGGCCGGGTGCATCGTCGCGTTCAGGCGGGCGGCGGCGGGCGATCGGGTGACGCTCGTCGAGGCGGCGCCGCGGCTGGGCGGGCAGCTCTGGACCGAGCGGACGGCTGGGTTCGTGGTGGAGCACGGCGCCGAGGGGTTCATCGCGCGGAGCGAGGCCGTGCCCGCGCTGGCGGGCGCGCTCGGCATCGCCGGCGATCTCGTCGGCCAGGAGACGCACAGGTCGTTCGGCTTCGACGGCGCCGCGCTGCGGGAGCTCGCGCCCGGCGAGGCGGCGGCGTTCCTCGGCTTCCAGGTGCCGCGCGACGAGCTCGGCAAGGGGATCCGCACCTTCCGCCTCGGGATGGCGCAGCTGACCGAGACGCTCGCGCGCGCGCTCGCGAGCGACGAGCGCGCCGACGTGCGCACCTCCGCCGCGGTCGCCTCGCTCGCGCGGGCGGCCGGCGGCGGCTTCCGGCTCGCGCTCGCCGGCGGGGTCGAGGTCGACGCCGACGCGGTGGTGATCGCCACCCACGCCGCCGGCGCGGCCGCGCTGCTCGGCGAGCCGGCGCGGGCGCTCCGCGACGCCGAGACGCTCTCCAGCGTGACCGTCTCGCTGGCCTACCCGCGCGCCGCGATCGAGCACCCGCTCGACGGCACCGGCTTCGTGGTCGCCGCGGGGCACCAGGAGCACGGCTTCCGCGCGTGCACGTTCACGACCTCCAAGTTCGCCGAGCGCGCTCCCGCCGGCCATGCCGCGCTGCGCCTCTTCTTCCGCCCCGAGCCGGCGGACCTCGAGCAGATGGGCGACGACGCGTGGGCGGCGCGCGCCGAGGCCTCGCTCGCGCGCGTGCTGCGCGTGCGCGGGCCCGCCGAGCGCGCCTGGGTCTCGCGCTGGTCGAGCGCGCTCCCGGTCTCCACGCCCGCGCATGCGGCGCGGGTCCGGGAGACCGAGCGGGCGCTCGCCGGCAGCGGGGTGCTCCTCGCCGGCTCGGCGTTCCACGGCTCGGGGATCGACGCGGCCGTGCGCTCCGCCGAGGCGGCCGCGGAGCGCGTCGGCGCCCTGCCGTGACGTCCCCGACCCGGACGCGAGGAGGCTGCGCGCCATGACCACGCACCTCACCGGTAGCTGCTGTATGCCGATGGAGTCGGCCACGGCGGGAGGCGCCCGGCGAGGCGACGACCGAGGCGAGGTCACGTGGTGGTCTCGGGGGCCGGGTGCAATGAGCGATTCCGGATCGAGGCCGGTGTCCGATAGGGCACGAGGTGTGCACTGCGCAGCAGCCTTCCGCCACCCTCGTCATATCCAGGGCAAATCGCCATAGATCCGCGGTAATTCCCGATTGCGGCGACCGGCGCCGAGGCCCGGCGAGCCCTGGTCTCGAAGGCGAAGAAAAAAGAATCGACTCGAAGAACTTTTCTGTTGCGCAGCCCCTTCAAGGGGAGTACTCATCGTCGAACAGGGATTCGTTATGTTCAGCCGCCGCGACAACATGCAGCTCATCGCCAACCAGCCCAAGGCGGGAACGCCTGAAGCGATCGTGGGATGGGACCATCTGCTGGGTGGCGATCCCTTGGCGCATAGCCCCGGATACTCCTGCGGCCTCCGCCCGTCGCGGAAGCTCGGTAACCCGGACAATAGCGCCTAGAGGCAGCTAAGCACGCGTCGATCGACGACGTTCGCGAAGGCCGCCTCGGGAGACCCAGGCGGCCTTCGGCGTTTTGGGGCTCGTGAGCTGTAGGTCCGATGTGGGCTGCAGGCCTGTCGTGGGCCATAGCCGCCTCGTGGGCCTCAGGCCTGCTGTGGGGCGCGGGCGATAGGCTCGTCGAGGAGAGAGATTGTCTTGCTTGCAGCGCGTGCGAGATCGCCGCGCGCTGCGGCGGGGGATTGCGCCCATGGAAAGGAGGCGCGGCAGAGAATGCGCTGGAGGCATTCGATTCGATAACGAATGACGTTCGGGGGGGCATGATGCGCGCTCGCGAGGGCGCGATAGGGATTCGTGTGCGTCGGCTCTGGGCGCGGCACCGCCCGCGCGGCCATGGGTCGCCGTCTCTTCCGGCCCGGAGGCTCGAGCTCTTCAGATCATGACGGCCTGCCGGCGCGGCAGGCGATGCGGAGGTGCGTCCTCCGCGCGGACCCGTAGCTCAACTGGATAGAGCAGCCGCTTCTTAAGCGGACGGCTGGAGGTTCGATTCCTCCCGGATCCACCCGGCGCGCGCTCGGCATTCCATGCCGGCGCGCGCGCCGTGAGAGCGCTGAGATCGTCGAAGCGCTCTGATGGATCCCTCTGTGGAGGGGTCGCTCGTTCTGTGACAACCAGGATGTGCAATGTAGATGGAGGCGCGCTGCGCCTCCATGTTCCGGTGTAGCTCAATGGTAGAGCGCCCGCTTGTTAAGCGGTGGGTTGGAGGTTCGATCCCTCCCGCCGGAGCCGCGCCCCCGGCGCTCGGTGGCAGGGCCCGCCTCGTTCACGCGAGGCCCGGGCTCGCCTCCGGCCGGGGGCGCATCGGCGCCTGCCGCGAGCAGGCGCTCCGGGATGTAGCCCAGTGGAGAGGCGCCTCATTTGGGGTGAGGAGAACCGCCGGTTCGAATCCGGCCATCCCGGCGATAGCTTGCGTGGGTGTTGCTCTTCTGGTGAAGAGGGCAGGTTGTGACCCTGCGGAGACGGGTTCGATCCCCGTACGCCCACCCAGGACGGGTCGAACGCGCTCGGTTATCTTTGGTAGATCCTCCGAGCGCGCCGCTTATCCGTCCTCTTTTGCCCGGGCTCTCGGGCCGGAGGTGGTGTCATGGCCAATTATCTGAAGCACTTCGCCGCGCTGGTCACCCCGCAGCGGCGGAAGGCCCGCGCCGATCAGGTGCAGAACAGCGCCGGTGGCTTCGCCTTCGCCCTGGACGAGTGGGCGAGGCTCGACCGCTGGCTGATCCTCGGCGCGGAGGGGGGGACCTACTACGCGACCGAACGGAAGCTCACCGTGGAGAACGCCCGCGCCGTCGAGGCCTGCCTCGCCGCGGACGGGCCCCGCGCCGTGCGGCGCGTCGTCGATGTCAGCGGCTCGGGGCGAGCGCCGAAGAACGCGCCTGCGATCTTCGCGCTCGCCATGGCCTCCGCCGACCCGAAGCCCGAGACCCGGAAGGCCGCCCTCGCGGCCTTGCCCGAGGTGTGCCGCACGGGGACGGACCTCTTCCACTTCGCGCGCGACGTGCAGGGGTTCCGCAAGTGGGGCCGCGGGCTCCGGTCCGCCGTCGCTGCGTGGTACAACGGCAAGCCCGCCGACAAGGTCGCGGTTCAGGCGATCAAGTACCAGCAGCGCGACGGCTTCAGCCACCGCGATCTCCTGCGGCTCGCGCATCCTGTCGCGCCGACCCCGCAGCACGACGCCCTTTACCGCTGGATCGTCGGCGGCATCGAGGCGCTCGGCAAGGAGTCGGCGCGCGGCAAGGCGCTGCCCCTCGGGGAGCTGCCGGACGCGGTGCGCGCGTTCGAGTCGCTCCGCGCGGCGACGAACCGGAAGCAGGTCACGGCGCTGATCCGACAGCATCGCTTCACGCACGAGATGCTCCAGACCGAGTGGAAGAACGACCCCGCGGTGTGGGAGGCGCTGCTCGAGCACATGCCCCAGACGGCGCTCATCCGGAACCTGGGGAAGATGACCGCGATCGGCCTGCTCGCGCCCATGAGCGACGCGTCCCGCAGGGTGGCGCAACAGCTCACCGACGCCGGCCGCCTGAAGGCGGCGCGGGTCCACCCCGTCGCCGTGCTCTCGGCCCTCAAGGTCTATGAGCAGGGCCACGGCGAGCGCGCTCGCCGGCGCGAGAACGCGCTCTCGTGGACCCCGGTCCGCGAGATCGTCGACGCGCTGAACGAGGCGTTCTACCTCGCGTTCCGGTCGGCCGAGCCGACCAGGAAGAAGCACCTCCTGGCGCTCGACATCTCCGGATCCATGACCAGCGGCTCTATCGCTGGCGTCCCCGGCCTGACGCCGCGCGTGGCGAGCGCGGCCATGGCCATGGCGACGGCGCGGATCGAGCGCGAGTACAGCGTGGTCGGCTTCTCGGCGGCGTCGGGCGGGTACGGCGGCAAGTGGGGCGGGGGAGTCTCCGGCCTCTTGCCGCTCTCGATCTCGCCGGAGCAGCGGCTCGACGACGTGCTGCGCGCGGTGGAGGGCCTCCCCTTCGGCGGCACCGACTGCGCTCTGCCGATGATCTGGGCGAAGCGGAACCGGGTGGAGGTCGATTCGTTCGTCATCTACACGGACAATGAGACCTGGGCGGGCGGCGTTCACCCGTTTCAGGCGCTCAGGGACTACCGGCAGGCGATGGGCCGACCGGCGAAGCTGATCGTCGTCGGGTTGACGTCGACCGGCTTTTCGATCGCCGACCCGACGGACCCCGGCATGCTCGATGTCGTGGGGTTCGACGGGGCGGCCCCCCAGGTGATGGCGGATTTCATCCGGGGTGTCTCGTGACAGACAGCGTGACGGACGGGCTCCGCCGGCCCGTCCGTCCGACGCCGGGGCGCCGCGCGGGCGCCCCTCCTGCGGGACGCCGCCATGATGGATGGCACCTGTTCTTCATCATTTGCCCGGGCTCGCCCGGGCCGCCGAAGGACAGTTCTCGTGGTTCGACTCCAGCGTCCCGCTCCCAGGAGCTGCCCCCGAGCCCGATCGGATAGGGGCCGGCCTACGAAGCCGGTCGATGCGGGTTCGAGTCCCGCCGGGGGCGCCGGGATCCCGCCCTCCGTCGTCCGCATCATTGCCCGACCCGGGCCGAAGGACGACGGTTCTCGGATCCCGACCTTGCCGCTGTAGCTCAGCCTGGTAGAGCACCTATGCCGTTCTCCGCCCGCTTGCCCGACCCGGGCCGAAGGAGGACGGTTACCGTAACCTAGGATGTCGCGGGTTCGAGTCCCGCCGGCGGCGCCGCTTTGCCCTCGTATGCATCTGGTGAAGCAGCCTGATTGTCGATCAGGTGAGGGGAGTTCGATCCTCCTCGGGGGCGCCCCGGGAGCTCTCCGGAGCTCCTGCGAAACGGGCTTGATTGCTTCGTTGTCCGGCTCCCTCCAAAAAGAGCGAGCTTGGGCCAACGAAACCGACAGCTCGCTGTCCAATGCACAAGGAGATGACGATGAAGATCTGACGCGGTGATCGCTGGTCCGGGGTGATAGTTCAACCGGGAGAACACTGCCCTCGCACGGCAGGGATCGAGGTTCGACCCCTCGTCGCTCCACCGGACGGGCCGAAGCTCGTGGGTTACCATACCTGTTACGTGTGCCCCCCATGGCGTCCCTTGCCCGTCCGTTCGTCTCGTCGCCGAGGCGGGCCGCCGGCCGGCGTGCCGCACTTCGTGCGGGCGCGCGCGGCGCCCGGCGGCCCGCCTCCTTTTTTTCGTCGTAACCTGCGGTGGTAGCTCAAAGGTAGAGTGCGAGCGTGCCAAGCTCGCGACGGGAGTTCGATTCTCCTCCACCGCTCCATCCCTGAGTGCAACGACAGATTTCTGGGTGTGGCTCAACCTGGTAGAGCACCGGCTTCGGGAGCCGGGGACTGGGGGTTCGAATCCCCCCACCCAGACCGCGGAGAGGCGAAGCCTCGCCGCGACGCGCGACGGAGATCCCTGGGTGTGGCTCAACCTGGTAGAGCACCGGCTCGGGGAGCCGGGGGCTGGAGGTTCGAATCCTCTCACCCAGACCGCGGCGCGCGGATGTCACCGTGACGGAACGGCATACGTGGCAGGCTGAGATCCTGCGCCCTTCGGGGTATGTGGGTTCGAGTCCCACCGGTGACACCCTGCCCGGGTGGCGAAACGGCAAACGCTGCTGGCTTAGACCCAGCCTACTGGGGGTTCGACTCCCTCCCCGGGCACCGAACGCACGTGACCTGGAGCGACATCATGAAGAGAAAGAGACGATAACGAGGTGGGCCATGACCGCGCAGACGCTGCTTTTGACGCCATGGATGGTGCCCCATAAGGTCATCCCGTGGCAGACCGCTGTCACGATGAGCTTCCTGGGCAAGGTGGAGGTCATCGAGGAGTACGACGACGTCATCCGGTCGCCGTCGCTTTCCATCAAGGCGCCCGCGGTGGTGCGGCTGAAGCGACCGACGCTGGGGATGAAGCGCGGCGTGAAGTTCTCGAGGATCAACGTCCTGCTGCGCGACGGCTTCCGCTGCCAGTACTGCGGCGTGAAGAAGGAGGCACGCGAGCTCAACTATGATCACGTCATCCCGCGCGTGCAGGGCGGCAGGACCGTCTGGGACAACATCGTGGCCTCGTGTTACGCGTGCAACACGATGAAGCGGGGCCGGACGCCGGAGCAGGCCGGCATGAAGCTGCTCCGCGCCCCGGTGAAGCCGAAGTGGCTGCCCCCGGCGCCCGTCCTGGGCCTCAGCGAGCGGCGTATCCCGGAGCTGTGGGCAGGCTACTGCGCGAGCGCGGGATGACCCGCGCACCGCGCGCCGGCGCGACCATGACGCCGCCTCACGGGCGAGTCGTCGGGCGCGCCGGCGCGCGTCGGGGCTTCCGCCGCCGGGCGGGCAGGTGCACGATGGTCGGGCCATGGTGACGCCTCCGACGTCCGACCGCATCGAGGACGAGCTCGCGCCGTTCCCCGCGGTCCTGCGCGGCTGGCTCATCGAGGGCGAGCTCGGCCGCGGCGGGATGGGGCGGGTGTTCCGGGCGCGGCACCCGAAGACGCGGGCGCGGGCGGCGATCAAGGTGCTGCTCGGCGACTATGCCCGACGGCCGGACGTCGTGGCCCGCTTCCGGCAGGAGGCGATCGCCGTTAACATCATCAACCACCCGGGAATCGTCCGCGTCTTCGACTCCGGCGAGCTCGACGACGGCTCGCCCTACATCGTGATGGAGTACCTCGACGGCCGGGGGCTGCGCGACTGGGTGCAGGCCGTGCCGCCCGCGGATCGGCCGCGGCAGGTGGTGCGGCTCGGCTACCAGATCGCGTCGGCCATGGCCGCGGCCCACGCGTCCAAGGTCGTCCACCGCGATCTGAAGCCGGAGAACATCATGGTGGTCGACGACGAGCTCGCGCCCGGGGGGAGCCGCGTCAAGATCCTCGATTTCGGCATCGCCAAGGTCCTCTGGGGGGGTCTCCCCGAGGTGCTGGAGCTCGAGGGGAGAGGCTCCCTGGCGCCCGCGTCCGTGCCCACGATCCGCACCGAGCTCTCGACGCGGCCGGCGCTGACGGTGGGCGCCGCGGCCGGCCCAGCGAGCGCCCTGGGCGGCGCGAGCGCCACACCGGAGAGCGCCCTGGACCGCGCGGGCGCCACGCCGGAGGGCGAGGCCCACGAGGACGACGTGCTCCGGAGCCTCCCCGTCGTGAGCATCGGCAGGGCCGCGATCAACCCCGCGCAGGTCGAGGTCCCGGCCGAGGCGGTCTCCTCCGCGTCGGCGCGCGGGTCGCGCGCGTCGATCGAGCCCGGCGCGCTCGCGCCGCAGAGCGAGGGCGCAGGACAGCCCACGATGCCGTTCACGCAAGAGGGCGTGTGGGGCCTCGGGACGAGGAGCTACATGGCGCCAGAGCAGGAGCGCCACTCCGGGAGCGTCGACGTCAAGGCGGATGTCTACTCCCTCGGCGTCATCCTCTATGAGCTGCTCGAGGGGCGGACGCCCGACGCGCCGAGCGCGGCGTGGCCGCCCCCGATGAGCGCCGCCACGCCACCCGATCTCGTCGCCCTCGTCCACCGGGTGCTGGCGTTCGATCCCGAGGCGCGGCCGCGCATGGCGGAGGTGGCGAGCGCGCTTCACCGGCTCGGCCGGGCGAAGAAGGAGCTCGACGAGGCGCTCTCGAGGTGGGTCGCCGGCGGCAGGGCGCCGCGGCTCTTGCCGCGCGGCAAGGCGCTCCACGAGCTGTCCGCGTGGGCCCGGGACATCGACGATCTCTCCGGCCTGGAGCGCAGCTTCCTCGACGCGGCCGTCGCCGCGGAGGCGCGCCGCGAGCGCCTCACGCGGGTGCTGCTCGCCCTCGGCGTGGTCGTCCTGATGGGGATGGTCGCGACGACCACCGTGTTCTGGATGCACGCGACGCGAGCGCGCAAGACGGCGGAGGCCGCCGAGCGCGCCGCGCGCGAGCACAGCCGCCTCGAGGCGGCGGCGAACGCCTCGGCGCAGGAGGCGCTCGCGAAGATGAGCGAGGCGCAGCGCGCGACCGAGGAGGCGCTCGCCCTGGCGATGAAGGCGAGCGACGACGCGAAGAGCGCCAATTCTGCCAAGGAGTCGATGACCGAGGCAAAGCGCCTGGCCGAGAACGCCGAGCTCCGGGCGAGGCGCGCGGCCCAGGCCGCGGCCGCCGCGAAGGCCGAGGCCGACGCGCGCTACGAGCAGTCGAAGAGCGCGCTGGAGCGCGAGATCGCCGGCCTCGAGAGCGACCGCGAGCGCCTGGCGGCGCGGCTCGATCAGGCCGAGAGCGAGCGCGAGCGGGCGAGGGCCGCCCTCCGCTCGAGGGATCACGATCTCAGGACGGCGCTCTCGGAGCTGCGGCGTGAGTCCGCGCGCGTGGGCTGGCTCGAGCGCAAGCTCGACGAGGCCTCCGAGCGGATCGACGCGCTCGAGCGGCAGCGCGAGGAGTGCGTCATGCGACAGCCCAGGGGGCAGCCGCAGCCCGATCCGCCCCGGGACGGGGACGCGGTCCCTGGACAGGAAGAGAAGGAGGAGATCGCGACGCCGCCGGCCGAGCCCCCGCTGGACTCGATGCCGCCGGCGCCTCTCCCGCCGTTGCCGCGCGGTACGACGATATAGCCGCTCGCTGGGGGAGCGAGCGAGAGCGGGGCTCGCGCGCCGCGCGCACGAGCCCCGCGACCTCTTCGCTCGGGGCTAGCTGAGCGTAGGGATCTCCTCGCGACCGCGGTTGCCGCCGCGCGCGTCCACGATCCGCACCGTGCTCGCCTGGGGCCCCTCGTCGCCGTCCTCTTCCGTGTAGGCGACGCCCATGCCGATCTTCAGCTCGGAGAACGGCGCCGACACGATGCTTCGCTCGTGAAAATAGATCTCCCGACCATCGATCGTCGTGATGAACCCGTAGTCGTTGAACAGCTTGGTAATGACGCCTGCCGTGTCTTGCGCCGGGTGGGACTTCACCTCGCTCCGCTGCTCGCTCGCGAGCTTCTTCAGCTGGCGGCCGGCGCGCTGGAAGACGTCGCGCACCGCCGTGGGCAGCAGGTTCCTGGCGGCCCGCTCCTCGCTCACGATCTCGTGCTTGCCGGCGACGTGGAGATCGACGCGCACGCGGTACTCGCCGCCCGTGCCCTGGCTCGCGTGGTCGCGTTCGACGACCACGGCGCAGCTGTTGATGTGGTCGTTGAACCGCTGGATCTTGTTCGCTTGCTCCCGGATCAGCTCCTCGAGCGAGGGGCTTTTGTCGATGTGTCGGAAGGTGAGCTCCACTTGCATGCTCGCTCCTTTCATCCTGCGTCGCTGTGACGCGTCACTGCAGTCGATGTGAATCGCTGATTCGTACCAGCCGATTTCAGTACATGTGCGGGGTGTCTGACGTGGGCACCAGGTACTGCCCCGGCCTCGCGAGCATCTGCGCGGTCGCCCGGTGCGGCGCAGGTTCCGAGTGGTTGTTCTTCGCGACCATGAACACCTCGTGTGTGCCTGAAGTGAGCAGGTAGCAAGTTCGCTGCCACGGTCGCTCCGGCGTGCGGCAGCCGCGGGCGGCGAGCTCCGCGGTCGAGCAGCGCCGGGTCGGGTCAGGGCGGCGCAAGCTCTGCGCGACAGGCGCAGGTTCTTGCGTCCGTCGTGGATCTCCAGGCTGGCGACGGGAGCGTGGCGAGGAGCGACGGAGCGTCCTCCGCTGGGGCAGTTTGCGACACGCGGGGCATCTCGCGTCGTTCCGTCACATCTCCTCGGAATGCCACCCGCCCGTCCGGTCTGGGAAATCGAGGTAGCGCAAGGCGAACGAGCTCGACCGCGCCGGGCGCGGGGGCTGACCATCGCAGCGGGCCTTCGATCGCGCCGAGCGACTCGGTGGTTCGCCCGCCGCGCCGCAGCCGTGCCGATCGGGAGCAGGTGCGCACGGCGCGTCGCCCCGGCGCTGGGCGGCACCAGGGGAGCGAGCGCGCCGCTCGCGCGGCCGCGCATCGGGCCGGCCGTCAGCGGGCGCGCCGGCCGCGTCCCGAGCGCCGCTCAGCGGATCTCGAAGACGTAATCCGTGTCGTAGGTGCGGACGAAGAGCTTGCCGTCCTTCTCGACGAGGAACGCAGGCCCGCTCTTCAGCGAGAGCTTCGAGACCACCTTGCCGGTGGCGCGCTCGAGGACATAGAGGAAATCTGGCTCGGCCGTGAAGCCGTAACCGCAGAGGAGATGATCTCCGCGCAGGACGAAGTTCTCCGCGTTGCAGACGAGCGGCGCGCTCTGCCAGAGGAGCTGCCCGGAGGCGAGATCGATGGCTGACAGGTAAGCGTTCTTGCCCTTCGAGGAGGCCGCGTACGTCCTGTGTCCCGACGAGACGTAGAGCACGCCGTCCTTGACCACGGCCCAGCCGACGTGGCCCCGCACGAACTCGGCCTCGTTGGGGGCGATCTCGGGCGGCGTGAGGAAGCTCTCGAAATCGAAGAAGGCGACGACCCTGTGCGCCGCGTCGAGGATCGCGACGAAGCGCTCTGCGGCGAAGCCCGGGCCGTAGAACAGGGCGAGGTGGTCGCCGTGATCGATCGCCTTGACGAGCGGTTGGTGGCGGTAGCTCTCGGGGACGAAGGAGGGGAGGGGACGGGAGCCGCTCGCCTCGCCCGCGGCCGCGCTCGGCACCTGCAGCGTCGGCAGCGACAGACCGTTCGCGGTGAACCACGCCGCCTCGTCCGTGATCTTGTTCTTCTGCTCGGCGATCTTCACGAGGCGCGGGGCGGCGGAGCTTCCGGCCGGCGCGGGCCTGACGAGCGTCTGGCCGAACGGCGGCGGCGCGAGCTCCACGGGGGACCTGCCGTCGAGCGACGATGCGCGCGCCGCGCCGGCCCCCGGCGCGCGATCGTCCGCGGCCTTCTGCGCGGGCTGCGCGGCGCTGTCGCCCGCGGCCGCTGGCGCGGGCCGCGGCGCTGGGGCGGCGACGTGAGACGACGGCGTCGCGGCGCCGGGGTGCAGCGGGGCGCCCTGGGAGGTGTGGGCCGGCGGCGCGGCGTCCGGCTGGCAGGCACACACGGCGAGCAGCGCGGCGGCGAGCAGGCGCGCGCGGCGCCATGGCTGAGCTGAAGGAGGGGTGGCAGGCACGCGCGCAGCGTACCTCATCCCCCGGCCCGGCGAGCGCTACGCCGCGCCGCGCGGCGTCAGAGCTCAGGGAGAGGGGGTGAAGGAGAGGCGGAGCGAGTAGGGCCCCACGTCTGTCAGGCGGTACGCCTCGACGAAGATGATCAGGGGCACGCCGCCCTCGACGTCGATCGAGCGCCTCTCGTCCCTGTCGGCGATCTCGCTCTCGACGCACGCGAGCTGGCGGCCCGAGCAGCCGGTCCGCACGTAGAAGCCTTGGTCGGTCTCGGAGGACAGCACAAGCCTGAGCGTGCCGTCGCTCGGCGGCGTGAACGCGTGGAGCCTCTCCGGCGTACCACGGCCGGTGCAGGTGCCCTCGAACACCGCCGTGCCGCCCGTCGTGTCGCCCGCGTTGCCCCCAAGGACGGCCACGGGCGCGTCCGCGCAGACGTCGTCGATCTCCACGGTGCACGCGGCGGAGCAGCCGTCGCCGGCGACGGTGTTGCCGTCGTCGCACTCCTCCGGCTTGCTGACGATCCCATCGCCGCAGGTGGCCGGCGAGAACACGAGATCCAGCGTGTATGGCCCCGCGTCGGCGGGCGTGCGGGCGTCGACGACGATCGGCACCGCCTGGTCCTTGTGCACGACGACCTCGAGCTCCTCCTCGTCGGGCTCGGCGCCCGAGGCGGCGTGCTCATCCTCGCACGCGCTCTCGGTGGACGCCTCCGCGCATGCCGTGCGGGTATAGAGGCCGTGGTTGCTCTCCGACTGGAGCACGACGAGGAGCGTGCCCGACTGGCCGGCGGGCGGCGTGAACACGTGGATCTTCTCCGGCCCGGCGCCGGTGCAGCTGCCATGGAGCACGCGCGTGCCGCTCGACGTGTCGCCCTCGATCGTCGTCGTCACCGGCGCAGCGCCCGCGCAGGCGGCGTCGACGAGCGGACGGCAGGTCGCGGCGCAGTCGCTGTCCGCGCAGTCGACCTGGCCGTCGCCCTCGTCGTCCTCGCCGTCGGAGCAATCGAGCTCGCCGAGCTTGCAGAGGCCGTCGAACCTGTCGCACAGGCCGAGCTCCGCGCACTGCGCGTTCTCGGTGCACGCCGGGATGCACGCCGTGATCTCGCCGCCGATGTCGCTGCACCTGTAGCCGTCGCGGCACTCGTCGGTCGTGGTGCAGCGACGGATGCACAGGCCCAGATCGCCGAAATCGACGCAGACGCCGCCATCATCGCAGGCGCCCACGATGGGATCGCAGAGGCCCGCACAGGCACCGGACGGCCAGCCCCAGTCGATCTCCCTGATGCAGTACTCTCCGTCGCACGCCGCGTCGTAGGTGCACGCCGCGCCGTAGTTGACGGGCGTCCCTCCACCGCCGCCGGTGCCGGTGGGCTCGGCGCCGCCGGTGCCGCCGGTGCCGCCGGTGCCGGTAGGCTCGGCGCCGCCCGAGCCGCCGGTGCCGGTGGGCTCGGCGCCGCCGGCGCCGCCGGTGCCGGTGGGCTCGGCGCCGCCGCTGCTGCTCGTGCTGGTCGCGCCCGATGCGCCGGCGCCGCTGCCCGTGACGCCGGCGCCGCCAGCGCCGCCGGCTCCGCCCTTGCCTCCTTCGCCTCCATCATCACCGCATCCGGCGTTCGCCGAGAGCGCGAGCACAAAGAGACCTGCAACGAGTCGTACGTTCATCCACCCGCTCCACCACAAGAGAGATCATCGAGACGCGGGGTGCACCCCACCCCACGGCGCAGCTACGCCATCTTCAGCGCAACGGCGTGGCCTGCCAACCCCCCGGTTCATGTCGCCGGCGCTGCGTGACTGCCGCTCTCGGCCGCTGGATCCGAGCGGGACAGCCGTCCCTTTCGCGAAAAGAGGGCCCACGGAGGCGGCGCGCGGAGCATGCGCGCACACCGATCCGCACGTGGGAACGCGTGCGTTCGCGTTCTGCGTCGCGTACGGTCGCATCCGATGAAGCCCGAGAAAACACTGCTCCTCTCCCAGTCCGATGTGGTCTCCCTCCTCGCGATGGACGCGGCGATCGCCGCCGTGGAGGCGGCGTTCGCGGCGTACGGCCGCGGCGAGGCCGCGATGCCGCCGAAGGTGTACCTGGGGCTGCCTGCCCACGACGGCGACCTCCGTGCGATGCCGGCCTACGCCGAAGGGGCGGCCGGGGTGAAGTGGGTCAATTCGCACCCGAAGAACCCGGCGCGCTTCGGCCTGCCGTCCGTCATGGGGCTGTACATCCTCAGCGATCCCGCCACGGCGGTGCCCCTCGCCGTGATGGATGCGACCCGCCTCACGGCGGTGCGGACCGGCGCGGCCGCGGCGATCGCGTCGAAGCACCTCGCGCGGCAGAGCGCGAGGACGCTCGGCTTCATCGGCTGCGGCGTGCAGGCGCGCTTCCTGCTCGACGCCCACCGCGCCGTCTACGGCGATCGGCTGGAGGTGCTCGCCGCCGACGCGTCGCGCGAGGCGAGCGAGCGGTTCGCGGCCGAGGCGGGCGGGCGCGCCGTCTCGGTGGAGGAGGCCTCCGGCTGCGACATCCTCTGCACCTCCACGCCCGCGCGCGCGCCGGTCGTGCGGCGCGCGTGGGTCCGCCCGGGGGCGCACATCAACGCGATGGGCGCCGACGCGCCCGGCAAGCAGGAGCTCGATCCGGAGATCCTCCGGGAGGCGCGCGTGATCATCGACGACTGGGCGCAGGCGACCGAGAGCGGCGAGGTCAACGTGCCGCTGCACGAGGGCGCCATGCACCGCGAGCACATCCAGGGGACGCTCGGCGAGGTCGTCGCGGGCAAGCTGGCGGGGCGCGGCGACGCGGCCATCACGGTGTTCGACTCGACCGGCCTCGCGATCCAGGACGTGGCGCTCGCGCGCGTCATCTACGCCGCCGCGCGCGAGAGGGGCGCCGGGACGGCGTTCGACTTCTTCGGCTGAGCGCGGCGCCTACGGCCTCCTCGCGCACCGCATGCCGAGGCTGTAGTACGGGGCCGACGGCGCGACGCTGACCCGCGCGGACGTCAGCAGGTAGCTCGGCGCGCCGAAGCTGCTCCCGCCGCGGACCACCCGGTTCGTGGTGTCCGTCAGGTTCGCGCAATCGACGCACTCCGCCGGATAGGTCCCATATCCATCCAGCGTCCACTCCCGCATGCTCCCGCCGAGATCCGCCTGCGTCCACCGCCCGTCGCCCTTCGGCGAGCGGGATCCGACGGGCACGATGTCGCTGAAGTCGCTCTGGAACGTGCAGCCGGGCGCCGCGCTCTCCCTGCAATCGTAGGACGCGTAGCTGGCGTCGATGGTCGTCGACTCCGGTGGATTCGACCACGGATACTGCCGCTGCTCGCCCCCTCCGGCCGCAGCGTAGTTCCATTCGGCCTCGGTCGGGAGGCGGCCCCCGTCCCACGCGCAGAACGCGAAGGCGACGTACCAGCTCACGCAGTTCATCGGCAGGTGCTCCTGGGCGCCTGCCTCCTCCGTCCACGTCCGCATGTCCGGGTTGTCCGGATTGCACATCACCGCGGCGCGCAGCGCCGCCGCGTCTGCCGGCAGCTCGCCGTTCCAGGCCGGGTTCCATCCGCTCCCCGGGATGCCCGGGTGCGCCCCGGCGTCGGCCGCGGGCTGGCTCCCGGGGTACGCCGCCACGAACTTCCGGAACCTCCCCACCGTCACCTCGAAGCGATCGAGCCGGAGGTCGCTCACCGTCGCCGGGGATGCGGGATCGTTGCCGCGGTTGAACGTCCCCCCGGGCACCACCGCGCTCGCGCAGCAGCCCTCGGTCGCGCCGGGGCCGCACATCGACGGCAGACCGGCGCAGCTCGGGGGGGTCGTGCACGCCGTCCCGCGGCACACGGGCGCCTCCGAGGGACACGGCTCCGGGGCGCCCCACTGGCCGGCGTCGTTGCACCGGGTGAGCAGGTTGTCCGAGCACCGCGCGTCGCCGGGGGTGCACTCTCCGGGACCGCCGCCGCCATGACCGGCGCCACCGCGGCCCGAGCTCGCGCCGTCGCCGCCGGAGCCGGCGTCGCCGCCGCTCGAGCCGGTGTCGCCGCCCGCGCCGTCGAGCGGGTGATAGTCCTTGTCGAGCCCCAGGAGCGCCGTACAACCGCTGGCCATCAAGGCCGATGCTGCCCACCACCATCCACCGCGCACACTTCGCATCTGTTCTCCTTAGCTCGCTCACGGGTCCGTTCGGCGCAGAGCGCGTACGCCTCGCACCAGCTCGGGCAGCTCATCGGCCGATGCCCATGGTCCCAGGGTTCCTCGGTCGATGTCGAGCCATGTCGAGCGCGGCGAGCCCAGCGCGCACGTCACCGCGGCCCGCAGCGCGGCCGGCTCCGCGGGTGAGCGAGGCGGCGTCGCGGTCGATGCCGGGCGCGATTCCCATAAAGAAGGGAAGGCGGCAACAGCATCGAGCTTTCTTCCCGCCTTCAAGCTCGAATCCGGCCACCTCCGAGGGCCTCGCCGTAGGAGGAGGTGGCCGAGCTCGGGGGCCGTCGATTCAGATGGGCGCCGGATCGCCGCCGGCAGGCGCTGCCGTCTGTGCCTCGTGGGCTCGCGGGAGGCGGCGCCGTCCCACGGTCCGCGCCCGTCCGCTCGGCGTGTGTTCGGCCTGTGGCGGATGAGAGGCCGCGCCCACCTCGCCGCGGCCGGCCGTCGCGCGGCTCCGCGGCCCTCCGCGGCCGCCCCGATCGCGCGGTGCGGTGTCGCGCGGCATCGGGCCACGGTCCCCGCTCTCACGCACTTACGCGCAGGCACGCGAATCCATCTCTCTTTATCTGCCGTACAGAGCGCTTATTCGAAGTGCATCGCCGCAGGTGAGCTGATATCAACGCCCCCGTGGGCAAGCTGGACGGGTTCGCCAAGCTGACCTTCGCCGAGGTGACCCCGAGCGTCACCGCCGGCTCCGCCGCATGGCACCGGCCGCCCGAGGTCCGGCTCGAGCGCGTCCAGGCCGACGGCTATCTCCGCGTGGTGCGGCCCGACGGGCTCGGTCCCCTTGCCGCGCCCTGGCCGGAGGCGTGCGGTCATGACGAGGTGGTCGTCGAGATCAAGATGGCTGGCGACCACGTCGACATCGTGGAGCTCAAGCGCGCCACGCTCCGCCGGCTAGTGCGCGAGATCGAGCGCATCGAGGAGCGCGAGCCGCCCTGGATGGGAGAGGAGCCGCTCTGGGTCGTCGCTCCCCACCTGCCATCGTGGCTGTACACCGTCCGGGCGCTGGAGCGGTTCGCCCCCGGCTGCTACCGCGTCGGACCCTCGCCGTTTCTGTTTCTCTGGATCGCGGCCAACGAGCTGCCGCTGCGCGACGAGCTCGTGCCGTTCCTGACGGCGCGCTCAGGACAGGCCCTCGACGACTTCGCCCGGTGGGTCGCACCGCGGCGGGATGTGGAATGGGTGATCTCCATGCTAGAATACCTGCCGATGTCACCGAAGACCCGTGAGGACTTGCTGCGACGGTTCGCCCGCGTCGACGACCCGGAGATCGAGGCGCGCAGGCAGTGGATCCTCCAAGCCCTGCTCGCCCACACCCCGGAGGTCAAGGAGCAGCTCATCGAGGAGGGCCAGATCACTGAGGCGCGCGCGCTGCTACGCAGGTTGCTGGCTCGCCGTGGCTTCGCGCCGACCGCGGCGATGGAGACCCAGATCGACGCCTGCTCCGAGCTGGACACCCTGCACCGATGGCTGGACCAGGCCATGACCGCGGACAGCGCAGAAGACGCGCTGGCATAGTCCCGGGCCGTTGGCGCCTTGGCGGCCACCTGCCCGCGGACGTGCCGCTGCCAGCGTCAGGAGCTCCGGCGACGCCTCGTCACACCGCCAGAAACTCCCTCGCGATCTCGTCGCTGAACTCCGCCACGCTCCCCCGCCGCACGATCCCCCCGTTATCCATGATGAAGTACTCGCTCGCCGTCGAGAGCGCGAAATCCAGGAACTGCTCCACGAGCAGGATCGCCATGTCGCCCTTCTTCCCGAGCTCTTTGATCACCTCCCCGATCTCCTGCATGATCGACGGCTGGATCCCCTCCGTCGGCTCATCCAAGAGGAGGAGCTTCGGTTTGCGCAGCAGCACGCGCGCGAGCGAGAGCTGCTGTTGCTGCCCGCCGCTCAGCGTCCCCGCCGCACGCGCCTCGAACTTCTTGAGGATGGGGAACATGGACATCATCTCTTCGAGCGCCGCCGGGCTCGGCGTGGCGTCGCTCTTGGCCTCGAAGCCCATGAGCAGGTTCTCTCGCACCGTCAGGTACGGGAAAATCCCGCGCCCCTGCGGCACATAGCCGATCCCCGCGCGCGCCCGGTCGCTCGGCGACCTCGAGGTGAGATCCGCCCCGTCGAGCGCCACCTTCCCGCGCCGCGGCTTGAGCACGCCCATGATCGCCTTGAGCAGCGTCGTCTTGCCGACCCCGTTCCGCCCCAGGAGGCACGAGACCCGGCCGGGCGCGACATCCAGGCTGACCTGCGACAGGATGCAGCTCTCCTCGTAATAGACCGCGAGATCCTCGACCACCAGCATCTCTCTACCGCTCCTCCGCCGCGACCGCGGCCCGAGCGCCGCCGCGCGCGCCCCCCGCGTCGTGCGCCCGACCGAGGTAGACCTCGATCACCTTCGCGTCGCGCTGGACCTCCTCGACCGGCCCCTCGCACAACCTTCTGCCGGCGTGCAGCACCGTCACCGTGCTCGCGTACCGCCGGACGAACTCCATGTCGTGCTCCACGACCAGCACCGACCGCTCCTTCGCGATCTCCTGGACGAGCTCCCCGGTGCGATCGCGCTCGCGCCGGGTCATCCCCGCCACCGGCTCGTCGAGCAGCAGCAGCTTCGGCTGCTGCACGAGCAGCATGCCGATCTCCAGCCACTGCCGCTCCCCGTGCGCGAGCACCGCGGCCCGCACGTCGGCGCGCCGCCGGAGCCCGATCCGATCGAGCGCCTCGGCGATCTCCTTCTCCTGCTCCGCGGACAGCCCGCGGAGGAGCCCCGGCGCGCTCTCCCGGAAGCCCATCGCCGCCTCGAGGTTCTCGAGCACCGTGAGGCTGCCGAACACCGCCGGCGTCTGGAACTTCCGCCCGATCCCGAGCCGGACCAGAGCGTGCTCCGGAAGCCGGTGCGCCTCGACCGCCTCTCGCCCCGACTCCCCACCTCCGTGGAACACCACACGCCCGCTCGACGGCTTCGTCTTCCCGGTGAGGATGTCGAGCAACGTCGTCTTCCCGGCGCCGTTCGGCCCGATGAGGAACCTGAGCTCCCCGCGCTGGATGGAGAAGTCGAGCCCGTCCAGCACCTTGAAGCCGTCGAAGCTCACCGTCACCTGCTGGACCTCGACGATGTTGCCGCGGCTCATCCCATCGCTCCTCTGCTCGCTCTCGCGCTCATCTCCGCTCATGTCCGCTTCCTCCCCTCAGCGCCCGGACGTCGCGGGCGCCTCGGAGCGCGCCTCCACCTCGCCGACGCCCACCGGCCCGTCGACGGCGGCCTCACGCGTGCCCGCCGGCGCGCCGCCCGCGTCGCGGCGCGCGAGCCGCGACGCGTGGCGGCGCAGGAAGCCGGCGATGCCCGTCGGGAGCAGCATGACCGACGCCGCGAAGAGCGCGCCGAAGCCGAGCTGCCACACCTCGGGGTACGACTCGCTCAGCGCGCTCTTGCCCAGGCTCACCAGGATCGCCCCGACCACCGCGCCGATCAGCGTGCCGCGCCCGCCGACCGCCACCCACGTCACCATCTCGACCGACGGCATCACGCCCATCGAGGACGGCGAGATGAGGCCGACCTGGCAGACGAAGAGCGCGCCGGCGATGCCGGCCATGCCCGCCGACAGCGCGAACACCAGCGTCTTCAGCGTGACCGGGTTGTAGCCGAGGAAGCGCACCCGGTTCTCGTCGTCGCGCGTCGCCACGAGCAGGCGCCCGAAGCGCGACTGGGTGAGCCGCCGGCACAGGAGATACAGCGCCCCCAGGCAGAAGAGCGTCACGAAGTAGAGCACCGTCTGCGTCGAGGCGGCCCCCCGCGCGAAGCCGAAGATCGTCTTCAGGTTCGTGATCCCGTTCGTGCCGCCCGTGATCGCCTGCTGGCCGACGAAGAGGATCGACGCGATCAGCGTGAGCCCCTGGGTGATCAGCGAGAAATACACCCCCTGGACGCGGCTCCGGAAGACGAGGTAGCCCACCGCGGCCGCGATCGCCATCGGCGCGAGGACCACGGCGCAGAGGGCCACGACCGGCGAGCGGAACGGCTCCCAGAACAGCGGGAGCGCCTCGAGGCCGCTCCAGCTCATGAAGTCGGGGAGGCGCGAGCCCGACGTCTCCAGCTTCAGGTACATCGCCATCGCGTAGCCGCCCAGGCCGAAGAAGAGCCCCTGTCCGAGGCTCAGCATCCCGCCGTAGCCCCAGATGAGGTCGAGGCCGAGGGCGACGATCGCGAACGTGAGGAACTTGCCGAGCAGGTTCAGCCGGAAGTCGGAGAGCACGAGCGGCGCGACGAGGAGCGGCAACGCCACGGCGAGGGGCGCTCCCCAGGTCCAGAGGAAGGTGCGAAGGGCGGAGTCTCGAGGGGCCATGTCCGTGTCCTCTCCTATCGGGTGCGCAGGGCGAGCAGGCCTGTCGGCCGCCACTGCAGGAAGGCGATCACCAGCGCGAACACGAGCGCCTTGCCGAGCGAGGCCGTCGTCGACAGCTCGAGCAGCGTGTTCGCGATGCCGATCACGAGCGCCGCGATGGCCGTCCCGGGCAGCCGCCCGAGGCCGCCGAGGATGACCACCATGAAGGCGTCGACGATGTAGTTCGTCCCGAGCGACGGGCCGATCGAGCCGAGCTGCGTCAGCGCGCACCCGGCGATCCCGGCGAGCCCCGCGCCGAGCGCGAACGTCGCGGCGTCGACCCGGCGCGTGCGGACGCCGAGGCACGAGGCCATCTCCCGGTTCTGCATTACCGCCCTGAGGCGCCTGCCGCCCGCGGAGCGGTGCAGGTACGTGTAGACGGCGGCGATGCACGCGATCACGAGGGCGATCAGGAAGACGCGCTTGTAAGGCAGCTGCACGCCGCCCGACAGCGCGACGCCGCCGCTCAGCCACGACGGGCTCGAGACCTGCACGTTGGACGCGCCGAACAGGCTGCGCGCGGCCTGCTGCAGCACGAGGCCGACCCCCCATGTGGCGAGCAGCGTGTCGAGCGGCCTGCCGTAGAGGAAGCGCACGATCGAGAGCTCGAGCGCGAGCCCGAGCACGCCGGCCACGAGGAACGAGGCCGGCAGCGCGAGCAGGAACCAGAGCCCGGCGTCCGTCCCCCCGACGAGCGGCGCGAGGTGCTGCCCGACGACGTACGTCGTGTAGGCCCCCGCCATGATGAACTCGCCGTGGGCCATGTTGATCACGTTCATCAGCCCGAACGAGAACGCGAGGCCCATCGAGATGAGCAGGAGGATCGAGCCCAGGCTCAGGCCGTTGAAGGCGTGGAGGAGAACTTCGTTCATGCTAGAGCACCGAAGCGGTTGAGACGCCGCGCAAGAGAGGTTCGAGCCGCAGAGGCACAGCGGGGACCACGGCGATCCCCCTGTGCGCTCCGCGCGGCCGGCCGCGCTACTTCGCGGCGAGCTCCTTCGCCCAGGGGTATGCGGTGAGGTACGGATCCGGCTGGATCGGCTTGCCCGTGCTCCACACCTCGTCGATGAGGCCGTCCTGCCGGACCTTGCCGATGCGCACCGTCTTCCACGTGTGCTGGTTCTTCCCGTCGAGCCGGACGAGCCCCTCGGGCGCGGCGTACTCGATGCCTCCGGCGTTCACCGCCTCCTTCACCTTGGCGACCTCGGTCGACTTCGCCTTCTCGACGGCCATCTTCCAGAGGTAGACCCCGAAGTAGCCCGCCTCGATGGGGTCGTCCGTGACGCGCGCGGCGCCGTACTTGGCCTTGTACGCCTCGACGAACTTCTTGTTCTCCGGGGTGTCCGTGGTCTGGTAATAGTTCCACGAGACGAGGTGTCCGGCGATGTTGTCGGCGCCGATGCCGCGCACCTCTTCCTCGGCGACGCTCACCGAGAGGACCGGCACCTTGTCGGCGGTGTAGCCGGCGTCCTTGAACTGCTTGAAGAACGCCACGTTGCTGTCGCCGTTCAGCGTGTTGAAGATCGCGTCCGGCTTGGCCGCGGCGATCTTGCTGATGATCGTGCTGACCTCGGTCCCGCCGAGCGGCAGGTACTCCTCGCCGGCGAGCTCGCCGCCCTTCGCCGCGAGCTGGGCCTTGATGATCTTGTTCGCCGTGCGCGGAAAGACGTAGTCCGAGCCGAGCAGGTAGATGCGCTTCTTGCCCTTCTCGAGCAGGTAGTCGACCGCGGGGACGATCTGCTGGCTCGGCTCGGCGCCGGTGTAGAAGATGTTGGGCGACTGCTCCAGGCCCTCGTACTGGACCGGGTAGAAGAGCAGGCCGTTCAGCTCCTCGAACGAGGGCAGCATCGCCTTGCGGCTGGCGCTGGTCCAGCCGCCGAACACGACCGCGACGCCGTCCTGCTGGACGAGCTTCCTCGCCTTCTCGTTGAACGTGGGCCAGTCGCTGGCGCCGTCCTCGATCACCGGCGTGAGCTGCTTGCCGAGCACGCCGCCCGCCTTGTTGATCTCCTCGATCGCGAGGATCGTCGCGTCCTTGACGGCCACCTCGCTGATCGACATGGTGCCGCTCAGCGAATGGAGCACGCCGACCTTGATGGTGGCGCTGTCCGAGGCGGGCGCCGCCCCGGGCGAAGCCCCCGGCGCCGGCGCCTCCTTGCCCTCGTTGCCGCAGGCGGAGAGCAAGGCCGCGCCGGCGAGGGCCGCCGCCGCGACGCAGAGCGACCGCCGCCGAAAGGAGCCCGCCGCCGGCCGCTCCTCGACGCTTAGCCCAGACGTGAACATATTCAACGCATCCTCCTTGGGTGCCGGTGCGCGTTCGATGCCCTGCATCGACGCGGCGCGGCGAAACCGACTGCACAAGAGCCGTTGGGAAGCTCGGGAGTCGGCAACTGGAGACTCCCGGCCGGACACCGAAGGACCGCCCCGCACAGCGAGGCTCGGCCCTCGGACAGGGGCCAGCGACACGACGTCGTGGTGAGATGTCTTATGCCGAGCGCCATGTTTCCTCGAGGTTTCGTCGAGATGAAATGTCGACCGGCCGGGGGACGAGGTGCGCTTTCCGCAGCGTCAATCGGGGTCCCCGATGACAAAGCGAGTCTCGACAGCGCCGCGGCGATGCGCGGGCGGAACACCGCGGGCGGCGGGGCGGCGCGCGCAGGCGGAGCCGCCCCAGGCGCCCGCGCGGCCGGGCAGACGGAGCGCCGGCCCGGCGTCCGACCCTCCGCGCCGGTGTCGCTGGCGCCGAACCGGTGTGGGGCGCTCTGTCCTCGGCGCGCACGAGCGCTGAGCGCTCCGGCGCTGTTGCGAGGAGGTGCGCTCTCCAGTGCAGCGAAAAACTTGTATCAAGAGCGGAGGAGTCCACGTAAATTGGTGGATGCTGTCTGCGCCCTGTGCTCGGACGACACGGAGGGCAGGCGGGGTGGAGCGTATGGGAAGCACGAAATCCATGTCCGGTGATGCGGATAAGCGATCCTCGAACGGCGATGCTGCGCCGGACGGCGCGGCGGCCGGGCCGCGGGACGAGAACTCGGTGGTGATCTCTTTGAGCGCGCTGCTCGCGGTGGAGGCCGCCGCCGCGAAGCCAGCGGGCGCGCGGGGCGATCAGGGGCCAAAGGGCTCCGGGATGGTGGATATCCAGGGGCTGGCCGCCGGCGATGATCAGCAGCGCAGCAGCTATCTGGATCTCTTCCCGTTCGGCGGGCCGGAGCAGCCGGCGTTCAGGCCACCCGATCTCACGCCCGTGCCCTCCGAGGTCCCCGTCGATCTGCGTCCGCCGCGCGCGCGGCGGGCGGCGGGCGCGCGGTATGGGGTCATGGCCGTCGCCGGCGCCGCGGTCGTGGCGAGCGCGGTGTGGCTCGGCGCCCCGCGCGAGGCGCTCCGCGCGGCCGCGCAGCCCGGGGTGCGCTCCGCGGCGAGCGCGGCGCTCTCGCGCCTGCCGAAGGTGGAGGCGAAGGCCCAGGCCGAGCGCGAGGCAGCGACCTCGCCGAAGCGCGGCGACAAGGCGAACGAGCGCACCGCGCGCGGCGCGAAGGCCCGGCCCGCTGCCCCGGGAGGCGCGGGCAAGGCGGCGGCGAGGCGCGCCGAGAGCAGCGGACCGACCGGCGGCGGCGCCGCCCCGCCGAGCCAGGGCGGCGCGCGCGCGGCGAGCGATCCCTGCAAGGGCGATCTCGACTGCGCCATGCGGCGCGCGACGGGCGGCTCGTAGCGCCGCGCGCCCCGCGAGGCGCCCGCGAACTCCCTGCTTCGTGGGAGCTCAAGCGCTTCGTCGGAGCGCAAAGCAAGCTGCCGAGGCGTCGCGCCGGCGCGCTGGGCCGCGCGGCTCAGCCCGGCTGCGCGGCGCGGTCGTCCGGACGACGCACCGCTACAAACAGGGCTGACTCGCTCGTCCGCTCGCCTGTAGGGCGATGTCGCACGGGCGAGCTCTGCCGGCTTCGTGTCTTCGCACGAGCCGCTGAGCACGCCTCCGCTCGTGGTGCATCTCGCCGTGGCCCCGGAGAGCAGGTTATCTACGCGGCGCGCTCGATCCCTCGCGTCGCGTCCGTGGTAGGGTCTGCTCCTGCTTCACAAATTCGCCGATGGCCGATCGCGCACACACCACGGCGGCCGCGTTTCGCGGAGGCGCATGCCCTCCGAACGACCGCCGGGAGGCGCCCCCTGGGCGCAGCTGTGAGCACGCAGCGGATACCATCGCGTAAATTTCTGGTGTAGGAACAGAACCCGGCGCCAACGGCGGCGCTGAAGTGCACAGGGAGGGCTGCCGGGCGGCGTCGCCCGACGCGTCCTTCCCCATGAGCAGCGCAACTCTTCTTGTCGGAGGATTCAGGGATGAAAGCTTTCAACTTTGCGGCGATCCTGGTCAGCGTGTGTGCGATGGCGGCCTGTACGGTCACCGACGGCAGCGGCGACGGCGGCGAGGGCGGCACGGGCGGCGAGGGCGGCGCGGGTACCACCACGACGACCACCACGTCGGGGACCGGCGGTGAAGGCGGCGAGGGCGGCGAGGGCGGGGGCGGTGTTTGCGCCGAGGAGAGCGCGGCCACCTGTCAGACGTGCTGCGATGAGGAGCTCCCGGATGAGAGCGCGCTCATCATGGGTTACATCTTCTCTCAGTGTGGCTGTGCGGCGGATTCGCCGTGCGCCGACGTGTGCGACACGACCGATGCCACGACCGACTCCTGCTCCGACGAAGGTGGCATGACGGACGTGACGAACCCCGACTGCGTGATGTGTCTGAACGAGCTCGAGGCGGACGCTCCCTGCTACGAGGCCGCCGCCACGGACTGCGAGGGGGATGAGGACTGCAGCCCGTATTTCGAGTGCCTGAGCTCCTGCAGCGAGTGAGATCTCGCGAACGCTGAGCGAGCGCCGCGCGCCAGAGATCCTGGGGCGACCGGCGCTGGCCGGGCAGGACAGGCGACCACCCGTGGGTCGCCTGTCCTGTTTTTGTCGGCGCGCGGTCGAGCCGGCTGGCTGGGCTGGTACTGTGTCGGCGCGCGGTCGCGCCTGAGCGGCCGCGCGCGGTCGAGCCAGCCGCCGGGGGACCTTACGGCGAGAGCCGGACCAGCAGGACGTCGGCCCCGCGCGCCTGCGCCGCGACGCCGTCGAGGTCCACGCTCCCCTCGACGGTCCCTGCGAGCAGGACGTGGCCGCGGTCCACGAGCGCCGCGACGCCCGCCGCGGACCGGCTCCCGCCGCGCTCCCCGGCGCCGGGGCCGAGCCGCTTGCTCCACACGTGGCGCCCCTCGGCGTCGAGCCGCGCCACGACGATGTCGCCGCCGCGGCCGGCGCCGTCGAGCGGCCCGCCGCCGAGATCGGTCGGCCCCTCGACGGTGCCGGCGAGGACGAGCCCGCCGTCCGCCTCGAGCGCGAGGTGCGGCGGCTGCTCCGCCGCGTAGGCCCGGCTGAAGCGGTGCTCCCGCGCGGCCCCGAGCTCGACAACGAACGCCGAGAAGCCGTCCGAGAACAGCGCGCTGCCGCCGCCGAGGCTGAGCAGCCCCTCGAACGTCCCGCTCAGCGCGATCTCGCCGCCCGGCCCGATCGCGATGTCGCCCCCGCGCTGGCGGCGGCCGTCGCCGAAGGACCGCGACGCGACGTGCTCGCCGCCCTCGTCGAGCTTGGCCAGGAAGAGGTCGCTCATCCCCGCGGACGAGAGGTGGGGCGCCCCCTCGCCGAAGTGGAGGTCGCCCTCGAAGGTCCCCGTCAGGAGCACGTCCCCGTACGCGTCCACGGCGACGCCCGTCGGCTCCTGCGTCCCCGGCCCGTCGAAGACCCGCTCCCAGAGCTGCTCACCCTCGGGGCTGTACCGGGTCACCTCGACGTCGCTCCCGCCGTGCCCGAGGAGCGCCGACGCGACCACGACGTCGCCCGCCGCCGACATCGCGACGTCCTGCGGCTTGCCTGAGAGCAACTCGCCCCAGCGCACCAGCCCGCCGTCGGCGTCCAGCTTGATCACGAACCCTTGCAGCGAGTCCGCGGTGAGCTCGGCGTCCATCATCCCCTCGAGCTCGCCCACGATCGCGACATTGCCCTCGGCGTCCACCGCGAGCGCCCGCAGCGCGCCTTTCCCCTCGCGGACGAGCCGCCGCACCCACGCGACCGCGCCGTCCGCCTCGATCCGCGCCACGAAGATGTCCCGATCGGCGCCGGTCGGCATCGGGCCGGCGCCGAGATCGAGGGAGCCCTCGAACTCGCCGCCCAGGATCGCGAAGTCCCGGCCCGCCGCGAGCGCGCGCGCCCACTGGTGACCGGAGCCGCCGAGGAGCGCGCCGAGGACCCCGCCGGGGATCACCGCGCCGCAGTCGCCTCCGCCGCTGCAGTCCTCGTCGGCCGGGGTGGCGCAGTCCTCGGCGCGCGGCGTGATCTCGCCGGTGCACGCGCCCCACCGGCCGTCGCTCCCGCACGTCCGCTGGCCGGCGCTGCACGCGCCGACGCCGAGGGTCCCCGGCGGGCCGCCGTACGGGCACGCCTCGACCGCGCCCGGGGCGCAGGCGCAGACGCCGCCGGCCGCGGGGTCGCCTGCGCCGCCGTCCGCCTCGTCGACCGCGCCGTCGCAGTCGTCGTCGGCCGCGTTGCCGCAGCGCTCCGGCGCGGGGGTCACCTCGCCCTCGCAGGGGCCGTAGCCGTCGCCGGCGGCGTTGCACCGCCGGAGGCCGGTCCGGCAGGCGCCGACCCCCTCGGTCGCCGGCGGCCCGGTGTAGCAGGCGACGGCCGAGAGCGGCTCGCAGCGCTCCTCCACGAGGATGCCGTCCTCGAGCTCGAGCAGCGCGTTGCAGCCGGCGCAGCCGTGCGCCACGAGCGCCGCGAGCGCCCCGCGCGAGAGCCGTCCGACGATCGGGATCGAGCCGCGCGCGCGCATGTCAGTAGCTCCCGCCCACGACGAGCGAGAACGCCCCGGGGCCGGCCGTGGCCGCCGCCGCGGCGCGGCGCGCGGGCGGGGCGGCGGCCTTCGGCGGGGCGGTCCAGAAGAGCAGGCCGGCCGCGAGCAGCGCGGCGGTGCCGGCCGAGAAGGCGATCGTCGAGGCGGTGCCGGCCGCCTGCGCGTCCTCGCGCAGCGCGACCCCGGCGGCGTCGCAGCGGCTCCGCGCGTCGCAGTGGCCCCGGTTCGAGGCGTCCCGGCGGGCGATGGCCTCGAGGCCGAACGCGGCGCCGAGGCCGAGCCCCACGAGGCCGGCGCCGCCGCTCGCGAGCGCGATCACCTGCTGCGCGCGCCCGCCGCCGTCGCCGTCGCTGCGGCCGGCGCTCGCCAGGAGGCGAGGCGCCTGCCCACCGGGGCCGGGCAGCGCCGCGGAGGGCGCGCGCGGGGGCGGATCGTGCTCCAGGGTGGGCACGTGGACGAGCTCGCGCGCGCCGTCGGGCGGGACGGCGCGCACGGTGGACCAGCGCCTCCTGCCGGGCGCGCGCGCCTCGACCGTGTGCGTTCCAGGATCGACCGGGAGCGCCCGTCCCCACTGCGCGGGCGGGATCAGCACGCCGTCGCGCCGGATCTCCAGGCCGGGCGCGGCGGTGGCCGCGGGCACGTCGATGGTGATGCGCGAGAGCCGCGGCTCGAGCGCCGCTGCGATCGCGGCCGCGCGCGCGGCGCGGGGGTCGCCCGCGCTCCTCGCGACGGCCGCGGCCTCGCTGAAGACGTTCCAGGCGCCCGCGGTCCTGCCCGCGCGGGCGAGGCACTCGCCGAGCCGCAGGAGGAGGTTGATCGCCGTCGGATCGAGGGTCCTGCCCTGCTCGAGCACGGCGCAGGCCTCCGCGACGCGCCCGGCGTCGAGCAGCTGCCTCGCTGCCTGATACAGCGCGAGCACCTGCTCCTTGTGCGCCCCGAGCTGACCCGGGTTGGGCTGACCCGGGTTGAGGTGCGCCGAGCCGGACGAACCCGGGTTGGGCTGACCCGGGTTGAGCTGACCCGGGTTGGGGGGGCTCAAGCCGGACGAACCCGGGTTGGGCTGACCCGGGTTGGGCTGACCCGGGTTGGGGTGGCTCAAGCCGGACGAACCCGGGTTGGACTGACCCGGGTTGAGGTGCGAGCCGGACGAACCCAGGTTGAGCTGACCCGGGTTGGGGTGCCCCATGCCGGGCGCGGCGGCCGTGCCGCTCGCCGGCGAGAGGAGCAACGACAGCGCCGCGAGGGCACAGGCGAGCTCGCGCGGACGCAAGCAGCTGAGCTTCGGGAGAGCTCCTCGGCACATGGCGATCACCAGGGGCTGTCCTGCGTGCCTGCCGACGGCGGGGCTTCCGCGCCGCGGCCGGGCGCCGCCACGGGGATCGGCGCGCCGGCCGCGGTGCCCGGACCGGATGCCGGCACCGGAGCCGCCAGCTCCGCGGCCGCCGGCGAGCGCGCCTCGGTCGGCCCAGTCCGCCGCGATGTCCCATCGCGCCCTGCCGAGGGCGCATCCCCGGAAGCCCCCGGCGGCTCCTGTCGCTCGGACCGCCCCTGCGGCGCCGGGTCCACCCACGCCCCGGCCACGAGCGCCGTGCGCGCGGCCGCCCGCGGCGGTCTCCCTGCGCCTGCCCGCGCGTGCGGCGCGCCTCTCGCCGGCGCGACGGCGCCGGCACCGCCGCACACGTCCGGGAGCATCGCTCCGACGTCGGTCTCGGGCGCGCCGCACGCCGCGCCGTCGCCGCCGTGCAGCGCGCCGTCGCCGGCGGTGCGGGGCGCGAGGTACGACCCGTCCGCCGCGGTGGTCCCCAGGGGCCCTGCGGCGAGCCCCTGCGGCACCCCGGCGAGCCCCTGCGGCACCCCGGCGAGGTGCTGCGTGCTGGCGCCGTCGGACCACGCGACCCCCGTCGAGCGCGGCCACCCGGGCGGCGCGACGGTCGCGGCCAGCGCGGCGCTCGCGGAGAAGGCGCCGGCCGCGAGCCAAGCCCGCCTCGGGCGGCGGACCCCGGATCCCGGCGCCTCCGACGGCCGGATGGCGGTCGTGGGCGGCCGGACGGCGGACGTGGGCGGCCCCTCGTCCAGCCACGTGTACGTCGGCTGGCTCCGGTGGACCGCCGTGGGCAGCGTCGCGTCGGGCGGCCCGCGCAGCGCGAACGGCGAGAGCGCGGCGGCGAGCTCGCGGGCCGAGGCTGGACGGCGGGCCCGGTTCTTCTCGAGGCAGCCCATCACGATCTCCTCGAACCCCTCGGGCAGCTCGGCGCACGCGCTCCGCAGCGGCCGGGGCGCCTGCTCCGACACGACGAGCACGAGCTGCTCCAGCGTCTCCGCGCCGAACGGCAGCGCGCCGCTCACGAGCTGGTAGAGCACCACCCCGAGCGCCCACAGGTCGGCGCGCAGGTCCACGTCCTTGGGCGTGAGCATCTGCTCGGGCGCCATGTAACGGCGCGAGCCCATGACCGACCGCGCCGTCGTCATCTCGAGCCCGTCCTCCTCGGGCCTCGCGCACGTGAACTTCGCGACCCCGAAGTCGAGCACCTTGACGAGCGGCGTGCCGTCGGTCCGGTACGTCAGGAACAGGTTCGCGGGCTTCAGGTCCCGGTGCACCATCCCGAGCGCGTGCGCCTCCATGAGCGCGACGCAGGCCTGACGGACGTACTCGGCCGCCTCGTCCACCGGCAGCCGCCCGCGGCGCTCCACGATCGAGCGGAGATCGTTGCCCGAGAGGTGCTCCATCACGATGTACGGCACCGGCAGCGCGACCCCCGCCCTCGGCGCGAGCGCGCCCAGGTCGTAGACCCGCGGCACGTGCTCGGTCTTCAGCCGGAACATCCCGCGCGCCTCGCGCTGGAACCGCCTCAGCAGCGCCGCGTTCCCGCAGTGCTCCGCCCGCATGAACTTGATGGCCACGAGCTCGCCCAACGACAGGTGCCGCGCCGCGACGACGGCCCCCATCCCACCGATCCCGAGCAGCCGCTCGACCCGGTAGCGGTCCGCGATGACCTCGCCGCAGTGCACGGGCACCACTCCCTCTTCATCGCTCACCACGCGCCCCCCACTCCGTCGCTCTGAGATTGCAGACCGGCCAGCCACGATCTCGGACCGGATGGTTCCTTGCAGGGCCACGCTCGTCGCGCTTGCCGCAGGCTCTGGTGAGATTCGATTCTCCGGAGAGGCAATGCGTCGCGTCGGCTGTCGAATTTTCCGGCGCTCCTGTGGGCGCGTGCGGGCGCGCTCCGTGCGCCGCGGGCGATCTGGAGCGCGCCTCCGCCCGGCACGCGCCGCCTGCGCGGTCCGCGTCGTCCGCGTCGTCCGCGCCGTCCGCGTCGTCTGCGGTTGATTGCAGCGCGGCGGTTCCTTTTCGGCGCTCGTCGCGATACATGCGTTCCGTGTCCGCTCTTCCCGCCCTGGTCTGCCGCGGTCTGGTCAAGCGTTACGGCGACGTCGTGGCCGTGAACGGGCTCGACCTCGAGGTGCGGCGCGGCGAGTGCTTCGGCCTGCTCGGCCCGAACGGCGCGGGCAAGACGACCACGGTGGAGATCCTCGAGGGGCTGACCCGGGCCGACGCCGGCGACGTCGAGGTGCTGGGCGAGCGCTGGACGGGCGACGGCATCGCGCTGCGCCAGCGCCTCGGCATCCAGCTCCAGGAGACGCGCTTCCCGGACAAGCTCCGGGTCCGCGAGGTGATCGCGCTGTTCCGCAGCTTCTACCCGCGCGGGCTCGACCCGGAGGAGGCGCTGCGCCGCGTGTCCTTGCAGGAGAAGGCGGGCGCGTTCGTCCGCGGGCTGTCGGGCGGGCAGAAGCAGCGGCTGTCGCTCGCCTGCGCGCTCGCGGGCGACCCGGAGGTGCTCTTCCTCGACGAGCCGAGCACCGGCCTCGATCCGGCGTCGCGCCGCGAGATCTGGGACATCGTCGAGGACCTGAAGGCGCGCGGCCGCACGATCCTCCTGACCACGCACTACATGGAGGAAGCCGCGCGCCTCTGCGATCGGGTCGCGATCGTCGACCGCGGGCGGCTGCTCTCGCTCGGCACGCCGGCGGCGCTCGTCGCCTCGCTGGGCGCCGAGCACGTCGTGGAGATCGAGGTGGACGGCGCGCTCGACGAGGAGGAGCTCCGGGGCCTGCCCGGCGTGGAGGCCGTGCGCTCGGCGCAGGGGGCGCTCCGGCTCACGGTGCGCGACGTGGCGCGCGTGCTCCCGCCGCTGCTCGCGCTCTGCGCCGCGCGCGGCGCCGCGCCGAGGCGGCTCGCGACGCACCACGCGAGCCTGGAGGACGTGTTCATGGCGCTCGCCGGGCGGAAGCTCGCGAGCGAGGAGGCGGCGTGATGGCAAGGGGACTCCGCTCCCTGCGCGGCTCGCCGCTCGCGCTCCTCATCCGGGCGCGGGTGGTGGAGTTCCTGCGCGAGCCCGAGGCGATCTTCTGGATGCTCGTGTTCCCGATCCTGCTCTCGTCGGCGCTGGCCGTCGCGTTCGGCGGCCGGGCCGAAGGGCCGCTGCCGGTGAGCGTCGAGGCGGGCGCCGGGGCCGAGGCGCGGCGCGCCGCGCTGGAGGCCTCGGGGCAGGTCGCCCCCCGGGTGGTCCCGCGGGAGCAGGCGCAGCGGGAGCTCCGGACCGGCAAGGTCGCGCTGGTCGTGCTGGACACCGATCCGCCCACGTACTGGTTCGATCCGACGCGGCCGGAGAGCCGCGCCGCCCGGCTCGAGGTCGACGAGGCGCTCCAGCGCGCGGCGGGGCGCGCGGACGCGTTCCGCCCGGCCGCGCTCGAGATGACCGAGCGGGGCTCGCGCTACATCGACTTCCTCGTGCCCGGCCTGCTCGGCATGAACGTGATGTCGACCGGGATGTGGGCGATCGGCTTTTCGATCGTGCAGCAGCGCATCGGCAAGCTCCTCAAGCTGTTCGTCGCGGCGCCGATGAAGCGCTGGCAGCTGCTGGTCGCGCACCTCGGGGCGCGGCTCGTGTTCCTGGCGATCGAGGTCGTCGCCCTGCTCCTGTTCGCGGTCCTCGCCCTCGGCGTGCCGATCGCCGGCTCGCTCGCCGCGCTCGCGCTGGTCATCGTGGTCGGCGCGCTGTCGTTCGTCGGGCTCGGCCTGCTCGTCGCGGCGCGCCCGCGGACGCTCGAGGGCGTCTCGGGCCTGACCAACCTGGCGATGTTCCCGATGTGGATCTTCTCCGGCGTCTTCTTCTCGACCGAGCGCTTCCCGGCGGCGATGCAGCCGTTCATCCAGGCGCTGCCCCTCACGGCGCTGAACGACGCGCTCCGCGGCGTGATGCTCGAGGCCGCGCCCCTCGCCGCGCTCGCGCCCGAGCTCGCCCTGCTGGCCGGCTGGGGCGTCGTCTGCTTCGCGCTCGCCCTCAAGCTCTTCCGCTGGCAGTAGCCCCCGCGCGGCGGCCAGCGGAGGAGCGGGGCGGTTCGCCGGCACCTCCGTCGCATCATGCTCCTCGGACCCGGCCAGCCCACCGGGCCACGGCGCGCGATGTTGTAAAATATCTTTAATTTATATAATTTGAGACAATGCTGCCATCACGCTCTTTGCGCCTCCTTCTGGCTGTGAGCTCCAGTGTTACAGCCATGCTCCTGGTTGCCCCTCTCCCCGCGGCGGCCACCACCTCGTTCACGACGTTCGAATCGGGCCAGGTCCGCCCCCTGGCTCTCTCTGCGAACGGCAAGCTGCTCTTCGCGGCGAACACCCCCGACAACCGGCTGGAGATCTTCCGCGTCCAGGCCGATCGTCTGCGGCTCGAGGCGTCCGTGCCCGTGGGCCTCGAGCCTGTCGCCGTGGCTGCCCGGGGCGACGACGAAGTCTGGGTCGTGAACCACCTGTCCGACAGCGTGAGCGTCGTCGATGTTCGAGACGCCAAAAGGGCGCGCGTCGTCCGCACGCTGCTCGTGGGTGACGAACCGCGCGACATCGTGTTCGCCGGACCGAAGCGCTCGCGGGCCTTCATCACCACGGCCCATCGCGGGCAGAACATCCCCTTCGATCCGCAGATCACGACGCCCGGCGTGGGGCGCGCGGACGTGTGGGTGTTCGACGCCAGACAGCTCGGGACCTCGCTCGGGGGCACGCCGCTCTCCATCGTGACGCTCTTCAGCGACACGCCGCGCGCGCTCGCGGTGACGCCGGACGGCAGCCGGGTCTACGCCGCCGCCTTCCACTCGGGGAACCGCACGACCTCCATCGACGAGAGCCTCGTGCCGAACGGCGGGGAGGCCGCGGGCGGATTGCCCTGGCCCAACACGAATTTCGAAGGCGTTCCGCAGCCCGAGGTCGGGCTGATCGTCAAGTTCGACGGGGCCCACTGGGTCGACGAGCTGGGTCGCCCCTGGGACGACATGGTGCGCTTCTCGTTGCCCGATAAGGACGTCTTCGTCATCGACGCGACCGCCAACCCGCCGCGTCAGGTGGACGGGCCAGGCGGCTTCTTCACGGGGGTGGGGACCGTCCTCTTCAACATGGTCGTGAACCCGGTGAGCGGGAAGGTCTATGTGTCCAACACCGACGCCCGAAACGAGCAGCGCTTCGAGGGGCCGGGCCTCTTCGCTGGCCACAGCGTGCGAGGCCACCTGCACGAGAGCCGGATCACCGTCCTCGGCCCAGACGGCGTCGTCCCGAGGCACCTCAACAAGCACATCGATTACAGCAGCTGCTGCGCGCCGGTACCGAACGAAGAGAGCGAGAAGAGCCTGGCGCAGCCGGCGGAGATGGCCGTGACGAGGGACGGCGCGACCCTGTATGTCGCGGCGCTCGGCTCGGACAAGATCGGCATCTTCGACACCGCGAGGCTCGAGGACGGCACGTTCGTGCCCAGCGCGGCGAACCAGATCCGCGTCCCTGGAGGCGGCCCGACCGGCCTCGTCCTCGACGAAGGCAGGCGGCGGCTCTATGTGCTCACGCGCTTCGACAACGCGATCTCGGTCATCGATACACGGACCCGCCGCGAGGTCGCGCACGTGCCGATGCACAACCCGGAGCCTCCGAGCGTCGTCCGGGGACGCCGCTTCCTCTATGACGCGTCGCTGAGCTCGAGCCACGGCGACTCGTCGTGCGCGAGCTGCCACATCTTCGGCGACTTCGACAGCCTCGCGTGGGACCTCGGAAACCCGGACGGCTCCGTGCTGGACAACCCGGGGCCGTTCTGTACCGAGCTCTTCGGCCTGGATCCGAGCCTCCATCCGATGAAGGGGCCGATGACGACCCAGAGCCTGCGCGGCATGGCGAACCACGGGCCGATGCACTGGCGCGGCGACCGCACGGGCGGCCATGATGAGCCCACCTCCCAGCCGGACAGCGGGGTGTTCGACGAGCGGGCGGCGTTCAAGAAATTCCGTGGAGCGTTCGTCGATCTGCTGGGGCGAGACCAGACGATCTCAGAAGAGGACATGGAGGACTTCACGGACTTCATCCTCCAGGTCACCTATCCGCCCAACCCCATCCGCGCGCTCGACGACGCGCTCACGCCCGATCAGCTCGCGGGGCGCGCCTTCTTCGGGGGGCCCGTCTCGAGCATCCTCGGCGCCTCGTGCATCGGGTGCCACGTCGTCGACCCCGACGCCAACCCGGACGACCCCGCGCCGGGCTTCTTCGGCAGCGACGGCGGCTCGGCCAACGCCAACGAGTCCCAGGTCTTCAAGGTCCCGCACCTGCGCAATCAGTACCAGAAGGTCGGGATGTTCGGCATGGCGGAGTCGTTCGTGTTCCCGTTCGGCGGCTCGAACGCGCATATGGGCGACCAGGTCCGCGGCTTCGGCTTCCTCCACGACGGCGCCGTGGATACGCTCTTCCGCTTCAATTCCTTCTCCGATTTCGTCCAGACCCCGGAGAACCCCGGCGGCTTCGCCGTCGGCCCCGAGGGGGACGTCCTGAAGCACCAAGTGGCGGCGTACATGCTGGCGCTGGAGTCGAACCTGAAGCCCATCGTGGGCCAGCAGATCACGCTCACGTCGTCGAACGCGGCGACGGCCGGCCCGCGCGTCGATCTGCTCGTGGCGCGCGCCGACGCCGGCGATTGCGATCTCGTCGTCAAGGGCCGGTCGCACGGCGCCGAGCTGGGCTTTCTTTACCTCGGGAATGGTTGGTTCGACCCCGACCGCGCGCGCGAGCCGTGGCGATCGGACGCCGAGCTCCGCCTGCTCCCCACGGGGCGCGGCGGCGAGCTGACGTATACCTGTGTGCCGCCCGGGTCGGGCGAGCGTATCGGCATCGATCGCGACGGCGATGGCTTCCGCGACGGCGACGAGCGGGACGCGGGCAGCGACCCGGCCGACCCGAATCGGGTCCCGTGATGGGGGTGGCCGCGGCGTGACAGGCCGCGCGGGGGCGTCTGCGAGCACGCCGCCGGGAGGACGACCGTCGAGCGCCGCGCTGGCCGCGGCCGGGTGTTGCCCTGACAGCAATGGTTCCGCAGCGTGGGCCGTCCAGTGCTGCTCTCGCAGCACAGCTTCGTTGCAGGGGAGGGGAAGTGCCTTGCTCCCAGCCGGTGTGCCCGTGGCTCCGCCTCCGGGCACGACGCTTGCGGTGCGCGGCGCGGCTGCGGCGCGGCCGCGCGGCGGTCCGCGCGCGCGCCCACGCGCGGACGCGAGGACATCCATGAGCGACCATCAACGAAAGATCCGTCTGGGCGCCTTCTTGCCCGGCGCAGGGCACCACGTGGCCGCCTGGCGGCACCCGGGCGCGCAGGCGGACGGGGGCATCAACTTCGCGCATTACAAGCGCATCACGCAGACCGCGGAGCGGGCCAAGCTCGACGCCGTGTTCCTCGCGGACGGGCTCGCGCTGCAGAACCGGCCGGGGGCGCAGGGCCGCACCGCCTACGGGGCCAGCTTCGAGCCGGTCACGCTGTTCTCCGCGCTCGCGGCGGTCACCGAGCGCATCGGCTTCATCGCCACGGCGTCCACCACGTACGAGGAGCCCTACCTCCTGGCCCGCAAGTTCGCCTCGCTGGACCACCTCAGCCAGGGGCGGGCCGGGTGGAACGTCGTCACCACCGGCGGGGGCGAGGCGGCCGGGAACTTCGGGCTCGACGCCCACCCCGACCACGCGCAGCGGTACGTCCGGGCGCGGGAGTTCGTCGACGTGGTCACCGGCCTCTGGGACAGCTGGGAAGACGACGCGTTCCTCCGCGACAAGGCGTCGGGGGTCTACTACGACCCGGAGAAGCTGCACACGCTCGATCACAAGGGGAAGTTCTTCTCCGTCCGCGGGCCGCTCAACATCCCGCGCCCGCCCCAGGGGCACCCGGTGATCGTGCAGGCGGGATCCTCGGAGGCGGGCAGGGAGCTCGCGGCGGAGACGGCCGAGGTGATCTTCACCGCGCAGCAGACGCTGGAGGACGCGCAGGCCTTCTACGCCGACGTGAAGGGGCGGATGGCCAAGTACGGGCGCCACCCCGACCAGCTGAAGATCATGCCGGGGGTGTTCCCCGTGGTCGCCCGGACCGAGTCGGAGGCCCGGGCGAAGTACCAGGAGCTGCAGGACCTCATCTTGCCGGAGGTCGGCCTGTCGCTGCTCTCGGGTCTGTCGGGCGGGATCGATCTGTCCGGGTATCCGGTGGACGGCCCGCTGCCCGACCTGCCGGAGACCAACAACAACAAGAGCCGGCAGGCGCTGATGTTCGACATCGCCCGCAAGCGCAACTTCACCATCCGGGAGCTTTACCTCTGGGTGGCTGGGGCGCGCGGGCACTGGACGATCGTGGGCTCGGTGGAGCAGATCGCCGACCAGCTGGAGGCGTGGTTCACGCAGGGCGGCGCCGACGGGTTCAACGTGATGCCGCCGTGGCTCCCGGGCGGGCTGGACGACTTCGTCGAGCTGGTGATCCCGGAGCTGCGGCGGCGGGGGTTGTTCCGCACGGAGTACGAGGGCCGCACGCTGCGCGAGAACCTCGGGCTGGCCCGGCCGGCGAACCGCCACGCGAGCAAGGCCGGGTCGCGGGCGTCGGCGGCCTGAAGGCGCGCCCTCGCGGAGCAGGGCGCCTGGGTCCGGCGGAGCTGCGGGCGGCGGGGGCGGCGCCGATTCACGCGCCGGCGGCCGCGTTCGACGGGAAGGCGGTGCGGGCGGCGCGCGTCCCCGGGGCGGTCGCGCCGTGAAGCTCGGTCTGCGCGGCGCGCCTCAGCCGCCGTCGATGATCTCGATGCGGTTCCCGAACGGATCGTCCGTGTGGAACCGCCTCACCTCGGGCAGCTCGTCGCTCCAGCGCACGGCGTGGCCTGCGGCCTCGAGCGCTGCTGCGACGTCGTCGATGCCCTTCACGACGAGGCCCGGGTGCGCCTTGCGCGCCGGCGTGAAGTCGTGCTCCACGCCGAGGTGGACCGCCACGGCGCCTGCGCGGAACCAGGCGCCGCCGCGCGACGCGAGGGGCTCGGGCTTGGGGACGTGCTCCATCCCGAGCACGTCCCGGTAGAACGCCACGGCGCGCGATTCCTGTCCGGGCGGCATCGCGAGCTGCACGTGATCGATGCAGACGAACGTGAACGGCATAGGCCAGGTATACAAGAAAGCAGGGCAGATCGCGAGCGGCGTCGGGCGCCACATGCGCTGATCGACGCGCCGTCCGGCGGACGGTTATCGCAGGATTCGCGCGAATCCATGCGTCGTTTGCCGCCTCTCTCGACCGCTCCGCCGCGATTGACGAGCTGACTGTGTCATCCAACGTAGTCGGGGCTGGTCAGCTGTGTCGCGGCGACTCTGTCGTCTTTCAACGCGGCGGTCGAGCGATCTTGTCTCGCCCTTCAATCAGGAGATTCCACATGGCTGAATCGAGGAAGATCGTCGTGCTGCTCGCAGCCTCGTTGTCGGCGGCGCTCGCCGGCTGTATGGCGGCGACGGACGAGGGGGATGGGCGGGAGGCCCCCTCTGCCGCCCTGGCGCCGGCGGACGTCGAGGAGAGCGTGGGTGAGGCGCCGGCCGCTGAGCATTGTCACGGCTGTCCGCCGGGGACCACGTACGTCGCCGTGGTGAACACCTGTGTCTCGGAGCCTGCCCGGTTCGATGCCACGCCGGGGGCCTACGGGTGCCGTTACGGCGCCATCCTGACGGGTCGCGGCAACGTCATCTGTTTGCCGGCCTCGGAGTGGGGGCCCGTGCCCCCTCCTGTCGTCGCGATAGGCGGCGGTCTCCCTAGCCCGCAGCCTGGCGACTGGCCCCCGCCCGGCGGCGGTCTCCCTGGCCTGCAACCTGGCGAGTGGCCCCCGCCCGGCGGCGGCCCCCCTGGCCTGCAACCTGGCGAGTGGCCCCCGCCCGGCGGCGGTCTCCCTGGCCCTCAGTTCGGTGACTGGCCCCCTCCGTCCGCCGGCCTCGGCGCGCCTGTCCCCCAGGATCCGCTCGCCCCGTTCCCGTGAGGCTCCACCCATCGCTCTCGTGAAGACGGTAGGCCCCCGGAGAACACCCTCTCCGGGGGCCGGGCAGCCGCGGCCTCCCGGGCTCCGCCGCTCAGCCGCGCCCCGCCGCGCCCGCCGGCTCCACCCCCATCGTGCGCAGCCGCTCCTTGATATCGTCGGACAGGCACATCCGCGACACCATGTCCTCGAACGTGTCCCTCCGCCGGATGAGCCGGCTCTTCCCGCCGTCGACGAGCACCTCCGCCGGCCGCAGCCGGCCGTTGTAGTCGTAGCTCATCACGTGCCCGTACGCGCCCGCATCCATCAACACGACCACGTCCCCCTCGGCCACGTCCGCGGGGAGCTCGCGCTCGCTGATCCACATGTCCGTGTTCTCGCAGACCTGCCCCGTCATCGCCATCGGGGCCGTCTTGCCGCGGCGGCCGTTGATCCGCACCTCGTGATACGCGCCGTACATCACCGGCCGCGCCATCGTGTTCATCGAGATGTCCGTGCCGATGATCGTCTTGTATCCCTGCTTGATCGAGATCACCCGCCCGAGCACGTAGCCCGCGTCCCCGACGAAGTAGCGCCCCGGCTCCATGACGAGGCGCGGCGTCTTCATGCCGTGCTCGGCGCACTTCTTCTGCACCACCGCGGCGATCTCGCGGGCGACGGCGTCCACGTCGAGCGCCGGCTGCTCCCTCCGGTAGGGGATGCCGAGCCCGCCGCCGATGTCCAGGAACGCCAGGTCGAAGCCGAGCTTCCGCGCGACCGGCCCGATCAGGTCGAGCAGCTTGGCGGTCACGTGCGCGAAGCTCTCCGGCTTGTTCGCCTGCGAGTGCGGCATCATGTGCACCCCGAGCCGCTCGACCCCGTTCTCCAGCGCCGTGCGGTAGGCGTCCTCCACGTAGCGCGGGTGGATCCCGAACTTCGCCGACGGCCCGGCGAACGGCTTCAGATCCGGCGTCGCGATGTCCTCGCCGCTCGGGTTGATCCGGAAGGACATGCAGCGCGGCCGCCCGAGCGCGAACAGGCGCCGCAGGATGCCGTGGTCGTCCACGTTGAAGATCACCCCGGCGCGCAGCCCCGCGGCGAGGTCCTCGTCCGAGAGGCTGTTGCCCGTGTAGATGATCTGCTCGCCCGAGAGCCCGAGCGCCTGCGCCAGGCGGATCTCGTTCGGGCTCGCCGCGTCCACGCCGGAGCCCTGCTCGACCAGGAGCTTCGCTATCTCCAGGTTATTGCACGCCTTGATGGCGTAGAAGACCGACACCTCCGGGTAACAGCTGCGCAGCGCGCGCGTGAGTCGACGGAAGTTCTCCCGGATGCGCTCGGCATCGTAGGCATAGAGCGGCGTGCCGTACTGCTCCGCGAGGTCGCGGACCGAAATGCCCCCGATCTTGATCTCTGCCTCTTGCATACTCCTCGTCGCGTCAACGCTTCAGAAACGCTTCAAATTCGAGAGAACACCCGAAGGAACCTTTTGCAGGTTACCAGTACACTAGCATACCATGTGCCACCGGCGGCCCGCAACGGCGCGCGCGGCGCGGGCCTTCCGTGCGGCCCGCCCGTCGGTCGTCGGTGCGCGCGGAGCGCCGCCTGCCGGCTACGTGGCGTCGGTGCGGCTGGCGTCGGTGAGGCTGGCTTCGGTGAGGCTGGCTTCGGTGAGGCTGGCTTCGGTGAGGCTCGTGCCGGCGCGGTTGGCGTCGGCGTGGTTCGCGTCGACGTGGTTCGTGTCGGCGTGGTTCGCGTCGGCGTGGTTCGCGTCGCTGCGGCTGCTGAAGAGGTGGCGCCAGAGCGCGCCGAGCCCGCCCACGAACAGCGAGCCGTTCCGCTTGTCGATGTCCTCGGTCGCGGCGGGGTCGAACGGCAGCTGATGCGGGTCGATCAGCTCGAGCAGGGCGCGCTCGTCCGCCGTCGGCGACGGGTGGAGCCTCAGCCGGCACGAGCTCCCGGGCGTGCGCGGCCCGGTCGGGGGGCTCGCCAGCCCGTCGAGGTACGTGACGAGGTCGTCCGCCCGGTCGAACTCGGTGTCGCCCAGGTGCTCGCCGATGAGCGACGCGCGCACCCTGCGGATCGAGCGGCCCAGCGCGTCGCCCGGGTCCTCGGTCTCGACCGAGGCGTTGATCTCCGTGTCGATCGACAGGCTGCGGTTCGTCAGGTTGGCGGAGCCCATCGTGAGGAACCGGTCGTCGACGATCATCAGCTTGGAATGGATGTACGTGGCGCGCTCGGCCGTCTCGTCCTCGCCGCACGCCGGCAGGGTGTAGTAGATGCCGAGGCGGTGGCCGGTCTCGGCCGCCGTCGCGCGCAGCGCGCCGAGCACCTTGGCCTGCGAGAGGCCGACGGCGATCTGCTCCTTCATCGTCTCGGCCTCCATGTTCAACATGAGCACCACGTCGAGCAGCGGCCGGCCCTCGGCGCGCATCCGCCGCGCGATCGCCTCGGCGATGACGTGAGAGCTGAAGTACTGCGTCTCGATGTAGATGAAGCGCTCGGCGGCGTCGATGGCGTCGAGGTAGAGGTCGCGTATCTCCGTGCAGTTCGGGGCGCCGGTCGGCGCGCCGTGCGGATCGGTGCGGCTCAGCGTCACGCGCCGCGCCGCGATCGGGATGCCGCCCTCGGGCCGGTAGTCGGGGAACGTCGGCTCTGCCCCCTCGAGGTCCGGCAGCGCGATGGGCACGCCGCCGGCGCGTCGCCAGCGATCCGTGAAGATCTCGGTCAGCGCCCGGGCGACCTCGCGGCCGCGCAGGTAGGCCTGCACGTCGTGAAACGGCTTGTGCGGCTCCCCGCGGCTGACGCGGAACGGGTTCTTGTTCGCGTGGCTGCGGTCGTCCCAGCGGTGGTCGCACAGGTCGAGGCCGCCGAGGAAGGAGAGCTCGCCGTCCACCACCACGAACTTCTGGTGGTGCGAGGCGCGCTCGACGTGGGTGGAGTCGAAGAGGAAGTGCAGCCGGTGGTTCGTCCACTCGAAGACGAGCTGCTGCAGCCACTCGCGCTCGAGCGCGAACACGAGGTGGAAATCCCAGGCGAGGATGAAGATCTGGAGATCGGGGTTGATCTCGCAGAGGTGGTTCAGGAACTTGAGCAGCGTGATCGGGCTCGACACCTCCGCCTCCCGCCCGCCGCGGAGCAGGGCGACGTCGCTGTCGAACTGCCAGCCGGCGAGGAGCAGGTAGCGCCGCGCCTTGGCGGCGACCCGGTAGAACTCGGGGTAATACTCGTCGGCATCGACCAGAAGGCCGAAGTCGTCCACCGGGGTGCTACACCACGTGTGACGTCGAGGGTCGATGATCGTCGCCATCGCCCCTTCCTTAGCGACGCGCGAGGCGCCCCGCCAGGGCGCCGCGCGCGCCGAGGGCCGGAGCCGCCGGCGCCGCGCGGAGGAAACGGCGCGGCCTCGCTGCCGAGACGAGCACGTCAGACGCATGACACCAAGTCATCACGTTCGCTCCGCGGCATCCTTCTCGGGTCTTTGCCTTCATCTGTCGTTCGCGTCGTTCGCGTCGTTCGCGTCGTTCACGTCGTCGCGCCGCCGCGCCTTCACGTCGTTGCGTCCGGGCGCTCCGCGCCGTGCGGCGCTGGCCTCGCGTGCGCCTCGATGAGCCGCTTCAGGCCCGCCATGTCCGGTCGGTCTCCGCTCGCCTCGCCGACGGCGGCGAGGCGCTCCGCTTCGTCGCGCGAGAGGTCGGGGCATATCCACTCCAGCAATGCCGCCCAGTCCGGCGAACCGTCGCAGCTATAGCAGTCATCGGGGATCGGCGTATCGTCGGGGAAATTCCGGAAAGCAAAGTACGGCATCGCATCTACCTTTGTGCCGAGATCACCGGCATGTCGTCATCCCGGCTCGCCGCGCCGGCGCGCCGGCGCGCCGGCCGGTCGGCTATGGAGCCGGCCGCGCGGGGGAGCAAGCGCATCCACGCACGCAGCCCCCCGTTCGCCTCCGTTCGCCGCCGTTCGCGCCCGGAGGACGGCGGCGAAGCGGGCCCGCCGCCCCGCTGAGGGCGGCCAGAGAAGAAAAATCCACCCTGTATGAATTTGTCTGCCTGAGCGCTCGGGCGCTGACGGTTGAGCTTGTCCGGAGCGCCCCGCTGGGCTGATCTCTCCGCCGGGATGTACGACCTTGACTTGAGGGCGCTCGCTGTCCGCGGCGCGCTGGCGCTGCTCGTGGGCCTTCCGGCGGCGGGATGCCAGCTCGTCTCGGGCATCGACGCGATGGACGTCGACGAGTCGGCGGGCGGCGTCGTCGGCGATTGCGGGCCGGTGGGCGAGAGGTGCGGCGGGACGTGCAAGGAAGGCATCGTCACGCCTCCGGGCACCTGCAGGGATGACGGGACGTGCTCCGCCGAGCCGACCAGCTGCGGGTCGTACCAGTGCGACCCGAGCGGGACCGCGTGCGCCACGAGCTGTTCGATCTACAACGGCTGCGTCGAACGCGCGGTCTGCGACACGATGAGCGCGACGTGCATGGCGTGCGGGGCGAGCCCGCCCGACCCGGCCCCGTGCGACGGCTGCGAGCGCTGCGAAGGCGGCAAGTGCATCACCCGGTGCGACACCGAAGGCGAGTGCGTCCGGGACCGGATGCTCGACGCCAAGGAGCGCCCGGCGCGGCTCGAGTGCAACGACCAGTGCAACAACATCCGCGTGGTCTGCATAGGACCGTACCCGTGCGAGGTCGTCTGCGGCGACGGCGGGTGTCAAGGCCTGCACATGAATTGCAGCCATGACGGTCCGTGTTACCTCGAGTGCAGCCGTTCGGGTTGCGCGAGCAACGTAAAATTGGACTGTGGGGCGAACACTTGCCTCGCTGCTTGCATCCTCGAGACCACCATCGTCGATCAAACGTGCGGGAGATCGTGCTCGTGCATGTCGATGTGCCAGTGATCCGCGCGGTCGCCGCGCCGCGCGGCGCGCATGCCGGGAACGCGCGGGAGAGCGAGGGAACGCGCGGGAGAGCGAGGGAACGCGCGGGAGAGCGAGGGAAAGCGAGGGAAAGCGAGGGAAAGCGCGGCGGCGACGCGACACCCGCGGGACGCCTGGGCGCGGCGCCGCCCGGGATGGGGGTAGCCAAGACCGCACGAGCCCGATATTCTAGGGCTTTGCAACGACTTGCCCCGCGTGGGGCAGCCAGGACCACGCGACCCCTCGCTTGCATGGCTTCGTATGGCGACGTGCCCCCAGTGCGGTGCGGTGTACGATGAAGACGTCGAGGCGTGTTCGGCCGACGGCAATCCGCTCCTGCCCGCGGGCCTGAGCCTCCCCGCCGAGCCGCTCCTCGCGCCGCACACCATGGTCGGCGAGTACCGCATCGAGCGGAAGCTCGGCGCGGGCACCTTTGGAGAGGTCTATGCCGGCGAGCACCCGCTCATCGGCAAGAAGGTCGCCATCAAGGTCCTGAACCGGCGGTTCGCCGCGCAGCCGCAGGCCGTCGCCCGGTTCGTCGCCGAGGCGCGCGCGGTGAACCGGATCCGCCAGCGCAACATCATCGATATCTTCTCGTTCGGCGTGCTCCCGGAGCAGCAGCGGCACTACTTCGTCATGGAGCTGCTCGACGGCCTCACGCTGGGCGAGCTGTGCCGGCGCCGGAGGCGGCTGCCGTTCCCGACGGTCGTCCCCATCCTGCGGGGCATCGCCGACGCGCTCGACGCCGCGCACGAGGCGGGGATCACGCACCGGGATCTCAAGCCGGACAACGTCTTCCTCGCGGCGGAGCGCGACGGGACCTGGTTCCCGAAGCTGCTCGACTTCGGGATCGCGAAGCTCGCCGACGGCTCGGAGGAGACGAGCACCGGGGTCGTGCTGGGCACGCCGCAGTACATGGCGCCCGAGCAAGCGCGCGGGGAGCGGATCGGGCCGGCCGCAGACATCTATGCGCTCGGCGTGATGATCCACAAGATGCTGACGGGAAAGTACCTGTTCGCCGGGGGGTCCGCCGTGGCGGTGATGTACAACCACGTCTTGCATCCTCCGCCGCGGATGTCGAGCGTGTGCCCCGATCTGCCGCGCGAGCTCGATCTGCCGGTGCTCGCGATGCTCGAGAAGCGCGCGGGCGACCGGCCCGAGACCGCGAGCAAGGCGGTCGCCGCGCTGGTGGACGCCGCGCGGCGGATCGGGCTCACGCGCGCCAGCGCGCCGGACGGGCCGGCCTCGGCGCCCCGGAGCGCGACGTCGGCGCCGGGAGCGGGGAGCTCGGCCACCGAGGACATCGCGCGGGAGAGCGCGACGTGGGCGCCGGGAGAGGGGAGCTCGACCGCGGCGGGCGTGGGGACGATGAGCGCGACGTGGACCCCGGAAGCGGAGCCCTCGGCCGCGGAGGGGATGGGGACGGTGAGCGCGACGTGGACCCCGGAAGCGGAGCCCTCGGCCGCGGAGGGGGTGGGGACGGTGAGCGCGACGTGGACCCCGGAAGCGGAGCCCTCGGCCGCGGAGGGGATGGGTACGGTGAGCGCGACGTGGACCCCGGGGCTTTCGCCCGCGGCGACCGAGGACACGGCCACCCTGGAGCTCGGCGCTTTCCTCGAGACGGAGCCCCCGTCGACCGACGGGAGCCGGGCGCCGGAGCCCTCGGTCGCGCTCGAGGGCTCGACCCTCGCGGTCACCGAGAGCGCGCCCGGGCGGATGGCCGGCCCTGGAGGCGCGAGCTCCCGCCCGGCCGGGGCGCGCCTCCGCGCCGCGGAGCCGGCGCGCGGCGCGGAGGCGGGCGGCCGGTCGTCGCTGCGCGCGCTGGCCGCCGTCGAGGCGCCGCCGAGCGCTCCGGCCGCGCGGGCGGCGCGGCGCTGGAAGCTCGTGGTCGCGAGCGCCGCGGGGCTCCTCGCCGCGACGTGGATGTGGACCGCAGGGCGTCCCTCCGGGCTCCCCCCGCTCGTCGATGGCCCGGGCGCCGTGGCGCTCGCCTCGGCGGCCGCGCCGCCGTCGAGCGCCGCGCCGGCGCCGGAGGGCGCGCCCGCGGAGGCCGGGACACCCGCGCCGCGGCCCGCCGCGCCGGCGGAGGCGCCCGCGGAGACGGTCGTCGTGCGGCTGTCGGCCCGGCCCGGGGACGCCGACGTCTGGCTCGGCGAGCGGCGGGTCGGGAGCGCCCGCGACCCCATCGCGCTGCCGCGCGGGAGCGAGCCCGTCGCGCTGGTCCTGAGGAAGCCCGGCTTCAAGGACAGGAGCATCGAGCTCCGCCCGGACCGAGATCACGACGTCGACGTGAGCCTGTCGCCGCTGCCGGCGCGGCCGCGGCGCGCCGCGGCGGCGAGCCAGGGCAACGTGGAGAGGCTCCTCGATCAGCGTGAGTGAGCCGGGAAGATGAAGCGAGGGCTCTCGTTCCTCGGCTCCGGCGTGCTGCTCGGGGCCGTCGCGCTGTCGGGCGCGGCCTCCGCGCAGCGCGCCGATCGCGCGGTCAAGCCCGTGGCCGAGGCGCTCTTTCGACAGGGGCGCGAGCTCTTCAAGCGGGGACAGTTCCCCGAGGCCTGCGACAAGTTCCAGGAGAGCCAGCGCCTCGAGCCGAAGCCCGGGACACTCCTCAACCTCGCCGTGTGCCACGAGAAGGTGGGGAAGCTCGCGACCGCCTGGGCCGAGCTCCGCTCGGTCGAGGAGATCGCGCGGCGCGAGGGCCGGAAGGACCGCGAGGGCTTCGCGCGCGCGCAGCGCGAGGCGCTGGAGGAGCGGCTCGCGCGGCTCGAGGTCAGGATGGCCGAGCCGCCCGCGGGCCTGCGCCTCACCCTCGACGGCGAGCCGCTGAACGGCGCCGCCCTGAACGCGCCGTTCCCCGTCGATCCGGGCCGGCATCGGGTCGCCGCCGCGGCGCCGGGCAAGAGGGCGTGGTCGACCGAGGTCGAGGTGCCGCCCGAGCGCGCCGCGATCGTGGTCGCGGTCCCGGCGCTGGAGGACGCGCCGCCGGCTGCGCCGGGGTCCGCGGGGGCGCCGTCGCCGCGCGCGGCCGGGCCGGCGTCCGGGCGGGAGCCGCGGGCGGGGAGCGCCGGGATGGTGCTGGCCGCCACGGGGTTCGGCGTCGGCGCGATCGGGCTGGGCGTCGGGGCCGTCGCGGGCGCGCTCACGCTCGCGAGGTCCGGGGCGCTCGCCGAGGCGTGCCCGAACGACCGCTGCCCTCCGAGCCGGCGCGGCGAGCTCGGCGCGGCCAACACGCTGGCCAACGTCTCCAACGCCGGCTTCGCGGTCCTCGCGATCGGCGCCGGCGTCGGCGTCGCCGGCCTGCTGATGATGCCGGCCCAGGGCTCGACCTCGGGCGCGCGCGCGGCGCTGACACCGGTGCTCGGGCCGGGCTTCATCGGTTTACGAGCGACGTTCTGAGAGGGGGAGCGGCCGCGTCAGCCCAGCGAGGGAGAGGCCAGGATCGACAGGAGAGCATCGCGCCGGCGCCACGTGCGCGCCGGCGCGCGGGCGCGTCAGGGGGAGGCGCAGCCGATCCGCTCGGGCGCGACCGCCACGTCGTCGTACCACATCGAGCGCGCGGGGCCGTGGAAGCCGAGGTAGCCGAAGCTGAACGTCTTGAAGTCGAGCTTCTTCCAGCCGGTCTTGTCGATGATCTTGGTGCCGTTGGCGTAGATCTGGACATCGCCCTTGGTGCCGTCGAAGTAGGCCTCCATGCAGTGCCACTGGTCCTTGGGCAGGCTCGCGCCGCCGCTCCCGCACCGGAAGTCGCCGCCCGTCGGCAGGACGACATCGTCGCGCATGTTCAGGACGATCTGGCAGTACTGCTCGGCGACCTCCACGTTGTCCCCCTCGTTCGGCTCGCCGGTGCCGGTCATGGCCTGGAAGTAGGCGTTGTGGTCGGACTGGCCGAGATCCACGCTGCTGCGCACGTAGAGCCGGACCCAGAACGTCGGGCCGGGCGCCGGGACGGAGAGCATCCTCCAGTCGTAGCCGCTCATTCCGGGCTTCACGTGCAGCGAGCGCGCGCCGGCGTGGACGATCGAGGAGTCGATCTCCATGTTCTTCAGGGCGTCGGCCGCCTGGTACGACGGGCGGTACGTCGCGCCCTCCGGGAGCCCGTCGCCCTCGAAGTCGGCGCAGAACGTCGCGTTCGCCGGGCACGCGCCGGTCGGCGTGCCGGTGCCGGTGCTCGACGTGGTGCTCGTCGCGCTCGGCGTCCCGGTGCTGCTGCTGGTCGTGGTGCTGCTGCTGGTCGTGGTGCTGCTGCTGGTCGTGGTGCTGCTGCTGGCGCCGCCGCCGGTGCTGCTGCTGGTGGCGATGGGGTTGCCCGTGCCCGAGCTCACGCTCGAGGCGCCGCCGGTCCCCGCGCCGGAGCCGCCGGCGCCCCCCGCGTCCGAGCCGCCGTTCCCGTCGTCCGAGCACCCCGCCGCCGCGGCGGACAGGGCCAGACAGGAGATCCCAACCCAAGTGAAGCGTGCGATGTCGCGATGCAAAGAAGAAGTCATGTCGATGCCCGAAAGGTGATAGGCCCGCTCGCCGGAGCTGCGCGCTGCCGCAGCGCGGCACGGTCGCCGTCGTCCTAAGAATCCGCCGCTCGCGTCGGGGCGCGATCCGCGCTCGACGCGGCTCACAGCTCTAGCAGAATTCGCCGTACCCCGGGAGACGTTCTTCCTGATCTAGTCTTGTTGTAACTCTATGCAGCCCGTCATCGTCACCGAGCCGCGATCGCCTCGCGCAGGCGCGCGAGCGCGCGCTCGTGCTCGGGCGGCGCGGTGGACGCGCGCTGCTCCGCGCCCGGCTCGCCGTCCCATGCGTCGTCCGTGCCGAGGTAGGTGGCGCTCAGGGTCGGATCGACGCTGAAATCCAGGGGCAGGATCCGCTCGGTGCACGACGTGTCGAGGGGCGCCTCGGGATCGGCGATGAACTGGAGCAGGATCTCCAGGTCGCACGAGGTGCCGCCGCTGGTCGGGCTCTCGAGGCCGTGGGGGGCCCGCGGAATCATCACGAAGGTCTGGTTCGGGCCGGTGAAGTGGCGCTCGACGGCCTCCGGTATCGCGCTCGGGATGAAGTCGAGCCCCCCGTGGAGGAGCAGCAGGGGCACGCTCGTCGTGGCCCACTGCCCTGCGTAGGCGTCGGGGGTGTACCGCGGCCAGCTCTCGTGGACCGCGGCGGCGTCGTCCGTCAGCCCGAGGGCCACGTTGGCCTCCGCGAGGTACTGCTGCATCTCGGACGCGGGCGGCGGCGGGTCGGCCCAGAGCTCCGACAGCATGATGTTGTTGCGGAGCACCGGGGAGTAGAACCGCAGGGAGGGCGAGAGCGGCTCGGGGAGGGGAGCGAGCACGATCCCCGCGAGGTGGGTGAACGCGGCGACGTCGGCAGGAGAGCACCGGCCGAGCCGGTAGATCAGCGCCGGGATGAGCGGCCGCGGCGCCCATTGGTAGAGGAACTGCGCGAACAGCGCCTGGAAGACCGGCCGGTCATAGCCGAGCGCGGCCACCTCCGGGCACGCGCCTTCCTCGAACGCATCCAGGGTCTCCGTCATCGTCGCCCACGGGTCCGCGCCGAGCTTCTCCGAGCAGGACGGGTCGGCGCCGCAGAGGCCCATGAACCGCTGGCCGAGGTCGTTGAGCCAGACATCGATGTCCGAGAGGCGCGAGTTGACGGCCAGCGCGGTGAGCGACACGGCCGTTGGCTGGTCGGGATAGAGCTGGAGGTAGCGGTGGCCCCAGATCGAGCCGTAGGAGCCGCCGAAGACGATGACGTCGCCGCCTGGGGCGCGCGTCCGGGCGATGGTCTCGCCGACGTCGCGCGCGGCGTTCGTCACGGTGTAGCCCTGGATGTCGTCGCCCAGCTCGGCCTTGATCGACGGCAGACAGGCGGCCAGCTCGGCGTCGGTGAGATAGCTGCCGGCCTCGCTCTCCGGCGTCTCCCCGTCCGCGCAGCCGAGGCGGCTCGAGCGGCCGGTGCCGCGGTGGTCCGGCATGTACATGTCGAGCGTCGGGTCGACGCCGGTGAGGAACTGCACGGTCGGCTCGAAATCGGCGCCCGAGTACCCCGGCCCGCCGTTCAGGAGCCAGAGCTGTCCGCGGCTCGGCTGGGTCGCGGCGAGCTTGCGCTTGACGAAGAAGGTGATGGTCTCGCCTTCCGGCTGGTCCCAGCGGAGCGGGACGGGGATCTCGGCGCACTCGGCGTCCTCGCCGGTGCCGTCGGTGAAGAGCGGGCAAGGGGTCCAGGCGATTGCGTCGCCTCCGCCGTTGCCGCCTTCTCCGCCGCTGCCGCCGTCGCCGTCCCCGCCATTGCCACCGTCGCCGCTGCCGCCGGTGCCACCGCCGCCGCTGCCGCCGGTGCCACCGCCGCTGCCGCCGCTACCGCTGGTCGAGGAGCTCGACGACCCGGTTCCACCGGGCTCCGTGTCGTCCCCGCATCCCAGCATGCCCTGGGCAAGCAAGATGACCATCGCGCCGCAAGCAAGGCTCGCTCTCATGCTCAACACTCCTGAAGAAGGGGTGCAGCCCCGCACCTCACGTGAAGGGCAACCGTTAATTTATCGACACGCCACGGCGGCTCTACCGGCCCGCGGCCGCGTGGCAAGCAAGAACCGGTGCATTCGGTGCGGCGCCGCGCCCGCGGCTCTCCGCGCCTTGGATCTCCGCAGCGACAGCGCGCTGACGCGAGGCGTGCGAGCCGCAGCCACCGCGACCTGGAGCTGAGCGGGAACCGAACGACGGGAGGCGGGCGCGCCGGCGACGTGGCATGTAGGCTGCCGGCGCGCCGCCGCGGACGATCCCGGGCGGCCCACCGCGAGCCCCGGCACCCCGTGCGATCTCAACGCCCAAGCCTCACCGCCTCTCTCGTCGCTGCCCTGCGGGCGCTCTACACCGAGATGCCCGAGCCCTACCGCGTGGCGCCCGACCCCCTCGCGGCCCGCCTCGTCCCGTGGCCGCTCGCGCTGCCGGCGCGCGCGCTCCCGCTGGCGGCGGGCTCTCCTGCCGCCGCCCGCGCCCTCCACCGCGCGATCGGCGTCGCCACGTTCGGCGTCGGCTACCACGTCGCGCTCCGCACCCGCGCGATCGACGACGCGCTCCGCGAGGCCGTCGCGCGCGGCGCATCCCAGCTCGTCGTGCTCGGCGCCGGCCTGGACAGCCGCGCGATGCGCCTGCCCGAGCTCGCGGGCGTCCAGGTCTTCGAGGTCGATCACCCGAGCACGCAGCGCGACAAGGTCGAGCGCCTCGCGTCGCTCGCGCGCGGGGACGGCAGCGCCGCGGGCGCGCCGGAGCTCGAGGCCCGCGGCCTCGCGCGCGTGCCGGTGGACTTCGAGCGAGACCGCCTCGACGAGGCGCTCCTCGCCGCCGGCTTCCGCCCGGCCGAGCGCACGTTCTGGATCTGGGAGGGCGTGGCCGTCTACCTGACGCGCGAGGCGATCGAGGCGACGTTGCGCCTCACGGCGGCGCTCTCCGCGCCCGGCAGCCGCATCGCGCTCACCTACGGGATGCTCCCCGACGCCGAGCTCCCCGCCTGGGCGGAGCGCGTGATCCGGGGCATGTTCCGCTCCCTGGGCGAGCCCGTCCGCACGCCGCTCGCCCGCGAGGAGATGCGCGAGCTCCTCGCGCGCGCCGGCCTCCGCGTGCTCTCCGACGAGTCGACCGTGGACTGGGCCGCGCGCTACTGGCCCCCGCATCGCGGCGTCCGCGCCATCGAGCGGCTCGCCGTCGCGGAGCGCTGACGCGGCCTCGTCGACGGCGGCCGAGCACCCGATGCCGGACAGTGCTCAAAATTGAACATGAAGGCGGGAAGGCGGGAAGAAAGGATCAAGGATCTTCCTGCCTTCCCGCCTTCATGTGAATTCTCTTCGGGCAAATTTGAGCACTACCGATGCCGGGCCGCGCTGGCCTCGAGTCATCGCTCTCCGCCGTTCCCGCCGTTCCCGCCATCCTCCCGCCGGATCCCGAGCTTCCGCATCTTGCTTTGCAGCGTCGTCGGCTTCAGCCCGAGCGCCGCGGCCGCCCCGTCCTCCCCGTAGATCTTCCCGCCCGACGCCCGCAGCGCGTCCTCGATGCAGCGCTGCGTCGCCTCCCGGTACGTCATCGCGCGCCCGGCCGCGCGCGGCGCCGCGGCGAGCGGCGCGGACAGGACGAGCTCGTCCCCGGTCGACATCACCATCGACCGCTCGATCACGTTCTCCAGCTCCCGCACGTTGCCCGGCCAGTCGTGCGCCCGCAGCCGCGCCATCGCCTCCGCGCTCACCCGCGGCGGCCGCCGGCCGAAGCTCGCCGCGACCTTCTCCACGATGACCCGCGTGAGCGGCTCCAGGTCCTCGGGCCGCTCCCGCAGCGGGGGGACGACGATCGGGAACACCTGCAGCCGATAGTACAGGTCCTCGCGGAACGCCCCGCTCGCCACCATCGCCTCGAGCGGCCGGTGCGTCGCGGCGATCACCCGCACCGACACGCGCACCGCGCCCTCGCCGCCGACGCGCTCGATCTCGCCCTCCTGGAGCACGCGCAGGAGCTTCGCCTGCGCCGCCCGCGGCAGCTCGCCGATCTCGTCGAGCAGCAGCGTCCCGCCGCTCGCGCGCTCGAACGTCCCGAGGTGCCGCGCCGCGGCGCCCGTGAACGCGCCGCGCTCGTGGCCGAAGAGCGCGCTCTCGACGAGCCCCTCGGGCAGCGCGCCGCAGTTCACCGCGAGGAACGGCCGCTCCGCGCGGCGCGAGAGCGCGTGGATGCGGCGCGCGATCACCTCCTTGCCCGTGCCCGTCTCGCCGCGCACCAGCACGGTCGTGTCCCGCCGCGCGACGAGCGGCACCATCTCCAGGAAGATCGCCCGCATCGCCGGGCCCCTCGCGACCACCTCCCGGGGCAGCGCGACGCGGTCGAGCTCCTCCTGGAGCGCCCGCTTCTCGCCCTGCGCGCGGCGCGCGATCGCCGCGACGCGCCCGAGGACCTGCACCTGCCGGAGCGCCACGGCGAGCAGGCGGCCCAGCGCCTCGAGCAGCGCGGGCGAGAGGTCGAGCGCCGCGCCCTCGCCGAGCTCCATCGCGGCGCAGCCGACGTCGCCCTCCGCGTCGCGGAGCGCGAAGACGGCGATCGCCTCGCCGCCCGCCCCGCGCCGGATCTCCGGCGCGCCCGGCGCGGCCGCGCCGCGGCGGAGATCGAGCCGCCGGAGCGGGAGGTGGCGCGCGAGCACGGCGCTCACCGCGGGGACGAGCGTCGCCTCCGTGTGCGCGCGCGCCGCGGCCTCGCCGAGGTCGGCGAGCAGGAGGAGGGCGCGATCGGCGGGGGCGGTCATCGGGCGGGGAGCGACGCCACCGAAATGGCGTTGCGCGGCACCGTACGGGCGTTGCCAGGGCCGCACAAGGCCGGCGCGAGCCCGGGAAAGGGCCGCTCGGGGCGCGGGTATGCGCCGTGCACATGCACAAGGGCGTGAGGAGAGCGCGGGCGATCGTTCCGCGGAAAGGACCCCTTCATGGCTTACGTCATCGCCGAGCCCTGCATCGCCACCTGCGACACCGCGTGCGTCTCCGTCTGCCCCGTGGAGTGCATCCACGGCCCGCTCCCGGCGGACGAGATCGCGCGCATCGCGGAGCTCCCCGAAGGAGAGCGGAAGACGCGCCTCGCGCGCCTCCAGCTCTACATCGATCCCGAGTCGTGCACCTCTTGCGGCGCCTGCGAGGGCGAGTGCCCGGTGGACGCCATCTTCGATGAAGACGAGCTGCCGGCCGAGTGGCAGCACTACCGGGAGATCAACGCCCGCTTCTTCGCCCAGCGCGCCTGACCCGCCGCCGGGCGGAGTCATCGGGGCAGCCCGGCGCGCGGTCTCGCGAGGTCATGGCCCCGCCGAGGAGGCTTGACGTCCGCCTCCCGGTCCACCTTGTTTTGCCCATGCGAAAGCCCGACGCTCGCCGCTTCGAGCCGGATGACCTCCTGTCCTTCAAGCTCGTCTCCGAGGTGGTCCTCTCGCCCGACGGCCGGTGGATCGTCTATGTCCTCGAGGAGGTCGACGCCGAGGCGGACACCTATGTCTCCAACCTGTGGCTGATCCCCGCGGCCGGCGGCGCCCCCCGGCAGATCACGTTCGGCTCGGACACGAACGAGAGCCCGCGCTTCTCGCCCGACGCGTCTCGGATCGCCTTCCTCTCGGATCGCGGCGGCGGCCCGGCGCAGCTCTACGTGATGCGGATCGACGGCGGCGAGGCGAGGCGGCTGACCGACCTCGCGTCGGGCGCCGGTCTCGCCGCCTGGTCGCCCGACGGAGCGGCCCTGGTCTTCTCGGCGAACGTCGCCTCCGGCGCGCCGCCGGGCGCACCGCGCGTGGTGACGAGGGCCCTGTACAAAAGCGACGGGGAGGGGTTCGTGCTGGACCGCCGGACGCACCTCTTCGTCGTCCCCGCCGCGGGGGGCGAGGCGCGGCAGATCACGCGCGGCGACGCGAACGAGAGCGACCCGGCGTGGTCGCCCGACGGGCGCCACATCGCGTTCAGCCGGACGCGGACGGGCCCCCGCGACGCCCACCGGAGCGACCTCTGGGTGATGACGCCGTCGGGCGAAGGGCTCCGGCAGGTGACGCGCGGCTGCCCGCTCGCCGCGATGCCCTCGTGGTCGCCGGACGGCGGCGCCCTCGCGTTTTACAGCCCGCGCGAGGAGGGCGGCTCGCGACAGCACGTCTGGGTCGTCGACGCGCGGGGCGAGGCGGAGCCGCGCATGGTCACCGCCGAGGACACGGAGGTCGCGAGCTTCCCGCTCGGCAAGGTGATGCCCCCGGCGTGGTCCGCGGACGGGCGCGAGCTCGCCGTGGTCCTCGCGACCGAGAGCACCTCGGAGGTGGCGCTGGTCTCGGTCGAGCAGCGCACGCTCCGCAAGGCCATCTCGGACGACCGGCAGATCACGCAGATCAGCGCGGCGCCCGGCGCGGGCAGGCTCGCGTTCCTGTGGAGCACCATGCGCCTCTGCGGCCTGCTCGGGAGCGCGCGCTGGGACGGCTCGGACGCGCGGCTCCTCGTGAACGTCAACGAGGCCTGGGGCGAGGGCCGCGCTTGGCCCGACGTCGCGCTGCGGGAGTTCCGCGGCGCGTCGGGTATGGAGAACGCCGGCCTCCTGATGTTGCCGCCGGATCGCGGCGGCGAGCCGGCGCCGCTGCTCGTCCACGTGCACGGGGGCCCGCACGCCTACGTCGAGTTCGGCTTCACGTACCGGCCGTACTGGTATGTCCTCGTGTCCCGCGGGTGGGCCGTCCTGTCGCTCAACCCGGTCGGCTCGGGCGGGTATGGAAAGGAGTTCGCCGACCGCCTGCGGGGGCGCTGGGGCGAGCGCGACCTGCCGGAGCACCTCGCCGCGATCGACGCGCTGGTCGCCGAGGGCACGGTCGACGGCGATCGCGTCGCCATCGCGGGCAAGTCGTACGGCGGCTTCATGGCGGCCTGGGCGATCGGCAAGACGAAGCGCTTCCGCGCCGCCGTCTCGAGCGCGCCGGTGGCGAACCTCGAGTCCCATTACGGGACGTCCGACACCGGCTACTACGTCGATCCGCACGACATGCGCGGCGAGCCGTTCGACCGGCGAGAGCTCTACCGCAAGCTCTCGCCGGTGTCCTGGGCCGGAGAGGCCGCGACGCCCACCCTGATCCTGTGCGGCGAGGAGGACCACCGCTGCCCCATCGGCCAGTCGGAAGAGCTCTTTGCGGCGCTCGTGCGATCGGGCAAGGCGCCCGTCGAGCTCATTCGCTTTCCCGGCGGCGACCACCACCTCGCCGAGCGCGGCAAGCCGAGCCACCGGGTCTTCTACAGCCGCCGCATCGCCGAGTGGGTCGAGCGCTACTGCGCGAAGGGGCGCGCTCCGGACGGGGCGTGACCGCGACCGGCGCTGCCGCCGTCATGGCCCGATCTCCGCGCGCACATCCGCGGGAACCCGGGGGCCGCGCGGTGGTAGGATGGGGCCCGAACGGAGGACGCCATCCATGAAGGCCGCGACCGCGCTGGTGAAGGACATCCGCGAAGAGCTCCGCAACATCGACGATCAGCTGAGGGACCACCCCTATCCGGGCGCGCTCTCGCGCGGCGAGATCACGCTCGACGGGCTGAAGGCGTTTCCGGGCCACCAGCACCATGTGGTGCTCAGCGACATGCGGTCGATGGCGATGATGCTCCAGCGCTTCGCGGACACGCCCTTTCGCGATTTCTGGAGCGGCGTCCTTCAAGGCGAGCTCGCGGCGCCCGCCGCGATCGCCGCCATGGGCGAGAAGCTCGGCATGACGAGGGGCGACCTGGATCGGTACGAGGTCACCGCGGAGGGGTTCGCCTACGCCACCCAGATGGCCTGGGCGGCGGCCAACGCCTCGGCGGCCGAGATCGCGTGTGCCCTGCTCATCAACTTCCCAGCGTGGGGGTTCAGCTGCGGCAGGATGGGGGAGGCGCTCCGCGACCGGTACGGCTTCGGCCCGGAGCACACCGCCTTCCTGGACGCGTTCGCGAACCTGCCGTCGTTCGAGGACACCGCGGTCGCGATCGTGCAGGACGGGCTCGACCGCGGCGTGGAGCCCCGGGCGATCCGCCGCACGACCCGGCTATTTCAGGCGTACGAGAAGATGTTCTGGGACGCGATGCTCGCTCTGGGAGCGCAGAGGGTGGGCAGATAGGCCTCTGACACGATCCTGTCGAATCCGTCGGTGCTCGTCGTTCCCGGTCTCGGGGGAGGCGCCAGACGTTCCGGGAAGGCGCATGACGCGCTGATCTCCGTGGGAGGGCGCCGGAGGCGCAGGCACGGCCGATGATACGGCGGTGTCTGCTGTGGAGAGCCTGCGCACAAACAAGGGCGGCGCGCGGCGCCTCGCGACGCGCCACGACCAGGCGGTGCTTCTGTGCATCGGAGCGTGCCTCGCCGCCGTCCTCCTCGCCTCGATCCTCCTGGCAGGGTGTCCCCCGGGCGTCGCCGTCGTGTCCCTCGAGTTCGACGATACGCTGGCGAATCAGCTCTCCGCGCGCTCCATCCTCGCCGAGCACCGGATGCATGCCACGTTCTTCGTGAACAGCGGTCGACTCGGCCGTCCCGGCTACCTGACGGTCGCAGAGCTCCGCGCGCTCGCGTCCGACGGCCACGAGATCGGCGGCCACACCGTCGACCACGCGCCGCTGCCCGGGCTCCCTGCCGGAGAGCTGCGCCGGCAGGTCTGCGACGATCGCCGCGCGCTCCTCGCGCTGGGCCTCGACGTGAGCGACTTCGCGTACCCCCGCGGCGACTACGACAGCGTCAGCGCCGAGCAGGTGCGCTCCTGCGGTTACGACAGCGCCAGGAGGGCGGGCGGGCTCGGCATACCCCCGTGCATCCTCTGCGCACGCGCGGAGACCATCCCGCCGCGCGACCCCATGGCCACCCGCACGCCCGGCTCCCTCCACCTCGTTCACCGCCTCTCAACGATTCAGGCGCTCGTCCGGCGCGGGCAGCAGGATGGCGGATGGATACAGCTCACCTTCCACCATATCTGTGACGCCTGCGACGACTACAGCATCTCCATCGAGGACCTCTCCGCGCTCCTGGGCTGGCTCGCGGAGGAGCGCGAGGCGGGCCGCGTGGTCGTCCTGACGGTGCGGCAGGTGATCCGCGGGGAGGCGCCTGCGCCCGCAGGCTGGCTGTGGCGTGAAGGCGGCCCGGTCGATGCGTCGACGGATGCGTCGACGCATCCTTGATGGAGCGTCGATACACCTCTCCACCGGCCCCGACGGCGAGGACGTCGCTCGACCGAACGGCAGAGCTCGCCGAACCCGGGCGAGGCGCCCGCGTCTGCGAGCGCGTCCACTGAGCTTCATCGGGCACAGTGGAACACGCACTCCGGCGCGCAAGCCCGCCGCGCCCGTGATCTCGTCTCGTGAAAATGTTCTGCTGAACGCGGTATTGATACGATCGGCGAGTCCGGGTGATCAAAGTTCGGAGCCGCGGGAATGTCAGGGGTGGGGTGGTCCACGGCGATGGCGCCGTGTGCTGCCTGCGTAGAGCTTAAGGAAAGCAGGTTTGATGTCCCTGAAGCGCGAGCGTTCTTGAATCCTCCGCGGATGAGCCTGTCGCGCAGAGGATCCCGGGCCGATCATCGGCATCGGGGCTGGCTCCACCTGAAGACGGCCGGGGAGGCAGAGCTCGCCACGCGCGCTCGACACCAAAGCTCCGTTCCTGATGGGCGTGACGCGCATCTTCGATGCATTGGTAAGTTTTTGATACGGCATCACTTTTCCAAGAGGGAGGCGGATCGCGTAAGGAACCTTCTGTCACCTGAGGCGAGCGTGGCGATTCGCCCTTGACATCCTCGGAGTCGCTTCGCTCTTCCTTTTCCCTCGGCTCATCCAACGACGGCGACGATCTTTTCAACAATCTTTTTACTCGCCTTTCTGCTTGGAGGCCTCGTGCCAGGCGATGCGACCAGCCGCTGCCCGACGCCCCGCCATCCGGCGTCTCGCCCAGCGTCTGCGCGGGAGCACGCACCCGGCATCCAGCGGTACCTAGGAGCACCATGCGAATCAACGATCAGGCAGGCTTGTCCACCGTGTTATTCGGCAAGATCTCGCAGCGCACGTTCTGTCTCGTCTCGTGCGTCACGGCCCTTCTGCTGGGAGCCTGCAGCAGCGGAGATCCCGACGCGGAGGGCACCGCTGGAGCAGGGGAGGGCGGGGGTGGAGCGGGCGGCGCGACCTCCGTCGCCAGCGGCAACGGCCCGTCCTCCTCCTCCTCCTCCGCGACCACGACCTCCTCGTCCGCCGGACCTGCCGTCGGCAGCGGCGGCGGCGGCTCCAGCGGGACCGGCGTCACGCACCCGAAGGATCATTGCGTGGACGGCTTCGATCCCCACCCCAGCGACGCGACGATCAAGGACGGCCCGGCGGAGTTCGCCAAGAACGGTCAGGTCGATCTCACGGTCCAGCCCGAAGTGATCGCCTGGATGCAGGAGAACGAATGGCAGGCCGCCCACTTCGAGTGGCACAGCATCCGGCGCTGCGGTCCCGGCGGGCTCGGCGGGATGAGCAGGGTCGATATCTGCAACTCGTCGGTCCCGGTCCCGTCGGACCAGGAGTGCAAGACCACGGGCGACGGCTTCCAGTTCCTCGCCATGCATCGGCACATGATCCAGTCGCTGAAGCAGCTCTGGCCGAACCACTCGGAGCAGTTCGAGGGCTTCGACAAGTTCCCCACGAGCGCGGAGGAGCTGCCCCAGCAGTGGAGAGCGGACTTCAGGCCCTGGAGCGCCACGACGATCGCCAACGCGAAGATCGCCGACGAGATCGACAAGCCGGAGAACCTGAGCCGCTTCCCGGACGAAGGCGCGTTCGGCATGTGGCTCCAGTGCTTCACCGGTCAAGCCATCCCGGGTGCGAGCGTGACGGCCAGCGGCCTGCACGGCGAGCTCCATTTCAAATGGGTGCGCAGCAACAACACCGACCACGGCCTCGGCAACCAGTTCACGAACATCGACAACTACATGTTCTGGAAGCTGCACGGCTGGATCGACAAGGTCTGGGAGAAGTACCGCGTCGCCAAGGGCCTGTCGCCCGACGACCAGAAGCTGAAGGACGCGGTCGCGGCCCAGTGCTACGAGATGGACGCGATCGCTCGGGTCATCAACCCTGAGTTGAACCCGGACCCGGTCGACCCCCTGCCCACGGAGTCGGGCGTGTTCCACACCAGCGTCCGTCCGATCTTCGAGAGCATGGTCAACAAGTGCAGCGGCTGCCACGCCGCGCCTTCGACCGGCCCGCAGGCCGGTCTGTCGCTCGGCGGCGAGATCAGCTCGGCGGACATCGTCGCCGGCCTCGTCAACAAGCCGGCCAGGGGCGGCGGGCAGTTCAAGCTCGTGGTGCCGGGAGATCCGGAGCAGAGCTGGCTCTACCGCAAGGTCGCGGGCACGGCGGCGAGCGCCGGATGCAGGCCCAGCGCCACCGCCAGCTGCAACACGGGCGTGATGCCGCAGAGCGCGGACAACAAGCCGACCCTGACGAGCGCCGAGCTCGCGACCCTCCGCCAGTGGATCCAGGACGGCGCGCCCGCGCCGACCAAGAACTAGGCCAGCCCCGGTCCGCCGCCCCCGCGGCCGCTCGCCCCGGATCCCGCCTGCTCGGCGTGGACGCGGCGCAGGAGCGCGTCCGCGGGCTCGTAGCCCCGGCCCTCTGCGCGGGCCAGCTCCGCCTCGGTGGGGACGAGCTCGCCCGAGAACGCCCGCGCGAGGATCGCCTGCGGGAGCCGGTCGGCCCGGGCCGCGGCGGCGGTCACGCGCTCCTCGATCGCGCCGGCGAGCGCGAACAGCGCCCGCGCGCGGCGGACGATCTCGGCCTGCTCCTCGGTCGGGGGGAGCGGGGCGGGGATGGCGTTGAGCGCCGCCTGCGTGAGCTTCGGCTGCGCGGAGCCGGTCACGTGGTGCTGGAGATCGAGCGAGTTCAGGAGCAGCTCGAGGTACCCGAGGACGACGCCGGGCTTCGGCTGGAGGACGTGCGCGTGGTTGTTCACCCAGAACCGCCCGCTCGCGGCGAAGGCCACCGCGGTGCTCCTGGACAGGAGGTTCGCGCCGTCCTCGGCGACGAGCAGGTAGTCTCCGTCGAACCGATAGCCATCGATCGAGTCGATGATCCCCGAGGCGCCGTAATAGGGGTACGGGCCCGGGCGCCGCTCTCGAACCGTGGAGCTCAGGGGGACGCGCTTGCCGTCGTGGTTGTCCACCAGGGCGCCGAACGGGCAGAGGGCCCACGACGCCGGCGGGGGCCGCGCGCCGCCGCCGTCGCTCGCCGCCAGCGGCCACGCGCGCGCGAGGGGCTCCGCGAGCTCGGCGGAAGGCGGCGCGGCGGCGGCGAGCGCCGGCGGCGGCGCGCGGAGATCCTCGGTGAGCCTGCCCGAGCACGCCGCCGAGAGCACGGCCTGCCGGAGCCGCCGGAGGACGAGCGACGCCCTGGCGAGCCGCGCCTTGGCGGCGTCCACCTCGGCGAGCAGCGCCTCGACCTTGGCGACGATGCGGCGCTGCTCGGGGAGGGGAGGCAGCGCGAAGGGGCGCTCGAAGGTCTCGCGCACCTTCACGAACGGCTGCGCGGAGCCGCCCTTCACCCAGAAGCCCTCGTCGTTGAGGTGGAGGAACAGGTAGTCGAGATCGATGACCCGCCCGTCCGGCCAGACCACGTGGGTGTTCGCGATCGCCGACCATCGCCCGCGCGCCTTGAACGCCTTCCCGCACCGCGTCCCCACGGCGGAGACGACGATCGCCTCGCCCTCGTGCTCCCAGCGGTCGCACCACACGTCGGGGCCGGAGGCGCTGAACGCCTGGTAGCGCCCGGGCCGCCGCTCGGCGTGGAGCTTGCCCTTGATGAGCTTCGAGCTCCCGGTCCGGTGCGCGCAGATCGACGCGAGCGTCGTCTCGGCCCACGCTTCGGGCAGGCGCGGGCGCCCGCTCACGCCTCGGCCGCCTTCGCCCCGCCCTCGAGCAGCGCGAGCACGCGGCCGAGCGCGGCGACCGCCTCTTCGAGCTCCAGGATCGCGTCGGTCGCCAGCTCCTCCGGCTCCGGCAGCTCGCCGGCGTCGTCGGGCGACTCCTCCCTGAGCCATTTGAACCCGTCGAGCTTGAACTCGCGCTCCTCGATCTCGCGGAGCTCGAAGCTGCGGAACCGGCCCTCGCGGGAGCTCGCCGCCTGGCGCCCCGCCCGCCCGTCGGGGTCGTCGCCGTAGCACCGCTCGAACTCGGCGAAATGCGCCGGCGAGAGCGGCCGATCCTTCTTGGTGATCGACGGGACGCCCGTCCGCGCGTCGTAGATCCAGACCTTCTCCGTCGCGCGGCCCTTCGTGAAGAAGACGACGTTGGCCTTCACGCCGGGGCTGTACGGCGTGAACGTCCCGCGCGGCAGGCGGAGCACCGTGTGCAGGTCGCAGCCCTCGGCGAGGATCTCGAACACGGCGCCTGCCTGGTCGGCGAACAGGCAGTTGTCGGGCAGGACCATCGCCGCCCGCCCGCCGGGCTTCAGGATCGTCAGCACGTGCTGGATGAAGTTGAGCTGCTTGTTCGCGGTCGCGATCGCGAAGTCCTCGCGGCCCGGCGTCTGGCGCGCCCCCTTCGTGCCGAAGGGCGGGTTCGTCAGGATCACGTCGAACCGCTCGGCGGGCGGCGGGGCGTCGATCGAGTCGCCGAGGGCGATCCTCGGCTCGATCCCGTGGAGGACCAGGTTCATGAGGGCGAGGCGGCGGGGGCGCGCGACGAGCTCGTGACCGAAGAACGCCGTGGACTTGATCCGGTCCGCCGTCTCCCGGTCGAGCGCCCCTCGCGCCTCGGCCTCGAGCCACTCCCAGGCGGCGACGAGGAACCCCCCGGTGCCGCACGCCGGGTCGCAGAGGGCGAAGCCCGGCTGTCCCCGCGGATCGGGCCGCATGCACCGCACGATCGACTGGATGAGGACGCGCGGCGTGAAGTACTGCCCGGCGCCCTTCTTGCCCTCGGCGGCGGCCTTCTCCAGCAGGCCCTCGTACGCCGCCGCCTGGATGTCCACGCCGAGGCCGGTCCACTCGATCTCGTCGATGAGATCGACGAGCCGCCCGAGGTTCGCGGGGCTCTTGAAGCGCGGCTGCGAGCCCGCGTAGATCTCCCCCAGCACGCCGGGGGCCTGCTCGAGGGACCGGAGCACCTCGGCGTAGCGGTCGAGCAGCGCCTGCCCGCTCGCGGCGCGCAGGGCGGGCCACGAGCAGTCCACCGGATCGAGCTCGCCGCGGGGCGCCCTCGGCGCGACGCGCGAGAGATCGAGGCCTCGCTCCGCGGCCATCTTCAGGAAGAGCAGGTACGTGATCTGCTCGATGTAGTCCCCGTGGTCGATGCCGTCGTGGCGGAGCGTGTGACAGAACCCCCAGAGCTTTCCAACAACATCGGTCATGCGGCGTTGGCTTCGTTCGGGTCGAGGAGGCGCGGGCCGAGCCGCCTTACCACGGCCGCGCCCCCACGGTGGCGGCGGCGCGCCCCGCGGGCGATGGCGGCGCGCCCCCACGGCGGCGGCGGCGCGCCTCGGCGGGCGTCCCGGCGCGCCTCCACGGCGCTGGGACGCGCCGCCGCCGATGTACTAGGCTCGCCCCCGTGCCGCGCGCCCTCCTCACGCTGCTCGCGCTCGTCGTGCCGCTCGCCGGCCTCGCCTGCGCGTCGCCCTCGCTCCCCGACCCGAACGAGGCGGTGCGGGCCTACGCGGACGCGGCCGCGCGGGGGGACGCCGACGCCATCTACGGCATGCTGAGCGAGCGGAGCCGCACCGCGATGTCGCGCGAGGAGGTGCGGCGGCGCGTGGCCGAGGCGCGCGCCGAGCTCGCCGAGCAGGCCAGGAGCGTCACGGCGCCCGGGGTGGTGATCAAGACCCGCGCCCGGGTCCGCTACCCGGACGGCGAGATCGCGACGCTGGAGCTCGACGACCGCGAGCGCGCCTTCCGGATCTCGGCCGCCGACGCGCTGCCCGCGGGCGGCCGCACGCCCGAGCAGGCGCTCGAGCAGCTGCGGCGCGTCCTCGCGCGCCGCAGCTACGCCGGCCTGCTGCGCGTCCTCACGCCGGCCACGCGCAGCGCCATCGAGAGCGACCTCCGCTCGCTGGTCGAGGGGCTCGCCCAGCCCGAGGGCCTCGAGGTCCGGATTGCGGGCGACTCCGCGACGGTTCAGATCCCTGGTGGGCACGAGGTGAAGCTCCGGCGCGAGGCGGGTGTATGGCGGGTGGAGGACTTCGATTGACACGGCAGCTCGGCGCCGCGGGCGGCTTCGCACGCCGCCGCCTGGCCGCGGCGGCGCCGCTCCGCCGCCTCGCCGCGGCGGCGCCGCCCCGCCGCCTGGCCGCGGCGGCGCTGGTGCTGGTCTCGGCGCTGCTCCTCGCGGCGGTGCCGCGCCCCGCGCGCGCCTTCGGCGAGGAGGGGGCGTGGAACCCGCGGCCGCTGCTCACGGGCAACGCGCGCTGGGAGGGCGTCCGCGCCACCGCGCCGGCGCGCTGGTCGTTCGAGCTGGAGCGCCGGACGAGCGCGCCGGCGCGCCGCAACCCGACCACGGTCCGCGCGGACGACCCGGCGCTCCTGGCCGAGCCGTTCGCGCTCTGGGGCGGCGAGGGCGACATCCCGCCGCTCACCGAGCGCGAGGTCTTCGGCCTGCGGCGCTTCCTCGCGCTCGGCGGCGTGCTCTTCGTCGACGATTTCGCCCCGGGGAGCGGCGCGTTCGGCCGCGCCGCGCGGCGCGAGCTCGCCCGCGTCCTGCCGGAGGGCTCGCCCATCCCGATCGGCACGGAGAACGTCGTCTTCCGTTCCTTCTATCTCCTCCCGCGCGCCGTCGGCCGCGTCGAGGGCCCGCAGAAGCTCTCGGCCATCGTGCGCGGCGGCATGCCGCAGGTGATCTTCTCCGACCACGACCTCGCCGGCGCGCTGGCGCGCTCGGACGGCGGCGGTCCGAGCGTCGAGGTCACGCCCGGGGGCGAGGCGCAGCGCGAGCGCGCGTTCCGGCTCGCCGTGAACATCGCGATGTACGTGCTCTGCTCGAACTACAAGGACGACCAGGTGCACGCGCCGTTCCTGATGCGCCGCCGCGCCGTCGATGACACGCGACCACGCGCCGCGCCCCGCGGGGCGCCCTGAGCCGGTATGTCGGACCGCCTCGTCCCCGCGCCGAAGCTGGTCTGGCAGAACGACTACTACGCGATCCTGGTCGACGCGCAGCTGGGCATCATCTGGAACGTGCGCAGCAGCAAGCCGTTCGCCTCGCTCGATGAGCTCGATACCAGGATGGGCGCGGTCGTCGATTACATGGATGGGCTGGACCGTCCGCGGTACTCCCTCCTCCTCGACATCCGCGCCGGTCCTGGCCGGAACGATCCCGAGTTCGAGGCCGCCATCACCCGCCTCCGGCCACGGTGGTTCCGGGGCTTCCGCAGGATCGGCGTGCTCGTGCAGACGGTCGTCGGCGCGATGCAGGCCCAGCGCTATGCGAGGCAGGACGGCGTCAGGCGGCTGGTCACGAGCGACGAGGCCGCGCTCCTGCGGTACCTCACGCAGCAGGGCTGAGCCTGGACGATGCGGTCGGGGTGATTCACGAGCGGAGTCCGTGAGAGGTTCGGACCGTCGCGCCCCGTCGCGCCGATGCCGCCCGCGAGGTCCCGACCGACCACGACGCCTCCAGGGGAGCCCACGGCGGGGTCGCGATCGGTCAAATTGTATAATAAAATACGGTTCTTTTGGTTGGGACCTGCTTCCAGGTATAATTTTATCCTCCGCGATAGGTCACGACCTCACCGGAGCCTCGCGGACGAGCGCCGGCGTTGGTCGCGACCTCCTCGGCTCCTCGTTTTCAACCGGTCGGGTTGATCCCGCCGGGTCGCGGACCGGCGCGCTGGCTGACGGGCGCGACCGCTCCACCGTCGCCCGGCTCACCGGCCTGTCGGTCGAGGCGGTCGCCGTCACCGCCGGGCGTGGCGCATGGCGTGCGCGATGCCGCTCTGCAAGGTGCTCAGCGTGGTGATCCCGGAGAGGTCCACGCCGAGGGTGACCAGCGTCTGCGCCACCTCGGGGCGGACGCCCGTGAGCACCACGCGGGTGCCGAGCAGCTGGGCCGCGCGCGCGGTCCGCGTCAGCGCGTCCGCGACGTGCGTGTCGACCGCGCGCACGCCGGTGATGTCGAGGATCGCGGTGTGGGCGCCCTGGCTGCTGATGCCGGAGAGCAACGTCTCCATGATCTGCTCCGCGCGCCCGGTGTCGATCGTCCCGACCAGCGGCATCGCCACCACCCCGTCGGCGAGCGGGATGAGCGGCGTCGACAGCTCCCGCAGGGTGGCCTGCTGCGCGGCGATGATCTCCTCCTGCAGCGCGGCCCGCTCGGCCTCCGCGCGGCGCAGGGACGTGATCTCGGTGACGATGCCGCCGAGGCCGATCGGCCGGCCGCGCTCGTCGTGGAGCGGGAATTTGACCGTGAAATAGTGGAGCAGACCGTTCACGGTCTGCAGCGCCTCTTCGAACTGCATGACCCGCCCGCCGGCCATCACCTCTTGCTCCTTCGCCTCGAGCACCTCCGCGATACCGGGGAACAGCGCCTCTCTGTCGTGCCTGCCGATGAGCTCGACGACGTGCTTCTCCACGGGCTGGGCCTGCGCATAGGCGCGGTTGGCGAAGACGTAGCGTCCCGCGATGTCCTTGACGAAGATGAAGCTGCGCGCGTTGTCCACGAGCTGGAGGAGCATCTGGTAGCGCCCGTGCACCGTCCGCTCCCTCCGTCGCTGGTCGCCCGTGTCGTCGACGATCGCGGCGATCTCGCGCGCGTCGCCCCGGTCGTCGCGCAGCACGGCGTAGGTCCACCGGCAGAAGAGCGCGTGCCCCTCTCTCGTCCTGGCCTCGCTCGATGCCGCGGCGAACCGGCTCTCCGCCCGCGGGGAATCGAACGCCCGCACCGCGGCGGGGGACACGGGATCCGCGGCGACGAGGTCGGCCAGCCTGCGGCCGAGGGCCTCGTGCGCGCTCCACCCGAAGAGGCGCTCGGCGCCGTCGTTCCAGTGCGTCACCGTGCCATCCGGGCGCCAGTAGATCACCGCCGGCACCGCCGTGGGCGAGCCGTCGAGCGCGGCGTCGTCGCCCGCGCTCGCCGCGCCGTTCGACGCCGCGCCGTTCGACGCCGCGCCGTCCAGCGCCGCGCCGTTCGACGCCGCGCCGTTCGACGCCGCGCCGTCCAGCGCCGCGCCGTTCGACGCCGCGCCGTTCGACGCCGCGCCGTTCGACGCCGCGCCGTTCGACGCCGCGCCGTCCAGCGCCGCGCCGTTCGACGCCGCGCCGTCCAGCGCCGCGCCGTTCGACGCCGCGCCGTCCAGCGCCGCGCCGTCCAGCGCCGCGCCGTTCGACGCCGCGCCGTTCGACGCCGCGCCGTCCAGCGCTGTTCCGTCCGACGCGCGCCCGTCGGATCGCTCTGCCAGCGCCTTCTCCAGCGCCGCGACGCGCGCGCGTAGCTCTGCGTTCTCTTCTCTAAGCCGCCCAGCCTCGCTCAGATCTTCGCGCATCATCGGCCAGCTTCGAGCCTACGCGGGGCATCTCCGGCGTTGCAAGGTTGCTTTGGGTCGTTTCAGGTTGCCTCTCAGGTCGCAGAGATGGCGCTGCGCTGGGGCGCCCGGCGTCGATGTGAGCGCCGGGCTGGGACGCCCCGGCCCGATGTACTAGGCTCCGCCCGTGTCGCGCGCCCTCGACTCGCTGCTCGCGCTGTCGCGCTCCCACGCCGCCGGCGCACCCAGCGGGCCTCCCTCCTCGCCCTCACCCGCTCTCGCTCCCTCGCTCCCGGAGCGGCCGTGACCCAGAGCCTCGCGCCCTCGGGCGATCTCTCCTCGTCGGTCGTCGCCGTCGCCTGCGTCGTCGCCGCGCTGAGCTTCGGGCTGCTCGTGCTCGAGCTCGTCCGCGCGCGGGGCCGGACCGCGGCGGGGTCGGGCGGCCTCCGCGGCGCGGCGCTCGCCACGGCGCTCACGGGCGCGATCGCCGTGCTCTGCCTGCTCGCCGCCATCCTCCGCCCGGTCGCGGTCACGTCGCGCGGGAGCCTCGTCGGCCCGAAGGTCGTGGTGCTGGTCGACGGCTCCCGGTCCATGGACCTGCCCGGCATCGCGGGGACCCGCCGCGACAGCGCCGAGCGAGCGCTCGCGGAGCTCGGGAAGCGCGCCGACGTCCGGCTCTCCCGCTACCTGTTCGGCGAGGGGGCGCCGCTGCCGGCCGACGGGCAGGCCGGCGATGGCGGCGGCCCCGCGCCGGCGCCGACGCCGCGCGGCAGCGCTGGCGCCGGGCCGGCGTCGACGCCGCGCGCGGACGCAGGCGCGGCGGCGCCCGCCGCTCCGGCCGCGCCGCCCGCGCGAGGCCGGCCGCAGCGCCGCTCGGACCTCAGCGCCGCGCTCGAGGCGCTCGCCCGCGCCGCCGACGAGCGGCCGTCGGCGTTCGTCGTCGTCTCGGATGGCCGCCTCGACCGCCCCGGCCCCGAGGACACCGCCGCGGCGACGCGCGCCGCGCTGGAGGGGCTCGGCGTCCCGGTGCACACGGTCGCGGCGGCGACCGAGTCCCCGCGCGACGCCAGCGTGCGCGCGGTCCGGACCTCCGGCGCCGCCGTCGCCCACCAGCCGCTCTCGCTCCGCATCGACATCGGCTGCAGCGGCGGCCTCGCGTGCGACGCGGTCCCCGTCGTCGCGCGCGAGCTCCGCGAGCAGGGCGCGCCCACGACGCTCGCGACGGGCACGGCGCACGTCGACGAGGGGGGCGTCGGCACGGTCGAGCTCGGCGTGACGCTCGATCGCGCCGGCACGCGCATCCTGGAGGTCGCGATCGACGCGCCGGACGGCGACGCGCTCCCCGAGAACGACGTCCGCTACGTCACGCTCGACGTCGCGCGCGATCGCATCCGGGTGCTCCACGTGGCGGGCCGGCCGACGTACGACGTGCGCGCGCTCCGGATGTGGCTCAAGGCCGACGCCTCGGTCGACGTCGTGGCGTTCTTCATCCTGCGCACCCCGGGCGACGAGGTGAACGCGTCCTCGGACGAGCTCGCGCTCATCCCTTTCCCGGTGGACGAGCTCTTCAGCGTGCACCTGTCGAGCTTCGACGCGGTCGTCCTGCAGGACTTCGACGCCAAGCCGTACGGCCTGACCAAGCACCTGCCGGCGCTGGCCCAGTACGTCGACAAGGGCGGGGGGCTCATCATGGTGGGCGGCCCGAACGCCTTCGTGCCGGGCAACTACGCGCGCACGCGGCTCGCCCGCGTGCTGCCGGTCGATCTCGACATCGGCAGCGCGCCCGGCGTGGATCTCGGCGCCTTCGTGCCGCGCATCACCGCCGCGGGCCGCGCGGCGCCGGTGCTCGCGCCGCTGCTCGCGCTGATCGGCGACGAGATGCCCGAGATGCCGGGGACCAACGTGGTCGGCGACCCGCTCCCCGGGGCGACGGTGCTGATGACGCACCCGACCCGCACGACGGCCTCGGGCGCGCCGATGCCGGTGCTCTCGCTGGGCGAGCACGAGAGCGGCCGGACGATCGCGCTGACGCTCGACGGCAGCCACCGCCTGCTCTTCAGCGCGTTCGCCTCGAGCTCCGCCGGCCGCGCGCACGGCGCGTTCTGGGACGCGTTGCTCGGCTGGCTCATGCGCGACCCTCGCTTCGAGCCCGCCGCGATCGAGCCGCGCGGCGGCTGCCTCGCGGGCGAGGAGACGACGCTCGTCCTGCGCCCGCTCGCCGGGCAGCGGGGCGAGGCCAAGGTGACGATCGCCCGCCTCGGCAGCGGCGCGGTCGTGCGGACGCTGAGCGCGCGGATCGGCGAGGGCGGCGAGCCGGTCGAGCTCGCGGCCGGCCGCCTCGATCCCGGCGGCTACGCGGCCACGGTGGAGATCGTCCCGGCGGAGGGCGCGGGCGACGCGAAGGGCGCGACCACGCGGCGCGACTTCGCGTGCGAGCGCGGCGGCGACGAGTGGGCGGATCCGCGCCCCGACGTCGCCCGCCTGGAGGAGATCGCGAAGGCCACGGGCGGCGCGTCGGTGCTCCCGCCGGACGCCGGCTCGCTGCCGCTGCCGGCCGCGACGCAGGTGGCGGCCGAGCGCCACGTCGCGCCGCTCCTGCCCCCGTGGGCCTGGACGCTCGCGGCGGCCGCGGCCCTCGGCGCGCACTGGATCGTGCGCCGGCGCGGGGGGCTCGCCTGAGGCGCGGCGAGCCCCGCTCCGCGGGGCGGCCCCCGCGCGGGCTACCCGCCTCGCCTCAGGGCAGCCACGGCTTCTCCAGCGGATCTCCCTTGTCGCCGACCCAGACCCTCAGCACCCCGAAGTTGTCGGGGTTCCCGGTGAGGAGCGCGTGGTTCACGATGAGCAGCGTCTTCGCCGGGTCGTTGAAGGCGACGTTGGCGGGCGCGTCGAGCGGCACCTCGTCCCAGGGCGAGCTCTCGATGCGCGACACCTCGTCCCCGTCCTCGTCGAGCACCGAGATCGCGTTGGCCGCGGCGAGCGTGACATAGAGCCTCCCCGACTTGCCGAACGCGATCCCGTCGGGCGCCTCTCCGGCGGCGTAGTCGTGGACCAGCTCCAGATCGGCCTCCTCGGGGGCGTCGACGAGGGGGAGCCGGTAGATGGACCCGAGGCTCGGATCCGAAAGGGAGAAGGTGACCGCGAAATAGACGTGCTCCCGCAGCGGATCGAGCCTGATCCCGTTGACGCCGAACGGCTGGGGGCCCCCTCCGACGAGCGCCGCGCTCTGGAACCAGATCTCCGGCGCACCGCCCCCGGGCGCGTAGCGGAAGATCGTCGCCTGGAGCGAGTCGGTCACATAGGCGTAGCCGTCCTCGTCGAAGACGATGTCGTTCGGGATCGGCGGCGTCTCGAAGGGCACCGGCGAGCACGCCTCTCCCGGCGCGGCCGTCGCGCACGACGGGAGGTCCGGCAGCGGATCGCCGTAGCTCTCCTGGACATATTGATGTCCAGTCTTCGTGAAGCGCAGCAGCCCGAGCTGCGTGCTGAGCGCGTAGACGCGGCCCGGGCCATCGACCGCGATGCAGCTGAGCGCATGCTCCGCGTCGAGCGCCTCGCCGGCCACCGTGATCGTGCTCTTCAGGACCCTGCTGTCCCTGTCGTAAACGACGATCTTCGACGGGCCCGATCCCGCGGTGCCGAACGTCGCCGGACCAGAGACGAAGACCCGATTGCCATCGACCGCGATCCCCTCAGGGAACCCGGGAGGCGTCGGGAACGTCGCGAACGGCTTGATCGGACCGTGCCATGGCGCCATCGCCCAGGCCGGATCCGAGACCAGCGCCGGTGCGACGGAGAGGAGCGACAGCGCGCCGCAAACAAGCCCCGTTTTGCTGGAGCGGGATAGTTTCGACTGCATAAAATGCGACATGATCCCTCCTGGGTCCGTGGCTCACGGACCGGGGTTGTCGAAGTGGACGCTCGAAAGAGACGCTGATGAACGCGATCGAGAAGCCAAGGTGCGATCGGCCCGGCCTCGTCAGGACGAAGACGCGTCCATGATGGCTGGAGTATATGCCGATAAGCCAATCGGCTGTCGAGATAATTTTCTTTGGTCTCTGAAGTCTCGGCACTCTCGGCACTCTCGGCGAGGCCGGCGGCGCGACGCGGTTAGGTTATAGTCTTTATTATGGATGCGTCTGCGCACTTCCGCATTCATGTTTTTTGCGCCCCCGCTGAACCACGTGTCCCCACGTGCTGACACGTGTGTGTAACAGGCGGATGTCGTCCTGTTACCGATGCCGCTGGATTGCCGTTGGATTGCCGTTGGTTGCCGTTAGTTGCCGTCGGATTGGCATTGAACCCGCGCCGAGCACTGTTTCGTCGGCGCGGGCTCGGCGCGAGGCGCCGGCGTCTGTCATGCGCGCGTCACGCGCGCGCGTCGGGCAGGCCGCGCGACGGGAGCAGCGGGAGCGCGGCCTCGAGCCGGGCCAGCTTGTCGGGATTGCGCATGAGCCAGATCGCGTCGATGCCGGCCGGCGAGGCGTCGAGGCCGACGGCGGTCGCGAGCCGCGCGCCCTCGTAAACGAGGAGGGCGGGCGCGCCGTTGACCGACGCGACGCGGGTGACGATCGCGCCGGCGCCCTTCCGCCACAGGCCGATGACGTAGCGCGTGATCCGATCGCGGCCGCTCAGCACCCGGCGCGCCGCGCTGGCCTTGCCGCCGGAGTCCGGGGTCACGCTCGCGCCCTCGGCGAGCATCGCGGCGAGGGCGCCCGCGTCGCCGCGCGCCGCCGCGTCCAGGAACGCCTCGAACAGGCGCCGCCGCTCCGCCTCCGTGGCGCGGAACCGCGGCTGGCGCGCGGCCACGTGCTCGCGCGCCCGGTGCACGAGCTGCCGGCACGCCGCAGGCGAGCGGCCGAGCGCCCCGGCGAGGGCGTCGAACTCCCAGTCGAACACGTCGCGCAGGATCAGCGCGGCGCGCTCGAGCGGCGACAGGCTCTCGAGGACCACGAGGAACGCCATCGAGATCGACTCGACCCGATCCATGCGCGCCGCCGGGCTCTCCGCGCCGGCGCCCTCGCCCGGGTAGCCCGCCGCGGCCCCGCCGACGTCGAGCAGATCGCCGGTCGGCACGGGCTCGGGCAGCCACGGCCCGACATACGCCTCGCGCCGCGCGCGCGCCGACTTCAGCACGTCCAGGCAGAGGCGCGTCACGATCGTGGCGAGGTACGGCCCCGGCGCCTCGGGCACCTCCCCGGCGGCCCGCGCGCGCAGGTACGCCTCCTGGACCACGTCCTCGGCCTCGGCCGCGCTGCCGAGCATCCGGTAGGCGAGGCCGAAGAGGGAGCGCCGGTGCGCCGTGAAGCACTCGGCGCTCACGCCCGCGGCGGCGCTCATGTCGCGGCGCCAGACGGGAGCCGCTCGCCGGACGCGGCGGCGTCGAGCGATCGCGCGACCCGCGGCCGTCGCGCCTGCCCGGGCCAGCCGTGACCGCCGGCGCGGAGCGCCTCGATGCGGATCGCCGCGACCGTGAAGCGGCAGACGAGCTCCTTCACCCACGCGCCCAGGCGGCCGGTGATCACCCGATCGAGCGGCCTGTCGCGGGGATCGACCCGCTGGATGAGCCCGCGCCGCCGGCCGAGGCTGATGCACTGGATGAAGAACGCGAAGCGGAACGGCGGCGGCGGCGCGTCGCCGGCGAGCGAGGCGACGACGCTGTCCGCCGCGTACGCCGCCTGCGGCATGGCGGTGGCGCAGCCCATGCGCAGCGGCGCGCCGTCGCCGTCGAGCACGGCCGCGGCGTCGCCCGCGCCCCAGATCTCCGGGTGCGCGGGCGCGCGGAGCCACCGGTCGACGGCGAGCCGCCCGCCGGCCACGGTGGCGAGCCCGGAGCTCTCGGCGAGCGCCGCCGGCCGGAAGCCCGCGGCGAGGACGACGACGTCGGCGGCCAGGTGCTCGGCCGCGCCGGCGCCCGGGGCGGCGCCGCCCGCCTCCGCGGCGACGGCGAGGCCGCTCGCGTCGACGGCGACCGCGCGCACGCCCTCGCGGAGCGCGACGCCGAGCTCGCGGAGCGCCCGGCCGACGTACGCGCGCCCGCCGACCGACAGGCCCTCGCCGACGCGCCCGCGCGTCGCGAGCGCGACGCGGAGCGCGGGGAACGCCTCGGCGATCTCCGCCGCGGTCTCGATCGCCGTGAGCCCGCCGCCCACCACGACCACCCTGCCGCCGGGCGGCGCCGCGCGCAGGCGCTCGTGGAGCGCGCGCGCGCTCGCGGCGTCCGCCACGGAGAGCGCGTGCTCGCCGCCGCCGGGCACGATCTCCTGCGCCGCCCCGCTGCCGGGCGCGTACACGAGCGCGTCGTAGCCGAGCCGCCGCGTCTCCGCCCCGGCGTCGCCGCCGCCTCCGAGCTCCACCTCGACCGCGCGCGCCGCCGCGTCGATCGTGCGGGCGCGGCCGAGCACGAGCTCGATCCCCCGCGCCCCGAGGAGCCGCGCGAGCTCGATCCGGCGCGGCGCCTTGCCGGCGGCGAGCTCGTGCAGCCGGATCCGCTCGACGAAGAGCGGCGACGGGTTCACCAGCGCGACCGAGACCGGCACGCGGCGGCGCGCCGCCTCGCCGACGATCCGCAGCGCCGCCGCCACGCCCGCGTACCCGCCCCCGATCACCACGACCCGGGCGCGGCCGGAGACCTTCGTCCCGCCTTGCTTCCTCTCGTCCATGAGTGCCTCCCGCCCCGATGCCCGGGGCTCGGCGGCAAGACGAGAGGGGGGGCCCGGTTGTGACATGGCGATCGCCGGATTCGTCCGGAGCCCGCCCCTACGGCCGCGACGGCCACTTGACGACCGTCGGCACGAGCCGCGGCTCGTTGGTCCCGTCGCCCAGCTCGCCGTTCCGGTTGTCTCCCCAGCAGCGCATCTCGCCCGTGCGCCTGAGCGCGCAGCTGTGGTCCGCCCCGAGGGCCAGCTCGATGACGTCGGTCAGCTCGAGCGGCTGCGGGGTGAAGGCCGGGTCCTGCGTCCCGTTGCCGAGCTGCCCCTTCGTGTTGTCGCCCCACAGCAGCACCTTCCCGTCGGCCAGCACCGCGCCGGAGTGCCTCGCGCCGAGCGAGAGCCGGATCACGCCCGCGAGGTCCGGGATCTCGCGCGGCGCCGCCTCGACGTTCACGGTGCCTGTCCCGAGGCGGAACTGCGCGCCCTCGCCCCAGCAGGAGGCCACGCCGGTCGCCGGCGCGGCGCACGTGTGCAAAGCGCCCGCGGCCGTGACCGCGACGCTGGTGAGGCCGGGGATGGTCACCGGGACGCTCGACGGCTGGAAGTTGCCGGAGCCGAGCTGACCGCTCTCGTTGTGGCCCCAGCAGCTCATCCGGCGCTCGCCCATCCGCTCGATCATGCCCGCGCAGGTGTGCGAGAGGCCGGCGCTCACCGAGGCCACGTCGTCGAGGACCACGGTGGGCTCGAACTGATCGGCCTCGTCCCCGTACCCGAGCTGACCGGAGCTGCCCTCGCCCCAGCACCAGAGAGCGTGCGACGTCGTGACCGCGCAGGTGTGGCTCCCGCCGACGGCGACCTGGGTCGCGCCCGCGAGCTCCTTCGCGCGCACGGGGGAGAGGGCGTTCATCGCCTCGCCGTCGCCGAGCTGCCCGCTGTTGCCTGCGCCCCAGCACGCCACGGCGCCGTCGGTCAGCACCGCGCAGGTGTGCGAGCGCGCCGACGAGATGCTCGTCGCGACCGTGGCGGCCTCGCCGCCGAGGCCGACGACCTGCCTCGGGATCGGCCGATCCTGCTGCTGCGTGCCGTCGCCGAGGTTGCCCCAGGTGTTCCTGCCCCAGCACCAGACCGAGCCGTCGCTGAGCGCCGCGCAGGTGTAATCGGTGCCGGCCGAGATGTGCTTCGGCACGACGCAGGCGCCCCGCACGCACTGGCCGCTGCACGGCTTGTCGCAGCTGCCGCAGTGCGCGAGGCTCGTGAGGAGGTCCTCCTCGCAGCCGTTCTCGGGGTCCTCGTCGCAGTCGCCGCGGTCCTCCTCGCACGCCGGCGACTGGCAGACGCCGTCGTTGCAGCTCGGCGAGCCGCCGAAGGGCGAGCACGCGACATCGCACGCGCCGCAGTGCTCCGCGTCCGTCCTCGTGTCGACGCACGTGTCGCCGCACACCTCGCCCCCGCCCGGGCACCCGCCGCCGCTGCCGCCGCTGCCGCCGCTCCCGCCGCCGGTGCTCGAGCTCGTCGACGCGTCGGGCGGGCGCGCCGTGAACTCCTTGCCGCACGCGCCGGAGGCGACGGCGGCGGCGACGGCGACAGCGGCGGGCACGTACGCCGCCGCGAGGGGCAGCGAGGCGAACGGGAGCCGGCTGGCCCGAGGTCGATGCGTGGAAGCCATGGAGGGCGGTGTTTCCCTTGCGTTGTGGCGCGGCGGCGCCGTGGGGGCGCGACGCGCGCGCGCCGCATTCTAGACGAAGTCGCGCGCCGAGATCTCGCCTCGCGCCGCGCGGGAGGCGCGCCTGCCGCGTCGATCAGAGCGCGGCGACGAGCAGGTCGTCGATCGGCGGCGCCTTCTCCAGCACGCCGAGGTCGGCGAGCTGCTTCGCGAGCGTCTCCCAGCGCTCGCGGGTCATCACGCCGAGGCCCTTCTCCTTGGTCTCGGGGGTCTCGATGAGCGGCCGCTGCGCCTCCGCGGCGGCGACGAAGGTCTCCGCGTCCATCGACGTGTTCAGCTTGGCCATGACCTCGTTGGCGCGCGTCGGATCGTGCAGGTAGCCGCGCCAACCCTCCCGCGTGGCGCGGATGAACGCGCGGACGCGCTCCGGGTTCTCCTTCCAGAGCGCCGCGCGCGTGATCACGACCACCACGTACGGGTTGAACCCCTCGCTGGCGACGAGGAACGCGGCGGGATCGCTCCCCTTGCGCTTGGCCGCGATCGGCTCGGCGGTGATGAAGCACTGCTGCGAGAAGTCCTTGTCGGCGACGAAGCGGGCGACGCCGCCGTCGTACGGCACGACCTTCACCTTGTTGAAGCCGTACTTCTTCTTGAGGTACGCGGCGTAAGGCAGCCCCGGCTCGATGGCGAGCGTGCCGCCCGACGAGAGGATGTCGGCGATGCCCTTCGCGCCGCGGCTCTCGTGGGTCATGATCGCCTGCGGCGAGGTCTGGAACACGGCGAAGAGGGGGAGCACGTCCGCCCCGCGGGCGCGGGCGGTGAGCACCTCGTCGGCGCCGGAGAGGCCGAAGTCCACCTGCCCGCCGGCCACCATCTGGACGACCGGCACGCCGGCGCCGCCGCCGAGGATCTCGACCTCGAGCCCCTCCTTCGCGAACGCGCCCGACTCGCGCGCCGCGTAGAAGCCGCCGAACTCGGGCTCCGGGACCCAGTTGAGCGCGAGCTTCACCTTCGCGGCCGGCGCGGCCTGAGCAGGCGCGGCCGACGCGCCCTGGGCGGGCGCGGCGGGCGCGCTCCCCTGAGCGGAGGGGGCCGACGAGCGGCCGTCGCCTTCGGGCGACGACGAGCGCGAGCAGGCGGGGGCGAAGAGGGGGACGGCGACGAGGGAGGCGAGGCGCTGGAGGGCCAGCCGGCGGCTGTCACGGGAGTGCATCAGCGATTGATCTCCGAAGGATGCCAGCGCCGCAAGAGCCGCTTGCCGGCGAGGTCGACGGCGCCGAAGAGCGCGAGGCCGAGCGCGGAGGCGAGCAGCACGGCGGCGAAGAGCAGATCCGTGCGCAGCTGGCGGTAGGCGGAGAGGACCAGGATGCCGAGGCCGGCGGCGTCCTCCGAGAAGCCGGCGACGAACTCCCCGACGATGGCGCCGATGACGGCGAGGCCCGCCGCGATCCGGAGCCCGGTCACGATGTGGGGCAGCGCCGAGGGGAGCTCGAGCTTGCGGAGCATGGCGAAGCGGCGGGCGCCGTAGAGCCGGAAGAGATCGCGCAGCGCGGGCTCGACGGAGCGCAGGCCGGTGAGCGTGTTCGCGATCACCGGGAACACGGAGACGATGAACGCCGAGACCGCGACCGCGCGCAGGCCGGGGCCGCACCAGAGCACGAGCAGCGGGGCGATGGCGACGATCGGGACGGTCTGCAGGAAGACGGTATAGGGATAGAGCGCCCTCTCGAGCGCGCGCGACGAGGCGAGCGCGATGGCGGAGAGCACGCCGACCGCGGCGCTGAGGCAGAAGCCGGCGAGCGCGGCCTTCGCGGTGGTGGCGGCGCCGGCGAGCAGGGTGGCGGCCTCCGCTGCGCCCGCGCGGGCCACGTCCGAGGGCGGCGGCAGGAGATAGGCGGGGATGCCGAGCGCGCGGGCGACCACCTCCCAGAGCGCGAGCAACAGCACGAGCGCGGCGAGCGGCGGCGCGACGGCCTGGAGCAGAGTGGGTCGCACGGCTCGAGCCTCATAGCGCGAGGTCGCCTCGCCAGGAAGAGGCCCGGCGGAGGAAATCCGGCCGGCGCGCGGGCGTGGCCCAGGCGCGACGGCCCGAGCGCGCAGCGGAGAGAGCGACTCGACGCGAAGGCGGAGAGGCCGAGAGCACAGGGCGGCTGGTCGCGCAGAGGAGCTGCGTCGAGGGCCCTCTGCGATCGAGGAGAGATGGGGTGGAGAGCGACATCGTAGGGCCGGTGCTTGCCCGCGATGGCGCGCTATGCGTCCGGAACACCCGCGGCCGCGGGAGGAAGGAGGGGCTCTGGTTGAGAGGGGGCTTTGTCGAGACGGGGCGTGAAGGGCGCTGAGCGCGGCGCCTCTCGGCCCGACTACTTGCTCTTCTTGGCAGGCGCGGCCGGAGCAGGCGACGCCTTGGCGGTCGCGGCTACCTTCTTCTGGTTCTTCTCCGCCGCGTCCTGCTTCTTCTGTCGCTCTTTGGCCTTCGGAGATTTGTCACCCATGGGAGCACCGCCTCGGTGGATGCGTTGTTAAAAGTCCACCTTGAGCGAGGCTAGCACCAACTCCGGTGGCGGAGTCACGAACTTTGTACTTCGCGATCGTTCACGTCTCGCCGTCTCGCCGCCTCGTCGTCTTGCCGCCTCGTCGTCTCGCCGGCTTGCCGCCTCGTCGCCTCCGCCGCCCGCGGATAGGCAGGACGGTCGGAATACGGCGATCCCTTCAGCATGGTCGCCTGCTTTCTCCGGACGAAGCGCCGCGGCGCCGGTGTCCACGCCGTGGACACCGGCCGCCTACCGGCTGGGCGACGGCGGGGCCTCCGGTCGTGAAAGTCGCCAAAAACCAGGGCTTTCAAACCGGCACCGGGCTTGCTGAACCGCCCGAGCGAAGGGCACCGGGAAACCGCCGTGGTCTGCCGGCGTTCACCGGGCCCGAGGGGAGCCTGTCATGAGAGCCACGTACCGAAACGATGAGGACGTCGCGCGGTTACATATCGAATCGCTCCTCGCGCGCCACCGCCATCAGGTCGACGCCATCCCGGAGCACCTCCGTCGCCTCTACGCCCGCCGCGCCGCCCGGTCGCTGGCCGGCCAGGTCGCCCTCGGCGGCGCGGTCCTCGTGGCCATGGCCGCGGGCGCGCCCCCCCTCCTCGGCGTCCTCGATGACGGCGCCGCCACGATCACGCTCCTCGCCGCGTGGGCGACGTCCGCGCTCGCCTACGTCGTGGGCCGGGAGCTCGCCGACGGGAGGCTCCGGCGGGCGCTCTCCCGCGAGATCCAGCAGAGCGGCGACGTGCACGCGGATCGCGCGAGGCTCGAGGCCGCGGCGCCCGAGGCGTGCGTGCGCGGCATGATCGACGCCGAGGAGCGCCGCAGCGTCGCGCTCCCCCTCGCCGGCGCCGTGGTGCTCGCGCCGCTCACGCTGCACTTCGCGATCTACTGCTGCCTCGGCGGCTGGTTCGCGACGTGGAGCGAGCTGATCGAGGACTTCGACGGATGGGTGCGCCTCTCCCTGGTCCTCGTGGGCCACGTGCACGCCGTCGTCGCGTACCTCGCGTTCCGTCACGCGCGGGAGATCCACGCGGCGTCGACGCCCGATCTCGCCGCCGGTGCGCCCCGGGGCGCGGTCCGCGCGCTCGGCTACGCGGCGCTCGCGAGCCTCTTGCCGGGCGGGATTCTCTACCTCATCCCGCCGCTCATCGTCCTCGCCACGGGCGCCGTGATCCTGCCCGCCTTCGCCCTCGCCCGCCGCCGCGCCCTCGCCGAGCGGCAGCTCATCGAGGGGTGACGCGCGCGCTCCGCGGCCCTCTCTTGCCGGCATGGACGGGCGGCGCTAGGAACGCCCCGCGTGTTCAAGGCGATCCTCTGGGACAACGACGGCGTCCTCGTCGACACGGAAGGGCTCTACTTCCAGGCGACGCGCGAGACGATCGCGTCGGTCGGCGTCGAGCTCACCGCCGAGGACTACCGTCAGCTGTTCCTCGTCGAGGCGCGCGGCGCCTGGCACCTCTGCAGCGCGCGCGGCGTCGACGAGGCGGGGGTGCGGCGGCTGGCCGACGAGCGGGATCGCCGGTACCTCGAGCTCATCGCGCGCGGAGATCCCCTGTTGCCGGGGGTGCGCGAGGTCGTCTCCGCGCTCGCCGCGCGCTTCCGCATGGCGATCGTCACGAGCAGCAAGCCCGAGCCGTTCCACCGCGCGCACGCGGCGACGGGGCTCCTCCGGTGGTTCGAGTTCGCGCTCACGCGGGAGCAGTACGCGCGCGCAAAGCCGGATCCCGAGCCGTACCGGGTCGCCTGCGAGCGGCTGGGGCTCGCCGCGCGCGACGTGCTCGTCATCGAGGACTCCGAGCGCGGGCTCCGGTCGGCCAAGGCGGCGGGCCTGACGTGCTGGGTCGTCCCGTCGCCGCTCACCGCGGCGTCGGATTTCACCGGCGCGGACGCGGAGCTCGGCTCGCTGCGCGAGGTGCTCGAGCGACTCGGGGGAGCGCGCGCGTGATCGCACGCTCGCACGATGAGGTAGCTCACAGCGCCAGCCCGGTCACCCCCACCGCCGCGCGGCGCGACGCGCGGACGAGTGGATTTTTGCACGACCCCGGCGAGGAGCGCATGAGCTTCTGGCGGTTCGTGAGCGGTTCGTGGCACCTTCGGGCCCGTGGCTTCCGGTGACGGCATCTCGTTCATCGAGCTCGTCGTCCTCGGCTGGTCCTCGGCCACCGCGGCGCCGACGCCGATCCCCATCCGCGTCGACTTCGACGCGCCGGCCGACTGCGCGACGGTCGACGATCTCTACGAAGCCATCCACGCCCGCTCGGATCGCGTGCGGAAGGCGGAGGACGGGGAGGGCGGCTGGGGCCTCCGCGTCCGGCTGACGCGCGGCGGGTCCGGGGTCCACGGCGAGCTCCGTGTGATCCACGAGCGCGGCGAGACGGACACGCGCACCGTCGACGCGACCTCGTGCGAGGTCGTGGTCCAGGCGCTCTCGCTCACCGCGGCGCTGGCGCTCGACGAGGCGGCCGAGGAGACCGCGCCCCTGCCGCCGCCCCCGCCGCCTGCGCCGCCCCCGCCGCGGCCGGTCCAGCCGCCGCCCGCGGCCCCGCGCCCGTGGCCGCCGATCACGTTCGGGGTCGGCGCGCAGCTCCTGGTGACGCAGGTCGTCTCTCCCTACGCGAGCCTGGGCGGCGCGCTCGTCGCCCGCGCGACCGCGCACACGGACGGCGCGCTGAGCCCTTCGCTCGGGCTCTCGCTGAACTACGCCCGAAACGATATCCTGCAGGGTACCGACAACGCGTTGATACACTGGGCGGCCGCTGCCCTCACCGCCTGCCCCCTCCGCTGGCAGATCGCCGATTTCCTCAGCGCAGAGCCGTGTGTCGTGGTCACCGGCGGCTGGTTCACGGCGACGGCGGAAGACGTGTCGCACCCGCGCTCCGCCGTGCGATCGTGGTGGAGCGCCGGGGCCCTCGCGCGCGCCGCCGTGCCGCTCGGCGGGGGCAGCGCCATCGAGATCGAAGTGGGGGCCGGCGTGCCGCTCGTTCGTCGGAGCTTCACCATTTCCCTGCCGGCGGAAACCGTGGGCGAAACTCCTGTGATTTCGCCGGTGGCGGGCGTCGGGATCGTGCACAGTTTCTGAGGCTGGACTTCCGTGATCACTTCGATGCAGCCTGGGAATTATGGGACATGGACGTCATCTGGAAGCAGCGCGTCGCGGAGGCTGCCCCTCGCAAGCCGGGGCACCTGGTCCGCGCTCGCTGCTGCCGGACGTCGCTCCTTCGGAAATCGAGTCCACGGGTCTCAGGCCTCGCCTCCCGCTGAGCGGAAACATGGTCGTCGAGGTCATGACATCGCCTGCTTTATCTGACCTGGAGCCGGCGAACGTGAAGCCTTCGGCAGAGAGCTTGAGACAGCGAGACGCGCGACTGCGCCGGATGGTGGACGCCCATCTCGACTTCATCGGGCGGGTGCTCCGCAACGCGGGGACCCCGGCCGCCGAGATCGACGATGCGGTGCAGCGCACCTTCATCGCCGCAGCCCAGCGGCTGGACGACGTCCGGCCGGGGGCGGAGAAGAGCTTCCTTCTCCAGACCGCGCTTCATGTGGCAGCCCACGCGCGACGCAGCGCTGCGCGTCGGCGGGAGTTCCCGGCGGCCGAGCCGCCGGAGGTCGTGGACGCTGCGACACCGGAGCAGCTTACCAGCCAGAAGCACGCGCGGCAGATGCTAGACCAGGTCCTCGACGAGATGGAGTCGGACCTGCGGACCGTGTTCGTGCTGTACGAATTCGAGGAGATGAGCATGGTGGAGATCGCCGGCGTGCTGGGGATCCCGCAGGGTACCGTGGCCTCTCGGCTACGAAGGGCCAGGGCCGATTTTCGAGAGCGCGTCCGAGCGCTCGAGCTCGTTTCGACGAGCGAGGTGAGACGATGAGCGAACCACGCCGCCTGCTGGAAGAGAGCGACAGCCCGCTCGAGCGCGCGCTGCTGAGCGCCGGCGCGTCGTACCAGACTTCACCGGAGACGCGCGCGAAGACGCTGGCCGCGCTGGGGATCGCCGGCGCCGCCGCGCTCTCGGCCAGCGTCGCAGCGCCCGCCGCGGTCTCCGCGGCGGGGACGGCCGTCGCGTCCTCGTCGGTCGCCGTGAAGCTCGGCTGGACGAAGATCCTCGTCGCGCTCTCGACGGTGGGCGTGCTGGCCGGCATCCCTGCCGGCTACCTCGCCTGGCGCGGGTATCAGGCGCCGGAGCTCGTCGCGGTCCACCGCTTCGGCGGCGCGCTCGCGGGTCCGGTCGAGCGGGCCGCGGCGCGCCCGGCGCCCGTGGCGGCGCCGGCGCCCGCGCCGCCGGCGGAGGCCGAGCCGGAGGAGATCCCCGCCCCGGCGCGCGCCGGCAGCAGCGGCGGCGCGGCCTCCAGGGTCGACCCGAAGCCCGCCTCCTCGAGCGCGGCCCTCAAGGCGGAGCTCAGCGCGCTGGACGCGGCGCGCTCGACGCTGGCGAGCGGGAACGCGCAGGGCGCGCTCACGCTCCTGGACGCCTACTCCAAGGAGCACCCGCGCGGCCGCCTCGGGCTCGAGGCCGAGGTCCTGCGGATCGACGCGCTCGCGAAGAGCGGCCGGCTCGACGCCGCGTCGCAGCGCGCGAAGGCGTTTCTACAACGACATCCGAACAGCGTGCTCGCTTCCAGGGTACGACGCTATGTGAACGATTAAACTCCGGGTCATGCGCTGTCCCGTCTTCCTCCGCTTGTTCCGCGCAGCATCGGGCATTGCCTGCGGCTCGTTGGCGCTCTGCGCGCTGCCCGCGTGCGGGAACACGGTGGACTGGCTCGGCCACGACCGGATGAGGAGCGACGAGCTCCGCCCGCTGACCGGCCCACAGGAGTACCCCAACGCGCTCAGCGACGTGCTGGGCAAGTCGGACGAAGAGATCGCGGCGAAGATCAACGCTACCTTCCAGCAGCTCTTCTACGGCGATAGGTACAACGAAGCCATCTTCTACCCGGACGCCTACGACGCCGATCGGGCTTACATCTTTGACACCCTGCACTTGCAGGTGCGCACCGAGGGCATGGGCTTCGGGATGATGATCACCGTCCAGCTCAACAAGCGGGACGAGTTCGATCGGCTCTGGAGATACGCCAAGGAATGGCACGAGCACACGTCCGGCCCCAAGCAGGGCTATTTCGTGTCGTTCTGCGACGTGCCGTGGAGCGAGAAGCCGGTGTTCTGCTCCGATCCCTTCGGTCTCCAGCAGCTCGCGATGGCGCTGCTGTTCGCCCACGGTCGCTGGGGGAGCGACACCGGGACCATCGACTACGGAGCGGAGGCGATCGCCTTGCTCGAGGTGATGCAGCACAAGGAGACGCTGAACGGGGGCGTCAATGACGGCGTGACGAACACCTTCGACCCGGAGACGAAGCTCGTCTTCGACGTCCCGAACGTCGAAGCCGCGGACACGACCCGCCCCTCCCTCGAGATGCCGGCCTACTACGAGCTCTGGGCGCAGGCCACGGGCGACCCGTTCTGGTTCGAGGCCGCGGAGAGCGCGCGCGAGCACTGGAGGCGGACCGCGCACCCGATCACCGGGCTCATCCCGGTGCGCGCCCACTTCGACGGCACGCCGGTGACCGGCTCGGCGAACTTCGATTCGGAGTCCTACCGCACGCTGCTGAACCTCGCGCTCGACCAGATCTGGTTCGGGGTCGACCCGTGGCAGGTGGAGGAGGCCAACCGGCTGCTGGCGTTCTTCTCGAGGCAGGGCATCGACTGGTACGGCGGGGCCTACACGCTCGACGGCGTGCTGGTCGAGGCCAGGGACCCGGCGCTCGTCGTCACGAACGGCGTCGTCGGCCTCGTCGCGACGACGAGGGATCGCGCCGATTACATCGAGGAGGCGTGGGCGGCCGAGCTGGCGACCGGATTGCCGCGCTACTACCCGGGGCTGCTCCACCTGCTCTCGCTGATCACGCTGAGCGGGCAGTTCCGCGTGTACTGATCGGAGGCGCGTCCTGCCCCGCGATCGCGCGGGATCGCTCGCGATCCAGGCCCCGGCGGGCACATCGCGGCTCGGGCGCAGCGCCGTCGCGCTCGGCGGGCTCACGCGAAGCGGAGGTGGAGGACGGGCGGCGCGCCTCCGTGCTGGTACAGGCGAGGCATCCGGCTCGCGTCGCGCAACGCTCGCCCGAGCGCGGTCGAGGCGTCGCCCTCGCAGAACGGGCGCAGCCGCGGATAGCGCGCCAAGGAGCCGTCCAGCGAGGGGAGCTCCAAGCAGGCGCGCGACCGCGGCGGGATCCGGAGCGGTGGCGACGCCTCGTGATCGAGGATGAGCTCCGTCCCCGGCGCGAGGCGCACGGAGGCCCGCGTGAGGAAGGCGTCGACGACCTCGGGCGGCTGGCGGGCCAGGGCGCCCTCGGCGATGAGGAGCGTCGGCACGTCGCCCGCGCCGCGGAGGCAGTCCATCCAGCCCGTGCACGCGATCGAGCAGCACCGCGCGACGGCGTGGCGGTCCGACGCGTGGCCGAGGCGATGCGCGCACTTGAACTCGGCGAGGTGGGGCGGATCGAGCTCCACCCAGCGGAGCGTCCCGTTGTCGACGCGCGAGAACCGCGTGCAGAGCCCGGCGTCGAGCGCGATGACGAGGCCGAGCGGGTTCCGCGCGACGTAGTCGCGGACGAGCCGATCGACGGCCATGGTGCGCACGGTCGAGGTGCGGAGCGCGCGGGCGTCGAAGCCCGCCGGGTCCACGTCGAGCGAGGCCAGCATCGCCTCGGCCCACGGGTCGGCGAAGCCGAGGTCCGGAAAGCGCACCCGCGCCTCGGCGCGCCCGACCAGCGAGAGCACCGCGTGCCTGGAGACCGCCGTGGAGATCATGCGCCCTCCGCGCGGCGCGGGGCGCGAGGCCGCGCGAGCGCGCGCGCCCCCGGGGGCCGGCGCGTCACGACGGCACCCCGCCGCCGCCGCGGACGACCTCGTCGACGAGCGCGCGCTCGAGGCGCAGCACCGCGGCCTTGTCCGGGAGCTTCGCCGCGAACAGGCCGCCGAGGAGCGTCACGAGCTTGTCGTAGTCGGGCGCCTGCGCCTTCCAGTTCGCGATCGGGTACGCCTCGTAGAGCCCGCGCGTGAGCCGCGAGGGCGTCAGCACCGAGACGCGCGCCTCCGGGTGCCAGAGCTGGAGGTGCCAGAAGCCGCGCGCGACGAAGTACTCGAACTTCCGCCCGACGAAGAGGCGCACCTCCCAGCCCGCGACGACCAGGGCGAGCTCGCGCTCGCGAGGATCGTGCGGCGGCGGCGGCCAGCCGTCATCACGCGCGCGCTCCGCGAGGCGCGCGGGATCGGTCCGGCGCGGGGGATCCACGGCGAGCGGCGTGCGCGCGCTCACGAGAGCCCCGCCTGGGGCGCGTCGGAACCGGGGAAAGCGGCGAGCGCTGCGCATGGGGACGGGCTCGGGGCAGGGGGCATCTCTCGGCTCACTGGGGCTCCGTTGTTGATATTGAAAATGATGTTCAACTTCGATAGATGGACGTCTTGCAGGTGTCAAGCGAAAACGGCGCCGGCTAGAATGCGCGCCGATGGCACACTTCTGTCGTTTCTCCGGCGCTTTCCGGTCCTTTGCGGTCCTCGCCCTCTGCGCGTTGCCGGCCGTCGCCTCGGGCGCAGGCTGCGGTGTCGCGGACAGCGTGACGCCCCCCGTCGGCGTCGCGCCGGAGGGAGCGGGTGGCCGCTCGAGCAGCGAGGGCACCGGTGGCGCGCCGAGCGGCGCCACGGACGAGGGGGGCTCCCAGGTCGACGGGGGCGCCGAGGTCGACGGCGCCGTGGGCGAGCCGTCCAGGGTCGTGAGGATCATCGCGATCGGCGACACCGGCGAGGGCAACCTCGCGCAGAACCAGGTCGCCGACCGCATGAGCGAGAAGTGCCTCGCGGTGGGGGGCTGTCACGCCGTGATGATGAACGGCGACAACTTCTACGATCACGGCGTGCTCGATACCGGCGACGCGCAATGGGGGCCGAAGTTCGAGCAGCCCTACGATCGACCGGGCCTGAACGGCCTCCCGTTCTACGCGGTCCTCGGCAACCACGATCACGGCCCCAGCAGCAGCGGCGTGCGGCAGGCGCAGATCGATTACTCGCTGCTGCCGGTGGGCGACGGGCCGGGAACGCGCATGACCGACAAATGGCGCATGCCCTCTGCGTATTACGATGTCCGCGTCGGGCACGTCCATCTCTTCGGCATCGATACCGTCGACTTCACCTCCGATGAACAAGCGGTCGACATGAGCGCGCGGGTCGCCGCCTCGGACGCCCGGTGGAAGATCGTCTTCGGCCATCACCCCCGCTACACGTCGGGCGCTCACGCCGCCGACAATCAGCAGCTCGGGCTGGACGGGATGTTCGCCATGCAGCGCGCGATCTACTGCGGGGCCGACATGTACATGTGCGGCCACGACCACAATCTCGAGCTCATCGACAAGGGGCGCGACGAGCTCTGCCCGGACACCTATTTCGCCGTCAGCGGCGCCGGCTCGAAGACCCGCCCGTGGCTGACCTCGGCCCCGAACGAGCCCGGGCAGCTCTTCTATAACGACGAGACCGAGGCCTTCGCTTACCTGGAGTTCGAGGAGAACGTGCTGCGCTTCGAGTTCATCGACAAGCAAGGCGCGGTGATCTACGCGAAGACGATCATCAAGTGAGCTGGCGAGGCGCGCGGCCGCGGCCGGCCGGCGGCGTCAGCGCCGCTCGCCCTCGGGGGGCGCGCCGGCGCTCGCGCCGCCGTCGGGCCGCTTCCCGAAGGAGAGGGTGCTCTCGGTGCCCGCGAGGATCCGCCGCAGGTTCGGGATGTGCTTCAGCCAGATGAAGGCGCAGAGGAGGAGCGAGAGGCACAGCACCGGGGCGCCGCGCTCGCCGAGGAGCCAGAGGAGCGCCGGCAAGGCGAGCGCGCCGGCCAGGGAGCCGGCCGAGACCATCCGGGTCGCCCGCACGACGATCGCGAAGACGGCGAGCGTGACGAGCGTGGCCCGCGGCGCCAGCACGAGCAGGACACCGCAGGACGTCGCGACGCCCTTGCCGCCCCGCATCCCGAGGAACACGGTGTAGTCGTGGCCCAGCACCGCGGCGAGGCCGCCGGCCGCCGCGACCCACCCGCCCGGCGCGGCGGAGAGCCATGACGCGATGGGACCGGCGACGAGCGCGCCCTTCGCCATGTCCGCGGCCAGGACGGCCAGCCCGGGCCTCCAGCCGAACGCGCGAAGGACGTTCGTGGCGCCGATGTTCCCCGAGCCCATGGCGCGGAGTTCGACGCCTTTGACGAACCGCGCAAAGAGGTAGCCTGTCGGGATCGCTCCGAGGAGGTAGGCAAGGACGAGGTAGATTGCCGTCATCGGGCGCCTCCGTGTCCGCGCGCGTGCGCGCCATGGCCACGGCCACGGGTGTGTAGCATGGCGCCGCGCGAGGCGCGCTTTTCAGGGTCGGTGTCGCGCGGGCGATCGTGGTACTCTGCGACCATGGCCAACGCCTCGCCCGTATCGACCCGGTATGGCCGCGCCCCCAAGATCGCGCTCGTCCTGGCCGGCGGCGCAGCTCGCGGCGCTTACGAGGTCGGCGTCGTGCAGCACATCCTCGAGGAGGTCTCGCGCGACCTCGGCCGCGAGGCGCCGCTCGACATCCTGTGCGGCACCTCGGTGGGCGCCATCAACGTGTGCGGGCTCGCCGCGTTCGCGGACGAGGCGCGGAGCCGAGCGCGGCGGCTCGCCGCGGTGTGGACGCGCCTGCGCATCGACGACCTCGTGCGCCTCGACGTGCGCGGCGTGCTCGCCGTCGGGCACGACCTGCTCCGCGGCGGCGCCGCGGGCGCGCCCGCGAGCGGCGGCCACGCCTCGCTCCTCGACACGTCGGGCCTCGAGCGGCAGATCGCGGAGGCCGTCCCCTTCGAGCGGATCGACGGCCACCTCGAGCGAGGGCTGCTGTCGGCCGTCACCGTGTCGACGACGCTGGTCAAGAGCGGCCGCACCGTCGTCTTCGTCCACCGCCGCGAGCCCGGCCTGCCGCCCTGGAGCCACGACCCGACGATCTCCCCGCGCGCCACCGCGATTCGCGCCGAGCACGCCCTCGCCTCGTCGGCGCTGCCCATCCTGTTCCGCCCGGTGAGCATCGACGGCGAGCTCTACTGCGACGGCGGGCTGCGCCAGAACGTCCCGCTCTCGCCGGCGCGGCGCCTCGGGGCCGACGGCGTGATCGTCGTGAATCCGCGGTACATCGAGCCCGCCTCGGCCGCGACCGAGCGCGACGCGCCGGGCTTCCCCGGGCCGCTCTTCCTGCTCGGGAAGACGCTGAACGCGCTGATGCTCGACCGGATCGACAACGACCTGGCGCGCCTGGAGAGCATCAACGGCATCCTGGAGGCGGGGCGGCGCCGCTACGGGGAGGGCTTCGTCGACGCGCTGAACGAGCAGCTCGGGCTCCCGCCGGGGCGCACGCTCCGGCCGCTGCGGTCGCTGCTGATCCGCGCCTCCAAGGACATCGGCAGCCTGGCGGCGGAGTTCGTGCGCTCGCCGGCGTTCCGCGCGCGGACCACGAGCGTGCTCGGCCGCGTGATGCGGCGCCTCGCCGAGGGGGACGAGCAGCGCGAGGCCGACTTCCTGTCGTATCTGCTGTTCGACGGGGAGTTCGCGGGGCGGCTCATCGAGATCGGCCGCGCGGACGCGCGGGCGCGGCACGAGGAGCTGTGCGCGTTCTTCGAGCGGGCGCTGAGCTGGGGCGGGGCGGAGGAGCGGGCGCGCGAAGGGGGCTGAGGGACACAGGCCTCCTCCGGAGCGTCCGCACCTCTCGGGCGCCGAAACGCGATGAGGGCGACTGAGGCCTCCGTGGGCGAACACCGCGCGAACACCGCGCGATTACCGCACGATTACCCCACGGTTCACGCGCGATGACGGCATGATCTCCGCGCGGCCGCAGCGCCCGGTGTAGACTCGCGCCGCGAGATGGCACCTTCGGATCCGTTCGGCTGGGTGGGCGCGACGATCGGCGGCAAATACCGGCTCGACGCCGTGGTCGGCGAGGGCGGGTTCGGGGTCGTCTACCGCGGCCATCACCTCGGGTTCGACGAGCCGGTCGCGGTCAAGTGCCTGAAGGCGCTCGGATCGCTGGCGCCGGCCGAGCGCGAGGCGTTCCAGCGGATGCTCCTCAACGAGGGCCGGCTCCTCCACCGCCTCTCCCGCGCGAGCGCCGGCATCGTGCAGGCCCTCGACACGGGCGCCGCGGTCTCGCCGTCGGGCGAGTGGACGCCCTACCTCGTGCTCGAGTGGCTCGAGGGCGCGCCGCTCGACCACGACATCGCCGCGCGGCGCGCCGGCGGCGGGGCGGCGCGCCCCCTCGCCGAGGCGATCGCCCTGCTCGCGCCCGCGGCGCACGCGCTCGAGGTCGCGCACGCGCAGGGCGTCGCCCACCGCGACATCAAGCCCGCGAACCTGTTCCTCACGGACATCGGCGGCCGGCGCACGCTGAAGGTCCTCGACTTCGGCATCGCCAAGGTGCTCGGCGAGCTCTCGAGCATGACGCAGGCGATGGCCGAGACGGGCGGCGCCCTCCGGGCCTTCACCGTCCACTACGGCGCGCCGGAGCAGTTTCACCAGCGCTTCGGCGCGACCGGGCCGTGGACCGATGTCTTCGCGCTCGCCCTGGTGCTCATCGAGGTGGCGTCGGGCGACCGCGCCCTCCTCGGGAGCGACGTCACGCAGCTCTACATCGCCGCGACCGATCCGGCGTTCCGCCCGAGCCTGCGCGGCGCGGGCGTGAGCGCGCCCGAGGCCGTCGAGGCGGTGGTGCGCCGCGCGCTCGCGGTCGAGCCGCGCGAGCGCTACCGCACGGCGGGCGAGCTCTGGGGAGCGCTCGAGGCCGCCATGGCCGGGGCGGTCGCGTCCGTCGGCGCGGTCGTGCCTGCGGCGGGCACGGCGCCGGGCCTGGCGGATACGGCGTACGCGAGCGCGGCCGTCGCCGCGCCGGGCCCGGCGGGCGCGGCATCCGCGCTGGAGGCGCCCCGCGGCCTTGCCGGCGCGCCGCCCGCTCTTGCCTCGACGCTCGCCCCCGGACCCGCGCCACCGCGCGCGCCCCTCACCACGATGCGCGGCATCACCGCGAGCGCGCCGCCGCCGGGGTCGCTGCCTCCGGGCTCGCCTCCGGCCGCGCCCGCGACCGCCGCGTCCGCGCGGCGGCGCCGTCTGCTGCCCGCGGTCGTCTCGGCGGTCGCGCTGGCCGCCGCCCTCGGCGCGGGCGCCGTCGCGTTCCTCCAGCACCGCGCCCCCGACGACGCGCTGCCGGCGCGCGCGCGCGGCGGCCTGGCCGCGCCGCCGGCCAAGGCGCCGCCCCCGCCGGACATGGTCCGGGTGCCCGCGGGCCGGTTCACGATGGGCAGCGCCAAGGGCGGCAAATCCGAGCGGCCGCCCCACGAGGTCACCCTGACCCGCGCGTTCGACCTCGATCGCACCGAGGTCACGGTCGCCGCCTACCAGCGCTGCGTCGACGCGGGCCGGTGCACGCCGAGCGGCCTGCACGGCCCCCGCGCCAGCGACGCGGACGTGGAGCAGCGCGGCGCGCTCTGCACCGCGGCGGATCCCGCGAAGGCGCAGCACCCGATCTCCTGCGTCGATCAGGCGCAGGCGGCCGCGTACTGCGCCTTCGTCGGCAAGCGGCTCCCGACCGAGGCCGAGTGGGAATACGCCGCGCGCGGCGCCGACGGCCGCGAGTACCCCTGGGGCAACGAGCCGCCGGGGTGCGCGCACGCCGTCGTGTCGCGGCCGGCCGGGCAGGGCTGCGGCGCGCTCGGCAAAGGCACCCAGGAGGTCGGCTCGGCCACGGCCGGGGCGAGCGCGTCGGGCGCGCTCGACATGGCGGGCAACGTCTGGGAATGGGTGGCCGACGGCTGGGACCCAGGCGCCTACGCGAAGGGCGCCCAGACGGATCCCCAGGTGCCGGCGACCGGCAGCAAGGGCGTGCTCCGCGGCGGATCGTGGGATTTCTCGGCGAGCACGGCGAAGTCGACCTTCCGCCTGGCGTTCGACCGCGAGGCGGGCGACGTCTCGACCGGGTTCCGCTGCGCCCGCTCGCTCGATTGATCGCGGGCTGCCGGGGATGCGCGAGCGGCCTCGACGCTGCCGGCCGGGCGAGCAGGTTCCTTCCAGCCGCGATGAAGATGGGCTATCTGTTTGACCTTGGTCGAAGGTAGATTCACACGTCGAGCGGCGAGATAGGATATCTGGACAGGTGTGGTCGTGTGGTCCAGCGCGCGGTGACGTCGTTGCGAGCGCGTCCGCGCGCAGGCCGCCGGCGACGCCGGCGATGCGCCGCAGCGACATCGCACCGAGGCCCCCGGTCAACCTTTGTCGAGCGCAGAGGAGCCCATGCAAGAATCCGAGAACATGATCTCTTTCGAGGAGCGCCGGATGCAGCGCGTCATCGATGCTGTCGCGCTCGCATCGACGGGAGAGGTCGAGCTCGCCCTGAAGCAGCTCGGGGCCGTCGAACAGGATGCCTTCGGGGTGGTCGAGGAGGCGCTGCGGGTCTTTCTCTCCGAGCTCTCCGCGACCGCGGAGCAGAACGCGCAGGCGCTCGCCGCGCTCGCTGCCTCCAAGCGCGAGCTCGAGAGCCAGCTGGAGACCATCCAGCGCCAGGAGTACGCCATCCGGGAGCTCTCGGTGCCGATCATCGATATCTGGCATGGCATCCTCACGCTCCCGCTCGTCGGGCTCATCGACTCGGTGCGGGCCGTCGAGGTGACCGATCGGCTGCTCGCCCGCGTGGCGGACGACAGCGACGTCGAGTGGGTGATCCTCGACCTCACCGGCGTCACGGTCATCGACTCGATGACCGCCCAGCACCTCGTCAAGCTCGCCCAGGCGGTGCAGCTCCTCGGCGCTCGCTGCGTCCTCACCGGGCTGGGCGGCCACGTCGCCGAGACGCTCGTGACGATCGGCGTCTCGTTCGACGAGCTGAACCCGATGCGCAGCCTGCGGGAGGGCCTCAGGTTCTGCCTGGCGCAGCGCAGGGCGGGCGGCGCCGCCCTGGCAGCGCGCGGGGAGCGCGCGACACCCCGCACGCAGACCTAGCGTCGGCGCGCGGTCGCCTCTCCAGCGGGCGCGCGCGGGCTGGCCTGCGCCACCTCGGCGCGCATGCCGGTGAGCACGGCCTCCGTGCCGAGCAGGCTCAGCGCGCTCCGACGCCGGCGCTGAGCCGTCGCGACGGGGACCGGCCATTGAAGAGGCTACCGCGATGTCCGCGCACCTCCGCGTCGTCCGAAAGCCCCGCTCGCCGGATCCCCCTGTCGACGCGCAGCCCACCTTGCCCGAGGTCCTGCGCGGCCTGCACGCCCGGAATCCCGCGGCGGAGCGCCGCCTGCTCGACGCTTACGCCGGCCTCGTCGAGCGGATGCTGTTTCGCATCCTGGGCGATCTCCGGACCCTGGAGGATCTCGTGCAGGACGTGTTCGCCCGGGTGTTCTCCCGCATCGACGACGTGCGCGAGCCCGAGGCGCTGAAGCCGTTCATCACCAGCGTCACCGTCTTCGTCGCGCGCGAGGCGATCCGCAAGAAGCGGCGGCACCGCTGGCTCGCGTTCTTCGCGAGCGACGAGCTGCCGGAGATCGCGGCCAGCGTCGATCCAGAGGCCCGGCAGGGGGTGCGCGCCTTCTATCGAGCCGTGGAGACGCTCGATCCCGACGAGCGGCTGGCCTTCACGCTGCGGATCGTCGAGGGCCAGGAGCTCGCCGACGTGGCCGCCGCTTGCAACGTGTCGGTGGCGACCGTCAAACGCCGGCTCCAGCGCGCGGAGGCCGCGTTCGTCGAGCGCTGCAAGAAGGATGAAGTGCTTGCCTCCTGGCTCGCGGAGGGCGACCGATGGACGTGAGGACCAAGGACATCGCGGCCCTGGGGCGCCGGGTCGCCGCGCACCAGGACGCCGCGCTCGAGCGGCTGGCGCGGCCCGGAGCGGCGGATCGGCTCCACGCGATCTACCGCAAAGAGGCCGCGCTCTCGCTGCGCGAAGGGGCGGCTCGCTCCCCGCGGCGGCGGCTCGGCTTCGCGCTCGCTGCGGCGTGCGTCGCCGCTTCCGCCCTCTTCTTCGCGCTGTCCCGGCCGCGCGACCCGTTGACCTACCGGGTCGACGGATCGCCCGGCGTCGTGGGCCGGTGGGTGGCCGCGGACGCGTCGCGCGTCGGGCTCGACTTCTCGGACGGCTCGCGCGTGGACCTCGCGCCGGGGACGCGCGCCCGTGTGACCGAGGTCGGCCCGCTCGGCGCCGGGGTCCTCCTGGAGCGCGGATCGCTGCACGTGCGCGTCGTGCATCGCGACGACACCCGGTGGGTGGTGGCGGGAGGGCCGTTCGAGGTGCACGTGATCGGCACCGAGTTCGACGTCACGTGGGACACCGAGGCCGAGGAGCTCGCGGTCTCGATGAGCGCCGGCCGCGTGCGCGTGCTGGGCTCGTGCGTCGAGCCGCCGGGGCGCGCCGTCGCCGCGCCCGAGTCGATCCGGCTGACGTGCGCCGCCCCCCGCGCCGCCGCGCCGCCTCCGGCGCCCGATCCCGAGGCGAGCCCGCCCGCTGACCCGCCGGCCCTCCCCCCGAGCGCGAGCGCCGCCGCGCCCGCGCCGGCGGCGCCTCCTGCGCCGCCGGCGCGGGCGGAGGCGCCGTCGGCCGCGGCCCCCGCCGGGGGCTGGCGCGCGCACCTCGCCGCGGGCAAGCTCGCCGAGGCGCTCGCGGACGTGGAGCTCCTCGGCATCGACGCGGTGCTCGAGCGCGCCGCCGGCGCGGAGCTCGTCGAGCTCGGGTCCGCGGCGCGGCTCGCGCGCAAGCCGGACGTCGCGGCCCGGTTCTACCAGACGGCGCGAGCGCGGTTCGCCGGGAGCGACGCCGCCGCCGTGGCGGCGTACCACCTCGGCCGCATGGCGTTCGACGGGCGCGGCGCCTGGGCGGAGGCCGAGCGCTGGTTCGCCGTGTACCTCGCGGAGAGGCCGCGCGGCGCGCTGGCGCCGGAGGCGCTCGGCCGCTCCATCGAGTGCGCGACGAACCTGAAGCTCCACGCGCGCGCCCGCGAGCTCGCCGCGCGCTACCTCGCGGCCTACCCGAACGGCGCCCACGCCGGGCTCGCGGCGACGCTCGCCGGTGGGGCCGATTGACGCTGCGCCCGCGCGCGTCACGGGCGTCGGGAGGGCGCCGGCGGAGCCTGTCCGGAGCGCGCGCCGCGGCGCGCCCGATGGGCGGCGCGCTCGTCGCGCTCTTGGCGTCCCTGGCGCTCGCGGCGCCGTGTTTCGCCGACGAGCGCTCGCCGATCACCGTCGTCGCCGGTGTGCGCGGCGCGCTGGCGCACCGGCTCTCGCAGGAGCTCGAAGCGGCGGGCTTGCCGGTGCAGGTCGAGGTGAGCCCGGTGGCGGTCGCGCCCGGCGGGCTGCTCATCGTCGTGCCCGAGGGGGACGAGGGGGCGATCGAGATCTGGTCGGCGTCGGGCGGCCGGGCGGATCTCGTCGCGAGCGTGGCGCCCGACGGCCCGCTCGACACCCGGGTGCTCCGCGCGGCGGAGCTGGTGCGGGCGCTGCGGTCGCCGGCCGGCGCCCCCACCGACGCCACGCCGGCGGCGGTCGCGCCGGCGCCGCTCCCGCCCGCGCCCGTCGCGCCTTCGGCCGTGGCCGTGGGGCCCGGCGACGCGTGGCGGAGCCCGCCGCTCGGCGCGTGGGGGCCTCCGGCGCCCGCGTTCCCGGTGCCCGCGGCGCCGCGGGCAGCGCTCGTCGATGTGGGCGTCGCGGTGGCCGTGGGGTGGCAGACGCCGGGCGTGTCGCTGGCGCTCGACGCCTCGCTCCGGATCTGGCCTTCGGCCCGGGTCGGCGTCGGGCTCCTCGCGGACCTGCCGCTCGCCGGCCCGACGATCGACGCGCCGGAAGGCGAGGTCCGCTTTCGCGCCACGCTCCTCGGCGCCGAGCTCGTCCTCGCGCCCGTCGCGAGGACGGGCCGTTTCGGTCTCGTCCTGTCCCCTGGCGTGGGCCTCGCCCACGTGAGCGCGTCGGGCGAGGCGAGGCCGCCCTACCTCGACAGCGACGAGTCCGCGATCACCGCCCTCGTCTACGGGCGAGGCGAGGCGCGCCTCCGGCTCATCGACTCCCTGGCTCTCACGGCGGGCGCGCTCGGCGGCGCGGCGATTCCCCCTGTCGATATCCGGTTCGCGGGACGGGTGACCTCGACCTTCAGCCCGCTCGCGTCGTTCTCGCTCGGCGTCGTCGTCGAGCGGTGAGCCGCCGGCGCGGCAGGCGGCCATTCCTAGGAGCAGGACACGCGCTTCCTCAACCGAGATCGGAGAGTGCTCCTTGAAGCAGCTCATCGTACCTGGAACCATCGCGCTCAGCGTGCTTACGGCGGCATGCGACAGGATTCCGCTCGATCCCATTCGCGGCGATGACGCCGGCGGCGATGCCGCGGGAGAAGGCGGAGCCGGCAGCGGCAGCGCCGGCAGCGCCGGCAGCGCCGGCAGCGGCAGCAGCGCCGGCAACGGCAGCAGCGCCGGCAGCGGCGGCGCGCCGGGCGCCGGCGATTCCCTCTGGAGCCTGCACTTCGGATCGACGGTGCGCCAGGCCAGCGTCCCCGGGGGCCGCATCGCCGTGGACGGGGCGGGCCACGTCATCCTCGCGATCGAGGTCGCCGAGGGCGTCGACCTCGGCGACGGCCCGCTCTCGACCGAGGGCCGCTCGGACGTCAGCCTCGCGAAATTCGACGGGGAAGGGCAGCTCATCTGGCACAAGAGGCTCTTCGACGCGGGCTACGTGCAGGATGTCGCCGTCAATCCGGCGGGGCTCATCGCCCTGGCGGGACGCGCTCGCCAGACCAGCATCGATCTCGGAGGCGGCCCGCTCGTGGGCGGATCGCTCGACGCCTTCGTGGCCGTCTTCACGGCAGACGGAGAACACGTCTGGTCGGCTCGGAGCGGCGCAGGATCCTATGTAGTGTGGGACAGCATCGACGTTGACGCAGCCGGGAACGTGGTCGTGGCCGTGAGCTTCACGGGCCAGATCAGCCTCTGCGGACGCTCGCTGACCAGCGCCGCCGTGGACGACTCGTACGTCGCGAAATTCGACCCCGCGGGGCATTGCCTCTGGGTCAAGCAGCTCGGCGCCACGGAGACGCACGACGTCGCGCTCGATGCGACGGGAAACGTCGCCCTCGCCGGGAGCTTCGGGTACGGCGACGTGAAGACGATCGACCTCGGCGGCGGGCCGCTGACCTCCGCTGGCCGCGAGGACGTCTTCGTGGCGAAGCTCGACGCCGCCGGAGCGCACCTCTGGAGCAAGCGGTTCGGTGACGAGGCGCTCCAGAGGGCGTACGGCGTCGCGGTCGACGGCTCCGGAGCCGTGGTGATCGGCGGGACGTTCCTCGGGAGCGTGGATTTCGGCGGAGGCGCTCTGGTGAGCGCGGGCGGGTTCGATTTTCTCGAGCCCGGCTCGGTCACGTGGGGCGGCAATATGTTCGTGACCAAATTCGGCCCCGCGGGCGAGCTCCTGTGGGCCAAGCGCTTCGGGGAGTATGGGCCCCAGACGGCGTTGGACGTCGCGGCGAACGTGGGAGGCGACATCGCCATCACGGGCCTGCTGTACGGCGACGTCGATCTGGGCACGGGCCTCATGGACTGCACCTACGGCGATGCCTTCGCCGCGAAGCTCGACGCGACGGGCACGGTGCGCTGGGCCAAGCACACCGGCGACAGGGGGCGCCAGTACGGCCAATCCACGGCCATCGACGCGACGGGCAGCGTGTTCGCCGCCGGGCCATTCCTGGGCACGATCGACTTTGGCACGGGGCCGCTCGTGAACGCGCCGTCGGAGCCGTCCTCGGACTCCTTCCTCGTGAAGTTCGGGCCCTGAGGTCGCGGGCGGTGATCCGAGGGTCGACGTTCGTCGCGGGCAGGCGCCGAGCCATCGGTCGCGCGAGCCGCGCCCCGCATGGACGGGGCCGGCAAAGTGGCCCTCACCGCGCGCAGGCGCCGAGCCATCGCGCGGCGTTCTGTCCGAGGGCGGGGCCGAGGAGCTCGGGGGGCAGGTGGAGGCCCTGATAGGTGCCGAGGGTGCGGGCCGGCTGGTCGGCGGTTTGACGAAAGAAACGGAAATTGTCCTCTTTCAAGAGACCCATGTTCGACTCCACCTGCAGATCCCACAGCTCCATGGACAGCGGGTCCAGCCCGCTGGTCACGAGGTCGGTCCCGAACAGGAAGCGCTCGGGCCATCGAGAGAACAGCTTGAGGAGCTGGGCGCGCTCCCGCTCGAGGTTCGCGAACCCCTCCGCCGCCGGGCCGGCGGAGCCATGGCTCGTATCGACGAGGAGGCGTGGAAACGCCTCCATCAGGGACTCCACGCGCGCGAGGTCGGTGCGGCTGCCGCAGAGATGTGCGCACACCAGCCGCAGGTCGGGGAAGGAGCGCAGGACCGCCTCGAGCTCGCCGCGGTATCGGACGGTGTTGGCGTGAAGGAGGACCGGGAGCGCCTGATCGGACAGCGCCTGCCACATCGCCTGGTGCGAGGGGTCGTCCAGCGGACGCTCGTGGAAGAGGTTGTGTCCCTGATAGAGCTTCACGCCGCAGGCGCCTCGGCGGCGGAGCTCGGCGAGGTACGCGAGATCGCCGTGACCCAGATCCACGGTGACGAACGGAATGAGCTTTCCGGGGTGAGCCGCCGCGGCGTCGAGGACGATATCGTTGCCCGTGCGGTAGCCGGCGAGCCCGGATCCGCCGCGGCCGCTGGTCAGGTCCGGGCTCGCGAGGATGACGGCGCGATCGATGCGGTGCTTGGCCATGTGGGCGAGCAATGGTGTCGCCGCGTCGGCGTGCGTCAGGTGCACATGGATGTCGATGACCTCCTGACGGGGCGGAGGCGGCGACGAGCGGCACCCCAGGACGGCGGCGAGCGCAGCTCCCAGCGAGATGCTGCGGAGTCGGGCCCCGCGAGCGGTGTGGGCGGCCTTCGGAGAGCGGATTGAACGACGCGGAGCCATCGCCGGCAAGGATACTCCGCGGCTTCGCTGGCGCCATGGAAAAGAATGGAGTCGTGGGAAATGATATGATCTGACATCGCGCTTCCAATCGTGGTTCATGCAATGCTCGATGCGCGTGCTTCAGGGGGCGACGCCTCGCCCTTGGGAGCATTATTATCTGTTCTCAGGAGGTCTTGTATGTCGCTCATCCGTAGCTCGATTCGATTCATGGGGTTCACGGCGCTCTGCGCCTCGTTGTTCGGAGCGACGTCTTGTTCGCCGTGGTCGGACAATGGCGCGGGCCCCGGCGCCGGGGGCAGCAGCAGCACCAACGCCACCGGCAGCGGCAGCAGCGGCGTCGGTGACAGCGGCAGCGGCAGCGGCGTCGGTGATGGCGGCGGCAGCAGCGGCGTCGGTGATGGCGGCGGCGGCAGCAGCGGCGGCGGCGGTGGCAGCGGTCCTGGCGGGGTCGGCGGAGGCGGCTCCGCGAGCGGGGGCGGCGGAGCGCCGGCTTGCGCGGACGACGCCCACGAGGAGAACGACGCGGCCGCCTCCGCGGCGCCGCTCGCCTACACGGCAGGCGGCAGCGGATCTCCCGACGCGTGGTTCTCGCACGTCGGCTTCGTCCTCTGTTCAGGCGATGAGGACTGGTACCTGATCGATACCTCTCTCGGATACGAAGAGCTCTATTGGAAGCTCCGCGTCCTGGCCGCCGGGGCAGAGCTGTGCGGCGCGGGGTGCGAGCAGTACACCCCGCCACCCGGCCCAGAGAACACGGTGATCGTGGAGGTCTACAGCGCGGCCACGATGGAGCTCATCGGATCTGAACAGAGCGAGCATGGACGGGTGTGGCTCGATGGCGAAGGGCTGGATTCGGCGAACGATCTGCTCCTGCGCATCTATGGGCCGCCGGAGGCGGCCTACCCGTACGACATCACGTTCATCGCCAAGTCCTATGAAGGGGAGGACGAGTGCGAGTGCTGAGCGTCGCCTCGACGAGAGCGCCGAGGCGGCCGCGCCGCTAGCGCCGGCGGCGCTCGCGCTCGTCGGCGTGGGCGCATGGAGCCTGCGACGCGATCGCGGAGGACGACGGCACAGGGGCGCGCGCAGCAAGCGCGCGGCGCGACGCGCGTCGGGCCGAAGGCAGCGCTCGTCGAGCTGGCCCACGGGCGTGGTGGCGCCTGCGCGCGGGACGCGAGCCCACCGGGCGGGCGGCCTCCGCGTTGCGCGATGTCGGCCATGTGCCAAGGAACCCGACTCCACCCTCATGAAGAACGCGACGATCCCTGCCCGGTTCCACGAAACCGCGGACGCCCGCCGTCGCTTCGGCGATCAGCTCGATCGGCTCGCCCCCTTCCTGCTCCGCGTCGATCCCGCGGCCGACGCCGTCGTGGAGGCGTTCGCGTCGATGCCCTCGGGCCAGGGCTTCCGCCTCCTCGAGGCCGCCCTCGCGCGCGGCATCGACCACGTCGCGAACGACGCACCGGCCGAGCTGCGGGCGCTCTTCGCGGCGGTCGATCACGTCCCCGTCTGGGTGGACTGGGACGCCCTGAACCGCGGCGGGGCCGCGTTCCTGCGCACGGGCGTGCTCGGCGCCGTCCTGCTCGCGATGCAGTCGCTCATCCGCGGCTACGCCTCGCCCGGCGGGAACAAGCCGCTCGTCTTCTCGGGGAGGCTCCGCGAGCAGGCCGGGCGCCGCCTCGGCGAGACGAGCCGCTTCGTCTACGCCGTCAGCCAGGCGAACGGCATGCGCCGTCACGGCGAGGGCTTCGCCATCACCGTGAAGGTGCGCATCATGCACGCCCAGGTGCGGCGCCTCATCCGCGCGAGCGGCCGGTGGCAGGCCTCGCTCTGGGGCGAGCCGATCAACCAGCACGACATGGCCGCGACGGCGCTGCTCTTCTCGGTCGAGGTGCTCGACGGCCTCGACAAGCTCGGCTACCACGTCCCGCCCGGCCAGCGGGAGGATCTCGTCCACCTCTGGCGCTACGCGGCCTACGTCAGCGGCGTCGAGCCGGAGCTCATCCCCGGGTCCTACGCCGAGGCGAGGCGCCTGATCGAGATGATCTTCGCCACGCAGGGCGCGCCGGACGACGACTCCCGCATGCTCGTCGACGCGCTGGTCACCCACGGCATCCGCAGCGCGCGGAGCGACGGCGAGCGCCGGCGCGCCGAGCAGGTCATGGCCGTCTTCTGCTGCGTCTCCCGCGCCGTCCTCGGCGAGGTGCTCGCCGAGCAGCTCGGCGTGCCCCGGCAGAGCTCGCTCCTCGCCGTGCCGCTGCTCCGCGCCGTCGCCGCCGCCTCGAGCCGCGCGCACGCGCTGCCGTCGCTGCAGGACCTCGCGCTCGACCTCGGCGGCCGCTACTGGCAGCGCGCCATCGCGGTCGGCCTCGGCGGCCGTCCGGCCGACTTCGCCCCTCCGGAGCGCTTCGCCGACGGCCAGACGTGAGCGCGTGAGAGCCCGTCGGGGCGAGGCCGCCCAGGGCCCCCGCCGCCCTGCGCGGCCGGCGCCGGCGTCCGGCGGGCCCCGCTCCGCGAGCGCGCCCGGCGGTCGGGGTTGAACCGCGCTCCCGTTCTGCGGTACGAGCGCGATCATGGAGATCATCCCCTACGGCGGCTGGAAGCGCGCCGCGCGCATCGTCTGCGGCGACACGGAGGTCGTCGTCACGCTCGACATCGGCCCGCGGATCATCCGCTATGGCGTCATCGGCGGCCCGAACGAGCTGTCCGAGATCCCCGAGGATCAGGGCGCGACCGGCGGGACGCAGTACAGGTTCTACGGCGGCCACCGGCTCTGGATCGGCCCGGAGGACGAGCAGCGGACGCTGCAGCCGGACAACGATCCGGTCGAGCACCGGGAGGAGAACGGCGCGCACGTGTTCCGGTCCGCTCCGGACAAGCACGGGATGCAGAAGGAGATCCGCATCACGGCGGACGCCGCGGCGGGCAGGTTCGTCCTCGAGCACGCGATCGAGAACCACGGCGCCTATGCGGTCGAGTTCACGCCCTGGGCGCTCACCGTGATGGCGGGCGGCGGTGAGTGCCTGTTCCCGCAGGCGCCGTTCTTCCCGCACCCCGAGCGCGTCTTGCCGGCGCGGCCGCTCGTGCTGTGGCCGTATAGCGACATGACCGATCCCCGGTGGACCTGGGGCAAGCGCGTGCTCCGCCTGCGCCAGGTCGCCGGCCAGGGCCCGCAGAAGGTGGGGATGCTCGTGAGCCAGGGCTACGCGGCGTACGCGAACCACGGGAACGTGTTCCTGAAGCGGTTCCCGTTCGTCGAGGGCGCCACGTACCCGGACATGGGGGTCAACTTCGAGACCTTCACGAACCAGGACATGCTCGAGGTGGAGTCGCTCGGCCCGCTCCAGCGCGTGGAGCCCGGCGCCCGCGCGCTGCACCGGGAGGCGTGGTACCTCCTGAAGGGCGCGCAGCCGCCCGCCGAGGACGGCGCGTGCGCGGACTGGCTCGAGGCGCTCGCGAAGGATCGGCCGCTGTAAGACCGCGCGCGCTGAGCCCGCGGCGGGCGCGCCCGGTCAGCGCCGCGCGGCGATCTTCACGTCGCCGGACACGACGCTCCGGGTCAGCGGCCGCGCCAGGAAATCGTGCGGGAAGCCGAGCTCGACCGCGCTGGCCCGGTCGAGCCGGGCGCGCTGGTCGTCCGTCAGCCGCACGTCGAGGGCGCCCAGGTTGTCCTCGAGCTGCTTCAGGGTCCGCGCGCCCAGGATCGGCGCGGTCACCGCCGGATTCAGCAGCGTCCAGGCGATCGCGATCTGCGACGGCGTCTTGCCGCTCTCGGCCGCGACCGATTTCACCACCTCGGCGATGGCGAGGCCCCGCTCGGTCAGCGCGCCGTTGGCGACAGCGACGTTCTTTCGCGTGCCGACCGGATCCGCGTTGGCCTCGCCCGCGGCCAGATCGGCCTTCGAGTACTTCCCGCTCAACACGCCGCTGCCCAGCGGCGCCCACGGGACGACCCCGAGGCCCATCTCCTGCGCCATCGGGATGAGCTCCCGCTCGACGGTGCGCTGGATCAGGCTGTACTCGATCTGGAGCGCGATGAGCGGCGCCCACCCGCGCAGATCCGCGATGGCCTGCATGCGGGAGACCTGCCAGGCCGGCGCGTCGGAGATGGCGACATAGACCACCTTCCCCGACCGGACGAGATCGTCCATCGCGCGCAGGACCTCGTCCACGGGCGTCGTCCCGTCCCACGCGTGCAGGTACAGGATGTCGATGTAGTCGGTCGCGAGCCGCCCCAGGCTCGCCTCGACCGAGCGCACCATGTTCTTGCGGTGATTGCCGCTCGAGTTGGGATCTCCCGGCCGCATGCTGAGCGTGTACTTGGTGGCCAGCACCAGCCGCTCTCGCCGGTCGCCGGCGAACTCGCCGACCAGCCGTTCGGACGTGCCGTTCGTGTACTTGTTGGCCGTGTCGATGAAATTCCCGCCGCGATCGACGTAGGCGTCGAAGATGCGCCGCGACTCGTCGCGGTCGCTGCCCCACCCCCAGTCGTCGCCGAACGTCATCGCGCCGAGCGCCAGCGGGGAGACCCGCAGGCCCGAGCGCCCAAGCAGCCGGTAGGTGTCGAGAGAGAGAGCGTTGGTCATGGTTGGCTCCACGGGTGCGGCGGGCGCGTCAGGCGCCCTGCCTGGATCCGGACCTTAAGGCCCTGGCGCCCCGCGAAGAATCCGACATGATCGAAGGAGCCTGTTTAGCCAGGGGTACATAATGCGCGGGAGAGAGTTCGCCGATCTGACAGCGTTCGCGGCCATCGTGGAGCACGGGAGCTTCGCCCGCGCGGCGGCGCACCTGCGGGTCTCGCCGTCGGCCCTGAGCCAGACCATCCGGGGGCTGGAGGAGCGGCTCGGGGTGCGCCTCCTGAACCGCACCACGCGCAGCGTCGCGCCGAGCGAGGCGGGGGCGCGGCTGCTCTCGCGGCTCTCCCCGGCGCTGACCGAGCTGGAGGCGGCGGTCGCCGACGTAAGGGCGCTCCGGGACAGGCCGTCGGGCGTGCTCCGGATCAACACGGCGCGGGTCGCCGCGGTCTGGTGCCTCGCCCCGCTGCTCGGCCCGTTCCACGAGGAGCACCCGGAGATCGTGCTCGACGTGGTGGTCGAGGACGCGATCGCCGACATCGTCGCGCGCCGCTTCGACGCCGGGGTCCGTCTGGGCGAGCGCCTCGAGCGCGACATGGTGGCCGTGAGGCTGAGCGGCGATTTCTCGATGATGGCGGTGGCGTCGCCGGCCTACCTGGCGCGCCACGGCGTCCCCGCGACCCCGCGCGATCTGCACCGGCACCGCTGCATCAACACGCGCTGGCCGACCGACGGCAGCCTGTACCGGTGGGAGTTCGAGAAGGGGAAGCAGGCCCTGGAGGTCGCCGTCGAGGGCCCGCTCATCGTCAACGACGTCGACCTCGCGCTGCGCGCCGCGGTGGACGGCGTCGGCATCGCGTACGTGTTCGACGAGCAAGCGAGGCCGCTGGTCGAGGCCGGGAGGCTGACGCGCGTCCTGGAGCCCTGGTCGCCGTCGTTCCCGGGCTTTTATCTCTACTACCCGAGCCGCCGGCAGACGCCCCCCGCGCTGCGGGCGTTCGTCGACTTCCTGCGCCGCGCGGTCCCGCCGGAGAAGAAGGCGCGACGCGCCCGCCCGGCCGTCGGCGCGAAGAACCGTGCATGAGCCCGGAATTTTCTTCCTGAGCCCGATGTCCCTCGTGCCTGCATCGTTGAGGCTGTGGACTTGGGGGGGAGCGTCCGCTCTACTGTCGCTTCGGCACCCCCATCGGGGGCCGCCCGTGCGCGGTGTGACCCGGCGATGATCACGGCGCCGCTTCGCGGGAATCAGGACGAGATTTTTCCTTCGGAGGATGCGAGCATGAGGTCAGCACCCCTTACTCTTCTACTCTCGGCGTTCCTTTGTGCTCTCGGCTGTTCGGACGGCGACGGGGGAGGGGAGGCCGGCGGCGCGGGCCCGACGAGCGGCCCCGGCGGCAGCACGACGAGCGGCTCCGGCGGCACGAGCGCCACGACCGGCGGCACGACGAGCGGCCCCGGCGGCACGACGTCCACGACTGCCGGCCCGACGAGCGGCTCCGGCGGCGCCGGCGGCGACATGGCCGGCTCGGGCGGCATGGGCGGCGGCGGCTCGGGCGGCAGCGGCGGCGCAGACGCCCGGATCCCCGCCGCGAGCGCCAGCTCGCTCAAGGAGGCCGGCTCGAAGGCGAACCCCCCCATCCTCATCGGCGCGGCCATCTCCGGCTCCGGCCTCAACGACGCGAACTACAAGCGCGTCGCCGCCGCCGAGCACGACTACGTGACGGCAGAGAACGAGATGAAGTGGGACGCGCTGGAGCCCCAGCCGGGGAGCTTCAACTACGGTGCCGCGGACAACATCGTCAACTGGGCGACGAGCAATGGAATGAAGGTCAAGGGCCACACCCTGGTGTGGCACAACCAGCTGCCGGGGTGGGCGAACTCCCTGTCTGGCTCGACCGCGGTGGAGCAAGCCATCCGCAGGCACATCGAGAACGTCATGGGGCACTTCAAGAGCAAGATCAAGCACTGGGACGTCGTCAACGAGGCGGTCATCACCGACAGCGACACGGGCGTCGGCAATCCCCGCATGAGGCCCTCGGTGTTCTTCAACGCGATGGGGGCGAACTTCATCGATTTCGCGTTCCAGACGGCGAGGGCGCAAGACCCGGAAGCCAAGCTCTATTACAACGACTACAGCATCGACGCGCTCAACGATAAGGCCGATTACGTCTACGAGATGATCAAGGGGATGGTCGATCGGGGCGTCCCGATCGACGGCGTCGGGTTCCAGATGCACATCGGGCCGCCGAACAACGAGGCCGGCGGCGCGGACGTGGCGGCGAACCTGAAGCGCTTCTCCGATCTGGGCCTGGAGGTGTTGATCTCCGAGATGGACATCAACCGTTGCGGCGGCGTGGTCACCGCCGAGGAGCAGCTCACTTACTACCACGACATCGTCGCGGCCTGCTTCTCGCTGCCCAAGTGCGTCGCCATCACGTTCTGGGGGATCAACGACGGCAGGTCGTGGCTCAACAGCTGGCAAGGGGCCCTGTGCAACAACGGGCAGAGCTCGCAGTCGCTGCTCTTCAATGACCAGTATCAGAAGAAGGAGACCTACAACAAGGTGCTGGACGCCCTGCTGGGCCGTTAGCGCCTCCCTCGCGCCGCGAGCGGCGGCGCGCTCGGCCTCGCGGCGCCTCGCCGGTACGCACGGCGGTGGTCGCGATGATGGGCGCCCCCACGCGCATGCGTGGGGGCGCGCGTTGCACGTGCGCTGAGCGTGTCGAGCGATGAGCGCGAGCGCGAAGCGCGCGCCTCGCCAGCGGGACAGGGGGCGACGTCAGCGACGCGCGAGCCGCCCCTCCAGGATCACGGCGCCTCCAGGGGGAGCTCCTCGTTGGGCAAGCCGACCGACCAGTGCCCCTGGATGATCTTCCACTGCCCGCCCTGCTTGTGGAAGACAAGGCTCAATCGGGTCGGGACGTCGCCGCCCAGGAAAGCGAACGTCGGGTCGTCCGCCACCCAGGCGACGGTGCCTTGCTGCTGCAGCTGGAGGAGCCCTCCGGTGGCCTCGATCGGGAGCCCCCCGTCGTTCGGGTATCCCAGGCCGTCGAGGAAGGTGAACATGTCCTGCCACCACTGAACGATGGCCGCGTGGCCGGCATACACCTCGCCGGGCGCCGTGCCGAGGAACACCGCGCCCGGGCTGTCCGAGATGATATCTTCGATGAAGTCGATATCACCGTTGGTGGACGCCTGGTAGAACTGATTGACCAGGCTGGCGATCTGGGTTTGCTCCGGGACGGTGAGGCAGATGGGCACGACCTCGGCCTCGGCGCTCTTCATCGTGCCTCCGAGCGCCAGCATGGCCGTCGACGCTGCGATCACATGAACGACCTTCCCCATCAAACCGTTCTTCATGTCCATTCTCCTTCGCTGGGATTCACCACGAGGGCGCGGCGTGTGTCATCGTTGCCGCCTTGATCGCGGCGAGCAGACGTTGCGTCCTCACGCAGCGCGAAGCTCGAGTCAGCGGCGATCGTCCTCTCCCCTCTGCCAGCGGCAGAAGGGCGCAACCAGGTGCGTTCCGGAAGCTCGACGCTGCTGCTCGGCCTCGCTCCGGGGCACAAAGCACCCGACGTGCCAAGCGCAAAAATGGCTCGATTTCTCAATCCGTCGCTTGCCATGCGCCGGACGGTGAGCCGCTCGCCGTGAAATGCGGCCCATTTCATCGTGACATGTCACGGGTTGCGCCGTGACATGTCACGGATCGCAGGATTGTGGCGTGACATTCGTCGGCCGGGCTTCGGGCGGGCGGAGGGGGCGCCCGGCTCGCGCCGCGCCAGGCCAGCCTTCTCCGGCGAGCACCTGGGCGGTCGCCGCCGAGGACGCGCCGGTGGGGGCGCCGAGGCAGTCCGGGTGTGTCGGCCAGCGTTTCGAGGAGGAAGGCGACCGCCGGGCGCGCCGTCTACGGCACGGGCTCGACGTCGAACGTCGCCGTCGAGACCCCTTGTCCGTCATACGAATCGCCGATGACGCGCAGGCGGTAGAGCGCCGTGTGGTCCGCGTTCCACACGAGCAGCCCGAGCCCGATGACGGACGACTCCTCGGTCGTGTGCGTCGTCGCTCCGCTCAGGTATGTCCTCTGCTCCCAGGTGCCCGAGAGCCCCGCCGGGCAGGTGTCGACGTCCGTCGGGACGTCGCCCAGCGCGCTGAAGGTCCCCTTCGCGCAGAGGGAGCCCGGCGTGGGCGAGGAGAGCGAGAGCACCATCGCCTGATAGAGGCTCAGGTCGCCGGCGCCCGCGACGATGGCGCCGTCGGCGAGCCGCACGCCGTCGCTCTCGGTCGCGACCGATGGCGTGACGAGCGTCACCCGCCTCGGTCCCATCGATTCCGGCGGGACGGCTTCCGTACCACCGCACCCGCCGACGAAGAGCAACGACAACGAGAGCCATGCGCGCATCGAACGCCTCTCCATGCGATGACCCGCCGAGGGAAGGGGACCCGGACAGCCAGGCTATCACGGCGCGCGGCGCGCATGGAGAGCCGCCGGCAGCGGGGCGCGGCAGCCTCGCCCCGGGCCGGCGGCGCCGGGGCGAGGCGCCGCTCGTCTCGGGGCACGGTCACGCGGTCGCGGAGCTGCGCTGGCGGGGCGCAGGCCTCGCCCTCCGGCGTCGGCTCAGTTGGTGCCCGTGTACTTGAACTCCAGGATCGCTCCCGGGTTGCTCAGCGCCGATGTGGCCCCGCCGGTCGGCCCGCTGGTGCTCCCCTGGCTGTCCGTGATCACGTAGACCGTCAGGCCATCCGGGCTCAGCGCGAGATCGCGGTAGCGGTTGGTGGTCTGGAAGTGGACGACCGCCTCGCCCTCGACGGAGTCTCCGGCGGAGCTCGGCTTCACCCGGTACACCGCGCCCTTCTTGAGGGTGGTCATCAGGAGCGAGCCCTCCCACCCGGGGATGCCGGGCTCAACGGCATAGGTGTGGAGCGAGGAGGGCGCGATCGTCGGCCAGCAGATGTAATCGTTGCCTCCGCACGCCGGATCCTTGAAGTTGTAGCCGTTCGGAACGGTGTAGAAGGTGGCGAGCGGCTCCGTGAAATCGGGGTGGCTCCAGGCGCTCTCCTGCTGCCGGGGGACCGAGGAAGGGGGCGTGTAGTCGTGCCACGCGAGCGACGAGCACGGCGTCGGGCTCGACGCGGACCAGTTGTCGTACGTATAGGCCTGGCTGTCCTGGTAGCCGGCGACGTGCGGCCAGCCGTAGTTCTTGCCGGGCTGGATGAGGTTGAGCTCGTCGTCGCTCTTGGGCCCATGCTCGGCCGCGTAGAGCTCGCCGTCGAGGAACGTGAGGCCCTGCGGGTTGCGGTGGCCGTACGAGTAGACGTGGCTGCGGACGCCGGCGATCTGCGGGTTGTCGCCCGGGATCGAGCCGTCGAGGTCGAGGCGCAGGATCTTGCCGGCGTATTTCGACCAGTTCTTCGCCGCGACCTCGGTCGTCGTGGGCAGATCCTGCGCGCCGACCGGGAGGCACTTCCTGTTGAACTGGTTGTTCCCCTGGTCCCCGACGGTGTAATAAAGCTTCTGATCAGGGCCGAACAGGAGCCGCGCCGAGTTGTGATCGTCGCTCCCGGGCAGGCCCGTGATGATGTCGACGGGGCTCCCCAGGGTCTTTGTCGCGGCGTTGTATGTGTAGCGACGGATCTTCGCCCTGCGGCTCACCGCTGAGCCTGGATCGACGTCATAGGTGTAGGAGACGTACACATAGTCGTTGCCCGTGCCCTTGAGCAGATCCGGGTGCAGGGCGAGGCCCAGCACCCCGTCCTGTCCTCCCGACTGGTACGCTTCGCTGATGGTGACCGCGGTCGTCTTCTGGCCGTCCGATGGCCTGACACGCACGACCCGCTTCCCCACGCGCTCGGTCAACCACAGATAGCCGTCCGGCCCCCAGACGATCCGCATCGGAAACGACAGCCCGCGCACGATCTCGCGCGACGTGAAGCCGGCGTCCAGGCCCGCGCGCCCCTCGGCGACGGGCTCGCTCTCGGCAGCCCCAGGGTCGTGCGCTCCGAACGGACCGTCCATGGGACCCTCGGAGCCACATCCGATGAAACTCCACGAAGCCGCGGAGAGCAAACCAACCTGAGCCAGGAAGACCGTTGAGCGACGTGAGAGGGATGCGGACATTGGATTACCTCGCTGTTTGTTTCGAAGGACGGCGCTGACCAAGTCCCGCCGTTCCAAGGCCCGGCGGACGTGGTGAGCGAGCTTCCGACGTGAAACCGCGGATCGCAGGGCGACCGTTGCGTCGTGCCCTGGCAGGCAGAGGTCTTTACTATGGGCAGCGATTGTCAAGTTGAATCTGCAATGCAACGTGAATGACCCGGCGCCGCGCGGCGTGGGGGATGCGACGCTCACGCAAGGACCGGTCAGGCGATTGTTCAATGGCAGGTCAGGTGAACCATGTAGCAATGGCAGGTCAGGTGAACATGCAATGGCAGGCTCAGGTGAGCCAGGTAGGCGCAGCGCTGCGCCTGTCCCACGATCCGAAGCTCCCGGCGGAGGCCGCCGCTTGCGGCTCTACCGGACTGGACAGGCGCCGGGTCCCCGCCCTCCGCGAGGCCCGCGACAGAAAGCCCCGACCATCGGATCGAAAACCCCGCCCTGCCGGTGCCGCGCGAAGAGCGGTACTCCTTCGCTGCAGGCGGTCCGAGCGACCGTCAGCCGAGGAGAAGGCGAGATGGGGACGGACGAACACGGAAAGCACGCGGCGGCTTTCGGGCGCGAGCGCGCATTGAGCTACGACGACCAAGTGAACCGCTTTTGGCCAGGTTACGGCGTCCTGCAGCAGGTCGCCGCCGAGGTGATGGCCGCGGCGCTCCCGGACAGCGAGGCCGCGTCGCTGCTGATGGTCGGCATCGGGACCGGGAGCGAGGTGAAGCCGTTCGCGCGCTACGTGGGGGCCGGCGTCCGTTTCACGGGCGTCGATCCCTCGCCGGAGATGCTCGCCGTCGCGAGAGAGAAGCTCGCGGCGGAAGGCCTCCTCGAGCGGACGAGCCTGCATGCCTGCGAGCTGCGCGATCTCGCGCGCGGGCCGTTGTTCGACGGCGCCCAGATGATCGGCGTCCTGCACCACCTCCCGGGGGATGAGGCTCGCTTGGAGCTGCTCCGGGAGATCGCCGGGCGGCTGAAGCCGGGGGCGCCCTTCGTGATCGGCTGCCGGACCGGGAACGATCCGCGGCTGATGGCCGTCGAGGAGCGGCGGGCCTCCGCGGGGGGGTGGCCGCCCGAGGCGGCGGAGCAACGGCGCAAGGCCATGGCGTCGCTGAGGGTCCCGGCCTCGGATGAGGAGGTCTTCGCGCTCCTTTCCCGGGCAGGCTTCGTGGCGCCTTGTTTGATCTTCGGCGAGCTGCACATCAAGGTCTGGGTGACGCGCTACGCGCCGTCCACGATCGGCGCGTGACGTGGCGGGACGCGGAGCCACGGCTCCGCCGGATGAGCTCGACGCCGCTCTCCTAGAGGGGGGGCGACGCGGTACCTGGGCCCTCCACCTTCGCGGCCGCGCGCCTCAGGAAGCCCGCGATCGCCCGCGCCGACGCCTCCGGCGCGAGCTGCAGCACGAGGTGCGGGGCGTCGACCGTGACGCACTCCAGGTCGGGCCGCAGCCGGCGGAGCTCGCGCAGCACGCGCGGCGGCACCAGCGCGTCGCCCGCGGCGCCCAGGTAGAGCAGCGGCGCGGCGCAGCGCTGGAGCGGCGCGCGCGCGTCGACCGAGAGCACCTCGCGCACGCGCGCCGCCATCACCGCGGGATCGACGGTCTCGACGTTCGCGGCCACGCGCTCGAGCCACGCGGCCTCGGCGCGCGCGCCGACGAGGTAGCGCCGCGCGACGAGCTCCGGGGCGCGGCGGCGGAAGAGCCACGGGCCGACGAGGTGCCGCGCGAGCGACGGGACGAGCCACACCGGGTTCGTGACGAAGGTGGCGACGAGCGCCACGCCGACGAGCTGGCCGGCGCGCCGGCAGGCCAGCCGGAGCGCGAGCGGCCCCGAGAACGACTCGCCGAGCAGCGCGTACGGCCCGTCCGCGGGCAGGCGCGCCGCGACGAGCGCCTCGAGCGCGTCGTAGTCGAGCGCCCGGTCCGCGGGGTACGAGACCACCTCCGGCGCGATGTCGGCGGACTCGGCGGACAGCGCCTCGACGAACGGCGCGAAGAGCGCGCCGGTGCCGTCGAGACCCGGGAGGAGCAAGAGGCGCAGCGGCGCGGTCACCGGCGCGAGCATCGCCGAGCGTCGCCCGGGCGGCAATCCAGCCGCGGCCGCGCGCGGCGCCGGCGGCGCCCCGTCGGCGCCCCCGCGCGCCCCGCGGCGTCCCCCGGCGCCTCGTGGAAGGGTTGGCTCGTCCCCCGCGCTCGGCTATGCGGAGGCCCATGGCGCTCCACCCCCTCGCGGGCCGCAAAGCCCCGCCCGATGTGCTGATCGATCCGGACAAGCTGCGCGCGCAGTACTACAGCGAGCGCCCCGACCCGAGCGATCCGCAGCAGCGCGTCGCCTTCGGCACCTCCGGCCACCGCGGCTCGGCCGCGCGGCGCAGCTTCAACGAGGCGCACGTCCTCGCGGTCGCGCAGGCCATCTGCGATTACCGCGCGAAGCAGGGCACCACGGGCTCGCTCTACCTCGGCATGGACACCCACGCGCTCTCCGAGCCGGCGCAGCGCTCCGTCATCGAGGTCCTCGCCGCCAACGGCGTCGACGTCCTCATCGCCGAGCGCAACGGCGTCACGCCGACGCCGGTCATCTCGCACGCGATCCTCACCCAGAACCGCGGGCGCACCTCGAAGCTCGCGGACGGCGTGGTGATCACGCCCTCGCACAACCCGCCGGACGACGGCGGCATCAAGTACAACCCGCCGAACGGCGGGCCCGCCGACACCGCCGTCACCGGCTGGATCGAGGACCGCGCCAACGAGCTGCTCCGCGCCGGCAACGCGGGCGTGAAGCGCATGCCCTACGAGGCCGCGCTGCACGCGCCGACGACGCACCCCTACGACTACATCGGCTCTTACGTCGCCGACCTCGGCAACGTCGTGGACCTCGAGGCCGTGCGCGGCGCGAAGCTGCGCCTCGGCGTCGATCCGCTCGGCGGCTCGAACATCGCGTACTGGGCGCCGATCGCCGAGAAATTCGGGCTGGACCTCACCGTGGTGAACCAGGCCGTCGACCCCACCTTCAGCTTCATGCCGCTCGATCACGACGGCAAGATCCGCATGGACTGCTCGTCGCCGTACGCGATGGCGAACCTCATCGCGCTCAAGGACGACTACGACCTCGCGTTCGGCAACGACGCCGACTCGGATCGCCACGGCATCGTCACGCGCAGCGCCGGGCTGATGAACCCGAACCACTACCTCGCCGTGGCGGTGTCCTACCTCTACCAGAACCGCCCCGCGTGGCGGGCCGACGCGGCCGTGGGCAAGACGCTCGTCTCGAGCAGCATGATCGACCGGGTGGCGAAGGACCTCGGCCGGCCGCTGCGCGAGGTGCCGGTCGGCTTCAAGTGGTTCGTCGACGGGCTGCTCGACGGCTCGCTCGGCTTCGGCGGCGAGGAGAGCGCGGGGGCCTCGTTCCTGCGGCGAAACGGGCAGGTGTGGTCGACGGACAAGGACGGCATCATCCTCGACCTGCTCGCCGCCGAGATCCTCGCGCGCACCGGCCGCGACCCGGCCGAGCACTACCGCGACCTGACGCAGCGCTTCGGCGCGCCGCTCTACACCCGCATCGACGCGCCGGCGACGCCCGCCGAGAAGAGCGTGCTGAAGAAGCTCTCCCCCGACGCGGTGCGCGCCCAGAGCCTCGCGGGCGAGCCGATCACGGCGAAGCTCACGCGCGTGCCGGGCAACGGCGGCGAGATCGGCGGGCTCAAGGTCGTCGCCGAGAACGGCTGGTTCGCCGCGCGGCCCTCGGGCACCGAGGACGTCTACAAGATCTACGCGGAGAGCTTCAAGGACCAGGCGCACCTCGATCGCATCCTCGACGAGGCGCGCGCGATGGTCGCCGACGCGCTGTCGGCGAAGTGAGGCTGGGCGCGCGGGCGGCGCTCGCCGCGCTCAGAAGCGCTTGCCGAGCCCGGCGAGCGGCCGCACCGCGAACTCGGCGCTGACGGGGCCGCTCTCGCCCGATCCGCGCCTCGCCCGCTGGAAGAAGTAGGTCTGGGCGTCGACCTGGCCGAGCAGGTAGAACCCCGACGGCAGGTCGACCGTCAGGCCGAGCCCGCTGCCGAGGAAGCCGACGAAGCTCGTCCGCGGCGCGGCCACGCCCCGCGTCTCGAACTCCTGGCGAAGGAGCCCCGCGCCCAGGCTCACGCCCACGTCGAGCGTCACCCAGGGAAAGTCCCACGCGTGGGCGACCCGGACCTCGAGGTCGAGCTGGTCGCGGCTCGCCCGCAGCGCGTCGTTCTCGAAGCCGCCGCGGCAGGCGCCCAGGCGCGGCATGACGCTGAGCTGGCGGAGCTCGAGCGTGTAGCCCGCGAAGACGCCGTGGCACGGCGACTCGCCCTCGTCGAACGCGGTGCGCAGCCGGTAGCCCGCCTGCACGCCGTGCGTGGCGTCCGCGCCCTCCTGGCCCTTGCGCACGAGGCGCGCGTACTCCGCCCTGGAGAGCATCGCGTCCTCCACGCGGATCGCCTTGCCCGCCTCCACCGCGATCTCGCCCTCGAGCAGGTGATCCTGGCCGCGCCCCCGCACGAAGTAGCGCCCCGGCTTCACGCTGATCCGGCGCGACACGTCCGTCGCCGCGACCTCGGCGACGACCGGGCCGTGGCTGCCGCCTTCCAGGAGCAGGTACGTCCTGCCCGCGGGCAGCTCGACGGTGCCCCGGTGCGCGGCGCTCGCGGGCAGCGCGGTGAGGGCGAGCTTGCCCTGGCCGCGCAGCTCGTACCGGAACGTCGGGTGCTGCGTCCCGGCCAGCGTCCGGCTCGTGGCGCGGATGGTGGCCTCGGAGACGTGCCGGTAGGCCTCGTCGAGCGTGACCACGCCGTTCCGGTCGTCGTCGGCCGCGCCGAGGAGCCCCGAGGCGAGGTAGTGCGTGAAGAACGAGCCCCCCAGCGCATCGGACTCCTGCGCGTCCTCGTTGGCAGAGCTCGCCGTCAAGAACACGACCCCCTCGCCCGCGAGGCGCGCGTCGGTCCTGATCGTCAGCGGCGGCGCGGCCGTCCCGCCCTTCACGCGCGTGAGGGCGCCGGAGCGGCAGGCGTCGACGATGACGAGCCGGAAATGCGCCGCAGAGCCGCGCGCGAGCTGCTCCAGCTCCGGGAGATCCATGAGCGTGTTGCCCAGGTGGAGCGCGCGGGCGTCGCCGTGGCCCGAGTAGTAGACGACCAGCACCGCCTCGACGCCCCCGCCCGTGATGTCCTGGCGGATGCGGCTGTTCATGGAGATCAGGGCGCGGCGCATCGCCTCGGCATTGCCGCCGCGCAGGAGCGTCACGTTGGCCGGCGAGAAGCCGCCGAGCCCCACCAGCACGTCGTGCATCTTGAGGGCGTCGGCCTCGGCATACCGCAGCTCGACCTCGCCCCGGAGGCCCGCGTTGTTGCCGGCGATGACCGCGTACCGCTCGACCCGCGCGAGCGCGGCCTGCGCCGCGAGCAGCGCCGCGCAGGCGAGGGCGAAGGCGACGAGCCTCGGCGCCGGGGCGCGGATCACCGGGCCGCCCGTTTGTCGAGCGAGACGCGATCGACGCGGCAGCCCTCGGGCGCGGGGGGGCGCTCCGGCGCGGCCTCGAGCGCGGCGCGGAGGGGCTCGAGGGCGACGGGGGACTCGCAGAACAGGCCGTAGACGGTCTCCGCGCCGAGCGTCGCGTCGAGCACGACGCTGCTCGGCAGCGGCACCTGCTCGCCGGGCTGGATCGGCGCCGCGACGTCCCCCGCCGGGAAGTAGACGCTCGCCTTGCGGGCGCCGTCGACGCTGAGCAGGGCGAAGAAGCCGGCGTCCACGGTGGAGTAGGTGAACTGGAGCCTGTCGTTCGGGTGGACCACCTCGCCCGGCCCGCCCGGCGAGAGGGCGTCTCCCCGCGCGACGTAGAACCCGATCCGGCCGCTGCCCCCCTTGATGCGCGCGCCCTGCGCCGCCGGCGGAGGCCGCGCGCCGCGGTCGTCGCCGCGCTGCTCCTCGCGCGGCTGGACGCCGACGTTCAGGGCCACCGCGAGGACGGCCGCGGCGCCGAGCGCCGCCGTGACGGCGGGGACGAGGGCCCGCGCGCGGAGCCCGGCGGGGACGAGGGCCCGCGCGCGGAGCCCGGCGGGGACGAGGGCCCGCGGCCGGAGCCGCCGGACCGCGGGCGTCCGAGGGGCGCGCAGCGGGGGAGGAGCGGCGAGGAACGCGGCGCGCCCCGCCTCGAGCTCGGCGAGGCGCCCCGCGCACCGCCCGCAGCCGTCGAGGTGCGCGCGGGTGGCCTGCTCCTCGGCCGCAGCGAGCTCGCCGGCGAGCAGGCGGTCGAAGCGCAGATCCGACGGACAGCCCTCGGGGCGAGATCTCTCGAACGGGATCATGCAGGCCTCCTCTCCAGGGCTTCCGCCCACTGCTTCACGCGGGCGATGAGGTCGCCCACGTGCCGCCGTGAACAGCCCATGATCGTCGCGATCTCCTCATGAGTGCTCTCGTCGATGTAGTAGTAGACGGCCGCCTGAGCCAGCTCGTCGGGGAGCTCGGCGAGGAGCTGCGCGGCCTGCACCGTCTGCTCCGCGCGCGGGGCGCCGACGTCGTTCGACGGCAGGCCCGACCCGAGCAGGCGCGCGCGGTTCTTGCGGTCGCGGATGCGGTTGAGGCAGCGGTGCGTCGTGGCGCTGTAAAGCCACGTCGCGGGCGAGCTCCGCTGCTCGAACTGCCCGGGGGACTGGACGAGCGACAGGAACACCTCCTGCAGCACGTCGCGCGACTCCTCCTCCGAGCCGAGCAGCGCGCGGGCCCGGCGGAGCACGTGGTGCCCGTGGGCCCGGTAAAGCCGCTCGACGTCCAGCTCGCCCTGCACCGGGCCCGACGCTACCATCGAAACCACATTCGCGACATGACCTGACCCGCTGGGCGCTCACCAGAGGTTCGCGGCGGCGAACTGTCGGGGTGGCGCGATCCTGATGGTCACCTCGGAATCGAACTCCTCCGGGTTGGGCACGAGGCGGTCGTCTGCGTCTCCGCCGTCTGCGACTCCGCAGCTCCTCGGGTCTGGCGTCGCCTTGCAGGCGTCGTAGGCCTGCAGCTCGGCCTCGGTCATGGGGGCCCACTTCATCAGGTGGTATCCGGCCGAGAGCGCGCCGCCCAGGAACCGCTCCGACTGGGTCCCCGGCTGGACGTCGGTCTCGACATAGACCAGCATGTACTCCTCGGCGAGGCCGGCAATGGAGGCGGGGTGGACGTTCGGGTCCAGGCCCTCCTTGAGGACGGCGATGTACCCGGTGCTGAACCGGCTCTCCGACGGCCGCGCGCCGCCCAGCGTGAAGTCGTTCAGAGTCTCGGCGGGGGGCGGTACGTTCAGATCGATCCTGAACTCGGCGGGAAAGCTCCCGACCACCGGTGCGAGGTCGATGTGCCCGAAGTCGTCGACCAGGAAGTTGTAATTGAGGATGGCCGTGCGCAGGCGACCCTCGGTCGAGCCGCCGTCGTCGACGATGGCGCCCTGGATCGTGGCGAGCGGCTCGCCGCGGTACTCGGGATCGACCTGCGCATCGCAGGCGAGGAGAAGGAAGGACGAGGCGGCGGCGGCGGAGACGAACGGCAACCTGTTCATGAAGGGACTCCCTTGTTGAAGGACCGCCGTTAGGAACGCGAGCCCCCGGTTTCGGGCACGCTGCGCGCGTCGAAATCCTGCTCCCCGCGCCGGTGAGGTGCCGTCGCCGCTCGGCTCGTCCGGAGGGCGCGGCGCCAGGTCAGAACAGCGACAGCTGCCGCTTCGCGCCGGTCATCGCGTCGAAGTCCGCGCCGCCCAGCCACCGCAGCACCGAGTCCGCGATCGGCTTGAGCTGCTGCGACACGTAGTGATCGTAGTCCGGCGGCGCCGTCGTCTGGCCGACCGGCTCGGGGCCGGCGCGCGTGATCACGTACGCCACGATCCGCCCCGCGTCCCCGACGAGCTTGCGGGCCGCCTTCACGTGCGGCGGCGTCGTCTTCGTGTACGCGCCGAGCGGCTTGCGCAGCGCCTTCTTGTAGACGAGCTCCGCGTCGAACCGCCCCGCGCGGAGCTCCGCGACGAACGTCCGCACGAAGCCCTCGACCGGGCGATCGTGGAAGACCAGGTCGAGCAGCTCCCGCTGGAAGCGCCGCGCGACCGCGCTCGCGTCGCGCCGGACCGCCTCGAGCCCGACGATCTCGAGCTTGCCGCCGCCCTCGCCGGCGACGAGGCCCGCGTAGCGCTTCTTGCTGCCCTGCGCCGCGCCGCGCAGCTCGGGCAGGAGGAAGCGCGCATAGACCTTCTCGAACTCGAGCTCCAGCCGGCTCTCGCACCCGAAGGTCCTCGCGATCTCGGCGGCGACCTCTGCCGAGACCGCGTCGCGGAGCTCCTCGGCGCGGGCGGCGGCGCGCGCGGCGTCCGGCTCGCCGATGTCGACGAAGAGCGAGTCGGTGTCGCCGTAGAGGACCCGGTGCCCGGCCCTCCGCACCGCCTCCGCCGTCAGCCGGATGACGTGCTGACCGGCGCTCGTGATCGCGTTCGCGACGGCCGGGGAGAACAGGCGCGACGCCGGCGAGCCGAGCACGCCGAACAGCGAGTTCATGAGGATCTTGATCGCCATGGCGCCGCGCTCGTCGCCCGCCCGCCGCGCCTCGGCCCGCTCGTCCCAGAGGCGCGCGACGAGCTCGGGGAGGATGCCCGGCTCCCCGCGCCGGAACGCCGCGCCGCCCGGCGTCACGATCAGCGCCTCCGGCGGTGCCCCGTCCCCCGCCACGAAGGTGAGCGGATCGATGTTGAACGTGCGGATGAGGCTCGGATAGAGGCTCTTGTAATCGTAGACGACGATATTGCGGTACAGCCCCGGGACCGACTCGAGCACGAGGCCGCCGGCGATCTCGACCTCGTCGTCCGGCGCCCCCTGCGACACCGACGGCGCGACCTTGCCGCGGGCGCGGAGCGCGGGCAGGTACAGCGAGTCGATCGCGGCGATCTGCGCGCCCACGCGGTCGAGCTGCATGCCCGTGAGCAGGCTCCGCCGGACCGAGAGCTCGATGAGGCCGGTCTTCTCCAGGAGGTCCCGGACGAGGCGGGCGTCCTCGAGGTTGTACGCCGCGAGCAGCGCCGGATCGTCGCGGTACGACGCCTCGATGTGCGCGCCCCGGTCGTCGGACGCGAACAGCTTGCCGCGCCCGAGGATCGCCTGCGCGGCGGTCTCGAGGCGGTAATCCTCGAGGCGCATGAAGGCGCTGCGGAGCAGCGCGAGGCCGTCGAGCACCACGCGCCCCGGGAGCACGGCGCGCGCCTCGCGCGAGAAGCCCGGGTCGCGCAGGATCGAGACCTCCTCGGGGCCCCGCCCGAGCGCGCACGAGAGCCCGGCGCGGCGGCAATAGCGCTGGAGCGCCGGCAGGTCGAAATCCGGGATGTTCCAGCCGGTGAGGACGTCGGGATCCGCGTCCGCGACGTGCGCGAGGAACCGCTCGAGCAGCGTCCGCTCGTCGGGGAAGCGCTCGACGTAGGCGGGCAGGCCGGACGGGACGGGCTCGTCCCGGACCAGCAGGCAGCGCTCGCCGCCCGCGCCGGCGACGGCGATCGCATAGAGATGCTCGCCGTCGAGGCTCGTCTCGATGTCGAGCGACAGCACGCGCAGCGCCGGGACGAAGCTCGCGGGGAAGAGCTCGGGGTTCTTGTACACGCGCCCGATGCCCGGGCGGAGCTCGAACGGGCCGGAGACCGCGAACGCCCCGCGGACGCCGCGATCGATGAGGAAGCGGTAGGCGAAGCGCACGTCGGCCTCGAGGGCGTCGGCGCCGGCCTCGGCGAGCTTGTCGCGCAGCGCCGCGACGTCCCGCGGGAGCGCGGCGAAGACGCGCAGCACCGGCTCGCCGTCGAGCGTCTCGAGCGCCTCCGGGGAGACGCGATTGCCCGCGAGCCGCCGCGCGATGTCCGCGTCGCGCTCGCGCACGAAGAAGTACGGCCTGAACCTGTCCTCGATGACGAGCGCCGGCGTGCCGTCCTCCATCACCGCGTACAGATGGATTTCCGGGCATCCGGCGACGACCCGGTACGTGGGCGTGAGGATGAAGCCGCGGTCGGGCATGGGCGCGTGCGCTGAGGCCTCCGGGCGAGCTCGTCGCCGGCGCGCGGGGCGGCCCGGGACCGCTCCGCGCCACGCCGCACTTGACCACCGGGACCGGCCCCCCGCAAGCCCCGTCTCACCCCCGGCGCCACGGATTTCCCGGAGGAGCGCGGCGGCCCCGGGAGCCAGGGCTCGCCGGAGAGGGCGCCTTTCGCGGAGGCGACGTCCCGTGGATGGATGACGGCAGCCTATCCATCGCTTCCCGCGAAGGCCTGAGACATGGCGCCGAGGGCCAGCCCGGGTGCGCGGCGCCTGCCCTCGCAGCGCGCCCACGCGCGCAGCGGTGAGCAGCGCCGTCCCGGCGATTCCGTCGCGAGCGGGTCCGCTGCTTGCTTGATGTTGGAGACGTAGTGACCCGCGGGTGTTCCATGGATCGGTCCGTGAGGCGCGCCGCGGAAAACAGGGAAGGGGAATTCACCATGATGCGCCATCATTTCAGGCATCGGGTCGCGGTGATCGCCGCGCTCGCCGCGAGCGTCGTCGGCAGCTCTGCGCACGCGACCGGGCGGGGAGGTTACGCTCAGCAGCAAGGCGCGCAGATCTCCCAGCAGCAGCGGCCGCAGCAGCAGCGGCCGCAGCAGGCGACCCCGAAGCGCGCGCAGATGCAGGTGTCGGACGGCGCCATCGCCGGGGTCGTCTCGGCGGCCAACCAGCTCGAGATCTCCCTGGCGACGGTCGCCCGCAAGCAGGCCCGGTCGCGCGAGGTCAAGGATTTCGCCTGTGAAATGATCGAATCCCACACCCAGGCGGAGCGTCATCTGAGCGCGCTCCTCCGGCGCCTCAGGATCCAGGTGCAGCCGACGCGGGTGAGCGCGATGCTCGTCGGGCACGCGCCGCTCTTCGCGGCCCACCTCCGCCGGCAGCCGGCCCAGAAATTCGACCAGGCGTTCATGAACGCCCAGGTGATGATGCACCGCTATCAGCTGCGCATGCTGGACGAGCAGCTCATCCCGAAGGTGAAGGAGCCGGCCCTGAGGCAGGAGCTCCAGAGCATCCGGGAGAAGGTGGTTCACCACCTGGAGCATGCGCAGGCGATCCAGGCGAATCTGGCGAAGCAACAACAGGGTCGCTAGAACGCCGATCGCGTCGAAATCCCGCGGAGGTCCGTTCATGGGGAGGTGACCGCAGGGGCAAGGCACGCAAGGGGAAGAGAGGAATATAATTCCAGCTCTGTCCCTCCGCGCCTCTTGCGCCCTTGCGGTCTCTCCTCTTGCCGCATGCGGGCGTCAGGGCGCGAACACCGCGCGCATGCACCCCTCGGCGCGCTCCTCGAACAGCCGGTATCCGCGCGGCCCGTCCTCCAGGCACATCCGGTGCGTCACGAGGTACGACGGATCGAGGTCTCCGCGCTGGATGAGATCCAGCATCCTCGGGATGTACCGCTGTCCGTGCTGCTGTCCCGTCCTGACGATCAGGGCCTTGTTCATGAGCGCCCCGAGCGGGATCTTGTCGGCGAACCCGGAATAGACGCCCATGATCGACACCGTACCGCCCTTGCGGCAGGCCAGCATCGCCTCGCGCAGCACGAGCGGGCGGTCGTTCTGCAGCCGGAACGTCTGCTTCACCCGGTCATACGCGTACTGCAGGCCCACGCCGTCGGCCTCCATGCCCACCGCGTCGATGCAGGCGTCGGGGCCGCGCCCGCCCGTCATCTCGCGGAGCGCCTCCTGCACGTCGACCTCGGCGTAGCTCAGCACCTCGGCGCCCCCGTGCGCCTTCGCCATCGCCAGGCGCTCCGGGACCCGGTCGATCGCGATGACGCGCTCGGCGCCGAGGAGATACGCGCTCTTGATCGCCATCTGACCGACCCCGCCGCACCCCCACACGGCCACGACGTGGCCCGGCCGGATGTCGCAGAGCTCGGCCCCCATGTAGCCGGTCGTGAGCGCGTCGGACGCGAACAGGGCGCTCTCGTCCCGCACCCCGTCGGGCACCTTGAACGCGCCGTGATCCGCGAACGGCACGCGCACGTACTCGGCGTGGCTCCCCGCGAACCCCCCGAAGGCGTGTGAGTAGCCGAAGATCGCCGCCGTCGTGTCCCCGAGGATCCTGTCCGCCACCACGTGGTGAGGGTTCGAGTTCTCGCAGAGCGACCACAGCTCGCTCTGGCAATACGCGCACTGCCCGCACCCGATGATGGACGACACAACGACCCGATCGCCCCGCCGCACCCGCTTCACCTCCGCGCCGGTCTCCACGACCTCGCCGAGGAACTCGTGCCCGAGGATGTCGCCCTCCTTCATCGTCGGGACGTACCCGTGGAGCAGGTGCAGGTCCGAGCCGCAGACCGACGACAGCGAGACGCGGACGATGGCGTCGTGCGGGCTCAGGATCCTCGGCTCCGGCACCGACGCGACCGCGACGTCATTCACCCCGTTCCAGCAGATCGCTCGCATGCTCACGTCCTTTCACGGCCCGTCCGGCCGGACGGCTGCCCCACCGTCGTCGGGATCTCGCCGACCTCGATCCACTGCCTCAGCCGCCGCAGATCGCCTCTCAGACGCCGCCTCGGCTCCTCCGCGAGCAGCCTGCCGGCCGCCCGCGCGAGCCACCCCCTCGGCCGCGCGCCGGGCAGGACCGCCCGGATCTCCGTGCCCCGCTCTCCCGGCGCGTCGGCGAGCGACACGATCCCCGTCTTCACGCGCTCCCGACCTCCCATGCCGGCCGCCCAGATCGTCGAGGTCGCCTCGGCCACGCCCATCTCCACGCGCGCGATCCGCTGCAGGTACCGCCGCACGCCCTCCGCGTCGCGCAGCGCGCCCAGCACCGCCGCGCGCGCCCTGCTCACCGTGACGCTGCTCGCGATCCGCGGCGCGGCGACCCCGAGCGCCCGCAGCACCGGCGCCGCCGCCATGACCCCGAGGGCCGGCCGATCCTCGGACAGGCCGGAGATCCGCTCGTAGGCGCGGTAGGCCGCCGTCTCCACGCGGCTCCAGAGCCGCCTCGCGATTCCGCTCCTCCCCGGCAGCGGCGCGCACGGCTCGCGCTGCCCTGCGGCGAACCCCTGCTCTCGGGGCGCGGGCCTCTCCTGCGCTTCCTGCGCTGCCGGCGGCGCGATCTCGCCCGCGCTCGGCTCCCGGCCCGCGCTCTGTTCCGCCCGCTGCGCGCTCTGTTCCGCCCGCTGCGCGGCGGCGCGCGCTCGCAAGACAGCCTTCTTTTTTGCCATCTTTCCCCCCTCGAGCCTCGTCCAGAGAGCCCGCGGAGGCGCGTTGCAAGCAGGCGGCCACTTGCGATGATCCAGCCGCTCACGTCTCAACGGTGCTCCGAACGCGCCACCGCCGTTGCGAGCGGCCCGAGTCGAGAGCTCCGGGCGAGCGGCCCCATCCCGGCGGGCGCGAGGAAGATGGATTGCAGCGTGGAAAGAAGAAGGTTGCGGAGCCTGAAATTCCGGGTGATACTCGGCGCGCCCGGACGGCGCTTATTCACATGTTGTCCGGACTTAAGGTACGTCCTGATTAGCCTAAGGTAGACTACGGAGACGCTATGAAGAATCGAATTTTCCTGCGTAGCTTGAACTTGGCGTTGTGTGGTCTTGCGGTCGCGGCGTTCGCGGCGTGCGGCGACGACGGGGATGGCTCGGGCGGCGCCGGCGGCGGCGGCACCAGCACCACCACCTCTTCGGGCAGCGGGAGCCCGTCGACCACGAGCACGGGGAGCACCGAGCCCTCCACCTCCTCGACCACCACGGCGGCCTCGACCACCGCCGCGACGACCGGCGCGGGCGGCGGTCCTCAGACCCTCGAGATGATCGATGACATGGAGGACGACGACAACGCCATCGAGGCCGCGGGGGGCCGGCTCGGTTACTGGTACACCTTCAATGACAAGACCGAGGGGGCCACGCAGAACCCTCCGCCCGATCCGACGGGGACCGGCGAGACGCCTTTCACGATGACGGCGCTCGAGCCGGCGCGCGGGCAGAGCAAGTACGCGGCGCGGTCGTGGGGCGAGGGCTTCACGGGCTGGGGCATCGGGTTTGGCTTCGATCTGAAGAGCGAGGACGGGGACAAGACGCCCTATGACGCCTCGGCGTACACCGGAATCACGTTCTGGGCCAAGGTCGGCCCGGGCGCCAGCACGACCGCGAGCGTCCTGATCACGGACCCGGGCACGGATACGGTCGGCGGCGTCTGCACGGACGAGTGCGACGCGTGGCAAAAGTCGCTCGCCGGCATCTCCGAGGAGTGGCAGCAGTTCACCATTCCCTTCGCGGACCTGAAGCAGGGCGGCTGGGGCACGCCGGCGGGCACCACCCAGATCGACGCGACGAAGCTCTACTCGATCCAGTTCCAGGTCGGCATGGCGGCGTCGTTCGACCTCTACATCGACGACCTCGCCTTCTATAACTGAGCGCCCTCGCGCCGGCCTCGCCCCGGGCGCCCTCGCGCCCGGGGTCCTTCATTCAGTCTGCGCCTTTCGCGTTTCCAGGCCGCCCGGGCGGCGCTGCTCCGGCGCGCGCTGGCAAAATAAGTGCTTGCATCGCCGGCGCGTCCCGGGCAAACGTGGCCGCGCTTCTGCACCTGCGCCAGGACAATGCCCCTCCTCGAGCTCGCATCGATAACGAAGCAGTTCCCCGGCGTGAAAGCCCTCGACGGCGTGTCGTTCGACCTCGAGGAAGGCGAGATTCACGCCCTCTGCGGCGAGAACGGCGCGGGCAAGAGCACCCTCATCAAGATCCTGTGCGGCTACTATCCGGCCGGCACCTACGGCGGAGAGATCCGCTTGAACGGCCGCGTCGTCGAGTTCAGCGGCATGCGCAGCGCCGAGGAGCACCGGATCGCGCTCATCGCGCAGGAGCTCGCGCTCGTCCCCGAGCTCACCGTGGCCGAGAACCTGGTGCTCGGGCGCGAGCCGGTCCGCGGGGGGCTCATCGACTGGGACGCGGTGCGGGCCGACGCGCGGCAGGCGCTCGCGCGCGTGGGGCTCGAGGTCGACCCCGAGCGCCCGATCAAGGACCTTGGCATCGGCCAGCAGCAGATGGTCGAGATCGCGAAGTCGCTGCTCAAGGACGCGAAGATCCTCGTCCTCGACGAGCCCACGGCGGCGCTCACCGACTCCGGCGTGAGGACGCTGCTCGGCCTGCTCCGCGACCTGCGCGCCCGCGGCGTCTCCTGCATCTACATCAGCCACCGTCTCGAGGAGGTCTTCGAGATCGCCGACCGCATCACCGTCCTCCGGGACGGCAAGTCGATCACGACGCAGCCGCGGGCCGCGCTCACGCCCGACAAGGTCATCTCGTACATGGTCGGGCGCGAGGTGACGAACCTCTACCCCTGCCCGCCGCCGCCGGAGGGCCCGGTCGCGCTCTCGGTCGATCGCTGGTCGGTCGAGGACGCGGGGCACCCCGGGCGGTTCGTGCTGCGCGACGTGAGCTTCGAGGTGCGCGCCGGCGAGGTGCTCGGCATCGGCGGCCTCATGGGCGCCGGGCGCACCGCGCTCGTCTCGACGATCTTCGGCGCGGCCCAGAGCCGCGTCACCGGCACGATCTCGGTCCGCGGGGGGCCCGTGTCGCCGCCGTTCAAGTCGCCCGCCGAGGCCATCGAGGCGGGCATCGCGCTCGTCAGCGAGGATCGCAAGCGCTACGGCCTCGTGCTCGAGTCGACCCTCCTCGACAACATCACGCTCGCGACCCTGCGGCGGTTCGTGAAGGGGCTCTTCCTCGATCACGCCGAGCGGGAGGCCACGGCGGTCGAGCAGATGAGGGCGCTCCGGACCAAGGCGCCGGGGCCGCTCGCGCTCGCGAACCAGCTCTCGGGCGGCAACCAGCAGAAGATCGTGATCGGCAAATGGCTCATGGCGGGGCCGCGCGTGCTCCTGCTCGACGAGCCGACCCGGGGCATCGACGTCGGGGCGAAGGCCGAGATCTATCAGCTCATCCACAAGCTCGCTTCGGACGGCCTCGCCGTGGTGCTCATCTCCTCCGATCTGCCGGAGCTGCTCGGCATGAGCCACCGCGTGCTGGTCCTCTCCCAGGGCAGGGCCACCGCCTGCCTCGACCGGAACGACGCCACCGCCGAGCGCGTGATGCTTGCAGCAACGAGGAAGGTGACGGAATGAGCGAGGCGAAGCTTCGCGTACGCATCCCCTGGCGTGCCCTCTCGATGGTGGGCTCGCTCATCGCGATCTGGATCGCCTTTTCGATCACCACCGACGGGACGTTCGTGACGCCCCGCAACCTGACGCTGCTCGCGCGGCAGATGTCGGTGACCTCGATCCTGGCCATCGGCATGGTGATGGTCATCGTCGCGGGGCAGATCGATCTCTCGGTGGGCGCGATGGCCGGCCTGCTCGGCGCGGCGTCGGCGATGATCTACGTGAACCTCGGCTGGCCCCTGCCGGCCGCCTTCTTCCTGCCGCTCGCCCTCGGGGCGCTGCTCGGCTTCGTGCAAGGCACGCTCGTGGCGCGGCTGCGCATTCCCCCCTTCATCGTCACGCTGGGCGGGATGCTCATCTTCCAGGGCTCGATCCTCGGCACCACCGGCGGCGTCTCGGTGTCGCCGGCGCGCCCCTACCTGTTCGTCGGCCAGGCGTACGTGCCGCACACGCTCGGCTGGGCGGGGGCGGGCCTCCTCTGCCTCGTGCTGCTGTACAAGGCCGTGCGCGCGACCGGCACGGCGCGCTTTCCGTGGATCGGGCTCGCCGCGTTCGCCATCGCGTTCACCGCGCTGATGAACTCCTACGAGGGCATCCCGTTCCCCGTGCTGCTCGTCCTCCTGCTCGCGACCGTGTTCACGGTGCTGGCGAAGCACACCACGTTCGGGCGGCACCTCTACGCGATCGGCGGCAACCGCGAGGCGGCCTTCTACTCCGGCATCAACATCGATCGTCACCTCATCGCCGTGTTCACGCTGATGGGCGTGATGTGCGGCATCGCGGGCATCGTGCTCACCGCCCGCGTCGGCTCGGCGACCTCGGACGCCGGCCGCATGATGGAGCTCGACGCCATCGCGGCCGCCGTCATCGGGGGCACGTCGCTCCTCGGCGGGCAGGGCACCATCTGGGGCGCGCTGCTCGGCGCGCTGGTCATGGCCTCGCTCGACAACGGCATGAGCCTGATGAACACCGAGAGCTTCTGGCAGCCGATCATCAAGGGCGTCATCCTCATCCTCGCCGTCGGCATCGACATGGCGAGCCGCAAGGGCCGCGGCCACTGAGCCGCGCCGCCCCTGCGGCGCGCAGGGGCGGAGCCCACCGACGCTTCCGCCGGCGTCACCCCCCTTCCGCCCGCGACTCCACCTCTCTGCCGCTCTCCGCGCCGGCCCGGGCGCGCTCCCCCCGGTGCGACGCGCGCCCGGCTCTCGCATCCAATCGCCACCTGCGCAGGCGGGAGCCGGCGCGGAGGATGGGGAGGACGCATGGCCGAGCAAGGCGAGAAGGGCGCGGGCCCGGAGAGCAGCGCGTACAGCAAGATCGATAGCCTGGAGCCTCACCGAGAGGACCTGACGGGCACGGTGCTCTCGACCGACCAGGGCATCCGGATCGACAGCACCGACGATTCGCTCAGGGCCGGGGCCAGGGGGCCGACGCTCCTTGAGGACTTCCATCTACGCGAGAAGATTACGCATTTCGATCACGAGCGCATCCCCGAGCGCGTCGTGCACGCGCGCGGCTCCGGGGCGCACGGGTACTTCCAGGTCTACGCGTCCATGGCCGAATACACGAGGGCGGCGTTCCTGCAGGACCCGAGCGTCAGGACGCCGGTCTTCGTGCGGTTCTCCACGGTGGTCGGCTCGCGCGGGTCGGCGGACACGGTCCGCGACGTGCGCGGCTTCGCGACGAAGTTTTATACCAGGGAGGGGAACTTCGACCTCGTCGGCAACAATATCCCGGTCTTCTTCATTCAGGACGGCATCAAGTTTCCGGATGTGATCCACGCGATCAAGCCGGAGCCGGACCGGGAGATCCCGCAGGCCTCGTCCGCGCACGACACGTTCTGGGACTTCATCTCGCTCATGCCGGAGTCGACCCACATGGCCATGTGGGTGCTCTCGGATCGCGCCATCCCGCGGAGCTTCCGCATGATGGAGGGCTTTGGCGTCCACACCTTCCGCCTCGTCAACGCGCAGGGCAAATCGCGCTTCGTCAAGTTCCACTGGAAGCCGCTCCTCGGCGTGCACGCCCATGTCTGGGACGAGGCGCAGGAGCTCGCCGGCAGGGATCCGGACTACCACCGCCGCGACCTCTGGGACGCCATCGAGCGAGGGGATTACCCCGAGTACGAGCTCGGCGTGCAGATCATCGAGGAAGAGGACGAGTTCGCCTTCGACTTCGATCTGCTCGACGCGACGAAGATCGTCCCCGAGGAGCTCGTGCCGGTGCGCCGCATCGGCAAGCTGACCTTGAACCGCAACCCGGACAACTTCTTCGCCGAGACCGAGCAGGTCGCGTTCCATACGGCCAACGTCGTGCCCGGGATCGACTTCACCGACGATCCTCTGCTCCACGTCCGGAACTTCTCGTACCTCGACACGCAGCTCCTGCGGCTCGGCGGCCCGAACTTCCCGCAGATCCCCATCAACCGTCCGCTGGCCCCGGTGCACAACCAGAACCGGGACGGCTTCATGCAGCAGCGGATCAAGCAGGGTCGGGCGCACTACGTCCCGAACTCGCTCGCCGGCGGCTGTCCGATGACGGCGTCGTGGGAGACGGGCGCCTTCGTGCATTACGCCGAGCGGGTGCTCGGGCTCAAGCAGCGCGTGCGGAGCGACAGCTTCAAGGATCACATCACCCAGGCGAGGCTCTTCTGGAACAGCCTCTCGGTGCCCGAGAAGAAGCACCTCGTCCGCGCGGCGCGCTTCGAGCTCGGCAACGTGGCGAGCCGGGACGTCCGCGAGCGCATGGTCGCGCGGCTCGGCGAGGTCGACACCGATCTGGGCCGGCTGGTGGCCGAGGGGGTCGGCGTCGCCCCGCCCGCGGGCCAGCCCCACGTGCCTTCGAAGGGCGGCAAGGCCGCGGGCAAGCGCTCGGTGGACGCCTCGCCGGCGCTCAGCATGGAGAACACGGTGAAGGACACGGTGAAGAGCCGGCTCGTCGCCTTGCTCGTGGCCGACGGGTTCGTCGTCGCCGAGCTCGCGGCGGTGAAGGCGGCGCTCGAGGCGGCCGGCGCGCACGCGCAGGTGGTGTCGACGCGGCTCGGGCCGATTGTCGGCGACGACGGCAGCGCCGTGGAGGCGGACAGGTCGCTGCTCACGGCGAAGTCCGTCATGTTCGATGCGCTCTATATCCCCGGCGGGCGCGCCAGCGTCGCGGCCCTCGCGGCCTCGGGGGAGGCGGTGCATTTCGTCAACGAGGCGTTCAAGCACTGCAAGGCGATCGGGGCGACGGGCGATGCGGTCGATCTCCTCGTGGCGACGGACATCCAGGGCGTCGCGCTGGCCGACGTGCAGGCCGGGGCGCCGCTCCTGTCCGACAAGGGCGTGGTCACCTTGCGCGACCCCGCGGGCCTGGCCCCGTTCGCCCACGAGCTCCTCCGCGCCATCGCGCAGCACCGCCATTGGGATCGCGAGGACATCGCGCAGATCCCCGCATGACGAGCGGCTAAACGAACATCGGTAGGCCCCGGTGGAGGGAGGGCGCGGCGCCGCGCGGCGTGGGGGATGGGCCGATGTCTGAGCCTGAGATGATGTTCCTCCGGCTCCGCCGGAGGGGCATCATCTCAGGCGAGTTCGGCGGGGCCCCCACGCCGCGCGGCGCCGCGCCCTCCCTCCACCGGGGCCGGGCACATCACTGGATGGCCCCCATCTCGGCGATCTCCTGCTCCAGCTGCTCCCATTCGGCCATGAGCGCGTCGATGCGCGGCCCGAGCGCCTCTTCCTCGGCCTGGAGCGCCGCGATCTCCGCCTTCCCCGTGCGCTCGAAGAACCCGTCGCTGCAATAGAGGTCGTGGATCGCCTTCTTCCGCGCCTCCGCCGCCTCGATGGCCGCGAGCACCTTGTCGCGCCGCGCGGGCAGCTCCTTCTGCCGGTTGCGCCGCCGCTTCTGCTCCTCCCACGAGCCGCCCGCCTCCGGCGCGGCGCCCGCCCTCTGCTGCTCGCGCTTCGCCTTGAGCACCACCGTGTCGGCGTCGAGGTGATCGTCGCCGCAGCCGGCCAGGTACTCCTCGTAGGTGCCGGGGAAATCGCGCGGCCCGTTCGGCGTGACCTCGAGGATGCGCGTCGCCAGCTCGGACACGAAGAACCGATCGTGCGACACGAAGAGCACCGTCCCCTCGAACGCCTTGAGCCCCTCGACGAGCCCCTGGATCGCCTCGAGATCGAGGTGGTTGGTCGGCTCGTCCAGGACGAGCACGTTCGGCCGCTCGACGATGATCCGGCAGAAGATGAGCCGCGCCGCCTCGCCGCCCGAGAGCGAGCCGACGCTCTTCTCCACCTCGTCGCCCGAGAACAGCGCCTTGCCGAGCTGGCCGCGGACGTAGCTCGGCGACTCGTCGGGGCACGCCGCCCACAGGAAGGAGAGGGGCGTCATCGACCCGTCGACGAGCAGCTCGCGGTGGTCCTGCGCGAAGTACCCGACGCGCGCCTCGTGCCCCCACGACGCGCCCCCGGCGTCGGCCGCGAGGCGCCCCACGAGGATCTTGAGCAGCGTCGACTTGCCGAGCCCGTTCGGCCCGATCACCGCGACCCGCTCGCCCCGCCGCACCGACAGCGACACGTCGCGCAGCACCTGCTTGTCGCCGTACGACTTCGAGATCCCGCGCGCCTCGAGCACGTCGCGCCCGCTCGGCCTCTGGATCGCGAACCGGAACACCGGCGTGCGCCGCGACGTGTCGGCGAGCTCCTCGACCTCGATCTTCTCGATCTGCTTGAGCCGGCTCTGCGCCTGGCGCGCCTTGGTCGCCTTGGCGCCGAACCGCTCCACGAACGCGCGCTTGTCGGCGATGATCTTCTCCGCGCGCGCGATCTCGGCCTGCTTGCGCTCGCGGATCGCCTGCTTCTCGACGACGAACGCGGCGTAGTTGCCCGTGTAGAGCGTGATGGTCTCGTAGTCGACGTCGAGGATGTGCGTCGCGACGTTGTCGAGGAAGCGCTGGTCGTGCGAGATGACGACGGCGCACCCCTTGTAGCCGGCGAGGAACTTCTCGAGCCACCGGATCGACAGGATGTCGAGGTGGTTCGTGGGCTCGTCGAGCAGGAGCACGTCCGAGCCGCCGAGGAGCACCTGCGCGAGCAGCACGCGCAGCTTGAAGCCGCCCGACAGCGTCGAGAGCGGCCTCCTGTGGGCCTCCACGGGGATGCCGAGCCCCTCGAGGACGGCGCTCGCGCGCGCCTCCAGCGTGTAGCCGTCGTGGGCGCGGATGCGGTCCTCGAGGTCGGCGACCCGGCCGGCGTCGCCGCCCTCCTCCGCGAGGCGGCGCGACTCGACGAGCGCGTCCCAGACGACGCGATCGCCCATCATCGCGAGATCCAGGATGATCTGGTCGTCGCTGAGGAACCGGTCCTGCCGGAGCACGCCCACGCGGGCGTCCTTCGGGAAGCTGACGCTCCCCTCGGTCGCGGGCTCGTCGCCGGCCACGATCTTGAGGAAGGTGGTCTTCCCCGAGCCGTTGGCGCCCACGAGGCCGTAGCGGGACCCCGCGTTGAGCTTGAGCGAGACGCCCTCGAAGAGGGTCCGATCACCGAAGGATTTCGCGAGGTTGGACGTTCCGAGCATGGCGGTTGGGGGCTTGGGTCGTTCGATCGGCGTGGCGCGTCGCGCGTGGCGCGCGGCGCCTGGCGCGCGGCGAAAGGAGCGGCGCGCCGCGCCGCGCGCGCGGCCGGGAGCGGCGCGGCGGGGGCCCCAGGCATAGCACCGCGCCCCGGGGGAGCGGGCGGTTCGTGCGCCGCCGCGGCGCCTCAGGGGCGCGGCGCGCGCCCGGCCGCCGCGGGGGCGGCAGGGCGCTGGCGGGTCAACGGATGCGCTCGCACACGACCTTGTCCGAGGCGGCGTCCTTGTTGTTCCCGTCGTTGCACTCGTCGATCGCGCCGTCCGGGTCGACGACGCCGTAGACCAGGATCGAGAGGTTCCACGGGAACTCGTCGATGGTGGCGACGAGGTTCACGCTTTGCCCCGGCGCGATCGGCCCCGGCACGACCTCCTCGTGGAGCGCCGTCCCGCCCTGACCGGGATCGCCGGCGTAGTACCGGACCCGCACGTCGCTGGCCGGCGCCGAGCCGGCGTTCCTGACGACCGTCGGGACGTCGACCTGCTGCAGCTCGCACTTCGCGTCGGTCACCCGCCCGATCTCGATCTGGAGGTCCGGCAGCGCGCCGCCCTCGTCCACGACCACGGTCTCCTCGTTGTTGTCCTCTTTGCACTCGCGCTCGGTGGCGCCCTCGTCGACGACCGCGCGCAGCCGGGTGGGCAGCGTCCCCTGCGGGTTGTTCGCGGCGCTGTAGCTCACCGTGAGGAGCAGCGAGCTGTGCGGCTCGATGCTGCTCTGGAGGACCGCCTGCAGCGGCGCGCCGGCCTCGTCGAGGAGCGCCTCGTCGACGGCCGGGGTGTCCCACTCGCCGTAGAAGTTGATGACGACGCCGGGGCCGACGCGCAGGTCGCCGAGGTTGTCGACGCGCACCGTGATCTCGACGTTGTCGGTGAGCTCGCCGCAGGCCGCGTCGGGGGACGAGATCTGGATCCCGCTGAGCGCCAGGTCCGGCGCGATCCCGTACGACCGCGGGTTCGAGCGGTAGGTGTTGTAGACGCGGCCGCTGTACGCCTTCCAGCTCTCGGGCTCCCGCGTGGGGATGCCGCCGCTCTCGAGCACGTTCGTCACGTGGTAGCTGTGCTGGTTCCAGATGCGGCGGGCCGAGACCCAGAGGTCGTTGGGATCGCCCCAGACCTCGAGGCCGTTGTTGGAATCGACGAACGCGTCGCAGGTGCCGGACTCGTTCGAGGTGGCGAACACGATCTCGGCGTTGCCGTCGTTGTCGACGTCGGCCACGACCGGGTACTCGGTCCGGGTGCGGCTCGGGGAGTGCTCCTTGAACAGGACGCTCGCGGTCACGCCGTCGTAGATGCGGAAGAAGCACTCGTCGTTGTAGATGACCTCGGCGGCGCCGTCGCCGTTGAAGTCGAACACGCTCGACCCGGTGGAGCGGCTGGAGTCGTCCTCGATGAAGCGCAGCCAGCTGTTGTGGTAGCAGACGCAGGTGCCCGCCTGCGTGTTGCAGGTCGCCGCGCCGGTGGCGCTGCAGTCCTCGTCGGTGGTGCACGCCTTCCCGTTCGGGGAGCGCGGGGGGTTGGCCGCGCCCGAGCCGTCGTCGTTGATCGGGTTGGGCCACGCCGGGCACTCCGCGGTCGGCTCCTGGAGGTCGATCATCACGTAGCGCCCGCCGAACGCCGTGCCGACCTCGGGGAAGCCGTCGCCGTCGAAGTCGTCCACGTTCGGCGCCCCGCCGTCGTACTGAGCGCCCTCGCCCATCACGGTCCGGCGCTTGATGGTGCCGTCCTGCCCGTTGAGCACGAAGAAGTACCCGTTGTTGAACAGGATCACCTCCGGCTTCTGGTCGAGCGGGTTGTTCGGTCCGGGGGCGGCGGTCTGGTCGGCCCCGAGGATGTCGGCCACGGCGCAGAACCCGTCGCGGCGGGTGTCCGGGATCTGCGTAGCGCCGTCGCCCCTGCCGTTGACGGTCTGCCCGTCCCAGACCACGAGGAGCTGCCCGTTGCAGAACGCCGTCGCCTCGGCGTCGGCATAGGGGGGCGCGCACTCCGCCCTGCTCGTCACGCCGTCGGGCGGGCGGGGCAGCGCGTAGGCGGTGCTGCCCGCGACGATCTCCAGCCGGTGGTCGTCGTTGAGGTTCGCGACGCACGTGATGGGGCCGAGCCGGTTGGGGTTGGTCAGCTTCGTCGCGTCCCCTTGAACCCCTTTCATCAGCTTATCGTCGCCCCTGAAGCGGTCGAGGATCGAGAGCTCGCGGGTCGTCGAGTCGTAGCGCAGCGTGAACACGTGCTGGCCGACCACGATCTCCGGGAGCCCCGCGCCGTCGATGTTGGCGATCGCCGGGGCCGGCTCGTTGTAAAGGTCCGCTTCGGCCCAGAGGTTGTTCGCGAGGACCCGGGTCTCGCCCGTGTTGCTGAAGATCTGGAGCCCGTACGACTCGGTGACCGCGACGATCTCCGGGACGCCGTCGGCGTCGAGATCGCCGACGGCGAGCTGGGCGGTCGGCAGCAGCGTCGCGTCGCCGCAGGTGTAGGGGGCGTTGATGGCGTCGCCCTCGTGCCACACCAGCGCGCCGAGCACCGCGAAGTAGTTGCGCCCCTTGTTGGGGCCGCCGCCGTGGATCGCGCGGAGGACCCCGCTATTCTGGAACACCGAATTGCAGAACGTGGTGAAGATGATCTCGGGGAAGTCGAGCTCGTTGATGAGCCCGTCGCCGTTGTCGTCGTCGAGGTTGGCGACGAGCGGCGTCATGACGTTCTGCGCCGAGGTCGGGAACGGGCTGTCGGCCGCGTTCGCGTTGGCGCGGTTCTGCCCTCCCCACTGGATCTCGATCTGCGGCAGGACGCGCTCGAACGGCACGGGGTCGAGGAGGCACGTGGGCGCGTCGCCGGTGCCGGTGCAGGAGCCGACCTCGCAGGCGGCGAAGGTGGGGCAGTCCCAGTCGTCCTCGCACGGGCAGCTCGCGCTCCCTGCGCCGCCGTCGGTGCACGTGCTCTCGAAGTAGGCCTCTCCGCCGCACGTGAAGAGCTCGCGCGTCGTGCTGCCGTTCGAGACGCAGACGAGGAGGCTCTCGCCGTCGCACGTCCGTTCGCCGGCGGTGCAGGTGTCGTCGACGCAGATCGTGCCGTTGCAGTACTGGTTGAAGGGGCACTCCAGGTCGCTCTCGCAGCCGATATCGACGCAGGTGGCGCCCCCTTCCGGGGTCATCTGGCATCGCTCGGTCGGGTCGCAGCTGAGGTCTTCGCAGGTGTTGTTGACGCAGGTGCCTTGTCCGTCCTCGACCTCGCAGTGCTGATCGGGCCGACAGCTCACGCCTTCACAGCCGCTCTCGACGCCGCCCGCGCCGCCGCTGCCGGTGGTGGTCCCGACGAACCCGGTGCCTTCGCTCGTGCTGCCGCCGCCGCCGTCGCCCCCGCCGCCCTGGCCGGGGTTGTTCACGATCTCGGGGTTGCTGCAGGCCGCTGCAGCGAACAGGAGCCAAGGAAGCGCGAGGGGAATTATCCGCCGGGGGCACGTGGGCATGAGGCGATTGTACGGGCGCGCTGTCGCCATGGAAGCGCGTTCGCGCGCGGCTTCGTGCGCCGAGTGGGAGCTCCGCCCACGGTGGGCGTGGCCCGCGGCGCGGTCCGCGGCGCAGGGGAGGGCGCCGCGCGGGCCGTGCGGGACGGGCGCGGCGGGGAGAGGACGGGCGCTGCCGGGAACGGTGCTGCCGGAGCCGCCCGCGCCGGTCGGGCGCCGCGGAATATGACCCGCGAGGGTCGCGCGCACCCGTGTTCCAGTGTGGGCGCTCGAACGACACCGCCGCCTCGGCTGGAGCGAGGCCCGGAAGGCTCCCTTCAAGGTGAATGGATAGTCCTGTCACTCCGCAGCGACATCGGGTGCGCGCGATGCGCGACGAGATAGCTTGACGAGAGGAGCATTCGACCATTTCTTTGCTTCGCGCTCCACGTCGTCGATGAGCGTCGAACGTGACGCTCGGTCGGGGATCGCCGCGACCTGGCGCGGGGGCAGCGCATCGTACGTCCGGTCGTTGAGCGTTCTTCCGTTCTTGCTCTTCTGGACGCCTCCCCATTGTTTGAAGAAGAACGGCACGCGAGCTTCGTCGCACTGTTGCCTGATCGACTCCACCCACGATCTCAGCAGCGGTCGTGCGCCAGGTCCGCTCTCTCCACCCACGATGACCCAGCTGATGCCGGAGAGGTCAATTTCTCCGATGTCCTCGAGCAAGGGCTCGATCGAGAGAAACCGGACAGCCCCCGGCGCCGCGCGAAGATGATCGACGCGCGGCAGGCCGTAGTGCTTGTCCTCGACGCTGACTCCCCACCATATGTGTGGTAGCTGGGAGGCGAATCGCAGGGGACCCAGGAGCAGGTCTCGCAGCCTCTCCGAGCGCTTCGTCAGTACTTGAAATACGTGCCAAGGGGCTCGCTGCATCACGCGAGCGACTTCGACAATGTATTCGGCTGGTATTCCATCTTGGAATAGATCGCTCATCGAATTGACGAAGACGCTCTTCGGCGCTGACCAACGAAGAGGCTCGGCGAGCTTGTCTGGGATCAGCCGCAAATCGAAGCCGTGCTCATAAGGATGCCCCGGTACGTTGCGGAATCGTTCGGCGAACGTCTCGGCATAGCAGTGCTTGCAGCCGGGGCTCACCTTGATGCAGCCGCGAACGGGGTTCCACGTGGCATCCGTCCACTCGATCTTCGAGTGCTCGCTCATGAGTCGGGTCGCTATGATGGTCGATGTTGGCGCATCAATGTACGCCATTTCAGGTATGGGGACCAGGCCCCAAGGCTATCCCTCGCCCATCTCGGCGCCACTGTAGGCGCCGGCGGCGTGGACCTGCGCGCGTCAGAACGGCCCTCTCGCCCCCCTCCGCCCCTCACGCCCCGCCGCTCTCGAGCGCCTCCTGCAGCGCGCGCACCTCGCGCGCGAACGCCGGCTCGGTGCGCAGCGCGGCGGTCCGCTCCGCCGGCAGCGCCAGCGTGCGGTCGGCGACGATGCGCGCCGGGCGCGGGGACAGCACGACCGCGCGCTCGGCGAGGTAAGCGGCCTCGGTGATCGAGTGGGTCACGAAGAGCACCGTCATGCCGAGCTCGGCCCACAGCGCGCGGAGCTGATCGTCGAGCCGGCTCCGGGTGAGCTCGTCGAGCGCGGCGAACGGCTCGTCGAGCAGCAGCAGCCGGGGCCGCGTGATCATCGCGCGGGCCAGCGACACGCGCATGCGCATGCCGCCGGAGAGCTCGGCCGGGTACCGCGCGCCCGCGTCGGCGAGGCCGACCTGGAGCAGCGCGGCCCGGGCGGCGGCGCGGCGCTCCTCGGGCGGCGCGCCGGCGAGCTCGAGCGGCAGGGCGGCGTTCTCGAGGACGCTCCGCCACGGCAAGAGGTGCGCGTCCTGAAACACGTACGCGATCGGCGCGCGCGCGCGCGCGCCGCCCCCGCCGGCCGGCCCCTCCTCGGCCTCCACGACGGCCGTGCCGGCGTCGGCGCGGTCCAGCCCGGCGACGAGGCGCAGCAAGGTGGATTTGCCGCACCCCGAGGGCCCGAGCAGCGCGACGAAGGCGCCCGGCGCGACGTCGAGGTCGAGGCCGTCGAGCGCGACGACGCCGGAGCCGCTGCCCCGGAGCGCGCGGCCGGCGTCGTCGAGCACCGGGAAGACGCGCCGGATGCCGGTCAGCCGCACGCGGACCCCGCCGCTCGCCATCGCGTTCTTCATCTGCGCCCGGCGTTCTATCCGCGCCGCCGCCGGTTGGCCAGGCGCTCGTGAGCCGCCGCGCCCGCCGCGCCGGCGCTCGTGAGCGCCGCGCCCGCCGGTCAGCTCGACGAGGCCGTGCGCACGCAGCGGAAGCCGCCGCCGGCGAAGCGGTAATGCGCCTCGAAGCTCGTGCGCGCCCAGGTGCGGAGCGACTGCGCGCCGTACATCCACGAGCCGCCGCGCATCACGAGCAGCGGCTTGTCCGGAGGCCGCGTGTTGCGCGGGTTGTGCGAGGGGCCGTCCGCGTAGAAGTGCGCATCGTCGTAGTCCTCGCACCACTCCCACACGTTGCCGGCGAGGTCGAGGATGCCGTAGGGCGAGGCGCCCGCCGGCAGCGAGCCGACGGGCACCGTCCCGCCCTCGCGGTTGTCGTAGTTCGCGCGCGACGGCCCCGGCTCGGCGCGCCCCCAGGGGTACTTGCGACCGTCGGTGCCGCGCGCGGCCTTCTCCCACTCCGCCTCGGTCGGCAGGCGCTTGCCGGCCCAGTTGGCGTAGGCCCGCGCGTCGTCCCACGACACGTACACCACGGGATGCTCCTCGAGCCCCGGCGGGATCTCGCCGCGCCGGAAATGGGAGAGGAACCGGCTCGCGTCGGCGTCCTCGGGGCGATACCCCGTCACGTCGACGAACGCCTTGAACTGCCGGTTCGTGACCGGCGTGCGATCCATGTAGAACGCGTCGACGTGGACCTTCCTGCGCTGCTGCCCGCTCAGGAACGGCCCGCCGGGGACGAGGATCATCTGCTCGCCGGTCTTCTCGCGGACCGTCGGCGCGAGCTCGCGCCCGTCGGACGAGGGCCGCGACGTGGCGGGCGCGAACTCCGAGAGCGCCTCGTCGAGCCGCGCCCGGAACTCCGCGCACGACGCCGGCCGCCCGGCCGGATCCTTCGCGAGCGCGTCGAGGATGAGCCGGTCGAGCGCCGGCGGGATGTCGGGCCGCAGCGACGACGGGGGCGCCGGCGGATCGGCGACGTGGGCCATCATCACGGCGAAGTGGTTGGGGCTGTCGAACGGCACCTGCCCGGTCGACAGCTTGTAGAGCGTCACCCCGAGAGAGTAGATGTCCGAGCGCGGGTCCGCGGCGTGGGGGCTCTTCACCTGCTCGGGCGACATGTAACAGCAGGTCCCGAGGAACGCGCCGCTCAGCGTGTAGGTCGTCCCCTCGAGGATCTTGGCGATGCCGAAGTCGACGATCTTGGGCATCAGGCCGTCTTTGCCGGCCGTGACAAGGATGTTGTCGGGCTTGAGGTCGCGGTGGATGATGCCCATCCGGTGCCCCTCGTCCATCGCGTCGAGGACCCCGCCGAACAGCCCGCGGATCTCCTGGAAGGGGATGCGCCCGCGCCACCGCTCGAGGTGCCGCACCAGGGTCGACCCCTCGACATACTCCATCACGATCGCGAGCAGGTGCTCGCGCTCCACGAAGTCGTAGACGGCCACGACGTTGTCGTGGTTCCAGGCGCGGAGCACCCGCGCTTCCCGGGCGAAGCGCCGCCGGATCTCGGGGTTGCCGGAGAGGTTCGAGTGCAGGCATTTGACCGCCACGACGCGCTCGCGCGCGCGGTCGTGCGCCCGGTAGACGACGCCCATGCCGCCCTCGCCGAGCGTCGCCTCGATGCGGTAGACGCTGATCTCCGTCCCGGGCAGGAGGCGCACCGGCGGCAGCGGCAGCGAGGGGGGCGGCGGCGACTGCCCTCCGGCGCCGAGCTGCGTGGCCGGGAACGCCGTCGCGGCGAAGCCGGGGTCGAGGGCGGCGACGGGGTGGCCGCACGAGGGGCAGAAGCGGGCGTTCTCCGGGAGCGGAGAGCCGCAGCCGGCGCACCGGAGAGAGGCGTCCTGGCCCATCGGTCGCGGGGAGTTTCGCACAGGTCGGGGCCGTCGTGGGCGGCGAATGTGTGGCGCGCCGGGCGCGCCAGCCGGCGTCGGCAACGGCTCAGTCCGCGCGGCGGCGCGGGATTCCTGCGCTTCGTCGGCGGCGCGGCGGCGCGGCGGCGCGGACGGCGCGGCGGCGCGGCGGGGCGCGCCGCGGCGGCGGTGTGCCGCGCTGTCGGCCTCGGAGCGCCGCTCGGGGGAGCTGCGGGGCGTGGTAGCGTCGCGCGGTGGGCGCTCCTGGGGACGACGCCGTCGACCGGCGCATGCGCGCGATCCACGCGGCGCTCGTCGCGGGCGGCGCGATCGCGCCGCTCGCCATGGACGACGCCGAGACGCGCGCGTGGATGGATTGCGAGCTCGCGTCGCTCGTCGAGCACCGCTTCTTCGAGCGCGTCGACCCGGCGGCGCGCGGCGCCGAGCTGCGCGCCGTGTGGGAGCCGCGGGCGGCGCGCGACGGCGCGCAGCTCGGCACGCCGCACGCGGGCGCGCGCTACGCCGTCCCGTACTGGCTCGCGCGGGGCGGCCGCCGGGTCGGCGCCGTCGCGCTGTCGACGGGCGCCCGCGGCGAGCCGCTGCTCGAGGTCTCGAGCCTCTACGTGCTGCCCGCCCACCGCGGGCGCGGCGTCGCGAGCGCCCTGCTGCGCCGCGCGGACGGCGTCGCGCGGGCCCACGGCGTGCCCGGCCTGCAGCTCAAGACCCCGTGGTCGTGGCAGCCCGCCGTGCGCTTCTATCTCGGCCTGCGCATGTGGGTCGCCGGCTGGTCGGACGCGCTCGCCTTCGTCGTTCGCGCCGGGCTGCCCGCGCACGACATCGCGATCGGCGCGCGGGAGGCCGCGTTCGGGGTCGTGGTCGACGGCCGGACGGAGCACCTCATCCGCGCCTCGCGCGAGGGCGATCGGCTCGGATGGGTGGAGTCGCCGCGGATGGAGGCCTATCGCGGCGACGGCTCCGACGTGGGGTGTCTCGCCCCGGGGACGTTCGCCGTCGCCCTGGCGACGCGCGGCTACCCGCTCGTCCGGTCCGAGGCCCGCTGGCGCGAGCGGCACCGCGCCTTCGCCGGCGGGGAGCCCGAGGGGCTCGCGCACAAGATCGAGCTCTTCGAGGCGGTCGATCGCAGCTTTGGCTTCGACGTCCGCACGCCGCGCATTCCGGGCCTCCGATACCGGGAGTACGACGACATCGACTGAGGTGGTGTAAGCTGCCGGCGCATGGATGACTGGCTCCACCGCGCCCCCACCGCGTTCCGCGGCAAGCGCCTCTTCCGGCTCGGCCTCGCGGCGAACTACGGCATCGACGAGGACGGCGTGCGCGCGGCGATGGATCGCGGCGTCAACCTCTTCCTCTGGACGATGCGCGCGCGCGGGCTCGGCAACCCGCTGCGCGAGGCGCTGAAGCGGCGGCGCGATCAGGTCGCGGTGGTCGGCTATGCGCAGATCGGCTGGTTCGGCTGGGGCGTGCGCCGCGGGGCCGAGAAGCTCCTGCGCGAGCTCGGGACCGATCACCTCGACGTCTACCTGCTCAGCTGGCTCGGCGTCGGCTCCGCGTTGACGGGCGCGACCGAGCGGGAGCTCGTGCACCTGCGCGAGAGCGGCAAGGTGGGCGCGCTCGGGGTGAGCATCCACGACCGCGCGCGGGCGGGCAGCCTGGCGGCGTCCTCTCCGCTCGATCTCCTGATGATCCGCTACAACGCCGCGCATCCGGGGGCGGAGCGGGACATCTTCCCGCACGTGCGCGACGCGCGGCCGAGCGTGCTCGCCTACACGGCGACGGCGTGGCGGCGCCTCTTGAAGAAGCCGAACGGCTGGTCGAGCCCGGCGATGACGGCGGGCGACTGCTATCGATTCCAGCTCTCCAGCCCGCACGTGGACGTCGCGCTGACCGGGCCGAGGAGCCGCGCCGAGGTGGAGGAGAACCTCGACGCGCTCGCGAAGGGCCCGCTCACCGCGGACGAGGACGCGTGGATGCGCGACTTCGGCCGGGCGGTGCACGGGTGAGCGGGGCGGCCATGGATCGGAGGGTCATCGCCTGCACCATGGTGTTCCCCGAGGAGGCGGCGCGGGTGCTCGCGGAGGGCGTCGCGCCGCACGAGCTCGTGCTGTCCGGCGCGCGCTCGGCGGAGAACCTCGCCGAGGTCGGGCGCGATCCGGCGGTGCAGGGCGCCGACGTGGTCTTCGGCCAGCCGCACCCGGAGGACGTGTGCGCGGCCCCGCGCCTCCGCTGGGTGCACCTCAGCACCGCCGGCTATGCCCGTTACGACGTGGCGGCGGTGCGCGCCGCGCTCGCGGCCCGCGGCGCGGTCCTCACGACGAGCAGCGGCGTCTACGCCGACCCGTGCGCGGAGCACGCGCTCGCCTTCCTGCTGGCCGCGTTGCGGCGGCTGCCCGAGTGCCTCGACAACCAGCGCGGCCCGCGCGGCTGGCCCGACGCGGCCGTGCGGTCGAGGAGCGCGCTGCTCCGGGGCCGGCGGGTGCTGCTCCTCGGCTTCGGCGCCATCGGCCGCCGCCTCGCCGCGCTGCTCGCCCCGTTCGAGGTGGAGCTCCGCGTCCTGCGCGCCCGTCCCCGCGGCGACGAGCCTGGCCGCGCCGTCGCGCGGGACGAGCTCGCCGAGGCCTTCGCGTGGGCGGACCACGTGGTCTCGAGCCTGCCGGAGGCCGAGGGCACGCGGCGGCTGGTCTCGGCCGCGCTGCTCGCGCGGATGCGGCCGGGCGCGTGGTTCTTCAACGTCGGCCGGGGCGCCACGGTCGACCAGGCGGCGCTGCTCGAGGCGCTCGAGGCGCGCCGCCTCGCGGGCGCGTACCTCGACGTGACGGATCCCGAGCCGCTGCCGCCGGATCACCCGCTCTGGCGCGCCCCGGGCTGCTTCATCACCCCGCACACCGCCGGCGGGCGGCGCGAGGAGCCGGTGGCGCAGGTCGAGCACTTCCTGGCGAATCTGCGGCGGTTCGAGCGGGGGGAGCCGCTCGTGGACCGGGTGATTTGAGGCGGGGTGCGGGCGCGCGCGGAGACACACGCCGAGCCGGGGCCATCCTCGTAGACGGGCTGGCGAGAGGATCTCGTCATGGGGCTCCGGCTGGCAGGGCTCGGTGGTCGAGGCGCCCGGCTCGCTCGCGGGAGGTGCGAAGCGAGCCGGGCGGCCTGCGCGCTCACGCGCCGGCGTGGACGAGGCTCAGCTCACGGAATGCAGACGCCGGCGGAGGCGGCGGCGCAGATCGAGGAGACCTCCGCGTCGCTGAGCTGCGCGGGGAAGAAGGCCACCTCGTCGATGAGGCCGCGGAAGCGGCGGTTCGCCACCGTGTCCTCGCTGCCGATGGTGACCGGAAGCGTCGAGGACAGGTTGATCGTGCCGGCGAAGAAGCTCGAGGTCTGCCCGACGAGCGCGCAGTCGACGTAGAGCTTCACCACGTTGGCCTTTCGCGAGACCGTGATGTGGTACCAGGTGTTGAGCGAGAGCGACACCGGAGCCGAGAAGGCCTGGTTCACGCTCACGCCGTCGTTGACCCCGAAGCCGAGCTGCCCGCCGCTGAGGCCCACGGCGTAGCCGGTGCCGCCGGGGCCCCGGTTCCTGGAGAAGAGGGTTTGGACGCCGGTGGCGTCGTTGATGTAGATCCACATGTCCACCGTCATGTCGTTGAGGCTCGCGAACGGCGCCGCCGTCGTCGCGACCGCCATGTCGCCGTTCTGGGTGCTGAACGCCTGCCCGACCTGGCCGGCGGCGAAGGCGACCCCGGTGCGCAGCGTCCCGTTGTAGCCGTTGCCCGAGCTGTCCGCGGCGTTGTTCTCGCCCTTCCAGAAGCCGGTCGGCGTCGGCAGCCCGCTCACGCAGCCCACCAGGTTCTGGCAGACGGAGCCCTGGTAGCCGGCGGCGCACGAGCAGGTGAAGCCGTTCACGCCGTCGGTGCAGGTGCCGCCGTTCAGGCAGGGGCTGCCGGCGCAGTCGTCGATGTTGGTGCAGGTCACGCCGTCGCCCTCGTACCCCGCGTTGCAAGCGCAGCTGAAGGAGCCCACCGTGTTGGTGCACGCCGCGTTCGCGTCGCAGTTGTCCGTGCCGGCGGTGCACATCGTCGATGTCCGTGCAGGTCACGCCGTCGCCCTCGTACCCTGCGTTGCAAGCGCAGGTGAAGGAGCCCGGCGTGTTGGTGCACGCCGCGTTCGCGTCGCAGTTGTCCGTGCCCAGGGCGCACTCGTTCACGTCGGTGCACGTGCCGCTCTGGCAGGTGAGGCCGTCGCAGCACGGCACCGTGGGGTCGCACGGCGCGTTCACAGCCAGACAGCCCTGGCCGCCGCAGGTCGGGTCGTAGCTCGGCGAGCTGGGGTCGAGGCTGGTTACGTAGTCGTCGGCGTGGGCGCTGTGCGCGTTGATGCACGCCTGCTCGCTGACGCGAACGATCGTGTACGGCTTCGTCGCGGAGCTGGTCTTGTGGCAGATCTGGACCGTACCGTTGATGTCGAAGTAGTTGCACTGCTCGGGGGTGAGCGCGTCATGGGCTTCGCCCACGGCCTCGTGGTCATCGCCGTCGGCCGTGGAGGGGTCGGCGCTGGTGCAGCTCGCGAACAGCAGGGTGGAGAAAGCCGGGATCGCCAGATAGCCGAGAAGAGAGTGCTTGCGATAGCTCATCGTTTGTCCTCTGTTTTTCTTTGTTGTTGAAGTGGGGGTGCCGCGCGACGGCGAGCCTGCGTTGGTTGGAAATCTCAGGTCGTCCAATCGCTCAAGCGCCCAATCGTCCAATTTAAGACCGATGCCAGCGTGAATGGTCCTTTGCGAAGGTGATGTTGATGCAGGCCCCTGCGCGTCTTCCGCGTTTCGCGCGCGCCGTCGCGCGAGCCACCGGCTCCCGTGCGGAATTCGCGCTGAAATCAGGGCACATCGCCTCATCGGGCCCGTTTGCCCGGTATCGCGCACATCACGTTACCGGGCACGAGCAGCCCCCCGGGTCCAGCCGCGCTCCGCCACTGCCGCTGCTGAATGCCTCAGCTGCGGAGCGCGCCCCTCACCGCCTTAAACGACCGCGGACACTCTGCCGGAATCGATGACGGAGTGTCGCCGCAGCATGATGCACCAGCCAGGCGAGCCGCGTAAATCGAAAAAAAATGGTCCTAGCACACATTCTTGTCGTTCGTGGACAGGCGCTATCGTGTGTACACAGTCACGCGGTGGCCCGCCGCGGCCCTGCCGCGATCACCGCGGCTGCGCGCTCCTCCGTCCTCGACACGCCCGCACGCGCAGAGGCCGTCACGGGCTCGCCGTCGCGCGCCGCCCGGTGAAGGTGTCGGAGGCGATGGGATCGCCGGTGTCGCTCGAAGGATCGAGCGGATCTTCCCCGTCCTCGAAGGTGCGCACGACGAGAGAGCCGGCGATCTCGTCGCAGCCCTGACCGACCGTGTCGAGGACGATATCGATCCGGGCCGTCGTCAGCAGGGTGTTGTCCTCGTCGTAGACGAACGCGAACAGGGCGCCTCGAGCGCCGTCGTCCCCCACCTTCTCCCAGCTCCCCTGCTGGTTGGAGAAATTGTAGAGGGGCTGCGTCGAGGTGGTCCCGAAGAAGGAGCCGTCGGCCGCGAACGTCCAGAAATCCCTCGCGCCGCCCGCCTCCGAGATCAGGTAGGTCCCGGCGCAGGCGGAGGGGAAGCCGCCGGCCAGGGTGGGCGCCGGCCGGAGCGCGAGCCCGAGGGCCGCGAGCGGGAGCAGCGAGAGAGCGAACAGAAGCCTTTTGCGCATATCGGTTTCGATCCTTCTCCATGGACCGGTGCCACGTGCTCTCGGCGCGTCATCGCGCCAGTACGCCGCGACAGGTCCGTTCAAACGAGCACGGAAAAACGATTTCTCATCCCACGGCGGTGACGCCACCGGAAGTCTTTTCGGTGCGGGGAGCTACGGCGCGGGCGACCGATGGTAGAGATACCCATTCAGGTACGCGCAATCGAACTGCGTGACCGGGGTGGCGCCGGGATCGAGCGGGTCGACGCCCGTGGCGAAGATCTTGCCCTGACAGCTCGCCGTGAACGTCTGCTTGTCCGGCGCGAACACCAGGACGTAGTCGACGACGGCGATCCCGGAGAACGCGGGCGCTGCGCCGGTCAGATCGAAGTTGAGGTTGAGCATGCGCACGGAGACCGTATGGCTCCCCGCGCGCCTCCAGGAGCCCAGGCTGTCGCTGAACGTGAGCCCGCCGGCGCGCGCCTCGCGCGGGAGCGCGCCTCCGGTCCGTCGACGCCGGAGCGGCCGGCTCGGTACATGCGGCGAGGCCCAGCGCGGCGAGGGCGAGCGCGGACGCGCCTCTGAGGAAGCTCAATGTGCTCATGAGGGAGAGGTCCTCCCTGGCGGCCCCCCGGCAGGGACGCCGCCCCCCGGTGCCATTCGTCGCAGGCCCCGCGTTGCCCCCCGACGGGGCCGAGGCGCGTGTGCCCTGACCGCGCACGGTAAACGTCAGCGCAGCGGCCCTTCACGCGTTTTTACCGTGAATTCGCTGTGAATCACATCGCCCGGTCCGCGGCTCGCGCCGATCCTCGCGCATTCCGCGGCGGAACGGCCGGGCGTTGGGCAAGGCCACACGCTCTCCTCCTGGAGGAGAGACCGGTGCGATTCACGCTGTTGCATCCGGCGGGGCACTTAGGTGAGCATGCTGACGTAAATGGAAAGTTCTCCGCAGAGCGCCCAGCGCGCCTCCATCGTGGCCGAGCTGGAGCGGGTGGTGACGAGCCCGGTGTTCGGCGGGTCTGCGCGGCAGATCCGGCTGCTCCGCTTCCTTGTCGACGAGGTGCTCGCGGGGCGCGGCGCCGAGCTGCGCGCGCCCCTCCTCGCCACGCGCATCTTCGATCGGCCCGAGGGCTTCGACTCCACCGAGGACTCGATCGTGCGCGTCGAGATGAGCAAGCTCCGGCGCGCCCTCGAGCGCTACTACGCCGCGAACCGCGCTACGGCGGTGCGCATCGAGCTGCCACGCGGCCGCTACGCCCCCGTCTTCGCCACGGGGGCGGCGGCGCCCGACGCCGCCCACCCCTCCGTCTCCCGGCGGCCCTCGATCGATTCGTCGCCCTCCGACCGGCCGGGCCCACCGTCCCCCCGAAGGCCGCGGTTCCCGGCCAGCGTCGACGGGCCCGTCATCGCGATCCTCCCGTTTACCTCGATCACCACCGTCTCCGCCTCCTTGAACGCGGACGGGTCGGAGAGCGACCCGCCGGTGCCGGGCTCGACGGGCACGCGGAGCCGCGCCGTCGCCCACGGCCTGACCGACCGGCTCGGCGACCTGTTCATTCGCGCCCCGCGCGTGCGCGTGCTCTCGCGCGCCGCCACCCTGGACGAGGCCGAGGCGCGGGGCGCGCGCTACGTGCTCGAGGGGAGCGTGCGCCTCATCCCCGGCGCGCTCCGCGTGGCGGTCAAGCTCCACGACACGACGCGCGGAATCCAGGTGTGGAGCAAGACGTTCGACCGCTCCGACGTCGACAACCGCCTGTTCGCGGTCGAGGACGAGATCGCCCGCGACATCACCACCTTGCTCGTCGCGCTTCCCCTCGGCGCGGTCCATGCCATCGAGGCCGAGGAGCGCTGCGTCCACCCTCCGCGCTCCGCATACGAGGTGCTCCTGCGCTTCCCCCGGTGGCTCGCCACCTTCGATCGCCGCCTGCAAGCCGAGCTCGCGGACCACTGCACGCGCTTCCTCGAGCGCGACCCCGATGACGGGGTGCTGCTGGCCTATTCCTCGTTTCTTCATGTGCTCTCGTCGTGGACGGCCGCCGGCAGGGATCACGACCGTTGCCGGTCCGCCGAGCATGCGCGCCGGGCCGTGGCGCTCGAGCCCAAGCTGGCCAACCCCCACCAGGTGCTCGCGTTCGTGCTGCTCGACGCCGGCGACGGCCCGGCGGCGCAGGCCGAGGCCAAGGTCGCCCTGAAGCTCGGCGGGCCGCTCATGTTCACGGGCTTCCTCCTCGCGCTCTCCGGCGACTGGGAGCGCGGCACTGCCATCCTCCGCAAGCATCGGAGCTTGACGAAGCGTTATCCCGGCACCGTCCACCACGCCCTCGCGCTCGAGGCCTGTCGCCGCGGCGACTACGCGGCTGCCCTCGTCGAGGCCGAGGCCATCACCCCCAACCTCGCCTGGAGCGCGCTCGACCGCGCCGTTGCCCTGGCCCGCCTCGGCCGCGTCGCCGACGCCCGCGCCGCCGGCCGCGAGCTCGCCGCCATCCTGCCCGAGGTCGCGCGGGATCCCCGGGCCGTCGTCTGCCGCATGACGGCGGACCAGGCCCTGGTGGGCGACCTCGTGGAGGCGCTCGCGCTCGCAGGGGTCGGCTGAAGCGGGGAGACGGTCGAGGTGGGCCGGCGGCGGCTCGTCCATGCCTCCTCACCCGTGGACCCTCCGGACGCCTCTGTGAATCGCACCGGGTCGAGGCCCCGGAGACAGCGCGCGGCGCCTCGCCCCATGCCCGGCCGTTCCGCCGCGGAGCGCGCGAGGAGCGGCGCGAAGCGCGGACCGAGCGGTGTGATTCACAGCGAATTCACAGCGAAACATGGCGACGGGCCATCGAGCCGACCTTTACGGTCCGCGATCGGCACACGACTCGATGATCTATTCCCGTTGCGCTCAGGGGGAGCGCCGGATGACCCACCTTCCGTCGTGGCCAAGGAGCTCGCATGACCAGAAAAGACTACCTCAAGCTCGCCTCCATGTTTCCCATGGTCTGCTCCGGCGTCCTCCACCTGGCCGCCGGGTGCACCGGCGCAAGCACCGACGAGCCGGTCGGCGCGGCCGAGTCGGCGCTCACCGCCGCCCAGTGCCAGTACTTCGACGTCGACGGCAAGGTCCAGGTCTGCCACAAGACCAACTCGATCAACCACCCCTACACCATCCTCAAGATCAGCGAGCAGGCGTGCATGGACGGGCACGCGAGTCACGCCGGTGACTACGTCGCGGTGGGCGACCCGACGTGCCAGGGCGACGGGTGTCTGCCGCAGGGCGCCCCCTGCGACGCCACGCTGCCCTGCTGTAGCGGCAGCGCGTGCGTGAGCGGCACCTGCGTCGCGAACTGCGTCCCGACCACCTGCGCGGACGAGGGCGCGGTCTGCGGCACCATCTCCGACGGGTGCGGCGACACCCTCGACTGCAGCGGCGCGTGCTCGGAGGGCGGCGGCACCTGCGCGCCCGACGACACCTGCGGGTGCCCGGCCCCCGACGGCTACGATCCGGGGTGCGCGACAAACGCGTGGGACGAAGCGGCGCAAGAGTGCGAGCTCAGCTTCGCCGCCTCCGGCACTGCGTGCGCGAGCGGGGACGAGTGTGATGGTGCCGGGCACTGCGTTGCCTTCACGACGGTTGACGTCGGCGGCGTCCCCACCGACGGCTGCTGGAACTGTTACTAGCGAGCGGCCTGCCGGCGGCTCGGCCCGGGGGCTCTCGGGACACCGAGAGGCCCCGGGCTGGCTCCGGAAGGGCGCCGGAGCGCTCGAGCATGTCGAACGGGACTCCCCCTCTCTTCATCGTAGGCGCGGGCCGGTGCGGCGCGACCGTGCTCTCCCGCCTCCTCGCCCAGCACCCCGACGTGGCGAGCCTTTCGGAGCTGTACAATTCCCTGGGCGCCGGCGCCTTCCCGCGGGACGCGGTGGACGGGCCCGCCCTGTGGGAGGCGCTCTCCGAGCCCCGGCCCCAGCACCAGCTCTGGCTCCGGCTCCTCTCGCACGGCGTCGCCATCGACGCGTTTCGCTACCCGCACACCGGCCTGGGCCGGTTCCGCGAGGGGGGCATCCCGCCGCTCCTCACCATGACGCTGCCCGAGCTGAGCGACGATCCCGACGGCCTCCACGAGGAGCTGCGCCTCTTCGTGGAGGTGCTGCCGACGGACCGCATCGGCGCCCAGTACCGCCGCGTCTTCCAGTGGCTGACCGAGCGGGTAGGCCGGCGACTCTGGGTGGAGAGCTCCAGCTCGTCGATCGCGAGCGTGCCAGCCTTGATCCGGCACTTCCCGGACGCCCGGTTCGTCCACGTCTACCGCGACGGGCGCGAGGCGGCCCTCTCCGCGAGCCGCTTCCCGCCGCTGCGCCTCACGGCGATCTCGCAGATGTTCGAGAGCCGCGTGGGCAGGACCTTGTTCGAGCCGGTCCCTCCCGCGGACGTGCCCCGGCTCCCGCCGGAGATGCGCCCGCTGGTGGCGCCGGGCTTCGACGTGGACGCCTTCCGGCGCGTCGAGATCCCGCTCAAGTACTTCGGCAGCGTATGGTCGACGCAGATGGTCCATGGCGCGGCCATGCTCGCCGGCCTGCGGCCCGAGCGGATCCTCCACCTGCGCTACGAGTCGATCCTGGCCGACCCCGAGCCCGCGCTGCGGCGCCTCCTCGCCTTCCTCGACCCGAGCCTCCCGCAGGAAGCGTGGCTCGAAAGAGCCCTGCCCCTCGCGCGAGCCAACCCGCCGAAGTGGCCCATCCTGCCGCCGGACGAGCACGCCGCCCTCGAGGCCTCGTGCGCGCGCGGGATGGCGGTGATCGAGACCCTGGAGCACCGGCCTCGGGCCGCCCCGCCCGGCCGGGAAGGCGAGAGCTACCAGGGCGGGCACGATCCGGAGAGCATCCGCGCCGAGCTCGCGCGCATCCTGGTGCGCGTCCTCGGGCTGAACATCGCCCCCGAGCAGATTCGCCCCACGGATGCCCTGTTCGCGCACGGCATGGGGCTCGACTCGGAGCAGGTGAGCGCGATCGTCCGCGAGGTGGAGAGGCGCTTCGGCGTGACGCTCTTCGAGGAGAGGATCAACATGAGCGCCTTCGCGGACGTGCTCTCGCTCGGCCAGCTGGTCGCGGTCGCGCTGGCGCGCGGGAGCCGAGCCGCGGGAGCCGGCGAAAGCCCCCAAGGCCGGGCCGAGGACCTGGATGCACGTCGCCAACCTCCTCCCCACCCGAGGGGCAGCACGAAAGACCTCTGGCTGACGATCGTCATCCCCGTCCGCAACGAGGCGTCGAACCTCTGGTTCACGCTCCAGGGCCTGGGGTTCCAGGACCTCGACGGCGTCGAGATCGTGGTCGCCAACAACGGCGGTGAGCAACTAGCCGACGTGGAGAAGGTCACCAAGCGGTTCGGGGCGCCGGCACGGCACATCCTCGCGGACGCCGTCGCCTCGGTGAACTTCCCGCGCAGCGCCGGGGCGGCGGCGGCGGAGGGCGAGTGGCTCCTCTTCCTCGACGCGCACGTGCTGCTCTCGCCGGGGGCGCTCACCTGCCTCCGGGATCGCGTGCGCGAGGGGCTCTATCCGCCGCTCTCGCTCGTCCACATCCCCCTGCTTCACGAGAGCCGGACCGGCGCGATGGGGCACTACCGGCTGACGCTGGAGGAGGACTTCTGGGGCAAGTGGGGCCCGCCGGTGCGAGAGACCGACTTCCCCTACCGGATCGCAGCGACCGGCAACTACGCCATGCTCACCCGGCGGCAGGACTTCGAGGCCGCCCGGGGGTTCAACCCCCGCTTTGCCGGCTACGGGGGGGACGAGATCTACATCCAGCTCAAGTACTGGCGCCTCGGCGGAGAGGTCTTGCTCGAGCCGCTCGTCCGCGGCGCGCACTACAGCGGGCCTCGCGGCTACCGGAACAACGGGGACGAGATCGTCCGCAACATCGGCCTCGCCGGCAGGGTGGTCGTGGGCCCCGACTTCCTCCAGCGCTTCGAGGCGAAGATCTCCCCCCACTGGGCCAGGTACACCGGCCCGAAGGGCTTCTCCGCGGCGCTCCGCGAGGGCGTCCGCGCGGCCGAGGAGAGCGGCGAGGCCGCCTGGCTCGAGGAGATGGCGAAGCTCTCGTTCGACGAGGTCCTGGACCTGTGGCGGCGGGAGGGGGTCCCGGTAGCATGATGCCGAGCTTTGCGATCGATGCCGTCTACCTCTGGGCGAACGCCTCCGATCCCGAATGGCTGGCCACGCGCCGCGCGTTCCGCGACGAGCACGCGGCAGAAGGCGGCAAGGGGTCCGACGAGGCTTGCCGCTTCCGCGACCACGGGGAGCTGCGCTACAGCCTGCGGAGCGTCGAGCGATATGCGCCCTTCCTGCGGCGGGTCCACGTCGTCCACGGCGGAGCTCCCCCCTCCTGGCTCCGCGCGGACGATCCCACCCTCCACCTCGTCCGGGACGACGATCTCTTCCCCGACCCCGCGCTCGCCCCCTCCTACAATTCGCAGGCGATCGAGGCATTCCTCCACCGCATCCCCGGGCTCGCCGAGCACTACGTCTACTTCAACGACGACAACTTCCTGTGCGCTCCCTTGTTCCCGGCCGACCTCTTCGACCCCGACGGGACCGCCGTAATCCAGATGAGCCCTTTCCCCATGCCCTCTTACCACGCCACGGAGGACGCCTGGCTCCGCAGCATGTGGCGGACCTTCGAGGCGCTGGGCCGGCACATGGGGGAGCGCTACCTCCCGACCTTCCGGACGCTGACGCCGCTCGCGCTGTGGGCCCGCGCGCCCCTCCCGCCCGAGTGCTTCTGGAACCTGCCGGCGCACGTGGCGCAGCCCTTCCGCAAGAGCATCTGGCCCCGCGTCCACGAGGTCTTCGCGGACGAGGTGCGCGCGCTGACGCGCCATCGCTTCCGTCACCCCGAGGTCATCGGCCCGAACATCGCCGCGACCTACCTCAGCCTCGAAGAGAAGCTCGCGCGGTTCGTCCGCGAGGCGCGGAGCCGCCACGTCTGGGCGGGGATGAAGCCCGAGGACCTCGACGCCGCACGTCGAGTCTTTCTGGACAGCGAGGAGCGGCGGCCGATCTTCGGCTGCCTCAACGACACCGCCAAGCCGAGCGTCGACTGGGGCGCCTACGTCGCCGATATCCTGGGGACGCTGTTCCCCACGCCGAGTCGCTGGGAGCGCGCCTGAGCATGTCGAACGGGACTCCCCCTCTCTTCATCGTGGGCACGGGCCGGTGCGGCTCGACCATGCTCTCCCGCCTCCTCGCCCAGCACCCCGACGTGGCGAGCCTCTCGGAGCTGTACAACTCCCTGGGCACCGGCGCCTTGCCGCGAGACGCGGACGCGGTGGACGGGCCCACCCTGTGGCAGGTGCTCGGAAGGCCCCGGCCTCACCACCAGCTCTGGCTGGAGCTCCTCTCGCACGGCATCGCCATCGACGAGTTTCGCTATCCGCACACCGGCCTGGGCCGGTTCCGCGAGGGGGGCATCCCACCGCTCCTCACCATGACGCTCCCCGAGCTGAGCGACGATCCCGACGGCCTCCACGAGGAGCTGCGCCTCTTCGTGGAGGCGCTGCCGGCGGACCGCATCGGCGCCCAGTACGCCCGTGTCTTCCAGTGGCTGACCGAGCGGGCGGGCCGCCGGCTCTGGGTGGAGCGCTCCGGCGCCTCGATCGCGATCGTGCCAGCCTTGATCCGGCACTTCCCGGACGCCCGGTTCGTCCACATTTACCGCGACGGGCGGGAGGCGGCCCTCTCCGCGAGCCGCTTCCCGCCCATGCGCCTCATGGCGATCTCGCACATGATCAAGACCCGGGTCGGCAAGACCCTGTTCGAGCCGATCCCTCCCGCGGACGTGCGCCGGCTCCCTCCGGACATACGCCCGCTGGTGGCGCCGGGCTTCGACGTGGACGCCTTCCTGCGCGTCGAGATCCCACTCAAGTACTTCGGCTCCGTGTGGTCGACCCAGATGGTCCATGGCGTCAAGATGCTCGCCGGCCTGCCAGAGGAAAGGGTCCTCCACCTGCGCTACGAGTCGCTCCTGGCCGACCCCGAGCCCGCGCTGCGGCGCTTCCTCTCCTTCCTCGACCCGAGCCTCCCGCAGGAAGCGTGGCTCGAAAGAGCCCTGCCCCTCGTGAGAGCCAACCCGCCGAAGTGGACCAGCCTGCCGCCGGACGAGCGCGCCGCCCTCGAAGACTCGTGCGCGCGCGGGATGACGGTGCTCGAGAACCTGGAGCCCAGGCCTCGGGCCGCCCCGCCTCTCGGGGAGGACGAGCTCTACCGGGGCGGGAACGATCCCGAGAGCATCCGCGCGGAGCTCACGCGCATCCTGGTGCGCGTCCTCGAGCTCGACATCCCCCCCGAGCAGATCCGCCCCACGGATCTCTTTTTCCTGCACGGCTTCGGGATCGACGAGGTGGAGGCGCTCGCGCTCGTCCGCGAGGTGGAGAGGCGCTTCGGCGTGGTGCTCTTCGAGGAGAAGATCGACGTCGGCGCCTTCGAGGACGTGCTCTCGCTGGGCAAGCTGGTCGAAGGCGCGATGGCGCGGGCGCCGGACCGCAGTACCCAGCGGGCGCCTGGCCAGACGAGGACGACGCAGCGATTCGACTTCACGTTCCCGCTCCCGAAAAACGAGCAGCAGATCGTCCAGCGCTGGCAGGCGGACGGATCGCTCGTGCCGAGCAAGCTCAGCTTGATCAACCGGCCCTACGATGAACAACAAGGCAAGAGCGATCCCGCTCTGGACGAGAGGCAGTACCTCGTCGGCATCTGCGCCTTCGAGAACTGGCCGGGCCGGATCCACAACCCGAACGACCGGCCGGGGTTGCGCGAGTTCGATCTCTTCATCGAGCCGAGTTACCACCGCTTCATCGGCTTCATGCACAACTTCCGCGATCCGCGCGACGTCTTCCCCGGCGACTTCCCGCTGCTCGACATGGACTTCTCGGATTACGTCCAGGTGCGCAAGCGAGGCAGGGTGAAGATGTTCGACATGGTCTACTACGCCGGTCACTCGGTCGCGGGCAGGCCGGAGACGACGAAGTGGAGCAGCTCGATCAAGGGGCACGATCTGGCGCTCACGGTCATCCGCGCGCTGCTCGAGGTCGATCCCAACTTCCGCGTCGCCATCGTGAACGACGTCTTTGGCATCGACGACCCGCGCGTCCGGAATCTCGGCATGCTGCCCTACCGGGCGTTCCTGGACCTGGTGGAGTCCGCGCACGTCCTCTTGGTGCCGAGCACGCTGGACGCCTCGCCCCGCGTCATCGCCGAGGCCCTGTGCCTGGACACCTACGTGATGGTGAACGCCGACATCTCCGGCGGCTGGAAGTACGTCAACGAAGAGACGGGTGCGTTCTTCGACCGGACGAACTTTCTCGACGTCTATGCTCGCCTCCGCGCGCGGGGGCCGGCGGCGACGCGCAGGTGGTTCTTGGCGAACTACGCAAACCACACGCTCGAGGCGCGCTTCAACGCCTGGATCAACGACTGTATCCTGCGCTACTCCGCGTTCAACCGCTTCGGCGGCGTCCTCTACGTGTGCCTCGAGGGCGATCGCCGGGAGGAGCGGGAGGAGATGATCCGGAACGAGCTGCTCCGCCACATGGGGATCTTCGGCGACTGCGTGGAGCAGGTCCCCGCGGCCCTTGTCCCCGGCAATGCGCACAAGGCGCGCGGACTCTCGCACCTCGCGGCGCTCCGGAGGGCCCGCGAGCGCGGGCTGCCCGACGTCGTGATCTTCGAGGACGACTTCCAGTTCATCGTGCCCCGGCAGGTGGCCAATCGAAAGATCGAAGAGATGCTCCGCGACTTCCCTGATCGCGACGCAATCCTCTTCGGCAACCACCAGATCACCCATCACGAGGTCACCCCTGGCGGCGCGGTGCTGCGCGTGCGCGCCGGCGCGTGGCCGCACGGCTACGCGGTGCGCGCCGAGCGCTACGACGAGCTGATCTCGGGGCTCGCCGAGGCGTGCGCCGCGATGCCCGATGACGACGCCGGCGACGCGCCGCCCATCGATGACGTGTGGACGCGCTTCGCCGGCGACGCGAACGTCCACGCGTTCCGGGTCCCGCTCGGCGAGGGGATGCAGCGGCTCGGCAGGCTCCGCGCCTTCGCCGTGAGCACGGGGGCGAGCTGTGTCGAGGGCGCGTGCCCCCAAAGCCCGGGCACGGTGATCGTGTCGTCATGAAGCTCGTCACCGGGGTGTTTACGTGGCGCGCATGGACGCCGACGACGTGAGCCTCCCCGAGCGCCTCGCCAGACAGGTGGCGTTCTCCCTGGCGCGGCGCGAGCATCGTTCGCCTCTTCAGCAAAGCCTGCACACGCAGTGAACGCGCACGACCCAGCAGGGCCATCGAACGTCGAGGGTTCATGATCTTCCCCGAGCACCGCACGATTTTCTTCCACGTCCCGCGCACGGGCGGGACTTCGGTCGAGCTGATGTTCATGAAGAGGCTGCTCGACCCGTCCGTCATGGACCGCGACCGCCTGTGGGGTCCGGATAGGAACGAGAGATTCTACCTCCAGCACGCCACCTGCGCGACGACCCTCCGGCTCATCGGGCGGGAGCGGTTCGACGCGTACTTCAAATTCGCGGTCGTGCGCAACCCGTTCTCCCGCATGGTGAGCACGTATTATTACCTCTTGCCCCGGCACGAGAAGATGTACGGGAGCTTCAAAGGGTACCTCCGGGCGCTGCCGGAGCTGATCGAGCTGCCGACGAACAAGGGCGGCGGCCACCAGACCCCGCAGCGCGAGTTCACGCACCTGGGCGGCGAGCAGGCCGTCAATGTGATCCTCAAGTTCGAGGATCTGCCAGGCTGCATGGACACTGTCCGGGCCCGGCTCGGCATCACGGATCCCCTGCCTCACGTGAACGAGACCAGGTTCCCGAGCGTGAAGCGGACGCCCACCGCGGCGCACTACGACGCCGAGTCGGTGGACATCGTCCTCCGCGTCTACGCCGACGATTTCCGGCTGTTCGGCTACAGCCCGGCGCCGCCGCAGAGCTCGAGCGGCGCGCCAGCGTCGTCGCCGGCGGCCCCGCCGTGACCAGGCGGTCCTCGTCGTCGGCGCCGCGGGCATCGGCGGTCGCGCCCGGCTCCGGGGACTCGGCATGCTTCGCGGTCTCGGGCATTGTCGAGACAGAACACGTCGTGTCCCCCTGGCCCCATTACCCTGTAACGGATCGGCCACAGTACCCTGCGACGTGGCAATGGATTGAAATCCAGATTGCAATCTTGGACGTGCTGGCGCAGGGTGCGTCCCCGGGGGGGCGCCACGCGGACCTCCACCGCGCGTCCCGCCAAAAGGAGAAGAGTCATGAAGCATTTCAATTCCCTTCGTGCATTCGGCGCAGTGGTCACGGTCCTCGGCCTGAGCAGCTTCGCGGTCCTCGGCGGCGCGTGCTCCAGCACGGACACGGACACGCCCGACGGGTCGGACGCCGAGGACCTCGGCGCGGCGGACCAGCCCCTCATCCTCGGCGTGCTGTGCCCGCTCTTCGCGGTCAACGGAAAGGTCCCGATCTGCCACCATACCGGCTCGGCGAGCTACCCCTACACCATCCTCAACGCCAGCGTGCACGCCTGCGTCCACGAACACTCCGGCCACGCCCACGACTACATCGCCGTGCTCGACCCGACCTGTCATGGCGACGGCTGTCTGCCGGTGGACGCGCCTTGCGACGCCGACGTGCCGTGCTGTGACGGGCTCACCTGCCATAACGGCACGTGCACGGACCTCTGCGCCGGCGTGACGTGCGCCGCCTCCGACGCGTGTCACGTCGCCGGCACCTGCGACCCGGCCACCGGGCTCTGCTCGAACCCCGCCGCCGCCGACGGCACGGCCTGCAGCGACGGCAGCGGCTGCACCCTCACGGACAGCTGCGTCGCCGGTACCTGCACCGGCAGCGGCAATCCGTGCCAGAACGGCGGCACCTGCACTCCTGCGGCGCCCTACACCTGCACCTGCCCCGCGGGCTGGACGGGGACGAACTGCGAGACGCCCGCGTGCGTCCCCACCACGTGCGCCGCTCAGGGAGCGACCTGCGGCACCATCCCCGACGGCTGCGGCGGCACGCTCACCTGCGGCGCGGCTTGCGGCCCCGCCTGCCCCTGCGCCGCGAACCCAGCCTGGCAGGCCGCGCTGGCCGGGACGATCGTGACGGATGGGCGGTGCACGAACTACTCCTTCCCCGCCCCCTGCCACACCTCGGGCAGCCGCTCCTGGGCAGTCTCCGATGAGGGGACGGGGGTCGTGGAGCTCATCGCCGGATCGGGGGTGACCGAGGACGGCCCCTACAACTTCTGCGGTGTGCAGGTGATGCAGGTGAGCAGCCAGTTCCCCGGCAATTGCAGCGGGGGTAGCTTCCCCGTCTCCAACTTCTCCATCACCCCGGCGGAGGTCCAGACGTGCAGGGCCGAGATCCTGGCCTTCGCGACGGCCCAGAACGTCACCTGCAACTGAGCCTCCATCGCCCACATTCCAGGCGCGCCTACCCGCCGCCTGCCGCCCCGGCGCCAGCATGCTGTCGGCCCAGAGCAAAGGCCAGCGCGGCCGCGAGCGCGGCCAGCGGCGCGACCTGCAGGGCGCCGAGGAGGCCGATCCGGTCGGCGAGGACGCCGGTCACGAGCGGCGCCGCGGCCATGCCGAGCAGGTTGTTGGCCACCGCCAGCGTCGCGAACGCGGTCGCGCGGATCGACGCCCGGGTCATGCCGGCGACCATGGCGCTGGCCGGGCCGGCCGTGCCCCCGGCGAACAGCGTCCCGGCCCCGATGAGCGCCAGCTGCATGGGGCCTGCTTCGAGCCGGAAAGCCACGCCGAGCAAGGTGCAGCAGGTCAGGCTGTAGGCGACCGCCATCCGCCACGGGCGAGCCGGCTGGCCGCGACTCAGGCGATCGGTCAACACACCGCAGGCGATCATGCCGGCGCCGCCGATCAGGACGAAGACGGCCGCGGCGGCGCCCGCCCGATCGACGGTCATGCCGTAGTAACGGTTCAGGTAGCTGGGCATCCAGGACAGCACGGCCCCCATGACGAACAGGTGCAGACCGCTGCCCACGTGGACACAGACGATCGAGGGCGTCGGAAACAGCGACTCCAACACGGAGCGGAACGTCATCGGCTGGCGCGCAGGGGGCCGTGCGACAGCGGCGCGCTGGCCCTCCTCCAGCGCTGGTCGCGACCGCTGTTCGGTGATGGCGAAGCGGTAGATCGCAGCGAGGACGAGGCCGAAGAGGGCCATGACGCCGAACGACCAGCGCCAGCCCAGCCTCGCCGCCACGTGGCCGCCGAGCGCCATGCCCAGCACGGCGCCGAAGGCGCCGCCGGCCGCGAAGGCGCCGCTCAGGCTGGCCCACTGGTGGCGCGGGAACACCGACAGCACCACGGCGATACCGACGCTGCCATACGCGGCCTCCCCGACGCCGACGACAAAACGAGCGACGAGCATCTGGCCGAAGTCGGCCGACAGCCCGCACCCCAGCGTCGCCACGCTCCACAGCGTCGCCATGAGGGTCAGGCTCCGGACGCGGCCCAGGCGATCGGCCAGCAACGACAGCGGAATGGCGAGCACACCGACCGTCAGCGCCACGACGCCGCTCAGGGCCCCCAGCTCGGTATCGGAAAGGCCCCACTCCAGCTTCAGCGACGGGAAGACCGCGTTGAGGACCTGGCGCGACATGTAGTCGGACAGCAGCAGGCCGAAGCTCAAGGCAAAGACCAGCCAGGCGTGAGCGCGCGGCACGGCGGGCGTCTCGGGGAGCGCGTCCACCTCGGACTCGCGGGAATGTGGTCCCAAGAAGGTCTCCTTTCGCGCCGAGGCGCAGCCCTCCCCCGGCGCGCGGAGCGTAACCGAGAGTGGTCCGTGCGGCGACGACCGCCAGAAGTGAGCGCGCTGGAGCGACGCCGCCAGCAGTCCGGACCCGGCGCCGACCCGGCGAGACGTGGCTCGCCTGATTGAAGCGCCCTGCGTGCGCTGAAAACCCACCATCGACGGCGGAGTGGGCGCGGCCGTTCCGCACGATGAGGCGCGTACTCCGCAGCTGAGGCGTTCAGGCAGCAGCAGCCGTGGCAGCGGAGCGCGACGGGCCCGCGGGCTGCTCGTGCTCGGTACCGTGATGTGCGCGGTGCTGAGCAAACGCGCCCGAAGAGGCGGTGTGCCCTGATTTCGGCGCGAGCTCAGCGCGGGAGCCGGCGGCTCGCGCGACGGCGCGCGCGAAACGCGGAAGACGCGCCGGGGCCTGCCTCGACATCACCTCGGCCAAGGACGTCTTCGCGCTGGCCTCGAACTTGAATTGGCAGATGTGGACGACCTGACATTTCTTCAGCCAGCGCAGGCCCGGCATCGCGCGGCACCCCCCGCTTCAAGAAAACAGAGGACAAGCGATGCGCTGTCGCAAGGGCTCTCTTCTCGGCTATCTGGCGATCCCGGCTTTCTCCACCCTGCTGGTCGCGAGCTGCACCGGCGCCGACCCCTCCGCGGCCGACGGCGACGACGACGAGGCCGTGGGCGAGGCCCATGGCGCGCTCACCCCCGAGCATTGCAACGACTTCGACGTCAACGGCACGATCCTGATGTGCCACAGGAACGGCTCCACGACGTACCCCTACACGATCCTCAAGATCAACCTGTTGTGCCTCCCCGCGCACTTGCTGCATCTCGGCGACTACATCGCCCTGGGCGACCCCACCTGCCACGGCGACGGCTGCCTCCCCGAGGGCGCGCCCTGCAACGCCACGGTGCCGTGCTGCGACGGCCTCACCTGTCATCACGGCACGTGCACCGAGAACAACGAGTGCGCCCTGGGCACCGACGACTGCGACGCGAACGCTACATGCACCGATACGCCGAGCTCCTTCACCTGCGCTTGCAACGCGGGGTACGAGGGCGACGGCGTGACCTGCACCGATATCGACGAGTGCGCCGCCAATCCGTGCCAGAACGGCGGGACCTGCACCGACGGCGTCAACGGCTATACCTGCGCGTGCCTGCCCGGCTTCACCGGCGCCGACTGCGAGACCGACATCGACGAGTGCGCCGAGAGCCCGTGCCAGAACGACGGGACCTGCGCCGACGGCATCGACAGCTACTCCTGCACGTGCTTGCCCACCTACGAGGGGACCCGCTGCGAGGCGTGCGAAGGCAGCCTCGCGGACTGCAACGGGCTCACGTCCGACGGCTGCGAGGTGAACCTCCAGAGCGACGCCTCCCACTGCAGCGCCTGCAACAGCGCGTGCGCGCCGGGTGAAATCTGCTCGAACGGCGGCTGCCAGGCCGCGCCCCCCGGCCAGGTCCCCGGCACGCCGATCAGCGTGCCCGAGACCCACAGCCCGCTGGCTCCGGCGGTCGCCGATGTGAATGGCGACGGCGAGCTCGACATCCTGGTGGCCAACGCCGAATCCGGATCGTCGCAGAGCCCCGCCGGGTCGCTCTCCGTGTTCCACGGCAATGGCGACACGACCCTCCAGCCGGAGCTCTACTACACGGGCGCCCCGCTCTCCAGCAACGCGGTCGTGGCGGTGGACGTGGACGGCGACGGGTGGCTCGATGCCGTCACCGTCGATGGCCAGATCAACCTGCCCACCAGCAACGGGAGCATCAGCGTTTACCGAAACCAGGGCCCGAGCGCGCCCGGGACCTTCGGCATGTCGACGACCTTCACCACCGGAACCCCGGGCTCCGTCCACCTCTGCGCCGGGGACTTCGACAACGACGGGGTGGCCGACATCGCCACAACCAGCGTGACCTTGAGTCAGGTGAGCGTGGTCATGGGCACCGGCGGGGGCAGCTTCGCCGCGCCCGCGCTCATCTCCATCTCGGGCACGGGCGGCGTGCAGTCGAGCATCGCCTGCCGCGATCTGAACGGCGACGGCTTCTCCGATCTCGTGGTGACGAGCCCCGGCACCGCGCGCCTGTCGATCCTCATCAGCCAGGGCAACGGCTCGTTCGCCGCGCCGGTCGCCTACACCAACTCCGCCAGCGGCCAGACGGCGGGCATCGCCTTCGGCGACGCCGACGGCGACGGCACGCTCGACATCCTCTCGAACGGCGCGGCCGGCCGGTTCCTCTTCTTCTTCAAGGGAAACGGCAACGGCACGTTCGCGAGCGGCGTTCAGTCCACCGCCTCGCCCACCGCGATCGCCAACTCGGCGCTGGGGGTCGCGGCCAGCGATTTCAACGGCGACGGCAAGCTCGACGCCTACATCCTGGTCACCACCTCCGCGGGCGGCGTCCGCCCGATGACCGGCAACGGCGGCGGAGGCTTCACCTCGGGCCCGGTCGTCCCGACCGGCGCCTCGCCCGGCCCCAACGCCATCGCCGCCGCGGACCTGGATGGCGATGGGTACGACGATCTCGTCCTGACCAACAGGGGATCCGGCACCCTCACCGTGATCCCCAACGGACTCTGATCCGCCAGCGCAGGCTAACATCGCGCGGCACCCCCCCGGCCGCTTCAACAAGAAAACAGAGGACAACCCATGAGCTATCGCAAGAGCTCTCTTTTTCGCTGTCTGGCGATCCCGGCATTCTCCACGCTGCTGTTCGCGAGCTGCACCAGCGCCGGCCCCTCAGTGCCCGGCGGTGATGACGACGAGCCGAGCTGCGAGCCGACCTGCGGCGGCCAGGGCTGTCAGGCTGTGAACGCGCCGTGCGACCCCACGGCGCCGTGCTGCGACGGCCTCACCTGCCAGAGCGGCACATGCACCGATGTGAACGAGTGCGCCCTGGGCACCGACAACTGCGACGCGAACGCTGCGTGTACCAACACGACGGGCGCCTTCACCTGCGCTTGCAACGCGGGGTACGAGGGCGACGGCGTGACGTGCGCCGACGTCGATGAGTGCGCCCTGGGCACCGACGACTGCGACGCGAACGCTACATGCAACAACACGACGGGCGCCTTCACCTGCGCTTGCAACGCGGGGTACGAGGGCGACGGCGTGACGTGCGCCGACATCGACGAGTGCGCCGAAAACCCGTGCCAGAACGGCGGGACCTGCACCGACGGCATCAACGGCACCACCTGCGCGTGCTTGCCCGGCTTCACCGGCGCCAATTGCGAGACCGACATCGACGAGTGCGCCGAAAGCCCGTGCCAGAACGACGGGACCTGCGTCAACGGCATCAACAGCTATACCTGCGCGTGCTTGCCCACCTACGAGGGGACCCGCTGCGAGGCGTGCGAAGGTAGCCTCGCGGACTGCAACGGGCTCACGTCCGACGGCTGCGAGGTGAACCTCCAGAGCGACGCCTCTCACTGCAATGCCTGCAACCTCGCGTGCGCGGCGGGTGAAATCTGCTCGAACGGGGGCTGCCAGACCCCGCCCTCCGGCCAGGTCCCCGACACGCCGATCAGCACCTCCGCGCTCCACAACCCGCTGGCTCCGGCGGTCGCCGATGTGAATGGCGACGGTGCGCTCGACGTCCTGGTGGCCAACGCCGAATCCGGATCGTCGATGACCCCCTCCGGGTCGCTCTCCGTGTTTCACGGCAACGGCGACGCGACCTTCCCGCCGGAGCTCTACACCACGGGCGCCCCGCTCTCCAGCAACGCGGTCGTGGCGGTGGACGTGGACGGCGACGGGTGGCTCGACGCCGTCACCGTCGACGGCCAGACCAACCTGTCCGCCGTCAACGGGAGCATCAGCGTCTACCGCAACCTGGGCCCGAGCGCGCCCGGAACCTTCGACACGCCGACGAGCTTCACCACCGGAACCCCGGGCTCCGTCCACCTCTGCGCCGGGGACTTCGATCATGACGGGGTGGCCGACATCGCCACGACCAGCGTGACGTTGAGTCAGGTGAGCGTGCTCCTGGGCACCGGCGGGGGCAGCTTCGGCGCGCCCACGCTCATCTCCATCGCGGGCACCGGGGGCGTGCAGTCGAGCATCGCCTGCCGCGACCTGAACGGCGACGGCTTCTCCGATCTCGTGGTGACGAGCCCCAGCGCCGCGCGTCTCTCGATCCTCATCAACGAGGGCAACGGCTCGTTCGCCGCGCCGGTCGCCTACACCAACTCCGCCAACGGCCAGACGGCGGGCATCGCCTTCGGCGACGCCGACGGCGACGGCAAGCTAGACATCCTCTCGAACGGCGCGGCCGGCGCGTACCTCTACTTCTTCAAAGGGAACGGCAACGGCACGTTCGCGAGCGGCGTTCAGTCCTCCACCGGGGCCAGCGCGATCGCCAACTCGGCGCTGGGGGTCGTGGCCAGCGATTTCAACGGCGACGGCAAGCTCGACGCCTACATCCTGGTCACCACCTCCTCGGGCGGCGTCCGCCCGATGACCGGCAACGGCGGCGGAGGCTTCACCTCGGGCCCCGTCGTCCCGACCGGCGCCTCGCCCGGCCCCAACGCCATCGCCGTCGCGGACCTGGATGGCGACGGATACGACGATCTCGTCCTGACCAACAGGGGATCCGGCACCCTCACCGTGATCCCCAACGGGCTCTGACCCGCCTTTTCGTCCGTATGCGGCGGATCGTCCGGGAAGTCGACGGACGAGACCGGCCGGACTGGCCGCGCAGCGCTCCCCGAAGCTCGACGGAGCGACGGAGGTTGCCTCGAGAGCGCCTTTCATGGCGCACGCTCGCGCGTTCCAGTCCGTCACTCATCGAAGTTGTCGAAGCGTATCGGCGTCCTCTTTGCGGCCACGGCCTTCGCCGCGCCCGGCGGAGGTGGCTCGTGGAGGTCCACGAGCGCCGGCGAGGCCCCCGACTCCTTGATGGTCACGGTCTTCTCCCCGGTGCTCTTCGTCCCCTTGAACGCGCGCACCCGGTGCTGCTCACCCACCTTGCCAACCAGCTCGATGAGGCCGTCTCTCCGCCGCGCCGGCTGACCGTCCACCTCGACCGACGCATCGCCCGGCAGCACGACGACCGTCACCCGGCGCTCATCAGGCCCGAGCGCCCTGGGCTGCGCCCGCCGTACCGTTTCGGCGTCCGACGCCGTCGGTGCTCCGCGTTCCGGGCTCGCTGCGCCGGAGGTGGTCCCGGAAGCCGCTTGCTCGCCCGCGCCCCCGCCGCTCGCGGGCTGGCCGCAGGCGACGAGGAGCACGGCCATCCATCCGGCCGACGCGAACACGCGATGGGTCTTCAAGGTTCCTCCCCCTCCAGGAGCACGGGCGCCCTCCGGTGCGCGCGCTCGCACGCCGCGTACCGCTCCCGCGCCTTCGCAGCGGGCTCGCCAAGATAGATGCCCCGCATCTCCGGAGGGAGGCAATCCGCATTGGCGCCCTCCAGACCTCGGTTCAGCGCGCCCACGTCGATCGTCCAGGCGCGCGTCGTGTTGTTTTCCGCGACGGCGAGGATCCGCTGCCCGCCGTCCACGAAGGCTATGGCCAGGAGGGGCACCGGGGCCTCGAGCGTGATCGGCTCTCCCGTGGCGTCGGCGCTCCACAGGCGCAGGCCCGCCCTCAGCGACGAGGTGGCGATCCGCGCGCCGTCGGGGCTCCAGATCACCCGCAACACCGGGCTCCCGTGCTCGAACCGCGCCGCGCGGGCGCCGCTCTCCGCGCGCCACACCTGCGCGGTACCGTCCTCCGAGGCGGTGACGATCCGCGCGCCGTCGGGGCTCCACGCTGCCGCGTAGATCGCGCCCCCGTGCCCCGTGAGCGCCACCGGCTCGCCCGAGCCGTCGGCGCTCCACACGCGCGCCGTGTGGTCCATGGAGGTGGTCACGAGCCGCTTGCCGTCAGGGCTCCACGCCGCCGAGGTGAGGCCGTCGGTGTGCCCTGACAGGAGCACGGGCTTGCCCGTTCCATCGGCGCTCCACACGCGCGCCGTCCTGTCGTCCGAGGCGGTGACCACGCGGCCCCCCTCCGGGCTGAACGCCGCCGCGCGCACCCCACCGGCGTGCCCCGCGAGCGCCACGGGCTCGCCCGTGCCGTCCCGGCGGAGGATGCGCGCCGTCCCATCGAGCAAGGCGATCGCGATCCGGCTGCCGTCGGGGCTCAGCGCCGCGCTCACTACCCAACCCTTGTCGCCACGGACGGGTACGGTGGAGGCCGAGCCACCGCCTGCGCCGACGACCACCGGATCGCCGCTCCCGTCCGCGCGAAACACCCGCGCCGTCCCGTCGTCGTACGCCGCGGCGACGGCGTCGCCCCCGGCGCCGATGAACGCCGAATGGTAAAACCCCTGCCGCTCGCGCGGCAGCGACGCGAGCCACCCGGGGCGCCAGATCCTGGCCGTCGCGTCGAGCGAGCCCCCGCCCTCCTGCGCCGCCGCCGCGCCGGTGAGCACCCGCGCTCCATCGGGGCTCCACGCCGCCGACAGCACCGGTCCCTCATGCCCGCTCAGCACCAGCGGCGTGCCCCCTTCCGCGGGCCAGATCCGCGCCGTCTGGTCGCGCGAGGCGGTGGCCACGTACCGCCCATCCGGCCGGAACCCCACGAACGTGACCGCCTGGCCGTGCCCGGACAGGACGACCGGCTCGCCCTTGCCATCGGCGCTCCACACGCGCGCCGTCCCATCCGCCGAGGCGGTGGCGACGCGCCTGCCGTCGGGGCTCCACGCGGCGTGGAGAACGTCGCGCGCGTGTCCCTCGAGCGTGACCGGCCTGGCCTTGCCCGACACTTCCCAGATGCGCGCGGTGCTGTCGCTCGAGGCCGTGACGAGGCGCGTCCCGTCGGGGCTCAGCGCGACGAAGCGCATGGCGCCCCTGTGCCCTCGGAAGACGACCGGCCGCCCCGCCCCTTCCGCGCTCCACAGGCGCGCCGTCCCGTCCTCCGAGCCGGTGAGCACGCGCACGCCGTCCGGATGGAACGACGCGACCGTCAGCGGCCCCGTATGGCCCCTGAGCTCGATCCCGCCGCTGCCATCGGCGCTCCAGACCCGCGCGGTCGCGTCATCGCGCGACGCCACGACCACCCGCGCGCCGTCGCCGCTCCAGGCCGCCGCCGTGACGGGCCCGGCGTGGTCGTCGAGCACGACGGGCTCGCCCGAGCCGTCCGCGCTCCACAGGCGCGTGGTCCCGTCCTCCGAGCCGGTGAGCACGCGCGCGCCGTCAGGGCTGAAGGAGGCGGCGGTGATCGGCCCGGCGTGGTCGTCGAGCACGACGGGCTCGCCCGAGCCGTCGGCGCTCCACACGCGCGCGGTCCCGTCGGCCGAGGCGGTCAGGACCCGCTTGCCGTCGCGGCTCCACGCGGCCGCCGCGAGCGCCTTCTCGTGGCCGCGGAGGGTCGCCTCGAGCGTGTTCGCGGCGAGGGCCTCGCTCGCCAGCGCGACCCAGCCGCGCGCCTGCGCGGGCCGCTGCACCTCGGCGAGCAGCTTCGTCGCCCAGGCGAGCTGGCCGCCGTTCTTGAGCTCGCGGAAGCCGGCGAGGAGCCGCGCGTCCGACGCCTCGATCGCCGTCTCCTCCGCGCGCTCGCGCTCCCGGTCCGCGGCGCTCCGGGCCGCCTGCGCCTTCCGCTGCTGCTCCAGCGCCCAGAGGCCCATCGCCGCCGTGCCCGCCGCCACCGCGAGCGCCGCGAGCGCGAGGATCGCCAGCGAGCGCCGCTGCGCCCGCGCCTTCGCGAGCCGCGCCTCGACCTCGGCGCGCTCGCGCCGGAACTCCGCCTCCTGCGCCTCCTCCCGCCGCCGCTGCTCCTCGTCCCGCTCGCGCTGCTGCCGCTGCTCGTAGACCCGCCTCGCCAGCCAGTCGTGGCCGATCTCGAAGTACCGGGTGCCCTGATGCGCCTCGGCGTGCAGGATCGCCGCGCCCTCGAGCGCGCCCAGGATCGGCCCGAGCTTCTCCGCGGGCACGATCCGCAGGAGCTCCTTCTCCGTGCGCAGCGTCCGGCTGCCGTCCCCCGTGACGAGGTGATCCTCGAGCAGCCGCCGCGCCGCCGGGGCCAGCGGCCCGAGGGCTTCCAGCGTCGCGTCGAAGTACCGGCGCAGGATGGGCTCGGCCTCGATCACCCCCTCGGCGCCGCCCTGGGCGCGCTCCTGGAACAGCGCGCGGCACACGATCTGCGCGTAGGCCGCCTGCACCTCCGCCGCGTCGGACGGGCTCTCGCCGGGCGTCCGCACCTCCCGCATCAGCCCGCGGAGCTGCTCCTCGTCCCAGCGCTGCGGCGGCTGCCCCTTGGCCGCCGTCCGGCACACCGCCTTGACCATCTCCCCCACCGTCATCGGCCCGAGCCGGAAGCCGTGCGCCAGGAGCTCCTTGCGGTCGCGCGCGCGGTCCCGGAACCGCCCCAGGTAGTCCTCCCGCAGCGACAGCACGATCTGCAGGCCCTGGATCGGCGCCCGCGCCAGCCGGTGCACCCCGTCGATCAGCGCCTCGGCCTCGGCCTCGGAGCGCTCCGGGAAGAGCAGCTGCTCGATCTGGTCCAGGTAGATCAGGATCGGCTGCTCGCTCCGCCGCTCGGCGAGGACTATCGCGTGGTCGAGCGCCTCGATCGGGGAGAGGTCCGGCGGCGGCGCGCCGAGCTCCAGGTCGTCGAAGAGCGCGCGCGCGAGCCACGGGAGCGGCGCCTCGCCCGGGGGCCAGCCGTCGACGCGCACCACCTGGAAGTCGTGCGTCTCCTCCAGCCGGGGGATCACCCCCGCCTGCATCAGCGAGGACTTGCCCGCCCCCGACGGCCCGAACAGCGTGGTCGACGGGTGGGCGAGCAGCTGGTGGGCGAGCTTGGCGACGAGCGCCTCGCGGCCGAAGAAGCGATGCCGGTCCGCGACGCGGTACGGCTGCGCGCCGGGGAAGGGATTCGCGCTCTCCTGGTGATCGCTCACGACGCGTCTTCCCCGCCGAGCCCCTCGGCGAGATCCTCCACCGGCGACTCGAGCACCTCGACGCCCTCGCCCTTGCCCGGCAGGCCCGAGCCCTTCTCCCAGAGCCCTCGCTCGGCGTCCTCGGGATCGAGCACCGCGAGGCTGCCGCGCGGAACGCCCCGCGGATAGAGCCGATGGATCAGGAGGCGGTGGTGCCCGGTGACCATCGACATGCCGAGGAGCAGCGCCGGCCGGTAGGACAGCGTGCTCAGGATCGCGTTCGCCAGATCGCGCGGGAGCGCGCCGTCGAGATCGCGGAGGCCGAGCTGGTAGTCGTCCTCCGTCAGGAGGGGTCGGGCGAAGACCTGTTCCGGCGTGTAGCCGCCGTAGGGCCGGAACAGCACGATCTCCCGCTCCGGATCGATCGCCGCGGGCGGTGAGGGGAGCTCCTCCCAGCCCTCGCCGCCCGCCTCGCGGCACAGGATCAAGAGGCCCTCGTCCCCGGGCTGGATCACGTAGATCGTGCGCCCCGGATGCTGCTCGGCGATGGCGCGCTCGAGCCACGGGTGGCGCAGCAGGGTGGTGTGCGCGCCGGGGCCGACGAGGCCCGCCAGCACCTGGATGAAGGGCGGGGGCGGCGCGCCGTCGCGGAACGCCTTCTGGAACTCGGCGCCCAGCCGGGTCACGCCGCGGTGGAGCGCGAAGCGCTGGGCGAGCGCGCTCATCGGCAGCGCGGGCGAGGTCGGGACGGACGTCTTGACGAGCTCCTTGTGGAGCTTGTCGCGGAACCCGGAGAGCACCGGGCGCTGTCCCCGGAAGCGGTCCCCGAGCAGCAGCGAGAACGGCTTGCCGAGCAGCCGCGCGAGGGCCGGATCGAGCCCGCGAGCGGCTGGCTTCGCCGCCGGGGGCGGGGCGGGCGCGGCGATCTTGCGCCCCTTGAAGTCGAAGAGCACGCCGTCGGGGCCGCGGAGGTAGACGACCGGCGAGAACGCCTCGGCGCTCCCCTCGAAGGCGCCGAGCACGGCGCGCCGGGCCTCGTTCATGGCGGCGGCGATATCGCCCTTGCTGCGGGACGCGCCGGCGAGCGCCCGGTAGAGCTCCGTCGAGCAGGTGCGGGCCACGTCGGCCTTGACCGGCCAGAGGTGGGCGACGACCGCGTCCGCGCCGGCGCGGGCGAGGACCTCGGCGGCGGAGGCGAACGCGGAGGGGCGAGCGCCCTCGCACGCCTCGAGGACGATGAGCCGGAGGAAGCCGCGGAGGCTCGCCTTGAGCTGCTGGGCGAGGAGCTCGACGGGCAGCCAGGTCTCGTCGCCCCCGTCGTCGTCGGCGAGCCGCAGGACGGGAGCGCCGCCCTGCTGGCCGCCGTGCCCGAGGACGTGGAGCACGTGCGGGATCGGCTCGCGGCGGAGCCGATCGAAGAGGCCGGAGACGCTCGCGGCCGGCCCCTCGATGGGGTCGAGCCACTCGACCTCGCCGGCGTCGATGCGCTCGGCGAGCGCGCCCCGGAGCACCGCGAGGCCCGCGCTGCCGGTGGGCGCGACGGCGAGGACGCGCAGCGCGCCGCGCACGGCGCGGGGTTGCCAGGGCTCGTCGGTGGCGACGCCGCGCACGGGCAGGAGGTCCGGAGAGCTGGCCCAGAAGCCCATCGCCTCGCCGGGCTTGCAGAGCGCCTCCCACGGGACGGCCTGGAGCTCCGGGTCGTGGAGCCCGAGGCGCACGAGCAGCGGCCCGCCTGCGGCCTCGGCGAGCCGGGCGCGGAGCGGGTCGATGCCGCCGTCGAGCACGGCGCGCTGGAGGGCCTGCGCCGTGTCGAGCAGGCCGGCCGCGAGCGGTCGGCCGCGCCCGGCGGCGGCGCGCACGGCGGCGGCGAAGCGGGAGAGGGCCTCGGCGTCGAGGTCGGGGCCGAGGGGATGGGGGGCGGTCTGCTCTCCGCGGCTGCCGCGCGCGCCGGCGCGCACCTCGGCGCCGGCGCGCGCGAGGTCAATCTCCATCCACATGCGTGGGTCCTCGCGGCATGGGGTTGGCGCCGGAGACTACGCCACCGGGCGCGCGTTCGCGCAGGAACCTGTGAGGAGCGCCAGATCTTCATGCTCTCGTACGGGCGCGGCGATCCAGGTGGGGAGTTGCCGGGTGGCCCCGGTCTTCGCGAACGGGGACGCATTCTTGACAGTCGCAGGGAAGTATCCTTGTATGGCCTGTGACGCTCGCTTCGCCGAGAGAATGGGGGAGAGCCCGAGCGCTGCTGGCGCGCCTCGACCCTGAGAACGCGCTGCCTCGGCTTCGCCGCTGGGTCCTGTGAGCTCGGCGCGAAGACCAGGCCGAGGGCTCGTCGCGTCGGTGGAATGGTCGTGGCGAGATGGAGAGGAGCCGGGCATGAGGAGGTCTGCGGCGGGTCGCGCGGTGGCTGGATCGGCGATGATCGCGGCGCTGCTGGTGGGGAGAGCGGCCGGAGCGCAGGCGCAGGCGTCCGGCGCAGCGCGGGCGGCGGCGGCGGACGATTCGCACGAGGGAGCGCGCGCGCACTTTGAGCAAGGGATGAAGCACTTCGACGCGGGGGACTACCAGGAGGCGTACGACGAGTTCCGCAGATCGCTGGCGCTGAAGAAGACGAAGGCGGCGATGGCGCAGGCGGCCTCCTGCCTGAGGCAGCTTGGGAGGTACGACGAGGCGCTGGATCAGTACGAGGAGGTGCTGCGGGAGTACCCGAACCTGCCGGCCAGGTTCGGGGCCGATGTGGCGACTGCCATGGCGGAGCTCTCGAGGCTCGTGGGGACGCTGGAGATGGCGGGCGACGCGCCGCCGGGAGGGTCGCTGTTCGTCGATGACCGACTGCGCGGGAAGCTGCCGCTCTCGGAGCCGCTGCGCGTGGCGGTGGGCACGCACAGGATCCGCGTGGACAAGGACGGATTCGAGCCGATCACCGCGGTCGTGGACGTCCTGGCCGGGCAGAAGAGCGTGGCGGAGCTGCGTGCGAGCGTGAGGAAGGGGCGCCTCTCGGTGAGCGAGCGGCACAACTGGGTGCTCACCGTCGAGCTCGACGGCAAGGAGGTCGGGGTGACGCCGTGGGAAGGGCTGGTGGAGCCGGGCGAGCACCAGGTGCGGCTGCGCGGCTTCGTGGGGCTCGACGCGCTGGCGGAGTGTTCGGCGCCGGAGGCGGGGGCGGCGGCGGCGCGGGACCGGGCGAGGATGGCGTCGCCGGCCCAGGCGGCGGTGGTGAGGCCGTTCGAGGTGACACGGGTGATGCTGGGCGCGGAGGAGCAGGATGCGTCGCTGCGGATCGAGTCGACGCCCAGCGGAGCGCGGTTGACGATCGACGGCAAGGCCGTGGGGCTGACGCCGTGGGAGGGGCGGCTGCCGCTGGGCGAGCATGCGCTCGAGGTGAGCGCGAGAGGATACGTGCGGTCGAGGCAGCCGGTGCAGCTCGTGCGGCGGAAGCAGCGGGAGCTGTCGGTGGTGCTGGAGCGGGAGCCGGATCTGGCCGAGATACGCCGATTGAGGAACGTCATGGTCGGGGTGAGCTACGGGGTGGGGGCGCTGGGGCTCGGGGTGTTCGCGGTGACCGGAAGCATGGCGCTCGCGAAGGTGCGCGATATCAAATCGCGGTGCGGGGGGACGTCGTGTCCCGAGAGCGAGCGGGCGAACGTGGACGCGGCAGCTGACCTCGGGACGCTGGCGACCGCGGGTCTGATGATGGGGGCAGCCGGGGTGGGGGGGGGCACCAGCTTGCTGTTCGGGCTGGATCTGCGGCGGATCGAGCGGCGGGGCGGTGCGGGGCCCGGCGGCTCGCAGGCCGCAGGTGAGGTGGCGTGGACGGTGGGCATCGGGCCGGGGGGATTCGCGATCGAGGGGAGGTTTTGATGCGCAAGCCCTCTGGACGCACCGCGAGGGGCATCCTCGCGGCGACCGTCGTGAGCGCCGGCGGCATGGTGAGCGTGGCGTGCAACATGGTGCTGGAGATCGACGATTTCAAGTTCGAAGAGTGTGAGCGTGGCGTCTTGTCATGCGCGAACGATACTACGCCGCAGATCTGCGATGAAGACGGGCAGTGGGCAAACAACGGGCCTCCGTGTTCCCACCAGAACAAGGTGTGCTTCGCCGGCGTGTGCACGGGCGAGTGTGCACCGGACCAGAAGCGGTGCGCTGGACCGACGCCGCAGACTTGCGATGCGAACGGCAAGTGGCAAAGCGAGCCGTCGTGCGGTGCGGGGCAGCAATGCCGGGGCGGCATATGCGGCGGGGAATGCACACCTGGGGACCTGCGGTGCTCGGACGATCTCCAGAAGGCGCAGATTTGCAACGAGGAGGGGCAGTGGATCGATGAAGGCAGCTGCGTCGACGCTGGGGTGTGCAGTCCCGGGCGCTGCGATCGAAGCACCGGGCGATGCGTCGCGGCGCCGGCGCCAGACGAGACGGCGTGGCCGGACGGGACGGAGTGCGACGACCGTGATGTCTGCACCGTGTCCAGCAGCTGCCGGGCGGGCGTCTGCACCAGCAGCGGCCCGAGCAGCGACCGCGCGTGGGCGCACTGGCAACCCGCATCTCTGCGGTCGACGCGATATATATATACTGATACCGATCACGTCGTATTCGACAGTGTGACCCACCTGACGTGGCAGCGTAAGGTGCCCGCCGGGGAGTATGCATGGGATGACGCAAAGAAATACTGTGATTGCCTCAACGGCGTCAGCTACCCCGGTATCATCTGCGATGCCGACAAGGTTCCAGGCTATCCTTCGGGCTGGAGGCTGCCCACGCGGATTGAGCTTGCATCGATCGTAGACTACGAGCGTATTGACCCTGCCATCGACGAGGCTGCGTTTCCCGGCACTCCAGGTGAGTCGTTCTGGTCGTCGCCGTATGTGGCGATCGATTCGGCCGTCGCATGGTTCGTCGACTTCTTCGACGGCAGCGTGGGCCTCGACTCCTTCGACGGCAAGGTGGGCGGCGCGTACCGCGTCCGTTGTGTTCGCTGATGACGGGGAATTTGATGTTTTTACGTCTTGAAGTTCCTCGATCCGGGGCCGATGTCCTGGCCAGGACGATCGTCTTCCCCGCCGCGGTGGCGAAGCGGCGTGGCCCCCTGTCGCTGTTTGCCCGCATCCCACCGCACGAGCGGCTCGGCGGTGTGGCCGCGGATCGCGGCCTTCCGATCGGCAACCTCACCAGCCAGTCCTTCGCGAACGTCTACCTCGATGCGCTCGATCAGTTCGTGAAACGGCGGCTTGGGGTGGAGCACGACGTGCGGTATGTGGACGACGTCGTCCTCCTGCACACGGAGGCCGCGGTGCTGCGCGCGTGGGAGGGGCGGATCCGCACGTTCCTCGGGCTGCGGCTCTCGCTGGAGGCACACCCTGTCCGGGAGGTACGCCCGGTCGCCGAGGGGGTGGACTTCGTGGGCTACATCGTCCGTCCGGGGGACGTTTCTCATCCGGAGTTGTCAAGGCGAGGCGGCTGGCCTACCTGTTCGAGCCGGCGCCGGGAAAGGAGGTGGACCATGAAGAGGCTTCGTTCGAAGGTTCCGGGGCACGGGTGGGTCGCTGCCGCGGGGCTCGCCACGGTCGTCTTTTCCCTCGTCCGGGTGCCCTCTGCAGAGGCAGATGCATCATGCGATGCGCGATACACCATCTCGGAGGACACCGTAAGGGACAATGATACAGGCCTCACCTGGCAACGACAGGTGGATGGCGGAGAATATGCGTGGTCTGATGCGTCCCTCTACTGCAAGGGCCTGCAGCTGTCGGGTGCCGGCTGGCGATTGCCGACTGTTTTTGAGCTGCAAACTCTTGTCGATGACAGCAGAGGCCATCCAGCTATCGACGAAAAGGCCTTTCCTGAAACGCCATATGAGTTTTTCTGGTCATCGTCGTCTCTCGCGAACGATCCGAACCGCGCGTGGTACGTCTCCTTCGACATCGGCGACGTGAACAGCGGCATCGCGGGCTCCATGTGCCGCGTCCGTTGTGTTCGCTGAGGACGGGTCGATTCGACATTGGGCACGATTGACATTTGTATGCTTTACGAGGGGAAAGAAGCCGGTTCCGGTCTCCGAGAAGACGTGAGTGAGCTCGCGCCCCGTGCTGCTCGTCGCCGGCACCGCGGCTGAGCTCGGCCAGCTGGATGAGGACGGCGGCAGCGGTGCCCGAGCGCCTCTGCCCCGGCGAACGCGGCGGCAGGCCAAAAGCGCGGCGGTGGGCCCTCCGCCGCCTTGAAATGGCGCTCTCTGGCACGCAGTCGCCCGCTTCAAGGCTTGAACGGCCGACTCGGCCGCCCAGCCGACGATTTCATGCCATGAAATGGCCCTCTGGGCCGCCCAGCAGCCCATCTCATGCCCTGATCCGCCCCGCTGGGTTCCCGAGTCGGCCATCTCACGCCTTAAAATGGCCGACTCGGTCCCCGAGTCGCCCGCTGCAACGCTTGCATCAAGCGTTGCAGCGGAACCGCCGGCTCACGCCTCCGGCGAGGCCTCCGGCTGGCCGGCCGGCGCGCCCGTCGGCGCCGTCGACGCCGCCGGCGCGGCCGGCTGGCCGGTCGGGAGCGCGTCGCTCACGCCGCTCGCGCGGTGGATCTCGGCGAGGTCGTCGAAGATGAGCGGCAGGAGCTCCGGCTTGCCGAGGTGGGCGAGCAGCCCGCGCACGAGGCTCTTGTTCGCGTTGTAGACACCCAGCCAGGCGTCGCGCGCGGTCGACACCTCGGGGCCGAGCTCGAGCCGCTCGACCCGCGAGGCGCGCTGCTGCCGCTCGATGATGCCGAGCTTCTCGTGCGCCTCCCGGAGCTCGGCCAGCCACATCTCCGCGCCTCGCACCTTGTCGCGGTGCTTCTCGAGCTCGTCGGCGATGTGCCCGACCGCGGCCGTGAGCTTCGTGAGCCGCCGGCGCGCAAGCACGCTCGGCGCCTCGCCGCGGAAGAACACCTTGGGATCGACCGGCCTCCCCTTGAGCGAGTCGAGGTACGCGGAGAACCGCACCACGACGTCCCGCGCCTCGTCGAGCACCGCGCCGCTGTCGAGCTGCGGCGCCGGCCTGGGCTGGCGATCGAGGACGTCGGACATCGCCTGATCGGCGACGAGCTGCTTGCCGATCGCGAACTCCACCATGTCGTCGAGCGGCGGGACCTTGCCCATCAGGACCGCGGCCATCTGCTCGCGCGCGAACTTCCCGTAAATCTTCGTCTCGAAAGGATCGATGTAGGGGTCTGCCACAGGCGCCTCCTTGGGTTGAGCAAAACGGGGCCATGTTGGCGGGCCTGGGCGGATATGGCAATGCCTGGAGGACTCGCCAGGACGGGATGGCAAGAATCGGGCGCCCTGCGGCCGAGCAGGCCATTGGCTTCTCCATCGCTGCTGATCTCTTTCACCCTCCTTGTTGCGGCATCGCGACCCATGCGGCGTCGCTCACCGCGATCGCGGCGGAATGCTGCTCACCGGCGCGTGGCCGTGTCCATGGCGGTCGACGTCCGCGCGCAGCCGTCGCAGGATCTCCTCGCGGTCGCCTGCGTAGGCACCTCGCGGGAAGTCGCGCCGGTGCCGCTCGAGCAGGCGTCTCGCATCGACGGTTCGACCGGTGGCGAGCGTCGCGATGGCCAGCCGGATCAGCCGCTGTTCGGGCGTCGATCGGGCGCCCTCGCCCCGAGCACGCGCGGACGAAGGCCGCGCGGTCGCCCGGTGGTGGCTCGCGGTCTGGAGGGCGCGAGTCACGGCGTCGGCGCTCAGCGGCTTCGAGGGCTCCTCCGGGCTCGGCGGGACGGCGCTGCCGTGCTGGGCTGGCCCGGCGGGAGCTGGCCTCGCGGCGCGCGGAGAGCGCAACGCGACCGCGTGGGCGTTCGGCAACGGGAACTCGCCGCCCCCGGCAGGGGCGAGCAGGACGAGCGCGCCAGCCACCGCGCCGGCCGCGGCGCGGGCCGCCCATCGTCCGACGGCCGGCGTCGCCAGCGGCGCCACCGGCGACGTGCGCCGCGACCTCGCTGCTCGGCGGGCCTCTCCGTGAGACGGCGCGCGCCGGACGGCGCGGCGAGCCCGGTCGAGCAGCCGCCGCAGCGGACCTCGCCGCAGCGCGCGTCCACGCAGCAGCGGGCTCTCCCGCAGCGACCCCGAGGCAGCGCGCGCCTCGCCCAGGCCGAACGCGACGGCGAGCGGCGCGAGCAGCGCCCCGCGGCCGCGGTTCCGCGCCAGCCAGCGCCGCGCGGCGGCGCCGAGGCTCAGCCGCGCGAGCCGGAGGTGGTTCCACACGGTGCTGCGCGGGAGGGCGTGCTCGTCGGCGATGTCCTGGACCGCCGCCTCCTCCAGATCGTGCGCGACAAGGATCTCGCGGCGCGCCGGCGGGACCGAGAGGAGCAGCTCCGCGAGGATCTCGCTCCGCTGCGCCTCGATGAGCCGTGTCTCGGAGTCCGGCGCATCGCTGGAGAGCTCGTCGAGCGCTTCCTCGGGCCACAGCGCCTCGTGCCGGCGATGGGCGCGCTTGCGCTCGTGAGAGACGAGGTTGAACGCGATCCGCAGGAGCCACGCGCGCACGGTGCCGAGGCGGGGATCGAACCGGGACAGCGACCGCGCGGCGCCGTGGAAGATCTCCTGGACCAGGTCGTCCCGATCCGCGCCATGGAAACCTTGCCGCTCCACGTAGCGGCGAATGGCCTCCTGGTGCTCGGCCATGATCACCTCCAGCGTGAGCGGTGATCCCTCGGCAGCGTCGTCGGTCTCGCGAGATGGTTTCCCCATACCAACCCAGTTACGTGGCGCGCGTGTTCGACATTTGAAAAACGCCATGCCGGACCGAGCCGAACCAGGCCCGTCGTGCTCGCGTACGCGCGCTCACTGCATCTGGCCGTGGACGAGGTGGCGGAGCATTCCGGAAGGTCACCAAAATTGCCTGACGATTGCGGCCATTTCGTCGCTCGCTCGGGGCCAACGCGGCTTGACCGCATGGATCCTGCCACGTAGGGTGCCGGGGAAATGGGCTTTACGGGCAGGTTGCTCCTCGCGGTGGCCGCCGCATCTGCCGTGTGGAGTTTCGCGGCGGTGTCCGTCGGCGAAGATCGCCATGATGAACCGTCCGGAGCGGCCGCGGCGCGCTCCACCGACGCGGACGAGGCCTTCGCGCGGGGCGAGAGGGCGCGGCGCGCCGGGCGGTGGGGGGAAGCGGAGGCGGCGTATCGCGCGGCGTGGCAGGCGGATCCGCGGCCGGAGCTCGCGGGGGAGCTGGGCCTCGTCGAGCTCGCGCTCGGGCGATTCCGGGACGCGGCGGAGCACCTCGGGGCGTCGCTGCTGTATCCGGAGACGCTCGCGCCGGCGGCGCGACGGCGCTTCTCCGAGGGGCTACAGCGGGCGGAGCGCGAGGTCTCGTCCGCGACCGTCGCGGTGAGCCGGCCCGAGGCCGAGGTGTTCATCGACGGCCGCCGGATCGGCCGCGGACAGGCGACGTACTTCGTTTACCTGGATCCGGGGCGGCACGAGGCGCGCGGCAGGCTCGAAGGGTATATCGACGAGGTCTATCCGTTCGAGGCGCAGCGGGGCCGGGAGTCGATGATCGGCCTTCACCTGGAGCGCAAGCCCGCGCCGCCGGCTGCGGTGCCGGTGGCGCCGGTGCGGGCCGCTGCCGCTGCTGCGCCCGCACCGGCGAGCGGGCCGGCGGCGGGCACGGTGTTCCGCATCGGCGGGGTCGCGCTGGCGGCGGCCGGGGTCGCGCTGGGCGTAGGCCTCTCGGTCGAGGCGTCGGCGCGCGGCGACGAGGCGGCGGCGCTGGAGGAGGCGATCCGGCGGCGGGGCGGGCCGTCGGCGTGCCTGTACGACGAGCACAAGGCGGCGTGCGGGGAGCTGGGCGACAGGCGCCGCGCGCGCGACACGCTCGAGGCCGCGGCCTGGGCGAGCTTCGTGGGCGCCGGCATCGTCGGCGCGGTCGCGCTCTCGTCGTTGTGGTGGGCCCCGGCGCCGGGCACGAGCGCCGTGCGCGCCGTGCCGCTCGCGACCGCACAGGGCGGGGGCGTCCTCGTCGTCGGCGCCTGGTAGGCTGCGAGGGGACCCGTGAGGAGGCGAGGATCATGAGAGGCATGCAGGGCTTGCTGTCGGGGCTCTTGTTCCTCGGCGCGGGCGGCCTGGCGGCGGCGGGCGGGTGCGGCGGCGGCGGGGAGTACGGCTGCGCGGAGGAGGTCGCCTGCGAGATCGTCAACGACGACGGCACGAGCAACGGGCACTGCTGGGGCCGGTGCGTGCCCGAGGCGCCCGAAGACATGCCCGCGCCGGAGCTCGTCTGGACGGGGGCCGAGCCGCTGGCGCCGTCCTGCGACGATCTCGTCTGGGTCATCCCCGGGACGGCGGGCGAGGTGGTGCAGCTCGCCTTCGAGCCCGCGAAGTTCAGGGGGCGGACGCTGCCCAGCGAGAGCCACGAATGCCCCACGTGCGCGTGCTCCTCGCCGTCCTGCGCGCTGCCGTCCGACGTGAGCGCGAGCTCGCAGTTCATGTGCGGGGAGGGGCCGGAGGAGACATGGACGCCGTTCGCGCCCCCGGCAGGCTGGGACGGCGCGTGCGTGTCGCCGGGCTGGGTGGGGCCGGATCAGCTCGGCTCGCTCGCGATCGGTCCGACCCGCGAGGTGCCGTGCGCGCCGGTGGTCGAGGAGGCGCCGGTGCCCCGCGATGCGCCTGCGGTCGAGGTCGCGGTCGCATGCCGAAGCCGGCTGGTCCATGACCTGTGCGCGCTGCCTGGCCAGCTGTGCATGATCTACCAGCAGCAGGACCACCTGCCCGAGGGCTGGCGGCACTGCCGCCGCTTGCCCGGGAAAGATGTCTCGTGCGAGGCGCCTGCGGAGCCGGGGAATCCCTGGCCGACGTACTCGGAGAAGCTGGGGGTGTTCTATACCGAGGTGAACGACACGCGCGACTGCACGCCGTGCACCTGCAAGGCGGTCGAGGAGGGCCGGTGTGAGGCAACGGTGTCCGCGTACCAGGACCGCGCGTGCGGCGCTCCGCTCGTCAGCGCCATCCTCATGACGGAGGCAGGGATCTGCCACGACCCTGTGCCGGATTCCACGCTCGGGAGCCTGAGCGCGGCGTGGCTCGTCAATGAGCCCGGGCGCTGCATCCCGGAGGGCGGCGTGGGTGTGGGCGAGCTGAAGGGCGAGGGGGCGCAGACGATCTGCTGCCTGCCCAGGGAACGGTGATGCTGCCGGCGGATCGCGGGCGCCGGGGCGACGGGTGCGTCGCGCCGGGCGCGCCGCCTGGAGGCGAAGGACGTGCGCGGGCTCGTCGCGGGCGGGCCGAGGGAGGCGGTGAGGTCGAGATGAGATCGCGAAGAACGCGGTGGCGCTGCGCTCGCTGAGCGCTCGCGCTGGCCGGTCTGGCCGGCACCCTCGGCGCGGGAGGCTGCGGCGACGACGACCGGCCGTCCTGCGGCCAGCTGTGGAACCCCTGCCCGGTCGTCAATCCCGACGGCACGAGCAACGGCGTCTGCTGGGGCAAATGCGTGCCCCGCGTGGGACTAGCCAGCTTCTCTGATCCGCTGCTCTTCTGGATCGGGCCCGAGGAGTCCGAGCCGTCGTGCGAGGACCTCGTGGCCGACGACCAGTATACGGGCGAGCCTGAACCCATCGCCCGGACCACATTCACGACACTCCGCTCGATCCAGCCCGGCGAGACGGTCTGCGGCGAGTGCAGCTGCGGCGAGGGCGCTTGCTCGTTGCCGCGGATGGTCGCGGCGAACTCCCTCTCGTCCTGCGAGCAGATCCCGGAGGCGACGAACACGCCATTCAATCCGCCTCCCAGCTGGGGTGGGGACTGCATCTCGCCAGGCACCGTGCCGTCATCGCAGGTCGGATCGATCTGGATCGGGCCGGTGGTCGAGTCGTACTGCAAGCCCAGGGTCCGCGAGGTGCCCCCGATCCCGGAGGGGCCTTCCCAGGTCGCGGTCGTGTGTGTCGGCGGCGTGGCCCCTGTCTTCTGCCCGGGGCCCACGGAGCTGTGCATGCTGAGCCAGCAAGAGGCCCATGTGCCCCCGGGGTGGCGCTACTGCGCCGTCGCGCAAGTCCGAGGTGTCCTGGACTGCCACCCGCCTGCCCCACCGGGCGAGCCACCGCTGTTCTCGGAGAGGTTCCTCTTCTATCAACGCGATCTGTCCGATCCTCGAAACTGCGATCCGTGCGGCTGCGCGTCCGATGGCCTGAATCGGTGCGAAGCGCGGGTGAGCGCCTATGCGGACCGCGCGCGCAGCGACAGCGCGCTCATCGGGACCGCGGACCTGGCCCGCGGCGAGGAGGATGCCTGCCTGCACTTCGAGTCCGGGCCGGCGCTCGGCAGCCTGAGCGCGGAGTGGGTAGCAAGGGAGGACCCGCATTGCACGCCGTTCGGCGGGGAACCGCGTCCGCGCACCGTCTGCTGCCTGCCGGAGCCCGAAGAATGACGATGCGGCGTGTGTCCAGATCGAGGGAGCGGCACGCCCCCGGAGCGGGTGTTCGTGGGGCGGCGTGGGGGACGGACCGTGTTTGAGCCCGACAGGAGCAGCGGCTCGACGCCGCCGGCCGGGCGCCGCGGATGCGCTACCCCGTGCCAGGTTCCACGCTGGGAAGCCTGAGCGCGACGTGGATCGCCGACGCGCCCGGGCGCTGCGCGCCGGAGGGCGGCGCACGCTTCGACCCACCGGCGCGGCCGATCGCGCTCCGGCTTGCAGGTGCAAGGACGGCACGGACCTGGCGTGTGTGAGATCGCCGTTGACGCCAATCCCCGGTGGGAGGACCATCCGGAATCAGGGGAAGGCATGGGGCACGGGCTCAGGGGGAGGGCGAGCGCGCTCGTGCTATGCGGCTGTGCCTGTGCGCTCGTCAGTGTTCCGGCGCCGGCACATGCACTCGAGTTCAGCGGCGGTGTGAGCGTGGGCGGGATCCAGGTCGGGATCGAGCCCAGGCTTGCCGTGAGCCCTTTCGCCGGGTGGCTCTGGCGCAGCGAGGGGGACTTCCGGCTCGAAGTCCACAACATGCTCAGCATCGTGCCAGGGCAGGCGTAGGGGTCTACGATCGAACGGCCGTCACTCTCGGGTACGCCACGAAGACAACCACGGTCAGCCTCGGGCCGTCCCTGGCGATCTACTCGATGCCGGTGTGCGGTGCCGTGATCTGTGACCGCGTGGTGGGGGTTGCTCCAGGCGGCCGTGCCCAGTCCGATTGGTACTTCGCGGGGCCCTTGGGCTTGTCCACCAGCGTCCATGCGGACTGGGCCGGCGGCAGCAGTCGTGTTCTTCCGGGAAGTCTGGTCGTGATGGTGACCACTGGACCCATTTGGAGATTCGAGGTAACGTCGAGATGAACAAGCTGGCGGTTGTTCTGTGCGTCGGTCTAGCTGCGTGCAATTACGATGTGGGGGAGTGCTACGTACGGGGGCAGGGAAACGAAGGTGCTGGCGGCAGCATCATCACCCCGACTGGAGGGGTTGGAGGTTTCGGGTGGCATGTGCCGCTGGAGCCGCAAGATCACACAGGCTTCGATGCGGATCCGTGCTCGCAAACCGTGGAATGCACGGTCACGTGGAAGGCGGGATCGGCTGTTTGCACTAACCAGGGCGCGGCCGGGAGCTGCACAACGCGGTACCAGGGCGAGCACGCGAGCTTGGACGAAGCCAAGGATCGGTGTGAGGAAGCCTATGGGGTTCGCAACGGATCCGGCGCGCAGTCGTGCAACTCGTGTCGGTGGGCGACAGGCTCAAGCTCGTCCGACTGCAAAGAGGCGTGCAAGGAAAAGTGTGATCGGGTATTGGATCTCTGCCACAAAAACTGCCCAAAGGGGGACAGGAACTGCAAGAACGAGTGTATGCAAGAATACGGGCGATGCCTGAGAGACTGCGACAGGAGGTGCAAGTGATGATCGAGCTGACGTTCAAGGTGACGCCAGACGGCGACGAACCGCGCGACATCGTCGTTCGGATCCACGAGCCGACACGAAGCCCTCCGGAAGAAGAGTGGCCTTGGTCCGTCACTGTAGATCTCGATGGGCGCCCATTTACTACGCACGGAATGGATCCTCTCGATGCGGTCGAGACGGGAGCCCGGCACGCCGCGATCGTGTTGCGCGAGATCCATGGCGATGCGCTCGACCCGCCCCTCGAACCGCGAATGAAGGAGGGCGAATGAGCGACCCACGAATACGCCAAGCCTGCCCGTCGCCGGGACCGAGGCGTACTCGGCTTCAGCCCCCTGGGTGCGGCTCGACGACGGACGCCTCGCTCGGCGCGCAGCTCGGAATGACCTCCTCGAGGCCCAGCCCCGCCCCGTGAAAGTAAATTCCCTCGCTCGGACCAGGCCGGTTATTCTGTGCTCCCATGCCCTCGTCCTCCGACCCGCCGCGCCGCTTCCCCGAGACCTCCTGGGGTCTGGTCGGAAAGGCCGGCGAGCCGCTCACCCCCGAGGGGCGGCAGGCGCTGGCCACGCTCTGCGAGCTGTACTGGTACCCCGTCTATGCCTTCGTGCGCCGCCGCGGCGCGCCGGCCGAGGAGGCGCAGGACCTCACCCAGGGCTTCTTCGCGCGCCTCCTCGAGCGGAACGACCTCGCCATGGCCGACCAGAACCGCGGCCGGTTCCGGTCGTGGCTCATCGCCTGCGTCAAGCACTACGTCGCCAACGAGCGCGAGCGCGCCCGCGCCCAGAAGCGCGGCGGCGACGGCGCGCTCCGCGGCTTCGACGCCGAGCGCGCCGAACGGCGCTATCAGGCAGAGCCGGTGCACGCCCACGCGGCGGGCCACCTGCTCACGCCAGAGGCGCTCTACCAGCGGCGCTTCGCCATGGACCTGATCGAGCGCACGCTCACAGTGCTGCAAGATCATTACGCGCAGACCGGACAGGCGCGGGTCTTCGAGGCGCTCAAAGGACGGCTCACCGGCGAAGAGGAGGAGCGGCCGCACAAGGAGGTCGCGGCGGCGCTCGGCATGAGCGTGGAGGCGGTGAAGACCGCGACCTCCCGCCTGTACGACCGTTACCAGCGAACCTTCCGCGAGGAGGTCGCGCGCACGGTCGCGCGCGTCGAGGACGTGGAAGACGAGCTGCGCTCGCTGCGCCTCGCGCTGAGGGGTGACCCATCGAATGACGGGTAACCTTCTCGAACGGATCCGGAAGGACGGGTGATGGATCGTGGCGCCCACACCGCTGCCGCTCAGGCCCTGACGGTCCGCGTCTGCCCGACATGCCGGGAGGCCATCGAGCCCGACGCGCCGCTCGGCCTCTGCCCCTCCTGCCTGATCGCCCGCGTGGTCGACCGCCACGCGTCGCCGGTCGAGCCCGACCCGCCGGGCAAGGACGACTGCCCCCTTCTGTCATTGCGCCTCGGCGCGTACGAGGTCCTCGACCGGCTCGGCGCCGGCGGGATGGGCGTGGTCTACCGGGCGCGGCAGATCCGCGCCGACCGGATCGTCGCCCTCAAGATGCTGCCGGGCGGCCCGTTCGCGAGCGCCACCGCGGCGCGGCTGTTCCAGCGCGAGATCGAGGTCGTCGCCCGCCTGGATCACCCGAACATCGTGCCGATCTACGACGTCGGCGAGCACGAGGGCCGCGCCTACTTCACGATGAAGCTCATGGCCGGCGGCGCCCTCTCCGCCCGCCTCGAGCGCTACCGCGACCCGCGCCGCGCCGCCGCGCTGGTCGCGAAGCTCGCCCGCGCCGTCCACGAGGGGCACCGCCAGCACATCCTGCACCGCGACCTGAAGCCCGCGAACATCCTCTTCGACGAGGCCGAGGAGCCGTACGTGGCGGACTTCGGGGTCGCCAAGCAGCTCGGCCACGAGGGCGGCACCGTGACGGGCGACCGCGTGGGGACGGCCGGCTACATGGCGCCGGAGCAGGCGATGGGCCACGCGAAGCGGGTCACGCCGGCGGCCGACATCTTCAGCCTCGGCGTGATCCTCTACGAGCTGCTCACCGGCCGCCGCCCCTTCGACGGCCCGACGCCGCACGAGACGCTGCAGCGCACAGCCGAGGAGGAGCCGACGCCGCCGCGCTCGGTGCGGCGCGACCTGCCGCGCGACCTCGAGACGATCTGCCTGACGTGCCTGCGCAAGGAGCCCGAGCGGCGGTACGGCTCGGCCGAGGCGCTCGCCGAGGATCTGGAGCGCTGGCTGCGCGGCGAGCCCGTCGCGGCGCGCACGCCGGGGCGGGGCGAGCGCGCGCTGCGCTGGTGCGCCCGGCACCCGGCCGCGGTGGCGCTGATGCTCGCGGCGACGCTGGCGTTCGGGGGCGCGGTGGCGACGGCGCGCGCCCAGGAGGAGGCGCGGCGGCAGGAGGTGCTCGAGGGCAACGTGTACGCGGCGCGGGCGGTGGCCGGCGCGGTGCTCGCGCAGCTCTGGCACTACGGCGTGCTCGTCGCCCGCGCGGCCGCCGATCCGCGCGCCGCGGCGCTCGTCGAGCGGCCGCACCTGCCGGCGCTCGAGGCGCTCCGCGAGGCGTACGTCGGCCAGCACGGAGGCCCCTCGCTGGTCACCTGGTTCGTCGTCGACCGGAACGGCGTGCTGCTCCTGCACTGGCCGCGGGCGTCGGCGCCCCGGGGGACGTACGAGTTCCGCAACTACTTCCAGGGCGCCCGGCGCCTCGCCGAGGGGCCGGATCCCGGCGTGGCGTACGTCTCCCGCGCCTTCCAGTCGGAGACCGACCACAACCACAAGTTCGCCCTCGCGTCCCCCATCCGCAGCGCCTCCGGGGAGTTCGCCGGGGCGCTCATCGCCACGATCGCGACGGACTCCCGGCTCGGCGCGCTCCAGCTCAGCGATGGCCGCCGCTTCGCCGCGCTCGCGGCCCGCCGCGATCAGGAGCGCGGCGAGCCGGCGCCGGCGAGCGATGAGTTCACGGTGCTGGTCCACGACGGCCTCGAGCACGGCGAGGGCGCCGCGCTCCGCAGCGCGACGCTGAGCGGGCTCCTGCCGGCGCCGGTCACCGGCGCGCCCGCGCTGGGGCAGCTCCGGCTGCCGCCGCCCGAGCTGGTGGCCTCGGTGGACGACTTTCGCGATCCGCTCGCCGAGCGCGATCCCGTGAAGTACGGCGGCGCGTTTCTCGCCGGGATCGCGCCGGTCGGCCACACCGATCTCGTGGTCATCGTCCAGAGCCGCGCCGACGAGGCCGTCGCGCTCGACGCCGACCCGCGCCTGCGGCTCGTGTCGTGGAGCGGCGTCGCCCTGGCCCTGCTCGGCCTCTCCTTCGCGGCCGCGTCGGCGGCGCGGCGCCGCCGACGGCGCATGGCGGACGAGCGGTAGGCGCCGGGCGCGGCCGCCGTCACGACTCGGAGAACTCGCCCTCGACCCACCTGCCCGGGAGCACCGAGCACGTATCGAGCTTGTACCAGACTCCATATCGAGCCGCGCTCCAGGAGTCCTTGAATCCGCTCCCGACGCCGGGGTGGGCGACGCCGAACCAGCATTCAGGCGTGGAACGGTCAGGCGCCTCGTCGGCCGGCGCATGGGCGGCGATCCAGACGAACGCGACGTTCAGCTCGCCTTCGTACGAGCACGAGCGCCGCGCGGCCCTCGAGCACCACGTCCGGCTCACAGCCGACGTCCCAGAGCTCACAATCTCCGAGCGCCACGATCGACGCGACGTTCGACGGCCAGGCGGTCAACCGGGGCGAGTGCGCGGGATCGAGCCTCAAATCGAGGTGATGAACCGGGCGAGGCGGACCGTCGGTGATGCGCGGGGAGGCGAGAGGCCCCGCCCGCCAGGCGCGGGCGAGGCTCCGCCGTGCCTACATTGGCTGAACGCGGATTACCTCGCGGGCGTCAGAGCACAGGTCCACGCAGGCGTGAGCGCCGCCACACACCAGCCGCGACAGCCGAGCTCGGATCGAATGGGCTTGGCAATGCTGGGCAGACCATGTAAGGGTCCGGCATAGCACCAAATATACTTGTCATGAGCGCGACGGCCATTCGCGAGCTGACGGTGCAGGCACGATGACCCAGGGGGCGCGTGGATATCGACGGAATGCAGGCTGAGCTGGAGCGGCTCCGCCGTGAGATCAAGGCGCTGGAGCAGCGCGCCCAGGCCGCGGAGGCGCAGGCGGCCCTGTACCAGGGCGTCTTCGAGCATCTGCCCGTCCCGTCGGCTCTCTACCGCGCCGACGGCGTCCTGGCGGACATCAACCTCCGGAACCGCGAGATGCTGGCCGTGCCGTCGAAGGAAGCGATGGTCGGCAAGCACAATATGTACGAGGATCCGGTGGCCTTGGCGGGCGGATACACCGCCCATTTCGATCGGGTGATCCGGAGCGGCGAATGCGCGATCATGGCGCCGACCCCGTACGACACGGCCGACGCCGGCCTGGAGCGCGCCGAGGACCGCACCGTGTGGACCGAGACCAGGATGTCACGGGCCGACGTGGGCGACGCGCGCTACGTGATCGGGATCAACCTCGACGTGACGGACAGGATGCGCGCCGAGAAGGCGTACCAGGACGGCGCGGCATTTGTCACCGCAATCGTCGAGCACGCGCCCAGCGCCGTCTACGTCAAGGATCTGGACGGCCGCTACGCGCTCGTCAACAGGCACTTCGAGCGGCTCATGGGCCTCTCCCGCGAGGCGGTGCTCGGGCGCGCCGCTCGCGACGTCGTGCCCTCGGAGCTCGCCGAGCGTCTCGAGCAGTCGGAGCGGCAGGTCATCGCGACGGAGGCGCCGCTCGTCATGGAGGAGCAGCTCCTGCTCGAGGGCCGCACCCATTACTTCGTGACCACGAGGTTCCCGCTGCTCGATTCACGAGGGAGGCTGTATGCGGTGTGCGGCATCTCCGTGGAGGTCACCGAGAGCCGAGCGGCCGAGGCCGAGGCTCAGCGGCTCCAGGACGAGATCATCCGCCTGCAGGAGGCCAGGCTGCGCGCCCTCTCCACGCCGCTGCTGCCGATCGCGCGCGGCGTGGTGGTGATGCCGCTCGTCGGCAACATCGACGCGCCCCGGGCGCAGCAGGTGCTCGAGACCCTGCTGGAAGGCATCGTCGCCCACCAGGCCTCCATGGTGATCCTCGACGTTACAGGCGTGCCGACCATCGACACCCAGGTCGCCAGCGCGCTGGTGCGGACGGCGCGGGCGGTGAATCTGCTCGGCGCGCAGGTGCTCGTGACGGGGATCCAGCCCGCGATCTCGCGGGCGCTCGTGGAGCTCGGGGCGGATCTGGGCGGGATCCTGGTGCGGTCCACGCTCGATTCGGGCATCGCGTACGCCCTCGCGCGCGGCTCCGGGCGCGTGAGCGGGCAAGCCCGCGAGCCGTCGAGCGGAGGCGACCCCTTCGATCGGCGACTCGAGCGCCGATCCCGCTGATCGATCGAGAGATGAACCGCCGAGGCGGATGCGCACGTCGCATCCACCGCGGCAGTTCCCCTCCGCAGCCGGTGCGGCGCGCGCACACCCCGAAAGGCGATGGGGGCATGCGACCCCGCGAGGCCCTCTGCCCGCCTACTTGGCGAAGGTCGACCCATTCCAGACGTACCGCGCCGGCTGCGCTCCCCCCCACGGCAGGAGCAGCGGCTCGAAGCCGCCGACGGGGCCCTTGTCCTGGTTGAACGGATACGTCTGCTCCGTCCACTCGACGGCCCGCCCGGGGGCGAGCTCGATCCCCACCTTGTCGTCCGCGCGCACGAACTTGAGCTCGCCGACGATCTTCTTGTCGCCGATGCTGCGCCCGACCTCGGCCGCGAAGACCCGCTGGATGCCCTCGCCCTCCAGCCGGAAGATGAGCACCACGTCGCGGTCCACGGTCGCGGCGCCCGCCTCCTTGGGCGCCGCCGCGCGGACGGTGCCGTGGACGATGATCTCCGCCTTGCCGTCGCCGGTGAGATCGAGCGCGCGCACCGAGCGGATGTCGCCCGGCGCGGCGAACTGCGCCAGCGTCATGAACGCGTACCCCGCGCCGCCCCGGAAGCCCTTGCCGAACACAACGAGGTCGCGGTCGTGCAGGAGCACCCGCTCGGGCTCGCGACCCCCGGCCACGTCGGCGCCGAGGTCGAACCGCGGCTTGCTCGACGACGCCGCGCGGTCGCGCCGGTAGAGCGCGTACACCTTGTCGAGCATCTCGGCCGGCGACAGCCCGGCCGGCTTCGCCGCGACCCGCGGCTCCTCGGCCCGCGCCGCCGCAGGGCGCGCGGCCGCGGCCGGCGCCTGCCGCTGCTCGCTCGCCTTCGTGAACACCCCGCCGTTCAGCTTGTAGAGCTGCGACTTGATCGGCCCCCACGGCAAGAGCAGCGGGTCGTACGTCTGCTCCACCCCCTCCGCGTAGTTGCTCGCGTCGTAGCGGGTCGCCTTGCCCGGCTCGATGCGGATCGCCATCTTCGCGCCGTCGGGCACGAGCTCGACGTCGTTGACGACCGAGCCCTTGTCCGTCGAGATCGCGATCTCGTGCTGGAAGATCGGCTTCGGCGTGTCGCCGGCGCCGAACTGCAGCACGTGCATCACCTCGCGGTACTTGGCGCCGGTGCCCGTGCGCTTCCTCAGGATGAGCTCGGCCTGGCCGTCGCCCGTCAGGTCGCGCGCCGTGAGCGACGGGACCATCCCCTCGCTGGCGTCGACCCCGAGGTCCTCGAAGTAGTACTGCGCGCCCTTCCGGAACCCGGGGCCGAGGACGACCAGGTACCGCTCGTAAACGGTCACCCGCTCCCGCATCGCGTCGCCGGCGACGTCGGCGACGAGGTCGTACTTCGGGGCGCTGCGGATGCCCTTGCTCCTCAGCAGGCCGTCGATGACCGCGAGCTCGGGCTCGGTCGCGAGCGGCGACAGCGACGCGTACGCCTCCGAGGCGGCGCTGCCGACGATCGCGTCGACCCCGCCGGCGCCGTCGGCGTCGTGGACGAAGAGCCCCGCCCGCAGCCCGACCCGGGTCGTCGCCGCCTCGGGGAACGCCGACCAGGGGACGCTCGCCTCGAGCGTGTACCCGCCGGCCCGCGGCGCCTCGATCACCTTCGCCCCCGCCGCCTCCTTGCCGCCCGGCAGCTTCACGATGCCCCGGCTCTTGCCCGGCTGTCCCGGGTAGAGCGCGACCTCCTGGACCTTCCCGCCCGGGAAGCCGAGGACGAGCTTCACGTGATCCGCGCCGCCGCGCAGCGCGTCATCGGTCACGTCGGCCGCCACGTAGACCCGCGCGTCGTCGTAGGCGATGGCCACCTGCGCGGCGAGGTCCGCCTTGCTCGGCTTGCCCTTCACCTTGACGCCGAGGGAGGTGAGCGCCACCGGCCACTCCTTCGGGACTCCATCGAGCTTGAGCCACTTCGACTCGACGAGCGGCGCCGCGATCGGCGTGCCGGCGGCGAGGGCGGGGGAGGGCGCCGCGGCTGCCAGGGCGACCAGCGCGGCCGGCGCGAGCGCGGCGAGGCGGGAACCGAGGGCAGGCGCCCCCGGCGCACGGAGGGAAGGTGTTCTACGTCTCATAAGCTCGGGTTTGGACGCCTCTCCGCGCCCGCTTGTTCTTACCACGAGCACTTTGTTTCCGGATCGCTCAGCGCGCGGGGGGCCCGCGGCCGCCGCGGCGCCCGAGGCCGCTCCGCCGTCGCGCGAAAACAGCGCCCAGGCGGCGACCTCGGCGCGGCGGGGTGGCGCCTCGGCGCGGCGGCGTGGCGACCTCGGCGCGGCGGCGTGGCGACTTCGCCGCGGCGGGGGAGGGGCCGGCGGCGCCGGCCCATGTCGGGGGATCAGCGGGGGCCGGCGGAGGCGGGGAGGCGGGCGGGGCCGGCGTCGACCGGCCGGATCCGGCGATACACGAGCTTCGCGATCTCGACGGCCGGCACGATGAGCGCCGAGAGGACGAGCAGGACCATCCACTCGTGCGACGACATCGCGTACGTGCGGAAGACCGGGCGCAGCGCGGGCACGAGCAGCGCGATCAGGTGGATCGCCGCGCTGGCCGCCACCGCCACGAGGAGCGGGAGGCTGACGAGCGGCTTCGACGCGAAGATCGAGATCACCGGGCTGCGGCAGCTCCAGGCGTGGAAGAGCGGCGACAGCGCGAGCAGCGAGAAGGCGACGGCGCGCGTGCGGAGCAGCGCGTCCTCGGTCTGCTCCGACGTGGCGTAGAGCGCCACGGCCGCGAGCCCCATGAACGCGCCGACGTAGAGGATCCCGAGGTAGTCGCGCTTGACGAGCAGGCCCTCGTCGCGCGGCCGCGGCGCCTCGGACATGAGCTGCGGATCCGGCGGATCGATGCCGAGCGCGAGCGCCGGCAGGCCGTTCGTCACGAGGTTGATCCAGAGGATCATCAGCGGCGTCAGCGGCGGCCACTTGCCGAAGAACGAGACCACGAACACGGCCACGAGCAGGCCCATGTTCGACGAGAGGAGGAAGAAGATGAACTTCTGGATGTTGCGGTAGATGGCGCGCCCCTCGCGCACCGCCTCGACGATGGTCGCGAAGTTGTCGTCCGCGAGCACGAGGTCCGCCGCCTGCCGCGCCACGTCCGTGCCGCCGCGCCCCATCGCCACGCCGATGTGCGCCTCGCGGAGCGCGGGCGCGTCGTTCACGCCGTCGCCCGTCATCGCCACGATGTGGCCGTGCGCCTTGAACGCCCGCACGAGCCGGAGCTTCTGCTCCGCCGTCGTCCGGGCGAAGACGCGCAGGTGCATGATCCGCCGCGCGAGCTCCTCGTCGCTCATCGCCGCGAGCTCCGCGCCGCTGAGCGCCTCGTCGCCCTCGTCCCAGAGCCCGATCTCCTTGGCGATCGCCGTCGCGGTGAGCCGGTGGTCGCCCGTGATCATGACGGCGCGGATGCCGGCGCGGCGGCACTCGGCCACCGCCTCCTTCACCCCCTGCCGCGGCGGGTCCATCATCCCGACCAGGCCGAGGAACGTGAGCTCGCGCTCGATGTCGTCTGCGTCGTGGCTGACCCGCACGCGGCGGCAGATCGCGAGCACGCGCAGCGCGGCCTCGCTCATGCGATCGGCCTCGGCGGTGATCGCGCGCCGGTCGTCCTCGGTCAGCGCCCGCACCCCCTTGTCGTCCGCGAACTTCACGCAGAGCGGCAGGAGCACGTCGACGCTCCCCTTCACGTGCGCGATCTCGCGGCCGCGCTCGTCCCGCGTGATCACCGTCATCCGCTTGCGATCGCTGTCGAAGGGCAGCTCGTGCACGAACGCGTGCGACGGCGCCACCGACTCGCGCGACTGGCCGCCCTTCGCGGCCAGCGTGAGCAGCGCCCCCTCGGTCGGGTCGCCGACGATGTTCCAGCGGCCCGTCGCCTGGTCCTCGTTCAGCGACGCGTTGTTGCAGAGCGCGACGGTCGCGAGCAGGTAGCTGAGGGGCGCCGACAGGTCGGCGACCTCCGCGCCGGCCTCGTCGCGCACCGCGCCGACCGGGTTGTACCCCTCGCCGGACACGGTGTAGCGGTGGCCGCCCGCGTACACGTTGCGCACGGTCATCTCGTTCTGGGTGAGCGTGCCCGTCTTGTCCGACGCGATGATCGTCGCGGCGCCGAGCGTCTCGACCGCGGGCAGCTTGCGGACGATCGCCCCGCGCTTCGCCATGCGCTGCATCCCGAGCGCGAGCGTGATCGTCGTGATCGCGGGAAGCCCCTCGGGGATGGCGGCCACGGCGAGGCTCACGCCCTCGAGCAGGAGCTCGTGCCACGGCCGCCCGCCCCGGATGAACCCCCAGCCGAGCAGCACCGCGGAGAGCGCCAGGCACACCCGCAGGATGATCGCGCCGAAGCGATCGAGGCGCTCCTCGAGGGGCGTCTTCTGCTCGCCGACCGAGCGGATCATCTCGCCGATGCGGCCGAGCTCGGTGTGCACGCCGGTCGCGGTCACGACCGCGCGCCCCTTGCCGCGCACGACGCTCGTGCCGGTGAAGATCATCGTCACGCGGTCGCCGAGCGGCGCGTCGCGCGCGACCGGGGCGAGGGCGTCCTTGACCGCGGCCGCGCTCTCGCCCGTCAGCGCCGCCTCCTCGGTCGCGAAGCTGATCGTCTGCACGAGCCGCGCGTCGGCCGGGACCGCGTCGCCCGCCTCGAGCTCGAGGATGTCGCCGGGCGCGACGTCCTCGGCCGCGATGACCACGGTCTTGCCGCCGCGGCGCACGCGCGCACTCGGCGCGCTGAGCTTCTGGAGCGCCTCGAGGGCCGCCTCCGCGCGCCGCTCCTGGTAGTAGCCGAGGAACGCGTTCAGGATGACGATGAGCAGGATGGCGATCGCGTCGCCGAACCTGTGGAGGAAGCTCTCGTGCTTCTCGGCCGTGAAGCCGACGACCACGGCGATCGTCGCCGCGGCGAGCAGCGTGAGGACGAGCGGGTTCGCGAACTGCTCGAGGATGCGGACGAGCGCGCTCTTCTTCTTCGTCTCGGGCAGGAGGTTCTTCCCGTGCTCCGCGAGGCGCTTCTGCGCTTCGGCCTCGGAGAGGCCGCCGGACGAGCTGACGCCGACGCGCTCGAGAAAGGCGCCGACCTCTTCGGCGTGTACGGGGACGGGAGCGGCGGGGGCGGCGTTCGATTCGGGACGGCGGAGCGCCGTAGCGGCTTGGCTCATGGGCGGGCGTGCTCTAGCGCTTCATCCTGGCTTGTTCACGTTGTTCTTCGGCCTCGAGCTCCGCGATGGCCGCCGCGAGCTCGTCCTGCTCGGCCTGGGGCATGCCGGTCGGCGCGCCGCCCGCGCCGGCCACGCGCACCTGCGGCGGCGTGGCCGCGGGCGGCGGCTCGGGCGGGAGCACGCCCATCTTCCGCTTGAGCGCGAGCAGCTCCTCGTCCGCGCCCGCCGTCGCCTCGAGCTGCCCGAACCGGTGCGCCAGCGTGTCGCCCGTGTACTGCTCGGCGATCTCCCCGGCGGCCTCGGCCTCGGCCTCGATCTGGTCGATCTTGTTCGACATGCGGTCGAACGTCTCGAAGGCGGAGGCGTTGTTGAGACCGCTCATGGTCTCCTGGATCGCCTTCTGCGCCTCGGCCCGCTTCTTCCGGGCGATGAGCACGTTCTTCTTGCGCTTCGCCTCCTCGATCTTGTTGTTGAGGAGGCGCAGGGCCGTCTTCAGCTGGTCGACCGCCTGCTTCTGCTTCTGCCACTGGTCCTTGTAGGTCGCGGCGAGCTGGTCGTGCTCCTTCTTGCGGTTCAGCGCCTCCTTGGCCAGCGCGTCGTCGCCCGCCTTGATGGCGAGCATCGCCCGGCGCTCCCACTCCGCGGCGTTGGCCGCCTCTTGCTCGGCCTGCTTCGCCAGCCGCTTCTCGTCGGCGATCGAGACGGCGACCTGCTTCTTCGCCTCGATCAGCTGGTTTGCCATGTCGATGACGACCTGGTTCAGCATCTTCTCGGGGTCCTCCGAGCGGCTGATGAGGTCGTTCAGGTTCGACTTGATGAGGGTCGCAAGGCGCGCGAAAATTCCCATAGATCAGCTCCAACTCTCGGGTAGCGCAGGGTCGAAAGGCGCGGCAGGTCAGCTCAGCGCGAGATCGTGCAGCACGGGGACGTGGCGGGCGAGCGCGAGATCGATGTCGCTCAGGATCGCCTCGAGCTCGTTCATGTCGAGGTTCTCGAGCTCCAGCGCCGCCGACAGGACGATGGTGCCGGCCTCGATCCCGTACGAAGCATGCATCAGGTCGGTCGCGTTGTACTCGAGCAGGCGGCGGAAGAGCTTGGTCTGGTGCGCGTCGTCGGCGGGCACGGGGCCGATCGAGACGCGCACCGCCACGATGGGTGGATCGATGCGGATCGCGATCGGCGGCGCGCCAGCGCCCCCCGAGACGAGGTAGGTACCGGCGTCGTTCTCGAACCGGCGATCGAGCTGCAGGAGGTAGGTTTCGACGTCCTCGGCTGTGCGCGGCATGGCGCGGCGAGCCTACAGAATCATGGCGCATCGGGCTAGTGCCGCCGCCCCTCGGGTTCTCCCGGGATTCCGCGCTGCGGCGCGGGCTCGGGCCGCGCCCGCCGCGCGGCCGTGGTCCTCCGAACCGACGTGCGCCCGGCGCCGGCTCCCCTGGGCGCGCCCGCCGGCGCGGCGCCTCGTCCGTTTCGTGCTCGCTCCGCGCGGAGCCGTGCCGTGCCGCGCGCGGGCACCTGCGCCGGCGCGGTCGCCGCTGCAGCTTCGCGCCGCGAGCCGCCGCGAGCCGCCGCGAGCCGCCGCGAGCCGCTGCGCCGCCGCGATCCGCGCCGCCGCTTCGCGCGCCTGACGTGATCGGTTCCGCTCGCTCCGGGAATCACGGGGTTTACCTGGACGCTCGCTTTTTTCTCACCTGTTTCGGGTTCGCGGTGGTACGGTCCCGATCCAGGTTACGTGGCGATCCACCCGGGCGACGTTGTTGCTGGCTACCGAGTCACCCGCTTGCTCGGGCGGGGGGGCATGGGCGAAGTCTGGGCGGCGACACGGGAATCGGACATGCAGCAGGTCGCCATCAAGGTCCTGCTCGCGCGCGCCGCGATGAAGCCCGACCTCGTGCGGCGCTTCGACCGCGAGGCCAAGATCGCCTCGGCGATCAAGAGCCCGTACGTCTGCCAGCTGCTCGAGGTCGGCGAGACCGAGGACGGCGCGCACCTGCTCGTGTTCGAGCAGCTCGACGGCGAGTCGCTCGCGGACCGGCTGAAGCGCGAGCAGTACCTGCCCTTCAGCGAGGTCGGCCCGATCATCGACGACGTCCTCCAGGGGCTCGTGGCGGCGCACGCCGCCGGCGTCATCCACCGCGACCTCAAGCCCGGCAACATCTACCTCGAGCACCTCGGCCTGCCCGATCGGCGCGAGCGCGCGAAGATCCTCGACTTCGGCATCTCCAAGCTCACCCGGCGCGAGAAGGAGGAGCCGACGCTCACCGCCTTCGACGCGACGCTGGGCTCGTTCGCGTACATGGCGCCGGAGCAGGTGCGCGGCGCGGCGCGGGCCGACGAGCGGGCGGACATCTACGCGGTCGGCGCGGTGGCCTTCCGCGCCCTGTCCGGGCGGCTGCCCTTCGAGGGCGCGACGGCCGCGGTGCTCGTCGCGATGAAGCTCGACCGCCCGGCGCCGTCGCTCGCCGAGGCGACCGGCGAGAAGTGGCCGGTGGGCATCGAGCGCTTCCTCGAGCGGGCGCTCGATCGCCGGCGCGAGGGTCGCTTCAGCACCGCGGCCGAGGCGCTCGCGAGCTGGCGCGCCATCCAGCCCGCGAACATCACGCGCGCGGTGCGCCGCTCGCAGCGGAGCCGGTACCCCTCGGAGCTGCCCGAGGCGTTCCTGGAGGACAACCCCACGGTCGTCGACGGCCCCCCGACGATGACGGAGAACGGCGGCTTCGCCGATGTCGGCCCGAGCTCGATGCCGCCGCCGCCGCCGAGCAGGACCGGTGGCTCGATGCCGCCGCCGCCGAGCAGGACCGGGGGCTCGCTGCCGCCGCCGCCGAGCAGGACCGGGGGCTCGGTGCCCCCGCCGCCGCCGAGCAGGTCTGGCGCGGTGCCGCCGGCGCCGCCGAGCAGGTCCGGCGCGGTGCCGCCGGCGCCGCCGAGCAGGTCCGGCGCGGTGCCGCCGGCGCCGCCGAGCAGGTCCGGCGCGGTGCCGCCGGCGCCGCCGAGCAGGTCTGGCGCGGTGCCGCCGGCGCCGCCGAGCCGGTCCGGCGCGGTGCCGCCGGCGCCGCCGAGCCGGTCCGGCGTGGTGCCGCCGGCGCCGCCGAGCCGGTCCGGCGTGGTGCCGCCGGCGCCGCCGAGCAGGTCTGGCGCGGTGCCGCCGGCGCCGCCGAGCAGGTCCGGCGCGGTGCCGCCGGCGCCGCCGAGCAGGACGGGGGCCGCAGAGATTCCCCGGCCGGAGGGCCCTCCTTCGCGCCGCAAGACAGAGAGGCATTGAGTTGCTCGACGCCACGGTAGGCACGAAGAACAGGGTCGAGGTGCGCGGCGGGCGCATCCGCCCGACGAAGTCGTCGGCCGCTCGCGGCGGCGGATGGCTGGAGATCGGCACCGATCCCGTCATCGTGGGCCGCAACGCGGCCTGCCAGCTGGTCCTCGACGACGCCAAGGTGAGCGCGGTGCACGCCGAGTTCGTCGCCACCGAGCAGGGCGTCCGCGTGCGCGACCTCGACAGCAGGAACGGGACGTTCGTCGGCGGCGTGCGGGTCGGCGACATCTACCTCCTCACGAGCACGAAGCTCCGGCTCGGCGAGACCGAGATCCAGTTCGAGCCGCTGCGCCCCGAGCGCATCACGGTGTCGGCCATCCCGCAGTTCGGCCCGCTCGTGGCGAGCAGCCCCGGGATGCGCGCCATCTTCGAGCGCCTCTCCAAGATGGCGCCGACCGATCTCACGGTGCTCATCACGGGCGAGACCGGGACGGGCAAGGAGCTCGTCGCCCAGGCGCTGCACCAGGCGAGCGCCCGCTCGAAGAAGCCGTTCGTGGTCGTCGACTGCGGCTCGATCCCGCCGACGCTCGCCGAGGCGACGCTCTTCGGCCACGAGCGCGGCGCGTTCACCGGGGCGGTCGACAAGCGCCTCTCGCCGTTCATCGAGGCGGACGGCGGCACGATCTTCCTCGACGAGCTCGGCGAGCTGCCGCTCGAGGTGCAGCCGAAGCTCCTCCGCGCGCTCGCCGAGCGCCGCATCAAGAGCGTCGGCGGGTCGAGCTACCGCGAGGTCGACGTGCGGGTGCTCGCGGCGACGCGCCGCGACCTCGTGCGCGCGGTCAACGGCGGCAACTTCCGGAGCGACCTCTACTTCCGCGTCGCGCAGATCAAGATCGAGCTGCCGGCGCTCCGGCAGCGCGTGGAGGACATCCCGGTGCTCGTCCGCCGGATGCTGAAGGATCTCGGCGACGAGACCGCCTACGAGCGCGTCTCGAACAGCACGCTCGAGCGGCTGATGCGGCACGACTGGCCGGGCAACGTCCGCGAGCTCAGGAACGCGGTCGCCGTCGCGTTCGCGCTCGCGGGCGAGGGCGAGGAGATCGACATCGCGGCGCACCTCGGCGCGCTCACCGAGACGCCGGTGCACGGCAACTCGTCGCCCTCGATCCACCCGGCCGCCGGCGGCGGCGGCGCGTTCAACGGCTCGTTCGCCTCGCTGAAGGGCCGCCAGTTCCAGGAGGCGAAGCGCGACGTGCTCGCGCGGTTCGAGCGCGACTATTTCGCCGCCCTGTCCGAGGAGGCGAAGGGCAACGTCAGCGAGATGGCGCGGCGCGCGGGCATGGAGCGGGCGCACGTGCGGGCTTACCTTCGCCGCCACGGCATCGGCGCGAAGCAGGAACAGGAGTGAGCGACGCGGCGCGGCGCGCGGTCGGCCGGCGCTCGGGGTGAGCCGGCGCAGCGGGAAGGCGCGTTGCGCGGCGCGCTACGAGGATCGCTGTGTGCGTCGCACGAAGCGCAGGGACCTACTTAGTTAGGCTGACGAACTTGTTCGCGACCATGAGGCTCAGGCCGCGGGGAGGCCCTCCCGACTGCTGCGTGCGTCGTACGAGGCGCAGGATCCTACTTAGTTAGGCTGACGAACTTGTTCGTGGCCATGAAGCTCAGGCCGCGGAGGGGCCCTGCCGACTGCTGCGTACGCCGCACGAGGCGCAGGGGCCTACTTAGTTAGGCTGACGAACTTGTTCGTGGCCATGAAGCTCAGGCCGCGGGGAGGCCCTGCCGGTCGCTGCGTGCGTCGCACGGAGCGCGGCGGGCAACTTAGTTAGACTGACGAACTTGTTCTGGCCATGTGGCGCAGGCCGCGGCTGCGCGGCGGCCTGCGTCACACGGCAGCGGCTTTTTCGTCCCTGCCGGACGGCGCGCTCTCGTCGGTCTCGAACAGCCCCTCCAGCTCCTGCGCGGCCTGCCTCGCGGCCTCGATGAGCTTGGCCTCGTCGTTGTGGACCGCGTGCCCGCGGAGGAGCACCCGCTCGTCGTGGGCCCTGAACCGCTCGACGATCGCCTGGGCGTCCGGCGCGCGCATCCCGAGGCCCTCCAGCACGCGCGCCGCCACCTCGAGCGACGACCGGAACGTCTCCCGCTCGAGCAGCTCCACCCCGATATCCATGAGCTGGTACGCGTGCTGGCGGTTGCGGGCGCGCGCGTAGATCTTGAGCTCCGGGAAGTGCCGCTTCACGATCTCTGCCGTCTTCACCGAGGACGCGACGTCGTCGATCGCCAGCACGAAGATCTTCGCCTTGTCGGCGCGCGCCGCGCGGAGCAGGTCGAGCCGGGAGGCGTCGCCGTAATAGATCTTGTTGCCGTACTTGCGGACGAAGTCGACCTGCGTGGCGCTCGCGTCGAGCGCGGTGAAGGGGATCTTCCTCGTGCGGAGGACGCGGGAGACGATCTGGCCGAAGCGGCCGTATCCGGCGATGATGACCTGGGGGTCGCCGTCCTCGATCGCGTCGAACTCCCGCGCTGGGCCGGCCCGCCGCCATCGCTGGAGGAGCAGGTCGCCGAGCGCGATGACGAGCGGCGTGAGCGCCATGGACAGGGTGACCACGACGACGAGGAGGTCGGCGAGGAGCCTGTCCATGATGCCCTGCCCCGCGGCCAGCCCGAAGAGGACGAAGGCGAACTCGCCCCCCTGCGGGAGCGCGAGCGCGAGGTCGCGCGCGGAGCCCACGGCGTGCCCGCTCGCCCTGCCGAGGACGAACAGGACGGCGGCCTTGAGCGCCATCATGCCGAGGACGAGCCCGAGGACGAGCAGCGGCCGCTCGATGAGCAGGCCGATGTTCGCCGACATGCCGACGGCGATGAAGAACAGCCCCATCAGCAGCCCCTTGAACGGCTCGATGTCGGCCTCGAGCTCGTGGCGGTACTCCGAGTCGGCGAGCAGCACGCCCGCCATGAAGGCGCCGAGCGACATCGACAGGCCCACCTGCACCATGAGGAGCGCCGTGCCGAGCACGACGAGCAGGGCCGCGGCGGTGAAGATCTCGTGGGCGTGGGCGGCGGCGATCGCCCGGAAGACGGGGCGCACGAGGTAGCGGCCGCCGGCGACCACGGCGAGCAGCACGGCCACCGCCTTGAACGACGAGGCGAGGGCGCTCCCCTCGGCCGAGGACCCGCCCCCCGGGCCGAGCAGGGGGAGCAGCGCGAGCAGCGGGATGACGGCGAGGTCCTGGAACAGCAGGATCGCGAACGCGGAGCGGCCGTGCTGCGCCTGCATCTGGCCCTTCTCGGCGAGGATCTGCAGCACGAACGCCGTGGACGAGAGCGAGAGCCCGAGGCCGGCGATGGCCGCCGTGTCGGCGCGGTGGCCGAGCGCGACGCCGATGAGCGCGATGAGCGCGCCCGTGACGGCGACCTGCGCGCCGCCGAGCCCGAACACCGCGCGCCGCAGCACCCAGAGCCGCGACGGCTGGAGCTCGAGGCCGATGAGGAAGAGGAGCAGCACCACGCCGAGCTCCGAGAAGTGGAGGATGTTCTCGACGTCGGTGACGATCCGCAGGCCCCAGGGGCCGATGAGCGCGCCTGCGACGAGGTAGCCGAGCACGGCGCCGAGGCCGAGCCGCTTGAACAGCGGCACGGCGACCACGGCGGCGCCGAGAAAGACGGCGGCGTGAGAGAGCAGGCTCATGCGTAGTTGGGTCTCCTTGGGCTCCGCGTCCGGAGCGCGGCTCCGCGTCCGGAGCGCGCGGAGGTTGCGCCGGACGAGGCGGCGCGCCTAGCGCAAAGCAGGGAGCCCCCGATGCGGGCGGGGCGCCGCGGCCCTACCCTCCGTGGATGACGACGCGCGACGAGATCCGCAGCGCCGGCGGGCCCGGCGGTGCGGCCGCGACGACCGCGATCACCCCCGAGGTCCCGTTCCAGCCGGTGCCCGGGCCGCCTGCGGAGCCAGGGCAGCCCGGGCCGGGGGTCCCCGGCAGGCCGGCGCCGGAGGTGCCGACTCCGCCAGGGAGACCCGGGCCGGAGATCCTCCCCCCGACCGAGCCGGGGCGAGAGGTGCCGCATCACCCCGAGCCGCCGCGGCCGGAGCGTGAGGTGCCGCACGAGGTCCCGCCCGCCCCGCACGCCCCCGACAAGGGACCGCCGGCGAGCCCCGAGGTGCCGACGCCGCCGGGCCAGCCGCGGCCGGAGATCCTCGTGCGGCGCGCCTCGGCGGTACGGGCCGGCGCGGCCCCGTGATAAGCACGATCCGCCATGCAGATCGAGCTCATCGCCACGGCAAGCGAAGATTCCGCGTACCTGCCCCGGGTGGGGCTCGGCACCCTCGCGGCGCTCACGCCCCCCGAGGACGAGGTCATCTACACCGACGACGTCGTGCAGCCCTTCGATCTCCAGCGCGACGTCAAGGACGTCGATCTCGTCGGCATCAGCGTCGACAGCAAGACCGCGCGCCGGAGCTACGATATCGCCGCCGCTTACCGCAGGCGCGGCGTCAAGGTGGTGCTCGGGGGCATCCACCCCACGGCCTGCCCCGACGAGGCGATGCAGCACGCGGACGCCGTCGTGGTCGGCGAGGCGGAGGACGCGTGGCCCGTCCTGCTCGCGGACGCGAAGCGCGGTGAGCTCAAGCCGATCTACCGTCCGGAGCTGCCGAACCTGGCCGGCAGGCCCCCGCCGCGGCGCGATCTGTTCACCTCCAAGAAGTACATCCCGTTCCAGGTCGTGCAGACGATGCGCGGCTGCCCTTACCCGTGCGAGTTCTGCAGCGTGTCGACGGCGAACGGCACCACGATGCGGTTCCGCCCGACCGACGAGGTGCTGAGCGAGCTCAGGTCGCTCGGCAAGCTCATCATGTTTGCGGACGACAACGTGATGATCCACCGGGCCTACTCGAAGGAGCTGTTCACCCGGATGGTGCCGCTGAAGAAGCACTGGATCGGCCAGTGCTCGCTCGCCGCGGTCAAGCGCCTCGAGAACGTGAAGCTCATGGCCGAGAGCGGGTGCAAGGCGCTCTTCATCGGCTTCGAGAGCATCGACGAGGAGACGGTCAAGTTCACCGGCAAGCGGCAGAACCGGCCCTCGCAGTACAAGGAGACGATGGCGATGCTCCACGATCACGGCATCTCGGTCTGGGGGAGCTTCGTCTTCGGTTTCGACACGGACGATCCCGAGGTGTTCGATCGCACCGTGGAGTTCGGCATCGACATGAAGCTGACGATGGCGCTGTATGCCATCCTCACCCCGTACCCGGCGACGCAGCTGTACCGCCGCCTGAAGGCGGAGGGGCGCCTCACGGACGAGCGCTGGTGGCTGCGCCGCGACCACGACGCCGGCTCACCGTATTTCGTGCCCAAGCAGATGTCCCGGGAGCGGCTCCGGGAGGGCTGGGTGTCGGCGTGGACGAAATTCTACGCGCCTTCCTCGATATGGCGCAGGTTTACCCTGACGCGACAGTCGAGCTGGATTCAGCTGGCCGGCTTCTTTCCGCTGAATTTCATGCAGCACACGCTGGCGCACCGGAAGATCGCGGGCGGCGAGCAGCGCTTCCGGTCCGGCGTGCACATCGAGGAGACGGCCGCTCCGCCCGCGGCGCAGCCGCAGCAGGGGCCGCAGCCGCCGCAGCCGGCGAGGGCCAAGGGCGGCCGGCAGCTGCCGATCGTCGGATAGCGTCCTCCGGCGGCCGGGGCGCGTCCGTCCCGCATTGGCCGCCTGCAAGCGGCACTGCAACGCCACAGCGCTCTCCAGGGTCGCGGTGACGCGGTGTTCCGGCGCGGCGCTCCTCGGCCCGACAGGACGCCGCGCGTCGGCGGCGGGAGCGCCCGCGGCCTTCGTCGAGCGCCGCGGCCTTCGTCGAGCGCCCGCGGCCTTCGTCGAGCGCCCGCGGCCTTCGTCGAGCGCCGCAGCTCGCCTGACATGTGAGCCTGTCGACGGCGTCTGGATCAGCGGCGGCGCACCATTCGCGGGCCGCATTTCCCTGCTGCGCTACAGTGCAGTTGTCGGTTGCTGATTTTGCTACACTCGCGTGAGCTCTGAATGCCGGGGTGGCGGGCGGGGGTGGATCCGCTTGATCACCGCATTGCCCTCGAATGGAGGTCTCATGGGTCGACTTCGTTTCTCGTCCTCGCTCCTCATCCTCGTGGGCGCTGCGGTGTCGAGCGCCGGCATCGCGGCTGGCTGCAGCGCGACCGGCAAGCCCGGCGCGTTCAACCCGAGCGGAGGTGGCGACACCGGCGTAGGGGCGGCGGGCGGCCTGGGCGGGGCCGGCGGCGAGGCGGGAGAGGGCAGCGGGGTCGGCGGCCTCGACGGGCTGGGCGGGCTGCTCAACACCGATGGAGGGCAGGAGAACACCCCCGACGTGACGGTGAACCCGTGCGGGAGCGCGTGCGGCGACAAGGAGCTGTGCGCCGGCGCCAACCTCGGCCTGGACGACGATTGCGACGGCGAGATCGACGAGGAGTGCCCCTGCGTCCCCGGCCAGGCGCACTCCTGCTTCCGCGGGGATCCGTCGTTCCGGGACGCCGAGGGCTGCTACCCCGGCTCCCAGCTCTGCGACGAGACCGGCACGTGGGGCCCGTGCGTCGGCGGCGTGCACGCCGACGAGGGCTGCTATTCGAACAGCTCCATCGCGTGCCACCCGATCCAGGCGCCGCCGTTCGCCGACGTCGATCTCAAGCCGGGCACGGGCATCTTCAGCGCGGATGCGGTCGCGGGCTCCGAGGTGTGGACGGTGGAGTGCCCCGAGGGCGTCGACCCGTGCCCCGGCGTGGGCGGATCGGACCCGGCGGACGATTTCAAGCCGCTGCAATCGGGCGAGTATACGGTCACGTACACGAAGCGCGTCGCGAGCGGCGAGACCCAGAGCTGCCACTACCCGCTCTTCGTCGGCGCGGGCGGCCTGCGCGTCGAGCTCCAGTGGGAGCACGAGTTCGGCAACGTCGATCTCGACCTGCACCTGCACAAGCCGAACAACACGCAGCCCTGGTCGACGTCGGGCTCGCCCGCGGACTGCGGCTGGAACAACTGCACCATCGAGCAATTCGTGGAATCCACGGAGATCCGCTGGTTCAGCAACACCGCGACGCCGCCGGATCCGGTGAACTGGTACCTCGACCCGGTGGAGAGCAACAACACCTGCTTCTTCGCGCCTCGGGGCGTCGGGGAGGAGTGGCGCGACTACGAGCGCGGCTGCCACAACCCGCGGCTCGACCTCGACAACCGGGAGTGCGATCCCACGGTGAGCGACCCCGACGACCCGGATTTCTGCGCGCCCGAGAACATCAACATCGACTACCCGCCGAAGGGCCAGTGGATGCGGATCGGCGTGCATTACTACGGTGGCCGGGTGACCAAGGACATCCACCCGCGGATCAAGATCTTCTGCAACAGCACCCTCGGCGCCGACCTCGGGCCCACGGGGTTCTTCAGCCCGGAGCGGCCCGTCACCTTCACGCCCGACGACTCGGGCAGCAGGTTCTGGCTCGTGGCCGACGTGCTCTTCCCCGAGCCCGACGAGTGCGGTCAGGCGAACTGCATCGTCCAGCCGATCTACCGCAATGAGGACACGAAGACGCCGCTCCTCACCACCGAGGCGTACGTCGAGTCGAGCTTCGGTCCCGCCTACCCGTCGCTCCCGTGACCGGCGGGCGCGCCGCGCGCCCCACGGATGGCCCGAGCGGCCTGATCCCAGAGGGCGAGGAGCCCTGTGCACACCTCCGAGCGAGCTCGACCGGTCGACCGGGGCGCACCGCGGCTCGTCGAACGAGCCTGCCCCCCGTGCCCCGCACGCCGGCGCCCGAGGCGCACTGCCGCGCTCGCCGGGCCGGTGAATCTGTAGTGGTTCGCCTGATAGTGATTCGCCTGACTCGAAGGCTCCGGAAAACGCTCCTCGCTGGCTCTCGTCGGTTCGTTGTCGCCGACGCCGGACGGAGGCCGTGCTAGGGAGCGCTGCGCGTCGCCTGTTGAGCCCGCAAGCTGTGTTTATCTCTCACCGATGAAGGCCGAGGCATCGTGGGCTGCCATCCCTGCGCGCGCAATCGCGCGCGCCCTCGGGCTGCAGCGTCTCGGCTTTGCTAAGGTACGGTGCTCTTCGCTGTGGCGCTGAGCGGCCGCAGTCTCCCTGCGGCCGCGTGTCGAGGTCCCGAGTGGAGGTCTCATGTTTCGTCATCGTGTCCTGACCGTGTTCCCGGTCGTCATCGCAGCCGCGGCGTCGGGCGTCGGCGTCGCGGCGGGCTGCAGCGCCGAAGGCATACGGTTCGATTTCGACGGGACGCCGGGGAGCAGCGCGAGCGCCGGCGGGGCGGGCGGCGCCGGCGAGGCGGGCGGCTCCGCCGGCGAGCCGGGCGCCCAGACGGGCGAATCCGACGGCTTCGGCGGCATGCTCAACATCGATGGAGGGGCGACCGAGGAGGCGCCCGACGTGGCGGTCAACCCGTGCGGCAGCGCCTGCGGTCCCGTGGAGCTGTGCGGCGTGGATGAGCTCGGCGTGGACCACGACGGGCTCGACGACGACTGCAACGGGATGATCGACGAGACGTGCGCGTGCATCGCGGGCCAGGCGCACTCTTGCTTTCGCGGCGACCCGTCCTTCCGGCACAGCCCGGGGTGCTACCCCGGCACCCAGCTCTGCGACGAGACGGGCACGTGGGGCCCGTGCGTCGGCGGGGTGCACGCGGACGAGGATTGCCACATGAGGGACGCGACGGGGTGCCACCCGATCCAGGCGGCCCCGTTCGCGAACGTCGACCTGAAGGAGGGCACCGGCTCGTTCAGCGGGGATGCGCTCCCGGGCTCCGAGGTCTGGACCGTGGCCTGCCCGCCGGGCGTGGACCCGTGCCCCTCGGTCGGCGGCTCGGACCCGGCGGACGATTTCAAGCCCCTGCAGTCGGGCGAGTACACGGTCACGTACACGAAGCGCGCGGCGGGCGGCGAGACCGCGACCTGCGCCTACCCGCTGTTCGTCGGCGCCCGCGGCCTGCGCGTCGAGCTCGAGTGGGAGCACGATCCGTACAGCGTCGATCTGGACCTCTACCTCCACAAGCCGAACAACACGCAGCCCTGGACGATCGGCGGCTCGAGCGTCGCGTGCGGCTACGGGAACTGCACGCTCGAGGGCCTCGTGGAGGGCTCGTCCATCCGCTGGTTCGGCGACGACGCGGCGCCGCCCGAGCCGGTGAACTGGTATCTCGATCCGGAGGAGACCAACAACACGTGCTTCTACGCGCCCCGCGGCGTGGGGGACGCGTGGCGCTCCTACGGCCAGGGGTGCCACAACCCGCGGCTCGACCTCGACAACATCGCCTGCCTGCACCGCATCACCGACCCTGACAACCCGAACTTCTGCGCGCCGGAGAACATCAACGTCGACTTCCCGCCGAAGGACGGCTGGATGCGGGTCGCCGTGCACTACTTCGGCGGCACGGCGTCGTTCGACGTGCACCCGCGGATCAAGATCTTCTGCAACGGCGAGCTCGGGGCCGATCTCGGGCCCACCGGCTTCTACGATCCCGAGGGGCCCGTGGCGTTCACCCCGGAGGACTCGGGCGACAGGTTCTGGCTCGTGGCCGACGTCATGTTCCCCGAGCCCGATCCGGGGCAATGCAGCAACCCCACCTGCGTCGTCCGGCCGATCTACCAGGACGAGACGATGAAGACGCCGTTCCTCTCGGAGGCGCGGACGGTGGTCAGGCAGTTCGGCCCGCCTTACCCCAGCCTGCCCAGGCCCTGACGTCGCGGCCGGGGCCGGCGGCGGGCGCGCTCACGCCTCGACGCCGGCCCGCTTGAGGAACGCGAGCGCGGGGCCGAGCGCGTACGCGGGCGCCCTGCCCAGGCGCAGCTGCTCCCCGGTCGACAGGTGGAGGAGCAGCCAGCGCGGCGCGAGGCCCGGCTCGTCGACGTCGGCGTCCGAGGCCGGCGGGGTCGACACGCGGGCGATCGCCTGGATGGGAAAGGTCCGCCGGAAGCCGCGGCCTTCCTGGACGATCTCGGCCCGCTCGAAGTCGAGGAGGAACAGGCCGTGGAGCCGGCGGCGCCGGCGGACGATGAGCAGCGCCGCGGTGGCGCCCGCGGTCCATGTCCCCGCGATGAAGAGGATGGGAAAGGGCGCCGCGCGCGCGGCCACGATGCCCACGATGATCAGCGAGGCGGTCAGCGCGAACGCGGCGATGCGGCGCACGGCGAGGTCGAGGTCGTCGCCCGGGCACTCGCAGACGAGCACGGTGGGGCCGAGCGCCCGGATGGCGCCGTCGGCGTTCGAGAGCAGGACGTCTCCCTCAGGCACTGCGTTCCTCCCGATCGGGTGAGGTCGTCAATACCGCAGCCGGGCGGGGGAGGCCATCCCCCGCGCCGCGCCGCGCGACGAGCGCCCTCGCGGGGGGCCTGCGGTGAACGCCCGGAACAACCGGGCTTCGAGGATCGATTCGTGTGCTGAGCGCCGTTTCCGCCCGAAGCAGCCCGAGCGAGCCGGGGATTCGCGCGCGGGCGGGCGGAGGCGTCAGTCCACTAACGCTGGCGGCGCCGCACGGTCGCGGCGGAGGTCGACAGGACACCGCCGCACGACCGGAGATTCGCCGCCAAGAAGGGCGATTGGAGGCGTGTGGCACGCGATGTGCCGCTGGCCCGATGGGGCGACTCGATGGGGGAGCAGAGACGCCGATCGCGCAATCAGGGCGGCCGTCACGCAGATCGCGTGGGGACGCCGGGTCTCTCATGGGGGCAGGCGCGCTCGGGCCGAGCTGCAGAGGAGGACGCTGCGATGAGTTGGATCGTGAGACTGGCACTGCTCGCGGCGGCCGCGGGCTCGATCGCGGGCTGCGCCGAGGAGCGGAGGCCGCTCAGCCAGGTGCAGGCGAACGCGCTGGCGAAATCGTTCTTCGTGGGCGCCGATCTGCAGAGCAAGGAGGACGATCCGGAGTTCTGGACGCGCACCACGGTGGTCGACGTGGGCTACGGCGCCTCGCAGGACGGGCTCTTCTCGTCCTCGTACGCGCAGGCGGAGGTCGCGCGCATCAAGTGGGTCATCCAGGAAGACCTCCTGATCGGGCGCCTCACCTACGAGCGCGTGAACGACACCGACGGCAAGGGCGCCGGCGCCGCCACGGACGACGGCGTCGTGGCCGTCGCGTACAAGATCCTCTCGCATTTCGACGTCCAGCGCGATTACAACCGGTCGACGGGGGAGGAGACCAACGTCGTCGTCGAAAACACGACCGACCGCCCCTGGTACGCGCGGGAGTACATGCGCGTCGACTGGTCGAAGAACCTGAACGTCGACTCCTACGACTTCGACACGCTGTCGCTCATCGGCGTCTACGGCGGCGTGCAGTACGAGCCGCTCTCCTATTACGTGAGCGACCCGAGCCACCCCGACGCGCCCCACTTCGACCCCGAGGAGGGATATTTCGACGTCACCAACAAGGCCTTCGCGATGCCCCAGCTCATCGATCTGAGCCACCTCGGGTGGGGCGTCGGCAGCTTCCCGGCCTGCATGCTCGACGCCGACTTCCCCGGCGGCACCGCGCCGGTCGGCTCGTGCAACCCGGTCGAGGTCACGCTGCGGCAGTCGTTCCGCCGCGTCGTCGATCGGGACTACGAGCCCGCGGAGTGGGACGGATACCGGTTCCAGGCGTTCGGCCCCTTCGTGCGAGAGCGCTTCGGGTACGCGCGCAACTACGGCATGAGCGACGCCAAATGGCACCGGATGATCACCCGGTACAACCTCTGGGAGCGCAGCCACTACTACGCCGATCCGGAGGGCATGACGGGCGAGATCCGGTGCTTCACGCCCGAGACGACGCCGGTGGGCTCGGACCCGCACCGCGACGACGACGACAACGGGACCGAGGACGAGTGCGAGGCCGTCACCGGGGCGACGATGGACGTCGATGGAGCGCGGGTGACGGTGGGCCCCGGCTCGCGGTGCGACACGTTCAAGCAGCGATGCACCCTGCCGTACCAGCGTCGAGAGGCCGTGCCGCAAGCCTGGTACGTGACGTCGAACAGCAACCCCGACTACTTCGACGCCACGGCCTCGGCGGCGCACGAGTGGGACGTCGCCCTGCGCAGCGCCGTCGTCACCGCCAAGCACGTCGAGTGCGTCCGGACGACGGGCGACGCGGCGCGCTGCAGCGCGGCGTTCCCGGTCTACGACGGCCAGATGGACGACAGCGCCGACGCCGTCGCGCTCGCGCGCGAGGTCGACGCGTGCCGGCGCGACGCGGCGCGCGCGGGGCAGGGGTGCGACGCGCTCGCCGACGAGCTCGGCGAGCGGCGCGGCTACGCGCCGGGCGTCGTCGCGCTCGCCAAGATGCCCGAGATGATCGTGCTCTGCCACAGCCCGGTCGAGGCCACCGACCCGGAGGCGTGCGGCGGCCCCCGGCTGCCGGAGGGGGTGACGGCGAGGATGTGCAGCGACGAGCGCCGGAAGGAGGCGGGGCGCGATCCCGCGCTGATGAAGGCGTGCGGGGCGGCGCTGAGCGCGCGGATCGGCGACCTGCGCTATCACCAGATCAACAACTTCGAGGCGCCGCAGTCGCCCTCGGCCTGGGGCATCTACAGCGACTCGGAGGACCCGCTCACCGGCGAGAAGATCGCGTCGAGCATCAACGTCTGGACGCACGTCAACGACATCTGGAGCCAGGGCATCGTCGACGCGGCCCGTTACATCCAGGGAGAGCTGAAGACCGAGGAGGTCACCGACGGCGACTACGTCCGGGACTGGGCGCAGGCGAGCGACGGCGCGTCGAGGGGCGGCGCGCTGCCGCGGCTCACGCGGGAGGAGATCGCCCGGCGGGTCGCCGGGGCCGCCGGGGTTGCCGCGGAGGACGCCGCCGGGATCTCCGGCCAGCTGGCGCGCGATCCAGCGCTGCGCGAGGACCTCCGGCGGCTCTCGAAGGAGGTGCGCGCCATCGCGGCCGACGCGACGGCGCCGGACAGCATGCGCGCCGTGTACGAGGCGCGCCGCAAGTCCGCGGTGGGCACCGAGCTCGAGGCGGAGCTCACGACGAAGACGATCCAGCAGCTCACCGGCGTGGAGGCGCTGCCGCTCACGGACGAGGTGATGCGCTTCGCCTCGCCGCTCCGCGGGGCGAACCCGAGCGTGCAGCGCGAGCTCAGGAACCTGAAGGAGGTGGCGCTGGCCGAGCGCGGCGCGTGCGTGATGCACGAGGCGCCGGCGCCGCTCGCCACCGCCGACCTGGCGGACATCCTGGAGGAGAAATTCGCGAGCAAGCACGGCCGCTTCGGCGAGGGGGACGCCGCGCAGAAGCTGCGGCGCGCCGAGGCCATGCGGCGCTACCTCGCGCAGCGGGCGCACTACGCGGTGATCCTCCACGAGATGGGCCACTCCGTCGGCCTGCGCCACAACTTCGTGAGCTCGTCCGACGCCTGGGGCTACCGGCCGCAATACTGGCAGCTGCGCACGAACAACGGGCGCGTGAAGACGCCGTGCGAGACGCTCTCGGAGGACGGCGAGGCGTGCGTCGGGCCGCGCTACTACGACCCCGTCACCGAGGACGAGCGCAAGAACCTGATCTGGATGTTCATGCACTCGTCGACCATGGATTACGCCGGCGAGCCCACGCAGGACCTCATCGGGCTCGGCGCCTACGACTTCGCCGCGGCCCGCATGTTCTACGGCGACGTCGTCTCGGTGCACGCCGACCCGAGCTACAGGGCGGGCACCCCGCGCGGCAAGGGCATGCTCGCCAAGATCGACGACTTCGGCGGCATCCTCGGCATCCAGCCCGAGTACGACGACGAGGACATCCACTACTCCGACCTGCAGAACAAATACGACCTGATCCGGCCGGGCAGCTGCGTCGAGGTCGACCCGAGCGCCTTCAGGCCCTCGGACTGGGACGAGGAGCAGGGCGGCGCCTGGCACCCCGTGCTCGACGGGCACATCGTGCCGGTCGACGGCAAGTACACGCGGTGCCGGCAGCAGCAGGTCGACTACGTGCCGTGGCGCGCGCTGGAGACGCCGAAGGGCGTGAAGGGGCCCTCGGTGGACCCCGCGGGGCGCACCCGCGTCCCCTACGGCTTCGCGAGCGACCGGTGGGCCGATCTCGGCAACCTGAGCGTGTACCGGCACGACAGCGGCGCGGACGCCTATGAGCTCTTCAACTTCTTCATCACGCAGCAGGAGGTGAATCACATCTTCGACAACTACCGCCGCGACCGGCAGGCCTTCAGCGTGCGCGCGGCGTCGGAGCGGACCTTGAACCGCTACAACGCCAAGATGCGCGACGGCGCGAAGGGCCTCGGGCTGGTCGCGAACATCTACCGCGAGTTCGCGCTGGACCGCGGCTACGACTTCGACACGTTCTGGGTGCACGTCGCGGGCAGCCTCTTCCAGCAGAACATCCTCGCGGCCGGGATCGCGTTCGATCACTTCGCGCTCCAGATGGCGCGCCCGCAGCCGGGCGAGCACTTCCTGCCCGAGGGCGATACCGTCCTCCGGTCGTCGAGCGACGTCTTCGGCGACCCCGGGGATACGGTGGTGGTCGTCCCGAACGGCGCCACGGGCTATTTCGGCGACGTGGCCTTCGGCGGCAAGCCGCTCGAGAACGCGCTCGCGGAGGACAAGGGCGAGTACGACTCGTCGTACACGATGAACGCCGGCTCTTATTACGACAAGGCGTGGGTGGCGATGCTGATGACCGAGTCGGTCGACAACTTCGTCAGCGACTCGCGGCACGACTTCCTCGACGCGCGCTACCGCGCGGTCTCGCTCGCCGACGTGTTCCCGGAAGGGTACCGCCGCTGGCTGGCCAACAACCTCACGGGCGACGACGCCATCAAGGGGGTGCGCGTCGAGGCCGACGATCGCGGCCGTCCCGTGAGGGACGCGAGCGGGTATCCGGCCAGCGCGCTCGGCTGGACGTCGTGGTGGGGCGAGGCCGGGCCGGAGAGCTGCTTCCCCGGCGCCGGGAGCATCGTCTGCAGCGCGTACGGCGCGGTCGACAGCGCGCCGTGGAACCCGCGGGCCCCGGCCAAGGTCGCGATCCTCGACCCCCAGATCGGCTGGGAGCAGCAGAAGTTCCTGATCGCCTGGACGCTCCTCTACCTGCCCGAGAACCAGAAGCAGAGATGGCTGGACATGATGCACATCTGGGAGACCGGCGCGGACACCGATCCTGGCTTCCCGAACCGGATCGAGCTCCACCATCCGTCGGGGAAGGTGTTCGTGGCGAAGGCGTACGGGACCGAGACCATCTTCGGCAAGGTCGTGCAGAAGGGCATCGGCGCTCGCGTGCTGGAGTATGCCAACGAGCTCCTGGCCAGGGCGTATGTCACGGAGCCCGGCCCCGACCTCGACGGCGACGGCAAGGCGGACTGGCACAAGGTGAAGCTGAGCCCGGAGAGCGGGCAGCCGATCGTGCGGTGGGATCCGACGGTCGCCGCCATCGCGCCTGACGGCGAGGTCTTGCGGGACGGCGTGCCCGGATGCCAGGAGGACGCCGACGCAGACGACGACGACTTCAGCGATTTCTATCGCTGCACGTGCTCCTCGAACCGCGCCTGCGTCGCGCTCGAGGGCTACGTCTCCGTGCCGGTCTTCATCCGCCAGGCGCTGTCGGCGTTCAAGCTGGGCGACCCGACGATGAGGGGCCTCCACTGACCTCGCGCGCGAGCGGGCCCTCCGCGGACGACGCGCGCCGCGCGAGGACACGCGCGGCGCGCTCCTCCCCACACCCTGCGATGCCGAGCGCCGCTCGGCCCGGAGATCACGATTGCAGCGGGCTCATCGAAGGAGGCGTCGACACCGTGTCGGCGCCCGCTCCCACGAGGACCCGAGCGACCCGTGGCGGCGCAATGGTCGTGGCATCTTGCCGCAGGGAGGCGATTCGCCCCATGCGCGCTGCCCGTTCGCCGCGGTCCTCGACGCGGGTCTCCGTGGCGCAGCTCTTGCTGAACTTTTCCATGAAATGACGTGCTGTTGGACACCGCCCACCCCAGGCGTCTCCTGGTTCGGTGACGCAGGACGGCCGGACCGGTCGCGGTTCCGACGAGTTGCACCCCTAGCCCGCCATCGTGGAGCTCCGATTCCGCCGTAGCGCCGGTGCATGACACCGGGAACGTAAAGAAGACAGCCGTTCTTGCGTCGCGAGCGTTGAAGCGTCGGTTGCCCGAGGGCACGCACACAGAGAGAAGCAGCCATGGACTCCGAGAATGTCACGCACGTCCAGATGGCGCAGGCACGCGTAGGGGCGGTGCTCAACGGCGCGTGGCGGCTGGATGCGCTGATCGGCCTCGGGGGGATGGCGGCTGTCTATGCCGCGACGCATCGGGGCGGCCAGCGGGTCGCGATCAAGCTGCTGCACCCCGCGCGGGCGCGGGACAAGGTGGATCGGGCCCGGTTCCTCCGCGAGAAGGCCATCGTGAACACCGTGAATCACCCCGGGGTCGCGGCGGTGCTCGCGGACGACGTGACCGAGGACGGGTCGCCCTTCCTGGTGATCGAGCTCCTGGAGGGCGAGACGCTCCTCCAGCGCTGGAAGGCGCAGAAGGGCCCGCTCCCTCCGGCCGAGGTCCTCGCCCTGAGCGAGCAGATCCTCGAGGTGCTCGCGGCCGCGCACGAGAACGGTGTCGTTCACCGGGATCTGAAGCCCGACAACATCTTCCTCACCCGCGAGCACGGGGTGAAGATCCTCGACTTCGGCATCGCGCGCCTGCGGGTCCCCTCGTCGCAGACGTCGCTCGCGGGGCTGCGGGCGATGGGGACGCCGGCGTACATGCCGCCCGAGCAGGCGCGCGCGCGCTGGGATCTCGTCGATGCGCGGACGGACATCTGGGCGCTCGGGGCGACGATGTTCTCGCTGCTCACGAACCGGTACGTGCAGGACGCGCCGACCGTCAACGAGCTCTTCTTCCTGCGGATGACGTGTCCGATCCCGTCGCTCGCGCGGATCCAGCCGTCGATGCACCCCGCCGTGGTGCGGGTGGTGGACCGCGCGCTCGAGTTCTCGCAGGCGGACCGCTGGCCGGACGCGCGGTCGATGCTGGCAGCGGTGCGCGAGGCGCAGGCTGCGGTCGGGGTCGCGCCGCCGTCGCGGGCCACCATCGCGCCGCCGTCGCGGGCCACCATCGTGCCGCCGTCGCGGGCCACGATCGCGCCGCCGTCGCGGAGCGCGATCGCGCCGCTGCCCCGGAGCACGGTCGCGCCGCCGCCGCCGCGGGCACCGCTCGCGCCTTCGTCGATGGACGTGCGCGACGTCGGCGCGCTGGAGGCGCGGCCGCCGTCCGGTCGCGCTCAGACGCAGACGCGGTCCTCCCGGACGTCGGGGATCTCGTCGCCTGCGTCGCTCGCCACGGTCCCCCGCGCGATCTCGACGATTCCCCGCGCGCCTTGACGCGAGCACTGACCGAAAAGGCACGGAGGGCGCAGAGAATGGGTCCACTCTCTGCGTCTCCCGTGCCTTTTCGGTCGCTCTCGGCGCGGCCTCGACGCCCCGCGAAGGGGTGGCCGCGCCTCTAGCGGGGCGTGCGGCTACGCGTTCAAGCCGGCGAGCAGCTCGCTCGGCCGCAGCACGGCGCGGCGCTCCGACTCCCGCCGGGCCAGGAGCGTCTCGTAGATATCCATGTAGCTCGCCATCATGCGCTCGGCCGAGTAGCGCCCCAGCGCGAGCTTCCGCCCCCGCTTGCCCATCGCCGCGGACCGCGCGGGATCTGCCTTGAGCTCGGCGAGCTTCGCGGCGAGCGCGCCGACGTCGTCCGAGGGCACGAGGAAGCCCGTGTCGCCGTCGGTGATCAGGGCAGGGATGCCGCCCACGGCGGTCGAGACCACGGGCAGGCCGGTGGCCATGGCCTCGACCATGGAGAGCGGCAGCCCCTCCGACGTCGACGAGAGGACGAAGACGTCGCTCGCGGAGAGGAGCTCCGGGACGTCGTGCCGCTCGCCGGCGAACACGACGCGGTCGGTGATGCCGAGCTCCTCGGCGAGGGCGCGCAGCGAGGCGGCCTCCGGCCCGTCCCCGACGAGGAGCAGGCGCCCGTTGTCCGACAGGACACCCGCGTTCGCGGCCGCGCGGAGCAGGAGGGCGTGGTTCTTGACCTGGGACAGGCGCCCGACGGCCCCGGCGACCCACGCGTCCTGGGGGATGCCGAGCTCGGTCCGGATGCGGCGCCGGGCCGCGGAGTCCGGCCTGAACCGGGAGAGATCGATGCCGTTGAGGACGACGTGCAGCTTCGAGCTCGGGACCTCGTTGTGCTTCAGCATGAAGTCGGCCGTCGGCTGCGACACGGCCACGTGCGCGTCGGCGAGCTTGGCCGCCATGTGCCGCAGCCACGCCCGGCGGCCCTGATCGAACATGGCGCCGTGCAGCGTGTGGCACACGGGCACGCGGTGGAGCCGGCCCGCGGCCGTCGCGTAGATGAGCGGCAGCTGGTTGTGCGAGTGCACGATGGAGACACCGTGCTTGGCGAAGAACGCCGCGAGCTTCCCGGGCAGCTTGAGGTCGAAGCCGGGGCGCTTCGGGAGCATGTGGACCGCGACGCCGCGCTCCCGGAGCTGCGCGGCGCGCGGCCCGTCGGGGTTCGTCTCGATGCCCACGACCATCACCTCATGCCCCGCCTCGCGCTGCAGCCCGGCCAGATCCACCACGACCTGCTCCGCGCCTCCCACCTGGAAGGAGTTCAGCACGTGCGCGATCACAAGATGGTTGTGGCGCGCGCGGGTCATCGGTGCATGCTGGGTCGTCTTCATAGGGTAATCTACGCTCATGGTTCCCCTCTGGGATGCGCTCGGAGGCATGTGGTCTGACCTGAGAGAAACCCCTCCTTCGTGTCCTCGTTCACTGGGGGAAGTTACCACAGAGTCTATGAGGCTCGGAGGATTCTCTGTGAATCTCCTCAGCATGCCTCGTACCTCTGGGTTGAAGTGAGGGGATGCCTTCACCAGCCGGTGAGTTGACTACGTGAAAGCACTGCTGTGGCACATGACGACAGCTGTGACAAAGGGCACCACCGCGGCGTCGCGCGCCGCGGCCTCTCCCCCGAGCACAGCAGCCATGGCGCGCCGGAATTCCGGCACAAATCGCCGCGGCCGCGCATTTTTTTCGGTGCCGAGGAAGAGCCCAGTGTTCACGTTGTCACCGCCCGGGCTCCTTGCGAAAAGCGTGCAAGCTGCGCCACGGTCCGGCCCGGCACCTGGACCGTGGTGGGTCGATGGCGGGGATTGTCCTACATTGTGGACTCTGGGCGGCGTGCGGGGGCACCTCGCCGTCGTGGCGCGTCGCAGCGCGTCGGTGTCCGCGCCGGGGGGGAGGCTGGAGCTCGCGACCGGTGACCGGTGGGCTCGCGACGGTGGGGGCTCGCGGGTCCCGCCATGCTGGGCGGCGGGACGGGGCGCGGCCTCTCGCCGTGCGTGCGGTGCGCGAGGAGCAAGCTGAGGGGGTGAGCCAGCTGTCCCCTGTCCTCAGGGCCGTTGTGAAGGGGACAGGGGGCAGCTGGTCGAGAGGTGGGGCTCACGAGCCCGTGAGCATGGCCCTGCGGTCGATCGCCTTCAGCGCTCGGGCACCTCGGCGCAGACCGCGAACGTGGTCAGCGCCACCGTCTGCCCCTTCTTGCCGTAGCCGCCCTCGAACACGGCGGTCGAGGTCCAGCCCGCGCGGCCCTCGTCGGCGGCTTCGAGCGGCGAGTTCTCCACCACCCTGCTGGTCGCCTGGGCTCCGCCGGAGATCGAGAATCCGCCGCTGAGCACGACCTCACCCGCGTTGCAGAGCGCCTTGACGTTGACGAACGCGCTCGTCGGCCCTGCCTCGCGCGTCACCGAGACCACGCGGATCTTGGCGATGCCGGGCGACCCCATGGGCCCTTGCGGGCCGCGCTCGCCCCTCGGACCCTGCGGACCCTGCAGACCCTGGGTGCCCTTGACGCCGTCGGCGCCCTTGAGGCCCTGGGGACCGATGGAGCCCGCGGGACCCGCGGGGCCCTGGGGACCGCGCTCGCCGCGCTCGCCCTTGGGCCCTTGCGGACCCTGGGGACCCTGGGGACCGCGCTCGCCCTTGGTGCCTTGCGGACCCTGGAGGCCCTTGGTGCCGTCGACGCCCTTGAGGCCCTGGGGACCGATGGCACCCGGAACGCCCGCGGGGCCCTGGGGACCGCGCTCGCCGCGCTCGCCCTTGGGCCCTTGCGGACCCTGGGGACCCTGGGGACCGCGCTCGCCCTTGGTGCCTTGCGGACCCTGGAGGCCCTTGGCGCCGTCGACGCCCTTGTGGCCCTGGGGACCGATGGCGCCCGGAACGCCCGCGGGGCCCTGGGGACCGCGCTCGCCCTTCGGGCCTTGCGGACCCTGGGGACCGACCTCGCCCTTGGGGCCCTGGGGACCCTGAGGACCGCGCGCGCCGTCAGCGCCCTTGAGGCCCTGGGGACCGATCTCGCCCCTGAGCCCCTGGGGACCCTGGAGGCCCTTGGCGCCGTCGACGCCCTTGTGGCCCTGGGGACCGATGGCGCCCGGAGCGCCCGCGGGGCCCTGGGGACCGCGCTCGCCGCGCTCGCCCTTGGGGCCTTGCGGACCCTGAAGACCCATCTCGCCCTTGGGGCCCTGGGGACCCTGCGGACCGCGCGCGCCGTCGGCGCCCTTGAGGCCCTGGGGACCGATCTCGCCCCTGAGCCCCTGGGGACCCTGGAGGCCCTTGGCGCCGTCGATGCCCTTGTGGCCCTGGGGACCGATGGCGCCCGGAGCGCCCGCCGGGCCCTGAGGACCGACCTCGCCCTTGGGGCCCTGCGGACCCTGGAGCCCTTGCGGACCGCGCTCGCCCTTGGGGCCCTGAGGACCCATCTCGCCCTTGGGGCCCTGGGGACCCTGGGGACCCATCTCGCCCTTGGGGCCCTGGGGACCCTGAGGACCGCGCGCGCCGTCGGCGCCCTTGAGGCCCTGAGGACCGATCTCGCCCCTGAGACCCTGGGCACCCTGGAGGCCCTTGGCGCCGTCCGTGCCCTTGAGGCCCTGGGGACCGATGGCGCCCGGAGCACCCGCGGGCCCTTGGGGACCGCGCTCGCCGCGCTCGCCCTTGGGACCCTGAGGACCCATCTCGCCCTTGGGGCCCTGGGGCCCCTGAGGCCCACGCGCGCCGTCAGCGCCCTTGAAGCCCTGAGGACCCATCTCGCCCTTGGGCCCTTGAGGGCCGCGCACGCCGTCGATGCCCTTGATGCCCTGCGGGCCGACGAGCCCCTGCGGGCCGACGAGCCCCGCCTGCCCCGGCGCGCCCGGCTCGCCGCGCTCGCCCTTGGGCCCCTGCGGCCCCTGGGGCCCCTGCGGACCGCGCTCGCCCTTGGGGCCCATGGGCCCCTGAGGCCCACGCGCGCCGTCAGCGCCCTTGAAGCCCTGAGGACCCATCTCGCCCTTGGGCCCCTGAGGGCCGCGCACGCCGTCGATGCCCTTGATGCCCTGCGGGCCGACGAGCCCCTGCGGGCCGACGAGCCCCGCCTGCCCCGGCGCGCCCGGCTCGCCGCGCTCGCCCTTGGGCCCCTGCGGCCCCTGGGGCCCTTGAGGACCCCGCTCGCCCTTGGGCCCCTGCAGCCCCTGCGGGCCTGGCTCGCCCTTGGGCCCCTGGGGCCCCTGGGGACCACGCTCGCCCTTGAAGACCTGCTGACCCACGAAGCCCTTGCTCGTGCGGGGCTGGGACACCAGCTCCTCCGAGGCCTGGCACTGGTCCGGGCTGTCCACGCTGCGGAGCTGTCCAGTGTGCTGGTGCTTGCACGCGTAGCTCAGATGGGCGTCAGCCGTGCCCTGATCCGAATCGGCGGCCCAGACCACGCCTGCGCTGGCCATCACGCCCGCAAACCCGGCGACGATTCCAGCAGAAACCGCACTCGCTCGATACTTTCGCATGTGAGTCCGCCTTTCCATCGATTTCGAGCTTTGATGCGCTCGATTCCCGCAGTCAGTCGTGTTCAGATCAGGTGGAGCCCACAGGCGAGCGAATCGGGCGAAGGGCGACTCCAGGGCGGATCTCCGCCCTGGCCCTGCCCCGACCTCTCGATGAAAGTCCCACCAATTGCCGGCACGAAAAGCCAGGGCGATGCGTCGATACGACACCCTGCGGGCCACGCCACGACGCGTGGCGCAATCAGGTGCCGCCAGCGCTCGAAGGCTCCAGTCGCCAACCCGCTGTGTCTGGAGCGATCCTAAGTTGATGGGGGCGGCTCACCAAGCCCCCTGCCGAGGGCTTGACGATCAGGGCTCCTGTCGATCCGCGGCCGCGTATGCGTGGAGCGCTGGGCGGCGGCCGCGCCCGCGAAGCCCGGGCGCGTCGCGGAATCAGAACGAGGCCAGCGCGCGGCGAATGCCTGGAGAAGCAGCGGCCCGCGCGTCGCGGTGCTCAGACGAGAGGAGCTTGGACCCGCGGGCGCCAAGACGAGAGGACGTCGACCCCCTCGGCGTCCTTGGCGTCTATCTTGTCTGGATACACCTTCGGCGTGCGGGCCAGGTGTTCGAAGAGAAAAAATGAACCACAGAGGCGCAGAGGGCACAGAGGAGAGAGCGAGAAAGAGCTCCTTCTCCTCTTCTTCTCTGTGCCCTCTGTGCCTCTGTGATTCGTCTTCTCTTGTTCTCTGGATTTCTAGGTTGGCGACGGAGGCCTCTGGCGAACGCGAGAGGCACCGCGGATTCGCTCGGCGCTAGCCCCCGCTAGGCGCCCACGCCCGCGGCGATCGCCTCCGCGAAATTCCGCGAGAGCCTCCTCGCCGCCTCCCGGCCCGGCATCCCGGCGTGGGCCACGAGCGCCGGATCCACCTCGCGCCGCGCCTCCTCCTCGAGCGCCGAGAGCGCCTCGCGCCGCGCCTCGTCGACGCGCCGCAGCTCGGCGGCCGAGAGCCGCGGCCGCACCCAGACGTCGATCGCCCACGAGAGCTTCGCGTGCCGCGCCTCGTCGCGCGCGACGCGCGTCATCACGCGCCGGACCAGCGGATCGCGCGCGAAGCGCCCCTGCCACATGCCGACCAGCGCCCCGTACGTCTCCCGCACGCACCCCTCGGTCGCGTTGTCGATCGCGAGCTCCTCCAGCGATCGGACCGGCCTCGGCTCCACCCGCGGCGGCTGCCAGCGGCCGCCGTAACGCGCCGAGAGGCGCCGCATCACGCGCGCGTGCCGCACCTCGTCGCGCCCGGCGGCGCGCGCCCGCTCCACGAGCGGCCGCGGCGCCCCGTGGTGGGCGAGCTCGCGCCCGAGCACATCGAAGGCCCAGACGCTCGCCGCCTCGAGCCGCGCCACGTTCGCGAAGTACGCCCCCACCGGCGTCGCGCCCCGGCCCGCGGCCCGCAGCAGCCCCGCCGGCCTCCGGCCGACGCAGGCGCCGGACTCGGACTCGATCACCTCGGTCTCCAGCTCATGCACGCCGCCGCCCGCGTCGACCCCGAGCACATAGAGCGTGCGCTCGATCGGAGCGCAGGTCGCCGTGTACCGCGTCGCGAGGACCTCGTACGCGTCGCCGTCAGGCCGGACGCCGCCCTCGTCGGGCTTGCCGCAGCGGACGGTGTAGCCTGCCAGCGACGCGGCGAGCACCGCGTCCGCGGGCGCGTCCACGGGGCCGAGCCACGCCCTCACCGCGTCCCGCGTATCGAGGACCGTCACCTCGTCGCCCGCGTTGACGATCAGGATGTGCTCCGGGCAAAAATCCACGCAGTCCCCGAGGCGGAACCCCTTCGTCGACGTGGCCGCCGCGATCTCCTCCTCGCATGCGGGCCTGTCCGCCGCCCCGGAGCACTTCTCGCCCACCGACTCGAGCGCGTTCGGCGTCGCCGCGCCCGACGGGCTCGCTGTCACTCTCAGCTCTACGTAATCGGCAGGAGCCCCGGGCTCGGCGCCCGTCAGGTACGGGGTGCGCCCCTCGCTCGCGCAAGGGATGGGCTCGAAGACGCTGGTGTCGATCCCGCATCCGCCGACGAGGGGCGCGAGCGAGAGCGACAGGACACGAAGCAGGATCTTGTCGATGGGGTTCGAAGAGGCCATATGCGTCCTCACCCAACAAGTTCTGTGCCGGCGAGGACGGCGCGGAGGGCTCGCAGGCTCGCGGACGGCGAGCGCTCGCTGGCCTGACATCGTCGTCGCACCGGACGCCCGCGGCACAGCCCGACGAGGGCGGCCGCCGTCGAGCGCGCCACGCGCCGGCCGCGTAGGCTCGAGGCGCGACCGCGGCCGCGCTGTGCCACGCGCGGGCCGGGGCCGACGCGATGCTGCGCCTGGCCGACCCCGCGGTGCATCGCCGTGGCGGACCCGGTAAGATGGCGGGATGGTCGCCCTCGACAGGAACGAGCCTGACGAAACCCCCGCTGTCCTCACGACGCAACGCCTGAGCCTCCGCCCCCACCGGCCTTCCGACGTCCCCTTCATGATGCAGCTGAACGCCGATCCCGAGGTGATCCGCTACACGGGCGACCCTGCGTTCGCTAGCGAGGACGAGGCGCGCGCGGTGATCGCGCGGCTCGCGCACCAGTTCGAGGCCTTCCGCATGGGCCGGTTCGTCGCCTCGGACCGGGAGACGGGGGAGAAGCTCGGCTGGTGCGGGCTGAGGTGGCACGAGGAGCTTGGACTCGCGGATCTCGGATATCGTTTCTTCCGGAAGCACTGGGGCAAAGGCTACGCGACCGAGGCGGGCGCGGCGTGCATCCGGTATGCGTTCGAGGAGCTCGGGCTCCCGAGCCTCGTCGCCCACGCGATGCTCGAGAACACCGCGTCGGTCAGGGTGCTGGAGAAGCTGGGGTTCCGCCGGACGGGGCCGACCGTGTTCAAGGGGCTCGCGGCGGAAGAGTTCGTGCTGCCGAGACCGGCGTGACGTCGGGGATGTCCGGCCTCTGACGGCGGGCGACGCGGCTCACTCGGGCAGCAGGTAATCGAACGGCTCGCCCACGTTGCCCACCCAGTCCGTCGGGCGCACGCAGAACCGGGCCGGCAGGTCGCGGGGGTCGAGGAAGATGGGGATCCGCCGGTACCTGCGCCACTCGGCCGCCGGATCGTCGCAATCGGTCGTGTCCGGGGGGCCGAAGAGGTACTCGAAATCCGCGTGCTCCGGCAGGGAGAAGATCGGCTCGACGCGCATGCCCTCGGCGGCGTCGCCCCCGCGCGAGAGCGCGGGCCGGCGCGACGGCGGGGTCGTGTCGATCGTGGTGAGGACGATCGTGGGGAACGAGAGCGGCTGCCACGCGGCGTCGGGCGTCGCGGTCGGGCCGGCGATCGCGCAGAGCAGGTGGACCCCCTCGGCCTCGGGCAGCGCGATGGCCGACAGGTCCTGGGAATCGAGCTTGATCGGCGCCGAGTAGCCCTCTTGACGGCGGCAGTCGACCTCGCCGGCGCGCCCCAGCTTGTAGCGGAAGAACCCGAGCGCGTCCCGCGCGCCCAGCGTCACCTCCCAGGTGTTCGTCGCGCCCGTCGCCGGATCGCTCGGCCGCTCGCGGGGAGCGGGGTAGGTCAGCACGTCGAGCGCCCGGCCGGCGTCGAGGGCGCAGCCCTCGCGATCCAGCGCGAAGCGGCCGTCGTCCCCGAAGCAGGCGCTCACGCCGGTGACGTCGACGGCGTAGCTCGCGCCCTCGACCGACACGCCGGGGGGCGCGCCGACCTCGCAAGGCCTGCCGAGGAAGCAGTCGCCGTCGGGCGGGCTCCCCAGGGTCGTGGTGTTGACGACCGCATAGACCCGCTGCGCGTCGTCCAGCAAAGGCGAGCCCGAGCTGCCGTTGGCGATGTCGGCGCAGCGGTTCCGGTGCGCGCCGAACCAGTGCCAGCGATACTCGACGATATCGAAGGTGCCCTCCTCGCTGCAGCGGGCGCGCCGCAGGAACTCCACGTCGAGCTGCGGCGCGCCCACCACCGACACGCGCCCCCCCGGCGGCGGCGCCGAGGGCGCGAGCCCGAGCGCGACGACGCCGCGCTCCGCGAGGGCGCCGATCGTGGTGTCGAGCTCGACCACCGCGAGGTCGGTGCCCTTCATCGTCGCATAGCGGATCGCCTTCGCCGGCACCTCCACCTGAGCGCCCTCGGTGTCGCGGAAATAATTGAAGATCATCCGCAGCTCCGGGGTCGCCTCGGTGTCCACGAACACCGCGTTTGCCGCGGTCTCCGCGGCCCACTCGTGGGTGCAGTGAGCATTCGTGAGCACGTGGGCCGGCGCCTCGGGGCGCCCCGCGGGGTCGACGAGGAACGCCGTGCAGGCCCCGGAGCCGAGCCCGCCGCTCAGCCGGCCCACCGCCCTGAAAGGCGCGCTGGCCTCGTCCCGCCCCGAGAGGAGCTCGGACTCGCCGTCCCCCGGCCCGCTCCCGCCGGCGCCGCCTGCGCCGGCCTCGCCACCTGCGCCGGCCTCGCCACCTGCGCCGGCCTCGCCACCTGCGCCGGCCTCGCCACCTGCGCCGGCCTCGCCGCCTGCGCCGGCCTCGCCGCCAGCGCCGGCCTCGCCGCCAGCGCCGGCCTGGCCCCCGGCGCCGGCCTCACCGCCAGCGCCGCCCGCCCCGCCGCCGCCCTGGCCGCCCGCGTCGCCGGGGGGCGACGACGGCGCGCAGGACGCGGACACGAGGCCGGCGCAGGAGAGCAGCCCTGCGATCATCAGCGAGAGAGGACGCGACGTCATCGATCGAGCTCCTTGATGGCGAGACGCCGTAGCTTACCCGCCGCCCATGCAGCTCGCCCGGCGCGATCCTGCTCGAGCGGCCCGCGCCCCTCCTTGACGGGCGGCTGAGGCCGCTTCATAAGTTGGTTGTACGACCAACCAACAAACCGGCGCCAGCGAGCGCAGGAGCGGCAGGATGCCTCGCCCCTCGAACACCGCGGAACGTCGAGCCCAGATCGCGCGCGCTCTCCTGGAGGTCATGGCGGAGCGCGGCTACGAGGGGGCGTCCATCGGGGCCGTCGCCGCGGCGGCCCACATCGCGCCGGGGCTGGTCCACTACCACTTCGAGAGCAAGCGAGAGATCCTGCTCGCCGCCGTCGAGCTGCTCGCGCGGGACCATGAGGGTCGGATCGAGCGGCGGCTCGCCGCCGCGGCGGGCGATCCGGAGGCCGAGCTCCGCGCGTTCATCGACGCGCACCTGCGGGTGGGCGAGGGGGCCGACCCGCGGGCGCTCGCCTGCTGGATCTGCGTGAGCGGCGAGGCGCTCCGGGACGCCGATGTCCGGAAGGCGTTCGCGGGCGCGCTCGAGGGCGCGGTGAAGAAGCTCGCCGCGATCGTGCGGCGCGGCGCGCGGGCGCGGGTGTTCTCCTGCGCGCGGGGCGACGTGGACGCCGCGGCTGCGGCGATCGTGGCCGCCATTCAGGGGTACTTCGTGCTCGCCGCCACGGCGCGCGATCTCATCCCCCCGGGCTCGGCCGCCGGCGCGACGTGGGCGATGGCGTCGGGGCTCCTCGGCCTCTCCTCCGCCGCCAGGAAGGCGACCCGCTGATGCGCTCTCCCCACCTGTCCTGGCGACGTCTCGGGCTCTTGGCGTCGCTGTATATGTGCCAGGGGCTCCCGTTCGGCTTCTTCACCCAGGCGCTCCCGGTCCTCCTGCGCAAGCAGGGGATCTCGCTCGAGGGCATCGGGCTCGCCTCCCTGCTCGCGCTCCCGTGGGCGCTCAAGTTCCTCTGGGCGCCGCTCGTCGATCGCTTCTTCTTCCCCCGGCTCGGGCGCCGCCGCTCGTGGATCCTGCCCCTGCAAGGGCTCACGATCGCGGCGCTCGGGCTGCTCGCGCTGCGGGACCCGGGGGAGGGGCTCTCCTCGGTGCTCGCGGCGGTGCTGATCGTCAACCTGCTCTCCGCGACCCAGGACATCGCCACGGACGGCCTGGCGGTGGATCTCCTGGCGCCGGGCGAGCGGGGCCTGGCCAACGGCATCCAGGTGGCCGGGTATCGGGCCGGGATGATCGTGGGCGGCGGGGCGCTGCTCGTCCTCTTCGACCGGCTGGGCTGGGGGCTCACCTTCGCGCTCATGGCGCTGTCCATTGCCCTGCTGAGCATTCCCACGCTGCTCGCCCGCGAGGCGGCGAGTGGGCGCGAGGGCGCTCGCTCCTCCTCGGTCGTCGCCATCGCCACCTCGTTCTGGAAGCGCCCCCATGCCCGGCAGGTGCTCGCGCTCATCGTCGTGTACAAGCTCGGCGACGCCTTCGCGGTGGGCATGCTGCGGCCGTTCCTCACCGATCTCGGCCTCTCCCTCGCGGACATCGGGTGGCTCCTTGGGGCGGTGGGGTTCGTCGCGGGGCTGCTCGGCGCGCTCGCCGGCGGGGCGCTGGTGCTGCGGCTCGGGCGGCGCTCGTCGCTGGTCGGCTTCGCCGTCCTCCAGGCGGCGAGCGTGCTCGGGTACGCGTACGCCGCCCGGGCCGAGGCAGGGGTGCCGCTGCTGGCGGCGCTCTGCGCGTTCGAGCACTTCGCCGGCGGGATGGCGACGGCGGCGCTCTTCACGTGCATGATGGACTGGACCGATCGGGAGAGCGCCGCCACGGATTACACCCTCCAGGCGAGCGCGATGGTGATCGCCACGGGGGTCGCCTCGGCGGCGAGCGGGTTCTCCGCGGGGCGCCTCGGCTATCCGCTGCACTTCAGCCTGGCGGCCGTCCTGGCGGCGCTCTCGCCGGTCCTCGCATTCCTGCTGTTTCCGAGCGCGCGCTTCACGTCGAAGCTCGCGCTCGAGGAGGCATCCCAGGGCCAGAGCGACAGGCTCCCTGCTCGGGCGCCCTACCTCACTGACCGGTGTACGAGACGCGGTAGATGATGCCGCTCGTGTCGTCGCTCACGAGGAGAGACCCGTCCGGCATCTGGAGGAGCCCGGCGGGGCGGCCGAAGGTGGCGCGGCCGTCCTCGATCAGCCATCCGGTGATGAAATCCTCGAAGCCCGTCGGCGTGTGGGTCGCGTCGTCGAAGAGGACGCGCACCACCTTGTAGCCCACCGGCGGGTAACGGTTCCACGAGCCGCGCATCGCGACGAACGCGTCGTTCTTGTACTCGGCCGGGAACTGGTCGCCCGTGTAGAAGCGGAAATCGATGGGCGCGCTGTGCGCGTCGTAGATGAGCACCGCGGGCTCGGTGGCGGCGGCGTATTCCTGTTTCGTCGTGTCGGGCGGGTCGTCCATGATCGGATCGAGCCCCCGCTCGCCGGGGCCGCTCGAGTACACATAAGGCCAGCCGTAGTTGTTGCCCTCGACGAGCCGGTTGAGCTCCTCGGGAGGCACGACGTTGCCGCGCTGGTCGCTGCCGTGATCCATGCCCCAGAGCTCGTCGGTGCCCGGGTACCAGTCGAAGCCGATGGTGTTGCGCAGGCCCTTGGCGAAGACGGTGCGGTCCTGCTGCGTCTGGGGGCCGAGCGATGGGTCGATGAGCAGCAGGGCGGCGTGCTCGGGGTTCGTCTCGGCGCACGCGTTGCAGCTGCTGCCCACCGAGAACAGGAGGGATGTCCCGTCGGGGGTGAAGCGCATCGTGCGCTTGCCGTGCTGGCCGCCGTCGGGCAGATCGGTGATCAAGGTCGACGCGTCGCCGAGGCGGCCGTCGTCGTCGATGGGGGCGGCGTAAAGGCTCGTCGCCGTCGCCAGGTACATGGTGTCGCGTTCGGCGTCGAGCGCGATGCCGTGCAGGGTCTCGAAGCCCGGACCCCCCGTGAACACCTTCGTCGACTCGTCCGCCGCCCCGTTGCCGTCGGTGTCGCGCAGGAGCAGCACGTCCCCGGTCGTCGGCCGCGTAACGTACACCCCGCCGCCGGGGGCGAGCTCCATCATGCGCGCATTGTCGGCCCCTCTCGCGAACACGCTGATCGTGAACCCCGGCTTCGTCTTGAGCTTTTCGAGCAGCTCGTCGGAGAACGGCCGCTCCTCGGGCCGGAAGGTGTTGTCGTTCTCCGGGCTGTACCCCCCGGCGCCGCCGCTGCCGCCCTCGCCGCCGCTGCCGCCTTCGCCGCCGCCGCCGCCCTCGCCGCCGCTGCCGCCCTCGCCGCCGCTGCCGCCTTCGCCGCTGCTGCCGCCGCCTGCGCCCTGGCCGCCCCCTCCTGCCTGCGCGCCCTGATCCGATGGCGCGCCGCCGCTCCCTCCGGAGCCGGCCTGGACGTCGGCGGGCTGAACGCCGCCTTCCTCGCCGCACGCCGCGACGAGGAACAGGATGAGCAAAGGCGCAAATTGCCGTTTCATGCGAGCGACCCTTTCCGCAAGAGAGGCCCCGGGTGCGTCGGGGAGCGCCCTCCGCCCGGAACCCTCGCTGGATGACCTTGTTCGGACGAGGACCGAAGCACGCCGCGTACCTGTTGGGCGGCCAGCGGGTAAGCGAGGACCTCTTACAAACTGGCTACCCGCGCGCTGTGGCACGATGGCTCGGCGCCGGCCGGCGCGTGGCAGAAAGGCACGGCGACGCGCCGCGCCGCCGCGCGCCCTGCTACAGTGCGGCCCATCGTGCACGCCACAACGAAGCTGATGCTCATCCGGCACGGGGAGACCGACGACAACCGCGCGCAGGTGTTCCAGGGACAGGCGGGGCGCGGGCTCAACGCGCGGGGGCGCGAGCAGGCCGCGCGGCTCGCGGCGCGGTTCGCCGGCGCGCGGCTCCGGCTCGCGGCCGTCTACTGCTCCGACCTCGAGCGCGCCGAGGAGACGGCGGCGCGCCTCGCCTCGGCGCTGGGCCTCCGGGCGGCCGCGGACCCTGCGCTGCGGGAGGTGAGCCTCGGCGCCTGGCAGGGGCTCAGCCGCGGCGAGGTGCAGGCGCGCTTCCCGGAGGAGTGGGCCGCATGGCGGAGCGGCGTCGATGTCCGGCGCGGGGGCGGCGAGACATACGCGGAGCTCGGCGATCGGATGATGCGCGCGCTCGATCGGATCGCGGCCCGGCACGCCGGCGAGGCGGTCGGGGTCGTCTCCCACGGCGCGGCCATCAAGACCGCGGTCGGGCGGATGCTCCAGATGGACGGGAGCGGGCTGAAGGCGCTCCAGGTGCCGGCGAACACGGGCGTCTCCCTGATCGAGCACGACCCGAAGAGCGGCTATCGCGTCGTCGTCTGGAACGACGCCGCTCACCTCGGCGACGCGCTGGTCGAGGCGCTCTCCGCGCCTCCGGCGTGAGGCGCGGCGGCGGCGCCGGAGCGCCGGACGACGGGCTCGGGCGGTCAGACGTCGGACCACGGAGAGCCGGCGAGAGCTCAGGGCGTGCGCCGCCGGGCAGTGCTCAAAATTGAACATGAAGGCGGGAAGGCGGGAAGGCGGGAAGAAAAGATCAGTGCTCTTCCTGTCTTCCCGCCTTCATGTGAGCTCTCTCCGGGCAGATTTGTGCACCACCCGCCGCCGCGACGGCCGCGAAGCTGGCCTGTCGGCGCGAGCGATCCCTATCGAACGCATCACGCCGGCGGGCGCGCGGCGCCCAGGCCGTCCGTGTCGGTCTCCGCCTCGGCCGCGTGCAAGGGGAGCTCCACGATGAACGTGGCGCCGGCGCCCGGCGCGCTCTCCACGCGGATGGTGCCGCCATGCGCGGTCACGATCCATCGGACGATGTAGAGCCCGAGGCCGAGGCCGCCGAAGTTCCGGACCGACACCGCGCGCTCGAAGCGCTCGAAGATCCTCGCCTGATCCGCCTCCGCGATGCCCATACCGTGATCGCGGACCACGAGCAGGGCCCGATCGGCCTGGCCGCGCACCATGACGTGAATCGGGCCGCCGGCGCCATATTTCATCGCGTTCGACAGGAGGTTGATGAGGACCTGCTCCATGCGCGACGGATCCCAGCGCCCGACCACGGCCTCGTCCAGATCGAGCTGGACGCCGCAGCGGGCGTCGGCGAGCTGCTGGCTCATCCGCTCGACGATCTCGCGCACCAGGGCCGCCAGATCGACCGGCGCGCGCGCGAGCGTCAGCTGCCCGGCGCTCAGCCGCGTGACGTCGAGCAGCTCGTTGACGAGGTGCGCGAGCCGCGCGATCTGCCGATTCAAGACCTGCAGCGCCGCGTCGAGGCGCTCGGGGGCGAGCTCGGAGCGCTGGTAGCGCCGCAGCAGCCGCTCGATGAGGTGCGCCTGCATCTTGAGCGAGGTCAGCGGGGTCTTGAGCTCGTGCGAAGCGACGAGGAGGAACTCGTCCCGCCGCTCGATCGCCTGCTGGGCCTCGGCGAACAGACGGGCGTTGTCGAGCGCCAGCGCCGCGCGGGCGCCCAGCTCCTCGGCCAGCCACAGGTCGGCTGGGCCGTAACGGCGCTGAGGCCCCATCAGCAGCAGGAGCATGACCCCGAAGCAGCGGTCGCGCGCGAGGAGCGGAACCCGGATGAAGGCGTGAACGCCGAGCTGCCCGAGGAGCGGCGCGGCGCCGAGGTCGCCGACCTCGGGCGGCGCCGGCGCCGCCGTCGTTAGGGGCCGCACCGCGTCCCTCACGGCATCGACGAGCTCCGCGGGCACGCCTGCGATGGCCGTGTGCCCCGGGGCGTCGGGATCGAGGCGCATGTCGACGACGCACCGGTCGGCCAGCTCGGGGACCGCGAGCTGGGCCACGCTCTCGAGGGTCGCGCTGTAGCCGAGGGCCATCAGCCTGCGGCTCGCCTCGGCCAGGAAGCGCTCGGCCCGCTCGGCCCGCTTGCGCTCGGTGATGTCGGTGGAGATGCCGCACAGCACGCCCGACATGACCCCCTCGCCGAGCGGGAACTTGACCGACAGGAAGGTGCGCGGTCCGTCCGCCAGCTGCACCTCCTCCTCGCACTCCAGCGGCTCGCCCGCGTCGAACACACGCCGGTCGTTGTCCTGGAGGGTCCCGACGGTCGGCCCAGGAAAGAGCTCGGCGTCGGTCTTTCCGAGGACCTCTTGGCGCGGCAGGCGCACGAGGTGGCCCGCCTGACGGTTGACGAGCACATACCGGCCCTCGCGGTCCTTCAGGTAGATGGCCGCGGCCGAGTTGTCGACGATCGCCTGGAGGGTGGCCTGGTTCGCCTGGAGCGCCTGCTCCGCCCGCCGGCGCTCGGCGTTCTCCTGCTCGACCTGGGAATAGAGCATGGCGTTCTCCAGCGAGATGGCCGACTGCGAGGCGAGCAGCTCGAGCACGCTGAGCCGCGCCGGGGTGAACGCGCCAGCGACGAGCTTGTTCTCCAGGTACAGCAGGCCGAGCAAGCGGGCCTGCCGCACGATGGGGAGGCACAGCACCGACCTCGGCTGCTTCCGGGCGAAGTACGCGTCCTCCGAGAACGGGTGCCGGGCGGCGGCGTCGTCGAGGAGCACGCGCTCATGGCTGCGACGAACGTAGTTGAGGATGGACCGCGGCAGCGCCGCCGCCTCCGCCTCGCCCGCGTCGAGCAGCCGCGCCGCGCCGCCGGACGCCGCGATCGCCGCCGCGGTCGACAGGCGATCTTCCCGGGCCAGGAGCACATAGCCCTCCTCGGCGCCCGCGTGCTCGACCACGATGCGCAGCAGCATCTCGAGCAGGCGCGGGAGCTTGAGCTCGCCGGAGATGCTCTGCGCGGCCTTGACCACCGAGAGGACGTCGAACTGCTCGGCCCGCACGGCGAAGGTGACCGTGGGCGCGATCGGCTTGCGCTCGACGAGGAAGGGATAACGCTGGTCGAGCTGCTCCACCTTGGCGTGGGCGCCCCAGCGGAAGTAGGCGGCGCGGGCCTTTTGCAGGTAAGCGTCGGCGGGCGTGGACAGGCCGCGCGCGCGGTAGAACCCCGCGGCGAGCTCGCAGGCGATCGCCTCGTGCTGGACGAAGCCGTGCTCGCGCGCCGACGCGATGGCCTGCTCGTAGCGCCGGGCGGCCTCCCCCTCCCGCCCGAGGAGCCGGGCGATCTCGGCGCAGACGAGGGCGTGCTTGTGGAGGAAGTTCGGGGGACAGCTCTCCGCCCACTCGCCGAGCTGCCGCTCGCAGTCGAGCAGCGCTCGGGGGAGCTCCTCGGGCGGCGACGCCTCGTCCGAGACCGCGGCGAGCGCGAGCGCGTGGACATAGAAGCTCTCGACGACGAGCGCGTGGGCGTCGTTCCTCCAGTCGTAATCGACGACCAGGCGGGACGAGGCCGCGAGCGCCTCGGCCGGAGCGCCGAGGACGAACCGCGCCTGCGCCTTCAGGCTGAAGTAGATGCTGTGCGCGCTGCCCGCGGCCCCTGAGAGGAGCCAGCCCTCGAAGGCCTCCTGGTCGAGCTTGGACCCGTCCAGCATCGGAAAATCGACCGGCCGCCCGCGCAGCGCCTGGATGAGGTACCGGACGCCGAGCAGGGCGCCATGAACGAACGTGTAGCCGGCCCTGCGCACGAACCCCATCCGGTCCTCGGTCTGGTGGAGGACGTCCTCCAGCGGCTCGCCGCAGAGCAGCGGGAACGCCGCTGCCCAGATGCAGTTGTAACAGGCGTTGTTCCAGTCGCCGCACTCGACCGCGGCGTTGAAGCCGAGGCGGGCATAGGAGAAGGTCTCCCGGTAGTGGCGCGTCCAGAAGATCACCTGCTGCGCGAGCAGCGTGAACACCGAGGCCTTCGTGGCGAGGACGGGGCTCCTGTCCGCCAGGTCGTAGGCGAGCTTGCCGAACAGATACGCCTCTTCGTATCTCCCGAACTTCGGGGCGAGCACCCTCGCGAAGGCGGCATACGCTTGGGCGGAGGTCTCCGCGTTGCCGTGGCGCAGGCTGAGCTTGACCATGCGCACGACGAGCAGATAGTGCAGGTTCTGGTCGACGAAGAAGGCAGGGATGATGACGCCCCGGAGGACGCCCATCGCGACCTTGATCTCCGGGTGTGTCATGGAGGGCAGATCGAGCAGGCCCTCGATGCGCCTGTCGCCCAGGAGCTGCCAGACGGCCTCGGTCTCCTCTTCGACCAGCGCGTCGGTGACGGGGAGCGACACCTCGATGTCCCAGGCGCGGAGGCACGAGAGCCCGATCTCCACGGCGCGCGCGGGTCGCCCGCGGGTGGCGTTCAGCGCGACGGCGAGCTCGACGACCGCGGCCCGTTCGGCCCTGTTCCTCGCGCGCTCGGTGAGCTCTGCGAGCAGCCGCTCGGCCTCGTCGAAGCTGCCGGTGACGTACGCGGCGCGCGCGCGCTCCAGGCCGAGGTCGTAGGCGAGCTCGTAATGCGTCTCCCAGCGCTCCTCGGGGAGGAGCGCCGTGCCCGCGGCGAAGAGGGACGCGGCGGTCTCGTGGGCCGCCGCCGCCTCGGCCCTCCTGCCGGCGCGCAGGTTCAGCGCGGCGAGCTCGGCCCGCTCTGCCGGAGAGCGGATGAGCGCGGCGCCGCGGTTGAGGTGGCCCACGATGTCGAAGAGCGTCTCCTCGCGCTCCGCCGCGCTCCGCCCCTCCAGCAGCAGCCGGCCGATACAGAGGTGCACCTCGGCGAGCTGCGCCGCCGGGATGAGCGCCCGGGCGGCCTGCTGCACCCGGTCGTGGACGAACCGGTACGCGCCGTTCCGGCGGAGCAGCAGCCCTTCTCGCGCGGCCTCCGAGAGCGCCTCGGAGAGCTCCGCCGCGGGGCGCTTCGCGACCACCGCGAGCGTGTCGAGCGTCAGGCTGCTGCCGAGGCACGCGGCGAGCTTGAGCGCGTCCTGCGCCGGGGCCGAGAGCCGCTTCAGCTTGCCCACCATCAGATCGACGACGTTGTCGCTGAAGCCCTTGTCGCGGATCGCGGCGATGTCCCAGCGAAAGGCGCCCGCCTCGGCGTCGAAGGCGATGAGCCTCCCCTGGTGCAGCTCGATCAGGAACTGGATCGCGAAGAAGGGGTTGCCGCCGGTCTTCTCGTGGACGAGCTGGGCGAGCGGCTCGACCTGCTCGGCCGGGGCGTGGAGCGCGCCGGCGACGAGCGCTCCGACGTCGGACGCGGAGAGCGGCGCGAGGACGATGTCGCTGACCAGGGCGCCGCGCCGCCGCGCGTCGGCCACCATGAGCGCGAGCGGGTGCGCCGGGCCGACCTCGCTGTCCCGGAAGGCGCCGATCAGCAAGAGGTGCTCGGCCTCGGCGTAGGTGACGAGCTGCTCGAGCAGCTGGAGGCTCCCGGCGTCGGCCCACTGGAGATCGTCGAGGAAGAGCACCATCGGGTGCTCCTCGTGGACGCACGCCGCGACGAAGCGCTGGAGCGTCGCGTGGACCCGGTGCCGGGCCTCGACCGCGGGGAGCTCCGGCGCGGGCGGCTGCGGGCCGAGGAGCAGCTCGAGCTCGGGGAGCACGCCGGCGAGCAGCCCGCCGCTCGCGCCGAGCGCCTCCCGCAGGCGCTGCCTCCAGCGCTCGAGCTCCTCCTCGCTCACGCACAGGATCTCCTGCACGAGGCCGCGGAACGCCTGGAGGAAGGCGTGGTACGGGACGTCCCGCTTGAGCTGCTCGAACTTGCCCGAGAGGAAGAAGCCCCGCTCGCGCACGACGGGCCGGTGCAGCTCGGCCACGAGCGACGACTTGCCGACGCCCGAGTACCCCGACACGAGCACGAGCTCCGGCCGGCCGTGGGCCACCACGCGCTCGAAGACGGCGAGCAGCGCCTCGACCTCGCGCTCGCGGCCGTAGAGCCGCTCCGGGATCTGGAACCGAGCCGAGGCGTCGCGCTGCCCGAGCGGGAAGGCCTCGACGGCGCCGCGCGACCGGAGGTCGGCGAAGCACCGGTCGAGGTCGTGCTGCAGGCCGAGCGCGCTCTGGTAACGCTCCTCCGCGGCCTTGGCCAGGAGCTTGAGCACGATCGCCGACAGCTGCGGGGGGATCGAGGGGACGAGCGCGTGCGGCGGGGGCGGCGTCAGGGCGATGTGGCAATGCACCCACTCCACGGGATCGCTCGCCTGGAAGGGCAGGGCGCCGGTCAGCAGCTCGTAGAAGGTGACGCCGAGGGAGTAGAGGTCGGACCGCTCGTCGATGGAGCGGTTCATCCGGCCGGTCTGCTCCGGCGCCATGTACGCGAGCGTCCCCGCGATCAGCGCGTCGTGGGCGAGGTCCTCCGGCCCGCGGGGCGAGGTGCAGGCGATCCCGAGATCGGTGATCTTCACCTCCCCGGTGTCGGGGTTGTAAAGCAGGTTCTGGGGCTTGATGTCCCTGTGGACGATGTGGTGCCGGTGCAGCTCGGCGAGCGCGGCGGAGAGGCGCAGGGCGAGGGGGAAGAAGCGCTCGAGCGGCATCGGCCCGCGCTGGAGCAGGTCGAGCGAGCGGCCGCCGAAGTCCTCCAGGACCAGCGCCACCTGGTCGCCGAACGCCTCGATCGCGTGCGCCTTGACGATGACGGGCGCGGCGAGCCCGCTCGCCACCTCGTGCTCGTGGTGGAGCCGCCCGAGGGCGTGGGGGCTCGCGTGGTCGCGCCGCAGGACCTTGAGCACGACCGGCCGGCCATCCTCCGCGCGCCTGGCTCGGTAGAGGATCGTATCTGCCCCGGTGTGCAGGACCTCCAGCACGAGGTAGCGTGAGCTCTGGGGCATAGGGAGATCTTCGAAAGCCGGGCGGCTCCCGAGGCGCCGACGTGGGGCCTGATGTTGCCAAAAGTGCAGCGCTTCGCCACGGACAAATGGCGGTGCGGCGCCGCGTCGGCTCGCTTGCTGCGCGCTCCCATCAGCCCCCGACGTCCGTCCCGTTCGTAACGATACTGCGGGGGCGGACCCGTTTGTGGTCGAACGCGGTCGCGAGGACATGGCCGGAATCGGCCCCGCGGCGCCGTGCGCCCTGGGAAGCCAACACGAGGTGCACCACGGACATCCACGCTTGGACCGACCGCTGCATTCTTGGGCTCAGACCACTCGCCATCGTGAGATGTGGTATCTGGGCCGCCTGCGCCAGGTCATGTGATCTCTCAGGCATACGGACAAATGGGGCCGAGCCGGCTCGCGGTGGCGCTCAGATTCGTCCGGAGAGAGTTCACATGAAGGCGGGAAGGCAGGAAGACGATTGATTTTCTTTTTCTTCCCGTCTTCCCGCCTTCATGTTCAATTTCGAGCACTGCCCGGCTCGCCTGCGGCGCCCTCCCGATCAGGCCCGCGGAGCGCGGCCGTCGCGCCGCGGGACGCCGTACCTGGACAGCACCTCACGGACGCGATCCAGCGGAATGGCCTCCACCGTACGGCCGTTTCCCGAGGTGGTCTCGGCCGTGAAGAGCGAGTTGTAGATGGCCTCTTCGGTCGCCTCGATCACGGCCTGGAACAGCGCCGAGGTCTCCTCGTTGGCGAGCTCCGTCGTCACGAGCCGTCTCGCGCCGGAGGGGCGCCGGACCGAGGCGCTCGTCGAGAAGGCCACCGCGTAGTCCCCGGAGCCGCTGGCGGCGGAGGAGCCCGTGCGCGCCAGGCCGAAGAGCGCGCGCGCCGCGAGGCGACCGAGGTTGCGATCCGACAGCGGCGCGTCGGTCGCGACCACGATGAGGATGGACCCGCCGCCCGGGTCCGGATCGAGCTCCGCGCGGAAGGCGTGCTGGCCGAGCTCCTCGCCGACGGGCGCTCCCATCACCTGCAGCACGCCGCCGAAGTTCGACTGGACGAGCACGCCGACGGACGCGCCGCCGAGCGGCGGCGGCAGCGCCCGCGAGGCGGTGCCGATCCCGCCCTTCCATCCGAACGCGACCGTCCCCGTGCCCGCGCCCACGCACCCCTCCGGCACGGGCCCCTCGCGCGCCGAGGCGAGCGCCGCGCGCACGTGCGCGGCGGTGATCGGCCGGCGCCGGATCGCGTTGAGCACGCCGTCGTTGGTCTCGCCGACGACCGGGTTGAGCGAGCGCACCTCCTCCATGCCCGGCTGCTCCAGCATCCACTCGACGAGGGCGTCTGCCGCCCGGAACACGGAGAGCGTGCTCGTGAGGAGGAGGGGAGTCTCGAGCTCGCCCAGCTCGCGGACCTGCGTCGCGCCGACGAGCTTGCCGAACCCGTTGCCCACGTGGATCGCCGCGGGGACGCGATCGAGATAGAGATTCTCCCCGTGCGGGAGGACGGCGGTGACGCCGGTGCGGATCGCGTCGCCTTCGACGACGGTAGCGTGGCCGACGCGCACGCCGCGCACGTCGGTGATCGCGTTCAGCGGGCCCGGGTCGAAGATCCCGGGCGCGACGCCGAGGTCACGGGCGCGCACGGCGCCCCCTGCAGGAGCCATGGAGCGGGGCGCGACGGGCGCGCGGACTGCCTCGTCCGGACAGCAGGCGTCCGCGCCCTGGCGGCGAGGTGCGGTCGGCCGCGACGTGCGCCCGGGTGACGGGAGGCGGCGAGCAGCGGTGTCTGGCGCTCATGGGGAGAGGTGGTTCAACCGCCGTGCCAGACAGCGCAGCGGCGCGGGAGGTCGAGCGTCAAGGCGCCGGCAGGAGGACGCGCGCGCCGCGGGCGAGCGTCACGCCGTCCACGTGGCCCATCAGCGATCGCTCCGGCAGCACGACATGGAAGTGCGTGTTCGACCCCATGTGCGTGAAGACGCCGTGGTGGCGCTTCGAGAAGAAGCCGACCAGCGTCCCCTCGGCGGCGGGGAGCGTTCCGCGCGCCGACGCCCGGATGTGGTCCGCGTGGCCGCCGCCGGGCGCGAGCTTTCTCCCGTCGATGACATGCCAGCTGAGATCGCGGAGAACCCCGCGCACCTGGACCGGGACGGCGACGTCCGTGTCGAGGCCGCGCTCCCGCAGCAGGGCCTCGATGCGCGCGTCGATCTGCCCGTCCGGCACGTCGGCGTCGAGCGTCGCCTCCTGCCACCGCGCGACGTTCGCCACCACGAAGAGCGTCGCCTGCTCCTCCGCCCCGGTGGCGCGCACGTCGAGCGCCCCGTCATCGCGCGCGTACGACGTCCAGATCGCGTCGTCGACCACCGTCACCTCCCCGCGCAGCTCGCTGAGCGCCCCGATGCCGAACGCGTGCGGGCCCGGCACGACATCGCCGATGCGCACGGCAGGCCCCGTCTGCCCCTCGTGCATGATCGCGCGGAGCGCGCCGAACGAGCGGACCTGCACCGACGCGGACGCGCCCGACGCGGGCACCGCCGCCGGCGCGCCCGGCGCGGGCTCGGCCGCGGGCGCGCCCGGCGCGGGCTCGCTCGAGCGCGTGCAGGCGGCGGCCACGGACGCCAGGAGGGCGCCGAGGAGAACGCTAGAGACCTTCGCTCGCATCGCTCGCATGGGGCTGCTCCTCGGTCACGCGCAAGAGCGCGCAGTTCAGGACACATCGTTGCGTGTCGCAACCCTCTCCGGCGCCGAAAGGTTGCTCCGCGCAACCACCGCCGGCGCGCGGCCGAGGCTACCCCGTGAGCCCCGGGACCGGCTGCGTCCGCGCGAGCTCGTCCGGGTAGCGCTGGAACCACGACGACAGCAGCAGCACCTCGTCGATCTCGCTGAGCGGCACCGGCGCGGCGGCGGGCTCCGGGGGGCCGTAGACGTCGGCCGTGAGCCGCGCGAGCGCGCGGCGGTCGTCGTCCGAGCGCGGCGCCGCGGCCTCGGCGCGCACGCTGCCGCGCCGGACGAGGTAGACCCGATCGTCGCCCTCGTGGCCGGGGACGGTGTAGAGGAACGAGAGCGACTCGATGGCGAAGCGGAGCCGCCCCAGCTCGCCGCGCAGGGCCGTGAGGCGCTGGATCCGGTCGCGCAGCGCCGCGGCGCGCTCGAACTCGGCGCGCTCGCGGCAGGCCTCCATCTCGTCGCGGAAGCGGCCGATCGGGCCGTCGCTCCGGCCCTCGAGGAAGGCGCGGGCGAGCGCCACGCGATCGCCGTACTCCCGCGACGAGCAGCCCGCGACGCAGGGGCCGAGGCAGCGCTTGATCTCGTAGCGGATGCAGCCCGGCGTGCGGCGCTCGAGGGAGAAGAGCGTCTGCTGGTCGTTGAAGAGCACCGGCACGTCCTCGGCGCAGTCGCGCAGCCCGAGCGCGTTGGAGAGCGCGCGCACGGCCTCGCGGACGCGGCCCGCGCCCGTGAACGGCCCGTAGTAGAGCGCGCCCGGATCGCGCGCCGGGCCGCGCACGACGTGGAGCTTCGGCGCCGGCCCGCGCGTGACCTTGATGAAGGCGTAGCGCTTGAGGTCGCGCTTCATGGCCACGTTGAAGCGCGGCCACAGCCGCCGGATGAGCCGGAGCTCGGCGAGGAGCGCGGCGAACTCGCTCGGGCAGTACTCCCACGCGACGTGGCTCGTCTCGCGGAGGATGCGCGCGCCCTTCTCCTCGGGCTCGCAGCGGAAATGACCGAGCAGCCTCGTGCGCACCCGCTTCGATTTGCCGACGTAGAGGACGGTGCCGTCCTCGGCGGCCATCTGGTAGACGCCGGGCCGGTTCTCGGCGCCCGCCCGCACGAGGCCGCGGAGCCGCGCGAGCCGCTCTTCATCGCCGGAGCCCTTCCGGGCGGGGAGCAGCGCCGCGCGCGACATCGTCCGATGTTCTTGCGAACCCGCGGCGGCCGCGCAAGCCGCGCCGCGCGGAGCCCGCGCGGCCGTAGAGCCCGCCGGTCCGCGTGGGCTCGACCAGCGGTCGGCATGGCGCTCGGCGCCAGCGCGTCGCTCGAGGCCGAGCGCTTCGTCACCGGCGAAGGGTATCCTCCTCGTGGCGGCCGCCGCGGTCCACTCCGCAAGCACCTGCGGAAGCGCTGAGGCGCGGCGCTCGGTCCCGGCGATGGGACGCTCGACACGAAAGGAACAGCCTCGATGCAAATGGATCGCGAAGGCCAGAGGATCGCTGCTTCGAAGGAGCGGGCGCCCCGCGGCGCGCGCTTCGTCCCCGCCGCGGGGGCGGCGCTCCTTGCGGTGCACGCGCTGCTCGGTTGCTCGAGCGAGACCGCCGCCCCTGGTGGGGCGAGCGGCAGCGGCGCCGGCGGCGAGGGCGGCAGCGGCGCCTTCGGGGGGAGCGGCGGCGAGGGCGGCAGCGGCGCTTTCGGGGGGAGCGGCGGCGAGGGCGGCAGCGGCGCAGGCGGCGAGGGCGGCAGCGGCGCTGGCAGTGAGGGCGGCAGCGGCGGCGGCGGCGAGGGCGGCAGCGGCGGCGGCGGCGTCACGGTATCGGCCGAGCTCTTCGATGACTTCAGCTACACCGGCATCGCCGACGACAACCTCACGAGCCGGTGGTGGGTACGGACGACCGACGGCGCCCCCGGGGTCGACGGCGCACAATGGCTCTCGTCCAACGTGTCGTTCATCGAGGATCCCGATCTCGCCTCGAACCGGCTGCTGCGGCTCAAGGCGACCACGAGCGGCTCCGGCGCGAGCACCTCGCACGCGGAGATCCAGTCCAACGACGACAAGTTCCGCCTCGGGACGTACTCCGCCAGGGCGAAATTCAGCAACACGCCGCTGACCGGGACCCGGCACCTCGCCGACAAGCTGGTCGAGACGTTCTTCACGATCAGCCCGTGGATCAACGACCCCGAGACCGATCCCAACTACTCGGAGCAGGATTTCGAGTACATGCCCAACGGCGGGTGGGGTCAGGGCGACACCAGCACGTTGTGGTTGACCTCGTGGGAGACGGCCACGCTCGAGGATACGCAGTCGAACCAGGTCGCGGGGGACCAGTCGGGCTGGAAGCGGCTCCTCCTCCAGATCGACGAGTCCGGCATCGACTACTACATCGACGGCGCGCTGCTCTGCACGCACGACGCCAGCTACGTCCCCGAGACGAACCAGCACCTCGACTTCAACCTGTGGTTCGACGAGCTCGCCGCCGGAGAGACCGGCCCGCGGACGTACGCCGAGGACGTCGACTGGGTTTACTTCGCGAAGGACGTCCTCCTGTCGCAGGCCGAGGTGGACGCGCGGGTGGCCGGCTTCCGGGCGTCCTCGGCTGCCCTCGTGGACACCCTTCCTTAGCCCCACCCGGACGCCGCGGCGCGAGGCCGCGGCCATACCGGGGCGAGCTCAGGGCGATCGACGCCTACTCGCACGCGGCGAGGTCGACGGTGTCGGGAGCGAAGCACGTCACGCGCTCGCCGGATCCTTCTTCGCCGCAGGACACGAAATATTCACGGATGAACCCGAATTGCGGATCGAACGAGAGCTGCGAGAGCTCGCAATCCTCTGGGCTGTCCTCGGCCGCATCGAACATCCACGCGATGGGCTCGTTCACGCTCGTCAGATCGTCGACATCGGTCCAAGGCGAGTCGTCGTTGGGGAATTTCTCGCGCGCGGCGACGACCTGGCCATCCTCGACGGCCACGCGCCGGCAACCGGCGGAGAAGCCCGTCTCGCACGTCTCGACGACGTAGCTCGCGACGTGCTTGTCGTTCCACGTCTCACGTTGCTGTTCGATGCGCTCCGCGTCGCTGTCACCACACCCCGAGAGAAGGGCCATGAGAGAAACGGGAATCATGATTTTGTAGATTGCCATCATGCCGAGCCGTGAGTGCAACGCTCGTGCCTGAGCGACTGTGCCACCGGCGCCCCGAGGATCCCCGCGGAAACCCGCGCGATGGCACACCCGCCAGCTCCTCCGCGACGGTCCTGTCGCCCTCACGGCGCGGCGCGCTCGTCGGCGTCGAGATCGTGCGCGCCGAGCAGGGAGACGGCGCCTTCTCCAGGTTGCAAGCGAGCGCCGGGCGGCCGATCCTGCGGGAGGCGGGTATGACCTTCAAGGCGTGTGTCCAGCATCTGGAGCTCGGCTCTCTCCTTCCACCGAGGCCCGCCTGGGAGGTGGAGGCCGACGCGAACGGTCAGCCGCTGCATCAGCGCGCTCGGCCCTCCATCGAGGTGCCCGGCCTCCAGCGCGCGATGCAGTTCTTTCGTACGCTCGTCTGCTCCACGCCGGACGGGAGGGCCGCCGAGCACCTCATCCTCGAGGCGACCGATCCACATTTCAGCGAGCGGCGCCTCGTCTCCTTGACTCCCTTGCTGGCTGACTTCGCCGGGAGCGCGTCGCTGTCTTTGCTCGTGATCAGCCGGACCGGATGGGCCAAGGTGTTCCCTGGGCCAGCCGCGCCATCGATCGCGATCGCGGTCGCGGCGGTGAAGAGCTGCTACGGGTGGGACGAGAGCGAGCCGATCGTCGTGAAGGCCGGCCGCCTGAGCTACGCCGTGAGCGGGCCGTCGGACGGCTGTGCATGGAGCGCCGAGCTCTCGGCGGTGTGACCTGCCGTCGGCCCGAGCGGCCGCCGGGAGGCGTCGCCCCGGTCAGTGGTCGTCCGGGGGCATGATCCCGCGCACCAGCCTCTGCGCGCTCGCCATGCTGGAGACCACGCTGTGGTGCTGCACGGCCTTTTCGACCGCCGCCTTGAGCCCCGACACGTCGCCGTTCTTGTCGAAATAGCCGAACGCCTTGTGGGTCGAGAGCAGGTCTTGCTTCTCGAGGATGTCCTGGAACGCGGTGTAGAAGATGATGGGCACCTTCGGGTACAGCGCCTTGATCTTCAGGTAGGCGGTGAGCCCGTCGATCCCCGGCATGCGGATGTCCAGGATGACCAGGCTGGTCATCTCCGTCACGCCGGCGATGCCCTCCTGAGCGTTCGCGTACAGGCGCACGTCGTAGTCGTGCCGCAGCGTGAACGCGAGCGCGGACCGCATCCTCGGGTCGTCGTCGATCACGACCACGATCGGCCGCTCCTTCTGCGGCTCCTCCGGCGTGACGTCCGAGGCTCCGCGAAAGCGCCTGGTGAATTTCGCCGTTGTCATCTTGGCGCCCCCTTTCAGTTCCCGGCGAGGTTGAGCTCGATCCGGCCAGCGGCGGCGCTGGCCGGCTGCGGCTGTCCGCGCGGCACCGCGCGCGGGAGCCGGACGACGAACGTCGTGCCGCGCCCCGCGTCGCTGTCGACGTCGATGGTCCCGCCATACATCGCGACGATGCGAGAGACGAAGCTGAGCCCCAGGCCCACGCCGGTCGTCGGCTTCGTCGAGAAGAACGGCTGGAAGATCTTCGCGAGGTTGTCGGGGGAGATGCCGTCCGCGTTGTCGCTGACGGTGAGGACCTGGAAATCCCCCTCCTCGGCCGTCTCGATCCGCACCCGCCGCCCGCGGCCGTCGTCGACAAGGAGCAGCGCGTCGCGCGCATTCAAGACGATGTTGTTCACGATGGAGTCGAAGTGCGACTCGTGCCCCACGACCGCCGAGCCGCCCCGCAGCTCGAGCTCGACCGACACGCCCTGGCGCGCGAACTCGTCGCGGTGCCGCGCCGCGACCGACTCGACGATGCGGCGGAGGCTCACGACCTCGTTGCCGGCGAGCGCGACGCCGAGCTTCGAGTACTCCAGGATGCTGTTCGTGACGCTCAGCGCGCGCGCCGTGCAGTCGCCCACCATGCAGAGCACGCTGTCCAGCGTCTCCTCGGCCTCCTCGATGTCGCCCAGCCGGGCCAGGACCGAGCCGAGCTTCCCGTCGGGGATGTCGTCCTTGAGCAGGTCGAAGAGCTCGCCGAGCCGGGCCGCGTTCTTCGCGCACACCGTCTCGCCGCCCTGGGTCACGGTCCCGAGCACCATCGCGGCCCCCGAGAGGGCGTTGCGCATCTCGTGCGCGAAGCCGCCCGCCATCTGGTTCTCGACCGCCTCCCGCTCCAGCCGGACGATGGTCTCGTGGGCCTCCTCGAGCTCCGCCGTGCGCTCGCGGACCTTCTGCTCCACGCCCGTGTAGAGCTTCGCGTTCTCGATGGATATCGCCATCTGCGAGGACAGCATCGTGAGGAGCTCCAGCCTGTCCTGGGTGAACGTGCCGGTCGCCGTATTGTTCTCCAGGTAGATCGCCCCGTACAGGTCGTTATGGTGGATGATCGGCGTGCAGAGCACCGATCTCGGGCGGCGCTGCGCGACGTAATCGTCGCGCTGGAACTGCCGGTCCGCGGAGGCGTCGGCGAGGACGACGCTCTGGCCGGTCCGCGCGACGTACTGCACGATCCCGGCCGAGACGAGCGGGCAATCGTCGGACACGGTCTGGGTGAGGGGCAGCCCCGGGAAGCGCGCGTCCTCACGGCCGTCGGTCCAGTCGACCTCGGCCTCGACCCGCAGGCCGTCGCTCTCCCGGAGCACGAGGCAGCCGCGCTGGGCGCCGGCGTTCTCCATGGCGACCGCCATGAGCTTGATGAGGAGCCGGTCGAGCACGATCTCCCCGGAGATCGCCTGCGCGGCCTTCAGCACCGTCCGCAGATCGAGGCGGGAGGCGCCGAGCGAGGTCGTCGTGACGAACGTCCGCGAGGGCGCGACCTCCGTCGACCGCTGCGAGAGCGGCTCGCGCGGGGCGAGCTGCGGATACCGCTCCTGGAGATCCTGCGTCTTGCGGACGGCGCCCCAGAGGTTGTAGTGATAACAAGCGTCCGCGAGATACACGCGCGCGAGCTTCTCCTTGCCCTGCGCGAGCCAGAACCGGCCCGCGAGCTCGCAGGCCACCGCGGCCTCGTTCACGTAATCGTGCTCCGACGCCGACGCGATGGCGCGGTCGTACAGGTCGAGCGCCTCGGCCACGCGGCCGTCGATCCGCGCGAGCTCGGCCTCCACGAGCAGGACCCTGTGCAGGAAGTTGCTGGCGCACGTCTCGGACAGGGCCTTGAGCTTCGCCTGGTTCTCCGACACCTTGGCGCGGTAGCGCTCCTTGTCCTCCGGCGAGGCCGCCGGATAGAGCGCGATCATGGCGAGGGAGTAATAGAAGTTGTGCAGCGGCGTGAACACCTTGCCCGTGCTCGCGCCGAGGGTCGGCTCGGTCTCGGCGGCGTGCTTGTACGCGAGCTCGTAGTCGCCGAAGACGAAATAGAGCATCGCCTGCGCCGTGTGGATGTAATTGACGGTGTTGAAGTTCTTCGTCGCGTACAGGCCGGGGAGCACCTGCTCGGCGTCGAAGAACTCCCCCTTGATCTTGGCCGCGTGCTCGGACCTGCCGGTGAGATTCCGGATCGCCTGGCGCCACACGCTGAGCTGGTTGATGACCTGCTCTTGCTTGAACTTGAAGACCTCCTCGATGTACCGCTCGAACGTCGACTCGAGCTCGAGGAGGTTCTGCCCGGAGACGGCGCCGCAGACGAAGGCGTTGATGAGGCAGTACGCGGCGCTCTCCGCGTCGCCGTTCTCGGCGTAGCTCAGGTATCCCTCGATGAGCGGCGCCTGGCTCTCGCGCGCGGGACGGTAGAAGTGCCGCGAGAGCCCGTAATAGAAGTTGTAGACGCTCGCCTTGTAGAGCGGCTCGTCCCGGCGCCGGTGCGCCTCGATCGCCAGCTCGCCGAACCGGGAGCCCGTCGCGATGTCGCCCACGCCGGCGTTGACGAGGACGCTGAACGCCGCGAACGCATAGGGCGCGAGCGGCGACTCGCCGTGATCCATCGTCAGGTCGAGCGCGCGGCAGATGAAGAGCCCGAGCATCTCCGGCGCGGCGAAGTACGACGCGTGGATCGCGCGCCGGAGGATCACGAGCGCCGCCTGCTTCGGGGCCGCCGTCATCGGCGGGAGCCGGCCGAGGCGCTCGAAGCCGAGCTCGGCGACCTGCTTCGTCGTCTTCGTGTAGGCGTCGAGGAAGTCCTGCATGCCGGGGCTCGCGGGGAACGTCTCGCCGAGCTGCGCGAGCGCCTCCACGGCGGTGTCCACGGCCTTCCGGAACTCGGCCTGGGTGTGGTGATAGAGGATGAGGAGCTGGTAGAGCTTGCTCCTGTCGATGACGTCGCGGATCTCGCTGAGCGCCGCGTCCACGAGCCCCTTCATGGCGCCGAAGTCGGCGTTCATGCACGCGGCCTCGGCGGCGCCGACGTGGAGCGCGCTCGTCAGCGCGTGGTCGCTCCGCCAGGCGCCCGCGGGCAGCAGCGCGAGGCCCTCGGCGAAGTACCCGCGCGCGGCGTCGAAGGCGGCGGACAGCAGCGCGCGCCGGCCCGCGAGGAGGTTCAGCTCCGCGAGGCGCCGGCGCTCGGCGGCGTCGCTCAGGCGGTCGGCGCCGCGGTTCAGGTGGTGGACGATGTCGAAGACCTCCTCCTCCGGGGCGCGCCCGCCGAGGCTCCGCAGGAGGAGCCGGCCGATGTCGGCGTGCAGGCCGCCGCGCTCGCCCTCGTCGACCATGGCGTAGGCCGCCTGCTGGACGCGATCGTGGAGGAACCTGTAGTCCGGGAAGACGAGCGGCGCGGCGAGGTCGTCGGGGATCGCGGGCTCCATCGGGGACAGCGGGACGATGAGGCCCTCGTGCAGCGCGGGCAGGAGGCGCTGGTGGGCGTCGCCGCGCGTCGCCTCGAGGATGACGGCGAGCCTGCCCAGGTCGAAGCGGTTGCCGAGGCACGACGCGGACATGAGCGCGCGCTGCGTGTCCGCGGGGAGCCCGCGGAGCTTGTCGATCATCAGCTCGACGACGTTGTCGGTGATGTTCCTCGACTCGATGTGCTCGACGTCCCACGTCCACGCCGCGCCGCCGGCGTCGTACCGCAGGCACCCGGTCTGGTGCAGCGTGCGGAGGAACTCGTTGACGAAGAACGGGTTGCCGCCCGTCTTCCGGGCGACCAGCGCGGCGAGCGGCATGACCGCCGCGGCGTCGGCGCGCAGCGCGTCCGCGAGCATCCGGCAGACCATCTCGGTGCTGAGCGGCCCCGGGGCGATCTCGTTCACGATCGCCCCTTCGCGCCGCAGGGACGCGAGCGCGGTCGAGAGCGGGTGAGCGGCGCCGACCTCGTTGTCCCGGTAGGCGCCGATCACGAGCAGTCCGCGCAGCCCGGCGTCCGTCAACAGGAGCTCGATGACCCGGAGCGACGCCGCGTCGGCCCACTGGAGGTCGTCGAGGAAGACGGCGAGCGGGCGCTCGGCGTCGCAGAACACGCGGACGAAGTTCTGGAGGACGCGGACGAAGCGGTTCTGGGACTCGGCGGGCCCGAGCGCCTGGACGGGCGGCTGCTCGCCCACGACGAGCTCGATCTCCGGGATCACGTCGACGAGGACCTGCCCGTTCACCCCGAGCGCCGCCTTGATCTTCGAGCGCCACTCCGCGAACTGCGCCTCGGGCTCGGCGACGATCTGCCGCACGAGGTCCCGGAACGCGCTGGTGATCGCGGTGTACGGGGTGCTCCGCTTGAGCTGGTCGTACTTGCCGGCGACGAAGTACCCGCGCACCTCGGTGATCGGCTTGTACAGCTCGTGCGCCAGCGCGGACTTGCCGACCCCCGAGTACCCGGCGATGAGCATCAGCTCGGTGCCGCCCCGCGCGACGCGGCCGAACGCCTCGAGCAGCGCCTTCACCTCGCTGGTCCGCCCGTAGAGCTGCTGCGGGATGCGGAGGTCGCCGGAGGCGTCGGCGCGGCCCAGCGGGAACGGGGCGATCTCGCCCGCGGTGTCGAGGCGGCTCTGGCACGCTTCCAGGTCGTGGAGGAGGCCCGCGGTGCTCTGGTAACGGTCCTCGGCCGTCTTGGCCATGAGCTTCATCACGATGTCCGACAGGGCCTCTGGCACGCTCGGGCACCGCGCGCGCGGCGGGGCGGGGTCGCGCGCGATGTGGCAGTGCACGAGCTCCATGGCGTCCTTCGCGTCGAAGGGCGGCGCGCCCGTGAGGAGCTCGTAGAAGGTGGCGCCGAGCGCGTAGAGATCGGTGCGATGGTCGAGCGACCGGTTCATGCGACCGGTCTGCTCTGGGGAGATGTAGGCGAGCGTCCCTTCGATCACCGCGGGGCTCGTGATCGACAGCTCTTCCCGCGAGAGCCGCGTCGAGATGCCGAAGTCGATGATCTTGACGGTTCCGGTCTCGCGGTTGAAAACGATATTGGACGGATTGATATCCTTGTGTATAATTCTGCTCCCGTGGACATCGCGGAGGGCGCGCGTGATCGCGATGGCGAGCAGGAGGAATGCCGCGGTGTCGAACCTGCCTCTTTGCAGGTGGTGCGCCAGCGCGTGGCCGCCGAAATCCTCGAGGACGAGGAGGAGCCCCTTCTCGTGCCGGCAGAGGTCGAGCGCCCGGACGACGCCCGGCGCTTCCAGGTTGCGGAGCACGGCGTATTCATGCTTGTAGCGCGTGAGCTCCGTCGGGCTGGGATAGTCTGAGCGCAGCAGCTTGAGGACGACCGGGCGCCCGTCGCCGGCGCGCCGGCCCCGGTAAACGACCGAGTTTTCGCTCTCGTAGATCTTGGCGATCGCCTGATAACCCGAGATCGTCAGCATCGCTCCCCTCGACGGACGTGGACGTATTCTGGCGCCGTTCGAAGCACGGACGGCCCACGGCGCGGCGTGACCGGCAGTGGTTGTGTCCGGGATGATACCACGACGACACTTTGTGGCGGACGAATCTCGCTGTGGGGTGTGCGTGGATGTCTGTCGTGGATGCCTGTTCTGGTCCCAGGTGTTGCGGCGGTATCCAGGTCGGCGACGTCTCCGGACAGGCGCCCGGAGGCCCGAGGGCGATGCGCCGAGCGCAGCGGAGGGCCCGCCCACATCGGCCGACATGCTCCCTATGGAATGCTTGCGGCGCAAAGCATCCGAGAAGTAGCTTGATGCCATGTCGACGAGATGCGTGGGAGTCGCCTGGTCGCTGATGTTCGCCACCTTGACCGCGGGCTGCACGGGAGAGTCGGGATCGGCGGCGAGCGGCGGGACCGGAGCGTCGAGCGCGAGCGGCGGAGGCGCCGGAGCGTCGAGCGCGAGCGGCGGTGGAGCGTCGAGCGCTAGCGGCGGTGGGGCCGGAGCGTCGAGCGCGAGCGGCGGTGGAGCCGGAGCGTCGAGCGCGAGCGGCGGCGGGGCCGGAGCGTCGAGCGCGAGCGGCGGCGGCGGCGGAGCGTCGAGCGCGAGCGGCGGCGGCGGTGGAGCGTCGAGCGCGAGCGGCGGCGGCGGAGCGTCGAGCGCGAGCGGCGGCGGCGCGGGCGGCGATCCGGGCCCGGGCGCGTGCGCCGTCACGCGGGACCGAATCCGCATCACCGAGGTCGACGTCGGAGTCCGCGTGATCAACAACGAGGACGAGGCCGCGCTGAAGCCGCTCGTCATCTCGCCGATACCGTCCGAATCGGGCGGCTCGCGCCTCGCGTGGATGAGCGACGACGATCGGGTCCACGTCGTGGAGCTCGACGCGGACGACCAGGCCGTGGGCCCCTCGTTCGGCTTGCCGGCGAACGATTTCTCCGACCTGTACGCCGACGCCGAGGGCGGCGTGCTGCTGCTCACCCGCGACGCCGAGGGCGGTGGGACGTTGAACTGCGGCGCGCCGGAGAACCTGTGCGGCACGCCGCCGTCCCCGCCGATCCCCTGTCACGACATGTACATGGTCCGCTTCGACGGCGCGCTCGAGACCTGGGCGACCAAGCTCACCAGCTCGAGCGCCGCCCTGCCGCCGTACTCGACCGGCCCCACCGGCCCGAACGTGTACATGATCTGGTGGTACGCGCACCACGGCCGCATCGCCTTCGACGGCTCGCACTACGCCGGCTACTTCGGCGCCGCGATCAGCGTCTCGCAAGGGGGGTGCATCAACATCCATCAGGGCGATCGCATGCAGGTGGTCGACGCGCGCGGGGCGCTCCAGAGAGGCGGCTTCGACTGGGGCTGCAGCCACAGCGGCTACGAGCGCATCCTCTGGGACGAGAGCGCCCGGAAGTTCGTGACGGTGTGCAAGACCGACAACGGCAACCGCATCGCGTTCGCGCCCGATTACAAGACCATCTATCCGGTCGATCTCGCCTACTCGAACCTGGGGAACCTCGTCGCGGCGTCCGGCGGCGGCTACTGGCTCACGGCGAGCAACATCCGCCCGGGCCAGCCGGCGGGCTCGAACGGGCTCGCGGACGTGCGGCTGCTCCACTTCACGGGCGGCGCCGCGGACAAGGACCTCGTCATCGCCAGCGAGCCGGGCCTGAACCACCGGGCGCCGCACCTGGCCGCCTACGGCGGCTCCCGCATGCTCGCGGCCTGGGAGACCACCTCGCGCGCCGGCGACATCGCGCGCAACGACCCGGAGCGCACGCTGTACGTGCAGACGCGCGATCGCGCCACCGGCGAGGCCGAAGGCGAGCCGATCGAGGTCGACCTGCTCGGCAATCGATACCAGGATTTCGTCGCCTTTCCCGACGGGAGCGTGGCTGTCGCGGCGCCCGGCAGCGCGAGCACCAGGATCCGGGTGCTGCGCATCTTGCCCTGCGAGTAGCGCGCCCGCGCGACGCGCGCCCTCGTCGGACGTCGCCGCGCAGGCGTCGGACGCGCCGCGCAGGCCTGCGGCTCAGGCGGCGCTCTCGACGGGCCGGAGCTTGCCGCGCTCGACGCCGGCGCTCGCCGGGGCGCCGGCGTCGACGCGCGCGGCGAGCATCGGGCGGAACGCCGCGCGGTACGCGAAGGCGAGGTAGACCTCGAGGGCGAGGACGAGCCAGGCGACGGGGTTCGGCGGCGTCAGGAAGGTGTGGAAGGCGACGATGTTCACCACGATGGGCGCGAGCAGCGCCAGCGCCAGCGGGACGTAACGGTTCGAGAGCAAGAGGGCGCCCGCGACGACCTCGGTCCCCTTGATCAACGGGAACATGTAGCCGGTCGCGGCCAGCGCGGCCGCGAAGCGGCCGGCGGCCTCCGGCGCCGGCGGTTGCGGCAAGAACTGCAAGAAGCCGTTGAGCCCGAAGACGAAGAACACGAGCCCAAGGAGGATGCGGGCGGCGGAGGGGGCGAAACGCTTGACGGTGTTCATGACAGAGCCTCGCTGAGGTGAGGCGGGCCCTCCCGCTCGGAGCGCCCGCCCCCTTTCTATGGGCGCTCGCCGAGACCGGTGCTATCGTGCAACGGCTCAACGCAGCGTTGCGCCTGCGCAACCTGGCGCGAGCGAGCGACGACGCCGAAACCCCCGTGAGGTCCCTCGATGTCCAGCCCCCGCGCGGCCGCCCGCGCGCAATCGCACAGGGCGCCCCAGCTCGACGAGATCGCCGCGTTCGCCAAGGTGGCGGAGCTCGGCTCGTTCACGGCCGCCGCCGCGCAGCTCGGGGTCCCGAAGTCGACGGTGAGCCGCGCGGTGACGCGGCTGGAGGAGGGCCTCAAGGTGCGGCTCCTCCACAGGTCGCCGCGCGCGGTCGCGCTGACCGACGCGGGCCGCCGCTTCTTCGGCGACGTGGCGCCGCACATCGCCGGCCTCCGCGACGCGGCGCTGGCGCTCGACGCCTACCAGGGCCAGCCGCAGGGGCTGATCCGGCTCAGCGCGCCTCCCGACGGCGGCGAGTCCTTCGTGGGCGACCTGCTCGTCGATTTCTGCGCGCGCTATCCGCTGCTCTCCGTGGAGGTCGACCTCTCCTCTCGCCAGGTCGACCTGCTCCGCGAGGGCTTCGATCTCGCGATCCGCGCGACGCGCGAGCTCCCGGACTCCTCGCTGGTCGCGCGCAAGCTGTTCGACTCCGACGTGCAGCTCTTCGCGGCGCCCTCGTACCTCGCGCGCCGCGGCCTGCCGCGCGCGATCGACGACCTGGTGGACCACGAGCGGGTGGTGTTCCTCCCGAGCTCCCGGCGCGGCCAGTGGCCGGTCGGCGACGCGCGCTCGGTGCGCGACGCGCTGTCGACCGGGCGCATCGCCACCGACAACTTCCAGCTCATCCGCTCGGTGCTCCGCGCGGGCGGCGGCATCGGGCCGCTCCCGCGCGTCCTCGCCGCGCCCGACCTGGCGAGCGGGCGCCTCGTCCACGTGCTGCCCGAGTGGTCGCAGCGCGCGGGGACCGCGTACCTCGTCTATCCGAGCGCGCGGCACGTGGCGCGGAACGTGGCCGTGTTCCGCGACTTCGCCCTCGCCTGGGTAAAGCGGCTCGCGTGAGCGGGGCGGCCGCGCGGCGGCTCGCGGCCAACGTGCCTTATCCCTCTTCCGGAGGCGGCCCACGGAAGGCGTCGAGCCCGGCGACCGGCTCGAGCTTCACCGGGCGCCCCTCGCGCGCCGAGGCGTAGATGGCCTCGATGAGGCGCATGTCCTGCAGCCCCTCTTCGCCCGGCGTGTGCGGCTGCTTGTCGTCGAGCACGCACCGGGAGAAGTGGTCCATCTCCAGGGCGAAATGGTTCTTCTCGGGGAGCTTCCACTCGCTCGCGTCCTCGATCGGGCTGTCGGGCATCTTGCGCGACACGCGGATGCGGAGGCCCTGATACGGGAACGCCGGGTCCATCTCCGCCCAGCCCTCGGGCCCCATGACGCGGAAGCGCTTCGACTGGTGGCAGCTGTAGCTCGTCGAGCAGACCGCGCGCGCCCCGCTCGGGAACCGCAGGAGGAAGTCGACGGTCTCGTCGACCTCGCGGAAGCGCGGATCGTCGGGCGTGCTGTAGGCGGACCCGATCACCTCGATCGGCTCCTCTCCCGTGAGGTAGCGCGTCGCGTTCAGGCAGTAGATCCCGATATCCGGGAGCGCACCGCCCCCGGCCAGGGCCCGCTTCAGGCGCCACTGGTTGGGATCGCCCTGGTGCTGGGCGTTCACCGCCGTGATCGTCTTGATCGGGCCGAGCGCCTTCGACCGGCAGAGGCGGATCACCTCGCGGTGATGGGGCTCGTACTGGAGGCGATAGGCGACCATCAGCTTGCGGTTCGCCTTCTTGCACGCGTCGATCATCTCCACGCACTCGGCCGAGGTGTTGGCCATCGGCTTCTCGCAGAGCACGTGTTTGCCCGCCTGCGCCGCGCGTATCGTGTACTCGCGGTGCATGCTGTTGGGCAGCACGATGTAGACGACATCGACGGCCTTGTCGTCCTTGATGCGGTCGAACGTCTCGTAGCTGTAAACGCTCTTCGGGTCGATCCCGTACTGCCCGGCCACCTGCGCGGCCTTCTGCGCGTCTCCGCTGACGAGCGCCGTGGGCCGGGAATATTTGCACTCGCCGAACGCCGGGAGGAGCTCCTCCAGCGAGAGCCGCCCGAGACCCACGATGGCGTACCCGACGCGCTTGTCCGGGGCCAGCGGGGCCGGCATCTGCTCGGATTCGCGCTCGGTGGGCGCCATGAGGCGAGGCAGCTTGACGGCCGCGGGCCGGTCCGGAGACGCGCCCACGCCGCTCTCGGCCCTGGCGCACGCGGCGCCCAGCTTGGCCACGACGCCCGCGACCGCGACGCCGCCGGCGGTGCGCAGGAGGCCGCGGCGGGAAACCCTGTCTCGAGAACCACCCATCGAATCGCTCCTTGCCGAAGTGCCACGGGCATTCCGCCCCATGGCGTGACACGCTGACCACACGCCGCGCGGCGGCCGTCCTGGTCGCCTCACCCGCGGCGGGGCCGCCCTGGCCGCCTCACCCGCGGCGCGTGGCCTCGTAGACGCCCGCGCACGCCGTGCCGAGGGCGACGCCGGCGAGGTACCCGCCGAGCGAGTCGGTCGACCAGTGCCGGTCGAGCACCAGCCGGCCGAGGCCCGACGCCGCCGAGGCGAGCGCGAGCGGCGCCGCGATCCACGGGCCGGCGACGTCCTCGCGCACGAGCACGTAGCCGCCCGCGATCGCCACGGCGGTCGTCTCGAGCGCATGGCCGCTCGGGAAGCTCTGCTCCCAGGGCTCCTGTCGCCCCGGGGGAGGGGCGCGGTGCTTCACCGCGCGGTCGAGGAGGCGGCTCAGCGCCGCGGCCCCGAGCGAGGCGCCCGCGATCGTCAGGGCGCCGCCCGTCTTGCCCTGCCGCTGCAGCGCGCCGGCGGCGAACAGCGAGAGCGGGACGTGGACGTACCACTTGCCGAGCGGGCCCGAGAGCTCCGCCGCCCTCTTGCGCGCGCGCTTGGCGCGCCTCTTCGCCTTCTTGCGCGCGCGCTCGTCGAGATCCCACGTCTTGCGATCGGCCACGCGGTCGGCGAGCACGCCGAAGCCCAGGGCGGCGGCGGCGGCCGTACCGAGCAGGGTCGCCGCGGCGACGTCTTTCTTCCGCATCTTTGCCCTCACGCGAGCCGCTCGCCCGCCGGGGCGGCGGGCCGGCTCGATGTCCGTGCCGGGCCGCGATGCAGCGGCGATGCCACGCGGCGGCCGGGCACGCCGGAGATGGATAATGACGATACCTCTGGCGGAGCGCGCGCCGATCGGCCGCGCCGGCGCACGGCCGTGTTTCGCGGACGTCCCGGCTTGGATACGCTGTCTCGCGCGCTCGCCCGTCTCGCGCGTGGATCCGGTGCCGAGCACGCCGCTCTTCGAGGCCCCGCACCCGCCATGTACCGAACCGCTGCCACCCTGCCGCCCGAGCCGCCTCGCGAGTGGCAGCTCATCGTCGAGGCTCACCTGTACGAGCACCTCTCGGTGCCGGAGGCCTGGCTCGCCCGCGCGGGGGGCACGGTCGCGCTGCTCGTGGGCGCGCGGATGCTCGCGCCCGAGCACCACGGCGAGAACCGCGCCTGGCTGTTCGGCGATCTGCGCCGGGTGGAGGGCCAGCGGCCGCCGCTCGTCGCGCCCACCTCGTTCGGCCTGGAGCGCGTGTGCGCGCCGGGCGAGGCGGAGGCCGCGCCGCGGCACGTCGCGGTCTGCCCCTGGCCCGACGCGGCGGGCATGACGCTGGCGGGCATCGCGCGCTACCTCCCGGGGGCGCGCTTCGAGATCGGCGCGGCGGCCGAGGTCGCCGCGCAGCTCGCGCGCGTGCGGCTCGCGGTGCCGCACGCCGGCTTCACGTACGCCCGCGTCGTCGTGTTCGAGAGCGGCGAGGTGCGCGTCGCGCCGCCCCTGCCGGACACGGAGCGCTCGGCGATGCCGAGCTACACGGGGCTCGAGTACCTCGACGACCTGGGGATCGGGGGCTTCCTGCTCCAGGGCCGCGAGGGCCTCGAGCCCGGCTTCGGCGTCGCGTCGGCGCTCTTCGAGCTCGCCGTGGGCTTCGGCGAGGCGGGCGCCGTGGCGAAGCGCCAGTTCCTCGCCGCCGCGCTCACGGCGCACCCCGCGCACCCGCTGCCGTCGGACTTCGGGGTGCGGAGCCGCGAGCTCGACGCGCTCGTCGCGCGGGGCACGTCGGGCGAGGCGTCGCTCCCCGAGCTCGCGCAGGCGCTGGCCGCGCTCAGCCAGGCGCTCGACGGCGCGGCCGCGCTCGGCCGCGCCGTGCGCGCGAGCGCCACCGCGGCCGCGCCGTCGCCGCCGCACGGGCAGACGAGGGACGGGAAGCGCGTGTACATGCTGTTCCCCGACGTGCAGGCGCTGCCCGTCGGCGCCGGCTGGCCGGCGGTGGCGCCATGAAGCGGCCGCGCCGGCGCGGGGAGGGGCGCAGTCCCGCCCCGCGCACGCGGCGTGAGGGCCCCTATCGGCGGGCAGCCCACGGAAGAAGCCCACCCGAGAGGAGCCCTTCCTCGACGAGCGGCGATCGCGCATAAGGCCCCTTGCCGCAGGATGCAGAGAGGACTCTTCACGATGGGTCTCGGACCTGCCCGCCCCCCTGTCCAACCCGACGGGCGACGCTTGACCGCTCCTGTCCCAGCGTGCTGCGATGGCGGTCGACGGGCATGAGCGCAGAAGCCGATTTCCTCAAGACCTACGTGGAAGCGCTGGAGCAGGGGACGGCTGCGGCCTTCATCGGCGCGGGCCTGTCCATTGCCGCCGATTTTCCCGACTGGCGGAAGCTCCTCCGCGGGCTCGCCGGCGAGCTCGGCCTCGATGTCGACCGGGAGCACGATTTGCCAGCGGTCGCGCAGTTCTACTTGAACCGCTTTGCCAACAACCGGGGCCGGCTGGCGCAGCTCGTGCGCAGCACGTTCCGGCGGCCCGCGACGCCCACCGAGAACCACCGGCTGCTGGCGCGCCTCCCGCTCGAGCACCTCTGGACCACGAACTACGACGATCTGCTCGAGCGCGCATGGGAGCTCCAGGGCAGGCGCCTCGACGTGAAGTCGCGCAACGCCGACCTCACGACGAGCGACCCGGAGGCCCACGCGGTGCTCTACAAGATGCACGGGACGGCGTCGCAGCCGGACGAGATCGTCTTGACCACGGACGATTATGAGCGCTACCGCATGAATCGTCCCGGGTTCCTGCAGGTCCTGGGGAGCGACCTGATCACCCGCACGTTCCTCTTCCTCGGATTGAGCTTCACGGATCCCAACCTCGCGTACCTCATGGGCACCTTGCGCGCCTCGTTCGAGAGCGTGCAGCGACAGCATTTCACCATCCTGAAGCGCCCGGCCGACGACTACGACGCCAGGCGCTTCGACCATTTCACCACCGACCTCGAGCGGTATGGCGTCCGCACGGTGGTCGTCCACGACTACACCGACATCACCAGGCTCCTCGAGCGGATCGGCCGCGCGTCCGCGCAGCGCAACGTGCTCGTGTCCGGCACCTATCCGGACGACGGCGACGCGGCGGAGCGTGGCTTCATCGAGGCCGTGGCCCGCGGCGTCGGGAGGGTGATCGCTCGCCGCGGCATGAACCTCGTCTCGGGCTTCGGCAGGAGCGTCGGGAGCGGTGCGATCGTGGGTATGCTGGACGAGATCAAGGGCCGGAGCGACGTCCCCATGTCCACGCTGGGCCGTCGTCTGCTCCTGCGGCCGGTGCCGAAGGCGGCCCCGGACGGCGTCGAGCTCGGGGAGTTCAGGCGACGTTATCGGGAGGAGCTGATCGCGCAGTCGGGCGTGGTCGTCGTGATTGGCGGCCTGAAGGATGGCGCCATGTCATCGGGGGTGCTCCAGGAGTTCGAGATGGCGGTAGCCCAGCGGAAGCTCGTGCTCCCGATCGCGGCCACGGGCCACGCCGCGCGGCAGATCTACGAACGAATCCTCGCGCGGCCCAAGGATTATCTCGCGGCGGAGATGGATCTGGGGCTGTTCCGGCGCCTCGGACCAGAGGCGGATACGCTGGACGGGATCGTCGCCGCGGTCGACGCTTGCCTGGCCCCGATCGTCAACGCCGCCCCCGTGTGGTAACTGCCAGGGCGACGAGGTCTGATGCTTCGGGCATCGCCTGGGCGCAGGGCGAGGACACGCTCTACGACAGGCAGCTCATGCTCGACCAGATCTCTGGCGGTCGGAGCTAGCCGCAGCTCGGCACCTCGTCGAGGCTGAAGAAGACCTGCTTGCCCATGGATCGGGACAGCTCGACCATCTCGTCGGCGCCCTTCGAGGGGCCGCCGATCCGCAGGCAAGCGTCGCAGCGGGCGACGAGCCTGCGGGCGACGGGGTGGAAGATCTCGTTGAAGATCTCGTCGCCGATCTGGCGCGAGCCGGCGTGCTCGATGAGCGGCAGCGCGAACCACTCGCCCAGGACGGGGAGGTGGCCGGCGCGGAACAGGCGCACGGCCATGTCGTTCATCGCGCGAACGTTGGCGGCGATCAGGGCGGGGTCGTCGTTGGTGCCGGAGCGATAGGGCCCGGCGACGAGGATCATGAGCGGCTGCCCGGTCGTCATCTTCTTGAGTCCTCCAGGGGGTTTTGGCCGACAGAAATGCAGGGAGTGAGGAGCGGTGTCGGGTGGCGGGCCGTCGGCCCGCGAGATCGGGTGAGGCCGCGCCATCGCGGCCGTCGCGGCGGTTCACGCCCGTCCGGGCGCGCCGGTCACGGGGCCTGGAGGTCCTGGTCGGCGCTCTTGAACCAGCGCGTCGCGATGCGGACCGCGTTCGTGGCCGCGCCGAGCCGGAGGTTGTCGCCGACCACCGTGAGGCACACGGTCTTCCGGTCGCGGTCCCGGGCGTCCGGGCGGATCCGCCCGACCAGGGCGCGGTCGCGGTCCTGCACGCAGTGGAGCGCGCTCAGGCCCTCGCCCGCGGCGCCGGGGAGGTACTTCACGTAGGGCGACTGCGCCGGATCGCTCAGGATGCTCGCCGCGCGCTCGAGGTCCACCGGGCGCTCGAACGTCACCCACGCGTTCTCGTAATGGCCCACGGCGACCGCGACCCGGCAGCACTGCGCGGACACGCCGAGCTCCGGCATCGCCAGGATCTTGCGGCTCTCGAAGATGAGCTTCCGCTCCTCCGAGGAGAAGCCGCTCTCGTCGGTGCCGCCGTTGTGCGGGACGACGTTGCCGGCGTACCCCGACTGCTTGAACGGGAGGCCCAGCCGGTCGGCGGCCTGGTAGCCGTCGCGCGCGTCCGCGAGGAACGTGTCGAGGGCGGCGATGCCGGCGCCGCTGACCGCCTGGTAGGTGCTCACCGTGACCGCGCTGAGCCCGAACTCCCGGCGCAGGGGCGAGAGCGCGAGCGTCAGCGGGATGGTCGTGCAGTTCGGATTGGCCACGAGCCGGACCGAGTCGTCGATGATGCTCGAGTTCACCCCGGCGGCGACGAGCGGCACCTTCGGGTCGGTGCGGTACGTGTTGCTCTTGTCGATGACGCGGTAGCCGAGCTCCAGGAGCCGCGGGACGTACCGCTTGCTGTGCTCGTCATCCAGGGCGACGAACGCGAGGTCCCCGCGGGGGGCGTCCTGCGCCTCGAGCCGCGACGCGCCGAGCACCTCGTACGACTTGCCGTCGAGGGTGAGCTCCTGGTCCCGGCTCGCGAACAGGGCGAGCGTTGCGCCGGGCCAGGCCCGCGCGATGAGGGTGATGGTTTCGCGACCGACGAGGCCCGTAGCGCCGAGGATGCAGATTCGCATAGGGGCGTTCTTTACCAGACCGGGGCCCGTCCGACGAGGGGCCAGTGGTCGGGCGCGGCGACCGCGGCCCCGATGGCGCAGGGCGCCATGCCCGGCGGCCTCGGGTCGGCCTGTCCGGGGCGCCCGGGCGCCGCGGCGCCGACCTGCGCGGGCGAGCTCGCGCCGGCCTCGCGCGGCGCGCGGGCGGCCTGCTCAGATGACCGTGCCCGGGGGGACGACGGCGTTCTTCGGGACGACGACGACGCCCTCGCGGGCCGCGTAGTACTCGGCGTCGGCGTCCTCGCGATCGGGGATGTTGCGGATCACCACGCCCTCGCCGATGCGCGCGTTCTTGTCGATGATCGCGCCGTCGATCCTGCACCCCCGGCCGATGCCGATGGGCGGGAGGCCTCTCGCGCTGTCGGCGGCGTGGCCCTGGAACAGGACCTCGTAGTCCGCGCCCATCATGACCGTGTTCGACATCGTGACGTGGGGCCCGATCGACGAGAGCTGCCCCACGACGGACCGGGAGATCTTCGACTCGATGATCCGGCTCCCCTCGGCGAGGAGCACCTGGTCGAGGACCGAGCCGGCGCTGACGTGGGCCGGGGGGAAGAACTGCGGGCGGGTGTAGATCGGCCGCTGAGGATCGTAGAACGAGAACGGAGGATTGGAGTCGGTGAGCGCGAGGCTGGCCTCGTAATAGCTCCGGATCGTGCCGATGTCCTCCCAGTACCCGTCGAACGTGTAGGTCACCATCCGGTGGGTGTCGAGCGCGCGCGGCAGGATGTGGTGGCCGAAGTCGGAGGCGTTGTCGCGCTCGAGCATCTCGTAGAGCGCCTTCGCGCTGAAGATGTAGACGCCCATCGAGGCGAGCCACGGGTTCTTCGGATCGGGGAGCCGCCGCACGCCGTCGAGCAGCTTCATGTCCTTCGGCTTCTCGACGAACTTGACCACCCGCCCGTCGTCGTCGGTGTCCACGATGCCGAGGCGCGACACCTCGGCGGTCGGGACGGGCCGCACCGCGAGCGTGACGTCGGCCCGGGTCTCGCGGTGGCGCGCGAGGAAAGGCTCGTAGTCCATGCGGTAGAGGTGGTCGCCCGAGAGGATCATGACGTCGCGCGGGTTCGGCGACTTGACCTCGACCAGCTGCTTGCGGACCGCGTCGGCGGTGCCCTGGTACCAGTCGCTGTGGGTCGGCGTCTGCTCGGCGGCGAGGATCTGCACCGCGCCCGCGGAGAAGACGTCGAATCGATACGTCTGCGTGATGTGGTTGTGGAGAGAGACCGAGTTGTACTGCGTGAGGATGTGGATCCGGTTGAAGCCCGAGTTGAGGCAGTTGCTGATCGGGATGTCGACCAGGCGGTACTTGCCGCCGGTCGGGACCGCTGGCTTCGAGCGCAGCTTGGTGAGCGGGTAGAGGCGGCTTCCGACGCCTCCGCCGAGGATCAAAACCACCACGTCGTTGTGCTTCAAGCGGACCTCCGCAGGTGAGGGGGACGGTTCGACGCCCGGAGCGATGGGCGCGACTAGACTAGCCGATCCTCGGGACCGGTCGAGCCGAATACCATGTTGCGCGAGGTGGTTGCAACCGCCGCGATCACCGGGTGAATCCGGCCAGCCCGGCGCGGGAGGCGCCCGGCCTCGGGGGCCGCCGCCGCCGCGCCGGGGCGGTGAGCCGCCGCCGCGCCGGGGCGGTGATCGGACGAAAGGGAGAGACAGACAAACCGCCAAGGCGCCAAGGACGCCGAGAGAGCGAATTCTCCGCGTCTCGTGGCGCCTTGGCGGTTCCTTCGTTCAGCGCCTGTCTCGCCCGGCGCGCCGACGTCGCGGGCGACCGCGGCGCCGGGTCGCTCGTGGGCGGGCCCGGGCCGCCGGGCGAGGACGGCGGCCGCCGCGCCGGATCAGCGCATGCCGCCGGAGCCCGGCGTGGTGCCCGTGGCGCCGGGGCTCGTGCCCGGGCTCTGCGTGCCGGTGCCGGTGCCGGTGCCGGTCCCGGTCGTTCCACCCTTCTTGTTCTGCTGATTCCCCTGCTGCGGGCTCGTGGTGGGCGACTGCGTGCCGCTGCTCGTGTCGCCGCGGAAGCCGCCGGGGACCCCCGCGCCCGTGCCCGCGCCCGGCGTCCCGGTGCCCGTCGCGCTGCTGCCCGTGGTGCCGCTGGTGCCCGTGGTGCCCGTGGTGCCGGTCGTGCCGGGCGTGCCGGTCGTTCCGGTGGCGCCCGTGGTGCCGGTGCCCGTCATCCCGCTGGTCCCGGTGCCGGTGGCGCCGGTGCCCATGCCCGTTCCGGAAGCCCCCTGTCCAGCGCCCATGTCGCTCGTGCCCGAGCCCATGCCGCCCGTCGAGGGCTGGCCCGTGCTGCTGCCGGTCCCCGGAGCGCCCATGGCGCCGCTCGTCCCCATGTTCGTCCCGGCGCCGCTCGCGTCAGAGCCCCAGGGCGACTGAGTCCCTTCCGTGGTGCCCGGGGAGGTGGAGCCAGCGGGGCTCTGCGGAGGCTGCGAGTTGCTGGAACAGCCGAATCCGGCGAGAGCGAGCACGGTCGAGAGCGCAAGAGAGTGAACGAGAGTTCGCATGTGATCAGTCTCCTCGCTGCCGCCCGAGACGGGCGTGGCAGCGCTGAAGCGAGCTCCGGTGTCCCGGAGTCTCGGAACAACGGCAAATCCGTTGGTGTGAGCGGTGGCGGCCCAATGCACGGCGCGAGCCAGCCGCACGGCAGCCCCGGAAAACAGGTCGCTTCCGGACGTCGCCGTCACGCCGTCATCGCGAGCTCAGCCGCGCGTTCGTGTGGGGGCGCTCTGCCACAGGTGTGGCGCGATGGCCGGCCGCCGGCGGGCTCAGCGGCAGCGCGCCGGGCGGGCGCGCGCGCGGAGGCCCTCCCACGCGATCGCCCCCGTCTGCTCCTCGACGCTGAGCGAGGTGATCAGCGGGTCCGGCGAGGTGTCCACGCGCACGGCCACCGAGAGCGCCCCGCGCTCGCAGCGCAGGCCGAAGCGCGCCGACGTGGCGCTCTCAACCATCGCGGAGCCGTCGAGCGCGCACGCGCCCACCCTCGCGCCGACGTCCCGCAGCTCCTGCCGCAGCGACGCGAGGTGATCCTCGGGGAACCAGCCGGGCCGGAGCCTGCGATCGAGCGGTTCCATCCGCGCGCGGCCGATGACCGAGGCGACCGCCTGCGCCGCGCGGCGCACCGGCGGGGAGGGCGGGACGACGCGCGCGACCATCGCGCCGGTCGCCTCGAGCTTGCCGAGCACCTTCGCGCTCAGCGGCTCGAGCGCGGCGCCGGCCACGTTGGCGAGCGCGACGACGCCGACGCCGCGCTGCGGGAGGATCATCACCGAGGCGGAGAAGCCGTCGATGAGGCCGTTGTGGAAGACCACGTGGCCGAGGTCGCAGTCCTCGCGCACGTGCCAGCCGAGCCCGGGGCCGTCGGCGCCGCCGGCCGCCGGGAACGCCGAGCCGTTGCGCGCCATCATGTGCGACTCGCGCAGCGTGCTCCGCCGCAGGGGGCCGGTCTCGGGCGCGTCGCGGGCGGGCCAGGCCGCGAGCTGGAGCCCGATGAACCGGCCCATGTCGGACAGGCTCGCGTAGAGCCCCGCGGTCGACTCGGAGGCCCCGAGCCGCCACGGCTGGATGGGCGTCACCTCGTCGCCCGCGCGCACGTGCGGCGACGCGAGCGCGTCGGGCGGCACCGCTGCGGCGTCCCACGCGGCGTCGCGCATGCCGAGCGGCGCGAGCAGCGCGTCGTTCATGTAACGCCGGTACGGGACGCCGGCGGCGCGCCCGACGAGCAGCCCGAGGAGCGAGTAGCCGAGGTTCGAGTAGGACGTCTCGGTGCCCGGCGCGCTCTCGAGCCCGAAGCCGTCGAGGGTGGCGAGGATCTCGCGCTCGGTGACGTCGCGCGCCGTCGACGCGGGGGAGAACACGCCGAGCCGGGGCAGGCCGGAGCTGTGCGTGAGCAGGTCGCGCACCGTCATCGGCCGCGAGTCGCGCGTCGGGTAGACGACGCCGGCGAGCGCGGGCAGGTAGCGGGCCGCCGGGGCGTCGATCGACAGCCGCCCCTCGTCGCGGAGCCGCAGGACCGCAGCGGCGGTCAGCGCCTTCGTGATCGAGCCGATGCGAAAGCGCGTGTGCTCGTCGACCGCACCGCCCCGCGCGACGTCGCGCACGCCGATCACCTTCTGGATCGCGAGCTCGCCGTCGATGACGACGCCGAGCGCCAGGGCGGGCAGGCGCTCCCGCTCCGCGGTGCGCTGCGCCAGCGCCTGCACCTCGGGCGCGGCCGCGCGGAGCTTCCGCCCGCGCTCCGGATCGAGGAAGCGCGGCGCCGGCGCGGGCTCGCTGGCGAAGCGCTGGAGGAGCGGCGCCGGGGCCGCTGGCCGGGCGGCCCGCGGCGCGGGCGCGGTCTTCGCGCACCCGCCGAGGAGCGGGAGCGACAGGGAGAAGACGGCCGTCGCGAGGCGTACGGCGAAGATGCTGCCAATCGTCTTCAAGGCGGAACCGTGATTTTCGCTCCTCCATCACGGTCCGACAATCGAAAGCAGCAATCGCGCGAGCTCGGTCCTCGATGGCTCTCGACGTTTCCATTGAAGCTAGACGGAAAAGCGACCTCGGCGCAGCCCGGGCGTATGTCTCCCACGATGTGGCCCGCGTGCGGGCGCGTGCGGTGCGCGCGGTCGTGCCCGCGACGGCGCGCGCCTACGCCCCCGCGAACCGATCCCGGAAGGCTCGGTAGTTCGGCTGGTCGGCGCCCCGGTCGTACACGGCGAACACCACGCGCGAGAACGCGCCGCGGAAGCGCGGGTGCTCGAGGCACCGGGCGAAGACGTCGGCGACCTCGCCCGGATCGTTGCGGAAGACGCCGCACCCCCAGGCGCCGAGGACCAGGCACCGGTGCTCGTGCGCGCCCGCCGCCGCGAGCACCATGGCCGCGCGGCGCTCCAGGGCCGCGCGGATGTCCGGCTCCACCCCCTCGTCGCGCTCGAGCGCCTCGCCGGCGTTGGGCGCCGGCGCGGTGATGATCGACAGCGCGAAGGGCCGCTCCAGCAGGTTGTGCTGCTCGTCGCGGAAGAACGGCACGTCCGGCGAGTAGATGAGGTGATCGGTGTACAGCAAGCTCCCCGAGGCGCGGTTCTGGTCGTAATACTCGCGTTGCTCGACCAGGCACGCGTACAGCGCGGAGCACCTGGCGAGGTCCTCTTCCTGGGCCTTGGCCCCGCGCAGGAACCCGCCCCCGGGGTTCTTGGCGGAGGCGAAGTTGAGGGCCGCGACGCGGGCCTCGCCCTCCTGCTCGGCGAGCCGACGGCCCGCCGCCCCCGTGGTCTCGCCCGTCACCTCGATGCTCGCCGGCCGCTCGAGGCGCTCCTTCGGCTCCCAGGTGTCGAGGGATCCGGGCCGGTAAAGCGCGGTGCCCTTCACCGCGGCGAGCACGCGGTCGCGGACGCGGACCGTCGCGCCCGAGGGCGCGGTGTACTCGCCCCGGCTCACGATCTGCACGGTTTCTGCGGCGATGCCCGTGAGCTTCATGCGTCCAAAGATTGGCGAACCGCGGCCGAGCGTCCAGCGAAACGCGCTCCGCCGCGGGCGCGCGGGGCCCTGCTCCTCCGGGGCTCCGGCGGGCCGGCGGCGTCGTCTGCCTGCGATCTCCGGCGATCTCCCGCGGGTCGGCGCCGCGCATGGCGCGCGGGCGGCGCGCGTGAGATCATGGCGCGCGATGGGCGAGGTCGAGCTCAGCGTCCAGCGTTACTCGGCCGAGGTGGTCGCGCACCGGCACGCGCACCACCAGCTGGTCTTGCCGGTCGAGGGCGCGCTCTCGATCGCGATGGCCGGGCGCGAGCTCCGGGCGGCGGGGCGCTCGGGGGTGCTCGTCCCGTGCGACGCGCGCCACGCCTTCGCGGCGTCGGACCGGAACCGCTTCCTCGTCATCGACGTGCCGCCCGCCTCCGCGGAGGCGCTCGGCGCGGCGCCGTGGTTCGAGCGGAGCGCCGGCGGGCCGGTCGCCCTCGACCCCGCCGCCGCGCTCCTGGTCCACGCCGCGGCGGCCGAGCTCGATGGGGCGGGCTCGGTCGCGCTGCGCCGGCAGTGGGCGGGGCTGCTCGTGCTCACGCTGGCCGAGCGCGGCGATCGCGGCGCCGCGCGCGCTCCGGAGAAGCTGCGCCGCGCGCTCCGCTTCATCGAGGAGCACGCGCACGAGCCGCTCACCGTCGCCGACATCGCTGCCCGCGCGGAGCTCAGCCCCGGGCACCTCCACCACCTGTTCCGCGCCGTCCTCGGGACGACGGTGCAGGCGCGCATCGCGGACGTGCGCCTCGCGCGCGCGACGGAGCTCTTGTCGCGCACCGATCTCGGGATCGCCGAGATCGCCCTCCGCTGTGGCTACGCCGATCAGAGCTGCCTGACGCGCAGCCTGCGGCGCCGCCGCGGCGTGACCCCGGCCGCCCTGCGCCGCGGGGCCCGGTCCGGGCGGCCGGCCGAGCCGCGGCGCGGGGGCGCGTAGCCGGGCGGCGCGCGTGCGGGCGCGAGCGCGCGCCGCAGCCCCGGCACAGGACCGCGGAGCCTGGGCCAAGACGGCGGCCGGCCCGCGCGGCATTCTCCGCGCCATGTCGGATCCGATCTCTCCCGCGCTGCCGGAGGCGGCTCCCCGCGCGCTGCCGGAGGCGGCCCCCTGCGCGCTGCCGAATGCGACACCCGGCGCGCTGCCGGAGGCGGCCTCCCGCGCGCTGCCGAATGCGACACCCGGCGCGCTGCCGGAGGCGGCCTCCCGCGCCCTGCCTGAGGCGACATCGGCGGCGCGCCCCTCGCCGCGCGCCGCCACCCTCGCGGGCGTCGCGGCCATCTGCCTCTGGGGCAGCTTCACGCTGCTCTCGACCTCGGTGCGCGGCCTGCCGTCGCTCCAGGTGCTCGCGTCGACCTTCGCGATCGCGGCGCTCCTCGGCGCGGCGCGGCTCGCCCGGCGCGGCCGCGCCGGCCTCGGCGTGCTCCGCCAGCCGCTCGGGTGGTGGCTCGTCGGCGTGGGCGGCCTGTTCGGCTATCACGCCCTCTATTTCTACGCGCTCACCGTCGCGCCGCCCGTGCAGGTCAGCGTGATCTCGTACCTGTGGCCGCTGCTCATCGTCCTGCTCTCGGCGGCGCTCCCCGGCGGCCGCCTGCGCCTCCGGCACGTGGCCGGGGCGCTGCTCGGGCTCGCGGGCGTCTGGACGGTCCTCGCCGCCGGGGGCGCCGTGATCCCGAGCGCCGCGCACCTGCCCGGTTACGCGGCCGCGCTCGGATGCGCGCTCCTCTGGTCGACGTACTCCGTGCTCCAGCGCCGCTTCGCCGACGTCCCCGCCGACGCCCTCGTCGGCCCCTGCGCCGCGACGGCGGCCCTCGGCCTCGCCGGGCACCTCGCGTTCGAGCGCACGGTCGCGCCCACGGCCGGCCAGGCGCTCGGTCTGCTCGCGCTCGGGCTCGGCCCCGTGGGCGTCGCGTTCTTCGCCTGGGATCACGCGACGAAGCACGGCGACGTCTCTCAGCTCGGCGTGCTGGCCTACGGCGCGCCCATCCTCTCGACGCTGCTCCTCTGCCTCGCCGGCCACGCCGAGGCGAGCCCCGCGCTGCTCGCCGCCTGCGCCCTCGTCGCGGCCGGCGGCCTCGTGGCGACCGCGCGCGCCGCGTGAGAGGCGCGGCCGCGTCCCTCGTCTCGGGCGCTATCGGATACGCCCTATTCCAGCCTGTCGCCTGACGATGCGGCGTCGAATCGGCTCAGGTAAGGCGTGCCCCGCGCATCGAGTCGGCATACCCATGGGTGGTCGGGATCATACGCGGTAGCGCCTCCAATGGATACAGGCGGGGCCGCTTGTAGGCTCGGCAGCGCCTCGAGGATCGCCTCGCCCCCCGCACGCCATCGAAAGCACCATCTCGTCATCTCGGAAGGTCTCGGATGATGCGCGTCTCGACGTTCGATGATACGGCCTCGCGTATGGCGATACCAATCATTGAGCCGTTCGGCGACGTACAGATCTCCCGTGTGTGAAAACCATGCATCGAGCTCGGATTTTGCGTTGATCGCGTTGGCAAAAACTTTGACCGGCGAGAGCCACTCTTGCGATAGCTGTCGCAGGAGGAGCTCGTCGAAGCGCGACAGGTAGAGCCCATGGGCTGCCCGTCGGGGAAAGAGTCCGGCATGATAGCGCCCAAGGTTGGCCAGCTGCGGGTGGAACGTGCTCCCAGATGCACAGAACCTGGAAAAGGCGACGGGCGAGCGGCGGCACCACAGTTTCCAGAGCGTCGCCGCGAGGGCTGTCTCGAGCTTCGACCATTGGACCACGGGCGGCTTGCGTAGCAGAGCATCCGCGACATTGAGGTATATGGCCCTGCCCGGGCCGGGCCCTTGCGGAGATGCTCCGGCGGCGTCCGGGCTGAGATCGACGATGAACAGCGCGCGCCCGCGCTCGACGACGGAAGCACAGATTCGACAGAGGCTCATCAGGCCGCTTGGTGTCGGCGGAAGCGCCACGCAGACCGGCGGCCCATCAGGACGCGTGAGCTCTTCATTGAGATCGGTGGACGGCTCTCCACCCAAGTATCTGACGCGCGCAGCGCGATGACGTTCAGGATCGAGCCTCGATGGCCCCAGCAGGAGCTCGTCATCGTCGACCACGACGGGGGATGCAACCTTGGCCAGAGCTGCTCCGGCAACCCTGCCCATGGCGACGTAGACTGCGCCCTGTATCGGCTCATTCATCATCTGAATCCACACGATCTGCATTTGCACGCTGGCGGGTATGGTGTGCCCGATTGGCAGGCTTCAAAGCAGCTCCTGCACGATGTGTGGCGCCATTTGTCGCAGCCTGGATATCCCGTGATGCACTTGCCGCCGATCTCTTGGCAATCGACGAACATGTCTGTGCATGTCTTGTCGGGCGTGCACCCTGCCATCTGCTCATCGGCTCCGCTCCCCACGTCGTCGCCGTTTCCGAACCGGTCCCCCGTAGCTGCTGACCCGGGTGGGTATGGTTCTCCGGCCCCTGTGCCTTCCGTCCCCCTAAGATAGCACTCGCCCACGTCGTAGTTGCACGCCCACACCGTGAGACCGAGAGGAATAAGCAGAGGGATCGCCTTCATTTTCAGCCTGTGGCGCATGCCCATCCTCCAGGTCGTTCCAGATGCGCGTGCGGAGGGGCGGTGTCAACTCTGATTCAGGGCACAGATTGCGTCCCTGCGGCTACGGCTCGTCAACCTCGTCCCGGCCCGGAGGCGAGCTCGAGCTGAGCGCAGCGGGTTGCACATCGTCGCGGCCGAGCTGGCGGAGGTCGAGGCGGACGGACGTGGGCGAGCGAGCTGGAAGGGTACGGCATGCAGCAAGCATGCAGTAAGAAGAGGGACCGCAAGGGCGGAGGCGCAGGGGAAGAGAGATGATATCCTTCTCTTCCCCTGCGCCCCCTGCGCCCCATGCGCCCTTGCGGCCTCTTCCCATGAGCCGATTTTCGCGGGACGGCGGGTGCTTGGCCCCACCCAGCGCTCTGACTGGATCGTCGCGTCACGCACCTCACGGCGCCGCCGCCGCGACGGCGGCCGGCGACCTATCCGCCGTGCAAGCTACCGAGGCGGGGCCTTCCAGACGCCGGGCGTCGAGCTTCTTCCGGCCGGTTCATCGCCACCTCAACGTCAGCGCTTGATCTGGGCATCGGGCCAGAGCCCAAGGATCTCTTGCAGCTGGTGCTCGGGACCGAACTCCTCCCAGAGAATGCCATTGCAATCCCGAGCCTCGGAAAAGGCGCTGGCGTCATCGTCCTCCCACCCCAGATGACGCAACCCCGGAGCCCCGCCATCGGGGAGCTGGCGAATCGAAAAGTTCACCACGTCGGTGCGCCAGAGCGCGTACTGGCCCGGCACGATCACCTGCGGCTGGGCCGCCAGGCGCTGCGTGTAATCCGTGATGGACTCCGAGATTGAGCTCACACCCAAAGCAATATGAATCTTTCGCATCTAGGACCCTCCGCACAGCGCCGCGAGACTCGTCATGAGCGAGCTTCGAACAGAGGCCGATACCATGGGCGAGGCAACGGCACCAGCCTCGGCGCGCGCGCCGGCGCTGATTCGCGACCTCCGAGATCGCCGACCGGCTCGTGCGGTTGCCGCGTCCGAGCTCGGCACGGGCGCGGAGGTCGAGTCGGACGGCCGTTCGCCCCCGACACCCCGTCGTCGTAGAGGCCAACGACCCTGGCTCGATTGTCGCCAGCGTCGAGCATCCTCTCGACGCCGCTCCTCGGCCGCGCCGGCCACGCCGCGGCGAGCCCCGCGCTGGTCGCCGCCTGCGCCGCCATGACCGCACGGCGGCCCGCGCCGGCCGCGCCAGCGAGCCCCGCGCCGCGCGTCGCACGATTGGTTGTATTGACAATTAATTGTTCGGCGCTACGCTCGGCCATCATGCGCGACCAGTTCACGGCCGAAGGGGGGATCATCCTCGACAACGCCCTCGGCTACTGGATGGCGCGGGTGTACCTCGCCTCCCGCGCCGCGATGTACCGGCGCTTCCGCGCGCACGGCGTCGAGATCACGCCGGAGCAATGGATGGTGCTCGTCCGCCTGTGGGAGCAGGAGGGCGTCACGCAGACGCACCTGGCCGAGCGCACCTTCCGGGACGTGCCCACGATGAGCCGGATCCTGGCGCTCATGGAGCGCGACGGGCTGGTCGAGCGGAGGCGCGACCCGACGGACCGGCGCGCCCGGCTCGTCTACCTCACGTCGCGCGGGCGGACGCTGCGCAAGGCGCTGTCGGGCGAGGCGAAGGCCCTCGTGGACGAGCTGCGCGCCGGCATCCCGGAGGAGGATCTCCTCACGACCCGGCGCACGCTCCAGCGCATCCTCGCGAACCTCGAGCCCGAGGGCTGAGCGCGGCCCAGCCCCCGCGCCGGCCGCTTCATCCCCAATTGATTGCATTGACAACCAACTCAGGAGACGCCCGCATGACCGAGACCGTTGCTCCCCCTGGCCAGGCCGCTGCTTCCCCTCACTTCCCCGCGCACACGCTCGACACGGCGCCCGCGGCGGCCCGCGCCGCGCTGGAGCGCACCTCGCGGAAGTTCGGCTTCCTCCCGCTGCCCTCGGCGCGCTTCGCGACCTCGCCGCTCCTCGTGCGCGCCTTCGACGAGCTCCTCTCGATCTTCGAGGGGGCCACGCTCTCGCCGGTGGAGCGCGAGGTCGTGGTGATGGTCGTCGCCGGCGAGAACGGCTGCGACCTCTGCCGCGCGATGCACCGCGGGCTGCTCCTCCGCGCGGGCGCGTCCGCCGAGGTCGCCGCGGCGCTGTTCGAGCGGAGGCCGGCGCCCGACGCGCGCCTCCAGGCGCTCGCGGCGTTCACCGAGGCGACGCTGCGCGAGCGCGGCCAGGTCTCGGACGCCGATCTCGACGCCTTCCTCGGCGCGGGCTTCACCGCCGAGCAGGCCCTCGAGGTGATCGTCGGCATCGGCACCTACACGCTGTCGACGTTCGCGAACCGGATGACCCGCACCCACGCGCTCCGCTGACGCGCCCGGAAGCGCGGGCGCCCGCCGCGGTCACGGGCCGCGCCCGCGGCGGGTCACGCGCCGCGGATCGGGCGCAGCTCCTCGCCGACGAGGCCCGCGGTCGCGCTCGGCGTCGCGAAGACCCCCGGCTCCTCGCCGGCCGGCGCCCACTCGCCCGCGCACATCAGCGCGCCCCCCAGGATCTCGGGCTGCGCCGCCGGGCGCACCTGCACGTCGTCCGCGTGGACGCTCACGTTGACGTGCACGCGCGCGTCCGCCCCCGCGCGGCGAACCACCGCCTCGTGCAGCGCCGCCGCGACCCGGAGCGCCGCGCGCCGCTCGTCGCGCTCCGCGTCCGCCCCGGCGGGCAAGAGACGCACGCCGAGCACCTCGTTGCCGGTCGTCGAGGCCAGGATGAACCCCGCGCGCTCGAGCTGCGACTCGGCCATGTCGAGCACCTGCCCGATGTCCGCCGCGAGCGCGTCGTCGAGATCGTCGGAGCCGCCGCCCGTCCTCACCTCCAGGTACACGCCCACCGCCGGCTGCGTCGGATCGGGCCCACCCCTCGTCCCCGACGCGGGCTCGCCGATCGCCTCCCGGAGCGCCCGCACCAGCTCCTCGACCGAGCCGAACCGCCGCTCCCGCCGCTTCTCCATGCAACGCAGCACCACCGCGTCGAGCTCGAGAGGAAGCGGCACCCGCAAGCTCGGGGGCATCGGCGGCTCCTCGAGGTGCTTCCGCACCATCTCGTCCATGTCATGTGTGTGGAATGGTAATCTTCCGACCAGCATGCGATGGAGAAGCACTCCGAGCGCATAAACATCCACCCGCGCATCGATGGGGCCGCCCAGGATCTGCTCGGGCGCCATGATCGATGGCGTCCCGGGCATTCTTCCGGCGGTGGTCAGCCAGGTCGAGCCCTCCTCGGGCCCCATCAATTTCGCGATGCCGAAGTCGAGCAGCTTCACGGTGCGTGGTTTGCCGGAGCAGATGAAGATGTTGCTCGCCTTCACGTCGCGGTGAATGATGCCGGCGGCGTGCGCGGCCCCGAGCGCCGCGCAGATGGGCTCGAACAGATCGAGCGCCTCCCGCGGCGCGAGCCGGGTCTCGGCCCTGATCAGCGCGTCGAGCGTCTGCCCCTCCAGGCGCTCCATCACGTAGAACGGCTGATAGTTGTTCAGCTCACCTACTTCGTAAATTTCTACGATGTTGGGGTGGGAGATCAGGCGTAAAGCCTCGATCTCGCGCGCGAATCTCTCGACCACGCGGCGCGAGTGAGCTACCGCCTCGCTCAGCACCTTGACCGCGGCGGGCCTCCCTGAACGGGCGTGCCTCGCTGCATAGACGACCCCGCAGCCGCCGCGCGCGATGAATCCTTCGAGGATGTATTCGCCGGCCAGGGTCCCCGCCGGGAGCTCGCCGCGCGCGCTGGCCCGCTCGACCTCCGAAAACGGCCTCGTCTCGTCCTCTTTCGTCATCTTGCCCCACCGTGCGGCGCGTCACGGGCCGCCGCGCGCGCCGCTGTCCCCCTTCGAGGATGATCTTGATGAACCGGTATACTCAGGAGCGTTTCTAAATGGTAACTTAAACTTGGCCGCACCTCGACACTGAACCGCCGGCCGGGACCCGTCGCTGAAAGGGGGAACAAGATGTTCCTTTGCTGGACACGGACTGTTGCGCTGCTCGCAATACCTCTGGTTACTACCGCCTGCATCGGGGCCGAGATCGACGACGAAGCCGACGAAGAGCTCGAAGAGCCGATCGGCGAGGCGGAGGGCGCCGTCGTGGCTGGGAACGGCGCCCTGTCCAATATCATCAACCGGAACGCGCTCCTCTCCGGCGCGCTCACCCCGAGCCTGCTCGGCGCAAACGCGCTCAAGCCCAGCGCGCTCAGCGCCGCCGCGCTCGCAGCCATCCAGGATCCAGGACCTCAGGGCGCCTTGTCAAGGCAGCTCCTCCAGTACGTCGTGAGCTGTGCGCTCCGGCCGGACCAGTCGTTCTCGTTCACGTGGACCGACAGCGGCGGTACGAGCCGACAGGAGACGTACAGCGGCTACCTCGGGATCGTGGACTGGTGGGTGTACGGCCCGCTCACCGATCCCTTCTACCAGCGCTACATCTCCGCGTGCCTCGCCGCGCGCACGAACTATTACGGCGTCCCGGTGATGATCTCCCTGCGCGCGAGCCAAGTATCCATGGGCTCGTCGTGGAACGAGCGCTCGACCTACTCGGTCAGGGAGGGCGCGTTCTGGGGCAACCTGTTCAGCTCGACGCCCTACCTACGGGCCTGCCACTCGCCGGCAGGCGTCGCGCGCGCGCGGGCGCTGAAGCGTGACTGTGCGGCAGGTCACATCAAGCCCGACCCGGCGACCGGGGCGCCGATCACGGAGCCGTGCGGCCCCATCGCGCTCGCGGGGTCGTGCGATACTGTGTGCGAAGCGGTGGTCGCCGACGGCGGCTTCTACTCCCAATGCCTCGACAACCCGGCGATCTCGTCCTCGGCGCGCACGGATGTGGTGATCACGTCCTTCCTGCCGCCGTAAAATGCGGCATGGGCTCCGAGGTCCAGCGGAACCAGGATCCCGAGCGCGCACCTCCGGACCATCGGCGCTGCCCGTCGTGCGGGCGGCGGAACCCGGGCTCGTGCCCCGAGTGCCCGCCGCAGCCGCATCGCGATGAGGCGAGCCCGCCGGACATCACCGAGGTCGTCCCCGTCTCGCTGCCGCGCTTCCCGGGCTACCGGACGCGCAGGGTCCTGGGGCAGGGCGGCTTCGGCACCGTGTTCGAGGCCGAGCCCGAGGGCGGCGGGGAGCCGGCGGCGATCAAGCTCGCGCGCGCCGATCGCCGCGGGGCGGCCCCGCGGCTCCGGCGCGAGATCGAGGCGCTCCTCGCCGTGGGCCCCCCCCACGTGCCGGCCGTGCACGCGCGCGGCGCGCTGGACGACGGCTCCCCGTACGCCGTGCTCGATCTCGTCGCCGCGCCCACGCTCGCCGCCCGCCTCGCCGCGCGGCCGGCGCCGCGGCTCGACGAGGCCGCCCAGCTCGGCCTCGCGACGCTCGCGGCCCTCGAGGCCGTGCACGCGCGCGGCTACGTGCACTGCGATCTCAAGCCCGAGAACATCTTCGTCGATCGCTCGGGGAAGGCGACCCTCATCGACCTCGGCATCGCCCGCGTCGTGGGGCGGCGCGACGGCGCGCAGGACGAGGACCTCGCCCTGGGGACCGCGGAGTACATGGCGCCGGAGCAGTCCGCCGGGCGCGCGGATCTCGACGCGCGCGCCGACATCTACGCGATGGGCGTCATCCTGTACGAGCTCTTCGCGGGCCGGCCTCCGTTCTGGGGGCCGCGCGCGGTGGTGCTGGAGGATCACCGGAGCCGCAGGCCGACGCGCCTGTCGGCGCGCGCGGCCGTGCCGCGGGCGATCGAGGAGGTGGTGCACCGGTGCCTGGCCAAGGAGCGGGGCGAGCGGTTCGCGAGCGCGACCGAGCTCCGCGCCGCGCTGGAGCGCGCGCTCGGCGACGAGCTCACGGCGAGCGAGCACGGAGGGCCTCGCTCCGTGGCCGGCGCCGAGCGCCGCGCGGTGGGGCTCCTGTTCTTCGAGGGCGCGGCGGATCGGATGGCCGTGCAGCGCAGGGTCCGGGCGCTCGGCGGCGAGCTCGCGCACGCGTCCGGCGCTCGCTACGCGGCGGTCTTCGGCCACGAGGGCGCGGCGAGCCCGGCGCGCCACGCCAGGCGCGCGGCCGACGAGCTCCTGCGCGCGGGGCTGTGCGAGCGGGTGCTCATCGATCTCGCGCCCGTGTCGGTCCAGGCCCGCCCCGGCGGGGCCCGGCGCTTCCTGAGCCCGCTCTTCTCGCGCGCCGAGCGGTGGCCGGCCGCCTCCGGGCCGCCGGGGCCGTTCCTCACGCCCGCGGCGGCGGCCGCGCTCCCGGAGGCGTCCCTCGCCGCGCCGGAGGACGATCGCGCGGGGGATGGCGAGCCCCGGCCCGGCGACGACGCGCGGGAGACGACGGGCCCCGGCGCGCTCATCGGCCGCCGCGAGGTCCTCGAGCACCTCGTCCACAGCGCCGAGGAGGCGCTCCGGCTGCGGCAGCCGACGGTCGTGTCGGTGATCGGCGAGCCCGGCTACGGCAAGAGCCGCCTCTTCGTCGAGCTCGTCAGGCAGCTCCGGGAGCGCCTGCCGCAGGCCAGGCTGATCGATCTGCGCGGGCGGGAGCCGACGAGCGGCGTCGCGGACGCGACGCTCCAGGAGCTCGTGCGCGAGGCGCTCGACATCCCCGAGGCGCCCCCCGAGAGCGGCGTCCGCGCGGCGCTCGCGGAGCGGCTCGGCTCCGCGCTCGGCGAGGAGCTCGGCTCGGGGCTGGCGATGGCGCTCGGGTGGGTGGACGAGCGGACGGGCGGCGAGTTCTTCCGGGACGTCGAGGCGCTCAAGGCCGTTCCCGGCGCGCTGCGCTCGGCGTGCGTGCGCGCGGCGGGCGAGTGCCTGCGCCGGTGCGCCGCGGCCGCGCCGGCCGTCGTCATCCTCGACGACGCGCAGTTCGCGCACGAGGTGACGCTGGCGGCGCTCGAGTACGCGGCGCTCGGGGACGGGGCCGCGCCGCTCTGGGTGTGCGCGATGGGGCGCCCCGCCTTCGCCGAGGCGCAGCCCTCCTGGGGCGAGCGGGCGGCGCGGCGCGAGGTCGTGCGGCTCGATCCCCTCGACGCCGACAGCGCGCGGGCGCTCTGCCGGCGCCTGCTCCTGCCCGCGCGGGACGTGCCGGAGTCGGCGATCGATCGCCTGATCGAGCGGGCGCAGCGGGTGCCGCTGCTCCTCGTGGAGCTCGTGCACGGGCTCAAGCGCGAGGGGATCTTGCGCCGGCACCCGCGGGGCGACGCGTGGTACCTGGCGACCGACGAGCTCGAGCGCCTGCCGGCGCTGCCGCTCCTCGATCCGCTGGCGCAGGGGGAGATCGAGGCGCTCGGGCCGGCGCTCGGGGCGCACGCGCGGCTCGTCTCGCTGCTCGGCGCCGAGGTGTCGCCCGACGAGATCGCGGGCGTCTTGAGCCACCTCGATCGGCGCGGCGAGGGCGCGGCCTTCCCGCTGGACGCGCGGGTCGGGACCGAGCGGCTGCTCAAGGCGGGCGTGCTGGTCGCCGATCGGAAGGGCCGGCTCGGGTTCCGTCACGCGCTGATGCGGGAGGCGATCGCGCAGGGGGTCGCCGAGGGCGAGCGGCGGCGGATCCACCTGGCCGCGTACGAGCACCACCGCGAGGCGGCGCACGAGAGCCGGGAGCAGCGGCGGTTCAAGATCGCCTACCACGCGGCCGAGGCGGGGCTCTCGGCGGTGGCGGAGGCGGCCTACCTGGAGCTGGCCGAGCGGGCGCGGGAGCGGCACGCCTACATGGAGGCGGAGCTGCACTACAGCCGCGCGCTGGCGCAGCCGGCCCCGGATCGCGGCGCGCGGCGGAGGGCGGCCTACCGGGGCCGGGGGCTGATGCGCTACCGGCTCGGCCGCTACCACGACGCGCTCGGGGATCTCGCGCGCGCGCGCGCGATGGCGATCGAGGAGGGGGAGGCGATCGAGCAGATCGAGATCCTGCTCGACGAGGCCATCACGCTCGACTGGATGGACGACTACGGGCGATCGAAGGAGCGGGTGGAGCAGGCGAAGGCGCTCGCGAGCGGCGAGCTGCCCCCGGCGCTCTCGGCGCGCCTGTCGATGGGGGCGGCGCTGTCGCTCCACCGGGAGAGCCGGGAGGAAGAGGCGGCGCGCGAGTTCGAGCGCGCGGCGGCGCAGGCGGAGGCGCTTGGCGACGCGGGCTACGAGACGCTGGTGGTGTCGCTGCTCGTCCTCGGCTTCATCTACCAGGGGCTGAGCAAGCTGGACGAGGCCGGGGCGGCGCTGGATCGGGCGATCCGGATGTGCGAGGCGCGCGGCGATCTCCTGCACCTCGGGCCGGCCATCAACAACCGGGCGCTCCTGCGCGCGTGCCTCGGCGACAACGAGGGCATGATCCTGGACATGTGCCGTCTCCTCGCCCTCTCGCGCGAGCTGGGCCTCGGGGCGATGGAGCTCATGGGGGAGTTCAACCTCGGCGAGTACCTGTACATGGTGGGCAACCTCGAGATGGCGATGCCGCACGTGGAGCGGGCCGCGCACCTGGAGCGCCAGCAGCGGGGGGAGGAGGCGCGCCCTTGGGCGCAGCTCCTCCAGGCGAGGCTGCTCCTCTACCGAGGCGACGAGGACAAGGCGCGGGAGATCATCGAGACCATCCGGGCCCAGCAGGCGAAGGCGATCGCCGCGGGGCGCGGGGGCCTGGAGATGGCCCCCGCGGAGGAGGTGCTGTGGTCGATGATCGACCTGGCGACGCGCGACGCCACCGACGAGGAATGGGATGAGCTCGAGGGGCGGTCGGCCCGCTGCTCCGTGGGCCAGGAGCAGATCGAGGTGATCGAGGCGCGGGCGCGGGCGCGCTCGCGCCGCGGCCGCCACGCCGAGGGGAAGGCGGCGCTCGCGCGGGCGATCGAGGCGGCCGAGCGGATCCCCAACTGGATGAGAGAGCGGCTCGAGCGGCAGCGAGGGAGCTAGGAGCTCATGGATGGCGCGGCGAGCCCGCCCTCGCCGTGGAGCGAGTCCCGGACAACGCCCGCACGCTCGAGCTCGCGCGTGCGGTGGCTCGACGGCTGACGCAGCGCCGCGTTCACGCGCGTCGCCGGCCGCACGCGAGCCGCAGCATGCCGCCGAGGAGCGCGAGCCACGGCGCGAGCGGGCCGCCCGACGGCGCGCCACCCGCGGCGTGGCAGTCACAGCCGGGTCCGCCGCCGCCGAGCCCGCCGCTGCTGCCCCACGACGACGACGACGACGCCTCGCTCGACGAGCTCGCCGCGCCCGAGGCCGCCCCGCCGCCGCCCTCCCCCCCTGGGCAACCGTGGTTCGACGCATGCCCGGGCTCGGTCGGGCACTCGTCGTGGACGTCCCTCACGAAGTCGTTGTCGTCGTCGGCGTCGCACGCGTCGCCTGCGCCGTCGCCGTCGGTGTCGGCCTGATCGGCGTTCTCTCGAGCCTCGCAGTTGTCGCACGCGTCGCCCACGCCGTCGCCGTCGGTGTCGGCCTGGTCCGGGTTCTTCACGTCAGGGCAGTTGTCCATGCCGTCGAGCGCGCCGTCGCCGTCCGAGTCGGCGAGATCCTCGTCGCAGGCGTCGCCGGTCCCGTCGCCGTCCGAGTCCTCCTGGCCGGGGTTCGCCGCCGTGGGGCAGTTGTCCGCGTCGTTGTTCACGCCGTCTCCGTCGTCGTCGGCGTCGCACGCGTCACCCACGCCGTTGCCGTCCGAGTCCCGCTGATCGGCGTTGGGCGTCCGAGGGCAGTTGTCGTCGGCGTCGAGGACCGTGTCGTCGTCGTCGTCCGGGTCGCAGGCGTCGCCGGCGCCGTCGCCGTCGGTGTCGCGCTGGGTCGAGTTGGCGATGGAAGGGCAGTTGTCCGAGCCATCCAGCGCGCCGTCGTCGTCGTCGTCCGGGTCGCAGGCGTCGCCGGCGCCGTCGCCGTCGAGATCCTCCTGACGCGGGTTCTCCGCATGGGGGCAGTTGTCGCCCGCGAGCACGCCGTCGCCGTCGAAGTCGATGGCGCCGGGCGTCGGGACGGCGCACGCGGCCCAGGTCGACGACGTCGGCTCGCCGGTCTCGATCGCGCCGGTCACCCCGTTCCCCCCGCTCGCGCTCTGGGCGCCTTCGGTGAAGTCCTGCCGGCAGCTCCCGTTCGCGGCCGACAGCGGCGCGTGCAGCGCGGCGTCGTCCGCCGCGTCGTCCAGGTAGGCGCTCGGCGTGGCCCCGGGGTCCGGCCCGTCGATCGATACACCCGTCTTGTTGACAGGCGTGTTCGCCCCCGTCACGCCATAAAAGACGTAATCGACGTCCTTCACGAGATCGCTCACGCCGTCCCAGTAAAAGAGGATCAGGCACTCATGATCGTTCGTCAGCCCGCGCGTCTCTCCCACCGATCCAGGGATCGGCAGCCGCATGTCGGGCACCCCGGCGGCCGACTTGCCCTCCGGGCCGCCGGCGCTCTGGATCTCGTAGGTAGGGGGCGCGCCCCAGCCGTTGAACGACCTGCTCTCGTTGCACCCCATGCGGTAGCACTCGGCCCCTCCGAGCGACACGGTCTGGACCTCACCGGGGGCGATCTCGGCGCCATCCGGGAAGCGCACAAGGAAATCATTCGTGTTCGGGAGCGTCGGGTCCGGCGTGACGAGCTGATAATAAAAGCGGTAGTCCGCGAGGTAGTAGTCCGACAGATCGACCGGCGCGCTGCCCGGGTTATAGATCTCGACGAACTCCGCGGCCGTCGGGTGGACGAGGAGCTCCGTCAGGAGGAGCTTCGCCGGGCTCGACGCGTGCGCGCGCATCCGGCCGTGGAGCGCGTCGAGCTCCAGCGTCACGACCTGCCCCGCCGCCGCGCTGAACGCGCCGCTCGAGGAGTCTCGCGGGGCGTAGCTCCAGCCGTTCGCCCCGAGCCTCGTGCTCCAGGGGCCCTGCGCCGCGAACTTGAAGGACGCGCCGGAGAGCGCCGTCCGGGCCACGAAGCGGTATGTATAGATCCCATCGCCCGCGACGCGATCGCCGAGGGCGCCGTCGTCGCGCGCGACCGTGAGGGACGAGTACGGGTTCCAGTCGGTGTCGCCCACGGAGCTCTGCCAGTCTCCGACGGCGACCCACACCTGCGGTGCGCCGCCCTCGTCGAGCGAGGCGCTGCGCGAGTCCGAGGCCGACTCGGTCGCCGGCAAGAACCCTTGTGCGGTCAGGTCGCGCTTGTCGTAGTAGAAGGTGACATCGTAGGGCGGTGTCCCGCCGGCCAGCGTGAAACGCAGGCTCTCGCCGCTGGCCGCCCCGGCGCCGCCGTCCGCGAGATCGACGCCGTTTCGCGAGATCTTGTACTCGACGTCTCCCGGCGCCGCGAACGAGACGGCCGCCGTGAAGACGCCGTCCCCGGCCGCCCTGTCCGGGGCGATCCCGTCGTCGCGGAGCGGCGCGCCGCGGCGCGCATCCCACGTCCCGAGCTCCGGCGTGGAGCCGGTCACCGTCGGCGAGGCGAGGGCCGCCCTGGGCAGGAGCGAGAGCAAAGCGAAGCTGATACCGACGAAGGAGCGGCGTCGTCGCACGGGGCCACCTCGGTGCCGGGGCGAATTATCCGGACAAGCGGAACCCTAGCGCAGGACGGACGAACAACGAAGTCACAAAGCAGGAACGATCCAGCGCTCGTGACGCGGCGTCACGCGCCATCCATCGGTGAGCGGCGAATCCCGACCTCGCCCGGGTCGGGCGGCGTAACGAGCGGCGTAAAGGTGCCTCGATGTCGCGGCCCAGGCGCGCGGGTCGCTCCAGCGACCCGCGCGACCCGCGCCCTCAACGCGGGACAGCCGCTGTGGCCGGGCGAGGCGAGTCCTCGCGATGCGCGATGCTCGTGAGAACGCTCTTTACGCTCGTCTGACCGGCGGGGTCGCCCGTCGCGTCGAAGAGGGCGAGCGCCCTCGTGTAGTCGAGCGCCGCGCCGGCGGTGTCGCCCCGCTCGCAGCGCAGGTCGGCGCGCGCCTTGAGCACGGCCGCCTGGCCGGCGCCGTCCCCGAGCGCCTCGAAGAGCCGGAGCGCATCCTCGTAGTCGCGCTCCGCGCCCGGGAGCGCGCCCCGCTCGCGGCGCAGGTCGCCGCGGGCCTTGAGCGCGGCGGCCTCGCCGCGCCGATCACCGCTGTCCCGGTAGAGCAGGATCGCATTGCCGTAGTCGCGCGCCGCGAGCGCCGTCTGGCGCTCCCGTAGCCGGAGGTCGCCGCGGGCCTGCCACGTGCGCGCGTGGGTCTGCTCGCAGCCGAGCGCCCGGAGGAGCTCGGCCTGCGGGAGGATCTCGCGCGGGGCGCGGGCGCTCGCCCCGCGGCGCTCCTCGGCGCCGCTCGGCGGCGAGCGGAGCTGGCTGAGGACGCGCTCCTCCACGCCCTCGAGGATGTAGAGCGCCCGGTCGTAGTCGCGCGCCGCGCCCGCGAGATCCCCCTCGCGGAAGCACAGATCGCCGCGCGCCTTCAGCACGTTGGCCTCGCCCGGGCGATCGCGGCAGGCCCTGAGGAGCGTGAGCGCGCAGCCGTAGTCGCTCGCCGCGCCCTGCGCGTCGTCCTGGTCGAGCCGGAGGTTGCCGCGGGCGAGCAGCCCCATCGCCTCTCCGGTCCGGTCGGCCGCCGCCCTGAACACCGAGAGCGCCCGCTCCACGTCGCGCGTGGCGGCCGCGAGGTCCCCCTGCCGCCGGCGCAGGTCGCCGCGGAGCAGGAGCGCCGTCGCCTGGCCGCGCCCGTCTCCTGCCGCCGGCGCCGCCTCGAACGCGGCGAGCGCCTCGCCGTAGTCGGACGCGGCGGCCTCGAGCGCGCCCTCGCGGACGTGCAGCGCGCCGCGCGCGAGGAGCTCCTTCGCGCCGCGGAGGGCGTCGTCCTCGACCGGCGCGCTCCGCGCCGCGGCGCGCTGCGCGTTCGCGCGCACCGCCTTGCGGAGGACGTCGCGGTGACCTGGGCGGCCGCGCTCGCGGGCGGCCGGCGTGGCCCGGAGCGTCCCGAAGGTGCCCCGCCGCTTGCTCGCGAGCTCGGCGCGCCGCGCCCCCTCGAGCGCCGCCAGCGCGCGCGCGCCGAGCTCGGGGAGCGCGTCGCCGGCGAGGCGCGCCGCCTCCTCGAGCAGCCGCTGCTGGACCTCGGTCGGGAGCCCGAGATCGAGCACCGTGCAGGCGTCGACGAGCGCCCGCGCCAGCACGCCTCCGCCGCGCGCGCCGTCGCGGAACGGGGCGATGTCGAGGGCCGCGAACACCTCGCAGGCGACGCGCCGGCGCATCGCCGCCTCGGGCCGCCCCTCGACCGCGGCCGTCCAGAAGAGGAGCGCCTGCATCGCGTCCGCCGCCCCGCGGTGCAGCGCGTCCCAGCGCCCCGCGTCGCCGGCCACGTCCTTGCGGGCCACGGCGCGCACGAGCGGCGTCACCCGGTAGGTCTGCGTGGCCTGATCGAGCGACGCCAGCCGGCCATGCACGAGCAGATGAAGCGGCCGAGCGGCCGAGGGCGCGGGCTTCCCCGCCGCCGCCGCGACCACCTCCAGCGGGACCCCCGCCGCGGGGAGCACGGCGAGCGCTTGCACCACGCCGCGCGCCTCCTCGCCGAGCGACTCCAGCGCGTCACCGAAGACCACGCCCAGGATCTCGTCCCCAGGCCCTCCTGGATCCAGGTGCGTTGCATTTTTCCGCAGATACGCCTCGGCCGACATCCCCGTCCGCCGCAGCGTGGCCGCGGCGATCTCGATCGCGGCCGGCAGGTACCCGAGGGCGGCGACGAGCGCATACGCCCACTGGACCTCTGCTGCGGGCGGGGCGTCCGTCCCCCATGCACCCTGAGAGAGGGCGGACATCGCAGCGGATACCGAGAGCACCGAGACCCTGAGCTCAGCTGTCTTCCGATCTCCGGACGTGGAGCGGAACCTCAACATTTCGCCTCTGTCATTCCCGAAGAGCTGGTTATCCGAGCAGGCGCCGCCGGGCCTTCGGCCCGCGCCGACACGCCTGCTGGCTCCCGTGAGCCTGGAGATTGCTGCTGTTTCGAAGAGCTTAGCGCGGCGCGGGACGGGCTCAACGACCTTCCAGGTTTTCGCATGCGGCGGCCGTCGCTGCACGCGCTCCGCGCCGCGACTTCGCACCGGCGCCGCGCGCGCGGTGGCACGCGCCCGGCATCGCCTCGCAGCTCATGGGGAAGCGCGCCGGACGACATGGAACGTTGGAACCCTGCGCTGGACGCTCGCGCGGCGCCGCCGAGGTGTCTGTCCTGTGGCCGGATCGAAGAGCGGAGAGCCCGCGCCGCTCCGCGGATTTCGCGGCGAGGCGAGCGGGGCGGGAGGAGAGCCGCGGAAGGGAGATCCGGGTCGGCGATGAGGTCGTTTATGTGACCGAGACGGGCACCGGGGCGCCGGTGGTGCTTCTGCCCAGCATGCTGGTCGGCGGCGCGACCTACCGGCCGGCGGTGGACGCGATCGCGCGGCGCGCCCGGGTGTTCGTCGTGGAGCTGCCGGGCTCGAGCCGCGGCTCGCGGCTGCGCGCGCCGTGGTCGCTGGAGCGGTACGCGCGTTGCGTCGACGACACGCTGCGCGCGTTGCGGCTCGATCGCGTGACGCTGATCGGTCACTCGCTCTCGGGCGCTGCGGCGCTGGTCACCGGCGCCCTGTACCCCGAGCGGTTATCCGGGCTCGTGCTCGCCGATTCCGTCGGAGTCAACCCGCCGCGCTCGATCCTCTCGCTCGTGTGCGCGCGCGCGGGCGACATGCTGCTCGAGCCTCGCTTCTCCGTGCGGACGGCGCCCGCTTTCCTCTACAACCTGCTCGTCCACACGCGGAGCGCGCTGAGCCTCGTGCGGATCGCCGCGACGGTGGACCTGAGCGGCTACGCCGCGCGCGTGCGCGTGCGGACGCTGCTCGCGTGGGGCGCGCGCGATCGCACGGTGCCGCTCGGCTCGGCGCTCGCCATCCAGCGCCTGATCCCGGGCTCGACCCTCGTCGTCTCCGCGAAGGGGAGCCACGACTGGATCGTCGGGCGACCCGCCGAGTTCGCGGACGCGGTGGCGAGGTTCATGGCGCGCGGCGGCTGAGCGCCGCGGGGTCGTGGCCCGCCGGCGTGCGCGACCGCGGTCGAGGCGATCCGCGTGAGCGGCCCGCGCGGAGGCGCGCCCTCGACGAGGCGATGCTGCGGCCTGCCGAGCTCGACCGGAGCGCCGCCGCGAGCGGTCGAGCCTGCGACTGGCACACTGTCCTCCGTCCCCCGTCCCCCGTCCCCCGTCCCCCGTCCCCCGTCCCCCGTCCCCCGTCCCCCGTCATCCGTCCCCCGTCATCCGTCCCCCGTCCCCCGTCATCCGTCCCCCGTCCCCCGTCCCCCGTCATCCTCTTCGTGCGCGTGCGCGTGCGCGCTAAATCCGGGAAATCGCGCACGCGCACGCGCACGAAGGACGAGCACGAGAGACGAGAGACGAGAGACGAGAGACGAGAGACGAGAGACGAGAGACGAGAGACGAGCACGAGAGACGAGCACGAGAGACGTGCACGAGAGACGAGCACGAGAGACGAGCGGGGAGATGATGAGGAGGTGTATCGCTCTATCGATCTCTTGGTATTCTTGATGTCTTGGCGCTCCTGCTGTCTTTGCCCCGAGGCTCCGTATCAGGGCGCTCCCTCCGGTTGACAGCGGGGTCATGGGTGATGTCTGCTCCGCGCTTGCCCTCAGCGGAGGTGCCCGTGGACGAGATCGTGAAAATCATCCATGCTTCTCAAGACGCGCTCGTCGCCCGCGATGTCGATGCGTATCTGGCGATGCTGTCCGACGATGTGGTCGTGTCCGACCCTTCCACCCCGCGCCTCGTGGGACGGGACGCGGTCCGGCGCCACGTCGAGGGGCTGCTCGCCTCCTTCAGCGAGATCGAGTTCCTGGACCGGAAGGTCTTTCCCCTCGGCCTCGGGGCCGCCATGCGGTTCACGCTGCGCACGAGGACGGCCGATGGCCGGGACGGTACGCTCGACGGCGTCGATGTGTTCGAGCTGAACGAGCAGCGCAAGATCGCGAAGATCACCAGCTACCTCGACGCGCCCGGCGCCAGCGCTGCGGCGTCGGCGCCGCAGCGCTGGCGCGCTCGAGGTGTACTGGGCCAGCGGCAGCCCGCCCGCCTGGCGGGTCCTGCTGCTGCTCGCGGTGAAGGGGGTGCCTTACACGTCCAAGCTCCTCCAGCTCTCGAGAGAGGAGCACACGGCGCCGGCGTACCTGGAGGTGAGCCCGCGCGGGAAGGTGCCGGCGATCCGCGACGGGGCGTTCTGCCTCCACGAGTCGCTGGCGATCATGGCCTACCTCGACAGAAAGCACCCGTCCCCGCCGCTCTTCGGCGAGTCGGCCGAGGAGGCGGGCGCGATCGCGCGCGTCATCGCCGAGCACGAAAACTACCTGTACCCGGCGCTCGGCCAGATCGCGCGCGCGGTCTTCTCCGGCGACCCGACCGCGCTCGCCGGCGAGGAGCCGGCCGTGCGCGCCGCGGTCGCCATGCTGCACGAGGAGCTCGCGCGGCTCGAGGCGTCGCTCGCGCTGCGCGACTACCTCGCAGGCCCGCGCCTCTCGGCGGCCGACCTCACCGTCTACCCGTCGATCCAGCTCGCCGTGCGCGCCGCGACCCGCCCCGCCGCAGCGCCGCTCGATCTCGCCGTCACGCCGCTCGCCGCGCGCTACCCGAAGCTCGCGGCGTGGGGCGCGCGCATCGAGGCGCTGCCCGGCTACGACGCGACGTACCCGCCGCACTGGCGCGCGGCATGATCCTCCGAAGCGCGCGCGTCGCATCGTCCCGCCGGCGGCGACGTGCGCTCGTGCGCGCGGGACGGCGGCGCGCTCACGCGCGACGCGCTCACATGCAACGCGCGGGACGGCGGCGCGCTCACATGCGGCGCCCGGGACGGCGGCGCGCTCACACGCGGCGCGCTCACACGCGGCGCGGCGCGCGCGCCGCGCGGATCAGAGGGCGTCGAGCTCGGCCGCCGCCTGCACCGGGTGGGCGGCGTGGATCGTGGGCGCGCGCGGCGCGGCGAGGCTGCCTGCCGCGAGCAGCGGCAAGGGCGCGCGCGGCGGGGCGAGGCTCTCCGACTGGAGCTTCATGAGCTCCTCGCGCTGGTACTTCCACACGGTCCGATAGCGGAAGAACGGCACCGCCGGGTAGAGGTGGTGGATCAGGTGATACGTCTGCCCGAAGAGCAGCACGTTGAACAGCGCGCTGTCGATCGCGCGCGTCGCGCGATACCGGTTCTGCGCCGCCGTGATCTCGTGCGGGTAGTGAGGCAGGTAGTCGAAGGCGAACGCGAGGAAGAAGATCGCGAGCCGCGCCGGCACGATCCAGTAGAGCAGCGCGAGCTCGCCGTGGCCGAGCCCGAAGGCCAGCGCCACGATCGCGAACATCGCCGCGAGCGTCGCGATCGTCTCGATCCGCTCGCTGCGCTTCTGCGCGTGGTACGAGCGCAGAAACAGGTAGTAGTAGTGGAGATCCTGCGTCGCCCAGCGCAGCGGGAGCAGGTACCACGGGCCGCGCCCGCTCCAGTGGTCGGGATCCCGGTCCGCGTCGTTCGTGTGCTTGTGATGCTCGAGGTGGAAGTGACGCACCGCCAGGAACGGCGCCATGAGCAGCAGCCCGGACAGCCGTCCGACCACGCCGTTCAGCAGCGCGGAGCGCGCCAGCGACCGGTGCGCGGCCTCGTGCATCGGCGTGAACGCGGCGTACGCCGCGACCGCCGCCGCGAGCACCGCCGGCACCGTCGACACGAGGCCCGCGACCCCCGCGTAGACCGACGCCGCGAACAGCGCGTACGACCCCGCGAAGAGCGCCAGCGTCGGCCACTCGATCGGCCGGGTCTGCAGCAGGCCGCTCGCCAGCGGGAGCACGCTCCAGACCGCCGGCCGCCCGGACGGTCTCCCCGACGGCCTCCCTGAGGGCCGCCCCGACGGTCGCGCCGACGGCCGCCCCGAGGGCCGGCTGGAGCGAGGCTCGTCGTCGTTCATCGTGAAATTCCAGACCGCTGGCCGCCCCGATGGACGACTGAGTCGATTCTCGTCGTTGTTCATGGCGTTCAACACTCCCGGGGGAAGCTTCGGTTCTTCACTTTGGTACAGCGGACGACGGCCGCCGGATCAAGCGCAAGCGAACGTTCGACCACCCGAGACCGCGCTCCAGGGATCGCGCCGCGAGATCGTCAGCGGCCGGCGATCTCCAGAGCGAGGTCCTCCACGGCCGCTCTCTCGAATGAACAGGGGAGCGCCATGGGCGTTTCCGCTGCGAGAGAAGGCGAGAGTTGCTCGCAGACGAGCACGAATCCAATCTAGCAGCCTCGCAACAAGAGCACAACGAGACTTTCGGAGCGATGCGTTGGGCTTCTGGTTAGCTGGATTTCAGGGGCAGGCTCTTCTGCTCGGCCTTCACGGCGTTCGCAGCGTTCACAGGCTTCACGGGCTTCACGGCGTTCGCAGCGGGCGCGGCTGTTGCAGTCGTTTCGGCGACCACGCGGCGGCCACGCAGCGGCCGCGCGGCGGCCGCGCGAGCGCGGCTTGACGGCGTGTCCGGGGCCAGCCCGGAGGCGAAGCGCTGAGCTCGCCGACGCCGTCGGAACAGTGCGGGCGCGCTTTTTCTTTCTCTCTCCTTCGAGTTCCTTCTAGGCGCCGCCGGGCGCCGGAGCGCCGCCCTGCCGCAGCATCGCGCTCACCTCGCTGGCACAACCCCACGCGAGCGTGTACCCCGCGCCACCATGGCCGTAATTGTGGATCACGCGGCCTTCGCGCTCGAGGCGCACGACGCTCCGGTACGGGCGCAGGCCGGCGCGCGCGCGGAGCAAGGGGCCTGGCCGAAGGCCGGCAGCCCGCACCCGCTGGAGCATTGCGTCAGTACGCTCGGGGTCGGGCGTCAGCGAGCGGTCGTCAGGGGACGGAACGACGCAGCCGCCAATCACGATCTCGCGACGCCGCGGGATCACATAGACGAGCGCGGATTCGTCCCTTTCATCACCCAATGCGACATCTAGGGGAATCTCGCCCGGCTCCACGATCGCTACCTGGCCGTAAAGGGCGAGGAGCTCGCCGTCGCCGGTGAGGGCGCGCGCCCCGAGCCCGGTGCAATTCACGACCACGTCGCCCTCGACCTCGGCGAGCGATCGCACGCGCTCGATGCGCACCGGGCGGTGGAGCTGGGACTCCAGCCAGGGCAGGTGCAGCGACGGCTCGATGCGCGGCGCCGTGAACCGGAAGCTGTGGGGCGCGCCCAGCGGGTGCGGTCCTGGCTCGATCGCGAGGTCCGGGACGCTCGGGGCCCACCAGGGCAGCTGCACGTCGTCCGACGCCTCGCGCGTGGTCAGGAGATCCACCCCCGCCTCCGGGTGCTCCCGGGCGATGCGCGTGAGCTCATCGAGCGTCGCCCGCGACCACGCGTTCACGCGCTCGGGCGGGTTCGCCGCGAACGGGTGCCACAGCGCGGCCGCGACCGCGGACGTCGTGTGCTCGCCGCGCTCCGCCGCGATCACCTGCACGCGGTGGCCGTCGCGCTGGAGGACGACCGCCGTGGTCAACCCGATCACCCCTGCGCCCACGACGGTGACGTCCAGCCCCGGAGCTTGCTTCGCCGATGACTCCACGATCGCGCGCTCTAGCACGCTGAGCCCGTGCGTCGAGACCGCGCGCCGCGCCCGTGGATCGAGGCCGATCGGCGGGCAAGGCCGGTCGGCGGGCGAGGCCGATCGGCCGGCCGCCCCGGGCGCGCTGACGCCGCCGCGCAGGCGGTGCTACGCAGTCGCGGATCCGCAGCGCCGGATCGCGGCCGTCCTGCGGCTCGGCGCGCGACGCGAGGGACCATGTCGAGCCACCGCTTCAACGATCCGGAGATCGCCGCCGTGTACCGCGCCATCCACGAGCGGCGCGACATGCGCCACTTCCTGCCCGGGCCGGTGGACCCCGACGCGCTCGCCAGGCTGCTCGCGGCCGCGCACGCGGCGCCGAGCGTGGGCATGATGCAGCCCTGGCGCTTCGTGCGGATCACGGCGCCGGCGCTCCGGCGCGACATCCACGCGCTCGTCGAGGCGGAGCGCCTCGCCACGGCGCGCGCGCTCGGCGAGCGCGAGGACGAGTTCATGCGCCTCAAGGTCGAGGGCGTCCTGGAGTGCGGCGAGCTGCTCGTCGCCGGCCTCATGGCGGGGCGCGAGGCGCACGTGTTCGGCCGCCGCACGATGCCCGAGATGGATGTCGCGTCGGTGGCCGCGGCCATCCAGAACCTGTGGCTCGCCGCGCGCGCGGAGGGGCTCGGCGTCGGGTGGGTGTCGCTCTTCGAGCCGGACCGGCTGGCCGCGCTGCTCGGCATGCCGCCGGGCAGCAGGCCGCTCGCCATCCTCTGCGTCGGTCACGTGGAGGAGTTCTACGGTCGCCCCATGCTCGAGGCGTGCGGCTGGGCAGCGCGCCGCCCGCTCTCGGAGCTCGTCGCCGAGAACGTCTGGCCCGAGGAAGCCACCGCGCCCGCGGGCCGCCGCCCGTGAGCGCGTCGCGCTCGCGCCGGCGAGCGCGCGAGCGAGACGAGTGCGACGAGCGCGACGAGCGAGACGAGCGAGCCGCGCTGCGCGGCCTACGGGTCCCGCGCGCAGCGGGCGCCGATGTTGTTGACGCGGTCGAAGGGGTAGCTGAAGTCGCGGTTGCCCGCGCGCAGGTCCGCCGCCGGCGCGCGGTAGCTCCCGCCGCGCGTGACCCGCGTCGCGTCGCGCTCGCCGTCCACGCGATGCACGCAGTCGATGCACGGCGTGGGGAGCGCGTCGCGCCACCAGTCCATCGTCCACTCCCACAGGTTGCCGGCCAGATCCGAGTGCCCCCATCGCCCGTCTCCGCTCGGCTTCGACCCCACCGGCAGGATGTCGCTCAGCGCGCAGTCTCCCGCGGCGCTCCCATCGCCGGTGCAACCATAGGCAGCGCGCTCGCTGTCGAGGGCGGCGCCCCACGGGTACGGCCGGTGCTCGTCGCCGCCGGCCGCCGCGTAGTTCCACTCCGCCTCGGTGGGCAGGCGGCCGCCGTCCCACGCGCAGAACGCGAACGCCTCGAACCACGTGATGCAGTTGATCGGGAGCTCCTCGTTCGGCCCCGGCGCGTCGGTCCATGTCCAGAGGCGATCACCATTGCATTGCAGCGCCGATTTCAGCGCCGCGGTGTTCGGCTCGAGCCGCTGGTTCCACCCCGCGATCCATCCGCTGCCGTCGACGTGAGGGTTCCGGCCAGCCCCGATCGCGGGCGGGTTCGCCTGCACGCCCCGGCCAGCCTCCACGAAGGCTCGAAATCGACCCACCGTGATCTCGAATTTGTCCAGCCGGAAATCGCTGACGGCCGCAGGGAACGAGTCGTCCGTGCTCGAAGCGCCGTCGTAGCTCCTCAGGTACGTGCCGCAGGGGACCAACCTGTTGCCGCAGCAGCTCGCGCCGCCAGGTCCGCAGCTGTCCCCGGCGCCGGGCGCGCCGCTCGCGCAGCTCGGCGGCATGGCCATCACGTCCGGCGAGCCGCACGCGTTCGGGCAACCCGGGTCCCCGCACTCGCCGCATTCATCGCCGCCCTCGCACGGCACGCAGACCCCGGCGGCATCGCACTCCGCGCCGCCGTCCGGCCCGCAGGGCGTCCCCGCCGGCCGCGGCCGCTGCGCGCACGCGCCCTCGCTGCACACCGCTTCCATGCACGGGCCCTGCGCCGGCGGGCAATCCTCCGCCGGATCGACGCAGGCCCCCGGCCCGTCGCCGCCGCCGCCGCTGCTGCCGCTGGCGCTGCTGCTGCTGGCGCCGCTGCCGCCGCTGCCGCCGCGACCGCCGTCTCCAGGCTCGGCGCTGGAGCCCCCGTCGCCGCGATCGTCGGGGAAATCGCGGACCCGCGCATTGCAACCCGACACGAGAGAGATGGACACGAGGAGCGCCAATTGTCTCATGTACGGCATGATACGCGATGGCGTGCGCCACGGCGTCGCGTCGAGCGCAGGGAGGCTCGACCCGGGCGACGCGGGCCGGCCTCCGGCGAGCGCGAGCCCGGGCGTGCTCTGTCGGCCGGGGCGGCCGCCGTGATGGCGGGGCCGCGCTCGCCGCCGCGCCGCCCGCCCCGTGACCTCGTCAGGCGGGCGGCGACTCGACGGCTCCGGATTGGCTACTTGCGCTGCGCGGCGCCGCCTTCGCGCCGCCCGGGCTCGATCTGGCCGACGTCGCGGACAGCGCCATTGGCGGCGCTCGTGGCCATGAGCGCATAGGCCCGCAGGGCAGGGGAGACCTTGCGATCGCGGTTCGGCTTGAACGCATCTGCGCCCCGCGCCTCGGCGGCGCGGCGGCGGCGCTCGAGCTCCGCGTCGCTGACGAGGACGTCGATGGTCCGGGCGGGGATGTCGATCCGGATGCGGTCGCCCTCCTCGATGAGCCCGATGTTCCCGCCCTCGGCCGCCTCGGGCGAGACGTGCCCGATGCTCAGGCCCGACGTGCCGCCGCTGAACCGGCCGTCGGTGATGAGGGCGCACGCCTTGCCGAGGCCCTTCCCCTTCAGGAACGACGTCGGATAGAGCATCTCCTGCATGCCCGGGCCGCCCTTCGGCCCCTCGTAGACGATGACGACCACGTCGCCCGAGCGGATCTGGTTGTTCCAGATCGCGTCGCACGCCGCCTCCTGCGACTGGAACACCCGCGCGGGCCCCTCGAACTTCCAGATCTCGGGGTCGACGCCCGCGGTCTTCACGATGCAGCCGTCCGCCGCGATGTTGCCGTAGAGCACGGCGAGGCCGCCCTCGCGGCTGTACGCGTGAGCGACGTCGCGGATGCAGCCCTTCTCGGCGTCGTCGTCGGTGTCGGCGAAGTACTTGTCCTGCGAGAACGCGACCGTGGTCGGGACGCCGCCCGGCGCGGCGAGCGCGCGCTTCTTCGCGGCCGCCGTCGCGGTGGGGCGGCGGATGTCGTTCTCGTCGATCGCGTCGCCGAGCGTGCGCGCGTGGACCGTGCCCACCTGCCGGTGGATGAGCCCCGCGCGATCGAGCTCCCCGACGATCGTCAGCACGCCGCCCGCGCGGTGCACGTCCTCGACGTGGTGGTGCGACGACGGCGCCACCTTGCAGATGTTCGGCACCTTGCGCGACATCCGGTCGATGTCCGACATCTTGAAGTCCACCTGCGCCTCGCGGGCGACCGCCAGGAGGTGGAGGACCGTGTTCGTCGAGCCGCCCATCGCGATGTCGAGCGCCATCGCGTTCTCGAAGGCCTCGAACGTCGCGATGCTTCGCGGCAGCACCGAGGCGTCCCCGTCGACGTAGTAGCGCTTCGCGAGCTCGACGACGCGCTTCGAGGCCGCCTCGAAGAGCTCCCAGCGCGCCGCGTGCGTCGCGAGCAGCGTGCCGTTGCCGGGCAGCGCCAGGCCGAGCGCCTCGTTGAGGCAGTTCATGCTGTTCGCCGTGAACATGCCGGAGCACGAGCCGCAGGTCGGGCACGCGGACCGCTCCATCGCGGCGAGATCCGCGTCGGACACCTTGTCGTCGCTCGCCGCGATCATCGGATCGATGAGGTCGAGCTTGCGGATGAGCGGCTTGCCGTCGCGGTCGTGCGTCCCGACGATCTTGCCCGCCTCCATCGGACCGCCGGAGACGAAGACGGTCGGCACGTTGAGCCGCATCGCCGCGAGCAGCATGCCGGGCGTGATCTTGTCGCAGTTCGAGATGCAGAGCAGCGCGTCGGCGCAGTGCGCGTTGACCATGTACTCGACGCTGTCGGCGATGAGCTCCCGGCTCGGCAGCGAGTACAGCATGCCGGCGTGGCCCATCGCGATGCCGTCGTCGATGGCGATGGTGTTGAACTCGACGCCCCACCCGCCCGCGGCGTCGATGACCTTCTTCGCCCGCTGCCCCACGTCGTGGAGGTGGACGTGCCCCGGGACGAACTGCGTGAAGCTGTTGGCAATGGCGATGATCGGCTTCTCGAAGTCCGCGTCCTTCATGCCGGTGGCGCGCCACAGCGCGCGCGCCCCTGCCATGTTGCGTCCCTGGGTGGATGTACGACTGCGGTATCCGGCCATGCCCGGAACCTACTCCGTTCCAGCCGTGGCGCCTAGCCGACAGGCGGGGCCGGCGTCAGGGTACCACCTCGACCCACGCGGACACCGGCGCGACGTCGCTCGACGCCGGATCGACGGCGGCGAGGCTCGCCCCGTAAGCGCCGACGCGCCGGTTCCTGCCGAAGGTGATCGCCGGACCCGGGCCGGGATCGAAGTCCCGGAGCTCCTCGAGCGCCGCGATGAGGGCGGGCCGGGTCACGTGGGCGCCGGCGCGCTTGAGCGCCTCGACGAGGACGCGGGCGGCGGCGTACGCGCTCGCCTGGAAGGCGGTGTGCCGCGGCGGGACGCGGCTGCGCTCCAGGAACGCGGAGAGCGCGCGCAGGCCGAGCCGCTCGGCGTCGTCGAGGGGGCCCGGGTGGAGGAGCAGGAGCCGCGCGGCGGCGGCGCGCCGGAGTGACGCGGGATCGCGCGGCAGCAGCGACGCGGGCGCGTAGAGGGCGGGGGACGGGCCCGACGAGGGCCGCGCCGCCGCGAGCCACCGCGAGAGCTCGTCGCCCTCGCCGGCGAGCAGGACGGCCCGGGGCCGGAGGCGCGCCGCGGCGTCCGCCGCGGCGGCGGCGTCGAAGCGGCCGGGCTCGAAGGAGAGGGAGGCCGGGGCCGGCAGTCCGCGCGCCTGCGCCTCGGCGCGCGCCCCCCGGAGGAAGGCGTCGCCGCGCGGGTCCGCCGGGTGGACGACGAGCAGCGCCTCGGCGCCGGGGGGCGCAGGGGCGCCGGCGAGGTGCGCGACGGCGACGCGCGCGAGCGTGTCGAGGCCGGGCCGGAGGTGGAACACGACGCCGTCGCCCGGATCCGAGGCCGGGAGCCCGGACCCGAGCGGGCCCACGAGCGGCACCTCGTCGGCGGAGAGGCGCGCCATCGCGCCGGCGTCGCCGCCCCACACGCTGCCGACCAGCGCGAAGACCCGCTGGTCGAGGAGGCGCGCGGTCGCGGCCGCGCCGTCGAGGGCGTCCCCGCTGTCGGCCACCACGAGCTCGAGCCGCCGCCGGAAGACGCCGCCTTGCGCGTTCACCTCCGCGAACGCCGCGGCGAGCACGTCGCGGGCCGCGGCGCCCGCCGCCGCGAAGCGCCCGGTGAGCGGGAGCGCGGCGCCGAGCCGGAGCGCCTCCGGCGAGACGCCGGGATCGGCGTCGCGGCCGACGCAGCGCAGGTACGCGACGAGATCGTCGATGTGCGCGCGGTCGAGCCGGTAGCGCGGCATGACGAGGTGGAGCTCCCGGGACGCCGGCGTCCTCCCGTCGCGGACGGCGGCCGCGAGCGTCTCCGCGGTGTAGGGGCCCCCCGCGCGATCGGCGGCGAAGAGCCGCTCGGGGGTGAGCGGCGGCGCCGCGACGCCGCCCTCCGACGTGCCGTCGCCGCTCCGGCCGTGGCAGCCGGCGCACGCCGCCGCCTTGCCCTGCAGCGCGGCGCCGCTCGCGCCGAGGCGGCCCTCGACCGGCTCGCCCGAGGCGAGGGCCCCGTGGTGGAAGATGCGCCTGCCGCGCAGGGCCGCCGGGCTGAGCGCGGCGCACGAGGCCGCGCCGTCGGGCGCGGGCGCGGGCGCGTCGCCGGGGGCCGCGGCGCCCTTCAGCGCGGCGGCGAGGCCGAGCGCCGAGAGCGCGGCGGCGAGCGCGCGGCGCCGCCGCATCGTCACGAGATGGCCCACGTGCACCTCACGGCTTGTCGTTGATGTGATCGACCAGGTGCACGATCGTCTCGGGGCGCTCGGTGGCGATCGTCTTCACCCACATGCCGGTCGTCGTGTCGCCGATGAGCAGCGTCGAGGTGTGCTCCTCCGGCTTCTTCGTGAGCCCGCCGAGGCGCCCGAGGACCTTCTCCACGTTCTCCGGCGTCCCGGTGAGGAAGCGCCAGCCGTCGCCCGCGTTGAACTTGGCGGCGAACTGCTTGAGCACCTTCGGCGTGTCGTTCACGGGATCGACCGTGATCGTGAGGATCGCGACCTCCTTGCCGACGCGCTTGCCGAGCAGCGCCTGAACGCGCGCGAGGTTCGCCGTCATCGTCGGGCACGCGCCCTTGCACGAGGTGAAGGCGAAGTGGATGAGGACCTTCCGGCCGCGCAGGAGGTCGGTGTAGAAGCGCCGCGCGCGACCGTCCTGATCGACGAGCTCCGTGTCGGTGAAGTACGCCGCGGCCGCGGCGTCGTCGCCGGCGGGCGAGGCGGCGGCCTGCGCGCGGGGCCGCTCCGGCGCCGGCTCCGCGGCCGGGCTCGCGGGCGCGAGCGCGAGCGCGAGCGCCGCCGCGAGCACAGGCGCGGCGCGCCTCATCGCGCGCCTCCCGCCGCCGGCGCGGCGCCGGGCGAGCCGGCGTGGAGATCGACGTACGGCAGCGCGCCGAGCGGAGCTTTGCGCGACTCGGCCTCGAGCATGAACCGGTACTGGCCGGGCTCGGGGGGCGTGAACGTCACCGAGAAGGCGCCGTCCGGCTCGGCGCGGGGCAGCGCGACGTCGCGGAATCCGATCGGGAATCGAAAGATCATGACCTTCATCTCCTTGGCTTCGAGGGGAGGCGCAGGCGCCTTCGGCGTCGCGCGGAAGCGCAGCGTCACGGGCTTCGCGACCTCGAGCTCGACGCTGCCGTCGAAGAGCGGCTCGACGGTGAGCCCGGGCGAGCGGTCCTCGACCGGGACGCCCGACGGCGCGACCGTCGCCTCGAGGCACGCGGCGACGCGGCGGTCGCCGAGCAGGAGCTCGACGTCGTACGCGCCCGCCTCGCCGAGCCGGACCGTCGTCGCGTACACGCCGGGCTGCACCTCCTTCAGCGTGCGATCCTCGATGATCGCCGCCCGGGGCTCTCGGCCGTAGTTCGAGAGCGTGCCCATCGGCGCCATCATGCCTTCGACGTAGTAGTAAAGCGCCTTGTCGGCCGGGCTCGCGATGACGGCGCCGTTGCCCTCCGGCAGGAGGGCGAACGGCGCGGCGCTCCTCGCGCTCTTCGACGCGCGGGGCGCCTGCTGGCCGACCTGGACCTCGACGACCGGCAGCTTGCCGGGCCGCTGTAGCGAGGGCAGCTCGATGAGCGAGACCCGGTTCTCGCCGAGGTTCCTCACGTAGGCGTACGCGTTCGTGAAGGCGATCGCGTCGGGGCTCGCGAACCCGGCGAGCGTGTGCGCGAGCGCGCCCGTCGAGGCGTCGAGGATCGCCACCTCGCCCTTCGCCGGGTTGAGCGCGAAGGCGAAGCGGCCGCTCGGCTCGAACTGGACCGCGCTGACGCCGGGCTTCACGGCGACGCGGCTGGAGAGGGCGCGGCGCCCGGCGTCGAGGATCGCGATCTCGCCCCGCTGCTCGTTCGCGACGTAGACGGCGCCGGCGGCGTCGCTCGCCGCGACGGCGGCGGCGCCCTCGCCGATCTCGATCTCGGCGACGGGCTCGAGCGCGCCGGTGTCCACGGCGGTGACGGAGCCGGCGTCGCGGCTCGTGATCCAGGCGGTGCGCCCGCCGTCCGAGAAGGCGATCTCGTGGTGCCCGGCGCCGACGTGCAGCGTCTTCAGCACCTCCGCCACGCGCGCGTCGACGACGCTGACCGTCCCGTCGCCGTCGTTGCCGACCCACACGGTGCGCCCGTCCGGGGCCACCGCGACGCGCATCGGGTCCGCGCCGACAGGCACGTTGGCCTCCACCAGGCTCCGCCTCGTGTCGACGACGGCGAGGCCTCGCCCGTTCTGGAGCGTCACGTAGAGGCGGCTCCCGTCCGGGTGGAGCGCGAGCGACGTGGAGCGGGCCGCGAGCGTGACGAGGCTGCGCAGCTTGCTCCGGCTGAACGCGATCTGTGAGTTGATGACCGACAGCGTGTTGTCGTCGTTCTGCGTCCACAGGAGGGAAGCGTTCATGTCGACGTCCGGGCGCACGGAGATGAGGCCGGCCATGAAGCTCTTGATCTTCTCCTGGCACCCGGCGTCGTCGGGCGGCGCCCCCGCGCGCCTCGTCATCCACGCGAGCGGCGACAGGTCGCGCGCGGGCGCGCCCGTGGCGGCGTCGGTGATCGTGAAGACGGCGGTCGCGTCGGAGCGCGCCTCGAGGCGCCCTCCGGCGCCGGGGATCGGCCGGAGCTCGAAGGCGATCGACAGCCCATCTCGCTCGACCCGGCTCACGGCCGCGCTGGGCTCACCCCCGACGGCGGCCTCGGCGGGCGCCGGGGCCGCGGCGGCGGGCAGGGGAGGCGGCTCCCGCCGGCTGCAGGCCGTCGAAGCGGCGGCGCCGAGGAGGCCTGCTGCCAGCGAGAGCCGGCGCGACGCGACGGAGGCCCTCACGGCAGCACCCGGAAGAGGCCCCAGAGCCCGTCCGCGAGCATGGGGAGCGACTGTTCGTTGTACATCCGGTCGCCGGGGACGAGGAAATCCCCGCCTGCCGGGGCGAAGGGGACGATATTGCGGTGTGTCATGGGTCCTATTGCGTTCTCCACTGCGATGTTCAGCACCTCGTGGTTGTCGCCGATGCGGCGGGAGCGCGCTCCCAGGGCAAAGGGGTTGTGCGGCCACGACGTGCTCCAGAAGCTGAAGGCGTGCTGGCGATGGTGGCCGGACGGCTGCACGACGCGCACGCGCACCGGCTGGGCGGCGTTGGCCAGGAAGATCGGCGTCGCCGGGTCGCCGTGGACCTTGGAGCTGAAGATATCGCGCAGGTCCCGATCATTGAGCTCGTCGCTCGCGATCTCGGGCGGCACGCCGATCCGCGCCCAGAGCGGCTCGGTGCGGTAGTTGAAGGCGTCGTGGCCGGTGTCCTCGGCGTCGTCCTCGCCGTCCATGTTCCGCAGGGCCGTGCCGCAGTTGAGCCCCCGATCGAGGCACTGGAACCTCGGTAGGCTCGAGTGCAGGCCGATTTCGTCCTGGTAGACGAGCACGAGCTCCCGGAACGAGCGCGCGGCGCCATGCTCGTCGGTGAAGACGACGTCCGCCTGGGCGTGGGTGCCCGGATCGCTGCGCCAGACCGCGCCCTCCGGCTCGATGATGAGGGCGCCGACGGCGCCGTGCATGCCGTGGTTCACGACGTCGGCCATGTCCCTCAGGTTGATGGCGCCGTACTCGACGGCGCGCGGCTCGATGGGGCCCGACATGCCGTCCAGCTGGGCGAACTCGCCGGCATACCAGGTGTACTCGCGGAGCTCGCCGGGCGCGATCGTCTGCGGATCGTTGAACCCGACGTTGGCGCCGTCGTCGGTCTTGACGTCGTAGGTGACGAGCTGCGGGTGGAGCGAGACGTGGTTCGAGGGCCGCACCTGGTTGGTGTTGAAGCCGTCGATGATCGGGGGGCTATAGTTGAAGTGTGGCGTCTTGGGCAGCACGAAGGGCAGCTCGTTGACGAGCGTGACCTGGATGCAGTCGCCCGCGGCGGCGCGCAGGATGAGCGGCTCCGGGGCGCGGAGCCCGGCGCGGAGATCGGGCAGATCCTCGGCGCGGACGAACAGGATGGCGTCGGGATCGAAGAGCTCGAACTTCTCGTTGTAGATGAGGCGGTGACCCGGCAGGTTGCCCTTCGCGGTGATCGCGTGGACGACATACCTCGTGACGGGCGCGCTCGCCGGGCAGGTCTCGAAGCCTCGCTGCGTGGGCGGTGGCGGGCCTGGGGGCGGGGGCAGCGGCAAGAGGCCCGGACCGCCCGGACCACCGGGACCGCCCGGATCGCACGGAACGCCCGGATCGCACGGCGGCATGATCCTGAGGATGCCCCAGACGCCGTCCCAGAGATCGTCGGTGGGCGCGCCCTGGTAGAGGTAGTCGCCGCTCGGCGTGCCGCCCGACGGCGTGAGCGCAAAATCGAAGTGCTCGGAGAGCCCGATGGGCTGAGCGTTCGAGTAGCCGCTGTCGGGATCCTCGTCCGAGTTGTGCCACTTCTGGCCGTGGACCGAGAAGACGTGCTGCTCCTCCTGCGCGCCCTGGATGAGGCGCAACCGGACGGCGTCTCCCTGGCGAGCGAGGAGCAGGGGCGTGACGGGATCGCCGTGGACTCGCGAGCTGAACACGTTGTGCATCTCGCCCTCCTCCCCGGGCTTCTGCTTCACCCGTCCTGTCCTGCAGTCGCGCTCGGCGATGCGGAGCGGGATGGGCTCGTTGCGGTAGTTCATGATCTGGCCGCCGGGGTCGCGCGACGAGATCACCTCCGGGGCGAAGACGTCGCGGTGATCGACCGCGAGCGGGAGCGGCGCCTCCTGCGCCGTCGGCGGGTTCACCGGATTGCCGCACTCGTCGAAGAGGAGGGCGAAGTCGGCGATCGCGAGGTTGAACTCGCGGAACGGCGGGTGGTCGGTGCCGCTCGGCGGGAGGATGTCGGCGCGGAAGCTCGTGGGCCCGCCGTCGCCGCGCGTGCCGAAGACGACCCCGGTCTCGGGGTCGCGCCAGACCGAGCCGCTCGGCTCGATGACCAGGCCCATGTAGAGCCCGTGGTGCTGGTGCGACGAGGGGCCGAAATGGTCGTGGGAGAAGGCGGTCTCCAGGGTGCGGTCCTGGTTCTGCTGGGTCACGACCGGGTCGGCCCACCAGCGCTGCACCGTGGTCTGCAGGCCGACTCGGCCGTTGTGGATGCGCGGGTGCGGCTGAGCGATCAGCGGGACACGGACGCCGCCCTCGTTGACGGTGCCGTCCGGCAAAAAAGCGCCGCCGAGGTTGTTGGCCGCGTCGATGCGCTGGACGACCTCCTCTGACGAGAACGTCCCGTCCTCGTAGTTGAAGCCGTTGGCGGCGCCGTCGGAGGAGGTGACGTCGAACTTCACGAGGTGGATGTGCTGGCCGACGATGTCGGTGGGCGTGAAGATCTGGAACGGGTCCTCTTCCAGGGCGTCGGGGAGCAGGTTCGTGGCCTCGGAGACGACGCACTCGCCCGAGTTGGCGCGGATGAACAGCGGCTCCGGCGGTCGGGCGCCCGACAGCGTCGCCTCGACGTCGTCCTCGAGGACGAGGATGCGCATCTGCGGGTCGTGCCAGCCGCGCCGGTTGACCACGCCGTCGACCTGGAGGAACGCGCTGCGGTACCTGCGCTCCGGTGTCCCCACGGGGCACGGGTTCGTGTACGGCGCGCCCGGGGCCGCCGGCTGGCCGTTGACGGCGAACACCGACAGAGCGCCCTCCGGCGTGAACGCAGGATAGACGCTCGAGGGGAATCCATCGGTCGCGAACGGTCGCGCGCCCGGGAACTGGCCGGAGTGGAAGGCCCGGGCCGCAAGCTCCGGGGGCGTCCCTTCCGGGGGGAGCAGCTTGAGGTTGGCCGCCAGGAGGTCCACGTCGAACCTGCCTTCCACGCCGAGCACCGCGCCGTCCGGTGGCACGCTGGTGACGAGGTGGCGCTGCAGCCCGCCGTCGACGACGAGGTCGAGCGGCGGCTGAGGCGGCCTGCGGCCCGCCAGGGCGGCGATGTAGAACGGATACCCCGGCATGGGCGGCCGCGTCGCGATGGTGCCGTCGGGGAGCGCTACGGCGGTGGGCGCGTAGGTCGGCATGGGCGGCATCCCGAGCTTCGGGATCGGCACGACGGCGGGCGTGGGCGTCCCCTGCTTGATTTCGCCGTCGGGCAGGAAGCGATCGCGCGTGCCCGCCTCGAAGACGTCGTGGGTGCGGAAGAGCTCCCACATGCCTTGCGCGAAGTGGGGATACAGGTGGCAGTGAAAGATCGAATCGCCCGGGGTCAGGGCCCGGCTGCCCGCTCTGCCGACGTTGTAGGTGAAGGCCGCGCCCGGGCCGATGCTCTGCGCGTCCACCGTCGTGCCGGTGTCGTTGTTCGGCGCCCGCTGCCACTGGTGCGCGTGGAGGTGGAAGACGTGCGTCTCCTTCGGCCCGGCGTGGAGGTTCCTGATCCAGACGGGGTCGCCGAGGTACGCGTGATGGACGTTCGAGGGATCGTCGGGGAACAGCGCCCGGATCGCGTCGCCGTCCCTGTCCCGCTCGACGTTCATCGCCGGGTCGCCGTTGGGCCACGAGGTCAGGAAGAACTCCTCGAATTTGCACTCGATACATTCCTTGCTCGGGCCGATCCTCGCCCGGTTGGCGAGGAGGATGGCGCCCATCCCGGAGGCGCCGTAATTGATGCCGAATCCGTCGCGCACGCCTTGAAAGGCCTCGTCCTGCTCGAGCTCCCGGAACGCCTGGACGACCTTCAGCTCGTCGTGGAACATCGCCGTGAACTCGCGGAAGCGGCCCCGGATCTCCGGGTTCGGCGGATCGAGCTGGCTCTCGTCGTAGCCGGCGATGATCGCGTTGAGGTCGCCGTGCACGATCTCGTCGCGATCGTTGATCATCCGGAGGATCGGCTCGCCCCACGCGTCGAGGGCGTCGTAGTCGATCCTGGGTGTCCCGTCGGGGTTCGGCGTGGGCAGCGAGGCGGCGGCGAGCTCCTCGGCGGTGACCTGCGACCGATACGCGACCGCCCCCGCGGGCTCGACGTTGACCGAGCCGAACAGCCCCTGGACGATTTGCCCGCCGCTCCCTTCGCCGCCGACCATGGCGCCGGCGCTGTGCATGAAGAACGGCCCCTCCCGGTCGGCGAACAGCTGGTAGAAGCGCGTCTCGCCGGGCTCGGCGAGGGAGTCGGGGCTCAACCCGACGTTGCCGCCGAGCGACTCGATGTTCTCGATCTGCAGCCCCGTGACGTGGATGCCCGCGCTCCGTGTCTTCGGGGAGTCGTCCGGGCGCTCGTCCGGCGGCCTGAGCAGGTTGGTGAACCTGATCTGCAGGGTGTCGCCGACGTTCACGCGCAGCACGAGCGGCCTCGGCCGCTTGCCTGGCCGCAGCATGGCGTTGCCCGGGCCGAGCGGCTCGTCCTTCCGGATGGGCACGACGTCCCGCGCGAGCGCGTAGATCATGCCGGCCGGGTTGAAGGACCCGAATCGGTTGTACACGTAGACCTGATCGAGCGCGACGACGTCCGCGAACACGACCCTGGTGTTCGCCCGCGCGCCGTTGTCTCCGGACTTGCCGGACAGATCCTCGTCCCCATCCTCGTCCCGCGGAGCGTCTTCGCCGGCGCAGCCTGCGAGCGCTAGCGCCACAGAAGCCCAGGCGAGAGCTCCAATCAGCCTCTTGTTGAACAAGGTGTCGTCTCCTCCGAATGCCACACCTGCACGCCCAGCCCTGGATAGCGGCTACGCCCACGTGTCCACAGGAGATCGGCGCGCAGCCGTCCACCGAGCATCGGCCGATCCATCGGTGCGTGATCTGGCTCACAAATCTGCGGGTATGGCCTATCGAGGTCAACCGATTTCCGCGGCGCTCTTTGGCTGGTCTCTCCTGCGGACAGAGCGATATCGAGTCGATCGCGGGCGGAGACGGGGGATCCGGCGCGCACGAAGCCATGTGTCGTGGCGAGAGCTCGCGTGATCCCGCGCGCGGGCTTCCCTCGTCCCGCGCCGCGGATGCGCCGGCCGTGTGCCGGGGTGGAGGACGTCACCCCCGCCGCTCGCCGGCCGGCGCCATGGCGGCGCCGAGCGGGCGTGCGAGCGGCGGGAGCCGGCGTGAGGAAGGCGGTTACCGCGTCACCCGGAAGATGCCCCAGAGGCCGTCCGAGACCTTGAAGCTCGGCTGATCGAGGTAGAGCCGGTCGCCGGGGACGAAGAACCTCCCGCCGGCCGGGGAGAACGGGACCACGTTGTGGTTCGTCATCGGGCCGATGGCGTTCTCGATGCCGATGTTCAGCACGTCCCTGTTCTCGCCGATGCGGCGGGAGCGCTCCCCCTCGGCGAACGGGTTGTTCGGCCACGCCGCGCCCCAGAGGCCGAAGGAGTGCATGCGCCGGTGGCCGGACGGCTGCACGAGGCGCACGCGCACCTTCTGCGTCGCGCCGGCCGTGAAGATCGGCGTCGCCGGGTCGCCGTGGACGCGGGAGCTGAAGATGTCGCTCAGGTCCTTCTCGTTGAGCAGCACCCTCGCGAGCTCCGGCGCGATCCCGAGCCGCGCCCAGAACGGCTCGGTGCGGTAGTTGAAGGCCTCGTGGCCCGTGTCCTCCGCGTCGTCCTCGGCCTCATAGTTGCGGATGGCGGTGCCGCAGTTGAGATCCTGATCGACGCACTGGAACCTCGGGTCGCCCGAGTGCAGGCCGACCTCGTCCTGATAGACGACCACGAACTCCCGGAACGAGCGCGTGTATCCGTAGTAGTCCTTGAAGGTGACCTCCGCCTGCGCGTGCGTGCCCTGATCGGCGCGCCAGGTGGCGCCCTTGGGCTCGATGATGAGGGCGCCGACGGCGCCGTGCATGCCGTGGTTCACGACGTCGGCCATGTCCCTCAGGTTGATGGCGCCGTACTCGACGGCCCTCGGCTCGACGGGGCCCCACCTGCCGTCCTTCTGGGCGAACTCGCCGGCGTACCACGTGTACTCGCGGGACTCGCCGGGCGCGACGGTCTGCTCCTCGTTGAGCCCGACGTTGGCCCCGTCGTCGGTCCTGACGTCGTAGGCGACGAGCTGCGCGTGCAGCGAGACGTGGCTGGACGGCCTGACCTGGTTCGTGTTGAACCCGTCGACGATGGGCGGGCTATAGTTCCAGTGCGGCGTCTTGGGCAGCTCGAAGGGCAGGTCGTTGACGAGCGTGACCTGGATGCAGTCGCCGGCGGCGGCGCGCAGGACGAGCGGCTCCGGGGCGCGGCGCCCGGCGCGGAGGTCAGGCAGATCCTCGGCGCGGACGAACAGGAGGGCGTCGGGATCGTAGAGGTCGAACTCCTTGTTGTAGACGAGCCGATCGCCCGGCAGATTGCCCTTCGCGGTGATCGCGTGGACGACATACTTCGTCACCGGCGCGCCCGCCGGGCAGGTCGGGAAGCGGCGCACCTCGCGGGGCTCGCCGTCCCGCGATCCGGGCAGCGGCAGCAAGGCCGTGTCGGTCCGCGGCCGCACCCTCATGATCCCCCACATACCGTCCCAGAGGTCGTCGGTGGGCGCGCTCTGGTAGAGGTAGTCGCCGGGCTCGCGATCGCCCCGCGCAGAGGCCGAGGGCGTCAGCCCGAACTCGAAGTGCTCGGAGATGCCGATGGGCTGGCCGTTCGAGTAGCCGCTGTCCGGGTCGTTGATCTCGTTGAACCACCGCTGCCCGTGCATCGAGAAGACGTGCTGTTCCTCCTGCGCGCCCTGGAGGAGGCGCACCACGACGTTGTCGCCCTCGTGGGCCGAGAGCAGCGGCGTGAACGGATCGGGGTGGACCCGGGAGCTGAACACGTTGTGCATCTCCCCCTCCTCGCCCGGCTTCTGCTCGACGCGGCCGGTTCTACAGTCGCGCCGGGCGATGCGCAGCGGGATCGGCTCGTTGCGATAGTTGATGAGCCCACCGCCCGGATCGGCGGCCGAGATCGCCTCCGGCGCGAGCACGTCGCGGTGCTCGACCGCGAGCGGGAGCGGGGCCTCCTGCGTGGTCGGCGGGTTCACCGGATCGCCGCACTCGTCGAAGAGGAGGGCGAAGTCGGCGAAGGCGAGGCCGAACTCGCGGAAGGGCGGCTGCGGGGAGCCGCGCGGCGGGATGATGTCGGCGCGGAAGCTCGTGGGCCCGCCGTCGGGGCGGTCGCCGAACACGACCCCGGTCACCGGGTCGCGCCAGACCGAGCCGCTCGGCTCGATGATCAGGCCCATGTAGAGGCCGTGCTGCTGGTGGGAGGAGGGGCTGAAATGGTCGTGCGAGAACGAGGTGTTGAGGGTGATGTCGTCGCCGCGCCGGCTCTGGACGGGGTTGGCCCACCAGCGCTGCACCGTGGTCTGCAGGCCCTTCCGGTCGTCGTGGATGCGCGGGTGTCGCTGCGCCGTCAGCATGACGCGGCGGCCGCGCTCTTCGACCGTGCCGTCCGCCTTCAGTGCGCCGCCGAGGTTGTTGGCCGCGTTGATGAGCTGGACGACCTCCTGTGGGGCGAACGTCCCATCCTCGTAGTTGAATCCGTTCGTCGATCCATCCGAGGCGGTGACGTCGAACTTCACGAGGTGGATGTGCTGGCCGACGGTGTCGGTGGGCGTGAAGATCTGGAACGGATCCGCTTCCAGCGCGTTGGGGAGCAAGTTCGTCGCCTCCGAGACGACGCAATCGTTCGAGTTGGCGCGGATGAACAGCGGCTCCGGCGGCCGCGCGCCCGACAGGGTCGCGTCGATGTCGTCCTCGAGGACGAGGATGCGCATCTGCGGGTCGTGCCAGCCGCGCTGGTTGACCACGCCGTCGAGCTGGACGAACGCGCTGCGGTACCTGCGCTCCGGCACCCCTGGTGGGCAGGGGTTCGCGTACGGCGCGCCGGGGGCAGGCGGCTGGCCGTTGACGGCGAACAGCGCGGGCTCACCCTCGGGCGTGAACGCCGGATATGCCTGCGCGGGGAAGCCGTCCGTCGTCGTGATGGGCGTCGCTCCCGGGAACCGGCCGGCGTGGAACGCCTGCGCGGCCAGCTCCGAGGGGGTCCCCTCGTTCGGCAGGAGCTTGATGTTGGCTTCCTCGATCTCCACGTCGAACTTGCCGCGCCTGCCGAACTCGGCGCCGCCCGGCGGGACGCTGGTGACGACGTGGCGCGGGAGCCCGCCGTCGACGATCAGGTCGAGCGGCGGCTGAGGAGCCCTGTGGCCTTTCAGGGCAGCGATGTAGAACGGATATCCCGGCATCGGCGGCCGCACCTCCCTGCCGCCGCCGGGGAGCTCCACGACGGTGGGCTTGTAGGTCGGCATGGGCGGCATCGCGATCTCGGGGACGGGCACGAGGGCGGGCGTGGGCGTCCCCTTCTTGATCTCGCCGTCGGGCAGGAAGCGATCGCGCGTGCCCGCCTCGAAGACGTCGTGGTTGCGGAAGAGCTCCCACATGCCCTGCGCGAAGTGGGGATACAGGTGGCAGTGGAAGATCGAGTCTCCGGGCGTCAGGACGCGGTTGCCGCCCCTGCCGACGTTGTAGGTGAAGGCCGCGCCCGGGCCGATGGATTGCGCGTCCAGGGTGTTCCCGTTCGCGTCGTTCGGCGTCTTCAGCCACTGGTGCGCGTGGAGGTGGAAGACGTGCGTCTCCTTCGGCCCGGCGTGCACGTTCCTGAACCAGACGGGGTCGCCGAGGTATGCGTGGTGGACGTTCGACGGGTCGTCGGGGAACAGCGCCTCCGTCGCGTTGCCGCGCCTGTCCCGCTCGACGATCATCGCCGGGTCGCCGTTGGCCCAGGAGCTCAGGAAGAACTCCTCGTACGCGCACTCGATGCATTTCTTGCTTGGACCGAGCCTCGCCCGGTTGGCGAGGAGGATGGAGCCGAACCCGGAGGCGCCGTAGTTGACCCCGAACCCATCGCGCACGCCGTGGAAGGTCTCGTCGACCTCGAGCTTTTCGAACGCCTGGACGGCCTTGAGCTCGTCGTGGAACAGCACCGTGAACTCGCGGAACCGCCCAGGGGCCACGGGGGTCGGGCTGTCGAGCTGGCTTTCCTCGTAGCCGGCGATGATCGCGTTGAGATCGCCGTGCACGATCTCGTCGCGATCGTTGAGCATCCTGAGGATCGGCTCGCCTTGCTCGTCCAGCGCGTCGTAGTCGATCCTGGGCGTCCCGTCGGGGTTCCGCGTGGGCAGCGAGGCGGCGGCGAGCTCCTCGGCGGTGACCTGCGACCGGTACGCGACCGCCCCCGCGGGCTCGACGTTGACCGCGCCGAACAGCCCCAGCACCGTCTGTCCGCCGTCCCCCTCGCCGCCGCCGGCCTGGGCGCCGCCGCTGTGGAACAGGAACGTCCCCTCCTTGTCGGCGAAGAGCTCGTAGACGCGCGTCTCGCCGGGCTCCGCGAGCGAGTCGGGCCCCCGGCCGATGTTGCCGCCGAGCGCCTCGATGTTCCTGATCTCGAGCCCGGTGACGTGCACCGAGGCGCTCCTCGTCGCCGTCGAGTCGTCAGGGCGTTCGTCCGCGGGCCGGAGGAGGTTCGTGAACCGGACGCGGAGCGCGTCCCCGACGTTCACGCGCAGCACGAGCGGCCTCGGGCGCTTGCCCGGCCGCAGCATGGCGTTGCCCGGGCCGAGCGGCTTGCTCCCGTCGATCGGCACGACGTCCCGCTTGAGCGCGTACATCATGCCGGCCGGGTTGAACGACCCGAACCGGTTGTACACGTAGACCTGATCGAGCGCGACGACATCGGCGAATACGGTCCTGCCGCTCGTCGGATGATCGTTCAGCTCCGATGCTGCAACTTCATCGCTTTCTTCCTCGGGCGCATCGACGTCCGGGGCTCCACAGCCCGCGACGCCGAGCGCCACCGCGGCCCAGCCGATAGCTTCGAGCAGCCTGTTCCTGATCAAGGTTGTCCTCTCCTCGGTACGCGCGCAGGCGCGCGCCTCGCACGGCGCGCCGACCGCGCCCCGTGCGTCTCCACTGCGCCGCATCGCGGCCGTCCGCCGTGGACTGGCCTGGATCCGGTAGCAATCCGGGTGAGCGACTTTGTGACTTTGTGAGATCGCCGTCAATTAGAATTGCTCGCGTCCGGCCGGCGCAGTCGACCCGCGTGGATTGCGAGCTATCCAGGGATGGTGTCGTCGGCGCGGCCCGGGGAGAGCCGACAGCGCTGGAGGACGCGAGTGCGCGGTGCGCGGTGGAACGGCGTCGCGCCCTCTCGGCGCCTCGGTCGAGGCGCCTGCGTCGGGGCTGGGTGAAGGGGGTGTCAGGGACGTCGAGCCGCGTGGACGCGCCCGTCGGTAACGTACCGGCCCGCCCCGGCGCGACGCGCGCCGCTGGCGGCGTGTTCAGCCTTGCGGCTTGGACCACCGGTCCACGGCGACCATCGCGGCGCCGAGCCCGTCGATGTACGTGCCGTGCCGGAACGTCGCGCGCTTGAGCGCTGTCACCAGCGTGCTCAGGAGCTGGCGCGCCTCGTCCCGCTCGCGCCGCAGGTCCTGGACCTCATCCCGCGACGGCCGGCTCACGGCCGCCGCTTGCCCGGCGTCCTTCGTGCCTGTCTGCTGTGCTCTCTCGGACATGGGTCTCATCCTCCCCTATCAAGGTAGCGCCGCCGCGACGTGGCCATCAACCTCCTGTGCAGGGTTTTGACCCGGTGTTCGTATCCCGGCCCACGCCGCCTCCGGAGCGCGCGACGAGGGTGACGAGGCCGCGCGCGATCTCGCGGTGGAGGACGTGGAACCCGGCCGCTTCGAGCCTGTCGCAGACCCACTCGGGGGAGAGCCGCAGCTTGCGATAAAAGCTCGCTGAAAGCCTCCACCGTCCGTCCTCGCGGCCGCGCGTGTGGACGAGATCGTGCACCTTGACGGTCTCCGGTTCGTATTCGAGGAAACAGGTCATGATCACGTCCGCCGAGTCGTGCACGGGGATGAACCGGTCGGCGCCCTCCAGCTCTCGGGTGAGGTCGCGGAACGTGAGCACGAGCTGGCCGCCGGGCGCGAGGCGCCGCGCGCAGCCGGCGAACATCCGCTCTACGTCCCCCTTGCTGCCCAGGTGAGGGAGGGTGTCGCCCATGCACACGGCGAGCGCGCAGGGGGGGCCCGGGCGCTCCAGCGCGTCGAGGAGATCGCCTCGGACGACATCGACGGGGAGCTGCCCGCGGCGTGAGGCGAGCTCGGCGAGGAGCTTGTCCGAGGTGTCCACCGCCGTCACCCGGAACCCGAGCTGCGCCAGCGCGAGGGACTGAAAGCCCGAGCCGCACCCGAGGTCGATGGCCTCCGAAGCGCCCTCGGGGCGAACGCCGAGGCGCTCGAAGAGGGCTCGCTGCTCGGCGACCTTGGCGTCGTGGTCCCCGAACATCCTGGAGTAGTGCTCGGCGAGGAGCTTGTCGTAGTGATCCGTGACGGTGGGCATAGTCTCTCTTCCTCCGCGGCCATCCTACAGCCGCGCGGCCGTCCGCCGTACACCGCCGCACGCGCGGAGCCTACGCGACCACGCGACCACGCGACCACGCGACCACGCGGCCACGTGACAGCGTACATGGACGCACGAGGGCGCACCAGAATCGCTTGCTCTCGAAAATTTCTGTTCTGCTTTGACGAAGGCGTGATATCTTGATTGAAACGCGACTTTTACTCCGACATCGATGTTCGCGTCGGCGATGTTGGAAGGCAACGGGGATGTCCCGGGGCGATGTTGACGAGGGAGAGGTCGCGGTGTTGTGCGCAGCTGGTGTCGTCGGACGGGTCAGAATGAGATGCGGCGAGCTTGGACCGAGCACGCCGGACGCTCGCGCGGGCCTCTCGCTCTTCGAGAGCGCGCCTCGCGCGAAGCGCGCTGACCTACCCGTAGGCGGAGCCAGCCAGGCGAGCCGGAGAGCCCAGGCGAGCGGTCGAGCCGGGTAACCAGGCAGCCAGAACGACAGCGCCGAACGGCGGGCGAGCCAGAACGACAGGCGAGCCGCCGGCGCAGGTGACAGGTGAGCTCGGGCGAGCCGCGACGCGCTCTTGCGCGCGCCGCTCCTCCAGGGCCGGTCAGCCTCGCCGAGCAGCCCGCGCCGGAATCGGAATCTGGAGAATCCGGCGATGCGGTGACCGCGGCGATGCGGGATGACCGCGACCGCGACCGCGCCGCGAAGCTGAAGCCGAAGCCGAAGAAAAAGAGTTGCGGAGAGTGTCAGTCTCGGGCAGGATGAGAAGTTTTGATGCTGGGGTGTTTGCGGCCTCGCCGGGTGGACGCGGGCCGCGGGGTCTCATTGAAGCGAAGGAGCGGAGTGCATGAAGACGTTGGGTGTTGGGCTCTCCAGGTACTCGCGATCCCTCGTCGCGGCGGCTGCGTTCGCGCTCCTCTCTGCCTCGCCGATCACGGCCTCGGCGGAGCACCCGGGGGCGACGCGGCCGGCCGCGCCCGGGGGTGCGCCGGCGGCGGCTCCGGGGGCGGAGAGCGCGCCTGCGGCAGAGCCCGCTGCCACGCCCGGTGCGGGCGAGTGGGACAGCTACTCCGTCGAGGTCTACGGCATGCTGGTCTCCCGCGCCGGGAAGGTCGCGACGCTGCGGCCGCTCGTCGCCACCAGCGCGACGCCGGTCGCCGCGGGGACCAAGGCGGTGCTCTTCCGCAGGATCGAGGATCCCAAGGGCGCGAGTCCCACGAAATATGTCGAGATCGCCAGGGTGACCATGAAGAAGATCGAGGCCACCGGCAACATGCAGCTCACCATCGACTCGGAGCAGCAGGCGCCGGCCGCGGAGAAGGGCAAGGCGCCGGGCCACTTCGTGAAGGGCGCGCGGCTCAAGCTCGCGATCCAGTAGGCCCGACATCGCCTCTGCTGAGCACGCCGCCCGCGTGAGCTGCGCCGCGCCGCGCAGGGGCCGCCGCCGCAGCCGCCGCGCGCCGTCGCGGCGGAGGGGGGAGCGGCGCGCCGCCTGCGCGGCCCGCGCCAGGCCGCGCGCGGCCCGGGTGAGGCCGCCCTCCGGATCTCGCCGTCGCCGCACGACATTTTGAAACGCCGCGCCTCATCGTTGATAGAGTCGCCTTGCGGAGACGAGCGACGACGATGAACGCCCTTCGATCCTGGCTCTCGCAACTGAATCGCCCCGAGGTGACGGAGTTCGCCGTGGCCACGGGGCGCATGCCCAGCGTCAAGATCTCGGGCGCCTTCCAGGCCGTCGATCCCAGCGCCCTCACCACCGAGGACATCCTCATGCTCCTCAGCGCCCTCGGCGGCGGCCGCCACATCGAGGCGCTCGGCGCGAAGCCGTCGCAGTGGCACATCCGCATCGAGGGCATCGGCGCCATCTCGGTCGTCGCCGCGCGCCAGGGCGACCTCGTGCACGCCCGCATGACGCGGATGCAGCCGTCGTCCGCCGCGCCCGGGGCCGCCGCCGCCGCGCCCGGGACCGCCGCCGCCGCGCCCGGGGCCGCCGCCGCGCCGCCGGCCCGCCCCTCGCAGCAGTTCTCCATGCGGGAGCACCTCGCGCCCGAGGAGGCGCAGCGCCCGCCGCCGCGCGACCCGGACGCGAAGCGCCCGAGCTCCTCCGAGCTCGCGTTCGACCTCCGCGGCGCGTCGCCGCCGCCCGCCGAGCCCCGCGCCGGCCGCCCCTCGACGCCGCGCTTCGATCCGCGCGGCGAGGACGCGCCCGCCGAGCCCCGCGCCGGCCGCGCGTCCGCGCCGCCCGCCGAGCCCCGCGCCGGCGCCCGGCCGGCCGCGGCGGGCCCGCGCGCGCGGCCCTCGTCCGCCGACGTCCCGGGGGGCGCCCTCGACGGGCTGCTCGCCATGGCGCGCGATCAGGGCGCGAGCGATCTCCACCTCGTCGCCGGCCGCCCGCCGCTCCTGCGCGTCGGGGGCGAGCTCGTGCCGCACGGCGATCCGCTCGACCCGGCGGCGGTCGCGTCGCTCCTGCTCCCGCGCGTCCCCGCGCGGCTCTCGCCGGTCCTCGAGGCCGAGGGCTCCTGCGACTTCGCCCTGGACCTCGCCGCGCTCGGCCGCTTCCGGGTGAACATCGCGCGCCACCGCCGGGGCTACAAGGGCTGCTTCCGCCTGATCGCGCGCACCATCCCCACCCTCGCGTCGCTCGGCCTGCCCGACGCGATCGGGCTCGCCACCCGCCACCATCAGGGCCTCATCGTGATCACCGGGCCGACAGGGCACGGCAAGACGACGACGCTGACCGCGATCGTCGACATCCTGAACCGCGAGACCAGCCACCACATCATCACGGTCGAGGATCCGGTCGAGTTCGTCCACGCGCGCGGTAAGGCGATGATCAGCCAGCGCGAGGTCGGCACCCACACCCGCTCGTTCGAGAACGCCCTCAAGGCCTCGCTGCGCGAGGACCCCGACGTCATCGTCGTCGGCGAGCTCCGGGACACCGCGACGGTGCGCATGGCGCTGGCGGCGAGCGAGACGGGCCACCTCGTGCTCGGCACGATGAACACCCCGAGCGCGGCGAAGACCATCGATCGGCTGATCGACCTCTTCCCGCCCGGCGATCAGCAGCAGGTCCGCGTCACCCTCGCGGGCGGCCTCCGGCTCATCGTCAGCCAGCGGCTCCTGCCGAGCGCGGACGGCAAGCGCATGGTGGCCGCCGCCGAGGTCCTGCCCGGCTCGGTCGCGCTGTGGAACCTCATCCGCGACTCGAAGACGTTCCAGATCCCGAGCCTCCAGCAGCGGGGGAAGAGCCTCGGGATCATCCGCCTCGACGACTCGCTGGCCGAGCTCGTCCGCGCCGGCAAGACGACGCTCGAGGCCGCGCTCACGGTGGCCGAGGCGCCGGACGAGCTCGAGGCGGTCCTCACCGGCAAGCGGCAGCCCGCGCTCGCGCCGGACAGGAAGCCGCCCGCCCCGCCGCCCGAGGCGTCGCGGCCCGGCGCCCCCGAGGCGGGCAAGGGCCTGTTCGAGCGCGCGGGCGCGCTCTTCGGGAAGAAGGGAGGCTAGCGTGGCCAGGATCGATCGCCTCTTCGACGAGCTCCTGATCAGGAAGGGCAGCGACCTGCACCTCGGCATCGGCTATCCGCCGCTCGTCCGCGCCCGCGGCGAGCTCGTCCCGATGCGCGACACGCCCCTCGACGCGGCTGAGATGGAGGCGCTCCTCTTCGAGATCACGACCCCCGAGGAGCGGCGGCGCATCGTCGACGAGCTCGACCTCGATTTCGCCTATTCCTACGCGGACAAGGCCCGTTTTCGCGCCAACTACTTCTACAAGACCACCGGGCTCGCGGCCGTCTTCCGCACCATCCCGAGCAAGATCCTCTCCCTCGACGATCTCGGCTGCCCCGAGATCATCCGCCGGCTGTCGGAGCGGCCGAGCGGGCTCATCCTGATCACGGGCCCGACCGGCTCGGGCAAGTCGACGACGCTGGCGGCGATGATCGACCACATCAACCGCTCGCGCGCCTGCCATGTGCTCACGATCGAGGATCCGGTCGAGTTCGTGCACAGCCCGATCAAGGCCCAGATCACGCACCGCGAGGTCGGCCCCGACGCGGGCAGCTTCGCGAGCGCGATCCGCAGCGCCGGGCGGGAGGACGCCGACGTGATCTTGATCGGCGAGCTCAGGACGAACGAGACGATGAAGCTCGCCTTGCAGCTCGCGAGCTTCGGCGTCCTCGTCTTCGGCACGGTCCACACGAACAGCGCCGCCGCGACGATCGACCGCATCATCAACGCGTTCCCTGCCGACGAGCAGCTCCAGGTCCGCGGCATGCTGGCCGAGAGCCTCGCCGCGATCATCGCCCAGCAGCTCCTCCGCACGAAGGACGGCACGGGCCGCGTCGCCGCGCACGAGATCCTCGTCGGGTCCAGCGCGCTGTCCGCGATGATCCGCGAGGGCAAGACGTTCCAGATCACGAACCTGATGCAGGCCGGCCGCTCCGCCGGCATGCAGACGATGGACATGGCGCTGGAGCGGCTCGTCAAGAAGGACACCATCTCCGTCCAGGCGGCGCTCGAGAAGGCGATCGACAAGGACACCTTCCAGCGGCTCTTCCCCGACGCGCAGGGGGCGTGAGGGGAGCTGTCGAGGCGGTAGAAGATTGGATGATGAAGAAGAGAGAGAATTTAACGCAAAGACGCAAAGACGCAAAGACGCAAAAAAGAAAGAGAATTAATTTTTAATATATCTCTCTCTTCCTTGCGCCTTTGCGCCTTTGCGTTAAATTCTCGTCCGACACCCCTGCTCCAGCAGATCACGACGCGAGGCGGCGCGGCAGATCCACGGTGAAGCAGGCGCCCTCGCCCCGCTGGCTCGCCACCTGGATCGTGCCCCCGTGCGCCCGGACGATCTCGTTCGCGAGGTAGAGCCCGAGCCCGAGCCCGCCGTAGAACCTCGACGAGACCGCCCGCTCGAAGCGCGTGAAGATGCGCTCCAGATCTTCGGGCGCGATGCCGATCCCGTGATCGCGCACGACCACGCGCGCCGCGTCGCCGCGCGCGTCGACGGTCACCTCGATGGGGCGGCCGGCGCCGAACTTGATCGCGTTGTTGAGCAGGCTCCTCACGACCTGCGCGACGCGGAGCCGGTCGAAGCGGCCGAGCACCGGGCCGCGCGCGTCGAGCTCGACGCGACAGCCCGCCCGCGAGATCGCCTCGCCGAGCAGGGCCACGACCTCGCGCGCCAGCGCGGCGAGGTCGACCTCCGCGAGCTCCAGGTCGAGCCCGCGGCGGGCGACCCGGTCGACGTCGAGGAGGCTGTCGAGGAGCACCTCGATCCGCTCGACGTGCCCCAGGCTCGCCGCGACCATGCGCTCGAGCGACGGGGCCGCGGCCTCGGTCGCGAGCTTCTTCTGCAGCAGCCCGAGCTTCAGCTTGAGCGGCGTGAGCGGCGTGCGGAGCTCGTGGGAGGCGACCGAGAGGAACTCCTCGCGGAGCTGGATCGCCCGCTGCGCCTCGCGGTAAAGCCGCGCGTTGTCGAGCACGATCGCCGCCCGCCGCGCGAGCTCCTCCGCGAGCTCGGCGTCGGCCCGGCCATAGGGCGGCGCCGCCCCCGTCCGCACCAGCGAGAGCACGCCGAGGCAGCGATCCCGCGTCAACAGCGGCGCGTTCAGGTACGCCGCCGGCGCGAGCGCGAACAGCGCCTCGGGGCGCGCCGCCGCCGCGGCCCAGCGCCGCATCACGCGATCGTCCACGCGGCCGAGCTCGGCGCGCTCCGCGCCCAGCGCGCGGCGGGGCGCCCACGGCGCGCCCTCGGGCGAGGCGAGCGCGCGCAGCCGCCCGGCGCTCTCCGGCGAGCCCGCCGCCACGGCCGAGAGCTCGAGCGCGCCCGCCTCGTCGAGCACGTAGAGCGCGGCGCCCTCGGCGAGCGCAGGCACCGCGACCTCGGCGATCGCCTGAAGCGTCGCCTCGTAGCCGAGATCGGCCACGAACCGCCGGGTCGCCTCCGCCAGGAAGCGCTCGGCCATCGCCGCCCGCTTGCGCTCGGTGATGTCCGTGGAGATGCCGCAGACCGCATACGCGGCCCCCGCCGCGTCGCGCAGCGTGAACTTGACGGTCAGGTAGGTGTGCGGCCCGTCCTCCTGCGGGAACACCTCCTCGAGATCGAGCAGCGTCTCCATCGCGATCGCCCGGCGATCGTTCGCGGCGAACAGCTCCGCGATCTCCGGCGGGAAGAGGTCGTGATCCCTCCGGCCGACGATCCGATCCCGCGGCCGCTGGACCGCCCGCTCGTAACACCGGTTGACGAGGAGCAGGCGGCCCTCGAGGTCCTTGACGTAGATGATCGCCGGCGAGTTGTCGACGATGGCCTGGAGCTGCTCCTCGCTCTTCTTCAGCGCCGCGTAGAGCGACGCGTTCTCGAGCGAGATGGCGGCCTGCGACGAGAGCAGCTCGAGCACCGCGAGCGTGCCCTCGGAGAACGCGCCGCGCATCGCCGCGTTCTCCAGGTAGAGGATCGCGGAGGCCCCGGCGCGCCGCGCGATCGGCATGCACAGGACCGATCGCGGCCGGGCCTGCGCGACGTACTCGTCCGCCGAGAACCGCGACTCCGCCGCGTCGTCGAGGACGACCGGCTCGCCGGTCCGGCGGACGTAGTCGACGATCGACAGCGGCAGCGCGGCGGACGACGCCGGCGCGCGCGCCTCGCCCGCGAGCGCCTCCGCGAACGGCCTGCCCTCCTCGATCCGCGCCCTCGCCCGGATCGACGCGGCGCCGCGGCCGGCCTCCAGCAGGTAGCCCTTCTGCGCGCCCGCGTGCGCGAGCACGATCCGGAGCAGCGCCTCCTCGAGCCGGGGCACGAGGATCTCGCCGGAGATGCTCTGCGACGCCTTCACGACGGCCAGCCGATCGAGCTCCTCGGCCGGCATGGTGACCGTGCTGGACGCCGCGAGCAGCCGCGCCGCGAGGTGCGGATACAGCTGGTCGAGCTGCTTCACCTTGGCGTCGGCGCCCCAGCGCGCGTACGACGAGCGCGCCGCGCCGAGGTAGGTGTCGGCGATCAGGTCGAAGCCGCGATCGCGGTAGAACGCGGCGGCGAGCTCCTGGGCGAGCGCCTCGCCCTGGACGAAGCCGTTCGCGCGCGCGGCCCGGATGGCCTGCTCGTAGCGGCGCATCGCGGCGAGCTCGTCGCCCGCGATGCGCGCGATCTCGGCCGACACCAGCGCGCGGCGGTCCTCCTGGTTCGCGGGCTCGACCTCCGCCCAGCGGCGGAGATCCGCCTCGTGCGCGCGCAGGGCGGGGAGGAGCGAGCGCCGCTCGGCCTCGGGCAGCGCGCGGGCGCGGCAGGACAGCGCGAGCGCCGCGATGTAGCCGTGGTCGGCGGCCTGGATCTGGCCGGTCACCAGGCCGAGCAGCTCGCCCGCCGCGGCCGCCGCGTCGACGGCCTCGCCGTAGCGCCCGAACACGAGCGCCGCCTGGGCCGCGTAGAGGCGCTCGTAGAAGCGCGTGAGCGGCGACGCCGCCTCGCCCGGCCGGGCGCCTTCGTGCTCCGCGCCCTCGCCCGCCCGGCCCGGCTCGTGGCCGCGCAGGCGCTGCACGAGCCGGTGCAGGACGGCCACGATGTCGTGGATGGCGTCGTGCCGGGCCCGGCGCGTGAAGGTAAGGCGCCGCTCGGCCTCGGCGGCGACGTCCGCCAGGGGATCGCCCGACGCGAGGCGCAGCGCCACGATGTGAAAACAGCAGTACGACGCGTAGATGAGCGCGCCGGTCTCGACGGCCTCGTCGAAGGCCTCGTGGAAGAGGCCGACCACGTCGCGGAAGGGGCGGATCCAGGGGTCGATGAAGGTGCTGATCATGTGGAGGATCTGCGCCCGGCTCCCGGCCTGACCGCCGGCGTCGAGCAGCGCGCGGGCGAGCTCGCCGAACCGGTAGCTCTCGCGGTAGAGTCCGAGGACGCGGCCGAGCGTCCCGCCGAACGCGACGTAGCCGGGCGGAGAGGCGTCCGAGTTGCCCGCGCGCAGGCTGAGCCGGACCATGTGGCACGCGATGAGGCCGTAGAGGTCCGGATCCGTGTAGTAGGCCGACGGCAGCGCGGTCGACAGGGTGAGCATGAGGGCCGCGGTGTCCGCATCGGCCATGCGCGGCAGCCGGGCGAGCGCCTCGGTGCGGCGATCGCGGATCTCGCCCCACACCTCGCGCGCCGCGCGCTCCACGGCGTCGCGCGCCGGGTGGAGCGGGAGGTCGACGCCGAAGCGGCGCGCGCAGGCGAGGGCGCTCCGCGCCGCCCGCTCGAAATCGGCCCGCGTCGTGTGCAGATCGATCTCGATGCGGTGGACCTCCGCGAGATCGAGCCGGCTCCGGGCGCGCCCGAGGAGCGCATCGACGAGCCGCTCGGCGGCGGCGAAATCGCCGCTCAGGAAGGCGCAGCGCGCGCCCTCGCCGTGGAGCTCGAGCGCGAGCGCGTAGTCCTCCTCCCACGCGTCGTCCGCGAGCAGCGCCATGCCCGCCGTGAGGTAACGGGCCGCCGCCGCGAAGGCGGAAGAGGCCTTGGCCCGTCGGCCCGCCATCAGGTTGAGCCTGGCGATCCGGTCCCTCTCGCGGCGGTCCGTGACGAGCGCCGAGCCCAGGTTGAGGTGGCCGGCGATCTCGAAGATGCGCGGGTCGGCGGCGTCCGCCGCCGCGCGGGCGGAGAGCAGCCGGCCGATGCGGAGGTGCGCCGCCGCGCGATCCTCCTCCGGGATGAGCGCATAGGCCGCCTGCTGGACGCGGTCGTGGAGGAAGCGGTAGGTGTCGCCGGACCGGAGGAGGAGCCCCTCGCGCACGAGCTCCCGGTGGTCCTCGTGAATCGCGCCCGCGGGCCGATCCCGGACGACGGCGAGGGTGCCGGCGTCGACGGTGTTCCCCACGCAGGCGGCGAGCCTGAGCGCCTCCTGGGCGGGCTCGGAGAGGCGCTTGATCTTCGTGATCATGAGATCGATCACGTTGTCGGCGAGGCCCTTCTCGCGGATCGCGCCGATGTCCCACCGGAAGGCGCCGGCGCGCAGATCGGCCTCGATCAGGCCCTCTTTGTGGAGCATGGCCAGGAACTGCGTGGCGAAGAACGGGTTGCCGGCGGTCTTCTCGTGGACGAGCCGCGCGAGCGAGTCGCTGTCCTCGCAGCTCGCCTGGACCGTGTCGGCGACGAGCCGCTGGACGTCCCGGGTGGAGAGCGGCGGGATCTCGATCTCGCGGAGCGGCGCGCCGGCGCCCCGCGCGCGCTCGATCATGCGCGCGAGCGGGTGGAGCGGCCCCACCTCGACGTCGCGGTAGGCGCCGATGGCGAGCAGGTGCCGCGCCTCGGGGTGGGCGACGAGCTGCTCGAGGAGCGAGAGGCTCTCCGGGTCTGCCCATTGGAGGTCGTCGAGGAACAGGACGAGAGGGCGCTCCGCGCGGCAGAAGACGGAGGCGAGCTGCCGGAGCACCGCCTCGAACCGGCGCTGCCCCTCGGTCAGCGGCAGCTCGGGGGCGGGCGGCTGCTCGCCGAGGATGAGCGCCACCTCGGGGAGGACGTCGATGACGAGCTGCGCGTTCTTGCCGAGCGCCGCGGAGAGCCGCCGCCGCCACGCGCCGATGACGGGCTCGCTCGCGCCGAGGACGCCGAGCAGGAGCTCGCGGAGCGCCTGGACGAGCGTCGCGTAGGGGACGTGCCGGTGCCGCTGGTCGAATTTGCCCGCCGCGAAGAGGCCGCGCCCGCGGACCGACGTGCGGTGGAGCTCCTGCACCAGCGACGTCTTGCCGGCCCCGGCGCCGCCGGCGAGCAGGACGAGCTCGGGCGCGCCGCGCAGGGCGACGCGCGCGAAGGCGGCGAGGAGGGCGGAGGCCTCGCGCTCGCGGCCATAGAGCTTCTTCGAGATCCGGAAGAGGCCGGAGAAGTCGTGCTCTCCGAGCGGAAATGGGTCGATGTGAGCGACCGTCGTGAGCCGCTCGAGGCAGCGCTCGAGGTCGCGCGTGACGCCGCGCGCGCTCTGGTAACGGTCCTCGGCGGCCTTGGCCAGGAGCTTCATGACGAGCTCGGACACGGTCCGCGGGATGCCGGGGACGAGCTCCGAGGGCGGCCGGGGGAGCACGGCGGCGTGGCAGTGGACCCACTCCAGGGCATCGCCGGCCGAGAAGGGCAGGACGCCCGTGAGCATCTCGTAGAGCGTGACGCCGAGCGAGTAGAGGTCGGCGCGGTGATCGACCGCCCGGTCCAGGCGCCCTGCCTGCTCCGGCGAGATGTAGCCGAGGGTCCCCTCGATGACGCCCGGGCTCCGCCCATCGTTCTCCTCCTCCGGGAGGAAGGACGCGAGATCGAAGCTCACGATCTTCACCTCTCCCGACTCGGGATCGAGGAGGATGTTCTGCGGTTTGATGTCCTTGTGGACAACCCCCTTCGCATGGATGTCCGCGAGCGCGGCGGAGGTTCGGGCGGCGATCGGCAAGAAGCGCCCGAGCTCCATCGGCGCGCCCAGCATCCGGTCGAGCGAGCGCCCGCGGAAGTCCTCCAGGACGAGCGCCGGCCGGTCCCGGTACGTCGTCAGCTCACACGGCCTGATGGCGGTCTCTTCGCTGAGCCTCCGCCCGATCTCGAGCTCGTGGCGCAGGCGCGCCACGTCCCGGCGATCGAGGCGCTCTGCGCGAGGAATCTTGAGCAATACCGGACAGCCGTCCTCGTTCCGCACGCCGCGGTGGACGACATACCTGGTCTCCTCGCGCAGGACCTCCGTCAGCGTGTAGCGATCGGGCCTGGGCATGGCCCTCAACCGGCGGCCAGGCTGCGCCGCGCGAGCCGTCGAGTCCGCCCGCGCTCGGCGCGGCGCGCGCCCCGGCGCGCTGCTGGCCGGCTTGGCGGGCGGCTTCGCGCAGAGCGCCACCGAGCGCTCTCCACAGAAGAGGGCGACCGAGCACGCCGCGGGCTGGCCCGGTAGATCGGCTCCACTGTAGGGAGTGTGCTGGCCGGCACAGTGGCGGTCAAGCCGCGGGGGCGTATCGACGTCTGCCGTCCACCGCGTCCACCGCAGCTCGGGCCGCGAAGGCGCGCGGCGCAGCGATGCGGGCTCGAGCGCGCGCGACGACGGCTTCGCTCCGGCGGCCCCGCGGCCTTCGCGGAGCTTCCGTCTGGCGCGGCCGGGGGCGACGCGCGTATCCTTGTGGGCCCAATGCATCCGCCCGCACCCGATACCGCTTCGCTCGACCTCGACGCCTACCTCGCCCGCATCGGCTACCGCGGGGCGCTCGCTGCCACGCGGGAGGTGCTCGATGCGCTGCACACCGCGCACTCCTACTCTATCCCTTTCGAGAACCTCGATGTCCTCCTCGGCCGGCCCATCCGCATCGACCTGGCCGGCGTGCAGGAAAAGCTCGTCAAGGCGCGCCGCGGCGGCTACTGCTTCGAGCAGAACACCCTGTTCGTCGCGGCGCTGCGCCGGATCGGATTCAAGGTCACGACGCTCATCGCGCGGGTGAGGTACCATCGGAGCGATATCGGCCCGCGGACTCATATGCTGTCCCTGATCGAGCTGCCCGAAGGGCCGTTCATCGCGGACGTCGGCTTCGGCGGTCCGGGCCTCACGCAGCCGATCCGGCTCGTGGAGGGGGAGAGCCAGGCGCAGGCGCACGATGTGGTCGGCCTGCGCCGGGAGGGCGACGCGTGGGTGCTCGAGACGAGGGGGCGCGAGCCGTGGCAGGACCTCTATGCGTTCACGCTCGAGGAGCAATTCCCGGTCGATTACGAGGTGGCGAATTATTACACGTCCACCCACCCCGACTCGCTGTTCGTGAGCAATGTGCTCGCGGCGATCTCCTCGCCGGAGGCGCGCGTGACGCTGCGCAACCGCCAGCTGGGGGTGCTCCGGGGCGGCCAGGTCCAGTGGTTCGAGCTCGGGGACGACGAGCTCATCGACGTCCTGAAGACCCGCTTCGGGCTGGAGCTCCCGGCCGGAGCGCGGCTCTCCTGCGCTGGCCTGAACGGCTGAAGCGGCGGCCCCGCGAGCGGGGATGTCCGGCGCGCGCCGCCTCGGGCGCGGGCCGTCGCGGGGGCGAGGCGGCGACGGGCCGGCGGGCGCGGCTCGCCGGCCGCGCCCGCCGCCCGTCGCGCTGCCGCGTCAGTGGACGCGCCCGATGCCGCGGCGGATGAACGCCGAGCGGCTCGCGGCCGCGCCGGCCGCGCCGCCGCGCCCCGCGGCGCCTGCGAAGGTCGGGGCGGGCTCGCAGACCAGCGCCTTCAGGTCCTGGTTCCGGCGCCCGAGGTCGTTCAAAAAGCGCAGCTCGCCGGTCACCGGGTCAGGCATGTTGATGCCGGTCATGAAGCCGGACAGCGTCGCCTCGCCCCCGAGCGACCTCGGGTTCACGTGCAGGAACGGCGTCCCGGTCTCCGCCGCCCCGTGGCACCCGTTGCAGGTGTTGAGCGAGAACTTGTGCCGCGCCTCGTTGTTGAGGATACCCGGGGCCGTCCACGCCGTCAGGTTGTTGAACGACGAGCCGCCGAGGAACGGGCTCCCCTGGAACGAGTCGGGCACCGTGTGTTGCTCCGCGACGATCGCCGCCTCGTTCTGGTTCACGTAGGCCGCGAGCGTGGCCGAGCCGTCGAAGCCGATGTCCGGCGTCAGCTTGACGGTCTCCGGGCGCAAGAAGCCCGTGTCGGCCGAGAGGACGAACTCGCGCAGCTCCCACGGGCCTGCCAGCGCGATCTCGTTCGTGCGGAGCTGCCCGAGCGAGCTCCCGTTCGGCCTGCCGGGCGCCGCGTTCCGGCCCGCGAACCGGGAGGTGATGTCCTGGAGGGCGGCGTTGTACTCCTCGGACGGGAAGGGCAGGCTGCCGAGGGCGTGCCAGTCGTTCGCCCAGTCGAGCACGTCGGCCTCGGTCGACGCGGGGAGCTTGTACTCCAGGATGATGGTGAACTGTTGCGGGAAGCCCTGGCTCACGACGCCGAACACGAAGCGCCCCTCGCCGGCGTGACCTTCGGCGAGGTTCCGCACGTCGATCCTGTTGACGATGCCGAGCAGCAGGAGCGGCGCCTGCGTCAGGTCGAGCGACCCGTCGGGGCTCCTCGGCCACTCGTCGAGCACGACCTGCTGAATGGCCGGGCGCGCCGGCACCGTGAAGCCGTTCACGACCTGGTCGGTCAGCCAGGTATCGAGCATCTGCTCGACCATGGCCGGCGCCTCGGCGGGCGTGGGGGCCATGTCCTCCATGAGGCGCGCGAACGTCCACGCGCCGGTCCGGGGGTCTTCCGGCGGCCCATTGGAGGTCGTGCGGATGGGATCCTCGACGACGCTGAGGTGCTTCACGAAGATCTCGCGGCTCGTCCGGACGAAGCAGCCGGTGGGCTCGGCGAGCTCGAAGTTGAGGGCGCCTGAGCCGACGAGGAGCTCGTTCGAGCTGAAATTGAGCACGTCGAAGGGGATCTCGTGGACGCCGGGATCCGCGTCCTCGGTGCCGTTCACGGTGACCGCGAAGGTCGCCGTGCTCCCTGGCGGGACGCCGGGGATGAACGTGGTATCTCCGGAGACGTTGATGCCCGGCGACGGGTTGAAGATCTGGAGGGCGTAGTCCCCCGGGGCGCACGCGCCGACATCGTTGTTGGCGACGGCGACCTGGTACGCGACCGGCGTGTTCGGGGGGACCGGCCCGGTGCTCGCGGGCGTGACGGTGATCGTCCCGGGCCGCCTGAGGCAGGAGAGCTGGGCGATCTCGCTCGCGGTCGTCGGGCTGGCGGAGAGCCACACCTCGTCGATGAGGCCCGTGAAGCGCTGCTGTTTCTGCTCGTTGCCGCCGATGTGGATGGACGCGTTGACGTCGCGGATCGTGCCTGCGGCGCTGAGCTGCCCGACCTGCTCGCCGTTCAGGAACAGCCGCACGAACCTGCCGTCGTAGATGCCCGCGACGTGCGTCCACACGTTGGCCTCGATGGGAGCGCGGGAGGTGACGGTCCGGCCGTCGGTCAGGGTCACGGCGAACCGCGCCTCGCCGTTGCGGATGCCGAGCGAGAAGCCCCTGTCTCCGCTGTCTCGCTCTTGCACGATCGTCTGCAGGGTCGACTCGGACACCGAGGTCGGGTTGACCCACGCCGCGACCGCGAGGTTCTTTCCGAAGGTGAAGAGGGGATTGTCGTCGGCGCTGACGGTGTCTTTTTTCTGGTCGAACGAGATGGCGAGGCCGCTGATGCCCTGAGCGCAGGCGGCGCTGGCCGAGCGGGTGGCGGTCGTGCCGTTGCCTGACGAATCGAGCAGCTCCGTCGTCGAGCCGTTGCAGTCGTCGAACTGCCAGAAGGCGACCGCCGGCGGCCCGACCGGGGTTGGCTCGACCGGCCCGCCGCCGGTGCCCCCGCCGACGCCGGTGCTGCTGCTGCTGCTGATGCCGGTGCTGATTCCGCCGGTGCCGCTGCCGCCGGTGCCGCTGCCGCCGCTGCCGCCGACGCCGACGGCGATCGAGGCGCCTTCCGCCTCGTCGAGCGCCAGCTCTGCGTTGCCGAGCGAGCCTTCATCGACGCCATAGCTTCCGCATGCGGCGGCGCCCAGGGCGAACAGGGCGAGGACCGCAGCCGAGCTGGTTTTGGTTGCGAGGGGATGGGCGAAGCCGAAGGAGAGGTTCCGCATCTACGTTCTCGTTGGGTGAGAGTTGACTGCACGAGCGTGGTCCGGCCGCAGCGCGATCTGCGGCTGGTGACGCGAGCAGGCGTTGGTTCAGACCCGACCGGGCTGTTCGGGCTTGGGCGCTGGTACGGAGCGCCCCATTGTTTCTCAAGCAATGGATATGCCCGCTGCTGGACGGCGATTTCCCCCTTGCCGCATCGATCCCAGCGTGTCCGGCCATGTCGCCGGGGCCTGACACTGGCACATGTGGCACACCATTTTTACGATGACAGGCGGGTGCTCGAGCCCCGACAAGCACGCTTCCAACGCGTCATCATCGTGCGCCGCTGCGCCGCGTCTACGCCAAAGCTCCTCTCTGGAGCCGCGCGCCCGTCGCTCTTCGTCCCGAACGCCGCGCCTCTGCCGTCCGCCGCCCTGCGCGAGGTCGTTATACGGAGCAGCTCCCGTCGCGCCGCGTTCCTGGCGGCCGCGGTGCCCCGGTCGATCGCGGCAAGTTTCCGCCGCTTCCCCCTCTACAACCTCACCCCTATTCTCTGATACACGTCAGCGGAGCCCTCCCGCACAGGAGGCGGCCCTCCCCCCTAATCTCTGACCCACGTCATCGGAGCCCTCCCGCACAGGCGACGGCCCTCCCCCCTAATCTCTAACCCACGTCAGCGGAGCCCTCCCGCACAGGCGACGGCCCATCCCCCCTAATCTCTGACCCACGTCATCGGAGCCCTCCCGCACAGGCGACGGCCCATCCCCCCTAATCTCTGACCCACGTCAGCGGAGCACTCCCGCACAGGAGACGGGCCCAGATCGGCGTTTTCGGCGCGGAGGCGTACTCTTGTACGCCGAGCACCGAAAACGTCGAGATGGGCCCGTATCCGAAGCGGGAGTGCTCCTCAGGACGAGGTCCAGCGGGGACCCTGGGGGGTGTCTTCGAGGACGACGCCGGCCTCGGCCAGCAGGTTGCGGATGGCGTCCGCCTTCGCGAAATCCTTCGCCTTCCGCGCGGCCTGGCGCATCGCGATCAGCCGGTCGATGGCGGCGTCGCCCCCGCGCCCCGCCGCGCTCTCGGAAGGGGCGACCGCATAGTCGGCCACGAGCGCCGGATAGAGCGCCGGCTCGGCCACCTCCACCCCGAAGACCCAGAGATGGCGCGCCACCGCCCGGTACACCGCGAGCAGCGACGCGCGGTCGTCGCACTGCTCGATCCCCGCCGAATAAAGCGCGCTCACGTAATCGAAGAAGGCCGCCACCGCGTTCGGCGTGTTCAGGTCGTCGTCCATCGCCTCGACGAATCGCGCGATGAACCGCTCGGTGTGCTCCTTGAACTGGCCGTGGACGTACTGGTGGCGCATCCTCGGGAACCGCTCCTCCTCGGGCCGCTGCGACGCATACGCGCCCGGCGCGAGCGGCTCCTCCCCCGCGCCGCGCAGCTTCTCGGCGAGGACCGCCGCGAGCTTCTTGATGCGCGCGTAGCCCTGGGCGCTCTGCTGGAGCAGATCCCAGCCGAACGGGAGCTTGCACCGGTAATGGTGCGTCACGAAGAACCACCGCGCCTCGTCGTGGCCGTGCCGGGACAGGAGCTCCTCGACGGAGATGACGTTCCCGAGGCTCTTCGACATCTTCACCTCCTTGAGATCGAGGTGCTCGGGGTGCAGCCAGTAGCGCACCCACGGCCTCCCGCAGAGCGGCTCGCTCTGCGCGATCTCGTTCTCGTGGTGCGGGAACATGTTGTCGATTCCGCCCCCGTGGACGTCGAAATGCTCGCCGAGCAGCGCCGTGCTCATCGCCGAGCACTCGATGTGCCAGCCGGGCCGCCCCGTCGGCCACGCGCCCTCTCCGGTCGGCCAGCTCGGCTGGCCCGGCGAGGTCGGCTTCCAGAGGCTGAAATCCGCCGGGTGCCGCTTCCGCGCGAAGTCCTCCTCGACGCGGCCGCTCGCCCCGACCTCCTGCTCGTCGACCTTGCGCCCCGAGAGCTCACCATACGAGGGGCACGTGGCGACCTCGTAGAAGACCTCGCCGTTCACCGAGTACGCGTGGCCCTTCTCGATGAGGCGCTTCACCATGTCGACCTGCTCGTCGACGAAGTCGGTGGCGCGCGTGTAGACCGCGTAGTCCTTGATGTGGAGCTTGCGGCAGTCGCGCCGGAAGGCCGCGATGTTCCGCTCGGCGACGTCGACCGCGCCCTCGCGCTCGTTCGCGCGCTGCATGATGCGGTCGTCGATGTCCGTGTAGTTGATGATGCTCAGCACGTGATTGCCGCGGTACTCGAGGTAGCGGCGGAAGACGTCCCAGAAGCAGTAGGTGCGCGCGTGACCGATGTGCATCGGCGCGTAGACCGTGAGGCCGCATGTGTAGATGCGCACGATCTTCGGCTGGGCGGAGACGAATGGCTCCTTCTTCCTCGTGAGCGTGTTATGGACCTTGAGCGGCATCGGCCACCTGCGTGAATGTGCGAGCTGCCCCCCGGACCGCGTACGCTACCCTGGCGCCGCTCCCCGGTCAACGCGGAACATCGCCGCCGTTCCCGCCCGTTCCCGTGGTTTTCCGCACGCTTGCGGCCGTCCTGTCTTCGATCTACGCAGGCGTGCATGCACATCACTTCAAGGACCTTGCTGTTCGTCCTCACGGGCGCGCTCGCCGCCTGCGCGTCCAACCCGCCGCCCGTCGAGACCGCCCCGCCGCCCCCGCCGCCGGCTCCGGCTCCGGCCGCCGAGCCGGCCGCGCAGCCCGAGGCGGCGGCCCCGCCCCCGGTGGATCCGGCAGAGGAGAAGAAGAAGGCGGAGCTGGCCAAGCTCGCCGAGGACACGAAGGCCATGGAGGCCAAGGCCGACCAGGAGGCCGCGCGGTTCGACGACGCGCTCAAGGCCGAGGTGAAGGCGCTCCTCGCGGCCAATCACCCGAGCGCCGGCGCGGCGCTGCGCGCGGCGCTCAAGAGCAAGCACCGCGTCCCGGGCAACGCCGAGCGGGACGCGGCCCGCCACCCCGTCGAGACCCTGGAGTTCTTCGGCCTCAAGCCGACGAGCACCGTCGTCGAGCTCGGGGCAGGGGAGGGCTGGTACACCGAGCTGCTCGCGCCCGTGCTCGCCAAGAAGGGCAAGCTCATCGTCACGTCCTTCGACCCGAACGGCCCCGCGGACTCGCGCAACACCCTCTATGGCAAGCGGCTGAAGCGCACGCTCGATAAGTCGCCCGACCTGTTCGGCAAGGTCGATGTCGTCGTCATCGACCGCGACAACCCGAAGCTCGGAATCGACGGCAAGGCCGACCTCGTGCTCGCCATCCGCGAGGCGCACGGCTGGCAACGGAACGGCAAATTCGACGCCTACGTCGCCGAGGCGTTCAAGGCGCTCAAGCCGGGCGGCGTCTTCGGCATCGTGCAGCACCGCGCCAAGCCCGACGCGAACCCCGACGAGAGCGCCAAGCAGGGATACCTCCCGGAAGCGTGGGTGATCCAGAAGGTCGAGTCGGCCGGCTTCAAGCTCGCGACCAAGTCCGAGGTGAACGCCAATCCGAAGGACACGAAGGACTATCCGGAAGGGGTCTGGACGCTGCCGCCGAACTTCCGGCTCGGCGACAAGGACCGCGCGCGCTACGCCGCCATCGGCGAGAGCGACCGGATGACCCTCAAGTTCGTGAAGCCCGCCCGCTGACCCCCGCCCGCGCAGATCCCACCCGCGCCTCGCGCGCCGCGCCGACCCGCCGCTACGCGGGCGCCGCGGCGCCGTCCGAGGGCGGCCGCGCGGCCACGCGGCGCATCGGGATCGCGGCGCCCGGGGCCCCCGTGGCCCGGTGCGACGTGAAGCCGAGGCCGTCCAGCATGGCCGGCGACGCGTAGACGCCCGTCGCCGCCGTCTCCGGCAGGCACGAGGAGAGCTCGAGCACGTTCCCGCCCACCACCGAGCCGTCCTCGGTGACCACCACGTCGCCGGCGTGGAGGCAGAAGCGCACGCCGACCCGCAGGTCGCGCCGGTCCGGCCCGGCGAGCCGCTCGTACAGCCCGAGCGCGGCCGCGATCGCGCGGCGGCGCGCCTCCTCGGCGCCGCGCTCGTCGCGCGGCCAGTCCGCCGAGAGCAGCACGCTGGTGCTCGTGACCGCGAGCGGCGAGAACCCCGCGGTCGCGAGCTCGGTCATCGCCTCCGGGAGCACCGCCTCGAAATCGGTCAGGAAGGAGTCGGTCGGCGCCTCGAGCGCCCGGGTCTCGGCGAGGACCTCGACGAGCATCCCGATGGCGAGGCGGCGGACGCGCCCCGCCTCCTTCGCGTCGGTGCGGAGGACCCGCGCCGTCGCGGCCCGCACGTCCTCCAGGAACGCCGCGACGTCCGGGTGGCGGCCCGCGGGGTCCTTGCTCATGGCCCGCACGACGATGTCGTCGAACGCCGGGTCGACCGGCGCGTGCAGGCTCGGGCGGGGCGGCGCCTGGTGGAGGTGCAGGTGGCGCAGCACCGGGTACGCGCTCGCCGAGAAGGGCATCGCGCCCGCGATCATCGTGTAGAGCAGCGCGCCGAGCGCGTAGACGTCGGTCCGCATGTCGACCGGCCGGTTCAGGAGCTGCTCGGGCGACATGAACGCCGGCGTCCCCACGACGTGCCGCGACGACGTGAGCGAGAGATCCGTCGTGCCGAGCAGCTTCGCGATGCCGAAGTCGAGCAGCACCACCCGGAGCCCGCCGCCCTGCTCGCACAGGATCACGTTCGAGGGCTTCACGTCCCGGTGGATGATCCCGAGCGCGTGGACCGCGGCGAGCGCGCTGCAGAGCGGATCGAGGATCGCGAGCGCCTCGTCGGCCGGGAGCCGGCCGCGCGAGAACAGGTGCTGCTCGAGGCTCCTGCCCTGCAGCAGCTCCATCGCGTAGTAGGGCCGCCCGTCCTCGAGCTGCCCGACGTCGAGGATCTCGACGACGTTCGGGTGCCGGATCCGCACGATCGCGTCGACCTCGCGCTGGAACCGGAGCACCACGTCGGTGCGCGAGATGAGCTCGGCGTGCATGATCTTGACCGCCGCCGGCGCCCCGCTCGTCGCGTGCACCGCGCGGTAGACGACGCCGAACCCGCCCTCGGCGATCACCCCGTCGAGGAGGTATTCGCCCGCCCGCGGCGCCGCGGCGATCGGGATGCCGGGGCCGTCGCCCTCGCGATCGCGCGTATCGAGCGTGCGCTGGTCCCAGGTCGGCGCCGTGCCGGCCGCCGTCGCGCCCGCCGGGGGGGCGACGGGCGCGTCCACCGCCGGCTCGGCGAGGGACGGCTCATCGTCTCGAGAGGAGGTCTTCATACATGACAGCCGTCGACTTCCTGCGTTACTGTAGGAGTAAGCCGGTGTCCAACGCGACCGTCGGCTGCCCGAAATCGAGCCGATCATGCACCGCTGCGCCGTATGTCACGGGCGGCTCGCCGACGGCGCGCCGTGCGCCAGGGATGGCTTCACGCCGCCGCCCGGCGAGCCCGACGTCGTGGCAGGCGCGGCGCCCGCGATCGACGGCTTCTCGCTGCTCGGTCCGCTCGGGCGCGGCGGCTTCTCGGACGTCTGGGCCGCGGAGCGGGACGACGACGGCGCGCCGGCGGCCATCAAGGTGGCGCGGCAGGCGGCGTCGAGCGTCCGCGAGCGGTTCCGGCGCGAGGCCGCGCTCCTCGAGCGCGTGGGGGTGCCCCACGTCGCCCAGCTGTACGCCCAGGGCGAGCTCGCCGACGGCCGGCCTTACCTCGCGATGGAGCGGCTCTTCGGCCGGACCCTGGCCGACGAGCTCGCCGCGCTCCGCGCCCCGTTCGACCCGGACCGCGCCGCCGGGCGCGCGGACGCGATCCTCGCGGTGCTCGAGGCGGCGCACGCGCGCGGGGTCGTCCACCGCGATCTCAAGCCGGAGAACCTCTTCCTGCTCCGCACGAGCGGCCGCGCCGTGCTGCTCGATTTCGGCCTCGCGAAGCTCGCCCCGGGCGACGACCAGCCGGCCTCGTCGATCCGCGCCACGCGCGTCGGCGACGTCGTGGGGACGCCGGAGTACATGGCCCCGGAGCAGCTCCGGGGCGACGCCGCGCGGATCGACGCGCGCGCCGACATCTACGCGTTCGGCGTCGTCCTGTTCGAGCTGCTCACCCTGCGCCCGCCGTTCGTCGGGAACGAGGACGCCATCGAGCACGGCCACCTGGCGCTGCGCCCGCCGCGCCCGAGCGACCTCGCGGACGTCCCCGAGGGGCTCGAGGAGCTCACGCTCGCCTGCCTCGCCAAGGACCCGAGCCGCCGCCCCGACAGCGCCACAACGCTCCGGCGCACCCTGCACGCCCTGCGCGCGCGCCCGGCCGCCGACACCCTCCCGCCGCCCTCGTCGCCGCGCTCCGGGCCGCGGTCGTCGCGGCCGGTCGACGGCGTCGCCACGGCCGCCGCCGAGGGGCGCCAGCCGGTCGCGCTGCTCCTCGCCGAGGCCGGCGCCGGGCCGGTGATCGCGGCGGTCGGCAGCCGCCGGGGGTTCGTCGCGCGGCAGCGGGGGCAGCGCTGCCTCGCCGTGTTCTCCGCGCGGGACGTCCACGACCCGGCCCGCGCCGCCCTCGCCGCGGCGCGCGAGATCGCGGAGCGCGGCGGCGCGCGCGTCGCGCTGCACCTCGCCAGCGTGCGCCTGCGCCGGGTCCCCGGCGGCATGCACGCGGCCTACGGCTCCCCGGTCGAGCGCCCCGAGACGTGGCTCCCCCCCGAGCCGTGGCGGGGCCTCGCGATGACCGAGGAGTTCCAGCGCGCGCTGCCCGAGGAGGAGCTCGCCCCCACGCCGCCGAACGACCCGGAGAGCCTGGGCGAGCCGCCGCTGCTCGGCCGCGACGACGTGCTCTCGGCGCTCGCGGGCAGCGCGACCGAGGCCTTCGACGGGGCGTGCCCCGGCCTGTTCACGCTGATCGGCGACGCCGGCCTCGGCAAGTCGCGCCTCACGGCCGAGGCCGCCTGCATCGCCGGCGTGCCGGTCCCGGACGTGCGCGTGGTGGTCGTGCGCGCGCTCCACCCCATCCACGGCGGCGCCGCGCAGGCGGTGCGCGCGCTCCTGCGCGTCGCGCTCGACGCGCCCGACGACGCGCCCGACGACCCGCGGGGCTTCTGCGTGGCGCGGCTCGGCGAGCCGCTCGGCAGCGCGACGTGGGAGGCGGTCGCGGCGGCGCTCGGCTGGGCGGATCCGGGGGGCGGACGGCTGTCCGGCGCGGCCCGCCACGGCCTGATGCTGGCGCTCGCCGAGGCGCTCCGCCAGCGGGCGCGCCGCGGCCCGCTCGCCGTCATCCTCGACGACGCCGACCAGGCGGACGACGTGCTGCTCGACGCCCTGGAGTACGCCACGCTCGACGGCGAGGGTGTCCTGCTCTGGGCGGTCGTGACCGCGCGCCCGCGCTTCGAGCAGGCCCGCCCCAGCTGGGGCCAGCGCAACCAGCGCCACACCCGCGTGACGCTCGCGCCGCTCGCGGAGGAGGCGGCGATGGACCTCGCGTCGCGGCTGCTCCTGCCCGCCGAGTTCCCGCCGGCCGAGACCCTCCGCCGCCTGGCCGACTGGGCGGGGGGCAACCCGGACTGCCTGCGCCAGATCGTCCGCTCCCTCAAGCACGCCGGGGTCGTGCGCCGGCGCGCCGGCGGCGGCTTCTACCTCGCGACCGCGGAGGTCGAGGCGCTGCCGCCCGCGCCGGCGTGGCAGTGGCTCGCGGCGCGGCAGCTCGACGAGCTCCCGGCGGAGCTCGCCGCGTGCGCCCGGGTCTGCTCGGCGCTCGGCATGTCGTTCGATCGCGCCGAGCTCGAGGCGGTGCTGGACGGCCTGGAGCGCGCGGGCGCCGCCGGCTCGATGGTCGACGCGGGCTTCGGGCTCTCGGCGCTCGTCGAGCGGCGGATCCTGCTGCGCGACAGCGAGGTCGGCGGCGGCGCGGACGACCGCCACGCGTTCCAGAACGCGATCTTCCAGGAGGCGGTTTACGAGATGCTCGACCCGGCGCACCGCGCCGCGATCCACCTGAGCGCCCTCGCGTACTGGCGGGCGCAGGTGGCGGCCGGCTCGACCGACGGGCTCCGCGCGCTCGCGCGCCACGCGGCCGCGAGCGGCGAGTGCGCCGAGGCCGCCGACGCCTACCTCGCGCTCGGCGATCTCGCGTCGGCGCGGCACCACGTCGTCGAGGCGGACCAGCGCTACGGCGCCGCGCTCCAGGTCGCGGCGCCGGGCGACGCGCGCCGGCGCGTGCGCGCGCTCGCGGGGCGCGGCAGGAGCCGGTACCGCATGTGCCGCCTGAAGGAGGCGCGCCGCGATTTCGGCGAGGCGCTCGCGCTGGCCGAGGCGCTCGGCGACGCCCACCAGAGGGCGAGCCTGCTGCTCGAGGACGCGACCGCGCTCGACTGGGACTTCGACTTCGAGGCGTCGGCGCGCCGGGTGGACGAGGCGCGGCCGCTCGTCGACGCGGCGCGCTCGCCGGAGCTCGCGCTGCTCCTCCGGGTCGCCGAGGGCCGGACCTCGTGGCGGCGGGGGAAGCTCGAGGCGTCGATCGCGGAGCTCACCGACTGCGCCGAGCGCGCCGGGGCGTCGGGCGACTACGACGCGCGCGTCCTCGCCCTCATCATGCTGTCCTTTCAGCTCGCGTCGGCGGGCCGTCGCGAGGAGGCCGAGCGGGCCTTCGGGGATCTCATCGCCCTGCTCACGGCGGCCGGCGACCGGTTCCACCTCTGCGCCGCGTACATCAACCGCATCGCGCTGTGGGCCTGGAGGTGGTCGCTGCCTGGCGCGGTCGACGACCTCCGCCGCGCGGTCGATCTCGCGCGCGAGATCGGCAATCCGTGGCTCGAGAAGATGGCTTCGTACAACGTCGCCGTGCTCCTTCACTGGAGCGACAGGCAGCGTGAGGCGCTCGCGCTCGCGCGGCGCGCCCGGTGGCTGGAAGAGCAGGCCTCGGAGCGCCCCGTGCCGCACACGGCGATCCTGCTCGCGCAGATTCACCTCGTCCTCGACGAGTACGAGCAAGCCAGCCAGCTGGCCCTGTGGATCGCGCGCTCCTGCGTCCTCGAGCCGGGCGACGTCCGGGACTACGCCTTGCTCGAGCTCGTGCTCTCCGAGGTCGGTCTCCGGCCGGCCGGGTCCGCCTCTCTGTCGTGGGACGACGCCATCGCGCTCGCGAGAGACCAGCCCATCGTCGAGAACACGCTTCAGCTCTTCTACTGGCGTGCTCGAATGGCGCTTCGTCGAGGACACACCGGAGAGGCGGAGGAGTCGCTCGCGAGCGCGCGGGCGCTCCGCGCGGCGAGCCCCATGTGGCTGTCTCGCTTCGACGAGCTCGAGCGCAGGCTGGAGGAGGCGTCGCGAACGGACGTTCGTCCAACCCTGACGGCTTGATTCGACAAGCCATGTCCCCGCGCCGCGTTTGGGCGAGCACGGCTATCCGTGCACGCAGTGTATACCAGTTTTCAGTATTGCGCGTCTTCCTGGAAAATGAAACAGTGTGGGATTAAGAAAACAGCGCTTGTAGTCTTATGTCTGACGCTGTAATGACCCAGGAGGAAAGCGGAATGTCCTCGATTCGCTTCGTCGCAGTTGGTGTCCTTGGCGCCTGTGTGCTCACGGCGGGGTGCATCGGACCATCCGATGTCGATCCGGTCGAAACGGCCGAGACGGCGGAGGCGCCGCTGGGGCGCCGCACGGTGGCGCCCATCGGCGCGAACGGCCTGGCTCCCGCCCACTTCTGGGCGCAGGAGAACCGCGCGGCGTTCCGGGCGCTCGGCGGCGCTCCGCTCGTCGTCGGCGGCGTCCTGGCCGCGACGTCGCTGCTCGGCACCGAGGGCGGGAGGAGCGTGCTCGACTATACGATACGTTGCGCGCTGTCCGAGGGTCAGGTCGTCCACGCACCGAACGGCGATCCGTATTACGGCTCCTTTGGCTTTGCGCCGGCCTGGACAGGTCGTGCGCTCAACCTCTCGGAGCAGCGCTGGGTTTCGGCGTGCATCTTTCAGCACCTGAACGGCTCCGGCGCGCATGTGGATATCCTGCTGAGGGGCGGCCATCCGGCCCTCGCGTGCTCCCCGGACGAGGCGCCCTTTCTCGATTTCTTCGTGCGGGACGCCACGATGTTCGGAAACGCCTTCCTCCCCGGGCCCATTGCCGGGTTCGCCTGCATCGATCCCGATCTGACGGGGGAGCTCTCGAGGATATCGCTGAGCTGCCCGCTCGATCTCAACCTCCTCGAGCTGGACAGGCTCTGCGGTCATGTGCCGACGTGCGGGATCGCCTTCGTCGGGCTCTGCAACCTGGCCTGCACGGCGGACACCGCCGGCAACAAGACGTGCAACACGCTCCCGCTGCTCGGGCCGCTGCTCGGGCCGATCCTCGGGCCCATCCTCGGACCAAGCTACGCGGAGACCATCCGGACCCAGCTACGCGACGCGGATCTCCTCCCGCTCTACCCAGGGTGCGGCCTGCTCTGACCGGCGCCGGCGGGCGGCAGGGGAGCTCGCCGCGCGCTGGCCGGCGGGTGTAGCGCGCGGCCTGCCCGCGCGGCCACGCACCTCGTCACGTCCCGAGGCGCGCCTTCAGCTGCTGGATGGCGTCGGCGATCGCCTTGTCCTCGCGGAAGCAGCACGGGTCGTTCCGCCTGCACCGGGCGCCGTGCAGCACCTGGAGCTCGAAGAGCGTGCGCTCGTCCCCCTCGGCCGCGGCGCGGCCGAACAGCGCCCGCTTGCCGTTGCACGTGGCCTTGCGGAACGCGAACGTGACGCGGAGCGCGGGGGTCGCGCGCGCCATCACCTCGGGCCTCGCCAGGATCTCGCTGGCGCGCCGGGCCGCCTTCGTGCCCCCCCGGGCGCGCACGACGTCGAGCAGCACGTCCAGCCCGCCGGTGCCGAGCCGGTTCGTGAGCAGGTCGAAGACCTGGTCCGCCGCCGGGTTGTCCTCCTCGAACGCGATGCCCGCCACCGTGGAGAGGACCTCTTCGCGCAGGCCCCGGCTCAGGACGAGCTCCGGGTCGGCCTCGGCCAGGCCCAGCAGCGACTGCGCGCCGAGCACCCAGTTCCTGATCGCCACCGCCTTGCCGAGCTGCGCGCGCAGCCCGGCGGCGCCCCGGTCGTCCTCCTCGGGCGGCGCGCTGGCCGGCGCTGCCGGCGGCGGCGCTGTCGGCGCGGGCGGGGTGACCACGGCGGCGGCCGCGGGCGCCTCCGCGGCTGGCCTGGGCTGCCGGAGGACGAGCCAGAGCGCGACGCCGATCGGGAGCGCCGCCGCGGTCGCCAGCGCCACCGCGAGGGGCACCCACCGCGCCGAGGGCGCGGGCCGGCGGTGCGCGTGGGCGAGCAGGGTCTTCCGGGGGCCTGACCAGGCCGGCGGCGCCGCCTTGGGGGCGCCTTGCGCAGGCTGCGTCGCCGGCGCCTCCTGCGCAGCTGGCGCTCGCGGCGCGGGTTGCGCTCCCGGCCCGGCGTGCGCCCCCTGCGCGGCGTGCGCCCCCTGCGCGGCCTGCGTCGCCTGCGCGGCCTGCGTCGCCTGCGCGGCGTGCGCCCCCTGCGCGCCGCTCCCGACCGCCGCCCGCGCGATCGCCGCCAGCGCCTCGTCGAGCGCCGCGACCGCATCGGCCGCCGTCTGGTAGCGGAACGACGCGTCGTGCTCCATGAGCCGCGCCACGGCCTGCTCGACCTCGTAGGGCACGACCAGATCCGGCGCGCGCAGGCTGAGGGCCGGCGGCCCCGCCGCGCCCTGCTGCTTGAGCCGCGCCACGATGTTCTTCGTGTCGAAGGGGTGGTGTCCTGTGAGCATCTCGTAGAGCACGAGCCCGAGCGCATACAGGTCCGCGCGCGCGTCCACCGCATCCATCCCGCGCAGCGCCTCCGGCGCCAGGTACGCGAGCGTGCCGAACACCTCGCCCGCGTTCGTCAGGGCCGGGGTCGGGCCCGCCGTCTTCCGGCTCTGGCTGGACAGGAGATCGACATCCACCTTCGCCAGCCCGAAATCGATGAGCCGGACCTGATCGTGCGCGTCGAGCAGGACGTTCAGCGGCTTCACGTCGCGGTGGACGATGCCCTTCTCGTGCGTCGCCGAGAGCGCCGACGCGAGCTGGCGCGCGATGCGGAGCGCCCGCGCGGGCGGCAGCCGCCCCTCGGCGATCACGTCCTTGAGCGGCGTGCCCTCGACGTACTCGAGGACGAGGAAGAACGACGCGTCGTCCAGCTGACCGAAGTCGATGGCCGCGACCACGTTCGGGTGCCGGATGTGGGCGCCCGCGACGGCCTCGCGCTCGAACCGGGCCACGAGCTCCGGCATCCGCCGGGCGAGCGGCCTGAGCACCTTGATGGCGACCCGCTTGCGCAGGTGCACCTGCTCGCCGCGGTAGACGGCGCCCATCCCGCCCTCCCCGATGAGCGCGTCGACGCGGTACCGCCCCGAGATCAGGCTCCCGACCAGCGCGTCGCCGCCCGCGGCGCCGGCGGCGGCCGCCGCCTCGATGTCCTCGGCGAGCGCCGAGCTCGAGAGCTCCTCCAGCGGCGCAGCGGCCGGCGCTCCGACCTTCGGCACCGCGAGCTCCTCGATGTAGGCCGAGCCGAGCGGCTCTTCGGCCGAGCCGAGCGGCTCTTCGGCCGAGCCGAGCGGCTCTTCGGATCGCGGCGTCTCCGGCATGCGGCGCAGGATATCAGGTCGGCCGGCGCCGCGGGGAAGGTGCGCAGCGCCGGGAGGGGCGCGGGCGCGCGCGCCTCCCGGCGACGCACCTCACAGGAGGAACGACACGCCGAGCGAGAACGCGGGATACCCGAGGCGCATCGTGAGCGTCACGTTCTCGGTGAAGTGAAAGCGCCCTCCGATGAACACCACCGGTGAGACCCCGGGGTACGGGTCGCGCCCGAGGTCGCCCAGATAGAACGACAGCCCCGGCTCGCCGAAGACCGACCACCGCCGGTGAAGCCAGAAGTTCCACTGCATCACGACCGAGCCGAACACGTAGTTCGACGCGTCCCCGTACGCGTCGACCTCGGTGCAGATGCGCGTGCCCGCGGGCCCGTTCTCGAAGCGCCTGCAGTCGCCGCGATAATTCCCGTTGCCCGCGTAGTGGAGGCCGTCGATGCCGAAGCCGAGCCCCACCGAGTCGTTGATGCGCTTGATGAAGCCGTCGGGCACGATATCGATGGTGGCGCGGAAGCCCGCGCCGACGCCCGTACCGACGCCCGGGCCCAGCGGCTCGAACGGCGCGAAGAGCAGGTGCGGCTCGAGCTCGACCTTGTAATCCGGGCGATCCCCGGGGCGCTTGATCGTCATCTGCGCTTCCCCGACCCCGGCCCACCCGACGGTCAGCGCCGCGAACGAGAGCGCGGCGGCCAGGAGGCGCGGCGCGCGAAGCTGCGATGTCATCGCTCTCTGCATGGATCTCCGTCTCCTCAGCATCCGCCGCACGCGAGCGAGCGGTCCGGGCAGCTGACCGCGGCCTCGCCGTCGGGGCAGCGGACGCGGCACTCGCCGCTCACGTTCTCGCAGAACACATGGCACGAGCCCCGGCACTCGATCTCGCAGGTCCCCACGTTCCGGCAGGTCACGACGCTGCTCGACCCGACGCTGACGCCGCACCGGCTCGTGTCGTGGCACTCGTACCGGCAGCCGCGGTCGCAGATGGCGCCGCACGACGCGGTGTTATGGCAGTTGAGATCGCAGTCGTCGCCGCACGAGGCCGAGCAGTCGTTGACGTCGAAGCACTCGAACGAGCACCCGTGCTCGCAGACGGCGCCGCAGTGGACCATCTGGAAGCAGCGCTGGTCGCAGAAGTCACCGTCGCAGCCGAGGTAGCAATCGTCTCCGTTGAAGCACTCGCACGCCTCTCCCTCGACGCAGGCGCCGCTGTTCCAGCAGCTCGCCAGGCAGAGGCCCGCGAAGAGCATGAGCAAACACAGTGCATAGAAGCGCATGGCCGGGGCAGCATACTCGAGCCGCCCGGAAATTGTCACCAAATCCGCGGAGGTGCGCCCCGAGGTCCGCTCACCACCGCGTCCAGCGAGAGATTCGCCGAACGCGTGTAAATCGTGTGTCGTCGCTGGCGAGCCCGAGCCGCTCCGCGAGGTGGGTCCCGAGGTGGGGGCCCCAGCCGCCGTCGTCCCGCGGCTCGTCCCCGTCCGCGCCGAGGTTGTATTCCCAGCACTGCGCGTAGTGCTGGGTGACGTTCTGGTTCTGGAGCGCGCAGTTCCCCGGGTCGGGGTCGACGTCGCGGTCCTGGGACGACCACCCGGAGAGGAACTGCGAGACGTAGATGTCGGCGTTCCCGGAGACGTGCTCGGGGCGGAGGAGCTTCATGGTCGCCGAGTCGATGCCTTCGGCGGTCGCGCGCATGACCGTCTTGACGGTCCCCTCGATATCCTCGATCTCGTCGCGGTACTCTCGACCGACGAAGTAGAGCGAGCCTCGGTAATAGTTCTGCGAGATCGCCGGCTCTCCCCGGGTCCCGAGCCGCTCGGCGTAAGGGATGTTCCAGAAAGGGAGCGTCGCTCCCGCGTCGGAGCCGACGCTGTTGTAGACGAGCGCCCAGCCGCCGCCGTCCGTCGTCAGATCGCAGTAGACGGGGAGCTCCGGCTCTGGGCCGGCCCCGTCCAGATCGAGGAGGACCACGCCGCTCGGCTGGCCGCGGGGAACGTCGGCGCACCGGGCGTAGGTGCACCCCTGGTTGATCACACCGTCGCAGTCCTCGTCCTCGGCGGTGTCGCAGCGCTCGGACGCCGGCAGCACCTCTCCGGCGCAGGGGCCGTATCCCTTCCCGTCCTCGTCGCAGGTCCTCACGCCGCCGCGGCAGACGCCGCGGTTCATCGTGTCGGGCTCTCCGCTGTAACAGCCGTTCTGGGTTCCGGGATCGCACGGCCCGCCGCCGCTGCTCGCCGAGGCGCCGCCGCCGCTCGCCGTCGCGCCGCCCTCGCCGGCGCTCGCCGTGGCGCCGCCCGCGCCCCCTCCGGCGCCGTCCTCCCCGAACCTCCGCACCTTCGTCGTGCAGGCCGGCGCGGCGGCCAGCCACACGACGGCCGCGCAGCAGGCGCCTGCGACCGGACGTTGGCCGAGCACCGTGCGGTGTTGGGGGGACTCTTGAGAGGACCGAGCGCGCGCCACGCTGCCTTATACACCAGCCGCCTCGCCCCGCCCAACGACCGAGCACGACCGGGGCGGCGCCGGCGTGGCGCACGGCGCCGGCGCGGCGTGGCGCGCGGCGCCGGCGCGGCGTGGCGCGCGGCGCCGGCGCGGCGTGGCGCACGGCGCCGGCGCGGCGTGGCGCACGGCGCCGGCGCGGCGTGGCCGCGGCGCCGGCGCGGCGTGGCCGCGGCGCCGGCGCGCCACGGTCAGGGGGAGAGGGCCCGGGCCGGGGTCTGCCCGCTTTGCAGCGCGAACGAGATGGCGCTCTGGAGGGTGCTCTTCGTGATGAGGCCCGCCAGGTCGAGCCCGAGCCCGACGAGCGTCTGCGCCACCGCCGGCCGGATGCCGGTCAGGATGGTCCGTGCGCCGAGCAGCTGCAGCGCCCTCGCGGTGTCGACGAGGGCGGAGGCGACCCGCGTGTCGATCTCCTTGAGCCCCGTCACGTCGAGGATGACCATCTGGGCCTGGCTGGACTGGACTCCATCGAGCGCGACGGCCATCACCTGGCTGACGCGCTCCGTGTCCATCTGCCCCACGAGCGGCATGACCACGATGCGATCGGTGATCGGGATGAGCGGCGTCGACATCGCCTGCATCGAGTCGCGGAGCCGCGCGAGCGTCCGCTCGAACTCGCCGAGCAGCTCCCGGTACGACGTGACGTCGTGGGCGGTGCCATAGACGAGGCGGTTCGCCGGGTCATCGGCCGCGTCGAGGTGCGCGGTCCACGCGAGCCACTTGTAGGAGCCGTCCTTGCACTCGTAGCGGTTGTCGAACCGGATGGTCGTGCGGCCCTGGAAGAGGGCGGCGGCCTCGGCGAGCGTGGCCTCGCGGTCCTCGGGGTGGACGAACTCGATGAACGGCCTCGACGTCATGTCCTCGGGCGTCCACCCCAGGGTGCGCTCCCAGGCCGGGTTGGCGTGCCGGAAGTACCCCTCGGCGTCCAGGGTCACGAGCAGGCCCACCGAGACCTGGAACAGCCGCTCGTACACCTTTGCGAGCTGCGCCACCTGCTCGAACCGAGCCGCCTGCTCCCGGTCGTTCGTCACGTCGAGCGCCGTGGCATAGATGAGGCGCGCTTCGGCGGGCTCGGCCATGTCCACGCGGGCGGCCCAGCCGAGCCAGCGGTACGACCCGTCCTTGCACAGATAGCGGTTGTCGAACCGCGATGTCGTGCGACCGTTGAAGAGGGCGTTGGTCTCCGCGAGCGTGGCCTCCCGGTCGCCCGGGTGGACGAACTCGATGTACGGCTTCGCCCTGAGCTCATCGAGCGACCAGCCGAGGGTCCGCTCCCAGGCGGGGTTCAGATCGTGGAAATGGCCGCGTGCGTCCGCCGTAGCCAGGAGCCCTGAAGCGACCTCGAACAACTTTTCGTGGCTCAAGCCGATGTCCTCCCCTGTGCGGGCGCGGCGCGCTCCTCGTCGCGTCCGGCCGCTCCGCTCGACTCCCCTGTGCCGGCGCAGGCGAGCCCCTCCGCCGTCCGGCCGGAGCGCGCGAGCGCCCGCGTCCACACGGCGGGAGGTCGAGCCCACCCATGCTTCGGAGCTTGCTTGTCCACGAGATCGACTTTTATGTCAAGAGTGTTTCGCGGGCTCCGCGGCGTCGCCGGGAAGCCGCCGGAAGCGGCCGGAGCCTGGTGTGCGTGCTCGCCCCTGGGCGGCGTCCGCTGTCAGTGTGAGCGAGGTTGCAAGGCCATGATGAGGCGGGTAGGGTCCGCGCCACAAGGAGTGGACCATGACCGTCTCTGCGATTTTCAACCCGGCGCGCTGGCGTGAGGTCGAGGGCTTCTCGTTCGAGGATCTCACCTATCACCGCGCCGTCGATCAGGGCACCGTGCGTATCGCGTTCAACCGGCCGGAGGTGCGCAATGCCTTTCGTCCCCGCACGGTCGATGAGCTGTACACCGCGCTCGAGCACGCGCGCACGACCTCCGACGTGGGTTGTGTGCTGATCACCGGCAACGGGCCTTCTCCGAAGGACGGCGGCTGGGCGTTCTGCTCCGGCGGCGATCAGCGCATCCGCGGGAAGGACGGTTACAAGTACGAGGGCGAGAGCGCGGGGCAGGCCGATCCGGCGCGGCTCGGCCGGCTCCACATCCTCGAGGTGCAGCGGCTCATCCGGTTCATGCCGAAGGTCGTCATCGCCGTGGTGCCCGGCTGGGCGGCGGGCGGCGGCCACAGCCTCCACGTCGTCTGCGACATGACGCTGGCGAGCCGCGAGCACGCGATGTTCAAGCAGACGGACCCGGACGTGGCGAGCTTCGACAGCGGTTATGGCTCGGCGCTGCTCGCGCGGCAGGTCGGGCAGAAGAAGGCGCGGGAGATCTTCTTTCTGGGGCTCGATTACACGGCGGAGCAGGCGGCGGCGATGGGGATGGTCAACGCCGTGGTGCCCCACGCCGAGCTCGAGGAGGAGGCGCTCCGCTGGGGGGCGATCATCAACTCGAAGAGCCCGACCGCGATGCGGATGCTGAAGTACGGCTTCAACCTGCCTGACGAGGGGCTCGTTGGACAGCAGCTCTTCGCCGGCGAGGCGACGCGGCTCGCCTACGGCACGGAGGAGGCGCAGGAGGGGCGGGATGCTTTTCTAGACAAGCGCCGTCCCGATTTCAAGCGCTTTCCCTGGCACTACTGACGGCGCCGCGCCGCGCGCTCTCCCCGGGGCCCCGGCGGACTCCCGTAAGTCCTCTCAAACATGAAGAAAAATTGATGCGGAACCGGGCGGCCGGGCGCCGTTTCCACAAACCCACAGGCAGGATCCGACCTGTAAAATTGCATCGTGGACGCACGGATGCGGCATGTTCGCGACGCCGCGATGCGTGATCTCGAGTCAACGAGGTCGGGTGATCGTACGGCGCGAGGGGCGCCTATCTGCGCTTGACAATCACACCGTATCCATCAATGGTGTCGCTGCCGCGCCGTGACGTGACGTTCGCATCGTTCACTGCTGCGCGGCCCTCAACTTCTTCTTCTTCCGGAGATGCTCATCATGCTTTGTGCTGGTAGGTCGGCTGGTTGGAAGCGTTCATGGCTGTCCCTGGGAGGGTCGCTACTCCTGGCGCTCGTGGGCGGCCTCACCGCGGTTGGCTGCGGCGACGACGGCTCCTCGAACGGCGCGAACAACGGTTCGGGCGGCGCGGGGGCCTCGGGCGGCGCGGGCGGCGCGGGCGGCGCGGGCGGCGAGGGCGGCGTGGGGGCCTCGGGCGGGGGCGGCGCGGGCGGCGAGGCGCCGGTCGAGACGGTGCCGCCTTCCGGTTCGGAGCTGATCCGCGTCAATCAGGTCGGGTACCTGCCGGCCGCCGCCAAGGTCGCGACGGTCGTGGCCGCGGCCGACAAGCCGCACGCGTGGGAGCTCGTCGACGCGGCCGGCTCCGTGGTCGACAGCGGGGCGACCCGCGTCGTGGGCGACGACGCCGCCTCCGGCGAGCACGTGCACACCATCGACTTCAGCGATTTCACCACCGTCGGCGAGGGCTACAAGCTCCGCGTCGGGACCGTGACGAGCCACCCGTTCGACGTGAGCCCGACCATCTATTCCCAGATGAAGTACGACGCGCTCGCGTACTTCTATCACAACCGCTCCGGCATCGAGATCCTCGAGCAGTACGTCGGCCCGGACCACGCGCGCCCGGCGGGGCACAAGCCGGATGAGGCGCCCTGCGCCGACGGCATCGGCTGCTCGTACACGCTCGACGTCACGGGCGGGTGGTACGACGCCGGCGATCACGGCAAGTACGTGGTCAACGGCGGTATCTCCGCCTGGACGCTGCTGAACCAGTACGAGCGGTTCGTCGCGCTCGGGACCACGGCGGGGGATTTCGCCGACGGCAAGCTGAAGATCCCCGAGAACGGGAACCGGATCCCCGACCTCCTCGACGAGGCCCGGTGGGAGATCGATTTCATGCTCAAGATGCAGGTGCCCCAGGGCGAGACCAACGCGGGCATGGTGCACCACAAGATCCACGACCTCGCGTGGACCGGCCTGCCGCTGGCGCCGCACGAGGATACGCAGCCGCGCTTCCTGCGCCCGGTCAGCACGGCGGCGACGCTCAACCTGGCCGCGACCGCGGCCCAGGCCGCGCGCATCTGGAAGGAGCTCGACCCCACGTTCTCGGCGAAGTGCCTCGAGGCCGCGACGCGGGCGTGGACCGCGGCGAAGGCGAACCCGAAGGTCACCCTCCCGAACGAGGGGATGGTTGCGGGTGGCGGCGCCTACGGCGACAGCAACCTGGGCGACGAGTTCTACTGGGCGGCCGCCGAGCTGTTCCTCACCACGGGCGACGCCGCGTACAAGGCCGAGCTCGCGGCGTCGGACTACAGCAAGGAACTCATCGGCGTGGACGGCACGTTCAGCGCCATGACCTGGGGCCAGGTCGACGGGCTGGGCGCCATCTCGCTCGCCGTGGTCGAGGCCCAGCACGCCGCGGCGGAGCGCGAGGCGGCCCGCACCCAGCTGATCGCCATCGCCGACAAGTACCTCGAGGCCGTCGCGACGGAGGGGTACCGGGTGCCCTTCACGGTGGGCGCGGGTGGCTACCCCTGGGGCTCCAACTCGTTCGTGCTCAACAACATGCTGGTCCTGGCCCTGGCCCACGACTTCACCGGCGAGCAGAAGTACTTCGACGGCGTGGCGTCGGGCGCGGACTACCTCCTCGGGCGCAACCCGATGGACAAGTCCTACGTCTCCGGCTACGGCGAGAACCCGCTCGAGAACCCGCATCATCGCTTCTGGGCGGCCCAGGTCGACCCCGAGTACCCGTCGGCTCCGCCCGGCGCGGTCTCCGGCGGGCCGAACTCGGGGCTGGAGGATGAGGTGGCGCAAGCGGCGCTCGACGAGACGGCCGAGCGCGCGAAGTGCGCCCCGCAAAGGTGCTACCTCGACGACATCGGGGCGTGGTCGGTCAACGAGATCACCATCAACTGGAACAGCCCGTTCGCGTGGACGGTGGCCTGGCTCGACGAGAAGGCCAAGACCGCCCAGTGACCCCAGAGCGCCGCGCGCTCGCGTGATCGCGTGATCGCGTGACGCGCGGCGCGGCTCCCCCCGGGGGCGCCGGCAGCCCACCGGCGGCCCGCCGGGCGATTGGCCGCGACAACCGTCCAGGTTCTGCTAGGTTGCGCGGCTTTCATGAATCCAGACTCATTGCACGACGCCTTGCCCGCGCCGCTCGCGGGCGCGCTCGCCCGCCGCGGCTTCACCTCCCTCACCCCCGTTCAACACGCCGTCCTCGCGCCCGAGCTCGCCGGGCGCGATCTCCGCATCTCGTCGCAGACCGGCTCCGGGAAGACCGTGGCCATCGGCCTCGCGCTCGCCCCCCGCCTCGAGCGCGCCCTCGCCGGGCGCGCGGCCGCGCCCGACGCCGCGGCCGCGCCCGACGCCGCTCCCCGGATCGCGGCGGCCCCGGCCGCGGTGATCATCGCCCCGACGCGCGAGCTCGCCGCGCAGATCGCCGGCGAGCTCGGCTGGCTCCTGTCGCCCCTCGGCGCGCGCGTCGCGTGCGTCACCGGCGGCACCAGCTTCGGCGCCGAGGCGCGCGCGCTGCGCCGCGACCCGCTCGTCATCGCCGGCACGCCCGGGCGCCTGCTCGACCACCTCGAGCGCGGGACCCTCGATCCGCGCGGCGTCCTCGACCTCGTGCTCGACGAGGCGGACCAGATGCTCGATCTCGGCTTCCGCGACGACCTCGAGGCGATCGTCGGCAAGATGCCCGAGGACCGCCGGACCCACCTCGTCTCGGCCACCTTCTCGCGCGAGGTCCGCGCGCTCGCCGACCGCTTCCAGCGCGATCCGGCGAGCGTCGAGGGCACGCGCCCCGGCGCGGCCAACGTCGACATCGCGCACGTCGCCCACCTCGTGCTGCCGGCGGAGCGCGACGCCGCGCTCGTCAACCTGCTGCTCCTCGCGCCCGGCGAGCGCACCCTCGTCTTCGTGCGCACGCGCGAGGGCGCCGCCGAGCTCGCCGACAAGCTCACCGCGCTCGGCCTGCCCGCGCGGGCCCTGAGCGGCGACCTCGAGCAGCGCGAGCGCACGCGCACGCTCGACGCGTTCCGCTCGGGCGCCGTCACCACCCTCGTCGCGACCGACGTGGCCGCGCGCGGCATCGACGTGCCCGAGGTCGGGCGCGTCATCCACGCCGACCCCCCGGGCGACCCCGAGGTCTTCACGCACCGGAGCGGCCGCACCGGGCGGGCGGGCCGCAAGGGGACGAGCGTGCTGCTCGTCACGCCGCCTTCGCGCGAGCACGCGCTGAGGCTGCTCCGGCGCGCGCGCGTCGAGGCCACGTTCCGGCCCGCCCCGTCGCCCGAGGACGTGCTGCGCGCCGCCGACGAGCGGCTCGCGGCCGAGCTCGCCGGGGCGCGCCGCGGCGGCGCGGCCGACGCGGCCGTCGAGGCGGCCGCGGAGGGGGCGAGCGAGGCGCCGGTCCCCGCGCCGGGCGCACGGGAGCCCCGTGAGGCGTTTTGCCCCGCGCCCGACGCGCGGCTCCAGCAGCTCGCGGCGCGGCTGCTCGCGGACATGGACGCGACCGAGCTCGTCGCGGCCCTGCTCGCGCGGGCGAAGCACACCGGCCCCTGCGCTCCGCAGCCGGTCACCCCCGTCGCGCCGCCGCGGTCCGAGCCCCCGCCGCGCGGCCGCCCCGCGGCGCCGCCGTGGTCCGGCGCGCCGTCGCGTGGCCGTTCCGCCGAGGCGCCCTGGTCCGGTGCGCCGGGGCGCGGCCGTTCCGCCGAGGCGCCCTGGTCCGGTGCGCCGCCGCGCGGCCGCCCCGCGCCCCGCCGCGGCGACGGCGAGCAGCCCCCGCGGCTCCCGTTCGTGCCCTTCCAGGTCAACTGGGGGGAGCGCCACGGCGCCGATCCCCGGCGCCTGCTCGCCCTCGTGTGCCGCCGCGGCGGCGTCTCGAGCCGTCAGATCGGCGCGATCCGGATCGGCTCCACCGCGTCGGTCGTCGAGGTGGCCTCCCCCGCCGCGCCCGATTTCGCGCGCGCGGTCAACCAGCCCGACGCGCGCGACGCGCGGATCCGGATCGTCCGTGCGAGCTCGATGCGCGTCGACTAGCCGCGTCGCCGAGCGTTTCGCCGAGCGCCTCCGGCGCGCGCCGCCGCGCCGCGATCGATCGCGCTCGCGCCCTGCGGCGACGATCGCCAGCAAGTGCAGGGGTTTCCTGATTTCTCGACGACCTCAGGTGATGTACAAAGGCCGGGTGAACCGACGCCCGAACAACAAGCCAGCCCTACGCCGTCTCGCGAGCCCGGTTGCGGCGCTCGCTGCATTGCTCGGCCTCGCCGTCGCCGGTTGCGGCGGCTCCCTGCCGCCGCCGAACGACCAGCTCGCCGAATCTCAGGCCGCCATCCGCGCGGCCGACGAGGTGGGCGCCGAGACCGACCCCCAGGCCACCCTCCACCTGAAGCTCGCCCGCGAGCAGCTCGAGAAGGCCAAGAAGCTGATCGAGGCCGAGGAGAACGAGTCCGCCCTGCGGCTCCTCGAGCGCGCCGAGGCCGACGCCGAGCTCGCGCTGGCCATCGCCAAGGCGCGCGCCACGCAGGCCCAGGCGCAGGAGGCGCTGAAGCAGGTCGAGAAGCTGCAAGAGGCGGGGGTCCAGTGAAGCGAGAGGTGAAGGAGATGGCTTCTTTCGTGAACAACGTGTCGTCGCGGGGCTGGTCCCTCGCGCTGTGCGCCGCGCTCGTCGCGGCCACGGGGTGCAGCGCGGCGATGCCGCCGAAGGAGCTCGTCGACGCCCGCACCAGCTACAAGCGCGCGGCCCAGGGCGCCGCGGCGAGCCTCGCGCCCGCCCAGCTCGACACCGCGAAGCAGGCGCTCTCCCGCGCCGAGGGCGCGTTCAACGAGGACCCCGAGGCCCAGCAGACGCGCGACCTCGCGTACATCGCCGATCGCAAGGCGCGCGAGGCCGAGGCGGCGGCGGCGCTGCAGCAGGCGCAGCGCGACAAGGCCGCGGCCGAGGAAGATTTCAAGGAGCTCTCGCAGCAGCAGCTCGCCACCGCGAAGGACGCGCTGCAGAGCGGCCAGCAGCAGATCGAGCGCGAGCGCCAGGCGCGCGCGCAGGCCGAGAGCGCGCGGCTCCAGGCCGAGAGCGCGCGGACCGAGGCCGAGAAGGCCCGGCAGGAGGCCGAGGCGGCGCGGCGGGAGGCCGAGCGCGTCGCGAACGCGGCGCTCGCGAGCCTCAAGGAGATCGCCGCGGTGAAGGAGGAGAAGCGCGGCGTGGTCATCACGCTCTCCGGCGCGGTGCTCTTCGCCTCGGGCAAGTCCGAGCTCCTCCCGATCGCCAAGGAGAAGCTCAACCAGGTCGCGACCACCCTGAAGGATCAGGGGTCGCCGCCGCTGCGGATCGAGGGGCACACCGACTCGACCGGCTCCGCCCAGGCGAACCGCAAGCTCTCGCTCGCGCGCGCCGACTCCGTGAAGGCCCACCTCGTCAGCGTGGGTCTGCCGGCCGACAAGATCGCGACCGTCGGCCACGGGCCGGATCGCCCGGTGGCGGACAACGCGAGCGCCGAGGGCCGCGCCAACAACCGGCGCGTCGAGATCATCGTCAATCCCACCTCGGCGCAGTGACGCCGCCGGGGGGGGCGCGCGGGGAGGCGGGGAGAGCATCCATCGACTCCTCCCGCCTCCCTGCCTCTCTCCGATCACCACCTCACGGCGAGCGACGGCGCGGCGCCGGTCATCCGGGGCTGCCCCCGTCGCCCCGGGGAGCGCGCTGCGCGAACGGCCTCATCACGGGCGTCCTCACGACGCGGGGCGCCGCCCCTCGCGCCGCCCCTCGCGCCGCCTCTCGCGCCGCCTCTCGCGCCGATCGAGGCCTCGACGGGGCGAGCGCGGGGCGCGCCGCGCCGGCCGCGATCTGCGCCTCGATCGCGTCGAACATCCCCGTGAGCTCCCGGTAGCACCGGTCGATCAACTGCAGCGCCTCGGTCCGCGTCTCCTGGTCGAGGGAGATGGCCTCGATGCGAGCGTCGGTGTCTTCCTCGAACACGTCGTGGGCCTTCTCCACGTCGAGGTGTGTCTGGGAGAAGTAGCGCAGGCGGCGCTGCTCGCCGATACGCTCCAGGTAGCGCGCGACGCGCTCGAAGAAGACGTGTCCCGCCGACTCCAGCGTCAGGAGCAGGGTGAGCCGGCACGCGTCGTGGCGCGCGCGGAGCGCCTCCGAGAGCAGCGTGAGGCTCGCGTTCCGCGCGGCGCGATGACGCTCGCCGAACAGCTCGGCCGCCGCGGGAGGCTCGAGGCCGAGCGCCGCCAGATCGCCGAGGAACCAGCGGTCGTGCCCCGCGTCTTCGAGGCGATGGCGGTGCACCATGGACTTGTATCCCGGCTCCGTCGCGCGCTCATCGCAGATGCGCAGGATGTCCTGAAATGTCATCACGAAGAATGTCAGACAGACCGGGAAAGGCGCGAGCCGCTCGAACGGCGGATCCGTCGCGAGGCGTGCAAAGAAGGGGTGGTCGCTGAACTGCTCCTGATGGCGCACAATGTGCTGCTGAACGATTTTCATGGGCTGGCTTTCTCCGAGAGCCCGTAAGAATGCAAAACACATACCGAAAACGGAACGTCCGGTGCGTCGCCAGCTGCTTTGAGGAGCGCTGAGGGGCCCTGCGGCCGTCGGCCGAGGTGGTTCTGGGTGGGCGTGGGCGACGCGCAGGACGCAAGACACGGAGGAATCGGTGCACAAGCTCGATCGACGTACGTTTCTGGATCTCCTGGGGCTGAGCGGGCTCGGTCTGGCCCTGGGCCCGGGCTGCGTGCTGGGCGATGCGGGGCGCGGGCCTGAGGAGGACGGTGAGGCGCTGTCGGACGGATTGCGCGCGGGGCCGGCGCTCTCGCTCCGGACCCGGCTCACCGTGGATTACGGTGTTCCGTTTCCGCTCGTCAGCGCCGGCATGGCGTTCGTCAGCCTTCCTCCGCTGGTCGCGGCGGTCTCGAACGCGGGTGGGATCGGCGTGCTGGGGTCGGCGACCGAGCCGCCTTCCGTCGTCGAGGCGCGGATCCGGGCGACCAAGGCGCTCACGGCGGGCGTGTTCGGCGTGGATTTCATCGTCGCGACCGGGCCCGCGGGCGCGTTCGTCACGCGGGATCACATCGATGTCTGCGTCGCCGAGGCGGTGCGGCTCGTGGTCTTCCACTGGAACGCGCCGGAGGTCGCCTGGGTCGACGCGCTCCACGCGGCGGGCGCGAAGGTCTGGGTCCAGGTGGGCTCGGTCGCGGCCGCTCGCGACGCCGTCGCGGTCGGCGCCGACGGGATCATCGCGCAGGGGTCGCAGGCCGGCGGGCACGCGCGGGCCACGGTGAAGACGAAGCCCCTCGTCGATGCCATCCGCAGGGACGTGAAGCCGGCGCTGCTCCTCGCGGCGGGCGGGATCGCGGACGGGGCCGGCGTCGTGCGGGCGCTGCGGGACGGCGCCGACGGCGTTGTCGTCGGCACGCGGCTGGTGGCCTCCACGGAGGCCTACGCCCATCCCGACTACAAGGCTCGCCTCGTCGCGGCGGGCGCCGGGGCCACGGCGGTACAGACCTTCTTCGGCCCGGAGTGGCCGGGCCAGCGCCAGCGCGTCCTGCGGAATCGCGTCGTGCGGCAGTGGGCCGGGAGAGAGCCGCGGATCCCGGATCCGCCGCCCCCGCCGGCCACGATCGGCACCACGGTGCTGTTTCCCGGGGTCCTGGACGTCCCGTACGAGATGCCGAAATTCAGCGCGTTCGTGCCCACGCCGGACACGGTGGGCGACCTCGAGGAGATGGATATGCCCGCCGGCTCGGAGAGCGTCCTGTCCATCGCCAGCGTCAAGCCAGCAGCCGAGATCGTGGCGGAGATGATGACCGAGGCGCAGGCCATCCTCGACGTGCGCCCGACCGGCGTGCTCGACGCCGGCGTGCTCGGCGCCGCGCCGTCGGGAGGCGACGCGGACGATGACGACTGATCGTGCGTTGGACGACTGACGGGCAGCAAAGCGGCCCGGCCGGAGCGCCGTGCGGGCTCGGGCGCAGGCCTTCTCGATTGTGCCGGGGGCGCCCGCGGTGATAAGGCACGGCGCGTGATCGGACGTTTTTTCCGCGGGATCTGGCAGGAGTACGTCATCGACCTGCGCGATCGGCTCGACGCCGAGGCGGCGCTCCACCGGGCCGAGACCCCCGCGGGCGAGGTCACCCGCCGCATGGTGAGCGTGTTTCTCACCGTGATCGGCGTGCTCATCTTCGTCCGGTTCGCCGGCAACGAGAACGACACGCGCTGGATGGTGGATGGCCTGCGCGCCGTCGGCCTCGAGGACGCCGCGGCGCGGCTCCACGACGCGCTGAACACCTCCCCGGACCGCCGCTTTCACCAGCGGATCGTCTGGGCGGTCGGCCGCCTCACTGGTTACCTGCTCCCGACCCTCCTCGTCGCGCGCTTCGTGCTGGGCGTGCCGATCCGGACCCTCGGCCTGCGCGTCCGCGGGACGGCGCGGCACATGTCCATCTATGCCTTGTTCTTCGCGGTCATGGCGCCGGTCCTCTACGTCGCGTCGCTCTCGCCCGCGTTCCAGGCGAAGTACCCCTATTACAAGCTCGCGCGCGGCGAGGACCTCTGGCCGTGGTTCTGGGCGTGGGAGGCCCTTTATGCCGCGCAGTTCGTCGCGCTCGAGTTCTTCTACCGCGGCTTCTTCATCCACGGCGTCCGCCGCGCGCTCGGCTATTCCTCGATCTTCGCCATGATGGTGCCTTATGCGATGATCCACTTCGGCAAGCCGCTGCCCGAGGCGCTCGGCTCGGTGCTCGCCGGGTTCATCCTCGGCACCGTGAGCCTGAAGAGCGACTCCATCTGGGGCGGCTGCGCGATCCACGTCGCCGTCGCGACGTCGATGGACCTGCTCTCCCTGTGGCATCAAGGGCTTCTATGACCCCGCGCGCGCCTCGATTCGCCTCCGAGGCGGCGCCGCGTCGAGCGCGGCTCGTGCGGCTCGATCGGGATGGAGCGCTCGACTCCGAGGCCGGCGAGGCCTGTTCCCCGCTCACCCGCGCCGCGTGACGAGGCTGCCCGGCGTCCGGCCACGCGGTGCTCACTTCGGCCGCTCACCGCGGCTGGCGGCCTGCGCGACCGAGCCAGCGCCGTCCAGCAGCACCGTTTATTTACGGAAAGAAAAATTTGAACATGCGCCGGGGACGGGCAATTGTTAAGGACCATGACAAAGTCGCCCCTCCTTGCCCTCGTCGTCGCCGCCGCGGCTTCCCTCGTGCAACTTGGCTGTGCCGTCCTCCCGGAGGATACGGCCGAGGAGCCGGTCGACGCGGACGAGCAGGCCGCGATCATGGGGAATGGGCTGACGTTCAACGGGCTCACGTTCAACGGGCTGACGTACAACGGTCTGACCTCCAACGCCCTGACGTACAACGGTCTGACCTTCAACGGGTCTGTCATGGCTGCGCTCTCGGATCCGCTGGGCCGCCAGCAGCTGTCCACCATCGTGGGCTGCGCGCTCCCCAAGGGGCAGGCCATCCGCCTGAACATCCAGGGCGTCGACTACGCCTTCGAGGGCTCGACGGGCCTCGCGCCCGAGTGGGGCAAGCCCGGCGGCGCGTGCGGCGAGAGCTGCAAGTCCTGGGTGTCCGCGTGCGTCATCTCCCGGGTCAACTACCTCGGCGAGACCGTCCGGATCTCGATCCGGGGGAAGGACAAGGCGCTCGCCAGCACGAGGGAGGAGCGCGAGGGATACACCAAGCGCGAGGGCGCCTATTTCGGAGACATCTTCGCGACCCCCCAGAAGCTCCACGCCTGCGTCGCGCCCGGCGCGTCGCAGATCCCGCGGGTGTGCGGGCCGTCCATCCGGGCCTGCTCCCCCATCGAGGTGCTCGGGGAGTGCGATGACGTCTGCGGCAGCGAGCTCAGCGACGGCGCTTACGACAAGTGCAGGGATCCCTCCGGCAAGATGCAGCAGGCCGCCGTGACGGTGTTCCTGGCCCCTTAGACCCGCTCACGTTTCGCGCGGCCGGCGGGCCTCGCCTCCCTCGGGGGCCGCCGCCGGGCAGAGCGCGAGATGAGCCCGGGCGGCGCGGAGCTCGCTCAGCGATCCCGCGAGAGCTGCGGCTCGGTCTCTTTGACGCTCTCGCAGGAACGGAGGCGCTCGCACCACGCGCGCAGGCGCGGGTGGGGCTCGAAGAGCGACGCCTCCGGGGTCAGCTGGAGATAGCGCACGATCGGCAGGACCATGATGTCCGCCAGCGTCAGCCGGTCGCCCGCCAGGAACTGCCGGTCTCCGAGGAAGCGATCGAGCTCGGAGAGGCTCGTCCGCACGACCGGGACCGCCGCCTGCACGACGGCCTCGTCCGGCGCGAGGCCGCGCGCCGCCGCGAACAGCCGCTGGCCCACGATGCCGGGGCCCGCGGCCCTCCAGAAATACCAGTCGACGATGCCGATCGCCTGGTTCATCCGCGCCGCGTCGCGCGGGTCGCTCGGCTGGAGCGGCGGGGAGGGGACCACCTGATCGAGATACCGGAGGATCGCCTGCGTCTCGTACACCCTGAAGCCGTCGTGCTCGAGCACGGGCACCTTCGCGAACGGATGCCGCTCCCGGTGCGGCGGCAATAGGTGCGCGCCGAAGGCGACCTCGACGAGCTCATAGGGGATCTTCTTCTCGACCAGCGCGATCTCCGCGCTCCAGGTGTAGGTCGAGCCAGGGGTGCCATAGACGATCATGCGCGACATGACGGCTCCTTTGACGAGAGGCTGGGGCGCAGACGCGCGGCGCGAGCAGGCATGGAGCGCCCCCTCGCCGCGCCTCCGGCGGTTCGCGCCAGCGCGCGGCCGAACCCCGCGCGCCGTATCGCGTAAGCCAATACTTACCGGTTCGAGGGGTCCGGTCAAGCGGAAGATCGTTCTTGCGGCTGCCTCTGCGCCTGCGCATGCTGGCTCCATGGATCCGGTCGGTGCGGTGCTGGCGGCACTCGCAGATCCGACGCGCCGGCAGATTCTCGAGCGGGTGCGCGCACAGCCGCTCTCCGTGGGAGACATCGCCAAGACGGTGAGCGTGAGCCGCCCCGCGGTGTCGCAGCACCTCCGCGTGCTGGAGGACGCCGGGCTGCTCCGGTGCCACAAGCGCGGTCGCCACAACTTCTACGAGGTCGACCGCGAGGGGCTCAGCGCGCTGCGGGCGTATGTCGAGAGCTTCTGGGACGATGTCCTCGGCGCCTTCCACGCCGCGGCCGTCGAGGAAGCGGAGCGCAAGAAGCGGCATTGAGGGCGGCGCTCCGGGCCCTCGGCCGCGGGCCGCCCGGGCCGGTCAGGCCAGGGTCCTGCCGCCGTTCACGGAGAGCTTCTGGCCCGTGATGAACCTGGCGGCGTCGGACGCGAGGAAGACCACGGCGTCGCCGATCTCGTCCGGCGTGCCCAGGCGCCGGAGCGGGTTGCCCGCCGCGTAGCCCTCCATGGTCGCCTGGCTCGCGCCCTCGCTGAGGTGGCGCTCGACCGGGACCCAGCCGGGCGCCACCAGGTTGACGGTGATCCCGTGCGGACCGAGCTCCACCGCCCACGAGCGCGTGAGGCCGAGCTGCGCGCCCTTGGCCGAGACGTAGTTGGAGAACGCGGGGACGCCCTGCTCGAAGACCTCGGACCCGATCTGGATGATGCGGCCCGCGCGGCGCTCCTTCATCCCGGGGACCACCGCCCGCGCGAGGAGGACCGGGCTCTTCACGAAGAACTCGAGCTGATCGAGGCAGTGCTGCCACGTCAGCTCGTCGATGGTCACGTGCGGCTGCGGGCCCGTCGCGTTCAGCACGAGCACCTCGATCGGGCCGAGGCGCGCCTGCACCTCGTCCACGAGGCGGGGGACCTCCCGCTCGTCGCGCACGTCGGCCTGGAACGCCTCGGCCTCGCCGCCGCCCCGGCGGATGTCCTCGACCACGCGCTCCGCCCCGTCGCGGCCGGCGAAGTAGTTCACCGCCACCCGCGCCCCGGCGGCCGCGAGCCGGCGGGCGATGGCCGCCCCGAGGCCGCGGGAAGCGCCGGTGATCAGGGCTACTCGTTTCGATAGATCGTGCACCATTCAGGCCTCTCCAGGGGATGCGTGACCGCGGATCGCCCGGCGCCGCGAAGGAGATCGGCCGCGCAAGCGCGCCTCCGGGAGCCTCCCTCCCGCGCGGAGCCGCTCGCCGCGCGCAGTGGGCCAGGATCGGTCGCCGCAGGTGGTATCGACTGGGGTCCAGCAATACAAGATTTTTCCGTCACCCTGTCGTGCTGCTGCGTCGCAATGTGAATCTTCTCACCGTAGAAGTGAAGTTTTTCAACGCAATGCGCTACTGATCGACCTCTGAGCATCGTACGCTGGGACACATGAAACCACGAACGATGCGACAAGCCCTGCGCCCTCTCGTGATGCTCGCCATGGGGCCGGTGTTCTGTGCGGCCGTGGGGATCACGCTGATCCATGCCTGGCTCGACGTGCGGCGCCGGCCGCGCGAGCGGCGTCGACTCGGCCGCGCTGCGGTGCGGCATCGCCTCCAGCGGCCGCGGGAGCATGCGGGCTGCGATTGACACGGCGCTTCGTCGGCACGACCGCGGTCCGGCTCAGCGCACGAGGAGGAGCCAGAGGAGCGCCGCGGCGGTCGAGGCCAGGGTCACCGGGACACCGACCTTGGCGTAGGAGCGAAAGCCGATCTCGCGCTCGGCGCCCACGGTCTCCACGACGATGATGTTCGCCACCGAGCCGAGCAGGGTGAGGTTGCCGGCGAGGGTGGACACGACGGCGGTCGCGATCCAGGCGAGGTGCGGATCGGGCTGGCTGCGGATGTACGACTCCGCGAGCAGGATGAAGGGGACGTTGGAGACGATCTGGCACCCGACGAGCATCGCGATGCCCAGCCCGAGCACGCCCATCGTCGGCCCCGCGGGGAGGTAGGGGCTCGCGGCGCGCAGCGCCTGCTCGGGCATGCCGGTCTTCTGGAGGCCCGCCACGACGATGAAGAGGGCGCCGAAGAACACGAGCACGGTCCACGAGACCCGGTCGAACAGGCCGGTCGCGTCCCGCCGGTGCAGGAGGATCGCCGCGGTCGCCCCGCCGATCGCCGCCCACGCCAGGTTCGCGCCCAGCACGAACAGCACCGACACGACCGCGATGCACGCGAGCGGCACGAGGGCGCTCGGCCGGGCGTCCCCCGCCGGCGTGGGCGCCGCGGATGCGGATGCGGGGGCGGGCGTCGCGGATGCGGGGGCGGGCGTCGCGGATGCGGGGGCCTGCACCGCGATGCGGCGCCGGAGCAGGAGGTGCAGCGTCACGGCCGTGACGGCGAGCCCGATCAGCGCGGCCGGGCCGGCCTCCAGCAGGTACGCGCGGTACGAGATGCCGGACAGGTGACCCACGAGCATGTTCTGCGGGTTGCCGGCGAGCGTGAGCGCGCTGCCGGCGTTGGCGCCCATCGCGAGCGCGAGCAGGTACGGCACCCGATCGAGCCCCGCGCGCCGTGCGGTCCGGTCGACGAGCGGCGCCAGCATCACGCACACCGAGTCGTTCAGCAGCACCGCGGAGGCGAGCCCGGCGCCCAGCGTGACCAGGTAGAGCAGGCGGACCGGCGAGAGGTTTCGCCGCGCGACCCACGCGGCGGCGCGCTCGAACACCCCCGCCAGGTCGAGCGACGCCGAGAGCAGCATCATGCCGAGCAGCAGGCCGATGGTGTTCGGCTCGACCGCCGAGAACGCCTCATGCGGCGTCAGGCCGGCGCCGGGCTCGATGGCGCTCAGGAAGACCATGGCGCACGCGCCCGCGAGCGCGCCGGCCGGGCGCCCGATGGGCAAGATCGACAGGCGCCGCGCGGCGATGAGGATGTACGTCGCGGCGAATACGAGCAGGACGGACCACACGGCGCGGCATCAGAGCGGCCGGACGCGCGCGTGTCAAACGGAGCGGCGCGGGCCGCGCTCGCCGCCGGCCTGCATTCCGGCTAAGCAGCGGTGGCCGCGGAGCGGCGCGCGGGCGGGGCGCTCTCCCGGGCTCCGTGGCAACGCCAAGGCATGAGCAGACAGCTCTCGACCCCCACCGCGATCCTCCTCGGCAGCGCCATGATCGCCGCCGCGGTCTACCTCGGCCTGCGCCACGGCCCGGCCGCCGTCGCCCCGGATCCGCGCGCCGCCGCGGGCGACGCCTCGCACCGGGGCGAGCCGGCGCCGCCCGCCGGGGCGGCGGAGCGCGCGTCGGGAGAGCGCGCGGCGGCGGCGCAGCGCGCGCCGGCCGTGCCGCGCGAGGAGGTCGCGAGGCAGGCCGCGCGGGCGCTCGAGGCGCGCCGCCCGGCGCTGGTCGAGCGCTGCTACAAGCCGGCGATCGCGGCGCGGCCGGCGCCGCGCGAGGTGAAGTACGTCTTCAATTTGACGTTCGACGCCCAGGGCCGGCAGATCGCGCGCGGCATCATCGAGGACCGCGAGGCGTCGCGCCCCGACGTGACGGCCTGCCTGGCCACCGCGCTCCCGCCGGTGGCGGTCGAGCCGCCCGGCGCGAGCGTGCGCGTGGACGTCCCGTTCTCGCTGCCGTGACGGGGGCCGGGCCCGCCGGGGCAGGGGGCCGCGCGCGTCGCCCTTGACGCACCCGCCTGAACGCCCGATGCCGGAGCGGTGACGCCCGACCAAGCCTTGAAGGAAGCGACCAGCGGCGCGCTTCGCCCGGTCTACCTCGTGATGGGGGAGGAGCGCTGGCTGGTCGATCGCGTGGTGAGCGCGATCCGGGAAGCGGCGGCCAAGGGGGGCATCGCCGGGTTCAACGAGGACAAGTTCACCGCGGGGGACGCGCCCGTCGAGTCGATCCTCGGCGCCGCGCGGATGCTCCCGATGATGGCCCCGCGCCGGTTCGTGCTCGTCCGCGGCGTCGAGCGCTGGGAGAAGAAGGACGACGCCGACGGCGACGACGGGGACGACGAGCGCGGCGGTGCGGGAGGTGCGGGAGGCAAACGGAGCGCGTCGAAGCAGGCGAGCCCGCTCGACGCGCTCGCCGAGTACGCCAAGGCGCCGTCGCCGAGCGCGGTCCTCGTGCTCGTGGCGGCGAAGCTCCACGGCCAGCGCCGCCTCGTCACGTCGGCGAAGAAGGGCGACTTCCTCGTCTCGTGCGAGCCCTTGAACCGCCGCGCCCTGCCCGGCTTCATCACGTCGATGGCCCGCGAGAAGGGCAACCCGATCTCGAGCGACGTGGCCGACCAGCTCGCCGAGCTCGCCGGGCCGGAGCTCGGCTACGTCGTGGACGCGATCGAGCGGCTCTCGCTGTACGTCGGGCCGAAGCAGCCGATCACCGAGGACGCGATCGCGCAGGTGGTCATCCGGGTCCGGCAGAGCACGGTCTGGGAGCTCATCGACGCGCTCGGGCGGCGCCGGCTCGATCGCGCGCTCGCGGCGCTCGCGGACGCGTACGACCCGCGCGACGGGGGGCTGCGCCTGCTCGGCGCGGTGTCGTGGTCGGTCCGCCAGATGGTGAAGTTCGAGTCGGCGCTCGCCGGGGGCGCGAGCCAGGCCGAGGCGGCCCAGCGCGCGGGCGTGGCCCCCTACAAGGTGAACGATGTGGCGCAGACCATCCGCCAGCTCCCGAAGGGCGCCCTCGGCGGCTGGATGCGCCTGCTCGCCGAGGCCGACCTGGCGCTGAAGAGCAGCCGCCGCCCGGCGCAGGCGGTGCTGGAGACGATGCTGATCGAGATGTGCGCGCGCTGAGCGGGGGCCGCGGCGGAGGAGAGCAATCCCACGCTCGGCCTATACAAGTACGATCCCCGCGGCGAGCTGCTCTGGAGGAAACTGCTCGGCGCCAACACAGTGATCGCCATGGCGACCGATCACGCCGGTAACGTCGCCTACGCCACCACGAACATCACCAGCGGAGACTACGATTCCATCGAGCTGCTCGACGGTGAGGGTCGGAGGATCTGGAGCCGGACGTTGGACCATGACCGCGGCTCGATCCACGCCCTGGCCTTCACCGCGTCCGGCGTGCTGATGGTGGCGGGCCGGCTCAGCGGCACGATCGACCTCTGGGGCGGGATCGTGAGCCCTACCCGTGACCCGATGGGGTTCCTGGCTGCGATCGAGCTCGGTTCTGTTCGGATTCGTTGATCTCCCGCCTCTTCAGATCACCTGCACCCGCGCTGCTTGTCGCCGTCCTCGGCGAAGCGGCTCGTGTGGCCCGCCGGTGGCGCCGGTCGGCTCCGCTCCCAGACCGGCGTCGGGGCCGCATGATCCTCCCGCGGAGCACGCCCGAGTCCGCGCGGAGGTCCAGATGAACCCGAAGAGGCTAGCTCTCCTGTCTCTCGCGACCTTGGCTTTCTGCTGGAGCTTCCCCGCTCTTCCCCGCGAGGCGGCGGCACGGCACGCCAGCGTCGTCCCCACGCTGTCCTGGAGCGAGCTCCTGTCCTCCAGGGGAGGGGGCACGCTCGCGATCACGACGATCGGCGGGGATGATGTGCTTGTGGCCGGCACGTTCGCCGGCTCCCTCGTGATCGGCGGCGAGCGCTTCACCGCCCGGGGCGCGTCGGACTTCTGGCTCTCCAGGATGGATGCGCGCGGCCGCCACCTCTGGACGAAGCAGTTCAGCGCCAAAGGACAGCTCTCCTCGATAGAGGCGGGCGGCGACCACCTCGTCCTGGCCGGCACGTCGGACGGCGGTGTCGACTTCGGCGGCGGCGCGCTGGCCGCAGGCGCCTTCCTCGCCAAGCTCGACGGCGCCGGCAACCATGTCTGGAGCAAGGTCATCCCGGGGGCGTACAGCGTGCCCCGCGTGCGTGTCGGCGGCGAGGGTGACGTCGTGGTGCTGCTCGTGACCGATGGGCCGGTCGATCTCGGGGCCGGTCCGATCGACTACGCCTCCTCCGAGCTCGTGACGAAGCTCGACCCGCGCGGCCGCCACGTCTGGAGCAAAACCTACGATCGCTCGCTGACCGTGAGGGACATCGCGGTCACCCGCGACGGCGACGTGATCGCCGGCGGGCGCCTGCCACGCTCTTTCGACTTCGGCGGTGGTCCGGTCGTGGGATCGGGCAACAGCGACGGGTTCCTCGTCCGCTACGATCCCGAGGGGCGACACCGCTGGAGCTTGCGCTTTGGCTCCGCCCACGACGTCCAGTATGCTCGCACGCTGGCCGTGGACGACGCCGGGAACCTCTTCGTCGCGCAGATGGAGGCTGCCGCTGAGGACGGGCTCGGGCTGAGCAAATACGATCCCCACGGCAAGTTGCTCTGGACGAGGCTGCTCGGAATCAACACCGTGAAGGCGATGGTCGCCGATCACGCCGGTAATCTCGCCTATTCCACCGTCAATCAGCTGACCTCCGACGATGTCCTCGAGTTGCTCGATGGGGATGGACGCCCGATCTCGAGCCGGACGTTGCGCGATGAGATCGGCTCGATCTCCGGCTTGGTGGTCACCGCGTCCGGCGCGCTGCTGGTCGCGGGCGCGATCGACGCCCAGAACGACAGGATCGACCTCTGGGGCCCCATCGTGAACCCTACCCGTGAAGGGACGTGGTTCATCGCTGCGCTCGCGCTCGTTCCTGTGCCGGCTCCTGCCTCGACCGGTAGGTGAAAGCCGCCCTGCGCGCCGTGGGCGAGCTCGACCTCTGGCCGTCGGCCAGAGGTCGAGCTGCCACTCGCCCCGCGGGCTGTGGCGTGAACACGGCCCCTGGCTAGGCGGGCTTTCGTGCCCAGGCGCCGAAGACCATGTCGCTCACGTACGTGGTGTTCGCCTTCGTCCGCTCGTCCGCGAGGCGTTCTTCGAGCGTGTCGACGTCGATCTCCGCCTCGGTGGCGACGCCCTGCTGCACGATGCGCGGCAGCATCGCCCGGATGATCGCGGCGGTGCGGTGGTGCGCCCGCGGCGTTTGCACGATCGCCTCCGCGCGCACGCGCACGACGTCGAGGCCCGCCTGCTCGAGCACGGCGGCGAGGTGGAAGCCGATGTGGATGTCGGCGCCCTCGCGCTCCACCGTTCGCCACATCCATTGATGCGCGCGCTCATGAAGCGGCAGCGGCGTCAGGCTCGCAGGCACCATGGTTGCGTCGTGCTCCTGAAAGACGACCAGGCCGCCGGGGCGCAGGGCGCGGGAGAGGCTCTTCACGGCCGCGGCCGCGTCGGGCTGGTACATCAGGACGCGCCTGCCCACGACGGCATCGAAGAGGCCGTGCTCGGGCGCCAGCGCGCCGAGGTCCCCCTCCGCGAAGGTCACGTTCTGCAGCCCGAGCTCGCGCGCCCGGTCGCGCGCCGCCGCGAGCGGGCGCGCGTCGCGGTCGATGCCCACGACCTGCCCCTGCCCGCCGACGAGCTGCGCGATTCGAAACGAGACATCCCCGGCGCCGCAGCCCACGTCGAGCACGCGCATGCCGGCGCCGAGGCCCGCATCGGCCAGCAGCCGGTCGGTCATCTCTCCAACCATGTCGATCATCGGTCCCACGCTCCTCCGCTTCGTTGGCCCTGCTCGATGCGTAGCGTGAGCGGCGCCGCCGCTGAAGGGCGTCGTTTGTTGACGGATCGGCGGATCTTTCGATCGGGGGAGCGGCGCTATCCGAGCAGCGCCTCGAGCACGCCCCTCTCCCGGAGATCGCGGAAGCTGTGGGTCGGGGCGCAGGCTTCGAGCTCCGCGAGGGCGTAGGTGCCGGTGGCCACGGCGATCGACTCCGCGCCGATCGCCCGGGCCGCCGCGATGTCCTTGGGCGTGTCGCCGATGACCACGACGCGGCACGCCTCGAGCGGCGCCTCGAGCCGCGCCGCCCCGCGCGCCGCGCCGATGCGCAGGAGCTCGTCGCGGAGCTCGTGATCGCAGCCGAAGCCGCCGAACGCGAACCGCTCGTAGATGCCGACGCGCGTGAGCTTCGCCTGCGCCCCCGCGCGGACGTTCCCCGTGCCGAGGCCGACGGCGCACCGCGCCCGCCGGGCGGCGGCGTCGAGCGCGTCGAGGACGCCGTGGTGGACCCGGGTCTCGCCGGCGAGCGACATCTCCTCGGCGAGGATCTCGACGTAGATCGCGAGGAGCGCGTCGATGGCGCCCTCGGTGACCTCGCGCCCGAGCGCCTCGAGCCCCGCCCGGATGATGGCCCTGTCGGTCATGCCGGCGAACGAGAACGCCTCGCACGCGTCGGGCCGGCCGGCAAACCGGTCGAACGAGCGCTCCATGGCGCGCCGGCCTGCGCCGCCGGTGGAGAGCAGGGTGCCGTCGATGTCCCAGAGGAGGACCGTGGGGCGCATGTCCCCATGGTAGATGCGGCGCGGGCCGAGGGCGAGCGCGGAGGCGCGGGCCGAGGGCGAGCGCGGAGGCACGGCGGGGGGCCGTCAGAACGCCCTCCGCCAGGGCGCGATGGCGCGGATGAGCACGCCTCGCCTCCCGTGCCGGCCCTCGCAGGTCCGGAGATCTCAAGAGGGGTACCGCACCCGGACACGTCGCGCGGCGCCCGGACAGGGGAGGCGGTCACCCGGACACGTCGCGCGGCGCCCGGACAGGGGAGGCGGTCACCCGGACACGTGGCGCGCCGCCCGGACAGGGGAGGTGGTCACCCGGACACGTCGCGCGCCGCCCGGACAGGGGAGGTGGTCACCCGGACACACAGAGGCTGTTTTTGCGCGTCGATGCACGAAGGTAGAGAATCAAAGAGCGTTCGGCGTAATGCGCGGCTCGCGCGGCGTCTGCGTGCCTGTCGATCGCTTCGAGCGCAATCGCGCGGCGATCTCTGCTAAGAGGGGCCGCCGAGGGCGGGAGATCGCGTTGCTCGGGCTCTCGTGCAGGTCGCCGACGCCGATCGAGGGACAGGGCGCCTGCGAGCACCTCGCGAACTGCACGGGGCGCCGGTTGCGCGGAGGGTGCCCGGGAGACAAGACCATGCGACGCTCGCCACGAAGCCCGATCCCCGCGGTCCTCCTGCTGCTCTCGTGCGCCGCGCCGGCGGCGGCGGAGCCGCTCCCGCGGCGCCGCCCGTCGACCGGACCGGAGCAGGAGATGCTCGACGAGGCGAAGCGGCTCGTCGATCAAGGGCGCATCGCGGACGCGCGCGACATCCACCTGACGCTGTGGCGGCTCACGAGGAGCGCCTCCGACGCGTTCCGCGTGGGGATGCTGTCGTTTCGGCTGCGCGACTTCCAGATGGCGGCGGAGTTCCTCGCCATCTATTTCGACATGGTCGGCACCCCCGAGGCGCCGAAGATCTGGGTGCCGCCGGGCTTCAAGGAGGGCTACGAGCTGGCGCGGGCGAACTTCGCGGAGGCGCGGCGGCACGTCGGGGCGATCGAGGTGCGCGTGAGCGAGCCGGGCGCGGCCGTGCTCGTGGACGGGCGGCAGGTCGGCGTCTCCCCGCTCCCGCGCCCGGTGTACGTGGCGCCCGGCCAGCACCGCGTGGGCGCTCAGCTCGCCGGGCGGCAGGTCGAGGTGCCGGCCGCCGTCGACGCGGGCGGCGAGCGGACCGTGTGGCTGGTGCTGCGGCGCGCGGAGGCGGAGGCGCCTGCGCGTCCATCGACGAGCAAGGCGGCCGCTTCTCCGACGAGCAAGGCGGGCGCGGCGCTGGGCGCGGCGCCGCCTCGGCCCGCGCGCGATCCGGCGCTGCGGTGGTGGACCGTGGGCGGGCTCGCGGCCACGTCGGTCGCGCTCGCCGTCGTCGGGGGCGTCTCGGTGGCGGAGGCCAACGATGCGGCCGGCGATCGGGATGCCGCCTTCGTCCGGGCGCGCTGGGAGGCGTTCCGCTGCCGGCCGGGGCTGCCCGCGTGCGACGCCTACGCGGAGGCCGACGGGCGCGCGAGGACGTTCACGGGGCTGTCGGTGGGCGCGTTCATCGGGGCTGGCCTTGCGGCCGGCGGCGCCGTGGCCGCGGGGTTCCTGCTCGCGCCGGAGGCGACGGTCCGCGTGGGGGCCGTCGGGGCCGGCCCCGGCGCGGCGTTCTCCTTTACGTGGTAACGCCGGTGCGTGGTAAGCGCCGGACCTCGCGCTGGCGTGCTCCGGAGAGCGGGGGCCGCTCTCTCCCTATTCTCTGCGAGAGTGTTTACTTTTGGTGAGAATTTGTTGGTGATCATCGCAATGCAGCATGCGCGCCTGATTTGACGCTTGCCACGAACTCGGTGATCGCGAGGGTGAGCAGGCCTGGTATCGTAGCGCGCATGTGGAAGCGGCGGCTGTGCGCCTCCTGCACGGTGTTCCTCACAGGGGTCCTATGGGCGGCCTGCAGCGGTGACGCCTATATTGATGTGGAGCGGGAGCCAACGTGCGATTCAACGGAGGAATGCGATCCCGAGAGGACAGGAACGCAATGCATTGACGGGCGCTGCCGGTGCGCGGACCCCGCGGAGGAGAGCTGTTGCGAGCCCGGCTCCGTCGAGAAGGACGGGGATCTCTGCAGGCGGCAGTGCCGGCCGAACAGCGAGTGCAACGCCGCGCTCTGCGAGACGCCTCGGGACTGTCCTAAGCCCGTGGATCCGCGGTGCGGCGAGGCTGTGTGCGTCGACGGTGTCTGCTGGCTGGCCTTGCCGGAGCAGCTGCCGAACCAGCGGCGTGGCGACTGCATGATCCTCCGATGCGATGAATTGGGGCGGTTGGTTGCCGAGCCCCATGACAGCGACGTGTTCAACGATGGCAACGAGTGTACGGTCGACGCGTGCGTGCAGGGGGCCAGCGTGCACACCCCGAAAGAGTCGGGGAATGCTGAGGAGGGCTCCGGGTACTGCGACGGCGAAGGGCATCGGGTTGGATGTCTCCGCGACGAGGACTGCGGGACTCCCTCGTACGCCTGCTCGATGTCGGGCAGGTGCGTCCTCGAGTGGTGCGACAACGGCATCTTTGACAATGCCTCGGGCGAGACGGCGCGGGATTGCGGTGGGCCGTGCGAGCCATGCAGGGCGGGACAACCATGTATGGTCAACAGCGACTGCATCGAGGGCGTGTGCGGTCCGGACATGCTGTGCGAGCATGCGGACTGCCACGATCGCATTCAGAACGGCGCTGAGACCGACGTCGACTGTGGCGCGCCATCGTGTCCCGCGTGCGATTCCGGACTGCGGTGCAACGCGCACGCGGCCTGTAAGAGCGGCGTGTGCGGCGACGGCACGTGCCTTGATCCGACGTGCGATGATGGAGTGCAAAACGGTGATGAGGCGGGCATCGATTGCGGCACGACGTGTCCCATCGCTTGCCCGCTGCTCATCTCAGGCGAAGAGACATGAAGAGAGTCATCAGGATGACGAGCAGGCACCTTCTTGCCGTGGGCGCGACGCTCTCTGCTGCCGCGCTCTGGATCGCATGCTCGGCGGACCCCCCGGCGCCGCCGCCGGAGCGCCCCGAGTGCGAGACCGAGTACGACTGCATCAACCCGCCGGACCCTGAGTGCGGCACGCAGCGGTGCATCGAGGGCAAGTGCCAGCGGGAGGTGTGGGAATACAGCGGCCAGTATCCCGGCGACTGCATGACGATGGCGTGCGACAGCGACGGGTTCAAGGTCGCCGTGCCCGCGCCGGACGACGTGCCGGAAGACGGCAACCCTTGCACCGATGATCTCTGCGATGGCACGCGAGCACTCCGCTTGGCGACCCGGCGAGGCCCGGCTCCCGACGATTCCGGGCTGTGCGATGGCGAGCGACATCTGGTCGAATGCCTGTCGGACGCGGACTGCGTGGAGCCGTCTACGTACTGCTCCCCGAACAGCAAGTGCGTGCCCCTCGCCTGCAACAATGGCGAGCTCGATACCGACATCGGCGAGTCCTATGTGGATTGCGGTGGTCTATGCGATCCGTGCATTCCGACGTTTCCGTGTAACACGGGAGCGGACTGCTTCACCGGCGTGTGCGGCTTCGACAAGCGGTGCAGCCGCGCCACATGCAGCGACGGAGTCCAGAACGCGAACGAGGCCGACATCGACTGCGGATCCAACTGCCGTGACTGCGCCGCTGGAGACAAGTGCAGGGAAGCCTCGGAGTGCTTGACGAAGGTTTGTTTCATGGGCCGGTGCCAGGCCCCTAGCTGCGACGATGACCGCCAGAACGGCAGGGAAGTGGGTAGAGATTGCGGCGGTGACTGCCCTCCTTGCCCAGAGGGAAGCCTCCCCTGAGCGGGAGCTGCAACGCCGCCGCCTTCGGATCGACCGCGGCCAACCTGGGACCGCCGATCCTGCTATCCGTGGGCGCTCGCTCATCGCTCGACAGTTTCACAACGTACGGCTCACGCTGAAGCCATAGCTCGGCCTGCTGGGCAGCCAAGCGCGTCAGGCGTGTCGTATGGCCACTACGCCAAAGGCTGAGCCGTCGCAGGCGAGCGAGCCGTCCACCGGGGAGCTATACAGCGAGGACATAGTTGATGCCCAAGCTCCCGGTTGACGCCGCCTTGCTGCCGGGGGAACGCTGCGCACCTCCGGAACGGGGAGGAATCCATGGAATACGGGCTGAGGGTGAAGGCGAGCGCGCTCGTGCTGTGCGGCGGGCTCGTGATGATGCTCGCGTCGGCATGCGAGCTACAGTACGAATGTGACTCAGTGCAGCCGGAAGGCACGGGTGCCGGATACCCGACAGAATCCGTAGGAGCGGGAGATTACCTCAGAGATGGCGAGGAAGGTGGAGGCGAAGAAGTGGGGAGCGACTCTTCGCACTGATGGCAGGCTGCACTCCAGTCGATAAATGTACCGATATGTATGTCGCCTGTATCGACAGGGGGTGGCCTTGCACGCGTCAGTGGGACGTTTACGGTACGAGGCTTTGTGCTGTCTGCCGAAGAGATTGCCAGGTTGGAAAGGCATACAGTACGTCCGAGTGCTACACTTGCGGGTTTGAATGAGTGCGATGAACCGTTCGGCTCTTTGGGGTGCGACGCATGTCGCCTTCAGTGCAGGCATGCCAGAGCGCCTTTTGCGCATGGGCGCGGCCCATGTGGCGCGTGGATTTGACTGCCTCCTTGTCGGGCCAAGTCGCCGTGATGTCGAGGAGCATCTCCGGGAACGACAGGCATGGTGGGGCTCGTCCGAAGAGTGGGATCCATTCTTATCCGATCTGCGGTGGGAGCCGCCTATCGTGTTGTGGGTGTCGACGTGCCTCCGCGAGAGAGTAGATCTCTGGAAAACATGCAGCTGGATGCGCCGGCTCGGGGTCGCTTGTCAGGACGTTCTTGTTCTTGAATTCGAACCGGCGCCGCCTTCGGCGACCGTCGATGAGCGGCCGCCGCCGTTCGATTGCTATTCGTCGGTGGCACATCACCCTGACGATGTTCTTCTGGAACACCTCGACAAGGCGCAGCCGTGGTCCATCGAGCGCTACGATAACGCCGTCCGCCTCTGGGATAGTTACGTCGATGAGGATCCCTTTCCCTTTGTCGAAAGCTGCATCCGCGGTGTCGTAGGATTTCCAGAGCTCGCTCCGATGTGGACGCTCCTGTCGTCCTTTTTTCCAAGGATGACAGGGGAGGGGTGTCTTCGTCTCAGCCGATTCGATGAGCTGATCTTGATGCTTCTTTCGAGTGAGTGGAAAACTCCACTGTCGATGTGTGGTCAAAATTCGCAATTGGCAGGGCTATTGTGGGAGTTTCTTGACTGTACTGGAGATCTGTTTTTGCCGCTCAGGTTAGAGCATTGGGCAGAACACAAGTCGAGCGTGGTCGTGGAGCGCACACCCGGTCCGAATCCTGATGAGCCGATGAAGTCGTTCGCTTATCGCCTCACCGAACGTGGCACGCAGCTACGAGATAGGGGGCTCGAACAACTCGCGGAAGCGCCACGCCTACCGATAGCCGGAACCGAGGCATACGCGCCGTCGGCTCCCTGGGTGTTACTCCAGGACGGTCGGCTCGCTCGGTTGTGAGAGCCAACACCGGGCTTTCTGGTGCAGCTACGCAACGCGAGAACGCGAATCCAGCACTATCACACATGCCGTTCCATTGCCGGCCAGCTTCGTCTCACCCGGAGATACGGCGAGGAGCGTGTCCGCCTGAACGTGTGACCTGCATGCGACCTGAACAATTTTCGCGCCGCTGAACTGCTCTTGCGGGCTCGAAAGCACGTTCGCGACCCCTCGGGCACCTTCCCAGACCGTCTCCCTCCGCGTAAGCCTCATGCTTATGCCCAAGAAGCAGAACAACACTCATTACGACCGCTGGCGCGACCAGGCCAAGGCCGCCGCCCAGACGGAGAACCCCCTCAAGGTGCCTTACGACGTCGCCCTCAAGGAGGCAGGTCAGGTCGCCGGATTCTTCGACAAGCACTGGAATCCCACGGACGCGCTGCCGGGCCTCAGGCGCGTCAAGGCGCGGTTGCCCGAGCGCACCGGTGAGGAGATCGTCTCTCTGGTGCACGCGGTCCAGGAGGCGCAAACGAAGCTGCTCCTGCTCGTCGATCCCGTCGTCGTCGACCACGGAGAGCGCGCGCGCCTCGTCCTCGACGAGATCGAGTCCGCCCTCGAGTTCCTCCTCGACGACGGGGTCGAGGAGCCCGCGGACGCGCAGCTCACGGCCATCCAGGAGTTCCACGCCGACATCGGCCAGCGCTCCAGCGCGCTGCACCAGGCGCTGAGCGACTACGCCGGCCTCGCAGGCTCGCTGAAGGACCGGCTCGCGGAGGTGGACGAGGATTTCGACGTCGCCCTCATCACCGAGGCGAAGGACCTGGCGCGCGCGCTCGCCGCGGCGCCGGGCGCGCGGCCGGCGGCCGATTCCGAGGTCAAGGAGGCGACCCGGATCCGCAACGGGCTGCTCAGGCTGCTCCAGGAGAAGATGGGGCTGGTGCGGAAGGCCGCAGCGCGGGTGTTCCAGCGGAATCCAGAGGTGCTGCGCGAGGTGACGAGCAGCTACGAGCGCCGCCGTCGCGCCGCCGCGCGCCGCGCCAAGGCCGCCGGTGACGCGGCGAAGGTCGAGAGCGCGCCCGCGAAGGGGCCCGGAGAGAGCCCTCTCCTCGGCTGAAGCGCCGCGCCCCCCAGAGCGCCGCGCCCGCGCAGCGTAGCGCCCCTCCAGAGCGCCGCGCCCCCGCAGCGCCTCGCCCCTCCGCAGCGCGCCCGCGGCCTTCGTGACGCGGCCCGCCGCCCGCGCCGAAGCACGCGCACACCGCCGCGAGTTGCGCTACTCCTCCAACTCGATGGCGCTCCAACCTTTCCGCGTCGCCGCGCTCGCCCTCGTGGCGGGCCTCGCCCTCCTCGGATCTCCGGCCTGCAAGAAGGGCGAGGAGGCCTCGCCCGAGCAGGGGCGCAAACCAGGGAAGCAGGCGATGAGCTTCCCGGTCGAGGTCGCGCCCGTCGCTGCGGAGCGCGTCGAGTACGCCGTGCCCGCCGTCGGCACCGTCGAGGCGTTCGAGCAGGTGCAGCTCACCGCGCGCGTCGCCGGCGTCGTCGAGGCGGTGCGGTTCATGGAAGGCGACGAGGTCAAGGCGGGGCAGGTGCTCGTCGAGATCGATCCGGCGCGGTACAACCTCGCCGTCCGCGCCGCGCGCGCGACGCTCGACCGCATGACCGCCACGCAGGCCGAGGCCGCCGCCGGCCTCGAGCGGCGCGAGGCCGAGGGCGCCGAGGGCGTCTTCAGCAAGGAAGAGGTCGCGTCGTGGCGCTCCAGGGCGGCGACGACCGCCGCGCAGGTCGCCGAGGCGAAGATCGCCGTCGACCAGGCGCTCCTCAACCTGCGCGACGCCTACGTGCGCGCGCCCATCCCGGGGAAGATCCAGACGCGCACCGTGCAGACCGGCCAGCACGTCGCCGTCGGCACGGTGCTCGCGACGCTCCTCCGCCGCGACCCGCTCCTGCTCCGCTTCCAGATCCCCGCCGCCGAGGCCACGCGCGTCCGCCCCGGCATGGAGGCGCGGTTCGCCGTGAAGGGCGACGCGCGGACCTACACCGCGAAGCTCACGCACGTCGCCGACGCGGCCGATCCCGCGACGCGCATGGTCGCCGCGACCGGCGAGGTGCAGGGTGAGGGCAAGGACCTGCTCCGCCCCGGCACGTTCGCCGAGGTGACCGTGCCCGTGGGCGCGAGCGGCGACGCGCCCGTGATCCCGCAGACCGCCGTGCGGCCGAGCGAGCGTGGGTTCCTCGCCTACGTGGTCGACGGCACCACCGCGCGCGAGCGCGTGCTCTCGCTGGGGCTGCGCACGGCGGACGGGCGCGTCGAGGTGAAGTCGGGGCTCTCCGTGGGCGAGCGCCTCGTGGTGCGCGGCGCCGAGGCGCTGCGCGACGGGTCCCAGGTCCGCATCGCGACGCCCGGCAGCCTGCCCGGCGGCCAGGCCGCGGGCCACGCCGGGGAGGGCGCCGGCGCCGGCGCTGCGCCAGGGGCATCGGCCGGCGCTGCGGCGGGGGCACCGGCAGGCGCTGCGCCCGGAGCGCCGGCCGGCGCGCCTCCGCCCACGTTGCCCGCCGGCTCACCGCCGGCGCCCGCCGGCTCACCGCCGGCGCCCGCCGGCTCGGCGCCGGCGATCTCCCCCGCCAGCTCGACGCGGAGCGCGCCGTGAGCCTCACCGAAGCGTGCCTCAGGAAGCCGGTCTTCGCCTGGATGCTGATGGCGGCGACCATCGTCTTCGGCCTCGTCGCCGTGTCGCGCATCGGCATCAGCCAGTTCCCCGACGTCGACTTCCCCACCATCACCATCTCCGCCACCCTGGAGGGCGCCGCCCCCGAGATCATGGAGCACGACGTGGTCGAGCCGCTCGAGGAGGCGGCCGTCCAGGTCGAGGGGATCCGGTCGATCACGTCGACGTCGCGCCAGGGCAGCGCCTCGGTGACCATCGAGCTCGACCTGTCGCGCGACGTCGACGTCGCGCTCCAGGACGTGCAGACGAAGATCTCCCAGGCGCAGCGGCGGCTGCCGCTCGACCTCGACCCGCCCGTCGTCTCCAAGACGAACCCGGAGGACCAGCCGATCATGTGGGTCGGGCTCTCCGGCCCGTTCTCCCCGCAGATCATCGCCGACATCGCGCGCTACCGGCTGAAGGAGAAGCTCCAGACGGTGCCCGGCGTCGGCGAGCTGACCCTCGGCGGCTACCTCGAGCGCAACGTCCGTATCTGGATCGACGCCGACCGCCTCGCCGCCAAGGGGCTCACCGTCGCCGAGGTCACCGAGGCCCTGCGCCGCCAGCACATCGAGCTCCCCGCCGGTCGCATCGAGACCCAGGGGCGAGAGCTCAACGTGCGCGTGATGGGCGAGGCGCTCGACCTCGCCACCTTCAAGAAGATCGTCATCGGCGAGGGCGACCCCAACGGGGCCGCCCAGCCCGGCGCGGCCGCGCAGCCGGCGGGCCCGCCGTCGTCGGCGCGCGCCACGGTGTACCTGGAGGACGTCGCGCTCATCGAGGACGGCTTCGAGGACGTCCGCCGGCTCGCCCGCGTGAACGGCGAGCCGGCGCAGGGCCTCGGCGTGCGGAAGCAGCGGGGCTCGAACGCGGTCGAGGTCGCGCAGGGCGTCCGCGCCGCGCTCGCGGAGGTCCAGAAGACCCTGCCCGAGGGGATGGAGGTCGGGGTGAACTTCGACTCGACGAAGTTCATCGAGGAGTCGGTCCACGAGATCGAGCTCGAGCTCGGCATGGCCATCGCGCTCACGGCCCTCGTCTGCTGGATGTTCCTCGGCTCGCTCTCCAGCACGATCAACGTGGTCCTGGCGATCCCGATGTCGCTGCTCGGCACGGTCGCCGCGATCTACTTCCTCGGCTTCACGCTGAACACCTTCACGCTGCTCGGGCTCTCGCTCGCCGTCGGCATCGTCGTCGACGACGCGATCATGGTGCTCGAGAACATCCACCGGCACGCCGAGGGGGGGAAGGACCGCGTCCGCGCCGCCCGCGAGGGCACCGCCGAGATCACCTTCGCGGCGCTCGCCGCGACGCTCGCGGTCGTCGCGATCTTCATCCCGATCATCTTCATGGAAGGGGTGGTCGGCCGCTTCTTCCTCCAGTTCGGCGTGACCCTCTGCATCGCCGTGCTCCTCTCGTACCTGGAGGCGATCACCCTCGCGCCCGCCCGCTGCGCGCAGATCCTCGACGTCTCGCGCGAGGGCCGGGGCCGCCTCGGGCAGCTCGTCGACCGCGGCTTCGAGGCGCTCTCCCGGGGCTACGGCTGGCTGCTCGCCCGGGCGCTGCGGTTGCCGGTGGTGGTCGTCCTGCTCGGCGCGCTCCTCTTCGCCGGCGCGATCGTGACGATGCAGCGGCTCCCGACGGAGTTCGTCCCGTCGCAGGACCAGGGGCGGCTCCTCGTGCGCCTGCAGACGGCGGTCGGCTCGGACATCGAGGAGACCGACCGGCTCTTCCGGCGCGCCGAGGCGTTCGTGGGCGAGCACCCGGCGGTGTCGCGCGTCTTCGCCGTGGTCGGCGGCTTCGGCGGCGGCGCCGTGAACACGGGCGTCCTGTTCATCACGATGAAGCCGCCCGAGGAGCGGTCGCTCTCGCAGGCCGACCTCCAGGGCGTGCTCCGCAAGGAGCTGAACGGCTACCCCGGCCTGCGCGCCGTGGTCCAGGACCTCTCGCAGTCGGGCTTCACGGCGCAGCGCGGCTTCCCGGTCGAGTTCTCGATCCGCGGCCCGGACTGGGGCGAGCTCACGCGGCACAGCGAGCGGATCCGGAGCGAGCTCGCGCAGAGCGGCCTCGTCGTCGACCTCGACACCGACTACCAGCTCGGCATGCCCGAGCTCCGCATCGTACCCGACCGGGCGCGCGCCGCGGATCTCGGCGTGAGCGTCGAGTCGATCGCGACGACGCTGAACACGCTGGTCGGCGGCGGGCGCATCGCCAAGTACAACGACAACGGGCGCCGCATCGACGTCCGCGCGCGCCTGCTCGCGGAGCAGCGGAGCCGGCCCGAGGACCTCGCGCGCATCCAGGTGAGGAGCGCGTCGGGCGCGCTGGTGCCGCTCACGTCGGTCGTGAGCTACGAGGAGCTCCCCGCGCTGCAGGCGATCACGCGGCGCGACCGCGAGCGCGCCATCTCGATCTTCGGCAACATCGCGCCCGGGCGCTCGCAGGGCGAGGCGGTCGCGCGGGTCGAGGAGCTCGGCCGGGACCTGCCGGCCGGCTACCGCGTGGTGCTGGGCGGCGCGAGCGTGACGTTCCGCGAGTCGATGGGCGGCCTCATCTTCGCGCTCGTGCTCGGGATCCTGGTCGCCTACATGGTGCTGGCGTCCCAGTTCAACTCGTTCCTGCACCCGGTCACGGTGCTGACGATCCTGCCGCTGTCGATCGCCGGGGCCGCGTTCGCGCTGCTCCTGTCGGGGCACACGCTCAACATCTTCAGCATGATCGGCATCCTGCTGCTCATGGGGATCGTGAAGAAGAACTCGATCATCCTCGTGGATCACGCGATCGAGGTGCGGCGCGGGCACGGCGAGGGGGCAGGGGAGGCCATGGACGCCCGCGCGGCGATGCTCCGCGCCGGCCCGGTGCGGCTGCGGCCGATCCTGATGACGTCGATCGCGACGCTGATGGCCGCGGTCCCGTCGGCGCTGGCGCTCGGCCCGGGCGCCGAGATCCGGGCCCCGATGGCCGCGGCGGTCATCGGCGGGCTCCTCGTCTCGACGGCGCTGAGCCTCCTCGTCGTGCCGGCGTTCTACGTGCTCGCCGACGACGTGCAGGGCCGCGTCGCGCGGCTCCGGGCGCGGCGCGCGGGGCGTCACGCGCCCGCCGGGCCGGCGCACCCGGCCGCGCCGGAGGGCTAGGGCCGGTCGTCGGATGCGCGGCGCTGCCCGGGAGCAGGGCTCGCATCGATGCCGATATTCCCGCGTACTTAAACCTGAAGACAGTGCTCAAAATGGAACATGAAGGCGGAATGGCGGGATGGCGGGAAGAAAGCTTAATGATCTTCCTGCCTTCCCGCCTTCATGTGAACTCTCTCCGGGCAAATTTGAGCACTACCGATCTGAACCACTTCATCACGCTTGCGAAGCTGCGGCAGGCGGGGACAGTTTCATGACGACCTGGATCAGCGGAGTCTGCGAAACGAACGGCGTCGACATCCACTACCTCCGAACTGGAGGCGCCAAGCCTCCCGTCGTCCTGCTGCATGGATTGATGGGGAGCGGCGCCTGCTGGACGCCCTTGGCGCGGGCGCTCGAGGGCGAATTCGACGTCGTCATGCCCGACGCCAGGGGGCACGGCGGTTCGAGCGCGCCGCACCACGGCTACCGGTACGACGATCACGCGAGCGACGTCGTGGGCCTCATCCGCGGCCTGGGGCTCTCTCGTCCGGTCCTGCTTGGCCACTCGATGGGCGGCATGACCGCCGCGGTGGTGGCGAGTCGAGGGGCGGGGGTCATCCGCGGCCTCATCCTGGTCGACCCGACGTTCTTGAGCCCCGAGCGCCAACGCGAGGTGCGCGACAGCGACGTCGCCGATCAACACCGCCAGGCCCTCGGCTTACAGAGGTCTGACCTCGTTGCGCAGGCCCGCGCCCGAAACCCGCGTCGCTCGCCCGAGCTCATCGAGCTTCAAGCCGAGGCGAGGCTGAAGACCCGCATGGCCGCGTTCGACGTCCTCACGCCGCCCAACCCCGAGGTTCGCGGCGTGGTGAGCGCGATCGACGTCCCGAGCCTGCTCGTCATCGGCGACAGCGACCCCGTCGTCACGCTCGAGATGGCGACGGAGCTGCGGAGCCTCAACCCACGCATACGCGTCGAACAGGTGCGGGACGCCGGCCACGGCCTTCCCTTTCAACAACCCGAGCGCCTGGGAGAGGTGGTCCTGTCGTTCTTGCGTGAGCTCGCTTAGCTGCTAGTGCGCCTGCCCTCGGCCGGCTCGACCAGCGTTGCCGCCGGGAGAGGCGTCTAGCGGGAGGGCGAGCGACGATCCGGGGCGCGCAGCAGGTTTGCCGACACGCTCTACTCGCTCACCGACAGCACGTCCAGGTGCAGCATCTGGCCGGTGGTCGGCGCCGTGTCGTACGGTGGCAGCCCCTCGAAATAGTCCTTGGTCCAATTGGCGATCTGGCGTTCGTTGCCGTCGTTCATCACCACCTTGACCATGGCGCCGCCGTTGACCTGGATCGTCGCCTCGTAGTCCTCCTTGTGAATGTCGTGAGCGCGGTACTGATAATTGTTCAGCCAGTACGTCTGGCGCGGCTCGCTCACCTCAATCGAATATTGCTGGTAATTGATGGAATCGTTGGGGCCAATGCTACCGCCGATCATGAACGGCTTCACCGGCATCTCCCCCCCCACGATGTCCGTCGGCTCCCAGATCCCGCGCACCCGCAGCTTGACCGTGTACGTCGTGTTCGGATCGCCGCCGAAGGTCACCTGCTTCTCGATGTGCTGGGTGTTGGGCGGATGATTGCACGTCGCCATGGACGCCAGCGGCAAGGGCGTCGACGGGTCGCACTGGGCATCGATAAACAGCTTGTCCAACCCGCTCGCATAGCTTGCCAGATCTGGAGCGGCGCCGCCGCCGCCTGCCTCGACGGCACCACCGCCGCCACCCGAGCCACCGCCGCCGCCCGAGCCACCGCCGCCGCCCGAGCCACCGCCGCCACCCGAGCCACCGCCGCCACCCGAGCCCGACGCGGCGTCATGCGTACCGGTATCGCCCGGCGCTGCTCCCCCGGTTCCATCCATGCCGCCCGTCTCGGTGCTGCTGCATCCGGCGACCGTAACCAGCAGCGCAAGCAGGGCCATCGCCGGCGTTGCGCAGATGCTCCGCATCCCTGCGGTATCGGGACTCGGACCGGGGTCATCGATGGCGGTGCGGTTCGCGCAGACGAGCCGCGCTGTAGGGAACGGAAAAATCCAGCTCATAGAACCAGTATCCTATGTTTACGACGCGCTTGCAAGAGAGGGTAGGCCAATCGTGGACCGGCGTCATCACCAGATGCGTCGCGCCTTTGCGCCTCGGCTTGCGGAGGAGGTGTCCCACGCGGCCATCGGCCAGGATCGAGAGGCGCTCCAAGCTGAACGGCGGGCGCGCGCCGTGCCGGCACAATCGCTCGAGCCCTTCGCGATCCCCCGCGCGCCCGGTGATCGAACAGCCATGCTGCAATCCTGCACGGGTCGTTCGAGTGTCCTCGCCGCTGAGTTCGGTCGCGCTGACGCGACGGTCTGCGGCCTCTGCCAGCGTGGCGTAGGCAATATTGAACAGCCGAGTGAGCTCGTTGGCTCTGTTGGTTTTATCGGCGGAACGGTGGATCGTGCTTTATTGTATGTACGTTATGTCAACTGCCGGTCGACGCCGTGGGCGGTCCGAACCAGGTGGTGAGGGCGTCACCGAGGCCCTGGTCCGTGCCTTCTCCGACCCACGCGACGTAGCCGTCAGGGCGAATCAAGACCGCGGTGGGAGCAGCGACCGCGCCCAGCACCGGGAGCTCCCACGCGCCGGCGTATCGCGCGTCGACTCGCCGGACCCGATCCGACCACGGCCGGATGTCGAAGGCGCCGGGCTCGCCGAGGTTTAGGAACACCGGTCGGGCATCGTGCAGCAGGGCGAACACGCGCTGCGGGCTGTCCGTGGTGACCACGTCGAGATCGGGCATGCGACGCCCGAGCAACGGGTGTCCCTCGCCGAGATCGTAGTTGATGTCCACACCAGACATCATCGCGACGTATTGCTGGCGAGGCGCGTCCCTCTGCATCAGCTCCGACATCATCCCGCGCAAGGCCTCGATGCGATCGTCGCCGCGATCGAGCGCGGTGAGCGCCATGGTGTTACGCAGCACGCGGGCACCGACCGGGTGCCGCTCGGCATGGTACGTGTCCAGGAGGCTCTCCGGCGATGTCCCGTGGACCACCTGGGCGAGCTTCCATCCCAGATTCACCGCGTCCTGCACACCGATGTTGAGCCCCTGTCCGCCCATCGGGGAATGCACGTGCGCCGCGTCGCCCGCCAAGAGCACGCGGTTGTTTCGGTAGGACGCCGCCTGCCGAGCCATATCGGTAAACCGGGAGATATAGGTGGCGCTGCGAAGACCATAATCCGTCCCGTAGACAGCGATGAGCGCCTCGCGGACGTCGCGTAGGGTCGGCTTGTCGCCCTGGGCGAGGGGCGGTTCATTCAACACCATGCGCACGCTCTTGCCGTCCTCGAGCTTGCCTATCGCATTGATGCCTTTTTCACCACGGCGGATGCCCCACTCGGGCTCTTCGGCCACCTCGACCTCGGCGATCAAGTAGCTGGTCGACGGATCCCACCCTGGGAAGTCGATGCCTGCTTTCTTGCGGATCAGGCTGCGACCGCCGTCGCACCCGACGAGATACTTCGCTCGCAACGATCGGCCGTCGGACAGCTCGACATCGACGCCGGTGTCGTCCTGCGCGAAACCCGTGACCTCACTTCGGCGATAGATCGGCACCCCCAGCTCGGAGACCCAGTCGGCCAGGATGCGCTCGGTGCGGTGCTGCCAGAGCCCGAGATAGTAGTTGTGGCGAGCCGGGATGTCGCTGATGTCGAGAGTGCCCCGCGCGAAGGGCGCGCTCCGAAACACCTGCCCTTGCGAAATGAAGCGATCGGCGATCCCTCGCTGATCGAGCACCTCGATCGTGCGTATGTACAGCCCGCCTGCGCGCAAGCCCTCGAGGTCTTGGCTCTCACGCCGCTCGACGATGGCGACGTCGACCCTCGCCAACGCCAGCTCGCCCGCCAACATCAGCCCTGTCGGACCTCCTCCGGCGATCACAACCGCGTGCTTTGTCATGGCGACACCGCGTCCGGATTCGTCGTGCATTTCGATCCTCCTGTGCATGCCATCTCTGGCTTGCGGCCGGCGACCGTACGGCACGACCAGGGGCTTGCCGCAAGCCCCCGTCTCTGGCATACGTTGGTAGTGGAGAGAGGCGGGGGTTGCTCTCCCCGGAGCGTTTTGTGTGTGCCCTCTCACAAAACCACGGCGCGCAAATTTCAGCGAGACCCGCCTGTTCCCGCCGGCGTAGTGGGTCAGCGGATCCGCGGCGAAGAGCTGTCCGTCCTCCGGTGGCGCACAGCTGGCGCCGGTGTCCCCTGCGCGGGAGCACGGCCATCACGACAGCCGCGTTCCCGGCGAAGTAGAGACAGGCCGTCCCGATGCGGCGGGCTACCGTGCTTCACCCTGGATGACGAGGAGCGCCACGTCGGCTGACCACGGGTTCCACCCGGGATGACGACGGGTTCCTCCCCGGCCGACGACACCCGCCGCCGCGATACCGACGGCGTTGCGCGCCGCGCCGTCGCGATCCGCGCGCGCGTTCGCCCACGCTCGCCGGCCCTATCGCCGCGAGAAGCCCCTCGACATCCCGCTGCGTGCGCGCCTAGCGTGCGCCAAGCCCGGCAAACGACACAATGACCGCTCCTCAGAACCCGCTCCTCAACGACCGCGACGTCGAGTTCCTCCTCTACGAGGTGCTCGACGCCCCCCGCCTCTGCGAGCTCCCCTATTTCGCCGATCACACGCGGGAGACGTTCGACCTCTACCTCCAGAGCTGTCGCCGGTTCGCGCGGGAGGTGCTGTTCCCGACCTACCGGCCGGTCGACGCGTCGCCGCCGCGCTTCGAGGGGGGCGCCGTCGCGGTGCACCCCGCCCTCAAGCAGGTCTTCCGGCCGATGATCGAGCTCGGCGTGCTCACCGCGGCGCGGCCGGCCGACGTCGGGGGCCAGCAGCTGCCGCTCGTGGTCGCCATGCTCGCCGGCGCGTACCTGATGGCGGCCAACCTGAGCGCGTGCGGCTACCTCGGGCTGACGACCGCGGCGGCGCACCTGATCCAGACGTTCGGCGACGACGCCCTGAAGGCCACCTTCATGACCCGGCTGTACGCCGGCGAGTGGACCGGGACCATGGCGCTCACCGAGCCCCAGGCGGGCTCGAGCCTGGCCGACGTGCAGGCGCGCGCGGAGCGGACCGAGGCGGGGCACTACCTCGTCCGCGGATCCAAGATCTTCATCTCGGCCGGCGATCACGACCTCGCCGAGAACATCGTCCACCTCGTGCTGGCACGCATCGACGGCGCGCCGCCGGGCATCAAGGGGGTGAGCCTGTTCGCCGTGCCCAAGCGGCGGCCCGAGGGCGGGCGGCTCGTCCCGAACGACGTCGAGGTCGCCGGCGTGATCCACAAGATCGGCTGGCGCGGGCTCCCGAGCCTCGCGATGAGCTTCGGCGAGCGCGGGGACTGCCACGGCTACCTCGTGGGCAACCCGCACCAGGGCATCTCCTACATGTTCCAGATGATGAACGAGGCCCGCATCATGGTGGGCGTCAACGCCGCGGCGACCGCCTCGGCGGCCTACCACGAGGCGCTCGGCTACGCGCTCGCCCGGCCGCAGGGCCGGCCGCTCGGCTCGAAGGATCCGAGGACGCCGCAGGTGCCGATCGTCGAGCACGCCGACGTGCGCCGCATGCTGCTCCGGCAGAAGGCCATCGTGGAGGGCAGCCTCGCGCTGGTCTCCACGACGGCGCGGTACGCCGATCTCGCCGCGCACGCCGCGGACCCGGCGGAGCGCGAGCGCGCGCAGCGGCTCCTCGACCTGCTCACCCCCATCACCAAGACCTTCCCCGCCGAGAAGGGCTTCGAGTCGAACGCCCTCGCGCTCCAGGTCCACGGCGGCTACGGCTACTCGAGCGAGTACCTCCCGGAGGCGTGGCTCCGGGACCAGAAGCTCAACTCGATCCACGAGGGGACGACGGGCATCCAGGGCCTCGATCTCCTCGGCCGCAAGGTCGTGGCCGGGGGCGGCGCGGCGCTCATGGCGCTCGGCGCCGAGGTCGAGCAGACGATCGGCCGGGCGCGGCGGGCCGGCGTCGAGCCCGCGTGGTGCGAGCGGCTCGGCGCGTCGATGTCGCTGCTGGGGGAGCTGACGATGCACCTCGCCGAGGCGGGGTTGCGCGGCGACGTCGAGCGGATGCTGCGGCACAGCGCGGACTACCTCGAGCTCGCCTCGATCCTGGTGGTCGCGTGGCAGTGGCTCGCGATGGCCGCGGCGGCCCGCGAGGGGCTGGCCCGGGGCGCGTCGCCCGCCGGCTTCTACGAGGGCAAGCTGTGCGCGACGCAGTACTGGTTCTCGACGGAGCTGCCGCGGGCCCCGGCGCTCGCGGCGCTCTGCCGGTCGGGCGAGGACTCGTACGCGAGGATGCGGCCGGAGTGGTTCTGAGCGGCGCGGGGCGCCGGGGCGCCTCGAGAGGAGCGATCGAATGAAGAGGGTGGTCATCCTGGTCGGGCACGGGGCGCCGGCGGCGGATTGCCCGCGCGAGCTCGTGACGCGCCTGAAGGCGCTGGAGGGCCGCCGCGCGGCGGGCGGGGGCAGCGCGCCGAGCCCGGAGGAGCGCGAGCTCGAGGCGAAGGTCCGCGCCTGGCCGCGCACGCCGGAGAACGATCCCTACCGCGCCGGCCTCGAGCGCCTCGCCGCCGCGCTCGCCCCGATGCTCGGCGGCGCCGAGCTCCTCGTCGCCTACAACGAGTTCTGCGCCCCGACCCTGGCCGAGGCCGTCGCGACGGCCGTCCAGCGGGGCGCGACCGAGGTCGAGGTGGTCCCGTCGATGCTGACCCCGGGCGGCGTGCACGCCGAGGTGGAGATCCCCGAGGCCCTCGCGCGGCTCCGCGCCGAGCACCCATCGGTCACCCTCCGCTACGCATGGCCCTTCGACCTCACGGCGGTGGCGCGCCTCTTCGCCGCGCAGCTCGCGCGGGACGTCGGCTAGGTCGGCACCCGCACCCGCACCCGCACCCGCACCCGCACCGGCACCCGCACCTGCGCACCGCCGCGCCCGCGCGCCGCTGAGCCCGCGGAGCTGCCCCCGGCATGTCCGCGGAGCAACATCTTGGAGAGCTTACCTTGTCCCTGTCCGGTGCTTACGCTACTTGATGGACGCCACCTTCAGGGGTGGCCGGACATCGGCAGGGTAAGCGGGCAAACTCGACGCGGCGCTCCTTGCTTGACACGAGACCCAGGACTCCTTCACCAGGAGAGCGAGATGTACGTCCCGACGACGGCGATCCGGCCTCAGCTCGATATTCGCGCGCAGGCGCCCGTGCCGACGAAGCACGGTGTCTTCCAGATGCTCGTGTTCCATTGGGGGGGAGCGACGAACCCCGAGCAGGGGCTATCGCCCGACCACGTCGCGCTGATCATGGGCGACGTGCGCGGCAAGTCGGACGTCACGCTGCGCGTGCACTCCGAGTGCCTCACCAGCGAGGTGTTCGGCTCGCTGAAGTGCGACTGCCGCGAGCAGCTCGAGGCGGCCCAGGCGGAGATCGGCCGCCGCGGGCTCGGCGTCGTGCTCTACCTGCGGCAGGAGGGGCGCGGCATCGGGCTCGCCAACAAGATCCGCGCCTACCAGCTGCAGGCGTTCGGCCACGACACGGTCGACGCGAACCGCATCCTCGGGCTGCCCGACGACGCCCGCGGCTACGAGCCCGCGGCCGCGATGATCGACCACCTCGGCATCGAGTCGATCCGGCTCCTCACGAACAACCCCGACAAGGTGGAGGGGCTCCGCTCCCTCGGCGTGCGCATCTCGTCGCGCTCGCCGGCCGTCGTGCCCGCGAACCCGTTCTCGGCGCCCTACCTCGAGGCGAAGCGCCTCCGGATGGGCCACGCCATCCCGTCGCTGCGCGACGGCGCGGCCGCCGAGAGCGCCGCGGCCGGCGACGCCGAGTAGCCGGGGGTGGGCGCGATGCGTCGCGACCTGCGCTGAGCCCCCGCCGGCGAGGCTGCGCTCCTGCGTGCCGGGCGCGCAGCCCGCCAGCGCCAGGCCTCGCCGCCTCCGATCGCGGACCTTGCCCATCGTCGCCTGCGCACCGCCGCCTTCCAGCCTCGAGCCGCCCTCAGGAGTCGCGGCGCAGGGTGAGCGGAGGCGGAGTGTCGGCTGCTCCTGCAGCGCGGCGGCGGAACAGCGCCACGCGCGCCAGGAGCAGCGTGGTCACAGGGACCGTGATGGAGAGCATGATGATGATGAGCCACGGGTGCAGCACGGGCCGGGACTCGATCATCGAGAAGTAGAGGATGCTCGCCAGCGTCACGCACCAGCTGCCGAAGGTGTACGCGAGCGCAGGGGGATGCATGCGCAGGAAGAAGTCTGGCAGGCGCAGGAACCCGAACGCGGAGATGACCACGAACAGGCCGCTCAGCACGAGCAACGCAGCGACCGCCGCCTCGACCCAGAGGGGAAGCTGGTTCATTCGATCACCTCCCCGCGCAGGATGAACTTCGCCATCGCGGATGAGCTCACGAAGCTGAAGAGCGCGATCAACAGCGCGGCTTCGAAGTATGTGTCGCTCCGGTGACGAATACCCAGCACCAGCATGACCAGCATCGCGTGGAAGTAGAGCAAATCGAGCGCGAACACGCGGTCCTGCGCCCGCGGCCCGCGGACCAACCTGACGACCACCAGGACCGACGCGACGGCGTAGCAGCCGAGCGCGAAGGCAATCGCGCCAGACAGAAGTGCGCTCATTCGAAGATCTCCCGGAGAGGCTCCTCGTAGCGAGCCTTGAAATGGGCGACGAAGGCGCCTTCATCGCCGACATTCCACACGTGCAGCAAGAGCGCGCTGCGGTCGAGCGCGAGCTCCGACCACACGGTGCCCGGAACCACGGTCGTCACCATGGATAACGCGGCCAGCCCGAGGGGGTCACGCAGATCGAGGGGCACGATCACGAACTTCGACTGGGGTCGCCGCCATCGCCACGCGACCACGCCCCAGGCGACTTGGAGATTCGAGAGCAAAACGTCGTAGCCGACCCTCAGGATGAAGCGCGCGACGACCAGCGGTCGCCGCACCCGGACGTTCGTCAGCCGCAGGGCCGAGGTGAGGAGCGGCACCGCCAGCGCGAGCCCTAGCCCCAGGACGACCTGGCCCACGCTCGTCGAGCGCGCGAGCGCCAGCCACAACGCGAACAGAGCGGCGGACAAGAGCGGCGCGAACACGGGCTTCTCGATGAAGGTCACGGTGCCCCCTCCTCTTCGATCGCGGGGCGCGTCGGGCCCGGACGAGGCCTCATCGACAAGACGGCCTCGATGTACGCCTTCGGCGAGTGCAGCCCCGCGGCAGTCGCGCTCGTGGTGCGCATGACCGGCTCAGCGCACAGCGTGAGCACGATGCAAGAGAGGACGAGGCCGAGGACGGAGGCCGCCTCGACGACCTTCAAGCTGGGCGGGAGCCGCCCGCCCGACGACCAGAAGTGTCGAATGCCCGCCCTCGCGAGGGAGATGGTGGCCGCGAGCCCCGAGAGGAGCAGCAGCCCGAAGAGGAGCCACGCGGCGGGCGGGACGGCGGCGCTGGCGCTCGCGTGGCCGCCCCCTCGGGGCGACAGGAGGGCGGTCAGCAACGAGGCCTTCGCGACGAAGCCCGAGAGCGGCGGCAGCCCTGCGACGAGCAGCGCGCAGACCATGAACGCCAGGCCGAGCAACGCGATGGACACCGGAAACGCTCGGGCGACGAGCGGCGCCTCCTCGTCATCGAGGTTGGTGTCCTCGCCCGGCTCCACGTCGAGGTCCGGCACCCGCCGCTGTCCATCGGAGCCGATGCGCTCCACCAGCTCGACGAGGAGGAAGAGAGCGCTCACCGCCAACGTGGCGCTCAGCATGTAGAACAGCGCCGCCGACGTCACCGCGGGCGTCCCCGTCCCGAGCGACGCGAGGAGCGTCCCCGACGACACGATCACCGAGAAGCCCGCGATGCGCCCGAGGGACATGGAGGCCATGAGGCCGATCGCGCCGAAGGCGATGGTCGCGAGCCCCGCGTAGAGCAGCACTGTCCCCCCGAACTGCGCTGAAGCGCCCGCGGAGAAGAGCAGCGTCCACAAGCGAACGAGCGCGTAGATGCCCACCTTCGTCATCAGCGCGAAGAGCGCCGCGACAGGCGCGCTCGTGGCCGAGTAGGCCGGCACCAGCCAGGCGTTGAGGGGCCAGATCGCCGCCTTGATGAGGAACGCCACGGCGAGGACCGCCGCGCCTGCGTGCAAGAGCCCGCGATCGCGCGCCGGGACGAGCGCGAGCTTCTCGGCGATGTCGGCCATGGAGAGCGTGCCCACGACGCCGTAGAGCACCGCGAGGCCGACGAGGAAGAGCGACGACGCGAGCAGGTTCACGGCGATGTAGTGGAGCCCCGAGCGCACCCGCGGCCACCCGGATCCATGGAGGTGCAGGCCATACGATGCCGCGAGCATCACCTCGAAGAACACGAAGAGGTTGAAGAGGTCTCCCGTGAGAAAGGCGCCGTTGAGCCCCATCAATTGAATCTGGAAGAGCGCATGGAAGTACGCGCCCGCGCGACCCCACGCGGCCTCCGCGTAGAGGGCAGCGCAGAGGCTCACCACGCCGACCAGCACCAGCATGAGCGCAGAGAGCCGGTCCGCGACGAGCACGATCCCGAAAGGCGCCTCCCAGTTCGACATGAGATACACACCGACGGCGCCGGACGAACCGCCAGCGTCGGCGCCGCGCATGATCTCCAGCGCCACGAGGAGGCCCGCCAAGGCCGCGCCGATGTTGACGATCGACTTGGCGCGCTTGCGCTTCGCACCGAGCAGAAGCAACAGGGCCGCCGTCATCAGCGGCAGCACGACGGGCGCGACGATCATGTGCGGGAAGCGCTCGGTCATGGCTCCTCCCTCGTCCCGTCCACGTGATCGGTGCCGCTGAAGCCGCGCGAAGCGAGGAGCACGACGAGGAAGAGCGCCGTGGTCGCGAAGCCGATGACGATGGCCGTGAGCACGAGGGACTGCGGCATCGGATCCGTGTAGTGCTGAAGATCGGCAGGCACGCCGGGCCGCGCGAGCGGCGGCTTGTCGATGAAGATGCTCCCCATGCTGAAGATGAAGAGGTTCACCGCGTAAGAGAGCAGCGTGAGCCCCATGATCACCTGGAAGGTCCGCGGGCGCAGCACGAGCCAGATCCCGGACCCGCCGAGCACACCGATGACGAGCGCGAGCAGGGCTTCCATCTAGCTCGTGCCCTCGCTCGTCGACGACGCCGGGCTCTGGGCTGGTCGCCGGTGCGCACGTAGCGACTGGTGAGCGAGTGCCGTGAGGGTGAGGAGCGTCGCTCCCACGACGACCGCGAACACGCCGAGGTCGAAGAAGGTGGCGCTCGGCAGGTGCGCTTCGCCGATCAGCGGCAGCCTGACATGCGCGGTGTGCGTCGTGAGAAAGGGATAGCCGACGGTGAGCGCGCCGAGGCCCGTGGCCGCCCCGAGCAGCAGCCCCACGGCGATCCAGCGCACCGGACGGAGGCGCGCGCGCGCCTCCAGCCAGAGCGCCCCCGAGACCATGTACTGCATGAGCATCGCGATCGCGATGACGAGCCCGGCCACGAAGCCGCCGCCTGGCTCGTTGTGCCCACGAAGGAGGAAGTGCGCCGCGACGAGGACGGAGACCGGCAGGAGCAGGCGCGCGATGACCGCCGGCACCATCATGTATCCGCGCGCGGCGTCCTCGGCCGTGCGCGGCTTCACGAGGTCGGTGACGACGTCGGCCGGCAAGGCTCTCTGTTGCTCGGGCTGCTCGATGCTCTCCGGGGGCGGTCGAAAGCGGCGCAGGAGGGCGTAGACCGTGAGCGCGACCGCGCCGAGGACCGTGATCTCGCCGAGCGTGTCGAAGGCGCGAAAGTCGACGAGCATGACGTTGACGACGTTGGCGCCCCCTCCTTCCGGCAGCGCGCGGCTGAGGAAGAACGGCGAGATGCTGTGCGGCGCCGGCCGGGTCAGCATGGCATAGGAGAGCGCGGCGAGGCCGCTGCCGGCGCCGATCGCGAGCAGCAGATCGCGCGCGCGCCGCACCCTGTCGCGGGCCGTGACCGGACGGGAGATCCCTTCGATGCGCATCGGCAACCAGCGCAGCCCGAGCAGAAACAGGATGGTGGTGATGACCTCCACGACGATCTGCGTGAGGGCGAGGTCGGGCGCCGAGAACCACATGAACGTCAGGCAGGTGACGAGGCCCGCGCCGCCCATCAACGTGATCGCGATCAGCCTGTGGAACTTCGCCATCACGGCAGCGCCGACCGCGCAGACCGCCCCGATGACCCACAAGAGCACGAACGCAGGCGACGCGGGCAGCCTGTCCCGGTCGCCCCACTCGAGCGGGACGCCGTGCGCCGCGAGGAGCGCGAGGAGGAGCGCGACCGCGACGATCGTGAACATCTGCGTCTGGAGTCGTCGAGTCCCGACGAGCCGAAGCGCCCTCCGCGACAGGCGCGTGAGCCCGAACAGCGCGCTCTCGAACAGCCGCCTCCCGTTGAGCCGTCCGACGAAGGGCGTATCCTGGAGCCGCCCCTGCTCCTGATGCTTGCGCAACCAGAGGTACCCGACGACGCCGCCTGAGATGGCGACGAGGCTCATGACGAAAGGCGGGTTGAAGCCGTGCCAGATGGTGAGGCTGTAGTCGGGGAGCGTCCCACCGACGACGGGGCGGGCCGCCGTCGCGAGCGATGGCCCGATGGAGATCGTCGGCGCGACGCCGACGATGAGGCAGCTGAGCACCAGGAGCTCGATCGGCGTCCGCATCCACCGCGGGGCTTCCTCCGGGTGCCGAGGGAGATCGGTCGACGGCGGGCCGAAGAAGATGTCGTAGCCGAAGCGCAGCGAGTACACGACCGCGAAGATCGCCGCGATCGTCGCCAGCGCTGGCAGCCCCACCTCCACCGAGGGGTGCGCGGACAAGAACATCGTCTCGGCGAAGAACATCTCCTTCGACAGGAAGCCGTTGAGCAGCGGCACGCCGGCCATCGCGGCGCTCGCCACGAGCGCCAGCGCGCCGGTGCGAGGCATGGAACGAATCAGGCCGTTCAAGCGACGGATATCGCGCGTCCCGGTCTCGTGGTCGACGACGCCCGCGGCCATGAACAGCGAGGCCTTGAACGTCGCGTGGTTCATGATGTGAAACACCCCGGCGACGGCAGCGAGCGAGCTGTTGAGCCCGAAGAGGAGCGTGATGAGGCCGAGGTGGCTGACGGTCGAGTAGGCGAGCACGCGCTTCAGATCGTTCTGGAACATCGCGATGTACGCGCCGAGCAGGAGCGTCGTCATGCCCGCGCCGCTGACGATCCAGAACCACAGCTCGGTCCCCGATAGCACCGGCCAGAGCCGCGCGAGCAGGAATACGCCCGCCTTCACCATGGTCGCCGAGTGCAGGTAGGCGGACACCGGCGTGGGCGCGGCCATCGCCCGCGGCAGCCAGAAGTGAAACGGGAATTGAGCGCTCTTGGTGAGCGCACCCAGCAAGATGAGGACGAGCGCGGCTGGGTAGAGCGGGTGTGCCCGCACGCGGTCGCCCGAGGCGAGGGCCACATCGAGCTCGTAGCTGCCGACGATGTGGCCGAGGATGATCACGCCTCCGAGGAGCGCGAGCCCGCCCGCGCCGGTCACGGTGAGCGCCATGCGCGCGCCCCGCTGCGCGTCCACCCGGTGATGCCAGTAGCCGATGAGCAGGAACGAAACGAGGCTCGTGAGCTCCCAGAAGACCACGAGCTGAACGAGGTTGCCCGAGACCACGACGCCCAGCATCGCGCCCATGAACGCGAGGAAGAGCGCGTATAGGCGCGCCACCGGATCCTCGGGGGACATGTAGTAGCGCGCGTACAGACAGACGAGGGCGCCGATGACGGTGATGAGCACGGCGAACATCCACGCGAACCCGTCGATCCGAAGGACCAGATCGAGGCCGAGCGAAGGCACCCACGAGATCGTCTCGCGGATCACGCCCCCGTCACGCACCCGCGGGAATAGGCTGATGACCCAGGCCGCCGCGCCGGCCGACACGAGCCCTGCGCAAGCCGCGAGCTCGGACCGCGCCCGCGTCGGCAGGATAGCGGTGAGCACGCTTCCAAGAAATGGCAAGAGGAGCAGGGCGACCGCGGGCATGGCGCGCGAGTGTACTGGCTGACCGCGCCGGTTTCAGCCATATCCCGCGGTTCTCAAGCTGCGGTGCGACCTCGTCGGCCCGGGGCCTGAGGCCGCGCCGCCGCGCCGGCTACTTCTTCGCCGCGTCCTTCAGCCGCGCCTTCAGCTTGCCGGCGTAGCCCTCCTTGTTCTCCTGCTTCACCCGGCCGATCGCCAGCGCGTCCGCCGGCACGTCGCGGGTCACGGTGGTGCCCGTCGCCACGTAGGCGCCCGCGCCGATCTTCACCGGCGCGACGATCTGCGAGTCGCTGCCGATGAACGCGCCGGGGCCGATCTCGGTCCGGTGCTTCCGGAAGCCGTCGTAGTTGCAGAAGATCGTCCCGGCGCCGACGTTGGCGCCCTCGCCGATGTCGCCGTCGCCGAGGTAGGCGAGGTGGTTCGCCTTCGCGCCCTTGCGGACCACCGTCTTCTTGGTCTCGACGAAGTTGCCGATGTGCGCGTCGGCCTCGATCTGGCTGTCCGGGCGGAGGTGCGAGAACGGCCCGATCTGCGCGCCGGCGCCGATCGACGACTGCGACGCGACGGTGTACGGCTTCACCGAGGCGCCCGCCTCGACGACCACGTCCGTGAGCACCGAGCCCACGTCGACGCGCGCGCCCGCGCCGATCCGCGTCTGGCCCCGCAGCACCGCCGCGTGCTCGATCACCGCGTCCGGCTCGACGACCACGCCGGCGTCGACGCGGGCGCTCGTCCGGATCGTGACGCCGCTCCGGCGCAGCCGGTCGGCGATGCGGCCGTAGAGCACCTCCTCGGCGGCGGCGAGCTGCGCGCGGTCGTTGATGCCCACGAGCGAGCCGGCGTCCCGCGCCACGACCACCGCGGCGCCGCCGGCCTTCGCCGCCTGCGCGACGATGTCGGTGAGGTAGAGCTCGCCCTGCGCGTTGTCGGTCGTCAGCCCGGCGAGCGCGCGCTCGAGGAAGGCGCCGCGGGCGAGGTACACGCCGGGGTTGACCTCGGTGATCGCGCGCTCCTCGGGGCTCGCGTCCTTGTGCTCGCGGATGCCGATCACGCGCCCCGCGCCGTCGCGCAGGATCCGGCCGTAGCCCGTCGGATCGGCGACCTGCGCGGTGAGCATCGCCATCGGCGCGTCGCCCGCGCCGTCGAGCGCCCCGCGGAGCTGCGCGAGCTGCTCCGGATCGAGCAGCGGCGTGTCGCCGCACAGGATCAGCACCGCCTCGGCGGTCGCCTGGAGGTGCGGCATGGCGCAGCGGACCGCGTCGCCGGTGCCGCGCTGCTGGGGCTGGAGCGCGGTGCGGACGTTCTTTCCCTGGGCGCCGAACGCCCTGTCCAGGTAGGCGGAGACCTCGTCGCGGCCGTGGCCGACGACGACCACGACGTCCGAGGCGCCCGCGGCGAGGGCCGCGTCGACGACGTAGTGGATCATCGGCCGGCCGCAGAGCTCGTGGAGCACCTTCGGTCGGGCGCTCTTCATCCGAGTCCCTTGTCCGGCAGCGAGAACGACAGCGGTGAGCGGGGTGGGTTGGGCGGTCGCCATCGCCCCGGAGCCTATCACCCTCCGCCCCGCCGCCGTCCCCATCGCGCACGGCGAGCCTGGAAAACGCGCACTATGTCCTCACCGCCCTCACCCGCGCGGGCGGGAAGCGCTACGCGGCTCCGGCGGAATCGTCTACCCTGGCGCCGTCTCGGGGAGGTTTCCTCATGCGCACGCGTACGCTGCGTTCCTCGGCCGCTGGTGTGCTTCGGCTGGCTGCGCTCGCCGCGTCCGGCGCGGTCGTCGTCTCCTGTCACGAGCCGCTCGACACGGCGCGGAGGGCGCCCCCGAAGGCGACGCTGGGCGACGACGTCTTCGGCGTGCTCTGCGACCGCGTGGGGGCGTCGAGCCTCTACGAGGACCACACGGGCGCGTCGTACCAGCGCGTCTGCCACTACGACGACGCGGGCGTTTACCTGGACGAGGTCGACGTCTCGCTGCTGCCGCCCGTCTCCGGCGAGCGGGCGGAGCGGGCGCGCAGGCTCGGCGTGGCCAAGGTCGAGGCCATGGCCCGGTGGCGCAAGGACCTCGTGCGCGCCGTCAACGCCGCGGTCCCGGACGTCGAGATCGCCAACGTCGCGGCCGGCGAGGGGGGCGGCAAGATCCGGCTGCACGACGCCTTCCTGAGCCTGTCGCAGACGATCGCCCCGCTCTACGAGGCGAACCCGTTCGATCCGAGCCCGGAGGCGAGGGCCGTCCTGCCGGCGTCGACGCAGGGGATGGGGCGGCTCCTCGACGCGCTCATCCACGGCAGCGAGGAGAGCGCGGCCCGGGTCGAGGGGGAGGAGAAGGCGCGGCGAGAGCGGGCGCCGATCGACTGCGACCGGGAAGGGGACGGGGTGGGGGAGGGGAGCGCGGTCGCCTGCGCCCTCTCCGGGATCTGGGGGCGAACGGGGTATCGCTCGGCGGACGCGGGGCTCGGCGCGGCGCGCGCGGCGCTCGCGTACCCGGGCCTGCGCCCGATGACCGTGGCGGCGCTCGACGCGATCGGCCCCGGCGGCTCGGGGGCGCCCGCGCTCCAGGCGCTCTTCGCGGCCGGCAAGCGCGAGCTGGCCGCGCTCTCGCCGGAGGAGCGGGCGCCGCTCTCGGTCGACGCGCCCACCGCCCAGCCGAACCGCCCGCGCACGCTCCTGGAGCTCGCGCAGGCGGCGCTGCTCGCCGAGGACGACGCGTTCGCGTCGCCGCCGTCGAGCTTCGTCGCCCGCCGCGACCGGCGCGGGTGGGTCCTCCCGCAGGGCGGCGGGGTTCCCGCGCCGTTCGCCGACGCCGACGGGGACGGGCTCGCCGACGTCGATGCCTCCGGCAGGTTCGTCGACGAGCGCGGCGAGCCGCTCGCGATCGACCCGCCGTTCGCCATCCCCGGCGTCACCCCGCCGCCGCGGGACGACTTCGGGCGCCTCTCGCCGGAGCTCTACGCCTACGTCGATACTTCGAGGACGCTCCTCGGCGCGGCGCTGCGCGCGATCGTGCCGCTCGTCGACGGGACCCGGTACGCGCGCAAGGACGACCCCGAGCCGTGGAAGACCGAGCACGAAGGGCTCATGTACGCCCTCGCCGGCTCGATCCTGCTCTTCGGCGACCGCGAGGAGGCCTGCTACGACTTCCGGACCGACACGGTCTTGCCGCCGGACCCGACGTGCGAGGAGCGCGACGGCCGCCTGTCGTACCGCCGCTTCCGCGGCGAGGACTCGCCGCTCGCCGATCTCGCGCACGCGGTCGGCCAGGTGCTCGCCGACAAGGACTCGGACGTCCTCCTCCTCACGCTGATCGATCTGCTCGAGAACCACGAGGCGGAGCTCGCCCGCATGATGGGCGCGGCGCTGCGCATCCGCGATCTCGCCCGGGAGCACGACCGGCTGGCCGCCGAGGGCAAGGAGCCGGCGGCGCAGCTCGACGGCGAGGCGCCGCTCTGGGACGAGGTGGCGGCGGTGCTCGACCGGGCCGTCGAGCAGCCCGGGCTCGTGCCGCGCCTCGTCGAGGCGCTCGCGAGCGACGCGCTCCTCGCCCCGCACGGCAGGGCGAAGCACGCGGGCGACGCGATCGCGGCGATGCTCAGGTACCGCGATCAGTACGCGTACGACCCGGAGGACCTGAACGGCCCGGCGATCAACCTCTCGGTCGGGGCGCCGTCGACGTCCGATCCGAAGACGCCGGTGGACCCGACGAAGCCGAAGATCGGCGACAACCGCTCGGCCATGGAGCGGCTGATGCACCTGATGCACGACACCGCCGGCGTGAGGCAGTGCAACAAGCGGGACACGGAGCTGAGCGTGTTCGGCGTCTCGGTGTCCTGCCCCGGGTGCGATGCGCCGTGCGAGCTGTTCCAGATCGACGACCTGGCGGCCTTCTACCTCGACTCCCTCCTTCCCGAGGGGCATGCCAAGAAGGCGGAGCTCAAGATCAAGCCCTCGGTCCTCTCGGCCCTCGTTCCGGATTCGGTGCTCGAGTTCTCCAGCGGCATCGACGGCTTGACGAGCCACCCCACGCCGGCCGCGCTGAGCCGGCTCATCTACTTCGGGGCCGACTCGGACGAGTTCCCGAACCTCGTCGATCTCGACCCGCTGCGCGAGCTGACCAACGAGACGACGAACGATTTCATCTCGGGGACGCTCGAGCCGGCCGGCACGATCCACTGCCCGAAGAACGAGCTCGGCGTGAACGAGTGCAGCTCCCCGGAGAACCTGATCCGGATCCGCCACCCGGGGACGACCTTCCTCATCGAGCGGCTCGGGCTCGGCGCGTACCTGAGCCCGATCGTGGCGGCGTTCGCCGAGGTCGCCCCGGACACCACCGGGGAGGCGATCTTGATCGATCTCTTCAGCACGGCGTACCGGCACTGGCCGGGCAAGGAGCACGGGCCGGAGTGCATCAAGGCCGGCTCGCCGGCGACCAACACCGCGTACTGCTCGGAGGCCGGGGCCAACACGTACGAGCCGCTCATGGCCGACGCGCTCCAGGCCGAGGACGTCCTGGCGTCGTCGGTGGCGTTCGCCCGGACGCTGGCCGACCGATCGGCCCCGGTGACGGTGCAGCGCGGTCCCGGGGCCGCGGCCGAGCCGCGGCAGACCTGGACGAAGGCGCAGGCGATCGAGAAGCTCGCGCGGATCTTCTTCAGCACCCGCTACGCGGGCAACGTGGGGATGGTCGATCGCCACGGAAAGAAGCAGGCGACGTGGGCCGACGGTCGGACCCAGGACCAGCTCACCGGGTTCACCCTGCTCGCGGACGCGCTGAACGGCATCGACGCGCGCTTCGCGGAGAGCGCCGCGCCCGACGCCGCGGCGCGGAAGGGCCAGTGGGAGCGGGCCACGAGCGAGCTCGTCGACGCGCTCCTCGCGGTCGAGGGGTCGGGGCCGGAGACCCGGTTCAAGAACCGCGCGCTCCCGAGGATGGGCGCCGTCGCCCTGCGCGTCCTCCGCGAGCAGCTGAACGCGCGCTGCCCCGATCGCGAGAGGACCGGGCGGTGCGCCTGGGCCCAGGACGAGCTCGGCGCGAAGGTGAGCGACCTCGTGAGCCATCCGCTGTTCGCCGCGGCGGTCGACGTGTCGGAGGCGATCCGCGCCCACGAGCCGGCGCGGCGGGAGCTCGAGCGGTTCCTCACCTACCTGCTCGACGCCGGCGTCGACGACGCCCCGCTCCGCGCGCTGCTCCCGGCGCTGGCCGACGTCCTCCAGCTGCTCGGCGACGAGGACACCCTGATCCCGGTCCTGAAGGCCGCGTCGACCGCGCTGACCCCGGAGGGCGACCGCGGCGGCCCGGGCGCGGCCGACGCGGGGCTCGCGGCGCTCAAGGCGCTCAACGACGACCGGTACGACCGGTACCACGCGATGGATCACGTCCTCCCCGCGCTCGTGACGCCGATGAAGGACGACGGCCGCGCGCCGCTCGAGGTGTTCGTCGACGCGTTCGCGGACGTGCACCGCGTGGAGGCCGCGAGCGGCGAGCCCCTGGCGGCGGAGGACTACCGGCAGGTCCTTGTCTCGCTCCGGGACTTCCTCACCGACGAGACCCGCGGGCTCGAGCAGATCTACGCCATCCTCCGGAAGCGGCCCGTCGAGTGAGCCGCGCGCACGACACCGCGATCCGCGCCGCGCTCGCCGCGGCGTCCGCCGCCGGGGCGCTCGCGCTGCTCCCGGGCGACGCCGGCGCGGCCGGGCTGTACTTCACCGATCGCGGCGTCCGCCCGCTGTCGCGCGGCGGGGCGTACATCGCCGGCGGCGACGATCTCGGGGCGATCGCCTACAACCCCGCGGGCGTCTTCGAGGCCGGCACGCAGATCCTTGTCGACGCCGGGCTCTTCGAGTGGCGCAGCGAGCACACGCGCCAGGCGATCGTGCGGCAGGTCGACCCGAACACCGGCGAGCCGACGGGCGCGAGCTTCGTGCAGACGATGGAGCCCGTCGCCGGCAGCGCGCCGGTGCTGCCGATCCCCACGCTCGGCGCGTCGTTCCGGGTCGATCCGCGGTGGGTGGTCTGGGGCGGCGTGTGGACGCCGTACGCGGCCCTCTCCAGCTACCCGGAGCAGGTGAAGGGCGCGCCGGCGCCGCAGCGGTATGCGCTGCTCACCCTCGAGGGCTCGGCGCTCGCGTTCGTCGGGGTCGGCGCGGCGTACGCGCCGTCGCCCAGGTGGCGCCTCGGCGCGGGGATCGGCGCGGTGGTCGGCACGTTCAACAGCCGCGTGATCGTCTCCGGGTGCGTCCCGGAGCGGATGTTCTGCGCGCCCGAGGATCCGGAGTGGGACATCGAGTCCGAGCTCACGGTCGCCCCGATCGTGGCGCCGACGGGCCAGCTCGGGGCGCTCTTCATCCCGACCCCGGCGTGGCGCATCGGCCTGGCCTTCCAGCTGCCCGCCTGGGTGCGCGCGCCCGCCACCTTCCGGGCGCGGCTCCCCGCGGCGCCCGTCTTCGAGCGCGCCGTCCAGGAGGGCGAAGACGCCGACGTCTCGTTCGATCTGCCCTGGATCCTCCGCGCCGGCGTCGAGGCGCGGCCCGTGGAGGACCTGCGCGTGGAGCTCGGGCTCGGCGTCGAGGGGTGGGGCATGCACGACGAGGTCGTGGTCGAGCCCGACGGGGTGGTGCTCCGGAACGTCGCCGGCTTTCCCGAGGAGTTCCGCGTGCCTCCGGTCACGCTCCCGCGGCGGTTCGAGGCGTCGTTCTCGGCGAGGCTCGGGGGCGAGTACGCGTTCGAGGCCGTCGGCAAGCGGTGGGCGCTGCGCGCCGGCGTGAGCGTCGAGCAGAGCGCGGTCCCGCCCGAGTACGTGTCGGTCCTCACGATCGACGCGCCGAAGGTGACGACGGCGCTCGGCCTGGGCGTGCACCTCGGTCGATGGCGCCTCGACGCGACCTACGCGCACGCGTTCGCCGCGGACGTGCGGGTCGATCCGCGGGAGGCGCGGCTCCCGCAGATGAGCCCGGTGCAGGGCAATCCGCCGGAGAACCCGAACATGATCAACGGCGGCGCGTACAGCGTCCGCGCGAACGTGGTCGGGCTCGGGGTGGCGTACACGTTCGAGGACGCGGCGGGCGAGCCGAAGGCGCAGACGACGAGCGCGCCGAAGGCGCCGCGCTGACGTGCCGTGACGGCCGCGCGGCGCCGCCGGGGGAGAGCCTCGCTAGACGGCCCGCAGCTCGCGCAGGCGCTCCGTGAGCCGGGGCTCGTCCAGCCAGCTCAGGTCCTTGTCCACGCTCGTCTCGATGCGGTTGCTGACCTGCTTGCTCACCGTGCCGCGGAGCAGGCCGAGGAAGTGCGGCGGCGCGATGAGCACCAGCGAGTCGTAGGCGTGCTCGTTGAGACCCTTCTCCAGCACCTCCGCGAGCTCCTGGGCGAACTTCTGCTTCTCGACCTCCTTGGGATCGGTGTCGGGCGCCGCGCCGGGCCGGCCGAGGTACGTGCCGCCCCCGCCGCCGCTGATGTTGCCGTTCCCGCCCGGGGTGCCGTTCGGCTTCCGCCCGTGCGCGTCGGCCATCAGATCCCGCACGCGCGCCCGGCTCTCGTCGTGACTGTAGGACTCGAGCAGGGTAAAGCCCTTGCCCGCAGGCTCTTCACGATAGAGCTGGGCACGGCTTGCGTCGGAGACCAGGATCCACGTCTTCCGTGCTGCCTTGCTTGCCATAAGCCTCCACAGGGAATCAACGCTTCCCTTGGGTTACGTTAGAGATCGACCCCCTCCATCGCAAGCGGCCGGAGAGCCCAAACCGACGAGATTTGACCGGATTGCACGCGAGGGCGCGGGATCGAGCGGGCTCATCCACTTTGATGTGCGTGAATTCGAGGAGAACGGGAGAGGGGGAGAGCGGCTCAGGAAGTTGTTGAGTGAGAAATACGGTCTTCGGTGTACGAGCCGAGGCCGCGGCGGGTGGCTGGGGTTCTCGCGCGACATCGGTGCTCGCCCTCACGCCGCGCAGGCCGCGGCCCCGACCCGGTTCGGCCCGCCCGAAGTCCGGCCGGGGGGGTGGCCGGGCTTCGGCGGCTTCGCGGCGGCTTCGCGCGGGCGGCCTTAGCGTTGTTTTCTCGGGGCTCCGCCCCGCTCCGCACCCCGGCGTCCGCTTCGCCGCCGCCGCAGCTCCGCGTGTCAGCGATCTCCGGCGGGGCTGCTCGGTCTGGTGCCAGCACCCTGGTGCCAGCACCGGGGAAGCGAGCACGGGGTTGACCGGGCGCCCGGATAGGAAGGACGCGGAGATTCGCGAGGATGAGCCTGGTCGGCGCGGTTCGCTTCGCCCTGGGTTCGCTTCGCTCTGGATCTGCCGCGGCGCGGGCATCCTCGGGCATCGCCGACCGCTGACAGCGCAGCGGGCCGACGACGCGCCGCGCTCGGTGATCGACCTGCGAGACGCGAGAAACCTTGGGGCTGGGCAAAGGTCGCCCCAGCATCACCGCCGCGGGGGTCGGCGGATCCGGGGGGGGGCAAGCCGGCAGCGGCGCACCGGATGCATCGGGCGGGGGAGGCGAGTCCAGTGTAGAGGATAGGATAGGAAGCCTATGCATCATGTGCGAAAATGACAGAGATCGCCGCGCTTGCTATGACGAAATTGACGACAACTGGCGCGAGGCGAACGTGGACGGGTGCATTGACCAATCCGATCAATTGCTGATGTGTCTCGAGGTAGAGCCCGAGTGTAGACAGGGCTCTGTCTACAGCGACGGTTGCGACGACGAGCATGAGAGCCTCCTCCGTTGCACGTTCGGCGTAGACGAGAGAATAGAAATAGTGTGCGGAAAGCTCTGCGAATGCGCGGATTGTAACATCGACACGGATCTTGTTGAATGCCTTGACATGGCCGGCGATTATCGACGTATGTCATCCGAGCTGGGGTGCACCGACCAATTCGAGGCATGGCTGGTGTGCCTCGAGGCCGTGGACGTGACCGAGTGTCGACAAGGGCTAGAGAGCCGCAGCTGCGGCGACGAGCTCGCGAGCCTCGTTCATTGCACAGAATAGCTGGGTAGAGCCCCAGCCTGACGAGTCGTCACCCATGGATTCAACGTAAAGACTGCGCGGCCGCGGCTTCGGCGCTGGCGAACTGCTCGAGGCTTCCGGCTCCGCGGGCTCGTTGGGCCAGACGAGGCCATTCGACCCGCTCGGCGCGATGCAGTACGAAGCTGGCCTCTTGCTCAGCTCGCGAGATGGGCAGCGCGCTCGAACTCGCGTGGTTCGCCGCGTGGGTAGCGCCAGACCGGAGCTGGTATCAAAAAGGCTAGAGTTCCCGCTGCTCGTCGACCATCTGGTCGACTTACACGAAGGCGTTCTGGGCCGCGTTCCTGTGGCGGCTCGGCATCGACGAGGTGACGAAGCTCGCCGACGCGATGGCGGTGCCTGACCTTGGCCTCGGCCTCTTCGACGCGATCGCGGAGACTGCGCCCGCCGAACTCGATCGCCACCAGGAGCGGCCAGACGCGCTTCGCGCTGTTCTTGTGCGATCGAGCGAGGGGCGTGTGGCGCCGTCGCCTGTGTTTTCCCAGACCGCATGGAAGCATCCACAAAAGCCAGAAGATACCGGGATGCCCTTGCCGGCCCGTCACGGCAGGACGGTGCAGGGCGACCATCGCAGCACAGCGCTCACGGAGGCCCGCGCCGCCTCGCCGGCGGCGCCGGAGCCGGGACATCGACGGTGAGGTAGAGGTGGCGCTCATCGACATCGAAGCTGACGACGCGCCCCGGCGGCCGCGCCTTGATCACGGATGCGCCGGGAGCGCCGCTGGTCAGGGCGTGCTCGATCTGCCCTGCAACGATGAAATAGGCATCGTCGCCGGCAACGACCAGGCGCTCCTGGCCCGTGCTCCCCTGCGGTGCAGGCCGATGCAGGAGCTCGCGCACGGGACCACCTCGCCTGGGCACGCTGCGCAGGTGTCGCCCGTCGGGCGCGTCGTTCACCCAATAAACGGCGTCGCGGTCGACGGCGATCGCGCGCGGGGCCGGCTGGCCCGCAGCCAGCGTGATCGGCGAGGATGCCCCCGCTGGCAAGCCGCGGATGGCCCCGTCCGGACCGGCCCCGAAGCTCACCCAGTAGATCCCGCCGCCATCGAACGTCACCGCGCCGGGGCGCGTCTCGCCGCCGACCACCTCGCTCACGGCGCCGCTCGTGAGATCCCCGCGCTTGACGCTTCCCTGGTCGGAGCCGGCGACGCCGGTGGTCCACACGGCGGACCGCCCATCGGTGGCTAGCGCCCAGCCCGAGAGCTCGGCCGCGACGAGGCGCGGCGCGGCATCGGTCGGCGAGAGCCCGAGGAGCCCTCCGCTCGTCAAGACCAGCAGCGTGTCGCCGGCCGCGGCAGAGGCGCGCACGTCGCCCACCGGGGTATTAAGTGACACGGTCGCCGACGTGCGGCCGATGTCGTCTTTCGGGCCGACGCGCACATTGGCGACGCTGATGCCGTCGAGCCAGTAAAGGTGCTTGGCGCCGGCCTGGATGCCGCCCAGGGGGAATTGCCAGGTCCGCGAAGCCAGGATTGGGCCGCCGGGGCGCGCCAGCGTGACCACCAGATGGCAGCCTCGCGCATCGCCGGGATCGGGGCAGCTTATCTCGTTCGGATGGGCGGTGGCCGGCGGAGGCGTGGGTGGCATGGGAGCCTCGCTTGACTGGGTGGGTGTCGTCGCTGACCGCGCGCCGCTCGTGGATTCCTCGACGCGAGGGCATCCGAGGGAGAGGAGCGCCACGCAAGCCGCCGGCGCCGCCGCGATGCGACGGCTCACGGGCCGAGCCCTCGCTGCTGGCGGAGCTGGTCGAGGGCGAGCGGATACTTCGACCGGAAAGGCGCGCTGATCCCGAACATGGCCGTCGCCATCAGCAGGACGAGGTGCTTGACCTGGTCGGCCGCCGCCATCCCGAAGAACGCGGGGCCGACCGTGACCGTCTGTGTCAACCGCGGCAACGCCGCGCCCGCGCCGCCCCAGGCGTCGCTCCCCGCGGCGCCGCGGGTCACCGTCAGGATCTGCCAGTTCACCGCCGAGTACATCTGATCGAACCGGTCGTGGATCCCGGCGATCTTGATCTTGTCATCGATCGTTGGCGGCGTGAAGGGGGCCGCGGCGCCGGGATCGGTCAAGCCGAAGATGGGCGCCAGGCGGTGCATGTTCTCTCGATTGTATTCGTCCCCGGTCTGGCTCGTGTCCCATGCGACCGCCGGCGGCAGCGAGCGGTGGATGGTGGAATAGAGCGTCTCGGTGTCGAAGTCGCCGTAGTTGAGCCAGCTCTCGAGCCACGCCACCGCGCGACGGGCCGAGTTCTCGTCTGCCGCCGACATCCCGACCATGGTGTCGGGCACCGCCGGTCCGACAGGGACGGTCCCCGGGTGGGCGAGCAACCAGGCGAGCAGCATATAGCTGTCGGTGTTGCGGAGCTGATCGGCGGGGGAGAGAAAGGCGATCTGGCGGGTGTTCGCGTAGGCCACGTCGTCGGCCCCGAACCCGGGGGTGCCGTGGGCGCTCTCGTGGATCAGCGTCCGTGCTCGCCAGTCGTTGTCGCTGCTCGTGAGGAAGTCGGGGCACAGGGTCATCGTGCCTCCGGCGGCCCCGCTCGGCGGGTCGTTGTACGCAGGGCGCCCGCACCCGGCGTCGCAGCTCGAGTGGCAGCGGTGGTTGGCCGGCAGGCCGCTTACCTGCGTGGCGAGCGCGCTCATGCGACTGACGACCGTCGCGCGCGGCACGCCGCTGAACAGCTGCGCGAGGAGCGCGGTCGCGTCCGGGTCGGCGGGGTTCGCGAGCTTCGTGTTGGCGGTGGTCATCGTCGCGTTGGCGATCGGGAGCGACGATGTCAGCGCCGTGCCGCAGGGCGCGATCTCGGAGCCGGGCGCGGCGCACGCGCTCTGTCCGCTCGGCGCGGCTGCTAGCCCGACGGGCGTCGGGAGGACCTCGACCGCGCGCATCCGGCGGTAGTTGATCTGGCCGATACCGCTGGTGCGCAGGTTGACGGGGGTATGGGTGCCCGTGTGACCGGCCGCCCTCAGCGCGCTGCTCACGGCCGCGATGCGGGCCTGGACGATCGCGTCGTTCGCCGCGGCGGAGCCCTCCTCGCTGCTGAAGCCGTTGAGCGTGAGGTTCTGGCCCGGAGGGGCGGCGAGCGCTGCGATCTTGCCGTGCTCGTGGCTCCCCACGGCGAGCGTCGTGGAGCCCGCCTCGAAGAAGATCATCGAGGTGTTGGCCGCGTCTTCCGGGGAGATCTCGGTGATCCGGAAGTCGGGGGCGACCGCCCTCCGGAGCGTCGATGGCCCCTTCGCGCCCTGCGCGACGTGCGCGAGCTCGTGTGCGAGCAGCCGCTTTCCTTCGGGTGAATCCGGCGCGTACTGGTCACGCCCGAACACGATGCTCGTCCCCACGGTGTATGCCCGCGCCTGCACGGCCTGCGCCGCCTTCGCCGCCTCGCCGTCGGCGTGCACGCGCACCCGGCTGAAGTCGTGCCCGAAGCGCGGCTCGAAGAAATCCCGCGTGGCGCGCGGCAGCGGCTCGCCGCTGTGCTCCGCTGCGCGCACGGCGGCCCCCGTGTCCAGCTCAGCACGGGTAGGCGCGGAGGGCGCCTGCACGCGCCGGATCGTGGTCTTCTCCTCGTCCTCGCACGCCGCGCATTTGCGCTGGATCACCGCAGGCGCCGAGCCGACGGGCGCCCGCTCCGCCGAGCCGCCCGGCGCTGGCTCCGCCATTCGCATCACCTTGTCGGCCACCTCGTCCGCCTCGCGCTCGAGCGGGTCGCCCGGGGAGCTTACGGCCGGCTTGCGCTGGACGGGCGACGGCATGACGGCGATGCGGGCGAAATCGAACTGGGAGCCCGGCGCGACGGGCGAATACGATTCAGCCTCGACGCCTGCCGCCGTGGCGGCGCCCCCGAGGGTTGACCAGGGCACATCGGATCGCGGCCAGACGGGCTCGGCGTAGCGCCGCCTCCCCTCGCTCAGGTCGCGCGTCAACTCGCACGGGGTCGCCGCTCCGGCGCTCCTCGACGCGGCCAGCCGAGCCCGGTGCGGGTTCATGGGCGGCGCGTGCGCCGGGCGCTGCGACGCCGGCTTTGGGGCAGCGGACGGATGCGGCTTCCGGGCGAGCATGAACATGGCGGAGAGCCCTCTCCTTCGTGAATGACCCGAGACTACTCGCTCTCGATGGGCGTGCCCACGGAAATGCTCCTCTCAAGGAGATCCCGAGGAGTTCGCGCTGCCGGTACCGGACCCGTGGGTCCAAGTGACCAGTCTTGGGTCGAGCCGGGGGGCCCAGGCCCATCCGGTTGTGCCTTCCGCTGCTGTCCATGAACCCGGCGCAAGGCTCCCTCGAACGCCAACCAGGCAATCCCAACCGAGCTGCCCGATCACCGATCGCGGCTGGCGTTGAGCCACCGCAGCTTCTCTGGATTTGCCATCGCCCGGATGGCGCGCACCACGCCGCCGTCGATCTCGAGCGCGATGACCACGCGGATCACTGCGTCCGCGCGTCCGCGCAGGAGGAGCGCCGGCTCACCGTTGACGTCGCCGATCGCCCCGTCAAAGGGGCCGGCCGGAAGCCGCGGAGTCGAGGCGACGAAGCGCGCCACCGCCTCGCGGCCGCGCAACGGCGCCAGCACGGCGCCGGGAAACCGCCCGCCGCCGTCGGCATCGAGCACGACGTCCTCGGCGAGCAGGTCGACCAGCCCGCGCAGATCGCCCGAGCCCACGCTGTAGGCGAAGCGCGCCACCAGCTCGCGGTGGGCCTCCGGGGTGGGCGGAGAGCGCGGCCGCTGCCGTTCGAGGTGCTCGCGGGCGCGACACCCGAGCTGGCGGCAGGCGGCGGGCGTGCGCTCGACGACCTGTCCGATCTCGGCGTAGTCGTAGTCGAACAGCTCGTGCAGGACGAAGACCGCGCGCTCGAGCGGCGAGAGCTGCTCCAGCACCACCAGAAACGCCACCGACACCGACTGCCAGCGGGCCAAGGGGGACGAGGCGTCGAGCGCGTCGGCCTCGCTCCAGATCGGCTCGGGCAGCCAGCTGCCGACGTAGGTCTCGCGCCGGCGGCGCGCCGAGCCCAGCAGGTTGAGGCACAGCCGCGTGACGATGGTGCCGAGCAGGGCCTTCGGCGACTCGACCTCGGCCTCGGACATGGCCAGGTAGCGGATGTAGGCGTCCTGCACCACGTCCTCGGCGTCGGCCACGCTGCCGAGCATGCGGTAGGCGATCGCGACCAGGAAGCGGCGGTGGATCTCGACGTCGGGTCTCATGGTTCTTGGCTTGCCTCGATCATGAGACAGCGCGGCCGGCGCGGATGTGACATCGGTCCGGATGTCACACGAGGACCAGCTGCGTGGTCTTGCCGGCACCATGCGCAACCTCATCCTGTTGGTCCTCGTCCCGCTGTTCCCCGCCTGCAGCAGCCCCTCGTCGCCGTCGGGCTTCGAGGGCACCTGGAACTACGACCTGCCCGACCGCGCCAGCGGCACCAACCTGGCTCACGTGTCCTGTCCGGCCCAGGGCGGCGCCCCCGCGGCGGAGCTCGACATCCCGCAGATCGGCAATCTGGTGCTGGCCCGCGACGGCGACCAGACGCTCGCCGGCCGCACCGATCAGGGTTGCTCGTGGACCTTCCACGACGCCGACGGCGAGCGCGCGAGCTTCGCATCGGCGGAGGCGACCTGCGACAATCCGGTCATCGGGTCGAGCTACACCATCACCGGCTGGACGCTGGCCCGCGCCGGCGCCGGCGCCGCCGAGGTCGTCCACGCCATCAGCCACCGCCCCGGCGGCCCTGACTGCGATTTCGTGCTCGCCGCCGGCAAGCGCACTTGGGTCGACCCTGACGTCGACGACGACCCCGCCGCGGCGTTCGTCGGATCGTGGGCTTACGCCCCGCCCGATCCGCTCACCCGCACCAACGTCGCCACCGTCGCCTGCGCCGACGCCGAGGGCAACCCGCTGCCGCCGAGCTACGAGCCCCAGCTCGGCAGCATCGCGATCGAGCGCACCGGGCCGCACTCCGCCGCCGCCACGGACGGCGACGGCTGCACCTGGACCTTCGCGGTCCACGGCAACACCGCGTTGCTCGACCCGCCGTCGCAGAGCTGTGGCCCGCTCACGCTCCATCACTGGGCCCTTGCCGGCGACGGCCGCCACGCCTTCGAGGTCCGCAGCGGCGAGCGCGGCGGCTGCCGCGTCCTCCTGACCATCGGCGAGCGCACCCGCCAGTAGGCGCTCCGGCGGGCGTGCGGCGGTCCTGCCAGGCTCCGCGAGCCTCGGGCCAGGGGGCTCAGCTCGTCTTGATCGTGAGCTCGTTGCCGCGCCCCGCCTCGAACGGGAGCGACTGGGAGAGATAGCCGTTCCGCGGGTCGCGCACGTAGTCGATATAACCCGAGGCCTGCTCGAACGCGTTTTCGCCGATGATGATCGCGCCAGGCTTCAGGTGCGGCTCGAGCAGCTTGAGGACGTCGAGATAAAGGGTGAAGGCGCCGTCGAGCAACACCAGGTCGACATCGCCGGCGATGCCAGACTTGAGGGTCTCCCGAGCGTCGCCGGCCCGGAGCTCGACGAACTCGGACAGCCCGGCGGCGGCGACGTTCGCCCGCGCCCGCTCGACCTTGCTGGGCACGAGGTCGGTCCCGATCAAGCGGCCGCCGCCCATATCGCGGAGCGCGGCAGCCAGATAGATCGTGGAGACCCCCATCGAGGAGCCGAACTCCACGATGCGCTTGGCCTTGCACGCGCGGGCGCACATGTAGAGGAAACGTCCGAACTCCGGGGAGACATTGAGGAAATTCTCCGCGAACCCGTGATACGTGCCTTTCAGATCGCTGGCTTCGTCCTCGAGGACCTGGGTGATCATCTCTTCTCGGGTGGCCGCCTCGCTCTGGGCGCTGGCGGCCAGCGGCGCGTCGGCCGCCTCCGCTTCCTGATGAAGACGCTCGAGGACCTCTGCGACCTGGCCGTTGCTGATTGAATTCATGTCTGCGTTCCCTTTCTTTCTGAATGAACGACCATGACCATGTGAGGTTGGTACCGTTTGACAACCGAGTCGTCCAGGACAATATTGGGCTCGGTTTGAGACCTGTGGAGCATCGATGAGGGGCTGCGGCCAGCCCTGGGATCGAGGAGCATGCCGATGGAACTCCGCCACCTGCGCTACTTCATCGCCATCGCCGAGGAGGAGAGCTTCAGGCGCGCGGCAGAGAAGCTGCGCGTATCACAGTCGCCGTTGAGCCGTCAGATGCAGCAGCTCGAAGAGGAGATCGGCGCGGAGCTCTTCGAGCCATCGGGGCGCGGCGTGAAGCTCACGACCGCCGGGCGGCTGCTCCTGGACAGAGCGAAGACGATCCTCTCCGACGTGGACGCTGCGGCCAAAGAGGTGAGGGAGACGGCCGAAGGCCAGATCGGAACCGTCACGATCGGGTTCGAGAGCGGCTCTGCGTATATAGGCCCGCTGTCGACGATCCTCTCGCGGTTTCGGGAGCTGGCGCCTCGAGTCAACGTGGAGCTCGTGCCCATGAGCAGCGCCCAGCAGTGGGACGCCCTGCGCGCGGGGCAGATCTCGCTCGGCTATGGGAACTACGTCCCTGATGACTCCTCGCTCGAGAGCGTCGTGCTCGCCCGGCATCGCCTGGGGATCGTCGTGCCGAAGCAGCACCCGCTGGCGACCGCATCCACGATCAACGTCAAGGACCTGGCGACCGAGCCCGTGCTCATGGATCCGCGGAAGAGCAACCCTCGTCTGTACGACGACATCATCGCCGCCGTCCGCGCGCGCGGCGTGACCCTGAACGTGGCTTCGGAGATCCTCGACGGAGAAGCCCTGTTGACGCTCGTGGCGAGCGGCTTCGGATTGACCTTCGGCGCGGAGCCCGCGGCTCGTTTCCTCGCGGTCGGCACCGCGATCTGGAGGCCGGTCAGCGATCTCGGTCTGGAGATGCTCAACATCGCGATGTGGCGGCCCGACGCGCCGTCTCTCCTGCTAAAGCCGCTCATTGACTTGGTGCGCGAGCTCGGCGTCGCTCCTCGCGATCGGGAGACGGGGCTGCGAAGACATGAGCGCGAGCGCCAGCGGCGACCGCGACGCGGGTAGGTGCGGTGAGCGGCGCCAGCAAGGGCGCGCTCCGCCGGCACCGCCCCGCGCCTCGTACCGGAGAACCCGCCCCTCGTCGGGCAAAACCCCCGCCTGGTCATCCGTCGCTCGATCCCGCCACGTCGTCTGGCAACGTGGCTGCCCTATGACATCCCGTACACGACAAGATCCTCTGCCGAGGGTCGTCGCCCTCACCGCGCTGGCTGTCCTCAACCCCGCTTGCGGATCGAGCTCCGGCACGCCGGACGCGCCTGACGACCTCCGCGGCGAGCTGGAGCGCCGCCTCGACGCCGCGGCGATGGCCGGGTTCTCCGGATCGGCGCTGGTCACGGTGGACGGGGGCACGGTGCTGGCGCGCGGCTACGGCCTCGCGGACCGAGACGACGGCGTGCCCAACGTCACCGACACCGCGTACGATTTCGGCTCCGTCATGAAGGACCTCACGGCGGCGGCCATCTTCAAGCTCGAAGGCGAGGGCAAGCTCAGGGTGACGGACTCGCTCGCTACCCTCTTCGACGACGTGCCCGCCGACAAGGCCGAGATCACCGTCCTGCAAGTCGTCCAGCACAGCGCCGGGTTCGACGAGTACCACGACACCGAGGGAGACTTCGAGCCCATGGCGCGCCTCGAAGCCCGCCAGCGGATCTTCGCGCAGGAGCTGCGGTTCGAGCCGGGGAGCGAGAGCGAGTACTCGAATTCGGGCTACACGTTGCTGGCCGACGTCGTCGAGACCGTCTCGGGGCGAGGGTTCACCGACTACGTGCGCGACGAGCTCCTGACGCCGGCCGGGATGCAACACAGCGGCTTCTTCGGCGACCCGGTGTGGGAACGGGTCGACACCGCCATCGGGTACGGCGAATCGACGTTCGGGAGCAACGACCCGGCCGCGTGGCCGTACACGTGGTCGCTGGTCGGCAACGGCGGGCTGGTCACGACGGTCTCCGATCTGGAGCGCTGGCTGGTCGCCGTGTGGGGCGGGGACGTGCTGGACCCGGCCGCGCTCGACGCCTACCGGACGCTGTACCTCTCGGGCGCGAGCTTCGAGGGCAAGACGGTTTACGGCTACGCCGGGGGCAGCGACTTCGGCTTCGGGGGGTACGCGGCGGACTGCCCGGAGGCGAACACCCGCGTGATCCTCGGGACGAACGCGTCCGACGCGTTCGACATCGAGCAGCTCGGGGGCGAGCTGGCCAAATTCGTTCTCTCGGCGAAATAGGACGAGCTCAGCCTGGTTGACGGATGCCCACGGTGTTCTCCAGCAACTGCTGCCGGACCTCCCGCGCCCGATCGCGCGACACGGGGACGCGGAGCGTGGGGCCGACCTCGACGAACAGCTCTCCCGCGAGCCGGCTCAGCCCCTGCACGTGCGCGGGGGCGACGAGCCAGTTGCGGTGCACGCGCAAAACGCGGCTGCCGAGGGCGGCCCCGAGCGCGTTGAGGGAGAGGTCCATCGAGAATACACCATCGACGTGGTGGACGTAGGTGAGGCGATCCACGGTCTGAAATGCAAACATGCCATCGAGGTCCAAGAAGACGAGGCTGTTGCTCTTCCGGGCGACCAGGCGCCGCCGCGCGGCGCCATGGATTGGCGGCCGGCGCCGCTCGAGCAGCCGTGCGGCGCACGTCGTGACGCGATCGAGCGCGAAGGGCTTCAGGAGATAGTCGACGACGCCCAGCTCGAACCCGTCGAGCGCATACTGCGCCGAGGCGGTGGCGAGCACCACCGCCGGGGGGCTCGCCAGGCCGGCGAGCGATCGGGCGAAGTCGAGCCCCGAGCGATCCCCGGGCCGATCGACGAGGCGCACGTCGACGAACGCGACCTCGATGCCGAGCTCAGGGCGCTCGAGCACCTCTCGGGCATCCTCGACGCTCGTCACCGCGGCGATGTCCCCGAAGCTTCCAGTGTCGCGCAGCAGCTCTACCAGGAAGTTGCGAGCAGGCCATTCGTCGTCGATGATCAGCGCGGACAGGGGCTTCATGCGCTCCTCCTTGGCAACGCGATCTCGACGCGTGTCCGGCCGGGCTCCGCGTCGATCCGCAGCGAAGCGTGGGCGGACTCGAGGGCCATGCGGCGCCGCACCAGGTCCAGACCCCGGCCCCCGGGGCGGGCCGAGCCCGGGTCGAAGCCGGGCCCGTCATCCTCGACGGTGCAGCGCAAGCGGTCCGCGTCGTCGGCGATCCGCAGGGCGACACGGCCGCGGCCCGGCCGACGGAGCGCGCCGTGATGAACCGCGTTCTCCAGCAGCGGCTGCAGCAGCAATGCCGGAAGGACGCAGTCCTCCGCCGACCGGTCCACGTCCCACGCGAACGCGAGCCGCCCGACGTGCCGAGACTCCAGGATCCGAGCGAAGCCCCGGAGCCAGCTCACCTCCTCGCGCACCGTGTGATGGTGGCGTCGCGACTCCTGCATGGCGTCTCGCAGCAGGTCGCCGAGCGTCGCGATGAGGTCGCGGGCTTCGCGCGGCTCTTCGGTCACGAGGCCTGCGATCGTGTTGAGGGTGTTCAGCACGAAATGGGGCTCGAGCGCGGCGCGGATGCGCGCGAGCTCGGCCTCCTGGCGGAGCGCGTGTCGCTCCTGCTCCAGCCTTCGCTCGGCGCCGATCCGGCGTGGCAGCTCGACGAGCAGGGCCCAGAAGCCGAACAGCGCGTCACCGTCGAAGAAGCCGACGACGGCGGTGGCCCCGAACGTCTGCCGCGGGCCTTCGGCGAAGGAGCCGGGGAGCGCCATGACGAGCAGGAGGGCGGCGAGGTGGATCAGCGAGCTGGCGATCCCGGCCGTGAGCGCGAGGGTCAGCAGCTGCCGCCAGACCGGCGTGCGCTGCGTGTCGAGCCTGTGCGCCACCGCCGTGAGCGCGCCGAGAACCGCCGACACCCACGCCGCGATCCCCAGCGCTGCCCGGGCGTCGAGCCTGCTGGTGCTGACCCAGTCGAGCAGCCAGAGCACGGCCGTCGTGATCAGCACGGCCTTGCCGAGGTGGGCCTTCCCGTGGCTGGCGGGTTCGTGCGCCGCCGCCGCGACGCCACCCGTCTGGGCTAGCATGGTCCGGGCTGGGCCATGGGTTCGTGGGAAACGACATCACGGGAACGTGGCGTCCGCAACGTTATCGCCGCGCGCGACGATCGGCGAAGGAGAGGCGCCGTGCCCCCGCGTGTCCTGTCAGGCGCCCTGAACGGCGCTCACCGGCGCTCCCACGTTCGTCGCCGCCGTGCGTCACGCGCCAGCAACGCCGCGAGCGCGGCGCGTCCGGCCGTTCGCGGTGATCCGCGACCGGATCGCGAGCGCCTACCGGCGCCGACGCCGGAGAACGAGCGCAGAAGCGACCAGCGAGAGAGCGGCGGCGAGCCCGCCGTTCCGAGTGCCCGCGCCCGTCCGGCAAGCGCACGAGCCGCTTGAATCGTCGCCGGCCGCGTCGTTCCCACCCGAGCCACTGGCAGCTTGCGTGCTGTCGTTGCCACCGCTGCCAGGCCCACCGGAGGGATCGGCGCTGCCGCCGGTGCCCGAGCCAGCGGTGCCGGTCGCTCCGCCGGTGCCTCCGGTGGCCGAGCCGCCGCTGCCCGAGGTCGCGCCCCCGGCGCCGCCGCTGCCGCCGGCACCGCCTCCGCCGCCTCCGTCGCCCCCGTCACCCGGCATGGTGGGTCCGGTGAACCGCCACCAGTTGAACTTGAAGAGGTCGCCGTTGCCGCCGACGAACTTCAGGAACAAGTCGTGTTTCCCGCTGCCCCCGCTGACCGCGCAGGTCTTGGTGGTCCAGGACGACGCGCCCGAGACGTCGCACGTCCCGAGCAGGGTGCCGTCCTGACTGTCGAGGTGGAGCTCGATCTTCGCGTTGCCGGCCGAGGACGATACCCGAGCCTCGAAGGAGGTCACGCCGTCCAGGAAATCGACGTTCTTCACCTTGATGTAGTCGCCGTTGCTGATGGACGTGACGTTCATGCCGGCGCCGGTGTCGGTGCACACCTCGGTCTTGAGCCCGGACGAGAAGGCGATGGTCTCGGCCTCGACTTGACTGAACGGATTCAGCGTGTCGACGGCGGACGGTCCGCTCGTGGACGCCGTGATCTTCGGAATGCTGCCGTCGGCGCCGTACGTGAACTCCTCCACGCAGACCGAGCGCTTGTAGTTACTGCCGCCTGGCAATGCGCTGTTGTGATAGAAGAAATACGAGTGCCCCTTGTAGTCGACGATGCCGGCGTGATTGGTGAAGGTGCGCCCGGCGTCCATGATGTCGCCGCGGATGTTCCAGGGCCCGGTCGGGCTGTTGCTGGTCGCGTAGCTGATCTTCTCGCTCCCGGCGATGGCGGCGTAGACGAGGTAGTACAGCGACCCTCGCTTGTAGAACCACGGACCCTCGGTGAAGCCGTTCAACGGCACCTCGGTGATGCTCCCCGAGGTGCTGATCATGTCCGAGTTCAGCTTCACGTGCCGGAGCTTGGCATTCCCCCAGTACATGTGGGCCTGTCCATCGTCGTCGACGAACACCGTCGGGTCGATGTTGCCGCCTCCGGGCGCCACGGCCAGCTCCCTTCCCAGCGGGTCCATGAACGGGCCTGCCACATTGTCCGATACGCCAACGCCGATCTTCGCGCCGGTGTTGTTGTTCAGCGGTACGTATAGATAGTACTTGCCGTTCCTGGCGATCCCCTGCGGCGCCCACGCATTGTCGGTCCCCCAGCGGAAGCTCTTGTAGCCCGCGGGCGAGCCGTGGTCCGTCCAGTTGACCATGTCGACGGTGGAGTACAACCTCCAGTCGTTCATGGTGTAGAAGTCCTTCACCGTCACGTCCTCGTCGTGGGACGTGTAGAGGTACAACCTGCCTTCGTGCACCATGGGAGCGGGGTCGGCCGTGTAGAAGGTCTGCACGATCGGGTTGTCCGCCCGAGCGAGGGACGGAATCGCGGCGACGACGGCCAGCGCCATCCCCGACAGGGTCATGCTTCTTGCTCGGTTCCACGTTGTGTTCAGGCGCACGTTGAATCCTCTCGCGAGCGGAATTGCCGGCGCCCCGCACCCCTGGTGCTGACTCGACGGAGGCGCCATCAAATGAGCGGATGGCCCGCGCAAAGGCACGCAGGGCGACCCACCCAGGACAAAGAACAAGTATTCCCCTTCGAAATGTGAACGATCACATTTCTTGTGTCAAACCCAATCGAACGGCCCGAGCCGGATCCTCGAGCCTGTGGGGAGGACAACGCTGGCGGGCTCCTCCGGAGCGCCCCGCCACCAGGGGGCGAGCGCGGATCGCCGGCCCGATGCGCTCGACGCCGACCTGCGCAGCGACGGCCGGCGCTCGACGCCGCAGGCGGCCGGCGCCCTGGGGATCGCCTCTCGTGCGCGGCGACTCGAGCGCGCGCTCCGGCCACGAGCTCGCCCCACCCTCGGCCGATTCGGAGCGACGTCGCTTATGTGAGCGCTCACATATTTGCGGCTGCGGTGGGGTGGTTGCGCTTGCCCTTCACCGGATCAGGACACGCCGGATGTCGATGAGGCGCGCCGAGCGCTCGGCTTCATTCCCTACCGCAGCGCGGCGAGCAGCTCGGCGAAGCCGCGCTCGGGATCGTCCGGGAAGAAGCGGAGCTCCAGCGTCCCCTTCGGCGTCGCGCCGAACGCGCGCCACCGGCCGCGGAGCTCCTCGAGCGCGGCGTAAGTCGAGGCCACCCGCTCCTCGGTGATCGCGACCGGCGGCGCGATGCCGGCCCCGGCAGCGCCCTCGAGCATGGAGGCGCGCCGCGCCTCGTTCGACACGAGGGGGTCGTACCAGCCGGCGTTGGCGAGCGCCTCGGCGAGGAGCAGCTCCCGGCGGTCCTCGCCGAAGCCGCGGTACTTGTCGGCCCCGCCGGCGCGGGTCGCCTCGGCGTTGATGCGCGCCGGATCCATGCCCGCGTCGACCCGACCCCAGAAGCCGTGGCGCAGGCCGAACGCGGACTCCACCACGAGGTGGATGAGGTCGTGGGGCAGGTGGTCCCCGTAGGTCGGAAACACCCAGGAGGTCTCGGTGCCGTCGCGGCGATGCACGTAGATGCGATCGCGCTGGCCGGGGACGCGGACGAAGGCGGCTCGCAGGAAGGGCGCTCCGGTGCTCATGCCGCCATCGTACCTCACGCGCGCCTGCGCGCGCCCGTCCGAGCGCCCGTCCGAGCGCCCGTCCGAGCAGATAACCGGCCGCCGCGCGTCAGCGGAACCGGTCGGTCGCCTCGATGAGCTCGTGCAGGATGCCAGGCTCCATCGCCGAGTGCCCCGCGTCCGCCACGATGCGCAGCTCGGCCTCCGGGAACGCGCGGTGCAGCGCCCACGCGCTCTCCGGCGGACAGACGACATCGTAGCGGCCTTGCACGATGACCGTCGGGATATGGCGGATCCGGTGCACGTCGTCGAGCAGCTGCGTCTCCGACGCGAGGAACCCCTTGTTCATGAAATAGTGGCACTCGATCCGGGCGAACGCGAGGGCGAACTCCTCTCCCGACGTCTTCGTGACGAGCTCCTGGTTCGTGAACAGGCAGCTCGTCCGCCCCTCCCACACGCTCCACGCCCGCGCCGCCTGCTGCCGCAGCTGGGGATCGGGGCTCGTGAGCCGCCGGTGGTAGGCCGTGAGCAGATCGCCCCGCTCGGCCTCGGGGATGAACGCGAGGTACTCCTCCCACGCGTCCGGGAAGATGGCGCTCGCGCCGCGCTGATAGAACCACTCGAGCTCCTGCTTCCGCAGGAGGAAGATGCCGCGCAGCACGAGCTCCGTCACCCGCTCCGGGTGCTTCTCGGCGTAGGCCAGCGACAGCGTGCTCCCCCACGAGCCGCCGAACACCAGCCAGCGCTCGATCCCGAGGTGCTCGCGGAGCGCCTCCATGTCCGCGACGAGGTGCCAGGTGGTGTTCTCCTCCAGGCTCGCGTACGGCGTGCTCTTGCCGCAGCCCCGCTGGTCGAAGAGCACGATCCGGTAGGCGGCCGGGTCGAAGAAGCGCCGCTGCTTCGGCTCCGTGCCGCCCCCGGGGCCGCCGTGCACGAAGATCACCGGCTTGCCGCGCGGATTGCCGGACTCCTCGAAATAGATCTCGTGAAGATCGGAGACGCGGAGCCTGCCGGCGCGGTACGGCTCGATCTCGGGATACAGCGTTCGCCTCTGGGTGCCTGTCATCGTCATGCCGCTCCCGTCCGTTGACCCGGCGTCCTGCCCGCGCCAGCGCGCGTCAGCCTACGCCAAGGCGCGCCGGGAGGGGAGAGGGCGTGGAGGGGAAACGGCGGGAATGGCGGGGAACAGCGGGGAGCGGCGGGCGCGCCGGCCCGGGGGCGGCGGCCGCTCAGCCGGCCGGCGCGGCCTCGCGCGGCTCGGCCTTGGACGCGCCGCCGAAGAGCGCCTCGAGCGCGGGCCCGTACTTCTGGAGCGCCACGCGCCGCTTCAGCTTCAGGGTCGGCGTGAGCATCCCGTTGTCGGCGGTGAAGTCCTCGGCCGCGAGGGCGATCTTCTTGATCTTCTCGAAGGACTTGAAATCCGCCGCGTACCGGTCGACCTCCTCCTGGACGTGCGCGACCACGCGCGGGTGCTTCAGCATCGCGTCGGGCGAATCGAACGTGAGCCCCTGGCCCCGCGCCCAGTCGGTGAGCGCCGCCATCTCGGGCACGATCAGCGCCACGTTGAAGGGGCGGTTGTCGCCGTAGATCATCGCGCTGTTGATCAGCGGAGACAGCTTGATCTTCTCCTCGAGCGGGGCCGGCGCGACGTACTTGCCGTTCTCCAGCTTGTACTGCTCCTTGATGCGGCCCGTGACGTAGAGATAGCCGTCGTCGTCGAGGTAGCCCAGATCGCCTGTGCGGAAGCCGCCGTCCTCGGTGAAGACGGCCTTGTTCTCCTCGTCGCGCTTGTAATAGCCCATCATGACGTTCGGGCCGTAAATGACGATCTCGCCCTGCTTCGGATCGTGCGTCTCCGACTTGTCGATGACGACCCGCACCCCCGGGATCGCCTTGCCCACGCTGCCGAGGCGGCGGGCCCCCGGGTAGTTCACGGAGGCGACGGGCGACGTCTCGGTGAGGCCGTAGCCCTCGTAGATGGTGATGCCGAGCGCGTCGACGAACTCGGCAACCTGGTACGAGAGCGCCGCCCCGCCGCTGATCGCGTACTTCAGCTTGCCGCCGAACTTGGCGCGGATCTTCGAGAAGATGACCCGGTCCGCCACGGCGAGGGTGAGCCGCTCGACGAGGTGGAGCGGCTCACCCTTGTTCTGCTTCGTCGCGGCGCGCAGCCCGGCGCGGAACAGGCTCTGGATGACCGCGGGCTTCTCGGTCATCTGCTTCTGCACCCCCTCGTAGATGCGGTTGAAGATCCGCGGGACGCTCATCAGCACGGTGGGGTGCACCTCGGCGAGGTTCGCGACGATCTTGTCGACCGACTCGCTCAGCGCCATCGACGCGCCGACCGTGATCATCACGTGGAGCTCGCCGGTGTGGCCGAACGAGTGGGCCCACGGGAGGAACGACAGGCTCCGGTCGCCGCTGCCGAACGGGATGAGATCCACCACGGCGCAGACGTTGGAGGCGATGTTGCCGTGCGAGAGGATCACCCCCTTGGGATTGCCGGTCGTGCCCGAGGTGTAGATGAGGCACGCGGTGTCCTTCGACGTCGGCTGGATGGCGGGCGCCGGGCTCTTCTCGCCCGCGGCGAGCAGCTCCTTGTACGAGGTGGTCCGCGCGCCGGGGACGCCGTCCGCCGGCCCCGCGGGCTCGAACAGACAGACGACGTGCTTCAGCGAGGGCGCCTTCTCGGGGAGATCCTTGCATTTGCCGTAGATCTGCGGCGTGGCGACGATCGCGGCGACGGCCTCGCAGTCGTTGATGATGAACGCCCACTCGCTCGGCAGCTGCGCCTCGTACATCGGCACGACCGCGACGCCCATGCTGAAGCAGGCATAGGCCGAGACCGCCCACTCCACACGGTTGTTGGAGATGAGGGCCACCCGATCGCCCCGCTGGACGCCGAGCGACGCCAGGCCGCCGCGAAACCTGGCGACGAGCTGCCCGAACTCCGCATAGGTGATCCAGTCCCAGCGGCCCTCGGTCTTCGTGCCGAAGATCGGCTGGGGCCCATGCTGCTTCAGCGAGCGATCGAGCAGTTCTACCAGGTTTTCCAGTTTCGCCATCGGGTCTCCTCCCGGGGCGATTTTTACCATGATGCCCCGGCCGGCTCTGCGTCCTTTTGGCGGCGCGCGGCGCCGGCGTGGCTCGGGCCAGCGCTGGATCTGTCCCGCCCGTCCGCATCCGTCCGCAGATCCCGGCCGCGTCGCGCGCGGGGAGGGCGGCGCGCCGCGCCGCGCCGCGCCGCGGGAGGCGGGGGCACGCGGGAGCGGGCGCCGGGCGCGCGAGGTGGCGGCCTCGGGCCCCTTCTGTTAGAGGGTGCATCGCTTCGATGCCCCGGTATTCGATCACGACGTTCGGCTGCCAGATGAACGTGCACGACTCCGAGCGGATGCACGACGTGCTCCGCCGCGCCGGCTACACCGAGGCCGGCGGTCCGGACGAGGCCGACGTGCTCGTGCTGAACACCTGCAGCGTGCGCGAGAAGGCCGAGCAGAAGCTGCGGAGCGAGGTGGGGCGGCTCGCGCGCTGGAAGCGCGAGGGCGAGGGGCGGGTGGTCGTCGTCGCGGGGTGCGTGGCGCAGCAGGAAGGGGAGCGCCTCCTCAAGCAGCTGCGGACGATCGACGTCGTGGTCGGGCCCGACAACATCCCGGAGCTGCCGGGCCTGCTCGGCGACCTCGCGCTCGGCGGCCTGCCGGTCGCGCGCACGGTGTTCGACCTCGACGCGCCCCGGTTCCTCGTGGCGTCGCCGCCGCCCGCGTCGCGCGCCGCGCCGACGGCGTTCGTGACCATCATGAAGGGCTGCGACGAGCGGTGCTCGTTCTGCATCGTCCCGCACACCCGCGGGCCGGAGCGCTACCGGCCGAGCGACGAGATCGTCGCCGAGATCGCCGGGCTCGTGGCCGCGGGGACGCGCGAGGTCACCCTCCTCGGCCAGACCGTGAACAGCTACCGCGATCCGCTCGGCGCGCTGCCGCGGGCCCCCGGCGCGAGCGCGGACGACCCGGACGAGAGCGAGTTCGCGGCGCTGCTCCGGCGCGTCGCCGCCGACGTCCCGGGCCTCGCGCGGCTGCGCTACACGAGCCCGCACCCGCGGCACCTCACGCCCTCGCTCCTGCTCGCCCACGCCGAGCTCGCCGTGCTGCCGCGCCACGTGCACCTGCCGGTGCAGTCGGGCAGCGACCGGGTCCTCCGGCGGATGATCCGCCGCTACACGCGCGCCGAGTACGTCGCGAGGACGCGCGCGCTCGTGGAGGCGGTCCCGGGGCTGACGCTCTCGACCGACATCATCGTCGGCTTCCCGGGCGAGACCGAGGACGACTTCGCGGCGACGCTGTCGCTCGTGCGCGAGGTGGGGTTCAAGGGGCTGTTCGGGTTCAAGTACTCGCGCCGCCCGCACACGCCCGCGCTGAAGCTGCCGGACGACGTGCCCGAGGGCGTGAAGGGCGAGCGGCTCGCGCGCCTGTTCGAGGAGAGCGAGGCGCTGCTCGCCGCCCACCTGTCGGGCCTCGTGGGGACGACGCAGGAGGTGCTCGTCGAGGGGCGCGACAAGGAGCGCGGGCACGGCGGCCAGGGCGGCGCGCTCTGGTCGGGCCGGACGGGGCGCCACGAGATCGCGCACATCGAGGGCGCGGCGGAGCTCGACCTGCTCGGCGAGGTCGTCGAGGTCTCGATCGCGCGGGCGAACAAGCACTCGCTGCAGGCCGAGCTCACGGAGGCGGCGCGCGCCGCGGCCCGGCCGCGGCAGCGGGGCGCCGCGGAGCCGCGGCCGGCCCGGCGCTCGCTGCCGGTGGTCGCCGCCGAGGGGGGCTGACGTGGCGCTCGTCCTCGACCTCGGCGGGGCGTCGCCGCGGCTCGGGCGCGGCGTGTTCCTCGCGCCGAACGCGACGGTGATCGGCGACGTGGAGCTCGGCGACGAGGCGAGCGTGTGGTTCGGCGCGGTGCTGCGCGGGGACATCGGCGCGATCCGCGTCGGCCCGCGGACCAACGTGCAGGACCTCGCGTGCCTGCACCTGACGAGCGGCGTCTCGGAGACGATCGTCGGCGCCGACGTGACCATCGGCCACGGCGCGATCCTGCACGGCTGCCGCGTCGGGGACGGGTGCCTGATCGGGATGGGGAGCATCCTGCTCGACAACGTGGTGGTCGGCGAGGGGTCGGTGATCGCCGCGGGCGCGGTGGTGCCGCCCGGGAAGGTGATCCCGCCGCGGTCGCTGGTGCGCGGCAACCCGGCGCAGGTGATGGGGGAGGTGCGGCCGGACCAGGCCGAGCTCGGCAGGCTGGGGGCCGCGAGCTATGTGGAGAACGCGCGGCGCTTCCGGGCGGCGCTCGCCGCGGCGTCGTCCGCGGCCGGCGAGCCGGGGGCCGCCGCGGCGGGGTGCGATGGTGGCGCGATGCACGAGGTGAAGAGGCCATGAACATCACGGTGAACGGGGAAGCGCGCGAGGTGCCGTCGGCGGTCACGGTGCGGAGGCTCGTCGAGCTGCTCGGGCTGACCGAGGGGCCCGTGGCGGTGGAGCGCAACGGCGAGGTGGTGCCGCGGGCCGAGCACACGGCCGCCGAGCTCGCCGAGGGCGACGTGATCGAGATCGTGCACTTCGTCGGCGGCGGCTGAGCCCGCCTCGTGATCTAGCGTTCTTCCAGTTCGTCCGCGATCCGGGTAGCATCGCCAGCTGCCGTGGATACGAGGGCCCTCGCTCTGGTCTTGGCGCTCGGCAGTTCGGCGGGCGTGGGCGCCGCCCTGGCGGTGCGCGACGCGCTGCCGGCGTCCCCGGTGGTCCGCGGCCTCTCGATCGGCGAGCGCTTCGTGCCGGACGGCGCCGCGCCGGAGGCCTGGCTCGAGGCGAGGCGCGACGCGCTCCGCGGCCGCCTCGTCCGGCTCCGCCACGACGACGTCGACCTGACGGCGACGCTCGGCGAGGCGGGCGTCGAGGTCGACGTCGGCGAGACGCTGGCGGGGGCGCGGCGCGTCGGCCACGAGGGGCCGTGGGCGCGGCGGCTCCGGGAGGCGCGGCGGGCGCGGCGCGGCGAGATCGACGTGCCGCTCGTCTGGGCCGTCGACGAGGCGCGGGCGCGCGCCTTCCTCGAGCGGCTCGCCCCGCAGGTCTTCCGGATCCCGGTGGACGCGCGGCTCGATCTCGCCAACCGGCGCAAGATCCCGGAGCAGGCCGGCCGTGAGCTCGACGTCGACGCCTCCCTCGCCGCGCTGCGCGCCGGGGACCACGAGGACGAGGAGCTCATCGAGCTCGCCGTCCGGTACACCACCCCCAAGATCACCGTCGATGACCTGGTGAGCGTCGACGTCAGCCGGGTCGTCGCGGCGTACGAGACGAAGTTCAAGCGGCACGGGAAGGAGGCCGGGCGCGCCGTCAACATCAAGACCGCGGCGTCCAAGATCGACGGCACCATCCTGGCGCCCGGCGAGACCTTCTCGTTCAACGCCCACGTCGGCCCGCGGACCCGCAAGAACGGGTTCACCATCGCCCCGGAGATCCTCGGCGACGAGACCGTCCCCGGCTACGGCGGGGGGACGTGCCAGGTCTCCAGCACGCTCTTCGCCGCGTCGCTCTTCGGCGCGCTCGACACGCCCGACCGCCAGAGCCACTCCCGCCCGAGCGCCTACATCCCCATGGGGCTCGACGCCATGGTGACGTACCCGGAGTCGGATCTGAAGATCAAGAACACGCTCCCGTTCCCGATCATGATCCACGCCTACCTGCCGACGCCCACGGTGCTCCGCGTCGAGCTCCTCGGCGGCGACCCGGTGGCGGAGGTCGATCACCGCATCTCGGCCGAGCACACCGACGACTTCATCCGCCGCATCTACGTGAAGTCCGAGCTCTCCGAGGGCGAGGTGAAGCGCCACCAGAAGGGCTCGTGCGGGTACGACGTGAGATCGTATGTCACCGTCCGTTACAAGGACGGCCGGGCCTCCGAGCGCAGCTATACGAGCGAGTACAAGCCCGCGCCCGAGGTGTTCTGGGTCGCGCCCGGATACGACCCCTCCGCGCTGCCGGAGGTCCCCGAGCACGCGAAGGCGGTCGAGGAGCTCCAGGAGGGGGAGACCCCCGCGGGCGAGGCCCCCGCGGGCGAGACGCCCCCTGCGGAGGCGCAGGGCGACGGCTTCTCGATGTGAGCGGGGGCGCCCGGCGCCCTGCGCGGCGGGCGTCGCCTCAGGCGGCCCGGGCGCTCCGGTCGAAGCGCAGCGGCAGGCTCTGCAACCCCCGCAGGCTGAACATCGTGCGCCACACGACGGGCCCCGGCTCGCGCGAGAAGGGCGGCAGTCGCCGGAAGATCTCCTCGAACGCGATCTTGCCCTCGAGCCGCGAGAGCGGCGCCCCGACGCAGAAGTGGATGCCGAAGCCGAAGCCCACGTTGCCGCGCTGCTCCCGGGTGATGTCGAACCGGTCCGGATCGCTGAACTGCGCCGGATCCCGGTTCGCGGAGGCGATGATCGGCATGACGATCGCGCCCTTCGGGAGGGTGACGCCGGCGAGGGTCACGTCCTGGGTCGCCCGCCGCATCAGGATCTGCGCCGGCCCCTCGTAGCGGAGGACCTCCTCGATGAAGCCCGGGATCAGCGCCGGCTCCTCGCGGAGGCGGCGCAGCGCGTCCGGGTGCTCGAGGAGCGCCAGCGTGCCGTTGCCGATGAGGTTGGTCGTGGTCTCGTTGCCCGCCACGAGCAGGAGGACCACCATGCCGAGCACGTCGTCCGGCGAGAGCTGGCCGTACTCCACCTCGCCGCGGATGAGGTCGCTGATCAGGTCCTCGCGCGGCTGCCGCTTCCGCTCCGCGATCATCTCGTGGAAGTAGGCGCGCATCTCGCGGCGGCTCCGGAGGATGCGCTCGACGTCCTCGTCGGGGAGCCGCCCCATTCCGGTGCTCACCGAGTCGTCCGACCAGCGCTTGAAGTCCGCGCGGAGCGACGGATCGACGCCGAGCATCTCGGAGATGACCGTGACCGGCAGCGGCACGGCCAGATCGTCCATCATGTCGAACGTATCCTTCGCGAGGATCCGATCGATGTACTCGGTCGTGATCGCGCGCACCCGCTGCTCGAGCCGCGCGATGGCCCGCGGCGTGAACGCGCCGCTGACGAGCTGGCGTATTCGGGTGTGGACCGGCGGATCGCTCATGAGGATGTTCACGTCGCTGACGACGAGCGGCTCGCGCTGGAGCCGCTCGTCCTGCGTGCTCTGCCTCGCCGCGAAGGTGTCGGACGAGAAGAGCTCGGGGTGCTTCATGACATAGACCACATCGTCGTAGCGGCTCACCGCCCAGAAGCCCCTCGGCTCGACCTGACACACCGGCGCCTTCTCGCGGAGCTCGGCGTACACCGGATAGGGGTTCTGCGTGACCTCGGGCCCGATGAGACTGAACGCGTAACTCATGATGTCTTCTCCGTGATGGCGCGGTCGAAGCGCAGGGGCAAGCGCCGCAGCCCGCGCAGGCCGAACGATCGGTTCCACGAGGGCGGCCCCGGCTCGCGCGAGAAGGGGGGCAGCCGCCGGAGGATCTCCTCGAAGGCGATCCTGCCCTCGACGCGGGAGAGCGGCGCGCCGACGCAGAAATGGATGCCGAAGCCGAAGGCCACGTGGCCGCGCTGCTCCCGGGTGATGTCGAACCGGTCGGGGTCGGGGAACTGCGCCGGATCCCGGTTCGCGGCGGCGACGAGCGGCAGGACGGTCGCGCCCTCGGGGATCGTGACCCCGGAGAGGGTCACGTCCTGCGTCGCCCGCCGGGTGAGCAGCCGGACCGGCCCCTCGTAGCGGAGGACCTCCTCGATGAAGCCCGGGATCAGCGCCGGCTCCTCGCGGAGGCGGCGCAGCGCGTCCGGGTGCTCGAGGAGCGTGAGGGTGCCGTTGCCGATGAGGTTGGTCGTGGTCTCGTTGCCCGCGACGAGCAGGAGGACCACCATGCCGAGCACGTCGTCCTCCGTCAGCACGCCGTGCTCCACCTCGCCCCGGACGATGTCGCTGATGAGGTCCTCGCGCGGCCGCCGCTTCCGGTCCGCGATCATCTCGTGGAAGTAGGCGCGCATCTCGCGGCGGCTCCGGAGGATGCGCTCGACCTCCTCGTCGCTGAGCGGCTGGGAGCCCGCGGGCACGTTGATGGTGTCGTCGGACCAGCGCTTGAAATCGGCGCGGAGCGACGGGTCGACCCCGAGCATCTCGGCGATGACCGTGACCGGGAGCGGAACGGCCAGGTCCTCCATCATGTCGAAGGTGTCCTGCGCGAGGATCCGATCGATGTGCTCGGTCGCGATGTCGCGGACCCGCGCCTCGATCCGCGCGATCGCCCGCGGCGTGAACGCGCCGCTGATGAGCTTGCGCATCTGGGTGTGGTCCGGCGGATCGCTCCTGAGGAGGCTCGTATCGCCGACGAGCAGGGGCTCGCGCAGGAGCCGCTCGTCGAGGAGGCTCCGCCTCACCTCGGAGGTGCGGGACGAGAAGAGCTCGGGGTGCTTCAGGACGTAGACCACATCGTCGTAGCGGCTCACGGCCCAGAAGCCGTTCGGCTCGACCTGGCAGACGGGCGCCCCCTCGCGCAGCTCGGCGTAGCGGGGGTGCGGGTTCTCGATGACCTCGGGCGCGAGGAGATTCAACGTGTGACGCATGGTTCCCTCCGTTGCTTGATGCTTGGGCGCGGCGCGGCGCGCCTCCTGATGGATCCGCGGTACGGCGGGCGACGGGCGGTGAGCTTCCCGCGCGCTCGGCTCAGTGCCCCGCGGACACGGGGCCGCCCCTGCCCCTCCCGAGCAGGAACACGAGCGGGAGCGTGGCGATGACGAGCACCGCTGTCACCCAGAACGTGTCGTTGAACGACATCACGGCGGCCTGCAGGTTCACGATTCCGTCGAGCACGTGGAGCGCCTTGTCGCGCGCGTCGGCCAGATCGAACCCCTTCGCGGCGAACGCCGACGTGTACGCGGCGACGCGCTCGAGGGTCGTCGGGTCGCTCGCCCCCATGTGGCTCACCAGGACCGCGCGGTGGAACGCCTGCCGGTCGGCGAGCACGGTGGTGAGCACCGCGACCCCGACGCTGCCCCCGAGCTGCCGCGTCAGGCTGTAGATGCCGGTCGCGGCGGCGATGTCGCGCTTGGGGAGCGGCCCGAGGGTGGCCATGCTGAGCGGCAGGAACATCAGCGTCGTGCCGAACGACCGGATGATCAGCGGCCAGAACAGGTCGCCGGCGCCCGTCGCGGGCGTCAGCTGGTGGAGCTGGAAGAGCGCGACGAGCAGGATGAGCCCCCCCGCCACGAGGAGCGCGCGCGGGTCGAACCGGTTCACGAGCCGCGCGACGAGCGGCATCGAGAGGGCGGAGGCCAGCGCGCCCGGCAAGAGGAGCATGCCCGTCTGCTGCGACGTGTAGCCGAGGATCGACTGGGCGAAGATGGGCACGGCGAAGAGCGCGCCGTAAAGGCCCATGCCGATGACGGCGGAGAGGAGGCTCCCCGCCCAGAGCGAGCGGTGCCGGAGCACGCGCAGGTCCACGATCGGGCGCTCCGACGAGAGCTCGCGGTGGACGAACAGGGCGAGGCTCACGGCCGCGATCGCGGAGCACGCGACGATGAACGGCGAGTCGAACCATTCCTCGGCGTGGCCCTCCTCGAGCGCGGTCTGCAGCGAGCCGACGCCGGCCGCGAGCAGGGCGATCGCGATCCAGTCGACGCCGCCGCGCTCGCGCTCGCCCGCGGCGTCCGGCGGTAGGAAGGCGAGGCACATCAGCACGGCCGCGATGCCGAGCGGGACGTTGATGAAGAAGATCCACCGCCAGTTGATGTTCGTGACGATGTAGCCGCCGAGCGTCGGCCCGATCGTCGGGCCGGCGATGACGATGGACGAGAAGAAGCCCTGCGCCATCGCCTGCTCTTCCTTCGGGAACGTCTCGAACAGGATCGACTGCGCCTTCGCGAGCAGGCCGCCGCCGCCGAGCCCCTGGAGCACGCGGGCGACGATGAGCATCGGCAGGCTGTTCGCGACCCCGCAGAGCACCGACGCCGCGGTGAAGGCGACGAGCGAGAAGACAAAGTAACGCTTCTTTCCGAAGCGGTGCCCGAGCCACGCGGTGAGCGGCAGGATGATGACGTTCGCGATGGCGTAGCTCGAGACGACCCAGCTCACCTGCGTGAGCGTAGCGCCGAGCGAGCTCTGCATCTCGGTGAGCGCCACGTTGACGATGCTCGTGTCGACGATCTCGAGCAGCGCGCCGAGGGCCACGGCCGCGGCCACGAGCCACCGGTTCGCGTTGACGGGCGCGACGGCGTGCGCCGGCGCGGCCGCGATTGCCGCCTCTGCCATGGTTCCTCCTCTCCCGCGCGAGGTGCGCGATGCTTACTTGCTCGCGTCGACCGTCAGCTCGACGCTCATCCCGGGGCGCAGCGCGAGGTCGGACGGCGCGTCGTGGAGGCGGATCCGCACCGGCACGCGCTGGACGACCTTGGTGAAGTTGCCGGTCGCGTTGTCCGGCGGCAGCAGGCTGAAGCGGGCGCCGGTGGCCGCGGAGAAGCTCTCGACCTCGCCGTGCACGGTCACGCCGGGGTAGGCGTCGACGGACACGCGCGCGGGCTGCCCGACGCGCATGTGCGCGAGCTGCGTCTCCTTGAAGTTGCCCGTCACCCAGACCTGCCGCGCGGGGACGAGCATCCCCACGGGCTGGCCGGGGGAGACCAGCTGCCCGACGGAGAGGGTCTTCTTCGACACGACCCCGTCCTGCGGCGCGACGATGCGCGTGTACGACAGCTCGAGGGCGGCCAGGTCCCGCGCGGCCTGGGCGGTCTCGACCTGCGCGTGCGCCACGCGGGCGCGGGCGCGCGCCAGCGCGATGAGGGCGTCGACGTTGCTCGCCTGCTGGACCCTCGCGCTCGCCTCCTCGACCCGGCTGAACGCCTGCGTGGTCGTGGCCTTGAGCGCCGCGAGGTGCGCCTTCGCCTGCTCCAGCGACGCGCCGGCGACGTCGACGGCCGCCTCCAGCTGATCGAACTGCGCCTGGGCGAGCGCCCCGGTCTCCACGAGCCGCTTCGCGCGGTCGCGCTCGAGCGTCGCCTGCTCCAGGGTCGCCGTCGCCGAGGCGACGTGCGCCTCGCCCTCGGCGATCTGCTGCTTCGACGCGCTCGCGCTGCTGGCCGCGCCGTGCAGCGACGCCTCGGCCACCGACTTGTTGCTGCGCGCGTTGGTCTCGGCGATGCGCTCGTCGGCGTCGGCCGCGTCGGCGCTCGCCCTGGCCGCCGACAGGCTCGCCTCGGCCTGCGCGAGCCGCGCGCGCGCGGGCTCGGCGTCGAGCTCGGCGAGCACGTCGCCCGCCTTCACCGCCTGGTTCTCCGCGAACAGGACCTTCACCACCACGCCCGACGCGCGCGCCGGGACGGACACCACCTCGGCGTCGATCTGCGCGTCGTCCGTGGTCTCGAGCCCGCGGTGCGCGACGTACCAGCCCGCGCCCGCCGCGACGGCGAGCGCGATCGCCGCCGCCGTGACGCCGACCGCCTTGCTCGGCTTGCCCGTCTTGACCGCCCCGGAGACCGCCTCGGGGGGAGCCGTCGCCTCTCCAGGGAGAGCGCTCGTCGTCGTGGACATGTCGCCGCCTGCTCCTCGTCGCCTCGACGGCGGGCGCAACCGGCGCCGCGTACCTAAGGCAACCTGTGGTTGCGATAGAGATACCACGGGGACTGACAAAGACAACGACTTGTTGCCATAGCCCGGACGAGCCATGCTCCACGGGTCGCGCCGTCGTGGTTGAATGGAGCCCCCTCGGGATGCGGAGCGTCACGTCGTCCCCTCTGAAAGAGCCTTCTCCGGCTGAGTCCGGCGCCGCGGGGGGGCGCCGCCGGACCGGCACGCACGGCGCGCGGCACGGGGGCCGCAGCGAGCGCGTGGTGCGGGCGGTGATGCAGGCGGCCGCGGCGGAGATCGCGCGCGCGGGCTACGCGGCGCTGCGGGTGGAGGACGTGGCGGCGCGGGCGGGCGTGAACAAGACGACGGTCTACCGCCGCTGGCCGACGAAGGCCGAGCTCGTGAAGGCGACGCTGCGCTCGTTCTCCGACGACCGCGAGGCGCCGCCGGACACCGGCGCGCTGCGGCTGGACCTGCTCGAGCTCGTGCGGCGCGTCGTCGCCGCCGCGTCGACGCCCGAGGGGCAGGGCATCTCCCGCATGCTCATGGCCGAGATGCACGTGCCGGAGGTCGAGGCGCTCGTCCGCGCGCTCCGCGAGGAGCGCCTCGCCCCGTGGCGGGACGTGCTCGAGCGCGGCGTCGCGCGCGGCGAGCTGCCGCCGGGCACCGATCTCGACCTGATGGTGGAGATGATCCGCGGCACCGTGACGAACCGCCTCTTCCGCCTGCGCGCGCCGGTCGACGACGGCGTCCTGGCGTCGATCGTCGACGTCGTGGTGCTCGGCGCGAAGGCCGGGGGCGCGCTCCGCCGCGCCCCCGGCGCGCCGTCAGGTCCGGCGGCGCCGGAGCCCGCGCCGGCGCGCGATCCGGACCGCCTCACTTCTCCGTGAGCACCTCGACGCCGGTCCAGTCGGCGGGCGCGCCGTGCGCCATCAGGTGCGCGATGCGCTGCTGGTAGACCTGGGCGGCCTTGTCGGTCGGGTGCTGCAAGAGCACGTGGGCGATCGCCAGGTTGGCCTCCGCGAACCTCCGGGCGCGGTAGTCGGACAGCGCCTGCTCGAAGTGGCGCCGGGTCTTCTGCTTGCGATCGATCGTCTCCGGAGGGTCGCCGTCGAACACCTCGACGACCGATACGGGCTCTCGCTTGCCCTTGAGCCGCACCTTGTCCAGGAAGCGATGGCCGTAGCCCTCCCGGGTGCTCAGCGCGATCATCGTCTGCTCGCTCAGCACGATGGCCACGCCGTAGCGGGCGGCGAGCCTCTCCAGGCGCGAGGCCTGGTTCACCGTGTCGGAGATCACCGTGGCTTCCATCCGCTCTGCCTCGCCGATCGTGCCCAGCATGAGGCTGCCGGTGTGGATGCCGATGCCCATGCTGATCGATGGCAGCCCCGCGCTCCGCCGCTCCTCGCTGAACTCCCGCACCGCGCGCTGCATCGCGACGGCCGCGCGCACGGCGTCGTCGGCCTTTCCCGGGAAGAGGGCCATGATGGCGTCGCCGATGTACTTGTCGATGAAGCCCCCGCAGCGCCGGATGATCGGGCTGAGCCGGCCGAGGTAGGCGTTCGTGAAGGCGAACGCCTCGCCGGGCGTCATGCTCTCGGTGAGGGCGGCGAAGCCGCGCATGTCGGAGAACAGGACGGTCATGTCGATCTGCACGTGGTCTCCGAGCCTGACGTCCACCGCCCGATCTCGGCCGAGCAGCCCGAGCATCTCGGTCGGCACGAAGCGGCTGTAGGCCTGGTTCGTCGCGAGCAGCTCGTCGTTGAGCCGCGCGAGCTCGGCGGTACGCTCCGCGACGCGGCGCTCGAGGTCGCTGTTGGCCCGCTGTAGCGCGCGCTGGAGGGCGCGCAGGGCCAGGTGCGTGGTCACGCGGGCCAGGAGCTCTTCGTTCTGAATGGGCTTGGTCAGGTAATCGACCCCTCCGACCTCGAAGCCCTTGACCTTGTCGGTGGTGTCGGTGAGACCGGTCATGAAGAGGACGGGGATATCCCTGGTCGCGGGGTCCGCCTTCAGGCGGCGGCAGACGTCGAAGCCGTTCACCTTCGGCATCACGACGTCGAGCAGGATCAGGTCGGGGGCCTCGTAGCGGAGCAGCCCGAGCGCGCTCTCGCCGTCCTCCGCGGCGAGCGTGTCGATCCCGGCGCCGCGGAGGTGCTCGACGAGCAGCTTCAGGTTGGCCGGCGTGTCGTCGACGACCAGCACGCGGGGTCTCGTCGCCTCGCTCACGATCGCTCTCCTCCGGCCCTCCAGGTCGGGCCGCCCGCGAGGGCATCCAGGGCGGCCGGGCGCCGATATCGCCCAGAGATCCGGCGCGTGGAAGGCCGCGCCGCGCGTCGCCCCTGCACCTGCACGTCGATCATGCGGATCCGTCGTCTCCTGTGGCGGCGCGGTCCGTCCCGAGGAGCTCGCGCAGCTCGCGGAGCTTATACGCCTGGGCCAGCGCGCGCACCTGCGCCATCCATCCGGCCAGCCGAGGTTCGGCCTGCTCGAGCTTCTGCGTCTCGGCCAGGAGCTCCTCCACGCGGCCCCTCCTGAGCAGCTCTCGCAGCGCCGAGATCTGCTCGGCGGAGGGCCGCGACGATCTACCGATCTCCTCGCCGGGGGAGCCGGGGCTCTGGGGCCCGTCGCGGCGCGAGAGCCATGTCAGGCCGAGGTGGCGCTGGATCTTGTCGAGCAACGCGCCGACGTCGACCGGCTTGGGCAGGAAGTCGTCGCAGCCCGCGGCCATGCCCCGCAGGCGGTCCGCGTCGGACACGCTCGCCGACGAGCCGATGACGACGACCTCGCCGAGCGCTGGGATCTCCCGCAGCCGCCGCGCCGTCTCGAAGCCGTCCAGGCCGGGCATGGAGTGATCCATGATGACCAGGCCGGGGCGGTGCTCTGCGGCCACGGCGAGGGCCTGCGCGCCGCTCTCCGCCTCGCGCAGCGTGAACCCGAGCGGCGCGAGCGCGTCGCGCAGCAATGCTCGGTTCTCCGCGTTGTCGTCGACGACGAGGATCGTCCGCCGCTCCCCCTCGTATCCGGCGATGTCCTCCCACGTGGACGCCGCGCGCGTGGAGGCCTGGTGGGCGGCCTCCTCCAGGGGCAGCGCGACCGTGAACACGCTGCCCCGGCCCTGCGCGCTCTCCACGTCGATCGATCCGCCCCAGTGCTCGACGATCCGCTTCGTGATCGCGAGCCCGAGGCCGGTCCCTTCCGACCGCGCCGTCTCGTCTCCGACCTGCTCGAAGCGATCGAAGATCCGGGAGAGGTGCTCCGGCGCGATCCCGGGTCCGGTGTCCGTGACGCGGAATCGGACCGTGCGGAGGCGCGGGCTCCTCGGCGACAGCGCGGGGGCGCCGTCGAGCACGGTCACATCGAAGGTGACGCCGCCCCGCGAGGTGAACTTGATGGCGTTGCCGAGCACGTTGAGGAGCACCTGGGTCAAGCGCTTCTCGTCCGCGCGCAGCGCGAGCGCCGGGCCGCGGTAGCTGGTCGCGAGCGAGATCCCCTTCTGCTCGGCGCGCACGCGGCACAGCTCCGCCACCGCGTCGATGAACGCGGGGAAGCGCACCTCGCCTGGCCGCAGATCGAGCTTGCCCGCCTCGATCTTGCTGAGATCGAGCACGTCGTTGATGAGCGCCAGCAGGTGCTCGCCCGATCTCCGGATGACGCGCAGGCCGTCCCGCGTCCGCGCCGTGAGCTCCGGCGCGCGCTCGATGAGCTGCGCATACCCCAGGATGCCGTTGAGCGGCGTGCGGAGCTCGTGGCTCATGCTGGCCAGGAAATCGCTCTTCGCCCGGCTGGCGGCGTCGGCGGCGTCGCGCGCGCCGATGAGCTCGGCCACGAGCCCCTCGACCTCCTGCGCCATGTTGTCGAAGGCGCCGGACACGACGCCGATCTCGTCCCGGCTCCCGATCCTGCTCCTCTGGGAGCGATCCCCGGCGCGGAAGCGCTCCGCGGCGGTGGCGAGCCGGTAAAGGGGGCGGACGACGATGAGCTGCAGGATGACGCCCGTGAGCGCGCAGAGGAGCACGCCGCTGCCCACGGTGATGCCGAGCATCCGGAGCGCGACGGCGTAGGCGAGCGCCTCGGCATCGCTCGTGTCGAGGACCACCTGCACGACGCCGGAGACGCCGCCCTCCAGGCTGCTCGGGAGCCTCGCGCGGTTGAGCGGGGAGGTCACGATGAGCTCGCTCCCGCGGCGCTCGTGGATCGGGCTCGTGAGGTCGCCGCGCGCGAGGAGCGCGAGGAGCGGAGGAGCGTCGACCCGATCGCCGGTGCTCTGGTGGCTGCCGGCGATCACCTCGCCGTCGAGGGACGCTACGAGCACGCTGCGAACCCCCGGCAAGAACGCGGCGTTCGAGGCGATGCGCTGCGCGTGGAACGCGTCGCCGCCGTCGAGCAGCACCACGAAGGTGTAGTTCAGCGTGCCCGCGATCGCGTCGCCCTCGCGCTCCAGCGCCATGAGCGCGGTCTGGCGCGCCTGCCTGAAGGTCAAGACCGCGACGACGCCCGCGAGGGCGAGCAGGAGCGCCCCGACGCTCAGGGCGAGCTTGATCGTGAGCCGGAACCGCAACTTCTGTCCCGGAGGGCTTGGCATCGTCGAGAGCTCCCCCTCCATCGATCAAGGCCGCGCTTCGAGGGCGCGCTCGACGAGGCGCGCGTCGATGACCGCGCTGGCATCCGGCGGCGGGCGCCTCACCATCCTGTGCTCGACCATGAACCGCGCGGTGAGCTCGTACGCTCTCCAGAGCGAGGCCCCTGGGCTTCCGCGGTCGAGGAGGCGGCGGTTCTGCTCCAGATCGGCGATCTCCACCCCGGCAAGGCTCGCTTGGAGCGCCTCCTTGCTCGTGCCGAGGTACCGCAGCGCCGACCGCTGCGCCTCCTCCTGCCGCTCCGGCTGCTTCATCGCCTGCGCCGCCCGGTGCCAGGCCAGGAGCACGCCGGCCACCTCCTCGCGCCTCGTCTCCGCGGCGTCGCGCTGCGCGAGGAGGACATCGACGATCTCGCCGGGGATCTGCCTGCTCGAGAAGACCAGCGACATGCCCCTCTCGCGAGCGGTGGACAGGAACGGCTCCCAGAGCGCAGCCGCGTCCACCTGGCCCTGCTCCAGCGCGGCGATGCACGCCTCCGGGGGCATGCTGACGACCGTCACGTCATCGATCGAGAGCGCGCGCAGCGACAGCGCGCGGATCAGCAGGTACTGCGCCTCGGTCCCGATCTCCACCGCGATGCGCTTGCCTTTCAGATCGTCCACGCTGGAGATCCCCTGTCGCGCGACGATGCCATCCGCGCCGTTCGAGGTGTCGGTGATGAGGACGATCTTGAGATCGGCGCCTTGATCGAGGAAGCGGATCGCCTCGGTCAGCGAGCCTGCGGTGAAATCCGCGCGCTTGTGGAGGAATGCGTGAGTGGCGTCGACGCCGGAGCTCAACCGGACGATATCGAGCCCGGGAGGGGGATAGAGCTCCAGGTCTCTGGCGACGTAAAAGGGGGTGAAGCCAGCCCACTTGACCGTCGTGAGGCGCAGCGGCCGCGGCTCGGCCTTGCCCAGGTCACAGGCGGTGGCGAGGAGCAACAATCCGCACAGGAGCCAGTGACGCAAGAGGGGAGTCTGCATCGCGCCTCCTCCGGGAACTCGAAGCCGGCCGAGAGCACCGTCCTGGCATCATCGCTTCGTTCGGCCGGTGAGCGCAATGACAATCGGGGCCTGCGATCCAAGGTATGGCGATGGTGGTGAAGGTGGGCAGGTAAGTCGCGAGCGCCGCGAGCGCCGCGCCCCGGCGGAGGTGCGGGCGGCGATCGTGCGCTTCGTCGCGCTCCTCGACGCGGGCGCGGCGGGCGGCCTCGCCCGCTGCGACTTGCCCGCTGGATGCGCCCGTCTGTCCGGCAGCATCCATGTCGTCGGCGATAAGCCTGGATGAAATCTCCCATCGAAAAGGGGATATCCACGCAATCTGGGATCAACGCGTGAGCGCCCCTGCTCTCCGGGAATAATCTGCTGGACGGTGCATGACACCGGTGTAGATCGCCGTTGCAGCCGGGGGACCGGAGGTGAGCCGTGGCTCAGCTCGGTCGCGGGCAACAAGCCGAAAGCGAGCCCTCCGCGGTGCGATCGTGCGCGGAGGGCAGATGCAGAGGGGGCGAGCACCGACGGAGTGGGGAGATGCCGGTCGGCCGCCGCGCCGCCGCGAGCTCCTCGCCGGCATGGGGGCGACTGCAGGCCTCTTGCTGCTCGGCTGTCGCGGCGAGCCGGTCGACCTGCGCGCCCAGGCCGCCATCGCCGCCGGCGGCAGCCGGGGTTACGCGGGCCCGGCCGTCGATCTCGCGTTCTGGACGGGCTTCACCGGGGGCGACCGGCCGCCGATGGAGCGGCTCATCGCGCGGTTCAACCGCGAGCACGCCAACATCACGGTGCGGATGAGCGTGACCCGGTGGGGCGATTTTTATCAGAAGATCCCGGCCGCGGTCGACAGCGGTCATGGCCCCGACGTGGCCGTCATGCACGCCGATCAGCTGGCCACGGCGGCGGTCCACCGCACCATCCTTCCCCTCGACGAGGTGACCGAGGCGCTCGGCCTCGGCGCCGGCGACTTCTCCGAGACGCTCTGGAGCGCGGGCGTCTTCCGGGGGCGCCGTTATGGCGTCCCCCTCGACGTCCACCCGCTCGGCCTCTACGTCAACCGCGCCGTGCTGGCCGGCGCCGGCCTCGACGACGCCGCGCCGCCTCGCTCGCGGCGCGATTACCTGGCCGCGCTCGAGCACCTCAAGCGGCGGGGGATCCAGGGATCGTGGGTGTCGCCGGTCCTGTTCACCGGCGGGCTGATGTTCCAGTCGCTCCTGTGGCAGGCGGGCGGCCAGCTGTTCTCGGAGGACGGGGCCCGGGCGATGTTCCACGCCGAGGCCGGCGTCGAGGCGCTGAGCTTCATGGTCGAGCTGATCCGGCGCGGCTACAGCCCGCGCGACGTCGGCCAGGACGCCGACAGCATCGCCTTCATGAACGACCGGAACGCCTTCCTCTGGAACGGCGTCTGGATGATCAACACCTTCAAGGCGGTCCCCGGGCTCCGCTGGGGTGTGCTCCCGGTGCCCGTGATCGGCGCGCACCGGGCGGTCTGGGGCAACGCGCACCACCTCGTGCTCCCTCGCCAGCCCGGGGCCCGCGCTGGCCATCGCCGCCTGCAGGCGGCGGTGGTGTTCCTCGCCTGGCTGAGCGAGCACTCCCTCGACTGGGCCGCGGCCGGCATGGTGCCGGCCCGGCGGGAGGCCCGGGAGAGCGCCGCGTTCCGGCGGATGACGGAGCAGGCGATCGTCGCCGAGCAGCTCCCGGCGGTCCGCTTCCCGCCGGCCATCGCCGGGGCCGACGCGGTGCGCGCGTCCACCCTCGATCTCGCCGTCAACGATGCCGTGCTGCTGAGGGCAACGCCGCGCGAAGCCCTGAGCCGCGCCGCTCGCGAGGCCGACGCGCTGCTCGCGGGCAACCTCAAGAAGTTCGGGAGGGCTCTGTGACGGCGGTCGACGTACCCCTCGTGGAGCCCGGCCAGGCCGAGGCGGACGGCGGCGCGCAGAGCGCCCCCGGCGTCGGCCGGCTCCGGAAGCGCGGCCTCGCGCGGCCGCGGCGGTGGGCGCCCTACCTGTTCCTCGCGCCGTACCTCGCGCTGTTCGGCCTCTTCGTCGCGACGCCGATCGCCCTCGGCGTGTGGCTCAGCCTCCACGACTGGGACCCGTTCCTGCCGTCGCGGCCGTGGGTCGGCCTCGACAACTACGCGGATCTGTTCCGGTCCGGCTCGCCCACCCGCGGCAATTTCTGGCGCGCGCTGCGGGCGACCGCGCTGTTCACGGCGCTGAGCGTGCCTGTCCTGGTGACGCTCCCGCTGCTGCTCGCCCTCGCGCTCAACCAGCGCTTTCCCGGCCGATCGTTCTTCCGGGCCATGTTCTTCGCGCCGTATGTGCTCGGCGTGGCGGTCGTCGCGATGATCTGGCGGCTGCTCCTCGATCCCCAGGTCGGCGCGATCAACCACCTTCTGGGGAAGGTGGGTTTGCCTTCGGACACCGGCTGGACCACGGCGGTGCCGTGGGTGTGGGTCTCGCTGGTCGGGATGACGGTGTGGTGGACCCTCGGCTATAACGCCGTGATTTACCTGGCGGGGCTGCAGAACATCCACCGGGAGCTCTACGACGCCGCCCGCATCGACGGCGCGACCCGATGGCAGCAGTTCTGGCACGTCACGATACCTGGGCTCAGGCCGGTGTTCGTGTTCGTCGTGACGATGACCGTCCTCGCGTCGGCCAACATGTTCGGACAGGCCTATCTGGTCACCGGGGGCGGGCCGGGCAGCGAGACGCGCACCACCATCATGTACATCGCCGATGAGGGTTTCCGGAGCTTCCGCCTCGGCGCCGCGGCGGCCATGAGCTACGTCCAGGCGTTCTTCCTCGCGGTCGTGAACCTCGTCATGTTCCTCCTGTTCTTCGGCCGGGGCAGCGACGAGGACGCTCAATGAAGCTCCGGCTGCACGAGGACGGCTGCCCTGTCCGCCGCCGGCAGATCGGGAGGGCCTTGTCGTATGCGGCGCTGCTCCTGCTCGCCGTGGCGTACCTCGCCCCGTTGATCTGGATGGCGCTCACGTCGCTCAAATCGCCGTCCGAGGCGACGGCGGTGCCGCCCACGCTCGTGCCCGCGCGGGCGACGCTCGAGAGCTACGAGGCGCTCGCGGGCTCGAGCGCCGGGGCGCCGGTGTTCCGCTGGCTCCTGAACAGCCTCCTCGCCGCCGCGGCGCACGCGCTGCTCGTGCTGGCCACGGCGGCCCCTGCGGCGTACGCGCTCGCGCGCATGGAGTTCCGCGGCAAGCGGCTCGTGCTCGCCGCGGTCCTCTCCACGCTGTTCATCCCGCCGATCATGTTCTTGCCCGCGAATTACCTGATCGTCCGGGCCCTCGGCTGGCTCGACAGCCTCACGGCGCTGGTCGTGCCGCCGGCCGCCTCGGCGTTCGGCGTCTTCTTCCTGCGCCAGTTCTTCCTCGGCCTCCCGCGGGAGCTCGAGGAGGCGGCGGCGCTCGACGGCGCCACCCGGCTCCAGGTCTTCTGGAAGATCGTGCTGCCGCTGTCCAAGCCGGCCCTGGCCACGCTGGCCGTGCTCAGCCTGCTGAGCAACTGGAACGATTTCCTCTGGCCGATTTACGTCCTGTTCAACCCCGAGAAGCTCACGCTGTCGCCCGGCCTCGCGCTGCTGCAGGGGGCGCACACCACCGATTACGCGCTGGTCACGGCGGGCGCGGTGGTGGCGAGCGTCCCGATCCTCGCGGTGTTCATCGTCGCGCAGCGATACGTGATCGAGGGGGTCGCCCGCACCGGCTTGAAGGGGTGATCGGCGGCCCGACGCGCGGCGTCACGGCGGCGCGACGGCAAGGACATTGGCTGTCCGTGCGCGCCTCGCCGCCGCTTGATCCTTCGTCGCTTTCGGGGGAAGCTCTCTGTCCACGGCGGCTGCGGTGCCCCTCTCGCGCGCGGCCGAGGCGCCGAGATGTGCCTGCTGCCACGGATGACGGCTGGTGTGCGCTTGGCTTATCTTTGCTTGGATCTCATGAGCGGGATCCGGCGTCCTGTCGTGTCGGCGGAGCCCGTCGTGGTGTGCAGACCTCAGCGCGCCCTCCGCGCCAGCTCGGCCATGAGCCCGAAGAGCTCGACCACGCCTGGCGGATTGAGCTTCCCTCCGCTGAACTCCCGGTAGAGCGTGTGCACGTTCACCGCGATGCGCTCCGCGTCGCTCCAGCTCGCGTAATCGGCGAGCGCGATGTCGCGGGCGGCGTCGGCCGGCGGCATGCCGGCGTCGTAGCGGCGCCGCGCCTCGTCGCGGATGTACACGAGGTAATCGCGCACCGCGCGCACGCCGGCGCGATCCGTGATCGGGCCGTGCCCCGGCACGATGACGTCGGCGTCCAGCGCGAGGATGGTGTCGCACGCCTTGATCCAGTTGCCGACGGGCCCCGCCCACATGATCGGCGTCACGTCGATGAAGAGGATATCTCCCGTGTAGATCGCGCGGTCCGCGGGCACGTACACGAGCAGATCGCCCTTCGTGTGCGAGGGGCCCACCTCGAGGAGGCGGACCTCCTTCGCCCCGACCGCGATGGTCAGCTCCCCCTCGAAGACCCGGGTCGGCGCCGTGGGCGCGATCCCGTCGAAGTCGAAGGCGCCGAAGCAATGGACGAGGTAATCGCCCAGCGCGCCGGCGGCGCCGCTGCGCGCCTGCCGCATCAGCATGGCCAGCATCGGCGCGGGGACCTCATCCATCTCGGCGGCGCTGGCGCGCGTGGCGATGATCGTCGCGCCCTCGACCAGCGCGTTGCCGTAGCAATGGTCGCCGTTCGCGTGGGTGTTCACGACCGTGCCGATCCGCGCCGCCGCCGGGGTGGCCGCGCGCATGGCGTCGAGCATCGCGCGCGTGCGCTTCAGGTCGAAGAGCGTGTCGACGAGCAGCGCCTCGCCGTCCGAGGTGACGAGCCCCGCGTTGCTGAGCCCCCAGGTGCCGGCCGGCTGGAGATACGCAAAGCAGCCATCGCCGACCTCCTGCAACCCTTGCTCATACCGCGATCGGCCCATGTCCACCCCCTGCCGCGCGCGCCGCTGGACGCGCCTCCGGGCTCAGGAGCGTAGGCCACCCGCTCGACGCCAGGGAATCGAAATCGACCCGGCCCGCGGCGCGACTCCTGCGCACGGCGCCGGCGCGGAGGTGGAGCCGAGTGGGCCGGGCGGCGCCGGCGAGCGCCGCCCGGCGCCGCGCTACCAGGCGAAGGCCTCGGGCGCCTCGCCGCCGGGGCCGGGGAACACCTCGTCGAGGCGCTTCAGGTGCTCCGGGGACAGCTGGAGCTCGAGGGCGCGCAGGCTGCCGTCGAGCTGCTCGGCGGTCCGCGGGCCGATGATGGGCGAGGTCACGACCGGGTTCTTGAGCAGCCAGGCCAGCGCCACGTCGGCGGGCTTCTCGCCGAGCTCCGCGCAGAGCGCCTCGTAGGCCTCCAGCTTGGGGCGGTTCTTCTCGATGCGCGCCTGCGCGTCGGCCGACGCGCGCCGGCCCTCGCGCGCCTTCTGGAGGGCGCCGCCGAGCAGCCCGCCGGCGAGCGGGCTCCAGGGCAGGACGCCGAGGCCGAACGCGCGGCACGCGGGCAGGACCTCCAGCTCGACCGTGCGCGCGTTCAGGTTGTACACGCATTGCTCCGAGACGAGGCCGAGGAAGTGCCGCTGCGCGGCGAGCCCGTTGGCCTGCGCGATGTGCCAGCCGGCGAAGTTGCTGCTGCCGACGTAGAGGACCTTGCCCTCGCGGACGAGCTGCTCCATCGCCTGCCAGATCTCGTCCCAGGGCGTCTCGCGGTCGATGTGGTGCATCTGGTAGAGGTCGATATGGTCCGTCTGCAGACGGCGCAGGCTCTCCTCGCAGGCGCGGCGGATGTGATAGGCCGAGAGCCTCCTGTCGTTCGGCCCTTCGCCCATGGGGCCGTAGACCTTCGTGGCGAGGACGATGCGGTCCCGCCGCCCGCCGCCCTGCGCGAGCCAGCGCCCGACGATCTGCTCGGTGATCCCCTCTCCGCGCTTCCGGCCGTACACGTTGGCCGTGTCGAAGAAGTTGATCCCGTGCTGAAGGGCCCGGTCCATGATGGCGAAGCTGTCGGGCTCGCTGGTCTCCGGGCCGAAGTTCATCGTGCCGAGGCAGAGAGGGCTGACCTTCAGGCCGGTGCGTCCGAGATTGCGGTGGTTCATGGTGCCGGGAGGGTAGCAACGCGCCCCGCGCGCGGTCCATGCCGGCACGCTGAACGCGCCGTAGGGCTTCGCCGGAGTCGCGCGTCCGTGAGCTGGCCCGCCGCTTCCTTGATGCGCTGCCGTGCTTCCCATAGGCTCGTTTCGTCGGGCGAGGAGACGATCATGTGGCAGCAGGAGGACACGGAGCTCGAGCACGCAGAGGACGTCCGCGACGAGGCGCAGGGGCTCTCTGGCGTCCGGTTCACCATCGAGCTCGGGCACATCGACCCGTTCGACGCCGCCGCCGTCTTCTGGGATCAGCACGGCCAGGCGCGGGAGCTCTTCCCTGGTACGGAGTGCGCGATGCAGTCGGGATCGTACCGCGAGCCGAGCTTCGTGCTCCGGACGAGCCTGAGCCTCCCGGGGATCGGGCCGTTCACGCAGACGTCGCGGTATTCGGCCCAGCGCGTCGCGCCGGAGTCGTTCGCCATCCGCGTCGATACGATCGACGAGAACATGCTGTGGAAACGGGGGCTCGCGATTCACCGCTTCTCGCCGGGCTCCGGCGCGACGACGCTGCTCGAGGTGACGAGCCTGTACGCGCCCAGGGTGCCGATCAAGATCCTGAATCAGGCGGCGATCGGCGCGGCCCGCGCGCACCAGCGGCGCTATCTCTCGGGCCGGCGACCGACGGCCGCGGAGCGGGAGCATTTCCTGGCGGCGCTCGGCGCGGGCGGGCAGGGCGGCGCCTGAGGCGGGCGTGTCCTCTCGCCGCCTTCGCGGCGGCGCTCCTCAGGCGGAGCGCGGGCGCGCGCGGCGAGGGGCGGCCGGCGGCGCGGCGCGCGGCGTCGCCGCGGCCAGCACCGCGGCCTCGTGGGCGGCGAAGCGCTCCGCCAGGAAGTCGACGAACAGCCGCGCCCTGGCGGGCTGGAAGCGGCGGCTCGGATAGAGCACGTGCACGGCGGAGCCCGGCGAGGGCAGGTCGGTGAGCAGCGGGACGAGGCGCCCGGCGTCGATGTCCGCGGCGACGTCCCAGATCGACTTGAAGGCGAGGCCGTGGCCGGCGACGGCCCAGTCGCGCACCAGATCGCCGCTGTCGGCCACGAGGCGGCCGGCGGGGCGGACGGCGTGGAGCCCCTCTCCGGTGCGGAAGGTCCACGAGAGCGCGCGCATGCCGGGGCGCTGCAGCACGATGCACGCGTGGGCGTCGAGGTCCGCCAGCGTGCGTGGCCACCCGCGTCGCGCGAGGTAAGCCGGCGCGCCGCAGACCACGCGGCGGCTCCGGGCCAGCCGGCGCGAGACGAGGCGCGAGTCGCCGAGCGCGCCGAGGCGCACGGCCACGTCCACGCCGGCGTCGAGCAGGTCCACCACGCGGTCCGACAGGCTGACGCGCACACGGAGCCCCGGGTGCGCCGCCGCGAAGTCGGCCGCGGCGGGCCCGACCCACTGGCGGCCGAGATCCACCGGCGCCGACACGTGCAGGAGGCCGCGCGCCTCGGCCTGGCCGGCGGTCACCGCGAGCTCGGCCTCGCGCACGTCGGCGAGGATGGCGACGCAGCGCTCGTGGTAGGTCGCGCCCTCGGCGGTGAACGTGAGGCGCCGCGAGCTGCGCTGGAGGAGGCGCACGCCGAGCGCCGCCTCCAGCCGCGTCATGCGCTTGCTGGCCACCGCCGGCGAGAACCCGAGCTCGCGCCCCGCCGCCGAGAGGCTGCCCCGCGCGACGGCGCACACGAACAGCTGCATGTCCTCCAGCTCGACCATGCGCACCCCCGGCGAGTCACGGGCAGCGAAGCGGGGGCAGGGTAGCCGCGCCGGGGGCGATCTTCAACATTTCCGAAAAGATGGTTCGGCGATCGCGGCCGTTTTCCTACGCGCCGGAAAGGATCAAGGTGGCTCGTGTCGCCGATCGACCCGATCGGCTGTCCGAGATCGCTTGTTCCGAGGAGACACGCCCCATGAAAAAGACCCTGTTGATCAGCGCCCTCTCCCTCTCGCTCTTCGCCGCCGCGAGCGCCTGCTACGTGCAGGGCGCCGGCGCGGAGGACCTGCCATCGCCGCGGTCGACCGTCGTCGACGGGAGCCTGCCGAGGGAGCAGGTCGACGCGGAGATGCTCGCGGCACGCCGGTTCTACGCGTTCTGGAACACCGGCGATGAGCGCCATCTCGACGCGGCGATCGCGCCGACCTTCACGGACCGCACCTTGCCCAAGGGGCGCCCGCAGGGCCCGGCGGGCCCGGCGTTCGCGTCGAAGAGCTTCCGCGCCGCCGTCCCGGACCTGAGCTGCGAGGTGGAGCAGCTGATCGTCGTCGGCGATCACGTGGTGGCGCACCTGCGCTTCCGAGGCCACTTCACCGGCACGTTCGGCGACACGAAGGGCGCCGGGCAGGCCGTGGACTTCATCGCCACCGACATCCTGCGCGTGCAGAACGGACGTATCACTGACAACTGGCATATCGAGGACAACCTGACGCTGTTTCAGCAGCTCGGCGTGGTGGCGCTGTGATGACGGGGCGGGCCCGGTGGAGCCTCCGCGCCCCGGGTCCGCCGGCGAGGAGCGTTGTCTCGCCTCGCGGCGCGCGAGATCCCCGGGCGAGTCGGGCGTGCTTTTTCGCGCGGCTCGTGCGAGCGTCGATCGGATGCAGATCCGAACCGCTTCTTCTCCTGGTGGGTATGCGAGCGTCCTTTGCGCCGCGATGCTCCTGGCCTTCCCGTTCGCCGCCGGCTGTGACGATGGCGATGGCGGCGGCGACGGGGGCTCGAGCGCCTCGACCAGCAGCGCGAGCGCGGGCGACGGGGGAGGCGCCGCGGGCTCGACCGCCTCGAGCAGCAGCGCGAGCGCCGGGGGCGGTGGCGCCGCCGCGTGCGGCCCCGACGTCGACGCGCCCGAGGAGGTGCTCCCCGGCGCCGCCGATCCCGAGGCGGGGGTGTTCACCCTGGCCGAGGCGCTCGCCGAGCTCCCGGAGGGGCCTGGGCCGCTGCGCGCGATCCTCGACACCGACAAGGGCGAGATCACGTGCGAGCTCTTCCCGGAGCAGGCCCCGAACGCGGTCGCCAATTTCGTCGGCCTCGCCCGCGGGCGCCGGCCCTTTCGGGACTCGGCGACCGGCAGCTGGGTGAAGCGGCGGTTCTACGATGGGCTGACCTTCCACCGGGTGATTCCGGAGTTCATGGCGCAAGGCGGCGACCCGCTCGGCACCGGCGAGGGCTGGCCAGGGTACGAGTTCGACGACGAGATCTCCGCGCTGAAGCATCGAGCGGGGACGCTCGCTTACGCCAACGCCGGGGCCGACACCAACGGAAGCCAGTTCTACATCACGGAGGTGGCGACGGACTGGCTCGACGGCGACTACACGATCTTCGGCCAGTGCGCGCCGGTCGAGGTGGTCACCGCGATGACGCACGTGGAGACCGACGAGGACGACAAACCGCTCGTGGAGCTGCGCCTGCGCGAGGTGACGATCACGCGCTGCGCGCCGTGAAGAGGGCGCGGGTGCGCCGGCCGTGCCGCTCGCTCGGGGCGCCGCGGCGCTGGGCGCCCGCGGTGGAGGAGGTCACCGCGCGAGCGGCTTCCTGGCGCTGATGAGCGAGTATCCCGCGTAGACCGGGATGACGGACACGTCGGTGAACCCGCACCCGCGGACGAGCTCGTCGAGCTCGCCGGCCGTGAGCTGCTTGCCGGGGGTCATGTACACCATGTTCATGGAGAACAGCGCCGCCGTGAGCGGGCCGTCCTGCCCGTCCGAGAGCAGGAGCTCGTAGATGAGGACGCGGCCGCCCGGCGGCAACGCATCGAAGCTGCGCTGGACCAGGCGCCGCTGGCGCGCGCTGTCCCAGTCATGGAGGATGTTGGCGAAGAAGATCGCGTCGTGACCCGAAGGCCACGCGTCGCGGAACATGTCGAGCTCCAGCACGTCGATGCGATGCTCGAGGCCGTGCTCCGCGACGTACCTCCGCGTCGCCTTGCACACGGGCGGCAGCTCGGCGACGGTGAAACGCACCCCGGGGTTCTGCTGCGCCAGGGCGATGCTGAAGCAGCCGGAGCCGCCGGCGACGTCGAGGAGGCGCCCCACGCCCGAGAGCTCGGCCCGCTGCGCGAGCCCGACCGCGGTCGCGAACGAGTGGCTGTGCATCGCCTGGGTGAAGACGAATGCCCGCTCGTCCGACAGGTCCGCCTCTGCCCACTCCTCCGAGATGACCTTGCCCTGGCCCTCGCCCCACGCGACGGCCCCGTCCCGCCGCAGCGTCTCCAGCAAGGTGCCGTGCGTGATGGGAACCTGGCAGATGAGCCGCACATAGTGGCCCCAGTAGAACGGCTTGGTCGGGATCAAGAAGTTGCGAGACGTCTCGGTGAGATGGAACTTGCCATGAGACCGCACCAGGAGCCCCATGCCCGCCAGGGAGGCCAGGAGGGCCTCGGTCGCGCGGACGCTGAGGTGAAGCTTCCCGGCCATCTCCGCGATGCCCGCGGGCTCCTGCTCGAGGAGCGAGAACACCCCGAGTTCGTCGGCGACGCTGATGATGGGCAGCTGGTAGACCGAACACCCGAGCTGCCGCATCAAGGAGTCGTCACAGGTAGGTTTTTCGAGATTCATGGACGTCAATGCATTCCTCCGCTCTGCTCAAGAAGGGGGATGCCGGCGCGGCCGGCGAGCGATCCGTCTCCAACATAGCTGAGCTCGGTCGGAGCTGACCAGGTGTTGCTCGCTGCCTCGTGGGTCCTCCCGCGCCCTCGCCGGCCGTGGCGAGCCCAGCGTCCCGGCGGGCGCGATGGACGACGCTGCTCGGCGTGCGGCTCAGGCGACTGCGCGAAATGAGGCGCCTGCGCGAGACGTAAGCGGCTCTGGTTTCGGCGCGGCGGGTGGGCTGGGCCGGGCTGGGAGAGGGGGCGACCGCCTCAGCACGGCGGCGGTCGTGCTACGCTCGGCGAAAGGCCATGTCCGCTGTCGAGCCCGAGATGACCGCCCGTCCGCCCGCTGCGCCTCACCGGCGGCTGGGAGCCCACGTCTATCGCCGCCCGCCCGAGCCGGTGGTCTTCCCGGAGGCCGAAGAGGTGCCCGAAACGAACCGCCACCTGGAGCTCCGCACCGCGCTGTACCTGATCCTCAAGCGCGAGCTCGCGCACGCAGCGACGCTCGGCTCCGACCAGTTCGTTTACTGGGACCCGACGACGCCGAGGAAGCGCCTCGCCCCCGACGCCTTCGTGCGTCTGGGCGCGCCTCATCGGACCTTCCGCACCTGGAAGACGTGGCTGCATGGGGCCCCCGACCTCGGCGTCGAGATCGTGAGCGATTCGGACGAGGGCGAGCCCGCGTGGGAGGAGAAGCTCGAGCGCTACCGCGCCGCGGGCATCCGCGAGGTCGTGCGCTTCGATCCCGACGACGGCGCGCGGCCGATCCGCGTCTGGGATGCGCTCGACGGCGATCTCGTGGAGCGGTCGCCGGACGACCCGGATCTCTGCGCGTGCGAGACGCTGGGCCTCTGGTGGACCGTGGTGGAGGACCCGTCGGTCGGCCCGATGCTCCGGCTGGCGCGCGACAGGGAGGGCCGTGAGCTGCTGCCGACGCCGGACGAGGCCGCGGCGAAGGAGCGTGAGGCCGCGGCCAAGGCGAGGGAGGCCGCGGCGAAGGAGCGTGAGGCCGCGACGAAGGCGAGGGAGGCCGAAGCCGAGGCGCGGGAGGCGAACAGGAAGCTCCAGGCCGAGCTGGACGCGCTGCGGGCCGAGCTCGCGCAGGCTACGGGCAAGCAGACGCCGCGTTGACGACCGCGCGCCCCGCGAGGGCCGGCTCGGTGCGCCGGCGGCGGGGCGCTCGATCGATGCACGAGCGAGCTATCGCGTCACCCCCGGGACGCGAGCGCCTCGTGTCCTCTCCTGCACGTGGGTTGCGGTCGCCGCGCCCGCGACGCCGGCGAAGATCCGGAGCGCGCCGGTGAGATCGGGATAGACGACCACGTCGCGCGCGGGCTCGTCCGGACCATAACGCAACCACAGCAGCGGCCATGCATAAGCGCGCACCGCCTGGGCCACGAGGCGGCCCCCGGCGGCGAGCGCGGTGAGGCCGGACACGGCGCGCTCGATCGTGCCGGCGAAGCGGTGGCCGTGGAAATCCGGCTCGACCGTCCGATCGCTGCCGCCGCGGTAAGCGCTGCTCCTCGCGCGGGGGCGGAGGTCGTGGCAGCGCAGGGGCTCGGGAGGGGTGTCGGCGCCCAGACGGCGCTCCAGGGCGCCCTCGAACGAGAACAGCGACGGCACGAACGTCATCTCGGGCGGCGCGTAGAGCTCGCGCATCTCGAGCGGGCGGTCCTGCAGATGGCGGATGCGCACCCGCCGGACGCGGCCGGCGCCCATGCAGGACGGGCAGCGGACGTATCCCGCGCGGCACGAGCAGGCGTACGGCCGGGCCCGGCCGCTGCAGCGGGGGCAGCGCGCGCCCCCCGAGGCGCCGGCGCACCCGGTGCAGGGCGCGAGGCCGAGATCCTCGACCAGGCGCCGGTAGGCGCGCGGCTCGAAGGACAGCGGACGGGGCGGGTCGCCCGGCTCGAGCTGCGCCGCGGCCGCCGGGCTGAGGTCGACGACCTCCGTCCAGCCCTCGCGGCGCACGATCGACGCGAGGACGACCAGCGCGGCCACGCGGCGCTCCTCGGCGGGCGCGCCGGGCGGAAGCGCGAGGCCTTCGGTGCGGGCGCGCGCGACCGTGGGGAGAAACGGGGCCACGGGATCGGACGGCGGCTCCATCGCGGCAGCATGTCCACGAACCGGAGGGCGCGCCATCGCGCCGCCGGCGGTGGGCACGAAGGCGCCGTACGGCGTCCCGCGGCGGCCGGGACGCGCCGGATGTGGGGGCCGCGCGTCGCTGCCGAACAGCGGCGGTCGCGCGCTGGGCGCTCCCTCCTCCGCCGGGAGCTCAGGCGTTGCGCATCGGCTCCGCGAGCCATCGAACCAGCGCCTCGCCCTCGAGCTCGATCAAGGCGGCTTCGACCTCGTCTGGACCGTTCACGCGAGCGCGCTCGACGATCGATCGCTCTTCTTCGGCCGTCAGACGTCGCCCGATGCGCCGCGCGAAGAGGCGGCCGAGGAGCTCTGCGATCGCCTTCTGCCCGCGCTCCTCTCCTCGTTGCTCTCCCCGCTGCTCTCCCCGTTGCTCGGCCTCGATGATCATCTCGCCGATGATCGGCGTGCGCCGGAGCAGCCCCTCTTCCTTGTCCTCTACCATGATGATGAGCTCCTTCAGCAGATTATGCCCCCAGGGATCGATGGTCGCCATCACCAGGAGCGCCGTGTACAGCTCAGCCCGCTCCTCCGCGCCCTTCGCCCCCGCGTGGATCTCCGCGACCACCTCCCGCAGCGTCGCCGCGGTCGCATTACGTGCAAGCGGCGCAAATACCAGCCAGAGCACGCTGCCGCGCGCTCGCAGCTCGGAGACTGTGCGCTGGTAGACGGCGTCGATACGGAAGCGCGCGCCGCTGAACGGCCGCCCGGGCCAGGCGATGCGGCGCTTCCCGGCTTTCGGCAAGCGCCGCCTGCGCCCCGAGAGGACCACGGCGACGCTCTCGATGGGCGGCACCGGCGCGCCAGAGGATTCGAGGCGGAGCGCGGCGAAGAGGAAGCCGAGGTATTCGAAGATGCGATCCGGCACGTCTTCGCGGAGCGAGAAGCAGAACTCGACGTGGAGCACCCGCGGCTCGCCGCCGACCCGTAGACGCAGCGCCTTGTCGAGGCGGCGCTCGATGTTCGTGACCTGGCTGTCGACCCAGCCGAGGACCTCGATGGGGCGGCTCTCAGGGACGAGGGCGCGCACCAGGTCTGTCCTTCCAGCAGCTTCGCACTTGCCCCCCGCTCGGGGAACCCCTTTCGCCCCCGGCGCTACGTCCCCGCCCCCGGATCCTTGCAGCAACGAAACCCGATCTCGTAAAACCGGAACATCGGTCCATGCGAGTCGTTGGTCCCGCGGCACCCCGCCCACGGCTTGGACCAGTAGCCGCCCTTCAGCGACGAGCGGTGCGGCCACTCGGGACGCGACGTCGATACCCACTCTTCCACGTTGCCGACCAGATCGACGACGCCGTACGGGCTCACGCACGCCGGATACGAGCCCGACGGCTCGCCCTGCCAGAGCCGCTGCGTCTCGGCGGCCCGCACCGCCGGGTCGTCCGACGCGAGCCGCCGCTCGCTGATGCCCCGGTATGGCTTGCTCACGTTGCAGGCGGCCGGGTCCTGCGCGTAACCGTAAGGGAAGGGGAGCGCCGACGGCCCCTCGCACGCGAGCTCCCACTCGAACTCGGTGCAGAGGCGCTTGCCGACGGCGGCGCACTCCCGCTCGGCCTCGACGAAGCGGAGCATCACGACCGGCAGCGCGCCCGCCCGGTTCGGCCACTCGTGGCGATCCATGCACGTGCGCACCGGCGTGAAGCGCGGCTCGGCGGCGAACAGCCCGGGGAAGAAGCTGAAGCAGTGGCCGCCGCGGTAGCTCGTGCAGATCCGCTGCACGTTCTCGTGGTGCGTGCCCTCCACGAGCACCATGTCGGGCGGGCAGGACGCCGGAGCCCCGGGCCGGGGCAGCGCGTCGGCCTGGGCGAGCAGCGGGGCGAGCAGGAGGTCGAGGAGCACGCGGCGGCTCTCTATCGCAAAGCCGCGCGCGGCGCACGAGAGGCCGCGCGGCGGCTCGCCTCACCGGACCTCGCGCGGCGCTCGCGCCCGCGCCCGCGCCGGGCTAGTCTCGCGCCATGGGAATGACGCTGCTTAGGATGCGGTTCGCCGCGCTCGCGGTCCTGGCCTGGGGGAGCGCCTGCGGTGGCAACGTCGTGGTCGACGGGATGCCCGGCGAAGGGTCGGGAGGCGCCGGCGTGACCAGCAGCAGCGCGAGCGGGACGAGCAACGTGGGGGTGACCTCCACCGGGGGGGGCGGCGGCGACGTGCGGTCGAAGTGTCTCGCGTACTGCGAGATGTTCCTGCCGGTGTGCGGCGCGGCGCCGGGCAGCTGCGGCGACGTCTGTGACGATCAGCTGTCCGCCGCGCCCCCGTGCAACGATCGGCTCGCGCCGTTCTTCGATTGCGCGATCGAGGCGTTCGATTGCTCCGTCACCCCGTCCAGGTGCCAGCTTTTGCTGGCTCAGTACGAGACGTGCGCGTTCGACGCCGACTCCGGCTGTGGAGGGCTGGAGTGCTTCGGCGGCGGGGACAGGGCGTGCAGCTGCAAGGGCTCGTGCCCGGGCTGGGATTTCGCCGTCGAGTGCAGGCCGAGCGGGCGCTCCGACATCTCCTGCTCCTGCCTCGTCAACGGCTCGGAGGTGGGCACCTGCACGCAGGCCGGCTCGGGGTGCGCGCTCGCCGTCGACTGTTGCGAGCCGAAGTTCGAACCGTTCCGCTGAGAGGCACGAGCGAGCGGCGTTCGCCATGGAGGAGGATCGACGGAGCGCAGCGCGAGGCGGGGCGCTCGCCGAGGAGATGGCGAGCTGGGTGGGGGCGCGGATCGACGCCGCGCACGCGAACCCCGCGACGGGGCTCGTCGCGCTGGCCGTGTACGTCGGAGCGCGGCGCGTGCTCGGCGCCGGCATCGGGCCGCGCGTCGCGGGGGTGGGGATCTTGCCGCGGCTGCCGCGGCTCCGCGCCGGCGGGGCGCATCCGCTCCTGGCCGCCATGCGGGCCCACCTGGTCGGCCGCCGCGTGCTGGCGATCGAGGTGCGGGGGGACGGCGTCGCCGTGATCGCCGGCGATCTGTCTACGGCGGAAGAAGACCAAGACGATGAACTGCCTGGTGAGGCGGGGCCGTCGGTGGCGGCGGCGCCCGCACCCGGGTTGAGCCTGGCGGCGCCCGCACCCGGGTTGGGCCCGGCGCCCGCACCCGGGTTGAGCCTGGCGGCGCCCGCACCCGGGTTGGGCCCGGGGTCGCCCGCACCCGGGTTGAGCCCTGGGTTGCCCGCACCCGGGTTGGGCCCGGCGCCCGCCGCGGCGGCGCGGCTGGAGCTCGCCCCGGGGCGCCGCGGCGAGGTGCGGCTGCTCGACGGCGCCGGCAACCTGATCCTCCGCTGGCCGCCTCAGGGGAGCGCCCCGCCGGCCGAGATCGCCTACCCGGAGGATCCGCTGGCCGCCGGCGCCGCGCTGGTCGAGGCGAGCGACGACGCTGCCGCCGGCCAGGAGAAGGCGGCCCTCGCGCGCGCCGTCAAGGCGCGGCGCGCCGCGCTCGAGCGCAGGGCCGAGGCGGTGCGCGGCGATCTCGGGCGGCTGGGGAGCGTCGCGCGCCTCCAGAAGACGGGGCAGCTCCTGCTCGCGCAGGGCGCGCGGGTGCCGCGCGGGGCCGCGAAGGCGCTCCTCGACGACTGGGAGACGGGCGGCAAGCTCGAGGTCGCGCTCGACCCGGCGCGCCCCGCGAAGGCGCAGGCCGAGGCGTTCTTCGCCAAGGCGCGGCGCTACCAGCGCGGCGAGGCGGTGATGCGCGCGCGCCTCGCCGAGACCGAGCGCGCCCTCGAGGCGATCGCCGCCCTCGAGGCCGACGTCGCGGCGGCGGAGGCGCGGCCGGAGGCGCTCGAGCCGCTCGCGCAGCGCGCGCGCTCCCTCGGCGTGGCGCGCGCCGAGATCGCCGGGGCGGGCGCCGCCGTCGCCGGCGAGCCGGGGGTGGCCGGAGGAGCGCGCGCCCCGCGGGCCGGACGGACCGCCCCGCGCCGGCCGTTCCATGCCTACCGGAGCGCGTCCGGCGCGGCGATCCTCGTCGGCCGGGGCGCCGAGGACAACGACGCCCTCACGACGAAGCATGCGCGGCCGCACGACCTCTGGCTCCACGCGAAGGGCGTCGCGGGCTCGCACGTCGTCGTGCCGCTCCCGAAGGGGGCGAGCTGCCCCGCCGACGTGCTCGTGGACGCCGCGACCCTGGCGGCGCACTTCAGCGACGCGCGCGGCGAGGCGGTCTGCGAGGTGAGCTACGTCCCGCGCCGCTACGTGCGCAAGCCGCGCGGCGCGGCCCCGGGCGCGGTGGTCTTCGATCGGGAGAAGGTCATCGCCGTGCGCATCGAGGGGGCGCGCCTTTCGCGGCTGCTCGCGACCAAGGAAGAGGGCTGACGAAGGGCGCTCGCGCCGGTGGCGACGCGCCTCGCGCGCAGGCCGGGAAGCGCCCCGCGGCCGGGCTGCGGCGCCCCCGGGCCCAGGCTGCGACGCCGTCGCTCCGCCTGAGGGCGGGCCGCCCTCAGGCCGTGAACGCCGCCCGGACCTGCTCGTTCAGCTGATCCAGCCGGCGCGCCGGCAGCTCCGCCGCGCGGGCGAGCGACGCGATCACCGCGCGCTCCGCGTCCGAGATCCCCTCGCTCGCGTGGGCCACCGCCAGCGCGACGATGACGCCCTCCTCCACCGCGTCGCAGTCCATGAGGATCTCCGCGAGCAGCCGCACCCGCGGCTCGACGCCCGCCGCCGCGATCACCTTCAGGCTCGCCTCGATCAGGTAGCGGACGAGCTCCGCGTTCAGCTCGGCGCCGAGCATCGGCTCGATCAGCTGCCGCAGGGCGTCGATCTCCTCGGCGTCCACGTTGCCGTCGGCGTTCGCCACGAGCGCGCCGAGGTCGACGATCGGGGTCGGGTTGTACTCGTTCAGGTCGAAGCGGGCGCGGAGCAAGCCGGCCGCCTGGTGGACCAACGCGGGAGGCTTCATGTCGCCTCCGCTCCGGCGATTCGCCTCATGACTCACCACCTTTCGGCGCGCGGCGCCGCACGGTCTCGGACTCGCTGAGCCCGAGGCAGAGCTGCGCCCGGAGCGCGCGCAGCCCCGCGAGCACCTCGGCCGACGCCTTCTCGGCCTCGGCCCGCTCGATGGCCGCGTCGAGCGTCGCGAGCCGCCCTGTCTGGAGCGCCTTGAGCGAGTAGGTCATCTGCACGAACGTGTCGAACAGGTCTCCGAGCTCATCGCCCTTGCGCAGCCCCTCTCCGATGGTGAGCCGCGTCGTGCCGACCTGGCGGCACAGGCGCTTCATCTGGTGGACCGGCCCCACGATGCGCTGGGTGATGAAGATCCCGAGCACCCCGAGGACGACGAGCAGGAACGCGCCCCCGCCGACGAGGATGTTGAGGAGGCGCTGACGCAGCGCCTCGACCTCGGAGCGCCGCCTGCCGACCTCCGCCAGGTTGCGCTCGTACTCGCGGTTCGTCTTCTCGAGCTCCTCGTCGAGGGTATTGCCGAGCTCGGCGCCGTCGCCGCCCAGGGCGGCGGTGCTCATCCTCAGGATCTTCGCGCTGTTGGCGGCCTCTTTGAGCGCGAGCTCGGCCTGGGACGCCGCGTACTGCGCCTGCTCGTTGGCGACGCTCGCGGTCTGCCAGATGACGAGTCCGAGCACCGCCATGACGGCGAGCACCACCGACACCAGGAGCCCCGTGTACTTGAGCTGGAATCGCGGGTTGAGGAGCAGCTTGCGGCGGGGGGCCGGGCGGGCTGTGGCGCGATCCTGGGCGGGAGAGGTCATGAGGTCTCGTCAGCGGGCGGACGGCATGACCGCCAGCACAGGACATGGCATGAGCGGGGCCGCCGCGGTGCGACCCCCCCGGAAAACGCACTGCGGTCTCACTGGTACCCCATTCCCGGCGCCGGTCGCAAGGGTCATTCAGAGGTCGAACAGCGTCCCCTGCCGGCTCGGCCGCCGGAAGGTCGAGCGCTCGTCTGCCGCTTCGCGCTCGCGCGCGGCGTTCAGCCCGAGGCGCTGGCAGTGCACCTCGAACAGCCGCTGGATCGCCGCCCAGCGCGCGCCTGCGCCCTGGAAGCGCGCCCCGAAGGCGGCCTCGTTCATCTTGCCGCCGCGCATCTCCTGGATGCCGCGGCGCACCTTGCCGGCGCGGTCCGGGAAGGCCTCCTCGAGGCGCTCGTCGAAGACCGGCAGCACCTCGCGCGGCAGGCGCAGCGGCATCATGAAGGCGCTCTGCGCCCCGGCGTCGCGGGCGCGCTCGAGGAGCTCGGGGACGTCGCTGTCGTTCAGCCCGGGGATCAGGGGCGACAGGGAGATCCCGGTCGGCACGCCCGCGTCCGAGAGCGCGCGCATGGCCTCGAAGCGCAGCGACGAGCGGCTCGCGTACGGCTCCATCTTGCGGGCCACGGCGTCGTCGGCGAAGGGTATGCTGAGGTGGACGCGGGCGCGGGCGCGCCGCGCGAGCTCGCCGAGCAGGGCGGCGTCGCGCCGCACGAGCGCGCCCTTGGTGATGAGCCCGACGGGGTTCCGGAACGCGAGGCAGATCTCGAGGCAGCGGCGGGTGAGCTCGTAGCTCGCCTCGAGCGGCTGGTAGCAATCGACGTTGCCGGAGAACACGATCGTGTCGCCTTGCCAGCCCGGCTTGTTGAGCTCCTTCTCGAGCAGCTCGGGCGCGTTCGCCTTGACCACGATCTTGCGGTCGAAGTCGGTGCCGGCGCCCCACCCGAGGTACTGGTGCGAGGGCCGGGCGTAGCAGTAGGCGCAGGCGTGGATGCAGCCCCGGTACGGGTTGACGCTGTACTGGAACGGCAGATCGGGGCTGTCGTTCGCGGTGATGATGGAGCGGGCCTGCTCCTCGAAGACCTGCAGCGTCGCCGGGGGCGCCTCTTCGAGGTACTCGACCTGCGTCGACGACCACGGGTTCGGAGGGTTGTTCACGGGGCGCGGCATGGTGCGGGTCAGCGCCGGGCGAGGGGAGGGGGCGCTGCGCGCGCAGTGTAGCGCGTCCTCGCCGGGGTGGGAGCGTTTGTTCAGTAGAGCCCGGTGGGCGTGGGCGCCGTCGTTGCGGGCTGGGCGGCGGGCGCGGCCTGGGCGGCGCTGCCGGCGGCGGGTGCGGCCTGGGGGGTGCGGCCGTGGCGGGGGGCGGGGAGAGCGGATTGACAGCCGAGGGGGCGCCTGCTGGCATGCGGGCGCTCAGGAGCGAGGTGAGGGACAAGATGGCCAATCCGACACAGCCAGGGTTCGATCTCCGCAGCACGTACCTGCACCTCGCGGACGGGGGCGATGCGCTGCAGATCGAGGTGAGGCCGACGTTCTGGCAAGAGCTGATGTCCGGCGACTCGAAGGCCGCGGACATCCGGCGGATCACGGACGAGGGGGGGTGGCTGGTGATACGGTATCCGCTGACCGAGGACACGCCGCAGTGGGAGATGCACCCGGCGGGGGACGAGATCCTGGTCCTCCTGTCCGGCGCGAGCGACGTCGTGCTGGAGGAGCAGGGCGGCGAGCGGGTCGTCGCCCTGCTCGCGGGGGCGGCGTGCAAGGTCCCGCAAGGCGCGTGGCACCGGATCATCGTCCGCGAGCCGGGGGACCTCCTGTCGATCACCTACGGCAAGGGGACGCAGCACCGGCCGCTGTAGTCGCGTGGCGGCGAGCATGCCGTCCGACATTCCGGGGCCGAGCGTCGCCGGCTGCCGCGAAATGAGGCAGGTGGGTTGATGCCGGCCGGATGCTACGCCTCGAGCCACGTCGAGAGGGAGTCACGGCTGAGGCGCTGCATGGTCGTCCGCCCTTCGTGGCGCTCGCAGACGAGCACCGCTTCCGGCGTGTCGGAGAGCGCATCGACGAGGACATCCGAGTGCGTCGTCACGATGACCTGTGTGCGCTCTGATGCGTCGCGCAGGAGGCGCGCGAGCGTGGGCATCAGATCCGGATGGAGGCCGAGCTCCGGCTCCTCGATGCACACGAGCGGCGGCGGCGCTGGATCGAGCAGGATGGCGAGCAGCGCAAGCCAGCGGATCGTGCCGTCGGAGAGGCGCGTCGCGGGGAGCGTCCAGCGCTCTTCCTCGAGGAATATCTGGACCGTTCCTCCCTCGATCTGCACGGAGAAGTCCACGGCTCCATCGAAGACCTGCTGCAAGGTGTCGATCAGCACCCGCTTCGTCGGGATATCCCGGCGGAACCGGTTCAGGATTAGCCCGAGGTTCTGTGCATCTTCTCGCAAGTGGTCGGTCGGCAGATCGGACGGCTGCGGGTATCGTGGGGACGAGGCGCGTCCGAGGCCCCAGTCACGGTAAAGCCGGACTTTGCTGTAGCGATCCCCGACGAACGAGAGCTCCGGATAGTGATCGGGATCCTTGCGCTGGGAGAGGATGGACTGCTGGGGGTCGATGTCCTCGCGCCGGAGCTCGCGTTTGCCGTTTCTCACGTTGAGCACCGGGCGTCCGTGCTCGTAGCCGAAGTAGACGTGCTGGCCGGTCGGCTCGGCCGGCGGCTCCTCGTCCTCGATGCGCTCATCGACGATCTCCAGGCGCGCTCCGAGCTCGGTGAAGGAGACCCGGTGGCGCAGGTTCCAGCTCGATTCCGGCCGGTATTCGAGGATGGCCTCCACCTCGGCCTTCGCGCCCGGCTCGCCTCGCCAGATCCATGCGCTCACCCCCCCGCCTTGTCGTACCGGGGCGAGCAGATCCGTGGGTGCGGAGCGAAGGAAGCCGATGGCCTCGATGAAGTTCGACTTGCCTGACCCGTTGGGTCCGATGAGGACGTTGAGCTTGCTGAGCTCGATCGGATCGGAGCCCGGACCGAAGGACAGGAACCGATCTAGCCGCAGACTCTTGAGGAGCATGCGCGGAACTCTACCCGGGCCGCGCTCATCGGCGCCACCGGGGGAGCCGGCCTCAGCCTCGCCCGGCGAAGCGGCGGTGGTCGACCATGAGGCAGCGGTCCTGCACGACGAGGATGCCGGCCTCGACGAGCCGCTCGGCCACCTGGTCGTTCCGGATGCCGCTCTGCAGCCAGACGGCGCGCGGCCGGGCGGCGAGCAGGTCGTCGAGGTGCGCGGCGACGTCCTGGCCGCGCCGGAAGACGTCGACGATGTCGATCGGGCCCGGGACGTCCGCCACGCGGCGGTAAACCTGCTGGCCGAGGATGGTCTTCACGTCGGGGTAGTAGACGGGGACGGGGATCACCTCCACGCCTGCGCTCTTGAGGTAGCTCGGGACGTAGAAGGCGGGCTGATCCGCCTGCGCCTCGGTCTTGATGCCGAGCACGGCGACGCGCCGCGCCCCGCGGACCAGCTCGGCCACCCGGGCATCGTCATCGCTGATGTCGCGAATGTCGTTCATGGGGAGAGTGTACGTCCGCCGAGCCGGCGCCGCACCCGGGGCGGCGCGATGCGGAGCCGCCGGGCCGGGGGGCGGCGCGCGCCTGCAGCGGCGCGACGGTATCGAGCTCAGCACGAGCTCCCCGTCCGCCGCTCATGGCAGACTCCGCCGCGTGAACCTCGACCGGCTCCCTGCGGATCCTTTGCGCATGACGAACCACGGGCGCCCCATGCTCAGAGCCCACGCTGCAACCGGCCGGCTCGCCGTAGCCATCGGGCTCCTGTCCGGCGTCGCGGTCTCGCTCTGGCCGAAGGCCGCCCTCGCGAACGTCGGCATCCCGATGCTCGTCTTCGCGTGGCCCGCATCGTGGATAGCCTTCGTTCCCGTCGTGCTCGTCGAGGCCGCGGTGGCTCGCCGGGTCCTGCGCCTGCCGACGCGAGAGGCGATCAAGCTCTCTCTGGCGGCGAACGCATGGTCCACGCTCGCGGGGATCCCGATCACGTGGGCTCTCCTGACCGTCCTCGAGATGACCGTAGCGCCCATCCTGGCGATGGCTCGCGATGATCTCGGAACGGCCGCCACCCTGCTCATGGTGCCGATCTCCGCTCCCTGGCTGGGCCCGGTGAAGGAGGGCTGGCGCGTGCTCGCCGCCGGCGCCTTCCTCTGTGTGCCCTTCTTCTTCGCCTCGGTGTGGATCGAGGCGCGGAGCGCTCGGCGCCGCGTGCCGGCGGCCGACGCGCTCCGCTGGGCGAAGAGGGCGAACGCCGCCACCTACGGCTTTTTCCTCGTCGCGCTCGCGCTGTTCGCGCTGATCTCGTGGATGAGCCACGCGGGCAGCGCCGGCTAGCCGCGGTCGCCGGCGTGGCGGCGGCCCTCCTGTGGCAGACTCCCCCGCGTGAACCTCGACCGGCTCCCCGCGCTCTGGGCCGACCTCTCCCGCCACCCCACCTCGCTGCTCGTCGCGCTCGGCGCGGCCATCGCCGTCCTCGGGCTCGGGTTCTTCGCCTACCGCCTGCTCTTCGCCCTGCTCTCGCGCGCCGCCCGCGCGACCCGGACGTCGCTCGACGACCTCCTCATCCGGCGCATGCGGCTGCCGGCGCGCCTGCTCGTCGCGCTGCTCGCGCTGCACACGTTCATCGCCCTGCGCGGCGCCGAGCTGCCCACGCTCCACAAAGGCGTGCTCCTCCTGGAGCTCGCGCTCGCGTCGTACCTGGCCATCGAGATCGCCGAGACCATGGTCATCGACTACTGGCTCGCCGAGCGCCGGAAGGTGCAGCTCCCGGCCCTCGTACGGCACCTCCTGCTCACGATCCTCTACCTCGTCGCCGGCCTCTCGATCGTCGGCGCGGTCACCGGCGTCGACCTCGTGCCGCTGCTCGCGACCTCGACCGTCATCACGGTCGTCCTCGGCCTCGCGCTCCAGGACACCCTCGGCAACCTCTTCGCCGGGCTCGCCCTGCACTCCGAGCGCTCGTTCGGCGTCGGCGACTGGATCCTCGTCGACGGGATCGAGGGGCAGGTCGTCTACGTGGGATGGCGCTCGACCCGCCTCCGGACGTTCTCCGGAGACATCGTGATCCTGCCGAACTCGATCATCGCCAAGGCGCGCGTACAGAACTTCTGCGCGCCGGACCGGACGTGCGCGCGCAACATCGAGATGCTCGTCGCCCTCGACGCCGCCCCCGAGGCCGTGGAGCGCGCGGCGCAGCGCGCCTATGCGCAGGTGCCGGACATCCTCCGCGAGCCGCCGCCCAGGCTCTGGCTCGCGGCCGTCACTCCCCTCTTCCAGCGCTATGTCATCAAGTTCTGGATCGCCGACTTCGAGCGCCACGATCTCCTGGAGTCCGAGCTGATGAGGGCGTTCTTCCGCGCCTGCCGCGACGAAGGCGTCGCCCTCAGCCCCGCCGCAGCGCAGCCGGGCCTCGCCGTCGATCCGCGCATCCTCGACCCGCGCGCGGCCGTCGATCCGACCGCAGCTCCGGTGGTCCTGCCGGCGATCGTCGCGGTCCCGGCCGCCCCGGCGCCCGCCGCCGTGAGCGGCAAGCTCGACGCGGGACCGCCGCGCCAGCAGGGGCGCTCCGCCGAGCCGCTCCCGGAGCGCTGAGCGCGCGATCGGCGCCAGCCAGCGCCCCGGCACCGCTTTGGCCCGCGGCCCGTCGCGACCGGCTCCGCGGCCGTCCGCCGCCTGCCGTCACCCTGATTTGGCTTGGTCCGGTCGCGCCGCTGCGGTAGCCGAGCGGTATGCCTGACAACCAGCCCGTCTCCCCCAACAAGGTCGCGGTCGTGGGCGCTGGCAGCGTCGGCGCGACGATCGCTTACGCGTGCTTGCTCCGCGGCGTGGCGAAGGAGGTCGCCCTGTTCGACGTGAACCGGACCAAGGTCGACGCCGAGGTGCTCGACCTGAACCACGGCCTCCAGTTCGTCCCGGCGGCGACGCTCGAGGGCAGCGATGACGTCGAGGTCTGCCGCGGGGCGCACGTGGTCGTCATCACCGCCGGCGCGAAGCAGAAGCCCGGGCAGAGCCGGATGGACCTCGCCACCGCGAACGTCGCTATCTGCCGCGAGCTCCTGCCGCGGCTCCAGGCCGTCGCGCCCGACGCGCTCTACCTGCTCGTCACCAACCCGGTCGACGTGATCACCTATGTCACGCTCAAGCTGACCGGCCTGCCGCCCGCCCGCGTCCTCGGCAGCGGCACGGTGCTCGACAGCAGCCGCTTTCGCTTCCTGATCGCCCGGCGGCTGAACGTGGCCGTGCAGAACGTCCACGCGTACATCGCCGGCGAGCACGGCGACAGCGAGGTGCCCCTGTGGAGCAGCGCGAGCGTCGCGAACATCCCGCTCGACGCGTGGTCCGTGCCCGGCCACGGCAAGCTCGCCGCGGGCGACCGCGCGGAGATCTTCTCGAACGTGAAGAACGCCGCCGCCCAGGTCATCTCCGGCAAGGGCGCGACCAACTACGCGATCGGCCTGGCGACCGCCAAGATCCTGGAAGCCCTGCTCCGCGACGAGAACCGCGTGCTGCCCGTCAGCAGCCTGCTCAGCGGCTACCGCGGGATCGACGATGTGTGCCTGAGCGTGCCCTGCGTCGTGAACCGCTCCGGCATCGAGTCGCAGCTGCCCATCCCGATGAGCCCCGAGGAGGAGGCCGGCGTCCGCGCCAGCGCGGACACGATCCGCAAGGCGATCCGGTCGCTCGGCTTCTGACGCGACCTCGCGCCGCGTCGCCTGAGCGCGTTGCTGGCGCGGTGATGGGGAGCATTTGAACCACAGAGGCAAAGAGGGCACAGAGGCGAGAGAAGAAGCTACCTATCTTTTTTTCTCTCTCTCTCCTCTGTGCCTCTGTGGTTCTTTTCTCATGAGGATCCATCCGGTGAGCACGACCTTGCGCTGCGATCCGACGATGAGGTGCTAAGCTGGCAGCGGAGGAGCGCTCATGCCGGATCCGTACGATTTGCAACGATTCGTGGACGCGCAGGCTCCGGTCTATGACCGCGTCCTGGCCGAGCTGCGCCGAGGACAGAAGACCAGCCACTGGATGTGGTTCATTTTTCCGCAGGTGCGGGGCCTGGGCCACAGCGCCATGGCTCACAGGTATGGCATCGCTTCGAAGGCCGAAGCAGAGGCCTATCTACAGCACCCGACGCTCGGCCCGAGGTTGATCGAGTGCACTCGCCTCGTCAACCAGATCGAGGGGTGTTCGCTTTATGACATCTTCGACAGCCCCGATGACATGAAGTTCTGCTCGTCGATGACCCTGTTCGCCCGCGCGGCCCCCGACAACGAGACGTTCCTCGCGGCGCTCGAGAAGTACTGTGGTGGCGAGCTGGATCCGCGGACGCTCGCGCTCCTCGAGGAGTGACGGGCTGCCGTCGGTGGGCGCCGGGGGCGGGCGCGTGCACGGCGCGGCGACCCCGGCTACGACCGCGGTGGGGGCGAGGGTGGGGGACCCAGCGCTCGATCTCACCGCGTGTGGGTGCATGGGCGGGCAAAGCCACGACGGCCTGCAGGTGTGCCACAGCGCATCTGGTCCAGGTGACGCGGCGTCGGCGGCCTCGATCGTCCGGCGTTCCAAGGGCTCGAGCCCAAGCAGAGCTCGGCCAGCAGCTTGGCGGCCTGTGGAGGTGCCGTGTGGTCACCGAGGCCGACACCCTGAGGAGATCTTGCTCTACGCTAGCTCCTCCCGATGCCTAGCGACGCTCCTGTCGATCTCTACTCGCTCGCCTTCACCTGCAGCGTCGACCCGCTGCTCTTGCTCGACGAAACCGGTCGGATCCTGGCGCTGAACCCCGCCGCCGAGCGCCTCTTCTCCACGCCCGGGGCGACGGCGCGCGGAGGGCCCGTCGATGAGGCCCTGCGGCCCCATCCGCCCCTCGGCGCGCTGCTCGATCAGGTGATCCGCGATCGCGCGCCGCGCGCCCTGCCGCCCGACTTCACCCTTCACCTCGCGAGCGAGCGCGCCGTCCTCGCCGAGGGGAGCCTCAGCCCGCTCGTCGACCCCGCGGGCGCGTGCGCCGGCGTGCTCCTCGCGCTGCGCGACGTGACCGAGCGACGCCGGGCCGAGCAGGCGGCGCGCGATCAAGCAGCGCGCCTGCACGCGGCCGTCGAGGCGCTCGACGTGGGCTTGGTCATCTACGACGCCGAGGAGCGGCTCTGCTTCTTCAACACGGCGTACAAATCGCACTACCCCGAGTGCGCCGCCGCCATCCAGGTAGGCAATACGTTCGAAGACGTCGTCCGCGAGGGCTGCCGGAACGGGATTCACCTCCACAGCGGCCTCAGCGAAGAGGAGTGGGTCGCCGGTCGCCTCGCGGACCATCGCCGCTCCGGGGACGTCTACATGCGGCGGTTCGGGGACCGCTGGCTCACCCTCAAGAGCACCCGCCTCGCCGACGGCGGCATCGTCGGCCTGCGGATCGACACCACCGAGATCAAGCAGACAGAGCTCGCCCTCGAGCGCGAGCGGCAGTTCATCCGCCTCGTGCTCGACACCATCCCGATCGTCGTCACGGTCAAGGACCGGGACGGCAAGATGAAGCTCGTCAGCAAGAGCTACGCCGCGCTCTACGACACCACGCCGGAGGCGGCGGTGGGCAAGACCGTCGGCGATCTGCCGTCCTCCCACGCCGAGCTCTCCACCATCGGCGAGATGGACCGGGAGGTGCTCACGCGCATGCAGCCGGTCTCGAGGGTTCAACCCATCGCGCGCCCGAACGGCCAGGTGCGGTGGATGTCCATCGTCAAGGTGCCCCTGGTCGAGCAGGACGGCACGGCGCACATCCTCGCCATCGGCATGGACATCACGGCGCAGCGGGAGCACGAGGAGCACATGGCCGCCACCATCGCCGAGCTCGAGCGGCAGAGGCAGGCCTTCGCCGATCAGCTCGCGGTCATCCAGCGCCAGCAGGCGCTCATCCGGGCCCTGTCGACGCCCGTCCTCCAGGTCGCCGAGGGCGTGCTCGCCGTACCCCTGATCGGCGCGCTCGACGACGCGCGCGCGGCCGACGTCACCAGCAAGCTCCTCGACGAGGTCGTGCGCACGGGCGCTCGATTCGCCATCATCGACGTCACCGGCATCGAGAGCGTCGACGCCGCGACGGCCGACCACCTCGTCCGCATCGTCCGCGCGATCCGCCTGCTCGGCGCGAGCGGCGTCCTCACCGGCATCGGACCGGCCGTCGCCCAGTCGATGTGCGGCCTCGAGGTCGACCTCTCCGGCGTCACCACCCATGGCAACCTCCGCGCCGGGATCGAGGTCTGCCTGCGCGCGCTGCCCCGGCGCCGCTGAGCGCCGCCGGCGCTCGCGAGGGCGACGAGGGGAGTCACGCCGCGCAGCGCCGGGCGCGAGACCCAGTCGAGCGCCGAGCGTGGGAGCTGCGAGCGCTCACGCGATCCAGCTCCACCGCTGCCCGTCGAAGCTGAGCACGTCCTTCGCGCCGATGGACCACGACGTGTCGCCGAAGGCGCTCAGCACGCCGAACGGGCCGGCGCCGAGCGACTCGAGGTCGAGCAGCTCGACCTTCCCGGCCTCGATGCAGTACAGCCGGCGCAAGCTCGCGGCGAAGACGCGCCCCTTGAACGGCGCGATGGACCACAGGTCGTCGGGGCAAGCCGCCTCGGGGGCCAACTGCCAATCGAAATTTTGCCCTTGCTTCGAGCTGCTCACCGCGGGCCTCAGCTCCAGTGCGCGGTCAACTCGAGATGATCATCGCCGTCTCCGCCGCCGGCGATGATGCGCTGGCGGACGTGGCTGGCGCCGCCGATCTCGAGGACCTGTTCGCAGGAGCCGATGACCTCGGTCCACATGTTCTCGTCGAATCCGTAGCAGCCGCTCCAGCGAGCGTGGGTGAAGCCGCGGCGGGATTCGAGGACCTGGACGCGGCCGACGGAATAGTAGTTGGCGAAGACGCGCTGGCCCAGGGAGAAGAGGGTAGAAGGGGAGATGAGGGCCGCGATGACCTTGTAGATGCCGCTCATGTCGTCGCGGGTGCACTGGCGGCCGATCTGGTGGACGAGGTCTTTGCCTTCGCCGCTGGCGCGCCGGATGGCCTGGAAGAGATCCTTGTACCAGTCGATCGGGTACCAGCCGGTGGAGACGATGCTGCCGTAGCGCATGCCGGCGCGCAGCGGCTCGCACATCTCGTCCAGGCTGAGCTTCTGGAGGGGCTCTCCGCGCAGCTTGCCGAGGCTCACGTACACGGAACGAAACGCCACTCCCTTGACCTTGGGTTCGTCGGTCATTCAGCCGTGCCAGCGCCCTCAGCACAGAGGGTACCGCGCACCTCGTCCGCAGGCCAGAGAGCTGCCGCTGGCCCGCGCGTGGCCCGGGCCTCGGGCGGACAGCGAAGAGCCCGGTCGGTCGTTGATCGGCAGCGCGGCCGCCTGCGCCACCGCGGCCGCGGCGTCGAGCAGGCCGGCGCCGCAGACGCCGCCGCAGCTGGGCATCGCGGGGGTGTCGCGCTCATTCTGTCGCATGGCGTGCGCCTTTCACCGCTTTATGTGGTGCCAGGAGCGCCCGCGCTTCTTGCCGCCGGTCGCGCCTTGGACGGCCTGCACCCCAGGGTCGAGCAGAGGGTAACCGTTCTCGAACAGCGTGCAGTCCGGAGCCTTCTGGTCTTTCCGGTACTTGTCGACCTTCGCCCAGAGATCGGCGAATGCGCCCGGCTTCTCCTGGTGGAAGCCGACGTAATTCTGGCTCACGTACGGGGCGTCGGGCGCGCCGTGCGTGGGCTGGCCGTGCTCGTCGAGCTCGATGTAGCCGGAGAAGTAGAACGCGAACGGGTGCTGGTACGGCGCGCCGCCCCCCGCGTCGGCGCGGCCGTTCTTCTCGAAGGCATATCCGAAGAGGATCGGCGGGCCCGCGGGCCCGGGCGTGGTGAGCGAGTACGCCTGGATATCCGGGACGCGCGCGGTGTCCTCCGGGTTGTACGGCAGGTGCTCGACGAAATTGGGTCGCGGCGGGTGATTCTTGGGTGAGAAGAAGCAGAAATAGGCGGTCTTCGACAGATCCGGCGCCTGGGGCGCGTCCTCCGGGAAGCCGAAGAAGTAGGCCTTGTTCCCCAGCGACACGAAGGAGCAGGAATAATGATTGCTCTTCGGGAAGATGGGCAGGCACCTCCGGCGGTAGTATTCCATCATCGCGCCGTCGCCGTCGCCGTCCGCCGGTTTGTAGGTCGAGTCGTAGTACGAGGTGCCCTGGGAGAGCTCGTAATCGCTCGGGGCGAGCGTCTTCGGCGGATCCGCGTAGGGCGGCGGGTTGGCTTGCCAGTTTTCGTGGGCCCGGTACATGTTCCAGTCGCTCACCCAGGCCGCCGGCCACTGCGGGTCCGGCGTCGGCTCGCCGCTCTTGCGGGTGCAGGTGCAGGTCGGCGAGTCGCCGCAGGCCATGCACTTGCGGCTGGCATCGGGCTCGTTGTGCGTTCCGTTCGTCGGGAAAACATTGTCCGGGCCAGCGCCGGCGTCCCCGCTGGGACCCGCGCCACATGCGGCGGTGAGCAGCAGCGCCGCAGGCCCCAGGCGCAGGCTGCGGCCGATCGAGGATGAAGATGTTCTTTCAGAGGGCATGGCCATGTACTCGCTCCAGCGTGAGCTCGCGCCGCAGACGCACGAAGGTGCTTCGCCCGCGTCGATGCGTGCGCTCGACCATCGGGCGCAGTGCTCGATCGGGCAATCGGACCATGGTCCGATCGAGGTTGTCAATGCAAACTGCGGCTCCCGCGCCGCGCCCCGCCGTGCGCTCGCGGGAATGCGCGGGCCTTGCCGTTTGGCCGACGTGACCGTTGCCGGGAGCGCACGGCGCCGGTAGCGTGATTATTGATGCGCGAGGTCGACCGCGCGACGGATGTCGTTCGTGGCCTCGCCCTGCGAGGAGGTGCCAGTGAGCTATCTGATCGGGCCGCGAATCACCTTCGCCGGCCAGTTCCAGGCGGATGTCTCCACCATCAACAACGAGGTCCGGTACTATCACAACGAAACGTTCGATCCGGCCTTCCAGGACCGCCGGCCGAGCGGAAACCCCGACGAAGGCGGCTGGTGGAACCCGACCGGGTCCGGCGCCTTCCGCCTTGTCGACTGCAAGGTGACCAGCGCCTGGCACGACGGCGCCTCGGTGACCGACCCGGCGAAGGATCCAGCCATCGGCCTGCTCGTCGCCAACGCGCTGGGCCGCTCGGCGGGCAAGATGGTCGACCTCGACCCGCAGATGCAGATGGCCTCGGGCATCTGGGGAATGGGCGTGCGGCTGACCGACGGAACCGGCCCGGGCTATGTGGCAGGCGACTTCTGGCCGGCCTCCTTCCGCGATCTCACGATGCGGCAGGAGACGCCCAAGCAAAACGGGCAGCCGCTCGGCGCCAGTTATACCTCGGTCCTGCAGAACCTGGTCTGGAATCCGTCCCCGACCATCGCTTCTCGGGTGCTCGAGCAGATCAGGCGGTTGCTCCAGCAGTACGGCCCCGAGGCGGCGCTCTCGATCCATTTCAACCTCTACAATTATTGCCGCAACTACGATAACCCGGAGATCGCCAAGCGCTACACCTTCGGCAATGTCGTGGGGGCGATCGGCGTGGCGCTCCCCAGCGAACCCAAGAGCTTCGTCCTCGGCCGTCGCTTCGCCCCGACGAAGCGGCCAGCGAACCCGTTCGGGGCGGCCTACTTCGACGCCGTGGTGGACATGGCGTCGGGCACCGTGTCCGTCGACCTCGGCAACGCCTTGCCGCTGGACGAGAACGGCCAGGTGCAGACCAACCTCGGGCAAATGTCGCTCGTGGTGCTGGCCAAGGCCGACACGGTCGCGAACGGGCAGCCGACATTCCTGCCGGAAGGCAGTGACCTGTCGGACGGCGATTTCGTCCAGATCGGTGACCTCCCCTATGCCGATCCGGACTGGATCACGACCACGGCGGGCATCGTCTCGCTGGCCCTGCCCGCCGCGGCGCTCGCGCTCCTCGCCGATCATCCGCTGGCGATCGTGAAGCCGGAGGTGCGCGACCTGCTGCCGCCCACGTTTACGATCTGGGCTCGCGAGACCGTCATGGGCTACCATGTCCGCGCCGACGAGTTCGTCCAGCGCCTCAACCCGCAGAGCCAGGTCCCCGATCCGCAGCCCACCGATTCGGTCGACGTGACGGTTTACGCGGCCCAGTGGGGGAATCCTTTCAACAGCGCTGGCCTCCACGTGGAACAACTGGGGCCGACGAACCTCGGTACGGGGGCCCAGCAGGATATCAAGGGGATCGAGGTCCCCTGGACGGGCTTGCCGGCAGAGGTGGTGACCCAGTCGCAGACACCCTTCTCCGGGGGGCGGGCGGTCGTGACGGTCACGGCGACCGACCCCGCGGGAGCGCGCCTCGTCTACTACTACACGCCGCCGGCGAACGAGACGGACCCGCTCCCTACCCCCGCGAAACAGCCGACGCCGCTCGTCGGGACCTACATGGACGGCCAGATCTATAGCCTCATCTACAAGCTCCAGGAGACGTCGGACTGGGAGCTGTACCAGTACACGATCGATCCGTCGGGCGCGAAAACTCCGCCCGCCCAGCAGCATTATCTGGACTACGTGAACCTGCACGTGCGCGACGGCTATGCCGCGAAGCTGGATCCGACCTGGCAGGACGTCGCCCCGATCTTCTCCCAGTACGCGAACCTCTATCCGGTCATGAGCCAGCGGCTCGTCGACCTGAGCGACGAGCCGTCGGTCACTGCCCATGCGGCGTCCATCGAGCTCGCTTTCAGCCTCGAGATGGACGACCCGAACTACATGCCGGTCACGCGCGACATGTCGCCGGCCAAGCAGCAGACCCTGCTCGCCTATCTTCGCAAGGTGCAGGGTAAGCCGGCGGCCGCGCCGAAGTCGCTGCAGAGCACCAGCGCCCCCCGGCCGCCGGGCGCGCCCATCCCGGTCGTGGACCGGGATGCCGCTGCCGCCCGCACCTCCATTCTGAGCAAGAGCCAGGCCATCAAGAACGGCGCCGCGTAGGCGCGACCGCCCAACCGAAGACGAGGAGGAGGACCCCATGCTCCGCGTGAAACCGACCCTGATCTCGCGGCTGAGACAGGTCACGAGTCAAGAAGAGCTGTTCACGTTCATCCAGTGCGCCATCGAGCTCGAGCATTCGACCATCCCGCCCTATCTCACGGCGCTCTACAGTCTCCTGCCGGGCAGCAACCAGGCCGCGGCCGACATCTTCACCTCCATCCTGCGCGAGGAGATGCTGCACATGTCGATCGCCTCGAACCTGCTGATCGCGCTCGGGGGCAAGCCGTGCTTCTCGAAGCGGGAATTCGTCCCGCGATATCCGGGCACGCTGCCCATGGAGGTGGACGACGGGCTCGTGGTCGGGCTCGCCCCCTGCTCGAAGGACCTCATCTACAACACCTTCATGCGCATCGAGCAGCCGGAGCATCCGCTCTCGCTGCAGCTCCCGGACGGCAGCCGCTCCAGCTACCCCGCCGTGGCGGCGGGGAAGTACTCCACCATCAGTGAATTCTACAATGTGCTGCTCGACAAGCTCCGGAGCCTGACCGTCACCTGGGGGCAAAGAGAGGCGCAGGTGACGCCGGAGACGGCTGGAACAGCCTGGTTCCGGACCTCGGACTGGTTCCCCATCACGTCGCTGCAGACCGCCGAGGAGGCGATAAACGTCATCGTCACCGAGGGCGAGGGGGCGACGACCTCCCCGGTCGACGGCGACGGCGACCCAGCGCATTTCTACCGATTCGGCGAGATCTATTATGGCGCGAAGATGGTCCAGCACGCGGCCAAGAGCCTTGACCAGAGCTGGTCGTACACCGGCCCGGCCATCCCCTTCGACGAGGCGAAGGTCTTTCGCATGCCGCCGAACCCCAAGGCCGCCGATTATCCCGTGGGCTCGCGGTCGCGCCTCTTGGTGGACCAGTTCAATCAGGCCTACATGCAGATCCTGCTGGCCCTGGACACGACATTCAATGGTCAACCAAGGCACCTGAACGCCGTGCTGGGGCTGATGTACCAGCTCCGCATCCTGGCCTACGAGGTCCTCGGCCAGCCGGATCCGAGCGACCCGGACCTGACGAGCCAACCGCCCAAGAAGAGCACCGGCCTGACCTTCGAGTACGTGGACCGGGTCATCTCCTGAACGCAATTGCGGCGGGCGGCCAGCGCCTGCCACACCAAAGAGCGGGGCGGCGCCGTACGACCAGCGTGCCTGCGAGCTGGGGTGCGAGCCCGATCGCCAGCGTGCGCGCGAGCTCGGTGGAAGGAGCTTCGCAGAGGTGGAACCCTGGCTGGACGCCAGAGGCCGGAGGCTACGTGTTGACGACCCGATAGACTCGCCAGGGCGCTGTCGGTGAGGTTCTGCGCAGCAGCCAGCAATTGACGCCGACGGTGTCCGGTTGGAGCGTGTATTTGCCGATCGTGTAGAAGCTGAGCGGGTCCCCGAGCGAGACGTACTCCCAGTCCTCGTACTGCATGACGAGCAGGTTCTTCTCTTTGCCGCTCGCGCCGCGGTAGGCGCCCACGATCCCATCGTAGTACGCCTGCCGCCCGTAAATCAGGCCCGTTCCCGACTTCGACTCGGGGGCGTTGGCGATGCCCACGTCTTCGGTCGCTAGCTCCTTCATCTCTTCGAACTGCTCTGTTGCGTAAAGCTCGTTCCACTTCTGGGCGAATTTCTTCACCTGCTCGATGGTTTGCTCCAGATCACCCGTCATGGGCTCCCCCTTTCCTTCCTGCCGTCTCCGCCAGCTTGGCTTGCAGGTTGCAGATGCCTCCCGCCGGCTTCGTGAACGACTGAGGGGTATACGCGATCATCTGCCGCCCCGCGGTGAAGTGCTTGGGCCCGCCGCGCCGGTACGGGCCGATGGCGCCGGCGATGTGGCCCATCGTGTTTGCTGCTGCGAGACGACTCGGCGGCGGTTCGCCGCGCTGCGCCCTCACGGTCGGCGCCGTCGCCGCTCGTGTGCGCCCCCAACGCTTCCCCTTCACGGAGGCCGCTAACAGGCCTGCGTGTCACCTGGCAAGCAGCGTCTCGATCCTCGCCGGGAGGCGTGCGCTTCATCGCGCGGGTGTGCGCTTTGCCTACAGCGGTCATGCGCGCGAGCAAGAGGTCGTCGAGGACCAGCCCGGCGACCTTGGCGAGGCGCGCGAGGGCGTTCGCGTAGGTCCCGTCGGCTCGCGCGACCGCGAGGTGCTGAAGCGGGGGCGGGGCGCGGATGACGAGGGCGCGGAAGCCCTGCCCGCGTTGGGTCACGTCGGAAGACGACTCGGCCAGGCGTCAGCCAGAGCTCGTCGAAATGATAGAAATTCCTGCCGCCGGCGCGTCGCCGCCGGAGAGGCCCTCACGGGATCTTGCAATAGGCCGGGAAGCTCGACGGGACGCCCGACGCGTAGGGCTCGGGGCGCACCTTGTACGGGTGGTCCTTCAAGAACTGCCAGCTCGAGGCGGCGATGCCCGACGGGATGCGGTGCCCGCCGCCGCTGTCGCAGTCGATGGCGAATCCCCCCTTCGCCTTGATGTCGTTCTCGAAGGCCGCGCTCGCCCGCGCGAAGTCGATGACGACCACATCGGAGCCCTGCGCGCCGTGGACCGCCATGACGGCCGGCGGGTTGCTGGGATCCTGGAGGGGCGGCGCGCCGAGGCCCGTCGTACCGCCCGAGTACGTCACGACGCTCGCGACGTAGTTGGAGCGCGCATAGGCCATGTACGCGGTCTGCAGGCCGCCGGCGCTGAAGCCGAGCGCGTGGACGCGGCGCGTGTCGATGTTGCGCTGCTGGATGGCGCACGCGAGCGCCTCGTCGGCGGTGTTGAGGTCGCCCACGTACCACACGTTGTTGCCCGTGGTCCGCGTGCCGTCCTCGCCGCCGTGGCCATCGTACGCGTTGGGCGCGAACACGACGCCTCCGCGGCTCGTGATCTCGTCGATGGCGGCCTGTCCGAGGCCGGTCACCGCCTCTTGCGGGCGGGAGCCCGTGGCGTGCCAGTAGATGACCACTGGCGCCGGGGTGGAGGACCTCGCGCCGGCCCACACGCGAACCTCGCGGCCGAGGAACGTCATCGTCCCGGTGGCGATCGTCGGACATGCCTCCCGGGCCGCCGGCAGGGCGCTCGGCGCGCTGCCGCCGCCGGAGCCACCGGAGCCACCGCTGCCGCCGGAGCCACCGCTGCCGCCGGAGCCACCGCTGCCGCCGGAGCCGCCGCTGCCGCCGGAGCCACCGCTGCCGCCGGAGCCACCGCTGCCGGTCGTGCCGGATGCCTCGCCTCCGGTGACGGACGAGATCGTCGGACGCGTGGTGCCCGTCGCGCAGAAGTTGAACGTAACCGACGCGCCGGGCTCGATGCGCGCGTTGCCCGCGGCCGGCGTCGCCGTCAGCAGCGTGCCGCTGCTCGAGAACACCGCGCCCCAGGACCTGGTCACCGTCGCGTTCTTCACGTCGGTGACGACGCTCCACGACGTGGCCGCGCTCGCGCCGCCGTTCGACACCTCGACGGCGGCGCAATAGCGGCCACCCCAGAGCGGCTGGTAGCTCAGCTCGGCCGAGAGGCCGCTCTCGGCCGCCATCAGCGACTCGCCGCCCAGCTCGGCGTCGCCGGCCTCTCCAGCGACGCACGCGCCCAGCGTCCCGAGCAGCCCGACCAGCGCGAGCCGCGCTAGGCGGTGAGCGCCGAAGACGCCCGCCTCGATCGGGCGCGACGAGCCGACGAGCCGCTCCTCCCTCGCTCGACGCCGCTCATCGCTCCCGCTCCGGGACCGTGAGCGCCGCTGTGACGAGCGCTTCAGCCAGGGGGCAACGTTCATGAGACCTCCTCCGTGTTCGTGATGCCAAGAGCGCGCGGCTGCGCCTGGCGCCGAATGCCCGTGCGCGAGGAGCGACACGGGCACGGCCAAGGGCAGCCGCGAGCTTCCTAAGAAAGCTGGCTCGACGGCCGCAATAAGCGGATCATAGCAAATGTCGCATCGTCTGTGAAACGAAGATGTGATTGGATGAATTGGAATTGTCCGCAGCTTCGCTCGAAGTTTCCGCGGCTCGCGCAAATGGCTCGCACGGTGTGAGACACGGACTCCGGCGGCCGCCGTCGTGCGTTTGGAGTCCCGCTCACGGTGTGCGTGTGTGCTCCTCGTCGAGGCCGCTGGCCGCCGACTCGGACATCGCTGTGCGCGAGACCCAGCGCGACGTCCGGAACGCGTCGCCGCGAGCTCGAGGCGCTGCCCAAGCTCGGCTGGTCGTCGAGGCGCGCCCCGGCAACCTGCGCTGGAGTCACCGGTGCACGATCGTCGCGATCTCGGGCGGCACCCACGGCGCGAACTTCTGCAGCTGCAGCGGCGGTGTCGAGCAGATTACGACGATGAGCTCACCGAGGGTGGTGGTGTGATGGTAGGGAGCGCCCGGCGAGCGCGGCGCGTAGCTCCTCGCGGCTGCAGCGGAGGGTTGCCCTCGGGTCGTCGGAGCATCATCGTGCCGATGCCGAGCATCCGCGCCGAACCGGTCTTCTCCAGGAGTACCTCATGATCAGCGCCGCGGACTCGCAGCGGCCCGAGCCCACCGCGCGGCACGTCCTGCCCCGCCCGCGACCCCGTCCCGCGCCCTCGCGGCGTGCCGCGCGGAGGCCGCGCCGGTCGGGCTCGCCGCTGCGCGGCCTGCCCGTGGTGAGCCGCCTTGCCCTCGAGGCCACCGTCGCCGGCGCGGCCACGCCCGACGCCTGTCGGCGCTCCGCCGGAGCGACGCCGCGCCCGCGGCCGAGGCCGGCTTCGTGGCGGATCCCGCGCGCCTTTAGGCGCAGGGCGGCGTGCGCAGATCGCCCGCCGATCGTGGTATTCTGGGCGGCGTGCTGGACGCGGCGTCCTCGCTGTTCGGGCTTCGAGAAGGAATCCTGTTTGCCGGGCGCTACCGGCTCGTCCGACAGCTGGGCGCTGGGGCCATGGGCGCGGTGTACGAAGTAACGCATATGCGGACGGAGAAGCGCTGTGCGCTCAAGGTCATGCATCCGCACATCGTCGAGCGGCAGGATCTTCGCGACCGGTTCGCTCGCGAGGCGAAGGTCGCGGCGAGCGTGCAGAGCGACTTCATCGTCGACGTCTTCGACGCCGACGTGGACGAGGCGACCGGGGTGCCGTTCCTCGTGATGGAGCTCCTCCGCGGGGAAGACCTGAGCCGGCGGCTCAAGCGTTCTGGCAGGCTCGATCCCAAGGAGGCCTTCCGGTACTTGCAGCATACCGCGCTCGCGCTCGAGGCGATGCACCAGGCGTCGATCGTCCACCGCGATCTCAAGCCCGGGAATCTGTTCCTCGCCGAACGCCAGGGCGGGCACGCGCGGATCAAGGTGCTCGATTTCGGCCTCGCCAAGCTCGTGATCGAGGGGACGGGGGCGGGCACCGCGACCACGGTGGGAACGCCGCTCTACATGGCGCCCGAGCAGTTCCGGGGCGGGAGGGTGGCGGCGGCGGCGGACCTGTATGCGCTCGGCATGATCGCCTACGCGCTCCTCGTGGGAGAGGCCTACTGGGCCGAAGAGCTCAGCGAGCACGGCAACGTGTTCGCGTTCGGGCTCACTGCGATGAAAGGGCCCATTGAGCCGGCGAGCGCGCGCGCCGCGCGCCGCGGCGCAAGCCTGCCCCCGGCGTTCGACCCGTGGTTCGCGCAAGCCACCGCGGTCGATCCGGCCTGCCGCTTCAGCAGCGCCCGAGCCGCGGTGACGGCGCTGGGGGCCATCTTAGAGGCCGACGTGCTCACGGACCGAGAGGGGCACGCGCGGGGCGGAGATCGCGTGGACAGCGCTGAAGCGTGCAGCGGGCCGGCGGTATCGGCGCCTGAGACGCGCGAGGCCGACGGACTCGACACGTCCGCGAGGGCGGCCGCGATGCCCGGCGACGGCACGCTCACGGCGAGTCGCACGCCGAGCCCGCAGCCCCACGCGCCGCCGTGGTCCGGGTCGTCCTCGGCCGCGGAATCCGCGGCGGCGGCGCCACGGGACCAGCGTGGCCGCGCCTGGCGGGCCAGGCGGTGGCTCGGGGCGGCTGGGCTCGTCACCGTGGCGCTCGCGTCGGCCGCGCTGTGGTGGCCGGCGGCTTCACCGCTCGCTCCACCGGACGCGGTGCTCGCATGCCCTGTGCTGCAGGCCTCCGGCCTGGACGAGCCCGCGGGCTGGCTGGGAGCGGCCGCCGCGGCGACGGTGTGCGAGCGGGCTCGGTTGCTCCTCGGCGGCAGCGCCACCCGCACGCTGGTGCCCGCCGAGCTCCTGTCGCTCCCGCCCCACCCGGTGGACAGCTTCCCTGTCGATCCGTATGGCCAGCCGGAGGCCCGCGAGCGCTCGTTGAAGGCGGCGCAGCGTCGCAGCGCCGCCTATATCGACGGCGAGATCGTCAAGGAGACCGCGGGGTTCCGCGTATCCCTTGCGCTGCGCCGCGCCGACGGCGCCGAGCTCGGCCGGGGGGCCGGCGGTGGCCGCGGGCTCTACCAAGCTGTCCGCGAGGCCATGGACGCCATCGTCGGCCCCGATCTGCTCCCCAAGGCGAGCGAGCTCGCTCCCGCCGTGCGCGAGTGGTCGCGCGCGCCCGACGTCGACAGCGCGCTCGCCTTGCTCGACCTCACGCTCGCCATCGCGCACAACGCCGGCGGCCTCCCCGAAGAATGCTCGCGGGTCGCGGAGAGGAGCGCTGGCATCGCGGAGATGGGGCTCATCGAACGGTGGCGCTGCGCGTACATCCTCGGGCTGCCAGCGCCGGAGCTGGATATCCCTGCTGCTCTCGACAGTTTGTCGTCGGGGGCGCTGGGCGCGCGCGCGCGGCTGCGGCACATGGTGCTGCTCGACGACGATCCCAAGCTCATCGAGCTCCTGCAACAGAGACTCGAACGGGAGCCGTCGGCGCTCGGGCAATCGCTGCTCGCCGCCACGGCATCGTGCCTCTTGCAGCAGTCCGATGCTCGGCTCGCCTCGGAGCTCGCGCTCGTTGCGGTGCAGGCGGAGCCCGAGAACCCCTTGGGCGAGGCCTGCTCGCCGTGGGGGCAGCTCGTGGCGACCACCCGGGATACGTCGAGCGCCAGGAGCGTCGTGCGCGCCATGCAGGCCTGGGCGCCCTGGGACGGCAACGGGTGGCTGTGGGACGCCATCGGATCTGCGGACGCGTCTCACGCGCTGACCTACGCGCGGCGCGCTTACGTGCTGACGCCGTTCGATGGCCACGTCGCCAGCGTGCTCGCGGACAAGGTCCTCGCGACGGGGGAGCGCGAGGAGGTGCGGAGCGTCGCCGCGGCGCTCTCGCGGGGTGGTTACCCGGTCCACCAGGTGGCGAGCGATTTGCTCCTCGTGCGCGTCGAGGCGAGCGAGGCGCATTTCGACGCCGCCCTGTCGCGAGCGCGCCGCGCCATGGCGATCCGCCCGGACGACGCCGGCTGGGTGCGGGTGCAGCGCTTCGAGATCGCCTGGCGCGCGCTTGAGCTGGCCACCCTCCTCGGCCATGCTGCGGAGCAGGCCGACCGCATCGTCGAGCACTTCCTCGATCCGGAGCCTCCGCCGCTGGACGGCGTGGATCTCGGCGTGCCCATACGGCTCTCGGCGGTCTGCGCGCGCGCCTCCGAGCTGGTCTCTCGACGGTGCTTCGCGAGATTCCACGCCCTGCGGCGCCACTTTGCAGGCAGCCTCCTCCCGGAGAGCGACAAGTTCGTCGAGGGGGCGGAGCGCTACGCTCGCGGCGATTGGCGGCGCGCGGCAGCGGCCTGGAGGCCGCTGTTGCGCCAGCCAGGGATGTTCACCGCGGCGCTCGCCGACGCGATGGAAGACGCCTTCGAACGATCCGGCGATGTCGAGCTGGTTGCGCGGCTGGAGTCCGCCGCGCTCGCGGCGGGCGCCGGAGAGATGCACGGCGCGCTCCCCGCGCACGCGCGCGCCGCGCGGCGGGCGGCCGCGCGCGGCGACGGGGCGCGGGCGCGAGCCCTCGCCGATAGGGTGATCGACGCATGGTCAGCTGCCGACGTGGAGGTGCCGGCCGTGGGCGAGATGCGGAAGCTCCTCAGGGAGCTCCCGTGATAAGCTTGAGCAATCTGGGATTCACCAGGGAGCTCAAAGAAGGTTGGGGGGCCTGATAGCACCAGTCCTTCGAGAGATCACACGGATGGTTGACGTACGTGGTGATGGGCGAGCGCCACATCGTCTTGCCATCGTCGCTCGAGCAGTCGTCGTAGGCGTCCCCGCTGCCCACGTCGCTCTTGGCGCAGCGGCCGCCCGGTTGGCCGGAGCAGGGGCCGGGCACGTTCTCGAAGCACGTCGTCTCGCTGGACGCGGCCGAGCTGTCCTGCACCTCCGTGCACATGCGATCGGTGAGAGGCTCGACGGCGCTTGACCACCCCTTATCGTAGCACGCATGCATGTTTTCGGACAGCATCACGAGCCGAGCGAACTGCAGCTTGGGATCCAACCCTGGGACGGACCTCCCGCCGAGCGTGACGTTGACGGGCGTGCGACGGAAGAGGTTACCGTAAAACGCGCCCTCCGGGAACGAGAAGATAGCGGTCTCGGGCGCCGGGTACTTGAGAATTTTACGCTGCAAGTCCAAAGGGTCCTTGACGATCGAGGCCAGGCGCGTCGCCTCGACGTCGATGTCAACTTGCGCCTCTTCGGAGCTCATGAGGCTGAAGTAACCGATCTGCTGCCCACTCAACGGCTGGATGGGATAAGGCGGAAACCTGGGGCCGTTGCTAGGACATGTAAACGTTGCGTTGTTGCGTCCAACGACGCTGAGCTCAGGGGTGCTCGCGAGAAATTCCGAGTATTGAACGTGCTCCCCCGGCCTGCGGGGCGTTCGCGGATCATTGCAGCCATATATGCCCGCGCAAACCCGCAGCATCGGGAGCACACGTCTCTTCGAGGCGAAGGGAATCTTCGCGCGTACGGTGACCGTCGTGCCGCTGAGGCACGTGCCGACATAGAGAGGATGCCAGCCACAAGGGCGCGGGTCTTTCGGAGCCGGAGTTTGAGCGCACTTTTCGAAGCTCCAGATCGTCGTCCCGTCTTTCTCTCGGAACTGGGTCTCCACCGGGACTTTGTCCCGGAGCGGCAGGAGGCACTCCGAGTCTCCGCGCAGGGAGATGGGGACCCTCTTCCCCCGCGCATTCACGCGCGCGAGCACGCAGGACGAGACGAGCTCCTGACATGCGAGGCTGGGCGGCCGGTCCTTCCAGTCGCTGCAGAGCCCCAGCTCTCCGCTCCAGGCACCGCCGTTGGCATGCCTGGATTCGACGCTATCCCCGGGCGCCAGGGCGCAGGACACGACGTACTTCAAGAGCTCGTCCGTCTCATTGGCCGTCTCCTCTTGCTTGAACGCGACGTTCTCGTCGAGCTCCTTGAAGGTCGCGCTGTTCAGCGGTCTCTTCGTGAGCGCCTCGCGCAGCCCTGCGTTCGACTTCAGGGCCTCCGCCGCCAGCGCGTTGTGGCCCAGGTCGTTGTGCGCCATGACGCGCAGGACGTCCTGCCGGATGACCGGATCACACCTGGGAGACGCCAGCATCGTCGCGGGTAGGGTGCTCAAGTCCGGTCTGAGGGGAGCGTCGACGATCGCGCCGCGGAGCGATCGGGCGGCACCCGCGGGCAAATCGGCGGCGGTCGGCGGCGCGGAGCCGGAGCCGCACGCTGGCAGAAGCGCCAAGAGAGCACCGAAGACCCATGTTACTTCGATCCGTCGCATGGAGGCTATTCCTTTCGATCTCGAACGGCGGACATCGAGGCACCACCCGTTCCGCCGCGCAGCAACGTCGACAACTTCGCCCTTCGTCATGGCACCGGCCACGGCAAGTTTCGTGCCATCTCGACGCTCCTGCCGCGCCGGTGCGCGCGATTGACTGCAACGACCAGGCCAACTATCGAACGACGATCGATGTCCAGGGGTCACGACAGTCGGACGATGTCCGCCACGCCTGCACCACCTTCCGAGGCGACCTCCACCCATGGCGGCGCGCACCTCTTCCTGGTCCTCCACAGCCATCGATTGCTCGAGCCTGCGATCCGCATATCGCTCACAGGTCTCGACGAAGTCTGCATCGGGCGCGGTCCTGCGCGCTCCATCGAGCGCCGCGACGACGCCAGCGTGCGCCGCCTCGCCCTGAGCCTGCCCGACCCGTGGCTCTCCAACGCCCACGCACGAATCGCGCGGGTGCTCGACCGATGGATGCTCGAGGACGCGGGGTCCAAGAACGGCAGCTCGGTCAACGGCGTCCCTGCGCGACGCGCCGAGCTGGCGGACGGCGACCTCATCGAGCTCGGCCACAACTTCTTCATCTTCCACTCACGTCTCGCCGTCGAGGACGGCGATCCCCTCCCCGGCGTGATCGATGCCACGGCATCGCAGGCAGCGGCGCCCGGGCTCATGACGCTCCTGCCGTCCCTGAAACGCTCCTTCACCCAGCTGGAGTGCGTCGCGAGATCGGCGGCCTCGGTGCTGATCGAGGGCGAGACCGGCACGGGCAAGGAGGTCGTCGCGCGGGCGCTCCACACGCTCTCGGGGCGCCCAGGCGATTTCGTCGCGGTCAACTGCGGCGCGCTTCCCCGGGAGCTCGTCGAGGCCGAGCTCTTCGGGCACCGCAAAGGCGCGTTCTCGGGCGCCACGGAGGATCGCCCCGGCCTCGTCCGCAGCGCCGATCGAGGGACACTCCTGCTGGACGAGATCGGTGACTTGCCCGCGCCTTCGCAGGCGGCGATGCTCCGCGTGCTGCAGGAGCGCGAGGTACGCCCTCTCGGCAGCACGCGCGCTTTCTCCGTCGACTTCCGCGTCATCGCCGCCACCAATCGTCCGCTCGAGGGGATGGTCTACGCAGGAACCTTTCGCGCCGACCTCTTGGCCCGCCTCAAGGGCTACTGCGTCGAGCTGCCGCCCCTGCGCGCCAGGAAGGAGGATCTGGGCGTGGTCCTCGGAGCGCTGCTCCACCGCCTGTCGCCGTCGCAGGCGCAGCAGATCCAGCTCCACCCGCGCGCGGCGCGGGCGCTCTTGCGCCACGACTGGCCCGGCAACATCCGGGAGCTCGAGAAGTGCCTGGAGACCGCCCTGGTGCTCGCGGGCGAGCGCGCCAGGGTGGAGCTCGAACACCTGCCGAAGAGCGTGCGGCGCTCCCTCGACGCGGCCCGCGCGAACGGGGCGGCCGACGACGCGGCCGCGCGCGCCGAGGAGCCGGACGGGCGGCGCGAGCCGACGGGCGAGCCGGCGCCGCCTGGGCAGTTGACGGCGAAGGCGATTCAAGCGTGCCTCGACGCGCACAATGGCGTGATCGAGGACGCGTGGCGCCCGCTCGGGCTATCAAGCCGCCACGCGCTCGCGCGGCTCATTCGCAAGTACGGCCTCGAGCTGCGCAGACGGCCCAAGTGAGACCGGAGCGGGTAGCCGCGCAGGGACGGCCGCTCAAGTGCGCGCTCAGCCGCGCGCATTTGCGCCGCACAGAGCCGTAGCGGCCGAGGCACGAACTGACTACATCCTGTGCGCGCTCATTGATCTGGATTGGGGAGCAGGCGACGCCCGTGCTGGCATGCTGGCCGCAGTGAGCCCCGCGCAGCGACTGGTCTCGCCGTGCCAGGATCTCGTCCGCATCCGGCGGTGCGCGGACGGAACGATGGTCGCCGCCGGCGGAGCTGTCGCAGCAGGAACAGGCGCTGATGAAGCGGTTGGCACGCGTCAGAGCACTGTTCAGCTTTCCCAGCTGCACGGGCACGAGCTATTCGATGCGACGTTCCAGGAGCAGCTGGCGGGCATGTACCGTAAGCGCTGCGTGAAGCGCCGTCTCTTCCCAGCCGCCACGTCCAGCGCATGATTGGCGCGCATGACAAGGACATCGTCGACAGAAGCAAAATGGGGGATCGAGTCCGGGCGTGGCGCGAGAGCGGCGAGTCGGCCGAGGAGTTCGCGTGGAGGCGCGGCTTTGCGGCATCGACGCTGCACGGCTGGTCGAGTCGGCTCTCACGGGCGGAGCGCCCGCGCTTTCTGCGGCTGGTGCCGAAGGCGCCAGCGGCGATGAGCGCTCCGGAGCTCGTCGTCGAGGTCGGCGGCGCGCGGGTGCGCGTCGTCGCGGGGTTCGACCCCACGCTGCTGGCCGAGGTGGTCCGCGCCCTGGGCGGTGCAGCGCGATGATTCCGGCGGGCGTGCAGGTGTTCGTCGCGCTCGAGCCGGTGGACATGCGCTACGGCTTCGAGCGGCTCTCGGGTCTCATTCGCGAGCGCGTGGGTTACGAGGCCCGATGCGGCGCGCTGTTCGCGTTCATCGGAAAGCGGCGGACCACCATCAAGATCATCTTCTTTGACGGCAGCGGACTCTGCCTCTTTTCGAAACGCCTCGATCGCGGCACGTTCGCGCTCCCCGACCCGCCGGCCGAGGGCGCGACGCACGTCGAGGTGGACGACGCGACGCTCGAGACGCTGCTCGACGGCATCGAGATCGCGCCCACGCCGAAGCCCACGAGGCGCGCCCCACGCCGCGTTCACTGACTCCGACGAATTCGCTCGACAAGCACGATCGGCGCACGTAGAGCGGCGCCGTGCACGACGCTGCGGACAAGCCGACGCGGACGCCCGAGCAGCAACGCATCGCGCAGCTCGAAGCTGAGCTCGCCGCAGCGAAGAGCGAGCTCGTGGGAGCGCGCGACGCGCTCGCGCAGCTCCGGCGCGCCTACACGCGTGCGCTCGAGCAGCTCCAGCTGATGCGGCGCCGCTTGTTCGTGGCGAAGGCGGAACGCGCCGAGGTGAGCGCGGAGCAGCTCGCGTTCGACTCGATGTTCCTCGAGGTCCAGCGCCTCGAGAAGGCCTTGGATGCCGCCGAGCGCACGAGCGGCGACGAGCGGCAGCACGACGACCCCAAGGGGCCGAAACGACGGCCCGGCGGCAAGGGCCGCCGCGACCTGTCCGAGTCCGACCTCCCCGTCGTGCGCATCGAGCTCTCCTGTCCCGAGCTCGATACGACGGCGATGCGCATCGGCGTCGAGGAGACCTCGCGACTCGGCTACGAGCGTGGAGGCATGCGCCGCATCGTGCTCGCACGCGTCGTGTACAAGGCCGAGAGGTCCGTCACGGATGCGAGCAGCTCGGGCGAGGGGGAAGCTGCCCCGCTCCAGGTCGTCGCGAAAGAAGTCACGACGCCGACGCCCGCTGTGAGCGTCAGCCCGGAGGACAGGGCCGCGGCCGGCGAGCCGAGCGCTTCGTCCGCAGCTCTCGACACGCCGGCGCCGGCGCCGACGGGTAAGACCTGCACGGTCTTCATCACGACGCCGCTGCCGAAGGAGCTGTTCCGGCGGTCGTTTCTCGCGCCGTCGGCCATTGCGCACATACTCACCAGCAAGTACCTGCTCGGTGTTCCGTTCTACCGGCTGGAGCAGCAGCTGGAGCTTCAGGGGGCGTCGCTCGATCGCGGCACGATGTGTCGTTACGCCGAAGATGTGGGCGCGACCCTGGGTGCCATCGTCGAGGCCGCGCGAAAAGAGGCATTCGACACCGCCTTCTGCCTCTCTACCGACGCCACGGGGGTCTCCATCCAGCCCGGGCCCATCCAGGAGCGCAAGGACAAGAAGCCCGGACCGTGCCGCAAAGGACACTTTTTCGTCGTCCTCGCGGACAAGGATCACGTCTTCTTCGAGTACCAGCCCAAGCATACCAGCGCTGCGGTCTGCGAGATGTTCCGCGGCTTCTCGCGATACATCCAGGCGGACGCCCACGCGATCTATGACGCCCTCTTCCGCGGCACGCCCCCAAGGGGCGCTTCCGCCGACGAGGGACGTGGACCGCCGCCGACCGAGGTCGGATGCTGGTCGCATTGCCGCACCAACTTCTGGGAGGCGGCGGTCTGCAAGCACGAGCTCGGCGTCGACGGGCTGCGCCGGATCAATGCCCTGTTCGCGGCAGATCGCGCGCTGGCAGATCTCGCGCCAGCGCAGCGCAAGGTGCGCCGCGACGCGGCCGTCCGCCCCTTGGTCGACGCGTTCTTCGCCTGGGTCAAGGCCGAGCACGCGCGTCCGCGCGAGCTCGGCCTGGTCTCCACCGCGCTCGGCTACGCCCTCAACCAGGAGCAGCCCCTGCGGCGCTTCCTCGACGACGGCCGCTTGCGCCTGGAGAACAACGCGAGCGAGCGGGCTCTGCGATCCATCGCTGTTGCGAGGAAGGCGTGGCTGTTCTTCGGCAGCGACGACCACGCCTCCGCCGCGGCCAACCTGTTCTCGCTCGTCGCGAGCTGCAAGCTCCACCACCTCGACCCCGAGGCCTACCTCGCTGACGTCATCCGCGCGATGCCCTACTGGCCGCGCGAGCGCTACCTCGAGCTCGCCCCGAGGTACTAGGCGCGCACCCGCGCTCGCCTCGTCGCCGAAGAGATGAAGCTGCCCCTCGGGCCGATCACCGTCCCGCCTCCGCTTCCCGCGGAAGAGCAGCGCGCGACGAGCTGACCGGACCGGTTCCATCGCGCCCATCCTGCACCAGCTGGCCGAGCTTGGGGGCTACGGCGCTTCGCGCAGCGCTTACTCAGTTCCATCGCGCCCATCCTGCACCAGCCGACCGACGTTGGGGGCTACGGCGCTTCGCGCAGCGCTTACGGTGAAGAAATCGGTGAAGTCGGCCCAGCGCGCAGTCAGCATCCAGGACTGCTCGCACGGATCAAGGGTGCGCTCGCTGCGCGAGCCGGTTGCGCGCTCGTTCGTTCTTTTCGACCTGAACCCGGAGCACCCGGAAGTGCACAACGATTATGTCCGGGGCTTAGCGCGCCCTGGCTACCTGTAGGCACAAGGTTCTGACGATCCGGTCGAGGACAAAGCGTGCGTAAGCTCGTGCGCGTGGAGAGAGTAACGATAAAGTCTATTGAACGGCGTACAAGTCGAGCGGACGCGGATCGACGCCACAATTATTCATGGAAGCAACAAAATCTTCTCCGGCGTCAATCAAATCGTAAAAGCAGTCTTCTTCCTCTTTATTATGAAACGCCAGTCCGAACACAAAGTCAAAAATATGATCGAGTGCATGTGGCGATTTGTTGTATGACACCGAAAGATCCACAGTAAATCGGCCATCAGACGTTCGTCGCCATGTCGCCGAAGGTACCGTGACGCGACTGAACACATAGCGGTACCACTGGTACTGCCCTACCTTCAGTGACGTAGGCGGTGCCATGGTTCGAGCAACTTCGACCCAACCTCCGGAACCCCTCGCCATTAGGTACAGTGTGCCTCTGTGCGCAACCAAGTCGGTGTCTGCCCTGGCGAATCCTTCAAGATCAAAAGCAGTAGTTCTCGTTGGAAGCGTCGTGTTGCGATGAATTCCGTAAATGCATCCTATTGTCATAAAGGCGATCGCGACAAGTGTTATGTTCAGACGAAGCCAATTGGTTTTCGATTTCATTGTTAGTCCCCTCTGATTGGTGTTCTGCTGTGGGCGTAGGCTGCTCTTGGTGCAGATGGTTGTGTATTCACGGTTTAGTCGCAGAGATTGATGACGAAGCGACGCCTCAAGAGGATGCGGGTCGTGACCATCTATGATCTAAGTTTCCGCAGTGTGCATGGCTGGATTCGAACACGGTGCAATCCGCATCGGAAGCCCATGCCTACCGTCCTCGCCGCTCTCCAGCTACCCTACTCTGCGAGGCCAGCGGAGATGCCGTCCCGTGTCAAAAGGGGCATGCGTCCGGTGCCCCCGCAGGCAGAGGGGGTTAGGCAGCCGCACTCCCGGCGAGCGGCCCTGAATGTTCCGTCGCGGCTGTACGTGTGTCCCCCGGCTCCTGGCTGCCGCAGGAACGCGAGGCACGCCGTAACCGCCCAGCCATCGCCATGGGCATGGTCCCTTGCGGCTCTCGCCGCGGTCGACGATGCTGGGCGCGGGGCGGCGTGAGCCCAGGCCCGGGCGCATGCGCGCGCAGACGAGAGGGCCGGCGAGGTGCTCTCCCCCGGCGTGAGGCTCGAGAGCGGCGTCGTTCAGGACGCCTCGGCGTCGCCAGGGGCCGATGATTCGACACGAATGCGTACACAAGGTGGTTTATCACCAGTGCTTACTGCGGCGGCAGGCTCTTGCGATACACGTACTCGGACACCACCTGCGAGGGGTCTGTCACGAACTGCTCCTGGGTGAGGATGTCTGTCGACATGGCACGATGCAGCGCGTCGACGCGTCGGACGGTAGCCGCGGTGCGTATGCTGATCGGGTCGCGTCGAAGTATCTCCTCGCGCTCTCGTATCTCGCGCTCCCGCTGCCGCTATTCCTCGGCCGTTGGCTGCTGCGCGGGTTCCCCCTGAATTGCCCGGCCCGGAGCGATACTTTGGCGGCTTCCTCTGCTCGCCTCCGGGCGCCACTTGCTCTGCAGTGTCACTGGCTCGGGCTTCGCTCCCCCGAACTCTAGCGGCTCTTGAGACATTCTTGAACTGGTCACGGCTGATCTCCCAATCGGTTGTACGGCGGCTTGTTCCACACTGGCTCTTAGCCCCTGGCTCAGAGGTCCTCCGGCCCGAACACGCGAAAGTGCTTGAAATACCAGTCGTCGTTGCTCAGATCCTCGTTCTGAATCATGAGGACGTGCACGTGGCCGCGTACACCGGGTGCACGCCCATCGTCGAGGTCCCAGATGTCGAGGCCCTCGAGTTCCTCGTCTTCGCCGTTCTTGTCGAACACCACGGGGATGCGCTTCTGGATCCGCCCGTTGTACGGATCCACTACGACGATACCGCCGCCCTGCACATCCTGCGACAGATAGAGCTTGCCGCTGCTCGAGAACTTCCCTCCCTGGACGCGGGTGAGCGGGGTTGGGTTTCCGTTGCCGTCGCGCAGCTCGAACCTACCCCGGTGGGTGATGCTCACGCTGCTCCCCACTGTGATCTCATATTTGTCGATATAACTCGTGTCGAAGCTCGAGCTGTAGAAGAGGCTGTCCTTGGGGTTATAGGCGATCCAGGGGCAGCTGCCGCCCTGGGGGCCGGGGAGCACCGCGTAACCGTAGTATTGGAGCGCCGTGTTGAACACACCGATCGCGGATCCGGTTCCGGAGCCGCCGCCCGTCTCAAGCGGAACGTAGATCTTGCCGCTCACGTGAACGATGTCTCCGAAGTGGTTGTACACGCCGTGCCAAGGATTGTTGTAAATCGTGGGTGACGCATTGAGGTCGGCACCCACGGGCACTCGCCAGATATGGGAACGCGTGGGGTTGGGCCATGCCAGCTTGGCATTGGTGAAATACCAGTTGCTCGCGTCGTGCGTCACGCCTTGAAGGTCATTGCCGGCCTCGAAGGAGCGATCGAACGGATAGTCCGAGATCGCCGTGAACGGCGGCGTGGCTTTCCGGAAGCGCTCGGTGAGGTGGACCCGGGCGCCCGAGAGCGACGAGCGGTACCAGCCCACGGTCTCGAACCAGAACCGTCTCCAGTAGCGCGGCGCGATCGTCTCGTTCGCGAAGATCTTCCAGCTGCAGCCGCCGTTGCAGTTCCAGGTCTCCACCTTGGCAGACGCGTTCGCGCTGAAGTCCGCGTTCATCAGGGTGGTGTCGAAGTACATGGTCTCCCGCCAGCCGGTCCAAGCCCAGCCGACGTTCGTCGGGCACCACGACGAGTCCACGGTGCTGCGCTCGCAGAAGTTCTGCTCAAACCAGCGGGCGTCGCCCGTCCAGTCCCATTCGACTGCGAGCGAGGCGGTGCCCAGGAGAGCGCCGGCACTCCGTGCTTCCGGATTCGCCTCCCAGGCCCGCCGCAGCTCGACCCGTTGCTGGTCGTGACCGAGCGCAACGGGCTCGGGGGGCGCCGCGTCCGCTGTCGAGTCCCGCTGCGAGATCCGCGCGGCGCGACGGTCCTCCGCGTTGATCAGCGCAGCGGGTATGGGCTCGCCCGGAGCGAGATAGGAGAACGCCTCCGGCAGCGGCCGCCGCAGGATCTCGCTCAGGTCCACGGGCTCATCACGCTCGTCGACCGAGCCGACCTCGACGAGCGCGACGAGCCCCGGCTCGAGTTCGCGGAACTCGACCGCGTGCGTGTCGCTGAGCCTCGCGACAGCGAGCGCAGAGGCATCGCTTTCGGCAGGGTTATCCGGCTGAGCCGCGCCGGAATCGACGCACGCGTGGACCGGGAGCGCCATAAACAACAATGACGAGCAGAATAGAATGTTTTTCATCGGAATCCTCGCGAGGTGGAATTTGCATCGAAACATCATTCATCTCGCCGCAGGATGCTTGGCGCAGAATCGCATCGCAGCGACCGAGCCGCAGGGACGACGCAGCATGCATCACAATGCTCGCGCCTGTTCACACTGAACCCCGCGTGCAACCTGGCGCGCCCGAGGTCGAATGTGGAGACGTTCCGGAGTCTGCGGCCGCAGCCTCAAGGATGATGACCACCGCCAGGCAGCGCGTGTAGCCGAGCTCATCGGCGAAGACGTCCGCGGGCGGGAATCCCTTCGCCGCCGCTGCGCCAGATGGTGTTCACGCAGTGGCTACCCTAAAATTCGCACTCATCCTTGAAGTCATGCTGCTTGACGTAGCTGTCGACGAAAATGACCACATTCTCGGCGCCGCTCGGGCAATGAGCATGCGGCGGCGGGTCAGCTACCAGACGGACTGTCTTTTGGAAGAACGGTCCTGCGAGCCCGTACCAACCGTCTTGATTCGTACTGGTTCCACCCAGGAATGTGTTGTCCTCAATGGAATATACGTTGATAGAGGCTCCCGGGACTTTCCCGTCCCACCACCAATCGTTTTCATCGATGAACTTTCCTCTGAGTATAGCGTACTGAGCTGAAAGTTGGCTTTCGTCCTCTTCGACGTGCTCGGCTTCAGCGTCCGTCTCATCATCCACCTCCATGACGCAGCCCAGAGCGGAATAGGTCAACAGTAGGATGGCCAGGTTGATCGCGCGATATCGAGTATTCATCATAGACCTCTTTCGTCGTTGTTGTACTTGAGTGAATAAGTGCACGCGTCGTTAGCGAAGGCGCGCAAAGGCGATGCGACTGGCGGCACCCATTGGACAGCGTCGCTCTATGCAGTCGGCGTGCCCGTGCGGGACTGCTGCAAGCTTGTGATATTGCCCACGCGCCGAGCGCGCCGTGCACCCGCTGACCCGGCTGGGCACGCGGATCGGGGCTCGACCGCCGCGCATCTGCGCGCGCAAGTGCGCGCGTAGATGTGCGGCACGGGTATTACGAGCCCCCCGTGTCAGAGAAGTTGTCGCCTGCTCTGATCCGCTTACGGAGGATCAGGTCACCAGTTCCGGGGAGCGGAGACAGGCTTTGAGGTGAGAGAGTACTCAGAATCCTTCAAAAGAAAAATCGTCCAACGGCTCCTCGCCCCAGGAGGAGCCACGGCGGTGGCGCTGTCCGCGGAGACCGAGGTGCATCACACGACGCTCTCGCGCTGGCTTCGCGATGCTCGTAGCCTCGCGCCCATGTCCGACGACGCTCGCCGCTCCGCCGCTCCGCCTCTGTTACCGAGCTGAGGCCGGTGGCGAGGACGGCCGAGCCGGACCGCGCCACGCCCCGGTGCACAAGCTGACCGAGGCCGAGCGCCGGCGCATCGTCGAGACGGCCAACAGCCCCGAGTTCCGCAATCTCTCGCCCAAGCAGATCGTGCCACGCCTGGCCGACCGCGGCGTGTATCTGGCTTCGGAGTCGAGCTTTTACCGCGTCCTGCGCGAGCGGGCGCTGCTGGTGCACCGCAATCTGGCTCGACCGGCAAGCGCCCATCGTCCTCGCGAGCTGGTCGCCAGAAGGCCCAATCAGGTCTGGTGCTGGGACATCACGTACCTGAAGAGCGCGGTGCGCGGCGCGTTCTACTTCCTGTACCTGATCGTGGACGTCTACAGCCGCAAGATCGTCGGCTGGTCGGTCGAGGCCGAGGAGTCGATGCTCGCTGCTTCTCGCCTCGTCGAACAGACCTGCGACCGCGAGAGGGTGGGCTCCGGCTACCTGGTGCTGCACGCGGATAACGGCGGTCCGATGAAGGGCTCGGCCATGCTCACCACCCTCCAGCGCCTGGGCGTCGTGCCGTCCTTCAGCCGCCCTCGCGGCAGCGACGACAACCCCTACGCCGAGGCCCTTTTCCGTACCCTCAAGTCCCGGCCCGAGTACCCACGCCGCCCGTTCGCCACCGTGGAGCAGGCGCGCCACTGGGTCGAGCGCTTCGTCGCCTGGTACAACGGCGAGCACCTGCACAGCAGCATCCGCTTCGTCACACCCGACGACCGCCACCGCGGTCGCGACGGCGCGCTGCTCGCCGCCCGCCACGCCCTCTACCAGCGGGCCCGCCGCAAGACGCCCCGGCGCTGGACCGGCCAGACACGCAACTGGACGCCCATCGGCCCCGTGACCCTCAACCCTCACAGTCACGAGGCTCAAGCACTCATGAGGATGTGACCGAATCAACGGACAAGTATGTTGACACCCACCGATCTACGTCTCAGGCGAGCTCGGCGCGGCCCCCACCCCGCGCGGCGAGCTCCCTCTCCGGGGGCCGGGCAGCTCGGCAAGGCCGCGCTCCCCGCGAGCCCCGCGGAAAGCCGTCACCCGCTGACCGGCCCCGTCCCCTGGTCCGACTCCCCCCACGCCACCATGACCGCGCTCGTGTTGTGGAACCCCTCGACGCTCCCCCCGAACTTCGCGATCTGCCCGTAGCACGCCACCCCGAACATCGGATGCGGCGCCGCGTTCGGCGACAGGAACGCCCGCACCTCGTCGCGGTACCGCTCCCCCAGCAGCCGGAACCGCGACGCGCAGTCGAACACCAGCGCCCCCGACACCGCCGGCAGCGGCCCGAGCACCTTCGTCGACAGCCCCTTCGCCGCCTGCAGCAGCGCGTCGGCCGTCGCGCTCACCACCCGCACCACCTGCCCCCGCGAGAGCCCCCCGGTCAGCACCACCGCCCCGTCCCCCCGGATCGCGATCGGCGACCGGATCTTCAGCGCCTCCCCGAACGGCGTCTTCGCCCCGAGCGCGTGCTTCGCCATCGTCTGGAGCAGCCCCTCGCCCGTCGACCGCAGCCCGAGCCGCGACAGCTCCTCCTCGTACACCCGCGCCGCCGGCTGCCCGTCCAGCGTCCGCAGCACGTTCCGCTCGATGTCCGTGATCGTGAAATCCCGCCCACCCTCGGCCGCCCGGAACCCGTGCACCACGTCGAGGTTCACCCGGTGCCGGTGCGTCAGCCGCACCAGCACCGCCGCGTCCGTCAGCGCCTTCCGGCCCAGGAACACCCGCGCTCCCTCGAACGTCCACCCGTCGCCCGCCGTCCCGCCGAACACCCGCATGTGCGGCGGCACACCCTGCCGCAGCGCGGCCACCAGCTCGTCCCCGTCGCACGCGAACGCGTCCGCCAGCACCAGGATCGAGCTCGGCGCGCCGCTGCGCGGGCCGTTGCTCGACACCGCCTCGTCCATGTCGCTCAGCGCCGCCCGCACGCTCTTGCCGTGATCCGCCCGCAGCTCGCGCGCCGCAGCGCACGCCACCTCGACGCCCGCGCCCCCGAGGAACGCGCACGACACCCCGCTCCTGCTGAAGCCCCGCTCCGTGAACGACACCCCGCCGGTGGTGGCCCCGATCACCGGGACGCCCGTCGCGTCCTCGACCGCGGCGAGGTACTCCTCGTGCTTCGTCCCGCTCGGCAACGCCACGATCGCGAGCCGCGCAGGCTCCTTCCACTCGGCGACCGTTCGCTCGATCTTCCGTCCGAGCAGCCAGGCGTTCCCATCAAAGGGTCCGAGGGTCATCATCTTCATGCGCCGAAGCTCCTGCCTGCCCAGCGCCGGAGCGCGGGGCTTCGAGTCCAGGCCATCGCTGACGATACGCGTCGCGGGTCGGTGATAACACGCACGAGGGACGCCCCTCTACTCCTCTTGCAGACTTCTGCCCCGTGCGGCCGCCCGCCTGGCACGGAGCCCGCGGCCGCGCATCGGCAGAGCTCGGGCGCTGTGATCCGCTCACGCACCTCCGCGTCCGCGCGCGTGGTCTGCTTCACCAGGCAGCTCGCCCGGCGTCGGCTGGGCCTCGGGCCGCGCCGCCCCGCGGACCTTCTCGTCGAGCGACCGGAGCGCCTGGCCGAGCTCCGCGATCTGCGCCTCGATCGCCCGGATGCCGAACGCGCTCTGCGTGGTCGCCTTCGCGAGCGGCGCGACGAGCCGCTCGACGAGCGAGAGGTGGTGGCCCACGAACTCCGACACCGATCGATCGGTCTCGACCTTCACCTCGACCTTCGGCTGCGCCACCCCCTTGAGCGCCCCGGAGAGCCGCTCGAGCTCCGGCGCGAGCCATTGCTTCACCTCCCGCGCCCGCCCGTCGCCCGCCTGGGCCGCCGCGGCCGCCTTGCCGATCGCCCCGCGGATGCCCTCCAGCTGCTCGCCGAGCATCGAGAGCGTCCCGGTCACGCGCACGACGGGGTCGTCCTCCTTGCCGCCCATGCGCTTGATGCGCTGGTACCCCTTCTTGATCTCGTCCCACCGCGCCTGCCGCTCGGGCGAGAGCCGCCCGCGCAGCTCGCCGAGCTTGAGCAGGTTCTGCTCGGCGCCCGTCGTCAGCGTCTGCGACTCGCTCACGTAGTGATCGTCGATGAGCCGCTCGATCTCCTCGGGCGTGTGCGCCGACACGACCTTCTCGGCCAGCTTGTTCATGTTGCGGTAGCTGCCCTGCAGCTTGAACGGCGGCTCGGTCCGGAACGCGTCGTCCTGCGACGCGCTCCGGATGTACTCGAGGTTCACGGACAGGAGCACCCTCTGCACCCGGAAGAGCCGCTCGAGCACGGCGACGATCTCCGCGACCTCCGCCGCGGCGTAGGCGTGCTCGAGCTCCGTCGCGGCGATCGCCTCGCCCCGCGCCATCCGGATGAGCTTGTGCGTGTCCCCCGGCGCCCGCCCCGAGAGCGGCGCGAGCGTCGGGTTCGAGGTGAGCGCGTTCTCCAGGTAGCTCAGCGCGAAGAGCTCCTCCTTGCCGTCGAGGATGTCGCCGAGGTTGTACGTGTCGGCCCGGTTCGACAGCATGTCGGGGATCTGGAAGCGCGCGCCCGACTCCGTGTACGGGTTGCCCGCCATCACCACGCAGAACTTCTTGCCGCGCAGGTCGTACGTCTTCGTCCGGCCCCGCCACACGCCCTCGACCCGGCGCTGCCCGTCGCAGAGCGAGATGAACTTCTGCAAGAGCTCCGCGTTCGTGTGCTGGATGTCGTCGAGGTAGAGCATCACGTTGTTGCCCATCTCGAACGCCAGGTTGATCTTCTCGACCTCCTGCCGCGCGGTCGCGTTCGGGGCCTCGGCCGGGTCGAGCGACGTGACCTCGTGGCCGAGCGACGGCCCGTTCACCTTCATGAACACGAGGCCGAGCTTGCTCGCGACGTACTCCATCAACGTCGTCTTGCCGTAGCCCGGCGGCGAGATGAGCAGCAGCATGCCCATGAGGTCGGTGCGCTTCACGTCGCCCGCGGCCCCGAGCTGCTTCGCCAGGTTCGCGCCGACGAGCGGCAAATACACCTCGTCGATGAGCCGGTTGCGCACGAACGACGTGAGCACCCGCGGCGCGAACTCCCCGAGGCGCAGCCGCCTTCGCTCCCGCTCCGCGATCTCGCTCCGCACCTTGCGGTAGGCGCGGTAGCGCGGCGCCCGCTCGCGCAAGAATGCCTCGATCCTGCTCAGGAACTCGTCGAGCCGGAGCGCGAGCGCGCGCTCCTTGATGCGCGGGTGCTGGCCGAGCAGCCCCTCCACGCGCGCCTCGGTCACGGCCCCGCTCGGCTCCCGCTCGAGGTGCCGCTCCGTCACCAGCACGACCGCCGCCTCGAGCGCGAGGTGCCCCATCCGGGCCCACGGGGGTTTGGGGGCAGAGCCCGGCTTGCCGGGCGAGCCCCCATCGTTGACCGCGTCCCGCGCCGTGAGCCCCCGCAGCCACGCCAGCGCGAGCTCCAGCCGCTCGGCCGGGTGCTTCTCGAGCTGCCGCAGGTCGTCGTCGAACGCCGCGCGGCTCCCCTCGAGGTCGAGGCGCGCGAGCAGCGCGTCGCGCAGCGCGAGCGCGGCGTCGCTGGTCACGAACCGCGGGCGCTCCGCGGCGAGCTCCTCCACGAGGTACCGCGCCGCGCCGCGCACGTCCGCCGCGCCGCTCACGTCCGCCGTGAGCCGGTGCGCCGCCGCCGTCGCGGCCACGCCCTCCGCGAGCTCGGCCGCGAGCGCCGCCCGCGCCTCGCCCTCGCCGAGCTGCGCCGCGAGCCGGCCGAGGCTCCGCGCCCGCCGGTGCGCGAGATCCCGGGCGCGCGGGTCGAGCCCCGCCCAGTGAAGGCAGGCGAGGGCCCGCGGCGCGCTGCCGAAGCGGAGCAGCCCCGCCGTGGCGCGCAGCGCGAGCAGCTTCTCCAAAATGAGCGCGGCGTCCGCGTCGTGGACGCCGCGCTCGTAGCCCTCGTCGTGCCGATCGGCCGCGTACGCGCGCACCGCCGCGAGCAGCCCGCCCGGGCCGAGCGACGCCTCGCGCAGCCGCTCGATCGAGAGCCCGCCGCGCCCGGCCTCGGCGTCGAGGAGCATCGAGCCCGCGAGGAACTCGCCCCGGTAGACGTCCCCGGTCTCGCTCACGAGCTCCTGGCCCCAGAGGTCGCGCGCGCTCTCGAGCGCCGGATCCTCGATCGGCTCGAAGAAATCGGTGCCGGTGAGGTGCAGCGCGAGCCCGTCGCCGTGCGGGACCAGCGTGAGCTCCAGGGCCTGCGTGCTCACGTTGAAGCGGTGGCGGCCGAGCTTGATGACGTCGCCGCCGCCCTCGAACAGGTCCTCGCGGTCGCGCAGCGCCCGGAGCGCGTCCTGCCGCGCCGACTTGAGCCGCGCCTCGACCTCGTCGCCCTTCACGCTGTCGCCGAGCGCGTGCAGGCTCGCCGCGAGCTCGCGGATCTTCGCGACCATCGCGTCGGACGCGAAGTACGTGTTGAGCTCGTCCACCGTCGCGAACGTGCGCGCCCGCCGCGAGACCCCCTGGACGATCCGGTCCGCCGCGGCGACGAGGTTCGCGACGCGCCGCTGCCGCTCGTCGAGCAGCGCCTGCCGCCGCGCGGCGACCGCGTCGTTCACCTCCTCGCGCTTCGCCGCGAGCTCGCCCAGGAACTCGTCGAACTCGCCGAACTTGCCCTCGAGCTCCTCGAGCTGGACGAGGAGCTTCGAGAGCTCGGCGTCGCAGCGCTCGGGCGAGTCGCAGACCGCGAGCGCGCTCGCGACGCTCTGGCCGAACACCTTGAACTGGGCGCCGAACTCGGCGCGCCCCTCGGCGCCCCGGAGGTCCTTGCCGCGGGCGCCGAGCGTGGCGCGCGCGCGGTTGAGCTGCGCGTAGACCTCGCTGATCCCCTCCAGGATGCGGGTCCGCGCCGTGGGGTCGTCGACCTTGAGGCCCGCCACGATGTCGGCGAGCACCGAGAGCCCCTCGCTCACCGCGTCGAGGTCCGCGGCGAACGGCGCGAGCTCGGACGATTTCGCGACCGCCTCGATCTTCGCGATGAGGCCCGCGAGCCGGTCGGCCAGCGGCCGGAACGCGTGGTCGCCGAGGAGGAACGCCACGCACGCGCGGCTCACCTCGTCGGACCGCCCGACGATCTCGGCCTCGAGGGCGTCGACGCGGCCGAGGTCCATGTACTTGAGCTCGCGGAGCGTGATGAGGTGCCCCCGCTGCCGCCGCAGCGCGGTCAGGGCCCCGAGGAACGCGTCGACGGTCGCCGCGTCCTCCGGCCGGACCCCGCCGAGCAGCTGCCGCTGCGCCGCCTCGGTCTCGGCGAGCGCGCTCGCCGCGCGCGCCTTGATGGCCTCGACCTTCTCGAACTCGTCGACGATGCTCTCGGAGACGGCCCGGAGCTCGTTCACGGTCGACAGGAGGTCGCCCGCCTCGGCGTGGCCGAGCCAGTAGAAGGCGTCGGTCATCCGCTCGGCGGTCCGGATGAGGTCCTCGTACGTCTGGCGCGTCGGCGACGCCTCGAGCGCGGCGCGCCGCATGCTGAGCGCGTCCGAGATGCCGCGCACGAGGTCGGCGTTGCCCACCTTGGCGAGGTACGAGCCGTCGGTCGGCGCCGACGCCGCGAACTCCGCGGTCATGAACGGCGTCTGCCAGATCTGCATCGGGTGGACGCGGGTCGGCTCCTCGCTCGCGGCGCGGAAGATCACCATCTTGCCGTCGTCGAAGAGGCTGTACCCGTGGCACTGGATCGGGGTCGCGATCTCCTTGCGGATCAGGTTGTACGGGAAGAGCACGTAGCGCCCCTCCACGACCTGGTGGAAGACGTAGAGCACGTCCTCCCCGTTCGGCGAGCGGATGACCCGCTCGAAGACGAGGCTGTCGGTGCTGCCCTCGAAGCGCTTCGTCTCGCCGGTGATGAGGTAGTAGCCGTTCGGGAAGACGATGCCCTGCTCCTCGGGGAGGCTCAGGCAGGCGAGGCCGATCGCGTCGATGCGCGCGACCTTCCGGGTGCGGCCGTTGTAGACGAGGTAGCGGTACGACGGCTCCCGGAACGGCTTGATCTTGAGCAGGATGAGCGGCCCGAGCCGCGCGTACTGGATGTCGGCGTCGTCGAGCGCCTGGCCCGCGTCGTCGACCGGCTCGCGGTAGATACCGAGCCCCGTGGCCGTGTTGTTCTCGACCTTGACCGTGAGGTCGCCGCCGACGGTCTCGACGAAGATCTCGCCGAGGATGGCGACGTGCGGGTGCTTGCCCTGCACGTGGTCGTCGCGCGTGGTCTGCGTCCAGGCGAAGTCGTGCGCCCGCGGCCGGACGTTGTCCTCGTCGCCGCGGGAGTCGAGGTACCGGATGCGCCCGGTCGCGTCGATGCTCCAGCGGAACACCTTCGCGTCGCGCTCGGTCGCGCCGACCTGGAAGATGGCGAGCAGCCTGCTGTCGCTGCGCCGGAGCTGGAGCAGCCGCGGCTCCTTGACGTAGCGGTGGAGGTCCTTGAACTCCTTGACGAAGGCGGGGTCGCCGAGGAACGCGTCGCCCTCGTCGAGCGGCACGTGCGTCAGGTCGAGGGCGCCGCCGTCCTTCGCGAAGCGGTGGAGGCTGAAGACGTCGCCGACGTTCACCTCCTTGAGCCCCATGAACACGAGGTAGCCGACGAGCAGCTTGCCCCGGATGCTCACGATGTCGCGCGGCAGGCAGTTGTTCTCGGTCCGGACGCGCGCGTTCTCGAGGAGCGCGAGGTCGGCGCCGCCGAACACCTGCTTTCGCCGCGCGTTGAGCGCCTCGGCGCGGCGGCCGAGCTCCTCGGCGCGCTCGACGAGCCGCCGGCGGATGACCTCGTAATTGCCCCCATCGAGCGACTCTGCCGCCTGCGGGGGGGGAGCCCCCGCGGTCTGGGCCGCGCCGTCCAAGGCCCCTGTCGACACCATGCATGCTCCGTGTGGTCAGGCTCGAGGCCCGCCCCCGCATCGAATCCGCGCGGGCCTCGGCTCGCCAGCGGCCAGGTTACCGCCGTTCGCCGCGCCCGGGGGGCGAGATGGCGATCGCGCGCCCGGGCGGGGCGGCGCGGTCGCGTCCCCGGCGCGCGCCCTGCCCGGGCGCGCTGTGGAGCACCGCACCGCCGGCGCGCGCCGGGATGTCAAGCTCGCTCTGCCCCCCGCCGGCCCGCGCGCCGCCCGCGGATTTCATCGCCTCCCGGCGACCGGCGCGTCGTAATGCCGCTGCGGCGTCAAATCCGCTTGCCGCACGGGGGGTGTTGCGTTGCGATGTGCCGGTAACGAGGGCGACCTACGCGCGCATACGCGCGCGAGCGCTGTGCGGCGCGCGCCCACGCCGCCTCCGGCGGCGCACCCGAAGGCCGGGGCGCGCCTGTGCCTGTGGCGGCGCGGGCTGAACAACACGACGCTCTTCAGCGAGTTGGGATGGTGGCATCAATGCGCTTGGGAAAGAGACTTACTTCTTCCGTGCTCCTCGTCCTGCTTGCCGGTCCGCTCGCCGCCTGCGGGGACGACGGCGGCGGCGGCAACGGCGGCGCGGGCGGCGGCGTGGGCGGTGCGGGCGGCAGCGGCACGTCGGGCACCGGCGGGACCGACGACAGCTCCGGGGCGTTCGGCGGGTTCATCGTCGGGCCCGGGGGGACCGGCGGCAGCGGGGGCGATCCGTGCGAGTCGCCGGATCCTCCGCCCGAGTGCGACGCGGTCGACGCGGCGTGCGGCGACGGCGAGATCAACCAGGACACCGAGGCGTGCGACGACGGCAACAGCCTGCCCGGGGACTGTTGCTCCGGCGCCTGCAAGGTGGAGCCGTACTGCGAGTGCCCGCCGGGGGAGCCCTGCCGCACGACGATCGCCTGCGGCAACGGCGCGATCGAGCCCGGGGAGAGCTGCGAGGACGGGAACACGGCCTCGGGGGACGGCTGTGACGATCGCTGCCAGCGGGAGCAGGGCGACTGGATCTGCCCGAGGCCCGGGGAGCCGTGCTTCCGGCTCCACTCGTGCGGCGACGGGCGCGTCTCGGGCGGGGAGACCTGCGACGACGGCAACGCGGTGGGCGGGGACGGGTGCTCCGAGGTCTGCGCGCTCGAGGACCCCGGCAACATCACCTGCCCCCGGCCGGGGCAGCCGTGCAGGCCGGTCGAGCGCTGCGGCGACGGCCTGCTGCGGCCGAGCGAGCAGTGCGACGACGGCGGCGTGGCGCCGGGCGACGGCTGCTCGCCGAGCTGCCAGGTCGAGGCCGGCTGGGCGTGCGAGGACGGCGTGCATTGCGTCTTCACGGTCGTCTGCGGCGACGGCCAGATCGGCGTGGGCGAGGGATGCGACGATCGCAACACGGTCTCGGGCGACGGGTGCTCCGCCACGTGCCAGACCGAGCCCGGGTTCGACTGCGCGCGCGCCGGGCGCCGCTGCACCGCCGTCTGCGGCGACGGGATGGTCGTCGGGCGGGAGGAGTGCGACGACGGCCGCACGGACGACGGCGACGGGTGCAACGCCGCGTGCGAGTGGGAGGACGGTGTCGTGTGCGAGCCCGCGCCCGGCGGCTACATCTGCCGCGACACGGTCTGCAACGACGGGGAGCCTGAGGGCTCCGAGCCGTGCGACGACGGCAACAACACGATGGGCGACGGCTGCACGCCGTTCTGCCAGGTCGAGCCGGACTGCGGCGAGACCGGCTGCACCTCGGCGTGCGGCGACGGGCTGCGCCTGGGCGGCGAGGCGTGCGACGACGGCAACACGGCGGACGGGGACGGCTGCTCGTCCACGTGCACCGTCGAGCCGGGGTACAGCTGCACGAACGGCGTGGCGCTCGGCGACGAGCTCCGCGTGCCGATCGTGTACCGCGACTTCAAGGAGAACGCGCCGAACTTCGAGCCCGACACGAATCCGCCGAACGCCGTCGTGACGGGCATCGTGCAGAACCTCCTCGGCGCGGACAACAAGCCGCAGTTCGCGGCGGCGCGGCCGAACGCCTTCCTCACGAACGCCACGGATTTCAACCGGTGGTACAACGACTCGGACCTCTCGAAGACGGTCGTGGACTGGCTCACGCTCGACCGGATCGGGACGTCGGACGTGTTCCTCTTCGAGGATCACGTCTTCTTCCCGCTCGACGACCGAGGCTGGCAGGACCCGTCGCTGCCGGCGGCGCAGCGCGAGGCGAGCCGCGCGGCGGGCGATCCGTTCAACAACTGGGCGAATGCCGGCAACCACAACTTCTACTTCACGAGCGAGGTCCGCTACTGGTTCGAGTACCACGGCGGGGAGCGGCTCGATTTCTACGGGGACGACGACGTCTGGGTGTTCCTCAACAACCGGCTCCGCATCGACCTCGGCGGCATCCACGCCCCGATGGGCACCGGCGAGATCGCCGGGGTGGCGGACAACCGCGGGACGGTGCTCATGGATGAGCTCGGCCTCACGGTGGGTGGGGTCTACGAGGTCGTCGTGTTCCAGGCGGAGCGCCACGTCACGGGGTCGAGCTACAAGCTGACGCTCGGCGGCTTCAACGCGGCGCCGTCCCGCTGCGAGCCGGTGTGCGGCGACGGGATCGTCACGCCGGACGAGGAGTGCGACGACGGGAGCGAGAACGGCGCGGGGTACGGCAAGTGCTCCACGAGGTGCGAGCTCGGGCTCTACTGCGGCGACGGTGTCCGGACGACGCCGTACGAGATCTGCGACGACGGCGCCAACCTGGGCGGCTATGGCTCGAACGCCTGCGCGCCGGGGTGCGTTGCGGCGCCTCGCTGCGGCGACGCGGAGATCGACAGCAAGTTCGGCGAGACGTGCGACGACGGCGTGAACGACGGCCGGTATGGCGGCTGCACGACGGACTGCCTCGTCGGGCCGCGGTGCGGCGACGCGCTGGTCCAGATGCCGGACGAGACGTGCGACGACGGCGTGAACGACGGTCGCTACGGCGGCTGCACGCCGGAGTGCCGCGACGCGGGGCAGTGCGGCGACGGGGTGACCCAGGACGAGTGGGGCGAGGAGTGCGACGACGGCGTGAACGACGGCAGCATGGGGTGCCTCGGCTGCCGGATCGGCGCGGTCTGCGGCGACGGGGTGCCCCAGCAGGACCTCGGCGAGCAGTGCGATGACGGCAGGAACGACGGCGGTTACGGCGAGTGCGCGCCGGGTTGCGTGTACGGCCCGCGCTGCGGCGACGGCGTGACGCAGATGCCGGAGGAGGAGTGCGACGACGCGGAGAACGACGGCGGCTACGGCGAGTGCGCTCCGGGCTGCGTGTTCGGTCCGCACTGCGGCGACGGCGTGCGGCAGCAGCCGTACGAGGAGTGCGACGACGGCAACACCGCGAGCGGCGACGACTGCAGCGCGACGTGCCGCACCGAGGTCAAATGACCCGGGTCGAACCGTGATCGAGAGGAGCGCGCGGCGGCTCGGGTGAGCCGCCGCGCTGCGCGCCGCCGGGGATCACATCGTCCAAACGACCCGGTTGAGCCGGAACACGCCCGCCTCGAGCGGCACCCAGGGCAAGAGCTGGACGAGCCAGCGTGGGGTGACTCCAACCCACTGCGGCGCGGACGTGGTCGTATTCGCTGGCTGGCGCGCGGCGCGCTCGCTCAGCGAGTGGGCTCCATCGTTCATGACAAACTCTTCCTAGCGCTCTGACGCGTGGGGGGGAGGCATGTCTCGGTCAGGGCCATTATGATGTACTATTCCCCCTGACAGCTTCAACAGGACATGCCCTATCTCGTCTACTTTCCTCCTGTAAACTAGAGGCTTCTACGTCATGGTAGAATGAGACAAAGTGCTTGCGCTGGCTTTCCGTTATGTCAGATAGATATCCGTTGATGTTTCAAGAGCGGCGTCCGCTGCCCGCTCGAGGTCCTCACGACCGTCGAGGACGCGTGTAGGCGCACCGTCGCACGTCGTCGCATCGTAGAGGCACCATGTCGAACGTCACACGCCGCTGGTTCGAAGACAACGCAGAGTCGATCGGCCGCACGCCGCTCGTGCGCCTCCGTCGCGTCCTCGACGGCGCGAGCGCGCTCGTGCTCGCCAAGATCGAAGGGCGCAATCCTGCCTATTCGGTGAAGTGTCGCCTCGGCGCGGCGATGGTGTGGGACGCCGAGAAGCGCGGGCTCCTCGGTCCGGGGAAGGAGATCGTGGAGCCGACGAGCGGCAACACGGGGATCGCGCTGGCCTTCGTCGCGGCCGCGCGCGGCTACCGGCTCACGCTCACCATGCCCGAGACGATGAGCATCGAGCGGCGCAAGCTCCTCGCGGCCTACGGCGCGAACCTGGTGCTCACCGAAGGGCCGAGGGGGATGAGCGGCGCCGTCGCGAGGGCGGAGGAGATCGCCGCGTCGAACCCCGACCGGTACGTGCTCCTGCATCAGTTCAAGAACCCGGCGAACGCCGCGATCCACGAGCGCACGACGGGCCCCGAGATCTGGGAGGACACGGACGGGAAGATCGACGTCCTCGTGTCCGGCGTCGGGACCGGCGGCACGATCACGGGCGTCTCGCGCTACATCGAGAACACGAAGGGCAAGGCGATCACCTCCGTCGCGGTCGAGCCCACGCACAGCCCGGTGCTCACGCAGACGCGCGCGGGCCAGCCGCTCAAGCCCGGGCCGCACAAGATCCAGGGGATCGGCGCGGGCTTCGTGCCCGACGTGCTCGATCTCTCGATCGTCGATCAGGTCGAGCTGGTGACCAACGACGAGGCGGCAGCCTATGCGCGGCGGCTGACGCGGGAGGAGGGCATCCTCTCGGGGATCTCGTCCGGCGCGGCGGCGGCGGTCGCGGCGCGGATCGCGAAGCGCAGGGAGAACGAGGGCAAGACGATCGTCGTCGTCCTCCCCGATTCGGGCGAGCGCTACCTGAGCACATCGCTCTTCGACGGGCCCTCCGACGAGGGGGGGCTCGCGACGTGAGCGCGGCCGATCGCGAGGCCGATCGGGGCTCTCCCGCGCCGGCCGGGGCTCCCTGGGCGCTCGGCTCGGTGGTCGCGGAGCTGCGCGCGGCCGCCCCGGACACCGGCGGCGCGCGCCGTCCGCTCGGGCGACCGCCGGCGCTGCCGTCGCGCGAGGTGCTGGTCGGCATCGCCCGCGACCTGCGCGCGGCGTTCTTCCCGGCGCACTTCGGGCCTCCGGATCTCACCGACGAGGGGACCGACTACTTCGTCGGGCGGACGCTCGACGCGGCGCTGCTCGCGCTCCACGAGCAGATCCGGAGGGGCCTCGGCTTCTCTCGGGATCTCGACGCGCGCGAGCTCGCCCGGCGCGAGGGCCGCGCGGCCGAGATCGTGCGCGGTTTCGTCGCTGGCCTCCCGGCCGTGCGGGCGCTGCTCGAGACCGACGTACGCGCGGCGTTCGAGGGGGATCCGGCGGCGACGAGCATCGACGAAGCGGTGTTCTGCTATCCGGGCATCACCGCGATCTTTCACCACCGGATCGCGCACCTGCTCTACACCCTCGGCGTACCGCTCATCCCGCGTATCCTCTCCGAGATCGCCCACGCCGAGACCGGCATCGACATCCACCCCGGCGCCCACATCGGCGCGAGCTTCTTCATCGATCACGGGACGGGCGTCGTCATCGGGGAGACGTGCCGGATCGGCGATCGCGTGCGCCTCTACCAGGGCGTCACGCTGGGCGCCAAGAGCTTCCCGCTCGACGGGGGCGGGAACCCCATCAAGGGCATCGATCGCCACCCCATCGTCGAGGACAACGTGGTCGTCTATGCCGGTGCGACGATCCTCGGGCGCATCACCATCGGTCACGGCTCGAGCATCGGCGGCAACGTGTGGCTCACGCGCAGCGTCCCGCCGAACAGCCGGATCAGCCAGGCCAACGTGCGGAGCGACGTCTTCGAGGACGGCGGCGGCATCTAGCCCCGTCCCCTGCGCGCCAGCCCGACCCGACCGACGGCGGAGGCGATCTCCTCAGCAGCCGGGGTCGGATTCGGTCCAGACACCGCCGGTACAGGTCAGATCGCTGACGCACGCGCCGCCCTCGTCGTAGCGGCACCCAGCCCCCTCGTCCGAGCACGAGCCGCCGGCCGTCAAGCCTCCCCGCGGGCACGTCTTCGTGGCCGAGCAGGTGCGGACGGTGGCCCACGAGCCGTCCTTGCAATGGCTATCGTAGTCGCACCCGGCGTCGTGGAAGCTGCATTCCTCGCCTGCGCTGCACGCCCCCCTGGGCGGCCCTTGCAGGACTCCGCACTCGGCCGCGCCCGCTTCATCACCCCCGGCGGCCGCTTCATCACCGCCGGCGGCCGCTTCACGACCATCGTTGGCTTCGCCGCCGCATCCAACGAGCATATGAGCCATCAAGATCGCTGTCGCTGGTCGAATCATCATCGCCTCCGATCACGCCTCCAGTCAACAAGCGTGCCACTCTTGAACGAATGATAAGACCGCGTTTTCGGGCCGACTCTGCCGCGAGTGTGCCGCTGTGTGCCCACGGCTATGTGTGCCATGGCAACGGCGGCATGACCGGATTAGGCCGTCCAGGAGGCCGCGCGGCTCGCGAGCAGCCGCCGACGCCGGGACGCTGGATCGTGCGATCGACGCCGCGGGTTGCGCTGGGCCGCCGCGTGATCTAAGGACAGGAGCTCGCCCGTTCCGGGCACTCCGTGCTTCATTTTTGTTTTGTTAAGGAGGTCTTATGAATTCTTTCACCACGCGTCATCGGTTTGCCTTCTCTGTGCTCTTCTTGTGCGTCCCGCTGCTGGCCGGGGCGAATGACGACGGCTGCGGCCAGGCTGTCCCAGAGGTCGACGGCGTGGACAGCGCGCCCGCCGAGCTCGTCTCCGCGGCGGCCGGGGGGATCAAGCCCGGCCGCTGTAGGCCGACCGGCTGTAGCGGCCAGGTCTGCGCGGACCAGGTCGTGTACACCACGTGCGAGTGGCGCGAGGAGTACGCGTGCTACGGCGACTACGGCATCTGTGAGCGCGACGCGTCCGGCCAGTGCGGCTGGCGACAGACGCCGGAGCTCGCGGCGTGCCTCGGCGGCGGGGGCGTGCTGGAGGCGGCGCCTGGCGGCGGCCCCGGGCGCTGTGTGGTCACCGGCTGCAGCGGGCAGGTCTGCGCGGACCAGGACGTGCTCACGACGTGCGAGTGGCGCGAGGAGTACGCGTGCTACGGCCAGCACGGCGTCTGCGAGCGCGACGCGTCCGGCCAGTGCGGCTGGCGGGACACCCCCGAGCTCGACGCCTGCCTCGCATCGGCCTCGGGCATCTGAGCCTCGCGCGGGCGGGGGGCCGGGGCGCCCCGCGGCCGGGCGTCAGCGCGAGGGGGCGCCCCCGGCCATGGCCTCGCCGCCCCGAGCGCCCGCGCGCTTCAGGAAGGCGCCCGGCGTGAGCCCGACGAGCTCCCGGAAGTCGGCGATCAGGTGCGCCTGGTCGTAATAGCCCGCGTCCGCGGCGATGCGCGCCCAGTCCTTCGAGCTCGCCGCCCGCCGCACGGCGCGCTGCAGGCGAACGGTCCGCGCGAAATCCTTCGGCCCGATGCCGACGCTCTCCGTGAAGGCGCGGCGAAGATGCCGCGCCGTGACGCCGAGCCGCTCCGCCACGCGCTCCACCCGAACCTCGCCTCCTTCGAGCAAACGAACCGCGCGGCGCGCGAGTTGTGCCGACGCCGGCTCGAAGGTCTCGTGGGTACGAAGGGCGATCGCGTGGGAGAGTCGGTCGAGCACCTCCGGCACGCTTCGCGCCTCGAGGAGATCGAGGCAGAGGTCGCCGCCAGTGCGGCCCCAGAGGTCTTCCAGCGGGACGATCCGGTCCGTCAGCGCGTTCGCCGCCACGCCCAGCAGCGGCGCCGACCAGCCTGGCTTGAACTGAAGCATCACCGCCTGCGCGACGCCGGTTGCGTTCTTGAACAGCGCCCGCGTCCGCGGGCCCGCGACGGCCACATCCCCTCTCCGACCCTCCTCGAACACTCGAAAGACAAGGGTCGTTCTCCCGTTGGGCAGCCATTCAACGTCGAGTGCGCGTCCAGCGACCGGTGCGACAGCGCGAACCTCCTCGACGAAGCGGGAGAGCGAGAACGTCGAGGCTGCAGAGTCCATGGCGCGCGGCACCCTCGCAGTCTCGCGCGCGCACCGCGGCCGGTCAAGCCGGCGCGGGAGGGCCGACGAAAATGTCCGGTCCTTCCAACCGGAGGGCGGCGACGGGAGGTACGAAGGCGGTGGCGGTACGGAGTGAGGCCGGGGCGTCCCGATGGCGCCAGGGCCCTCTTCACGGGGCCGAGCCCACGAAAGGAAATCAACATCATGAGCAAACCGACTCCCGCAGCCGACATCCCTCGCGCACCCACGCCGGTCCTCTCGGTCAGCCCAGTCGTGCTGCCGGCCCCCGGCCGCGCCGTCGATCTCCAGGTGCGCGTCTCCGCGCCCGTGACCGGAAGCGCGCTGCCCATCCTCTTGCTCTCGCACGGCCACGGCCCCTCCAACCACCTCTCCTCTTTGAACGGCTACGCCCCACTCGCCAATTACTTCGCGGCACACGGCTTCGTCGTGATCCAGCCGACCCATCTCGACTCGAAGACGCTCCCGTTCAGGGGCTCCGATCACCCCGAGGCGCCGCTGTACTGGCGATCGCGGGCCGAGGACATGAAGCGCATCCTCGACCAGCTCGACGCGATCGAGGGCGCCGTCGCTGCCCTCGCCGGGCGTCTGGACCGAAGCAAGGTGGCCGTCGTCGGGCACTCGATGGGCGGGCACACCGCGAGCCTGCTGCTGGGCGCGCGGCTCAAAGATCCCCACGACGGGACGGAAGTGAACCTCGCCGAGCCTCGGATCAAGGCGGGCGTGCTGCTCGCCGCGCCCGGCAGAGGCGGCGACGCCCTCAGCGAGCTCGCGGCCAAGAAGTATCCTATCTTCTCGACCATCGACTTCTCCACGATGACGGCGCCCGCGCTCGTGATCGCCGGCGATAAAGACGCCTCTCCCCACCTGACGGTCGCAGGCGCCGACTGGCACGCCGATCCCTACTTCCTCTCCCCGAGCCCCAAGTCCCTGGTCACCCTGTTCGATGCAGGGCACGGGCTGGGCGGCGTCTCGGGATATGACGTCGCCGAGACCACGGACGAGAACCCCGAGCGAGTGGCCGCCGTCCAGCGCCTCACCTGGGCCTACCTCCGCGCCGAGCTCTACCCCGGAGACCCCGCCTGGCAGGAAGCGCAAAACGCGCTGACTGGCGCGGCCAACCCGCTCGGACGGGTCGAATCCAAGTAAGCGGGGCCGCCGAGGTCAGCGCTTCGAATCCATCCAGGCGGTCACGGCCGCGGTGAACCGCTCTGGCTCCTCGAAGAACGGCTGGTGCCCGCTGCGCTCGAACAGGTGCGGCGTGAGCGTGGGCAGCGTCGGCGCGACGCCTTCCCAGAGGACGTGAGGCATCGCGTAGTCGTAGCGCCCGAGCGCGAGGAATATCGGGACGCGCAGCGAGCCCGAGTCGACCCGGATGTCCCAGGACGGCGCGAGCCTCCCGAGGAGATGGGCGAAGAACTGGGGCTTGACGTCCGCCTCCGCGAACAGCGGGGCGGCGTCGATGCGCGGGTCGAAGAAGCGCAGGGGCGTCTGCGCGAGCATGGCGTGGCCCGGCGGCGCGTCCTTGGGCAGCCTGGACAGGTTGTCTCGCAGGATCCTCTTTCGCTCCTCCGACGCGTCCTCCTCGAAGAACGACGCAGAGCGCGCCGAGAGCAGGGCCATGTCGCCGCTGGGCGGCGTGCCCACCGCGATCACGTGCGAGACGCTCCCGGGGCAACGCCGGCCATACTCGACCGCCAGCGCGCCGAGGATCGAGTGGCCCAGGACCGCGATCCGCTCGAGCCCGAGCGCGGATCGGACGGACTCCAGATCTTCGGCGAGCGCATCGAAGGTGAGATCGACCGGATCGCCGGTCGATCGTCCGCTCCCCCGCAGGTCGACGTAGACGAGCTTGAGGCGGTCGCTCAGCTGCGCCGGCATCTGCCGCTCGTAGGGCCGTGTGCCGATGCTGGACAGGACGAGGCACGCGGGCCCATGGCCCTGCACCGAGTAGAACAGCTCAGCCCCTTTGACGGAAATGAACACGGTCTTCCCTCCCGGCGGTCCTTGGCGAGGCCACGCACCCCGCGCCCGACCGACGCCGCAGGCTACCAGAGTCCCCGCGCGGACCGCGAGCACGACCGCGGCTGGAGGGCGGACGAGCCGGCGGCCACGTGAAGCGCCACGACGGCGCCCGATGGGCAGGCGAGGGGGCCGAGAGCCAGCGGCCCACGACGCTGGCTACCCCGGCTGTCCGCCCAGCCGCGTCACCGCCGTCGATCCCGCCTCGATCCCGCGCCGCAGGCACGCCGCCTCGCCCGCGCCCTCGAGCTCCGCGGCGATGAACCCGGCCGTGAACGCGTCGCCGGCCCCGGTCGTGTCCACCACCTCCACCAGCGGCGCCGGCGCGTCGAGGCGCACGCCGCGCCGCCCGCCGAGCGCCGCGCCCCGCGCCCCGCGCTTGATGATCACCCGCTCGAAACAGGCCCCCAGCGCGATCATCTGCCCGGCGAGGTCGCCGGTGCCCGAGAGCGCCTCCGCCTCGTCGGCATTGGCGAGCAGCGTCGACATCCCCCTCGTCCACTCGAGGAAGGCCCCGGCCCCCACCTCCCGCAGGAAGCTCACCGACGCGGCGTCGATGGCGACCGGGATGCCGCGGCTCCGCGCCTCTCCGGCGAGCCACAGCACCGCCCGCCGAGGCCCCTCGGCGAACAGCGAATACCCCGAGACGAGCACCAGCCGCGTGTCGTCCAGGAGCCATAGCGGCATGTCCGAAGGCTCGAGCGCGAGGTTCGCCCCTCGATCGGTGAGGAAGCTCCGCTCCCCGTCGGCATCGACGAGGACGACCAGCACGCCCGACGGCTCCCGCGGATCGGCCGCCAGGATGGCATCCACCTGGCAGCCCTTGAAATAGGCTTCGAGCTGCGGCTTGTCGCTGGCCCCCACCCGGGCGACGAACGACACCCGCGCTCCCATCGCGCCGAGCCACACCGCCTGGTTGGCCCCCGAGCCTCCCGGCCGGCGCTGGATCTTGGCGCGCCGGTCCGAGCCGCGCACCAGCGGCCCCTCGGGGCGGACGATGACGTCCGTCATCACGTCGCCCACCACGAGCACGCGGCCGCCCTCGCTCATGCCTTGGCCTTCGTCTTCGCCTTCAGCTTGCTCAACGCCACCGCGATCTCCGCCGCCACCGCCGCGTTGTTCTCGACCAGGGCGATGTTGGCGACGAGGCTCTTGCCGCCGGTGAGCTCGACGATGCGCTTCAAGAGGAACGGCGTCAGGTCCTTGCGGCTCACGCCCTCGGCCTCGGCGCCCTGGATCGCCTCCTCGATCCGCGCCTCGATCTCCCGGGCGTCCAGGGCATGGCTCTCGGGGATCGGGTTGGCCACAAGGACCCCGCCCAGGCCGAGCTCGAACTGCAGCGCGATGACCCTGGCCGCTTGCTTGGCGCTCTCGATCCTGTGGTCCACCTTCTGCCCGCTCTGCCGCGCCCAGAACGCCGGAAAATCCCCGGTCTTGTAGCCGAGGACCGGCACGCCCTTGGTCTCGAGCGTCTCCAGCGTCTTGGGGATGTCGAGGATCGACTTGGCCCCCGCGCAGACCACCGCCACCTGCGTCCGACTCAGCTCCTCGAGGTCGGCGGAGATGTCGAACGTCGTCTCCGCGCCGCGATGCACGCCGCCGATACCGCCGGTGGCGAACACCCGGATGCCGGCCCAGGCCGCCGCCATCATCGTGGTCGCCACCGTCGTCCCGGCGACCTCGCCGGACACCAGGAGCGCCGCCACGTCGCGCCGCGAGGCCTTGGCCGCCTTGCCGCCCGCCTTGGCCAGCCGCTCGAGATCGTTCGCCTTCACGCCCACCCGGAGCTTGCCGTCCATGACGGCGATCGTCGCCGGCACGGCCCCGCTCCGGCGGACCACCGCCTCCACGCGCTGCGCCATCCCGAGGTTCTGCGGATGAGGCATGCCGTGGGTGATGATGGTCGACTCCAGCGCCACCACCGGCCGGCCGGCCGCGAGCGCCTTCCTGACCTCGGAGGAGATGGAGAGGTGGTCCTTGATCGACACGCTGAAATCCTCCGGCTGCGAGGGGGTTTGCGATTCGGGAGGCCTCGGGCGACGCGGCCGTCTACCCCTTCGGCCGCCATGCATCGGCGGTATAGACGATCTTCCCCCCGACCATGGTCATGAGCACCTGAATCTTGCCGAGATCATCCTCGGGGATCTGAAGAAAGTTCTGGTCCAGCACGATCATGTCGGCGAATTTGCCCGGCTCGATCGAGCCCACGACCTTCTCCAGCCGCAGCTGGTAGGCCGAGTTCATCGTGATCGCGCGCAGCGCGACGTTGCGCGGCAGGAGCGGGTCGTCGTTGAGCCGGCCAGCATAGGACGGACCGAAGCTGGCCGGATGCGTGGGGTCCCCCTTGCGCGTGACGCCGATCTTGAGGGCCAGGAACTCGGCGAACGGATCGATCGGCCAGTCGCTGCCATAAGCGATCCTCGCGCCGGCGTTGTGCAGGCTGCCCTCGGGCTCCAGGCGGGCATAGCGCTCCGGCCCGAGCTGATGCTTCATCGCATCGACGGAATACGGGGCCTCCTGCGCCCACTGGAACGACATCACCGGGATCACGCCGAGCGCCTTGAAGCGACCGAAATCCGCCGGGTCGACCGTCTCGCAATGCGCGATCGCCGGGCGAACGTCGTTGCCCGGCAGCCGGGCGCGCACGGCCTCGTAAGCGTCGAGCGTCTGCCGCACCGCACGATCGCCGATCGCGTGGACGTGGGGATCGAGCCCGGCCTCGACCGCCGCGAGGATCAGCGATTTCAGCGTGTCCGGCGGGTAGTACACGTCGCCGCTGTGCTTGCCCGGGACCCATTGCGGCGCGCCGTCCGTGCCCACGTTGACATGGTACGGCGCGAGCATCGCCGCGGTCTGGGCCGGCGCCTGCAGGACACCATCCAGCATGACCTTGATGTGGCGAGCGCCGACGGAAGGGGCCGGCGCCGCGGCGGGTTGATCGTAGGAGGACGCCAGCGCCTTGACCGCGGCGATCGCCTTTTCCGGACCCTTCGCCACCTCGTCGGGATCGAGCATGATGGCGAAGAGCGCCCTCGCCGTCAGCTCGCCGCCGCGCTGCACGGCCGTGAACGCCCTCAGCGCGCGCTCGTCCGACCACGCATCCATGAAGGTGGTCACGCCCTGGCGGCGGATCGCGTCGAGCGCCGCCTTGGCGCTGCGCACGTCGTCCTCCGGCGTCGGCGGCGGCATGGCCGCCGATACCAGCGCGATGCCGGCATCCTCGAAGATGCCCGTCGGCTGGCCGCCTGCGTCGCGGCCGATCTTGCCGCCGACCGGATCGGGCGTCTTGGCGGTGATGCCCGCCAGCGCCATGCCGCGCGCGTTGGTCAGCGCGCTGTGGTGATCGGTGGAGTGCACGAGGATCGGCCGCTGGGTCTTGAGCGCGTCGAGCGCGGCCCGCGTCGGGTCGGCGTCCACCGAGACCGTGCCCTGCCGATCCCAGCTCGTCACCTCGAGCCACTGGTCGGGACCCTTGGCCGGCTCGCTGTCGAGGCAAGCCTGGATCTTCTGCTGGAGCTGCGCGATGGTGTGCGTCTTGTACTCGAGGCTGCACATCAGGCGCTGCGCCCCGCCGGACATCACGTGCAAATGGCCGTCGACGAGCCCCGGCATCAGCATGCGGCCCTTCAGATCGACGACCTCGGTCCGCGGACCCACATAACCCTGCACGCCGCTGTCAGCGCCGACATAAACGATCTTGCCCTCGCGCACCGCGACCGCCTGGTGCACCGAGTCCGCGGCGTCGACGGTGTACACGAAGCCGTTCCGCAGCACCGTGTCGGCGGCCTGCGGCATGGACGCGCCGCAGGCGACCTGCATCGCGAAGAGGGCGTGCGACGCCGCCCACGCGGCGCCGAACGCGCGACGACGGCGGGGGGGAACGCGGCTGTCCCCGGCAGCTCGAGACCTGTTCCTCATGAGCGCTCCTGGGCCCATTCGGCGTCACCTGCGACATGGCGTCGCCGTGGTCCGATGGGCTCGCTTGTCATCAGAGACGGAGTTGTTCGTCGTCGCGGCTCATGAGAGCTCCGCCCTGGCCATGCCTGCGTCGCTCGAGAGGTCATGAGTCGGGCCGCCATCCTAGCACCCTCGCCGCGGCGGGAGGGGAGCCGGCGCGGCGGAAAGCGGCCGCCGCAGGCGCGGGGCCCCGAGCGCGAGGGCGGCGGCGCACGCGAGCGCGAGCGCGAGCGCGGGCAGGTAAAGCCGCGGCAGCGCCGCCACCGCCTCCAGGTGGTGCCGGCCAGGGCCGACGCGCACCGCGAAGAAGCCCGGGGCGACGCGCCGCGGGGCCAGCTCGGCGCCGCCGTCGCGCACGCGCCAGCCGCCGTACGCCGTGGCGCGGAAGACCACGTCGACCGGCGCCTCGGCGTCGACGATCGCCTCGTACGCGCCCGGCTCGCGCGGCGCCTCGCGCACGCGGGCGCGGGACGCGTCGCAGCCGTCGTCGGCCGCGGTGAGGCGCTCGAGCGGGCCGCGGGCCGCCTCCAGCGCCACGAGCTCGCCGGGCGCGTCGAGCACGGTGCGCGGCTGCGCCAGGTGCTCGAAGAGCGCCGCGAGCAGATCGGCCTCGCGCCCGCGCCACACCTCGCGCACGCACCCGAGCCCGACGTAGTCCGTGCCGCCCACCCGCCGCGACAGCTCGACCTGCCCGCGCCTGTCCACGAGCGCCCACGCCTCGGGCGGCCCGGGCCGCTGCGCGGTCAGGTGGATGAGCGTGCGGACGCCGAGCGCCTCCGCGCGCGCGGCGCTCCCGGGGCGCTCGGGCGCCAGCTTGAGGAAGGCGGCGGCGTGGACGCCGACGTGCGCGCCCGCGCCGGTCGAGAACGCCATCGGGACCGCGCTGCGGAGATCGGCGGCGTGCACCTTGGAGCAGGCCGCGAGCGTGTCCTCGGCGCCGTAGGTCGCGCGGCCATGGGGCGCCTCGGCGAGCCAGCGGGCGATGAGATCGGGATCGAAGCCCTCGACGTGCGGCCGGCAGCCGCGCGACGCGACGAGCGAGGCCTGGTTCTCCGCGAGGACGTGGAGCTCGGCCGCGCGGGCGGGGATCTCGAGCGCCGCGACGAGCGCGAGCGCGGCGGGCGGGAGCGCGGCGAGCGCGGCCGGGAGGAGCGCGGCGAGCGCGGGGCGCGCGGCGAGCGCGGGGCGCGCGGCGAGCGGGGGGCGCGCGGCGAGCGGGGGGCGCGCGGCGAGCGCGGCGCCGATGCGCGCGAGCGCCGCGGCCGCGAGGTCGAGCCCGGCGACGATGGCCGCGGCCGCGACGAGCGGCAGGAGGGCGAGGGCGCGCATCGGCTGGAACACGGAGAGCAGCGCGCGGCCGAGCGGGCCCGCGGAGGCGATCCAGCCGCCGCTCATCGAGAGGAGCAGCGCGGCCGCCGACGCCGCGAGGAGGGCCCGCGACGCCGGGGCGCGGAGGCGCGTCGCGTGCAGGAGGCAGGCGGCGATCCACGCCGAGCCGATCACCGGGGCGTGCTCGTAGTCGAGCAGGTCGCCCTCGAGCGTCCACGGCAGCACGCGCTCGGGCCCGAAGCCGATGTGCCGCCACCCGAGGCCGGCTGGCCAGCCGAAGGGCGCGGCCATCGACGCGATGCCCGGGCCGTAGAGCGCGGCCGCGACAAGGCCGCCGCCCGCGAGCGAGCGGAGCGCCCGCGCGCACAGCCGCCGATCCCACGCGGCGATCGCGGCCGCGGCGAGGACGGCGGCGCTCACCGCGAAGACCTGCGGATGCGTCGCCGCGCAGGCCGCGGCGAGCGCCGGCCCGAGCTCGAAGCGGGCGGGGCGGATCACCGCGGCGGCCCAGGCGACGACGAGGGGGATGACCAGGATCTGCGAGAGCAGCCCGAGGAGGAAGAACGACGGCCACCCGCCGGCGAACTGCACGTACGGCGCGACCCACGCGAGCGCCACCGCGCCGGCGGCCGCCGACGCGGGCCGCGCGCCGACCGCGCGGGCCGCGGCGAGGGCGACCAGCGGGGCGCCGACGAAGGCGGCGAGGCCGAGCCCCTTCGCCGCGACCACCGGCGCGACGCCGAGGCGGATCAGCGCCGCCGTGAGCAGCCAGCCGACCGGCGGGTAGTGCAGCGCGACCGGGAAGCCGCCGTTGTTCGTGTCGATCCACCCGTGCGGCAGGCCGCTCGTCGCGATGTCGTAGGCGATGGCGAGGTGCGAGCTCGCGTCCTTCCACAGCGCGGCGCCGGGCCCGGCGAGCGCGCGCGCGTCGCGCAGCGCGGGCAGGAGCGCGGCCGCCACCGCCGCGGCGGCGGCGAGCCAGGCGAGGCGCGGCGCGGGCGCGGGCGCCGCGGGCGAGGCGGGCGCGGCGGGCGCGGGCGAGGCGGGCGCGGGCGCGGCGGGCGCGGCGGATCCCGAGGCCGCGTCGGCGCGGAGCTCGGCCAGCCGGAGGACCAGGACGCCGAGCGCGAGCAGGAGGAGGAGCATGGACAGAGCTCGCCGGCGCCGGCGTCAGCCCGGGGCGCGCCGCCAGGTGCCGAGGAGCGACCAGCCGGTGAGCGTCCGCCGCACCGACACCAGCTGCATCTGCTCCCCGACGTCGAGGGCCGCGAGGCGGCGCGCGTCGAACTTGCTCGGGTGGATGTGCTTGCGCGAGAAGCCGTCGCGGCGCGCGATCCACTCGAGCACCGTGGCCTCGAGGAGCGGCAGCGTGGACAGCCGGCCGTAGTTCGGGGTCGTGAGCAGCAGGGTGCCGCCGGGCGCGAGGCGCGCCGAGAGCCCGCGCGCCCAGCGCGACGGATCGAGGGTGTGCTCGACGACCTCCTTCGCGAGGACGACGTCGAACGGGCCGTCGAAGCCGCCGCCCGTCGGGAGCGCGTAGGGCCCCGGGCAGACGGCGAAGCGCGCCGCGCGCGCCGGGTAGAGGCGCCGGCACGCCTCGATGGCGCGCGCGTCGAGATCGCAGCCGTAGAGCTCGGTCGCGGGCGGCGCGCCGGGGATCTCGCCCTCGAGGCCGCAGCCGACGAGGAGCACGCGGGGCCGTGGGCCGCGCGCGGCGATGGCGCGCGCGAGGGGGCGGGTGAGCGCGCCGTGGTAGAGCGACCACGGGAACCGCTCGCGGCGGCGGTGGTTCGAGAAGTAGTCGCCGGGCGGCGCCGCCGGGTCAGCCATCGGGCCGCGCCCGCGCCACGAGCAGGTACTCGGCGGCCGCGTCGCCGCCCGGGGCGAGGCGCCCGACCGCGTTGACCACGGCGCGCGCCAGGTCGGCGGTGAGCGGGCGGAGCGCCGGCATCGCGATCCACCGGCCGGTGAGCTTGCGCATCACGTAGCCGAGCAGGCTCGGGTACAGCATGAAGTCGAACGCCCACGAGGTCGGCCTGCCCGCGATCGGGCGCGTCTCCGTGAGGTCGAAGCCCGCGCGCGCGAGGTGATCGCGCCAGCCCGCCTCGTCGTAGAGGTGGACGTGCGAAAAGACCCGGTCGAGCGCGTCGCCGTACGCCCGCGACAGGCCGACCAGGCCCACGGCGCGCATCGCCTCGGGCAGCGCGAGGTGGAACGTCCAGTCGGGCGTGGGCACGATGAGCACGAGCCGCGCGCCTGGCTTGAGCGCGCGCCGGATGTTCACGAGGGCCCCGTGGAGATCGGGCACGTGCTCGAGGCTGCAGTTGGCGATGGCGCTGCCGAAGAACCGCTCGGGCAGGTGGACGCTGACGATGTTGCCGCAGATGAGCGTCCGGTACGACGCGGTCCGCTGCGCGCGCTGCACCTCGGTCGGGTTGATGTCGATGCCCCACGCCTGCTTCTGCGGGTAGGCGAGGCGCGCGAACAGGCCGTCGCCGCAGCCGACGTCGAGCAGCGGCTCCGGCAGGTCGAGCTCGCGCACCGCGCGCAGCCGCACGCACTCGCGGATGGCGAGCGCCGCGGGCGCGAAGGCGTAGTAGGCAAAGAAGTCCTCCGCGTCGAGCGGCCACTCTCGGTCCATGGGAGCGCTCTTCACCCGTGGCGGCGCGGGGCGCGCCGGTGCGCGCGGACCGCTTCCGTGGGGTGCGGATCGTCGGTCGCTGCGACGGGCGCGGTGAGCGCGCCGGGAGCGGGGGGCGGCAGGGGCATGCGCGCCATCGTATCATCGGCGCGGCGCGCCCCGAGCGCGGCGGGCGCCTGACGCTGTCGGCGGAGCCCGGTGCGCGGCGTCCGGCGGCGCCGGCGTGGGACCGCGCCCGGCGCGGGCAGGGCAGGCGCCGCGCTCCTGTCGAGCGAGCTCGACCCATGCAGCGTCGTCTCGCAGGCGGATCTCCGCGTGCCCGGACGCTCGCAGCGTCGCTTCGCGCATGGATCCCTGAGCGCCGGGACGCATGCAGGGTCATCTCGCAGACAGATCTGTAAGCTGAACAACGCATGCACCGTCGTCGTGCATGCAGATCTCTCCCCGGATCGTCCTCCGGCGCTCACCGACCTTCGAGGACCAGATCGCGGAGCGTGTCGTCGAGCTCGGCGCGCGCCATGGCCGCGTCCTCGACGCGCTGGGTGATCTTCGCGCCGGTCTCCTCGGACTGCCGGGTCACCTCGGCGAGCCGGTCGAGCAAGGTCTGGCGGAGCTTGCCGGCCTGGGGCGTGCGCTCGATGGTCCTCAGGCTCTCGCGCAGCTCGGCGGCGCGGTCGATCAGCTCGGCGCGCTTCCGCCGCAGGGGGTCGAGCTCGTCGTTCGCGGCGTCGAGCGCGCGCCGGAGCGCGAGCGCGCGGTCCAGCCGCGCGCGGAGCTCGGCCGGGAGGCTCGAGCCCTTCAGGTAGAGCGAGAGCCGATCGCTGTCGGCCTGGACGAGCGGGATCTCGCGCTGAGACAGCCGCGTCTCCTCGACCACGACCTTCTGGGGCGCGCCGGGCGCGAGCTGCTTCTCGACGAGGCAGGCGTCCGGCGTCGCGTCCGTGCACCCCGGGAGGCCCAGCGGCTCGAACCCCGTCGCCCTCGCGTGGCGGATGAGCAAGGTCTCCGGCACGTCCCGGCCGGGCCTCACGTCGTAGACCGTCACGCGCCGGTACCGATCCTCGACGCGCAGCGCGCCGCGGGACAGCGACACGAGCCGCACCGGCACGTCCGTGGTCATGCTCGTCGCGCGCACCTCGGTCGAGCTGTCGATGGCGTACGGGATGGTCGCGCTCTGCCCGGGCAAGAGGCGCGTGAGCACGCCCTCGCCCACGAAGGTCCCGCCGGAGAAGATCGACACGGATCCGGGCTGGAGGCCGAGCGCGCTCCGGTTCTCGACCTGCGCTGCGCGGAAGGGGTGGGTCGCGCTCGCGGGCGCCGCGGGGTCGGGGCGGAACAGGAGGACGTCCTCGCCCGCGACCGAGCGGTTGATGAGCGTGATCAGCGCCGACGACTTCTTCGGGAGCGTCACCGGGTTCGCGATCGCGTACCGGAAGGCCCCGGCGACGGCGTTCACGCTCGCCGCGCCCTCCGGCACCTTCGCCATCGCCTCGGGCGTGACGGCCGGCGCCTCGCGCTCCGGGCTGGGGGCCTGCGCCTGCCCGACGTCCGCGGCGCGCAGGTAGACGCGGCGGTTGCGCTGCCGGTTTTCCTCGGTGTCGTTGGCGGCGAGGGGCATTGCGGCGCCCTGCGAGCGCGTCACGAGCTCGGTCGTGACCCCGAGCTGGAGGAGCGCAGCGCGCACGGCCGCGGCGCGCCGGGCCGCGAGATCCGCCGCGCCGGCCTCGTCGGCCGACGCGTGCCCCTCGACCTCGAACACGCGGATGTGCGGGACGCCCTTGATCGTGCGCGCGATCTCCTCGATGAGCGGCCTCGCGCGCGGCGGGATGACGTCCGAGCCCTTGTCGAAGGGCACGGTGGTCAGGATCTGGATCTCGCTGCTGATGGCGCGGACGGCCTTCGGGCAGCCGTGATGGCCGGGCTGCGGGCTCGCCGAGCCGGGCTCGCGCGGGCAGGCGTCCTCGTGGTCGAACACGCCGTCGCGGTCGGCGTCGAGCCCGGGCGAGCTCTCCGCGAGCACGGGGGCGAGCGCGCCGCCCTCGCCGTCGTAGACGCCCTTCAGCTCCGGCCTGTCGAGCATCGCCGGCGTGCGCAGGTTCGAGGCGTAGGAGAGCGGCGCGCCCGTCGCGAGGGTCACGTTGACCTCGCTCCAGTCCTCGTCGCCGATGTTGCTGATGAGCGCCCACGCCTGGAGGAGCGCCCGCTTCTCCTTCTGCCCCTTGGCCGGCAGGATCACGCGGTAGGTCGCCTTCCAGGCGGCGGTCGGCACCGCGTACGCGATCGACACGGGCCTCTTCGCGGCCGGCGAGAAGACGAGCTCGACCTCGGCGGGATCCTCGGGACCGCTCGCCTGCCCGGAGCGCGGCAAGAGCGCGCTCACGGTGGAGGGGGTGTCGTTCGGCCCGAGGTTCTGCTCGACGACGACCATGCTCTTCAGCACGTCGTCGACCTCGCGTTCCCGGAACCGGAGCGAGAGCCGCTCGCCCGGCATGACGCCGGTGCGCTCGAAGTAACCGAGGCCGTTCTGGTACAGGACGACGTGCCGCAGGCGGAGGTCGGGCGACGGCCCTTTCGCCAGCGGTCCGGCGCACGCGGTGAGGGCAAGCGAGAGCGCCGCGAGGGAGGCGTGCTTCATGGGGGCGAGCTTTCCGTGAAGAAGGAGGTGGAGGCGCGGGGGCGCCGGCAGTGTACCCGACGGAGATCGGCGGCAAGCGGCCGAGCACGGTGGCGGCGCGGCGGCTCCTGGTCTCGAACAGCTCGGGTGCCTCTGCGGGGCCTCCGTGGCGAGGCGTGGGTCGGAAGAACTCCGCATTCGGGGAGGCGCTGGTCGCCTTCAGGGCGAGATCGGTGGCTCGAGCGTGCCACCCTCATCTTCCGCTCGTCCGCGGATGTACTTGGCGGCAAACTGACAAGCCAGCTCCACGGCGTGGAGCGGATCCGCACCGGCCAGCGGGCGATCGAACGCGATCTCCGCTCCCCACGCGATCGTTACGTTGATGCCCCAAGGCGCGGGATCCTCGCCGTCGCGCACCTGTCTGACATCAAACAGTCGCACCGTGATATCCTTGGGTGTGTCGCCCTTGAATTGATACCTTAGCTCGATCATGCTCATCTGCACTTTCTGTCGCATTCGCGATTGCAGGCGGCGAGTTTGTTGGTGCACTCCGACAAGCAGTTTTTGTCTCCCTTGGGGCAGTCCTGGCGACATTTCTCCCATATCTGGTAGCAGAGGTCCTTGCAGCGCTCCAAACAGTCGTTGGCTGCGCCCGTACCCCACTCGCACGAGCTGCAAGACAGCGCCCCGGAGTCGGTCCCGACGCCGTAAATCTTCTCGCACCGCTCCTCGGCCTCGTCCAGTGATGCATGTTGGCCCTGGTATAGCGTCGTGCAGCTCGTCGTGCTTCCGCAAGTGGCCGAACCGGACTTCCAGGTGACCGTGCACGTCACTGTTTGTGAGCTACATAAATCGAAGGAAGCATCGGCAAGTCGAGGATCTTGCGGCGCATGCCCGAACCCTCCGGCTCCTGTCGGGGTGACGGTGCCAGCGCCGACTCCGCTCGTTTCTTCCATGGGGAGCCAGCACTCGCCCACGTCGTAGTTGCAAGCGATAAGACCGAGAAGCAGGACGGTAATGGCTCTGCTCATTTCGACTCTCCCCCGAATCTCCAAACGGGTCCAGCGGTGACCATCGCCATCAGGTCGCCGTGAAGAACACGGCTGCTCCCGCCGACCCAGTCCAAGTTGGCGCTCACAGACGCGCCCAGAGGATCGGAAAAATACCAGTCGGCCTGGACGTGGCCGCCCGGAGCAACGCCCGCCACTCGATTGCAGAGTGCGACACCGCAGACCGGCATCCAGTAGACCGAGAAGGACGGCCCGAGGCTGACCTTGCCTGCCTCCCAAGCGTACACGAGGGTGACCGCCGTTCGATCGTGGAGCCCCAACCGTTCTCCGGGTAGGACGCTGAACATGTTATGGATCTCGAGCAGAAAATCCCTCTCCTGGCGCCAGAGCAACCCAGCGAAGGGACTCACCGCGAGCTTGGGATTGGTCCCGACCTGGATCCCGCCCACGCTCACGCCACCGCTGAACTCGACAGCGTTGGCCGGCGCCGGAAGAAGGACGAGCGCACAGACACAGACGCACCGCAGGAGCGCGCGCGACTTCGCCTTCGGCCCGTGTGCCATGCCTTCCCCCCGATGCTGGATGCTTCACCCGCCGGAAGGCGGCGTCAACGGTGATCTAGGCTACGATACGTCCCTGCTGTTCCTGTTTCGGCGGGTCGAGCGCAGCGGGGGGCGTCGGTGGATCGGAGCGCCCGCCAGCGGCCACGGTGCCGCCTCCGGACACCGGCTGACGAGCACGACATCACCTCGGCGCGGTAAAGGCACCGCGGCCGAGGAACCTGCCGCCATGCCGCTGGCGGTCGGCATCTTCATGGCCGAGATCGACATCCTCGGCCTGCTCGAGCCCTTCCTCGCCGGCTGATCATTTCTGTCGCACCACGCGGTTGCGCAGGACGCCGATCTTCTCGACCTCCAGCTCGACCACGTCGCCGTCCTTGAGATAGCGCCCATGCTCCAGGCCGCAGCCATCGCCGACGGTGCCGGAGCCGAAGAACTCGCCAGGATGGACGGTCTCGTCGGCCGAGACCCGCGCCAGCAGATCCTCGAATCTGTGGTGGATCGTGCTGGAGTTGCTGTCGCACCAGGTCTCGCCGTTCACCCGCGCCTGCATCCGTAAGCGATAGGGATCGCCGATCTCATCCGTCGTGACGAGGAGCGGCCCCATGCTGTTGCCGGTGTCGAAATCCTTGCCTTTGCAGGGGCCGAGCATGCTCTGCATCTCGATGCTCTGCGCGTCGCGAGCGGAGAAATCGTTGAAGATGGTGAAGCCGAAGATGTGGTCGCGCGCCTCCGACGGCTTGATGTCCTTGCCCTTCTTGCCGAGGAAGAAGCCGAGCTCCAGCTCGAAATCCATCACCTGGCTGTAGCGCGGCCAGATGACGTCGCCATCCGGACCGATCACCGAAAAGCGATTGGATTTGTAATAGATCGGCATCCGATACCAGGCCGGCGCGACCTTGACCATGCCCAGCTTGACCAACCATGGGCCGAGCACGGGATGGCGCATCCTGGCGATCTGTTCCATCGCCTGCTGCACATGCTTCTCGAACAGCATGCTGTCGCGGATCTGCTCTGGCACCGGCACGGGCGCGCGCAGCTCGGCCTCCGACAGAGGCACGCGGATCTCGGCCTTGGCATGCAGGTCGCGTACCCGCGCCATCGCCTCCGCGCCTCCCTTGATGATCGACAGCATCTCCGGGAAGGCATCGCCGAGATCGACGATCATCGCGCCATCGCTGGTGAGGACGCCTGGCCGCATGGTCCCGCGCGGGGGATGACTGAAGGTGCAGAATCTCATCTGATAGCTCGCTTGTCCTGTGCTTCGATGACGGCGACGGCGCCGGTCCGGCCGGCGGGAGCGCCGCGGGGTGGTGGCCCAATTGCCCCAGAGTGATTCACATGAAGGCGGGAAGGCAGGAAGATCATGGATCTGTTCTTCCCGCCTTCCCGCCTTCATGTTCAAATCCGGCCACCACCCGCCGCGGAGCTCGTGCGGCGAGCTGGAGGCGGTGAAGCCGAAAGGCGGCAGGGCGGCCGCCTTGGCCTTCTCAGTTGACGTTGCCCGAGGCCCCCGCGCTGCCCGGGAACCCCATCGAGGTGCCGCCGGCGCCCCCCGAGCCGGCCGCGAGGACGTTGCCCCCGAACGTCACCGAGCTGCTGCCGACGCGGTAAAGACCATACGAGACGCCGCCCGCGCCGCCGCCGCCATACCCACCCTGGCCGCCGTTGCCGCCGCGGCCGCCGTTGCCGCCGGCGCCGACCTCGCTGGTGCACACCGTCCCGCCGTTGCCGCCGTTGCCGCCGTTCCCGCCGGCGCCGCCGACGCCTCCTGCGCCGCCGCTGCCGCCGTTGCCGCTGGAGATCTGGTTGGCGATGAGCTGGAATCCGTTCGAGTTCACCAGGAACAGCCCGAACGAGCCGCCGCCCCCGTTGCCCCCGACGCCTCCGAGGCCGCCGCAGCCCCCGGCCCCGCCGCCGCCGCCGCCGTTGCCGGCGCCGTCGTCGTTCGCGAGACCGCCCTGCCCGCCGCCGCCACCGCCGCCGCCGGCCCCGTTGCCAGGCAGGCCCGTTCCGCCGGTGTTGCCCGCCCTCGCCCGCCAGAGGTTGCCCGTGATCGTCCCGCCGTTGCCGCCGGTGCCGTTCAGCCCGACCCCGCCGTTCGCGCCGTTCTGGCCGGCGGTGCCCGGCTGCGCGCGATTCGTGTTGTTCCCCGGTGCGCCGCCGCTGCCGCCGAGCGACCCGCCCACGCCGTTCTGGCCGCCGCTGCCTGCGTGCTCCCCCTCGGGACCGCCGTTGCCCCCGTTGCCGCCCGTGCGCTCGCAGGTGGACGTGCCCCCCGCCCCGCCGGTGCGCGTGCCTCGGTCGTCGCAGCTACCCGCCCCGCCGGTCGACCCGTTGCCGCCCACGTTGCCGGCCGCCCCGCTGCCGCCCGCCGCGCCCGGCGCCCCGTTGCCGGCCTCCAGCCTGCTGTTCTTCAGCGTCACCGCCGTGCAGTTGACGCACCGCATGGCGTAGTTCGAGGTCCCCGCCGACGACACGCCCAGGTCCAAGGTCATGATCGTCAGCCGATCGAGCGTCGTGGGCGCGTTGATGTTCGTCCCCTCGACCGCCGCGGCGTAGCCGCCATCCGCGCTCCCCGAGCGCACGGTGACGATCGACGAGGCGGATCGCGCCCAGCCGAGCGCCCGGTTGTAGCCGCCGTAGAGCGACACGCCGCTCGTGAGGGTGACCCGGCCGTTGTAGAGCCCCTGCGAGATGTAGACCTGCGTCTTCCCCCGCACCACCGCCTCGTTGATGCCCCCCATGACCGTGAGCTTCGGCTGCGCCATCGTGCCCGGGGTGGTGATGGCGTCGCTCCCGTCCGTGGCGACGAAGATCGCCTGGCTCGCGTCGCCGTCGATGCCGTCGCAGTTCGCGTCGACGAACGCGTCGTCCGGCAGGTCCACGTCGCTCAGGAACGTGCACGCGTACTCGCAGCCGTTCGCGAGCGACCCGTCGACGTTGTAGAAGCCCGGCAGGCAGCCCTCGAAGGTGCACGCCCCCGCGCCGCACCCGACCGCCGCGTTCGGGATCGCCGCGGCGCAGTTCATGCCGCAGCCGCCGCAGTTCGCCGGATCCGTCGCGGTGCTGATCTCGCACCCGTCGGCGTCGATGCCGTTGCAGCTCGCGTACCCCGCGTTGCAGGCGACGAGGCCGCAGGCCCCGGCGACGCACGCCTCGGCGGCGTTCGCGAGCTCGCACGCCGCGCCGCAGGCGCCGCAGTGCGCGGCGCTCGTGCGCGTGTCGGCCTCGCAGCCGTTCGCCGCCTGGCCGTCGCAGTTGGCGAAGCCGGCCTCGCAGGCGCCGAGCACGCAGCTGCCGGCGAGGCACGACTCGGCGGCGTGCGGGAGCGCGCAGGCGATGTTGCAGCCGCCGCAGTTCGCGAGATCGCTCGCCGTGTGGACCTCGCAGCCGTCGAGGGCGCTCGCGTTGCAGTTGGCGAACCCCGGGTCGCACGCGCCGAGGACGCACGTCCCGCCGAGGCACGACTCCGCGCCGTTCGCGAGGTCGCACGCCACGCCGCAGGCGCCGCAGTTCGCGGCGCTGCTGTTGAGATTGACCTCGCAGCCGTTCGCCGGGTCGCCGTCGCAGTCGGCGTACCCCGCGGCGCAGGCGCCGAGCACGCAGCCGCCGTCGACGCACGACTCGGTGGCGTTCGGGAGGTTGCACGTCGCGCCGCAGGCGCCGCAGTGCGCGGTGCTGCTGCTCGTGTTGACCTCGCAGCCGTTCGCCGGGTTGTCGTCGCAGTTGGCATAGCCGGCCTCGCAGTCGCCGAGCACGCAGGTGCCGGCGAGGCACGACTCGGCGGCGTGCGGGAGCGAGCAGGCGATGTTGCAGCCGCCGCAGTTCGCGAGGCTCGTGCCGGTGTTGACCTCGCAGCCGTTCGCCGGGTCGTTGTCGCAGTTGGCGAAGCCTCTGTCGCAGGCGCCCATCACGCAGACGCCCGAGAGGCAGGCCTCGGCCGCGCCCGGGTAGCCGCACGAAATGCCGCAGGCGCCGCAGTTCGCGAGGCTCGCCCCGATGTTCGCCTCGCAGCCGTTCGTCTGGTCGCCGTCGCAGTCGGCGTAGCCGGCGTCGCACGCCCCGAACTCGCAGGCGCCGGCCACGCACGCCTCGCTCGCGTGGGCGAAGTCGCAGGCGACGTTGCAGCCGCCGCAGTGGGCCGCGCTGGTCAGGAGGTCGGTCTCGCAGCCGGTCAGCGGGTCGAGATCGCAGTCGGCGTGGTTCTCCGCGCACCCCATGATGTTGCAGTTGCCGCCGTTGCAGAACGCCGTGGTGTGCTCCTTGAGGCAGCTCGTCCCGCACGCCCCGCACGACCCCACGTCGGTCAGCAGGTTGGTCTCGCAGCCGTTCGTGGGGTTGCCGTCGCAGTCGGCGAAGTGGTCGGTGCACGACGACACCGTGCAGACCCCCTCGATGCAGCCGGTGGTCCCGTTCGGGGAGACGCACAGCTGCTCGCACGCGCCGCAGTGGGCCGCGCTGGTCAGGAGGTCGGTCTCGCAGCCGTTGTCCGGCTCGTCGTCGCACGCCGCGGTCCCCACCGGACAGCTGCCCGACCGCCCGATGACGGGCACCACCACGTCGGGCGCGCGCGCGCTGCCGATCTCGGCCTCCACGGTCACCCGATCGGCGGGCAGCGGCCCGGCGACGCCCCTCGAGGTGAACGTCACCTCGAAATAGAGCGCGCCGCCCGGCTCGCTCTCGGCCGGCAGCGTCTCGGCGGCGCGGATCCACGCGCCCGGGCTCGCCGGATCGGGCTCGTAGCGCGCCGGCTGGACGGCGAAGTCGGCGCTGGCGATGCCGGCCTCGGTGAAGACGACGTCCTTCCCGGTCTGGTTCTCGACGCGGAACAAGCGTGTCCGCTGCCGGCCGGCCGGCACCGACGCGAAGTCGAGGACCTCGGGGCTCGCGCACGCGCCGGTCGGCCCTCCGTCGTTGAGGACGCAGAGCTCGAGCTTCCCGCTCGCGGCCCCGCCGTCGCCGCCGCCGCCGCCGTCGCCGCCGCCGCCGCCCGCGCCGCCGAGACCTCCGCTGCCGCCCGCGCCGCCGGTCCCGGTCGGCCCGGTCGGGACCTCCGAGCCCCCCGCGCAGCCGGTTGCGGCGAGCGAGGCGACCAAAGCGAGCACGGGGACGAGCGGCGCCACCCGGACGAACAGCGTGGCGAGGTTCGGACGCAGAAAATTCCTATCGCGCGCCATAAGGCCAGTGGACCTCAGAGGCCTTACGCTGTCTACAGATCTCGCGGCCGCCGGAACGAGACCTGGCGCGATGGCGACATGGGCCCTCCCTGCGTCCCCGATGGATGGAGGCCAATATCGCACCTCGCCGCATTGCGCAGCGTCACCCCGCCGGCCGCCTGGACGCGCCGCGTTCCTCGGCGTCGGGCCGCCGGCCGTGATTTGACGCGCGTGGGGCCGCACCGCGCGTCGCGGGCGCCTGCCCAGCTCGACCGGCGCTCCGGGGTCGCGCCGGATCGTCCACGACGCCAAGGCCGGCCGGGTCCTGTCCTCGGCAGTGCTCAAAATTGAACATGAAGGCGGGAAGGCGGGAAGAAAAGATCAATGATCTTCCTGCCTTCCCGCCTTCATGTGAACTCTCTCCGGGCAAATTTGAGCACTACCCTGTCCTCTCTTTTGACGATGAGGCGCGCTGCGCGTCGGGCCCGACTCCACGGGTCGCTCGCGTTGTGACGTTCTCCTCGGGTCGTTTCAGCAGCACGAGCGAGCCGCCGGTCCCCTGGACTCGGGCGCGTCCGGGCGCCGCCGGTGACAACGTTTTATCCAGGGGCATTCGGCGCAGAAAACAAACTTGCGCCATAACGAAAATACGAGAAAACGAGTGATCTGCAGCCCACGACAAGGCATCCTATGTCTGGGCGATGGCCGATGAAAGCGCCCCCCGGACGAGGTGAGTGCCATGTACACGTGGGCGAGGCGGTTCATCGTTCCTGCGCTGTTCACGACGAGCTGCGCGGCGATGCTCGGGTGCATCGCGAACATCGGCGGCCTGGATGACGAAGAGGAGAGCAGCGGGCCTGGCGCCGGGCCCGGCAGTGGGCCTGGCGCCGCCGCCGGCACCGGCGGGAGCGGCTCGACGGGCGCCGGCCCCGGCGTCGAGCCGACGGTGTGCGTGCCGGGCGTCCCGCGGACGTCGGCGCTGCCGCGCCTGACCAAGGCGCAGTACGACAACACGATTCGCGATCTGGTCGGCATCGACAGCCAGCCTTCGTCGATGCTCGCGCCGGACGGCGTCGGGAGCGTCGATCAGCGCGCGTGGGATGGGTACAAGACCGCGGCAGCGACGGTGGCGGCGGCGGTGATGGCGGACCCCGGCGCGCGCGCCAAGGCCATCCCCTGCTCCCCGGAGGGCGACGGCGCCGCGTGCGCGCACGAGCTCATCGATGCGCTCGGACGGCGCGCCTTCCGGCGCCCGCTCACCGACGAGGAGAGGGGGCGCTTTCAGGCCCTCTTCGCCCGCCGCCAGGAGCTCACGGAGACTGGCTCGTTCGACGACGGCGCCCAGCTGCTCATCGAAGGGTTCCTGGTCTCCCCCTCCTTCCTGATGCGCGCGGAGATCAACGAGACGCCCGAGGGCGAGTACTTCGCGCTGAACAGCCACGAAGTGGCGTCGCGCCTCTCGTACCTGCTGTGGGGGAGCATGCCGGACGACGCGCTGTTCGCCGCCGCGGACGCCGACGCGCTGCTCACCCCGGAGCAGATCCTCGCGCAGGCGCGGCGAATGCTGGCGGATCCCAAGAGCCGCGGCATGGTCAAGGCCTTCCACGAGCACTACCTGCACATGGGCCCGGGCACCCGCTGGTCGAACATCCAGCGCGATCCGGCGGCCTTCCCGGACTTCGACGCTTCGATGGTCCCCCTCTTGTCCGAGGAGACCGATCGCTTCATCGAGCACGTGGTCTTCGAGCAGGCCGGGACGTTCCAGGAGCTCGTCACCACGCCGGTGGGCTTCGTCAACGCCTCCCTGGCGCCGCTCTACGGCCTGGATGCTGCGCAGTTCAACGGCGCGGAGCTCGTGCCGGTCGATCTCGACCCGACGCAGCGCTCGGGCCTCTTCACGCGCCTGGGCTTCTTGGTGTCGCACTCGGGGTACGACCGGACGTCGCCCATCCTGCGCGGCGCGTTCCTGCAGAAGGAGGTCCTGTGCGCGGACATCCCGCCGCCGCCGCCGATGGTGGAGGGCACGCCGCTGCCCACGGACGAAAACCTCACGACCAACCGCGCTCGCGTCGACGCGCAGACGGCCCCGGACGCGTGCAAGTTCTGCCACCACACGTACATCAACCCGACGGGCTTCGCGCTCGAGGCGTACGACGCCGTGGGGGCCTACCAGCAAACGGAGTCGTTCTCGGGCGCGCCCATCGACACGCGGGTGAGCGTCGACATGGGCCAGAGCGTCGTGGAGCTCGACGGCCCGGTGGCGCTCTCCGAGGCCATCGCGAGCTCGCCGGAAGCGCAGAAGTGCTACGTGAGAAAGTGGGTCTCGTTCGCTTACGAGCGCGAGCTCAACAGCGAGGACGCCTGCACCGTGGACGAGCTGAGCGCCAAGCTCACCCAGGGCGGCTACACCGTCCTCGACCTGATCGCGGACCTCACACAGAGTCAATCGTTCCGAGTTCGTGCACTGCAGACGGAGGTGGCGCCGTGAACCGAAGGCTATTCCTACGCGGAATTGGTGGCGCAGCGCTCGCGGTCCCCTTCTTGAATTCGCTCGTTCGCTCCGCGCGAGCGCAGGAGGTCCCGTCGCCGCGGCGCCTGGTGATCTTTTATACGAACAACGGTTGCCTGACGAACCGCTGGTTCCCGACGATCGAGAACGGGTCCGGGAGCGTCACCGCGGCGTCCCTGGAGGCGGTGCAGGCGGACGGGAAGCCCCGGACCCTCGCTGCGCTCGCCCCCATCGCGGCGAAGCTGCTCTTCCCGCGCGGGCTCGCGATGCCCCTGAACGGCTTCAACAACAAGGTGGACGGGGTGGTGCATTTCGATCCCCACGATCAGGGCATGGGCAGCAAGCTGACCTGCGCGCCGCTCGATCCCGCCGGGGAGCACTGGGCGCTGTCGCACTCGCTCGACCACGAGATCGCGCAGCGCTTCAACCAGGGCACCAACAAGTCCCCGCTCGTGCTCTCCGTCGGCAACGCGTTCACGAACGTCAAGGGCATCGTGTCGTACTCGGCGTCGAAGACGCCGTACGCGCCGGTGACCAACGCTCGCACGGTCTACAGCAGCCTGACCGGGCTCTTCGCGAGCGGCGCCGAGACCGAGGCGGATCATCGCGTGGCGCGCGGCGAGAGCATCATCGATCTGGTGAGCGCCGACCTGAGCGCCTTCAAGGCCCGCAAGATGAGCGCCCCCGATCGGAGGAAGGTCGACGACTGGCTCTCGCTGCTCCGCGAGACCGAGCAGCAGGTCGTCCCCTCGGCCTGCACCGAGGAGGCCGCGGTCGCGCTCGGCGTCACGGACGCCGCGCTCACCGAGGCGGGCTACCCCTCCCGCGGCGGCGGCTTCCCCAACAGCGAGAAGGTGTACACGCTCGGCAGCGAGATGATGATCCGCCTCATCGCCCTCACGATGATGTGCGACAGCAACCGCTCCATCGTGCTCCAGTGGCCGGGCTACGTGACGTTCAATTGGGACGGCATCGCCCACACCCACGATCATCACGGGCTCTCGCACCGGAACGGGAGCGCCGCCACCGGCGGCCAGTGCGTGAGCGGCGTCATCGAGCAGATCCACGAGATCGACCGCTGGTACGCGGGGCGCTACGCCAAGCTGGTGAAGACCATCGACAGCATCGCGGAGGGGGACGGCACCATGCTCGACAACTCCGCGGTCATGTGGCTGCCGGAGCTCGCCGATGGCAACGCGCACAACAACAACAACCTCCCCGTCGTGATCGCCGGCAGCGCCGGCGGTTACCTCAAGCAGGGCGTGTCGGTGAACGTCGCGGGCGGGAACCTCGCGGTGGGCAACAGCGAGGCCAGCTGCGCGACCGGCGCGGAGGGCGAGGACAACAGCGGCAACACCGGCTCGTCGGGCGGGACGGTCCCGCTGAACAAGCTCTACACGACGTTGATCAACGCGCTCGGCGCCGGGATGCCCGACTGGGAACCGGTCGATCGCTTCGGCGTGTCGGATGCGGTCTCGGCTGGCTTCGGCGGCAGCGCTCCGTCGTTCACCACCGACGGCGCGGGCAAGGTCATCGACGGGCCCGGCATCAGCAATCCGGGGGAGCTCGACGCCATCAAGGCGTGAGGCGGGGGGAGGCCCTCGCGGCGCCGCTCGGGCGCGCGGGCCTCGCCTGGCGAGCTCAACAAGACCGAGCTCCCGCGCCTCCTGGGCCAGCTCCGCGGGCACCCGCGCGAGGCCCTGCTTCTCCTCGCCGACGGCGGCGGCGTTCCTCGTCCCGGGCGCCACCCGCGCCTCGGCAGACAGACCCCTGCTTCCAGATCTCCGCGGTGCGCACGTTTTCGTCGGGGCCTCCAGTCTCCTCGGGAATTATTCTGCGCCCCCGTGATCGCTTTCCGTCTCCGGACATGCCGCACCGATCGTAGGCTTCCCTACGATTTTTCGTCGGCTGGTCCGGTCGAGCCGGCGCGCCGCTGCGCGATGAAGCCATCACGACCCCGACGGCGCGTCTGCGCGGCGGACGCTGTCGAGAAGGAGTTTCATGCGAAAGTCGATGTCGTTCGTGCTCACGCCGCTGGTGTTCCTGCCGGCGCTGCTCCTGGGTTGCTCCGGCGAGGAGGCGCCGGGCTCGGCGGGGACGTCGCCAACATTTCATCGCGACGTCGAGCCGCTCTTGCAGAAGCACTGCATGAGCTGCCATTCCCCGGGGAACATCGCCCCGTTCGGTCTGACGACGTACGAGGAGGCGCGCTCGGTGGCGGGCCTGATGGCGCACGCCACGCGGGAGCGTACGATGCCGCCGTGGGGGGCGGAGGAGACCGACGAGTGCCAGCCCCCGTACGGCTGGAAGGATGATCTCCGGCTGAGCGAGGCCGAGATCGCCGTCATCGAGGCGTGGTCTGCGGCGGGCAGCCCCGAGGGGGATCCTGCCGACGCGCCGCCGCCGTTCGTCCCCGGCGCCGGCGGGCTCAGCGGTGTCGAGCTGGAGGTCGCGCCGGAGGAGCCGTTCGTCGCGAGCGGCGATGCCGACCAGTTCCGGTGTTTCGTGATGGATCCTGGGCTCGCGGAGACGCGTTACATCAACGGCGTGCACATCGTTCCTGGCAACAGCAAGGTGGTGCACCACGCGCTCGTGTTCCTCGACCGGGAGGGCGCGGCGGACGAGCTCGCGGACGAGCACGGGGGATACGACTGCTTCGGCGGCCCCGGCTTCTCGGGCGAGCTCGTGGCCGCGTGGGCGCCGGGGGGCGTCCCGCTGGAGTTCGAGTCGAACATCGGCGCGGAGCTCCCGGCCGGCGCGCGGCTGGTGATGCAGGTGCATTATCACCCGGCGGGGACGACCGCGGATCCGGACACGACGCGCCTCCAGATGCGCTTCACGAAGGGGGTGCCGGAGTACTCGATGGGGGTCGCGCTGATCGGCAACTTCGAGTCGTCGGTGGACGGGGCCGGCGGCCTCTTGCCCGGCCCCAACGATGGGGATGACGCCGAGTTCTTGATCCCGGCCGGCGCGGAGGATCACGTCGAGACCATGCAGTTCCGGATGCCCGAGTCGGTGTCTGACGCGGAGATGTACCTCTATGGCGCCGGGACGCACATGCACTATGTGGGCACGGACATGAAGGTCACCCTGGAGCACACACGGGGCGATCCCGACAACGCTGCGAAGGAGTGCCTCGTGCAGACGCCGAGGTGGGATTTCTCGTGGCAGCGCGGGTTTTACTACGACGCTCCCATCGCGGAGCTCCCGCGCATCCACGGGGGCGATCTGCTCACGATGCGGTGCACGTACAACAACTCGAACAGCAATCCGTTCCTCGTGAAGGCGCTCCAGGAGCAGAACATGCCTGGCCCGGTGGACGTTCGCCTCGGCGAGAGCACGCTCGACGAGATGTGCCTCGCCGCGCTGATCTACCTGACCAAGAGACAATAACGAGCGCGAGCTCCGCCTCTCGCGAGCACGGGAGACGGGGGAGAAGGGGCGCGAGACGCGACCGACGCGACGCCGAGCGCCGCGTCGGCCTCGTCTCCCCTCAGGTCCGCGGGGGCCGTTGCGCCAGCTGATCGAGCCCCAGCTCCCGCGCCTTCTGGGCGAGCGCCTCGATCTTCTTCTTCCCGTCCGCATCCGCGCTCGGCAAGAGCGACGTCAGCATCCCCGACAGCGTCCCGTCCGCGGACCTCGCGAGCGGCGAGGGGTGCGCGACGAGCTGCTTCAGGTCCTCGGGGAGGCTCGCGTTGCCGTTCAGGTAGTCGCCGACCAGCGCCCGCACCGTGGCGCTCTGGTCGACCATCCCGTCGACCGACTGGCCGAGCGTGACCGCCTTGACGAACCGATCGAAGAACGCCCCGTCTCCGCCCACGATGTTGATCTTCGCCTGCTCGAACGCGCCCCGCAGGATCTCCGCCTGCGCCCGCGCGATGTCGGCGCGGATGCGCAGCGCCTCGAGCTCCACCGCCCGCTCCTTCTCGAGCCGCAGGCGGAACTCCTCGTGCTCCCGCCCGACCCCGTCGAGCGCCTTCATGGCCGCGGCCTTCTCCGCCGTGCCGGCCGCCTCGGCCAGGAGCCGCTGCTTGATCGCGGTCGCCTCCGCCAGGCCCGTCTTCTCGAGCGCCAGCGCCTCCGCCTCGCGCGTCCGCGCGGCCGCGAGCCCCTTCTGCTCGATGCCCGCGGCCTCGGCGAGCAGCCGCTCCCGCGCGACGAGCGCCTCGGCCCGCCCCTGCTTCTCGATCGCCTGCGCCTCCGCCTCCTTCACGAGCACCCGCGCGAGGCCCTGCTTCTCCTCGCCGACCGCGGCGGCGTTCATCTTCTCGAGCGCCACGCGCGCCTCGGCGAACCCCTGCTTCTCGATCGCCTGCGCGTCGGCCTCCTTCACCCGGATGCGCGCCAGGCCCTCGGCCGCCGACTCGGCCTGCACGCCCTCGGCCAGGCGGATCTTCGCGCGCGCCGCCTTGTCGCTCGCCTCGAGCTCCGCGTCCGCGATGACGAGCTTCTCGCGCGCCCGGAACTTCGCCGCCTCCTCGCTCGCCTCGGCCCCCTTGATCTGCTTGACGAGCTGCTCCTGCGCCTCCGCCTCGGCGTTGATGCGCGTCACGTCCTTGAGGCGCGTCGCCTCGGCCACGGCGCGCACGTCCTTGATCCGCTCCTCCTCCTCGGCCACCGTCTTCTCGACCGCGATCCGCGCCCGGACCACGTCGGCGATGTCCTTCTTCTGGAGCTCGATCTCCTTCTCGCGCGCGATCTTCTGGAGCGACACGTCGCGCTCGCGGCTCACGATCTCGAGCTCCCGCGCCTTCGAGACGCGCTCGGTCTCGACCGCGACCTCGCGCTCCTTGTTCTTCTGGGCGACCTGGACGCCGCGCTCCTTCGCCTCGCGGGCGACGAACGCCTCTTCGTCGTTCTTCTCCTGGAGGAGCACCGTCTTCTTGCGCTCGTCGCTCGTGATGCGGGCGGCCTCGTTCTGCTCGCGCGCCTGCGCCACCGCGATCTCCTTCGCCTTCTTCGCCTCGGCCTCGGCCCGGCGCTGCTCGAAGCGGAAGATCGCCTCGTCGGAGTTCAGGTTCTGGCTGCCGATCTCCATCCGCTCCTTCTGGCGGAGCTCGTTCGTCAGCACGTTCTGCGCGACCGTGAGCTCGGTGATCTTCCGGATGCCCTCGGCATCCATGATGTTGTCCTTGTCGAGCAGCTCGATGGGCGTCTGCTCCAGGTAGTCGATCGCCGCGTCCGCGAGCACGAACCCGCTGAGATCCTTGCCGATGACGTCGATGATGTCGTCCTTGAACTTCTGCCGCTCCTTGTAGAGGTCCTCGAAGTTCAGGCGCTTGCCCACGGTCTTGAGCGCCTCGGAGAACTTCGCGGCGAACAGCTGCTCGAGCGTCTCCGGGTTCGAGGCGCGGACGCAGCCGATGGTCCGCGCGACGGTGCGCACGTCGTCCTGCGTCTTGTTCACCTGCACGAAGAAGGTGACCTTGATGTCCGCGCGGATGTTGTCCTTGCAGATGAGCCCCTCCTTGCCGCGCCGGTCGATCTCGATCGTCTTGACCGAGATATCCATGTACTCGGCGCGGTGGATGATCGGCAGGACGAGGGTCCCGGTGAAGGTGACGATGGGGTCCTGGCCTCGCGTGTTGATGATCAGCGCCTTGCCCTGATCCACCTGGCGGTAGAACTTGGCGTACATGACCAGCATCCCGAGGGCGACGAAGGCGAGGACACCGACGAGGACGAGGATGAGGGGGACGGTCACAGTGGGCACGCGCATCTCCTTCGCGATTCGGCGGAGGGGAGGGCGCTGATCCTCGCGCCAGCGAGGGTCGACGCCCGGGCCCGCTCCGAGCCGGGTCGGGGGCCGCACGATGCCCCCTCGGGGGAGAGCGTACACGAAACCAGCAGCGCGAAAGCGGCGTTCAGCCGCCGCGACGGTGCTCGTCCCTGGCGCGCGCCGCGGGGATGGCCTCGTCCTCGGCGCCGTCCGGGGGAGCTTCCACGCGGGACGCAAGCCGCTCGGCGAGGGGAGGGGGTGGGCCCAGCAGGCCGTCGAGCGGCTCGACGCTGAAGACCTCCCCGTGTGGGTCCCAGCTCACGAGCAGCGCGCGGTCGCCGCGGCGGAGGGCGCCGGGCGTGTCGCACCGGACGTCGAGGATGTGGCTCGCGCCGCCCTCGTCGATCACCGCCTGGCCGAAGCGCTCGTCGACGCGCCCGGTGGAGACGACGCACACGCGGCCGACGAGGTCCTTCTTCGACGTCGCGTGCCGGGTCACGAAGAGCGGCGCGAGCGGCCGCACCGCGACCGAGGTCAGCAGCACGGCGACGACGAGCGACCCGGCGAGCGCCGCGAGGCCGAGGGCCCAGCGGGGCAGCCCGGCGCCGGCCCAGAGCGGCGCGGCGAGCATCGTCGACAGGGCGCTCGTGAACCAGCCGAACGCCGCGATCAGCGTGAGCGTCACGGTCGCCGGCACGCGGTGGAGCTCCAGGGCGACGAGCAGCGCGCCGACGCCGTGCGGGGCGTCGGCCCCGTCGGCGGCGCCTTCGAGCGAGCCCTTGGCGGCGCCTTCGAGCGAGCCCTTGGCGGCGCCTTCGAGCGAGCCCTTGGCGGCGCCCTCGAGCGCGCCCTTGGCGGCGCCTTCGAGCGCGCCCTTGGCGGCGCCTTCGAGGCCGCCGAGGTCGGGCGTCGCGTCGCCGTGGGCGCCGCCGAGCAGGTCGAGGTCGAGCGCGCCCAGGACGACGAAGAGCCAGTAGATGAGCGCGAGCGCGAGCAGGACCGTGAAGATCACGGCGGGGAACGCGAGCGAAGCGGCGAGCACCTCGGCCATAGGAAGACGCGGGCAGGGCGCAGGCGCAGGCGGAGGGGAAGCGATGTGCGATGCGGCGCCCGCGACCAGCGCCTCGATTGGATCACAGGGAGGGGAGGGATGGGGCCAAATTCGGCCGTCCGGGATGCCGCTGAAAAGGCTTGACACGGCCGGACCGGCGCCCGTGGCGAGTCGCCCGACCCGGGGTCGGGGTCGCTTGGCAGCGAGCTGGATCCGGCTCGCCCAGACGACGCGCCGGGCGAGCTTGCCGGGGGAGAGCAGGTGCTATCGCAGAGCGACTCGGCCTCTCGGAGGCGCTCGGCCTCGCGGGCGGCGCTGCGCGTGTACGCGGCTTCTTTGGCGGGAGAGTGAGGTTCCCGCTGCGCGCTGCGCGAACTGCGTTTCCATGAAGCCTTGTCGATCGTGGATGACGTGGTGGTGGGGGCCTTCGTTGCCGTGGTGGAGATATGCCTCCTCGTCGGGACCAGCGCCCTTCGGGACGAGCGCCCGGAGGATCGGCGAGGGGATTGGCGGGTGAAGGCACGAGCCCGGGGAGAGCACATCTCGCTCACGTCGCGAGGGAAATATCGCGCTTGAGGGTGGAGAGGGGCCATGTGCCGCGTAGTCGAGGTGGGCGCCGTGCCCGGCGCCGCGCGGCGAGCAGCGGGCCACGGAGCTGGCGGGGGGATGCGCAGGACGGGGGGGAGTGTTGCATAGGATACAACCGGGGCGCGCAGGAGGGTGGCGAGGCTGCGCAGGAGGGGTGGCGAGGCTGCGCAGGCGATGCAGTGGGGGTGCGCAGGACATGGCAAGGGGAGCGCAGGAGGCGTGGCGGGGCGGCGCAGGAGCCGAGCGACTGTAGTGTAGTTCACGGAATGGGGCGCACAGGAGGTCGGCGAGGCTGCGCAGGAGAGGCGGCGAGGCTGCGCAGGAGGGGTGGCGAGGCTGCGCAGGAGGGGCGGCGAGGCCGCGCAGGCAGGGGGCGAGGCTGCGCAGGACGGGCGGCGGCGCTGCGCAGGAGGGGCGGCGAGGCTGCGCAGGCAGGGGGCGAGGCTGCGCAGGAGGGGCGGCGAGGCTGCTCAGGAGGGGCGGCGAGGCTGCGCAGGAGGGGCGGCGAGGCTGCGCAGGAGGGGCGGCGAGGCTGCTCAGGCGGGCGACGAGGCTGCGCAGGCGGGCGGCGAAGCTGCGCAGGCGGGCAGGCGCTCGTCGACAGCCTGGTCCATCTCGCTCGGAAGACTCTATGATTGCCTGCTTTCGACTCAGCATACATGGGTGAAGCCCTCGCCGTCTGAAATATCCGGTTTGCGCGCAGCGCTTGACTCACGGTGCAGCGCCATGGCCTCCTCGGCGCGAGGGAGACTGCAATGGCGCTCGTTCCGCGATGTGTGCCCCGGGCGATCATCCCGCTCTTGATGTTCCTTGCTTGCGTGCTCGCGCAGGCAGGGTGCCAGTGCATCTCCGGCGAGCCGCCCATGGATCAGCGTCAGGGCGTCGTCGCTTGCCGGACCCAGAGCGCACGCAGCCCTGCCACCTCCCGTCCCGCGCCAGAGGTCGAGACCGTCGCCGCCGGCACCATCGCGGGGGCGTTCTCCATCACGAGCACCGGGGAGGCCGCGTACGCTATGGAGCTGACATCCCCTCCGCCGCGCGCTGGCATGGGTCCTCGGATCGAGCTCGTCTATCGGAGCGACGGCGGCGACGGCGTGCTCGGTGCCGGCTTCTCGATTACCGGGCTATCCGCGATCACGCGATGTCCGAAGAGCCTCGCGCAAGACGGGGAGATCCGCGGCGTGCGGTACGACGGCGACGACGCGCTCTGCCTCGACGGCCAGCGCCTCGTTCCGGTGGGAGAGGGGCCGGGAACGATCGAGTACCGGACGTTTCCGGATACCTTCGTCAAGGTGGTCGGGCACTACCCTGCAAGTGGCGGTGCGCCCGCCGAGGCGCTCTTCTTCGAGGCAACCCTGACCACCGGCCGCGTCGTCGAGTACGGGCGCACCGAGGGCAGCAAGCCGCTCGCCCGGGGCGGCGTCCCGCGCGCCTGGCTCGCGAACAAGGCGCGTGACGGCCGCGGCAACGCCATGACGTACGCCTACTGCCTCGCCGAGGCGGAGGACGGTCATGCCGCCGAGTACGCGGTGGAGGAGATCCGCTACACGGCTTTCGAGGGAACGCCGTCGCTCGAGCCTTCGCGTGCGGTGCGCTTCGTGTATGGGACCAAGGATCCGGCCGCCATTCGCACCGGGTACTCGGGCGGCATGGCGCTCCAGCGCTCGCTTCGCCTCGAGGAGATCCAGATGCTCGGTCCTGGCGACGCGCTGGTCCGGAGCTACGGGTTCCGCTATGAGCTCAGCCCGACGACGAGCCGCACGCTCCTGACCCAGGTCGAGGAGTGCGCGAGCGACCGGGTCTGCAAGCCTCCCACGCGCTTTCAGTACAGCCACGCGAAGCCCGGATTCAAGCGGGTGCCAACGGACATCGACGAGCCGGTCTCCGAGAGGGCGAGCCCGATGGTGTTCGACATCGACGCCGACGGGCTCGACGACCTCGTGATCCCGGACGTGGTCGCGGGGCTCAGCACACCGAGGAATCCGATCACCGCGTGGCGGGTGGCGCGAAACGTCGGGCCGGGCGCCTCGCCGTCCTTCCTCGCACCGGCGGAGCTCGCCTTCCTCGAAGAGTGGCCCACGATCGCCGATCCGGTGGGCCCCTCCGATCCGGCACTTCTTCAGCCCGAGCTCGGGACGGTCCTGGACTACGATGACGATGGGCGGATGGACGTCCTGCTCCACGACGTCTATGGCACCGAGGTCACGTGGCATGTGCTCCTGTCCCGGCCGGACTGGAGCTTCGCGCTCCATGACACGGGCATCCGCAGGCCCTTCCCGCTCGGGGTCACGCCCGCGCCGCCGAGCTTGAGCAGCCCCGGCGCGTCGATGCACCTGGGCGATCTGGACGGCGATGGCGTGCCGGATCTGATCCAGTGCGAGGATCACGCCCGCGAGGGACAGTCACCGCTCCCGCTCGCTGCCGTGTGGGCCGTCCACCCCTGGCGACCTGCGCGCGGCGCGACGCCCGCGGGCTTCGATCCCGCGGGCGAATCGATCGAGCTGCTCACCGGCTATCCCTGCGATACGGAGCTCCATACGCTCGACGTCGACGCCGACGGCAAGGTCGATCTCGTCGTGCCCTCTCTGCAACGGTTCGGTGACGGGACGGTCCTCCTCGGCGAGAGCTACGACGCGATCATGCGCCGGGGCGAGGGGCGCTGGGAGGTGATCGACACCGAGCTCCGCGTCGTGTGGCCCGGGGGCCGCGTCGTCTTTCTCGACGTGAACGGAGACGGCCTGCCCGATGCCGTCGAATCCGGCATGGGTGACCACCAGCTCTATACCTACTTGAACACGGGCCCGACCTTCGTGGCCTCAGCGTTCCGGACCGTGGACGCGTTCAGCTTCGGCGATCTGTTCGGTCTTCCCGATCAGGACGCGTTCTTCCGGTTCGCCGTGCCGCTCGACGTCAACGGCGACGGGCGGCAGGATCTCCTCATGCCGGTTCCGCCAGGCATGCTGCTGGGCGGCTCCGATGCGCTCCCGTCCTGGGCCGTCCTGCTCGCGACGGGCGACCGCGCTGGGCCGCCGTTCAGGCTCGTCGACGCGGGGGTGCCGTTCGAGGCCAGCCTCGGCGATGCGGTCACCCTCGCCGATCCGCGCGGGCCGCGCATCGGCGACGTCGACGGGGACGGCGCGCAGGACGTGATCCTGTCGCTCGGCGGCGTGTTCAACGTGTTCCGGAACCTCTCGGCCGACCAGGATCTCCTGGTCGCGGTCTCCGACGGGATGAACGCCCGCGACCCGGCCGAGTCGGACTTCGTGCCCAACGTGAGCATCTCGTACGGGCATCTGACCGACGCGTCGGCGGCGACGGGCGACGGGGCGGGGGATCCGGCGCGGGAGAGCCCGTTGTATGTCGCGCGTTCCGGCGCGGCGGACGACTGCGGCTATCCGCGCCGTTGCGTGGTCGGGCCTCGTCGGGTGGTCAGCGCGTACGCCCTCAACAACGGGGCGGACCGACCGCGGCGTTTCGAGGTCAGCTACCGCGATGGGCGCTATCACCGGCTGGGCCGTGGATTTCTCGGGTTCGGGGAGCGGCTCGCCACCGACCTGGATACGGGCGCGGCGACGCTCGACGTGTACGATCACATCACCTTCGACGACGAGCTCCAGGTCTTTCCCTTCGCGGGCAGCGTCCAGCGGATATGGCGCTGGGCTCCGGGGCTGGCGAGCCAGCCCAGACCTGAGCAGATCGAGCTCTCGTTCGTCGACGTCATGCGGACGAGGGTTCCGACGAACGACGGCGCGACGTATTTCACGCTGCCGACCGAGCGCCGCGTGAGGCGAGCGCAAGGGATCTATCCACCCCCGAACGGCGCGACGCCCTCCATCGAGGCGTACGTGCGGGAAGTTGAGGCCGGAGGCGACGGCGCGATGCTGCTGCGCGACTCGATGTCGACGGTGACGGACTTCGACACGTTCGGCAATGTGCGCGCCGAGGAGGTCGCGACAAGCGGCGTCGACCTGACGTTCAAGGTCACGCGGACGTTCAAGAACGACACCGAGCGCTGGGTCCTCGGCCAGCTCCAGACGCAGAAGGAGTGTAGCGCGGCGGCGGGGATGTCGCAGTGCCGGACCCTCACCCGAACGACCACGATCCACGGCGAGGTGGAGACCGAGTCCACCGAGAGCGATGACGGCCTGCCGGACACGAAGCTGACGATCGCTTACGTGCGCGACGACTTCGGGAACATCACCGGCGTCACGGCGGAGGACGCCTTCGGGCACCAGCGGGCATCCAGCACGGACTTCGACGAGGAGGGCATGTTCCCCGAGAAGTACGTGAACGCGGCCGAGCATACGACCCTCGTCGAGTTCGACGACGCGCTCGGCGTGCTCCTCAAGCAGGTCGATCCGAATCAGCTCGTGACGACGTGGGCGTACGACGGCTTCGGGCGCCTCGGCGTCGAGACGCGCCCGGACGGCACGACGACGGTCACGCTCTCCCGCACCAAGGACGGCGGCCCGGCGCAGAACGCATGGCGGGTGAGGCAGCGGAGCACGACGACCGGCGGGGCCGACGATACGATCGAGCTCGATGGCCTCGGCCGGCCGATCCGCTGGTGGTGGTACGGGCCCGCGGCGGAGCCGGCGCAGGGGGCGGGCGATGCGAAGCGCATCCAGCAAGAGATCGGCTACGACGCGCTCGGAGAGCACATCGCGCGGCGCTCGGTGCCGGTCCGAGAAGATACCCCTGAGAGCGACAGGCTGTACGATCGCTATGAGTACGACGCGGTAGGCCGCGAGGTGCGGCATACGACGCCGTGGAACGCGGTCACGACAACGGAGTACGACGGCCTGCGCGTGCGCGTCACCGACGCACACGATCACGTGACCATGACCGAGCTGGATCCGCTGGGGCGAACCGTGTTGATCACCGACGCAGCCGACGGGATCACCCGCTACAGTTACGGCACGTTCGGCATGCTGTACACGGTCACCGATCCAGGCGATGCGGTGACGCGCACGACGCGCGACGCGTTCGGCCGCGTCCGGCAGCTCGACGACCCCGATCGGGGCACGACGGTCTCGATCCATGACGGCTTCGGCGAGCTGATCTCGTCGACCGATGCGCTCGGGCGAGAGACCTCGTGGGCGTACGACGCGCTCGGTCGACCGCGCTCGCGCGTGGACCAAAGGGACGCCGAGCGCCGGACGACCACGTGGACCTGGGACACCGCGGCGCACGGGATCGGGAAGCTCCACGCGCTCGCGAGCCCCGACGGGGAGAAGACGTACGGGTACACCGACCGCGGCCAGCTCGACACGATCTCGCTCCGCATCGACGGCGAGCGCTCTCCCCTGGAGGCCAGGCTGCGCTACGACGAGCTCGGCCGCGTCGAGGCGGTCACGTACCCGTCGCCTGCCGGCGCGGCGCCGTTCGTCGTGGACCACGACTACGACGCGCATGGCCATGTGATCGCCGTGCGCGACCGCGGAACGGGCGCCGCCTACTGGCGCTTGACGGACGTGGACGACGCGGGGCGCTTCCGGGAAGAGGTGTTCGGCAACGGCGTCGTCACGGAGCGGAGCTATTTCGCCGACAAGCAGCGCCTGAGGCACGTGGCGACGCAGAGCGGCGCGGGCGCGGTGCAGGATCTCGACTATGGGTTCGACGATCTCCTCAATCTCACGCGCCGCACGGACGCGCTCCAGCCCGAGAACACGACGGAGCGCTTCCGCTACGATCCGCTCCACCGGCTGACCTGCGCGTACTTCAGAGACATCGAGAGCGCGGCGGCGCCCTGCGCGCTCCGGTACGGCCACGACCCGAACGGCAGTCTCACCTTCAAGTCGGACGTTGGAACGCTCTCGTACGATGACCCGCTGCACCCGCACGCGGTCACCGGCGCGGGCACGGCCAGCTTCTCTTACGACGCCGTTGGCAATCAGGTCGCGCGGCCGGGCGGCACGACCGTGCGTTATACGCCGTTCGACCTGCCGGAGCGCATCACGCAGGGCGCGAGCACCATCACGTTCGGCTACGACGGCGACCAGCAGCGGATCCGCAAGACCACGCCGGAAAAAGAGACGCTCTACTTCGGCGACCTGTACGAGCGGGTCACCGATCGGGCGTCGGGCACCGTGGAGCATCGGTACCACGTCCACTCGCCGGAGCGCGTGGTGGCGATCGTGACACGGGGAGGCTCGGACGGCGGCACCCGTTACGTGCATGTCGATCACCTCGGCTCGGTCGACGCGCTCACCGACGAGGACGGCGACGTGATCGAGCGGCGGAGCTACGACCCGTTCGGGCAGCGCAGGAACCCCGTGTGGGGAGAGCCGGCGCCTGCGTCGTTCTCCAGCGAGACGACGCAGGGGTTCACCGGGCATGAGAGCGACGACGAGCTCGGGCTCGTGAACATGAAGGGCAGGCTCTACGATCCCAAGATCGGGCGGTTCTTGACCACGGACCCGATCGTTTCGATTCCGACCTTCGGGCAGAGCTGGAATCCGTACAGCTACGTGCTGAACAACCCCCTCGCGTACGTCGACCCGGGCGGCTTTCAAGAAGCGCTCCCGGAGGCCGGGGCTCGCTCACCGCTGCCGGCCGGCGCGGAGTTCAGTTGGGAAGTGCTCGACCTGCCGCCGATCGGACTCAAGCTGATCGTCGTTCCGTCCTCGGAGCACCAGGCGCGCTCCGACGCCGAGATGAACATCGTGGCTGCCGAAACGGGCGGCGCCATGCCGCCGATCGACGTCAGCACGACCGGAAGCGCTTCCGGGTACGTGCCGCAGCCGGTGAGCACGGGGCCGGAGCACGCGGGCGCCAGCGCCGTGGTTGGCCAGAGCTTGCTGGGCGCCGCGGAGGGGACGGTCGAACTGGCGGCGGGGGTCGCGCGGTCGCTGGCGCTGAACGCGCTGACGCTCGGGATCTACAGCGGATACGAGCTCGGCAGCGCGGCGTGGGCGGGGTACGAGGAGGGCGGGCTCCTCGGCGCGCTGAACGCCGTGAACCCGCTCTACCAGATCGGCCGGGGCGGCGCGGATACGGCCCTCGCCATCGATCAGGGGGATTACCGGGCAGCGGGCGAGGCGGGGGTGAAGACCGTCATCCTTGGCGCGGCCACCGTGTTCGGCGCGGGGAGAGGGCTGGGGGCGCTCGCGGAGGAGTCCGCTGCCGCGGCGGGTGCTGCCGGGAGAGGAGTGGTGGCCGGAGAAGCCGGTCGGTTCGCCGCTCTCGATGCGCGACGTCTTGTCGGGGACGGACTGACACCGCATCACATGCCGCAGGTGGCTCTCGGGTTCACTTCCCGAGCGGACGGCGGGGCGTTGGTTATGATGGCAGAGGAGCACGCCGCAACACGGACCTACGGTGTACTTGGTCGAGTTACGGCCCGAACCGAGGCGGGAATGTCGTTCCGTGATGTGCTCGCTCGCGACATCCGCGACGTCCGCCAGATCGTCGGCCCCAAGTACGACCAAGGGCTCCGCGACCTCTTGCAGTTCTATAGGCAAAATTCCCCCAAACTCATGGAGAGATAATCATGGCTGTCCGCAAGGAAGTGGAAGAATTCGTTCAGCTCGGGCCACTTCCGGATTCTTGCGCTTCTGAGGAGACAATAGCGTTGCACCAGGCACACCTGCAGCGCATCAAGCGGCCGGTGACGGACGAGGAGGCCGCGCTGTTGGTCAGCTCATTCGGGCCGGACGACTGTTACGGACTTGCATGGACCCTCCTTCACCTGATCGAGTCAGCTCCTGGAGGAAGTCCCGTCAAGGTCGAACCGAGTCCTACCGACAATGAGTGGATTCGACGGCTGTGGACGAGCTCCCATACATAGCGATCTTGGTACGCCCTTGCCGATCCGTAGGTGCGACTATCGGGCGGCGGGGGGGTATACCGAAGGTCGCAGTGCAGCAAATGTCACTAATCAAGCATTGTGCGATGCGGATCCCAGGCTGAAGGGTTTGCAAATTCCCGAGCTTGCGCCAGTTAAGTTTGGCGGAATTTCTACAGAGCTGTCAAACAAGATCGCGGTCACACAGGCTGAACAAGCGCCGCTTACGACGTTCTGGAATCGTATGCGAATTCACGTGGAAGGGGGAGTTGGCAAATGACCGACATCGATCTGCTTGCCGCGCGACTCGGTCGAAATCCGCCTGCGCCGGCTGGATAGTCACGGATTCAAGACGATCAAGGTCGCAAGCGACAAGAAGAGCGTCTGTGAGCGCTGCGCCGCTCGGTCCGCCCAGGAGAGGGCCATCGCCGAGGAGAGCGAGGCCGTTGTATACCATGTCCCACATCGGGAGCGCTCCTCCTGCCCGCGGCATCCTCTCCCCCGGGCATGCGGGGGTTGCCAGCGAGTTTCAGGGCGGCGGCGGGCGCGCGAGGCCATCAAGCGGCGCTTGACCTCGCGGAGCCGCTGAGACCACATGGGGAGCCATGCGCACCGTCCCGGTCCAGCCCGGCGACATCCTGGCGGGCAAGTACCGCGTGGAGCGTGTGCTCGGCACGGGGAGCATGGGGGTCGTCGTCGCGGCGGTCCACGTCGAGCTCGGCCAGCGCGTCGCCGTCAAGTTCATGCGCTCGGCCCACGACGTCGACGCCGGCGCGCGCGCGCGCTTCCTGCGCGAGGCGCGCGCGGCGGTGCGGCTGCGCAGCCAGCACGTCGCCCGCGTGTTCGACGTCGGCACCCTCGAGGGCGGGGCGCCGTACATCGTCATGGAGTTCCTCGAAGGGCGGGATCTCGCCGCGTTGCTCAGGGAGCGCGGGTCGCTCTCGCTCGACGACGCCGTGGAGTACGTCCTCCAGACGTGCGAGGCCGTCGGCGAGGCCCACGCCGCCGGGATCGTGCACCGCGACCTGAAGCCGGCGAACCTCTTCGTCACGCACGACGTCAGCGGCTCGCCGTGCATCAAGGTCCTCGACTTCGGCATCTCGAAGATCAGCGGCGCGGACCTCGCCCTCACCGATGACGACCAGACGCTCGGCTCCCCCTATTACATGTCGCCCGAGCAGATGCTCTCGTCGAAGGACGTCGACGCGCGCAGCGACCTCTGGGCGCTCGGCATCCTCTTGTACGAGCTCATCGCCGGGCAGACGCCGTTTCACGCGGACAGCTTGCCGGAGTTCTACGGGCGCATCCTCGCGGCCCGGCCGACGCCGCTCCGCGAGCGCCGGAGCGACGTGCCCCCGGAGCTCGACGCCGCGATCCAGCGGTGCTTGACGCACGATCGCGAGCAGCGCTGGCGCGACGTGGCAGCGTTCGCCGGCGCCCTCGCGCCCCACGCGCCCGCACGAGCGCGGGGCTATCCGGAGCGGGTCTCGCGCGTGCTCGACATGCAGCGGCTGTCATTGTCGGGATCCAAGGACGAGCCGGGGGCGCGCCCCATCGAGCCGTCTCCGCCGCCGGCCAGCGCCGGAGCCGCCGAGGAGACCGCGCCGCTCCCGCTGAATTCCGTGGAGGAGACGGCGCACACCCTGTCCCCGCCGCGCAGCACCTCGTCGTCCTACGAGCTGCTGGGGGCGAAGCCGCGCCGCCGGGCGCTCCTCCTCTTCGCCGGCGCGCTCGTCGCGGGCGCTGCGCTCGCGGCGCTCGTCGGCGGCAGGCAGGAGGGGGCGCCACCCCCGGCTCCGACAGGCTCGCCGGCGGCCGCCCTGGGGGCGCCGGACGCGGCCCCGCCGGCGCCCAATGCGCCCCAGGCTCCCCCCTCCACGAGCGCCCCTCACGGCGCGAGCGCGACGGCGCAGGCGGAGCCCACCTCGCCTTCGGCGACGGCGACGGCGACGGCGAAGGCCACGCGGAAGGCGACGAAGCCCCTCCCGCGGGCGAAGCCCCCGGCCGAGGGCCCTCGCACCCCGAAGCCCGAGCCGACGATTTCGTACGATGAGCGGCGCTGACACCGGGACAAGGGCGAGGGGGGCCGATATCCTCCGGGAGGTGCGTGGCCCAGGCCCGATGCGTGTGAAGCGCAGCGTCATCGCCGCCAGTGCGCTGGTCCTCTCGTTATCGCTCGCGCCGCGCGCCCTCGCGGATCCGACCGCCGAGGACCGGGCGGCCGCCGACGTGCTCTTCCGCGAGGGGCGCGCGCTCATCAAGCAGGGCAAGTATGCCCCCGGCTGCTCGAAGCTCGCCGCCAGCCAGAAGCTGGATCCGATGGCCGGGACGCTGCTCGCCCTGGCGGATTGCTACGAGCTCAATGGCGAGACGGCGAGCGCCTGGGCGACCTTCAACGACGCCGAGGCGATGGCGCGCAAAGCGGGCGATCCGCGGCGCTCGAAGGAAGCGGCGCGGCGGGCGGGGCTCCTCGAGCCGCAGCTCTCGAGGCTCGTCATCGAGGTGGCGCCGGAGGCCCGGATCGAGGGGCTCGAGGTGCGGCGCAACACGAAGCTGCTCGATGCCGCGCTGTTCGGCTCGGCGATCCCGGTCGATCCGGGCGAGCATACGATCGAGGCGGCGGCGCCTGGCAAGGAGGCATGGAGCGCGAAGGTGCTCATCGCGCCGAAGGCAGCGCAGAGCACGGTGCGCGTCCCTCGGCTCGAGGACGCGCCCGCGCCACGAGCGGCCACCGCGCCCGCGCCGGACCGGCCCTCGCGCCCGCGTGCGGCCGCGAGCGCCCCGCCCGCGGCGAGCCCGTGGAGCGCGCAGAAGACCGTGGGGCTCGTGCTGGGCGGGGTGAGCCTGGCCGGGATCGCGGTAGGCGCCGTGTTCGGCGTCGATACGCTCTTGAAAGTTGGCGAGGCGCGCAGCCAGCACGGGTGCACCGACGACGACCCTCCCCGTTGTGACGCCGAGGGGATCGAGCTCCATCAGGCCGCCAACACGACCGCCAACATCTCCAACGTGGCGTTCGCGGCGGGGGGCGCGGCGCTCATCGCGGGCCTGGTCGTGTTCCTGACCGCGCCGTCGAGCGAGGCCGCGCCGAAGGCGGCGCTGGAGGTGCGCCTTCAGCCCGCGGTCGGGGTGGGAACGGCGGGGATGTCGCTGCGAGGTAGTTTTTGAGATGCGAGAGACGCGACCATGGAAGCTCGTCATCGCCGGGGGCGCTCTGCTCGTCGCCGGCTGCCAGCTCGTCGCGGGCGTGCGCACCGACGCGGAGCTGGACCAAGAGGGGAGCGGCGGCAAAGGGTGCAGCGTGCCTTCCGACTGCCCGGGCGGCGTCTGTCAGGGCGGCGTCTGCAAGCCGGCCGGGGCGACGTGCGTGCGGGACCTCGATCCGTTCGACATCCTCACGTCCGAGGACCTCGGAGGCCATGAGGTCGACGCCTCCTCGCTCGTGCTGGCGAGCGGCCCCGGTCGCGCCTTCGTCTCCGTCATCGACAAGACGGCGAGCCGGCTCGTGATCGGGACGGTGCGCGAGCTCCGGGACCCTGCCGGATCCAAGGCGGAGTTCCCCCTCCCCGACGGAGCGGCCTTCGTCACCGGCCGCGAGTCGGGAGGGCAGCTGACCCTGCTGGGCAGGGTGGGGGCCGACATCGGTCAGCTCGTCTTCCCCACGACCACCGACGGCGTCTCGTCGAAGGGGACGTTCCAGCGGTTCCCCGCGCTCGCCCCGGAGTGCTCGAGCCCCAACGTCGCCGCGTCGATGGCGTTCGCGCGAGCGGGCGATGAGGTCTTTTACGCCGCGACCTGCGAGGCGCCGGGCGGCTCGACGCGAGCGCTCGTCGTCGGCGGGTCGGCCGCGACCGCGTCGACCCTGGTGGCCCAGGGCCCGCGCACCGATGCCTCGCTCAACGTGCGCTTCTACACGGTCACGAGCGGCCGGCATCTCCTCCTGCTGGACGACGGCGCGACCGGAGAAGCGTTCTTCAGGACGGGCGGCGCCGCCGCCGATCTCGGCGTGGCGCAACGGATCCAGTTCAGCCCATCTCCTGAAGAGGTGGAGTCGTTCTTCGGCGCGTTCCCGCTGCCCGAGGGCGATGGGGTCACGCTCTTGATCGCGCACATCGTACCTCCGCCGAGGCTCGCCGTCTCGGCGGAGGTCGGCGTCGTGAGGGACTTCTCGTCGCTCGTCGAGGTCCCCCCGCCCGGCTTTACCCCTGTCTTCGAGCTCCAGAACGTGAGCCAGTACAACCCCCCGGGCCCGCCCATGAGCGACGGCGAGAACGTGTATGTGACATTGGTGCCGCACCCTGGAAAGACCGTGAATCTGGGCTGGTTCACGCGGACGGGCGAGTCCTTGCTCCCTCAGGAGCACATCTTCTCCCTCCCGGACGGCAGCAGCGCGCAGATCCTCGGCTCGACCGTCGCGCAGCTCGGCACCAAGCTGCTCGTCGCCTGGATCGAGCAACACGACGGCGCGACCTCGGTGCGCGGCCAGCGGCTTATCTGCGCGCTGTAAGGAGCGCGAGCGCGCCGCGCTCGCCCTGGAAGCGGTCGCGAGATCTGGTGGTAGCCCAATTTGCCCCGGAGTGATTCACATGAAGGCGAGAAGGCAGGAAGAACGTTGATCTTCTTCTTCCCGCCTTCCCGCCTTCATGTTCGAATCCGGCCACCACCTGAGATCTGAGGTGCGCAGGAGTCCGGCCATCGCCATCCTTGGCCGGACCCCCGGGCGGGCGGAGCTACGAGGCGTTCCGGCGCGACTCGTTGTTCTTCGTCTCCGACGTCGACGACGTGGCGCCGATCGAGGTCGCGCCGCCGGACGTGCCCGCGGCGGCGCCGGTCGCGCCCGCCGTGGAGCGCTCGCTCGACGACAGCCCGCCCGTCTTCGCCTCGCCCTGCTGCTGCTGCTCGCGGTACAGCCGGATCTCGTTCCGCACGTCGGTCACGCCCGAGATCCGCTCCGCGAGCGTCTCGAGCTGGTGCTTGAAGCGGCGCTCGCGGACGGTGCCGGTGAGGACGACCTCGCCGTTCTGCACCTTCACCTCGACGTCGCTCGCGTCGAGATCCGGGTGATCGGAGATCTGGTCGCAGATGTCCTCCCGGATCCGCTCGTCGGAGCGCTTGTATCCCTTGGGTGGACGACCGCGCGAACCCCCGACGTCTCCGCCCACGGTGCTGAGGAAGCTCCGGCCGCCGGAGCCCTGTCCGCCGGACTGGTAGCCCTGCCCGCCGGACCGGTAGCCCTGCCCGCCGGACTGGTAAGGGGAATGGCCCTGATCGCGGTAGCGGGGCTCCTGGCCTTCGTACCCGCGCCGCTCGCTCCAGCCGCGCTCGTCGTCGGCCCACTGCCGGAGGCCGCCCCGGGCTCCGTAGCCTTCGTGCTGGCCGCCGCCGAAGCCTCCCTGGCCACCGAAGCCGCCCTGGCCGCCACCAAATCCACCCTGGCCACCGAATCCACCCTGGCCGCCGCCGTGGTAGCCCTGGCCGCCATAGCCGCCCTGGCTGCCGCCGAATCCGGCTTGACCGCCAAAGCTGCCCTGGCCGCCGCCGTAGCCGCCTTGGCCGCCACCATAGCCGCCCTGGCCGCCGCCGAATCCGCTCTGGCCGCCGGCGTGACCCTGACCGCCGTAGCCGCCCCGGCCGCCGAGGTCGCGCTCGCCGCCGAAGTGGCCCTGACCGCCGTGGTAGCCATGGCCGCCCTGGCTGCCGCCGAATCCGCTCTGGCCGCCGCCGTGGCCGCCGAGTCCACCCTGGCCACCGAAGCTGCCCTGGCCGCCACCGAAGCCGCCCTGGCCGCCGCCGAATCCGCCCTGGCCGCCGCCGTAACCGCCTTGGCCGCCGCCGAAGCCGCCTTGGCCGCCGTAGCCGCCCTGGCCGCCGCCGAAGTGACCTTGGCCGCCGTAACCGCTCTGGCCGCCGCCGAAGCCGCCCTGGCCGCCACCGAAGCCGCCCTGGCCGCCGCCGTAGCCACCCCTGGAGCCAAGATCGTCGCGACCTCCTCGCTGGAAGTCATCGCGGTAGCCGCCCGACGCCTGGCGCTGGCCTCCGAAATCTTCGCGCTGGGACCAGCCGCGATCCTGCCGGCCCTCCCAGCCGCGCTCGCCGCCGTAGCCGCGCTCGCCGCGCTCGCCGCTGAAGCCGCGCTCACCCTCGTGACCGCGGCCGCCGAACTCCCGCTGATCCCATCCGCCGCGGAAGTCCTCCTGGCCGCTTCGGGCATGGCGCTGATCGTCTCGCTGGACGACTTGCTCGTAATTGCCACGATGCCCGTAGCTAGCATCGCCGGCGGCTCCGCGCTCGCCTCGATATCCCTCATCGCCTCGCTGTCCCTGGTGTCGCCCAAACCTCTCCTCGTCGCGCCCCCGGCCGTCGTTATGTTCCTCGTCGATCCATCCCTGACGATTCGGCATGACTCCTCCGCCTTTCTTGCGACACGAGCGACACGGCAGCGAAACCGCCTCGCCCCTTGCGTGGTCCAGTCGACGCTCGAGGGGCAACCGTGATCGGGCCGCCCGCTCTGGCGCGCCCGTCCGTTGCCGCGTGACCTGAAGAACCGAGGCCTCGATGCCCCAGCGCGGCCCCGCGTCGCAAGGGGTATTCCAGAACGGGCAGGGCGGTGTTTCGGTACGTTTTCAGGAAGATCACGCCCGCCGCGCACGCGCCGAGGTGCAAAGTGCCTCACGTCGGAGCGGCAAAGCGTCCCATCGAGACGTTGTGCCACAGCGACATCGCGAGTTAGGGCCCCTCCCGAGAATGCCTAGGGAGCCCACGGATGCTCTCTCTCGCAGCGGCGCGGGCTCGGTCGATCGGGCCATGGAAAGCCGCGGGCGACGACCCCGAGCAGCTGCCCCGGACGCCGATTCGCGCCGTCGACGTGCTGCCGAGCTCGGTGCCCGACGCCAAGGCTCGCCTGCCCGGTTTCTTTCTGAAGCTCATTTTGTGCCGAGCCGCTCCTGCGGTAGAGCCCGGCTGCCGTGCCCGGCTCGCCGCGACCTTCCGGACCGGGCGCGATGTTGCCGGCGGGTTGACATCCAGGCGTCCGGACTCGACCATGCCGCGCGCATGAGCCAGCAGCATCAATCGTCGAAGAACGTCCTCGATCGCCGCACCCTCGCGGGCGATCACCGCCGCCTGGCCGAGCTGCTCCGGCCGGGCCAGTCGGTGCTCGACGTCGGCTGCGGGACGGGCTCCATCACCGCGGGCATCGCCGAGGCCGTGCAGCCGGGCGGCGAGGTCCTCGGCCTGGACCGGGACGCGGACCTCCTCGCGCGGGCGGCGGCGCGCTTCGCCGGCCGGCCCGGCCTGTCCTTCGCGTGCGGCGACGTGCTCGCGTTCGACGCCGAGGCGCGGTTCGACGTGGTGACCGCGGCGCGCGCGCTCCAGTGGGTGCCTCGCCTCGACGAGGCGCTCGCGCGCATGGTGCGGGCCGCGAAGCCGGGCGGCCTGGTCGTCGTGCTCGACTACAGCCACGAGCGCCTGCGCTGGGATCCCGAGCCCCCCGCGTCGATGCGGCGGTTCTACGCGGCGTTCCTCGCGTGGCGCGCGGGGCTCGGCATGAACAACGCGCTCGCCGACGACCTCGCCGGGCGCTTCGCGGCGCACGGGCTCGAGGCCGTCCGCGTCACGGACCAGGACGAGCGCTCCCGGCGGGGCGACCCGGGCTTCGGGGCGGCGCTCGATATCTGGCTCCACGTCATCGACGGCTGCGGCCCCGCGATGATCTCGGCCGGCGCGCTCACCGAGCCCGAGCAGGGCGAGGCGCGGCGCGACTACGCGGACTTCTGCCGCGACGTCGCGGAGGGCCTGGTCATGGTCCTCCGCGCGGTCGAGGGGACGAAGCCGGGCGGGTGAGCGCCCGGAGGCCCGCCGGCGGTCGCCCGGAGCCCGCCGGCGCCGGCGCTCACCTCGGCGCGCGCAGCGCCTCGAGGATCGCGTCGAGCCGCTCGACGATCGCCCGGCCCTGGTCGTGCGCGCCCTGCGGCGCGCCGAGCGCGGAGGCCGCGAGCGCGGGGCCCATCGTCATCGCGAAGGCGGCGATCGCCTTGCCCGCGGCGGTCTGCGCGAGCCGGTCGGCGTAGCCGCCGGACACGCACGTCGAGATGAACAGGAGCGCGTCCAGGAAGCTCGCGCACCGCGGGTTCTCGCCGTGCTCGGCCTGGTAGAACAGGGTCGAGCACCCGACGAGCATCACCGCCAGCGCGTCGAGGGGGTCGCGCGTCATCGCGCTCCGGAAGCGCTGCTTCAGCCCGTCGTACGAGAGCTCGCCCGCGCCCCCGGCGGCGAGGCCCAGCGCGAGCAGGGCGACCGCGCCGCGCAGCCGTTCGTTCCGGCCGAGCAGAGGGGCCGCGGCCGCGGCGTCGTCCACGATCTCCCTCGCGGCGAGCGCTGATCGATCTCCCAAGGCGTGCCCTCCCGGCCGCGCCGCGGGTCACGGCGCAGGCTCCATCTCTCGCACGGACGCGGGCCGGAGGGAACGGGCCGCGCGCCTCACCGAAAATTCATGCGCGCGACGCGCACCCGCGATTACCCTCGCGCCTTCCTCGGAGCTCCCATGCCGGCCCAGAGAAGCGTGACGAGATGGCTCGAACGGGCGCCCGCCCCGGTGTTCACGGCCTTCGCCGTGTTCGCCGCGTTCGCGACCTACTTCTGCATGTACGCCTTCCGCAAGCCGTTCGCGGTCGGGACCTTCAAGGGCGCGGTCGCGCTGCCGCTGCTCCCGGACCTCGATCTGAAGAGCCTCTACATCATCGCGCAGGTGCTCGGGTACTGCGCCTCGAAGTTCCTCGGCATCAAGGTCGTCTCCGAGATGCGGCCCGAGCGGCGCGCCCTCGCGATCCTCGCGTGCATCGGCGTGAGCGAGGCCGCGCTCGTCCTGTTCGGGCTCGCCCCCGCCCCGTACGCGGCGCTCTTCCTCGTGCTGAACGGGCTGCCGCTCGGCATGGTCTGGGGGCTCGTCTTCGGCTTCCTCGAGGGCCGCCTCGTGAGCGACCTGCTCGGCGCCGGCCTGTGCGCCAGCTTCATCGTCGCCAGCGGCTTCGTGAAGACCGTCGGCAAGCTCACGCTCGGCTGGGGCGTGCCGGAGGTCTGGATGCCCGCGGTGACGGGCGCGCTCTTCTTCCCGCCGCTGCTCGCCTCGGTGTGGATGCTCGCGCAGATCCCGCCGCCCACGGCGACCGACGAGGCGCACCGGACCCGGCGCGCGCCGATGGATCGCGCCGCGCGGCGGGCGTTCGTGCTGGCCAACGCGGGCGGGCTCGCGACGCTGGTCCTCGGCTACATCGTGCTCACCGCGTACCGCGATTTCCGGGACAACTTCGCCCGCGAGATCTGGGACGCCCTGGGCTTCGCCGACCAGCCGGCGATCCTGACGACGGCCGAGATCCCCGTGGCCATGGGCGCGCTGCTCTCGGTGGCGGTGATGATGGGGATCCGGAGCAACCGCAAGGCGCTGCTCGCGGTGCACGGCATCATGCTCGGCGGCGCGCTGCTCGCCGGGCTGAGCACGGCGCTCTACCAGGCGGGCGTCATCGGGCCCGTGGGCTGGATGATCAGCGTCGGGCTCGGGCTCTACGTGGGGTACGTCCCCTACAACTGCGTGCTCTTCGACCGGCTCATCGCGGCGGTGGGCTCGGTGGCGACGGCGGGGTTCCTGATCACCGCGGCCGACGCGTTCGGCTACCTCGGCAGCGTGGTGTTGCTGCTCTACAAGAGCTTCGGCCAGGCGAAGCTCTCGTGGCTCGAGTTCTTCCTCGGCTTCAGCTACGCGACCGCGTTCCTCTGCGCGGCGCTCTTCGCCGCGTCGGCGGGGTACTTCTGGCTGCGCACGCGCGGCCCGGTCCCAGCCGCGCGGCCGGCGCTCGACGCCTGAGCCGCCGCCCGTCGCCGGAGGCCCCGATCGAGAGGAGGAGGTCCCGTGAGGCGGCGGCGCCGGCCGCGGGGCTCGCCGCCGTTCAACGTCAACGCGGACCGTGCTCGGACGAGGCGTCGGCCTCGTACGCGCCGATGTCGTACGTCGCGCCGATGGGCGGAGGGGTCCCTTCCAGAGCGTCCGGCAGGGCGTCCCAGAGGAAGAGCCCACGGTCTATCGCCGGCGAGCCGCCCCTCAGGCGATAGTCGTCGCTCGCAGGATCGACGAACAGCGCCCACGGCGGGGCGAGGATCGAGTGCCTATCTTGCCCTGTAGTTCGTCGCCAGGTCGCGAGGTTGATGATCGTCTCCCCGTTGTCCCTGCTGAAGCGATCCACGACCACGTTGTAATCGCTGTAGAAGCAAGGGTCCTCCGCGCCGCCCTCATAAATCAGGATCGACCCCCTGTCGAGGCGCGGCGTATAGAGGATGTTGTTCACGATCGTGTTGCACCTCGGGTTGGAGATGCCCTCCGGCGATTCGGGGATGTTGACCACCCAGCGGCTCCCCTCCGCCATCACGATGGTGTTGTTGTAGACCTTGTTGCGGCTGGAGCCTTCGCTGCCGTCGATCGCGAAGAGGGATATCCCGCTCGCGTGGTTCTCGTAGAGGACATTGTACCGGATGACGCTGTCGCTCACCCCGTCGCAGTTGATCGCCGAGGCGCCGCCGAGCCCGTTCTCCCAGATGATATTGCCCTCGACCTCGGCGAAGCTGATGAGCCCATCGCCGGGCGTGAAGTTCCTGTCGCCGTTCATGTGAACGCCGGCAGAGCGGTTGTGGTGGAGGAGGTTGCCGCGGACCACGGGGAAGTCGCCGCTGTTGCTGGTGTAGACGCCGTGCTCGCCGTTGAACTCGGACTCGTTGTGCTGGATGACCACGTGGTCGCTGAACGCCGTGAAGATGCCGGTCCTCCCGCTGTCGTGAACGTGACAGTTCTGGACCGTGATGTCGCGCGTGACGCGCACGTCGACGCCGGATCTGGGGGCGCTCGGGAGCTCGAAGCCGTCGATCACCCAGTCATGAACGACGACATCGTCGGAGTCTTCGACCTCGATGTTGCTGCCGTGCCGGTTGATCGGCCCGGGAGCGTTCACCACGGCGCCCCAGGGAGGCTCTGCCCGCAGGGTCTTGGGCCGGCCGGGCGCGCCTGACTTTCGAATACGACACCCCGCGTAGACCCCCGGTAGTACCTTGATGGTGTCGCCAGGGCGGATGGTGTCGACCGCCTTTTGGAGCGTCGCCCATGCCGTCCTCGGGGTCAAGCCGTTGTTGGTGTCGTCGCCGGTGTCATCGACGTAAAATGTCGCGGCTGCCGCCGCCCCTTGGGTCAGGGCGACCGCGACGAAGGTCAACAGGGATAGAGCGCCGTTCGTATTCATCTTCTGGCTCCTTGCGAAGGACGTTGAACGTCACGGGCGAACGTACGCGTACGAGCGAGCTCTCATGAGCGTCCCTGGATGCCGGCGTCCAGCGGCGCGCCGAGCGCTATCGGCGTCGCGCTCGACGTGCGCTCAGCACGGTCCGAGACCCCATCGCCGTAGACGGTTCAGCGAAGAGGTCGTGTCGCGCTACATCGCAGACCTGGCCATCGACGCCGTCTCGGGCACTGCGGCGGATACGTCCGCGTCTGTTTTGAACGAAGATCGCTTCGTGGAATCCGTCGAATCTCTGGAGATGTCGAAGAACGGAGCAAGGATAAGCCTGGACAGGCATGCTCGCAATGCAGAAACGCAACTCGCCTGCGCGGAGACAATGACGTCGTGGCCGCACGTCACTCCACGTCAGTTCGTGCGCGACGGGTGAACCGAGCCACGCATCCCTGGCCCGCGCCGTCGCGCTCGGGGATGAGGTGGCGGCCCGCATCGTTCACGAGGTACTCGGTCTGCCCGAACCATCCGCGTTCTGACGGTCGACGGACAGCCGATGATGTCAGCGGATCTGCCTGAGCAGCGCTTCGCGCGGGGGCGAAGGAGGCATCGGAGGCGACGGCGGCTACGGCGGCCCCGGCCGCGGTGGCGACTCGATCGGCATCGCCTACCTGGACGAAGACCAGCTCACGCTCGAGAACGTCACCTACGAGCTCGGCCCTCCGGGCAAGGGCGGCATCAGCTGGGGTTGGTCGGGCGCCATGGTCACGAGGGAAGACGGGATCGCCGTCGAGACACTTCGTGTCCCTAACTAAACGTCGCGCTCCTCGCGCGCCCGCCCAGCGCCCTGGGCCTCGGCCCCAAGGTGCGCTGGCGAGCGGCGCGAGCCTGCGTGCTCCGTCACGCTGCAGGCCCTTGTTGGGCGGCGTACCTGGCCATCGCCGTCATTCGAGGGGCGTGTCCGACAGAGTGCCGCTGTGGGGAGCGGTCAGGTCCTCGATCGTGCAATTGCTGCGAAGCCGCGATCCTTCGCATCTCCTCCGCTGCGCAACGGCTTGGGGCTGCGCACATCCTGCGGAAGCGCAGCTCAGAACACCGCTCGCGCCCCCCACCCCCGGCCGCCCCGTCACCAGGTCCCGCTGCACCCCTCGAACCCCTCTGCCGCCTCCGGCTCCGGCGTCATCGCCCCCTCGCCGCCGTACGCCGCCCGCAGCGCCCCCGTGAGCGCGCGCCCCCGCGCGATCTCGCCCAGGACCGCCGCGCCCTCGGTCGCCGTGCGCTCGTAAGACGCGTAATCCACGGTGTAGAGCCCGAACCTCGGCGCGAACCCCTCGGCCCACTCGAAGTTGTCGTAGAGGCTCCAGTGGTAATAGCCCCGCACGTCGACGCCCTCGCCGCGCGCGCGCTCGATCTGCTCGAGGGCCCGCACGACGACCTCGGCCCGCCGCTCGCCCACGCGCGTCGCGATCCCCGACTCGGTGACCACGAGCGGCAGGCCGGGGTAGCGCGCGCCGAGGTCCCGGAGCGCGCCGTACAGGCCGGGCGCGTGGTGCTCGTAGCGCATCGCCGGCACGCAGAACGTCTTGTCGACCGGCGGCACGCACGCGCCAAAATCGAGCCCGTTCACGCACGGCGTGAGGTTCAGCACCGGCACGAGGCCGCCGTCGCCCGTCACGCCGGCGCGGAAGTAGTACTGGACCCCGAGCCAGTCGAGCGCGCCCCGCAGGCCGGGCAGCTCCACGTCGGGCGCGCCGTCGAGATCGACGTCCAGCCGCCCGCTCAGGACGGTGTCGACCACGAGGTGGTTGTAGACGTAGGCCATGCGGTCGCGCGCCGCGACGTCCTCGGGGTCGTCGCTCACCCGGTGGCTCCGCGCCGGGACCCACTCGCCGACCGAGAGCGACAGCCCGACGTCCGCCGCGCTGCCGTCCCGGTCCGCGTCGACGGCGTCCGCCTCCTTGATCGCCCGGTACGCCGCCGCGTGCGCGAGCAGGTAGTCGCGCAGCACCGGGACGAACTCGCCGAGCAGGTCGCCGAGCAGGGCCGCCTTCCCCGGGGGAAACACGCCCACGCCGTAGGCAGCGAGCAGGTAGTTGAACGGCTCGTTCAGCGTGCCCCAGTCGTCCACCCGGTCGCCGAAGCGCGCGGCGAGCAGGGCCGCGTGCTCGGCCATCTCCTCGATCACGAGCGGCCCGCCCTCGGGGTGCCCGAGGCCGCAGAGGTTGTCGTCGCCCGGCCCATCCGCGCAGTCGGTGCGCCGCGGATCGTCGACCCAGACCGGGTTCGAGAAGTGGTGCAGCGTGATCACGGGGCGGATCCCCGCGGCCACGAGCGCGTCGAGGAGCCGGTCGTAATGGGCGAGCGCCTCCTCGTCGATGACGTCCCGCTGCGGCTCGACCCGGGCCCACTCCACGCTGAACCGGTACGAGTCGAGCCCCATCTCCTGGAGCAGCGCGACGTCCTCGATCGCCCTCGAGAAGCCGCGCGAGGCGTCGCCCACGAACTCGGCGCCACGGCCCAGGCCGCCCTCGGCCCTCGGGAGCGTGAACACGTACCAGTCGGTGGTCGGGTTCTGGTCCTCGATCTGGGTCGCGGCGCTGGCGGCGCCCAGGCGGAAGCCGCCCGCGCCGGACGCGCCGGCGAGCGGCCCGGGGCCGGCGTACGCGATGTCGGGCAGCGGCGGCGGCGCCGGCGCCACGGCCTCCTCGGACGAGCAGGCCGCGGCGGCGGCGAGCGCCAGCGCGGCGAGGGCAGGGAGCCCGCAGGCGCGGCGGGCGTCGTGGGCTCGCGTGCCGCGGGCGCGCATGGCGAGGACGGGGCTCAGTTGACCGGCGGGATCTCGGTCTTGCAGCCGACGTTGAGCTGGACCTGCCCGCCCGCCTGGAACCGGGTGCAGGTCGCGGGGCACATCACGATCTTCGTCGGCGTGCCGCCGGTCGCCGGGTCGACGTCGTAGTACCAGCCGCCGGCGGCCGCGTCGCAGCGCGCCTCGTCGGCCACGTAGAAGATGGTCGTCGCGGCGCCGCCGTCCGTCGGCGTGTGCTGGACGTTGAGCGTGTCGTAGTCGAGCGTCTGCCCGGAGGACGGCGCCGGGACCTGGTACTCGCACGCCAGGCTCTTGCCGCGGATCTCGGTGAGCGCGTCGAGGAAGGCCTGCGTCACGTCCGAGCTCGTGTCGATGAAGAAGGCCGACTCGGTCCCGCCGCCGACGGCGATGCGGTCCAGCGTGGCCTGGGCGCCGTCGTCGTTGCCGTCGAAGACGCCGATCACGAAGGTGGAGATGCTCGGCGAGCCGGCCACCGCGCCGGCCGCGAGCTCCGCCAGGCCGTCGGCGTCCTTCGGGTTGCACTCGGTGGGCATGCCGTCGGTGGCGAGCACGGCGACGACCCGGTGGGTCGGGTTCTGCTCGGCGTGGGCGCGGGCCTGCGCGAGCGCGCCGGACAGGGCGCCCGCGGTGGGCGTGCCCCCGTCGGGCGTCTTCCGGTCGATCGACCGGATGAGCTCCTCGGCCGACGCGGCGTCGAGCGGCGTGATCGGCACGGCGGGCGTCGCGTAGTCCTCGACGACGCACGAGTCCGGGTTCGCGCAGTTGCTCCGGGTCACCTTCATGCACGTGCCCGCGTTGCCCTCACAGCTCTCGCCCACGTCGGCGCAGAGCCGGTTTCTCCGGGAGCAGACCCCGAGGTCCACGCACGTGTCGCCCGCGCCGCAGTCCGCGTCGGTGACGCAGACCGTGACCGTCGTGGAGAACGAGTCGTGACAGACCCGGAGCGCGCACGGCCCGTTGTCGCCGCACTCCTCGTTGCTGGTGCAGCTCAGGGGCACGTCGTCGTCCGGCTGCGGGAAGTACTGGAGCCCGACGCCGAGCCCCACCGACTGCTCGTCGGTGAAGAAGGCCTCGAGCGCGTCGGTCACGGCGTCCCACTTGGTGATGCCCCGGCTGAGCTGCTCGTCCATCGACCCCGACGCGTCGAGCATGATGTAGAGGTCGAGCGGCACGAGCTCCGCGGTGCTCGTCTCGCCCGCGCACGAGGCGTCGCCGCCGGCGCCCTCGCCCGCGCCGCTGCTGCTCGCGGCGTTGATCCCTCCCGGCTCGTCGCCGTAACCGGTCGACGCGCTCGTCCCCGAGCCGTTCTCCGAGCTCGTCCCCGAGCCTGCGCCGGCCCCCGTCGACGCGCCGCCGGTCCCGCCGCCGGAGACCGAGCCGCCATCGGCCCCACCGCACGCCGCGAAGATCACGCAGATCCCTGTCGCGGCGAGCGCCACCATCGTTGAGCGGTTCTCCATGAGCAGAATCCAAACACCCTGACCGGTCCTTGTCGAGCGCATCGATCCGACGCTCGTCTGGAATCTGGCCCGATGTGGTGCGGGGTGAGAGGTCTTCCGGCGAGGTGCGTGGAACCCCGCAATTCAGGGGTGGTTCAGCGCGCAGGAGGGCTCGGAAGCACAGGAGGGCTCGAGGCCAGCGTGCTTTGGAGCACCGGGGGTGCTCTGGCGCAGAGGGGAGCGCCCGAATCGGGGCTGCTCCGGAGCACAGGAGTGCTCTGGAGCGCTTCGATGCCGCCGGCTCAGGGCTGCTTCCGGCTCAGGGCTGCTTCCGGCTCAGGGCTGCTTCCGGCTCAGGGCTGCTTCCGGCTCAGGGCTGCTTCTTCGGGCCCACGAGGCTGCGGAGGACGGCGCGGGCGACCTCGGCCCCCGTCGCGTCGAGCAGGCTCACGGGGATCGGGTACTCCCTGCGTTCGCTCGTGTCGGGGACAGGGCACTCGCAGACGGCGCGGATCGTGCCGCGCGCCTTCTTCAGGTACTCGATCGAGAGGCCCGCGACGATGAACCGGGCGTCGTCGGGCAGCGCGTAGGCCAGCGCCGTGTTCGCGGTGAGCTCGGCGAGGTTGACGAGCGCGACGGCGTGCACCGAGCGGAGGTGGTTGCGCAGCCCGGGCACGTCGCGCATCCACACCTCGGCGCGGCCGCGCTCGAGGACCTCGACGTGGGCCCGGATCGTCCCGGTGTACGGCGCCATCGCTCCGATGAGCCGGCTGAACACGCGCTTGCCCCCGGGCAGGAGGTGCAGCTTGTCCCAGAGGTCGCGGATGGTGTTGCGGCGCGAGGTCGCCGCGATGGATGCGAGAGAGAAGTCGGAGAGGTTCATGCGCTGGACCCGCGTGGCAGCGGCAGCGTGCCTCAAGTCGCCCGCGCACGCACCCGGAATGTTGCTCCCCGCGCTCCCGCCGCACAGCGAGGCGACAGCCCGTCCGACACGCCGCGAGCCGCGTCAAGGGGCCACGAGAGCGCGCATTCGGCGCCACGAGCGGCGCAGACGCCCCGTAATCACGCCGAGCAGCCCCGCGCCGCGGTGAGGCCGCCGCGAGCATGGTGGGCAGTGCCGCGCTCGAGCGAGCGGCCGCGGCCGTCCGCCGCGCCCCCGCTCCGGGCGGCGGTCACGAGGCGATCCGGTGGCTCTCGCGGGTGGACGCTCACGTCCCAAAGGCCTCCTTCAGACCGCCGAATCCGGGCAGGAGGGTGCAATTCTCCAGGAGAATTCTCCGGTAAAAATATATTCAAAATTCGGATGGACCACGGGCGCCTCGGCGCGCCGCCGACGCGAGGATTTCGCGCGGTCTTGAGCTCCCCACGCGCCGGGGAGCGGCCGACAGGCCCGTGCGCCCGCCGCTCGCGGGCTGCGGCGCACGGCAAGCGCTCATCTGCGCCCGGAATTTTTGTTGTGTATGACGCGACCTCGCCGCCCGGGCCAAGGTGGTCCACCCGAAAAAGAGCGGGCCTTCGAGCTGCTCTTTCGCGAAAAGACATTCATGCTCATCTGGCGCTGGCTGACGCGCCTGGGCGTTCCTCTGCGCGACCGCGGAGATCTCGCGCAGGACGTCCTGCTCTCCGCGTACCTGAGCTTCGACAACTACAAGCCCGAGATCTCCCGGCCGGAGCGCTGGCTGAACCGCATCGCGGTGCACACCGCCGCGCACTACCGGGAGCGGGCCCAGCACCGCTACGAGGAGCTGGTGCCCGAGGAGGAGTTCCCGACCCTCGTCGACCAGTCCAAGACCCCGGACGAGCTGATGATCTCGGACCAGGAGCGCCTCATGGTGCTCGAGCTCCTGCACCACCTCGACGTGGACGCGCACTCGATCCTGGTCGCGCACGACCTCGACGGCATCCCGATGGCGGATCTCGCGCAGCAGCGCGGCATCCCGCTGTCCACGGCGTACAAGTGGCGCGCGCGCGCCCTGGCCATGTTCCACGACGTCGTGGCGAAGCGCCGGCGCGAGGATCGGAAGAAAGAGGGCCCGCGCTTCGTGCTGCCCCTGGATCTGGCGGCGCTCTTCGCCACCGCCAGGCTCGCGCCGCGCATGCCCGACGACGTGCGGCTGTCGATCCTCCGCGGCGTCCACGAGTCGGCGCGGGCGCTCAAGGAGGGCAACGTCGAGAAGGCCGCCGCCGGCGTCGGCAAGGCGCTGAACGACGCCGCGGCCTGGCTCAAGGGGGTGGTGAGCCTCGTCCAGCAGCTGGTGCCGACCGTGGGCGCGGGGACCGCGGTCGCCGGGCCCATCGCGGCCATCGCGGCCGCGGGGGCGCTCTGGCTGGCGCTCCGGACCGAGGACCCGCCGCCACCGCCGACGGTGAGGCACGTCGCGCCGGCGATCATCACCGCCGTGGCCCCGCCGCCGCCCCCGGAGCCGGCGCCGCCGCCCCCGGAGCCGGCGCCGCCCTCGGCGCTTTCGCCGCAGGGCTCGGAGCCCGTGGCGCCGCCGCCGAGGCGCGCCCCGGAGCGGCGAGCGCCCGACCGGGAGGAGCGCGCGCCGGCGCCGGTCGCGCCCGAACCGCCGGCGCTCGAGATCGGGGTGCCCGGCAGCAGCCGGGACATCGACCTCTTCGAGGCGTGCAGCGCGGCGGTGCGGCGGCGCGAGCCCGACCGGGCGATCGCGACGCTCGAGCGCTACGAGCGCGAGGTGCCGCAGAGCGCCTTCGCGGTGGAGCGGAAGGTGCTCTGGCTCCGGGCGCTCGTGCTCGCGAGGCGCTTCCCGGAGGCGCGCGCCCTGCTCGACGAGGCCCGGCTCGATCCCGCGATCGATCGGCGCCTGCTCGACGAGCTGGACGACTCCATGCCCGATCCGTGAGCGGCGCCCCGGCGGCTCACTCGCCCGCGTACGTGCCGAAGCTCGCGCGGCCGCTCGTGGAGACCTGAGGGGCGGCCTGGCCCACCTGCACGACCGCGGAGAGGAACGCGGCCGGCTTGAGCCCCTCGTCGGGCCCTGCCTCGTTCGTGATGTACTCCAGCCCGAGCCCCGCCAGGAAGCCGAACGACGTGGTGTTGCCCCCCGAGCCGAGGATCGGGACCGTCGGCGCGACGCCCACGTAGCCGAGCAGCCCGACCCGCCCCTCGCCGAGCGTCTGCACGAAGCCGCCGACCTGCGCCGCGACCGGGAAGGCCCGGCGCTCCACCGGATCGTACCGGTCGAGCGCGAGCGCCACGCCGACCGCGCTGAGCACGCTCCGCGTGACGAGGGGCTTCTCGACCCACGGCGCGCGGGTGACCTGGAGGGTCGCGAGCATCGCCGGGACGGTCAGGTAGGCGCGGAAGCAGCTCCCCGCCGCCTCGAGCGTCTCGAAGTTGTCCTCGCCGCACAGCGGGACCGAGTGGATCGCCACCGAGCCGACGAGCCGCCGGGCGCGCTCCGGATCGCCGGGCTCGTTCGAGCGGAGCGAGCTCGCGACGCGGCCGGCGTCGGAGAGGAGCACGACCTTGCCCTGCGGGCTCAGCGGATCGCTGTAGACGGCCAGCCGGAGCCGCGCGTCCCCGTCGAAATCGTCGGCGAGCGGCGGGAGCGGGAACTCCGCGCTGCTCGGCGTGACGATCCACGTGCCGTCCCGGAGGAGCTCGATCGGCGCGCCGCCCCGCATCTGGTCGGTGCGGGTCAGCGAGACGTGCAGCGCGAGCGGCGCCACGAGCCGGTGCTTGGTCTGGCCGGTCAGCCGGATCCGGCAGTTGCCCAGCCGCAGCGGCGCCGGCGAGATGACGACCGCGCCGTGCGCGAGCGGCTGCGGCCCGGGGCGCGACGGATCCACGGCGGGCGCCCGCCGCGGCAGGGCGGCGCGCGGCGGCGCCGGGGAGGGGGCCTGCGCCGCGGTTTGCGGCGCCGGCGGGCCCGTTTGCGGCGCCGGCGGGGCGGCGGCGGGCGGGCGGGGCCCGGGCGGGCGGGGGCTCCCCGGCGGCGGGGCGCTCCCGGGTTCGGCGCGGGGGGCCGCGATCGGCGTGGGGCCGCAGTCGACCTTCAGGTCGTCGGCGAGCGGATCGGGGAAGAGCAGCCGCGCGGGGTTCGACTCGACGAGGTTCTCGAGCGGCGGGATCGTGACCCGGTACGTCGCGTTGACCACGTTGCCCGCCGCGGGCGCGTGCAGGTTGAAGGCGGTGACGCGGAGCCAGCCGCCGCCCGGGAACACGCGGAGCACCTTGCCGTCGGGGCGCCCGCAGGCGCCGGAGGCGACCTCGAGGACCGGCACCGTGAACGTGCGCTGGAACGGCTGCACCCGGGCGTTGCCGCAGCTGTCGACGATGGCGAGGTAGTGGAAGTCGGCCATCTCCGACTGCTTCGGCCACTGCATGCCCAGCGTGAGCTCGCCCGCGTCGGCGGGCGGCGGCTCGGGCCGGCCGTCGCGGCACGCGTCGACGCGCTCGGGCGGCGGTGCGGCCGGCGCGCCCGAGGGGGACCTCGCGGGCTCGGCGACCGGCCGGTAGGCGCAGACGTGCCGGTACGAGCGGCGGCCGAGGAGCACCGGATCGAAGTCGAGCAGGCGCTGGCCGTCCTCGCTGAGCCGCCCCCAGACCGTGAGCGGGAGGGGCAGCGTCGGGGTCTGGAGCTTGATCGAGCGCAGGATCTGGTCGCCGACGGGGCTCTGCCCGGGGTCGCCGGTCTGCGCCGCGCAGCCGCCGCCGCTGCACAGCCAGCGGCCGCCGCGGCGCGCGGCCTCGATCGGGACCGGATCGGTGTCGCGGACGGTCATCCAGACGCGGCGCGCGTCCGGGAAGATCTCCGGCCCGCCCGCCGACGAGGCCGCGGCGCCGACCGCGCCCGCCGGGGCGCGGACCACCTGGAGGCTGCCGCCGAAGTCGGCGGGGACGGCCATGGGCGGCGCAGCGCTCCGCGCCGAGGCCGGCCCCCCGGCGGGCGCGCCGTCGTCCGCCTCGCCGGCGTCCGTCTCGGGCTCGTCCTGCGCCGGCGCGGCGGCGGGCGCCGAAAGCGCGAGCGCGAGCGCGACGGCCGACAGGAGCATCGCGGGCCTGCGCGCGCTCACGGCGAGCCCTCCTCGTCTCCCGGCTCGGGCTCGGGCTCGGGCTCCGGCTCCGGCGCGACCACGGTGATCGGCTCGGACGAGCACTCCGGGCTCGCGAGCAGGCGGGGCGTCACCCGGAGCGCCGTCGTCCCCGGCCCCACGGCGACGCCCTGGATGATCGTCGCCTCGCTGTCCTCGCCGCGCAGGGTCACGGACGCCTCGCCGAGCGCGATCACCTGGTCGTCGCCGACGGTGAGGTCGACGGGGACGGCGATGCGCACGCGCTCGGCGTTGTAGGCGCTCACCTCGAAGAGATCGCCCGGGGTCCCCGCGGTCACGGCGCTCCGGAGGGCGCGCACGCGGAGCAGGCGCGGCTCGGGGTCGACGGTGAGGGAGGGGTTCGGCTCGAGCGCCTTCTGCCCCGAGCTCACGGCGAGCGTCACCGCGCCGCCGAGGTCGCTGAAGCACAGGGTGAACGGCGGGCTCTCCCCGGTCGCGCCCAGCAGCACGCGCAGGCGCGTGGTCCGCTCGCGGCACTGGGGGTCGAGCGAGAGGGCGGCCTCGCTGTGCAGCGACTCGACGATCACGGGGGCGTGCTCCACCACGCCCGGCGCGTTCTGGGGGGGCGACGCGCGGACGCGCGCCTCGCGCGACCGGATCGCGCCTGGCCGCCAGGTGGCGCCGAGGTCGTCCGGCAGGGGCCCGATCGTGCACGTGAGGGGCACGTACGTCGCGAGCACCCGGTCGCTGTCCCCGAGGCCCCCGGCGATGAGCGCGAAGTTGGTGGCGTCCTCGGGCAAGCCCGCGGGGAGCACCGTGATCGGGAGCTCCTCGGTGCGGTCGGCCCAGGCGACGACGACGCGCGCCTCGCCGGACCAGTCGCCCTCGGAGGCGGCGGTGAAGCGGGCGTAGCCCTGCGTGCCGGCGGTGCAGCGGAACGCGCCGTCCTTCACGCCGCACGAGGCCCCATCGTCCTCGGCGCCGCCCGCCGGGCGCAGCGCGAGCGCCTCGCTCGGGGCCACGCGGACCTCGACGTAGGCGCCGTACGCCGGCTCGTTCGCCTCGGTGAGCTTGAGCGAGACCTCGGTGCGCCACGGGCTCTGGCGGGGCGGCACCGGCCGGCCGGCCGCGTCGAGCGTGTCGGCCGCGAACAGCGGCCCGGCGACGTCGGCGCGGAGCTCGACCTGCCCGCTCCCGGCGAGCGGGTAGCCGCGCTCGATGCAGGCGGCGGAGAGGGCGAGCGCGAAGGCGCCGGCCGCGAGGAGCGGCGCTCGCGGCCGGCGCGGGCGGCGAGCGCGGCGCGAGGAGGAGCGGGGCGCGCGCGGGAAGGAGCGGGGCGCGGCCGGTCGAGGGGCGATCACTTCTGGTAGATCTCGGTGTACTCGGTCCCGAGCGGGTGGCGGTGCCAGGCGTAGGCGCTCTGCGGGAATCCGCTCTCGTCCGTGTAGTCGCAGGGGCCGAGCTCCCATTCGGTGTGCCAGACGCTCGCGCCCGTCGCGGGATCGACGGACATCCCGTGGGCGGTCACGTCGTCCTCCGGCTCGGCGGGGTCGTGCGCGACGCGCGTCCCCTCATCGACGTAGCGCTCCAGGACCGCGACGGGGACGCGCGCCACGCGCTTGCCGGGCATCGGGATGAGGAACACGTCGCTCTCGTCAACGGTGCTGGTCATGGCGCTCTCTCCTGCGAGCGGCGGGGGCGGCGCTCGGGGGCGCGGGGCGCCGGCTCCCGGCGTGCGCGCCGCGCTGGATGGGGCGCGGGCGCTCCCGGGGGCTCGGCGCCGTCCCCTCGCGCTGTCTCGAGCATACCCGCTCCGCGCGGCGCGCGGGAACCTTCCGCAGCGCGGACGCGAGCGCGGGCGCGCGAGCCGAGCGCGCTCGCCGCGATCGTGGGCGCGCCCTCGTTCACGCAGCGGCCCTGCTTCGCGCGGCGGAGGGCGACCGAGCTCGAGGTCCCTCGAGCGCGCGACCTCGCGCTCACGATCGCCGCGCCCGCCGACACCTCGCCGTCGAACGGCGGCGGAGGTGGCCGAGGGCGGGGGGGCGGGCGCCGTATGGTAAAGTGCCGGCGCCGCGGCCCTCGCGAAATCGTCCCCACCGCGGCCGCCCCATGCGCTCCCCAGATCGCCTGACCGTCCTCGGTGGCCGCTACCGTCTCCTGAGCGAGATCGGCCGGGGCGGCGCGGGCGCGGTCTACATGGCCGATGACCTCGACGGAGGCGGCCGGGTCGCGGTGAAGGTCCTGCTCCGGACGCCGTCGGCCGGCGAGGCGGCGGCCTCCCGCTTCCAGCGCGAGATCCGGGCGATGCGGCTCCTCGACGCGCCCGGGTTCGTGCGCATGCTCGACGCCGGCGTCGCCCCCGAGCTCGACGGCGCGCCCTTCCTGGTGATGGAGCTGCTCCGGGGCCACGACCTCGAGCACCTCGTCACCACCCACGGCAGGCGCTCGCCCGCCGAGGTGCAGCGCTGGCTCGGCGAGGTCGCCGACGCCCTCGAGGTCGCCCACGCGCAGGGCCTCTTCCACCGCGACCTCAAGCCCGCGAACCTCTTCCTCGCGATCGGCGACGACGGGCGGGAGCGCGTGAAGATCCTCGACCTCGGGCTGGTCAAGGAGGTCGACCCCGGCGCGCTCGGCGCGTCGGGCGGCCTCACGGCGACGGGCACGGCCATCGGCACGCCCATCTACATGGCGCCCGAGCAGGCGCGCGGGCGCTCGGACCAGCTCGGCCCCGCGGCCGACGTGTGGGCGATCGGGCTCATCGCCGTGCGCCTCCTGACCGGCGACATCTACTGGACCGCGAACAGCATGGCCGAGCTGATGGTGGCGCTGCTCGTCATGCGGCTCTACCCGCCGTCGTCGCGCTGGCGGTGGCTCCCGCCCGCGTTCGACGCGTGGTTCCTGCGGTCGTGCGACCGCGACCCGGCCGCGCGCTTCCCTTCGGTCCGCGAGCAGAGCCTCGCCCTGGGCGCCGCGCTCGCGGCGGCCGGCGCCCCCGCCGAGCCGCCCGGCGCGGGGGAGCCGTGGTCGCCGGGAGGCCCCGCGGCCACGGACATGCTCCGCACCGACACGATGGAGCTCGCGGGGACGGTCGAGGCGCCCCAGGAGCCGCTCGCCGGCGGCACGCTCCGCGAGGCCGCCAGCAACCCACGGGATCCCGGCCTGCCCTCGCCGCCGCTGGGCGCCTCGCCGCCGCTGGGCGGCTCTCCGGCGACCGAGCGGCCGCGCCACAACCTGCCGGTCCAGCGCACGCCGTTCGTGGGCCGCGCCCGCGAGCGCGCCGAGATCGCCTCGCTCCTGCTCGAGCCGAAGGCCGGCCTGCTCACCCTCACCGGCGTCGGCGGCACCGGCAAGACCCGGCTCGCGCTCCAGGTCGCCGAGGACCTCGTCCCCGCGTTCTCCGGCGGCGTCTGCTTCGTCCCCCTCGCGTCGCTGCGCGAGCCGGCGCTCGTCCCCTCGGCGATCGCGCAGGCGCTCAGCCTCGGCGAGGGCGGCGCGCGGCCGGATCTGGAGCGCGTGGCGCACTTCCTCCGCGACCGGCGGCACCTGCTCGTGCTCGACAACCTCGAGCACCTGACCGCCGCGGGGCCGGTGGTCGCGCACCTCGCCGCGAGCTGCCCGCGCCTGTCGCTCCTCGTGACGAGCCGCGCCGCGCTGAACCTCTCGGGCGAGCGGCGCTACGTCGTGCCGCCGCTGGAGGTGCCCGAGCCGCGCGAGATCACCGCCTCTGCGGCGCTGGCCAGCTCCGCGGTGAGCCTGTTCTGCCGCCGGGCCTCCGCGATCAAGCCCGGCTTCCAGCTCGGCCCCGACAACGTCGCCGACGTCGTGGAGATCTGCGCGCGCCTCGACGGCCTGCCGCTCGCGATCGAGCTCGCCGCGTCGCGCCTCAAGGTCCTCACCCCCGCGGCGCTGCTCGCGCGCCTCCGCGACCGCGGCGCGGCCGGCCGCGCCTCGCCCGCCGCGGGCTCGTTCCGCCTGCTCACGGGCGGCGCGCGCGATCTGCCCGAGCGCCAGCAGACCATGCGCGCCGCCATCGACTGGAGCTACGGCCTCCTCCTGCCGGAGGAGCAGCTCGCCTTCCGCACGCTCGCCGTGTTCGCGGGCGGGTTCTCGCTGGCCATGGCGGACCAGATGTGCGCCTTCCGCGACCCGGCGCTCGACACGCTCGCGATCCTCGAGTCGCTCGTCGACAAGAGCCTCCTGCTCCCGGTCGCGGGCGAGGAGCCCCGGTTCCAGATGCTCGCGATCCTCCGCGAGTACGGCCTCGACCGGCTCGCGGAGGAGGGCGCCGCCGCGGCGTGCAACCGGCGCTTCGTGGAGCTCTCGCTGGAGCTCGCCGAGCGCGCGGCCGAGGCGCTCCGCGGGCCCGAGCAGGCCGCGTGGCTCGCGGCCCTCGAGCTCGAGCACGACAACCTCCGCCTCGCCCTGGAGCTCGCGCTCGAGCCGGGCGACGCGCGCGACGCGGGCGCGCCGGTCCGCCTCGCGGCCGCGCTCTCGCGGTTCTGGTACATCCACGGGCACTACCAGGAGGGCCGCGCGTGGCTCGCCCGGGCGCTCGCGGGCGCGGCGGGCGTCGCGCCCGAGCACGTCGCCGCGGCGCTCCGGGGCGCGGGGACGCTCGCGCTCCTCCAGTGCGACTACCGCGAGGCGCGCGCGCTGCTCGAGCGGGGCGCGGCGCTCTACCGCGAGCTCGGGGACGAGCGCGGGCTCGCCTCGGTGGTCCAGATCCTCGGGAGCGTCGCCCGCGAGCAGGGAGACTACGAGCGCGCGCTCTCGCTGCACGGCGAGAGCCTGGCGCTGGCCACGCGCCGCGGCGACACGCTCGAGGCGGCGCGCGCGCTCGGCTACTCGGGGTTCGCGGCGTGGCTCTCGGGCGACACCGCGCGCGCGGAGGGCGCGTGCCGCCTGGCGCTGCCCGAGCTCCGCCGCGGGGGCGATCGCGAGGGGACCGCGACGGCGCTGCTCTACCTCGGCTGCGCGGCGTTCTACCGCGGGGATCTCGACGAGGCGTCCCGCCTCTGCGAGGAGAGCGAGGGCCTGTCGCGGGCGGTGAAGTTCAAGGAGGGGATCGCCTGGACGAGCAACATCCTGGGCCTCGTCGCGATCGAGCGCGGCGATCTCGCCCTCGCGGGGCGGCGACTGCGGGCGAGCCTCAGGCTGCACCGGGAGCTCGGCGATCTCTGGCGGTCGGCGAGCGTCCTGGAGGCGCTCGCGCGCGCGGCGGTGCGGGCGGGCAAGCCGGAGCGCGGCGCCCGCCTGCTCGGCGGCGCGGCGGCGCTCCGCGAGGCCATCGGCACGCCGGTGCCGCCCATCGAGCGGCCGGCGCTCGCCGCGTGCGCCGACGCCGCGCGGGCGGCGCTCGGGGCCGCCGTCCACGACGCGCGCCTCGCCGAGGGCCGGGAGGCCGGGCTCGACGCGACGGTGGCGGCGGCGCTCTCGGACTGAGCGGGAACGCGCTGCGCGGGTGGAGCGGGCCTCGCTCCCTCAGCGCGCGTTGGCGGGGGCCGGATTTGAACATGAAGGCGGGAAGGCGGGAAGAAAAGATCAATGATCTTCCGGTCTTCCCGCCTTCCCGCCTTCATGTGGATCACTCTGGGGCAAATTGGGCTCCACCCGCGCGCCCGGGTCGCGCGGCGCCGCCGCGGCCCGGCCGAGGCGCTCGGAGAGGCGGCGGAGGAGGTCGACGAGCTCCTCCGGCTCGTGCACCTCGAACTCGAACCCCAGGAACGCGAAGTGGAACGCGAGCGCGTCGAGGGTCGCGCCGCCGGTGTGGACCACGCAGCGGTCCGGCCCGAGCGGCTCGACGCGCCACGCCGTGCCGGAGAGCTGCGCCGAGGCCACGTCCGCGGGCGCGTGCACCGTCGCGCGCGCGCGGAAGCGGTACGCGTCGACCGACACCGACTGCGACACGTAGGCGGCCACGTCCTCGGCGGGCAGCGGGCGCGGCTTGAACCGCCCCCCGGCCCTCGGCCTGCCCTGGATGCGATCGACGCGGAACGTCCGCCACTCCGCGCGATCGAGGTCGTACGCGAGGAGGTACCAGCGGTGGCTCGTGTGCACGAGCCGGTAGGGCTCGACGGCGCGCGCGCTCGCCGCGCCGCCGTAGCTCGTGTAGTCGAAGCGCAGGACCTCGGCGTCGCGGCACGCGTTCGCCAGCGCGGCGAGCGCGTCCGCGTCGAACGTGGGCCCGCCGTCGCCGAGCCGCACGCTCACGGCCGAGAGCGCGCTCACCTTGCGCCGGAGCCGCTTCGGGAGCACCTGCTCGAGCTTCGCGAGCGCGCGGACCGCCGCCTCCTCCAGCCCCCTCACCGGGCCGGTTGCCGCCGCGCGCAGCCCCACGGCCACGGCGACGGCCTCGTCGTCCTCAAGCGGCAGCGGCGGCAGCTCCTTGCCGGCTCCGAGCTGGTAGCCGCCGCCGATGCCGGGGGTCGCGTGCACCGGGTACCCGAGGCTCCGGAGCCGGTCCACGTCGCGCCGGAGGCTGCGCTCGGTGATCTCGAGCGCGCCGGCGAGCTCCCCGCCCGTCCAGAAGCGCCGGGACTGGAGGAGCGACAGCAGCTTCAGCAGCCGCGCGGAGGTCTGGATCATGCGCCGCTCCTCATCGTTCGACGTCGCGCAACGTCGCGCAACGTCGCGCATCGTCGCGCGACATCGCGGACCGAATCTGTCCGCAATTGAGTGTAGCTTCCTCTCATCCCGCGGGCGAGGCGCTCGGAGGCGTCCCGCCCCCCAAACCCCCTGGAGCTACCGCCATGAGCAACGCCGCTTCCGCGCACACCACGACGACCCCCGGCATGGGCACCTACCGCGGGAGCTGCGCCTGCCGCGCGGTTCGCTTCGAGGCCGACTTCGACCCGAGCGCCGGGACGTCGCAGTGCAATTGCACCATCTGCGCGAAGACGAGGTCGTGGGGCGTCATCGTGAAGCCGAGCGCCTTCCGCCTCGTCGCCGGCGAGGAGGTCCTTGGCGACTACTCGCGGTCGGAGGCCGGTCACGCCCGGTTCTGCAAGACCTGCGGCATCCGCGTCTTCGGGCACGGAAACCTGCCGGAGCTCGGCGGAGAGTACTGCTCGGTCAACCTGAACTGCCTCGACGGCGCGGACCTCACCGGGGTGCCGGTGATGTATCTCGACGGGCTGCACGACACATGGGAGCAGCTCGCCGTCGCGCCGTACGTGGATCCGGTCACGGCCGCGAAGAGGGCCTGAATCGACGCGCGCTCCTCGGCGCAGCGCGCCGCTCGAGCCGCCGACGCCCGCGGCGGCAGCTCTTCAATGCGCCTGACAGAACTCGTTGATCCTGTCGACGAGGGGATCTTCCTTCTGGATCGCCCTCTCGACGGCGGTCTGGGCGACGCTGCTGCCCTCGGCGTCGTCCGCGTCCACCGCCGTCGCGAGATCGCGAGTCGCTCTGGCGGTCTCCTTGGCCATCGCCCGGTACTCCTCCGAGAATCGCTGGAGCTCCGGGGTGGTCAGCGCGACCCGGGCCGCGTCGGCCGCCGCCTTGTCCAGCACGTCGGCCATCGCCCTCAGGTCTCCTGAGCCTACCTGGCCGTCGCTCTCCGCCTCGCGCCTCTCGACGTTCTGCACGCCCTGGTTGATGACCGCGATGAGCTCGTTGCACTCCGCGATCTTGGTCCCGCGAGCGGTCGCGCTGGACGGCGGCGCGGCTGGCGTCGGCGCGGGGCTCGCGGGCGGCGCGCACGCGCAAGGCTCCCAGCCGGCGCCGTCGGGGGCGCAGGTGCGTACGCCCTGGGTCGCGTCGGGACAGACGCACGCCGTGGCCACGCTGGGTCCGCACACCCTCTTTTGGCCCGAGCAGGCTGCTGGCGTGACGAGGAGGGCGGCGGCAGCGAGCGCATGGATCCGGGTGGGGCGCCTCATCGGCGCAGGATGCCGTCGCCGGACCTGCGCCGACAAGACATGAGCCGCAATCCCACGCCCGCCGGGGCGCAGGGCGCGGCGGGGGGGGCCGCCGCGCCCTGAGCGCTTCCTCGGCCGGAAGCCAGCCTCCCGGGCCTCCTCGCGGCGCCGGTGCGCCGGCGGGCTCGCGGGATGGCCGGCGGCTCGCGCGCGCCCGGGCGACCGCCTCACGATGTCAGGGAGAGGTCCCCTTGAGGACGTCGCCGATGATCGCGTCGAGGTTCACCGCGTTGGCCATCGCCTGGTACCCGGCGTCGTTCGGATGCAGCTTGTCGGCGTCGTAGGCCGGGAGCAGCCGGCTCGGGTCGGCCGGGTCGCGCACCGCCTTGTCGAAGTCGATCACGCCGTCGAAGGCGCCGCTCGTGCGGATCCAGGTGTTCAGCTTCTGCCGCTCCTGCTCGCCCTTGGCGGTTCCATAATCGCCCTTGTAGGTCCCGGTCGAGCCGGCGAACGGCACCAGGGTACCGCCGTAGATCTTCAGCCCGGCGGCGCGGGCCGCCTGGATGATCTGCTGGTAGACCGGGATCAGATCCGCGGCCTTGGCGGAGCGATCGCCGATGTCGTTGATGCCGGCGAGCAGGATGACGGCGCGCGCGCCCGGCTGGGTCAGCACGTCGCGCGCGAGGCGGGCCGGGACGGGGTAGCCGAACTGGAGCTGGGGGCGGACGGTGAGCAGCTCGTTCCCGATGATCCCGGCGTTGACCACGGAGAGGGTCTGACCTTTCCGGTTGGCCAGGCGCTGCGCGAGGAAGTCGGGGTAGCGCTGGTTGGTGTTCTTGGTCGAGAGGTATCCGTCGGTGATCGAGTCGCCGAGCGCGATCAGGGTGCCGACGACGTTCGGCGGGGCCTTGACGTCGACGCCCGACAGGAACATCCAGCACGAGATCTTCCGCGTGAACTGCTTGTCGGCGCCGGCGCCCGTCTGATTGCCCGCGGCGAGGAAGCTGTCCTGCGCCGCGAAGTAGTGCTGCGTGGCCGGCCCGGTCTTGGCCGGCAGGTGGATGTTCACCGCCAGCGTCTGGAGGGCCTGCACGTTCATGGCCACGGGGTCGCTCACCGCCTCGCCGCCGGCGGCGATGACGATCGAGGCCTGGCCCGCGAAGCGCAGCGGCTTCGACGACCCGGCGACGGTGGCAGCGCCGCCCGCGGAGGCGGCGATCGACGCCGCGCCCACCCGGAGCGGCTCGCTGCCGCCGGCGTTCGAGATCCGCACGCGCACCGAGCTGCCGCCGGCGCTCAGGCGGACGATGTTCCGGACCGTCTGGCCGGAGAGGCCGACGTCGGAAGGGCAATCCTGCGAGTTGAAGGTGCCGCCCGGCGTCGCGCTGGCGTGCCATGAGGAGACCCACCGCCCGTCGGCCGCCGGGTCTGCGGCCAGGGCGGGGCGGCCCCATGCGCCGGCGATCAGCGCGACCACCGCGGCGAGGAAGGAAGCGCGCGGCGGGCGGCCGAGCTTCGGCCCCGGCAGCTTGAGCGAGGTGCGCGCGGTGTTGCGGCGCTCTGGGGTGACTCCGTGGGGTGTCTGTCGATCTGCCATCGGTTCTCTCTCGGTGGTTCGCGTGGAACGCGGGAAACTCCCCCGGGTTTCGGGGGATGCAGGTTCATTGGCCCGGATCTGCACACGCTGGGTCGGAGCTGTCGCCATGGGCGCGCCCGGCGGGCAGGATGCCGGCGCGGGAAGCAGGAGAGGCAAACGCCTCGGGGGCGTCAAGCCCGAGCTGGGCGAGCGGCGCCGGGTGGACAGCGCGTTCGTACCGCGATTTGACCCCTCCACGCTGGAAAAGTGACGCTGTATCGAACCTTGCCCGTATCAAGGGAGCCGCCGCCGGCGCACGGCCTGCGGGGAGCCCGTCCGACGCGGCCCAGCAGGCCGATGCGGAGCCCACCGCCCGGAGCCGTGTGGGGGGGCACGCCGTTACATGGCACCGCAGCGACGCATAGAGCTCGTCGACGAGCGCAACGATCTCGACTGCCGGCACGTCACTCTTCAGCAGTCGATCCAGCATCGACGGCTCACCGGCGGCCGACGGTCTCGCGCAGCCTGTCGAGCGACGCTCTGAAAGCGTCGTCGCTCACGTCGACGCCCGTCGCCGCGGGCAAGCTCTCGGCGAACATCAGCGCGGCTTTCCTCAGATCGCACACCCTGTGCGGGTATCGCTGGCGGGCTACGAGCGTGAGTCCTGTTACGATGCTGCGCATCGCTGCCCCCTGGAAGCCTGCTCCTTCGACGACGACTGCCGAGCATCTGACGAACGCGCTCGCCTCCGCGAGGAACGCCGAAATCGCCTCGCGCACACGTGCCGGAGGGAACGACGCCCCGCGCTCGATGACGGTGAGCAGCCCTATGCCGCGCGGATGTTGCTTTGAGAACTTCTTACACGCGTCGGAGAAGCGGCGAACTCCTTCTTCGGTCGTCTCCTGGCGCCAGATGACGCAGAAGATCTGGCGCCAGCTCGCCAGGATGTAGTCCGTGTGTTGGGCGACCAGGCGCCAGGGCTCGACGTGCACCGTCGTGCTGGAGCCGAGGCTGGGAGACTCCGCGACGATGGTCGTGTCGTCGTCGCCGAGCTCCCCGCGCACGACGGGGCTCACGAGCGGCCGGTCCGCGTCGTCCGCGGTGCGCACCGTCGGAAGCGGGGCCGTCACCGCTGCGCGCGTCGCCACGCTGACGGGGACCAGGAGCTCGTCCCGCAGATCGAAGCCGTCGGGCAGCAGCGATCGTAGTGCGTCGAGCATCGCCGCCGCGGTGGGGAATCGCTCGCCCGTGTCGAGCCGGAGCGCGCCGTGCACCACGGACGCCGCCTCCGTTCGGACCCAGGGCGCGAGCGCCTGGATCGAGGGCGGCGGCTGCGAGCAGATCGCGATGATCAGGTCGCCGAAGCCGCCGATATGCTCGTATGGGAGCTTCCCCGCGAGGGCACGGTAGAGCACCATCCCGAGCGACCAGATGTCCGTGCGGTAGTCGATGTCGCTGAGCCCCCGGGCCTGCTCGGGCGACATGTAGAGCGGCGAGCCGAGGATCCCTCCGGTGCGGGTGAGGCCCGTGGTCGGGCCGACCTGATGGGGCTCACGCTTGATCTTGGCGATACCGAAGTCGAGGATCCTGACGATGATCTCGCCCGCACGGTGCCGGGCGAGGAAGAGGTTGGCAGGCTTGATGTCCCGGTGCACGACGCCCGCTTCGTGAGCCTTCTGGAGGCCGAGGCAGACCTGCGCCGCGATACGGAGGGCGGTGTCGGGCTCGAGGCACCCGATCCTATCGAGCAGCTGCTGGAGGTCCTCCCCTTCCAGGAGATCCATCACCAGATAAGGCGCTTTGGTCTCCGGATCCGTGCCTGAATCGAGCACCCGGACTATGTGCTCGGTGTCCATGGCGCCCATGGCTTTCGCCTCGCGGTGGAAGCGTTCCACGCTGCTCTTGCCCGGGACCAGGAGGGATCCATCCATGCACTTGAGCGCGACGTGCTCACCGGTCTCTGCGTGCTCGGCCTCGTAGACCGCGCCCATCCCGCCTTGCCCGAGCAAGCGGATAATCCGGTACTTCCCGTCGTGGAGCTGGCCGATCAAGACATGGATAGCGTAAAGGATGCGGGCGCCCGGACGCAACAGCGTTCCGCCCACACCTGCGGCGTTGGCTCCTGACCGCGCCACCAGCGACCTCGACGGGTTCAGGTGTCTCCGTGGTCGAGGTTCCTCTGCTTACTCGATGCGCTCAGGCAGGGCCTGAATCCAGGAGCCGAGCACCCTCGAACTTTCAAGCACGGCTTTCTGGCCCGTGCGCGATCCCAATCTAGCGGTGAATCTGCTCTTTCGTGAACGGCAAGAGCTTCGTCAGGCGGTGGCCCTGGATGAGCGCCGCCCGCTGGGCCAGCGCCATCGGGACCTGCCGGTCCGACAGGAAGTGCTGAGAGCGGCTCGTCACCACCACCTTCGCGTTGTGCTGGGCCACCTGGATCCGCGTATCGAAGTGCTCCGCCGCGCGGTCGTAATGCACCCTCAGCGCGAGCTCGTCGAAGCCGTGATGCGTCGACCGGAGTCGAGCGCGGTTCGCCCGGCGCGCTCGGAACACGCCGCCGTGGCCGCCCCGACACACGCCGCGGCCGCTCCTCGAGCCCGCGACGGCAGTTCGCTGCGCTTGACCGATACGCGCTACGAGCTCCAGATCGACGGGACGAACGCGAAGCTGGAATGGGCCGGCTCCGTCGTGTCGCACCGGCGCGCTTGCCAGACGTTGTTCGATCAGAACCGAGCGCTCATCTCCGACGCGCAGAAGCTCGAAGGGCCCGCGAAGATGTCGGCAACCGAGGCGACGCGCCTGCCGAAGCTCGGGGTCTGCCAGCCGGCGGGCGGCCCCCCCCTCGACGTCCCTCAGCGGGCGCGGCGCGCCAGCGCCTTCTCGTAGGCGGCCTGCAGCTCGCCGAACACCGAGCGCGCCGGACGCGGCGCGCCGAGATGCAGGTGGCGCAGCTCGTCCATGAAGGCGTTCCAGAGCGGCGCGCCACCCTTTTCCAGCAGCTCCGCGCGCACGGACAGCTCCTTGCTCGGGCGCGTGTGGCGGCGGCCCCAGGCGCCCATGTGCGCGAGCAGCGGCACGAGCTGGATCGACGCTTCCGTGAGGCTGTAGATCCCCTTCTGCCGGTGTTTCAGATCGGAGCGTCGCGTCAGCAGGCCGGACGCGGTCAGGCGCTTCAGCCGGTCCGCGAGGATGTTCGAGGCGATGCCCTCCTCGCTCTGCGCGAGCAGCTCGCCGTAGCTGCGCCTGTTCCCGAACATGACGTCGCGGATGACGATCAGGCTCCAGCGGTCGCCGAGCTGTTCGAGCGTCAGGTTGATCGGGCAGCCGGATCGTCCTGTCTGCGGCACGGCCATGCTCCTGAGACTAGTACTTGCAAACCGCAAGCGGTAGGCGTAGGGTGCGGACCAGTTGCAATTTGCAAGTGGCCCGAACCAGGAGTCCCACGATGTCGCTCGCGCTGTACGGTCATCCCTTCTCCTCGTACACGCAGAAGGTGCTCATTGCGCTGTACGAGAACGGCACACCCTTCGAGTTCCGCTGCCTCGGGCCGGACACGCCGCAGCACGCGGCCGAGTGGCTGCAGCGCTGGCCGCTGCGCAAGTTCCCGCTGCTGGTGGACGACGAGCGCAACGTCGTCGAGACCAGCATCATCATCGAGTACCTGCAGCTCGCGCATCCCGGGCCAGCGCGCCTGCTGCCCGCGGACCCGATGGCCGCGCTGGACGTGCGCTTTCTCGACCGCTTCTTCGACCTGCACGTCATGACGCCGATGCAGCGCGCGGTCGACGGCGCGCTGACGGGTGATCCGGTGAAGCGCCAGGAAGGGCTGGCCCATGCCGCGACGAAGCTGGAGCTCGCCTACGCCTGGCTCGAAGGGCAGCTCGCCGGCAGGACCTGGGCCGCTGGCGCCGACTTCACGATGGCGGACTGCGCGGCCGCGCCCTCGCTGTTCTACGCGGACTGGACGCACCGGATCTCCGAGGCGTTTCCCGTGCTGCGCGCCTACCGCGCGCGGTTGCTCGCGCGCCCGTCCTTCGCCCGCGCGGTGGAGGAGGCGCGGCAGTTCCGGCCGCTCTTCCCCCTGGGAGCGCCGGACCGGGATTGAGGCTCCGCGCCGCGAGCGCCGGCGCAAATCGCGGTCGACGCACCTCCAGCGCGTCAATCGCAGTCGATGCAGCCGGCCGCCGTGGACGATGCGGGCGAGCGGGCGGAGGGGCGGGCGGCGCTCGAGGAATGTGCCGCGGCACATTTGCGTTGAATTTGCCGTGGCGCGGTGCGGTAATCGCTCGAAGGGCCCGCCGGGCGCTCGGACGGCGCGGCCCCTGGGCATCCTCATGGACAGGCACGCGTGACGGGCGCACGAGACAGCGGCCGGGGTCTCCCGGCGGGCGCGACCCTCCCGCCCGCGGACAGCCTCCCGCCCGCCGATAGCCGCCCGCCCGCCGACAGCGCCTCGCCCCCCGCGGCGAGCGCGCCCGACGGCGCGCCGGGGGCCGAGCTGCGCTCGGTCGCCGCGGGCGGCGCCACGCTCTGGCTCACGCAGTCGCCCGGGTTCTCGCTGTGGCGCGGCGAGGTGGCCGCGCCGGATCGGCTGCGGATCGAGGGGCGCGACGGCTATCTCCACGAGCTCCGGCTCGAGCCGGTCGGCGTGCTTCGGCTCGGCCGCGCGGAGCGAGTCGGCGACGAGCGCAACGAGCTCGTCTACCCCGACGTCGCGTCGCGGCTCGCGGCCACGCTGCGCCACGACGGCGTGCGCTGGTGGCTGCGCCGCCGCGAGGAGTGCAGCGTGCCCGTGCAGGTCGGCGCGCGGCACCTCGCGCGCGGGGAGGAGTCGCCGCTCGTGCACGGCACCTTCGTCTGCGTCGGCGGCATGCGCGCGACGTTCTTCGACCGCCGCTACGCCGCGCTGTCGGTCCCCGCCGGCGCGGTCGATCCGGCGACGGGCCTGCTCGCGCGCGCCGGCCTTGAGCAGGAGTGCGCGTCGCTGCTCGCGCGCAAAGGCCAGGGCGCGCTCGTCCTGCTCCGGCCGATCGGGGCGGGCGCGCCCCCGCGCGCCGCGGCCGCGCTCGTCGCGGTGCACCGGCTCTGGCCGGACCTGCCGGTCGGCGACGCGGACGGCACCGCGGTGGCGCTCGTGCGGGGCGGCGCCGCGGAGGCGGCGGCCTCGGCCCGGCGCGCGCTGGAGGCCGTGGAGGCCTCCGGGCTCGGTCCGTTCGCGTGCGGCACCTTCGCGATCGCCGGGGAGGCGGACGTCGCCGGCCGCGAGGTCGAGCTCGGCCTCCACGCCATCGCCTCGCTCGCGGCCGAGCGCGAGCGGAGCGGCCCCGGGGCGTCCACCCCCGTGACGGAGCTCCGCGACGGCGCGGCGAGCGCGCGGTTCGCCGCGCCGGTCGAGGTGCTCGAGGCGTCGCGGAGCGGGCGCCGGGCGACGGTCCTGTTCGGCATCGAGGAGCAGAGCGCGCTGTCCGGCGTCGGCCCGCACGTCATCGGCGCGCTCGCGCAGGAGCTCGCGGCGGTCGTCGCGAGCCACGCGGGCGCCGGCGCGCTCATCGCGCCGCTCGCGCCCGGCGTGGTCGCCGCGTGCGTGCCCCGGAAGGCGGATCCGGCGGCGATGGCGAGCGCGGTGCAGTGCGACTGGCACGCTCGGCCGCCGATCCTGGACGGCCGGGTCGAGCACGCGCGGACGCTGTCGTGGGAGCTCCTGCACGGCGCCGACGCGGGCGCGCGGGCGGCGGAGATCGCGCGCGAGTGCGGCGATCCGCACGGGGTGCTCTCGGCGCTGAGCGGCGGGCTGCCGTACCCGATCGCGGGGAGGGTGCGGGCGGCGATCGGGGCGTCGAGCGCGATCGAGCGGGTGAAGATGCTGTTCGACGTGCTCGAGGGCACGTGGCGCTTCATCGCGACGGTGCTCGTGTCGGCCTTCTTCAGCGGCGGCAGCGCGCCGCCCGGGTCGGGGCGCGGCGGCGGCGCGGGCGGGGGTGCCGGCGCGGGCGGGCCGCCGCCCGGGTGGGGCGCGGTGCTCGACTTCTACGGCCGCACGCGCACGCGCGACGGCCTCGCGCTCGGCGCGTGGCGCGAGCTCGCGCGCACGGCCGCGCGGGCGTTCGGGGATCGCGACGATCCGATCGGCTCGATGGCGAGGGAGGTGCTCGACGTCAAGCTGTCGCACAACCAGACGTTCGAGACGCTCTCGAACCTGATGCAGGCCGAGCGCAACCAGTTCGCGCACGGCCACTACACCGAGGCGCGGGCGGCCGCGGATCTGCCCGATTTCGAGCAGATGACCCGCGCGCTCCTGCGGGCGCAGCGGCCGCTCTGCGCGTGGACCCTGGTGACGGTCGAGAAGACCGAGCCGGATCTCTATGGCGATCTCCAGACGGTGGAGTTCATCGATCACACCGGGCCGTTCGCGTCGGGGACGCGGCGGCGCATCGGGCTGAACTCGCCGGTGCGGCTGTCGAACGTTGTGTATCTGGCGCGCTTCCGGGAAGGGCTGATGTTGCCGCTCGAGCCCATGGTGCGGCGGGTGCTGCACGAGGACAGGTTCGACCTTTACTGGATGGATCACCTGCCGCGACAGGGGATGTGCCAGATGAGCGCGGTCGTGGCGGGAAGGGCGGTGAAGGCGCCTTGCGATGCGCGGAGGATGCCGCCGCTCCTGCGGGCGATGGTGGACGCGGCGGGCGGGTGAGGGCTTGAGGGCCCCGGGGCGACGGGGGGCGGCGCGCTCCGCCTGCGTCAGCGAGCGCGGGCTCCCTTCGGCGCGCGCTCGATCACGCGGGCGAACCCGTCGAGCAGGGCGCGCAAGCCGAGGGCGAACAGCTCATCGAAGTCCAGGCTGAAGCCCCCGGTCCCGGCGAACGCGTCGAGGACGCGCGCGAACGCGGGGTAGCGCCCCGACGCCGCGAGGGCATGGAACTGCGCGACCCGCCCCGCCATCCACTCGTCGTCCGTCATCCCCGTCGCGCTCGTCGCGTCGACCTCGGCCTCCAGGTTCGTCGCGATCCCCTGGAGAAAACCGTAGAGGATGATGTGGAGCTTCATCCGCTCCGCGGCGTCGAGGCCGTGGCCGTCGAGCGCCCGGAGGATCCACTCCGCGTGCGCGATGGCGTTCGGGAGCGGCTCGGGCCGGGTCATGTTGATGACGCGCGCGAGCCAGGGGTGCCGGCGGAAGGCGGCCCACTGGACGCGCGCCGAGGCCTCGAGCTGGGCCCGCCAGCCGAGCGGCACCGTCGCCGGCAGCGCCGCCTCGCCGAACGCGGCGTCGGTCATGAGCGAGACGAGCTCCTCCTTGCTCGCCACGTGGCGGTAGAGCGACATCACCGGCGCGCCGAGCTTCGCCGCGACCCCGCGGAGCGACAGCGCGCCGAACCCCTCGGCGTCGGCGATCGCGATCGCGGCCTCGACGATGCGCGCGCGCGTCAGCTCGTGCTCGCGCGGGGCCCGCTGGCGGACGTGCGCGACGACGGTGCCGACGCGCGCGACGCCACGGACGAGGCCGGCGTCGGCGAGCTCCTTGAGCGCGTGGGCCGCGGTCGCGGTCGCGACGCGGTGCGCCCGCGCGAGCTCGCGGGTCGACGGAACCCGATCGCCCGGGCGGAGCTCCCCGGATTCGATCCGACGCCGGAGCTCGGCGGCGATGCGGCGGTACGGAGGTTCGGCGCCTGTTCGTTCCATGGAGCGCCTGTCCTAGTACAGATCGACCGAAGACGCATGAGCTTCTGCGCGCGAGCGAGCTGCGTGTCGAGCGCTGATCTAGTACATTTCCAGCAAATCGACGCGTGAACCACACATGGGGGTGGCGGAGTCGAGGGCGATGCGCACAGTGTACGGACATTCTGGTACAGCGTACGCGTCCTGGAGGAACCACGATGAACAGACCCCATGTCCTCATCTCCGGCGCAGGGATCGCCGGCCCCGCCCTCGCGCTCTGTCTCGACCGCTTCGGCTTCGCGGTCACCGTCGTCGAGCGCGCGCCCGCCCTCCGTGAAGGTGGGCAGGCGGTCGACTTTCGCGGCCCAGTCCACCGCGCCGTCCTCGAGCGGCTCGACCTCTGGGCGCCGATCCACGCCCACCGCACCCGAGCGAGCGCGATCGTCCTCCTCGATCCCGCCGCGAGGCCGCGCGTGACCCTGCCGGCGGTGATGGCGTCGGGCGACGTCGAGATCCTGCGCGGCGATCTCGTGCGCATCCTTTACGAGCGCACGCGGCAGGCGGTCGACTACCGCTTCGGGGATCAGATCACCGGCATCGAGGCGCGCGGCGACGCGGTCGCGGTGGAGTTCGAGCGGGGCGCGCCGGCGACGTTCGATCTCGTGATCGGCGCCGACGGCCTCCACTCGAACGTCCGCGCGCTGGTCTTCGGCGACGAGTCGCGCTTCCTCCGCCATCACGGCTATCGGATTGCGACGTTCGCGCTGCCGAACGTCCTCGATGGGGCGCGCGAGGCGCAGATCTTCAGCGTCCCCGGGCGCGCGGTCGGCGTATTTCCGACATCGCCGGAGGGGGCGCGCGCGCTCCTCATCCACGCGGGTGGGCCGCTGACGCGCGCCGAGCGCCGCGACGGCGGCGGGCTGAAGCGGTCGCTCCGTCAGACCTTTGCCGGCATGTCCTGGGTGGTGCCTCGCGTCCTCGACGCGCTCGACCGCGCGCCCGATCTCTACGTCGACGGGATCGCCACCGTCCACGTGGAGAGCTATTCCAGGGGGCGAGTCGCGCTGCTCGGCGACGCGGCCTACGGCGGCACCCTCGGCGGACAGGGGACCTCGCTCGCCATCGTCGGCGCGTACGTCCTCGCGGGCGAGCTCGCCCGCGCCGGCGATCCCGGCGCCGCCTTCGCGCGATACGAATCGATGCTCCGCCCCTACGCGACGGGATGCCAGACCGGCGCGCGGCGCGCCGGCTCGTTCTTCGCCCCGCGGACCGGCGCCGGCCTGTGGCTCCGCAACGCCCTCTATGGCGTGCTCACGGGGCCGCGGTTGGTTGGCCTCTTCGAGCGCCTGGTGAAGGACGCGGCGACCGACTTCGTGCTCCCCGAGTATGCAGTCCGGTGGGCGCCCGGGAGGCAGGCGCTCGTGAGCTCTTGACCGGGCGATGGGCGCAGCCTGCGGCAGCAGCGACGGCGTGGACATCCGGGTCGCGACCACCGACGCCGACGAGGCCGTCGCCGCCCCGAGGCGGCGCGCCCCCGGCGACGACCGCATCGCGTCGCGGCGCGCCGGCGAACCGTGGCCATTCCGGTGAGAGCGTCATCCTCCGCGCCACGCGGCGCGCGCGCCCCGCACGACCCCGCCCATGGATCGACGCCGGCGTCGGCCCAGCGCCTCGCCATCCCCCACGCCGCCCCCCCGCGCAGCGTTTTGCGGGATCCGGCAAAACCCTGACGCAAGAACGCGCGCCCTCTTTCCCCAACCCGGCCCCAACCCGCGCACCAGGCCGGACATTCCCAGAACGTTTCATGGCACATACGGTGCTTGCAGCTGCGCCGGGCGTCCCGGCAACGACGAAGCCGCCTCGAGCCGCCCGCAGCCCCGCGGGACTGCGGCGCTCGTCTTAAGTCGATCATCCTTGGACAAGGAGAAGCCATGGCACAGCGGTTTGATGCACGCGCAGGCGCGTGCGGATCGATGGTCATTGCGCTGGCATTAGGAGCTTCCGCGTGCGACGCGGACAAGGGGGGTTCCACAGCGAGAGAATCGGCCGAGAGCGGATCCATCCAGGCGGCGCTCACCGTCGGCGGCGCGCGACACGACGTCACCGCCGTCCACTACAAGGTCGTGAGCGCGAGCAGCTCATGCAGCGATTCGGCCATCGCCGAGACCACGAGCCCCCTCGAAGAGGAAGCGCTCCCCGGCGGCGCGCTCCCCCCGGGCTCGGGGACCCACGCCGGCGCCGACGGCCTGTTCGTGGTGCCGCCCGGCGACTACCGCGTCTGCGCGACCCCGATGGGCGACGCCGGACCGTCGGTGGAGTGCGGGCCCGCCGAGGGGATCGCGACCGTCATCTCCGAGGCGACGACCGAGCTCTTCCTCGTCTCCCAGTGCCTCGGGGCGAGCAACGGCGGGCTCGACCCGGTCGTCGCGCTCAACGATCCGCCGGCGTTCCAGGACATCGACGTCGCGCCGAGCAAGTTCATCACCCAGTGCGAGACGGCCACGATCACCGCGGTCGCGGAGGATCCCGACGGCGACGCGGTCTCGTACACGTGGGAGCTGGCCGCCGGCGCCGGCTCGATCACCGGCGACGGCAACACCGCGACCTTCTCTCCGGACGGCCCCGGCGACGTCACCGTGCGGGTGAGGGCCACGGACGCCCTGGGCGGCAGCGCCTCGCTGACCTTCCCCATCCACGTCTCGGCCTCGGACTGCGGCTCGACGGACTGCCAGGTCTTCGGCTCCGATGCCTTCGGATACGTCGGCTGCTCGCGCGTCGAGGAGGTCCCGTCGTGCGATGACATCTCGTTCACCGGAAACCTCGCCTGCAACGAGGACGACTGCCTCAGCAGCGTCGCGCTCCCCTTCGAGTTCAATTACTACGGGACCCCGCAGTCGACCGTGAGCATCGTGTCGAACGGCAAGCTCGGCTTCCCGGGCACGACGTCTTACGGCAACAGCTGTACGCTCGAGCCGCAGACCATCGCGCCGTTCTGGGACGACCTCTACCCGCCGGTCGGCTTCGTCTGGTACGAGACGCTGGGCACGGCCCCGTCGCGCCGGTTCGTCGTGCAGTGGCAGACTCCGCACATCGAGGGCGGCGACCGGCTGGACATCCGCGCGGTGCTGTTCGAGGGCTCGAACGACATCCGCTTCTGCTACGCGAACACCGCGGTCAACAACGCCTCCGTCGATCACGGCGCGAGCGCGACGTCCGGGATCTCGGGCGATACGAGCAGCCTCGTGTACTCGTGCCAGAGCCCGGCGCTCACGAACGGCCTGGCCCTCGAGTTCGATTACCCGGGCGGCTCCGAGACGTGCAGCGACGGCATCCAGAACCAGGGTGAGACCGGCGTCGACTGCGGCGGCCCCTGCGCGCCCTGCGGCGGCGCCGCGGTCGAGTTCTCGGAGGACTTCAGGCAAGGCGAGCCGCCGACCAACCAGTGCCGCGCCTGGGACACGTTCCGCGCGTCGCTCACGGGCACGTACTCGGCGGTCACGCTCCGCGGCAGCCTGGACCCCGACGGCGTGACCTGCAGGGGCGCGGCGGCGAACACGCTCTGCCAGGCGCTCCACAGCGGGACGCCCACCGGGCCGGTCGAGTGCGACGGCCGGATCTGGACCGTCGGGACCAACTGCGGCCCCGAGGGGGTGGTCGAGCTCACCGCGGACGGCGCGGAGTGCAACTGCGAGAGCAGGTACGTCGCGCGACCGTGCATCGGCAACGAGAACTGGGGCGGCGTGGGCAGCGACTCCTGCCTCCCGCCGAGCCAGACGATCTCGGTCGTGTGCGAGGGCGAGGGCGGCGCCGGCCCGACGTGCGATGACGGCATTCAGAACCAGGGCGAGACGGGCGTCGACTGCGGCGGCCCGTGCGCGCCCTGCGGCGGCGCCACGGTCGAGTTCTCGGAGCAGTTCACGCAGGGCTCGACGTCCGCCGAGCAGTGCGGCGCCTGGGACGCGTTCCGCGCGTCGCTCACGGGCTCGTACTCGTTCGTGACGATCCGCGGCAGCGAGGACCCCGACGGCGTGACCTGCACGGGCGCGGCGGCGAACACGCTCTGCCAGGCGCTCCACACCGGGACGCAGACCGGGCCGATCGACTGCGACGGCCGGACCTGGGTCGTCGGCACGGACTGCGGTCCGTCCGGCGTCGTCGAGATCTCCGCGAACGGCGACTCGTGCACATGCAGCGACGGGTACATCGCGCGGCCCTGCATCGATAATGCGAACTGGGGCGGCGTTGCCGGCGAGACCTGCTTGGCGCCGACCCAGACGATCTCGGTCCTCTGCGGGGGCGAGGGCGGCCCCGTCCCCACGTGCGACGACGGCCTCCAGAACCAGGGCGAGACGGGCGTCGACTGCGGCGGCCCGTGCGCGCCCTGCGGCGGCACCACGGTCGAGTTCTCGCAGCAGTTCACGCAGGGCGAGGCGCCGGTCGAGCAGTGCGGCGCCTGGGACGCGTTCCGCGCGTCGCTCACGGGCTCGTACTCGTCCGTCACGCTCCGCGGCAGCCTGGATCCCGACGGGGTGACCTGCACGGGCGCGGCGGCGAACACGCTCTGCCAGGCGCTCCACGACGGGACGCCCACCGGGCCGATCGAGTGCGACGGCCGGACCTGGACCGTCGGGACCGACTGCGGCCCCTGGGGGGTGGTCGAGCTCACGGCGGACGGCTTCGAGTGCAGCTGCAGCAGCACGTACGTCGCGCGGCCGTGCATCGGTATGGAGGCCTGGGGTGGGGTGAACAGCGACTCCTGCTTCCCGCCGAGCCAGACGATCTCGGTCGTGTGCGCGGGCGAGGGCGGCTCCGCCCCCACGTGCGACGACGGCATCCAAAACCAGGGCGAGGCGGGCGTCGACTGCGGCGGCCCGTGCGCGCCCTGCGACAGCGGCCTGTGCGACTCGGCGACCGAGGTCGAGTTCGATGGGCGCTGCTATTACCTGGATGGCTCGGGCGCCGTGTGCCAGGCCGGCTACACGCTGGCTCCGCAGAGCGTGCTGAACAGCATCGCGAACCGGTTCGCGGGCAAGACGTACAAGACCCAGCCGTCGGGCAACTGCTGCATCGCGCACAGCGAGCAATCGACCGAGCTCCAGGACTGGGGCATGGATTGGGATGCTTGCAACATGCCAGGCCCGTTCTCGACGGGCCCCATGCTGGGGGGCGCCGGCTGCACCGACGTGCTGATGGGGAGTTCGACCCAGCTCACGCTGTGCATGAGCCTGTGAGCGGCGCGTGACCGGCTGACGCGCGGCAGAGGGGTCGGCGCGGGGCCTCCGGGCGCCGCGCCGCTCTCGCCGCCGCCGCGGTCGCGAGCGGCCGGGAGCGCGCTTGAGAGTCCCGAAGGGATCGACAGAAGGGAAGAAAAACCGCAAGGGCGCGAGGAGCGCAAGGGGAAGAGAGAGAAAAATCTCGTCTCTGTTCCTTGCGCCCCTCGCGCCCTTGCGATTTCTCTCTTCCCCGCATTCCTTGCCCCCGGAGCTTGCTTCCCGGCAGAGCGGTCGGGCTTCGCAACTCATTGAAGTCATGAAGAGTTCGATCTGTTCGGTGCTCTAGCCGGCAGGCGCTTCGCCCACGGCCCTCGTTTCCGGCGGTGGACCCCGCGCGGCTCCCGCATTGGATCGTTCGATCGATCGGATCGATCCATCCGATCCATCCGCTCAGCGCCGCCCCGCAGTGAGCCCCTTCTTCCGCGCGCTCCGCCGTTGCCGCGTGAAGCCGTCCGCCTGGCACGCGCGGTGCTCGGGTAGCAGACGCGAGAGGAACGACGCGAGACGAACGCCGCGCGAGGCCCGACCGTGGTGGCCTCCGGCGCTCGCGCGAAGGCGAAGCTGTCGGCTCCGAACGCGGTGTGCGTGGAAAGGCGAGGGTATCATCGATGAACATCAAGAGCATTCTCGGCGTGATCTCCCTGGCGGCGGCGCTCGCGCTCGGCGCGGGGTGCAGCTCCCCCTGCGCCGACGTCTGCGAGACGTTCGTCGGCAGGACCCAGAGCTGCGGTCTGGGAGGTCCCTCGGGGGACGCCGAGATCGACGCTTGCGCGGAGGCGCTTCAGGAGACGTATACGGACGACGCCTGCGACATGATGTCGAGCTCCATCGAGTCCCAGAGCTGTGAGAGCTTGAAGCAGAGCCTCTGCGGCGATCCGAGCACGGCCCAGCATTACAGGTGCGATTGATGCGCGCGGGCCACGAGGAGGGATCGATGGAACGAGGGATGATGCTCGGTTCGTGCGCCGCCGTGCTCTGCGCGCTCTCGCGCAGGGGCGTGGCGTGGAGCTGGCCGGCCGGGTGGTTCGTCTCGATGTCGCTCCACGGCGGGGCGGGCGGCGACGCGCCGCGGCTCGGCGTCGTCTACGGCACCGCCGCGCAGGCCGACGGGAAGCGGTAGACGCCGCGGGTACAGCGCTCCTCGGCACCCGGCCGCCCGGTGCCCGGATCTCACCGCATTACTTGGAGGCGCTCCGGCCGATCACGCTGCGGAGGGCGCCATGCGGCCCGACGCCGATGCTCGCCCCGCGCGGCGCGCGCAGGGTGCCGCACGGGGCCGTCGTGGTATCCTCGGCCAAGGCCATGTCAGCCATCGAGCCCACGGTCCGCCCGCCCGCTGCGCCTCGCGAGCGCACGCGGGCGCACGTCTACAGCCGCCCGCCCGAGCCGGTGGTCTTCCCGGAGGCCGAAGAAGTGCCCGAGACGAATCGCCACCTGGAGCTCCGCACCGCGCTGTACCTGATCCTCAAGCGCGAGCTCGCGCAGGTGGCGACCCTCGGGTCGGACCAGTTCGTCTACTGGGATCCGACGACGTCGAGGAAGCGGCTCGCCCCCGACGCCTTCGTTCGGCTGGGCGTGCCCCACCGGACGTTCCGCACCTGGAAGACGTGGCTGCACGGGGCGCCCGACCTCGGGGTCGAGATCGTGAGCGAGTCCGACGAGGGCGAGCCGGACTGGGACGAGAAGCTCGCGCGCTACCGCGCCTCGGGCATCCGCGAGGTCGTGCGCTTCGATCCAGACGACCGGGTGCGGCCGATCCGCATCTGGGACGCGCTCGATGGCGACCTCGTGGAGCGGTCGGCGGACGACCCGGATCTCCGCGCGTGCGAGGCGCTGGGGCTCTGGTGGACCGTGGTGGAGGACCCGTCGATTGGCCCGATGCTCCGGCTCTCGCGCGACCGGGAGGGCCGTGACCTGCTGCCGACCCCGGACGAGGCCGAGGCCCAGGCGCGCGAGGCCGAGGCCAGGACGCGCGACGCCGAAGCCCAGGCGCGCGAGGCCGAGGCCCAGGCGCGCGAGGCCGAGGCCAAGGCGCGCGAGGCCGAGGCCCAGGCGCGCGAGGCCGAGGCCAAGGCGCGCGAGGCGAACAAGACGCTGGAAGCCGAGGTGGCGGCGCTGCGGGCACAGCTCGCGGAAGCCAAGGGGAAGCGGCGGCCGCGGCGACGCTCCCCGGGTTGACCGGAGGGGGTCGAGCACCGTCCCGGCAGCGCGCGGCGCTCCGCCGGAGGCGGCGGGCCACGCGCCCGCGACGTCGCGCGCCGCGCCGCAGGGGGTCGACCCCCCGCGCCGGCGCCGTCGGGCTCGCCGTCCTCCCGATCGCCCCCGATGAGCGCGCGCACGGCGAGCTCGCTGGTGGTTGCCGAATTTGAACATGAAGGCGGGAAGAAAAGATCAATGATCTTCCTGCCTTCCCGCCTTCATGTGAATCACTCCGGGGCAAATGGGGCCACCACCAGCTCGCTCGCGTCGCGCGGCTCGGCTCGCCCCATCAACCCCCTTCCTCGCTCGGCGATCACACCCAGTCCGGACTCACGGTGACGGGGACTCCACCCGCTCTCCCCTGACGAGGCGCGCGCTCTCGGCCGCGCGCGCAGCGCTGCTTCTCACTTTGCGCAAATCGCTAGCTCAGTTTGCGCACCGGTCGAGTGACAGCGCCTCTCCGCAGCCGGGGAGTCGCCGGCGCGCGCGCCTCACCCCGGGCGATGGCTCGCCGATAATTGCCCGTTTTTGCTGAGGATTCCACCGCCTCTCACGTGACACGCGCCTCCGCGCGCCGCGCCCAGGGCCCGCGGCGACCCCCTGGTACGGCACATGCGATATCCGCCTGCGAACGGTCGACGCCGCTCTCACGAGGGTTCCGGCAAGCGCTCATGAGGAGCTCGTCCTCAAGCGCGCTCGCCGCCGGCCAGCGTGGGCCCGGACTGCCACTCATGATCTCATGATCGGCAGTCCGGCCGACGAGCGGATCGCCCGCGGAAATCCCTGCAACAGCAGCCCTCCGGCTGCTCGATGGAGAGGTGCGATCATGACTCATCACGCCCTGAAGTCTCTCGGTCTGTCTTCGCTCTTCCTCGCCGGCCTCCTCTCGATGCTCTCCGCGACCGCGTGCGTCGCGTCCGGCGAGGAGAGCCCCTGTGAGCTCGGCGATCGGGCCGAGAGCGAGCGCGGCGAGGGCGCCTGTGATGACGCGGACGACGAGGAGAGCGCGGGCGAGGAGGCGCCCTCCGACGAGGAGGACGCCCCGCGCCCGAAGGCGCCCGCGAGCGCGCCGCAGGCGCTGCCGGTGTGCTCGCCGTTCTGCGATCGCATCTGAGGCGCGGTGAGACCGGCGCGCCCGCGCCGGTCTCACCGCGCTCAGGGGGACAGCCGCGACTGTAGCCACGTCGCGCAGGCTCGCTCCCACCGCTCGAACGGCGCGCGCGCCGCCAGCGCCGCGCGCGCCGCGGCGTGCTTGCCGGCCATCCGGTAGGCGAGCGCGCGGTGGTACGCCTCCCCGAACGAGCTCGGCGCGCCCACCCGGCCGAGCCAGTCGGCGGCGGCGTCGGGATCCGTCCACAGGTACGCGCCGGCCACCGCGGTGGCCACGTGCGGGTTCTTCGCCGCGCCGTCCTGGAACTGCCGCTCCAGCACGGCGAGGCGCTCCTCCAGCCGGGCGTTCGCCGGCTCCCCCTTCTGCCGCGCGACGCGCAGGAGCCCCCGGATCGAGGCGGCCTCGAACGGCCTGTCGGCCCTGGCCCCGGCGTCGGCGGCGAGCTCCTCCGAGAGCTCCCGCCGCGCCTCGTCCAGCCGATCCTGGCGCAGCAGCACCGCCGCGCGGAGCAGGTGGGCCCCCGGCTCCGGCAAGACGCCCATCCGGCGGCTGACGCCGCGCGCGCCGAGCGTCTGCTGCTCGTCCTCGAAGGCGAGGAGCCGGAGCGACGTCCGGTCCGCGACCTCCCACCGGTCCTCGCGCACGGCGAGCATGATGCGATGTCGCAGGACCCGCCCCGACAGGCTGCGATCCAGCTCGATCGCCTGCTCGGCGACCTGGTCGACGAGCTCGTTCTGGCACGTCTCGTCGTAGAGGCGCGCGAACACGAGGAGCACGTCCGCCGAGCCGGGGTCGGCGTGGCGCGCGGCCTCGCAGGCGTCGAGGGCGGCCTGGTTGTCGGCGTCCGTCGCGTGGCCCTGGGCCTGGCGCTTCACCTGGAGGACGCGGCAGCGCATGACGAGCGCCTGCGCGTCGTCGGGCGCGCGCGCGAGGGCGCGATCGAGGTCGCCGAGGGCCGAGGCGTACAGCGAAGGCTCGCCCTCGGCGTAGGCGTGCAACGACTGGAGATAGGCCCGCTCCGCGAGCGCCGGCACGTACCCGGGATCGGCGGAGAGCGCCTCGTCGAGCAGGCGCTTGCCCTCCGCGTGGTGGTGAGGCCGCGGCGCGGGGCCGATCAGCGTGTAGTACTGGAGCAGCCTCGCCCGGGCCGTGGCGTCGCTCGTCGCGTGGGCGGCGCGCTCCAGGCGGCGATGGTCCCGCCACACGAGCCGGACCTCGTCCTTGGCGCGGTCGCGCAGCGCCTCGAGCAGCCGCGGCAGGTCGCCCGGGTCGCCGTCGATCTCGATCGGCTCGCCCGCGACCGGGCCGTCGGTCGCGCGGAGCTGCGCCGAGAGGCGGAGGCTCGCCCCGACGCGCTGCAGGGAGCCCGTGACGACCCAGGCCGCGCCCCGCCGCAGCGCCTCGGCCGCCGGATCGCCGGGCCGGGCCGGGTCGAGCGCGCGCACCTGCGGCAGGGTGCGGAGGCCGCCGAGGATCGTCTCCGCCGCCCCCTGGCCGAGCCCGTCCCAGGAGGGGTCCTCGGTCAGGTTGTCGAACGGCATCACCACGAGGGCAGGGCGGGTGTCCTCGGGAGGGGCCGAGCGCGCGCCCTGCGCCTGCTCCTCGGGCGGGGCGGCCCCGAGCGAGGCGGCCTGCCCGCCCGCGCCGGCGCGAAAGGCCACGGCGGCGAGCCCGATCGCCGACGCCGCGGCGACGGCCGCGCCGACCCGCCGCCAGCGGGGCCTGGGCGACGCGCGGCCGCCCGCGGAAGCCGCGTCCGCCGCCGGCACCGACGGCCGGACGCCCACGGTCGTGGAGTCCAGCGTGGTCGACAGCGCCGCCCGATCGCCCGGGAGCGTCGTGCTCGTCGCGCCGGCCAGCGGGGCCTCGCGGCCGAGCGGCAGGGTCGTGCCCGCCCCGTCCAGGGGCTCGCCCGCGGCGGCCAGGGGGGCATCCGCCGCGGCCAGGCGGGGCTCCGCGTCCAGATCGGCGATCACCGCCGCGAGCGCGGCCGCGAAGCTGCCGGCGGTCGGGAAGCGCTCTTCGGGGCGGTTGGCCATGGCGCGCGCGAGCAGCGCGTCGAGCGCGCGGACGGCGCTGGCCGGCAGCGCCAGCCCCTCGAGGCGCTGCGGCGCGTCGCGCAGGATGGCGCTCAAGACCGTGGCGGGGGCGCCGCTGCCGAAGGGGGAGCGGCCGGTGAGCAGCTCGAAGCCGAGGATGCCGAGCGAGAAGATGTCGCTGGCCGGGCCGAGCGGCTCGCCGCGCAGCTGCTCGGGCGACATGTACGCGAGCGTGCCGACGATGCCGTCGGTGGACGCCTGGGCGAGCGCGCCCCGCGCGAGGCCGAAGTCCGCGACGAGCGCCTGCCCGTCGCGCCGCACCAGCACGTTCTCGGGCTTGAGATCGCGGTGGATGATCCCCTGGTCGTGCACCGCGGCGAGCCCGCTCGCCACCTGCTGGAGGAGCGAGAGCGCCCGCCTCGGCTCCAGGGCGCGCTCCAGGAGGACGGCCCGCAGCGTCTTGCCCTCGACGAGCTCCATCGTCAAAAAGCGCAGCCCGTCGGCCTCGCCCAGGTCGAAGACGCGGCAGACGTTGGGGTGGGAGATCTTCCGCGCCAGCTTCAGCTCACGGCGGAAGCGCGCCACCACGACCGGCTCGCACGACGCGCCGGCGAGGAGGACCTTGACGGCGACCTCCTCGTCCACCGCGCGGTCCAGGGCGCGCCACACGGCGCCCATGCCGCCCGCGCCGAGCTGGGAGCGGAGCTCGAACCGGCCGGCGATGACGTGCCCTGGGACGAGGGCGGCGACGGCGGCCGCGCCGGGGACGGGGGGCGCGTGGGGGGCCGTCGATGCGCCGAGGACCGGTGGGGCGCCGGGCGCGGTCGGGATGTCGGACAGCTCGTGCTGCGGCATGATCAACCACGCAGACTACCCCAAAAGTGGGCTCGACCGGCAACGGTCGCGCGGCGCGGCGCCGCAGCGCTGGGGAGACCCGGTGAGATGGGTGAGGGGAGGAGCGGTGAGGTGGGCTGAAGCGCCTCGGGCCATCGCTCCCGCGGGGTGAGCCGCGTGCGGGGATGGCCGGCGGGTCGCCGCCGCTGGAACGGCGCGCGGCGCGCGGGCCGCGCCAGCGCGCCGCCGGCTGGTGGTGGCCCAATTGGCCGCAAAGTGATTCCCATGAAGGCGTGAAGACAGGAAGATCATTGATCTTTTCTCCCGTCTTCCCGCCTTCCCGCCTTCATGTTCAAATCCGGCCACCACCCGCCGCCGGCTCCCGGGGGCCGCCGCGCCCGCGCTGCGCTCGTGGGCGGTTGCGCCGCGGTCCCGCGCCCCTGTGGGCCCGGCCGAGGTGATCGTTTGATCGAGCCGATCGCTCCGTTCGATCGATCGCCCGGCGCGATGGAGGCCGCCACGCCCGGCGATCGCCGGCGCGCCCGCGCTGGTATGGCCGTTGCTCTACGGTCAGGGGTCAGGCATCGATGCGCGGCGCGCGCGCTCCCCGGCAGCGGCCGCGGCGCCGCGCGTGATCGCGGGCATCGACCGCCACACGCAGCCCTGACGGCGACGGGGATCTCGCGACCTCGTTCGGCGCGATCGACGCCGGCGTCAGGCTGCGCTCCCCGCGCCGAGCAGGCAGAAGGATGGGATGATCAGATGAAGTTCACGTGGTTTCCTCTCGGATTGGCGCTCCTCTTCTCCGCGGGAGCGATGACGACGATCGGATGCGCGTCGCCCGTGAGCTCGCACGACGAGCAGGCGGTCGGGATGGTCAGCCTGCCGCTCGTGACGTCGGCGGGAGGCGAGTTCCGCCTCCATGGCGCCGTGTTCTCCATCCACTCGACGAACGGCGCCCACGCCGCCACCCTCGACTCCGAGAGCGAGCCGGGCGCGGAGACGCTGACGGCGACGCTGTTCCAGGGGCCCTACACGGTCCGCCTGGCCGACGGCTGGGAGCTCGCGCGGATCGAGCCGGACGGCACGGAGTCCCCCGTCTCCGCGGCCCTGCTCTCGCCGAACCCGCAGACGTTCGAGATCAGCGCATCGGCGATGACCGACATCTCGTTCACGTTCACGACGGGGCAGGGCACCATCACCCTCGGCGACGGCTCGGTCGGCATCAGCTTCGATGTCGCCCCGAACGACGATCGGGCGGAGTGCAACCTGGTCTCCTCCTATGATTATAACTACTGTCCGTCGGGGCAGACCTGCCTCCTCGCCGACTCGAGCGGCCGCACGTTCTGCGCGTCGCCAGGCTCGCTGCCGGTGGGCTCTCCGTGCACCTCGGACCAGTGCGTCGCTGGCGCCCAGTGCCTCAAGGTGGATCAGGCGAACCCGGATCAAGGCTCGTGCGTGAGGTTCTGCCGCGTGAGCAGCACGACGTTCGGCGTCAACTGCCTGAGCCTCGGCCTCCCGGACAGCGACATCGGCTTCGAGGGGCCGGCGCCCGAGGGGACCTGCGATCTCTTGACCCAGACGGGCTGCGCCGAGGGCGAAGCGTGCCAGTACACCGCCGGCAGCTTCCCGAGCTGCGGTGTCCCGGGCTCGACCCCTCCGGGCGGGGCCTGCTCCGGGGAGACCTGCGGGGCCGGGTACGACTGCTATTACGGCACGTGCAGGAAGATCTGCGATGCGAGCACGTGGTATGTCGGCCAGCAGGGCTGCTACTACTGCGAGAACGTGGGTACCGGCAACGCCGGGCGCTGTTACTACTAGCCTCCTCGGCGCTGCCCCGCGCCGCGTCCGCGCCCCGTGGTCGAGGCCGCCCGGCGGCGGGCGCCGAGCGGCGGGGAGGCGCTCGGCTCTGCCAGCCGATGGTGAGCGCGATCTCGCCTCGACGCCTATCGTTGCGCCGCTGCGCGATCGTGGGCGACAATGGCGCGGCTCCCACCCCGCGCCCATGCCCTACCTCGTCGTCCGCGAACCCGGCCAGGTGTCGTACACGGTCCCGCTGCGGGACGGCCTGCGCCTCGGCCGGAGCGAGCAGAACGACGTCGTGCTCGACGACCACCAGGTCTCGCGCTTCCACGCCCGGTTCACCCGGTCGGAGCAGGGCTGGCTCGTCGAGGATCTCGGGTCGACCCACGGCACGCTTGTCAACACCGTCAGGATCACGACCCACGCCCTCAAGGCCGGCGACCGCATCCAGGTCGGCAACATCCTGCTCGCGTTCCGCGACGACGAGGAGCCGGAGCTCGTCCACCAGCAGGCCACGGCGGCCTTCGCGCCCGTGCGCGACGACACGGGCCGCCGCCTCCAGCTCGTCTACGAGCTGAGCCGCGCCGCCTTCGACCTCGCGGATCGCGACGATCTGCTCGGCAGGACGCTGCAGTCCCTCCTCGACGTGCTCGGCTGCGAGCGCGCCCTGGTCGGCCTCGCGGAGCCGGGCGCGCGGGGCTTCCGCCGCCTCGCGCGGACGCGCGGGGGCGGCCCGGGGGCCGACGACATCGCCGTGAGCCGCACGCTGCTCGAGGCGGTCACGGTCCGGCGCGAGGGCGTCATCTCCCACAACAGCGGGGATCGCGGCGCCCCGAAGACCCTCGTGCGGGAGGGGATCCTGACGGCGATGGCGGTCCCGCTCCAGGCGGGCTCGCTCCTCCTCGGCTTCCTTTATGTCGACGCGCGGCCGCCGACTTCGCCCTTCACGCCGCAGGATCTCGATTTCCTGACGGCGATCGGGCACCTCTCGGCGGCGGCGCTCGAGAGCGCGCAGCGCTACCGGCGGATGGAGGCGCTCGCCGAGGCGCTCGGGCCGGGCGGCCCGGCCGCCGAGCTGATCGGCGCGAGCGAGCCGATGCGGCGGCTCAAGGCGCAGATCCAGAAATACGGCGCGTCCTCGGCCAACGTGCTCATCCAGGGAGAGAGCGGGACCGGGAAGGAGCTCGTCGCGCGCACGCTCCACAGCGTGTCCCCGCGCGCGGCGGGCCCGTTCGTGACGCTGAACTGCGCCGCCATCCCGGAGTCGATGGTCGAGAGCGAGCTCTTCGGCTACGAGAAGGGCGCGTTCACGGGCGCCGCCGGGAAGAAGCGCGGCAAGTTCGTGCTGGCCGACGGCGGGACGCTGTTCCTCGACGAGATCGGCGACCTCGACCTCGCGGCGCAGGCCAAGGTCCTCCGCGCCCTCCAGGAGGGGGAGATCCAGCCGCTCGGCGCCGAGAAGGCGGTGCACGTCAGCGTGCGGGTCGTGTCGGCCACGCACAAGGATCTCGCCGAGGAGATCGCGAACAAGCGGTTTCGCGAGGACCTTTATTACCGGCTCAACGTGGTTGAGCTCTCGGTGCCTCCGCTGCGCGAGCGCGGCGAGGACATCGAGCTCCTGGCGCGGGCGCTGCTCAAGGCGGCGGCGTCGAGCATGGGCAAGCGAGAGCTGGAGTTCACGCCGGCCGCCCTCGCGGCCCTGAAGGCCTACGGCTGGCCCGGCAACGTGCGGGAGCTCCGCAACGAGATGGAGCGCGCGGCCATCGACGCCGAGCTCCCGATCGTGGACCTCTACAACCTGAGCTCGCGGATCCGGCAGGGGCCCAGGGCGGCGCCGGCGCCGCGCGAGGGCGCGTCCCTCGCCGAGCGGTTCGCGGCGCTCGACGTGACGGAGCGGCAGCTCATCGAGGAGGCGCTCAAGGCGGCGCGCGGCAACCTGTCCGAGGCGGCGCGGCAGCTCGGGATCACCCGGGTGATGATCAAGCGGCGGATCGACCGGTTCGGGCTCGGTTTCCGCGACGAGCTTTAAGGCTTCTCTCTCGGCCTCCGCGGCCTCGGGAGGTCGTATTCCTTGATCCGGGAGACCAGCGTCCGCCGCGAGATCCCCAGCAGCTTCGCCGCGTAGGTCTGGTTCCCCACGCACTTCTCCAGCGCCTCGATGATGCGCTGCTTCTCGCTCGGCTCCGCCTGGCGCGGCGGCGGCGCGCTCGCCTCGGCGCCGCGCGGGGCCGCCGGCTCCGGCGGGCCGCTCGACGGCGCGGCGCCTCGCGGCGCTGCGGGCGCGCCCCCGGCCCTCATCTTGGCCGGCAGGTGCTCCGGCAGCAGCGTGTCGCCGGCGCAGAGCATGACGGCGCGCTCGATCGCGTTGCGCAGCTCCCGGATGTTGCCGGGCCATGCGTAGCGCTCCAGGAGCGAGAGGGCCTCGGCCGAGACGGCGGGGACGCGCGGCCGCTCGAACGACCGGCTCGCCTTGATCGCGAAGAGCTGGACCAGAGGCGCGATGTCCAGGGCGCGCTCGCGCAGCGGCGGGATCGTGAGCGTGACCCCGTTGAGCCGGAAGTACAGGTCCTCCCGGAACGCCCCCCGCGCGACCTCGGCCTCCAGATCGCGGTGGGTGGCCGACAGGAAGCGGACATCGATGCTGCGCGGGGCCCGGCCGCCGACGCGGAGCACCTGGCGCTCCTCGAGCACGCGCAGCAGCTTGACCTGCGTGGCCTTGGGCAGCTCGCCCACCTCGTCGAGGAACACCGTGCCCCCGTCGGCGGCCTCGAACAGCCCAGGCTTCGCCTGCAGCGCCCCGGTGAAGGCGCCCTTCTCGTGCCCGAAGAGCTCGCTCTCCAGCAGCGTCTCCGACAGGGCCGCGCAGTTGAGCCCGAGGAAGGGCCCCCGCGCGCGGGCAGGCGAAGAGCGGCGGTGGATGGCCCGGGCCAGCACCTCCTTGCCGGTGCCGGTCTCGCCCAGCAAGAGGACGCTGATGAGGCCCGGGGCGGCGAGGGAAGCCTGCTCGTAGAGCGCGCGCATCGCCGGGTCCCGGAGGACGAGGTCGCCGCCGTCCGGCGGCGCGGCGGGGCGGCCAGGGCCGGCCGGAGGCGCGCTCACGGCCGCCTCGGCCAGGCGGACGACGATCAGGGCGGAGCCCAGGGTGATGCAGTCGCCGGGGGCGATCTCGATGGTCTGCCCGGAGACCTGCCGCATGTCCTCCGTCTTCCCTGTCTCGATGGGCAGGCGCGCCTGGTCGGCGCGCGCGGCGCGCACGGAGATCGGGTTGGTGCCGCCGAGATCCTCGATCCGGAGCGGGGGATCGAGGTGCAGGACGGCGTGCCGGCGCGAGACGGACGCGTGGTTGATGCAGACGCCGTTCTCGGAGGAGCGGCCGATCGAGACCGAGCCGCCCGGCGGCAGCGGGTGGACCACGACGGCGTCGCCGGCGAAGACCACGAGCTCCCGCGCCGCAGGAGAGCGCGGGTCCCCGGCCGCGGGGCGATCGCCCGCGGGCGCCGCCCCGGCCGGGGAATGACGGCCTGAACGATCCGATGTCACCGGGTCGTTCTACCACCAGCGCAGGCGCGCTGGGACCGGCGTGCGCTCGCGAGCCCCGTCGAGCGCGGGGCCGCCTCAGCGGGCCACGCCGGCGGCCTCGAACACGCCCCGGTACGCGTCGTCCACCCCGATGTCGCACCCCACCGACGAGAGCGCAGCGCGATCGCCGGGGCCATAGACCCGAAGCACCCAGCTCCCGTCGGCCTGGCGCGCGAAGACCTCGATGCGCGGCGCCTTCTGCGACGCCAGGACGACCTCCCGGATCGACGCCACGGTCTGGTAATGCGCGAACTTGTCGCCGCGGTCGTACGCCTCGCTCGAATCGGAGAGCACCTCGACCACGAGGACCGGATTCAGGAGCGTGTCGCGCCGCTCGTCCTCGAACTCGGGGCGGCCGCAGACGACGGAGCCGTCCGGGTAGACGTAGCGGTCCGCGGAGGGGATCTTGATGCGCATGTCGGAGTTCAGCGCGATGCACCCGCCCTCGCCCAGCGCGTTGCCGAGCAGCCGGCCGATGTTCGCGGCGACGGCGCTGTGCTCGAAGGTGCCGCCGGACATCGCGAAGATCTCGCCGGCGGCGTACTCGTGCCTCACCTCCGATGCGCGCTCGAGCTCGAGGTACTCCTCCGGCGAGAGCTTCCGTCGCGATGCCGCCACGCCCATGTGCGACAGTGTCGCGTGGCGGGCCGGAGATGTCCACGCGCTGCCGGGCGAGCCGCCGCAGGGGCGCCGCGGCGCAGGGCGCGGGACCGTCCACCTCTCCCGCCGCTTTTGATACCGTCGTCCGGCGATGGACCGCACGCTCGTCGACGAGGGCAGCTCCTCCCGCGACCCCGGCGTCGTGCCGCTGCCCCCGGGCGGGCTCGCGCACGTCCCCGGCGACGTGCTCGACCGCCGCTACCGGCTCCGCGTCCGGCTCGGCCGCGGCGGCTTCGGCGACGTGTGGCGCGCCGAGGAGCTCCTGCCCGACGGCGCCCCGTTCCGCGAGGTCGCCCTCAAGCTCCTCGTCTCGGACTTCGCCGACGCCGCGGACTGGGCCGACGAGGCCAAGCTCCTCGCCTCGTTCCGGCACCCCTCGCTCGTCACGATCTACGCCGCCGGCATCCTCCACGGCGCCCCGAGGACCCCGTTCGTCTCGATGGAGCTCCTCGAGGGCAGGAACCTCGCCGACCTCATCCGCTTCCGCCGCCGCATCCCCTGGCGCCGCGTCGTCGCCTGGGCCCGCGACGTCGCCGGCGCGCTCGACGTCATCCACGCGCGCGGCGTCGTCCACCTCGACCTCAAGCCCGCCAACCTGTTCCTCACCCAGGACGGCGCCCTCAAGGTCCTCGACTTCGGCATCTCGCGGCGCGCAGGCCCCTCGCCCGGCGGCCCCCTCTCGCGCGCCCCCGGCGCGCCCCCGGCCGTCAGCGTCGGCGGCGGCAGCGGCCGCGCCGCCGGCAGCGCCGACGGCGGCAGCGCCGGCGACGGCGCCGGCGGCGGCGACCTCGGCACCGCCGCCTTCCTCGCCGAGCGCGACGTCTACGCCTCCACCCGCCGCGCCTTCGTCGGCGCGGACAGCCCCGCCGCCGCGCGCAGCGTCATCGGCACGCCCGGCTTCATGGCCCCCGAGGTGCTCGAGATGGCCGAGCCCTCCGCTGCCACCGACGCCTACGCCCTCGCCGTCTGCATCGCGCAGCTCACGACCGGGCGCCTCCCGCACGCCGTGCCCGACGAGCCGGCCGACGGCTCCGACGCGGCGAGCGTCTCCGCCTGGTGGACCGAGCTCCGCGCCGCGACCCTGCGCGGCGCCATGCGCGACCTCGCGGCCGACCCGGCGCGCCTGCCGCGCGGCCTGCTCGCGCTCCTCCGGCGCCTGCTCTCGGTGGACCCCGCGCACCGGCGCGTCGCGCCGGGGCGGCTGAAGCAGCTGCTCGACGAGGTCTGGGAGCGCCCCCACGGCGTCCCGGACCGGCCGTACAAGGGGCTCGCCCCCCTCTCGGCCACCGACGAAGGGCTCCTGTTCGGGCGCGACGACGACATCGCGCGCCTCGGGCGCGAGCTCGAGTTCGAGCCGTGCCTCGTCCTCCAGGGGCCCCGCGGCTCCGGCAAGTCGTCGCTCGCCTCCGCCGGCCTCGTGCCCCACCTCGCCCGCCGCCACGCCGACCACAAGGACGACTGGATCGAGGCGCGCGTCAGCCCCGAAGGCGATCCGGACGGCGCCCTCGCCCGCGCGCTCGCCGCCGTCTCCCCCGAGCTCGAGGCCGCCGACCTCGCCGCGCTCACCCGGTTCTGCATGGCGTCCGCCGTCGGGGTCGCGCTCGTCGTCGACCCGATCGCGCCCCTCGGCGACGGGCGGCTCGCCGCCCTCGTGGGCGCGCTCGCGACCGGCGAGGCGCGGCGCGGGCTCCGGCTCATCGGCGTGCTCGACGAGGCCGACGAGCGCGCCGCCGCCCTCCTCGCCTCGCCGGCCGGCGAGGGCCTCCGGGCGGCGCTGCGCTACGTGGGGCCGCCGGCCGCCGCGGCCGTGAAGGACCTCGTCGCCGGCCCCGCCAGGCTCGCCGGCGCCGAGGTGCGCGGCCTCGCCCAGGTCGAGGCCGAGGTGCGGCGCGAGCTCCGGAGCGGCGGCGCCGCCCTCTCGTTCGTGGCGCTCGCCCTCGCCGACTGGTGGGCCGCCGCGCGCGACGAGCGCGGCGCCCTCACCGGCGAGGCGTGGCAGGCCCTCGGCGGCGTGCGGGGCGCCCTCGCGCGGCACGCCGACGCCGCCGCCCTGGCCCTCACCCCGGAGGACCGCGCGATCGCCGACGAGGCGCTGCTCCGCCTCGGCGCCGTCGACGGCTCGCGCGTCCGCTGGGTCGAGGCGGAGCTCGTGGAGGCCGTCGGCGCCCCGCCCGCCGACGCGGCCCGGGTCCTCGGCGCCCTCGAGCGCGCGCGCCTGCTCGTCCGCCGCGACCTCCGGGTGGAGCTCGCCCACGAGGCGCTCGTCGCGGGCTGGCCGCACCTCGCGTCCACCCGCGCGCTGCACATGGACCGGCTCATCCTGCTCGAGCGGCTCCGCGAGGCCGCCGACGTGTGGGATCGCTCCGGCGAGAACCCCGATTTCCTGCTGCGCCGCGACCTGCTCGACCAGGTGAGCGCGGGCGCCGCCCTCGCCTCGCGGCTGCCGCGGCGCGAGCAGGCCCTCGTGCGCGAGAGCCTCCGGCGCGCCCGCCGCCAGCGCGCCAAGAAGCTCGGCGCGGCCGCGGCGCTCGGGCTCGCCGCCGCGTCGGCGTTCGCGGCGGAGCGGTGGGCCTCGGCGCGCCAGGCGAGCGCCGAGGCGGCGCGCCGCGCGGCCGAGGAGCGCGCCGACCTCGCCGAGCTCATCGGCAAGGCGCGCCGCACCGAGGACCCGTACCACCGCGCCGCGTGGGTCGCCGCGGCGCTCTCCCGGCGCGCGGACGACGCGGCGCTGCCGCTCGACCTCGCGACCGCGGCCATGGGCCTGCCGCGCGCGCACTTCCTGACGGTCGACAGCGTGGTGGGCCCGGCGCTGCCGTGGGACGACCGCTGGGTCGTCGCCGGCGGCCCCGGCGGCGCCCTGCTCGTCGCCGACCTGCGCCCGCCCGACCCGGAGGTCATCGACGACGTCGCGCTCGACGTCGATCCGGAGAGCGTCGACCGCGCCAAGACGCCGCGCGTGATCGCGCTCCGGCCGCACGACGCGCCGCACGTCGAGCGCGTGCCGTTCGCGTTCGACACGGCGGTGGTGACGCGCTCGGTCACGGGCGAGGTCCGCGTCTTCCGGCTGCGGGAGGACGGCACGGTCGCGCTCGCCGCCATCGCGCCGGTGCGGTGCAGCAGCGCCGTGCACGCGGCCGAGGCGGCGCCCGTCCTCGCGTGCTCGACCGACGGCGGCATCGCGCGCTGGGACCTGCGGCGCGGCGGCGGCGCCGGCGCGGTCGACCGCCACCCGTTCCGCGGCAACGTGCTCGGCGTCTCGCCCGACGGCGCCCGCGTGGCGGCGGTGCTCGGGCGGCGGGCGCTGCTCTGGGGGCCGGAGGGCGGCGCGGGCGCCGAGATCACCCTGAGCGCGCCCGCCGTGCTCGGGCGTTTCAGCCCGCGCGACCCCGCGATCGCGCTCGTGCAGCAGAGCAGGACGTCGATCTACGCCTTCGACCGGCCCGAGGCGCCGCTCCTCGAGCTCGACACCGACCCGGCGCCCGCGTCGGCGCGCTGGGACGCGGGCGGGCTCGATCTGGGCGTCTGCGGCGGCGGCGGCAGCGTCTGGCACTACCTCCGGAAGGGCGGCCGCGCCCCGGGCGACGCGCCGCCCGAGGGCTCGCCGTGCGAGGCGCCCCCGGGCCAGCGCGCGCCGCGGCCGCTGCGCGCGCGCGGCGACGCGGCCGACATCGCCGAGCGCGACGTCGGCCCGCACGGGCTCGTCGGCGGGTGGCGGCTGCCGGACCGCCGCGTGCTCACGCGCGACCTCATCCTGTTCAGCCCGGGCCCGCCCGCCGCGGAGCGCTTCCTCCGCTTCGAGGGGCAGGGCCCGGCGGGCGGCGCGGAGGGCCGCGAGCCGGGCGCCTCGGCCGCCGCGGTGCTGCGGCGCGGGGGCGCGGTGGCCTTCCAGATCGGCGGCGAGGTGCGCCTCTACGACGAGGGGTCGCGGCGCCGCACGGCCGCGCGGCGGGGCCACCTGCTGCGCGCCTGCGACGACGGCCGCCTGCTCGCGTACCGCAAGGACGAGGGGGTGTGGACGCTGTTCGACGCGGCGACCGGGGCGACCGTCGAGGCGGTGCCGAGGGCGCCCGCGCTCGTGCTCGGCGTCGACGCCGCCTGCCGGACGCTGTTCACGCAGGAGCTCGACGGCAACCTCGTGGCGACGTCGCTCCGCGACCTGTCGTCGCGCACGATCGCGGTGACCGACGGCTACGTCTACGAGGCGCGCCCGAGCCCCGCGCGCGGCGGCGTGGGCCCGGGGCTGTGGCTCGCGTTCAGCTCGGGCGCGGTGGCGCGCATCGACGAGGCGCGGGGGGAGGTGCGGGTGCTCGGGTACGCGACGCCGCGGGCGACCGCGATCGCCGACGGCCCGCTGCCGGGCGACGTGGCGTTCGCGGACGCGACCGGCGTCGTCCTGGTCCGCCGCGCCGGCCTCGCGGAGCGGGTGCTCGAGGGCGTGAGCGGGGCGGAGTGGGAGGACCTGTCCGTGGCGCCGGACGGCAGGACGATGCTGCTCGCGTCGGCGGACCGGATCGCGGTGCTCGACCTGGAGCGGCGCGAGATCGTCGGCGCCATGCCGTCGGAGGGCCGCGAGCGGCTCGCGGCGTGGGACGCCGAGGGCTCGGCGCTCTCCTGGTCGTTCGGCCGCGTGGGCGGGCCGGTCGGCGTCGTGGTGCCCCGGGGCCTGCCGCTGGCCCAGCGCGTGGGCGAGGCGGTGTCGAACCTCAGGGCCGAGGGCAAGCGGCTCGTGGCGCGCCACGAATGACCGTGACCCGCGTCACGGATGGCGCGGATGGCGCGGATGTCACGGATGTCACGGATGTCACGGATGAAGATGCGGTCTTTGGGACCGCCAAGGCCAAAACCTTGTAGGGCGCGCGCTCACCTCCGGGGCCGCGACGGAGCAGAAGGGATTGGCTCCCGTCCGCGGACGCCGTACGCTGCGCCCATCGTGCCCGCGTCCGAACCGAGCCAGGGTGCCTCGCTTTTCCTCTGCATCACCTTCTTCCCGAGCGAGCGGATGGCCACCGCGGTGCTGCGTCTGGTGTCCAGTTTCTGCGCCATGGTGCTGGACGACGCGAACGTGAGCTCGCGGTTTTACATGGCCGCGCACGAGCTCGCCGAGAATATCACCAAGTATTCGACCGGCCCCCGGGTCAGCCTGGAGCTCGTGATGGAGGAGGCCGAGAGCTCTTGTATCCTGAAGATCCGCGCGCGAAACGAGGCCTCTCCGGAGCGGCTGCGCGAGGTGGAGAGGCGGCTCTTCGCGCTGAAGACCGCGAGCGACCCGGTGAAGCACTATGACGATCTCATCAGCGAGACGGCGATGCTCGAGGGGGTGTCGGGGCTCGGCCTCGCGCGGGTGCGCGCCGAGGGCGGGCTCGACGTGGACTACAAGATCGAAGGCAACGAGCTGACGATCACCGCGCACGCGCCGGTCGAGAGATGGAGGGCAGATTGAGCAGCTTGAAGGTCGAGTCGGTCGTTACGGACAGCTTCGGGATCGAGCCGAGCCTGCGGGAGGACACCCTCAGCGTCAAGCTCACCGGCACGGGCGACATGGCGGCCGCCGCGCCGCTCGGCTCCTATTTCAAGACCCTCCAGGCGGAGGTGATACGCCTGTCCGTGAGCGCCGTCGAGTTCGACGTGCGGGCCCTCTACTTCCTGAACTCGAGCTGTCTCAAGGCGTTCATCAGCTTCATCTGCGGGCTCGCGGGCCAGGGGCTCAAGTGCAAGATACAGTTCCTCACCGACGCGAAGCTCGGCTGGCAGCGGCGGAGCCTGACGGCGCTCGAGCGCATGTCCCCGGAGCTCGTCTCCATCGCCGATACCTGAGCCGAGAGCCAGAGGCATGAGCAAGAAGCGCCGGACGATCGCCCTCTTGATGGATTACGTACGAGGCGAGTACCAGTCCGAGGTGCGCTTCGGGGTCGAGCGCGCCGCCGAGGCGCACGACGTCAACCTCGTGATCGCCTTCGGCGAGACGCTCGCCCTGCCCGGGTCGTTCGGCGCGGCCCAGAACAGCATCTATCACCTCATCGGCCCGGAGACGGTCGACGGCGTCATCGTCGCCTCGACCACGCTGTGCCATCACGTCGGCGTCGACGGGATGCAGCGGTTCTGCCGGTCCTACGCGCCGCTGCCCGTCTGCAGCATCGGGGTGGCGATCGACGGCGTCCCGAGCCTCGTCGTCGACAACGCCCTCGGGATCGAGATGGCGGTCGGCCACATGGTCGACCGCCACGGGCTCCGGCGCGTCGCGTGCATCGCCGGGCCGGCGAGCAACGAGGAGGCGGACGTGCGCTCCGGCGCCTACTGGCGGGCGCTCGCCGCCCGATCGCTGCCCGCCGACGAGCGCCTGTTCGCGTGCGGCGCGTTCACGATCGACTCCGGGCGCGCCGCCATGCGCGAGATCCTGGATCGCGGGGTGGAGCTCGACGCCGTGATCGCCGCCAACGACGCCATGGCCCTCGGCGCGATCGACGCCCTCCGGGCGCGCGGCCTCGGCGTCCCGGAGGACGTCCTCGTGTGCGGCTTCGACGACGCGGTCATCGCGCGCTTCACGAAGCCGTCGATGTCCACGATCCGCCAGCCGATCAAGCGGCTCGGGGCGCGCGCCGTCGACACGCTGATGCGCATGATCGACGGCGCGCCGGTCCCGGACTGCGACCTCTTCCCGGTCGAGCTCACGCTGCGCGAGTCCTGCGGCTGCGGCGGCCCGGTGGACGCGGCGGGCGCGCCCCTGAGCAGGGGGCCCCGCGCGGCGCCCCCGCCCGCCGGCGAGCGCGACGCGCTCTCGCGCGCCCTCGAGAAGAGCGTCGCGATCCCGGCGGGCTCGCTCCACGGCTGGGCCGGCGAGCTCCTGTCGGCGCTGGACGACGAGATCGCCGGCCAGGAGGGCCGGTTCCTGCGCGCCCTCGAGGCGATCCTCGACGCGGCGGGGCGCGAGGGGGCGAACCTGGAGCACTTCCAGGGGGTCGTCACGCTGCTCCGCGAGCGGCTCGGCCGCCGGCCCGACGGCCGGCGCGACGGGGCGCTGGAGGAGACGCTCGAGCAGCTCTGGCACGCCGCGCGCGTGCTCGTCGCGGGCGCGTCCGTGCGCGCCGAGGGGCAGCAGCGGCTCAGCGTGGAGCTCGCGTCGCTCTACCTCAGCTGGAGCTCGCGGAGCTTCTCGACCTGCCTGAGCCTGCCCGTCCTGCGGCGCATGATGGCGTCGGAGCTGCCGCGGATGCAGTTCTCGCGGGTCGCGGTGTCGCTCTACGACGACCCGCACCGCGCCACCATGGTGCCGCTCTTCCTGATGAAGGACGGCCTCGAGGTCGAGCCGCCGCCCGCGAGCTTCCCGGCCCGCCGCCTCGCGCCCGAGGGGTTTCTGGGCGACGGGGAGCGAAGGAGCGTGATCGCGCTGTCGGTCGCGTTCGGCGACGCGGAGAAGTTCGGCGTCGCGGTGCTCAACAGCGGCGCGAACGAGCTAGTCTATGACGCGCTGCGCCTCCAGATCGGCTCTGCGGTCAAGGCCGCGGCGCTGCACTGGGAGGTCGTCCGGCAGGTGGAGCTGCGCGAGCGGCTGGAGCAGGAGAAGGTCCGCCAGGAGAGCGCCGTCGCGGCGCGGATCCAGACCACGCTGGTGCCGGCGCAGCTCGCGGTCGAGGGGCTCGAGCTCGCCGCGGTCATGAAGCCGGCGGCCACGGTCGGGGGCGACTACTACGATGTCATCGCGACGCCCGAGGGCGGGTGGCTCGGGATCGGCGACGTCGCGGGGCACGGGCTCGCGGCGGGGCTCGTGATGCTGATGATCCAGAGCATGATCTCGGCCCTGACGCGCACCGACCCGAACGCCAGCCCGAGCGACATCCTCTCCGCGGTCAACGCGGCGGTGTACGAGAACGTCCGCAGCCGGCTGAAGCGGGACGAGCACGCGACGCTCTTGCTCCTCCGGTACGAGCGGAGCGGCCGGGTGACGTTCGCGGGGGCGCACGACGACATCATCGTGTGGCGCGCGCGCACCCGCCGCTGCGTGTGCATCCAGAGCTCGGGCGTCTGGATCGGCGCGCTGCCCGCCATCGACGCGATGACGCGAGACGCCGAGTTCTCCCTGGAGGACGGCGACATCCTCGTGCTGTACAGCGACGGCGTGACGGAGGCGCGCAACTGCCACCGGGAGCAGTTCGGCCTCGAGCGGCTGTGCTCTACCATCGAGTCTTCCCAGCACGCCCCGTCCGACGCGATCCGCGACCGGATCCTGAGGGAGGTCGAGGGCTGGTGCCCGAGCCCCGATGACGACATCACCGTCGTCGTGGCGAGGTACAGCGCGCCCCGGGCGCTCTCGCTCCAGTCCGCCGGCTTTCCTACATGAGCGCTACCCCACGCGAGGGCGGAAGGGACTGGATTCGGGCCGAGAACCACGTAGGATGCGTCAATCGTGCCAGTGTCCGAACCGAGCAGCAGCGGGTCACTGTTCCTGTGCATCACGTTCTATCCGACCGAGCGCATGGCGGGCAGCGTGCTCCGCCTGGTGTCCAGCTTCTGCAGCATGGTGCTCGACGACCCGAACGTGAGCTCGCGGTTCTACATGGCCGCGCACGAGCTCGCGGAGAACGTCATCAAGTACTCCTCCGGCCCGCGGGTCAGCCTCGAGCTCGCGCTGGAGGAGAGCGAGAGCTCGTGCGTCATGAAGATCTGCGCGCGCAACGAGGCCTCTCCGGAGCGGCTGCGCGAGGTGGAGAGGCGGCTGTTCGAGCTGAAGACAGCGACGGATCCGGTGAAGCATTATGACGACCTCATCTGTGAGACAGCGATGGTAGAAGGGGTGTCGGGGCTCGGCCTCGCGCGGGTGCGCGCCGAGGGCGGGCTCGACGTGGATTACAAGATCGAGGGCAACGAGCTGACGATCATCGCGCACGCGCCGGTCGCGAGGTGGAGGGGGGATGAGCGCCTTAAGGGTTGAGCCCGTCGTCACGGACAGCTTCGGGGCCGAGCCGGCCCTGAGGGAGGACACCCTCACCGTCAAGCTCACCGGCACGGGCGACATGGCGGCGGTCGCGCCGCTCGGCTTCTTCCTCAAGGAGCTCCAGTCCGAGGCGCTGCGCCTGCGCGTCGGCGCCGTCGCGTTCGACGTGAGGGCCCTTTATTTCCTGAACTCGAGCTGTCTCAAGGCGCTCATCAGCTTCATCTCCGGTGTCGCGGGCCAGGGGCTCAGGTGCAAGATCGAGTTCCTCACCGACGCGCGGCTCGGGTGGCAGCGGCGGAGCCTGACGGCGCTCGAGCGCATGTCTCCGGAGCTCGTCTCCATCGCCGATGCCTGACCGAGAGCCGCGGGCCATGAGCAAGAAGCGCCGGACGATCGCCCTCCTGATGGACTACGTGGGCGGGGACTACCAGTCCGAGGTGCGCTTCGGGGTCGAGCGCGCCGCCGAGGCGCACGACGTCGATCTCCTGGTCGCCTTCGGCGAGACGCTCGCGCTGCCCGGGGAGACGGCCGCGGCCCAGAACAGCATCTATCACCTCATCGGCTCGCAGACGGTCGACGGCATCATCATCGCGTCCGCCACCCTGTGCCATCACATCGGCATCGAGGGGATGCGGGAGTTCTGCCGCGCTTACGCGCCGCTGCCCGTCTTCAGCATCGGGATGGCGATAGAGGGCATCCCGAGCCTCATCGTCGACAACGCCTTCGGGATCGAGCTCGCGGTCGCGCACATGGTCGACGCCCACGGGCGCCGGCGCGTCGCGTACATCGGCGGGCCCGCCAACAACGAGGAGGCGAAGGCGCGGGCCGACGCGTACTGGAGCGCGCTCGCGGCGCGCGGCGCGCCGCTCGACGAGCGCCTCTTCGCGCTCGGCGCGTTCACGATCGACAGCGGCAGGACCGCCATGCGCGAGCTGCTCTCGCGCGGGGGCGACCCGGACGCCGTGGTCGCCGCCAACGACAAGATGGCCCTCGGGGCCATGGAGCTGCTCAAGGAGCTCGGGATCCGCGTCCCGCAGGACATCCTCATGTCCGGCTTCGACGACGCGGTCATCGCGCGCTTCTCCAAGCCGTCGCTGACCACCGTCCGCCAGCCCATGAAGCGGCTCGGGGCCCTCGCGGTGGACAGCCTGGTGCGCATGCTCGACGGCGAGGCGGTCGAGGACGTGGGGCTCCTGGAGGTCGAGCTGACGTGCCGCGAGTCCTGCGGCTGCGGCGTCCAGGCGAGCGCCTCGCTCCCGCCGCCGGGCAGCTCGACGCGGGGCGGGGCGTCGCTGATCGCCGGACAGCGGGAGTCGCTGGAGCGCGCGCTCCGGCGGAGCGTGTCGATCCCGACCGGCTCGCTCGACGGCTGGCCCGGCGATCTCCTGTCGGCGCTGGAGGACGAGCTCGCGGGGAAGGAGGGCCGCTTCCTGTACGCGCTCGAGGCGCTCCTCGACGCGGCGGGGCGGGCGGGGGCGATCCTCGATCACTTCCAGGGCGCGATCGCGGTGCTCCGCGAGCGGCTCCTCCGGCCGGCCGAGGACGGCGGCGTCCTCCACGACGCCCTCGAGCGGCTCTGGCACGCCTCGCGCATCGTCATCGGGAGCGCGTCGGTGCGCGTCGAAGGCGAGCGGCGCCTCAACGTGGAGCTCGCGTCGACGTACCTCAGCTGGAGCGCGCGGAGCTTCTCGACCTGCCTGAGCCTGCCGATCCTGAAGCGCGTCATGGCGTCGGAGCTGCCCGCCCTCGGGTTCTCGCGCGTCGCCGTGTCGCTGTACGACAGCGCGCCGGACGCGCAGGAGACCACCATGAAGGCGCTCTTCCTCATGGAGGGCGGCCGCGAGGTGGAGCCGCCGCCCGCGAGCTTCCCGGCCTGGCTCCTCGCGCCCGAGGGGTTCCTGAGCGGGGGAGAGCGCAACACCATGATCGCGATCCCGGTCGCCTTCGGCGATCTCGAGAAGTTCGGCGTCGCGGTGCTCAACAGCGGTGCGCACGAGCTCGTCTATGACGCGCTGCGCCTCCAGATCGGCTCCGCGGTCAAGGCCGCGGCGCTGCACCGGGAGATGATCCGGCAGGTGGAGCTGCGCGAGCGGCTGGAGCAGGAGAAGATCCGCCAGGAGAGCGTCGTCGCGGCGCGGATCCAGACCACGCTGGTCCCGGATCGGCTCTCGGTCGAGGGGCTCGATCTCTGCGCCGTCATGAAGCCGGCGGCCGCGGTCGGCGGCGACTATTACGACGTGCTCGCGACCGCCGAGGGCGGGTGGCTCGGGATCGGCGACGTCGCGGGGCACGGGCTCGCGGCGGGGCTCGTGATGCTGATGATCCAGAGCATGGTCTCGGCCCTGACGCGCCGGGAGCCGGGGGCGAGCCCGGCCCGGCTGATCTCGGCGGTCAACGCCGCGGTGTACGAGAACGTCCGCGGCCGTCTGCTGCGGGACGAGCACGCGACGCTCTTGCTCCTCCGGTACGAGCGGAGCGGCCGGGTGACGTTCGCGGGGGCGCACGACGACATCATCGTGTGCCGCGCGCGCACCCGCCGCTGCGTGTGCATCCAGAGCACGGGCGTCTGGATCGGCGCGCTGCCCGCCATCGACGCGCTGACAAGAGACGACGAGCTCTTCCTGGAGGACGGCGACGTCCTCGTGCTGTACAGCGACGGGGTGACGGAGGCGCGCGACGCCCACCATGAGCAGTTCGGCCTCGAGCGGCTCTGCACCGCCGTCGAGTCGGCCCAGTCCGCGCCCGTCTCGGCGATCCGCGATCGGATCTTGAACGAGGTCGAGGGCTGGTGCCCGAGCCCGGACGACGACATCACCATCGTCGTGGCGAGGTACCGCGCGCCCCACTAGCCCCGGCGCTCGCGGTCGCGGGTTTGGTCACAGGATCGTACGGCGGACCCATGGGGATTGGCTCCACTGCGAGAACCACGTACGCTGGTCGGGCCGTGTCAGCCTCCGGACCGAGCCAGGGCCGCTCACCGTTCTCGTGCGTCACGTTCTTTCGGAGTGAACGGATGGCCAGCGCGGCGGTGCGGTCGCTCGCCGCGCGCGCCGGTCGGGAGATGGAGGGTCGATGAGCAGCTTGCGGGTTGAGCCTGTCGTCACGGACAGCTTCGGGATCGAGCCGAGCCTGAGGGGCGACGCCCTCAGCGTCAGGCTCAGCGGGACAGGCGACATGGCGGCGGCGCCGCCGCTCGGCATCTGCCTCAAGGACCTCCAGGCGGAGGTCGTGCGCCTCTCCATCCCCGCCGTCGAGTTCGACGTGAGGCCCCTTTATTTCCTGAACTCGAGCTGTCTGAAGGCGTTCATCAGCTTCATCTGCGGCCTCGCGGGCCAGGGCGCGAAGAGCAAGGTGGTGTTCGTCACCGACGCGCGGCTCGGCTGGCAGCGGCGGTGCCTGGCGGCGATCGAGCGCATGTCCCCGGAGCTGGTCTCGATCGTGGACGCCTGAGCCGGGGGCCCGAGGACATGACGAAGCGCCGGACGATCGCCCTCGTGATGGATTATCTGCGCGGAGAGTACCAGTCCGCGATGCGGGTCGCGATCGAGCGCGCGGCCGAGGCGCACGACGTCAATCTCGTGATCGCCGTCGGCGAGGTGCTGACCGGCCACAGCCCCTCCGAGGTCGCCCAGCGGACCATCTATCACCTCGTCGGCCCGGAGGCGGTCGACGGCGTCGTGATCGCCTCGGCGACGCTCGGCAATTACGTCGGCGTCGAGGGGGTGCAGCGCTTCTGTGACTATTACCGGCCGCTGCCCGTGTGCAGCATCGGGATCCCGATCCCCGGCGTGCCCAGCATCCTCGTCGACAACGCCCTCGGGATCGAGATGGCAGCCGGCCACCTGCTCGACGACCACGGCTGCCGGCGCCTGGCCTACATCGGCGGTCCGGACGGCAACGGAGAGGCGCGGCTCCGCGCCGAGGTGTTCCGGAGGGCGCTCGCCGCGCGCGAGCTGCCCTGCGACGAGCGCCTCGTCGCGGCCGGCGAGTTCACGATCGAGACCGGCCGGGCCGCGATGGCCGAGATCCTGGCCCGCGGGGTCGAGCTCGACGCGGTGGTCGCCGCCAACGACAACATGGCCCTCGGCGCCATCGAGGTCCTGATGGCGGCCGGCCGCGCCGTCCCGCGGGACGTCCTCGTGTGCGGCTTCGACGACGTCGGCGTGGCGCGGTACGCGAAGCCGTCGCTCACCACGGTGCGCCAGCCGATCAAGCGGCTCGGGGAGCTCGCGCTCGAGACGGTCCTGCGCATGCTCGACGGCGAGCGCGTCCCCGAGCGGACCACGCAGGAGATCGAGCTCACGCGGCGCGAGTCGTGCGGCTGCTCGTACCAGGCCGTCGTCTTCATGCGACCGGTCACGGACCCGCCGCCGCGCCTCGGTGCGCTCTCGCTCGGCGGCCGCCGCGACGAGCTGGAGCGCGCGCTGGAGCGCGCCGTGGGCGTCTCGGCGGCGTCGCTCGCCGGCTGGTCCGGCGAGCTCCTGTCGGCGCTGGAGGAGGAGCTCGAGGGGACCGAGGGGCGCTTCTTGCACGTGCTGGAGCGGCTCCTCGACGCGGCGGCGCGCGAGGGGGTGTTCCTCGACCTGTTCCAGGGCGTGATCAGCCTGCTGCGCGCGCGGCTCCGCCGGCCCGCCGTGGACCCGGTCGGGGCCGCCGCGAACGAGACCCTGGAGCAGCTCTGGCACGCGGCCCGCATCCTCATCGGGAGCGCGTCGGTGCGCGCCGAGGGGCGCCATCGCCTCGACGTCGAGGTCGCCTCGATCGGCCTGAACTGGAGCGCGAGGTGGTTCTCGACGTCCCTGAGCCTCCCCCTCTTCCGGCGGATGCTGGCCTCGGAGATGCCGAGGCTGCTCTTCACGCGCGTCGCCGTCTCGCTCTACGACGACGCCCAGCGCGACACCCTGAAGACGCTCTTTCTGATGCAGGACGGCCGCGAGGTGGAGCCGCCCGAGGAGAGCTTCCCGGTGCACGCCCTCGCGCCGCCCGGGTTCCTGAGCTCGCGCGAGCGCAGGAGCACCGTCGTGATGCCGATCATCTTCGGCGACGCCGACTATTTCGGGATCATCGCGCTCAACAGCGGCGTGAACGAGATGGTGTACGACGCCATGCGGCTCCAGGTCGGCTCCGCGGTGAAGACGGTGTCGCTGCACCGGGAGATGGTCCGCCAGGTGGAGCTGCGCGAGCGGCTGGAGAAGGAGAGCGAGCGGCAGGAGACGGCGCTCGCGGCGCGGCTCCAGACCACGCTGGTGCCGGAGCGGCTCGAGGTCGAGGGGCTGGAGCTCAGCGCGATCATGACGCCGGCCGCCGAGGTGGGGGGCGATTATTACGATGTCATCCCGACGCCCGGGGGCGGGTGGCTCGGGATCGGCGACGTCGCGGGGCACGGGCTCGCGGCGGGGCTCGTGATGCTGATGATCCAGAGCATGGTCTCGGCGCTGACGAGCCGGGAGCCTGGCGCGAGCCCGAGCGAGCTGCTCGCGGCGCTCAACAAGGCGGTGTTCAAGAACGTCCGCGACCGGCTGAAGCGGGACGAGCACGCGACGCTCTTGCTCCTCCGGTACGAGCGGAGCGGCCGGGTGACGTTCGCGGGGGCGCACGACGACATCATCGTGTGCTCGGCGCGGACGCGGCGGTGCGTGTGCATTCCGAGCTCGGGCGTCTGGGTCGGCGTGCTGCCCGCCATCGACGCGGCGACGCGGGACGCCGAGTTCTTCCTGGAGGACGGGGACGTCCTCGTGCTCTACAGCGACGGCGTGACGGAGGCCCGCAACGCGCACCGCGAGCAGTTCGGGGTGGAGCGGCTCTGCGCCGCCATCGAGGCCGCCCAGGCCGCGCCCGTCGAGGCGATCCGCGACCGGATCCTGAGGGAGGTCGAGGGCTGGTGTCCGAGCCCCGACGACGACATCACGGTGGTCGTGGCGCGGTACCGCGCGCCCGCGTAGCGGCCCGGGGGGGGGCCGCCGCCGCCGCGCTGTGTGCCGCCGCCGCGGCGCTGTCGCCGGGTGACGGCTCTGTGACGGCGCCGCGGAGGGGCGGTGACGTCCTCTCCTCACCGGAGCTCCGGGGCGCGGCGGCGCTGGACTGCCTCGGGGCGCGGTGCTGGACTCGCCGGGGCGCCGCGCGGTGCGGCGCGCTGCAGCGGACGCGAGGATCCGCGCACTCCAGCCGAGAGATCGCGACATGCCTTATCCAGACCCGCAGGTAGTTGAGCAGGCCCTCGCCGCCGTGGAGGCGCTGCGCGCGAGCGCCGTCGAGCACGAGCAGCGCTACCGGCCGCTGCTCGAGGCGGTGCACCCGCAGCACCGGGCGGGGGCGACGAACCTGCTCCACTACCTCGCCGTCCGGCAGCAGGACATCCGCGGCCTCCAGCGGCGGCTCGCCGCGCTGGGCTTGAGCTCCCTGGGCCGGCTCGAGAGCTGCACGCTGGCGTCCCTGGACGCGGTGCTCGGCGCGCTCGACGCGCTCGCGCGGCGCCCCGAGCCGCGGGCGCCCGGCGAGTGCCCTGCCTCGTTCGAGTCGGGGGCCGCGCTGCTCGAGGAGCACGCGCGGGCGCTGCTCGGCGAGGGGAGGGAGGGGCGCCAGACGCGGGTGATGGTCACGCTGCCCGAGGACGCGCGGAAGGGCGAGCTGAAGAGGCTGCTCGAGGGCGGCATGGACATCGCGCGGATCAACTGCTCGAAGGGGGACGCGGACGGCTGGGCGGAGCTCATCGCGCGGCTGCGGAAGGCGGGGCAGGAGACCGGGATCGCCTGCAAGGTGCTCTGCGACATCTCCGGGCCCAACCCGCGCGTGAGCAAGATCGGCGGGGGGTCGGCGCGCGTGACGCTCCCGGAGTCGGGCGAGCGGCCGAAGCTCTGGCTGTGCAAGGACGTGAAGGACGCGAAGAGGGCGCGCGCCGCGGCGGGCGACGCCGACGTCGAGGAGGCGCTCGCCGTGAGCTGCACGATCCCGGAGGTCATCGACGACCTCCGGCCCGGGCACCGGGTGTTTTACGACGACGGGCGGCTGGGCGGCACGGTCGAGCGGGTGACCGAGGGGGCCGCGCTGGTGGAGGTGGATCTCGCGCGGCAGGGTGGGGTGAAGCTGAAGCCGGGAAAGGGCCTGAACTTTCCGGACACCGAGCTCGGGATTGCGTCGCTCACGCCGAAGGATCTCGAGGATCTCGACTTCATCGCGCGCAACGCCGACATGGTGGGGCTCTCGTTCGTCAGGTCTCCTTCCGATGTGGAGCGGCTCCAGGAGGAGCTCGCCGCGCGCGGTGCGGCGCACCTCGGGATCGTGTTGAAGATCGAGACGACCCCTGCGTTCCGGCAGTTCCCGCGGCTGCTGCTCGCGGCGATGCGCAGCGAGCACGTGGGGGTGATGCTCGCGCGCGGCGACATGGCCGTCGAGATGGGTTTCGTGCGGCTGGCGGAGGTCCAGGAGGAGCTCTTGTGGCTCTGCGAGGCCGCGCTGGTCCCGGCGATCTGGGCGACGCAGGTGCTCGAGAGCCTGAACAAGACGGGGGTGCCGACGCGCGGGGAGGTGACGGACGCGGCGATGAGCTCGCGCGCGGAGTGCGTGATGCTGAATCAGGGGGAGAACATCGTGGCGACGGTGGCGTTCGTTGTCGACGTGCTGAAGCGGATGCACGAGCACCAGGACAAGAAGCGGGCGCTGATGCGGCCGCTCAGCGTGTCGCGGCTCGATTGAGGCAGACCGGCTACTTGAAGATCGAGAGGGGCACGGCGTTCGCCATCGCCTCGTGGCCGGCGTCGTTGGGGTGCAGGTGGTCGCCGCTGTCGAACGAGGCGAGGATCTTCGCGGGCTGCTCCGGGTCGCGCACGGCGGCCTCGAAATCGATGACCCCGTCGTAGGAGGTGTTGCCGCGGATCCACGCGTTGACCTCCTGGCGTACGGCCTCCCCCTCGGGCGTATAGTAGGGTGGGAACGCTTCCTCGAACGGCAGGAGCGTGCCGACGAACGCCTTGACCCCCCTCGCTCTCGCCTTGTCGGCGAGCGACTCGAGCCCGTCGATCAACTGGGCGGCGGTCACCTTCTCGGCTTCCCCCAACAAGCCCGGCATGCCGATGTCGTTGATCCCGATCAAGACGATGGCGTGCGTCACGCCCGGCATCCCCAGCACGTCGCGCTCGAAGCGCGACACGGCGCTCGGACCGATGTTGTCCCGGAGCAGCCTGTTCCCGCCGAGGCCCTGGTTGACGACCGCGACCGTCCGCGTCTCCGGATCCGCCTGGAGCCGCGCGAAGAGCCGATCCGAGTAGCGCTTGTCGGCGTCCATCGTCGATGACGAGCCGTCCGTGATCGAGTCGCCGAACGTGACGACGACCTTCTGGGGCTCCGTGGACTCGACGTCGACGCCCGTGAGCCAATACGTGGACGTGATGTTGGCCGGTGACGTCAAGGCCTCGCTCGCCGCCTGGTTCCCCGTGGCGACCGCGTGCGTCGTGAAGGAGAACGGGTGCCACGTCGCGGGCTCCGACGTCGCCGCGCTGTAGATGCTCACGATGAGGCGGTCGCCCGTGCTCACCGCGAGCTCCACGCCGTCGCTCACCGCCTCGCTGGCCGGCGGTATCGACGCGCTCGGCTGGCCGGAGAACTGGACCCGCCGGTCGGTGCCCGGCGCCGAGACGAAGGGCGAGGCCTCTTTCGCCACGCGGACCTCGGCGAGCTCCAGCGGCTGGGTCCCGAAGAGGTTCGAGAGCCGCAGCCGGACCCGATCGCCGGAGGCGGTGACGACGAGCCGCTGGCGCAAGGTCTCGTCGGCGAAGCTACGCGGCGTCGTGTCGGGGAACGGCGAGTCCGGCCCCTGCATCGTCGTCCCCCACGCGGCTGTCCAGCTCGCGACGGGCACCTCGTCGTCGCCGCCGCAGCCGGCGGCGGCGAGGGTCAACACACACGCTCCCAGGGTCGCCCGACGGGTCGATTTCAAACCGATCATCACGCATCTCCTCCACGCACGAGCAGGTCATTTACCTCGGGTTGCGGCTCTTTGCCCGCGCCATGCGCCACGCGAAGCCGGGCTCCCGGGGGTTATCGACCGGGTTGACGACCCTGGCCTCACTGGCGCGACGAACGACCGCCGGCGGGATCGACAGGGCGGGACATTTTTTTCGCGACCCCGCGCGGCGCACCGCCGGGGCCTGGCCCGGCCGCCATGCTCCCGGCCAGCGGCGTTTGGAGCCGTTCCGCTATAGGTGTACGTAGGTCGCTGGGATTCTGCCTGGCGCGAAGCGCTCCACGCGAGCGACGTCATGCTGCGGTCATCGACCTCGGTGAGCGCCTCGGCGAGCTCCGCGTCGCTCGTGCTCGCGCGCGGGGCAGCCTCCGTCTGCGCAGCCGCGGTACGCTGGCCTTCAGGAGCCGGTTCGGCCATGGTGCTGGTCGCGGCGCCGTCGGTGGCGGCGTCTCGCCTGCGCCCGCCACCGAGCGCATGTCCGCGGGTCGAGCGCTCCATGGCTTCTCACCTCCTGTCCTCAAGAACTCGAGCCAACCTGGACGATATGGCACATGATCCTACCGGGGCGCCGCGCGCGCGACGCCTCGTGACCACCGCCGAGCTCGCGGCAGTCCTGTGCGCGCTCATCGGCTGCAGTGCCACGCAATCCACAGGCTCATCCGAGAAGGTCGATTGCCGGCCAACCATCAACGAGGGCCTCGACCTCGTCGCGAGGTCCTGCTGTCCTTATGGGCAGGGGTCCTTCGCCTGGGATGGCCACGGATGCAGGCCGCTTCCGTGTGGTTGTTACGTGTGCCGCGAGAGGCCCTGCGAAGAGATGATGTTCAAGAGCCGGGAGGCGTGCGAGGCCGCTCATGCCCCCTGCCTGGATCGGGTGACCACGCCGGACGCGGCCGCGTCGCGCTGAGGAGGGCTGAGGCGGGCGTTCACGAACGGCTGGGCCACCGGCCGGGTCCCTTCGCCCCGTGGAAGACCCAGGAGCGCCGAGGTGACCTCGAGGCCCGCAGGCCCAGGAGGGCGAGGAGCAACCAAGCGGCGCCGTCGCTCGCCGGCCGTGTCGAACCGCCCGCCGCGCACCCGTTGCCATGCAGGCGCGTCACGCCTCGCGGTTCAACCCATGAGGGATCGTCGGTGCCGGCTGAGGCAGTGCCGCCCGCGCCGCCCTCCGCCGGGGCTCCGCCCGCGCCGCCGTCGGCTGCGCTCGCCGCACCGCCGCCGGCTGTCGAGCCGCCGGCGCCGTCGTTTGTCTCCGGATCCATCAAGCATCCGCCGGCCAGGCAGACGCCGCCAGGGCAGGGTGTGCCCTCCAGCTCAGGTGCTATCACGCAGGCGCCGTTGCGCGGATTGCACAAACCGACCTGGCACATGATGCCGGGAGGATCGGGACAGATCACCTCGGGCCCCGGGGTGCAGACGCCGGCCTGGCAGATGTCATCCTGCGTGCACGGATCGCCGTCGTCGCACGATGCTTGAGCCGGATCACCGCAGTCGCAGGCATCGCCGATGCCATTGTCGTCGACATCGATCTGGGACGGGTTCGATACGAGACGACAATTGTCCTGCGAGTCGATGACGCCATCGTCGTCGTCGTCGGTGTCACATGGATCGCCGATGTCGTCACCGTCGTTGTCGGATTGGACCGAGCTGCCTGGCTGTATGGGATTCGAGAGATCCGGGCAGTTGTCGAGAAGGTCGGGGACGCTGTCCCCGTCCCGGTCGCAAGCGTCGCCTATGCCGTCGCCGTCGGCGTCTTCCTGCCCGGCATTCGCCAGGAGCGGGCAGTTGTCGTCCGCGTCGCTGACGCCGTCGCCGTCCGAGTCGCCGTCCGAGTCGGCGTCCGGATCGCACGAGTCGCCGATGCCGTCGCCGTCGGCGTCTTCCTGCCCGGCGTTCGCTGAGAGCGGGCAGTTGTCGTCCGCGTCGCTGACCCCGTCGCCGTCCGAGTCGGCGTCGCAGGCGTCGCCTTTGCCATCGCCGTCCGTGTCGGTCTGGTCCGGGGGCCACGTTCGCGTATAGGGGCAGTTGTCGTCGGCGTCGAGCACCGAGTCGTCATCGGAATCCACGTCCCGGTAATCTGGAATCGAGTCATTGTCGGTGTCGACGGGCGGCGTCTCCGGCAGGGTATCCCCTGCCTCTTCGACGTCGAGAAATCCGTCGTTGTCACTGTCCGTGTCCAATGCGTCGATGATCGCGTCGCCATCGGTGTCGTTGGCGACGTCGAGCGGATCAGCAGGGTTCGCCACCTCCTCGATGTCCGCGATGGTGTCGACGTCGGAGTCGACGCTGGTCGGATCGGTCCGGAGCGCCGCCTCCTGGGCATCCGTGAGGCCGTCGTTGTCGTCGTCGGCGTCGCATGCGTCGCCGAGGCTGTCGAGGTCGTTGTCGCGCTGATCGAGATTGGAGGCATGAGGGCAGTTGTCGGCGGCGTCGTCCACGCCATCGTTGTCGTCGTCGGGGTCGCACGCGTCGCCGATGCTGTCGCCGTCGGTGTTGAGTTGGTTCGGGTTCGGCGCGAATTGGCAGTTGTCTACTACGTCATCCAGGCCGTCATTGTCGTCGTCGGGGTCGCACGCGTCGCCGAGGCTGTCGAGGTCGTTGTCGTTCTGATCGGGATTGAAGGCATGAGGGCAGTTGTCTGCGGCGTCGTCCGCGCCATCGTCGTCGTCGTCGGGGTCGCATGCGTCGCCGAGGCTGTCGCCGTCGGTGTTGAGTTGGTTCGGGTTTTGCGCGAATTGGCAGTTGTCTACGACGTCATCCAGGCCGTCATTGTCGTCGTCGGGGTCGCACGCATCGCCGAGGCTGTCGCCGTCGTTGTTGTTCTGAACGGTATTGGAGGCACGAGGGCAGTTGTCGGCGGCGTCGTCCACGCCATCGTCGTCGTCGTCGGGGTCGCATGCGTCGCCGAGGCTGTCGCTGTCGGTGTTGAGTTGGTTCGGGTTTTGCGCGAATTGGCAGTTGTCTGCTCCGTCATTCACGCCGTCGTTGTCGTCGTCGGGATCGCATGCGTCGCCGAGGCTGTCGCCGTCGGTGTTGAGTTGGTTCGGGTTTTGCGCGAATTGGCAGTTGTCTGCTCCGTCATTCACGCCGTCGTTGTCGTCGTCGGGATCGCATGCGTCGCCGAGGCTGTCGCCGTCGGTGTTGAGTTGGTTCGGGTTTTGCGCGAATTGGCAGTTGTCTGCTCCGTCATTCACACCGTCGTTGTCGTCGTCGGGGTCGCAGGCGTCGCCGAGACTGTCGCCGTCGGTGTTGAGTTGATCGGGGTTGCGGACAGTGGGGCAGTTGTCGTAGATGTGCGGAACGCCGTCGCCGTCCACGTCATCAGGTTGCGCATGCGCGGCGCTTGCGCAGAGCATGACGCCAACGAGCATCCAAGGAAAAAGTCCGACGCGCGCTCGGTGGAGCCGCGGCACCGACGCCGAAGTTGGCGCTGAGGAACGAGGCTGGCGCCGAGCGGGTGATGTGCGATGACGCATGGTAGGTTCTCCGCGACGGACACGTTGGATCCGTAGACCCCGGCCAGTGCTCTCCCTCCGCACGGAGCATCTACGGGGACAGATGCCGGGCGTGTCACTATATTCAGCTTACTGCTGGTTGGAAATGCTCATCCGGCACGCGACCGGTTGCTGGCTGAAGGCTTGCCGCCGTCAGCTCCCGAGTCTCGGCGTTTGACATGCTGCGGCGGGCAGGCGTCCTGAGGTAGCTCTCTGGTCCTCGTCGCTACTCCTGCTACCCTCCCATAGCCGCAACCCTATGTGAGACCAGCGGGGACACCGTCCCGTGTCAAGAAGGGGGCATGCGCTCGGCAGGCGCCCGGCCGGAGTCGGGGACGGGTCGGCCGCCGCAGGGCGGGTATCCCGCTCGCCGCCTGGATCCTGTGCGGTGGTGCCCGCTCGCTCGTCTCCGGGCTGCGCCGGCATCCAGCTCGGACCCGGGGTCGCCCCTCGCCGGCCTCGTGCCCGCCGTGGAACTTCGTGGAGTCCTGTACCCTGGGGTCACCTGCCACGCCCGCTCCCCGTGATGCCGCCCACATCAATCCGCCCCAAGTCCAGCGTCGGCGAAAGTTATCAGGTCACGCGCGGAGCACACGAAAAGCAGAAGATACGGCTCTCGCCGTGTCTTCCTGGTGGAGGCGCCGAGAATTGAACCCGTGCCCCGACACGCGACGCGCCCGTGCGCTGTCGACGTTTGCCGTGACGAAACCTGGTCACGACGCGAGGCCGGCGCCGAGCCGGCCGTCGATGCCCTCGCAGTTCGGGCAGGTCTCGACGGCGCCGAGCATCAAGGTCCCGGCCGCAGAACGGCACGGACGGCGCTCAACGTAGACTTAGCTCCCGTTCCCACCGCTCCTGCTCCGCGATCGCGTCGTCGGCGGCTCGTACTCCCTCGACGAACAGCGCGGCGAACTCCGGGTCGTTCAGGTCGAAGCCGAGCCGGCGCATGATGAGGCGATCTTCCGGGGGGACGGAGCGGAGGATCGCGGCGGCGGAGCGGGGGCGACGGGCGGGACGCATGCTGCGAGCGTACCAGACTGTGCGCGCAGACCGTAAGGTCGCGCGGTTGGTTCTGGCCTGGCCCGACACAAACGGACGAGAGCGCGTCCGCGTAAGCGTCCTGTGCCGCGGACCGGGCGGGCGGCTACCGGGCGGCAAGGGGCGCTGCTCGCGCGCACGGCCTTTGTCCCACCGATGCTGGCGTTCCCAGCAGTGCGTCGTAGGGTGCCACGTGACTGCGAACACGACTCATCGGCATCGAGTGCCTGGACGAGGACCAGCTCACGCTCGAGGGCGTCACCTACGCGCTGGAGCCGCCGGGCAACGGCGGCAATCCGCTGGAACCACGATGGCAGCACGGTGACAGCGGAGGACGGCATCGCCGTCGAGACGCTTCGTTTCCCTGAATAGGAACTGCGCGCATGGCGCCGACGCGTCAGTCGACCGACGGCACGGTCGCGTCGACCCGGGTCGGCAGCCCGCGCGCGCCCGCCGGCGCGCGAAACGCGGCGCCGGACAGCTCCCGACGCATGCACGTGGCCGCCTCGTCGTAGCGGGGGTCGGAGGCGCTCCCGATGATCGTCGGCACCACGATGTAGCCCTCGGCGTCGACGTTGAACTCCACCCGGACGGCGTCGGGCGGCAGGATCTTGCCGTCCGGGTCGCGGCAGCGCTGCACGAGATCCCAGTAGAGCTGCGCCCGCGCCGCCTTCTCGATCGCGGGGCTCGACATGTCGGCCTGCACCATGGGCGCGCCGATCTCGACGCGCGACCGCGGGGCGGGGGCAGGGGAGGGCGCCGGGGCCGGCGGGGGCGCGGAGGGCGCCGGCAGGCCGGTGTTCGTGCCGATCTTCGCGAGGCTCGCGCCGTCGCCCGGCCTGGGCGCGGCCTGCCGCGCGGCGGCGAGGATCTCCTCGAGCGCGCCCGGCTCGGCGGAGCTCGCCGCCGGCGGCCCGCCCGACCGGGGTTGGGCGCCGCGCTCGCTCAGGGACGCCGCGGCGCTGCGCGTCCAGGGGGTGTGCGCCCCGGCGTCGGCCTCCGCCGGCGGCGCGGGCTCGGGGCGGCCGCAGGACGCGAGCAGCGGGAGCAGGACCACGAGCGCGGTGCGCACGCCGAGAGGGTCGATCGGATGGGCGTCGCGCGCAACGGCGTCGGCGGTGTAGCGTGACCTCGCACGTCGATGCGCGCGCTCCTCGCGATCCTGCGGATCGGTCTTCGCTCGCTGCGCGAGGGGCGCGGGGCGCACATGTCGGAGGGGCCGGCCGGGGCGCAGGCGCATGAGGCCGGGGCGCAGGCGCAAGAGGCCGGGGCGCAGGCGCAAGAGGCCGGGGCGCAGGCGCAAGAGCCGGCAGAGCGCCGCGGCGCCCTCTCCGGAGCCCTGCGCCGCGCGCCCGGGGCGCGCCTGGCCTTGGTCGTGGCGCTCTCCTCGCTCTCGGGCGCCCTGTCCGGCCTCCTGCCGGCGATGGCCGGCGCGGCCCTCGGCGCCGTGGCCGGCCGCGCGGCGTCGCCCGGCGGCGCGGCGCCCGCGAGCGGCCTCGGCGGCGCGCTCGCCCGCCTGCTCGACGGCGCGCCGCCGGCGGCCGTGGTGCTCGCCGCGCTGGGCGCCACGCTCGCCTCCGCCTCCGCGGCGGTGCTGTCGGGCCGGAAGAGCTCCGAGCTCGCCGGCGACCTCACCGCCGCCTTGCGCGTCGCGCTCTTCCGCGCGGCGCTGTCCGCCTCGCCCCGGGACGTCGACGCCGCTGGGCGCGCGCTCCTCGACGCGCACGCCGCGGGCCCCGCGGGCCCCGCGGCGCCCCTGCCGCCGGCCGGCCCTGGCCCGCGGCCCGCGGCGCCCCTGCCGCCGGCCGCCCCCGGCCCGCGGCCCGCGCCGCCCCGGCCGCCGGCCGGCCCCGGCCCGCGGCCCGCGCCGCCCGCGCGGGGCGCCGAGGTCGTGCGCCTCGCGATCGCGCGCGACGCCGGCCTCGTCGCCGACTTCGGCGTCGCCTTCGCCGCCGGCCTGCCCCAGGCCCTCGCGACCCTCGCGGTGCTCGCCGCGTCGCTCGTCTCCAGCGGCATGGCGCTCGTCCTCGCGGGCGGCGCCGCGCTCTTCGCGCTCTCGCGCCTCGCCGCGGACCGGGCCTCGGGCCGCGTGGCGCGCGCGATGCGGGAGATGCAGCACGCCGACACGGCCGTCTTCAGCGCCCTCGGCGAGGCGCTCGCGGGCGCCGAGGACCTGCGCCTGCTCGGCGCCCGCACCCAGGTTGAGGGCGAGCTCGCCGGGGCGGCCTACCGGGTCGCGGACGCCCGACGCCGGTTCGGCCAGGCGCTCGCGGTCTCCGGCCAGATCAAGGGGGTGTTCGCGGCGCTCTCGCCGCTGGTCATCGTCGCCGCCATCGCCGCCTCCCGCGGGGACGCCGGCGCGGGCGAGGTCGGCGAGCTCCTGCTCGTGGTGCCGCTCCTGATGGCGCGCCTCGAGGCGCTCGACGCGCTCCGCGCCGGCTTCCTCGAGCGCGCCCCGCTGCTGCAGGCGACCCTCGCCCTGCTGCGCCTGCCGGCGTACCCGCCGCCCGCGGAGGACGGCCCCGCCGCCGCCGGGCCCGCTTTCGCCGCGGTGGCCCAGGGGCCGGGCGGCGGCCTCGCGGCCGCTCTCGGCGGCGAGGCGAGGCGCCCGCTGGCGATCGCGTTCGAGCGCGTCACGTTCACGCCGAGCGGCGCGACCCGCCCGGTCCTCGACGACGTGTCGCTCTCGATCCCGGCCGGCGCGGTGGTCGGCATCTGCGGCCGATCCGGCAGCGGCAAGTCGATGCTCCTGCGCCTCTTGCTGCGGCTCGACGAGCCGTCGTCCGGCGCGATCGCCGTGGGCGGCGTGGACCTCCGGCGGATCCCGCCCGGCGAGCTCCAGCGGCTCTTCGGCGTGGTGGGCCAGTCGGCGCGCCTGTTCGAGCGGAGCATCCGGGACAACCTCGCGCTCGGCCTCGAGCCGCCGCCGTCCGACGACCGCATGCGGGAGGCGCTCCGCCAGGTGGAGCTCGACGAGCTCGCGGGCCCGCAGGTCGCGCCCGGCGCGCCGCCGACGACGGCCGCCGCCGCGGACGCGGCGGGGCCCGCGGGCGCCGCTCAGGCCGCGGCGCGCGGGCTCGCGACCGAGGTGCGCGCCTCACCGCCGAGCCTGTCGGGCGGCGAGGCGCGGCGGCTGCTGCTCGCCCGGGTGCTGCTGCGCGATCCGCGCGTCTTCGTCCTGGACGAGCCCGAGGCGGGCCTGCCGGGCGCGACCGCCGAGGCGCTCCTGCGCACCGCGTGCGAGGTCGCCGGCGGGCGCACCGCGATCGTGGTGACCCACGCGCCGCACCTCCTCCGGTCGACGTTCAACGTGCTGCTCGACGGGGGCAGGGTCGCGGCGGTGGGCACGCACGAGTCGCTCCGCGAGAGCTCGCCGCTGTACCGATCGCTCCTGGCCGAGGCGCTGCAGCGGTCCGCGGCGAGCCCGACGCGCTCGCCGGACGCCGCGCGATGAGGCCCAGCGTGGATTCGGCCTGCGCGCGCCGCGGGCGCGGGGGCGCGCTCCGTCCCTGGAGCGCCCCCGCGGCCCGTCCGGCGCGCGTCGCCAGCGCCGAGCGGTGTCGTTTCCCTTTCGTCCTCGCTCCGGATCAGGTCGGGCCCTGGGCGCCGTCCAGGATCCATTGCCGCAAGACCTCGAGCTGCTGCGGGCTGACGGTCGGCCCGGTCGTGCTGGGCGGCATCACGCCACTGATGCACTGTGCCATGTCGGTCTGCACGCAGCCCGCGGTTTCCGCCTTGCCAGAGGCCTTGAGGTAGAGCCAGCTGCGGTCGGGATCGCCCGGGACGACGAGCCTGTACTGGCCGCCGCCGATGGAGGGCTGGTTGACAAGGCCGTCGACGATCTTCTTGGAGCTGATGTGGCCGCCGAGCGTCAGCTTCGCGTTGGGCCCCGTCTCGGCATGGCAGCCGCTGCACAGGTTGGTCCGGCTCTCGAAGATGGGCCGCACCTTCTCGTGGAAGAACCCCGACTCCACCGGCAAAGGCTCGTTGGGATTCACGACGTCGTCGGGATCCAGGTTCTGCTGGATGATCTTGATCTCGGTGTCCATCTCGCGGCACTGCGCCTCGAGATCCTCCTTGAGCTTCCGGTCGTCCGGGGTGAGGCCCTTGGCGCGGCGATACTTCTCCCACACGTTGTCGATCCAGCCGTGGAGCTTCCAGAACATGTAGTTGTCGATGTTGGCGTTGGTGTTGTTCACGCCGTGCGTCGTGTTGCCCGGCCGCGCCCACTTGGCGTGCAGCACGAAGTGGAGGCCCACCCACGGCATGTTGGTCGCCCCCGCCAGCCGCTGGCCCACGTTGCACTGGAGCCAGAAGCCGAGCGTGCCTTCGTCCGGGAACCTCGCGAGGTTCTCGGGCTTGTCGATCTCGTCGCCGATCCTCCCGGCCTCGAGGGCGGCCGAATCCCAGTCCTTCCACTGGTTGCGCCACTGGGGCGGCACGTCCTCCGCCTTGGTCGGGAACTTGGAGAAGCCCTCGAACTGCTCGCTGTGGTTGGGCCAGAGCTGCTTCAGCGCCTGGATCATGTGGCGGTGGAACACCAGGAACTGATAGCCGTCGCCGGCGGTCTTGCAGTTCTGATCCTTCGGGACCAGGTTGGTGAACGAGCAGATGTTCACCTTGCTCAACCCGCCGCCGCCCGGGAGGTTACAGGCGCGGATCGCATGCCACTCGACGTGGGCCGCCTGCCAGGAGTGGTCATACATCCACTTCAGGACCTCGGGCTGCACCGTGGTGTCGACGATCTCCGGATCGTTGTTGCCGGGCGGGAAGAAGTCAGCGGGCCCGTCCTTCATGGTGGGGCTCGAGTCGCTCGGGTCGGGCATGTAGCCGTTCTTGCAGTGGTCGTACGGATGGTCGTCCGTGCCGCCTGCGCCCGTGCCGCCCGAACCCACGCTCGCGTGGTCGCCCGCGCCCGCGCCCGAGCCCGAGCCCGTGCCCGCGTGCGAGCTCGAGCTGGCGCCGCCTGCTCCGACCGTCGCACCGGGCCCCCCCGCGCCGCCCTCGGGCTCGCCGGTCAACGAGTTCCCATCGTCGCTGCCGCACGCGCTCAGCGACAACGCGGCCAGCGCCGCGAGCGCGGCCAGGCACTGTCGAGATCTACGGCGGTCGGTTGCAGAAACGTGTAGCAGGTCGTTGAATCGCATGTCGCTCTCGCACTCCGGTAAGCTTAATCCGTCAGGTGCGACCCGCTCCCACATCGGAGCGGGCAACCACACACTATCAGCGGCATGCCTGCTCCTTCCGCGGAGCGAGCATGCAGCAGGGATATTGGATGTTACTGGATTTGTATGTTCTCTCGGCCTCTGAATGAGCTCATGCTGGCTGGCGACGGAGCGAAGACGGCCCTTCCGACGTGTAAAGTTGCTGATAGGGTGTCGCTCTTCCAGGAAGGGCGGATCGGGCAAGGCGTCTTCGGAACCTGCGCCTGACCAGTCCCGGTATATGCCCTTCGTCCCTGTATTTGATCTCGAGGACGAGCTCGGACTCCGCGTCTCCGGTGCCGAGCCCGTCAAACTCGGTGCATTCAGCGACGGCGGCCGGGAGCACCCCGAGCAGAATTCGCTCCGCTACGAGCGCGGCGCGCCGACGAGCGCGAGGCGCTCGCTCGCGCGCGGTGACCTGGGTTGGCGGAGCTCGCTCGCCGTCATTCTGAACCGCGCCGCGAGCCGATGTGTTCGTCGTGCGGTAGTGCTCAAATTTGCCCGGAGAGAGTTCACATGAAGGCGGGAAGGCAGGAAGATCATTGATCTTTTCTTCCCGCCTTCCCGCCTTCATGTTCAATTTGGGGCACTGCCCGTCGTGCGGTGCGGCGGGGGAGCTCCGCGGCACCGGATCCGATCACGTCGATCGCACGTAGATGACGAAATCGACCGTGGCGGTGGCGCCGCGGTACTCCACGGACGCGGTCACCGTGGCCACGCCGGGCGCCTCGGTGCGGATCGTCCCGCGGCGGTCGACGGAGACCACGCGGGGGCGGTTGCTGCGGAAGCTCACCCGCGTGCCCGCGGGGAGCGGGCGGCTTTCGCCCTTGGTGATGTAGCCGTAGAGCGTCTCGTCGGTCAGCGAGACGGTGAGCTGCGGATCGATCTCCGCGCCGACGGGGAAGAAGACCCGCTGCTGGATGCCGAGGTCGTGATCGCCCACGATCTGCGGTTTGGCGGTCGCCACGGCGGCCGTCGGGCGGAGCGCGCCGGTCACCGTCACGAAGGTCTGCTCCTCGATGTCCTCGTCCGCGGCGGAGCGCGCGATCTGGAGCGCGTAGGTGCCCGCGTCGACGGTATAGCGACCCTGCTCCTGGTCGAAGAAGGCCAGATCGGCGACGGGCAGCTCGAAGCTCACGCGCCGGGTCTCCCCGGGGCGCAACGAGATCTTCTGGAACGCGCGCAGCCGCTTCCTGGGACGCTCGAGCGAGGCGGGGGCGTCGGGCGTGCTCACGTAGAGCTGGACCACCTCGGCGCCGGCGACGCGCCCGGCGTTGCTGACATTCACGCTCACCCGCAGCGCGCCATTCGCGTCCACGCGCTGCCGATCCGCGCGCAGTCGGGTGTAGCGGAAGCTGGTGTAGCTCAGGCCATGACCGAACGGATAGGTGACCGGGCCCTGGAAGTACATATAGGTTCGTCCAAGGCTGCTCGCCGTCGGTCGAACGGCGTAATCGTCGATCGGGGGCAGGTCGGAGAGGTTCGTGTACCAGGTGAAGGGCAGGCGGCCGCTCGGGCCAGCGGCGCCGAGCAGGACGTCGGCGAGCGCCTCGCCCTTGCGCTGGCCGTTGTAGGAGCTCCAGAGCAGCGCCGCCACGCCGGGCTCGAAGCTGCCGACGTCCATCTGGCCGACGGTCTCCATATAGACGATGGTGCTCGGGTTCTGCGCGGTCACCTGTCGAATGAGCTCGGCCTGGGCGCCGGGCAGATCGAGGGTGGTGCGGTCCACGTCCTCGCGCGAGTGGCGACCGTCGGTGCCCACGTAGACGACCACGACGTCGTAATCGGCGGCGGCGGCGACGGAGGCCGCGTCCACCTCGGCGAGGGTCTCCGGCGTCACGCCGGGGTAGAAGTCGACGGCGGCGTCGGGGTTGATGGCCTGAACGGCGGCCTTGATGCCGCTGTAGCCGTTCACCGTCTTGGCGTTGCCCGCGGGGCCTTGGTCGCTGGAGTAGCCGCCCAGGAAGACCTCGGCGGGGTTCGCGTAGGTGCCGATCACGGCGAGGCGGAACGCGCCGCGGCGCGGGACGCGGAGCGGCAGGAGCTTGCCAGTGCTGCCGTCCTTGCGCCGGGTCTCGCTGTTCTTGAGGAGCACGATCGCCTCGGCGCCGACCTCGCGCGCCATGGCGAGCCGCTCGGGCGTCTCGGTGATCGCGCCGTTGTCGTCGCTGTTGAGCCACGTCCCCGGCGCGACGCGGGCCCGCGCCTGCGTGACCCAGGGGACGCGGGCGTCGTCGTCGAACTCGCCGAGGCGCATGCGCGCGGCGAAGAGCCGAGTGACCAGCGGGTCGACGTCGTTCTCGTTGAAGATGCCCGTCGGCGTGGGGATGGCGCGCGCGACCGCGTCGGGGAGGGTGTTCGCGTAGCTGAAGCGGTCGTGATAGCCCCAGTTGCAGTTGAGATCCTCGCCGGCGACGGCGGCGAAGGCGTGGCGCTCGACGGCGTCGAGCGGGTGGGGATAGCCGGGCGGCTGCCAGCGGTGCCCGGCCTGGATCTCGCGGATGGCGTCGCAATCGGAGGTGAAGAAGCCCCGGAAGCCGAACGTGGAGCGCGCGAGCACCTCCTTGAGCTGGATGCTGGCGGCCACGGGGACGCCGTTGACGCGGTTGTAGGCGCTCATGATCGACGCCGGATCGGCGGCGCGGATGACGTCGCGGAACTGCGCCGTGTAGTACTCGCGCAGGGTGCGCTCATCCATGTCCGAGCTGCCTCTGCGGCGGTTGAACTCGCTGTTGTTGGCGGTGTAATGCTTGAGCGTGGTGTTCACCTTGAGGTAGCCGCGGCCCTCGGGCAGGGGGCGGCCGCGCTGGTCTTTGCCCTCCATGCCGTTCACGAACTGCGCGGCGATGGCGGCGGTCAGCACCGGGTCCTCGCTGAAGGCCTCGTCGTTACGGCCCCAGCGTGGATCCCGCGCCAGGTTGATGGTGGGGGCGTAGACGTTGAGGTCGAGCTTGTTGTCGCGGAAGATCTCGCGCGCCTCGTCCGAGATCATGCGCGCCTCGCGGTACATGAGCTCCGGGTTCCAGGTCGAGCCGAGGGACAGGTCGACGGGATAGGACGTGGTGTTGACGGTGTTGGGCGGGTTGCCGCCGTGGTTGACCTGCTCGCGGGCGACGCCGTGCGCGGCCTCGTTCCACCAGCCATAGGCGGGGATGCCGAGCGATGGGATGGCCGCTGCCTGGCTGCTGACCATCTGGCTGGCCTTTTCGGCGAGCGTCATGCGGGAGACGAGATCCGCGGCGCGCTCCTCGGGCGAGTAGCGGCGGTTCAGGTAAATGGGGGTGTCGGCGGCCCGCTCGGTCGGGTCGAGCGCCGCCGGGGCGAGGGGCGCCGCGGGCTCGGCCGCGTCGGGAGGGGCATGGTCCGACGAGCAGGCCGCGATTGCGGTCAGCGCGAGGGCGCCGCGGAGCGCGGAGAGCGCGCTTATGAAAGCCAGGTGCTTGAAGGTCATTCGTTGGCCTCTTTCCGTGGTGACAAGACGGTGGAAAGGCTCCTACCTGATGCCCTGTGCTGTGTGATGCCGGTTACATATAGGAAATGCGGGCGAGCGGCAACGGAATGGGGGGGCGACCTCAACCTGGGTCGGCGTTGGCGACCTCAACCTGGGTGGGGCCGGCGGGGGTCACCTCAACCTGGGTCGGCTCGGCGACCTCAACCTGGGTCGGGGCGACCTCAACCTGGGTGGGGCCGGCGGGGGTCACCTCAACCTGGGTCGGCTCGGCGACCTCAACCTGGGTCGGCTCGGCGACCTCAACCTGGGTCGGCTCGGCGACCTCAACCTGGGTCGGCTCGGCGACCTCAACCTGGGTCGGCTCGGCGACCTCAACCTGGGTCGGCTCGGCGACCTCAACCTGGGTCGGGTCGGCGGCCTCAACCTGGGTCGGGTCGGCGGCCTCAACCTTTGTCGGGTCGACCTCAACCTGGGTCGGGTCGGCGACCTGGGTCGGGGCGGCGGGTCGGGGTCGGGTCGCGCAACTTGACGGGAGCACGATTTCAACCTGGGTCGGGGCGCCGCCGGTGCGACCTGGGTCGGGTCACCTGGGCCGCGCCTCGGCTCCGGCGACTCAACCCTGGGTCGGGGCGGGGTCAGCGGCGCCACCTGGGTCGGATCGCGGGACGCGGCGCAATGTCGGAACGAAACGCCTCGGGATAGGCTACGCTCCGAGCCCGTCTATGATTCATCATCCCGGACACCGAATCTGCCTCACGTCGTGGGAGCTGCTTCAGGTCTTTCACGGAGCGGTCATCCCTCGCCAGGGAGAGCTGCTGCTCATCGAGAAAGACGGATGCGAGTCGAAGTACCGCGTGGAACGGGTCATGTACAAGATGACCAGCAACCACGAGCTCATCGCCACCGTCTTCGTGGAGCCAGCGTGATCCCCTCCGGCATACATCGGAGATCGACCGTGGACCGTCCCTGATGCCTCGTCGTACGACGATCCAGGCGATGCACGGGAACCACGGCTGCTCCCGCGGTTCCCCCGAAGGATCACAGGGACGAGCTCGAGCGACGCGCTACGCGCCTCCGGGAAATCCCAGGATGCGAGCTCGATGGGCGGGAGGTGAAGGAGAGGTCTACGCCTTGCCCGTGACCTTGTCCCATGCGTGCCGGACGGCGGACTTCATGTGCTCCCAGGTCCCGGGGTTGCGCTCCTCCCAGGCCTTGCCCGCCTCCGCCTCGATGGTCGTCCAGTCGTGTCCCTTGAAGTTCTGGGACGTCCCGAGCTGATAGCCGAACAGATACGCGGGCGCGACCTGGTCGTAGGCATAGCCGTGCTTGGAGTAAGGGCCCGCCTGGTAGTGTTGCCGGAAGTCGGTGTCGTAGCGCTCGTACGCCGTCGTCCCGTTGCTGCGCTCCGCCGCGCTGACCGGCTCGACGTGGACCTCCGTGTGGCGCAAGGTCTCCCGGATCTGCTCGGTCCTCTGGGTCACCGCCTTGCTGACGACGACCTCCTCGATGACGCGCGCCTTCTTCGCGACGACCGCCTCCTCGTCGGTCTCGACGAGCTCCACGGTGCCGGACTGGAAGGTGTCGAGCGCCGCCGGCTGAACCGGCCGATCCACCGGGTGCCGCTCGACGTGGACGTGCTCCTCGCGCAGCCTCACCGACTCCTGGACCGGCTGCTCAACCAGCCGGCTCGAAACACGCACGCCGCCGCGGTTCACGTCGCGCTTGCCGACCTGCAGCTCCTCCTCGATCACGGGGACCGCGATCTGCTCCTGCAGGACGTCGGCCCGGAGCTCATCCGTCTTCGCCGTCGAGGGGGCGGCCTTGGCGGTCTGCTGGGACCTGCTCAGCTGCTGAGAACGCTGGGACGGGGACATGGAACGTTCGCTGTGATTCATGACGTGACCTCCATGATGTCGTGGTCCATGTGGACCGTTATCCCCTCGCGCCACGCGCGAAGGTGGGGTTCGTGACTCGATCGCCCGGGCGCCGGAGCCCGTCCGACGATCCTTATTTCTCGTCGCGATCGCGCGGGGGCACGCGCTCCACCCGCACGTCCTCGCGGCGGAGCGTGACGCGCTCCGGCGGGCTCATCTCGACCGAGCGGACCCGCGTGATGCGGAGCTCCTCCTTCAGCACCAGGCGCTTCTCGACGAAGAGCACCTCCTCGACGACCGGTACGATCAGAGTGTCACCCTCTTGACGGGTCGCCGGCGGCTCCGTCACCACCCGATCGACGGCGACGCGCTCCACGACCACGCGCTCGCTCACGAGCGGCTCCTCGACGGCCTCGACCCGCTCGTGAACCTGCTTCGTGATGCGGACGCGGCCAGACTCGACCGTACGCTTCGTCACCTCGAGCTCCTGCGCGACGACTGGCATGATGAGCTCGTCGGTGATCTCTACGCTCCTATCCGCCGGTTCCTGGCTGCTGCTCGAGTCCTGCACGGTGCCCCGGTGCGCGCCCCTCCACGGAGCGCGGTCGATCGTCGGTTGAGTCGCTCCCCATGAGCGCTCCCCGGCTGGAGCACGGTCCGGGCCAAGCGCGATCGCAGGCGCCGAGGCGCGGTGGGCAGCGCGATCTCCCCTGCCGCGCGCCGCGCCTCGCGAGGCATCGCGCCACAGGCCTGCTGCGAAGGAATATTTACAAAGTGCCTGTTGCCGGGGATCGCGACGCCAGAGGTGATGACCAGAAGGCCACACGTGAGGCCGCAACGCGGTTCAGCTCTGGGCGCACCGTGAGGCGCGTCGATCGCGGATCACTGGGTCGCTCGCCTGTCGCCCTTATCGTCGTGCCGATTGGGCGCTTGCCCGGGTTTCCCGGCGCGCAGGGCCGCCCGCTCGCCTGTGCGCCCTCACGGGTCGCAGGGGCCGCCCACGCGTACGGGCGGGCGGGCGAGCTGCTCCGCATCGCGTCCGGCGCGGATCGCCTCCTCGGGCATGTCCGCCGAGATGTCGGGCGGGCGGCCCGCGAGACCCCGCGCGAGGTAGATGAGGATGGACGCGGTCCCCCAGGCCAGCGCGAGCGCGACGCCCGCATCGACGATCGCGCGGTACGGCGGGGACATCCGCCGGACAAGCAGGATGAGCGCCACGATGCCCGCGATGAGCACCCACGTCGCGATCAGCCGGCGGCGCGTCGTGTGGAAGAGCGCCATGCAGTAGAGCGGCGCCAGCGCCACGTGCAGCGGCCGACGATGCTCTGCGAGGTAGAGCGCGCGCGCGACCACCCGCGGCGAAAAGCGCTGTTGAAAGCCGCGATATCCCTCGAAATAGGCGATCACGACCGTCCAGGCCGCAAGCAGGACGAGCTGGCCTGTGGTGAGCTCGTGGGCCGTCAGGATGCGAGCCGCCGTGGCGCCGAGCCGGTAGATGGCCTCGACCAGGACGGCGACGACGCCGAGGACACCCCAGAGGACGATGGCGAGACGACGCCGATGCTCGCGGCCCGGCGAGCTCATCGCACCCACGCCGGATCGAGGGGCCCCACGGCCGTGGACCGCGAGCCGTCTGCCGCGTGCGCGGACGATCGCGTCGGACGGTGCGCCGGGCAGCCGAATCGCCGCATGCCCTCGCCATGCTAGGAGAGGAGCGGGGCACGTCAACCGGAACTTCGCAGGGCGGGAGGCCAGCCCGCGGCGCGCTGCCGGTTGCGTGGTTGCGGTTCGTTCGGCGGCCGTCCGGCGGTAGCATCGCCGCCCCATGCCGATCGCCGACCGCTCCGCGCCGGGCGCGCCGCCCGCCCCGGCGCGGGCCCTCCCGCCCTATCCGCACGCGCTGCGCTCGCCGCTCGCCCCCTTCACCGCGCGCCTGCGCGACTTGCTCTCGACCGTCGAGTCCGCGGCGCTCCTCGGCGCGGTCGAGGCGCGCGTGCGCGGGCTCGGGGAGCACCTGCGCTTCGCCTGCCTCGCGATGCCGTGCTCGGAGGCGCTCGTGGCGCTCGAGATGGAGGCGCTCGGACGGCTCACGGTGCCCGTCGTCGCCAACGCCGCCGGCTACCGCACGGCGGGCGCGGAGCTGCCGCCGAGCGGCACCCCGTTCGCGTACCTGCTCGGCGGCGGCGGCGGGCACGCGGTGGCGTTGGCCGACGGCGATGCGATGATCGCGCCGTTCCGGCCGATTCTGGGCGGGGTACCGGCTTATGCAATATTTGTGCCGATTTGCATCGGCGCGGCGATCGTGGGCGGCGCGGCGCTCTTCTCGCACGACGCGCCCCTCGGAGGTCGGGAGCTCGACATGGCCGAGCGGCTCGCCGAGGTCCTCGCGCTCACCGTGGAGTCGTTCCGCACCGAACGGGTCGTCTTCGAGCTCTTCGCCCGCGCTATGCCAGACCTGCTCGGGCACGCGCCATGCCAGGTTGGGGCGGCAAGCCCGAACCAGGTTGGGGCGGCAAGCCCGAACCAGGTTGGGGCGGCGGGCCCGAACCAGGTTGGAGCGGCGGGCCCGAACCAGGTTGGAGCGGCGGGACCGAACCAGGTTGGAGCGGCGGGACCGAACCAGGTTGGAGCGGCGGGACCGAACCAGGTTGGGGCGGCGGGCCCTGGTCGGCCGCTTCAGGAAGAAGCGGACCCACCGCCGACCTCGCTCCGCGCCGCCCTGGAGCGGCACATCCATGCGCTCCGCCTCACGCCCGAGTACCGCCGCCGTCTGGAGCTCGCGGCGGTGGTGGGGAGGCTCGCCGAGCACGGCGAGGTCGAGGCTCGCCTCGCCCTCGACCTCCTCGCGCGAGTCGACGCCTACGCGCGCGGCGGCGGCGTACAGGGGCCGCTAGGCGAGGGGGAGGGGAGCGCGGCGTGACGAGGCCCTCTCCGGTGGGGCCGGGCGGCGATCTCCGCGACGCCGCGCGCCGCGGCGCCAGCGTACGCGTCGCGCTGGTCGACTCCGGCGTCGACGCCTCGCACCCTGCGCTGCGCTCGGCGGCGCTGCGCCATGTCACGCTGAGCCGCCGCGGAGCAGCGCACGAGGTCGCGCCGTGCTCGCCAGGAGACGTCAGCGGGCACGGGACGGCTTGCGCGGGCATCGTCCACCGCATGGCGCCCGGGGCCGAAATCACGAGCGTCCGCGCGCTCGGCGAGGACGGACGATGCTCCCGCGACGGGCTCATCGCGGCGCTGCGCTTCTGCGTCCGCGAGCGCTTCTCCGTGATCAACCTGAGCCTCGGCATCGATATCCCGAAGAGCGCGCCGCTCCGCCCCGGCGACTACCGGTCCCTCGTCGAACTCTACGAGGTCGCCGACGCGGCCTACACGGCAGAGGTCGTGCTCGTGGCCGCCGGCCCGAACGCGGCGGCGTTCCGCACCTATCCGGGGCGCTTCAAGTCGCTGATCGGCGTCGGTCGAGGGCCCTTCCAGGACCCAGAGGCGCTCCGGAGCGAGCTCACGGACGACCACGAGATCCTCGCGCCCGGCGACGAGGTGCTCGCGCCCGCGCCCGGCGGCGGCGACCGGCGCTGGACCGGAACCTCGTTCGCGGCGCCCCATGTGACCGCGCACGTTGCGCGGATCCGCGCCGCCCGGCCGGAGCTCTCGATCGAGGCGGTGAAGGCGGCGCTGCACGAGCTCGCGCGCGGGTCGGGGAGCGGGACCGGGAGGAGCGCTGAGGAGGGCGCGACGGAGGTCGGCGCTAGCGCCGCGGCGGCGGGCCGCGGCGCCGCGCCCGGGCGCGCGGCCGCGGAGGCGCCGGAGGATGGCCGTGCGCCCGCTTGACCCGCTCGACGGCGTGTCGCCCCTGCCGCGGCTGCTCCGGAGCGCGCCAGGCGCCGAGGTCCGCGCCGAGCTCGACCGCATCGAGGCGCTCCTCGGGGAGGGCGGCGCGCCTGCGGCGGCACCGGCCGCTCCGCCGCTTCCAAGAGGCCCGCTCCTCGCCGCGGCGCTCGCCTTCGGGCGGGGCGCGCTCGCGCTGCGCGAAGGCGCGCTGGACGCCGCGGTCCGCCTCCTCGACGGCGCCGCTGCGACGTTCGGCGAGGAAGGGGCGGCCGAAGCCCGGGACCTCGCCCGGTGCGAGGCGGTGCTCGCGCGCCTGCGCCGCGACGCGCGGTCGGCTTGCGCCTCCGCCGTCGCGGAGCTCGATGCCATCGCGGGCGCAGGCGACGGCCGTCGCCGCGCGGCGGTCGTGGCCGCCCATTACCGCGCCACGGCCGAGCGGATCGCCGGCGACGCGGCGGCCGCGCAGCGTACGCTGCTGTCTGCGCTGCGCGGATCGGAGCCGTTCCTCGACGAGCGGGCGCAGATCCTGAACTCGCTAGGGACGCTCTATGTGACCCTCGGTGCCCACGGGGCGGCCGAGGCGCTGCTGGAGCACGCGGCCGAGCTCCACCGCCGCCGGGGAGACGCCGTGGGCGAGGCGATCGCCTACGGTCAGCTCGGCGCGGCGGCGCTCGGCCTCGGCGCCGTCGAGCGCGCCCGCGCGGCGCTCCAGCGGCAAGAGTGGCTGTGCGCGCGCCTCGGCGATGCGTTCGGCCGCGCCCGCGCGCTCACATTTCTCTCGGAGCTGGCGCTCGAGCTCGGACGCGCCGACGACGCCCTCGCGCTCGCGACCTCCGCCCGCGACATCGCGGCGGGCGCCACGCCGCCGCTGCGGACCTGGATTGCCTATGCGGCGCGGGCGATGGGGCGCGCGCGGCGAGACCTTGGCGATCTCGGCGCCGCGGCGGCGCTCGAGGAGGCGGGGGCGCTGTTCCGGGAGCTCGGTCATCCGCTCGGGGAGGCGCTCGCCGCGTGGGACCGCGCCTCGGCCGAGGCGCTCGCGCCGGTGAGGTCCACAACCCCGGTCGCGCCGGTGCAGCCCGCAACCACGGAGCAGCCCGCAACCACGGTGGTGCAGCCCGCACCCACGGTCAACTGGTTCTCCGCCGCCTGGGCGCTCGGCTCGCTGGGGCTGCCGTCCCGCGTGGCGCTGCTCCTTCGCGAGCGGATGGAGATTGAGGAGGCCGCGCCGCGGCCGGAGAACGGCGAGCCGGTGTCGGACGGCGGGATCCGTGAGCGGGCGCTCGCCGCGGCGGCGCAGACCTCGCCGCACGTGGCCGTGCAGCGCGAAGTCGAGCTCGTCTACGACCGGCCGGATGACCTCACCGTGGTTGCCGCCCATAGGGCCGCGGCGCACCGCAATCTAGGCCGCCTCGCAGCGCTGACCCTCGCCCCGCCCGGCCTCGTCGTCGCCGCGATCGTCAACGTCCGCGGCCTCGTGCTCCCGTCCGAGCGCGCGGCAGCCGCCTGCATCGCCCGTCTGCCCGGGCTCGCTGTTTGGCTCTGGCCGTCCGCCACCGCGCCCTCCGCCATCGGCAGCGATCTCGCCGACCTGCGCACGGCGCTCGGCGAGCCGCTGCGCGCCGCGCTCGCGCTCGCGCCGGCCGGACGCGTGCTCTGCCCGCCCTTCGCGGGCGACGTCGGCGCCGAGCTCGAAGCGGTCGAGGTCGGCGCCCTGCTGGCATTGGCAGAATCGCTCGCACCGGGCGAGCTGCGCCTGGATGCACAGCTGGGCTGGAACGGGGAGGTCGGCGCGAGCGTCGAAGCCCTGGGGTTCGTCGTCACGCGCTGAGAGCGTCCGCAGCCACGCTCGCGCCGTGGAACGTGCGCATCCACCATGTTCCTATCGGGAAGACGACACTGCGTATACCGGAACGCCAGCGTTCGAGCGCCGCTCGGTAGGACGCGCGAAATGTCCGTACGGCGTCATCGGCGATTCTCCACGCGTCACCCTGATTACGGCCCACCGCGAACGTCGGATTGCGCTCGCGGAGTGCTTCCGTGCTCGTGGCCCGCTCGTAAGGGGAGACATTGCTGGCGCGCTCGGCGCCCAGAAAGCGGAGTCCCTGCTGCTGCGTCTTGGCATGTGCCTGCGCTTCCTGTCGCTCGAGCTCGGCGGCGACGTCGCGGCGAAACCCTTCCGCGCTGTCCTGCTCTACGGTTGGGGGCAGCGCGAGCGGGAGCGTCGCTTCCTCGGGCCACTGTGGGTTCTCCGGATCGAGGTATACCGAGGGCCGCATCGCGTGCAGGACGCCGCGGCCGAGCTCGCGTACGTCGACCTTGGCGCCCGGCCATTCATGCGCATGTCGGACGAGGCCGGCGGCAACAGGGTTTGCGAGGACGTATGCGATCTTCTCCACCAATGCTGCGCGCGTCAGCAGCCGTACCGCGCTCGTGGGCTCGTGGTCCCACACCGGTCCCTCCCACGCGCGTAGCACCTTCGTCCCGAGCGCCGCGATACGATGGAAGAACTGTAGGAAGCGCGGCAGAACGCCATCGACGTCCGTTACGATGAGGTGAAGATGCGTCGACATCGCGCAGAATGCGTGGACCTCGATGCCGTAGCGGCGGCTCGAGACGGCGAGGGCGTAGACCAAGAGCTGGGTGATGCCTGCGTCTGGGCGGAGGAGGTGATGCCGGCGCAGGATGCGGCGGGTGATCAGGTATGTGGCGCCGGGGATGATCGCGCGGGGCTGGCTCATGGCCGGCGCACATAACAAATGCCGTGCCAGGGTTCTGGTGACGGATTTCAAGGGATCGACGTGCGTCGGGGGGGTGGCGGCCGCCAGGCTATCCGCCACTTAAGCCACCGTAACGTGGGTACGGCACCGCCAGCCCCGGTCAGCCGGACCTAGGTCGATTATTCATCCCCAACCTGGGTCGATTCATCCCCCAACCTGGGTCGGTTCATCCCCAACCTGGGTCTGTTCATCCCCAACCTGGGTCGGTTCATTCTGGTCATCCTCCTCACCGAACTGCGATGCCCTGCGCGCCGCCACCAGGCACCAACCCACCTGCCTCGCCTCGCGGGAGCAGGCTACCGTCGCGGCTCACCTGGAATGCCGCGATCGTCCCGGCCCCGGCGTTGAGGGTATATAGAAACCGCCCGTCGCGCGTCATCGTGAGGTCGATCGGCGCCGTGCCTGCGGGGAACGACGCCGACACGCCGCCGTCGAGCAACGTCAGCGCGCCGCGCGCGTCGACCTGAAGCCCGGAGACCGTGTCGCTGCCCGTGTTGGCCGTGAAGACATACCGGCTCCCAGGCGCGCCGGCGATCCAGCAGGTCGCCCGTTGGAAGGTGTCGACCGTGTCGCTGATGACGGCGAGGCTCCCATCCGCACGGATGCCGTACGAGGACACCGCGCTCGTGTCACCGGTCGCCGGCACGCCGTCGCCGCCGACCTCCGCCACGAGGAGGTGTCCGCGCCGGTCGAAGGCGAAATCGAACGGGACGAGACCCCTGGAGATCGTCGTGACCGGAGCGTCGCTGGGGAAGCCGCGGCCGCTCACAGGGAACACGTGGATCTGGTTCGACCCCTTGCCTGCCACGACCAGCACCTCCCCGTCGGGAGAGAACCCGATCTGACCCGGCGTCGCGCCGAGCGACGGCGGAATCGTGCCGCCGAGACCGAGATCGCGGACCGACCCGTTCATCGGCACAAGCTCGCCGCACGGGTCCACCTCGAAGCCGGCGATGTTGCCGTCGCCACCCACGTTGAGGACATAGACCAGGCCGCCGTGCGACGCGACGCTGACGGGAAAGTCGCCGCCCGAGTCAACCACGTCGAGCAGCGTCAGGCCGTGCGGCCCCACCCGGAACATCGACACCTCATTGCTCCCCGCGTTCACGGCGAACAGCAGCTTTCCGTCCTCGCTGAGGACGAGCGACCCTTGCGAGCCGAGCGGGTTGATCGGCCGGCTCGGCGCGCCGAGCCCCCCGGTCGCATACGTCCTTGCGTACGCGAGCGAGCCGTCCGCGGCCCGGTCATACGCCACCACGGCATTGCCATCTCCGGCGTTGGTCATCACGAAGACCTGACCGTGCCGGTGGACGCCGGCGCCGTGCGCCATGGCGTCGCCGGGCGCGCTCGCGGCGAAGATCCCCAAGCTCAGGGCCGTGATGTTCATCGTGCTGCGAAACATGAGAAAGCTCCTTGGAACGGCGCCGTGAACCCAGCGGCGCGGGCTTGTCGGTGGGTCGATCGTCGAGGCGCATCTCGGTCGTGACGACAGCGCACGACGCGCCCCGAGCCCTCGGGAGCGCGCGTCGCTGCGCGCCCCGTCAGGCGGGGTCATCCGCTGCTACGCGGAAGTCCCTCCGCCGTTTCGCGGCTGCCGCGACCGGCCCGCTCCGGCGCGCCTCTGCCGCTCACCCGGGCGACGCTCCGCCTGCGCACGCGCCGCCCGCGGCGGCTTGGCCGACACGCGCTCGTCGCCCCGCCTCTTTCGGCGACGGACGGACGACCGCTCCGCCCCGCCGGGGGTGCGGTCAGCGCGGCCGCCCGCCGCCGCAGCCGGAAGGCTGGATGCGCCGGACGGCCATCATGAGCAGGTAGCGGTCCGGAGCGCCGGGCAGGTACCGCTCCAGGTGGAGCTCCCCGGGCCGGAAGCCGAGCCCGTGCAGGAAGCGGAACACGCGGTGCGCGGCCTTCTCGTCGCGCGCGGTGCACTCCAGGGTCGCGAACACGGTCGGCGGTACGTCCTGGCGCCGCGCCCCCGGCGGCAGCCGCCGGCCAGGTCGGATCCGGAACCCGACCTCGCCATGAAGCTCACCGTCCCTCAGGTCCAGCGTGCGGACGTACCCGCTGGTCAGGACCGGAACGCGCCGGCGCGCCAGCTCCCGCTTGCGCGCCGCCACGTCAGCGCGAAAGGCCAGCGGGCCCTCCGGCGCCGTCGCCGGGTACCAGACCAGCACCGAGCGCTCCTTCCAGTGCTCGAGGTGCATCGGCAGCTGCGACGACGTCACCCCCCGCAGGTACTGATCCGCGATCTCGAGCGACAGCAGGCGGGCCGTCATCTCCTGCTGCCACGTCGCGAGCATCGCCTCCCGCGCCCGGCCGCTCAGGCGGAGGAACTCGCGGATCGCCGCGATGGGGATCCCCGCCGCCCGCAGGCTGCTGATGCTGCGGGCCTCCTCGACCTGCCCGGGCGCATAGGCGCGGTAGCCGTTCGCGCGCCGGCCGGTCGGCAGCAGGAGGCCCTTGCGCTCATAAAAGCGAAGCGCGCTCGGCGAGAGGCCGCTGCGGTCCGCGAACTGGGAAATCGTGAGCATGCGGCGGATTTCTCCTTGAGCTTCAACCTGGTTCAAGGTGCAGGGTTCGAGCGAAGCGCGCTCGGCGAGAGGCCGCTGCGGTCCGCGAACTGGGAAATCGTGAGCATGCGGCGGATTTCTCCTTGAGCTTCAACCTGGTTCAAGGTGCAGGGTTCGAGCGTCGCTTCCAAGGACCTCCCAGACCTCCCAGGAGAAGAGCGCATGAACGTCTCCGTCGTGACCCGGGGCGAGCTCCGGCTGGCCGGCATCAAAGTGGTGGGCCGCCGCAGTGAGCTCAGCCACCGGGTGCCCCTCGCGTGGCTAGAGCTCGTCGACCGCCTCGACGCCGTCCCCCACCTGGTGGACCGGAGCGTGCTTTACGGGGCCTTCCCGGAGAGCGATCACCGGAAGGCGAGCCACGACGGCGTCTACACCTACTGGGTGTGCGCCGAGGTGAGCGCGAGCGGGGCGCTCCCGGAGGGCGTGCGGCAGCTGGTGCTCCCAGCGCGGACCTACGCGGTCGCCCGGGTCGAGGGGACCGCGGAGGCCATCGAGGCGACCTACCTCGGGCTGTCGCGCTGGATCGAGGCCCAGGGCAAGCGCGTCGACGCGCAGGCCTGGTGCCTCGAGCGGTACGACGAGCGGCGGCAGCAGGTGACGCCGCCCTACGAGCGGTTCGACTACGACGTATGGAAGCCGCTGGACGGATGACGCGCCGAAATCCAAGCGCCACGCCGGTTGCACGCCACGCCGGTTGCGCGTCACGCGTTGCTCGATCGCGCAAGCGCCGGCGCATCACGAGGCGCGCGTTCCTGTAGACCTTGGAGAAGCGCGGCGCAGGACGACCCGCGAGCGCGACGCGGCGATCGCCTGCGCTCGACGGCGCCCCCGCTCAGATCACGGGCGAATGACGCTCCGGCGGGGCGTGGGCGCCTGGCATCGAGGATGCTTGGGCATCCAGGAGACGATCGCGAACGACCATCCATCCTCGAACGGGGCTCTCGCCATGTCCGCTCTGAACCCGCAGCGCACTGGAACCCTCGACGCACGCCGGCCCGCTAGCGCCTCCGAGCACGACGGAGCGGACTGCCTCCGGGACGAGTTCCTCAAGCTCGCATCGCATGAGCTCAAGACGCCGCTAACCTCGCTCGCGCTGCAGGTGCAGCGGATGAAGCGCATGAGCGAGCGGCACGCAGAAGACGCGTCGACGTGGGTCGCCTCGCTCGAGGTCGTCGGCCGCCAGGTCAACCGGCTCGCCCGGCTCTGCGACGACATGCTCCAGGCGATCTCGCTCCGAGCGGGCCAGCTCGCGCCCGATCGCCAGAGCGTCGATCTCGGGGCGCTCGTCCGGGAGGTGGTCGCCGGGCTCCCGGTCGAGCTCCGCGCCCCGTCCGCCGCCATCTCGGTCGACGCGCCCGAGGGCGTGGTCGGCCTCTGGGACCGCGAGCAGATCGGGCGACTCGTGTTCCACCTGGTCAAGAACGCCATCGCGTTCGGCGAAGACCGGCCGGTCTCCATCGAGGTCAAGGCCCCTCCCGGCGGAGCGCAGCTCCTCGTCCGCGACCGCGGCACGGGCATCGCCGAGGAGGACCAGGAGCGCATCTTCGCGTGCTTCGAGCGCGCGGGCGACGTGGAGCACTTCGGTGGTCTCGGGCTCGGGCTCTACATCGCGCGCGAGATCGTGCACGCCCACGGCGGTCGCATCGGCGTGGAGAGCGCCCTGGGCCGCGGCTCGACGTTCGTCGTCGACCTCCCCCTCTAGCCCCACCCGAAACCCAGCCGACCGCCGCGCGCGAGATCCGCGAGCGCCCGCCGCGCGGGGCGCGCTGCGACGAGGCCCTGGGCGGCCCGCCCGACCGGCAGGCCGCCCAGGGCCCACGCTACGGATCGCCGGGCGGCGCGTACCCGAGCCGCTTGATCCCGAGCGCCTTCAGCTTGTAGACGAGCGTGCGCAGCGGCATGCCGAGCGCGCGCGCCGCCTCCGTCTGGTTCCCGCCCGCCTTGCGGAGCGCCTGGACGATCAGCTCGGCCTCGCAGCGCTGGAGCCGCGCCTTCAGGAAGTCGGCGCCCGGCGGCGCGGCGCTGAGCTCGGCGTCATCGCACGGAAGGTCGCGGTCCACGGCCGGCGCGGCCGGGGGCGCCGCCCGCGCGCGCTCGGGCAGATCCTCCTCCGCGATCCACTCGCCCTCGGCGATGACCACCGCCCGCTCGATCGCGTTCCGCAGCTCCCGCGCGTTCCCCGGCCACGCGTACGCCCGGAGGCGCGCGAGCGACCCGGCGTCGAAGCCGCGAATGGAGCGGCCGTTCGCTTGGTTCGCCTGCTCGAGGAAGCGGCGCGCGAGCGGCTCGAGGTCCTCCGGTCGCGCCCGGAGCGGGGGGATCGTCACCGTCATCGCGTTCAGGCGGTACAGGAGATCGCAGCGGAACGCGCCGGACGCGCACATCGCCTCGATGTCGCGGTGGGTCGCCGCGATCACGCGCGCGTCGACGTCGATCGGCTTGTTCGAGCCGACCCGGGTCACCTGCCGGGTCTCCAGGACGCGCAGGAGCGCGGCCTGCGCCGCGGCCGGCAGCTCGCCGATCTCGTCGAGGAAGACCGTCCCCCCGTCCGCCGCCTCGAACACCCCCCGCTGCTGCTGCCACGCGCCCGTGAACGCGCCGCGCTCGTGGCCGAAGAGCGCGCTCTCGACGAGCTGCTGCGGGATCGCCCCGCAGTTGACGCACACCATCGGCTTCCCGCTCCGCGGGCCGCGGTCGTGGACCGCGCGCGCCACGACCTCCTTGCCCGTCCCCGTCTCGCCCAGCAAAAGCACCGGGATCGACGATCGCGCGACCCGCGTGACGATCTCGAAGACGCGCCGCATCGCGGGGCTCACGACGACGAGATCGGCGTGCGGGGCGCCCGCGTGGCTCTTCCACGCCCCGCCCGGCGCCGACCGCACGGGCTGATCCTCCGTCGCGCTGCGCACCGCGTTCCAGCACCGATAGAGCAGGTCCTCCGCCACGGTCCCCGCGTCGGGGAACATCGCGAAGCCCGCGAGCACGGCCGGCGCCCCGTCCGCGCCCGACGCGGCGAGCGCGCGCGCCAGATCGAGCGCCGCGTCGGCCCCGGCCTCGGGGAGCAGCGCCGCCACGACGTCCGAGCTGTACAGGGCGATCCGGTCCACGGGGCGCAGCAGCGCCCGCATGCGTGGGAACAGGTGGCTCACGTGACCGCCCTGCTGGCGCGCGGGCCGGGCCATGACGATGGCGAAGCTCCGCCCGAAGAACCGCGCGCGCCTCACCTCCTCCTCGAGGGCGACGCGGAGCTGCTCGTGGCTCATCAGGCCTGACAGCTCGCCCTCGGCCGCCGTGATCGAGCGGACGGCGACGACCACCTTGCCGAGGATCACCTCGTCGCCCGGCTTCGCCTCGCCGCGCGCGACCCGCGCCCCGCCGAGCCAGGTGCCGTTGGTCGAGCGCAGATCCTCGACGAGGACGCTGTCGCCGGACACGGTGAAGCGGGCGTGCTCGCGCGAGAGGCTGACGTCGCGGATCTGGACCTGCGACGGCGGCGCGCGGCCGATGACGACCGGCGCGCTCGGCCGCAGCACGACGCGCTCGGCGCCGTCGCGGTGATACACGAGCAGGGCCACGCGCCGGTCGTCCTGCCTGACACACTGGATCGCATCGATGAAGCTGCTCGACAGCGGCGTCGTTTCCATTCCGCTGTCCTCGCGAATCACTGACACTCTGTTAACCCCCCTCTCACAAGATCCCGTCCCGGGGTCCGGGCGCCGCGCCGCCCGCGTGCGCGACGCGCGCCGGGCGGAGCCCGCCCGCCCCGCGGGCAGGCGCTCGCTGACGCTGATTTGCGCACCGCCACGGGCGTCTCCCGCGCGCCGCGACGCACCAGATGGCTCACCGGGGTCGGGTGTTCATGTCGCTCCAGTCGCTCCAGTCGCATCAGTCACACCAGCCACACCAGTCACACCAGTCACACCAGCCACACCAGTCACACATCTTGCAATTCAAGCACCACCCGCGGGTCGAGCCCGCCGGTGACAAGGACACCGTGTTCCCGATCGGCGGGCGCGCGCGCTTCATGCTCCGCGGGCGCCACGCTTCGGGCCGGCGCGGCTCCACGATGTGCCGGTCCGCCTCGGGGCTCGACCGGGCGAACCGGGAAGGGGGCCTGAGCCCGGTGCCCCTCTGCATCCAGGCCGCGCTCGGCCGAGGAGACCTCCCATGCGCGACGGCTATCGCATCCTCGACGCGGATCGCCACGTGATTGAGCCGCTCGATCTCTGGCAGGTCCACCTGGCGCCGGAGCTCCGCGATCACGCGCCGTACCTCGCGTACGTCGGCGAGGGCGAGCCGCTGGCCGACCGCGTGGCGTATCCCGGACCGGAGGGCCTGGTCTCGCTCCCTCCGCAGCCGATGATGGACGGGCGGCCGCTCCTTCACCGGACGAGCGCGCGGACGTGGCGCGCGGTCGCCTCGGCCAGCCGCCGGCGCGCCGGGCAGCTCGCGCGGCTCGGCCCCCTGGAGCTGCCCCAGGCGCACATCGAGGACATGGACCGCGAGGGCATCGACGTGGCCTTCCTGTATCCGACCCTCGCGCTGATGCTCCTCGGCATGGCCCCGCTCGATCCGGCGCTCGCGAGCGCCTTCGCGAGGGCGTACAACACCTGGCTCCGCGGCTTCTGCGACCACGAGCCCCGGCGGCTCCGGGGCGTCGCGCTGATGAGCCCCCACGATCCCCCGCAGCTGGTGCCCGAGCTCGCGCGGGCGGCGGCGCTCGGTTTCCGCGCCGTCGTGATACGGCCGAACCCCGTCGCGGGCCGGACCCTGGGCGACCCCGCCTACGAGGCGTTCTGGGCCGAGTGCGAGCGGCGCTCCATCGCGGTCGCCGTCCACGAGGGCGCGCACGCCTCCCTTCCGGCGGCCGGCGCCGATCGCTTCCGCAGCCGCTTCGCCCTGCACGCGTGCTCGCATCCGATGGAGCAGATGATGGCGCTGCTCGCGCTGATCGAGGGCGGCGTGCTCGAGCGCCACCCCCGCCTGCGGGTGGCTTTCCTCGAGGCCGGCTGCGGGTGGCTGCCCTACTGGCTCCATCGCCTCGACGAGATCGAGTACCGCGGCCTTGCCGAGGAGGTCGCGCCGCACGTCCGCCGCGAGCCGTCCGCGTATTTCCGACGCCAGTGCTTCGTCGAGATCGAGCCGGACGAGCCGCTCCTGGAGCAGGCGATCCCGTGGCTCGGGGAGGGCAGCGCGATCTTCGGGACGGACTTCCCCCACATCGACCACGACGCGGGCATGGTGGAGCGGGCGCTCGCGCTCCGCGGCAGGCTCCCCGGCGACGCGCTCCGCAAGCTCCTCTGGGACAACGGCGCCCGGTTTTACGGGCTAGAGGAGTGACTCAGCAGATGGCGACCGAGAGCTGCGCGCCGCTCGCGAGCTCGGCCAGCGCGACGGGGCGATCGGTCTGCTCCGGCGCCGGCGGGACATGGAGCGTGATGACGCCGGCCGACAGATCCCAGGCCTTGCGCTGCTCGCGAAAGCGCCACCCCTCGCCGCTCGGCGCGCCAGGCTCCCGCGCCTCGCGGACGGTGAGCTCGATCCCCTGCGGCAGCGCATAGCCGCAACAGGCCCTCAAGAACTCCCGCGGATCTCTCTTCAGCCGAGCGAGCTGCGCCGGGTCTTCCCAGCTGAGCGCGACCGCGCGCAGCCACGCCGACTCCAGCGCTTGGAGCTCGTCCTCCACCGCGCCTCGCTCGCCTCCGGCACGCGCCTCGACGGGGCCGCCGTCGAGTTGCGCGGGGATGCTCTTGCTCTCGGTCTCGGAAGTCCCAGGCAGGTGATTGGAGGGTTGACGGGAAAACATGGCTATCTCCATTACCGCCGCTTCTGGCGCCCATGTCTCATGGAGCCGCCGCCTCGCGCCGTCGAGCCCCCGGCGCGGGATTCGAGGGCGCTCGAGAGGGGGCCGCGGCAGCTCAACCGCCGAGCTCCTGGTGCAGCGCTCGCGCCTCGGCGAACTCGGGCAGATCGGCGCACTCGGCGGGCCAGCCGCTGCTCTCCCGGAGCAGGGCACGCGCCTCGTCGCGCCGGTCCTGTCGCGCGAGCATACGGCAGATCGAGAGCGTCGAGCGCAGCTCGATCGCCCGCGCGCCCTGCTCGCGCGCGATCGCGATCGACTGCTGAAAGCAGCGCTCGCTCTCCTGCTCCGCGCCTCCGCCCAGGGCACGGAGCGACAGCGCCTTCAGGCGGTAAAGCTCCGGGACGTAGTAGACCTCGCCCAGCTCCGCGGCGAGCCGCAAACAGCCCGCGAGCCGCTCGACCGCGGCCTCGTGCTGCCCGCGCTCGGCCTCGATCTCCGCCACGAGGGAGAGCCAGTAGGGCAATCCCATCGTCTGGCCGGTGTGCCGGATCGCCTCGACGTCCTGCCTCAGCTTCTCGAGGTCGCGCTGCGCCCAGGAGTGCAGGGCCCAGCAGAGCTCCTTGAACCAGAGGTGATGGCTCGTCGTCAGCTCCATGAGGGCGTCGGTCAGCGCGGCGACCTTCTCCCGCTGGCGGCCGTAGTGATAGACGCCTGCCAGGTGGAGCAGCGCCATCCCGAGGGTGTTCGGGTGGTCGAGCTCGCGCGCCCACGCCACCGCGGCCTCCCCTTGCGCGAACGCCTGCGCCGGGCAGCCCATCAGGTAAAGCAGCAGCGCGAGCGTGTACTGGCCGCAGGCCTTGGGATCGAAGCCATACAGGGAGACGTGCTCCCGATCCGCGGGATCGTAGAGCTCGACGCCGCGCGCGAGGTGCGGGCGAGCCTCCGCGAGCTTTCCTTCGAAGAACAGACAGTTCCCCAGCACCACCATGGACGCGGCCCGCTGGCGGGTGTCCTGCGATCGCGTCGCCATCCCGAGGATCCGCTCCGTCAGCGCGCGCGCCTCGCTGCGATGGCTCCGGAAGTTGTGGTACCAGAACATCGCCCACAGCGTCGGCGCGGTCATGGGGCTGTCACCGAACGCGTCGATCAGCTCCTCGCAGCGCTTCACCGCGGCCTCGAGCGCGCGGGGCATGTACCCGAGGCGGTCAAGGAGCGCCACGACGAGCAGGCTGTTCAGCCGCAGCTCCGCGAGCGCGCGCTCCCGGTCGTCCGCGATGGCCGACAGCCAGCCGAGCGCCTGCGTCACGTGCCCGATGGCCTCGGTGTCGTCGGCGTTCGCCGGCCGCTTCAGCGCGCGCTCCGCCGCGATCTCCGCGTAGGCGATCGCCTGCTGCTTCTGCTCGGCGGCGGCGTGGTGGTGCGCGAGCAGATCGGGCCGCGCCGCGACGAGCTCGGGGAAGCGCTCCTCCATCGCCCGGGCCACGCAGGCGTGCAGCCTCCGCCGGCTCCGCTTCGAGAGCGACTCGTAGGCCGCGTCCCGGATGAGCACGTGCTTGAACATGTATGTCGGGTTGTTCAGCCGGCGCTTCCTGTGGATGAGGTCCGCGGCCATCAGCCGATCGAGATCCTCCTGGACGAGCTCGCCGTCGAGGGTGGTCACGGCGCTCAGCACCTCCAGGCTGAACTCCCGCCCGAGCACCGCGGCGATGCGGGCGGTCTCCTTCGCCCTGCCGAGCCGGTCGAGCCGCGCCATCAAGAGGCCCCGCAGCGTCGAGGGGATCGCGAGCTCCGAGAACGGCTCGGAGAGCGTGTAGTGATCCCCCTCGTCGACGAGGGCCCCGGACTCGAGCACCATCCGCGTCAGCTCCTCGACGAAGAGCGGGACGCCGTCGGTCCGGTCGACCACCTGCTCCAACAGCGGCTCGGGCAGCGAGCGGCCGCCGGCGAGCCGCGCGACCATGTGCTCGACGTGCTCGCGATCCAGGCGGCCGAGCTGGATCTGGAGCATGCCCGACGTCGACCAGGGCGGCGAGAACTCCGGCCGCGCGGTGAGCAGCATCATGAGCCGCGCCGAGGGCACATCGACGATCAGCATGCCGAGCCACTCCAGGCTCGTCGGATCGGCCCAGTGCAGGTCCTCGACCATGAACAGGACGGGCCGCTCCTCGGCCATGTCGAAGAGCATGGACACGAGCGCGTTGAGCGTCCTCTCCTTCTGCCGCGGCGGCGGGTCCTGAGGCGCGGCGTAGCGCGCGTCGAGGGGGATCGACAGGAGCGCCGCGAACAGCGGCACCGTCTCCGCCAGATCGAAGCCGCGGCGGGACAGGAGCGCCTCGAGCCGGGCGAGCCGGCGCCCCGGCGCGTCGTCCCGGCCCGGGTCGATCAGCCGCTCGAGCAGCTCGATGAGGGGGTGGAGCGCGCTGTTGCGCCGGTCGGGGGTGCAGCGGCACTCCAGGCAGCTGTGGCTGTCGCCGCGGAGCCGCCGCACGAGCTCCCACGTCAGGCGGGATTTGCCGATCCCGGGCCCGCCGGTGACGAGGATGCTCTGCCCGATGCCCTGCCGGACCTGGCTCCAGCGCTGGAGCAGGAGCTCGAGCTCCTGGCTCCGGCCGATCAGCGGCTCCGTGTCGCGGCCCGCGGTGTCCTGGTCCTGCGTCGAGCGAGGGATCTCGCGCCCCATGCGGTAGATGGCGCTCTGCCGCTCCGCGCCCGAGAGGTCGCGCGACGCGATCGGCTCGAACGTGAACCGGCTCCGGAGCAGCCTGAAGGCGTCGCCGCTCACCGCGATCGTGCCCGGGGCCGCGAGCGCGCTCAGCCGGGTCGCGATCCGCGGCGTCGTCCCGAGGTGCTGCGTGTAGCGTTGCGGCTGGCCGGCGACCACGAGGCCGGTGTGCAGCCCGATCCGGACCTCGAGCGCGATGCCCCGCGCCGCCGCGAGGCGCGCGCTGCGCGCGCGGACGTCCTCCGCGATCTCCAGCGCCGCGCGCGCGGCGCGCCGGGCGTCGTCCTCCTGCGCCGACGGATAGCCGAAATACAGCAGGATCTGATCGCCCAGCGCGCCGGCGAAGCGCCCGCGGTGGCGGCGGGCGATCTCGTCGCAGACGTCCTGTTGCTCGCCGAGCAGATCGTCGATCTCCTCGACGTCGGTGTCCTTCAGGCCCGGGCCCGAGGTCGAGAAGGCGCAGCAGACCACGGTGAGGGGCCGCCGCTCGGCGTCGAGGCACCCGGCGCCGCTGGCGAGCTCCCCGTCCGCGGGAGAGGGCGTGTCCTCCGGCCGGGGCGTCGCCGGAGAGGGCAGCGTGTCGGCCGCCGCGCGATTGCTGGGCGTCGACCGGCCCTCCCGCGGGGGCCGGTCGAGCGGCGTCGTCGCGCTCGCGCCGTAGCCCCACCGGCCCTCGTCCGGCGCGCCGGGGTCCGGCTCCGGCGCCGACGCCAGCCCTCGCGCGCGCGCCACGAAATCCTCGCGGCTCAGCCCCTCCACGCCGCAGGCCTCGAGCTCGCGCAGCAGGCCGGAGGCGGTGGCGACGCGCTCGGCCACGTTCTTCAGGGTCGCGCGCCTGAGGAGGGTGCCGAGCGGGTGGCCGAGGAGCGCCGCGGGGATCGGGATCGGCTCGGAGCTGGCCTGTCGGAACAGCACCTCTTGCAGCGACCTGCCGGAGATCGCCGGCCGCCCGGTGAGGCACTCCAAGAAGACGAGCCCCCAGGCGTACAGGTCCGATCGCACGCTCACCGGCTGTCCGAGGAGCTGCTCCGGCGCCGCGTAGGCGGGCGTGCAGAGGATCTCGTTGCTCGGGGTGAGCTTCGCGTCGACGCCCTCCATGGCCCCGGCGATGAGCGCGCCGATGCCGAAGTCGAGCACCAGCGCGTTGCGCCGCGCGCCGGTGGAGACGATCATGATGTTGCTGGGCTTGAGGTCGCGGTGGACGACGCTCTGCCCGTGGGCGCAGCCGAGGGCGTCGAGGACCTGGAGCATCAGGTGCCGCGCCTCGGTTGGATCCAGGGCGGTCTCCTCGGCCAGCACCTCTGCCAGGTTCTTGCCGGGAACGAACTCGAAGATGGTGTAGAGCGTGCCCTCGTCCGTCTGGCCGGCGTCGATGAGCCGGACGATGTTGGGGTGGTGGAGCTGCGCGCAGAACCGCGTCTCCTGGTGGAAGCGGGCGCAGCGCCGGGCGACGTCGGCGGGCTTGCCGCCCCGGGCCGGCCGCATGACTTTGATGGCCACCATCTGTCCGGTGGCGAGCTGGCGCCCCTTGTAGACGTCGGCGAACCCGCTCTCCCGCAGCGCGGAGACGATCTCGTAGCGCTCCTGGAACACGGCGCCCGGGGCGATGGCGGTCGGGGTCATCGCCGCTCCCTCCGCCGGGCGGCGCCGCGGGACCGGCCGAGCGGGCGCGCCCCGGGAGGCGCGGAGCGCGGCGCCGAGCGGCCCGCCTGGCCGATGGAGCGCTCGCGCACGGCGGCCGCCGACCTCGTCGTTGCGGCTGTCCCACGGCCGACCTCGCTGCTCACGGTAGCTCATATAAGGTGTGGACCCATGGACGTCCGTCGATGGCCGTCCGGTTCCGGCGCGCCCGGTGAACAAACTCTGGATCTCGCCCGCGCCCGTCCGGCGCCTCGAGGCGGAGATCGCGGAGCGGCGGCAGGCGGAGAGGCGGACCGGAGCGCGCCCGCAGCGCCGCTCGCCCGGCGGCGGCGGAGCTCGTCCGGCGCTGTGCGAGGTCGCTAGAATGTTCTGCTGGAGCTATCGACTCCATCGCTTCGATCTGCAGCGAATTGACCTCTGACGCCGCCGGTGAGAGGGCGATGGCGCCGGCTCCGCCGGCGACCTGTCGCGAGGTGCGCCGCGAGCGCCCCACGGCCGGTGAGCGACGGCGCGAGGTTCCTTGAAGGAGTGCGAGACATGCTGAGGCAACTGGCGACGAACATCGTTTTGCTCGCGTTCGCGGCGGCTCTTCCGATCGCGTGCTCGGGATCGGGGGACGGCCCTGGGGCCGCCGGCGGCAGCGCCGTCGCCAGCGGGAGCGGCGGCGCGGCGGCGTCCGTCGGGCAGACCTCGGCCAGCAGCGGCGCGGGCGCCGGCGCGGACGGGGGCGCCGGCGCGGACGGGGGCGGCGGGGCGGGCGAGGGCGGGGCGGCCGAGGGCGGCGCGGGCCCGGGCACGGGCGGCGCCGGCGCCGGCGGCGCGGGCGGGGGCGAGGGCGGCGCTGGGGCCGGCTGCGCGGGGATGGGCGGGATCACCTACACGCTCGCGATGGCCCCCGCGCCGACCGCAGAGCAGCAGTCCGCGTACGCCATGATCACGAGCGCCATGGATGAAGCGCTGTCGCACTACAACTGTTACACGAGCATCGAGAAGAGCCTGTCGGTGTCCTATGTGCCGTCGGTCGCGACGGCCGACGGCAACGTCAACGGATCCATCCGGTTCGGCGCCTTCAGCTCCATGAATTACATCACGGCCATGCACGAGATCTCCCACACCCTGGGGGTCGGCAGCTTCGAGTTCGCGGCGATGGTGAGGGACGGCGTCTTCGCGGGCGAGGCGGCGACGAGCCAGCTCAGGGCGATCACGGGGAACGCGAGCGACGTCGTGCACGCGGACAACCAGCATTTCTGGCCGTACGGTCTCAATTACACGACCGAGGTCGAGACGACGGACGACCTCGTGAACCACTGCAAGATGGTGATCGCCATCCGCGAGGACATCGGCTACTGAGGGCGCGCTGCGGCGCGGCCCGCGCGGCGCGGCGCGGGGGCGCCCCGGCGCGCCGGCGCCACGTCACCGGAGGTACGCGGCCAGGCCGAGCCCCTGATCGCGGATGGCGTCGGCGACCACCCGGGCGATCCGCGCCGCGCCGGAGCGCGAGAAGTGCGTGTGATCATCGCAGAAGAACTCGCCGACCGGCCCTCCGGTCGTCGCGCTCACGTCTCCGCCGGGGACCGGGCAGAAGCCGAGCTCGTTGTAGAGCGCGACGCTGCGCTCGTGGAGATCGATCACCGGCACGCCGTGCTCTTCGCCCGCCTCGTGGGTCGCGGTCACGTACTCCCCGCGCGTCCCCCGGGCCGTGCTGCCACTACAGGCGATCGCGCTCACGGGCGTCACGAACACGGGATGCGCGCCCCGCTCCTGCGCGGCGCGGGCCATCATCCCGTAGCTCGTCTTGAAGGCGTCGAGCCCCACGTGCCGATCGCACGTGCGCGATCCGTCGTTGATGCCGAACTGGATGAACAGGGTGTCGCCCGCCTTCATGCCGTCGAGCATCTGAACCCACCTGTCCTGAAGTACGGGCTCGCCGCTCGCGTCGCGCTCGAGCGCGCACTCCCCGGTGGCATCCATGGTGCTCTGCACGTGGTAGAGCCACGTGCGCACGCTGCGGCCGCCGACCGCGCTGTTCACCACGGTGACCCGCTCGTCGAAGAGCGCCGCGATCTGGCCGCCCCAGCCCGCCGGGCAGGGGGTTTGCCCGTTGGCGACCGTGGAGTCGCCCGCGATCCAGATCGTGATGTCCGGCGGCGGCTCCATCCCGCCTGACCCGGCGCCGCCGCCTCCGGGCGCGCCGCCCGAGCCCGCCGCGCCGCCCGAGCCCGCCGCGCCGCCGCCGCCAGCAGCGCCCGACGAAGCCGCGGTGCTCCCGGCGCCCGACGAAGCCGCGGTGCTCCCGGCGCCCGCGCTCGCGCTGCTCGCTCCCGGCGGCGGGCCTCCGCCCGTCCCTGCGCCGGGGTCGCCGGCCGAGCCCTCCGCATCCGTGCAACAGGCCACGGCGAGCAGCGCGACCCCCGACGCGCGGGCCGCCCGCCGACGAGCGGCAGATCGTAAGTCCAGGTGAATGAGCATGCCTTCCTCCTGCATCCCTGTGTCCGGGACGCCTTCCAATCAATCACCGATGGGCGTTTTTTTCTCGGAGCTGCCCACCGAGGCGCGCTCCGGGGCCTCGTTGCCGCATTTTTGAAACAGCGTCGGAATCGAGCCCGCGCGAGCTCCGGCGCTCCGCGGCCGCCCCTCGACAGGGGAGACGAGGTGAAGAGACATGAACCGACGTCACGAGCGCAGCGGTTCGTTCCCGACGCACGGCGGTATACGGACGGAAACAGGCCAAGTCCCTGGCACTCCGAACGGAAATCCACTCTTCCGCCGTGAGCCGTAGACAGTCGTATTATGCCGTTGACTGACGCGGAAATTGTCACGTAGCTTTACGAAGAGGCGACGCTGGCCAAGGGGGGGGCGTCGCACGGGACAGCAGAAATCACCCAAGCGCGCTCTCGTACGCCCGCGACGCAGCGGTACGAGGCTTCGCCGCGCGATAGCCAGAGGAGACGGTAGTTGTGCCCATGTCTCTAAGAGCTCATCGCACACTCTCGCAGGGGGAGGACGAGAGCGACGTCCATCTCGTCTCACGACGAAGGTATCGAGTGCTCGTCGTCGACGACGAGGAGCGGGCGCTTCGCAGCATCGCCGCCGTCCTGTCGACGGACGTCGATGTCGTGACCTGCTCGTCGGCAGAGCACGCGCTGAAGCTGCTCGAGGCGAGGCGGTTCCACCTCGTCTGCTCCGACTTCTTGATGCCTGGAATGAAGGGAGACGAGCTGCTCCGCCGGGTGTCGGGCATGTCCGTGTACACGAGCTGTCTCCTCGTCACCGGGGCCGACGAGTACATCCGATCCATGAGCGGCAGCCACAACTATGTCATCCTGAAGCCGTTCGACCCTGACCGCCTCATCGGGATCGTGCTGCAGCTCTCGCGCCTCGCCGAGATGAAGCGGTCGGTCCACTCGATGGCCGACTCCCTCGGATCGTCGGGCCCGACGGGGGCGGCCGCCGGGGGCGAGATGGTCTCCTGCGAGCCTGCCGACGCCGGCTCGCCGCCGGACTCCGCGCCGGCGCCGCCCACCTCGAGGTTCGGCGCGCGCGCGGCGGCCGGGTCCACGGCGCGCGGGCCGCAGCAGGGGCCGGAGCTCACGAGGGCCGACCCGGCGAGGACCGGCGTCCCGGGGCGCTCTTGCCGATGAGGCCGCGCGCGGCGTCGACGCGGGCGGAGGGACGAGGAGCCGTATGATCAGCTGGGATCCCCTGGGCGCAGCAGAGCAGGCCGCGGTCGCGGACGAGATCCTGTCCGTGCTGCGCCACGACCTGCGCAACCGCTTCGCCATCGTCCGCAATGCGTCGTTCTACATCAAACGCAAGGTCGCGGGAGACGCGGCCTACTCGGCGGATCCGAGGATCGCGGAGTTCTTCGGGATCATCGACGAAGAGGTGATCGCGGCGAGCGCGCGGCTCGACGAGTCGGTCGACGCCGCGCGGGTCTTCACCCGCCGGAGCGCGCGCGTGAGCGCGGCCGATTGCGTGCGGCGCGCGGCGGCGTGCGCGCGCGTCGGCGCGTCCGGGGCCCGCATCGAGCTCTCGGCCGAGGACGGCGACGTCGAGGCGGACCCGATCGAGCTCGCCGTCGCGGTGAGGTGCCTCATCGAGAACGCCGTGGCGTCGACCCCAGAGGACGGCGTGGTCACGGTGCAGGGCGCCGCGAGCGGCGGGCGGTACCTGATCGAGGTCACGGACGCCGGGGGCTCCACCGGCGAGATGGACGGCGAGATGGACGGCGAGGCGAGCCTGCGCCCGTTCACCACGACGAAGCCGGGTCACTTCGGCCTCGGGCTGAACATCGCGAGGCGGGTCGCCCGGCGCTATAGCGGCACGCTCGCCCTCGAGCCGCGGTCGCGCGGCACGTCGGCGGTCATCGAGCTGCCGCTCGCCGCCCCGCCGGAGCCCGGCGGCGCCGGGCCGGAGCCGGCGCCGTGAGCGCGGGCCGACCGCCCCGAGCGCGCCCGAGGCGCCCGCCGGCCGCCCGGAAGCCGGCGGCGGCGACCGCGCCGTGGCGCGCGCGCCCCGGCATCGCGCTGGGCCTGCTCCTGGCCGCGTCGACGGCGGCCGCGCCGCCGGAGCGGGCCGAGGCCGCGGGGGGGTCGGCGCAGCCCCCGGTCGAGGAGCTGTTCCTCGGCGAGACGCCGTTCCCGCAGGAGGCGCTCGAGCTGCAGGTCACGAGCGCGCCGGCGTGGGAGCGCGACGGGCGCCGGGTCCGCTTCGGCGTCCCGCTGCTGCTGGAGCTCGGCATCACCGATCGCCTCCAGGTCGGGGCCGAGCTCCCCCTCGAGCTCGTGCGCCACGACCGGGGGGCGACGGCCGGGCTCGGCGCCGTCCAGGCGGGGGCGATGGTCAACCTGGTCGACAGCGGGGCGCTCGGGCTCGCGCTGTCGGCGGGGCTGGAGGCCGCGCTCCCCGCCGGCGCGCGCGAGCTCGGCCCGCCGGGCTACGCGCTGGAGCCGTTCGTGAGCGTCGACAAGGCGATGGCCGGCGTCCACGTGGGCCTCTCCGCCTCGGCGGAGGTCCGGCTGCCGGCCACGCGGCGCGGCGCCGCGGAGCTCAGCCCTGGCGTCGCGCTGGCCGTGGTCCTGCCGGTCGGCCCCGTGGCGCCGACCGTGGAGCTCGCCGCCGAGCTCGACGAGGCCGCGTCGCTCGCCGTCGCGTCCGGCGTGCTCTGGCACCCGGCGCCCGGCCTGGAGCTCGGCGCCGCGCTCGAGCTCGGGCTCGCCGGGGAGACGCCCGACGTCGGGCTCCTGCTCCTCGTCACGACCGAGATCGAGCTCGCCCGCGGCGGCGATGAACCCCTGGAGCACGGAAGCAGGAGCCGCTCCCCATGAGCATTCGAGCCAGACTGGCCTCCATCTTCGGCGTCGCGCTGGCAGCGGTCCTCGTCGCCGGGGGAGCGTTCTACTTCACCATCGCGGAGATGCTGATCTTCCAGCGGCGGGCCGAGGCGTCGTACGAGGATCTGACGCTGCACGTCACCCTCGCGAGCGACGCGAGCCGCTACATGAACGAGGCGGCGAAGGTCGCGCTCCTCGGCGGCGTCACCGCGGAGCTCGCGGACGCGGCCGAGGACGCGGCGCGCGACCTCGGCGCCATCGAGGCGCTCAAGCGGCGGATGATCGCCGACGAGGAGGTCAGGGAGAGCGACGAGGAATCGACGGAGGAGCTCGGCCACATCCGCTTCATGCGAGAGAGCCTCGAGCACATCGTCGCGAGCACGGCGGGGATCGCCCGCGTCGCGGACGGCAGCGCGGGCGAGCGGCACGCGATGTTCGTGCGGCTCTCCGATCACGAGTACAAGGAGCGGTTCCTCCCGCACATCAACGCGGCGGTCCACGACGCGGAGCGGGACATCGCCAGGGTCCTCGCCGACGAGCACCGCCTCCGCGCGCGGGTGGCGGCGCTCGGGGCGGCGGCGATCGGCGGAGCGCTGGTCATCCTCGTCGCGCTGCTCGGGAGGCTCCTCCGCGCGATGGACCGCGGCTTCAGCGCGCTGGTCGAAGGCTCCCGGCGGATCGCCCACGGCGACCTCGATCTGCGCCTCCCCGAGCTCGATGAGCACGAGTTCGGGCGCCTGAGCGCCGCGTTCAACCACATGGCGCAGAGCCTCCAGGCCGCCCAGGAGGCCAGGCTGCGCATGGAAAAGCTCGCGGCGGTCGGGCAGCTCGCGGCGAGCGTCGGGCACGACCTCCGGAACCCGCTCGGCGCCGTCCGGAACGCGAGCCATTACCTCGGCAAGCGCCTCTCCGCGACGGAGCTCGGCAGAGAGCCCCGCATCGCGCAGTTCCTCTCGATCATCGACAAGGAGCTCGCGGCGTGCGGCCGGATCATCAGCAATCTGCTCGACTTCGCGCGCGAGCGGCGGCCGCTGCTCTCGGCGTGCGCGCTCGGCCCCCTCGTCGACGACGCCATCTCGGTCGTGGAGGTCCCGCCGCACGTGCGCGTCGAGAACGACGTGCCCGCGGCGTTCCCCGTGGTGGAGCTCGACCGGGACCAGTTCCGTCAGGTGCTCGTGAACCTGATCCAGAACGCGGCCGAGGCGATCCCGGCCGGGCGGGAGGGGCGCGTGCGGGTCGCCGCGGCGTGGGGGAGCGACGGGCTGACGCTCTCGGTCGCGGACAACGGGACGGGCATCCCCGCGGACATGCTCGCGCACATCTTCGAGCCGCTCTTCAGCACCAAGCTGAAGGGGACCGGCCTCGGCCTGGCGATCAGCGCCGGGATCGCCCGCCGGCACGGCGGCACGCTCGAGGCGAAGAGCGAGCCCGGCGGCGGCGCGACCTTCGTCGTCCGGCTGCCGGCGCGCGAGGCCGCGACGGCCGCGGAGCCCACCGCCGCGCCCTCCGGGGCGCAGGGCACATGACAGGGGGGTCGAGCCATGCAGGGGTCCATGCAGCAGGTCAAACGCGTGCTCGTGGTCGACGACGAGGAGGGCATGCGCATGACGCTCGCCGCCAACCTCGAGCTCGAGGGGTACGAGGTGGTGGAGGCGAGGGACGGCGCCCACGCGCTCGAGCTCGCGGAGCGGCAGGCGTTCACGCTCGTCCTCAGCGACGTCCGCATGCCCGGGCTCAACGGCGTCGAGACGTTCCGGGAGCTCAAGCGGATCCAGCCCGAGCTCACCGTCGTGCTGATGACCGCGTTCGCGCTCGAGCAGCTCATCGAGGAGGCGATCACGGAGGGCGTCTACACCGTGATCTACAAGCCGTTCTCGATGGATCACCTGGCGCGCGTCGTCGCGCGCGCGGTCGACGCGCCGGCCGTCCTCGTGGTGGACGACATCCCGAAGGTCGCCGACTCGATCGTCGCGGTGCTCCGGGCGGCCGGGCTGTCGGCCCACGCCGTCCACGACGGGCGGACCGCGGTCCAGCACGTCCTCGAGCGGCGCGTCGACGTCTGCGTGCTCGATATCGTGATGCCCGATCAGGACGGCGTCGCGACGTGCGCGCAGATGCGGGGGCTGAAGAAGCGCGTCACGGTGATCGCCATGACCGGCCACTCGGTCCCGGAGATGGTCGGCGCGATCATGAGCCAGGGCGGGTACACGTGCCTGCGCAAGCCGTTCGACGCGCGCGAGCTCATCCACACCATCGCCCGCGCCCGGGGCGACGCGCCGCCCGAGTGAGCCGCCGCGGCGCCGCCCTGCCAGGCCGGCGGGCCCCCCGCGCGGGGGGAGGCCGGCTCGCCCGGCGCCCGCGCCGGCCCGGGGCGCGGCCCCGCGTCACCCCGCCGGCCGGCCGGACGGCGGGGGCGCCTCGGGGGCTTGCGCCTCGGCGGCCGGCCTGCGCTGGAGCTGCTCCTGGAGGAGCGGCATCGCGCCGTACCCGGCGCCGACGAGGCGCTCGTCGAGCCGGGCCAGGCCGCAGCGGAACTCGTACGCCCTGAGGTGCGCCTCGTTGTGGAAGTACCTGAGGTTCAGCCCGGGGCCGATGGCGGCGTCGATCTCCATGGCGACGATGCGGAACCCCGCCTTCAGCTTGGCGATGAGCACCGCGTTGTTGCTCGGCGCGTGCTCGCTGACCACGTAGTCGAAGCCGAGCTCGCGCGTGTAGGCGAGGATCCGCTGGACGATCTCCCCATAGAGGCCGCGCCGGCGGTAATCGGGGTGAACGAGCGAGTGCCACATGCGGTACGTCTCGGCGTCCTTCTGGTGGCCCGCGAACATCGCCGCGACCCGCTCGCCGTCGCGCGCCACCCAGAAGTCCGCGAGGCGGCGGCCCCCCTCCGACGACGCCAGGCGGGCGCGGGCGCGCTCCCCCTCCTCCCCGGACAGCGCCGCGAGGTTGAAGTAGAACTCGGGCGGGAAATGGCGGCGCATCTCGGCCTCGTGCAGCGCCCAGTACGCCTCGCTGCCGTCGATCCGCTCGAGCGGGTAGCGGCCGGCGAGCGGCTCGCCGAAGTGCTTCCGTCGGATCGGCTCGGCCCAGTCCCACCCTTCGCTCATGCGACGCCCCTACCACGGCCGTCGCTCCACCCCAACGACCGATCCGGGCTCCTCGGCCCGGTCTCGCGGCTCCGCGCGAGGTGCTCGGCGAGGACCTCCGGATCCTGCTCGCCGGCCTCGACCAGCCACGCGCCGGCGAGCTTGTGGCCGAGCTCCCGGTCGCGATTTGTGAGCATCGCGTACGCCGCCTCCCGCAGGAGCGCATTGCGGAAGGCGAGCTCCTCCTCGCCCGGGAGCCGCGAGCCCGGCCGGCGCTCGAGGATCTCGCGATCGAGCAGCTCGGCCCACGCCGCGCGCTCGCTCGGCCCCTGCGCCGGCGCGCCGAGCAGCGCGCGCACGCCCCCGGCCCAGCAGACCTCCCCGAAGACGCTCGCCGCCCGCAGGAGCCGGCGCGCCTCGGGCCCGAGCGCGGCGATGCGCGCCTCCACGAGCCCCAGCGCGGCCTCCGGCGGCGCGCGGCGCCCCTCCGCCGCGGCCCGGACGAGCTCCTCGAGGCAGAACGCGTTGCCCGCGGCCCGCTGCACGAGCGCGGCGGCCTCCTCGGGCGCGAGCGACGCGCCCAGCGCGCTCCGCACCAGCTGCTCGGCCGCCCGGACGGGCAGCTCGCGCAGCCGGAGCTCCGAGAGCCCGCGCTCGGCCCAGAGCTGCGGGAAGAGCGCGTGGACCTCGGGCCGGGCGAAGGCGAGCACCGCGTAGGGCCGATCGCCGAGCTCCCGCAGCGCCCGGTCGAAGATCCCCACCGAAGGCGCGTCTCCCCCGTGGAGATCCTCGAGCACCACGAGCATGGGGCGCGCGCCCGTCACCGCCCGCGCGTAGTCGACGTACGCGCGCTGGATCTCCTCGGCCATCCGCGCCGGGTCGCGCCGCGCGTCCTCCAGCGCCGCCGGCGCCTCGTCCGGCGGGGCGAGGCCGAGCAGCTCGCCCAGGAACGCGGCGGCCCGTCGCCCCTCCTCGCCCGCGAGCAGCGACCCGAGCGCCTGCGCGAGCCTGGCCCGCTGCGCGCCCGGCGCCTCGCCGGGGGCGAGCCCGAGCGCGCTCCGGAGCGCGCCGGCGAGCAGCGCGAGCGCGGCGCCCCCGCCGAGGGCGTCGCCGCGGGCGACGCTCAGCGCCACGCCGGGGTGACGCTGGCGCAGCGCCTCGACGGCCTCGCGGCGCAGGCGCGATTTCCCCATGCCCGCCGCCGCGGTCACCAGCGCCGCCGCGGAGCGCCGCTCGGTGAAGCTGTCGTCGACGAGCTCGAGCAGCTGCTGCAGCTCCCGCTCGCGCCCGACGTAGGGGCTCGGCCCGCCGAGGAGCCAGCGCGCTCCCTCGCCGATCTCGCGCTCCGCCTCGAGCCGCGCGAGCCCGCCGCCCTCGGCCACGACCTCGAAGCGCGCGTCGAGCAGGGCCCGCGTCGCCGCGTCGACGAGGACGCCCTCGCGCCGGCCGTCCGCGCGGGCGGGCGCGGCGGCCACGTCCAGCAGCGCGGCCGCCCGACCCAGCGCCTCGCCGAACGGCGACCCCCCCATGGGCTCGCCCCGCGCCGTCACCAGCGCGACCGCCGCGCCGGGGAGCATCGCGCGGATCTGCAGCGCGCAGCGCGCCGCGAGGGCCGCCTGATCGGTCGCGCAGCCCGCGCTCGCCGCGACGGCCGCCACGATCCCGTCGCCGAGCTCGACCACCTGAGCGCCGAGCGTCATGGCCGCGCGGCGCACCGCGGCGAGCGTGCCCGGGGGCGGCGCGTGCGCGTCCAGGGACTCGGTCGTCGCGGAGAACGAGGGCTCCGCGGACCGGACCGCGACGACCGAGGCGAGCCGCCTCTCCCGCATGGAGATCGCCGCGGGCGGGGGCAGGGCCGAGGCGGCGCCGCTCCCTTCCAGGGCGCCGAGCGCGTCGAGGCAGCGCACCACGGCCGCGCCGTCCTCGGGTCGCTCCGACGGATCCTTGGCCAGCATCCGCGCGACGAGCGCGTCGAGGGCCTCGGGCACCTCGGGCCGCAGCTCCCGCGCCCGCGGCGGGTCCTCGAGGAGCAGCTTCCACACGACCGACAGGTGCTGCCCGCGGAACGCCCGCTGCCCGGTGAGGCACTCGAACAGCACGCAGCCGAGCGAGAAGACGTCGGCGCACCCGTCGAGCGCCTCCCGGTCGCCGCGCGCCTGCTCCGGGGCCATGTAGCCCAGCGTGCCCACCACCGCCGACGTCCCGGTCAGGCGCGACGTGGCGTCCGCGAGCAGCGCGATCCCGAAGTCGAGCAGCTTGACCCCATCGAGCGCGCCGTCGACCAGGAAGAGGTTGCTCGGCTTGATGTCGCGGTGCACGATCCCGCGGGCGTGCGCCGCGCCGAGCGCGTCCGCCACCTTCCGGGCGAGGGCGACGCTCTCGTCGACGCGCAGCTCCTGCCGCGACAGCCGATCCGCGAGGCTCTCGCCGGAGAGCCACTCCATCGCGAGGTACGGCTCCCCCGTCGGCGCCACGCCGTGCGTGACATACCGCACAATGTGCGGGTGCGAGAGCCGGGACAGCGCCGCGGCCTCGCGGAGGAAGCGCGCCTCGGCGCGCGCGTCGAGCCGGCGCAGCAGCTTGATCGCGACGACCTCGCCGGTCGCGCGATCGAGGGCCCGGTAGACCGTGCCCATCCCTCCGGAGCCGGCGACCTCCGCCAGCTCGAAGCGGTCGTCGAGCAGCCTGCCGGGGAGCATCTATCTGTGGGCAGGATGCACCGTCCCCCGAGGGCCTGGCAAGGCGCAGGGGCGGCGCGATCGTGTCATGGAGCCGGCGCGGCGCGCACCGGTGACTTCGTCACGTTCAGGTATCTTCATGAACGGGTATCGCAGGTCGAGGGGGCGGCGCGGCGGGCAGCAGGAGCCCACCCGAGCGCGCTCGCGGGGCCCGCGCCGGCCCGAGGAGACATCGCATGCCGCTCTTTCAAAAGGCCCCCGCGACACCCGAGGAGATGGAGCGCCACAGGCCGCTCGACCTGTCCCCCGAGGAGGTGAGCGAGCTCGACGAGGGGGCCTGGTACGCGCGTGCCTACCGTGGCGACGAGACGCCGCAGCTCACCGTGCGCGCGATCGTCATGGGCGCGGCGCTCGGCTTCGTCCTCGCGTTCACGAACCTCTACCTCGGGCTCAAGATCGGCTGGCACATCGGCGTCGCGATCACCGCGTGCCTCCTGTCGTTCGCGATCTGGGGCTCCTTCGTGCGGCTCGGCGTGGCGCGCACGCCGATGACCATCCTCGAGAACAACTGCATGCAGTCGACGGCCTCCGCGGCCGGCTTCTCGACGGGCAGCACGATGGTCTCGGCGATCCCCGCGCTCCTCATGCTCTCGGCCTCGGCCGAGCGCCCGGGGGGCGAGCACCTGCCCTGGCCGGTGCTCGCCGCGTGGACGTTCTTCCTCGCCGTGCTCGGCGCCGTCCTCGCGATCCCGATGAAGCGCAGCCTGATCAACCAGGAGAGGCTGCGCTTCCCGTCGGGCACGGCCGCGGCCGTCACGCTCCAGAGCCTGTACAGCAAGGGGGAAGCCGCGGCGGGCAAGGCGAAGGGGCTGCTCTTCGCCGCGCTCGCGGGCGGCGTCGTCCCGCTGTTCACCAGCCTGAACGTGGCCCGCGAGGCCGACGCCGCGGGGAAGGCCGTGCGCGCCGCGCTCCTGCCCGGCGCCGTCAAGGCGTTCGACGGGCTGCCCGGGATCGCGGGCGCCGGCAGGACGTATCCGCTCTCCGACTGGAACATCAAGCTCGACTTCGGGCCTGCGCTCATCGCCGCCGGGGCGCTCGTCGGGCTGCGGGTCACGGCCTCGATGATCGTGGGCGGGCTCGCCCTCGCGCTGTTCCTCGGGTCCTGGGGCATGGAGTCGATGTGGACCAACCCCGCGGGCGCGACCGTCCCGGCCGTGACGCGCCCGCAGGCGGCCTGGCGCGAGATCGGGCTGTGGGCGGGCGCGCCGATGCTCGTCTCGGTCGGCCTGCTCTCGCTGGCGCTGGAGTGGCGCACGATCGCGCGCGCGTTCACGGGCCTGCGGCGCAGGGGGCCGGCGAGCGCGCCTCCGCGCGGCGAGGGCGGGCGGCCGCAGGAGGGCCTCGCCGAGCGGGTCGCGCGGACCGAGGTGCCGGGCGCGTGGTTCTGGTGCGGCGGGCTCTTCGCCGGCGCCGGGGTGGTCGCGATCGCGTGGCGTTTCTTCGAGATTCCGCCCTACTTCGGCGTGCTCGCGGTGCTGCTCACGTTCGTGCTGTCGCTCGTCGCGTGCCGGGCGACCGGCGAGAGCGACGTCACGCCGACGGGGGCGATGGGCAAGATCATGCAGCTCGTCTACGGCGTGCTCATCCCGCAGAACGCGACGGCGAACCTGATGACGGCCGGCATCACGTCGGGCGCGGCGGCGGCGAGCGCCGACCTGATGACGGATCTCAAGTCGGGCTACCTCCTCGGCGCCGACCCGAGGCGCCAGTTCATCGCGCAGATCCTCGGGATCGTCCCCGGGACCGTCGCCACGGTGGTGGGGTTTCACCTCCTCGTCCCGGACGCGTCGGCGCTCACGGGCGGGAGCGGCGGTGAGGCCCCGTTCCCCGCGCCGGCGGCGCAGCAGTGGAGGGCGGTGGCGCAGCTCTTCAAGCTCGGGGTCGGCAACCTGCACCCGATGGCGCGGGCGTGCATCGCGGGGGGCATCGTCGCGGCGATCGTCCTCGTGCTCGCGGACAAGGCGCTCTCGGGCGAGAGGCACAAGGCGTACAGGAGATACGTCCCGTCGGCCACCGGCGTCGGGCTCGGGCTCATCTTGCCCTTTTATCAGCCGCTCTCGATGTTCCTCGGGGCCGCGATCGCGGCGATCGTCGGCGCGCGCAAGGGCAAGGCCGAGGCGTACGTGGTGCCGGTCGCCTCGGGGCTCATCGCGGGGGAGAGCCTCGTGGGGGTGGTCGTGGCCGCGCTGAACAACTTCGTGCTCACGTAGGCCGGGCGCCGGCCCCGTAGCGCGCCGCGCCGCTGCGCCTCCTAGGGCCTCCGGAGGTGCTGCAGCAGATCGACCGGCTGCTCTGCGCGCCCTCCGCCGCCCATGGCCGCGCGGTACGTCTCGCGGAGGAGCTCGTCGATGTCGAGCAGCCGCTCGAGGTACTCCGCGGTGGCCGTTCGATAGGTCGCCTGGTATCCCTCGTTGAAGAGGATCTCCTTCTCGAGCTGCGAGATGTCCCACTTGAAGACCGGGACCGCCTCGGTGTTGACCTCGATGGCCCTCGCCCATTTGAGCTCGTCCACGGCGTTGCGCGAGACGCGGTAGTCGTGCGCCTCGACGGCCGTGGAGGCGAGCGCGTAGATCGCCCGCAGCGCTTTCCCGGGGAACCGGATGCTGTGGTACCGGTCGCGAAGGATGCGGATGCCGACCGTCGCGGGCCGATCCAGCGGGAGCGGCTCGCTCCGCGCGATGCTGGGATCGAAGACCTCCAGGGGGAAATTGCTGAGGAGACCGCCGTCGACGAGGTAGCTGACGACCCCGTTCTCCCCCGTCGTCGTCACGGGCCGGAACACGAACGGCACGCCCATGCTCATGCGCACGGCGAGCGCCACATCCATGTCGTCCGGGCTGACTCCATACTGCCGCCAGTTCAGGTCGGAGGGCAGGAAGAGCATGCGTCCGCGCGTGATGTCCGACGCCGTGACGTAGAGCTTGTACCGCCGGAGCGACCCCTCGGGCTCCTTGTGATCCGCGAGCAGGTCGCCGAACGTCCTCACCCCCTTGTCGCGCAGCTTGGATCGCAGAAAATCGAGGAAGTAGTCTCCCTGGAACATCCCGAGCTTCCACAGCACCCCGTGGGCGACGCTGAGCGGCCTGCCGACGACCGGGATCCGGGCGAGCACGCCGTGGTCGGCGAAGCGCGAGAACTCCGTGCTGGCGACGATGGTCTCGAGCTCCGCGGGCGTGTAGCCGGCCGCGAGCAACGCCGCGACGATGGCGCCGGCCGAGGTCCCCGCGTAACGGGACTCGTCGAGCGACAGCGCGAGCCCGCGCGCGTTTTCCCGGTTGAACTCCGCGATCCGCGCCTCGAGCGCCTTCAGGGCGCCGACCAGCGCGATCCCCTTCACGCCGCCGCCCTCGAGCACGAGGTTCAGCTTCTTGCTCAGCGCTCGCGCCATCCCGGCCCCCGGAGCGGGCGCCTGCCCGGCGCCGCGCTCCTCGTCCACCACCGCGCTCTTCATGTGGTTTCCCCCTCCCACGGCGCTCGGCTCCCCGGCGGGCGCTCGCTGCGATCACGGCCCCTGTCCAGCCGGGGTCGACGACGCACGTCGACGCACGTCGACGGGTCGATGCACGTCGACGCGCTTTGCAATCCGCGTGCGAACGGCGGGCTGCGCTGGAGGGGACCACCGCACATTCCCGCGCCGTCCCCCGGCCTGGACATGTCGTAAATCCGCGGCCGCGGGAATGGCCCCTGATGTCATCGCTGGATCCTGCGCGATCGTGGCGGACATCCCGGGGGATCTCGGCCCCAGCGGTCTAGTTTGACGCGTTGCGTCGTCGTCGCCCTCGGCGCCTCCTCGGCGCCTGGGGAGACCGCCACGAGCGAAATCGCGGCGTCGGTTGAACGTTCCGCGGGCGTCCGGGAACGGAGGTTCGTTCGGCCAGCGCAACGGCGGCCCCGCGGAGGGGCGCCTGGGCGCGCCCACAAGGAGTCACCGATGACGCCCGTCTCCTCTGCCCCTCTGGCGCGGAGCTCTGCGCCGCGATCCGCCTTTCGCCGGCTCGTGAAGCCGCTGCTCGGTCTCATGATCTTCGCGGCGCTCTTCCTCGCGCTGGCGTGGGCGCTGGACGACAGGCCTTCCACGGCGGCGGGGCCCCTCGCGGCGGTGGCCGCGAGCCCGCTCGGCCAGCTCTCCCGGTCCGCCGCCGATCGCGCGCTCCTCGTCGGCCGCGTCGAGGAGCGCCTCCCGGCCGGCTCGTACACCTACTTCGCCGTGCGCGCCGGCGAGGCCCTCACGTGGGCTGTCACGGTCGGCGACGCCCCGCCGCCCGGCACCCCGGTGCAGGTGCGGAGCATGGGACGCAGGACGAACTTCCACTCGAGCCGCCTCGCGCGGACGTTCCCCGAGCTCGTCTTCGGGGTCGTCTCGCGCGCCGACTGAGCCCCGAGCAGCGCCCGAATCAGAAAGGACCCTGACCATGACCACGACGACACGTATGTTGAACGAGACCCTCGAGCGCCCCTCGCGCGCGCTCGCCGCCGCCGTCCTCGCGGCGCTCCTCGCGGGGTGCGGATCCGACACCGGCGCGACGCCCTCCGACGCGCCCTCTGACACGCTCCCCGCCGGGTGCACGGGCGGCGTGATCGAGGCTGATCTGGAGGCCGACCCGCTGAGCGGGCCTGGCGTCGATCCCGCGACCGGAGAGCTCCAGCCTCCTCCGGAGGGCTCGTCGTACACGGTCAGCGCGACCTACGGGATGCCGAGGCCGGGAGACGCGGTGATGGAGAAATACGTGCAGTACTTCGGGGCGATCCAGGCGCAGCTCGCGTCTCAGCCCGGCCTCGTGGCGATCCAGCTGGCGCAGTCGTCGTCCTGCGGCTCCGGGCGCACGCTGGCCGTCTGGTCGTCGACCGAGGCGATGTACGAGTTCGTCATGAGCCCCGCTCACCTGGCGGCGATGGACGCCGTGAACGAGCTGGTCCAGCCGAACTATGCCGTCACCCACTGGGAGACCGCCAGGGCCGACGAGGTGACGATGGAGGAGGGGGCCCGCCACATGCACGCGAGCGACGCCCGCGCGCGGTAGCTGACGCCGCGCCGGTCGCGCCCGCTCCGGTCCAGGGTCAGCGGGCGGGCGCGCCCGCGGCGCGCTGCGCGCCGAGGCGGCTCATCGCGAAGGCGAGCCCGCTCTGGAGCGTGCCTTGCGTGGCGATCCGGCTGAAGTCGATGTCGAGGCTCACCAGCGTCCTGGCGATGTCCGGGCCGACGCCCACCATCACGCTCCGACAGCCGAGCAGCTCCGCCGCCTGCACGGCGCGGATCAGGTGGCGCGCCACGGCGGTGTCGATCACCGGCACGCCGGTGATGTCGAGGATCACGAACTCCGCGCCTCGCTCCCCGATGGCGACGAGCATGCTCTCCAGCGCCTGGGCCGCGCGCCGGTCGTTGATCTCCCCGACCAGCGGCATCAGCAGGATCCCCTGCCAGATCTGGATGACCGGCATCGCCATGCGATCGAGCAGCGCCGCCTGCGCGTCGATGATCGCGCGCTGCTCCCGGTTCTCCGCCGCGATCCGCTCGGCCTCCATGTGCCGCCGCTTCAGATCGGTGATGTCCGTGATGAGCCCGCAGAGGCCGACCACCTCGCCCTGCGCGCTCTTCATGGGGAACTTGCGGGTCCAGATCGTGCGCGTCGCCCCGTCCGCGCCCGTGGCGTGCTCCTCGTTCTCGCTCGGCTCACCGGAGTTGAAGACGATATCGTCGTAGCTCCAGAAGAGCGCGGCCTGCTCCTTCGGCCAGTAATCCGGATCGCTCCGGCCGATCAGGTCCTCGTAGCGCCGCCCGATAAGCCGGCAGAAGCCCGGGTTGCACGCGATCCAGCGGTGTTGACGGTCCTTGACGAAGATAGGATCCGGAATGGTGTCGATGACGAGCTGGAGGAGCTCGAAGGTCTTCCAGTCCGAGACGTCGATGCACGGGAGCGTGAACGCCATGGAGAAAACCCGATCTCCCCCCGGGCCAGCCTCTCGTTATCAGCCATCGGGGATGGCTCCGCAAGGACAGAAGCGGCCAGGATCGTGCGCCGAATGGCAAAGACGTAGTGGCGCACGCCATAACGGCGTGGACGTACTTCGTCTTCCTGGTCTGCGCTACATATTTACGAGAAGGCTTCACGCGGCGCGAGGGCGGGAGCACGCGCGGATCGAGCTCCCGCGCTCGGGTCGAGCGCGCGGAGGGGCGGCGGGAGGAGCCACACCTGCCCCGCTTCACCGGCGAGAGCCGCGAGAAGAGGGGGGCGACCTCGAGGCGCTCGCGGCGTCCTCCGGCGATCGCTGCGGCGCGGAGCGGATGCGGCACCTGGACAGCGAGCGGTATTGAGCGCTGGCCGGCGAGAGATTACGAGAGAAGGCGGAGGTGTTCATGCGAATCCTGGTCACCGGGGCGACGGGGTACATCGGATCGCGGGTCGCGCGGCGGCTTCATGCCAAGGGGCACGCGATCGTCGCGGCGGTGCGCGACGAGGCGAGCGCGCGGCGCCTGCGGGACATGGAGGTCCCGGCCGAGCCGCTCCGGGCGTCGCTCGACGACGTGGAGGTCCTGGCCGAGGCGGCCCGCTCGGCGGACGCGGCCGTGCACATCGCCTTCGAGATGCGGGGGGGCGATCTCCGGGCAGCGGTGGCGCAGGAGCGGCGCGTGGCGCAGGCCTTCATCGAGGCGCTCGCCGGGACGGGCAAGCCCCTGATCGGGACGACCGCCACCGGCGTCGTGGGCAACACGGGGCCCGTGCCCGCGGGGGAGGATCACCCGTCGGAGCCCGGCCACCCCGGGGCGCTGCGGCGGGAGTCCGAGGGCGACTACCTGGCCGCGGCGCAGCGGGGGATCCGGAGCGCGGTCGTCCGCCCGTCGATCCTCACGCACAGCGACGCGCCTCACGGCGTCGCGTCGAGGCTCGTTTCGGCCGCGCGCCAGCACGGCGCCGCCCTTCACATCGGCGCGGGCGAGAACCAGGTCACCTGCGTACATGTCGACGATCTCGCCGAGCTCTACGTCCTCGCGCTGGAGAAGGCGCCGCCGGGCCGGATCTACAACGGGAACGGGGCGAACGTGGCGACGGGCGATGTGGCGCGGTGGGTCGGCCGCGCCTTGAAGGTGCCTGTCGCGAGCGCGACGCGCGAGCAGGCCGGCGCGCTGTGGGGGCCGTTCTTCGCCATGCTGCTCGCGCTCGACCACCGGATGTCGAACGAGCGGGCGCGAAGCGAGCTCGGCTGGCAGCCGTACAGGACGACGAACAGCCTCGAAGACGACATCGCGCGCCTCGCGCACCAGCCACGCGACGAACACCCTCGCTGAGGGCCTACCCCACCTCCGCGAAGCCGTGGAGTCGACGTCGAGAAGATAGAAATTTCTTCTCTTGGCGTCCTGGCGGCTTCTCTTCGTACCGCCGCAGAGCGCCTCCCGGACGTCTCCTCGCGTGACGTCGTCGGCGAGGTAGCGCAGCTCGCACGTTTAGGATAGAAGCGTGATCAAACCTCCGAGGTCAGGGAATTCACCGGCGCCCCGCAGCACGCCTTCGTGAATCACGTGCTCGCTGCAATTTTTGCTGTCATCGCTGCCGATCGGGTCGCTGTGCACTTCAGCCGATCGGGCGATGGTGCGCCATGCAGGTGTCGCTGACCATCGAGAGCTTCTAGTCCAACCCATCGAACGCTGGGGCCCCGGGAGCCCCGTCCTGCATGAGAATCGTCGACATTCGCGCCACCACCGTCACCGTCCCCCTCGAGGCGCCGCTGCGCCACGCCAACGGCTGCCACTGGGGCCGCTTCGTGCGCACGCTCATCGAGGTCGAGGCGGACAACGGGCTGGTCGGCCTCGGGGAGATGGGCGGCGGCGGCGAGTCGGCCGAGGCCGTGTTCCGCGCCATGAAGGGTTACCTCGCGGGCCACGATCCGGCCCGCCTCGAGGAGATGCGGTTCAAGATCGCGAACCCGACGGCCTCTCTCTACAACAACCGCACCCAGATCCTCGCCGCGCTGGAGTTCGCCTGTCTGGACCTGCTCGGACAGGCCTACGGCGTGCCGGTCTACGACCTGCTCGGCGGCAAGCTGCAGGACGAGGTGCCCTTTGCGTCCTACCTCTTCTTCCGCTACCCGAACGCGGACGGCTCTGGCGAGGTCCGCACCCCGAAGCAGCTGGTCGAGGAGGCGAGGGCGCTGAAGAAGAAGCACGGGTTCACCTCGCACAAGCTCAAGGGCGGCGTGTTCCACCCGGACTACGAGCTCGAGTGCTACCGCGCCGTGGCCGACGCCTTCCCGGACGACCGCGTCCGCTTCGACCCGAACGCCGTCTGGTCGACGGAGCAGGGCATCCGCTTCGGTCAGGCGATCGAGGGCCTGAACAACGACTACCTGGAAGATCCCGTCTTCGGCCTGCACGCGATGCGGCGCACCCGACAGAAGGTGCGGATGCCGCTCGCGACGAACACCGTCGTCGTGAGCTTCGAGCAGCTCGCCGCGAACGTGCTCGACACGGCGGTGGACGTCATCCTGCTCGATACGACGTTCTGGGGCGGCATCCGGCCGTGCGTGAAGGCGGCGGGGATCTGCGAGACCTTCGGCCTCGGCGTCGCCGTCCACTCCTCGGGCGAGCTCGGCGTGCAGCTCGCGACGATGCTGCACCTCGGCGCCGTCATCCCGAACCTCTCGTTCGCCGCCGACGCGCACTACCACCACCTGAAAGACGACGTGATCCGCGGGGGCCCGCTCCCCTACCAGAACGGCCGTATCCGCGTGCCCGACGGCCCCGGCCTCGGCGTCCGCCTCGATCGCGAGAAGGTCGCCCGCTACGCCGAGGAATACCGCCGCCTGGGCCCCTATCCCTACGACAAAGATCCCCTGCGCCCGGCCTGGTGCGCGACCGTGCCGAACGAGCGCTGGGCCGATCCCAAGGACGACCGGATCCCCGAGGTGCCGAGATGACCCTCGCCGAGCGCGTTGCCAAGGCGATCGACGCCGCGCCCATCATCGATCTCCACACCCACCTCTTCGCCCCCCAGTTTCAGGCGTTGAACCTCTGGGGCGTCGACGAGCTCCTGACGTACCACTACCTCGTCGCCGAGACCCTGCGCGCCGAGCCGAAGGTCACGCCCGAGGCGTTCTATGCCCTCGACAAGAAGGCGCAGGCCGACCTCGTGTGGGAGGCGCTCTTCGTCCGCCGATCGCCGCTGTCCGAGGCGACCGCGGGGGTCGCCACCGTGCTCGACGCGTTCGGGCTCGACCCCGCCGCGCCGAACCTGCGCGACGCGCGCGCCTACTTCGCCGGCCGCAAGGCCGAGGATCACCTGGAGGACGTGCTGCGCCTCGCCGGGGTGAGCGCGCTGGCGATGACGAACGACCCGACCGACCCCGCGGAGCGCGCGATCTGGGAGGCGGGCGTCACGCCCGATCCGCGGTTCTACGCGGCGCTGCGCATCGACCGCCTCGTGTCCGCGAACGACCTCGCCGCCGAGCTCGACCGCTGGATCGCCCGCATGCGGCCGCGCTACCTCGCGATCTCCGTCAACGAGGTCGCGGCCCCGCCCCGGGCCGTGCTGGACGCGTGCCGCGCGCACGACCTGCCGTTCGCGATGATGATCGGCGTGCGGCGCGCGGTGAACCCCCGCCTCGGCGTGGCCGGCGACGGCGTGAGCACCGTCGACCTCACCCCGCTCGAGCGGCTCGCCGGCGACAACCCCGACGTCCGCTTCCTCGTCACGACGCTCTCGCGCGAGAACACGCACAGCCTCTGCGTCGTGGCGCGCAAGTTCGCCAACGTCCTCCCGTTCGGGTGCTGGTGGTTCATGAACAACCCGAGCCTCATCGAGGAGACGACCTCGATGCGCCTGGAGATGCTGGGGCCGACCTTCGTGCCGCAGCACTCCGACGCGCGCGTCCTGGATCAGCTGATCTACAAGTGGCGCCACTCGCGGCGGTCGATCGCGAGCGCGCTTGCGCGACGCTATGGGGCGATGCCCGTCCCGCCGACCGACGCGCAGATCGAGCGCGACGCGCGCGCGCTCCTGGGCGGCATCGCCGGGGAATGGCTGGGAGCATGACCAAACTCTTCGACATCGCGGGCCGCAGGGCCGTCGTGGTCGGCGGCACCTCCGGCATCGGCCGCGCGATCGCCCTCGGCCTCGCCGAGGCGGGGGTCCACACCGTCGCCTCGGGCACCCGGGCCGACCGGGCCCGCGCGGTCTATGGCGAGATCTGCGAGCGGGGCGTCCGCTCGCTCGAGGCGACGTGCGACGTGAGCGACCGGGCGTCCCTCGACGCCCTGCGCGACAGCGTGGTGGAGGCGCTCGGCGGCGTCGACATCCTCGTCAACTGCGCCGGCAGGACGTTCCGCACGCCCACGGCCGAGGTCGGAGACGCCGAGTGGAACGGCCTGCTCGACACGAACGTCACAGGCATGCTCCGCGCCTGCCAGTCGTTCCATGGCCCGCTGCGCGAGAGCGGCCGGGGCCGCATCGTCAACATCGCCTCGCTGTCGAGCTTCGTCGCCTTCCACGAGGTGGCGGCCTACGGCGCGTCGAAGGCGGCCGTGATGGCGCTCACCCGGAGCCTCGGCGCCGAGTGGGCCAAGCACGGTATCCGCACGAACGCCCTCGTGCCCGGCGTCTTCGTGACCGACCTCAACCGCGCGCTCCTCGACGGCACCCCGCGCGGGCGGGAGCTGCTCGCCCGCACGCCGCTCGGCCGCTTCGGCGAGACCCAGGAGCTGATCGGCGCGGCCCTCTTCCTCTGCTCCGACGCGGTGAGCTTCATCACCGGCACGAGCATCGCAGTCGACGGTGGCTTCTTGGCTTCGGGGGTGAACCAGTGACCGCTGCTTCTCCCGTGGTCCCGGCGAGCGGCGGCGTGATGACGCGCACCCGCTGGACCATCTGCGCGCTCCTCTTCTTCGCGACGACGATCAACTACCTCGATCGGCAGCTCTTCTCGCTGCTGGTCCCGTTCTTCGAGAACGAGCTGCGCCTCGGGCCGACGGACCTCGCGCTCATCAACGTGAGCTTCCTGCTCGCGTACGGCTTCGGCATGGTGTTCGTCGGGCGCTGGATCGACCGCGTCGGCACCGGCAAGGGGCTCAGCGCGACGTTCCTGGTCTGGAACATCGCCTCTGCGGCCCACGCCTTCGTCGGCAGCTTCGGCGGCTTCGCGGCGATCCGCTTCCTGCTCGGGGTCGGCGAGGCGGGCAATTTCCCGTCCGCCGTCCGCACCGTCGCGGAGTGGTTCCCCAAAAAGGAGAGGGCGCTCGCGACCGGCCTGTTCAACTGCGGCTCGAACGTGGGCGCCATCCTCGCCCCGCTCCTCGCGGTGCGCATCGCGGAGGCGTACGGCTGGCGCGCTTGCTTCCTCGTCCTCGGCGGGATCGGCGTCGTGTGGATCTTCTTCTGGACGCGCCTCTACCGGCGGCCGGAGGAGCACCCGAAGGTGTCGCCCGAGGAGCTCGCGCACATCCGCTCCGACGCGAAGGAGTCGACCGAGTCCCTCGGCGTCAGCGAGGTGTTCGGGATGCGGCCCGTCTACGCGGTCGCGATGGCGAAGTTCTTCACCGACGCGCCGTGGTGGTTCTACCTCACCTGGCTGCCGAAGTTCCTCGTCAGCGAGTTCAAGCTGACGCCGACGTTCATGGGCTACGCGATCCCGGTCGTGTTCATCGTGGCCGACGTCGGCGCGGTCGGCGGCGGCTGGCTCTCCTCGAAGCTCATCGCGCGCGGCCGCTCGGTCGGCGCGGCGCGGAAGCTCGCGATGCTCGCCTGCGCGCTCGCCGCGGTGCCCGTCATGGCGGTCGGGCAGCTCGTCGACGTCCCGAGCGTCGCCGGCATCCCGTCGGTGTACGTCGCGGTCGCGCTCATCTCGCTCGCCGCGGCGGCGCACCAGGGCTGGAGCAGCAATCTCTACACGCTGGTCTCGGACACCCTGCCTCGCCCGGCGATGGCGACGGTGGTCGGCATCAAGACCGCCTTCGGCGTCGTCGGCGGGGCGATCTTCCAGATCTTCGTGGGCCGGTCGCTCACGCTCACCGGCTCGTACGCCCTGCCGTTCCTGCTCGCGGGGAGCCTGTACCTCGTCGGGCTGCTCGTGCTGCACCTCCTCTTGCCGCGCGTCGAGCCGGTCACGCCCAAGCGGCGCGTGCCGCAGGCGGCGATCGTCGCCGGCGGCCTGGCGATGCTCGCCAGCATCGCGGGCCTGCAGCTCGCCCTCAACCGTCCTCCGTACGCCTCCGTCGACGACTACCGCGCGACGCGGCCCGGCCAGCTCGGCGCGACGGGCGCGCCGGTCGAGGGCCCCGCGGCGCACGTGGGCTGGATGGACGCGCGCTGGTACCTCTGGCCGACGGCCCAGGGGACCAAGGCCGAGCTCGTCAAGCTCGACCGCGACGGGAGGCCCATCGTCGAGTCGAAGGGCGCGAGCGCCAAGGGCTACATCGGCCCGTCCGCCACCGAGGTGCAGTCGACGCGCGCGCCGGGAGGCAGCCCGTGATCACCGCCCTCGGCGCGCCTCGTCGCCTCTGCTCGGCCCCTCGGGGCCACCTCCTCGATTCGGCCCTTCCGTCGCGGGGCCAGCCCACCTACGGGTAAGCCATGTCCATCACGCTCCGCGATCCTGCCGATTGCCGTTGGGACCTCGTCTCCCTCGGCGAGGTCATGCTGCGCCTCGATCCCGGCGACGGTCGAATCTCGACCGCTCGCAGCTTCAACGCCTGGGAGGGCGGCGGCGAGTACAACGTCGCGCGCGGCCTCCGCCGCTGCTTCCGGCTGAGGTCGGCGATCGTGACCGCCCTCGCGGACAACCCCGTCGGGCGGCTCATCGAGGACCTCATGTTGCAGGGCGGCGTGGACCTCTCGCACCTGCGCTGGGTGCCCCACGACGGCGTGGGGCGGACCGTGCGCAACGGCCTGAACTTCACCGAGCGGGGCTTCGGCATCCGCGGGGCGGTCGGCGTCTCGGATCGCGGCCACACCGCCGCGTCGCAGCTGAAGGCCGGCGACATCGACTGGGACGCGATCTTCGGCCGGGAGGGCGCGCGGTGGTTCCACACCGGCGGCATCTTCGCCGCGCTCTCCGAGACCACGCCGGGCGTGGCCAAGGAGGCGATGGAGTCGGCCAGGCGGCACGGGGTCGTCGTCTCCTACGATCTGAACTACCGCCCTTCGCTCTGGAAGTCGATCGGCGGCCAGGCCCGCGCGCGGGAGGTCAACCGCGCGCTCGCTCCGTACGTCGACGTGATGCTGGGCAACGAGGAGGACTTCACGGCGGCCCTCGGCTTCGAGGTCGAGGACCTCGACGAGGGGCACAAGCACCTCCATGTCGGCGCGTTCGAGGCGATGATCCGGCGCGTCATCGAGGCGTTCCCGAACATCCAGGCGGTCGCGACGACCCTGCGCGTGGCGACGTCGGCGACGCGCAACGACTGGAGCGCGGTGCTGTACCAGGGCGGCCGGCTCTACCAGGCGCCGGAGCGCAAGGATCTGGAGATCTACGACCGCGTGGGCGGCGGCGACTCGTTCGCCTCGGGGCTGATCTACGGCTTCCTCGCCGGCAAGGGGCCGCAGTGGGCCGTCGACTGCGGCGCGGCGCACGGGGCGCTCGCGATGACGACGCCCGGCGACACCACGATGGCGACCCTCGACGAGGTACTCAAGGCGATGAAGATGGGCACGGCCCGGGTGGATCGATGAACAAGCAAGACGTGCTGGGGTGGATCGGTCGCACGCGCGTCGTGCCCGTCGTGCGCGCGGGCTCGGCCGACGAGGCGCTCCAGGCGGTCGACGCCCTCCTCGAGGGGGGGATCGACGTCCTCGAGATCACGATGACCGTGCCCGGCGCGGTCGAGGTCGTGCGCGAGGTCGCGGCGCGCCACGGCGATCGGGCCCTGGTCGGCGCGGGCACGGTGCTCGACGCCCGCACCGCCGAGGCGTGCGTCGAGGCGGGGGCGCGCTTCGTCGTCAGCCCCGCGCTCGACGAGGGGACGGTGAAGGCGTGCCTCGCGATGAACGTGGTGAGCGCGCCCGGCGCGCTCACGCCGACCGAGGTCGTGGCGGCGCACCGTGCGGGCGGGGACGTCGTGAAGGTGTTCCCCTGCGACGCCCTCGGCGGCGCCTCGTATCTGAAGTCGCTCAAGGCGCCTCTGCCGCACATCCCGCTCATGCCCACCGGCGGCGCGACGCTGCAGAACCTGGGCGCGTTCCTCGCCGCGGGCGCGGTGGCCGTCGGCGTCGGCAGCAACCTCGTCGATCTCAAGCTCCTGCGCGAGGGGCGGCGCGAGGAACTCGTCGCCCGCGCCCGCGCGTTCCGCGAAGCGGCCCGCCAGGCCTGAAGGGGCAACAGGAAACGTAAGCGCCGTTCGCCGCGTCGAGCTCTCCCGCGCTGCCGGGCAGAGATCGACGCGACGCCGGGCCGTGATCCGTCCGGTGTAGTGACAATAAAAATGTAAGTAAAATCAATCACTTGCGGCGCCAGTGAGGATACCCGGCGCCATCGATAACCAGGGGCTTCGGACATGAACCAATCGAAGGTTGCGAACCTATTCGGTGCGTCGATTCTCTTCGTGGCGGCGGCCGCGCACGGCCAGGCTCCCCCGCCGGCGCCGCCGCGGGGTCCGGCTGCGCCTGCTCCGGCGGCTGCGCCTGCTCCGGCGGCTGCGCCCGCTCCGGCGGCTGCGCCCGTGGCGGCTGCGCCCGCTCCGGCGGCCGCGGCTGCGCCGGCGGCGGCCGCGCCGGCGGCGGCGGCGCAGGCTCCCCAGCCGGACGCTGGCATGACGCAGCTGCCGACCGGCACGCAGGCGCCGGCCACGCCTCCGCCGATGCTGGGCACCGGGCCTGCGGCCGCGGCCCCGCCGCCGGCTCCCCCCGCGGACCTGGCCAAGCCGCCGGCCGCGACGCCCGTTCCCGTGACCTCCAAGTGGAAGGCCACGATCTACGGGATGGCGGAGTTCGACATCATGCACGACTCCACCCAGAGCTTCGGCGAGTCGGTGGGGGCCACGGTGATCCAGCGCGAGGACACCTATGCGGGCAGGCACGCCCGCACGCATTTCACGACGCGCAACTCCCGGCTCGGCGTCAAGGTGAGCGCGCCCGAGTACGAGGGGTTCAAGACCACCGCCGCCCTGGAGCTCGACTTCTTCGGCAGCCAGCCGCCCAACGTCTCGGAGGCCGCGCTGGTGAGCAGCGGGACCTTCCGCCTGCGCCAGGCGTACATCAAGGTGGAGTCGGATTACGTCGACGTGGTGATTGGCCAGACCTATCACCTGTTCGGGTGGCAGCCGTTCTTCTTCCCGGCCACCACGTCGTTCTTCCCGGTGATGAACCAGGTCTTCGGCAGGATGCCGCAGCTGCGCGTCGGCCACACCTTCAAGTCGGAGCCCTTGAACTTCGAGCTCGCGGCGGCGGCCGTCAAACCGCCGCAGCGCGACTCCGAGATTCCGGACATCCAGGCGGGGATGCGCTTCGGCGTCAACGGCTGGAAGGGGATTCACACGCTGGGCGCGGGCGGGATGTTGATCGACCCGCTTTCCATCGGCGTCTCCGGCACGTTCCGCCACCTGAAGGTGGCCGAGCACACCGCCGCCCCGCTCTACTCGAGGTCGGCCAACGGCTACGCGATCTCGGTCGACGCGATGGTCCCGATCATCCCGGCGAGCGCGCTCGACGATCCGGGCAATGCGCTGACGTTGACCGGCTCGTTCTTCTCCGGCACGGGCATCGCGGACATCGTGGGCGTCGCGAGCAACGTGCCGAGCCCGCCGCTCCCGGACGGCGCGGTCTACACGCCGGACATCGACAACGGCCTCGCGGTGTACGACGCGAACAACAACCTCAAGACCATCGGCTGGCGCGGGATGATGGTCGGTCTCCAGTACTATCTGCCGCCCTCGGGCCGCGTCTCCGTCTCCGCCAACTATACCCAGGGCTGGTCGGATCGGATCACGGCGGAGCACGGCTACAGGGACCTTCGCACCGCCTTCCGCGAGTCGCGCTACATCGATGGCAACCTGTTCGTCGACATCATGCCGGCGCTCCGCGCGGGCCTCTCGTTCCAGCGCTCGGAGCAGACCTTCGCCGACGACGTGACCGCGACCAACGAGCGCTTCAAGCTGTCGCTCTACAGCTTCTTCTGAGCGAAGCGCGGGCGCGCCTGGCGGCGGCGCTAACGCTCGCTGAGCGCTGCCCTCATCAACCCGTCGACGCACGCTGGCCATGCGGAGGGGTCGAGGAGCTGCGATGGATCGTACGACGCCGCGCCCTGCGCTGCTCCTGCGGGCGTGCCCAGGGCCCCCATGAGCCCGCGCAGGCCGGCGTCGGTGCCGCGCACGAGGCAGGCCACCATGGTGGCGGATTGCACGTAGAACAGGACCGCCTGCTCCGGGAGGAGCGTGTACGGGATCGATTGCTCCATCACCTCGAGGGGCATGGGGGCATCCCTCACCTGTTCGAGGCGGGCCGGATCGAGCCACCAGGCTTCGCGCGCGACGAGCATGGCGATGCCTTCTTGCGCCCAGGCCGGCCCCAGGATTCCTTGGCTCATCAGGGCGTGGTGCGTGTATTCGTGCACGACGCTGGCCTGCACGTCGTCGTGATCGAGGACCACGTGCAGGGCGCCGTCGTAGTAGGCGACCACGTTGCGGTTGGTGCACGCGGCGGCGACGAGCAGCTCCTTGTCGAAGTACGCGAAGACGTCCGGAGGCTCGGGATCGAGGCCCAGCTGCGCGAGCACCTCGCGTTCCGCCTGCTGGAGGTGATGCAGGAGAGGGAGATGCGCGCCTTCCGGCAGCCTGGGATCGACATAGAGCCGGCCGGCGGCGGCCCAGTCCTCGTTGCGGAAGCGCGCGATCAACGTCTGTCGGATCTGGGCGGCCTCGCTCGGGTCCGGGCACAGGCCAGGCTGCAACCGCCGCCGGAAGGCGGACTGATCCAGCCGGCGCGCGCGGTGCGGGGCGGCGCTTGCGTGGGCGGGGGCTTCCGTGAGGGGGCGCTCGGACGAGCCCTCGTCGACGGGGGCAGGCGGGGGTCCGGGCGGGATGGGGGGCTCCGGCCCCGGCGCCGTCCGCGCGGGCGGCGCGGCGGGAGGAGCGCCGGGGGCTGGCCCGATCGGTGTCGGCGTGGAGTTGGGGGCGCGCCGGTGCGCGCGGAGGGGGGGCGGCACGGGCGCCGGAGCGCCGGAGCTCCCCGCCGCCGACGTCGACCGAGGTTGGGCGGAGGCGCCGGCAGCACCCGAGCGTCGCGCCGTCCACGCGACGCAGATGGCCAGCGAGAGGACGGCGATCAGCCCCAGGGCGAGAATCAGGCGACGGCGAGCGAGAGTCACGGATGGCGGAGCGCAAGGGGTGTGCCGAGCGCTCGGTGTGCGCCTCGTGGTGCGTGCGAGCGGCCGTCCTGCGTCACCTCTGTCGAAGGTGTCACACACGGGGGGCATCGCCAGACGATTTGGCACCCCCAGTTGAGGCGACCGACCCAGGTTGCGGTACGGGCGGCGGGCCGAGCCGACTCAGGTCAGGGGCCCAAGCTGGAGGCGGAGGCGCCCGACCCAGGTTGGGGCGGCGACGACCGACCCAGGTTGAGGCGACCGACCCAGGTTGAGGCGACCGACCCAGGTTGAGGCGACCGGACCAGGTGACGATCGACGCCGCCACCGGGGTCGTCCAGGGCTCGGGCGCCACGTACGACCGGTTCGCCGCGCGGCACAGCGGCAAGTGCCTCGACGTGAACGGCGCCTCGACCGCCGACGGGGCGGTCGTGCACCAGTGGACCTGCAACGGCGGGAGCAACCAGGAGTGGCTGCTCCAGAGCGCCGGCGGCGGCTACTACCGCGTCGTCGCGCGGCACAGCGGTAAGTGCCTCGACGTGGTCAGCGGCTCGACCGCCGACGGCGCGGCCGTGAAGCAGTACACCTGCAACGGCGGCAGCAACCAGCAATGGGAGAGCTGGTGACGCAGCGCTGAGCGCCACCCAGGCGAGGCGGGTCGCCCTGCGCCCGCGAGGCGCACGGCCCTTCCCCGGCAGCGCGCCATCCGCTCGCTCCGCCCATGGAGAAATCTCCTGTGGGAGGACAGGTCCCGCGCCGCGTCGAAGCGCTGCTCAGGGGGCTTCGAGCTGCGTTCCCCGCTCGATTCCTGAGTATGCTGGCCGACGGGATGGCGGGCTCGCTCGCCGGTCACGCTGGGTGCGAGGGGCGCCGGCGGAGGCCGGAGGGGCGCCCGTCTCTGCAGGCCAAGGAGCGACGATGATGACGCCGAATCAAGCCGCCAAGGGATGTCCGGTGCTCCACTTCAAGCCGGACGCGCCGGGGTTTGACGCGAACCCTTACCCCGCATACACGGCGCTGCGCGAGTCCGCGCCGGTGTATTTCTGGCCGGACGCGCAGTCCTACGTGGTCAGCCGCTTCGACGACGTGGCGGCCGTGCTGCGCGATCCGCGCCTCGCGACCGACCCCGTGGCGGCCGGGCTGCGCGCGCCGGACGCGGGCCTGCCGGACGCGATCCGCGGGCCGTTCGAGCGGTCGCTGTTCCGCCTCGCCCCCAAGGACCACGCGCGCGTCCGCCGGGCCGTGAGCCCCGCCTTCACCCCGCGCGCGTGCGACCGCCTGCGGCCGATGATCCAGCGCATCGTCGACGAGGCGCTCGCGCCCTTCGAGGGCAAGGGCGAGATCGAGGTCGCGGAGTTCGCCGACTTCATCCCCCTGCGCGTCATCTCCGCGATGCTCGACATCCCGGGCGCGCACGAGAAGACCTTCCGGGACTTCGGTGAGGCGCTCATCAAGACCATCGATCCGCGCCTCACCCCCGAGGCGTACGCGGCGGTCGTCGCCCCGGTGCCCGCGGGCATGGCGCTCCTCCGCGAGCTCATCGCCGAGCGCCGCAGCCGCCTGGGCGACGATCTGCTGAGCACGCTCCTCCGCGCCGAGGCCGAGGGGGACCGGCTGAGCGAGGACGAGATGCTCGGGCTCGTCGCCGCCATCATCGCTGCCGGCTCGGAGACCACGGTGCATTTCATCTGCTTCGGCGTCATGTCGCTGCTCTGCGTGCCCGAGCGCGCGGCCGCGGTGCGGGCCGAGCCCGCTCTCCTGCGCAGCGCGATGGAGGAGCTCCTGCGCTTCGACAATTTCGGCAAGGGAGGGGTCGTGAGGTACTGCACGGAGGACGTCGAGATCGGCGGGGTGAACATGGCCAGGGGGTCGATCATCGTCGCGATCCTCCCGGCGGCGCTGCGCGATCCCCGCGCCATCCCCGACGCGGATCGCTACGACCCGCGGCGGCAGCACGACGAGATCCTGAGCTTCGGCCTCGGGCCGCACTACTGCCTGGGCGCGTCGCTCGCGCGGCTCGAGGGGGAGGTCGCCACCGGCACGTTGCTCCGCCGCTATGCAGACATGCGGGTCGTCGGCGAGCCCACGTACGCGGGGCATCCGACCCTCCGCAAGCTCTCGTCGCTGCGCGTGGCGGTGACGCCCGCGGCGCGGTCCGAGGTGGCCCGATGAGCCGGATCGTCGTGGACCGGGATCTCTGCGAGGCGAACCAGGCCTGCATGCGGGCCGCGCCGGAGGCCTTCCGCGTGGACGAGGAGGATCGGCTCCACGTCCTCCTGACCGAGGTGGACCCGGCGCTGCGCCCGAAGATCGAGCGCGCGGTGCGGGCGTGTCCGCGAAAAGCGCTCGCGATCGTGGATTGAGGGGGGGCCGGGGGGGCGCCCACGTCGCGGTTCGTGGTAGGATCGCGTTCCGCAAAGGAGATTTCATGCCCGCCGATGTGGACGCCGAAGTGGACAAGTTGACAGAGCTGGCGCTCGCCCTCCCGCCAGCGCTGCGTGAGCTCGTGGCGTACCGGATCTGGGAGAGCCTCCACGCCGAGGAGAGCTGGCCGCTCGCGCCAGGGCACCGCGACGAGATCCGAAGGCGAGCGGCGGAGGTCGAGGCAGGCACGGTACAGCTCGTGGACGGCGACGACGCTCTCCGCGAGGCGCGCGCCCGGATCGATGCGCGCCGGCAGTGATGCGGTTCCGGCTCCACCCGCGTGCGCTTCAGGAGTTCGAGGAGGCGGTCGACTACTATCTCGATCTCTCGCCGGAGGTAGCGTCGCGGTTCGTCGATGCGTTCGAGGCGGCGGTCAGCTTCGTTCGACGGAATCCTGACGCCGCAGCGCGCATCGAGGGGGACGTGCGCCGGTGGAACCTGCGGAAGTTCCCTTATGCCCTGATCTACCGGATCTCGAACGAGCACGTCGTTGTCCTCGCAGTGATGCCTGCTCGCCGCGAACCTGGATACTGGAAGAACCGAATCTCTTGATAGAATCAGGGGCTTGCTCCCAGTGGCACTCCTCCCGGGCCTCGGCGGGGCGAGCGCCGTCGAGCCCCCGTTCTCGGGCATGATGTGGACGAACGCGGCGCTCGTGGACCGGATCCTGTGCGACGGAACCGCGACGTCCATCCGAGGCTGGTGTCACCCGTGATCGGGTGACTACGGAAAAATCTAGACATCGAGCGAGCTCCTGCGGTGGCGCCGCCTCCCTCCGATTGGCCACCACCACGGAAGCGTCGCTCCCCGTCGAGCGAATGCTCGTATGCGCTTCGGGCGACACCGGAGCCGGGCAGATTCTCTGAAGGGAGGTCGCCTCCGGCGGCATTCAGCCTGGCAGCGTGACTCCTGGGCTCTCCCCGGAGCATGGCTGACGGAGCGGAACGGCCCTGCGCGGGCCGTTCCATCGCGTTCGCCGCTGCTCACGCTGTCGTTTCGGACAACCCTTCTCCGATCGGAGGCTGCTTCCATGTTCATGTCACCCTCGACGGTCTCATCGTCACGACGGACCGGAGCGTCGAAGCGGGCCCTGCAAGGGCTGACGCTGAGCTTGCTCTGCATCGCCGGCAGCGCGCACGCCCAGAACCACCCGTTCGGTAGCCACCACCAGGCCTACCACGCGTCGACGTTGCGCGTGTCGGCCGGCCAGGCTGCGGCCGACAGCGCAACATCAAGTTTCTACTGGCAGTGGAAGAGTCGCTACGTCGAGCCCGGTTGTCGGCCGGACGAATACCGCATCCGGGCCAGCACGGGCGACGGCGCTCACGTCGTGTCCGAGGGCCAGGGATACGGCATGCTGATCGCCGCGATGATGGCCGGGCAAGACGCCCAGGCGCGGACGATCTTCGACGGCCTGCACCGCTACAACCGCCGTCACCCCAGCCAGAACAACCCCGACCTGATGGCGTGGGCGCAGGACTCCAGCTGCAGCGACATCCTCGACCACGACTCGGCCACGGACGGCGATCTCGACATCGCCTACGCGCTGCTGCTCGCGGACGCGCAATGGGGCTCCAGCGGCGCGATCGACTACGCGGCCGAGGCCACCCGCGTGCTCAACGCGATCGCGGCGAGCAACGTCAACCCGACCACGCGGCTGGTCAACCTCGGCGACTGGGCCAAGTGGCCGGATGACCCGACGTATTACTATGCCACGCGCAGCTCCGACTGGATGCTCGGCCACTTCCGCAGCTTCATCGGCCGCGCCGGCACCGACTGGTCGCAGGTGCTGAGCGCGCACCAGACGCTGATCGAGACGATGCAGAACCGGTACGCCAGCTCGACCGGCCTGTTGCCCGACTTCATCATCAACACCCACACGACGCCTCGCCCCGCCGACGCCAACTTCCTCGAGGCGCCGCACGACGGCAGCTACTCCTGGAATGCGGCCCGCGTGCCGTGGCGCCTCGGCATCGACGCCGCCATCAGCGGCGACACGCGCTCGCGCAACGCGGCCAGCAGGATCAGCCGCTGGATCCGCGGCAAGACCGGGGGGAACCCGAGCAACATCCGCGCCGGATACACCCTCGCCGGCCGCGCGATCGAGCCCTACAACGACATGGTGTTCATGGCCCCGTTCGCGGTCGCGGCCACCACCGACGCCGGCGGTCAAGCGTGGCTTGACAGCCTGTGGAACGAGATCGTCTCCACCGCGCCCACCGAGGACTACTACGGCGACACGCTCAAGCTGCTGTCGATGCTGTGCGTCTCACGCAACTGGCTGACGCCGTGATCGAACGGAGCGCCGCGCCGGCGGTCGCGGCTCAGAGGGCCTCGACCCGCATCGGCGGCTGCGCCTCTTCTTTCTTCTAGCGCGGACCGATGAGCTTCGCCCGGTGGCCGGGTCTCTACATCCGGACGGCTTTGCCGCCCGCCCTTTTCCGGAGGCCACCATGTCCGCTGTCTCGTCCGTCGGGCCTCCGGGTCGTCGGCCCGGACGGCGGCCGGCCGTCGCTGAAGCAGGCGCTGGTCCGCGAGGCGTTCACGCTCGTCGGCTCGATCCCGATCGTCGGGCCGTTGCTCGCGCTCGCCGCCTGGGTGTGGATCGGTATGACGATCCGCTCGAGCCCGCTCCGCCAGGGCAAGCACGACCTGCTCGCGGGCGGTACGCGGGTGGTGCGCGTCCGGTAGGCGCACCGCGAAGCTCGTCGAGACGCGTGAGGGCTCCGTACACCACAGCACATCATCCCAGAGCTTCCGCGTCGGCCACCGAATCGGTATTGGGCCATACGCATGTGGCTCACGTCACGTGGCCGGCGCGCCCTGCGCTCCTCGTCGCCGGTTGGTCCCGCGCGTCGCATGCGATAGAAGTGACGAGACACGAACCGAAAGGCGCGGGGGACGCCGGAGGCGATGTGCCTTGTCCCGTCATCTCCTGCGCCCTCGGCGCTCTCTCTCTCGCCGCTCGACACCTCACGAGACCGCTTGTCCGACGCGAGCGGCGCCTCGCGAGCACCCCCCGCCCCGACAGAGCTCCTCACGCAGAGACAATGGCCCTACTCTCCCGATACACGCTCGATGAGCCGATTCACGAAGGCAGATCCGCCATCCTGTACAGGGGGCGCCGCAGCGCCGACGGCGTCCCGATCGTGGCCAAGGTCCTGAGGAGCGAGTACCCGGAGCCGCGGGAGATCGCCAAGCTGAGGCACGAGTTCGCCATCCTGAAGCAGCTCGTCCTGCCGGGCGTGGTGCGGGCCCACGCGCTCGAGAAGCACCACCACGGCGTGGCCCTCGTGCTCGAGGACACGGGCGGCCGGTCGCTGGCCCAGGTCATCGCCCGGGAGCGCCTCGGCCTGGAGACGGTCCTCCGGATCGCCGTGTCGCTCGCGGACACGCTCGGCGCCGTGCACCAGCGCAACGTCATCCACAAGGACATCAAGCCTCACAACATCCTTGTCCGGACGGAGGAGCCGCTCTCGGTCAAGCTCGCCGATTTCGGCATCGCCACGCTCCTGTCGCAGGAGATCCAGCGCGCGCAGGCGCCCGACGCCCTCGAGGGCACGCTGCTCTACATGGCGCCGGAGCAGACCGGGCGGATGAACCGCGTCGTCGACCGGCGGACAGACCTGTACTCGCTCGGCGCCACGCTCTACGAGCTCCTGACCGGAAAACCGCCCTTCCCGGTCACGGACCCGCTGGAGCTCGTGCACAGCCACATCGCGAGGACGCCGCCGCCGCCGCGCGCGCTCGCGCCGGAGGTGCCCGAGGTGGTCTCGGACATCGTGATGAAGCTCCTGTCGAAGGCCGCGGAGGACCGCTACCAGAGCGCTCAGGGGCTCAAGCACGACCTCGCGGCGTGCCTCGAGAGGCTCGAGTCGACCGCGCGCGTCGCGCCGTTCTCGCTCGGCCAGCGGGACGCGTCGGGCGAGCTGCGCCTGTCGCAGAAGCTCTATGGCCGCGACGCGGAGCTCTCGACGCTCGCGTCCGCCGCCCTGCGGGCCGCCGCGGGCGCGGCCGAGCTCGTCCTGATCTCGGGGCACGCCGGCGTCGGCAAATCGGCGCTCGTGGGCGAGCTGCCCAGGGTCCTCACCGGCGAGCGGCGCTCGTTCCTCCTCGCCGCCGGCAAGTTCGAGGAGCTCTCGCGCGGCACGCCGTATGTCGGCGTCGCCCGCGTGCTCCAGGACGTCGTGCGGCAGATCCTGGCGGAGCCGGCGGAGGCGCTCGCGCGGCAGCGGGCGGCGCTGCTGCGCGCCGTCGGCCAGGGCGGTCAGGTGCTCGTCGACCTGGTCCCGGAGCTCGGGCTCCTGCTCGGTCCCCAGCCGCCGGTCCCGGAGCTCGGCCCGACCGAGGCGCAGAACCGCTTCGCGCTCGTCGTGCAGCGCTTCTTCCACGCGCTCACCGCCGAGCGGCCGCTCTGCCTGTTCCTCGACGACCTGCAGTGGGCCGACCCCGCCTCGCTCAAGCTGCTCCCGCTCCTCCTCGCGGGCCCGGCCAGCGGCCCCTCGGAGGGGGACGGCGGGCACCTGCTCGTCATCGGCGCGACCCGCGCCGGCGAGGTCGACGCGGCGCACCCGCTCGCGACGGCGCTCGACGCGCTGAGGGAGGCGGGCGGCGCCGTGCGCGCGATCGAGCTCGGCCCGCTGCCGCTCTCCGACGTCACCCGGCTCATCGCCGACACCCTCGCCTGCGGCGAGGAGCGGGCCGCGCCGCTCGCCGAGCTCGTCTTCGAGCGGACCGGGGGCAACCCGTTCTTCCTGAGCCAGGTGCTGCTCGCGCTGCACGAGGCGGGAGAGCTCGCCTTCGACGAGCGCGAGGGCGCCTTCTCGTGGGACCTCGATCGCATCCGGGAGCGCGGCCTCGCGCGCGACGTCGTGGCGCTCATGGCGAGCAAGATCGAGCGGCTCGCGCCCGAGACGCAGCGCGCGCTGAAGCTCGCCGCCTGCGTGGGCCACGAGTTCACGCTGAAGCTGCTCGCGACGCTGCACGGGAAGTCCCCGGTCGAGACGGGCCGCGATCTCTGGGGAGCGCTGCGCGAGGGGCTCGTCCTGCCGCGGGATCCCGAGTACCGCCTCCTCTACGACGACAGCACCGCGGCGTCGTTCGACGTCTCGTACCGGTTCCTGCACGACCGGATCCACCAGGCCGCGTACGCGCTCATCGAGGGCGATCTCCGGGAGGAGGCGCACCTCACGATCGGGCGCCTCTTGCTGGCGAGCGGCGACCGCGAGGTCGACGAGGACCACCTGTTCGCCGCCCTGCGCCACCTGAACCTCGTCGCGGCGCGGCTCGACGCGCCGCACGAGCGGCGGCGCCTCGCGGCCTGGAACCTGACGGCGGGGCGGAAGGCCAAGGCGGCGACCGCGTACCAGGCGGCGGCCGCGTACCTGCGCGCCGGGATCGCGGCGCTGGGGGAGGCGGGCTGGGAGGCTCAGCCCGACCTCGCGTTCGCGCTCCGGCTGGAGCGGGCCGAGTGCGAGTACCTCGCCGGCGATCACGGCGCGTCGGAGCGCCTGTTCGAGGAGCTCCTGCCGCGCGCGGGGTCCCGCGTCGAGCGGGCGCGCGTGCTCAGGCTCCGCGCGGTCCTCTACCTCACCTCGAGCCGGTTCGCGGACGCCGTGAGCGCCGGGGTCGAGGCCCTCGCGCTCTTCGGCATCGACGTGCCGAACGGCGAGGGCGCGCTCGGGGCCGCGTTCGGCGCTGGTCTCGAGGAGGTGAGCCGCAACCTGGCCGGCCGCAGCCCCAGCGACCTCGCCGCCGCGCCGGAGATGACCGATCCGGACGCGCGCGCCGCCTGCGAGATCCTCTCGACCCTGATCCAGCCGGGGCCCCTCATCGGCCCCGTCCTCTACGGGTTCCTCAACGTCACGCAGATCAACCTGTTCCTGAAGCACGGCCACACCGAGCTGTCGGCGTACGGCGCCATCTCCTTCGGGTTCATGCTGGCGATGGTCCTGGACCGGCACGACGAGGCCCGCGCGTTCAGCGAGCTCGGCCTGGCGCTCCAGGAGCGCTTCAGGAACGACGGCCTCGCGTGCAAGCTGAACGAGCTCATCGGCGTCTTCAGCCACTTCTTCCGGCCCGTCCGCGCGTCGCTCGCCTACCTCGATCGGGCGCAGCAGGCCGGCCTGGAGTCCGGAGACTTCCTCTACCTCTCGTACGCGCTCTTCCACGCGGTCGCGATCCGGCTCTGCGCGGGCGACGAGCTCGGGGCGGTGCGCGCGGACGCGGGCCGGGGCGTCGAGCTCACGCGGCGCACGCAGGTCGCCATTTGTGAGGCCGGGCTGCTCCTCGTGAAGCAGGCGGCCGCGAGCCTCGCCGGGGGCACCGAGGGGCCGCTGAGCCTGAACGGCGACGGCTTCGACGAGGCCGCCTTCGTCGAGGCGCACCGGGGGCCGGACGCCGAGTTCATCGCCTGCGCCTATTACCTGCTGAAGGCCGAGCTCGCGTACCTCCACGAGGAGCACGCGGCCGCGCTCGCGATGGCCGCGGAGGCCGAGGCGCGGAGCGCGAGCGGCAACAACCTCTACCTCCTCACCGAGCTCTCGTTCTACGTGTGCCTCGCGATCCTCGCGGCGGACGCACCCCCCGAGGCGGCCGCGCCGGCCGAGGCGCTCGCGCGCCACCGCGCGAAGCTCGCGGCGTGGGCCGAGCGCTGCCCCGAGAACTTCCAGCACAAGCACGCGCTCGTCCGCGCCGAGGCGGCGCGCGCGTCGGGCGAGGGCCTCGACGCCGCGCTGCCGCTCTACGACGAGGCGATCGAGGCGGCCCGGCAGAACGGCTTCGCGCACCACGCGGCGCTCGCGAGCGAGCTGTGCGCGAGGCTCCTGCTCGAGCGAGGCAGGCCGAAGCTCGCGCGCGTCTACATGACCGACGCCTACTACGGTTACCTCCAGTGGGGCGCGACGGCCAAGGCGGCGCGGCTCGCGCAGCGCCACGCGCACCTCCTCCTGCCGGGCGAGCCGGCGGCGCGCTTCGTCCCGTCGGCCACCGTCTCCAGCTCGTCCAGCAGCACCGGGGGGCTCGGCTTCGACGCCCTCTCCGTCCTCCGCGCGGCCCAGGCCATCTCGGGCGAGATCGTCCTCGACCGGCTGCTCGCGCGGCTCGTCGAGATCCTCGTCGAGAACACCGGCGCGCAGCGCGGGATCCTGCTCCTCCAGCAGGGGGGCGCGCTGCGCGTCGAGGCGGTGATCGCGGTGGCTCCGGAGGAGCGGGCGTTCGGCCCCGACGCGGCGGCGCGCGTGGGCGACGCGCTGGCCATGAGCGTCGCGCGCCACGTCCAGCGGACCCGGGAGCCGGTCATCACGGGGTACGCCGCCGCCGGGCGGCGCTTCGCCGACGACCCCCACATCGCCGCGAGGCGGCCGAGGTCGATCCTCTGCCTGCCGCTCGCGCACCAGGGCCGCCTCACGGGCGTGCTCTACCTGGAGCACGGCGCGCTCGGCGACGCCTTCTCGCCGGCGCGGCTGGAGATCCTCCGGGCGCTCTCGTCGCAGGCGGCGAGCGCCATCGAGAACGCGCAGCTCTATGCCCGCGTGGAGGCGATGCGCGAGGAGCTCCAGCGCTCGAACGCGTCGCTCGCGCGGGAGGTCGCGTCCCAGACCGAGCAGCTCCGCGCGGCCAACGAGCAGCTCACGCGCGAGCTCGCCGAGCGCGAGCGGGCCGAGCGCGAGCGGGCCGCGCTCCAGGACGAGGTGCTGCGCGCGCACAGGGCCAGGCTGCTCGAGCTGTCGAGCCCGATCATCCCGATCACCGACAGGATCCTGGTCATGCCGCTCATCGGCCAGATGGATGCAGAGCGCGCGGAGCAGATGCTCTCGACGGCGCTCGAGGGAGCGGCGGCGCATCGGGCCGAGGTGGTGATCATCGACATCACGGGGATCCGAGCGGTCGACACGGGCGTCGCGAGCACGTTGCTCAGGGCGGCGGGGGCCCTCCGGCTGCTCGGCACCCGGGTCGTGCTCACCGGGGTGCGCGCCGAGGTGGCCCAGGCGCTCGTCGCGCTGGACATCGACCTCGGCGACCTCGTCACGATGGGGACGCTGCGGAGCGGCATCGCGTACGCGCTCCGCCGCCCGGGCGGCTAGCCTCGAGGGAGCGGTGGCCGCAGCGGCCTCGCGAACGCCGCGCGTCCCCTCGGCGTCGCCGAGGGCGCGGCCTCATGGCTGGGGGACGACCTCGTCCGTGGGGTTGCCGTCGATGTCCCCGACCACGTTGTTGGACCAATCAGCGTACGTACACGTCGCGCACGACGTCGTGTACCCCCAGTGGCTCGGGCCGAAGACGTTGTTGCGCAGGATCATGTCCTCGCCGTTCTCGGGGTAGAAGTCGTAGGCGCCGAGCGAGACGAAGTTGTCGTGGACATCGTAGTTCTTCAGCGTCGAGCCATCGACGCTCTGGGTGAAGAGCACGGCGGTGATGGCTTGCCAGTAGTTCGGCACCTCGTTGCCCGTCGCGGCGTCGACGCCCGGCTCGAGTCGGTTGTGGCTGATCTCGAGCGGCCCGCTGCCCCCGTACGGGAAGACGCCGCCCGTATGCGCCAAAGAGGGGTCCTCCAGGTGCGCGATGTAGTTGTCGTGCAACCAGCTCTGCTCGATGATGGTGTTTTGGCCGCAAAGGCACATGCCACCGGTATTGGCCACGTCCACCCGGGTCAAGCGGATGGTGCACGTCGCGCAGGCGTTCACGGCGTGCTCGGTGAGGGCGGCGTTCGTACCTCCGAGGCCGACCGGCTCGGGGCGAATGGTGGTATCGCTGATGTTCAACGTGAGCGGCGCGGACTCGTCGGCGTTGACCAGAATGCTGCGATTCGTGGAGCCGGGCGGCGGCGCGATGATCGAGTTGGTGATGTTGACCGTGCCGTGGCAGCCGGTGCCGATGTAAATGAACGCGTGGAAATACATGTGGTCCAGGTTGACGATGCCGTCGCAGTCGTACAGATCCCACTCTTTGCTCTCGTCGTCGCTGGGCCACACCTCCGTGTACCCGGGCGGCACCGGGAGCTCGGGATCGGATTGGGCGTAGGGGCCCACGCCTGGGGCGCCGACGGTGAAGCGATCGGGGTAGCCCCTGGTGCTTGGCGCGCCGCCGCCTCCCGCTCCACCACCGCCTCCGCCGCTCGTGCCTCCGCCGCCGCTGCCTCCGGTGCCTGACGACATGGATGATGAGCTGGGCTTCATCTCGCCGTCACCGCACCCTGCGAGGAGGGCGCTCAGCAAGACCACCCCCGGCAAGCTCGGTCCGAGGCCTGCTGTAAGACGATTGGCCGCTCTCTTCATGAGATCTCCTTCGCTCTCGGGGACGTCGCGTCGCTCGTGGTCGGAGATGAAGCCCGAGCGGTCCGCGGCCTGTTGCACGCCGGTTCTCACCCTCATGGGCCACTCAAACGACCGTCGGTGAACGTGCCGCGTATCGAGGGCGGCGTCGAGCGAATTCATGAACGCCCGGCGCCTCGCGGGGGATTCGGCTGGCGCCGGGGCTTCGGGCGGGCGGAGCTAGCGCGTCCTGGCGTATGCTGCCGTCATGAGCTGGAAAGAGAGCTGTCGCTCCCGCCTCCGTGAGCACCTCGACGCGCGCGGCGATCTCGCCCCGCCGTGGGAGCGCTTCCCCGATTACGAGCGCCACACCCTCGGCTGGCGCATGGGCGCCGGGGAAGACTGGATGGGGATGTGGGGCGTCTTCCTCGAGCAGCTCGCCCCGGATCCCGAGACCCGCATCGCTTACCTGCGGCGTCACCCGCCCGCTCCCATCAGCTGGGCAGACGCCGTTCACGAGGTCCTGTACCCCGCGGAGCCAGGCGACGGCGACGAAGACGACGGCGACGAAGACGACGGCGACGAAGATGACCCGAGCGCGGCGGCCGAGCGCCGCTCCGCGCTCCTGGAACAGGGCCTCATCGCGTCCGACGTCGCCTTCACCACCTGGCTCGGCCAGCAGCGAGGGCTGCGCTGGCCGTGGGAACGGCACCCCGTCCCCGAGGAGGCGGCCCGCTACGACACCCGCGAGCTCTGGTTCTGGTCGCGCCAGGTCGCCGAGCTCCGGAAAGGCCGCGAATGGGCGCCCCCCGCCGTGCCGGCGTCCTGGAGGGCGTGCGCGCGGGCGCTCGAGACCGGGGACGCAGGCGCGATCGACCCGCAGCGCGGGCTCCTGTCGCTCGCCCAGCTGCTCTGCGCCGGGCACGTCGAGGCGCCCTGGCAGCTCGGCCTGTCGCTCGCCGACTTCGCCGACTCCTTCGAGGACGACATGGGCTATGTCGACGCGTTCCGCCTGTGGGGAATGTCGGCTTTCGACGACGCCGAGCAGCTCCGCCGCTACCTCGAGGCCACGCGCATGCCGCCGGGCTGGCAGGACTGGGTCGCAGAGCAATTCCCCGTCGCGTGAGCCGCCCGCGGCGCTCGCTGCCCGCGCGACAGCGAGTTGGCTGCGACACCGTCGAGGTGCGCTCTCCTCCTCCGTGCCTCCCGAGCAGGCCGCCTGCCACCGTCAGCTCCCCTCGTCGCAAGGCCGTTGCTCTGCTACCCTCGCGTGGACCCGCGAGGCAGCGCAGCGCGGCGACCGGAGCATGGCACTTCGACCTGGGTCGCGGCAATGCGATGAAGGTCCGGCGCCCGCGCTCGAACATCCCCCGACGGGTGCTTAACGTGCGCCGTACCCCTTCGATAGTTAGCCAAACTAAGTGATGTGCTGTGCCTGCGCAGGGGTCTCCGGCGCTCGCCGGAGAGCCGGCGCGAGCGGTGGCTCGTCTCCCCGCCGAGCGCGGCGGCGCGCCGTGGAAGCGCGCGCGCCGCCGTCCGTCGATTCGAGGAATTCGAAACAGCGGTCCGGTGATCCCGAGGATCCGGGCCTCGACGCGCGTCGAGGCCCGCTGTCGCTCGTCAGGGCGGGGAGGCGTTGGACGTGCCGGTGAGCTTCGCCTTCGCCAGGTTGTTCGCCTCGAGCTTGGTCTCCGCGTCCTTGACCGCGGCGGTGCTCGTGCCCGCGATCGTTATCGACTCCTCCCCGAGCGCGTAGATGGTGAACTCGTAGGTGTCGGTGTTGGCGCTCCCGCCGCCGAAATTCGGGCAAGGCCCGAGGTAGTTGCTGTTCTGCTTGGCGCCGATCGACGCCGCGTCCTTGAACTCCTCGGGCAGCGAGGTGACGTTGGCGGGAATGTTGTAGATGACCCAGTGATAGCCGTTCATGTTGGGCGGCGTCTTATGCGCCAGGGTGACGTCGATGAAGGTGATGGCGTAGCTCTTCGTGCCCGGAGGCCCCGCGGTCCAGTTGAGCTCCGGCAGGAGGCTGCCGTTGAAGCCGGCCGCCGCGCAGGTGTACTTGTCGGCGAACTCGGCGCCTTCCTCGTGATTGGGGCTCGTGAGCTTGAATTCGGCGGAGGACTCGCCGCCGCCGCCGCCTTCGTTCGCGCCGCCCGCGTCGCCGCCGCCGCCGCCGTCGCCAGCGCCGCCCGCGCCGCCGGTCCCCGTCGTCGCCGCCGTGGTCGTGGAGCTCGCCGAGGCCGTGCTGCTGGTGCTGCCGGGGCCGCTCGTGGTCCCGGTGCTCGTCGCGGAGCCCCCGCCGTCGCCCGACGGCCCGGAGTCATCGTCGGAGCAGTTCAACGTTGCGAGCGGCACGCTTGTGAGGATGAGAATTCCTATGCTGCGAGTGAGCCTATCCGTGATGGTTCGCATGCGCGGGATGATGTCACGTCCAGGTTTCCCTCGCGATGGCAGTCGCTTCGCTCCACGAAAAAAAGAATCTCAATTCAGTGGCACATTTCCCGGGACTACGTCCGGTGTCGACACGCTTTATCTCTACAGCTCCGGCGCACCGTTTAGCGTTAACACGCTTCATCTCTACAGCTCCGGCGCACACGTCCTTGTGTCGGCACGCTTCATCTCTACAGCCCCGGCGCACACGTCTGGCGCCGGAGGAGATTTGCAGAGAGAGCCGTCGTCGCCGTGCGCCGCCCCGCCGTCGTCGCCGTGCGCCGCCCCTTCGTCGCGGCGTCAGAGGGCGACGAACCGGTCGCGGCAGAGCAGCGGCCGGTACAGCGGCGCGATCAGGCTGGCCCCGGCCGCGCCCTGCAGCGCCGCGGGCGTCATGCCGGCGTACCGCCGCACGGCGCGGCACAGGTGGCTCTGATCGGCGAACCCGGCGTCGGCGCTCAGCGCGGCCCAGGACAGGCCCTCGTCGAAATGCTCCAGCGCGCGCTGGAAGCGCCGGATGCCCTTCATCTCGCGCAGCGTCACCCCGTGGTGGCGCTGCAGCAGCCGCTCCGACTGGCGCAGCGAGACGCCGAGCGCGCGGGCGAGGCCAGCCGCGTCCCGGTCGGCGAGCCGCGTGTCGCGCAGCGCGGGGGCCGGCGCCGCCGCGCGCGGCGGCAGCGCGGCCGCCCAGCGCCGCACCGAGAGCAGGCGGCCGTGCGGCGTGCCTTCGCGCCGCACGGCCGAGAGGAGCCCCGCCACGGGCGCCGCGCCGATGGCGTCGCGCAGATCGATGCGGCGGTCGACGAGGCTCCCGGCGTCGAGGCCGAACCACGCCGGGAGCACCCACGGCTCGAGCAGGACGATCACGGCGTGCAGCTCGGCGGGCAACCGGTAGCCGAACGGCCGCGTCGCGACCCCGGACAGCCAGACCGCGCCGCCCGCCCGGTCGTCGCGCTCGCTCTGGATCTCGCCGACCAGGCCGACGCACAGGACCGCGTGCAGCGACGGCAGCGCGCGCGGCGCCGGCGGCCCCCACGACGCGACGCTCCCGGCCACGTCGATGAGCCCGGTGATCCCGGGCTGGCCGGCGCCGGCCGCGGCGTGCGCGAGCAGCGGCGACGCGCGGCGTTCGCGGGCGGCGGTGGCGAGCCTCGATGTCGACATCGTTCAATACGCGCCGGCCGCCGGTGATCACCTTGCTCCGGCGCCGCGGACGTCGGCGCCGATCGTGAGGAGCGAAGCGCATGAAGGCAATCGGAATCCATCGCCACGGCGACGCCTCGCAGCTCGTGCCGCTGGAGCTGCCCGACCCGGCGCCGGGGCCGCACCAGGTGCGGGTGCGGGTGATCGCGTCGTCGATCAACCCGGCGGACGTGCGGGCGCGCTCGCCGTCGCCCGGGCCGCGCCGCATCGAGCGGCAGCTCCCGCTGGTGCTCGGCTACGACGTCTCCGGCGTGGTCGACGTGGTCGGCCCCGGCGTCGACGGGTTCGCGGTCGGCGACGAGGTGTTCGGCTCGCCCAGCCTGTTCGGGCAGGGCGCGAACGCCGAGCTGGTCGTGGTCGACAGCCGCACCATCGCCCGCAAGCCGCCGGCCCTGTCGCATGAGGAGGCGGCGTGCCTGTCGCTGGCCGGCGTCACGGCCTGGGAGTGCCTCGCCCGCGCGCAGCCCGCGGCCGGCGCTACGGTGCTGATCACCGCGGGCGCCGGCGGGGTGGGGCACCTGATGCTCCAGCTCGCGCGGCACCTCGGGCTGCGCGCCGTGGCGACCGCCAGCCGGCCCGCGTCGACGGCGCTGTGCCGCGAGCTCGGCGCCGCGGTCGTGCTCGATCACGCCACGCAGGACGTCGGGCAGGCCTGCCGGGATCTGACCGGCGGGGCGGGCGTCGCGGCGGCGTTCGACAACGCCGGCGGCAGCGCGCTGGAGCAGGCGCTCGACGCGGTGGCCCCGATGGGCACCGTGGTGAGCATCGTGCCGACGCCGGCGCCGGTCGCGGATCGGCTCTTCATGAAGGCGGCGTCGCTCGTCTATCACGTGATGGGGGCCGCCTCGATGTGGCGGCTCGACCCGCACGCGCAGGGCCGCGCGCTGGCCGCGGTCGCGGCGCTGGCGGCGCAAGGCCACGTCCGGCCCGTCGTCAGCGCGACCTACCCGGTGCGCGACCTCGCGCAGGCCCACCGCGCCATCGAGTCGGCGCGCACCGTGGGAAAGATCGCGATCCGCGTGGAAGACGGCTTCTGAGCCGCGGGACGCTTGCGGGCCCGAACGCGGGGCCAGCGCGGGGCAGCGCTCCCGGTTCCCCGATCGGCTGATTAGTTAGCCAAACTTACTGATCTTGGCGACGGGGGCAACGGCACGCGGAGAGGTGTCAGCGACGCCGGCTCAGTTCGGAGGCGGGATGAAGACGCCCGGACAGGGCTCGTCACCGAAGACCCTCATGCCGAGCCGATACATCGTGATCTTCGGGTTGGGCGCCCAGTTCCAGCTGGCTCCGGCGTACGAGTAGTCGTTCGACTCATTGAAGTCCTGCCAGCTGGACGCGTGGAACGCGACGCGGAACTGCTCGGTGGTGCCCGAGGGCGCCAGCGTGACCTCCGGGATCGCCACATCGACGTAGTGCGTCGCGTTCGCGCACCCGCCGCCGGGCACCTCATGGAAGGTCATCGCCGGCGTGGTCGAGCAGCCCCAGCACTCGGCCGCGAGCGTGCCAGGCGGCTCCTTGGTGAAGTAATACCGCACCGTCGTGTTCCAGAGGAGGAGGCTGTCGGTCCCGGTGTTGCGCACCTGGATCCCCGGCGTCACCCAGTTCGGCTGCGGCGTGTGCTCGTCGTACAGCACCTCCAGCCGGCAGTCCGCCGGGCAGGACGAGGTGCTCTCGCCGGTGCTGCAGACGCCGTCGCCGCAGGAGCAATCGGTCGCGCACGAGGCCGGGCTCTCGAGCGGGCCGCAGGCGCCGTCGCCGCACGAGCACACGTCGGACACCGTCATCTCGCACATGGCCTGGACCGCGAGGTGGGCGTAGGTCACGTCCTCGCCGCGGCACCCGTCGTCCGCGCACTGCCTCGGGCGCACGCAGGCGGCGCCGTTCGGGTCGGGCTCGAAATCCGTCGCGCCGCGCACCAGGATGCCCACGAGCTCGTGCGTGGCGAGATCGAACACGCCCGAGCCCGAGTTGCCCACGAACGTGTCCAGGTTCGCGACGAAGAACTCGGGGTCGCTCGCATCGCGGATGTTGGCGCCGTCGGCCAGCTTGAGCGGCAACCCGCGGGGGAAGCCGTGCACGATGAGGTCGGTCTCCTCGTCCAGCGGCGCGCTCGACGCGCGCACGTCCGCGGGCTGCCGCCCCACGACCGGCCGGTCCAGGCGCACGACCGTGTAGTCCGCTCCGCTCGGGTCCCGGTACCACGCAAGGAAGTCCACGCAGCGGTAGAGGTCGTCGCTGGTGATCTGGTTGAGCTGGCCGGTGGAGGGGTTGATCGCGTAATCGAAGACGAAGCGGCTGTCGTTGCAGTTGTTGATGCAATGCCCGGCCGTGAGCACCAGGTCGTCGTCGATCAGCGTGCCGCTGCAGTCGGCGAGCGCCGGCTGGGTGGCGAAGCGCTCGTCGGGGCACACGTTGTCGCGCCCGATCCAGTTGGGCCCGGCGATCTGGATGTCGTTCGGGTCCGAGTCGTCGACCGCCGAGGTGGGGACCAGGGCCACGGTGAAATCCAGCACGCGCTGCGCCCACACGGGATCCGAGTACGTGAATGGCTCCTCCCGGTCGTCGTCACCGTAGATGACCTCGGAGCGGATCTCCCCTGTGGCCTCGTCATCGACATCGGCCGGCGTCCCGCAAGCCACGCCGGCCCCGGCGAACACGAGACCCGTGCAAGCGATCCATCGAAATATCTTCATGGCAAACTCCCGAGCTGCAATGTAAGGACATCGAATGCGCTCAAGCTTCGTAAGACACGAGAGCTGGTCAGCGTCGGACTCTAGTTTCCCGGTCGGCGCGGTCCCAATGGATAGTCGGCATGAGCCTCATGCACACCGTGCATCGGGTTTGCCCTCACGCCGGCGTAACCAGCGCCGTCCCCGCGGAGAGCCCGTGACTCGCTACTTCCGGGCGTCGCAGAGCCGCGCCGCCTGCGACAGGAGGTAGCTCTGCTCGGGGAGGTTCGTCGTGCGGCCGGCCGCCCTCCGGTAGTGCGCTATCGCGGCCTCGCGATCCCCGGCCCGCTCCAGGAGGTGCGCGCGGGCGGCGTCGAGGCGGTGATGGCCCTGGAGGCGCGGGTCGGCGTCGAGCGATCTCAGCAGCTCGAGCCCTGCCTCGGGGCCGCGCACCATGGCCGTCGCGATCGCGTGGCTGAGCGCCACCATGGGGTTGTCGGACATCCCGAGGAGCAGGTCGTACAGCGCCAGGATCTGCGGCCAGTCCGTGTCCTCGGCGCGCGCCGCCTCGTCGTGCACCGCCGCGATCGCGGCCTGCACCTGGTAAGCGCCGATCGAGCCCCTGGACAGCGCCGCGGTCACGAGCGCGACGCCCTCGGCGATGGCCCCCTGATCCCACAGCCTCCGATCCTGATCGGCGAGCGGGATCAGCTGGCCCTCGGGCCCGGTCCGCGCCGCGCGCCGCGCGTCGGTCAGGAGCATCAGCGCGAGCAGGCCCGCGACCTCGCCGTCGTCCGGCAGGAGCGCGTGCACGGCGCGCGTCAGGCGGATCGCCTCGCTCGACAGATCGTCGCGGTGCAGCGCGGGGCCGGAGCTCGTCGTGTAGCCCTCGTTGAAGATCAGGTAGAGCACGTGCAGCACGGCGCCGAGCCGCGTCGGGCGCTCCTCCGACGTGGGCATCTGGAACGGCACGCCGGACGCCTTGATGGTCTGCTTGGCGCGGCTGATCCGCTGCGCCATGGTCGCCTCGGGGACCAGGAACGCCCTGGCGATCTCGGCCGTCGTCAGGCCGCCGACGGCGCGCAGGGTCAGCGCGATCGCGGAGGACGTCGACAGCGCGGGGTGGCAGCACATGAAGAGCAGGGCGAGCGTGTCGTCCTGCTCCACCGCCTCGTCGCTGTCGGCGGCGAGGGCGATCTGCTGCTCCGGCGGCACGAGGCTGACCACGAACGCCTCGCGGCGCCGGCGGGCGGCCTCGCTGCGGACGTGATCGGTGATGCGCCGCGACGCCACCTGGATCAGCCAGGCGCGCGGCTCGTCGGGCACGCCGTCGCGCGGCCACTGGGTGGCCGCCGCGACGAGCGCCTCCTGGACCGCGTCCTCGGCGGCGCCGAAGTCGCGGAATCGACGGAGGACGGCGCCGAGCACCTGCGGCGCGAGGTCGCGCAGCAGGCGCTCGGCCCCGGTGTCCCGCGGCCGTGAGGTCAAGGCAGCTCTTGGGGGGGCGGCGCGCTCATCACCTCTCGCACCTCGATCGCCAGGTTGAGCGGCGCGCCGCCGGGGCCGGGCGCGGCGGACGCCTGGGCGGCGAGCTCGTAGGCGCGCTCGGGGCTGTCGACGTCCACGATCCAGTACCCGGCGAGGAACTCCTTGGTCTCCGGGAACACACCGTCGGTGATGGGCTTGCCGTCCTTGCCGGCGCGCACGAGCTTGGCCTGCTCGGGCCCCGCCAGGCCCTCGGCCCCCACGAGCTCCCCCGACGCGCTGAGCTGCTGGTGGAAGCGCTTCATGAAGGCGATGTGCGCCTGGAAGTCCTTCTGAGGCCAGCTGGCGACCTGGTAGGGACCGCCGTGCGGGGTGTGCATCATCATGATGTATTTCATGGCCGACTCCTTCTCATCGCGGGCGCCCCGGGGATCGGGGCGCGTTCATGGGGAGGTCGGAGCCGAGGGCGGGGTCTCGACATCCCGGGCGACGATAGCGAAGAAATTTTGGGACCGACACAGGGTCCAAGGTGGGTGAGTGTAGGCGTCGCGCCCGGCGGTGGGCGTTCGTCGGCGGCGCTCGCCGGGCCCGCGATGCGGCCCTCGCGCTTGTGTGGACGACGTTATCGGCTCCGCCCGCGTCGTGCGACGGCGAGGGGCGAGCGACGGTACGTCCTCGAAGCGCGTCCGGGCTCTCCCGCGGACGGCGGGATGGGTGGTGCCGTGTGCTCGGCCGTCGCAGGTGCCCGGCGGATGAGGGGGTGTGTGCTCGGGCTTCGCAGGTTGTCGCCCGCCGGCCTCCCATCGCGGGCGGATTCCGCGGCCCTGCGCCCCCTCGCGGTCGCGGGCGGCGCGTCTCGAGGTGAGGCGCCTCTGCGTGGCGAATCCCGTCGCCGCGGGTCGACGCGCCCGGCGAGGCGCGCGCGTGGCGCCTCGCTCGCCGGGCCCGCTCCTCGGACCGGGCGCGGGACATGCACCCTCGCGCTCGGATTCTCACCGCTGATCGAACCTGGAGGAGCGTCGATGGAGAAGCGTGCTTTGCAAGGGAAACTTGGACGCAGGCAATTCGCGGGCAGGGCTGCGGCCACCGCCGGCATATCGCTGCTCGCCACACCGGGCCTCGCGCTCGGGGCGGGCAAGGGCGCAGACAGCGAGTCGGTCGGGCCGATCTCGCTCCCGGAAGGGGCCGCCTTCACGCCCGGCGTCTACGTCGATCAGCGCGCGAGGAAGCCGATCTACCTGCCGGGCGCGAACGCCGGCTACGCCGCGCACGCCGTGTCGGAGGTCCTCTTCTGGACGGACCAGCTGATGGAACACGGGATGTTCATCGCGCTGCTGATGCCCGGCGACCGCCTCCGCGGGCCTCGGAGCGAGGCGCGGCAGTTCCAGATGACCTTCGCCGGGCATTTCCTCTCGGCCCGCGACCGCGGCTATCGCGATGACGGGCTCTCCTCGCTCCTCCTCTCGACGCGGGCGGACGTGCTCCAGTTCATCGAGTACAAGCGCCGCATGCAGCGCGCGCAGGAGGCCGGCACCCTCAAGAGCCTCGTCTGGCCGCTCTTCTTCGACCACATCGCGCGCGAGGCCGAGCGCTTCGCCGACCGGCTCGCTCTGCTCGCGCAAGGCAGCGCCGCGCTCCAGAGCGACGAGGTGGCGGCGTTCTGGACGACGATCATGGCGGATCACCTCGAGTTCGTCGCGCACCTGCTCGACCCGCAGGAGCGCGCGCTCGTCGCGGACGCGAAGGCGCGCGCGGAGCAGCTGTACCAGACGCACGCGCACCGCGTCGGCAGCGGGCAGCTCGCGACGATGGCCGACGAGGTCATCGACTTCAAGACGGCCGCGGAGCACGGCATCGAGACGGGGCAGATCAAGAGCATCATCGATCCCTCGCTCGCCGATCACGTCCTGCGCGAGGCGGTGCGGTTCTCCGACGAGGTGCGGCGCGCCGTGTGAGCGGAGGCGCCCGCGGGCGGAGCCGCTCGGGGTGCCCGGCGCGCCGTCCTGTCAGGTCACCGCCGCTCTGCGGGAGATGACGTCGCTGCGCGGCCAGGTCCGGTCGCGCTCGGCCTCCCGCGGGGCGGTCGAGCGCGGCCGCGGGTCTCTCGATGGGCCCGGCGTGGCCCGTGCGCTCGGGCGGCGCTAGGCCCTCAGCGCGACCGCCGCGGCGGCGCGAGGAGGGGACGCGGATGTTCGTGCTGATCTCGATCGACCTGGAGGGATGCGCGGGGGTGGTGCATGTGGACCAGACGCGCCGGGGCGGCGGCGACTACGAGCGGGCCCGCGCGTGGATGAGCCGCGAGGCGAACGCCGCGGCGCTCGGCGCGTTCGAGGCGGGGGCCACGCGGGTCGTGGTCAACGACAGCCACGCGGACATGCGCAACCTCCTCTTCGAAGAGCTGGATCCCCGCGTCGAGGTGATCTCGGGCGCGCTGAAGCCGCTGTCGATGGTGCAGGGGATGGACGCGGGGCAGCCGGCCGCCGCGTTCTTCGTCGGCTATCACGGGGGCGCGGGGCTGCGCGCGAGCGTGCTCGACCACACCTATTACGGCGCGGTGGTGGGCGAGATCCGGCTGCGCCCCGCGAGCGGCGCGGCGGACGATCCCGGGCTGTGGGTCGACGAGGCCGCCATCAACGCGCTCGTCCTGGGGGAGGCGGCGGTGCCCGTGGCGCTGGTCACGGGGGACGAGGCGGTGACCGCGCACGCGAGCGAGCGGTTCCCGGGGGTGACGACCGTGGCCGTAAAGTCGTCGATCACCCGCTACAGCGCGCGGTCGATCCACCCCGACGAGGCGTGCCGGCGCATCCGGGCCGCGGCGAGCGAGGCGCTGCGGGGGCTCGCGCGCGTCGGGCCGTACACGCTCCCGCCGCCGATCGGCGTGACGTTCTCGCTGCTCACGACCGCGTACGCCGACGCGGCGGAGCTCGTGCCCGGGGTCGTCCGCCTGGACGCGCGCCGCGTGCGCTACGTCGCCCCGAGCGCGCGCGAGGTGCTCCGCGCCGTCCTCGCGATCACGAAGATCGCCGGGACGGTGGTGGTCTGACGGAGCGGCGCTCGCCCCCGGGCCGGCCCGGCGTACCGCGTCTGTACAGCGATGAGCGGCCGGGGGTACGCTGCGCAGGCCCGGCGGGCGTCGAGCGCTGGGGGCGCGGCGCCGAGGCCGCATGCGAGGCAGCGATGGAACTGACGTTGACCAACGAGGGCGGTGTGAAGTTCGTGGAAGGCGTGCCGGACCAGGCTTTCATGTCTAGCGACCGCGACGTCGATCGCCTGCTCGAGGCCTGTTTCTCGGACGGCGTGCGGTGCGCCCTCCTCTACGCGCCGAACCTGCCGGCCGCCTTCTTCGACCTGAGCTCGCGAGAGGCCGGGGAGATCCTGCAGAAGCTAAGGAATTACTGGGTCCGGCTCGCCGTGGTGTGTCCGCCGGGGGGGCCGGGCTTCAGCAGCCGTTTCGGTGAGATGCTGGCCGAAGAGCGCCGCGGCCCGCATTTCGGGGTGTTCGAGACGCGCGACGCCGCTGTCGAATGGATTTGCCGGACGTCGGATGAAGAGCAGGTCTGACGGGCGGCGATGATCCGGGCGGGCGCCGCGCGCGCACCCGGATCATCGCGCTGACCTTGATTCCATGCCTGTGTGGCCCGTCGCCCCTTCACCACCTCCGCAGCAGGCGGACGTGGATCGCGCGCTCGAGGGCGCGACGGCGGCGTGGCTCGTTCACGACGATGGCCGTCGCGCTCGCGTCCCTCGCTCGGGGATCGAGTCCCTCCGCCCGCTGCTTCGCCTCCGAGGGGAGGGGGCCCCGCGCAGCGAGGGCGCGGGTTCCGGAGGGCCCGCGCTGGCGCCGGTGAGTCTCGAGCTCGAGCGGCATGGGCGGCCGTCGGCCACGGTCCGCGTGGGGGCCGACCTGTCGATCCAGCTCGCGTGGGATCGACCCGCGCACGTGGCGGCGCCCGCCGCGCTCCGCGCCTGGCTCGTCGCGCGCGGCGCGGCCCTGCGGCCGTCCGCGCCCGAGCGCGACCCTGCGCCCGCGGCCTCGGCCGCCGCGGGCGAGCTCGCTCCTCCGGGGGCGACGCTCGTCGCCGCGACGTCATCGACCTATCGCCGCCTTTGCACGGATGGCGCGCGCGTCTTCGCGATCCAGGGCTGGATGCTCGTGCGCCTGCAGAAGGGCCAGCGCGCGCGCGAGGTCTGCCCGGTCTTCAGGTCGGACACGCCCATCGCGATCCGGCCGGGCGGGGTGCTCCTGCTCGACCCGAGCGGCAGGCGTCGGCTCGTGGCAGAGGGCGGGGAGACTCGGCCTGACCGGCGCCCGCTCTTCGGGCTGCCAGCGCTGCGCCTGCGCCATGCGCTGCCGCGTTTCGTCGCGGCGCGCGACGCCGCGCTCGCCCGGCTCATCCCGGACGACGCCGATCTCTTGCCGCTCGACCCCGGTCACGACGCCTGCGATGCGTACGAGGCGTTCGGCGGCGCGCTGCCGGCCGCGCTGCGGCTGCGATCGTTCTGGGGTTGCGACATGGCGCGCGGGCTCTTGCACGAGGTGCCGGCACGCGGCGCCCCCCGGCAAGTCGCGCTCGGCGGCCGCCCAGCATGGCTGGGCGCGACCGACACGGGCGTGCTCGTCGTGGTCGGGCGCGACGGGGGCGAGGTGGACGTGCTCGCGGTCGACGAGGGCGCCCCGGCGCGCTCGCTGGGCACGTTCCGCGGCCGCGCGGACGACGTGCTCGCCGCGCTGTACGTGGGCGGCGAGGCGTGGCTCCGCCTCGCGGCGCCGCTCGGCGACGTCGTGGTGGCGCTTCAGGGCGCCGGGGGCGCGTAGGAGGGCAGCGCCGGATGCCGCGGTGAGGGGCGCAGCGACCGGAGCACACCCGAGAGGTCGGTGGCCCTTCGCGGGGGCTAGCGGGGCGGGGGAGGATCAGGACGTCGGGGCGCGCGGCGACGTGGTCGCCCGCGACGAGCACCTCCGCTGGCAGCGGCTCACGCAGTTCCGCTTGCACGCGACGACGGAACCAACGTAAGGCTCGCCGAACCTCGCCTCCCAGAGGGCGGCCGTGGTGACGAACATCGCCTGGAGCACCGGCTCCTCCTCGCGTGTCCCGCCGAACCCGCCGTCGTGATCGAGGATATCGCCGAACAGCCTCATGCAGTCGGCGACATAGGCCTTCGGGTGGAGCATGTGAAGGTGCCAGATGCGGTCGATGCGTTTGGTGGGCGCGATCGGGATCTCCGGGTGTTCCTTCGCGAGGAGAAGGAAGTGCTCATAATCTCTGACGTCGGCCGCCAGCTCGTCCTCGGGGGTGGACTGGAGCTCTTCCGAACGAAGGGCGGCCCGGACGAGGTCCACGCTGATGATGTCTTTCATGATCGTCTCCTCTCGGCGCTCGCTTGCGCCGCCCTGGATGATGCGGCCCCGAGCGCGTGGTGCAACGGGATGCAACTGCAACGCATCACCATGTCGATGCACAATTGATGCGTACGGTTGCGGAGAGGGAGCGACTGTCGTAGCCTCGTCAACGTGCTTAACGTTCCGAAGGCCCTCGCCGCCACGAAGAGGTCCGACCGTGCCCTGGGCGCCGAGGTGCTCGCCGCTTGGAAGGCGCGCGAGCCTGGGCGCACGAGCTTCCCTCAAGGGGAGGCCATCGGTGTGAAGCTCGGCCTGCTGCGGAAGGGCGACGTGAAATGGTGGAGGAATCATCCGCTCGCCCTCGAGGTGCTCGCGGAGATCCTGGCCTGCCGACCCGAGGAGATCGTGCCCGCGGACGACGCTGTGACGGGCGCCATCCCGATCTCCGCCTTCGAGGAGCTGGAGCCGATCCTCCCTGGGCAGGACGCGTGTGGGCTTCGGGACGACGGGGCGTGGCTCGGCGCGATGGCAGAGTCCCTCTTCCGCTCCAAGGCCCGGGCCTGGGTCGTCGCGCCGGCCGGCTCGGGCAAGACGCTCGCGCTGGCTGTGCTGCGACAGCGCCACGGCACCCGCGTCGCGGCCGTCCAGTGCCGCCGGCTCGCCGATGCGACCCGGCACGCGAAAGCCGGCGTCCCGCTGATCGTCGAGATCGCCGAGGCGGACCCGGCCACGGACGAAGGCGCGCTCCAGGAGCTCGGCAAGGCGCCGATCCACGTGTGCGTGCTCTCTCCGTACGCTCGGCAGGTCGTCCATGGCGCGAGCCGGTTGTCCTGGAGCGACATCCCGTGGGCGCCGAGCGGCGACTGGCGGGAGCGGCTCCTCAAATGGGCCAACGCTCGGGCGCCGAAGCCGGATGACCTCGATGTCGAAGAGGTCCTGCACTGGCTCAAGCTCGTCGACCCCGCGGAGCGCCTCTTCGCGACGCCCTGCGATGTGCTCGCGATCGCGGCTCGGGCCTATCGAGCGGAGCTTCCAAGGGCCGGTGAGCTTCGCGAGCTTTCGCGGGAGAGCATCGGAAGGCTCCTCGGCGCGAGCGAGGACGCGTGGCTCCGGAGATTCGGGCTCAGCGCTGCCGAATCCCTTCTCAAAGCCCGGCTCGAGGTGGTTGATCACCCCCTAGGTCCACTGCCGCTGACCGTGTGGGCGCGGTTGCTCCCGGCCGATCTGTCGCCTGCGCCGCGGAGCTCCCCGGCGAAGGCGCCGAGATCGAAGGTGCGCGTCGAGGACGACATCGACCGGCCGCCGGCGATCCAGGCGGTTCACCTGCTCGCCGACGCTGGCGTGCTCCGAACGACAGAGACCGGTCAGCTCGACTTCTCCTCCTGGGTTCGCGCAGGCGTCGAGCGCGACCTGATCGAGAGCGCCGTGAAGGCGCCCGGCCTCGACTGGGCGCTCTGGGCGATCGAGCCGACGCGCCGCGCGGCGGTGGACGATGCCCTGGACGCGTCGCCCCCTGCGACGCTCCTGCGGGCGGTGCGGAGAGCCCTCGCCGCGGACGCGGAGGAGCTGCGCACCGTCGCGGCGATCGAGGCGCTGTTCTCGGCGGTCTCGCGGAAGCTCGCGGGGCCGTGGCGGCCCGCGAACGAGATGATGGGCGACCTTCAGAGCCTCGGGCTTCGGCAGCTCCAGCTCGTTCGGCAGCTCCCGGAGGGCTTTACCTTTCCGAACTCACCCCCCCTCACGCGGCAGGGGATCGCGCCTCGCACCAGCGACACGGAGGCGTGGATCGCGGAGGCGTGGACATTCAGCTTCGCGATCACGCCGCCCGAGCGCGACGTCGATGCCGGATGGATCCTCCCCGGATGGTCGCGATCGCTGCAGCTGACGGACGCTCCGATGTGGTTTCCCCCGTCCAGTCCTGACCGGCGCTGGCTCGCTACGACGAGGAGAGCGCTGCGGGCCTGTACGGACTCCGAGCTCCCGGCAAAGATTTCCTACGCCCTTTTCCCTGCGGTGATTCTGGATGGGCCGAGCCGGGGCTGGACGCTCTCGAAGGAGCAGAGATCCCGCGTCTTGTTCGATGTCGATCAGCTCCTCGGGGACGTCGCCGAGAGCGAGCCGGCCGAGGTACGGCGCCAGCTCTCCCTGACGGTGTGGGAGTGCGCGCTCGACGAGGCGCGGCAGGATCCTTCGGTGGCGCTCGCCGTGCTCGCTCGGGTCGCGCCCAGGCTGCATGGCGTGGTTCTCGCGCAGCTCCCCGTCGAGGTGTTCGCCGCGTCCATCATGGCTGCGCCGGCGGGGACCATGCGCGACGAGCAGGTCCTGGGCCGCCTGCCTCCGCGCCTTCACCGGCCGACCCTGTCGGCCCTCGTCGCTCGGCTGGAGCGTGAACAGGGGCCCGTGCGCGGCATCGAGCCTCTGCTGGAGGGGCTCGGCGAGGAGCACCTCGATCTCCTCGTCGGATTTGCCGCACATGGATACAGCGCAGGTTACGCTGCCGCCCGTCGCGTATGGGCGCTCGCCCCGGAGACGGCGTTCGACGAAGCGCGAAGGGCCGTCGCCTCGACCCGGAAGCGCGCTCGGGTGTGGTTCGACACGGCGCCCATGGAGCGGTGTTTGGACCTGCTCGCGGTGCTGCAGGCCATCCAGGGTGCTCCACCATCCTGGTGTGCGCCCTGGCTCGCCGCCGTCTTGCCTCGAGCAGGTCACGCAGCGCCCGCCGTATTCGCCCTCCTCCGGAGCATCACCTGAGCTCGGAGAGGGACGTCCTGCAGGCATGGCTGCCGCGACGTCGTGCCGAGGCGAGGGACGCTCCGACCGCGCCGACGCCCCGGCGCTCGCCACCCCGCGTGCCACGCGAGCCGCCGCGATGGCCAGCCGAGCCCTCGCGCCAGCCCGCCAGCAGGCTTATCGCTGCAGCTGCGCGACGAGATCCTCGAGCCGATCGTAGCTGAGGGCCGCGCCGTGCTCCATGCCGGACGCGATGACCGCGTCGCGCACTTCCTTGGACGGATAGCGCGTCGTGGTCGTGACGCGCGTCTTGCCGCCCTCCTCGGTGAAGACCGATGTCACGAGCGAGATGGTGTCCGGAAACATCTCGAAGATCTCGGTGTACACGAGCCGGCTCGGCGGCGAGATCTCCTTGTATTCGCCGTGGAAGGCGGCCTCGCCGTGGGGGTGGCGGTTCACGAAGCGCCACGCGCCGCCCGGGCGAAGGTCGATCTCGCAGACGGACACCCCGTAGCCCTCGCCCAGGCAGCCCCACCACCGCTTCACGTGCTCGGGCCTCGTCATCGCCTCGAACACGAGGTGCCTCGGCGCGTTGAACAGGCGCGTCATGTGGATCTCCTGCTCCGATGGCGTCGTGACCTGGAAGCTGTCCTTGTTTGCTGCGCTGGTTGCGACCATGACTCTTCTCCTCCTGCGCTGACCATCCCTGAACGTGGTGCGCCGCACGCAGATTGGGCGGCACCCGTATCTAACCGAAAGGTTAATTAACCTGTGGGTTAAGTACATCGCCGCACCGTGCTTGTCAAGGCGGAGGAACGCCGAGCGCGGCGTGCCGGAAATCGGTCTCGATCGTGGGGAATCGTGCAGCGCGAGAGGGATGGAGCTCGCCATCCCGGAGGGCGGGCGCGCTGGCCCGGGGTCGGGCCGGCGCCCATCGCCTGGTCGAGGAGGCCGCCGCCTATCTCGAGGCGCGCGGGGACGGCGACTCTCGCTCTTCCTCTGCGGTCGCGCTCTCCCCCGCCGTAAGGAGCGCCCGGGCCGCGCGCTCCGCCTCCGGCGCCGTCAGGCCGTGCGCCGCGCCGGCCCGCGCCACCGCCCGCCGGAACCTCGCCCGGGCGTTCCTGTGCTCCACGCTGATGAGCACCAGGCTCAGGATCGCGAGCCCGGCGCTCGCGCCCGGGCTCGGCACCGACCACGCCAGACACCCGATCGCCACCGTCAGCAGCACGCTGCACAGCACCATCGACTCGCCCAGCGCGCGCGACCCGTCCGCCATGGCCTGCGCCAGCGCCCGCGCCGCCCCCGGCTGGACCTCCTCGCCGCCCTCGCGGCCGTCCTCCAGGGCCGCGCCCGCGTCCGGCTCGCTCGACGTCGACCCGCTCCCCGCCGGCGGCAACGCGGCCGCCCCGGCGACCAGACCCCCCGCGCCGGGCCGGCCCTCCGCTCCCGCGTCCATCCTCGTGCTCGGGCTCCACGTCGACATGCTCTGCTCCCTTGCTCCGACGCCTCCGCCGCGCGGAGCGCCTCTGACCTTCGTCCGTGGCTCGGTCCACCGGTCCAGGCCGGGCGCGCGGCGCCGAGCCGCCCGCGCGCCCCGCCGCCCCGCGCTCACGACGCGCCCGCCGGCGCCTCCGGCCGGAGCAGCGGCGACGGCGGCTGCTGCCTCCGCGCCTCGAACACGCTCGCCCTCGCCGCGGGCTCGTCCAGCGACTCCAGCGCCTCGGCCACGGTCGAGAACACCCGGCCGCCGATGAACGCCTGGAGGAGCCCCGCCTCCTGCAGCCGATCCGCCACCCGATCCGACGCCCGCGACAGGAGCGCCCGCGTCCCCTGCTCGCGCAGCTTCCCGAGCAACGCCCGGAACGCCTCGATGCCCGTGCAGTCGATGAGCGGCACCCCGGCGAGATCGAACACGAGGTGCCGCGGCAGCGGCCCCCCCTCGGCCAGCGACCGGATCTCCGTGTGCGACGCGAAGAAGATCGGCCCCTCCACCCGCACCACCGCGACGGGCGGCGTCGGCCCGAGCGACCGGCGCGCCGGCAGCTCGAGCAGCCGCGGCATCTCCTCCGGCTCGTCGGTCGCCGTCACCAGCGACACGTCCACCCGCCGCTGCATGTGGGCGAAATGCACGAGCGACAGCACAAGGCCCATCAGCACCCCGCCGACGAAGTCGGTCGCGACGATCGACGCGGCCGTCGCCACGAACACGAACGCCTCGAACCGCGAGACCCGCCACATGAGCCGCACCTGCTGCCAGTTGATCAGCCGGTAGCCGACCACGAGCAGGATGCCGGCGAGCCCCGCGAGCGGCAGCCGCTCCACGAACGGCCGCGCCAGGTACAGGAGCCCGAGCAGCGTCACCGACTGCGTGAGCGCCGCGAGCCGCGTCGTCGCCCCGCACTGGAGCGCCGCCGACGACCGCACGATCGCGCCCGCGACCGGCATCCCGCCGATCATCGAGCTCACCATGTTGGCCACCCCCTGCGCCATCAGCTCCTGCTCGCTCGAGTGGCGCTTCGCGTTGCTCTGCGCGTCGATCGCCACCGCCGACAGCAGCGAGTCGATCGACGCGAGCAGCGCCAGCGCGATCGCCTCGGGCAAGATCGCGATGAGCTCGAGGCGGTCGAACGCCGGCAGCGAGGGCGCGGGGAACGACGCCGAGATGGGCCCGACCGACGCCGTGCCGACGCCGAGCGCGCTCACGGCGAGGATCGCCGCCCCGAGGCCGATGAGCCCGCCAGGGAGCCGCCGGTGCAGCTTCGGCAAGAGCACCGTCGCCGCGACGACCAGCGCGCCGATGCCGACGGCGAACGGATCGATGTGCGCGAGCCAGCCCGTCCCCGGCAGCGAGGACACGAGCCGCATCTCCGCCGGCAGGCCCAGGAGCCGCGGGAGCTGCGAGTTGAAGACCAGGAGACCGACCGCGGCCATGAAGCCGCCGATCACCGAGACGGGGATCATGTGGATGAGCCGCCCCACCCGCGCGACCCCCATGAGCACCTGGAGGACGCCGCACAGGAACGTCGCGCATAACAGCCCGTGCGGCCCGTGCCGCTGCAAGATCTCGAAGGTCAGCGGCACCAGCGCCACCTCGGGCCCCGTGACCTGCAGCCGTGATCCGCCGAAGAGCGCCGCGATCACGCCGGTCACCGCGCCCGTGATGAGCCCGGCGCTCGCGGGTAATCCGCACGCCAGCGCGAGCGCGAGGTTCAGCGGCAGCGCCACGAAGGCCACGGTCAGCCCGCTCAGCAGGTTGTCCGCGAGGCTCCTGGGAGCGACCATCTCCTTCCAGGAGGTCACCGTGTCTGCCCACATCGAACGCCAGAAGTTCGGTTGGGCCGTCGTTGTCAGAGTAGGCGAGGGGGTCATGGGGCGCGCCGCAATTCACGCGATGTGCCAGGCCCGCGCCTCGCCGGAATCCCGCGTCCCCGCGCGCCGCCGCCGCCCGGCGTCTGGATCCGCCGACACTCGCTTGGGGGGCCCGGCCGACGCTGTCGGCGGTCTCCCACAGGGGCGCTCCTGACGTCCCGTGTCCTCGAAAAAGTGTGGAATGTCGGCGGCTCGTGCGTTCGATGACGCGCGAGATCATAGTCGGGGTCTCGCATGCGCCTCTTGACCCGACTCGTGCTGTCTCACACCGCCCCGGTGCTCGTGATGCTGGTCGCCCTCGGCGTGGTCCTCGGGTCGCTCGCCCAGATCACCTCGTCGCTGCAGAACCTCTTGAGCGACGAGACCGAGGAGCTCCGGCGCGAGGCGGCGCTCCACCACGCCGCCTGGGCGATGGGGCTCGCGATGCGGCGCGGTCAGGAGGCGTGCTCGCGCGGCGCTTCGTGGGACGAGGTCGCCCCGATCCTCCGCACGCGGATCGCCGCGCTGAAGGCGGAGACCGGCGACCCCGCCTTGCTCACGTCCGACCCGATGCTCCCGTCGATCGACGGCCACCTCCAGCTCGCGCAGGGCGCGCTCGACGGCGGCACGTGCGGCCACCTCACCGACCCCGACGTCCAGCACGAGCGCGTGCGCCTCGACGAGCAGCTCACGGACGCGTGGGTCATGCGCATCGGCGAGCTCCAGGACCGCGTCCGCTCCAAGGAGGAGGACGCCCGCGGCGCCAGCGCCTCGGCGCTCTCGAACGGCCTCGCCATCTCCATCGCCGCCTGCGTGGTCGCCGCGCTCCTCGCGCACCGGATCGCGCGCACCGTCACCGAGCCGCTGGCGGCCATCGCCACGCAGGCGCAGCGCCTCGGCAAGGGCCAGTTCGACGCGGCCGCCGAGGTGCGCGGCCCCGCCGAGGTGCGCGACCTCGCCCTGGAGATCGAGACCATGCGCAGGCGCCTCGCCGAGATCGAGACGCTCAAGCAGGGCTTCCTCGCCTCCGTCTCCCACGAGCTGCGCACACCGCTCACGAAGATCCGCGAGGCCATCTCCCTGCTCGAGGACGGCGTCGGCGGGGGCGCGCTGAGCGAGCGCCAGACCCGCATCCTCCACATCGCCCGCGTCGCCTGCGAGCGCGAGATCCGCATGGTGACCACCCTGCTCGACCTCTCCCGCCTCAGCGCCGGCTCCCCCATCCGCCTCCAGGACGGCTCCTCCATCGACGATCTGATCCGCAGCGCCGTGCGCGACGAGGAGGCGGAGGCGCGCGAGCGCGGCGTCACCATCGAGGTCGAGACGCCGGGCGACGTCCCCCCGTGCAGCCTGGATGTGGCCCTGGTCGAGCGCGCCGTCGCGAACCTGGTGCGCAACGCGACCTCCGTCTCCAAGCCCGGCCAGCAGGTGCTCGTGCGGCGCGAGCTGGTCGAGGACACGAAGGGCGGCCGGCCCGGCCGACGGGTGATGATCAGCGTCACCGATCAGGGCCCGGGCGTCCCCGGGGAGATCCGGCAGTCGCTCTTCGAGGAGTTCAAGACGCAGCCGGTCGCGAACTCCCCGAAGCGCGTCGGCATCGGCCTCGGCCTGGCCCTCTCCCGCAAGATCGCCCGCGCCCACGGCGGCGATCTGGAGCTCGACGACCACGCCGCGAGCGCCGCCGGCGCGGGCCAGGACGCCCGCGCCGCGGGGGCCACCTTCCGCCTCTGGCTGCCGCTCTCGACCGAGCGCTCTTCCGAGCAAGCCCCCGCTGCGCTACACCCCGTCCCCGCGGTTCCATGAGCCCTGCCCGAAAGCCCCACGTGGTCATCGTCGACGACGAGCCGCACCTCTGCGAGTTGCTCGCCTTCCGCCTCGAGCACCACGGCTACCGGGTCACCACGGAGCTGACCGGCGCCGGGGGCATCGCCGCCCTCTCCCGCGAGCCCGTCGACGCGATGATCGTCGACCTCCGCCTCGACGACTGCGACGGGCTCGACGTGCTCAGCGAGGTGCAGAAGCGCTCCCCCGACGTGCCCGTGGTCATCCTCACGGCCCACGGCACCATCGAGATCGCCGTCGAGGCGATGAGGCGCGGCGCGTACGGCTTCCTCACGAAGCCGTTCCACGACCTCGATCTGCTCCAGAAGCTCGCGCACGCGGTCGAGAGCAGCTCGCTCCGCCGCGAGGTCGCCGGCCTGCGCCGCATCATCGGCGCCCAGAGCGACGAGCTGCGCCTGCTCGGGACGAGCGACCGCATCGCCGCCGTCCGCGAGATCATCTCCCGCGTCGCCCCCACCGACGCCACCGTCCTCCTGCTCGGCGAGTCCGGCACCGGCAAGGAGCTCGCGGCGCGCTCGCTCCACGCCCTCTCGCAGCGCCGCGGCAAGCCGTTCGTCGCGGTCAACTGCAGCGCCCTGCCGGCCGAGCTCCTGGAGAGCGAGCTGTTCGGCTACGTGCGCGGCGCGTTCACCGGCGCCACGCGCGACAAGGAGGGCCTCTTCGCCTCCGCCAACGGGGGCACCCTCCTGCTCGACGAGATCGGCGACGCCCCTCCCGCGGTCCAGGTGAAGCTCCTCCGGGTGCTGCAGGAGCGCCGCATCACCCGCGTCGGCTCGCTCAACGAGGAGGAGGTCGACGTCCGCGTCGTCGCCGCGACCAACCGCGATCTCCTCACCGAGGTCCGCGACGGCCGCTTCCGCGAGGATCTCTTCTATCGCCTGCACGTCGTCCCCATCGTCATGCCCCCGCTCCGCGAGCGGGTGGAGGACATCCCCCTGCTCTGCGAGGTGTTCCTCTCCCGCGCCGCGGCCCGCCACGGCCTCTCCGAGCCCAAGCTCTCCCCCGAGGCCCTGCGCGTGCTCCTCGCGCACCCCTGGCCCGGCAACGTCCGCGAGCTCGCCAACGTCATGGAAGGCGCCGTCCTGCTCTGTCGCGGCGAGCGCCTGCGGCCGCAGGACCTCAGCACCCTCCTCGTCCCCCCCGCCCGCAAGCTCGACGGCTGGTCGAGCGGCGCGGAGCCCGAGGACGCCGAGACCCCGGCCATCCCGGACGCCGCGGGCGAGATCCTGTCGGTGGCCTTCGGCGACCCCGGCTCGGCGCTCCCGTCGCTCAAGGAGGCGCGCGACACGTTCGAGCGCGCCTACCTGGTCGAGGTGCTCCGCCGCGCCAACGGCAACGTCAGCGCCGCCGCGAAGCTCTCCGGCAGGAACCGGACGGACTTCTACGACCTCCTCCGCAAGCACGGCCTCTCCTCCGCCAGCTTCAAGGAGTGACGCCCTCGGCGGACGTGGCGCGCGGCGCGCCGGGCGGCGCTGCTATCGGGGCGTGTCGTCGCCGGCCGGGTGATCGATGAGGTAACGCCAGGTCCCGTCAGGCTGCCTTCGCACCACCTCCGCCGAGCGCGCCGTCTCGGTGACCTCCTCTCCGTCGGGGCCGACGAACGACAGGCGCCATTCGCCCTGCAGCAGGGCGATGTCCCCGGCCTGCATGCAGTAGTTGTTCTTCGACGCCATGCGGCCTCGCAGCGCGAGGAGGGCGCCGATCGCCTCCCGGATGGCGGGCGCGCCGGCGGCGCGCTGGCCCGGCGCCGGCGCCAGCACGGCCCCGGGCTCGTAGAGCGCCATGATCCGGTCGAGATCGCCGGAGTTGAAGGCATCGGCGAAGATCGCGTTCATCTGCTGGGGTTCCTTGACGTCCATGCGTGACCTCCAGCGCTGACCGTGGCCCCCAGAGGCCGTGGCGTCCATGCACGAATCTTCAATTCACTCGTGCGCCGGCGGCGATGGACATGCAGGGCTCGTGTCGAGCGGTCCACAGCGCCTCTGACGAACTCATCAGGTAAAGCGCGCGGGGACCCCGCGACGCGGCGGCGCCGGAGGCCGGGCCCTGGGGGGTGTGGTACAAGCGAACGGTCGCCATGACGGGACTGCGCGCGAGCCACCTCGATCGGAGCGGGGAGCGGAGGCCGGCATGAGCCGGGCCGAGGCGGCGAGCGCCGGAGACGGGCTGGACCCGGCCGGCGCCGCGCTCTCGGGCGGCGGGGAGATGGGGGCGCTGATCCGCTCCATCGACTGGTCGCGGACGGCGCTCGGCCCCGTCGAGGCGTGGCCCCAGTCGCTGCGCACCGCGCTCTCCATCCTGCTCTCGTCCGAGCACCCCATGTTCCTCTGGTGGGGCCGAGAGCTGATCCAGTTCTACAACGACGGCTACCGCCCCATCCTCGGCTCCAAGAAGCACCCGGCCGCCATGGGCCAGGCGGGGCGCGCGTGCTGGAAGGAGATCTGGGACGTCATCGAGCCGATGATCGAGAAGGTCTTCGCCGGAGGGGCCACGTACCTCCGGGACGGCCTGCTCATCCTCGATCGGAACGGCTTCCTGGAAGAGTGCTATTTCAACTACGGCTACAGCCCGATCCGGGATGAGCGAGGCGCTGTCGCGGGCGTCTTCGTGGCGTGCTCCGAGAGCACCGGGCTCATCCTCGGGCAGCGCCGGCTGAAGCTCCTCGCGGCGCTCGGCGCGAGGGTGGCCGACGCCAAGAACGTCGAGGACGCCTGTCGGGTCATGATGGACACCGTGGCGGAGGCCGGGCGCGACCTGCCGTTCGCGCTGCTCTACCTCGCCGACGAGGGCGGCGCGCAGGCCCGGCTCGCGGCGACCGCCGGGCTCGACCCGGGCCACGCCGCCGCGCCGGCGACGGTGAGCCTCGACGCCGCCGGCGGCGCGGTGTGGCCGCTGCATCGCGCGCTGCGCGAGGACGCGGAGGTGGATCTCGCCGAGCTGCCCGCGGGCGTCGGCCCCCTCCCGGGCGGGCCGTGGCCGGACGCCGCGCGCCGGGCGGTGGTGCTGCCGCTCCCCCGCGCCGGCGCCGGCGGGCGGCCGGCCGGGTTCCTCGTCGCCGGCGTCAGCCCCCGGCTCGTGCTGGACGACGACTACCGCGCCTTCCTGCGGCTCGTGGCCGGCCACTGCGCGACGGCGATCCAGAACGCCCGGGCCAGCGAGGAGGAGCAGCGCCGGCTGCAGGCGCTCGCCGAGCTGGACCGCGCGAAGACGGCGTTCTTCAGCAACGTCAGCCACGAGTTCCGGACGCCGCTGACGCTGATCCTCGGGCCCGTGGAGGACGGCCTCTCGGACGCCGAGCAGCCTTTGCCTCCGCGGCAGCGCGAGCGCCTCGCGATCGTCCACCGCAACAGCCTCCGGCTCCTCCGGCTCGTCAACACGCTGCTCGACTTCTCGCGCATCGAGGCGGGCCGCATCCAGGCGAGCTACCAGCCGACCGAGCTCGGCGCCTTCACCGCGGACCTGGCGAGCTCGTTCCGCTCGCTCCTGGAGCGGGCCGGCCTCTCCCTCACGGTGGACTGCCCGCCGCTCGCCGAGCCGGCCTACGTCGACCGGGAGCTCTGGGAGAAGATCGTCCTCAACCTCGTCTCGAACGCCTTCAAGTTCACCTTCGCGGGGGGCGTCCGGGTCTCGCTCGAGGCGGCGGGCGGGCGGGCCGTCCTGTCGGTCGCGGACACCGGCACCGGCATCCCGGAGGCCGAGCTGCCGCACGTGTTCGACCGGTTCCACCGCGTCGAGGGGGCCAGCGGCCGCAGCTACGAGGGCAGCGGCATCGGCCTCGCCTTGGTGCAGGAGCTGGCGAAGCTCCACGGCGGCGCCGTGGCCGTGGAGAGCCGCCTGGGCGAGGGCAGCCGCTTCACGGTGTCCGTCCCGCTCGGCAAGGCGCACCTGCCCGAGGACCGCGTCGCGCGGGCCTCGCCGCCGGCCGCGGGGGGGCGGGACGCCGCGCCCTTCCTCGACGAGGCCGCGCAGTGGCTCCGCGGCGAGCAGGCGCCGGCGTCCCGGCCGGCGGGCGAGGGGCCGGGTAGGAAGCTGCCGGGGCGCGTCCTCGTCGCCGACGACAACGCGGACATGCGCGAGTACGCGCTGCGGCTGCTCGCGGCGGAGGGGTGGACGGTGGAGGCCGCGACCGACGGTCAAGCTGCCCTGGAGCGCGCCCGCGCCCACCCGCCGGATCTCGTGCTCACCGACGTGATGATGCCGCGGCTCGACGGCTTCGGCCTGCTCAGGGCGCTGCGCGCCGACGAGCGCACCCGCGGCGTGGCCGTGGTGATGCTCTCCGCGCGCGCGGGCGAGGAGGCGCGCGTCGACAGCCTCGAGGCCGGCGCCGACGACTTCCTCGTGAAGCCGTTCTCCGCGAAGGAGCTCCTCGCGCGGGTCCGCGTCCACGTGGAGCTCGCGCGCCGCCGGCGCGAGGCCGAGGGGCAGCGCCAGTACCTGAACGACCTCTTCATGCAAGCTCCCGGGCCCATCGCCATCCTCCGCGGGCCGGAGCACGTCTTCGAGGTGGTCAACCCGCTCTACCAGCGGCTCGTCGGCGGTCGAGCGCTCGTGGGCGAGCCCATCCGGGCCGCCCTGCCCGAGCTCGATGGACAGGGCATCTGGGAGCTCCTCGACGCCGTGGTCCGCACCGGCGAGCCCATCGTCGGCAAGGAGCTCCCGGTGCGGCTCGACCGCCGGGGCGACGGCACGACGGAGGAGGTCTTCTTCAACTTCGTCTACCAGCCGATGCGCGATCGCGACGGGGCGATCGAGGGCGTCCTCGTGTTCGCGTTCGACGTGACCGACCAGGTGAGCGCCCGGAGGCGCGTGGAGGCGCTCGTCGAGGCGCTCAAGCTCGCCGATCAGCGCAAGGACGAGTTCCTCGCGATGCTCGCGCACGAGCTCCGGAACCCGATGGCCTCGATCAGCCTGTCGCTGACGCTGCTCGACGACGTGGACGGCGACGGGCCCACGTCGGCGCGCTTCCGGGAGATCGCGCGGCGGCAGATGGGCCACCTCGTGCGGCTGGTGGACGATCTGCTCGACGTGTCGCGCATCACGCGGGGCACGGTGGAGCTGCGCCTCGGGGACGTCGATCTCGCGGCCGTGGTGCAGGACGCCGCTGCCGCGGCGAGGCCGGCCCTCGAGGCCCGGCGCCATGCGCTCTCGGTGTCGGTGGGGCCCGGGGGCTTCGGCATGCGGGCCGACGCGACGCGGCTGGAGCAGGTGGTGACGAACCTCCTGACCAACGCCGCGAAGTACACCCCGCCGGGGGGCTCGATCTCGGTGCGCCTCACGCGCGAGGCGGCGGGCGGCGCGCCCGAGGCCGCGGTGCTGCGGGTGCGCGACACGGGCCGCGGCATCCCGCCGGCGATGCTCGAGAAGGTGTTCGATCTGTTCACGCAGGTCGACCAGACGATCGACCGGCGCACGGGCGGGCTGGGGCTCGGGCTCACGCTGGTGCGTCGGCTCCTGGAGCTGCACGGCGGCAGCGTGATCGCGGCGAGCGCCGGGCCGGACCAGGGCAGCGAGTTCACCGTGCGCCTGCCGCTCGGCCCGGGCGCGGCGCCGCAGCCTGCGCCGAGCGCCGGGCCGCTCGCGCCGCGCGACGAGCCGCAACCGGCGCCGCGCGAGGGGCCGCCGCCGCATCCGGCGCAGCGCGCCGAGGCGCCGGAGGCGGCGGCCGACCGGCGCCGGGTGCTCGTCGTGGAGGACGCGGAGGACGTGCGCCGGGTGATGCGGGCGTACATCGAGGCGCTGGGGCACGAGGTGGCGGTGGCGGCGGATGGGCTGGAGGGCGTGACGAAGCTGCTGGAGCTGCGCCCCGAGGTGGCCTTCGTGGACATCGGCCTGCCCGGCATCGACGGCTACGAGGTCGCCCGGCGGGCGCGGGCCGCGCCGGGCGGCGAAGCGCTCTACCTGGTGGCGCTCTCGGGGTACGGCGGGACCGACGATCAGGCCAGGTCCAGGCGGGCCGGCTTCGACCTGCACCTGATCAAGCCCGTGGGCGGCGCCACGCTGCAGGACGTGCTCACCGCGCCGCGCACGTAGCCGCGCGGCGTACGTGACGTGGGACGCGACAGGAGCCTCCCGGCCGAGCCGTCGTCGCCGGGAGGCTTGACCCCACAGACACCACATTGTATAACTAAATGGTTTTTATACCAAGGAGTTATGCAATGACCCCGTCCGAGCGCCTCGACGCAACGTTCGCTGCGCTCGCCGATCCGACACGGCGAGCGATCCTCGCGCGCCTCGCGTCCGGCGAGGCGTCGGTGACCGAGCTGGCGAAGCCGTTCGCGATGAGCCAGCCCGCGATCTCCAAGCACCTCAAGGTGCTGGAGCGCGCTGGCCTGATCTCGCGCGGCCGCGACGCGCAGCGGCGGCCTTGCCGGATCGAGGCCAAGCCGCTCGCGGACGCCAGCGGCTGGCTCGACAACTACAAGCGCTTCTGGGAGGGCAGCTACGAGCGCCTCGACGACCTGCTGGAGGAGCTGAAGGAAAAAGAGAGCAAGGGCGAGTGATGCCGTCGGGCAGCACGAGAGCGCAGGGGCGGCCGGGGTCGTTCTCGTCCGGCGCCGCGAGCGCGCTGGGGAGCGGAGACGGCCCTCCACGGTGGGACCCGGGTCGGTAGGACGCCGTTTCCGGTGACGGGCTGCTCGAACGCTCGTTGCGCCGCAACCTGCTATGGGGAGGAGGAGGAGATCGCCTGCGCCGCGGGGACGAGCGAGGCAAGGACCTCTTCAGCGCGTCCGACGCTCCCCAGCGCGACGCCGTACGCGGGAGCATCCTTCACCGGAGATAATCTCAGCTCGCCGCCTTGAACGCTGGCCAAGAACTCGACGCCGAGCGCCGGAACCTGCACGAAGAACGTGCCGCCCGATCGTTCGCTGGCGTTCCCGGCGAGGGCGCTCGCCGCCCGGTCGATCCCCGCGGCGCGCGCGCGGTCTCCCATTCGGAACGTGCTCCAGCCAGCGCTCGTCTTGAGCACTCCAATGGTGGACGTCGGCGCACCGGCTAGGCGGACGGCGAGCAGGCGCTGCCCCACGTCACGCAGCAGGCTGGAGGCATCAACGCCTGTGGAATACCTCTGCAGCGACGTCAGGTCTACGTGGTAGACGCGCAGCGGCGCGTCGAGCGTGATCGAGCCGAGGTCGTTCGGGGAACTCAGGCCGAGCGCCCGCGCGATGCGCGCGTTCCGCGCGGAGCGAGCTTCGGCGACCGAGGCCTCGGCGGCGGTGGTCGATGGGTCCGCCGACTGCGCCGAGGCGGTCACGGTGAGCAGCGACGCGAGCAGAGTCATGCGGCAGAACGTTCTCATCGTTTCGTTCCTCACTGAATGTCGTAGTGATCGGTCCAGGGATTGTAGGAACCAGCGACCGACGTGTAGGCCGCGTACGTGACGACGTCTTCGGTCCCGCCCGGATTGTTCAGGACGACCCAATCGTCGTTGTTGAAGCGGAAGGTGTCGACACCCACCATCATGTGCCCGCCACCTCCGACCCAGGCGATGGTGTGCGTCCACGGGCGGTTCGCCGCGACCTCCGTCTGGATGTCGGCGAGCGTCAGGGTCGTCTTCTGCTGCGTCGTGTAACCGAGCGTCGCCCAAGGCGTCCACCCCGTCACGTTGCACGCCGCGGGCGGTGAAGCGTTGCAGCAGTCGTTTCGAGATGTCGCCCAGTTCGCCATCGTGCATTGAGCGACAGCGTTGCCGTAGTAGGTCGTGATCATCTCTCCGCTCGCGGCCCAACACCAGTTGGTCTGCGTCTGCGCGACGAGCGGCACGAACATGGAGGCGCTGTTGATCTTGTGCTGGACTTGACCATTCACCGTCGCCACGACGTCGATGCGTGTGTCTCCCCACGACGTAGCGTCGGGTGAGCTCTGCAGATTTCCGCCGAGGTCCTGCTCCCAAGACCAGTCGTTGTTGTACGGGTACCACCGATGCTTCAGGTGATCATCGGTACCTCGCCAGAAGACGCTGATCGCTCCGTTACCCCACGAAGTCGCCCCGGGCGAAGAGCCGGCGGCGATGTTGCCGCCGAGGTCTTGCTCCCAGGACCAGCCACCGTTGTAAGGATACCACTTGTGCTTCACGTGGCCGTCGGAGCCTCTCCAGAACACGCTCATGCGGCCCTGTCCCCAGTGCACGGCGGCGGGATCGGTGGTCGCGCTGCCGCCCAGGTTCTGGGCTGTGGACCACGTTCCCCCGCTGTACGACTTCTGCCGGATCGTCCCGTCGCTCGCTCGCCAGAAGACGTCCAGCTGACCGTTCCCGCGCGAGAGCGCGGCGGGCGCCGACGCGATGAGGTCCGAGTGCGTCGACGGCGACGACCAGGTCCCCGAGTTCCACGAGATCTGCTGCAAGCGCCCATCCGTGCCACGCCAGAACACGGCCATGTGCGTGCTGCTCCACGACGCCGCCGCTGGATCCGAAGCGACGACGCCCGTGGCGAGCTGCTGTTCCCACGACCACGTGTTGTTGTAGGGGAACCACTTGTGCTTGAGATTGTTGCTCCCATCACGCCAGAAGGCGCTCATCGACTGCGTGCCCCAGGTCACGATGGCAGGACCGCCTACCGGGCTGCCCCCGATCGTCTCCCACCCAGTCCATACCGCTTGCTCGGCAGCCCCGACCTCCTCGATCGTGCCGGGCTCGACGGAGCCTTCATTTCCCGTCCCGCATGCGCTGGCGCAGCTCAGCGCGATGAGGAACCCCATCCGGATACGCATAGGTGTCCTTTCTCTGTCGTGGTTCAACGCCGATCGGCGCGCGCGGCGGTGCGCGCGCCGATGATGTTCATGTGCAAAGCTGGCACATCCGTGACGGCTCTGCGGTGATCGTCGGCTCCGCTGTCACGAGACGCGCGACGTGGCGTGTTTTATGGGCCTCGAATCCCAACTCATGCATTGCGCCTGGTCGAGCGCGCGTGCGTGGATGGTAGCCTCAGAGCGGATTGGGCGCACGATGCTCGTGATCTGCTTCGGTGGCCGCAGTCCCGAGCTGGCGAGTTCGGTGCTTGTCTACCTCGCCGGGGCCGATGTCTCGGCGTCCTCCGCGTCAGATTGTGGCCCGCTCCAACCAGCGTGAGCAGGTGCCGAGTGTGTAGCTCGAACGCCGCGTCACGGACTGCAGCACCCCTTGGTCCCCGTGATTGGTACCCAATGCCTGTGAATGATGAGCCCCTCGAGACGTTCGGTTCGCTCTATACGTTGACCGTTTCGTGTACAGTGCTCGCAGGCCGCCGTCAAGTCATGTCGCATGTTCGAACACGCCGGCTCGGTCATGAATTCTGGCGGCTCGCTGGCGGAGGAGCCAAGGGCGAAGGGGGCAGGTTCTGCACTGACACGAAATCATTGACGTTCTTGGAACAGGCAGATCCACGCCGTGACGCAATTCGGCGGCATGAAAAATGTTCCGGCTGTTCGGAATTGAGTTGGGATGGCCTGACGTCGGCGGTGATGGCGGCACCTGAGGGCACCTGCGCCAACGAAGGGAAGGGCGGAGCGCCTCGACGAGCTGCTCGCAGAGAGACGCGCCCAAGTCGAGGCTAGGACAGGCGCGCCGAGCCTGCGTCGCGCTCAGGCGTGCGCCGGGCTCTCCGGGCCGCGGCACCTCGCGCGCGCGCGCTCGAGCGCCGGCCGGGCGGCCAGCCGCTCCTGGTAGGCAGCGAGCGCCTCGGGCAGCGCCTTGCCGAGCGCGCCGCGATAGATCCCGATCGCGGTGCTCACCGAGATGTCGGCGAGCGTGAGGCGCTCCCCGGCGAGAAATGGCCTGTCGCCGAGCAGGCCGGCCGTGAAGCGCAGGGCCCGCTCGACGTTCGCCTCGTGCGTGACGACCGACCAGTTGCGCTTGTCCGCCTCCGGCGCGCCGAAATGCGCCGTCAGCAGGGCGTTGACGCCCGCCCCGATCGCGGCTTCGCCGAACACGGTCATCTGCAGCACGCGCGCGAGCGCCGGATCGTCCTTGTCGGGCAAGAGGGGCGTGGGCCCGTATTTCTGCGCCAGGTAAAGCATCATCGCGACGGACTCGTGGATCGCCACGCCGCCCTCGTCCTCGAGGAGCGGCACGTTGCCGAGCGGATGCAGCGCGCGATAGGCCTCGCTCGGCGGATACGAGACCATCTCGACCTCGTAGGGCAAACCCATCTCCTCGCACTGCCACATCACCCGCAGGCCGCGGGCCCCGCGCGCGAAGTTGTAGACCTTGATCATCGGTGACGTCCTCGATCGCGAGAGGCGGGGAGGCGGGGAGGACGGACGACGACCTCCCCACCTCCCCGCTTTCATGGGGGCTCTTCCAGGCGGCGCGCCCGCGCCCCGCCGGCTACGGCTGGATCGCCTTGGGATCCATCCACATGACCTCCCAGTGGTGGCCGTCCACGTCGTAGAAGCTCCAGCCGTACATGAAGCCGTGATCCTGCGGATCCAGCGCGTGCGACCCGCCCGCCGCGATCGCCTTCTTCACCATGTCGTCGACCTCGGCCCGGCTGCTGCACGAGAGCGCGAAGAGCCCTTCGGTGTGCGTGCTCGTGCTGCAGATCTCCTTCTTCGTGAACGTCTTGAAGAACGACTCCGCGAGGAGCATGACATAGGCCTCCTCGCTGACGACCATGCAGGCGGCCTTCTCGTCCGTGAACTGCGGGTTGAACTCGAACCCGAGCTTGCTGAAGAACTCCATCGATCGCTTCAGGTCGCGGACGGACAGGTTGACGAAGAGCTTGCGAGGGGTGTTCGTGGTCATGGTTGCTTCTCCTTTACCGTGATGGACTGTCGTGAAACGTGAAGCTCATCGGCCCTGCGACGACGGGCTCGCGGTCAGCGCGCGCACGCGGCGGTCGCGCAGCCAGAGCCCCGCCCAGAGGAACGCGGCCACGTAGATGGGGAAGAGGGTGTGGCTGAAGAGCGGGTTCTCGACCCGCACGTGGATCGCGATCGCGCCGCCCAGGTAGCCGGTCCACAGGATCGCCCCGAGCACCGCGGTCCGCGGGATCAGGTAGAGCACGAGGCAGGCGATCTGGAGGTAGCCGAGGGTGGGGACGAGGTGCGCCGGGAACCCGAGCTCGGCGGTCGACGCCTCCGCGGGGAACAGCTTCAGCACCTTCACCGCGGCGTCGAACGTCAGGAACAGGACGGCCAGCCCGCTCAGGACGCGGCCCGCCCACACGGCTCGCCTGGACGGCGCCGCGTTGGGCGCCGTGGCGGGGGCCGGCGCCTCGGCCTGGGGCCGGGTCACGAGGTTCTGGTCACGATGATTGATGCTGGCGACGCTCGCGGTCATGGGTGCCTCCGTGCTGGATTCACCCCCGTAGACCCCCGCCCCCGTCAGGAATCATCGGTCGCTCAGAAAAAAAATCGTCGCGCCGTCGCTGACCGGGCGCCCGCGGTCAGGCCGGCAGGGCGCCCGCGGCTAGGCCGGCAGCTCGAGCGGCAGGCCGAACCGCGGGAAGAGCGTCTCGGTGTCGAGGAATGACGTCATGCTGACGATGCGGTCCCCCGCGACGTCGAGGACGATGAGCGCCCAGGCCCGGTGGCCGCCCTCCGGCGCCGGGCGATACTGCGCGAACGCGGGCGAGCCGCTGGCCGCCGTCGGGATGAGCCGCGACCCGCGGCAGCCCGCCCCCGGGCCCACGAGCCAGGCGCGGATCGACTCGTGGCCGCGGAGCCACAGGGTGAACGGCGGCATCGACAGGGTCGCGTCCTGGTGCAGCAGCGCCGTGAGCGCGTCGACGTCGTACCGCTCGAAGGCGTTGACGTAGCGGTCGAGCAGCGCGGACTGCGGCTCCGGCAGCGAGGGGCGCGCGTCGCCGAGATCGCGGCTCGCGAGCGTCGCCCGCGCGCGCTGGAGCGCGCTGTTGATCGCGGCGACCGAGGTGTTGAGGCTGTCGGCGACCTCCGCGGCGGACCAGCCGAGCACCTCCGTGAGCAGCAGCGCGGCGCGCTGCTTCGGCGGCAGGTGCTGGAGCGCCGCGACGAACGCGAGGCGGATGCTCTGGCGGAGCATCGCCCGCTCCGAGGCGTCGATGTCCGCCGGCAGGGCGTGCGCGTCGGGGACGGGCTCCAGCCAGTGGGTGCGCGGGCGCGTCTCGAGCGCGTCGTCCACCGTGCCGACCGGGCCTTCCTCGATGGGGCGCGCCCGGCGCGCGCGGTCGGCCCGCAGGTCGATGCAGACGTTCGTCGCGATGCGGTACAGCCAGGTGCGCAGCGACGAGCGCCCGTCGAACTTATCGAGGCTCCGCCAGGCGCGCACCATCGTCTCCTGGACGGCGTCGTCGGCGTCGACCACCGAACCCAGCATCCGGTAGCAGTGTCCAGTGAGCGCCGCGCGGTGTTCTTCGAGTTGGGCTACACTCTCCGACATCGGCCGGACCCTATCATCGGCTCTCCGGCGGGTCCACGGCCAACCGCGCTCGGCGCGGAGCCTTCGTGTCTCGGGTGTGGGCCAAAGGACGCTCCCGAGCCAGCCCCGGAACACCCTCGCTGCGTGCAACGGCGCCAGAGCGCCGGAGCCCGCCGACGAGCGCGACGACGGCGCTCAAAAAAGCGACGGACGATGGCAATCGCTACCTCGTCGAGGGAATGACGGTTCCCGCGACTCGCGACTTCGGCGATCCTGGGTTCGATGAGCATCGACCGCGCCGTGCTGGAGCAGCTCGATCGGGTCGGAGGCCGCCTGGCGGAGGGCAAGGCCCTCAAGCTGCTCGACGACATCGCCTGGCCGCGCGAGGTGGAGGAGCGCTTCTTCGCCGCCGGCGAGGACCGCCTCCCCGAGGTCGAGCACCGCGTCGATCGCGACGGCCTCGCGCGGCGCGTCGCCGAGCTGCGCGAGCTCCTCGGGTCCATCGACGGGGACGCGCCGGCGCTCGACTGGCTGCGGGACAACGTCCGCGCCCAGATCCAGGCCGCGGAGCTGCTCGAGGCCGCGGGCACCCGCGCGTTCTCCGCGCGGTCGCAGGAGCTCTACGGCGGCGCGCGCTCGCGGTTCTTCGGCGGCCCGCTCAGGAACATCGATCTCGCCGAGCACCTCGCCGAGCGCCTGCGCGTCCACGGCTGGGACGAGGCCAGCGATCCCGAGGAGGAGCCGCTCGACGCCGGCGCGCTCCGGGACGTGCTCGCCGCCCGCGTGGCGGCCCGGGCGCCGCGGCTCGACATCGAGGTCACCCTCGACCCGCGCGTCACGGCCAAGGTGGTCGCCGGCATGAGCCGGGTCCGCATCCGGCCGGAGGCGACCTTCGCTTCCTGGGAGGCCGAGGGGCTGTGGCACCACGAGGTCGAGACGCACGCGCTCACCGCGCACAACGGCGCGGCGCAGCCGCGGTGCGCGTTCCTGCGCTCGGGCGGCCCCCGCACCACGCGCACGCAGGAGGGGCTCGCCATCTTCGCCGAGCTCTACAGCCGCTCGCTCTCCATCGGCCGCCTCACCCGGCTCGCCGAGCGGGTGCGGCTCGTGGACATGGCCGAGCAGGGCGCGAGCTTCCTCGATCTCTACCGCCACCTGCGCGAGCGCGGGGCCGAGCGCCGCGACGCCTACTTCGACGCCCAGCGCGTGTGCCGCGGCGGGCTCGTCGAGGGCGGCGCGCCGTTCACCAAGGACGCCTGCTACCTGGCCGGGCTGCTCGAGGTCTACGCCTTCCTGGCCGCGGTCCTTCGCGGCGGGCTGCGCGACGAGGTGGAGCTGCTCGTGTGCGGCCGGATCGCGCTCGACGACATCGCGGTGCTGGCGGAGCTGCGCGCCGCCGGCGTGCTGGAGCGGCCGCGCTACCTCCCGGGCTGGCTGCGCGCCTGGCAGACGCTGCTGCCGTACTTCGCGTTCACGTCGTTCATGGACGGCATCGATCTCGGCCCGGTGGAGCGGCACTTCCGGGAGCTGCTCCGCGTGGCCGCCGACGCGCGCCCGGCCGGGGAGGGGAAGCGGCGCCGCGGCCGGCCGCGCGAGGGGTGAGCGGCGAGCCGCCGCGTGGACCGCCGGCGCGCCGGTTTCCTGCGGAGCGGAGGTCTCGTGCTCTCGGACGCCCGCGCCTTGACCCGGCCCTGTCGAGGGGTGACGCTGCGCGCATGAAGCAGGCCCACCTCCGCATCGCGCGCCCGCGCGCGGCCGTGGCGCGTCGTCGTGTCGTCGCGTGGGCGCTGGGCCTGGCTGCCGCGGCGCCCGCGCTTTCCGTAGCCGCGGAGCCTCCCGCGCCTCCCGCGGCGGCCGCGCCCTCGGTGGCCGCGGAGCCGCCCGCGCCTCCCGCGGCGCCCGCGCTTTCCGTAGCCGCGGAGCCGCCCGCGCCTCCCGCGGCGGCCGCGCCCTCGGTGGCCGCGGAGCCGCCCTCGCCTCCCGCCTCGACCCCGGCGCCGGCGCCCCCTGTCGCGCCGGCCGTGGCGGGGGTCCCGCCCGGGGCCACGTGGGAAGCGACCGCCGCCGCGCACCAGGCGCGCATCGCGGCGCTGGAGAGCCAGGCCCGCCGCGTCCACGAGCTCGGCTCCGCGGACGAGCGGCGCGCCGAGCAGCGCCGGATCGAGCTGGAGCTCGCGGCGGCGAGGGAGGCGTTCCGCGACTTCGAGGAGCGGACGACGGAGTGGAATAGCCCGGTCATGGTGATCTCGGGGCTCGTCCTCACGACCCTGGGCGGCGCCGCCATCCTCAGCGGCGCGGCGCTGGTCCTCGCGAGCCACGACAACAGCACCGCCGCGCGCACCGAGGCGTCCAGGGTGGCGATCGCCACCGCGCTCGGCGGCGTGGCCGGGATCGCCGTCGGCCTGCCGCTCTACGTGTTCGGCAAGCGGCGGGTGCGGCGAGACGACGCGCCGAGCGCGCCCGCCGTCGCGCAGCTCCTCGTCGGCCCGGGCGCCGTGGCCGCGTCGCCCGGCGCAGGCCCCCTGAGCGCGGGGCTGCGCGTCGCGTTCTGAGCGCCGAGCGCGATCACCACCCGCCGAGGCGCTCCCACACCGCGTCGATCGCCGTCCCACCGGCCACGGCATGGCACCGCGCGTGCTGCGCGGCGGTCGCGCAGGCGTGGTCGGGCAGGATCCGCAGCGGCGTGCCGATCCTTCACGAGCGCCGGTGTCTCCAGCTCAGCGAATATCCATGTTCGATGTGCGCGGCCCGGGGCAGGGCCGCGCGCCAGCGGCCAAGCGGCCAGCGTGAAGCGAGCGGGAGGACACCCCTCCTCCACAAAAAGTGCTGGGCAAGATCGAGGTCGAGTGCTAGTGTCCCTCTCGACGCGTAGCCCGCGTCCACCATGCGCATCTCTCACTGACACCACGCTCCGTCGCGCGGACCCTCAGGGGCCTACTCACGGGAACACTCACGCAGTGCTCGCCGTGGTAGAAGATGAGCGCCTGTTGCCCAGGTAGGCACGGCCCCCCCCTGTATCGTCGCGCATGAGCAGCCACGACGGCGACCCGCGGATCCCCGCGCGAGCTCGCGTCGTGTGCGCGCTGGGACGGAGCGGGGTGACGCGCGGACGAGCCAGAGGCGCTGGAGGCCGACGACCGGGAGATTCGTGATCTCCTGGCGATCGTCCCTCGCTCGCTGGCCGCGCGCTCGAAGCACCGAGCCGGAGCGTTCGTGGCGCGACGGGCCGAATCGTCCTCTCTCCTGACGTCGAGACGCTGAGTCGTCTCGACGGGGAGCGTGCGGCGAGGCGGACCGTCCCGCCCCGACGAGCGGCGGAGTTGCGTCGAGAGAGCGCCGGTCGAGCGAGCAGGGAGAGGCCCAGAGAGACAGCGTCCCTCACGGGTTCGATCCGCCCTGAGTCCGGGGACGTACGATGAATGGAGGGTGTATGAGAGTCGGTTCTTCGAAGGTCTCGTTCAGCGTGGGTGCTCTTCCCGATGTGTTGATGACCGATTCCATGGAGGATCCTATGCAGCGACGCGCGCATCTCCCCGTCTCCGACCTCGCGTCGGGCTCGGCCAAATCGCCCGACCGGACGCCTGCGCAGCGCGGGCAGCTCCCCGCGCCGAAGCCCGCGCACCGGGATTCCCGCCCGCCGCGCGGGCTCCCCAACCTGGATCGCTCCCGGCCGGCGGTGAACATCCCGCAGCGCCGCCGCATGGGCGTGCGGTAGAGCCCGCGACGGCTCCCCCGCCGGAGCGCGGGCCCGGGCGGCGGCCCGGCCGCGCGCTCCGGCGCCGCGGGGCGGAAGCCCGCGATTCCCGCGATTGCGCGCCCCCCGGCGGCGCCCTTTCGGAGGCGATCGCGATTGGGCCGGGGCGCAGGCTGCGGTAAGACCTCGCCACCCGCGCGGCCTCGCAGCCGAGCCCCGCCGGGGCCCGACCATGATCCACGCCGAACCGTTCGAAGCCCGCCTCGTCGCCGCCCGGCCTCTCAGCCCTTTCGTGCGCGAGCTCTCGTTCGAGCGCGCCGACGGGAGGTCGTTTCTGTTCGAGGCGGGCCAGTGGGTCAACCTCGTCCTCCCGCTCCCGGGCGGCGAGGTGAAGCGCGCCTACTCCATCGCCTCCGCCCCCGACGGCTCCCCGCGCTTCGATCTCGCGGTCACGCTCGTGCAGGGCGGGGCGGGCTCGGAGCACCTGCACCGGCTCGAGCCCGGCGCCACGCTCCGCGCCATCGGCCCGCACGGGCTCTTCACCCGCGATCCCGGGGATTCCGCGCCCTCCCTGTTCGTCGCGACCGGCACCGGCATCACGCCGCTCCGGAGCATGCTGCGCGCCTCCCTGCGCGCGGGGCTGGCCGCGCCCCACCTGTGGATCCTGTTCGGCGCGCGCTTCGAGGAGGACGTCATCTACCGCGACGAGCTCGAGGCGCTCGCGCGCGGATCCGACCGGATCCGCTACGAGATCACGCTCTCGCGCGGCGGCCCGTCCTGGGCCGGCCGCCGCGGCTACGTGCAGGCGCACGTGCCCGAGCTCTACCGGGAGCTCGCAGAGAAGAGCGGCGATCCGGCGCCGCACGTCTTCATCTGCGGCCTCGATCGGATGGTCTCGTCCGTTCGCGAGCTCGCCCGCGGCGAGCTCGGCGTCCCCCGCAAGCACGTCCACGTCGAGCGCTACGACTGAGCCCCGGCCCCGCCGCGAGCGAGGCGCCCGCCTCTCCGCGATCTCCGCGGCCGCGCCGCCGGCGTCGCGGATCGCCGCCGCGCGGGCGCGGCGCGCCTTGAGCGGCACCCTGGGTACGACGTAGGATGCCACCCCCGCGGGCGGTTCCTGCGGGGTCTGTTCTGCAGGTGACCACGTGACGATCAAGAAGACGTTCCGCTCCATCGATCCCGCGACGCTCCCGAAGCACTTCGACTCGCCCGTCGCCGAGCTGCGCCTGGCCGACGAGTGGGAGGCCGACGGGACGTACCGATACGACCCGTCGCGCCCCCGCGAGGAGACCTTCGTCGTCGACACCCCGCCGCCGACCGCCTCGGGCTCGCTGCACATCGGCCACGTCTTCAGCTACACGCACACGGACGTCGTCGTCCGCCAGCGCCGGATGCGCGGCTTCAACATCTTCTACCCGCTGGGCTGGGACGACAACGGCCTGCCCACCGAGCGGCGCGTGCAGAACTACTTCCACGTCCGCACGGACGTGCGCACGCCGTACGAGCGCGGCCTGACCTTGCCGCAGGCCGCGCCGGAGACGATCAAGAAGGACCCGCCGCGCATCGTGTCGCGGCCCAACTTCATCGAGCTCTGCCACAAGGTCACGCGCGAGGACGAGCAGGTCTTCAAGGCGCTCTTCCGCCGGGTGGGCCTCTCGGTCGACTGGCGGCACGAGTACGCCACCATCGATGATCACTGCCGCAGGACGGCGCAGCTGTCGTTCCTGGATCTCCACGAGAAGGGCCACCTCTACTCGGTCTTCGCGCCGACGATGTGGGACGTCGATTTCCAGACCGCGGTCGCCCAGGCGGAGGTCGAGGATCGCCCGCAGTCGGGCGCGTTCCACGACATCGCGTTCGCGGTGGAGGGGACGGGCGAGGAGCTCGTCATCGCCACGACGCGCCCGGAGCTGCTCGCGGCCTGCGTCGGCGTCACGGCGCACCCGGAGGACCCGCGGTATCAGCACCTCTTCGGCAAGACGGCGCTCACCCCGATCTTCCGCGCGCCGGTGCCCATCTTCCCGAGCCCGCTCGTGGATCGCGAGAAGGGCACGGGCATCCTCATGGTCTGTACCTTCGGCGACGCGACCGACGTGATCTGGTGGCGGGAGCAGAAGCTCCCTCTCCGGCAGATGCTCGGCAAGAACGGCCGTGTCCTGCCGGTGACGTTCGGCGAGGGCCCGTGGGAGAGCCGCGACCCGGCCGCGGCCAACGCCGCCTATGCCCCGCTCCAGGGCAAGGGGGTGAAGCAGGCGCGCGCGGCGGTGGTCGAGCTGCTCCGCCGCGACGAGCACGCGGCGGCGCCCGGCAAGGGGCCGGCGCTGCGGGGCGAGCCGAGGCCGATCGAGCGCGCGGTGAAGTTCTACGAGCGGGGCGACCAGCCGCTCGAGTTCGTGCCCACGCGGCAGTGGTTCGTCCGGCTCGCCGACAAGAAGGCCGAGCTCCTCGAGTTCGGCGAGAAGATCAAGTGGCACCCGGATTTCATGCGCCTCCGGTTCCGCAACTGGACCGAGGGGCTCCAGGGCGACTGGTGCATCAGCCGCCAGCGGTATTTCGGCGTGCAGTTCCCGGTCTGGTATCCGCTCGACGCCGAGGGCAAGCCTGACCACAGCCGGCCGCTGCTCGCGACGCGCGAGGTGCTCCCGGTCGACCCGACGGTCGACGTGCCCCCCGGGTACGAGGCCTCGCAGCGCGATCAGCCGGGCGGCTTCACCGCCGAGACCGACGTCTTCGACACGTGGTTCACGAGCTCGCTCACGCCGCAGATCAGCTCTCACTGGGGGGACGATCCGGCGCGCCACGCGCGGCTCTTCCCGGCCGATCTGCGGCCGCAGGCCCACGACATCATCAGGACGTGGGCGTTCTACACGATCGCGAAGGCGATGCTGCACGAGTCGTCGGTCCCGTGGCACCACATCGCGATCTCCGGGTGGATCCTCGATCCGGATCGCAAGAAGATGTCGAAGAGCAAGGGCAACGTCGTCACGCCGATGCACCTGCTCGACACGTATTCTTCGGACGCGGTCCGTTACTGGTCGGCGAGCGCGCGGCTCGGCACGGACACGGCGTTCGACGAGAAGGTGTTGAAGATCGGCAAGCGGCTCGTCACGAAGATCTGGAATGCGAGCAAGTACGTGCTCAGCCAGTCGGCGGAGGTCCACCCGATCTCCGAGGAGCTCGACCGGGCGCTCTTGCACAAGCTGTCGGCGGTGGTGGAGGACGCGACGCGCTCGTTCGACGAGCACGAGTTCGCGGCGGCGCTCGAGCGGACGGAGGATTTCTTCTGGCGCTGGTTCACCGACGCCTACCTGGAGCTCGCGAAGGCGCGTGCGCGCGGCGAGGGCGGCGCCGGGGAGGCGGCGCGCGGCTCGGCGGTGGCGGCGCTGCGGCTCGGGCTGTCGGTGCTGCTGCGGCTGTTCGCGCCGGTCCTGCCGTACATCACCGACGAGGTCTGGCGCTGGGTGTACGCGGAGGAGACGGGCGAGGCCTCGATCCACCGGGCGAAGTGGCCTTCGGCGGCGGATTTCGCGGCGGTCGCGGCGCCGTCGGACCCGGGGCTCCTGGATCTGGCGGCGGCGGCGATGGCGGCGGTCAACAAGCGCAAGAGCGAGCTCGGCGCGAGCGTGGGGCGCGTCGTTTCGGACCTCGCGCTCGGGGCGAACGCCGCGACGCTGGCGCGGCTGAAGCCGGCGCTGGGGGACGTGCTCACGGCGGTGCGCGCGGGCGCGCACGAGCTCGTGGAGCGGCCGGAGCTCGCGGATGGCGAGGTCGTGGTGGTGCGCTGCGGGGTGGAGGCGGCGGCGGCGCCGGCCGGGGCGGGGGACGCGGCGGCGACCACGGAGTAACGGAGCCGGCGTGCGGCGGGCGGCGTGCTCCAGCGCGCTGCCCGACCCCGAGCGGGGTGCTCTGCGCGACGCTGAGCGCCTCCGCGGCGAGCTCCCCGCTCGTATGCCTTCCCGTCATGCGAAGAGCGTGGACCTCGTTCCGTCGCGCATTGCCGATCGCTTCCAGCTGACAGTAGTGGTCAAATTTGAACATGAAGGCGGGAAGGCGGGAAGAAAATCTTAATGATCTTCCCGCCTTCATGTGGACTCTCTCTGGGCAAAGTTGACCACTACCCACCCAGGATGCGCCTCCTCATTGTGCGGTGCGTCAGGGGCTGTGTAGGGGTGTGTCTTCCCGACCCCGTGGGGATATTGCTAAACCCTGCACAGGAGCGCTTAGAAATGATAGATTGAGAGTTTGTCGCTGCGTGGCCTTGAACGCTGACACCCAGCGCCGAAAGGAGGATCCTGATGGTATCTTTCTATCCTCGCATGGTTGTGCTCCTCGCCGTCTCTCTGGCTACCACTGCCTGTATTGGCGCCGACATCGATGAGGCGTCGGAGGAGTTCGTCGAGGTAGAAGAGAGCGCGGCCGTCGCCGACAACGGCATCCTCGCCAATGCGCTCAGCCCGAACGCGCTGAGCCCGAACGGCGTCATCCCGAACGCGCTGAGCCCGAACGCGCTGAGCCCGAACGCGCTGAGCCCGAACGCGCTGGCCCCGAAGGCGCTCACCTCCATCAGGAATCCGGAGCTGGGCGGCGCCCTGTCCAGGGAGCTCGTGCGCTACGTCGTGAGCTGCGCGCTCAGGCCGGACCAGTCGTTCGCATTCTCGTGGACCGACAGCATCGGGGTGGTCCATCCAGAGACGTACCGGGGCGAGCTCGGGATCGCGGACTGGTGGATGTACGGCCCTTTGACCGATCCATTTTACCAACGCTGGCTCACGGCATGTCTCGCCTCGAGGATGAACTGGTACGGCAAGTCGGTCAGGATTTCCCTTCGTGGCATGACGACCGCGCTGGGCTCGTCGTCGTCGGAGCGCTCGGCCTACACGGTGAGAGAAGGCGCCTTCTGGGGGAACGTGTTCAGCTCAACGCCGTACCTGCACGCTTGCTACAGTCCAGCAGGTGTCACCCGCGCGCGCGCGATGGAGCGTGACTGTGCGGCTGGGCACCTCAGCGTGGACCCTGTGACCGGGGCCACGACAGCTCAGCCGTGTGGCACCCTCGCGATCGTGGGATCATGCGACGCCGTATGCAACCAAGTGAACGCCGACGGTGGCTATTACACCGGCTGCCTCGATCAGCCCGTCGTTTCGCCGTCGGCACGCACGAGCTCGGTGATCACGTCGTTCCTGCCACCCTGACGCAGAAACATTAGCGATTTCAGCTGCCTGTACGCAAGGACCAGCACGTCGGCCTCCCGGTACGCCGCGGGCGGCCGGTAACGGTGAGCTCCCGGCGTCGTGTTTCCTGAGTTCCGTGGCGCCTGCACGGAGATGCTCCAGGGCCACCCTTGGCAGAACGCACACACGGAGCCGCACTCGCAGTACATAAGAACAGCGATGCGCGCCGGGGACGTAGTCGAGGAGCGTTTCGAGATCGAGCGGCTCGCCGGCTCCGGCGGCATGGGCGACGTCTACCGCGCGCGCGACCGGCTGTCCGGGCAGGCGGTCGCGCTCAAGGTGCTGCAGAGCGCGAACGTGCGCGACCTGAGCCGGCTCTCGCGGGAGGCAGAGGCGCTCGTCACGCTCCGGCTGCCGGGGGTCGTGCAGTACGTGGCGCACGGCGTGACGGGCGCAGGGCGGCCGTACCTGGCCATGGAGTGGCTCGACGGCGTGACGCTGGAGGAGCGGCTCGCCGGAGGGCCGCTCTCGATCGCCGAGAGCGTGACCCTGGCGGCGCAGGTAACGGCGACGCTCGGCGAGGTCCACCGGCTCGGCGTCGTTCACCGCGACCTGAAGCCGAGCAACCTGATGCTCGTGGGCGGCGCCGTCGAGCGCGCCATCCTGCTCGACTTCGGCATCGCGCGCGACCTCCGGCTCGCGCGGAGCTTGACGGCGCCCGGCGCGATCCTCGGCACGCCCGGGTACATGGCCCCCGAACAGGCGCGCGGCGAGCCGACGATCGACGCCCGCGCCGACGTGTTCGCGCTCGGCTGCATGCTGTTCGAGTGCCTCGCGGGGCGCCCGCCTTTCGTGGGCGACAACGCGCTGTCGCTGATCATGAAGGTCGTCCTGGAAGATCCGCCGCGGCTCGGGGAGCTCCGCGACGGCGTCCCCAAGCACCTCGAGCGGCTCGTGGCCCGGATGCTCTCGAAGCCGGTCGACCATCGGCCGCGCGACGGCGCCGCCGTCGCCGAGGAGCTCGCCGCCCTGGCGCAGGCAGGGCTCCCCGGCGGAGCGCGCGAGACCGTCGCGCCGCCCGCATCGCGCGTGGAGATCACGACCGCGGAGCGCCGGGTCATGTGCGTCATCCTGGCTGCCGAAGGCGGCAGCGCGGAGGCGGACGCCACGCTCTCCGAGGCCGAGGGCGCCGCGCGGACCGAGGCGCTGCGCCAGATCGCGGCGCGCCACGGCGGACGCCTCGAGCTCCTGCAATCGCAGTGGCTGCTCATCACGCTCTCCGGCGCCGAGACCCCGACGGATCTCGCCGCGCGCGCCGCCCAGTGCGCGCTCTCCCTGCGCGCAGAGCTCGGGGGCGTGCCCATGTCCATCGCCACGGGGCTGACCGAGGTCGCAGGGAGGCTGCCCGTGGGCGCGCTGATCGACCGCGTCGTGCAGCTCTTCCCGAGGCGCGCCCGAGCGCCGGAGTCCGGCATCCAGCTCGACAGCGCGACGGCGGGCCTGCTCGCCAGCCGCTTCGACACGATACAAGGGGCCGAAGGGGCCTGGCTGCGCGGCCCCAAGGACGAGCCGGACACCGTCCCGCGGCTCCTCGGCAAGCCGACGCCCTGCCTGGGGCGCGAGCGCGAGCTCGCGCAGCTCGCGGCCGAGTGGCGCCACGCCGTGGATGAGCCCTCCGCGAGCGCCGTCGTCGTCGTGGGCGCCCCGGGGCTCGGTAAATCGCGCCTCGCCTGGGAGTTCCTCCGCACGCTCAAGGAGCGGAGCGAGGCCGCCGAGGTCTGGATCGGCAGGGCCGACCCGGTGGCCGCCGGGTCCGCGTTCGGCCTGCTGGCCCAGGCGCTCCGCCGCGCCATGGGCATCCTCGACGGCGAGCCGATCCAGGCGCGGCGGAGCAAGGTGCTCGCCCGGGTCGAGCAGCTCGGCGGGCTCGGGGCCAAGGCCCCGCACGTCGCGGCGTTCCTCGGCGAGCTCGTGGGAGCGACGTTCCCCGACGACGGCGATGTACAGCTCCGGGCGGCGCGCCAGAACCCGGTGCTGATGGGCGACCGCATCCGCCAGGCCTTCGAGGACCTCGTGCACGCCGAATGCCAGCGGAGGCCGGTGATCCTCGTGATCGAAGATCTGCACTGGGGCGACCTGCCCACGGTGAACCTCGTCGACGCCGCGCTCCAGCGCGCGCGAGGCCTGCCGTTCCTCGTGCTGGCGCTCGCCCGTCCCGAGGTCGACGAGCTCTTCCCGGCGCTGTGGAGCGAGCGCGACGGCCTCCGGATCCGCCTCGCCGCCCTCTCGCGGCGCGCGGGCGAGCGGCTCGTGCGGGAGGTGCTCGGCGATGCCGTCGATGCCGATCTGGTCGAGCGGCTGCTCGCGCGCGCCGAGGGCAACGCGTTCGTGCTGGAGGAGCAGATCCGCGCCGTCGCCGAGGGCAGGAGCGAGGGCATGCCCGAGACGGCGCTCGCGCTGGTGCAGGCGCGGCTCGAGGCGCTGGGCATCGAGGAGCGGCGCGTGCTGCGGGCGGCGAGCGTCTTCGGCGAGACGTTCTGCAAGGGGGAAACGATTCGTAGACGCAGGAATAATCCTGAATGGTTCCGAAATGTTGGCTGCTGTGACCGCAAGTCTGCGGCGGCAAGTGCGGGGAGGCCGGGGGGAGCTGTAGGGGCCATGGGCGGGCGCCCGTGCCGGTGCTGGGTCGCGGGTCGTCGAGGGCGCGGCTTCGGATCGCTGCGCCTGGGGCACGCGCTCGGGGCTGTGGTCTTTCACCATCCAGTAGCTCGACGAGGAGGAACTCGGCGCGGCCGCCGTCGAGCGCATGACGCCGGAGTCAATCGGCGCGGTCCCGCGGCGCGGGCGTCGGGCCGGGCGGCCGCTCCATGCCTACCCGACGTCGAGCTCCCCGGGCACGAACTCGGGGCCGCCATCGTCCACCTAGGCACGCTCGGGGCCGTTGCGGATGTCGAAGCGGACGTTGGTCAACTCGGCTAGTTCCGCATGTCAGAAATCCCGCCAGGAATCGCGCTTCTTCACCTGCGCGCCGAGGCCCACGGCTCTGGAAATTCTAAGCGGAAGATGATATCAGTGGTCGGAGCGACGGCACAACCATGAACCCGAACGATATCGAGCAAGGCGAGGTGGTTCGCGGCACGCCCATCCTCGAGGCGAGCCGCGAGTCATCATTGAGTGAGGATCCGGTTCTCGAACAGGCCGTCCGCGTGCGCGAGGAACTGGACGCCCTCCTCCCGATCGGTCAGGAGCGCGGCGGTGGGGACGACTGGGATGCCCCGCTGGACCTCCGCGTGGCGCGACCGTTGGCAGTCGTCCTCGACACGTTTTCTCCGGCGGGGCAGGTGCTCCCGGCATTCAAAGATCGAAAGACCGTCCTTATCATCCACGTCGTCACGCCGTTCGCGCGCGACGGGCACAGTCCGGATGGGGTCTGGGGACTAGGCTACGAGTTCGTCATGAAAGGGGTCGACGCGAGCACGGTCGCCGTCCTGCCGAACGACGAGGTGCTCCAGATCGCGAGGGTCGGACAGGAGCTCGACATTGAACTCGGTGTCGGCGGCGAAGTGACGACGAAGGGCATGGCAACTGACCGCTCGGACCAAGCGTCGTTGTCCTTACACGGAGCACGGCTACGGGCTTCCACCACCGGCCAGCTTCACCTGTCCCTCCGGCTGTCGATCACGCTCCGGAAGGTGCTCGGCGCTCCGGTCGGGATCGGCGGCGCGCAGTGGAAGATGTACCGCCAGGACGAGCCGATGGATCGACCACATACGCTTTTGCAGACGGTGTTGTTGCCGAAGGGCGTCGACCGGATCAGCTGCGTCATCAAGACGTGGGTCAGACGGGCGGGAGTGCTCGGCACGACCTGGCGCGCGAAGTTCTGGCCATACCAAGACCTCGAGTACAGCGTCCCGATCCACAGCCTCGCCCGAACGTGGAGGCCCCCCATGGCGTGACGGAGTGCGAGGCGATGCTCCACCGGCTCAAGCAAGCGGTCGCGCGCGTCGAGGTCGACGGGAAGCCGAACGGCACCGCCTTCCTGATCGACCCGGAGCACGTCGTCACGGCGCATCACGTGTTGCTGGGCCAAAAGGCCGTCACACTCCGCTTCGCAGAATGGTCGGCGGCTTCGCCGGACGTGTCGCTGACCGGAAACGACGACGGGGTACGAAGCTGCCAGCTGAGCTGGCAGCCGGCCAACGGTGCCGACCTCGCGGTCTTGAAATTGGACCGCCGATGCCCATTGAACGTGGCCGCGCTAAGTCTGGGAGCGCTCCCCGAAGTCGACGCCGAGTGGTCGACGTTCGGGTACCCACGTGGGGTGCCTGGAGGGCACCGGCTCGCCGGTGGGAAAGTCAGGGATCCCGGCAAGCTGGTGGAACCGCTGACCTACAGGTTTCTCCAGTTGGAGACGAGCGCCGCACGAGAGCGGCTCTCCGGCTACAGTGGTGGTCCGTGCGTCGTCGATGGGTTGGTCGTTGGCGTGTTGACGAGTCAGCTGACCAGGTTCGCGCAGGACATCGAGCCGTCGATGTCGGCCTCCGCCGGTGGTCCTGCAACCGCAATGACACGATGCCCTTCGCTCGACACGCTCTATGCACTACCCGTCGACCTGTTGCGCGAGTGGCGATCGACAATTCGACTCGTTCCTCACGTCTCGAGCACCGCCGCGTTCTGCGTTCCGTTCACGCGCCCAAGGTTGCTGGGTCGCGAGTCCTTGCTCAAGAGCATCCACGATCTGCTTTCGCGTCGAAGCGGGGCTGGACCTCTCCCGGTGCTGGTCGGTCCCGGCGGTATTGGCAAGACCCAGCTCGCCGTGCTCTACGCACACACGTATGCCGACGAGTACGCGGGGGGTGTCTTCTGGCTGGACGGCAGCCAGGATCTGCAGTCCATCGTGGCTCAACTCGGCAGCTACGCGCTGCGAACCGGGTTGGCTGCGCCCCACCCGTCGGGTGCTGGGCCGGACTACTACGCGCAGCTCGCAGCCCTGTGGCTCGGCCGGTTCGGTTCTCGACGGGACGTCCTCCTGATCGTTGACGATGTGGCGGACTCGTCGTTCCTGGTTCAGCAGGTCCGCGGCGCGACGACTTGGACTTTCCGATCATTGGCCGCGACCGTCCTCGCGACGAGTCGTCGACGCGGCATCGTCGGCGCGACGGACGTCGACCTTGTGACGCTCTCCGAGCATGACGCTGAGGAGCTGCTGCGCCGCGAGGCGGGCCGCTCTGCGAGCGACTGGGACGGCCCTGCAGCGAGGGCGATCGTCACAGCCCTGGGGGCGCTGCCGCTCGCGATCCGGCTGGCAGGTGGTTACCTCAAGCGGCGCGAGGCGGTCGCAATGAGCGACCTCGCAGCCGTACTCCACCGAGCCGGTGTTGACGCGCCGCTCGAAGACGTCGTCGTGCTTGAGGACTATCCGACGACGCTGCGTGGCGGCATTGCAACGGTGCTCGCGGCGACACTGGACGATCCTGCGGATTCGGTCGCGTCACGGCTGTTGTCGGTGCTGGCTTGTTTCCCCAGAGGTCAGCCGATTCAGGTCCGGACGCTGGCGTGGCTGGTCGACGGACGGCGGAACCTTGGAGCAGACGCATCGGGTGCCATCGACGCACAGCTTGAGACGCTGCGCAGCGTCAATATCCTCGACGCGACGGAGAGCGGAGAGCTGCGCTTGCATGCTGTGATCCACACCGTTCGCCGCGCTCAGTTGACGCATCGGTTTCGTCGACGCGTGAGCAGACGGCTGGTCGGGCGGCTCTTCGAACCGCGTCTTCTAGCGCGGCAGAGCGGCGCGTCGTTGCTCTCCGTATTCCGCGATCTCGCCGCGCTGGAGCGGATGCTGGACGAAGATCCGCTGTCGGCGCAGATCGCCGCGCTCCGCCGCGTCCTTGGCCGCGCAGCGCACCTCCTCGAAGGTCCGGCGTCACCGTTGCCGATTCTGCATCGGCAAGCCTTGCTGATGCGCGAGACCGCGCTAGCGCGCGTTTTCGACTGCTCGGCATCGCTTCGCGGCGAGCCGTGGCTGCGCCTGCGCTGGTCGACGCGGACCACCGATCGAGCCGAGGTCCGGGTGTTGGCAGATCCCTTCGTTGGGACGCGAGCATGCTCACTATCGGCGGACGGGGAGCTGCTTTCCATCGGTGACGGGGGCGGAGGCGTCGAACTTTATCGGCCGAGGACGGGCCTCAGGGTGGCCCGTACTGTCCACGGTGGGGCAGTGCTGTGCGTCGCCACGTCTGCCTCCGGAGAGGTAGTGGCGTCGGGTGGCACCGATCGGGTGGCGCGGATCTGGGACGTACAGAGTGGGGCGATGCGCTTGGCGTTCCACGCGCACGAACACACAGTCCTCGGCGTCGCGCTCGACGGCGCGGGGGCGCTCGCGGTGTCCTGCGGGTTGGACCGGAGCGTCCGCAGCTGGACCACGGAGGACGGGACGCGTCTCTCGCTCTGGATACACAACGAGCCGGTAATCTCGTGCGCAGTCTCGGACGATGGTCGCGTCGCAGTAGCAGGGACCATGGACGGGATCCTGCGCGTCTTCGACCCGAGGACGGGGGAGGAGCTCGAGCGTGACCGTCCGGAGACCAAGCCCCGTCTTGTCCAGACGACGCTGTCTCCGGACGGCCGCTTCGTGCTCTCGGGCTGGGCGAACGGGGCGTTGCACTTGTGGGATCGCATCGCGGGCTCGAGAACGCTGCTTCAGGCGCCGTTCACGAGATACGACTGCGCGATCTCTTCCTGCGCGCTGTCGGACGACGGTTCGATCGCGATCGCTGGGACGGTCGATCGGACGATCCGTGCTTGGAGGACCAAGGACAAGAGGCAGTTCGCAGTCATCTCCGGGCTCATCGAAGCAGCTCGGTCGTGCGCCCTGGCGCGAGACGGCGACATGATCGTGGCGGCGGCCGGGGATCTGCGCGTCTGGAGCCTGCTCGCCGCGGGGGAGAGCGCCGTCGCTCCCGTACACAGAGGTTCGGTCCGTCTCTCGAGCATCTCCGGCGACGGGCGCACCGGGCTGACGTGCGGCGGCGACGCGAAGGCAAGGCTCTGGGATGTCGTACGCGGAGCTCCAACGTACGAGCTGCCGGTCGGTGATCTTGATGACCGGCCGCTTGCGTGCGCGCTTGCGCGCGGAGGCCGAATCGCGATAACCAGCGCCCGCAATCCTGGCAACGGCGCTGCCATGGTCGTCGAATATAAGCTTCCCTCCGGCGAGCGGCGGCGGATTGTACGCGACGTCCACTTCGAAGAGGGACTGACGCGGCTGTGGAATACACGTACCGGTGTGTGTTCCCGGATGCTGACCAAAGCTCACCACGACTGGGTTCGCGCCGTGGCGATCTCTGCAGAAGGAAGGCATATCGTGACCGTTTCGAGAGACTCTCAGCCGACCCTCTGGGAATTCCCGAGCGGGAATCACCGCATTATCGCCGAGACCGATGATACTTTCGTCGGCCAGTGCTGCGCGCTTTCCGACGATGCCGGTGTTCTGCTCATCGGCGGAGAGGACGGTCGCGTGATGGTGTGGGACGTGCGAACGGGAGAGGTTCTGCGGGCGCTCGACAGGCACCAAAGCTGCGTGACCGCGTGCTCGCTCTCTACGAGCGGCGAGGTCGCTGTGTCCACTTCCGCCGACGGGATCATTCGTGTATGGGAGGTACAGACGGGCCGTTGCACGCGTGAGCTCTCGCGTCCCGGAGTACGGGGGTGCGCGCTGTCCGTGGACGCCGCGTTGCTCCTCGTCTACGGGTCGGGTGTCATGTCAATCCTCCGGGCCGCTACGGCAGAGCCCGTTGTCGAACTTCCGATCGAGAACATCGTGGCCTGCTCGATGAACGAGGACGCGGGTGTGTTCTTGGTTGGCGACGCGGCAGGGCACGTGTCCGTCTTCGATCGCGTGACGCCGCCGCTGGCTCAGGGACTTCTGTCGAAGGCGCTGAGCGCTCTGTCCTCTCTCGTCAAGCGGTAACCACTGGAGGCCCGGCGGTCGAGGCCTAGTTCGATGCTGTCTGCATGGCTGCGTCGGGCACGCGAACAAAGCCGGCTCCACGATGCGGAGGATGGAGATCCTCGGCGTGGATGAGGCCACGGCCCGAACCCACCTGGAAGCCTGCCGGTGCCACGTGCAAGAGGCACGCGCGATCGCGCCGGAACACCGGACGGACCCGCCTGGATACCAGAGCGGCTCCACCGACCGATAACACGCACACCACCTGGTGCCGATGGGTCGGCGGCACTACTCGCTGAGCTTCAGTTCTACCAGTATGCACACCTGGAGGAACGTCAGTTGGGGCCAGGCCGAGCAGCTGGCCGATTGCGTGGTGAACGACGCGGGCTGCTACCTCATCTCCGAGGGCGACGGCTCGTCTCAGGGTGGCGGGGAGCGACGCGACCACGGCGGCCCGAGGCGACGCGTCGGCCGGCGCCAGCTCCCCGAGCCCGAGGTCCGGCGAATGTAGCGGCGCGACGGTTCGCCCCCGCGGAATCGTCCCGCCAGCTCGGGCTCGCGCCAGACCCGCGTACGCCGCTTCGTGATGCGTCGCTTCATCTGCGCCTCCGGAGCAAGAGCGCCAGCGTTTCCCGGGCCATGCGCAGGCGAGATGCCGCCGTACGGGGGTTCATCCCGCGCGCCTTCGCCCACCCGACCAGCGTCTCCGGCGCGTCCACGATGAGGATCGCCTCCAACTGCTAGCCCGGCAGGTCGGCGAGCACCTCCAGCACCTCCCGAGCTTCGATCTGCGCGTGCAGGTTCGGGCCTACCGTCTCACGCAGCAGGCCGAGCGGCGCGGCGTGAAGCACGGCGCGGCGCACCCAAGCGCTGCTGAGGTAATGCGACACCTTCCGCCACGTGACGCCGAACAGCCAGCCCTGGAGTGCCTTGCGCGGATCCTCCGTCGGGTCGGGCCGGTACATGCACCTCCGCACAGAGTTCCACGCGCCCATGAGCACCTGCTGCTCGACGTCAGCGCGGTCGCGAGCAGCGATGCCACCGGCGTGAAGCACAGCGCGGATGAGCCGACGCTCCGCGAGGATCGCCTCCATCGTCGGGTGCTGGCTGGGATGTCGTGCGGCAGGCGGGCGATGGGCCCCCTTCCGCCGCTTCTTCACCCGCTCCTCCCGCAGGCCGTAGCGACGGGGGCGCGGAGCAGGCGCGCCACGGGAGCACGCCAGGCCCGCGCGGCGAGCTGCAGTACGGCGGGCGAGCTGCAGGCGACGCCGGCCAGCGTGCGCGGTCGGCGGGTCTCAGGCTGTATAAAGAGGAGGGAAGCGGGCGAGCGGCGACGCGCGGGCGCGCCGCTCCCTTGGCCCGCGGACGGCGGGCGAACTACGGTCTGCATGTCGGACCTCGGTTGCTCGGGGTTCAGCCACGCGGCCCGAGGTGCTACCAACACCCGCGGGCCGCACTGTTGTGGCGGTCAACAAACCGTCGATCAGCACAAGAATCCTGGCACCAAGAGCGCGCCGGTGAAGACGTTGCAGCACGCCATTGGGCTCGCCGCGAGCTGGCGACGCAACGGCGAGGCGCCGACCCGGCGCGTGTACGCGTGCGGCGGTGGTTCGGAGGCGATCTCGCTATCCCCATGAGTCGACCTCTGGGGCGGCCGTTTGTGTGATGGCGATTGGTCCTACGGAGGGCCGCTCGACCTGTTCGAGCAGGGGAGTTGGCGCGAGGACGTGGCCCGCATCGCGCGGGGGCTGGAGGCGAGGCTCGCCCCCTGACGCGGCGCGCCAGGCGTCGTGGATGTCCGGATGCGCGGCGCGATCGGCGTGGTCGAGCTCGATGGACCGGTGAACGCGGCGAACGTCAACCGGCGCTTCGCCGAGGCCGGCGTCTGGATCCGCCCGATGGGCCGGGTCATCTACCTGACGCCCCCGTTCGTCGTCTCCGACGAGGATCTGTCGAGGCTGACCTCGGCCATCGTCGCCGTCGTTCGAGGGTAGAGCGCCGCCGCGCCCGGCGCTCGCGTGAGGTAGCCACGCGCCCGGCCCCGCGCCCGCCAGCGGCCGTCAGGCGGAGCCGCGCCAGTGCGCGCCCGCCCCCGCCTCCAGCAGCGCCCGCCTCACCGGGGCGACTTGCTGTCCCGCTGGCCGGGCCGATATGCTCGAGCGCGCCATGCCGGACCCGTCCCCGTCGTCATTGCTCCTGGAGGATCTACGAAAGCAGATAGCGGATCAGCGGGCCGTCGTGGTTGCCGGCGCGGGCGTTTCCATGGCCGCGACCGGCGGCAACCCGGTCGCCTCCTGGACCGGGCTCCTCCGGGACGGGGTGAGCCGCTGCGAGCACGTGGTGCCAGGTCTGCCGCGCGGCTGGGCGAGCCGGGTCCGACAAGAGATCGAGTCCGGGGACATCGACGATCTGCTGTCGGCCGCGGAGAAGATCTCCAGCAAGCTGAACCCACAGAGCGGGGAGTATCGCCGCTGGCTTCGTGAGACCATCGGGGCCCTGCGCGTCACGGATCCTTCGGTGATCGAGGCGCTCCAGGCCCTGCGGGTGCCGATCGCGACGACCAACTACGACGGTCTCATCGAGGACGTCACGGGCCTCGAGGCCGTGACGTGGCGGCACGGCAGCGAGGTGGAGCGCGTGCTGCGCGGCGACGACCCAGGCGTCGTTCATCTCCACGGCCACTGGCGGGAGCCGGAGTCTGTCGTCCTCGGCATCCGCTCCTACGACGCGGTGCTCGGTGACGCGCACGCGCAGACGATGCTGCGCGCCCTTCGCGCGACGCGGACCTTTCTCTTCGTCGGGTTCGGCGCAGGCCTCGCAGACCCCAATTTCGGCGCCTTGCTGCGCTGGTCGCGCGGCGTGTTCGCCGGCTCGGACTACCGCCACTTCCGGCTCGCGCTGGCCGAGGATGTCGCCCGCTTCCAGGCGGAGCACCAGCCCGAGGAGCGTGTCTTCGTGCTGCCGTACGGGACCACGCGGACCGACCTCGCCAGCTTCCTTCGGTCCCTCGTGCCCGGCGCGCCGGCGACCCGGCCGGCTACCCCCCATGCCCCACCCCCGGCGATCGCCACGGCGCCGATGTCAGCGCCCCGTGCGGCGGCCGCGGGCGTTATCACCCCACCTGCGCGGCGCCCGCTCCGCGTTGTGTTCGGCTACTCGCGCCGGGACGACGAATATCGAGACAGACTCCATGTGCATTTGACGCCTCTCAGGCGGCAAGGGCTGATCGACACCTCGCACGACGCGCTCATGGATCCGGGCGTCGATGTGCGCGCGGCCGTGAACGACCGGTTCGACGCCGCGGACATCGTGCTGCTGCTCATCAGCGCCTCGTTCCTGGCCTCGGACTTCTCCTATGGCGACGTCATGCAGCGGGTGCTCGCGCGGCACAACGCCGGGGAGACCAGGGTCGTACCGATCCTCCTCAGACCCTGCGACTGGCAGGGCTCGCCGTATGGAGAACTGCAGGCCCTCCCGCGGAACGCGCGCCCGATCACCTCCTGGACGGATCACGACGAGGCCTTCCTCGACGTCGTCCGTAGCATCAGGCTCCTCGTCGAGGAGCTGGCAGCCAAGCTCACCATGGTCACCTCGACGAGCACCGTTCCGCAGGCCACGCCGGAAAGGGCTTACCAGCTGTTCGAGGTCTTCATGAAATCGGGCATGCCAACGGTCACGTTCGTGGCCACCAAGCGGTTTCAGGATCTGAAGCTCGCCCTCGCCCAGCCGGGGCGTGGCGTCGTCATCGAAGGCCCGTCCGGCATCGGCAAGACGACCGCGCTCCGGCAGGCCATCAAGCAACTCCGCGAGGAGGGGCACCTCGTGGCGGGCGGCAGCGCTCCCGAGATACTGAGCGCGCGGAAGCAAGCCGATGTGGCCCGCCTCGCGACCATCGAGCAGTGGCACCGCGGCACCGTCGCCATCGACGACTTTCATCGCCTCCCGCGGGAGCTCCTCCAGCGCATGGCGGATTACTTGAAGTCGCTCGCCGACGAGGACGCCGCGGATCGCAAGCTGGTCGTCGTCGGCATCCCGAAGACCGGCCAAGCGCTCATCGATCTCGCGTTCGACCTGGCCAACCGCATCGAGGTCATCACATTCAACCGGGTCGATAGCGCGCTCGTTCAGAAGATGATCGTGCAGGGCGAGCGAGCGCTCAACGTGCGTTTCGATCGTCGTGCGGAGATCATCCTGGCGTCCGACGGCAGCCTGAACATCGCCCAGTTTCTCTGCTTCTACTTGTGTCAGGCGGAGAGCGTCTTCGCGACCCAGAGTAAGACGGCCACCGTGCGTTGCGACATCGGCGACGCCATAAGGAACGTGCTCACCGCGCTCTCGCCAAAGTTCCGCGAGCCGATGCGGCGCTTCGCACGGATGGCGGGGCCCCAGGACCGCGTCTGCGTCCGGCTGCTCGAGGAGCTCCGGCGCAGCGACGAAGGCTCCGTATCCCTGCTCATGTTGAAGGACACGGCCCCAGCGCTCGCCACGCCGCTGCGCCGCTTCGAAGAGGAGCAATGGATGCAGACGCTCCAGGCGAGCTACCCGGAGCTGGAGATGTTCCTCTTCTACGATCCGAGCATGCACCGGATCACCATCGATGATCCGCAGCTCGCGTTCTACCTGCGCAGCGTCCATCTCGAGGAGATCGCCCGAGAGGCCGGCGTGCTGAAGCAGCAGGGCGGCGGCCGGATCTTCATCTCGTACGTCCTCAGCGACCTGCGATGGCTTGAGCGCCTGCAGGTACACCTCGGTCCCCTGACTAAACGTGGGCTGGTCCTCGATATCTGGGAGGAGAGCAGGCTGACCCGACACGCTGGCGCGTACAGCGAGCTTCGCCAGGTGATCGAGGCTGCCGCGATGTCGATCGTGCTCGTCAGCGCGGATTACCTGGTGTCCGAGTTCTCAGGGAACCCGGACCGGGGAGGGATCGATGTCCTGCTCGGCGTGGCGGCCGAGAACGGCGCCAGCGTGCGTCCGGTCGTGCTGAAGCCGTGCTTGTTGACCGGATCGGGGCTCGATCGCTTTCCCGTCCTCAACCCCGATGCCGCGCTCAGCGAGATGGGGGAGAGCGCTGTCGAGAGCACGCTGGTGAGGCTGGCTGAGGAGATCGCGCGCCTCTTGTGACCGCGCGACAGACGGATGGAGTCCTGCGCAAAGAGGAAGTATTGAGAGTGCTTACAAAAGTTCGGGTGCTCATTGATCCGCCGAAGACTCCACGCGGCATCGCTTCCAAGCGCGAGCTCGAAGCCGCAGCGCGCGAGCTCGAAACGCTGGTCGCGTCTTGGGACGGTGAAGGCGACCCGCCGGCCGCCATGGTCGCGTGGGCCTCCCGTTTCCTGGATAGCTGGCTCGTAGACGCAGATCCCGGAGCTCCCTCGTAGCCGTCATGGAGATCCGTGCCGTCCTCCTCCCGGAAGGTGATTGCGACTATTCAGAAAACCGAAGCGTCTCGTGGGCCTTGCCGCTATCTCCCACCGTCGTGCTGCCATCGTGGTTCCAGCTGGTGCCGCCCTTGCCCGGCTGTCCGGTCTCGATGGTGACGCCCTCGAGCGTGAGCTGGTCCTCGTCGAGGTAGGCGATGCCGATCGAGTCGCCGCCGCGCCCGGGACCGCCGTAGCCGCCGGGCCCTCCTTGGCCGCCCCGGCCGCCGAAGCAGGCGGCGAGTTCATCCTTCAGCGTTCCGCCCGGTGCGCCTCGGCCGCCTAGGCCGCCGTCCTGGGGTTCCCCGCCGTCGCCGCCCCTGCCGCCAAAGTCCACCGTGATCTTGGTGTCGAGCACGGTCACCCGGGCGTGAAGCGCGAGGACGCCGATGGACGGCTGTCCGTTCCCTCCCCCGCGGCCACCTCGGCCTCCGCAACCGCCGGCCCCTCCCGAGCCTCCTCCTGGGCCACCTTTCGAGGCCACGCCGCACACGGCGAGCCCGCCCCGACGACCGCCGCCGCCGCCGCCGCCCTGGCCCGGCGTGCCCCAGGTCCCCTCGCCGCCCGTGTCGCCCTCCCATCCAGTCTCGGTGAGGCGCCCGATGCCCTTACCGGGCGCGCCCTGCGTTCCCGGAGCCCCCGGGCCCCCCTCGGATCCAATGCCGCAACTGAGGTTGTCCCGCTCCCCGATACCACCCCGTGCGGGCGGCAAAAGGTCGGCGGGCTCCCCGTCGCCCCCATCCTCGGCGCTGTCGGGCAGCCCATCCCCTCCCTTGCCGCCGACGCTCGTGCGCCCGCTCTCGCACTGGTTCACGACCGGAGGCCCGCCGGCAACGACGGCCGCCGAGCACGCGTCCCCTCCGAACATGCCATCCGGTCCGTGCGGTTGGACGGACTGCCACTTCTCGCCGTTGCTGCCTCCGTCGCCTCCGCGGGCGGATATCTCGCTCCGCAGGATCTCCACCGCCGTGCTCGACTGAACGAGCACGCCGACCTGGCCCCACGAGCGGACGTAGAGATCGGCGAGCGTCGACACCCCGTCCGCGGCCCCGCTGTCTTCGGGGCCTGCGGGCTCGACGATCACCATGGGACCGGGGACCCGCAGGGGAGAAAACTGGGTCCGCGGGAGCAGGGGGTCGCGCACCCAGTCCCAGCAGTTGAAGCCCCCGCGGAGATCCACGCCGGAGGGCACCCTGATTTGATCCACCACGAATCCCTCGTTGCAGAGGAACACGCGCCCTCGTCCAACGCGCGCGAGCTCGACGGCGCGGGCGACCGTGTACACCGGCTTCGCCTTCGTGCCGGGGTTCCTGTCGTCGCCGCCACCGACGTTTCCGGCGAGGAACACGCCGCAGCCGTCGTCGAGTATACCGGCGGCGACGTGCTCGACGCAGACCGACTCCGGGGGCGGCTCGTTCTCGCACGAGGTGCCTTCACAAGGCGTCACGCCAGGGTCGTTCACACCGGGCGCAGTTCCGCAGCCGGTTGCCCACGGCGATAACAGAAGGACGACGGTAGCAGCGGTGATCTTCCTCATGGGGGTCTTCTGATGTGCGTCGCCAGCACAGGGCGATTCATCGAGGCGGCTCCGGGTCTGGCGCATCGAACCGGTACCAGAACAGCGCAGTCCCATCGTTCCCCTGGCCGGAGTTGTTTTCCGGGGTTGCGTTGCCACCGAGCCCCCCGGTGCCGGCTTGTCCGGGCGAGACCGCCGCACTCTGCAAGATGGTCACGGAGGCGCCTACGGAAGCGATGCCGAACGAGTGGCCACCGAGACCGCCGCCGGCGTCGCCCCCGCGGCCGCCTTTGCCTCCCCAGCCACCACTGCACGCAGGCAAGATCTGACTGCCAGCAGGGGGCCTGCCGCCGTAACCGCCCACTGACCCGCCGCCGCCGGGTTGGCCCGTTCCGCCAACCCCGCCATTGCCGCCCTTGGCCCCGAGGACCTTGCTGGCATCGACCGTGAGGTCGCTCCCCTGCAAAGCCACGATCCCGATGCTCGCGCCGCCGTAGTCGCCCCCGTTGCCCCCCTTGCCCCCGCACCCGCCGCTGCCGCCTGATCCGCCGGCCGCACCGCCCCGCGGCCGACCTGCCGGACACGCGAACGTGTCGCTGCGCCCTTTGCTGCCACCACCCCCGCCGCCGCCCTGGCCGACGCCGCCCGGCTTCCCGTCCTTCCCGCGGACGCCGATCCATCCGTCGACGCCCAGGAGACCAGGGTCCACTGCGCCGGCAGCGCGCTCCGCATCGGCGCCGTCTGCTCCCTGCTCCCCTGGGTTGCACGCCATGCTGGACGCGCCGAAGCCACCCAGGCCGCGGTTATCCAGAGTCCCGACCGGTTCCGGCAGTCCTGAGGTCCCGTCGCCGCCCGTCTCGAGGCCTCCATCGCCCCCCTGGCCACCCGTCGACTCGATGCCATCGTCGCACACGGTCACGACCGGAAGGGCACCCGGCGCCACGTTCGCGGTGCAGGCGTCCACGCCGTCGTTCCCAACCACGCCGGCCTTCGCGCGGAAGCTCGGTGCGTCCTCGCCCCGCTCTCCATCCTTGCCGTCGCCTGCGAGGATCACGCTCGCCTGTACGATCGCCCTGGCCCCATGCTCCAGGATCATCGCGATCGACGACTTGCCATCGCTCGCGGAGGCGTCGGCCGCCACGGCGTGCACACCGAAGATCACCGACGTCGCGTCGTCCTTCACCATGACTGCGTCGTCCCCCCGGAGGACCCGCACCGGGATCCCCACGGGTGGCGCGATGACGGTCAACACGTTCTGCCCGTCGAGCGGCCCTCCGTAGGACCAATCGCCGGCACACAGGCGGCCGCCCCAGAGGTCGACTCCTTGGGGGAGCGAGATCGCCTCCTCGAATACCCCGCCACAGGCGTACACGCGCCTGGTCGGCGCCTCGCCGCGCCCTCGTCCGCTCGCGGCGAGGCCGACCGCGTGCTGCAACGTCCTCACCGGCGCGTCCTTCGTGCCGGAACTCTCGTCGTCGCCCTGCTCGCTGACGAACACGCCGCACATGTCGAGCGCCAGTGCCGTCGCCGGATGCCCGTCACAAGGTGACGGCTCCGGCGGCGGAACCTCGCACAGGTAGGCGTCCGCGCAGTTGTCGGAGTAGCACCCCGTGCTGCCGGCCGCGCCGGCCAGACCGAGCGCGATGGACGCCAGCGAGCGGAGGCCTCCTCGACCGCGACCCACGGATCTAGAACGCATGACCTCGCCTCCGCCTCACCATGCTCCTTCGAGGAGCACCCCAGCCCGTTCGCTCGTTGTCATGGGGACGACGCGGACGCCAGTGGCTCTCGGCCCGGCACCGAAGACGGCGACCTCCGTGAAAAAGGAGGCCGCCGTCGCCGCGCCAAACACGGCGCTCGTCACCAGCGACACCTTGCCGAGCGTGGCGAACAAGTCCCGCTCGTTCACCTGGTCGTGAATGTCGGCGCACGCCGCGGGTGCGCTCGCTTCCCGGCACGTGTGCGACGTCCATCCCTGCGCGCGACGCGCGGCGTCTCCCTCGCGCAGGTCGCCGTGGACGACGTGAGCGCGCAGGAGAAGGATCGCACCGGCCGCCGCCGTCGCCGTCGTCACCGCGATGCCGCCGATCCGCGCCCTCCCCGGCCAGGAGGCCCATGGGCTGGGAGGCCCTGTGCGCGCAACCGGCGGAGAGCTCGGGGTTTGCGGCGTGTCGTTCCGTGCTACCGGCCCGCCCTCCTTGGCTTCGCGCGCCGACGTGCGCGGCAAGACCATCGCGATGTCGTGCTTCGCGCCTGCCACGGCGCCGATGGCATGGAGCGCGTCTTCGCGGCCGGGTGCTCGGGCCCGCACCATGTGTCGGCCCGGCTCCAAGTAGAGCGTGTAGGTGCGCGCGGGCCGGCCGACTTGCTTGCCGTCGACGAGCACCTCGGCGTCCGGCGGATCCACGGCCAGGATGAGCACGGCCACCAACGACTCTGCCTTGCGTCGCCCCTCCTCGAACCTTTTCTGCAGCGGCAAAGGGAGCGCCTCGAGCTGCCCAAGGCTCCAGGCCAAGTGCTCGGCCGCGTCACGGTGTTTGTTCAGCGCGAGCTCGCACAACCCGAGCTCCCCGGCGATCTCCGCACGCTCTCGCCCCGTGCTGGACGCCGGGTCTGCCGCCTCGAAGGCCGCCTTGTAGGCGGCGTAGGCCTCCGTCCACTGCCCCGCACTGCGCGCTCGCTGACCACGCCGAACAAGGTCCTTCACCGATGAACTGCCGCTCGGTTTCGCCTGCGGATGGACGCCGTTGGCACTGGCCGAGTTGGTGAAGCCTGTTGCGGCCCCGAGTGTGAGAAAAATCGAGAGCGAATGCGCAATGTAACGCATCCCGGCACGGTACTGACGCCGGCCGCTCGGCGTCAATCGACAGAAGTCGCCACGTCTTGGCCGCTTTGTCGAGAATTGGCGCCTGGATGACGGAATGCGCTCAGTCATCGCGAGCCTCGATCGAGTGTGGTCAAAATTCTTACTTTGGGGCATACTAGCCGGCCAAAGTTGCCTCGGCTATGGGCGAGAGCGCGGCAGCCGCGCTCACGCTCGCACCTGCGCCGCTTCACCGGCGGGCGAAGCCAGCGGTGAGGCTGCGACGGGAGCTCGTGCCGCGCGTCTAGAACTGCACGACGTCGCCCCTGCACGAGCGTCGCCCGCCAGGGCGGCTCGTCGCGGCATCGTGGGCAGGACGGCGCTCGACGGCGTTGGACGGAGTGCTGGCGACCGCACGCCTGGAGCTGCGCGACGTCCCCCGGGCGCGGGCGGCTCGTCGGAGCGCCCCCATGGGGCAGGTCACGGTCACCGCGCGCTGACGGCGAACCTCCGTTGTTCTAGTGTTTCGGGTTCGGGACGGAGCCTGAACGAGAGCCCGTGAGGAGGCCCGAAATGGTAATTCTGATGATCCGGTAAATCGTCGCGAGTTACCGGGATCTGGTCAGGCGAAGAAACGCTCTGGTGACACGCAGTTAGGCCGTTTCGAGGGAGCGCCCGAGGGGCCGATCTTGGGGGTCGATTTGGTAATTCTGCGCGGGTGCCAGGCACCATGATCCGCGGTGCTACCCGATCGGTGCGCGGGCTAACTAGAGCGGTGCCTCCTCGTCGAGGTCGTCATCGGTGCTTTCGTTATCGGGGTCGCTGTTGGACTCGAGCTTGCCGGCGAGGTGGAAGGCGATCAGGGACATGACCTCGTCGAACTGGTTGGCCTGCTGCTCGGCGGCGTCGTCTCCATGGGGCTGCGCGGTGGGGCTGCCCTGCTCATCGGCTCGGGGCTTCTTCTCGCCGGGCTGCGCGCGGGGGTAGGCGGGTCGCCCCCTCCGGCGCTTGGTCGCCTTGGAGGCCTTCGGCTCGTCCGGGGGTGGCGGCATCCGGCGCGGCGGACGCTCGCCCGCGAGGACCTTGCGGGCCCTCTCCTCCTGCTCCACGACCGTCTCAGCGTACGCCACGAAGCGCAGCGCGTAGAACGGGACGCCGGCCTTATCGAGCTTTTCACCGAGAAGGGGAGGCAGCCGCGCGATCCGTGCGTACTGGCTCCGGCGCGCCTTCGACACCTGCGCGCGCACCTTCGACGGCGTCTGGTACCAGAAGGCAGCGCACCAGGCATAGGTGATGAATTCCGGTACCAGCAGCCGCTCTTGGTGACGTTCGTCGAAGCCGTAGGTCGTCACGAAGCGGGGCGGCGGGGGCCTCCTGCGGCGCTGGAAGCGCCCTCCATCGCCGCCTGGCGTGGGCGCCAGGCGAGCGGCTTCTTCCTGGAGGCGCTTGTGCTCCCGCTCCAGCTCCGCCGCCCTGCGCTCGATCGCCCGCTCTCTTCGGGCGAGCTCCCGCCGCTCCTGCTCGAGCTGATGGCGCTCGAGGGCGACCTGGATCTGCTGCTCGTGGTGCTCGGTGCGGTCCTCGGTGAGCAGCTTAACGACCGCCGGCAAGCCCACGGCGAGGGCGGGCGCGGCAGCAGCGAGGGCCTGGACCAGCGGCGAGGGCTGCGGCGACTGGGGGGCCTGCGGCGGCTGTGAGGGGTGCGTGCCCTGCGGGGGCTGCCGGTCAGGGGAGTCCATTCGTCCCACCGTACGGATGGACGCGGCCGGGTCGAATCCATACCCGGTTTACGACGGCGTAAACCGGTCGCGTCTTCAGCGTCGTCGCTGCCGGATGCCGAACCGTTTCGTAGGGTTGCCGGACAGCCAAGGAGCGTTCAGGCGTCGCTTGGCGCGGCGCTGCGCGCAGAAACGATCTTCGTGCCAAGCGGGACGCGCAGCGGAGTCGAGGTGGGTGCCGGTGAGAGCAGGGCCGTCGATATCCGTCAGGTCCGGGGGCACAGCGGGCCTCGTCGAGTGCCACGGCGCGGCTGCTCGCCGCGACGGTCGTGCAGATCGAGGCGTGCATCGGCCAGCTCGGCGCCGTAGCTCGCCGGCGTCCACCTCGACGCCGGCGGCCGCTCCGCGGTCGACCAGGGCCGTGACGCCAAGCCCGCGCTCGAGGAGCTCGCCGGCGACGGCCCCGAGCTCGACGAGGTGGACCGCCATGGCCCCGAGCTCGCGCGGCGCTCTTTTTTGGTGTATCAGCGAGCGGACGCAAAGCGTGGAGGAGGCCGCAGAGCCCAGGCAATACGGAGCCGCTCGCGACGCTGCCGCCGTTTCGGCAGCCGACGATACGGCCCTCTCCGAGGAAATCCGCGGACTCCTCGCGGCCGGCGAGCTCGCCGCCGCTCGCGGCGTTCACGCCCGCGTCAGTGCCGCCCTGGCGCTGCTCCATCGCCTGCGACTTGCTCCGCTACTGCGTACCGCGCCGAGGAAGGCCGCCACCAGTTCGCGCCCGTCCTCGACGGCTCCGCCTGACTACCGGCCTCCTCGGTGCCGCCGTTGCGCCGCTCTAGACCGCGTCCGCGAGGCGATCCGGACCCGCCGCTACAGCCCTCGCACGAAGATGCGTACTGCGCCTGGACCCGGCGCTTTGTTCTGTTCTATGGCCTCCCTCCTCTACGGCTACGGCATCGACACGGCTACGGTACCGACCTCCTTCGGCTTGAATGCGCCGAGCTCCGCGTGAAGTCCTCGTTCGCGACGGCAAGGGCAGGAAGAATCGAATCACAATGCTGCCGCTCCTGCCTGGTCCCCCGTTCCGCGATCGCCTCACCGCCGTGCGCGTCCGGCATGCCGCCGATGTCGAGGCTGGCGCCGGCTGGGTCGCCCTCCCCGATGCCCTGGGCACGCACCTGCTGGAAGCCGGCTACAACATCCGCGCGATCCAGGAACTCCTCAGCCGTCCGAGGTTGTGAACGGACCGGTATGTGTCCGACAATCTCTCGATGAGGCGCCGCGCCGTGTCACCCAGGTGCGACGCGGTGCGACGCCTACGGTCGCGCGTCCGCCGCGCCGCCTCCAGGCGCCCCCGGCCCCCCAGAAAGGCCGGGACTGCCGACGGTGTTAGATGGATGTACCCCATGGCGCTGGGCGGCGTTGGGCCTTGCGGCGCAGGGCCGATCCGTGAGACTTCCGGTGGGGGAGGTCACAAAAAGCGACGATCTAGACAGACCTGGTCCGGCGGCTTCGGTTGACCAATCGACTGACACTTGGGCCGGCGGGCCTTCAGCCACGACCACCCCGCGGCGGGCCCGGCAGCGCGGTCACGGAACGGGACCATGAACCATGAACCCGGGGGCCGCCGGGTGCGGTTCGCCTTGTTCCCGCGCACCGACTTCGAGTAAGATCCCGTTGGGTTATCAGTACCATGAAGAAGTTCGCCCCGAACCTCCTGGATGCAACGCACGAAGCGCTCGTCAAGAGTTATTGGTACAAGAATAATCTGCGGTCCTTCCTGCATCGCGCTGGCGTCCCCGCAAGTGTCCTTGCCGAGTATGACTGGAGTTCGACGGGACCCGCCAAGTACCATACGGCTAGAGCGATCATTGATCGATATGCAGCCGACCCCGCCACCGGCACACCACTTCTGCAGTCGATCGTTGATGGGCTGGTCGAGCAGGATGACTTTCCTCAGTTGAAGAACCTCGAAGACGGCCCGCGCAAGGTGAAAGAGGCGAAGGCGGCGGTCAAGTTCTTGAGGGACTTGCTCGGCCTTAAGACCGTAACGGAACGCGCAGAGCGCGCACGAGCCGACAAGCGGGACGAGGCGGCCAGAGCGTCCGAGCAGGCAAGCCGACGGAAGGAGGCGATTAAAACGCTCGCGAACCGCTTTTTGACCCTCTCCTCCCAGACCGATCACAACCAACGAGGCCGAGATTTCGAGCCCCTGCTACGCGATCTGTTTGTCCTCTACGATCTGGATCCACGCAGCTCCTTTTCTTCCCCTGGCGAACAGACCGATGGGAGCTTGGTCATCGACGGCACCTACGTGCTCGTCGAAGCCAAATGGACTAGCGGGCCAATTCACCCTGATCAGATTCGCAATTTTCGAGCAAAAATCGAAGACAAACTCGACAGCACGCTCGGCCTGTTCATCTCCATGAGTGGGTTCACGGCGGAAGCCGTTCATCGGGCTGCCCAAGGGAGGCGGCTGCTGATCCTGATGGACGGAGTCGAACTGGCGTACATTTTTCAAGGCCTATGGGCGCTCGACGATCTTCTGAGAAGAAAGTTGCGGGAAGCCGCAGAAACCGGCAACGTCTTCTTTAAACCTTGGTGATTGATTGCGACGAATGCGCGCCTCCCTGTGGAGTGCGTCTCGGCCCGAATGGTAAGTGGTCATACGAGAGATTTAGGATGCACACCCATCGCGGAGTCTAGATGGATCGTTGGAGTATGGTAAAGGATGAAATCCGAGGTGTTCTTGAAACTGGCGCGCGCCGCCGCGGCCTCGTTAGCTACTTGGCGCTGAACCCGAGAGGATTTATATGACAGATCATGGTGGAAGTGACCGGACCACGAAGGGCGTAGGGCCGTTCGAGGATTTGGGCGACGAGCAGGTAATGACGTTTTCCTGTTCCGGCTGCGATTCACACCACAACCGCGAAGAATACGAAGAGGTTCGCCAGGAGCCACGCGATGGCATCGTCGTGAGGATCTATCGGTGTCCTAAAGGTCACGAGATAGAGCTTGATATGCGTGTTGTGGTTTCAGAGAATCCAGACGAAGCTGTCTATGTCGAGTTGGATCCAAAAGAGAAGTCGGGATAGACGAATTGCGGCCCAGCAATAAGCTGGTGACCGACGCGTGGATGCGCTACGCGCACTCACCTGCGGTACAGCCCCAATTCCTTTGGCGGAGCATAGGCACGCGGTACGCTCACAATCGAAAGCCGTCGATTTCAACGCCTTTGTTCGTGCCTGATCGGCCGTTGTTGTCCAGGTCCATGTTTGGCGGGACAACCGAAACCAGAGCTGATATACTTGCCGTGCGGAAATGAAGGGATGGACCTGCAGCGTAGGCGCGCCAACGGGCCGCGAGGGAGGGCCGGCAGCTCGCCCTCGGCAAGGCAGGCCGCGGCGCCAGCCAGCGGCGGCATGGGCGTGCCGAGGACCGCCTGGAATTCGGGCCGCTCGCGTCTCGGCCCGGTCAGGATCCGGCTGCGCTGACCGGTGTCGACGGCGAGGGGCCACTCCCGCCGGCGTCTCCTTCCCGAGCAGTCACTTGCCCGAGCAATCACTTGCAGCGCGAGCCATCGCGCGCTGGACACTGACTTCCGATGGTTGGGCGGTGAGGCCGGTACCAGGTACCACGCCGAGCCCGGCGTTGCGGTGCTTCTCCCGCCTGACCTCCACCTCTGCATGTGGTATGTGGTCGACGCAACAAGGACTAGCAAATGCTCAGCCCGCTCCAGATTATTCTTGATGAAGAGTCGTTTGTGCGGCAGGAACTTCGCAAAGGCCGTGACGCAAGCACCGGCCCCAAGCTTGCGCAGCACGGGCTCCGAACGGGAACAGAGCTCCTTAAGAAGGACCAGGCAGGCACGTCCCGACGACGTCTACCCGTCTGCAAAGAAACGTGTTCTTGGTGCTGTCGTGGAGTGAAGGTAGACGTATCGATACAAGAAGCCCTTGTCATTGCCGAGCACAAGCGCTCGACGTTGTCCGTTGAAATGTTCAGTCAGTTTCGCGAGCAAATTGCTCAGCTCGCCGAGCAAACACGCGATCTCCATGTGGACGATCGGGCAAGGCAGCAACTGCCATGTCCGCTACTGGATCAATCCGGTTCGTGCTCCGTCTACGAGGTCCGACCACTTCGCTGCGCCGGGCATAACTCTTACGATGCTTCGGCATGCGAGTGGTCATGCCAAAACCCAGATCTGGCTCGTGACATCCCGGCCGACGCTGCGCAACAGGCCATTTTCTCGGCGGTGACCATGGGGCAACAGCGAGGCTTAGTCGCCGCAGGCATCGACGCTCGCAGCTTCGAGCTTGTCAGCGCCTTGAGAGTCGCCCTGGAACAACCTAACGCAGCTGAACGCTGGGCCAAGGGCGAGCGCTTGTTTGATGCAGCCGATCGACGGATCGATCGAGAAGATCGTGAGGCGGCGTTCCGCGATCTCTCAAGAACTTATGGGGTGGATCTACCCCCAGAGCTGGCACATTCTACTGATCCGATGGAGCTCTTCCGTGCCCTTGCTGCGGCAGAAGGCAGACCGTTACCTCCTGAACTTGCCCCACCTGCACCGTTGCGCATGGAGAAGACACCCAACCAATTGAAACGAGAGCGCCGCGCACGGAAGAAGAAGTAGATCGCGTGGCGCTCATCTCGGTTCAGTGTCGTCGCGGTTCAGTGGAAGGAGGCAGCCGAGCGGTGGCCGTTCAGTGGTGCCGGCTGTTCGTCAACCAGAAGGCGAGCACCAGTGCCGACGGGCCGGTGATGCGCACGTCGATCGCGTCCGGCAGCTGGATGTTGTCTCCGGCGCCATGTACGACGCCAGCGCGAGCACGCGCTCGCTGGCGTCCACCTTGAGCCCGCGGCCGCTCCACAGTAAGCGCCCGGGCCATCGCCATGGGGGCGACCCCTTGCGGCTCTCGCCGGGGTCGACGATGCTGGGCGCGGGGCGGCGCCTACCCGTGGTCCGGGCAGACGCGCGCGGCCCAGATCGGCGTGTGGACCGGCAATGAACGGTGAACGTCGGCGATCACGTGGCCGCGGTCCTAATCGATCCGACGCGGGACGCGAGGATAACCGACAGCCAGCGGCCGGAGGCGCAAGCGACGCTCGCGCCCACGCGTCGGGCAGCAGCTCGTCCAGCCGTTCGGGCGGCCAACCCGCCTGCAGGCTGCTGATCACGTCCGTGGCCCAGGCGGAGCCGCCGTGCCCGATTCAGGTCGGCCGGTAGCGCCAGAGCCTCTCGTCGGCGTGTCCGTCGCCCGCGACGGGGGCGGGCGTCATGTGGATGGAGGGCGCCGGTGCCGAGGACGCAGGCCATGCCGTCGCGGGGGCGAGCCGCCGCCGCGCACAGGCCGTTTTTTTAATTGTACCTACCTCACGCCTGCCTGTAGTCTCCTCGATCATGTCCGACGTGGATGAGCTGAACGCGTTGATCGCGGCAGGGCGACTGCTCTTCGATCCTCCGAACGGAGATCTCCTCCGCGGCGAGTTGCTCGGGATTCCACCGGCGAGGCCGGTGCACGCGCGCGTCCGGACGCTGGTCGTCGCGCTGTGCGGGAAGGTGCCGGGGAAGAAGATCCGGATCGCGAGCCTCATCCGGAACGACAAGAAGCATCACGGGGAGGCCCGCGCGGTCGACGTAGGTAACGAGGAGATCGCGCGCGACCTCTTGCCGCTGGTGGCCACACAGGCGGAAGTGGACCGGCTGCACATCGACGAGCTCATCTTCGATGCGGCCTTGGTGGGCGAGAGCAACCGTAACAAATTCAACTTCAGAGGCGGCAAGCCTCACAAGTACGACGACGCGACGCTGGCCGACCATCGCAACCACATCCATTGGAGCGTGCGCGCCTGATTACGATCCGCCCGACAGCCCGCCTGCCGGGAGGAGAGGCGCCAGGCGTTCCGTTAGGTCGAGTGAAAGCAGGTCACGCGTTGCCGGTGCTCGCTTATGCGCATGAGCTACTGGAATCACGATCCGAGGACCCGACATGCTGAGACTCGATGAGCTCGAACAGCGCTTTCGCGACATGCTCCAGCGCGGCGCGGTGGAGGTCGTGCTCGAGAAGCTCGAGCTGCCCGAGTTGCCCGACCGTTTGTGGCCCACAGCTGGCCTGAAGCTCCTTCAAGCCACGATCGACCGAACCGGTCCAAGCCTCGTCGTGGCGGGCAGCGGCACCATCGAGCTGCTCGGTCGCGCGCGGACCACGCTCACGTTCCGGGAGCAGAGTGGCTCGGTCAGCATGGACGTAGAGCTCGATCTCGATAGCCCAGCGATCCTCGATCGGCTCCTCGCAGCGCTCGTTGACGGGCTGGACTACGCAGTCATCGGCGCACTCAAGGAGCTGACCGCCCGAGGGGTCAGCTGGCGAACGCTCCCCACGGGCGGCCTTCAGGTCACGCTCTCGCTATCGGGCTCCGCGCGCTTCGACCTCGGGGTGGCGCGAGCCACGCTCTCGCTCGCCCGCGCAGCGTTCGTCGTGGGGGGGCCTACACCGGTCCGGCTCGACGGCGAGCTCAGCCTTCTCGGGGTGACGGTTCCGGCGAGCGTCACGCTCGACGACAAGCTTCAGGTCTCGGCCGAACTCCCGGACATGGACCTGCGCCGGCTCGCAGAGGCGTTGTCCTTGCCGCTTCCTCCACTGCCGCCGCTCTCGCTGCTCCAAGCGCCGCTCCGCGGTGCGCGGCTGTACGTTCGCGGCGACGAGGTTCGTTTGTCTGCTGCCGTCGACGCGTCGAAACTCGGTCCCGCCCGCGCGGTCATCGCGCGGAGCTCGGGATCGTGGGGTCTGGTGCTCGGGCTGCACCCTCCCCGCGATTTCCGGTTTGCCGATCTAAGCGCAGCGCTCACGCCGCTCGACAAAGCTAGGGAGCTCCTGCGTCTCGACGATCCCGCGCTGACGGTATCCACCGTCCGTTCGAGCGCGTTTCCTTATGTCGACAGCTCGGGCGAGTGGACCACGGTGTCCGTACAGGTGGGCGGCGTCCTGCGCGGGGAGCTCGTCCTCAACGGGCTCGGGCTCGAGCTCATCGCTGCGATCCTGGGAACGGATCGGCTACCTCTGCAAATGCCGCTCGGGCCCGACGGGTCCGAGGTCCGCCTGACTGCTTCGATCGCGAAGCGGGTGAATCTGATCCCCGAATGCGTGACAATCGAGACCTTTCGGGTCGTGCTGTCCCCCGATCCACTTCTCGTGACCGCCGCCGGTGAGGTGAAGATCGACCTGTTCGGGCAGCAGCTGCCGCGCTTCGTGCTCGGCGCGAGCCTGACGGCGGCGGGGGCGTCGCTCTTCTTCACAGCCGCGGAGCCGTGGAAGCTGCCGCTCGGCCTGCCGCTTGTGATCGAGGAGCTGGGCTTTCAGATCAGCGGTCCCGACCTCGCCTATGGGGTGTTTGGAAAGATCGCAGTCCAGGGGCGCGCGATGAGCGTGGCGGCCAAGTTCGTGGGCCAGGCGCCTACGCTCATCGCAGGCAAGCTCGAGGGGGAGATGCCGCTCGGCGGCGTGCTCGAGGACCTGATTCAGGTGAACCCGCTGCCCGACTTCGTGCAGCCGAGGATCCGAGACTTCGACACCTACCTCGTGGTCCACCCGGCGGGCACGACGGTCGGCGAGCGCAGCTACCCCTTCGGGCTGTCGCTCTCCGGAACGCTGCTGATGCTCGGTCTCGCGCTCAGGGCGAACGTGCACGTCAGCCGCACGCGGGTCATCGCCGAGGGCTCGCTCGATCGACCGATCCGCCTCGATCCGGTCCTCCGGGTCACGGGAGCCGGCAGCAACGCGACCCCCGTCCTGAGGATAGATACCGGCTCCGATCCGGTCGCTCGCATGTCGGCACGGGTCGAGTGCCTCGGCCTCGCGCAGGAGGTCGACGCCGTCCTCGGCACCCACGGCTTTACCTTCAAGCTCGATCAGAAGGTAGGCGCGGTCCACGCGAGCCTGCGCGCCACCCTCGGCAACGGCAGGCTCAAGGCCAATGGCGTTGCCCGATTCGGTATCCGCGAAAGCTTCGGCCCGATACGACTGTTCGATGGAGGCCCCAATCTCGGCACGATCCGCGTCGACACCGGCATCGAAGCGATCGTCGACCTCAGCATCGCCGAAGGTGCCGCGCTGACCGCAAATGTATCAGCGCGCTTCACGTTCTTAGGCATCCAAATCTCCGTGCCGGAGTTCGCTGTCGACGTCGCGTCGATCGAGCGGATTCCTGAGGCCGTGATCCGTGCTATCCGTGCGAACTTGCTCGCGATTTTCGATGATGTGTTCGGCGACGCCGATAGGTGGCTCGCGGCGGTAGCGAAGAAGCTCATCGACGGCGTCGAGGACGTGGCGAAGGTGCTCAGCAAGCACTTCAACAAGAACTCGGCCGAGGTGGCACGCGCCCTCCGGCGCGTGCTGAACGAGACCGTCGAGCAGACCGCGCAGGCGCTGAAACGGCTGGGAGAGACGCCGGAAAGAATCGCGCAGATCCTCTCGGACATCGGCGAGAGCGCCGAGCAAATCGGGAAGGCGTTGAAGGCGCTCGGCCAACCCCCCGAGGTCATCGGTAAGGTGCTCAAGCAGCTGGGCAAGGAGGTCGCCGAGGTCGGTAAGATCCTGACCGGCATCGGATTCCCAAAAAACATGGTCGATGCCGCGCTGAAAATGACGTTCCCCGGCCTCTCCTTGGGATCCGGCGTGAAGCTGCCGTTTATTAAGGTGAGGCACTTGAAGGTTTTCTGATGGGAGTCGAGGTCCGACCGGTCGGCGTGCAATGCAACATCGCGTGCCAGTACTGCTACCAGAACGTATTGCGCGACGCGGGCTGGCAGGCGGAGCGCGCCGACATTGAGGCGATCAAAGCGACCATCCGAGAGGTAGGCGAACCTTTTCACCTCTTCGGCGGCGAGCCGCTGCTCCTGCCGATAGCGGAGCTCGAGGAGCTCTTTCGCTGGGGCGCCGCGGAGTATCAGACCAACGGGATCCAGACGAACGGGGTCTTGATCACCGAGCGCCACATCGAAATATTCGCCCGCTACGACGTGCGCGTCGGGATCAGCATCGACGGCCCCGGTCGGCTTAACGACGCGCGCTGGGCGGGCTCGCTTGAGCGCACCCGAACGGCGACCGTGGCGACGCTTGCCTCGATCCGACGCCTATGCGAGGCCGGGCGCCCGCCGGCGCTGATGCTCCAGATCACTCGGTGCAATGGCATCGCAGAGCGGCTCGAGGAGCTGTGTGCGTGGCTCTTGGAGATGCAGGCGCTGGGCGTGAAGTACGCCCGGATCCATATCCTGGAGATCGACAATGCAGAGCTCCGCGAGCATTACGCCCTCTCGATCGCCGAAAACATCGCCGCCTTCGAGCGCATGGCGGCGCTCGGCCGCGAGCTCACGACGCTTCGCCTCGACTGCAATCACGACAAGCGGCTGATGCTGATGATGCAGGATGAGGACGTGGCGTGCGTGTGGCGAGGGTGCGATCCGCTGTCGACCGACGCCGTGCTCGGGGTAGGGAGCCGGGGCGAGCGGCACAAGTGCGGGCTGACCGACAAGGAGGGCGTGAACTTCCTGCGGCCCGAGCGCGCCGGCTACGAGCGTTATCTCGCGCTCTACCACACGCCGCAGGCGTTCGGAGGGTGCCAGGGATGCCGGTTTTTCCTGGGCTGCAAGGGGCAATGTCCTGGGACCGGCATCGACGGCGACTGGCGGAACAGATCTGAGAACTGCGAGGTGTGGAAAGCGCTGTTCAGCCGGGCCGAGGCCGACCTGGTCGCCGAGGGCCGGACGCCGGTGTCGCTTCATCCTGAGCGCGAGGCGATCGAGCGACGGCTGATCGAAGCGTGGGCCGCGGGCACGAATCCCACGCTCTCGGAGCTGCGGAGAAGCTACGGGCTCGAACTCGGCGGATCCGTCGAGGAGTGGTCGCGTGAGTGATCGCGCGCGCCTGCCCGGGGCCGGACCGGGCGCCAGTCCGTTAACGCGTGTCACGACCCGGCTCCCGTTCGCCCTGCCCTCTTTTCTCCGGCTCAGCTGGGCCTCTCCGCAGGCTGAGCACGTCTGGTCGCCGGCGCTTGAGCGTGCCCGCCAGGAGACCGACGAGCGAGCGGCTGCCGGCGTGCTCCGAGGAACCGTTCCCGCAGCGATCGTGCGGCTCCCTCCGTTCAAGGTCCCGAGATTGCTCGCGCAACTGGGTGCGGGGCTTCGTGCCACCGTGCTCGGGCCCGATGCGCCCACGGGCATCGCGCGTGCGCTGATCCCCGCACTCCCCGATGACCGATTGCATGTGGCGCTCGGCCCTGGTGCTGACGTCGACAAAATCTCAGGAGCGTGGGCGCGCGATGACGTCGGCGGCCTGCTGCCGCTCCTCGGCTGGCCGGCGTGTTGCCTCCGCACCCTGCTGGTGACGGATTTCAAAGACCCTATCTGGTCTCCTGTCCTCGGGGCACCGCCGGCTTCGACGTTCGCGCCCGAACTGAACCTCCTCTTGCGCCGACTGGGAGTCGCTGCGATTCCACACGTCCCGTGTAGTTTCGACTGCGAGACGAGCCGCACACTCGGTGCTCGACTCATATCCGAGGGGCCGCTCCTCGACGTCCTGGGCTGGCCTATGCAATGGTCTGCGCTCCACGGGATCGCAGAGGTGCTCACGCCCGTGTTCAAGTTGGTCCACGACACCGATGCGACGGGCGAGAAGCGCGAGGTGAAGCGACTGGCCGAGCGGATGCCGAGCGAAGCCGCACGAGGCGTGGTCTTCCCATATACGGCGCCGCCGACGCGTCTGATACGGCTGTCCCGATCGTTCCAGCGCGGGCTGGAGCACGCCGGCGCGCTGGAGCGAGTGGACGCAGCCCGCGCGGTGAGACAGGTCGAACTCGCGGCGCTCGATTGCCTTCCGAGCGAGCCCGTGTACCTGCGGGGGATGAGCGAGGCGTGGCCCGCCCTTCACCGCTGGACGCCGGAATTTCTGCGAGGCCGCTTCGGGCCGGTCGACGTCCGCCTCACCCGCGGATACAACGGTCCCTATCGCACCGCGCGGTTTGGCGATTTCCTGTCGTCGGTGATGAGCGGCGGTGCCCTCTCCGCGTGGTACTTGATTGACTTCGCCTTCGAGCGCCTGCATCCAGAGATGCTCGACGACTACTCGGTTCCTCCGGCGCTGCGCAGCTGGCACCACCTGCTCGCGCCGGAGGAGCGTCCCGGCCTGCGATCGCTCTATTTAGGGGGAGCCGGGACGGGGACTGCACTGCACGTCGACATCCTGCTCACCAGTGCGTGGAACGCGCTCCTCTGGGGAGAGAAGCGCTGGGCCTTCTGTCCACCGGACAGCGACGCGCGGCTCTTGGACGGTCAACCCGACCTGTTCGACCCCACCGTGAGACGCCGGCTGACGCGCGCCGGCGTGATCGTCCACGACTGTGTGCAACTGCCGGGGGACGTCCTCTACACGCCCACGGGTTGGTGGCACCAGGTACGCAACGAAAGACCGAGTCTCGCCCTGACCGAGAACTTCGTGAACGCCAGCAACGCAGATGAAGTCGCACGCTGCATCGCGGGCGCGGACCACCCTGTCCTGGCGGAGATCGGCTCGGCATTGCGTCGCGCCATCGAGCTTGGGGTCCTCCAGACCGCAAGCCGATGATCGCATGATGAAGGTGAATATAGCGACGACGCACAAGCTCCTGGGGGTGTGGGTGTTGACGGCTGGGGCGGCGTGCGCCTCGGAGAGCCCGGTATAGGTTTGCTGTTGCGCCGGACAGGCCAGGCAAGCACCGTGCGCTTCGGCGACGTGGTCGGCCTACACCGCGGGAAGCCGCGCCAGCGACCTCGGCGGCCGCTCGTTCCCCTCGGCCCTTCGGCTCCGCCACGAGCTCACCGCGTACATGCTAACGCGCCCCTGCAGGGGTTGACGCGGGGCGGTCAGTCCCGCGACTCGGCCCTTCGGCTCCGCCATGAGCTTACCGAGTACATGCTAACGCGCCCCTGCAGGGGGTTGACGCGGAGCGGTCAGCCCCGGGAACGTTCGACCGAGGCGGGGGCACGTTCCGGAGAGCCGAGGTAGTCACGCGCAGACATTGACGGTGCGGGTAGCGCAGCGACGATCGGGGACGGCAAGGCGACGGGCGAGGGGGCGGGGAGCGCAGCGACGGCCGGCGCAGGGCGCAGCGCTGGCAACTCCTGCGCACCATGCGTCGCCGATATTTGCGATGGGTCGCGCCAAGTGATCCTGATCTGCTTGTCCTTCGTCGCCTCGACTTTCGAGGAGAACGCGCGGATCAGCGCTCGCTGGATGTCTACATGCAAGATGCTCCACTCGTCGGCTATCTGCTGGACATAGGCATGCGCGTGCTTCCGAGTCTCGACGGTGTCGTTGCCCGCCGTGTCTTTGAACTCGGCTTCCTTCGCCTCGATTGCTGCAAGCGCGTCATCGAGACGATTCAGTTCTACCTTCACGTCCTCGACCGTGAAGAGCCCCTTCGCGACAAATTCCACGACGCGCTGTCGCGCGATCTTGATCTCCCGCCGCTGGGCGGCGAAATCTGGCTTCTCGATCTGGCGCGGCGGCCTGGTGAGCGAGGTGAGTAGCGAGCGAGCAAACGCCAGGAATTGCTCTCCCACAGCGGCGTCCGTTTCTGGCTGGCGAAGCCATGCGGAGGACTTGCACCGCACGCCCTTCTCTTTCTGCTCAACATGGCCGCGGCAGACGTAGTAGCCGACCTTGTGCCGGCTGCTGCGGGGTACCGGAATTGCGGCGACGCTGCCGCCGCATTCCGCGCAGCGGCAGATGCCTCGCAGCAAGTGGTTGGCGGTCGCAGACTCGGCTTGTGGCTTTCTCCCGCGGCGCCGGTCTCTCAGTGCAAGCTGGACGTTGTTGAAGGTCTCGTCGTCGACGATCGCCTCGTGCGCGGGGATCCATTCAGCCGGAAGCTGCACCGCGCCGCGTGTGGCCTGCGGCCGCACGGCGGTCTTCGCAATGCGGCCCGTATAGACGCGGTTGCGCAGCGCTACCAGCACCCAGGCGCGCCCGAAGGCTTTTATGTTGCCATACTCCTGGCGAAGCCGCCTCGCGATCTCGAGCACGCTGCAGCCTTCGAGCGAGAGCGCAAACATGCGGCGCACCACCGCGGCGTGCTCCGGAACCACGCGGAGCGGCAGCGGCGTCTTCGTTCCTTTGGGCTTCGGCTGGCGTTCATAGCCGAAGGGCGGCTGCCCCTCGACGAAGTACCCCTGGACACGCAGGTGCTTGCGCCCGCCTTCGGTCCGCTCCTTGATCCGACGCCGCTCCTGTTCCGCGCCGACCGCCCAGTTGGCCAGCGTGTCCTCTGCCATCGGCGAGCGCGAATCGAAGCCCTTGTCAATGGCGACGAACACGGCGCCCTTGCGCATGATCTGCCGCACGTTCTTCACGATGAAGACCACGTCGCGGCCGAAGCGGTCGATGTCCGTCACGATCACCATGTCGCCGCGGCGGACGTCGGCCAGGAGAGCGGCGACCTTCTTCCTGTTCGCTTCGTTCTCCTCGCCGCCGCTCTCGACTTCCGGAAACAAGATCGGCTCCGGCAGCGCGTGGAGCCGGCAGTAGTTGCCGATCTTCTCGGCCTGGGCCTCCAGGGAGACGCCGGCGATCTCCTGCTCCCTCGTCGAGACGCGCGGGTAGCCGAGCGTTCGACGGATCGCGGTGTTGGGGGTTGCGTCTTTCATTTGTTTCACCTGCGCTAAAGGATGATCCTACTCCGGCCGGCCAGGCTGAGCAAATCGCCCTTTTCGGCCGGAATTTCTGCCTCTCCTGCGTCTACTAAAAGCTCCGCAGCTCTGGGAGGGCGGAGTTCGGGCCCTCGTGGGCGGCGCCCCGGTGGCGCGGCGGCTCGCCGAGCTCTCCCGCCGGGAGCTCATCCGGCGGCGAGACGAGGCGCGCATCGCGGGCGAGGTCGAGTACGAGTTCCGGCACGCCCTCGTGCGGGAGGCCGCCTACGGCATGCTCACGGAGCGCGACCGGCGCGTCGGGCACGGCCTCGCGGGCGACTGGCTGGACCGGGCCGGTGGCGGGGACGCGATGGCGCAGGCCGAGCACTTCGAGATCGGCGGCGCGCCGGCGCGGGCGGCGGAGGCGTACCTGCGCGCGGCTGAGGAGGCGCTCCGGGGCGGCGATCTCGTCGCGGCGATCGCGCGGGCCGACCGCGGCATCGGCTGCGGGGCGGCCGGGGACACCGCCGGCAGGCTCCGCCGGGTCCAGGCAGAAGCCCATGTGTGGCGCGGCGATCTCTTCCTGGCCGTGGAGCGAGGCACGGAAGCGATCGAGCGGATCGAGCGCGGCTCGACCGTATGGTTCTCGGCCATCAAGCAGGTGGTCATCGCGACGTCCAAGCTGGGCCAGCTCGACGAGCTCGAGGGCTGGACGACCCTGGCGGCGAGCGCTGTCCCCGCGACCGATGCGCAGAGCGCGAAGCTCGTCTGCCTTGCCAACGGCGCGACCATGCTGACCGTGGTCGGCCGCTACGCGGAAGGGCGCGCGCTCATCGAGGCCGTCGAGCGCGCTTTCGTGGACACCCATGTACGAGACGTGGCGGCGACCGCGCAGCTCCATGAGGCGCGCTCTTGTTATGCCATCTGCACGGGCGATCTGGTCGCCGGCGCGGACGGGATGGACGCCGCGAGCCGTGCCTACGAGCAGGCCGGTGATCTCCGCAATGCGTACGGCGCACGCGGCAACCTGGGCGTCGCCTACACCGAGCTCGGCGACTTCGAGAGGGCGGAGTCGATGCTTCGCGAGGCTCACCAGGAGGCCGATCGGATGCATTTGCATGAGCTGAAGCTCTCCTCGGGGGCCAACCTCGCGCAGGTCCTCGCGTGTCGCGGTCAGCTGGCCGAGGGTCGGGCGTTCGCCGAGGCGGCTGCTTCGGCGAGCCGGCAAGCGGGCGCGGTCCGTACGGAGCTGTTTGCTCGCTGCTATCTCGCCAAGATCTGCGTCGCCCTCGGCGACCTCGAGGCCGCCGAGGACGAGGCGCGCGCCTCGGTGGCGCGCTCGCAGAGCGCTCCGACGCTCGGCGTCCAGGCGTACGCGGTCCTCGCGCGCGCGCTGCTGGGGCTCGGGCGCGTCGACGAGGCCGTCAGGACAGCCGCCGAGGCGAGCTCCATGCTGGAGTCGTTCGGCACCCTCGAAGAGGGCGAGTCGCTGGTCCGGCTGACGGTTGCCGAGGCGCTCGCCGCGAGCGGCAGGCAGCACGAGGCGAACGCCGCGATCGCCTCGGCCAGGGCCGCGCTGCTCGCGCGCGCCGACAAGCTCAGCGACCCGACCTGGCGGGAGCGCTTCCTCCGCGACGTTCCGGACAACGCCCGCACGCTGGAGCTCGCGCGGCAGTGGCTCGGCGGTTGAGCAGCACGTAGGGCCCATGGATCGACCTCTCCGTAGGCTCGCCCGCGCTGGTGACGTCGAGCTCCTGGCCTCGTCGTCCTCGGGTGGCTTCGTGCCTGCGCGGAGAACCTGAGGTATCGCCCTGGGAGAGCACCTGCGGGGGCTCCCTCGAAGTACATGAGAACGGCGATGCGTTCAGCGGACGTGATAGAGGATCGTTTCGAGATCGAGCAGCTCGCCGCCTCCGGCGGGATGGGGGACGTCTACCGCGCGCGCGACCGGGTGTCCGAGCAGGCGGTCGCGCTCAAGGTCTTGCAGGGCGCGAGCGTTAACGACCTGCGCCGGTTTGCGCGGGAGGCGGAGGCGCTCGTGACGCTGCGGCTGCCGGGCGTTGTGCAGTACGTCGCGCACGGGGTGACCGGCGCAGGGCAGCCGTACCTGGCCATGGAGTGGCTCGACGGCGTGACCCTGGAGGAGCGGCTCGCCGGGGCGCCGCTCACGCTCGCCGAGAGCGTGGCGCTGGCCGCGCGCGTGGCCACGACGCTCGGCGCCATCCACCGGCTCGGCGTCGTTCACCGCGACCTCAAGCCGAGCAACCTGATGCTCGTGGGCGGCGCGGTCGAGCGCGTCACGCTGCTCGACTTCGGCATCGCGCGCCACCTCCGGCTCGCGCCGATCCTCACGTCGCCCGGGGCCGTGCTCGGCACGCCCGGGTACATGGCGCCCGAGCAGGTGCGCGGCGACGCGCCGGTCGACGCCCGCGCCGACGTGTTCGCGCTCGGCTGCGTGCTGTTCCAGTGCCTCGCGGGGCGCCCGCCGTTCCTCGGCAACAGCGCGCTCGCGCTCCTGATACGGGTCGTCCTGGAAGAGCCGCCGCGGCTCGGGGAGCTCCGCGACGGTATCCCGGAGCCGCTCGAGCGCCTGGTGGCGCGGATGCTGGCGAAGAACGCGGGGGAGCGGCCGCGCGACGGCGCCGCCGCCGCCGCGGAGCTCGCGGCCGTGGCCGGCGAGGGGCTCTCGATGGGGGCGAGCGCGGCCGAGGCGCCGGCCGCGCCGGGCGAGGCGATCACGACGGCCGAGCGCAAGGTGATGTGCGTCATCCTCGCCGAGGACGGCGGCGCCGAGGCCGACGCCACGCTCTCGGAGGACGACGGCGCCGCGCAGGCCGAGGCGCTGCGGGACATCGCGGCGCGGCACGGCGGGCGCCTCGATCGGCTGCAAGCGCGCTGGGGGCTCGTCGCGCTGTCCGGCGCCGAGTCGCCCACGGATCTCGCCGCGCGGGCGGTCCACTGCGCGCTCGCGCTCCGGAAGGTGCTCGGCGCCGTGCCCATGTCCGTCGCGACCGGGTTGACCGAGGTCGAGGGCAAGCTGCCGGTCGGCGAGCTGATCGATCGGGTCGCGCAGCTCATCGCCGGGCGCGATGGCCCTCCGCCCGGGGAGATCCGGCTCGACGACGCGACCGCCAGCCTGCTCGCGAGCCGCTTCGAGACGGTGCGGGGGCCCGGCGGGTGCTGGCTTCGCGGCCCGAAGGAGGAGCCGGACACCATCCCGCGGCTCCTCGGCAAGCCGACGCCCTGCGTGGGGCGCGAGCGCGAGCTCTCGCAGCTCGCGACCGAGTGGCGCCATTGCGTGGACGAGCCCTCCGCGAACGCGGTGGTGGTGGTGGGCGCGCCTGGCCTCGGCAAGTCGCGCCTCGCCTGGGAGTTCCTCCGCACGCTCAGGGAGCAGCGCGACGGCGCCGCGATCTGGATCGGCAGGGCCGACCCGATGGCGGCCGGCTCGGCCTTCGGCCTCGTCGCCCAGGCGCTCCGCCGCGCCATGGGCATCCTCGACGGCGAGGCGCTGGAGGTGCGGCGGAGCAAGGTGCTCGACCGGGTGGGGCAGCTCGACACGCTCAGGGCGAGGGGCCTGCGCGTCGCGGCGTTCCTCGGCGAGCTGGTGGGGGCGCCGTTCCCCGACGAGGGGGACGTGCAGCTGCAGGCGGCGCGCCAGAACCCGGTGCTGATGGGCGACCGCATCCGCGAGGCGTTCGAGGATTTCGTGAAGGCCGAGTGCCAGCGGCAGCCGGTGCTGCTGGTGCTGGAGGACTTGCACTGGGGCGACCTGCCGACGGTGCGGCTGATCGACGCGGCGCTGCAGCACGCGAGGGACCTGCCGCTGCTGGTGCTGGCGCTGGCGCGCCCCGAGGTGGACGAGCTGTTCCCCGAGCTCTGGCGGCATCGGATCGGGCTGCAGCTGCGCCTCTCGCCGCTGCCGCGTCGCGCGAGCGAGCGGCTCGTGCGCGAGGTGCTCGGCGACGGCGTGAGCGAGGCGCAGGTGGACGAGCTGCTGGCGCGGGCCGAGGGCAACGCGTTCGTGCTGGAGGAGCAGATCCGGGCGGTGGCCGAGGGCCGTGGCGAGGGCATGCCGGAGACGGTGCTCGCGATGGTGCAGGCGCGGCTGGAGGCGCTGGATGTCGAGGAGCGGCGGGTGCTGCGCGCGGCGAGCGTGTTCGGCGAGACGTCGTGGAAAGGGGCGATGGCGGCGCTGGTGGGCGGGGCGCAGGTCGAGCAGCCGCTCGCGGAGCTCTCGCGGCGCGAGCTGCTGGTGCGGCGGCCCGAGGCGCGGATCGCGGGCGAGGTGGAGTACCAGTTCCGGCACGCGCTGGTGCGCGACGCGGCGTACGGCATGCTCACGGAGCGCGACCGCCGCGTCGGCCACGGCCTCGCGGGCGACTGGCTGGCCCGGGCCGGCGGCGCGGACGCGATGGTGCTGGCCGAGCACTTCGAGATCGGCGGGGCGCCGGCGCGGGCGGCGGAGGCGTACCTGCGCGCGGCCGAGGAGGCGCTGCGCGGCGCCGATCTCGACGCGGCGATCGCGCGGGTCGACCGCGGCATCGGCTGCGGCGCGGCCGGGGAGATCGCCGGCAGATTCCGCCAGATCCAGGCGGAGGCCCATGTGTGGCGAGGCGATCTCGCGCTCGCCGCGGAGCGGGGGAGCGAGGCGGCGGGCCTGGTGGAGCGCGGCTCGGCCGCGTGGTTCTCGGCCATCACCCAGGTCGTGCTGGCCTCGTCCAAGCTGGGCCGGCCTGATGAGGTCGAGCGCTGGACGGCGATCGCGGCGGATACCGCCGCTCGGGGCGACGACACGGCCGTCAAGCTCATCTGCCTTGCCGAGTGTGCGATCGCGCTGCTGCTCAACGGACGTTACGCGGCGGGCGGTGCGCTGGTCGAGGCTGTCGAGCGCGCGCTGGCGGGCGTCGAGGCAGGAGGCCTCGAGGTGGTCGCCACGCGGCTTCACTTGGCGCGGTCCTACCATGCGATCTGCACCGGCGATCTGGGCGCCGGCGTGGACCGCATGAGAGCCGCGATACTCGCGTTCGAGATGGCCGGGGATCGACGCAATGCCTGTGGTGAACGCGGAAACCTCGGATCCGTCTATGCAGAGCTCGGCGACTTCGAAGCGGCTGAATCGACATTGCGCGAAGTGCTGGAGGAGTCCGACCGGCTGCAGCTGCAGGAGCTGAAGATCTCGGCGGAGTCGAATCTCGCCCGTGTCCTGGCGTGCCGTGGTCGACTCGCCGACGGGCGGGCGCTCGCCGAGGCGGCGGTCGTGTCGAGCCAGGGAGCGGGCATGGTGCGCACCGAGCTCTTCGCTCGCTGCTACCTCGCGAACATCGTCCTCGGCCTGGGGGACCTCGAGGCGGCCGAGCGCGAGGCGCGCTCCGCCATCGCGCTCCTGGAGAGCGCCCCGACGCTCGGCGTGCAGGCCATCGCTGTGCTGGCGCGCGCGCTCCTTGGTCTCGGGCGTACGGACGAGGCGATGCGGGCTGCCGCCGAGGCGAGCGCGCTGCTCTCGGAGTTCGGCACCCTGGAAGAGGGCGAGCCGCTCGTCCGCCTGACGTACGCCGAGGCGCTCGCCGCGAGCGGCCGGCACGCCGAGGCGAGCGCCGCCATCGCGTCGGCCAGGGACGCGCTGCTCGCGCGCGCCGAGAAGCTCAGCGACCCGACCTGGCGGGAGCGGTTCCTCCGCGACGTTCCGGACAACGCCCGCACGCTCGAGCTCGCGCGGCAGTGGCTCGGCGGCTGAGCGGGCGCGTAAGGGCTCACGGGTCGACCCCTCCGTGCGCTCGCCGGCGCAGGCGGCTGCGCGCTTCCGGCGTCGTGTTCATGGGGCTCGGGGGCGCGTGCGCGAAGGGCCTTCGGCGCCGCCCGACGGAACACACGCGGGGGCTCACTCGAAGTACATAAGCACGGCGATGCGCCCTGCGGACGTGGTCGAGGATCGTTTCGAGATCGAGCGGCTCGCCGGCTCCGGCGGCATGGGCGACGTGTACCGCGCGCGCGACCGGCTGTCCGGGCAGGCGGTCGCGCTCAAGGTGCTGCAGAGCGCGAACGTGCGCGACCTGAGCCGGTTCTCGCGGGAGGCAGAGGCGCTCGCCGCGCTCCGGCTGCCGGGGGTCGTGCAGTACGTGGCGCACGGGATGACCGGCGCTGGACGTCCGTACCTGGCCATGGAGTGGCTCGACGGCGTGACGCTGGAGGAGCGGCTCGCCCAGGGGCCGCTCTCGATCGCCGAGAGCGCGACCCTGGCGGCGCAGGTAACGGCGACGCTCGGCGCGGTCCACCGGCTCGGCGTCGTTCACCGCGACCTGAAGCCGAGCAACCTGATGCTCGTGGGCGGCGCCGTCGAGCGCGCCACCCTGCTCGACTTCGGCATCGCGCGCGACCTCCGGCTCGCGCGGAGCCTGACGGCGCCCGGCGCGATCCTCGGCACGCCCGGGTACATGGCCCCCGAGCAGGCGCGCGGCGAGCCGACGATCGACGCCCGCGCCGACGTGTTCGCGCTCGGCTGCCTGCTGTTCGAGTGCCTCGCGGGGCGCCCGCCTTTCGTGGGCGACAACGCCCTCTCGCTGATCATGAAGGTCGTCCTGGAAGATCCGCCGCGGCTCGGCGAGCTCCGCGACGGCATCCCGGAGCCGCTCGAGCGGCTCGTGGCCCGGATGCTGTCGAAGCCGGCGGAACACCGGCCGCGCGACGGCGCCGCCGTCGCCGAGGAGCTCGCCGCCCTGGCGCAGGCAGGGCTCCCCGGCGGAGCGCGCGAGACCGTTGCGCCGCCCGCGCCGCGCGTGGAGATCACCACCGCGGAGCGCCGGGTTATCTGCGTCATCCTGGCCGAAGGCGGCGGCGCGGAGGCGGACGCGACGCTCTCCGAGGCCGAGGGCGCCGCGCGAACCGAGGCGCTGCGCCAGGTCGCGGCGCGCCACGGCGGGCGCCTCGAGCTCCTGCAGTCGCGGTGGCTGCTCGTCGCGCTGTCCGGCGCCGAGGCCCCGACGGATCTCGCCGCGCGCGCGGCCCATTGCGCGCTCGCCCTGCGCGCAGAGCTCGGGGGCGTTCCGGTGTCCGTCGCCACAGGGATGGCCGAGGTCGCCGGTCGCCTGCCGGTCGGCGCGCTGATCGACCGCGTCGTGCAGCTCTTTCCGCAGCGCTCTCGAGTGCCGGAGCCGGGCATCCGGCTCGACAGCGCGACGGCGGGCCTGCTCGCCAGGTCCTTCGACATGGCGCAGGTGGACGAAGGCGCGTGGCTCCGTGGCCCGAAGGAGGAGCCGGACACCGTCCCGCGGCTCCTCGGCAAGCCGACGCCGTGCGTGGGGCGAGAGCGCGAGCTCGCGCTGCTCGAGGCCGAGTGGCGCCACGCCGTGGATGAGCCCTCCGCGAGCGCCGTCGTCGTCGTGGGCGCTCCGGGCATCGGCAAGTCGCGCCTCGCCTGGGAGTTCCTCCGCGGCCGCGAGGAGCAGCGCGAGGGCGCCGAGGTCTGGGTCGGCAGGGCCGATCCGATGGCCGCCGGCTCCGCGTTCGGCCTGCTGGCCCAGGCGCTCCGCCGCGCCATGGGCATCCTCGACGACGAGCCGATCGAGGTGCGGCGGCACAAGGTGCTTGCCCGGGTCGAGCGGCTCGGCGCGCTCGGGGCCAAGGCCCCGCACGTCGCGGCGTTCCTCGGCGAGCTCGTGGGGGCGAAGTTCTCCGACGCGGGCGATGTGCAGCTGCATACGGCCCGTCAGAGCCCGATGCTGATGAGCGATCGCCTCCGCGAGGCGTTCGAGGACTTCGTCTGGGCCGAATGCCAGCGCAGGCCGGTGCTCCTCGTGCTGGAGGATCTGCATTGGGGCGACCTGCCCACGGTGACCCTCGTCGACGCCGCGCTCCGGCGCGCCGGGCGCCTGCCGTTCTTCGTGCTGGCGCTCGCCCGTCCCGAGGTTCACGAGCTCTTCCCCACGCTCTGGAGCGAGCGTCACGGGCTCCGGCTCCGCCTCGCGCCGCTGCCGCGGCGCGCGGGCGAGCGACTCGTCCGGGAGGTGCTCGGCGACGCCGTCGACGCCGACCAGGTCGACAAGCTCCTCGCACGCGCCGAGGGCAATGCGTTCGTGCTGGAGGAGCAGATCCGCGCCGTCGCCGAGGGCCGGAGCGCGGGCCTGCCCGAGACGGCGCTGGCGCTGGTGCAGGCGCGGCTGGAGGCGCTGGACGTCGAGGAGCGGCGCGTGCTGCGGGCGGCGAGCGTCTTCGGCGAGACGTTCTGGGAGGGCGGGGCCCGGGCCCTGGTGGGCGGAGCGCCTGTGGTGTGGCACCTCGCCGAGCTCTCCCGCCGCGAGCTCATCCGGCGGCGGCCCCAGGCGCGCATCGCGGGCGAGGTGGAGTACGAGTTCCGGCACGCGCTGGTGCGGGAGGCCGCGTACGAGATGCTCACCGAGCGCGATCGCCGCGTCGGGCACGGCCTCGCGGGCGACTGGCTGGACCGGGCCGGAGGCGCCGACGCCATGGCGCTGGCCGAGCACTTCGAGATCGGCGGCGCGCCGGCGCGGGCGGCGGACGCGTACCTGCGCGCGGCGGACGAGGCGCTCCGGGGCGGCGACCTCGCCGCGGTGATCGAGCGGGCCGACCGCGGCATCGGCTGTGGGGCGGCGCCAGAGGTCGCCGGCAGGCTCCGCCGGGCCCAGGCCGAGGCGCACCTCTGGCGCGCTGATGTCTCCAAGGCCCTGGAGAGGGGCCTCGAAGCGGCCGAGCGGATCGAGCGCGGCTCGACGGAGTGGTTCTCTGCCGTCACGCAGGTGGTCTTCGCGTCGTACAAACTGGGCCGGTTCGATGACGCCGAGCGCTGGATGAGCGTGGTCGCGAGCACGGCCGCCATGGCCGGCGCGGAGAGCGTCAAGCTCATCTGCCTTGCGGATGGCGCGGCGGTGCTGTCGATGGTGGGTCGCTACGCAGAAGGGCGCGCGCTGCTCGACATCGTCGAGCGCGCCTATGCGAGCGCCGGCGCGCTCGACGTCGAGGCGGCCGCGCACCTTCACGAGGCGCGCGCTGCTCACGCCGTCTGCACGGGCGATCTCGTCGCCAGCGCGGACGGCATGGAAGCCGCGAGCCGTGCCTACGAGCAAGCCGGCGATCGCCGCAACGCATGCAGCACACGCGTCAACGCGGGCAGCATCTATGCTGAGCTCGGCGATCTCACGAGGGCGGAGTCGATGCTGCGCGCGGCGCTGGCGGAGGCTGACCGGATGCACCTGCAGGAGCTGAAGCTCTTCGCGGAGGCGTGCCTCGCGCAGGCCCTCGCGTCGCGCGGTCAGCTGGCCGAGGCGCGGTCGCTGGCCGAGTCCGCCGCGGCGTCGTGCCGGCAAGCGGGGCTGGTGCGCATGGAGCTCTCTGCGCGGTGCTACCTTGCGAAGATCTCCCTCGCCGCCGGCGAGTTCGAGGCGGCCGAGGGCGAGGCGCGCGCAGCGGCGGCGAGCTCGCAGAGCGCCCCGACGCTCGGCGTCCAAGCGTACGCGGTCCTCGCGCGCGCGCTGCTGGGGCTCGGGCGCGTCGACGAGGCTGTCACGACGGCCGCCGAGGCGAACTCCGTGCTGGAGTCGTTCGGCACCCTCGAAGAGGGCGAGTCGCTGGTCCGGCTGACCTACGCCGAGGCGCTCGACGCGAGCGGCAGGCGCGCCGAGGCGATGGCCGCGATCGCGTCGGCCAGGGCCGCGCTGCTCGCGCGCGCCGACAAGCTCAGCGACCCGACGTGGCGCGAGCGCTTCCTCCGCGACGTTCCGGACAACGCGCGCACGCTCGAGCTCGCGCGGCAGTGGGGTGGCAGCTGAGCGGTGCGCAGGGGCCAGCGCATCGACATCTCCGTACGCTCACTGGCGCTGGTGATGTCGAGCTCCTGCCATCGTCGTTGTGGGGATGCGGAATGCTGGGGACAGCGTGCCTGCGCTGGTGCGTAAGCTGCCGAATCGCCGTTATCGGCGGGTGAGGCCGAGGCCCGGCAGAAAGCGCCCCACCCTCGCACAGTAGGCGGCGTAGGCCTCGCCGTGGGTGCGGAGCAGGTAGGGCTCCTCGACCACGCGGACCTGCAGCTCGATCGCGGTGACCAGCGCCGCGAACGAGGCGAGCGCAGCGGCGTTCGGGAGGATGAGCGCCATCCCGAGCGCAGCCAGCATCATGAAGCTGAAGATGGGGTTCCGCACCACGGCGAACGGCCCTCGGGTCACGAGGCTCGTGCGCTCCGCCTCGCTCACGCCGATGCGCCACGACGCCCCCATCGCCCCCTGGGACCACAGCGTGCCGAGGATCCCCGCGAGGATCGCGACCGCCCCGAGCCCGACGACGAGGCTGCCAGGCTCGGCGAGCGGCCCGATCCAGCCGGCGAGCTCCGCGATCGGGGCGGCCAGGCCGAGGAGCATCGCGACCGCGAAGAGCACGCCGCCGATCCAGGGCAGCGAGCCTGGCGGCCCCGAGATGCCGCGGAACCCCGTCGATCCAGTCGCGCGGCGCTGCCGGAGCGACCGCCATCCGAACGCGAGCGCCATGTAGATGCCGTACAGAACAAGGGCGAACCAGGGACGATTCATCTCAAACTCCCATCTTGCCGTTCAACCGGGTTGGCGGCGACGACGCCCTCGACGATGTTCCAGCCGACCGTCAGGTCCTCGAACCGAAGCGCTCGCTCCACGTGCCCCGGGTGTCCTCGCTCCTCCTCTGCATCCGAGGAACAGCTCGTGCAGCGATCGCAGCTCGCCTCGTTGATCATCTCCATCGCGGGCCTCCACCTCGCAAGGATCGACGGGCCGACCCCTCCAACCTTACGCCGATGCCGCGAGCCGACGCCGAAGCGGCTCGCGGAGGCCCGCCTCGCCCGCCTCGCAGCGCCGCAAAATTTTCTGGGAGGGTTGAGAGAAGAGCCCGCCGTGAGCAGAATCGGAGGTGTCCATGGACCCCGACAAGCTGACCGGAGCGGCCCTGGCCGTGCGCGAAGCCCTGGCCGCTCAGCGCGGCGCGCTGCTGGAGAGCGTGCGACGCAGGGCCAGGGCAGGCGTCGACGCCGAGGAGGTGCTCCAGCGCGCCCTCGAGCGGGCGCTCGTCCGGAGCGACCAGGTGCGCGACCCGGCACGAGCCGCGGCGTGGGTGGGGCGGGTCGTGCGCAATGTCCTCCTCGACGAGCTGCGCAAGAAGCACGACGTGGCGCTCCCGGTCGATGAGCTCGAGCTTTCCTCCGTCGAGGAGGATGGCGTCGACTGCGGGTGCGTGCTCGTCCAGGCCGATCGATTGAAGCCCGAGTACGCGCTCATCTTGAAGCGCGTCATCGTCGACGGTGTCGCGGTCACGGAGGTCGCGGCCGAGCTCGGTGTCACGCCGGGCAACGCGATGGTGCGGCTGCACCGCGCCCGTAAGGCGTTGAGGGATCGCCTGGAGGAACACTGCGGGACGACGACGGCGCGGTCCTGCTCGGAGTGCGGCTGCGACGAGCGAGGCTGCTGCCCGCAGGCTCCGTAGCTGGCAGAACGGACAGACGAGCATCGCCCGCGCGAGCGGGGGTCGCTGCTGGATGGCTGAGATCAGGCCCTGATCACGACGACCTCGCGGCCGGCGGGGGTCGACGCGTGCTCGCGGCGCGTGCGCTCGGCGATGGGGGGCTGTCCGGAGCGCTGATCGAAGAGGATGAGCCAGCCGCGCTGGAGCCCCAGCCCGGCGAGGTACTCGTCGAGCTGGGCGAGCCCCTCGGCGAGGGGATCGGGGCGGCCATCGCGCCAGACCTTGAGCTCGATCGCGAGCGTCTCGCCGGCGTAACGGACGCAGAGGTCCATCCGGCCCCGACCGATGGCGTACTCGCGCTCGATCGTGCCGCCGCCGTTCACGACGCGGTGGAGGAAGGCCATGACGACGAGGTGCGGCGCGATCTCGTGATAAGGCGCGGCGCCGAGGAGCGGCTCGCCGTGCTGGCGCCAGAAGGAGAGAAAGGCGTCGAGGAGGCGATCGGCGTCGAGGCGGCCATCGGGGGTGAGCCAGGTCGCCGGGATACGAGGCAGCGAGTCGCGCACGCCGCTCGTGAGCTGGCGTACGATGATCTCGCGGTAGATGGGATTGGCGATGACGAGGCCGCCCTCCGCTGCGCGGCGCACGAGGCCCAGATCGACGGCGAATCGCCGGTCGTCTTCGGGCACGTCGCCGAGGGTACCGCCGGCGAGCATGGGCTCGATCACGGCGCGGATGCGCGGCTCGCGCAGCCGCTCGACCAGGCTGTCGAGGTGCGTGTCCTGCCGCTCGATCAGGATCTCCTTGGCGCGATCGACGTCCGCGGCGGTGATGGGCTGCGCGCGATCCTTGACCAGGACATCGACGAGCTGGCGGGCGAGCGCGTTGACGAGCCATGGCTGGCCCTGGGTGAGCTCGAAGGCGCGATCCACGGCGCTCGACTGGAAGCCCTGGCCCGTCTCGGCCGTGTGCTGGGCAACCAGGGCGGCGACCTCGTCGCGGGTGAAGTTGCGCAGCGTGAGCGACTCGACCTTAATGTTGAACGGGCTCGAGGTGCCGAGTCGGTCGCCGCCGCCGGAGTCGACCTTGTAGTCGCGCACGTCGCGAAGGCCGATGAGCGCGAGCGCGTGCGGGAAGCCGTGCGGGCGGCCTGGATAGCCGCTCCGGAGCTGGCGCAGGACGGAGATGAGCGTGACATCCCGCAGGGCGTCGATCTCGTCGAGGAAGACGACGAGCGGCCGCGGCGCGGCCTGTGCCCAGGCGCGCAGGGCGGCCCCGATGCGCTGCCCGGGGGGCGCGTCCGGGAACGGCGGCGGCTGGAGCTCGGCCGGTAGCTGCGAGCCGGCAAGGCCGCGCCACTCGCTCAGCATCGCGAGCTCCGCAGCACCGGGGTCGTCCGGAAATGGGGCGCCGACCTCTGCCGATACGAGGAGCGCCACGTAGCGCCCTTCGCGCGTGAGCGCCTGGGCGAGCGTCAGCAGCGAGGTCGTCTTCCCGATCTGCCGCGGCGCGTGCAGAACGAAATAGGCTTTGCGGTCGATGAGGTCGCGTACGCCAGGCAGCCGCTCTTCGGGCGGAAGCATGTAGTGATCGGCCGGATTGCAGGGGCCTGCCGTGTTGAACCAGCGGGGCATCGCAGCGCGAGTCTAGAGAGCGGAGCGCGAAGTGGCCAGCGTGCCCTGGTGGTGGCGTTCGCCCGTCGTTCGCGACCCTGGACACCCGGGTACCAGAACGCGTTGCGGTCATCGACGTCTCCGAACGCCCGGCACCAGAACGCGATGTGGTCACCGACGTCCCCGGACGCCCGGGCACCAGAACGCGATGTGGTCACCGGCGTCCCCGGACGCCCGGGCACCAGAACGCGTTGTGGTCAACGACGTCCCCGGACGCCCGGACACCAGAACGCGTTGTGGTCGCCGGCGTCCCCGGACACCCGGACACCAGAACGCGTTGTGGTCGCCGGCGGCCCCGGATGCCCGCCACCAGAACGCGTTGTGGTCGCCGGCGGCCCCGGTCGCCCGGCACCAGAACGCGTTGTGGTCGACCCAGGAGCCAGGTCCCCGAAATCGCCCAACTTTTTACGCTGACGTAAGCTGAGTCACGAATCTGCCGGCCGCGCCACCCCCGCGCCGCGCGCGGGGCCCGCCCTGCGAGCCCCGCTCTCGCGCCGCCCTCACTTCGTGGCGAGCTTCGTCAGGTCGAGCATTTCGTCCACGTCCGGCACCACCACCAGGTCGCACCGGCGGTTCTTCTGCTTGCCGGCCGGCGTGGTGTTGTCCGCCACGGGGTCCGTGTCCGCGAACCCGGCCGCGCTCCAGTGGCGCGTCGGCAGACGGCCGTCCTTGCCGATGAGGAACAGCAGCACGGACCGCGCCCGCATCAGCGAAAGCCCCCAGTTGTCGAAGAACGGGCCGTTCTTGTACGGCTGGCTGTCCGTGTGCCCCGCGACCTGGTAGTCGCGATCGACAAGCGACTTGTCGCCCCGGATGACGTCCGCGATCTTCTTCAGGATCTCCTGGCCGTCCTTGCTCAGGCTGTCCTTCCCGGAGTCGAACAGCACGTCCCCGGGCAGCGAGATGACCATCCGGTTCCTGCGGACCCGCACCTCCAGGCCGAGCTTGGTCAGCTCCTCGAGCTTCTTCCGGAGCAGGTCGAACCGCGCCTGGATCGCCTCCAGCTGCTTCGCGCGCGCCTTGTACTCCGCCAGCGCCTTCTCGCGGTCCTCCAGCGTCGAGCTCATCTTCGAGATGTCGGCGCCCTGGTCCGCGAGCTTCTTCTCGAGCTCCTCGACGCGCTGCTTCGCGTCGGCGAGCTCCTTCTCGAGCTCCGCCTCCCTCTTCTGGCTCCGCTTCTGGAGGTCGTTGTACTTGCCGAGCTGCGCCTTCCACTCCTGCTCGGAGTGGCCGCAGCCCGCGGCGAACAGCGACGACAGCACGAGGGGTAGTGCAATGAGTGTCCGGTTCATGAGCGCTTTCTCCATGGCTCCGTCCCGCGGAGCGGGATGCTGCGGGCGGGAGCCTCGCTCAGCTCGGCCGAGAGATCCAGAGGAGAGGACGGCGAGATCCGCCCGTCCACGCGGCCCTCCGCCGCAGGACAGGCCGGATCAGGGCTTCGGCGGCGGAGGCGCGAGCGGCAGCGGAGCCGCCGGCGGCGCTGCCCGCGGCGGCGCTGCCGGCGCGACGGGCGGCGCTGCCTGCGCGGCGGGCGGCGCTGCCTGCGCGGCGGGCGGCGCTGACGGCGCCGCCGGCGACGGCGCCGCCGCCCCCGGCTCCCCGGACGCCTGCTGCGGCTTCTTCACCGAGTGCACGATGACGAACTCGACGCGCCGGTTCTTCTGGCGGCCCTTGGCGGTCTTGTTGTCGTCGATCGGCTTGTCCGGGCCGTAGCCCCGCGCCACGAGCCGCGCCCGGTCGACGCCCTTGCTCGCGAGGTAAGCGACCACCGCCTCGGCGCGCCGCTGCGACAGCGCGCGGTTCATGTCCGCCGGCCCGGCGTCGTCCGTGTGGCCAGCGACCTCCACCTTGAAAATTTCCGGGTGGATGCTCAGCGCCGACGCCACGGCGTCGAGCACCGCGAAGCTCTGCGCGCCCTGGATCTTGTCGTTGTTGAGCGCGAACTCGACCCGCTGGAGGATCTTGATGTCCTCGTCGCCGACCTGCACCAGGCTCGCGCCGCGGTCCGGGCAGCCGTCCAGGTCCTCGACGCCGTTCAGGTTCTCCGGCTGCTTCGGGCACCGGTCCTTGTCGTCCGGGATCCCGTCCCCGTCGCTGTCGGGGAGCTCGTCGGGGCAGCCGTCCTCGTCCTTGAAGCCGTTCTTCACCTCGGGCTGGTCGATGCACTCGTCCTGCTGGTCGAGCACGCCGTCGCGGTCGTTGTCCGGGTCGGGGCAGCCGTCCTCGTCCTCGAACCCGTCGGTGTCCTCGGGCGCGTCGACGCACTTGTCGATCGGGTCCGGCACGCCATCCTCGTCCTTGTCGGGGCAGCCGTAATGCGCGGGCAGGAGCACCCGGCCCGCCTGATCCGGGCACTTGTCCTGCGCGTCCGGGACCCGATCCTTGTCGCGATCCGCCACCTCGTCGGGGCAGCCGTCCTTGTCGTCGAGCCCGTTGATCACCTCCGCCTTCGCCGGGCAGCGGTCGCTCTCGTCCGGGATGCCGTCCCCGTCGCCGTCGTCCTCGGGGCAGCCGTCCTCGTCGGCGATCCCGTCGCGGTCCTCGGGCAGCGCGGGGCACTGGTCCGCCGCGTCGCCGACCCCGTCGGCGTCCCCGTCGCCGGGCTCGTGCACGAAGAGGATCCCCGCGATGCCGCGCGCCACGGGCACGCCGATGCCCTCGACAACGCCCGCGCCGCCGCCGACCGTGAACACGAGGCCGAGGTCGCGCGGGGCGATCTGGAGCGCGCCGTCGACCTCGAGCGAGTTCGTGCCGCCCTGCGCGCTGAACTGCGTCGCGCCGTACCCCTCGGCGAGCACGCGGAGCGACGGGGTGATCTGGTAGCCGAGCGCCCCGCCGTAGCGGAACTCGACCGGGCCGACCTCGGTCGAGGCGATCCGCGCCGCCTCGGGGAGCAGCTTGCCGCGCAGGTTGAGCCCGAACGACAGCGGCCCCGCGCTGCCGTCCACGATGAGGCGCAGCCCCGCGGTCACCGGCGACGAGCTGCCGAGGTAGCTCCCCTCGCTGGTCGCGTGCCCGAGCGGGAAGCTCACGTCGGCGGCGGCGCCGAGCACCAGCGGATCGCGCGGCCCGCCGAAGAACCGCACCTTGGCCTCGAGCGTCGGGTCGCCCGCGCCGAACGCCTTCAGCCCCTCCGCGGCCGCCGCGCCGGTGGCGGCGTCGACCCCCTGGCCGCTCACGTAGGCGACCGGGAAGCGCAGGCCGGCCTGGAGCCACGACGTCGGCGTGATCGAGGCCAGCAGGTTCCAGGTCAGCATGTCCGAGATGACCGGCAGCTCCCGGTGGTCCCGGGCGTCCGGGGAGGAGCAGTCGGTCGTCGAGACGCAGCTCTCGAGGACGAACGGCTCCCGGGCGTAGTCGAACATCAGGCCGGCCGTGATCCCGAGCGACGCCTCCATCCGGGCGCCCTCGACGCTCAGGTAGTTCCTCGAGCCCGGCGCCGGTTCGAACCGCTGCACCGAGAACTCCCCCTCGCGGACCGCCTCCTGCGCGCGCGCCGCGCCCGAGGCGAGCCCCACCCCAGCGCCCACGATCGACAGCAGACACAGCGCTCGCAGCGTTCTCATCTATCCCCTTTCAGGCATCTTCCCGGTCGGTGAGCCTCCGGCAGCGCACGGCCGTTCCAGGATGGACGTTCGCTGGGACGGAGGCGCTTCGCGCGGACGGTGAGGCGAGTACGGCAGCCGGCGCGCGCGGCGGCATCCAACGCAACGCGGTGGATGTTCCCGGATCATGCGCAGAATTCCAAGAGGGCTCAAAGAAGCCGCTGCATGCGGTCGGGGACGCCGGGACGGGCGCGGTCGGGGCGCGCGGTCGGGGGCGGCGGGACGGGCGCGGTCGGGGCGCGCGGTCGGGGGCGGCGGGACGGGCGCGGTCGGGGGCGGCGGGGCGGCGCCGGGCGCGCGCGCGGCGGGGCGCCGGCTCGGGGGCGCCCGGGGGCGTTCCGGGGGGCGGGTTCCAGGGGTCGGGGCCGAGCGGCGCCTTGACCACACAAGCCGGGCATGAGACATCGGCGCCCGGCCTCCGGGCCGCCGAGAGCTCGGAACATCAACCTCATCCTGCGCGCGGGGCCAAACGCGCGAACGAAACCAAGCAGATGCCCATCTCGTCGCGGTCTACGGGAACGTCGTGCAGCCCTGGCACCCCTCGCCGTCGCCTCCGGTCGGGCCTCGCGCTCGCGCTCGTGCTGGGCGCGTCCTCCGCGTCCGCCCAGCCGGCGCGCCGGCCGGCCCAGCCGCCGGCGGCGCAGCCGCCCGCCGGGCAGCCCGGCGCTCCTGCTCCGCAGCCCGGCGCCGCACCCGCCCAGCCCGGCGCGGCCACCGCGGCCCCCGCGCAGCCCGGCGCGGCGCAGCCCGGCGCGGCGCAGCCCGGGGCGGCCACCGCGCCGCCGGCGCAGCCCGGCGCGGCGCAGCCCGGGGCGACCCCGGCGCAGCCCGGCGCGGCGCCGGTCGGCGGCAGCGACGTGGAGGCGCTCGAGCCCCCGGCGCCGACGCGCGAGCCGCTCATGCCGCCGGCCGACGCGGCCGCGCCGGCCGCGCCCCAGCCGGCCAGGCCGGCCGCCTCGGAGGGGCCCGCGGCGGCCGCCGAGGGGACGGAGCGGAAGGCGACCCAGGGGGAGATCGGCGCCCGGCCCAGCGAGGTGTACGCCGAGGACTGGTGGTCCCACGCGCGGCCGACGTTCGAGTTCCACGGCTACTACCGGCTCCGGTGGGAGCTCTTCAACAGCTTCGCCCTCGGCCGCGTCGACAAGCGCAACGCGGCGCTCTGGCCGCAGCCGGCCGACAACTCCTACGACTCGAGCCACTTCGTCAACCTCTGCGACCCGAGCGAGACCACGAGCGGCGGCTCGCGCGAGTTCCACTGGTGCAAGAGCGACACCCAGGCCGGCGCGAACATGCGCTTCCGGCTCAACCCCGAGCTGCACATCAGCGACAACCTGCGGATCCTCTCGCAGGTCGATCTCCTCGACAACGTCGTGCTCGGCTCGACCCCGGAGGGCTACGCCAACCAGCCGAGCGGCCGCGGCGGCTACGAGGTCGCCCGCCGGGGCGGGTACTCGCCGCTCGGGGCCTTCTCCAGCACCCAGTGGGCGCCGAGCGCCGGCATCAACTCGACCAGGGACTCGATCTCCGTCAAGCGGATCTGGGGCGAGTACATGACCCCCGTGGGCCTCCTGCGCTTCGGCCGGATGCCGAACCACTGGGGCCTCGGCATGGTGGCGAACAGCGGCGACGGGCACGACTCCGACTACCAGTCGACCGTCGATCGGCTGATGTTCGTCACGGGGATCAAGAAATACGACATCTACTTCGCCGGCGCGTGGGACTGGGCCAACGAGGGCGCGACGAGCGCCTCCCTCCAGGAGCTCGAGGGCCAGCCCTACGACCTCGCCCAGTCCGATGACGTCGATCAGTACGTGTTCGTCGCCGTCCGCCGCAAGAACCCGGAGCTCCAGAAGCTCGAGCTCGCCCGCGGCAACGCGGTCATGAACGGCGGCGTCTACTTCGCCTACCGGAAGCAGACCCTGGCGAACGACAACACCGGCAGCTCCGGCGCCGAAGACAAGGGCGCCTCGCTCGGCCAGACCATCGACAACGTCGCGAGCGGGTACGTGCACCGGGGGGCGGAGATGGTCATCCCCGACGTGTGGTTCCAGCTCCTCTACAAGAAGTTCCGCTTCGAGCTCGAGGCGGCGATGATCTACGGGTCCCTCGACCTGCGCGGGCAGGACGAGAACGATTACGCGAACGCCCTCTCGCCGGAGGACACGGGCTGGGGCGTCCGGCAGTTCGGGATCGCGACCCAGGCCGAGCTCACCGAGATGGAAGGCCGCCTGCGGATCCATTTCGGCTTCGGCTACGCGACCGGCGACGACGACGTGCCCTCCCTGAAGCCCGTCGGCGAGGGGGGCATGGACCCCCAGAACTCGACCGATCGCACCTACTCGACCTTCCGTTTCCACCCGGATTACCGCGTCGACCAGATCCTGTTCAGGAACATCCTGTCTCGGGTCCAGGGGGCCTATTACTTCCGCCCCGGCGTGGACTGGGACTTTGCTCGTGACAAGAACGGCCAGCGCGCCGGCCTCGGCGCCGCGGCCATCTGGAGCCGCGCCTCGGAGTTCGTGCAGGCGCCCGGGAACGCCAGGGATCTCGGCATCGAGCTGAACGGGCAGCTGTACTTCCAGTCGAAGGACGGGACGCTCAACGACGATCCCGACAAGATGGGCGGCTTCTACACGGCGGTGCAGTACGGCGTGCTGTTCCCGCTCGGTGGGCTCGGCCAGCTCCAGGGGGAGAAGAACCTCCAGCCGATCGATCTCGAGACCGCACAGACGGTGCGCTGGTATCTCGGTATCCTCTTCTGAGCTGGTCAGCCGATTTCTGAGCTGGTCAGCCGATCCAGGCTCAACCGTGGCAGTGTGTCTGGAAATAAGCGCTCCGGGCGGTAGACCGGAGCGCTCCGGCGTGTGACGACGACGTCTGCCGGGCTCGTCACGCCTCCTGCATGAGCCATCGCGGGCCAAAGGGGCCTTGATCTCGCGACCGTCCTGGCCAAGGATAAGACCGTCTGGACGCCAGGCGCGTCGCGAGATTTCCGTGGTTCACCGAGGAGAGCGGGTGGCGAGGGCCGCCGATCTCCGGAGGGACGTGATGGTTCGTCGTCTCTTCATTGCGATGTTCTTGGCGACTTCGATGGTCTTCGGCGCGACGTCCCTGTCGAGCGCGCAGGACGCCGACACCTCCGCTTTCCGCGACATCGCCGTCGGCAAGGACTACCGGCTGAGGGTCGCGGCGGCGCTGGCGCTCGGCCGATCGAAGAGCCCGGGCGCGCGGCCCGCCCTCGAGAAGGCGCTCAAGGATCCGCACCCGGCGGTGCGCGCCTCGGCCGCGGCCGCGCTCGGCGCGCTCGGCAACCCCGCGGCGGTCCCGGCGCTCAAGGCGGCGCTCACCGTCGAGTCCACCCCCAGCCAGAAGCGCCCGATCCAGGCGGCCATCGAGCGGCTCTCCAAGTTGTCCGCGAAGGCGCGCTTCCTGGTCAGCCTGGGCAAGTTCGAGAACCGCTCGGGCGTGAAGGACGCGATGCTCGGGTCGCTCCTCAAGCAGCAGACGCGCAACCGGGTGATGCAGTTCGCCGACATCGAGATCGTGGCCGACGGCGCGGACGTGGCGGCGGAGGGCAAGAGCCGCAAGCTGCCGGCGTTCACGCTGGACGGCTCGGTCACGCACCTGAGCAAGCGCCACGGGGCCGACGGCATCGGGTATGCGGCCAAGGTCGAGTTCGTGATCCGCGAGATGCCGAGCCAGACGCTGAAGGGCTCGATGACCGGCTCGGCCCAGGCGGTCGCCGAGGCGCGGCGCGCCAGCGGCCGGCGGGAGCTCGCCCAGCTGCAGACCGACGCCGTCGCGGGGGCGATCGAGAGCGCGCTGCAGCGGGCGCCGCTCGCCCTCGAGGCCGCCTCGGGCAGCAGCGTCATCCCCGCCGGCCGCTGACCCGGCGCGCCGCGGGCGCTCGACCAGCGCGCGGCGGTCCTCGACCAGCGCGCCGCGGCGCTCGACCAGCGCGCCGCGGCGCTCGACCAGCGCTCCGCGGCGCTCGATCGGCCGGCGCCCGCGCCGGCGGGGGTCGACCCGGGCCTCCAGCCCTCGCGGCGGCGGCCGGGCTCGCCCCCTCGAGCGGGCGGATGCCGCTCTCCGGTCGTGCTAGACCGCGCCTCCTCCTATGCCCATCGCAACGCCTGCCAGCTCCGATCTGATCCGACGCACGTTCCTCGAGTTCTTCGCCCAGCGCGGGCACGAGGTCGTCCCGAGCGCGCCGCTCCTGCCGCAGAACGATCCGACGCTGATGTTCGTGAACGCGGGTATGGTGCCGTTCAAGGACGTCTTCACGGGCAAGGACAAGCGCCCCTACCAGCGCGCCGCCTCGAGCCAGAAGTGCATCCGGATCAGCGGCAAGCACAACGACCTTGAGAACGTCGGCGTGACCGCGCGCCATCAGACGTTCTTCGAGATGCTCGGCAACTTCAGCTTTGGGGACTACTTCAAGGAAGACGCGATCGCCTTCGCGTGGGAGCTCCTGACCAAGGTTTACGACGTCCCCCCGTCGCGGCTCGTGGTCACCATCTACAACGGCGAGGGGGGCTTTCCGGCCGACGACGAGGCCGCGGCGATCTGGCGCAAGGTCACCGGCTTCGGCGACGATCGGATCCTGCGGCTGGGCCTCGCCGACAACTTCTGGACGATGGGCGACGTCGGCCCGTGCGGCCCCTGCTCGGAGATCCACTTCTTCCACGGGAACGAGCCCGACGTCTCGCGCTTCGGCGAGGAGCCGCGCATCGACGGCACGGGCTGGACCGAGATCTGGAACAACGTGTTCATGCAGTACGAGCGCGCCGAGAAGGACGGCCCGCTCGTGCCGCTGCCGGCGCCGAGCATCGACACCGGCATGGGCCTGGAGCGGATCGCGAGCGTGCTCCAGGGCGTGACGGCGAACTACGACACCGACCTGCTCCGGGGGCTCGTCGACAAGGCCGCGGAGCTCAGCGGCAAGCCGTACACCGGCGGGAGCGCCGACGACGACGTGTCGATGCGGGTCATCGCCGATCACGCGCGGACGACCGCGTTCCTGATCGCCGAGGGCGTGATGCCCGAGCGGCAGCGGCGCGAGTACGTGCTCCGCCGGGTGATGCGCCGCGCGATCCGCCACGGGCACCGGCTCGGGATCGATCGGCCGTTCTTGCACGAGGTCGCGCTCGAGGTGGTCCGCCGGATGGGCGAGACGTACCCGGAGCTGCGCGATCGGCGCGAGCTCATCGCCCGCGTCACCGAGGACGAGGAGATCCGCTTCCGCTCCACGCTGAAGCGCGGGATGAAGATCCTGGACGAGCGCTTCGACGAGATGCGCTCGTCGGGCGAGAGGACGCTCCCGGCCGCCGCGGCGGCCGATCTCTACACCACCTACGGATTCCCGCTGGATCTGACGCAGGTCATCTGCGCCGAGTCGAACTTCGACGTCGACGTCCAGGGGGCCGAGGCGGTCATCCGCGGCGCCGCCGAGGCGGACGGCCCGATCGATCCGAACGCCGCCGTGGACGCCGCGCACCGCGAGGCGCGCGCGAAGCTCGCGCAGCCGGTGGTCTTCACGGGCTACGAGCGCGAGGAGGGCGACAGCGAGATCGCCGCGATCCTCCGGGTGGAGGTGCAGGGCGAGGGCGACCGGGCGCGCAAGGTGCGGACGCTGGTGGAGCGCGCGGAGGCGGGGGAAGCGGTCGAGATCGTCGTCCGCGAGACGCCGTTCTACGCCGAGTCGGGCGGCCAGGTCGGCGACAGCGGCGAGCTGACGGCGGACGGGGCGCGCGTGGAGGTGAAGGACGCGCAGAAGCCGGTCGCGGGGCTCGTCGTGCACGAGGGCGTGGTCCGCGAGGGGGCGATCGCGGTGGGCCAGCGCGTCCACCTCGAGGTGGACCACGCGGCGCGGTCGGCGACGCGCCGCAACCACTCGGCCACGCACGTGCTGCACTGGGCGCTGCGCAAGGTGCTCGGGGAGCACGCGCAGCAGAAGGGCTCGCGGGTCGGCCCGGACATCCTCCGCTTCGACTTCACGCACAACCGGCCCCTCACCCGCGAGGAGATCGCGCGGATCGAGGACCTCGTGAACGAGAAGGTCCTCACGAACGCGAAGGTGACGACCGAGATCCTGCCGATGGACGAGGCGCGGCGGCGGGGCGCGATGGCGATCTTCGAGGAGAAATACGGCGACACCGTGCGGATGCTCACGATGACGCCCGAGGTGGTGGAGCTCTGCGGCGGCACGCACGCGCGCGCGCTCGGCGACATCGGGCTGTTCAAGATCACGAGCGAGGGCGGCGTGGCCGCGGGGGTGCGCCGGATCCTCGCGTCGACGGGGCTGAACGCGCTCGCGTACGCCCGGGGCGTCGAGGCCGAGCTCGCGCGGGCGCGGCAGGTCGCGAAGGCGCAGGGCGGCGATCTGGCCGAGAAGATCGGGAAGATCGTGGCGCACGAGCGGGAGCTCGAGAAGAAGGTCGCGGACCTCGAGCGGCGGATCCTGGAGGGCGCCGGCCCCGCGCAGGGCGGGGGCGGCGGCGGCATCGACGCGATGCTGGAGGGCGCGCGGGAGATCGGCGGGATCAAGGTGCTCGCGCGCCGGGTGCCGGACGGCACCAACCCGGGCGCGCTGCGCGACCTGGCGGAGAAGCTGCGCGACAAGCTCGGCGATCGCGCGGCGGTGCTGCTCGGCGCGGCGGTGGGCGACAAGGCGCAGCTCGCCGTGATGGTCTCCAAGCCGGCGACCGAGCGGCTCAAGGCCGGGGAGCTGATCAAGCCGATCGCCCGCATCGTGGGCGGCTCCGGCGGCGGGCGCCCCGACATGGCGCAGGCCGGCGGGACCGACGTCGCGCAGCTCGACGCGGCGATCGCCGCGACGTACGTCGAGGTCGAGCGGGCGCTCACCTCGTAGCTCGTAGCGCGCGGCGCGCGGCGGCGCGCGAAGAGCCCCCGCCGGCGCCCTCCCCCTGGCGAGGGCGCCGCGCGAGGAGCCCTCGCCAGGGCGGTGGCCCAAGTGGCCCCGGAGCGATTCTCATGAAGGCGGGAAGACAGGAAGATCATTGATCTTTTCTTCCCGCCTTCCCGCCTTCATGTTCAAATCCGGCCATCACCCTCGCGAGGGGGGAGGCGAGGGCGGCGCGCCCGGGGGAGGGGGGCGCCGCCGCGATCAGGAGTCACGCCATTTGGTGCGGGCGAGCGGGAGGAGCGTTGAGGCTTTCCCGCGCTTGCCGTGGCGCGTCGGCAGGCGCACGGGCTCGCCCGGGGCGGGCGCCGGCGGCCGCGCGCCGCGGGCGTGGGCGCCGATGGTCGCGCGCACGATCGGCGGCAGGAACACGGACTCCAGGTCCACGCGCGCGAGCGCGGCCGCGACCGTGGCGATGCGATCGGGCAGCGACGCATTGGCGTCGACCAGGATGACCCGGCGGCCGAGCACGGTGCAGAGCCCGCCCCGCGGATTGCGCGCGTCCGACAGGTGCGGATCGAACGCTTCCATCCGGACGGCGATGCCGACCCGGTTGGCCGCCAGGGTGAGCTCATCGAGAAGCCGCGAAAGCTCCACCCACGCAGCGTAACCCCCTTATCCGGCAGATGGCAAAGCGCAAAAGCGATGTTGCCGCCGCTCTGTTGTCGCCGCGCCGCGCCGGCGGCGCGGTGTCGCGGTCGCGCCGGCGGCGCGGTGTCGCCGGGGCGCGCCGCGCCGCGGCGCGGCGGCGGCGCCCTGGCCGGGAGGGCTCTCCCGCTCTCGGCGCGCCTCATTCCCGTCCTCGGCGCGCTCCTGCTCTCGCGCTGGCCGGCGTGGCGCGCCACGTCCAATCGCGTTCTCCATCATCGCAGCTCGCGCCGCGGCCGCGCGGGAGCCGCCGCGCCCCGCGACGAGCGCTAAGCCCATCTCCCGCTCCCATATCCCGTGCTCCGGACTGGCCGACAGCCGCTCACGGGCGACATCGATGCTCGCGCGCGGCCCGCGCCCCGCGCCGGCCGCGCTCTCGCCCGCGCCGCACGCCCGCTTCCGCGCGGCAGGCGCGGGCTTCGCGCCGGCCGCGCCCTGGTTCCAGCCCCAGAGGTCGTCCAGCGGCTTATCTTGAGCCAGATCGCGCGGCCCGTTGACCGCGGCGCTCGAGCATGCTACGAGCAGGCCGTTCCGCGCGTCGTGGCCGAGTGGGAGCGAATGTGCGTTTCCCGGCTGCGGTGGGGTATCCCGCGCGCTTCGTCAGCCACTGTGGACGGGGCGGCCGCGATGGGGACGACGAGGGCGCCCGCCGGGCGGCGCGCCCCGAAGGGCGAACAAAATGACGTTCACGGATGCAGCCGCCGAGGTGCTTCGCCTCATCGGTAGACCGCTTCACTATAAAGAGATCACCGATATCGCGATCGAGAAGAACCTCCTTAGCCACGTTGGCAAGAGCCCAGAGGTCACGATGGGCGCCCGCCTGGCGGCGACGCTGAAGAAGGACACGGCGGACAACCCCCTGGTGCGGGTGAAGCCGGGCGTCTTCGCGCTGCGCGAGTGGGACGAGAAGACGATCAAGTCCGGGCTCGACGGGAAGAAGGGGAAGCGCGGCGGGAAGCCCGAGGCGGCCAAGGCGCGCAAGGACGAGGAGCAGCCCACCCTGTTCGAGACGGCCGCGGACGACGAGGCGGTGGAAGAGAGCGACTCGGGGGCTCTCGCGGCCGAGCCCGAGGTGGAGGCCGAGGCGGCCGACGTCGAGACCGAGGCCGCGGGCGAGGCGGCGCAGGCCGCGCCCGCGCTCGACGACGAGGAGGACGAGGACGAGGCGCTCGTCGCCGCGCCCGCCGCCGCCGCGATGAACGGGGTGGAGATCCCGGCAGCGCGCGAGCCCGTGCCGCCTCCGGCGCCCTCGTCCCCGCGGGCCGCCGGCGCGTACCTCGACGAGGAGGACGGCGAGCTCGAAGACGCCGAGCCGCCGGGCCCGGACGAGGCGATGCGGGCGGAGGCCGTCGCCGGCGCCGCGGAGCTCTTCGACGAGGAGGACGACGACGATCAGCCGATCCTCGGCGGTGAGGACCGCGCCACCCCCGGCTCGTCGGGCGAGCAGGGCGAGGGCCGCCGCCGCCGCCGGCGCCGTCGGCGCGGCCGCGGGACCGCGGAGGCCAGCGCGAGCCCCGGTGGGCTGCCTTCTTATGTCGCGACGCCGGTGTTCGAGGCGCGCCGCGAGAACGGCCGCGAGCCGCCGCGCTCCGACCGGACCGAGCGCTCCGACCGGACCGAGCGCTCCGACCGGACCGAGCGCTCTGACCGGACCGAGCGCTTCGACCGCGTCGAGCGCGTCGAGCGCGTCGAGCGCGCCGAGGGCTTCGGCGCCGAGCCGGTCTACCGCGGCCCGCAGGTGATCGAGCTCACGGGCGGTGAGGGGCACGCGCTCGACGACCTGGCCGGCCGCGATCTGGCCGACGCCGTCGCGGGCATCCTCTCGACCTTCGATCGGAACGCGGGCGCGGTGTCGCTCCGGCAGATCGCGGAGACGGCGCAGCGCCGCGGCCGGCTCGCCGGGGACGTGCAGCTCGTGCAGTCCCAGGTCGCGGCCGCCGTGCGCGCCGACAACGCGCGCCGCACCGCCGCGGGGCAGCGGCCCCGCTTCCGCTTCGCCGGCGGCCGGATCGCGCTGACCGACTGGCTGCTCCCGGGCGACCTGGCGCGGCTGGAGCAGGAGGCGCTCGCCGCCGTGGAGCGCTACCGCGACGCCGCGCGGCGCGCCTTCGCGCGCAAGCTCTCGGAGCTCCCGGGCCACGCCTTCGTCGAGATCTGTGTCCTCGCCCTCGAGCGCATCGGCCTCGGCCAGCTGCGCGCGGTGCGCCGCGCCGGGGCGCCGGGCGGCGAGAGCCACTTCTCCGGGGCGCTCCGCACGGCGGGCGACGAGATCAAGCTGGCGCTGGTCATCCGGCGGGACGGCCGCGAGGTCGGCCGCGAGCGGGTCACCGAGCTGCGCGGCTCGCTCCACCACTACGGTCCGGCGACCGCCGGCTGGATCCTGACCGCCGGTCAGATGCTCTCCGGCGCGCGCGAGGAGGCCGCGATCCCCGGGACCGCGCCCATCTCCCTCTTCGACGGGCTGGCGGTGGCTCGCGTCTGCGAGGACAACGACGTCGCCGTCCTCCGCGCCCGCCTGCCGGTCGCGATCCCGGACGTCGATCTGCTCGAGGCGCTCCGGGCGTCCTGATCTCGGCCGCGCGTCTCCGGCCGGGGCTCGCTCCGGCCGGGCGCGCGGCGCCCCTCTTCGGCTCCCTCGCCGCTTCCGCGGTTGACGGGCTCCGCGATCCTTGTCAGCGTCCGCGCCCATGCGCCATCGCGCGATCGCCTGGGCCGCGACCCTCGCCGTGCTCGTGACCGGCTGTGCCGCCGTGGATCCGCCGCCATCCCGGTTCCCGACCGCCGACGCGGCGCTCGCCCGGATGAAGGACACGTATGCCTGCGTGAACGGCGTCCAGGGCACCGCCAAGATCGACCACTTCTCGCGTCAGGGGAGGATCCGCGGTGACGTGTACATCCTGGCGGTCAATCCCGATCGGGTCCGCTTCGATGTGGTGAGCCCCTTCGGCGCGACGCTCTACACGCTCACGTCGAATGGCACCCTGTTCCAGATGCTCGATGTCGGGGAGAAGCAGCTTTTGCATGGGCCCGCGAGCGCGTGCAACCTGGCGCGGCTCACCCAGGTGCCCATCCCCGGGCACGCGCTCGTCTCGCTCCTCCGCGGCGAGGCGCCCGTGCTCGCCCACGAGCCGCACGGCGCCTCGATCGCCTGGGACGGCGACGGCTTCTACCGAGTGCTGATCCAGAGCACCCGCGACGCGATGGAGGAGATCCACCTCGAGCCGCGCCCGGACGACTGGCGCCTGCCGTGGAGCCAGCAGCGCTTGCGCGTCCGGCAGGTCCGGGTCGCGCAGCGGGGGATGGACCTCTATCACGCCGAGCTCAGCAATCACGGGGTCATCCGCACCGCGCCGCCGCGCGTCGACCCGGAGGGGATCGACGATCCGATCCCGCCGAGCGGCGGCGCCTGCGAGGCCGAGGTCCCCCGCTCGATCCGCATGCGGGTGCCCAACACGGAGGACGACGTCATCTTTCAATACAAGGAGGCGAAGTGGAATCCGCCTCTCCTCTCCGGGGCGTTCACCCAGCCGATCCCCGGCGGCGTCGTCCGCCGTTATGTCGACTGCCAGGACTGAGTCCGCGCGCTCAGGCGGTCCCTGAGGGAGCCACAAACCAACTGCGCACCTCGCGGGGGCGCCGGCCGCCGGCCTGCTGTGCTCGCCAGACGGCATGGACGCCGCTCGCTCGAACGTCTAGATCTGCCCAATTCACCTCGCCTCGGCGGGAGGAGTCGGCGATGGACGTCGAGCCGGGAACGATCGTCGGCGAAAAGTACCGCCTGGAGAAGCCGCTCTCGCGCGGGGGGATGGGCTCCGTGTGGGCGGCGCGGCACGTCCAGCTGGGCGCGCCGGTGGCGATCAAGTTCATGGACCCGGAGCACGCGGCCTCGCCCGAGTTCCGCGCGCGCTTCTACCGCGAGGCGCGCACCGCGGCGAACCTCGAGAGCCCGCACGTGGTGAGCGTGCAGGACTACGGGATCCAGGGGAGCGTCCCGTACCTCGTCATGGAGCTGCTCCGGGGCGAGGACCTCAGCCGCCGCCTGCGGCGGGTCCGCCGCATCCCCCTCGCGGACGCGGCGCGCATCGCCGTCCAGACCGGCAAGGCGCTGCGCCGCGCGCACGAGTCCGGGCTCGTCCACCGCGACCTCAAGCCTGGCAATCTGTTCCTCGCGCGCGTCGACGACGACGAGGAGATCGTCAAGGTCCTCGACTTCGGCATCGCCAAGCAGCTCGCGGGCAAGCTCCTCAGCGGCGAGACCACGAAGACCGGCGAGCTCCTGGGCTCGCCGTTCTACATGAGCCCGGAGCAGGCGCGCGGCGACAAGGACCTCGACGCGCGCAGCGATCTCTGGTCGCTCGGGGTCATCCTCTTCCGCGCGGTCACGGGCAAGCTCCCGTTCGAGGGCGACGTGCTCGGCGCCGTCCTGTCGCGGATCCTCGTCGAGCCGATCCCGCTGGCGACGCAGCTCGCGAGCGATCTGCCCGCCGAGCTCGACGGGTTCTTCCTGCGCGCGCTCTCGCGCGAGAGGTCCCAGCGGTTCCAGTCGGCGCAGGAGATGGCGCACGCCTTCGTGGCGGCCGCGGGCGACCTCGGCATCCCGCTGCCCGCGCCCTCCGTGCCGCGGCCCCCGCCCGCCGCGTCGCGCACGGGGACGCTGCTCGGGCTGTCGCCGGCCGGCGCCGCCGAGGTCTCGGGGCCGGGCGACGTCGGCGCGCTCTCGTGGTCCGAGGGGTCCGAGGATCGGGGCGCGGCCCCGCGGGAGGACGCGCTCACGCCGCTGCCCGATCCGTCCCAGCCCGGCACGCTCACGGCCGCCGCGGCCGGCGAGGTCCGCGACGCCCGCAGGCCGCGCGCGAGCGCGACGCGGCGCTGGCTGCTGGCGTGCGGCGCGCTCTTCGTGCTCAGCGGGACGGCCGCGCTCACGGCGCTGCGCCCCGTCGGCCAGGAGGGTGCTGGCGCCGTGGTCGCGCCGGTCGAGCCCGCGCTTGTCGCGCCCGCGCCGGCGATCACGGCCCCGCCGGTGGAGGTCGCCCGCGCGTCGACGCCCGTGGCGGATCGCCTGCTCGTCCCCGAGAGCGCGCCGGCCGTGGACACGGCGCCGCCCTCGCCGGCGCCCTCGGGCACGGCGGCGCCAGCGGCGTCCGCGGCGCGGAAGGACCCGCCGGCGCGCTCGGCGCCGCGTCGGGCGCCGCACCGGGCGCGCGAGATCGTCGACCCCTGGCAGCGACGGTAGCCGCCGCCATCGCCCGAGGCGCCGCGCGCCCGCGGCCAGCCGCGCCCGAGGGCGCCGGTCCGGCCGCGAGCGGCGTCGCCGGTCACGCGAGCGCTTCGCGGATGCGGCGCGGCACGTCGGTGATCAGCCCGTCGACGCCGAGCGCGGCGAGGTCCCGCGCTTCCCGCGGGTCGTTCACGGTCCACACGTTGATCACGCGCCCCTGCCGCTTCAGCAGCGCGATGCGCTCGGGCGACGCGATCGTCCGCTCGATGTGCGCGGCGAGCGCCCCGAGCGCCGGCGCGAGGCGCACGGCCGTGTCGTGGTAGCGGCTCCGGTGCACGAGGAGCGCGCGCGGGACGGCGGGCGCCATGACCCCGAAGGAGGCCAGCATGACCGGATCGAACGACGAGACGAGCACCGCGTGGCGGGGATCCCAGGCGCGCAAGAGGCGCGCGGTCGCGAGCACGACGGCGGCGCGGTCGGGCACGTCCCGCTTCATCTCGATGTTGACCACGAGCCGCCGCCCGCGCGCGAACGCGAGCACCTCGGAGACGAGCGGCACCCGCTCGCCGCCGAGGTCGACCTGCCGCAGCTCGTCCCAGCGGAGCGCCGCGGCGGCGCGCGGGTCCGCGCCCTGGGTCACCCGCTCGAGGTCCGGGTCGTGCAGCGCCACGAGCTCGCCCGACCCGCACACCCGCACGTCGAGCTCGATCCCGTCGGCGCCCTGCGCGGCCGCCGCCTCGAAGGCGGCGAGGGTGTTCTCGGCGGGGGCGCCCTCGCCGCGCACGCCCCGGTGCCCGAAGAGGAGCGGCGCGCAAGGCCCGAGCGCGCCGGCCTCGCCCCGTGGCGCCGCCCGCCCCGCCGCGCGCGCGCTCCGGCGGAAGCGCTGCTCGGCCCAGGTCACCGCGCGGGCTCCTCGTTGAGCTCCTCCGCGATGGTGCGGGCCGCCTCGCGCGCGCGCTCGAGCGCGGAGAGCGGGAAGGACGCCGCGCCGACGGCCGGGTGCCCGCCCCCGTCGTAGCGGCGGCAGATCGGGGCGATGTCGCGATCGCGCGCGACGCCGCACCAGGGGTTGTAGCCGACCGAGAGCTTGTAGTGCTGCTTGTGCCGGGAGAGCGTGACCGAGTACACGCAGTCCGGGTACATCGCGTACGTCATGAACTTGCCGACCGCCTCGAGCGGCGCGTCGGAGAGATCGACCAGCACGACGCGGCCGAGCTTCCGCGCGCCGCGCTCGATGCGCGCGACGAAAGTCTGCCGCGAGAGGGAGAGCGGCCGCCAGAGCTCCTGGATGTCGGGCGCGCGCGCCACCTCGCTCACGGGCCGCTCGACGAGCCGGGGCACGACGGAGGCGAGGAAGGGCCCGTCGCCGTGGTGCTCGACGACCGACGCGAGCTGCATGATCGGCTCCTCGCGGCTCACGGCGGCCTCGGCCGAGGGGAAGCGCGCGGTGTCGATGAGGTCGGCCCAGCGGATGAGCTCATCGACGCCGGACATCTCGACGCCGAAGCGATCGCGGCTGACGTCCGCGATGAGCTTCGTGCACGAGCCGTAGGCGGCGTCGTAGAAGACGTGCGGCGCGTCGCCCACGGCCGTCCCGCGCGACGCGCCGGCGAGCGCCGCGTCGCGCTCGTCGTCCGAGCCGAACCCGGTGATGTGGTGGTCGAAGTACCACGTCAGCTTCTTCGTCGGCGTGTACCGGAAGTCGAGGATCGCGTTCTCGTCGCCGTCGAGCCACGAGGGCGGGATCATCGTCATGCCCGGGCCGTACCCGCAGGAGCGGTAGCGGAGCGCGAGCGGCTCGCCGGGGCGGAGCGCCTGCATCAAGCGGGTGAACAGCGCCGCGCTCGCCATGCCGTCGAAGCAGTGGCCGTGCGTCGCGACGACGATGTCCCTGGGCTTCATCGGGCGAGGGGGTAGCACGCCTCACGGCCGGCCGCTCGCGGGCCGAGCGTCGCGCGGCGGTTCTGATAGGCTCCGCGCCGTGCGGCGTGCCCTCGTTCCCCTCGCACTGCATCCGTTCAGGCCGGCGCGCCGCTTCGCCGCCGCGCCGCTCGTCGCGCTGCTCGCCGCGTCGGGCTGCGGCGGCGCCTCCGCGCCCCGCGCCGAGGTCCTGCAGCCGAGCCCTCCGCCGGCGCCGGCCCCCGCGCCCACGCGCGAGGTGCGGAACCCGCCGCCGCCGAGCGATGCGCCCGAGCCGGACCCGGAGGCGGCGCGGCTGTTCCTGAGCCGCGTGGGGCAGCAGCGGCCCGCGGCGAGCGCGCCGGCGCCGCGCGTGACCGCGCTCGCGCTCGCCAACACCGCGCGCGGCGAGGCGAGGGGGATGACGCCGCTCGGCGACGTCGTGTCGCTCGCGATCGGGGAGGGGGAGAGCAGCGCGATCCCGGTGCGCGTGGCGCCGGGGGAGTGCGCCGTGTTCATCGCGCAGGGCGGGCTCGGCGTGATCGAGGTCGATCTCTTCGTCACGAAGGGCGCGCCGCCGTCGCACGAGATCGTCGGACAGGACGCGGACAGCGGGCCGATCGCGGTGATCGGCGGCCGGGGCGCGTGCTTCACCTCGCCCGGAGGCGCGCCGTTCGCCGGGAGCCTGCACGCGCAGGTGCGGCGCGGCGCGGGCGTCGTGCTCGTGCAGGGCTACCGCGGCCCGCGCCCGCCCGCTCCCCCCGGCGCCGGGCCGCCCGGCGCGACCCCGCCCGACACGGCGCCGCCGAGCGCCGCGCCGCCGAGCGCGCCGCCCTCCAGCGCCGCGCCGCCCTCCAGCGCCGCGCCGCCGAACGCCGCGCCGCCGAGCGCCGCGCCGCCCTCCAGCGCCGCGCCGCCGAACGCCGCGCCGCCGAACGCCGCGCCGCCCTCCAGCGCCGCGCCGTCCTCCAGCGCCGCGCCGCCAGGCGCCGCGTCGCTCCGCGCCCCGCCCCGGTAGCGCCGCGGCGGCCCGGGCGCGCCGGGCGCGCTCCGCATTTTGCGCAACTCGGCCCGGGCGCCGGTCGACACGCCGCGTATGGCGTCGATCGAGATCCAGCCCGCAGATCCCTCCTACCCCGCGCCGCTCTGGGCCCTCGTGACCGAGACCGAGGCCGCGCCGCCGACGCTCTACCTGCGCGGCGCGCTCCCGTCGCGCCCCGGCATCGCGATCGTCGGCACGCGCGCCGCGAGCGACGACGCGCTCCGGTTCACCCGCGCGCTCGCCGCGTCGCTCGGCGAGGCGGGCTACTCGATCTGGTCGGGCGGCGCGCGCGGCGTCGACGCGGCCGCGCACGAGGGCGCGCTCGCGGCGCGCGCGCCGACCGTGGTCGTCAGCGGCGGCGGCCACGCGCGCCCCTACCCGCGGGAGCACGCGCCGCTCTTCGATCGCATCCTCGCCGCGGGCGGCGCGCTGCTCGCGCGCGTCCCCGACGACACGCCGCCGCTGCCGGGGCTGTTCCTCCAGCGCAACGCCGTGCTCGCCGCGCTCACCCTCGCGACCGTCGTGGTCGAGGCGGGCATCGAGAGCGGCGCCCGCTCCGCCGCCGCGGCGGCTCGCCGCCTCGGGCGCCACCTCTGCGTCGTCCCCCACGCCCCGTGGAGCCCGCGCGGCGTCGGCTGCGCGCTGGAGCTCGTCTCCGGCGCGCGCCCCGTGACGCGCGCGGCCGACGTGATCGACGTCCTCGGCGGGCCGGCGCCGCCGCCCCGCCGGCGGGCGCGGCGGTCGCCGCGCAACAGCCCGCCCGCCGCCGGCACCCTGCCGCTGCCGGACCCGGCCGTCGCCGCGCCGGCGAGCGCTCCGCCCGAGGAAACCGCGCAAATCCCGGCGATGAGCGCGGTCGAGCGCGCCGTTTTCGACGCCCTGGACGCCTGCCCGGCGCACGTGGACGAGGTCTGCGAGAGGACGGGGCTTCCGCCCAGGCGCGCCGTGGAGGCACTCTTGACGTTGACGCTCCAGGCCGTAGTAGTAGAGGGGCCCGCCGGGTTGTTTCGGCGGGCTCTTCGTTGAAGGGGCGCGCCGGCTCACCCTGCCCAGTGCGGTTCCGGGTGGCCGCCTCCTCGCGAGGGGGGCCTCCCTCGCACCGAAGGTCGCCCTTCAATCCTCTCACAAGCCCCGATCGCGTTGCTCAGAAGGTGGTGATGGCCAAGACGCTCGTCATCGTGGAGTCGCCGGCGAAGGCGAAGACCATCAAGAAGTATCTCGGCAACGGGTACGAGGTGTTCGCCTCGAAGGGCCACGTCAAGGATCTGCCCAAGAAGCAGAACGCCGTCGACGTGCAGAACGACTTCGCCGAGACCTACGAGGTCATCGAGGGCAAGGAGAAGGTCCTGGAGGAGCTCAAGTCCGCCGCGAAGAAGGCGGACGAGGTGCTCCTGGCGACCGACCCCGATCGCGAGGGAGAGGCGATCGCGTTCCACATCTCGGAGGAAATCAAGAACCCGAAGCTCAAGGTGGCGCGGGTGGAGTTCCACGAGATCACGAAGAAGGGGGTCGACCACGGCGTCCACAACCCCCGCAAGCTCGACGAGAACCTCTACGACGCCCAGCGGGCGCGGCGCGTGCTCGATCGCATCGTCGGCTACGACGTCTCGGCGCTCGTCTGGTCGAAGCTCGCGTTCGGCCTGTCGGCCGGGCGGGTGCAGTCGGTCGCGCTGCGGCTCATCGTCGACCGCGAGCGCGAGGTCGAGGCGTTCGTCCCGGAGGAGTACTGGAACATCGCGGTCGGCCTCACCGCGGCGAGCCCGCCGCAGCGCGCGCCGTTCGTCGCGAAGCTCGCCTCGGCCGACGGCAAGAAGCTCGAGGTGACGAACGGCGAGGTCGCCGCGAAGGTGCGCGCCGACCTCGAGACCGCCCGCTACCGGGTGGCGAAGGTCGTGCGGCGCGAGCAGAAGCGCAACCCGCCCGCGCCGTACACGACGTCGAAGCTCCAGCAGGACGCGACGAACTACCTGCACTTCGGCGCCAAGCGGACGATGCAGATCGCCCAGGCGCTCTACGAGGGCATCGACCTCAAGCGCGACGGCGGCCCGGTCGGCCTCATCACGTACATGCGTACCGACTCGACGCGCGTGAGCGACGACGCGGTCGCCGAGGTGCGCGGCGTGGTCGCGAAGCGGTACGGCAAGGAGTTCGTCCCCGAGCGCCCGAACGTCTTCAAGTCGAAGAAGAACGCGCAGGACGCGCACGAGGCGATCCGGCCGACGAGCGTCGAGATCCACCCGGACTCGATCAAGAAGCACCTCAAGGACGAGCAGTACAAGCTGTACAAGCTCATCTGGAACCGCTTCGTCGCCTCGCAGATGAACCCGGCGGTGTACGACCGCACGACGGTCGAGATCGACGTCGCGCCGACGGTCGCCGAGCCCGCGCACCGGAGCTACCTCGCCCGGGCGAGCGGGCGGATCCTGAAGTTCGCCGGCTGGCTGCAGGTCACGGAGGGCCAGCAGGAGTTCGCCGGCGAGGAGGAGAGCGCCGGCGCCGCGGCGGACGGCGGCGGCGGCGCGGCGGCGCCCGCCGAGGCGAGCGCCGTCGAGGCGGAGCGGGCGGCGCCGGGGCCGTCGGCCGAGGAGGACTCGGAGGCGCTCCTGCCCGACATGAAGGAGGGCGAGGCGCTCGCGGTGTCGCCGCCGGGCGTCGTCACCGACCAGAAGTTCACGCAGCCGCCGCCCCGCTACAACGAGGGCTCGCTGGTGCGCGAGCTGGAGAAGCGCGGCATCGGCCGCCCGTCGACGTACGCCGAGATCATCAGCAAGGTGCAGCAGCGCGCGTACGTGGAGAAGCGCGAGGGCGGCGCGTTCCAGCCGACGCTGCTCGGCAAGTTCGTGGTCGACGGCCTCGTCCGGTCGAACCTCGACATCATGGATCCGAACTTCACCGCGCAGATGGAGGAGGAGCTCGACGCGGTCGGCGCCGGCAACCTGAAGCGCGAGCAGCTGCTCAAGCGCTTCTACAAGAAGTTCCGGGAGCAGCTCGACAAGTCGAAGAAGCTCGCGCCGTGGAAGCCCGAGGCGGAGAAGACCGACATCGTCTGCGACGAGTGTGGGTCGATGATGCTCAAGAAGTGGGGCAAGAACGGCTGGTTCTTGAGCTGCGAGCGCTACCCGAAGTGCAAGGCCACCCGCGACCTGTCCGACGCGCGCGGGACCGCCGCCGTCCGCGAGACCGACATCTCGTGCGACAAGTGCGGGAAGCCGATGATCATCAAGACGGGGCGCTTCGGCGACTTCCTGTCGTGCACCGGGTACCCGGCCTGCAAGAACACGCGCCCGGTGCCGCTCGGCGTCGCGTGCCCGAGCTGCGGCGGCGATCTCATCGAGATCCGGCCCCGCAAGAAGGGCGGGCGCACCTTCTACGGCTGCTCGAACTGGAACGCCGAGCAGAAGTGCGACTTCAAGCTCTGGCAGAAGCCGGTGCCGGTCCCGTGCCCCCAGTGCGGCGCGAAGTTCGTCACCCGCACCGCCGGCAAGAAGGCGATGCTCGTCTGCGCGACCAAGGACTGCGGCTTCAAGCAGGAGATCGTCGAGGGCGAGGGGGAGGAGGGCGCCGCGGACGGGTCCGCCTCCCTCGACGCCGCGGCGATCGTCGCGAGCGCCGCGGCGGCGCCGGCCGATCGGCCCGAGCCGCCGAAGCCCGCGCCGGCCGACCGGCCCGAGGCCGCGCCCAAGGGGGCCGGCGCGCCGAAGGGGGAAGACGAAAAGCCCGCGCGGGCCGTGCGCGCCCGGCGCACGGCGAGCTAAGAAGGCCGCGAGACCTCCCACCCTGGTGAGCTGCACATGAACGGAGCGGAGAGCCCGCGCGACGAGGTCGTCGTCGTCGGAGGCGGCCTGGCCGGTTGCGAGGCGGCGTACCAGCTCGCCCAGCGCGGGCTGCGCGTGCGCCTCGTCGAGATGAAGCCGCACAAGCGCACGCCCGCGCAGACGAGCGATCGGATGGCCGAGCTCGTGTGCTCGAACTCGCTGCGCGGCGCGGCGCTGAGCAACGCGGTCGGGCTGCTCAAGGAAGAGCTCCGTCGCGTGGGCTCGCTCGCCCTGCGGTGCGCCGACGAGACCTCGGTGCCCGCCGGCGGCGCGCTGGCGGTCGATCGTGAGCGGTTCGCCGAGGCGATGACGCGGGCGATCGAGGCCCATCCTCGCATCGCCGTGGAGCGGCGGGAGGTGACGGAGATCCCGGCCGAGCGCCCGGTGATCCTCGCGACCGGTCCGCTCACGTCCGACGCCCTCGCGGCGAGCCTCGCCGCGGCCGTGGGCGCCGAGCACCTCGCCTACTACGACGCGATCGCGCCGATCGTCAGCGCCGACTCGATCGACTGGTCGCGCGTGTGGAAGCAGTCGCGCTACGGCAAGGGCGGCGCGGTCCGGGGCGAGCGCGCCGCGCCGGCGGAGGGCGCCGCGCGGCCCGAGCCGACGGCGCCGCCGCCGGAGGACGCGGCCGAGCGCCGCGACGACGCCGAGGCCGGCGACGAGGCGTACGTGAACTGCCCCTTCGACGAGGCGCAGTACAAGGCGTTCGTCCGGGCCCTCGTCGCGTCGGAGAAGGTGGAGGCCCGCGACTTCGAGGAGGTGCGCTACTTCGAGGGGTGCCTGCCGTGCGAGGTGATGGCCGCGCGCGGGGAGCAGACGCTCGCGTTCGGGCCGATGAAGCCGGTCGGGCTCACCGATCCGCGCACCGGCAGGCGGCCGTACGCGGTGCTCCAGCTGCGCCCGGAGGACGAGGCGGCGACGGCGTACAACCTGGTCGGCTTCCAGACGCGCATGAAGTACGCCGAGCAGCTCCGGGTGTTCCGGATGGTGCCCGGCCTCGAGGAGGCCGAGTTCCTCCGCATGGGCTCCGTGCACCGGAACACCTTCGTGGACGCGCCGGCGCTCCTCGGCCCGGCGATGGAGCTGCGCGCGCTGCCGGGCGTGCACCTCGCCGGCCAGATCTCGGGCGTGGAGGGCTACGTGGAGAGCGCCGCGGCCGGGTTCGTGTGCGCGATCCTCCTCGCGCAGCGGCTGCGGAACGAGCCGCTCCGGCCGCCGCCGCCCACGACGGCGCTCGGCGGCATCCTCACGCACCTCGGGCGGAAGCAGCCGTCGTCGTATCAGCCGTCGAACATCACCTGGGCGCACATCGCGCCGCTCGATCCCGCCCACGGCAAGCTGCGCAAGCGCGCCCGCTACGAGGCGATGGCCGAGCGCGCCCTCCGCGACCTCGACGCGTGGTGGGCCGCGGGCTGACGGGCGGCCTCGGCGGGCCGTGCCCACGCGCGTCCTGGCGAGCGCTCTGGAAGGCTGTAAGTCGGGAAGAACATTCAGGTTTCTTCCTGGCGGTCCGGCTCCCTGCGAGCGCTGACGCGCGGCGCGGGGGCCGCGCGGCGCACGGGCCGCGCGCCAATCGTGCGCGGGCTGCCTGCCGCGCGCGGGCTTGGGTAGCCTGGAGGTGGTGCGCCGCGCGCCGACCGCGCTCCGGGAGCCCGCCCGCGCGGACCCGCGCCCATGGAGGTACCCGATGAAACTTCGCTTGCTCGCGCTCCTCGCGCTCGCCGTTCCTTCCGCGACGCTCCTCTCGCCGCGCGAGGCGCTCGCCTGCGGCGGGTGCTTCGCCCCGCCGACCGAGACCACGGTCGTCAACGCGCACCGGATGGTCCTCTCGGTGTCGCCCGTCCAGTCGGTGCTCTGGGATCAGATCCAGTACTCCGGCGATCCGCGCGAGTTCGCCTGGGTGCTCCCGGTGAAGCCCGGCGCGACGATCGAGGTCGGCTCGGACGCCTGGTTCGAGACGCTCGACGCGGCCACGTCGGTCCGCATCACGGCGCCGAACTCCTTTTGCGCCGCGAGCGGGGGCGGCTGCGGCGCGCTGGGCTCGGCCGACTCGGAGAGCGGCGTGGCAGGGGGGTTCGGCAACGACCAGGTCACCGTCCTCCACCGCGGCACCGTCGGCCCCTACGAGACCGTGACGCTCACGACCGACACGCCCGGCGCGCTGAACACGTGGCTGGAGAGGAACGGCTTCGGCGTCGACGAATCGACGCAGCCGGTCATCGACGCCTACGTCGAGGAGCAATTCGACTTCATCGCCCTCAGGCTCCAGCCCGGCAAGGACGTGAAGGAGATGAAGCCGGTGCGGGTCGTCATGCCGGGGGCGAACGCCGCGCTGCCGCTCCGGATGGTGGCCGCCGGCACGGGCGCGAACGTCGCGATCACCCTCTTCACCATCAGCGAGGCGCGGCTCGCTCCGGAGGGGTTCGCGGCCGCGGCGGTCCCCGTCGACCTCCTCGCGTGGGACTTCGCCTCGCAAGACTCGAACTACGGCGAGCTCCGCGAGAAGGCGCTCGCGGCGCACGACGGCGGCCGCGCGTTCCTCACGCCCTACGCGCAACAGGGCTCGCTGTTCTCGCCCGTGTCGAGCTCCGCGGCGCCGTTCGGCGTGCAGTACACGACGAGCGGCTCGACCACCCCGGTCGACACGATCGCCGCGGCGTTCGCCCAGCAGGGGCTCGCGAACGGCGAGACCCTGGACACCGACTGCGCCGTGCGCTTCGCCGAGATCGCGACGGAGAGCCGCGCCGTGGCGAGCCCGTGTCCCGCCGGCGTCCCGCTCTCCGACCCGAGCTGCGGCGAGGTCGCCGCGGGCCAGATCGACGCGCGCGAGCTCGCGTGCGGGCCGCTCGACGACCTCGCGGTCGCGATGATCGGCCTGCACCCGAGGGACGTGTGGCTCACGCGCCTCGAGGCGAACCTGCCGCGCGCGGCGCTCGACACCGACCTCGTCCTGAGCCCCGCGAAGCAGGAGCGGGTCGACAACTGGATGCGCGCCCGCCTGAGCGTCCACGCCGAGGTGCTCTGCGGCGCGGCGCTCCCGCTCGTCGACGGCGACCGCGCCTCGCGGACGCGGGGGCAGGGCACGCTCGTGGGCATGACGCTCGGCGCCCTCGCCCTCGCGGCGGCGCTCGCCCGCCGCGGCGCGCGCCGCTTCGCCTCCCGCCCGGCCTGACGGACGCTCAGGCGTCCACGTCCCGCGCCCTCGGTCGCGCGACGGGCAGGGGCTGGCCCTGCTCCGGGATGATGGTGAGATCGCCGTCCGCCTCCAGGATGGCCCAGCGCACCTGCGAGAGGTGCGCGAGCCCGCTCTTGTGCATCTCGGACACGATCTCCTCCGGCTGGATGCGCTGGCGATTGCACGCCTCCTCCAGGATGCGGCCGTTCGCGACCAGGACCGTCGGCGTGCCGTCGATGACCTTGGACGCCCGCGGGGAGAGGTGCGTCAGGATCGACGTCAGGAACACGAGCACGAGGAGGGTGGACACGCCCGCGAGCGCGTTCGCGAGCGACGCCTCGCGGACGAGGGCCTGAGAGACGATCTCCGGGATCAGCATGAGCGTGACGAGCTCGAAGGGGGACAGCGAGCTGAGCTCTCGCTTGCCGAGCACGCGGAACGCCACGGCGAGGAACACATAGACGAAGGCGACGCGGGCGACGGTCTCCATGGCGGTCAGGGGAAGATGAACGTGCGGAGCGGCGCCACGGCGCCGCGCTCCCCATCGCACGAGAGGGTTGCGTTGCCCGAGGCGAGCCAGGAGCGCTCGCCCCGGAGATCGACGACGATCCGGCGCTGCTCGCCGGGCGCGAGGCCGCCCAGCTCGAAGCGGCCGATGGCGGTCTCCTCGGGCGTGGCGCGGCGCTCCTCGAAGCTGTCCAGGTAGGCCTGGTCGATCGTGAGCGCGGCGGCCCGGCAGGGGGTGTCCGCCGTGCGCGTCACGTCGAAGGTGAGCTGCTCCGTGTCGCGGAAGCGCATCCGCTCGGGGTACGCCACGCGCAGCGCGAGCCCGGGCGCGGTCGCCTCGCCGGTCTCGCGGGCGTGCATGAACAGGGCGCTCGCGGCGACGCAGGCGAGCGCGAGCGCGCCGAGCGCGTGCTTCGGGCTGAGCTTGAGCCGGCGCCGCATGTCCGGCGCCGGCGGCGGCTCGGACGCGGTCTCGAGCGGCGCCGCGGGCGCGCGCCCGTTCACCTGGCCGGGCCGACGAGCGGAGATCTCATGACGGGACGGGACCATCGCGCACGACGCCCTTCAAATCCGATGCCGCGGTCCGCGCGCGCCGGAGGGCCTGGTCTGCGCCAGAGAGACCGCTTGCCCCGGCGGCGCTGTGGCGTGGTGGCCTTGCGTGGCAAGCTGCCACGTCGCGCATCTTCCTCCGCGGGCATCCCTGCGCGATCGCGACTTCGCGAGGTGGCACACGGGCTGCTTGAGCCGTTGTGGTGAGGGCGTGCGGGCCACTGCGGCAATCGAGCTGCAGCCGCCCCGCGCCGGGACTCGACATGACTTGCTCGGTGCTGACCTTTCCAGGCTCCAGGGCGAACTCCAGGACCAGCCACGCGGTGCCGGACAGGGGGTGCGCGCTCCACGCGACGCGCCTCTTGCCCGGGATGACGGTGGTGCTCGAGTCGCTCCTCGACGACATCGCGCGCGCCCGGGAGCGGATCTGGATCTCGACGTACATCTACCGCAACGATCTGATGGGTCATCGCTTCGCCGATGCGTTCGCGGCCGCCGTGCGGCGCGGCGTCGACGTGCGGCTGCTCTACGACGCGCTCGGCAGCCACGCGACGCCGGCGCAGTTCTTCGAGGACATGCGGGCTCGCGGCATCCGCGCGCGCGCGTACCGGCCGCTCGGCACGGTGCTGCGCCGGGGCGTCGTGTTCCCGCGGGAGCACTCGCGCATCGTGGTGATCGACGGCGCCGGGTACGTCGGCGGCGCGGCGTGGGCCGACGAGTGGCTGCCGCGCGATCAGGGCGGTGACGGCTGGCACGAGGTCTGTAGCCGGGTGGTGGGGCCCTGCGTGGGCGACATGGCGCGGGCGTTCGAGTGCCGCTGGATGCTCGCCAACGAGGCCGACGGGCGCTCGTTCGACTACTGGACCGGCGGCGTCTACGACGACGTGGAGTTCATCACCGACGCGCCCAGGCCGCCGGCGATCATCTACGAGCGCCACGTGGAGCGGGTGCGCTCGGCGCGGCGGCGCGTGTGGATCGAGAACGCGTATTTCTGCCCGCCCCGCGGGCTGGAGCGCGAGCTCATCGACGCCGCGCGCCGCGGGATCGACGTGAAGATCATCGTTCCGCGCAACTCCGATCTGCCGGCCATCCGCAACGCGAGCCTCGCGCGGTACAGGGGGTGGCTGGAGAACGGGCTTCAGATCTACGAGTTCCTGCCGTCGATGCTGCACTCGAAGTTCGCGGTGATCGACGACGATTGGGCGACCGTGGGGACCTTCAACGTGAACCCGACGAGCCTGCGGTGGGTGAGCGAGGCGAACCTCATCGTCAAGCAGCCTGGCTTCGTGAGGGACGCGGCGAACCTGTTCGAGCGGGACGTCGATCGGAGCGAGGAGGTGTGCCTCAACAACCTTCCCAGGCTGGGGGCGCTCGCGCGGATGCGAAACGCGCTGTGGAGCCTGGGGCTCGATCTGCTGGAGCCGCGGTACGCGTCCGGGAGAGGGCGCGGAGCGCTCCCCGAGCCGGAGCGGGAGGGGGGCTTCCTGCCAGCTATCGGAGTCTAGAGCGGTTTTCAGCTGCTCTCGTCCTCGTCTTCAGTCTCGGTCTCTCGTCCCCGTCTTCCGTCTTCCGTCTTCCGTCTTCCGTGCTCGTCCTTCGTGCGCGTGCGCGTGCGCGATTCCCCGGAGTCGCGTGCGCGATTCCCCGGAGTCAGCGCGCACGCAGACGAGCACGGGGACGAGAGACGGAAGACGGGGACGAGAGACGGAGAGAGGTGGAGACGAGAGACCGAGACGAGAGGCGGAGACGAGAGACCTCGCCCCGGCCGGCCCGGCCGACCCGTGAGCCCGATCCGCTACGGCGCCGCTGGAGCGCTCGGGGGCTCCTCGGCCGCGCCCGCGTCGGCAACCGGCGGGGCCGGCTCGGCCGCTGGCGGGGGAGGGGCGGGCTCCTGACTGGCCGCCCCCGCATCCTCGTGGACCTCGACCGCAGGCGCCGAGGCGTCGGCCACCGGCGGGCAAGCCGACCCCGCGCCATCCTGCCCACCCGTGCAGGCAGCGGCCCCGGGCTCCGGCGACGCGCCGGACGTGGGCGCCTGCGCAAGGAGCTGCAGCGCCTCCACGCCCGCGTCGGACGAGGGTAGATCCGGGAGCGGCGCGCTCGCGGTGGGCGCCGGCGACTTGGCGGCCGCAGCTGTGGGCCCAGGCGCAGGGGGAGCCGGCTTCGGAGCCCGCGTCGGGCGCGGGGCCACAGGCTCGGCCGGGGGCGCCGGGGGCGCCGGGGGCGCCACGACGCCGCGCGCGATGCTGGCCGTCAGGGAGCTCGCCTCGGCCGCAGGGCGCACCGGCGACGACGGCTCTGCGACCGGCGCCGGTGGCGCGGCCAGAGACGCCGGCGCCGTCGGCGTCAGCTCGACCGCTGGGCCCGTCGAGACCGGCGCCACGCTCCACGCCGCCGCACCCGCCATGAGGACGAAGCCCGCCGCCGCGAAGCGGCGGAACGGGAAGCGATCCCGCAACGAGGGCCGCTGAGACGGCGACACCGCCACCGGCGGATTCACCATCGCCGTCGCCTCGGACCACGCCCGCTCGCCGCTCTCCTCCAGCGATCCGCGCCGCACCACCACCGCGGCGCGGCGGCTCGTCTCGTCAGGCGCCCGCCGCGCGGACGCCATGGGCAGCTGCAGCTCCAGCGCGTCGTCGGAGCGCCGCGAGTGCAGCGTCGGCGCAGCGCTCACCACCATCGGCCGCGGCGACGGCGCGGGGATCTGGCTCGTCCGCTCGTCCAGCCACTGCGCGCGGAGCGACGCGCCGCACACGTCCTCCGAGACGCCCCGCGAGAGGAGCCACGTCGCGAGCGCGACGCCGAGCTCGCGCATGCTCCCCCAGCGATCCGCCGGGTCCTTGCGCAACCCGCGCTCGATGATCGACCACAACGCCGGATCCGTGCCGCACCGCTCGACGAGCGACTGCACCGGATCCTGGATGACCGCCCGAAGCGTCCCGAACCCCTGCTCGCCGGCATAGGGCGTCTCGCCCGCGATCGACTCGTACAGCATCGTGCAGAACGCCCAGATGTCCGCGCGATGATCGAGCTGGCCCTGCCCGAGCGCCTGCTCGGGCGGCATGTACTGCGGCGTCCCGATCACCGCCGCGCCCGTCGAGCCGGACTGCGGTTCGGTCCACGTCACCTTCGCGATCCCGAAATCGACGACCTTCGGCTGGATCCTCCCGTCGCCCTGCTCCGCCAGCATCACGTTGTCCGGCTTGAGATCCCGGTGGACGACGCCGCGCTCGTGGGCGGCGTGCATCGCGCTCGCGACCGGAAGCAAGATCGCGATCGCCGCCTCGGGCAAGAGCCGCTGCTCGCGGCAGAGCACGTCCCGCAGGGCCTCGCCCTCCAGGAGCTCCATCACGATGTACGGCGTGCCGCCCGCGGTCTTGCCGAGATCGAAGACGCGCACGATGCCCGGATGACTGAGCTTCGCCGCCGCCCGCGCCTCGCGCAGCAGGCGCTCCGCGATCGCGGGAGAGCGCATCTCCGGGCGCAGCACCTTGATGGCCACGTTGGCCTCGAGCGCCGTGTTCGCAGCGACCCAGACAGAGCCCATCGCCCCCTCTCCCGCCTTGCGGAGGAGCTGGTACTTGTCGCCCACCACCGTGCCAGCCTCGAAGCGCTCCCCTAAGGTGTGCTCGAACCCCTGGGTCAAGTTGCTCGACATGCGCTCTCCTGCCGCCTGCTCCGGCCATCCGCCGCCCACGACGCCACGCTTCGCCACGATTCCAAATCTGGAGCATCGCTCGTGCCAGGCGCTCCTCTCGGGGAGCGCCTGAAATCCCGGACGAGCGCGTCGGCGGCAGCGCGCCTCAGCGAGGCAAGTTGCCACGCGCCGGGCGCCCCAGCATCGCCAGCGCGCTCACCCCCGCGCGCTGCCTAGATGAAGCTGTCGTAAGGACGTCGCTGCGCGCTCTCGCTCCGGACGTTCTCGGCGCCCGAAACCTCGAGGATCATCGCCAGGATCTCCGCGTCTCGCTCCGAGGTCGCGTGAACGCCCACGAGGACCGCGCCCTGCCGCAAGCCGCTCTCGTACACGCGCGCGCGGTGCTCGGGCACACCAGCGCCGGCGAGCGCGCCGACGAGCCCGCCGGCCGCGCTGCCCGCGCCCGCGAGCGCGGACTCCAGGGGGCCCGCCACCGCGAGCTCGAGGCCAGGGAACGCCACGCTCGCGCCGGCCGTCGCGAACGCCGCGAAGCCCGCCCCGCCGACGCCGACGTCCGCCGCCGCCCTCGAGCCGGTTCCGCTCTCGACACGCTCTCCGGGCGCGGCGTCGCTGATGACAAGGCTGATGGCGTCACGCTTGTATCCACAGCTCATGACGCGCTCAACCGCTCTCTCGGCGTCGAGCCGTGTCCTCACAAGACCGGTCACCAGCTTTGCCCTCACCGACAGCTCCTTTCCCGAAGGACGTCCTCGCCCAGACGCGTACCCTCGCTGTATTCTGGAATCCCACCCCGTACAGCAGGCGCCGTGCCAACGGAGGATGCCGCAAATGCACGCTCTCCTGCGCCGTCGGCTGTGGACGGTAGACGCCTGAGCCTGCGGAGAGACGCCACACTGAGGCGCCGTTGCAGCGAAGACGAACCGCCGCGTGCGCCCGGGCACATCCGCGCGGCGCGGCGGCGAGGGGGAGAGCGAGCTCAGCGATGCAGCCAGATGCGGAGCAGCGCGAGCAGCTGCTCCGTATCGACCGGCTTGGAGATGTAGTCGGTCGCGCCGGCCTCGAGGCATTTCTCGCGATCGCCCTTCATCGCCCTGGCCGTGACGGCGATGATCGGGAGCGTCTGGAACGCTGGCCGCTGCCGGATCGCGCGCATCGTGTCGTATCCGTCCATCTCCGGCATCATGATGTCCATGAGCACGACATCGATGCCGCTCGTCCTCTCCAGACGGTCGATCGCCGCCTTGCCCGTATCGGCGGCGAGCGTGGTCATCCCCTGGCTCTCGAGGACGGTCTTCAGCGCGTAGATGTTGCGGAAATCGTCGTCGACGATCAGCGCGCACTTGCCGGAGAGCGCGGCGGCCGACTCGTGGAGCTGCTCGATCAACACCCGCTTCGGCTCCGGCAGATCCGAGAGCCGGCGGTGCAGCGCGAGCGTGACCTCGTCGAGCAGGCGCTCCCTCGACTGGACATGCTTCACGGGGAGCCGCTGCGCGAGGCGGCCGAGCTGCACCTCGTCGTCCCCGGCCACGTCGGCCGGCGTGTACACGATGGCCGCCAGATCGGTGAAACGCCCGGCCCGGTCGAGGTGCTCGAGGAGCTCGAGGCCCGGCATGTCGGGCAGGCGCAGCCCGAGCACGATCGCCTCGTACGGCTCGCGCTCGAGGGCGGCGAGCGCGGCCTCGCCGGTGGCCACGCTGGCGATCGTGACCCCCTCGTCCCGGAGCAGCTCGACCACGGGATCGCCCGACGCCGCGTCCGGCTCGACGACGAGCAGCCGGCGCCGCGGCGAGCTGACCAGCCCGTCGAGCCGCGCGAAGGCCTCGTCGAGCGCCGTCCTGCTGCTGAGCGGCTTGTTGAGGAGCCCCACCGCGCCCATCCGCCGCGCGCGGCTCCGCTCCTCCTCCGTCTCCGTCGTGATCACCTGGACCGGGACGTGCCGCGCCGACAGATCGCGCTTGAGGCAGTCGAGCACGCGCCAGCCGTCCATGTCGGGCAGGTTGATGTCCAGCGTGATCGCCGCGGGCTTGAGCTCGCGCACCAGCGAGAGCCCCGTCGCGCCGCGGACGGCGACGACCGCCTTGAAGCCGTGCTCGCGCGCGACGTCCACGAGGAAGCGGGCGAACACGGTGTCGTTCTCCACGATCACGATCGCGCGGTCGCCGGGGCGGACGCTCTCGCTGTCGTCGATGACCTGCGTGTCCGGGCCCGCGGCCATGCGATCCGACGGCCGGCTGCTGTGGACGGTGTCCTCGATGGCGGCCGGCGTGTCGAGGACGTGCGTCGGCTGCCGCCGCGCCGCCCGCACGGGCCGGTAGGTGCGCGGCAGGTAGAGCGTGAACGTGCTGCCGCGGCCCGGCGCGCTCACCAGCGCGAGGTCGCCGCCGAGCATCCGCGCGATCTCCCGGCTGATCGCGAGCCCGAGCCCGGTGCCCCCGTACTTGCGGCTCGTGCTCCCGTCGGCCTGCTGGAACGCCTCGAAGATGATCTGCTGTTTGTCCGGCGCGATCCCGATGCCCGTGTCGTGGACGGAGAGGGCGATCACCGAGTCGGCCCGGCTGAGCACATCGTTCTCACGGTTCCAGCCGTCGCGGGCCACTGTCACCTCCAGGACCACCTTGCCGCGCTCGGTGAACTTGAAGGCGTTCGAGAGCAGGTTCTTGAGCACCTGCTGGAGCCGCTTCGCGTCGGTGAGCATCGAGGACGGCAGCGCCGGCGAGAACGAGAGCTCGAAGTCGAGCTTCTTGGACTCGGCGACGTGCCGGAACGTACGTTGTACGTAGTCCGAGAGGTCCTTGAAGCCGATCTCGCCCACGTCGACGACGACGGTGCCGGACTCGATCTTCGAGAGGTCCAGGATGTCGTTGATGAGCGCGAGGAGATCGGTCCCCGACGCGTGGATCGTCTTCGCGAACTCGACCTGCCGCGGGGTGAGGTTCTGGTCGTTGTTCCTGGAGAGCTGGTCCGAGAGGATGAGCAGGCTGTTCAGCGGGGTCCTGAGCTCATGGGACATGTTGGCCATGAACTCCGACTTGTATTTCGACGTGAGGGCGAGCTGCCGCGCCTTCTCTTCGAGGGCCTGGCGGGCCTGCTCGACCTCGTGGTTCTTCCGCTCGACCTCGACGTTCTGCTCGGCCAGGAGGCGCGCCTTCTCGCCGAGCGCCGCGTTCGTCTCCTGGAGCTCCTCCTGCTGGCTCTGGAGCTCGCGCGCCAGCGACTGGGACTGCTTGAGCAGGTCCTCGGTGCGCATGTTGGCCTCGATCGTGTTGAGCACGATGCCGATCGACTCGGTGAGCTGATCGAGGAACGCCTGGTGGGTCGGGCTGAAGCGCTCGAGCGACGCGAGCTCGATGACGGCCTTCACCTGCCCCTCGAAGAGCACGGGCATCACGATGATGTTGACCGGGGGCGCCTCGCCGAGGCCGCTCGTGATCGTGATGTAGTCGGGCGGCGCGTTGACGAGGAGGATCTTCTCCTTCTCGAGCGCGCACTGCCCGACGAGCCCCTCGCCGAGCTTGAACTGGTTGTCGACGTGCTTGCGCTCCTTGAACGCGTAGCTCGCGAGCAGCTTGAGGACGGGCTCCTCCCGGGAGGAGTCCATGATGTAGAAGACGCCCTGCTGCGCCGTGACCACCGGGGCGAGCTCGGACAGGATGAGGCGGCCGACGGTGAGGAGATCCTTCTGCCCCTGGAGCATGCGCGAGAACTTGGCGAGGTTGGTCTTGAGCCAGTCCTGCTCGCTGTTCTTCAGCGTCGTGTCCTTGAGGTTCCGGATCATCTCATTGATGTTGTCCTTCAGCGCCGCGACCTCGCCCTGCGCCTCGACCTTGATCGACCGGGTGAGGTCGCCCTTGGTGACGGCGGTGGCCACCTCGGCGATCGCGCGGACCTGCGTCGTGAGGTTCGCCGCGAGCTGGTTCACGTTGTCGGTGAGGTCCTTCCACGTGCCGGCCGCGCCGGGCACGCTCGCCTGGCCGCCGAGCTTGCCCTCGACCCCGACCTCGCGCGCCACCGTGGTCACCTGATCCGCGAACGTCGCGAGCGTCTCGATCATGCCGTTGATCGTGTCCGCGAGCGCGGCGATCTCCCCCTTCGCGTCGACGATCAGCTTGCGCTTGAGATCGCCGTTGGCGACCGCCGTCACGACCTTCGCGATGCCGCGCACCTGGTTCGTCAGGTTGCCGGCCATCGAGTTCACGTTGTCGGTGAGGTCCTTCCAGGTGCCGGCGACGCCGCGGACGTCGGCCTGTCCGCCGAGCTTGCCCTCGGTGCCGACCTCGCGGGCGACGCGCGTGACCTCGGAGGCGAAGGAGTTGAGCTGATCGACCATCGTGTTGATGGTGTTCTTGAGCTCGAGGATCTCGCCCTTGACGTCGACGGTGATCTTCTTCGAGAGATCGCCGTTGGCGACGGCGGTGGTGACGGCGGCGATGTTGCGCACCTGGGCGGTGAGGTTGCCGGCCATCGAGTTGACGGAGTCGGTGAGGTCCTTCCAGGTGCCGGCGACGCCGCGGACGTCGGCCTGTCCGCCGAGCTTTCCCTCGGTGCCGACCTCGCGGGCGACGCGCGTCACTTCGGACGCGAACGAGCGGAGCTGATCGACCATCGTGTTGATGGTGTCCTTGAGCTCGAGGATCTCGCCGCGGACGTCGACGGTGATCTTCTTCGAGAGGTCGCCGTTGGCGACGGCGGTGGTGACGGCGGCGATGTTGCGCACCTGGGCGGTGAGGTTGCCGGCCATCGAGTTGACGGAGTCGGTGAGGTCCTTCCAGGTGCCCGCGACGCCGGTCACCTCGGCCTGACCGCCGAGCTTGCCCTCGGTGCCGACCTCGCGCGCGACGCGCGTCACCTGCGCCGCGAACGCGCTCAGCTGGTCGACCATCGTGTTGATGGTGTTCTTGAGCTCGAGGATCTCGCCCTTGACGTCGACGGTGATCTTCTTCGAGAGATCGCCCGTGGCGACGGCGGTGGTGACGGCGGCGATGTTGCGCACCTGGGCGGTGAGGTTGCCTGCCATCGAGTTGACGGAGTCGGTGAGGTCCTTCCAGGTGCCCGCGACGCCGCGGACGTCGGCCTGCCCGCCGAGCTTTCCCTCGGTGCCGACCTCGCGGGCGACGCGCGTGACCTCGGAGGCGAAGGAGTTGAGCTGATCGACCATCGTGTTGATGGTGTTCTTGAGCTCGAGGATCTCGCCCTTGACGTCGACGGTGATCTTCTTCGAGAGATCGCCGTTGGCGACGGCGGTGGTGACGGTCGCGATGTTGCGCACCTGGGCGGTGAGGTTGCCGGCCATCGAGTTGACGGAGTCGGTGAGGTCCTTCCAGGTGCCGGCGACGCCGCGGACGTCGGCCTGTCCGCCGAGCTTGCCCTCGGTGCCGACCTCGCGGGCGACGCGCGTGACCTCGGCCGCGAGGGAGCTCAGCTGATCGACCATCGTGTTGATGGTGTCCTTGAGCTCGAGGATCTCGCCCTTGACGTCGACGGTGATCTTCTTCGAGAGATCCCCCTTCGCGACGGCGGTGGTGACGGCGGCGATGTTGCGCACCTGGGCGGTGAGGTTGCCGGCCATCGAGTTGACGGAGTCGGTGAGGTCCTTCCAGGTGCCGGCGACGCCGCGGACGTCGGCCTGTCCGCCGAGCTTGCCCTCGGTGCCGACCTCGCGGGCGACGCGCGTGACCTCGGAGGCGAAGGAGTTGAGCTGATCGACCATCGTGTTGATGGTGTTCTTGAGCTCGAGGATCTCGCCCTTGACGTCGACGGTGATCTTCTTCGAGAGATCGCCGTTGGCGACGGCGGTGGTGACGGCGGCGATGTTGCGCACCTGGGCGGTGAGGTTGCCGGCCATCGAGTTGACGGAGTCGGTGAGGTCCTTCCAGGTGCCGGCGACGCCGCGGACGTCGGCCTGGCCGCCGAGCTTGCCCTCGGTGCCGACCTCGCGCGCGACGCGCGTCACCTCGGACGCGAACGAGCGGAGCTGATCGACCATCGTGTTGATGGTGTCCTTGAGCTCGAGGATCTCGCCCTTGACGTCGACGGTGATCTTCTTGGACAGGTCGCCGTTGGCGACGGCGGTGGTGACGGTCGCGATGTTGCGCACCTGGGCCGTGAGGTTCGACGCCATCGAGTTGACGGAGTCGGTGAGGTCCTTCCAGGTGCCGGCGACGCCGCGGACGTCGGCCTGCCCGCCGAGCTTGCCCTCGGTGCCGACCTCGCGGGCGACGCGCGTGACCTCGGACGCGAAGGAGCCCAGCTGCTCGACCATGGTGTTGACGGTCTTGGCCGTCCGGAGGAACTCGCCGTCGAGCGGCCTGCCGTCGACCTCGAGGGCCATCGTCTGCGAGAGATCGCCCTTGGCGACGGCGCCGATGACGCGCGCCGTCTCGGCGGTGGGGTGGACGAGATCGCCGATCAGGGCGTTGATGCACGCGACCTCGTCGGCCCACGCGCCGTTCACCTCGCCGATGAAGGCGCGCTGCGAGAGCTGGCCTTCCTTGCCGACCACGCGGCTCAGGCGGTAGAGCTCCTTCGCCATCTTCTCGTTGAGCTCGACGACCTCGTTGAAGGTGTCCGCGATCTTCCCGTCGAGCCCCAGCCAGTCGACGGGCAGCCGCACCGAGAAATCGCCCTTCTTGAGGCTCAGCAGCGACGTCAGCAGCGTCCGCCGGTCGAGCCCGTCGCGCTCGATGGGCGCCGCGGCGCGGGGGGGCTCCGCCGCGGGGGCCTTCTTCGCGCGCGCGGCGCCGTGCGACCCCCCGCCCGACGCGCCCTTCTTGCTCTTGCCATTGCCAGCCTTCGCTCTGCGGGCCTTGTCGAGGTCGCTACGCTGCTCCATGCCGCTGTTCTCCTGGCCCTGCATCGCAGTCAGGGCCGATCGGTGAAGGGAAACGAGGGCGTGCCCCGGGCGCGGAGGGAACCCGGGGCGCCGAGAGCGGTGGGATCAGGCGCCCCGGCGCGCCGCTCGGGCGCCGGGGCGCCGCCGCGAGGCGGCGAGAGGGCGAGAGGAGGACTGGCCCTCTCGTCCGGGGGGCGGGATCGTCGGCCGCCTCGGGCTTCCGCCGGACGCCGCGCGCCGCCCGGGGGCGGGGTTGTCGCTGCCCGACCGCGCAGATTCCGTCGGGTCCCATCGGGTTCAGGCTTCGAGGAACGATGGCCATGCGCGTCTGCGCCCACCGCGCAGGAGCATGGGTTCGTATACTACGCAGGCGCGCAGCCGGGCAAGCATCGCGCCGCGCTGGCCGCGCGCTTCTCGGGTCGCTTCTCGTGGGATTCCCGTGGCAGGGCGCGCGGTCGGGCGCGGGCGATGTGGCCAGGGCGAGGAGCGAGGCGGTGAGGTGCGTTCGCGCCGGCGCGGGCGTTGCGCGCGGGCGCGGCTGTTGCGCGCCGGCGCGGACCCTGTGGGGTGGTGCGGGCTGCGGGTGTCGCGCGGCTGGTGCGGGCCGCGGGTGTCGCGCGGCTGGTGCGGGCCGCGGGGGTCGCGCGCGGGTGCGGGGGTCGGTCGAGGGGCTGCCTCAGGCCACGTCGGCCTTGGGGGGCCGGCGTCTCGGCAGGAGAGCGCCGCCGGGCTGCTTCCGTGGCGTGACGATGCAGTAGCGCCCTGCCTCTCCCACCCGCTCGTGGATGCCCGATTCCGTGATCTCTCGCGCCGGCCTCAGCGGCGGCAGCCATCGGGACACGTTCGCGAGGCACGAGGTGCGCTCGGGGAACGGGGAGTGACGGGGCCGCGGCCGCTCCGTGGCGGCGCCGTGCGGCCGCTCCGTCGCGGCGTCGTGCGGCCGCTCCGTCGCGTCATAGGCGCGCTCCGGGGCGTCGTGGGCTCGCTCCTGGGCGTCGTGGGCCCGCTCGGCAGCGAGGTCGTAGGCCCGCTCGGCGGCAGCGTCGTGGGCCCGCTCGGCGGCGTCGTACGGCCGGTCCGAGATCGATCGGTACACCCGCTCCGACAGAGAGCCGTGGGGCGGCCGCTCCGAGGGCGAGCCGTGGGGCGGCCGCTCCGAGGTCGGGCCGTGGAGCGGCCGCTCCGAGGGCGAGCCGTGAGGCCCCTCGATGGCTGCAGCGCTCTGCGCAGGGAGCGTGCCGGACGATGCGCGCCGCTTCGCGGTGGTCGCCGCGATCCGGAGCCGGAGATCCTCGACGTGCCTCGCGAGCCGCTCCGTCTCCTCGGTGAGCCGCGCGAAATCATCGACCTGGCTTCTGCGCTCTGACATAAACGAGTCCTTTGCCGCGTTTCTTCAGCCGATCTCGATTCTCTGGCCAGTTCAGCTGCACACCGCATGCCGCGCGAGCGCGGGTCCCTTGAACGGACGTCGAAGGGCGACGTAGAGCTGCGGTGTAGCGATTTGTCGCAGCGTGGCAACGCTGCCTCCACCGTGCAATCGCGATCTCGGCGGCTCGCGCGGAGCGTGCCGGACATCCCGCGGGAAATGCGGGAGCGGACTCGGCGGCATGCCCTGTGCCGTGCGACGCCGCGCACAAGATGGATGAGCCCGTCGCGCCTCGCTGCGTCACGGCCTGATGCCGCCGCGCCCGCGGGGCGCGGCGGGGTGTTCCGTGCCCCAGGGGGCCTGGCCTGACGGCGCGCGGCGCTGGTTGAAGGAGCAGACCCATGCAGAACTCGAACTTTGAATCGCTCGGCGCCCGGCTGGGGCTCCCGGCGGACGGCGTATGGCAGTGGGTGATCGTCGCGGCGAGCGTTCCGGTCGGCTTCGCGCTCGCTCGGCTGGCAGTGGGCCTGTTCCGGCGCGCCGGCTCGATCGTCGTGCGACGGACGGCGACGCCATGGGACGAAAAAACACTCGACGCGGCAATTGGCCCCGTGACGCTTTGTCTCGGGATCATCCTGACGGCCGGCCTCGCGAAGATGACGCGGCTCGGGCAGGAGCTCGTGGCCGATCTGCGATCGCTGCTCTCGGCGCTGTTCATCGGCGGCGTGGCGTGGCTGCTCATGCGCCTCGTCGGGATCCTCACCGAGGTGCTGGACGCGCGCGCCCTGCGGCACCTCGAGGAGGGGAGCGAGTCGTCCCGCGGGCTGCGCACGCAGGCCCGCGTGCTCGAGCGGGTCGCGCGGGTGATCATCGTGATCGTGGCGGGCGCGCTCGTGCTCCTGAATTTCGAGACGGTGAGGAACGTCGGCGTGTCGCTCCTGGCCTCCGCCGGCATCGCGGGCGTCGTGCTCGGCCTGGCGGCGCAGAAGCCGGTGGGCGCGATCCTGTCGGGCCTCCACATCCTGTTCACCCGGCCGATCGATCTCGGCGACAAGGTCGTGGTGGACGGTGAGTTCGGGACGATCGAGGAGATCCGGCTGACCCACGTGGTCATGAAGATCTGGGACGAGCGGCGGCTCATCGTCCCCACCGCGCGGCTCCTCGACCAGTCGTTCCAGAACTGGACGAAGCACGGATCGGAGAAGCTGGGCACCGTCGAGATCTACGTGGATTACCGCACGCCGGTGGACGCCGTGCGGCGGCACTTCGAGTCCATCCTCCCGAACAGCGAGCTCTGGGACAAGCGGGTAAAGGCCGTCCAGGTCACGAACGTGACAGAGCGCACGATTGAGGTGCGTTTTCTCGTCTCTGCCCGCGACTCTGGGCAGCTGTTCGATCTGCGGTGCTGGGTTCGCGAGGAGATGCTCCGGTGGGTCCAGGAGCTCGAGGAGGGGATGTACCTGCCGCAGGAGCGCTTCTCGGGGGCGGCTCCGGTCGTCGAGGCGATCGAGCGGCGTGGTCCGGCCTCGGGTCGGGCGCGGCGGGCTGGAGCGGTCGACGGCGTGGCCGATGTGAAGTCGTGACGGTGCGCGCCCGCTGCGTAGCGGAACGCCACACCGCGACGCCCAGGCTGGGGCGATGGACGTCGGCGCGCTCTTCCGGCGCGTCACCGTCGCGTGCGCTTCCCGCCTCGCCCCCGTCGACTCGATGACACCTTCGACGCGCGGAACAGGCCTCCACGCCTGTCCGCGCGCTCCGTCGCGCGCCGGGGCCCAACCGCTGTGCCCGGGGTCGTTCCGCTCGCCGGCAGGCGCAGGAAAACGGCATGTGCTTTGCAGCGAAAACAGAAAGATCCGGCACTTGGCCCGTCAGCCGTCGACCGCGCGACGAGGTTTCGCCACGCCCCTGGGGGGAATGGGGGCGTGGCAGGTCTAACTGCCCCGCCCGCTCTGTGCAGCTGCCTGCGCGGGAGTCCAGGAGCAACGCGCCATGAAATGGGTCATCAGGATCACGCGGGTTGGCGGAATCGATGTTGTCGCGCACGCGGCGTTCGGCCTGCTCATCCCGATCGGGGCGCTCCAGTGGGGGGCGCGGCACGGCGGGAGCGGCGCGCTCTTCGGATGCGCGCTGGGGGCGGCGTTGCTCGGGTGCGTGGCGCTGCAGGCGCTCGTCCACGGGCTCGTGGCGCGGCAGCTCGGCCTGCGGGTGAGCGAGGTGCTGCTCTCGCCGATCGGGGCGATCGCGAGGCGCTCGCGGCCGGACGCGGGGTGGGCGCAGAGCGGGGCGCTCGGCCTGGCGGCGAACTTCGCGCTGGCGGTGATCGTCTTCTTGGCCGCGGGTGCCCAGCACGGGGCGGGGGAGCTCCGGTGGGCGTCGGTGCTTCAGGCCGTCGAGGCGCCGTCGCGCGAGACGGCGGTCGTGTGGATCGCCAGCGCGAACCTGGGGATCGCGATGCTCGGCCTGTTGCCCGCGCTGCCGCTCGAGGGGGGGCGGGTGCTGCGCGAGGCGCTGTCGCCGCTCACCGGCACCTGGCTCGCGACGTCGCTGGCGGCGACGCTCGGGCAGGCGATGGCGGCCGTGCTGTTCTTCATCGCCCTGATCGGCGGTCAGCTCTTCATCGCGCTGCTGTCGGCGCTGCTGTTCCTCGGGGCGCGGCGGGAGTGGAGCGCGGCGCAGGTGGTGAGGGCGCCCGTCGCGTCGTCCGAGGCGCGCCGGCTCGAGGGTCGGGCGGTCCAGCTGTGGCCCGGCGAGCTCGTGGGCGATGCCGCGCGGCGCATCCTGGCGAGCCATGAGCCCGATTTCCCGGTGGTGTACGAGGATCGCGTGATCGGGATCGTGACGCGCACGGACGTGATGCGCGCGCTGGCGGCCGGCGAGGAGGGGGCGTTCATCGCGTGGATCATGCGCTGCGACGTGCCGCGGGTGGCGGCGGACGTGTCGCTCGACGAGGTGGGGCGGAAGATGGTCGAGAAGAACACGCCGGTGGTCGCGGTGTTCGACGGGGAGAGCTACCTGGGGCTCGTGAAGCACTCGGATATCGCGGGGGCGCTCACGCGGGGGCGCGGGGGGAGGCTCGGGAGGATCCGGCTGGCGGCGGCGCAGGCGGGGTAGGCCAGAGGCTTTGCCGGGCTGAACGGCCCCCGGAGGGGTGATGGTGGGGCGGCCCGGCGCGGGGGCCCCGCCGAACTCGCCCTGGATGTTACCCCTCCGGCGCAAGCGCCGGAGAGGTAACATCCAGGGCTCAGACATCGGCCCATCCCCCGCGCCGGGCCGCCCCACCATCACCCCTCCGGGGGCCTGGGGTGAGCTGCGGAGTCAATCGGGATAGGGGACTGGGGTTGAGCTGCTGGCCGCGTCCGAGTCACGCGAACGAAGACGCCCCGCCCACCGGGGACGGGGGGCGGGGCGTCGGGGATTGTCCCTGAGAGGCGGAGCCTCAATCGTTTCGCACGAAATTGAGCTTGAAGGAGACCACGAGCACCAGCGCGTCCTGACTGATACGCCGCTTGCCCCAGGCGACCCCGATGTGCAGCCCCTCGATCGGCTCGAGGTTGGAGGGGAGACCTACGGTGTGCGTGAGCGTCTTCGTGAAATTCCACTCAGGCTTCTTGTTCGCAAGCGCTGAGTTGACGGCCCTCATGATGGTATGGTCGATGATCGAGGGGATGCCGCGGATGTCGGCCTCCTCGAGCTCGACGTTGAACGCGAGGACGTTCCCCTTGTTCCTCTCGATGATCTCCGGGGTGATCATCACCCTGAGCTCGTCGAGCTTGATGGTGGGGTTCACGCCAACGATGGACCACTTCAGCTCCGCGGGACAGGTGACGCGCAAGCCCATGTCCTCGACCAAGGTGATCTCGGTCGCCTTGCCGAGGTAGAGCCAGCGGTCGGTCTTGTCATCGTCGTCCAGGTGAATTTTCACAGGGAGGAACTCGCCCAAGACCTGGGCGAGATCCTCCCGCGTGATGATGGCTTCGAGCCACACGGCTGGCGCCTCAGCTCAGGTGGTGACCGCTCTCGCCGCCCTGGGCTCGCCCGCCCTCGATGCCGTAATGCGAGTTCCCGGTCTCGGAGGAGACCGCGCCCTTCACCGCGTCGACCGCGCCGCCGACCTTGTCGTGGACCGTGCGCTCGGCCTGCTCGACCCCGCGCGTCGCCTGGCGCTTCAGGCCGTCGAGGCGGTTCAGGATGTCACGGCGCAGCGCCTCGCCGGACGTCGGCGAGAGCAGCATGGCCACGCCCGCGCCCACCGCGACGCCGGCGCCGAAGAACGCGAGCGTCGTGAGCGGGCTCCGCTTGCGCGCGAGGCCGACCCAGCCGAGCACGTCGTCGAAGCCGAGCGCCCCGATGGTCGCGGCGATCCCGGCGACCGCCTTCGCGACGTCGAACGCCGTCGTCTTGGCCGTCGTCGCCGCGACGCCCGCACCGGCGGCCGCCGACTCGTACACACCCTTCGCAGTCCCCACCGCGTCATTCAGTCTCGTCATGGCTCTTGTCTCCTTGTGACGGACATGACGTCCGCCGGTTCGTGAGGGGATGCATTGCAGGCCCCGGACCAACCAGCAGACCGCGCTGTACGGCCCGCTTGTCCCCGCGGCCGCACCCACCTCACCGTGACGCCTCCGTGACGAAATGCCACATCTGTCGTGCCGCGCCTCGCGCGCACGCCCACCCCAAACGGCGCGCCCAGCGACCCCCCCGAGGCCGCGCGCCGGCCGCTGCGCCGCCGAGGCAGCCCGCCGCGCCGTCGCAAACGGAAGATGGTCTATCGGGAAACGTGACCAGGAAGGTAGAAGCGCCCCCGCCCCGCCCTGACCGACGCCCGCCGAGCGGGCCTCGCCCTCTGCTTCACGCTCGCCGAGCGGGGCTCGCCCGCACAGGAGACGGGCCCAGATCGGCGTTTTCGGCGCACAGGCGTGCTCCAGCACGCCGAGCACCGAAAACGTCGAGATGGGCCCGTATCCGCAGCGGGCGAGCCCCTCTCAACGGGGGGAGTGGGTGAGGCCGGTGAGCACGACGTCGACCCGGCGGTCGTAGCCGTAGGAGTACATCGGCTGGTTGCCGACCGCCTCGGACGCGCCCGTCGCGCGCACCGAGACGCGGTCCGCAGGGATGCCCTCCTTCACGAGGATCTCCTTCACCCGCGTGGCGCGGCGAAGCGAGAGATCCTGATTGTAGGCCTGCGTACCTCGCGGATCGGCCCGGCCGACGAGCTCTATCCTGACGTCCTTGAGGTTGGAGGTGAGCAGGCAGTCGACGATCGCGCGGAGCTCCAGGTGGTCCTGGGGCAGCGGCTCGGACGAGTCGAAGGCGAAGTTCGTCTTGGGCAGCCGGCAGACATCGGCGATGTCGTCGCCGAGGGTGAGCCGGATGAACCGATCTTCGCCCTCCCGGAGATCGGGCCACTCGACCTTGTAGACCCCATCGGGGCCCGGGTTGGGCAACCTGGGTTCGGCCCGCGCCTGCTCCACGGGCGGGGCCGCTGCGCACGCGGAGAGCAGCGAGATCGCAAGCGCGCCCAGGCAGAGCCTGGGCAGATGGACTACCGACGGCATGGGGACCCTCCTTTCGAGGTCGCGGCCCGAGAGACACCGACACGGCGCCGAAGAAGGAGCGGTGCCTTCCTCGTCCCGCCATCCCCGGCGCGCATCGCCTCGAGCCGCCTGTTGTACCGCGGTGGGTAGTTCAAACTCCGTGCCGAGCCGGAAGCCGCGGCGCGCGCGTGACGCAGCGCCGCGCGCGGCGCTGCGTCACGCGCGCGCCGCGGGGCCCGGCCGGATCAGCCGGGCGAGGAGGGCTCCCTGGCCTCGAGCTTCGGCCAGGTGAACCGGAAGGTGGCGCCGGCGCCGACGGCGGACTCGACCCACGCGCGCGCGCCCTTGCTCTGGACGATCTTCTGCACGACCGACAGGCCGATGCCCGTGCCCTCGACCTTGTCGCGCGCCTTCAGCGTCTGGAAGATGCCCCAGATCCGGTCGTGGTACTCGGGCGCGATGCCCGACCCGTTGTCCGAGACCGAGAACTCCCAGAACGGGCCGGCGTCCCGCGCGCCGATCCGGACCTCCGGATCGGCGCGCCCCGCGTGCTTCAGCGCGTTGCTGATGAGGTTCAGGAACGTCTGCTGGAGCGGCGCGCGCTCGGTGACCAGGACGGGCATGTCGGGGGCGATCTCCACCCGCGTCTCGGGCGGGGGCGCGAGCAGCTCGACGATCTCCCGGAGGAGCTTGCCGACGTCGATCGCCTCGGGCTTCTCCCGGACGCGGCCCGCCCGCGAGTAGCTCAGGATGCCGTCGATGAGGTTCTCGAGCCGATGGACGCGCCCGCGGAGCAGATCGAGCTGCTTCCGGCTCTCCGCCGTCATCTTGTCGTTCAGGTCCTCCTCGATCCACTGCGAGAGGTTGGCGATGCCGCGGAGCGGCGCCTTGAGGTCGTGGCTCGTGACGTACGCGAACTGATCGAGCTCCTTGTTGCTGCGCTCCAGCGCCTGCACGAGCCGCTGCCGCTCCTCCTCGGCGCGCTTCTGATCGTCGATGTCCGTGTACGTGCCGAACCACCGGACGATGCGGCCCGACCCGTCGCGCGCCGCGACCGCCCGGCCGATGAACCAGCGGTAGGCCCCGTCGGCGCGGCGGAGCCGGCACTGGCTCTCGTACGGCTCGCCCGTGCGCAGCGCCTGCCGCCACGTCTCGATCGCCCGCTCGTGCTCCTCGGGGTGGATGATCCGGCTCCAGCCCTCGCCCCCCGTGTCCTCGGCGGTCAGCCCGGTGTAGTCGTACCAGCGCTGGTTGAAGTACTCGTGGTGGCCGTCCGGGCGGTTGGTCCACACGAGCTGCGGCATCGTCTCGGCGAGCAGCCGGAACTGCGCCTCGCTGTGCTTCAGCTCCTCCGCGAGCGTCTCGACCTCCTTGCGCACCGTGACCTCGCGCTCGAAGAGCAGCGCGTTGTCGACGCTGAGGGCGGCGCGCCGGGCGAGCTCCTCGGCGAACTGCACGTCGGCCTTCGTGTAGCGCCGGCCCGACTCCGCGTGCGCGAGCGTGATCGCGCCGAGGACGCGCCCGCGCGCCGCGAGCGGCACGACCAGGTACGACCGGAGGCCGAGCTCGCGCGCCATCCGGAGGTGCTCCTCGTCCCGCGCGTTCTCGACGAGCAGCGAGTCCGGGATGTCGGACGACCACTCGGTCTCGCCGGTCCGGAGCACCCTCGGCACCCCGCGGCTCGCCGCGGGATCGACGGGGTACTTCTCCTCGATCTGCCGGACGAGCGTCACCTTCTCGGGGTCGGTGTGCTGGACGGCGACGCGCTGGATGGCGCCGTCCTGCGCCTGGATGTCCACCGCGCACCAGTCGGCGAGGAGCGGGACGACGAGCCGGGCGAGCTGCCCGAGCGTCTCGCGGAAATCGAGCGAGGACGAGAGGATCTCCCCCGCGCCCGCGAGGAGGCTGACGTTGGCCTCGGCGCGCTTGCGCTCGCTGATGTCGAGCACGTAGGTGAGGTTGCGCTTCTGCGTCTCGATGCGGGCGGAGCCGACGAGGACCGCCACGCGCTTGCCGTCCTTGCGGATGTACTCCTTCTCGAACTGCTTCGTGGCCCCACGGAGGCTCAGCTCGTTCACCGCGTCGTGGTGCACGTGCTCGTACTCCGGCGGGGAGAGCTGCTGCCAGGTGAGCAAGCCCGCCTTGATGTCCTCGCGGGTGTAGCCGACCATCGAGAGGAAGCAGTCGTTCGCCTCGAGCACGCGCCCTTCGTAGTCGCTGAAGAGCAGGCCCATCATGCTGGTGTCCATGATGCGCCGGAACACCTCGTCGCTCGCCTGGCGCTCGAGCTCGCGGAGCGCCGCCTCCTGCCGCTTGATCTGCTCGGCCCTGCGGTGCAGCTCGACGAAGACGGCCACCTTGGCGCGGAGGATGTCGGGATTGAACGGCTTGACGACATAATCGACCGCGCCCTCGCGGTAGCCGCGATACAGTCGATCCTCGTCCTCCGGCAGCCCCGAGATGAAGATAATCGGCGTGTGCCTCGCGCGATCGAGCCCCCTCACGCGCGCGGCCGTCTCGAAGCCGTCGATACCGCGCATCTTCACGTCCATGAGGATGAGCGCGAACTCCTCGCGGCTCAGGTGCTCGAGCGCCTCCTCGCCGGATTGCGCGGTGACGAGCCGCTGGCGCAGCGGATCGAGCACGGCCTCGAGGGCGAGGAGGTTGGGGCGGTGATCGTCGACGAGCAGAATGCTCGCGACGGGCTCGGACGGCGTCGTGGGAAGGGGGGCGCCAGGCTGGTGTGGGGCCTTCATCTCGTAAGGGCTCAGCCCTGGCCTTCGGTCGGGCATAACGATGACGGTTAACGGCGCGCGGACCGTCTGGCAAGCGAAAGCGGCGCTCGCACGGCCGCGGCGGACGGTCGAACGTTGGTTCACCGTCGCGCGCTCACTCGCCGCGGCGCTGCGCTGCACGGGACCGGGCGCCTCGGGGGCCTCGTGCCTTGTTCCTTGGACCTTGTACGACTTGCACCACGCTGTGGCGATCCGTCACGCGCGGCGAGCGGAGCGGACAGCGCCGAGGGGCGTCGCGCCGCGGCGGCGGGCCGCGCGCGGCTGGCATGGGGCCTGCTGGATGCTTCGCCGAGGGAGCACCTATGCGATTCGGACTCAAGCTGGCTTCGTTCGCCTTCGCGCTCGCGGGCGCGCTCGCGAGCGCGCCGTCGCCGGCGAACGCGGCCGATGGGGCGGGGCTCTTCGCGCTCCCGCCGAGCCGGCCCGACGCGTCGGCGCGCGCCGCGATGCCGGCGCCGGAGCCGCCCGCGACGTCTCGAGGGACGTTCGTGGCGCTGCTCGAGCGAACGATGCTGGCCGCCTTCGCGCCGCCGCCGGCGGAGGTGCGCGTCGCGCCGCTCGTGAGCCAGGGGGGCGGCGGCGGGCTCCGCCTCGTGCTGCCCGTGTGCGAGGACGGCTGTTCGCGCTACGCGACCCGCGGGGTCCTCCTCGTCACCTCGAGGACGCCCGACTCGCCGATGGCCTGGCTCGCCGCGGTGAGCAACCGCAGCGCGCGCTCGCCCGAGGGGCCGCCCGGCCTCGCGGCCCTGCGGGAAGAGGCCCGCAGCGCCCGCGCGAAGGTGCCTCAGGAAGAGGAGAGCGCGCTGCCCGAGTAGGCGCGAATGCGCGCGAGGCGGCGAGCGCGCGCCGGCGGGAAGCCCGCCTGTCGCCCGCGAGCGCCGAGCTGGCCTGAGCGCGAGGGGCCGAGTCGGCGGAGCACGGATATCGCGCGACGGCGGCAGACGGGGCACCACCTTTCGGGAGAACGGAGTCGGCGCGCGCGGCGGCTCACGGCGGGACGGGGGCAGACGTGACCGCGTCGTGCAAGGCGCGGAACATCGCTGCGAGCTTGTCCGGCTGGTAGCTGGCGTTGAGCCCGCTCGGGTTCGGCAGCACCCAGATCCTCGTCGCGTCGAGCGTCTCCGGCTGCGGGCCGGGCGCGGCGTGGGGCCTGCCGAAGGCGCTCCGGTAGGCGCCGATCCCGAGCACGGCGAGGACGCGCGGGCGGTAGCGCCGCACCTTGGCCGCGAGCCGCTCTCCGCCGGCGGCGAGCTCGTCGGCGGAGAGCTCATCGGCCGATGCGGTCGCTCGCTCGACCACGTTGGTGATCCCGTAACCGAGCTTCAGCAGCTCGCGCTCCTCGAACGGCGAGAGCACGCGATCGGTGAACCCGCCGGCGTGCAGCGCCGGCCAGAACCGGTTGCCCGGGCGGGCGAAGTTGTGCCCGACAGCGGCCGTGTAGAGGCCCGGGTTGATGCCGCAGAAGAGGACGCGGAGGTCGGGGGCGATGACGTCCGGCACCGTCTTGCCGGCGGCGGCGAGGATCTCTTCGCGGGTGGGCCTTCGGGGTCGGCGAGGGGTGGGCACGGGCTTTCGGGGGCGAGCGCGGGGCGCGGCGGGGCGCAGCTTACGACGGCGGCGCGAGGGGAGAGCGCGGCTGTCGGCTGAAGGAGGTGAATCGGCTCTGGACGGGGGCGGTACAGCGGATACCGTCGTGCGTTCCCCGATGCTGGCGCGCTCGCTCGGTCTGCTCACGGCGCTGCTCGCGGCCGCCTGCGCGCGCGCGCCCGAGCCGGCCCCCGCGCGCGGCGCCGCGGCCGCTCGGTCGGCGCGCGGGGGGCGCGCCGCGGACGCGGGTGTGTCGCGCGTGCCGGGCGCGCCGGGCGCGTGGGGCGCCTTGGTCGCGGCCGGCGCCGCGCCGGCGGGGGTCCGCTACGTCCACGGGCTCGCGGACGTGTTCCGCGTGACGCACGGCGGGCCGGACGCGGCCGTCGTGGATCGCGTCGTCGCGGCGGGCGCGCGGCTCGAGCTCGGCGAGGGCGGGCGCGTGGTCGCGGCGGCGTGGGAGCCCGATCTGTGGGCGTCCGGCGATCCGGTCGTCGGGTCGCTCGCGATCGCGCCCCACCTCGGCGGGGGCTTCCTCCACTGGACCCGGCGCAGGGCGTTCCGGTCGCGCGGCTTCACGGGACCGCTCGCGGAGGTGGCGCTCGGCGGCGGCGCCCGCGCGGTGCGGGGCGCCAGGAACGGCCTGGGCGGCGTCGTGATCTTCACGGAGCAGGGGCCGCGCGCGCTCTCGCCAGGCGAGGACCGCGGCCGGGCGCTCGAGGCGCCGGCGATCCACGATCTCGCCGCGCTCGACGCGGAGCGCGCGGTGCGCCTCGACGTCTTCGGCCGCGCGGCGACGACCGCGGACGGCGGTCGGACGTGGATCGACGTCGGCCGGCGGATCGGGCTCGGCGCGCGCGGCCTCGGCGCCGCGCCGGACGCGCTCTGGCTCGCCACGGCGCTCGGGCGCGTGGCCGTGCTGCCGGACGGCTCGCTCGGCCGCCCCGACGGCGATCTCCGCGCGACGCCGGCGGCCGGCGCCTTCCAGCTACTCTTCGCGGGCGGCCGGGCCGCCGAGCGCGAGGCGCTGGCCCTCGAGGAGCGCGCGCAGCTCGCGCCGCTCGAGGCGGCCGTCTCGGCCGGCGCGCTCCTGCCCGACGGGACCGCGCTCGGGGTGTTCGAGGGCGGGGTCGCGCGGATCGACGCGCGCACGGGCGCGACGCGCGAGCGGCTCGCCGGCTGGCTCCCGGACGGGCTGGACTGCGCGCCGATGCGCGCGGACGACGGGCTGCTCTTCCTGTGCGCGTGGGACGACTACGAGGGCCACGGCAGCTACGTGCTGCGCTCGGAGCGCGGCGAGGCGCCGCTGGTCGAGCGCGCCTTCAGCGACGAGGGGTTCTTCGTGGCCGACGACGGCGGCGCGGTCGGCTACGTCGGCGGCTGCGCGGCGTCGCCGCGGCTCGTGAGCGACGAGGAGCGCGATCGCCGCTACGGCGAGGTCGTGTTCCACCCGCGGATCTGCGTGCGGCGCGGCCCGGGCGCCTGGGTGGAGCGCGCGATCGAGCTCGGCGAGGCGGAGTCGCTGATCGGCTGGGCGCCGCGCCGGGACGGGAGCGCGGTCGCGCTGCTGCAGGGCGAGGGCGGCGCGCTGCCGGCGCCGGTCGGCGCGCGGCTCTGGCGCGACGAGGGGGGCGCGCGGGTCGTGCGGCTCGGGGCGCGCCCGGCCGGCTGGTACTGGACGCCGCCTCCGCGCGACGGGGCGCGGGTGCTCGTCGACCGGCGCTTCCGCGCGCGCGAGGACGGCGGGGTCGACGGCTGGCTGTCGTCGATCGAGTGGCCCGATCCCGTGGGGCAGGCGAGCCTCGGCGTCACGATCGCGGCGGACGGGGCGATCTCGCCGCACGAGTTGCCGCCGGATCCGGCGGGGATGGTGGTGACCGGCGATCACGGCGTGCTCGTCACGCGCGGCGCGGAGCTCCACGAGACGCTCGATCACGGCCGGACGTGGCGCGCCGCGGGGCGCTCGCCGGTGACGCCGTCGTCGTTCCAGGGCGCCTGCTCCGCGCTCGGCTGCGCGCTGGTCGGCGTGGTGCGGCTCGGCTGGGGCGCGGGCGAGCCGTCGCCGGCCGTCGCCGCCGCGCCGGAGCCCGGATGCGGGGGAGCGGAGGCGGGCGCGGCGGGCGCGGCGGCGTGCCCGGGCGGCGGCCGAGCGCAGGAGGCGGCGGGGCTGCCGGTGCTGTCGTGCGCGCCGGTCGGCCTGCCGGCGCCGCTGCCGGGCGCGGCGCCCGCGGCGGGGTCGGAGCGATGGACCGTCGCGACGCCGTACGGCGATACGCTGGAGATCGTCGCCGACGCGCCGGAGCCGGAGCGCGCCGCGCGGCCGGACGACGGCGCGCCGCCGCCGCCGCCGTCCGAGGAGGCGCCGCCGGGGCGAGGCGGCCCGAGGGCCGCGGCGGTCCCGACGCACAGCGTGGTGGTTCGCCTGCCGTTCGATCTGCGCGGCGAGGCGCTGCGGCTGAACGCGACCGAGCTCGCGCCGAGCGGCAGGCGCGGCGCGCAGCGGGCCGCCGCGGTGCCGCTGCTCGCGCCGGGCGGCGAGGCGGCGCTGCTCGTCGTCGCCGAGGCGGGCGAGCTGCTGCTCGGCCCCGAGGGCGCGCGGGCGCTCCCCGCGCTCGAGCCGCGCCGGAGCCCCGTGGACGGGTCCGCGGGGCGGGCGCCCGGCCTCCTGCTCGGCCCGGGCCGCGCCCTCGTGCTCGGCGAGCACCGGCGCCGCGCGGCCCTCGAGGAGCACGGGCCGGAGCCCCGGCAGCCCGCGCGCGTCGTGGGGCTCGATCGCGAGGAGCTGCGGGGCCGGTCGATGGCGCTCGCCCGGCGCGACGACGGGGAGGCCGGCGTGCTGGTGCTGGACGGCCCCGCGGCCGAGACCGCGGGGGCCGCGGCGCTCGATCGCCTGGCCGGGACGGCGGGCGAGGTGGTCGCGCTGGCGCCCTGGTCGACGCTGACCGCCGCGAGCGACGCGCGCTGCCGCGCCATGCGGGGCGCGTGGCGCGCGCTCGTGGCGCTCGATCCGGAGCGCGCGCTGCGCCTCGATCGGCGGGCGCTGCCCGCGATCGCGCTCGGCGACCGGGGCATCGCGGCGGTGCGCTGGGGGCGCGAGCGCGTGTGCCTGGAGGCGCTGCACCTCGCGGTCGCCGACTCGAGGCGGCGGGGCGAGGCGGCGGCGGACGCGGCGCTGATCGCGCGGTGGACGGCGCCGCGGGGGCAGGGGGGCGGGGCGGGGGGCGAAGGGGTGCTGCGGACCGCGTCGACGATGCAGCGGCTCTCGTGCGCCGCGGGCGCCGCGAGCGCCCGATCGAGCGACGAGTGACGCCGCGCGCCCTCGGCCGGCTTTCGCTCCTCGCCGCGCCGGTGCTCGCGGCCTGCGGGGCGGCCGAGCCGGCGCCCGCGCCGCCCGGCGCGCCGGAGCCGCCGCGCCGCGCCCCCGCCGTCGTGGCGCTCGGCCCTGCCCGGTACGTCGCGCAGGCGGCGCAGGGGCTCGTCGAGCGCGCGGTCGTCGACGGCCAGGAGATCGAGAGGGCCGTGGTGAGCGGCCTGCGCGTCGAGCTGCACGGCCTCGCGCGGCTCGAGCCGCTCGGCGCCGGCGGCCCGGAGCTCGCCGGCGGCGCGGCGTTCCCGGCCTGGGCGCAGGCCGGGCCGCGCTACGTGTTCTGGAGCGGCGGCGACGTCTACACGGCGACCACCTTCGCCGGGGAGCTCCAGAAGCGCGCGACCTTGCCGGGCAGCGTCGCCGGCGTGTTCCCGTGGCTCGACGGCGTCGGCCTGATCACGTCGGCCGGGAGCTTCGCCGTCGAGGGCGCGACCGGCGCGCTGCGGCCGCTCGGCATGCCGTCCCTCGTCGCGGCCGTGGCGGCCAGCGACCGCCGCGCGCTCGGCCTGACCGTCTTCGGGCGCGCGCTCCTCACGGTGGACGCGGGCGCCTCCTACCGCGACGTCACCGCGGAGGTCGGCGGCGCGATCGCGCTCGAGGTCCGCGGCGAGGAGATCGTCGCCTCGCTCCGCGGCGGCCTCGAGCGCGCCGTCGACGCGGGAGGGCGCCTCGGCGCGCCCCGCGCCCCGCGCGCGCGGCCGTCGGCCGGCGCCGGCTCCTACGCCGCGTGGCTCCCCGGCGCCTCCTTCGAAAAGCTCGCGGACGCCGTCGCCTCGGGCCTGCCGCTCGACGACGGCGGCGCCGTGATCGCTGCGGACGGCGCCGCCGGCCGCATCGACCTCGCGACCGGCCGCGCCTCGTCGGTCGCGCCGCTCCCGCCCGGCAGCGGCGCGTGCGCGCCGTTCCGCGCGAGCGACGCGCTGCTCGCCGTCTGCGCCGGCCCGGATCGCGCGAGCGTCGTGGACCTCGCGAGCGACGCGCGCGGGTCGGGCGCGCTCCGGCTGGAGCGCGCGTTCGAGCTCCGGCCCGAGCCGGAGCGGGAGGGCGGCCGCTTCGTCGGCGTCGACGGCGAGGCGCTCGGTTACCTCGGGCCGTGCGAGGGGCTGCCGAGGCCGCGGCTCGACCTCAGCGCGATCGCGCGCGCGGCGTTCGCCGGCGGCGCGGCGCCCGAGAGCGCGGTGCTCTGCGTGCGGCGCGGGCCGGGCGTCTGGGTCGAGCACCGCCTCGACCCGGCGGACGCGACCGACGTGATCGCCTGGATCCCGCGCGCCGGCGGGGGCGCGGTCGCCCTGGTCGCGCGCCCCGGCGCGTTCCTGCCGGACCGCGAGCGCGTCGAGGTGCGCGGCGCGCTGCGCGTCGTGCGGATCGCGCGCGGCGAGCCGCCGCTCCACCTGCCCTCGTACGGCGAAGGGCGGCCCGGGCTGCTCTCGCGCGCGCTCGCCGCGCACGCGGACGGCGCCGTCGAGGGCTGGCTCCCCGCGCAGGGCGCGGTCGGCCTCGCGCCGATCGCGATCGACGCCGCCGGCCGGCTGCGCCGCCTCCCGCTGCCGGCGCGCGCGCGCTCGCTCGAGGCGTCGGGCCCGTTCGCGCTCGTCGAGACGGAGGACGGCAGGCTCTTCGAGACGATCGATCGGGGGAGGCGGTGGACGCCGGTCGCGCCGCCGCCGGGCGGCGCGGCGGCGCGGCTCTCGGGCTGCTCCGCGGTGGGGTGCCGCCTCGGCCCGTTCCTCCGGATCGGGTGGGCGTCGGCCGCGCGCGGCGGCGGGGCGCGCGCGGCGTCGCCGCCCGACGCGCCCGCGGCCGAGCTACCCCCGCGGCGCGAGCGCGACGGGCCGTTGCGGCCGCTGGCGCCGCCGCCCGTCGCGCGGCTCGCGTGCCGCTTCGCGGGGCCGATCGCGGCCGCGCGCGTGCCGGAGTCGCAGGGGTTCGGCGCGGTCGCCGCGCCGCCCCTGCGCACCGCAAGCCCGCTGCGGCTCGGCACCCTCGGGGTGCTGACGCTGCCGCCCGTCGGCGGCGCGCTGCCGGCGGCCCTCGCCGACGCGGAGCTCGCCTGGATCGCCCCGCTCGATCTGCGCGCCGAGATCCGCCGCGCGAGCGTGCCGGTCGCGGGCGCCGAGCTGTCCCGGCTCGCGTACCGGCCCTACGAGGCGCAGGTCGGGCTCGCGATCGATCGCGACGGCCGCGTGGCGCCGGTCGCGGTCGGCCCGAAGGAGGCGTGCCTCGCCGGCCTGCTGGAGGCCGCGCGCGTGACGCGGCCGATCGGCGGCTGCGCCCCCCAGCCCTCGATCGGCGTCGATCTCGGCGATCGCGCGGTGTTCCTGAGCCCTCGGTACGACGGCCTCGCGGTGAGCTCGGTCGACCTGCGCGGGGAGGCGGCGCGCGGCGCGCCGGCGAGCCCGCGGCCGTCCGGCAGCGGGGCGCTGCGGGAGCTTTACGTGCAGCGCGCCGCGCCGATGGCGGGGCCGCAGGCGCGCTTCGCCTTCGGCGCGGGCGCGCGCGGCGGCGCGCCGGTCGTGGTGGCGGTCGCCGGCGACGGCGGCGCGGTACTCTCGCCGGTCGATCCCGAGCTCGGCGAGCTCGGCCCCGAGGAGGCGCTCGCGCCGCTCGGCGAGCTCGCCGCGGGCAGCGCGCCGTCGTGCGCCCCGCGCCGCGGGGAGGCGCGCGTGGTCCTGCCGTTCGACACGGAGATCGGCCTCGCGCCCGGCGCGCTGCCGGGGATCGCCGAGGCCGGGACGGCCGGCGTCGCGGTGATCCGGTGGTCGCGCGATCGCGCGTGCCTCGACGCCGTGGAGCTCAACGTGCGGGACGAGCGCTACGAGGCCGACCTCGGCTTCTACGAGCCGCCCGGCGTCGTGAAGAAGCTCGTCGCGCGCTTCGCGGGGCCGCCGCCCGCGGCCCGCCTCGGCGAGCGCGGCGAGCCGGCGCGGGAAGCTGGCGGCGGCACGCTCGTGCTCGTCCAGCCCGGCCAGGAGGTGCGGCAGCCGGTGCGGTGCACGGCGGTCGTGCGGGGGCGCTGAGGCGGCCGCCGCGCGATCCGCTCGGTCGAGGCGCGCTGCAGCGGGGCGGGCCGCCTCGCGCCGGTCCAGGCGGCGTTCGCTGGCGCCCGGGCGGTCCGACCAGGAGAGCGCGCTGCGGTGCGCGCTCGGATCGTTTACAGTCGTCGCCGCCGCGATGCCCTCCCGCGCAGGCGTCCTCCTCGGGCTCGCCCTCGCCGCTGCCTGCAGCGCCGCCCCCGAGCGCCCTCCGCCGCCCGCCAAGCCCCAGGCCGCCGGGCCCTCGGACGTGCCGCCGCTCTCTCCGGCGCGCTACGCGCTCACCGAGGGCGTCGGCGTCCTCTTCGACGCCGCCGCGCCCGGCGATGGCGCGCCCGCGCCCGGCCCGCAGCCGGCGCTCCACGAAGGGATCCGCGTGCGCCTCGACGGCGGCGTCGTGCTCGCCGCCGCGCCCGCGTCCGAGCCGCTCCGCGGATTCCGGTCGATCCCGGCGCGCCTCGGGGGCGGGTTCGTCCTGTGGTCCGAGGGCCGCGTCTACCGCGCCAGCGACTTCCTCGGCGCGCTCGCGCCCATCGCCGACGTCGGCGCCCCCGGCGGCGCGCGGCCGTACCTCGACGCCATCGTCCTGCGCAGCGACCGCGGCCTCCTCGAGGTCGACCCCTCCTCGCTCGCCGTCCGGCGCTTCGGCGTCGCGGGCGTGGTCGACGCGGTGGCCGTCGACGCGCGGCGCGCGGCGCGCCTCGACCTGTTCGGCCGCGCCTCGGTCACGCTCGACGGGGGCGTCACCTGGGTCGACGTGCTCGAGGCCCACGGGCTCGCCACGACGCTCCTCCAGGAAGGGGGCGGGGAGGTCGCGCTGCTCGGCCCCTCGGGCAGCCCCGCGCTCCGCGTGACCGCCGCCGGCCTCGTTCGCGCCGCGCCCGCGCCGCCGCGCGACGGCCCGAGCCCCTCGCTCCACCTCCCGCCGGCGCGGGACCCGCTGCCCGGCGCGTCCTCGAGCCGCGGGCTCGCCCCGGAGGCGCTCGCGCTGGCCGCGGCGGCCGGCGCCCTCCTCCCCGGCGGCAGGCTGCTCGTCGCCCGCGACGGCGGCCTCGCCGTGCTCGCCGCGGCGACGGCCCAGCCCATCGCCGACGCGGAGATCGAGGGCCTCGACCCGCGCTACGCGCGCTGCCAGCCGTTCCGGGCGGGCGAGGACGTCCTGCTCGCGTGCGCGCACGACGCCGCCCACGTGCTCCGGCTCGAGACGACGCTGTCCGCGCCGCGCCTGGAGGCCACGTTTCCGCCCCGCGGCCGCGACCCCGACCCGATCGCGACCTCGCGGGGGGCGTTCTTCGGCGACGATCGCGGCCGCCTCGCCTTCGCCGGCCGGTGCGGCAGCGCGCCTCCCGGGCTCCACGACTTCCAGGAGAGCCCGGACGGCGCCGCCTCGCCGGACGGCGAGCGGTCGCCCTGGCCTTCCGCGTTGCCGCTGTCGCGCGAGCCGCCCTCCGAGACGGCGCGCCCCCCGCGCGGCGCGCCCGCCGAGGAACGCGCCGCGCGCGTCTGCGTGCGCGCCGGCGGCGGCCGCTGGGTCGAGCGCCGGATCGAGGGGGAGGTCGCCGCGCGCCTCTACCGCTGGATCGCCGGCGAGCGCGGGACCGTGACCGCGCTCGTGCTGGAGGCGCCTCCCGTCGCGCGCGACCGCGCGCGACCGCCCGAGGGCGTCCGCGTGATCCGCGTGCGCGAGCGCGACCCGGCGCTCGCCGGCGGCGTCTTCCCGGCGCTCGCCGACCCCGCCTCGCCGCGCCTCGTCGACACCGACTTCTGGGAGGACGACGACGGCGCCGTGCGCGGCTGGCTCCACCTGGCCGACGCCACCTCGCCGGCCGACGGCGCCTCGCCGGACCGCGCGGCGCCGCCGGACGTGGACGCGCCCGCCGCGCGCCTGCTCTCGACCCGCCGCGGCGGACGCCTCGCCGGCCTGCGCATCGACGCGCGCGGCGGCATCACCGTCTACCCCCTCCCGGCCGCCGTCGCGCACGTCGTCGCCGGCGGCCGGTTCGCGCTCGCCGCCACGGGCGACGACCCGCCGGCCTACTTCGAGTCGACCGACGGCGGCCGCTCGTGGCGCCCCGTGGAGGGCCCGCCCGCTCGCCAGATCGAGCCTCCGCTCGACGAGGGCGCCCCCTTCGCCTGCTCGCCGATCGGCTGCGCCATGGGCGAGCACGGCCTCGTCCGTCTCGGCTGGGGCGGCCCCCCGCCGCCACCGCGCAGCGCGCCGCCGCCCTACGCCCCCGCGGCGAGCCCCGCGCCGCGGACCGCGCCTCCGCCGCTCGTCTCCTGCCGCCTCGACGACGACCCCCCCACGCCCCCGCCCCTCGCCGCCCTCCCGGCGCCGCGCCCCCCTGCGGGCCGCGCCGGCCGGATCGCGCTCGCAGCGCCGGGCGCCCCCGCGTCGGCCCGGCTCCTCGGCGGCGCGCCCCCGGTCGTCTCGCTGTGGACCGCCGCGTCCTCCCCCCTGGGCGCGCTCCGCGACGGCGTCTTCATGGTCAGCGTGCTCCCGCCGTTCGCGGGCACGGCCGCGCCCCGCCGCGTCTCCCTCCGCGACCGCTCGCTCGCCATGACGACCGGCGAGGCCGTCCCCGTGCTGCTCGCGCCGGGCGCCAAGGCGCCCGCGGATCTCTTGCTGCTCCTCGACGCGGACGAGCCGCACGGGCGGCGCGCCCTCCGCGTGCCCGCGGGCGCCGCGCCGCCCGCGCTGCTGCCGTTCGATCACGCCGGCGCGATCGCCGTCGCGGCCGAGCTGCCGGGCGGCGACCTGCTCGCCTTCGACGCCGGCAAGCGGAGCCTCGTCCTGGCCACGCGGCAGGCCACCCTCGCCGTCGCCGGGCTCGCGCCCGTCCCCGACGTCGCCGGCGCCCGGCTCACCCTCGGCCGGCGGCTCGACGCCCCGGGCTTCGCGCTCGTCGGCTACGCCGTCGCCTCGGGGGAGGTCGTCGCCGCGCCGCTCGACGCCGCCCGGGGTGAGGTCGGCCCCGTCGAGCCGCTCGGGTCCCTCGCGTCCCTCGCCGAGAGCGGCGCCGGCGGCTGCGGCGGCGCTCGGCCGTCGCACCGGTTCATCGCCGAGCTGCCGGTCACCCTGCGGCTTTCGTCGAGGGGCGGCGCGCCGCTCCTCGACGAGGACGCCCCCGCGGCCGCGCTGCTCGTCGGCGGCCGCGGCGCGCTGTGCGTCGAGGCGATCGAGATCCGCGCCGCGGCCCGGGGCGCGCAGGATCTCGGCGCGGTCTTCGGCCCCGGCGGGGCCGCGGCGCTCCGCGGGGGCGCGCGGCTCCGCTGCGAGCTCCTGCCAAACCGGCCCTGACGATCGGCGCGTCCCGGAAACTGCGCTCCGCGGTGCCTACGTGCTAGGGTCGGCCCCATGCCCGCCCTTCGATCCTTGGCCCTGCCGATCGCGGTGGCTGCGTCGATGCTCGGCCAGCTGGCCTCTTGCTCCGAGCGGCCCACCAACTTCCCGGACCGCGACGGCGTCATCGCCGCCCAGGCCGAGTGGTGCGCCGCGCTCGCCAAGCTCCAGCGCGCCGGCGCGTCCTGGGAGCACCTCAACGCGTGCAAGGCCGCCTACCCGACCTCCTCGCCCACCTATCTCCGCGCCATGACGAGCTGCTTCTCGCGGCGCATGGAAGCCGCCACCGAGAGCTCGCCCGACCGGAGTCAGATCATCCTCGAGTGCAACGACGAGATCGCCGTCAAGATCAACCCGGACGAGCCCACGGCGAAGCCCGTCATCGACGCCCGCTGCGCGCGCATGTCCCGGTGCGAGAAGATCCCGGTCCCCGACTGCCAGGCCGCGTTCACCAAGCTCGAGGCGGCCCAGCGCGCGATGTTCACCACGATCTACAACGCCTCCGGCCGCTACGAGATCATCGACTGCCTCGAGAACGCGAGCTGCACCGACAACGAGGAGGCGGGCCGCCAGGCCTGTTACAAGCCCACCTCCGACGCGCTGCTCTGGTTCCCGGACTGAGCCCGCGCTCCCCGGCGGGCGCCGCGCCCCCTCGGACGCCGCGCGTCGGCGCGGCGCCTCGCCCGCCGTGAGGCCCCGCGCCCGCGCCTCCTGCCCTCTCGTCCGCGCCTCGTCTCCATGAAATCCCTGGTAGCGTGCTGCGCATGCGAACCGCCCGACCTCGAACCGGTCCCCTGTCTCAGCTCGGCGCGCGACGTCAGCGCGCCGAGCGTCCTCACGCTCGCCCTGCCCACGCGCGCCCCGGAGCGGCGTCCCGCCTCGCCGGAGGCGGCCGCCGGCTCCTGCTCGCGCGCGTCGTCGCCGCCGCGCTCGCCCTGATCGGCGCGTGGCTGCCCGCGACCGCGGCGCACGCGGCGGGCACCGTCACCATCGCCGATCGCTCGCCCAAGGAGGACGACGGCCGCTGGAAGCTCAAGATGACGATCAATTACGGAGGGACGCCGCACCTCTCGCACATCCCGATGCTGTTCTCGTTCACGCCGACGGTGCACTACGAGCGCGCGCTCACCGACCAGTCGCCCGAGAAGCCGATCCTGAACCGCATCCCGCTCCAGAACCAGCAGTCGATCAACGAGAGCATGGACGTCGGCTTCTCCGACGGCAGCGGCAAGGTCTTCTCCATCACCAAGTTCGACTTCGTCCTCCGGCGCGATCGCGGCTTCGAGGCCGGCGAGTACGAGCTCGTGATCAAGCGCGCGAGCGACGGCGTGCAGATGGGGCAGAAGCAGAAGATCACCCTGCAGGGCGAGAACGAGATCATCGATCGCCGCGCGATCGTCTTCACCGGCGAGAAGAAAAAGAAGGACAAGCCGGCGGACAAGGCCGACGCCGAGAAGAGCGGCGAGACCGAGAAGGCGCAGGGGTCCGAGGGCGAGCCCGCGTCCGAGCCCACGGAGGCCGAGGCGCCCTCCGCCGCCGAGCTCCCGCCCGACGAGGCGCCGCCGCCGGTGGAGCCGAAGCAGGGCGGCTGCGGCTGCCGGCTGTCCCCCGAGGAGGCCGCGACGCCCCTCGCCTTGCCGCTCGTCGCCCTGGGCGCGGCGGCCGCCGTCGCTCGACGGAACCGCGCGCGCCGCGCGCGCCGAGGCTAGCGCCGCCCGCCGCGCCGGCGCACGCCGCAATCAGGCGTGGCGCGCGTGGCGCGCGTGGCGCGCGCGCGCGTGCGCCGGTCGCTCGCGCCCGCGCCCGCAGCCAGGGCGGACGGGTCTTCTTCGAGGCGACCTCTGTGCTGGACGGCGCGCGCAGCCTCGGCGCGGCGCCCGCCTCGCGTGATCGCGCTTGCAGGGACCACCCGAGCCCGCCGACAATCGCCCGCCGACGCCGACTGCCCGCGACTCCCTCGCGGGCCCGCCGTCGCCAACCCAATCGATGAGCTCCCTAGTCCCTGCCCACCAGCACCCTCTGCTGTACGCGATCTTCGTGCGCGTCTGGCTCCATGAGCTCTCGCGCGCCGCCAAGGCCAGGGTGACGCTCGCCAGCGTGCCCGACGCGGCGCTCGACCGGCTCGCCGCGCTCGGCGTCGACTACGTGTACCTGATGGGCGTCTGGACGCTCGGCCAGGAGGGCCAGCGCCTCTCGCTCGCGCACCCCGACCTGCGCGCCGAGTACGACCGCGTGCTGCCGGACTGGACCGACGCCGACGTGGTCGGCTCCCCGTTCGCCGTCGCGCGGTACGAGGTGAACCCCGCGTTCGGCGGCGACGCCGCGCTCGCGGATCTGCGCCGGCGCCTCGCGGCGCGCGGCATCGGGCTCATCCTCGACTACGTCCCGAACCACGTCGCGCGCGACCACCACTGGGTGAAGGAGAAGCCCGAGTGCTTCATCCAGGGCGACGACGGCGCCCCGCTCAGCGGGCGCGACCCCTACATCCCGCCGTGGCCCGACACGGCCCAGCTCGACTACCGCCTCGCGGCGACGCGCGCCGCGTCCACCGAGGCGCTCCGCAGCGTCGCGTCGCGCTGCGACGGCGTCCGCTGCGACATGGCCATGCTCGTGCTCGACGACGTCTTCCGGCACACGTGGTCCAAGCGGCCGCCCAAGGAGCGAAAGGCCGAGGCCACGGGCGAGTTCTGGGCCGAGGCCATCGACGCCGTGCGCCGCGACCACCCGAGCTTCGTCTTCATCGGCGAGGCGTTCTGGGACCTCGAGTGGCGCCTGCAGATGCTCGGGTTCGACTACACCTTCGACAAGAGCCTTTACGATCGGCTGAGCCACGCCTCGGCGTCCTCGGTCCGCGGCCACCTCGCGGCCACGTCCGACTACCAGCGCCGGAGCGTGCGCTTCATCGAGCACCACGACGAGCCGCGCATCGCGGCCGTGCTCCCGCCGGACCGGCGCCGGGCCGCGGAGTTCATCGCGGCGACGGTGCCCGGCATGCGGTTCATCCACCACGGCCAGCTCGAGGGGCGGACGGTGCGCGCCTCGCTGCACCTCGCCCGCGCCCCCGAGGAGCCGGTCGACCAGGCGTGCCTCGCCTTCCACGAGCGGCTGCTCGGCGCGGTGCGCCGCCCGATCCTGCGCACCGGCAGCTTCGCCACGCTGACCCCGCGCGGCCCGGGCGCCGACGCGTTCGTCGCCTACCGGTGGGAGCCGCTCCCGGCCTGCGGCGCGCCCCGCAGCGCGGCGCCGCTCGTGGCGGTGGTCAACTTCGCCCCGTCGCGCGGCGGCTGCCGCATCCCGCTCGACGTCGCGGGCGTCGCCGGCCGCAAGGTCCTGCTCGCCGACCTCATGACCGGCAACGAGCACCCGCGCGACGGCGACGAGCTCGTCGATCTGTCGCGCGGCCTCGGCGTCGAGCTCCCCGCGTACGGCATCCACCTCTTCGAGATCCGGCGCTGAGGCGAGCACGGGCCCGAGCCCTAGGAGGTCCCCATGTCTGATCCCGGCGTGGGCGTGCCCCTTCGCCTCATCACCATTCCCTGGAGCCACTACTGCGAGAAGGCGCGGTGGGCGCTCGATCGCGCCGGCGTGCCGTACCGGGAGGACGCCTACCTCCCGCTCGCCCACGCGCTCCCGTCGCTGCGCGCCGGCGGGCGCCGCTCCGTGCCGGTGCTCGTCACGCGGGCGGGCGCGGTCTCCGACTCCACCGACATCCTGCGCTACGCCGACGCGTTCGTCCCGTCGGAGCACGCGCTCTTCTCCGGCGAGCCCGGCGCGCGCCGCGACGACATCGAGGCGCTCGAGGAGCGCTTCGATCGCGAGCTCGGCCCCGCGAGCCGCCGCGTCGCGTACTTTCACCTCCTACCCGACGAGGAGGGCGCGTTCGCCCTGATGGGCGGGTCGCTCCGCTCGCTCGAGGGCGCCGGCGCGGCGCCGCCCTGGTGGTTCGGGCGCCGCGTCTTCCGCGCGTACTACCCGATCGCGCGGGCGGTCATGAAGCGCGTCATGCGCATCGACGCCGCCGGCGCCGAGCGCTCGCGGGGCAAGCTCCGCGCGGTCTTCGACGCGGTGAACGAGCGCCTGCGCGACGGGCGCCCGTTCCTCGTCGGCGATCGGTTCTCGGCCGCCGATCTCACGTTCGCCGCGCTCGCCGCGCCGCTGATCGTGCCCGAGCGCCACCCGGTGCCCTTCCCGTTCGCCGGGCTGCCGGCCGTCCTCCGCGAGCTCATCGAGGCGCTCCGCGCCGAGCCGGCCGGCGCCTTCGTCCAGCGCCTCTACCGCGAGCAGCGGCACCGGAAGGCCGGCCCCCCCGCCGGCGGGTGACGCTCGGCGCGCGCTGACGGCCGCCGCGCGCTCAGCCGCGCGCCGGCACGCTCGCGAGCAGGTCCCGCACCGCCGGCCCTGCCTTCAGCGGCTCGCGGCGCGCGCCGAAGTGCCGCGCGTGATCCCGGATCGCCCCGATCGCCGCGTCCGGGGCGAGGCCGTGCCGGGCGCGCAGCCACGCCGCCAGCACGACGGCCGCGCGGCCCGCGCCGGACGCGCAGTGCACGACGATGGGCGCGCCGCCGGCCTCCGCGCGCCGCAGCGCGGCGAGCGCGCGCTCCAGGGCGTCGGGCGAGGGGATCGCCCCGCCCTCGAGCGGCACGTGCGTCACCCGGAGGAATTCGCGCTGGTAGCGGCCGAGGAGCGGGACCCGATGGAGCGCCAGCTCCCCCTCGTCGAGCAGGCAGAGCACCTCGCGCATGCCCTGCCGCGCCATGAAGCCGAGCCACGCCTCGACGGGGGCGTCGCTCGGATCGGGGTGCTGCGCGGCGCCCGGCGGCGCGACCACGGACGAGCGGATCCCGGAGGCCGACCAGAGCGCCATCCCGAAGCCGGGGCGCTCCGCGCCGTGCACGACCCGGTCGAGCGGCGACGCGGGCGCGAAGTTGAAGGGGGCCGACGTCGATGGCTCGCGCCCGCTCCGGTAGAAGAGCTCGAACTCCTCGACGGACGCCTCGAGCTCGGGGTCGTCGATCGAGCCGGGCCGCGCGCGCCGCACCTCGTGGATGGCCTCGGTCGACGACCGGCCCAGCGCCACGAGGCGGCAGGCGAGCACCACGCCGGTGCGCCCGATGCCGCCCTCGCCGTGCACGACGGCGGGCCGCGGCGCCCGTTCGAGGAACGCCACGGCGCGCAGGAGGTCGACGCTCGGGATGCGCGTGAAGTCCGCGAGCGGGCAGTGCAGGTGGACGAGCGAGCCGAGCGCGTGCGGCGAAGGCGCCCGCCGCGAGAGCGACACCATGCTGCGGAAGCCGAGCTCCACGAGCTCCTCGACCGCCCGCGGCGCGTGGGGGTACGCCATGCCGGCGAGCTCGCCGGGCAGGACGAACGAGAAATTCTCGAGCTCACTCATGGCCGCCGCCCGGTGCGCACACGGTCGTGAGCTGCGCCGCGCGGTGGGGCACCCGCCCGCACCGGCCCGGGAGGTCGCAGCGCGCCGCGCCCCCCGCCGCGTCGCGGATCGGCGCGGCGGGGCGCTGCGCCGGGCCGCCGCCCCTCGGTTGCGCGCCGGGTCCGCGGGCGGGCGGGGCGGCGGGGGCGGCGAGGCCGAGGACTGCCGGGAGCGGGGGCCTGGGCGCGAGCGCATTCCTCATGGTGGGTCCGCATTGTAACGGCAGTTCACGGCCGCTTGGCAGCCGTCACGGCGAGCGCGGTTCGTCCTGGTCGCGGGGGCCGAGCCGCGGGGCCGAGCCGCGACGATGGCACGTCGCTCCTGGTTCCCTCGGCACGGTCCGGCGTGTATGAAGGGCGCGTGGTCCGCTACGCCCTTGCCCGGACACCGATCCTGCGCCCCCTGATGCTCGTCGCGCTCGGGCTCGCGTCGGCCTGCAGCGGCGCCGCCTCGCCGGCGCCCGCGCCGCCGGCCCCCGGCGGGGAGGCGCCCGCGCCCCCGGCGGCGCCCGCGGCCCCCCGGCCCCGGGCCGCCCTCCCGGCGGAGGCGCCGCCCAACGTCGCCGAGGCGCAGGCCTTCCTGGCCGGCGTCGACCGGGACCTGCGCCGGCTGCGGCTCCAGTCCGCGCGCGCGGGGTGGGTGAACCAGACGTTCCTCACGGACGACACCGACGCGCTCGCCGCCTCCGCCGACGAGGCGAGCATGGAGTACCTCAACCGCACGATGAAGGCGGCGAGGCGCTTCGACGGCCTCGCGCTGCCCGCGGATCTGGCCCGCCAGCTGAAGCTGCTCAAGATCTCGACCACCCTGCCGGCCCCGAGCGACCCGGCGGAGCGCGCGGAGCTCGCCGCGCTCTCGGTCGAGATGACGAGCCTCTATGGCAAGGGCAAGTACTGCCCGAAGGGCAAGGCGGCGCGGCCGGCGCCGGCCGGTGCCGCTGCGGCGGCGGGGGCTCCGCCGGCGCAGAAATGTCTCGCGCTGGACGATCTCTCCGAGATCATGAAGACCAGCCGCAAATGGGATGAGCTGCTCGACGCGTGGACGGGCTGGCACGCGATCGCGCCGCCGCTCCGGCCGAAGTTCGAGCGGTTCGTCACCCTCGGCAACAAGGGGGCCGCGGAGGTCGGGTTCGCGGACCTCGGCGCGCTCTGGCGGGCCGGGTACGACATGCCGCCCGAGGCGTTCGAGGCCGACACCGAGCGGCTCTGGGGCCAGCTGAAGCCGCTCTACGACGAGCTGCACTGCTACGTGCGCGCCCGGCTGCGCGCGACGTACGGCAAGGACAGGATCGGCGACAAGGCCCCGATCCCTGCGCACCTGCTCGGCAACATGTGGGCCCAGGCGTGGTCGAACGTCTACGGCCTCATGGAGCCGTACAAGGGCCAGCCGTCGCTCGACGTGACGCGCAAGATCAAGGCGAAGAAGCTCGACGAGAAGCAGATGGTCGCGCTCGGCGAGCGGTTCTTCACCTCGCTCGGGCTCGACCCGCTGCCGGCCACGTTCTGGGAGCGGTCGCTCTTCACGAAGCCCACCGACCGCGAGGTCGTCTGCCACGCGAGCGCCTGGGACGTCGGCTACAGGAACGACCTCCGCATCAAGATGTGCATCCGGCCGAACGAGGAGGATCTCATCACGATCCACCACGAGCTCGGGCACATCTATTACTATAGCCAGTACTACAAGCTGCCGATCCTGTTCCAGGAGGGCGCCAACGACGGCTTCCACGAGGGGATCGGGGACACGCTGGCCCTCTCCGTGACGCCGACCTATCTGAAGACGCTGGGGCTCGTCGACAGGGTGCCGGAGGACGAGAAGGGGCTCATCAACTTCCTCTTGAAGACGGCGCTCGACAAGGTCGCGTTCCTCCCGTTCGGCAAGCTCATCGATCAGTGGCGGTGGGACGTCTTCTCGGGCAAGACGAAGCCAGCCGACTACAACAAGGCGTGGTGGGCGCTCCGGCTCAAGTACCAGGGCGTGGCGCCGCCCGTGCCGCGCAGCGAGGCCGACTTCGACCCGGGGGCGAAGTTCCACGTCCCGGCGAATGTCCCCTACACGCGGTATTTCCTCGCGCACATCTATCAGTTCCAGTTTCACCGCGCGCTCTGCAAGGCGGCCGGGCACACGGGGCCGCTCCACGCGTGCTCGATTTACGGCAGCGCGGCCGCGGGCGAGAAGCTGCGCGCCATGCTGTCGCTCGGCGCGAGCCGGCCGTGGCAGGAGGCGATGAAGGCGATGACGGGGGAGACCGAGGCCGATCCGAGCGCGATGCTGGAGTACTTCGAGCCGCTCCGGAGGTGGCTCAAGGAGCAGAACAAGGGTGAAGTCTGTGGGTGGTAATCGAGCGTAGGTGAGCTGTGCGCGTCTTCGTCGCTGTTGATCCGGGAGCCGAGCTCCTCGCCAAGGTCGGAGAGCTCCTCAGGGAGATCTCGCCCCGGGCTCCGTCCGCCAAGTGGGTGGAGCCTGCAGGGCTGCATATCACGCTCGCCTTCATGGGCGAGATCGGAGAGGAGCGCCTGCCGCTCGTCATCGCGGCGGCCGGGAGCGTCGCCGCCTTCCACAGGCCGCTGACGCTGCGGATCGAGAAGGGCGGCGCGTTCGGCACGCGGCGCCGCCCGCGTGTGCTCTGGCTCGGGGTGGGCGGCGCGGTCGGCGCCCTCACCGCGATCCACCGCGATCTCGAGCAGACGCTCTCGCTCTCGACGGGCTACGTGCCGGAGGACCGGCCGTTTGAGCCGCACCTCACCCTCGCCCGCTCGCGCGACCCGCGCGGCGATCCGGCGCTCGACGCGTGCGCTCAGGCGATCGGCAACGTCGACTTCGGCGAGACGCGCGTCGAGGAGATCATCGTCTACCAGAGCGAGATGACCCCGAAGGGCGCGCGCTACACCGCGCTCGCGCGGGTGCCGCTCGAGGGGATCGGCGCCCCGGAGCAGGGGCGCTGAGCGCCGCCCGCCCGGGCGACGGCGTCGCGTCGCGGCGCCCCGGCGCCCGCGCGACCCGGGATCGAGAACGGGCCCGCGGCGCGCCGCCCCCGCGAGCGCTTCAGCGCTTGCGCGGGACGGGCGCGGGGATGAGCCCGAGGCGCACCGCCTCCTTGTAGGCGAACGATCGGCTCAGCCCGAGCAGCCGGCCCGCCGTCGCCGCGTTGCCGCCCGCGGCCCGGAAGGCGCGCGCGAACGCCTCGCGGCGCGCGCGCTCCAGCGTCTCGGCCAGCGCCTCGACGGGCTCCTCGCCCGGCGCGCCTCCGAGCAGCAGCCGCTCTCCGGCGGTCTCGACCAGCGGCGCGCCCCCGAGCAGCAGCCGCTCTCCGGCGGCCTCGACCAGCGGCGCGCCGGAGCGCTCCAGCGCGCCGGAGGCGATCGTCTCGGCGGGATCGACGTCCTCGCGCCGCAGCACGAGCCGCCGGCCCGCGGCGCCCTTGCCCTCCTCGAGCGTCCGGCGCAGCACGGCGCGCTCCACGGTGTTCTTCAGCTCGCGGACGTTGCCCGGAAAGGCGCCCTGCGCGAGCGCGCGCAGCGCCGACTCGGTGAAGTCCACGCGCTCGGCGCCGAGCTCGGCCGCGACCTCCGCGGCGAAGCGCTCGCAGAGCGCCGGGATGTCCTCGCGCCGCTCGCGCAGGGGCGGCACGCAGATCGGGTAGACCCAGAGCCGGTGGAACAGGTCGGCGCGGAAGCGCCCCTCCGCGACCTCGCGCCGGAGATCGCGGTTCGTGGCGGCGACGACCCGCGCCTCGACGCGGCGCGGCCGATCCTCGCCCACGGGCTGGATCTCCCCCTCCTGCAGCGCGCGCAGGAGCTGCGCCTGGGCCGAGAGCGGGAGCTCGCCGATCTCATCGAGGAAGATCGTCCCGCCGCGCGCCGCCTCGAACCTGCCGGCGCGCGCCGCGGTGGCGCCGGTGAACGCGCCCTTCCTGTGGCCGAAGAGCTCCGACTCGACGAGCTGCGCCGGGATCGCCGCGCAGTTGACGATCACGAGCGGCCGGCTCGCCCGCGGCGACCGCTCGTGGAGCGCGCGGGCGACGCGCTCCTTGCCCACGCCCGTCTCGCCCGTGACGAGCACCGGCACGGACAGCGGGGCGAGCATCGCGATCTCGCGCTCGATCCGCTGCATCGCGGCCGACCGGCCGGGCAGCGCCGGGCCGCCGGGCGCCTCGCGCGCCCCGGGGGCGAGGGCCGGCGCGAGGCCGGCGTCGAGCCGCAGCGCGCCGGCGCAGAGCGCCGCGAACACGCGCGCGTCATCGTCGCGCAGATCGCCGAGTCCGTGGGGATCGAGGGCGTCGAGCGTGAGCAGCCCGGCGAGGCGGCCCTGCACGCGGAGCGGGACGGCCATGCAGGCGTGGATCGGGTGGATCTCGCCGGCGTTGCCGAGCAGCCAGCCGCTGTAGGGGTCGGGCTCGCTCGGGTCGAGGAACCGGATCGGCCCGGCCGCGAGCGTCGCCCTGCGGAGCCGCGGGTGCTCCGCGGGCCGGAAGCTGAGCCCCATGGCGGCCGGCGACAGCCCGATCTGCGCGGCGACGCCGACCGACCCGTCCTCGGCGGCCGCGAGCACCGAGAGCGCGTCGGCCGCCGTCACCTGCGCCAGGGCGCGCAGGATCCGCTGCAGCGCCTCGCCGCTTTCGGGCGCTTCGGACAGGCTGAGCACGGCGTCGAGCAGCGTCACGCGGGTTCCTCGAGGAGACGGATGCGGCGGCGGTTTCCTTCCGGAAACCACCGCAGGAAACACCGAGGGGACCGGCGGGGCAAGCGGCGACGGGCCTCTCGCGGCCAGCGCCGCTGCGCGCGATCGGGGATCCGGGTTTCCTGGAGGAAACCGCCGCGGCTCGCGGCGCGCGCCGAGCCGGCGGGATCGGCGCGCTCGGCCGGAGAAACGCGGCTGGCACAGCCCGTGCGATTCCCTGGGCGCCGGCGGGGGAGCTCGACGGCGAAGGCGATGGGCGCGCGGGCACGGCGCGCGGGCACGGAGGTTTGTCATGGGATTGAACGTGGGTCTGCTGCGGGAGAGCTTCGAGCTGGTGATCGGGAGGGAGCCCAACCTCACTCACCGTTTCTACGGCATCCTGTTCTCGCGATATCCGCAGGTGAAGCCGCTCTTCGGCCGCAACAGCCGGGAGCACCAGGAGAAGATGCTCGCCGAGGCGCTCGTCGCGGTCATCGACCGGCTGGAAGACGCGCCGTGGCTCGAGGAGAAGCTCATGGCGATGGGGGCCAAGCACGTCGACTACGGCGTCACGGACGCGATGTATCCCTGGGTCGCCGACGCCCTGATCTCCGCGATGGCCGAGGTCGCCGCGGCCGATTGGACCCCCGAGCACAAGCAGGCCTGGACGGACGCGCTCGGCGCCATCGCCTCGCTCATGCAGCGCGGGGCGCGGGCGTATTGCGCCGGCCGGCCCGAGGCGCTGGCGCCCGCGGCGCAGGCCGGCGGCTAGAGCGCCGGGCGCGTCACTCGCCCATCGCCTTGACGACGACGCGCTTGCGCCGCTTGCCGTCGAACTCGGCGTAGAAGATTTGCTGCCAGGGCCCGAGATCGAGCTTCCCCGCGGTGATGGGCACGATCACCTGGTGGTGCACGAGGATCGACTTGAGGTGGGCGTCGCCGTTGTCCTCGCCGGTCCGGTGGTGGTGGTAGTCGGGCCCGTCGGGGGCGAGCTGCTGGAGCCAGGCCCAGATATCCTCCCAGAGGCCCGGCTCGTGGTCGTTCACGAACACGCCGGCGGTGATGTGCATGGCGCTCACGAGGACCATGCCCTCCCGGATGCCGCTCGCGGCGACGACGGCCGCGACGCGGTCGGTGACGTTGATGAGCTCGCGCTTGGCCTTCGTCTCGAAGTAGAAATACTCGGTCTTCGACTTCATGGCTCCTCCCGCGCGCGTCACGGGGCGTGACGGAGCGCGCAATCAACGACCGCGCGGCCGCGCCGCCTGTCGCCGCGGGCGCGCGCCGGCTCCGGGGCTCCATAGCCCACCTGCCGGCCCGGCGCGAACCGCGTGCGGGCCCCGCGCCGAGGGGCTACGCTCGAGCGCCGTGAAGGCCGCGCGGCGACGGTTGATCCTCGACATCGTGGCCACCGACGCCACGTTCGAGCGCACGGAGATCCGCGGTCAACCGGCGTGGGTGGGCAAGTGCATCCATTGCCTGTCGCACGTCGTCGTCGGCCTCGACGGCGAGCCGATCCAGCGCGCGACGATCGAGCACATCGTCCCGCGCACGCACGGCGGGACGGACGCGCTCGACAACCTGGCGCTCGCGTGCGGCCGGTGCAATGCTCTGAAGGGAATGCGGCTCGACGTGCGGCGCCGCGACGACCCGAAGCTCGTCGCGATCATCGAGCGGCTCCGGGAGCGCAAGGCGAGCCGCCTCCGCGGCGCCGGGACGTAGCGCGGCCATCCCGCGGCGCGGGGGCAGGGCGCTCGGCGCGCTGCGTTCAGGGGTAGAGGCGCTCGACGCGCCAGCCGTCGCCGTCGCGGAGGTAGACCACGCGGTCGTGCAGGCGGCTCTCCTGGCCGCGCCAGAACTCGATCCGCTCCGGCACCACGCGGAAGCCGCCCCAGAACGGCGGCCGGGGCACGGGCCCTCCCTCGAAGCGGGCCTCGATCTCGCGCACCCGCTCGAGGAGCGCCTCGCGCGAGGGCAGCAGCGCGCTCTGCCGAGACGCCCAGGCGCCGATCTGGCTGCCCCGCGGGCGGGTCTCGAAGTAGGCGTCCGACTCCGCGTCGCTGACCCGCTCGATGCGGCCCTCGACGCGGACCTGCTCGGCCGCCTTGGCCCAGTGGATGCACAGCGCGGCGAACGGGTTCGCCGCGATCTCCATCGACTTGCGGCTCTCGTAGTTGGTGAAGAACACGAACCCGCGATCGTCGATGCCCTTCAGCAGCACCATCCGCGCCGACGGGCGCCCCGACGCGTCCGCCGTGGCCAGCGTCATGGCCGTCGCGTCGGTCGGTTCGGTGGTTTGCCGCTGCTCGAGGAGCTCGCGCGCGAGGACGAAGGGATCGGTCGGCTCGTTCGTCATGTGAAATTGCGGCATTCATATACAGGCAGCGAGCGCGCGTGGCGAACCCGAACGGCCAATATCCGCCGCGCCGCTTCGGGTTGAGCGCCGCGCGCGGCGGCGGCGCCGCTGCCGGCGCGGCGAGGCAACGAACCGCGCGTGGGGTGAGGACGCGCGGGGGAGGGCGCGGCGGCTTTCCTTTCCGGGAAAGCCCGCGTTGTCGCGCACTCGTCGTTTTGATACTAGCGGAGATCCAGAGCGAGGGCGTGCATGGTCGCACCGGTCAACGTGGGGGACGTCCTCGCGGACAAATACGAGGTCGAGCGCGTCCTCGGCGAGGGCGGGATGGGCGTGGTGGTCGCCGCCCGCCATCGCCTGCTCGGCGAGCGGGTGGCCATCAAGTTCCTGCTGCCCCAGGCCCGCGAGCGCGCCGATCTGGTGGCCCGCTTCCTGCGTGAGGGGCAGGCCGCGGCGCGCATCCGGAGCGAGCACGTGACGCGCGTGTTCGACGTCGGCACGCTCGCGCGGGGCGAGCCCTACCTCGTGATGGAGTACCTCGAGGGGACCGACCTCAAGGCCCTCCTGCGCGATCGCGGCCCGCTCTCGGTCGAGCTCGCGTGCGATTACCTGCTGCAGGCGTGCGAGGCGCTCGCGGAGGCGCACGCGCTCGGCATCGTCCATCGGGATCTGAAGCCGGGCAACCTGTTCCTCAGCCAGCGGGCCGACGGCAGCCCGCTCATCAAGGTCATCGACTTCGGCATCTCCAAGATGGCGCTCGCCTCCGAGCCCGCCGCGCCCAGGGCGCACGACATGACCGAGAGCTCGGCGATGCTGGGCTCGCCGCTCTACATGGCGCCCGAGCAGATGGTCTCCTCGAAGAGCGTCGACGCCCGCGCCGACGTCTGGTCGATGGGCGCGATCCTCTACCAGCTGCTCACGGGCGCCATCCCCTTCCAGGGCGACTCCGTGATGCAGATCTACGACCGCATCCTCGAGGGGCCGCCTCGGCTCCGCGGGCTGCGCGCCGACGTGCCCGAGCGCCTCGATCGCGCGGTGCAGCGCTGCCTCCAGCGGAACCCCGCCGATCGGTTCGGCAACATCGCCGAGCTCGCCGCCGAGCTGGCCCCGTTCGCGCCGCCCCACGCGCAGCACCTCGCCGCGCGCGCCGCGCGCGTGCTGCGGGTCCGCCTCGACGCGATCGGGGAGGGGAGCGCCGAGGGGGGCCGCGAGCCCGGGCGGCGCCCGCTCTCCACGGCGCCCGGGCCCGGCAGCGCGCCGCCGCCGCCCGGCGGCAGCTCCGGCGGCCGGGGCGTGCCGGCCGGCTCGGCGTGGGGGGCGCCCACGGCGCTCCTGACGGACGGCGCGGCCACGGATCGCTCCTGGGGCGGTACGCGCGCCTCGTCGGGCAGCGGCCGCGCCGGGGCGCGCGCCCTCGGGATCGCGGCGGCCATCGCCGCGGCGCTCCTGGGCGGCGCGGGGCTCGCGTGGGTGTTCGCGCTCCGCGCTCCCGCGCCGGACGCCGCGCCCGGCGCGCCGACGGCCTCGTCGGCGCCGGAGGCATCGTCGCCGCGCGACACGGCGGAGCCCGCGACGGAGCCCGCGGCCGGCGGGCTCGCGGAGCTCCCCGACGGCGGCGCCGCGCTGCAGCCGGGGGCGAGCGCGACCGTGACCGTCAGCGCCATCGGGACGGCGCGGCCGGCGGCGAGCGCGGCCGCTGCGCCGAAGCCGAGCGCATCGGCGAGGGCGGCGCGGCCGCCCGGGCGGCCTTCGCCGCCGCCTCGGCCCACGCCGTCCCGCCCGGACGATCTTTTTTCCGATCCGCGATGACATCGCGTGCGCCCAGGAGAGGTCCCGTCTTGCTCTGCCATCGTCGTCCCCCGAGCACCTGTCCCGAGGCCGGCTGCCGTGCGGCGGCCTCCAGCGCGCCGCGGACCGGGGGCGCGCGTCTCCGTGCGCTCGCGCTCCTGTCGGCGCTCTCTGCGCTCACCGCGCTCGCGCCGGCCGCGCGCGCCGCGGAGCCCAGCCGGGAGGAGCGCGCCGCCGCGGTCGCGCTGTTCGACGAGGGGCGCGCGCTGATGGCGGCGGGCAAGCACGCCGAGGCCTGTCCGAAGTTCGCCGAGAGCCACCAGATCGATCCGGGCATCGGCACCCTGTTCAACCTCTCCGATTGCTACGAGCGCATCGGCCGGATCGCGACGGCGTGGATCGGCTTCCGCGACGTCGCGGCCGCCGCGCTGTCGGCGGGCCAGACGGAGCGCGAGCGGGTGGCGCGCGGCCGGGCCGCCGCGCTCGAGCCGCGCCTCTCGCGCCTGCAGATCGTGGTCCCGAACGAGGCGGCGATCTCCGGGCTCTCGCTCACGCGGGACGGCGTCGCCGTGGGGCGGGCGCTCTGGGGGACGGCGGTGCCGCTCGACCCTGGCGAGCATCGGGTCGCCGCCGCGGCGCCCGGGCACACGCCGTGGGAGACGAAGGTCGTGATCGACAAGCCGGGCGTGGTGAGCGTCGCCGTGCCCGCGCTCGAGCGCGCGCCGGCGCCGGAGCCCGCCGCGCGCTCGAGCGCCGCGCCCGGCGCGCCCGTCGCGCCGCCGCCGGCCCGTCCGTCGGCGGACACGCCGCCTCCGCCGCAGGGCGGGAGCCTCCGCAAGCCGATCGGCATGGTGGGGGTCGGGCTCGGCGTGGTCGGGCTCGGCGTCGGCACGGCGCTCGGCTTCGTGGCCAAGTCGACCTTTGACGAGTCCATCGAGGGCGGCCACTGCGACGAGGAGGGCCGCTGCGTCGACCAGACGGGGCTCGATCTCCGCGACGATGCGGTCGGGATGGGCAACATCGGGACGGTGGTGTTCATCGCCGGGGCGGTGATCGCGGCCGGCGGGGCGGTCCTCTGGATCACCGCGCCCTCCGCGCCCGACGTCGCGACGGCGTCCGGGGGTGGGCGCGGGCGGGCGGGCGGCGCACCCTTTCGCGCGCGCGTCGGCCTGGGCCCGGGCAGCGCGTGGATCGCCGGATCGTTCTGAGCGGCGCGCGGGACGAGCAAAGATGGCAGATTCGTAATCGTCTGTCTCCACGCTGAGCTCCGACGTACGGAGAGCCGTAGTGGCCACGACTGCCGGTGAGCCCGGGCGGCGGCCCTCGCCGGCGGGATCCGTGCATGCGGTGATCAGAAGGGCGGTGGGCGGGAATATAGCCCTGGCTTCGACCAGAAACGGATTTACGCGTACCGCTCTGCTTCAAATGTCTGCCTCGGAGAGATGGCCGTCGCGCCGCCGGAGCGCCTCCGCCTGTCAGGCGCATTCCGCCTGAACGGCGGATTGACTGCATGAGCAGCGCGATGCCGTTCGATACCGATGGATCGGCGCGGCGCTCCGTCCTTTCATACCGACGTCGACCCGCCGAGCGGGCTTATCGGCGGTCTCCGGTCTTGCGGGCGATGACCGCTGGGACTCCATGCCACGCTCTTTCGCCCTGGCAGTAGATCATGAGTGCGCCACGGCGCCTCTCATGTAGAATGCGCCCCATGAAAAAACAGCGTACGACCTTGGCTTTGTGGATGGCTTTGACGCTGGGTGGCGGCGCGTGTCTCGCGCTGGGCACCGGCGCATGCAGCGATGACGGGGAGACGGGCGGGAGCGGCGCGACCTCCGGCCCGGGGGGGAGCCAGGGCTCCACCGGGACGACGGGAACGGGGGCTGGGAGCGGGACGGGGGCCGGAACGGCGACGGGGACGTCGAGCGGCTCCGGCGGCGCCGGAGGCGGCACATCGGCGAGCGGGGCCACCACCACGGGGACGGGCGGCTCGGGCGCCGGCGAGCCGACGGCGTGCGACGCCAGCGCGGCTCCCGATGTCGGGAAACTGGCGCTCGCTCCCGTCGTCACCGGCGTGGAAAAGCTGACGTATGCCGCGCAGCCGAAGGGCTCGGACGACTGGTATCTCGTGCAGCAGACCGGTCAGATCCGCGTGTTCTCGGGCGGCGCGCTGCGCCCGGGGGTCTTCCTCGACGTGAGCGACGAGATCCGGCTCCAAAGCGGTGCCTTCGACGACGAGCGCGGGCTCATCAGCATCGCGTTCCCGCCCGACTACGAGAGGAGCGGCAAATTCTACATCATGCTGACGCCGACCACGGGCACGAACATGAACCGCGATACGGTGCTCGAGTTCAAGCGCTCCGCCGGCGATCCTTACGTGGCCGATCGGACGCCCACGAAGACGATCCTGCGGCTCGACAGCTCGCAGGTGAACCACAACGGCGGCCATGTCGTGTTCGGGCCTGACGGCATGCTCTACGTCGGCACGGGCGACGGAGGCGGGTCCTGCAACAACGACAAGCAGGGGGCGCCGCAGGATCCGAGCTCGCTGTTCGGCAAGATCCTGCGCCTCGATCCGAACGCTCCCGAGCCGTACGCCGCGGCCGGCAATCCCTTCCCGGGCGACGGCGCGCGGACCTGGCATTATGGCCTGCGCAATCCATATCGCTTCGGCTTCGATCGCGCGACGGGCGACCTCTACATCGGCGACGTCGGCCAGGACTCGTACGAGGAGGTCGACTACGTCCCCGCGGGCGTGTCGGGGCTGAACTTCGGCTGGGCGAAGTTCGAGGGCGACCACGAGGATACCTGCCGCGGGCGCACCCTGCGCGAGGGCTCGACGCACACGCGGCCCATCGTCGACATGGACCGGAGGGCGAGCGCGACGGGGCCGTTCCGCGATTACAAGTCGGTCATCGGCGGCTTCGTGTACCGGGGCGCCGAGGTGCCTCAGCTCAAGGGCGTGTACCTGTTCGGCGACTACACCGGAGGGCGCATGGGCGCGCTCGTCCAGTGCGGGGACAAGACGTCGCCCCTCACGCTCATCCTCAAGAACCCCGATCCGAACACGCCCAACGCTCCGGCGTTCACGCGTCAGGGCGGGCTGCCGACCTTCGAGGGGCTCACCGCGATCGTCGAGGACAACGCCGGCGAGCTCTACTTCGTGGCGAACCGCAACAGCCTGGTGAAGATCGTCCCCGGGACGTGAGCGAGCCCGAGCACGGCGCGAGCGCCCGGATCACCGGCGCCTCGCGTCGTGCCCTGCCCCTGGGGCGCGCTCGCCTCCGGGAGCGCGTCCCCGCCTCCGCGCGCGCCCATGCGCGCCCGCTGCGCCACCCTCACGGCGATCCGCCATCGTTGCAGCCGTCGTGCCGCGTCCGATCGCTGCCGGCGGCGCGCCCCCTACCGAGCGCCCAGCGGATGTGCTTCGCTTGCGCCGCTCATTCAGGAGGCTCCCCATGAAGAATGTCTTGACCGTGCTTGTGGCGCTCGGCGCCGTGTGTCTCGTCGGCTGCGAGGACAAGCCCCAGCAGGTGACGCCCGAGCCGCCGAAGGGCGCGACCACGACCGAGGCGGCGAAGCCCGCGCCCAAGCCGGCCGAGCCCGCGAAGGCGGCGCCGGTCGAGAGCGCCAAGCCGGCGAGCACCGGCGGCTGGTGATCGGCGCGGGGGCTCGGCCCGCTGCCCCGTGGCGCCGACCCATGGCCGCGCGCCCCCTCGCGCTCGCGCTCTCGCTCGGCCTCGCCGCCGCGGCCTGCGACGGCCGCCCCGCGCCGCCGGCCCCCGGCGGCGGCCCCGATCCGCTCGAGCCGCTGCGGCGCTTCGAGGCGGCCCGTCGCGCCGCGACCGACTTCTCCCGCCTGCCCAGCTCCGACCGGCTGCTCGGGCCCGATCCGATCGCGCTCCGCCCCGTGGATCCGCTGGGCCGCCCCGCCGCGCCGGGCGCGCCCGCGCTGCTCTCGCCGCTCCGCGGCCGCGACGCGCTCGTCTTGCTCGACGCGTCGCTGCGCGAGCTCTCCCGCGCCCCCGCGCCGGCCTCGCCGACGGGGGTCGCGGTCATGCCCTCCGGCGAGGTCTTCGCGAGCGGCGAGGCGTCGCCCGCGCTCTTCCGCTACGTCGTGCGCGGCGCCTCGCTCGAGCCCGCGGGGCGCATCGAGCTCGCGCGCGTCCACGGCGTCCGCGACGTCGCCGCCGGTCCCGAGGGGGTCCTCTACGCGCTCGACGAGCGCGCGGGCGCGCTCCTCACGCTGCGCCCCGGCCCTGCCCGCGCGGACGGGCGCCTCGAGGTCGAGCGCTGGGACGAGCCGATCGGCGCCGGCCCGTTCCGCGTCGTCCGGCTCGCGCGCCACCTCATCGTCGACTGCCTCCTCGACCACACGCTCGTCGTGTTCCCGGTCGGCGCGGACGGCCGCCCGCTCCCGGGCGGCGCGGCGCGCATCCGCCACGACGGCCCAATCTGGAGCTTCGACGCGATCGAGACGGACGACGCCGGAGGCGGGCTCCTCCTCGCCGCGGGCGGGGTCGAGGATCGCCCGCTCGACCGGACCGGCGGCTCGTTCGGCTACATCGACTCGTTCGTCTTCCTCTACCGCGTCGCCGCCGGCGCCCGGCCCGAGGCGGCGCTGCTGTCGGCCGTGAACGTCTCGGAGCACGGCGTCCTCACCCCGAAGGCGATCGCGCTCTCGGCGCTCCCGTCCGGCGTGCGCGTGGTCGCGACCGGCTACGGCGGCGACCGCCGGGCCGAGCTCCTCTTCCGCGCCACGGACGCCGGCCTCTCGGCCGCGCCGGAGGTCTCCACGCGCCCGCTCGCCCCCGGCGTCGCCGCCATGGCCGCGCTCGACGGCGGCGCGTTCGCCTACGCGAACCCCCTGCTCGACGCGTGGCTGCTCGACGCGGGCGGCGAGGGCGCCGCGGTCGTGAAGCGGCCGGTCCAGGACGGCGGCGCGGACGCCCGCGTCGAGGAGCTCCGCCTCGGGGAGGCGCTCTTCTTCACGTCGCTGATGGCGCCGTGGAACAGGACCGACGGTCCGCTCAGCCGGTTCACCTGCGAGACGTGCCATTTCGAGGGCTACGTCGACGGCCGCACGCACCACACGGGCCGCGGCGACGTGCGCGCCACGACAAAGCCGCTGCTCGGCCTGTTCAACAACCGCCCCCACTTCTCCCGGGCCCTCGATCCGGACCTCACCACGATGGCGGACAACGAGTTCCGCGTCGCCGGCGCGCTGAGCGGGCACGACCCGTGGTTCTCCCTCTCCGCCGCCGACGCCCCGTGGCTCGCCGAGCTCGGGCTGTCCGACGCGGCGCGCGCCGGGTTGCCCCCCGAGGCGCTCCGCCGCGCGCTCATGAGCTTCCTCATGGCGTTCTCGCACCGCGCGAACCCCGCGGCCCTCGGCCGCTCGAGCTTCACCCCGCTCGAGCGCGACGGCGCCCGGGTGTTCCGGGACCGCTGCGCGCGCTGCCACGCGCCCGTGCTCCGCAGCGACGATCCCGGCTCCGCGGTGCCGTTCGAGCGCTGGGAGGAGCTCGTGCTCGCGCCCGAGGGGGCGATCGTGTGGGGCCGCGCCGGGTACGAGAGGACCGGCGTCGTGCCGTACGTGCACGAGGACGGCGCGCGGGTGCCGTCGCTGCGGCGGCTCTACAAGAAGCGGCCGTACTTCACGAACGGCTCCGCGAAGAGCCTGCGGCAGGTGCTCGATCGGGCGCGCTTCCACGACGGGGGCGGCCGCGCCGACGCGCCGGTCGGCGCCGCGCCGGGCGCCTTCTTCCACGACGGCGCCCCCACCGGCGAGGGCCTCGCCGCGCTGGACGCCGGGTCGATCGAGGCGCTGCTCGCCTTCCTCGATCTGCTCTGACCCGCGCGCGCTCGGCGCTGCGCAGAGGCGCGTCTGTCCCCCTTTTTCGCGGCCGGCCGAGCCCCGGGCCCGCCCGCGCGGATCCCGCAGCATCGCCGCGCGATCCGCGGTAAATAGGCGAGATGCGACTTCACCCCACGTTCCCCCGCCCGTCGGCGGCGGCCATCGACAAGGCGCGCCGGCTCCTCGAGCGCGCGCTCGGCCCCTCCAAGGTCATCACGTCGGCCGAGGGATGCGCCGCGTACGCGGGGGACGAGTCGGATCAGCCGCCGGTGAGCCCGGACGCGGTCGTGCTCGCCTCCTCGCCGGCCGACATCGAGAAGGCGGTGCGGGCGGCGAGCGAGGCCGAGGTGCCGGTCGTGCCGCGCGCCGCCGGCAGCGGCAAGTCGGGCGGCGCGGTCCCCGTGGCGGGCGGCATCGTCATCGCCACGATCGGCATGAGCTCCATCAAGGAGATCAGCCGGGAGGAGCAGGTCGCGGTCGTCGAGCCGGGCGTCATCCTCGCCGACCTGCACGCAGCCGTCGAGGCCGAGGGGCTCTTCTACCCGCCCGATCCGAACTCGCTCAAGATGTGCGCCCTCGGCGGCAACATCGCCGAGAACGCCGGCGGCCCGCGCGCCTTCAAGTACGGCGTCACGCGCGAGTACGTGCTCGGGCTCGAGGCGATCCTCGTCGACGGCACGCGCCTCCGCACCGGCCGGCGCACGGTGAAGGGCGTGACGGGCTACGACGTCACGGCGCTGCTCGTCGGCAGCGAGGGCACGCTGGCGATCACGACGGAGGCGACGCTCCGGCTCATCGCGAAGCCCCCGTCGGTCATGACGCTGCTCTGCCTGTTCCCGGACGTGCGCGCGAGCGGGCGCGCCGTGAGCGCCCTCGTCGCCGCCGGCGTCGTGCCGCGCTGCCTCGAGCTGCTCGACCGCCCGACGCTCGACGCGGTCCGGGCGCGCGGCGTCGGGGTCGACGAGCGCGCGGGCGCGATGCTGATCATCGAGGTCGACGGCGAGCCCGCGGACTGCGAGGTCCAGACCGAGCGGGTGGGGCAGGTCTGCATGGACGCCGGGGCGCTCGACGTGCTCGTCGCGCAGGACAAGGCGCAGCGCGACCGGCTCTGGGAGGCGCGCCGCCAGCTCTCGCCCACGACGCGCGCCATGGCGCGCCACAAGATCTCGGAGGACGTCGTGGTCCCGCGCGACAAGATCCCGGCGCTGCTCGACGAGGTCGCGGAGATCTCGGCGGCGACCGGCGTCCGCATGCTCACGTACGGCCACGCCGGCGACGGCAACCTCCACGTCAACCTGCTCTGGAACGAGCCGGAGCTCGTCCCCCAGGTCGAGGCGGCGCTGTCGCGCCTGTTCCGCGCGGTGATCGGCATGCGCGGCACGCTGAGCGGCGAGCACGGTATCGGGACGTCGAAGGCCGAGTTCCTCGCGCTCGAGCAGTCGCCGGAGCTCATCGCCATCGAGCGCAGGATCAAGGCGGTGTTCGACCCGAAGGGCCTGCTCAACCCGCACAAGATCTTCCCGCGGCGCGCGCTCACCGCCGCCGAGCGGGGCGAGCGCGACGGCGGGGCCGAGCGCGCGCCGGGCTTCCCGACCCACGTCGCGGCGCCGTCGCACGGGGCGTGCTGAGCCGTGCGGGTCCTCGGCATCGATCCCGGGTCGCGCCACCTCGGCTGGGGCCTGCTCATCCGGCAGGGCACGCGCGTCGAGCACGTCGCGCACGGCGTCATCGACATCGACACGAGCGGGACGTTCGCCGGCCGGCTGGTGGAGATCGACGACGAGCTCGGGAAGGTGATCGCCGCGCACGCGCCCGACGCGGCGGCGGTGGAGAGCCTGTTCTTCGCGAAGGACGCGCAGAGCGCGGCGAAGCTCGGCCACGCGCGCGGGGTCGTCTTGCTCCGGCTGGCGCGCGCCGGCGTGCCGATCTCGGAGTACCCGCCGGCGCTGGTGAAGCGGACCATCGTCGGCCGCGGCGCGGCCGAGAAGGCGCAGGTGGCGCAGGTGATGACCGCGGTCCTGCGGCTCGCCGCGCCCCCGCGGCCGGACGCGGCCGACGCGCTCGCCATCGCGATGACCCACCTCAGCGCCGCGGGCTTCGCGGCCGCGCTGGCGGCGTCCGGCGCGCCTGCCCCCTCCCGGGCCCGGCCGCGGCGGGCGCGCCTCGGTTGAGCGCGGCCCGGCCGCGCGCGGCGGCTCGGCACCACGTGGCCCCGCCAGGCGCGACCGAGGCGGTCCGGGCGCACACACCGTGTGCTATGGAGCCTGCATCGGACGCGCCCGCGCCGCGTCCAAAGTGAAAAGTTGCGGCGCGCCCCGGCTTCAGCGAGGGCGGCGGTCGCCGGGGGGACCGGCGGTGATCACCGGTGCCCCTGTCTCACGAAGCGCGGAGGCGACACGCCTCTGGACATCAAAGGAGATCGGGAAGGATGACGCGAACCTCACTTTACCGCCTGGTCGCCGCGTGCCTCATCGGGCTGGCGGCGCCTGTCACGGCCGTGCTCGCGACGCCCGGCGAGTCCCAGGCCGCGGGCCCCACCGCCGAAGAGCTCGGCAGGCGCGTCCAGCAGTTCTACGACTCCACGAAGACCTTCAAGGCGAGCTTCACGCAGACCTACACGATCAAGGTCCAGGACGTGAAGAAGGTCTCCACCGGCAAGGTGATCTTCGAGAAGCCCGGCAAGATGAGCTGGGTCTACGACGCGCCGAACGGCAACCGCGTCGTCTCCGACGGCGAGACGATCAAGGTCTACGAGAAGGACAACGAGCAGATGTTCGAGACGCCGGTGAAGGGCTCCCAGTACCCGGCGGCGCTCGCGTTCCTGATGGGCAAGGGCCAGCTCACGAAGGATTTCTCGCTCCGCCTGCTCGACCCGGCGCAGATGAAGTTCGAGGGCGGCTATGTCCTCGAGGGGACGCCGAAGGAGGCGACCCCGGCCTATCAGAAGATGCTCCTCTACGTGGACGGGCAGACCAACCAGGTGCGCCGAGTGCTGATCCTCGACGCGCAGGGCAACCGGAACCGGTTCGACTTCGCGTCGCCGGTCGTCAACCAGCCTGTCGCCAAGAACGAGTTCAATTTCACGCCGCCTCCCGGCACGCGCGTCGTCCGCCCCTGACGCCACCCCGGCGCGCGGCGGCCGCCGCGCGTCACCTCCGCCGACAGCTCGAGGAAGCGGAGCGTCACGGCGCCCGCGCTCCTCGCCGACCGCGCCGCGCCGGATGCCTCAGGGAGGTATGCCCGGCGCGTCCCGGCGTGGTAGAAATATCGTGTGATGCTTCGATCCGGCGGGTGTGAACGACAGCTCCGAGACTGCCGTTGCCCGCCGCGGATCGTCGCCGCTTCTGGCGGCTCCATGCGTGCGGTGGGGGTCCGTCTCGGCTGAGCGGTCACCCGCTGTCACGAGGATTTCGCGAGAGCGCTCGAGCCATGGACAACGCCCACGGACACCGTCCCGATCTCCGCGGCCTGCCGCAGCAACCCCGGCCGTCGGAGCGCCCGAGCGAGCACGCCCAGCCCGGCGGCGGGCAGGCTCGCCCGGGGTATCCGGCGCACGGCGCGGGGCCGCACTCCCCGGGACAGCCGCCGCACTGGCCGCAGGGGCATGGGCAGGCGCCGCAGGGGCACGGGGCGGCGCCGCAGGGCTACGGACAGGCGCCGCAGGGCTACGGACAGGCGCCGCAGGGCTACGGACAGGCGCCGCAGGGCTACGGACAGGCGCCGCAGGGGCACGGGGCGGCGCCGCAGGGCTACGGTCAGGCGTCGCAAGGCTACGGACAGGCGCCGCAGGGCTACGGACAGGCGCCGCAGGGCTACTGGCCCCCGTCCCGTGCGCCGATGCCCGCGCACGGCCCTGGCCCGCAGCACGGCGCTCCCTCGCCGCACGGCGCCGCGCAGCCTGCGCCCGCGCATCCCCACGCTGGCTACCCTGCGGTCATGCGGGCGGCGCGAAGGCCCGACCCGGACCGGCGGCGGCGCATCGCCGGGCTGTGGCTGTGGGCCAACGGCATCGTCGCGGGCGCGGTCCTCAACGTGATCTTCACGCTCTTCGGCGTGATCGAGTCCGGGGGGAGCATGCTCGGCGCCATGGTCGTCGGCGCGCTCTTCGCGTTCCCGCCGCTCGTCCTCTACCTCTTCGTCCCGATGGTCATCGATCGGTACGATCCGGAGCCGTGGTGGTGCTTGCTGATGGCGTTCCTGTGGGGCGCGCTCGCGGCGACCGGCTTCTCGATCCTGATCAACACTGGCGTGCACGTCGGCGTCTCCAGCAGCTTCGGCGAGCCGATGGGCGAGCTCGTCAGCGCGTCGGTCAGCGCCCCGTTCGCGGAGGAGCTCTTCAAGGGGCTCGGCGTGTTCGGCTTCTTCTACTTCTTGCGCCGCGAGTTCGACGGCATCGTCGACGGCATCATCTACGCCACGTTCTGCGCGCTCGGCTTCGCCGCGGTGGAGAACGTGCTGTACTACGCGCGCGCCTCGATGCAGGGCAGCGACGTGCTCGCCGGCACCTTCGTCCTGCGCGGCGTGTTCACGCCCTGGCTCCACCCGCTGTTCACGTCGATGACCGGGATCGGCTTCGGCCTCGCCCGGGAGTCGTCGAAGACCTGGGTGCGCGTCGCGGCCCCGATCGGCGGCTACCTGCTCGGCGTCGCGCTGCACGCGGTGTGGAACTTCCTCCCGACCGCGCTGGGCCGCGCGATGGGGGATCTCTTCATGCCGTGGCTGCTGCTCTGGCTGTGCTTCGTCGCGTCGTTCTTCGGGATCATCGTGGCGCTCGTCATCCGCAAGGGCTGGGTGATCCGGGATCATCTGCGCGACGAGGTCGCGCTCGGCATGCTCACCCAGGACGAGCTCGAGCTGGTCTGCTCGCCGATCGGGCGGCTCCGGTGCACCCTCGGCTGGCGCGGGGCCACCGGGCGGAGCTTCATCCGCGCCGGCGCGCGGCTCGCGCTCAGCAAGTGGCACACGGCGCGCGCGCTGGAGGGCCGCAACCGGACGCTCAGCGCCGACTTCATCGGCCCGCTCCGGCACGAGATCGCGCAGCTCCGGCAAGAGCTCCTAGCCCGAGCTCCGCGCTGAGCGGCGGCCACCCGCTTCGGATACGGGCCCACCTCGACGTTTTCGGTGCTCAGCGCCCTTCCGTGCGCCTCCGCGCCGAAAACGCCGATCTGGGCCCGTCTCCTGTGCGGGTGGCCGCCGCTCGGGAGCGGCGGCTTCGGAGTGCGCCTCCGCGCCGAAAACGCCGATCTGGGCCCGTCTCCTGTGCGGAGGACCGCCGCTCTGGATCGCCGGCTTTGCGGTTACGCTGTCAGCTCTGCGAGCCGTTCGTCTCGTCGGCTGCGCTGGGCCGCGCGGCGGCCTGGGGGGCGCGGTCCTCGCGCCGCTGCACGGGCTTCGCGGGGATACCGACGACCGTCGTGTTCGGCGCGACGTCGTGCACGACCACGGCGTTGGCGCCGATCCGGGCGCCGTCGCCCACCGTGACGCCGCCGACGATCTTCGCGCCGGCGCCGATGAAGAGATCGCTCCCGAGCACCGGCGTCTGCCGCCGATCCGCGCCGATCGTCACCTGGTGCTCGATGAGCACGTTCGAGCCGCCGCGGACGTTGCCGTTGATGACGACGCCGTTCGAGTGGATCAGCACGAACCCCGGCCCGAAGTCCGCGCCGCGCCCGATGACGCAGCCGCCAGCGAGGTTGGTCGCCTTGTTCAGCAGCATCTCGACCACGGGCATCCGGTGGGTCCGCGCGGCCTGCGTGAACCGGTAGAGGACCATCGCCGCCGTGCCGTCCGTAGCCAGCGTCTTCAGGATCGTCGGCCATGGATCGCCGCCGTAGCACCATGTCGCCTTCTTGCGCACGTCGGCAGCGATGAGTCGCAAAGTACGCAGCATCCCCGCGAGACTAGCGCATCTCGCCCCGCCGGTGCGACCTTTCGCCGCGCGTCCGCGGTCCGCGCGCCCTCGCAGCCGCGCGCAGGGCCGCTCGCCCCCTTCACGACGAACCGCGGCGCGTTCTCCCTGCATTCTCCCCGGAGAAAGCGGCGCACCGCGCTGTTGCCATCCGGTCATCTGCCCGTCACATCGCTCGGGTACACGCGCTCTTCAGCATGGCGCGTATTTTGGTTATCGAGGACGAGCCGGCGCTCCAGAAGGTGCTCGATTACAACCTCAGGCAAGCCGGGCATGAGGTGCTCCTCGCGGGACAGGGCGGTGAGGGGGTCCGGCTGGCCTTGGACCAGCGGCCCGATCTCGTCTTGCTCGATCTCATGTTGCCCGACCTCTCGGGCATCGAGGTGTGCCGCGCTCTCCAGCAGAGCGAGGCCACCCAGCGGATCCCCGTGATGATCGTCTCGGCGCGCGGAGACGAGGTCGACCGCATCGTCGGCTTCGAGCTCGGCGCCGTCGATTACGTCGTCAAGCCGTTCAGCGTGCGAGAGCTCGTGCTGCGCGTGCAAGCCGTGCTCCGCCGCGCGAAGTCCTCCGGGGACGGGGAGCGGAGCATCGAGTTCGGCTGCCTCCGCATCGACGAGGGCGCTCATCGCGTGTGGGTCGATCGCGAGGAGGTCGAGCTGACGCTCCTCGAGTTCAAGCTCCTCGTCGCCCTGTACGAGGCGCGCGAGCGCGTGCAGACGCGCACCGCGCTCCTCGACGGCGTCTGGGGCATCGACGTGAGCATCACGACGAGGACCGTGGACACCCACGTCAAGCGGCTGCGCGACAAGCTGCGCCGCGCCGGCGATTACATCCAGACCGTCCGCGGCATCGGCTATCGATTCGCTTCCTCGCCCGACGTGCCCGAGAGCCGCAGCGCCTGATCGCCATATCGGGAGATTCCCGGCAATCGTTGCCACCACGTCATTCTGGCGTAACGAAAACTGCGTACCGTGTGCGTGTTGGTTCACAGCATGGGCCAACCCATTGAAGCCGGTGGCGCTCGCCTGAGCTCAGGTGGAGCTCTGGCTTTTTCGCCAGCTGGCACCTGGAGCCTCGATGCACCTGGAGACGTGGAATGCGGGGGAGGTCGATCCTGACCGAGCGAGGCGGCTCGCGATCGGGTATGCGGCTGGGCTCCTGCTCTTCGCGGGCATTGCGCTCCTCGCCGCCCGCCTGAGCGGCGCGATTCAACCTCCTCCGCCCGAGGAGGAGGTCGTCGACGTCAAGCTCGCCACCCGGGTCCCCGAGGCGCCGCCCCCCGCGCCGGCGCCGGCGCCCCCACCGCCGGCTGCGGAGGCCCCGGCGCCTCGCCCCGCGGCGCCCCGGCGCCCGGCGCTCGTCGCGCCGACCGCGGTGCCGAAGGAGGCGCCGCCGGAGGCCGACCCGAGCGAGGCCAAGGCGAGCGACGAAGACGCCTACGGAGAGCCGGGCGGCGCGCCGGGCGGCGTGCCGGGCGGGGTCCCCGGCGGCACGGGGACGGCCGCCGTGACGGCCGCGCTGCCACCGCCGCCTCCGCCACCGCCGCCTCCGCCGCCGCCGCCGCAGAGGGGGCCGATTCACCTGCCCGAGAACGCGACGCCGCCGGTCGCGCTCTCCTGTCCGCCGCCCGTCCCCCCTGAAGCTGCGCTGAGCGCGGGGGTGGAAGCGACCGTGGCCGTCCGGTTCGTGGTCACCGAGACGGGCGAGGTCACGAATGTCTCCATCGTCCGCGGCCACCCCCTCTTCAACGACGCGGTCCTCGCGGCGATGAAGACGTGTCGCTACAAGCCGGCGATCTCCGAAGGGAAGCCGGTGTCCGTCTGGAGGACGATTCCATTCCGCTTCAAGGCGAAGCGGTGATTTCCAGCGTACGGCCGCGGAGGCGGCCTCTCGCGAGATGAACGAAGGAGTAGAGTCATGATGCAGTTCGATCTCGGGCACATCTGGGCGAGCATGGGCCTCCTGAGCAAGCTCGTCGCGTTCGCCCTCGTGCTCATGGCGCTGGCGAGCGTCGCCGTCGTGGTCGAGCGGCTCATCGCCCTCGCCCGTCAGGCGTCCGAGACCCGACGCTTCGCGACCGAGGCGCGGCCGGTGATGGAGGCGTGGGACACCGCGCGGCTCGTGGAGATCGCCGGCCAGTACGACCGATCGGCGCTCGCCCGGATCGTCGCGGCGGCGGTGCGCCGGTTCCAGCGCGCCCTCGACGCCGGCGAGGGCGGCGTGCCCCCGGTGGAGCTCGCGCGCCGCGAGGTATCCCGGCGCCGCGAGGCGATCTCGGCCGATCTGCGCCGCGGCCTCTCGGTGCTCGCCACGGTCGGCTCGGTGGCCCCCTTCGTCGGGCTGCTCGGCACGGTCATCGGCATCATCACCGCCTTCCAGACCATCGCGTCGACCGGCTCGGGCGGCCTCGGCGCCGTGAGCGCCGGCATCGCCGAGGCGCTCATCGTCACCGCCCTCGGCCTCGGCGTCGCCATCCCGGCGGTGCTTTGCTTCAACTACCTCACCACCCGCATCGCCGCGGTGGAGCTCGCGCTCGAGCGCAGCGCGGGTGAGCTCATCGACGAGATGGAGAACGAGCATGGGCGTTCAAGTGGAGAGCAAGCGCTCCAGTCGGCAGCAGCCTGAGCCGGAGATCAACGTCACGCCGCTCGTCGACGTGGTGCTCGTGCTCCTCATCATCTTCATGGTCATCGCCCCCCAGATGGAGCACGGCGAGCGGGTCGAGCTCCCGGCGGTCTTCCAGCCGGATCCGAGGTCGAAATCGAAGCTCGACCCCATCTACGTGACGATCACCGGCGCCGGCACCGTGTTCCTGGAGAAGGAGGCCGTCGCCGATCTGCCGGCGCTCGGCGAGCGGCTGCGGGTCATCCGCGCCGCGGAGCCGGAGCGCCGGGTGGTCATCAAGGGCGACTCCTCGGCGAAGTACGGCCGCGTGCGGGAGACCTTCGCGCTGTGCCAGGAGGTCGGCTTCGCCGGCATCTCGCTGCAGGTGAGCCAGCGGGGCGGCGGGGCCTCCGCGGTGCCGGAGGAGGGATAGCGCCGTGGGGATGAGCGTTCCGCAGGGCGGCGCCAGGAAGGGCGGCGTCGCGCCGAGCATGAACGTGACGCCGCTCGTCGACGTGGTGCTCGTGCTCCTCATCATCTTCATGGTCGTCACGCCGCTGCTCGCGAAGCAGCTCTGGCTGAATCTGCCCAAGAAGGACGACACAGCGAAGCTCTCGCCGCCCCCCGACGACGCCACGAGGCCCGTGGTGCTCACGGTGGATGAGCGCGGCGTCATCCGCATCAACCAGGCCGAGGTGCAGCGAGACGAGCTGAAGGAGCGGCTGGCGCGCATCTTCGCGGCGCGCTCGGACGACGTGCTGTACTTCGACGCAGAGGACGAGGCCGCCTACGCGGTCGCGGTGGAGGCCATGGACGCCGCGCGCATGGGCGGGGCGAAGACGATCGCCGTCCTGACAGAGAAGACCGGGCGCTGAGCCGGCGCGGCGCGCGGCCCCGAGGCGGCGTCGAAGAGGCGTTGCGGGGCCGACGCCTGACCGCGAGCGCGCGGCGCGGTGCATAGGAGAGGGTGGCGGGGAGCTGGCTCTCCGCCCTCCTCATCGACGGGGCGCAGGTGCGCCCGGACATCGGATCGGAAAGCGCGCCCGAGCTCGGGGCGTGAAGGGACAGGTGCATGATTCGCAGGAGGATCTCGGGGGTAGTCGCAGCGCTCGTGGCACCGCTTTGCTGGGGGGCCACGGCGCTCGCCCAGGGCGACCCCGGCGCCGCCGCGCCGCCGCCGGACGCCGCGCCGCCGCCGGCAGGCGCGGAGACCCCGGCCGGCGCCCCGCCGGCCGAGGACGCCGCAGGGCTCGACGAGCCGAGCCCGTCGCGCCCGCCGCCGGCAGGGAAGGGCGTCGTGTGGGGCGTCGTCACGGACTCCGCCACGAAGGAGCCCGTCTTCGACGCCCAGGTGTCGGTCGTCGGGACGAAGCTCAAGGTCATCGCGGATCTCGACGGCCGCTACCGCCTGGAGCTCCCGCCGGGGAGCTACCAGCTGCGGGTCTGGTACGAGGCGTACAAGCCCCAGCGCGTGCAGGACGTGCGCGTGACCGCCGGGCAGGTGAGCCAGGTCGACGTCGGCCTGGAGCCGGATCAGCAGGTCGAGGACGTCGTCGAGGTCGAGTTCGAGCCGGAGCGGGCGAGCGTCGCGGCGCAGCTGCTCATCCGGAAGAACGCGGCCCACGTGGGCGACGCCGTCGGCGCGAAGGAGATCGCGAAGACGCCCGATCGCAACGCCGCGGAGGCCGCGAAGCGCATCGTCGGCGCGACCGTGGTGGACGGCAGGTACGTGTACGTGCGCGGCCTGGGCGAGCGCTACACGAACGCGCTCTTGAACGGCGCCCCGCTGCCGAGCCCCGAGCCCGACCGGCAGGCCGTCCCGCTGGATCTCTTCCCGTCGCTGGTCCTCAGCGACATCACCGTCGTCAAGACGTTCACCCCCGACATCCCCGGCGATTTCGCGGGCGGCTCGGTCCAGATCAACACGCGGGAGCTCCCGACCAAGTTCCTCTTCCAGGCCTCGCTGTCGCTCGGGCTGAACACCCAGGCGACGTTCCGGGATCGCGTGAGCTACGACGGATCCGGGACCGACTGGCTCGGGATCGACGGCGGCGCGCGCGCCCTGCCGGACGAGATCCCCGATTACAAGGTGGTGCGCCTCGGCCCCAAGCCGGGCGGCGGCACCATCTCCAGGGACGAGATGACGGCCTACGGCAGGGCGATCAACTCGTCCATGGCGACGACGCGGTCGTTCACCCCGCCGAACGGCAGCGGCAGCGTGGTCGTCGGCGACACCCTGAAGCTCGGCGGCGAGCGGCGCCTCGGCTACATCGCCACCCTGAGCTACGGCCGGAAGTTCTCGCCGCGCGCCAGCGAGATCGCCGGCATCTTCGATCCCGACCCTCGAACCGGCGATCCCGAGCGCATCGGCGACATCGCGACGGGGAACATCCGTGATCAGGTGTCCTGGGGCAGCTTCGGCAGCGTCACCTACAACCCGGATCAGGACCACAAGGTGACGCTCACCGGGCTCCACAGCCGTTCATCGGATGACCAGGTCAGCGTGGCCGACGTGGACCCGAGCAACGGAGACAGCGCGATTCGCGACACGATGCTGCGGTTCGTCTCGCGATCGCTCACCCTGGGCCAGCTCCAGGGCGAGCACCGCATCGAGGCGCTCGACGGCGGGACCGTCGACTGGAAAGCGTCGCTCTCCCTCGCGACCGCGGACGAGCCCGACACCAGGGAGACCGTCTACGTCCGTGACGACGCGAGCGGCGCCTTCTCGTGGGACGAGGGCACGCTGAGCGGCGCGCACTTCTTCAGCGACATGAGCGACGTGAGCTACGGCGGGCAGCTCTCCTACACCCAGCCCCTCGTCCGCGGCGACACCCCGACCCGGCTGAAGGCGGGCGGTCTGCTCAACTTCCGAGCGCGCGAGTTCAACGCGCGCCGGTTCCGGTTCAAGCAGCGCCCGGGCGCGGATCCGGCGCTCCTGCGCCAGGGGCCGGGGCAGCTGTTCTCGGACGAGAACATCGGCTCGGTGCTCGAGCTCGAGGAGATCACGCGCGAGACCGACTCCTATACGGCGAACGACGATCTCTACGCGGGTTACGTGATGACCGACGCCGCCGTGACGCGATGGCTCCGCGTGGTGCTCGGCGCCCGGGTCGAGGCGTCCTCGCTGTCGCTGAGGGCGTTCGACCGGTACTCCGCGGCGAACCCCGAGATCGACGTCGAGAGCGACAAGGTCGATCTCCTGCCAGCCCTCAACGTCATCGTCAAGACGACCTCGAGCTCGAATGTCAGGCTCGGCGTGGCCAAGACGCTGGCGCGGCCCCAGCTCCGCGAGCTCAGCCCGACCCTGTATCAGGAAGGCTATAGCGGCAGAGAGGTGCAGGGCAATCCCGAGCTCCGGCGGACGAGCGTCGTGAGCGGCGATCTCCGCTTCGAGATCTTCCCGACGGCCGGAGAGGTGGCCGCGGTCAGCGTCTTTTACAAGCACTTCCAGGAGCCGATCGAGGAGGTCATCCTCCCGAACGGCGGCAGGGGCAGGCTCACCTACGTCAACGGAGACGCCGGCTATCTCGCAGGCGTCGAGCTCGAGCTCAGGAAGGGCCTCGGCTTCATCTCCCCGCTCCTGCGGGAGGTCACCGCGCTCGGCAACCTCACCTTCGTGACGTCGGAGGTGACGATCGATCCCGAGATCAGCGCGGGAGGGATCACGATCACGAGCAGCCCGACGCACCCTCTCCAGGGGCAATCCCCCTTCGTCGTGAACCTGGGGCTCGACTACACCGGAGAGTCGACCGGCACGAGCGCTCGGCTGCTCTACAACCTGTTCGGCGTCCGGCTCAGGAGGATGGGGAGCAGGCTGCCGGACGAGTACGAGCAGCCGCGGCACCAGATCGACCTGACCGTCGCCCAGCGCCTCGGCGAGCACGTCGAGCTGAAGCTGGCCGGCGAGAACCTCATCGACGCTCCGGTGCGCATCACGCAGGGGAGGGAGAGCGACGGCGACAACATGGCCAGTCAATACAACCTCGGCACGACGGTGACATTGGGCGCCTCGTATACCTATTGAGCGCGTGCCATTGAATCGTCACGCGTCGATCGTCGCGATTTCGCGCGCATGATTCATGGTGGCTCGCCAGGAGGTAATTAACATGCGTACATTCGGAATTGCCTTGGCTTGCGTCTCGGCGCTGTCCGTCGCGGCGCTCGCCGCCTGCGGCGACGACGACTCGGTCTCGCCGACCCCGACCGGCACCTCGGCCACGAGCGGATCCGGCGGCGGCGATGGCGGTGGTGGCGGCGACGGCGGCGGCACCGCCGATTGCTCCGACCCGGTGGAGGTCTCCGAGGCGATCGACGCCGACGCGACGTGGACCGCCGACAAATGCTACTTGATGAAGGGCATCGTCTTCGTCGAGCCGGGCGCCACCCTGACCATCGAGCCCGGCACGACGATCATGGGGGAGAAGGTCAGCCTCGCGACGCTCGTCGTGAAGCCCGGCGCGAAGATCAACGCCAAGGGCACCGCCGACGAGCCGATCGTGTTCACGAGCCAGGGCGAGGAGGGGGACCGCGCCGCGGGCGACTGGGGCGGCGTCATCCTGCTCGGCGAGGCCCCGATCAACGTCGAGGGCGGCAAGGCCACGGTCGAGGGCATCACCGGCGAAGGCACCGAGTACGGCGGCGACGAGCCGGAGGACGACAGCGGCGTCCTCGAGTACGTGCGCATCGAGTTCAGCGGGATCCTGCTCTCTCAGGACAACGAGGTGAACGGCCTCACCCTCGCCGGCGTGGGCTCCAAGACGACGATCGATCACGTGATGGTCCACCACACGCTCGACGACTGCTTCGAGTTCTTCGGCGGCACCGTCAACGCGAAGCACCTCATCTGCGCGCAGAACGGCGACGACGGCATCGACTGGGACCTCGGCTACGTCGGCAAGCTCCAGTTCATCGCCGTCCAGCAGGACCCCTCGGTGGCCGACGACACGAACGGCTTCGAGGGCGACAACGACGCCGACGCGTCGGCCAACACGCCGGTCAGCGAGCCGACGATCTACAACGCGACCCTGTGCGGCAAGAACAAGGACGTCGACAAGCAGCAGTACGGCATGCTGCTCCGCCGCTCGACGAAGGCCCATATCTTCAACACGATCGTGACCGGCTTCGAGGCGGGGGTGGACCTCCGCGACGAGCTCACCGAGGTCGAGCTCGCGAGCTCGATCTTCTTCGGCAACGTCGCGGCGAACATCGCCTACGAGGAGACCGACGCGAACGAGACCACCGACTCGAAGCTGGACGACGACGACGACGACGGGGCGGACGAGATCGCGTGGTTCGAGGGCGAGGCGTCCAACAGCGCCGCGGATCCGGGCCTCGCCGGCTGCTTCGCCGCGAAGCCCGACTTCCGGCCGGCGGCCACGCTCGCCGAGGGCGCGGCCACGCCGCCCGACGACGGCTTCTTCGACGCCGAGGCGAAATACATCGGCGCCTTCAAGGCGGATGACACCTGGGCGACGGGCGCCTGGGTCTCGTTCGACGCGAACTGACGCCGCGCCGTCCGCGTCGGCCCCTCGTCGCGTGAGGGGCGGACCGGATCCGTGGCGAGAGAAATGACGAAGGCCGGCTCATCCGCCGGCCTTTATCGTCTCCAGCGTCGCGGCTCCGCCGCAGGCGCTCAGCGCACGCGCGGCGTGAACCCGGACACATGGCTCCGGTGCTCGCTGCATACGCCTCGCGCGTCCGGGTTGTCCTTGAATGACACCCTCCCGCACACCTCGCAGATGCAGAGGTGTGCGCGATAGAACTCGCGATCGAGCAGGATGTCGGCAGCGAGCAAACTGAGCACAATGTCGCCGAGGAAGTCGATCTCGCGCGGCGAGGCGACCCAGACGGGACGGCCGCCCACCGCGGCCCGGCGGACCCTGCCCCCGTAGATCGCCGCGTTGAGGAACCGATCGTCGGTGACGGGCGCGATGAGGCCCCGCAGCGCCGTGATGACGCGCCCGCGGGCCTTGTGGATCAGCTCCTCCAGGTTGCTGCCGCCGTCGGCGCGCGGGTCGAGCATGACGGGCGTCGCGCCGGGCTCGCGCACGATCTGGGGGCGCTTCATCAGGCCCGGGGCCACGAGGTGGTCCACGAACCAGTCCTGGAGGTCCTTGAGCGTCCACTCGGAGGCCGGCCACTCCAGGAACTCGAGCGCGCCGCGGAGGCCGCTGATGCTCTGGAGGCCGGGATGGGTCGGGAAGCTCGGCAGGGTGCGGGCGGTGTGCAGACGCCGGGGTGAGCGGCGGCCCGCTTCGTCGATGGTGCGGCCGGAACCCATGTTCACCTCGAGGGCGGTCCCCCGGTCCCGATGGATGCGAGCTCTTGCAGAGGCCACCATACCGACCAGACAAGCACAACTCGTGCCGAGCCTGGCGAACGGGACGACGTTGATTTCCCAGGAGTTCTGCCCAGCTAGCTCGAAGGCGATCGATGGGATGGCCGGCCACTGGCCGGCCAGGTTCTTGAACAGGTAAGATAGATCCTGATGGACCACTCCACCGTCCGCGTCTCGGTCCCGCCTGAGCCCTCGGTCGCCGAGCCCGTTCCCGGCATCGTCCTGATTTTCTCGGGGGATCAGCCGCGATGCGCGCCGATCCCGCTCGACCGCGGCGCCGTGGTGCTGGGTCGCGGGGGCGTGGCCGGCGTGCCCCTCGTGGACGACTCGCTCATGTCGCGGCGACACGCGCGCATCGCGTACGACGGGGCCGCGTGGACCGTGGAGGACCTCGGCAGCACCAACGGGACGTCGGTGAACGGCGAGCCCATCCGCGGCGAGGTGCGGAGGGACGCGATCCAGGTCGTCGGCGCGGGGACGTCGGTGTTCCTCGCGCTCGCGGACATCCGGAGCTTCGCGCGCGGCGCGGTGCGCATCGAGAAGGAGAGCGTCCTCGGGCCCAGGCTGCAGCTGGTCTACGACACCATCATCCGCGCCGCGGCCGCGGGCGACAGCCTGCTCGTGACGGGCGAGAGCGGCACCGGCAAGGAGCTCGCGGCGCGCGCCTACCACGAGGCGGGGCCGCAGGCGCGCGGCCCGTTCGTGGCCGTCAACTGCGCGGCCATCCCGGAGGGCCTGGCCGAGCGGCTCCTCTTCGGCGCCCGGCGCGGCGCCTACTCCGGCGCGACGCACGACACCGAGGGCTACGTGCAGGCCGCTCACGGGGGCACGCTCTTCCTCGATGAGGTCGCCGAGCTCGACGCGGCGGTCCAGGCGAAGCTGCTCCGGACGATCGACACCCGGCAGGTGCTCGAGCTCGGCGCGGTCGCGCCTCGGCCGGTGCAGATCCGCATCTGCGCCGCGACGCACGACCTGCGCGCGCGGGTCGCCCAGGGCCGCTTCCGGGACGATCTCTACTACCGCATCGGTCGGCCCGAGGTCCGGCTCCCGCCGCTGCGGGAGCGCCTCGAGGAGATTCCCTGGCTGCTCACGCAATGCATGAAGGCGGTCGGCGCGGCTTATGGCAAGGCGCCGCCGGCGATTCACCATTCGATGATCATCGCGTGCGCGATGCGCCGCTGGCCAGGGAACCTGCGCGAGTTCGTCGGGGAGGCGCGCCGCGCCGTGACGCGCGCGCTCGACGAGGGGCGGCGCACGGTCGAGGCCAAGGATCTCGATCCGCTCGCGGGCGTCGGCCTGGGCCCGGAGGCGACCGATTCGCACGCCCGTCAGACAGGGGGCGACGTCCGGCCGGGCCCCTCGCGCCCGAGCCAGGCGCCGCCAGAAGATGAGATCGCCGAGGCGCTTCGCCTCGAGCGAGGCAATGTGTCTCGCGCCGCCAACAGGCTCGGCGTGCACAGGAATCGAATTCGACGGTGGCTCGAGAAGAATGGCGTGGATCGCTCCCACTTCGCCGAGGGGAGCGAGCTGTCCGATAACGACTGATCCGCTCGCCGGGCGCTGTATGCACAAGTACAGGAGTACGTCAATGGCGGCATTTCATCGCGGGGGAGCGCTTGCCCGCCGCGCTCCCGCGTCGCTGCCGGCGTCGCTCCGGGCGTAGGCGGCTGAGGCCGATAGGGCGGTCGTTCCATACATTGCCTCCACCAAGCGCTCTGGCCTTCAGGGCGATTGCGGGCCGAAGCGCCGCTCTGCACCGGAAGCAGGCCCGGCCGGTCGGGGAGCACGGTCGTCGCAGGGTTGCCTCCATCCGGCGACGGAGCGTCGGGCTCGATCGACCGAAGACCCATGTATAGGGACTTTACAGACCTGGTTATGCAGGTTGTAATGTAGTGTGTAAGCCCCGTCTCCCAGCGAGGTGCTGTCACGACCACGGTCAAGTCAACGAGTCCTGCGCGCGCGGCGCGCCAGGTCGGAGGGCGCGATGCGCTCTAAAGAGAGCAGCGGTGAGGTGCGCCGAGCCCCGCGCCCGCGCCTGGCGGCGACGCCGCGGCGCGCGCGCCGCGCGTCCTGCGCCGACGGCGCTGCGCGGCTCGCGGTCCGCTCGCGGCCTGCGGCGGGTGGGGACTCCCCCTGCGGGGCGGCGGCGGTCGCCTCGTACGGTGCCTACGAAAGCCTACGTCTGCCGCCGGAAGGTGGGTTCGGACGTCCCGAGGCGCGCGGGGGAGGGGGCGCGATGCACAATCATGATCTTGCACTTGACCGGACGAGCGGCTTCATCGATGTACAGAGAGTTGTCTGTCGGGCCCTCGTGCGAGCTCAGGTCCCGTCGCGTCATGGGCGGGCGCTGCGCTTCGCGGCGTCGCCGCGGGCGCGCGGCTGCCGAGCGCCTGTCCCCGGCTCGCCGTCGGGCCCTCCCGCAGCGACATCAGCAAACATTGAACCCCCCGGCTCCTGCGAGGTAGTCGACGTCATGCGTTCGCGCTTGAAATCGTCCCATCGTGGAGAGCCCAGCCAGGACGGCGGGCTGCCTGGTTGAACAGCCCAGGACACCATGAACGCGATCCGTAGACACGCATCGGCCGAAGAGGCGTCTGTCAGCCTACGAGCGCACGTCGAGGGGCCCACCAGCTCGGCCGCGTCCGGCCCGGGGCTCGGACAGCAGCCGAGCTCGGGCACCCGGCAGACCCACTCGCGCCGCCGCCCGTTCCTGAGCCGCCTCCTCTCGGCGGGCGAGGCGATCGACGCAGGGGACCTCGAGCGCGCGCGGGCCCTCGTGGAGGGCATCCTGCGGGCGGAGCCCGATACCGGTGACGCCTCGGAGCGCATTTCAGGCGTGTTCGGCCGGGCGTTGCTCGCCCGCCTGGACGGAGATCGCTCCGGCGACGGCAACCTCTACCTGCGCAGCGCTGGGCCGCGGGACATGCTCGCGGCGTTTCAGCTCCTCGTGCACGCGACGCCGCTCATCCGTTTCGGATACCTCAGCGCGAACGCGGCGATCGTCGAGGCGTTCCAGCACGAGGAGGAGATCCACGTCATCGACATCGGCGTCGGGGGCGGTACGCAGTGGCCGTTCCTGCTACACCGGCTCGCGACGCGCCCCGGCGGCCCGCCGCGCGTCCGGCTGACCGGCATCGACCTGCCTTGTCGGGGCCCGGACCCCGAGCAGCGGCTGCGGTGGGCGGGCGCGTTCATCGGGGGATGGGCGGAGCGGCTGAAGGTGCCCTTCGAGTTCCACGGGGTCGCGTCCTCCGTGGAGCGCGTCGACTGGAGCCGTATTGCGTCCCGCTCGACGGCGCCCATCGCCGTCAATGCGGCGTTCGCATTGCACCACGTCCCCGACGCCTCGGTGCACGCCACCGCGAACCGCGACACCATTCTCACGAGGATCCGCGCGCTGTCGCCGCGCGTGCTGACGCTCGTCGAGCCGGACGTGGAGCACAACGCGCTCCCGTTCCTCCCGCGCCTGTCCGAGGCGATCGGCCATTATTATGCGGTCTTCCAGGCGCTCGAGGCGCTGCTCCCGCCGCACATCGCCGCGCGCGAGACGATCGAACAGGTCTTCTTCGGGCAGGAGGTGATGAACGTGGTGGTGGGGGAGGGGGCCGCGCGGGTCGAGCGGCACGAGCGCCGCGGCGCCTGGCAGCGCCGACTCCGCATGAACGGCTTCGAGCCGCTGCGCGTCTCGCCGCACGAGTCGATGGTCCGCGGAGGGCTCCGCCTGAACACGGGGTTCGACGTGCGGGCGGACGAGCCGGCGCTCCTGCTCATGCGCAACGGGGTGTCGATCGTGGCCGCGTCGGCGTGGCGGCCGCGGCAGGTGCCGCCGCCGTCGCGGTTCATCTCCGGGCTGTTCCGCCGGACCGGCTGACCGCTGCCTTGCCAGGGACGCCCGCGACGCGGGCGGCCCGTCGCGTCAACGCCTCAGGCTGGCGAGCGCCGCCCAGAGCGCCAGCGCGCCGATCGCGAGGGTCGCGAGGACGAGCCACAGCGCGCGGCGGCCGCGCGGCGCGAGGGCCCGGAGCTCGCTCGCGAGCTCCGAGAAGAAGCCGAGGCAGCGCCAGGTCCTGGGCCGTACGCCGCGAGGGGGCAGGGGGCTCAGCCCATGACGTCGGACCATATCGAACAGCACGGAGCCGCGCTCCTGGGCGCGCGCGAGGCGCTCCAGCATCTCGCGACGGCAATGAGGGCAGAACGCCGACGCATCCTCCTCGATGCCGTCGAGGCCGAGCTCCCGCAGCTGCTGCTGCTCCCAGCTCTCCCTGGCTTGACGGGCCTCGTCCGAATCGTCCGTCGGGCGGTCGTGATGGTGTGGGCTGTCCTTGGCGCTCATCGATGCTCCTGATCCCTGCCGCAACCTGCGACTCCTACGAGGATCTATTCCAGTCAGCCGGGGGGATTTCTCACGCGTCGTGCTCGGGGGAGCATCCACAGCCCGGCCGACAGCGCCGAGCTGGCGCCGTTCACGCGAGGGGCGCTCGCGCTCGCGCTCGCGTTCGCGATCTCCTCTTTACGGATGCTCTGAGAATTTCGTTTCGAAATAGTGAGGATCTCCGAGCCTGATCCTGGGTGTGCCGGGGCGCGTCGCTGCACAGCGATCTGTGGCCGCAGCCGCGCACCTCGGGCGTTGGGATGCCGTCGAATCGAAGCAGCGCCCGCCTGGACGCGCGCGGCGCACGGCGCGGTCGGGCCCGCGCTGGAGGCATTGACGCCGACCGAGCGGATCCCGAGTCACCCGCGGTCGCAGACGAGCACCACCGGCGCGGGCGGCCCCTGGGCGGACGGACCGCGGCTTCACGGGCAGGGGATGCAGGCGGACGTCGTACCGGGTGAAGGTGGGCGCCCTACCAGGTCGAGGTGGGCCGAAGGAGGCCCTGTGAGGTGTGTAAATGTCGCGTGATGTGTGTGTTGTCGGGCTCGAGACCGAGCTCAGCGGGTCACGAGCACCTTGAGGGCGCCTGGCGCGGCCGCGGCCCGCAGCGCCTCCTCGGCGCGCTCCAGCGGGAGGCGAGCCGACACGAGCGAGCGCACGTCGACGGTCCGGGCCGCCAGGGCGCGCAGCGCGGGCTCGAACAGCCCGCAGCGCGACCCGACCACGGTGATCTCGTGGATGACGAGCTCCGCCAGGTGGACGCTGGAGAGCCCGGCGACGGTGCTCTTCAGCACGAGCGTTCCGCGCGGCCGGGTCGCGCGGACCGCCCTCATGAACCCCTCGGCGGTGCCCGTGGCCTCGACCACGAGCTCGGCCGGCTCGCCGGCCCAGGCGCCCTGAGGAGGCGCGGCGCCTCCGCCGGCGTCGGCGGAGGCCAGCGCGGCCGGGCGCACGAGCTCGGTCGCGATGCCCCGCGCGCGCAGCAGGGCGAGCTTCTCCTCGTGCTTGCCGACCGCGAGGACGCGGGCGCCGGCCTGGTGCAGCACCTGGGCGATGAGCAGGCCGAGCTTCCCGTCGCCGAACACGAGCGCCGAGGTGCCCGGCGCCACGCGCACCTGCTCCAGGATCTCGAACGCCGCCGCGAGCGGCTCGGTGAACACCGCCTCCTCGTTGTCCACCCGGTCGTCCACGGCGTGGAGGTTCGCCACCGGCACCGCGACGCGCTCCGCCAGCGCGCCGTCGGCGCCGGCGATGCCCATCACCGTGCGCGCCGGGCAGTGCCGCCCCAGCCCGCGCGCGCACGCGTCGCAGCGGCCGCACGCGAAGTTGATCTCCCCGACCACGCGACGGCCGCGCCATTCGGCGGGCCCCTCCGCGACCTCCCCGACGAACTCGTGGCCGAGCGTGCCGCGGAAGTCCATGTAACCTTTGGTGATTTCGAGATCCGTGTTGCAGATCCCCGCGCACCGCACCTCGACCACGGCCATGCCGGCCGCGATCGAGGGCGGGGCGCGGTCGGTGACGCGCGCCGCCGTGCCGTCCCAGACCAGCGCTCGCACGGACGAGCCTAGCCCGCCGCGAGCGCCAGCCGGCGCTTCGCCGGCTGCATCAGGTACGCGTCGACCGCCTCGGCGGCCTTGCGCCCCTCCGCGATCGCCCACACGACGAGGCTCTGGCCGCGCGACATGTCGCCGGCGGCGAAGACGCCCTCCACGCTCGTGCGTCCGCCCGGGGCCTTCACGTTGCCGCGCTGGTCCATCGCGACGCCGAGCTGCTCGAGCAACCCCTCGCGCTCGGAGCCGACGAAGCCCATCGCGAGCAGGACGAGCTCGCACGGGATCTCGAACTCGCTCCCCGGGACGGGCACGAACTTCCCGCCTTCCAGGCTCACCCGCGTCGCCTTGAGGGCGCGGACGTTCCCGTGCTCGTCCCCGGCGAACCCGATGGTCGACACCGACCAGTCGCGCTCGCCGCCCTCCTCGTGCGAGGACGAGGTGCGGAGGATGAGCGGCCACGCGGGCCACGGGTTCGTGAGCGAGCGCTGCTCGGGCGGGCGGGGCAGGAGCTCGAGCTGCGTCACGTGCGCCGCGCGGTGGCGGTGGCTCGTGCCGAGGCAGTCCGAGCCGGTGTCGCCGCCGCCGATGACGACCACGCGCTTGCCCGTCGCGAGGATCGCCTCGCTGTCAGGGACCACGTCGCCGGCGACCCGCTTGTTCTGCTGCGTCAGGAAATCCATGGCGAAGTGGATGCCCTTGAGCTCCCGGCCCGGGACCGGCAGGTCGCGCGGCCGGCGCGCCCCGCCGCAGAGCACGATGGCGTCGTACTGCTCGCGCAGCGCGTCGCCGGTGACGTCGACGCCGCAGTGGACGCCCGTGCGGAAGGTCACCCCCTCGGCCTGCATCTGCTCCATGCGGCGGTCGATGAGGTGCTTCTCCATCTTGAAGTCGGGGATGCCGTAACGGAGCAGGCCGCCGATGCGATCGTCGCGCTCGAAGACCGTCACGTCATGCCCCTTGCGCGCGAGCTGCTGCGCGGCCGCGAGGCCGGCCGGGCCCGACCCGATCACCGCGACCTTCCTGCCCGAGCGCTGCTTCGCGATGACCGGCGCGACCAGACCCCGCTCGAAGGCGCGGTCGGCGACGCCGCGCTCGACGTTCTTGATCGTGACCGGCTTGCCCTCGATGTTCAGCACGCACGCCGCCTCGCAGGGCGCCGGGCACACGCGCCCGGTGAACTCGGGGAAGTTGTTCGTCGCGTCGAGCGCCGCGATCGCCTCGGGGAGGCGCTCGCGGAACATGTGATCGTTCCAGTCGGGGATCAGGTTCCCGAGCGGACACCCGTCGTGGCAGAACGGGATGCCGCAGTCCATGCACCGCGCCGCCTGATCGCGCAGCTCGGCGTCGGGGATCGGGAGCTCGAACTCCTGCCAGTCGTTCAATCGCTCGGAGACGGGCCGCTTCTTGATGTCGACCCGCTGGATCTCGAGGAAGCCTCGTACCTTACCCATGGGCGGCCGACCTCTCTCCCGTGCTCGCGGGACCCGCGTTGGCGGGGATGTAACGTCCAGTGGAAACGTAGGGGGTGGAGGGTGAAAGGAGGGACACGATCCCGCTCGACGCGTCGGCCCCGTTCGTCGCGGGCGACGCCGCGGCCTCGAGGGCCCGCCGGTATTCGCTCGGGACGACCTTGACGAACTTCGGCAGGACCGCCTGCCAGGAGTCGAGCAGCTCGGTCGCCTTCCGGCTGCCCGTGCGCCGCACGTGCTCCTCGAGCAGCGCCCGCACCGACTCGGCGTCGGCCGCGGTCATCGTCTCGAGCTGCACCATCTCCTTGTTGCAGCGCGCCTCGAAGAGCGCGTCCTCGTCGAACACGTAGGCGAGCCCGCCGCTCATGCCGGCGCCGAAGTTGCGGCCGGTCGTGCCGAGGATGATCACGGTGCCGCCCGTCATGTACTCGCAGCCGTGGTCGCCCACGCCCTCGACGACGGTGGTGGCCCCGCTGTTCCTGACCGCGAAGCGCTCGCCGGCGCGGCCGTTGAAGAACGCGCGGCCGCTCGTGGCGCCGTAGAGCACGACGTTGCCGACGATGACCTGATCGTCCGGCTTGAACGGCGCCACGCTCGGCGGGCGCACCGCCACGACGCCGCCCGACAGGCCCTTGCCGACGTAGTCGTTCGCGTCGCCCTCGAGCTCGAGCGTCATGCCCTGCGACGCGAAGGCGCCGAAGCTCTGGCCGGCGCTGCCGGCGCACTTCACGACGATGCTGTCCTCGGGCAGCCCGGCGCTGCCGTGGCGGCGCGCGATCTCGCCGCTCAGCATGGCGCCGATCGTCCGGTCCGAGTTCCGCACGCGCGTCTCGATGACGACGGGCGGCCCGCCGTCGATCGCGGCGCGCGCCTGCTCGATGAGCTTGAGGTCGAGCACCCGGTCGAGCTTGTGGTCCTGCGGCTCGACGCAGTGGTTCGGGCTCGTGAGGGCCTCCTTCGGGCGGTAGAGCACCTCGGAGCAGTCGATCTTCCTCGCCTTCGCGTGGAGCCCGGTGCGCCGCTGCACGATGCAGTCCGAGCGCCCGACCATCTCGGTCAGGGTGCGGAAGCCCAGGCTCGCCATGATCTGCCGGAGCTCCTCCGCCACGTAGAAGAAGAAGTTGATGACGTGCTCCGGCGCACCCGTGAACTTCTTCCGGAGCTCCGGGTCCTGCGTGGCGATGCCCACCGGGCAGGTGTTGAGGTGGCACTTGCGCATCATGATGCAGCCCGTCGCGACGAGCGGCGCCGTGGAGAAGCCGAACTCCTCGGCGCCGAGCAAGGCGGCGAACGCCACGTCCCGGCCGGTCATCAGCTTGCCGTCGGTCTGCACGATGGCGCGGCCGCGGAGCCCGTTCATCACGAGCACCTGGTGCGCCTCGGCGAGCCCGAGCTCCCACGGCACGCCCGCGTGGTGGATCGACGTGAGCGGGGAGGCGCCGGTGCCGCCCGAGTCGCCGCTGATCAGCACCACGTCGGCGTGCGCCTTCACCACGCCCGCGGCGATGGTGCCGACGCCCGCCTCGGCGACGAGCTTCACGCTGATGCGCGCCTTCGAGTTGATGTTCTTCAGGTCGAAGATGAGCTGCGCGAGATCCTCGATCGAGTAGATGTCGTGGTGCGGCGGCGGCGAGATCAGCGTCACGCCGGGGGTCGAGTGGCGCACCTTCGCGATCACCGCGTCGACCTTGTGGCCCGGGAGCTGGCCGCCCTCGCCGGGCTTGGCCCCCTGCGCCATCTTGATCTGCAGCTCGTCGGCGTTGACGAGGTACTCGGCCGTGACGCCGAACCGCCCCGACGCGACCTGCTTCACCGAGCTCCGCTTCGAGTCGCCGTTCGCCAGCCGGATGAAGCGCGCCGGGTCCTCGCCGCCCTCGCCGGTGTTCGACCGCGCGCCGATGCGGTTCATCGCGACGGCGAGGGTCTCGTGCGCCTCCTTCGAGATGCTCCCGAAGGACATGGCGCCCGTGGCGAAGCGCTTGACGAGCGAGGCGGCGGGCTCGACCTCCTCGATCGGCACCGGCGGGCCCGCGGGCCTCAGGTCCCACAGCCCGCGGAGCGACATCGGGTGCTCCTGCTGCTCGTTGATGATCGCCGCGTACTCGGCGTAGCTCTTCGCGTCGTCGAGGCGGACCGCCCGCTGGAGCGACGAGATCGACTGCGGCGTCCAGAGGTGCCGCTCGCCGAACACGCGGAAGTGGTGGTGGCCGCCGACGTCGAGGTGCGCGCGCGCCCGCTCGCCGTACGCCGCCTGGTGGCGCGCCAGCGCCTCCTCCGCGATCTCGCGCAGCCCGACGCCGCGGACGCGCGACGCCGTGCCGGTGAAGTACGCGTCGATGACGATCTGGTCGATGCCGATCGCCTCGAAGATCTGCGCGCCCTGGTAGCTGGACAGCGCGCTGATCCCCATCTTCGACATGATCTTCAGGATGCCCTTCTTGAGGGCCTTCACGTACCGCGAGCTCGCCGCGGACGGCGACAGGTCGGGGCCGAGGGTCTTGTCCCGGCACATCGCCGCGATCGACTCGAACGCGAGGTACGGGTTCACCGCGCCGGCGCCGTAGCCGATGAGCAGCGCCATGTGGCCGACCTCGCGCGCCTCGCCGGTCTCCACGATGATGCCGGCGCGCGTGCGCGTCCCCTCGTTGATGAGGTGGTGGTGCACGGCGCCCATGGCGAGCAGGCTCGGGATGGGGGCGAGCGTCTCGTCGATGCCGCGGTCGCTGAGGATGAGGATGCTCGCGCCGTCGGCGATCGCGCGGCTCGCGTCCTTGCAGAGCTTCGCGAGCGCGCTGCGCAGGTTGTCCTCCGGGTCGCCGTCGACCGAGAAGTACATGGGCAGCGTGGCCGCGCGGAAGTCGGGGAAGACGTTCTTGCGCAGCTTCGACAGGTCGTCCTGCGTGAGGATCGGGTGCGGCAGCTCGAGCATCCGACACTGGCGGGGCGTCTCCTCGAGGAGGTTGCCCTCGCCGCCGACGCAGCTCACGAGCGACATCACGATCTCCTCGCGGAGCGGGTCGACCGGCGGGTTCGTGACCTGGGCGAACAGCTGCTTGAAGTAGCGGAAGAGCAGCTGGGGCTTCTCGGAGAGGACGGCGAGCGGGATGTCGATGCCCATCGAGCCCACCGGCTCCTCGCCGAGGGTCGCCATCGAGGCGAGGATCATCCGCTGGTCCTCGTCGGTGTAGCCGAACGCCTGCTGCAGGGTCCGGAGATCCGAGTGCGGGATGGTGTAGAGGCTCGGCACGTCCTCGAGGGCGCGCAGGTCGATCTTGTTCTCGGCGACCCACGCCGCGTACGGCTTCTGGGTCGCGACGCGGCGCTTGATCTCGTCGTCGCTGACGACGCGGCCCTCGCTCGTGTCGACGAGGAACATCTTGCCCGGCTGGAGGCGCCCCTTCTGGATCACGCGCGCCGGCTCGATGTCGAGCACGCCGAACTCGCTCGCGAGCACGACGAGGCCGTCGCTCGTCACGACGTACTTCGCCGGGCGCAGCCCGTTGCGGTCGAGCGTCGCGCCGATCAGCCGTCCGTCCGTGAAGCACAGCGCCGCCGGGCCGTCCCAGGGCTCGATGAGGCAGCCGTGGTACTCGTAGAACGCCTTCTTCTCGGCCGACATGTCCGGGTCGAGCGCCCAGGCCTCGGGCACGAGCATCATCATCACGTGCGGCAGCGACCGGCCGCTCGCGAGCAGGAAGTCGACAACGTTGTCGAGCGCGGCCGAGTCGGACCCGCCCGGGCGGATGATCGGCTTGAAGTCCTCGATCGCGTTCGCGAACACATCGCTCTTGAGCAGCGCCTCGCGCGCCGACATCCACGCGGTGTTGCCGCGGAGCGTGTTGATCTCGCCGTTGTGCGCGATGACCCGGTAGGGGTGCGCGCGCTCCCACGTGGGGAAGGTGTTCGTCGAGAAGCGCGAGTGCACCATCGCGAGCCGCGACACGGTGCGCTTGTCGGACAGATCGGGGTAGAACGCCGCGACCTGCTCCGCGAGCATCAGGCCCTTGTAGACGACCGTCCGCGACGAGCAGGAGGCGAGGTAGAAGTCGTCCGAGTGGGCGGTGCGGCCGGCGCGCTTGCGGATCGCATAGAGGACCTGCTCGAAGGACTGGCGGGGCGCGACCCTGCCGATGAACAGCTGGCGGATCGCCGGGCGCGAGTCGCGCGCGACCGGGCCGATCGCCCCGTCGTCGATGGGGACGTCGCGCCAGCCGAGGACGCGCTGGCCGTGGTGCACGACCGCCGCCTCGAGGATCGCCTCGCACTGGCGGCGCCGGGACGGGCTCTGCGAGAAGAACGCCGTCGCGACCGCGTAGTCGCCGGGAGGAGGCAGCGCGATGCCCAGGGAAGCTAGGGAGGCGGCGTACAGCTCGTGCGGGATCTGGAGGAGGATGCCCGCGCCGTCGCCGGTGCAGGGGTCGCAGCCCGCGGCGCCGCGATGGGTTAGATTTTCGAGGATCTCGAGCGCTTGGCAAACGACCTCGTGCGTCGCTTCACGGCGGAGCGTGGCGACGAATCCGAGACCGCATGCGTCGTGTTCGAAAGCCGGATCGTAAAGACCTTGTCGTTGGGGCAGAGGCATGGTGCTGACTTCACACGCGCGTAGCACATGTTGCACAAGGATTGGAGCCCTAGTTAATGCGGCGCGCCAGCTCACCCGGAACCGGGCGCAAAACCCGGGGGGGAGCGGCCCCCCGCTCCCCGGGCCGGATGGGCCGCTCCCCGGGCCGGATGGGCCGCGGCGCGCGGGCGCGCGGCAGTGGACGCCCGTCGCCGCCCGTGGTGAAGGTGGGCATGGCCGGCCTGCTGGCCCGGCCGCCGGTGATGTGTCATTAGCATGAAGCTCTTCGCACTCAGTGATCTCCACGTCGGCTATGCGGAGAACCGCTGGGCCCTCGAGCGCGTGACGCCGCGCCCGAACGACTGGCTGATCCTCGCCGGCGACCTCGGGGAGACGGAGCAGCACCTGCTCTACGTGCTCGACACGCTGGGCCCCCGGTTCAAGCAGCTCGTGTGGGCGCCGGGCAACCACGAGCTCTATACGATGCCGAGTGAGTGGGGCGGGCCGCGCGGCCCGGCCCGCTACGATCGGCTGGTCGAGCTATGCCGGAGCCGCGGGGTGATTACGCCCGAGGACCCGTACGTGCTTTGGGAGGGTGAGGGCGGGCCCCACGTGCTGGCGCCGATGTTCCTGCTCTACGACTACAGCTTCCGGCCGGCCGGCGTGGCCGAGCTCGACGCGGTGGCGTGGGCGATGGAGAGCGGCGTCCTCTGCAGCGACGAGGAGCTGCTCGACCCGGCCCCGTACGCGAGCCGGCCTGAGTGGTGCCGCGCCCGCCTCGCCGAGACCGAGGCCCGACTCGCCGCGATCGAGGCGCACCCCACGGTGCTCATCAACCACTTCCCGCTGCGGGAAGAGCTCGTGCGCCTGCGGCACATCCCGCGCTTCTCGATCTGGTGCGGGACGCGGCGCACGCACGACTGGCACACGCGCTTCCGCGCGCGGGTGGTCGTCTCAGGCCACCTCCACATCCCCCGCACCGACTGGATCGATGGTGTTCGTTTCGAGGAGGTTTCGTTCGGCTACCCGCGCCAGCGGCCCATCGGCCTCACCGCCGACAGCTGCCTTCGGGAGATCCTGCCGGGGCCCGCGGCCGCGGCGCCGCTGTCGGGGACGACGTAGATGCTCGAGATCGACCCCGGCGCCGCGCACCTCTGGTACGTCTTCTGCGAGCCGGTCCGCGACGAGGCGCTACTCGCGGCGTACCACCGGCTGATGGCGCCGGACGAGGCGGCGCAGCAGGCGCGCTTCCTGTTCGCCGAGAACCGGCACGAGTACCTGCTCACGCGCGCGCTCGTGCGCACGACCCTCTCGAAGTACGCGGACGTCGCGCCCGAGGCGTGGACGTTCGTCCGGAACGAATTTGGCCGGCCGCAGATCGCGGGGCCGCCGGGGGTGCCGCCGCTGCGGTTCAACCTGTCGAACACGCGGGGGCTCATCGCCTGCCTGGTCGCGCTGGATCGCGACGTGGGGGTCGACGTCGAGGACACCGAGCGCTCGAGCAGCGCGGTGGACATCGCCGACCGCTTCTTCTCGCCCGCCGAGGTGCGCGCGCTGCGCGCGCTGCCGCCGGAGAGGCAGCGCGCGCGCTTCTTCGAGTACTGGACGCTCAAGGAGTCGTACATCAAGGCGCGCGGGATGGGGCTCGCGATCCCCCTCGACCAGTTCTCGTTCCACCTCGACGACGGGCCGGCGATCGGCATCTCGTTCGATCCGCGGCTCGGCGACGATCGCTCGGCCTGGCAGTTCGCGCTCTACCAGCCCTCGGCGCGGCACACGATGGCCGCCGCCATCCGCACGGGCGGCGCGCCGCCGCTGTCGATCGAGCTCCGGGAGACGGTGCCGCTCCGCGACGGATGAGCGGCGGCCGAGGCCGCCCGCGCGGCGCCGTCAGTCCGGCCGCGCGATCGAGAGCTCGACGTTGCGCCACGACGGCTCGCCGCTGCCGTCGCTGCCGAAGCCGGAGGTGACGTCCACGACGGCGCGGCGGCGCCCCTCGGCGGCGACCGGGTCGGCGTCGACGGCGTAGTCGAGGGCGACCCCGCGGATGGCGACGGAGCCGTTGTCCTCGTCCCAGATCTCGATGATGCGGACCTGGTGGGGGTAGTCGGCGAGCGCGGAGGTCTCGAGCTCCCAGTAGGCGTGCCCGCCGCTCGGCGTCACCGGCGTCACCCGGTGCACGTGCGTGTGGCCCGCGAGGTGGAGGAGCACGTTGTCGTAGCCGCCGACGAGCGACTGCCACGCCTCGGCGGTGAGCGCGCCGGGCACGGCGGGGGTGCCCGTCGCGGCGAAGGAGCCGTCCCCGAGCAGGCGCGACGCGTGGTGGGACGCGAGGACGACCCACCTGCGATCGCGCCGCGCGCGGTCGAGGGCCGGGCGGATGAACCGGTCGACGTCGTCCTGGAGGATCACGCCGCCCGGGCCGCCGGTCTCGGCGGCGGTGTCGAGCACGACGACGCGCACGGGCGTGTCCTTCACGTCGAACTCGTAGAACGCCTTCCCGTACGCCTGCGCGTCGGGCCCGATCCCGTGCCCGTCGCCCGCCGCCGCCAGCTGATCGAGCAGCGCGGGGCGGCTCAGGAGCGCCCTCCGCGGATCGGGGACGACCTCGCCGGTGACCACCGGACCGCCGGGGAGCGCCCAGTTGCGCGTCCCGCCGTCCGCGATGTTCCCCGTCGCGATCGCGGCGCGGGTGTCCACCGGGAAGTTCCCCTGGTGCAGGACGTCGTGGTTGCCGGTCACCCAGCGCCACGGCACGAGCAGCCCCTCGGCGACGAACGGATCCTTGGGATCGTTGTCCGGCCCCTGGACGGGATCGTCGTCGTCGCCCGAGTCGCACTCGACGCGCTCGGCGCCGTCGAGGATGGCCGTGAACCACGCGATCTCGTTGGTCTGCGCGCTGTCGGCGTTGTCGCCGCCGAGCAGCACGAAGTCGAGCGGCGTGCTCCGGTGGAACGCGTTGATCGTGCGGACGGCGGCGTTCAGGATCCGGCACTCGTGCCCTTCCTGCGGGCGGAAGGCCGAGCCGATCGCGGGCGAGTCGAAGATCGCGAGCCGCGCGGGCGACTCGTCGTCGGCGAGCTGGGTGTCGGCGAGGTGCACGAACCGCGTGAGCAGCCTCGGCTGCGGGCCGCGCGGCGGCGGGGGCGCGCCGTCGAGCGTCGCCGGCGCGAGCGGCAGCCCCGGCCCGATCTCGAGCTCGCCGTAGCCCTCCGCGAGCATCTGCTCGATCTCCGCCGGCACCGCGGGGTTCCTGTCCGGCGGATCGGCGACCGCGGCGCGCGGCACGAGGGTGCGCTCGGTCGTCAGCGGCGGCGCGTCGGCGAGCGCCGGCAGCGGCATCGGCGCGGGCGTGGACGCGACGGGCTCCTCCGCCGCGCAGGCCGCCACGAGCGCGAGGGACAGGACCGCCGCTGGGCCACCGCGGCGCGCGCGCGCGTCGAGCGATCGGACGAGCTCCGCCGTTACCGTGCTCCCTGCTCGTGTCTGGCTCATCGCTTCCTTACATGACAAGACAGCAGCGCCTGATCAAGAAATGTTCATTCGAGCGGTAGCGCTCGTGATGTCGGTCGCCATCAGGTAATGAAAAGAGACTTTCCGGAATGCGGGTTAACCAACCCACGTGACACGGCGGGCGCCGCGCGGCGTCACGTTGATGCGCACGGGCGGGCTGAACCATGGTAGGGCGGAGCCGCGGCCAGCGCGCCGGCGGCTGCTAGGATGCGGCGCGTCCGGGCGCCGGGCGCTCCTCTCGAGGTCATCACATGGTCCTTTCGCGATTTGTGGGCTTCGCGCTCGCGGCGGTGGCGCTGGCGGGCTGCGGTGAGCCCGATCCCATCATCGAGACGCATTACGGTGCTTACGAGGGGGACGCCTATCCGGATCGGCGCCCGAAGATCACGATTCCGGAGGGGGGCATGGGCGTGGTGAGCGATAGCCGCTCCGACACGCTCTCGCTGATCTCGCTCGCGACGGGGGAGCGGTTCGGCGTTTACCCGGTGGGCCGCGATCCGGTGACGGTCGACGGGCCTCACCATGTCGCCGTGGACGCTCCGGGAAACGCGGTCTATGTCGCGCTGTCGTACCCTGTCCTCGCCGGCACGATCGGCCCCCACGCGAGCCACGGATCGAGCGCGATGGCCGGCTATGTCCAGAAGCTCGCGCTCGACGACATGCGCGTCCTCGGGCAGGTGCGCATCGAGCCGAACCCGGGCGACATCGTGATCTCCGAGGATGGCGGCCGCGTGGTCGCCTCTCATTACGATCTCAAGCGCGCGATCGACAACCCCCAGGACATCGAGGCGGCGCGCTCGTCCCTGGCCGTGATCGATCCCGACGAGATCTCGCGCTCGGGCTCGGCCCAGCCGGTGCTCATCCCGACCTGCATTGCCGCGCACGGGATCGCCCTCTCGCGTCCGGACGGCGCCCGCGCCTACGTCGCCTGCGAGGGCGAGGACGCCCTCGCGGTCGTCGACCTGACCGACCCTGGCGCCGAGGTGAAGCGCGTGCCCGTGGGGCCGAGCCCGGCCGTGTGGGTCCCGTCCTACGGCCCGTATGCCGCGGTCATGTCCCCGGATCAGAAGACCATCGCGGTGAGCAACACCCGCAGCCGGGATGTGCGCTTCTTCGACGTCGCGTCGGAGTCGTTCTGGGAGCCCCAGTCCATCTTGACGCTGCAGGGCGCGCCGTACTTCGTCGCGTGGACCCCCGACGGGAGCCGCCTCTACGTGCCGACGCAGGCGCCCGACGCGATCGCGCTCATCGATCTGGCCGACGGCAACGCCGAGGTCGCCTACCGCGATCTCTCCGGGGACTGCGAGAAGCCGCACGTCGTGGATTACGACGGGGGAGACGGGCTCTTCCTCGTCTGCGAGGGCGATCAGACCGAGACCCCCGGCAAGGTGCTCCGGCTCGATCCCGAGACGCTGGAGACGCGCAGCGAAGCCGAGGTGGGCCTCTTTCCCGACGCGTTCGCGCGCGTCGCCGCGGAGGCGCCGTGAGGCCGCGCTCCCTCGCTCTCGCCGCGCTCGCCTGCGCGGCGCTCGCCTCTGGCTGCACGGGCGATCCGGAGACGAAGATCGTCGACGCGACGGCCGTGGACCACGGCGCGGCGCTCTTCCGGGATCCCTCGATCGCGGAGACGCGCTTCAATCGTTATTCATGCTCGACGTGCCATGAAGCGATCGCCGGGGAGGCGGGGGACGCCATGCTCCCCGGCGCCCCGCTCGCCGGCGCCGTGGATCGCCCGCATTACTGGGGTGGTCAGGAGGTCGATCTCCTCGGCGCGATCAACCATTGCCTCTATTACTTCATGACCAAGGACCTGCCCTGGGCCGCGGACGACCCCGCTGCCCAGGCCATGTACGCCTACCTGGAATCGCTGCCCAGCGACGGCGACGCGGCCGAGGCCGTCCCGTTCACGCCGGTCTACGGGCTGAGGGAGCCGCCGCCCGGCGATCCGGGGAAGGGCGCGCTCATCCACGATCGCGCCTGCGCCTCGTGCCACGGGCGCGCTCGTTCCGGGGAAGGGCGGCTCGTCGAGCGGGCGCCGGCGCTGCCCGATCAGACGCTCGATGAGCACCCGCTCGGCGAGTACACCGAGCGCGAGCGGCGGCTGGTCTTCGTCGAGAAGGTCCGCCATGGCGGCTTCATCGGCTACGGCGGGCAGATGCCGCCCTTCTCCCTCGAGGTCCTCTCCGACGAGCAGTTCGGCGATCTCCTCTCGTTCTACGAGCTGCCCTGACACCGCCCGTGAAGCGCGCCGAGAAAGCCGCGAGGATCGCCGAGATCCTCGATCGATTGTACCCGCAGCCGGCCATTCCGCTGATCCACGAGGGCCCGTATTCGCTGCTCGTCGCGGTGATGCTCAGCGCGCAGACCACGGACAAGATGGTCAACGCGGTGATGCCGGCGCTCCTCGCGCGCGCCCGGACGCCCGCCGAGATGGCGGCCGTGCCGACCGAGGAGATCGCCGAGCTCATCCGGAGGATCGGGTTCGCGCCCACGAAGGCGAGGCACCTGAAGGCGCTGAGCGAGCGGATCGCGGTCGAGCACGGCGGCGTCGTCCCCGCCTCGTTCGAGGCCCTGGAGGCCCTACCGGGGGTCGGTCACAAGACCGCCTCGGTGGTCATGGCGCAGGCCTTCGGCCACCCCGCCTTCCCGGTCGATACCCACATTCACCGGCTCGCGTCGCGCTGGGGGCTGTCGTCCGGGAAGAACGTCGTCGAGACGGAGCGCGACCTGAAGCGCACGTTCCCGCCCGAGCGGTGGAACAAGCTCCACCTGCAGCTCATCTACTTCGGCCGCGAGCACTGCCCGGCGCTGCGCCACGACACGGCCGGCTGCCCGATATGCAGCTGGGCCGCGCGCCGGCGTTGAGGCGCGGCGCTCGACGGCTGTTGACCGGAGGCCGGCGACCGGCGCCGTCCGGCAACCGCCGCCGGCCGGCCCGGCTCGGCGGCGACCCGGCGCCCCCGGGAAGGCGGCAGGCTATCCGGAGCGCCGGCGGCCGTCAAGCTGGGCGCACCGCTCCGGCGGCGGTCTGAATGCGGCGGCGGGGGCGTGCGGCTCGCCGCGTCGCGCCGCTCGGTTTTCGGGCGCGGCCTCGTGCGGTTCCCGGTCGCCGCGGGCGTGCGGTTCGAGTAAGGCAGCTCTGTGGCAAAGATGGGATTTGAGATCATCGGGACCGGGCACTACGTGCCCGGCGAACCTGTCACCAACGACGACCTCGCGCGGGTGATCACGACCTCCGACGAGTGGGTTTACCAGCGCTCCGGCATCCACCAGCGACATTACGCGCCGGACGGAGTCGGCGTGAGCGATCTGGCGTGCGAGGCGGCGAAGCGCGCTATCGAGTCCGCGCGGATTTCACCGTCGGAAATCGATTACATCCTCTTTGCCACGATGACGCCGGACTACATCTTTCCCGGCTCCGGGGCGCTGCTCGGCGCGAAGCTGGGCATCCCGGGCGTCCCTGCGCTCGATATCCGGCAGCAGTGCGCCGCGATGCTGTTCGGCCTCCAGACGATCGATGGGCTCATCCAGACCGGGGCCGCCAAGACCATCCTGTTCGTGGGCGCCGAGGCGCACGCCGGCTTCATGCCCTGGGAGGACTGGGGAGCGCTCGACCCGAAGAACGGCCGGTCCGCCACGCCGGAGGCGCGGGCGCGCGCCGATCGCCACCGGAACCTCGCGGTCCTGTTCGGGGACGGGTCGGGCGCGCTCGTCCTTCGCGCGACCGACCGCGACGCGGGCCTGCGCGGCAACAAGATCTGTTCTGACGGGCGCTTCGCCGAGCTCCTCTACGTGCCCGGGGGCGGCTTCCGCTCGCGGCCGTACTGGAAGCAGAGCTCGTTCGAGGACGACGCCCACATCCCCCGCATGGACGGCCGCGAGCTCTTCAAGTTCGCGGTGACCAAGCTCCCGGCGACCGCGCGGGAGCTGTGCGCCTCGCAGGGGGTCACGCTCGAGCAGATCGACGTGTTCCTGGCGCACCAGGCGAACGGCCGCATCAACGAGCACATCCGCAAGGACCTCGGCGTGCCGGTCGAGAAGCTCCCGAGCAACATCGACCGATTCGGCAACACGAGCGGGGCCACCGTGCCCATCCTCATCGACGAGGAGATGCGCGCCGGCAGGGTGAAGAAGGGCCAGCTCGCCATGGTGCTCGCGCTCGGGACCGGCGTCCACTGGGGCTGCGCGCTCTGGAAGCTCTGAGCTGAGCGGCTGTACATAAATCGCCGGCCCGGCGCCCTGCTGGGCCTGGCACCGTTCTCGCTTCGCCTCCGGGCCGGCGGAGGGGTGCGCCGGTCTGAACCGTCAGATCCCGCCGGATCCTCTGGATCCCGCGCGCCTCGGCCGCCTGAGCAGGGAAGGAGCGCGGCGGGGGTGCACAGCGCGAATCAGCTGGTGCGGTCCGTGTACGACCGGATCGCGGAGCGGTACGACGACCGATGGGGGCGCCACATGAGGGAGCCTCAGGATCGGCTCACGGCGGGGCTCGGGCTCGTCCCCGGCGCGCGGTGCGCCGACCTCGGGTGCGGCACGGGGATCGAGACCGTGGAGATGCTCCGGCGGGTCGCGCCCGGCGAGGTCGTGGGCGTCGACTGCTCCGAGGAGATGCTCCGGGCCGCCCGGGCCCGCGCCCGGGCCGCTGGGCTCGCGCTCTCGACGAGGCGCGCCGAGGCCGAGCTCTTCATCCGCCGCGCGGAGGCGTCGAGCTTCGATGTCGTCACGCTGCGCTTCTGCCTCGCCTACCTGGACTGGCGGTCGGCGCTGCCGTGCCTCGGGCGCATGGTCCGGCCCGGCGGTCGCGCGGGGGTCCTGACGAACCTCTCGAGCAGCACGCCGCAGGCCTACGCGGTCTATTGCCGGATGGTCGACGAGCTCAACCTGGGACGGGTGGAGCTGCCGGTCCCGGACAGCCCCGGGCAGGTCAGCGAGGCGCTCCAGCGCGGCGGGCTCCGCACCGTCGAGGTGTGGACCCACCGGTTCCGGCTGTGGTTCGGCGCCGGGGCGCAGGTGGCGAGCTGGCTGCAGGAGAGCGGGTTCGTGACCCACGCCGCGCTGCGGGAGTTCCCTCCGGAGGTGCTCCAGCCGCTCTGCGACGAGTTCGCGGCCCGGCTGGAGGCCTACCGGGAGCCCGACGGCATCCCGCTCGACTTCGAGCTCGCCGGCGTCATCGCCGCCCGGCGATAGCGCCGCAGCGCGGCCAGCGCGCTGTCGCGCTCGGCAAGGAGCTCTGTCAAATTTTCGACCGAGCGCGCCGTGGCGCGTTGCACGCGGCGTTGTCTTTGTTACGTTTGAATCACCGCCTGCGGCGCGCCCCGCGTCGGCAGTGCGGTCCACCTGGCGCCGTCGCCGGCAGGGGAGCCACATCACGGCTCGGCTGCACCGGCTCCCCTCCGGCGAGCGTCCGTCGAAAGAAGCGCGAAGGGGTCGCACGAAAGCGGCCCACGAGCAGCGATCAACGGGGAAAACGCGGCGGCCGCGCGGAATGCGCGGCCCTCGAGCAGCACAGGTGCGTGACACGCGCGACGCGCGCGACACGCGCTGCCCGAGGGCCTCGCGCGCGTGAGTACGTGTGTTCGGATGTCGTTTTGCATCTCTCTCGACCACACGGTTCCAGGTTTTTCACTTCACCGGGCGCTACTGGGCGCTTGAGCGCCCGTTGGCCCCGATGACGATGACGCAAACTCTTCGTATTGACTCGGACGCACAATTAATGAATTTTGCATACTGAGGTGGGTGTGATCGGAGAACACGGAGCGTCGATCCTCAGAGACACGCCGACCCAGCTTGGGCTCGGCCGATATCGTCCGATTGCGAAGCTCGGCCGCGGGGGGATGGCGGACGTCTTCCTCGCCATGGCTCACGGGCCGGCCTCCGTGAACAAGCTGGTCGTCGTCAAGCGCCTCCGCAGCTTCGCGGACGAGGAGGATCGTCAGGTCCTCATGTTCATGGACGAGGCCAAGCTCTCGGCGCGCATGAACCACCCGAACGTCGTCCAGACCTACGAGGTCGGCAGCGACCAGGAAGGGTACTTCATCGTCATGGAGTACCTGGAGGGCCAGCCGCTGAAGCGGGTCATGAAGGCGGCCATGGATCGGGCGTCCGGCACCGGCGGGCTGGTGCGCGGCACGTGGATCCGGATCGTCGCCGAGGTGCTGCGCGGCCTTCATTACGCGCACGAGCTCTGCGATTTCGATGGCAAGCCGCTCGGGATCGTGCATCGCGACGTCTCCCCGCACAACATCTTCATCACGTACGACGGCGCGGTGAAGCTCGTCGATTTCGGCGTGGCCAAGGCCGCCGTCAACTCCTCCAACACGGAGAGCGGGACCTTCAAGGGCAAGCTCACCTATATGGCGCCCGAGCAGGTCACGGCGGGCAAGACGGTGGATCGCCGGGCGGACATCTTCGCGGTGGGCGTCGTGTTCTGGGAGCTCCTCGCCGGGCGGCGGCTGTTCGAGGGCGACCAGATCACCGTGATGCATCAGCTCCTCTTGGGGAAGATTCCGCGCCTCTCGACCGTCGTGCCGGGGATCCCGATCGCGCTCGACCAGATCGCCGCGAAGGCCCTGGAGCGCGATCCGTCGAAGCGCTTCGCGACGGCGCAGGAGATGTGCGACGTGCTCGAGAGCTACCTGCAGTGGTCGGGCGAGGACGTGCGCGGGGAGTTCCTCGGCGCCTGCATGCGGGGCATCTTCGCGGAGAGCAGGGCCAGCATCCGCCAGCAGGTCAAGGCGCAGATCGAGCGGGTGACGAGCTCGATGATGATGAGCGAGGGCTCGGGCCAGGTGACGCTGAGCGGAATCGGCCTCTCGGCGGGTCCCACGAGCTCTCGCTCGGGCAGCAGGCTCCCCTACGTCGGCGAGCCCAGCAACTCGGGCGTCGAGCGGGGCTCGGGCATCGAGCGGGGCTCGGGCGTCGAGCGGGGCTCGGGCATCGAGCGGGGCTCGGGCATCGAGCGGCCCAGGACCCCGGTGAGCGACTCGGTCAGCCTGCGCGCGACCACGTCGGTGCCCTCGACGCCCTCGAGGCGCGGCTACCTGCTCGGAGCCTCCGGGCTCGCCGTGCTGGCCGCGGTGGCCGGGGGCGCGCTGCTCGTCGCGAGCAAGCAGGCGCCCGCGGTCGAGCCTCCGGTGGCCGCCGCCGCCGCTGCGCGCGGCGCGGAGGCCGTGGACGCCGTCGAGAAGAAGCCGCAGGAGGCCCCCAAGGTGAGCGTGGTGATCGCGAGCGACCCGCCCGACGCCACGGTGAGCTGGAAGGGGACGACGCTCGGCAAGACGCCGCTCAAGACCGAGCTGCCCGTGGGCACGCAGGTCGTGGTCGTGTCCCGGTCCGGCAGCTTCGATGAGACGATCATGCTGACGCTCACCCCGGACGAGTCGGTCGAGCGCTCCGTCAAGCTGCGGCCCACGAACTGAACGGCCCAGGCGGTCCTCCACGGTCGAGAGCACCCCTGGGGGCGAAGGCGGGTAGGGCACCGCCGAGCCAAGGAGAAGAGAGAAGAGAACAGGAACCACCGAGGCGCAGAGGGCACAGAGGAAGGAGAGAGAAAGGCGATTTCTCCCTCCTCTGTGCCCTCTGCGCCTCGGTGGTTCAGATTCTTCTCCTCTCAGCGCGCCCGGCGCTCACGGCAGCTGGAGAGGCGTGGTCACGGCGATGATCCGTAGCGGATCTGGGAGATCACCTTGGTGACGCCCTTGGCTTCCATGGCCTCCTTCACCGCCTCGGTGGCCTCCTTCACGCTGGCGACGTTGCCTTGCAGCGTGACCACCCCGTTGTGCACCGTTACGCTCAGCTTCTTCACCGTTTCGTGGTCGCTGTCCGCGAGCTTGCCGCCCACCGCGTTGCGGAGCGCCTCGTCGGCCAGCCGCTCGCCAGAGCCCTTCGCCTCCTTGGTGGCGACGACCGAGCCGTCGCGGTTGAAGCTGACCTGGTAATCGTTGTCCTTCGCCTCCTGCGTCCACGCATCGCGCGTGCTCGCGGCGGCGCCTCCAGCCTGATCCTTGTCTCTGGCACCGCCGGTCTGCCCCTGCGCCTCGCGGCCTTGCGTGTGGCCCTGCGCCTCGCGGCCTTGCGTCTGCCCCTGCGCCTCGCGGCCTTGCGTCTGCCCCTGCGCCGCTCGGCCTTGCGTCTGCCCCTGCGCCTCGCGGCCTTGCATGTGGCCCTGCGCCTCGCGGCCTTGCGTCTGCCCCTGCGCCGCGCCCTGGTCCCTGGCAGCCGGCGTGGGCGCCGCCTGCTCGCGCGCGCCCGAGCCCCGATCGTCCTTGAGCGCGCCGGTCTGCTCGCCGACCCGGTTCATCTGCTCGTTGGCCTCGCGGCCTACCTCACGCCCTCGCTCGGCCAGCTGCTCGGCCTTCTCGCCCACGCGCTCGGCCTGCTCGCGCGCCTCTCGGCCGAGCTCCTGGCCCTCCCGCGCGAGCTGCTCGGCCTTGTCGCCCACACGCTCGGCCTGCCCGCGCGGCTCCTGGCCGGGCTTCTGGTTCTGGCCTTCGGGCGGCGCGATCTTGTTGCTCGTGGTCCGGTCCCCCGGCTCGCGGACCGCTCCCTCCGCTCTCTCGCTCTCGCTCCTGCAAGCGGTGCCGACGAGGGCGATCGCAAGGACGGTTGAGCCGGAGAACCAGCGTATTCTGCTCATCGTGCAGCGATAGCTCATGGTGCCTCTCCGGCCGCACACCCAGGCAGGCGCCGTGCCATGAACGCGGTCGATCCCGGCCGCCCGGGAACAACCGCGCGGCGCGCGTGTCGGGACCGCCATGCCGAGACCTTCCCTCACCACCGCAGAGCGGCGGCGCCGGACGCCGGACGAGCGCTCCGGCCCGACCCATCGTAGGCTCGAGATCGTGAGCGCGGCGCCGCCGGAACCCGTCCTGCAAGACGCCTCGCCCGGTCAGCGCGCCGCGCCCGACCTCCTCTGCCACCGGCCGGCGCTCCGGGTCGACGCGCGGGCCGTCAAGGAGTCGATGACGTTCGCCTTCGCGGGCGGCGCGCCCGCGGGGGCGCTCGACCGGCACGTCGAGTCGGCGTCGCTGCCCGCGTCGACCTGGGACCCGGCCCGCTTCGCGCAGCACGTCTTCCTCCAGGAGCTCATCGTGGGCTGCCTGCACTTCACGAGCGAGGGGCGCACGCGCATCCCGAGCCCGGCGCTGCTCGGCCGCGCCCTCTCCCAGCCGCCGAGCGACCGCGACACGGTCGAGCTCCGGCGCGAGATCTTCCGGGAGCTCACCGGCTCGGAGGCGCTGCGCCGCGACCTCGCGCGCGCCTACGCGGCGCTGCGCCGCTGGGTGGGCCAGCTGGAGGCGATCTCCATCTCCCGCCGGGAGGGCAGCCGCCGCCGGCTGGACATCCTCGTCGCCGCGAAGGAGGCGTTCGACGCGCTCGCCGACGGGTTCGCGGGCGCCCGCTCCGGCCTCGCGCGGCTCCCCGCGTTCGGCGCGGCGGTGCGCGAGACCGAGGCGTACCGCCGCCTCGCCGACCTGCTCGCGTACGACGAGGAGCTCGCGACGCTCGAGGTCCGGATCCGCGTCGGCTCCGACGGCCACGTCCGCGATCTCCGCGCCCTGTCGATCCGCGAGAACAGCGAGAACCGCTTCTACCAGTCGCCGATCGGGCGCGTGGTCACGAAGCTCGTGATGCTGTGGCGGGGATACCGGTTCAGCGACGAAGAGCTGCTCACCCGCTACGTCAACGGCGTGTTCGAGGGCATCGAGGACGATCTCGTCGCGCTCGTGCAGCTGCTCGGAGATCTCGAGTTCTACCTCGCCGGCCTCGCGCTGCGCGAGCGCGCCCGCGCGGCCGGGCTCGCCGTCTGCCTGCCCGAGCTCGCCTGGCCCGGCGCCGCGCGCGACGAGGCCGCCGGGCGCGCGCTCAAGGGGCTCTTCAACCCGCTCCTGCTCGCGACCTCGGCGAGCATCGTCGCGTGCGACATCGCGACCGAGCGCCACGACGCCACCGTCATCGTGACCGGGCCGAACTCGGGGGGAAAGACGCGGCTGCTCGAGGCGCTCTCGCTCGCCCAGATGCTCGGGCAGGCGGGCTTCTTCGTGCCGGCCGCGGAGGCCCGCCTGTCGTCGTGCCACGGGCTCTTCGTGTCGCTGATCGAGCAGGCGCAGGCCGACCAGAGCGAGGGCCGCCTCGGGATGGAGCTCCTGCGCATCCGGTCGCTCTTCGAGGCGATGCAGGTCGGCGACATGGTGGTGCTCGACGAGCTCTGCTCCGGCACGAACCCGTCGGAGGGCGAGGAGATCTTCCAGCTCGTGATCTCGCTGCTCGCGGAGCTCCGGCCCCAGGCCTTCATCACGACGCACTTCCTCGAGCTCGCGGCGCGGCTCGAGCGGGAGCGGCCCGTCGATCGGCTCGTGTTCCTGCAGGTCGAGCTCGACGCGCAGCAGTGGCCGACGTACCAGTTCGTGGACGGGGTCGCCCGGACGTCGCTCGCGCACCGGACCGCGGCGCGGCTCGGCGTCACGCGCGAGGAGCTCGTCGCGCTCGTCGAGCGGAGCAAGCGCGCGCACCGCCGCCGCGGGTTCGAGCCCGCCTGAGCGCGCGCGGGCCGGCGGAAAGGCGCGCTCGCCGGGGGCGGAAAAATCTGGTTGTATGCGCCGCCATGGAATATCGACCTCTTGGCAGAACGGGTCTCCGCGTCTCCTCGGTGAGCTTCGGCGCCTGGGCGATCGGGGGCACCTGGGGCGACGTCGATGACAAGGAGTCGATCGCGGCGCTGCACCGGGCCGTCGATCGCGGCGTGAACTTCTTCGACACCGCGGACGTGTACGGCGACGGCCGGAGCGAGCGGCTGCTCGCGCGCCTGCGGCAGGAGCGGCGCGAGGAGATCGTCATCGCGACGAAGGCGGGCCGGCGGCTGAGCCCGCACACGGCGGACAGCTACAGCGAGGGGAACCTCACGGCGTTCATCGAGCGCAGCCTGAAGAACCTCGAGACGGACGCGCTCGACCTCGTCCAGCTGCACTGCCCGCCGACGGACGTCTACTATCGGCCCGAGGTGTTCGACACCCTCGATCGGCTGGTGAAGGCGGGCAAGGTCCGCTTCTACGGGGTCAGCGTCGAGCGGGTGGAAGAGGCGCTCAAGGCGATCGAGTATCCCGGCGTCCAGTCGGTGCAGATCATCTACAACGTGCTCCGGCAGCGCCCGGCCGATCTCTTCTTCCCCGAGGCGAAGCGCCGTCAGGTCGGGATCCTCGCGCGGCTGCCGCTGTCCTCGGGGCTGCTCACCGGCAAGATGAGCGCCGCGACGACGTTCGCGGCCGACGATCACCGCAACTTCAACCGCGAGGGCGCCGCGTTCGACAAGGGCGAGACGTTCTCCGGGGTCGACTTCAACCTCGGCCTCGAGGTGGTCGAGGAGCTCCGCCCGCTCGTGCCCGCCGGCGTGAGCATGGCCGCGTGGACGATGCGCTGGATCCTCATGCAGGACGCGGTGACGTGCGTGATCCCCGGGGCGAAGCGGCCCGATCAGGTCGACCAGAACGCGAGCGCGGCGGACCTGCCGGCCCTGCCGCCGGAGACGATGGCGAAGATCCGCGAGATCTACGATCGCCGGCTGCGGGCGGCGGTTCACCACCGCTGGTAGGCCCTCGGCGAGGAGCGCCGCGGCCGGCGGGCGCCGCGGCTCCGCCCGCTGTCCTTGCGGTCCGTGTCGGCCGGGAGGTCGGGGCCGATCAGAGGATGCGCGGCAGGAGCCACCCGGCGAAGGAGACCAGGGCGGCCGTGCCGAAGAGCGAGCCGAAGCCCCGGATCTCGAAGTCGTCGATGAGCTTGTCCGTCGCCCAGAGCAGCACGGAGTTCACGACGAGGCCGAAGAAGAGGTAGGCCAGGCCGAGCGTGAGGATGGCGGCGGGCAGGAGCGCCACGGCGACCAGGAACTTCACGAGCCATCCGAGGAGGAGGTTCAGCAGCGTGAACACGGCGGCGACGACGAGCGCCGTCTGGGTCCTGCGAATCCGCACGCCCGGCATGAGCTTCGCGCCGATGAGGACCGCGATGCCCGCGGCGAGCGCCTGGATGATGAGCGTCTTCATGACCACCTCCCTGGGCCGGCACCGCTCGTGGCGGGCCGGTGTTCGCCCGTACTTGGTGACCCAGGTGCGGGCCGAGCGCAACCCCGCGTGGCACGGGAGGGGATCGCCCGGACGCTTGTTCCGGTTCCGGTGAACAGCTTCAGGTGAACAGCTTCAGGTGAGCAGCTACGGGTGAGCAGCCGGGCAGCTCCGGTGGAGAGGCGGCGCGCGCGCTGGTGAACACGCGCGCGCCCGGCGAAGAGAGAGGCGGCGCGCCGCCTCGCCCGATCACTCCTTCGGCTTGTCGCCGCCGAGCAGCTCGCCGATGGCGGGGGCGCCGCCCGGGCCGAGGGCCTGGGTGCTCTCGATGAGGTGGATCAGGAGCTGACGGTTGTCCGTCACCGACAGGTTCTGGAGCTCGAGCGCGCCGATGCGGTCCTCCGGGGTGAAGTAGGCCTCTTCGACCTTCTCCATCGAGAGCTTGTGCGGCGCATAGGCCATGTAGTCGGCGCGCGTGTTCAGGATGCTGTAGTCGTCGCCGCGGCGCAGCTCGAGCGTCACCTCGCCGGTGACGCCGGGCGCGATCCAGCGCGAGAGCGCGTCCTTCAGCATCATGGCCTCGGGGTCGTACCACTTGCCCTCGTAGAGCAGGCGCCCGAGGCGGCGGCCCTGGGTGAAGTACACGTCGAGGGTGTTCTCGTTGTGGATGGCGGACAGGAGCCGCTCGTAGACGGCGTGGAGCAGGGCCATGCCCGGCGCCTCGTAGATGCCGCGGCTCTTCGCGTCGATCACCCGGTTCTCGATCTGATCGCTCATGCCGAGCCCGTGGCGCCCGCCGATGCGGTTGCACTCGACGAACAGCTCGAACAGCGAGCCGTAGCGCTTGCCGTCGATCGTCGTCGGGACGCCGCGCTCGAACCCGAGGGTGACCGTCTCGGCCTCGATGGCGACCTCCGGCCGGAAGGAGGCGACGCCCATGATGGGCTGGACGATCTTGATCCCGGTGTTCAGGTGCTCGAGATCCTTCGCCTCGTGCGTCGCGCCGAGCACGTTTGCGTCGGTGCTGTACGCCTTCTCCGTCCCCATGCGGTAGGGCAGGCTGTGGCGCTCGAGGTACTCGCTCATCTCCTTGCGCCCGCCGAGCTCTCCCACGAACTTCGGGTCGAGCCAGGGCTTGTAGATCTTGAGCGAGGGGTCGACGAAGATGCCGTAGCGATAGAACCGCTGGATGTCGTTGCCCTTGTGCGTGCTGCCGTCGCCGAAGACGTGGACGTCGTCGTCGCGCATGGCGCGCACGATCGCGGTCGTGGTCACCGCGCGGCCGAGCGGCGTGGTGTTGAAGTATTTCTTGCCGCCCGTCGAGAGGTGGAAGGCGCCGCACTGGATGGCCAGGATGCCCTCGCGGACGAGCGCGTCGCGACAGTCCACCAGCTTGGCGGAGACGGCGCCGTGCTGCAGGGCGATCGGCGGGATGTCGCCGGGGGAGTCCTCGTCCGGCTGCGCCAGATCGGCGGTGTACGCGTGCACCTTGAGCCCGTTGCGCGAGAGCCACGCCACCGCGCACCGCGTGTCGAGCCCGCCCGAGAACGCGATCCCGAGGTGGGTGCCGGCCGGGGGAAGTGAACGGAAGATCCTACTCATGGCGGCGCAGCATAATCGCAACGCCCGCGGAGGCGCGAGCGGAGATCGCCGGGCGGCGGCGCGCCGGAGGGGGCGGGCCGCCTGGGCGGCGAGGTACTAGGATGGTGGGCGCCGTGTCTCGCGAGCTCTTCTCATCTCCGTCTTCTCCGATTCCGATGAGGTACACGCCCATGCCGAAGCTTTCGTACGTCGAGATCGCGCGGATCGAGGAGCGCCGGCTGGCGCTCGGCACCTCCTCCGTGGTCGCCTGCGCCGAGCCCATCGCGGGCGGGTGGATGGCCTTCGATGGAGACGGCTCCTGGGGCAACTTCGCCGCGGGGCTCGGGCTCGATGGGCCCGTCTCCAACGAGGACCTCGATCGCCTCGTGGCGTTCTACGCGGCGCGGGACATGGAGCCGCAGATCCAGGTCTGTCCCTTCGCGCACGAGTCGCTGGTACGCGGCCTCGCCGAGCGCGGGTTCGTGCTGCGCGAGTTCGAGAACGTGCTCGCGCGCGAGATCGCGCCGGACGAGGATCTCCGCGCGCTGGTGCCGCACGGCGGCCCCGCGGGGCTCGAGATCGCGCGCGTCGATCCGGGCGACGAGGCGCAGGTCCGCGTGTTCATCGAGGTGTCGACGAGCGGCTTCCGGGCCGAGGACGAGCCGATCACGCCGGCGCTCTTCGAGATCACCCGCCGCGTGGTCGCGCAGCCCGGCTGCGACTCGTACCTGGCGCTCGTGAACGGCGAGCCCGCCGGCGGCGGCAGCGTGGAGATCGCCGGCGACGGCGCCGCGCTCTTCGGCGCCTCGGTGCTCCCCCGGTTCCGCGAGCGCGGCATTCAGCAGCTGCTCATCGTCCGCCGCCTCGAGCGGGTGCGCGAGCGGGGTCGTCGCCTGGCGTGCATCAGCGCGAGCCCCGGTATCCCCACGGAGCGCAATGCCCTGCGGCTCGGGTTCTTCATGGCTTACAGCAAGGGTGTCTTTGTACAGCGAAAGGAGAGCCAGCGATTGCTGACCTGAGCTTTCCCCGGCGCCGCATGGCTGTCCTTGCGGCGCCCCGTGTTTGCAGGCGTGCAGCGCTGCAATTGCAGAAGCGAAACGATCGCCCCGGATAACCCTGCGAAATGCCCGACGACGACGGAATCACGCCATGGCACGCTCGGTGCTCTAAGGCAGCCCAGCGTCGCTGGCGTGGCCTTTCCCCCCCCGAGGCCCCGGCGGCGCTTTTTCATTTTGTGGTTTGAATCGGTTCAGCCGACCCGCGAGAGGGGGTGCGCCGCGCGGCTCACTCCCTCTCGCGGTGCCGGGCGATCGAGGCGCCCGGCCCGGCGCCGCTTTAACGCTTCACCGCTTCACCGCGCGCCCCGCGGCGCAGCTCGGCCACCGCGTTGCGCACGAGCCGCAGCCCCACGTCGTCGTCCTGCGAGAGGATCGACTCGGGGTGGAACTGCACCGCGGCCATCGGCAGCTCCGCGTGCTCGATCGCCATGACGACCCCGTCCTCGGTCTCCGCCGTGATCTTCAGGGACGCGGGGAGCGCGTCGCGCAGCGCGTAGAGCGAGTGGTAGCGCCCCGCGTGGAACTCGCGCGGCAGCCCCTCGAAGATGCGCCCGCCCAGCACGCGCACCTTCGAGGCCTTGCCGTGCATCGGGTAGTCGAGCACGCCGAGCTTGCCGCCGAAGTGCTCGACCATCCCCTGCAGGCCCAGGCAGACGCCGAACACCGGCAACCGCCGCTCGAGCAGCGCCGAGAGCGTCCCCGAGAGATCGAAATCGCTCGGCGTCCCAGGGCCCGGCGAGAGCACCACGAGATCGGGCGCGTAGGCGTCGAGCTCCGTGTGCGGGAAGCCGGCGCGCAGCGTCACCACCTCGGCGCCCGTCTGCCGGAGGTAGTTGGCCAGCGTGTGCACGAACGAGTCCTGGTGATCGACGAGCAGCACCTTGAGGCCGCCCCCCGGCACCGGGTTGATCGCCGCCGGCGCGGTCGTGGGCACCCCGCGCGGCCTCCGGATCGCGTCGATGAGCGCCGACGCCTTGACGTGGGTCTCGCGCTCCTCCTCGTCGGGATCCGAGTCGTAGAGCAGCGTCGCGCCCGCCCGGACCTGCGCCACGCCGTCCTTGATCCGGATCGTGCGCAGCGTCAGCCCCGTGTTCATGCCGCCGTCGAAGCCGATGAGCCCGACCGCGGCCCCGTACCACGCGCGCGGGGAGCGCTCGTGATCCTCGATGAACTGCATGGCCCAGGCCTTCGGCGCCCCCGTGACCGTGACCGCCCACGTGTGCGCCAGGAACGCGTCGAGCCCGTCGAACCCGTCGCGCAGCCGCCCCTCGACGTGATCGACCGTGTGGATCAGCCGCGAGTACATCTCGATCTGCCGGCGGCCGATCACGCGCACGCTCCCCGGCACGCAGATGCGGGACTTGTCGTTGCGATCGACGTCCGTGCACATCGTGAGCTCCGACTCGTCCTTCGCGGACGCGAGCAGGCGCGCGATCTGCGCCGCGTCGGCGATCGGGTCGCTGCCGCGCGGGATGGTGCCCGAGATCGGGCACGTCTCGATGCGGTTGCCCTCGACGCGGACGTACATCTCCGGCGAGGCGCCGACCAGGTACTCGGCCTCGCCGAGGTTCATCAGGAAGCCGTAAGGCGCCGGGTTGCGCTCGCGCAGGCGCTGGAACAGCTCGGTGGGCGCGACGGGGCATGGCTCGTAGAACGTCTGGCCCGGGACCACCTCGAAGAGATCGCCCCGCTTGAACGACTCCCGCGCGACCCGCACCAGCGCGGCGTACTCGCCCGGCGCGTACTCGTTCGGCGGCGCGCTGTGGGCGCCCACGTAGGGCCGCGTCGCGCCGTCGCGCGGCAGCCCCTCGGTCGATCGATCGCCGAACGTGAGCTCGTAGCGCGTGCGCGTCGCCCGCTCGCGGCGGTGGTCGACGGCGACGATCTCGTCGGGGAGGTAGAGGACGAGATCCCGCTGGTCCGCCGGGCGCTCGAGGCGCAGCCGGATGGGCTCGAACTGGAAGGCGAGATCGTACGCGAACGCGCCGTAGAGCCCGAAGAGCGGATCGCCCGGGACCCCGAAGAGCTCGATCATCCGCCGCAGCACCGAGAAGATGGACGGCTGCCGGCTCCGCAGCTCCTCCGGCACCCGCTCGCCCGCCGGCCGGACCGCGCCGACCACCTCGTCCGCGCGGCGCTCGACGGCCTCGAGCGGCTCGTAGCCCCGGAGGGCCTCCTCGATGGCCGGCAGGATCACGCGCCCGCGCTCGTTCAGCGCGGTGAACCGGAAGTCTCGGCCGCGCGAGACGAGCACGAGCGGAGGATCGACGAAGCCGATGTCCCAGCGCGTGTACCGGCCCGGAACCTCGTAGCTCGACGCCAGGACCACGCCGAGGTGGCTGTCGAGCGCCTCGACGATCGGCTGGATCGCGCCGTCGACGGCGAGGTCCTCGACCTCCCGCCGGACCGCGACGCCCCTCCGCGTAATGTTGCTCTCTCGTTTCACGACCACGTCTCCTTCTGCGCGGCGAGTATACGCGGCGCGGCAGACGCGCCGCACCCGCTTCTTCGCCGCGCGCACGGGTTCGTCGGGCACGTCATCAGCGCGCGACGCCCATCGCGCGCGCGCACGGCCCGGGCGCTCGGCCAGCGTCCGCGACGCGCTCCGCGAGGTAGACGGCGCGGAGCAGGGGGAAGCTCTTGACGAGGACCTCCTCGTACTCGGCCTCCGGGCTCGACTCCGCGACCACCGCGCCGCCGCTGCCGAAGCTGACCCCCTCGCCGTCGGCGACGAGGGTCCGGATGGCGATGTTCATGTCCATCGGGCCCTCGTACGCGAGGTACCCGATCGAGCCCGTGTACACGCCGCGCGCGCGCCGCTCCAGGGCGTCGATGATCGCGATCGTCCGGTGCTTCGGCGCCCCGGTGATCGAGCCGCCCGGGAAGCACGCCTCGAGCGCGTCGAGGGCGCAGCGGCCCTCGCGCAGCGCGCCGGTGATCACCGAGGAGAGCTGGAGCAGGGTCGCGTGCTCCGTGATCCGCAGGAGCTCCTCGACCTCGATCGAGCCCATGGCGCAGACCCGACCGAGGTCGTTGCGGACCAGGTCGATGATCATGAGGAGCTCGGAGCGGTCCTTGTCGCTGGTCGCGAGATCGCGGCGCAGGGCCAGCGTCTCCTCCTCGGTGGCGCCCTTCGGCCGCGTCCCCTTGATAGGCTCGCTGCGCACGCGCCGCTCCCGGTCCACCGACAGGAACCGCTCCGGCGAGGACGACAGCACCGCGCCGTCCGGCAGCCGGAGGTAGGCCGAGAACGGCGCGGGGTTCGTGCGGCGCAGGACGCGGTAGAGGGCGAACGGGTCCACCGAGGTCCGCACGCGGAACTCGTTCGTGAGGCACACCTCGTACGTCTCGCCTTCCCGGATCTCGCCGAGGATCGCCTCGACGGCGTCGAGGTGCTCCCTGCGCGAGAGGCGCGGCGCGTGCGCGACGCGATCGGCGAAGCCCTCCGGCACGGGCGGGAGGGCGAGCTCCGGGAGGGCCGGGAGGCCCTGGAGGCGCGCCGCGATCTCGTCGAGCCATGCTTCCGGCGAGGGCGGCGAGGGCGGCGGCGGCTCGTCCGCGACGAGCGCGCACGCGTACACCGCGCGCTCGACGTGGTCGAAGGCGAGGAGCCGCCGCGCGATCATCATCGCGCTGTCCGGGAGCGCGCGGCGCGGGTGGGCGGACGCGCCGAAGCCGAGGTGCTCCTTGAGCTCGTAGCCGAGGTAGCCCACGAGGCCGCCGGTGAAGTGGAAGGGCAGGCCGCTCGGCTCGAGCGACACGGACGCGAGCTCCCGCCGGAGCGCCGCGAACGGGCTCCCCTCGGACATGGCCGGGGTGAGGAGGCCCTCGGGGCCGCCGGCGCTCCAGCGCGTCGCGGCGGCGCCGCGGCTCTCGATGGCCTCGGTCGCGCTCCCCATGAACGAGAAGCGCCCGTCGCGGCCCGCCGCGCTCGAGTCGAGCCAGAACGCGTACGGCGCCGCGGCGAAGAGGCCGGCGAAGGCCCGCTCGGGGTCGACCCAGGGGAGCCGGACGTGCCGCACGCGGCCGCGCGGCTGCGCGCCCCCCAGCGCGGAAGGCGCGCGCGCGCCGGCGCGCGGAGCCCGCCGGCCGCGGGCTGCTTCCATGGCGATGTCACGGAAATTGGCGAGGATCTTCTTGCCGTGCTCCGTGCCGATCGACTCGGGGTGGAACTGCACGCCGTAGAGCGGCCGATCCTTGATCTTGAGGGCCATGATGAGCCCGTCGCCGCGCGTCCGGGCGGTCACCTCGATCTCGGGCGGGAGCGCGTCGTCGCCGACGATCAGCGAGTGGTAGCGCACCACCTGGAACGGGCTGGGCACGCCCTCGAACAGCCCGGTGCCGTCGTGCTCGACCTCCGAGACCTTGCCGTGCATCGCCCGCGGCGCGTGCTGGACGCGCCCGCCGAAGCGCGCCGCGAGCCCCTGGTGGCCGAGGCAGACGCCGAGGATCGGCGTGTCGGCGAGCGCCTCGATCACATCCATGCAGACGCCGAAATCGGCCCGCCGCTCGGGGCGGCCGGGGCCGGGCGAGAGGACGATGCCGTCCACCGCCAGGTCCCTGATCTCGGCGAGCGAGAGGCTGTCGTTCCTGACGATGAGCGGCTCCTCGCCGTTCACCTCCCAGAGGTACTGCCCGAGGATGTGGGTGTACGAGTCGTAGTTGTCGATGAGGAGTGTCTTCACGGCGAAGCTCCCCTCCGGGCCCGCGCGGCGGCCGAAAGCGCGGCCCCGCCGGCGCGGCGCGGGGCGCGGGTGAGGCGCCCGGGCGGCGGCCCTGGGGTCACGGGCGGATGATGGCGGCGAGCATGGCCTGGAGCTTGAGCTGCGTCTCGACCAGCTCGGCCTCCGGGCTCGAGCCGGCGACGACCCCGACGCCCGCGACCATGCGGGCGCGCGCGCCGTCGACGGTCGCGCTCCGGATGCCGATGAACCAGTCGCCGTCGCCGCGGGCGTCGATCCAGCCCACGAGCCCCGCGTAGAGCCCGCGGCGGATGCCCTCGTGCGCGCTGAGCCAGGCCTCCGCCGCGGCGCGCGGGGTGCCGCACACGGCGGGCGTCGGGTGCAGCCGCGCGGCGAGCGTGAGCGCGTCCGGCGCCGCCTCCTTGAGGTGGCCGTGGATCGGGGTGCCGAGGTGCATCACGTTGCGGAGGCTCAGGATCGACGGCTCGCTCGGGACGTCGAGCGACGCGCACTCCGGGGCGAGCGCCGCGGCGACGGCCTCCACCACGAAGCGGTGCTCGCGCTGGTCCTTGGCCGACTTCCGGAGGACCTCGGAGAACCGGCGATCGGCGTCGACGTCGGCCGAGACCGCGTACGTGCCGGCGAGCGGGTGCGAGGAGACGGCGCGGCCGCGCCGCGAGAGCAGGAGCTCCGGGCTCGCGCCGAGGAAGCCGTCGACGTGGAAGATCGCGCACGAGGGGTAGAGCGCGGTGAGGCGGCGCAGGACCTCCTCGACGACGATGGGCCGGTTCGCCTCGACGTCGACCGCGCGCGCCACCACGACCTTGGAGAGGTCCCCGTGCTGGATGTCGGCCACCGCGCGCGCGATGCGCCCGCACCACTCTTCGTGCGGGAGCGCCGATTTGAGGGTGAAGCTGTCGGGCGAGCGCCGGTGGCTCTCGGCCCGCTCCAGGTGCGGCGCGGGGGCGGCGCCCTCGCCGACGGTGGTGACCCACGCGGTCCCGTCGGGCGCCACGCCGACGACCTGGGCCGGCACGACGAGCGCCGCCGGCTCGGTCCGGTCGAACGGCAGGGCGCCGAGCGCCACCGGGCCGCACCCCGGGCGGCCCACGGCGTCGGAGGCGGCGATCGACGAGAGCGCCTCCTGGATCCACGCGACGCCGCCCTCGATGCCGTGCGGCAGCTCCAGGCGGGCGGCGACCCCGTGGGCGATCAGCTGCGCGCTGGGGTGCATCCAGACGCGCGCGCCGTCCCCCGCGAGCGACGAGATACCGCCGGGCATCCTCGCGAGCGTGTCAGCGTCGAGCCGGACGGTGCGGGCGACGAGCCGTGCCGCGAGGCGGGGGGCGTCGGCCGGAGAGGAGAGCGTGAGGGGGGTCATGCACAGCGGTGCGCAGGTCGGTTCGGGCTCGTCCTGCCCGGCAGGACCAGCCTGGGACCGGCAGGCCGAGAGCCCGCGGCTCCATGCCGGATCGCGAGCGCCGGCCGCGCAGCATCGGCTCTACCGCCTCCGGAAAGGCTCCGCAAGCGCAAAGCAGCCCGCGCCGAGGGCCCGAGGGCGCGGCGTTCGGCCGCTGAAATGGCGCTCTCGGACGCGCGTCCTGCTTCGCGCAAACGATGCGCGCTCGCCGCGCGAAGCCCCGCGCACCTCGCCCCGCGTCTCATCTCCGACTGTCGCGCTCGCCAAACGCCTTGTCGCGGCCGCGCCACCCGCCGTCAGCACAGAGAGCGGTGCTCCGTCCTCTGTGTGATCCGAGGGCGCTCGCTCTCGGCGCCTGCGGAGCGACGCATGAGATCCCTTGCCCCGGAGCGCGCAATTGTTCGATGCTTCCGCGGGCTTCACCTTCGCGGCGCTCGGGAGCGGCGTGTCTCGATAGCTCCGAGGCCCCGGGCATGTCGAAATTCTTCAGGACTGAGCTCAGAAAGGATCCTGCGATGGACCCCACTCGGCAACATGACCCCCGCGCGTGGCGAGCCACAGCGCTCCTCCTCTTCGTCGTCGGGCTGTGCGCCTGTCGCGGCGACAAGAGCCCGCCTGCCGGCGAGAGCCGCCCTCCCGCCGCCGCCACGACCGCGGCCGCCACGACCGCGGTCGCCGAGGCGCCGGGCGACACGGCGATCAAGGCGCAGCCCCCCGCGGTGCCGAACGCCGCCGAGGCGAAGAAGCATGCTGGAAGCAAGCTCAAATATTACAGCGAGCCGCTGGGGGTGGGCGCCGAGCTCGACAAGGTGATGGTCAAGCAGTTCCAGCAGGACACCGGCATCGAGGTGACCATCATCCCGAGGCCCAAGGACGCGACGGAGACGTACGCTGTCTACCAGCGCCTCTTCCAGGCGCAGTCCGGGGACGTCGACGTCATGATGCTCGACGTCATCTGGCCCGGCGCCTTCGCGCAGAACCTCGTCGACCTGAACGAGAAGCTCGGCGAGGCCGCCAAGCAGCACATCGAGAGCATCGTGCGGAACAACACGGTGGGCGGCAAGCTCGTGGCGATGCCGTGGTTCACCGACTTCGGGCTGCTCTACTACCGCACCGATCTGCTGGAGAAATACGGCTACAAGAAGCCGCCGGAGACGTGGGACGAGCTCGAGCAGATGGCGAAGAAGATCCAGGACGGCGAGCGGGCGAGCAATCCGAACTTCCTCGGCTTCGTCTGGCAGGGCAAGGCCTACGAGGGGCTGACCTGCAACGCGCTGGAGTGGATCGCCTCGCACGGCGGCGGCGCGATCATCGAGGACGGCAAGATCACCGTGAACAACCCGGGCGCCCAGAAGGCGCTCGCGCGGGCCAAGGGCTGGGTGGGCTCGATCTCCTCCGCCGGCGTGACGAGCTACGAGGAGGAGGACGCCCGCAACACGTTCCAGGGCGGCCACGCCGCCTTCATGCGCAACTGGCCTTATGCCTACGCGGCCGGCAACGCCGACAAGTCGCCGATCAAGGGCAAGTTCGGGGCGGGCCCGCTGCCGCACGAGCCCGGCCAGAAGAGCTCGGGCACGGTCGGCGGGTGGCAGCTCGCCGTCTCGAAGTTCTCGCCGAACAAGGACGCGGCCATCGAGTTCGTCCGCTACATGACGAGCCCCGAGGCGCAGAAGTTCCGCGCGACCGCGGGCTCGTTCATCCCGACCATCCCGTCGGTGCAGCAGGACCCGGACGTGGTGAAGTCGCTGCCCTTCCTGGCGAACGCGAAGGACATCGCGCTCGTGCCGCGCCCCTCGAACAGCACCGGCGCCCGGTACAACGAGGCGTCGATCGCGTTCTTCCAGGGGGTGAGCCAGGTCCTCCAGGGCAAGGAGCCGAAGGCGGTGCTCGGGCAGGTGGAGCAGCGCCTCACGCGCGCGCTCCGCTGACCCGGCGCCGTCGCGTCGCCCGGGTTTCGACGCCGCACGCCGCACGCCGCGCCGCGGCGGGCGGCGTCGGAGCCCGAGATCTCCCGGCCACACCACCTCGCGAGAACGGATCGTCCCATGAGCACGCCGGAGAACAGAGAGGCCACGAGCGCGGCGCCCCGCGCGGACAGCGCGTCGTTCGAGAAGCGGCGCCAGCGGCGCGCCTGGTTGTTCCTGCTGCCGACGCTCGTGGTCGTCGCCTTCGTCGCCCTCTACCCCCTGGCCCAGACGTTCTACCTGAGCTTCACGAACGCGCGCCTCGGCACGGGGGAGCCGGCGACGCTCGTCGGGGCGCAGAACTACGTCGACCTCGTGCAGGACAGCTACTTCCACGACGCGGTCCTGCTCACGGTCTTCTTCACGGTCGTCACCGTGCTGAGCGAGCTCGCCCTCGGGCTCGGCGTCGCGCTCCTCGTCAACTCCCAGTTCAAGGGGCGCTCGGCGGTGCGCGCGGCCATGCTCATCCCCTGGGCCATACCGACCGTCATCTCCGCCCAGATGTGGAAGTGGATGTACAACGACGTCTACGGCGTCTTCAACGATCTCCTCGTCAACCGGCTCGGCGTCCTGCCGCGCAACGTCGCCTTCGTCGCCGATCCCGACGTGTCCTTCTGGGCGGTCGCCATCATCGATATCTGGAAGACGACGCCGTTCATGGCGCTCCTCCTGCTCGCCGGGCTGCAGCTCATCCCGAGCGATCTCTACGAGGCCGCGCGGGTCGACGGCGCGACGCCGCTCCAGCAGTTCACCCGGATCACCCTGCCGCTCCTCAAGCCCTCGATGCTGGTCGCGCTCATCTTCCGCACGCTCGACGCGCTCCGGGTGTTCGACGTCTTCTTCGTCATGTTCGGCAACCGGCCGGACATGCAGACCATGGCGACGTACGCCCAGCAGACGCTGGTCAGCGTCTCGAACATCGGCTACGGCTCGGCGATCTCGGTCGCCCTCTTCCTGATCATCGCCGTGTTCATCCTGATCTATCTCGCGGTGTTCCGCACCGAGGAGGCGTGAGATGAACGGTCCTTCAGGTTCTTCGCTGGGCTCGGGGGTGCAGCGCTCGCCGGCGCAGCGCGCCTTGCGGGCGCTGTTCTACCTGCTCGTCGCCGCGGTCGTCGTGTTCACCGTCTTCCCGTTCGTCTGGGCGTTCGTCTCCTCCATCAAGCCCGACGACGAGCTCTTTACGACCCCGGTCCGCTACTGGCCCGGGCGCCCGACGCTCGAGAACTACCGCCTCGTGCTGGACAACGGCGAGTTCCAGACGGCGCTCTTGAACAGCGTGATCGTCGCCGTCTCGGTCACGGCCCTCTCGCTCGCCGTCGGCTCGCTGGCCGCCTACGCGCTCGGGAGGTTCCGGTTCCGCGGGCGCAGCGCCGTGCTCTACGTCGTCCTGGCGATGACCATCTTCCCGCAGATCGCCGTCCTCGGCGCCCTGTTCGAGATGATCAATTTCTTCAAGCTCTACAACCAGCTGCCGGCGCTGGTCCTGACGTACCTCATCTTCACGCTCCCCTTCACGGTCTGGGTGCTCACCGGCTTCCTGAAGGCGATCCCGCGCGAGATCGAGGAGGCCGCCTACGTCGACGGCGCGACGCCGTGGCAGGTGTTCACCAGGATCATGCTGCCGCTGTCGGTCCCCGGGATGGCGACGACCGGCATCCTCGCCTTCATCGCCGCCTGGAACGAGTTCTTGTTCGCGCTCTCGTTCACCCAGACGCCGGACAAGCGCACGGTGACCTACGCCATCCAGGCGTTCTCGACGACGACCAGCGGGCTCTACGAGATCCCCTGGGGGCAGACCATGGCGGCGTCGATCGTCGTGACCGTGCCGCTGGTCGTGCTGACGCTGGTCTTCCAGCGCCGGATCCTCGCGGGGCTCACGGCGGGCGCGGTGAAGGGCTGACGGGGCGGCGCGCGGCGCGGGCGCCGGCTCACGCGCGCCCCCAGGGGAAGCGGAGCCAGCGAGGCCCGTAGACGGCGCCGAGGTCGCGCAGCCCCGAGAGCAGCACGCCGGCGGCCATGAGCGGCAGGATCACGCGGAGGGCGAGCGGCGCGTCCCAGCGGGAAAAGCCGGTGGGAGCGAGCGACCAGCGCCGGAGCTCGGGGAGCAGGTGCGCGAGGGTGGCGCCGTAGACGATGCCCATCACGGCGTGCATCGCCCGCTCGCCCGGGTAGACGCCGCCGAGCGGCCTCCGGACCTCGTCTTCGACGATGAAGTCGCGGAGCGTGATCGCGATCTCCACGAGGAGGAGCGCCGCGAGCGCCCACGCGGCGAGCCCCTCCCATCGCACGAAGGGCAGCGAGGCGAAGAGCACCGCGTACACGAGATCGCGGGCGCCGTGCAGCACGAGCTCGGGCGCGGTGCCGGGCACGCCGCCGGGCAGGCGGGCGCGCCACTCGTGGTAGTAGAGCGTGTCGAACGCGCCGAGCGCGCCCTGCACGGCGAGGAGCACGAGCGCCGTGATCACGCGGCGCCCTCTGGCGGCGGCGCGCCTGGCGCCGGCGGCGGCGCGACGGCGCGCGCGGAGGGCGCCGCGCCTCGCTCCTCGCCCGCCACGCGGCCCTCGTACGCGACGAGCAGCCCGGCGATCGGCGCGGAGATCCGCACGTCGACGCGGACCTCGTCGCGCGAGGGCTCGGCCCGCCCCTCGACCCGCGGGGCGAGCCAGCGGGGCAGCGGCAGCCCGAAGCCGCGGAGCCCGAAGGTCGACCGCGCCTGCTCGAACACGAGCGCGCCGCCCTCGGCCCGGAGCCGGAACCAGCACTGGATCGGGCCGAGCGCCTCCACCAGCAGATCCCCCGAGCGCCACTGCGACGAGCAGAGCAGTCGGCCGCCGAAGGCGCGGATCCACCGCTCGCCGTCGCCCGAGGGCTCGACCGCGAGCGTCACGACGACGTCCTCCGCCGCCGCGGGCATGCGCAGCAGGGCGGCGAGCAGGCGCGCCGCGAGCCCGCGGCCGCGGCGCACGCGGAAGCGGCCGCGGGCGCGCGCGCCGCCCGCGTGGAGCGCCCGGACCGACGGCGCGAGCGCGGCCCACGCGGAGCCGAGGAGGGCAGGGTAGAGGGCAGGCATCGGGGCACCGCGCGTCGCGATCGAGCAGGAGCGCGAGGGCGCCTCGCGCGAGCGATCGCCCGTCCGGTGGGACCTCTCGTCAGCCGTCCTCGGGGAGCATCTCGCGCGGCAGCGCCGGGCTCCTCGGGGCGACGACCGCGTCGGCCAGGTCGCGGACCTTGACGAGGAGCGCGCTCTCCGCGTCGCCCTCCGTCTCCTCGCAGAGCGACCGGATCTGCCAGAGCAGCTTGCGCGTGCGCCGCAGCTCGAACACGAGCCACCGTGTCTCCGGCCGCGCCTCCAGCGGGTGGCGCTCCAGGTCGACCTCGATCTCGCGGATGCGCTCCTCGATCTGCTCGCCGGTCGGATAGATGCGGCCGTTCCCGTGACAGTCCTTGCACAGAAAGGGGCCGGCGTCGGTGTTGATCTCGCCTTCGCCGTAGCAGCTCGTGCACGTAACCAGATCGTAGGAGTTCATGGGGCGCCACTCTATCCGATCCTGCGCGCGCGGTGCTCGCGGCCGGCTCCGATCCTGCGCGCGCGGCGCTCGCGGCCCGCGTCGCCGGTCCCCGCGATCGCGCGGCGTGTCGTCGCGCGCGGGAGCGGCGGCGCCCTCCTCGGACGCGCGCGGCGCCGCGAGCGCCGCTGCATTCCTGCTTCGTCACGTCTGCCTGGCCGGGGCGGATCGGCGGCCGTGGCCGTTCGAGATCGCGATGCGTCGGCCCAAGGCCGTCGCGGCCCGCGCGTCCTAATTCCGCTTACGCCGTTCCTTGCGGTAATGGGAGCCCCCGTGACCTGCCCTCATCCCTCGCGCCGGGGTGCGCTGTGCGCCGTCCTGGCCCTGTGCGCCGTCTCCCTCGGCTCGTCGCGCGTCGCCCTGGGCGCCCCGCCGCTCCCTCGGCTCGCCGTCCACCGGGCGCCTTCGGCGGCCGACTGCCCCGATGCGGCGTCGCTCGCCGCCGCGATCGAGCGCGTGATGAACCGACGCGCCGTCGAGCCGGCGAGCGCGGGCGGACCGGCAGGCTCGGGCGGCGCTCCCACGGGGGTCGACGACGCCGCCGCAGGTCCGGGCAGCGCGCCGGCAGGCCCGGGCAGCGCGCCGGCAGGTCCGGGCAGCGCGCCGGCAGGTCCGGGCAGCGCGCCGGCAGGTCCGGGCAGCGCGCCGGCAGGCCCGGGCAGCGCGCCGGCAGCCGCCGGCGGCGCCCCCGCGGGCGCCGGCGTACCCAGCAGCGCCGGCGCCCCCGCCGCTCCGGCGATCGCCGGCGTTGCACCCGAGTTCGAGGTCCACTTCCTCCGCACCGATACCACCTACACCGCTGTCCTCCAGGCGGGGGGACGAGCCCGGCAGCTCTCGTCCGAGGCGGGCGCGACCTGCGACGAGCTCGTCGAGGCGGTGGCGCTGACCGTCGCCATCCTGCTCGACAGCCAGCCGGCGCCTCCTCCCGCCCCGCCCCCGGCCGCGCCCGCCCCCCCGCCAGCCCCCATCGCCGTCCCGCCGCCGCGCCCGCCGCCCCAGGCGCCGCGCGGGGACGTCGCGCTGGAGCTCGGCGCCGCGGGGACCGTCGGCATGCTCGATCTGTTCCGGCCGGCCGCGGTCGCCGACGTCTCCCTGCGGCGCAGCGCCTGGTCCGCCGGGCTCGGCGCGGTGTGGCTGCCGCGTCAGGACATCGAGATCGCCCCGGGCGCCGTCTCCGTCGGCCTCGTCGCCGCGACCGCGCGCGGCTGCGCGACGCTCCTCGGCGAGCTCGACGGCTTCCGGCTCTCGGCCTGCGCCGTGTCGCTGCTCGGCGCCGTCCACGGCGCAGGCAAGGGGTTCAACCCCGACCGCGAGGCCGCCGCACCCTGGTTCGCCCTCGGCGCCTCGGCCCTCGCGGAAGGGCCCCTCTTCGGCACGCGCGCGCTCGGGTGGGCCGCGCGCGCCACGCTCCTCGCGCCGGTCGTGCGGGCGCGCGTCACGATCGAGCGCCGCGCCGGCGCCGAGGCGGGCGCCGCCGTCACCGACGACCCCGCGCTCGACCCGTCGCCGGTGGGGTTGCTCGTCGGCCTGAGCGCCCGCGTGTCGATTTTCTGATGGCGAGGCAGGAGACCCTCCACAGACGGGGTGAGCATGGCGAAGAGCGGCAGGACAGAATGACCTTCGGAGAGGTCTATGCGCAGCATTTTCGGTTCGTCTGGCGCTCGCTGCGACGCCTCGGCGTGCCCGAGAGCGACGCCGCCGACGCGGTTCAGGACGTCTTCCTGGTCGTCCATCGGCGGTTGCCGGAATTCGAGAACCGCTCAAAAGTTACAACTTGGCTTTACAGTATTTGCTTCCACGTCGCCCGTGACCGGCGCAAGCTGGCGCACATGAGGCGGCGCGCTCACGATGACGAGCCGTTGCTCGACTGCGCGGACGACCGGGCCGACGTGGGCGCCGAGGCCGAGCGGCGCCAGGCGATCGAGCTCCTGGAGGCCATCCTCGACGAGCTGCCCCTCGAGCAACGCGCCGTGTTCACGCTCTTCGAGCTCGACGGCATGGGCGGCGAAGAGGTCGCCGAGCTGCTCGACGTCCCGCTGGGGACCGTCTACTCGCGCCTGCGCCTCGCGCGCGACGCGTTCCGCCGCGCGGTCGTGCGCCTGAACGCGCGCGACCAGTTCCGCGTGGGCGGGGCCACGCCCACGAAATCGCAGCCTGTGCTGAAGGCGGCGGCCGTCGACGCCGGGCTCCCGGCCCTCGAGCGGGGCCCGGCGCCGCCAGGGCCTTCCTCGATCGTCCTCCCCCTGCCGGGGGTCGAACGGCGCTCCCTCTGGAAGCGCGCGGGAGGGGAGCGATGAGCGATCCCGTGCGCTGGCTCGATGCCGAGGTGAGCGCGCTCGACACGGAGCGCGATCTCCTCCGTGCAGCTCCGCCCGTGGACCCGCCGGACGGCGCGCAGGAGCGGGTGTGGGCCGCGATGGCGGCGCAGCTCGGCCTCGCCGGAGCGGCCTCGCTCGGCGGGATCCAGGGCGCCGGAGGAGGGGCGCTCTCCGCGAACGCGGGGGGCGCGGCGAGCGCTGCCGCGAACGCGGGGGGCGCGGCGAGCGCTGCCGCGAGCGGCGCGGGCAAGGTCGCCGCCGCCACGTCGGCGGGCAAGGTCGCCGCCGCGTCCGCGGGCAAGGTCGCCGCCGCTGCGTCCGCGGGCAAGGTGGCGTCGGCCGCAGGGGTCGGCGCTGCGGGCGCGATGGGCGCTGCGGGCGGCGTCGGCGCTGCCGGCACCGCCGGCGCGGCGGCAGCGGTCGCCGCCGCGGGCGCGGCGGGCGCCGCGGGCATCGTGAAGTCGATGCTCCTCGGCGCCGCCTGCGGGGGCCTGTTCCTCGCCGGCTATGCCGTCGTGGCCCCGCCGAGCGCGGCGCCGCCGGCTCAGGTCGTCGAGGTCGCGCCCCCGGCGGCGCAGCTGGCGCAAGGGCCGGCAGCGTACGCCGAGGCGTCGCGGCCGGCCGAAGCGCCTGCGCCGGTCGAGGCGTCGCGGCCGGCCGAAGCGCCTGCGTCGGCCGAGGCGGCGCGGCCGGTGGCGGACCGGTCGCTCGCGCCGGCCAGGCCCCGCACGGCCGCGGCTCCCGCGAGGCCGGACGCACCGCGGCGGGAGCGCGTCGCGAGCGCGCCGCCCGCGGACGGGGCCGAGGTCGCCGAGGCAGCGCCCGCGGAGGCGGAAGGCACGCCCGCGCCCGAGGCGGAAGGGACGCCCGCGCCGGAAGCCGCAGGCGCCGCCCTCGCGGACGGGGCCGCCAGCCCGGCGGCCTCGCGAGAGAGCCGGCTGCGCGAGGAGCTGACGCTCCTCGCCGACGCGCGCGCGGCGCTCCGGCGCGGCGACGCCGCCGGCGCGCTGGTCATCGCCGAGCAGGCGCGGCTCCGCTTCCCGGGCGGCGCGCTGGCCCAGGAGCGAGAGGCGCTCACCATCGAAGCGCTCTGGCACAGCGGCCAGCGCGCGGCCGCGGCGCAGCGCGCATCGGCGTTCCTCCGCGCCTACCCCTCCAGCCCCCACGTCTCCCGCCTCCACTCCTTCACCCAATAGAGGGGGGCGATTCCGCTTCGGATACGGGCCCATCTCGACGTTTTCGGTGCTCGGCGTACAGGAGTACGCCTGTGCGCCGAAAACGCCGATATGGGCCCGTCTCCTGTGCGGAATAGCCCCCCTCTGGATGCGCTGGTTGGAAGGAGGGGAGGGGGGGCGCGATGCGCGGCAGAGCGATGGGGGGAGCAATGCGCGGAGGCATGGAGAGCGCCGGGGGGCTGCGTGCTTAGTGTCTGCGCGATTTGAATCCTTGGATCGGGGGGCTCGGTTTTTGCGGAGGGGGCGTCTTGGGTGCGGGTGGGGGAGGGGGAGGGCGTGGGACGTTTGTTGTGGGGGAGATGCTTTTTTGAAATGGGGGGCGGGGCGAGCGCCCCTTCACGCTCTGTCACAGCAGGCTTTCGGCGGCGGCGCTCGGGGCCGCTCATGGAGGAGCCATGTCATCGAGGCTTTTGAGGACCGTATCGCCCTTTGTCGTCGTGAGCGCCATGTCGCTCGCCGCATGTCAAGTGGAGATCTCGCTCGGAGGGGCGAACACCAGCTCGTCGTCGAGCTCGGGAGTCGGCGGCAGCGGCGGAGGCGGCGTCGGCGGGAGCGACGTCGCCGTCAGCTCCAGCAGCGTCGTCACCAGCAGCGCCTCGGGGGTAGTGAACGTGGACTGGCCGGAGTTCACGGCGGACAAGGTCGACGTCCTCTTCGTGGTCGACAACTCCGGCTCGATGGCGGACAAACAGCAGATCTTGCGCCTGGCGACCGCCGACCTCGTGTCCAACATCGTCAACCCGATCTGCGTGAACCCGAGCGGCGTGCCGGTGAGCGACGCCGAGCAGCCCGCGACCGGGTTCGAGGCGTGCCCGGCGGGCACCGCGCGCGTGCGCAACCCGGTGCACGACATGCACATCGGCGTCATCAGCAGCAGCCTCGGCGGCCACGGGTCGAGCGCCTGCCCCGCGATGACGTCCCCCTCGAACGTCGACATGGCCCACCTCCTCGCGCGCTCCAACGAGTCGAGCTCGAACGATCTGCCGACCTACCAGGACAGGGGCTTCCTCGTGTGGGATCCGGCCGGAGCCCACGATCCAGCAGGGGACTCCGATGTCACGACGCTTCACAGCAAGCTCAGCGCCATCGTGGCCGGGGTCGGACAGGCGGGGTGCGGCTTCGAGGCGCCGCTGGAGAGCATGTACCGCTTCCTCGCCGATCCCGAGCCCTACGAGCGGATCGAGATCCGAGGCGACGTCGCCACGCCGATGGGGGTCGATGAGACGCTCCTGACCCAGCGGCGGAACTTCCTCCGGCCGGACTCGCTCCTGCTCATCGTGATGCTCTCCGACGAGAACGACTGCTCGATCCGGGACGAAGGCAGGAACTACCTCGTCGCCGAGACCAGAAATGGCTTCAGGCTCTGGCGGCCGCGGAGCGAGTGCGCCATCGACCCGAACCACGCGTGCTGCAAGTCCTGCAGCCAGAACCAGGACGGGTGCCCCCCGGACCCGGCCTGCACGGGCTCCGACGGCTTCCCCGCCAGGCTCTCCGCGTCCGAGGACCCGGTGAACTCGCGGTGCTGGGACCAGAAGCGCCGCTTCGGGTTCGACTTCCTCTACCCGCTCGAGCGCTACACCAACGCGCTCTCGTCGCCGTACGTGGCCACGCGGGCCGGAGACCTCGTGCCGAACCCGATCTTCACCCACCCCGACGACGGCAACACCCTGACCCGCGGGCCGCAGCACGTCATCTTCACCGGCATCGTCGGGGTGCCGTGGCAGGACCTCGCGCGCCAGAACGCCCTCGGGGTCCCTGACCTCGACGCGGGCCTCGACGAGCAAGGCAATCCGGTCGGCGGGCTCAAGAGCGCCGCCGAGCTCGGCTCCACGTTGCCCGGCAGCTCCAACAACGTCTGGGACCTCGTCGTCGGCGATCCGGCGAACAACGTCCCGCCCGCGGACCCGTTCATGATCGAGTCGATGGCGCCGCGCGCGGGCGCGAACCCGATCACCGGCGATGCGATCGTCCCGCCGAGCGCCACGGGGTGGAACGCGATCAACGGCCGCGAGTACACGATCCCGGGGGGCGGCACCGGCGACCTCCAGTACGCTTGCATCTTCGACGTCGAGGAGCGCGAATGCGCCGGGAACACTCAGAGCTGCGATTGCAGGGAGATCGCGGGCCAGGCCACCGACAACCCGCTGTGCGCGCCGCAGCAGGGGAACGACCCGGCGGATCCCAGCGTGCGGACGACGACGCAGATCAAGGCCAAGGCCTACCCCGGCATCCGCGAGCTGCGGGTGCTCAAGAGCCTCGGAGATCAGGCGATCGCGGGCTCGATCTGCCCGGCGCAGACGAACGATCCTGACAGCGAGCTGGGCGACTTCGGCTACACGCCGGTCATCCGGGCGGTGCTCGAGCGGCTCGACGCGTCGCTCTGACCGCGGCAGCGGCCGCGCCCCGCGACCGCGTCTCGTGACCCGCGCCCGGTCGGCGCGCCTCCTGCGCGCCGACCGGGCGCGCCATCCATGCCCCCCACGGGAAGGGCCTCCGCCCTCGAGGCCCCGAGATCCTCCCGTCAAGCCGTTGGCACAACTGCCACACAGCAAGACATCCCGATCGCGGTGATCGCGCTCGACGTCGAGAGCTCCGCGCGAAATTCAGCGATTTCCAGTGGCACCGAAGCTGCCTCAGGGCGGGCGCATGGTGGGACGCCGCCCTCGAACGACGCGCAGCTCGAGAGCGCAGACCGCAGCAGCGCTGCAGGTGGCGCGGACGATCACACCGGGGGCGTCCTCGTCGGCAGCGCCCGCGCGATAGGCTCGCGGCGCGGCCGCCGCGCTGGTGGCCGCGCCGGATTTCGGACAAGCACAATGCGGAGGTTCTGATGCGCCACAAAGGACTAGGGCTCTTGTTGATCGTGATCGGGCTCGTGGGCTGCGACCCAGGGGGAGGCGGCGGCGACACCGGAGGAACGACGGACCCGCCGGGCCCTCAGGCGTGCGGCGGGTTCCTCGGGACGGGCTGTCCTGATGGGCTCGAGTGCGTCGATGATCCGGCCGACGACTGCGATCCGGAGCACGGCGGGGCCGACTGCCCCGGCGTGTGCGTCGAGCCGAAGCCGCCGTCGCCGGCGTGCGGCGGCTTCGCGGGCCTGCCGTGCCCCGACGGGCTCGAGTGCATCGACGACCCGAGCGACGACTGCGACCCGGAGCACGGCGGGGCCGACTGCGGCGGCATCTGCGTGGAGCCGAAGCCCGGGCCGGCGTGCGGCGGCATCGCGGGGCTACCGTGCCCCGAGGGGCTGGTGTGCATCGACGACCCGAGCGACGACTGCGACCCGGAGCGCGGCGGGGCGGACTGCGGCGGCATCTGCGTGGAGCCGAAGCCCGGGCCGGCGTGCGGCGGCTTCGCGGGGCTGGACTGCCCCGACGGGCAGCTGTGCATCGACGACCCGTCGGACGGCTGCGACCCGGAGCACGGCGGGGCGGACTGCGGCGGCATCTGCGTGACGCCCGAGCCCGCGCCGGTGGCGTGCGGCGGCATCACGGCGCGCCCGTGCCCCGAGGGGCTGGTGTGCATCGACGACCCGGGCGACGACTGCGATCCGGCGATCGGCGCGGACTGCGGCGGCATCTGCGTGAAGCGGTGAGCCGACCCGCGCGGGGCGCGCCGCCGTCGCGAGGCGCGCGCCCCGCGCCGGATCGCGCTCAGTACCGGTGCTTCCAGAGCAGGTCGAGCGTCGTCGCCGGGCTCTCGCCCGTCGCCATCCCGGCCCGCAACGACCAGTCCCGGCGGAACCGCCACTCGAGGCTCACCTCGGTGCGGGCTCGCGCGGCGGCGGGGCTGCTCGGGGAGCCGGCCCCCTGCCCCTCCCCCCCCGTCGGCCCCGCCTCGTAGCTCGCGCTCGCGGTCACCCGCTGCCCGAGCTGGTAGCCCACCGTGGTCTTCAGCGCGCCCTGGTCCGTCGTGTCCAGCTGCGTCTCGAAATTCTGGAGCGGGCCGATGCTCCGCAGGATCATGTTGATCTGCGCCGACGCGAGCCCCGTGCCCACGCCGGCCGCGACCCCGCCGGCCGCGTTGCTGCCGCCGCCCGAGCCGGGCTCCTCGGTGGACGTGCCGCCCGCCAGCGTCCCTTCCGCGTACTGCTTGCCGAGCAGGAGCTCCGCGATCACCTCGTTCTCCGGGCGCGCGGGCTCCGAACGGAAGGTGACCTTCTCCTCGGTGATCGGGTTCAGCTTCCCCTCGTAGTCGATGTAGATGCGGGTCCCCTCCGGCGTGTCGTGGAAGGCCGTCACGTTCAGGTACGGGTTCGAGGGATCCCCCTGCAGCGCGACGACGCCGGGCTCGATCTCGAACTCCTTGCCGATCACCTCGAGCTTGCCCGAGAGGATCTTCACGTTGCCCTCGATCTGGGTCTCCCCCGCGACCTTGATCCGGATCGGGTGCTCCGGATCGCCGGACAGCGAGGCCTGCACCATGTCGCCCTCGACGCCGATCCTGCCGAGGCGCACGTCCATGAGCAGCGGCGTGCCGCCCTCGCGCTTCTTCGCCTCCTCGGTCGGCTCGGCCGGCGCCCGCCGCGCTTCGTACTCTTCCCGGCTGAGCGGCGCCGACGTGACGATGTCCTCGTTCTCGTCGAGCGGCTGCACGCTCCGCCCGATCGTGGGCGGCAGCTTCAGGTTGAGCGTGGGCACGTCGACGCGGACGACGATCTGCTCGTCCCGGCTCTCCGCCGCGAGCACCACACGGCCGCGCGCGTCGCCCATGGGGACGCCCTCCAGCGCGATCGGGAGATCACGGCCCTCCGGGATCTCGAGCTCGGCGCGGGCGCTCCGGAACGCGAACCCCTCCATCTGGAGCGTCGCCTTGCCGCGGACCTGGCCGCTGCCGGCCTCGGCGCGGATGTCGTCGATGCGAAGCTCGCCGGAGGGGCTCGCCGTGACGCGGAACGAGGCGTTCTCGAACGGCTGGCCGATCGTGGCCACGTGGACCAGGCCATCGGTGAGCCGCATCTGGCCGGAGAAGCCCGCCTGCGCGCCGAGCCCGAGCCGCACCTCGCCGTCGAGCGTGCCGTCGAGCCGGTTCACCGAGCCCTGGACGAACGGCTCCAGCGCCGCCAGGCGGAAGCGATCGACCGCGAGCGACACCTTGGCGTTCTCGTCGTCCGTGAGCGTCGGGATCGCGTTCGCCTCCCACCTCATCGGCGCCTCCGCCTTGGCCTCGAGCCGGCCGCCGTCGCGCCCCACGAGGCGCACGTTCGCCACCGCCGCGGTGCGCCCGGCGCCGCCCGGCGGCGCGATGTCGAGCGACACCTCGGCGGTCTCGTACCGCACGTCGGGGCCGAGCGAGAGACCCGGGAACTGGAGGCGCGCCTCGACCTCGGGGGCGGCCTCGAACAGGCCCCGCACGGCGACCTCGCCGCGCGCCTGACCGCCGATCTGCATGTCGGCGAGGACGGGGATCTCCGAGAGCGGCAGGTCCGCGATCTTCGCCTCGAGGCTGCCCTTGCTGAGGAGCGGACCGCCCCCCGCGCCGCCCAGGAAGGCGGCGGCGCTCGCGCCGACCTTCGCCTTCGCCGTCATGTACGTGCGCGAGCCGCGGAACGCGAACGCGTCGAGCGCGGCGTCGCGCCCGTCGTAGACGAGCAGCGTGTCGAGCCGGAGCTTGCCGAGCGGCGAGCGGCCCCCGTTGCCGCCCACGTTCGTCGCGGTCGCGCGGGCCACGAGCCGGGGATCGGCCATCGTCCCCGCGAAGTACACGTCGAGGCCCGCGGAGCCGGAGAGCACCGGGGTCCTCTTGCCGAGGGCGGCCAGCTCGGCGAGATCGTTGAGCCGGCGGCGCGGCACGCTGAGGTGCGCCGCGACCGGCATCCGCGGGAGCGCCGCGGCCGGATCCGCCATGAGCGCCGGGAGATCGGCGTCGATCGCGGCCGAGAGCTCCGCCACGAGCTGGCGGTCGAACACCGACAGCGTGACGTGCGCGTCGCCTGTCTTCGCGTCGAGATCGCCGGCGATCCGCGCGTCGAGCTTCCTCGACACCCACGCCGGCGCGCCCGTCGTCTCGTCGATGGGCCCCGCCGCGCGCAGGCCCTCGGTGCGGATCAAGAGGCTCCGCACCGACGGGAGCCGCTCTCCCGCCTCGCGCGCCACCGCGAGGCGCGCGGTGAGCCGGCCCGCGAGCTCGCTCAGGGCGAGCTGGACCGGCGACGCCTGGGCCAGGCACCCGAGCTGCCACGCGTCGGCGTCCATGCGCGCCGAGCCGGTGACCGTCTCCCAGGTGCGCCCCGAGAGCAGCGGCCCGCGCAGCGCCTTCGCGTCCCCGTCGATCAGCACCCGCGCGATCGCGCCCTGGCACACCGGGGGCGGCGGCGTCCTCGGCCGCCGCGCCAGGTCGCCGACCGTGGCCGACGGCTCGCCCGGCGTCGCGCCCTGGCGCAGGGCCTCCCGCGAGCGGGCCTGAGGGGGCTCGGGCGGCGCGATCAGCCGGACCAGCCCGTCGGCCTTCAGCGCCTCGCCCTCGACGCGCGCGGTCATGTTCATCGACAGCCGCGGCGCCACGCCCGGGAGGGAGCCGTCCTCGAGCTCGATGAGCGCGTGCCCCGCGCGGCGCTTGCCCCGGCCGTGCATCGACACGTCGATGTTGGCGAGGCCCCCGACCCCGAGCGGCACCCCGGCGATCTCGGCGATGCGCTCGAGGTGGATCGCGGTGCCGCGGAGGTCGCCCTCGACCTCGTCCCCGACGAGCGACAGGTTCCCCTCGAGCTCGCCCACGCCGTCGCCGCGCAGCTCGAGCCCGCGGAGGGCGATCCCGCGGTCCCACGCGACGCGCGCCGCCTGCGCGGTCATCTCGTCCTCGCCGCGCGCCACCTCCACGCGGATCCGCCGCGCCTCGCTCCGCTCGATGTCGAGATCGGCCGAGGCCGAGATCCGGCGCTCCGCGCTGGCCAGCGACGCGCGCACGCGCGGCGCGGTGACGGGCCCCGCGACGCTCGCCGCGACGCTGCTGAACGCGTACTGCTGCGCGCGGAGATCCGCGCCCCGGAACGTGCCCTCGACCGTGAGCTTGTCGAGGGGACCTCTGGCCTTGGCCCGGACCTCGCCGCGCCCGAGCCGCAGATCCGACGCGACGCGGAGCCCGGCGACGCGCACGGTCGCCTTGGCGTCGAGCTCGTCGTTCTTGAGCGCGCCCTCGACGTGCAGCGCGGCGCTGCCGTGGATGCCGCTCGGGACGTGCTGCACGGCGCCGAGGGACGGGATCTCGCTCTGCGCCTCGAACTGGATCTCCCCTTCCTTGGAGAGGGCGACGGTGGCCTCGATGGGCGCGCCGGGCTCGTGGATCGTCGCGGCGGCGCGCAGCGCGCCGCGCTCGAAGGTCGCGCGCGCCTCGGTCGCCGGCACGCGCTGCCCCACGACGAGGAACGGCTCCGTCTTCGCCTCGGCGACCACGCGCGGGCCGCCCTCGTCGTCGAGGTGGATCTCCCCGCGGGCCTCCGCGCTCACCCGCGCGGCCGGGGCCGCCCCGGCGAAGGCGCGCGGGTCGAGCTCGGCGATCCGGATCTCGGCCGTGATGCGCTTCGGATTGAGCGCGTCCAGCCGGGCGCGGGCGGTGATCTCGCCGGTCACCGCGTCGTCGGTGACGAGCGGATCGAGGACCGCGACGCGCGCCGTCACGGCGAGGTCCGAGAGCGCCCCGTCCGCCGTGACCAGGACCGAGATCGGCCGCGCGAGCGGCGCGCTCGGGTCGATCGCGAGGACCGCCTCGGGGGTCACGCGCGGCGACGCGACCCGCGCCGAGAGGCGCTCGTCCTTCAGCGTCCCCTCGGCCGTGAGCGGGATCGCGCCGACGCTCCCCTCGAGCTTCGCGGTGAGCGCCATGGGCGCGTCCGTGGGGACGTCGACGTCCCCGGAGACGCGGGTCACCTCGATGGGGACCGGCAGGAGGCGCTGCTCGGCGATGCGCACGCGCTCGAGCGCGTACCGGCTCCGGTCCGCGACGACGATGCCGCCGGCGAGGTCCTCGATCGTCGCGTCGATCGGGCTCCCGGGGGCGACCGTGCCGTGGACCGCGGCGCGATCGAGGACGACGCGCGAGAGCTCGAGGCGGAGCGGGCGCCCCTCCTCGGCGGGCGGCTCCTCGGACGGCTTCGGCGTGAACGCCTCGGCGAGGGTGAGCGCGCCCTGCTCGTCCTGATCGAGCAGGACGTCCGCGTCGGCGACCCGGACGAGCGGGATCGTGATGGCGAGGTCGCCGTCGCCGAGCAGGAGCTCTCTCACGATCGAGAGCGCGTTGAACTCGGCGTGGACGCCGCTCACGCGCAGGAGCTCCGTCCCGCTGGGGTGGCGCACCGTCACCGTGGAGACATCGGTCGCGAAGAGGCCGAGGCGGTCGATCCGCGCGATCTCGATCTGCCCTTCCAGGCTCGAGCGCAGGACGTCGTTGACGAGCTGCCGTGTCAGGTTGCGGGTCGCGGCGGTGTTCAGGTGGACGACCGCGCCGACCCCGACCGCCGCGATGAAGACGCCCCCCAGGCCGATCACGCTGGCCGTCACGGAGGCCGCGCGGGCGAGCGCCCGGCGGAAGCGGCCCTGCCGGTGCGGGACGGCTGCGCTGGGCACGGGAGGATGGGTGGGCGGGTCGGGCATGGGGATCAGCTAGGGATGGCGGGCGGGACCGCAGCTCTGGGAGACCGTCGAACCGACAAATCCGGGGAGACCCGACGGCCTCATGCAGATCTCCCCGAGGATGCGACGGCTGTCCAGCCGGCGGTCGAGGCGCTATCCGCCACGCGCGCGCGCCCGCCGTCGGCTGGACGGCGGGCGCGTGCGGCCTGCTGCGGCCCGGTCCTACGCGCGCGGGAAGTCGTGGCGCGGGACCTCGTAGGGGGACGGGTCGGGGACCTCGGGCGTGTGCGTGGGCGCCGGCACCTCGGGCTGGTGCGTCCTCGGCGCCGGATCCCCGCCGGGCCGCTCCGTCCCGGGGAGCTGGATCTCGCGGTCCGGTGAGGTCCGGCCAGGCGAGCCTGGGTTCTCCGGCTTCTCGCCGGGAGGGCTCACCTGCGGCGCGCCGGGCCGGGCGGGCTCACCGCTTGATTGCTGCGAAGCGTTCTTCATGGCTCCACCTTTCCTTGGATCGCGCCGGGGCGCGGCGGATCACGACGGGACGCGGCGCCCCAGCGCGAGCGAGATGACGGCGAGCACCAGGAACGCGACGAACAGGATCTTCGCGATGGACGCGGCGCTCGCGGCGATACCGCCGAACCCGAAGATGGCAGCGATGATCGCGATGATGAAGAAGGTGACAGTCCAGCCGAGCATGATGTCCTCCAAGGGGTCTCAGGGGTCGACCCGTTGTGTTCGTGGGGACGACCTCAACGTGATTCTGTTTGAGGTTGATTGCAGCCCCCGTGCCGATGGGCGGCAGCGACCGGTCCGAGGCGTGTTTCCCGGGGTTCTGTGCGGGCGCGGCGGCGCGGCGCCGAGCTCGGCGCCGCCGCTTCCGTCCTGGGGCCCGCGCGGCTACCTCTGCCGTGGGGCATGATGCCCCGACCGTGACACCTGTGCGGGCGCAGATCCGGGCGCGCGCCGCGCCGCGCCGCGCTGCTCGCGCCCGCGCTGCACGGAGGCTCCACGGGGACGCCCCACAACTTCCCGGATCGGGCGACTCGGGACGAGCTATAACGACCCGGCCATGCCGAAATCCAAGGTTGCTGTGATCCGCACGTCCCCTGCGACGGTGCTCTCGGACTACCACCGGCTGATGAACCTGGCCGGTTACCAGGATGTGGTCGCCAAGGACGCCGACACGGCGCTCAAGGTGAACATTTCCTGGCACTTCTTCTACCCGAGCTCGTCCACGACGCCCTGGCAGCTGGAGGGCGTCATCCGGGCGATGACGAAGGACGGGTACTCGAAGGACCTGATCCACGCGTGCCACAACCGCACGGTCGTGATCGACGCCCACCTCGGCGAGCGCGAGAACAAGCAGATCGACGTGGTGCAGGCGCAAGGCCTGCGCAACGTCCACCTCTACGAGGGGGAGGAGTGGATCCCGATCGGGGACGCGGTCGGGGATCTCCGGAAGAAGTTCCTCTGTCTGAACGACGTGTACCCGAAGGGGTTCTCGATCCCGAAGCGCTTCATCGGGGAGAACATCATCCACCTGCCCACGGTGAAGACGCACATCTTCACGACGACCACGGGCGCGATGAAGAACGCGTTCGGCGGCCTGCTGAACGAGCACCGGCACTGGACGCACCCGGTGATCCACGAGACGCTCGTGGACCTCCTGATGATCCAGAAGAAGATCCACCGCGGGGTCTTCGCGGTGATGGACGGCACCTTCGCGGGCGACGGCCCCGGGCCGCGCTGTATGGTGCCGCACGTGAAGAACGTGCTGCTCGCGTCGGCGGACCAGGTGGCGATCGACGCGGTGGCGGCGAAGCTGATGGGGTTCGACCCGATGCGCGACTGCAAGTTCGTGCGCCTCGCGCACGATCTCGGCCTCGGGACGGGCGACGTGCGCGACATCGAGCTCGTGGGCGACCTGGACGCGGCGAACGAGAACTGGAACTTCGACGGGCCGTTCAAGGAGATGACGTTCGCCTCGCGCAACCAGCACCGCATCTACTGGGGGCCGCTGAAGAAGCCGGTGGAGTGGTCGCTCAAGACCTGGCTCGCGCCGTGGGCCTACGTGGCGTCGGTCACGTACCACGACATGTTCTGGTACCCGCGGTACGCGAAGGAGAAGATGGCGCCCGTGCTGGAGAGCCCGTGGGGGCGGCTGTTCGCGAACTGGGGCAAGGTGCAGCCCGACGCGGAGGGGCGAGGCTACCCCGACGTCGGGTCGGCAAGCCCGGATCTGGTCCGCACCGGGGTGCGGCACTTCCTCGAGGGCATGCGCCTCGTGGGGATGGCGGTGGCGGAGTCGCCGGAGATCCAGGTCCGCAAGCGGGCGCGCGCGCAGGCGGCCGGCGGGGGCGGGGCGGCGGCGGTGTAGGTGCCGAGGGGAGTCCACCTCCACGCACCGGGAGAGGATGCGGGCGCTGACGGGCGCCCGCTCGCCAGCCGCCAGGCGGGCCTCTCTGCGCACCACGGGACCGACCTGTACGCACCGGGGTCGCGCTACGCTGGGCCTCGGCGGGCTTGACCAGGAGGTCGACCGATGACCGACGTGGAGCGAATTTTCCAGGAGATCCAGGGCCTGCCGGTCCAGGAGCGGCTTCGGCTCATCGAACGCGTGGTTCATGAGCTCGCGGATGGATCCGCGAGCGAGGATCTATCACGCGAGGCAGAGGCAGCGCCGTCCCTGATCGGGCTCTTCGCCGACGACCCCGAGGCGGTCGACGCCATGATGGAGGTCGTCCGGGAGAATCGTCGCTCCTCCAGGTTGCGCGACGTGGAGGAAGCGGGTGAGAAAGGCGCTCCTTGACACGGACATCCTGTCCGAGATCACCAAGGCCAAGAGCCCGGCTGTCGTGGCGCGCGCGCGCTCGTACATCGGCTTCCATGGCCAGTTCACGTTCTCCGTGATCTCTGTCATGGAGGTCGTGGCTGGCTACTCGCTGCGGCAGGCAGAGGAGAAGACGAGGCGGTTCCTGGAGATGGCGCATCGGAGCGAGGTGTTGCTCCTTGACGCGACTGCGGCCGAGCTCGCTGGCCGCATCCTGGCCGATCTGCAGAGGACCGGCACGCCGATCGGCGTACCGGATACGATGATCGCCGCGACCGCGATTCATCATGGGATGCCGCTCGTGACAGGCAACACGTCGGACTACCGCCGTGTTCAATCCGCCGGTTACCCCCTGGTTCTGGAGAACTGGCGGGAGCCGACGTGAGCCCATCTCAGGCTCGGGCGCAGGTGACGGCGACCGCCCTGGCGTTCGGGCCCGAGCGTCGACCGCGAGCTCCCTGACCCGCGTTGTTCCGTACGTCCGGCTTGACGCACCTGCCACCCTGCGCTTTCCTAAGGGCGTCGAAAAAGGCGGACCGGTTCGGTGAGCCCGGTCGCTTCCGCAAGGGAGCTCTGTCCGACGCACCAGCGCGCCAGGACCCACGACGAGCAGGACGCAGTCTGCGCTGCGCCTGGTCGGGGCATCCATGGGCGAGCACATCCATCACCAGCATCCTGCGGGAACGCGCGCCGGCACACGCCGGCGCCGGACGGGTCGCGCATGGTGGGTCCCGACCTTTCAACCCCCTGAAAGGACCCGACATGCATCTTAACCACCTCGATCTGTGCGTACCCGACGTCCGAGAGACCAGCGAGTTCTTCGAGCGGTTCTTCGGCTTCCGATGCCAGCGGGAGAAGGGGCGCGACGCCCTCGCCATCCTGCAGGACGAGGCCGGCTTCACGCTCGTGATCAGCCGGCTGCGCGCCGGGGACCCGACCAGCTATCCGGCCCAGTTCCACGTGGGCTTCCTGCTCGAGAGCGAGGCGGCGGTCCAGGAGGCGTATGACCGGATGAGGGAGGCGAACGCGGAGAACGTGTCGCCGCTGCGGGATGTCCGCGGCGGGCCGGCGTTCTACACGCGGGCGCCGGGCGGCGTGCTCGTCGAGGTGAGCCACCGCCGCTGACGGCGCGAAGCGCACCGGCTCCGCGGGATCCGACAGCTGGCCTAGCATCACGGGTCAGAAATCCCGCCAGAACAACCGGGCGATGGCGAGCGATCGCCGGAACAGCAGCAATCTTGTTAGTTTTCGCCTGTTTCGCCGCCGAGGGTGGCCCCGGTGTGGCCCAACGGGGCACCCTCCGCCATTGCGCCGTCGGCGGTGAAGGGCCCGCGGCGTCACCGATCGGGATCGGCGCCTGGCCCGGCGGCGCCATTCGATGCGATCGAGCTCGACCTCTCTGTTTTGTGGGCGAAGTAGCGCCGCTCAGGCGGCTCCGCGCTCGCCGTGCGAGGCGGCGGGAGATTCCCTGCGGCGCTACCAGTCGCCGTCGGTGCTCACCGAGAGATCTCGCCACGAATCGAGTTCGGCCTTCTGCCGCTCGATGACGCCCGTCGCGAACGCGACGGCATCGGACCCCGCCACGAACGACACCGGCGGCTCCTCGACCCGCGCGAGGTGAAGAATTACGCCGGCGAGCTTCGCCGGATCACCCACCTGTTCGTGGTTGCGGTCGTCCAGGAATGCGCGGAAATCCGCCATCATCTTCGCGTAGTCGCCGATGGCGGATCCGGAGTACTTCACGGAGCTCGCATCGAGGAAATCCGTGCGGAAGAAACCAGGCGAGACGACCGTGACGTGGACGCCGAAGGGGGCGAGCTCCTCGGCGATGCACTGCGAGAACCCCTCGACCGCGAACTTGCTGGTGTTGTAGAGCGACCCGCCGAAGCCGCCCTTGAGCCCGGCGATCGAGGAGATGTTGAAGATGCGCCCGCTGCGTTGCCGGCGCATGCCGGGGATCACCGCCTGCGTCACGGCCATGAGGCCGAAGACGTTGGTGTCGAGCTGCCTGCGGACCTCGTCGAGGGGGCTCTCCTCGAACACCCCAAGGTGGGCGTATGCCGCGTTGTTGACGAGCACGTCAATCCTGCCGAACCGCTCGACGGCGGCGTTCACGGCGGAGCGCGCCTGGGCCTCCTGGCTGACGTCCAGCGGCAGCGCGAGGAGCCGGTCCGATCCCGCGCCGCCGAATGCCTGCTCGATCTTCCGAGGGTCACGTCCGGTCGCGACGACGCGGTCGCCGGCGTCGAGTACAGCCTTCACGATCGCGGCGCCGATGCCGCGGGCGGCTCCCGTCACGAACCATGTCTTGGTCATGTTGCTGGCTCCTTCCGAGCTCGTGGACGACCTCGGCGACAGGCCTGTGGCGTGCCGCCGGCTGCAGCGCTCCTCCTGCTTCGCGGCGTCGTCCGCCTCGCCGCGACGAGGAGAACGTACGGGGCGCGGTCCTCCCGGACCACCGTGGAATCGTGTATAGGTCTTGAAGCGGCGCTTAAAAATTCCCTGGATCACGGCTGCACGACGGAGTGGACGATGGACGACCCCTTCTCTGGCCTCTCGGCCTTCCTCGCCGTCGCCGAGCGCCGGAGCTTCACCGCCGCTGCTGCCCACCTCGGCGTCACGCCCTCGGCGGTGAGCCAGGCGGTCAAGCTGCTCGAGGAGCGCCTCGGCGCGCGCCTCCTGCACCGCACCACCCGCAGCGTCGCCCTCACCGAGGCCGGCGAGCGCTTCCTCGAGCGCGTGCGCCCGGCCGTCGCCGTCGTCGAGGACGCGATGGCCTCGGCGGGTGATGCGGCCGAGCGCCCCGTCGGCACGCTGCGCCTGAACGTGCCGAAGTTCGCCTGCTCCATGCTGCTCGAGCCGCTGCTCGCGCCGCTCCTCTCCGAGAACCCGGGCCTGACGCTCGAGGTCTTCGTCGACGACGGCCTCGTGAACATCGTCGCCGCGGGCTTCGACGCCGGCGTGCGCCTCGGTGAGACCCTGGAGCAGGACATGATCGCCGTGAAGATGGGCGGCAACCTCCGCACCGCCGTCGTCGGCGCGCCGTCGTACCTGGCCGCGCGCGGCCGCCCGCGCCGCCCGCGCGACCTCCTCCGCCACGACTGCATCCGTTACCGGCGCGTCACGAGCGGCGCCGTCTACCGCTGGGAGTTCGTGGAGGACGGCCGCGACCTCGCGATCGCGGTCAACGGCCGTCTCATTGTGAACGACCTCGATGTGATGGTGCGCGCCGCGCGCGATGGCCTCGGCCTCGCCCACGTCATCCGCGAGTCCGTTGAGGAGCACCTGGAGAGCGGGGCGCTCGTGGAGCTGCTGAAGGGCTACGCCGCGGTCTTTCCCGGCTTCCACCTCTACTATCCGAGCCGAGTGCACGTCCCGAGGAAGCTGCAGGTGTTGATTGACCGGCTGAAGAGCGCACGCGACGGGGCGCCGACGTCCCGGCGCCGGTCGTGAGCACGCGGCGTGGAGCGCGCCAGATGCCGTGAGCGTCAGCGTAGGTAAAAGAAGCCGGATCGCAGCGCGAAGAAGTATAGCGCAGCAAACCGAAAGGGTGGGACCGCGAGCGTCGTGATGGCTCGGTCCTGGGTCGAAAGAGCGTGGTCCGGCCGGCGCCGAGCGTGCTACGGGGCGCATCGGCGTGCCGTGGGCACACGTGTCCGTCCGGGCGTTGGTCTGGCCCGGGAGGCGCGTCGCGAGACGCTATGCGGCGTCACCGGGCGCCCTGCGGCGCAGAACGGTGCTTTTCCAGTACGGTGGCCCCCGGTCGGGAGAGCGTGCTGGAACATCGGTCGGCTCGCCGAGCGCGGAGAGGAAGCGGGCGATGTTCCGGGGCTCGGTCACCATGGCGACGAGCTTCATCCGCCCCTTGCAAGTTGGGCACTCGAGGACATCGATCGCAAATGTGCGGCGCAAGAGCTCGGCGCGGTTTGTCGACCGCCCGATAGCCGCCACGCTTGCATTTCGGAGCGGCGTCATCGTCCGCCTTGGTAGGCTCTTGTGGCTTCGCAGGGCGCGGTCCGATGCGCTTGCGCCATGGACTCGCTGAGGCGAGCACCCCCGCGTACTTGACGGTGTGAAAGCGCGGCGGCGGAACGCTGGCCGCGAGGCGGCACAAGAGCGAGAGCGGATCCATGTCCACCGCGACAGTCCCGTCAGCGAAGGCGCGCTTGAGCGAGAGCCGCACCAGGCCGTCCTGCTGCGGCTCGACGCGCTCCTTTGCGAGCGGGGGTCGCAGCACGTAACGCAGCAGCGCCTCCCTCGCCACGGCATGGTGCGCACCGGCGCGCGTCGCTGCGTGCAAGGTGAAGCCATCGAGCGCAGCGCACAGCGGCTTGTCGTACGCGAGCGCGCTCGGAACGCGAGCGCGCTCGGAAAGGACGGCGAGAGCCCGCGGAGCCATTGCGGGGCGACGACGTGTGGCGCGGCTCTCGTCCCGAGACGGCGAAGGCACAGAACGCTGCCTCGGGCTCGTCGTCCTCCTCGACGTCGTGCTCGACTGGCGAGCGGCAAGGCTCCGGCAGCGAGTCGACGCGAGCGGAGGGCTCGACGTTCGGCCGAAGCCAGCTCACCCCTCCGGTGCCACCGGCAGCCCGAGCAGCTGACCGATCGCATCGTGAACGACCCGGACCGCCACCTCATCCCCGAGGGCGACGGCGCGGCTCAGGGTGCTGGCGAGTGAGGCGACCACGGCCGCCCGAGGCGACGGATCGGTCACGGCGAGCTCCCCAGGCCCGGGGCTTGACTCTTGGGCCCGGGTTGGGCCAATGCCTCCGGAGGGGGTGCGATCCGTGGTCGCTCCCTCCCAAAATCCCCGGGGATCCGACGAATCGCGACGGTTCGCCCCCGCGGGACAGTCCCGTCAGAGATTTCCCGGTCGGAGAGGAGCGGTGGCTGGAAAGCTCAGTGCCTCATCCAGGGGGGCGAAGTCGCCCAGGCCGAGCTCAGCGACCTTGCGCGCGGCGCGTTTGTAGCGGTGGATCTGACGGCTCGACTTGTGCCCGGTCCGATCGGAAATGCACGTCTCAGTGCGACCGTTCGCTTCAAGATGTCCCGGCAGCATGGAGATCGCGCCATCCACCTGGTCGATCCGGTTTCTAAAATAAAATCCCCTTTTCCTTCCTTGGGATGGGCTTGACGAAGCGCTCCACGTTGTATGCGCGCTCCAACGCCTTCTGCCGCCACGGGTCCGGCAGCAGCGTGGCCGCGTCGCGGTAACGCTTGGACTGCTCCTGCTTGAAGGCAGGGGACTCGAGGATGTCCATCGACGAGACGGCTTCTTTCACGAGCGCGAGGTTGTAGAGGGCCTCGCCCGCGTAGGGCGCCTTGGGAACCGCCTCGACGATGGCCGCGAGCGCCCTTGTGTCGCCGAACCCCGCGGGGAGAGGGCGTGGATCGTGCACCCACGCCTTCGGCGTCCACGCCTTCGGGTAGTCCGGGGCGTGTCGAAGCGCGGTCGCCGTCGCGAGGAAGAGATCCACCTTGTGCGATCGTGGCAGCGAGCTGGCGAGCGAGATCGCGCGCTCGATGTCCGACGCGCGCATCCACTGCAGCCCCAGCAGCAACCGCGCTTGCGCGTGGAGCCACACCACGTCGGCCGGCAGATCGGCCGCCTCGAGGGCCGCGCGGTGCGGCGCCGGAAGCCCTTTGTCCATCAGCGCCCGCAAGAACGCAGGCTGGCGGGCGAGCGACGGCTCGAGCAGCAGCCCCGCATAGAACGTCGGCAGCAAGCCGGCGAGCCGCTCGTTGGTGGAGCCCGGTGACGCAGGCGGGGGCGGTGGTAGCTTCAGGGCAAGCTCGGGAGGCATGGTGTTCAACGCCAGGGAAGATATCCACCCGAACGGCGGGGACAGCGCCCCGGCGGGCCAGCTCCTCCGCGGGAACGTCCCATCGGGCGCGATCCTCCGCGGGGGCGACGGGGGGGCGGCCTTCCGGAGCGGCGGATACGGCATCAATGCCGAGGAGGTGTCGAAAAAGATGCTCATCAGGCAGTAGGGCTGCGTTTTGCGCATGAATATCCCGCCCCGGTTGGCGCGATAGTCGTCGAGCACGCCGAGCGCAGCGAAGTCGCGGAAGCTTACCAGGTAGGCATGGACGGCCTGGTCCACCAGCGGTTTATACAAGGCATACCGACCGCGGGAATAGGTATTGAAGAGACCCATCTCAGCCCTGCCGATTTTCGTCGATGGGCCGGCCACCCACATCACCACGTCGTCAACCGTCGTTAGCGACACTTCCGCCAGCGCAGACGCAGCGATGGTGCGGCCGTAGGAAGCCGGCATCGAGAGCACCTGTGCCCCGAGCTCGTCCAGAAGGGCCTTTTGCGCCTCCCACTCCGGCGTCAGGGTCTGCGCGAGGCGCGTCACGTCCTCTCGGGTGGGGCTCGCTCTGAGGTCGAGCGGCGGCAAATGGGGCGCCACGCGGGATACCCTGGATGCGAGCGCATGGCCATAGAGGGTCAGGTAAATCGCGCGGCTCATCCCCTGCGGAGGTGCGGCGAGCATCGGCACAACCAGCGCTTCGGCGCAGGCCGGAGGCGCGAGCTCCGCGCGCAGCGCTCGCACGACGCCGGCGGGCAGGCCGGCGCACCCCTCGAGCGCCGCGAGCTTCGCGCCGCGCTCGGACGCGCTCGGCGCGGAGAGCGCGGCGGCGAGGGCGGCGAGCGTCTTCTGTCGCGTCGCGCAGGCGGGCGCGCCGGCGTCCGCCGACGGCGTCCTGCGCACCAGGGCCGAGCATTCCAGAGGCGGTGGGGACAGCCCCGCAGGGGGCGCTGGGAGCGGGAGGGTCGCCGGGTCGAAGGATACGGGCTCCTCGGTCCATGGGTCATCCTGGTGCTTCGCGCTCTGGGCGTACGGGTCACTCGGCGCCACCTGGGCGGCCGCGCCACCAGATGACGCGGCCGCACTGGGCGCGGCCGCACTGGGCGCGGCCGCACTGGGCGCGGCCGCACTGGGCGCGGCCGCACTGGGCGCGGCCGCATCGCTGGATGACGCAGCGGCGGGCGCGTTCGAGCCGGCCGCGGCCTCTGCGGCCGCCGGGGGTGGCGCGGGCGCGGCGCACGCGGAGAGCGCCGCGGCGAGCAGACCGGGCAGCACGTATCGGAGGGCGCGCGGGCGCGTGGACGGGTGCGGGTGTTCATCGCGCTTCATCATGGATTCGAGTCTCCCTGCGTGGATTGGGGCCGTTTTTGAGTGCATTGATGTCGACGCCAGTCTGGCGTGGAGCGTGTGGTCATTCGACCCCGGCCTGTCGTCCGCCTCACGCATCGACCTCGCGCGCCGCCCGCAGCATCGCGATCGCGGGCCGCGGCAGATCGGCGGACACGAGCACGCGACCCGCCGGCTACCGGCTCACTTCCTGGACGACTCGGGGGGGACCGAAGGCGCTGCCGGCCGGGCCGGGGGTATCGATGCGGGCGTCAACGTGGGCGTCGGCGCGGGGATCACGTTCGACGTCGGGCCGGGGGCGACGTGCGTTCGCGCAGGCGCCTTTTGCTCCGGCATCTTCTGCTGGTCCAACGAGCCCGGCAAGGGCGAGCCGTTCGGCGTCAGCGACCGCGGGGTCGCCGCCTCCGGCGCCGCCTTCGGGGGGGGCGTGGGGCGCGGATCGCTCGACCCGCCCTGTACGCCGAGCGCCTCGTGCGTCCGCTCGCGCGCCCCCTGCACCTCCGGCGCGCGGTCGCCTGCCGGATCGAGCCGCGCCGCCTCGTCCAGCTGCGTGAGACAGGGCTGGAAGTAGCCCACTTCGCACGCCCAGAGCGCCTGGGCGCGCAGCTGGCGCGCGGTGTCCAGCGGCGTTACCTCCCGCTGGGCTCGGGGTCTCGATGCGGGCGTCTGCCTGGGCTTCGGCGCGGGGACCACCTGCGACGTCGGGCTCGGGGCAACAGGCGTTCGTTCAGGCGCTCTTTGCTCCGGCATCTTCTGCTGGTCCGACGAGCCCGGCGAGAGCGAATCGATCGGCGCTGACGACGGAACCTCGAGGCGCGACGGCACCGGCTCGGGGCGGAACGCGATCTCCTCTTTCGGCCGCCGGAGGAGGCGCGCGACGAGGAGGGCGAGGAGCGAAAGCGCTGCCACAGCTGCGAGCTCCGCGAGCCAGCGCTCTCGCATCCAGCGGCGCATGCGCGACACCCGCTGCCGCACGCGGGCCGCCGGGACATGCTCCGCTGCAGCGATGCTCTCGAGCTTCTCCCCTTCACCCTCGCGCGCCATCCAGTCGAGCGTCTGCTCCGCGTCGCGCGTCGACGCGGCGGCCTGCCGTTCGGCCCAGCGCGCGAGCTCGCGTGCCTCGATCGGCGGCGGCGCGACCGGCACCTCCGGCAGCTCTGCGACGCTCTCGCGGGCCGATCGCCGGAGGTGGCGGGCCACCTTGTGGCGAGCGATTCCGAGCAGCCAGCACCTGAACTCCGCGGGCTCTTCGGGGCAGGCTTTCGCCGTGAGCGCCTCGCAGAGCACGGTCTGCACCACGTCCTCGACGTCGGCCCCGGACATGCGCCGCCTCACGAAGTCCGTGAGGGTCCGGCGGAGGTCCGGATCGGCGAGGGGGGAGCGCGAGCGGATCGAACATTCGTCCATGTGGCAGCTCATCGAACTCTGAATGACCCGGGGCGCGCAAAGTGTGACACGCGACGGGCGAAATGAAACGAGCCCCCCCCACACGCGACCACCACCGGTCACCCCGGCCCACCGCCGCGCCTTTGTCTGGCCTCCCGCCGGCATGACGACCTCTCGCGCGCGCCTCGCCGGGCATCTCCTGCTCCGGACGCTGCGCGCTGGGCCCCAGAGCCCCACCTCCGTCCGGTCAACCGGATGCTGCATGGGACCACGCACAGCCCGCGGGCGAGGATGGCAGAGGGGGCGGCGCGCGTCTCAGTCGCCTGGCGCGACAGGGGCAAGGAGCGAGGTGTCGATGCGCAGGGCGCGCGCCGTGTAGGGCCCCATGGGAGACGCCTGCGTGCGCACCGCGACGGTGAGCTCCGCGCCGAACGCGGAAGCGTGGACGAGCGGCTGATCCCGGCTCGACTCGATGTAGCCGTTGTTCCCGAGCGCGGGGAGCGGCAGCGCCAGCGTGACCTCCGGGGCGCCTCCGGCCGACGGCACGCGCACGAGGCGCAGCTCGCCCCGGCTTTCGTCCACCGCGACGTCGCCGGCGCACATGAGCGATCCGTTGATGTTCTGCACCTCGTAGTCGATCGTCCAGTCGATATGGCTGATCACGACCGCGATCCATACGTCGCCGTCGCTCGTGCGCGCGGCCGAGAAGGCCGACCACCCGAGCCCCGAGGTCACGTCGTGGCATTCGGCCGGGCAGCCGCCGGTGGGCGCGCTGGAGTCCGCGGGCTCCAAGCCGCGCGAACATTCGAGCGTCGGTGTCGCGGTTCCGGGGATCGCGATCTCGTCGAAGCCGGCGCCCTCGGCGGCGCTCGCCAGCCGCAGCCCGTCGGGGTGCTGCACGACCGCGGCAACGCGCGGAACCATCGCTTCCCCGGCGGGCTGCGGCGGCGCGATGACGCCGTAGTCGAGCGGCCGATATCCGGCGACCGGAGCGCCGAGGCTCCGCTCCGTGGTGCCATCGAGCACCTTGAGCTGCCAGCTCAACGAATCCGCCTCGGCGAACCCAAAGGCCAGCGGCGCGCCGTCCGGCGCGAGGCCGAAATGGGTCCAGTCGCTGCGGCTCGGCCGGCTCGCCGGCACGAGGTCCCAGGCGCCGCTCGGCGCGCGCGTCGCGTGGACGAAGCGGTCGGGCCCGTCCGCAGCGAACCAGATGTGCGGCTCGCCCCGGGAATCCATCGCGAAGCCGTACACCGGCACGGCCTTGTCCTCGGGGTCGAACACCGGCTGCTCCTCGGTCGCGCCGCCGGCGAGCGGCAGGAACACGAGACCGCCGGGATAGGCGCCTGGGCCGGCCTGCGTCTCATCCGCTGCGGCGTACGCCTCGCCATCCGGCGAGAGCGCCACGTGCATGTAAATGGCCTCCATGTCGAGATCGCGTTGCGTCGCCCCCTCCTTGTCGAGCTCGAACAGCCGCGTCGGGTCGTTGCCGAGCGCCACGAGGTACGTCGCGCCCGCCGCCGGCGCGGCCATCACTCCGCCGAACGCAAAATTGGACTCGGTGCAGGTCACTTCCACGTCGAGCGTGATCGCGCATGGCGTGTCCGCAGGACAGGCGTCGTCGTGGTTGCCCGGCCGCGAATCGCACGTCACCGCCGCGCCGCCCTGACCGCCCGCGCCGCCCTGACCGCCCGCGCCGCCCTGACCGCCCGCGCCGCCTGCCGCTTCTGCGCCTGGCGACCCCTTGATATCGATCTGGCACCCAGCCGTCAGCCACAGGCCGGCGAGGATGCCGGCGCTCAAGATCCATTGGTCGCGCGAATTCAATTGTCTTCCCATGATCGATCGCCTCCTTGAGATGCGTGGCCACTCAAATGCGTGGCCACTCAGCAACAAACGCGCCATTCGATTTTCTGCGCAATACCACGGTCACACTTGATACTCGTGCTCCCACGCGCCATGGCAACGACGTTCACAATTGACAGATTGTGCCGCCTTGTGCCGCACGCGATCCGCTGGAGCTCGCCGATGGGCAGCCCCTCCTCTCCTCGGCGACGGGCTCGCTGGCGGCGAGGGGATGGTCGGCTCCAACCGGACCCTGCAAGGGCTCCTCGGAGCCACATCCGGTGAAGCTCCACGACGCCTGGAGAGCAAACCGACCTGAGCCAGGAAGACAGCTGAGCGGCGTGACACAAGTTCAGCAGGTGCCCTCGCCTGTGCATTGGTAGATCCTATGTTCTCTTGCCCGGTCGTGAGGCCGGGCGATGAGGGACCATCGCGCGGTAGCGCTCCGCGGAGGGCGGCGGCGCGCCCTGCTCGGCGCGCTCCGCGTGCGCCGTCATGGCCGCGTCGCGCGCCGCCTCCGCGCGCGCAGGGTGGTCGGCCAAGGTCGCGCTGATCATGGTCTGCTGCAGCTATGTTCGGAGGCGGGCGCCGGGATCACGAAATCGTGAGCCGATGCGAGCGGCGGGCTCGACGTTCGGCCCAAGCTTGCTCGCGCCTCCGGTGCCACCGGGGCGAGACCAGGCGGCAGCGACCTGCAGGTCGGCAAGGGGGTGGGCGAGACCAGGCGGCAGCGACCTGCAGGTCGGCAAGGGGGTGGGCGAGACCAGGCGGCAGCGACCTGCAGGTCGGCAAGGGGGTGGGCGAGACCAGGCGGCAGCGACCTGCAGGTCGGCAAGGGGGTGGGCGAGACCAGGCGGCAGCGACCTGCAGGTCGGCAAGGGGGTGGGCGAGACTAGGCGGCAGCGACCTGCAGGGGTGGTGCCCTAATGAGGGCAGACGGCGCGCCGCCGCTTGACCGGCGCGTGCGACCGCCATGCGGTCACCGATCTGAAGCTCAAGCGTCCCCATCCAATACGCCCTCTGTGCTGGACGTTGGACATCGCCGGCGCCGTCTGGTTCTTCCCCGCTTCCGTGGACACCCCCGGAGGCACCCAGGGGGCAGGGATGGGACGGAGAAAGAGGAGGGCGTTCACGCTATCCTCGTGTGGCTCCTCACTGCTGGCGCGCCCAACGCTCCGAATGAGCCGCCAACGAACGCGATGAAAGCGAACCCCTCCTCGTCGACCTCATTCGGTCGCTAGGCTCGCGTTCCCAAAAATCTTAATTTTGGCCTCATGGATTTCTAGTGCGAGGATCACCTCGTCCCGCGTCCAGCTTGGATTGCCGTGCCCGTGTGTTACGGCACATGATATGTGCCCAACGACTTCGGATTCTGCTGCGCGTGGATGCGCTACGTTCACCCACGCGTCGACGATCTCGACGAGCACTGTCCGGGACGCGGACAGGCCCGGCGTCACGACGAAGCTCGCTCAGCGCGCCGCGCTGGCCGCGTGCGACGGCCGCCGCCCCGACGTCACGGCCGGCGCGGCGCCCGCGACGAACCTGACGCGCACCGGCTTCGGCCGGAGCGGCGGCAGCGAGCGCGCGAGCCGCTCGTACGCGTCGCGCCCCACGCGCCGCTCCTCGTGGACGAGCGTCGCCCAGATCTCCGCCTCGCGCGCCTCCGCCTGCTCGGCCGCGCGCGGATCGAAGCGCAGCCCGCGCTCGAGGGCCGTCGCGCCGGGCACGCCGCCCTCGGCGCGCCGCGCCGCGCGCTCCCGGAAGACGCCCGGCCCGAAGCGGTCGTACTGGAGGATCGTGTGCGCCGTCGACACCGCGCCGGCCCACGGATAGCTGCGCAGCGTCCAGCCGCGCGACAGGTCGGCGAGCCGCTCGTCGACGTCGGCGCGCTCGGCGTCGGTCTTCCACGGCTCCCGCGGGACGAAGAACAGGCCGAGCCCGAGCTCGTCGCCCTCCAGCTCGAACACCTCGTCGATGCCGAAGCGCTCCGGCGCCTGCGCGACCAGCGAGCCGTGCGTCAGCCCGAACTCGCCGACGATGTACACCGCGAGCGCCTCCCGCCGCTCGCGCAGGAAATCGAGCGTCTCGACGGCCTCGGCGTGCGTCTCGGTGGGGAAGTCCGTGAAGCACATCGCCTCGGCGGCCACGCCCGCGGACGCGAGGTGATCGATGACGTCGGAGACGACCTCGACCGGCGCGCCCTTGTCGATGAGGCCGAGGACCCGCGGCGACGCCGACTCGACGCCGAGCGCGCAGGCGACGGCGCCCGCGCGGCGCAGCACGTCCGCGCGCTCCTGCGTGAGGTACTTCTCCGGCTTGAGGTCGGTCGCCCACCGCACGTCGAGCCCGGCGTCGAGGATCGCCTGCGACATCTTCACGAGCGTCTTCGGCGCGACCGAGTCCTGCGACAGGTAGAAGTGGCGGGTGCCGTGCCGCGCGGCGAGCGCCCCGAGGTGCGCCACGATCGTCTCGACGGCGCGCTCGCGGTACGCCGCGGTGCCGACCTCCGCGAGCCCGTAATGGCAGAACGTGCACTTGCCCCAGTAGCAGCCCCGCGTCGGGTCGTACGGGAGCACCAGCGTCGGCGCGAGGTACGCGCCGACCGGGAGCCCGTCGAAGTCCGGCGCCGGGAGCGCCTTGAGGTCCTCCATGCCGTGGCCGGGCGTCCAGCGCGCGCCCATCAGCCGGTCGCGCGCCACGACGTTCGGCACGTCGCGCAGCGGCCGGCCCTCGTCGAGGGCGCGCGCGAGCGCGAGCAGGGTGTGCTCGCCCTCGAAGAGGCACGCCGAGTCGAACGGGCCGAGGGCGCGCGCGAGCCGCTCGCCCGAGAGCCGGAGGAGCAGCTGCGTGACGCCGGGGCCGCCGCACGTGACGTGCACGCCCGGCAGCGCCTCCTTGATCTTGCGCGCGAACGCGTATGCGGGCTGGAGCTGGCCGGGGAAGCACACGGAGAGACCCACGACGTCGGCGCGCGCGTCGCGGAGCCGGGGCACGAGGACCTGCTGCACCCAGGCGTCGAACGGATCGTGCTCCGGGCGGCTCGACCGGGCGATCTCGTCCATCGACATCAGGCCGAACGGCGTCCGGTACGCCGTGAAGTCGAGCTTGAGCGGGTGGTGCGTGGCGGACACGACGCCGAGCGCCGCCTCGATCGTCGCGACCGCGCGGGCGTAGGCGTCCGGGTCGTAGAAAGTATCGGCGGAGCGGAGCGCGGCCTTGGCGCCCTCGACCGCGCCCGGGACGGCGTGCGCGTCGCCGCGCGCGCGGGCGAGGGCCAGGTACTCGAGCTGCTCGGCGTGCGGGAGCGCCGCGCGCCGGTCGAGCTCGCCGAGGCGCGCCTCGAGCCGGTCGAGGAGCCCCGCCATGCGGTCCTGGGTGAGGAGGGCGTCGAACGCCTCGACGTTCGCGTCGATGGGCAGCACCTCCACGCCGTTCGCGCGGAGGAAGCCGGTCAGCATCGGCACCGCGAGGTACGGCGCGGTGGGGTCGCAGGTCGGCGGATAGACGAGCGCGATGCGCATGCGGGGCGGCGGTCTAGCACAGGCCCGGAGGAGCGTCCGGGCCGGTCGACCGCGATGCCGTCGAGGCCGGCGGCGGCTCCCTCGGAGGCCGCCGGCGCCGCGCGACCCCTTCAGGCAGGCGCGCCAGGGAGCACATCCGCTCGCCTCACGGCTGCTCCGTGTAGGCGTAGAGGCCGATGTAGGTCCCGACGAAGCCGCCGGCCTGCTGCGTGCTCAGGATCTTCCCGTCGACCTCTTCCAGGAGGCTGACCCACGCGCCGGGCTCACGCGCGTAGGAGAAGCTGTAGGCGGCGCCCTGCGCCTCGATCTTGAGGTGGATGGGCGCGCCTGCGGAGAGATCGAGCGGCGCCGAGGCGATCACCTGGGGTTCGCCGTTCGCGGTGCTCCCGGCCTTCTTCTCCAGCTGGACGACCGGCTTGCCATCCGCCAGCGTGACGCCGAGGAAGTAATAGAAGTCGTCGTTCTGGAACGCGACGAGCCCCGCCGCGTCCCCGGGCGCTTCCGGCAGGTACTTCATGGCCGTGGAGGCGGAGGCCCAGCCGTGCTGCTGCCGCCGGCCGACGAACGACGGTCGCTCGCGCCGCCCGAGGTGGGCCGCGCGCGCCTTCAAGGTCAGCCACCCGGGCGACGCGGTGAGATCGTGCCATTGCTCGACGGGCGTGCGGATGAAGTTCCAGGCCGGGGCGAGCTCGTCGCCGTCGAACTCATCCCGGTACGTGAAGTTGCCGCTGGTCGGGGTGGCCGGCGCCGGCTGCGGCGGCAGGGCTGGGACGTCGTGCACGTAGGGCACCGTCTCCGTGCCTGCCGTGATGACCGGCCAGCCGTCGACCCACCGGACGGGCATCAGGAACGTCTCGCGGCCCGTGTTGTAGAGATCGCCCTCGTAGGGCCGGGTGCCCAGAAAGACGGACCACCAGTCGCCGTTCGGCAGCTGAACGAAGTCGGCGTGGCCGGTCGAGGTCACCGGGAAAGGCCGGTTGCGATCGAGGTGGCGTTGCGTGAGGATCGGATTGCCCGTGTAGGGCTCGTACGGGCCGGTCGCCGACGCGCTGCGGAACACCACCTCGGAGTGCTGATCGCCTGTGCCGCCCTCGGCGGCGATCAGGTAGTAGGTTCCATCCACCTTGAAGATGTGGGGGCCCTCGATCCAGATCGGCTTCTTCGAGATGTCGACGCCGCCGTCGACGATCACCGAGCGCGGGCCGACCATCTTCTGCGTCGCCACGTCGAACTCCTGGATCCAGAGCGCTCGGTGGCCGTCGTAGAGCGACGCGCCAGCCGGCGGGCCGTTGTTGACGACGTAGGCCTTGCCGTCGTCGTCGAAGAAGAAGGAGGGGTCGATCCCGTCGACGCTGTTGAGCCAGGTGGGGTCCGACCACGGCCCCGCCGGATCGGTGGCGGTCACGAAGAAGTTGCCGCCGCCGCCGACGAGCGTGGTGACCATGTAGAACACGCCGTCGTGGTGCCGGATCGACGGCGCGAAGATGCCCTCGGAGATCGCCTGGCTTTCGAGGTCGAGCTGCGAGGGGCGGTCGAGCACGTGCCCGAGCTGCGTCCAGTGGACGAGATCGCGGCTGTGGAAGATGGGGACGCCGGGGAAGTAGGAGAAGGACGAGTTGACGAGGTAGTAGTCCTCCCCGACCCGGCAGAGGCTGGGATCTGGGTAGAACCCTGTCAGGATCGGGTTCGAGTACTCGCCTTCCCCCGCGGTGAACTCCTGATAGACCGGGTCCTTGCCCTCGTACTCGAACCAGCTGAACTGCGGGTTCTTGCTGGGGGGCATCGAGGTATCCGGGTCGGCGCCGCCGTCGCCGCCGGTACCGCCGTCGCCGCCGGTACCGCCGTCGCCTCCGGCGCCGCCGTCGCCGCCGGTGCCGCCGTCGCCGCCGGTGCCCGAGCCGGGGCCGGTGCCGCCATCGCCGCCGGCGCCGCCGCTGCCCGATCCGGGGCCTTGATCGCCGCTCGTACCCGGGGGTGCGTCCTCGCTGGAGCACGCGCTCGCGAGGAGCGCCAGCAGAACGAAGGTGACGCGCGCAACGCGCCGATGGGAGCGCCCCGCCAGCCGTGGGCCTCCATCGACGGACACGAGCTTGCCAGAGACCCCGGACGACCGGGCCTGACTCGGCTCGCTCTCACGACCCACCAGCGCGTCCCCGCGCCTCCATTCGCTTCCAGGAGAAGCACCGATCGCGGACAAGCTCTTCATGAAGAACACCTCGCTGGTCAGGCTGGACCCGACCACGTCAAGAACCTCGGCGAGCCTCGGGACTCGCCAGCAACGACCCAAGGTCGCCCGGAGAGTACTGAACCCTCCGCATGAGGAAAACCTATGAATACGCTTGAGCCCGGGTCGGGGTCAGCTGGCGGCCCGAGCAGCCGTCGATCGCCTCGCGAACGACCCGGGCCGGGGCGCGACTCGTCACTGGATGCCCGGGGGGGCGTGAGGCATGCTGCGTCGAGCGTCGATGAGCCCCTCCACGCAGCACGTCGCGATCACCCCCCTCGGTCCTGCCGAGGCGGCGACGGTCGCCTGGCTCCTGCGCGGCCAGCTCCATGTCACCGTCGTCGTGAAGGCGACGTTCGCGCTCGTCCCCGAGGGGCGCATGTCCCTCGCGAAGCCGGAGCCGATCGCGCCGGACGAGCAGCCGGATCCGTCGGGCCGCGCGCTTCGCACCGCGGGCGACCTCGCGCCGTACCGCGCGCAGTGCGACGTCGTGGTGACCGGCCACGCGGAGCTGCCGCCGGCGTTCTCGTCGCCGGAGGTCATGGTCCGGCTCACGGTGGTGCAGGGCGGCCAGGTCCGCATCGACAAGCAAGCGCAGCTCGACGGCTCGGCGCGCGTCGGCGCGGGTCGCTCCCACGTTCGCATCGACGGCATGGGGCCGCTCTCCCGCGCGTCGCCGCCGCGCAGCCGGCTGCTCGGCGGCGTCGACGCGCGCCGCCTCGCGGGCCTCTGGCTCGACATCCCCGAGGGGCTCGACGCGAGCTACTTCCAGGCGGCGCCGGCAGACCAGCGCCTCGGCGCGCTGCGCGGCGACGAGTGGATCGTGCTCGGCGGCATGATCGCGCAGCGGCCGAAGCTCCGGACGCAGCTGCCGGAGGCGCGCGGCGCCGCGCGGCTCTACCGGGGGCAGGGCGCGGCGCCGCGGGCCGGAGAGCCGATCGCGCTCCGCGCCGACACCGTGCACGTCGACGTGGATCGGCGCTGCTGCTCCGTCGTGTGGCGCGGCCATCTGCCCGTGGAGGCCGCGGAGCTCGCGTCGCTGCGCGTGCTCGCGGGCGTGGAGCTCCCGGGGCAGCCGGTGGCGTGGGCCGATCCGTTCGGCGCGGGCGGCGCGTCCGCCGCGGGCGCCGCGCCGCCCGCGGCGGCGTCGCAGCGAGGCGACAGGGGCGGCGCGCTGGAGGGCACGAGCCACCTGAGCCTCGAGGAGGCGGCCAGGGTGGTCGCGGCGCCGGTGACGCCGTTCGACCCGTGGCGCGCTCCGGCCCGCGCGGCGCGCTCGGGCGCCGCGCCGCCGGCTGCGCCCGCTGCCGCTGCCGCGCATCGCTCCGAGGTGCCGGCGCCGCGCGCGCGCGAGAGCGATGCGCCGGCGGAGACGGCCCCGGTCGCGGGGGCTGCTCCGCGCGGGGAGAGCGCGCCTCGTGGCGAGACCGCGCCTCGCGGCGAGACCGCGCCGCCCGGCGAGACCGCCGTGCTCGGGGGGACCAGCCAGCTCAGCCTCGCGGAGGTGGCCAGGGCGGCCGCCTCCGCCGCGACGCCGTTCGGGGCGCGCCGCGCGCCCTCCGAGCCTGCGCGCGCGGCTGCGCCTCGCCCTGCCGCGCCGGCGGCGTCGCTGCCGGCCGCCGCGCCGCGCGCGGCGGCGCCCTCGCCCGCGCGGCACGGCGCCCGCGAGGTGCTCGGGGAGACGAGCGCGCTCAGCGCCGAGGAGGCGGCGAAGGCCATCGCCTTCGCGGCGACGCCGTTCGACGCCGGGCGAGCGCCGGCCGCCGCCGCTGCCGCGCCCGCGCGCCGCCCCGCCCCCTCGAGCGCGCCTCCGGCCTCGCCCGCGCTGCTCGCGCCGGCGCCTCCCGCCGTTGCGCACGCCCAGGCGGCGCCGCCCCCCGTGCAGCCGCCCGGCATCGGCGATGCGCGCGGCCGGCCGGAGGGGCTCGGCGCGCAGTTCCTCGCGGCGATGGCCGACGCCGATCTGGCGTCCATCTAGCGAGACCGGAAATGGCGCGGCGGCGCCGTCCCGGCGCGCGGCTCGACCGGCGCGCCCGGGATCTTTCCGGCATCTCGCCGGCGCCGAGGGCCGTCGTCCATTGCGGTCGAGCGGGCGTCGCACGTAGGATGGCATCCGGCTGAATGCTGCCCGCGGTCCGTCCGCGCATCCGCTCGCCTCACGTCTGCTCAAGGGAGAGTCCATGCACTTGTTTCAGGTCGACGGACTGGAGCACGAGCTCCGTGTGACGCGGTTCGAGGGGCGCGAGGGCATCTCCGAGCTCTTTCACTTCGATGTCCTCGTCGCCTCGCCGGAGAAGGACATCGCGTTCACGGACGTCGTGGGCAAGGCGGCGCTGCTCACCTTCCAGATCGGCGAGCAGCCCCGGTTCGTCCATGGCGTGGTCGCGAGCTTCGAGCAGGGCGAGGAGGGGAAGCGGCTCACGGCCTATCACGCCACGATCGTGCCCGACGTCGCGCGCCTCAAGCACCGCCGGAACAGCCGGATCTTCCAGGCGCTCACCGCCCCGGAGATCATCGAGAAGGTGCTGCGCGCGGCCGGGATCCCGAGCGAGGGCTACCGCTTCTTGCTGAGCGGGGTTTACCGCGCGCGGGAGTACTGCGTGCAGTACCGGGAGAGCGACTTCGCCTTCGTGTCGCGGCTGCTCGAGGAGGAGGGCATCTGTTACTACTTCGAGCACGACGAGGGCGGCCACGTGCTCGTGTTCGCCGACAGCCCCTCTGCGCACGGGCCGATCGCGGGAGAGAGCGCGGTCGTGTTCCGGCCGCAGCTCGGCGCGCTGTTCCAGGGCGAGCACGTCTCTCGTTTCCGGTACGTCGAGCGGGTGCGGTCGGGGAAGGTGACGCTGCGCGACTACAACTTCAAGAAGCCCGGCCTGTCGCTCGAGAGCAACGCCCAGGCGGACGCGGACGACGACCTCGAGGTCTACGATTATCCGGGCGACTACGACGCGCCCGGCGCGGGCTCGAGCCTCGCCAAGATCCGGCTCGAGCAGCTCCAGACCTCGCGCAGGACGGGCAGCGGCGAGAGCGTCTGCCCGCGCTTCGTCCCGGGCCAGACCTTCACGCTCGCGGAGCACGGCCGCGACGCCTTCAACCGCGAGTATCTGCTCGTCTCCGTGCACCATCACGGCCACGAGCCGGCGGTGGACGCCGTCACCGACAGCGACGTCCCGGCGTACGGGAACCGGTTTCAGGGCATCCCTTCCGACGTCCCTTACCGTCCGCCGTCGGTGACGCCGTGGCCGACGATCAAGGGGATCCAGACGGCGATCGTGGTCGGTCCTCCTGGCGAGGAGGTCTATACGGACGAGCATGGCCGCATCAAGGTCCAGTTCCACTGGGACCGGGAGGGCAAGAAGGACGCCCAGAGCTCGTGCTGGATCCGCGTGAGCCAGATCTGGGCCGGCGCCGCGTGGGGCGCGGTGTTTCTGCCGCGGATTGGCCACGAGGTGGTGGTCGATTTCCTCGAGGGCGATCCGGACCGGCCGCTCGTGGTGGGGAGCGTCTATCACGGCACCAACGTGCCGCCGTACGCGCTCCCTGCGGAGAAGACGAAGAGCACCATCAAGTCGAACAGCTCGACGGGGGGCGGCGGGTTCAACGAGCTCCGGTTCGAGGACAAGAAGGGCTCGGAGGAGATCTTCCTGCACGGCCAGAAGGACTGGAACATCGCGATCGAGCACGACAAGAAGCAGTGGATCGGGAACGACGAGATGCTCGAGGTCGCCCACGACCGGAGCAAGGTGGTGGGGAACGATCAGAGCGAGGAGATCGGCGGCCACAAGAGCATCGACGTCGCGAAGACCCACACCGAGACGATCGGCGAGGACGAGACCCTCTCGGTCGGGGGCGACAGGGCCGTGAGCGTCGGCGGGGATCACACCGAGTCGGTCTCGGGGAGCCAGTCGATCGACGTGGGCAAGAGCCAGAGCGCGTCGATCGGCGAGAACAAGAGCGAGTCCGTGGGGGGCTCGAGCTCGGAGAGCGTCTCCAAGGGCAAGTCGACGAGCGTGGACGAGGGCTACACCTTGACGGTGGGCAAGGACATGACGGTGACCATCGGGAAGAGCGCGAAGGAGGAGGTGAAGGAGAAGAAGACGATGATCATCGGCGAGAAGCTCGCGATCCAGTGCGGGGACGCCACGATCACGATCGAGAAGAACGGCAACGTTACCGTGCAGGGGAAGAAGATCACGGTGAAGGGCGAGGGCCCGGTCCGGGTGGAGGGGAAGAAGCTCGACGTGAAGAGCGAGGGGGCGGTGAACGTCGAGGCCTCGGGGAACGTGAAGATCAAGGGGAGCAACGTCGGGGTGAACTGAGGCGGGCAGGGGATCGCGGGCGCTTCGAGGCGAGCGGGAGCGGAGGAGCAGGGCGATGAGGGACGATGGGCGGGCGCCGGCGGCGGAGCAGGGCGGCGAGGTGATCCTGATCGAGGAGGAGGGCGCCGAGGCGGCGGCCTCTGGCGAGGCGGGGGTGGACGAGGCGGCGGGCGAGGCGGACGCGCTCGAGGGCGCGGAGGGGCTGCTCGAGCTCGTGGTCGCGGCGCACGAGGAGCGCGTCGCGGCGGAGGCCGCGAAGGCCGGGCCGATCGACGGGGTCGTGGTGGGGCGGATCGTGGGGTTCGCGCAGAACGGCGATCCGCTCGTCGAGGCGGCGGTCCTGGGAGGCGGCGCGGGTGGGGGCGTCCTCGCGCGGTCGATGACGGCGCTCGGGCCGGAGGACGAGGGGCGGGAGGTCGCGCTGCTGTTCGAGGGGGGGCGGCGCGACAGGCCGGTGGTGATGGGGCGGATGCACGCGGCGGGGGACGGCGCGGGCGCGGCGAGGCGCGACGGCGCGACGGCGACGGCGGACGGCGAGCGGCTGGTGCTCACCGCGGAGAAGGAGATCGTGCTCCAGTGCGGCAAGGCCAGCATCACGCTGACGCGGGCTGGCAAGATCCTGATTCGCGGCGCGTATCTGCTCACGCGGTCCTCCGGGGTGAACCGGATCCAGGGCGGCTCGGTGCAGATCAATTGATCTCGACGATAGAAGCCGAAGTCTTCGAGCAGCACGCCTCCGAGGCGGCGTTCCTGTGGTCGTACCGGGACGCGGCGGTGCTGGACCCGCTGTATGATCTCGAGAGCCTGGGTGAGCTCGACGAGCGCCTGGAGGCGCACATCGACGGCCTCCGGCTCGCCGGCGACGCGGGGTGGGAGATCTGCCGGGCGGCCGTCGACGAGGAGGAGCCGGGGAGCGTGTTTGCGCCGATGGTGCTCGCGGTCGAGCGGCGGGATCTGAAGGGCATCGCCGAGGTGCTCGACGTGGGCGGGGCCGTGCCGGCGCTCGCGCGGGCGCTCGTGTCGGCGCTGGGCTGGGTGTCGTTCTCGAAGGTGCGGGCGATCCTTCCCGGGCTTTTGTCGCACCGGGTCGGGCCGGAGCTCCATGCGATCGGGATCGCGGCGTGCGCGGTGCAGCGGCAGGATCCCGGGGCGGCGCTGGGATACGCGGTGGTGTCGAGCGATCTGCGCCTCAGGGCCAGGGCGCTGCGCGCCGTGGGCGAGCTCGGTCGGGCGGATCTGCTGGACGAGGTGCGGGGCGCGCTGGGCAGCGAGGACGAGGCGTGCCGCTTCGCGGCGGCGTGGTCTGGGGCGGTGCTCGGCGATACGGCGGCGCTGCGGGCGCTCGGGGCCGTCGCGGACGGCGGCGGGCGGTTCGCGGAGCGGGCGTGCGCGATGGCGATGCGGCGGATGGAGCCGGCGCTGGCGTCGACGTGGCTGCGCGCGATCGCCGGGGCGCCGCGGGGGGCGCGCGCGGCGCTCGCGGGGGCGGCGGCGCTCGGGGATCCGGGGCTGATGCCGTGGATCCTCGAGTGCATGAGGACGCCGGAGCTCGCGCGGATGGCGGGCGGGGCGTTCATGATGATCACCGGCGTGGGGCTCGAGGAGGCGAAGCTGCGGGGGGAGAGGCCGGCGGGGTTTCAGAGCGGGCCGAGCGACGATCCGGAGGACGAGGACGTCGCGATGGATCCGGACGAGAGCTTGCCGTGGCCGGATCGGGAGAAGATCGCGGCGTGGTGGGGGAGCCGGGGGAAGGAGCTGAAGCGGGGGACGCGGTACCTCGTGGGGAGGCCGATGGAGGTGGCGTGGCTCGAGGAGGTGCTGAAGCGAGGGAGCCAGCCGGCGAGGGCGGCGGCAGCGGTGGAGCTGGCGTTGCGGGGGGCGCGGAGGGGGGTGGTGGAGGTGCGGGGGCCCGTGCGGGGGCGGGAGATGCCGATGTAAGCGGGATGGGCTCGATATGGCAGCAGTCCTGGGCGCGTCGGCGCTGCCAGTGACATCGGGAGCCTCGTTGACGTCGGCCAAGCGCGGGTATTGCTTCACTCCGCGATATCGGTCCAATCGTCGACCGTGAACGCGCGGGTCGGACCGACCCGGAGCAGCGACGGAATGAAGGGATACTCGGGGCGGGTCACGATGCCGCGCGACTCGGCCAGCCTCACCAGCGCGAGCCCCTCCACGTCGATCTGGCCCTCGGTCGCCGCCTCTTCTTCATGCGCGCCGCCGCGCTCGAACAGGTGCATCGTGCGCTGCTCGCGTAGGTCGAGCAGGTCGCTCAGCGCATCATCGAAGCGACCCGCGTCGCGGGTGAGCAGGGCCGAGCAGATCGCGATCCGCGGGTCGTCGCGGCCCTCCGTCACCTCCTCGGCCCGCGCCAACATCGCCGTGAGCTCCGTAGCAGGCGCATCGAGAAAATGGGCCGACATGAGGAAGCGCACGTAGAGGAAGTCTTCCTCGTACTCCACGCGCTCGTTCCAGGTCGACCGAGCGCTCCGCGCCTGCTCGCGGGCGCACTCCACGTCAAGGCAGGCGATCGCGTCGAAGAACGGCTCCGCCCGGCTCGTCACCTTCGCCGCGTCCGCGCTGCCTCGCAGGAAGTGGAGGAACGCACGGCCGCTCTTGTGGAGGTAGAGATGAAACCGTCCCACCAACCCGAGCAGGAGCAGCTCGCAGATTGCACGGCGACGCAAGGTCCGGCAGAACCGCAGCACCTCGCGCTGACTGGCCGTACCGCCCGTCACGAGCGGCAGCAGCTCCGCCCCCTCTTCGAACGCGTTGAGCGCGATGATCGGCAAGAATTTCGATGTCATAGGACACCCTTCGGGGTTGCCGTCACACCACCTTCATCTCCTTGAGGACGACGTTCGTGAACCCTTCCGCCCGGAATGCCTCCGCCAGCGGCTCGGCGACGACGTACGTCTGCACGTCGCGGGCGATCCGGAACAGGCTCGGTGCACCGGCGAGCTTCGCCGCTGATAAAACTCGTTCTTTGATGCTGACGATGTCGCTACCCGAGTACTTGATTTTACTCGCGCCGAAATCCAGGCAGTCGTATGCACCGATGGGGTTGACGATCCAATAGTCCCTGGTGTGGACCCTGCCCTTGTGGTTGATGAGCGCGAACTGGAAGTATTCGATGTCCAGGCCGGCGCAGTGTTGCTCAATAATCTCCTTCATCGCTGTCGAGACGAGGAGGTAATTGTTGAAGTTCCCTATCAACGAGGCGGTGACGATGCCGGGGTAATCCTCGCTCATCGAGATGGATAGGTCGGCGGGGATATGGTCGCGAGCGGGCTTGCCCATCGCGAGGTAATAGCCTTCGAGCCCCATGTCCTTCGGCTCGTCCTCGAGGAGGCAGAGATCCCGGTCCCTCGTATCGCCGAGCGTGTCTAGTTTGTAGTACCGCATGATCCTTCTCTAGAGCGATAGGCGGGGCGAGGCCGCCTGAAAAGCGCAGAGCTTCGGACCGCCAAGACGCCAAGAGCGCCAAGAAGAAAATGCCATCTTGACGCCCTTGGCGTCTTGGCGGTTCAATTCTCGCTTGAACGATGTGATCGGTGTTCTAGAACTCAATGGTTTCCAGAGTGCCGTCATACCCGGGGTTACGTGCCGCGGAGGCGATCGCTTTGTAGATTTCCTCGGAGAGATCCTCGAGCTTCTCCTTGCAGAGTTTGTGCTTGAGCTTTGTGTGCCCCTTGCCCTTTTTCAGCTCCGCTTCGATGTCCTGCTTATATTCGTTCAAGATGGTCTGGAGGCGCAGCTTGACCCTGCCACTGTAATCGGCGTGACTCCGGCCCGTCACCTCATCCAGGTGCCTCGGCAGGTTGAGCGTACCAGCGACCGCTCTGTCCATGGGCAGGATGATCATGTTCTGCTTGTGGTTGAGGTTGTACCCCGCGCGCAGCAACCCTCCGCGCACAACGCCCACCCCGTTCACCGCTGGGTACGAGCGCTCGATGGCAGCACCTGTCTTGTTGAGCTCTTTGCGCAGCTCGGAGTTGGTCACGAGGTGGTGCGCGTTGTGGTAGTACGGGACCGCCGAGCTCTGCTTGAAGTTGTCCCCGACGCCGACGTCCCAGTCACCCTTCGCCGGCGCGGAGAGCAGCAGCCGGTAGAAGTGCGGGAAGACAGGGTGGACCTTCGTGACACCGTCTTTGCTTGTCTGGTAGTCTTTCTTCGCGTCGGTCCTGACCTTGGTCCTGCTCGACAGCGATGCGTATCTGGGCCAGTTGTAGAGATGTTTGTCGTCGAGCGCGCGCTGGTACGCCTGCCAGCGGTGGGAGCAGGAGCTCGGCGTCCAGGCCGACTCGTGCCGGTTCAAGCACTTCCCGCCGTCGACCTTCGCGCTCACCTCCAGGTGAAAGCCCGCGTTGACGTCGTCTTGGTGCTGCTCTTTCGAGGGATCCGACATGCGTTCCTCTCTCCGCGTCTCCGCGCTACCCCGGCGCTCCGGCGGCCCGGAGCCGCAGCGCGCCGGCCTGTCCCCACTCGGAGCACGAGGCGACTATCGCCCGGTCTCCGCTGCCGTAACCCCGCGCGAGCGCTCGCGCTGCGACGCAGACGCCGACCGCGCCGCTCGCCGCGCCGACCTCGCCCAGCGAATTGCAGGGGAGCACGATCCGTGTCCCGCTCGCGACGCGCTGGGCGAACCGTGCGAGCGCGTTCCCCCATGCTGCTGCGCGCCATGTCTCGCCGTTGACGTCGAGCACAATGTCCCCTCGGAATGGCGTCTCCGCAGAGGCATCGCCGAGCACGTCGCCCATCGCCCTCGCCAGCCCCGCGCCGTCGCCCCGCTGATCCTGCTCGGCGCCTTGGTGCGCGGGGGCGCCGGTGGACACCGCCTCGATCACCGCGCAGGCGGCGGCGCCGCGGCGGCCGGAGGACACTCCCGTTTCGAGCAGGACGCAGGCGCCCGCCTGGCCAGGAATCAGCCCGCACGGATTGTCATCAATCTTGAGCCGGCGATGATCGGCGAGCCACTCGAGCGTGAACGGGTCGAGGTACGAGTCGACCGCAAGCACGATGACCCGTTCGAGCCCCGCCTGAAGCCAGCCGCGAGCGACCGCGACCGCCGCTGCCGTGCCAGCGTGGCCGAGGCCGAGCACCTCGACGTGCTTCGCGCTGAGCGGCAGGCCGAGCGCCTCCTCGACGCGCTCTAGGTAAGCCTCCCTGATGCCGGCCGCGTCCTTGCGCACGCTGCAGTCGTCGGCGTAGCGGTCGCTGCCGAGGTGCGGAGTCACCGCGATGAGCCCGGTGCTCGCCCAGAAGCTCCTCGCCGATGCACCAGGCAGCGCGCCCTGCCGCGCAAGGTCGCTCAGCGCGCCGAGGGCGAGCCGAATCCAGGCCCCGACGAACACAAACCCCTCGGCGAAACCCCGGATCGCATGGCCCATGAGCGGCTCGTTCTCCTGGGTCGCAGCGTTGAGGACCTGAAAATAGGGGATCGGTCGCGGTATGGCAACGCCGGCGCGGATGGACGCGCACGCGGTCGGCGCGTCCATGCCGACCGACGTGACCATACCCATCCCGGTGATCGCGAGGTCCATGCTCATCACGGCTGTGCCAGCGGCGTCAGGCCAAGCGCCTTCAGAGGCTCTCGTCGCAGATTACGCACTTCCGTTCTGGCCCTTGGCCGGAAGGCGCGACCACCACCACCGGCCCCTGCATCACCGGGAACGGCGGCGTGTTCTTGTCGTTGTGCAGCATCAGGTCGAGCGCCCGCGCCACGTTCTTCCCCTCGAACTTCACGTCGAACGAGAAGTTCACGAACTCCGCCTTGCCCTTGGTCTTGCCCGACACGATCCCGCCGAGCGAGCCGGCCTCGTCCCCGGTGCTCGTGCTGAAGTTCGAGTCCTTGACGCAGACCGACTCCCCGTCGCACTTCACCTTCTTCGTGCCCTTGGCCGTGTCGCCGCTCTTGGCGACGTTCGGGTAGGGGATCGGCACGGGCGGCGCGGGCGGCGCCGGGGTCTTGCACACGTCCGGGAACGCCACGGTGACCCCGCTGCTCTTCGCGTGGACCACCGACATCATGTTCACGCCGACCGTAACGCCCATCGCCATCTCCTCAACACGACAGCTTCACTGAGGCCGAGCCCGCTCTCGGGACCACCCCGAGGGGACCTGTCTCCGGACGATACCCAGATCGTCCTCGATCGCGATCGCGCGCACGTCGTGCGGCCCATCCCGCAGCGCGACGTGCCCTCGATACTGCAGCAGCACGCGATCCGTGTCCGTGTCCACGATCACCGTATCCAGCCGCAGCTCCACCTGCGCGTCGTCCCGCCGCGCGAGCCCCACCCGGCACCTGGGCGCGGCGAGCCCTGGCAGCCGGAACGAGAGCCTCCCGAACGGCGACGCGTTCTCCACCAGCACCGGCTCGTCGCCCCTCAGGTAGCCCGGCGCGACGAGCCCCTTGGAGGCCGCGTTGAAGAACCGCCGATCGAAGTCCCTGGGCAGGAGCGGCATCCGCTCCTTCGACCACGCCTCGTCGTAGGTCCCGGCCAGCGCGGCCCGGGGCTGCCAGTCCGGCGAGACGAACCCCACCCCCGCCGGCGCGACCGCCTGGCCGTAGCGCTGCAGCGGCTCGCCCGGGTCCTCGATGTTCGGCAGGCGGAGCCCCTCCTCCACGGCCGCGCCGGGCGCGCGGAACCCCATCCCGATGGGATTCCTCGGCTCGAACGCGTGCTTCGCCGGATCGGGGTGGCTCCGGTCCCAGCCGCCGAAGGCGTGCTCGTAGCTGAGCGGGATCCGATCGAACGGACGCGGTCGCGACGGGACCATCGCTGCACCGCTCCGCACCCACGCCCGATCCCCGAATACCCGCGCCGTCTTCCCGACCGGGCCGACGCGGAACATCACCTGGAGCTCCGGGACGGCGTGGCGCGGCGCCTGCGCGTGGCCGACCAGGACCACATCCGTGGCGGGCTTGAAGAAGGCGAACGCCGGCTCGAACCGGTAGCTCGACATGGCGGCGTCCGCGCTCCAGAGCTCCCCGGCGAGGTTTGGCGGCGGCTGCTGCTCGGCGCGCTCGAGGCCGCGCACGGCGTGCAGCGTGAACGTCGCCTGGACCAGCACGACGAGCAGCGGGCGGCCCTCCTCGTCGGCGAGGAAGAGGGGCTCCATGGCCCACGGCGTCTGATTGTCGACCGCAGGGTGCCCCATGAGACGGCAGGATCTCCGATCGGCCGGAACGGCGCAATAGCCTCAGCGCACGGCGGCCGCCGCTCGCCTCAACGCGCGCTCGCCGCTTCGCGCCTCACCGCACCACCCGCAGCGCCCCGCCGCGGCTGCCGACGACGATCGGTATCTGCATCGTGCTCTCGTCCGCGTCCGGCGGCGTCTGCAGCAGCGGCGCTCCTCCGGGCCGCCGCAGCTCGCAGAGCCTCCCCCCCGCGCATGGCGCGAGCTCCACGTCCTCGCGCTCGAAGTCCGTCACGAACCCCCGCGGCGCATACTCGTCCTGCAGCACACCGCGCAGGCTCGCCCGGATCGCACCCGCGTCGTCGTCGTAAGCCGCCGCGTACGCCTGCACCTTCGGCTCCATCTCGGCCACGAGCCCCTCCACGTCGCCCGCGCGCGCGAGGTCCCGCAGTCGGATCGCATACTCGCGCAGCGCCTCCTCGCCCGGCAGCGGCTCGACCGTGGTCAGCTCGGCCGTGAAGTCCGGCCCCGCGGCGTCGAACGCGAAGCGAAACGCCTGCGGGATCGTCAGCTCCTCGCCGCGCTCGCCCGCGGCCTCCATCCGCCGGGCGAGCTCGCGCATCACCTCGATCTCGACCACCACCGGCCCTTCGCCCGGCGCCACCGCGTCGCCCTTGCCGTAGACGCGCACCGCGCCCTCGAGCTCCACGCCCCGGAAGTCTCCGGGGGCGCCGTCGTCGCGCGGCAGCGGAGCGACCTCCACGTCGAGCCGGTTCGCGCCCGCGACGAGGTACAGGTTGATCGGCGGCGCGAACCACTCGGGCTGCTCCCCCTCGGCCGTGAGCTCCACGACGGGCACGTCGTTCAGCCGCACGCGCACCCGGCACCGCTCCGCCTTCGTCTCGAGGTGATAGATGGGAAAGCTCATCGTTAGTTAGAGTAACTTATCGTTCGAACGGCCCTCTACCGCGTCGCGCCCTGTCCCCCGCGTCCCAGCGGGCTCAGCCGGTGAGCTTCCGAAGCGGGCTCGCGCCGTCGTTCAGGTGCTTCTGGAGGCTGCGGCCGTCAATGGTGCCGTCGAGGTACGCCTTGAACCGATCCGCCTCGATCCAGTCGCGCCCCCAGCGGTCGCCGAGCGCGTCGAGGTCCTGCCGGACGGCGTTCGCGAGCGCGTCAACCATCTCGGGCGTGCGGTGGAACGCGCTGTCGCGCTCGATGCGCGCCGCGAGCGCGCCGGCGACCTCGTCGATCGTCCACGCCTTGTCCGCGACGAACGCGCTCCCGGACGGCGTGAAGACCCGGATATCCCAGCTGTTCGAGAGCACCTTGGCAAGCACCGCTTTGATCGCGTCGCGGCTCATGAACGGCGGCTTGTACTCCTTCGGGCTGGGCCACTCGACGTGGAGCCGCTCGCTCTTCGGGACCAGCGTGCCCTTCCACTTCTTGGTGCCGCCGATGCCCCACATCCCGACCGAGCCCGTCGCGGTGCACTCGATGCCCGTCCACACGAACCCTCCGTCGATGCTGACGATCTGCGAGCGGTTCGGCTGGTTGATGCCGAGCGTCAGATCGACCTCGAGCGCGGTCTCCATCTTCGCGTTGAACTTGAAGAAATAGCCCGCCTCCGCGCGCGCGCCGAGGGCGCCGCCGATGCTGCCCTTGCCCTGCAGCGCGGCCCCCGGCGCGCCGTCGGGCTTGTACCGGGTGCCGCTCACCTCGACCCCGAGCGAGCCCGACACCTGGCCGAAGACCTGGAGCTTGAAGCTGTAAGCGCTGACGCCGACGCCGATCTCGAATGTGATGCTGAAGATGTCGAGCGCGGCCTTGACGTCGATATAGCGGAAGACGCGGTGATCCTCCCACTCCTGCCAGTGCCACTCCGCCGCGAGCCCGCCCTGCATCACCTGGATCTCGAGATCGACGTACCAGCCGACCTGCGGCGCGTAGCTCTTGATCGTCTTGATGATGTCGAGCCCCTCCTTGATGAACTCAAGGAGGCTCCCGACGATCTTCGCGGCGTCGATCGACAGCGCCCCGCCGTCGCGGCTCAGCACGATTGCGTCGGCGAGCTTCGTGCTCGTCTCGGACTCGGGCTTGTGCTCCTGGCTCGTCTTCCCGCCGGTGGTGGTCGCGGTGTGCGACGACTTGCTCGAGGCGATCTTCAAGGTCGACGGCTTCCAGCCCTCCGCGCTGACCTCGAGCTTCTCCTTGACCGTCTTCTTCTTGGTCATTGAGAGCTTCGACAGCGAGTCTCCCTCGATGGACTGCGACGACGCGGTGTACTTGTAACCCGCCTTGAAGCTCTCCAGCGGAGGGAACTTGAGCTCCAGCTTGAACTGCCGCGGATTGTAGACCTCGACGCTGACCGGCCGCGGGCCCGCCCCGAACGTGTACGACGTCTTCTCGTTCAGCGCCCGCCAGAAGGGGGGGAAGGGGAAGCGCAGCTCGTTCAGGTCGCCGAGGTACGCGACCTCGGCCTTGTACCCCGTGTACCCCGCGCTCGCGCCGGACTGGCTCGCCTTGGCCTCCGGGTGCCCGGGCGTGGTGAGCGCGAGCGACGGGGGCATGCTGCCGAGGTAGTCGTCGCGCCAGTGGACGGTGACCGTGTCCTTGGTCTTGCCCTTGTCGGGGACGACCTGGATGAGCGTGCCGCGCTCGAAGAACGGTCGGGAGCCGGCCGCGTGGTGCTTGCACTCGATCTTCCAGTCGCGGATCTTGGCCTCGGCCTCCTTCGGCTTCGGCTCGGGCGGCTTCTCCTCCTTCGCCGCCTGGCTCGCGCCGTTCTGCGCCGGGAGCGAGTCGAGGCGCGCGATCTCGCGCGAGAGCTCGCGCCGGCGGACGAGCACCATCGTGCCCAGCGAGAGGCGCCGCGTGACCAGCAGGCAGAGCTGGTGATCGTCGGGCGGGGAGGCGAGCTCCAGCGCGTCGTCCTCGAGCGCGCGCAGCAGCCGGTGGCGGTTCGACGGATCGTCGAGCAGGAGCCGCACGTGCCGTTCGATCGCGTCGGGATCGGTCACGGCGATGCCGTCGCCGGGGTCGGTCATGCCGAGCGTCGAGCGCAGCTCCAGCGGCTCGTGGAAGGAAGCGAGGAACATGCGGCTCAAGGGTTCACCTGGGCGGGGCGCGACGCGGCCATCGGACAGGAGAGCGAGGCGCGCTTTTCCTGTCAAGCAGAACCCGCGAGACCAGCGGCGGGCCGGTCTCGCGTCTCGTGCGCGTGTTGCGCGCGTGTCTCGTGCGCGTCTCGAGCCGTGCGGCGCGCGTCGCAAGCGCGTCCGCTGCGCCGTTCCTTCTCGAACCCGATCGGTGTACTACCGCGGCCGCCGTCTCCGTCGCCGTCCCTTTCGCCGTCGCGACCCGTGGTGAGACCACGGCAGCCCAACAGGTGCCCATGCGCAAGATCGTCGTCCACGAGCCCGGCAGCCACGACAAGCTCCGCGTCGAGGAGCACCCGGACCCGAGCCCCGGGCGCGGCGAGGTGCTCGTCGACGTGCGGGCGGCGGGCGTCAACTACGCGGATTGCGTCGTCCGCATGGGCCTTTACGAGTCGGCGAAGAAGTACGTCGGCTGGCCCATCACGCCCGGCTTCGAGGTCGCGGGCACGGTCGCCGCGGTCGGCGAGGGCGTCTCGGATCTCGCGCCGGGGGCGCCCGTCGTCGGCGTGGTCCGCTTCGGCGGCTACGCCTCGCGCGTCGTGGTCCCGCGCCACCAGGTCTTCCCGCTGCCGTCGCGGCTCACGCCGGAGCAGGCCGCGGGCTTCCCGGCGGTGTTCATGACGGCGTACTACGCGCTGTTCGAGCTGGTGCGGCTGCGGCCGGGCATGGTCTTGCTCGTGCACTCGGCCGCCGGCGGCGTGGGCAGCGCGCTGGTGCAGCTCGGCAAGATCGCCGGCTGCCGCGTGGTCGGCGTGGTGGGCGCGGCGCACAAGGTCGAGCCGGCGAGGCGCCTCGGCGCCGACGCGGTGATCGACAAGAGCAGCGAGCCGCTCTGGGCGGCGGCGGAGCGGCACGCGCCCGAGGGCTACGACGTGGTCCTCGACGCGAACGGGGTCGAGACGCTGCGGCAGAGCTACCGGCACCTGGCGTCGGCGGGGAAGCTCGTCGTGTACGGCTTCCACACGATGCTGCCGCGGCAGGGCGGCCGCCCGAATTACCCGAAGCTCGCGGTCGACTTCCTCCGGATGCCCCGCTTCAACCCGCTCGATCTCTGCAACGACAACAAGAGCGTGCTGGCGTTCAACCTGTCGTACCTGTTCCACAAGGCGGAGATCCTGCGCGAGGCGATGGACCGGCTCGCGGGCTGGGTGGAGGAGGGGCGCATCGCGGCGCCGCCGGTGGCGACGTTCCCGCTGGAGCGGGCCGCGGACGCGCACCGGGCGATCGAATCGGGCAAGACGGTGGGCAAGCTGGTGCTGACGATGTAGCCGGCGGCTGTCGAGAGGCCTAGGGGGAGAACTGATTTTGAACCCGGAGGGTGGGGCCAGCGCGCGAGGCGGGCAGGGCCGCGCGGGGTCGCGCGGCCCTGCGGGGCGGTGGTGTCAGGGGGCGAAGCGCAGGTCGTCGAGCACGTAGGTGCCTGCGTTCGTGGGCGCGTTGAGCGCGAGCCGGAGCTGGCACTCGTTGTCCTGGGCGAGGAGCGCGAGACCCGCCGGAGGCACGGTGAAGCTGACGACGTGGGCGCCCGAGCCCTGCGGAAGCGGGACCGTGTTCGTCGCGATCTCCTGGTAGGACAGGTTCGCCCCCATGCACTCCAGGAACATCGTGGCATCGCCGGACCAGCCGGGGTTGACCGGCGGCGGCGACACGACGTCGAGCTGCAGCGTCGGCCCGAACGAGGCGAGCTCGCTGGTCGGGAACGACGTGCTCTCGATGACCGTGTAGTTCGAGGCCGCGACCGAGAGCGCGTTCAGCACCGGGACCGTCGGCGACGCGACGAGGCTCGCCGTGGTGCCCTGGACGACGTGCCAGGCATCCTCGGTCTCGAAGCCGAGGACGCGCGCGGCGGTGGTGACCGGCACGAACGGCCCGTTGTTCAAGAGGTAGCTCGGCAGCCCGTTCCACTGGAGCTCCCCCATGAACCGCACGTTGTCGAACTGGAAGCAGTCGCCGTTCGCCGCGTCGGCCATGAGCGAGACCTGCAGGGTGGAGCCGCCGTCGGTCTCTTGAAGGGCGGCGAAGATCGGCTCGGGGAGCGTGAAGTGCGCCGTGACCCACTCGCCCGCCGGGTAGCCGGTCAGGTCGAACTGTCCGGCGAACTGGGCGACGGTGTCCTCGGGTCGATCATGATAGAAGAGCTGCACGGAGCCCTGCCATGCCGGGTTCGGCAGCCCGGTGGGGATCCGGACGTCGAGCGCGAGGTGGTGAGAGATCCCGGTGAAGCTCTTCGGGACGAAGGACGGGCTCTCGAGCGTGCGGGAGCCCGAGGAGCACACCCGCTGGGATGCCTCTCCCACGGTCGCCATCCGACTCATCGAGTTGCTGGCCGTGGTGGTCCAGGGGTCGTCCCAGCTGCCGACGAGGGCCTGGCCGCGCGGCGTGGAGCGGTAGGTGTTGGCCCGCAGCGACTTGACGTGCACGGTGGCGCCGGCGGCGCCCGCGACGTCGATGGCGATGGTAACGGGCTCCTGCGTCTGCTGGAGCTCCTCCAGGGCGTCGGCAGGGACGTTGAAGAGCACGTCCGTCTCGCCCGCGCTGAGGACATCGGCGAGCACGACGGTCGAGCCGAGCTGGACGGTGCCGGTCGAGGCGGCGTTCAGGGTGACCTTGAGCCGGGCGCTGCGGGTCGGGTTGCCGGTGACCGCGACGGAGAACCACACCGACCCCGGCGTCCAGCTCGTCCCTGTGCGCTGGTACTCCCGGTCGATACGGGCGTTGCCAGCGCTGTCCGGGGTGATGGTGAAGCCGCTGCCGTCGCCGTTTTGCGCGGCGGAGCCGGGCTGGGCGGGCAGCCAGCTCTCGTCGAACCGGATCTGGCTCGGGGGGTCCGTGGCCGCGTCCCCTTCCGGGAGGCGCTTCGGATTGTGGTGGTCCCTCGAGTCGAGGGTCAACTTCGCACCCAGGTGCGGATTGTGGATTGTGACGAGCCCGTCGCCCATGGCCCGCACGTACTCGACGTCCGTGAACTGATAGTCCGCGTCGACCTGCTGGACCAAGAGCAGCGGGAAATCGCGAACGTCCTGCGCAGTACGCGGATCGAACTCGAGGCCGAGGACCCCGTTGATCTTGAAGAACTTGAGCTCGGGGGCGGGCTCCGCGAAGTACGAGATCTCGAGCAGCTCGTCGCTCACCACCGTCCGGTAGGGGAACACGTTGTCCCAGTCGGTCAGGCCGGCGTTCCTGGACACGACCGCGCTCAGGACCTCGGCGGCCGGAACGCTCGCTTCCTCGGTGCCTGAGCCCCAATGACCAGGGACGACCTCCCAGAGACCGCCGTGGATCACGGGGAAGGAGACGACGACGACGTGCAGGCCGCCGCCCGGCTTGGTGATCACCTTGGCCCTCGACCCGTTGTCCAGGTTGACGACCTGGCTGTCGACCCATCCGGTCGGAGTCTTCGTGGGCCAATCCAGATTGGGATCGTAGCCCAGCGTGACGTTCTTGTACACGGCCCCGTTCTTCGAGGTGTAGCCGCCTCCTCTCATCATCGGCGTGACGTCCTGACCTTCGTTCACGCCCCAGTCGCCCTGATCGCCCGGGAGCAGCAGCACGCTGGGCTTCGCGAGGAAGTCGTGCGCGTGCTTCTTCTCCTCGAAGAACTGAGCCTCAAAGCTCGATTCGCCAGGCCTCAGGCCCGCGTTCTCGAAGTGCCAGTACTTGCCGCCCGAGCTGTTCAGGTAGTCCTTGGTGGTGAAGTAGTGCTCGAACGCCGGCTCGTAGTTCCAGGACCCGGAAAATAGGCCATCCTCTTTGACTGTCTCTTCCAGGACGCGGGCCGGATCACGCGCGATGGCGTCGAGGTCCGGGTCGCCCATCACGTTGGGCGCCGGGTAGCGCGCCGGCCCGTGAATCCGGTAAAACTGCGTGGAGTAGCGCGCCGCGGCGCGCGTGTACGCGCCGAACCCGGGCTGCTCGTTGTCCGGCTTCAGCATGAAGTGGTGGATCAGCTCCGGCACCTGGTACCCGCTGAGCGCGGCGTCGAGGGCGAACCCTTTGTACTGATCTCCGCCGTTCGTCCACATGCAGTTGCGAGCATCGCAGTGCGGATTGTCGTTGAATGAATACACGCCCGTCAGGATGCCGAACATGATGGGCGGATAATCGGAGCTGTACAGCGCAAGGTTGTCCCTGTAATCCCAGAGACGCCGCATCGGGGCGTAGCGCTTGCCGTGGTAGGACTGGAAGGCGATCATGGCGGCGGCGTAATCCACGGCGTTGCGCGCGGCGGTCCGCACCTTCTCGCCTTCGGCATGGCTGGCGAGCTGCATCAAAGCGCGCAGCGTGAAGCCCTGGTAGGGCCGCGCGTTGGTCTCGAAGAAGCCGTTCTTCGTGATCCGGCCGAGGATGGCGAGCAGCCCTTGCTCGAGGTGCGTGCCGTCATTGACGTACTTCTCGGGGCTCAGGTCGTGGATCGCCTGGATCTCCGGATCCTGTCGGGGGTTGTTGCGGATCCACTGGTTCGCCAGGTAGATCCAGGTGTTGATCATGAGGACGTGGTTCTCGGTCTCCGGGACTGTTATGATCTCATTGGGGTACGACAGCTTGCTCACCCTGTCTCCGGCGTAAGGGATCGTGGGGCTGCACCAGGTCTCCACGTGGACGTTGTCGCCGGGGTCGAGGGCCCCGCTCTCCCAGGCGTCACACGTCGTCTGGGGCGCCCACCTGTACATGAGGAGCGAATTGACGGCCTTGTCCGTGAGCAGCGGCTGCGAGCCCTCGGGCGTGTTCCCGAACGCGTTCAGCAGCGTCATCGCGCCCATGAGATAGAAATCGAAGTCCGCGTTCGTACCGACGTCTTTGTGCATGTACGCGTGGCTGAGGAGCCAGTCCTCGACGATCTGCGGGAAGGTCCCCGGCGGCCTGAGCACGTCCGTCTCCTCCAGGTGGACCATCGCCGCGAGGCCCGCGGCGATGCGGCGGAAGCCTGCATTTTCGGCGTCTTCCCAGCTCCCGATCTTGGTGAAATCGCCTTGGAAGGTGCGCATCCACGCCCGCAGGAGCTTCTTGAAGCGGTCGTTCATCTCCGCGTCGGCGTCCGCGACCGAGCCGGGGATGGGGTGCGGATCGCCCTCGATGACGCACTGCTGGTCGCCGAAGGCGATGTCGGTGACGTAGTAGTCCTCGTCCCAGTCGTGGCCGAACCCTCTCTTGTAGACAGCGCCTGCGCTCAGGTCGTCGTAGATACCCCATTTGGGGGCCGGGCCTTCGGTGCGGCCGAACACGAGCTCCCCCTGGCCATCCGAATCCGCGTCGAAGATGGCGAGCGGGTACGCGCCGATGTCTTCTCCCCATTCGTGACCGCGGGTGGTCTCGGAGATGATCCCGTTTTCGTCCTTGCTGAAGATCACGAGCCTCGAGCGCTGGTCGCCCCCGCTCCGCCCGACCGCGAGCTCCTCCCTTCCATCATCGTTCATGTCTCCGGCTGCGATGGAGATGGCCTGGTGGTCGCTATCCCAGGTGTCGCTGCCGGGGTCGAACTGCGGCCCGAAGGCGATCTGCCCGAGGGCGAGGTCGTGCATGCCGGGGAAGACGAACACACGCTGATCGCCGTGGTCTCCTTCGGCGATCGCCGCGAGGTCCCCGTTGCCATCGCCGTCGAAGTCGAGGAGCTTGACGCCGAGCACGGCGGGGTCGTCGCCGAACACGCTGTCGCCCGCGCTGAAGCGGGTGGTGAGATTGCCGCTGACATCCAAGCCTGCGACCTCGACGCGGAGCCCGATGCTCCCGCACAGGAGGCCGCAGCCCATGTTCCTGGAGATGGCGACCTCGGCGCGACCGTCTCCGTTGACGTCGCGCACATCGAGCCCCGTCACGTAGTAGTCCTCACCCCATTCCGTGCGCTGCTCCTTGACCACGTTGAAATGGGGGGTCTCGCCGTCATGGGTGAAGTCATCCAGGATCAGCACCCTGCCCGCCAGCGTATCGGTGCCGTCGTTCATTCCGACGATGACCTCGTCGTCGCCATCGCCGTCCAGATCGCCCGCCGCCAGGGCTTCCACGCCCTTGCTCGTGCTCCAGTTGCCCATCGTCGCGATCTGCTTGAACTGGGTGGTTCGATCATCGTAGATGACCAGGCGCGGCACGACGTCGCAGCCCAGCACGCAATCGCGCCGGTTGCGCCCCGCGATGAGCTCGAGCTCCTCATCATCGTCGATGTTGGCGAACGTGATCGCCGTGGCGTAATAGGGCTCGCCGTAGTTGTCGCCGCGCAGGGTGAACACGTGGTCGCCGTCGTACACGTAGATCGACGGGTGTTTTTCCGTGTCACGGAAGCGCGAGACGGCAAAGAGCTGAGCTTTGGCTCGGCATTCGGTGTTCTGCGCGTCGGCGGTGATTGGAACGCCGACCAGGACGATGGATCCAAGCAATGATAACCAGCGACGCATCGGTCTCCTTCTCTGGGCCTGCAGGTTGGCTGCGGAGTGAAAGCAGCCAACCTGCAGGCGTCGGCGAAAGCAGCGACCGTGCCACTGCACGCGCGCCTCCCCGCAGGGCGCGGTGAGATGGCCGGCGAGCCGAAGCTGCGCGCGCCCTCGCCCCGCCACGCGCATGGCGGCACGTGGCACGTGCCACGGGCACGTGCCCGTGCCGCGTGCAACCCGGTGGCGGGCCCGCAGGTTTCCAGCCTGGGGAGGGGGTGGCCTCGCCGCAGAGCGCGCGAGGCGGGCAGGGCCGCGCGGGGTCGCGCGGCCCTGCGGGGCGGTGGTGTCAGAGGGAGAAGCGCAGGTTGTCGAGCACGTAGGTGCCTGCGTTGGTGGAGGCGTTGAGCACGAGCCGGAGCTGGCACTCGTTGTCCTGGGCGAGGAGCGCGAGACCCGCCGGAGGCACGACGAAGTTGACGACGTGGGCGCCCGAGCCCTGCGGCAGCGGGACGGTGTTCGTCGCGACCTCCTGGTGCGACATGTTCGCTCCCATGCAGGCCAGGAACATCGTGGCATCGCCCGGCCAGCTGGGGTTGACCGGCGGCGGCGACACGACGTCGAGCTTCAGCGTCGGCCCGAACGCGGCGAGCTCGCTCGTCGGGAACGACGTGCTCTCGATCTCGGTGTAGTTCGAGACCGCGACCGACAGCGCTTTCAGCTCCGGGACGGTCGGCGATTCGACGAGGCTCGCCGTGGTGCCCTGCACGACGTGCCACGCATCGTCGGTCTCGAAGCCGAAGACGGCCTCGACGGTGGTGACCGGCACGAACGGCCCGTCCTCCAGGCCGCGCGTCGCCCCGTTCCACTGCAGCTCCCCCATGAACCGCACGTTGTCGAACCGGAAGCAGTCGCCGTTCGCCGCGTCGGCCATGAGCGAGACCTGCAGGGTGGAGCCGCGGTCGCTCTCCTGGAGGGCGGCGAAGATCGGTTCGGGGAGCGTGAAGTGCGCCGTGACCCACTCGCCCGCCGGATAGCCGGTCAGGTCGAACTGGCCGGCGTACTGGGCGACGGTGTCCTCGGGGCGATCATGGTAGTAGAGCTGGAGGGAGCCCTGCCATGCCGGGTTCGGCAGCCCGGTGGGGATCCGGACGTCGAGCGCGAGGTGGCGAGAGATCCAGGTGAAGCTCTTCGGGTTGAAGGAACCGCTCTCGAGCGTGCGGGAGCCCGAGGAGCACACCCGCTGCGACGTCTCGCCCACGGTCGCGACCGCGTTCATCGAGTTGCTGGCCATGGTCGTCCAGGGGTCGTCCCAGGTGCCGACCCTGGCCTGGCCACGCGGCGTGGTGCGGTAGGTGTTGGCCCGCAGCGACGTGATGTCCACAGTGGCGCCGGCGGCGCCCGCGATATCGATGGCGATGGTGACCGGCTCCTGCGTCTGCTGGAGCGCCGCCAGCGTCACGGATGGCACGTTGAAGAGCACGTCTGTCTCGCCCGCGGTGAAGACGTCGGCGAGCACGACGGTCGAGCCGAGCTGGACGGTGCCGGTCGAGGCGGCGTTCAGCGTGACCTTGAGCCGGGCGCTGCGGGTCGGGTTGCCGGTGACCGCGACGGAGAACCACACCGACCCCGGCGTCCAGCTCGTCCCTGTGCGCTGGTACTCGCGGTCGATACGGGCGTTGCCGGCGCCGTTCGGGGTGATGGTGAAGCCGCTGCCGTCGGCGTTCTGCGCGGCGGAGCCGGGCTGCGCGGGCAGCCAGCTCTCGTCGAACCGGATCTGGCTGGGCGGGTCCACGGCCGCGTCCCCTTCCGGGAGGCGCTTCGGATTGTGGTGGTCCCTCGAGTCGAGGGTCAACTTCGCACCCAGGTGCGGGTTGTGGATCGTCACGAGCCCGTCGCCCATGGCGCGCACGTACTCGACGTCCGTGAACTGATAGTCCGCGTTGACCTGCTGGACCAAGAGCAGCGGGAAATCGATGATTTCCTGCGGCTCCTGCGGGTCGAACGCGCCCGCGGAGTCGCCATCGATCCGGTCGATCCACATCAGGGACTCCTCCTCCGAGAAGCCGATGTCGAGCTGCTCGTCGCTCACCACCGTCCGGTAGGGGAGCACGTTGCCCTGCGCCGTCAGGCCGCCGTTCCTGGACACGACCGCGCTCAGGACCTCCGCGGCCGGGACGCCCTGCTCCGCGGTGCCTGAGCCCCAGTGACCAGGGACGACCTCCCACAGACCGCCGTGCATGACGGGGAAGGAGACCACGACGAGGTGCAGGTCGCCGCCCGGCTCGGTGATCACCTTGGCCCTCGACCCGTTGTCCAGCATGACGACGTCGCTCTGGGCCCAGCCATCCGGGGTCCGCGTCGGCCAATCTTCCTTGGGATCGAAGCCGAGCGTGACGTTCTTGTACACGGGCCCGTTGTTCGAGGTGTAGCCGTCCCCTCTCATCATCGGCGTGAGGTGCTGAGCCTCGGTCACGCCCCAGTTGCCCTGATCACCGGGGAGCAACAGCACGCTCGGCCTCGCGAGGAAGTCGTGCGCGTGCTTCTTGTCCGGCATCGTATCCTCGACAGCCGCATCGATAGGGCCCAGTCCCGCGTTCTCGAAGTACCGGTACCTGCCGCCCGAGCTGTTCAGGAAGTCGCTGGTGGAGAAGTAGTGCTCGAACGCCGGCTCGTAATCCCAGAACCCGGAATAATCGCCTTGCTCTCTCATCGTCTCTTGCGCGACGCGGGTCAGATCACGCGCGATGGCGTCGAGGTCCGGGTCGCCCATCACGTTGGGCGCCGGGTAGCGCGCCGGCCCGTGGACCCGGTAAAACTGCGTGGAGTAGCGCGACCCGGCGCGCGTGTACGCGCCGAACCCGGGCTGTTCGTTGTCGGGCTTCAACATGAAGTGGTGGATCAGCTCCGGCACCCGGTAGCCGCTGAGCGCGGCGTCGAGCGCGAACCCTCTGTACGGCTCTCCGCTCCACCACATGCAGTTGTGAGCCCACTTCGGGCAAAACGGATCATCGTTGAACGAATACACGCCCGTCAGGATGCCGAACATGCTTGGCGGAAAGTCGCCGGTGTACAGCTCCAGCTGGTCCTTCTGTGCCCATTGACGTCGCATCGGGGCGTAGCGCTTGCCGTGGTAGGACTGGAAGGCGACCATGGCGGCCATGTAGTCGACGGCGTTGCGCGCGGCGGTCCGCACCCTTTCGCCTTCGGCATGGCTGGCGAGCTGCATCAAGGCGCGCAGCGTGAGGCCCTGGTACGGGCGCGCGTTGGCCTCGAAGAGGCCGTTCTTCGTGACTCGGCCGAGGATGGCGAGCAGCGCTTGCTCGAGCTCCGTGCCGTCGTTGACGAACTTCTCGGGGCTCCGGTCGTGAATGGCCTGGATATCCGGATCATGCCGTGGATTGTTGCGGATCCACTGGTTCGCCAGGTAGCTCCAGGCGTTGATCATCAGGACGTGGTTCTCGGTCTCCGGGACGTCCACCCAGAAAGTTTCGTGTTCCAGCTTGCGCACCTTGTCTCCGGCGTATGGGATAAAGGGGGTGCAGCGGAACTTGTAGAAGTCGCTGTCGACTGGGCCCATGTTGGCGCACTGTGCTGGAGTATTCTTTGTGTACAAGAGGAGCGCTTTGACGGCCGCGTCTGTGAGCAGCGGGGTCGCGCCATCGGGCGTGTTCCCGAACGCGTTCAGCAGCGTCATCGCGCCCATGAGATGAAAGTCGAAGTCCCCGTCCGTACCGGCGTTTTCATGCATGTGCGCGTTCTCGACGAGCCAGTCCTCGACGCGCTGCGGGAAGTCCGGCGGCGGCCTGAGGGCGTCCTCCGGGTCCAGATGGACGAGCGCGGCGAGCCCCGCGGCGATGCGGCGGAAGCCCGTGATCTGCGCCCTGTCCCAGCTCCCGAAGTTGCTGAAGTCGCCTTCGAAGGTGCGCATCCACACCTTCAAGAGCTTCTTGAAGCGGTCGTCCATCTCCGCATTGGCGTCGGCGACCGAGTCGGGGATGGGGTGCGGATCCCCGAAAATGGCGCACACCTTGTCGCCGACGGCGATGTCGGTGACGTAGTAGTCCTCGTCCCAGTCGGTGGTCCCCCCTTTCCGGTAGACGACGTCCGTGAGCAGGTCGTCGTAGGCGCCCCACCTCGGGTTCGGGCTCTCGGTGCGGCCGAACAGGAGCTCGCCCCGGCCATCCAGATCCGTGTCGACGACGGCGATCGCGCTCGCGCCGACGTCTTCGCCCCACTCCTGGCCGCGGGTGATCTGGGAGATGGTCCCGTTGTCGCTCTTGCTGTAGACGATGAGCTTGGGGCCCGGGCCATCCCCGAACCGCCCGACCACCAGCTCCTCGTTTTCGTCCCCGTCCATGTCCCCGGAGCTGATGGAGATGGCCTGGAGGTCGCCGTCCCAGGTGTCGCTGCCGGGGTCGAAAGGAGCCCCGAAGGCGATCTCCGTGGTGAAGAAGTCGTGCTCGCCGGGGAAGACGAACACGCGCTGGTCGCCGTAATCACCTTCGGCGATTGCCGCGAGGTCCCCATTGCCGTCGCCGTCGAAGTCGAGGAGCTTGACCCCGAGCACGGAGGGGTAGGCGCCGAACACGCTGTCGCCCGCGCTGAAGACGGTGGCGAGCTCGCCGCTGCTATTCAGGCTCGCGACCTCGACGCGGAGCCCGAGGCCGCTGCACCCGTCGCACGGGCTGTTCCTGGAGATGGCGACCTCGTCGCGGCCGTCTCCGTTGACGTCGCGCACGTCGAGCCCCGTCACGTAGTAGTCCGGTCCCCATTCCGAGCGCTGCTCGCGGACGATATCGAAATGGGACCTCTCGCCGTCATGGATGAAGTCGTCCAGGATCAGCACCCTGGCCGCCAGCGCATTGGAGCTCTCGTTCATTCCGACGACGACCTCGTCGTCGCCGTCACCGTCCAGATCGCCCGCTGCCAGGGCCTCCACGCCCGTGCTCGTGCCCCAGTTGCCCAGCGTCGCGATCAGCTCGAAATGGGTGGTTTTGTCATCGTAGACGAACAGGCGCGGCACGGTGTCGCAGTTCACGCAATCGCGCGCGTTGCGCCCCGCGATGAGCTCGAGGTCCGGATCGCCGTCGATGTTGGCGAACGTGATGGCGGTGGCGTAATGGGGCTCGCCGTAGTCGCCGCCGAGCTCGACGAAGACATGGTCGCCGTCGTACACGTAGATTGACGAGTGGCCCTCGGTGTCGCGGTACCGCGAGACGGCGAAGAGCTGATCTTCGGCACGGCATTGGGTGCTCTGCGCATCGGCGGTGATTGGAACGCCGATCAGGACGATGGATCCAAGCAATGTTAACCAGTGACGCATCGGTCTACCTCTCTGGGTCTGCAGGCTGGCTGTGGGGTGAAGACGGTCCATTCACAGCAGCGCACCGCTAAAGCAGCGGCCGTGCCACAGAGAGCGCGCCACCCCGCGGCGCACGGTCGGATGGCCGGCGAGCCGAAGCTGGCCGGTCTCGCAACCCGGCGCGTGTGGCGGCACGTGGCACGTGCCGCGCGGCACAAGACACGTGGTCGACGGCCGCGTGTGTCACCCGTGGCGGGCGCGCAGGTCTCCAGCGTGGGGTGGGGGTTGGGATGGCCTCGCCGGCCAGCGAGCCGGTCGGCAGAGCGCGCTCAGGCGCTTGCGGCGCTGGGGGAGCTCCGGCTAGATTCGCGCGCGCCAGCGCGCTCTCCGCCGCTGGCGCTCATCGCGCGCGAAGCGCTCATCGCGGCCGCGCTCCATCACCCGCTCTTCTGGACGGGCATCACAGGTCAGGGGAGAATATCTTGTTTTCGTTCATCGCCGCCTTCAACCTGCCGGACGCGAGCGACCGCGATCCCGCCGCGTTTCTCCGCCGCACGGCGCTCCTCATCGGCGAGCGGATGCCCTCCGTGGGCCCGGAGCCCCGGATCGCGCTGGAGGTCTTGCCGGAGGTGGGCGGCGGGTGGGCGCTCCTCGCGCCGGAGCCGCGGCCGCGGCTCGACCTGCTCGACCAGGTGGTCACCGACACGCACGCCGCGCTGTTGTTCGGTGATCTGCAAGGCGAGTCCAGGGCGTCGCCCGCGAGCGCCGTCCTCCGCGCCTATAAGTCGGGCGGCGGGGCCGCGGTGGCCGCGCTCGACGGCAACTTCTCCGCCGTCGTCGTCGACCGCGCGGAGCGCACGGTCGCGGTGATCTCGGACCTGCTCGGCCGCCGGGCGCTGCGCACCCTGCACGCGGACGGGGCCCTCTACGTCTCTCCCCACGACATCGCGCTCGTGGCGACCGGGGCGTGCCCCGTCGAGATCGATCACGCCTCGGCGTGCTCGATCGTCGCCGCCGACTGGTCCATCGGCGGGCGGCCGCTGCTCGCGCGCGTCGAGCCGTGCGAGCCCTCGCACTGGCTGCGCCTGCGGGGCGGCCGCCTGGAGCGGCTCGCCGCGCCGCTCGGGCTGTTCGAGGGCCGCGTCGACGCCCGCGACGGGGCCGCGGTCCGCGAGCGAATCGACCAGATGGTCGACACGATGCGCGAGAGCACGCGCTTCGCCGCGGCGGGCTTCGACACGGTCCGGGCCGACCTGACCGCGGGCATCGACAGCCGCGCCGTCTTCGCGCTCGTCGCGTCGGTCGTGCCGGCGGAGCGCATCGTCGCCAAGACCTCGGGCGCGCCCGACAGCCTCGACGTGCGCGTGGCCGGGCGCATCGCCGCCCTCTCGGGCGTGCGGCACGAGCACCGCGAGCTGGATCTGCCCATCCACGATGACTTCAGCCGTCACGCGGATCTCATCGCGTTCCACATGAACGGCGACTCCAGCGCAAAGCGCGCCATCGACAGGTATCCGAGCTGGGACGACGAGCGCCCCCTGGGCTTCGACGGGGGAGGGGGCGAGATCTTCCGTGGCTATTACTATGCTCGCCCCGGCCAGTACCGGCGGGTGGCCGGCGCCGGCGCCGGCGACGTCGCAACCTTCCTCGCCCGGAAGTGGCGCCGCCTGGCCGCGCCAGGCTTTCGCTCGCCCGAGCATCCGGCCGCCGTGCGCGAGCGCACCCAGGCGGTGGTCGAGGCGATGTTCCGGCGCTCGCCCGACGTGCACGACGTGCTCGATCAATTTTACCTCTTCGAGCGGTATGGCCGCTGGGGCGCGCTCACGTCGCGCTTCTCCTGGTGGAGGAGCTTCAGCCCGTACGCGAGCCCGTCGGTCGTGCGGCTGGCGTTCAGCCTGCCCTCCCCGATAGGCATGCACGCGGGCTTGCACGACGCCATCGTGCGCCGCTTCTTGCCGCCCGCGCGCGGCATCCTCGTGAACGACAACGCCCTGCTCCGGCTCCAGGGGCCCGGGCTCGGGCGCATGCTCGCGCGCGATCTGCTCTATGTCACGGGCGAGCTCTGGCGAGCGGCGACCGCGTGGCGGGGCCGCTCGGCCAAGCGGCGCCGCTCGGTGGACGCCATGCGCGCCGACATGGTCGCGGGACCGCTCCACGACTACGCGCGCGACGTCCTCCTCTCGCGAGGCAGCATCGCCGTGGATCTGCTCGGGCACGAGCTCGCCGCGCGCCTGCTGGACGAGAACAGGGCGCGGCGGCAGCACCTGGAGACCCTGTGTAACCTCCTCGGCATCGAGCATTTCCGGCGGCTCGCCGCGGCCACCGCCGCGGCCACCGCCGCGGCCGCGGCCGGGCGTTGACCGGCGGCGTCGCTGGCAGTCACGTCGGTGAACGTGCCGCCGATGGCCGCGGTGAAGACGACGGCCATGTCGCGCTCGTCGCGATGTTGCTGATGCTGTGCTGGAGGTCGAGGGCGAGAGGCTGCGCGAGGCGGCGCGCGGCGCTGACGTGAGCTCGTCGGGCTCACCCCGGGGCGTGGGCGGCAGACCCGAGGCGGCGCCGCGCGGTCTGGATATCGGCGCGGAAGCGCGACGTCAGCGAGCGCTCACTGGCAGACCCAGTAGTCAGGGAACGCGCTCGATTGCGGCGTGCACGCCGGAAGCCCTTCGAGGCTGCGGAAGTTGTTGATCTGGCTCATCCGGGTGCTGGAGATCCGCATGCCCCGCGCCTTGCCGCCGACCTCGGCGCAATGATCGTCACCCGGCTTCTCCGAGTTGGAATGGATGCCGAAGATCCAGTTGGTGTTCCTGAGGAAATAGGGGCCGCCCGAGTCGCCTTCGCAGACTCGGATGTCGTCCGCGTCCGTGACGAAGTGCTCGGCACCTACCCAGTTCAACGAATCATTCATGAAGCGCATGACATTTTGGCCCGTGCCATTGTAGTGGTAGAAGCCCCGCCCGTAGAACGTATAGGGCTCCGTGGAGCCGAGGTACCCTGCGTAGATGCCATCGGCGGCGTCGCTGGCCGTCACGTTCTGGAACGCGCCGCCCGCAGCCTGGGTGAAGACGACGGCCATGTCCGCTTGCGCATCCGCATGCTGCAGGCGTCGCACCCAGACACTGCGGTTCGTCGAGCATTTGCCGTTCGAGGGGGTGCCTGTCATGCAGCTCCAGGTGGTCCCGGTGCGCGCGTAGGATACCGAGACGCTCACAGACCCCGTCAGCGCCGTGCCGAGCAGGTGGTCAAAGCAGTGAGCCGCGGTGAGGACCATGTGTCGACCGATCAGCGTTCCCGTGCAGAATCCGTTAATCCCGTCCCCGATCTCCACGGCGCCGACTCCGCCGCCCTCCGTGCCGGCGCGGATCTCTTCCGCGTGGGTCCCGAGCGGCTCGTCGGAGAGGTCGTCGCTCGGATCTGCGGCGACGCACGCCGAGCCTGCCAGAGCGAGGAGCGCGCCGGCTGCGCCCGTGCGAGCCCACACGAGCCCAGCTCCTACCATCCCGCGGCAACCTTTCGAATCCTTGATGTTCGTCATTGGAGTTCTCGCCTTCGTCCTGAGTGGTTGTTCTTCTTCTCCGCTGCTCGCGGCGCGCAGAGCGACACACAGGGCTCGTCACCGAAGCCCGTGGGCCACACCGCTGGCCTTCGAACGCGGCCACATCGATGCTCCCGACATGCTCGGTCGGAGGGAGCCTCCGCCTGCAGCATCGGGATCATCGCGGGATACGCCTTACCCGGGACCGCCCGTCTCCCGCTGGATTACGATCCAGCCATGCAGCGGGTCAGATAAAGAGTACCGCTCAGGGGGCAGTGCAACGAGCGCGCCAGCTCAAACGCACGACGGATCCGGGAGCGCTGAAAGATTTTGACGGTCATTTCGTCCTGCGCTGGGTGACATGTCACGGCGTGGCCCCGTGACATGTCACCCAGCGCACCGTGACATGTCACGGTGGAGCGGGCCGCACGTCACGGCGGGTGGCTCATTGTCCGTCGCGTGGACGCGACACCCCTCCCCTGAAGGGGAACGTGGGCCGAGGCCTCCCGGATCTCCGCCGATACCGCCGGAGCGTCTCAAACGCGCGTCGCGGCGGATGAGCAGGATCGTGCCCGGCGCGGCAGCGGGAGCGCGCCCGGCGCGTTGCTGCTGAATCCGTGCTGGAGGTTGGCGGCGCGGCTGCGCGAGGCGCTGCCCGGCTACACGCGGGCATCGTGGACGACGGCGCAGCGTTGCTCGCAGAGGACGCCGGCGCGCTCGGCCTGCCGGACGTCACCCCCGAGGCGCTGCGCGCGGCGCAGGCCGACCAGAAGTGCCTCGGCCGCGCGCGAGGCCCGGTCGCGCGCACCGTCTGCCGGTGCCCGTTCGAGCAGCGGCGGCAGGTCGCCGGCCGCGCGGTGGCACGCGCGAGAAGATGGCCCGGCGGAGGGGGGGCTCGCGGACTGCGACGACCTCAGCGACCCTTGAGGGTGAGCTTCGTCGCGCTGCGCGACACGCCCTCTCGCGATGATGCCCAGAGCGCCCGGCGCCGGCGATATCCGGCTGGTCAACGAGCCGCATCCGCTGGGGAGCGGGGATGCTCGCTGTTCTTGTATGGAGCCACCTTCGGGACTTGAACCCGAGACCTACGGTTTACGAAACCGTTGCTCTACCACTGAGCTAAGGTGGCATGCCTCGCGTCGAGGAGGCGCGCAGATTACCCACTCGTCCTACCGAGTCAAGCTCTTTTATTCGCGCCCCCCGTCAGCCCGGTCCCGTCCGCCGCCGCTGCGCCCGCTGTCCCCGTCCTCGCCTCTGCTTCCCCGCTCCCCTGGCCCGCCGCGTCGCCGGCGCTCCCTCTCGCGAAGAACTCGCCCAGCCGCTCCGAGAGCTCCGCCGCCGCCGACCAGTGCATCATGTGCCCGGCGTCCGGCAGATCGACGTGCTCCGCGCGCGCGAGCTTCGCCACCCGCGCCGCCTCGTCCGGCGGGCGCCACCCGGTCGGCCCGCCGCTCACGACCAGCGTCGGGCACGCGATGCGCTCCAGGAACGCCGCGAACGCCTCCGCCTGGAACCAGAGCGGCGACGTCGTCCGGTGCATCGGATCGTACGCCCACGCGAGCCCGCCGCCGGGCTCCTCGCGCGTGAGCAGCGGCGCGCGCGTCGCGAGCACGTCGAGCGGCACGCGCGGGTGATGCGCCGCGAGCCGCGCGATCGCGTCCTGCATCGACGCGAGCCGCCGCGGCGCCCGATCGAGCCCCTTCATCTCGCGCAGCCACGTCTCCATGCGCGCGACCGCGACGTCGGGCCCGCGCGCCGGCGGCCCCAGGCCCTCGAGCAGCGCCAGGCGCTCGACGCGGCCGGGGCTCGCGCCCGCGTAGTACACCGCGACCGCGCCGCCCATCGAGTGGCCCACCACGCCGAGCCGCGCCGGCGCGAGCGCGTCGACGAGCGCCGCGACGTCGGCGATGTAGTCGGGGAAGTAGTAGTAGCCGCCCGCGCCGACGCGGCCGCTCCGGCCGAAGCCGCGCAGGTCGGGCGCGATCACGTCGTGCCCCGCCCGCGCGAGCGGCTCGGCCACGAGATCCCACGTGCTCCCCGCGTCGAGGAAGCCGTGGAGCAAGAGCAGCGTGAGGCCGGACGGCCGCGCGGCGTCGTCGCGAAAGCGATGGACGCACAGCTCCAGACCGTTGGGCTTCCAAGATTCCGACGTCCTACGCACCACGCGCGTGCTCTCGCGTGCAGGCGCCCACGTCAACCCCCCGCGCGCGCCGCGCGCCCGGCGCCGTCACCGCTTCGCCGGCGGCGCCGCAGGAGCCGCCGGGGGAAGCATCGTCCCCGTCGCCACCGGCACGGCCGATCCCGCCGCGCCCGCAGGCGGCGCGGCCGCAGCGCCCGGCGCGGCCGCAGCGCCCGGCGCGCCCGGCGCCGCGGCGTCGGACCCGGCCGGCGCGGCGCTCGCCGACGCCGCAGGCGCCGCCGGGAGCGCGGCGCCCGTGAGCTGCGCGGCGTCCTTCAGCACCTCGTCGGCGTGCACGCCGGGATCGACGTCCGGGTAGACCTTCGCGACCTTGCCGTCGGGATCGATCAGGAACGTCACGCGCGCCATCGACCCGAGCCGCGTCGGCACGCCGAACGCGTTGGCCCACGTCTGGTCGGTGTCGACGAGGATGGGGAACGGCAGCCTGTGCTCGGTCGCGAACGCCTCGTGCGACTCGCGCGTGTCGGGGGAGACGCCGAAGATCTGCACGTTGGCCTGCTTGAAGCGATCCCACGCGTCGCGGAACGCGCACGCCTCCTCCGTGCAGCCCGGCGTCCCGTCCTTCGGATAGAAGTACACGACCACGGCGCGACCCCGCTGGTCGGACAGCCGCTGGATCGCGCCGTTCTGATCGGCGGCGAACACGTCGGGCGCCGTCGCGCCGACCGGGAGGAGCCCCTGTCCACCGTCGGGTCGCTCGGCCGCGCCACACGCGAGCAGCGAGACAAAGGCAAAGACGACAGCAACAACGACAAAAACGAGGGCAGTCGGGAAGCGTCTCTTCATCAGAGCGCCACGTTAGCACGCACTCGGTAGGATCGATCCGACGCTTCTGGTACGTTGCGCCGACAGGAGACCAGGCCGATGGCGATCTACGGAAACGGCAGCGGCGCCGCCCCCGGCGCGGTGCGCCAGGGCAGGGGAATCACCTACCCCGATTTCTCTTCGCCTACCGTGGATAAGGTCATGGTGGAAGAGCGTGCAGCCGGGCTCGGCAAACGAAGCATCAAGGGCCCGGCCAAGGTCGCCGGCCTCAAGCTCGCCATCTCCATGATGGACCTCACCACCCTCGAGGGAAAAGACTCGCCCGGAAAAGTCGAGCAGCTCTGCCAGAAGGCGCTTCGCCCTCACGAGCGCGCGGACATCCCTCCGTGTGCGGCGGTGTGTGTCTATCCGAAGCTCGTGCCCGTCGCCAGGCGAGCGGTCGCGGGCTCGACGGTCAAGGTGGCGAGTGTGGCGACCGCCTTCCCGAGCGGGCTGTCCACGCTCGAGGTCAAGCTCGCCGACGTGCGCCAGGCGGTCGAGCTCGGCGCCGACGAGATCGACATGGTGATCGACCGCGGCGCGATGCTCGCCGGCGAGGTCAACGCCGTGTACGACGAGATCGCCGCGACCAAGGAGGCGTGCGGGCGCGCGCACCTCAAGGTGATCCTGGAGACCGGCGAGCTCGGGAGCTACGACCGCGTCCGCAAGGCGAGCCGCATCGCGATGCTCGCCGGCGCCGACTTCATCAAGACCTCGACCGGGAAGGTCACCCCGGCGGCCACGCCCGCGGTGACGCTGGTGATGCTCGAGGCGATCCGCGATCACGCGCACGCGACCGGCCAGCGCGTCGGGATGAAGCCGGCCGGCGGCATCCGGACGGCGAAGCAGGCGCTCCACTACCTCGTGCTGGTCAAGGAGACCCTCGGCGACGCCTGGCTCACGAGCGACCTGTTCCGCTTCGGCGCGTCCACGCTCCTCAACGACGTGCTCATGCAGCTCGAGAAGGAGCGGACCGGCGCCTACCAGGGCGGCGACTATTTCAGCAAGGACTGACCGCGCGCGGTCGGGGCGCGCGTGGCGTCGCGCGGCGTGGCCGGGGCCGATGTTCAACGCGCGGCCGCCGGCGTAGAGTGCGCGGCATGAGCGACAGGAGCACCGCCGCGGCAGGCGGCGACGGGGGCGCGCCCCGGGAGTCTGGCGTGGAGCGCGCCGCGCGCGACGCGGGCCCCGCGCGCGAGGCGGCCGTCGTGTTCGGCGACGCGTGGCGCTACGCGCCGGCGCCCGAAGGGCGCGACCACGTGAAGATCGCGCCGCGGTACGACCTCTTCATCGGCGGCGCGTGGCGCGCCCCGGAGTCGGGCCGCTACCTCGACAGCGTCAGCCCGTCGACCGAGGAGAAGCTCTGCGAGTTCGCCGAGGCCTCCGAGCGCGACGTCGACCTCGCCGTGCAGGCGGCCCGGGCCGCGTACGAGAAGCACTGGTCGCGCCTGCGCCCGCTCGATCGCGGCAAGTACATCTACCGCATCGCCCGCGCCCTCCAGGAGAAGGCGCGCGAGCTCGCGGTCGTCGAGTCGCTCGACGGGGGCAAGCCCATCAAGGAGTCCCGCGACGTCGACCTCCCGCTCGCGGCCGCGCACTTCTTCTACTACGCGGGCTGGGCCGACAAGCTCGAGCACGCCTTCCCCGGGCGGGACCCGCGGCCGCTCGGCGTCGCGGGGCAGGTGATCCCGTGGAACTTCCCGCTCCTCATGGCGGCGTGGAAGCTCGCGCCCGCGCTCGCGGCGGGCAACACGTGCGTCCTCAAGCCCGCCGAGACGACACCGCTCACGTCGCTGCTCCTCGCGAAGATCATCGAGGAGGCGGACCTGCCGCCCGGCGTCGTCAACGTGGTCACGGGCGCGGGCGCGACGGGCGCCGCGGTCGTCGGCCACCCCGGCGTCGACAAGGTCGCGTTCACCGGCTCGACCGAGGTCGGCAAGCGCATCCAGCGCGCGCTCGCCGGCACCGGCAAGCGGCTCACGCTGGAGCTCGGCGGCAAGGCCGCGAACATCGTCTTCGAGGACGCGCCGCTCGATCAGGCGGTCGAGGGGATCATCGGCGGCATCTTCTTCAACCAGGGCCACGTCTGCTGCGCGGGCTCGCGCCTGCTCGTCGAGGAGAGCGTCCACGACGCCCTGCTCGTCAAGCTGCGCGAGCGCATGGCGACCCTGCGCGTCGGCGATCCGCTCGACAAGAACACGGACGTGGGCGCCATCAACTCGCGGGCGCAGCTCGAGAAGATCCAGGAGCTCGTGGCCGCGGGCGAGCGCGAGGGGGCTGCGCGCTTCTCGGTGAGCTGCGCGCTCCCGGAGCGCGGCTACTGGTTCGCGCCGACGCTCTTCACGGGCGTCGCGCAGTCGCACCGGATCGCGCGCGAGGAGATCTTCGGCCCGGTGCTCTCGATCCTGACCTTCCGCACGCCCGAGGAGGCGATCGAGAAGGCGAACAACACGATGTACGGGCTGTCGGCCGGCGTCTGGACGGGCAAGGGCTCGAAGAGCTTCTGGGTCGCGCAGCGGCTCCGCGCCGGCGTCGTCTGGGCGAACACCTTCAACAAGTTCGACCCCAGCTCCCCGTTCGGCGGCTACAAGGAGAGCGGCTTCGGCCGCGAGGGCGGGCGCCAGGGGCTGCTCGCCTACCTCGAGGTGGACTGATGGCGCTCGGCAACGGCGAGGCGGGCGCGCGCGTCGGCGTGCGCAAGGCGTACAAGATGTTCGTGGGCGGCGCGTTCGTGCGCTCGGAGTCGGGGAGGTACACGCAGGTGCGCGATCACGGCGGCGCGGGCGCGGTCGAGAACATCCCGCGCGCCTCGCGCAAGGACGGGCGCGACGCGGTGGTCGCGGCGGCCGGCGCGCTCGGCGGCTGGTCGTCGCGCTCGGCCTACAACCGCGGGCAGATCCTCTACCGCCTCGCCGAGATGCTCGAGGCGCGGCGCGCGGAGCTCGCGGCCTCGCTCGAGCGCGGCGGCCAGGGCGCCGGCGACGCCGAGCGCGAGGTCCTCGCGTCGATCGATCGCGCCGTCGCGTACGCGGGCTGGGCCGACAAGTACCAGAGCCTCTTCGCGAGCCTGAACCCCGTGTCCGGCCCGCACTTCACCTTCACGGTGCCCGAGCCGATGGGGGTCGTCGTCATCGCGGCGCCGCCGCGCCCCGCGCTCCTCGGCCTCGCGGGCGCGCTCCTGCCGGTGATCACCGCCGGCAACACCTGCGTCGTGCTCGCCAGCGAGGCGGATCCGCGCACCGCCCTCGTCTTCGCCGAGGCGCTCGCCACGAGCGATCTGCCGGGCGGCGTCGTCAACCTCCTCACTGGCCAGCTTGCCGAGGTGCTGCCGCACCTCGCCGCGCACATGGAGGTCGCCGCGCTCGATCTGCACGGCGTGGACGCGGCCCTGGCGAAGCGCCTCGAGGAGGCGGCCGCCGCCAGCGTCAAGCGGGTGCGGTCCCGCTCGCTCGGCGAGGCGGAGTGGTTCGACGAGCGGGCGGCGACGTCCCCGCGCTGGATCGAGCGGTTCGTCGAGCTGAAGACGATCTGGCACCCGGCCGGGCCGTAGCGCGGGCGGCGCGCGCCGCTCAGCCGCCGAGCACCATCCCCGTCTGCAGCGTCCGCCCGGCGACGAGATCCGCGGCCGCGAGCGGCTTCCGCCCCTCGGCCTGCGCCCGCAGGATCTGGATCGCGCCGTCGCCGCAGGCGACGATCACGATGTTGCGGCCGGCCATCACCACGGTCCCCGGCGGCGCCCCGTCGCGGTCGGCCTCGCGCTCGACGCGCGCGGCGAGCACCTTGAGCGCCTTGCCCTCGATCGTCGTGAAGGCGCCTGGCCACGAGGTCATCCCCCGGATGTGGTCGTGGATCTGCCGGGCGCTCCGGTCCCAGCGGATGCGCCCGTCCTCCTTCTTGAGGAGCGGCGCGTGCGTCGCCGCCTCGTGATCCTGCGGCGTCGCCTGGAGCTCGCCGTCCACGGCGCGGCGGAGGTCCTCGCGCACGACGCGCGCCGCGAGCGCCCCGAGATCGATCGCGAGCTCGTCGGCGGTCGTGTCGGGGCCGATCGGGATGCGATGGATGGCGTAGACCGGCCCCGTGTCCATGCCCTCGTCCATCTGCATCAGCGAGACGCCCGTCTCGGCCTCGCCCCCGGCGATCGCCCAGGTGATCGGCGCGGCGCCGCGGTAGCGCGGCAGGATCGACGCGTGCAGGTTCATGCAGCCGCGCCGCGGCCCATCGAGCACCGCCTTCGGCAGGATGCGCCCGTAGGCGATCACGAGCGCGACGTCCGCGGCGGCGTCCTTCACCCACGCGGCGAACTCGGGCGTGCGGATCTTCTCGGGCTGCACCACCGGTAGGCCGAGCTCTCCGGCCTTCACCTTGACCGGCGGCGCCTTGAGCTCGAGCCCGCGACCGGCCGGCCGGTCGGGCTGGCAGACGACGCCGACGACGTCCGCGATCGACGCGAGCGCCTCGAGCGAGGGCACGGCGATGGCGGGGGTACCGAAGAAGAGCGCGCGCACGCCCTAGCTTCTAGCAGGAGCGGCGCCCGGCACGGCCGCCTTCTTCATCGCGATCGCGCCGACGCCGCCGCGCGGACGTGGCTCAGGGCTGCGCCGCCGGCCGCCCGGCGTCGTCGTCCTTCCCGCGCGCCGCTGCGCCGCGCGGATCGGCGCAGCAGCGGAAGCCGGTCTCGTAGAACACGAACTTCGGGTCGTGCGCGTCGTTCGTCCCGCGGCAGCCCGTCCACGGCTTGGCCCAGAAGCCGCCCATGAGCGCGCCCGGCCACCGTCGGCCGCGGCGCGACGCGACCCACTCCTCGACGTTGCCCATCATGTCGAAGATGCCGAACGACGAGGCGCACCCGGGGTACGAGCCGCTCGGGGCGCCTTGCCAGAGCCGCTCCACCTCGCGCCGCGCGACGTCGCCGGAGGCGCCGAGCTTCCGCTCGTCGACCGGCCGCCACGCCTTGCCGCTGTTGCAGACGGCCCTGTCCACGCGCCAGCCGTAGACGAGCGGGCGCCGCTCGGGGCCCTCGCACGCGAGCTCCCACTCCTGCTCGGCGCACACCCGCTTGCCGCGCGCCGCGCACCACGCGGTCGCCATCTCGAACGACTGCATGACGAGCGGCTTCGCCCCCCGCTGGTTCGGCGCCTCGAACTGATCCATGCACACCGCGATCTCCGTCGTCGGCCCCTCCTCCGCGGTGATCCCCTCCCAGTAGGCGAAGCAGTGGGTCGCCTTGCCGCTCTTGACCGGCTCGACGCAGACATGCTGGACGTCGTCATGGTGGGTGCCGGTGACGAGCCGCATGTCCGGCGGGCACGCCGGGCTGGGCCCTGGATCGAGGGACGGCGCCGCTGGCAGGCTGAGCATCGCGAGCGCGAGCGCGCCGAGGCCGAGCAGGGGATCGATCATCGTTCGCGAGGGCTCCGGTGTCGCTCCGCGCCGGGCGCCGCCGCGGCCGAGCCCGCGTCGCGGCGCGACGGCGGGGAACGGTGGGGAGACGATGCGCCTCTCGTCTGACGCGGTGGGCGACGCGGTGGGCGCCGCGGTGGGCCCTGCGCCGCGTCGCCCGACAAGCGAGCGCTGCAGGTCGGAGCTGACCCGCAGAATATCCCCATTCAAAAAAATGGCCAGGGCTGTGGCACGCGGCATGCGCCGTGTCTATGGTGAGTTCCCGTAGCCTCGCGGGCTGTCTTCCACCAGAGCTGCCAGCAGGGCTCCGCGTCGCACCGTTCGCATCCGTCTGGATGCAAGCCAGGATGACCGGGGCGCGCGCCCGCCGCGCGACCCGGCGTCAGGTTGATGAAGGGGTTTACCTCCCCCGGTCGGGTGCCTAGAGGAGATCGCCATGTCCGAGAAAAAGAACCCGCCGATGCCGCCGCGCTCCGAGGAAGAGGTCGTCTTCGGCGACGAGCTGCCGGTTCTGCCGATCCGCAATGCGGTCCTGTTCCCGGGCGCCGTTGCGCCCTTCGATGTCGGCCGCGAGAAGTCGGTCGCGCTGGTCGAGGATGTCGACAACCTTCCCGGCCCGGTCATCGCGATCTTCGCCCAGCGCGATCCGTCGACCGACGATCCCGGCGCCGAGGATCTGTACCCCATGGGCTGCGCGGCGCGGGTGCTGAAGGCGCTCAAGCACAGCTCGGGCAACTACTCGCTGATCCTGCAGGGCCTCACGCGGATCCGGCTCGACACCGTCACCGCCCACACGCCGTACCTGCGCGCCAAGATCCGCCGCATGGATGAGCCGGCGACGGAGGACGTCGAGGCGGAGGCGCTCGCGATGAGCCTGCGCGACATCGCGAAGCAGGTCATCCAGCTGATGCCCGAGCTCCCGCGCGAGGCGGGCTCGCTCATCGACTCGATCCAGGCGCCGGGCGCGCTCGCCGACCTCGTCGCGGCGAACCTCGACGCGCCGGTCGAGGAGAAGGCGCAGCTCATCGAGACGATCGACGTGAAGGAGCGCATCCGCAAGGTGCTCCGGCTGCTCACGCGGCAGCTGGAGATCCTGAAGATGCGCGAGCGCATCAACTCCCAGATCAAGGAGGAGATGGGCAAGAACCAGCGCGAGTACGTGCTCCGCCAGCAGCTCAAGGCCATCAAGGAGGAGCTCGGCGAGGACGACGGCGATCAGGGCGACCTCGACGGGCTCGAGGATCGCATCGCGAAGGCGAACCTGCCGACCGAGGCGGAGACCGTCGCGAAGAAGCAGCTGAAGCGGCTGCGGACGATGCAGGTCGGGTCGGCCGAGTACACCGTGGTGCGGACGTACCTCGACTGGATCCTGGACGTGCCGTGGACGCAGTCGACGCAGGACAACCTGGACATCGGCAGCGTCCGCAAGGTGCTCGACGAGGACCACTACGGCCTGGAGAAGGTCAAGAAGCGCATCCTCGAGTACCTCGCGGTCCGCAAGCTGAAGCAGGACAAGAAGGGCCCGATCCTCTGCCTGCTCGGGCCGCCCGGCGTCGGCAAGACGTCGCTCGGCCGGAGCATCGCGCGCGCCCTCGGCCGCAAGTTCCACCGCGTCTCGCTCGGCGGCGTGCACGACGAGGCGGCGATCCGCGGCCACCGGCGCACCTACGTCGGCGCGCTGCCCGGCCAGATCATCCAGGGCATGAAGAAGTCGGGGACGATCAACCCGGTCTTCATGATGGATGAGGTCGACAAGATCGGGCACGACTTCCGGGGCGACCCCTCGGCGGCGCTGCTCGAGGTGCTCGACCCGGAGCAGAACAACACGTTCGCGGATCACTACCTGGAGATCCCGTACGACCTGTCGCACGTGATGTTCGTCGCGACCGCGAACGTGGCCGATCCGATCCCGCCGCCCCTCCGCGACCGCATGGAGATCCTCGAGATCCCGGGCTACACGCGGAAGGAGAAGCTCGCGATCGCGCGGCAGCACCTGCTCCCGAAGCAGCTGTCCGAGCACGGGCTGACGACCGACCAGCTCGAGGTCACCGACAAGGCGCTGGAGGAGATCATCGATCACTACACGCGCGAGGCCGGCGTCCGCTCGCTCGAGCGGCAGATCGCGGGCGTCATCCGCGGCGTGGCGGTGAAGGTCGCTGAGGGCGACACGCAGAAGCGGCGCGTCGACAACGAGGACGACCTGCACGAGTTCCTCGGCCCGGCGAAGTACACGAGCGAGGTCGCCGAGCGCACCGCCGAGAGCGGCGTCGCGACGGGCCTCGCGTGGACGAGCGTCGGCGGCGAGATCCTCTTCATCGAGGCGACGCGGATGTACGGCACGGGCAAGCTCCAGCTGACCGGCCAGCTCGGCGACGTGATGAAGGAGTCGGCGCAGGCGGCGCTGTCCTTCGTGCGCAGCAACGCGGCGAGGTACGGCATCGCGAAGGACTTCCTCGAGAAGAGCGACCTGCACATCCACATCCCCGCCGGCGCGATGCCCAAGGACGGGCCGAGCGCGGGCGTGACGATGTTCACGGCGCTCGTCTCGCTCCTCACCGGGGTCAAGGTCCGCCACGACGTCGCGATGACGGGCGAGATCACGCTCCGCGGTCGGGTGCTCCCGATCGGCGGCCTGAAGGAGAAGGTGCTGGCGGCGCACCGCGCCGGCATCAAGCGCATCATCGTCCCCGAGCGCAACCGGGCGGATCTCGAGGAGGTCCCGAAGGAGGTCGTGGACGAGCTGCAGTTCTTCTTCGTCAGCCGGATGGAGCAGGTCCTGGAGGCCGCGCTCGAGCGGATGCCCGAGCCCGCGCCCGCGACCGAGGAGTCGAAGGACGGCGAGAAGAAGGACCTGGAGAAGTCGGAGAAGAGCTCGATCGCGAGCAACTGATCCGGGGGCGATCGCTCTGCGATCGTTCTACGAGGCGCCGCGCGGCTTGAACGCGCGGCGCCTTTTTCGTCAACCCTTTCGTCAAGAGGGGCGAGCGGCTCGTCGCGCGCCGCGCCGGGAGCCGCGGGCGTGCGCACGCTTGCCGCCGGCTTTCGTCTCGACGGAAGTCAAGCGAATCGGTAGCCTCGTGGTCGCATGAGGCCGTGCCCGAACTGCGCGTGGATGCTCAAGGAAACCGACGCTGCCTGCACGATGTGCGGCGCGAGCGTGGCGGGTGCTGCGCCTTCGGCCTCCGGTCCGGTCGCGCCTCCGCCGCCGGTGCAGGGGGGCGCGGGCGCCTACGCTCCGCCTGGCCCACCGGGCTATCCGGGGCAATCGGTCGCCTCCGGGTACGGCGGTGCGGCGCCGCAGGGGTACGGCGCCGTGGGCGGCGCGCAGGGGGCCTACCCGCCTCCTCCTCAGGTCGGGGTGGGGGGTGGTCTCGCGGCGCCGCCGGGAGGCGTCCCCTTCTCGAGCGGCGCGGACTCTCCGTTCCCGGTCTCTCCGTGGGCGCGCGCGGCTCCTTCGGCGGGGCTCACGTCGCAGCCGTCGTCGCCTCCGATGAACCAGCCGGGCGTCATGCCCGCCCAGCCGCCGCTGGCGTCGCCGATCCCGGGCATCGTGCCCGGCGCGTCGATGGGCGGCGCGATGGGGCAGCCGGCCGCGTCGCCGGCGCCGGTCTTTGGCACGCCCCCGCAGATCGTCGCGCAGCCGCCGATGGTCGTGCCGACGGCGACGCCGGGGATGGTGGCGCCGCCGCCGCTGGTGCAGGCCGGGGGGATGGCGCCGCCGCCGCTGGTGCAGGCCGGGGCGGTAGCGCCGCCGCCGCTGGTGCAGGCCGGGGCGGTGGCGCCGCCGCCGCTGGTGCAGGCCGGGGGGATGGCGCCGCCGCCGCTGGTGCAGGCCGGGGTGCCTGCGGCGGCGCAGGGCAGGGCGCCGGCGATCGTCGCGCCGCCGATCGTGCAGGGCGCGGTGCCGGTGGCGGTGCAGCCGGTCCCGGGGCAGCCGTCACGCGTGCTCGTCGGCTTCCTCGTGACGTTCCAGAACGACCCGGGGGGCAGCTTCTGGCCGATCTACAGCGGGCGCACCCAGGTGGGGCGCGCCGGGGCGGATCCGACGACGGAGATCGGGCTGCCCGACGCGAGCGCCTCGTCGCGGCATGCGTCGCTCCACGCCGACCCGACGACGGGCCAGGTCTTCATCGAGGACGACGGCTCGCGCAACGGCACCTTCGTCAACGAGCAGCGCCTCGGGCAGGGCGAGCGGCGGCAGCTGCGCGACAACGACCGGCTGCGGCTCGGGAGCACGACCTTCGTGGTGAAGGTGCTGGTGGCGTGAGCGGAACGGGCCGGGCGCTGCGTCGCAGGCCCAGCCCTCCACGGAGCTTACTGTCCGCCTGTGCCGCCCGTGCCGCCTGCGCCACCGGTGCCGTCGGTGCCGCCTGCGCCGCCTTCGCCGGCCGGGGCCGCCTGGCATACCTTGAAGCGGGTCATCGGGTCGACGTCACATATCCCGGATGTGCAGTCGCTATCGGCGACGCAGGACTGCCCATCCCCGCAGGGCTTACCGCAAAACGTGCCGCCGCAGTCGATGTCGGTCTCCACGCCATCCTTCTCGCCGTTGAAGCAGAGCGGCGCAACCGGCGGGATCATGCAATTGAAGTATTCGACCACCTCGGCGGCGGTATCCTTCACGATCCCCTCTTTGTCGGTCGGCGGATCGATGGGCGGGTAGTGGACACGGAAGCTGATGAATCCGGCGTATTTCTCGATCTCCGCCGCGTCCTTCAGGACCTCCTTCGGCGGAGGCTGAAGGCCAGGGCTCGACTCGAGCACAGCCCTCGGCAACAGTTGCTGGAAGCCGCCACACTCCCGTTCGGCGGCGTCGATCCGGTTGAAATGGTGCGAAGTCCCGTCGGCGCAGCTCACATCGAGGATGTCCCGGCCCTCCGGTGTCGTGATGGCGACGGCCCCGCCGTTCACGCTGACAACCTCGGCGCTGCTGCCGCCGCCGCTTCCGCCAGTGCCGCTACCGCCGTTCCCGGCGTTGCCGCCGCCACCGTCGTTGCCGCCACCCTCGTTGTTGCCGCTGCCATCCTCGCACTGCGGGAGCATGGCGCTGCCGCCCGTGCCCCCGCCGCCCCCCGCATTCTCGGGCTCACCGCAAGGATTGATCGTCACGGAGTAGGTGAACTCCCCCGCGTACGTGAACGATCCGCACTCCTGCGCCTGGGCGTCGATGCGCTTGAACGAGACGCTCGTCGGGGGGAACGCCGCGACGTCGAGCGGCGGATCGAAGATGACCTGCCCGCCACCCTCGAGGAAGCACACGTCGAGCTTCTCACGGGTCGCGAAGCTGCCTTTCGGCCCATTCCCCGCGCCCGGAGCGCCGCACCTGTCGCTGATGTCGTCGTGAAAGGTCGCGTAGCAGCTGTTCTGATCCCTGAGGAACGCGCAGATGTTCTCGAACTCCTCGCCGCAGCCGGGCACGGTGACGGCTGCGGCCACGAGGAGCGGAGCGACGGCGGCGGCGAACAAGACGTAACGGCGCATGGGCGCAGTCTACGCGGACTCCCCGCAGGTGGGCCAGATCCGCAGAGGTCGCCAAGGCACGGCGGCGCCGGAGGGCGCCTCGGCCTCGCGTCCGCGGTCGGCTCGCCTCAGAGCTCCGCGTAGGGCCCGGGGACCACGTACGCGTCGTCGTTGCCCGCGTACGTGAACACCCCCCAGCAGACGAGCTTGTACTTGATCGCGAACGCCATCGCCTCCCGCAGGCTCGCCTTGGGCGCCAGCACGGCGAGGTTCGAGCGGCGGACGCCCCACCAGCCCGGCCCGTGCTGCAGCACCGCGTCGTGGAGGTCCTTCGTCGCGTGCTCCGAATCCTCGAGCACCGCAAGGCGCAGCCGCACGAACGACTTGTCGCTCGAAGGGAAGTCGAACCAGTACAGGTTCGACCTCGCCTGCTTCGGGGCGATGCTCCCGGCGCCCTGCGCCGACAGGAAGCGCGTGAGGTCGTCGGGCGCGAGCTTCTGCGTCACCGGGTGCGTGTCGACGCCCTGGCACGTCTCGGGGCCCACCTTGAACTCCCCGAGCGTGAGCGGCGGCTCGCGGCCGTTCTCGGGCGTCAAGAGGTACCTGTCGATCTCGGGCAGATCGCCCGGGTACTCCACGCCGGCGTCGATGCCGCTGCACGCCGGGACCCCCAGCGAAAGCGCGAACGCCGCCGCGAGCGCGGGGCGCCCTGGCGCGCGGCTCGGCGCCGGACGTCCGTGGGCGGGGCTCCTGCGGAAGGGGGGGCTCGGCGCGCTCGCCGCCGGTGCTCCGGCGGGCGCGCCCTTGCGGCTCGGTTTGCTTTCGTTCGACATGGCTCTCTCGCGGCACCTGGGGCGTCGCCTCGATCGGCGGGCGCAGCGCTGCCCGGGCCGGGCAATCATTCAATGCCGGACGCCCCGAGGGCAAACTCCTCTGCGAACATTTGGCTGGCGCGCCCCCGCTGGCCTAAAGTTCGCCCGATGAGGCACCTCGGAACGCCGATGCTCGCGCACGTCCCCGCCCTCCGCGCAGGGCTCGCGGCCGCCGCGGGGCGCGCCGGAGCGGCCTGCGCCGCCGCGGCCATGATCGCGCTGCTCGCCGGCTGCGGCGGGTCGCCCGCCGCCCCCAGGCAGGACGAAGTCTTCTATCTCCACGGCGCCAGCGGGCTGCTGAGCAAGGACCAGAGCTTCGAGGTGTACTTCCCGCCGCTCGACGCCCCGGCCACCGATCGGGTGCCGCGCCGGATCGGCGTGGGCCTCATGAACGGCGACGTCCGCATCAGCCGCCCGATGGACTGGAACGTCGGCGGCGCCGACTACACGCCCGAGCGCCGCTTCATCACGTACCAGTCCCCGCGCCAGTTCCTGTTCTCGATCTACGAGCGCATCGACAGCCCGGAGGACCCGTGGCCCGACGTGCTCAAGCGCTACGAGGCCGACCTGGAGGAGCAGGGCGCCGAGATCCTCTCCGGCCGCGCCCCGGTGGCCACCGCGAACACGCAGGGCCGCAGCTACCTCGTCAAGGCGAAGATCCCCTCGAAGCCCGTGTCCGAGGCATTCGCCCACGAGGTCCTCGTCCGGAGCCCCCGCCGCGTCCTGCTCGTGCAGATCGTGCACCACGAGAACATCGACGCGAACGCCGACGAGATCACGGCCGCGCTGCAGAGCCTCACCGTGTACTGAGCGCCCGCCGCGCGCCTCCGTCACATCGGCGGGGGCTCGCCCCGATCCTCGTCGTCCTCCTCGTCGCCGCCCGCGAGGTGCTTGTCGTCGAGGGGGATCGTGATCACGAGCCGCTCCGCCGCGGAGCCGCCGATCCACGCGGTGCGCTTGAGCGTCGAGGCGCGCGGCGAGCCGAGCTGGAACCGCGGCGCCTCCTCGGTGTCCACGTGGATCTCGAGCATCACGTCGTGGATGCCCGGCGTGAACGTCTCGATGATGCCGCGGACGAGTTCCTGACGCTGGCCGCCGGGCAGGAACGAGAGGTACTCGTCGTAGCCGACCGGACCGAGCACGACCTTGTAGCGCCCCGACCCGTCGAACACGTAGCGCCCCAGCGTCAGGCTCTCGCCGAGCTGGTGGTTCATCACGCCGAGCTTGTTCCTGAACGGCTTCTCGATCTTCGTCCAGTGGCCGACGAACTGCTCGATCTTCACGCCGATGTCCCCGAGCATCTCGGAGAGCACCGTCTCGAGGTTCCGCGCCGAGCGCGACTTCGAGGCGAGGATCGGCGCGTACCGGAGGAAGAAGAAGCGGTCGAGCGGCGTCTCGTAGTCGCGGAACCCGTCGAGGCCGACCGCGCAGAGCATCCGGCGCGAGAACGGATCGGCGCCCTGCTTGCGGTACGTGACGGGCAGCCGGTACTTGGTCCACGCGCGGTAGAGCAGCGACAGGAGCCGGTGGTGGAGGACGTCGAGGAGCTCGCGGACCGGCTGCGGCCCGCCCTGGTAGTCGGCCAGCGCGATCTGCTCGATGAAGTACGCCGGCAGCGGCGACACCGAGCCGTACAGGCCGAGGAACGTGGTCGAGACCCGCGCCCGCTGGACCCCGTCCGCGTACTTGACCGGCGCGAGCTCGCTCACGTCGCTCGACGCGAAGACGAGCGACGGATCGCCGCGCAGCCGGATGCGCTCGTCCTGCACCGGCCCGAGCTGGCCCACCGGCGGCGCGGCGGGGAAGAGCCGCTCGAGCAGGTAGACGAGGCGGTAGTACGAGAAGCGCGGCGCGGTCTCCGCGAAGCGCCGGAGCGCCTCCAGCGCCGCGGGGTCGGCGACCGCGGCGCCCCTCGGCGCGGCCGCCCTCAGATCAGCGTCAGGCTGCCGCTCTTCGGCTCCCATTTGTGCACCACGCGTGTGTTCGTGCCGGTGACCGTCAGCTGCGTGAACGAGTTCAACGAGACGTAGGACCCGAGCATCTCGTTGAGGATGCTCGCGAACAGGTACATCTCGCCCTCGCCGACGAACCCGCCCTCGTCGAGCTCGACGTCGACCGCGACGCCGCGCACCGGCGCGCCCCGGTACAGCCGGTCGGTCGGCCGCACCCGGATCGACTTCATCGCGGCCAGGCGGAGCTGGTTCGCGCGCGCCGCCTGGCGATCGACGATCGCCTGGAAGTTGTAGAGATCGACGGTCGCCCGGAGCACCTCGAGATCGGTGATCGAGCGGTAGCTCATCGCCATGTGGGCCAGCACGCGCCACTGCAGCTCGCGCCCGATCGGCGGCGGGAGCGGCGCGGTGACGCCCGTGAGGTTCGTGAAGCTCGCCACCGCGGGGGAGGTCGCCGTCGGCACCCGCAGATCGCCGAGCTTCAGCTGCGCCGGCAGGCGGCGGTTCGTGCTCGTCGCCTCGATGCTGATCACGTCGAACTCGGGGAGCGCCCCCGCGTCCTGCGGCGAGCCGAACGACAGGTACATGTCGATGCCGTCGCCGATCGCGGCCGGGCGGAGGTGCGTCTGGTAGAAGATCGTCCGCGCGGCGGCCTCGGGATCGAGCTCGTGCTGGAAGCTGAAGAACGAGGGGATCTCGACGCGCTGGCTCGTGCGGCGGGCGATCCCGACGACCTTGTCGATGCTGTGGATCTCGAAGGCCGCGGGCGTCGCGCCGGCCGGGCGGCACAGGTACTCGTGCTTGGTGGCCTCGGGCTTGATCGGATCGCTCGTGTGCTCGAACAGGTTCACGACCGGCGAGCAGAACAGCCGGAGGTTCTCCCGGCTGACGCGGGTCCCCGGCGGGAGCCCGTCCCTGAACTGCAGCAAGATCGCGAACCGATCGGAGATCCGCTCCGCCGAGAGCGCCTGGAGGCCGGTCACCTCGAAGAACGCGAACTTCTGCGGGAGCGTGAAGAACTCCTGCAGGAGCCGGAAGCCCGGGTAGACCGTCTTGGGATACGGGATCAGCGCCTCTTCGTCGGTGAAGCCGGTGAGCCGCACGGCGCGCCCCGGGAGCGACGCGATCGTCGTGTCGCGCCCGGACGCGTCCACGGCGGCGAGCGCGACGGTGTCGACGTGCGCGCCGACCCAGAGGCGGAGGTCGTCCTGGAGCCGGCGCTCGCCGTGGATGTAGAAGCGGAGCGACGAGAGCGACAGGCCCGCGAGCGCGGCGCCGCCGGTCAGGCGGAGCTCGATGCGGAGCGTCTGCGCGAGCTGCGCGCCCGTGTCGATGCGCACGTCCTCCACCGCGAGCGGGACGAGCTCGACGTCCTGCGTGGTGCGGAACCGGCACGAGACGCCGTCGACCGGCACCGACCCGACCTCCGCGTGCCGGGCCACGACGAGCTTCTCGCGCACGACGTTCGGCAGCGGCGTGAACTCGATGATCGACGTCGCCGGGATCTGACGGAGATAGTGCGGAAAGAGCAGCGACGCGACCGAGTGGATCACCTCGGGGAGCTCGTCGTCGAGCTTCTGGCGGATCTTGCCCGTCAGGAAGGCGACGCCCTCGAGCAGGCGCTCGACGTCGGGGTCGCCGCCGCGCTCCGCGAGCATGGGCGCGATCCCGGGGTAGGCCGCGGCGAACTCCCGCCCCAGGTCCCTCAGGTAGGTGAGCTCGTCCTGGTAGTACTTGTTGAACATCCTCTCGCCACCGCCAGTCGACCGCCTGGGCCGAAGCGTGTCAACCGCCGTGAGCTCGGCCGCCGGACAGAAGCTACGTCATCCGGACGTTGCCGCTCTGGTCCACCGCGGCGCCGAGCCGGAGCGCCTGGCGCCGGCCGTCGGGGAACTGGATCTGCGCGGTGATCTCGAACTCGAGGATCATCGACTGCAGCACCGAGTCGCTGCGCAGGTGCCGGACCTGCACGTTCTTCAGCCGCGGCTCGTAGGCCTGGATGCAGTTCTTGAGCGAGCGCTGCACCAGGCCGATCGCCTCGGGGAACTCGTGCAGCACCTCGGAGACCTCCATGAGGCCGTAGTCCGGGCAGGTCAGCGAGCTGCCCTGGCGGGTGTTCAGCATGTGCCCGAGGTGCGTCAGGATGGCCGACTCGAGGTCGTGATCCCGGTAGGTGTGCCGCTCCGTCGAGTGCGGGTCGGCCGCGTGCTGGATGCGGGTGAGGAGCGATGGGCCGGCCACGGCGCGGATCGTAGATCAGCTCGCGCCTCGAGCGGAAGCCCGGCGTTTCAGCGCGGGGTGAGCCAGTCGTCCTCGGCCGAGAGGCCGCCGTCGTTCCAGATCCAGAGCACCTTCTGGTACGTGAACGCGACCTCCTCCTGCTCGGGCACGCGCGCTTGCGACGGGTGCCGCACGTTGAGCATGTGGAACTGGATGCTCGAGATGGTCGCGTTCGTGAGCTGGACCGTGAAGACCGGCTTCTCGATGCCGATCGCGACCGACCGGTAGAACTGGAGCTCCCAGCGGGGGATGCTCTCGTTGTGGCTGAGCATGCTGAGGAGGAGCGGGGTGGACCGGTCGAGGTCCTTCGTGACGATGAAGGGCTTGTGCATCCGCTTGCCCGTCGGGCGGCCGGTCACCGGGTCGCGCGGTCCCACCAGCGAGTGGAACACCTCCGTGACCAGGATGCTACCTTCTCGCCCCTTCTGGGTGACGGAACCCCTGACTTCCCCTTGTTTTGCGCCGACGAGTCTGAGGTAGGCGTTGAGGGGCATGCCAACATTCTGATCCGAGGACGCCGTATCGCCATGCCTGAATTCGAGCGGCCTCCCGGCCGGCTCGATCTCCAGGACCACAAACGCGACCGGGCGACCCGAAGGCCGCCCGGCGCGACGAGACCCGAAGCCGGAGGCTACGGGCTACTGGTTCGGCGTCTCCCAGTCGTCGTCCGCCTGGCGGGCGCCGCTGCCGTCGTCGTACGACCACTCGATCTTCTGGTACGTGAAGGCGACCTTCTCGTACTCCGGCGTCTGCGCGTCCCGCCGGGTGTTCTCCATGTGGAAGTCGATGCTCGCGACCGTCGCGTTCGTGAGCTTGACGGTGTAGTGGTTCTTCTCCTTACCGTCGTTGTTGATCGCCTTCGCGCCCGGCGTGTAGAACTTGAGCTCCCACGTCTTGATGCTCTCGTTGTTGACCAGGGCGTTGTAGAGGAGCGGGGTCGCCTTATCGAGCTCCTTCGTGATCACGAAGGGCTTGTGCTGCCGCTTGCCGCTGGGCAACCCGGTCGCCGGATCGCGCGGGCTCACGACCTGATGCTGCACGGAGATGACGGCGATCGTGTTCTCGCGCTTAGCCTGGGTGACCGAGCCGTGAATCGGGCCCTGCGTGACACCCTCCAAGGTGAGATGAGCTTGCAACGCCATGGTCAATTGCCTCTTCCTTCAAGGTCTCGCCGCCTGGGCTCAGTCTACGCCCCATTGCGCGCTGGCAGACGGTTCGTCCCATCGGGAGTAAGAGCCTGAGAGATACGACTCTCATCGTATCTCTATCCCTGTTCATCCCAGGGAGCCCAGAAGGTAACTCCCTATATGGGAGCGTCAAGACTTTTGTGTCCCAGGGCAGCCGGCGCTTGGAGGTTTCTTGGTTCTCGATGTTCTCGATGGCCGCAATATTCCGTCCGCTGGGCCACCGCTTCGATAGGGCGGCGCTCGTGTGTCGAGCCCGTTGCGGAGGTTGTGGGCGACGTGACGATGCGCGGCGCAACGGCTCGATCCGACGGTGGGCACGACCGCCGACATGGAGAACAAGGTGGCCTGGCCGGCCAACAGGGCTGGCCGGCCAACAGGGCTGGCCGGCCAGCCGGAGCGGCCGGCCAGCGTGGCCGGCCAGGGCGTTCGGTCGCGAACTCGCCTCGGCGACGCCTTGCATGATACGAAGGACGCGTGAACATCGTTCGCTTCGGCTCCGTCGCCGGCCTGGGGCTCGCCGCCGCCCTCTCGGGCTGCGGAGCGTACCCCGAGCAGCCGCACGGCGAGCTGCAGACACGCAAGCAGAACCCGATTCCGGTCTGCACGACCCAGCTTCCGCCCGCGCGGCGCGCGGCGGGCAACAAGGCGGCCGTCCGTACCCTCGATCACGACCAGTGGCTGGGGGTCGTCGTCCCCGCTTACAACGAGGAGCGAGGGCTCGGGCCGACCGACGTCGACTGCACCGGGCACTACGTGTTCGCCAACGAGACGCTGCGCGGCGGCGTCTCCAAATCCGGCTGGCCGCGCAAGATCGATCCGGACGAGGTCGAGATCCGCTCCGGGCCAGAAGGGCTGCGCGCCATCTGGGTGCGCGTCCTCAAGTTCGAGAACGGCGACGAGGGCGGCCTCGTGGCGCTCGTGCGCGCGGCGGGCGACCGGGCCGACGTCTACGGCGTCGGCAGCTTCCGCGCGCCCGGCAAGGGGACCAAGCTGTCCCCGGTGCGCCTCGGCAACGACAACCTCGTCGTCGCCGAGACGAAGAGCTGCCCGGATCCCGACGACTGCCGGCAACGGGCCCACTTCTACCTGGCGCGACGAGGACGCCTGATCGAGGCGGCCTCCGTCGACCTGGAACGGACCGCCGTGGTGCCCTCCGTCACCGAGCGCGGGCTCTACGCGCGCTACGTGCTGCGCACCGACGTGTCCTACAAACCGAACGGCATCCAGCTGCTCGAGCAGGTGCGCGTGAAGATCGTGAAGTACGACGACGGCAACCGCGACAGCGATCGCGAGCTCCGCCGCGTCGAGTTCCAGCGGTTCCTCCGGGTGGAGCGGGATACGCTCTTCTCGTCGAACGATCCGCTCTGGGAGCGCGTCGTCGGACAGGACTAGAGCTGCAGCGGCGGCGCCAGGGGGAGCGCCGGGGGGGGCGGGCGGTGGCCCGCCGAGCTCGCAGGACGCGCGGCTCGCACGCGCAGGGCGCGGACGAGCCGCGCGTGGATCGGCTCGGAGGACGGCCAGAGAGGAAAATTGCCGTCGTGACGGGGAGGGGCGCCCGCCGGCGCGGAGGGCTCGCCGGCGAGCGGGGCTCGCCGGCGAGCTGCGGCGGCTACCAGCAGAACAGCGCGTTGCCGTAACCGCAGTTCGGACGCTGGAACATCGCGTAGGCGGTGCCGACGGCGAGGCCGCTCAGGAAGCCGGTGACGCCGCCGATCGCGATCTGACCGGCGTTCTCGTGCGGCCGCGTGCCTTCCGGGGCGACGCCGCGCGCGATCGTGGTCACGACCGAGGCGGTGAGGGGGAAGGCGACATTGCCGATGAAACCGCCGGCGTTGAAGCGACCCGACGAGTACCGGAACGTGTCGACCAGGAAGATGCCGGTGCCCGCGCCCGTCGCGCCCCACGAGGCGAACGCGTGCGTCGAAGGGCCGCCGAAGGACTCGCAGCCCGAGTCGGGCAGCGCCGTCTTCGTCTCCTCGATCCCGCATCCGGGGCGCGTCGACTCGATCGCGTCCTTGATCGGCAGATCCACGAGCAGCGTCAGCGCGGTCATCGTCATCGCGGGCGCCAGGACCGAGAAATGCCAGCGCCCCTTCCAGCCGACCGTGGCCTCGGGATCGCTGTAATAAACGCGCGGCATCAGGAAGACGACCGAGGAGCCCAGCGCGAGGCTCACGTCCGAGACCGTGGCCCAGCCCTTATCGCGCACCGCCTCCGCAGCCGCCTCGCGCGGGGCGAGGAGGCACGCGGCCACCGAAAGACAACCTGCTGCTACGACTTTCTCCCTGATTCGCATGAACGGCGCCTCGCGTTCGGCCGCGCCACCGGCGAAGGGCGGCGAGCTCAAGGCGCGGCGCGCCGCGCGAAGCCCCGCCGTTTTGGGGCGCTACCGTTTGTTCGAATTCCCAGAGACGGGGAAGCGGACGATGCTCCTGCCTCCCGACTCGCCGGCTGACCCGTAGTCCTCTCCGGCGGTCGCAGCGTACGCCCGAGAGAACTGCTCGCCAAATATTTCCCGAAACGTCTCCTTGTCCTCCCCCGAGTAGTCGCCGTGGCGGCGCTCGTAGAGCTTCCAGAGCTCCTCGTACTTGCTGGAGAACAGCCCGCCTTTCTTGCCCTCGCGCTCGAGCTTCTCTTCGAGCGTCTTCGGCGCGAGCTTCACGAGCAGCGACCTCACGCCCCCCATCACGCCGTTCAGGAGCGCGATCTGGTGGCTCATGACATCGACGAAGATCTCGTGGAGGTGCCGCGCGGCCTCCGGCCCGCCGACCGGCGTGAGCAGGACCGTGCCGAGCTCCTTCGCGTCCTTCGCGTTCGCGACGTTGTCCGTCTCCGCGGAGCGATCGCGGGCCAGCACCTCGGCCTCGAACTCCTGGTAGCCGTCGCGCAAGCTCACGAAGCACTTCAGGAAGACCTCCATCGTGTCGCGGAGCCGCCGCGCGAAGTTGACGATGCCCGCCACGTCGTCCGGGGGCTTCGCGCCGGGCGCGAGGGCGCCCGCGAGCTCGGACAGCGCAGCGAACGCGGCGTTCGCCGGCGCCAGCTCGCCGAGCGTGCGGTAGTCCACGCCGTAGTACTGGGAGATCTTCTGGAAATCACGCTCCGCGAGCACGCTCGGGTGCTCCTCGCCCAGCCGGCGCAGGTAGCTCTGGCGCGCGTCGGGCGGGAGGCGCGCGAGGTGATCCCAGATCATCCGGTACACCGCGCCCCACGCGGTCCGGTACGCCTCCAGGTACGGCACCACCTGGCGCAGGTACGGGTCCTCGCCGCCGGGCGCGGCGCGCTTCTGCGGGTGGAGCAGCGCGGAGAGGTTCTCGCCGCCCGTGCCGAGCAGCGTGCCGTCGCTCGGGCTCTCCGACTTCAGCGGCGCCTCGACGATCGCCAGCCGGATCTGGATCGGGCCGATCGTGATCTCCGGCTGGCTGCTCACGTCCACCGAGGTGTCGCGCGCCAGCCGGTGCCCGGCGAACATCGTCCCGTTGGTCGAGCCGAGGTCGCGGACGAGGATCCGGCGATCGCGCACGTCCACCGCCGCATGGAACTGGGAGATGTACGGCCGGTCGATGTGAAGGTCGTTCAGCTGGTTCCTGCCGATCCGGACAGGGAAGCGCTCGAACGAAGCTTCGAAGCTTTGGTTGGCCTGGGTGTCGGACACGCGGGCCGAGAGCGCCGCCGGCATGGGTGCAGACTAGCAGACCCGCTCCGCCGCACGGGAGTGCCTGAAGCCCCTCCGCGCCGCCATCCCGCCGACGCGTGGTCCGCCCACCAGCCCGCAGCGCACGGCGAAAGCAAGCCGGTCGCTTTCTTGACGGGCTTGCCTACATGGTGCGACCTTAAACCACACATGAGCCTCGTCCATAAGATCCCTCCCATGGTCTCCGCCCTGGCGTTTGGCTACGGGGTCGGGATGGCGGCGCCCCAGTCGGCGATCTCGTCGGTCCACTCGGCGGTGTCGACCTACCAGCTGGGCGGAGCGCAGGCCGGGGCGCAGGTCACGGCGCTCGCCGCCGCGCCGGTGATTGCCGCGCCGGCGCGCGGGGTCGACGCGCCGGCGCTGCCGCCGGGGAGCGAGTCGCGGGAGCTGCTCCGGCTGCGCGACGCCGCGGGGCGCGACGCGCGGGAGGGCGCGTCCTGCGAGGTGGATCGGCCGAGCTTCTCGCGGCCGCCGCGCGCGTTCTCCGCCGAGGGCAGCTACGCCGACGACGCGGACGACCTCGACGCGCCCGGCGCCGAGGCGCTCTCGAAGCTGCAGCTGCCGGACCTCCGGCTCTCCGTGTCGCGCCGCACCCTGAAGTACGTCCGCTTCTTCACGCGGACCGACCGCGGCCGGGGGATGTTCGAGACGTGGCTGAAGCGGAGCGGGCGTTACCAGGAGATGGTCCAGGCCGAGCTCCGCGATCGGCGGCTGCCGGAGGATCTCATCTGGGTCGCCATGATCGAGAGCGGCTTCGACCCGCGGGCGAAGTCGCCGGCGGGCGCCGTCGGGCTCTGGCAGTTCATGCCCGCCACGGGGGAGGTGTACGGGCTGCAGCAGACGCGGCACCTCGACCAGCGCAAGAACCCGCGCCTCGCCACGCAGGCCGCGGCCCACCACCTGCGCGATCTCTACATGCGCTTCGGCAGCTGGGATCTCGCGCTCGCGGCCTACAACATGGGCTACGAGCAGCTGCTCGACCGCATCGATCGGTACGGCACGTCCGACTTCAACGAGCTGGCGCGCCAGCAGGCGATCCCCTCGGAGACGGCCGCCTACGTGCCGAAGATCGGGGCGGCGGCGATCGTGGCGAACAACCTGGAGCGGTTCGGGTTCGATCAGGTCGAGGTGAGCCGGCCGCTCGACGCCGCCGAGATCGCGGCGCCCCCGGGGACGCCGCTCAAGACCCTGGCGAAGGCCGCGGGCGTCGCGACGTCGACGCTGCGATCGCTGAACCCCGACATCCTCGGGGACCGCGTGCCGCCCGGCCGGGGGGACTTCATCGTGATGATCCCGTCGGACACGCTGGCGCGGGCGCAGGCGGCCCTGCCCGCGATGCTCTCCGCGGAGCAGCTCGCCACGGACGACGCGTCGATCGTCGATCCGATCGACCTGCTCGGCGGGCGCGACTTCGCGCCGCGGCGGAGGAGCCTCGACGACGAGAGCCTGCTCTCGCTGCTCCCGAAGCCCGCGCGGCGGCGGGCGGCGGACCCGGCGGACGGCGACGACCGGCCCGCGAGCGGCAAGCGGCGCTCGATGCGCGACCCGGTGGCCTCGCTCGACGGCGGCGCGGAGAGCCCGTCCGACGACGACGACGCGGCGTATGCCCCGGCGCGATCGCGGACCGCGCGCGCGGGGCGAGCTGCGCGCGAGGTGATGCTCTACCGCGTCGGGCCCGGCGATACGCTGATCGGCGTGGCGCGGCAGTTCGTCATCGACGTCGAGGACGTCGCGCGCGATAACGGGATTGACGCGGACCAGAAGCTCCGCGTCGGCGCCCTGCTAAAGCTGCGGATACGGCCCGACATGGTGGACCGCGTCGCCTCGAGCGAGGCGGCCGTCGCGCAGGCGAAGGACGAGCGGGCCCAAGACGGGGCGGCGGCGTCGCGGGGCGCCGCGCCGCGCGTCGAGGCGGCCCGCGGCGGGGCGAGGCCGCCCGCGCGGGAGCGCGGAGAGGCCGGCGGGGGCGAGGGCCGCGCCCCGGAGGCCGCGGAGAAGAAGCCCAAGGGGCGCGGCTGACGACGGCGCTTTCGGACGAGGGCGCGCCTCGGTTAGCATGCCTCGCATGCAGCTCGTCGACACCAAGGCCATCGTCAAGCGACTCACCAAGAACTGCACTTCAGCCCTCGAGGCGGCGATTGGCCAGTGTGTCAACGCGCGCCACTACGAGGTCACGCTCGAGCACCTGCTCCTCGCGCTGCTCGACGACGCGAACTCCGACATCGCGTTTCTCGTATCCCACTATGATCTCGACCCGTCGCACCTCCGCGCCGCGCTCCAGCGCAGCCTGGAGGAGCTGAGGAAGGGCAACGCCGGCAGGCCGGTGCTCTCTCCGACGATGCTCGAGTGGATGCAGGACGCCTATCTCGTCGGATCCATGGAGTATGGCTACCAGCGGGTGCGGAGCGGCGTGCTCTTCCAGCGCCTCGTCCAGCAGCCGACCCGGTACTCGGTGAGCGGCATCGGCGCTTACCTCGAGGGCATCTCGAAAGACGATCTCAAGACCAATCTCTCCAAGATCGTCTCCGGCTCGAAGGAGGAGGCCGAGGCCGCCGCGGCGTCCGCGGGCGCGCCCGGGGCGGGGAAGCTGCCGGCCGGCATGGCGAGCGCCGGGCCCGACTCGGCCCTGGCGAAGTTCTGCGTCGACTACACCGGCAAGGCGCGCGCGGGGCAGATCGATCCGATCTTCGGCCGCGAGCGGGAGATCCGGCAGGTCATCGACATCCTCGCGCGGCGCCGCAAGAATAACCCGATCATCGTCGGCGACGCGGGCGTCGGCAAGACGGCGCTCGTCGAGGGGCTCGCGCTGCTCATCGTCGAGAGCACGCCGGAGAACCCGAAGGTGCCGCCGCTCCTGCAAGGGGTCGACATCCTCGGGCTCGACATGGGCCTGCTCCAGGCGGGCGCCGGCGTGAAGGGCGAGTTCGAGAACCGCATGAAGCAGGTGATCGCCGAGGTGAAGGGGTCGCCGAAGCCGATCATCCTCTTCATCGACGAGGCGCACACGCTCATCGGCGCGGGCGGCCAGCAGGGCGGCGGCGACGCGGCCAACCTGCTCAAGCCGGCGCTCGCCCGCGGCGAGCTCCGCACGATCGCGGCCACGACGTGGAGCGAGTACAAGAAGTACTTCGAGAAGGACGCGGCGCTGGAGCGGCGCTTCCAGCCCGTCAAGGTCGACGAGCCGAGCGAGCCGGCCGCCGTCGTGATGCTCCGCGGGCTCCGGCCGAAGTTCGAGCAGGCCCACAACGTCATCATCCAGGACGAGGCGGTGACCGCCGCGGTGCGGCTCTCGGCGCGCTACCTGACCGGCAGGCAGCTGCCGGACAAGGCGGTCGACCTGCTCGACACGTGCGCGGCGCGGGTGAAGGTCGCGCTGCAGCAGCGCCCCGCCGCGGTCGAGGACGCCGAGATCCTCATCGTGAACACCGAGACCGAGCTCAAGGCGCTCGAGCGCGATCGGGACAAGGGCGTGCACATCGACGCCGAGCGGGTCGCCGAGCTCAAGGACCGCCTCGCCAAGGCGAAGGCCGAGCTCGAGGAGGTGCGCGCCGCCTACGCGAAGGAGACGGCCGGCACGCAGAAGGTCATCGACGCCCGCAAGAAGATGGACGAGGCGAAGTCGAACGAGGAGCGCGACGCCGCCCGCCGCGAGGTGGTGAAGGCCCTCGACGAGCTCAAGCAGAGCCAGGGCGAGGTGCCGCTGATCCGGCCGGACGTCGACGAGGCGATGGTGGCGAGCGTCGTGGCGGCGTGGACGGGCATCCCCGTCGGCAAGATGGTCCAGGACGACGTGAAGGCGCTCCTCGAGATGGAGGACCGGCTGACCCGGCGGATCAAGGGGCAGACGCACGGCATCGTGACCATCTCGAAGGAGCTCCGGAGCGCGCGCGCGGGCCTGAAGCCGCTGAGCACGCCGCAGGGCGTGTTCCTGCTCGTCGGGCCGAGCGGCGTCGGCAAGACGGAGACCGCGCTCGGCATCGCCGACCTCATGTTCGGCGGCGAGCGGATGATGACCGTCATCAACATGTCCGAGTTCCAGGAGAAGCACACGGTCTCCCGGCTCATCGGCTCGCCGCCCGGCTACGTCGGCTACGGCGAGGGCGGCATGCTCACCGAGGCCGTGCGCCAGCGGCCCTACACGGTCGTGCTCCTCGACGAGGTCGAGAAGGCCGATCCCGACGTGCTGAACCTGTTCTACCAGGTGTTCGACAAGGGCATGCTGAGCGACGGCGAGGGGCGGCTCGTCGACTTCAAGAACACGGTCATCATCCTGACGAGCAACCTCGCGACCGACAAGATCACGAACATGACGATCGCCGCGCGCGAGGAGGACCCGGCGCGGCGGCTCGACGCCGACGGCGAGTTCATCAAGGAGGTGGTCGAGGCGATCAAGCCGACGCTCTCGGCGCACTTCAAGCCGGCGCTGCTCGCCCGCATGACGACGGTGCCGTACCTGCCGATCTCGCCCGACGCGCTCGGCGAGATCACGCGGCTCAAGCTGGACGCGCTCGTCGATCGCCTGCGCAAGAGCCAGCGGATCGAGGCGTCGTACTCGGACGCGCTCGTCGACACGATCGCCGCGCGCTGCACCGAGGTCGACACGGGCGCGCGCAACATCGATCACATCCTCCGGGCGTCGCTCCTGCCGCAGCTCTCGGTCGCCGTCCTCGAGAAGATGGCGGAGGGCCCGCTCCCGAAGCGGCTCCAGATCGGGGTCGACGCCGAGAAGAACTTCACGGTGTCGTTCTCGGACTAATCGACCGCGCCCGCGCACCGAAAGTTGTACGGGCCGTGAGACTCCGCATAAATTGGGCGGAGCATGGTCGCGTTCGCCAAGCTCCTACAGCGTTCGATGTGGCTCGGGGAGCCGCGTTCGCCCTCCCCCGCGGGGGAGGGCCCGCCGCGCAGGCCGGCGCCTCGACCCGGGCCGGCGTCGCTCCTCCGCGGGGCGGCCCCGGGGAGGGCCGCCGCGCTGGTCGCGGCGGCGACGCTCGCCGCCGCCGCGCTCGCCGGCCTGCCCGCGGCGGTGGCGGGCTGCACGTCCCCCGCGCCACCGCCCGCCGCCCCCGAGCCGTGCGACGTCCAGATCGTGACGCTGTCGATCTACGCGTCCGACAACATCAACCCCAACGAGAACGGCAACCCGCGGCCCGTCGTCGTGCGGCTCTACCAGCTGAAGAGCAGCGCGCGCATGGAGAACGCGACGTACGATCAGATCCTGCTCCGGGACAAGGAGACGCTCGAGGACGACCTCGCCAAGGTCGACGAGGTCGAGGTCTTCCCGAACGACCTCGTCGAGGTGAAGTTCGAGCGCCTGCCGGACGCGAGCCACCTCGTCGGCGCCGCCCTGTTCCACAGCCCGAAGGGGAGCAGCTGGAAGACGTTCTACGAGTTCCCGCTGCCGCCCGGAGAGGCCCAGTGCGGCGGGCGCGAGAGCGACGCGGGGCCGCCCGTGGCCGACCCGCGGGTCGCGTTCTTCATCGACTCGACAAAGATCGACAACGGGGTCGAGATGGACGAGTCGATGTTCCCCAACGCGACCGCCGTGCGGCGGCTCAACCTGCCGAAGAAGGCGGCCGCGCCGGAGGCGCCGTCCGCGCCGAGGCGGTAGCGGCCCATGGTGCGCCCCGGTCGTCCTCGATGCGGTGCTCGATCGCTCGCGGGAGCGGCGAGCGGCGCGGCGCGCGCGGCGCGGCGTGATGGCGCGACGCGCGCGGTCCGGCGTCGCGGCGCCCCGCGCGCGGCCAGCTTTCGCGCCGCGCTGCGCGGCACATCTGATAAGACTGGACGGGCGACATGATCCACCCGCGTAAGCCTGTCTGGACCGAGGGGCTCTTCATGACCCCTCAGCATCTGCAGCAGTCGGACGTCTACCACGAGACGCTGCTCCACGCGCGCCTCCACGCGGTCGTGGGCTACGACTGGGGCATCACGTCCGCGCAGTTCGACGAGCGGGCGCTCTCGGCCGGGCAGTTCAAGGTGGTCAAGTGCCACGGCGTCTTCCCCGACGGGACGCCGTTCTTCATCGGCGATCGCGGCGAGGACCAGGTCGAGGCGCGGCCGCTCGAGGGCGCCTTCCCGGCCGCGCTGCAGGATCTCGACGTCTACCTCGGCATCCCGAACCTGCGCGAGACCGCGGCGAACATCAGCCTCGACCCGGCGAAGGCGGGGCCGGCCCAGCGGTTCGTGGCGTCCCAGGCGACGGTCCCGGACGTGAACTCCGGGCGCAACGACACGTCGGTCACCTGGGCCCGCACCAACCTGCGGCTCATCTTCGGCACCGAGCCGCGCGACGCGTACCAGACCGTGCGCATCGCGCAGCTCACCCGCGACCGCTCCGGCGCGATCGTCCTCCGGAAGAGCTTCATCCCGTCGGTCCTCCGCATCAACTCGTCCGACCACATCATGTCCGGCCTCCGGCGGGTGCTGTCGGCGCTGGTCGGCAAGCAGAAGTCGCTCGTCGAGGGGCGGCGCATGCGCACCGCGGCGTCGGTCGACTTCCAGGCCTCCGACCTCACGAAGTTCTGGCTGCTCCACACCCTGAACTCGTACATCCCGGTCGTGTCGCACCTCGTCGACCACGGCCGCGCGCACCCGGAGCAGTGCTTCGTCGTCATCGGCTCGCTCATCGGCGAGCTCTGCACCTTCTCGGCGGCCGACAGCGACCCGACGACGATCCCCAAGTTCAACTACCTCGACCTGGAGGGCGTCCTCGACCCGATGTTCGATCGGGCGGTCGCGCTCATCAGCGGGGTCGTCACGGACCAGTTCATCATCGTGCCGCTCGAGAAGCGCGAGGACGGCATGTACCTTGGCAGGTTCGATGACCCGAAGGTGCCGCGCACCCACGAGATGTTCCTCGAGGCGAAGGGCACGGACGAGGCCACGCTGCGCGAGCGGCTCCCGCGCCTGCTCAAGATCGGCTCGTGGACGCAGATCGGGCACATCCTGCACTCCGCGACGCCCGGCGTGAACGTCGCCATCGAGTACCGGCCGCCGGGCGCGATCCCGGTCAAGCCGGGGCTCGTCTACCTCCGCGTCAACCAGTCCGGCGATTACTGGAACGACATCCTCGGCTCTGGCACGATCGCCATCTACCAGCCTATCGAACCGCAGAAGGTCGACCTCCGGCTGATCGGGGTCCCGACGGGGAAGTGATCGTGCCTGGCCGCCCCATCCGGGTGAGGAGCCCATGAGCCTCTCGCAGACGATGTACTTTGTTTGCTCCGACGTGCTGTCGCTGATCCTGCAGCTCAGGAACTCGCGCGACCTGCCGGCGCCGGACATCCTCCAGCGGCGCGTCCTCGGCCTGTTCGACACGATGATGCAGAACGGGCGGGAGGCCCGCATCCCCGAGCAGGACATGATCGACGCGAAGTTCGCGCTCGCGGCCTTCGCCGACGAGGTGATCTTCAACTCGAACTGGCCCGGCAGGACGCAGTGGCTCCAGAACCCGCTGCAGTTCCAGTTCTTCCAGCTGAACACGGCCGGCGACGGGTTCTTCACGAACCTCGACAACCTCTACGGCCAGCGCGGCAGAAACCACGTCGCGCAAATCTACTTCCTGTGCTTGGCCCTCGGCTTCCAGGGGAAATATCGTCTCCGGCAGCAGGAGGGCCTCGGCGCGGTCATCGAGGGTGTGGGCAACTACGTCGCCGTCGCCGAGGGCGGCGGGGACGTCCTCGCGCCGAACGCGGAGCGCAAGGACGGGGGCGCCGGCGCGGTGCGCCGCGAGCTGCCCTACCTGGCGATCGCGCTCGGCCTGCTCGTGCTGGCCGTCCTCGTGGTCATCGTGCTCCGGCTCGTCGTGGCCTCGGACGCGGAGGGCGTGGCCGACCAGATCAAGAAGCTGATCAGCACAGGGACCTAGGCGACTCCGCCCGTCCTCTGTTGTTCCCGAGGGAGACTTCCGATGTGGCTGTGGATCCTGAGCGCCCTGTTCCTCGCCGCCGTGTGGGGAGTATGGTTCATGCTGCGCCCCGCGGGAGGGGAGGGGGCCGAGGTGCTGCCGATCGAGATCCCGATCGCGGCGACGGCGGCCGTCCTCTTGCTGCTGGCGGGGCTCGCGATCTACCGGCGGATCCGGGCGGCGCGCGCCGCGCGGGCGCTCGAGAAGGCGATCGCGCAGCAGGCGCAGGAGCAGGTGATCAACGCGAAGCCGGAGCGGCGCGCCGAGATCCAGGAGCTGAGCCGGCAGATGCAGGAGGGCATCGCCGCGCTGAAGGCCTCGAAGCTCGGCGGCGGCCGGCGCGGCGCCGACGCGCTGTACGTCCTGCCCTGGTACGTGATGGTCGGCCCGCCCGGCGCCGGCAAGACCACCGCGCTCCGCCACTCGGGGCTCGTGTTCCCGTACATCGACCCGGAGCGCACCGGCGTGCGCGGCGTCGGCGGCACCCGCAACTGCGAGTGGTGGTTCACGAACGAGGCGATCCTCCTCGACACCGCCGGCAGGTACACGACCGAGAGCGACGACCACGACGAGTGGATGGCGTTCCTCGAGCTCCTGCTCCAGTACCGCGAGCACAAGCCGCTCAACGGCGTCATCGTCGCGGTGAGCATGAGCGAGCTGCTCGACGCGAGCGACGACCAGATCGATCAGACCGGCAAGAAGATCCGCGCGCGCATCGACGAGATGCAGCGGACGCTGCACATGACCCTGCCGGTCTACGTGCTCTTCACGAAGACCGACCTCGTGGCGGGCTTCACCGAGTACTTCGGCGACCTGAAGAAGAGCGAGCGCGCCCAGGCCTGGGGCGCCACCGTGCGGCTCGACGAGGGCAAGTCCGAGCCCGGCAAGATCTTCGATCGCGAGTTCGACGTGCTCATCGAGCGGCTCCACGCCCGCCTGACGAAGCGGCTCATCGGCGAGCGGAGCCGCGACGTGAAGGAGAAGGCCTACCAGTTCCCGCTCGAGTTCGCGGCGGTGAAGCGCAACCTCTCGGACTTCATCGCGGCGGCGTTCGCGCCCGGGGCCGGCGCGGCCCCCGCGCCGATCCTGCGCGGGTTCTACTTCACGAGCGGCGTCCAGGAGGGGCGGCCGCTCGATCGCGTGGTCGGGGCGATGGGCCGGGCGTTCGGGCTGCGCGCGGCGCTCGGCGAGGGCGAGGAGGAGGCGGCGCTCCCGAAGGAGTCGAAGAGCTTCTTCCTGCACGACGTCTTCACGAACGTCGTCTTCCCCGATCAGGATCTCGCGGCGCGCAGCGAGGCCGAGCTCCGGCGGCGCCGCTTGCAGCGGATCCTGGTGGCGGCGGTGGCGGCGTTCGTCGCCCTCCTGTTCCTGCTCCCGGCGGTGATCTCGTACTTCAACAACAGGGCGCTCGTCGCCGAGACGAGGCGCATCTCGGACGAGATCGCGTTCGTGGACTGGTCCGGGCGGAGCGGCGCCCCGCCGAACGTGCCCGCGAACATCGACAAGCTCGACCGGCTGCAGGGGCACGTGGGGAAGCTCGATCAGTACGTCGAGAACACGCCCCTCGACCATGGCTGGTTCATGTTCCAGGGGGACAAGCTCTTCCCGCCGACGATGGGGCAGTACATCAAGAGCCTGAAGCAGGGGTTCGTCGGCCCGGCGAAGGCGCAGCTCGAGGCGAAGCTCGAGCGGGTGCGCGACGGGGAGTTCCTGGACGGCTACAACGCCCTGCGCAGCTACCTCCTGCTCGGCAAGGGCTTCCAGGAACACATGGATGAGCAGGCGGCGCGGTGGCAGACCGGCCGGCTGGTCCAGGTCTGGGCCGACATCCTGAAGCCGTTCACCGACATGCCCGAGAGCGACCTCAAGGAGCGGCTCACGCCGCACGTCGCCTATTACATCGACCTCGTGCGGCGCAACAAGCTCGAGGCCGAGGAGCTGAACGATCCGCTCATCGCGAGGGCGCGGGCCGATCTCCTGCGGGTCGACCCGACGAAGCGCTACTACGACCAGTTCGTGACGAGCCTGATCGACCAGAAGTACGACGAGTCGGGGCCGAACACGCCGGAGAACCTGAAGTACCCGCCGGTGTCCCTGGACGAGATGTTCGCGGACCGGCCCGAGGTGCTGACCGTCATCCACAGCGCGCAGAAGAACCGGGGCGGGCCCTGGTTCAAGGTGGAGGGGCCCTACACGGCCAAGGGGCACGCGCAGGTGCTCGAGTCGCTCAAGGAGGGGAGGAAGAAGCTCGAGCGCGAGCTCTGGGTGCTCCCGCTGTCGAACGACGAGAAACGGAGCGGCGATCAGATCCAGAAGGAGCTCGACCGCGTCCGGCAGGACTACGACAACGCGTACATCGCGCAGTGGGAGGCGTTCTTCCGCGACATCCAGGTCGACATCCCGAAGACGAACCGGGACGCGATCCACGAGTTCCGGGTCCTCTCCACGCCCGACTGGCCCTACCGGCGGCTGCTCCAGCGGCTCCACGACGAGACGCAGTTCCCGGTGGAGAAGCCGAACGTGCTCACCGCGGACGGCGGCATCATCGACAGGGCCAAGGACATGTTCGCGCAGCGGGTCGAGCGGCGGACGAACGTGCAGATCGGCTCGATGCTCCCGGGGCAGGGCGGGCGCGAGCACTACGACCCGGTGCCCGACAAGTTCGAGTCGATGGCGGGCTTCGGGGTGCCGGCGGCGCCGGCGGAGGAAGGGCAGCCCCCGCCGCCTCCGCCCAAGCTGGGCCAGTACGTCGGCCACCTCGAGCGGCTCGCCGGGGAGATGAGCGTCGTCGAGGACGGGCCGCCGGACACGGACACCTCGAGGGCGACGGAGGCGTTCCAGGACGCGGTGAAAGAGACCCAGACGCTCCTGCTCTCGATGGACCAGACCGGGCAGCGGCTGATGGAGCCGCTCCTCATGAACCCCCTCCGGCAGGCGTACAAGGCGGTCGTGCGGCGCGCCGGCGGCGCGGCGAGCGGCATCTGGGAGGTCGAGGTCTGGCCGCACTACCGCGACAAGATCAAGGACCGGTACCCGTTCAACCTCGCCTCCTCCCGCGACGCCTCGCTCGAGGACGCGATGGCCTTCTTCAAGCCGAAGGACGGCGTGCTCTGGGGCTTCTACGAGACGTACCTGAAGGGCTTCCACTACCAGGTCGGGCACGAGTACTTCCCGAAGTCGCACCTGTCGGGGCAGCCGCAAGCGGCGAAGCCGTTCACGCCGTTCAACGCGAACCTGTACAACTGCCTGAGGCGCTCGGACGAGATCACCGACGCGCTCTTCGGGGGCGGCGGCGCCGAGGGGCCCAAGGTCGTCTTCCACATCAACATGAAGACGGTCAGCCCCATCGTGAGCGAGGTGGTCTTCGAGGTCGACGGCCAGAAGAGGCTCTATCGCAACGAGAAGGAGTTCTGGCACACCTTCAACTGGCCCGGAGAGGGCGCGAAGGGCGCGAGGATCCAGGTGCGCGGCGCAGGCGGGCTCGACGAGGAGCTCGTGCGCGAAGGGCCCTGGGGGATCTTCCGGCTGTTCGAGGCCGGGACCACGACCGCCCAGAAAGACAACGACGCGCTCTTCACGGTGACCTGGCAGATGACCGCTCCGCCCGTGACCGTCACCATGGAGATCCGGCCGACCCGCGGGAACCATCCGTTCCCGGCGAGCTTCTTCCGGGCGACCAACTGCCCGCCCAGCATCGGTGATCGCTTCGGCAAAGGGTGATCCGGACAGCAACGGAGCCGGCGGGGGAGGGGGTGTCGTGCGGGGGGCCGGCGGGGGCCCCTCCCGCGAACTCGCGCCTTTTGGTGGCTATGGCCGTGGGGACGGGAGAGCTGGGCTGTGAGGTGGGCGCTGCGATGCGGGCCGGCGCTCGGATTCGCGGGGCCCTCCCCCGCCGGCCCCCGCACGCACGGCCCCCTCCCCGCACGCTCCCGCTGCGACCACGACCAACCGGGAAGGTGGTAGCGCTCGGTGAGCAGTTCGTGGTTCACTCCCAGGCCGTCATGTTCTGGCGCCGCAAGAAGGGCCCAGCCGCTCCGCCGCAGATCGGCTGCTTCGGCAAGCTGCCCGCCACGGGCGACTTCATCCGGCTGAACGCAGGAGGCGAAGAGCTCGCCGCCTTCGACCGATGGCTGGGCGCGTCCATCGATTTCGCCCGGCGCGCCATGGGCCCCCATTTCGATGCGTATTACCAGCCGGCGCTGGGCCTCTTCGTCTTCCACGGCGACCCGAAGGGCGACGAGCCGCCCGCCCGCGGGCTCGTGGGCGCATGGGCCGCGAGCGGCGACAACGCCGGCCGGCTCTACCCGATCGTCGTGTTCGGCTCGTACGACTACGACCAGCTCCTCGCCGCAGGGCCGTCGCTCCCCATCACCCTGTTCCCGCTCCTCGCCGCCGCCCACGACGCCGCGACGAACGGCCGGTCCATGCCCGTCGACGCCTTCCTCCACCGCGTCTCCCAGATCGCGCCGCCGTCGCTCGACGACCCGGACGCGTCGAACGCCGCCTACCGCGCCTGGCTCAAGACCCAGCCGATGAAGGCGCTCTGGGACGCAGGCTTCGGCACCGACGCGAGCCGCTTCTGGGTGCTGCAGAACATCCTCGACTCGGTGATGCCGTTCCGCGGCCAGGAGCTCCCCAGGACAGGGCTCGCGCTCCGGCTGCCGCTCGGCGCAGGCGACGCCTACGCCGCCGCCGTGTGGATGGACATGACCCTCCGCCTGTCGAAATGGGGACGCACGCTGATGAACGCGTTCTGGACGCCCCAGCGCACCCTGCTCCTCCACCTCGGACCCCCCCACGTGGGCTCGTTCCGCGAGATGATCGCCCCCACCACCCAGGCCGAGCACATCGCCGACCTCTGCGGACCCCCGCCGGTCGAAGAGCACGTTTCCCGACACGCGCTCGGGCCGGAGCTCGACGCCCTCGTCGCCCGCACCGACCTGTCGCTCGACAGCTTCCTGGAGGCCCTCGGCTGAGCCCGTGCCCGAGCCCACGACCCCCGATCCGCCGCGTGCGCCGCCGCTCCGGCGCGCCGCCATCGACGCCCGCCGATTCGCCGTCCACGCTCGGGACGTCTTGATATCCTTCGCGCCCCATGGCCGCTGAAGACGCCATCCAGAAATCCAAAGCGCGGATCGAGACGCTGTTCGCTCCCATCGACGGCGGCGTCGGCGCCGACGTCACCTACGACGAGGCGTTCGAGGCCCTCAAGAACGAGGTCGATAAGCTGCAGTCGCTCGCGGGCGGCAAGGTCGACTGGTCCCGCGTCGTGACCGGCGCCGACGAGATCCTGAGCGAGAAGTCCAAGGACTTCCGCGTCGCGCTCTACTACGCGGCGGCGAAGGCGCAGCTCGACAGGCTCCCCGGCCTGCTCGACGGGCTCGTGCTCGTGCAGGAGCTGAACAACGCGTTCTGGGACACGATGTACCCCGCGCTCCGGCGGCCCAAGGCGCGCGGCAACCTGTGCGCCTGGTTCGGCGACATCGCGGCCTCGACGCTCGCCGGCGTGACGCCCTCCGCCGCGGAGCGCGACGTGGTGAACGCCATCGACCAGGTGAGCCGCGCCCTCGACGCCGACCTCAGCAACCGGCTCGGCGACGCCTACGGCGGCTTCGGCCAGCTCCGGAGCGCGATCCGCAGCGTCGTCGCGAGCCTCCCCGCCGAGGCGCCGCCGCCGCCGCCACCCCCGCCGCCGCCACCGCCGCCGCCGCCGAAGGCGGCCGAGGCGGCGATCGTCCAGGCGCCGGCGGCCACGCCGGTGATCGTCACGCCGGCGCCGCCGCCGCCGCCGCCGCAAGTCGTCGTCACGAGCAGCCCGGGGCTCAGCCTGGAGGCGATCGTCGACGAGGACTCCGCGCTCACCGTCCTCGGCCGCTGCGCGCCCCTGATCGCGCGCGCGGGCGACGCGCTCCGGGCGACGAACCCGAAGCGCGCGGCCGCGTACCGCGTCCTCCGCATCGGGCTCTGGATCGACATCCTCGACGACCCCGGGGCCGGATCCCCGAACAGCACCACCGGGGTCCCGCCGCCGCCCGATCACGTGCAGCGGGCGCTCCCGGCGCTGACGAGCCAGAGGGCGTTCGCCGACATCCTGCCGCTCGTCGACGAGTACGCGCAGAGCTACCCCCTCTGGCTCGATCCGCACCGGTACGCGGCGAACGCGCTCGAGCAGCTCGGCGACGACTACGCCGACGCCCGGCGGGCCGTGCTCGTCGAGATGGGCGTCCTCATGCTCCGCGCGCCGCTCCTGGCGACGCTCAAGTTCAACGACGGCACGCCGTTCGCGGACGCCGAGACGCAGACCTGGCTCTCGAACGACGTGGCGGCCGCCTTCGGCTCGGGGGGCGCCGGCGCCCCCGCGAGGCCGCGGAGCTACCTCGACAAGCCGCTCTCCGAGGCCCGCGGGCTCGTCGCGAACGAGCAGCCCGTCGACGCGATGGTCCTCCTCGAGAAGGCGGCGGCCGCCGCTCCGTCGGCGCTGGACCGCTTCCGCGTGCGGCTCGCGATGGCGCAGATCAACGTCGAGCTGTCCCAGTTCCTCGTGGCGCGCGCGCAGCTCGAGGCGCTGGAGCACATCGTCGAGCACCACCGACTCACCACCTGGCAGCCGGATCTCTGCGCGGAGCTCTACGCCGCGCTCCATACATGCTACCGCGCCCTGAACGAGCGCGACGACGTCACCCCCGAGGCCAGGGCGAAGGAGGTGCTCTGCTTCGAGCGCGTCTGCCAGCTCGACGCTGCGCTCGCCCTGAAACTTTCGCTGGGGGTCTGAGGGCCCCGACGGGGGGCGAGGCGGGGACGAGGGGGCGGCCGAGGACGATGAGAAGGCGGATGCGCGTCGCGCCGAGAAGCTTGCCCGGAGGGCCGGGGTTTTGGTCTATGCTCGTACGGCCTGCGGGCGCTCCGCCCGCTGCTGACGGGGAAAGGAGCCTGCGATGAAAGAGGGATCGGTCGCGCCGAAGGAGCGCGTGAACATCACGTACAAGCCGGCCACGGGGAACGCGAAGGAGGACGTCGAGCTGCCGCTGAAGCTCCTGATGCTCGGCGACTACACGCAGCGCCCGGATCCGCGGCCCCTCGAGGACCGCAAGCCGATCAACGTGGACAAGGACAACTTCCAGAAGGTCATGAGCGAGCAGAAGCTCGCGCTCACCTTCAACGTCAAGGACGTCCTGTCCGAGCAGGAGAACAGCGAGCTCACGGTCAACCTCAAGTTCCGCCGGCTGAGCGACATGGAGCCCGAGGCCATCGCGACCCAGGTGCCGGAGCTCAAGAAGCTCCTCGACCTGCGCGCCGCGCTGACGGCCCTCAAGGGGCCGCTCGGGAACGAGAAGGCGTTCCGCAACAAGATTCAGCAGATCCTGAGCGACCCGGCTCAGCGCAACAAGATCGTGAGCGAGCTCGGGCTCGACAAGGAAGGGGAGTGAGCGATGGCGACGGAGACACAGGCCGCGGGGAGCGCAGGCGTCCAGACCCTGGAGGGAGGGTCGCTGCTCGACGAGATCCTCGCCGAGACGAAGATGACGCCCGGCGACGAGGGGTACGAGATCGCCAAGCGGGGCGTGCAGGCCTTCATCTCGGAGCTCGTCGCCCCGCGGCGCGAGGGTGAGAAGGTCGACAAGGCCTTCGTCGACGCGCTGATCGCGGAGATCGACGTCAAGCTCTCGCGGCAGATCGACGAGATCCTCCACCACCCCAGCTTCCAGAAGCTCGAGTCCGCCTGGCGCGGCCTCAAGTTCGTCATCGACCGCTGCGACTTTCGCGAGAACGTCAAGGTCGAGATGCTCAACTGCTCCAAGGAGGACCTCCTCGCCGATTTCGAGGACGCCCCCGAGGTGCCGAAGAGCGGCCTGTACAAGCTCGTCTATTCGGCGGAGTTCGGCCAGTTCGGCGGCAAGCCGGTCGGCGCGATCATCGCGAACTACGAGTTCGGCCCCGGCCCCCAGGACATCGCGCTGCTCCAGAAGTGCGCCGCCGTCGCGGCGATGTCGCACGCGCCGTTCATCGCGGCGGCGGGCGCGCAGTTCTTCGGCCTCAAGGACTTCATCGGGCTGCCCAACCTGAAGGACCTGAAGGCGCTCTTCGAGGGGCCGCAGTACACGAAGTGGAACGCGTTCCGCGAGACCGAGGACTCGCGCTACGTCGGCCTCGTGATGCCGCGCTTCCTGCTCCGCCTGCCCTTCGGCGCCAACACCGTCCCGGTGAAGGCGTTCAACTACGAAGAGGACGTGATCGGCAAGCACGACGCGTACTGCTGGGGCAACGCGACGTACGCCTTCGCCACCCGGCTCGCCGACAGCTTCGCCAAGTACCGCTGGTGTCCGAACATCATCGGCCCGCAGGCGGGCGGCGCGGTGGAGAACCTGCCGCTTCATCAGTACGAGGCGATGGGCGAGATCCAGACCAAGATCCCGACCGAGATCATGCTCACCGAGCGGCGCGAGTTCGAGCTGTCCGAGGAGGGCTTCATCGGGCTCACGTTCCGCAAGGACTCGGACAACGCCTGCTTCTTCTCGGCGAACTCGGCGCAGAAGCCCAAGTTCTACGGGCAGAGCGAGGAGGGCAGGGCGGCCGAGATGAACTACCGGCTCGGGACGCAGCTGCCGTACATGTTCATCATGTGCCGCATCGCGCACTACCTGAAGGTGCTGCAGCGCGAGCAGATCGGGACGTGGAAGGAGCGCGCCGACCTCGAGAGGGAGCTGAACGAGTGGATCGGCCAGTACGTCGCCGATCAGGACGTCGTCTCCGCCGCGACCCGCGGGCGCCGGCCGCTCCGCAAGGCGAGGATCATCGTGACCGAGGTGCCGGGCAACGCCGGCTGGTACAAGGTCGACATGCAGGTGCGCCCGCACTTCAAGTACATGGGCGCGTTCTTCACGCTGAGCCTCGTCGGCAAGCTCGACAAGGAGTGAGCGGCCGGCCACGGCACCGCGCTGCCCGCGCGGTGCCTGGCCGCGCAGCGGGCGGCCGGGCTACGCAGCGGGCGGCCAGGCTACGCAGCGGGCGGCCAAGGCTACGCAGCGGGCGGCCAGGCTACGCAGCGTGGGGCGACGCCGCGAAGCGGGCGGCCCTGGAACGAGCCCGCCCGCCGGCGTAGGCTCGGGCGATGAGGAAACTCTCAAGGATCTGCGTCTATTGCGGGTCGAGCGCCGGCGCGTCGCCGGCCTACCGCGCGGCGGCCGTTCAGGTCGGGGAGCTCCTGGCCGCGCGAGGGATCGGGCTCGTGTACGGGGGCGGCCACGTGGGGCTCATGGGCGCGGTCGCCGACGCGGTGCTCGCGGCCGGCGGGGAGGCGATCGGCGTCATCCCCCACTTCCTCAACCAGCGCGAGATCGAGCACCGGGGCCTGACGGAGCTCCACGTGGTCGAGACGATGCACGAGCGCAAGGCGAAGATGGCCGCGCTCTCCGACGCCTTCATCGCCCTGCCGGGGGGCATCGGGACGCTGGAGGAGCTGTTCGAGGTGTGGACCTGGACGCAGCTCGGGTCTCAGGAGAAGCCGGTCGGGCTGCTCGACGTCGCCGGGTATTACCGGCCGCTGATCGCCTTTCTGGATCATGTGGTGGCCGAGCGGTTCCTCAAGCCGGGCCACCGCGCGATGCTCCAGGTCGAGAGCGACGCCGAGGCGCTCCTGGGGCTGCTCGCCGCCTGGCGCCCGACCGTCGAGTACAAGTGGATGGCGCCCGACGAGCGGTAAGCGCGTCGCTCGACGCGAAGTCGGGAGCGAGGTTCATTCCTTCAAATCGAGCGCATTTCTCATCCGCCCTGTCGAGGACCCGGCCGCGCGCGCTCACGAAACGCGGCCGCACTGCGGTGGTCGATCAGGCGATACCCTAGCTCGTATCCGGATCTCTCCTTAGCTCCGCTGCATGAGGGGCACTCCCGAGCGCTCCGGCAAGCATCGTGCATCTACGACACTGCGCTCGCGCCCGGAGGCGCGTCGAAGGGCGCGGCGCAGGTTGCATCTTTTGTGAAGGCCCCACAGGAAACGCCCGAACGCGGCGCGTTTTGCCTCATCTGTGGCAAGTTCGCCGGTTCTCGCGTCCAGCGATCATGGCGCCGGCGAGCGTACTTCGATGTTCAGCGCTCTGCCCAGCCCATGTAGCGGATTGCCGCGCGTTTCACGGCGGCCGCGCGGCCCGGCCGCGATGTCCCCGTCAATGGCTTCATCCCGTCGTCGGCCCGTAAATTGCTAAAATGCTAAAAAACGGCGCGGTACGTTCTCAATTCACAGAAATCGGAGACAAGATGAAGCAGGTCGGGCCCGATCTCATCTGTTTGTCGCACCTGCGCTGGAACTTCGTCTTCCAGCGACCGAACCATCTGATGAGCCGCTTCGCGCAGGAGAGGCGGGTTTACTTCGTCGAAGAGCCCGTGTTCGAGGACGGGCCCCCGAGGCTCGAGGCGAGGCACATCGAGGCCAATCTCACCGTCGTCGTCCCCCACCTCCGCCACGGCACCGAGCAGGAGGAGGCCCTCGCGCAGCAGCGCCGCCTGCTCAACTCCTTCGTGCGGGAGCAGGACGTCCGGCAGCCGATCCTGTGGTTCTACACGCCGATGTCGCTGCCGATCGCCGCGGACGTGGAGCCGTCGCTCGTCGTCTACGACTGCATGGATGAGCTCTCCGCCTTCCGCGGCGCCCCGCCCATCCTCCGGGAGCGGGAGCGGGAGCTCTTCGCGCGCGCCGATCTCGTGTTCACCGGCGGCCAGAGCCTCTACGAGGCGAAGCGCGCCCAGCACCCGTCGGTGCACGCCTTCCCGAGCAGCGTCGACGCGGCCCACTTCGCGAGGGCGCGCGAGCACGCCGCGGACCCGGACGACCAGCGCGACATCCCGAGGCCGCGGCTCGGGTTCTTCGGCGTCATCGACGAGCGGCTCGACGTCGAGCTCGTCGCCCGCGTGGCCAAGGAGCGCCCCGACTTCCAGCTCGTCATGCTGGGGCCGGTCGTGAAGATCGACCCGGCCACGCTGCCCCGGCTGCCGAACATCCACTGGCTCGGCCAGAAGTCATATCAGGATCTTCCGGCCTACCTCGGCGGCTGGGACGTCGCACTCATGCCGTTCGCGCTCAACGAGGCGACCCGGTTCATCAGCCCGACGAAGACGCTCGAGTACCTCGCCGCGGGCAAGCCGGTCGTCTCCACCGCCATCCGCGACGTGGTCACGCCCTACGGCGAGAAGAAGGCGGTGCACATCGCCGACGCCTCCACGTTCGTCGCCGCGGCCCTCGCAGCGCTCGCGGGGCCGCGCGAGGAGCACATCGCGATCGCGGACGAGATGGTGAGCGCGACGTCGTGGGACAAGACGTGGCGCTCGATGTCGAAGCTCATCGCTGACGCACTCCAATCCAAGCGTCCGGCGGCTGTCCGGGCGGAAGGGAACGTACCGTGTTCGACACTCTGATCGTAGGTGCCGGGTTCGCTGGCAGCGTGCTCGCCGAGCGCCTTGCCTCGCAGATGAACAAGTCGGTCCTCCTGTGCGACAAGCGTCCGCACATCGGCGGCAACGCGTACGACTACCACGATGACGCCGGGGTCCTCATCCACAAGTACGGCCCCCACATCTTCCACACCGCGTCGCCGCGGATCTTCCGCTATCTGTCGCAGTTCACGGAGTGGCGCCCGTACGAGCACCGCGTGCTCGCGCACGTCGACGACAAGCTCGTCCCGTTCCCGATCAACGTGGATACGGTCAACGCCCTCTACGGGACCAACTACTCGCCCGCCGAGGTCGAGGCGTTCTTCGCCCGCGTCGCCGAGCCGATCAAGCACTGCCGCACCTCCGAGGACGCGGTCGTCAGCAAGGTGGGCCGGGAGCTCTACGAGAAGTTCTTCCGCAACTACACGCGCAAGCAGTGGGGGCTCGACCCGTCGGAGCTCGACGCCTCGGTCGCCTCGCGCGTGCCGGCGCGCACGAACTACGACTCCCGGTACTTCACGGACGAGTTCCAGGCCATGCCGCTGCGCGGCTACACGCGGATGTTCGAGAACATGCTGGACCACAAGAAGATCCGGATTCTCCTGAACACAGATTACCGCGACATCATGAACGAGGTGAGCTTCAAGGAGATGATCTACACGGGCCCGGTAGACTCCTTCTTCGACTTCCGCTACGGGAAGCTCCCTTACCGCTCCCTGGAGTTCAAGTTCGAGACGCATGACAAGGAGACCTTCCAGCCCGGCGCGGTCGTCAACTACCCGAACGAGCACGCGTATACCCGCATCACGGAGTTCAAGTACCTCACGGGGCAGCAGCACCCGAAGACGAGCATCGTGTACGAGTTCCCGAGGGCCGAGGGCGACCCCTACTACCCGGTGCCGCGGCCCGAGAACGCGGAGATCTACCGGAAGTACAAGGCCCTCGCCGACGCGACGCCGAACGTGCATTTCGTCGGGCGGCTCGCGACGTACCGGTACTACAACATGGACCAGGTCGTGGGTCAGGCGCTCGCCACCTTCGACCACATCCGCGAAGCCAAGCTCGACGGAGCAGCGGTGACCGTCGCCGCCTAACGGACCCATGCCTCGACAGCACCTTGCACAGATCGGTATCCCAGGTTCGGTGCCGCCGCCGGCCGACAGCGGCGCTGCCCGCGGCTACCCGCGCCCGCTGCTCCGGCGAGAGGGCTGGACCTCGCTGAACGGGGCGTGGGAGTTCGCCCTCGATCCCCGGGCGGAGTGGAGCTCGCCGGCCGACGCGCGCTTCGACAGGACGATCGAGGTGCCGTTCGCCCCGGAGACGCCGCGGAGCGGGGTCGGCGAGACCGGCTTCTTCAAGGCCTGCTGGTACAGGCGCCAGGTCAAGGTGCCGGAGCTCGACCCCGCCGAGCGGCTCATCCTGCACTTCGGCGCCGTGGACTACCTGGCCAGGGTGTGGATCGAGGGCAGCTTCGCCGGCGAGCACGAGGGCGGCTACACGCCGTTCGAGCTCGACATCACCGAGCACGTGAAGGGGCGCGAGAGCGTCACGATCGTGGTTCAGGCCCACGACGATCCGAACGACCTCGCGAAGCCGCGCGGCAAGCAGGACTGGAAGCTCGAGCCTCACTCCATCTGGTACCCGCGGACCACGGGGATCTGGCAGACGGTGTGGCTCGAGCGCGTGCCGCGCATGCGCGTCGAGTACCTCCGGTGGACCCCGAACCTCGAGCGCTGGGAGATCGCGGTCGAGGTCCGCGTCGCCAACGCGCCGGTGGAGGGCGCGCGCGTCGGCGTGCGGCTGCGCGTCGGCGACATGACGATCGCGAACGACCAGTACACGGTCGTGGCCGGGGAGGTCCACCGGCGCATCACGCTCTCCGACCCAGGCATCGACGACTTCCGCAACGAGCTCCTGTGGTGCCCCGAGCGCCCGACGCTGATCGAGGCCGACATCGTCCTCTACGACCAGTCCGGGATGACGATCGACCGCGTGAAGAGCTACACGGCGCTGCGCTCGGTGGCCGTCCGCGGGGACCGCTTCCTCCTGAACGGGCGGGCGTACGTCCTCAGGATGGTGCTCGACCAGGGCTACTGGGAGGGGACCGGGATCACCGCCCCCGACGACGAGGCGCTGCGCCGCGACGTCGAGCTCACGAAGCAGATGGGCTTCAACGGCGCCCGGAAGCACCAGAAGATCGAGGATCCGCGGTACCTCTACTGGGCCGACAAGCTCGGCCTGCTCGTGTGGGAGGAGATGCCGAGCGCCTACCGGCACACGCGCAAGTCGATCGAGCGGCTCGCGCGGCAGTGGCTCGAGGCGATCCGGCGGGACATCAGCCACCCGTGCATCGTCGCGTGGGTGCCGTTCAACGAGTCGTGGGGCGTCCCGAACCTGCCGGACAACCCGAACGAGCGGCACTACGTGCAGGCGCTCTATCACCTCACGAGGTCGATGGACTACACGAGGCCGGTCATCGGCAACGACGGGTGGGAGAGCGTGGCGACCGACATCATCGGGATCCACGACTACGATCCGTCGCCCGAGCGCATCGCGCGCCGCTACTTCGCGCACGACGTCGTGCCCAAGCTGCTGAAGCGGGAGAGGCCCGGGGGGCGCGCCCTCGTGCTCGACCCGTCGGTCAGCCACGAGACCGCGATCGTGCTGTCGGAGTTCGGCGGGATCGCGGTCGCGCCCGGCGGCGGCGACGGCGGCACGTGGGGGTACTCCGCGTGCAGGACCTCGGAGGAGTTCGCCGAGCGCTACACGAAGCTCATGAAGGTGATCAACTCCCTCGAGCTGCTCGCCGGCTTCTGTTACACGCAGTTCGCCGACACGTACCAGGAGGCGAACGGCCTCCTCCACGCCGACCGCACGCCGAAGTTCCCGCTCCACAAGATGGCGGCGGCGACGCAGGGGATCCCGTTCGTCGGCCCGAACGAGACGCCCTCGACGCTGAGCGACGGGGGGCTCGCGGACATGCCGGCCCTTGCGGACATGCCCGGGCTCGTGGACATGGGTGCGCCGCGATGACCGCGCGCGGGCTGGGCTTCGAGGCCGTCTTCGGCCGCCCGGCGAAGCTCGCGGCCGAGGCGCCGGGGCGCGTGAACCTGATCGGCGAGCACACCGATTACAGCGGCGGGTACGTGCTGCCGACGGCGATCCCGCAGAAGACGCGCATCGAGATCGCGCCGCGGGACGACGGGCTCGTCCAGGTCGCGAGCGAGAACGTGGACGGCGGCGCCCCGCTCTCGTTCCGCGCCGGCGAGGAGGCGCGCCGCGGCCTGTGGCTCGACTACGTGCAGGGCATCACCGCGGTCCTCCGCGGCCGGGGCGCGTCGATCCCGGGCTTCGACGCGAAGGTAGCGTCGTCGGTGCCGCTCGGCAGCGGCCTGTCGTCGAGCGCCTCGCTGCTCGTGGCGCTCGCCCGCGCCTTGCGGTCGATGCTCGATCTCTCCATCGACGACGTGGAGATCGCCCGCATCGCGCACGCGGCGGAGCACGACTTCGTGGGCGCGCCCGTCGGGAACATGGATCAGATGGCCGCGAGCCTCGCCGACGAGCACACGGCGCTGTTCATCGACACGAGGACCCTCGCGTTCGAGCGCATCCCGCTGCCCGCCGAGGCCGAGCTGCTCGTCGTGAACTCGGGGGTGGCGCACCAGCACGCGAGCGGCGACTACAAGACGCGGCGCGCGGAGTGCGAGCGCGCCGCGGCCCTGCTCGGCGTGCCGCAGCTCCGGGACGTCGACGCGGCCGCCGAGCAGCGCATCGCGTCGCTGCCGGCGCCGCTCGACCGGCGCGCGCGCCACGTGGTGACCGAGAACGCCCGGGTGCTCGCCGCCGTGGCCGCGCTCCGCGCCGGGGATCTCGGCCGTTTGGGCGAGCTCTTCGACGCGTCGCACCGGTCGATGCGCGACGACTTCGAGGTGTCGGTGCCGGCGGTCGACGCGCTGGTGGAGAGCGCGCGGGCGCAGCCGGACGTCTTCGGCGCCCGGCTGACCGGCGGCGGCTTCGGCGGCTCGATCGTGGCCCTGGTGAAGCGCGGCTGCGCGGCACAGGTGGGCCGGGCGGTCGTGGAGGCCTACGGGCGAACGCCGGGCCGGCACGCGACGGTGCTGGTGGGAGGGGTGGCCCCGTGAGCGAGCGCGCCGGGATCGCGCTCTGGGCCGGCGTCGAGTGCACGGTCAACCGCGTCGGCGACCAGTACTTCAACCAGCTGGAGCGCACGGGCCACCACGGCCGCATCACCGATCTGGACCTGCTCGCGGAGCTCGGGGTCACGGCCGTCCGGTACCCGGTCCTCTGGGAGCGCACGGCCCCGGACGGCCCGCGGAGCGCCGATTTTTCGTGGGCAGACGAGCGCCTCCACCGGCTGCGGGAGCTCGGCATCGACGTGATCGTCGGGCTGGTCCACCACGGCAGCGGCCCGCCGTGGACCAGCCTGATGGAGGACAACTTCGCGAGCGGCCTCGCGGAGTTCGCCGGCGCCGTGGCGGAGCGCTACCCGTGGGTGCGCGACTTCACGCCGGTGAACGAGCCGCTCACGACCGCGCGCTTCAGCGCGCTCTACGGGCACTGGTACCCGCACCGCCGGGACTCGGCCTCCCTCATGCGCGCGCTGCTCGTGGAGACGCGCGCCACCGCGGCCGCGATGCGCGCGATCCGGCGGGTGCGCCCGGACGCGCGGCTCGTGCAGACGGAGGACTTCGGCGCGATCGCCAGCACGCCCCGGCTCGCCTACCAGGCGGAGTTCGAGAACCACCGGCGCTGGCTGAGCCTCGATCTGCTGTACGGGCGCGTCGACGCCGCGCACCCGCTGCGCCAGCACCTCCGCGACTGCGGCGTGAGCGACGAGGAGCTCGCGCGGCTCGCGGCGGAGCCGTGCCCGCCGGACGTGATCGGCGTGAACTACTACCTGACGAGCGATCGGTTCCTCGATCACCGCGTCGAGCGCTACCCCTCGTGGACGCACGGCGGCAACGGGCGCGACGCGTACGCCGACGTGGAGGCGGTGCGCGTCCGGGAGGAGGGGATCTTCGGCCACCACGAGGTGCTGCGCGACGTCTGGCGGCGGTACGCGACGCCGATCGCGATCACCGAGGTCCACCTCGGGTGCACGCCGGAGGAGCAGATCCGCTGGCTTGTGGAGGCGTGGGAGGGCGCGCGCGCGGCCCGGGCGGAGGGCGCCGACGTGCGGGCGGTGACGCTGTGGTCCGCCTTCGGGGCGTACGACTGGGACAGCCTGGTCACCCAGGCGCGCGGCCACTACGAGCCGGGGGTCTTCGACGTGCGCGGGCCCGCGCCGCGGCCCACGGCGCTCGCGGCGGTCGCGAAGGAGCTCGCGTCCACCGGCCGGACCGAGCACCCGCTCGCCGGGGCGCCGGGCTGGTGGCGGCGCGACGAGCGGCTGCTCTACGGGGCGCCGCGATCGACGGAAGCGGCGCTGGCGGCCGGGTAGGCCGGCGTTCCAGCCGTGCTCTCCGCTCCGTGGGGAGCCGCAGGGCGATACCCTGGCGTCATGAACCATGGTTCGTGGACTGCTGGGATCCTCGCGGCGCTGGCCTCTTTCCTGGCGATGGAGGCCAGCGCGGGCGCGTGCGGCATGCCGTATCCGGGCGTGACCGAGGTCTTCCCGGCGAGCGGCGCGACGACCCCGGGGAACGCCGCGCTCTTCTTCGCCGGCCACGCCCTCTCGCTGGACGCCGTGTCGGTGACGGTCGACGGCGAGCCGGCGAGCCTCGTGGCCGCGCCGGACGTGCCGGCGGCGGGGTACGATCTCGTCGCGCGGATCGAGCCGCCGCCCGGCGAGGGGCAGGCGATCGTGATCGAGGGCAGCTTCTGCCCGGACGAGGGGTGCGAGGCGACGCGGATCGAGCTCACGGCCGGCGCCGCGGACACCGAGGCGCCGCCGACGCCGAGCGGGCTCTCGTTCGACCTCTACGATTATGCCGACGCCACGCCGAGCAGCGGGAGCTGCGAGTCGCACAGCCACCTCGCGTGGTGGGTCACGGCCGAGGGCGATGCTGCGGGGACCGGCGAGTCCCCCGTGATCTACACGGTCGAGGCGTTCCGGGACGTCAGCTTCACGGAGCCGGTGTTCTCGACGAGCCGGCTCACGACCGACGCGTCGGTGACCATGGCCATCCATCAGACCGTGGACGTGCTCGCCGGCGTCGATGCCCCGACGGCGCTCTGCTTCCGGGTCACGGCGATGGATGCGGCCGGGAACGTCGCCGGCGAGGCCGTGCACGCCTGCAGGCCTTGCTTCTACAGGAAGGATCCGGAGACGGCGCAGCCGAGCTCTTCGCGGCCGTCGGAGCCGGAGTGGACGGAGCAGGACGTCTATCCCGGGGGAACGTGCGATTCAGGGATGGAGCCGGGCAGCGGCGGCGGGGGCGCTGGCGATGGCGACGACGACGAGGACGCCGCGGTGCGCGGCTGCAGCTGCCGCGCCGCCGGCGAGCGCGGCCCGGGCGGCGCGGCGGCGCTCGGGGGAGCGGCGCTCGCGCTGCTCGCGTGCGCGGCGCGGGCCCGGCGAAGGGAGCGCTGCCCTCACTGATCCCACTCGATCACGATCCGCTTTGGGTCCTCCGGATCCACCTTCACCGCGACCGGCTCCTTGCTCGTCAGCTGCCCCACCCGCAGCCGCGGCACGCTGTGCCGGATGACCGCCGTGTACGGCTCGCGGTTCTCGAGCATCACGTGCAGGTGGAGCGTTACCACCGGATCCCGGTTGGTCGTCACGCCGGTGTCGTCGAACTTCGTGATGATCGCCTTGCCCGGGAGCCCCGACGCCCGGATGCGCGCGGTCCGCGCGTTGACCTTGCCCCAGAAGAAGAGGATCGCGCCCATGAGCAGGCAGAAGAAGGCGACCTGGCCGAGCGCCGCTCGGTTCTTGCCGAGGTGCGCCGAGAGGACCGCATACGCGCCGTCGGACACCGACGCCGCGCCGAACAGCAGGCCGAGGAGCGCGAGGAGGACGCCGGCGATGATCATGACAGGCCTCCTCAGGGCGCCAGGAGCAGCACCTTGACCTGGCTCGGGACGAGCCGCATCCCCGGGCAGTTCGTGGAGTTTTGCAGGCTCATGCTGGTCATCCTCGTCGCGGGGATGCCGCCGATCAGGCACGTGAACGCGCCCGTGAGATGGCGGCTCGGGCCCATGACCATCCCGGACGCCACCCCCATGTTGATCCCGGTGTTGTCGCCGTTCGTCAGCGGGACCGTCGTCGCCATGTTGTGCGCCGGGGTGCCCATGAACAGGATGTTGTACGCCGCGGGGACGCCCATCGGGCCGGCCGCGATGTTCGGATAAGGAATGGGGACCGGCGCCGGCGTCGGCGTGAGGCAGACGTCGGGGAACCCGAGATCCAGGCCCATCATCTGGGAGTTCGCGAACATGGCAGCGCCTCCTATCCGAGGTGAATCTGCTCGCCGTCGAGCTTGACCAGCTCCTCGGCGGTGACCAGCGTGTTCTCGCCCCGCAGGCTCGCCGTCTGCTTCGCGGCGTAGTCGATGCGATCGGCGCGCACGTGGTCGAACTGCTCGATGAGGCGATACGACCTCTTGAGCTTCTGCGTGAGCCGCTCGGCCACCGTCTCGAGGCTGGTGAAGACCATCTTGGCCTTCTCCACCTCGGCGTGGACCGCCGCGCCGAAGCAGGAGAGGCGCTGGAAGACGACGTTGCCTTCGACGGTGTTGACCCGGACGCCGGCAGACGCGACCGAGACGTCCTTGCCCGACGCGAGATCGATGCCCTCCTGCGCGGCGACCCGGAAGCGACCTCGCCGCAGCTGGAGCTCGATGTCGCCGTCGTGCACGACGCGCGCGGCCGCCCCCGGCGCGCGCTCCAGGACCGCCAGGACATAGCTCTTGCCGCGCTCGGACCTGGCGAGCAGCACGACGTCGCCGACCTCGGGCTCGACGAGGCAGCTCACCGCGCGCTGCGCCTCGTGCTCGCCCGTGCCCGCGCGGACGACGAAGCCGCCCGCGCCCGCGCCGACGACCCGCCCGGTCTCCTGGAACGTCTCCGTGCTCTCGAGCTTCCGTGCCAGATTCTGCATCGATGTCCTGCTCATCCGATCGTCACACGCTCAGTGGGGGGATTTGAACGCTTCCGCCTCTGCCAGCGCCTCGTCGTCGCCGAGCGCGGCGGCGCGGCTCGTCCAGACGGCGCCCTCCTCCTCGACCTTGTGGTACCGCGCCCGGAAGAGCGTCGCCCCGGAGAAATCGGCGCCCGAGACGTCGGCGTAGGAGAAGTCGGCGTACGTGAGATCCGCGCCGGCGAAGACGGCGCCAGCGCACGCGGCCCGCGTGAAGACGCACTGCTGCAGGTCGGCCGAGGCCGCGTTCGTGGAGGAGAGCGTGGCCTCGACGAACAACGACTGGCGCAGGAGGGCCCGCCGCAGGGAGGCGCGCGTGAGGTTCGCCTGGACGAAGACGGCGTTCTGGGCGGTCGCGCCGGTGAGGTCCGCGCCGGTGAGGTTCGCGCCCTTGAAGTTGCACTGGACGAGCGTCGCGCCCCGGAAGCTCGTGGCCTCGAGATCGGCGTCCATGAACTGCGTGAGCGTGAGATCCATCCCCGAGAGATCCATGCCCGAGAGCTTGCTTTGCATCAAGATCGCGTTCTCGAGCCGGGCGCCCGCGAGGACGGCGCCCGTGAGGTCGGCCTTCATCAGGACGGTCTGCTTGAGGTGCGCGCCCGCGAAGCTCGTGCCCTGGAGGCTCGCGTCGACGATGCTGGCCCGATCCAGGTTGGTCCTGGAGAGGTCGGCGCCGACCAGGATCGGCTTGACCAGGGCGGCGATGACGAGGTTGGCGCCGGCGAGCACGGCCGAGGTGAGGTCGACGTCGACGAGCTTCGCGGCGATCATCGTGGCGCCGGTGAGGTCGGCCCCGGCGAGGCGGCCCTTGTCCATGACGAGGTGATGCAGGTTGGCGCCGGTGAGATCCGCGCCGCGCAGATCGCACTCCATCAGCACCGACTCCTTGAGGCGCGCCCCCGAGAGCTTCGCGCCGTGCAGGTCGACGCGCTCGAAGATGCACCCCGAGAGATCTGCGCCGGTCAGGTCCATGCCGGCGAGGCTGACCTTCTCCAGGACCTCGCCGCCCCGCACCAGCGCGACGAGCTCATCCCTGTCCACGGGCGCTCCCTTGCACGACCCGAGCCTGGTGCACGACCCGAGCCTGGTTGACGTGCGCGTCGTCGAGGTTTGTCGCGCGGTCGCCCTCGACCCGCGCGAGATCGGCGCGAAACAGGTTGGCGCCCCGGAGGTCGGCGCCGCGGAGGTTCGCCTTCTGGAGGAGCGCGTAGATGAGGTTGGCGCCCGTCAGGGCGGCCTGGCTCAGGTCCGCCTTGACGAGCCTCGACTCACGGGCCTCCGCGTGGTGCAGCCTGGCGCCGCGCAGGTCGCACTCGCTGAGATCCGCGCCCTTGAGGAGCGCGCCGGTGAAGTCGGCGCCGGCGAGCTTCGTGCCGCGCAGGTTGGCGGCGGTCAGGTTGGCGCCCCGCAGATCGGCGCCCTCGAAGCAGGAGTCGACGACGATCCGGAGGTTCTCGAGCATGGCGCCCCGGAAATTGGCGCGGTTGCCCTTCGAGGTGACGAACAGGGCGGACTTCAGCGTGGCGCCGGTGAAGTCCACGCCTTCGACGGTGACCTCGATGAAATTGCACTTGGTGAGATCCGCGCCGCGGAGGTTGATCCCGGTGAGGTCGTTCCGGAGGAAGATGAGCTCGGGCGCCGAGGCTTGCTGGAAGTCGGCTCCGGCGACGAGCGCCTCGGAGAGGTCGGCGCCCTTCAGCCGGGCGCCGCGGAAGCTCGCGCGCGAGAGGTTGGTCCTGGCGAAGACCGCCCCGGCGCAATCCGCGCCGGCCGCCTGCGCGTCGCTCAGATCGGCCTCGCCGAGGTTCGCGCCCGCGAGCTTCGCGCCGGTGAGGTCGGCCCCGGAGAGGTCGCACCGCGCGAGGACGGCGTCGCTGAGGTTCGCGCCCGCGAGGTTCGCGCCCGCGAGGCTCGCGGCCTCGAGGAAGATGCCGGAGAGGTCCGCGCCCCGCAGATCCACCCCGGAGAGGTCGACCCCGGTGAAGTCGCGGGCGTCGAACCGCTCGCCCGCCTGGCGGCCGGCGAGCAGCGCGTCGCGGAGGCGCGCGGAGCCGGCCGGGTCGAGGCGCGCGGCGGGAGGGAAGTGCTGCGTATAACGCCGGTAAGCCTCGTTCATCTTCTGCTCTTGCAGGAGGAGCTTCTGCTCGAGCTCCGGATCGGCCAGCTTGGCCTCGACGTCGGGGAGCGCGACGCCGCCGTTCCGCGCCATGACGAGGATGTCCTTGAGCCGCTCGAGCTCGGCCTTCGCCGAGAACCGAGGCGGCCCGCCGGCCTTCTTCTTCTGCTCCTCGACGAGCGCGTCGTAATCGAGCCCCTGCGCCGCCAGCGCCTCCCGGGCCTGCGCCTCGGACGCCTTGCGCCGGTCCTCGGCCTCGCTCTTGAGCTTCTCGACGTCGGCCATGGCGCGCTCGACGTACGCCGGGAGCTCGTCCAGATCGGGCGCGGGCTCCTCCGGGGGCAGCGCGGCGGGGATGTGCTCGTCCGGATCGAGGCCGAGCGCCCGGAGCTCCCCCCGCAGCCGCTCGAGCTCCTTCTCGGCCCGCCGGCGCTGGTTCTTCTGGAGCAGGTCTTCCCGCGCGAGCAGGTCGCCCACGTCGCCTATCTTGTCGTCCGCGATCTTCGGCTTGCTGGCCGGCTCGGGCGGCATCAGGTCGCCGTCGCGCAGCGCGAGCAGGTGGCCGTCCTTCTTGTCGAGGCGCCGCGCCAGGACGTCGCGGTAATGGCTCTCGGGCTTCGGCGACGCCAGCGACTCGCAACCGACGATGATCTCCAGCACGTCGGACGCGTCGTCCTCGGCGATCTCGGTGAGGCCCCGGAAGATCAGGATGCCGCGCTCGCGGTGCGGGAAGAAGCGCACCGTGTCGAGGCGGGTCGCGATCTCGCGGAGCTCGTCGCCGGCGTCGGTCTTCTGCCGGATGAAGCAGCGGGTGGCCACGCCGGGGAGCGCGGACTCGATGAGCGGCTCCGTGGGGTGCATGTTCTCGAGCGAGAACGGCTCGTCTCCGCGGAAGTACCCCTCGATCTGCTGGTCGTCCGGGGCCGTGTTGAAGAACCCGAGATCCGTGTCCTTCGCGAGCCCCGGGAACCCGTCCTTGAGCCACGCCTCGTCGTAGGTGCCGATCTTCGAGAAGCGCTGCGGCCACATGAAGTCGAGCGCGTCGAAGCCGGCCGGATCGGGGCGGTCCCTCGGCGAGCGCACGAGTCGGTCCGGATCCTCGATGTTGGGCAGGAGGTGGACCTCGCCCTGCGCGCCGCGGACCGGGGCGAACCCCTTGCCGACCGGGTTCTTCGCGAACCCCTCGCCGCCGAACGCGTTCTCGTACCGGATCGGCATCTCGGTGAACGGCGCCGGATCCGACGCGACGCCGCGCGTCCAGCGCCGCTCGCCGACCAGGTAAAGGGTCTTGTCGATCGCGCCGAGCCTGACGCGGGCGGAGCACGCGGGGGCCGGGCGGCCTCCGGGCGGGTAGCCCCGGGCGCTCAGGAGGACCTCGCCGCGCGGCTTCGGCATGCACATGTCGAGCACGCCCTCTTTCCCGAGCTCCTCGCCGACCATCTTCCAGAGGTTGATCTCGGGCAGGAGCGTGGAGGGGGACGAGAGGGGGAAGAAGACGAGCAGGGTGGTGACGAAATAGAAGCGGCGGTCGAGCTCGAAGACCTTGTACAGGAGGCCCAGCCGCATCGGCTTGACGGTCTTCATAGACGGATGTGCGCGGCCGCGATGGCGAGATCGAGCGCGGCCTGCTTGATGGTGGGGCCGTGGGTCGCCCAGAGCTCGAGGGCCTTGGTGCGGATCTCCGCGGCCTTGGCCTTGATGTCGGCGGTCTTGATCTCGACGTGCGGGCCGACGTGGATCTCGATGTTGGCGGCGAGCAGGGCCTCGAACTTCAGGCCGACGACCGACTCGATCTTCCCGCCGATCAGGTTCTCGTTCTTGATGCCGACGGTGGTCTCCGAGGTGGCGGAGATGGTGGTGCCGATGAAGGAGCCCAGCGTGGTGAGGATCTCGTCACCCTTGTTGGTGACGTTCATCTTGTTGCACGTGAGGTTGTAGTCGAGGCTGATGGTCTGGTTGACGGCGCCGGTGACGTTCTGGGTGACGCCGGCCTTGTACGTCTGGGTGAGCGCCCCGTCGACCTCCTCGAGCAGGGTGCCGTGCACCTTGAACGTGCTCGGGTTCGTGATGTCGACGGTGGCGCCCCCGGCGCTGACCGTGAGCTTGTAGCCGCCCGTGGTGACGGTCTCCTCGCGCCCCTTCGCGACGGTGGTCACCTGCTTGTCCTTGTAGGTCTCCGTGACGAGGTTGTCGACGACCGTCCTGAAGGGGCCGACGATCCACTCGGTCGAGCTCTGGTCGACCCATTCCTTCTTGTGGCCGACGGTCCAGAGATCGAGGTCCTCTCCGATGTACAAGTACGTCATCCCGTCGGTGTTCAGGTACAGGTTGCTGTCGTCGTTGGGCGCGCCCATCCGGATGAAGGTGTTCTTCGTGGGCGTGGAGAGGGTGACGCGCTGGCCGCCGTCCTGGTCCTCGAGCTCGAGGCGGTTGCGGCCGCCGGTCTGGATGATGTTGGTCGTGCGGTTCTGGGACGTGACGGGGCTCGGGTTGAGCGCGTTCGGGACGACGCCGGCGATGACCGGGAGATCGGGGTCGCCGCCGAGGAAGGTGAAGAGGACCTCGACGCCCTTGCGGAGGGGGAAGTGCCACCCTTCGACGCCGCCGCCGTGGGGCTGCAGCATGCGGACCCAGGTGGAGGCCTTGCCGTCCTTGAGGGGGCTCTCGTCGAACTCGAACTTGACGGCGTAGCGGCCGTGGTCGTCGACCTGCGCGTACTCGCTCTCGGCCTCGCCGTCGATGGTCCCGTTCTCGAAGCCGTAGATGCGCGGCCACGGGGTGCGGCTCTCGGCGCGGTACTGGACGCCGGCCGGGATGGCCTTGAACTCCATCCGGTACACGTCGTCGGACTCGACGCCGAGCAGCTTCTTGATCTCCGCTCCGCCGCCGGCCGCGATCGCGACGTGCTCGGTCTGGGTGATCAGGTATTTCGCGTTGAGGGCGCCGCGCGGGTGGTCCTCGAGCTCGAACAGGTATCCGGGGCGAAAGAAGGGGGCGGTGCCGCCGCCTTGGGCCACGACCTGCCGCGCGAGCAGCTCCTCGGCGCGGATCTTCGCGAGCCGCGCGCCCTCCTCGGGGGTGAAGAAGCGGCCGGCATGCTGGTTGATCTCGCCGATGCCCGTCATGGAGACCGGCGCGCTCCCGGAGACGTCGAGCAGCGGCCGCGCGTAATCGTAGTCGCGGAGCTTGACCCGCGCCGGCAGCGCGGTGTGCCGGCAGAGGAACGACGAGAGCGACGCCCCGGCGACGACGTCGGTGTCCGAGACCGGGTGATACCGGACCGGCGTCCGCTCGATGGGGCCGTGGGCGGAGGACTTGTCGGTGATGATGAGCTTCTCGGAGCTGCCTTCGTGCTCGAAGTAGTAATAAAGCCCCTCGCGCTCCATCCAGCGTGAGATGAAGTCGAGGTGGCTCTCGCGGTACTGGCAGACGTGCTCGTGCGGCTTGTAATCGCCGTAGAGCCTGAGCTCGTAGTCCTCCGGCAGCAGCCCGCCGTCCTCGAGGATCGCCTTGATGATGTCGGGGATCGTCTGATCGGTGAAGATGCGGCTGTGCTGGGTGAGGGTGAGCTGCCAGAGGTGCGGGACGAGCGTGGCGCGGAAGAGCGCGCGGCTGTAGGTCTCCTGCACGAGCTCGAGCGTGGACAGGATGCCGTGGAAGACGAAGGGCGGCGTGTCGTCGTCGTCGCGATCGAGCGTCAACGTGGCCTTGGCGCCGATCGTGTCGGCCATGTCGATGTCACGGCTGTCGTCGCTGGTGAGCGCGAGGTAGATCTCGAAGCAATACGGCCGCGAGATGCCCTCGGTGCCTCGCACGCCGAGCACGCGGGCGGCCTCGGGCAGGACGCTGGAGCTGATGGAGACGACATCCTTCATGGCCATCGCAGGTCCCTGGGCGCCAGGCACCCCGGCGCGGTGGTTGCAGTCAAACGTGGCAAACGTGTGATGGAGAGTGGGATCGAAGACGGCGCCAGGACGAGCCCTGTCCGCAAATCCAGACGATATCGGCCGGTATCCGGACCGTCAACACGGATTCACGGCGGCTCCCCTCCCTGGGTGAGCCGCTCGCCGGCGGCCGCCGTCGAGCGGCCCGCGTGCGCCGCGTGCGCGAGCGACGCGCGCGCGAGCGCCGCGAGGGCGGCCTCTCCCCACCCCGCGCCGAGCTCTGCCGCCGGCCACGGCTCGCCGCGATAATAGAAGGAGCCAGCCATGAACTCGCGAGTCACCGCCTCGCGCATCCGGCGCGCCAGGTCGATGTCCCGGGCCTGCTCGAGCTGCAAGAGGCGGAGATCCTCGCGCTGCGAGGGCGCGCGGCGCTCGGCCCGCCGGATCATCCGGCGCGCGCGGAGCAGATCGATCGAGAGATCGCGCGCGCGCTCCGGGTCGCCCGCGGCGACCCAGATGAGCCGCCCGGCGAGCGGCGGGCGCCCGCTGCGGTCGCGCCACTCCGCGTCGGATCTGCGGTACATCGGGAGGTAGCGGAGGTCGAGCCCGAGCGCCGCGTCCCCCGGAGGCCGGAGCAGCGGCGTGTCGTGCTGGCGCTTGCCGTCCGAGTACCACGCGCGCAGCGGCGCTGACCGCCCCTCGAGGCGAGGGACGACGAGGCCGTGGAGGAGCTCGCCGAGCAGCTCGCGTATCAGCTCGCTCGTGTGCTCGAAGGTCACGGTGAAGTCGTCCCGCTCGCGGCGCCACGGCTCGAAGGACGCGGTGAGGAGCTGGGCCCCGCGGCGCTCGGTGAGCGCGGCGAGGCGCGCGGCCTCGAGCGCCGCGAGGCAGGCGCTCACGGCCGCGACGGGGACGCTCTCCCGAGGGCCGCCGTAGAGCGATCGCGCGATCCCGGACGGCGTGACGGGGGCCGCGTCCGCGGAGAGCTCGAGCAAGGCGACCGCGCGCGCGACGCGCGAGACGAGCGGGCGCTGCCCGTCGAGCTCCGGGAGGTCGTCGATTTGCGCCACCGCGGCGAGGACCGCGGGATCGAGCGCGGCGCGCGCCGCGTCGAAGGCGGCGTCGAGCGGGACGCAGCGGTCGAGCGGCGCGTCGCGGAGGCCCTCGGCGCGGAGGATCTCGCCGACCCAGCCGGGCACGGAGAGCGGGGCTTCACCGCCCGGCGCGGCGCTCGCGCGCAGGGCCGACGCGGTCCGGATGAGGAGGTCGATCACCTCGGGGAGCAGCGGCCAGGAGGCGACGAGCTCGTCCTCGGTGAGCGACGCCGAGGCGCGGGCGTGCTGGACGAGCTCCGCGGCGCGCTGCCGGAAGAGATCGCGGAGGGCGGCCTCGGCGGGCGGCCGCTTGGCGAGCGCGCCGAGGCGGAGGACGTCCGGCAGGGAGCGATCGAGGCGGAGGCGGAGATCGGCTGGAAAGAGCGCCTCGAGCGGCCCGAGGTCCTCGGGCTCGCGGCCGTCGTCGCGGGCGGTCGCGACGAGCCAGGCCCGCGACTTGAGGCGCTGGGCGAGGTGGGAGAGGAACGAGACGACGTTGCGCCGCCCGGCGTCGTCCGCGGCGGCGAGCGCGTCGACATCGTCGATGCCGAGGCACAGCGTCTTCGCCGGCGCGCGCAGGCGGAGGAGGGCGAAGATCTCCTCGACGGCATCCTTGACGGAGAGCTCCCTGCGCCGCTCCGCGGGCTCTCCGAGGCGCTCCTTCAGCTGCTGGAGGACCACGGCGTGCAGCGACGCGCCCCGCGCCCCTTCGCGCGCGGCGCTGACGACGACGCTCGCCCCGTCGATGCGCGCGCGCAGCGCGCCGAGGGCATCGCGGAGCTCGGGGGCGAGATCGCGCGGGCTGCGCGCGGCGCCGGGGAGGGGGCCGCCCGGCGGAGGTGCGCGGTGCAGGCCGGTCAGGAGCAGCCGGAGGAGCGTGGACTTGCCCGAACCAGGAGGTCCCGCGATCCAGAGAAAGGGCAGGGGCGCCGCCCGCCCCTCGTCGAGGGCCGCGGTGAGCCGCCGGAGCGCGCGGAGGAGCGGCGCGCCGAGGCTGGGTGGAACGAGGACGCCGGCGAGATCGCCCGGAGCGGGCGCCGCGCCTCGCCCCGAGGCGCCCGCGCCCGGCAGCGGGAGGCAGGGGTCGACGAGGAAGAGATCGCGGAGCCGCATGCGACGGGTCGCCCAGCGTAGCAAGGCGCGCTCTCCGCCGGCAGCGCGGCGGGCGGCGCGCCCCGGTCAGAGCACCCGCGCGAGCACCACGACCGAGTAGCCGACCGCCTGCTGCTTGCCGGGGTTGTGGTACGAGTGGCGCTGATCGCCGCGGAACACCGCGACGTCGCCGGCGCCGAGCGTGAACCGCTCGCCGCTGACCACGAGCTGGAGCTCCCCCGACTCGCACGTCAGGTACTCGCGGGTGCCGGGGGTGTGCGGGACGCCCGTCATGCGCCCGCCCGGGGGGATCTCGATGCGATCCATCTCCATGCCCGGGATCGGATCCGGCAGGAGCTTGCGGACGAGCGCCTGGCCGGGGGAGCGCGTGGGCAGCGCGTCGCGCGCGTAGAGCTGGCACGTGGCGCGGGGCGCGGAGAGCATCTCCTCGATCGAGACCTGGAGCGCGGCGGCGGCGCGGTGGAGCACGCCGAGCGTCGGGTTCGCCGCGCCGGACTCGAGGTGCGCCCACGTCGCCCGGGGCACGCCGGCGAGCTTGGCCAGCTGCTGCTGCGTGAGCCCGCGGGCCTCGCGCAGCTGCTTGATGTTCTTCGCGAGCCGCCCGGCGAGCTCCGCATCCTGATCCATGACCGGAGATTAGCATGATTCCAAGATACTGGAGGTGGCTCCAAATTATGGGTCAGCGCAGATTAGGCTCTGGGCGAGGAGGAAGCACCATGAACGACGAGTCGACCGGAAGCGAGTCGCTGATCCAGGCTGGAGGCATCTCCCAGCCGTCTCTCGCCGACGCCGCGCGGGACGCCGACGCCGCGCGGGACGCCCACGCCGCGCGGGGCGCGCCGTTCGCGCCGCGCGCGGCGCTGGTCACCGGGGCGAGCCGCGGGCTGGGCGCCGCGCTCGCGCGGGAGCTCGCCCGGAGGGGCGCGAAGGTGGTCCTGGTCGCGCGCGAGCGCGCGCCGCTCGAGGCCGTGGCGGCCGAGATCGCCGCGCAGGGCGGGGTGGCGCACGCGCTCGCGGCGGACATCGGCGACAAGGGCCAGACCCACGCGATCGCCGGCGCGGCGGCGGCGCTGGTCGGTCCCATCGATCTGCTCGTCCACAACGCGAGCACGCTCGGCAGGACGCCGCTGCCGATCCTGCTCGACACCGAGTGCGAGGATCTCGGCCGCGTGCTCGAGGTCAACGTGGTCGGCCCGTTCCGCCTCACCAAGGTGATCGCGGGCGCGATGGCGCTGCGGCGGCGCGGGGTGGTCGTCCACATCAGCTCGGACGCGGCCGTGAACGCCTACCCGCGGTGGGGCGCGTACGGCGCCTCGAAGGCGGCGCTCGATCACCTCAGCCGCACCTGGGCCGCCGAGCTCGAGGGCACGGGCGTCGCCTTCTACGCGGTGGATCCCGGCGAGATGAACACGCGGATGCACGCCGAGGCGATCCCCGACGCCGATCCGAGCGCGCTGGCCGACCCCGCGGACGTGGCGAGGCGCATCGTCGCCCTCATCGGCCGCGCCGGCGAGGTGCCGAGCGGCGCGCGCGTCGAGGCCGCGCGCTTCGAGGAGGCGCCATGAGCCCCGCCGCCTGGCCTCGCGAGAACCCCCTCGAGGAGCGGCTCCTCCACGTGGATCCCCGCCTCGGGCGCCTGCGCGACGGGCGCATCGCGGATCTGCCCGCGCTCCTCGATCCGGGCGATCTCCTGGTCGTGAACGACGGCGCCACGCTGCCGGCGTCGCTCCACGGCGCGACCGGGGGCGGCGCGGCGGTGGAGGTGCGCCTCATCGGCGAGCTGTCCGAGGGGCGCTACGCGGCCCTCCTGTTCGGCGCGGGCGACTGGCACACGCGCACCGAGGATCGCCCGCCGCCGCCCGCGCTCGGCCCGGGCGACGCGGTGACGTTCGGCGACGACCTGTCGGCCGCGGTCGAGCGGGTGTCGCCGGCCTCGCCGCGCCTCGTCGAGATCGCCTTCCGCGAGCGGGGCGCGCCGCTCTGGTCGGCGCTCTACCGGAGGGGGCGGCCGATCCAGTACGCGTACGTCGCGGCGCCGCTCGAGCTCTGGCACACGCAGACGCGCTACGCGAGCCGGCCGCTCTGCGCCGAGCTCCCGTCGGCGGGACGGCCGCTCGTGTGGGGGCTCTTGCTCGAGCTGATCCGCCGCGGCGTGCGCGTCGCCTCGCTGACGCACGCGGCCGGGATCTCGTCGACCGGCGAGCCGGCGCTCGACGCGCTGCTCCCGTTGCCGGAGCGCTTCGAGATCCCGGAGGAGACGGTGGCGGCGGTGCGCGAGGCCAAGGCGAGCGGGCGCCGGATCGTCGCGGTGGGCACGACGGTGACGCGCGCCCTGGAGGGCTGCGCCGCCCAGAACGGCGGTGAGCTTCGGGCCGGCTCGGGCGTCACCGATCTGGTCCTCCACCCTGGCTTCCGGCCGCGGGTGGTGGACGGGCTCCTGACCGGCGTGCACGACCCGACCGAGAGCCATTTCCGGCTCCTCGAGGCGTTCGCGCCGGCCCCGCTGCTCCACCGCGCCAACGCGTACGCCGAGCAGGCGGGGTATCTTTGCCACGAGTTCGGCGACTCCTACCTCGTGCTCAGCTGATCTCCGGGCGACGGCTCGCCGAGTACGGGCCGGTTCGGGACGCCGGCGTGGCTGCCTGGGCGGCGGAGAGCATCGATCTCGGCCTGGGCCTCGGCCACGTCGCGCCCCTGGTGCTCGGCCCGGCCGTCGTCCCCGAGATCACCGATCCGAGCGAGGCGGAGGCGGAGACGGAGCTCGCCGTGCTCTCGGCGGTGGCGCACGGCAACGGGCCGAACGGACCCGCCGTGGTCCTGGCGGCGCTCGCTGCCCTTGGCCGGCTCGACCAGGAGCACGCGATGGTCTACTTTCAGCTCATCTGGAACGCGTTGCGTGAGCCGATGCGGCAGGCTCTGGAGGCGTTGATCATGGAACGGCAGATCGAAGGCGAGGCGACGTTTCCCCCGTTCGTGCAGAAGCTCATCGATCGCGGCATGCGTGAGGGCAAGCTCGAGGGCATGCGTGAGGGCAAGCTCGAGGGCATGCGTGAGGGCGAGCTCAAGGGCAAGAGGGATACGCTGTTGCGGCTGCTCGCGCGTGCGGGGATCGTGCTCAGCGAGAACGAGAGCGCGCGCATCCAGGCATGCACGGACATCGCGATCCTCGATCGCTGGATCGATAACGTCCTTGGGGCGAAGACCGCCGCCGAAGTGCTCTCCTGACGGGTGACGGATGCGGCCCAACAGGCCATGAATCAGACGCGCTTCGACCGCCGGTGATCGCCAGGGCGCTGGGGCGCGAGAACGAAGGTGGACATGGCCCGATGCTGGTCAGAGGAGCACCCTAACCTTCGCGTCACGACGGACGCGCTTCGGCTGATGCCCGTCGTGGAGCTTGAGCCCGGCCGCTTCGGCTCGGCGCCCCATCCGAGCTCGGGGCCGTGGACCGCAACGGAAAGCGATGGCTACTGGCGGGCGTGCCTTCGTGCGGGCGGCCTGGCCGGTGTTGACCCCATCGTGCTCGGCTCGTGGTTCGTTGCGATCGATGCGCTGACGTCCCAGGACGCGCTGGTCCGGGTCCTGCGTGCACACCTCGGCGACAGCGCTCCAGCGGACGACGAGGTCGACGCCCTCAGCGGTGGCCTCGCGCTCGTCGACGACGGCGAGGTCCTCTTGTTACCGGCCTGTTGTGGTGATTTAAGCGATCTCGAAAATTGGCGGACAGCCGCCCATCGGTCGGCCGAATCGCCCGAGGTGCTCTGGATCGGTCACCCATGGCTCATGGCCTGGTATGCTGCCCCGATGCTTCACATTCGGGAAGACTCCGAGCACGGCATACCCGCTCAACCAAGAGAGCTCGTGGTCAAGCCAGAGATCCTGCAGCGCGCGGTGCGCCTCGCCGTCCAGGCTCTCGATGTTTTCTCCGAGCGAGTCGCGTCAGCGCTGCGGCACATCCCCGGCGTCATCGACGCGCGGGCGACTGCCAGGATCCTTGTTGGTAGGAGAGCGTCTTGATGGCGCATCACCCGAACGCGCGCAGACCGATCGCGATGAGGCGCGCTGCGAAGGGCCCGGTGGCTCCCCGCCCCGTCCTGCGCGAGAGGCCAACCCGTAGCCGTCTGGCGTCGACGAGCGCGACCTGGGTGCGCTCGGCGAGGGCCACGGGCGAGCGGCGACCGAGCGAGGGGAGGGCGGCGGTGCCGAGGATGCGCGGCCCGACGCCCGGGAGGCCGAGCACCATCTCGAGAGGGCGGCCTCGGTCGTGGTCGGCAGCTCGGCCGCCGTCTCGGCGGGGGCATCGACGGGGCCCGGCTCGTCGGGGCCACCTCCGATCGCGGGTGAGGGCGCGATCTCGGCCCACCTCTGCGCTCCCGGGGACGGATGGGACCGCCCTGCCCCGCGGGGTTCATCGCTCGCCGGCTTATCCCCGCGCCGGGTGACGGCCAGGGTCGCCCGAGGTACACTGCGCGCGATGAAGCTCGCCATCGACCTGTCGCCCGCGCAAGCCGACCGCCTGCATGAACGCGCAAAGAGCCTCGGCTTGCAGCCGGAAGAGCTGGCGCGGGCCGCCGTGGCAGATCTGCTGACGACGCCGGAGGACGAGTTTCTAGCTGCAGCCGAGATCGTCCTTCAGAAGAACGCAGAGCTGTACAGGCGGCTCGCCTGAGAGTGCGTTACTTGACCTTGGCGGAGGTCTTTTACCTCCACGAGCGGGTCCTTGCGGAGAGCGGTGGCGCCGCAGGCGTTCGCGACCTCCGAGCCGTCGAGGCTGCCGTGGCCCAGCCGAAGGCAACCTTCGCAGGTGAGGAGCTCTATCCTACCGTCGTCGCCAAGGCAGCGACGCTTTGCTTCTCGCTGGTGCAAGGCCACCCGTTCGTCGACGGTAACAAGCGTGTCGGTCATGCCGCGATGGAGGTCTTCCTCATGCTGAACGGCTACTCCCTTGATGCGCATGTCGACGAACAGGAGCGAATCATGCTCTCACTAGCCTCTGGCGCGCTTCCACGGGACCAGCTCCTCGGCTGGCTCGAACAGCATGTCCGGCGGCGGGAGACCTCCGTCTAGCAGGAGTTCATCCCCGTCATGCTGGCGTGACGCTCTGGCCGCCGCTCAAGCCCAAGCAGAACAGCGCCGTTCACATCCGCCTTGTACAGCTTCCTCCTCGCAGGAGCCCAGCCCATGTACATCTCGCTAGATCGCATCGACGTGGAGCTCGAATCGAAGGACGGTCGTGCGCGCGTGATTCAGACCGACCACCGAACGGCAGCCGAGATATCGGCACGACCAGCCCTCTCGACCATCGTTGCGCTGATCCGGTGCCTCAACCCGCGTCGAGCCTATGGTGAGCTCGAGCTGTTCTACAATTGTCAGCACGATCCGCCTGCGTTTCTCCGCGATGCCGTCGCGGCGTGCGGAGCTCGGCTCTGGGTCGGCGATGACCCTGCGACTCTCGACCAGGATCTGCCTCAGGCCGCGATCGATGAGGGCGCGGTCGATCGACTCGTCAACGGCGCGATGCAGGAGCTCGCGCGCGAGCTCGTAGAAGGATCGGGCGCGACCGAACCTCTCGGAGCCCTTGAGCTGCTGGAGCAGGAAATGGCCAGAACGGGGTTTCCCGACGAGGAGGAGGATGTCACGGCGTTCTGGACCTCCGTCTTGGAGCTCGGCGCGCTCGCGGGCGCCGCCGTCGGTGCGTCGAACAGCGGTGCATGGTTCCATGACGTCGCAGGCCAAGCGACGTTGCCGCTCAAGTACAGGTGCTCCTTTCGAGGAGAGGTGGCCGCGGCGAACCCCCTCGGCAAAGCGCTCAAGTTCATTCGTGAGCAGGGAGGCGGAGAGGAGCCGAGCTTTCTCGTCAGGACGCTCAGGTCGAGCTCGTGAGCGAACCAGGCGAGGTGCGCGATCAGCGCCGCCGCACGGAGGGCTCCCGCGGGCCATGAAACCGCCGCTGCCTTCCCGGTGTCGTAGAGCGAGAAGAGGCGACAACGCACCGACAGGTACATCGAGATAGGCGGCCTCGAGGTCGTCTGAGCGCGCGTGCGGCGCTCCCCCTCACCTCACGAGCGGGACGTCCGCGGCGACCTCCGCGAGGTCATCCTCGAGCTGATGACCGCGGGCGTCGAGCTCGCGAAAGGTCGCGCTGGGGAGCGCTTCGCGGTAGCGCGCGAGGTGCGTGAACGGCACGGTCTCGTCGTCACGGCTGTGATAGAAGAAGAGCCGTAGCTCCGCCGGCAGCTTGGCCGCGAAATCGTCGGCGAGCGCAAACTCGGGCACGTCCCAGTCCTCGACACGCCAGAACGGCGCGGCGATGAGAAAGAGGCCGGAAGCTCGGCCGTCAAGCGGCTCCTCGGCGGCGTACTTCAGCAGGAGCGAAGCGCCGAACGAGTGGCCGACGAGCGCCGCCTTGCGCTCGAACGCTGCGAGCTCCCGCGCGATCGCGTCCTTCCACGCTGCATAGGTCGGGTTCCGCTCGTTCGGCATCGCTGGATAGCGGACGTCGTACTCGACGCCGAGCGCGCCCTGGAGGGACTCCGCGAGCGGTCTGTCCGCTTCATATGCACCTTCACCGCCGCCGTGGATGAACAGCACGGGATTTTTCAAAGCTTGCTCCTCGAGGCTCCGCCGAGGGCGGTGTTATCACGATTCTCCGCGGCCTGAACGAGAACCCGCCGCGGAGGCAATCGGGCTCGCTCGGCGTGGAAAGCGGCGGCCTCTCCGAGCGCTCTGGCGCGGGGCGCCCCCGTCCGATGATGCGCGTGGCTCGCGTCACCAGGGCCTCCCGGCGGCCGCGCGCGCCGCCTCGACGCGGCGCACGCACGCCTCCCGGCTGGCCCTGGCGGCGGCCTCGGGCACGCGCAATAGCTCCATCCGCCGGTCGACCGGCATGCAGTAGGTGGTCGCCGCCCACAGCTTCGGGTCCTCGACGCTGCGGAGCTCCTCGAGATCGGTCCACACCCGCACCACCGTGTCGTCCGCCGCGGCGACGATGCGCTGGCCATCCGGGCTGAACGCCACGGCGTTGATCGGCGCATCGACGGCGCGGAGGACCAGCGGCTCGCCCGCGCCGCCTCCGTGCCACACCCGCACGGTCTCGTCCTGCGATCCTGTGGCGATGCGCGTGCCGTCGGGGCTGAACGCCACCCCGAGCACCCAGTGCTCGTGGCCGCGGAGGACGAGGGGCTCGCCGGCGCCGTCGGCGCGCCACACCCGCGCGGTCCGGTCCCAGGACGCGGTGGCGACGCGCCGGCCATCGGGGCTGAACGCCACCGCGTTGATGCCGTCGTCGTGACCACGCAAGACCGTCGGCTCGCCGGCGCCGTCGGCGCGCCACACCCGGGCGGTGTTGTCCGACGATCCGGAGACGATGCGCTGGCCGTCGGGGCTGAACGCCGCCGCGTAGACGCGATCCGTGTGGCCGCGGAGGACGAGGGGCTCGCCGGCGCCGTCGGCGCGCCACACCCGCACGGTCCGGTCCCAGGACCCGCTGGCGATGCGCTGGCCGTCGGGGCTGAACGCCGCCGCGTAGACCTGATCGTCGTGACCGCGGAGGACGAGGGGCTCGCCGGCGCCGTCGGCGCGCCACACCCGCACGGTCTTGTCGGCGGACCCGCTGACGACGCGCTGGCCGTCGGGGCTGAACGCCACCGAGTTGACCTCGTCGTCGTGACCCCGGAGGACGATCGGCTCGCCGGTGCCGTCGGCGTTCCACACCCGCACCGTCCTGTCGAGCGACGCAGAGGCGACGCGCCGGCCATCGGGGCTGAACGCCACCCCGTAGACGCGATCCGTGTGGCCGCGGAGGGCGAGGGGCTCGCCGGTGTCGTCGACGTTCCACACCCGCGCGGTCCTGTCGTGCGACGCGGTGACGAGGTGATGGCCATCCGGGCTGAACGCCACGGAATAGACCTGATCGTCGTGACCGCGGAGCACGAACGGATCCCCCGTGCCGTCGGCGTTCCACACCCGCGCCGTCTCGTCCTGCGACGCGGAGGCGACGCGCCGGCCATCGGGGCTGAACGCCACCCCGTAGATTCGATCCGTGTGGCCGCGGAGGACGATGGGCTCGCCGGTGCCGTCGGCGTTCCACACCCGCACCGTCCTGTCCCAGGACGCGGTGACGATGCGCTCGCCATCGGGGCTGAACGCCGCCGCGTACACCCGATCGGTGTGGCCGCGGAGGACGATGGGCTCGCCGGCGCCGTCGGCGCGCCACACCCGCGCCGTCCGGTCCTGCGCCCCGGTGACGATGCGCTCGCCATCGGGGCTGAACGCCGCCGAATAGACCTGATCGGTGTGGCCGCGGAGGACGACGGGCTCGCCGGCGCCGTCGGCGCGCCACACCCGCGCCGTCCGATCGGCGGACGCGGTGACGATGCGGGCGGCGTCGGGGCTGAACGCCGCCGCGTAGACCCGATCGTCGTGGCCGCGGAGGACGATGGGCTCGCCGGCGCCGTCGGCGTTCCACACCCGCGCGGTCCGGTCCTGCGCCCCGGTGACGACGCGTCGGCCGTCGGGGCTGAACGCCGCCGACTCGACCTGAGCCGTGTGGCCGCGGAGGACGATGGGCTCGCCGGTGCCGTCGGCGCTCCACACCCGCGCGGCCCTGTCGGCCGACGCGGTGACGATGCGCTTGCCGTCAGGGCTATAGTCCGCGTCCAGCACCCCGTCCGGGTGGACGAGCACCGCGCGCGCGAGCCTGCTGTACAGCGCCCAGCGCGCGAGGACGGCCCACCCCCGCGGCTCGTCGCGCGGCTCGACCTCGCGCAGGATCGCGAGCACGCTCGTGGGATCGGCCTGCAGCTCGCGCGCCGCGGCCACGCGGGTGGCGTTGCGCGCGCGCAGGGCCTCCCGATCGGCGCGCGCGGCCTGCTGGTCGGCGCGGACCGCCAGGTACGACACCGCGACCGCGAACGCGGTGAGCGCGGCGATCACGCCCGTGGTGAGCCGCCGGCGCAGGCGGCGCGCCCGCTCGCAGTAGGCCACGACGGCCAGGAGATAGCGCTCCTCGCGCCGGCCGAGCCCGGCGCGCCACTCGGCCCCGTGCTCGGCGCGGCGGCGCTCGTACCACGCTCGGGCGTCGCTCGCCGCGCGATCGCGCCAGAGCAGCCCCTCGGCCTGCCCGCTCGCCGCCCATGGCTCGGCCGCGGCGCGCAGCCGGGCCAGGAACTCCGCGTCCTGCTCGCTCTCGGCGAGCCACTGCCCGAGCTTCGCCCACCGCTCGATCAACGATTCGTGCACCAGCTCCACGGTCGTGCCCTCGCGCTCGCCGCCGGGCTCGATGAGCAGCAGCCGCGCGGCGGCGAGGTGCTGGACCACCTGCGCGATCGCCTGGGCGGCGTCGCCCTGACCGTCCGGCGCGAGCTCGCGGAGCTCCTCCAGGCGCACGACGGCGCGCGTGCGCTCGGGCGTCACGAGGCGCAGGAGCACCGCCCGGGCCAGCCGCTGCTCGTGGGGCGGCAGCGCCGAGAGCACCGCGTCCGCGTGCGAGGACAGGGCGCCGGCCACGCCGCCGAGCCGCTCGTAGCTCTCCCGCGTCAACATCCGGCGCTCGCGATCGCGCGCCTCCCACAGCTTCGCGGCCGTGAACTGCAGGAGCGGCAAGGGGCTCCGGGTGCTCTCGAGCGTGCTCAGCATGTGCTCGACCATGGCCGGGGTCTCGAACCGGTGGCCGGCCGCCTCGGTGGGCCGCGTCAGGGCCTCGCGCAGGCCGTCGCGTCCCATGGAGGGGAGGAACGAGAGCCCGCGGGTCACCTCGGTCATGAAGTGGTGGTCGTCGGCGATGCGATCGAGGAAGTCCGAGCGGATGGCGAGCAGGACGCGCAGCGGCGAGGACGCGTCGTCGGCCGCGCCCGCGAGGCACGCGATGAACGCCGCCCGCGCCTCGGCGGCGGCGCCGAGCGTGTAGAGCTCCTCGAACTGATCGACGAAGAGCAGGATGCGGTGCCGCTTCCCCACCCGGCGGCAGCGCGCGCGCAGCCGGGCGCCCAGGCTGCCCGGCTGCACGCGCAGCGTGGCGACGAGCTCGTCGTGGTCGGGGAGCTCGGGCGAGCCCGTCGCGCTGGCGGGCTCCGCCTCGGCGACCTGCGCGAGCACGTCGACGAGGGCGGACAGCGGGCTGTGCCCGGGGCGCAGGATGAACGCTTCCCAGCGATCGCCCAGGCGCTTCAACGCCGGGATCACGCCCGCGCGCACGAACGACGATTTGCCCGCCCCCGAGGGCCCGGCGACGGCGACGAGCTGCTGGTTGCGCAGCCGCGTCAGCAGGGCGGCGACCTCGCGCTCGCGCCCGAAGAAGCGCGGGGCGTCCGCCTCCTGGAACGCGGCGAGGCCGGCGAACGGGCTCTCGTCCTCGCTCAGCGCGAGCGACGTTCGGCCGGGCAGGAGGTCCTCGAGCTCGGCGAGGAGCTCCTTGGCCGAGCCGATGCGCTCGGCCGCGCGCTTCTTCAGGCAGCGGTCGATGAGGGCGCCGAGCGGGCCGACGTCCGGGCGCCGCTCGCTGGTGGCGGGCATCGGCAGCTCGAGGTTCACGATCTCCACGAGCCGCGCCGCCGAGAACGGGTCGAGCGGGTGCGCCCCGGTGACCAACTCGTGGAGGATGATGCCCACGGCCCAGAGGTCGGAGCGGGCGTCGATGTCCCCGCCCCGCAGCTGCTCGGGGGACATGTACCGGGGCGTGCCCAGGATCGTGCTCTGCGCGCTCGGCCGAGCCCCGCCGGCGAGCACCATGCGCACGCCCGTGAACATCGAGATCCGCTCGGCCTCGATCTGCTTGGCGATGCCGAAATCGAGCACCTTGATGGAGCCGGAGTCCTCCAGGGCGATGTTCTCCGGCTTGAGGTCGCGGTGCACGATCCCGAGGTCGTGCGCGCAGGCCAGCGCGCGGACCACCGGGATCATGAGCTCGACGGCCAGGCTGGGCGACAGCGGGCCGGGCGGCGTGTGCGCGATGGGCGATCCGGACGCGCTCGGGTGCTCGCGCTGCGACATCCACTCGCGCAGCGTGCGGCCCTTGACGTACTCGAGCACGAGGTACGGGTGCCCGTGGATCTCGTCCGCCTCGTGGATGACCACGATGTTCTCGTGCCTGCAGCGCGCCGTGGCGCGCGCCTCGGCGAGGAAGCGGGCGATGCCTTGCCGGCTGTGCTCGCGGAGCAGCTTGATGGCGACGAGGCGGCCGAGCCTCGTGTCGCGGGCCAGGAACACGACCCCCATGCCGCCCTGGCCCAGCTTGCGGATGATCTCGTAGTGCTTGATGGTGTCGCCGACGTTCGGGGGCACGTAGGCCGCGAGGGCATCCGCCGGCGTCGCCAGGGCATCCGCCGGCGTCGTCGGGGCCTCCTCCGCGGACGGCGTGGCCCCCGACATCTCCGGCGTCTCCACCTCCTCGGGCAGCGCGCCCGCGGCAGGCCGCGTCAGAGGCGCCGAGCCCGGGCTCTCCGCCGTCTCCGCGCCGGTGGGCACGCCGAGGTCGACGAGGGCCGCGCGGCGGAGCCCGCCCGGCTCACAGGCGTCGAGCTCGCGCAGGAGGCCCTCGGCCGTGACGAGCCGCTCGTCGGCCTCCTCGTTCGTCGCCCGCCGCACGATCGCGCCGACCGGGTGCCCGAGGAGCGCGGGAGGGATCCGGACCGGCCCGCGGCCCTGCTGCTGGACATCGCCCCCGTCCGGAGGGCTGGCCCGGTCCGCGCGCCTGCCCGTGAGGCACTCGAGGAACATGAGCGCCCAGGCGTACAGATCCGAGCGCGCCGTCGGGGCGGGCCCCCAGATCTGCTCGGGGGCTGCATACGCCAGCGAGCCCAGGGGCTCGGTCCCCGAGGCGGGCCCTCCGCCCCGGCCGCTCCGCAGGCTCGCGGCGACCGCGGCGACGCCGAAATCGAGCACGCGCGCGTCCCGCCGCGCCGTCGAGGGGACGATCATCACGTGCGTCGGCCGGAGCGCCCCGTGGACGATGCCCTGTCTATGCGCGCAGGCCAGCGCGTCGAGGACCTGCCGCATCAGGTGCCGCGCCTCCTGCGGCTCGAGCGCGCCCTGCTGCGACAGCTGCTCGGCCAGGCTCTGGCCGGGCACGAGCTCGCTGACCGTGAACACGTGCCCCTCGTCCGCCTGCCCCCAGTCGATGGGCCGGACGATGCTGGGATGGTGGAGCTGCGCGCAGCGACACATCTCTTGCAGGGAGCGCGCGAGGTCTTCTGGATCGGCGGGGTCGCCGCCGAGGTCGAGGCGCATGAGCCTGAGGGCGATCGGCTGCCCGGTCTCGATCCGTCGCCCCCGGTACACGGTGCCGAGGCTGCTCTCCCGGAGCACGGAGAGGAGCTCGTAGCGGCCCTGGAACACCATCCCTGGAGCGAGAGTCTCCCGGTTCATCGAAACCCCTCAGGTGGCAGCCGCCTCCCCGCGGCGGCCTCGGGCGGAAGGCCCGACGCCACGAGAGCATCGCGCCGATCGCGGCCGTCGAGCCCGTTCGGCGCGTGGCCGGGAGAGCTCGACGAGATGGCCGGTCCGATGCTCGGGCAGCCGATGTCGCTGCCCACCATTTCATAAAGTGGCCCCCGCGCGTCGTCCGGCGCCGGCGCGCCGCCAGCGCGTCGAGCGCGGGCCGGGCGGGCGGCCCGACCCACGTCGCAGCGGACGACCCGGCCCACGTTGACGGCACCGCGGCGGATCGCTAGACGGCGTGCGAATGGTCGATGCGTCCGAGACCCCTTTCGCCCTGCTGGGCGGCGAGCCGGCGGTGCGCCGGCTGGTCGAGCGCTTCTACGACCTCATGGGCCGCGACGAGCCGGCGCTCGCGCGCCTCCACGTGTGCGACGAGCGCGGCCAGGTCGCGCGGGAGAGCCGGGACCGATTCGCGCTCTTCCTGATCGGCTGGCTGGGCGGGCCGCAGGACTACATCGCGGCGCACGGCCACCCGCGGCTGCGAATGCGCCACGCCCGCGTCCCGGTCGATGTGGCGATGCGCGACGCGTGGCTGCGCTGCATGCGCGCGGCGATGACCGAGCTCGGCGTGCCCGCGCCGCTCCACGCCTTCCTCGACCAGCGCTTCGGCGAGGTGGCGGACTTCATGCGCAACCGACCGGGCTGAGCCGTTTCCTCCACGTCCGGTGAGCGCCCGCCGCTGCTGGTGCGGAGGTTGCACGCAGGCCCACCATGAAGACGCAGAAGAAGAACCAGCCAGCGAAGACCGCAACGACCGCAACCCGGCAGGAGACGCCAGCCCCGGCTGCCGAGCGGGAAGCGAAGGAGTCGCCGGAGGGCGATCTCGTCGGCGGGGCTGCCGAGGGCGCGCTCGTCGGAGGTCTGCTGGGAGGCGGCGGCGGCGCGGCCGCGGGCGGCGCCGCCGGGCTGATCGGCGGTGTGCTGGGCGAGGACGACGACTCCGGCTGGTGAGGGGCGCCGGTCCTCGGGCGCCGCGCGCGAGAGCGCCCTGGCTGCTCGGGCGTGAGCGGCGCCTCCCGGAGCGCACCGGGTCAGGCGCCTGCGGGCGTCGCGGGCGGCGCGGCGTCCGCCTGCCGCTCTTGCCAGGCCGGGCCGTCGAGGAGGCGGGCCACCATCATGCTGCTCACGTTGTCGCCGACCGCGTTGACCAGCGTGGCCGGCGGATCCACGAGCGCGCCGACGGTGGAGATGATGGGCAGCGCCTCCATCGGAAACCCGAAGAGCGAGACGATCACCAGCTCTCCGATGAATCCCCCGCCGGGGACGCCGCTCATCACGGTGCCGCTCAGGAGCGCGACCCCCAGCACGGCCAGGTACGTGTCGGCTCCGCCGAGCTCGCGGCCGAAGACGCCGAACAGCAGCGCCGTCTTGAGCACCGCCGAGAGGCACGAGCCCTCCATGTGGATGGTCGCGCCGATCGGGATGACCACCTCCGCGATGTCGTCAGGCACCCGGGAGCGCCGCGCCGCCTCGAGGTTCGCGGGGATGGCCGCCATGCTGCTCGAGGTCGCGAGCGCGGTGAGCGCCGGCGCGGGGATGTTCTTCCAGAACGCCCTCGCCCCGCGGCCGCGGCCGGCGAGCCACGCGTAGAGCGTGAAGGCGAGGAAGAAGTACGCGGCGGCGAGCGGGTAGAAGAGCCCGACGGCGCGCACGTACGACTGGAGCAGCGTCGGGCCGAAGGCGCCGACGAGGTGCGCGAAGTAGGCGCCGAGGCCGATCGGCGCGTAGTACATCACGAAGTCGACGAGCTTGAGCATCACCTCGTTCGCCGAGGCGAGCAGGCGCGCGACCGGCTGGCCGCGCTCGCCGGCGGCCGTGGTCCCGAGGCCGACCAGGAAGGCCATCACGATGAGCGGCAGCACGTTCCTGCGGGAGAGCAGGTCGCCGAAGTCGGGGACGCTGACGGCGCCCACGAGCTGATCGCCGAGGCTGACCGGCGCGACCTCCGGTTTGCCGGGCAGCGTCACCTGCAGGCCTTCGGCGGGCGGGTAGAGCGCGACGGCGGCGAGCATCAGCGCCGAAGCGACAAGGCCGGTCGCGACGAAGACGCCGAGCATCGCGGTCACGATGCGCCCGAGGCGCCGCAGGCTGCCCATGCCCGCCACCGCGGAGGAGATGGAGAAGAAGATCAGCGGCACGACGAGGGTGAACAGGAGGTTGAGGAAGAGGTCGCCGAGCGGCTTGAGCACCGCCGTGCGCTCGCCGAGCGCGAGGCCGAGCCCGGCGCCGGCGGCGATCGAGGCGAGCAGGAGGAGGGTGAAGCGGTGGGCCGTGAGGAGGGGCCGCAGCGTTCTCGTCATCGCGGCCGCCAGCATGCCGGCCGCGTCACTCCGGCCTGAGCGCGAAAAGTGCCGCCCTGGTGAAAATTTCCGCGATGAGCCCGATCGCGCGCTCATCGAGGTCGAACGCGTGGTGATGGTGCGGCGCCGCGGTCGGCCCGCCCGCCCCCACCGTGAAGAGGCATCCAGGAACGCGGCTCGTGAACTCCGAGAAATCCTCGCTGACCGTGAGCGGCCCGGGATCCATGACCTCTGCGCGCTGCGTCGCCCGCGCCGCGGCCGCGACCAGATCCACGGGCGCTGCGGCGTTGGCCGTCACGGGCGAGCTCGACAGCACCCTGAACTCGCACGAGGCCCGCAGCGCCGAGCACACCCCCGAGGCGATCCCCTGGATGCGGTCGAGCGCGTGCTCCCGGCTCTCCTGCGAGAACCACCGCACCGTACCCTGGAGCGCCACGCGCTCCACGACGACGTTGGCCGCGTTCCCGCCGGAGATGGCCGAGATGCTCACGACGAGCGGCTCGCCCGGCTTCGTCTCGCGCGAGACGATCGACTGCAGCGCGGTCACGACCTGCGCCGCCGTGTAGATCGGATCGACCGACAGGTGCGGCAGCCCGCCGTGGCCCGCCTTCCCGACCACGGCGATCTCGAACGTGTCGATCCCCGCGAAGAACGGCCCGGGCCGCGTCGCCACCACCCCGAACGGCAGGGGCGAGATCACGTGCGCGCCGAGCGCCTGATCGACGCCGTCGAGCGCCCCCGCCTCGATCATCTGCAGCGCGCCGCCCGCGAGCTCCTCCGCGGGCTGGAAGAGGAAGCGCACCCTGCCGGCGATGCGGTCCCGGCGCGCCGCGAGCAGCGTGGCCGCGCCGAGCAGCGCGCTCACGTGGGCGTCGTGGCCGCACGCGTGCATCACGCCCCTCGTCTCGGACGGGAAGTCGTGCCCCGATTGCTCCTCGACCGGGAGCGCGTCCATGTCGGCGCGCAACAGCAGGGTGCCGCCGGCGCGCTCGCCCTCGAGGTCGGCGATGACGCCCGTCCCGGCCACGCCGGTGCGCACCGACAGGCCGAGCCCGCGCAGCCGCTCCGCGACGATCTGCGACGTGCGCACCTCCGTGTAGCCGAGCTCGGGGTGCCGGTGCAGATCGCGCCGCACGGCGACGAGATCGCGATCGAGGAGCTGCACGTCCCTGCTCAGGTCATCGGCCATGCCGCGATGGTACCACCCGCCTCGACGCGCCGCGCCGGCGACCGCGTCGCCCGCGGCCCGCGGGGCGAGCTTCGCGCCGGTGACGATTTCCTGAATCCTTCGCCCCGCGCCGGGGCTTCTCCGGGCGAACGATGGAGGAGCGCATGAGACGCAATGTGGGAAAGATGGATCGCCTGTTCCGTGGTCTTTCGGCGCTGGCCCTGCTGGCGTGCGCCTGGGCGGCGCCGCTGCCGCTCGCGGCGCGCCTCGGCGCGCTCGGTCTGACGGGCGTGTACCTGCTGTTCACGGCGCTGTCGGGCGCGTGCCTCGGGTACGCTCTGCTCGGCAGGTCCACCTGCCGGCTCCGGTCGGGCTGAGGCGCTCGATGGACGCGTCGACGTCACACGAAAAAGCCGGCTCCACCGGGCGCGGCAGCTCGTCCGGGCGGAGGTCCTCCGGCGGGAGGGCGCGCCACCCGCGCCTCCCGCGCGTAACGGAGGAGGGTAGGGGCATGTTCGCGAGCAAGAGCCTCGCGGCGCACGTCGCGCGCGGGGCGATCGGCCTCGGGGCCCTCGCGGCCTCGGCGCTCCTCGCGCGGGATCTCCTCTGGGCGTCGATCGCGCTGCTGCCCGTCGCGCTCGTGGCGCTGCGCGGATGCCCGATGTGCTGGACGGTGGGGCTGATCCAGGTGGTCGTCGCCAGGGCGCGCGGGGAGCGCCCCGAGGGGGTGTGCGACGACGGCGGGTGCGCTGGAGGGCCGGCGGGGCGCGGGTGAGCTCTCGTGGTGCCTCCGGAGCTCGGCGCGCATCCGCGAAAGGCGCCGATCCGGCCGCCCCTCGGGCGCGCGAAGCGCTGGTCCCGGGGGCGCGCTCGGCGTATGGAAACGCCCATCATGCATCGGGTGTTCATCGACGGGCAGGAAGGGACGACGGGGCTCCAGATCCGCGAGCGGCTGCAGGGCCGCCGCGATCTCCAGCTGCTCGAGATCGATCCGGAGCGGCGCAAGGACCCGGCGGCGCGCCGCGCGATGATCAACGAGGCGGATCTGCTCATCACGTGCCTGCCCGACGACGCCGCCCGCGAGTCCATCGGGATGATCGAGAACCCGAGCACGCGCGTCATCGATCCGAGCACCGCGCACCGCACCGCCGACGGCTGGGTGTACGGCTTCCCGGAGCTCCGCCCCGGGCAACGCGAGGCCGTCCGGCGCGCGCGGCGCGTCGCCGTCCCCGGGTGCCACGCGACCGGGTTCCTCGCGCTCGTGGTCCCGCTGGTCGACCAGGGGCTCCTGCCCAGGGACGCCCGCGTCGTCGCTCACTCGCTCACCGGCTACAGCGGCGGCGGGCGCAAGATGATCCAGGCCTACGAGCAGGCCGACCCGGCCCGCCGCGAGCAGCTCCGCAGCGCGCGCCCGTACGGGCTCACCCTGCAGCACAAGCACCTGCCGGAGATGCGCGCGATCGCCGGGCTCGAGCGGGCGCCGCTCTTCCAGCCGGTCGTCGGCGATTTCTACAAGGGCATGCTCGTCTCGGTCCCGCTCTTCGTGGACGCCCTGAGCCGACCGGCGACGCCCGCGTCGGTGCACGAGCTCTACGCGTCGTACTATGCCGGCGAGCCGTTCATCCGGGTGATGCCGCTCGGCGGCCAGGGCGCGCTCGACGACGGCTACCTGGGCGCCCTCGAGTGCAACGACACGAACCGACTCGACGTCTTCGTGTTCGGCAAGCCCGATCAGATCCTGGTCGTCGCGCGCCTCGACAACCTCGGCAAAGGCGCCTCCGGCGCGGCGGTGCAGAACCTGAATCTGATGCTGGGCACGCCGGAGGACACCGGCCTCGGCTGATCCCGGCCGCGCGCTGGGCGCTCGCTGTCGCGTCGGCCGGCGAGCGCCCAAGCGCCCGCCGGCGCGCCGCGGTCGACGCGTCACGCCCCCATGCGCTGCGCCGGCTGCGCCAGCATCTCGGGGAGCCCGGCCACGGCCTGGACGTCGGGGGGGAAGTCCGCGAGCTCCTGGACCTGGCGAACCTCGATGATCGCGTCTTCCGAGCCGGGGCAGCGCGAGGCCCACGCGATCGCCTCTTCCCTCGATTTCACCTGGATGATCCAGTAGCCGCCGAGCACCTCCTTCGCCTCGGCAAAAGGCCCGTCGACCACCCGGGGCTTCCCTCCGGGGAACGAGATGCGCGCGCCCATCGAGGGCGGGTGGAGGCCGTCGAGCGCGAGCAGCACGCCCGCCTTCTGCAAGGATTCGTTGTACCTCATCATCGCAGCGACCGCCTTGGCGTCCGGCATCGTGCCCGGCGCCGCGCTCTCGTATCCCCTCGGGATCATCAGCATCATGAATCGCATCGTCGTGTCTCCCTTCTCGAGCCGGGCTCGGCGCGGCCTCGACCGGCCGTGAGCCCTCGCCCTTGTCGACGCGACGAACGAGCGGACGCGAGATCGACACGGCCGTCGATTTTTTTTCTGCGTCGGCCCAGGCGAGGGCGCCCGCGCCGCCCGCCCTCACCCGTCCGTCCGGCCCCCAGCGCCCTGGCTCGGCGCCTCCGTCATCCCCCCGTACGTCCCGAGGAGCAGCTCGCCGGCTCACCCGGCGCGGGTGTAGAGCCGCGGCGCCGAGCTCTCCAGCGCGGCGCTCAGGCGCTCGGCGGCGTCCTCCGACGCGCGCCGGCAGGCGATCCGCCATGGCCGGCGCAGCGGGCCGGACGAGAGCCGCTTGACCGTCAGATCGCCGTCCCCGAGATAGCCGTGCGCCATCCACTCCGACAGGACCGCGATGCCCATGCCGGCGCGCGCCGCGTCGATGACGGCCTCGGTCAGCGGAAAGCGCAGGAACTCGAGCCTGGGCCGCCTTCGCCCGAAGACGGCGCTCATGAACCAGCGCGCCTCGGCCGGCGGCGTGTTCGACGTGATGAGCGGGACCTTCCGCAGGTGGTCGCGCGTGAGCGACCCCCGCCCGGCGAGCGGGTGCGAGGTCGAGACCACGAACACGACCTCGTCCGAGAAGAGCGGCCGCTCCGCGAGCGCGCCGCCCCCCTCGCGGGGGCCCGGCAACGAGGCGGTGGTGAGCAGCGCGACGTCGATGTCGCCCCGGACCAGCGCGCCGACCGGATCCTGGGTGTGCTCCACCGCGAGCTCCACCTCGAGGCGGGGCAGCCGGCGCCGGAGGCTCGCCATCGCCGAGGGCAGCCAGCGGTACGCCGTGTAGCACTCGCACACGAGGCGGACGCGCGTCGTCGGGGCCGCGGGCGCCGCCACCTCCAGCTCGAGCTCCCGGAGCTGCGCGAGGATGAGCCCGGCGCCCGCGATGAGCCGCTCGCCCGCGGCGGTCGGCGTGACCCCGCGCGCGGTGCGCTCGAACAGGCGCGCGCCGACCCGCTCCTCCGCCTGGGCGAGCGCCCGGCTCACGGCGGACTGCGTGATGTGCATCGCGGACGCCGCGCCCGCCGTGCTCCCGGCGGCCGCGAGCGCGACGGCGAGCTCCAGATCGCGGATCTCGAGCTGGGGCCGCGGGCCGATGGCCGGGGGCGCGGGGAGAGAAGTTATGCGTGACACGCATAGATCCTATCACGACGATGCGTTGGACGCACAGCCCCTCGAGGCGCACCTTCCTCGCCGTCAGGAGGTCTTCATGAAGCTCTATTTCTCCCCGCTCGCATGCTCTCTCGCCACGCGCATCGCGCTCTACGAGGCCGGCGCCGAGGCCTCGTTCGTCGAGGTCGACCCGAAGACGAAGCGCACCGAGGACGGCGCGGACTTCCGCGCCGTCCACCCGCTCGGGCTCGTGCCCGCGCTCGAGATCGAGGGCGGCGAGATCCTCACCGAGAACGCGGCGATCCTGCAGCTCGTCGCGGACCGGTCCCCGGAAGCCGGGCTCGCGCCGCGGGATCCGCTCGGCCGGGCGCGGCTCCAGCAGTGGCTCTGCTTCATCGGCACCGAGCTCCACAAGGCGGTCTACGTGCCGCTGCTCGACAAGGCGGCCCCGGCAGAGGTCAAGGGTTACGCGCTCGCCAAGGCGGACGCGCGCCTCGGCTGGGTGGCGGGGCGGCTCGAAGGGCGGGAGTTTCTGCTCGATCGCTTCTCGGTCGCCGACGCCTACCTCTTCGCGGTGCTCAACTGGTCCTCGGTCACGCCCGTCGACCTGAATGCCTGGCCGGCGCTCCGCGCGTACCAGGCGCGCCTGCGGGCGCGCCCCAGCGTGGCGCGCGCCTTCGACGAGGAGTGGGCGCGCTTCGTGCGGGAGACCCAGCGGCACGGGGAGAGCCTCCCCGCCGGCGCCCAGCGCGCCGTCGGGTGACGGATCCACCGCGACCTGCGCGCGCCGCACGAGATCGACGGCGGCGCGCGGCCCCGGGGCGAGCTGCCCGGGGCCGCGGCCGGACATCGCGCCGGCCGGCGCAGCGCGTCGTCACGGGAGCTGGTGCGGCATGGGGTGGCATTCCTGCTTTGGCTTTGAGCGCGGATCCGGCATCCTCTATATCGAGCTCCTCGGCTGGCGCTGAAAGGCGAGCTGCGCGCAGCGCTTCAACGAGCGTTGATCGAAGCGGCGGCCAGAGCGCCGGCGAAAGCGCCAGCAACACTCCGGGGAGACCAGTTTATGCAACTGCGGTCGGTTCTGCTCAGCGTCATCGCGTGTTCTTCCCTCTTCACGCCCGGCTGTTACCTCGGGGACGAGGGCGCCTCCGAGGAGGTCGGCGAGGTCGCCTCGCCGCAGCTGGAGCCGGACCGCTGGTCCTGGCGGCTCTTCAAGCTGTCCCTCGGCGGGGTCCCGTTCGCGAGGGCGCTGGCCATCGGCGGCGCGAACACGGGCAATTACACGGCGGACACCGAATATTGGTACGTGGATCCGGCGGCCCTCTCGGCGCTCGGAACCAAGAACATCGTCTTCACCCACAGCGGCGGCGACAGCTACCCGCCCTCGCAGCGCGGCCCGCAGAGCTTTGCGCTGCCCAGGGAGGTGCCCTGGGAGGCCTTCCAGACGGACCCGGTGAGCGGCGGAGCCCTTTACCGAAAGGACAACGTTTACCTCCGGATCACCAAGAACCAGAGCGGCCTCACCCGGCTCACGTGGTACCAGATCCTCGCCGACGGCGTCCCGAAGAACATCGTGCCTTCCGGGACGTTCGTGCCGGTGCGCGGGTCGGTGAGCGTGCCGAGCGGGCACGTGGGCTATTACATCGACCAGGCGGTCGAGTAGCGCGGCCGCGGGTTCCTGGCGTCGCGACCGGTGCGCCGCGCCGCGCTCCGGCCAGCCCTGGAGGCCGCGCATGTACGGGGTCGGGCCGCCGTGGGCGACCAAGCAGCTCGTGACTTGCGCGCTCGGGGGGCCTCGCGCGACGGGGGCCGACCGCGTGGAGGCGTACGTCTTGCGACATTCCCCGACACGGAGCGGCTCTCCCCGGCCGCGAAGGCTCTCCCCCGGTCGTGAAGCGTATCGCTCGCGCGGCACGCGGCACGAGACACGCGGCACGAGAGACGGCCGCGCGCCGTCGTCGCGCGTCCGCCGAACGCGCTTTTCGTGCGCGAGCGTCTCTGATACGAAGTCATCATGAGATACTTGCGACAACTCTTCGTCTGCTCGGTTCTTTCGGCGCTCACGATCCCGGTCGGCTGCGGACCGGAGGCGCCGGACGTCGCCGAGCAGGTTTCCGACGTTGGCTCGATCAGCCTCGCCCTGGTCGGGACCAGCGCCACGGGCGCGACCTACCGCCTATCCCAGGCGTGGTTCAACCTCTACGGTCCGACGCACCGGCTCGTCCATGGAGACGGCGACACGGCGGTGCTCACGGAGGTGCTGCCGGTCGGCCACTACGACGTCTACCTCGAGCCCGGCTGGATCCTCGAGCGGTGGACCGGCGGCGGCTACCAGCAGGTCGAGGCGACGCTGACGTCGCCGAACCCGACGCCGGTCTATATCTACGAAGGCGCGGCGGCGACGGTCGTGTTTCAGTTCCGGTCGGACGGCGATGTCATCTCCGTCGGCCAGGGGACGCTCGACATCGCCATCGGGGTCGACGACACGCCGGCGCTCAGCGAGGACACCGACGTGGCGTGCAGCAACGGCTACGACGACGACGGTGACGGGTACACGGACTGCAACGATTGGGACTGCCAGTGGCAGCCCTTCTGCGCGCCATTGCGCGAGGACACCGACGTGGCGTGCAGCAACGGCTACGACGACGACGGTGACGGGTACACGGACTGCAGCGATTGGGACTGCCAGTGGCAGCCCTTCTGCGCGTCATGGCGCGAGGACAACGACGCGGCGTGCAGCAACGGCTACGACGACGACGGGGACGGGTACACGGACTGCAGCGATTGGGACTGCCAGTGGCTGCCCGTCTGCGTGCCCTATCCCGAGAACACCGACGTGGCGTGCAGCAACGGCTACGACGACGACGGGGACGGGTACGCGGACTGCAGCGATCCGGAGTGCCAGTGGCAGCCCTACTGCCAGCCGGTGCGCGAGGACAACGACGCGGCGTGCAGCAACGGCTACGACGACGACGGGGACGGGTACGCGGACTGCAGCGATCCGGAGTGCCAGGGGCAGCCCGTCTGCACGGTGTGGGGCGAGAGCACCGACGCGGCGTGCAGCAACGGCTACGACGACGACGGGGACGGGCTCGCGGATTGCAGCGATCCGGACTGCCAATGGCTGCCCTTCTGCGCGACGCCGGCCATCCTCATCGAGAGCTTCGACGACGGAGACTTCATAAGCGGCGCGCCGTACGCCGGCATCTCGCCGCCGTTCACCGGGCCGTGGGTGGCGATTCTCGACGCGACCATCCCGTACGTCGAGCTGGTCCCGTCGGCAGGGCCCGGCACCGGGACGGCGCTCGGCGTTTACTCCCCGGCGATCCCCACCGAGTGGGGCGCCGGCGTCATGCTCGACTTCGACCCGTGGTCGGTCAACGTGGCGAGCTTCCAGGGAATCCGATTCAAGATGCGCTCCCTGTCCTACCCGATCCGCTTCGAGGTCAGCTCGATCCTCACCGTGCCCGAGGGCGGATACTGCTCGAATTGCCTCGACTATCATGGAACCGAGCTCTGGTCCGGATCCGATTGGATCACCGTGGAAGTGCGCTGGTCGGAGCTGCTGCAGCGGGGGTGGGGCACGCCGGCGGCGCTCGACCCGTGGAACGTCATGGCCCTGATCTGGCGCACGCCCGCGGGGCAGGCGGCGTCCCTCGAGCTCGACGACATCGAGCTGTTCTGAGCCCAGGCGCCCGGCCGTCCGCGGCGCCGGGCGTCCGCGCGGCGCCAGGGCTGGTGTCGCTTCCTGCGCGGCGCCGCGGGGCGGCGCGCCGGTCACGGGCTCGATCGCGGCGACGCCGGGCGCCGGCTCAGCCGCTGCATGCAGTGCGTGAGGCCGGCCCGCAGGTTGGCCTTGGTCACGATGGCGCTGAGGTCGAGCCCCAGCGCCACCATCGTTTGCGCCACGTTCGGGCGAATGCCGCAGATGATCCCCTCGGCGCCGAGCAGCTGGATGGCCCTCACGAGCTTGATCAGGTGATCGGCCACCTTCGTGTCCACGACCTGCACGCCGGTGAGATCCAGGACCGCGAAGCGCGCCGAGCGATTCGAGATCGCCTCGAGCAGGCTCTCCATCGCCTCGGCCGTCCTCGCGCTGTCGACGACGCCGATCATGGGCAGCGCCAGCACGCCGTCCCAGACCTCGATGATCGGCGCGGCGAGCTCCCGGATGACCCGCTGCTGCGCCTCGATCACGTCGAGCTTCGTCTGGAGGGCCTCGTGCGCGCGCTGGCCCTCCGTCACGTCGAGCGAGAACCCGACGACGGAGCGGACGCGCCCCGCGGCCTCGGAGAGCGGGACCATCCAGCTCTCCCACACGCAGCCGTGGACCTCCGACAGCCCGTGCACCGCCTCGCCGGCCAGCGCGCGCTCGATGCCGCCCGCCATGTCGCCGTAAAGCGCGAAGATGTTCTGTCCAACGAGCTGTCCAGGCCGATGACCGGCGGCCGCGAGCCCCTTGCCGTCGTGGTAGGTGTACGTGCCATCGGCGTCGATGGCCCACACCGCGATGGGAAGAGCGTTGATGAGCGCGCCGAGGATCCGGTCCCGTTCCCTCAGCCGGGCCAGCTCGCCCTGGGCGCCGTCGCCGGGGGGCGCGTCGCGGAACGAGCCGTAGACCAGCCCGTCCGTGCGCGCGCCGCGCACGACGCACGAGAGCGGCTTGTAGCGCTGCTCGGCGCTCAGGACGCGGCCGCGGAGCTCCACGGGGGCGGCGCCTCCGCGGACCTGCTCCCAGCTCGTCGTGAGCGTGCGGCGGTCCTCCGGGTGGAAGAGCTCTGTCAACGTGGTCCCTTGTGCGAGCGCAGGTCCGACGGCCTGGCCCAGCGCTTCGCTCCATCGCAACAGCGCGCCGTCGCCCCTCGCGACGAACAGCATCTCCGTAGAGTGGGCGATGAAATCGTCCAGCGAACCAAGCGATCCATTCGCTTCGGTCATCGTGCTCCCCTCCGCAACCGGACAGGCGAATCGCGGTTGCGCATCCGACGTTACATCGATGACCGCACGTCGATAGTAGGGGGCAATCCGGAACGCGAACCAGGGCCTGACCTTAACCCGGCCGCAGACCTCCACGACAGGGAAGCGGCGCCGCTGGCCGCCCGCCAGCGAGCGCCGCTAGGCGTACGACCGGTACATACCGGTTCGTCCGCGTCGGAGCGGCTCAGTCGCCGGCGACCTGGGTGGGAATGCCGAGCAGGTAGATCTTCTTCATCCTGCCGCCGATCACCCCCTTTTCCCATCGGTACCCTTCGTCCCCGAGCCCTCGCAAGAGCTCGTCCAGGTCCTCGAGCGTGTAGGTCCTCGCGTTCGAGACCGCCCCGTCCCAGGCGAAGCACAGCGGGATGATCGGGAAGAGGTACGTGAAGACGAGCTGCCGCGCGGTCACGGGCCTCGCCAGCGGCGTCATGAGGAGGCACATCAGGAAGTTGGCCGGCAGGGCGGTCCACCAGAGAAACGCCGGATAGCTGTTGTCGCTGATCTCGAAGATGCAGATGGGCTGTCTGCTCCTCTGGGCCGTCTCCAGGATCTTTCTCGCGCTCTCCGGTCTCATGTGGTGGAAGCTGCTGATCATGGTCCTGAGCCCCGCCGTCTCGCGGCCCACCTCGGTGGCGTCGAGCGGGGTCGTCCGGTACGACACGTTGCTCCCTTCCCGGGCGTTGATGCGCGCCGCCGCCTCCGCGTTGGGGTAGAGATCGGTGAGCGTCAGCGTGACGCCCTCGAACCCCGGCTTCTGGTTCAGGCGCTCCAGGACGTCGAGCATCGGGCCCCCGCTCCCGGAGCAGAGGTCGACGATGCTCGTGGAGCGCGACTCACGGAGCGCCCGGGCGACCAGCTCCGCCAGCTCGTCGCTCGATCCGAGCGCCCGGTGTACGGTCACGATCAGGCGCGTCATGCAGGCCCGCATCCACCCGGGAAACCAGCTGAAGTCTTCGAGCTCGAACAGATGGATGCGCTTCATGTCGTTCCTCGAGGCCGTGCGGCTCGGCCGCGCGCGGCAACGCGGATCGAGCGCTGGAGCCGTGGGCTATCGCTCGTCCGCCCTGCGGGGGATCTCGGGTCGTGGAGTGTATTCGAGTTTGCGCCGGAGCGGAGGGAGATTCGACGCGGAGCCGAGGGGCGCATCAGCGCTCGCCTCGCGGGTCGGAGCGCGCCAGCACGCCGGCCTCGGCCCGGGCGGGATCGGCGCCCCCGGCCTCCTGGCTCCGGTCGATCTCCGTGCCTTCCTGTCTCCCCGCATGACTCCGCCCAGGCTCCTCGCGGCGGGTATCCGTCACCCGTACGCTGAGCCCAGGCCGCTCCAGCCGCCGCTGGACGCACAAGCGGCCGTCTCAAGGTGTGGTATGTAGTCGAAGGTGAGATCTGGGAGTGATCGCAGCAGGGGGGCTCAAGTGAGACAGATTGTATGTTTCGTCGTCGCCGTCACCGCTGGCCTGACGTCGTTCGCCTCGATCGCCGAAGCGAAGGATAGGCTGGGTCCCAACGAGGTGCTGAACAAGGGGGATTTTCTGACCTCCAACAACAGCGTCTATACTCTCGTCTGTCAAGAGGACGGGAACCTCGTACTCTATATCAGGGGCGGCAGTCGCGCCCTCTGGGCCTCGAATACGGATGGTAAAGCGATAACCGGCTGCTTCATGCAAGCAGACGGCAACCTGGTCTTGTATGCGCACAGCGGCCGCGCGATCTGGGCGACCGGGACGCACGGGCACCCTGGCGCTCATCTCGTCGTTCAAGATGACGGAAACGTTGTTATCTATTCGCTCGAAGGGAAAGCCTTGTGGGCGACCGGGACGTATCACTGAGGCTCATGTCGTCCGCCCGATGATTACAGGGGCGATGCTGCTCGCGCTCGTCTCCTCCCGCGTCTCGTGCCCGCACCAGTACGCGAGCGCGCTCCTGAGGTCTTCGAGGCGCGCCGTGCGCCCCGACCCGTCGCTCGCCCAGGCGATATGCCCGTCCGGCCTGACCAGGAGGGCATCCACAGCTGCGAGCTCGGCCGGCGGGTCGACGAGCGTCGCCTGGACGACGTCGACGCGATCGCGGTAGGCCCCGCCCGCCGCCCGGAGATCGGCGTCGCCGGCGAGGTCGAGCAGCACGAACCGGCCCGCGTGGAGCAGCGCGTGGAGGCGCGCCGGGCCGCGCGCGGCCTTGAGGGCGCGGTCGGGCGCCCGCCCGCCGACCGAGGCGTGCGCCGGCGCGCCCTCGGCGGGGGGATACGCGACGTCGAGCGCGCTGATCTGCCCGGCGAGGCGCCGGTTCACGGCGTCGATCGCGAGCAGGTCGCTCATGAGCTCGCGGAGGGCCAGGCCGGGATCCGACAGATCCATGAGCTGCGTTTGCGCCTCCGTGTTGCGCGACAGCGCCCGGCCGACGGGGTGGCGCTCGTCATGGTAGCTGTCGAGCAGGTGGGGCGGCGCCCAGCCCTTGACCGCGGCGGCGAGCTTCCAGCCGAGGTTCATCGCGTCCTGCAGACCGACGTTGAGCCCCTGGCCGCCCATCGGGAAATGGATATGCGCGGCGTCGCCCGCGAGGAGCGCGCGCCCGAGGCGGTACCGCTCGGCCAGCCGCGTCGCGTTGCCGAACCGGGACAGCCAGCGCGCGCCGCGCATGCCGAAGTCCGTCCCGAGGATCCGCCGCACCGAGCCCCGCAGCTCGTCCAGCGTCACCGGCTCGGACCGGTCGGCGTGGGCCCGCAGCGGATCGTGCACGACGAAGCGGTGGAGCCCGTCGCCGAGCGGCACCAGGAGCACGGCGCCGGCCGGGCCCGCGAGGGAGACGGGCCGGGCGGGGCGCTCCGCGAGCTCGACGTCGCCGAGGAAGGCCGTCCGCGTCGCGTCGCTGCCCGGGAAGCGGATGCCGAGCGAGCGTCGCACCACGCTCCCGGCCCCGTCGCAGCCCGCGACGTAGCCGGCGCGCGCGCCGTAGCGCCCCTCGGGGCCCTCGACCTGCAGCGAGACGCCCCCCTCGTCCTGCGAGACCTCGACCACCGCGTGGCCGCGCAGGACCTCGACCCCGAGCTCGCGGGCCCGCTCCTCCAGGAGCTCCTCCGTCTGGACCTGCGGCAGGAACAGCGTGTACGGGTGCCGCGTATCGAGGCGCGAGAGATCGAGCCGCGGCTCGAGCACCGCGAAGTGCGCCGCCGGCACCGGGGCGCCGCGGCGCAGGAAGCGATCCACGAGCCCGCGCTGGTCGAGGATCTCCAGCGTCCTCGGGTGCAGCGTGAGCGCGCGCGACTCCTGCATCCGCGCGGGCCGCTGCTCCAGCACCCGCACCCGCACCCGCGCGAGCGCGAGCTCGCAAGCCAGCATCAGGCCGACCGGACCTCCCCCCACGACGACCACCTCGGCATCCATCGCCATCGAAGCCTCCACGTCCAACAACGACTTGAACGTTGTTAGAGTGACTCGAACGGTGTTAGAGTCAAGGCGCTGGCCCGATTTCCGGGCGCGAGGATCCGGGGAAGCCGGGGAAGGGGAGAGCGAGGCGCGGGCATGGGGCTGACACGCGAGCAGGTGGTTTCGACGGCGCTGCGGCTGCTCGGCGAGGTCGGGCTCGACGCGCTGACGATGCGCCGGCTCGGCCAGGAGCTGAACGTGCAGGCGGCGACGTTGTACTGGCACGTCAAGAACAAGCAGGAACTGCTCGACGCGATGGCGGAAGCGATGCTGGAGGGCTGCGTTGCCCGCGCGCCGGAGGGGGCGACGTGGCGCGACCGGGCGGCCGAGATGGCCGGGCGGCTCCGTGAGGCGCTCCTCGCGCACCGGGACGGGGCGCGGGTGTTCGCGGGGACCTACGTCACGCAGGAGAACACGCTGCGGTTCTCGGACATGCTGCTCGGCGCGCTGGGCGACGCCGGGCTGTCGCCGCGCGCCGCGGCGTGGGGGGCGTGGACGCTTGTCTATTACACGATCGGCTTCACGCTCGAAGAGCAGGCCATGACCCCGGCCGGCGGGGTGGGCGGCGGCAAGGCCGACCCGGCGCACCTCCGGGAGGCGATGGCGCGCGGGGCGTATCCGCACCTCGCGGCGGCGTTCCCGCACATGGCCGACGCCGATCTCGACGCGCGGTTCCGCTACGGCGCGCGGCTCATCCTCGAGGGCCTCGCGGCGGCGCCGGGCGATGCGCCGCCGAGCCCCGCGCCGCCGAGCCCCGCGCCCGAAGCCCCGCCGCGCCCGCGCGCGGGGCGGCGTCCGCTCCGCCGGAGCCGGTGACGGCGGCGCGCTCTCCGCGGATCACCGCGCTGCGCAGGTCCTCCGGAGGGCGCGCGCCTTGTCGATGCACGCCGTGAGGGCGTCCTCCGCGGGCTCGTCCGGGCACGAGACCTCGAAATCGCGGATCGCGTCGCGGAGCCCGCGCAGGCGCGGGCCGCCGGCGCCGAGGTCGAGCTTGCCCTTGCGCCCGTCGTCGTCGTCGTCGTCGCCTCCGACGAGCAGCAGCGTGCCGACCACCGCGCCCACGACGACGACGCCGGTGAGGACGCCCGCCACGATGACGCCGGTCTTGCCCTCGACGTCCGGGGGCTCGGCGTCCGGGAGCGACGGCGTGCCCGCCGGGACCTTCGGCGCCTCGAGCCCCGCGGCCAGCACCGTGGTGGTGATCCCGCCCGCGAGCCCCAGGCCGCCGATGACGAGGCTCGACACCGTGAGCGCGCTCGGCCCGGCGCTGGCGCTCGCGTCCACGTCCACGTCCACGCTGGCGGAGAGGCGCGCCTGCGCCGCGTTGCACACCGCGTAGGCGTCGAGGCGGTGGATCTCGAGCGACGCGCGCGGCGCGGTCTCGGGCGGCAGCTTCGCCGCGAGGATGATGTCGTCCGCCGAGCGCCGGAGCGTCAGCGTCGCGGGCTCGGCGTCCGGCGCGGCCGCGGCGTCGGGGGCGGCCGCGGGTCGCGTGGAGGCCTTGCCGCACCCGGCCAGTCCACATGCGATGAGCAGGAGCGTCGTGCAGGAGAGGACATGATCGCGTCGCAGGGTCATACTGCCACGCTACGCTGAACTCCCGCGGTTTCGTCGAGTGAAATCGGCCTCGCCGCAGATCGGATATCGGCCGACGAGCGGGCTCTGCGTGGGACAAAGCCGCGGTGTGTACGGCGCGTGGAGGAGCTCAAGGCGCGATGTAGGTCGGCCCTGCCACGGTGTTGAGCGGTCGGCGATGTCGGCCCCGGGCCGCTCGGCCGCGACCTTGGCGACGCCGTTCGTCGCGCCGGTTGTACGCGGGATCGTTCGTCGACTGACGGCCTCCGTACGCCGTCCCGATCTCTGGATGCCGGGGTGGCGCGCGCCCGGAAGACGCGTTGTGTACACCACCGATGTACGCATGACCCCGCGCGATCCTGCCGCGTGAAGAGAGCCTCCGACGAGCGGCGCGTAGCGGCCGGATCCACCTCGCAGCGCGCCGGACGGCGATCTCGCGGCGCCGTCGCGAGCCACGGTGGTCGAGCCCGCGCCGCCTCGCGCGCGTGGCGCGCTCGATCAAGCCTGGATCCGGGCCGTTCCGAGCAGCTACGCTGAGATGCCCCATGCCTCCGCCCCGACCGCCTCGCGACCATGGCCCGCGCCACGCTCCGTTGCCCTCGTCCGCGGTGTCCGCGCTCATCCGCCCCGGCAGGCTCGACGCGCTCCTCGCCCCCTGGATGCCCGACGCGGAGGAGCGCGACTTCGTGGTCCGGTGCATCGTGGGAGAGGGCCCCATCCATCACCGCGGCGCGAGCTACACGCTGCTCTGCCTGCTCGGCCTCCTGCTCGAGGAGCTCGGCCCGGACGAGGGCGGCGCGCCGCGCGGCGAGGCGCTGCCCGTCCCGATCCGCCTGCCGCCGCACCTCGCGCGCGGCAGCGAGCACGACTACCCGCTGGCCATCCCGCTCGCGCCGCTGGCGCGCCTCGCCCCGAAGGGCTCGCCGGAGCTCGCCGCGCTCGTCGACTGCCTCACCGACGGCCCGCCGCACCACGCGCTCGCCAACGCCGCCATGATCTGCCTGCTCGACGCCCTCTTCGCGCGCGCTGGGCGCGCCCGCGTCGGGGCCGGGGTGGAGCCGGCCTGATGGCGCTGCCGCCGGCGCTCGGGCAGGCGTTCCGGATGGTGGCCGCCGAGCTGGGCATGCGCTCGGCGGCGCGGCTGTTCCTGCGCGAGCTGATGGCGGCCGGCGGCGCACCGCTCGTCGGCGAGGCCCGCGACCAGCTCGGGCGCGAGTTCCCCGTCCTCGACTTCATCGCCGAGCAGTGGCTCTCCGGCGGCGCCGAGGCGCCGCTCGACCCCGCGGGCGTCCTCGACGCGCTCCGCGGCGTGACCCGGCTGCTCGTCGTGGGGCTCGAGGCCGACTGCCTCGACGCGCTCGTGCCGCGGCTCTCCGGCGTCGACGCGGGCCTCGTCACCGACGGGGGCGGGCTCGACCCCGACTTCCGGCGGGTGCTCGCGAACTACGACGGGCTCATGACGCCGGTGGAGCTGTCCGAGCTCCACCGTTGGGCCGGGCGGAGGAGCGCGCTGCTCACCTTCGTCTACGGCACCGACGGGCACGCGGCGCACGTGAGCCCCTCGTGGCTGCGCGTCTCGGGCCCCGACGTGCGGACCCAGTTCCGCTCGCTGATCGGCTGGGACATCCTCGGGCGGCCCATGACGGTGTACCCGCGCTGGATGGTGGAGACGAGCCCGGCCGATTTCTCGTGCCTCGTGCGGCCGGCGCCGCCCGGGCACGGGGCCGCCGCGGCCGTCGCGTCGCCTCGCCCGCGCGCGCCCACGCCCGCGCGCGAGGCGACGTGACGGCGCCCCAGGCCGCGCTCCTCGTCGTCCTGCTCGGCGCGCTCTTGCTCCAGGCGCTCCTGCCGTCGCGCCGCGTGCTCATCGTGACGGGCGGCGCGGCCCTCGCCTCCCTCGCGTCGACGCTGCTGGGGGTCGCGACGACGCAGCGCCTCCTCGCCGAGGTGCCGTGGGACGTGCTCGTCATCCTCGTGACGCTGGGGCTCCTGTCCCAGCTGCTCGCCGCCTCGCGGCTCTTCGACCGCCTCGCCGTCGCGGCGACGCGGCTGAGCGGCGCCGAGCCCTTCCGCGTCATCTTGGTGTTCTCGATCGCGATGTACCTCGTGAGCGGCGTCGTCAACAACCTCACGGCGCTCGTGCTCGTCCTGCCCGTGCTGCACGTGCTGCTCAAGCTCATGGGCACGCGGCAGCGGTACGTCTCCTGGCTGCTCGGCCTCCTGCTCGTCGCCTGCAACCTCGGCGGGGCCGCCACGCCGATCGGCGACTTCCCGGCCATCCTGCTGCTCGGCCGGGGCAGCATGACGTTCGGGGCCTACCTCTCGCGCGCCGCCCCGGCGACGCTCTTCGCGCTCGCCCTCCTGCTCCTCGTCGTGGGCGCCGTGGTGCGCCCGGCCGCTGGCGTGCCGCGCGATCCGGTCTCGGCGCGGCTCACGCGCGCGGCGATGGAGGCGCTGCACCGGCGGGTGCGCGTCGATCGGCGCCTCCTCGTGCCGGCGGCGGCGTCGCTCTCCGCGATGGTGGTCGCGTGGCTGTTCCTGCCCGCGGAGCTCGGCGTCGGCCCGGAGCTCGTGTGCTGGCTCGGCACCGGCGCGGCGCTGCTCATGGCGCGCAGGCTCGGCGAGCGGCTCGCGAGGGCGGGGCTCGACATCGAGGCGGTGCTCTTCCTCCTCTCGCTCTTCGTGATGGTGGCGGCGGTGCGGCGCACCGGCCTGTTCGAGGAGGTCTCGCGCTCGCTGGAGCGGCTGCCGGTCGCGCCGTCGCTCCAGCTCGTCGCGTTCCTCGTCCTCGCCGGCGTGTTGACCGGGCTGTTCTCGGCGGGCCCCAGCATGGCGGCGCTGCTCGACGTGGCCGAGTCGCTCGCCGAGCGGCTGCCCGGGCCCGCCGTCTATGTCGGCCTCGCCCTGTCGGTCTGCGCGGGCAGCTCGCTCTTCCTGACCGCCGCGACGTCGGGCCCGCTCGCGCAGGCGCTCACGGAGCGGGCCGACCTGCGCGACCTCGACGGCAAGCCCATCCGGTTCGGCTTCTTCGACTTCCTGCCGGCCGGCCTCTTGAGCTTCACGGTCATCCAGGCCGTGGCGATCGCGTACGCGCTCCTCGCCGTCTGGACGGGGCGATGAGCCGACCCTGCGCTGGCGCCGGGCGGGGCGGCCTTGACACCCGGAAACGCGTTCGCGTCTCCTGGCCGCCGCCTGCCACGCCGCGGCGCGACCCCAGCGCGCCTGTCCCGAAAGGAGCGGATCATGACGTTGCGACGCCCCGAACACTTCACCCATCACCACGCCCAGCTCGCGGATATCCGCCTGCACTATGTGCGCGAGGGGCGCGGGAGGCCGCTCATCCTGCTCCACGGCTGGCCGGGCTTCTGGTGGGAGTGGCACAAGAACATCGGCCCCCTGGCCGAGAGCTTCGATGTCATCGTGCCCGACCTGCGGGGTTACGGCGACTCCGAGAAGCCGGATCTCTCGCGCATCGATCTCTTCCACCTCGATCGCGTCGTGGAGGACATCGCCCAGCTGCTCGACCACCTCGGCATCGAGCAGGCCCTCCTCGCGGGCCACGACTACTCCGCGCTCGTCCTGCACAAATTCGTGCGCAAGCACCGCGACAAGGTGATCCAGGCCGCGATCATCAACCCCATCACGCCGGGGTTCGAGGGGCGATACCTGAGCCCCGGCCACTTCCCCGAGTCATGGTACTCGCAGTTCCACCAGCTGGACATGGCCGTCGAGCTGGTCGGCTCGAGCCGCGACGCGTGCCGCACCTACTTCCGTCACTTCCTGAACCACTGGTCGCACAACAAGGGTCTCTTCCAGGGGGAAGAGCTGGAGATCTACGTCGACAACTTCATGAAGCCCGGCAACATCCACGGCGGCTTCAACTTCTACCGCGCCAACCTGTCCATCACGAGCCAGCCCTGGACCCCGCTCGACCGGACCATCTCCGACTGCCGCGTGACGTTCCTGCAAGGCATGGGGGATCCCGTGGTCCCCTCCGCCTGGACCGACCTCGTCACGCCCTGGTACAGCCGCTACACGATCCATTACGTGCAGGATGGCGGGCACTTCTTGATGCGGGAGAAGCCGGCGTATGTGAACAAGCACCTCCGGGATGCGTTCCTGAAATAGGCGCCGGCCGCCGGGGGGTGGCCCAGTTGGCCCCGGAGTGATTCACATGAAGGCGGGAAGACAGGAAGAACAGTGATCTGTTCTCGCCGCCTTCCCGCCTTCATGTTCGAATCCGGCCACCGTCAGCGCGCCCCGGGGACGAGGAGCTCCTCGAGGACGGCCGTGAGCTCGTCGACCCGCACCGGCTTGGTCAGGTAGCGGTAGAACCCGGCCTGCTCGGCGCGGCGGGTGTCCCGGGGCATCGCCGCCGCGCTGAGCGCGATCACGGGGATGTCGCGCGTCTCCGGCCACTCCTCGAGCTTGCGCGCGGCCTCGTAGCCGCTCATCCCGGGGAGGTTGATGTCCATGATGACGACCTCGGGCCGCCGCGACCGCGCGAGCTCGATGCCGATCTCGGCGTTCGGCGCGGTGATCAGGCGGACGCGCTCGAACTCGGAGATCAGCTCCTCCATGAACGCGATGTTCGACGGGTTGTCCTCGACGTAGAGGACCGAATGGCGGACGCCGCCGGGCCCGGCGAGCGGAGACGCCTCCAGGCGCGCGTCCGCCTGCCCCGGGGCGGCGCTCTCCGGCGCTTCCTCGTGCGCCGGGAGCTCGATCCAGAACTCCGAGCCTTCGCCCGGCACGCTGCTGAAGCCGACGCCGCCGCCCATGAGCTCCGCGAGCCGCTTCGTGATGGCGAGGCCGATCCCGGTCCCCTCGATCGGCCCCGTCTCCTGGCCGGCGCGCTGGAAGGGCTGGAAGATCTTCGCGTGCTGCTCGCGAGGGATGCCGATGCCGTTGTCCGCCACGCAGACCCGCACGACGCCGTCCTCCGGCCTCGACACCGCGATCGTGGCGCGGCCCCCCCGCCGGCCGTACTTGATCGCGTTCGAGCCGTAGTTCATGAGGATCTGCGCGAAGCGGGTGCGATCCGCGGTGATCTTCGGGAGCTCCGCGGGCAAGGGCGCGAGGGCGATCTCGATGCCGGCGCGCTGGGCCATCGGGTCGAGCGTCGTCTTCACCTCGTCCAGCACCTCGGGGACGTTCACCGGCTCGATCGACACCGTCACGCGGCCGGCCTCGATGCGCGAGAGGTCCAGGATGTCGTCGATCAGCTTGAGCAGGTGCTCGCCGCCCTTCAGGACATGCTCGATCCGCTCCTTCTGGCGGTCGGTGAGCGGCGTCTTCCGGTCGCGGTGGAGGAGCTGCGCGAAGCCGAGGACCGCGTTGAGCGGCGTGCGGAGCTCGTGGCTCATCGAGGCGAGGAACTCGCTCTTCGCGGAGCTGGCCGCCTCGGCCAGGGCCCGCGCCTTGCGGAGCTCCTCCGCGCGCTGCACGTCGCCGGTCATGTCCCAGAGGGTGCACACGGTCCCGCCCTCGGCCGTCCGCCGCTCGGTCGCGCGCAGGCTGCGCCCGTCGCTCGTGCAGAGATCCAGCGTGCCGCTCGGCTCGGCGTGGTAGGCGAGGAGCCGCGCGCGGAAGGCGGCCGGCGGCTCGCCGCCGAGGGCGAACAGCCCCGCGGCGATGCCCTCGTCGATGAGCTCGGCGTAGCTCCGGCCGACGATCGGGCCGCTCACCCGCGCGCCGAGCCAGTGCCGGTACGCGCTGTTGCAGAGCGCGAGCCGATCCTGCGCGTCGAACACGGCGAACGCGCCCTGGAAGCTCTCCACCGCGCTCCTGAGGAGGTCGCTCGTGCGCTTCGCCTCGGCCTCCAGGCGCCTCCGCTCGCTGATGTCGCGGGCCACCTTCGAGGTGCCGACGAGCTTGCCCTGGGCGTCGTGGATCGGAGAGGCGGTGATCGCGACGTCGATGTCCCTGCCGTCCTTGCGCCGGCGCACCGTCTCGAAGTGCTCGATGTGCTCGCCCCGCTTGAGCCGCTCGAGCGTCCGCAGCACCTCGCCCTCCCGCCCCGGCGGGGCGAGCACGGTGAGGGGCCGGTCGATCATCTCCTCGGCGGTGTAGCCGAAGATCGCCTGCGCGCCCCGGTTCCAGCTGACGACGCGCCCGTCGAGCGCCTCGCCGATGATGGCGTCCTCGGACGAGTCGACGATCGCGGCCAGCCGCCGCATCGCGAGGTCGACCCGCTTGCGGTCGCTGATGTCGCGGATGGCGCTCGAGACGAGCGTGCCCCGCTCGGTCGTCAGCGGGCTGAGGCTGATCTCGACCGGGAACTCGCTGCCGTCCCTCCGGAGCCCGAACAGCTCCAGCCCCGACCCCATCGGGCGGGCCCTGGGCGCGGCGGTGAACGCCGCGCGGTTCCCCACGTGCGCCCCCCGGAATCGCTCCGGGAGGAGGAGCTCGATGGGCTGCCCGACGAGCTCGCCGCGCGCATGGCCGAACATCCGCTCGGTCTGGACGTTGACGAACACGATCCGCCCATGCTCGTCGACGACCACCATGGCGTCGGGCGCCGCGTCGATGAGCAGGCGGAACGTGCCGTCGTCGAGCGCTGGGGCGCCGGGCCCGCCGTGCGCCTGGTCGGGCGGAGACGGGCGTTCGCTGGAGGAGAGTTCACGGGTCATCGGGGAGCCTCACGCAGAAGACGGCGCCGGGCGCGTTGTCCTCGATCCGGATGGTCCCGCCGTGCGCCTCGACGGCCATCTTGCAGAAGGCGAGCCCGAGGCCGCGGCCGGAGCGGTGGACGGCCTCGTCGCCGCCGCCGAGCTGGACGAAGCGATCGAACACCCGCGCGCGCATCTCGGCGGGGACGCCCGGCCCCGCGTCCGCCACGCGGATCTCCACCGCGGCGCCGTCCTTCGCGGCGCTCACGGTCACCGCGGTGCCGGCCGGGGCGTGGTGGATGGCGTTCTCGAGGAGGTTCTCGAGCGTGCGGCGGAGCAGGTCCGGGTCGGCCTGGACGGCGGGCGCCTCGATGGCCTCGCGCAGCGCGATCGACCCGGCGCTCGCGCGCAGGTCGAGCGCGGCGAACGCCTCGTGGACGAGCGCGCGGAGGTCGACGCGCGCGCGCTCCGGGGCGAGCCGCCCTTCCTCGCTCTTGCTGATGTCGAGCAGGTCGTAGATGAGCCGCAGCAGGGAGCGCGCCTGATCGCGGATCTGCCGCGCGGAGTCGCGCGCCGGCTCCGGGAGCGCGCGGTCCCGGAGCAGGAACTGCGCGTGCAGGTCCATGCTGCTCACGGGGTTCTTCAGGTCGTGGACGACGAAGGCCGTGAGCTGCTCTTTCTGGAGCTGGAGGCGCATGAGCGCGTCCCGCTGCTGGCGGACGAGCTCGACGTGCTCGCGCAGCTCCGCGCCGAGCCGGCGCAGCCGCAGCGCGGCCTGCACGCGCGCGAGGAGCTCCGACGGGCGGACGGGCTTCGTCAGGAAGTCGTCGCCGCCGGCGCGCAGGGCGCTGTCGAACGTGTCGACGTCGCGCAGCGCCGTCAGGAACACGATCGGCGTGCTCTCGCCCCCGGGGAGGGCGCGGATCCGGGCGCACACGGCGAAGCCGTCCATGCCCGGCATCCGCACGTCGAGCAGCACGCAATCCGGCCTGTGGCGCTCGAACTGCTGGATCCCCTCCTCGCCCGTGACGGCGAGCACGACCTCGTGTCCCTCGTCCTCGAGCGTGGCCTGGGCCAGGGCGCGGTTCTGCTCGTTGTCATCGACGACGAGCACCCTGGATCTCGGCTCTGGCTGCTCCATGCGCCCCCGGTTGCGGGCGCGAGGGTACACGAGGGGCAGCGGGGCCACCATAGCGCCCGCCCTTCGGCCGAGCGGCGGTGCCGGTGCGCCGCGCAGGCCGCGCGCACCGCGGGTGGCCTGCGGCTCCGCGATCACCCCGGGTCGCCGTGGGGCGCGGCGAAGCCCCGCAGCAGCCGCTCGCGCTGCGCTCGCAGGTAGCGGATGTCCTCTTCGTACAGCGCGGGGTGGCCGGCTGCGATGTGCGCCTGGGACGCGGCTTCGCCGGCCTCGGCCCGCTTTCGCATGGTGGCGAGGAGGGCCGCCAGCCGGTCGACCACCGTGTCGAGCAGCTCCGCCCCGGCCGCGACGCCGTAAGCGCGGCAAAACGCGGCGGCCCGCCGCGCCTGCTCCTCCGGGCTGCCGGCGCTGTCCGGGTTGGTCGGCGCGTGCAGCGGCGCGAACCGGTAGACGGCGTAGGCCAGATCCCACGCGCGCGGCCCCGGGTGGGCGTTGTCGAAATCGATGAAGCCGACCACGCGGCCGGCGCGGACGACGCAGTTGTAGGGCGCGAGATCGCCGTGACAGACCACCTCGGCCGGCGAGCGGGCCGGCAGCTGCCACCGGTCGTCCGGCCCCGGCGCGAAGGTCGCGCTCGCGTCGTGGAGCCGGCGCAGCAAGGCGGCGGCGGACGTGAGGAGCTCGGGCGTGCGCAGCTCGGCCGGGAGCGCGTTGTGCACGTCGCCCTCGAGGTACGACAGCACCTCGTTCCCCTCGTCGTCGTAGCCGAACGGCTCCGGCGCCGCGTCGAAGCCCGCCGCGCGCAGGTGCCGCAGCAGCCGGTGGATGGCCGGCGCCGCCGCCGTCGCGGGCCGGTGGACCCGGTCCCCGCGCCGGCGCACGGTGTTGACCCCGCCCTGGAATACCGTCTCCTCGACCATGGTCCGTCCTCTCAGCCCCGCGCGCGCCTGCGTGCCGGCGCGCCTTCGTAGCGCATCCCCGGGACCGCGATCGCGCGATTCTGCGAGGACGAAGGTCCTCGAAGCGACAGAGAGTACAGCTCGACGATTCAGCGCGCGCCGACTCAGGAGCCATCTGCGAGCCATTCGCTGGCCAGCGCGAGCGTGCGCCGATTCTCGGGCACACCCTCGAGGAAGCTCGATCGGTAGGCGGGCTCGCTGATCTGGGCGGCGATCGCGTGAAGCCTGCTGCGCGCCTCCGCGAGCGCGGCGCGCGCTTCGGCGTGGCGCCCGGAGGCCTCGAGGCTCTCGACGTGCACGAGGCGCAGATACGATCCGCGGAAGAAGTGACTGCACATTCGCATGGAGGCGTAGCGGCTCAACCCTTCCGCCGCCGCGGCGACGGCCTCGTCCGTCCGGCCCTCCGCGAGCCGCAGCGCCGACAGCGTGGCCAGGGCACCGGGAACGTCCAGCGGACAGATCTGCTCGAACGTCGCGATCGCCGCCTGCACTTCGTGGTTCGCGGCATCGAGGTCGCCCGCGCGGCGCAGCACCTCCGCGAGCAGCCAGCGACCCCGAGCCTCCTTGAGCGGCAGGCCACGGTCACCGCCCGTCGGGAGGAGCTGCACCGCGTAGGACCGCGCCTCGGCCAGCGCCCCGCGATCCGCCAGCAGCCAGGCCATCACAAAGGACCGGTATGTCGAGCCAAGACCGAGCTCTCCGTCGGCCATCGGCAGCGCGCCGAGCATCCGCTCAGCGTCCTCGGCCGCGCCGAGATACCAGGCATTCATGGCCTCGAAGAGGCCCGCGATGGCCTCATAACGCCGCTGGCCGCTCTGCCGGGCGAGCGCTTTGCCCCTCCTTGCGTGCTCGAGCGCGCCGAAGGGATCGTCATTCACGCCCGCCCGCATCGACAGGAGGACATGATATGCAATGGTCACGAAGGGGCTCTCGTCTCCGTACGCCCGTGCGAGGCCCTCGAGCCGTGAGAGGAGCGCGTCTGCGTCCCGCGTCCGGCCCAGGAGATCCATGGTGTAGGAGCTCCAGGTGAGCGCGATCGTCAGCGGGTCCGCGCCGTCCGACCCGATATCCGCTTGTTTCAGCTCCTCCACGAGGGCGAGGAGCGCCTTGACCTGGCCCGTCTTCATCGCGACGCTGAAGTGCAGCAGCGCCGCCTGGGCCCAGGGCGTGCTCCCGCGCGGGGCGCTCTGCAAGAGCTCCGCGGCCTCGCTCCGCACGGAGAACGCCATCTCCGCATACCACGCGGCCGTCTCGCACACCGCGCCCAGCAGCCTCATGCGCAGATCGTCAGGTATCGGCAGCGCGAGCCCTCGGCGCGCGAGCGAGATCGCGCCTGGGCCGTCGCCGCCCCAGCTCGCATGGCGCGACGAGAGCAGGTAATACCGCCCTGCGCTTGGACCGTCGCCTCCCTTGTCGAAGTGCTCGGCCAGCACCCGCGCCGCTGGCTCGCCCCGCGCCTCCAGCCATTCGCCCGCGAGCCGGTGCCCGAGTGTCCGGTCTTCCTCGGTCAGCATCGCATACGCGCCCTCCCGTAGGAGCGCGTGCCGAAAGGCGAGCTCCTCCTCGCCCGGGAAGCGGCTGTCGGGGCGCCGCACCAGGAGCTCACGCTCCACCAGGGCGTCGAGGGCTGCCAGGACCGAGCTCCGGCGCGCCTCACCGCCGACGAGCGACGCGACGCCCCCGGCCCAGAGCTGAGGAGCTTTTGTTAGACGCAGGAGAGGCAGAAATTCCGGCTGAAACCGGCGATTTGCTCAGCTTGGTCGGCCGGAGTAGGATCATCCTTTTGGACAGGTGCAACAAATGAAAGACGCAACCCCCAACACCGCGATCCGTCGGACCCTCGGCTACCCGCGCGTGTCAACGAGGGAGCAGGAAATCGCGGGCGTCTCCCTGGACGCCCAGGCCGAGAAGATCGGCAACTACTGCCGGCTCCACTCGCTGCCGGAGCCGATCTTGTTTCCGGAAGTCGAGAGCGGCGGCGAGGAGAACGAAGCGAACAGGAAGAAGGTCGCCGCGCTCCTGGCCGACGTCCGCCGCGGCGACATGGTGATCGTGACGGACATCGACCGCTTCGGCCGCGACGTGGTCTTCATCGTGAAGAACGTCCGGCAGATCATGCGCAAGGGCGCCGTGTTCGTCGCCATCGACAAGGGCTTCGATTCGCGTTCGCCGATGGCAGAGGACACGCTGGCCAACTGGGCGGTCGGCGCGGAACAGGAGCGCCGTCGGATCAAGGAGCGGACCGAAGGGGGGCGCAAGCACCTGCGCGTCCAAGGCTACTTCGTCGAGGGACGGCCGCCATTCGGCTACGAACGCCAGCCGAAGCCCAAAGGAACGAAGATGCCGCTGCCGCTCCGCGTGGTTCCGGAGCACGCCGTGGTGGTGCGTCGCATGTTCGCGCTCGCGCTCGAAGGCTGTAGCGTGTTTGAGATTGCAAAGCGTCTTCGCCAGGAGTACGGCAACGTCAAAGCATTCGGACGCGCCTGGGTGCTCATCGCGCTGCGTAACCGCGTTTACACGGGCCGCATTGCAAAGACCGCCGTGCGGCCGAAGGCGACACGCGGCGCCGTGCAGCTTCCGGCCGAATGGGTGCCCGCGCATGAGGCGATCGTCGACGATGAGACGTTCAACAACGTCCAGCTCGCACTGAGAGATCGACGCCGGGGAAGGAAGCCACAAGCCGAGTCTGCGACGGTCAACCACTTGCTTCGCGGCATCTGCCGCTGCGCGGAATGCGGCGGCAGCGTTGCTGCGATTCCGGTACCCCGCAGCAGCCGACACAAGGTAGGCTACTACGTCTGCCGCGGCCATGTGGAGCAGAAAGAGAAGGGCGTGCGGTGCAAGTCTTCCGCATGGCTCCGTCAGCCGGACGCGGACGCCGCTGCGGGAGAGCAATTCCTGGCGTTTGCTCGCTCGCTACTCACCTCCCTTACTAGGCCGCCACGCCAGATCGAGAAGCCAGATTTCGCCGCCCAGCGCCGGGAGATCAAGATCGCGCGACAGCGCGTGGTGGAATTTGTTGCAAAGGGGCTCTTCACGGTCGAGGACGTGAAGGTAGAACTGAATCGCCTCGATGACTCGCTTGCAGCAATCGAGGCGAAGGAAGCCGAGTTCAAAGAAACGGTGGGCAACGACACCATCGAGACTCGAAAGCACGCGCACGCCTATGTCCAGCAGATAGCCGATGAGTGGAGCATCTTGCAGGTAGACGTCCAGCGAGCGCTGATCCGCGCGTTCTCCTCGAAAGTCGAGGCGACAAAGGACAAGCAGATCAGGATCACATGGCGCGATCCATCGCAGATATCAGCGGCGCATGGTGCACAGGAGCTGCCAGCGCTCCGCCCTGCGCCGATCGCCGTTGCGCTCCCGGTCCCTTCGACCGTCACGTCTTTGTCCACGAATGTCGCAGCGCTCCCTGCTCCATCGATGTCCGCGCGTGACTACCTCGGTTCGTCGGAAAGTGCCCCCGCTCCGGTCCGGGGTCGGTAAATCTAGCCCGGCGTGTTGCTGATCCGGTTCTGCATGGAGGCCGGGTGGTCACCTGCGCTCACTGCGTCGAAGGCGAATGGACTCCGACGCCGATGCCCGGTAGACAAGGTTCGTCCGACGTCCGACGCCTGCCGGCGTGTACGCCATTTGGGCGATAGCTACAGCGTTTCCTTTACTCCTCGTCCAACTCACTTGCGGAACAGACGGCCCTGTCTGGCAGGGCGGATGATGTCCGAATCCTTCACCTTCGTCGACACCTCGCGCTCCTCACCATTCGCTCCGCGCTTCTCAAACTCAAGGTCCGCGCACAGCCGATTGACGGCGTCGCCGAGCGTCTCGAGATCCGCCGGGGTCTCGTTACATAGGGCCTTATAGAGAGCTTTGAGAGAGACGCCATCGTGGTGCCTGGCCTGGAAGATAACCGGCAGTTCCTCGACGAGCGCCCTAACTGTTCGAGCCTTCGCCGAGTCGTCGAACTCGAACGGGAACGGCAAGACGGCCTGGTATTTGTTCTTGGCCGGGTCGAAGCCGAGCATCATCGTGCCTTCGCGGCCGAAGTGCTCGAAGTGGTTGCTCACCGACCAGTGCAGGGCCTTTACAACGTCGTTGGCTTTGGAACTGTTGGCAAGGTGCAGGAACCAGTACGATCGGTGGCTGCGCTTCGAGGTGATGAAGAAGGGGGTGTAGCACTCGGCGTGCGCGCGCTTCGCGAACGTCTCATGCAGGATGAACTGGATCAAGCGCATCAGCCGGCCGCGGTCCTCGCTGGACAGCGTCGCTGCTTCGTCCATGTCCCGGCGACCGGAGAGGAACGCCTCCAACTCGGGCTCGACCAGGCGCGCGTCCTTCAGCCTGCCGAGCGCCTCTCCGGCCGTCCGTGCATGCGCCGAGATGTGGTCCACCGCGAGTGTTAAAAACACCTCCGCCGTGGGGATTTCCGTCATGATTCGCCTGATCAAGTCGACGGGGATGGCACGATAGCCGTACTGGTCGAGCACGAAGATCGGACGCGGGCGCCTGGGGCTGGTGCCCTTAATTTGATCCAGGATGCCACCGAGTTCCTCCTCGAAAGCCCCACGCCGCAGGTCGACTTTGTCCCGGACGAAGCTCTCGCCGACGTGCCGCTTCAACGTCGCATCCAGGTACGCGTAGGTCGTGGGGTTCTTCTCGATGAAGACGTAGCTCGCCTCGACGGAGAACGGCTTTTTCCGGCCAGCAACGGCGTTCATCCGCGCCTCCGCGGCCCGGACGGCGTTGATCAGGATGAGCGGCGACCCGGGATGGAGCGTACTACCGTGGCCCTCGACGACGTACTCGCCCCCTCCGGCGAACCCGTCGATGAGCATCAATTTTAGTGGGACGGTGCCGCCGCGCGTCAAGATCGGGATGTACCGCTCTATATACTCCCTCAAGATCGCGTGCTTTGCCAAGCTGTGGGGGCCCAGCGTCGCTGGTCCGTCGGACCAATCGTACTTCGCCATGGTGCGCTCCTACTCCGCCGCCATCCCCCCCCGCAGGAACTGGTCCCTTATCACCGCCAGCCGCTGGGCGCGTACGGCCGCGGGCGGCGGCGCGGCCGGTTCGATGGTCGGGTACTCGTCGTACGTTCGCTTTCCTAGGTGTCTTCCGGCGCGAGACTTCTGGACCCCTCCCCACTGCTTGAAGAAGAACGGGATCCCTGCCTCCCTGCACTGGTCGCGGATCGAGAGCACCCAGCGCTCCTCCATCGGACGGGCCCTCGGGCCGCTCTCACCGCCCACGATCACCCAGTCGATACCCTGGAGATCGATCCGGCCGAGGTCTTCAAGCAGTGGCTCGATGGAGAGGAAGCGCACCTTGGCCGGAGTCCGGCGGAGCTCGTCGATCCTCGGGAGCCCGTAAGCTCGGTCCTCCACGCTCACCCCGAGCCAGATATGCCTGCGGTGAACGATCTCAGGCGGCATCCGCGAGGTGAGCGTTAAGAGGCGCGCCGCACGCTTGGTGAGCATCTGGTAGATGTGCCAATCGGCGGAGGCCATGACCTCGAAGACCTGGCGGACGTACTCCTCTGGGACTTTGTCCTGGAAGAGGTCGCTCATGGAGTTGACGAAGACCCTCCGCGAGCGGCTCCATCGGAACGGTTCGAAGAGCTTGTCTGGCACCAGCAGGAGGTCGAAGCCCTGCTCGTACGGATGGCCAGGCACGCCTCGGAAGCGTTCCGCGAAGGTCTCCGCGTAACAGTGCTTGCAGCCGGGGCTCACCTTCGTGCAGCCGCGGAGGGGGTTCCAGGTGGCGTCCGTCCACTCGATGGCGCTGCCGTCGCTCATGACGTGTACAGGTGTACAGTAAGGGCCCGGGCGGGGCAAGCGGGGAGGGCGACGCGGGTCCGGGTCGGCGATCCCTCGTGCGTCCGCGTGCCTCAAGCCCGCCCCGACTCGCGACGCGCGAGCCCACCTCCTCGGCGCGTTCCCCGGACGCGCAGGCGCGAGCCAGAGGCCGGGGATCGCGATGGGCGTTAGGGCTGTCATCCGCGCCCAGTCCGTCCGGTCACGTTGCCCTCGTCGTCGCCGGGGCGGTGCCGGTGGTAGCGTCGCTGCATGCGCGTGCGGCTCATCCTGGAGAAGGGCTGTCACGCCCTGACGTAGCGCGTCCACCTCGTCGAAGCCCCGGCCGTGGGCTCGGTCGTCTTGGCGGATCGCGAGCGCTGCGTGATCAGCGTCGAGCCTCATCCCGAGCGGGGCGAGGCAGACGCCTACCTGCGCGAGGATGCCGACGATCTCGCACTGTAGAGCGTCAGTAAAAATCTTCTTCCTGGGATGTCGTGCGGCAGGCGGGCGGCGAGCCCGCGAGCCCCCTTCCGCGGCTTCCGCGGGTCGGTGCCGCGGCCTGATCGAGCGCGGAGCGGCCGCGGCGTCGGCGAGGACGCCGGGGAGCTCGGGGGCCGTCGAGGCCCTGGCCGGCGCCGAGCGCCCGCGCAGGTCGAGGCCACGTCGGGCGCTGGCGACTGGCCGTTCGTCGACCGGTGTATCGGACCGGTCACCCTCGCGATGGCCAGCAACCAGCTTGCGCAACCGAGCAGCAACCATCGTGAGCGTTAACACCCCCGGGCGTGCGCCGTTCAGCGCCAGACTCGAAGTGAGAGGGACATCATCGCTGTCAGATCCTTCCGTCCCGATGCAGTTCATTGAGAACCTCTCGCAGCTTGCGGAGCCGCCCTCGAGCCCGACCGACATCCTCTGCGTACTCCTCCTCAATACTTTCACATGGTTGAGGTGGCGAAGGTTGCATCTTGAGGGGGTGCGGTTGGTTCTCGAATGTACCATCCGGCAACTCATCGCTATCACAAAATAGGGCCAACGCGGCGAATATAACGAGGTCGATTGCACGGCTAACAGGCAATTCCTCGCTTTGTCGGCTCCAACCCGAGTCGACGTGTCGGAAGACCTTAACCGAGAGATCTTCTACTTCCCACTGTGCACGTCCCACCGAAAGGTGCTGGGCGTCGGTGTTGCCCGCCCGCTTGCCATCGTGCGCGACGTAGGGGACGGCTCGGAGCGGCTGATGTTGCAGGTCGGTCGGAAGCGGAAGCTGTTTCATTGACATGAACGCACCTGTTTCTTATCTCCCTGAACGCCAACTCACACAGGCAGCCTGTACGCATGCATGGATTTATTCCGTTAGACAGCTCCGATTCATAACTTCAGTGTGTTCAACGGCTCGCGGCTCTGCCCTTGCACGAAGCGCGCCCGGCAGCAGTTGGACGTGTACTAGTCATCGCAGGTCGTTATGATGTGCTCAATCAAGGAACCGCGGTTCGGTCACAGGCGATCATATAGCCCGTCCAACGCATTGTTGAGGAGCGTGTTCCGAGCGATGACCCTGACCGTTGATCTGGTCGTCTTCTCAAGCAATCGGTAATTGGTATCATCAGGCTCGAGTTCAAGCTGAAGCTTATTCTCGAGCAATCCACGCAAAAGATATGCGCACGAGTCAACCGATCTGCTTACCAGAATTCCGTTTAGAACACCCGTGCTAAGAATGATCTGAAGCGCGAGCGGATGGACCTCCTTGAAGAGCCTTGCTCGTCTAATCTCAAACCCTACAGTCGTCGCAACCAGTATGCGCTCGACCTCAACGCGCAATTCCGATGTGAGCTCCGGAAGCTCACCACGAGTGATCGCACTAACGAACTTTGTGTATTCTTCGCGAAGCCGCGTGGCGCGTCTCATCTGGTCTTCGTCTTTCTTTTGATCGGTATCCTGGTCTTTAGCCTCCTTCTCTTTGACATCTTTTCCACGAATCCGCTCGGACTCGTCTAGCAGAGCAAAGTCAGCCCAATGCAGGTGCACGATTTCGGTAATCTGCTTATCCGACAGAGCTATAATTCTCGCCGTTAGCGCCTCGGTGAACAGACCGTCGTGGTCGAGGTCATCAAGATCTTCTGCAGTGCGCCCTTGTGCGAGCAACATCTCACGCAGTCGAAGGTCGGTCTCCGCCATCAACGACTCAGAGTCCAAACCGGCAGACGGCAAGACAAGCTTCGGAACATAAACGATGACGGGCTTGCCCTGGCCCAGTGCCACCGACGCCTCCGAATCCTTGCCGAATGAGTCAGCCTTCTGCGCCATGTAAAGAGTAACACTCGCGCGTCTGAGCATCAACGCTTCGACCAAGCCTTTGGCCACGCGATCCTCAATCCATGACTGTGTTGGATTGAAATAGCGAAGGCGCAGCGGGGCGATCTGGTCGTGGCGGAACAAGCGAGCTACAAAACGGTTGACGGAGACGAAGTCTGACGTGCTTCGCATGGAGGTCGCCACATAGACGTCCATGTGATCGGCGCTGATGTAATGGGACAAATTCGACAGTGCCTGTGCCTGGATGCGCTCCATCTCCGCTTCATCCTTTTCGTCGCGGAGAATTCTATTTGCTTCGTTCTCAAGATTCGCGGCGTTAGACACAAAGAGGGGCGAGATGGGAGTGTGCGCCATCGTAGACCCCAACTCACGCATCAATGAGTCGATCTTACGGCGCCGCTTTTCGCCGAATTCATCCAAGGCATGAGGACCTTTTGCCCGCACCTCTTTCGCAAGCTCACGAAGGTACTTGGCGAGCGTTTCGCGTTTTCTCTTTTGTGCCTTGTATTTCGCGGCCGAGATGTAGCCCAGGAACTCAAGCTTGTGCTCCGGAATCGGAAGGATCCTGTTACCCTCAAGGCTTGCAGGATCTGGAGCGTCCCACACCGTACGATCTGTGTAGGCGCTGAGGTCTCTCGCTGCGAGAGGCTCCAAGATCGTCGATAGATTATTCGAAGCGTTCATCTTGCGATAAGCTTCGGCAAAAGTGCTAAAAAGGCGAATGGCCTCTTCGTGAAACCGCCGAATAGCAGCGTCGAAGAGTTCAATCGACTGAAAGGCGGTGCCCCCAAGGTACCGATCGAAGAAAGCTCGACTCATGCGGGGGACAGCGTAAAATAGAAGTATGCTGTTAAGCGTGTCAAAAGACTGTGTTGCGGTGAGCATTCCCGAGAATAGCGTTTTAGTAGTCGCCTCGGCGGCGTGAACTGACTCGATATCCATTGACCGGAGCCCAACCACCCGACCCACCAACTCCCCGACGGATGCCTCGAACTGCTGACGAAGATGGGACTCATCCCTCGCGAACGGTGCCCATGTTTCCCCGGGGATCCCAAGTTGTTCGGCAATCGCTCGAAGACTTTCGGGCTTGGGCAGACGTCGTCCCTGTTCCAGCAGCGCGATCTGCGTGCGGTTTACAGTCGCCCCGCAGCGTTCTGCAAGGCCCTCCTGCGTCAGCTTCTTCATCTCGCGGAACTGCCGAAAGAGGTCGCCCAAGTCGCCCAATCGCTCAATCATCGCTGCCTCCTGCCGTTGACATTGTTGGAACGAATGTGGTTATTCAGACGGTGCTCTTGCCGGCTCCCGACCGTCTTCCGGGGGGCCGAAAGGCCGGAGAGCGGTCGGCGCTGCTCCTGAGGAACTTCCCCCTCTTCGGAAACTGGTGCAAGTCTGTCGCCGTGGGAACGACTTTGGAAGCGATAGGTTTCCGTGTTCCCGGAGATAGGCCGCGGCGTCCGCGACCTGTCAGCACAGCGGGCGCGCGCGCTGGAGGATTCGGTCACGGCCTTGCTCGTTCGCGTCCAGCTCGACGTCATCGGCCTTCGGGTGCAGGGGCTGCTGCTCCCGCCTGGACCGCCGATGCACCAGCTCTCACCCCGCATGCCCCCTCCTTGCTCATCGTGGGGAGGTAGCGTAGCCGATAGCCAACCCGACATGTCAAGCCTTCTGTACGGGCGACCAGGCGACCCGATCGCGATATTTTTGCGTCGAGTTGCTGATGGCGGCGATGTTGCCGGAGGTGGCGACCTCAGCGGCCGGCCCGGTGTCCCTTCGGCCGGGTCGGTGACGCCTGGATCGCGATTCTGGAGAACCTCAGCCTTAGTAACGACCTGACGGACGCCATCGCGCATCGTCGATTCGTACTTCGACGTGCTCCGAGCAGCCATGCCGATGCGATCTGTCGAAGACCGGCTCATGGAGCGCGACCCGATCGGCAGAACGGAGCACGACTGCATCGGTCAAGATTCCCCGGTCCAACCCCGTACCTGCCCCTCCACGGCGCGACGCGCAGCTCACGTCAATGGCTCAAATTTGTTAGAATTTCCGCGGAGCGGCGCCTTGACGTGAGCGGGCACCGCGCCCCCTGCCTCGCGGGGTCCGAGCGGGCTTGCCCACGATCCGCTTGGCCGGTTCGGGCGCGATCCGATGGGGCGGTCCACGACAGCTCCGCCGTCCTGAGAGAGCACGGCCCGACGCGGCGCCGTGGGGCAAGCGGCCGCCGATGACCGCGCGCTGACGGCCGCGCGCGAGGTGCTGCGCGAGCGGACCCGTGCGCGACCGTCCCGCCCGAGCGCAGCCCGTCGCGGCATCACGGGACAGACCCGACGATGCCCGCACGCTGACGGCCGTGCGCAAGCAGGGTCGTGCGCCACCGTCCTCCCGAGCGCGGCCTGTCGCGGTCCGTGGGGCAGGCCGCCGGCGATCACGGTGCGCTGACAGTCGCATGCCAGGAGGCGCACGACGGCGGCGGTGCTCCAGCGTTCCCGGCGAGGTGTGCATGGGTCCGCGGCGAGCCTGACGCGAACCGCGCCAAGGGAGGACGGCGGCTATGCGGCCCCGGGCGTGGCGGTGACGCGATCGAAGTCGCGTACCTCGACGAGGACCAGCTTATGCTGGAAGGCGTCACGTACAGCAACGTGGGCAGCGTCGCCTTCTCCGCGCTCTGCCGGTACGCGCTCCGCTTCATCCCCAGTCGGCGGCTCCAGGAGTACAGCGTCCCGGCGTTGACCCCCTCCTGCTCCGCGAACACCCGGGCGGATTGCCCGCTCTTGTGCCAGCGCGCCACGCGGTCGCGCCAGATACGTGTGCTCTCGTCCATCCACACCTCCGGCGCGGATCTCTACGCAGCGCAGGAGCTCCAGGACAGCATGCTGGTCGCCGAACGGGTACTCACGTACGAGGTGGGACCGCCGGGCAAAGGCGGCACTCGTGGGATTGTTCGGGCGAGATGGTAACGGGGCAGGACGGGGGCCAGGTCGAGCCGCTCCGTTTCCCTGAATAGGATCGGCGAGCGGGCGCGATAGGCACGCGCGGGAGCGCGACGGGGCGGAAGTGCATCGCGAGGCCGCTTCATGTGCTCTACTGGCGCGCTTCCCGCCGGGCAGCGCTGCACCGCAGACGAGCACGCCGATCGCCCGGACGTGCGCTTGGAACCGCGGTCGTCCCGCGCTCCGCCGCCTCCCACGCGGCTCGCAGGCTGCTTGCAACCTCTCCTGGCCCCTCCATCGGTGGTCCCATTTGCTTCAGCGCCTCCAGGCGCGCCGCCTCCAGCCTCGACCGACGCGGCGCCGTTGCCCGGCGCTTCTCCACGAGCTCACCGAGCACCTGCGCCGCGCGCTCCCACTGCGCCGCCGCCCCCGGCGCGTGCGCGATCCTTCGCACAGCGTTCCAGGGCGCCTCAAGCTGATCGCACAGGTTGCCGATGTCGGGGTGCAGCCGTGCAATCGCGCGCAGGTGGCACCGGGTCTGCTTGTTCATCTGAAAACACTCTTCGAGGACGTGGCTCGGCGCGCGGACAACTCCGCACGCGAGCTCGTACCAGCGCCGCGAGCTCATGCGCCTACAAAAGCACGGAGCCACAGACCCGCCACAACGAAGCCTTCATTTTTCGTTCAACCTTAAAGAGCGTTAAAGCAGAGTACAAGAGTCGGCACCAGGCGAGGGCGACGGCATTAAATTGTGATGTAGCGCGCGACCAACAGGACGCCGGGTCTCACGTGACACCGTGACCTGACTGGCGTTCGCTGGAACCCGATCACGTGACCTCGGTGTGCGGCGTGGCCCCTCCGGCGATCCCACGGCCGGGCCGTCGAGCGGGGCCAGCTCGCCCGGCGGCGCGGCCGCGGGCCGCGCTGGCGTCCACCTGGGCGAGCTCCGCCTTGCGTCAGCCTCCCGCCTGGACGGGCGCAGCGGCCCCGTGCGCCGAACACGCGCCCCGATACGTGCTCAGCTCTGGGCCCAGGCCGCCCCGGCGTCCGCCGGGACCAGCTCGCGCCGCGCCGCTCGGCCCGCCCCGCGGCGGCCGTGTCTGCCGCGCGCCGCCCTGTCGCATACGTATGCGACAAAGCCGAGGCGGCTCGCCGGAGATCCTCAGCCGACCCCGCGCAGAATTACCAAATCGACCCCTTCGCGACCCCCCAAAACCGGGCCCTCTGGCGCTCTCTCGAAACGGCCTAACTGCGCGTCACCAGAGCGGCTTCCCCGGCTGACCAGATCCCGGTAACTCGCGACGAGTTACCGGATCTTCAGAATTACCATTTCGGGCCTCCTCACGGGCTCTCGTTCAGGCTCCGTTCCGAACTCGAAACACCACGACATTGGAGGTTCTATATGGCAGGAGCAGCCACCGTTGCGCCGTCGGCGGCTCGAGACGCGCGGTCGTGGGGCCGCGCTGGCGGGCGGCGCTGCTGCACGGGCGGCATGGTGCGCAGCTCTGGGCGCTCGGCCGTCAGCCCGCGGTGATCGCGATCTGCCGCAGAACGCGCTCCGACGAACCGCCCGCGCACGGAACGGTCGCGCCCATCGGCCAGGGCGCGCTCGAGGAGCCCCGACGCGCCGCCACCGCGCGCAACGGTGACCCACGGCGGCGTCATGCAGTTCCAGGTGCGCAGCCCGCGGATGTCACCACACCAACGGGCCCGTTTCAGGGCGGTGGGCGCGCCGCCGTGATGCCGCCCACGCTGCCCGCGGCGCACGGCCACGCTGAACGGGGGCTCGACGATGAGGCCCTCCACACGTTGATCGAGCGCGAGCCCATCGCGGCGCCGGCCGACGTCGCAGGCTCGCCGAGCTCCCTCGCGTCCGCTCGGCCGCAACTGTGCGAACGGAATCCATTGCGGACCCATTGTTGTGTGCGTAAGACCCACACGGTGCCGGTCCGTCGCGCCCCGCTCGCGCATCGCGTCCTCCTCGGCGCCCCCGTGGGCGGCAACCAGCCGCCGTCGCGTCGACAGCGGCGCGGCGCTGTGGTTCCCCCCTGAACGCACGCCCTGCCCGGGTGCTGGGCCTCTGTCGCGCTCACCACATGCATTTTTTTTGACACCTACCGGGAATTTCACACCCGAACACGCAATGCACCTGCCCCGGATCGCTCGGGGAGACAGCGACGCCTGGAACGCTCCCCGCCGGCAACTGGATGATGTAGATAGCGACGCCGCGCCGGATCGGATCCCATCCAGTCTGGCGAGCCAAACCACGGAAGCGTGCATCAGCTCCCAACGAGGTGAACCGTGCGTCGTGCTGCCCTCCTTAAGCGCCCATCACGCGCCGCGACCTTCGCCGCGATCCTCTTGCTGCCTTCCGTTGGCGCCGCTGAGCCATCAGCGCCGGCCCGACAAGTTCAAGAGCTGATGCAAGAGGCGGAGAAGGCCGCGAAGCGGCTTGAGATCGCTCGCGCTCGCGAGTACTGGGCGCAGATCTACGCGCTCGATCCCACGCCGATGGCCATCTGCCAGCTCGGGCAATACGATCTGCGCCTCGACCGCCTCGAGCAGGCTGCGGAGGAGCTCTCCAAGTGCGTCGAGCAGATGCCCGCGCCGACGAACGACCTCGAGCGCCGCCGCTACGAGGTGCGACACGCCGATCTCGCGGCGGTCCGGCAGCGCGTGGCCGAGCTCCAGGTGAGCGCGCCGCCGGACACGGCGCGGATCCTCGTGGACGGTCGCGAGGTGAGCGGGGGCCGTCGTGTCTTCGTCGCCCCTGGACAGCACGAGGTCACGGCGACGGGAAAGCAGGGGCAGGTGGCCCATGCGCTCGTCAAGGTGGCGGCGGGGGACTCGCGGCACGTCTCCCTCTCCTTCGAGGTTCCGAAGTCCTCCTCTGCGAAATCCCGTGCGCCGGCTCGGGTCGCTCCAGCGTCGGGGCGCTCCCGGCGCAACCCCTGGATCATCGGCACCGGCGCGGCCGGCTCGGTCGCGCTGCTCGGTGCAGGCGTCGGTCTTCGCCTGGCCAGCGACGCCGCCGAGCGTGAAACGGCCGCCAAGGTGTCGCGCTTGTATGACGGCTCGATGCTCCCGAGCAGTGCACGGTTCAGCAAGGTCTACGATGAAGCGAACGCTGCCAACACACGAGCCAACGTGTTCCAAGGCTTGGGCACGGCTGCCCTCATCACAGGCGCAGCGCTCGGCGTTGCGACCGTCGTCTATGTGGTCTTTCCCCGGGGCAAGGCCGAGATCCGGACGCGAGCCGGAGGCGCGGAGGTCAAGCTCGTATGGTAGCCATCGGCCATGTCTGGGAAGGCCACGAGATCCTGAACGAGGAGCGCGGCATGGTCCGTCACTTCCTCGCGCGGCAGATCGGCGACAAGCGGGATTTGGTCTGGTTGCACATCCGAGATGGCGCGCGTCTCGATGAGGCCGTGTTCGCTGAAGACATCGCGCGCCTGCAGCGCCTCTCCGACGAGGTTCCGGAGGTCGTCCGCGTGCTCTACGGGGGGGTTAGCGGCTCCGTAGCGTGGGCGGCGTCCCCCGTGCTCAGCGACGCCATCCCGCTCGTCGAAGCGACGCGCGAGAACGATGTCGGACCAGCGGATCTCAAGGTGCTGATCGAGATCGGCCGCTGTCTCGTACGTGCTCATGAGCTCTCTATCATTCATGGCGCCCTCAGTCCGGATCTGGTCTTCATCGAAGGCAATGACCGCTACGCGATAACGCAATTCGGGTTCGCGCGCCTCTTTCAGCTGGGTGCGGAGGAAGCTCGTAACGATCCCTATGGGCATGCACCGCCGGAGCTCATCTCCGGTGGTCGCCTGGGACCTCGCGCGGACGTCTACGGCTTCGGCACCATCATGTACGAGCTCTTGTGCAAACGCGCGCTCTCGCCGTGGGCCCCTCAGCGGAGCTTCCCCGCCGGAATTCCTGGCGTGCTTCAGGCGATGATTGAAATGGCCCTTGAGGAGGACCCCAAGCGACGGCAGCCGAGCATCGAGAAGATGCTCTCTGTTCTGACTCCCTTCGCTCGCGAGTGGGAGGAGCGTGGCGGAGCGCCGGAGCTTCCCCACGCGCACATCTTCGCGAAACCATGCGGCTCTCGGCGCGCGCCGGACGAGGAAGCGCCGATCTCTATCATCGAGGACGAGGCGGAGCGATCGGCCTCGGGTGAACAGGGAAGACGAGCCAGCGAGCTCCCCGCGCCGCGCGCGCCCGATGCGCCCGATACGGTCAAGAGCGTGATGCCCCCGCGGGATGACATCGCCCATGCACCTCCGCTCGCCACGCCGCGGCCTTGCGGAGCGCCCGACACGCTCAAGAGCGCGATGCCGCCGCGGGACGCGCGGCCCAAGGTCTCCCACGCCCCTCCGGTCGTGTCGCGGTCGCCTTCGCCCGAGCTACCGGACCTCGATCCGATGCTGCCATTACTACCGGCCCCCTCGACCCCCCCGCGTTCTCCGGTATTGCCCTTGCCACCGGCGCTCTCGACCCCTCCGCGTTCGAGCGCCGGCACGCGGCGCAGCTCCCCGGTCCGCCTGCTCGGCGCCGTGCTCGCGCTCGCCTTCTTGCTCGGGAGCTCAGGAGCGGTCCTCCTCTGGTGGGGGCAGCTCCCCCGCAGAGCCGCGCCGCGCCTCGCACGGGCCGTCCATATTGTCCAGCTAACAGCGCTCCGAGCAAGCGCACAACCTCCCCCCTCGCCGTCCGATGCGCCCCAAGCGCCGCCGTCTATCGAGCCTCGCTCCATCACGAACCGCCAGGCCGTTCTCACGCAGCAACCCGTGAGGACGCCGTCAAATGACGACGACATCTGCTACGGGCTGGTTGCTTGCGGGCAGCACAAGTACTGAGTCAAGGGGAGGATTCACCGTGCGATCAGGCTCTTGTCTTGCTCTCAGCTTGGCGGTGCTGCTTGGCTGTGGGGATGAACTGGACATCTACGGCCCACGGATAGACGATGATCCTGTGTGGCTCTGGGTGGGTACCGAAGCGAAGGCGCCTCCCTGTCCCGGCGATCGCCTGGTCGAATGGGAGGGTTGGGCTGATGAGAAGGCTCCAGAGGCGTGCGGCGCTTGTACATGCGGCCTCGCCGCCTGCGTCTTGCCGTCCACGGTAACGGCCCATGTGTCACTCTGCTCCAATCCCGGTGCCGGAACTCCGGTGACGTTCGACGCTGGAGCGAGCCTGATCGGTGTATGCACTCCAGTTGATTCGCCTGTGGCGCGCGATGACTTCGCTTCGGTCACCTACGAACCGCCGGCCCTGGAGCGGGCGTGTGTACCCTCGCAATTAGCGCCACCGCCCATCTCAGGAGACTTTGCTAGGGTCTGTCCCTACGAAGCGGAACAGATTGCTCCGGATGATTTTCTAGTGTGCATCACACCCGAGGCTGACGGACTGTGCCGACCGGGATTCTCTACGAGATTGGAATACACGCCTCGGATCCGCGACAATCGCACGTGTACGCCGTGCGCGTGCAGCCCCCCTTCAGGAGGCAATTGCAGAGTCGACGTGCTCTTATACGGCGATGCCACGTGTGAGAATCAGCTCGACACGGGGTTCGGGATTGCGCTTAACGACGCAGCATGTCACGACACTCCAGCGCCGCTGCCCCTTGCTGCGGTTCGCGCGATCCTCACGCAGAACCAACCGGGCACCTGCACGCCAACAACGAACCTCTCGCTAGTTCAGGGTCTCGTAGAGCGCGGCGAGACGCGCGTGTTCTGCTGCACCAGGAAACCGTTGCAGTGAAGGGTTGGTGATCACGATGCGCTCGGCTGTGTTGTTCACGTTGGCCGCTTTGGCCCCCATCGGCTGCTCGTCGGAATCTTATGACTTGCCGCCCCCAGACGATCGCGACCAAATCTACGTTCGGTTTGCGAACCATGGCGGCGATACTGACTGCCTTTTCGGAGACGAGGTGTTGTGGGAGGGACTGGTCGGGACGGATGCGCCCGACGAATGTGAGCCATGCCAGTGCGACCCAGCCGCCTGCATGCTGCCGTCGAAGGTAACCGCACACGCCTCGGTGTGCCCCGGCGAGGACGACGTAGGGGCCGTGGAGGCCAGCGGATCCTGGGATGGCTCTTGCGCGCCGGCTGCCACGCCCATCCAGAGCGACGCCTTCGCGTCGGTGACCTTTGAGCCGCCGGTGCTGGCCCCTTGCGCCCCCGTGACACCCGCTCCGGAACCGTGGCGCCGCAGCCTGGCCGACGTAAGGGCTTGTAAACCCAAGACTCCAAACTGGGCCCCTGCTGCCGCCCGCCTTTGCTATCCTCCGCAGGACAACGGAGAATGCTGGAAGGGCTACCCGTTCCGGCATGAATTTTCTACCGTCATCGACGCCCGTGCCTGCTCGCCCTGCTCCTGTGGCGCACCGACCGGCGGAAGGTGCACGGTGCAGACCACGCTCTACCAGGACGTTCGCTGCTTTGACGAGCTTGGCAACACGGTCATTTCCAGCAGCGACTCTCCGCTTTGCAGCAGGGCTGACAACGCGCCACTCGCGGCGATGCGGTCCGCGTTCACGGAGAATGAGCCCGGCACATGCATTCCTTCAGTCTCCAAGATCGAAAGCGGTACACTTGAGCCAGGGGACATACACGTGGTGTGCTGCGATCGGTAAACGGGCATGTGTGATGGCTTAATGGAAGGTCGCGACCGGTGCTGGTCTCGGTCCCCAGGCACACCGTGGCGGTGGTCTGGCGAGGGCTCAGCCGCCGGGGCGCGCCGGGCGGAGCAAGGGCGGCCGCGCAGGCGTGATTCGCGCAGCGAGCGCACCCTTGCCCGGCCCGGCGCGCCCCGGCACGCTCGCTGGGTCGAGAGGCCTCCATCCCAGTGTGGGACGACGTCACGTGTACAAATCGAATCGGCACAGGAGCCGATCGAAGCGACCGCACGGCTTGAGGAGACAGCGAAGGCCGCGCTCTCGTTGCTGCTCCGATGTCCGCTGCATCGGTCATCGAGATTGACATCGCGCCCTGCTCCGCGAACGCTCAAGATCAGTATTGCCCATACTCATAAATCTGATCACGCTTTTCTTCTTTCTTGGTCTCTAGATCGACAACAACCCCAAGACGGGGCTCCACGTAGGCCGCCCAGCTTAATCCATGTGCAGAGACACTAGCCCACGTATTCATCACCGTCGCCGACAAGAGTCCGCTTATGTTTCGGTCAAAGAGTACGACGTCCCTGAATCGAAATCCGGTTGTGGCGCCGAACTGGACGTTTAGATTGCGAAGAAAAAGATCTCCGCCAACGAAAGCGTCGACATGCGTGGTCCGGAAAATGGCTCCTTGTCCTCTCAAGACCGTAGTAAACATCGGAATAATAGCCTCACCCAACGCATACAATTGAAGGTTCGTGGCCGCACTTGCCCGGAATGGTCCGGTTTCGAACGTGGCATGGATCCCCAATACCTTGTCTTCTACGGTCGACATCCTTTCCTTGCTCAATCCCACGCCTAGAAGGTAGCCAACGTTGAGTTCCTTCGTTAAGCTCAATGTCTGACCAAAGTTCATCATGGCTACATGGACAGCCCCCGGAGCTGTTCCTCCGCTGTATGAAACTCCTAACCTCAAGAGAAGAGGTAGCTTTGCCTGAAAGATTCCGTTAAGATGGAGCCCGTCCCAATAGAATGATCCTTGAGACTCTTTCTCTTGTGCCGATGCCAAATCACTAACAGTAATGACCCCAAGCCCTAACAAGACGCACAAGGCTAGTTGATCTAACATGATCGCCGGCAACGTACCAAGATCTCCCCGAATGATGCGTGATTTCATCACTGCTCAACTAGGCACCTCTTATTTTTTACTAGGCCATCGACGCTAAGTCCGCTGTATTCGTCATCTCTGAAAGCATACGCGTCTTCTACTAACTCGCTGATATTAGGGTCTCTCATTAGGTTTTTATACGAGGCGTCTTCGTTGGCTGTTATGATCGCGACACAAGTCGAATACTGGCTTTGGGCCAAATCCCGAATTGACAAGATCGTCTCGCAGTCGATCTTGTTGTTCTCCAGTATTGCCTTATACGCATCAAACGATTTCCTGAATTCTCTACAGTCTTTGGCCATCATTTGAAGTTCTTTCTTTTGCGATATAGTGCCACATTCTGTTGAGCCCTCCGGGTGGGATGATGCGGTAGGCTCGTCTTCGTTGATGCGAGGTTGCTCTTCCTTTTTCTGAAGTGGTTGTTCGCGGCGATGGAGAGCATTTTCGCAGCTAATTAGCCTTTTCTGAGTAGTGCTTATAATTGATTGGAGATCGGTGACACTTGTGCTGGCCGTGCCCTGGCAATTTTGAGATTTTTCAGGAGCCTCTGCCGAAGTTCGCCCCAAGGTATATGCTCCTACCAATGCGGCAACGGCGATGAGTCCGAATCCAATCCGCTTCGTCGGCTTCGATAAGAGTTCCATGGTGATTGGATGGGCTGATGGTGATCGCGGCTTGTCTCGCTGTTCTTTTGCCATGAACAGCGACTATTCAGGCCTGTCTCCAGGAGAGACGTGGATTAGTACAGGCACGGATTCTTTGTGACGGGTGTTATCCCGATCATCTGAGGAGTAATGGTTAGATAGCTGCTGCCATCGGTGGGTAGTGCTTCGCGCCATTGGTTGCATGTCTTTGTGGTTAATGCTTTCACGAATTGGTTCTGAAGCGGCGTCGTCCTCCCACAGCCAACTGTCTGAGGGAACACGTCTTCTTGCCCACACAACGCTTGGCACTGAGGAGAGGGGTCCGTGCATGTCGGCGCTTGCTTCTCATCTAGGATGGTGCAACCAGTTTGAGATATTGCCGTAGCGGATAGGATATGAACGAGACAGGGGCGGACTATCTTCGAACGAAGACGTATTGCCATCATGGCCTCTTGCTCCCAGGGACACACGAGCCATTCTTCCGATCACAGGATCGGCGTCAAACGGAATCTAGACGAGAACACCACACTGGGCTGGGATCGTACCGTCCAGAGCGTGCGCCAGCCAAGCTGCACGCCGTCGCTCGCGCGGCCACGCGCCCGCGAGCGCGGCGCCTGGCGGTGGCCTGCGCGATCAGCGACGACGACGCGCTAGCGCTCACGCGGCTGGAGCCGCACGACGTCGCTCGCGCGTCCGTGCCGCCCGCGAGCACCGCACGTGGCGGCGCCATCGGCGGGCAGCTACGAGACCGGCAACGGACGGCCCCGGTGCGGTTCCGCAGGCCCCCGCAGCCCGGATGAGCCCGCAGCTCCCGCCGCTGCTCGCGGGCGTGGCCGCGGTTGCCGCGGCGGGCGTCTCGGGGTCGTCGAGCTGCTGAGCCGCGCCTAATCCGATCGCCTCGCGCAGGCGATGCAGATCGCGCAGGAGCGCCGCCACTTCGATCACCGTGTGCGGTACTCCGGCGAGCGGAGCGGAACAGCACAGGGATCAAGAGCTCGATCGCGTCGCTGACCACCCGCCGTGTTCGATCGACGGGGCCAGCGCGGCAAGGGCGGGCCGCGCCGCGCGGCCTGGACGCCTGCGCTCGCAACAAGCGACGGACGGGTCCGGCACACTCGACTCGGGGGCCCTGCCTTCTGGAGACGCAGCGGCGCGCGGTGGAAGCTCCCGACGTCGGGCTCGGCGCCGCCGTAGCTCCTGCCCCAGGCGCAGCGCGTTCCGAAACCGCGCCCCCGATGATCCGCGACCACCAGAACCGCACGGGCGCCCCCGATGGCCCGCACACAGCGTCCCCGGCCTCCGCCCGCTGACCGCCGTCCGTGCCGGGCGTAGCCGCTAACTGCTCGGAACTGCTCAATATTGTTTTTGCGTGTAGAATTTGTTTCCCTCTTGCAGAACTCCTCGCCGAACACGCTCGCCGCGCGTAGGAGCCGCCGCGCCTCATCGTCGAGCGCGCTCAGCCGCGATTCGACCATCGTCACGACCGTCGCCGGCAATTCGTGGCCCCGGCCCTCCGCCGTCCACCGGATCAGCTCCTCCAGATAGAACGCATTGCCCTCCGACAGCGCCACGAGCCGGGCGATCGTCGGCGCGTCGGCGTCGGGCCCCAGCACGTGGCGCGCGAGCCGCTCGGCGGCGCGGCGGCCGAGCTGGTTGAGCCGCAGCTCGTGCATCGACCGCCCCTCCCAGAGCTTCGGAAACAGCTCGCGCACCTCGGGACGGGCCAGCGCCAGCACGAACAGCGGCCGATCGCCGAGGTCGCGGAGCGCCGCGTCGAGGAGCTGCACCGTGAAGCGGTCCCCCCAGTGCAGGTCTTCGAGGACGACGATCACAGGCCCCGCCGCGCACGCGGCGTCGAGATAATCAAGGCACGCCGCGCGCACCTGGTCGGCCATGAGCTGCGCGTCGCGACGCGCAGCGCGCAGCGGAAGGCTGTCATCGTCAGGGAACGGCGCGCCGACGATCTCTCCCAGGAACTCTGCGACGCGATCTCGCTGGGCATCTGTGACCCGGACCGTCACACCGGCGCGGACCTTCGCGCGTCGGGTCTCTATCGGCTCGCTCTCCTGGACGCCCCACGCGCTCCGCAGCGCCTGGCCGAGCATGCCGAACGGAGATCCCGCTCGCTGCGCCTCGCCGCGCGCGAGCCAGAACGACGCCGCATCCTCCTGCGCCTTCTGCTCTCGCAGGAGCTCCTGCAAGAGGCGCGACTTGCCGAAGCCCGGCGGCGCCGTCACCAGGGCGGCCTGCGCGCGTCCTTCCTCCGCGGTCTCGGCGAGCAGCGCTCGGAGCAGGCCGAGCTCCTTCTCGCGCCCGACGCAGGGCGTCGCCCTGCCGAGCAGGAGCCGCGTCCCCTCGCCGAGCGCGCGCTCGCCGTGCAGCGTGAAGAGCCCCTCGCCCTCGCGCACCTCGAAGCGCGCGTCGAGCAGCCCCGCGGCAACCTCGTCGAGCACCACCGCGTCGGGGGCGGCGGCGGCGAGCTGCGCAGCCCGGTCGATGGCCGCGCTTATGGATCGCCCCGTCTGCTCGCTCCGTCCCGTCGCCAGCGCGATGGAACGCCCGCGCGCGTGCGGGCGCAGATCGAGCGCGCAGCGCGCCGCCTGGGCGCACAGGTCGGTGGCCACGCCCGCGCCCGCCATCACGACGACCAGCGAGCCGTCGATCAGCCGCTCGCCCGATCCGCCGTGGCGCGCGGCCTCGCGCAGGAGCGCCTCGTCGGCGTCGATGTTGACGGTGGGGGCGCATTCCAGCGGCTGCCGCTCCGCGCGTGCTGGAGCGGAGACCAGGATCACCGCAGCAGCCCGCTGCTCGCCCGCGGTCAATTCCCGTGCGTCGGTCGACGGGGCCGGGGCCTCGGTCGGCGGCTCCGCGCTCACCTCGCCGAGCGCCTGCAGCGCCGCCGCCGCAAACCGGCCGTCGGGCGGCCGCGCTTCCCGCTCCTTGGCCAGCATCCGCGCGAGGAGCGCGTCGAGCGGCGCCGGCACCTCGGGCCGCAGCGCCCGTGCGCTGGGCGTCTCCGCGAAGCGCACCTTGGCCAGGATCGCCGCCAGGTGGTCGCCCCGGAACGCCGGTTCGCCGGTGAGGCACTCGAACAGCACGCACCCGAGCGCGAAGACATCGACGCGCGCATCGACGTGCAGCTCGCCGCGGGCCTGCTCGGGCGCCATATAGGCGGGCGTGCCGATGAGCCAGCCGGGACGCGTGATGCCCGTCGAGCGGTCCGCGCGCGCGATACCGAAGTCCAGCACCTTCACATCGTCGAGACGCCCCGCCACGAGGAACAGGTTGCCTGGCTTCAGGTCGCGGTGGACGACGCCGCGACCGTGCGCGAACGCGAGCGTGTCGGCGACGCTGGCCGCGAGCGCGACGCTCTCCTCGACCTCGAGGCGACCGCGGGCGAGGCGCGCGGCGAGGTCCTCGCCCTCGAGCCACTCCATGACCAGGTACGGGGTGCCGTCAGCGCTCGCGCCGTGCGAGACGTACCGGACTACGCGCGGGTGAGCGAGCTGCGCGAGGATGAGCGCCTCGCGGGCAAATCGCGCCGCGTGATCGGGCTCCCTGCCGGGCAGGGTCTTCAGCGCCACCGGCTGACCGGTTTCCTGATCGACGGCCTTCCACACCTCTCCCATTCCGCCGGCGCCCGCCCGGCGTTCGAGGAGGTAGCGTTCGGCCAGCAAGGTCCCCTGTTGCACGGGTTACATTATCTGCCGCGCCATGCCGCGCAGGAAGGTGCCTCGGCCGGAAACGACCGGCGTTTGGGGGCCGATCGAGCGGCACGCGATCGATGCGACGTCCCGCGCCATCGACGAGACCCTCCCGGACCTGAGGACAGGGCTGGACGGCGGCCGCTGCCGGCTGGCCTAGCGAGCCTCATCCGGCCGCCGCTCCCGGGTCGTCCCGGGACGGCGGCACTTACGCCGGCAGCAGCCCGAAGAGCTCCTCTCCACGCGGGAGACGGCGGGTGGACCGCAGCCAACGAGCAGAGAGTTCCAGCATAGTGGCAACGAATCCAATGCGATCGAGGCGCTCGCGTAGGTTGTCCGTCGCGCGCACCTCCCCGGCGCACGCCGGGCGGCGGCCGATCTCAGGGACCTTGGGCTCGCAAGGAGAGCGTATGACGTCGAAGTCGAGAATACCGGTCATCGGCAGCAGGGCCGATGTCCTCCAGAGGGCAGTGGCAGAGCTGAACCAACAAGGGGTTTCTGCCGTAAGTACCGTCGGCGACTCGCCGGACACGGAGCTTCATGCCGGCGACTTCGATCTCATGGTCATCGGGGGTGGGGTGGATGCCGCCACCCGAGAGCGCATGCGGACCCGCTTCGAGAAGCAGAACAGGGATGTGATGGTGCTGGATGTCTACGCCCCGACCGCCGGCCAGCAGATCGCTCGAGCGTTGAGTATGGCGGGATACTGCTGAGTCCGAATGAATTTGCATGAGGGTCGCCTCTTCGCCGCATGTCACGCATGCGGCCATCATGTCGCCCGAAACACAAATGCTCCTTGACCCACCCACAGCCCCTCTCTAGTATCTGAATACCCGGTGCGGCTCTCTCGGTGACGACCACCGTCAGCTGCAGGTTTCCGGCCGCATCTTGGGGCGGTGTACGACGCGCGGCCATGTGCGTCGTCTGCGCGTGATGAGACCTGGCGGCCGCGCATCGATGGTGTGCTGGCGGCGCGTCCGACGATCGCGGACCGTGTGAGCCGGCGCGGCGTCGCTTCGTCCGTCGCAGGCGCAGGAGCGCGATGGCTGGTGGACACGATCGCGGATGGGTCCGCCGATCGAAGGAGGCTGATGCATGAGAGCTCTGTTCCGTCTCGTCATTTTCTCAGCGCTTGGAATCGTCGCGTGCGACGGTAACCCCGCTCCCGGCGTGAGCTCCGACGCGGCCGGCTCCAGCTCGTCAGGGGGCGTCGTGGCTGGCGGCACGGGTGGAGCGCCTTCGGGCGGCGTCGGCGGCTCCGGCGGCGCGGAGGGCAGCTTCGGTGCTGCCAGCGGCAGCGGTGGCGAGGCGAGCGCGGGCACGGGCGGAGGCGCGGGCGCCGGCGGCAATGCTGGTGCGGGCGGCGACGCGGGCGCGGGCGGTCAGGGGGGAGCTGCGTCCTTCCCTTCGCTCAAGATCACGAGCGACACGGCGTCCATCGAGTTCACGCCCGTGCTGGTCGCCTCGCAGGACTTCTATCCGGGCGAGGCGACCGTCGACTCCGGCGGCATCGTGAGCCTGCTCAATGACAATAGCATCGACCTCGGCACCAACGCGGAGACGCAGACGCTGAGGCAATCGGTGGCTCATCCGAACTTGCGTATCATCTTCACGGTGACGGAGACGTTCTATCGAATCGTAGCGAACCGCGCGGCGGGGATCAGCGCGCTCGCGGATCTCCGCGGGAAGCGGATCGGGACCATCCCGAACACGTCTGCGGCCTACTTCGTCAACAAGTACCTGGGCACCGTGGGCCTCACGGGGGACGACTACACGATTGTCCCCGGAGGTATCTGCATCTCCACGCCTTGCGGGGCGAACACGCTGCCCTCCCTGATGGAGCGGGGCGACGTGGACGCCGTCGCGCTCTGGGAGCCCTCCTCCGAGCTCGCGAAGGAGGCGCTCGGCAGCGACGCCATCGTGTTCCAGGATCGCTCCCTCTACCGCGAGATCGTGAACCTCCACAGCACCGCCGAGAAGCTCGCGGATCCCGAGAAGCGGCGCGGTATCGTCGAGCTCGTGCGGGCGCTCGCGAGGGCGCAAGAGCTCTATCGCACGGACCCGGAGGCCGTCTGGCCGAGGATCTCGGAGGCGATCGGCATCGAGCCATCCGTGCTCGAGGCGGTCTGGGAAGACGAGCGGTTCCTGGGCACGCTGGTGCCCGACATCCTCGACGTGCTCGAGGAAGAGGAGCCCTGGGTCGCCGCGCAGACCGGCCGCGCCCCGCGCACCCGCGCCGAGCTCGCCCCGCTGGTCGACGACAGCGTGATGAAGGAAGCGCTCGGGCTGCCGTAGGCGCTCCGTCCGCTGGGAACGAGACCGCCGCCCGGGTCGAAGGGGTGTCGGGGTTGGAACAGGGGGTCAGGCGGCCGTCGACGAGGTCGACGAGAGCCCCGCAGGCTGCGCGCGCCGCGCGAGCCCGCGCAGCGAGAGCGCCGCGAGCAGCGCAACGAGCCACGCGAGGCCGTAGGCGGCCGCCGGAGGCATCGCGCCGAGCGCCGCGAGCAGCGCGACGAAGAACGCCGCGAACCCGAACAGGCCGCGCGCGAAGCCCGCGAGCAAGGCCACCGCGGCAGCCGCGCCGTGCCTGGGCAGGGTGAAGCACGGGAGGATGTTGCCCGTGATCGGGACGGCGAGCAGCAGGCCGCTGAACCCCGCGGGCGCGACGCCGGCGCCGCGCACGATGCACCAGGCCATGGCCATCGCGGCCACCACGCGACAGGCGAGCTCGGCGCGCGGAACGGCCGTCGAGGCAGGCGCCTCGCCGAGGCGCGGCAAGGCCAGCGCGCCCAGGGCAGGCGACAGCAGCGCCGCGGCGCAGGCCCACGGCGGGGGCAACCGCAGCGCGAGCAGCGCTGCCCCCAGCGACAGGAACGCCACGTTCGCCGCCAGCAGCGCCGCGCCCCAGCGGAGGCGCGTCGCGCACCAGGCAAAGACGACCCCATGAACGATCGTGGCCGGCAAGCACACCAGCGTCGCGAGCGCGATTGCGCTCGCCTGAGCGGGCGTCTCCTGCAGCAGCACGAAGCCCATGATCGGGCCCACGATCATCGGCAGCCCAGCGATCGTGCCGCCGACCGCGTGGCCGAAGCGCCGCGCCGCCAGCGAGGACAGCAGCACCGATGCGCCCACCAGCGCGAGCTTCAGCAGCACGCCGGCCCAGGCCCCCGTCGATGGCGCTGCAGGACGCGCATGAGTCGCCGGGCCCCTGTAGGGCCACGTTCCAGGGGAGACAATGCCAGGAACTCGCTGAGGGGCGCGGCGCAGGCTGCTGGCGCTGCTCCGCGTCGAGCTCGAAGGGCAGGTTCAGGGAGGGGATGGGGCAGCGCGGCGGCCCCCGGGACGGGGCCGCTCGGGCTCGCGGGGACAGGCCTCTGCCTGCGCCCCGCGCGCCCGGTCGCGACGGGCTAGTTCGGAATGCCGTCGTTCTGGCAGGTCAGGCTGCAGCCGTCGCCGCTCACCTTGTTGCCGTCGTCGCACTCCTCGTGGGCGGCCTGGCGGATGCCGTCGCCGCAGTACGGACCGTAGACGCAGCCCGGCGCGCACTTGCCGTAGCCGCCGGTGTTGTTGCCGTCGCCGTCGTCGCACTTCTCGTCGCCGTTGCGGATGCCGTCGCCGCAGCGCGGGCCGAACACGCAGCCCGGGCCGCACTCGCCGTAACCGCCGTCGTTCTTGCCGTCGTCGCACTTCTCGCCGGCCTGAACGACCCCGTCGCCGCACTGGGCACCGAGGCGGCAGTTCTTGCTACAGCCCGTGGCCTCGTTCGGCGGATCGCACTGCTCGCCCCACTCCTCGTCGACCTCGTTGTCGCCGCACTTGGCCGCCGGCGTGCAGTCGGGGAGGCAGCTGCCGTAGACGCCGTCGTTCACGCCGTCATCGCAGGTCTCCGTCCCGTTGACGAGGCCATCGCCGCAGTACGGCCCGTACTGGCAGAGCGCGGTGCACCCGCCGTACTCGCCGCCGTTCCCGGCGGCGCCGAGGTCGCAGTCCTCGTCCGCGGGCTGGACGATGCCGTCGCCGCAGCGCGGCCCGTAGACGCACGAAGGCGCGCACTCGCCGTACCCACCGTCGTTGATGCCGTCGTCGCACTCCTCGCCGAACTCCGGCTGCAGCTCGCCGTCGCCGCAGTGCGCGCCGAGCCGGCAGCTCTCGCAGTTCGTGTTGGCCGCGCTGTCGCACTCCTCGCCCCACTCCGCGTCGACGTGCTCGTCGCCGCACTTCGGCGCCGGCGTGCAGCCCGGGGCGCAGGTGCCGTAGGTGCCGTCGTTCACGCCGTCGTCGCACGCCTCGGCGCCGTTCACCACGCCGTCGCCGCAGTACGGCGCGTAGTCGCAAGACGCGGTGCACCCGCCGTAAGCGCCGTTGTTCAGCCCGGCGCCGAGGTCGCAGTCCTCCTCCGCGGGCTGGACGATGCCGTCGCCGCAGCGCGGCCCGAACAGGCACGCGGGGCCGCACTGCTCGTACCCGCCGTCGTTCACGCCGTCGTCGCACTGCTCGCCGAGCTCCGGCTGCACGATCCCGTTGCCGCACTGCGCGGCGAGCCGGCAGTTCACGCAGCTCGGGTCGCTGCTGTCGCACTCCTCGCCCCAGTCCCGGTCGACGTTGCCGTCGCCGCACTTCGGCGCCGGCGCGCAGCCCTGGCCGCAGGTGCCGTAGGCGCCGTCGTTCACGCCGTCGTCGCACGCCTCGGCGCCGTTCTTCACGCCGTCGCCGCAGTACGGGCCGTAGGCGCAGGAGGCGGTGCACCCGCCATAAGCGCCGGTGTTCATCCCGTCGCCGAGATCGCAGCTCTCGTCCGCGGGCTGGACGATGCCGTCGCCGCAGCGCGGGCCGTCGACGCACGAGGGCGCGCACTGGCCGTACCCGCCGTCGTTGATGCCGTCGTCGCACTGCTCGCCGAGCTCCGCCTGCAGCACGCCGTCGCCGCAGTGCTCGCCGAGCTGGCAGCGCACGCAGCTCGGGTCGCTGCTGTCGCACTCCTCGCCCCACTCCGCGTCGACGTGGCCGTCGCCGCACTTCGGCGCGGGCGTGCAGTCCGGGTTGCAGGTGTCGTAGAAGCCGTCGTTGACGCCGTCGTCGCACCCCTCGCCGCCGTTGACCACGCCGTCGCCGCAGGACGGCCCGATCTCGCACTCCGTCGTGCAGCCGCCGTAGCCGCTCGCGGTGTTGCCGGAGCCGAGATCGCACGCCTCGTACGGCGTGTTGACCTGACCGTCGCCGCAGCGGGGCGGGGCCACGCACCCCGGCGCGCAGGCGTTCGAGGCGTTGGCGTAGGTGCTGTTGTTGACGCCGTTGTCGCAGGCCTCGGGGCCGTTCTTCACGCCGTCGCCGCAGTAGGCGCCGAGCTGGCAGTCGTTGCACTCGCCGTAGTCGGTCCCGTTCGCGGGGCCGTCGTCGCACTCCTCGCCCGGCGTCACGACCGCCGGCTCGACCCCGCACTGCGGCGTGCACACCGACGTTCCGGCGCTGAAGCCCGAAAGCGTGAGCTGGTAGTTCGATCCGACGACGTGGCGCTCGGCCTGGAACACCGCGATCTCGTAGACCTTGCCCGCCTCGAGGTTGAGGTTGACGGCGTAGGGGGCGCGGTTCGGGCAGTTGTTACCGGTGCAGGGGGTCACGAGGGCGGAGCCGTCGTCCCGGATGGTCACGCTCTCCTGGATGCGCTCGTGGATGCCGCCGATGTCGACGGTCAGCGTGTTCTTGATGAACACCCAGACGTCGTCGTCACCGTAGAAGGTGAGCACCGGGTCGGCCGCGGCGGTGTTCGGGTTGAACTGGAACCAGTACCGGACCTCGCTCGTGAAGTAGAAGTTGTGCCCGCCGTCGCGCGCGTTCTCGTCCCCGGTGAAGAGGAGGCTGTTGAGCGTGGGATCGGCGCCGGGGGGGTCGAGGTCCACCGGCCAGAACGGGCTCCGCTCGTACACGAACCTGCCGGGGGTCGCCTCGAGCAGCTCGATCGTGGTGAGGAGCGTCCGGTTGAACTGCGGGTTGTCCCGGTACCACCACTGGAAGTTGGTTTGCCCCGAGGTGTAGCCGGTGGCGCGGGTCGGATCGAAGTAACCGAGGCCGTGCGCGTTCACGGGCTTGCCGTCGGCGTCGAGCGTCGTCTGGACGGTGCCGTCGAGCTGCGCGCCGTCCGAGGGGGTGATCTCGAAGTCGAAGTGCCCGATGGGGTTGGCGTTCAGGCGGGCGTCGCACTGAGCGTTGCTCGTGCTGCGGTTGTAGGTGTCCGGGCACCAGCCGATGAAGTCGCGGATGACCATCGGCAGCCGCATCTCGGTGGGCGCCACGGTGCAGACGTAGCCCGGCTCGATCCGGCACGTGGCGGAGCAGCCGTCGCCGCTCTCGGTGTTGCCGTCGTCGCACTGCTCGGTGGCGTCGCCGGGCAGGAGGATGCCGTCGCCGCAGATCGAGAGGCACGCGCCGGCCCTGCAGTCGGGCTCGCGCTTGCAGTCCGGCGTGCAGCCGTCGCGCCAGTTGCCGTTGTTGTCGTCGCAGACCTCGGTGCCCTCGACGATGCCGTTGCCGCAGTCGGAGTAGCCGCTGCAGTCCTGGGGCTCGAGATCGTCGCACATCCGGCCGGGCTCGATCCGGCAGGTCTCGTCGCAGCCGTCGCCGCTGTCGCCATTGCCGTCGTCGCACTGCTCGGCGCCGACCTTGATCCCGTCGCCGCAGAGGGTCTTGCACCGGAACCCGACGCGCGAGCAGTCCCACCCGTCCTCGATGGTCTCGCAGTCGGCGCTGCAGCCGTCGCCGTCGGCCGGCTCCTCGCCGTCGTCGCACTGCTCATCGCCGCCGATCACGCCGTCGCCGCACACGGGCGGCGGGGGCGGGGTGCAGGGGCCGCCGGCCGGCGGGCACGTCCAGCCCACCTCGATCTTGCACTGCGGGGTGCAGCCGTCGCCGCCGACGGGGCTCACCCCGCCGCCGTCGTCGCACTGCTCGCCGAGCTGCACCACGCCGTCGCCGCAGAAGGTCCTCTCGGTGCAGGGCTGGCCCGGCCGGCAGTTCCAGCCCTCCTCGAGCCGGCAATCGGCCGTGCAGCCGTCGCCGGACACCGGCGGATCCTCGCCGTCGTCGCACTGCTCGCCGCCGTTCACGCGGCCGTCGCCGCACCGGTAGACGAGGATGCACGGCTCGCCCGGCTCGGGGCACACGTACGCCGGGTCCACCGCCTTGCAGTCCGCGCTGCAGCCGTCGCCGCTCGCCGTGTTGCCGTCGTCGCAGATCTCGCCCGGGTCCACCACGCCGTCGCCGCAGCGGATCAGGAGCTCGCAGGGCTGCCCCGGCGTCGGGCAGGTGTAGAACGCCTCCTGCCGGCACAGGCTCGAGCAGCCGTCGCCGCTCGCGGTGTTGCCGTCGTCGCACACCTCGCCGGTCTCCTTGAGGCCGTTGCCGCAGACGGGCAGGCGCGTGCACGGCTGGCCGGGCCGGCTGCACTGATACCCCTCCTCGCGCATGCACGTGGCGCTGCAGCCGTCGCCGGACGCGGGCGGGCTGTCGCCGTCCTCGCACTCCTCCGAGCCGTTCACGCGGCCGTCGCCGCACCAGTACTGGAGGGTGCAGGGCACGCCCGGCGTGGGGCACGTGTAGATCGGCTCCACCGTCTTGCAGTCGGCGCTGCAGCCGTCGCCGCTCGTGTTGTTGCCGTCGTCGCAGACCTCGCCCGGGTTGAGCGCGCCGTCGCCGCACCAGATCAGCAGCTCGCACGGCTGCCCCGGGTTCGGACAGGCGTAGAACGCCTCCTGCCGGCACAGGCTCGAGCAGCCGTCGCCGCCCGCGGTGTTGCCGTCGTCGCACTGCTCGCCGCTCTCGAGGAGCCCGTTGCCGCAGACCGGCAGGAGCTCGCAGGGCTGCCCGGGCCGCCGGCACACGTAGCCCGGCTCGCGCATGCACGTGGCGCTGCAGCCGTCGCCGGACACGGGCGGGTCGTCGCCGTCCTCGCACTGCTCGCCGTTGTTCACGCGGCCGTCGCCGCAGCGATAGAGGAGGGTGCAGGGCACGCCCGGCGTGGGACACACGTAAAGCGGGTCGAGCACCTTGCAGTCGGCGCTGCAGCCGTCGCCGTCCGCGGTGTTGCCGTCGTCGCAGAGCTCGCCGGGGTCCACCCTGCCGTCGCCGCACCGGATGAGCAGCTCGCACGGCTCGCCCGGCGTGGGACAGTTGTAGAAGGACTCTTGCCGGCACAGGCTCGAGCAGCCGTCGCCGCCCACCGCGTTGCCGTCGTCGCAGATCTCGCCGGCCTCCTTGACCCCGTTGCCGCAGACCGGGACGAGCTCGCAGGGCTGCCCGGGCCGAGGGCACACGAAGCCCGGCTCGCGCTTGCAGTCGGCGCTGCAGCCGTCGCCGGACACCTCGTTGCGGTCGTCGCACGTCTCCGAGCCGTTCACCCGGCCGTCGCCGCAGTCGTAGAGCAGCTTGCAGGGCTCGCCCGGCGACGGACAGACGTACGAGGGGTCGACGAAGTAGCAGTCGGCGCTACAGCCGTCGCCGTCCGCGGTGTTGCCGTCGTCGCAGAACTCGCCCGGGTCGACCACGCCGTCGCCGCACGCGATGGTCAGCACGCACGGCTGGCCGGGCGCGGGACACTCGCAGTAGGGCTCGATCTCGCACAGCCCGGAACAGCAGTCGCCGGGCAGGCTGTTGCCGTCGTCGCACGCCTCGCTGGCCTGGTTGATCATGCCGTCGCCGCAGGCGGGCTCCTGAGGCAGCTCGCACTCGGGGGGCGGGTCGTCGCCGGCGCAGGGATCCGGCCGCTCTCCGCCGCTGCCTCCCTGGCCGACGCCCACGCCGAAGTCGCTGCCGCCGCCGCCGCTCTCGCCGGAACCACTCGAGTTCGTGCCGGTCCCTGCGCCGCCTGCGCCGGGATCGCCCGTGGAGGGCGCTCCCCCGCCGCAGGCGGCAGCGACTTGCAGCAATCCCACCGCCAAAGCCAGATAAGACGTTCTCAAACTCACGACACACCTCGACGAACACGAGCGGATGCGCTCGGGCAGAAAGTCGACGACCCTGTTCCAGGGTAGCCCGGGCGCCCTTCACACCTCTAGACGAAAATCACTTCATTCTCCCCCACTCGGCCACATCTGCGCGGCGTCCCGTTCTCGGTGGACGCCACGAGAGCTCCGCTGACGATTGACGCGCGTTGCGCGACGCAGCGCCGGGTGGGGGCGGTGCTTCCTTTCTGCTGCTGTGGCACGAGCGACCGTGCGGCATCGCAACCCGGTTCGCGCTTGACATTTGCGCTCCGACCGGAGGTCGCGATCTCGTTGATGTACGAACCAAAGGGGCGCTCGCCTCGATGGTCGCGCCGCGGTCCACGAGCAGCTGCGCCCGGCTCGCCTCGTCGATCGGCCGCGTGCGCTCGATGTTTCCGAGGTACTCGTGGTCGCCGAGCGAGGCGAAGATGCCGAGTCGAGGGACCCGCGTGAAGACGGCGTGAACGCGGTCACCCGGCCGGCGCGAGCGGCAGATCGACCGCGAAGGTGGCGCCCCGCCCCGGGTTCGACGCGGCGCTCACGGCGCCGCCGTGCGCCTCGACGATGGCGCGGACCAGCGCGAGCCCGAGCCCGTTGCCCTGCTCGCGCCCGCGCGTCGTGAAGAAGCGATCGAACACCCGCGGGAGATCTTCCGCCGAGATGCCGGGGCCGGTGTCGGAGACGCGGATCTCGACGCGCCTTCCCTCGACCACGTCGACGCTCGCGTGCACCTTGCCGCCGTCGCCCGAGAACGACGCCGCGCTCTCGAGCAGGTTGCGGAGGACGGACTCGAACCGAGAGGCGACGCCGACGACCCGGGCGCTCGCGGCCCCGGAGACGGTGAAGCGGACCTTGGCGAAGCGCTCGTCGTCGGCCATGGCCACGACGAGCCCCCGCGCGAGCGCCGCGACGTCGACCCGCTCGCGCGCCTCGTGGAGCATCCCGGCCTCGGCGCGGGCGAGCTCCAGGAACTGGCTCACCAGCGTGTCGAGCTGGTGGCTCGACTCCTTGAGCAGCCGCGAGAGCCGGGCGGCCTGCTCGCGCTCGTCCGGCGCCTCGGCGAGCGCGTCGGCGCAGCCGCGGATCGTGGCCACGGGGTCCTTGAACTCGCGCGCGAGGTCCGCGACGAACGCCTCGTTCGCCTTGCGGCGCTCCGCGAGCGCCGCGAGCAGGGCGTTGAACGCCGCGGCCACGTCCTGCATCTCGGCCGGCCCCTGGAGGGGGAGGTCGGCGCTCGGGGTGGGCTCGCGGATCTTCGCGAGCGCGCGCCGGCGGAGCGCCTCGAGCGGGCGGACGAGCCGGCGCGTGAGCCAGAGGGCGAGCAGCAGCGACAGCGGCAGGGTGATCGCGACGAGGCGCGGGAGCTCGATGCGCAGGTACAGGGAGAGGAGCGTGGGCGCGAACAGGGCGGCGACGACGAGCGCCGTCACCCGGAAGCGCAGTGAGCGGAAGAAGGGGAGCGGGCCGCGCCGCGCCCTCCCGTCATCCACGGAAGGCCCGGAATCGGTCGCCGGCGCCGATCACGGTCTCGACGCGATCGGAGGTGGTGTCGACCTGCTCGATCTGGCGGAGGACGGCGAGCGCGGCCGTCCCGTCGGGCGCGGAGAGCGCCGCGTGCCCCGCCTCCTGGAACGCGAGCGCGAGCACCTCGACCAGGGAGGCGTCGTCGTCGACGAGGAGGATGCGTGCCATGCCGCGCTCCCCGATGGTCGCACGGTTCAGTCCGCTTTCACACCCTCGGCCTGCCGGAACACGATCGCGGCGCCGAGCGCCGCCGCGGCGGGGACGAAGAGGTCGCCCGAGGTCGACGCCCTCAGCGGGAAGCCGTTCCCATTCAGGAGCTGCCGCGCGGCGGAGGCGTCGCGCACCGCGACCGTGTAGGCGACGAAGGCCGGGAGCGCCGGGGCTCGCTCGCCCGGCAGGAGCGCCTCCAGATCGGCGTCGGCGACGAGGGTGACGCGGGCGCCGTCGAGATCGAAGACGCGCGCCGGGCCCTCGGCGCGCGCCGCGCGGCCGAGGTACGTCGCGTAGCGGCGCTCGACCTCCGGCAGCGCCGCCCGGTCGACGCAGAGCACGGCGTCGACGAGGTCCACCGCGCCGTTCGGATGATCCATGTGGAGCTGCGCCTCGAGCAGCTCCGCGGGCGGGTTCTCCGCGATCGCGAGCCTCCCCTCCGGCGCGCGGCCCGCCCCGGCGTCCTCCGGAGCGTCGCTGTCGAGCTCGATGAAGCGGAGCGCCTCCACCCGCGGTCCTTGTGCGGTGTCCACCGGCCGCCGGACCGCGCTGACGCCCCCGTGGCGGATGCCCTCCGCGCTCAGCCTGCCGGCCGCGGCGTCGGCGTCGGGGGTCTTGAACACGAGGATGTGCAGGCCCTGGAAGCGCGCGAGGCACGCGGCGATCTTGGCGACGGTGCTGCGGATGGCCTCGGTGAGCCGCGGCAGGTGCTCGGGAGGCGCCTGGATGGGGACGAGCTTGGCGTCGCTCGGGATCCCGCCGGGGTCGTCGTCCCGGACGCAGCTCACGAGCTCGACGAAGTTGCGTCGGAAGTTGGCGTGGGTGTTCGCGGCGCCGAACGGCCTGGGCGGCTCGCCCTCCCTGGGCGACAGCATGGGGTAGGCGGGCGGCGACAGGCGGAAGCCGAGCCGGCGGTAGAGCTCGAGCCCTTCCTTCATGTCGCTCACGACGTGGCCGACGTGGTGCAGGTGATCGATGTCACGACCCATTCAGGTCACCTCCGCCTCCTCGAGCGCTGGGGGGCGAGACCGCCGCAGGAGGCATCGGCGGTACGCCCGGGGAGCCTAGCCGAGGTCGCGGCGGCCCAGGCCGCGATCGCCGAGGCGATCTGTGTCACGGCACATTCGAGCTCACTTGCTGCGGCGCTTTGTGGCACAGATGTGCCAGGAAAAGTGCGCCGAGTAGCGGAACAGGCTCGTTTTGGTGGCCGGCACGACCTGTGATTCATCAGTGCCAGCGGAAGCCATACCTCGCCTACGGCACATTTTTGTCGTCGAGTGCCATCGGCTCCCGGGAGAACACCATGCCTTCTTTCTCGATCTTGAGAGGTTCCTCGCTGCTCGCGTTCCTGGTGAGCGCATTCCTCGTGGCCTGCTCGGGGAATGACGCCGACCCCGGCGGCTCCGGTGCCTCCGGCGGCTCCGGCGGCTCCGGCGGCTCCGGCGGCTCCGGCGGCGACGAGACCGGCGGCGGCGGCGCCGGCGGCGAGGAGAGCTGCGATGCCATGCGCGATGACGAGGCGCTCGAAGAGCCGATCTCGATCGTCGTGACGAACGAGCGGAGCACGCCCGTGTACTATTCCGCGGGCCCATTCGGCTCGATCGATTGGTGGATCGACGGCACGAACCTGCTCGGTTCCAGGATTCCCACCTGCGAGGGTCTGCTCATGGGCGAGCCCGGCGGCCACAATGTCGGGGTGGAGTTCGCGGAGATTGCGCCCGGCGCGTCGGTCACGATCGACTGGCACGGGCGTCTCGCCGAGTCGGCTCCTGTGGTCGCCGGCTGCATCAGCCCGTCGCTCGAAGAAGAGCACGAGACGTGCGACCGCTTCGAGCTCGTCGGCGACGGAGACCACGAGCTGAAGGCCACGGTTTTCCTGGAGCGCGACGAGGAAACGAGGATCGCAACGTCGCCGCTCCCGGTCATCACCGTGCCCTTCACCCTGCCGACCGAGAGCATCGCCGTGACCATCCCGGAAGATCCGTAGTCCCGGCGCTTGGTCGTCCTGTTCCCGGCCACGGGACGGGCCTGGCCAGCGTGCGCGGGGACAGGTCGCCCGCCGGCGAGCGTCGGGCGGGGCCGCGCCGGCTCCGCCGGATCACTCGTCTGCGGGCGGATCGGGCAGGCCTGGCAGGCCGTCGATGCTCGCCGCGTTCTTCTCCCGCCGGTACCGCGAGAGGCCCTCGTTCCCCTTGCGCTCCGCCCATTTCGACAGCGTGTCTCGCTCTCCCTCGTAGGCCATGCGCGGCACGGCGTATCCGCACGACGTGGCGACGCGCTCGAGCGCGACGCGGATCACCGACCGGACGCCCGGGAGCTGCGGAAAGAGGCCCGCGAGCGCGTCGAAGCGCGGATCGCCGGGGAAGACCGGCTCGCCGCAGCCGTACAGGCGCACGATGCGGGGCGGCCCGGAGAACGCACAGAACATCAGCGTGATGCGGCCGTTGTCGCGGAGGTGCGCGACGGTCTCGACGCCGCTGCCGGTGAGGTCGAGGTAGGCCACGGTCCGGGGGTCGAGGACGCGGAAGGTGTCGTGCCCCTTCGGCGACAGGTTGACGTGCCCGCCGCTGCCCGAGGGGGCGGAGGCGACGAAGAAGAGGTGTTGCTCGGCGATGAAGCCGGTGAGGTCGTCGTCCAGCTCGGAGAAGGTCTTTCCCATGGATCCTCGGGGGGACAGGCGCTCGTGGGGGCGCGTCCGTGCGCGGGGTGATCGGAGCCGTGGCGTGCGGTCGGGCCGCGCGAGGCGCCGCTGGAGCGAGGCTGTCGGTCCTGGTGAGAGAGATTCTGACGCAAAGGCGCAAAGGCGCAAAGGCGCAAGGAAAGAGGGTGAGGAGGGGCAAGGAGCTCCGTGCCTGGTTCCCTCCCATGTGAAGCGGACGAGCCTGGTCATGCGGCGCTTGTCTACTCCATCTTGTCTTTTTGCGCCTTTGCGCCTTTGCGCCTTTGCGCCTTTGCGTTGAAATCCGAGCTTCGCGATCGTTCAGGCGATCGCGGGCTCACCTCGTCCCTCATCACCGGTTCGCGCGCCCGCCATCGCGCCGGGAGCCGCGCCGTGCGCCGTTCAGGGGTTCAGATCGCCGCTGTACGAGAAGCCGGTGCCCAGCGGGATCATGATGCGCTGGATGATCGGCAGGTTGACGTGGGCGCGCAGAGCGCCGTTGTCCAGGCCACGCCCCGTGCAGGCGGAGAACGCGACATGGATCGCGCCCTTGCCGGCGGCGTCCTCCACGAGCAACACCGCATCTGCCGGGGGCGGCGCAGGCGGGTGCAGGCACTGCTTGGGATCGACATCGGGGTTGGGCCCGGGCCTCGACGAGTTGAGGGCGATGGCCAGCGCTGCCGCCTCTCGCCCGGACAGGCGCGCGGAGCTCCGCAGCACATCGCCCCTCGGGCCGTAGTAGCAGATGGAGAGCGACGACGGGTCGCGAGGCGCCAGGGCCGAGCGCGCGCCGGGGTGCGCCGCCTTGGGAGGGCGCCTGTCTGGGCAGCCGTTGTGATCGACGCCGACGAGCTGCGCGCTGTCGAGGATCCGGCGGGTGATCTCGGCATCGTGCGTCCGGACCGAGATCAGGATCTGCCGCGACGGGATCCTCAGCCAGCCGAAATGGCGGCCGTCCGCGCCCCGCCCCTCGGTGCGCTCGGCGCTCACGCCGCCGAGCGACACGTCGCGGCGCGTGAACTCCGGGCCCTTCTTCACCTCTTCCGGCGCATCGGCGCCGATCTGCGCGACCCGCTTCGTCGGCTTCTCCGGCGTCAGGCACCCGAGCTGGAGCATCTGTGCCCGTACGACGGTGGGCCTGTCGCTCATGTTGCAGCCGTAGTCGTTGACGGCCCAGTCGGCCGGGACCTCGATCTGCACGCCGAGGGAGCTCTCGAACCGCCACCCCGCGGCGGCCGCCGGCGGCGGCGTCGCGGCCGGCGCGGCGCTGGCCGTGGGCGCGGCGCCGGCGGTGGGCGCGGCGCCGGCGCTCGCCGCGGCGCTGGCGACGGGCGCGGCGCTGGCGACCGGCCTGGCCTCGACAGCGGCCGTCCCTGACCGGTCCGGAGCGGCGCGCGCGCAGCCCGCGGCCCCCAGCCCGAGCGCGCCGGCCGCGAGCACCCCCGTCAGGGCCCATGCGGCCTCGCGCCACCGCCGGACCGGGCGCCGCTGCCGCGGCGGCGCGTCGATGTTGCCCCCGCCGGCTCCGGTCCACACGCGCGCGCTCGTTTCGCTGTCTCGATCTGCGTTGGCCATCGCTGTCCCTCACCGTTCGCGCGGCGGAGCGGAGCCGCCGCATCCCCCACCTACGCACGCGCTCCTGCATCGATCTACACGAAAACCGGAGCCCGTGCCGTTCGTCCGGCAGCCTGAACGGTCCGTGCCGGGTCGGCCGACGAGATAGGGGAGCGCTCCCCGGACGAATCGGTGCATCTGCCATGACGCCATCCGGGTGTGATCGCAGACGCCCGCGCCGCAATCGTATCGTGTCGGTTGAATGGCGCGCTCGCTGCGTGATGCGTCGGGATAGCTGCGCTGCCCATGGGTCGCCCCTCTCGATCGATGTCCGGACAACGCGATCCGGCCCCGGGCTGCGCTCCTTGACCCTCTTTCCTGGACCCATATAGTCAGCTGGACGGTCGGGCTGCACACAATCCGTGTCTGCCGTGCCGTCGAGCACGCGACCGCGGCAGCGCGCGGGTCGTGGACGTGTGCGCTGTTCACGCATCAACCATCACGATCTAGGAGGCTCGAATGGAACACCTGATTCGGCAGATCGCCCAGGACCGTCTCTGGAACCAGTGGGTCGCGGCCAACTCGGCCGGGGAAGCGACCCTCGACGCCGGCTGCATCTCGAAGAAGGCGGGCTGTATCTCGAAGAAGGCCGGCTGCATCTCGAAGAAGGCCGGCTGCATCTCGAAGAAGGCGGGCTGTATCTCGAAGAAGGCCGGCTGCATCAGCTGACAGGGCCACCCGGGCGGCGAGCGAGGCGGAGCGCCATCGCATCTGCGGGCTTCTGCCTCGCTCGCGGCCGCCCGGACCCTGGGGAACAACGCTTCTCGACGGCCCGCCCGGCCGTCTCCCGGAGTCGACCGATGGACGCCCAACGACAGACGCTCGCCGCGATGATCGAAGAGGTCAGGGACATCCCCATCTACCGCGCGTCCATCGAGGCGGGCTCGTTCCCGATCCTCGAGAAGCCGGAGATCGCCAGGGGCTTCCCGGACAACTGGATGACCCCGAGGCTCGCCGCGGCGCTCGAGGCCGGCGAGGCGGAGCTCGTGCTCTCGACCGGGACCAACCACGCGCGGATGCAGATCATCCGCCCGCCCTTCTTCCTGCTCAAGTCCTATTACCGGCTGTGGAGCGAGCACCCCGACATCGCCGTCACCTGGCAGCAGGGCTGCCAGCGCCTCTCGCTCACCACCGTGCTGGCGACCGAGCACGTGGCGCGGCTCAGCGCGAAGCGGCGCGGCGCCACGGCGCCGGCGCACCCGAGCCTCGAGGAGCGCCGGCTCGACGAGCGGACGCTCTACCTCAACCTGCGGCTCGACCCGGCGCTCTGGGAGCGCAGCGACGTGGAGCGCATGCTGGGCGAGATGACCGCCGTCCAAACGGCGCATCCGCGAGGCTTGTACCACCTCGACTGCGACGGCTACCACCTCGCTCACCTCGTGCAAAAGGCCCTCTCTTCGGGCGCGTGGCAGCGCTTCCCGAGGCCGGCCAGCATCGTCCACGCCTACGAGTACACGCCGAGGAACGTGCGGCGGTTCCTCCAGCAGCGCTTCGAATGCCCCATCATCGACCTGTTCGGCAGCACCGAGCTCGGATATCTGTATTACAGCGATCGTCACGGGCGATATTGGCCCTACCTCGACGAGATGCACCTCGAGCTGATCCCGGTCGAGGACGGCAGCGCGATCTACAGCCTCATCGTGTCGAGCGTGCGCAACCCCCACATGCCGCTGATCCGCTATCGCTCGGGCGACTGCGCCGAGACGGTCGACGGCTCGCCCGACCCGCTCCGCATCCGGCGGTTCTGCGGGCGCGAGCGCGAGCTGCTGCGGCTCGGGCGCGGCGGCCTGCTCTCCCAGGCCCACCTCGACGACTGGATCGCCGCGTCCGCGCCGTCCATCTTCGTCTACCAGCTCCGCCCGAGCGGCCCGCACGAGGCGCGGCTCCTGTACACCACGTTCGACGGCAGGCCCATCGGGGCGGCCGCGGCGCGCGCGCTGCGACAGGCGATCTCGGACGGCGCCGCGCTCGACTGCGCTCCCGAGCACCGCGAGCACATCGCGATCGGCAAGTCCGGGAAATACGCATGGCTGGTGCACGAGACCGAGGCCGCGGAGCGAGGTGGCGTATGAAGACGGAACAACCCAGGGTGACGGCCGCCGCGATGAAGGCGTTGCTCGACGACGCGTTCTTCTCCGGGGTCGTGCGGCACTTCGCGCGGACCACCGGCGAGGAGCCCGCGTACGTCGAGCGCCAGGTCATCGAGTGCCTGAGGTACCTGTACCTGGTGTCGCGCTACCCGGAGCGGCTGGCCGGGCTGTTCCTGCCCGTGGAGCAGGCGATCGACGAGGTCTGGCACTACCTGATCTTGCAGACGCGGGAGTACCGCGAGCTCTGCGAGGAGCGCCTGCCGGGGCGCTTCTTCATCCATCACCGCAGCTTGCCGTACGAGGATTACCAGGAGACGCAGCCCAGCCGGGAGCAGGCGCTCGAGGAGGCGCTGCGCTGGCTGCCGCTCTACCGCGCGGAGTTCGGCCCCTTCGACGAGGGCGCGCTGCCCCACTGGACGATGGTGCGTTTCCTGAGCGAGCGCCTCGGCCTGTCCCTGGGCGCCATCGCGGCGCTGGATGCGGAAGGCGAGCCCGCGCGGCCCGGCGCGGAGCGCTCCCGTTGATCCGCCGCGCGCTCGCCGCCGCGCCGGCCGCGTCCGTCAACACGGCGGTCCTGCTGCTGTGCCAGGTCGCCGGGATCGCCGGCGTGGTCTCGATCCAGTTCGTCGGCAGCGTGGTGGGCGAGCGGCTCGCGGGGGACATGCGGCTCGCGACCGTGCCGGTGGCCGTGCTGGTGCTGTCCTCGGCGCTGGGCACCTGGCCGGCGAGCCAGCTGATGCGGCGCTTCGGGCGCCGGCCCTGCTTCATCGCCGCGGCGCTCCTGTCCGCCGGCTGCCTCGCGCTCGCCGCGCGCGGGGTGGAGACCTCGGACTTCGCGCTGTTCTGCACGGCGGTCCTCGGCGTCGGGCTGCACGGCGCCTTCGTGCAGCAGTATCGCTTCGCGATCCTCGAAGGGCAGCCGAGCGGTCGCGCGCCGCGCCTGCTGACGATGATCCAGCTCGCCAGCGCGGCGGGCATCGTCCCCGGCATCTCGCTCTTCGGCCTGCTGGAGGGGCGGACGTCCAGCACCATGCCGACTACCCTGCTGATCCTGGCGGCGCTCCAGGCGATCTCGGCGCTCTCGTTCGCGGCGTACCGGCCGCAAGAGGCGCTCGCCGCCGGGGCCTCCGCCGCGCCCGACGCGCGCGCGCGCGCCCTGTACTGGCCGATGGTCGCCATGGGCGCAGGCGCCTTCCTGGTGATGAGCCTGATCATGGTGCCGACGCCCTTGCAGATGTGCGGCGTCGAGCAGCGCTCGGTCAAGGAGGCGAGCTGGGTGATCGAGGTGCACCTCCTGAGCATGTACCTGCCGTCGCTCTCGGTCGGCGCCTTGCTCAAGCGGATGTCGATCGCGGCGCTCCAGGGCGTCGGGCTCGGGTTCCTGCTCGTGGGCTTCATGCTCAGCTGGATTCCGGGGTTCGAAGGGCACCTGGTCGGCCTTTCGTTGGTCGGGATCGGGTGGTGTTACGTGTTCGTGACCGCGACGACCCTGGTCGCGCGCAGCCGCTCGGGCGCCGAGCGCTTTCGCGCGCAGGGCGTCAATGATCTGTGCGTGTTTGCCGGAAGCGGCGCGGCCTCGCTCTCGTCCGGAGCGCTCCTGCCGACGCTGGGGTGGAGCGGCCTGTTGCACCTCGGCGTGCTGCTGGTCGTGAGCTTGATGGCGCTCGCCTGGAACGTCCACCGGGCCTGAAGGCCATCGCCGCGGGCGGCGCCGCGCCGCACGCATCATCGCAAACGCCGCGCGGGGCGAGCCGCGCCGCGCGCACATCCGTGTCCGGAGGGAGGCGAACATCATGTCCGAGGTGCAGTCGAATCGTTCGGTGGGCGGCGCGGCGCCGGTGGGCCGCTTCGATGCGGTCGTGGTCGGCGCCGGGTTCGCGGGGCTGTACATGCTTTACCGCCTGCGCCAGCTCGGCCTCTCGGCGCGGGTCTACGAGGCGGGCAGCGGGGTGGGCGGCACGTGGTTCTGGAACCGCTACCCGGGCGCGCGCTGCGATATCCCCAGCATGGACTACTCCTATTCGTTCTCGCCCGAGCTCCAGCAAGCGTGGAAGTGGACCGAGCGCTACGCCACCCAGCCGGAGATCCTGCGCTATCTCGAGCACGTCGCGGACAGGTTCGAGCTCCGCCGGGACATCCAGCTCGGGACGCGCGTGACCGCGGCGACCTTCGACGAGGGGACGGGCCGGTGGCTCGTCCGGACCGGCGACGGCGCGAGCGTGTCCGCCGGGTTCCTGATCATGGCCACGGGCTGCTTGTCCGCGGCGAAGACGCCCGATCTCCCCGGGATCGAGCGCTTCCAGGGCGCGCGGTACCACACGAGCCGCTGGCCGCACGGAGGCGTCGACCTCCGCGGCAAGCGCGTCGGCGTCCTCGGCACCGGCTCGTCCGGCGTCCAGGTCATCCCCATCATCGCCGAGCAGGCGGCCCGGCTCTTCGTGTTCCAGCGGACCCCCTGCTTCAGCGTGCCGGCGCGCAACGCGCCCCTGGATCCGGCCTACGAAGCGTGGATGAAGGCGAACTACGCCGAGTACCGGCGCAAGGCCCGCGAGACGCGCGCCGGGGTCGTCATGGAGGTCAACCCGAAGTCCGCGCTGGAGGTGTCGCCCGAGGAGCGGGAGCGCGCGTACAGCGCGCGATGGGAGCAGGGCGGCACGTCCTTCCTCGTCACGTTCTCGGACGTGATGCGCTCCCGCGAGGCCAACGAGACGGCCGCCGAGTTCGTCCGGTCCCAGATCCGCGCGACGGTCCGCGACCCCGCGGTCGCCGAGGCGCTGTGCCCGCGAGAATACCCGCTCGGCACCCGGCGCCTCTGCGTCGATACCCGCTATTACGAGACGTTCAATCGAGACAACGTCACCCTGGTCGACCTGAACGCGTCGCCGATCGAGGAGATCACCGAGCGGGGGCTCCGGACGCGGAGCGCGGAGCACGCGCTGGATTGCCTCGTGTTCGCGACGGGCTTCGACGCGATGACGGGCGCCCTGACCCGCATCGACCTCCGGGGCAGGGGCGGCGCGTCGCTGAAGCAGGTGTGGGCCGACGGCCCGCGCACGTACCTCGGCCTCGCCGTCGCCGGATTCCCGAACCTGTTCACCATCACCGGCCCGGGCAGCCCGTCGGTGTTCAGCAACGCGATCGTCTCCATCGAGCAGCACGTGGAGTGGATCGCCGACTGCCTCGCGTACCTGCGCGCGCGCGGCCTCGACCGCATCGAGGCCACCGCCGAGGCGGAGGACCGGTGGGTCGCGCACGTCAAGGAGGTGGCCGACGGCACGCTCTATCCCCTGGCCCATTCCTGGTACATCGGGGCCAACATCCCCGGCAAGCCGCGCGTCCTCATGCCGTATGCCGGCGGCGTCGGGGCCTACAGGAAGCGGTGCGAGGAGGTCGCGGCCCAGGGGTACGCGGGGTTCGCGCTGGCGAAGACGGGGTGAACGGCGGCGGCGTGGGCTCGGCGGAGCCCCGGCCACGGGTGCGCCGCCTGCAAACGAGCAGGAAATCAACGGGTGAAAGCACCCCTCCTGCTGGGCTCACGAGAAAGTGAACGTCGCGCGAGCGCCGCGCACCGGAGCCGCCACGACCGGGCGCTCCCCCGCATGAGCCTGGCATCGAAAATGCAAGCGCTGCCACCGACCCGGGCTCGAGCCAGGGCCCAACGCGCCTGATTGGACATGCTTCTCGTGGACGCTACGACGATGAACGGCAGGTACACCCTTGGCCGGCTGATCGGCAAAGGGGGGATGGGGGCCGTTTACGAGGCCGATGACGTCGCGCTGCAGCGCCGCGTCGCCGTGAAGGTCCTCTCCCCGGAGCTCGCCCGCGGCCGGTCCGCCCTGGGCCGGTTCGAGCGCGAGGCGCGGGCCGCGAGCGCCATCCGGACCGAGCACATCGTCCGCGTGCTCGACGCCGGCGTGGATCGGGCGACGGGCTCGCCGTTCCTGGTCATGGAGCTCCTCCGCGGCGAGGACCTCGCGCACCTCCTCGATCGCCTCGGCCCGCTGCCCCCCCGGCTCGCGCTCCGGATCGTGGCCCAGGCGTGCGTCGGCCTGCAGAGGGCGCACGAAGCCGGGGTCGTGCACCGGGACATCAAGCCGGCCAACCTGTTCCTCGCGCGGCGCGAGGGGGGCGGCGGGCTCGTCGTCAAGCTGCTCGACTTCGGCGTCGCGAAGATCCGGCCAGCCCACGATCCTCGCCGGGATACCACGGGGCTCACGTGGTCCGGACACGTGCTCGGGACGCCGCGCTACATGTCCCCCGAGCAGGCGCGGGGCATCAAGGACATCGATCATCGGACCGACCTCTGGTCGCTCGGGGTCGTGCTCTACCGCGCGCTGGCCGGTCGAACGCCGACCGAGGACGTCAAGTCGGTCGGCGAGCTCATCACCGCCCTGGTCGCCGACCTGCCCGCGCCGGTCCAGGACTTCGCGCCGTGGGTCCCGCCCGAGGTCGCCGCGGTCATCGACGGCGCGCTCCAGTACCAGCCGGCCGACCGGTATCCGAGCGCCTCCGCGATGCGCGACGCCCTCCTGCCGCTGCTCGGCGAGGACCCTCTCTCGCTGGACGAGAGCCTGCTCGTCCCCCTGGCGCCGTCCGAGCGCCTCACGGTCGCCCCGCGGTTCGAGCCGCGGGTGAGGGCGCGCGCCCCCCGGCGGCCGATGAGGGGCGCGGGCGGCGCGCAGCGGTGGAGGGACCTCCCGCTGGACAGCGGGACCGCGACCCCGGACGAGCGGACGCTCAGCCGGGACTACGGCGCCCTCGGCGAACCGACGCTCAGCCGGGACTACGGCGCCCTCGGCGAGCGGACGCCCGGCCGGGACCACGGCGCCCTCGGCGAGCGGACGCCCGGCCTGGACCGCGGCACGCACGGCGAGCGGACGCTCGGTCGGGACCACCGCGTCGACGAGCGACCGGGGCGACCGCCGAGCGAGCCCGCGCGGCCGCCGCACCGGGACCGGACCCCGTTGCGGCTCTCCGCGTTCGCGCTGCTCGCCGCGGGCCTCGGCGGGGCCGCGATGCCCTGGCCGGCCGACGCGCCCGGCGCGGCGCCCGCCGGGGTGCTGCGCGCGATCCACGGCGCGCTGGAGGCGCCCTCGGTCGAGCGCCCGGCGCCCTCGCCGATGCCCGAGGCGTCCCCGTCCGCGCGCCGGATCGGGCGGGCGATCGCCCCCGGGGAGGCCCTGGCGGAGATCGACGGGGCGCCCGCGGCGCGGAACGACGGCATGGCGGCGCTGCCCGGGATCCCGGGGGAGGTCCGCGACGTCCTGGAGGGCGATGGGGAGACCGAGGTCATCGTCGCCGACGCCGGCGCCGCCGCGGCGAAGCGGAAGCAGGTGTCGCGCCGGGCTTCCGGGAGCCCGGCGCGGAAACCTCGTCCCGCGGCAGCGAGCGCGGCGCCTGCCGCGGCGCTGCCCCCCGCGGGCGCGAGCGACCCGCTCCTCCCCCAGCGCTTCGAATAGCCGGCGTCGACCGCCGCGTCGGGTCAGCGGAAGTCGTCGACGTTCATGTTGTACCGCCGGATCCACCGGTGCACCTGCGCGCGATCCCTCCCGAGCTCGCGCGCCACCGCGGCGACGTTGCCCCGCTGCTGCACCAGGAGCTCCCGCAGCGCCTTCTCGTCCGGGCAGGCCCGCGGGGGCAGCGTCCCCCTCGGCGCGTCGGCGCCCTCGCGGGCCGAGGGCGCCGCCTCGTCCTCCGGGGCCAGCGTGGCGCGGGCCTCGTCCGCGGGCGGCGGCTGCGACGCCGAGCTCCGGGCGCCGTAGCTCCGCATCCGGTCCCGGATCTCGTCGCTGAGGTCCTCGACGTCGAGCTCGGCGCTGCGCGCCCTGGCGGCCCAGCGCTTGATGAGCGCCTCGAGCTCCCGCACGTTGTAGGGGAAATCGTGGTGGAGCAGGCCCGCCATGAACGCCATGCCGGGGCGCGCCTCGGGCCGACCGTGGCGCCTCGCGAGCGCGACGCACAGCGAGAAGATGTCTTCCTTGCGCTCGCGCAGGGGGGGCAGCGTGATGCTGAGCTCGTTCAGGCGAGCGAACAGGTCGGCGCGGAAGGCGCCCGTCTGCTGGAGCGCGTCGAGGTCGCGGTGGGTGGCGGCGACGATCCGCACGTCGACCTGCTCGGGCTGCGACGCGCCGAGCGGCATGACCTCCTTCGACTGGATCACCCGGAGGAGCTTCGCCTGGGCTTCGAGCGGCATATCCCCGATCTCGTCGAGCAGGAGCGTGCCCTGGTGGGCCGCGCGGAGGATGCCCACCCGGTCGCGGTCGGCGCCCGAGAAGGCGCCGCGCCGGTGTCCGAAGAGCTCCCCCTCGATGAGCGCGGCGGGGATCGCCGCGCAGTTGACGACATGGAGCGGCCCGCGCCTGCCGCTCCAATCGTGGAGCTGCTCGGCGAAGATCTCCTTTCCGGTCCCGCTCTCGCCGAGGATCAGCACCGACAGCTCGCTGCGCGCGATCTCGCGCAGGCTCCCGGCGAGGCGCTGGCTCTGGTAGCCGCCGACGATCCGGCTCGTCGAGGCGCGCGGCCGGGGCTGCGCCGGCGCGTCCGGATCGTCGAGATAGGCGCCGTCGATGCGGTAGTGCGCGTAGCTCTCGGCGTCGCTCTCGACGAACTTGAAGATGGCGTCGCCGATCCGGATCTCGTCGAGGTGCGCGAGGACGGCCTCGGCGACGAACTCGCCGTTATGCAGCGTGCCGTTGCGGCCGCCGAGATCGACGAGCCGCCAGACGCCCCCGCGCCGCTCGATGCGGGCGTGCTGGCGCGACGCGGTGCGCGTCGGTACGCAGATGTCCGCGCTCGGATCGCGGCCGAGGACGGAGCCCGACTCGGGCAGGGCGTACGCCGGGCGAAACTGCTCGTAATTGGGCGCATAGAGCAGCACGATGCCCGCCCCCGAGCCCACGGGTCCGGCGACCGGCGTGCAAATTTGCATCGAGGCTGTGGTGCCGAGGCTCTTCGTCGACGGCCAGCGTTCGCCGGGCATTGCGTGGACGATGCTACCAAACCTCCTCCGCGCGCGCGTGCTTTGTTCCGTCCGGATCACGCGCTCACAGCGTCGTTCCTGTGCGACACCGCGGCAGGTTCTCATTCCGGGTGCAACCCCGCGAATGCGCACCGAAGCTCTCCGAGGCGGGCTGAGCTGCGACGCTGCCCCGGAATGGCAAGGTGCGGGGATCGGCGCGCGCCGGGGAGCGACCGAGCCGGCGAACGCCTCGACGGCGCCGGTAGGACGACGTTCTCCCCGGCGAGCAGCCTGCCGAGCGCGAGCAGGGTCCCTGCGCCCGAGGGGCGCGGCGAGCGCGGGCCGCGCAGGCCGTGGCCGTCAGGCGCGACCCAGACCGCGGCGCCGAGGCGGCGCGCGGCTCGCCGCCTCGGCCCCACGACGCCGCGCTACGGCGTGAACTCGGCCTTGCGCAGGGGAGTGCCCACGCTGCCCGCGGTGTAGAACACGAACAGGCCGCCGCCGCCCCTGATGACCGCCGGGCCGCCCACGCCGCTGCCGGCCGTCACCGCGCCGGAGCACGTGTTCCCGCTGTTTGCGCCGTCGACCTTGATCGCGCTCCAGGAGGAGCCGCTGAGCCAAGCCGCGCGGAGCGTATGGTTGGTCTCGTCGGTATAGAAGACGTAGGGCGCTCTCCAGTCGAGGATGTTCTCGCCATAGCTGATGGCATCGATACCATAGCCGAGGTCACCGCTGGTCGCGCCGCTCGCGATGCCGCCGGTGCCGTCGATAACGCTGAACGTGAAGGTGGTCCCGTCAAAATCGGCGACGCGCAGGTTCTTCTGGGTCTCGTTGATATAGAAGACCTTGAGGTCGAGGGTGCCCAGCGGACTGCCGTACGTCGTGACCGCGATGTCCCCGCCGACGTGATCCGTCGTCCGACCGTTGGCGCCTCCGTCGCCGTCGAGCACGGAGAGGCTCCAGCCCGTGCCGTTCGTGGTGACGGCCTGGCGGACGTTCGTACCGGTGTTGCCAAATGAGCGGTAAAAGACCCGCAGCTTCCCGTCATGGACGACGGGCCTGGCGTTGCTGATCCCGCCGATGTTGTCGATGAGCTGGTAGCTCCAGGTCGAACCGTCATAGACGGCGGCGCGGAGCACCCGATCGCTGGCCGCGAAGCCGACCGTCGTGTAGAAGATGAAGAGCTTGTCGTTGAAGACGACCGCGGCGGGTTGGAAGCCCATGTCTCCGAAGACATTCTCGCCGTTCCCGTCGACGTCGATGTGGGTCCATGCGCCGGTGTTGCTGGTCTTGTACGCGACCCTCAGACCCCCGGTGAAGCGGTCCACATAAGGGAAGTAGAAGGTGCTGCCGTAGGTCACCGCTTTTCCTATCGAGTTGAGTCCGGCATGCTGGCCGGGCAGCGCCGGGTCGCCCGCGAGGGTCAGATGGCTCCACACCGTCTGATTGGTGTCCGTCGTGTTCGCCACGCGCAGCGGAGTGATGCCCTGCTGCTGCCAGAAGCTGTAAAATACGTGAGGCCTGCCGCTGTACGACGCAGCCTGCATGCTCCCATCCACGGAGTTGTTGACGAAGGTGCTGCATGTCCATCCCGCGCTCGCTTCGCCCGCCCCCGCCGCGAGCGCGAGCGCGCCGCTCAGCGCAGCCGCGCCGGTAGCGATGAGACGATGGGTCGTACGCTCGATCCGAGAAGTCAACGAAGACATGTTCATTGTATCCTTTCGTGCTGGCGCGAAGAAACGCCTCCGATGCGTGAGAACGCATCGGAGGCGCGCTCGCCAAGGCTGCACAGCTCGTCGCTCGCGCCGCTAAGGCAGCGAGCGTGCCATCGTCGCGCCCACGCGCCGGCCCTTGCGATGGCGGATGAAATGCCGCCGAAGTCCGTCGCTCTCGATGCGGCGCAGGGCTGCGGAGATTTATTGCCCCGGGTGACAAGCGGCTCAGCGACCGTAACTTGTCGCCGTGAGCGTGCCTGGCACGGCGACGCGCGTGCCATGGCACAGTGAAGTCGTGCCATGTGACACCGAGCCGGCTTGCCCACGCCGGGTGCCGCTCGTGCTCGCGTGAAGGCGGGCCCGCGCGAGAGGGCGCGCTGGCGAGGCTGCGCGGCCGGTCAGAGCATCCTCGTGGGTCGATGTCCCGGCGAGCGACCTCCGGGCGCCGGGCGGGCGGCCGATCGCGGCGTCAGCGCCGGCGCCTAGGCACCCAGCGGGCGCCGCGCCCCGCAGCGGGCCAACGTTGGCCCGAGGACGGCAACGTTGGCCCCCGCGCCGGGCCGCCGCCGCGCCCCGCACCGGGCCGACGTTGGCCCCAGGACGGCCACGTCGGCCGCCCCGCGCCGCCCACGCGCCCCGCGCCGCACCCACGCCGGCGCCCTCTCCGGAGCCTATTGCAGGGCCCCACGCTTTGGCCGCACCATGCGTGGTGTGGCCTGGGGAGAGGCACGGCGCGGCGCAGCGCAGCCCTGCCCGGCATCGCGGGGGGTAAGGCAATCTTGTTGATCTCGGCGACGACGGTCCCTTCGAGGAGCTCCGTGACCACCTCGTCCCTCCACGGCCGCGCGCCCGCGCCGGCCGGGCGCCTCGTCGCGGGATCATGACCGCCTCCACCCCGCCGCTCCCGGCCTCGATGGCCCCGTTTCTCGGCAGCTTCCGCGAGGTCCTCCGCGTCCTTCAGCGCACCCCCGGCTTCGTCCTGCTCCCCGTCGAGATCCCCGGCCCCGACGTGGCCTGCGCCCTCGGCGACTTCCTCACCCGCGAGGGGCGCCGCGCGCTGATCATCGAGCCGCGCCGCGACGAGGCCACCTGGAAGGACCTCGTCACCGCCCTCTACAAGGCGGAGCCCGAGCCGCGCGGCGTCGTCGTCCTCGTCGGCTCCGACCCCCCGCCGGCGGCCGCGCGCGAGGGCCTCCGCCTCCTCAACCAGCACCAGCGGCACGACACGCTGTCGAGCCGCCTCGGCTGCCCCCTGCTCTGGTGCGGCCCGCCGGCCTTCCTCGCCCTCTGCCGCGAGGAGGCGCCCGACTTCTGGGCCATCCGCACCCCCGAGATCCGCCTCGCCGACGAGCCCTCGCCCGGCGCCCCCGAGCCGCGCGCCCTGGAGATGGCCGCCCACCGCCCAGGCGGCGCCGCCTGCTCGCTGCGCGCCGCGCCGCACGGCGCGGCCGAGCCCGCGGCGGAGCTGCTCCTCCGTCAGGCCACCGCCGAGCGGCGCCGTGGCCACGCCGTCGCCGCGGCGGCGACCCTCGGCGCCCTGCTCGCGCGGCCCGGCGCCGCGCCGCCCCTGCGCCTGCGCGCCCAGCTCGAGATGGCCGGCCTGCTCGAGGACGGCGGCGACCTCGCGGCCGCCGAGGCGAGCTACCGCGAGGCGCTCGCGCTCGCGCGCCAGGTCGAGGACCGCGAGGCCGAGGCCCGCGCCCTGATCGGCGCCTTCGGGATCGCCGCGCGCACCGGCCGCGCCGCCGAGGCCGAGGCGCCGCTCGCCGAGGCGCGCGCCATCGCCGAGCGGCTCGGCGACCGCGCCCTCGAGGCGTCCGCCGTGGCCGCCCAGGCGCTCGCCGCGACCGGCCGGCACGACGCCCAGAAGGGCCGCGAGCGCATCTCGGAGGCCAAGGCCCTCTACGCCGCGGACCCGCAGAAGGACGCGGCCCCCGGCGGGGGCCCGGGCGCCGAGCGGGACGTCGGGCACGTGGACGTGCTCGTCGTCACGGCGCAGAAGGACGAGCTCGACGCGGTCCTCGCCGAGGGCGCCGCCGGCGACGGCGAGGCCGGCGACCGGGGGTGGCGCGAGCTCCGGGACCTCGGCGGCCTCCGCTACTACCGGCGCACGCTCCCGAGCGCGCGCGGCGGCCTGCTCGTCGTGGCCGCCGCGTGGATCGGCGCGGCGGGGCAGCGCACCGCCGTCATCCGCGGCCAGCACCTGCTCGCCGAGCTCGATCCCGCCTGCCTCGCGATGTGCGGCGCCTGCGCCGGCGATCCGAGGAAGGTGTCGCCGGGCGACGTGATCGTCGCCGACCAGCTCTACAGCTTCGACCACGGCAAGCGGGGCGCGCCGCCGGGCGGCGAGGCCGGGCTCTTCCACGACCTCTGCACCTTCAACCTCCAGGCCGCGTGGAAGATGGACGCCGCTTACCTCGCGCGCGAGCTCGACCTCTCGGCGCTCTCCCGCGCGCGCCCGCCCTCCCGGGCGGCCGCGCGGCGCTGGCTCCTGCACGCGCTGTACGCGCACGAGGCCGAAGGCGGGCCGACGCCCGTGGCGCACCCGGATCGGCGGCGCGCCTGCCCGGGGTGGACCGCGCGGCTCAAGGAGGCCCTCGAGGACGGCCTCGTCTCGATGAAGGGCGGCGCCCTCGCCCTCACCGCCGCGGGGCGCGAGAAGGTGCTCGAGGAGCGGCTGCTCTACCCCGACGCGCTGCCGGCCGATCCGCCGCTCCGCGTGCACGTCGGCGCGATCGCCAGCTTCTCGGCGGCGCTCGACGACCCGGACATCTGGGACCGGCTCCAGCGGGTCGTGCCGGGCACGCTCGGCCTCCTGGCCGGGGGCGCGGCCCTCGGCGACCTCGCGGCGCGCTTCCAGCGGCGCTCGATCCTCATGCGGGCGGTGGCCGACCCCGCCGGGCGCGACGGGCGCGACGGTGAAGACGGCCTGCGCGCCTTCGCCTGCCGCGCCTCGGCGGCCGCGCTGCTCGCCTTTTTGCAGCAGCACCTCGCGCCCGAGCCGCGGATCGAGCGCGCCTCCGCGCCGGACCTGCGCGAGCCGGCCGAGGACGGCGAGCGCCCCCAAGGCGAGCGGGAGCCCGTGTTCGACGACCGGCGGGACAGCTTCCTCGACCGCGTCGAGCGCGTGGCGCTCCTGCGCGATCCCGGCGCGACCGTGACCAGGCACCGCGCGCCGCCGCCGTTCGCGGGCGCGCTCGAGATCGCGGTGCCGGACGGCCGGCGCGTCGACGTCCGCGTGATCGGCGTCCTGGACGGGTCGATCACCGAGGAGCTCGTCACGCGGTACGTCACCGAGGTCGAGCACCGCTTCCGGCAGCGGGACCCGTACCTGCGCTCCACGCTCGTCCACACCGACCCGCCGGCGCCGCCCGATCTCGCCCGGAGCGCGGCGCGCCGCGGCGTCGTGCTGAAGAGCTTCTCCGAGGTCCAGGGGCTCATCGACTTCGGCCGCTACCTCGCGTGGCAGACCGAGCGCGTCGAGGCCGACCCGTCGTACCCGCCGTGGCTCTACGTCGAGCAGCCGGCGGTGGTGAGCCTCGGCGATCGCGAGAAGAGCGCGACCGAGAGCGCGGTCGACGCGCTCTGGAAGCTGCTCGACGCGCCCCACCGCCGCTTCGCGCTGGTGCTCGGCGACTTCGGCGCCGGCAAGACGTTCCTCCTGCGCGAGCTCGCCCGGCGGATGGCGCGGGACCGGCACCCGCTCGTGCCGGTGCTCATCGAGCTCGGCCGCATCGAGAAGCAGCGCTCGCTCGACTCGCTCCTCGCGCAGCACTTCGCCCTCGCGAACGAGCCGGTCGATCTGCGGGCCTTCCGGTACATGCTCGCCGAGGGGCGGATCGCGCTCCTCTTCGACGGCTTCGACGAGCTCGCCCTGCGGCTCACCTACGACCGCGCGCTCGAGCACTTCGACACCGTGGTCCAGGCGGCGGAGGGGATCGCCAAGGTCGTCGTGACCAGCCGGACGCAGCATTTCCTCACCGATCCGCCGATCAAGCGGGAGCTCGCCCGGCGGGCCGAGCAGCTGCAGGGCTACCGCCTGGTGCAGCTCCAGGGGTTCGGGGAGAAGCAGATCCGCCGATTCCTCGGCAACCTGAGCCCGGAGCCCGCCGAGGCCGAGGCGCGCTACCGGCTGCTCCACGAGGTCAAGGACCTGCTCGGGCTGTCCGAGAACCCGCGCATGCTGGGGTTCATCGCGAAGATCGAGCCGGACAAGCTGCGGCAGGCGAAGGCGCGGACCGGGACGATCACGGCGGCGAAGCTGTACGAGGTGCTGGTCGAGCAGTGGCTCGATCACGAGCACGCGCGCGCGAACCCGCCGGGCGCGCCGCGGGGCATCCCGCGCGACGCGCTGCGGGCGGCGATGACGGCGGTTTCGCGGCTGCTCTGGGAGCGGAGCGCGCGGTCGGTCGGGCTCGGCGAGCTGCCGGAGAGCCTGATCCGGGGCGCGCAGCCGGCCGACGCGCCGCCGCTCGAGCGGGGGATCGTCGAGCACCTGCTCGGCTCGGGCTCGCTGCTCGTGCGGGACGCGGAGGGGTCGTTCTCGTTCGTGCACCGCTCGGCGCTGGAGTGGCTGGTGGCCGAGGCGGCGGCGCGCGAGGTGAAGGAGACGGGCGACAGCGCGGCGCTCGGGGCCGACGAGATGAGCGAGCTCATGGTCGACTTCTTCGTGTCCCTCGCGGGGCGCGGGGCGGCGGCGGCGTGGGCGCAGCGGATCCTCCGCGGGGCGGCCGAGGGGAACGCCAAGGACAACGCGCTGCGCGTCGCGCGCTGGCTGGCCAAGGACGACGGGGCGCGGGAGGACGGGGACGGGGCCGAGCGCGACGTGGCCGGCGTCAACCTGGCGGGGCAGGACCTGAGCGGGTGCAACCTCGCCTGCGCCGACCTGAGGAAGGCCGATCTCACGCAGGCGAACCTCTGGAGCGCCACGCTCGTCGAGGCCCGGCTCGCCGGCGCGTCGCTCGGCGGGGCGCAGCTCTCGAGGGCGGATCTCACCGGCGCCGACCTCGCCGGCGCGGATCTGCGGGGCGCGGATCTCTCGTTCGCGCGGCTGGTCGGCGCGGATCTGCGGGGCGCGGATCTCGCGGGCGCGCAGCTGCGCGGCGCGAAGCTCGTCGGCGCGCGGGGGGTGCCTGCCGCGCCGCTGTCGGCGGACGGCGCGGCGCCGCCCCGGCCGCGCGAGGCCGACGCGATGTGGGCGCCGGTCTCGCCGTGCAACGCGGTGGCGTGGAGCCGGCTCGGCGATCTCCTGGCGGCGGGCCACGAGGACGGCTCGGTGCGGCTCTGGGACGCGGTGACCGGGCAGCCGATCCGGGCGATGCACGGGCACCTCGGCGCGGCGATGAGCGTGGCGTTCAGCCCGGATGGGCTCTGGCTCGCGTCGGGCTCGTCGGACAACACGGTGCGCCTCTGGGAGGTCCGGACCGGCCGCGCGGTGCGCGCGTTCGAGGGGCACACGCTCGGGGTGCGCAGCGTCGCGTGGAGCCCGGACAGCCAGACGCTCGCGTCGGGCTCGTCGGACAAGACGGTGCGCCTCTGGGAGGCCGGGACGGGCCGCGTGCTGCGCACGTTCAAGGGGCACACGCTCGGGGTGCGCAGCGTGGCGTTCAGCCCGGATGGGCAGACGCTCGCGTCGGGCTCGTCGGACAAGACGGTGCGCCTGTGGCGGGTCCGGAGCGGCCACGCGCTGCGCACCTTCGAGGGGCACACCGACTGGATCCTCGCCGTGGCGTGGAGCCCGGACGGCCAGGCGCTCGCGTCGGGCTCGTCGGATCGGACGGCGCGGCTGTGGGACGCGGGGGGCGGCCGCGCGCTGCGCACGTTCGTGGGCCACACCGACTGGGTGTTCGGGGTCGCCTGGAGCGCCGACGGCCGCACGCTGGCGTCGGGGTCGCTGGACCGGACGGTGCGGCTCTGGGAGGTCGGGACCGGCCGCGCGATCCGCAGGTTCGAGGGCCACAGGAAGGGGGTGTGCAGCGTGGCGTTCAGCCCGAGCGGCCAGACGCTGGCGTCGGGCTCGCGCGACAAGACGGTGCGGCTCTGGGAGGTCGCCCGGGGTCATGCGCTGCGCAGCTTCGAGGGCCACACCGACTGGGTGCTCGGGGTGGCGTGCAGCCCGGATGGTCAGTCGCTGGCGTCGGGGTCGGACGACAAGACGGTGCGGCTCTGGGAGGTCGGGAGCGGCCGGGCGATCCGCACTTTCAAGGGGCACACGCTCGGGGTGCGCAGCGTGGCGTTCGGCCCGGATGGGGTGACGCTGGCGTCGGGCTCGGACGACAAGACGGTGCGGCTCTGGGAGGTCGCCCGGGGCCGGCTCCTGCGCTCGTTCGAGGGGCACGCGCAGGCGATCCGCAGCGTGGCGTTCAGCCCGGATGGCGAGATGCTGGCGTCGGGGTCGGACGACCGGACGGTGCGGCTCTGGGAGGTCGTGAGCGGCGGCGCGGTCCGCACGCTCGAGGGCCACGCGCACCGGGTGTGCAGCGTCGCGTGGAGCCCGGCAGGCCTGACATTGGCGTCAGGGTCGGACGACCGGACGCTGCGCCTGTGGGAGGTGGGCCGCAGCCGGGCGATCCGCACATTCGAGGGGCACACGGACGGGATCCGCGGGGTGGCGTTCAGTCCGGATGGATTCCTGCTCGCGTCGGGGTCGGACGACCGGACGGTGCGGCTCTGGGACGTGGGGAGCGGCCGTGCCCTGGGCTGCCTGGAGGGGCACACGCGCGGGGTGCGCGGGGTCGCGTTCAACCCGGCCAGCCAGATGCTCGCGTCGGGGTCGTCGGACAAGACGGTGCGGCTCTGGGACGTGAAGCGGGGCCGCGTCCTGCGCACCCTGGAGGGCCACAAGGCGTCGGTGCAGGGGATCGCCTTCAGCCCCGACGGCGCGCGCCTCGCGTCGGCGTCCGCCGACGGCACCCTGCGCCTCTGGGACGTGGGCACGGGCGGGTGTCTCGCGATCTTGCTGCCCTGTCCCGAGGGCTGGGCGGCGTTCAGCCCCGACGGCCGTTACAAGCTCGGCGGCGACATCGGCGGGTCGTTCTGGCACGTCATCGGCCTGTGCCGCTTCGAGCCGGGCGAGCTGGATCCGTACCTGCCGAGCCCGTTGCGCATCCCGAGCGAGGCGCCGCTCGTCGCGCACCCGCGGCCGGTGGCGCTGCCCGCGAACGGGGCGGGGCGGTAGGGCGGGGGACGGCGCGCCGCGCGCGTGCCCGACGCATCGCTCACGCCTGCGAGGGCCCGGACGCACGAGCCCCCTCGGCAAGACCAAGGGGGCCGCGGCTGACGCTCTTGTTGGGCAGCGTCAGGGAAGTCGCGTGCCAAGCTATCGCGTCATCCCCTGCACGTCCCTAGCGGCGGGTTGCCGATATCGCGCGCCAGCACCCGCAATTGCGCTCGCCCTCAAGCTTTTGTGCGCAAACGATTGACCAGCAAATCATCCTGAATGATTTTGTCTTTGATTTGCGTCAACTCGTCAACGTCCCAGTTGCAGCTCAAGTATCGGCCCTTGGCCCAGTCAGCCTTGCCGGAGCAGAGCCAAACAGCGAACCCGGCTGCCAAATCAGGTTCGTCGATAAGGCCGGCGTGAATCTCCTTGGGCATGTTCTTTGCGAGCGCGGTGGAGACGCCTCCTGGATGGATGGCAAAGCATTTGATGCCCTCCTCGCCATGATCAACGTCGACGAACTCGCAAAGACGGTTGATCGCGTGCTTGGATGTCTGATAGTCCGACGCCGCAGGCGTCACCAGTTGAGCGCCGATGGAGGAGACGAGGATCAGATGGCCGCCTGTCGATCCTGCGGCAAAATGCTTCCTGGCCGACTGGATGAGATAGGGGATGGCAAATCGAATCACGTGGTATGTGCCTTTAAGGTTGACTTCCCATGTCTTCCACCAGCTGGCTGTGTCGGATTCGCCAATCTTCTTCCACTGGTCGAGATAACCGGCATTCGAGTCGACCGCATCGATGCCGCCAAATTTGGCCACGCAATCCATGATGGACGCCTTGACCTGCTCTTCATCTGTTACGTCGCAGGTCGAATACTCGCACTGCGTCTCTGGATTCGCCTCGCTCACTCGTCTTTTTGTTGCCTCGAGCCCCTTTTCTGACCTCGCGGTGATATAGATCGCTTTGGCGCTCGCGTGAGCGAAAGCCACCGCGGTAGCCTGACCAATACCCTGTGATGCACCGGTGATAAAAATGACTTTGCCCGATGCGCTGCCGCTCAATGTGGTCTTGGGATCGATGGCAGGGTATAGCGAGTGATGCGCCTTGATATCGAGAGACTGTGTTCGAATAGAAGACATGAGACTCCTTGCGTTCCTTGTGCTGCTATACTGTTTGAGGGTCTATGCGATCCCTGTCGTGCGGAGCGCCGAGCCCGGGCGACGATAGCGCGAAGACGATCCGTCCGTACTCGAGAGCACGGAACGCGGAGCGTGTCAACGCGAAGGAGACGCGTCGTTCCGCTTGTGCTTGAGCGCCTCGTCGCGTCCGCTGGAGCGAGCTGTGGCTGGCCTCGACCGAGCCGGTGCCGCAGCGGCGCCGAGTCCCTTGTCGCTTGTCGAGCGAGCGCTGCCGGAGCGGTCGCCGCCGCCTCCGCGATGGCGCCGCCACCCCTGAGCTCGATCTCTCCTCGGCGCGTGGGCAAATCAAGCCGGAGCGCAGCGCGAGGAAGTTTAGCGCGGCAGAGCGAAAAGCGAGACCAGTCAAGCGCCTTTTGCGGGTTCTTCTCGGCGGCGAGGACCACCGAGCCAACGGCGTTCAGCGCCGGCGACAGCGCGGCCTGGTTCTTTGCCCGCTCTTCGGCCGCGAGCGCGCGGCGGTAATGCTCGCCGCGCCGGCTTCCTGGGCGCGCTCGAGGACCTGAGGCCTGTGGGGATGAGGGCCGCTACCTCTGCGTCAGATACTGGTTCTGCCACGCCACTATCCAGCCAGGGTATTCGGGCGTGAGCGCGCTCGCCTCGTCGAGCTGCTGGATGTGCTCGGGCGAGAGCGCGACCTCCGCAGCGGCGAGGTTGTCGGCGAGCTGCTCCCGCGTCTTCGCGCCGATGATGACGCTGGTGACGAAGGGGCGAGTCAAGTGCCACGCGAGCGCGACGCGCGCGACCGAGAGGCCCGTGGCGCCAGAGACCTCCCGCAGCGCGCCGAGCACGCGCGGCAGGCGGGCGCGGTCGACGGGCGGAAAGTCGAAGCTCGATCGCCGCGCGCCCTCGGGGCCGCCCGGCTTCTCCGGATCGTACTTGCCCGACAGCATGCCGCCCGCGAGCGGGCTCCAGGGGAGGATCGCGATGCCCTCCGACTGCGCCAGGGGCACGATCTCGCGCTCGATGTCGCGCCCCGCGAGCGAGTAGTAGACCTGCGCGCTCTCGAACCGCGCGAGGCCGTTCACCGACATCGGACGCGGAGGAGGCTCAGGCGATGCGGAGCGCCAGTTCGGCGAAGGCCGCTCGCACAGCCTGGGGATTCTCGATCCAGGGGAAGTGCCCAGCGCCCTCGATAACGCGCTCGATTACGTTGGGCGTCTGGAACCTCGGGTCGCCCCAACCGCCTTGCCAGACGATCCGATCGTCCGAGCCGGCCAATCGAAGGACCGGCATTCGAGTCGGCCACCACGAGGCCCGGTAGACGTGGTCGAAGTTCGCCTCCGACCACGCGACCGCCGCGCTGTTGTAGGGCATCCTCGCGAGGAGCTCGCGTCCCGCCGAAAGCCCGGCCGGGGTGAAGTTCCATTCCGCGGACGCCCCCGCAATCGCGGCGATGTTCTCGTCACGCGGATCCGCTTCATAGATCGCAGTCGCCGCCTCGACGTCGGGCAACGGATTCGCCTGGGTCATCTCCACGAAGCGAGGATGCCAGAGGGCGTCCGGCGCGGTGTCCAGAAGCGCCAGGGCCTCGAGGTGCGGCTCCAGGTCGGGCGTCGAAAGCAGATACATGCCGCCGGTCGAATGTCCGGCGAACACGACGTTCGGGAGCGCCCTGGCAGCCTCGGCCACGACCTGGGGCCAGGCATCAAAGGGAGTCGCGAGGCGCCCAGGAGGGTCGCGGTTCGAGCCGTCTCCAGGCAGATCGACGAGCCAGGTGGCCCCCGGCACATCCAGGATGTCGGCGAGCCCTTCCAGGCTTTCCGAGCCGATGCCGGGTCCTCCCGGCAGGAACAGCCAGTTGAGGTCTCCCGGGCGGCTCGAGTGACGACGCAGCCGGACGCCCGACGGGGTAAAAAAGAGGTCGGCCATGTCGGCCATGGTTAGCGCAAACGACGCCTCCGGCCAGGTTGTGGAGGGAAGGATCCGGCAGCATGCAGGAGCCGCTTCGCCACTCGTTTTCCCACCTCTCCCCGTGGCGTCCGCAGTTCCGCCATGGCGTCGCCAGGCGGCATCGCGGCGAGAGGGTCGTCGCCTGCGCACGCCGCCGCGCTTGCCTCCCGGCATAGGTCTCGTGCTTGCCTGCATGCTGTCGGTGATCGCCGCGTCCCGCGTCGCGCGGCCCGTCAGGGCCAGGCGGCCCGGCGCGCGCGCCGCTCATTCGTCGATGAAGATGCCGCCGTAACGGTGGTAGGCGTCTGCCTCTCTGGTCAGCTCAGGTGCGTCGCAGGGGGCGCTACGAGCGCGGGCGGCTCCGCCGCGCGAGCGCGAGGAGGCCCGCGAGCGCCGCGGCGAGCGCGGTGGCGCCGCTCGGAGAGCCCGCCGGGCCAGAGGCGCTGCACCCCGCCGCGGCCGGCGCGAGGTCCCCGCCCGTGTCCGCGTCGCCATCGCCGATCAGCTCGGAGCCGTCGGACGACACCGGCAGCGCGTCGGGCTCGTGGAGAGCGCGGACGGCCACCGGCGCGCCGAGCAGCTCATCGCCGGTGAACGAGGTGGACAGCACCTCGCGCGCGCCGCCGTCCTCCGGCGCGAACGCCGCGGTCGCCGCGAGGCGCGCGGGGGAGCCGCCCGCGCTCGCGACCTGAAACAGCGTGTTGCCGATGGTCACGTAACAGATCCCGCCATCCCAGCGCCCGTGCCCGAGGTCCGTGCTGATGCGCTCGGGCGCTGCCCCTGGCCGGCCGATGTAGCGATTGCCGTCGTTCAGGAAGAGGACGTCGCCGACGTTGCTGAGGCCGTCGTGGCCGACCCGGAGCTTCGCTTGATCGAACTGGCTCGACGTCGTGAAATTGCTGATCTGTTGCTGCCGGCCGTCCGTCATCCGCAGCCATATCTGGTTGACCGCGCCGTCGGTCTTCAGGAAGCCCGTGTAGCCCGCGTGCAGCAGCAGCCCGACCGAGCTGCTGGTGATCGACTCGCCCAGGAACACCTCGTTTTCTCCAGACTCCGTGTACAGGTTGTACAGGTAACTCGAGCTCCTGCGCCCATCCCACCACTGGGCGGCGATGTACGTCCCATAGGTGATCGGCCGCTGCAGGTTGCCCTCGTGATGCACGGGGAGCAACCCCCAGGGCCCCACGATCGAGCCGCTCTCGTGGGTCCCGAAAAAGATGTCCCCGGGCGCCACGATGTCGGCCTGGAAAGGCGATCGGCTGCCCGGGCTGGACCAGAGAAGCCTGTTGGCGAGCCCCGTGCCCAGCGAGTGCGCGAAGGCCCAGTCGTCGTTGGTCGTGGTGAACACCACCGTGTTGCCGTTCACCGCGTCGAGCCGCGCCGCGCGCGCTACGGTGTAACGGTTGCCACCAACCCAGGAAAGGATGTAGCCGTTCGTCGTCTGGTACACGGCCCCGGTGGGCGTGAGCGCTCCATAGACCGCGCTGAGCGGGGCATCCTCTTGCGGTATCACCCCGAGCCACGTCACGGCCTGTGTGTTGCGATCGACGATCGCGATGCGCCCGCGGTGATCCAGGACGAGGAGCCGCGTCACATCGAAGTCGATGATGGCGCCGGGAGCGCGCTGGACGACGGTGAGCCGCGGGCTCCGGTCGACGTAGATCGGGCCGATCGTCCTCGAGACGACCGGCCCCACGCCGTCGCTGGCCTCGACCGTGAGCGTGTACGCCCTGCCCGACGGGATCTGGTAGTCATCGCCGGATTGCCGCTCCTTGACGCCCTCGTTCATCTAGTTCGCGTCGCTATTTTCCGGATGCCTCCGGGGCGCTTCGGCGCGCAACCACCGCGCGCGGGCGATCCCAGTAGAGCCTGCGGTACGGAGGCAGCTCACGGCATCGGCTGGTATACCTGTTGCTGTGGTTCCGGCCGGCTCCAACCCAAGGGAGGCTCCATTGAGCAGAGCAAAGCGCTTGCTTTCGGTAGGTGTCGCGATGGTGGTCGGTCTGGGCCTGGCGACGGGCATGACGGGAGCGGCGTCAGCCCGTGTGGACACCGGTGGCGAGGTCGTCGTCGCGGCGGCGGACTTCTGGTACCTGCACAGCACGTACAACAGGCAGGCCGAGTGCGAGACCGCCGCTCAGCTGTACATGTGGCCCAACAACCCGGGCGGCGCGGACGACTACGAATGCCGGTCCGAGGGCGGCCGCTGGAATCTGTGGCTGGGGTTCCTGTCCTGACGTAGCACCGGGAGGCGGCGCGCCGCCGATGCAACCGCTGCCGTCAACCGGTGCAACCCACGGTTGACAGGGATGGGGGCTGAGTGGGCGGGGAGAGCGCCCGAGTGGAACGTCTCGTCGACGGTGCGTGGGCTGCAGTCGTGCTGGGCCCGGTACGTGACCTGATCGGCTCTACCCCTTCGCTATCCCCATCCCCTCAGCCGGGTACCAGCAAATCTAGAATTATGCAATTCAAGCGACATTGTTGGGGGGCGCCCCGCCCGGCCATCCGCGGTTCCTGACCGTGGAATCAGGATTAAGTCAGTTGACTTCCTAAGTCGTCTGCCTTAGACCCCTGGCGGGAGGTCTCGATGAGCACTGACAGCAGCGATCAGGTCCTGGAGTATCCGTTCCGCGCCCCGAACGCCGTGGAGCCTCCGGAGGAATGGGCGAAGCTCCGGAAGGGGTGTCCGGTCGCCCATGTCCGGCTGCCGAGCGGGGACGAGGCGGTGCTGGTCACGCGGTATGACGACGTGCGCCATGTGCTCTCGGATCCGCGGTTCACCCGCAACCTGAGCCAGGAAGGCGCGGCGAGGATCACGGCCAACGAGGGCGGCAGCGCCTTCGAGAGCGAGGCCGCGGCCGAGATCTCGGCCGGCGAGCAGCACGAGAAATGGCGGCGCTTCATCAGCCGCTGGTTCACCGTCAAGCGCATCTCCGCGATGCAGCAGAGCATCGAGTCGATGGCGAACCAGCTCATCGACTCGATGGTCGCGAAGGGCCCGCCCGCCGACCTCGTGAGCGGGCTCGCCTTCCCCTTGCCGGTCTGGGTGATCGCCGAGATCCTCGGCATCTCCGTGGATGAGCGCGACAAGCTCGCCACCTGGTCGAATGCCATGCTCACCCTGACGCAGTTCACCCAGGCGGAGGTCGACGAGGCCCAGGCGGAGTTCACCGAGTACCTGATGGGCCATATCGCGAAGAAGCGCGCGCAGCCCGGGGACGACCTGCTCAGCGATCTGATCAGGGCCGCCGACCAGGGAGAGCAGATCAGCGAAAAGGTCCTCATGCTCACGGCGCAGGGCGTCCTGGTGGCCGGGCACGAGACCACCTCGAACATGATCGCCAAGATGGTCGCCATGCTGCTCTCGGATCGGAAGCGCTGGGAGCGGCTCCTGGCCGAGCCCTCCCTCGTCCGCACCGCGGTGGAGGAGGCGCTCCGCTTCGACGCCAACGCGGGCTTCGGGCTGCCGCGCTTCATCACCGAGGACATCGAGCTGTCGGGCACGAAGGTGCCGCGCGGCACGACGATCATCTGCAACATGGCCGCGGCGAACCGGGACGAGAAGGCGTTCGAGCGGGCCGACGACATGGTGCTGAGCCGCGCGCCGAACCCGCACCTCGCGTTCGGCGCGGGCGGCCATTCGTGCGTGGGCCAGGCGCTCGCGCGGACCGAGCTGCAGACCGTGCTGAGCGTGCTCCTGCGCCGCTTGCCCTCGCTCGATCTCGCGGTGGCGCCCCAGGACCTGCCGCGCCGCGAGGGCCTGCTCGTCGGCGGGATCGAGAGGCTCCTGGTCCGCTGGTGACGATGGCCGGCCGCGACGTGAGACGGGAGCGGAGAGACACATGGAAACCGGTTCGAAGCTCAGGGTGATCGCGGACGTCGAAAAGTGCTGCGGCGCGGGCCAATGCGTGATGGTCGCGCCCGCGGTCTTCGATCAGCGGGAGGACGGGATCGTGATCGTGCGCGACGCCGAGCCGCCGGAGGAGCAGCACGCGGCCGTCCGGGAAGCGGTCGCCGTGTGCCCCGGCGCCGCCCTCCGGCTGAGCGAGGGCGCACGATGACGACGCTCGACAAAGCGAACGGTCGTGCTATCGTCGCCTCGTGACCAAGGGAGAGGACACCCGCAGGGCGATCCTGGCGGAGGCGCTGTCGCTCGCCAGCGAGGTCGGCCTCGACGGCCTGAGCATCGGGCTGCTCGCCGAGCGGGTGGGCATGTCGAAGAGCGGCCTGTTCGCGCATTTCGGCTCCAAGGAGGACATGCAGGTCGCCGTGCTCGACGAGGCGACGAGCCGCTTCGTGGACGTGGTCGTGAGCCCCGCCCTCCGCGAGCCGCGCGGGCTCCCGCGTGTCCGGGCGCTGTTCGAGCGCTGGCTGCGCTGGACCGAGCAGCCGTTCATGCCCGGCGGCTGCGTGTTCCTGCACGCGAGCGTCGAGCTCGACGACAAACCCGGGCCGGCCCGCGACAAGCTCGTCGCCTCCCAGAAGGACTGGATCGAGACCCTCGCGCACGCCGCGCGCATCGCCGTCGAGGAGGGGCACTTCCGGAAGGACCTCGACGTGCTTCAGCTCGCGTTCGAGGTGTTCTCGATCGCGTACGGCTTTCACATCCTGGGCAGGCTGCTGCGCGACCCTAAAGCAGAGGAGCGCGCCCGCGCCGCGTTCGAGCGGCTGGTCGGCGACGCGGCGGCGACGCGCTGACGAGACAACCGGAGGTACCATGAGCAAGGCGACTCTCGGGTCAAAAAATAGTACGAACGTTCGATCGTTTGATCCGCGCCTCTTCGCGGTGCGCGCCGGCCTGCGCGCGGTGGGGGCCTTGTCCCCGGAGGCGGCGGCGCAGTGGGCCGAGCGGATCTACAGGACGCCCCGGCGCCACGCGCGGCCGGCGTGGGAGCGTGAAGCGCTCGTCGGGGCGGTGCCGTCGCGCGTGGCGAGCGGCGCGGGCGATATCCCGGTGTGGACGTTCAACCCGCCGCGGCCGCGGTCCGGCGATCCTGCGGTGCTGCTGGTGCACGGGTGGGAGGGGCGCGGGAGCCAGCTGTCGGCCTTCGTCCCGCGGCTGCTCGCGGCGGGGCTCCGGGTCGTGGCGTTCGACGCGCCCGGTCACGGCGACCACCCTGCGCCCGACGCCACGGTTGTCGACCTCGCCGACGCGCTCGCGCACGTCGCGCGCGCGGCCGGCCCCATCGAAGGGGTCGTGGCGCACTCGCTCGGGGGCGTGGCGGCGGTCCTGGCGCAGCGGGGCGGCGTGGGCGCGAAGCGCTATGCGTTCGTCGCGCCGCCGCTCAACCCGCACCGCTTCATCGGGGCGTTCGTATCGTTCTTCGGGCTGGATCCGCGCGTCGAGCGCCGCCTGAAGGAGCGCATCGAGGCGCGGACGGGCATCGCGCTGCGCGAGCTCGACGGGCGCTTGCTCGCCCCTCGGATGCGCGGGGAGCTGCTCGTGGTGCACGATCGGCAGGACCAGGAGGTGCTGTTCGAGGAAGGGCTCGCGCTGGCCGGCGCGTGGCCGGGCGCGCGCCTCCACGAGACGCAGGGGCTGGGCCACCGGCGCGTGCTCCGCGACAGCCACGTCATCCGGGAGGTGGCGAGCTTCATCGCGGGCGCCGAGGCGGCGGCGGACACGGGCCTGAGCATGGATTCGCTCGAGGGCGAGCTATTTCATCGAGAGCTGCGGTGGGTCGCCTGAGGGGCCCCGGCATTGCGGCATTGCGACCGGCGCCGCGGTGGCTCGCCTGAGGCGCCGCGCGACGCGATACGCGATACGCGACACGCGACACCGAAAATGCCGCGCGCGCCGCCCCCGAGCGGCCTTGCTCCGCGCCGAAGCGGTCGGGTATCCTGCCGCCGCCCCGATGGAGCTCGAGAACCGCACTCCGTTTCCCGTGCTGGAGTACGACATCGTCGATGCTCGGGGCGACGAATCGCATGTCGTCGTCGCGCGGGGCAGCTACGAGCTGCGCGCCGCGCCGGGCGCGGGCGAGAGCGACGGCGCGCGGATCACCCACGTTGCCGCCATCGCCGATGGCGAGCTCGTGGTCTCGGACGTCTATCACGGCGAGATCAACCGCAGCAGCGTCAAGGTCGAGAGCGATCTCGCGCAGAGCAAGCCGAGGTGCGACGTCATCGTGATCGGCGCCGCGCACGCGCCGGCCGGCGAGGCGGCGGCGCGCGTGGACGTGCGCGTCCGCATCCGGCGCCTGGCCGCGATCCCCGGCCTCGCGGAGGCCGGCACGCTGCTGGATCACCGCCTCGCCGTCCACGGGGCGCGGGCGTTCGAGCGCAAGGACGATGGCTGGGCGCTGACGGATCCGGAGCCCTTCGTGGCGCTGCCGCTGCGCTACGAGCACGCCTTCGGCGGCCAGCTCAAGGTGTACGCCGAGGACGAGGCCGCGAGGCGGCTCGACGGCGCGCACCGGCTGAGCGAGGCGGCGCGCCGGGCGCACCCGGAGGCGGACGCGGCCCCGGTGGCGCACGCGACCTGCGCGCACAATCCGTTCGGCGTCGGCTTCCTCGAGGGCTGGTACGCCGACGCGGCCGAGGTGAAGCGATGGCCGGCCCCGCGGATCGAGGCGCCCGGCGCCGGGATCACGGCGGAGATCTTCGCGCGGATGGTGGCGGGCGAGGTGCGCGCCGGCGAGGCGCCGGAGCTGTCGCCGCGCGGATTCGGCGTCATCGCCAAGCCGTGGCAGCCGCGGCTGAAGCTGGCAGGCACCTTCGACGATCGCTGGCTCGCCGAGCGCTGGCCGTACATGCCGCCCGATTTCGACATGGCTTACTGGAACGGCGCGCACCCCGACATGCAATGCGATTACCTGCTTGGCGGCGAGCTCGCCGAGCTGTGGAACCTGCTGCCGCCGAGCGCGCCGGGCGCGGCGCCCGAGGCCGTGGGCACGGCCTGCCGCTTCCACGTGCCGGAGGCCGCCGTGGTCGTCCGGCTCGCCGGCGAGGGCGACGCGGTGAGCTTCGCCGCCGTGCCCATCGACACGGTCATCGTCGACCTCGAGCAGATGCGCCTGTCGCTCGTGTGGCGCGCGCGCATCCCGGCGTCGCTCGAGGTCGAGGGCGTGACCCTCCTCTCGCTCGGGTACATGCAGCAGGCGGGTGCGGCTTAATCGGGGCACGGAGAGAGAACATGCCTATCGGCGCTCGAAAGGACAGCAGCTTCTACGCGGTGACCGTCGCCCCGGACGTGTGCTTGACGCCGGTGGGCGGCGCGATGGTGCCGGTCCCGTACATGCTTTACGCCAGCTTCGACGGCAGCATGAAATGCATCGAGGGCGTGAATCTCAACGGCAAGCCCACCTACGTTTACGATCACAGCCTGGCGCCGACCGTCCGGGGCGACGAGCCCGGCACCGGGGGCGGCGTGAAGTCGGGCGTGAACCTCGGCAAGGTGTGGGCGCACGAGGCGTCGAAGAACGTCCGCGCCGACGGCCGGCGCGTCGTGCGCAGGGGCGATCGCTGCTGGATGAACGTGAAGGCCTGACGCCGTGGCCCTCCCTCCCAGCGCGCAGATCGACACCTCGGTTCGAGGCGAGACGCCCGGCGACGGCAACCCGCCCGCCAACGCGCTCGGGCGCGTCTACACGACCCAGCAAGAGAGGACGCAGGTGGCGCTGCTCGACGAGGAGCTCGCCAGGCAGCTCGCGGCGGAGGCCGCCAGGAGAGCGGCGGCGGAGGCCGCCACGAAGGCGGCGCCGGGCGCCTTGTCCACCCTCGGCCCGGTGGCCGGCGGAGCGGCCGCCGGCGCGGGGGTGTGGGGGGCGCTCGCCGGCGGAATCGGCCTGATCGGCATCTCGCGGACGCAGGCCCTCACCCAGGACGCGCTCACCGATCCGGCTCACCGGCCGATGCGCACGCCCTTCCTCGGCCTGGACATGGGCCTCGACCTCCGCGCGGCCCCGAGGCTCGACAGCAATGTCCAGGTCAGGCGCCCGCCGTGCATCGTGGGGCGGCACGGCGATCTCAAGAGGATCTGCAAGCTGCTGCCGGGCGAGGGCTCCCAGTCGCACCACATCGTCCCCGACGAGTTCGTGCGCTCGGGCACGCGCAACGGCTCCCAGTACCGGATCCTCTCCGAGGACGACGGCGCCGCCATCTGCATCCCCGGAAACGCCTTCGTCAAGGGCACGCTGCACAACGCGATTCACGCGGACCTGAACAGAATCCTCAGCAACAAGGTCGCCGCCGGCGAGTCGACCGACGGCACCCTCCCGCTCTCCGAGGTGATCGGATCGTCGCTGCGCGTCACGGTCGCGTACAAGCCGGAGTGCACTGCGCAGATCATCCGCGAGGTCGACAGGGCATTCCAAGGGATCGACACCACCCAGCGAGTGAAGATCAGATGACCACGATCGGCGCGGATCCCCGGGCGACGCCGGACGATTCCAGCGACACGCCGATGACGATCACGGGCGCGCTCGCCCTGAGCGCCTCCAGCGTCTATCTCTCGGCGACGTTCGCCGCGCCGGGGGATTATGCCCCGCATACGAGGCTCTTCCTGTACGACGAGGCCGGCGCCCCGCCGTGGACGGCGCACGACGTCGGCTTCTTCACGGTCGGGCTGGAGAAGCAGGCCGCCCCCGGGGAAGATCTCGCGCTGTGCGCGCTCTCGCTGGACGGCGAGGTCGAGCTCCGGTCTGCGCGGGGCGCGGTGCTCGAGCAGATCCCGGAGGCCGGGCTCCGCCGGCCGACGTCGAAGGGATACGGCTTCCTCACGGCGCTGCGCCGCGTCGGCGACCGCCTGTTCGCCTGCGGGAGCGCGGGGCAGGTGTACCGGAGGCTCGGCCCCGGCCGCTGGGCGCACGCGGACGCGGGCCTCCTCCAGGCGCCCGGCGTGGACTTCCAGGACCTCGTGAGGCCCGTCGACCTCCAGGGGCCGGCGGAGGACGACCTCTACCTGGCCGCCCAGCAGCTCGGCCCGCGCGGGCTCGAAGGGAACCTGTATTACCTGGGCAGTCCGCGGTGGCGCCGCCTCGAGGTGCCGGCGGTCGGCGGGCTCAACGCGATTCACGTCGAGAGCGCGCAGCGCATCTGGGTGTGCGGGCACGAGGGAGCGCTGCTGGTCGGCAATCACCGCGACGGCTTCCGGAGCGTGTCGCGGGAGAGGAGCCCGCACCTCTTCCACGCCGTCGCCATGTACCAGGAGACCCTCTATCTCGGGTCGAACTTCGGTCTCTTCCGCTACGACCTCGAGCGCCGGCGCGCCCTGCGGGTGCGCACCGGCCTCGAGCAGGAGCTGCGCTACATCCACACGATCGAGCAGGCCGGCGGCGTCCTCTGGTGCGTCGGCCCCACGGACGTCGCGCGCTTCGACGGCGAGACGTGGACCCGCGTCCACCCCCCGGAGGCGCCGAAGGGCGCGGGCTGACGTACGCCTTACCGATCTCCCTCTTCGTCGGGAGACGGCTCGCCGAGCGGGATGGCGTGGCGGATCGCGAACGCCTCGTCGCCACGGCGGCTGATCAGGTGGATCGCGCGGGCCTGGAAGGTGATCGGCAGGATGCGCCGCCATTCGGCCACGAGCGCCTCGCCGCCCTCGCCGCCGCGGAGCTGCGCGATGGACAGGTGCGGGGTGAAGCCGCTGGCCGAGACCGTGCTCTGCTCGCTGCACTGGGGGAAGAGGGCTTCCAGCCTGGCCTGCAGGGCCTCCAGCGCGCCGGGCGGCTCGGAGCGCGGGTGGAGCCATACCGTGGCGCCGGCGCGGTGCTGGAAGCGCCGCACGTCGTCGAGGGTCACCTCGAAGGGCGCGACGTCGCGCAGCGCCGCGGCGATGACGCTCCTCGCCTCGGCGAAGGCGGCCTCCGGCAAGAACCCGTAAAGCAGGTTGATGTGCGGCATCCACCGCTGCACGTGCCTGTCGTGCGCCTGGCGGATCGCCTCGATCGGCGCCCACGCTTCCTGGGGCGGGATCAGCGCGAGGGCGCTGCGGTGAACGGGCCGGGCGTCGAGGCCGCATCGCGCCGGCGGTGCGGGCGCGCTGCGCTGGCCTTCGAGCAGGTCGACGCGCCGGCGGCGGTCCCAGACGGTGGTTGCGCCCTGGCGGATGTACTGGATTCGATGCCAGGGGATGTCGCCCTCCGGGTCGAAGCTCGGGAGGCCGATCTCCTCGGTTCCCGACGCGCGGGTCTCGTAGCCGATGACGAACGCGGCCGGGTCGAGCCGCGGGTCCCAGCGGATCTGGTCGTACACCTGCCGGCTGGTCCGGAGCTTCTGCCGCGCCTCGCCTTCGTGTCCTGAGCTCTCTTGCCGAGCCATGCCAGGAAGGTAGCAGCCCGAGGCGATCGCGACAGGGAGCCACGTCACCGCGGCGGGGCTCCGGGGCGAGTCCTCTCGGGATCTCGGGCGCCGCTCAGCGCGCTTGCCGCTGCAACCCGAACAACGTGGAGAGCCGCCTTGCGCCTTCGCGGTCCAGCGTCGAGAACCGGGCCCGCGTGAGGTGCGAGGTCAGCTCGAGCAGCTCCGGCGTCGCGAGCACGGGATCGTCGAGGAAGGCCCACCCCTGGCGCAGCAGCGGCCAGAAGCCTGCCACCACGGCGCGCGCCGGCGGCGTGGCTTGATGCGTCCAGGAGAACTCCTTCTCCTTCTCCGTCCGAGGATCGCGCGCGGGCACCGCGGGGATATCCACGCGGATCAGGCCGTCGCTGCCGACGTGCGCCTCGAGCTGCGCGAGGAGGGCGACGTCGTAGGGGATCGCCTGGTGATCCTTGCGATAGGCCCACGCCATTCGACGAATGTTGTCGAGGTCTCCGATCGCGTCGTAGAGATACGCGCTCACGGCCCCGAGGACGGGATCGACGTGCTTTTCCTGCCGGAGGTTGACGGCCTCGTCCAGAACGTCGCTGGCCCGCAGCTCGCCGCGCTCCAGGCGGCCGAGCGCCTTGACGGCCGCCTCGCTCGCGGATCGAGCGCTCCCGACCTCGCGGTACACGAGGGCGGATGAGCCGCAGTCGTCGCACAGGATGGAACCGATGAAGTCGGGGAGCGCTGTCGTGGCCACGTAGGTGTCGTCGGCGAGCTCGACGAGCACGGGCACCGGCTTGCCCAGCTCGAAGCCGTCGCGCTCTCCGACGCGCCACCAGCGCGCTTCGCCATCCTGCGCCTCCGCGAACGCGTCGGGCGGGGTCCAGAGCGCCGCCACGCGGGCGCCCTCGATCGCGAAGCCGGCGCGGGTCTCGAAGTGGGTCGGCGCGTGCAGATCATGCAGCCGCTTCTCCATCGACAGCTTCTCCTTCACCGAAGGATCCCGCGCCGACTCCAGCCCGAGCTCCTGCTGCGACACGCCCTTCTCCGACAGACCCTGCGCCGACTTCGGGCTGTCGAGCCTGAGCACCTGCTGCGGCACGCCCGCGAGCTCTTGGTCAGGGGGCCAGGGCGGGAACTCCGGGGGCGACAGCTTGGGCCCGACGCCAAAGTAGTAGTTGTCGCCCTCGGGGAACGCCGGCACCGCCGTCGGCACGACCTTCTTGCCGTAGCGGTTCGAGAGCGCCGGCACCTCCGTCGTGAGGTACTTGCCCAGGCTGCTGCTCGTGATCTTGCCCGGGAGGATCTGGGAGAACGCGGACGGCCTCGTGCCCCAGAGCGCTTCCAGGAGCACGCCGGAGAAGAGACACCGATCGTCGTCCGGCGACGCGCCCGGCACCGCGAACGTGGCGGTGCCGTCCTGCGCGGCGATGAACTTGTCGAGCGCGGGTGTCCCGTCCGGTTTCCTCGGACCGCGCCCGAGCACGGCGTCGGCGGTGAGGTCGAGCGCGTCGACGTCCGGGGGCAGCGACCGGCACGCGTCCGCGAAGATGCCGATCTGCTGGATGCCGTGCATGTAGAGGCGGCGGCGGAGGACCTCCACGGCCACCGCGCGCAGCTCGGAGTACCAGTTCGAGAGGAGCCATAGCCCCTCCTCCGCCTCCCGGATCAGCCCGTGCCCCGCGAAGTAGAGCAGCATCCGGTGGATCGGCCCCGAGCCGGGCGCGAGGACCGCTTCCAGCTCGGCCTTCAGCCGCGGAAACGTGACCGGCTCCTCGTCGTCGATCACCAGGCGCGACTCGTAGCCGCTCGCGACCGCCCACGCGTGGAACCCGCGCGCTCCGTTGTGCGCCCCTGCGAGGAACGGCAGGCGCTCCGCGTCGCCCACCCCGATCGCGAAGGCGACCATGCGCTGGTTCGGAGGCACCGGTGATCCTTCGCTCGCGGCGTCGGTCGGCATCGATGCGGCCTACAGATCGAGGATGCTGCTCAGGTAATCGGCCTGGTACGCCCGCACCTTCTTGCGGATCGTCGGCCCGAGGTCGATGAGCGACGGCCGGTCGATCGACACCTTGGCGCTGCTGGCCGAGAACGCCGCCTGCTCCTTTTGGAGCTTGAAGAAGAGCACCTGGGTGATGCCCCTGTTCGCCTTGATCAGGCAGGCGAGCAGCGAGACGAACACGTCGTCGTTCGCGCCCGTCTCGACGATACCGACCTGGAAGCGCGCGATGTTCGCGTGCTGCGACTCGCGGCTGAAGATGGTGAACCAGGAGCCACCCTCCTTCATCGCCGCCAGCGCGTCGATCGCCGACTTCACGATCGCCGCGGCGGCGGCGCTGGGCCCGAGCGCCACCGAGAGGACCTCGATGATCTTCTCGTGGACCTCGGCCCCCGTCCCCTGCGTCGTGTAGTCGGACCAGGCGCCGGCTTGCATCACCCAGCCGACGTTCTGCAGCACCTCCACGTACTTCGCGTACCAGTCGAGGGGCGCGGCCTGCGCGGACGCGTGCTTGTTGGCGACGAGCTGGGCGAGCAGCGCCGAGTCCGAGATGGCCTCCCGGACGCCCGCGTCCACGCCCTGCGCGAACGACAGGAGCGACGAGCCGATTACCCGAGCTTGGCTCTTCGCGGCATCGAAGACGTCGCCAGCGTCGGTCGCCGCGTCCTGCGCGACCAGCTTGCGAGGGATTCCCGCGAGGTCCAGGGCCTGAACGTAATCGCGCGCCGCGGCCGGATCGAAGCTCATGGCGAGAAGGAAATCCAAACGTCTCGGAGACGTCAAGCCCAATCGCGGGACCTGCCCTGGGTGGACAGAGCATTCTTCGATGCGATCCGGTCCCCCTGGAAAGGCGAGATTCGTTCAGCAACGTATCTATCCGTGAAGGGGGGCCCCTCGCGTCACGGCCCGCGGGGCGATCGGCGAGGGGTGCGCAGGCCACGAGCGCGCTCGCCATGAAAGCCAGCAGGGCGACCCCTCGGAGGGGTCCCCATGCCATCAGAGCTCGATCGGCCAGCCCAGGTGGCGCTCGTACATCCGGCTCCGGTGCTCGACGAGCGCGCGCGGCACCGCGTCGCCGAGCTCCTCGCGCGCGGTCCCGAAGGCCTGCCGGAGCAACGGCTGGAGGCGGGGACAGTCGCTCTCCGGGATCGGGCAGAGCGGGGTCAGGAAGGTGGCGGCGTAGACGTCGAGCGCGTTCGGGCGGTCGCCGTCGAGGTAGTCGCGGCCTCCGTCGAGCCGGGCGGCGAGGGCGGAGAGCGCGGCGACGATGCGGGCGCGCACGCGGTCGAGATCGAACGCCGGGGAGTAGCCGTAGCGCGCCGCGAGGTAGCCCGCGACGGGCGGCGGAAAGCCGCGCTTGCCCTCGCTCGTCACCGAGGCGTGGATCATGAGGAGGCGCGCGTTCCAGCCGAGGCCCTCCTCACCCGCGATCTCGTGGAGCAGGCCGACGGTGCGGGCGCGGTGATCGAGGTCGTCGGGGAGCAGGGCGCCCGGCGGGCCGAGGCGGGCGGCGAGGGTCGTGATCGCGGCCCAATGGACGCGCGGGGGCTCGTCGTCGTGGAAGACGACGGGCACGTTGTCGGCGCGCATCCACGCCGCGAGCTCCGCGTCTTCCCGCGAGAACCGCACCACGCGGACCGGCACGCCCTGAAGCCGGAACAGCCCCTTCGCGGCCTCCGACCAGGGGCTCGGCACCAACCCCGACGCGACCATGCGGACGCCGCGGGCCGCCTTCGCGGTCGCGACGTCGACGAACTCGATAGGATTCATGCGCCCGATGCTGCCCCCGAGCGGCCTCGCCTTGCAAGCCGCGCAGGCCGACTCCACGCCGATCGCTACGCGATGCGGCAGGCCTCTTCGAAATCGAGGCGGGGGTTGCGCGGGTAGAGCTTCTCCGGGTCGCCGTGGCCCAGGTTGATGAGGAGGATCGATCTCCACGGCACGTCGGCGAAGAACGCGGCGTCGACCTTCTCCCGGTCGAAGCCGCCCATCGGCCCGCAGTCGATCCCGAGCGCGCGGGCCGCGAGGATCAGGTAGCCGGCCTGGAGCGACGCGTTCTGCAGGAGAAAGAAGTCGAGCTGCTCCGGCGGCATCCCGGCGAGGGTCTCGCCCATCGTCGGGCGCGCCGGGAAGAGCGTCGGCATCTTCTCGTGAAAGCGCGTGTCGTAGGCGATGATCGCGGTGACCGGCGCGCTCATGGCCTTCTCGACGTTGCCCGGCGCGAGGCAGGGGCGCAGGCGCTCCTTGGCCTCGGGGCTCTTCACGAAGACGATCCGCGCCGGCACGGTGTTGGCCGCGGTCGGCCCGAGGCGCAGGGCCTCGTAGAGGCGGCGCAGGGTCGCGTCGTCGATGGGCTCGGCGAGCCAGCCGTTGTGGGTGCGGGCTTCGAGGAGGATCTGCTGGAGGAGTTGGTCGCTCATGAGGCTTGCTCCGTGATACGTGGTCGAGGTGGGGCGAGTCGTTCCGTGAGATCCCCGTCAGGTCGCGAGCGCGGGCTCGCCGACGCGGGCCCCGGCCTCGCGCTTCGGGGCGCTCGCGAGCCTGCGGCTCTCGGGGCGCAGCGCCCAGGAGGCGGCGGCGACGGCGACGAGGACGAGGGGCGTCATCACCTGGCCGGCGGCGTCGCCCGCGGCGGCGTGCGAGGCGGCGGCGCCGGTGAGATCGAAGAAGATGCCGGCGTACGCCCACTCCTTGAGGCGCGGGAAGCGCGGGGCGAGGACGGCGACGGCGCCGAGGACCTTCCAGACGCCGAGGATGGTGGCGAAGTAGGCCGGGTAGCCGAGGTGCGCCATGCCCTCGAGGACCTGGGGGGAGCCAGCGAGATCGGCGAGCCCGCCTGTGGCGAAGGCGAGGCCGAGGAGACTCGTCGAGATCCAGTAACCGATGGTGCGTGCCTTGTCGTTCATGAGCGAGCATTCTGGGCCGTGGACGCGCCTGTAACAATGCATCAACAGTTGGAAGCACCTGCCAGGATTTGATCCAAATGGACGAACCTCTCGAGACCTCCGAGCTCCTCGCCTTCTCGAAGACCGTGGAGGCCCGATCCCTGTCCCGCGCCGCCGCCGAGCTCGGCGTCCCGCGCGCCACCGTCAGCCGCCGCCTCGCGCGGCTGGAGGAGCGGCTCGGGGTGCGCTTGCTCCGCCGGACGACGCGCAGCCTCGCCCTCACCGACGCGGGCGAGGCGCTCTACCGCCACGCCCGCATCGTCCTCGACGCCGTCCACCACGCCGAGGCGAGCGTGCGCCAGGCCGACGACGCCGTGCGCGGCGAGCTGCGCGTGTCGGTGCCGCCGATGATGGACGAGAGCTTCAGCGCGATGCTCTGCGATTTCGCGCGGCGCTACCCCGAGGTCCGCCTCCACGTCCACAGCGCGACGCAGCACGTCGATCTCCTGCGCGGCGGCTACGACGTCGCGCTCCGCGCGAGCTCCGCGCTCGAGCCCGGCCTCGTCGCCCGGACGCTGATGCGCCACCCGCTCCTCGCGGTCGCCTCGCCCGCGTACCTCGAGGCCCGCGGCGCGCCGCGCACGCGCCGCGATCTGCGGGGCCACCGCTGCCTCATGGGCTTCGCCCGGGGGGAGCTGCCGCAGACGCACTGGCCGTCCTCCGGCGGCAAGCTCCAGGTCGAGGGGGCGCTCTTCACGAACGACATGCACCTGCTCTGCGACGCCGCGCTCAAGGGCCTCGGCATCGCGCTCTTGCCGGAGCCGCTCGCGCGCGCGCACCTCGAGAGCGGCGCGCTCGTGCACGTGCTGAAAGGCGCGATCCAGGGGGAATCGCACTTCGCGGTGATCTACGCGGAGCGGGAGTTCATGCCGCCGCAGCTCCGCGCCTTCATCGACGCGGTGGTGGCGTGGGGAGGGGGGGAGCTCCGCCCGCGGGCGGACGCGCCGAAGCCGAAGCGGGCGGCGAAGACGGGCCCGCGCCCGCGCTCGAGGTCGCCCGGCGGCGCCCGGCGCGCCTCCGGATAGCGTGGCAGGGCCCGATGCGCGCGTGTCCCGCGTGCGCGTCGAGGAGAGCCTCCCGGCGGACGTGGATCAACCGGGGAGGGCGGCGGTCAGGTCCACCTCGACCAGCTGACCGGTGAAGCCGAGCGAAGCGACCCCGAGCAGGGTGCTGGCCGAACCGAAGGCCGGGCCGAGCGCCGAGTCGTTCAGCCGCTGCCACACCGCGCCCAGCACCTCGCGGTCGTCGCTGACCACGTAGATCACCGAGCGCACCACGTCGGCGGGCTGCGCCCCGACCGCGGCCAGGATGGCCAGGGCGTTCGCCGCCACCTGGTCGGCCTGCGCGAGGGGGTCGCCCGCCCCGACCAGGTTGCCGTCGGGATCGAGCGGGCACTGGCCGGCGAGGAAGGCCAGCCGGCCCGCCTCGACGATCGTGACATGGTGATAGCCGGGAGTTTTGTGGACGTCGGGCGGATTGAGCTTGCCAACGCGCATGGAGGGGGAAGGAAAAACGAAATGACTCGAGGATGTCAAGGGCGGCTCTGCGGCGCTCTCCTCAGGTGCGATGTTCGAGCCGGCGGCGAACTCTATCCTATCCGTCTTCCCGACGAGGACCGGCCCCGCCTGATTCTCGCCCCCACGCATGCCGGGCGCGCGACGCCGCGCGCGCCCCGACCCACCGCCGAGCGGCGCCGCGCACCATCCGGCCCACCGACGAGAGCCGATCGAGCCCCGAGCTCGCGCCCAGGGAGCGCACCATTCCCCGCGACATCTCCACGAACGCGCGGTCGTAGGGGAACCACCAGAGCTCGCGCGACGCGGTGCTCTCGTCGACCGCGATGAGCCGCGGCCTCGTCATCGCCCGCAGGGCCTCGGGGCCGTTCTGCACGCCGTAGCCCGAGCGCCCGCGCCCCGTCCACACGGCCTGCGGCGCCGCGCCGGTGAACATGTGGTTGTTGACCGTGGCGACCCCGACCCGCAGCTCCCGGGCGAGCGCCTCGCCCCGCGCGACGTCTCGCGTCCACACGCTCCCCGTGAGGCCATAGACGCTCTCGTTGGCCGCGCGGACCGCCGCGCCCGCGTCCGGAACGGCGATGACGGGGAGCACGGGCCCGAAGGTCTCCTCGCGCAGGAGGTCGAGCGACGGGTCGACGCCCGTGAGCACCGTCGGAAGATAGAAGTTGCCCCGGCGCGCCCCGCCGCAGCGCACCCGCGCGCCGGCCGCGACCGCCGCGCGCACGTGCGCCTCGACGCGCGCCATCTGCGCTTCGGTGACCAAGGGGCCGATCTCCACCGTGCCCGGCGCGCCGCCGTCGTCGCCGGCGCGCAGCCGCTCCGCGACGGCGACGAGGCGCTCGACGAACGCCTCGAACACCTCCGCCTCGACATAGACGCGCTCGATCCCCGCGCAGCTCTGGCCGGCGTTGACGAAGCCCGCCCACGCGACGCCGTGCGCGGCGCGGTCGAGATCCGCGTCGCGCAGCACGATGGCCGCGTCCTTCCCGCCGAGCTCGATCTGCGCCGGGATGAGGCGATCCGCGGCCGCGCGCGCCACCGCCCGCCCCCCCGCGACGCCGCCGACGAAGACGACGTGATCGACCTCGGCGACGAGCGCCGCGCCCGCGTCGGCGCCGCCCTGCACCAGGCCGAGCAGCGCCTCGGGCAGCGCCTCGCGAAGCGCGCCGGCGAGCGCGGCGCCGGTCCGGGCGGCGTGCTCGGACGGCTTCAGCACCACCGCGTTGCCCGCGAGGAGCGCCGGGACGAGGTTGTGCACCGCGACGGACACCGGATAGTTCCAGGGCGTGATGAGGCCGACCACCCCGTGCGGCAGGCGCTCGACGCGCGCCCTCTTGCGCGGAAACATGACCGGGTTGAAGGCGACCGCCTCGTCCCCGAGGAACGCCTCGCCGCGCGTCGTGTAATACCGAAATACCTCAGGGGTCGAGCCGAGATCGACCCCGTACGCGTCCGCCATGGGCTTGCCCAGCTCCCGGTGGAGCGCCTGCGCGATCTCGTCGGCCCTCCCCAGCAGGCGCCGCCCGGCCTCGGCGAGGGCGCGCGCCCGCTCCGCGACCGGACGCCGTGCCCAGGCGGCCTGCGCCCGCCGGGCGGCGTGGACCACCCCGGCGATGTCGTCGGCGGCCGTCACCCGCACGGACGACAGCGGCGCGCCGTCGAGCGGCGAGGTGCCATGAATCCATCCTTCCTCGACGATCGACCCCATGGACTAGGCAGCTCGCTGGCCGAGCAGGGCGGGCGCGACGCGGCGGCAGCCCGGCATCCCTGACCCTCGAAGGTGCGCGGCGAGCGTCCGGCGGAAGGCGCCGCGAGGAAGGGGCCTGTGGCGATCGAGCGCCCGGAGCAGCGGCACCACCGTCGCGAGCACGCCAGCCGTGTGCCACCAGTAGCGCGAGATCGCGCGGACGTACGTTGGCAGGCTGGCTCGGGACAAGAAGCCTTCCAGGTAGGCGCGGTCGTAGGCCGTGTGCGCGCGCTCGTCGATGGCGAGGCGCCGGAACACAGGCCCGAGCGGAGGATACGAGAGGCGCGGCGCGGCGATCTCGTAAAACGCGCTCATGACCACCTCGAACGCGAGGCAGTCGACCGCGAACTCGAGCACGTCGTGCGGGACGGCGACCCTGCGGAGCATCGATTTCATGAGCCACCCCGGGAGGCGCGCGCGCTCGACGACGTCGGGGTAGGCGCGGGTGAAATCGAGGAGCGCCTCGCACCAGAGATTCGCGTGCGCCTGCTCGTCCCGGAGGTGCTTCAGGCCGTGCGCAAAGAACGAATCGAGATAGCCGAGGTCGCCGCGCTCCCGCGCCAGATCGAGCGCCGGGAGGACGGGCAGGACCCCGAGCGCCGCCGACTCCACGACGGCGAACCAGGTGATCAGGAGGCACGTGGCGTCCGCCTCGGCGTCGCTCTCGAACCCGAAGGACACCGGCGCATCGATCGGGGCGTTCTCGTCCTCAGGTTTCATCATCGATGGCCGCGCTCCCGGCGGCGTGCGTCAAGCGCACGAGTCCTCGGTCGCCGCGACGGGCTGCAGCAACCGTGCCGGTCGTGACGTGGCGTGGGGCGCCGGAGCGCGCCCCGCTCGACCGAGGCGGAGCCGCGCTCGCGGCCGGCGCGCCGGGGGGTGGCCGGATTTGAACATGAAGGCGGGAAGGCGGGAAGAAAAGATCAATGATCTTCCTGCCTTCCCGCCTTCATGTGAATCACTCCGGGGCAAATTGGGCCACCACCGCGCGCCGTGCGGACGGGCGGCTCGAGCGTGCTTGGGCGTTGGTCGCCACACCGGAGGCGTGAGCTCTCCTGTCGCGCCGCGCTCCTGCCAATCGCCTTCGTATCCCGGATCTCCGCGCCTTCCCGCGCGATCGGCGAATGCCGCGCTGGCCAGGCTGGTTGCGCGACGCGCCCGCGCTGTCTACGCTCGCGCTCAACAACGAGCGCCCGCGAGAGCCGCGGCGAGCCGAAGAGCCCGCCGGAGGCGGCGCGGCGGCGCTGCAAGGAGGCGGTGATCCCATGTGCGGCATTGCTGGATGGGTGGATTACGCCCGCGATCTGACGCGGGAACGCGACGTCCTGCAAAAGATGACGAGGACGATGAAGAACCGCGGACCGGACGACGAGGGGCTGTGGCTCGCGCCCCGCGCGGGCCTCGGGCACCGCCGCCTCGCCATCATCGATCTCGAGGGCGGGCGCCAGCCCATGATCGCCGAGGAAGACGGCGCGCCGGCCGCCGTCCTCGCCTATACCGGCGAGGTCTACAACTTCCGCGAGCTGCGCGGCGAGCTCGAGGCCCTCGGACACCGATTCAGGACGAGCAGCGACACCGAGGTCGTCCTCCGCGCCTACCTCGAGTGGGGCGCGAGCTTCCCCGAGCGCCTCAACGGCATGTACGCCTTCGCCCTCTGGGACGCCCGCGAAGAAGAGCTCCTGCTCGTCCGGGACCGCATGGGCATCAAGCCGCTGTTCTACCAGTCGACCGGCTCGGGCGTGCTCTTCGGCTCGGAGCCCAAGGCCATCCTGGCGAACCCGCTCGCCGCGCCGGTCGTGGACGAGACCGGCTTGCGCGAGCTCTTCGCCTTCGTGAAGACGCCGGGGCTCGCCGTCTTCCGCGACATGCGCGAGGTGCGCCCCGGCCACGTCGTGCGCGTCCGGCGAGGAGGCGTCACCGAGCGCCGCTACTGGGCGCTCGAGTCCAGGCCGCACACCGACGATCTCCCGACGACGATCCGCACCGTCCGCGAGCTGCTCGACGACATCGTCGCTCGCCAGCTCATCTCCGACGTGCCGCTGTGCACGCTGCTGTCCGGAGGGCTGGACTCCAGCGCCGTCACCTCGCTCGCCCAGAAGACCCTGCGCGCGGCGGGCGCGGGGCCGGTGCGCTCGTTCTCCGTCGATTTCGTGGGCCAGGCCGACAACTTCAAGGCGGACGAGCTGCGGAGCACGCCGGACGCGCCCTACGTCGCGGAGGTCCAGCGGTACGTCGGGTCGGATCACGCGGACATCGTGCTCTCCGCGGCCGAGCTCGCCGATCCCGCCGTCCGCGCGATCGTGCTCCGGGCCCGGGATATCCCGATCGGCTTCGGGGACATGGATGCCTCGCTGTACCTGCTCTTCCGCGCCATCCGGGAGCGCTCCACGGTGGCCCTGTCCGGCGAGTCGGCCGACGAGATCTTCGGCGGGTATCTCTGGTTCCACGACCCGGAGGCGGTGGCCGCCGCGACGTTCCCCTGGAGCTCCATGCGCACGCGGATGAGGAGCTCGAGCTCCGTCGCGACGCTGCTCGCCCCGGATCTCCTCGGGCGGCTCGACGTTCAGGGCTACATCGCCGAGCGCTACGCGGAGGCCCTCGCCGAGGTCCCGCGCCTGCCGGGCGAGGACGGGAAGGAGCGGCGCATGCGCGAGATTTGCTATCTGCACCTGACGCGCTTCTTGCAGCTCTTGCTCGACCGGAAGGATCGCATGAGCATGGCGACGGGGCTCGAGGTCCGGGTCCCGTTCTGCGACCACCGGCTCGTGGAGTACGTGTTCAACACGCCGTGGTCGATGAAGACCTTCGACGGGCGCGAGAAGAGCCTGCTGCGCGCCGCAGCCGATGATCTCCTGCCGCGCTCGGTGCTGGAGCGGCGCAAGAGCCCATATCCGGCGACGCAGGATCCCGCGTACGCGCAGGCGCTCCGGGGCCAGCTCGGCCGGCTCCTCGCCCAGAAGGACGCTCCGGTGCTGCCGCTGCTCGACGCGGAGCGCGCCCGCGCCGCCGCGTCGAGCGCCGGGGGGCCCTCGGACGAGGTCTCCCGGTCGAGCGTGGAGCAGGTCCTCCTGCTCAACGACTGGCTCGCGCGTTACGAGGTGAAGCTCGCGCTCTGAGCGCGTCTCGCCGACGGCGGCCTCCCGCCGCGCCCCATCGCGAACGAGCGGCGCGGCGGCCTCCCGCCGCGCCGCATCGCGAACGAGCCTGGCGGCGCGGTGCTAGTGCGGCGGGGCGGCGTTCGGGTCCATGTGCATCACCTCCCAGTGGTGGCCGTCGAGATCGTAGAAGCGCCGGAAGTACATGAAGCCCATATCGGACGGCTCGCCCGCCTCCGTCCCGCCGGACGCGATCGCGGTGTTCACGAGCTCGTCGACCTCGGCCCGGCTGTTGGCCGACAGCGCGAAGATCCCCTCGGTCGACGTGGCGGTGTCGCAGATCTGCTTCTTGGTGAAGTCCTTGAAGCGCTCCTCGACGAGGAGCATCACGAACGCCTGCTCGCTGACGATCATACAGGTCGCCTTGTCGTCGGTGAACTGCGGGTTGAACGAGAAGCCGAGCCTGGTGAAGAACTCGACCGATCGCTTCAGGTCACGGATGGGCAGGTTGACGAAGAGCATACGGGAACGGTTCGTCGACATGATCGTCTCCACGGTGGGGTAGGTTCGAAGCTACTGACGCCCGCAGGGGGTCGAGCTCATCGGTCGGGCGAACAAAATCGACCCGCCCCGTGTCTACCAGGTCCGCCTGCCCTGGAAAAGCGCAGGAGCGCCTAGCCCGCCGCCGCCGCGGGCCGCGGCTCCCAAAGGATCAACGTGGACAGCACGATTCAGGTGCCGCCCTAGCCGCGCCCTGGGCGAGGTGCTCCCACCGTGTCGTCCCATGTCGCCGCGCTCGATCCCGCCGGCGTCAACCGCGGGTTGACGTCGTTGACGACCCCGCGCGACGCCCGCGTGTGTGCCTTTCCGCCGGCACGGTCGGATTGCGGCGGACTGCGATGCTTCGGCGGAAAAATGTAAGGATAGCGTGCATTTGGACGATCTCGGGCAAAGCCGCTTCGTGGCCCGAGCGTTGCTTTGATGGGCTGTCGAGGCGTGCGGCGGGGCGCTGCATCGCGGCGAGGGGCGCAGAGCTCCGGACCGTCGAGCGGTGAGATCTCCTGAGATGGCTTGACTACTTGCTCGGTCGCGCGGACGGCCAATCAACGAGGGATGACATCATGAGCTTGAAATGGATCGGTGCTTTGGGTTCGCTGCTCTCGCTCGGTCTCGTCGGCTGCATCGCGGCGGACGAGGCCGCGATGGACATGGGCGCGATGAGCGACGCGCTCAGCGCGGTCAAGATCCAGGCGGAGGATCAGTCCTGGGCCATCTCCTCGGGCGACAGGATCGAGGACAACGCGGACAACGTGAAGCTCCGCGCCAACCAGAGCGGCGACACCTTCAAGTTCTCCACGTCGGTCGCGGCCGGCAAGTACGAGATCGTCCTCCGGTACGCCAAGCGGAACGTGTACGGCAAGTACGAGCTGCTCGCGAACGGCTCCTCGGTGAAGTCCTTCGACGCCTATACGTCCTCCACCGGCGACAGCTGGACGACGGCGAAGCTCGCGGAGAAGTCGCTCTCCGGGAACGTCGAGTTCACCTTCAAGGTGACGGGCAGGAATTCGTCCGCGTCCGGCTACGACCTCAAGATCGACTACATCGAGCTCGTGCCTGTGGACGGCGGCGGCTCGGATGGCGGCGGCTCGGATGGCGGCGGCTCGGACGGCGGCGGCTCGACCACGACGGGGGACGGCGGCGTCGTCAGCGCGACCATCGTCGTGAAGAAAGGCGAGACGTTCGACGGCGGCGGCAAGCGCTTCATCGCCGACAAGGACAAGCTCGGCGACGGCAGCCAGAAGGAGGGGCAGAAGCCGGTGTTCAAGCTCGAGGACGGCGCGAAGCTGAAGAACGTCGTCCTCGGCGCGCCGGCCGCCGACGGCATCCACACCTACGGCAACGTCACGCTCGAGAACATCGTCTGGGAGGACATCGGCGAGGACGCCATGACGGTCAAGGAGTCCGGCACCGTGGTCCTGAACGGCGGCTCCGCGAAGAACGGCGAGGACAAGGTGTTCCAGATCAACGCGCCCAGCACCTTCAGGGTCTCGAACTTCAAGGCGGAGAACGCCGGCAAGTTCATCCGGCAGAACGGCGGCACCACCTTCAAGGTCGACGTCTTCATCGACCGGTGCGACATCTCGAAGATGAAGGAGTCGATCTTCAGGACCGACAGCAGCGGCAGCTCCGTGACGATGACGAACACCCGCTACAGCGACATCGGCAAGCAGCTCTTCATGGGCGTGAGCTCCTCGAAGATCTCGACGTCGAACAACACGGAGTACTGATCGGCTCGCGCGGCCGCGGGCGCCCGGCGGCGCGGCGCGCTGCGCCGCCGGGCGGCGCCGACGACGGCGTTTACGCGCGGCCGCGGTCCTGGGCCGGCGTCAGACGTTCACGTCGATCACCAGGCACGACGGCCGGATCTACCTAACCCCTGGTTTCTTCGTTGACGATGAACCGGAAGTGGAACCTATCGTTCGTTGCATCAGTAATATCCAGGTGAACCGATGCGCAGTCATCGAACGTGTCACCGTTGCATCCCTCGTCGTGAGCGTAAAGCCAGTGCCACGTATCCGTGGGCATAGACCAGTGCACAGTGGACCACTCGTCGCTCGAGACATCTACCGAAATCGAGCCATCGGCAGCGCACACGGCGACGTGCCCAATGTAGACGTCGTTGTGATGGGCAAAAGCGCCGTGCATCCAATCCAGCTTGCACACATCAAAGTTTGTCTGTTCCCAGATGCCGCCAGGCTCCCAATCGCAATCGGCGTAATTGGACGCCAGATAGGTCGTGTCACAGTATCCCAAACCTGCGGCAAACGCGGGCTGTCCGTCTCCCAGGTCAGGCGCCTGCTCAGCCCTCGCGCTGCGTACAGTGCTAGTCTCGGTCGCCTCGGCAACGAAAGCCGCTGGACGATTCGCCTTCCGTCGCTGTTCAGAACGCTTCAGGGCTGCCTGCAGCTCGGGCGTCATCGGCTGTCCACCTGTCGCGCGAGACCAAAGCTCCCGGATCCCGATGCGACTGTCGGCTCCGCTGAAGCGCGGAGGACCGTCCGGCCGTCCACCGCCGGACACGATGAGCCGCCCAGGCGCCGGTTCGTAGAACTCCAACAATTCGTTGGGCTGCACTTCGACACGCGCGACCAAATTTGCCGTCAACTCGGCGTCTTGATTCTCTAGCACAATGGCCGCCGACGTTTCGCCCAGGGGAGTCCCCAAGGAGTCCGTCAGTGGTGCCTCGACGCCGCAGGCAACTGCCTCAAGAGCAAGAGCGATTGCCACTCCTCGAACGGCCATATCTCCAGTGATTTTCATCGTCTTCGTCGACCTCGTCATACGCTGCTCTGTACACGACCGCGTCCTTCAGATAACCCATGGGCGCGATACGCGACGCACTCTATACGCGAAGGAAAAATGTTGTCAAGCTTACGATGTTACTCGGGCTAGATAGCCGATCGTGAACCGGCGACCGGGGAGCCAAGCACGGGCCGCAGGCTCGCGGGTGACCCCGGATGCGGGGAGTGCGGAGGCCGCGCATCGGCCTCATGCTGCGCCGATAGGCGAATCATCTCGGTGAAAATTCAGGCTAAGCCGGCGAACGACATCGAGGCTGCGCTGGCTTGAGGGTCGCCGTCAGCCCGAACAGCGGCCGAAGTCGGCGCTGCCCGCGCGGCCGCGGGTGCCCGGCGGCGAGGCGCTGCGCCGCCGGGCGCCGCCGACGACGGCGCCCAGCGGACGCCCGCTCCTCAGCACGCCGCCCCGCATACCGTGCTTCCGTCTGGGCACGTCACGCCGGGCGAGCCGTCAGCGCCGCAGCTCACCTTGCACGTCGCCGTCTCGGCGCACCTCGCGGTGCAATCCGCGAAGCACTTGAGTTCGCAGCTGCTCTCGCCCTCGCACAAGATCATGGAGCCCGAGCCCATGTCGAACTTGCACGCGGCCTGGTCCCGGCAAATCGCCGTGGAGCGAACGTCGGCCTTCAGATCGCACTTCGACTGCTGCGTGCACGTGAGCACGCTGCCGTCGCCGCCGTCGCCCTTGCACTCGCTCGTGTCGATGCACTGGATCACGAGCGCCTCCTCGCTGCTGCCGTTGCACTTGGAGCCCATCGAGCAGTCGAGCGCGCACGCCTCCGAGCCGCAGTCGGTCTTGCAATCCGCGCCCGCCACGCACTCGCAGTCGAACCCGCTGCACGCACATCCTGCACCCGTACACGTCGCGCTCTCCGCCTCTTCGCGGTCGCTCCCGCATCCAGCAGCCGTGATCATCGCGAGCGCCATCAGCCACATCCGAGCCTTCATGGTTGTCTCCTTGGAAAGGGGACAGGGATCTACACCAGGCGTGGACGGCGCCGCGAGCATCTAGCGCCCCGCGACGCCGCGGGGTGAGACCCGCCGGCGAGGATCCGAGCGCCGCCGCCTCGATCGGGCTTCCGGCGCAGCTCACCCGGGCATCCCAGCCAGCGCCGGCAGCGCGCCCTGCCGCACCGCGGCGGAGCGCCGGCCGGCAGCGCCGCGCTCGCGGCGATTGGGCGAGGCGCCCTACGCTGCACGCGCAGGGGCGCCACATGTGGCGCAAAGGACGCTGCCATCGACGCGGGAGACCTGTCAGTCCGCGCAGCGGGGGGCGCTCCCACCAACTCTCTGCCTGGTCCGATGGATGCATTGGCGCCTCCCACGACTGGCCGTTGACGGAGCTGACCGATGCGGACGGGCGGATGAGCCCGCCGGCGAGGCGCCGGATGGAGGTTCCCCGGCCGACCCATCCACGCGAGGAAGCCATGGCGAACAACCACCAGCCCAAGGAGAGCGGGCTCGTCGAGCTCGTGAAGGACGCCATCCAGGACACGCAGGAGCTGATCCGGATCGAGGTCGCGCTCGCGAGGAACGAGACGAAGCGGGATGTCGCCAAGTTCAAGAATGCGGCCATCGCGTTCGGCGTGGCCTTCGCCGCCGCGATCCTGACGCTGGCGATGCTCCTCGTCGCGGCGGCGCTCGCGATGGGCGGGCCGGCGCCGGCCCTCGTCATCGCGGGCGTCCTGCTCGTCACGGCGGGGGTCGCCGGGCTCGTCGGATACCGGCTCATCCCGCGGGAGCCGCCGCTCGACGCCACGAAGGAGCACGCCCAGGCCCAGGCCAACCTGCTGAAGGAAGAGATCGCATGAGCACGAACACCGATGGCATCGACGACCTGGAACACCGCGCCGCCCTGCTCCGCGAGAGCGTCCGCGCGAGCCTGGACGAGCTCGAGCGGAGGAGCGAGGAGGAGGTCCTCATGGCTCGCGGCGCCGCAGGGCCCGCGGTCAGGGACAAGGAGGCGAAGGACTCGCCGGAGCGCGAGCGCCTCGAACAGCGGGCCGACGCGGTCCGCGAGCACCTCGTGAGCCGCGTCGGCGAGATGGAGCGGCAAGCGCGCGCGAAGGTCCTGCCGCTCGCCGCGATCGGCGGGGCCGTGCTCGTCGCGCTGACGCTGGGCCTCGGCTACATGTTCTACAAGACGCTGCGGCGATAAGCGCCGGACGCGCCCGCCCGGCCTGCTCGGCGTCGGGGTCGCGGACCACGCGGTCGCGGACCGCGCGCCGAGGCGATGCGCCCTCAGGGACGGGGCGCGGCCGTCGGCAGGCGGTGCGCCGTCTCGACGAGCGAGGGGCGGCTGGCCACGGCGGCCCAGAAGGCCGAGAGGGCCGGGCGCCCGGGGCGCCAGTCGCGCTCGGGCCAGCGGAAGCCGAGGTAGCCGAGCAGGCACGCGGCCCCGACCTCGGCCATCGTGAAGACCTCGGTCGACAGCGGCTCGGTCTCGAGCGCGTCGAGCGACGCGGCGATCGCTTGCTCGAACCGCGGGGTCATCGGGTCCGGCTGCGTCGCGGCGCGGCGCTCGGCGGCGAACAGGCGCCCGGCGGCCGTGGCCGCGCCGTCGGTCAGGCCCTGCAGCCGCAAGGCGCGGCGACGCTCGCGGCCGGAGCGGGGAACGAGGCGCCCGCCGCCGGCGCGCTCGTCGAGGTGATCGCAGATCGCGGACGACTCGTAGAGGATCTCGCCGTCGTCGAGGACCAGGGTCGGCACCTTGGCCAGGGGGTTGACCGCGCGCAGGCGCGGATCCGTCCACGGATCGGTCTCGACCAGCGCGATCTCCCCTGCGAGGCCGAGCTCGTGGGCGGCGATGCGGACCTTGCGGGCGAACGGCGAGGTGAACGCGAGCCACAGCTGCATCCGCGAAGGATGGCCGATCCCGGCGACGGACGACAGGCCTCGTCTCGCGCTCGCCCGGCCATCACGGATCGTCCGCCGGCGGCGCGCTCAGCCCCCGGTGGACAGGAGCCGCACGTCGCGTCCTTCTCGCTCGTCATCGTCGAGCGGCTCCCACCTGTCGCTGGCCAGCTCGAAGAACTGAGGTGGAACCACCATCGAGAAGGTGCTCCCCTGCTCGCGATTGCGCCGCTCCACGCGCTCGCGCCGCAGCGCGCGAGGCGCGTCGAGCACGTAGATGGTGAGGCCGTATCCGCCGGTGTCGACGCGCTCGTAAAACCTCTCCCTGGCGTCCCGGCGGATGAGGCCGATCTCGAGCACGACGCTGGTGCCCACGTCGAGCATCCTCTCGGCGAGCGTCCAGATCTGATCGATACACCGCTCCGTTCGCTCGATGTACCACGCCAGCACGCCCGTATCCGGGCGATCCGGGCTGAAGAGCGCCGTCATCCACTCGTCCAGGTTCATCCGCACGGCGCGCTGCGCTCGACAGAGCTCGAGCGCGAACGTCGACTTGCCGGCGCCCACCGGGCCGACGATGAGATGGAGATGCGCCGGGCCGCGCGCCGCTGCGTGAAGCTCGCCCGACGAGGCGTGCTTCGGAGACGTCCTCTCATCCATCGTCCTGTCTCTCATGGATCCTCTCCTCGGTGTGGGCGCGACGAGACGAGCCGTGGCCTGCGCATCGAGGCTGGAGTGACCGCCTCGATCCATCGGCGCGAGATCGTGCGACACGGCGCACGCGCGCTCGTCGCCTCGCGGGCGACACGCATCTTCGCGGAGCCGCGGCGGCGCGCGCAGGCCTCGTCGCGAGCGTGGCCAGCAACGAAAACGCCAGCCGGAGGGCTGGCGCTCTCGAGGTTGTACCGGAAGGCGGCAGCAGCCGTAAAGTCAAAACGTCGCGGCCGTGAGCGGCTGGGAGCTCCGCCGCGCGACAGCCATGTTGCGCAACGTCGAGACGAGAGGAGGGCCGGGCAGCTCGGCGCGGCCTCCTCGCGCCGCAGCGCCGGCTCGATCGGCCCCCGCGCCCCGCGCCCCGCGCCCCGCGCACGCCCGAGCGCCGCACCCCTGCGCGCGCGACGTCGCGGATCCGCGTGGATCGCGGGTTGCTTCTCCCCGGGCGCGTCACCGCAGCGCCGACGTGAGGACCTCGATCGAAGCCTCTTGCCACGCCGCTCGGCCGCGAAGCGAGGAGTCGCTGGAAAGAGAGGCGTGCGTCCCATGGACCAGGAACCGAGAGCCCGACAGGACACGTGGCAGCGTCAGCTCTATCAGCTGCTCGTCGAGAACACGAAGGATTACGCCATCCTCATCGCCGATCCGGCCGGCGACGTCATCGCCTGGGGCGGGGGAGCCGCCGAGGTCCTCGGGTTCACCGAGGAGGAGATCCTCGGAAAGCCGCTCGAGCTGATCTACACGCCCGAGGACGTCCGGGCCGGCGTGCTCGCCAACGAGATGAGGACCGCCCTGGCGCAGGGCCGGGCATCCGACGAGCGCTGGCAGCTCCGGAAGAACGGCAGCCGCGTCTGGTGCAGCGGCATCATGACGCCGCTCAGGGACGAGGCGAACAACCTGCGCGGCTTCGCGAAGGTCGTGCGCGATCGGACGGAGACCCACCTAGCAGACCTGGCGCTGCGCGAGAGCGAGCAGCGGCTGCGGGTCGCGCTCGACGCCGCCAAGATGGGCACCTGGCTCTGGAACGTCGCCGAGGACCGAGAGACCCTGGACGCGAGCCTGAAGCGCCTCATGGGCGCGGCGCCGGACACGGAGGTGCGCACCCTCGAGGACTTCATCCAGCTCATCCATCCCGACGACCAGGCGGCCGTGCGAGGCGCCTTCCAGGCCGCGCTCCGCGAGGGCACGGAGCTGACCGTCGAGTTCCGCGTCGTCGGGCCCGACGGCTCCGTCCGCTGGCTGCGCGACCAGGGGACGATCCTGCGCGATGCGCGCGGGAGCCCCGTGGCCGTGACGGGCGCGTGCGTCGACATCACCGAACGAAAGCTCCTCGAAGAAGCGCTCCAGCACCGAGCGGAGCAGCTCGCCCAGGCCGACCGGCAGAAGGACGAGTTCCTGGCGATGCTGGGGCACGAGCTGCGCAACCCGCTCGCCCCGGTCCGCAGCCTCATGGAGGTGCTGCGCCAGAAGCCGTGCGACGCCGAGCGCCTGGAGAAGGCCTACGCCATCATCGAGCGCCAGGTCGAGCACCTCGTGCGGCTCGTCGACGACCTGCTCGACGTCTCGCGCATCACGCGCGGCATGATCCAGCTCCACAAGGAGAAGGCGGAGCTCGCCGCGATCGTGGGCCAGGCCGTGGAGACCGTCCGCCCGCTCGTCGAGGCGCGCGATCTCGAGCTGATGATCTCGCTCCCGATGAAGCCCGCGCACCTCGAGGTGGACGCGACCCGGATGACGCAGGTGATCACGAATCTCCTCCACAACGCGGTCAAGTACACGGAGCCAGGGGGCCGCATCTGGGTGATGGGCGAGCGGACGGGGGACGGCCTCGAGATCCGGATCAGGGACACCGGACAGGGCATCCCGCCGGACCTCCTGCCGAAGTTGTTCGATCTGTTCACCCAGGGAGACCGCGCGCTGGACCGGTCCCAGGGGGGGCTCGGCCTCGGTCTGACGCTGGTGCGCCGCCTGGTCGAGATGCACGGAGGGTCCGTGCGCGCCGCGAGCGACGGGCCGGGGAAGGGGAGCGAGTTCATCGTGCGGCTGCCGGCGGAGGCCCTCGCCGCCGGCGCCGGGGGCGCGGCGACGCCCTCCGCGGCGCTCCCGCAGGCGCGCCCGGGCCCCGCGAGCCCGAGGCGCATCCTGGTCGTCGAGGACAACCCCGACGTGGCCGAGTCCCTCGTCATGCTGCTGCAGGCCCTGGGCCACGAGGTCGCCATGGCGAGGAGCGGCCCCGAGGCGCTCGAGGCGGCCCCGGCGTTCCTGCCGGACGTCGTGCTGCTGGACATCGGGCTGCCTGGGATGGACGGGTACGAGGTCGCCAGGCAGCTCCGCCGGCAGCCCGAGCTGGAGCGGGCGCTCCTCGTGGCCCTGAGCGGGTACGGCCAGGATGAAGATCGGCGCCGCTCGCGGGCGGCCGGCTTCGACCATCACCTGGTCAAGCCGGTCTCGCGCGCGGTGCTGCAGCCGCTGATCACCTCCGGGCAGCGCCGGCTCGCGCAGAACGTCAGCTGAGCCGGAGGCGCGCGGCGCGGGGACGCGCGCTCATTTCGCGCAGATCCCCGGCCGGCGCTTGTCCCACGGCGCCGCCTGCTCGAGCTGGCCGGCGAGCCGCAGCAGCGTCGCGTCGTCGGCGTACCGGCCGGCGAACTGCACGCCGACCGGCAGGCCGTCGGCGCTCATGTGGAGCGGCACCGACATGGCCGGGCTCCCGTTCACGTTGAAGAGGGGCGTGAACGCCGCGAACTCGAAGATCCGGTCGAGCCAGCCCTCGGCGCTCACGGTCGGATCGTTCGCGTCGAGCGTGCCGGACGGGATGGGGAGCGTGGCCAGCGTCGGCGTGAGCAGGGCGTCGAACTGCGTGAAGAACTGCCCGAGCTGCCGCGCGAGCTGGTCGCGCGCGACGAGCACGTCGTGCAGATCCACGGCGCTCATCCGCCGGCCGGCCTCGGCCATGGTCAGCGTGGTCGCCTCGAGCGTGTCGCGCCCCGCCGCGAGCCCGTACAGCGGGCAGACGCGGTCGAACATGTGGGCGTGGTACGACAGCAGCATCCGGAAGGCGATCCGCACCTTCTCCCACGCGATGTCCGGCCGCGCCGGCACGACCTCGTGCCCCAGCTGCTCGCACAGCGCCGCGGCCCGGCGCACCGCCAGCTTGCACTCGTCGTGCACCGGCACCCCGCTCCAGGAGGCGTCGGTGAACGCGATCCGCAGCCGCCCCGGCGGCGTGCGCGCCTCCTCCAGGAACGACCGCGGGGCCGACGCCGTGAAGTACGGCGCGCCCGCGTCGGGCCCGGCGATCGCGTCGAGCAGCGCCGCGCTGTCCCGCACCGAGCGCGTCAGCACGTGGTCGGTGGCGAAGCCCATCAGGACCTCGCCCTCGATCGGCCCGGTCGGGACGCGGCCGCGGGTGGGCTTCAGCCCGAAGAGGTTGCAGCACGACGACGGGATGCGGATCGACCCGGCGACGTCGTTGCCGTGGGCCATCGGCACCATGCGCGCGGCCACGGCCGCGGCCGCCCCGCCGCTCGAGCCCCCGGGCGTGCGATCCGGGCGCCACGGGTTGCGCGTCGGCCCGTGCGCCGCCGGCTCGGTGACCACGTTGAGGCCGAGCTCCGGGGTGTTCGTCTTGCCCACGGACACGAGCCCCGCGCGCCGGAAGCGCGTCATGAGCTCGTCGTCCGCGGACGAGACGAGGCCCTGAAACAGCCGAGAGCCCATTCCGGTCGGCGTGCCCGCGACGAGGATGCCGAGGTCCTTCACGAGGTACGGCACCCCGGTGAACGGCCCCTCCGGCAGCCCCGCGCGGATCGCCCGCTCGGCGTCGTCGCGCAGCGAGGAGATCACCGCGTTCAGGGCCGGGTTGACCTGCTCGATGGCGGTCGAGGCCACGTCCATGAGCTCGGAAGGGGTGACCTCGCGCCGGCGGACCAGCTCCGCGAGGCCCAGGGCATCGAAGGCGGTGTACTCGGAGATCTTCATGGTGCAGGTCCCTTATACGAGGCTCCCGCGCGCGGCGGATGGAAGAAAGAAGCGACGCCGCGCAATGCGCCTCCGCTCGGCGCAGCGGCGACGCAGCGACGCGGCGCGCGCGCCGGACCACCGTCGATGGCGGGGAGCCGTGATAGGGTCGCCGCCGTTCACGCCACCGCACGGAGGACCTCACATGAGCACGATTGAGCGGCATACCCCGGGGACCCTATCGTGGGTCGATCTGATGACGCCCGACCTCGACGGCGCGATGAAGTTCTATGGCGCGCTGTTCGGGTGGACGTTCGAAGTCGGCCCGCCGGAGCTCCACCACTACACGACGTGCAGCGTCGGCGGGCGCCGCGCGGCCGGCATCGGCCAGCGGCCCGCGGGCGCCACGTTCCCCCCGGTGTGGAGCGTCTATTTCGACGGCGAGGACGCCGACCGGATCGCCGAGCGCATCCGCGCGAGCGGCGGGCAGATCATGATGGGGCCGATGGCGGTGGCGGATCACGGGCGCATGCTCGTGGCGTCCGACCCGACCGGCGCCGCCTTCGGCGTCTGGGAGCCGAAGAACCACACCGGCGCGCAGGCGATCCTCGAGCACGGCTCGATGATCTGGCACGAGGTGAACACCCGCGATCACAAGAAGGCGGCGGACTTCTACTGTCGCGTCTTCGACCTCGAGGCGCAGAAGCTCGACGCGCCCGGGATCGACTACGTGACGCTCCACAAGGGCCAGAAGACGGCGGGCGGCGTGCTCCAGATGAACGCGCAGTGGCCGGCCGACGTCCCGCCGCACTGGATGACGTATTTCGCCGTCGACGACCTCGACGCCGCGCTCGCGAAGGTCGAGGCGCTGGGCGGCAAGGTGCATGTGCCGCCCTTCGACACGCCTTATGGTCGGCAGTCGGTCGTCACCGATCCCTGGGGCGCGGCCTTCACCCTCATCAAGCCGAGCGAGCTCGCGAACGCGGGCGGATGACCGCGCCCGGCCGCGCGACGGCGCCGCGCGCGGCCGGTCAGCCGGACGAGGTCTTCCGGCGGCGACCTTCGGGGCGCTTCGGGGCCTTCTTCGCGACGGCCGCCTGCGCCCCGGGCTCGACGTCGGGCAGCTTGCCGTTCCCCTGATCGACCACCTTCTTCTCGTACCAGGGCCGCGTGCTGTGCGCGCGGATCAGGTAGGCGAACGCGAGGACGCCGAGGAGCGGCAAGGCGACCCAGGCCGCGGAGTGGGCCGTCACGCCGGGGCCGACCGCGCTGGCCAACGGCCACGACGGGACGTGGCGCGCCTTCAGCGCGTCGCCCTTCCGGAGTAGGGCGAAGGCGGCGTGGGACACCTCGTCCACGATCGCGGCGCCGCCTTCGCCCTGCGCCGTCACCTCGTGGTAGTCGGTGTCGCCCCTCTCGATCTCTCGCAGCTCGGTCACGCGGACATCGATCGTCTCTCCCAGCCATCGGCGCGCGTGGAAGCCCGCGAACGCGGCGTTGAACGCGATCGACGCGACCGCGGCGAAGGCGCCCCACCGCAGGTGGAACGCCGCCCGGCGCGCGAACCGCTGCCCGAGCGGCTCGGACGAGAGGAGCATGCGCCGCCCGTGCGAGCGGGGCACGAGCAGGAACCCCTGCGCCGCGCCGCGGTATCCCTGGGTCGGCGCCTCGGGGTCGGGCGCGCGCCGGAGCTCGCCGACCGCGAAGACCTGCTCGCCGGGCACGAGCTCGGCCACGCGGACGCGCTTCGTGCGATCGACGAGGATCATGCCGTCGAGCGCGTCGACGAGCGTCACGTCCTCGCCGGGCTCCACGCGGACGCGCGCGCCCGAGGCGTGGCGCAGGTAGAAGGGCTGCACCCGGACCTTGCGATCGGTCTCGGACCACTCGTGGCTCCAGACGCCGGAGCTCTCCGTCTCGGACCCCTCCTGCTCGACCTCGACGCGCACGGCCACGTCCGCCCCTTGCGCTCGCTCGACGGTGCCCATGACGACGGCCTCGCCGGGCGCGAGCGCGACGCCGGGATCGAACGACGCCTCGGCCTGCGCGGCGGCGCGGCGCTCGCGGAGCGCCAGCCGGACGGCGTGGGCGGCGAGGACGAGCAGGCCGACCGTCGCGACGCCGTCCACCAGGACCGACGACAACCAGGCGTCGAGGTGGTGGTCGCTGACGATCGACAAGAGGCGGTGTCCCATGGCCCGCCATGAGAGCGCAAAGCGGGGCGCCCGTGCGAAAAACCCGGCGCCTCCGCGGCGGCGCCTCCGCGTGGTCGCGCGCGCGGAAGATCGCCGGAGGGCGCGTCGGTCCGGCGCTCCCGGCGAGGGCGCGGGAGCCCGTTCCCTCCCGCGCGTCCCGCGCGTACACCCGCGGAGAGGATCATGTCCGCGCCGCCGCCTCCGCTCCGCCCGTTCCGCGTCCACGAGCCCGCCGCGCCGGGGCCGGTCGTCGTCGAGGTCCCGCACGCGGGCCTCGCCGTGGACGAGCGCGCGGCGCGCTTCACGCGGGTGCCGGAGCGCGCGCTCGTGGCCGACGCGGACGTCGCGGCGGACGCGCTCTTCGGCGACGTCGCAGAGGAGGGCGCCGCGCTCGTGGTGGCGACGGCGAGCCGCTTCGTCATCGACCTCAACACGGCCCCGCGCGTGCCCACGCCCTACGAGGACAAGCTCCCCTACGGGCTGCGGGAGGTGCGGCGGCGCTCGGCGAGCGGCGAGGCGTGGCTCGACAGCCCGCCGCCGCGCGCCGAGGTCGAGCGCCGCGTGCGCGAGGTGTTCGAGCCGTACCACGCGGAGGTCGCCGCGCGCCTCGCCGCCGCGCGCGCGCGCCACGGCGTGGCGATCCTCGTGTCGGCGCACAGCTACCCCGACGTCCTGTTCCCGCGCGCGGCCGACGTCGTGCTCGGGACGCGGGGCGGCGCGAGCGCGGCCGGCTGGGCGCGCGACGCGGTCGCCGACGTCGCGCGCGCGCACGGCCTGTCGCTCGCGCTGGACGACCCGTTCCCCGGCGGCCACGCGATCGAGCGGCACGCGCGCCGCGACGAGGGGGTGCACGCGCTCCAGGTCGAGCTCGCCCGCCGGCTTTACTGCGACGCGCCCTCGTTCACGCCTCGCCCCGAGGACGTCGCGCGCCTCCGCGGCTTCGCGCGCGGCGTCGTGGCCGCGCTCGCGGCCGCCGCGCGAGATCACGGCGCGATGACGCCGCACGAGGACGCCGCCGCCGCGCGATGACGGAGCCGCCATGCGCGATGACGAAGCCGTGAAGAGGCCGCCATCGCGCGATGACGAAGCCGCGACGAAGCCGTGAAGAGGCCGCCATGCGCGATGACGAAGCCCCCATCGCACGATGACGCTGCACAATACCGCCACCGCGCGGCGACGCGGCACGACCACGCGGTGCGCGCGTCGTCGGCGCTGCGCGGTCAGGCGCCGGACGCACACACGTGCGCGCTCATCCCACCGCCGGATCCCCCTGTTTCGCGGCGCCGCCCGGCAGCAGCTGAGCGTTGACGCCGCGGCGCGATGCGCTGAGATTCCGCCGTCAACACTTAGGTCTGGGACGGGAGACTCTTGATGCGCCACGACGGTTTCACGCTCTCGTGCTCGGCGCTCGCCAGCGTCGCTTTCATCGGCTTCCGGGGCACCGAGCACGTCTCGCAGCCGTACGAGTTCGAGCTCTTCTTCTCCGTCCCCGCGAACACCGACGTGCGCAAGGCGGTGGGCGAGCGGGCGACCGTCCGCGCGAACCGCGGCCAGGGGAACGACCCGTTCGTGCTGCACGGGGTGATCGCGAGCGTGCGCCTCCTGCACCAGAACGCGGATCGGGCGCTGTACCAGGCGCTGCTCGTGCCGAAGCTCTGGCTCCTGCGCCACTTCTGGCGCAGCCACGTCTTCACGAACCAGGCCGTCAAGGAGTTCCTCTCGGCGACACTCCAGAGCGGCGGGCTCGCGGCAAGCGAGTTCCGCTTCTCGATCGACGACGCCGACTACCCGGTCGAGGAGTTCGTCGCGCAGTACCGCGAGACGCAGCTCGCGTTCTTCCACCGGTGGCTCGAGCGCGAGGGGCTCTACTACTACTTCGAGCACCCCGAGGACGGGCCCGGCGAGGTGCTCGTCGTCGTGGACGACCGCGGGCTGCACGACGATTTCCCGGGCGGCGGCGCCGTGCGCTACGTCCCCCTCTTCGGCGAAGACGTGACCGCGCCGCCGGGCCTGCACCACCTCGAGCAGGACGTGCAGTGGCTCCCGAAGTCGGTCACCATCGCCGATTACAACTACTCGAACCCGTCCGCGTCGGTGAAGGGCGAGAGCAGCATCACCCAGAACGGCCTCGGCGCGATCCGCGAGTACGGCTACCGCGTCTTCATGCAGAGCGACGCCGAGCGCCTCGCGCAGGTGCGCGCGCAGTCGATCGGCTGCCGCGAGGTGACCTTGCGCGGCAGCGGCGACGTGCTCGGCCCCCGCGCCGGGTACCGGTTCTCGCTGGAGGACCAGCCGGGCGACGTCGGCGAGGAGTGGCTCGCGCTGGAGGTGCACCACACCGCGTCGATCGCCGGGATCACGCCCGAGATCGCGAAGCTCACGCGGCTCTCGGACAAGAACATCTACGGCGTGAAGCTGCTCGCGATCCCGGCCGACGTGCAGTTCCGCGCGCCGCAAACGACGCCGTGGCCGCGCATCTACGGGCTCGAGAACGCCGTGGTCTGCGGCCCCGCCGACAGCCAGTACGCCCAGATCGACGCCGACGGCCGCTACCTCGTGCGCTTCGAGTTCGACACGAGCGGCCTGCCCGACGCGCGCGTCTCGACGCGGGTGCGCATGATGCAGCCCCACGGCGGGACCACCGAGGGCTTCCACTTCCCGCTCCGCAAGGGGACCGAGGTGATGATCGCCTTCCTCGGCGGCGACCCGGACCGGCCGTTCATCGCCGGGGTCGTGCCGAACGCGCACCGGCCGAGCGTCGTCGGGGAGCGCAACCTCAGCCAGAACATCATCCGGACCGGCAGCGGCAACCAGCTCGTGCTCGAGGACGAGCAGGGCAAGGAGTTCATCTTCCTCCACACGCCGAACAACCGCACCGGCATCTACATGGGCACGCCGAGCGGCGGCCACTCGTCGGTCTATACGGGCGACGGCGAGACGCAGGTCGGCACGTTCCTGTCCCCCGAGAACGCCGACCCGGCGGTCGCGGGCAGCAGCCTCGTCGACGTCACGTTCAGCTACCTCGAGACGACGTGCGGCGACGGCGGGTCCTGGATCGGCGGCGACTCCTGGGAGAACGTCGGCGGGCAGAAGTTCAGCATGGTGGTGGGCGACCTCTGGGCGGGCGTCGGCGCGACGTACACGTTCCAGGTCACCGGCGCGGCGACGGAGACGTACTACGCGACGCGCACGACCACGATCAAGACGGGCCGCGTGGACACCGTGGAAGCCGGCGGCATGAAGCAGACGATCACCGACGGGATGACGCTGACCATCACGAGCGGCGGGATGAAGCACGACGTCCACGGCACGTACGAGCAGACGATCGAGCCGGAGGGCTCGTCGACGGTGACCGGGCCGTGGACGCACAAGGTCACGGACCTGAGCTTCGACGACTACAAGAGCTGGAAGACCGAGGTCGCCACCACCTGGAACGGCCACTTCGGCGGCAACGTCGACCTGAAGAGCGACACGAGCTTCGTGATCAAGGCGCCGAGCGCGAAGATCACCGCCACCGACCTGAAGTGGGAGGTGCTCGGGCTGACGTTCGACCTCACGCCGAACAAGCACGAGCTCTACGTCTACAAGGGCGCGAGCGGCGTCCTCAAGACCGACCACGCCGCGCTCTACCAGACGCTGTACGGGCTCAAGCTCGAGCTCGTGGGGATCAAGCTCGACTACGTCGGGATGGACAAGAAGGCCGTCGGCCTCAAGATGAACCAGTTCGGCACCTACCTGAAGCAGAAGGCGATCGGCCTGATCCTCGCCGGGGTCATCGCGTACAACGCCGGCTTCACGAAGCTCTGAGCGCGGATGCGAGTCGTCAAACCCCTCAAGGTCCCGGCGCTCACGCGCGTGGTCGAGGTCGCGCGGCGCCTCAGGTTCCACGTGGGCGCGATGGTGGCGTTCCCCCTCGACGCGCCGCGCTCGCTCGTCGACGAGATGACGTTCTGGCAGGCCGCGACCCCGGAGCTCGGGGGCCTCCCGCTCGACGACGGCATCGCGAAGGCGCGCGGCGAGCTGCTCGTCGCGGGCCGGTGCTACGCCCCGGAGGGCCGCCGCGTCGCCGCGTCGTTCGTGCGCGCGCGGCTCGGCGCCGTCGACAAGCGCCTGGCCGTGCTGGGCGACCGGCACTGGACCGGCCACGGCTTCACGGAGCCGGAGCCGTTCGCGGAGATGCCCATCGACTGGGCGCACGCCCTCGGCGGGCCGAAGGACGCGGCGAACCCCTACGGCAAGGGGCTCGAGGAGGTCGAGCGCGGCGGGCACCGCGTCCGGCCGCTGCCGAACGTGGAGCACTACGGCGCGCTGATCCGCTCGCCCGGCGACCGGCCGGGCCCGGCGTCCTTCCTCCCGATGGACGTGACGTTCGCCCAGCGCCGCGCCCGCGCGGGGACGTACGGCCCGGACTACGCCGAGAAGTGGGCGCCCGGCCTGCCGCCCGACGTGGATCCCGCCTTCTTCAACGTCGCGCCGAGCGATCAATGGAGCGCCGAGCCGCTGCGCGGCGACGAGGCGTTCGTCGTGGAGAACATGCACCCGACGCGCCCGCGCATCGAGGGCGCGCTCCCCGGCCTCGCCGCGCGCGTGCTCGTCACCCGCCGCGACGCGGGCGGGGAGGCGTTCGTGGAGCTGCCCGTCCGCTGCGACACGGTGTGGCTCTTCCCCTCGGCCAACCTCGGCGTGGTGATCTTCCACGGCTCGATGCCCGTGGCCGAGGACGACGCCGCGGACATCGTCGATCTCGTCGTCGCCTGCGAGGAGATCGGCCGCCCCCGGCCGATCGAGCACTACCGCGAGGCGCTCGCCCGGCGGATCGACAGGGACCGGGGCGCGATCGCGTCCCTCAGCGACAGCGATCTCATGCCGCCGCGCGAGTCGGGCGTCGTCGCGAACGTCGCCGGGCTCCAGATGATGCAGTGGATCAAGAGCGAGAACCTCGCCGCGCCGAACCTGCGGCGCGGCGCGGAGCGGGAGCGCGAGCGCCGCCGCGAGGAGCTCCTCGCCGACGGCATCGACCCCGCGCGCTACGGCCTCGACGGGCCGCTGCCGGAGGAGGAGGCGCCGCCGCCGGTCGACGATCTCGACGCGCTGGTCGTGTACCTGGACACCGCGTCGCGGAAGATGGAGGAGGAGGAGGAGCGGGCCGCGCGCCTCAAGAAGGAGGCCGAGGAGCGCATGAAAGCGCGGGCCGCGGACATGGGCGTGTCCGAGGAGACGCTCCGGCGCGCCGAGAACGAGGACGATCCGCCCGGCGGCCCGCCGAAGTTCTCGGCGCAGGCGCAGCTCCAGCAGTACGCCGAGCTGGCGGAGGCCGGGCGCCGCGGCGGCGTGCCCAACCTCGAGCTCGAGGCGATGCTCGCGGATCCGGCGTTCCACGAGCAGCTCTTGCGCCTGGAGCAGACGGCGCGCGAGGGCTACCGCGGCTCGGCGCACCTCCGGTCCGAGGCCCTGCCGATGACCGCCGAGGCCGCGCAGATGGCGCGCGTCGTCGTCGATGCGGCGCGCGAAGCGGGCGAGCCGCTCGACGAGCGCGACCTCACCGGCGCCGACTTCCGCGGGGTCGATCTGCGGGGGATGCGCTTCGTGCGCGCGTTCCTCGAGGGGGCCGACCTGCGCGGCTGCGACCTCTCGGGCGCGGTGCTCGAGGGCGCGGTGCTCGCGAGGGCCGACCTCACGGGCGCGAACCTCACGGGCGCGCGGCTCCGGGGCGCGAACCTGGGCAAGGCGAACCTCGAGGGCGCGGTGCTCGACGACGCCGACCTGACCGAGGCCGTCCTGATGGGCGCGAGGCTCGCCGGGGCGAGCCTGAAGCGGGCGCGGCTCGAGCGCGCGGACGTGCTCCAGGTGAGCTGGGCCGGCGTGGATCTCTCGGGCGCGGACCTCTCGCTCTGCTCGTTCGTCCAGACGAGCTTCGCCGACGCGAACCTCGCCGGGGCGAACCTCGAGCGGGCGACGCTGCTGGAGTGCTCGCTCGACGACGCGGACCTGTCGGGCGCGCGGCTGCACAAGACGTCGCTGATGAGCTGCACGGGGTCGCGGGCGCGCTTCGCGGGCGCGCGCTTCTCCGAGGGGGTCGCCGTCCACAAGAGCGGCCTGCCCGAGGCCGACTTCCGCGACGCGGTGCTCGACAGGACCTGCTTCCGGACGACCGACCTGCGCGGCGCGCGCTTCGATCGCGCCCAGATGACGATGACCGATCTCTCCGAGGCCGACGCGACGGGCGCGATCTTCGACCGCGCGGTCATGAAGAACGCCCTGCTGATCCGGACGAACCTCGACCGCGCCTCGCTCCGCGGGTGCAACCTGACGGAGGCGATCCTCTCGAAATCGCGCCTGGCGGGGGCCGATTTCACGGGCGCGCAGCTCTGCCGGGCCGATTTCAGCCGCGCGCGCGGGGACAGCCGGACGACGTTCGCCGAGGCGAGCGTCGACTTCGCCCGGTTCGACCGGCAGGCGGCGCCGGCTCCCGGAGGCGCGACATGAACCGCGACGAGGTGCTCGACAAGGTCCGCCACGGGGAGCCGATCCAGGCCGTGGACATCTCCGGGCTCGACCTGACGGGCGCGGATCTCTCGGGCGCGGTGTTCGACCGGGTCCGCATGCCCCGCGCGATGCGGGGCGCGCTCGTCAAGGAGTCGACGTTCACGGAGTGCGACCTGTCCGGCGTGGACGCGGCGGGCGTGGACCTGCACCTGACGACCTTCTTCCGGAGCCGCCTCGACGGGGCGACGCTCTCGGGGGCGAGGCTCGTCGGCGCGAGCTTCGTGGAGTCGACGCTCGAGGGCGCGGCGCTGTCGGGCGCGGAGGCGCCCATCGCGACCTGGACGACGTGCTCGGTCGAGCGCGCCTCGTTCGAGGGGGCGAACCTCGACCGGGCGAACCTCGTCGAGGTCAGGGCCGACGGCGCCAATTTCTCTCGCGCCAACCTCGAGAAGGCGACGCTGTACAGGCTCGACCTGCGCACGGCGCTGCTCGACGGCGCGAACCTGACGCTCACGACGCTGGTCGAGGCCGCGCTGGGCGCGCGGGCGTTCCAGGGGATCAGGCTGTTCCGAACGCAGTTCATGCGCGGCAGCGTCGCGGGCTCCAGCTTCGCGGGCTGCGACGCGACGCAGTGCAACTTCACCGGCGTCGACGTGTCGGGCTGCGACTTCAGCGACGCGGTCCTGACGCAGGCGCTCTTCGGCGAGGCGAAGGCGGCGCAGGCGCGGTTCCCGCGGGCGAGGCTGAAGAACACGATCTTCGAGCGGGCCGCGCTCGCGGAGGCCGATTTCTCGGGCGCGGAGCTCGTCGAGGCGTACCTCGCGTTCGCCTCGTGCCCCGGCGCGCGCTTCGTCGGCGCGAAGCTCGCGTACGCGGACCTCTCGCACTGCGATCTGTCCGGCGCCGACTTCACGCAGGCGTCGATGTTCCGCGCGAAGCTGCACCGCGCCCGCCGCGACGGCGCGCGGCTGCCGGCCGGGGCAGGGTGGCTGGGCGACGACGAGAAGCTCGCCGCGCTCGAGGACTGGAAGCCGAAGCGCGGCGGCGAGCGAGACGAGCGTGGCGAGCGCGGCGAGCGCGACCCAGAGCGCCCGTGAGACGCGAGATGCCGTTGATTCCCCTCGAAAATTGCCAGAAACTGGCGCGGCGGCCTGCACGTCCCGAACGGGCGGAGCCGGGCCGAGGAGATCCGAGATGCAGAGCACGGCGGCCCGCGAGCCCCTGACGGTGGCACACGACGACAGCGCGCAGGACGACCTCCTGGCCGCGGTGGATCTGCCGCCGGTGGAGGCGGCGCCGCGGCGCGCGCCGTCGCTCGAGACGGGCGTCGTCCGGGGCACGGCGTCGGGGCTCCTGGTCGAGCTCGGCGGCGGCCCGGTGATCGCGCGGCGCGCGAAGAGCTGCCTCGTGGCGCCGGACGCGGGGGATCGGGTGCTCTGCGCGAAGGACGGGGATCAGGTGTTCCTCCTCGCGGTGCTCGAGGGCGAGGCCGGCGCGACGACGCGGGTGGTCGCCGAGGGCGACCTGAAGGTGCAGGCGACGGGGCGCCTCGGGCTCGGCGCGGGGGACCAGATCGAGATCGCCGCCGCCCGGGAGGTGGGGCTGTTCGCGGGCAAGCTCCAGGTCCGCGCGCAGGCGGCGGCCGCCGCGATCGAGGAGCTCGGGCTCGTGGGCGGGTCGCTCGAGGCGCACCTCCAGAAGGCGGTCGTCGTGGCCGAGCGCATGGAAGCGCGCGCAGGCCGCCTCGTGCAGCGGGCGAAGCAGGCGTTCCGCTTCGTCGAGGCGCTCGAGCAGGTGCGCGCGGGGGTCTTCGACCTGCGCGCGGAGGGGCTCGCGGCCGTCCGCGGGGAGAACACGATCGTCGCCGCGCGGACGCTCGCGAAGCTCGACGGCGAGCAGGTGAAGATCGGCTGAGGGCCCGCGCCGCGGGGCGCCGCGGACGCTGGCAAGGACGAGGGGTGAAGCGATGCTCGCGAAGACGACCGCAGGGGGGATGTGCTTGGCGTTCCCCGACGTGTGTTTGACCCCCACGCCGGCGCCGGTGCCGATCCCGTACCCGAACATCTCGCTGCACCCGATGAGCGTGCTGTTCGTGCCGAACGTGCTGGTCACGTGCGCGCCGGCGCACAACATGCTGACCGTCGCGCCGCTCACGATGGGGGACAACCCGGGCGTCGCGCTCGGCGTCGCGTCCGGGATGGTGATGGGCCCGTCGCGCAACATCACCGCGGCCTTCACGGTGATCGTCGGCTGCGCGCCGATGACGCGCCTGACGAGCCTCTCGCTGCAGAACAGCACGAACACGGTGGGCATGGCGATCGTGCCGAGCGTCACCACGGTGGTCGTGCTCTCCCCGTGAGCGGCGCGCGCCCCCTGCCCGCGATGGAAGCGTCCTCGTCCGAGAGGCGCCCGCTCGCCGAGGCGCTGGCGAAGCTCGACGCGGCGATGCGCCCGCTGCGGGGCAGCAGCGCCGATCCGGAGCGGCGCCGCGTGGCGGCCCGGCTCGCGGACCTGGCGCGCTGCGAGGACGACGAGCTCGCGGCGTTCTCGAGCCGGCACCTGCCCGGCCGCGCGGTGGACGAGCCGGCGCTGCGGGCCGCGCGCGAGATGATCCTGGCGATCGGCCGGATCCTCGGCCCGGACGGCGAGAGCGCCGAGGCGATGGGCGCGCTTCAGGACGCGCGCCGCGCGCTCGACGAGCGGCTGGCCGAGGCGAAGCGGGCCGCGGCGCAGCGCGAGGCCGAGGCCGCCGCTGCCACGACGGGCGCGCCGGCGCTGGTCGAGGCGTCGGGGCCGCGCTCGTGGTCGGGCGGGGGATTGCCCTTCGTGGCGGCGCCAGCGTCGGTGGCGGCACCCCCGCCGATGAGCCTGGCTGCGCTGGCCGCGGTGCCAGCGCCAGCGTCGGTGGCGGTGCCTGCGCCGGTGGGGCTGGCTGCGCTGGCCGCGGTGCCTGCGCCAGCGTCGGTGGCGGTGCCTGCGCCGGTGGCGGTGCCTGCGCTGGTGGCGGTGCCTGCGCTGGTGGCGGTGCCTGCGCTAGTGGCCGCGCCTGCGCCGGTGGCCGCGCCAGCGCCGGTGGCGGTGCCTGCGCCGGTGGCGGTGCCTGCGCTGGTGGCCGCGCGCGAGGCGGAAGATGCTGCTGCCGTGACGAGCGCGCCGGCGCTGGTCGAGGCGTCGGGGCCGCTGTCACGGCCAGGCGGGGGATTGCCCTTCGCGCCCGTGGCGGTGCCTGCGCCGGCGGCGGTGCCCGCGCCGATTGCCGAGCACGAGACGGAGGATGCTGTTGCCGTGACGAGCGCGCCGGGGCTGGTCGAGGCATCGGGGCCGCTGTCACGGCCAGGCGGGGGATTGCCCTTCGCGCCCGTGGCCGCGCCTGCGCCGGTGGCCGCGCTTGCGCCGGCGGCGGTGCCTGCGCCGGTGGCCGCGCCTGCGCCGGTGGTCGCGCCTGGGCCGGTGGTCGCGCCCGAGTCCGCGCCGGTTTCCCGGACGGAGCCGCCGTCCTCCCGGACGGAGCCGCCGTCCTCTCGGGTAGAGCCGCCGGCGGGGAGCGACCAGCGCAGGCCCTTCAGCAAGACGCTCCCCGACGCGGAAAGGTTCGTCGGCTCGGCGCTTCCCTTCATCCAGGTGGCCTCCGAGGAGCGCCCGCGGCCGTCCGTCGCGCGCTTCGACGCGGCCCTCCCTTTCCAGCCCGTCGCGAGCGACGGGCCACCGTCTCGCGAGCCTCCTCCGGCGGCGGCGCACCACGGCCCCGCGGCGTGGTCGACCCACCACGAGCGCCCTCCCGTGGCTCCAGGCCCGAGCGCCCCGCCGGCCTCGGCGCCGAGCATCTCGTCCGCGGCCCCGCCGAGCATCTCGCCCGCGGCCACGCCGAGCGTCCCGCCCGCGGCCACGCCGAGCGTCCCGCCCGCGGCCACGTCGAGCATCTCGCCCGCGGCCACGCCGAGCGTCCCGCCCGGGGCCGCGTCGAGCGTCTCGCCCGCGGCCACGCCGAGCATCTCTCCTGCGGCCACGCCGAGCATCTCTCCTGCGGCCACGCCGAGCATCTCTCCTGCGGCCACGCCGAGCATCTCCCCTGCGGCCACGCCGGGCGCCCACCCGCCCCCCGCGCCGAGCGTCCCGCCGCCGTCCGCGCCCGCCCCTGCGAGCGCCGGCGATCCGCTCAGCATGCGCTCGCCGCCACCGCTCACGCTCAACCAGTACGCCGGCCTCGTCGTCGCGTGCGAGCTGTACCCCGCCTACATCGAGAGCACGCACGCGCGGTACGGCGTCCCGACCCCCGCTGCGCGCGCCGCGCTCGACGCCTTCTGGTCAGCCCGCCTCGCCGCCGATCCCGCGCTCGCCCAGCGCTGGCCGGAGCTCTGCGAGGCGGCGCGCAGGTACTTCCTGCAATCGCGCTGAGCGCCTTCGCCGCCGCTCGGCGCCGCCCGAGGAATCGGCATGATTCGTCGTGTGCACGTATCGCCGTGTTTCCTCGCGTGGGCGCATCGCCATACGCGGAACGCGCAAGAGGGGAAACGACGTGCGCAAAACGAAATCTGAGAATGTCCCGCTACAGAATGACGCCAGGAAGAGATAGCCCCTCTTTCTTTCTTGGGCCTTTGCGTTGTCTCTCTTTCTCTTCGGGCCGCTCGCAACTGCTAGTTCCACCCGCCAGGATTCCGGCCATGGATCCGGAGAGAGCGTTCCACGCAAACGCGCGAGCCCGCGACGCCGGCGGCGCTCCCGCACCTTCTCGCTTGCCTCGGACGATCGCGAGGGGTACCTCGTAGCAATGCCCAAGGACGCCAGGGTGTTCGTTTTCGATCACATTTCGGTCGGTGTCGAGAATCTCGAGCGTGCTACGTCGTTCTACGACGCCTGCCTCGCGCCGCTCGGTTATGTCCGGCTTTGGCAAAACGCCCGTAGCGCGGGGTACGGGCCCGCGGGATACGAAGCAGAGGCGCCCTTCGCCATCGTCGCGTCCGGTCCTGACGCGAAGCCTCCCGGTCGGGGCTTCCACCTCGCCTTTGCCGCCCCGAGCCGCGAGGCGGTCGATCGTTTCTATGCGGCGGCGCTCAGCAAGGGCGGTGTCGATGAGGGACCGCCCGGCGTTCGCGAGAACTACGATCCCGGCTACTACGCGTCGTTCGTCCGCGACCCCGACGGCCACCGGCTGGAGGCGGTATTGCACGAGCATTGACCGTGCGGCCGTCGACCTGCCCGATCGCCGTGGTGAGATCGTCCAACCGCCCACGAACAGTTTCCGATGACCGCTCGTCATCGACCGGCTTTTCTGGCGGGATTGCTGACCCGGGGGACTGGTGGCGTTCACCCGGCGCGGCCCGAGCACGCCCGGATGAGCTCGGCCACGAGCGGCGGCAGCTGACCGGCGAGCGCGGCGCGCTCCGGCTGAAACAGCGTGGCGACGAAGAACGGGTGCCCGTCCAGCTCCACGGCGCGCACGTCGCCGGCGTCGTCCTCCGCGCTGACGCGCAGCGGGCCCGAGACCAACGCGGCCTGGAACTCCGGGTTCAGGCCGTAGCGGCAGCGGTATCCTTCGGTGGCCTCGGCGCGGCCGTACGCCTGCGCGATGCGGCTGCCGGCGCGGAAACGAACCGTGCCGGTCGCCTCCACGAGCGCGCATTCAAGCGGCGCGATCACCGCGCGCCGCGCCTCCGGCGCCGTCTCCGCGTGCTCGGCGTCCGGCCAGCCCAGCACGTGACGCGCATATTCGACGATCGCGTGCTGGAAGCCGCCGCAGGTGCCGAGGAACGGGCGCCGCTGCTCGCGGGCGAAGCGGATCGCCCGCAGCGCGCCCTCCATGCTCCGGTACGGGCTGGCCGGCACGCACCAGAGGGCGTCGTAGCGCGCCACCCGCGACGCGTCGGCCACCTCCTCGGTCGGGACCCACGCGAACGCGAGCGGCGTCGCCAGCGCCTCCCCTGCGAGCCGCAGCGCCACCGGGATGGCCCGGTGGGCCGTCACCGCGTCGTCGCGATCACCGACGAGCCCCACCTGGATTGTCGACGTCATGCGCCGCACTCTAGCGCGCTCGGCGCCGCCGCAGAACTCGAGCGCTCCTCGATACCGCCAATTCTCAGCGGCGGCGCGCCGGGCCGCGGCGGCCGGGTTCCGGCGGAGCGCGCCGCCTCAGGGCGTGCTCTGGGGATCGGCCGGATCGCTGCCCGCCGAGGTCTCGTCGCCGTCGAGGTGCCCGTCGAGATCGCGGTCGACCCCCATGCGCTCGCCGGATCCCGGCGGCGCGCAGGTGTAGGTCAGCGCGCTGCCGGGCAGGGCGACCAGCAACCGCAGCAGCGCGTCCGGCACGGCGCCGAGCGACTGCCGGTCGGCCGCGAAGTGGCCGCCGCCGAGGTAGAGGAACCCGAACTCCTGCTGCGCGATCCGGCCCTTCGCGATGAGATCGCATTCGCCGGCGTCCGCGCGTTCGATGAGGAGATCGATGCGCCCCTCGACCGCGGCGTAGGTGCTCGCGGTGAGCGTCGTCTGCTGCCCGACGATCGGCGCGAGGTTCGAGTCGAAGGCCAGCATGAACTGCTCCATGTCCCGCTTGAGCTGGGCGTTCTCGGGGGTCACCGGGAGGCCGACGGGGTTGCCCTCGAACTGGTCGAACCCGCTGTTGAAGCGGAACAGGTCCGGGAAGGCGCCGTCGTGGTTGAAGCCGAAGCCGCGCACCTGATCGCCGAGGAACGGATCGGGGCCGTGCGAGAGGGTGGTGAAGGCCGCGCCGAACATCCCGACCTTCTGGTACTGGTTGCGGAGGTGCGGGACCTTGAAGAACTGCGGATCCGGTGAGACCGCCGCGCGTCCGTCGGTCCCGAAGAAGCCGGCGAAGACGCCCTCCGAGGGGTTTCCGCCGGGGTCGAGCCGGTGGCAGCTCTCGCACGAGCCCGTCGGCGCGACGACGGTGTTCATGAAGGTGTCGCGCCCGCTCTGCTGAGCGGGGGTGAGCGAGTTGTCGAGGTTGCGGATCGGGTTGGGCGGGTAGGTGACCTGGAGGATGAAGTCGGTGAAGGCCTGCATCTCCGGGTCGCCGAGCTCCGCGTGCCGCCCGAGCAGGTCCATGAACGCGGGGTTGAACTTCTTGAACGCCGCCTCCTCGTCGAAGCCGCCCTCGTCCGGCTGCGACGTGGGCTCGGCGTTGCCGCCGGTGCGGTCGCCGCGCCAGTGCATGGGGCCGTGGTTGTCCATGCCGCGCAGGCTCTGCGTCACCATCGGCCCCTTCATCGGGTGGAAATCGGGGTCCTCGCCGAAGAACCCGTCGTCGCCGAACCCGGCGCCGGGGATGGGCGGGACGACCAGCGTCGGGTTGTTGACCACCGAGCCGTCCGGGTTGCCGAGGTCCCAGGCGAGGCTGTCGAAATCGCCGAAGACATGGCAGCTCCCGCAGGACGAATCCCCGTGGCTCGAGCTCATCCGGGCGTCGTAGAGGAACGGCCGCCCCGCGACGACGCTCGGCGGCTCGGGGTTGTAGAGGGGCAGGTGCGCGATCTCCTCGCGCGCGGCGGTGTCGATCACGGAGATCGCGTTGTCGAAGCGGGTCATCACGTACATGCGCTTGCGGGCCTGGTCGAGCGCCATCCCGGTCGGTCCGCCGCCGGTGAGCGGGATCTGCGCGGCCGTGCTCGGCGTGAAGGTGTCGCCCTCGAGCGCGGCGGTGTCGTAGACGCCGATCTTCGAGGAGCCGAACGCGGCGACGTACAGCGTCTTGCCGTCGCCGCTCACCGCCATGCCGAGCGGCTGCGCGAGGCTCTTCTCGTTCTCGTCGTTCGGGAGCGGGGCGCAGCAAGCGTCGTAATCGATGTGCTTGTTGAGGTGCCGCGGGGCGACGCCGGCGGAGCTCAGCACCGTGATCCGGCTCTCGTGCAGGTGGCCGCGCAGGCTGCTGCCGGCGAAGATGCCCGGCCCCTCGAAGCGGAGGTCGTTGCGCGCCTCGGTGTTGCTGACATACACCTTCCCGCTCACCGGGTTCACGGCCATGTTGAAGAGGATGGTGCCGACGCCGGTGTAGAAGCCGCTCGAGCCAGGGAGCTGCGCCGGCGGATTGGCCTTGGCGTCGATGACGAAGACGTCCTTGTCCGGCAGCGACAGCCGCAGCTTGTCGTCCCAGGGGCGGCTCAGCTCATCGACCCAGTGCTCGCCGTCGAACTTGACGATGAGCCCCACCTCGGGCCTCGGGATCCCCTCGAAGTTCGTCGTCGGGCCGGGCAGCCCGCCGGCCTCCTCGCCCCCGTCGGGAACGAGGGAGTCGTGGACGACGGTGGTGCGGTTGCCCGAGTGGAACGCGGCCGCGTAGACGCGGGACCCGTCGGGCGTCGCCGCCAGCGCGCGGGGCGTGTCGCCGAACAGGGTGACGATGGTGAGCGGGTCGCCGCCGAGCGAGGCGCCGAGGCTCGCGGCGTCGAAGACCCACACGTCGGCGCGGCCGACCCCGGGCGTCGTGAGCTGCGGGTCGTGAGGGATGTTTTGCCCTCGGTGGGCCGTGGTGATGAAGGCGCGCCGCTTGTTCCGGCCGGCGAAGACGATATCGCGCGGCTCGTCGCCCACGAGCAGGGTGCGCTCGACGGCGCCGCGGTACCCGAGCGGGCCGAGGCGCACCACGCTCACGCTGTCGGACAGGTGGTTGACGACCCAGACCTCCTCGTCGCTGCGCGCCGCGACCGCGACCGGCTCGAGCCCGACGGGGATCGAGGCGCGGTGGGCCAGGCCGCCCGCGTTGACGGCAAAGACCTCCAGGCGGTTGTCCGGGGTGTTGACGGCGAAGAGCAGCTTGCCGTTCGGCGAGAGCGCGAGCGGGCGGACCTGCCCGCTCTCGAACAGCCGGTAGGACGGAGCGGCGATGGCCTCCGGGCCCGACGACACGCCGGCGAACAGGGTCGCGGCGAAGGCAACCCTGGAGAGGGCACGGCCAATGCCGCGCCTCGAGAGCCCGATGCTCCTTGCGTTCATGGATCCTCCTTGATTGGGGGGGTCGTGCTCGTGCGCCTAAGATGCAAGCGAAGGAGAGATGCTCAGCTTCGGATGCTACAGAACACGTGGCGACTGACAACTGCAAAGTAGGTGAAGAGCACGGATCGCGACGCCTTACCGCGGAGGCGGACGACGTCCGCGCTGGTTTGTCTTCGTGGCTCGTGGCTCGTGGCTCGCGGCGTCGCGGCGTCGCGGCGTTGCGGGGGAGCGCCCGCGCGCGGCGTCGCCGGCAGAGGGCTCCGTCCGCCTCCATCTCCGCGGGGGCGTCTCCGACCGCGGCAGCGCACATCAGCCGCGGCCGTGGCCTCGCCGCGCGCGCGTCCGTCGGCGATAAGGCGCGCGGCAGGGGGGCGCGGCGGAAATCGGCGCGATGGGCCGACCGTCGGCCTTGGACGGGGCGATCTGCGGAAGGTGGGGAGGGCGTTCTCGGTCGATGCGCGCGCCGCCGGCGGGGGGGGCGGCGCGAAGTCCGCGGGGGCGGACGATGCTCAGCGGTCGGGGGCGCCGGCGCAGATCCAGTCGTTGATCGTCTTGATCTCGGCGTCGGGCAGCGGCGTGCCTAGGGGCATCCTGAACTCGTCAGGGTCGCACAGATCGACCCCCTTCAGCTTGTTCATGAGATAGCTGCTGCTCGGTATGAGCGGCACGACGAGCGCCTTTTCGCTGGAGCACGAGCCGGCGTCCTGATTGACCATCGCGGAGACCGCCGCGGCCGTGCGCAGATCGAGCCCGCCGGCCGGCGAGCTGGCGTTGCCGTGGCAGTACTGGTTCGAGCAGCTCCGCTCCAGGATGGGCGCCACATCGGCGAAGGTCGCGGTGTCCGGGCCGCAGGCGGGATCCAGCGGAGGCGCGCCGCCCGCGCCCGCGGTGGTGGCGCCGCCGCCCGCGCCGCCCGAGCCCGCGGCGGTCGTGGTGCTGCCGCCCGCGCCGCCGGAGCCCGCGGTGGTGGAGGCGCCGCCCTCTCCGCCGGCGCCGGCGGTGGTGGCGTCGCCACCCGCGCCCGTGGTGGCGGCGTCGCCGCCCGCGCCGCCGGTGGTGGCGTCGCCGCCCGCGCCGCCGGAGCCCGCGGTGGCGCTGCCGCCGCCCTGGCTCGAGCTGCTGGCGCTGTCGGTCGTGCTGGCGGCGTCGCCGTCGTCCGAGCCGTCGCCGCCGCCGATGCCCCAATCCTCTGGATCGATGTTGAGGCCGTTGCAGGCCGTCGCCGAGAGGCCGATGGCCAGGCACAAGACCAGTCGAAGCGGAGTGTTATAGTAAAGCAAGGTAACCTCTTCATGGTGATGGCCGCGCGACGTTCGCCGCTCGACCGATTCATGAAAAGATTAGAAAGCACGCGAGCGCGCGCGACGCAATGCGCGATGCTGGATGAGGGGCTCGTTTATGTGACGACAATACTGCAATGCAATCGCGCCGCTGGACATCGATGGCTGTCGCGAGCGCCTGCTGTTGTGCGCACACAGGGGGTGTTGTCGTTTATCTGGAGAGCTTTCCGCAGGAAGATGGGTGTTGAAAATATCTATCGAGTCGCGCTGCGTGTCCCGGATTCATGTGCTGTCGACGGGCGGAGCCCGCAGGCGGGGATGGGACAGCCGGCCGGGAGGACGCCGGAAAAATCTTCTGCTCTCCCGGCGTCCTCGGCGTCTTGGCGGTTTTTTTTCCGGAGGGACGCACTCGGGCGCGGTCCAGGGCCAGCCCATGTCGGGTGCGCCTCGTCCGCCCGCCGTCGCGAGCGGCCGATCTCGATCCGTGAGCGATTCTCGATTCAGCGCTGCTTTCTCGCGAGAGGGGACTGAAGGAAGATCCTCTGTCCGGCCGACGTGTGCAGCGTGGCTGTACGACGGGATGGACCTGCCGCCCCTGCCGCCGCAGCAACCCCGCAGCCGTCTGGCCCTCGCGGCGGCGCTCGTGGTACGTCGTTCGGGTGACCGAGCCCACACCCGATCCTGGCAGCATCCCCACGCTCGTCGGCCGTTCGAGCTCCCATTTCACGCGTGTCACGCGCCTCTTCGCCGCGGAGCTCGGGGTCGCTTGCGCCTTCGAGGTCGTCCCCGATCTGCGCTCCGTGGACGCCGCGGATTACGCGGGCAACCCGGCGCTGCGCATGCCGATCCTGCGGACGGGGGCGACCACGTGGCTCGGCTCGCTCAACATCTGCCGCGAGCTCGCCCGCCGGGCGCCCGCGCCGCGACGCGTGGTCTGGCCCGAGCACCTCACCGAGGCGCTGACCGCGAACGCGCAGGAGCTCGTCGTGCAGGCGATGGCGACCGAGGTCACGCTGATCATGGGCCAGCTCGCGGGGACGCCGAAGGAGGACGCGCAGCTCGTGAAGCTGCAAAAGAGCCTGCTCAACATGCTCGCCTGGCTCGACGACAACATCGAGGCGGTGCGCGCCGCGCTGCCCCCGGATCGCGACGTCAGCTACCTGGAGGCCTGCGCGTTCTGCCTCGTCACGCACCTCGAGTTCCGGAAGCTGCTGCCCACGAGCGGCTATCGCGCCCTGTCGGCCTTCTGCGACGACTTCGGCCAGCGCGCGTCGGCGCAGGCGACCGCGTACCGCTTTGACGCGCCGTGAGCCCGGCGGGCGCCGGCGAGACCCGCCGCTGGTTCGGCGTGTCAGAGATCCCGACGGCTTCCGATGGATCCCGACGGTGAGGCGCCGCAAATTCGTCCTTGGGCGGATCGACCAGCCGCGCGGTTGGTCCCCGGTTTGACGGAACCACCTCCACAGGTTGAGATATCCTGCCCCTGTTCATGACGGTGCCCTCTTTGACGCCGCCCTCCTTGCCCGATCCATCTGGATCGAGCGCGATGGCACCAAAGCAACCCGATCCTGCGCTGGCCCCCAGCGCCACGCCGAACAAGGCAGCGCTGAGCTTGCTGCTCAGCCAACTCCCGGTGATCGGCGGAGGCATCACGGCGGTGCTCCACAGCCCGCTGGCAACGTGGGCCAAGGAGCACCCGGGCACGACGACGTTGCTGGTCCTCGCGTACGAGGCGTCGCTGATGGTCGGCGGCGTCCTCAAGAAGGTGTGGAGCAACCTCGAGCCGGAGGTCGTCACGGGGCTGACCGACGGCTCACGGCACCTCGCCGGCGCCGCCCAGGCGAGCCTGCTCAACCTCGTCAGCAGCTACCGGCGCCGCTACCTCCGGCGGCTCCTCCTCGATCACCGGAGCTTCAACGTCCGGGGCCTGCGCACCCAGGGCGCCTTCACCATTCACCTCGATCAGGTCTTCGTCGAGGTCCGCATCACGCCGAACAGCGCGCAGCAGGTCAGCTTGAGCCCCCTCGGCGGAAAGGAGCTCTCGGGGAACCGCACCATCTGGGACTTTTTGAGCCGCACCGCCCAAGGAGAAGCGGAGGCCCTCGCCCTCCTCGGCCCCCCCGGCAGCGGTAAGACGACGCTCCTCCAGCATGTTGCTCTGACCCTGGCCGCCCATCGCAAACGCCCTCACCGGCTCCGCGCCTTGCTCCCGATCTTTCTTTCGTTGCGTGAGCATACGGCGGCGTTCGTCGCCGCGTCGCCGCCGTCGCTGGGCGACCTCGCGCAGGCGTACTTCGCGAAGAAGCTCGGCGAGCCGCCGCCTCCGCGCTGGTTCGAGCGACAGCTTCAGGCTGGAGCGTGCGTCGTGCTGTTCGATGGCCTCGACGAGGTGGCGGACGACGAGGCCCGCGCCCGCGTCTCGTCCTGGGTGGACCAGCAGATCGCGGCCTATCCGCGATCGCCCTTCGTGCTCACCTCGCGCCCGAGGGGCTACGCGACCGCTCCCCTTGCGCGGGCGCACATTCTCGAGATCTTGCCCTTCGGGGCAGAGCAGGTCGGGCACTTCGTCCGCAACTGGTATCTGGCGAACGAGATCCTGCGCGCCGGTGGGCACGTGGACGACGGCGTGCGCCTCACCGCCGAGAACCACGCCACCGAGCTCCTGCATCGACTGCACTCGCGCCCGGCGCTCGGCGAGCTCACCCGCAATCCCCTCCTGCTCACGATGCTCGCCACGGTGCACAGCCAGCGAAACGCCTTGCCTGGAGGCCGCGTGGAGCTCTACGGCGAGATCTGCGATGTCTTGCTCGGGTACTGGCAGAGGGCCAAAGGGCTCGCGCAGCCGCTCAGCGTCGGGAAGATCAGGGAGGTGCTCGAGCCGCTTGCCTATCGCATGATGCGGGAAGGCGTGCGAGAGATGCGTACGGCCGAGGTGCTGGCCGCGATCCAGGAACATCTGGCCGAGGTCGGGCTCACCGGCAACGCGGTAGCGACGTTCTTGCCTACGCTCCAGGCCTCGAGCGGATTGTTCGTCGAGCGCGAGCGCGACACATGGGGCTTCGCCCACCTCAGCTTCCAGGAGTACCTTGCCTCCACGTACCTCCGGAAGCATGGACGGGACGTCGACTGGCCTGCCTTGATCCAGAACAGCTGGTGGCACGAGGCGCTCTGCCTCTATGCGGCGCAGGGCGATGCTTCCGCCTTGATTCAGGCGAGCCTCGCGCTGGACACCGTGCCCGCGCTCGCGCTCGCGAGCGAATGCCTGGGGGAAGCGCAGCGCCTTGAACCGACGTTGCGCCTCGAGGTGGAGCAACGCCTGGTGGCCGATCTGGAGTCGAAGGACGATCTGCGACGGCGCCTCGCCATGGAGGTGCGCCTGGCGTGTCGCCTGCGTACTTTCCAGAGGATCGACGACACCCGCGAGATCGATCCCGGTTACATGACCTGCGCGGAGTACCAGCTCTACATCGATGATAGACGCCGGGAAAGAGTCTTTACGCAACCAGATCACTGGAGCTCGGAGTCGTTTCCACGGGGGCGCGCACAGGCGCCTGTCGCGGGCGTCCACCTGGAGGATGCTCGTGCGTTTGCCGGGTGGCTCACGGCACGTCATGGGGGCGATGTGATATACCGTCTGCCCACCGCGCAAGAGGCGTCTCAGCACCCTGCCAGCAGCACTGAGCCGATGGCTGCCTGGTGCGCCAGCGATGGCGCGATCGGCTTGATCGGGCTCACCGGTGCCCAAGAAGATTCATTGCAGCAGCGAATGCAGGACCTCTCCGGGCTGCTGCTTCGTCCGTCAGTCGCTCGCATGCCTGAGCTCTCGCGCGCCCTGGCCCTCGCGCGTGACGGCAAGATCGCCGCACAATCGAATGTTGCGCTCATCCAAGCCCTGAGCCGCGACAACGACGTCGAATGGGCCAAAGCCGCCAAGCGGATCGGGGACTCCATCGAGGTCGGGATCCGCAACCCGGACCGCGCAGGCGACCGCATCGTCAAGGCCAGCTTCGCGTTCGACCTCAACGGCGCCGTTGCCCGCGCCCTCGCCCTCGGCCGCGATCTCGCCCTCGACCGCAACGTCGTCCGCGCCGTCAAGGTCGAGCCGAACGACATATCGGATTTGATCAAGGCTATCCTGGCAGACGAATTCAGTGGACCGGTGCTCGCGCTGCTGCGCGACCTGCACGATTTGCTCACGCTCCGCGCTTCGCTGGCGCGCCGTCGAGCGTGCTGCCGGTATCTCGCCCATCTTGTGGAATACTTGCATCGCAAGCGATTGGGGCCGCTCCCGCGCGAGCAACACACCGATGGAGGAGCTCACCCTTCGCACGAGCGAAGAGCGTCCCATTCCGCGCCGACGGATGCCCCCTCGGACGATGCCGGCAACGCTCTCCTGATGGTCCACTGGTGGGCCCACCTCACCCTGGCTCGCATCGACGGCATCGTGCCCGCCTGGGAAGGCATCCGGCTCGTCCGTGAGCGCCGGGCGTAGCGGCGAGGAGCTCTCAGATATGCCAGAACGCCTTGGCGCGTCATGGCGACGTCATTCGAGGAATGGACCGCCAAGGACGCCGAGAGTCACTTCTCGCTGTCGAGCATCGCCATCATCGGCGCGGGGTAGCGGGTGCCGGCGATCTCCTCCGCGGGGACGGCGGCCTCGAGCTCGGCGACGTCGGCGGGCGAGAGCGCGATCTCGAGGCCGGCGAGGGCATCGTCGAGCTGCTTCCGCGTGCGCGCGCCCATCGTCGGGATGATCGTGACGCCCTGCGCGGCCCCCTTGGCGCGGACCCAGGCGACCGCGAGCTGCGCGGGGGTGACGCCGCGCCTCTCTGCGAGCCGGACGAAGGCGTCGACGAGGGCCTGGTTCTTCCGGCCGTTCTCGCCCGAGAAGCGCGGCAAGTGGGCCCGCATGTCGCCCGCGCCGGCCGGCTTGCTCCCGGCCAGCAGGCCGCGCGAGAGCACGCCGTACGCGGTGACCGCGACGCCGAGCTCGGCGAGCGCGGGGAAGATCGTCGCCTCGGGGCCGCGGCTCACGATCGCATACTCGATCTGGAGGTCCACGATCGGGTGCACCTTCGCGGCGCGGCGGATCGTCTCCACACCCACCTCGGAGAGGGCGATGTGGCGGACATACCCCGCCTTCACCATGTCGGCGATGGCGCCGATCGTGTCCTCGATCGGCACCGCAGGGTCCAGGCGCGCGGGCCGGTAGACGTCGATGTAGTCGACGCCGAGGCGCGACAGGCTATGGGCGAGGAAGCTCTTCGTCGCGACCGGACGGGTGTCGAAGCCGATGAAGGCGCCGTCGGGCGCGCGCAGGCCGCCGTACTTCACGCTGAGCACGACCTTGTCGCGCCGGTCCTTGATCGCCCGGCCGACGAGTATCTCGTTCTTGCCCATGCCGTAGAAGTCGCCGGTGTCGAGGACGTTCACGCCCCGATCGAGCGCCGCGTGGATGGTCGCGATGCTCTCCGCCTCGTCGCTCGCGCCGTACGGGCTGCCGCCGGCCATGCTCATGCAGCCGAGGGCGAGGGGGAAGACGGAGGGGCCAGTTTTGCCGAGCTTGGTGGTGTTCGTCGTTGTCATGCAGTTACCCTAGGGGCTCGCGTTTCATTGCTCCAATGAATAGTATGTATTCTTGACATGCCTGATATTTATGGAAAGGACCTCGACCTGAACCTGCTCCGCGTCTTCGCCGTCGTCGCCGAGGCGGGCAGCGTCACGGAGGCGGCGAGCCGGCTGTACCTGACGCAGCCGGCGGTGAGCGCCGCGCTCCGGCGCCTGACCGGGACGGTCGGCGCGCCGCTCTTCGTGCGGAGCGGGCGCGGGCTCGCGCTGACGAGCCGCGGCGAACGGCTGCGCGCGGCGCTGAAGCCGCACCTCGGCGCCCTGATCGAGGCCGCGCTCGCGCCGCCGAGCTTCGACCCGAAGACGTGCGAGCGCACCCTCCGCCTCGGGCTCTCCGACACGGCCGAGGTGTGGCTGCTCCCGCCGCTCTTGCGCGCGCTCGAGCGCGAGGCGCCGCGCATGCGCGTCATCGCCGTGCCCGTGCAGTTCCGCACCGTGGGCGCGGCGCTCGCGGGCGGCGTCGACGCGGCGATCACGGTCGCCGACGATCTGCCCTCGAACGTCCGCCGGAAGCGGCTCTTGAAGACCGGCTTCACCTGCCTCTACGACCCGCGTCACGCGCGCCTGCGCAAGCTGACCGAGGCCGAGTACTTCGCGCACGAGCACGTCATCGTCTCGTACAACGGGGACCTGCGCGGCTTCGTGGAGGACGCGTTCGGCAAGACGCGAAAGATCCGGTGTTCCGTCGCGACCTTCTCCAACCTGGGCGCGCTGATCGACGGCACCGCGATGCTGGCGACCGTGCCCGAGATCGTCGCCGCCGACATCCGCGCCGTCAGGCCGCACCTCCGGACCAAGCCCCTGCCGTTCGAGATCCAGCCCGGGTACATGGAGCTGCTCTGGCCCGCCGCCACCGACGACGACGATGCGTGCAGGTTCGCGCGGGAGAAGATCGTCCAGATCGCGCGGCCGCTGAGCAAGGGCTGACCGGCCTGCCGGCCCTCTCGACCCCGGGCCCTAGCCATGAGCTCACCTATGCGCGCGCGAAGTAGGTGCCGTGCTCCAGGTCGGCGAGCAGGCCCGTCTGCTCGGGCTTCCAGCCGAGCCGCGCCTGCGTGAGCGCGCTCGTCGCGGGGGTGTCGAGCGCGAAGAACCCGCCGAGCCAGCCGAAGTGCTCTTTGGGGGCTGACTCGACCGGCAGGCCGAGCTTGCGGCCGATCACGCCGGCGATGTCGCGGGTCGGGATCCCCTCGTCGCCGACCGCGTGGAGCCGCGCGCCGGCCGGCGCCTGCTCGAGCGCGAGGACGAACAGCCGCGCGGCGTCGAGCCGATGCACCGCGGGCCACCGGTTCTCGCCGTCACCGACGTACCCGGAGCGCCCGGCCTTGCGCGCGATCTCGATCAGCATCGGGACGAACCCGTGGTCGCCATCCCCGTGGACCGATGGCGGCAGCCGCAGCGAGGACACCCGCACACCGCGGCTCGCGAACGAGAGGGCGAGCCGCTCGGAGGCGGCCCGCAGGCCGCCGGTCGACTCGTCGGGCGTCTCGTCCTCGGTGACGACGCGGCCCGGCGTGAGGCGCGCAATGCCGCTGGCGATGACGAGCGGGCGATCGGAGCCCGCGAGCGCGCCGCCGAGCGCCTCGATGGCGCCGCGGTCCTTCGCGCAGTTGTTGGCGTAATCGTTGAAGTCGTCGTGGGAGAACGCGCAGTGGATCACCCCGTCGCAGGCGGCGGCGCCGCGGCGCAGGCCATCGAGGTCCGTGAGATCGCCGCGGTGCACGTCGACGCCGGCGCCGGCGAGCTTCTCGGCGGACGCGTCCGAGCGCGCGAGGCCGAGCACGCGGTGGCCGGAGCGGACGAGCTCGGGGACGATGGCAGAGCCGATGAAGCCGCTGGCTCCCGTGAGGAAGACACGCATGAGAGACCTCCTTGGTTCGAGATCCACCATGGCACCTGCGCGGCGCGCGCGAAATACACGGCCGTCTCCAGTTCTTGCCCGATCGTCTACGCGGGGCTAGGCTGCCCTGGTGATCGCCGCGCGCGAACAGCTGAAGGACCTCATCGCACGGTGGTGCCCCGACGACGGCGTGCACGCCTCGCCGGTGCCCGGAATTTATTGCATCAAAGTCTCGCGCCCGCAGCAGCGCGCGAAGCGGCACTGGCGCGCGTCGATCTGCATCGTCCCGCAGGGCACGAAGGAGATCCTGCTGGAGGGGCAGGTCTATCGCGAGCGCGAGCCGCACTACATCGTCAGCCCGATCGACCTGCCGGTGACGAGCCGGGTCGTGGGCGCGTCGTCGGCGCAGCCGCTTCTGTGCCTGAAGCTGGACTTCGATGCGGTCGCGCTGCGCGAGGTCGCGGCGCAGCTCGACCGCGCGCGGCCGGACGATCTCGATCGCCCGGGGCGCGCGATGTTCATCGGCAAGGCGAGCGACCGTATGCTCGACGCCGCGGTCCGGCTGGGCGCGCTGCTCGCGACGCCCGACGACGCGACCGTGCTCGCGCCGCTCGTGACCAGGGAGCTGATGTTCCACCTGCTGAAAGGCGCCGACGGCCCGGCGATCCGCCAAGTCGTGCGCGCGGGCAGCCAGGCGCACCGCATCGCCGAGGCGGTCCATCGCCTGCAGTCGTCGCTCGACGAGGACGTCGATATCGCCGCGCTCGCGCGCGCCGCGGGGATGAGCCGGGCGGCGTTCTTCAAGCGGTTCAAGGAGGCCACCGCGATGAGCCCGCTGCAGTACCAGAAGCGCCTGCGCCTGCTCGAGGCGCGCCGCCTGATGGTCGAAGAGGGCATGGGCGCCGAGGTCTCGGCCTACCGCGTCGGCTACACGAGCGCCTCGCAGTTCAGCCGCGAGTATTCGCGCATGTTCGGCAACGCGCCGCTGCGCGATAGCCGCGCGCTGAAGCAGGCGTCCGCGGTCGTTCAGGACATGTAGTCCGACCTCCTCGCCCGGCATTCGGGCGTGGCCGCGAAGCCGCGTCGCGCGCTTGTGATCGCGCGTCCTGGTCGGTACGCTGCGGCGATGCGTCTCCGCGCTTGCCTTCTCGTTGCCGCGCTCGCCGGGTGCGGCGGATCCGTGACCACCGTCCCGGAGCCTGGCAGCTCCGAGGGCTCCGGGGGCAGCGATGGCTCGGGCAGCAGCTCGAGCAGCGCGGGCGCTGCCCAAGACGCTGGGCCCGGCGACGCAGGGCCCAGCCGGATAGTTCCACCCGGCCAGACCTTCTCGCAGACGAGATGCGGAGGGGGCGGGCTCGTGCTCTTCGTCGAGATCTGGCCGGACGCCGCCTCGGCCTGCGTGCCGTCATCCAACGTGAACACGGAGGACGTCCTCGTCCTGGGGATCGGGGATTGGGACGGTCAACCGGGCACCTTCGTCGTCGACGTCGAGACGCCTCGGGGCACCGCGCGCGCGAGGAGGGGGCTCGACGAGGTCGAGGGCGAGATCACGGTCGAGCCATTCGTCGGCACCCCCTCGGGCCTCTCGTGGGATCTCTCCGTCGGCTCCGGCAGCACGGACCTCGCCGCGTGCGGGCACTTCGAGGTCACCTCGTGCGATCCAGCCGGCTGAGGTCGGCCTCGCGGAACGAGAGATCGTGCGTCCTTGTCCCGGGCGGGGGTATCGCCCGCGCGCGCGAGCCCCTGCACTCTCGGCGCTGGCGCTTGCGTCGAGCCGCGGACCTGGTTACGTCGGCGCCTCCGTGACGCACGCCCCCTCGCCCTACGGTGTCCTAGGTCACCTCGACGTTCCCCTCGGCCTCGGCCTGCTCCGGCTGGCCACGGAGGGGCGCCCCTCGGAAGACGACGCGATCGCCGTCATCCACGTTGCCCTCGAGCAAGGCATACGCCTCCTCGACACCGCCGACTCCTATTGCCTCACCGACCGCGAGGTCCACTATGGAGAGCGCCTCGTCCGCAAGGCGCTCGACGCGTGGTCCGGCCCGCGCGACGACGTGCGCGTGATCACCAAGGCGGGTCTCACCCGACCCAAAGGGCGATGGGCCCCGAACGGCGGCCGCGACCACCTGCGCCGCACGGTCGAGGGCAGCCTGAAGGCGCTCGGCGTCTCGCGGATTTTCATGCTCCTCCTCCACGTGAGCGACCCCAGGACCCCGCTCGAAGAGAGCCTCGCCGCCCTCGCCGAGCTCCAGAGAGAGGGCCTCATCGAGCACCTCGGCCTCAGCAACACCTCCATCGCCGAGGTCCGCCAGGCCGAGCGGCATTTCCCGGTGCGGGCCATCCAGGAGGAGCTGAGCGTCCTCGATCGCGGCAGCGCCGCCCGAGGCCTCTTCGAGCTCGCCAGGCAAATGGGCATCCCGTTCCTCGCCCATCGGCCGCTCGGCGGTCACGCCAAGGTCGATAGCCTCCTCAAGAACCGCGCGATCAAGCCCATCGCCGCGCGGCACGGCATCACGCCCCAGGAGGCGGCCCTCGCGGCCCTGCTCGATCTCGGCCCGCCGGTCCTTCCCCTGTTCGGGGCGACAAAGCGGGAGAGCGTCGAGTCCTGCTTGCGCGCGCTCCGGGTCCCCTTTGACGCGCGCGATCGAGCCGACCTCTCGAAGACCAGCTTCGCGCCCACGGCCGATGTGCTGGCCTCGGTCGCGCCCCCCGTGGTCCCCGCCGGCCTGCGCAAGCTCGAGCCCGGAGAGGGCCCTGGCGACGCGCCCGAGGTGGTCGTGGTCATGGGGATCCAAGGGGCAGGCAAATCGTCGGAGGTCGCCCGCTACACGGCCAAGGGGTACGCGCGCCTGAACCGCGATGAGCTCGGCGGCACGCTCGACGGCGTGGTCAAGAAGCTCGGGGAGCTGCTCTCCTCGGGGCAGACGCGGGTGGTCCTCGACAATACGTACGGCACGCGCGCGTCGCGCTACGCGGTGCTCCGGATGGCGCACGCGCACGGCGTGCCCGTCCGGTGCCGGTACCTGGCCACGCCCATCCACGAGGCCTACGCGAACGTCGTCCTGCGCGTCCTCGAGCGCTACGGCAAGCTGCTCGGGCCGGAGGACATGGGAGCGCTCGGCAAAGAGGATCCCAACCTGCCGCCGCCGCAGGCGCTCTCGCGGTGGGCCGCGAATTTCGAGGCGCCGCACGCGGATGAGGGGTTCTCGGTGGTCGAGGAGATCGCGTTCGCCCGGCGCGTCGATCCGCTCTTCACGGGCAAGGGCCTGCTCCTCGACGTCGACGGCACGCTGCGAAGGACGAAGAGCGGCGAAATCTACCCGCGCGACCCCGACGACGTCGAGCTCCTGCCCGGTCGGCGCGCGGTCCTGGAGCGCTGGGTCAACGACGGATACACGCTCTTCTTCGTGTCGAACCAGAGCGGCATCTCGAAAGGATCGGTGACCGAAGCGGCGGTCCTGGCCGCGTTCTCGCGGACGATCGAGCTCCTCGGCCTGCCCGTGGCCGAGGTCGTGTACTGCCCGCACCCGGCGTTTCCGGTCGGCTGCTTCTGCCGCAAGCCCCTGCCGGGGCTCGGGGTAGCGCTGATCCAGCGCCACAAGCTCGCGCGAGAGCACCTGGTCATGGTCGGCGACATGGAAAGCGACCGGGAGTTCGCGCAAGCGCTCGGGGCGAAGTACATGACGGCCGAGGAGCTGTTCCCGGGCGCGTGAGCGCCCGCGAGGGAGAGCTGACGGGCGCCCGGCGCGCTCCCCGTGGTGGGCCCCGCGCGGACGCGCCGGGCGCCGGCCCCAGGCTCGCGAGCTTTGCGGCCTGGCGGCTCGCGGTCGTGTAGTCGCGCCCGGCGCGGTCCGAAAGCTCGACCACGCCGATCGGCCGGCCCGAAGCGCTCGATCCCCACCAGCAGCGCGGAGACGGCTCGTTCCAGGGAGATGCCCCGCCTCCGCGAGCAGCGCCCGATCGCGCTGCGGCTGCTTCATGAGCGCGCTCGGATCGACCACGGCTCCGTGGAGCTCGCGGAGCTTCTTTTGTGTGATGCGTGTATTTTGCACAAAATTCCTTGACGCTCCGGGCGGGGCGACTATATGCATAGTACACATATCTGAGACGCAGTCGCGCAAAACGCGGCTCCTTACCAAGCGCCCGGATCCTCCGCTCGTGAAGGATCCGGCTGCCCGGAGGTCTCATGCCTGCTTCAAGACGTTCGCGTTCCGTCGCCCGAGTCTCGCGGTCCGCCCTGACCCTCGCCCTCGCCCTGCCAGCCGCCGCCGCGTTCACCGGCTGCTCCGGGGGCGACGAACCCACGGAGCCCCAGGCTGCCGGGAGCACCCCCACGTTCCACAAAGACGTCGAGCCCATCCTGCAGAGGAGCTGCATGAGCTGCCACTCCGAGGGCAACATCGCGCCCTTCAGCCTTACCGCGTACGACGACGCCAAGGCTGTCGCGGCGCTCATGGTCCAGTCGACAAAGGCGGGCACGATGCCGCCCTTCGCCGTGCGCGACACGGACGAGTGCTCGACCCGTCACGCGTGGAAGGGCGACATCCGCCTCTCCGACGAGGAGATCAGCACGCTGGAGGCCTGGAGCAAGGCCGGCGCCCCCGAGGGCGATCCGAAGGACGCGCCCGCCTCGTTCGTGCCGAAGCGCCCCGAGCTGCCGGGCATGACCCTCGAGGTTCATCCGAACGAGCCCTACGTCACCTCCGGTGAGCAAGACGAGTTCCGCTGCTTCGTGATCGATCCCGGGCTCACCGAGGACCAGTACCTCAGTGGTGTACAGATGGTGCCCGGCAACCACAAGGTCGTTCACCATGGGATCATCTCCATCGATCCGGAGGGGACGTCCGCGAGCCAAGCCGGCCCCGACGGGAGCTTTCCGTGTGGCGCCGGCGACGTCCCGATGGGCTTGGACGTGGACATGGGATCGCTCCAGATGCTCACAGCCTGGGCTCCCGGCACCGACCCGGTCGATCTGCCCGAGGGGGTGGGTCAGCTGATCCCGAAGGGCTCGCTCATCGTGATGCAGATTCATTACCACCCCGCCGGCACGACGGCCGACCCGGACCTGACGCGCATCCAGCTCAGGCTCACCAAAGAGAAGCCGAAGTACGGCTTCCTGTACCACCTGATCGGCAACTTCGACGATCCGGTCAACGAGTTTGGCTTCGGGCTGCTCCCCGGGCCGAGCGACAAGGACGGCGTCGAGTTCCTGATCCCCGCGGACAGCAAGAGCCACGTGGAGACGGAGCAGCTCACGGTCCCGGCCCCGGACTCGCCCGGAGCGCAACAGATGCCGTTCCCGCCGGGCACGCGCATCTATGGCCAGTTCCTGCACATGCACTACCTGGGCTTCGACGAGAAGGTGACGGTCACGCGGGCGAACGGCTCACCCGATCAACCCGAGGAGGAGTGCCTGGCGCACGCCCCGAAGTGGGAGTTCGGCTGGCAGCGCTCGTACTCGTACGACGCGCCCATCGAGACGCTCCCGACCCTCGAGCCGGGCGATGTGCTCCAGATCCGGTGCACGTACAATAACTCGACGGAGAACCCGTACGTGGTCAAGGCGCTCAAGGAGGCGAATATGGTCTCGACGATCGACGTGACCTACGGCGAGGGGAGCACGTTCGACGAGATGTGCGTCGCCGGGCTCTCGCTCGTGTACCCGATGCCCTGACGGGAGCGGAGGCGGGAGAGGGATATCGATCCCTGGTGAACCGACGCGGGGTTGGGCTGCACACGTGCGGAGCCCCCGTGCGCTCCCGGGCCGGAGCGCGTAGGCTTCAGCCATGCCGGAGCGCCCTGCCTACGCCTACACGCTCCCGACCAGCGCGCAGGCCGACCAGGAGACCCGCGAGGCGGCGGCGCGGCGCCTCGTGGAGGAGCGACACGCCGGCCAGCGGTACGGCCAGCACCCGTACTGCGTGCACCTCGCCCAGGTGCGCGCGGTGCTCGCGGCGTTCGGCCACGGCGGCGCGCTCGGCGTCGCCGCCTGGCTGCACGACGCCCTGCAGGAGGGCTTCGAGCAGGCCCTGGCCGGCCTGGGGACGCGCGGATGTGGGCGCGGCTGCGGGCGGCGCTCGGCGACTGACCTGGCCTTTCGCCAGGAGTATTGAGGTGAAGGTGACACGCGGCTTCCTGGGTTCCCTCCTGCTCCTGCTGGCGTGCCAGCCCTCCGCTCCGGAGGGGGGAGAGAGGGCTGTCCTGGTTCCCGTCACGGATGCGGCGCGATGGACCTCGCATGCGGCCTGGCCCACGCAGACGCGGTACCGCCAGGTGGGAGAGTCCTTCCAGGGCACGGTCCATCAGCTCGAGGTGGACGAGGAAGGCCGCAGCTGGGTCATCCGGCAGGACTTCATGTCCCCGCATGACATCACCGGACGATGGGCGCTGGATGTGTATGCGCCCAGCGGACAGCGAGTGCTCACGCTCGAGCGCGAGGAGAACGTCGAGCCCTACCGGTTCGTGCGTCATCCCAGCGGCGAGCTCACGCTCTTCGAGCTGCAGCGCATTCCGGAGACGACCTCCTACCGACTGAGGCTGCGTCGGTTGTCCCCCGAGGGGCGGGTCCTCGCAGCGCGCGGCTTCGATGACCCGGGGCGCCCTGGTGAGTCGCGGGAGTATCTGTTGGACGAGGACGGTGTCGCAGAGGTGGTGGAGAGTCCCGCGCAGGAGCTGCGCTGGGAACGTTCCCGATCGGTACACCTGCGCGCGTTGGCCCTCGGGGAGGAGGCCGCCTTCATCCTCTGGTCCCACGGGGTGAAGCTCTATCGGCTCACGTCGGGGCTCGACGTCGCCTGGGACCTGCAGCTGATGCCGGGCCATGACTGGATGGATAGCTTGGCCGGCCAGGAGCAGCTCACGTTGGATGCGGAGGGGAACCTGCTCGTCGCCTGGAGCATGCATCGAAACGAAGCGGCGGCCTGGCGACAGCACTTCGGCCGTGAGCTTGCGTGGCGCGGCGGACGCGTGGACGTCCTCGTCCAGCGCATCGGTCCCGACGGCCGCCAGCACGCCGCCCAGCTCCATGGCAACGAGCATGACGAACAACTGGTGGGGATGGGCGTCTACCGGGGTGAGCTCCTCATCGGCGCAACGAGCCGTGTGCCCAAGTATGACCGCCCCAATGACACCACCGAGTGGGATCTCATCCTGATGCGTGCGCACATGGAGGATTGGACGTTGCTCCACCATCGCGTCATCGACTTCGCGCGGGAAGACCTCCCGTACGACTTCCAGGTGGACGTGGAGGGGCGTGCCTGGTTCGCGGGTGTCACGGATTTCCTGCAGGTGGACACGAACAGCTGGACGGAGTCCGGCCAGGGCATGCTGCTGAGGATGGATGCCCAGGGTGAGCGGGTGGAATCCCTCCTCCTGAAGGGGCCCCGACAAGTCATCGTGGAGCGTCTGGCGTTCGCTCCCGACCGAAGCGTGCGGTTCGCCGGAACGTATGACGGTCCCATCACCCACACGGACGACAACGATCCCTCGCTGGGGTTCGACCACGTGATGCTTGGCGTGGGCACGTGGCCCTGAGCCCCTGAGGGCGCCGACGCGCCACCTCGCCCCAAATACGCAGGGTCACGCGGAGCTCGCCGGTGACGTCGGATGCCGCGGTCGGTCGCTCACGCGCGCGCGAGCCACGCGTCGAAGCGGAGGGCTCCGAGGCGCGGGGCCGGGCCGGGGGTGAGCGAGCGGTCGTCGAGCAGCGCGCCGAAATACTCGGCCGCGGCGTCCGAGACGACCTTGCGCGGGTCCTTCTTCGCCGCGAGCCACCGGCGGCCGAGCTCGTCGAGGCCGAGCGGCTCGGGGCCGGCGAGCTCGATCATGCCGTTCCTGGGCGGCTCCTCCGCGATGGCTGCCAGCGCGGCCGCCACGTCGTCGGCCGCGATCGGCTGGAGGAGGGCGGGCGTCAGCGTGGCCGTATCGCCCTTCGTCGCAGCGTCGACGATCGCGTTGACGAACTCGAAGAACTGGGTCGCGCGCACGATCGTGTACGGCACCCCTGCCGCGCGGATCGCCGCCTCCTGCGCCACCTTCGCGCGCATGTAATCGCTCGTCGGCAGGCGATCGACCCCAACGATGGAGAGCGCGACGTGATGGCGGACGCCTGCGGCGGCCTCGGCGGGCAGGATCACGCCGGCCGCCCGCTGGAAGAAGCGCATCGCGGCATCGTCCTCGAACGAGGGCGCGTTGACGACGTCCACGACGACCTCGGCGCCGCGGACCGCCTCGGCGACGCCGGCGCCGGTCAAGATGTCGACGCCCGTGGAGGTCGACGCCGGTATAACCTCGTGGCCCTTCTCGCGAAGGATCCCGACCAGCTTCTTCCCGATGAGCCCGCTACCCCCGAACACGACGACCTTCATGACGATTCTCCTGGTTCGCGCATCCCGACCGGATGCTCCGTTGCGGGGAGGACCGGACAGCCCGCCGCCTTGTGACAGGTCGGAGCAAGAAAAGTGACGGCGCCCCGCGTCCCCGGAGGCCCGCAGCCTGCGGCCGACCCGTTCTTCGCGCTCCGGCCCCGGCTCCTCGGCATCGCGTATCGGATCCTGGGCAGCCGGGCCGAGGCGGATGACGTCGTGCAAGACACCTGGGTCCGCTGGCAGGCGACCGATCGGGCGACCGTGCAGGAGCCGACGGGGTTCCTGGTGACCGCCACCACGCGCCTGGCGATCAACGTGGCCCAGTCCGCGCGTGTCCGCCGCGAGGCGTACGTCGGGCCCTGGCTGCCCGAGCCGATCGACACGAGCCCCAGCGCGGAGCTCGGCGCCGAGACGCAGGAGGGGCTCGCCATGGCCGTGCTCGTGCTCCTCGAGAAGCTCTCGCCCACGGAGCGCGCGGTGTACGTGCTCCGCGAGGTGTTCGACTACCCGTACGAGGAGATCGCCGGGATCCTCGACCTCGGCGAGGCGAACGTGCGCCAGCTGCTCGTCCGCGCGCGGAAGCACCTCGCCGGCGAGCGTCGCGCCCCGGTCGGCGTCGAGCAGCAGCGGCGCCTCCTCGAGGGCTTCATCGCCGCCGCGCAGAAGGGGGACCTCTCCGCGCTCGAGCGCCTCTTCGCGGCCGACGTCGCGTCGATCACGGACAGCAACGGACGCGTGCGGATGGCGGCCCGCGCCCCGGTGCACGGCCGCGAGCGCGTCGCGAAGCTCGTCGCTGGCTTCGCGAGCCGTTTCTGGCCGGGCACCACCGTCACGTGGCTGGAGACGAACGGCCAGCCGTCCGTGCTCATCCGCCGGGACGGCGTCGCGGTGGCGTTCGCGGCCATCGACGCGTCCGCCGAGGGCATCGAGCGCATCTACTGGATGATGAGCCCCGAAAAGCTCGCGGCCTTCTAGTACCGCGGACAGAGCTCCCGCCAGGGATCTGCCTCGCGAGCGAAGAGAAATAAACGCAAAGGCACAAAGGCGCAAAGGCGCAAAACTACAAATCTTTTTGCGTCTTTGCGTCTTTGCGTCTTTGCGCCTTTGCGCCTTTGCGTTGAACTCTCTCTCCGGATCCCTGGCCGGACTTCTGGCGGGCGGAGCTATCGCCGCCTGACGGCGCGCGGGCGCTCGCCGCTGCTGCCCGGTGACGCCGCAGCGCCGCCTCGGCCGGCGGCAGGCGCTGGAGCGTCCTTGCGCGCCCGCTTGGGCGAGGCAGGCGCCTGCGGCGGCGCGGAGGGCGTCCGGAGCCCCGCGAGGAAGGTCGCCAGGAGGCGCTGCGCGCGCGCCGGGCCCTCGGGCGGCTGCTGCGCGGCGAGCGCGATGGCCGTCACCAGGCTCACGATGTCGTCCAGGTCGATGTCGCGCCGTATCTCTCCTGCTGCCTGGGCGAGCGAGAGCAGGTGGGAAGCCGCCTCCGAGGCCGCGCAGCACGCCGGCGAGCCGCCGTGGAACGCGACGCCGAGCGAGGTCGCCAGGCCGCGGTAGGTGCTCGCGTGCGCGACGAACGCCGCGATGAACTCCGAAAGCGCGTCGCCCGGCGACGCCGACCCCGCGAGCGCCTGGGTCTTCCGCGCGAGCGCGTGCAGCTGATCCTCGACGGTCGCGACGAGCAGCGCCTCGCGCGTGGGAAAATGCCGGTAGAGCGTGCCGATCCCGACGCCGGCGCGCCGGGCGACGTCCTCCAGCGACGCGTCGGCGCCGCGCTCCGTGAACACCGCGTCGGCGGCGACGAGGAGCCGCTCGCGGTTGCGCCGCGCGTCCGCGCGGAGCGGGCGTTGCGGCGCGCTCGCGCCGGCAGAAGACGGCGCGCTCGCGCCGGCGGACGGAGGCGTCGGGGTCGATCGCGCGGAGGGCATTGCAAAACGGAGGATCCCTCCGTATGTTAAACGGAGCAACCCTCCGGTTATAACGGAGCGGCCCTCCGGTTCGGCCGGAGCGGCCCATCGAGGAGCGACCATGAGCGGAATCAGGGGATCGAAGAAGATTCGCGTGGGGATCATCGGGGCGAGCCCGGACCGCGGCTGGGCCGTGGCGACGCACCTGCCGGCGCTGGCGGCGCTCGGCGGCGCATACGAGCTCACGGCGGTGAGCACCACGAGGCAGGCGAGCGCCGACGAGGCCGCGCGCCGCTTCGGGGCGCGCCACGCGTTCGACCGCGCCGAGCCGCTCATCGAGCACCCCGACGTCGATCTCGTCGTCGTCTCGGTCCGCGCCCCCGAGCACGCGCGGCCCGTCCGCGCCGCCGTCGCGGCGAAGAAGGACATCTTGTGCGAGTGGCCGCTCGGCGTCTCGCTCGCCGAGGCCACCGAGCTCGCCGGGGCCGCCGAGGCCGCCGGCATCCGCACGGCGATCGGGCTCCAGCGGCGCCTCGCGCCGAGCGTGCTCCACCTGCGCGAGCTGATCGCCGAGGGCTACGTGGGCCGGCTGCGCTCGGTGACGATGCACGTCGCGCTGCCGATGGCCGCCGCGCGGCGGCCGCGCGCCGACGCGTACGCGGCCGACGCGAAGAACGGCGCCCACGTGCTCACGATCGTCGCCGCGCACTTCCTCGACACGGTGCTCTCCGCGGTCGGCGAGCTAGAGAGCCTGTCCAGCGTCGTCGCCCGCCAGTTCGACGAGGCGACGGTGATCGAGACGGGAGAGGTCGTGCCGGTGACGGCGCCGGACCAGACGCTCATCGCGGGGACGCTCGTGGGCGGAGCGGTCGTGTCCGGCCATTTCGAGACCGCGAAGCGCAATGGTCCCACCCTGAACTGCACCTTCACGGGCACCGAGGGCGATCTCGTCCTGTCCCACGATCTGAGCCTCTCGGGCGCCCGCGGCGAGGGGCAGCCGCTCCAGCCGATCCCGACGCCCGAGCGCCTGTCCTGGATCCCCCGAGCCGGCCTGTCCGACGACGCGCACCAGATCGCGCAGCTGTATGCGGCCTTCGCCAAGGACCTCGCGGAGGGCACCTCGGTCGCGCCGACGTTCCGCGACGCGCTGAAGCTCCACCGGCTCGTCGACACGATCGCCGAGGCCTCCGCCGCGGGGAAGCGCGTCGCCTGGAAGGGCTGAGCGCGCCGCGCCGGCGCGTCGGTCGACGGCGGCCCGCGGCCTCAAGGGCGCCAGGTGTACGGCGGCGCGACCGTCACCTCGGCCGCCGTCGAGACGCCTCGCCAGTCGTTCGGCCGCGCTCGCCAGGCAACCCCCGCCACCGTCGACGCGGCGCGCGACGGGGCACGAAAACTCTGGCATTGAACGTGTGCCATGACCGCCGCTCGCGTCCCCGCGCGCATCCCCCCGTCGAACGCGCCGCTGCGCGCCGTCGCACGGCAAACCTTCAGTCGGGTCGCTGGCGCGCCGCTCATCGGCGGCAACAGGGTCGATCTGCTCATCGACGGGCGAGCGAACTTCGACGCATGGCTCGCCGCGATACGGGCCGCGCGCACCTCGATCCTGTTCGAGAACTACATCTTCGACGGCGACGCGCTGGCGCGCGAGTTCCGCGACGCGCTCGCCGAGCGCGCCGCGGCGGGCGTCCACGTCAGCGTGCTCCGCGACTGGTTCGGGTGCCTGTGCGCGTCGACGGACCACTTCTGGAGCCCGCTGCGCGCGGCGGGCGGGGAGGTCCGCACCTACAACCCTTTCAGCTTCACCAGCCCGTTCGGGTGGGTGGCGCGCGATCATCGCAAGCTGCTCGTCGTCGACGCCGAGGTCGGCTTCGTCTCCGGCGTCTGCGTCAGCGGCAGATGGCTCGGCGACGCGGCGCGCGGCGTACCGCCGTGGCGCGACACCGGCATCGCCGTGCGGGGGCCGGCGGTGCGCGCGCTCGCCGAGGCGTTCGCCGACAACTGGGCGACCCTCGGCGGAGGCCTCCCCGCCGACCTGCCCGTCCTCACCGACGTTCCGCCGGCCGTCGGCCCCGTGGACCTGCGCGTGGTGGCGAAGCTGCCGAGCACCACCGGGCTCTACCGGCTCGATCAGATGGTCGCCGCGCTGGCGCAGAGGACGCTCTGGCTGACGGACGCGTACTTCGTCGGCATCGCGCCGTACGTCCAGGCGCTGACCGCAGCGGCGCGCGACGGCGTGGACGTGCGGCTGCTCGTCCCGGGCACGAGCGACGTTCCGGCCATCGGCAGGCTGTCGCGGGCCGGCTATCGCCCGCTGCTCGAGGCCGGCGTGCGCGTCTACGAGTGGAACGGCTCGATGCTCCACGCGAAGACCGCGGTGGCCGACGGCCGCTGGGCGCGCGTGGGGTCGAGCAACCTCAATATCGCGAGCTGGCTGGAAAACTGCGAGATCGACGTGGCGATCGAGGATGAGGAGTTCGCCGGGCGCATGCAGGCGCAGTACGAGGAAGATCTCCGCGGCGCGACCGAGATCGTCCTCCACGCGCGGCGCCGCGCGGTCCACGACAGGCGGCGCCGCCCGCAGGGGGCCGGGACCGGGCGCTCCGCCGCGGGCGCCCTGCGCCTCGCCAACACCGTGGGCGCGGCGATGACCAACCGCCGTGTCCTCGGCGCGGCCGAGGGCGCGATCCTGCTCGGCGGGGCGCTCTTGCTCCTCGGCGGCGCCGCGGTCGCCCTGTACTTTCCGCGCCTGCTCGCCTGGCCGCTCGCCGTGCTCGCGCTCTGGTCCGCGATCAGCCTGCTCCTCCGGTACGTCACCCTCGCCCGCAGGGGCGAGGCTCCGGAGTCATCGCCGCGCGCGCCGTGACGCGATCGCGCCCGCCTCGCCCGCCGCCGGCTCACGATCAGCCGTCGAGCTGCCCGGCCGCGCGGCGGAGCGCCTGCGGCGGCTGCCCGAAGGCCCGGACGAACGATCGCCGCAGGCGCTCGCGGTTGCCGAAGCCGCTCTCGCGCGCGACCTCGTCGACCGAGAACCGGCCGGACTCCATCATCAGCCGCGCGGCCTCGACGCGCAGCCGCTCGACGGCCTTGGCCGGCGACTGCCCGGTCTCTTCGCGGAACACGCGGCTGAACTGGCGGGGGCTCAGGTGCGCGGCGCGCGCCAGCTGCTCGACGGACAGGTCCGCGCGGAGGTGCTCCCGCGCGTAGGTCAACGCGGTCTGGACGCGGTCCGACTTCGCGTCGAGGTCCAGCAAGGCCGAGAACTGCGACTGCCCGCCGGCGCGCCGGTGATAGACGACGAGCTTCCTCGCCACCATCCGGGCGACCTCGACGCCGAGGTCCGCCTCCACCAGCGCCAGCGCGAGGTCGATCCCGGCGCTCATGCCGGCCGAGGTCCAGATCGGGCCGTCGGCGATGAAGATGCGATCGTCGTCGACCGCGACGCTCGGGTGCTTCCGCTGCAAGCTGCGCGCGAAGTACCAGTGCGTGGTCGCGCGCCGGCCGTCCAGCAGCCCGGCCTCGGCCAGGACGAAGGCGCCGGTGCACATGCCGGCGATCCTGCGCGTCCGCCGGGCGGCGGCGCGAAGATAGCGCGCCACGCCCGGCGGGCCCGGCGAGCCCTCGGCGTCGCCGGCGACGAGCAGCGTGTCGAACGCGCGGCGCCCCAAGGGCGCCGTCTGGATCTCGACCCCGATCGAGGTCGCCACCGGCCCGCCCCGCTCCGACAGCAGCGTGAGCCTGTACTCCGGCGTCCCCACGTGACGGTTGGCCGTCTCGAACACGGTCGTCACCGCGAGGCTCATCGGGGAGAAGCCGGGGTAAACGATAAGTCCGATGGTCCTCATGGCGCACCCGTCCGCGACGACGCGGATGTCCTGAAATGTTGCATCTTCGACATGTCGGACATGCAGGCCGCAGGTTAGGTTCTCCTCCGTGGGCCGGCAACACCGCCGGCTCCCGTGGAGGGCGAACATGAATCATCGCGAGCCGGCGGCGCGCTTCGGCGCCGGCGCGGCGGCGTGAGAGCGGCGACCCCTCCCCGGTGACGGCGCGGAGCTCCGTCGCCGGTGGGGCCGAGAGCAAGAGACCTCGTTGACCTGGAGACCACCATGCGACTGAAGGGAAAGACGGCATTCATCACCGGCGGCAACAGCGGCATCGGGCTGGCGACGGCGCGCGCGTTCATCGCCGAGGGGGCGAGGGTGGCGATCACCGGCCGCAGCCAGGAGACGCTCGGCGCCGCGGCGGCCGAGCTGGGCGCGAACCTCCTGGCGATCCGGGCCGACGTGCAGGACATCCCGTCGATCGAGCGAGCGGTCGTCCGGGCGGTGGAGGCGTTCGGCAAGCTCGATATCGTGTTCGCCAACGCCGGTATCAGCGGCGCGACCCCGCTCGGCGAGACGAGCCTCGACGCGTTCGAGCGCATCGTCAGGACGAACCTCACGGGCGCGTTCTTCACCGTCCAGGCGGCCGCGCCGCACCTGAACGACAAGGCGTCGATCATCCTGAACGGCTCGGTGCACGCCGTGATGGGCATGCCGGGCCGGTCGGCGTACGCGGCGACGAAGGGCGCCGTCCGCTCGATGACGCGCGTCCTGGCCGCCGAGCTCGCGCCGCGCGGCATCCGCGTCAATCAGGTGACGCCAGGCGCCCACCGCACGCCGATCTGGTCGGACGTCGCGCCCGACGCCGCGGCGGCGTCCGCGCTCGAGGAGCGCCTCGCCACGGCGATCCCGCTGCGCCGGATGGGCGACGCGAGAGAGGTCGCCGCGGTGGTGCTGTTCCTGGCGAGCGACGAGTCGTCCAACGTCACCGGGGCCGAGATCGTGGTCGACGGCGGCATGACCGGCGCCCCGTTCGGCGCGCCGGTGCACGGCGCCCGCTGACCCCACGTTCTGGATCTCGGCGCTCTGCGAGAGGTGCTGCTCGGCCTGCGCAACGAGCTGCTTCATGCGCGCGAGATCGCCGGGAGCGCGCTACGTCAAATCGTTGCCCGATCGCGCCCACGACATAGGGCCCTTGACGTTCGATGCTGTTGCGTCGGAATAATCAAATGGAGCGCGAATCAGGTCCCTGACACGGATTCGACCCGCGCGACCGCGCGGTCGGGCACAGCGCGTTTTCTGGAGCCGCCCGGATGCGCTTTGGTTATTCTTCGGCCATGGCGAGCTTGCGGAGAACGGCGGGGCTCTGGGCGAGCGCACTGCTCCTGGCGACCTGGGGATGCGGGGGAACGACGATCCTGGAGCACGATGGCTCGGCGGCGGCCGGGCCTGACGATCCGTCGAGCTCGGGGACGCACGCGGGCTCGGGCGGTCACGGCGGCGGGCCGAACGCCTCCTCCGGCGCGTGCTCGGCCGGTGAAGCGCGCTGTAACGGGAGCTTCCGCCGCGAGACGTGCACGGAGGATGGCGCCTGGATCGAGACGGACTTCGTGTGCGCACGAACGGTGGCCGTGGATGACGACATCGGGAGCTACTGCGTCACCAAGGCGGACGGCGCGTATCGCTGCTGGGGATCGTCGGAGTCGAGCGACGCGGTCGCTGCCCCGCCGCTGCCCGACGAGATCTACCGGCGCGTCCAGCTCACGCGGCACGGGCTCATCGGGCTCACCGAGGATGGCCGCTTGCGGGCGGCCGAGTTCACGATTCCGGAGAGCCCTTCGCGCGTCGTCTCCTTTCGTCAGACGAACATGGGGGGCGACGTCGGGGTTTGCTCGCTCCAGTCCGATGGCGCGTTCGAGATGTTCCTCTACAATCCGCGCGAGCCGGACGGCCCCTCCACGCGCACCCGATCCGTGGAAGGCGGGCCATTTTCGCGCGTGTACTGCGCGTGGGAGGGTATGTACGCCGCCGTTCGAGCGGACGGCACCGTCTTGTCGGTCGTCGCTACGCCGCCGCCCGGCAACGACTTCGCGGAGCTCGCGATGAGCCTTGGCATCTTCTGCGGCCTCCGGACGGACGGCACCATCTCGTGTCACAGGCCACCCGCCGATAAAGTCGGCAACTTGGACGTGGGGCCGGACCTGCCCGCGTTCCCACCGGGACGCTATCGATCGATCGCCGCGACGGTCGGCGTCGTCTGTGCCATCGACGAGCAGGATGCCCTCGTCTGCAAGCGGTACGACGGTCGGGACATGCCGGTCCCTCCCGCGCGGTACGTGTTTGCGGAGGGCGGCTATAACGTGCTGTGCGCCGTGCGCGCCGACGGATCGACCGCCTGCTTTCGGCACGGCGGCGCGGGCAATCTCGATCTCGAGAACGTGAGCGACTTCGCTCCGGTCGAGCCGCCGCTGGACCCCGGCTGGTGAGCTGACGACGGATTCCAGCGCGCCGCGCGGCGAAGCGCCTCTATCAGCGTCATGATCCGCGCGCCGCGCGCGGCGCGATCAGTACCAGCCGCCGGCCGGCGTCTTGTTGTCGAGCAGCAGCCCGTCGACGGGACAGCCGTTGTCGTCGAGCGGCGGCCCGCATTTTCCAGTGTCCTCGAGGCAGTTGTACGTCTCGCAGTCCGGGCCCAGGACGCAGTCGCTGCCTTCCGGGAGCCGCGGCCCGCACGTCTCGGTCCCGAAGATGTCGCACCGGCCGCTGTCGCATTCGACGAACGTCTCGCACGCCGCGCCGTCGGGCGACCACGGCGCGCAGGTGCCCACCTCGGCATCGGAGTCCGGCTTGACGCAGTGCCAGTTCTCGCAATCGTGCTCGACGGTGCACTCTCCCCCGAGCGGCACCTGCCCCTCGAACACGTCGAAGAGGCAGAGCCAGTCGGCGTCGGTCGCGGCGCACCCGGCGCCGTTCAGCCGATCGACGCAGGCGCGCATCCTGTCGGGGTAATAGACGACGCGCCCCGCCGCGACGGACGCGCGCAGGGTCGGCAGCAGGCGCGCCTGCTGGATGCCGTACCTGAACTGCACGCAGGTCTCCTTCGACGTCGCGAGGAAGGGGTTGTCGAGGGCAGCCGGAGAGCAGCATTCATAGGAGAGGCGGCAGTGGAGCTCCGACTCCACCCTGACGAAGTCCTCGAGCCCGATCCCGCTGGGGTCGCTCCCATCGCCGCCGCAGCCGTGCAGCACGCCGCCGAGCGAGGCGGCGGCGCCGCAGACCATGTGTAAGAATCTGCGCCGGATCTTCGTCGAGCGAGCCGCCGAGGAGGCTCCAGCGCGATTCAATCTGGGTCGATGAACGTCCATGGTATCGAGGCGGATCTCCCGCGCTGGGCTCACGTCGAGCGCCGAGCTCACGTTGAAATAACCGAAGTCGTCTCGCGGCGTGCCGGCGATGCGCGAGGGGAGCACGATGCCGACGTCGTCGAGCTCGCCGCTGCACCCGTGCGCGAGGCGCCGCCCGTCGGCGGCAGCGGCGGCCCGGCGATCAGCGGTACATGCGGTCGATCCTCGCCTCGGGGGCGCGCGTGTCGAGCAGCAGGAGCGCCAGGTAGAACGCCCATTCCAGGGGCTTCATCGCGAGGTAGACGAGATCGGCGGCCCAGGCGGCGCGGATGTACCGGCTCACGGGCAGCCCCAGCCGGTCGTAGAGCCGGCGCGCCGCGCGTCCGAAGCGCGGCCAGCGCTCGTGCAGGAGATCCTCGAAGGCGTTGGCGATCGCGAGCTGGCGATTGACGAGGATCGGCGTGCCGCCCCGCCGCCCGAGCCGGATCGGGCGCACCAGCCAGGCGTGGCCGCGCGCCGCGACGGTGCACAGGTAATGGCAGTCGCCGGGGAGCTCGACGATCGGGAGCTGCGAGAGGGTGTATCCGCAGGTGCGGGTGAAGACCTGGAGCGCGGCCGAGGGATGTCCCAGCCAGGCGGCGTGGACGACGGCGTGGATCCCGAGGAGGACCGGGGAGGCGGCGAGGGCGCGCCAGAGGGTCGGCCGGTGGATGGCGGGCGGCGGCGGGAGCGGGACCTGGGGCGGTCCGGCGCGGTAGGCGGCGTCCGCGCCGGCGAGCGGGGCGGGGGCGCTGGCCTCGACGCCGCGCCGCACGAGGCGGGCGCGGAGCTCGACGGCGTAGAGGGCGATGGTGATGACCGGAGCGACGCAGGGGAGGAAGAGCGGCGGCACGAACAGGCCGGCGAGGACCCAGGGGCCGAAGTGCACGGCGAGGAGGGCGTGCAGGGCGAGGCCGAGGAGCAGGGCAGCATGGATGGCGAGCTCCGCGGGGCCGGGGAGCGCTGCGGGCCGGCGCCGCGAGACGGCGTAAGGGAGGGCGGTGAGGGCGTGCAGGGCGAGGAGGCCGTAGACCTCGGGCTCGGCGAGGGGCCGGAACGCGGTGGTGCCGGCGTCGCACGCCTGGACTTCGCACGCGTGGTTCGCGTCGTGGCTGTAGGCCAAGCCCCACGCGGGCAGGAGGACGAGCGCGAGCACCTCGGAGGCGATCTGGAAGGGTCGGCGGCCGCGGCGGCGGATGGCGCGGTAGGTCCACACCGTGAGGGCGAGCCACCCCGCGATGCCGAGCGCCACGGCGAGGACGACGGCGCCGCCGAGCTGCGCCAGCACGGTCGCGCCGAAGAGCAGCGCCGCGAGCAGGGGCACGCCGTAGCCGGTGGCCACGAGGGCGGCGATGGCGCCGTCCGCGAGGGAGAACGGCTGCTTGGGCGTGGGCTCGGGCGGCCCGGGCGGCGGCTCTTGCGACATGGGGACATCATGGTAATGGCGAAGGCCGCGAGAGATCCATCCGCCAATCCGTCCGGAGCTCCGACGCGTCCGCGGGCAGCTAGCGTTCCATGGCCGCCCGTCCAGGAAACGCCATGACCCGGAGCGTCAAGGCGCCGAATACGCCGTAAGCATGATCGGCTCGCGGCTCGGCCTCGGCCACACCGAAACGGATCGCGTCCACGCCCTCGTAGACCTCGCTCACCGTCCCCACGGAGAGGGCATCTCCGCCATCGAGGAGGTAATCGATGGCTCCATCGACGAGCCGCTCGGCGTCGTCTCCCTCGCTGCGCGAGGCCCTGCACTCGAGATCCGGGAGCGCGAAATGAGCCATCGAGCGGAAATGTCATTGCACCGCGCCCGGGCCTGGCGCGGCGCGCCCTTGCCAGCCCCAGCCGCCCGGCGGCGCCGGAGCGGGGCCCTCCGCCCTCGCGCTCCACGCCTCAATGGCCGGATGGTTGGCGATCAGGTCGTCGTCCGGACGATATCCATGGTCTTCGCCGGTCGCCGCGCGCAGGTTGGCCGCGGCAGCGCGCTGGGGACCGGCGTGCGGGCTCACGAGATCGTGCACGAGATGATGGAGGGTGAGCGGCTCTCCTGCCCGGTATCGGAGCTCGGGATCCAAGGCGCGCGCTCGCGTCCGGTAGGCTTCGACGGCGACATCGCAGGGGGCTCCTGCATGGGCCCATTCCTCGCTCGGTGCACCGACGATGCCGGAAACGACGCGAAGGGCGTCGTCGGCGAGCGACGCACCGTCGATGGCGACCGGCGCGTCGGGGCTGCTCGCCAGAGCGAGCAGCGGCTCGACGAGCGCGGCGGAGCGGAGGGCGGCTGCCGCGTCGAGCGCGAGCCCGGCGGCGAACGCGTCGGGGCTCGAGAGCAGCTTCGCCGTGCGTGGCACCGCGCTGGCGAGGCCGAGCCACGCGAGACGCACGCAGGCGTGGGCGCCTTCCACGCCGCGCGCCGGATCGGCGAGCTCCACCAGGCGTCGCACGCCGGCCTCGTCGCCGCGGAGGCCCAGGAGAAAGGCGGCGTCCACGCGCAGATCGACCGATGTCCACGCAGGCCGATCGGCGTGCCTCCTCGAGGGGCCATCGGCGATCTTCTGGAGCGCGTCGCGCGCCATCCATCGCTCGGCCGCGTACAGCGCAGCGCGCACCGTCTCGAGGTCGCCGTCGGCGAGGATGCGCGCGAGCAGCGCATCCCCCTCAGGCGTCGGGAGGCGGAGGAGCGCGCGGAGGAGCGGACCGTGCGCGGCCGGCTCCGCGAGGGCCCAGTCGTCCCACGCTTCGCGGGGGAGGGGCGCGGCGATGCCCAGGTACGCGAGCGGCTCCGGATCGATCTCCCGCCGCTGCGAAGGGCGATAGGCGTGGAGGAGGAGTGACGCTGCCCGCGTGTCCGGAATCGCGGCGAGGAGCCTGGCGATGGCCGTGCGCGCGTCGCCGCTGCTCCGGGAGAGGCGTCTCTCGAGCGCCTTCAGCGCGTCGGGACCCCCCATCACGAACTGGCGGGCGATCGAGGAGAACCTGCGCGCAGCCCGGCGCCGCTCGTCCGGCGGAAGATTCGCGCCGAGCACGCTGTCGGTCCACGCCTCCACGGCGGAGCCGGCCTGTTCGTCCCAACGAGAACGCCCCACTTGAAGCTCCTTGCTCGTCCCCCCCGCGCGGCGCGCAGGGCCGTGTCGCTCTTGCTCGTGAACAGCTCAGTTGACGATGCAGTATACCGTGCCGACCGGGCCGGTGGTCTGCGTCGTGAGGAGGCTGTGCCACGCCGTGTGCTCGCTGAACAGGAGAAACACGAAATTCGTCTTCCGGTCCGGCCCACCGAGATAAAGCGGCCATTTGTGGTGAATCGCTCCTTGCGTTCCGTTCTCGTAATAACGGCGGAGAGCGGACCAGTTCTCCGAGACATACTCTCCAATGATGGTGCGGTTGCGCTCGGGCGAAGGGACCTTGGTCACGGTGCGGCTCGTCGGCCGGTTGTACGTCGTGCTGGTGGAGCCGCTATCGCCGTGCCCGAGTGTCGCCCAGACCGGAGGAGGCCAGTTGATGGGTATGCTCCCCGAAGGACACCTGCGACGTCGCCGCTCCTCGGCCGGATCGGGCGCCGGTTGCGGCTGAGGGCTCGTCGCCGGCGGCGCTACGGCCAAAGGCGGTGAAGCCGGGCGTCCGCGCGCTGCCTGGGCGCCGAGCGCGCCCAAGGTCCCCGCGATGCGCGGCCCCACGGCGGGCGCGGCCGCGGGGGCCGTCGCCGGGGACACGGCGGGGGCCGTCGCCGGGGACGCGGCGGGCGCCGGAACGGCCTCGACGTCGGGCACGGCGCGGAGCGGGCTCGGCGCGGACGCCGCTTCGGGAGCGAGCTGGCGCGCAGCGCCACGATCGAAGGCGCTCGCCGGCGCAGCGCGGGTCGCTCGAGCGCCGGTGCCCACGACGGGCGCGCGGCTGCCTCCTCCCTGGATCACCCGAGGGACGAAGGGAGGTCGCACCGCGCCAGGCGCCACCTCGCCGGCGACGGCCCGCGTACCGGCGGAGAGCTCGGGAGCCGCGCCGGCAGCCACGCGCGATCCTCCTCCTCCTCCTCCTCCAGCCAGCGGGGCGAACCCGAGGACGATTTGCAGCCACCACATCGGGTCGCTCGCCGCTGTCCCGAGCGCTTCGCCGTACGTGGCTGTCCCCCAGAGCCAACGCTCGCTCGCCGCCTGCGTCTCCGATGGAGGACCGGAGCGGTACATCGCGGCGCCGGCCCCCGCATAGCCCCGGACGTCGGCGATGAACCTATCGATGGAGTCGGGCCCGATGATCCACTCGTTCCATGCGGTCGGGCCGATGAGGCCGGGTTCGGCGCGATGGGCGATGAAGTAAGCGATGGACTCCGATCCATCCGGGCCGACCACGAGCTGAGGAACGATCATGAAGGGACCGCGCCGCATGATCGTGCTGGGCACGACGCGGTCCGTGTGCGGTATCGTCCGGGGGATGTGATAAGGCTGGATCCCCGTGAATGCGCCGGGCGCGATGGGCCGGCCGAAGAAGGGCGCCCCGGTGGATGGCGCCGCCTCGGCCGGCGGCGGCGGTGCCGCAGCGGGTGCGGGGGGCTGGGGGACGTCGCGGCTCCGCACGGTCTCCTCGAGGATGGCGAGCGTGCGCAGCATGGCGTCGTAATCCGGGCTGCCGGCGTTCTGGGGGAGCCATGCGCGGAGCCGTCCGATCTCCTCCTCCATCGCAGCGTCGGACCACCGGGAGACGTCGACGCTCCGCCCGAGGCTGTGCGGCGCCGCCTCGGCCATCGCGGCAGGGGCGCCCGGGGTGGGCGGCTGCGCGCGGGGCGTGCCTCGCCGGGGCTCGCTCTGCGCGGGTTGCTGCGCCGCCGGCGTGCTCACACGGCTTTCAAGCTGGGGCAGCACCGACAACAGCAAGTCTCGCTCCGCGCTGTCCTCCTGGTGCGCCATCAGCCAGCTGCGGATTTCTCGGATCTCGCGCTCGAGTTCGGCCTCCGACAACATCGATGGGTCGACGGTGCCGCTCAGCGAGCGCGGCTGCCGCGAGATGCCGATGCGGGCCCTCCCTTCGACCGCCACAGCCCCTCCTCCGAGGCCTGCGCGCTGGGCCGCGCTGTCCGCTGCCCGCTCCAGGGCAGGCGAGCCGGGCGCTTCCGCACGCTCACCCCCGGCGCCCTGCTGGACGACGTGCGCCAGCTCGTGGGCGATGAGCCGCCGTCCTGCGGCTGTCTCGGGCGCGAACTGCCCGCGATCGAAGACGATATGATGCCCGAGCGTGTACGCGGCCGCATGCACCGACTGCGCCGCGTGGGCGGCGCGGCCGTCGGTGTGTACGCGGACCTGGCTGAAGTCGTGACCGAAGCGCGACTCGAAGAAGGAGCGCACGAGGCTCGGCAACGGCTCTCCACCGTGCTTCGTCGCGCGAGCGGCGGCCTCCGTATCGAGCGTCGCGTCGTCGCCCGCCCCAGGCGCGCGCTTCGTCTGGATCGTGCTCTCGCCCTCTTCGTCGCACGCCGCGCACTTGCGCTGGATCGCGACTGGGCTCCTCTGGACGGATGCCGGCGCCGGCGCGGCCGGCTGCATCACCTGGACGGCGGCAGCGCCCGCTTCTCTCTGGTACGGAGTCTCCGTAGAGCCGATGGTCGCCCGGCGCTGGATCGCCGGCGGTATGACGGCGATGCGGGTGAAATCGAACTGGGGACCGAGCGCGACAGGCCGAGACGATTCGGCTTCGACATCTGCCTCTGGAGCCGCACGCCCGATGCTTGACCGAGGGGCACGGCTGGAAGGGCGCGGCGTGACCGGATCGAGGTAGTTCCGCGTCGTTCCGTTCATGGCGGGCGACGCGCCCGCTTCGGGGCGGCTCGAGGGGGCAGGCTGGAACGTGAGCGATTTCACCGACCGCTCCAGCGCCGAACGTTGCGGTGCGGACTTCGAATCAGGGGAACGTGGCGCCTGGCGACGAGATTTCTGGTCGAACGCGAACATGGCCGAGACCCCCCTGTGGCGCTGCCCCGAACCTACCAGTTTTCGAGGGGCGTGCCAACGGAGTTGCCGCTGCGCTGCGAGCCGGGCGGGCCGCGAAGCGGAGCGGGTGGACGTGACCCTGGGTGTCGGCCGAGGAGTAAAAGACCGAGCGGCGCGCCGGCGCGAGCTCGGGTTCGAGAGGATGGCGGAGAGTGGGATCGTCGCCAGGGTGAGCGCGAAAACCTGCATTGCTCCAATGCGTCCGCCGCCTTTCAGCGGCGGAGCGTCAGGTAGCGCAGCGGATCCATAGCTCCCGGAGCCCGCTTCAATGGGGTCGCCGCCTTTCAGCGGCGGAGAGACCAGATCCCCCGAGCGTCGATCACGCCCTCTCCTCGACTCGCCCAGCCCTTCCGTTTTCTCCGGCCGCGTTGCCGCTCGCGCACTGCCTCACCTTCCGCGCTCGCCTCCCCGCCTCCTGCGCTGTCGCCCCCGCCTCCTGCGCTGTCGCCCCCGCCTCCTGCGCTGTCGCCCCCGCCTCGCTCCACCTCGCCCCCGCCTCGCTCCACCTCGCCCCCGCCTCGCTCCACCTCGTCCCTCACCTCGCCGGTCTCATCCCCGGCTCGTCCGAGCCATCCCCCGCCTCGCACTGCGCATTCCCCGCGGGGCGCTCGCCTTCCGAGCCGGGGGCCGTTCCCGCCGCCCCGGGGGGCCTGCCGCCGTCCCCCGGCGACCCGCCGCCCGTGCCGGGGTCTCCGAGCCACGACGGCCGGCGCTCTTCCCCAATGGGGCGCAGCGCGCAGGGATGAGGAGGGGGCGCCGTCGCTCGCTGCCTGGCTTCTCGGCGCGCTGGCTGCGAGGCGCGAAGCGGTCACCCGCCATGGCGCCGCCACCCGCCCGACGGCACACCTCCCCCGGAATCCCTCGCATTCAGCCGCCTGAATCCCTGGTACGCGATCTGCCATGGCGCCGCGCATGGGAGATGCCGACATCACGTTGCGCCACCTCGCCCGACGGCACCCCGAAGACCTGGTGCGCCCGTTCGTCGCCGAGCGCCGCCCCGTCGAGGTCCTCGGTTGGGTCGACAGCCAGGTCACGAACATCGAGCGCCGCCTCGACAAGGCGTTGCGCCTTCGGATCGGCGGCGAGCCGCGGGTGCTGCACGTCGAGTTCTGCTTCTCGCTCGCGCACGCCGATCATCGGGGAGATGATCATCGAGGCCGAGCGACGAGCCGAGCAACGAGGAGAGGAGAAGGCGATCGTCGCGCTCCTCGGTCGTCTCTTCGCGCGGCGGATCGGGCGACGACCGACGGCCGAGGAAGAGCGCTCGATCGTCGAGCGAGCCCGCGCGATCGGTCCGGGCGAGGTCGAGGATACCTTGCTCGATCTCGAGGGCGAGGCGCTGGTCCGCTGGCTCGCGGAGCCGATGCGCCCATCCTGAACCCCCGCCGGGGCGCTACTCGCTCTTGAGCCAGCCCTGCTGGAGGGCGTAGCGCACGGTGTCCGCGCGGCTCGTGAGGCCGAGCTTCTCCATCGCCCGGACCTTGTAGGTCTCGACCGTGCGCGCGCTCAGGTCGAGGCGAGCCGCGATCTCCTTGATGGCGTGCCCCTCGGCGATGAGCCGGATCACCTCGGCCTCGCGCTCGCTCAGCTCCGAGCCCGAGCCGTGGTCGCCGAAGGTGCGGCCGACCACGCTCGACACGACGTGGGCCGTCATCGACGGGTCGAGGTACACGCCCCCGGCGGCGACGGCGTGGATGGCCCGGACCAGCTCCGCGCCCCGCGCGCCCTTGAGCACGTACCCCGACGCCCCGGCCTTCAGGAGCGGCTGGACGTTGGCCTTGTCCTCGTAGCCCGTCAGGGCCACCACCTGGACCTCCGGGCGCGCCTGCTTGATGCGCTCGGTCGCCTGCGCGCCGCCGAGCTTGGGCATGGTGACGTCCATCAGGACGATGTCCGGCCCGAGCTCCGTGACGGCCTCGACGGCGCTGAGCCCGTCCGCCGCCTCGCCGACGACCGTCATGTCAGGTTGCGCGTTGATCAACGCCTTCAGCCCGTCGCGCACGATCGGGTGATCGTCGACCACGAAGACGCCGAGCTTCGTCATGCCGCTGTCTCCATCAAGATCGGGGGTGGCCGGTCCTCCAGCCGCTCGAGCCTCCGGGGTGGTTCGTGGGGGGCGGGAGGGGGCCGCGTCGGTGTCGGTGACCACGGAGCCCGACCCTAGCACGGCCTCGCCGGAGGCCTGAGGTTCCAGTCCGAATTTTCCCGAGACGCACGGCGCTCCAGGGCAGCCGGCCGACGGCGCGCGCCGGCGGGAGCGAGCTGGACGCGGGGGGAGCGGATAAAATTAGTGATCTCAATTATTTACATCCATGCGTGGGAGCTATACGTGGCGCGGGAGCGATCGCGGCCCGACGCCGCTGGCCGCCGCGCGCGCTGTATCCACGGCCGCAGCGGTGCCCGCGCGCTCGCCGAGAGGTTCGCGTCCCGTCGAGACGTGGATCGGCGCGACGGCTCGTGCACCGCTCCGGAGCCGGAGGGAGACCGGCTCCAGCCTCGCCGTCGGTGTCGCGGTGAGCGGGGCGGGCAGCAAGGGCGCCCCGCCCACGGAGCGGTGCCTCGGGCGGAGCTTACGCACGGCTCTGCGTACAGGTAGCATGGGCTGGCTGTCTCTGCGGTGAACGCGAAAGGATGCCCTCATGGCGCGCACGGCCCCAGTTCCGAACATACCCGCGATCCCTGGCATGAACCCCGGCGTGTTCATCATGGGTGGTGGAGGCGGCGGAGGCGGCGGTAACGGCCGCGGCGGTCGTGGTGGCGCCAACGGTCAGGGCGCCAACGGGCAGAACGGCGGTAACGGGGCACAAGGTGGCGGCAAAGGTGCGAGCGGCTCCGGTCCCGGCGGGGGCGGCGCCTGCCCGAACCCCCGGCACGGCAACCGTGGGGTCAGTGCGGGCGATCCCGTCGATGTCCTCACGGGACGCGTCTATACCCTCCCTGTGGTCGATCTGGCGCTGGGCGGTCCGCTGCCGCTCGTGATTCAGCGCAGCTACTCCAGCCAGGCGTGCGACCGCGACATCGGCCTGGGCCGCGGCTGGAGCCACTCGCTGAGCTGGGAGATCGAGGAGCGTCGGCGCTCCATCCTCCTCCACACGCCGTGGGGGCCGCCGATCAAGGTCCTCGATGTACCCGCCAATGGCGTCGCGCTGGAGTGCGGGCGGCTCTCTCGGCGCCCATGGGGGTTCTCGCTCGTCGACGCGCGTGGCGTCGCGTGGTTGTTCGCGCCCGTCGAGGGATCGCCCCGTTTGTGGCGGCCTCGTCGGATCACCGATCCTGACGGCAACGCCATCACGCTGCAGTACCGTGGCGGATCGCTCGCCGGCATCATCGACAGCGCCGGGCGGCGGGTGCGCGTGAGCCGGCACCGCGATGGCCATGTGAGCGCCTTCGAAGTGCTCGACGCGAGCATCAACCAGTGGATCGCGTTTCGCAGGTATGACTACGAAGCTGACCTCCTGGTGCGGGCGACGGACGGCGAGGGCTTCGACGCCCATTATGATTACCAGGATGGCCTGCTCACCACCCATACGCTGGCAGGAGGCCGGCGGATCCATTACCGGTACGATTCGGCGGGCCGGTGCGTGGAGACCTGGGCGGCGAGACCTGACGGCCAGGATCCCTCGCTGGATCCGTCCGTTCCGGAGGATCTCGCAGATGGTAGGACCCGCGCGAAAGGGATCCTTCACGCCAAGATCGAGCGGCTGGACGACGGCTATGTCGACGTGATCACGTCGACGGCGGTGCTGCGCTACGAGGGCGTAGGCGGCGACTGCACGAAGGCCGTCATCGGCGGTGGCGTCCATACGCGGCAATTTGACGCAACCGGTGCGATCACATCCTACGAAGATCCGCTCCACGCGCAGCACCGCTGGCGTCGCGACGAGGAGGGCAAGCTGATCGAGGCGATGAGTCCCAGCGGCGAGTTGACGGTGCTCGAATACGATGAGCAAGGAGCGCTGCGGCAGGTGCATGATCCGCTAGGCGACTGGGTTCGATACGAGCGCGATGCGAGAGGTCACATTGTCGGCATCGATGATCGAGCCGGACCGATCGTTCGTTACGGCTACACCCAGAATGGCCGGATCGCCGAGGCCACGCTGGCCGACGGGGGCGTGACGCGGCTTCAGTATGATGAGATGGGGAACCGCATCCGGGTCGTCGAGCCTAGCGGGGCGGCGCGCACCATGCGCTACGATTTCTGTGGTCGTCTCCTCGGGTACGTGGACGAGCTGGGTGCAGAGACGAGATACCGGTACGATCGGCGGGGGCTACTCATCGACGTCGAGCACCCGCAAGGCGTCACTCAACGCTTCTCCTATGATGCGGACGGAAATCTCACCAGGATCGTGGATGGCGATGGTCGCGCCACGGAGCTGCTCTGGGCCGGCTATCGGGTGGTGCACGCTGTCCGGCGCGCGGATGGATCCACAGTCTGCTACCGCTACGACCGCGAGCAGCGGCTCGTCGCCATCATTGACGAACGGGGGGACGAGCACCGCATCGAGCGAAACGGGGCCGGCTGGGTTACAGGCGAAACGACGTTCGACGGAAGGCGCGTCAAGTACTGCCACGACCTGCTTGGCCGCATCACCGAGGTTAAGGTGGCCGGCGAATCGATCGAGATCAGCTACGACGGGGAAGGCCGGGTCTGCAAGCGTTCGTACGATGACGGAACGAGTGAGCTGTTCGAGTACGACGCACTGGGCAGGCTCTTGCAAGCCACGCGCGGCGATGTCGCCTGCTCGTACACGTACGACGCACGCGGGTGCATCACGAAGGAGGTGCTCGACGTCGCGGGGCATCGTTTCGAGGTGGAGAACACCACCAACTCGGCGGGGGACCGAGTCTCGCGCTCGACTTCCGTGGGGCACCGCGAGCGCGTGGAGTATGATAGGATGGGGCGTCCGCTCGCAATCCGATTGGACGGCGACGCCACCGTGAGGATGCGGTACAACGCCCTTTGGCAGGAGTCGCGCGAGTTGCCTGCTGGTGGGGTCATCCACCACGACACCGACGCGCTAGGCCGCGTACGCCGGGTCTCGGTGCAGTCGCCGCGTCGGCGGCCGGTCGTGAGCGAGGGGCAGCCCGACTGGGTGGGAGCGATCGAGGATGGGCGCACCATCGATCGAGGTTACGCCTACTCGGCGGGCGGTCATCTGCTCGCGACACGAGACGAGCTGCGAGGGGCGTCGCGCGAGCACCGCTACGACGCGCTCGGGCGCGTGGTGGAGACAATTGCTGACGGCCGTCCTCTGGAGTCATATCATTATGACGGCGGAGGTGCCGTATACGATGGTCGCCATCGGGTTTACGGCTCGGGTGGTCGGCTGCTACGGTGCGACAACGTGGAGCTGCGATACGACGGCAGCGGCCGGGTGGTGGAACGGCTTACCGACGCCGGGAAGACGTCGTACGCGTATGACGGGCGGGGGTTGCTCACATCGGTCACGCTCCCGGATCGGTCAGAGGTCCACTTCGTTTATGACGCGTTCGCCCGGCGTGTACTGAAACAGGTGGTGCGCGATGGAGTGACGTTGTCGCAGACCCGCTATGGTTGGGACGGAGCCGCGCTCGCCTATGAACGCCTGGAGCGAGTGGTGGGTGTGGAGCGCGTGGTGCGCGAGCGCTTCTACGCGCAAGAGCCTGGGGGGCTCTTGCCACTCGCCCACCGCGACGTGGTGACGGTTGCGTCCGGGCGGCGGGAAGGACCGTGGGTGTTTTACGTGTGCGCACCGAACAATGGTTTCCCAGAGCTGCTCCTCGACGAGCACGGCGAGGTGCTCCAGGAGATCGAGCGGACCGTCTGGGGGAAAACATCCGTTGCGCAGACGGCGCTCCGGCATCCGGGTCAGTACCACGACGAGGAAACAGGGCTCTTCTGGAACGGTTACCGGTACTACGATCCAGACATCGGGCAGTACCTGAGCCCGGAGCCACGAGGGATCGAGGGTTCCTTGAGACCCTACGCGTACGTCGACTCGTTTCCGCTCTGGTGGATCGATGTCGACGGCGCGATGCGTGCCACGGTGCAGAGCACGCGGACGAACAGCTCCGGGACGCGGAGGCCGAATCAACCCACGACCGCCTCGAGCGGCGGGGGGGCGCCCCTGCATCCGGCCGTCGCCGCGGCGCTACCGCCGAGCCAGGCTCGCGATCCCGCGCTGGGCGACAGTCCGCCTGCGATCGGGTCGTGCGCTGAGCCGGCCGCGCTGAGCCAGCGGCTGTACGAATTCCAGCGAAGGACCGGGCGTATGTGCTACCCGACCTCGCCGGACGATCAGGCGTGGCGGCAGAATCTCTCCGACGCGCTCTCGGAGATCCACGACAACGACGGTATCGCCAGCAGTGACGAGGATGGGCCCGCTGCGGCGTGCCCCAACTGCACGCAGATGATCGGGCGGCTGTGGGCGCTCGCCGGTCACGAGCAGGGACCACCCTCAAATGTCGTCGCGCGTGGGCGTGAAACTGGCGTCGCCAATCCGCGGCCGGCCGTCCGGACGAGCCGGCCGTCCCAGCAGTATCTCGACAATGCCGCCGCGAATGCGGGTATCCGGCAAGATGCGCCCCCGACGCGCCCCGTGAGGCCCGGTGAGGGGCGGCTGCCTCAGGGCGGGCAGAGCTATCCTGCGGCGCAGCCGTTCCCCGAACAGAACCTCGGCGTGTGGCAGCACGACGACCAGAACGGCTGGCAGCGTCTACCGGGTACGTGATGGAGCTCTCCGATTCCGCTCGCGCCTTCCTTCGCGCCCGCGCCCGCGGCGATGCGGGCTGGACGCGCCGCCGGCTCACGTCCTGGATGCTGAAGCGTGGAGCCCCCGCGTTCCACGAGCACGTGCGCTGGGAGGAGACGCTCGCCCAGCTCGTCACGCAAGAGCACCTCGCGCCTGGCCAGGGCGGGCTCCTCGAGGTCGACGATCTGCGCTTTGGCAGCGTGGGGCTCTTCCAAGCGCAGCCGGAGTGGCTCGTCGAGCGGCGCGCCGGGGGACCTTACGTGCTCGTCGGCGCGTCGGCGAGCTCTCGGGCGAGGCTTTACCTGGACGCCCACGGACGGCTCTTCGAGCGCCGCGGCGCGCTCTGGCGCTGTGTTGCGGGTTCTCCCTTCGTGTACCTGGAGCGCCGTGTCGCCCGCGAGGGCGAGCGCGTCGCGCCCTGGTCGATCGAGATCCCAGGCCGCCATGGCGCCGCGCTTGGCAGGGTGCTCTCGATCCAGCGGTTCGACCCTGCGTCGGACGTGCTGGCCGGCGCCTGGGCGGACGGTCGCTTCTGCGTGCTCGACGGCACGGCAGACTGGCCTTCCGCTCCGGCGACGACGATCGTCGTCAGGGGCTTCGGAGCCGTGGCGGAGCTGCTCGACGCGCTGGGCGAGCTGGACCTCCCCGTCCGCATCGCGCCCTCTGGTCATGCCATCATCACGGAGCTCCCTGCAGCGGAGGCGTCTGCAGCATCGGGAGAGGCCACGGCTGAGGCGCCGCTGGTGGTGAGCCGGCAGTATGCGGCGCCCACGGACGCATGCAGCGGCACGGTCGTGCTCCGGGCGGGAGCGCTCGTGCAGGAGGTGCGGGACGAGCGCGGGATCGCCGTCGAGCGCGGGAGCTTTTCGGCGACGGACGTCACCCTCGCGCGGCGGATGCACGCGTCGGAGGCGCTGGCGGCCCGCGTCTCACCGGAAGCGCGCGAGTACCTCGATGCGGGTCGTTATGTGCGCGACCCGCGTCGGACCTGCTCGGCAGGCGCGCTCGCCGAGGCGCTCGCGCGCTACGGAGTACCCGCGTTCCCAGGTGCGCTCGAGTTCGAAGGGTTGCTCGGGGGGCTTCTGTGTGAGCCGGGTGGCTTCGGTCACCGCTTCGGCACCCTGGACATGCTGCTGCAGTACGAGGAGAGCGGGATTTCAGGGAAGAGCGCTCCGTCGCAGCGCGGAGGTCTCGTCGTGCACGACGCGTGGCCGCGGGTGAGCTGGAAGTGGAGGCAGCTCGTGCCGGTCGGCGACATGGTTGATACGCGCCTGTACGTGGGCGAGGACGGTCTGGTGGTCGGGCATGTGTGGGAGATCGACGCCGTGCATCCGGTCGCGGCGGGGGCGCTCACGTTCCTCGAGGGGCTCGCGGCGCGCCGCACCTTCCTCGGGTTGCGGTTGAGGGAGGCGCGGATCGACGCAGACATGGGCGAGGCGGTGGGCGTGGCGCTCGGGCTCGAGCGGTGCGCGCGTGCCTCCGATCGCGTCCGCAGCTTCTGGCAGGGGGAGGAGATCGTCCTCTGGGCCAGGCACGCCGTGGCCGGCGAGCCGGCGGAGACGCGGATCGCGGCGGGCCATCCGGAGCTGCTTGCCGCGGCGGGGCGCGCGGCGCTCGCCGCTGCGCCGCGGGCGATGCTCCGCGCGACGCCCGCAGCGTTCGAGCACCTGCGCCATCTCGGCGCGCGCGTGGAGCGAACGTCGTTCTGAGGGGAGCCGACGGCTGCGGAGCTGGCTTCGATAGGGCCGCCGCGCTTCAGCGGCGGAGCGCTGGGCCCGTGGGAAAGTTACGCGGGTCGCTGTTGAAGAAGGTGGATCCGCATCGCAGCCTCCAGGCGGGCGCGGAGCCCGGGGTTCGCCGGGCCCGCGAGCGAGCGCCGCGTTCTTGCGCCCTGTGCTTCGGGAGAGGGGCCCTCAAGCCCGCAGCACCTGCTCCCGCCACCCGTGCGTCGTACGAGACGTACGGCCGAACTTAGTAAGACTGACTAACTTGTTCGTGGCCTCAACCCCTCGGCGAGCCTCCTGCCTCGGCTCCCCGGCGGGCGCCCGTCCAGGACCGCGCGACCTCGCCGCCGGAACAGCCCGCCTCAGGAGATCAGCGACGCCGAGCTCTCCCGCGGCGGGCTGACGGCGACCCGCTCTCCGCTCGGCCTCTGCGTCGCCGCGAACACCGCGAGCCCCACCGCGATCGTGCCGGCGACCCCGATCACCGGGAAGTACTCCATCCACGTCGACTCGCCGTCCCGCCGCGGCCACGCGATGTTCGCGATGAGCGCGACCCCCCACGCGACGGCCGCGACGTTCAGCGCCAGCCCGGCGCGCCCGAGGGAGAACACCCCCGACGGGGCCCCGGAGCTGCCCGGCCACCCGCGCAGCCGGCGGAGGAGCATCCCCGCCGTCACGAGCAGGTACGAGAGGTTCACGAGCAGCACGGCCGTCTCCGTGATGAGCACGAACAGCTGCGCCTCGCCATAGTTCACGACGAGCATGCCGCACGCGAGCGCGCCGACCGCGATCGCCGGAGCGACGGGCGTCTTCGTGCGCGACGACACGCGCGCGAGCGCCGGCGCGCACGGCAGCGCCCCGTCCCGCGCCATCGAGAACGCGAGGCGGGAGGCGCCGGTCTGGATGGCCAGCGTGCAGACGCATACCGCCAGCGCCACGTCGACAAGGAACACCTTGCCCAGCGTCGGGCCGAGGGCGCTGACGACCACGTAGGCCAGGCCCTCGGTCGCGAGGCGGCCGTCGGTCAGGCTCGGCGCCGCCATCAGCGCCGCGAGCAGGAGCAGTGCGCCGCCCACCCCGGAGGCCACGACGGCTTTCAGGATCGCCCGCGGGATGATCCGCCGCGGGCTCTGCGTCTCCTCGGCCAGCGATCCGGCCGAATCGAAGCCGTAGAGCACGTACGCCGGCATGAGCGCTGCCGCGAGCAGGCCCGCCGCCCCCGTGCCGAGCGGCGGCGACGGCCCGTAGATCGGCTCGAGCACCACCGCCGGACCCCGCACCGCGTGCAGGAACAGCGCCCCGATCAGCAGCACGACGCCGCCGAGCTCCGCCATCACGCCGACGTCGTTGACCCAGGCCATCGCCCGCACCCCGGCCATGTTGATCGCCGTCGTCAGCGCGACGAGCCCCGCGCCGAGCAGCACGGCGTTCGCCGCGCCGTCGCGCGACGTGAGCGACGGATCGCCGCCGAGGAGCTGGAACCCGCCCCAGACGCTCGGCAAGATCGCCTGCAGCGCGATGGCCGCCGCGGCGACGCTCACGACGTCGCCGACGAGCTTCAGCCAGCCCGCGAGCCACCCCGGAGCGCCGGGCGACACGCGGCGCCCCCACTGGTAGACCGAGCCGGCCACCGGGTAATGCGAGCCCACCTCGGCGAGGTTGAGCGCGACCGCGAGCTGGCCGAGGAAGACCACCGGCCACGTCCAGAAGAACCGCGTCCCGCCGAAGGCGTAGCCGATCACGAAGAGCTGGAAGACGGTCGTGAGGATCGAGACGTAGGAGAAGCCCGCCGCGAAGGCCGACAGGCTCCCCAGGTCGCGCCGCAGCTCCTGGCGGTAGCCCAGGCGCGCGAGGTCGTCGGCGTCGCTGCTGCCTTGCGCCGGGTTGCCCGCGCCGAGGGCGCCGTATGCTGCCGAGCCCGCGCCGAGCGCGCCTTGCGCGGCGGTGCCCGCGCCGGCCGCGCCGCGGTGGTCCGGCGTCCCTGTCGAGATCGGATCACGCATGGGCCGACACCCCCACGAGCGGCTGGCCCGCGCTGACCATCTGGCCCGGGCGGCAGCCGATCCAGTCGACCGCGCCGGCCACGTCGGCCACCACGGCGAACTCCATCTTCATCGCCTCGAGCACGGCCACGCGCTGGCCCGCCTCGACGCGCTGCCCCGGCGCCACGTCCACCTTCCACACGCACGCGGTGAGCGGCGCCGTCACCGGCAGCATCCCGGCCGGCAGCGCGTCCTCGTCGGCCGACGAGGCGCCCTCGAGCCGGGCACCCGCGCGGCGCACGCGGTCGAACTCGCCGTCCGCCTCCCAGCGGCCGCGCTCGGCGTCGAACGCCGCCCGCTGCCGCGCCCGGGCCGCGCGGATGCTGTCGGCGTTGTCGTCGAGGAAGCGGTGGTGCTCGCCCAGGTCGAACGTCGCCTCCTCGATGCGCACCTCGCCGCGCCCGGCCACCATGTCGGCGCGGAGCTCGAGCAGCTCCTCCGGCGACACGAGGTGGAAGCGGAGCTGGTCGAAGAACCGCAGGAGCCACGGCCGCTCGCGCGTCGTCTGCCGGAACGGCCGGTGGCGGCTCCAGACCGGCACCGTGCGGCCGAGGAACTGGTACCCGCCCGGCCCCTCCATGCCGTAGATGCACAGGTACGCGCCGCCGATGCCGACCGCGTTCTCGGGCGTCCACGTGCGCGCCGGGTTGTACTTGGTCGTGACCATCCGGTGCCGCGGGTCGATCGGCGTCGCGACCGGCGCGCCGAGGTACACGTCGCCGAGGCCGAGCACGAGGTAGCTCGCCGCGAGGAAGAGCTCCTGGACCGCCGCGATGTCCGGCAGCCCGTTGACCCGGCGGATGAACTCCAGGTTGCTCGGGCACCACGGCGCGTCGTCGCGGACCGTGCGCATGTAGCGCTCGATCGCCTCGCGCGTCGCCGGGTCGTCCCAGCTGAGCGGCATGTGGACGACGCGGCTCGGGATCCGGACCTCCTCCGGGGCGGGCAGGTCGGCCTCGGCCTCGCGGAGCAGGTCGAGGGCCTTGGCCACGGTGAGCCGCGCGCCGTCGACGTGCACCTGGAGCGAGCGGATCCCGGGCGTCAGGTCGACCACGCCGGGCACGCGCATCTCCTCGAGCCGCGTCATGAGCAGGTGCGCGCGCACGCGCAGGTCGATGTCGAGCACCGGCGGCCCGAACTCGACGAGCACGTAGCGGTCGCCGCTCTGGCGGAAGACGACCGCGGGCCGGCCGTCGCGCGCCGGCACGCGGCCGAGCACCGGCTCGCCGCGCCTGCGCCGTGCGCCGCTCGATCCCGCGGCGGCCGCGCCGTTCGTCGCGCGCGCCGCGGCGCCGTTCGCCGCGAGCCCGCGACGCGTCACGAGCTCGTCGCTCCGCCGCGCCAGCGCGTCGGCCTCCGCGGGCAGGATCGACCGGAACCGCACCTTGTCCCCGGCGCTCAGCTGGCCGAGCTTCCACCGCTCGGCCGCGGCGACGGCGAGCGGACACACGAACCCGCCCAGGCTCGGGCCGTCGGGGCCGAGGATGACGGGCATGTCGCCGGTGAGGTCGACCGCGCCGATCGCGTACGCGTTGTCGTGCAGGTTCGAGGGGTGCAGCCCCGCCTCGCCGCCGTCGGTGCGCGCCCACGCCGGCGCGGGCCCGACGAGGCGGACGCCGGTGCGGGCCGAGTGGTAGTGCACCTCCCACTCGGCCGCGTAGAGCTGCTCGATCCCCTCGTCCGTGAGGAAGTCCGGCGCCCCGTGCGGCCCGTCGAGCACGGCGAGCTCCCAGGACCTGCCGATCTCCGGCCGGGCCTCGGCCGGCAGCGCGCCGGGGGCGAGCGCCGGGTCGACCTCCTCGCCGAGGCGCAGCACGTCGCCCGGGCGGAGCGGCCTGCCCGCGTGGCCGCCGAAGCCGCCGAGCGTGAACGTGGCGCGGCTGCCGAGGTGCGCCGGCACGTCGATGCCGCCGCGGATGAGCAGGTAGGCGCGCGCGCCCGGCCCCCGCACCGGCCCGCACGCCACGGTGGCGCCCGGCGCGACCTCGACCGGCGTCCACGGCGCCACCTCGGCCCCGTCGACGAGCACGCGCATCGCGGCGCCCGCGACGCACAGGACCGCGCGCCGGTGGAACACCAGCGTGGGCCCGTGCACCTCGCACTCGAGCCCCGCGGCGCCGGCCGGGTTGCCCACGACGCGGTTGCCGAGGCGGAACGACAGGTCGTCCATCGGCCCGCTCGGCGGCACGCCGACCGACCACAGGCCGAGCCGCCCGGGCCAGTCCTGCACGGTCACCGCGCCCGGCGCCGCGGTCACCTCGACCGCCTCGGGGCGGAACGGCAACGACGCGAACGTGCCGGTGTGGTGCCGGACCCCGCGGAAGTCGGGGTGATCGAGCGCGGCCGCGACCCACTCGCGGTTCGTCTCGATCCCGCCGAGCCGGGTCTCCCCGACGGCGGCGCGCAGCGCCGCGACCGCCGCGGCCCGGTCCGCGCCGCGCACGAGCAGCTTGGCCAGGAGCGGATCGTAGAGCGCAGAGACCTCGGTGCCCGTCTCGACCCACCCGTCGACCCGCACGCCGGCGCCCTCGGGGTAGCTCACCTCGGTGAGCAGCCCCGCGCTCGGCAAGAACCCCCGCGCCGGGTCCTCGGCGTAGAGCCGCGCCTCGATCGCGTGGCCGGAGAGCGGCGGATCGCCGCCCTCGAAGAACGCCGTGTCGCCGGCGGCGATGCGCAGCATCCACGCCACGAGATCGATGCCGGTGCAGAGCTCGGTCACGCCGTGCTCGACCTGGAGACGCGTGTTGACCTCGAGGAAGTAGTGCTCCGCGCGGGCGGGATCGACGAGGAACTCGACGGTGCCCACGTTCCGGTAGGCGACCTTCGCGGCGAGCGCGCGGGCCGACTCCGCGAGCGCCGAGCGCAGCCGGGGCGGCAGGTCGGGCGCGGGCGCCTCCTCGAGGACCTTCTGGTTGCGGCGCTGCACCGAGCAGTCGCGGTCGCCGAGGACGAGGACGTTGCCGCGGCCGTCGCCGGCGATCTGGACCTCCACGTGCCGGGGCGCCGTCAGGAAGCGCTCGAGGAACACGTCGCCCGAGCCGAAGTTGGCGCGGGCGAGGCGCTGGACCCGCTCGAACGCGGCGGGGAGCTCCGCCGGCGCGTCGCACCGGGCCATCCCGATGCCGCCGCCGCCCGCGCTCGCCTTGAGCAGCACGGGGTAGCCGATGGCCGCGGCCTCGGCGGCGGCGTGGTCCGCGTCCCGGAGCACGCCGGTGCCCGGCAAGAGCGGCACGCCCGCCTCGATCGCGAGCTCCCGCGCCCGGTGCTTGCTCCCGAACGCCTCCATCTGGGCGGGCGTCGGCCCGATGAAGACGATGCCCGCCTTCTCCACCGCGCGGGCGAAGTCCTCGGATTCGCTGAGGAATCCGTAGCCCGGGTGGATCGCGTCGGCGCCCGCGCGGCGGGCGGCGTCGACGACGGCGTCGATGCGCAGGTAGCTCTCGGCGGGCGTCTGGCCGCCGAGGCGGACGGCGTGGTCGGCGAGGCGTACGTGGAGCGCGGCGCGGTCGGCGTCGGAGAAGACGGCGACCGACGCGATCCCGAGGCGCCGGAGGGTGCGGAGGATGCGGCACGCGATCTCGCCGCGGTTGCCGACGAGGACGCGGCGGAAGGGCGGGGGGGCGCTCATGGCCGCACCACCGCCATGCGGATCGGGGTCGGGTTGAAGCCGTTGCAGGGGTTGTTGATCTGCGGGCAGTTCGAGACGAGGAGCAGCAGGTCGAGCTCGGCGCGGAGGTCGACGTGCTTGCCGGGCGCGGACAGGCCGTCGACGATGCCGAGGGTGCCGTCGGCCTCGACGGGCACGTTCATGAACCAGTTGACGTTGCCGACGAGGTCGCGCTTGCCGAGGCCGTACGGCGCGGCGGCCATGAGGAAGTTCTCGACGCAGGCGTGCTGGTGCTTCGTGTGGTGGCCGTAGCGGACGGTGTTCGACTCGCACGAGCAGGCGCCGCCGGAGGTGTCGTGCCGGCCGCAGCTGTCGTCGGTGATGGTCATCATCACGCGGCCGCGGTTCGAGCGGAGCTTCGCGCCGGTGGTGAGGAAGATGTTGCGCTGGGCGACGATGGTGTCGGCGGCGCTGTAGCGCTCGGCGGTGTCGGCGAGGACGTAGGCGAGGAAGTCGACGGCCTGGTTGCCCTCGAGGTCGATGACGCGGAGGATCTCGCCGGCGCGGACGATCTTCGCCCACGGCGCGCGGGCCGGGACGATCTCGTCGGAGAGGAGGGCGCCGGGCAGGCCGGCGAGGGCGGGGTCGCGCAGGGCGGCGACCGGCTTTCCGGGGGCGGCGGGGCTCATCGCGCGCCTCCTGCCCGGAGGGCGACCGCGAGCTCCTCGGCGGTGTTCTCGAAGGCGCGGCGCGCCTCGGGGGTGGCGTTGCGCACGGGGTCGTCGTCCGGGGCGGGGCGGCCGCGCCAGGCGGTGAGGCGGACCTTGCCGGCGCGGTAGGCCGGGCGCGGGTCGAGGCGGTGCGGCACGGCGGCGACGCTGACGAGGACGTCCTGCTCGGCGCGGAGGAGCACGTGGGCGCCCGGCCGGGACGCGTCGGGGAGGAGGGTGATGGCGCCGTCGGCCTCGATGCGGACGCCCTTGAAGAGGTTGATGGGCGTGGGGAGGTCGCGCTCGGCGAGGCCGTGCTTGGCGAGGGCGAGGAGGAGCCGCTCGCGGCCGGAGCGGAGGGCGCCGCCGTGGGCGTCGCTGCCGTAGCGGGAGGCGATCTCGCCCGGGAGCGAGGTGCCGCAGAAGGTGTCGTGGCGGCCGGCGGTGTCCTCGAGGAGGGAGGCGAGGGCGCGCCCCATGTCGGAGAGGAGCAGGTAGCCGGGGCCTGGATAGGCCTGCCACTGGAGCTTTACGGTGTCGGCGAGGCAGAGCCGCTCGATGGGGCGGTCCGCGCGGTGGAGCATGAGGGCGACGCAGGTGTCGCCCTCGACGTCGACGATCCGGAGCCGGCTGCCGACGGGGAGCGTGCGCGCCGCGTAGCCGCCGGCGCCGAGGGTCTCGTCCCAGAGGACGTCGCGCGCTTCCACGCCCGGGGGCGGGTCGCCGATCGACGTGCTCGGCACGGTGGGTTGCGTCTCGACGACGCTGCCTTCCTGGGCGCGCGCGTGCGCGCGCGCGGCATACGTTGTGGCCGTTTCAGACATCGCCCGCCTCACTTTCGATAGAGAATCGAAACTACGGGTCGACTATCCGGGGGCGGGGTTTCCGGCCTGTTTCGCGGGGGTAAAATGCAGGGTGCGGGCGATTTTTCCCGGTGGCGGCGCGGGGGGACCTCGCGGCCCCAACCTGGGTGCGCGGCCTCAACCTGGGTGCGCGGCCCCAACCTGGGTGCGCGCGGCCTCAACCTGGGTGCGCGGTCCCAACCTGGGTGCGCGGCGGGAGAGCGGCTGGCGCAGGGACGCGAGCGCGGATAGATCAGCGCGACGGCCACCCCGGGAGACGATGAAGACGGAGATTCCCCCTGCTCAGAGCGCCGAAGGAAGGCAGAGCGCCGAAGGCAGTCAGAAGGCCGAAGGGAGCCCGCGCCGCATGGGCCGGCCGCGCAAGGCGCCGCAGCGCAGCGAGCTCGCGCCGCGCGAGCAGATCCTGGAGGTGGCGGGCCGGCTCTTCGCCGAACGCGGGGTCGTCGACGTGTCGATGCTCGAGATCGCGCAGGCGGCGGGGCTCCGGCAGTCGTCGCTGTACTACTGGTTCCGGCGCAAGGAGCTGATCGTCGCGGAGATCTTGCAGCAGGTGAACCGCCTGCCGCTCTCGTACGCGCGCAGGCTCGAGGCGAGCGGCGGCGCCGCCGACGTGCAGCTCTGGCGCTTCGTGCGGTTCGACGTGGAGACGGTGTGCGGCTTCCCGCTGGAGATCACGGAGATCCACCGCTTCAGCGAGCGGGATCCGGAGGCGTTCGCGACCTACTGGGCCGAGCGGCGCGCGCTGACCGACGCCGTGGCGGCGATGATCGGGCGCGGGGTGGGGGAGGGGACGTTCCGCGAGGTGGACGCCTACCTGTGCGCGCTGACGGTGCTGGCGCAGGACGAGAGCGTGCAGAACTGGTACCGCCCCGGGGGGGCCGGGCGCATCCACCCGCTCGTCGCCGGCGACCCTGCCGCGCTCGGGTACCGGCCGGAGCAGATCGCGGAGCTGGTCGCGGACCAGATGGTCGGGGGGCTCCTGGCGCGGCCGTCGCGGCTCGCGGCGCTGCGGCGGACGGCGGTCGCGGCCGACGGGGAGGGGTAGCGGGATAGCCCTCCTTCCAGAACACGGCCACCACCCCGGGCGCTGCGTGCCCATCGGAGATCGCCCGGTCGCGACGGTCTCGTGCATACTCGGCCCCATGACCGCCCCCGCTCGACCGCAATACGCCTCGGGCCGCGCCCCTCTCGCGCTGGCCGCGCTGCTCGCCGCATGCGCCGTGCTCGGCTGCGCGTCCACCATGGAGCAGACGCCGCCAGCCTCCCCGGATCCCGCCGTAGCGGCCGCCCCGGCGCAGCCCGCCGCAGCCCCCGCGGCGCCGCCCGCAGGCCCCGCGCCGCCCGCAGGCCCCGCGCCGCCCGCCGCCACGCCGGCGCCGTGCGCGGCGCGCGTCGCCCGCGTGTGGCACGGCCGCACGCCGAGCGACAAGGCCGAAGGATATACGGCCTATATCTCGAGCGCGCTCCCCAAGTTCCGCACCATCCCGGGGAACCTCGGCTATCAGCTGATGCGCGAGACCGTGGGCGCGGAGACGCACTTCATGGTGATCAGCTACTGGAGGTCGCGCGACGACATCCGCGCCTATGCCGGCGACGACATCCGCAAGACGCGCCACCTCCCGCGCGACGCCGAGTTCCTCATCGACCCCGAGCAGACCGTGGTGAACTACGATCTCCCGGTGATCGACCTCGACTGCCCGAGGTGAGCGGCCCCGGACACGACGGTGGGGCGGGGCGGAGGAGCGACGATCGATTCCCCACGGCGTCGCCGTGGGCGAAGAGCTCGGCGCCGTGGCTCCCGTCCCGCCCGTAGCCGTGGCGGCGCCTGCCATCCGATGTGCCGGCCAGCGAATCGCTCAACGTCGGCGGGCGCCTGCCTCCACGTCGCTCCAGACGGCGTTGCCGTCGCTCGGCGTCACGAAGAGCACGCACACATCGTCGGCGATGTGCCCCGAGTGCGCCGCGCCGCGCGGGATCAGCAGCGCTTGACCCGGACCGACCTCGGTCACCTCCGTCGTGCCGTCAGGCAGGTTGACCGTGAACGTCGCGCGCCCGCGGAGGATCACGAGGAGCTCGTCGCCGCCGTCGTGCCGCTCCCAGGAGCCGTCGGTGCTGCCCGCCGCCTTCGTCACGACACCGACCATGCAGGGGCCGCTGGCCGCGTACGACCCGAGGATGCGCGGCGCGCCTGGATGCGTCAGAGGGTCGATGGCGCCGGCGAACTCGAAGGCGATCACGCCGCGCTTCGGCGCGCCGCCGCCGGCGTGAGCGCCGGTGACCGGCGCGGCGGGGCCGTGGGTCTCTAGAGTCGTGGTCTTCATGATGAACGTTGCCTCCTGCGTGGGGTTGAGTCAGTCTACGAATGTTGATTCGTGTTCGCTATTCGCGTTGATGGAGGCGCGCGCTGCGATGGGCACACACGAGACAAACCCGCGTAAGACACCGCGTCAGACGCGGTCGCGGGCGACCGTCGACGCGATCGTCGAGGCGACGATTCGCGTTCTGCTCGCCCGTGGGTACGACGGGACGACGACGATCGCGGTGGCGGCGCGCGCCGGCGTCAGCGTCGGGTCGCTCTATCAGTATTTCCCGAACAAGGAGGCGCTGGTCGCGACGCTCGTCGAGCGGTACGCCGCCGCGATCGTGGCGCGCGTCGAGGGCGCGCTGGCCGACGCGGATCCGGCGGACCCGGAGGCGGCCGTGCGCGCCTTCGTGCGCGCCGGCCTCGATGCACAGCGGATCTCACCGGCGCTGCACAAGATCCTGATCGAGCAGGTGCCGCGCGTCGGCCGGCTCGCCGAGGCGGCGGAGACGAGCCGCAGGCTCGCGGTGTTGCTCGAACGCCACCTGGCGCCCCACCGCGCGCGCCTCGCGGTGCCCGACGTGCGGATCGCTGCGTTCGTGGTGGAGACCGCTCTCGAGGCGCTCGGGCACCGCGTGATCATCGAGGAACCTCATCTGATCGGCACGGCGCAGCTCGAGGCCGAGGCCACGACCCTGGCGCTCGCCTACCTCTTCGGGCCCCGCGCGCCGCGTCGGAGGTCGGGCGCCCTGGCGGCGACGCGACCCAGGTCGACACGGCCTGTCTGACCCGGCTGAAGGGCGCGGCCCAGGTCGGAGCCGCGCGCGATCCGACCCAGGTTGGGGGCGCGGCGGGGGGACCTCGACCGCCCCCTTACCAGCGGAGCTCGGCCGGCAAGAACTCTGCGATCAGGTCCTTGTAGAAGGGCTTCAGCCGCTCCACGTCCGGCGGGGCGTCGGCCTTCGAGTAGAGATCGTACGGGTTGAACCGCCGCACCCACGCCATCATCCGCCGATCTTGCTCGTTCATCAGGTGCCCGTACGCGCCCTCGCGGTGCGCCGCGTAGAACGAGTGATAGCGGATCATATAGAGCGCCTCGAGCGGCAGGTGGTCCTTCACCACATGATACAGATACTCGTCGTGCCCCCACGACATGTGCACCCGGGAGAGCCCCGCGCCCGCCTCGTAAATCCCGCACGGCGTCTGGTACGCCGGGCTCGCCATGTCCGGGTTCCGCGCGAACAGCTCGGGGAAGACGACCCGGTCCGAGTACGCGCAGCCCACCGGGAAGGTGTCGCCCACCACGGCCCACTGAGGCTCGCCCCACGTGCACAGGATCTTCCCCGCGTCGTGGATCAGCGCGGTCAGCACGAACCACCGCGGCTGCCCGTCTCGCCGCGCCGCCTCCGCGGACTGGAGCGCATGCGCGATCTGCGACAGCTCCGTGTCCGGATCGCTGTCGTCGACCAGCCGATCGAGCAGCTCGAGCGCTTCCCACATGCCCATCCGGCGCCGGTCCAGGCCGAGGTACTGCCGCTGTTTTTCCTGCACGAAGGCGAGGGTCTGCCCCTCGTGGTTCAGCCGGTAAAGCTCCTTCACGCTCGGCCGCACCTCGGCGCGGTAATCGCGGAACGCCGACGCTCCCTGCTCTCCCGCTGGTCCGCGCGCGGCGCTCCCCTCCACCCCCGACGCCTGCTCCCGCTGCTCGCCCATCGCTCCGGCCATAGCGTACCACCCCGTCCAGCGCCAGCGGCCTCATCACCAGGGCCGCGCAGCGCGCTGGCCCATGCATGAGCTCGCCTACCCGCGATTCCGCGGCAGCCACCCGACCGCGTAATCCACGAGCGGCCGCTGCGGCATCAGCAGGGCGGTGGCGGCGCCCGCGCGGCCGCGGCGCACGAGGCCGGTATCCCGGTCGAAATCGGCGCCGAGGCGGTCGAAATCGCCGCTGTCGGTCGCGACGTCGTCGAAGCTGACCCGCCTTCGCGCTCCGTCGACGAGGATGGGCGCGTGGCGCACCTCGATCCGTTTGCCCGGGAAGTCGGTGCGGTACTCGGCGAGGTGGATCGAGGTGTTGTTGCCGTGGCCGACGCCGAGCAGCAGCACCCAGCCGTCGAGATCGTAAATGCGGGCCAGCGGCGAGCCCTCGCCGAGGTCGTACGAGAGGCCGTGGTTCGCCGTGACCGCCTCGGCGTGCCGGCCCCAGGCGGCGAACGACGCGAGCGGGTGGGCGCTCCGCCGGACGCCGCGCTGCTTGCGGAACGCCTCGGGGATGGCGCCCATCTGCCGCGTCGGCGTCAGATCCGGATCGTAGGCCGGCATGGTCTCCCGGATCGTCTCCCACCACGCCTCGGGCACGGGCGGATCCTGCCAGAGCGCCGGATCGGACAGGCCTGCCGACTGCGTCGGCATCACCAGCGTGCCCTCCGGCGTCAAGGCCTCTTCCAGGGCCAGGATCACCGCGACCGGCCCGCCGCAGACCCAGCCGAGCTTGCTCAGCGACGAGTGGACCAGCAAGGTCATGCCGGGCCGAACGCCGAGGGCCGTGAGCTCCGCGACGAGCGATGGAACGGTGACGAGGGTTTCCGGGTGCGTCTTCAAGACCTGATGTTCGCTCATGCTGCGATCTCGGCCGCACCCACGCCCGCGATTCCGTCCCATACCGCAAGGACCGAGCGGGGGTGCGGCGCCGGGGTCATCCCAGAGGTGGTATCACGGGCGCGCCGAGCCGGTCCAGGCGAGCTCGCTGGTGGGACCCGTGGGGCGCATCGAGCCCTTGATCCGAGCGCGCAGCGATGCGACAACATTGCTACACACATCCAATGGAACTGTAACCGCGCGAAGAGGCATCCGCCGCAGCAGCGCTCGACGAGGAGCTCACGATGAAAGGTCGATTCGGACGGCATGCGGCGATTTCCTCGGTGATCCTGGCCATGAGCGCGCTCTTCGCCTCCGCGTGCGGGGATGACGAGGGCGGCCCGAGCGCGCCCTCCTCCAGCGCCTCGGGTTCGGGCGGCGCGGGGGGAGCGCCCGCGACCAGCGCCTCGGGTTCGGGCGGCGCGGGGGGAGCGCCCGCGACCAGCGCCTCGGGTTCGGGCGGCGCGGGGGGAGCACCCGAGACCCCGAGCGGGTCCACGGCCGAGCTCGCGCTGCTGGAGACCACCGATCTCCACAGCAACGTCCTCAGCTTCGACTACTTCAAGCTGGTCGCGGAGCCATCCATCGGCTTCGAGCGCACCGCGACGCTCATCCACCAGGCGCGGGCCGAGATCCCGAACCACCTCCTGATCGACAACGGCGACACCATCCAGGGCACCGTGCTCGCCGACTACCAGGCGCTGGTGGATCCGATCGCGTGCGGCGAGACGCTGGCCATCTACAAGGCCATGAACCACCTGCGGTTCGACGTCGCCGGGATCGGCAATCACGAGTTCAACTACGGCCTCCCGTTCCTCTCGCAGGTGACCCACACCCCGTTCGACGTCGAGGGGCTCGATCTCGCGGGCTCCGCGGCCTGCGCGGGCCCCGACTTCCCGCAGGTGAACTCCAACGTCTTCAGCCTCGAGACGAACGAGACGATCTTCCCGCCGTCCGTGCTCATCGCGAAGACCATCACGGCGACGGCGCCGGACGGCGGCACCATCGAGAGCACGCTCCACGTCGGCTTCATCGACATCACGCCGCCGACGATCATGAGCTGGGACAAGAAATGGCTCGACGGCAAGGTCTTCGCCAAGGGCGTGCAGGAGGTCGCGGCCCCGCTGATCGACGATCTCCGCGCGCGGGGGGCCGAGATCGTCGTCGCCATCGTCCACGGCGGCCTCGACGACGCGCCTTATGCGCCCACCCTCGAGAACCAGGCGTGGCACGTCGCCCATGTGCCCGGCGTCGACGCCATGCTCATGGGCCACTCGCACCAGATCTTCCCGAACGCGAGCAGCACCGTGCCCCAGTTCGACCTGCCGGAGGTCGACAAGGACGCGGGCACGGTCGCGGGCGTTCCCGCGGTCATGCCGGGCTTCTGGGGCCAGCACCTCGGCGTCATCAAGATGGGGCTCACCCACGACGGCGCGCGCTGGACGGTCGACACGGCGAAGACGGTCGTCGAGGCTCGGCCGATCTCCACGACCTGCCAGGGCGGGCTCCCCGCCGCGTGCGACGCGATGGAGCGCTGGCGCACGGGGGCGCCCTGCGCGTTCGCGACCCGCTGCGACGCGCAGCCGGACGCGACGAAGATCGTCGTCGAGGCCGACCCCGCCATCGCGTCGCTCCTGGAGGCCGAGCACCAGGCGACGGTCGCCTATGTCCAGACGCCCATCGGGACCACCGATTTCGAGATGTCGTCGATGTTCGCCGACGTGGGGGATGTCAGCGCCATCCAGATCGTCAACCAGGCTCAGGCGGACTACGTCGCGCGTTACATCAAGGAGAACCTGCCGGAGCTCGCGTCGCTCCCGGTGCTGTCGGTGAGCGCGCCGTTCAAGTCCGGCTTCCAGGGAGGCAACGATTACACCGATGTGCCGGCGGGGGGCATCGCGATCAACAACGCGGCCGATCTCTACCTCTACGCGAACACGATCCAGGCGGTGAAGGTGACCGGCGCGGACATCCTCGACTGGCTGGAGCGGGCGGCGACGCGCTTCAACCAGATCGACCCGAGCGAGACGGCCCCGCAGCCGCTCATCAACACCTCGATGCCCGGGTACAACTTCGATATGTTCACGGACGAGCGGATCTCGTACGAGATCGACGTCACGCAGCCGCTCCCGCCGGCGGGGATGAAGGCCAGCGGCCGCATCAAGAACCTGACGTGGAACGGGGAGCCGATGGATCCGGCCGCGGAGTTCATCGTGGCGACGAACAACTACCGCGCGAGCGGCGGCGGCGGGTTCCCCGGCCTCGACGGCTCGAAGACGATCTACGCCGCGCCGGACACGAACCGCGACGTGCTCATCGCCTACATCAAGGAGATCGAGGATCTCACGCGCGCCACGCACGGATCGGACCGCAGCTGGCGCTTCGCCAGGGTCTCGACCATGGGCCTCGTGACCTTCACCTCGGCCCAGAACGCGCTGCCGAAGGCGGAGGCCGCCGGGCTAGACAACATCTCGCTCGTGGAGCAGGACGACGGCAGCGGGAAGATGCTGTCGGTGTACGCGATCGACCTGAGCCGGTGACGATCGCGTTCACCCCGCGTTCGGATGAGCACACGCGCGCTCCAGCGCGGGATGCTCGCGCGGGCACGTCGCCGGGGCTGCGCGGTCCGCGCTCACCCCGAAGGCCGCGACCGTGAGCACCGCCATGAGGGCGCCGAACACCACGAGCCCCATGAAGACGGCGATGCCGAGGTGGAGCGCCAGCGTGGCCGCCACCCAGAACCGGCGGCTGCGCCGCGGCCAGATCAAGAACGCGTAGCCGGCCTCGACCAGGACCACGAGCCAGCCGGCGATCACCGCGATCCAGGGGTGGTCTGCGAGCCAGGAGAAATCGACCTGGCGATAGGCGGGCAGCATGACCGACCGCCAGATTGCCTCGCCGTTCCACCATTGCTCGCCGGAGGCCTTCCAGAGCCCGCTCGCGAGATAGGAAATGCAGAGGTGCAGCTGGACGACGCGCAGCGAGAGCCGCGTGGTCGCCGGCGGGCCTATGGGCACGCGGGCGAGCCGGCGGTCCAGCGAGAGCGCCGCCCCCGAGGGCATCCAGATGAGGTAGAAGAGAAAGATGTTGGCGTAGTTGTCCGCCCCGTAGTTCGTGCTGTCCGCCGTCATCATCAGCATCAGATGGGCGAGCCAGGCCAGCGCCGCCGCCGCCCTCGCCCGCCACCCGAGGAGGAGCGCGACGAGGGCGAGCGTGTAGAGCGCGCCGGTGCCCGTGACGATGGCCGCCTCGCCGACGCCCAGCGGGGCGAGGCGGTCGATGAGCGAGCCGATGCGGACGAGGTCGGTCCTGGCGAGGACGTCGTTGAGCGGCCCCTGGAGGATGCCAGACCGCCCGTACAGCTCGAGGAGCGCGGGGCCGACCATCGCGGCCTGGACGAGGAGCACCGACGCGAGCCCGATCCGCAGCACCGCGAGGGGCACGGCGGAGGCAGGGGCCAGGGCGAAGCGATCGAGCCAAAGCCACGCGCGCGCGAGCGCCGCCCGGGCGGCGCGCCGAGGACCCGCGCGGCCGTTCACGGCGCCTCCTGGTCCGCCGCCCGGGCGGCGCGGAGCTTGGCCTGGGGGACGAGCTTCGCTCGATAGTGCAGATCACACGTGAGCTCGTCCTGCTGGCGATACTCTCGCATCGGAGCGACCTCGCATTCCTCCACGCGCACGACGACGCTGGCGGCCGCAGGGTGCCTGGCGAACATCTTGCCTGCCCAGGAAGCGGCCATGATGCGCTTCAACGCCTGATCCTCCTCCAGCCAGAATCTATCGACGATGTTCCCGGCCCGCAGCCTCGCTTCTGCGTTTGCCCCAGACATGAGGCGGTCGATGGTCACCGCCCCCGTCGCGTCCATGACCTCGAACGTGGCCGTGGGTGGCGAGCCGACGCCGGGAGCGAAGAAGGCATACCCGCTGTCGGCGCCGGAGAGCGTCCCGTAGGCGGCGACGGCGGCCGCCAAAGGGCCTCGGTCCCGGAGGTCGACTTGCAACGCTCCGACGATGATCACGAGGCCGAGGTGCCCCGCGGCCGCGGCCAGGAGGACGAGAGCGCGTCCCCGGCCGATCGTCTCTGTTCCCATGGCTTCTCCCTCACACCCGGTTCCGGTCGCCGCACACGCCCTCCGGCGAGCTCGGGCGCGGCGGCCGGAGGACGACCGGGGATCCGGGGCCCACGTCCCGATCCGCCGGCCCGTGAACGATCGGTCAGCGATCGTCCGCGAGGATCACGACGGGAGCCTGCACTGCTCCGTACGGAGCCGCTCCGGACAGCGAGCGCCCGTGATGGTCGCCATGGTGATGGTGGCCGTGATGGTGATGGCCGTGATGGTGATGGCCGTGATGATGGTGGCCGTGGTGATGATGGCCATGGTGATGATGCCCATGGTGATGATGGCCATGGTGCCATTGGCGTCCCTTCACTCCCTCGGCGGGGACCTGGACGGGCACCTCCTCGACGAGCGCGAGATCCTCGACAGGCGTGGTGGTGTCCGCCGCGGCGAGCTGCGCGCTGCCGAGCACCGCCGCGGCTGCCGCGAGGATGGCGATCAGTTCTATGTGCTTCATCGTCGACTCCTTCTACATGGCGCGCCCGACAGGGGGGCCACCGAGCCTGGCGATGCAAGCGGTACGCCGGTTTGGTCGGAACATTGGGTGACAGCGGCGCTGTCGGCATCAGGTTGACCCCGAGGCCGCTGACCTCGCGACAAGGCGTCCTGTTCGACCAGCGATTGCCCCCCCGCGTGGACAGCGAGGGGAATCTGGCGGGAGAGGGGCGCGCGGAACTCCTGGTGAACGACGGCGTCGTCGTGGAGTGCCGATCGACTCACGGCATCGTCAGGATGCGGGATAGATCGTCGACGATCTTCTCTGCGTCGCCGTCTTCGTGGTTGACCAGCACGGTGATGGCAGCATCGCGCTCGACCGCGTGGTACGACGCAGACACGAAGCCCCACATGCTGCCGCCATGCCCGTAGGTCGCGCCGGCCGGCGACGAGCGCTGGGCCAGCCCGAGGCCGTATTCCAGCAGGTCAGCCGACAGGGCGTCGGCCCCGGTGGTCATCTCCGCGAGCTCGGCCGGGCCGAGCAGCCCGCCGTCGAGGAGCTGGACGAAGAACGCGGTGAGGTCGTCCGTGTTCGACACGAGGCCACCGGACGTCCACGCGGACGACGGATCCACGGCGGACGTCGTATCGACGAGCTCGCCGTCATACGACCCGTAGCCGCGCACGAGCCCCGGCACGGCGCGCTCCGCGCCGTCGAGGTAGGTGTTGGCGAGGCCCGCGGGCTCCAGGATGCGGGTGTGCAGCAGCTCGACGACGGGCTTCCCGGATACCGCCTCGAGGAGGAGGCCAGCGACGATGTAGTTCGTGTTGGAGTACTCGAAACCCCGCCCCGGCTCGAAGCACGGCGGCTCTCTGGCCGAGAAGGCGATGAGCTCCTCGGGGGCCCACACGCGGGTCGGGTCGGCCTCGACGGCGCTCAGGAAGCCGTGGGTTTCTGTGTAATTGAACAGACCGCTGGTGTGGTTCAGGATCTGACGTATCGTGATCCGATCGCCGCCGGGGATACCCGGCACGTACCTCGATACGTCATCATCGAGCGACAGGTCGCCGTCGGCGCGGAGCATCAAGACCAGCGTCGAGACGAACGTCTTGGTGATGCTCCCGACGCGAAAGAGATCCCCTGGCTTCATCGGCGTCCCCGTCGCGACGTCCGCCATGCCCGCCGCGCCGCGAAAGGAGCATCCTCCGACGTCCACGGCCGCGGCGGCGCCGGGGAGCCGTTGCGCGCCGATCGCCGCGTCGAGCGCCGCCTGAAGCCTGACGGCGAGCCCGTCGCAGTCCGCCGCGCCGCTCCCCGAGCCCGGTGCGCCTCCGACTCCGCCGCTGTGGTCGCCGTCGACGCCGGCGAGAGCCAACGTGGAGCCGGAGGGGCCGGCCGCACAACCAGCGAGCGACGGGATGATCGAACAAGCGATCCAGGTAAGCGGGTAACGGACACGACGCATCGACCAGATCTCCAGATCCCCCCGCGGACGTTGGACACGGGACACCGAGGAGGCGTGACCCGGACAGGCACGGACGCTTCGCGCGTCGGGCGGCGGCAAAAGACGGAAGAGCGCCTTGGATGTCAACCGATTTTCATATGCATTGTGAATTCACGCACCGACGCGGGCGCGTCGAGGCGACGCTGGGCCGCGCCCGGGCGCCGACGAGCCCCTCGGCGTGGACAGCCGCGAGCCCGGCGTCCTCAGACCACTCGGCCCTAGCGCGGAGCGATCTCCGCGATCCCGCAGGCGAGCTCGGAGAGCACCGTCACGGCCGCGCCGTACCGGCCGGCGTCCTCGGAGCTGGCGTTGCCCTGGAGGCTCCGCCGGTAGACGCCCTGGGCGATGGCGGCCAGGCGGAAGACGCCGAACGCCATGAAGTACGGCCACGACGCGATACCGTCTCGACCCGAGAGCGCGCAGTAGGAGGCGACCATCTCGTCCTCGGTCGGGATCCCGAGCGAGGCGACATCGACCCCGGCGAGCCCGCCGCGGCCGGGGAGGTTGATGCGGTAACCCATGCAGGCATACGCGAGGTCGCTCACCGGATGTCCGAGCGTCGAGAGCTCCCAGTCGAGCGTCGCGATCGCCTTGTGCGGAGGACCGGGCGAAAAGACCATGTTGTCGATCCGGTAGTCGCCATGGACGAGCGTCGTCTCGTCATTCGACGGGACGTTGGCGGCCAGCCAGCGCATGAGCGCCTCCATCGCCGGGACCTCGCCCGTGCGCGAGGCCTGGTACTGCTTGGACCAGCGGTCGACCTGCCGCGCGACGAAGCCGCCCACCTTGCCGTAATCCGCGAGCCCCACGGCGGCGTAGTCGACGCGGTGGAGGGCCGCGAGGACACGGATGTAGTCTGCATAGATCGCGCGGCGCTCCCCGGCGGTCGCGACCTCGGGCAACGTCGGGTCCCAGAAGATCCGCCCGGCGGCGTACCGCATGACGAAGAACGGCGTGCCGATCACCGAGACGTCCTCGCAGAGGGCGAGCGCGTCCGGAACGGGCACCTCCGTGTCGCGGAGCGCGCGCATGACCCGGTACTCGCGCTCGACGGCGTGCGCCGAGGGAAGGAGCTGGCCCGGCGGCTTCTTTCGCACGACGAGCTCGAGATCTCCGCCGTCCCCGCCGGCGACGCCCACCCAGTACGTCGGGTTCGACTGGCCGCCTTTGAACTGGGCGACCGTCACCGCGCCGCCCGCGCAGCCTTCGACGTGCTCGGCGAGCCAGCGAGCGAGGGCCGCTTCGTCGAGCCGGTGCGCCTCGCGGGGCGCGCGGGTGTTGGTCGGCGGCGTGAGGGCCATCGCGCGTCCGACCCTATCACGCGGCCCTGCGGCTTCCTATACTGCCGCCGTGACGATCTCCTTCGATCTGCCCCCCGAGCTGGCCGAGCTCCGCGGCCGCGTGCGCGCGTTCGTCGACGCGCACGTCATCCCGAACGAGCGCGCGATCCTCGAGGAGGACCGCGCAGGGCGGAAGGACACGCTGACGGCGCTCCGCGAGCGCGCGCGCGCCGAGGGGCTCTTCGTGCCGCACCTGCCCGTGGAGCACGGCGGGCTCGGGCTCGGCGTCATGGGCATGTGCGCGCTCTTTCGCGAGATGGGCCGCTCTCCGCTCGGCGCGGCCTGCTTCAACTGCGACGCGCCGGATCAGGGCAACATGGATCTCCTGCTCAAGGCGGCCTCGCCCGCGATCCGCGCCAAGTACCTCGCGCCGCTCGCGCGGGCCGAGGTCACGAGCGCGTTCTCGATGACCGAGCCCGCCCCCGGCGCCGGCGCCGATCCGTCGAACCTGCGCACGACGGCGACCCGGATCGACGGCGGGTGGAAGATCGACGGCCACAAGTGGTACACGACCGGCGGCGGCGACGCGGCGTTCCTCATCGTGATGGCGCGGACGTCGGACGATCCGCGCACGGGCGCGACGATGTTCGTCGTCGATCGCCGCGCCGAGGGGGTCGAGCACGTGCGCGACATCCCCGTGATGAGCCCGCCGATGCTCGCGCACCGCGAGGCCGAGCTCCGCTTCCACGCCGTGCGCGTCGGCGACGACGCGGTCCTCGGCGGCGTCGGCGAGGGCTTCCTCCTCGCGCAGCGGCGCCTCGTGCCGGCGCGCCTCACGCACTGCATGCGCTGGCTCGGCTGGGCCGACCGCGCGCTCGCGATGTGCCGCGACTACGTCCTCACGCGGGAGAGCTTCGGCAAGACGCTGGCTCACCACCAGATGATCCAGAAGAAGTTCGCCGACGCGGCGTCCGGCATCCACGCCGGCAACCTGATGACGCTGCACTGCGCGGCGTTGCTCGAGCAAGGCAAGGAGAAGGAGGCGCGCCCCTACGCGTCGATGGCGAAGAACCACGTCGCGCGCCTCCTCTGCCAGGTGCTCGACGACGCGATCCAGATGCACGGCTCGCTCGGATACAGCGAGGATATGCCGTTCTCGCTCTGGTACCGCTTCGCCCGGTCCGCGCGCATCGCCGACGGCCCGGACGAGGTCCACGATGTCGTCGTCGCGCGCGACTTCCTGCGAGGCGCGTTGACGACGCTGATCTGAGAGGGACCCCGAGGGCCGTTCTACGCCGGGGCGGACAGGCGAGGCGCCTCTGCCGGCGCGCCGCGCTCTGGCGGACGCGCGGTGGTCAATCGAGGAAGGCGGGGAACCGAGGCAGGGCCGCGAGGTCGTCGGGCTCGTGCTGCACCACGAAGCGGGCATGGGCGGCGCCGATCAGCGCGTCGAGGCGCTCCATCGAGCGGACGGACTCCTCGCGATCGGTGTTGAAGGGAGGCACCCGGCGATGCTGCCAGTTGGCGTGGGTATGGCAGACATCCCCCGAGATGACGAGCGTCCCCGCGCGCTTGAGCCGGAGCACGAGGCTCTGGTGGCCCGGCGTGTGCCCGGGCGTCGGCACGATCCTCACGGCGCCGTCGCCGAAGATGTCCGCCTCGCCGTCGAGGAGCTTCAGCTTCGCGCTGCGGTAGGCCGAGAAGAGCTCCGGCTCGACGGTCGGCGGCGGCGGGGTCGCCGTCGCCCACTCGAGCTCTCGGCGGTTCAGGATCCACGTCGACGAGGGGAACAGGTTGGCGTTGCCCGCGTGATCGACGTGCAGGTGCGAGAAGGCCACGTAGTCCACGTCGGCGGGCGAGAGGTTCAGCGCTCTCAGGTGCTCGCGCAGCGGTGTGTCGACGCGGAACCGGATCCCCGTGCGCTCGTGCACGACGCCGCCCTTCGTCTGGGCGATCGTGTCGTCGATCCCGGTGTCCCACACCAAGGTGCCGCGCGGGTGCCGGATGACGTAGCACGACGCGACGAGCTCCCTGGCCCGGGGCTCGTCCCCGAAGGCGCTCATGTCCGCGATCTCGGCGCGACCGCAGTCGAGCGCGTAGAGCCGCACGTCCTCGGGGGGCTCCGGCCCCGCCTGCGGCGGCGGGGGCGCCTTGGCGCCCGCGGCGCACGAGGGGAGGAGCACGAGGAACAGCGCGATCAACCATCTTTCAAGAGACATCCTGATTCTCCTCACGCCCGCTGCCAGCGCGGGCTGTCGTGTCGTTCGTGCCTGCTTTTTCAGGGAGCCCTGGCGCGCGACGCCCGGGAGCCCTCGTCGCGGCCCTGCCGGCGCAGCGAGCTCGGCGGCACGCCCGCGAATCGCTTGAAGGCGCGGCTGAAGGCCGCCTCGGAGTCGTAGCCGAGCCGCACGGCCGCCTCGGCGACGGTCACGCGGTCGTCGCGCAGCCAGCCGCTCGCGACGTGCATGCGAAAGCGCGCGAGGTAGCGCGCGGGCGGCGCGCCGACCAGCGCCGCGAACCGCTCCGAGAAGATGGAGCGCGACATCTTCGCGACGTCCGCGAGCGACTCGACCGACCACGGGTCGCCGGGGCGCTGGTGGATCGCGGCGAGCGCGCGGCCGATCTGGGGATCTCGTATCGCGGCGAGCCAGCCGTCCGCGTCCTCTTTGCGGGACTCGACCCACGCGCGGACGACCCTCGTGATCACCACGTCGGCGAGGCGCGTCATCACCGTGGCGGCGCCGACGCGGCGCCTGAGCACCTCGTCGGCCATGGCGTCGAGGAGCACGGGCAACACCCCGTCTTCCGCGCCGCCGCCCCGCACGAGGAGCATCGGGGGCATCAGCTGGAGGAGCGGGTGCACGGCGGGCTGGGCGAAGGTCACGCTGCAGCACACGAGGATCGTCCGCGCGCCGGCGCCGCCCGCGCGCATCGCGTAGGCCCGGTCGCCGATCTCCTCGAGCGGCATCTCGTCGAGCGGCGTCACGCGCCCGCGCGCCCTGTCCGCGAGCGCGTGGCCGGTCCCGCGCGGCAGGAGGGCGACGTCGCCGGCGTGGAGCAGGATCCAGCCGCGCTTCGGCGCGCGCAGCCAGCAGTCGCCGGAGACCACGAAGTGGAACCGCGCCTGCGCCACCGGCGGGAGATCGATGCCCCAGGGGCGCGTCAGCTCGCAGCGGCCGTAGGTGCCGTCCGAGAGCCGGAGGTCCTGGAGGACCTCGCTCAGCGCGTCGGGGGAGAGCGCCTCTTCGCCGGACGAACGGTCATGCATCGGCGACAAAGTAGCATGGAACGGCCGCGGCGGCGGCTCCACGCTGCGGGGCAGGAGGCATGAAACACGATGCGTGCACTTGTCTATGACCCCAGCCAGCCACGTGGCCTTCGCTTCGCGGACGTGCCGCCGCCGGAGCCGGCGCCCTCGCAGGCGCTCGTCGAGGTCCACGCGGTATCGCTGAACTTCGGGGAGGTGGCGTTCCTCGGCGAGATGCGCGAGCCCGGGGAGGTGCCGGGGTGGGACGCCGCGGGCGTGGTCGTCCGCGCCGCGGCGGACGGCTCTGGGCCGAAGGAGGGGACGCGCGTCGCGTCGTTCGGTCGGAGCGGGGCGTGGGCCGAGCTCCGCGCGGTCGACACGTCCGAGCTCGGCGTGGTGCCGGACGCGGTCGACCTCGGCTCGGCTAGCACGGTGCCGGTGGCGGGCGTCACGGCGCTGCGCGCGCTGCGCGCCCTCGGGCCGGTCGTGGGGCGGCGCGTGCTCATCACGGGCGCGTCGGGGGGCGTGGGCCGCTACGCCGTCCAGCTCGCGCGCCGCGCCGGCGCGCACGTCGTGGCCGCGGTGGGGAGCGCCGCGCGCGCCGAGGGGCTGCGCGCGCTCGGCGCCGACGAGATCGTGGTCGACCTGGCGGAGGTGAGGGAGCCTGTCTTCGGCGTGCTCGAGAACGTCGGCGGCGCGCAGCTCGCCAAGGCGCTGAGCCTCGTCGAGCGCGGCGGCTCGGTGCAGAGCATCGGCATGGCGTCGCGCGAGCCGAGCACCATCGATTTCGAGCAGGAGCGGCGGCGCGCGGGGGACAGGCGCGTCGAGGTCTTCGTCGTGGGCGCCGGCTTCGGGCTCGACATCGCGTACCTCGCCTCGCTGCTCGAGCGTGGAGCGCTGGATCCGCAGATCGGGTTTCGCGGCGGCTGGGAGCGCGCGCCGGAGGCGGCGGCGGCGCTGCTCGATCGGCGGGTCGCGGGCAAGGCGGTGCTGGAGATCCGGAGGGAAGGACGATGAGCGAGCTGTCGAATCAGACGGTGGTGGTCGTGGGCGCGAGCTCGGGGATCGGGCTCGCGGCGGCGCGCGCGGCGGCGGCGCGGGGCGCCAGCGTGGTCATGCTCAGCCGATCGCGGTCGAGGCTCGACGAGGCGGCGGAGAGCGTCATCGGGACGAGGCGCGCCATCGCCATGGACATGCTGGATCCTGGCGCGGTCGATCGCGTGATCGGGTCGATCGAGGCCGTGGATCACCTCGTGCTCACGGCGGTTGCGGACGAGCTCGCGAGCCGAGCGCCGATAGGCGCGATGACCGGCGAGCAGGTCGAGCGCAGCTTCGACAAGCTGCGCGGGTTCGTGAACGTCCTGCGGGCTGCGGCGCCGCGCCTGCGCGAGGGCGGCTCGGTCACGCTCGTGGCCGGGGCGTCGGCGGTGAAGCCGCCGCGCGAGGGGTTCTCGGTGCTGGCGGCGGCGAGCGGGGCGATCCTGAGCTTCGGAAAGGCGCTTTCGCTGGAGCTCGCGCCGATCCGCGTCAACGTGCTGATGTCGGGGGTGGTCGACACGGCGATCCACGCTGGGCGGCGCGAGCAGATGAAGGCGTGGGCCGAGAAGGACCTCCTGGTCCGGCGCTTCGGCCAGCCGGAGGACATCGCGCATGCCATCGAGTTCTTGATGACCAACCCGTACATGACGGGCCACACGCTCACCGTCGACGGTGGCTTCGTGGCGATCTGAGGGGGATCATGGAAGCGAAAGGACATGAGGGCTCGCTCGAGGGCCGACGTGTCGTGATCGTCGGCGGCACGAGCGGGATGGGGCTCGGCGCGGCGAGGGCTTCGGCGCGGGCGGGAGCGGAGGTGATCGCGGCGGGGCGGCGGCCGAGGGCGGAGCGCGCGGCGGGGGCGCCGGGGGACGCGCGCGTCGGGCACGAGACGGTGGATGTGACGGACGAGGGCTCGGTGAAGGCGATGTTCGAGCGGATTGGAGCGCTCGATCATCTCTTGATCAGCGCCGCGCCGGAGCCTGGCTCGTGGGGGGCGTTCCTCGAGCAGGACGTCGCGGGGGCGCAGCGGTACATGAATGCGAAGTTCTTCGGGAGCTGGGCCTGCGCCCGTTACGCGGCGCCGAGGATGCGCGCCGGCGGTTCGATCACGTTCCTGACGGGCGGCGCGGCGGTTCGACCCCGCGCGGGGGCGTCGATGGTGTCGGCGACGTTTGCGGCGCTCGAGACGTTGGCGCGCGGGCTGGCGATCGAGCTTGGCCCGCTGCGCGTCAACGTGATCCGTCCGGGGTACACCGACAGCGAGATGTGGAGCTTTCTCGACGATGCGGCGCGCGAGCAGCTCCGGGAGCGGGTGCGGGCGGCCATGCCTGTCCGGCGCATGGGGACCGTGGAGGACATCGGGCACGCGGCGGTGTTCTTGATGACCAACCCGCAGGTGACCGGCTCGGTGTTGGACATCACGGGGGGCGAGACGCTCGTGGATGGGTTGTAGCGGGCCGACGACCGGGGCCGACCCGGGTTGAGGTGGCCGGACCCGACCCAGGTTGAGGTGGCCGGCCGGACCCGACCCGGGTTGAGGTGGCCGACCCAGGTTGAGGTGGCCGACCCAGGTTGAGGTGGCCGGACCCGACCCAGGTTGAGGTGGCCGGACCCGACCCAGGTTGAGGTGGCCGACCCAGGTTGAGGTGGCCGGACCCGACCCAGGTTGAGGCGATCTGAGCCGCCAACAGTGTCGCAGCAAAATTCTTTCACCGCGCTATTCTGTAGGCGTCGAACAAAACCTCGCCCGCCCTGTCGATCGCGCGTCCTCTGGTTCGTCGTGACGGCAGTGGCACGGCTCAGCCGGTCGAGATCGCCCGGGCGCCTGCGTCCCATCGGAAGGAGACACGACGATGCGATTCATCATCACCGCAGCACCGGGCACCAACGAAACCAAGGCGGACGCGGATGGCCCTCCGGACGAGGAGCTCTTCGCCGCGTACATGAAATACAACGAGGAAATGATGAAGGCCGGCGTGCTGATCGCCTCCGAGGGGCTCAACCCCGGCGGAGCCCGCGCCCGCGTCGGGATCTCCGGGGGGAAGCGCACCGTCCTCGACGGTCCCTTCGTCGAGACGAAGGAGCTGGTCGGCGGCTTCTACCTGATCGAGGTGAGCTCCAAGGAGGAGGCGATCGCATGGGCCTTGCGCTGCCCTGTCGGGTTCGGGAGCGACGAGGTGCTCACGATCCAGCAAATGACCGAGCTCTCGGACATCCCCCCGCGGTTCAGGGAGATCATCGCCGACGTGGCGCCGACCTGGAGCGCATCGTTCTCGAGGGCGCGGTAGGCTCAGCGGCCGCATCCTCGCTCACGCGGACGTCGCCGCGAGCGCGCCCCGGGAGCTCCAGCGCCCGCCGGCCATCGGCCGCCGCGCGATCCGCATCAGCACGGCCATCGGCGGAGCGCTCTCCTCGGAGCGACGCTCCGCTCCGCCACCCGGGTCAAGGCGCCCGGAGCTTCTCCTTGACCCACCGCCCCGACTCGGTGAGCTGCCCATCCGACCACGGGCCGCCCGCGCTCGCCCCGGGCCTCAGCGCGGCGCAGGACTCGTTCTTGTCGACGATGGACCAGTTGAGCCAGCTGATCTGGTGGCTGTCCAGGAAGTCGAGCCACCGCTGCGCCTCGCCGAAATCGAGCGAGCCACTGCCCGTGTTTTCGCAGGTGCCCCACTCGGTCACGAACAGCGGCAGGCCCGCGGCCAGCGCGTTCGACGCCTTGGTGCGCAGCGCATCTCGGTGCGACGTGGCATAGAAGTGCAGCGTGTAAGCGACGTTGTCGTCGCTCGTGATCCGGTTCCTGGCGGCCACGTCCACGTCCTGCGACCAGGTCGGCGTCCCCACGATCACGAGGTTGTCGGAGCCGGCGGTGCGGATCACGCCGATCACCTCCTCCGCATAGGACTTCACCTCTGCCCAGCTCTCGTAGTCCGGCTCGTTGAAGATCTCGAAGATCACCGCGGGCTCGTCGCCGTACTCCGCGGCCATCTCCCCGAAGAAGCGCTTCGCTGCGTCCTTGTTCCGGATCGCTTCGTGATCGTGCCAGTCGATGATCACGTAGATCCCTTTGGCGATCGCGGCGTTCACGATCGCTCGGACCTTGTTCTTCTCGGCCTCCGGGGTGTGGACGTAGCCGAGCCCCTCCGCGCTGGCGGCCATCGCGGCGCGGACGATGGTCACATCCCAGTCGTCCACGAGCGTGTTGACGGCGGAAGCGTTGTAGAACTTCTCTCCCTGCCAGATGCTCCAGAACATGCTCATGCCCTTGAGCTGGAGCCCTGCCCCGTACTCGTCGACGACACGGTTGCCCATCACCTTCAGGCGGCCGTGCCGCTCGACCGGCGTTCCCGTGGCGGGTCCCGTCCCGGTCGACGTCGTCGACGTCACGGCGCTCGAGGTGGACGTCACGCTCGAGGTGGACGCGTCGCCGCCGCCCATGCCGCCGGCGCCGCCGCCCGAGGAGGCCGACGCGGAGGTCACGGCGGACGTCGACGAATCGCCGCCGCCCATGCCGCCGGTGCCGCCCATGCCGCCGGCGCCGCCCATGCCGCCGGCGCCGCCGCCCGAGGAGGCCGATGCGGAGGTCACGGCGGACGTCGACGAATCGCCGCTGCCCGAGGAGGCCGACGTGGACGCTACGGTGGAAGCATCGCCGCCGCCCGCGCCGCCGGTGCCGCCACCCGACGATGCCGACACCGACGCGTCGCCGCCGGAGCCGCCCGATCCACCGCCGGAGGAGGCCGACGTGGACGCGGCGGTTGACGCGTCGCCGCCGCCGGAGCCGCCACCCGAGGAGGCCGACGCGGACGTGTCGCCGCCGGTGCCGCCAGCGCCGCCGGTGCCGCCAGCGCCGCCGGTGCCGCCAGCGCCGCCCATGCCGCCAGCGCCGCCGTCGCCGCCAATGCCGTTCCCCGAGGAGGCCGACGTGGACGCCGAGGTCGACGTCGGCGCGTCGTCGCCGCCCCCCGAGGACGTCGATGCCGTCGAGTTGCCGCCCCCTGAGGCCAAGTCTCCCAACGAGCCATCACAGCCGAGCAGCATCATCGCCGGCAACGCAAGATGCAGAAAGCCGCGCGTCCACCTCGGCCCAGCAAACAACCCAGTCGTCACGTCGTGGCTCATGGTCCTCTCCAAGGAAGGCATCTCGACCGATGCGCCCGGCGTCGAGCCATGGGCATCAAGCAGGCGCATCAGCGACGAAGAATGGCTTCGCTGCATAGCAGGACCGCCCCGAAGGGTGAAGGCGAAAGTAGGAGATTCGTCGACTCGGTCGCACAGGTCGCACAGGCCGCACAGGCCGCACAGGGCCGCACACGCCTCCCACGCTCGGTCCCGCGCCCTGCCCGGCCCCGCGCGGCGCGAGCGCCCGCGCCCCTACGCGCGGCGGAGGATCTCCTCCAGCGCGTGCTCCAGCCGCCGCTCGACCTCGGGGTCGTCGAGCGCGGGCGTGATCTCCTCGGGCACCACGCGCGCGCGCATGATGATCCGCGCATAGATGAACGCATTGCGCGCGCTCGGAGGGTCCTTGTCGCCGAGGCACGAACGGAGCAGCTGGTACGCTCTGCCCTTCACCACACCTCCGTTGCGCGGGCGCGCTCGACCGTGGCGATGATCCGGCGAACCGCGGCGGACGCGGTCTCGTGCGCCGCGAACGCGTCCCGCACGACGTGCGCCGCCCTGGCGGCGACCCCCTCGCCGAGCGTGCCCTGCAGCACGCCCTCGGCCAGCCGGACGAGCGGGCCGATCTCGACCATGTCCCGCGCCAGCGAGCGCGTCGCCAGGGCGATCTCCGAGGCCGTCTCGGCCGGGAACGAGCGCGAAATCAGCATCGCGTCCTCGGCCAGCTCCGTCGCGATCGCGAACATGTCCCGATAGCAGTCGACCGCCGCGCGCAGGTCGTCCAGGCTCAGCGCCGCCGGCGGCGCCTCCGCCAGCGTCGCCGCGGCGCTCTGCGCCTCGGCGAGCACCGGAGCGATCGCCCCGAGCGCGTGCTCCAGCAGGCGCGCGCTCTGCTCGAACCGCGCGAGCCGCTCCTTCAAGGTGCGGCTCGGCGGCGGCGCGTCGCTCTCCATCGCCTCGATCCGCGCGCCGACCTCGGCGGCGAGCTGCTTCAGGCCCTCGACCACGCGCGGCCCGAACCCGCGGGGCACGACGTCGAGCACGCAGAACGAGCCGACCACGTGCTGGCGCACCCGGATGGGCACCCCGGCGTAGGCGCGGATGCCATACCGCTCGACGAGCTCCTTGGGCACGCGCTCGTCCATCAGGGCGTCCTCGACGACGAGCGGCGCCTCGTGGCGGACCACGAGCTGACAGAACGAGTTGCTCCGCGAGGTGGCGCAGCTCACGCACAGCTCCGGCGGCAAGCCGCGGTGCGCGCGGAACAGCTGGATGTGGCGGACGATCAAGCTCACCAGCGCCATCGGCGTCTGCGCGAGCTCGGTCGCCCGCTGGACGCAGGTGTCGAGGATGGCGTCCGCGTCGTCGCGCAGCAGCACCTGGTGCAGCTCGGCGAGGCGCGCGGGATCGTTCAAATCGGCCATGAAGAGTGCTCTTGCCGGGGCGAGAGGGCAGATTCTGACTCGAGCGCCGCCAGGAAGCAGCCGCGCGTCGCGCGCAGCTTACCGCAACCGAGCGCCGGGGGCCGCACCCACGGGGCCGCGGCCGGCGAGCTCGACCGATGTGCGCTTCAGGAGGCATGACGCGCCGCCGAGCTCCGGGTCGCCCGGGCCTCGCGCGCCGGGCGCGCCGCGGCTCACGCGCGCGCCCGGACGACCGAGACCCCGAGCTGGCCGAGCACGTGGCGGAGCGCGGCGCGCAGCGTGCTGAACGTGCGCAGCTCGCCGAGCTCGACGCCGAGGCCCACCAGCGTCCCGCTCACCGCCGGCGAGATGCCGGAGAGCGCGCACGTGGTCCCGAGCAGGCGCGCGGCCCGCACCAGCTTGAGCAGGTGGTTCGCGGTCGCCGTGTCCACGACGTCGACCCCGGTGAGATCCACGATGGCGAACCGCGCCCGGTTCGCGCTGACGGCCTCGAGGAGCGCGGTCATCATCTCGGCCGCGCGGACGCTGTCGACCACGCCGATGATCGGCATCGTGAGCACCCCGTCCCAGATCTCGATGATCGGCGTCACCAGGGCCTGGATGGTCCGCCGCTGGCGCTCGATGAGGTGCCGCTGCTCCTTCAGCGCCAGCTCGTGCCGCTGCCGCTCCCGCTCGGCCGTGATGTCGGCCTGGATGGCCACGAAGCTCGTCACCTGCCCCGACGCGTCGCGCACCGGGGTGAGCGCCATGCGCATCCAGGCGCGCGCGCCGCCGTCGCGCTCCGCCGGGAACTCGACCGAGACCTCCCGGCGCTCGGCGACCGCGCGCGCGAGCTGCTCGGCCGCGGCCGCGTCGGCGATGCCGCCCACGAGCCGCAGGAACGAGGCGCCCAGGAGCTCGGCCACGGGCCGCCCGGACAGGCGCGCGAAGGCGGCGTTCACGTACGTGACGGGCAGCTCCTCGGCGGCGCTCGCCGCGACGAGGATGCCCTGGGAGGCCGCGCCTATCGCCTGCGCCAGCAGCTCCCGGTCCCGCTCGACGCGCCGGCTGTCCGTGATGTCCCGCGAGACGCCGACGGTGCCGATCACCTGGCCTCCCTCGCCCCGCAGGGCCGATTTGACCGTGGTCAGCGTCCGGATCGCGCCGTCGTGGCGCGCGGCCGGCTCCTCGTCGATGACCAGCCGCTTGCCGGTCTCGAACACGTACAGGTCGTCTCTCACGTACTGCTGCGTGAAGTCCGGCTCGCTGCGCGGAGAGTCGATGAGGCCGCGGAGCTCGGCGTTGGTCATGCCGTAGAGCTCGCGGAACGCCTTGTTGGCCCAGAGCACCCGCGACCTCGGGCCCTTGACGAGGACCATGTCCTCGATGGCATCGAGGATCTGTTGATACACCTCCTCCGCGAGGAGGGGCCCGGCCGCGCGGCGCGGCCTGCCGGTGATGTCCTCGAAGACACCGTACGCGAGGTCGCCGCGATCGTACGTCGAGGCGCGGAGGGCGAGCAGGCGCGTCGAGCCGTCGCTGCCGAGCACGCGACACTCGAGATCCGCGGTCGAGGGGCCGGGGAAGAGGCCGCCGAGCGTCGAGCGCACCTGCGCGCGATCGGTCTCGACCACGATCTCGTCGAGCGGCTTGCCGGTGAGATCAGGGGCGGACCGGCCGAGCGCCCGCGCGCACGCCGCGTTCCACTTCACCAGGCGGCCCTCGGCCGTCACGACGCAGAAGGGGTGCTGGCAGGCCTCGAAGAACAACTCGAAAGAAGGCTGCGCGGTCGCTTGCGTGTTCATAGACCTCGCTCGCTGGGGAGACTCACCCACAGGGCTGTGCTGTAGAGCTGCGCATCGATCTCCGCAGGCCCCCCCTGGGCTCGACGCGCCTGTCTCTGTTTATACCAGCTGGCCCTGTTTCGATAGAGCCATGGAGAACGCGGGGAGATACGTTCTCGCCGTCATCGCCGATCAGTTCCTGACGTAACGCGGGCGCGCTCGCCGTCGTCGGACCCGAGCTGCGGTGTGCGCACCGGACCGAGCGAGCGCTCCTGCGCCGATCTCGATTCCTGCTCTCGGCCCCTGGGCATCTGCGCTTCGAGCGCCTCGCTGGAACCGAATGCGCGCCTGCGCGTCGCACGCCTCGTGCGCCGGCGAAGGTGTCGCGCCGCTGTCTCGGCGGCGCCTGCAGCGCGAGGTCGCCGGGCTCCGGATCTCCGCATCACGCGACGCGGGTCGGCTTTTTTTGTGCAGCAACGAATTTCCTGTGTCATGGTCGGTCGGGGCTCGGCGCTGGTCATCGCCTCGGTTGGCCGGGGCAGCGCATGGTAGACACAGACGTGCATCCGGTAATGAGGAGGGCTTCCCGATGAGCAGCGCAGCAGAGGCCGTACGGCGGTTACCTGTAGAGCTCGATAGAGATCGTTTTCTGCGGCAGCTCCTGCGCGAGCTCGCCGGCACGTTGCAGGAAGTCGTCGGCCTCGATCAAGCGTCGGGGTTCGTGAGCATCGTGGGCCAGAAGATCGGCGACAGGCTCAACGAGCAGTACCGGTCGGGGCTCCGGGCCGAGGCGCTCACACGCGAGCAGGTCGCCCAGGTGCTGGTGGACCTCAAGCGGCGGATCCAGGGGGATTTCTATGTTATCGAGGAGAGCGACGACAAGCTCGTGCTCGGCAACCGCGCGTGTCCGTTCGGCGAACTGGTGAAGGACCGGCAGGCGCTGTGCATGATGACGTCGAACGTCTTCGGCGTCATCACCGCGGAGAACCTGGGCTATGCGCGCGTCGTCATCGAGGAGTCGATCGCGCAGGGGCACGCCGGCTGCCGCGTCGTCGTGCACCTGAAGCCGCCGCTTGACGACGACGCGCCGGCAGGTCAGGAGTATTTCAAGGGATAAGCGCGCGGCATGTGGATGCTCAGCTTCGGCCAGCTCGCCGACGTGCTGCCCGAGCCTGTGCTGCTCGTGTCGACCGACGGGCTCGTGGTCGCCGCGAACCAGAGCGCCCGTAAGGCGTTCGGCGGCGCGAGCGAGGGTCAGGCCCTCTTCGCGCTCTGCTCCGACGCGCGGGAGCACGTGGAGGGATTGCTGAGGCGCAGCGCGCGCGTGCGCCAGCCGACGATCGGCACGCTCACGCTCCACCAGGGCCGCCGCTATCGCGTCGAGGGCGCGGTCGTGCGCCCTTCGTCGGAGGGTCAGCCGGGGATCGTCGTGCTCCGCTTCGTGCACGAGCAGGCCGCGCTCTCGGCGTTCGTGGAGCTCAACCGCACGCTCGAGCACCTGCGGCGGGAGATCACGGCCCAGCGGCGCGCCAGCCGGGAGCTCGACCGGCAGCGCGAGTGGCTGCGGGTGACCCTCGTCAGCATCGGAGATGCGGTGATCGCGACCGACGTCGACGGGCGCGTCGTCTTCATGAACCCCGTGGCGGAGCAGCTCACCGGCTGGACCGAGGGCGAGGCGACCGGTCGGCCGGTGACGGAGGTGTTCCACGCCATCCACGAGGCGACGCGAGAGCCGATCGAGAACCCCGCCGGGCGGGTGCTGCGGGAAGGGCGCATCGTGGGGCTCGCCAACCACACCTTGCTCGTGACGCGGGGCGGCGGCGAGACGCCCATCGACGACAGCGCGGCGCCCATCCGGGACGCGAGCGGCGAGGTCATCGGCGCCGTGCTGGTCTTCCGTGCGATCGCCGAGCGCCGTGCGCTAGAGCGGCTCGCGGAGCAGCGCCTCGCGGAGCTCGTGCTGGCCGATCGCCGGAAGAACGAGTTCCTCGCCATGCTCGCGCACGAGCTGCGCAATCCGATGGCCGCGATCCTCACGGCCACGACCCTCCTGCGCACGCCTGAAGAAGACCCGGAGGCCGGGTACGCCGCTCAGGTGGTGGAGCGCCAGGTCCGCCACATGGCGCGGCTCGTCGACGATCTCTTGGACGTGGCGCGGATCAGCCAGGGAAAGATCTCGCTCCGCATCGAGCTCGTCGACGTCTCGCGCGTGCTCCAGCGATCCGTCGAGACCAGCCGCAAGCTGATCGAGGTTGGCCGGCACGAGCTCCACCTCTCCATCGCGGGGGACCTGCCGCCCGTGCAGGGGGACGCGACGCGCCTTGAGCAGATCTTCTGCAACCTGCTGAATAACGCTGCCAAGTACACGCCGCCGGGCGGTCACGTCTGGCTGTTGGCGCGCGGCGATCACGATGAGGTGGTCGTCTCGGTGCGCGATGACGGGGTCGGCATCGCCCCTGAGCTCCTACCGTATATCTTTGACGTCTTCGTGCAAGGCGATCGGTCCCTGCACCGCTCCCGGGGCGGGCTCGGCGTCGGCCTCGCGCTGGTCAGGCGCCTGGTCGAGCTGCACGGCGGGTCGTGCTCGTGCGTGAGCGCGGGGGTGGGGCAGGGGGCCGAGTTCATCGTGCGCCTCCCGGCGGTGCGCGGAGAGGTCGTGGCGGCGGGCGCCCGCGAGCGCGAGCCGGCGGCGGGCGGTGCGCGGCTGCGCATCGCCGTGGTGGACGACAACCACGATGCGGCCAACCTGCTCGCCGTCTCCCTGAAGCGGTGGGGACACGACGTCGTGGTCGCGCACGACGGGCTCGAGGCGCTGGAGCTCCTGCGGGCGCACAGACCGGACGTCGCGGTGCTGGACATCGGCCTGCCCGGGATGGATGGATACGAGCTCGCGCGGCGGCTGCGGCGCGAGCCGGCGCTCGATCGGTGCACGCTCATCGCGGTGTCCGGCTACGGCCAGGACGCCCACCGAAAGCGCGCCGTGGACGCCGGGTTCGATCACCACCTGCTGAAGCCGGTCGAGCCATCGGCGCTCATGGCGCTGCTCGCGGGGGTGACGCCGACGGGCGGCCCGGCGCGGTAGCCTGATCGCTCTTCATCGTCGCCGGCAGCCGCTCGGCCTGCTCGGGCCCTGCTACGACGCGGCGCGGAGGTTCCTGGCGACGGCGTCCCAGCTCACGAGCCTGTCGAGGAACACCTCCAGGAAGCGCTGTCGGTTGTTGCGGTGATCGAGGTAATACGCATGCTCCCAGACATCGCACGTGAGGAGCGGCGCCGCGCCGGTCGTGAGCGGGGTCTCTGCGTTCGGCGTGTCGACGAGCCTGCCCTTGCCGCCGTCGAGCACGAGCCACGCATACCCCGAGCCGAAGCGCGCGACGCCGGCGGCGATGAAGTCGCCGCGGAACTTCTCCCAGCCGCCGAGCCCCGCGATGAGATCGCCCACGTCCCCCGAGGGCGGTGGGCCGCCGCCGTCCGGCCTCATGCCCTCCCAGAAGAAGGTGTGATTCCAGACCTGAGCTGCGTTGTTGAACACCGCGCCAGAGCTCGCGCGCACGAGATCGACGAGGCTCGCGTTCGCCTCGGGCTTGCCGTCGATCAGGCTCTTGAGCTTCGACATGTAGCCCTTGTGGTGCTTCTCGTAATGAAACTCGAGCGTCTCCCGGCTCATGGCGGGCTCCAGCGCGTCCTTGGGGTAGGGGAGCGGTGCCACCTCGAAGTCCATGGTGTCCTCCTTCTCTCGTTCGTGCGCGCTCCGGCGAGGTTTGCGCCCTTCGACTCTCGAACCCGCGGCGCTGCCCGTCAATCCGCGCTGGCGCCGATGCGCCCCGGGCGGCGATGGAGGCGTCCGCCCGCTCCGGCGCTCGCGCGCCAGCGCGCGGAGCGAGCTCCTGAGTCGGTTCATCTCGTGCGGCGGCGCTCCAGAGGGCGTCCGAATCAAACGTGGAGTTCGTGGGTTCTGCGAGTTGCACCACCCTTGGTGGACAGGTAGTATGAAGAACTCTCCGCGATCTCGAGATCGCTCGGCCGGGCGAGGGAGCCGCCGCGCCGGGCGCAGGTCGTCGCGGAGCGCTCTCTTCAGCGGCAGCTCCTGGCTGCCGCTCCGACGCGGACGATGAGCGCGAGCGCGATCGTGTGCTCGACGGAGTCGTCCAGTCCAAGGAGGTCTCATGCGTTCCTCACGATCGAACATCGTTCATCTCGCGCTGCTCCTCGCGGCGGTGCCCGCGCTCCCGGCGTGCTCGCAAGAGCCGGAGCGCGACGAGGCGCCGCTCGCGGAGAGCCACGATCTCGCGCTCGGCACCGTGATGAAGAACGGCGTTCCGCTGTCCACGCGCGACGCGAGCCTCAACGCGCCCACGACGCTCGCCGGCCGCGAGCGCGCGACGATCGCCGAGCGAGCGGTCCGGTATCACTGGCCGGAATATCCGCCGTCGATCCGGACGATCGGAGAGAACGTTCAGGTCAACGACCCGGCGCTCGACCGGATTCACGTGCTTCGGACCGACCCACCAACACGCCCCTTCGTCAACGTGACCCAGAGCGAGACCTCGATCGCCGCGCATGATCGCAACATCGTCGTCGCCTACAACACGTCCGCCGGCGTGGAGCCGGTCGTGGAGGGCGGCGCGGTCGTGTTCCAGAGGATGTTCTTCTCCGGCTTCTCGACCTCGAACGACGGCGGCGTGACCTGGGAGAGCGGCTTCATCCCCCCGCTGCCCGGGAGCACGAGGACGCTCGGCGATCCCGTCGTGCGCTCGGATCGCCGTGGGGTATTCCATTTCGTCGGGCTCACCGAGGACGCGGAGGGCCAGGGGGGCGTGCAGGCCAACCGATCGACCGACGGCGGCCGCACGTGGACCGATGCGGTGTTCGTGGCCCAGGACGACGGGGCCGACAAGAGCTGGCTGGCCGTGGGCCCCGATCCGGTACGCCGGCGACGCGACAACCTCTACGTGACCTGGACCAGCTTCCAGCCCCCGGAGGCGCCCGTCCGGAGCGAGCTCCGCTTCGCGCGCTCGACCGACGGCGGCGTGACCTGGACATCGAAGGTCGTCTTCGTTCCCGAAGTGGAGACGGAGCCCGCGCCCCTGCAGGACGCGATCCAGTTCACGAACCCCTTCGTGGATCCCGACGACGGCACGCTCTACCTGCCGTTCCTTCAATTCAGCGACCTGGACGCCGATTTCATAAGGATGCTGGTGTCCCGTGACGCCGGCGAGACGTTCGAGTTCGTGGAGTTTAATCTCCCCGGAGCCCCGGACCCGACCCTCCTGCCCGTGGTCCAGCCCGGCGAGCGCATCGATTGCGGCGATGACGGCGGTGTCCGCCTGGCCATCACCGACGGGCCGCGCCGCGCGGGGCGGGGCGGTTTGCCCACGTATGTGCACGCCTCGCGCCTCATCGTCCAGCCGACGCTCGCGGCGCGCGGCGGGGTCGTCTACCTGGCCTGGTCGGCGTCCACCAGCGAGACCGTCGGCGAGGCGGACTCGGGCTCGAACATCTTCCTCCTCCGCTCGGACGACCGCGGGCGGACGTGGACGCGGCCGATCCCCGTCACCTCCACGGCCGGGGAGAACATCCATCACGTGCTCCCGGCCGTGACCGTCGGCAACGACCCGAGCCACGTGCACATCGTTTACTACACGCAGAACCGCGACAGGTCCGTCGACGTGGAGATGGCAAGCTCGTTCGAGCGCGGGGCGTCGTTCGGCGACGGCGACAGGCAGCACGTCACGGACACCTCCTTCCGCCTCGCGCCGACGAACATCCCGCTGGACCCGCCTGTCGATGACAACTTCCCGACGACGAACTTCGATCGGGTCGTGCGGCCGTGTTACTGCCTCGGCGAGTATCTCGACGTCACGTCGGAGCGAAGAAAGCTCTATTCGGCCTGGGGCGACCTGCGCAATCTGATCAGGGAGCCACGCCACCCCAAAAACCCGATCTCGGGTCAGAGGCACTCGCAGGCCGACGTCTTCTTCCAGGCCTTCCGGGAGCGCTGAGCGCTCCTCGCACGGCGCTCTGGCGGCGCCGCGCCGTCGTTATCGCGCCTCCGGCGATCGTCGCTTCGCCTTGCGCTTGGCCGGCCGCGCCGGCCGTTCCGGCGCCGGCGCCGGCGCCGGCGCCTTCGCCGGCCGCGCCGGCCGCTCCGACGCGGGCGCCTTCTCGGGGCGCGCGGCCAGGGCCACGACGCGGCCGAGCTCCTCGCGGAGCGCGTCGGCCTCGCTGGGGCCGAGCCGCTCGCGGACGTGCTTCTGGGTCCGCTCCCACAGCGGGAACGCCGCCTCGATGGCGCGCTCTCCCTGGCGCGTCAGGAAGATGAGGCGGACGCGCGCGTCGTCGGGCGCGCGCGCGACGCGGAGCAGGCCCGCCCTCTCCAGCGGCGCGAGGTTCCTCGTGAGCGTCGTGCGATCCATGACGAGGCCGTCGGCGAGCGCGCCGAGCTTCACGCCCCCGTCGCCGCACGTCGCGACCGCGACGAGCATCGTGAGCTGCGTCGCCTGGAGCCCCGACGGCCGCAGCGCCTCGTCGTAGAGCCGCGTCAGCGCGCGCGACGCGCGGCGCACGCGCACGAGGGCGCACTGGCTCGCGATGATCTCGGAGGCACGGGCAAAATCAACCACAAGTGTATCTACACCGTTTCGGGTCGAGCTGCCATCTGGGACGTCCCGAACTGCTTGACATCTGTACAGGTGCAGGTACACCTATCCCTACGATGCGGGGCGGCATTCCCCGCTTCATCGCTGGCTCGTCGCCGGGTCCTGGAGGCCCCGGCGCGCGCTGACCGATCCGTCGGTCGATCGCTCGATATTCGCTGCCCGGGCCGCGACGGCGCCGAGGCGCGCGCCCGCGGCTCGGGTGCGCGGCCGGCGGCCGTGGGCCCGCGCCGCGCATTTTAGGTGTAGGTACACTTATTTCGACAGCCCGGACCGCGGGGCGGCGAGGGACGCACGGAGCATCGGCTGGCACGCGGTGCCAGGCGTGCGTCGACGCCGCGCGCGAGCGGGCTGCGTGGAGAGGATCCATGGGCGAGTTCTTCGTCGTTCCGTACTGCGTGAAGTTCGAGGACAGCATGGCTTACGGGAGCCATCACTACCTCACCAACTTCCGCTTCCAGTGCATCGCGCGCGAGACGCTCTACTTCGCCGAGGCCGCGGACGGCTCGCTCCCGCACGAGGACGATCGCGCCGCGATCCGGCTGCTCACCACCGAGGGCTACAGCCGGAACCTCTCGCCGGTCCGCGTGGGCGAGCGCGTCGCGATCTTCATGACCCTCGGCGCCGTGACGCGCTCGAGCGCGTACGGGTACTTCCGCACGGTCCGCTTCGACGGCGAGCCCGTGGCGTGCGGCTACCAGCGGATCGTCGCCGTCGGGGCGACGAGCGACGAGCTCGCGCCGCTGCCCGGATCCGTGACGATGCACGTCGGGGCGCTCGACGAAGAGGTGCCGCACCAGCGCTTCGTCGAGCTCGCCCTGCGCGGCGGCTCCGCGCTGCGCGAGCTCTTCCCCGAGCGCCTCCTCCGGCACGCCGTCGAGGTCGCGCGCGCTCCGCTGCACGCGTCGCGCCCGCACCGCACGCAATGGAGCGCGGCGGGCGCGGCGGGCGCGGCGGACGAGGCCGCGCCAGGGGAAGCGCCCGCGCCGGCGGGCCGCGGAGGCGCCGCGAAGGTCGCCCTGCTCCTGCCCGGGCAGGGCTCGTTCGACCTCCGGCTCCTGCGCGCGCTCCACGCGCGCTTTGACGCCGCGCGCGCGGCCGTCGCCGAGGCCGAGCCCGCGGCGCGGGCGCTGCTCGGCGCGTCGCTCGCGGCGCTCGTGGCCGCCGGCGAGGAGGAGGCGCGGGCCGCCCTCGACGCGTGCGCCGACCTCGATCAGCTCGGCATCCTCGTCCAGGACTACGTCGCCGTCGCGCTGCTCCGGTCCGCCGGGCTCGAGCCGGACGTCGTGGCGGGGCACAGCCTCGGGGAGATCGCGGCGCTGGCCGCCGCGGGGGCCTTCTCGCTCGCGACGGCCGCGGAGCTCGTGGGCCGACGGGTGCTCGCCCTGCGCGGCGCGCCGCCCGGCCGCATGCTCGCGGCGCACACCGGCGCCGAGCGGCTGCGCGACGAGGTGCGGGCGCTCGGCCGGGACGACGTGTTCGTCTCGGTGATCAACGCGGCCGACCAGGCGGTCGCCTCGGGCACGGCGGACGGCATCGCGGCGCTCGAGCGGCGGCTCGAGGGCGCCGGCGTGCGGGCGACCGTGCTCGCGAGCCGCTACGCCTTCCACTCGCCCCTGCTCGCGCCGGCGGTCGGCCCGTTCGCGAGCGCCGCCCTGCGCGCGGGCGCGGCGCGGCCGGCGCTGGCCACGTACTCGCCGATCGATCGCGTCCACTACGGCGAGGGCGCGCTCGCGCCCGCGCGCCTGCTCCCCATGCACCTCGTGACGCCGCTCGACTTCGGAGCGGCCGTGCGCGACCTGCACGCGGCGGGCTGCCGCACCTTCGTCGAGTGCGGCGGCGGCAGCGCCCTGACCGCCCTCGTACGACGGAGCGCGCCGCCGGGGCCCGACCTGCGCGTGATCGCGACGTTCCGCGCCGGAGAGGACGTGGTGGCCGAGCACCGGCGCGCGGTCGAGGCGCTGCGCGCCGCCGGCCACGCGCTGACGGCGGTCGCGGCGCTCCCCGGGGAAGAGCGGGACGACCGCCGCCCGCGCGAGGGCGCCGCGCCGGCGAGCGCCGCGGTGCCGGCGAGCGCCGTCGCGCCCGCGAGCCCCGCCGCGCCCGAGGCGAGCCCGCACGACGACCCCGCCGCGCCGGCGGGCGCCGCGCCGATCGCCATCGTCGGCATGGGCGCGGTGCTGCCGGGGTCCGGCGGCGTCGACGCCTACCTCGCGCAGCTGCGGTCGGGGACGTGCGGCATCGCCGACACCGGCGCGCGACACCCGGAGCTCGCGACCGACTTCCTGAGCGCCGGCCGCGCCGCCGACAAGACTTACAGCCTGCTGGTCGGCACGGTCGACGCGCTCGGGCCGTACGCCGAGCGCACCGGGTACGACGCGCGCACCCTCGCGCGGCTGCCCAAGACGGCCCGCATGCTGGCGTGCGCGCTCGCCGAGGCAAAGGCGCAGGCGGCCGTGCTCCGCGACGGCGCGCCGCTCCGGATCGCGTGCCTCCTCGGGTCGACGGCGGACGGCTCGATCGAGCACGACGAGGCGACGCTGCTGCTCGGCGTCGAGCGCGCGCTCGCCGGCGTCGCCGCGGACCCGGCGGACCGCGCGGCCGTCGCGGAGGCCCTGGCGGGCGAGCTCGGGCTCGACGCGGAGCGCCGCGCGGCGTGCCGCGGCCACGTCGAGCCGCTCGCGCGCGTCGTGCGCGACGTCGTGCGCGAGGGCGTGCGCACCGTGGTGGTCGACGCGGCCTGCGCGTCGTCGATGCACGCGGTGCACCTCGGCGCCGCGATGCTGCGCCGCGGCCTCGCCGACGTCGTGATCGCCGGCGGCGCCTACCAGCCCGGCCCGACCAACGCCTGCCAGTTCTCGCAGTTCGGCGGGCTCTCCGCGACCGGCAGCCGCCCGTTCGACGCGTCGGCCGACGGGGTGGTGTTCGGCGAGGGCGCCGCCGTGGTCGTGCTCGAGCGGCTCGACGACGCCCGCGCGCGGGGCGATCGCGTCGACGCGGTGCTGCTCGGCAGCGGCGTGTCGAGCGACGGCCCGAGCCCGTCGGTCACCGTGCCGCAGAGCCGCGGGCAGAGCCTGGCCATGCGGCGCGCCTACGCGGCCGCCGGCGTGGCGCCGCGCTCCGTGCAGTACGTCGAGGCGCACGCCACCGCGACGCCCGTCGGCGACGCGACCGAGCACACGGCGCTCGCCGAGGTGTTCGCCGGCGAGGACGGCGCGCCGCGCATCGCCCTCGGCAGCGTCAAGTCGCTGCTCGGCCACACGGGCTGGACCGCGGGGGTCGCGTCGCTCATCAAGGTCGTGCTCGCGATCCGCGAGCGCACGATCTTCGCGCAGCACGGGTTCCGGGCGCCGAGCGGGCGCATCGACCTCGCGCGCTCGCCGTTCGCCATCCCGACGGCGGCCGCCCCGTGGACCGCCGACGGCGGCGCGCCGCTGCGCGCCGGGCTCGACAGCTTCGGCTTCGGCGGCACCAACGCCCACCTCGTCGTCGAGGAGCACCGGCCGGGCCGCCACGCCCCGCGCCCGCGCCCGCGCGGCGAGGCCCGCGCGCTGTGCGTCGTCGGGCTGGGGGCCGTGTTCCCCGGCGAGGGCGGCGCGCCCGCGGACGCGCCCTCGGACGCGCTCGCGTTCGACGAGCGCGCGCTACGGCTGCCGGCCCGCGCGCCGGTCCTCCCGGACGCGCTCGAGGCGATGGACCCGACGCAGCTGCTCGCGGCGATGGCCGCGGAGAGGGCGCTCGCGGCGCTGCCCGCGCGCGAGCTCGGCGAGCGCATCGGCGTCGTCGTCGGCCACGAGGGCAAGACGCGCCGCGGCGCGCGCGCGAACGAGCGGATCTTCGCCGATCGCGTGGCGCGGGCGCTCCGCGCGCGCGGCGTGAGCCCGGCGCTGGCCTCCGCGACGGTCGACGCGCTCCGCACGGGCTCGCCCGCGACGGGGCCGTACACGCAGCCGGGCAACATGCCCAACGTCATCTCCGGGCGCGTCGCCAACGTCTTCGGCCTGCGCGGGCCGAACTTCGTCGTCGACACCTCCGAGGCCTCGCTGCTCGACGCGCTCGCGGCCGCCGATCTCGTGCTCGACGAGGACTGCGAGGTCGTGCTGGCGGGCGCCGTCAACGCGTTCAGCGACGACGTCGCGCGCGGCGCGTCGGCGACCCGCGATCCGCGGCCGGTGGGCGAGGGGGCGCTGCTCGTCGCGCTGTGCACCGAGGAGACCGCGGCGCGCCACGCCTTTCCGGTGCTCGCGCGCCTCCGCGTCGCGCCCTCCACCGCGGCGGGGGCGGCGGAGGGCGTTCTCGCCGGCCGCGAGCTCCTGGTCAGCGGGCCGGGCCGCCCGCGCGCGCGGCTGCGCGGGGCCGAGGGCGCGGTCGAGCTCCTCGAGGCGATCCGCGGCGCGGGCGCGCACGGCGCCGCCGCCGCCGTGCGATGGCCCTCGGACGCCCGCGCGGTCGAGGTCGCGCCCCCCGAGGGCGTGCGCGCGGCGCCGCCGTCTCGCGTCGCGCCGGCGCCAGCGCCCTCGGGGTTCGCGACGGGCACGCCGATCCACTGCTACGTCCCCGAGATCGCGCGCGTGCCGGCCGCAGGTCCCGCGGCGCGCGTCCCGTCCCGCGTCCTCTACGTCTGCGCCGACGCGGCCCTGGCCGCGGACGTGCGGCGCGCCGCACGCTCCGCCGAGGAGCGCGCGCGCGTCCTCGAGCTCGCCGGCGACGCGGCGCTCGACGCCGCGCGCGGGCTCGCCGCGCCGGCGTCCGAGGCCGCCGGCGGCGGCGGGCCGTCGATCGACGCCAGCGACGAGCAGCGGCTGAGCGCGTCCCTCCGGGCCCTCGCGCCCGATGACGTCGACGCGGTCGTCGTGCTCACCCGCGCCGAGGACGCGCGCGCGTTCGTCGACGGCGCGCCGGGCTCGTACCGGCCGGCGCTGCGCGCGCTGTTCGGCGCGGCGCGCCGCTACTACGACGCCGTGGCGCGCGGCGACGTGGCCTTCGCCGCTGTCGTCGTCGGCGCGGTGGACCCGGCCGGGCGGCTCGCGCCGGCGAGCGGCGCCGTCGGCGGCTTCGTGAAGTCGCTGGCGCGCGAGCTGCCGGGCGGCGACGTGCGCGTCGTCCACACGGACGCGCAGGACGCCGCGGCGGCGCTCGGCGCGCTGTTCGAGGAGTGGCGGCGCACCCGGCCGGCCACCCCCGAGGAGGTGGTCGATCTCGGCGGCGTGCGGCACGTGGTGCAGCTCGCCCGCCCCTCCTCGGCGCCGCCCGCGCGCGCGGCCTCGCCGCTCGGCCCCGACGCGGTCGCGCTCGTGACGGGCGGCGCGCGGGGCATCACGGCGCAGTTCGTCGAGGCCTTGCTCGATCGCTTCGGCTGCCGCGCGGTGCTCCTCGGCCGATCGCGGCTGGAGGACGCCCCCCCGCGCACGCTCGCGATGACCGACGCGGAGCTCGACGCGTACGAGCGGGACTTCTACGCCGAGGCGCTGCGCGAGGGCCGCGGCGTGCGGATGGCCGCGCTGCGCGAGCGCTACGGCCGCATCCGGGCGGCGCGCGAGGCGCACCGCGTCCTGACCCACCTGCGCGCGCGCGGCGGGAGCGTCGATTACCACGCCGCCGACGTCACGAGCGCGGCGGACGTCGAGCGCGCCGTGGCCGCGGTCGCGGCGGCCTACGGCCGCGTCGACCTGATCGTGCACGGCGCGGGCATCCAGGTGTCGAGCCGGCTCACGTCGAAATCGCTGGAGCTCTTCGAGCGGATCGTCGACACGAAGCTCGCGGGCCTCGGCCACCTCCGGCGCGCGCTCGCGCGCCACCTGCCCGCCGCCCGGCCGCACGTCCACCTCGTCACGTCGGCGTTCAGCGTGCTCGGCAACGACGGGCAGCCCGACTACGGCGCGGCCAACGAGGCGATGAACCGCGCCGCCGCGTGCTTCGCGGCCGAGGCGGACGCCGGCCCGTGGTCCAGCATCGCGTGGCTCGGCTGGAACGGCGTCGGCATGACCGCCGGGTCCGAGTACAGCGCGCTCGGCGCGGCGCGCGCGCTCCGGGGCATCGAGCCGGAGGAGGGGCGGCAGATCTTCCTCGACCTCGCGGCCGAGCGCCCCGTCGGCGCGGCCCAGGTGCTGCTCACGGACAGCGAGATCGAGCGCTTCGCCCCGCGCATCGCGGCGTCCGGCCCGCGCGCCGCCGCCGCGCCCGGCCCGCGCGCCGCGGCGGCGGGCGCGCCGGGGGGCCCAGAGGAGCGCGCGTGGACGCTCGATCCGCGCGTCGATCCGTGGCTCTCCGACCACCGGGCGCGCTCTTCCGCGGTCGCGGCCGGCGCCTTCCTCGTCGAGCTGGCCGTCCGGCACGCGCTCGCGGCGGCCGACGCCGGCGCGGTGGTCCGCGAGGTGCGCGACGTGCGCTTCCTCGAGCTGCTGCGCCTGCCCGACGACGCGGCCCGCGAGGTGCGCACGGTGACGACCCGGAGCGAGCGGCTCGACGGCGGCCGCGTCGCGTGCGCCGTCGAGGTGCGCGGCGACTTCGTCCACCGGTCGGGGCTGGTCCTCCGCGCCGGCGTGCCCTTCGCGACCTGCGTCGTCGAGCTCGGCGCGATCGACACAAGCCGCGACGTCATCGCCCCGCGCCACGCCGGGCGCGTCGACGGGCCGGCGTTCCGCGATCCCTACGCGAGCCCCGGCGCCCCGCTCCGGCACGCGGGCTGGTTCGACCACCTCGGCACCTTCGTGCTCGGCGCCGCGCTCACGTCGGCCCGGTTCCGCCCCCCGAAGGACCGCGCCCTCTCGCGCCTGCGCGCGGCCGCCACGCCGTTCCTCCTGCTCGACGCCCTCCTGACGCTCGGCGTCCTGCGCCGCGACGAGGCGGGCGCGTTCCCGGTGTGCGCCGCGGGCGGCGTCGACCGGATCCGCTTCGGCGCGGCCGCGAACGACCTCGCGATCCGCGACGCGGGCGGCCCGGTCCGGCTCGTCGCCGCGGCCCCGACCGCCGCGGGCGACCGCGTCCTCGGCGCGTGGGCGCAGGCGCTCGACCCGGCGGGCGGCGTGCTCCTCGACCTCGAGGGGCTCGTGGGGCTCGCGGTGGGCCGCGTGGCCGCCGACGCGCGCCCGGCCGCGCCGGCGTCGCTGCCGCTGGGGGCGCCGTGACGCCGCCGCTCGCGATCGCGGTCGTCCGGGCCGACGAGGCCGCGGCGGCGCGCCTCGAGCCTTACCTGACGGCCGGCGAGCGCCGCGCGTGCGCCGGCCAGCGCGCCGCCGCCCGCCGGGCGCAGTCCGCGTGCGCGCGCGTCGCGGCGAAGTGGCTCCGGCTGGAGCTCGCCGCCGGCCGCCGCGCCCCGCTGGTCGCGCTCGACGCGGCCGCGCTCGAGGCGCACCCGCGGGCGGACTACCTCGCCTGCGCCGTCACGGGGCCCGGCGGCGGCCCTCCGCGCTTCGAGGACGGCGCGCTCGCGCTGTCGCTCTCCCACGCGGGCGACCTCGCGGCGGCGGCGGTCACCACGGCGCGCGCCGTCGGCGTGGACGTCGAGCGGGTCGAGGCGCGCGCGGCCGCCTTCGCCGACGAGCACTTCACGCCGCGCGAGCGCGAGGGGCTCGCGCGCGGCGCCGCGGCGGGCGCCCCGCGCGCCGCGCTCGAGACGTTGCTCTGGAGCGCGAAGGAGGCGCTCTACAAGACGGGGGCGCTCGATCTGCCCGCCCGGTTCTCCTTCCGGGACATCGACGTCGCGTTCCCGCCGGGAGGCGCGCGCCTCGCGCCGCCCTCCGTCCGCGCCTTCGCGCTGACCGCGCGGGGCGCGCAGTTCTTCGGCCGGGCCGTGCTGACCGGCGCGTTCGCGCTCTTCGCGACCGTGCCGGTCCCTCCGGCCACCGCTCTTGGATGAATGGCTCTCAACAACCACGAGGTTTCGACGATGCAGGCTCAAGATCTCCTCGAACACGTTCGCTCCGTCTTCGTGCGCATGACGCGCTACCCGGACGAGGTCGTCGTCCCCGACGCCGACCTGGAGCAGGACCTCGGCATCGACTCCGTGAAGCGCGGAGAGATCCTCGCGACGCTGCGCGCGGATTTCGGCCTCTCGGACGCGCTCAAGGCGACGCCCGACGAGCTGCGCACGGTCGCCCGCGTGAGCGACCTCCTCTCGCGCACGCTCACGGCGCGCTCCGACGTCGCGCCGTGGGCCGACGTCGCGGGGGGCGGATGGCACGCGAACGGCCATGTGGAGCCCGCCGGACAGATCGGCGGGCACGTGGAGCCCGCCGGGCGGGCCAACGGCCACGCGGAGCCCGCCGGGCAGGTCGGGGGCCTCGCGGAGCCCGCCGGACAGGTCGGGGGCCTCGCGGAGCCCACCGGGCGGGCCAACGGCCACGCGGAGCCGGCCAGCGGATCCACCGCGAGCAACGGCGCGGCGAGCGCCGCCGCTGCGGGCGAGGCGCTCCGCGCCGTGGTCCAGGCGCTCTCGGACGCGACGCGCCACCCGGCCGAGCTGCTCGTCCCCGACGCGCGGCTCGAGGAGGACCTCGGGATCGACCGCCGCCGCCGCGACGAGGTCCGCGCGCTCCTCCGGCAGCGCGGCGCCCTGCCGGACGGCCTCGCGGGGGCCCTCGACGAGGCCCGCACGGTCGGCGACCTCGCGCGCCTCCTCGGCGCGCCGCCGCCCGCCCAGGCCGCCTCGGCGCGCGCGCCGGCGGCCCCCGCCGCGCGGCGCGCGACCCCGGCGCCCGGGGCCGCGCTCGCGGGCAAGACGATCCTCGTGACCGGATCGAGCCGCGGGCTCGGGCGCGCCATCGCGACGAAGCTCGGGCGCGCCGGCGCGCGGGTCGTCGTCAACAGCTTCCACTCGCGCGACGACGGCGACGCGGTCGCCGACGAGATCCGCGGCGCCGGCGGCGACGCGGTGCACGTCTGGGGCTCGGTCGCCAACCCCGCGCACGTCGACAAGCTCTTCGAGGCGATCGCGCGCGACGTCGGCGAGCTGCACCACTTCGTCAGCAACGCGTCGAACGGCCGGTTCGGCCCCCTCGAGCAGACGACCCCGGAGCACTGGGAGCTCGCGTTCCGCACGAACGTCATCGGCTACCACCAGTGCGCCCTGCGCGCGGCGCGCCTGATGGAGCGCCACGGCGGCGGGCGCATCGTCGCGCTGTCGTCGAACGGATCGTCGCGGTACCTCGAGCACTTCGGCGCCATGGGCGCGGTGAAGGCCGCGGTGGAGTCGCTCACGCGCGCGCTCGCCGTCGAGCTCGCCCCGCGCAACGTGCAGGTCAACTGCGTCTCCGCCGGGCCGATCTACGGCCACGTGACGAGCAACTACCCGGATCACGAGCGGATCCTCCCGTACTGGGAGTCGCGCACGCCGGGCGGACGGCTCTGCACCGAGGAGGACGTCGCCGACGCCGTGCTGCTGCTCCTGTCGGACGGGGCGCGGATGATCAACGGCGCGACCCTCACGGTCGACGGCGGGGGCTCGCTGTGCATCTGACGGCCAGCGCCGGGCTGCGCTCGGCCCGCGTCGGCGCGCGCCGGCTCGCGTCGGCTTCCTTTCAGCTCGTGGAGAAGGAGGACTCATGAGTGCCAATCTCGATCGGCAGCCCCCGGGCCCCGGCCCGCTCGCCAGCCTGCGGTACCTGGCGAATTTCAGGACCGGCGACATGCGCCATTACGAGGACCTCTTCGCGAGGTACGGCGACGTCGTGCGCCTGCGCGCGCCCGGCGCCGAGGACTTCATCATGGCGTTTCACCCGAACGACATCGCGCATGTCCTTCGCGCGAACATCCGGAACTACCCCAAGGGCAAGCGGTATCACGAGCTCGCCCACGTGCTCGGCTGGGGCCTCGTGAACAGCGAGGGCGAGCTCTGGCGGCGCCAGCGCCGGCACGTGCAGCCGCAGTTCAACCACGCGAACACGCTCAAGTTCGTGCCCATCATCGTCGACCACATGGAAGCGGTGCTGCGGCGCTGGGACGCCCATCCGGGGGAGTTCGAGCGCGACATCAACGACGACATGATGGACGTGACGTTCGGCATCGCGGGCGAGGCGTTCTTCGGCGCCGCGCTGCAGGCCCACACGGACACCGTCCGCGAGGCGTTCAAGTACGCGCTGTCGATCGCGCTCAAGCGGATGTACTCGCTGGTCAACCCGCCCCTGTCGTGGCCTCTGCCCAGCCACGTGCGCTTTCAACGGGCCATGCACCGCGTGCACACCGTGATCGACGACATCATCGACGGCTACCAGCGCGGCGCGGGCGACGCGGACAACGTGCTCGTGCGCCTCATGAACTCGGTCGACCCCGAGACCGGCGCCAAGATGGATCGCGCGCAGCTGCGGGACGAGATCAAGACCATCCTGATGGTCGGGCACGAGACCTCGAGCGTCACCGCCTCCTGGGCGCTCTACCAGATCGCGCGGCGCCCGGAGGTGTGCGCCCGGCTCACCGACGAGATCGACCGCGTCCTCGGCGGCAGGGCCCCGACGGCCAGGGACTTCGAGTCGATGCCGTACCTCGCGATGGTCTTCAACGAGTGCCTCCGGCTCCTGCCCTCCGTGCCGTTCATCCTGCGCAGCCCGCTGGAGGACGACGTCCTCGGCGGCTACCGCGTCGCCGCGGGGTCGACGGTGGCCATCGTCCCGTGGGTCACCCACCGGCACCCGGAGTTCTGGAGCGATCCGCTGGAGTTCAAGCCCGAGCGCTTCGCGAACCACCGGCGGAGCGCGGACGACAAGCTCGCCTACATCCCGTTCGGCGCCGGACAGAGGATCTGCCTGGGCGAGTTCATGGGGCAGCTCGAGGGCAAGATCATGGTGGCGATGGCGCTCCAGCGGTATCGGCTCCGGCTGGTGCCGGGCTTCGACCCGCGTTGCCGCGGCTTCATCTCGCTGCAGCCGGTGAACGGGATGCGCATGATCCTGAAGCGCCGGGAGCCGGTGAGGACGGCGCGCCCGGCGCCGGCGGGGCGGGCGGAAGCAGCGGAACCGGCGGCGGCCGAGCCCCTCGCGGCCGCGATGCGGGCCGGCGGCTGCCCCTTCGCCGCCCGGGCCTGACGGGCGGGCAGTGCTCAAAATTGAACATGAAGGCGGGAGGGCGGGAAGAAGAGATCAATGTTCTTCCTGCCTTCCCGCCTTCATGTGAACTCTCTCCGGGCAAATTTGAGCACTACCGACGGGCGCATCGATGAGGCGCTCCCGAGCCCCCTCTTCCCCGGGGGCAGGGCTCACGCGAAGGACTTGCTGAGCTCCGCCTGCGAGTACACGGCCACGAGGCCCGCGCGCTCCAGGTTGCGTTGCGAGGTGCTCCCCGCCTGCGCCACCGAGTAGGCGAGGTCGCACCCGGCGTCGCGGGCGTGCGCGAGGCGGGCGTCGATCAGGGCGCGCTGCACGCCCCGGCCGCGGTGGGCCTCGAGCGTGCCGCCCGCGAACAGGAGCGCGACGCGCTCGTGCACGTAGACCGCGCCGACGCCGGCGACCGCGCCGTCGGTCGACGACGCGAAGAAGTACGTCGACCCGGGGTCGTGGAAGCACGCGTCGAAGATGTCGCCTCGATCGGGCTGCGGCCCGCCCGGCGCGGCGAACGCGGAGAGCGAGGCCGCGACCCACGCCGCGCCTTCGTCGCGCGCCGCGCGCCGCACGACCACGCCGCCGTCCGCGGCCGGCTCCGGCCCCTGGACCTCGGCGTCCGGGGCGAGGGTGCGCATGAGCACCGCGTCGAGCGAGTCCAGGCGGAAGCCGCGCTCCCCGAGCCGCGCGAGCAGCGAAGGGTGGGCAAAGGGCGAGACCAGGATGCGCGCCGCCGTGCCGCGCGAGGCGTAGAAGTCCTCGAGGGCCTCGACGTCGCGCGCCTCGACCGGGCCGCTCATGCCGAGGCCGGCGGCGCGCGAGAGCCGGATGTGCGGGGCGACGAACGCGGCGCGGCCGCCAGCGATGACGGCGACGGCGGCGCGCCGCGCCGGGAGCCGCGCGGCGACCTCGAGCGCGGCGGCCTCGACCTTCGCTGCCTCGGCGGCCTCGATGCGGGCGGACAGGGCGCGATCGACGAAGACTGGCCGGGGTGTCACGCGGGAAGCGTAGCGCGAGAGACGGCGGCGCGGACGCTCCCTGTCGTTCTCGCGGCGCCGCGGCGCTGGTCCTGGGTGAAGCGCATGGTGACGACGGGAGCGCCCGCCCAAGCTCCGGTCCCGTTGACCGTACGCCGCGGAGCGTTCCGCGCGCCCCTCAGGGGATCTCGACCTCTGCGGAGCCGATCTTCACGGGATCGTTCGGCTCGTTGAGGTTGTCCCAGCGGCGGTAGAGCTCGACCGCGACGGCTCCCTTGCCCAGGCCCTTGATCGTCATGCCGATGTCGTACCGGCAGTCGCACCCGGCGACGCCGCTCGGGTCCATGTCGACCGGCTGTACGAGCACGTCGACCTTGCCTCCAGCGATCCGGACGAAGCCTTCGACCTCCTGCGCGCAGCGGAAATGCGCGGCGCCGTAATCGACGTGAACGGCCCCGCGCTCGGGCGTCGCCGCGAGCGTCTCCTTCACCGTCGTGTCGTACGCGCTCGCCGTGCACTCGCTCTGGGTGAGCCCCTCGATCGCCTCCGCGTCCTCCCAGCCCTCGGGCAGGTCCGCCCCGCATCCGACCGCCAGGAGCATGCCAGCTCCCATCATCATGTTCCGCATCTCGTCCCTCCGGCCGGCGACCGACGCAAAGCGCGTTCCAGCGAGCGCAGCAGCGATCTCGCGCTGCGGCGGCCGGCGCGTCGCGACACCACGGTCGCGGGTGTGCCACGCAGGGCGCCCGCGCTCCGCGGCGTCGTCATCCCGGCGGCGGCGCGACGCCGTCCTTGCGCTCGAGCGCGGCCGCGACGGCTGGGCGGTGCATCTGCTGGAGCGCGGACGGCCCTGAAGACGACGAGGGCGCGCTATCTCGGCGGGTTCGGCCGGGCCCGCGTCGTCTTCTGCACGAAGATCACCGCGGCGAACCGGTCCACGAGGCGGGTGGGGCTGCTCATCTCCGCTTCGCCGCTGAAGACGGCGCCGATCTCGCGCATGGGCCGGGGTCCGGCGAACCAGGCGGCGACGGCGCCGGCGGGCAGCGTCCGCAGGTCGAGGAATGCGATCGGGTAGCCGGCGCGCGTGAACGCGGTGCTGACGTCAGCCTCGGGCGGCGGGCCCACGGTGAACTCGCGCAGGCGGCGGTCGCCGCCGGTCCAGTCGATGGCCTGGAATGAGCCCTCCGAGAACATGAAGCCGATGGGCAGGTACTGCTCGCCGTACTCGGCGGCGAGATGCGAGCCCATGCTGACGAAGGGCTTCATCTCGTAGGCGATATGGCCGTTATGGGCCCAGAGGACGATCTTGGCGCTCGGGCCCTCTTGATCGAGCAGCCAGCCGACGTTCTCGGCCATCGCTCGGTCGCGTACGTTGAATCCGCTCACGTTCCCCTCCGTGGCGTCGGCCTCGAACATGTCCGCGGCCTGCTGCGCGATGCGCGCGTCATGCAGCATGTCGGCCCACTCCGCGGCGCTCGACTTCTTCTCGTAGTCGTCGCGCCTCTCGGTGATGCGAGCGACCACGGCGTCGAGCGCGGCGCGCGCGGACTTGCGCTCCTCGGCCGACAGCTTGGTCCACGCGGTGCTCGCCTCTATGTGGCCGAAGACGGCCAGACCGGGCGGCAGCGTCTTGTGGTATTCCGGGTCGACCTTCTCAAGGTACGCGGCCACATTGGACCAGGCGACCTTGGTGACCTGCATGTCGAAGCCGGCGAAACGAACCTTGTCCTTGTGCTTGGAATGGGCGTTGTATGCGCGCATCCACTCGATGAGCGCCAGCACCTCCTCGGTGTTCCAGGTCCAGAAGTACAGACCGGCGAGCACCTCGGCCGCGCTGCCTCTGCCGTACAGCACATACTCGTTGACCTTGCGCGCCTCGGGCTGGTTGGCCTCGATGGCGAACAGGCGAAAGCCCTTCTTCTCGACGAGGTACTCGAGCATGCGGTGCTTCATCTGGAAGAACTCGCGCGTGCCGTGCGTGGCCTCGCCGAGGGCCACGACGCGCGCGTCGCCGATGAGCGCGTCGAGCGGCCGCATGTCGTCGAAGCCGTGGCCGGCCTCGACGGCGGCGAGCGGCACGGCGCTCTTCTTGACCCACGCGACGACCTCGGCGCTCGGCGGGCCGGGGAAGGTCGCCTCGAGATCCAGGGTCTGATCTTCGCTCTTCTCGGTGAGCACCGGCGCGCTGACTGCGCCCTCGGCGAGCACGGTCAGCAGGTAGCCGCTGGCCGCGGGCAGGCGCGCGCGGTAGGAGCCGTCCGCGCGGAGGGGGACGACGAAGCTGTCGCCCATCAGATCGCTGATGCGCATGGCCAGGACGTGCACCTCGCCGGTGGGCTTGCCGACGAGCCGGACCCTGCCAGTCAGCGTGAAGCCGGCCTCGCCGAGCTCGATCCGGGCCTCGGTAGGCCTGTCGACCGATCGCGACGTCCAGTAGGCGGCGGTGCCGCGCTCGCTGGTTGCCGTCAGCGCCCAGGTCCCGCTCGGGATCTCGACGCCGAAGCGGCCGGCGACGTCGGTCCGCACGATGCGCGCGGGCTTGAGTGTCTCCTCCCTGATGGCTGCGACCACGGCGTCGGCGACCGGCGCGCCCGCAGCGTCCACGACCACGCCGCTCAACGTCACGGTCTCCGGCGCGGCGACGTCCTCGTTGGCAAGCTGGAGGTCATGCGCCCGCGCGGAGCTCGGTGCCTCGGCGCGCAGGCTGCGCTCGCCGGGGTGCTCGATGGCCCGATGAGCCGCCTCGGCTTCCTGCCCGCTGATGGACCGGCCAACGGGCGTGGGCGCCGGGAGCGGGCGCCCGGCCCAGGCGCTGATGACTGCAAGAACGGACGCCAGGAACACGGCGAGAGCGGCGCGATATCGCATGACACAGCAAACGTAGTCAGAGCCGGGACCCGCGCCAGCGGCCGGTGCAATCGTCCACGCCTCAAGCACGCTCGCTGAGTCCGCGCGCTACGACAGGAACAGCAATCGTCGAATCGAATGCCAGCGTGCGCGTCCCGAGCATGTCCGTGACCGCGCTCCGCATCGTCCGCGCGGCCACCGGCCTTAACCCGGCCGATCTGACCGAGGAAGCCCTCGCTGGGCACGACCCCCCGGGAACAAACTCCCGCGCTGCGGGCAATGGCCGCCAGGACGAGCGCAGGGCACAGGACCGCCTCGCTGCTGGTATAACGGTCGTCGTGACACCCCTCGCCGCCCTCGCCCTCTCGCTGTGCTCGTGCGCGGCGAGCTCGACCGCCGGCGCGCCCCGCTGCCTCACCGGCCCCGCGCCGAGGGTGGGGCGGCCGGCGGCGGACGAGATGCTCGCGCTGATGCGGCGCGAGCGGGACCGGGCCGAGCGGGCCCCCTCTCCGCTGGTCCGCGGTCCAGGACGACCTTTCCTCCCGCCCCGTCCGCCCCTCGCAGGGCGCGACGTGCGCGCGGCGCTGCGTGCGAGTCCGCAGACGGCGGCCAGCCGAAGAACCGGCGGTACTCCCGGCTGAACTGTGACTCGCTCTCGTAACCCACGTCGTGCGCGACGGTCTTCACCATGCCCCCGGCGTGGAGCATCTGGCGTGCGCGCGTCAACCGGAGCGCCTTCATGTACTGCAGCGGCGAGGAACCGGTCATCGCCTTGAAGTGTGTATGGAACGTCGGGACGCTCATGTGCGCCAGCTGCGCGAGGTCGCCGATCCTCATCCGCTCTGCGAATCGCGCATTCATATGGCGGAGGACGTGGGCGAGCTGGCTCACCGGGCCCTCCGCGAGCGCCCGGAGCGAATCGCCATACGGCCCGTCGAGCACGAGAAAGAGCATCTCGCGGATGGTCTGCCGCGCGAGCGCTCGCGTACGCCGCTCATCGGTCAGGCAAGCCAGCAAGCGGGCGCCGGCGTCCTCGAGGTCGCGCCGGAGCGGCGCGCGAAACACGCCGCGCGAGGGGCGCGCCGGCTGGGGCGCGGGCGGCGCGTCCTCCTCGAGGAGCAGCTCGCGCAGGAGGGCGAGCTCGATCTCGACAACCACGGTGAGCACGGGCTCGGCGGCCGACGCGACGGTCCTGCAGAGCATCGGCAGCGGTGAGGTGACCACGAGGTAGTGGCCGGCGTTGTACGCGAACGCCTTGTCGCCCAGGATTGCCTGTTTCTCTCCCGCGCCCACGAGGATCAAGCTGGACGGGTAGAGGGTGGGCGTGGGCGGCTCCGCGACCGTCACGCGGTAGACGACGACGCCTGGATAGCGCGTGCCGTTGCAGCCCTCGTGGCGCGCCAGCGCGGCGATTCCAGCAGCCAACGAGTTGCCCGATCGAGCGGCTCTCGACATCCCCTCATCCTACCCACCTGGCCGAGAGGGCGCCAGGAGCTTCGTCGCCTCGCTCATAGGATCGAGCATGCCTTTGATAGTTCCGTGTCTTCCGTTTCCGGCCGTCGCGGCTATCTATTGTCGCGTCGACGGGCCGCGCAGGTGAGCGCGGCCCCAACGAGAGGAGTGAGACATGGTTCAGCAGGCCCAGGGCGCGCTCGCGGGACGGGTCGCCGTCATCACAGGCGCATCGAGCGGGATCGGGGAAGCGGCGGCGAAGGCGCTCGCCGCCCGCGGCGCGCGCGTGGCGTTGCTCGCTCGCCGGAAGGAGAGGCTCGATGCGCTCGTCGACGCCATCCGGAAGGGCGGTGGTGAGTCCGCCGCATGGCAGGTCGACGTGACCGATCGGAGCGCGGTCGAGCGCGTGGCCTCCGAGGTCATCGAGAGGCACGGGCGCGTGGACATCGTCGTGAACAACGCCGGCGTCATGCTGCCGAACCCGATCGAGGCCAGGCGTGTCGAGCAGTGGCAGCAGCAGATCGATCTCAACATCACGGGCCTCATGAACGTCATCGGCGCGTTCACGTCGGCGCTCGTGCAGGCTGGCTCCGGCCCGGGGCCGGCGGATCTCGTGAACATCTCGTCGATCGCCGCCAAGAACATCTTCCCGGCCTTCGCGGTGTACAGCGGGACGAAGGCGTTCGTGACCCACCTGTCGATCCACCTCCGCGCGGAGCTGGGCTCCAAGGGGGTGCGCGTGACATCCATCGAGCCAGGCATCGTCGGCACGGAGCTGCAGAGCCACGTCGACTTCCACGGCGCGCGCGATTGGCTCGAGGGGTCGAAGTCGCAGATGGAGTGGCTCACCCCCGAGGACGTGGCCGAGGCCATCGCGTTCACCGTGAGCTTGCCGAAGCGCGTCAACCTCCAGCAGGTCACGATCATGCCGACCGGCCAGCCCTCGTAGGTCGGGTCCACGCGGGCCGTCGCTTCGAGGTGCGGTGAACGACCTGGGTCGGGTCGCGGCGGACCGCGGCTGGTCGCGTCGCCGTGACGCTGCGCGGCCCGACCCGGGTTGCGCCGCAGGGCGCAGGGCAGCCTCGCCGCTGGTACAACCGTCGTCGTGAGACGCCTCGCCCCGCTCGCCGCCCTCGCCCTGTCGCTGTGCTCGTGCGCGGCGAGCTCGACCGCCGGCGCGCCCCGCTGCCTCACCGGCCCCGCGCCGAGGGTGGGGCGGCCGGCGGCGGACGAGATGCTCGCGCTGATGCGGCGCGAGCGGGACCGGGCCGAGCGGGCCCCCTCTCCGCTGGTCCGCGCCCGCATCCTCGAGGCCATCCCCGGGCTCTTCCCGGACACGAGCGGCCTCGCCCGCGCGCCCCGCTGCAGCGACGAGCTCGCCGACGAGAGCGCGGCCGCGCTCCGCGGCGAGCCCCTCGTGTTCTCGCGCCTCCTCGTCGCCCGCCTCCGCACCGCGCGCGACCCCGGCGCCCTCCTGCCGCTCGTCACGCGCCGCGAGGAGAGCATCACCGCGTACCAGCTCGGCCCGGAGGAGCCGGGGCCGGCGCCGCCGCGATCGCTCGTCAGGTCGCTCGCCCTGGCGAGCCTCCCCGCGCCGTGGCTCATGAGCCACCACCCGGAGGGCCGCCAGCTCCTGCTCGACCGGCTCCGCGACGGCGGCGACGCGCGCGAGCAGCTCCTCCTCCACGGCGCCGCGGCCGCGCTGCTCCAGGAGGCGGCGCGGGGCGATCCGGCGCGCGCGCAGCGCGGCGCGGGGCCGTCGCTGCTGCGCGCCTGGGTGCCCGACCTCGCGCGGCGCCTGGAGGGCCCGGCGGACCGGATCTCGCTGGAGCTCGCGATCCGCCGGCTCGCCGACGTGGGGGCCTACGGAGCGCGCTTCGGCGTCGGGCCCGAGGCCAGGGCGCTCGTGGACCGGGTCCTCGCGGCGCGCGGCGAGCTCCCGATCGCGCGCGGGATCGCCGGGGCGGCGCGGGACCTGGCCGAGGTGGCGCGCGGGGCGCTCCACGACCTCGAGGTCCCGCGGCGATCGGCCGCGCCGGCCGACCTCCCGCCGCCCCGGCGCGACCGCTTCCGGGTCTTCGGCGACTGGCTCGACGCCGAGCCCGCGGGCGGGAAGGTCGCGGCCGCCGACGCGCTCGCGCGCGTGCGCGACCTCGACGGCGAGCTCGCGATCCTGCGCTTCAACCCGTCGCGGTGCCGCGTGCTCGAGGAGCTCGGGCTGTGGCTCCCGCCGGACGAGGCGTCCCGGCGCTTCGACGCGCTCGTCGCCCCCGTCTTCGACGGCGAGCGCGTCCGCCTGAGCACCGAGGCCCTCTGCCGGATGCGCGTGGCGCTCCGCCTCGACGGCGTGGACGAGGCGCGGCGGGTGAGGCTCCTGCTCCGGCTGCTCTCCGCGACGCCCGCGCAGATCGGCCCGCCCGAGACGCGCGGCGACGATCCGCACCCCGCGCTCGCGACGCCCATCGACGCGGCGTCCGTCGCGGCGGAGGCCGCGCGCGCGCTCGACCGGAACCTCGGCTGGATCGATCGCCACGCGGACCTGCGCGCATGGCTCGAGGCGCAGGCCCTCGCGCCGGTCCCGCCCGGCGGGCCGGCCGCAGCGCGGTGGCGCCTCCTCCAGCCCGCCTTCGAGCGCGTGGTCGCCCTGCACGCGTCCGGCGGCCCGACGGCGCGGCCGGAGGCGGCGCGCGCGATTTTGCGCGCGTGGATGGAATCGATCCGCGCGGCGGAGGCCCAGCAGCGCGTGGCCGACGCGCGCGTGGCCGACGCTCTCGCTGGCGAGGGGGTGAAGGCCCGCCTCCGGGCGCTCGGCGAGCACGGGCAGCGCGCCGGCCTCGCCGAGGAGGTCGGCGCGTTCCTCGACGAGCGAAGCAGCGAGCGAGCGGCGGTGGTGGCGTCCTATTTGCTCTCGCTCTAGCGAGCCCGGCGCGTCGCGGGCGTCCGCCTTGCCGTTCGTGCGGCGGAGAAATCCTCGCGCGCGGATTTCGCGTCGTCGAATCGCGCGCTGCCGGGCGACGCCGGCGTGCCAGGCGCACCGCGCCGCCTGCGTCGCCGGGGGCGGCGCGCCGCGGATCCTTTTTCATGCGCGGCGCCGATCGGAGCGGCGTGCTTGCGGTCCGGCCTGCGCTACGCTCGTCGGCGCCCGGAGCCTCCATGCAATCCTTCGATGGGCAGCCCACCTCCGCAGGGTCCGTCTCCGAGTCCGCCTCGCGCCGCCACGAGCGAGTGGTGGAGCGGCTCCTGCGCTTGCAGCGCATCACCGCGGCGCTCGCGGGGGCCCGCACCCTGACCGAGATCGCGAGCACCATCATCGATCAAGGCATGCCCGCGCTCGACGCCGAGGTGGGCGTCGTCGCGATCCTGTCCGCCGACGGCGCCTCGCTCCGCAACCTCGGCTTCAAGGGCGTCCCTGTCGACACCGAGGAGGCCTGGGCCGAGGTTCCGGTCGATTCTCCCGTGCCGGTCGCCGAGGCGGCGCGCACGGGCGCGCCCGTCATCGTGCCCACGCGCGAGGAGCGGAACGCGCGCTATCCGGTCCTCGCCCGCGTCCACGGCGTGGAGCACGGGGGCGCCGTGGCCGCGTTCCCGCTCGTCCTCGAGTCGAGGACGGTCGGCTCGCTCGGGTTCTGCTTTCCGGCCGCGCGCGCGTTCGACGACGACGATTACGCATTTGTCCTCTCCATTGCCCAGCAATGCGCGCTCGCGGTCGAGCGGGTGCGCTGGCACGAGGTCGCCGAGCAGGAGATCGCGCACCGCCGGGCGTCCGAGGAGGCGCTGCGCGCGCGCGAGCGGGAGCTCACGGCCCTCGTGGCCGAGCTCCGGCAGACCCAGGAGGCGCTCCGGGAGGCGGATCGGCGCAAGGACGATTTCCTGGCGATGCTCGCCCACGAGCTGCGCAACCCGCTCGCGCCCCTCTTGAACGCCGTCGAGCTGATCAAGGCGGCGGGCCCGCCGACGCCGATCGTCGAGCGCGCGCGCACCATCATGGATCGTCAGATCGGGCACATGTCCCGGCTGGTCGACGATCTGCTCGACATCTCGCGCATCTCTCGGGGCAAGATCACGCTGTCCATCGAGCGCGTCGATCTTGTCGAGCTCGCCCGCGCCACGGCGCTCGATTATCGATCGCTGCTCGACGCGCGCGGCGTGCGCTTCGAGCTCGCGCTGCCGCCCGCGCCGGTATGGCTGCAGGCCGACCCGACCCGGCTCGCCCAGGCGATCGGCAACCTGCTCCAGAACGCGAACAAGTTCACGGACGACGGCGGCTCCGTCCGGCTCTCGATCGCGCCGTCCCATCCCGCGCGGGGGGTCGTCTCCGTCGAGGTCGCGGACACCGGCATCGGCATGGAACCGGCTGTCCTGGAGCGGATCTTCGAGCCGTTCGCCCAGGCCGACCAGAGCCTCGCCCGCAGCCGCGGGGGCCTCGGGCTCGGGCTCGCGCTGGTCAAGGGCGTGGTCGAGCTGCACGGCGGCAGCGTGCGCGCCGCGAGCGCTGGCCTCGGCCGTGGCGCGGCGATCACGATCACGCTGCCGCTGGGCGCGGCGGCCCCGCGCGCGGCGGACGCGCGGCGCGCAGCGGCGAGCGCGAGCGCGAGCGCGAGCGCGCGGCGCATCCTGATCATCGAGGACAACGTCGATGCGGCCGACAGCCTGCGCATGCTGCTCGAGCGCCGCGGCCACGCCGTCGCCGTGGCGCACAGCGGCGACGACGGCGTGGCCGCCGCGCGCATGGCGCCGCCGGACGTGATCCTCTGCGATATCGGCCTCCCTGGGGCGACGAACGGCTATGGCGTGGCGCGGCTCCTGCGCGCCGAGAGCGCCATGAGAAAGACGCTCCTGGTCGCGCTCACCGGCTATGGCCAGGACGACGATCGGAAGCTCGCCCGCGCGGCGGGGTTCGACGCGCACCTGACGAAGCCGGTGGCCCAGGGCATGCTGGAGCGGCTCCTCGCCGAGCTCGCGCCTTTGCCCGAGTCGGCGTGAGCGGGCGCGCTGCCGGCGAGGCGCGGCGGCCCGGGGCGGCGGCGCGCGTGCGCTGGCTCAGGCTCGGACGACGGTGATCTGCCGCCCTCCCGGCGTCATCGCCGGCGCGGCCGAGAGGCGCTGCGCGAGCGGCGGCGCGTCCGGCCTTCGATCGAAGATCACGAGCCAGCCGGCGGTGAGACCGAGGCCGGCCAGGTAGCCGTCGATCTGGTCCAGCTCTTCTTTGAGGGGGTCCGGCTCCGCAGGTCGCCACACCTTGATCTCGATCGCCAGCGTCTCGCCCCGATACCGCACGCAGAGGTCCATCCGCCCGCGCCCGACGGCGTATTCGCGCTCGATGGAGCCCCCGTTCACGACCCGGTGCAGGAAGGCCATGAGGACGAGGTGCGGTGCGATCTCGTGATACGGCGCCGTCGCGAGCAGGGGTTCCCCGTGCTGCCGCCAGAAATCGAGGAACGCGCGCAGGAGAGCCTCTCTGTCGAGGCGACCGTCGGGCGTGAGCCATGTGGCCGGTATCTGCGGCAAGGCGTCGCGCGTCCCCCCGGCGAGGGCCCGCACGATGATCTCCCGGTAGATCGGGTTTGCCACGGTGAGCCCCCCGAGCTCGGAGCGGCGCAACAGGCCGAGATCCACGACGAAACGGCGGTCGTCCTCCGGCACGTGGCCGGGCGTGCCGCCGGCGAGCATCGGCTCGACGATCGCGCGTACCCGGGGCTCCTGCAGCCGGTCCATGAGGCTGTCGAGATGCGTATCCTGCCGTCGAATCAGGATCTCCTTGGCCTGCTCGACGTGATCGGCCGTGATCGGCTGCGCCGGATCCTGTACCAGCACCTCGGTGAGCTGCTGGGCCAGCGCGTTGACGAGCCAGGGCTGGCCCTGCGTCAGGTAGAAGGCGCGGTCCACCGCCTCGGGGAGGAACACCTGGCCTGTCTCGCGGGTGTGCTGGCCGTAGAGCTCCGCCACCTCGCCCCTCGTGAAGTTGCGCATCGTGAGCGACTCGGCCTTGATGTTGAACGGGCTCGCCGTGCCCAGGCGCCCGGAGCTGCCGGACGCGACCTTGTAGTCGCGCACGTCGCGCAGGCCGATGAGCGCCAGCGACCAGGGGAAATGCCCCGGGCGCGTGGGGTACCCGGCGCGGATCTGCCGCAGGGCCGAGATGAGCGCGTTGTCCTGGAGGGCGTCGATCTCGTCGAGGAAGACGACGAGCGGCCGGGGCGCCGTCTCGGCCCAGGCGCGCAGCGCCGCGCTGAGGCGGCTGCCAGGGGGCGCGTCCGGCCATGGCGGCGGCTGGAGCTCCGGCGGGAGCCATGCGGCCGTCCACCCGCGCCACGACTCGAGGATGGCCAGCTCCGCGGCGCCGAGATCGTCGGGGAAGGGGGCGCCCTGCTCCATCGGGAGCAGGACCGACACGTACCGGCCCTCGGCCGTCAGCTCACGCCCCAGGCTGAGCAGGGTCGTCGTCTTGCCGACCTGCCGCGGCGCGTGCAGGACGAAATAGCGCTTCTTCTGGATCAGCCTCCGCACGTCCGGCAGGCGAGCCATCACGGGCAGGGTGTAGTGGTCGGCGGGATCGTTGGGGCCGGCCGTGTTGAAGGAGCGCGTCACGGGCGAAGCTTTCGGCCGGAGGGCGCCGGCGGTCAAGCCAGGCCGGGGCCGTGGCCGTTCCCGGGGCGCCGCCTTCCTCCTGGTGTGCGCGTGGCGTTAGGATGCGGCGCACATGAGGGCGCGCCTTCGGATTGCCTTGCTCCCGTTCATCGTAGCGTGCGCCCCCGAGCTGCGGCTCGGCGAACTCCCCGGCTCGGCCTCGGGCGCCGGCGGCGGCGGGAGCAGCGCAGACGGCGGCGGCGCTCGCGCCGGCTCGGGCGCGGGCAGCGGCGGGGACGGCGCGGCGGGCGGGGGAGCCGCCGGCGCCGGCGCGGCGGCTGGCGGCGGGGAGGGCGGCTCGGCCGGCGGAGGTGCCGGAGGGCTCGATTGCGCGCTCGACGCGTCCTGCCTCGCCGACGACGGCCTCGTCGTGCGGTATTTCCTCGACGAGGCGGCGACCGGGAGCGCGCCCGCGCAGGTCGAGGACGCCGCAGCGGCGCCGATGCCGCTCGCGCTGACGTACGGGCCGGAGATGAGCTTCGCCGCCGACGGCGCGGCGCACCGCGGGCTCTCCTGGACGGCGGCCGGCGGCGACGGCCGTGCTTCCGCCCTGATCGACGGCACCAAGATCCAGAGCGCGCTGCAAGGGACCACCGCCGGCACGATCGAGGCCGTGCTCCGCATCGCGGAGGTGGTCGAGGGGGGCTCGCGCATCGTGCATATCGGCGTGGACGCGGAGGGCGGCCGCCTCACGCTCCGATCGGAGACGCCCGGCCAGATCGTGCTCTGGTGGAACGGCGATTTTTGCGGCGGCGCCTGGGAGGCAGAGCTCCCGGAGCGCGCGGTGATGCACGGCGTGTTCGATTCGACCGTCCAGGAGCCCGCGGCGGATCGGGTCCGGCTCTACATCAACGGGGTACCGGCCCGGCGGCGCAATTCGGTCGGCGGCTATTGCGGGATGCACGTGAGCGTGCCCCCGCTGGGCGCGACGCTCGATTTCCCCGACGGGCGCCACCTCGTCCTCGGCAACCGCGAGCTCGGCGGGCGCACCTTCTCGGGCGCCCTGTATTACGCGGCGCTCTACGCCAGGGCGCTGACGGCGGCGGAGATCGAGCGCCACGCCGCCGCGCTGCTCCACAGCGACGACCGCCCGGCGCCGTGACCGGCGATGGGGCGGCTCGCCTCGTGTCCGGCAGGGGACCTCGCCCGCTCGATCGGCGGAGCGCGAAGGCCCGGCGCGCTCCGCCTCACGAAGAGGCGAAGGCCGCGCCCGCTCACTCGGCCGAGAGCGCGAGCCGCGCCGGCTCCGCCGGCCGCGCCCGGTTCCACGCGGAGGCGACCGCCGCGAGCGACGCCATGACGGCGTCCGGGTGCGTCCCAGCCCCGAAGCTGCGCTTGCGCCCGATCGAGAGGGCCACGTACGCCGCGGACTCGGCGCCTGCGCCCCGCTCGATCGCGTGCGCCGCGTGCCCTTCTATCGCGATCGCGACCCCCGCGTGGCGCGAGAGCGCGCTCGCGAAGGCGTGGACGGGGCTCTGGCCGGCGGCGCTCATCGCGTGGGGGACCCCGCGTATCTGCACCTGGAACTCGTGTCGTTCCCCCGCGCCCTGGCCGCTCGTCCTGTGCCCGACGACCCGGAGCGGCCCGCCGCGGTTCACGTACTCGCGCTCGAAGATCGCGAGGATCTCGGCCTTTTGCACCTCGCCCTCGGTCCGCTCCGCCCTGCGCTGCACCGCCTGGCTCAGCTCGATCGCGAGATCCTTCGGCACCGCATAGCCGTACTCGCGCTCGAGCAGGTAGGCCACGCCGCTCTTGCCCGACTGGCTGTTCACGCGGATCACCGCCTCGTAGCTGCGCCCCACGTCTTGCGGATCGATGGGGAGATACGGCACCTCCCACGTCGCGCCCCCGCCCTCGCGCAGCGCCTTGAACCCCTTCTTGATCGCGTCCTGGTGCGAGCCCGAGAAGGCGGTGTACACGAGCTCTCCGACGTAGGGGTGGCGCGGGTGCACCGGCAGCCGGTTGCAGTGCTCTGCCGTCTCCTTGATCGCCTGGACGTCGTGGATCTCGAGCTCCGGATCGACCCCCTGGGAGAACAGGTTGAGCGCCAGCGTGATGAGATCCACGTTCCCGGTGCGCTCGCCGTTCCCGAACAGCGTGCCCTCGACGCGGTCGGCGCCCGCCATGACGGCGAGCTCCGCCGCGGCCACCGCGGTGCCGCGGTCGTTGTGCGGGTGAACGCTCAGCACGATAGCGTCGCGCTGCTTCAAGTTCCGGTGCATCCACTCGATCTGATCCGCGTAGACGTTGGGCGTGGCCATCTCCACGGTGGCCGGCAGGTTCAGGATGATCCTCCGTGACGGGCTGGGCTGCCACACGTCCATCACGGCCTCGCAGATCTCCTTGGCGAAGTCGAGCTCTGTCCCCGTGAAGCTCTCGGGCGAGTACTCGAGCACGACCTCGGTCTCGGGCATGCGCGCCGCGAGCTCCTTCACGAGCCTCGCCCCGCGCACGGCGATGTCGACGATGCCCGCGCGATCCAGGCCGAACACCACGCGTCGCTGGAGCGTGGAGGTGGAGTTGTAGAGGTGCACGACGGCGCGCCGGGCCCCGCGGATCGCCTCGAAGGTCCGCTCGATCAGCTCGGCGCGCGCCTGCGTCAGCACCTGGATGGTCACGTCGTCCGGGATCAGCCGCTCGTCGATGATCCGGCGCACGAAGTCGAAGTCGGGCTGCGACGCGCTGGGGAAGCCGACCTCGATCTCCTTGAACCCCATCCGCAGGAGCTCGTGCCACATGCGGAGCTTGCGCTCGTGGCCCATGGGCTCGACGAGGGCCTGGTTGCCGTCGCGCAGGTCCACGCTGCACCAGCGCGGCGCGCTCTCGATCACGCGGCTGGGCCAGCGCCGATCGGGCAGGTGGATGGGCTGAAACGGCTTGTACTTGTGGACGGGCATCGTGGACATGACAGGACTCCCTGAAAGCTGAAGATGGGAGTCGTCGCGACGACGATGCGAGGACCCCCACCGGGACAAGGAACCGACGGGGGCCAGGCTGCGAAGATGGACGTCGTCAGCAGCGCGCGCAGAGCCCCCGAGGCCGTAGGCCTAGGCAGGGGCGAAGGGCGCGCGCGGGCAGGACAGACATCGCGGAGCAATCTAGCGAACATCGTCTTGCTTGTCCAGCGGCGCGGCGCGCGCGATGGTGGTGGCATCGATGACGATGCTTCCGGAGCCAGGGAATCGTGAGCACGACGAGACAATCGATCCGGCGCTCCACGACCTTCGCAAGGCCTACGAGAGCGGGCAGCTCGTCGTGTTCGTCGGGGCCGGCGTCTCGGCCGCGGTCGGGCTCCCCGACTGGCGGAGCCTCACCGAGCAGATGACGGAGCGCCTCAGGGCGCGCGGGGCAGGGGCGGGCGTCCTCGCCGAGATCGAGGAGCTCGCGCAGACGCGCCAGTACATCGAGGCGCTCTCGGCGGTGAAGCTCGCGCTCGGAGCGCCGGAGTTCTGCGCCGCCGTCGAGCAGGCCCTCGACGACGGCGGCCGCGACGTGCCCGAGGTCGCGCGCGTCATCGCCTCGATGAGGCCCAGGCTGCGGGCCGTGCTCACGACGAGCCTCGATCGCCTCCTCGACCGGGCGTTCGAAGGGGAGTGGGACGTCCTCGCGCGCGCCCCGGCCGACATCGCGTCGCGCCGCAGGTACATCCTCAAGCTCCACGGCGCGCTCCGCGAGCGCGACACATGGGTGTTCACCCGCGAGCAGTACGACCGTGCGATCTTCGCTTCGCCGGGCCTCCAGTCCGCCGTGAGGGCGCTCTTTCACGCGTGCCCGATCCTCTTCGTCGGCTTCGGCTTCGCCGACGACAACCTCGATCAGGCGCTCGGCGAGGTCCGCGCCCTGGCCGGCGAGCAGCCTCCGCCGCACTTCGCGCTCCTCGTGGACGACGCCCTGACGCCGTTCAGGCGGCGCAAGCTCGAGGCCGCGGGGATCAGGGTCATTCCCTACGAGAACCCGGACGGCGCGCACGCCCGCGTGCCCGCGATCTTGCGCTGGGTCGCCCAGGGCGAAGGCGACAGCGCGGCCGCGGCGATCGGCGCCCGCGGCATCGAGCATAGCGACTTCCTCGCGCGCGTGGAGCGCGTCTGTCGTCTGAAGGAGCCGGAGGACGCGACGATCGAGCGGCTGCCTGCGCCCGCGCCCTTCGGCGCGCTCCTGCGCGTGTCGGCGCGCCGCGGGCGCATCGTGCGGACCTACCCTGTCGCCGCCATCGAGCAGCGGGTGACCGACGAGATCCTGAAGGCCTTTCTGGAGCGCGTCGACGCGCCGTACCGGCGGGACGACCCGGGGCTGATCTCCACGCTCGTCTACCGCGGCAGCAGCGCGCCGGAGGCGCTCGTCCGCGCGGCGGAGCGGGCCCGGGTCAGCGTGGAGAGCTTCATCGAGTATCAGGGGCTGCTCGACTTCACGCACTACCTCGAGCGGCAGACGCAGCGGCTCGCGAGCGATCCGGTCTATCCGCCCTCGCTCTACGTCGATCAGCGCCTCACCTTCAAGGTGGGGATCGACGAGGCCGAGGAGGGGGACGCGCTCTCGACGGTCTCGGAGTGGCTGGATTCGCCGCGCGGTCGCTTCATCGTCATCCTGGGCGACTTCGGCACCGGTAAGACGTTCCTGCTCCACGAACTCGCGCGGCGCATGGGGGGCGCGGGCGGACCGGTCGTGCCGGTGCTCGTCGAGATGCGCTCGCTCGAGAAGGGCCGCACGCTCGAGGAGCTCCTGGCGCAGCATTTCGCGAGGGCGCGGTTCGAGCGGTTCCAGATGGAGTCGTTCCTCTACATGCTCTCCGAGGGGCGGATCGCGCTCCTGTTCGACGGCTTCGACGAGCTCGCGCTGCGCGTGAGCTTCGACCGGGCCGAGGAGCACTTCGACACGCTCCTCCAGGCGGCGAGCGGGAACGCGAAGGTCGTCGTCACGAGCCGCACCCAGCACTTCCTGTCGGACCGGCGCGTCGAGACGGCGCTCGCCCGGCGCGCGGGCTCGATCCCCGGCTACCGGATCGCGAAGCTCTCGCCGTTCACCGAGGACCAGATCCGCCGCTTCCTCCTGAACCGCCTCGGCGGCGAGGCCGTCGCGGAGCGGCGCTTCTCGCTGCTCGGCGGGGTGAAGGACCTGCTCGGGCTCTCGCGGAACCCGCGCATGCTGGGCTTCATCGCGGGCATCGACGAGGGCAAGCTGAAGGAGGCCGGGGCCAGCGAGGGGGAGGTCACGTCGGCGGAGCTCTACCGGCTGCTGCTCGACCAGTGGCTGCGCAAGGAGGACGAGCGGGCGCACCCGAGGGGCGCGCAGGTCGGCCTCACGCTGGAGCAGCGGTCGAGGGCCGTCACCGAGCTCGCCGTGCAGCTCTGGCAGCGGGGCGAGCGCGCGGCGGACGTGAGCGCGCTGCCCTCCGAGATCCTGGCGGCTGCGCAGGAGCTCGCGAAGAGCAAGCTGGATCCCGGCGTCGTCGCGCACGAGATCGGCGCGGGGACGCTGCTCGTCCGGGACGAGGAGGGGAGCTTTTCGTTTATCCATCAATCGGTGCCGGAGTGGCTCGTAGCGCGGCGCGCGGCGGAAGAGGTCGCGGCCGGGGGTGAGCCCACGCCGCTCGGCGTGCGCGAAATGTCCGAGCTGATGGCCGACTTCTTCGCGGCGCAGGCCGGCGCGGACGCGGCGGTGAGGTGGGCCCGGGCGGCGCTCGCCTCGGGCTCGAACGAGGCCGCGAAGAAGAACGCGCTGCTCGTCCTCAAGCGGCTCGGGGTCGAGGCGCGCGTGGGGGTGAACCTGGCTGGTCACGACCTCAGGGGGCGCGATCTATCGCGGCAGGACCTGCGGGGCGCTGACCTGACCGGCGCCGACCTGACCGGCGCGCGGCTGGTCGAGGCCGATCTGCGGGGCGCGTCGCTCGAGCGCGCGGTGCTCCTCAGGGCGGACCTCTCGCGCGCGCGCCTCGGGGGAGCGAACCTCCGGAGCGCCGAGCTCTCGTTCGCTCGTCTCCTCGGCGCCGAGCTCCGCGACGCCTCGCTCGCGGGCGCGCGCCTGCGCGCCGCGGAGCTCGTCGGTGCCGAGATCAGCCCGGGCGCGCTGGACGGCTGCCTCACGACCGGCGCTGCCATGCCGGAGCCGGAGCACGTCGAGCCGATGATCGCGCCTGCCTCCGACGGCCATGCCGTGGCCTTCAGCCCAGACGGCGAGTTCCTCGCTTCGGGTCACGCCAACGGCACGGTCCGGATCTGGGACCTCGCGACCGGCGTCGTGCGGGTGGTCCTGGTCAGCCATGAGGGGAACGTCCACAGCCTGGCGTGGAGCGCGGACAGCAGGACGCTCGCCACGGGCTCCGGCGACGCCACGGTTCGTCTGTGGGACATCGCGAGCGGCACTGTCCGGCGCGTGCTCCGGGATCACTGGGGCACGGTGACCAGCGTCGCGTTCAGCCCCGATGGCTCGATGCTCGCCTCGGGCTCGGAAGACGCGACCCTCCGGCTCTGGGATACGGCCAGCGGCGGCGCCCGGCGCGTCATCGATTGTCGTCCGGGCGCGGTGTCGGACGTCGCGTGGAGCCCGGACGGGACGACCCTCGCCTCCGCCCACGAAGACGGCTCGGTCCGGCTCTGGGATGCCGGGAGCGGCGCCGCTCGGGGCGTCCTCGCCGGTCACCAGCGCCGCGTGCAGAGCGTCGCGTGGAGCCCCGACGGCGCGACGCTCGCCTCGGGCGCGTACGACTCGACCATCCGGCTCTGGGATGCTGCGACCGGGGCTGTCCGGCTTGTCCTCAGGGATCATCGGAGTTGGGTCGTGACGCTCGCATGGCGGCCGGACGGAACGACGCTCGCCTCTGGCTCGTACGACTCGACGGTCCGGTTGTGGGACGTCTCCACCGGCGCGGCTCGGCTCGTGTTGCGGGGCCACGGGGGGCTCGTCGCGGGCGCGGCGTGGAGCGTCGACGGCGCGACGCTCGCCTCCACGTCCCGCGACGGGACGATCCGGCTGTGGGATGCCTCCACCGGCGCGAGCCGGCTCACGTTGAAGAGCCTCTCGGACGTCGTCTGGTGTGTCGCGCTCGACCCTGCGGGGGAGACGCTCGCTGCGGGCTCGCAGGCGTCAGGTATCTGGCTGTTCGACCCGGTGGCCGGCACGGTCCGTCGCCGGATCGATGTGCCCACGCGCCTCTGGAGCCTCGCCTTCAGCCCGGACGGCGCGACGCTCGCCTCGCGCTCCGAGGCCGCCACGGTCCGGCTGTGGGACGTCGCTACGGGCGCCGCGCGGCTTACCCTCCAGGGCGGCGGCAGCATCGCCTTGAGCATGGCCTTCAGTCCCGATGGAGCGACGCTCGCCACCGGCTGGCAGGGATCGGACCTCTGGCTGTGGGACACAGTCACCGGGGAGCGCCGGCTGACATTCAAGGGTCACAAGGCCGAGATCTGGAGCGTGGCCTTCAGCCGCGACGGCGCGACGCTCGCCTCCGGATCGAGCGACGCGACCATTCGGTTATGGGACGTCGCGACCGCCGCTGTACGGCACGTGCTCGCGGAGCACACCAACCTGGTCCGCAGCGTCGCATGGAGCCCTGACGGAGCGACGCTCGCGTCCGGCTCTTTCGACTCGACCGTCCGGCTGTGGGATGCGTCGAGCGGGGCTTGTTTGCTCGTCATCACGCAGCATCATGGCTGGGTCATGAGCGTGGCCTTCAGCCCCGACGGCGCGCTGCTCGCCTCCGGCTCGGGCGACTGCACGGTGCGGCTATGGGATCCGGCGACGGGCTCCTGCCGCCGTGTCCTCAAAGGACATCAGAGCGGCGTCACCAGCGTCGCCTTCAGCGCGGATGGGCGCATTCTCGTCTCCGGATCGGCCGACTCCACGGTGCGGCTCTGGGACGTGGCGACGGGGGCGTGCCTCGTTGTCCTCCTGTGCATGCCGGAGGGCTGGGTCGCGTTCACGGGCGACGGGCGCTACAAGCTCGGCGGCGACACGGGGCGCGCGTTCTGGTACGCGATCGGGCTCTGCCGGTTCGAACCCGGCGAGCTCGATCCTTATTTGCTCTCTCTCGAGCGCCTCCACGAGGGCGAGCCGTTCTATGGTCCGGCGAGCGGCGATTTCTTCTCCGACAGCGATAACACACTCCCCACCGACATGAGCGGCCCGTTCACGAATCCGGGCGCCTCGTGAGGTGCTGCGCATTCTTGGGCTCGCGTCGGCTCATGTGTTCCTCGGCGGAGCACGGCGGCTACCACGAAGCGTCGAGCAGCGCGTTCTGCCGGTGCTTGCCGTTCCCACGACATGGACAGCGCGTGTACGTGGGAGCGCACACCTGCGCTCTGGCGTGCCCCGCGCGACGCGGACGTCCGCGCGAATGTTGAGGCCGCGGTCGGCCCCTCCTCGTGTACGATCGCCAGTCGGGCACTCCAGGCACGAGGGGATGGAGCATGCGAGAGCGCGCGCGAGGACGGGCGGAAGGTTCGAATCGGCGGTCGCTTGAACGATGGTCGCTGGCTGTCGCGGCCGGGACGACCATGGCCGTCTCCGGCTCCGGCCAGGCATGGGCCGACGACGCCTCGCCGCCCGCTCCGCCGCTCTCGCAGGAGCAGCCCCCGCCTGCGCCGCAGGCGCTTCCGCCGCCCGGCTTCTACGGCGGCCCCGCCGCTCCGGCAGCGGGCCCGAAGGTGCTCCCCTGGAGGGAGGGGGAGCCGGTGCCGCCCGGCTATCACCCGGAGACGCGCGTCCGCAAGGGGCTCGTGATCAGCGGCGCGATCGTCTTCGGGACGGTCTACCTGTTCACCGCGATCGGCGGCGGCGACGCGGTTTACCGCGGCTCCCCGGGGTATGCGGCGCTGTTCGTGCCGTGCGCGGGCCCGTTCCTCACCCTGGCCACGACCAACCAGGACGATCTCGAGACGATGGGCCTCGTCCTCGACGGGCTCGTCCAGATCACGGGCGCCGCCTTGCTCCTGCCCGGCCTCTTCGTGCCGAAAACGGTGCTGGTCCGCGACGATGTCAGCGAGCCCATCGTGCTCCCGGCGCCCATGGCGTTCGGTTCGAGCAGCGCCGGCCTCGGGCTCGTCGGTCGCTTCTGAGCCGCCCGGTCCGGCAGGCCGAGAGGTATCCCTCGGCGGGTCGGCGACCCGTCCGGCAGGCCGGGAGGTCTCCCTGAACAGGTCGACGACCCGCCGGGGAAGGCTCCAGGGGTCGCTCGACGGGTCGGCGTCGTGGTTGCGCAGGTCGCTCGGCGTCTTTTCAGGGGTCGCTCACCTTCCGCGCAGGCCAGGAGGTGTCCCGATCCGGGTCGTCGACCTGCGCCGCGACCCTGGGGGCACGCTGGTACCGCCCGCCGTATCGCGCGCCGTACAGGTCCGAGCCCGTACTTCGGGAGCGGCGCCGCGTAGGCCTCACGTGCATGCTGCAAGAAGTCCGCTGCCGCCATCGCCGCCGGTTCGCGAGCCATCGCTCGACCAGGTTTGGCCAGGACGAGTAAGACGAGTAAGTGGGGGCAACGTGTGCGTGAAACCGCGGGTGACGTCGCAGCCAGGTTCGGATCGACGGCGCGTCGCGAATCGACGAGTCGTCCACGTCACCATGACTCTCGGCGGAGCCCATGGTCAGCCCGCGAGGAGCGACTCGAAGGAGACCCAGCTCGGCGATCGAATGCTATCCTTCGTGATGCGCTCGATCCGCTCATTTCTCCTGCTCGTCTCGCTCCTGCTCGGCGGGCTTCTCCTGCTCGTCTTGCCTCTGCTCGGTGGCTGTCAACGGAGCGCGCCCGCCGGTGCCAGCGAGGATGCCGCACAGACGCGCGGGGGCGAGGAGATCCGCTATCTGGCGCTCGGCGACTCATTCACGGCAGGGACCGGGAACCAGCCGGACGACGCGTTCCCCTCGCGTCTCGCCTCGCTTTGGCGCGCGGACGGCCGCCGGGTGACGCTCAAGAACGTGGCGGTCAACGGCTACACCACCGAAGACGTGAAAGAGCAGGAGCTCCCGGAGGTGGCGCCATTTCGCCCCACGTTGGTGACGCTCGCGGTGGGCGCCAACGACTACCTGCATGGCTGGAGCGCGGACGTGTACCGAGCGCAGCTGCGGGTGCTCTTCCGAGCGATCATGGATGCTGGCGTCGCGCCGAGTCGGATCGTGGCGCTCCCGCAGCCGGATTGGTCGCTCTCTCCGGTCGCCGCTTCGTTCGGAGATCCGCGGCAGATCGGCGCGGACATCGTCGCCTTCAACACCATCCTGCGCGACGAGGCGCGGGCCGCCGGCGCGCGTTACGTCGACCTGTATCCGCTCATGCACAAGCAGGCGGAGGCGAACATGCTCGCCAGCGACGGCCTGCACCCCTCGGCGCGCGCGCACGCCGAGTGGGCGGCGGCGCTCTACGAACACGTGGAGCCCTGAGGTCGCGGGCCGCTACCGCTTCCCGTTCTTCTCGCGGTTCACCAGGTCGAGGAGCTGCACGGCGACGGCCTTATCCACCCGGAGCGGCATGACCCCGAAGCTCTCTGCCACCGCGTCCTGCTCGAACAAGAAGCGCCGCAGCACGTCGCTCGGATAGTCCTCGAACGGCAGCGCAAACGCTCCGTATGGACTGCCGTCGAGCGCCAGCGCGTGGTGCGACCGTGCGCCGACGCCACGGAGCTCGTGGCACGTGATGCACCCTTGTTCGCCGAGCAGCGCCTCGCGCAGTCCGCCGGTGAGCGAGCGCAACGGCGCGAGCGGATCGCCTCTTACCCAGCGAAAGCTCGCCGCGTCGAGCCCGAATGCCGCGAGCGTCCCGCTCCGCAGGTCCGCCGGCAGCGGCATCCGGAAGTGCAGGAACGCGCCGAGCGGCCGGATCATCATCGGCAATCGCTCGTCGCTCTTGATCCACGAGTAGGCGCGCTTCATCCGGTAGAAGTCGACGAGGCGGTAGAGATTGTCCTCGTCGTCGAGCCCGACCACGATGACCGGCTGAGTCCTCTCCAGCACCTCGCGCGGGAAGTACAGTCGCTCGCCCCGGAGGTTCGAGACCACCAGCCAGTCCCCTTCGCCGACCTCGGACCTCGGCCGCTGGGCCAGGTAGCCGAGCAGATCGATGGCCTGATAGGTCTTGCCGGGCAAGGGGGAGCGCTCGAGGCCCGCCTCGCCGAGGAGAACCATCATCGTCTCCCGCAGCGCGTCGTCGACCGGGTAGGTGGTGATGGGCCGAGGATCCTTGCGGAACTCCGACGCGTCGAGCGGCGGCCGCGCACCCCAGCGGTGGAGCACGCCGAAGGGGTCGTCGATGGAGAGCTCGTCGAGGCTCGAGGTGATGAAGGTGAGCACCAGATCGCCAACCGGGTTTCCCCTCCCGCCCCAGTCCAGGATGCTGTGCGCGTCGCGCATGGGCACGATGAAGTAGTCGACGTCGCGCGCGCCCGCGTTCAGGAGCGCGTGCGCGAAGGGGCGAGCCTTACGCGCCCAGCCGACGTCGTCCTCCTCGCCGAACAGCATCAAGAACGGTGGCGCATCGGACCGCGCGTACGTGATGGGCGAGGACTCCCTGAGATCTTCGACCGAGCCCGCGAAGAACGCCGCGTCGGGGTCCCCCTCGAGCACCGCCCCGCCGAGGTCGTAGGTGCCACGCAAGACGATGACACCATCGACGCGTTCGGGATCCATGCCGGCCCCTTCGAGGAGCCGCCGATCGAGCGCGAGGATGGACGCCATCCACGCGCCGAGGCCGCGACCGACGAGGACCAGGCGCGTCGGGTTGCGCGCGCCGGTCACCTCTTGCACGACCCGGGCGACGTCCGCCGCGCACGCGCGCAGCGTGTAGCCCGTGTGGATGTTGAACGAGACGGCGGCGACGGCGACCCCCTTTCGCTGCAGGGCGTCGCCGACATTCGCGGCGAAGGCGAGTCGCTCGTCGGGCTGCGAGGGCTCGTTCCCCTGCAAGAAGACGACCAGCGGGCCGCGCTTGCCCGCCAGCGGCGGCGCGTAGAGGTCGACGCTGACGTTCGGCCCCTGAGGCCCCAGCCACTGCACCCAGGCATACGTCACCGTGACTACGGAACTGGCTCCGGCTCCTACGCGCCGCCCGACGAGGTGTGCGCCCAGGGCGAGAAGCGCCGCGAGGAGCCCGAGGCCCAACGCTTTCCGTATTCGCGAACCCATCATCGAGCCTCTTGTGCTCGACGTTTGGCGCGGCAAGTAGGTATCGGTCGCCTCCCGGCGACACAGAGGTGAGCAAAGCGTGAAAGTTGTACAAGCTGGGCATCGACCGCGTGCCCCACGAGCTCTTCGACCATCTCAAGGCCGACGACGGGGCGGCCTACGTCATGGGCATCCAGCTCCGCCTCCGATCGAATCTGTTCGTCGTGGGCGAGCTTCACAATTTTGAGCTTGAAGCCCTCTCGGCCGATCCGCTGTCGATCCGGTCGTGCGGGGGTATCGTGCCCAGTCTCGAACCTCCCTATCGGGATGGACGCTGCTTCGATGCTCCGGCCATTGACGCGCTCGAAGCGCTCATGGCAGCGCGAGGGAAGTCAACGCGGCTCTCGACCCCGTCACCCGGAGGAGGGCCATGCGTAGGTGGAGAATCCCCGTCGACGACCTCGTCGATCCGAACCGCGGCCCGACCCGCCGCCGGCGCGCTGCCGCTGGCGGCCCGTCCGCTGCCCGACGCGCCGGGCACGCTCGCCTGCGCCCTGGAACGCCATGGGACGCGGACGGACCGGCGCGTCCAGCCGCCGAAGGCGCACCTGCGTTGCAGATGTACTGTCGATTTGCAGGGAAAACGGCGCGCTCCCGGTCGCCGCCTCGTCGAGCCGCTCGCCGCGCCGTCGGCTTGTTGCTTCGCCGGGGCGCGCGACGACGATTTGCCGAGGGAGTTCGCGTCGCTGCGGGGCGCTCCACGCGCCCGCGCCCGGACCGCGCTTGACAGGTCCCCGGCGACACGATGACTTCGGGAGGTGAGGTTCTTCTCCACTTATCTTCGTTGGGCAGGATTGGCCTCGTCCCTCGCCGCCGCTGCTTGCACCCCGACGGCGGACCCACCCCTCGGCCCACCGAGGTGGTCGGCCGGGACGGGTGACGCCGGCTCGGGGTCCGGCGGCGACCTGAATTTCGGCGACGTCACCGGCGGCGGGACCGGGATCGGATGCTCCGCGGACATGAGAGACGTCGTGGACGCCGAGGGAAACGTCGTCGCGGTGTGCCCGCCCGAGCTGGGGTGTTTCCAGGGGCAGTGCGTCCCCGCGTGCGAGGCCGCGGAGAAGGCCGGCGGATCCATCGGGTGCGATTACCTCGCGCCGTCGCCGCCGTTCTTCCAGAACGAGCTCGACGCCTCCGTTTACAGCGGCGCGTGCCATGCGGTCTTCCTCGCGAACACCTGGCCCCGCCACGCCAGGATCCGCGTCGCCTTCGGCGGCGAGTCGCTCGACGCGAGCGCGTTCACCTACCTCCCGAGCGGCATCGGACCGAGCACCACGTACACGCGCTTGCCCGAAAGCGGCATCCCGCCGGGCGAGGTGGCGGTGCTGTTCCTGTCGCACCGGCCGGGCGCGGCGAGCTCCTTCGGGTCGCTCGAGTGCCCGCGGGCTCCGGCCGTCCTCGCCGACGTCGCGGTGCACGACAGCGGCACCGGCGCCGCGTTCCAGGTCGCGTCGGACACGCCCGTGTCGGCGTACGACATCCTGCCGTACGGCGGGGCGAAGAGCTTCCTCCCCAGCGCCTCGCTCCTGTTCCCGCGCAGCACGTGGGGCAAGAACTACGTCGCCCTGGCGCCGCATGCTCGCGGCCTCGGCAAGTCGTGGTTGATGATCGTCGCCGCCGAGGACGACACCACGGTGGATCTCGTGCCCCCGTCGAGGCTCCCCGGCGGCGGCGGGGCCCCGGGCGCGCCGGCGAACGCCGCCACGCAGGTGACGCTCGGCGCCGGCGACGTGATGCAATGGATGGGCGCCGACCCGAGCGGGGCCGTCCTCCAGTCGAGCAAGCCCATCGGCGTGTGGACCGGCAACACCTACCTGCAGGTGGCCACCGACACCTCCCCGGCCGGCGGCGGTCAGGACGCCGCCCACCAGCAGATCGCGCCGGTCAGCGCCCTCGGCAGCGAGTACGTCGGCGCCGGCGTGGTCTCGCGGCTGGCCTCGCAGGAGCCGGAGAGCGTCGTCTACCGCCTGCTCGGCGTGGCCGACGGCACGGCGCTCTCGTGGGATCCGGCGGCGCCTCCGGGCGCGCCGGCCGCCCTGGCGGCGGGCGAGGTCGCCGAGTTCGAGGCGACCTCGCTGTTCTCGGTGCGGTCGCAGGACGGCGATCACCCCTTCATGCTCACGCAATACATGCCCGGCGCCCCCGCCTGGACGCGCCCCGGCTGCGTGGCGGAGATCCCGATCGCCGGCTCCCCGTGCATGCTCGGGGACGAGGAGTGGGTCATCCAGCTGCCGCCGGAGCAGTTCCTCGAGCGGTACGTGTTCTTCACCGATCCGACCTATGCCACGACGAGCCTGGTGATCACCCGCGTCAAGGGCCCGAACGGCTTCGCGGACGTGGAGCTGAGCTGTCTCGGTCCGGTGACCGGGTGGCGCCGGGTCGGGGCCGCGGGCGCGTTCGAGGTGGCGCACGTCGATCTGAGCCGCGGCTTCGTGGGCGCGAGCCCCGCGTGCGAGACGAGCTTGCACGAGGCGCGCAGCGCGGGCGCCTTCGGCGTCACCGTCTGGGGAACGGACTTCTACGCCTCGTACGGCTATCCCGCCGGCGGCAACGTCGAGAGCATCAACGACGTCGTGGCCCCGCCGGTCCCGCGGTAGCTCCGCGTTGCCTGGATTCATTCCCGGAGCGGGCGGCCCGATGCCGCTCGGGCTCAGCGGGGGAGCCGCTCCATGAAGCGCGTGATGTGCTGGGCGATCTCGACCGGCCGCTCCTCCACGGCGAAGTGCCCTGCGTCGAGCCAGTGGAGCTCCGCGGCGGGGAGATCCCGGAGATACGCCTTCGCGCCGGCGCTGATGAAGTCCGCGTCGTTGCGCCCCCACACGATGAGGGCCGGCGGCTTCCGGGCGCGCAGGAACGCCTGCCACGACGGATAGCGATCGACGTTCGTCTGGTAGTCCTGGATGAGCTGGACCTGGATCGCGCGCTCCTCCGGGGTGGCCAGGAACGCGAGGTCGTGGGTCCAGGCGTCGGGGCTCACGCGATCGCGGTGCGCCACCGGCACATGCCGGAGATATTGCTCCTGCTTGACCCCCTCGGCGCTGACGAGCTGGGCGACCGCAGCGGCGCTGGCCGGGGACCGGTCCTCGTGGGCGTGCCGAATGCCCACCCGCAGCGCCTCGGACAAGCCTTCGACGTAGGCGTTGGCGTTCTGCACGATGAGCCCGCGCAGCCGCTCGGGGTGGGCGAGCGCGACACGGAGCCCGACCGGCCCGCCGAAGTCGTGCATGTAGATCACGTACCGCGTGAGCCCGAGCGCCTCGGTGAAGCCGGTGATGTGCTCCGCGAGGAGGTCGAACGTGTACGTGACCTCGGAGGGGGAGGGGCGTTCGCTGTAGCCCGATCCCAGGTAGTCCGGCGCCACGACGCGGTATCGGCCCGAGAGAAGGGAGAGCAGCTCTCGGTATTCGTGGGACGACGACGGGAAGCCGTGGAGCAGGAGCAGCGCGGGGCGGTCGGGGCGCCCTGCTTCGCGGTAGAAGATCTTGCGGCCTCGCACCTCGACGGTTCGGTAAAACGTCTTCTCCGGCCAGACCGCCTCGGGCGCTGCCGCTGGGGTCCGGTCTCCTGCCGGCGCGTCGGCCGGCGCGTCGGCCGGGGCGGCGGCGTGGCGGCTCGGCGCGAGCGACGGCCCGGCGCAGCCCACGAGCGCGACGACGAGGGCAGCGGAGGCCAGCCCGCCCGCGGCCCGGCCGAGCCGCGCGAGCCCGGAGCGCCGCCCAGCCGCGGCCTCCGTGGGACCGGCCGCGCCGTTCGCGGCGGGCATGTCCACGGATCTCGCCGGCTCGACCTCCCGAGCTCGCGCCGCCGATCGCCCAGGCTCCCCATCCACGTTCTCCTCGCGGCTCATGCTAACCTCCGTATCGAACTTTTGACGGTTATGCGGCCGGTGTGCTAACCAGTCAAGTGGGTGATCGATGGTTAGCGGAGCGTCGCGTTTCCTCTGGGTCGGCCATCATCGGGCGCTCGACTTCCTCAACACCGAGCCGGTGCAGCGCGGCGGCCGGGTGGAGCTGCTCCCCGACCTGCGCGGCCTCGTCGACTGGTCCAGGGAGGCGGGCTTCCTCGATGGACCGACCGCGGCGGGCGCCCTCGATCGCTGGGAGGGGTCGAGCGAGGGGGCGAGCGCCGTCGGGCAGGCGCATCGGCTCCGGGCGGCGCTGCGCGCGCTGATCGAGCAGCCGCGCGAGCCCGGAGCGGCGGCAGCGGGCGCGCTCGACGTGCTCAACCAGGCCCTGCGCCTCGACGCGGGGTACACGGAGGTCGTGCGGGCGCGCGCCGGGTTCGCGCGCCGGGGCCATGCGCGGATCGACGAGCCGGCGCAGCTCCTCGGCCCCATCGCCGAGGCGGCCGCGGGGCTCCTCTGCGATGTCGATCCGGAGCTCGTGAAGCGCTGCGGGAACCCGGATTGCGTCCTCTATTTCCACGACACGTCGAGGAACCACGCCCGGCGCTGGTGCAGCATGGAGCTGTGCGGCAACCGGATGAAGGTGGCCGCTCACTACCACCGGCATCGGGGCGGTTAACGGCGTGTCGACCTCGGGGCGCTGGCAAGCACGCCGACCACGGCAGCCCGAGGCGACTCGGCACGAGGAAACGACGCGCGCACGCCGCACGGCGGCCCGCCGTGGAGCATGTTTCGAAGCGTTCTTGTGAACGGGGTTCGAAGCGTTCTTGTGAACGGCGCTCGAATGCGTGGAGTCCCCTTGGCGGCGGAGCCAGCTTGACCCTCGCGCGTGCGTCCAGCATAGTGCCCGTGTGCGCTTCTTCCGTTTCTCCTGAGCGACACGCCGTGTGAGCTGCCCCTCGCCCCCGGGCGAGCGCGGCCTCGCGCGGCGTGCGTGTGCGTGCTGAACGGGCGCCGGTGTGCGGCGAGCGGCCCACTGCAGGGCCCTCGTCGTTCGGCGCCTCCCCATCCGCACGGCGTGGCCGACGTCCCGGTCCACGCGAGGAGAACGGCTTGTGTCGAACACCATCAGCTTCCATCGCCATGCCCGGCGCGAGCTCGATCGGGCCGTCCGTGGCGCCTTTTCGGAGCTCGCGGGCGACCTCGAGGCGCGCTCCGCCTTCGCCTCTTTGCTCGGCCACGCCCGCGAGCGCTCGACGCTGCTGAGCGCCGGCCGCGACGCTGCGTCGCGCGCCGCGGCCGTCCGGGCGCTCAAGAACCTCGCGCGCCACCACGCGGCGCACGTCGCCTCGGCGGCCACCTGGGCGGGCGGCGACGCCGGCGTGAACGAGCTGATCCACGCGCTCGCGCAGCACGTCGTCGGCCGCTACGCCGTCCCGCGCGGCTTCGTCTCCGTGTGGCTCGCCGACGATCCGGAGCCGCAGCGCTGGTTCATCGAGCACGCGAACGGCCGGCCGTTCCGCGAGATCGCCGGGCTGCCGGTGCGGATGACCCGCCGCATGGAGCACATCCTCCTGACCTCGCCGCCGCACCTCTCGCTGCAGGCGGCGATGCGGCGCGCGGAGATCCTCGCCCTCGACGGCCCGCCGGAGCTCGTCGACACCATCCTAACGACGGACCTCGCCGCCGATCTCGGCCACGGGGACCTCTGGCGCCAGGCCTTGCGCTTCTTTGCTCGGTACTGGGACACCCTCGGCCCGATCCGCGTCACGACCATCATCGACTTCCTCTACGCGCGGTGCGTCCGCCCGACCGAGATCGCGACCGACGCGGGGCTCTCGATCAAGGGGCCCCCGGATCCCGAGTTCTCGCTGGCCGGACGGACGCCTCAGTCGCTCCTGCGCATCGTCGACGCCTGGCACGCCGAGCTCGCGGTTCGCCGCGGCACCGGCCGGACCTGGCCGGCGTCCACGCTACAAGGCTTCCGCTACGCCGAGCCGCCGAGGCCGGAGGCCGAGGAGGGGCCGACCGAGTGGTGGATCGCGGAGCTCCTGAGCAGCGGCGAGCTCGTGGCCGAGGGGCGCGCGCTCCGGCACTGCGTCGCGAGCTACGAGGATCGCTGCGTGCGCGGCGTCTCGAGCATCTGGTCGTTGCGCCGTCAGGCCGGGGAGGCGGCGCCGGCGCGGCGCTTCACGATCGAGGTCGATCCGCGCGCGCGGGCCATCGTTCAGATACGAGGGTTCGCGAACCGCCGCGCCGACGGGCATCCGCGGCGGATCATCGGCATGTGGGCGGAGCGCGAGCGCCTCACCGTGGCCAGCCACGCCTGAGGCGCGCGGCGGGGCGCTCGCCGCGCGTCGGTCGTCGCGGACCCAGGTGCCGTCGCCGCTCACGCTCCCATGGCTGTTCTCGCGAGGGTTGCCGAAGGTCCACCCACGGTTTCCAATTTGTCCAATACGGCGGCGCGCGCGGACGACAGGATCGGCGCATGAAGATCATCCGCAAGATCATCCTCATCCTGGTCATTTTCTCCCTCGGAGGCTGCATGTCCCAAACCACGGAACCGACCCCGGACACGGGGGGCCCCAATGCCACCTTGGCCGTCGTCCGCTACCAAGTCACGGACGTCGATCGCGCCGTTCTCTTCTACACCGAGCGGCTCGGCTTCGCGCTCGACATGCAGTCCGGCACGGAGTTCGCGGCGGTCTCGCGCGGCGACCTGCGCTTGCTCCTGAGCGGACCCGGCAGCTCCGGCGCGCGCCCGATGCCCGACGGCCGCGCTCAGGTCGCCGGCGGTTGGAACCGCGTCGTCCTCTATGTCGGCGACTTCGCCGCGCTCATCGATCGACTCCGTGCGGCAGGGACACCCTTCCGAAACGACATCGAACGCGGCGTGGGGGGCGCGCAGATCCAGATCGAAGATCCCGACGGCAACCCGGTCGAGCTCCACGAAGCATCGGCGGAATCGGCCTCGACCGCGGGAGGTCCCAATGCCACCTCGGCAGTCGTCCGCTACCAGGTCACCGATGTCGATCGCGCGGTTCTCTTCTACACCGAGCGGCTCGGCTTCGCGCTCGACATGCAGTCCGGCACGGAGTTCGCGGCGGTCTCGCGCGGCGACCTGCGCTTGCTCCTGAGCGGACCCGGCAGCTCCGGCGCGCGTCCGATGCCCGACGGCCGCGCTCAGGCCGCCGGCGGTTGGAACCGCGTCGTCCTCTACGTCGACGACCTCGCCGCGCTCATCGATCGACTCCGTGCGGCCGAGACACCCTTCCGGAACGACATCGAGCGCGGCGTGGGGGGCGCGCAGATTCAGATCGACGATCCGGACGGCAACCCGGTCGAGCTCCACGAGGCATCGGCGGGTTAGCAGCGCACCGGGCAGAAATTCTTATTGTGGTCGCATCCTTCGCAGTCGCCGGATCAAGCCACTTTACCTCGAGGCCGCGCGCGTTGCCGGTCCCTTCCGCGCGCCTCATCCGGCGCGGCCAACGCGGCGATGGCGATGTGGTGCAGCTTGACGTGCTCGCCGGAGGACTGGGCGATGAGCGCGGTCGGCGAATTGCCGGAGAGGGCCACGAACTCGCGGATCAGGTGCGACTGATCGCAGAACCCCGACTCGGCAGCGAGCCGGGCCCAGTCCGGATCGCGCTCCCTCTCGGCCCGCGAAAGCGCCCGCCGAAAGCGTGTGATCCGAGCGAAGGCCTTCGGGGCGAGGCCGGTCTCGGCGGTGAACACATCGATGAGGCGGCGGTGGCTGATGCCGAGCGTGGCCGCGACGTCGGCGACGCGCCTTTCGCCTCCCTCAAGCGCCGCGATCGCGTGCGGCACCAGGGGATGACCGGGGCGCGCAGCCGAAAGGCGGTCGAGCAACGCGCGCTCGAGCAGCGCGAAGCGAGCGCGCGGATCCGGCGCCGCGCACAGGCGCTCGCGGAGCTCCGCCGCTCGTCGCCCCCACAGGTCCGCGAGGTCGGCGTGCATGTCGGTCAGCGCGCCGGGCGGCGCGCCGAGGAACGGCCACGCGCCGCCGGGGCGGAACTGGACCCCGACCATCGACGCGTGCTCGCGTGTGTCGACGCCGAAGGAGGCCTGGTACGCGCCCGACACGGCGGCACCGGCGTGGCGGCGAAGGGTGGGGCCGTCGTAGATGCGAAGCTCGTCCTCGTCGAGGTTGACGACCAGCTGGAGGGTACCGGAGGGCAGGATGCGCTCGGCCGCGTGGGGCGGCGCAGCCGAAAGGTACCAGAGCTCGGCGACGTGCGCCGAGAGCGGCGGACCCGGCACGTGGCGGACATACAACACGAGGACATTGTGGCCGACGATGACGTCGCCGGCCACATCGCTGCGCGGCGATCGCCTGCGTCGCTCTGTCGCTCGGCTCCGGCGCACACGTTGGGTCGCTCGTCGGCGGCCGGGGCATCGGCGGCCGGGGCGTCGGCGGCCGGGGGACCATCAAGGCACGCTTCAGGATTGTCGGCTCGCCGGTCGTGCTCTACGGCAGGGTGCCGAGCTTGACGAGATTGCGAGGACCGTCTACGCGCTTCGATAGGTTCTCAACGAAGGGCGGGACGAAATGATGAAACACTTGCGCAAGATGCTCGATTCCGAGGCACCCGCGGCAACGCTCCTCATTCGCCTCTCGGTCGGGGCCGTCTTCTTGTCCGAAGGGATCCAGAAGTTCATGGTTCCAGCGGAGCTCGGCGCCGGACGGTTCGCCAAGATCGGCATTCCCTGGCCGGAAGTCATGGGACCTTTCGTCGGGGTGGTCGAGATCGTCTGCGGGGCGCTCGTGCTCGCGGGGCTCCTGACCCGGTTCGCCGCCGCTCTGCTCGTCATCGACATGGTCGTGGCGCTGGTCTCGACAAAGCTCCCGATCCTGCTCGGCCGAGACATCCTCGGCTTCCACGTGCGCAAGCTGCCGCAATACGGCTTCTGGAGCATGGCCCACGAGGCGAGGACGGACTGGGCGATGCTGTTGGGCGCGCTCTTCCTCGTCCTCGTCGGCGCGGGGCGCTGGTCCCTCGACACGCGCTTGGCACGGCGCCGGAGCGCGCTCTGAAGAAGAGCTCCTCGACGCCCACGGCGAGGACCCCTCCGTCTTTCGCCTTCCGTCTTCCGTCTTCCGTCTTCCCTCTCGCGTGCGCGTGCGCGTGCGCGATTCCCTGGAGTCAGCGCGCACGCGCACGCGCACGCGCACGGAGGACGAGCACGGAAGACGAAGGACGAGCACGGAAGACGAAGGACGAGCACGGAAGACGAAGGACGAGCACGGAAGACGAAGGACGAGCACGGAAGTCAGAAGACGTCTACATGAAGGCTACGCGAAGACCGCTCTAGGTTGCCTCGTCCCCGAAGAGCGCGTCCATCTCCAGCTCCACCTCCCCGAACGGCTCTGCCCTGACCCGCTCTCCGCGCTCGGCGGTGAGGATCAGCAAGTAACCCTCGGACGTCCACCGGTAGACGGTCAGCGTCTGGTCCTCCGGATCCACCATCCAGTAGTGCGGTACCCCGCATCGCTGATAGACGCGCATCTTCTTCACCCGATCGAGGCGCGCGGTGGAGGGCGACAGCACCTCGCATATCCAGTCGGGCCGGACGGAGATCGGCGTCGTCCTGGGCAGCTCGGGCAATCTCTCGCGCAGCCATCCGACCACGTCGGGGCGATAGACCTGATCCTCGGCGAACTGCACCTCGGTCTCGGTCGTTATCCACCAGCCGCCCGGGAGCCGCCCGCCCGGCCGCCGGTCGTACGGATCACCGATGCGGCCTCCGAGGACGCGCTGCGCCCTCCCGTGCGGGCCGCTGGGCATGGCCTTGCGCACGAGCTCGCCGTCGACGATCTCGTGAAAGCGCTGCTCCTCCGGGATGGCCAGCAGATCGGCGAGGCTGGCCCGGGGCCCGCGCTGGACGGCGACCGACATCCCGCCAGCATACCGCGCGACGCCGCCGGCTTGCAGGCCGGCTGCGGCAGGCGCCTGGCAGAGCACCGACGAGTCCCCTGCGCGCGGGGGGCTCTGGCCGCAGCGGGCGGGCTGCCACAACTTCGCCACAACCTCTCCGCGTTCGTTCCTCGTCGCGGGCGCGGGCGCGCCTCGCGCGGGGGGTACTCCCAGCGAGGCGTGCGGCGGCACCGCGCAGGCCGAGCTTCCCGGGGGCGATCGCGCTCCGACGATCGCCAGAGGAGGCTCGGTCGAGCGTGCCGCGCAGCGCTCACCCCCACGGAGGTCCTGTGCAGGCGCAAGCTCCCTGTCTCCTCATCCCCCCATCCTCGACGGAGCCCGGCACGGAAGCCGGCGCTCCCGAGCCGGCGGCGTCCCGGATCGACTCGCCAGCGCCGCCCGCGGCCGGCGCAGCCGTCGAGCCCGCGGCCGGCGCAGCCGCCGAGCGCGCGACCAGCGCAGCCGCCGGCGCGGCCGCCGCCGAGCCCGCGGCGCGCGCCGCACACCCCGGCTGGACGGCCTCTCTCCTCGCCGAGCGGCAGGCCGCGGATCTCCGCCAGGACCTCGCCAGGTTCGGCGTCGGCGTCGGCCTCGCCGCGCTGTACGGGCTCGCGCTCGGCGCGCGCCAGGGCGGCGTGTCGCTCGTCCAGCACGCCGCCGGCGTCCCCGCGGCCATGGTCGCCGTCGCCTGCCTCGGCGTCCCCGCGCTGACGATCGTCCTCACCCTCTTCGACGCGCCGCTCGACCCCGCGCGCGCCCTGTCGGCCACGGCGCGCGCCGCCGCGGCGACCGGGCTCGTGCTCGGCGGCCTCGCGCCCGCCGCCGCGCTCTTCGTCGTCACGAGCGGGGCGCACGAGACGGCGGCGATCATGGGGCTCATCGGCCTCGCGGTCGCCGGCGTCATCGGCGTGCGCGTCCTGCTGCACGATCTCGGCGCCGTGCTCCGGCCCGATCGGGGCCCGCTCACCTGGTCCGGCACCACCGCGGCGCTCCTCGGGTTCGCCGGGTTCGCGGTCGCGCTCGCCCTGCGCGTCTGGTGGGGGACGCTCCCCATCCTGAAAGGAAGTGCCCTGTGAGCGCCGCCGTCGTGAGCCGCCTGCTCCGGGCGCCCGCCGAGGTCGCCGCCAGCTGCCGTGAAGACAGGGACATCCGCGCCATCGCGCTCGCGTCGCTCGGCGCCATCGCCCTCGGCTCCGCCGTGTTCGGCGGCGTGATCGGGAGCTTCCGCGGCAAGGAGCAGATCCTCTACGCGGCCGTGAAGGTGCCGCTCGCGATGCTGATCACGCTCGCGCTCTGCGCCCCGGCGTTCCACGCGCTCGCGGCGGTCCTCGGCCGCCCCTGGCCGATGCGGTCGATCATCGCCCTCGTCCTCGCGTCGGCGGGCCGCTCCTCGCTCGTGCTGCTCGCGTTCGCGCCGGTGCTCTGGCTGCTCATCGACCTGGGGCTCGGCTACCACGCCTCCTCGGTCGCCGCCTGGCTCGCCTACGCCGCCGCGGGCCTCGCCGCGCTCGGCGTGCTCGTGCGCGGCATCGGCGCGGGCCAGGGCCGCGGCCTCACCGCGGTCGCCTTCATGGCCGTGTTCTTCGCCGTCGGCGGTCAGGCCGCGTGGATGCTCCGGCCGTACCTCGGCCGGCCCAGCCAGAAGGAAATCCCGTTCGTGCGCGCCCGCGAGGGGAGCTTCTCCGACGCGCTCGTCAGGAGCTGCCGCTCCGCGCTCGGGATCTATGACGAGGATCCGCGCTCGCTCGAGCGGCTCCCCGAGCGCACCCCCGCGTCGCTGGACGGCCCCATCCCGGTCGACGACGACGCCGCGAGCGTCGGCCCGACGGAGGCGGAGCGATGAGCCTCCGCGACCTCTCGGTCCTGTACCTGCTCGCGGGCCTCGCGTGCGCCGTGGCGGTGTACCGCGCCTCGCGCGATCGCGGCGACGCGCGCCGCCGCGCCGCCCTCTCCGCGGCGCTCTGCGTGCCGCTCTGGCCCATCTGGGCCCCCGTCGCGCTCACCGCCGGCCGCGGGGACGGCGGCGGGCGGCCGGACGGCGACGCCGGCACCGCCGCCGCGCGCGTCCAGGGCGCGCTGCGCGAGGGGGTCAGCGCCTGCGCCGGCACGTCGTTCGAGGCGCTCCTGTCGCGCGACGCGGCCGCGCGCATCGAGGCCGAGGTGGCGCGCGCCGCCGCCCGCCACGCCGAGCTCGACGCGCTGCTCCGTCAGGGCGGCTTCGACGAGGCCGCCGCCGCGGCGCGCGTCGCCGAGATCGAGCGCGGCGGCGCGGGGGGGCGCGCGCTGGCGACGGCGCACCTCCACCTCGAGAACATCCGGCGCCTCCGGGCGATGCGCGACCGCGACGCCCGCGCCCTCGAGGAGCTCGCGGATCTCGTCCAGGCGCTGCGCACGCAGCTCGTCCTGGCGCGCTTCGCCGGATCCTCGGTCGAGGGCGTCGGTGGTATCGTGTCCGAGGTCTGGGCGCGCGTGGAGGGCCTCGGCGCGGCGATCGACGCGCACGGCGGCGCCGGATCAGAGGGACCGATCGCGACGTGAGCAAGCACATCCTGGTCGTCGACGATGAGGCGCGCATCCGCGAGGTACTGCTCTACGCCCTGCAGAAGGAGGGCTACACCGTCACGGCGGTCGCCGACGGTCGCGCGGCGATCGAGGCGGCGGGGGCGGGGAGCGTGGACCTCGTGGTGCTCGACGTGATGCTCCCCGAGCTCGACGGCCTGGAGGTGTGCCGGCGGCTGCGCGCCGGGAGCAGGACGCCGATCCTCTTTCTGTCGGCGCGCGGCGACGAGGTCGACCGGATCGTCGGCCTCGAGCTCGGCGGCGACGATTACCTCGCCAAGCCCTTCTCGCCGCGCGAGCTCGTGGCGCGAGTGCGCGCGCTGCTCCGGCGGGCCGAGGCGCCGCCCCCCGCGCCGGCGCTCTCCGAAGCGCGCGCCGCGGTCCTCCGCCACGGCCCGATCGAGGTCGACACCGACCGCCACGAGGCCCGCTACCTCGGGCAGGCCGTGTCGCTCACCGCGACCGAGCTCGGCGTGCTCGGCGCGCTGCTCGAGCGGCCGGGCGTCGTGCTCTCGCGCGGCCAGCTCATGCAGCGCGCCTACCGCTACGACAACCTCATCACCGAGCGCACCATCGACACCCATGTTCGCCGGATTCGCGCCAAGTTTCGCGCCGTTGGCGGCGATCCGATCGCGACCGTCCACGGCGTCGGCTACAAGGTGCAGGGCGCGTAGCCGGGCCGCGCCATGCCGGGTCGACCGATGCGCGCGATGCGCCCGATGATCGAGCGCCTGCGCCGGGAGCTCGGCCGGATCCGCGTCCGGCTGCTCGTGGTCAACCTGGTGGTGTTGCTCGTGCCGGCGGCGGGGCTCGAGTTCGCGCGGATCTACGAGCGGCAGCTGCTCGGCTCGCTGGAGCGCGACATGGCGAACCAGGCGGCCCTGGTGGCGGCGATGCTCGCGTCGGGTCTCGACCGGGGGCTCGAGCTCGACGCGCCGGAGCACGGCGACGTGCTGACCCAGGCCGCGCGGCGCACCCGCACGCGCGTGCGGATCCTCGACGCGGCGGGCGCGGTGGTCGTCGACTCGCACGAGAACGGCCCGCCCGAGGGGCCGGAGCCGGCGGCGCCCGCGCTGCTCCCGGCGCGCTCCCGGGGCGGTTCGGGCGTCGGCGTCGGCGATTTCGCCGACGGGGTGCGGCCCTTCGGCAGGGACGCGCGCGAGCGCTGGCCCGAGGTCGCGGACCGCCCGGAGGTGCGCGACGCGCTCTCGGGGCGGCGCGGCGCGAGGACGCGCGTCCGGGAGCGGCAGCCGGCGGTCTTCCTGTTCCTGGCCGAGCCGATCCGGTGGGGCGGCGAGGTGCTGGGCGCCGTCTACGTGGTGCGATCGACGCAGCCGGTGCTCGTGGAGCTGCACCGGATACGGTCGGGCCTGATCCAGGTCCTGTTGAGCGCGAGCCTGTTCACCGGTCTCGTGACGCTGGCGCTCGCGTGGTCGATCTCGAGGCCGCTCGGCAAGCTCTCGCGCGCGGCCAAGCGCATCGCGGCGGGCGAGCGCGACATCGAGGTGCCGGTCTCGGGGAGCGGCGAGATCCGCGAGCTCGGCGCGTCGTTCGCAGCGATGAACGAGCGGCTGGGGGCGCGCCTGCGGTACATCTCGGATTTCGCGGCCGACGTGGCGCACGAGTTCAAGTCGCCGCTCACGTCGATCCGGGGGGCGGCCGAGCTGCTCGACGAGGGGGCGGCGGACGATCCCGAGGCGCGGCGGCGCTTCTTGCGGAACATCGAGCTCGACGTGGCGCGGCTCGATCGGCTCGTGTCGCGGCTCCTGGAGCTGAGCCGCATCGAGGCCTCGAGCGAGGCGATGACGGTGCTCGACCTGGAGGCGCTCGTGGCGCGGGTGGTGGAGCGGTGCAGGGCCCGCGAGAGGCCGGTGGTGCTGAGGTACGAGATGTCGAGGCGGCTGCTGCGGGCGCGGCAGACGGACCTGGAGACGGCGCTGCTGAACCTTCTGGACAACGCGGTGAGGTTCTCGCCGCCGGGGGAGGCGGTGGTGGTGACCGTGGAGGGCGGGGAGGGCGGGAGGACGGCGAGGATCTCGGTGCGCGACCGGGGGCCCGGGGTGCCGGCGCAGCATCGGGCGCGGATCTTCGATCGGTTCTTCACGACCGACGAGAGCCGGAACGGGACGGGGCTAGGGCTCGCCATCGTGAAGAGCGTCGTCGAGGCGCACGGCGGGGCGGTGGGCGTGGAGAGCGCGCCGGGGGAGGGGGCGACGTTCGTGGTGGAGCTGCCGGTGAGGCAGTAGGAGACGGGCGGGGAGGGGAGGCTGCTTGTGCGGTTCGGTGGGACGGTCAGGGCGCTCGACGCTTCTCGTCGAGGGTCGCCTGGAGCAGAAGGAGCATCGCCCGATCCTTGGGTCTGGTCAGCTTCGCCTTGACCTCGATGAGCCGTTCCAGTGACAGAACGCGGACGAGCACGCCGGCTACTTCGAGCACCGTCGAGTCGGGCAAGAGATCGTCATAGGACGTCGACTCCTCGATCGTGGCCAGCACGTCCAGAAGGCCGTGCTTCGTCTGGAGCAGCTTGTGCCCCGTCGATCGTAGGTGCGACTCGTTAGGGACGATCCGTCGTGGGTCCGTGCGAAAGACGGCTTCCAGGTCTGCCAGGGCAGCCATGAGCCGGGCGATATTCTGCTCGGACCGCGAGTACACGATATCGATGTCGAGGGTGTTCACGGGGGCGCCCTGCAACGCTGCAGCCATGCCTCCCACAACGATGAACTCGACACCATGGTGTACGAGCGTGTGCAGGATGTCAGCGAGCGCCATCGGACGGTTCGCGCACGCTCATGATCAGATCGATCGAGCTCTGCACCTGCGCCAGCCGCTCCGTGGGAGACAGGCTGAGCATCCAGCGGACGAGCGAGCGGTCTACCCCGTTCTCGTCGTAGGGGCTGTCGACCCGCTCCTCGGCGGGAGCCTCCAGAGGTTCGGCCATGCTCCAAGCCTAGCACAGGGGGCCGGCAAGCCGCCCGCACGCTGCTTTGGCCCTCGAAGCGGCTACTCCGCCACGCGCTCGGGACGGTAGTACGTCAGCCCGCGCTGGCTCAGGACGACGAGCTCGTCCCCCACGAAGCACAGCTGCCCGAGGTCTTCCCGGGGGAGGTGCGCGCCTCCTTCGGTCGTCACGGCGCCGAGCAGCGCGCCGTCGCGCGACGAGTAGACGACCATCTGCTCGAAGAGCCCGGCGACCCAGATCTCCCCGGCGCGGTGCGCGACGCCCTGGCTGCGCACCTCGGCGCTCCCGGCGAGGAACCGCTGCTCGATGCCGCCGTTCTGCGTCGCCATGCGATAGACGTGCCCGCTGGTGCTCGACAGCCACAGGTGCTGGCCATCGAAGGACAGCCCGGTGGGGCCGAGCTCGGTGGGCGCCGAGCGCCTGCGGAGGATGCGGCCGTTGTCCGGGTCGACCTGCACGAGCTCGTTCGTGTTGCCGGCGATCGCGATCCAGATCGCGCCGTCGACCCAGGCGATGCCGTGCGCGGACGTGCCCCGCGTGCCGATCAGCGCCGGCAGCGGGTGGGCGCGGAGCGGCGTGCTCGTCGCCTCGTCGAGCTCGTAGAGCACGTGCTGGACATCGTTGCTCGAGAGGAGCCAGAGCCTGCGCCCATCGTGGGTGACGCCCACCGAGTTGCCCATCGCGGGGGCGACGTTCCGGCGCGGTACGATGCGGTAGACGGCGCGGAGGCTGCCGTCATGGCCCGGCCACCCCGCGTCGAGCGGGATCGCCTCGGCGCGGGACCCGCCGTCGGCGACGCCTGGCCGCCCGGCATGCGGGGAGTCGCTCGTGACCCCGCCGTCCGGCAGCGGCCGCGTCGGGGCCACGGCGGCATGCTCCGCGCCGCCGCACGTCGACGACGCCCTTCCGGCGAAGAAGGCCAGCACCAGGGTGCTCAGCCAGAGGAGCCGCGCCCGACGTTCGAAGGTCAAGAGCGCGCTCAGCAAGAGCGGCCATCGCGGTCGTCGATGGTTCATGGGTTCATCAACTCCAGCAACGAGCGATGAAGTCTAGGATGCGACGGGGAGGAGTCCAACGTGAATCGCGCCGCGTACCGGCGGAAACCGGCGCGGATTTCTTGCTCAGCGTTCACGCGCGCTGAACGGCCGTCGGTTCCGGATCCCGATCCGCCACCTAAAACGCGTGCGTCACGTTGACGGCCACGCTCCGCCCCACGACCGGAACGTCGAAGCCCCCGAATCCCGGCTCCGAGCGCCGCTTGTCGAGGAGGTTCTTGACCGACACGCTCGCACCCGTCTCCGAGCCATCGCCGAGCAGATCCGCGCGTACGCTCGAGATCGTGGCGTCGAACGTGACATAGCCCGGCAACGCGTACGGCTCGCTGTCGTTGAGCAAGACGTTGCCCTGGGCGGCGCCTCGCGCGCTCACGAGCTTCGCGTGAACATTGATGTTGACGTGGGCCTCCGGGATCCGGACGTCCACGCCGCCCAGCGCGAAGACGAACGGAACCAGCGGGAGCTCCGTATCCATCTCGTAGACAAGCTCCTCGCCCTGCTCGGCGTGGGCGACGCGGCCGTTCGCCGCGACGCTCACGTAAGGCGCGATCCGCTCGTGGGCCAGCCGCAGGCTCAGCTCGGCGCCCGCGTGCACCTCGTCGCCCTGGTTCTGCCCCACGAAGTTCGCGCCGTGCGACGTGAACTCGATACGATCCTTGATCTCCTGCACGTAGGCGGCGGCCTCGAACAGGAACATCGAGAGCCCGCCGCTCACCACGACCTCGGCGGATCGAACCGCCTGCGGCCGGAGCGGCGGCGCGGACGGCAGCGTCTCGCTGCCGATCACGTTGTTGCTCCGCCCGAAGCCCGTCAAGCCGTAGAGGAGAACGGCCGACGGCGCCTGGTAGGACCGCCCCACGATCAGCTTGGTCACCAGGCTGTCGTGCCAGCGGTACGCCGCGGAGGCCCGCCAGGACGCCTGCGCGTCCCAGTGGTTGGGCTTGTCGAGCCGGACGTTCGCCGAGAGGTGGAGCCCCTCCAGCCACGGAGGCCGGCTCACCTGGATCTGCGCGAAGGCCCCGCTCGTCGAGAGCATCGCGGCGCGCAGATCCGCGCCGGAGACCAGGTCGACCTCGTCGCCGCTCGCGTGGCCGCCGACCTCGGCCCGGTAGATCTCCGTGTAATACAGCACGTCGGCGAGATCGACGATGGAGTCCGCCCCGCCGCTCACGGTGATCGCCTCGGACAGCGACGCGTCGACGCGCGCCCCCATCTGGAACGTGGTCGACGCGAAATTGCGGCGGAACGAGGTCGCGCGGACGCCCGTGAGGAACAGCTCCTCCTCCCGGGTTGGCGCGCCGCGCGAGACGCCCGCCGAGAGCTGCGTCGCGAGGCGCGGCGTCCACGCCTTGTCGTGATGGACGCTCGCCCACGCGTTCTGGAGCGAATGCCGGGAGGCGTGGGTGAGCGCGGAGTTGAGCTGGAACTCCCCCATGGAGTCGAGCCGCTGGACGCCCCCCTGGACCTTCAGGCTGCCCAGGGCGCCGGCCTCGACGCTCAGCTGGGCGTAAAAGCTCGAAGGCGCGGCGATGTCGTCCCGGCTCTCCTCGGCGAAGAACGGCGCGTACGCCGGGAGCTCCGGGCGCTGCCCGGGGAACGTACGCTCGATCCGGAGCCCCGAGCGATCCGTGCGGTCGAAGCTGTACGCGGCGAGGACGCCGAAGCCGCCCGCCGCCTGCTGCGCCAGGAGGGTCCCGCCGTAGCCAGGTTGCTCCGAGATCCAGTTGCCTCGCGCCGACAGCTCCGCCCCCGAGGCGCGGCCGCGGGCGTCTCGCGTGATGACGTTCACCGTGGCGAGGAACGCGTTGGCCCCGTACAGCGCTGATAAAGGCCCCTTGGCGATCTCGACGCGCTCGACGCACTCGATCGGAATGTACTCCGGCCCGAGGAGCGCCGTCAGATCGGGCTGGAAGATCACGGAGTGCCCGTTGATCATCACCTTGACGATCCGCGAGCCCGCGCGGAGCCCGCCGGTCACGCCCCGCACGCCGACCGAGGGGAGCACCAGGTCGTCGATCACGTACAGCCCCGGGGTGTTCGCGAGCACCTCGGCGAGCGAGCGCCACCCGCGCGTCCTGATCTCTTCCTTGCCGATGACCACCAGGTTCGCGGCGGCGATCGAGCGATCCTCCGCCTCACCGCCGCTCGCGGTGACCACCTGGACGTTGAGCAGCTCCTCGAGCGACATCTGCGCCAGGGCGTCCGTCCCCTGTATCGAGGTCGCCGCCGCCCGCGAAGGCGGACCGCCGGCCGGCTGCGCGCCCGCGCCGCTCGCCGCGCCGCCTACGAGCGCTGCCACGCCCACCGCGACTCGAACCGGAACCGCGCGACGCCTCATGATCCCACCCCACGAGCTCGGGTTACCGGTTCCGGAGGAGCGGACACCTGGGCTGCACGCAATCGAAGATGGCGATATCCCGGAACGACCGCTGCTCGATCGTCCAGTGCGCGACCTTCATGAGCACATCGCCCTGGGGATCGAAATCACAGCTGCCGGAGGCGCCCTCGTAGTTGATGGGCTCGCCCCGCGCGACCCGCGCGATCACCTCCGCGAACCCAGCCTCGCCGGGGCGGACGACGGCCCCGGCGGGCGCGTTGATCTCGCTCAGCGCATCGCGGATCTGCGCCGGGGCCACGTCGGTCGGGTCATCGAGCCTCGCGGACGCGACCAGCGACGCCAGCATGAGCACGGCCGCAGCGTCGTAAGCGACCGCGTCGAACGCCCCGACCTCGACCGCGCCGGCCACCCCCAGCGCGTGGACGAACGCCTCGCCGGACGGCCCCGGCTCGAACAGCACCGGCGACGTCCCCTCCTGCCCGTCGGCGGCCCCCCCGAGCCCCTCGATCACCTGCGCGCGCCGGAACGTGTCATGGTGCAGCAGCGGAATGGGGGCGCTGTAGTTCTTCGTCACGTTGATGTTGTGACCGGAGTTGGACGCGTCGATGATGACGTCCGGGGGGCTCCGGCGCGCGGCCTCGCCGATCGTGTTGCCCTCCTCGTCGGTCAGCTCCGTGACGTCGTCGACGAGGCGATTGAGCTCGTCCGCGAAGTTGTAGTCCGTGGGCACGCCCCCGGTGCCGCTCGGCACATAGAAGATGCCCTCGATGACCGGCGCGGGCGCGTCGCGAGGGCGCACGGCCTCGGCGGCGGTGGCGAGGGCAGACACGTAGCCGACGCCGAAGGCGTTCTTCGTTCCGAGGACGGAGATCTTGAGGTGGTCCTTGTCGGCGATGCCCTTCCTCAGGAGGATGTTCATGACCACCCGCGTCTGGGGCAAGGCGCTCATGGAGGTGCGGAACACCCACCCCTCCTCGTCGCGGCGCGCCGCCCGCACGAGCGGGTCCTCGCTCCGGTCGTCCGGGTTGTTCAGGAAGGGCGACGAGGCCGCCATCGACACGGTGGGGACGCCGATCCGCCGCGCGGGATCGGGGTCGTAGAGCAGGCTCGCCACGCCCTCGGTGTTCGGGCTCGAGTCGAGCACGAGCGCCTTCGCCCCGCCCGCAACGAGCTCCTGCGCCAGCGAGATGGCCAGCGATCTCGTGTTCTTGGAGTCCCGCAGCGCGAAGTCGAAGGCCAGGTCCTCGTAGCCCGCGCGGTCGAGCGCGACGTTCATCTGGTCCTGCGCCATCGCGATGGCCGAGTACCAGTTCGGGTTGGCGATGTCGCCGGTCCGGTCGACGATCCCCCCGAGCTGGAGGACGTTCTTCGCCCCGGGCTCCTCGCCCGAGCATCCTGCCAGGGCGGCGGCGATCATGAGGATCAACAGGTTCCGCATGGTGTCTCTTCAGCGCGTGACGCTGCTACGGAGCGTCGTCGGGATGCCGCCAAACCTGGGGATGGTGATCCGGCGCACGGCCGTCCAGCGGTCGCTGTCACCCCCCCAATGTCCCCCTAAGGACCCGATCTGTGCACATACACAGTTCATGGGCGCGCAGCAAGCGGTTTCCGTCCCGCGCGCTGGGCGGCGAGCCCACCGCAGGCTCACGCGACGTCGCCTACAGCGGGGTGAACGTGCACTCCCCGCGGGCGCAGACGGCCCTGGACGCCAGGCACGCGGGCGTGCCGTAGGGGCAGCCCATCCTCCGATGCTCGCGACAGACGGTCGCGTTGAGGTTGGAGATGACGCGCCTCATCGGCTGGACGCCTGCCCGGTGGATCACCTCGCCACAGGTGCCGCCGCAGTCGGTGCTTGTATCGACCATGACGCAATCGCTGTCGGTGGCGCATGCCCGGTGAGCGGCCCGGACGCGCTCCACCTGGCTGGATGCGTGGGCATGCCACCGCTGACAGGCCTGCCAATCCACCTCCCGCTCGTCCTCTGGGACTTCCATCGTGTCGGCGAAGCCCGCGATCACGAGCGAGAAGGAAGCCACGGCAAGGAGCGCACAGGTCCCCAGGCGAATCCGGATCGTATTCATGCTGCCTCCATCGCGCACGCGCTCGTCTTCGCCGGCAATGCGGGAGAATCGCGCGGGCGCTCGCTTGTCATGGAGCTCCATCCGCGGGAACGGGAGGCGTTCGATGCGGCGCGCGCGAGCGCCTGACGAGCGATGCCGCCGCCGCGCGTGCTCGGTCGGGCCGACGCCCCGCTCCACGCGCTCACGGGCGCGCCGCTGCCGATGGGCGCGCTGGCGCACGCTTCCTCGCTCCCGCGCGGGTCGCGCGCCCTCCCCCGCCGCGAGGGGCGCCCCTGGTGATCCGGCACGTGGAGCTCCATGAGAGACCAGGGCGTGGACACCGGGTCCAGAGGAGAGCTATGAAATTTCCGATCGCTCCTGGGTTGGGGTTGATGGTCCTGGTCGCCGGCATGACCGGAGCCGGACCGTCCCTGGCCATACCGAACCCGGCGTCGGTCTTCTGCGAGGAGGTCGGCGGGCGATTGATCATCGTCCGCGAGCCTGGTGGAGACGTCGGCATCTGTCGTTTCTCCGACGGTTCCATCGTCGAGGAGTGGACGCTCTATGACGCCGTGCGAGCGCGCGAGGGGGGGAAGGCCCTGCGTGAATTCGTGAAGTCCACGGCCGCGCCGCTCCCGGGGGCTTATGCCACCTGGGCTGAGCAGCGATGTGCTGCCTCTGGCGGGAGCGTGGAGACGTGGTCCAGCGTCGGTTCCCCCAGCGTGTCGGTGGCGATGTGCTCGTTCGACGACAGAACCTCCATCGGCGCCTGGACGCTGTTCGGCGGAAGAGGCCGTTACCCGGTGCTCGCCGCGGTGCTCTCCCGCGGTCGCTGAGATCGCCTCCGCGGCAACCGCCGTTGGCCGCGGCCGCCGCGCCTCACGAGGCGGCGAGCGCGGCGGCGACGCCGGAGGAGAGCGGCGTGCGCGGTCGCCAGCTCGTCGCGGCGCAAAAGCGGCCGGGATCGCCGACGAGACACGGGAGCTCGTCGGCGCGCGGCGGACGGGCGCCGAAGTCGAGGAGGGACTCCGGCGCGCCGAGCTGCCGCGCGACCTCGAGGCAGACCTCGCGCACGCTCGTCGGGCGCCCCGAGCAGACGTTGTAGGCCGCGCCGAGCTCGAGCCCCGCCGTCGTCGCGCCGAGCAGCAGCGCCTCCACGACGTCGTCCACGAAGGTGAGATCGCGGAGCTGCGTGCCGGGGGTGAGGTCGACGCGCTCCCCCGCGCGGAGCCGGGCCGCGAGGTACGGGATCAGGCGATGGGGCGCCTCGCCAGGGCCGTAAACGTTGAAGAGGCGGAGCGTCACGAGCGGCACCGAGAGCGCCCGCGCCACGGCGCGCCCGTAGTCGTGAGCGGCGGCCTTGGCGGCGCCGTAGAGGTCGGCGGGCGCGCGCGCCGCGGCCTCGCCGACAAGCTGCCCCTCGACGACCGCGCTGTACTCCGAGCACGAGCCCGTGAAGACGACGCGCGCCCCGCCCCAGCGGGCGGCGGCCTCCAGCGTCGCGACGAGCGCCCCGACGTTGCCCTCGAGGAGCGCGTCCGGCGCGCGCTCCCTCGGGTTCACCCCGGCCGACGCCAGGTGGAAGACCGCATCCGGCGGCGCGTCGCCGACCGCATCGAGGAGCGCGTCCCGCGTCAGGCGCTCGAGCGGGAGCTGCCGGAGACGCTGGCCCGGCGCGGGGCGCGAGAGGCGCGCCCACCCCGAAGGCCGCGCGGGCGCCGCCGCGACGACCTCGCACCCGCCCGCGAGGAGCCGCCGGACGAGCGCGGAGCCGATGAAGCCGGTCGCGCCCGTGACCACCGCCTTGCCGAGCCTCACGCGAGCCCCGTGGCGAAGCGGAGCTGCTCCTCGACGAGGGAGCGCGCGCGCCCGCGATCCTCCAGGTAGCGCGCGTACCACGCGCTCGTGAGCTGGATGGCGCGATCCGTGTCGAGGAGCGGACGCCAGCCGAGCCGGGACCGCGCCTTGCTGCAGTCGAGCCGCAGCGCGCCCGCCTCGTGGAGCCGCTCGCCGTCCGAGGGCTCCGCCAGATCGAGCGAGCCCCGCCCGAGCGCGCGGACGATGGCCTCCGCCAGCCGGTGCACCGTCGTCGGCTCGGCGTCGTCCGGGCCGAAGTTCCAGGCGCCGCTGTACCCCGCCGGGTCGTCCCAGAGCCGGCGCGCGAGGAGGAGGTACCCCGAGAGCGGATCGAGGACGTGCTGCCAGGGGCGCACGGCGCGCGGGTGCCGGATGCGCGCGGGCTCGCCTGCGGCGACGCTCCGGACGATGTCCGGCACGATGCGGTCCTCGGCCCAGTCTCCGCCGCCGATGACGTTCCCGGCGCGCGCGGTCGCGAGCGCCACCTCGCGCCCGTAGAACGACCGCCGGTAGGCCGAGGCGACGAGCTCCGCGCAGGCCTTGCTCGCGCTGTACGTGTCGTGGCCGCCGAGGGCGTCGGTCTCGCGGTAGCCCCAGACCCACTCGTGGTTCTCGTAGCACTTGTCCGTCGTCACCACGACGACGACCCGCACCGACGGCAGGCGCCGCGCCGCCTCGAGCACGCGCGCCGTCCCGAGGACGTTCGTCGCGAAGGTCTCCAGCGGCCGCGCGTACGATCGCCGGACGAGCGCCTGCGCCGCGAGGTGCAGCACGATCTCCGGCCGGGCCTCGGCCATCGCCCGCGTGAGGTGCCCCTCGTCGCAGATGTCGCCGAGGATCGAGGTGACCCCGTCGCCGATCCGCGCGTCGGCGAAGAGGCTCGGCGCGCCCTCCGGCGGGAGCGCGTAGCCGGTGACGTGCGCGCCGAGCAGGCGCAGCCATGCGGTGAGCCAGGAGCCCTTGAACCCCGTGTGCCCGGTGACGAACACGCGGCGGCCCGCGTAGAAGTCGAGGTGCTCGCTCATGACCAGGTCCTCCAGGGCGCGCGGCCCTCGTCCCAGAGCCGCTCGAGGAGGCGCTTGTCGCGCAGGGTATCCATCGGCTGCCAGAAGCCCTCGTGCTGGTAGGCCATGAGCTGCCCATGGGCGGCGAGCCGCTCGAGCGGCTCGCGCTCGAGGGGCGTCGCGTCGTCGCACTCGAGGTACTCGAGCGCGCCGGGCTCGAAGACGAAGAAGCCCCCGTTGATCCACCCCGCCTCGGCCTGCGGCTTCTCGGCGAACGCCGCGACCTCGCTGCCCCGGAGCTCGAGGACGCCGAACCGCGCCGGCGGGCGGACCGCGGTGATCGTCGCGAGCTTGCCGTGGGACCGGTGGAAGGCGACGAGCTTCGCGATGTCGATGTCCCCGACCCCGTCGCCGTAGGTGACCATGAACGGCTCCCGCCCGAGCACGCGGTCCAGCCGGCGGATGCGCCCGCCCGTCTGGGTGTGGAGCCCCGTGTCGATGAGCGTCACCCGCCAGCTCGGGCAGTGGACGCCGAGCGCGTCGACCTCGCCGCTCCGGAGGTCCACCGTGAAGTCCGCGCGGCGCGTCCGGAGCCCCGCGAACCAGTCCTTGATGACGTCGCCCTTGTAGCCGCAGGCCACGACGAAGTCGTCGAAGCCGTGGGCGGCGTACATCTGCATGATGTGCCAGAGGATGGGCTGGCCCCCGATCTCGACCATCGGCTTCGGCCTGTCGGCGGTCTCTTCGCTGAGCCGGGTGCCGAGGCCGCCGGCGAGCAATACGGTCTTCATCGCTGAACCTCCTGTGCGTGGCGGGTCTGCGCCGCGAGCGCGCGGCGCACGGCGCCGGCGACCGCGGGGTCGTCGGCAAAGGCCCACGAGAGCGGCTCGTGGGTCACGGTCGCGTCGCTCGCGACGTGGAAGAACAAGAGCGCCTTCACCGCGGGGTGGCGCTCGGCGAAGCCCGTCAGCGCCTCCTCGTACCAGCGGGCGCGATCCCCGCCGGCGGCGAGCGTGCCGAGCTCGGCGATCATCATCGGCTTGCCGAGCGGCGCGAGGCGCTCGTAGTGGCGCGCGAAGAGCTCCTGGAACGAGGTCCACTTGGACCAGCGGACGGCGGTCCCGTAATTGAGGACGCCCGTCGCGACCCAGTCGGTCCACTCGTTGCCCGGGTAATACTCCCAGTAGTTCTCGTACGAGACGCTCGGCGCCCACACCCAGAGGACGTTCGCCGCCCCCGCGGCGCGGAAGCGTCCGACGACGTGCCGCCACGCGCGGATGAACTCCCGCGGGTCCGGGTTGTTCGCCGGCCCCCACGGGTAGCGGTAGCCGTCGTTCATCTCGTGCGCGAAGCGGAGGAGGATCGGGTGCCCGTACTCCGCCGCCGCTTGCGCCCAGCGGTCGACGTAGACGTCGTACTTGCCGTCGGCGATGTCGGTGAGGCCGCCCTGGTCCCGCGTCGCCGCCGGGCGGAGCGACGCGTCCAGGCGCTGGAACGCGCTGAGCCAGGGCTCCCACGTGATCACCGGCACGGAGCCCACGGCCCACATGGCCCGCGCCGCCCGGCTCGGGAAAGCCTGGTCCGCGCCGTCGCCCCAGGCCGCGTAGACCTGCGTGAGGAGGAGCGTCTGGCCCACCGCCTCCTCGAGCGCGAGGTACCCGCTGACGTCGCGCGGCAGCCCTCCGTCGTGCGCGCCGTAGAGGAGGCGCGCCGGGGCGCGGAGGTCGTCCAGCCTCCGCGACGCGAGCTCCGTGGACAGGCGGGCGAGCCGCGCGTCGCGCTCGGGGCCGGCGGTCCAGGAGAGATCCGCCGTGGCCACGGCCGCGCTCGCCGTGCCGAAGGCCGACGAGAGCCAGGTCTCGGCGGGCGCCCGCCCGTAGGTCGAGAAGAGCACCGCGAGGGCGGCTCCGGTCGTGGCGGCAGCTGTCAAGGCGACGCGGTGGGAGCGCTTCATCGTGATCCTCCGAGGGGGGTCGTGGCGGTCGTGGCGGTCGCGGCGTCGAGCGCGGGGAGGCGCTCCCAGGGATCGACGCCCGGCGCGCGGGGCGGCGGGCGCGCGGCCCAGGCGATCGCCCCGCTCATCGACGCGGCCCCGAGCGCGCCGAAGAGGACCATCGCCCAGTAGGCCTCCGCGTCGCTCCAGCGCTCGGCGAGCCCGTGCGCGGAGGTGCGGAGCCAGAGGCTCGCGCCGATCGTGACGAGGAACGAGGCGACGACGAGGAGGTGCGGCCACGCGAGCGGCAGGAGCCGGCCGCCGAGCCCGCGCTTGGGCGTGGGCACGTAGCGGACGAGGCGCTTCGCGACCGCCAGGACCACCCCGAGCGTGTAGATGGGAAAGGCGGCGAGCTTGAGGAGGAGGGCGCGCCAGTGGAGGCCGCCCTCCGTGGCGCGGTCGCAGAACCACCGCTGCCCGTAGACGTGGAGCGCGACCGCCGCCGCGAGGACGGGGGCGCCCGCGGCGACGAACCCCGCCGGATCCGCGTGCATGGGCCGAAAATCGCCCCAGAGCGCGGCGAGCGGCAGGACGAGGTACGTCAGCGTGGCGGGGCCCGTGAGGTAGTACGTGCCGATGGCCACGTAGGAGAGCCGCTGGCGCGCGCTCAGCTGCCAGAAGCGCGGCACGACCTCGGCGAAGAGCGCGTCGACCGCGCCGGTCGCCCACTTGAGCTGCTGCGCGAAGTACCCGCCGAGATCGTCGGGCACGAGCCCGCGGCTGACGATCTCCGGGACGTAGACCGAGCGCCACCCCGCCGCGTGGAGCCGGATGGAGGTCATGAGGTCCTCCGCGAGCCCCACGGCGTGCCCGCGGATGGACGCGAGCGCGGCGCGGCGGAAGGTGCAGTTGGCGCCGATGGCGACCGCGCAGCCGAGCCCGTGGAGCCCGAGCTGCATCGGCCCGTAGAACCCGTAGGTCTGCTCGGCCGCGCCGCGGGCGATCGGGGAGTCGGCCTGGTTGTAGTAGCCCTGCGAGACCTGCACGAAGCCCACGCGCGGGTCGTCGAAGTGCCCGAGGACGCGGTCGAAGAGCTCCGGGAACGGCAGGTGGTCCGGGTCGAGGACCAGGACGAAGTCCTCGGTGGTCCGCGCGAGGGCCGCGTTGATCTTGCCGGCCTTGGCGCCCGGGACGCCGCTCGAGTCGAGCCACACCGCGCCGTGCCGCGCGGCGAGCGCGCGGAAGCGCGGGTCGCCCGTGCCGTCGAGGAGGTACGTGCGGTGCGGGTAGCGGACGCGGGCGAGCGCCGCGAGGGTCGCCTCGAACATCGCGATGGGCTCGCCCGGCGCGGCCGTGGTGAAGACCGCGACGGAGAGCCCTTCGGGCGCCGGGCGGTGCTCGACGCGGTCCAGCGCGAGGTAGCCGATCCAGGCGAGGACGATGCGGCCGATGCCGTACCAGACCGCGATCGACAGCGCGACGAAGGCCGGGAGGTGGGCGACGCGGCGCTCCTGGAACCAGAAGCTCGCGAAGCCGGCGACCCCCGCGAGCCCGAAGGCCGCGATCGCCCAGACGATCATGCGATCGACGAGCCGCACGGGCGCGGCCGACGACCACCGGAAGAGCTCCGGATCAAAGCGGGAGCTCGAGACGAAACGCCGCGTCATGGAACCGGTAATAGAGTTGGTGGTTGTGGTGGTAGGTGACGCCCACGCGGGCGCCCCCGAGGTCGATCGAGGCCCCCGCGCGGAGGTCGACGTAGGCGCCGTCGACGCGCGAGGTGACGCCCCAGGCGAGCGCGGTCGGGTCGAGCTCGCTCCCCTGCACGGCGACGTCGCCGCTCGCGTCGACGCGGAGCTTGCCGAGCGAGAGCGCCGCGACGACGATGGGCCCGTGGCGGCGCGCGCCGAGGGGGGTGAAGTAGGGCGCGTAGGCCTGCGCCGCGAGCGACCAGCGCGAGCGCGAGGTGTCGGCCCAGGCCGCCCCCCACCCGGCCTTCAGGCTCAGCGCGCCGCGCAGCAGCGGCGCCACGGCCCAGCCGTAGGCCGTGAGGCCGCGGTTGCTGTCGGAGTACCAGCGCCCCTCGCCGCGGAGCTCTCCGCTCCAGCCGTTCCAGTCGTCGACGGCGAGCGCGCCGCCCGCCGCGGTGACGGAGACGTGCTCGCGGATCGCCGCGTGGGTGTCGAGGAGCTCGTCGCGGCGCGCCGAGGCGCGGAGCCGCAAAGGCGAGAGCCACCGGCCCTCGATCTCGGCGCTCCCCGACAGCTGCGCGCTGCCGTCCGCCCAGATCCGCCCGAGGCCCGTCGCGATGACGTCGAGGTCGGCCCGGGCCGGGCGGAAGAGGAGCCCCACGAGCCCGCCCACCGCGTGGGCCGGCGTCGCGCTGCCGCCGAGCTCCGCCGTCTCGCGCGGGGCGCGCGGGTACCAGAGGCCGATCGCGCGGAGCCGCAGCTGGAGGCTCGCCGCCGGCCAGAACGACGCCCCGGCGCTCTGCGACAGGCGAGCGAGCGGCTGCGTGTCGAAGAAGGCGCGCGTCTCGAGCTCGAGACGCGTGGCGAGCGCCGCGTCGAGCTGGGCGCGCAGGGTGCCGGCGTCGCGCGCCGCCTCGCTCTGCGCGGGGACCTGCGCGAGGAGGGCCTCCGCCGCCGCGTAATCGGCGATGGCGAGCCGCTCCTGCGCCTCGGCGACATACCGCCAGTCGCCGGGGAGCGGGCGCGGCGCGGCGCCGGCGGCGCCCGCGCCCACGAGCGCGGCGGCGACGATGAAGCAAGAAGCGAAGGCGGAGAGGCGCATGGCAAGGAAGGGGGACATCGCGTCCCGGTCGCCCCCAAGGGGCCGCCTCCGCCTCCGGACGGCTCACCGGAGCGCACGAAAACGATCGTGAGCCGTCTCGGGCCCCTGCCGGTCCTTTGGTGCAGCGCTGTGCCCGACCGCATCGAAGCCGCCCCGTCCCGCAGCGCCGAGCCTCGGCTCGGCGACCTCGCCGCCTCCCGTCGCGGAGGCCGCCATGGCTAGCGGCTCACGCTCGCCGCTCCCGCACACCGCGAGCCGCGCCGGCCCCGCGCCGGGCGGCGGGCAGCTCGTCGCGCTGCCGGTGGAGCGCGACGACGCCGAGCTGCTCCGCCGCCTCCAGCGCGGCGACCCCTGGGCCAAGGCGGTCCTCTTCGAGCGCTACGGCGCCCTCGTCGAGCGCATCGCGCGCCGCGTCCTCGGGACCGAGCGGCACACGACCTTCGCGGACGTCGTCCACGACGCCTTCGTGTCCGCCTACGCGAGCGTCCACCAGCTGAGCGACGCGGCGGCGCTGACGTCGTGGATGAGGTCGGTCGCGGTCCACACCGCGTGCAAGAGCATCCGCCACCACAAGGCCCGGAGCTGGCTGCGCTTCTTCTCGCCCGAGGACCTCCCCGAGCCCCCGGCGCGCGGCGCCGACGCGGAGCTCCGGGAGGCCCACGATCGGACCTACCGGCTGCTCGAGTCGTTCCCGCTCGACGAGCGCGTCGCCTTCGCGCTGCGCTACATCGAGGGCATGGAGCTCACCGAGGCGGCGGCCGCCTGCGGCGTGTCGCTGGCGACGATCAAGCGGCGGATCGCCCGGGCCGAGGCGCGCTTCGTGAGCGCCGCCCAGCGAGACCCCGTGCTCGCGACCTGGATCGAGGAGGGCACCCGATGGAACCCGTGACACGACGCATCGAGACCCTCGGGTCCGAGGTGGCCCGCACCTCCGACCAGCGCGCCAGGCCGGGCGAGACGCTCGCCGCGGCGCGCGCGCGGCTCTTCGCCGCCGAGGCCGAGGCCCGGCCGCGCCGGGCGCGCCCCGCCGTCTGGGCCGCCGCAGCCGCCGCGCTGCTGCTCGCGGCGGGCGGCGCCGCGCTCTTCCGCACGGCCTGGGCGCCCGAGGGCGGCCCCGTCGCGGCCACCGCGCCCGCGTCTGCGCCGGGCGCGGGCGCGCGGGTCGAGGCGCGCGACGCGCCCCTCGCCTTCACCTTCGCCGAGGGGACCTCCGTGCGGCTCGACGCGGCGTCCGCGCTGGAGGTCCTCGCGACCGACGCGCGCGGGGCGGAGCTGCGCGTCGAGCGGGGCGGCGCGGACTTCCACGTCGTCCACCGGAGCGACACGCGCTGGGTCGTCCACGCCGGTCCTTACGCGGTGCGCGTGACCGGGACGCGCTTCGAGGCGCGCTGGGCCCCCGAGGCGCGGCGCTTCACGCTCGCGCTCGCCGAGGGGAGCGTCGAGGTGACGGGCCCGGAGCTCGGGACGGCGCGGCTCTCGGCCGGCGATCGGCTCGACCTCACCGCGCCGAGCGAGCCCGCGCCGAGCGGCGCCGCCGCGGCCCCCTCGTCCGGCGCGCCCGCGGCGGTCGCGGCGCCGCCCGGGGATCGCGACGCGCGCGCGCCGGCGCCCGGCGCGGCGGACACCGCGCCGCGCTGGCAGGCGCTGGCGAGCGCGGGGCGCCACCAGGAGGCGCTCGCGGCCGTCGAGCGGCTGGGGCTCGACGCCGTGCTCGCGCGGGCCGCGCCCGACGAGCTCCGGCTGCTCGCCGACGCCGCCCGCTACGCGGGCCGCCCGCACGCCGCGCGCGCCGCGCTCCTCGCGCTGCGCCAGCGGCACGGCGCGCGCGGCGACGCGGCGTTCCTCCTCGGCAAGCTCGCCGCCGATCAGCTCGGCGATCCCGGCGACGCGCTGTCCTGGTTCGACACCTACCTCCGCGAGGCGCCGGGCGGCGCCCTGCGCGAGCAGGCGCTCGGGCGCAGCCTCGAGCTCCAGCAGCGGCGCGATCGGGAGGCCGCTCGCCGCGCGGCGCTCCGCTACCTCGCCGAGTACCCCCGCGGCGCCTACGCGCCCCTCGCGCGCTCGATCGCGGATGCGCCCTGAGCTCCACCCCGCGCCCCGCGCCGCCGCCGGCGCCGGCCTCCGCCTCGCGGCGGTGCTCGGCGCGCTGCCGGCCCTCCTCGGCGTCGCGCGCGCGGCGCCCCCGCCGGCCGCGGAGGGAGCCCTCGCCGGCGCCAGCGCGCCCGCGCGGGCCACGGTGGCCCTCTCCGGCGACCCGGCGGACGCGACGTTCCAGCGGGTTCGCGACGAGCTCCGCGCGCTCGGCGTGCGCATCACCCCCGGCGGCCCCGGGGAGGCCGACGCGCGCGAGGGCGCCGACGCGCGCGAGGGCCCCGACGCGCGCGTCGTCGTCGCCCGCCGGCGCGCGACGATCGCCCTCGCCGCGCGGCACGGCGGCGGCGAGCTCGAGGTCTCCGTGCGCCGCGGCGACGGCCCCGAGGTCCTCGCCCTGGCCGCCGTCGAGCTGCTCCGCGCCCGCCTCCTGCACCGCGACGCCCCCGCCGCTCCTCCTTCGACCGGCGGCGCCGCCGCCCGCATCCAGGACCCCCGGCCGTCGAAGGCCGGCCCCGCGAGCGGCCCCTCCGCCAGCCCGGCCCCCTCCGCGGCGGCCTCCCCCGCGCCCTCCGATGTCCGCGCGCCCGCGTCGCGCTCCCCCGCGCTTTCCCAGCGCGCCGACGGCGCGAGCCCGCCCGCGCGCCTCGTCGCCTCGGTCGGCCCGACGCTGCTCTTCGCCTTCGGCGACGTCCCCCCGACGCCGGCGCTCTCGATCGGCGGAACCGCGATCTTCCGCGGCTGGTACGTCGCGGCGGGCGCGACCACCACGCTCGGCGGCGCCTCCTGGGATGTCCCCGGCGGGCGGATGGAGCACGGCGTCGCCCTCGTCGGCGCCACGGCGGGCGGCGCGCTCTCCTTCGCGAGCGGGCACGGCCTCGCGACGCTCGGGGCTGGCGCGTCCGCGCTGCGCCTCCATTACGAGACGCACGTCCCGTCGCCGGTGTTCGACGGCCCCTCCGGCGCCTCGTGGGCGGCCGTCCCGCACCTCGAGGCGGCCGCGCGCTGGTTCATCCATGATCATGCGGGCGTTCGCCTCGGCGGCCTCGCCGGCGCCGCGCTTCCCAGCATCGATATCCCGTACCCCGAGCGCAATGCCGGCAGCTCGAGCCCCGCCGCCGACGCCACCCCCTATGGCCGCCTGCTCCTCGCCGTCTCTCTCTCCCTCGAGGCGCGCCTCTGAGGGCTCGGGCCGCCGTGCATCGCATGCGTGGCCCGTCGCCCAGTCCCGCGCGCCGCGCGGACGCCGGAGCTCGGGGGTGCGCCTGCTTGGCCCGACAACACTGCGACACTATCGCACCCGCGTCTTCTCACGGGAGGCGGCACAATGCAGTGCATTGCGGAAGAAGGCTCGGGATCCCCCTGAAACCGTCTGGTCGCGCTCGTTTTTTTCGTGCCATCATCGCCCAGTGAACGTGGGCCCGTCCAGCACACCGCCCGACCCGGGGCATCACCTCTTGCTCGAGCTCGGGCGCGGGGGAACTGCGCAGGTCTTCCTCGCCGTGCAGAGCGGCGCGGAGGGCGTGGACAAGCTCGTCGTCCTGAAGTTTCTCAGGCCCGACCTCCTGGACAACCTCGAGATGCGGGAGATGTTCATCAACGAGGCGCGGTTCTCCGCGCGCTTGAACCACGCGAACATCGTGCAGACGAGCGCGATCGTCCAGACGACGCGGGGGGCCGCCATCGTGATGGAGTACCTCGAGGGCCAGTCGCTCTCGATCGTCCGGTCGCGGGCGCGCACGAAGCTCCCGCTGGAGATGCACCTCCGGGTCATCATCGACGCGCTCCGCGGCCTTCATTATGCCCACGAGCTCACCGGCTTCGACGGCGAGCCGCTCAACGTGGTGCACCGCGACGTCTCGCCGCACAACGTCTTCGTGACCTACGATGGCCAGGTCAAGCTCATCGATTTCGGCATCGCCAAGCTCACCGGCGGGAGCGTCGAGACGGCGACGGGGGTGATCAAGGGCAAGATCGGGTACATGCCGGCCGAGCAGATCGAGGGGGGCCCCATCGATCGGCGCGCGGATCTGTACGCGGTGGGGGTGATGCTCTGGGAGGCCGCGACGGGCGAGCGGATGTGGAAGGGCATGACCGACATCGCCATCATGCATCGCGTGCTGAACGGGGAGCTCCCGAGGCCGCGCGACGTCAAGCCCGACGTGCCCGAGGAGCTCGAGCGCATCATCCTCAAGGCCCTCTCGGTCGCGCCGGAGCAGCGCTATGCCACCGCGGCGGAGCTCGAGGCCGATCTCGAGGCGTTCGTCGCGGGTATGGCCCCCGTGACGAACCGCGACATCGGCAGGTTCGTCTCGCGCGAGTTCGAGGACGTGCGCGCGGAGACGAAGCGCATCATCGGCCGTGAGATGGTGCGCCGGGGCGCGACGGCGCGGGCGTCCATGCCGGTCGACACCCTGTCGCCGCCGCCGCTGGATCAATCGCTCGCGCGCGCCGGCTACGGCACGATGACGGGCTCGGACACGAAGCTCACGGGCGAGCAGGAGCCGGCGCCGCGCCCGTGGCTGAAGCGGGCGTCCCGCTCGCTCCTCGCCACGGCCGTGGTGGGGATCGGCTGCGGCATCGTCCTGGCGGCGGCCACAACCCGTTCCCCGCGCTCCGCGCCTGCGTCCCTGGACGCCGCTTCGTTGTCGGCGTCGCCGCAGCCGTCGCTCGCGCCGCTCGCGCCCGCCGTCGTCCCCGCGTCCGGGGCGCCGTCGGGCTCCGGCGTCGTCGCGGCGGCCGCCGCGCCTGCGGCTGCGACGTCGGGCGAGCCGTCGGCGGGGTCGGCGGAGCCGACCATCGAGCCGGCCGAGCTGCCCGAGCCGCTGGCCGATTCGTCCGCAAAGCCGGCCGACCGGTCCGCGAAGCAGCCCAGGGGGGCCGCGAAGCAGGCCAGGCCGTCGGCGAAGCAGCCCGAGCCGCCGGCAAAGGAGCCGGCCGCGCCTGGTGGCGCCGCCGCGGCGACGGCGGACAAGCCCACGCCCGCTGCGCCGGCCAGCGCGCCCAGCGCGAATTGCGACCCGCCCTACACCATCGACGCCGAGGGGATCAAGCGATTCAAGGTCGAGTGCATGTGAGATCGCGTGTCGACACCACGTCGGGTACGGGAGCGCTCTCCGCGCTGGCCCTGGCCGTGATGGGCGGCTGCGGGGCCTGCGGCGACACCGGAGCCCAGGGCGGCGCCGGCGGGCCGGCGGCGGCGAGCGTGGCGTCCGGCTCCGCGGCGGGCACCGGAGGCGCGGAGTCTGGCGCAGGCACCGGAGGGGCGGGCGCCGGCGGAACGAGCACCGGCGCAAGCGCCGGAGGGACGGGCGCCGGCGGGGCGGGCGCCGGCGGGGCGGGCGCCGGGGAAACAGGCCATGGCGGAGGCTCCGGGGGAGCGAGCGTGGGAGTCGGCTCCGGGGGAGCGAGCGTGGGAGTCGGCTCGGGCGGAGCGAGCGTGGGAGTCGGCTCGGGCGGAGCGAGCGTGGGAGTCGGCTCGGGCGGAGCGAGCACGGGCGCGGGCACCGGCGGAGCAGGGGATGGCGGCGGCGCCGTGGAGCCGGAGCGTCCGGTCGCGCTCGACCTCAGCGGAGACGTCCAGGGAGTGCACGACCCGTCGATCATCCGGGCGGGGGATCGCTATTACGTCTTCTCCACGGGTCCCGGGATCGCGATCCGGACCTCCACCGATCTCGTGCGCTGGGACTCCGCCGGCTCCGTGTTCAGCGACACTCCCGACTGGGTCGCGAGCGCCGTGGGCGACGTCGACGCGCTCTGGGCCCCGGACATCTCGACCTGGGGCGGGCTCTATCATCTGTATTACGCGGCGTCGTTCTTCGGGACGAACCGCTCCTGCATCGGCCACGCGACCCGGGGGTCGCTCGACGCCCCGGAGACCCGCTGGCTGGATCACGGCGCCGTCGTATGCAGCGAGGGCACCGATTACAACGCCATCGACCCGAGCGTCGTGATCGACGAGCGGGGCACCCCCTGGCTCGTGTTCGGGAGCTTCTGGTCGGGGCTCAAGCTCATGCAGCTCGACCTCGCCGGCGCTCCCGTCGACGGGACGCTCACGTCGATCGCCGCGCGGCCGAGCACCGCGATCGAGGCGCCGTTCGTCGTGCGGCGAGGCGATTATTATTACCTGTTCGCCTCGTTCGACACCTGCTGCGTCGGCGCGAGCAGCACGTACAAGATCATGGTCGGCCGGTCCCGGGCGCTCGCCGGTCCTTACGTGGACAGGCTCGGGAATCGCATGCTGAGCGGCGGCGGCTCGCGCGTGCTGACCAGCAGCTCGAGGTGGCGAGGGCCTGGCAGCAACGGCTTGCTCCAGGCCGGTGAGTCCTGGTATCATATCTACCATTCGTACGACGCCGACGCGGACGGCATGTTCGCCCTTCGCGTCGCCGAGATGCGCTGGAGCGCCGACGGCTGGCCGGAGTCCGGCGGGCCGTGAGCCGGCATGCGAGGGTGGCCGATGCGTCGGTTCGAGGCGGGGAGCCGGGCCCTTTCTTCTCTGTTCCCGTCTGTTCCCGTCTGTTCCCGTCTGTTCCCGTGGGGGTCGTGGTCCTCGGGCCACGGCAGCGGCATCGCAGGCGTCCGCGGGGCGTCCATCGTGGTTGGGAGGTGACATGAACATGGCAGCTCGTGGAAGGGTGCTGGCCGGCCCTGCGGCGCTTCGTCCGGCGGCGCGTGCGCTCCTGGCGCTCGCTCCCTTGTGCCTCGGGGCCTGCTCGCTCGAAAGCCTGTCCTATCTCCAAGAGGGCGCGGCGGGCGCCGGAGGCGGCTCGGCGACGCAGAGCTCCAGCGAGAGCAGCAGCGGCTCTGGAGGCCGCGACGGCACCGGGGCCACCGGCGGCGGTGGCGGCGACGGGGGCGCCGGAGGTGTCGGGGGCGACGGCGGCGCTGCAAGCGTCGGGGGCGCCGGAGGTGAGGGGGGCGACGGCGGCGCCGGGGGCCGCGGGGGCGCGGGCGGCGACGGGGGCGGTCCGCTCATCGACCTCGAGACGGGGCTCTTCTTGCATTACACGTTCGACGCGCTCGAGGAGGGCATCGCGGTGGACGCCACCGGCGGCATGCGCGACGGGACCCTCCTCGGGGGGACGTCGGTGGAGGGGCACATCGGCAATGCGCTGTCCCTCTCGGGGGAGGAGGAGTACGTGGAGCTCCCGCCCGGCGTCTTGCAGACGCTCAACGAGCTCACGGTGTCCTTCTGGATCTCGCTCGGCGAGCAGCAGTGGTGGCAGCGGATCTTCGACTTCGGATCCGGAGAGGTGGCGTGGCTCTACGTGTGCCCGAAGGCGGCGAATCCGACCGGCGTCCGCCTCTCGTTGAACTCCCCTGCGGGCGTCGAGGAATACACCATGAATGGTAGCTTGCCGCTCCAGCAGTGGACGCACCTGGCGGTGACGCTGAGCTACAACCCGAACCGCTCGTTGATGTACATCAACGGGGCCGAGGTGGCGAGCAGCGAGTTGATCACCACCCGGCCCTCGGATCTGGGGAACACGACGCAGAACTTCATCGGCCGCTCTCAGTTCGCGGTCGATCCCTACCTCGTCGGGATCGTGGACGATTTCAGGATCTACGATCGCGCGCTCTCGGCGGCCGAGGTGGCGGCCCTCGCGGCGCAATGAGCGGGTGAGCCGGCCGCGGTCGGCCCGCTCGGCCGACCGTCGGAAGTTTGCTCGACAGGCGGTCGGGTGCGAGTCTGCTGGACACGAGGAGCTTGGCGCGATGGCTGGAGAGACAGGGATGCTGCGGAGGGGGAAGCCTTTCGGAACGGGGCGCGGCGGGTGGGCGGCGCTCGCGCTGGCGGCGACCGCGCTCTGGCCGCTCTCGGCCTTGGCGGACGAGCCTGCGGCGCCGGCGGACGGGCCTGCGGCGCCGGCGGCGGGGGCGGCCTCCGCGGTCACGCAATGTGTCGCCGCGCACGCCGAGGTGCAGCGGCTCCGGAAGGAGCACCAGCTGCTCGAGGCGGGCCGCGCGCTGAAGGGCTGCGCCCGGTCGGACTGCCCGGCTCCGGTCCTCCGCGATTGCGGGGCGTGGGTCGATGAGATCGAGCGGGCGACGCCGTCGGTCGTGTTCAACGTGACGAGCGGCGGCGAGCAGGTCACCGGGTCGACGGTTCTGGTCGACGGCCAGCCGGTCGAGCTGTCGTCGAGCGGCGCGCCGCTCAAGCTCGATCCGGGGAAGCACACCTACCGTGTCGAGCGCGCCGGGCACAAGCCGGTGTCCAAGGAGATCATCCTCTTCGAGGGGCAGCGCTTCCAGCAGCTGAACGTCGCGCTCGAGCCCCTGGTGGAGGCCCGGGTCCCGCCGGCGCAGGCCAGCGTCACGGAGACCTACCGTCCGGTGCCGGCGCTCACCTACGTGCTGGCGGGCCTGGGGGTCGCGGGCGGGGCGAGCTTTGCGGTGTGGGGGCTCATGGGCCGATCCGAGCAGGATCGCCTGGAGAAGACGTGCAGCCCGAGCTGCGCCGACAGCGATCTGGACGCCGTGCGCACGCGGTACCTGATCGCCGACATCTCTCTCGGTGTAGGCGCGGCGGCGCTCGCTGGCGCCGCGCTGACGTATCTGCTGCGCCCCACGAAGGAGAGGCCGATCGCCGTGTCGGTTGAGCCGAGCCGGACCGGCGTGGTTGGTTCGGTATTGCTCCGCGGTATGTGAGGTGATTTCATCTCTCGAGCGGATGCTTGATGCTTGACGACGGCCGTCATCGCCGTCGCGTTTTGCAGAACCCCAACAACCCTGTCGAGCACCGCCGGAGCGTTCCCGGGGGCTCGAGGTATCGGCCTTATTGGAGGATGCGATGAGAGAGACATCGATCTTGTCGGGTGGTCTCAGGGCTGCGTTGTTCGCGGCCGCGATGCTGGGAACGGCGGCCGGCGGATGCGGCTCGAGCAGCGATGACGACCCGGGGAGCGGCGGCAGCGGGACGACGTCGACGACGACGACGACGACGGGTGGAGGCTCGACGACGAGCGGCTCCGGGGGCGACGGTGGGGGCGCGACGGGCACGGGCGGCGCGGGCGGCGATGGCGGCAGCGGCGCCGCGGGCGGCGGTGGCGAAGGCGGGGGCGGTGGCGCGACCGGCAGCGGCGGAGCGGGTGGAGACGGCGGCGCGGGTGGAGATGGCGGTGCGACCGGCAGCGGCGGCGCGGGTGGAGACGGCGGCGCGACTGGCAGCGGCGGCGCGGGTGGAGACGGCGGAGCGACCGGCAGCGGCGGCGCGGGTGGAGACGGCGGAGCGACCGGCACCGGCGGAGCGACCGGCACCGGCGGCGCGGGCGGCGATGGGGGCGCGGGCGGCGACGGTGGCGCGGGCGGCAGCGGCGGCGCCGGGCCGGAGCCGAGGCTCGTCGTGCACTACACGTTCGACGAGGAGACCGGCCTCGTGGCCCACGACGCGTCGGGCAACGGGAACGACGCCACGCTCGTCGGGAGCGCCGGATGGCTCGCGGAGGGGCGAATCGGCGGCGCGCTCAACCTGCAGGGCGCCGACCCCCACGTCGATCTCCCCGACGGGCTCACCGACGAGCTCGACGATCTCACCATCGCGACCTGGGTCCAGCTGAAGAGGATCGACATTTGGTCTCGCATCTTCGATTTCGGCGGCAACGGCTTCATGTTCCTCACCCCGCTCGACGACACCGGGGCCCTGCGTCTCTCGGTCTACACGCAGGTCGACACGGTGGGCAACGAGGCGATCGTGAGGGTCGCGAACCCGCTGACCGTCGATGTCTGGAAGCACGTGGCGGTCACGATCTCGAGCGGCACGTACCAGCTGTGGGTCGATGGTGTCTCCGTCGCGTCGGCCACGCCGGCGCCTCCGCACGACGTGACGCCGTCGCGGATCGCGCCCACGGCGAGCAACTACATCGGCAAGTCGCAGTTCCCGGACGCCTTGCTCAAGGCGTATATCGACGATTTCCGGATCTACGACGGCGCGCTCTCGGCCGAGCAGATCGCGGCCCTCGCCGCGCCGTAGGGGAGGGGGGCACGCGCCGGCCGACCGTCGCCTCGGCCGCCGTGGTCGCCTCGCTCGCAAGCTCCCTGAGCCGCGCGTCACGCGTGGGCATGCCTCAAAGGGTGTCCAGCTCCAGCCCGCATCTCGCCTCGAAGGCCTCGAGCGCCTCGGGGCGGGTGGCGCCCACGTACAGGGTCTCGGAGTTGTAGAGATAGGTGGCCAGCAGCCGGTTGTGCCGGTCGATGAAGCTGACGCGGTGCCCCCCGGAGCGCAGCTGCTTCTCGCCGATGTGCTCCAGAAACGGCTCCAGCGTCTTCAGCCTCTTCTCGGGCAGCTCACACCGCGAGCGCTCCGGCAGCGACATGACGGCCTGCCAGGTCGCCACATGGATCAGGAAGCCCGAGAGCTTGGACGCCTCGCTGTACCACGTCTCGGTGTTACGGGCGCGGCCGCTCACCCGTGGGTTGGGCGACGCGCCGTCGGCCGGCTGGATGCCCCACTCGGCAAGGTATTGGTTCTCCTCGCAGAACACCAGGCAGTCGCCCGCGAGCCGGAGCTTGTCGGGCGGCAGCATGTGAAACCCGGCATCCATCATGCCGCGATGGCGCCCCGCCGTGGCGTAGTAGTCCCGCAGCGCTTCCGGCAGGACGATGCCGAGGCGCTGCTCGGCGGCGCCGATGTCCGCCCCCGTACAGCCGTCCTCGGGCCCGCGGACGCCGAAGGCGATAGCCATGACCGATTCGATGAGATCGCGGATTACGATGGGGTTTCCCCTATCATCCGTAGGTCCTCGGAGTCCACTGGCCGGGCCCGTCGCAAGTCCCGCCAGGGAGGGCCGACCACGACACCGAGCCTGGATCGCCGCCCTCGGCGCCTACGATCGCGTCCAACGAGCGCATGGTCTGCCGCGGCGGCCTCCTGAGCGGATCCCTGCGCGCCGCCGATGTCCTGCGCGCCGCCCTCGAGCTGGGCGCCGTCGCGTTCGTGATGGCCCACAACCACCCGAGTGGCGACCCCGCGCCGTCCGACGACGACGTGGAGCTGACCCACGCGATCGAGCACGCCGCCCACCTGATCGGCGTCCCCCTCCAGGACCACGTCATCGTGACGCCCGCCGGGCGCTTCGCCTCCGTCTTCCGGGCTGGCTCCTCCCGCTAACCCGTCCGGATCTCGGCAGCCGCAGATTCACCGCCGCCGGATCTGTACGTCGAGAATGGCGCGATCACCATCACGAGAACGTCGCCACCGACGAAAGCACTCTTTCGACGGGCCCTCCCCGGACCGGACAGCGCGCCTCCTGCTCCCCTCCTGGCCAGATCGGTGCCAACCCAGCTATCTCCTCAACATCCCTCATTCTTCTCACCCATCTCTTTCCCCGCGCGTTCTCCGCGCGCCCCCGCGCACGGCAGGAATTCGACACCCGAGCTTCTTCTATAACCCATCTTCCGATCCACTTCGCTCTGGACACCTCTCTTCGCGTCATGAATAAACGACGCCGGCCCGTCCGGCATAGCGGCGCAATCCCGCGCTCCTGCACGGACGAGGGTGATCTCATGAGCAAATACACCGCTTCTGAAGTTGTCCAGGTCCCCCGGTTCACCGCGGTCGGGGCCATGGCGCTGGGCGAGCAGCTCGTCACGGTGGCGAAGCCTGTGAAGAGGCAGCTCGCGAAGGGCATCGCGCGGGCGCTCGTCGCGCTCTCGTCGAGCCACGCCGCGCTCGCGTCGGCGCTGCGCGATCAGGTGTCGCTCTCCGAGGGAGGGGAGGCGAGCGAGGATACGGTCCAGTGCGACCGTGTCCTCGACGGGTGCTGGAGCGGTCTCCACGACTTCCTGACCGCGTTCACCAAGCTGCCGCCGGGCGCGCCCGAGGCCGCGGAGGCGAGCTCGCTCAAGGCGGCGATCTTCACCGGAGGCCTCAAGTTCCTTCAGCTCACGTACCTCCTCGAATGGTCCGAGAGCGAGCTCCGGTTGCAGCGGATCCGCAAGAACGGCCTCGACGCGCGCATCGAGGCGCTCGGCGGCAAGCGCTTCCTCGCCGCCCTCGAGGCCGCGCACGCCGCGTACGGCAAGGCGCTCGGCGTCACGGCGCCCGCGGCCGCGGCCGCGGCGGCGCCGCCGAGCGTGCGCGAGGCGCTCGACGCCTTCACCGAGGCGCTGCGCGCGTACGTGATCAAGGTGATGGGCGCGGTGGAGCCGGACGAGCCGGAGACGCAGGAGCTCGCCGACAAGCTGCTCGCGCCGCTCGCGGGCTGGAGCGTCGGGCCGACCGGCCGGGGCGCGGCGCGGAAGAGCGGCAAGCCCGAGGAAGAGGCGACAGCGCCGCCTCTGGCCGACGCGCCGACCGCCGCGCCGGTGCCCGCCGACCTCTGAGGCGCGCTCGCGCCGCGCGCGCCCGCTGGCGGCGCTCCGACCTCCTGCCGATTCGTCCTCCACCCGTCACCGCCCCCCCGCCCGGAGAGCATGGCCCCGGCATCCGCCGATGGCGGCCTCCGGCGCCGCGCGGCGAGCATCCCGGCGCCCGGTCCCGTTCTCCTCTGCCCGTCGCGAGCGCGCAGCGCCTCGTGACGGGGCGAGCCGCGCTCGTGGCGGAGCGAGCCCCCCGCGCGCCGTGCGATCTGTGCCAAGCCGCCTTGGCATGTGCCAGGTGAGGGGGGGTCCGGCACCGGCACAAACGCAATGCATTGCGACACACCGGGGTCCGGACCCCTCGAGATCGCTCCGCGGAGCGTCTTTCTGGGCAGAATTGTGCCAAAAAACGCATTGTAAACCGAAATTTTGTGCCAAAATCTACGCAAAACCGCGAGATCTTGTGCCAGAAGGGGGGTTCGGACCCCTCCGAAGCGCAAAGCAGAGCGTTCGAACGGGGTCGGAAGCCCTCCGAAGCGCAAAGCAGAGCGCACCGGCGGGGTCGGAACCGCTCCGGAGCGCACCACAGACGGTAGTGCTCAATGTTGGGTGGTGGGGTTGCTCGGGGCGCGCCCTTCGTTCTTGGCGATGGTCGCGATGGCCTCGGCCAACGGGACGAGCTCGACGACTTCACCCTGCCCTGAGCCCACGCGCGCTGGTTCATGCGGCCCTGGCATGCCGCTGGCAACAAAGTCCCGCGCGCGACGGAATGCGTCGCGTGGAGGTAGTACGTGCACACCGGGATCACCCTGGCCGTGGCCGCGCTCATGGGAGCGCCGGCCTGCGGAGCAGCGGACGAACCGAGCGCGGCGGGAGAGGAGGGCAGAGCAGAGGAGGCCGGCCTTTCGACGCGCCACTTCGAGCTGAGCCTCGACCCGGAGGAGCCCGCGATCCCGCAGATCGTGGCGGCCGGGCGGCACGAGCTCGCCGTGGCGTGCGCCGACCGTCCCGAAGCGGCGATCCGCATCTTCGACCCGCTCGACCCGGGAGCCTACGCGGACGTGCCCTGCGCCTCGGTGCTCGATGACGCCGCGGCGCAGGATGAGAACGCCATGCCCGTCTCCGATGGCGACGAGCCGACCGGAGACGTCCAGCAGGCCATCGGCCCGATCAGCCTCCTGATGTGCGGCCTTTACGCTGGCGGCTCTCTCTTGACGTTGCGCTACGCGGTGTGTCCGCGGGCCAGGACCGCGAGGGCGCGTCAGCGGTGCGACGACACCGGGCTCTGGGGCGGAGTCGCCATGGGCCTCCTGTGCGCCGTCCCGTTCTAGCGGAGCGGTCATGATTGTCCCCCAGCCGCTGAGGACGATCGGCATCGTGGTCTGTGGCGTCGCGCTCGGAGCCCCGGCCGTTGTTTGCCACGACGCACATTCTCCCTCGCTAGGGAGGATCGTAGACGTCGTGCGGACGCTCTTCCCGCTCTGGATCTACCTGATCGTGCAACTCAGCATGGATGAAGGTCGGGTCCGCGAGCGGCGCGCCCGTGGGGTGCCCGACCCCGACTAGGCACCCGGCCCGCTGACGACGCGGCGAGCTCGCCGGCCCACGAGCCGCCGGACGGCGCTCGCGCGGGGGAGCGCACGCACACCCCAGACGCTCTGATAGAGAAAGAGCGCCTGGGAGCGTTTGGTCCTACCGGTGACGAGCCTCCGCCGGCGTGTCCGTCGGGCCGGGCTTCCAGGAGAACAGGTTGAGCTGGACCGGACCGGCCGGCGCCACCGGAGGAGGCGGCGGGGCAGCCTGGACCGGAGGCGCCGACGGCGGGTATTCCGGAGCGCGCTGCGGACGCCGCTGCGCGGGCGTCGGCTCCGTCACGAGGCGCAGGAAGCCCCTGCCGCTCGGAAGCTTGCGCGCTGGCACCCAGGGCTCGCGATGACGGAGCGGCTGTGCCTTCGGGGCCTCGCTGGCCGGCTCGGTCAGCTGCGCCTCCGCGAGCTCGTCCACGGTCCACACGTGGTCGGTGATGCCGGCCTGCCTCGCCGGGGTCACGCGGAGCGTATTGACCACCCAGCACAGCCGTTTGCATGAAGTCGACGCTCGGGCCGAACTGCGCGCCCACGGTAGAGATGTGCGGCGCGAACCATCGCTCGTGATCTGCGGCATCACGAGCAGCCTGGCGCGGACATCGGCCATGAAGGCGTCTGTCGTCTCCTGGCCGCGACGCCCGACGCGCCACGCGATCACCCGTCTAGACAACGTGTCGAACGGAACGGCGGAGCGCGAGAGCCGGCGTCCGCTGCGCTCGGCGAAACCGTCGCGTCTGTCCGCGGACGGCCGCGGCTGCGCCCAGGGGCCCCTCCGCAGCGAGCTCACCGCCAGTAAGCGCGCACGTTCGGCCCGCATCGGCGAACGGCCGATCCTGTCCGCGGGAACCCGACGGCGCAAGATGGCGCCCGTCGGGCGGTCACGTGACATCATCGCCGCTACACTGCCTGCCCTGGACGGTTTGACCCAGGTCAACCGCGGCTTTCCCTCATATTTCTGTTTGACGATGAATCCCATGGTCAGAAGAATGGTTCGCCTTCTCGCGCGCTCGGCTCGAATTGGCAAGCTTCCGTCTTGCACATGATTGGACTGGGAGCATCAATGAAAGTCTGGCCAAAACGAATCATGGGGGGAGAAGGCGGTGAGGACAACAGCGCGATGGGTCCTATGCGCGGCAAGATTGGTGCTCTCGATCCTTGTTGTTCCGACGCAGGCTGCGGCATCCGAACTGAGCGCCGGTGTAAGCCTCGGGTGGCTCCGGGCTGGCACCGCTTATCAAATTCAAGGATGAAATGACGGTAAGGATGCCCGAGGCCATTGGCGGTGCCAGGGTTACGAAGCCATGAGGCATTCGAATGAAGAATTGATCGAGGTGGTGTATCGCTACTATCCGCGCGGGGTCTCGCGTGAGGATCCGCGCTACAAGCGAACAGAGGAATATGGCCGGCTGGTGGACGCCCGTCGTCGAGCCGGAGCCGATCGTGACCGTTGGCAAGGTATGTTGCATCGGATCGATAGTAAGTTTTTGGGCCGTGCCTCAATTGACCGTTCTGTGCATCTTCCCACGGGGAACTACGATGCCTGCTACTCCGGTTGCCTCTCTATCGGAGCAAGTCTTCCGGGTGAGTATGATCGCGTGATAGGGTTCATGGTTAGTCTTTTGGTTCCCTATTATATTGTTTACGGCTCGCGTACCGTTGATGATCTCGAAGAAATTGATAGGAGAAAGATGCTGAGCGCGACGCCGTCTCGCCACGTAAGCATCTTCGTTCATGACACGCATTACGTCCTACCTGCCTGGGTGGGCAAGCTGGTCAGTTTGGTCAAGCCCAAACTTCTCGAGCCACCGCTGCCGCTAGAAGCGACACGTCGAATTCTCAGCTTCGATCTGTCGCCCGATGAGCAGCCGTACGCGACTTGGATCGCACGAGACATCGAGCTAACCTGGGGATACGAACGTATGCCGCCACTCGTCGGAGAGCTCATCGTGCCTGACGTGGCAACCGACAGCCGCTCCTTGGGAGAGGCCACGCTTTACGATTGTCTGTTTTCGGACAACTGGTAGGGACACCGTCGAAGCGGTCGGCGTGGCGCTCTCAACTCAGGCAAAACCAGCCACCACCAAAGCAGAAGCGCACCAGCAACGTCGGAACCCCTCCGGAGCGCACCGCGGAGGGTAATGCTCAACGTGGCCCTGAGTGCTCAACTTTGCCTGCTCGATGCGCTGTCCGGCAGGACGTGCGCGTCAGGTGCGGGTGACGGGGTGCCCGCTGGGCGTGGTCGAACTCCGCGTGGTCGAGGCGCAGCGCCGCCGGGGGCTCGCCGGGGGCTTCCTGGCCGAGGGGCGGATCTCCGGTCGCTGGTCGTGCGCCAGGCGCGGCGAGTCGTCCGGCGATCCGCGCGGGCGCGGCTACTCCTCGCCCCTGAGCCCGCGGGCGCGCCGCTCGCGGGCTCGGCCTTCGTCCATCGCGAAGTTCACCAGGCAGTAGATGGCCACGGGGAGCGCGAAGTGCAGCAGATCGACCATGCCGAAGCGGCCGCCCCGGGGGACGCTCGTGTAGGCGAGCACGTTCGAGGCGACGATGACGCCCCCGGAGACGAGCATGCCGAGAGCTCGGAGCTGGCACCGATCAGCTTGAAACGCCCGAGAATGAAGAGATTCGAACCACGGAGGCACAGAGAGCACAGAGGGGAGAGAAGAAATGGGCATCGCGACGGCGTGCGCGGTGCTCGTCCCTCGGAATGCTGTTGACGGTGAACCGCTGGATGGAGAAGCTCGCACCATGCGTAGCGCGCTGATCGTCGGTGACCTCCAGGTCGGGATCCTCAACAATTACCCGTTCGCGAAGGCCGTGGTGCCGCCGGTGACCGAGCTGCTGCCGCGAGCGCGCGCAGCCGGGGTGCTGGTGGTGTTCGTGCGTACCGCGTTTCGGGCCAACGGCGCGGACTTGGCGGGTGAGGTCTTCGCGGCCTTCCACCGGGCCGGTGACCTGTTCCACGAGGGCTCGCCGGGTACGGAGGTCGCGCTGGAGGTCACCGCGGACGACATCGTCGTGCTCAAGCGGCGCACGAGCGCGTTCGCAGGGACGGATCTCGATCTGGTCCTCCGCGCCCGCGGCGTGGACTCGCTCGCGCTCACGGGCGTCGCGACGAGCGCCATGGTCGCGGCCACGTTCTACGACGCGTCGGACCGGGGCTACGGGCTGACCGTGCTCCGCGACGGGTGCGCCGACCCGGACCCGGCGGTGCACGAGCTCCTCGTCAACACCGTCTTTCGCGGCAGGGGCGCGGAAATCGTCACGTGCGCGGAGTGGCCCGCGCGCGGCGCGCGTACGGCGCCCCGTTGAACGGCTCGATCCGACCCCGATCCACTTGGCCGACCGATGGGCGGCCGAGGCTCCCCGCATGTCAGGCCACGAGGTCGCGGTGGCGACCCGACGTCGCGCGGGGCCGCTCGCCGCGCTCTCGTCGAGCCACGGCGAGCTCGCGTCGGCGCTGCGGGCGCCGGTGTCGCGCTGCGTTCGCTCTGCGAAGGAGGAGGGGAGGGGAGCGCGGATGCCGCGGCGCCCCACCGAGGCGTACGGCGCTAGACGGTCAGCCCGCCAGCACGTCCCGGATCCGCGGCGCGAACTCCATCCAGTGGGACCGCACCGACTGGATGAGCTGTTCGCGGTAGGGGGCGAGATCGTTCCAGTAATCCCCTGTCGCGGTCTCGTAGCGGTAGGCGGGCCACCAGGCGCTGGAGGTGAGCCTGTGCTGCTTGAGGATGCCGGCCTCTCCGAAGGCCGCGCGGAGCTTCCTCGACAGCTCCTTGCCGCCGGCGATGTCGATATCCACCCATACGCCCGTGAACGCGCAAGCAGGAGAGGTGGTGAAGTTCAGGCGCCTCGACTTGTTCCATTCCAGGCCGACCCCGACCCTGGGGGCGACGTCGACGCCGGGGACGAGCCCGGCCTGGCTCGACGGGAACCATCCTGGCAAGACCAGCAGGATCTTCGGCCAGTCCTCGTCGTCCTCCAGGAACTTGTAGACGTCGACATCTGGAGAGAGCTCGGAGGCGAGCTCGGCGATCCCATCCGCGCACGAGCATAGAAACGCGTGCGCGAGGTCGGCGACGGACTCGCCGATGGCGGCCCACTCCTCGATGAGCGGCTGATTCCGGAGGTAGAATACGGCACGCGGATCGTCGATGCGGTTCATCGGAACTCCCTCTCCAAGGTGGCGAGATAGTTGGAGGCGGCCTCGCGCCCATGCGCCGTCGCGCCGTTGCCCGGCGCCGAGGCGATCGCGTCGCGGAGCATCGCCGCGATGTCGGCGTAGCTCATCGGCGTGAACGCCTCCCGCGCGGGGCCCGTGGCTGTCACGGGCGCTCGTCCGGACGGCGACAGGAAGACGAACAGCGCGCCTGGCTCTCGACAGAAGCTCTCGTAAAGGTGATCGCATCGCAGGGGCTGCTCGCGGGCATCGACCTTGTTCTCGATCACGAGAAAGAGCCCAGGCCCAGCGACGACGACATCGGCGCGGGCGTCGCCCTTGCTCACGTCGAGCGCGGGCCGGGCGCGGTTCAGCGTGGCCCTCGGCGGATCGGCCGCGCAGCGGCGGAGCAACGCCTCGAGGAAGCCAGCGCCGAGGCCATGTCGACCCTGGGGATCGAGCAGCCATGCCAGCAGCGCGGAGTGATACCGCTCCTGCCGGCTCTGCCCGAGGATGCTCAGGAGATCGTCCGGCCCGCCGGCCCAGCGGCCACCCCTCACGAGCTCCTCTTGCTCGGCGCGGAGCTCGGCGAGCTTCGCCTCCCACGCGGCGACCTGCGCCACGCGGTTCTCCCGCTCCCGTGCCACGATGGCGCGCCATTCCGCGGCGAGGCCGGCGAGCTGGGGCTCGTCTGCTTCAGGCGCTGACGCGGAGATTGTCATCTAACTCGCTCCTCCTCGCTGTGCTCTCCATGGGCCGCTGGACGGCCTCATGGTTGGGTGGCCATGGTGGACGGCGGCCGATCGGCCTCCGGTGAGGGCAGGTTACGCCCGCGCCGAATCAACAATCAACACCGAGCCTTTGCGTAATTCTGCACAGACGCTGGAATTGTGAGGAGGGTGTCATCACGTGGCGGCTGCCGGACTACCTCGACGGCAGTCGCCTCGCTCGCAGGCTGCGCGCTGCGCGGGGGCCTCCCGCGCGTCACCTCGGCCAGCGTGGCGCGGCGCATCAGGACGCCGGGATGGACGCCGAGCGCCTGCGGGACCTCGACCGCCGCTCCTCGTGGCCGAGGTTCTCCCGTCGTTCGCGCGCCCCGCCCCGGTGGCGCTGCCGGAGCGCGTCAAGGTGGCGCTCCGGGGCTGGCTCCTCCCGCTGGACCGTCCAGCTCGCCGGAGCGCCGCCCCGTGCCGCCGTCAGCTCGCGCGCCGGACGGCGGGGGCGTCGCCGGATGAGGTCGCCGCCGTGCCGTCCGCGCCCACGTCGTCTCGGAGCTGGTCCGGCGCGGGCGTGTCCACGGACGCCCGCGGGGGAGGCTCCGCCAGCGACGTGTCCGCCGGCCGCTCCGCGTGGGAGCTGCCCGCGGCGCGGTGGCGCCCCCAGAGCTCCTTCAGATCGGCCGGGAGCTGGCTCTCGATGTCCGTGACCTCCTTCATGGGGATCTCGCGCTCCACGGCAGCGAAGACCGCATGGGACACCGCCCTCGCCTGGTCGGTATCGATGTGCAGGTGCTCCGCGAGCGTCTCGAGGAACTCTCGACGACCGAAGACCTCCGGATCGTCGTCGCGGTGCGTGGCGCATGGCTGGACGATCGCCTGGATCGTCGAGGGCAGGGCCGAGGCGAGGTCCCGCGCCTCTCCACCGCTCAGCCGGCGCGACAGCGTGCACAGCGCCGCGCCGACGGCCTCGGGCGCCCCCAGGTGCGGCGGCAGCGCGCCGCTCTGCTCGACCTGCCGGAAGATCTGCTCGGAGACATCATCGATCGACCGGGCGACCGCGGTCGTCGTCTTCGCCTTGCTGCCCATTCGAATGCTCCTCTCGTGCGGGACTCGTGCGGGGTGGTGCGGGACTCGTGCGGGGTGCTGCGGGAATCCTGCGAGAATGGTGCGGGAATCGTGCGAGACCGCGCGCACCGCCATGACGGGAGGCAAGCGCAGTGCCGCCCCGGGCGCTCAGCGAGAATCCGAATTTGTCTGATCTTCCACTGCGGCCGGGCCCATCGCTCACGCCGACAACTCCAGCGCGAGCAGCTCGGCCTGCCTGGAGCTCTTGACGGTATGACCAACCATGGGAGAATAAGTCTGGAATCTTTGAATCATCGTCGTCGGCGCAAGGGGACCGCTGCGACGGCCGTCATCGGAGACCGGACGGAGGGGGTATGTGTGCTGGTATTTGGCCGCGACGGATCGCGGTTGCGGTCTATTGCTGCATCGTTGTGGGCGTCGCCGCCATAAGCGGGTACGGATCGCCACGGTATGGCTGGGACGTGCTCGGCTACAGCGGCGTCGCGCTCTCCTACGAGTCGAGCGATCCGGTCGTCATCCATGGCGGCGCGTATGGCGCCCTCCGTGACGCCGCCCCGGCTGCCGTGGTTCACGAGCTCACGAGCAGCTCACCCTACAGAGCCGAGGTCGCGCAGGACCCTCGGGCATTTGTCGAACAGCTCTCGTTTTATCGGATGCGGATGGTCTCTTCGAGCCTGCTCTACCTGCTGTACAAGTGCGGGGTGAACGTCGCGCGAGCGGCGTCTGCCGTCTCGGCGCTGTCGTACGTCCTCCTCGCGCTCGTGGGCCTGTCCTGGATGATGCGCCACCTCGACCCGATATGCGCCGTCCTGGTGAGCAGCTTCATCTTCTTGAGCTCCTCCTTCACCCATGTCGCGAGCCTCCCGACCCCGGATGGGCTCGCCGCGCTCATCGTGGTCGCCGCCGGGTACGCGTTCCTCGAGGCGGGCAATCGGCGCCTCTCCTTCGTTCTGCTCACCGTCGCGGTGCTCGTGAGGCACGAGACCGCGATCCTCGGGCTCATGTTCTCGGCCTGGTTGCTCCTGTTCCGCCGCGCGGAGCGGCTGCGCGCGCGCCTCGCCTGCTTCGCCGCCTCGTCCTCGGCGATCCTGGGGGCGTATGTCCTCGTCACCCGGCTCAATGGCGCATACGGGTGGCGGACCCTCTTTTATCACACGTTCATCGATCCCCTCGTTCACCCGGCGTCCGCCCTCGTCTCGGTCGGCCTGGATGACTATTTCCGGGCTGTCGCCACAGGCCTTGTCCCGAGCGTGCTGACGAGCTCCGTGATTCCTTATATGCTCTTGCCCGCGATCGCGTTCGTGCTGCACGTCAGGAGCGGAGGTGGCCTGGCGCTCGATGAGCCGTGGGTGATGTTCCCCTGCGTGCTGCTCCTCAACGTCATGGTACGTACGCTGCTGTTTCCCGCCCTCTTCGAGCGCTTCTTCCTCGCCCACTACCTGATCTTCGCCGTCCTCGCCGCCCGTACGCTGCGGCTCGGCTTGCGCGACGTCTACGGGCTCGATACGGGACCGCGCGTCGACACGCGAGATCGAGCGATGATCCAGCCCGCGAGCGCCGGTGCGTCGGCGAGCAGCAGCGCCTCGGGAATGACGAGCTAGCCGACGGGGCGCCGGCGCGGCTCCGCGGGCGGCCCGGACCGCCTCCGCCCCGAGGCTCCCCGCGGCGGCGGCTCGAGCCGGCCGGCGCCGGCGAGCCGGACGATGCTGCGGAAGCGCGGGCACTCCATGTGGCTCGGCGCGGAGCACGCCGCCGCGTGGCGCAGGCCGTCGCGCATGGCGACCAGCCGCTGGATGGTCTGGTCCAGCTCGTCGGCCTTGGCCGTCAGCCGCTCGCGCTGGATGCGCACCCGGCCGTCGGGCGCGAACATCTGCGCGATCTCGTCCAGCGAGAACCCCGCCACCTGGCCGAGGGCGATCAGCGCCAGCCGCTCCAGCACCCCGGGGGCGAACAGGCGCCGCAAGCCCCGCCGCCCGGTCGAGGCGATGAGCCCCTTCTCTTCGTAGTACCGCAGGGTCGAGGCGGGCACGCCGGAGCGCCGGGCGACCTCGGCGATGTCCAGATCCTTGTCTTTCACCCTTGACCTCAAGTCGACTTGAACTTGCAGACTACGGGGCGTGCTTGCCCATCGCAAGCGAAAGGAGACTCCGATGTCCGAAGCCGACCAGCCCAATCGCGACCAGGCCGCCCTGTGGAACGACGCCGGGGGGCCCATCTGGGTGGAGATGCAGGGAGTGCTCGACGCCATGCTGGCGCCGCTCGGGGCGCCGCTCCTCGAAGAAGCCTTCCCCGGCGAGGGCGGCCGCGTGCTCGACGTCGGCTGCGGCGCGGGCGCCACGGCCCTCGCGATGGCGCGGCGCCTCGGGCCGGCGGGCCGCTGTCTCGGCGTCGATATCTCCGGGCCGCTCGTGGCGGCCGCCAGGGCGCGCGCCGCCGCCGAGGGCCTTTCGTCCGCCGCCTTCGTCCAGGCCGACGCGCAGACGCATCGCTTCGAGCCCGGCGAGTTCGACGCGGTGATCTCGCGCTTCGGCGTGATGTTCTTCGCCGATCCCGCCGCGGCGTTCGCCAACCTCCGGCGCGCCGCGCGGCGCGACGCCAGGCTCTCGTTCGTGGCCTGGCGCAGCCCGGCCGAGAACCCGTTCATGACCGAGGCCGCCCGCGCCGCCGCGCCGCTGCTGCCCAACCTGCCCATCCCGGGCCCCGACGCGCCAGGCCCGTTCGCCTTCGCGGACAGCGACCGCGTGCAGCGCATCCTGGACGCGAGCGGCTGGACCGACGTCGCCATTCGCCCGCTCGACGTGCCCACCGGCGTCGCGGAGAAGGACCTGCTCACCTATGTCATCAAGCTCGGACCGGTGGGCCTCGCGCTGCGGGACGCGGACGAGCCGACGCGCGCCCGGACGGCCGAGGTGGTCCGCGCCGCCTTCGAGCCGTACGTCCGCGAGGGCGCGGCGCGCTTCACCGCGGCCTGCTGGCTCGTGAGCGCGCGCGCCTGACTGCTTGAGAGGCCGATCGCGTTCAGCCGTCGGGCCCGGGTATGATGGTGGCATGATGTCCACAATGCGCTCCACCGTACGCTCCTGCACCAGGCTTGCTGCGCTCTTCATTCCAATTTTTCTCTGTCACTGCACAGAGCCGAGCGCGGGTGGAGACGATGCAAGCAGCGCGGGTCAGGGGGGATCCGCCTCGGGGGGAGGCGGCGGCAGCGCGACGGCCGGGAGCTCGAGCGGGGGAGGCGCGTCCGTCGCGACGAGCTCGTCGTCGTCCGCTTCCACGTCGGTGGGCGTGGGCGGCGCCGGAACGGGCGGAGCCGGCGGCATGGCGCCGTTCGAGCCCGGCTTCATCCTCGGCGCCGATATCTCCAGCGTCCAGGAGGCGGTCGATAGCGGCGCGACGTACGTGGACACGGACGGCGACGAAAAAGGGATGCTCGAGCTGCTGAAGAACCACGGGTTCAACTACATCCGGCTCCGGACGTTCGTGGACCCGGGCGCTACCTACGGCTATGCGTTCGGGACCGGCGGCGCTTGCGAGAAGGAAGAGAGCTATTGCGACAAGGACCACACGATCGAGTTCGGCAAGCAGATCAAGGCCGCAGGCATGGGGTTCCTGCTCGACTTCCATTACAGCGACACCTGGGCCGACCCCGGCAAACAGATCATCCCCGAGGCCTGGCGGGGCGCGCGGTCGATCGACGAGATGGCGGGCCTCTTGAAGGACTACACGAAGGACGTGGTCGCCGCGCTCGTCAGCGCGGGCGCGCGCCCGGACATGGTGCAGATCGGCAACGAGATCACGCCGGGCATGCTGATCCACGTGCCGTCCGCCAGCACGGACTGCTGGGGCAACGATTCGGTCGTCAATCCGAGCGGCCTCACCGGGCGAGCGTCGAACCAGAACTGGGACAACCTGGCCGCCCTGCTCAAGGCAGGCATCGCCGGGGTCAAGGAGGTCGACGACACCATCAAGATCATGCTGCATGTCGAGAACACCGAGGACGTCGACGGCGTCACGTGGTGGGTCAACAGCGCCAGGACGCGAGGCGTCGCGTTCGACGTCCTCGGGCTCTCCTGCTACACGGCATTTCAGGGGGAGCCCGAGGTGTGGGCGAACACCTTCAATGAACTGGCCGAGACATTCCCGGAGCTGTCGTTCGCGATCGCGGAATACAACCCCGAACGCACGAAGGCCAATCAGATCATGCGCGACCTGCCGGACGGCAGGGGGCTCGGGACGTTCTTCTGGGAGCCGACGCAGAGCGGCACATGGGGCTCGTCCCTCTTCACGTCGCAGGGCGGCGCGACCAGGGCGAGCAGCGACGCGTTCGCGGAGTTCGACGCGATCAAGGCGAGCTTCGGCCTGTAGTACCGCGGATCAGAGCTCCCGCCAGGGATCTGCCTCGCGAGCGAAGAGAAATAAACGCAAAGGCGCAAAGACGCAAAGGCGCAAAACTACAAAACTAAAATTTTTTTTGCGTCTTTGCGTCTTTGCGCCTTTGCGTTGAACTCTCTCTCCGGATCCCTGGCCGGACGTCTGGCGGGCGGAAGGGGCGCTCGCTTCCTCGGCCCGCGCACGCGCCCGCCACCGTCTCTCCACGGTAGCTCCTCCCGCTCCTGGAAGCGACACTGGCCGCCTCACGTTATCCTCAGCGCGCCTCATCGGAGCTCCGTCCGCCCGCGGATCCACATCGTCATGGCGGGGCCGGTCCGATGCGGCGCACGACCCCGAGGAGGCGCCCATGAAGGTGAGGATTGTCGTGAGTTACGTCCCCCGCTATCGCAGGGGGCACCGCTTCCACTTCGTCCCGCCGGTCACCGGGATCCACCTCGCGGCGATCACCCCGCCGGAGCACGAGGTCGAGCTCTTCCACGAGCAGGTGCGCCCCGTCCCCGTCGACGCCGCGCCGGACGTCGTCGCGCTCTCGTTCTTCTCCGGCTTCGCGCGCCGCGCCTACGCGCTCGCCGACCGCTACCGCGCCCTCGGCGTGCGCGTCGTCGCCGGCGGGCCGCACGTCTCGTACTGGATCGAAGAGGCGCTCCAGCACGTGGACGTCGTGGTCACCGGGGAAGCCGAGACGGTCTGGCCCGCCGTCCTGCGCGACCTCGAGCGAGGCACGCAGCGCCGCGTCTATCACGGCGAACCGGCCTCGCTCGCCGGGCTGCCGACCCCCCGCTACGATCTGCTCGAAGGCCGCTTCCTCGTGCCCCGCGTGCTCCAGGCGACGCGCGGCTGCCCGTTCACCTGCAGCTTCTGCACGGTGCCCGACCTCAACCCCGGCTTCCGCGTGCGCCCCGTCGACGAGGTGATCCGCGACATCGCCACCACGCATTTCCCCCGCTTCTGGCAGGAGAAGGTCGCCTGGTTCTGGGACGACAACCTCCTCGTCCAGCGCCGCTGGGCCAAGGAGCTCCTGCGCGAGCTCGCCGGGCTCGATCGCTGGTGGCTCACGCAGGCGTCCATCGATATCGTCAAGGACCGGGAGCTCCTCGACGCGATGGAGCGGTCCGGCTGCATCGGCATCTTCCTCGGCATCGAGAGCCTCGACGAGGCCGATCTGAAGAGCATCGACAAGCGCCAGAACCGCGCGCACGAGTACCGCGAGGCGATCCGCAAGCTGCACGATCGCGGGATCTGCGTGATGGCGGGCTTCATCTCGGGCTTCGACGATCAGACGCCGGAGGTCATCGCCTCCACGGCCGATCGGCTGAACGAGATCGGCGTCGACGTCCCGTTCCTGAGCATCCTCACGCCGTTCCGGGGCACGCCGCTGTACGACGAGCACCGGCGAGACGGGCGGATCCTCGAAGAGCGCGACTGGCCCCATTACAGCGGCTACGGGGTCGCCTTCCGGCCAGCGCGCATGTCGCCCGAGCAGCTCCTCGCCGCCCACCGGCAGATGTGGAATCGCGCCTTCGGCCCCGCGGCGGTGGTCGAGCGCCTCGCGCGCGGCGCGCGGTCGCTGAGCCGCGGCGGGATGATGCTGTCGGCGGCGATGAACGGCTTTTACGGCCTGAAGCAGGTCACCGGCAACGAGCCGGCGGCGCCGCCGCTCGAGCCCCGAGGGACGATCCGGCACCCGGCGCCCGGGGACGCCCCGGTCCGGCTCTCGCGCCTCGGCCTGAAGCGGGCGGAGGCCGCCGTGGTTCCCCCGAGAGGGTCACGCGACGCCGCCGCCTCACCGGAGTGAGAGCAGCGGCGGCGCCCGGAGCGGGACGCTGGCGCCCTCGAAGGCGCGCGCGGCGCGCAGCACGAGCGCCTCCTCGAAGTGGCGCCCGACGATCTGGAGCCCGAGCGGCAGGCCGGCGCCGGTCACGCCCATGGGCACGCTGATGGCCGGCTGGCGCGTCAGGCTGAAGGGGCCGGCGAAGGACGCGGGGGGCGGGCCGCCGCCCTCGATGAGGGGAGCCGCCCCGGCCGAGGTGGGCGTCACCAGCAGGTCGAAGCGGCGGTGGAGCGCGGCCATGACCAGCGCCAGCTCCGCGCGGCGCCGCTCGGCCTCGAGGTACGCCACCGCGCCGAGCGCCTCCCCCTCGGCGGCCGCGCTCCGCACCGCGGGATCGAGCAGCGCGCGCTGCTCCGGTCCGAGCTCCCGCACGGTGTGCGCGGCGCGAGCGGCGAACAGCGTCCGCAGCACGCCCCCCGCGTCCGCGAGCGGGGGATCCACCTCCTCGACCTCGGCGCCGAGCTCCTCCAGGGTCGCCGCCGCCGCGGCGAAGCGGGCCCGCGTCTCGCTTGCCGGCTCGATGGCGCCGAGCGTGGCGCTCACGCCGATGCGCACGCCCCGCAGCGCGCCCGCGATGGGCGCGCCGTCGAGCGCGTCCGCCGCGTCCCCGGGCGCCGGCGGGGCCCGGAACGGGTCGCGGTCGTCGGGACCGGAGAGGACCGCGAGGAGCAGCGCCGCGTCGCCGACCGCGCGCGCGATCGGCCCCACGTGCGGGGGCACGCCCACCACGCTCGCCGGGTGGGCCGGCACGCGGCCGAAGGTCGGCTTGAGCCCCACCACCCCGGAGAACGCGCTGGGGACGCGGATCGAGCCGCCGCCGTCGGTCCCCACCGCGATCGGGCCGAACCCCGCCGCCACCGCGGTGACGGCCCCGGCGCTGCTGCCGCCCGGCGTGCGCCGGGGGTCCCACGCGTTGCGGGTGATCCCGGTCAGCGGGCTGTCGCCGGAGCCCTTCAGGCCGAACTCCGAGGTCGTCGTCTTGCCGAAGAGCACCGCGCCGTGCTCGCGCAGGCGCGCGACCGCGGGCGCGTCCTCGGTCCAGGGGCCGCTCGCGTCTACCGTGCGCGAGCCGCGCCGGGTCGGCCAGCCGGCCGTGAGCAAGAGGTCCTTCACCGAGACGGGCACCCCGTCGAGCCGCCCCGCCGGCGCGCCGCGGACCCACCGCGCCTCCGACGCGCGCGCGGCGTCGAGGGCGCGCTCCTCGTCGACCAGCACGAACGCGTTGAGCGGCGCGCCGTGGCGCTCCACATGCGCGAGGACGGCCCGCATCACCTCGACCGGCGAGGCGCTCCGGGCGCGGTAGAGGGCGAGGAGCTCGAGGGCGGTCGCTTGCACCAGCGAGGAGGTCATGGTGTTTCCACTATAGCGGACATGTCGTCCGCTGCGGTAGATGGCGGACATGTCGTCCGCTGGGGTAGAAGGCGCAGGTCATGGGGACCGAGGGATCCGAGCCGGTGTGCACGGGGGCGGCCGTCGCCGAGGCGCTCGCCGCGCAGCACCTCGAGCGCGACGCCGAAGGCAGCCTCGACGCCGCGCTCGCCCTGGCGGCCACGCTGCACGCGCCGGGGCAGCGCGAGCGCTACCGACGCCTGCTGGAGGGTGCGATCGCGCAGGCGGAGCGCGCGCTGGCCGCCGCCGAGCAGGAGCGCGCCGCGCTCGAGGGGCAGGAGCTCGCCGCTGGAGGAGAGCGGACCCTCGCGACGGGGATGGGCGCCCGTTCGACGCTGGCGAGGGCCCACGCGGCGCGCGCCGAAGACGCGCTCCACGGCGCGGGCCAGCTCTCGATGAGCGCGCAGCGCGCGCCGACGCGCGAGGCGTGCGACGACGGCTGGCGGCGCGTGGAGGCGATCGTGATCGGCGCGGAGGCCGCGGCCCGCGCGGCCGCGATCTGCGCCGCGGAGCTCGAGGCCGGCGCGCCTCGCTCGAAAGCCGCCCGCGCGGCGCGCGCGGCGGCGCACAGGGCCGAGGTCGCCGCCCGCGCGGCGCGCACGATCGTCGAGGAGCGAAACCACGCGTACACGTTCCACACGGACAACGGCTTCTCGTTCGGCGAGGGGTGGCACGTCGCCGCGGCCGCCGTCCTCGCGGGCGCGACCGTTCAAATCGAGCCAGGCAAGGTCGGAACGCCGCAAGCCGAGGCGTTTCTCCGCGATGCGGGCCTGAGCGATCACCTGCAGGCGTACCGCTCGCGCCCGCGCGCGATGAAGCAGACGACGGAGATCGTCGCGCGCGCCTTCGACGCCGATCCGTCGTCCGCCCAGCGGAGGCTCCGCGCGGCGTTCCTCGGGGACGCGCCGATCCCGGAGGCGGTGGCCGGCTGGGTCGATCGCAGGCTCGCGGACGCGCGGGCCGGAGCGCCGTGCCGGAAGAAGGTGCTGCTCTGGATCCGCGAGTGCGTCCACCACCCGCACCGAAACACGACGCTCGCCGAGCTGCTGGAGCTGACGGACCTGGCTCGGCGCGCGGGGCTCGTGCCCGTGTTGACCGGCGACGCCCTTCGTGACGGACCAGTCCCCGAGGGCGCGGTCGACATGACCCTCTTCTGGAAGGACCCCACCTTTCGGCAGCTCGACATGCGCCGGGCGCAGCTGCAGTTCTTCGAGCACCTGAAGCGGACGCACGGCCTCGTCGGCCAGGTCGGCGTCACGACCGCGGGCATGGATGGCCCCGCGCTCATGGGGATCCCCACGATGTACCTCACCGATACGCCGAACGTGCGCATGCGGGCGTGGGTCGGCGCGGTGCCTGGATACGAGGAGGTCGTGCGCGAGAGCGGCTATCTCGAGCGCGTCCGCCGTGGGCTGTCCGGATGGGCCGCAGCGCCGTAGCGAGAGCAGCAGGAAACCAACGGTGCTTCGTGCGGTTCTGACGAAGGACCGCCCGCCACGCCGACATCCACCGAGCAGCAGGCAGATCGCTGGAGGGGCCGCGTCGCGTCGACGCCGCCGGCGCGACCGTCCTGCGCAGGAGCCGTCATGCCTCTTCGTCATCGATCCAGGTCCCCCTTCGCCGCGGCCATCCTGTGCCTCGCGGCGTCCGCCTCTCTGGCCGCGTGCGGCGACGCGAGCGCGCCCGGCGAGCTCGCCGGCGCCGACGCCGATGCGCTCGCCGCGGAGGGCGCGCAGGCGCTGTCGGCCCCGCTGGACATCGACACGCAGCGTTCGCTGATCCTCACGAAGGCCACAGACCCGCTCGCCGTGGCCCGGCTCCCGCTCCAGCTCGTCCTCGATCAGCTCATCGCGAGGGCGGGGACCGGGGATCGACAGACCGCCCGCGATCTCTACAGGCGCTGGTGGGACTTCTACAATCATTCCACGGGGGCTCAGTTCCCCGATGCCATCCATTGCGACGAGCACACCGACAGCGAAGGCTTCCACACGCTCAACGGCTACCGGATCGCGTGCCCCCGGAGGGAGGGGCGCCTCGCCTCGAGCGAGCCGTTCGACCCGGGCTCGCCGGACTTCATGGAGCCGCTCGCGGTCGTGAACCGCTTCGATCTCGCGCCGCAAGACGGCGCGCACTGCGGCGAGTACCGGATCGTCTACGGCAAGAAGTCGGCCGGCCAGGCCGACCGCAACCTGATCATCCTCGAGGCCCAGCTGCCGAATCCCCACCCCGAATGCGGCGTCGCCGCGTGCCTCCCGGTCGCCGCGTTCTGGGCGCGCCTCCCGACCCTGGACGCCGCCGAGCGCGCCCAGGAGATCGAGCGGTTCTTCACCGTCGGCCTGCTCGACGCCGGCTTCGGTCCGGTCCTCCACCCGGACAACTTCGCCGACGCGGTCCACGGCCCCGCGGGCCGGCGCGGCACGGGACAGATCCGCACCAACCAGTTCATGGGCAACGTCGGCGCGCCCAATCAGGTCCAGGCAGGCCAGGAGTGGCAGCTCCACGAGTTCAAGCTCGCCAGGGCCTTCGACGGGCCGAGCGGCGAGCCGCGGCTCTACGTCAAGCCGGTCCCGGTGAAGGAGAACCCCTTCGCCGAGCTGTTCGGCGTGAACTTCGACCCGAGCGACCCCCGCAGGGCGTCGTTCATGGACGACTTCATGGAGTCGGTGGACAAGCTCACGACCTCCAGCGCCGACATCAACGACATCCAGCTCAAGGGCTCGACGCAGGACCTCTACAACGCGGGCGAGAGCGTCGTCAGGAGCGACAACGATTACGCGCTCCAGCTGGATCCGCCGGTGAACTTCCCGCCGAACTTCGAGCTGCTCGACCGGCTCGAGGCCGAGCTCGTGCGCCTCGGGAAGAACACCCTCTTCTCGCCCGTGGACGTGGCCGCGCGCGCCACCACCCAGTCGTGCGCCGGGTGCCATCAGCTGAGCGACGGCGCCTCGCTCGGCAACGGCGTGACGTGGCCCAGGAAGGAGCCCGAGAGGCCCGTGGACGAGCAGGAGTTCCGGTTCGTCCATGTCAGGGAGGACGGGGAGCTCTCGCAGGCGCTCACCCATTCGTTCCTCCCGCACCGCGACGGCGTCCTCAAGGCTTTCCTCGCGGCGCACGCGGACGGGAATACGTGCTCCCCGGCGGCGGCAGCGGCCGCGGTCGCGGCGGAGAGCGACGAGCCGGTCCCCACGCTCGGCGGCGCGACGACGCACTGACGGCGCCCTGACCTCGAGCCCTGAGGTGGCGCGGCCCACCGCGGCGAAGCCGCTCGCATCTGGCTTTGCTGTGATCGTGTCGGGGGGAGCACCGCTATTGCTCGCGCGGGTTGACACGCTCGGACGACTTGCGCCTTGATGCGCGCCCTCCGCAGGCCGCCCTGAGGCGCTCTCGGCAGCGGCGCGGCGGAGCGCAGCAGTGAGCTTCTTTTAGGAATCGTGGAGATCGGATCGATGAGCCGTGTTCTTCGGCGGACCGCTTGGTTCGCCTGCGCTGGGGTCGTTCTGCTCGCCGGGTGCGGCGGCTCCTCGTCCGCGCCGCCGCCGGCAGAGGCCAGCTTGAACGGTGAGGGCGGCGGGAGCGGTGGAATCGAGAGCGGCGACGCAGGGACCGGGGGCGCGGGCGGCGGGACGACCGTCGATTGCGACGCGCTCTCGGCCGAGCTCCAGGCCGCGCTCGACGCGGCCGTGGAGGACCAGCGGCTCCCCGGCGCGGCCGCCGCCGTGAGCTTCGGGGCGTGCAGCTGGCGCGGCGCCTCCGGGGTGGCCGACGCAGAGGCGGAGGTCCCCCTGCGACCCGATGATCTCTTCCGGGTAGGAAGCATCACCAAGACCTTCATGGCGACCCTGGCGCTGATGCTGCGCGCCGAAGGCCGCCTGTCGCTCGACGATGCCGTCTCCGAGCACGTGGAGGGCGTCCCCGGCGGCGACCAGATCTCCGTCCGGCAGGTCCTGAACCACACGAGCGGGCTCTACGATTTCACGCAGAGCGACGCGTTCTGGTCCGCGGCCCTCTCCGACCCGGAGCGCGCGTGGGCGCCCCGGGAGCTCATCGAGATCGCCGCGTCGCAGCCGCCGTATTTCGAGCCTGGGGAGGGCTTCGCTTACTCCAACACGAACTACATCATCGCTGGTCTGATCCTCGAAGCCGCGTCGGGAGAGCCCGTCGGCGAGCTGCTCCGCGCCCGGATCCTGGAGCCGGCTGGGCTCGCGCGCACCTACCTCGACGGCGCCGAGGCGGCCGTGCCGGGGCTCGTGCACGGCTACGGGGTCGACCGGGGAAAGCTCGTCGACACGACCTCCGCGGCGGATCCGTCGGCGGCCGGCGCGGCGGGCGCCCTGGTCTCGACGACCGACGACCTCACGCGCTTCTACCGCAAGGTGCTCGGCGGCGAGCTGCTCGGCCCAGCCGAGCTCGCGGAGATGACCACCTGGGTGGACGCGAGGCTCGGCGAGGTCACCGGATACGGGCTCGGGCTCTCCCGCCGTGAATCCCGGCTCGGCGCCCAGGTCGGGCATGACGGCGGTATCTGGGGCTTCACGTCCTCGTCCTATTACGCGATCGACAGCGACGCTTCGATCACCGTGCTCGTCAACCTCGAGGTCGGCGACGCGGGCAGGATCGTCGACGATCTGGCGGATGTCCTGATCATGCCCTGAGCCGGGCGGGGCGCGGTCGCCGCGCGCCCGACACCCGCGATCGTGCACGCCGGAGCCGCGAGCCCCGGGCGCCGACGGCCATTTGCGCACTCGAGCCTCCGTCGGTCGGCGCGCCCTGCGCGGAGGCGGGGCTCTCGGGAGTCGACGCCGCGGCGCGGGGCGCCGGCGATACGCCGCGAACGGGCCTCACGCTTGCATCACGACGGACGCAGCCTGGATGGGGGATGCCCATCAAGCGGCTCGCATTGCAAAGGAGTCCATGATGAAGCTGGTGAAGGCGCTTGGTGCGCTGGCCCTGTTCGGCGTCGCCGTCGGCACGACGCAGCTCGCTGCGGCGGAGACCTCGACACCGATCCAGGATCTCGTGATCGTCGAGGAGACGGCGAGCCCGGATCTCGACGCCTCCCGGATCGTGGCCCCGTATGGCTACCGTCCGTACGGCGTTTACGGTTACCGGCCGTATGGCGGTTTCGGCTACCGGCCGTATGGTGTCTACGGCTACCGTCCGTACGGCGGTTTCGGCTACCGTCCGTACGGCGGTTTCGGCTACCGGCCGTATGGCGTTTACGGCTACCGTCCGTACGGCGGTTTCGGCTACCGGCCATACGGCTACCGGCCGGGTTTCCGGCCGTACGGCTGGTATCGGCCGTGGCGCTCGCTCTCCTCGGAGGCCGAGTCGGCTCCGGGAGGGGATATTCCCACGCCTGCGGTGAGCCTCCCCGACGATCGCTGATGGCGCGCTGCTCGCAGGGCTGAGGCGCCGAGGCGCTGCCTCCGCGCCCCGGTGCCGCGCGGCTGCACAGGGCCTGCGGGCGCGCGGCGTCGGGAGGGATCCTCATGGGTGGAAGAGCACGGAGTCGCGGGCGCACCGTCCTGATCGCGGCCGCCGCCGCGGTGCACCTCGGGTGCGTCGTCCTCGGGGCGCTCCACGTCGATCTGCAGAGGGCGGGGTGGCTCGGCGGGGTGATCGCCTATCATGGCGCGCTCTCCGGCGCCGACAGCGGCTACAACTTCTTCGCTCCCGCGGTCAGCGCGCTGCCCTGGGCCAGGTTCCAGGTCACCGACGCGAGCGGCGCGGCCCGCGCCGAGGTGCTGGAGTCCGGAGCCAACCACGAGGCGGATCTCCGCGTCAGGAGCATCCTCTCGCTGTTCTTGCAGGCGCAGGACGAGGCGCTGCGGCGGTCGCTCGTCGCCTCGTGGGCAGGCAAGATGTTCGCGAGGCACCCGGGCGCCACGAGCGTGGTCGTCCGGCTGGAGATCTGCGATTTGCCCCCGATGCAGGAGTACCGCGAGGGCCGCCGGCCCGCGTGGAACCTCCTCTATCGGGCGAAGCTGGTCCAGCAGTCCAGGGGGACGGCCGCCCGGCAGAACAGCGGCGGTGAGCCGTGATCGGGCCGATCGGGATCTCCTGCAGAGCGGGGCTCTCCCGCGTCGCCTCGCGCGTCGAGCGCTTCGCGCTCGCCCCTGCCGTCGAGCGCTTCGCGCTCGCCCCTGCGTCCGCGGAGCCCCTCGCGGCGCTCCGCATCGGCCTCGCGACCGTGCTCCTCGTCCAGGCGGCGCTCGTCGCCCCCGCGCTCTTCGAGCTCTACGGTCCAGCAGGCATCCTCCAGGGCCCGCTGCGGGAGGCCTTCGCCCAGATCGAGCTGCCGGGGATCGGCTGGCTGGCCGAGCGGCTCGGCCCGCTCGGGATCGGAGAGACATCGCTCCTCGCATGCGTCGGAGCCGTGTACGTGCTCTCCCTCGCCTCGCTGCTCTGCGGGTTCTGGACGAGGACCTCTGCCCTGCTCGCGTGGATCACCCACAGGATGCTGATGGTGACGGCGGACGCGACCGTTTACGGCGCGGATCTCTTCGCCAACATCTTTCTCTTCTATCTCGTCTGGATCCCGTCGGGCGCCGCGCTGTCCGTCGATCGATGGCTGCTCGGGCCGAGCCGCGCGGCCGCCGAGCCGACGCCGGCCGCGCGGCTCGGGCTGCGCGTCGTCCAAGTGCACCTCTGCATCGCGTACCTGGCCAGCGGGCTGGAAAAGGCGTCGGGCCCGTCGTGGTGGAACGGCGAGGCGATCTGGCGCTCGGTCATGCTCCCGGAGTACCGCCAGCTCGATTTCTCCTGGTTGGCCTGGCACCCGTGGATCGCGCAGGCCGCGGGGTGGGCGGTGCTCGCCGTGGAGATCGGGTACGCATTCCTCATCTGGCCGCGGCTCACCCGGCGCGCCGTCATCGTGGCCACGGCCCTCCTGCACCTCGGGATCGCGGCGTTCATGGGGCTCGGCGTGTTCGGCGCCATCATGCCGGTGTTCACCCTCGCCGCCTTCGGCGTGCCGGCGGACCCCCGCGCCCCGTCGCCGTCGCGCGCGGCGCCGCTGCCGGACCAGCCGCGCGCGGCGGGCGGATGAGCGCGCTGGCCGCGCCCCGTCGCCGTCGCGCGCGGCCAGCGGTCGCTCTCCCTCCCGCTACGGCGACAGGGTGAGCGAGCCCTCGTCGAGCGCGATCTCGTAGTAGCCGTGATCGTTCCACTGGAGCGTGCGGCCCCCCTGCTTGAGCGTCCCGCCGCTCACCTTGACGCGCAGGTACTTGCCCGGCGGGAAGTGGGCCGGCAGCGTCCACCGCCACGTCCTGTCGCTGCCCGACGTCGTGGGCGTGACCGAGGAGAGCATCTTCTGGCCGCGCCAGTAGGCGCCGACGTTCACCACGCTGTCGATCCACACGTCGCCGAGCGCCTTGGTGTGCTGGACGTGATCGAGGAACGCCCGGAGCTGGACGGGCTGATAGGCGCCGTCGCTGCCGCCGGTGAAGCCGTGCACCAGGACGGTGCGCCACTTGTTGGCGGACCGCGCGCTCGTGACCTGATCGTCGAACATCTGCGTGGAGGCGCCGGTCGGGGGGATGTAGCAGGGCAGATTGAACGGATCGGTCGAGTCGTTCGGGCCGATCAGGGCGTTGGCCACGCCGCGATTGATGAGGAAGCGCGACCGAGCGATGTTCCCGTACACCGAAGAGCCGTTCGGGGCCGCCATCGTCCACACCTTGACGCCGAACTTGCTCTCGATGAACTGCGTGGCCGCGTCCGTGTCGGCGCCGCTGTCGTTGCTCGAGTGGCTCTTCGTGTGGTTGCCGAGCTCGTGCCCGTCCGCCACGGCCCGCTGCCACACCGGGTTGTTCGATTCGCTCTTGCCGGTCTGGAGATAGAAGGTGAACGGCACGTCGAGCGCGTTCAGCTGGTCGTAGTTCTGGATCTGGCTCGAGTTCGAGTCGTCGAAGGTGTACGAGACGGCGCCCTGGAAGCCCGCCCAGTTGAGCACGACCAGGTTCCCGGGCGAGCCGGTCGGCCTCGGCACGCCGCCCCCAGGCGGGACCGGGAGCCCCGAGCTCCCGCCCGCGCTACCGCCGCCGCCGCCTGCGCCGCCACCGCCGCCTGCGCCGCCGCTGCCCCCCGCGCCGCCGGAGCCCCCTGCGCCGCCCGCGCCGCCGCTGCCGCCCGCGCCAGAGCTGGCCGAGGAGCTGCTGCTCGAAGCGCTGCTGCTGCTGCTGCTGCTGGAGCTCGCCGAGGTCGAGCCGCCGGTCCCGCTGCCGGTGACGGACACGAGCGACGGCCTGCCGGTGCCGTTCGCGCAGAAGCCCCAGCTCGTCGTCGCTCCCGGGCCCAGCGTGCCGTTGTAGGTCTCGTTCGTGACGACGAGCTGCCCGCCCGACGACGTCGTGCGCGCGCCCCACGCGTTGCTCACCGTGGAGCCGTTGAGCGCGACGGTCATGCCCCAGGCGGTGGTGGTCGTCCGGGTCGTGTTGTTGGTCGTGTTCTTGAGGGTCACGTTCGCGCAGTACCCCGTCGACCACTGCGACTGGAGCGCGAGGTCCGCCTCGAGCACTGAGTCCGCGCTGCTGAGATCGCCCTCCAGCGATTCCATCTCGTCGCCCTCGCCGTAGGGGTCCCCGACGCACGCGAAGAGGAAGCAGGCGAGCGAGACCGAACCGTAGCCCAGCAAGCTGGTAAGACGCATAAATTTCTCCTTGGAGCGGCCAGGTGAGCCGCAAGGTAATCGGCAAAGATGCTCAAGTAAGAATCTTACGTCAGCGTTTTACGCGCGGAGCGGGTAGCCCCGCGCATTGGGGAGTATGCCCGGGAAACGGGGCTTTGATCACGCTCTGCGATGGTTGGAGATATTCATGTATTCAGGACGCGCACCGAGGCTGCGATCGTCGCTGGGTGTGAGCGTGACGCGGTGTCGCCGGCAGCGGCGACCCAGGCGCGCGGGCCCCGTCTCCACGCCGCTCATGATCCGAGCATCGCGCTGTGTCAGCGCACCCTCTTGCCGCCATGGGGCGTCCCGTCCTTGCGGACGTAGCCGTCGGGCAGGGCTCGCAGGTCGATGTCGGGGTACTCGGCCACATCGCCGGGGACGCTCGAGCCGATCTCCAGCAGCACGGCCTCGCGATCCGAGCGGTTCTGGAGGTGGTGTCCGTCGGGATCTCCCGCGCGGAACCCGGCGCAGTCGCCCGCGCGCAGCACCTCTTCGCCCGCGTCCGTGACCAGCACCACCTCGCCTTCCAGCACCATGACGAACTCGTCTTCTGAATGGTGCCAGTGACGCTGGCTCGACCACTGGCCGGGAGGCAGGCGAAGCAGGTTGACGCCGAACTGCGTCAGCCCCGCCGCCTTGCCGAGCCGCCACCGCGCCCGCTCGCGGCACGGGGCGTCGTACGGCGCCGGGTATGCGGTGCCGAGACGCGTCGGGGCCTGAGAGATGTCGATCTTCTTCATCGGGAGTAGCCTCCTTGTGGGCCGGATTGGCGCGAAGCTTACCGAGGAAGAGCGATCGTCGCTACCGTCGAGGCGCTCTTCAGAGCTTCGCCGCCACGAGCTGGGCGAGCTCCACCATCCGGTTGGAGAATCCCCACTCGTTGTCGTACCAGGCGAACACCTTCGCGAAGCGATCCCCCATCACCTGCGTCAGCGTCGCGTCGAAGATCGACGAGCGAGGATCGCCGAGGTAGTCGCTGGAGACGAGCGGCTCTTCGGTGTAGCCGAGGATGCCGCGCAGCGGACCCTCGCTGGCGCGCTTCATGGCCGCATGGATCGCGTCCTTGGTGAGCGGCCGGGTGCTCTCGAACGTGAGATCCACGACGGAGACGTCCATCGTGGGGACCCGCATCGACAGCCCGTCGAACCTGCCGGCGAGCGCCGGCAGGCACTCGCTGAGCGCCTTGGCGGCGCCGGACGAGGTGGGCACGATGTTCTGCGCGGCGGCGCGGGCGCGGCGCAAGTCGCCCTTGCGGTGCGGCACGTCCAGCAGGACCTGATCGTTGGTGTAAGCGTGCGTGGTCGTCATCAGCCCGCGCTCGAGGCCGAAGGCGTCCAGCAGCACCTTGGCCACCGGGGCGAGGCAGTTGGTGGTGCAGGAGCCGCACGACAGGACGGTGTGCGCCGAGGCGTCGTACTCCTCGGTGTTGACGCCGAGCACGATCGTCGCGTCGTGGCCCTTGGCGGGGGCGCCGATGATCACCTTGCGCGCGCCGGCCGCGAGGTGCGCGGCCGCCTTGTCGCGATCGGTGAACACACCGGTGCACTCGAGCACGATGTCCACGCCGAGCTCGCGCCACGGGAGCTTGGCCGGATCCCTCTCGGCGAGCACGCGGACGGGGCGCTCGTCGATCAGCAATCGCCCCTCGGCGGCGACGGCGCGCCGCTCGGCGCGGCCGTGCACCGTGTCGTAGTTGTAGAGGTGAGCCAGCGTCTCGGGGCTCGCCATGTCGTTGAGCGCCACGAGCTCGATGTCCGGAGCGCCGCGCTGCGACAGGGCGCGCACGATGCAGCGCCCGATGCGCCCAAAGCCGTTGATCGCGATTGTCTTGCTCATTGGCGAGCCTTCCTTCGTGGTTGGGGGCGGGAGGGCCGCCCCGGGCGAGGCTCGTCGCCGCGCGCCGCCTCGTCGGGGGCGGGAGGGGCGCCGAACGCCGCGAACAGCTTGTAGGTAATGCGATCGAAGTCATCAAGATCGCGCTCGTCGAGCGCGGAGACCACCCGCGCCGCGAAGCGCACGCGCGCGTCCACGACGCGCCGGCGCATGCGCTCCCCCGCGGCCGTCGGCGGCGCTACGTCGTCGCGACGAGCAGCTCTTCGCCGTTCACGGGCCGGAGGCCGTCGGCCCTCCCGGCGAAGTAGCGCTGGGCCAGGCTGGCCGCCGATACGTGCCGCGCGTCCTTGAAGCCGGCGTCGCGCGCGAGCGCCAGGATCTCGGGCGGCGTGAAGAAGCTGAGAAAGGGCGTGCCGGCGGCTCGCGCTCCCTTGTGCGCCCACTCGGTGGCGGGGCGCACCTCGGGCTCGACGAGCTCGAGGGGCAGCATGAACGTCAGGGCCAGCGTGGAGCCCGGCGCGAGCCCGGCGACCTGGCGCAGCGAGGCGAGGTTCGCGTCCCTGGTGAGGTACATGCTGACGCCCGCGGACGCCACGACCGCCGGCTCGGTCGCGTCGAAGCCGGCGCTCGCGAGCTGCTCCCAGAGGGAGGCGCCCGCCTCGAAGTCGACCGGCACGAGCCGCAGCCAATCCGGGACGCCGAAGCCGAGCTCGACGAGGCGCTGCCACTTCCAGGCCTGAGGGTCGGGCCGGTCGACCTCGAAGACCCGGAGGCGAGAGGCGATGTCCGGCCGGCGCTGGGCGAACGTGTCCAGACCGGCGCCGAGGATGACGTACTGGCGGACGCCGCGGCCCGCCTCCTCCACGACGAGGTCCTCGATGAAGCGAGCGCGGGCCACGATGGAGGCCCGGAAGCGGCTCGTGGCTCCTGGGTTCATGTCCGGACGCTGGCGCCAGCCGTCGTCCGGGTCGGCCAGCTTCAGGCCAACCTCGTCGTCGAGGACGTGCGGCGGCGCGTCGATCTGGACGTGCATGGCGCGCCACAGGGCCACGCGCACCGCCGTTGCATCTGCTCCCGTCATCGGCTTTTCAGGCATGGTGTTCCTCCCGTCTACTCCGCCGCCGCGAGCGGCGCTTGCACGCTGAGCGGACGACCGTCGGGGTCGGCGAGCAGCATCTCGAGCGCGCGCCAATGCTGCGGCTCGAACGGGCGAAGGACGGCGCCGGCGCTCGGCGGCGAGAACCGCGCGGGGTCGGCCACGGCGACCACCGGCAGGACCTGCAGCGCACGGTCGCGCGGCCGCTCCGCGACGAAGATGTAGGGACCGCCGCGGGGGTGGCGCAGGCGGCCCGAGCGGTGATCGGTCTCGAAATCGAGCTCGTAGCCGAGGCCCCGCCAGAACGCGACCGTCTTGCCCCAGTTGTGGGTCTCGATGAGCAGGCCCTCGATGCCCTCAGTCTCCATGCTTCCTCCGCTTGCGTCGCTGCTCGTCGAGGTAGGCGCGCAGCGCGGCGGCCACGATCGCCGAGAGCGACTGCTCGGTGTCGACCGCGTGATGCTTGACCTCGCGAATCAGCTCGATCGGCAGATACACGTTGAACTGCTTCACGTCGTCCGCCATGTGCAGACCATGATAGGATGCTAGCATGCTAACGTCAAGGCCATCCGGGGGCGCGACGCGAATGGGCGACGTCTCGCGCCGTCGCGTCACGTCGATATGGTGCTGTTTCGCGTCCCCTTGAAGGGCCGGTCCCCGCGTGCGATCCTCGCGCGGCCATGGGCAAGGTCACCGCGCTCCACATGGACACCATCACGGAGAAATCGGGTCACCAGATGACCGGAATGGCCGTGAGCGTGTGCCTCACGCCGGCCGCCCCGAGCCCGCTGCCGATCCCGTATCCCACGATGGGCACCGTCGCGGAGGGGATCATCGATCCGTGCATGCGCACCAAGATCGAGGGCGCCAAGATCCTCACCGTGGGCGGCTGCATGAAGGCCTGTCACGGCAACGAGCCAGGCACGCTGAAGGAGGTCGTCAGCCTCAACACCGGCGGCCCTTGCTTCCCCTGGCTCGGCGCGCCCAATGTGCTCATCGAGCTCGGCATGGCCGGCATCACCGGCAGCATGGGGCAGATGAACAAGTCGATCACCGTCGGCGCCGGCGTGAGCGCGAGCGGCGCGGGCGGCGGCGGCGGGGGAGGGGGCGGCGGCGGCGGCGGCGCCGGCGGGCCGGGCGGCGGCGGGCCGCAGGGCGGCAGCAACGCCGGCGGCGGCGGCGGCGGGAGCAACCAGGGCGCGGGGCCGCCCAGCCCGCCCGCAGCGCCGGGCGCCGACGGCCAGGCCGCAGCGGGGCACCCGGTCGACATCGTGACCGGCGCCATGTTCACGCCGCCGGAGACCGATTTCCTCCTGCCGGGGCCGCTGCCGGTCCGCTGGATCCGCACCTACCGCACCTCCTCGGTCCTGCGGGAGTGCGGCATCGGCCGCGGCTGGTCCCACGCCCTCGGGTGGCAGGCCGAGATCCGGGACGACCGGCTCACCCTCATCGACGAGACCCTCCGGCCCACGACCCTCGCCGTCCCGCCGAGCGACGTCGAGGTGCTGCTCCCCTTCGGACGGCGCGTGTTCTGGGACGGCGACGCGCTCGTCGTCGATCTCGACGACGGCATCCTCCGCGTCCTCCGGCGCGGGCCCGCGCCCGGCGCCTTCCGCCTCGCCGAGCTGCGCGACCGGGCCGGCAACCTCGCGGAGGTCACCTGGGACGAGCGCGAGGTGGTCCAGATCGTCGACTCGGTCGGGCGCCGCGCGTGGCTCGTCCGAGAGGGCCAGCTCAAGAGCTGGTGGGTCGCCGCGACGGGCGCGGACGGCGTGGAGCACACGAAGCGCCTCGTGACGTACGAGCTCGACACGAACGGAGACCTCGTCCGCGCCATCGACGCCGGCGGCGTGGAGACGCGGTACGCGTACGACGACGAGCATTATCTCGTCCTGGAGCAGCAGCCGGGCGGCCTCCGGTATCACTTCGTGTACGCCGACGTCTCGGGGGAGCGGCGCTGCGTGGAGACCTGGGGCGACCTCGAGGGCGCGGACGTCCTCCAGGAGATCGGCGCGCCGGAAGCCTCGATGGCGGCGCGGCCCAAGGGCCTCTTCCACATGCGCTTCGAGTACGGGCCCGGGCCTCACGAGACCACCGTCATCGACGGTCTCGGCCACAGGTTCCGCTACAAGGGAAACGCGCTCGGCCTCGTGGAGCGATATCAGGACCCGGCAGGCCAGCAAAAGGACCTGGCGTACAACGCCGTCGGCCAGGTCGTCCGCTCGACCACGTCGGACGGGACCGAGCGGAGCACCTACGACGCGAGGGGCCGGCTCGCGTCGTTCACCGACGCGATGGGCCGCTCGTTCAGCCTGAAGCGCCGCGAGGACGGCGCCATCGTCGAGGTGCGCGATCCGGCGGGCGCTCGCTATGCCTTCACGGTCGGCGATCACGGGCAGGTGCTCGAGCGGGCCGACCCGCTCGGGGCGAAGACGCGGTACGAGCACGATCGGCGCGGGCAGGTGATCGCCATCGTCGCGCCCGACGGCACGGTCGAGTCCCTCGAGCACGACGCGCACGGGAACCTCGCCGCGCGGACGCTGCCCGGCGGCGGGACGGCGCGGTACACCTACGACCTCTTCGGTCAGCTGGTCCGCGTCGAGATGCCCGGCGGCGCCGTGTACGAGCTCGATTGCGACAGCCGCGGCCTGCCGGTGCGCGTCCGGGCGCCGGGCGGCGTGGTCACCGAGCGGGCGTTCAACGACGCGCGCCGCCCGGTGTCGACGCGCCATCCGGGCGGCGGCGTGTCGTCGGCGCGCTACGTCGGGCACCTCGTGGTGGAGGAGGTGCAGGCGGACGGCGCCCGGTACCGGTTCGGCTACGACGCGCGGGGGCGGCTCGCCTGGGTCAGGAACCCGGCCGGCGAGTCGCTCATCATCGAGCGGGACGCCTGCGGCCGCGTGATCCGGACGAGGACGTTCTCGGGCGTGGAGACGACCTACGAGCACGACGCGCGCGGCCGCATCGTGCGCGCCGAGGTGGCCGGGACCACGGTCCGGAAGATCGCCTATGACGCCTGCGGCGACGTGATCCGGCGGGAGGACGGCGACGTCGTGACCACGCTCGACTACGACGACCGCGGCTTCGTCCGTCGCGGCACGCGCGGCGCGACCGAGGTGCTCCTCGAGCGCGACGCGGCGGGGCGCATCGTGCGCGAGGAGCAGCGGGTCGGGGGCTGGCAGTACCGGGTGGAGCGGGCGTTCAACGCGAAGGGCTGGGCCACCGCGAAGCGCTACTCCACGGGCTGGCAGGTCCAGATGGGCCGCGGACCGAGCAGCGATGTCGAGTCCATCACGGTCGAGTCGGCGGCCGGCGTCGAGCGGATCCTGCGCGAGGTCGACGCCCTCGGAAAGGAAACGGCGCGCGTCCGCGAGGGCGGGTACGCGATCCGCACGGAGCGCGACGCAGAGGGGCGCCCGGTCGCCACGGCGCTGGAGGATGCCGCGGGGAAGCCCGTGCGCGCGCGCCGCTACGTCTGGAGCAAGACCGGCCCGATCGAGCAGATCATCGACAGCGTTTCGGGCGTGCGCGCGTACGAGCTCGACGTGTTCGGACGGCCGCTCTCGGTGAACGGCCTCGGGGCCCAGGAGCAGATCCGGTACGATCCGAACGGCACCCCGCTGCGCTCCGGCGAGGATCGCGTGGGGCCGGGCGGCCGCCTGCTCCGCGCGGCCGGCGTCGCCTTCACCTGGGACGCGCAGGGGCGGCTCGCGTCGCGCGAGCCCGAGGGCTCCGCGGGCTGGGCCTACGAGTACGATGGGCTCGACGCGCTCGCGCGCGCGACGCGGAGCGACGGGCTCGTCGTCCAGTACCACGTCGACGCGTTCAACCGGCGGCTCGGCGAGGTGCGGAGCGACGGGGTGAGCACGTGGTTCGGCTGGGACGACCAGACCCAGGTCGAGGAGGTGAGCAGCGGCGGGGCGTCGGTGCGGCGGGTGTTCGCCGACGACGAGATCACCCCGCTGCTGGAGGGCAGCGCCGCGGGCGCGTGGAGGAGCGTCGTCACCGACGCGACCGCGACGCCCTGGCTGATGGTCGACCCGACCGGCGCCGCGACAGGCCAGGATCTGGGCGCGTTCGGCGGGGTCACCCGGCAGGAGGGGCCGTTCACGGCGATCCGGTTCGCCGGGCAGCGCCATGACGAGCTCACGGGGCTCACTTACCACCGCGCCAGGTACTACGCCCAGGAGCTCGGCACCTTCACCACGCCGGACCCGCTCTGGATCGACGCCTCGATGTTCGAGCTGGCGTTCGTGCCCAACGTCACGCTGTGGGTCGATCCGCTCGGCCTCGTCATCCTGCTCTTGAGCGACGACCCACAATGCGTGTACGGCGCGAACGCGCGCGCGTGGGCCACGGGGCACCGTATCGTGCATTATAGCGAGCTCGGGAACCCGAGGGCGCTCGCCAACGACAACGATCTCTACGTCTACGGGCACGGGTCGCCCGGGATGATCCACTACGCGGATCGGGGCGGTAACTTCACCGGGTCGACGATGACCGGCCAGCAGCTCGCGAGCAGCATCCGGGGCGCCGGCTTCACGGGCGGCAACATTCACATGACGGTCTGCCACGGCGGCACGGATCCTCCCGGCCAGCCGGGGGGCTCGATCGCGCAGTCGGTGGCGAACGCGACCGGCGCGACCACGGTGGGCTGCGTCGGCGCCAAGATGTTCGACCACCCCACGATCCCGGGCGTCACGGTCGCAGGCGCTGGCGGCACGATGCAAGCTTTCACCCGCCGCCCTTAACCATCGAGGTCCCATGCCGTCTGTTTGCGCTAGCCTGTCCACGCCGCTCTCATCGTCCCAGGATGATCTCGTGTTCTGCGCCGCGTTCGCGCTCGCCTGGGAGCGGCTGCGGGCGAGGTTCGGCCCGATCCGCATGGATCCGCAGCCGGCCCTGGCCGACGCGCTGAACGCGACGACGCTCGGGGCCGAGGTGGTGGACCCGGCGTGGAGCGTGTCGGGCGCCGGGTTCGGCGGGGAGGGCGTCGTGGAGGCCCTGCGGGCCGAGCTCTTCTCGAAGTTCCCCGACGCGAAGCCGCAGTACCTGCCCGAGGAGGTGCCGGCCGATGCGCTGGTGGCCTACGGCTACCTGAGCAAGGTCCTGAAGTTCGAGACGAAGTTCGCGGTGCGGGAAGGGACGTTCAAGGACTCGCGGGTGCGCGCCTTCGGGCTGGACGGCAACCCGTTCGGCGCGGACCCGGCGCGCAGGTCGCAGGTCGTCGTGCACGACTGGGCGGCGCCGGGGGATTTCGTGATCGAGCTCGTCGCGGACGATCCGGACAGCCGCGTGGTCGTCGCGCAGATGGCGCCGGCGGAGACGCTGGCGGCGACGGTGGCCGGGGCGCTGGGCAGGCTCGACCGGCTCCGCGGCGATGCGCGGCAGCTGGCCGAGGACGAGCCGCTCGTGATTCCGAGGCTGAGGCTCGATCTGGAGGAGCGCTTCAGGGAGCTCGAGGGGCGGCCCCTGATCGGCGAGGAGCTGGGAGGGAAGGGCTTCGACGAGGCGAAGCAGCGGGTGCAGTTCCACCTGAACGAGGGCGGCGCCGGAGCGACGGCGGAAGCGATCCTGGGCTCGTACGGGCCGCCGCCTCGGTCGTTCCGGGTGACGGCGCCGTTCCTGGTGCTGCTCCAGCGGCGCGGGGCGAGCGCGCCCTACCTGGCGGCGTGGGTGGAGAGCACCGCCTGGATGGAGGTGCTCGGCCCGGTGCCGCCGCCGCCGCCGGGGTGGGGGTCGCCTACGGGGTTCGGGGCGCCGCCGGGGTTCGGGGCGCCGCCGGGGTTCGGGGCGCCGCCGGGGTTCGGGGCGCCGCCGTCCGGCGCGGCGTGACGGCGCCGGCCGCCGGGGCGCCGCGGCGGCGGCACGGCGCGAGCCTGGCGAGGCGCTGCGCTGTCACGAGGCCGGCGGCATCGTGCCCTTCGTCGCCGACAGCCCGGCGATGAGCCTCTCGACGACCACCCGGCGCCAGAGCGCTTGACAAACTGAACCGGTTTTGTTCTCCTGCGCTCCTACAACGCACCACGGCCCGCGCCCAACGCCGCGGCCCCGGACAGCCGTGCCCGACGCCAGCGCGGATCGCCTCCACAGCACCGCTGGCCGCCTCGATCGCGGAGACCGGTGATCCACGCTCCCGGACGCGGGGCCGCGCGGACCAGCTCGTGGGCGACAAGGAGCCATTCATGCGAAAACCTTTGTTCTTGGGCCTTGGCGCATCAGGTATCCTCGCCCTTCTCCTGATGGGGCTCGGGTGCGATTCATCGAGCGGGTCCTCCTCCGGCACGGGGGGCGACGGCGGCTCCGGTGGCCAGAGCGCGACGAGCAGCGGGAGCGGCGCCGGCGGCGCCAGCGCCTCGACCGGCTCCGGCGGCGCGGCGGACGGCGGGGGCGGCGCGGGCACCGGGGGCGACGCGGCGGGCACCGGGGGCGACGCGGCGGGCACCGGCGGCGCGGGTGGCGGCGCGACGCCGGCGCCGGCCTGGGACTGGACCGGCATCGTCGGCACGGGACAGAGCCTGTCGGTCGGCGCGGAGGCGAACCCGCCCCTCGGGACGCGGCAGCGCTTCGACAACCTCAAGCTGTCCCTCGGGAACGCGAGCGTGCCCCCGTTCGATCCGGAGAGCAGCGCCCTCTCCCTGGTGCCGCTCGTCGAGCCCATCCGCCCGTTCGCGACGACGTACCCCAGCGCCTACCCGAAGAACCTCTACGGCGAGACGCCGCACACGGCGATGGCCGATCAGATCTCGTCGCTGGCGAAGGCCGCGATGGTCGGCGACCACGTCACGGTGCACACGGTCGTCGGCGAGAGCGGGCAGCCGATGAGCGTCCTCCGGAAGGGCGCCACCGAGGTGGTCAGCGGCGACACGACCATGGGCCGCGCCTACGCGGCGACGCTGTTCGAGGCCGAGGCGATCGCGAAGCTCGCCAGCAAGGCCGGCAAGACGTTCGGCGTCGGCGCGATCATCATCACGCACGGCGAGTCCGACGCCGGCAGCCCGACCTACGAGGACGATCTGGTCAAGCTGTGGTCCGACTACAACCAGGATATCCCGCCACTCACCGGGCAGACGCGGAGCATCCCGATGCTCGTATCCCAGCAGCACTCGGTGCACCTCGAGGTGGGCTCGCGGTCGACGTCGACCCTGGCGCAGTGGCACGTGGGCGTGAGCCACCCGGGAGACATCCTCTGCTCGGGTCCGAAGTACCAGTATCCGTACGCGAACGATCACATCCATCTCAACGCGAACGGCTACCAGCAGCTCGGCGAGAAATACGGCCAGGTCTACTTCGAGAAGGTCGTCCTCGGGAAAGACTGGCAGCCGCTCCAGCCGACGCGGGTCGAGCGCAACGGCAACGTCGTCACCGTGCACTTTCACGTCCCGGTGCCGCCGCTCGTGTGGGACACGGCGCTGCCGTCTCCCCACCAGACGGCGCTCACCGAGTGGGCGCAAGGCCGCGGCTTCGAGCTCTGGAGCGGCAACACCCGGATCGAGATCACCGGCGTCGAGATCGACGGCGACTCGGTCGAGATCACGGCGCGGAACCTCCCCGCTTCCGGCGTGATGGTCGGCTACGCGGCGACGACCGACGGCGAAGCGAACGCGATGCCGGGCGGCACGACGCGCTGGGGTCAGCTGCGCGACTCGGATCCGTTCGTCGGCTCGGTCACGGGCAAGGCCCAGCCGAACTACAGCGTGGCGTTCGAGATGAGCGTCCCCTGAAGGTCGAGATCCGCGTCTCCTGAAGAAGCGCGCCGCCGCGCCAAGGCGAGCCGCTCAGAAGCCGATCCTGTCCACGGCGGCTCGCGCGCTGGTCGTCGCGGCAGGCCCTGGCTTCGGCGGAGCGGCTCGCCTGTCCGTCACGGGCGCAGGCAGGGCGGGGGACGGCGCGAGAGAGGCGGTCGGGCGTGAGGGCGGCGTCGAGGGCGGAGCGCTGGTCGGTGCTGGCTGGGGCTCCTCTGCGGGTCGCGCGAGCGGCGTGGCCTGGGTAGGCAGCGGCGGCTCGGGCGGCGCGGCCTGGGCAGGCAGCGGCGGCTCGGACGGCGCGGCCTGGTGCCCGGGCGCGTCGAGCGAGGCCGAGCGTTCGGCGGCGGGCGATCCCTGCGCCTGGAGGTCACCCTGCTTGAAGAAGACGGTGAGCCCGAGCGCCGCAGCCCCCGCGAGCGCGGCGCCCGCCGCGAGCCGGAACCCGGCGCGGCCTCGTCCGGCACGCGGGCGCGGCAGGACGAGCCCGCGGAACGTCCGCGCCTGGCCACCGCTGTGCGGCGGCCCCGCGCTGTCGGGGACCTGCGTCTGCGCCGCCCATGCTGCCGGCGGGAACGGCTGCGGCCACTGCATCGGCGCGGCGAGCCCGCCGGCCGCGAGCGTCGGAGCGAGCGCGAGGCCGAAGAGCGCCTGATCGAGCGCGCCGGCCATCTCTCTGGCCGACCCGAACCGCGCCGCCGGATCCCGCTGCAGCGCCCTCGTGACCCAGGCGTCGAAGGCGTGCGGCACCTCCCGTCTCATGACGCTGGGGAGGGCGAACACGCCGGCGTGAATGGCCACGGAGAGCGCGCCCAGCGTCTCTCCTGCGAACGGCACCCGGCCGGTGATGGCGTAGTACCCGACGACGCCGAGCGCCCACAGATCCGCGCGGAAGTCGACGTGCTTGGCGCTGAGGAGCTGCTCCGGGCTCATGTAAAGAGGCGTTCCGAACGAGCTCCCCGTCGACGTCATGCCCTGATCGCAGCTCACCGGCTGCTTGGCCACGCCGAAGTCCAGCACCTTGACGAAGAGCTCGCCCTCGCCCTCGAGGTCGGTGAGGAAGATGTTCTCCGGCTTGATGTCGCGGTGGACGATGCCGAGCTGGTGCGCGCGCCCCAGCGCCCTGGCGACCTGCCTCACGATGCACGCGAGCTCGTGCAGCGACATGGGGCCGAGGCGATGAATACGGCTCTTCAGATCTTCGCCCTCGAGCAGCTCCATGACGATGTACGGCACCCCCGCCTCCGTCACACCCCGATCGAACACCTGGGCGACATGGGGGCTCTTGAGCTGCGCCGCCGTCATCGCCTCGCGCCGGAAGCGCTCGGCGAACGCGGCGCTCTGCGCGATCCCCGGGGCCATGAACTTCACGGCGACCTGCGACCCGAGGGAGAGGTGGTCGGCTACCCAGACGCTCCCCATCCCTCCTTGTCCGAGCGGCCTCACGAGCCGAAGCTTGGGCGTAACCAGATGTCCGGAGTTCACGAGCCACCCCTCTGCGGGTCACGCGCCGCGTTTGATGATGGTGAACGAGCTCAGGTTAGGACGGCAAGACCGATAGTCAAGTTGTTCAGTTTGTCGGCGCGCGCGAGCCGCGTTCCCGTGCGCGCGAGCTGCTTTTGCTTGAACGTTCGTGTCGCTGCGCGGAACCGCGCGTGAAGTGCGCCGCTGCCCGCCCGATGACCGGCTGCGCCTGAGACATATCGAGACCTTGCGCGCGGCCATGTGTTCAGACGAGAGGCGCGTGGCCATGCGTCGCTCTGGCGCTCCGCGCGGGCCCGCGCGTCGGCGCCGGCGGGGTTCCCCGGTGCGGTCCTGGAGCTTCTCTGCGAACGCTGCCCGAATCCTCTCGACCATCATGCGCCCTTGACAAGACAGACCTGTCTGTCTTAAATGCGGGCGTGAGCGACGCCCGGAGCCACATCCTCGAGGTCGCGGAGCGCCTCTTTTACGCGGAGGGCTACCGCGCCGTCGGCGTCGATCGCTTGATCGCCGAGGCGGGCGTCGCCAAGGCCACCTTTTATCGCCACTTCCGGACCAAGGACGAGCTGCTCGTGGCGGTGCTCGACGCCCGCGACGCGCGCTTCCGCGCGTGGCTGGCCGGGCGCGTCGAGGCCCTCGCGAGCGACCCGCTGGACCGGCCGCTCGCGGTCTTCGACGCGCTCTCCGAGCGGTTCGCCGCGAACGACTTCCGCGGGTGCGCGTTCCTCAACACGATGGTCGAGGTCGCGAGCCGGAGCCACCCCGCCCACGAGGCGTCGCAGCGCCACAAGCAGCGTCTCATCGACTATCTCGAGGGGCTCCTGCGCGAGGCCGGCGTGCCGGACGCCGCCGCGCTGGCGCCGCAGCTCCTGCTTCTGATCGACGGCGCGACGGTCACTGCCGTCCGCGAGGGGGGACCGGGCGCGGCCGCGCGCGCGCGTTCCCTCGCCGAGGTGCTCCTCGCCACCGCGCGGCCAGGGAGGCGACGACGATGAACCAGATCCCGTGTGTCCCGAGCATGTCGATTCGGCATGCCGAGCAACCCTCGAGCCCTCGCCGCGCCGGCGCGGAGCCCCGCCCCGGCCAGCGGTCGGCGCGCCCCCCGCGGACGCCGCCGGCGCGCGGGGCCGCCCTCGCCGCGCCGCTGCTCGCGCTCTTGCTGACCGCGTGCGCGCCGGCGAACCGCGCCGACGCCAGCGCCCCGCCGGCCGCCGCATCGGCCGGCGCCGGGCCGGCCGACGGCCCGGCGGCCGCCGCCGATGCCTCGAGCGGGCGCCTCCAGTGGCGCGGCGGTCCGACGGCGATCCTCGAGCGCGACGGGCTCCGGCTCCTCACCGATCCCGTCCTCGGGCCGCGCGGGCCTGCCGTGTTCGTCCTCCCGAAGCACCCGTCGACCGGCGTCGAGAACGCGCCGGTCGCCCGCTACACGGATCCTCCCGCCGAGCCGCTCGGGCGACTCGACGTCATCCTCCTCAGCCACAACCACGCCGACCACTTCGACGCGGTCGCGAGAGAGACCCTCCCGAAGGACGTCACCTTCGTCCTCCCGCCCGACGCGGCCGACGCCGCGCGCGCCGCGGGGTTCACCAGGCTGACGCCGCTCGACTGGGACGGCGAGACGGTCATTCCGACCCGCGCCGGCCGCCTCCGGATCCTCGCCGTCCCGGCGAACCATTCCCACGATGCGGCGCTCGACGCGACGCTCGGGAAGGGCAATGGGTATGTGCTGCGCTGGGAGGGCGCGACGCCTTATTCGATCTACTGGACCGGCGATTCGGTCTTCACCGAGCCCATGCGCGCGGTGGCGGCCCGGTTCGCGCCCATCGACCTGTGGCTGCCGCACCTCGGCGCGGTCGGCGTCGACGGCGCGCGCGGCCTCCGCACGATGGACGCCGAGGAGGCCGTCGCCGCCGCCGCGCTCCTCCGCCCGCGCCACGTGATCCCGATCCACCACACCACCTTTGGCCATTACCGCGAGCCGGTCACGGCGTTCGTTCAGCGCGCCGCGACGAAGCGCCTGCCCGCGCACATCCACGTTCCGACCGATGGCGCGTGGATGCCCCTCCCGCGCTGATCCAGCTTCGGCGCGCCCGCGGCGCTGCACCGCGGCTCGCTGGGCGGCGAGCGGGCTCTGCCGCTCGCCGTCCGTGCGACGCGCGTGCGCATGATACGATGAGGCCGTGCGCACGTTGTCTCGCCTCGCGCTCCTCGCCGCCGCGGCGCTCGCGGCCTGTGCTCCTCCTGCGCCGCCGGCGATGCCCCTGTCCGATGCCCCCGCCGCCGAGGAGCCCGCGTCCGGGGCCGCGGCGGCGCCCGGGGCCGCGGAGAGCCCCGCGGCCCCGGAGAGCCCGGAGCAGAGGGCGGCGCGCCTGCGCGCGGCGGCCATCCTCGTCGACGGCCACAACGGGATCCCGTCTCCGGTCGTCGGCGGCGCGTTCGATGTCACCAACCTGAGCCGCGAGGCCGCGCGCGCCGATCTCGAAAGGCTCAAGGCGGCCGGCGTCGCCGGCGAGCTCTTTCCGATCCACGTCGGCGCGCTCTCGGGGCAGCAGGCCGGCCTGCGCGGCGGCGCCGCGCGCCGCGCGCTCGATCTCATCGACGGGATCCACCGGCAGATCGAGCGCCACGGCGCCGACCTGGTGCTCGCCAGGAGCGCTCGGGAAGTGCGGCGCGCGAAGCGCGAGGGCCGGGTCGCCGCGCTCGTGGGCATCGAGGGGGGACACGCCATCGAGAACTCCCTGTCTGCGCTGCGCTCGTTTCATCGCCTCGGCGTCCGCTACATGGCCCTCACGCACCTCAGCACGAACGACTGGGCGGACTCCGCGGGGGGCGCCCTCGAGCCCGCGAACGCGCGCCACCGCGGCCTCTCGCCCTTCGGCGAGGAGGTGGTGCGCGAGATGCAGCGGATTGGCATGCTCGTCGACGTCTCGCAGGCGCAAAGGCGCAAAACAACAATGTTATTTTTTTGCGCCTTTATGGCCCTGGCGCCTTTGCGTTGAGATCTCTCTCCTCGCGCGGGGCAGATTCCTGGCGGGTTTTCCGACCCGCGGTATCAGGAGGCGCTCTGCTTCCCTCGCGCTCCAGAGCTGCTCGGCTCGTGCCGGGCGGTGGCCTCCGTCTCGAGGCGATGCAGGTGCTGCTCCTCGGCGCGGAGATCCGCGCGCATCGCGGCGACGTTCCTCGGGAGCTTGTCGAGCGGGGCCGGGACCTGATCGTCGGGGCCGAGCCGGCGCAGCCGCTCCTCCGTCTCGTCGAGGTAGGCGCCGGCTCGCCGGTGCGCCGCGCGCGCGGCGGCGAGGAACTGAAAGCGCCACGAGGACGAGGACGCGGCGCGCTGGGCGCTGCCGAGCCACGCCTTCATCGCCGTGAGCTGGGCCGCGCCCCCGCGGATCGCCGCGAAGATCGCGTCGAGGTAGTCGGCGCCCGGCGGATCGGAGCTCACGGCCCCGCGCCCCGGGCGCGAGGGCCCGCCGCCGGCGCCGCGCCGCTCGGGCCGGCCACCTCCGGACGAGCGGGCTCGCTGCGGCCGCGAGGCCGGCAGCCCGCGCCGAGGTCGTGTCGCCGAGGTGCATTCGGGAGGGTCATCGTTCCATCGAGCGTGCGGGCGCCTCCAGGCGCAGAGCAACTCTAACGAGTTCTCCTCGACCGCGCGAGCGTCAAGCCCCGCCGCGGCTCCCAGGGCGCCCGCGCCGGGTCCGCGGCGACGATTGCCCGGGGGCAGCGGGCCCGAGCGGCGGCCGCGCGTGTGGGCTGGAGGAGGAGAGCGGGAGAGCCCCCGAGCACGAAAAGGGGTTGCCCGGGACGGGAGATTCGACGATGGTTTGCGCCGTGAGCCAGGAGCCCGCCGCGTCGCGTCCGCCGTTGCCGCCCTTCACCGCCGAGACCGCCGCCCGGAAAGCGCGGCTGGCCGAGGACGCCTGGAACAGCCGGGAGCCCGCGCGCGTGGCCCTGGCGTACACCGTCGATAGCCGCTGGCGGAACCGGGCCGAGTTCTTCCAGGGCAGGGAGGCGATCGAGGCGTTCCTGCACCGCAAGTGGCAGCGGGAGCTGGACTATCGCCTGATCAAGGAGGTCTGGGCGTTCACGGGCGACCGGATCGCGGTGCGCTTCGCCTACGAATGGCACGACGACAGCGGCACTTGGTACCGGTCCCATGGCAACGAGCAATGGGAGTTCGACGCGCACGGGTTGATGCGGCGGCGCGAGGCGAGCATCAATGACGTGCGCATCGCGGCGGAGGACCGGAAGTTCCACTGGCCGCTCGGGCGCCGTCCGGACGATCATCCGGGGCTGACCGAGCTCGGGTTGTAGGGAGGGCCGCCGATGTCCACCTCTCCGAACAAGCCCGAGATCGCCACGGCCTACGATCGCTGGTCCGCGACGTACGACAACGACCCCAACCGGACCCGCGAGCTCTCGGCTGCCGTCCTCCGGGAGCGGGGCCTGGCGCTCGCCGGCCGCGACGTGATCGAGATCGGCTGCGGCACGGGGCTCAACACGCAGTGGCTCGCCGAGCGCGCCGGGAGCGTCCTCGCGCTGGATTTCTCCGAAGGGATGCTGCGGCAGGCGAGGGCGCGCGTGGACTCCCCGCGCGTCCGGTTCGCGCAGCACGACATCCGCTCTCCCTGGCCGGCCGCTTCCGGCTCGTCCGACGTGGTGATTGCCATGCTCGTGCTGGAGCACATCGAGCATGTCGACGCGATCTTCGCCGAGGCCGCGCGCGCCCTGCGGCCTGGCGGCGAGCTCTTCCTGTGCGAGCTGCACCCCACGCGGCAGATGCGCGGAGGTCAGGCCAACTTCGTCAACCGGGAGACGGGCGAGCCCGAGCGCGTGCCCGCGTTCCTGCACGACGTCTCCGAGTACGTGAATGCGGGCCTGTCGTCCGGGTACGAGCTCGTCCACCTGGGCGAGTGGCGCGACGCAGAGGCCGCCAGGAACGACCCGCCTCGGCTCCTGTCCGTGCACCTCCGGCTCCGTGCAACCTCTCCGTCCTGAGCGAACTCAACCCCTCGGGCTTGCGCTCACTGCATTGCGAGCTCGCGTCGGCGTTTGCCATGCGAAGCGAGGAAGAGCGCGAACCGCTGGCGGTGTGATCTGAAATACCGTCGCTGAGCGCTGGAATGCATCCTGAGGTTCTGGCATGCTCGCCGTGTTTCATCAGACCACTCGAGGGAGATTGCGATGAAGCTCTACTACAACCCGCGGAGCCGCGCGGCGATCACCAGGTGGATGCTGGACGAGTGCGGCGCCACGTACGACCTCGTACCCATCGACTTCGAGAAGCGGGAGCACAAGGCGCCGGAGTTTTTGAAGATCAACCCGGCTGGCAAGCTGCCTGCGCTCGTGGATGGAGAAGCCAAGCTCTTCGAGAACGCGGCGATCTGTCTGTATCTGGCGGACAAGTTCCCGGAGGCCCGGCTGGCGCCCTCCATCGGCTCGCCCCAGCGGGGGCGTTATCTGTCGCTGATGGTCTACTCGACCTCGCAGCTCGAGCCGGCGATGGGCGATCTCCTGATGAAGGTCGAGACGACGCCGCAGCGGGGGTGGACGAATTTCGAGACGGCCATGGACGTCGTCGAGGGCGAGCTCGGGGACGGTCCGTACCTGTTCGGCGACTGGTTCACCGCGGCCGACGTGATGATCGGCTCGATGTTCATCTGGAAGCGCCTGTGGGGCGGGCCGCCGGGGCGGCCCAAGCTGGAGGCCTACGTGGACCGCTTGATGGCGCGTCCGCACATGAAGATCTTCAAGTAGGCCGCTCGCCCGTCGCCGTCCTCGCGGCCGCCGCCCTCGCAGCGCGGCGCCTCGTCACGCTCGGATCAAGGCCACCGTCTTCCCGAAGCGGGTCTTCGCCTCTTCCCGCGGCGTTCTCTCCGCGCGAGCTCGCGTCACCGGGCGCTCGCGGCGCTGTCGCCGGCCTCGACCCGCGCGTCTGGTCTGGAGCGCGCCGCGGTGGTCGTCGTTCGGGTGACGCGGGTCGGGTCGTGGGTCTACGATGCGCGCCATGGAGCCATCGTCGCGCCGGCGCCGCCGCGCGCTCGCGTCCTCGTTCCTCGTGACCGTGGCCAGCGGTGCGGCCGCCTGCGGGTCGGCCCAACCGCCGCCCCCTCCGCCGGAGGAGATGGCCAATCCGCCGCGCCCGGAGCTCCCGCCAACGGGCACGCTCGGCGCGGAGGACGAGGCCGCCGCCGAGGCGCTCCAGGACGCTGGGGCGACGGCGGCGCAGGACGCGCCTGCGCCAGAGACACCGCAGGACGCCGGGGCGACGGCGGCGCAGGGCGCGGATGGGCCGCTCCCGCCGCCCGCGGAGGGGGGGAGGGTGGTCCGATTCCCGGACGGCTCGTGCAAGCAGTTCTTGCCCAACCCCTGCCCGCGTCCTCGGCCCTCGCGCGACGGGGGCCCTCCCGTGGTCATCATGTGCAACCCGCCGCCGCCCCAGCGGGTCGCGTGCCCGCCGCAAGGCGGCCAGCGCTGACCGCGCGGCTATCCCGGGTGCGGACGTGACGGCTCGCGTCGATCCCGCGGTCCTCGCGCGCGCGCTCGCGCTGTACGGGGCCGATCCGGCGAGCTGCCGGTTCCTCGGAGGCTTCGAGAGCCAGGTCTTCGAGGCGCGGGGCCCGGGCGGCGCGCTCGTCCTGAAGCTCGGGGATCCCGAGCACCGGTCGCCGGATGCGGTCGAGGCGGAGTGCGAATGGCTGGAGTTCCTGACGGCGCGGGGCGTCCCTGCCGCGCCGCCGATCCGGGCGGCCGACGGCCGCTATGCGGCGCTGCTCGGCGAGCCCGGCCAGGCCGTCTGCGCGCGCGCCTACGCGAAGGCGCCCGGGGCGCCGCTGTCGGCCGGCGACCTGACGCCGGGCGTGGCGACCGCCTGGGGGCGCCTCCTGGGCCGGCTGCACGCCGCGACCCGGGCCTACGTCCCGCCATCGTCGCGGCGGCGCCACGCGTGGCATGAAGACGGCGACTTCGCCAACGCGCGGGAGCTCTTGCCCGAGGACGAGCGCGAGCCGATCGGCGGCCGGCTCGAGCGGCTCGTCGAGGAGCTCCGGGCCTTGCCGACGGACCCGGACGCCTTCGGTCTGGTGCACACGGACGCCCACTTCGGGAACGTGCTCAAGGACGGCGACGCGCTCACGCTGATCGATTTCGACGACTGCGCGTACGAGTGGTTCGCGAGCGATCTCGGGATCGTCCTCTTCTACGCCGCCATCGACCCGCTCGGCCCCGGCCGTCCGATCGAGCTCCTCCGGAGGTTTCGCGACCGGTTCCTCGACGGATATGCCCGGGAAAACGCGCTCTCCGCGCGGTGGCTTGCGGAGATCGACCGGTTCATGAAGCTGCGCGAGCTCGTGCTCTACACGGCGATCCGCCGGGTCGGCCGGCGCGAGGCGCTGGACGCCTGGTGCCGCGCCTACCTGGAGCGCCACGGGCTGCGCATCGTCGGCGATCGACCGGTGTGGCCGGAGGGCGCCTGAGCGAGCCTTGAAGGGCGGACGGTCGCCGCCCCCCGGCCCGCCGCTCCGCCATGGCATCGCCATGGGCGATAGCCCGGCGGGTTGTCGAAATTCGCGGCGAAAACGCGCCCTCACCGCGTGGCGTGCGGCGTGCGGTGTCGGCGCCGTGTGGCCAGCGCGGCTCGCACCACGGGCGTCGTCTACGAGCGCCGTCGCCCCGAGAAGACGACGCTCTACGAGATCGTGCGCGACAATGTGGAGACGCTGTACGGGGCCATCGACGACGGCGCCATCGCGGTCCGGATACCCAAGCACGCGAAGAAGGAGCTCGAAGCCTACCTCGACTGCGGGCTGCTCTGCCGCGGGTTCGCGCGGCTCCGGTGCCACCGCTGCGAAGACAGTCGGCTGGTCGCCTTCAGCTGTAAAGGACGCGGTTTCTGCCCGTCGTGTCTGGGCCGACGCATGTGTGCCACGGCGGCGAACCTGATCGAGGACGTCCTGCCCGAGGTGGCGTTCAGGCCGTGGGTGTTGACGTTTCCGTTTCCGTGGCGGCGCAGGCTCGCCAGGACGGGGCGTTGTTCGGGGTGCTGACCCGCCTCTTCGTCGAGAGCGTGGAGCGGTTCTACGAAGAGCGCGGTGCGCGCCGAGGCGCGTGCGGCGCGGTCAAGAGCGGCGCGGTGACCGTCGTGCAACGCACGTCCGGCGACATGCGGCTCAATCCGCATCTGCACGTGGTCTTCCTCGACGGGGCTTATCACGAAGACGGCACCGAGCTCGTGTGGAGCGAACTCGGTCATCTTCCAACTCGCGCGGTCGGTCAGGTCATAGAGCACGCCGTCGGGCGGATGCTCCGTTACTTCCGGCGGCACGGGAATCTCGAGAGCGAGCACGACGTCGAGGAGGACGACGAGCCCGAGGCAGCGCTCTGTCGCCGTCTCGGGACGAGAGCCGCGCCACACGTCGTCGCCCCGCAATGGCTCCGCGGGCTCTCGCCGTCTTCTCCGAGCGCGCTCGCGTACGACAAGCCGCTGTGCGCTGCGCTCGATGGCTTCACCTTGCACGCAGCGACGCGCGCCGGTGCGCACCATGCCGCGGCGAGGGAGGCGCTGCTGCGTTACGCGCTGCGACCCCCGATCGCAAAGGAGCGCGTCGAGCCGCAGCAGGACGGCCTGGTGCGGCTCTCGCTCAATCCTTCAGCCGGTGGAGTTCATGGCGAACCACCTCGAGTGGGCGGCGTCGATCCGCGACGAGGGGATTGTGCGCGAGCCGTTCTGCGACCGGCTGAGCGCGGTGGTCCACGAGGCCGACATCGCCGCTGTCGCTGTCGCGGCGCTGACCCAGGACGGCCACGCCGGGAAGAAGTACACGCTCACCGGGCCGGAGGTGCTTCGTCGAGATCTACGGAAACACGCCGAAGATCGGCTACACGGTCGTCCCGACCGTCGCGCGGGTGACCGGGCGGCCGGCCTGCACGTTCGCGCGGTGGGCCCGAGAGCACGCGGCGGCGTTCGCGGGGAGCCCAGGGCGGCGGAGCCGGCGAGGGGCTCGGGTAAGCGTCACCTGACGAGCAAGAAGGCGGCGTGCGATGTCAGCCCCGGAGGGCGCCGCGCATAAGCCTCCATCGAATACGGGGAGGCGGCCGGGGCCCGCGGGGCGGGAGCGGCTGAGCGCCACCTCACGACCGTCAACACAGCACGAAAGTGGACCTCATCATGATGCGAATCCGATTCCATGTAGCACGCTCCCTCGTCGCGGTCCCAACGCTGTCCGGGCTCGCCGCGGCGTGCTCCAGCGCCGATCCGGAGCCGGAGCAGTCCGAGATGGATCTGTCCGAAGCGGAGCTGTGGGAGACGAGCGCGCCCCTGGAGCGCGGCGACGCCGAGACGCGCGCCGAGGCCGACGTGACGCTCGCGGAGGTGCGGCTCAGCCTCACCCACACCGTCAAATTCACCGAGAGCGCCGACGGCTCGCTCGAGGTTTACGAGGATCTGCGCGCCTATCGCGACGCCGCGCAGCGCCGGCTCGCGGACATCGAGGACGGCCCGCGGACGCTCGCCGACATCCATCGTCATCTGCTCCCCGGCACCTCGGCCCCGGCCGCGCTGGTCCAGGCCGACGCCCGCGCCGCGGCGCGCGCGAGCGCGCCCGACTACGAGGCGCAGCCGCCCGACGACGCGTTCGCGTCCGACAGCGAGTTCGCCAAGCCGGGCGCGTCGGCGGTCGCCTGGGACTGGAACGCCGACGCGATGCGCCGGGACCTCGCCGCCGCTGCTGCTCAGGCGCAGTCCCGCAAACGCCTATTCGTTGGACTGCGCCGGGACCTCGCCGTCGCTGCTTCGAACGTCACGGAGTGAACCATGGAACTTGCGACGAACATCGAGCCGCGGCCGGGCGCCGTGGTCAGTGAGGTTGAGCAGCGGCTCGGGCATCTGATGATGCGCCACCACCCGTTCTTTCAGCGCGCCGACGCCAAAGACCCTCGGTTCTTGCACACGATGTTGCAGCTCGGCTTCGAGTTCAGCGAGGTGCTGGGCCGCTACCTCACTCTGCTGGCGCACCGGCTGTGGGACACCAACAAGCCCGTGGTCAGCATTCTCGTGAGCCAGGTGCACGACGAGCTCGGCCGGGGCAAGTTCACCGACGACGGCCACCCCAACCTGTACCGCGACATGGTCAAGGGGCTCGAGGCTTGGGCCGACGGCGCGGCGATGGAGTTCATGCGCGAGCCGCAGAAGCGGCTGATTCAAGAGCTGAAGCAGTGCCTCGGCTCGGACGACGTCGACCAGAGCCTCGGCGCCTACGTCGGCACCGAGATCATCGCTTCGGACATCATCGTTCATATCAGCCAGGTGATGGGGCGGCTCGCGCTATCGGAGGAGGCCATGCGCTGGTCGCAGTGCCACGACGTCGTCGAGCTCGAGCACGTCCAGGGCATCTACGAGGTGCCCCAACACCTGCCCCAAGACCCCGAGCGGCTGCGCCAATTCTGGGGCGCGGCCGAAGAGATGATGCGCGCCATGTGGCGGTACTTCGACGCGCTGAACCGCTTCTCGTTCGCCTGAGGCCTCGGCCGGCGGGGCCGGCGAAGTGCGATGGGCCGCGCACCTGCGCGAGCGACTGCGCGCCACGCGCGACATAATCGCGATTGCTCGCATACGAATTGAGTATGAAAATGAAAAGTTATTTTGGACCGGGTCCTAACGACCTTACGAGCAAAACCGGCTCCGGCCGTTCGAGCGCGACGACCGCGGCTTCGTCGGCGTTCCGAACGACCATTGCGCAAAGCCTAGCCCGCCGCCGCGCGCCTGGCAGGACCACCATGCCGGCTTCCTCGCTCCATTCGCCGCCTTCCGTTACCGTTTCGCGCCCTACGAGCGCCGCGCGCCCGCCCCCTGCCTTTCTCGGGCTGTGGCGCGCGGCGCGTTGGAAGAAAAACCTGCCGCTCACCCTTCTCCTCTTCGGCGGCATGCTGGTCTCGCCCGCGCCCGTCGACGCCGGCGCCGCCGCCGTCGCGCTGCTCACGTTGCTCGCGAGCTCCGCGTTCATGACCCACGTCAACGTCCTCACCGACGCCGAGCTCGACGCGAGCGCCAAGCCCGAGCTCTACCGCTGGCTGTCGGTGAGCCGCACCTTCACCGTCCGCGCCATGGCGGCCGAGCTCTTGGCGAGCGCGGCCGGCATCGGCTGGCTGCTGGCCCGAGGGCGCGCCTTGGCCGGCCTCGGGCTCGGCGCGTTTCTCGCGCTGACGGTGCTTTATTCCTACAATTACCTGTCGCCCGGCGCCGCGGCCGCCAGGCGCTTGAAGGCGTACTGGTGGGGGCACCTTCTGACCTGCCTGGTCAGCTACTTCGCCCTCTGGGGCGCGGGCCTCGGCCTGCACACCTCGGGCGACGCGCGCGCGCTGGCCGCGTGGGGGCCGGCCTTCTTGTTCGTCTCGCTGTCCGAGTACGCGGTGTTCCTCTCCGAGAGCGCCGTCGACGCCGCCGAAGAGCGGAGGGCGGGCCTCAAGACGCTCGCCGCGCTGCTCGGGCGCAGGGGCAGCAGCCTCGCCGCGGCCTTGCTCTGGCTCGCCGCCGCGGCGGGGCTCTCGCTCGCCGGCGCCCTCGCCAGCCCCGAGCAGCGCAGGCTCTTGCTCGTCTGCTTCGCGCCCGCCGTTCTCTGGCGGGGTAGCGTCGTCGCGCTGCTCGCGGCGCCGCTCGATCAACACCGAGACCGCGTGCTGCGCTTGGCGGTACCCGACGTGACCTTCTTCGGGAGCCGGCTGCTGACCGTCGTCAGCCTCGTGGTGCTCGACGCCGCCTCGTAGGCGAAAACCTTGCGGGAGAATGACATGACACTCTTCGAACACGAGAACACGGGCCCCTATGACGTGGCCATCATCGGGGCCGGCCTGGCGGGCCTGGCGGCCGCGCACGCGCTGCGCGACCGGAACATCATCGTCCTCGAGAAAGAGCCGCGCCCGGGGGGCCGCGTCTACACGAAGTCGGCGGGCGAGAGCTTCTACGACCTGGGCGCGGTGTTCGCCTACGATCCCGCGGCGGCGCCGATCGCCCTGCGGACGCCCGCGCTGCACCCCGAGAGCGAGCGCATCGGGCTCTTCGCCCAGGGCAAAGTTCACTACGGCACCTCGGTGAGAGAGTGCCTGCGCCAGCTCGACCTGGCGCCGCACGAGCTCGACACGCTCGACGCGTTCGAAACCGACCCCGAGAAGGACGCGAGCACCCTCTTGCCGGGCGCGTACCGGCACCTCAACAGCTTCTTTCGCCTCATTCACCCGGGCGATATGAGAGAGTACCTGCCGCAGCGGCAGCACGACGCCTTCATCAAGTTTCCCACGCGGCACTACGAGACGGCGAACGGCTCGCTCGTCGAGGGGCTGGCGCGGCCGCTCGAGGGCCGGCTCGAGACCGGCGTCGAGGTGCTCTCGCTGACCGAGAAGGGCGGCTCGGTCGAGGTGGTCTTCCGGCGCGGCGAAGAGACCCACACCCTCGCCGCCCGCGCCGTGGTGTGCACGGCGCCGGCGCCGGTGGCGAGGCGGCTCGTCACCACCCTCACCAACGATCGGTGCCGGGTCTTCCTCGATTCGCTCCGGTACGGCGAAGGCACCGTGGTGGTGCTCGGCCTCGAGGGCGCCGACCTCGCCGACTTCAGCTACGTCGTCACCCCCGACCTGCCGTTCAACACCGTCATCAAGCACCGGGGGCGAGACGGCAAGCCCGACACCCTCTTCGTGTACTACGTGGGCGAAGCGTCCGAGGCGCTGAGCGGCCTGCCGCACGAAGAGATCGTCCGCCGGACGCTCGAGCACGCCCGCGCGCTGAAGGTCGGCGCGCTCTCCGAGAAGACGCTCCGCTTCGCGGACGTGCACCGCTGGCCCACGGTAGGCCCTCGCATCTCGCCCGCGAGTTACGCCAAATGGACCGACTGGGAGGCCCGCGCCTGCGAGCGCATCTTCTTGGCCGGCGACTACGTCTTCGTCGAGCCAGACAACGTTCTGCCCTTCGGCACGACCCAGGCCTTGCAGTCTGGCAAGAGGGCGGCCGAGAGCGTGCGGGCGTACCTCGACGTGCCGGCCGAGGTCGAGGCGTTTCGCTCGCAGACCTTGATCGAGACGACCATCTACCGACTGGCGGGCGAGCGGCCCGCGTTCGTTCAGACCAAGAGCGAGTGCAACATTTCTTACTACGGGCTACTGCTGCAGGCGAACCCGAGCCGGCCGCTCACCGAATATCTGCTGCAAAGCGCGCGCGAATCGCTGTGGGAGTATCAGGTTGGCTTCGGCGTGACGGCCGACGACAGCCTGCTCGTCTTGGAGGGCCTGGTCGCGGCGGGCGTGGGCCGCGACGTACTTCAGCCGAAGCTAGACCGCCTGGTCGAGCTCTTTTACTCTCGGCCGCAAGGCGCGTTTCACAGCCTGTCGGAGCGCCGGGCCGAGATCAAAGGGTGCGCACAGGGGCTCGCCGACTACTGGCTCGGGCCCTCCGTGTACGTGTCGGCCCACGCCGGCCACCTCTTGCACCGCGTCGCGCCAGAGCGCTACGCGCAAGAAGTCGGCGCCTGCACGCAGTACGTCGCGGGGCTGCAAGAGCCGGAAGGCTACTGGAGCAGCATCTGGTTCTCTTCGAAGTTCGTGACGACGCTGCACGCCGCCAAGCTCTTGGGCATTCACGGCGAGAGGTACCGCCCCCAGCTATGGCGGGCGACCGCCTTCATTCTCGCGACCCAGGGCCACGACGGCAGCTGGGGCGAGACGGTGCTCGAGACCTCGGCGGCGGTGCTCGCGCTCGAAGCCCTGGGCGAAGCGGGCACGGCCGCCCTCCGGAAGGCAAAATCGTGGCTTCGCGCGCGCAAAAAGCCCGACGGCTGGGAGGGCGAGCCCATGCTCTATTACTGGTTCGAGACGGGCCCCGCCGAGAAGATGTTCTTTCACTGCCGAGACAAGGGGGCCGTCACCTCCGCCTGGGCCACCCTCGCGCTGGCGAACCCAGCGTAACGCCGCACGTCACCGCGGGGGCGCGCGGGACGCCGCGTTCGACGACCCGGGAGCGAGGCGCCCCCGGCCAGCGTGGGATAGACAATATTACACGACCGAGTGAACTCGTTGGACCTGTCGTCCCCGCACTCTGCCGGCCCAACGACACTGCCGTCAGGCGGGAGAACCGTCGGGGTGGCGTAGCGAGCCCCAGCCCTCCGCATAGCCGCCAGACCGTGCCGCGACCTTCGCCGAGCGATGTCAAGCGGGCACGCCGCTACGGAACCTCGACGGCACCCAGATCGCACGCGGCGGTATCGCGCGGCTGCCCTCGTTGGTCCACAGGTTCGCAGCCCGCTCCGGCTCCCAGCACGGGGCTGCCCGCGCCGGGCAGCATCGTGAAGGTGATACCTCCGTTATCGGCAGGATCCGCCAACTTCGGGTCGGCGGCGGTTGGATTGGAGATGCACGGATCCGACCCCACGCCCTTGAAGTCGGTCACCCACTGAAGGACGTGGTCGCCGGTACCCGTCGCGGAGCAACTATAGGCCTGGCCCCAGGGATTGCCCGCCTTGTTGTCGGCGAACACCGTGTTCTTGAAGACCCAATCGCTGCCACCGAAGAGAGCGCCACCGTGCCCCTTGGCGAAGTTCTTCGCGAAGGTCACGTTGTTCACGCGCAGCTTGTCCCCGAAGATCGCGCCGCCGTAGCCGTCCGTGGCCTTGTTCGAGTAGAACGTGGAGTCGGTGATGGTGCAGGTCGGGTCGCAGTCGAGGTAGAGCCCCCCGCCGTGAGTCTCGCCGATGTTGGAGAGGAAGCTCGTGCCTTTGATGGTGATCTCGCCATTGCTGACGCGCATGCCGCCGCCCAGGGCCACGCCGGTGCCACCTGAGTCCTTGCCGAGCGTGTTCCCCTCGACGGTGCAGCGGTCGATGATGACCTTGTCCGGCGGATACACCCACAAAAACGCCGCGCCCCCTGACCCATAAGCCTCGTTGTTCTGGAACCGGCTTCCGCAGATCTCGACCGTGCCTCCCGCGGTATCGACCCCGTCCTGCGGGTTCCTGTACGCGGGGTCCAATGCTCCATCGGTCCCGATGGCGCCCCCGTTGGAGTCAACGAAGGCCGAGTTGTCGGTGAACTCAGAATTCACGATGTGCAAAGGCGACCACAGGCTGTAGATGGCCCCGCCATACCCGGACTTGTTGCGTCGGAACTGACTCGCCACGACCGTCAGCGAGCTGCCCGTCCAGACCCCGATGGCCCCTCCGGCAGTACCCGCGGTGTTGTCCTCGAACGTGCAACCGATCACCTCCACGTTGCTCCTCCACTCTCCCTTCACGGCTCCTCCGTTGCCGTCGTCCGGAGCCTTGCCGTTGATGAAGCTCAGATTGCGCACGGACAGCTTGTTGGTCACGATGAAGATCCGTGACGTCCCGCCGCCGTCGAGGGTGATTTCCCCCTCCCCATCGACGACCGTCTCGGCGCCGACCTGGATTGGAGTCGAGATCGCGATCGTTACCGGGGAATCCCCGCAATTGAAGGTGACGTGTCCACCTGCAGTGACGGCCTGGCTCAGAGCGTCGGCCGTGCAGCTCGCGGCCGTCCCGTCGCCCACGACCTTTTTGGATGCAGGGAGCGCCCACGGGGTTGGCTCGTCGCAGCTCTGCCCAGGCACGGACGCGTCGCCGGATGCCGTGCTGCCGCCGGCTCCCGCGTCGGTGGCCACGCCGCCGGCCCCCGCGTCGGTGGCCACGCCGCCGGCTCCCGCGTCGGTGGCCACGCCGCCGGCTACCGCCTTGGCGGCTACGCCGTCGGATCCGCCAGTCGCGCCATCGCTTCCGGCAGCAGAGTCCTCGCCCTGCGACCCGCACGCGCCAGTGGTCAGGACGACAGCAAAAGCATAAGTTTGCACACGAACAATACGCATATAAGCCTCCTTACGGCGTACTCTCTTTACTCTTTGTCTCGCTGCGAGGGTATGGGAAGTGCGGCACCGCCCATGACCGGCCCCGTCGTGCGTGGATGTCGGGCGATGGACGCGAGTCAGCTGCACGTGCGCCGCATCCCCGCAAGCTATGGAGTGAAGGCGACCTCTTCAATGGGTGGATAGATTGTTGATATAGCGTCGCATTTTCAGGAGGGGGGCGGATCGTAGAAAGTTCTATACGTGTCGCCCCGCCTGCCGACCTGGCTGACCGTGTCAGCCGGTGTGGCGCCGGGTGGGCGAGCTGGCGGTCGCGCTGCCGCAACCAGCCGTTGACCTGCTGGTTTTCGCGGACGGCTCGCTGTGGCTGGCGGGGCCCGAGACCGTGGCCCGGACCGGGAGCCTGCCGGAGCCGTTGACGGGCGTACGGCTGCGGCCGGGAACGTGCGCCTCAATGTTGGGCATCGGGGCGGACGAGGTATCGCTGGACGGAATGCCGCTGCCTGGCTTCGACGATCCTTTCCAGGCGCCACGGCAGCCGGCACGCTCGCCCGGCCGGGCGATACCTCGGGTGATCCAGGCCACGCACGCCGCGCCCGGCGCGCCGGTCGCGCAGCACGCGGCCGCGGTGGGGTTGTCCGAGCGGCAGCTGCGGCGGCGGTTCCTGGTCGCCGGGCGCCGAACTCCATCCAATGATCAGGCCAACATCACCTACGCGACGTCGGGCCGCGTCATCAGCGGCCACCGCAAATGCAACGCCAGACTGGGGCTGGTCAGGGGCACGGTGCTCCACGTCGCCACCGCTGTCCCCGCGTCCGCGTCGACCACCAGCCGAACCCGGTGCGGGGTGGTCGAAGCCCGCTCGGCGGGCGCGCTGATCGAACTGGCGACCATCGCGGCGATCCACCTCGTCGGACAGCAGCCGCACGAGGAACTCCTCGTGCGAGAGCTGCTCATCGACGGCCTGCCGCACGCGCACTTCCAGCGACTGCAGCACGCCCGACAGCCGCAGCTTCTTGAGCACCGGCACCAGCTCGTCAGTGAGGCGGTCTTCTCTTCGTCGTGCCGTGCTGCCGAGTGCCCGCGATCTCGACGATCCATCGACCGAGCGCCGCGCGCACCTCGCCCACGTCCTGCCCATCGCGACCCGCCAAAGCGTTGCGCTTTACGTACAGAGCCGGCTAGCGGAGCTGTCCACGCCGATGATCCCGATCACCGAGCAGGTGATGGTCATGCCTCTCATCGGGATCATGGATGAGCGGCGTGCCAGGCACGTGCTTGAATCTGCGCTCTCGGCGCCGAGGCGCATGGTGCGCGTGCCGCCTCCGTGCCAGCACGCAGGGGCCTCTTCGCCGCTCGTTTTCTCACCGCTCCCCGCGGCGTCCGCAGTTCCGCCATGGCGTCGCCATGCAGCATCGCGGCGAGAGGGTCGTCGCCTGCGCACTTGCCTCCCAGCACAGGCCTGGTGCTTGCCGGCATCACTTTCCGGATGCCTCCGGGGCGCTTCGGCACGCAACCGCCGCGCGCGGGCGATCCCCGGAGAGCCTGCGGGCACTGGCGAGCGGCAAGGCTCCGGCAGCGCGTCGACGCGAGCGGCGGGCTCGACGTTCGGCCCAAGCTTGCTCACCCCTCCGGTACCACCGGCAGCCCGAGCAGCCGACCGAGCGCCTCGTGGACGATCCGGGCCGCCACCTCATCCTCGAGGGCGACGGCGCGGCTCAGGGAGCTGGCGAGCGAGGCGACCACCGCAGCCCGACGCGACGGATCGGTCACGGCGAGCTCCCCAAGCCCGGGGCTCGGCCGCTGGGCCCGGGTTGGGTCCACGCCCTCCGAACGGGTGCGATCCGTCGCCACGCTCTCCCGAAATCCCCGCGGAAGCGACGGATCGCGACGGTTCACCCCCGCGGAAGAGTCCCGCCAGAGAAACCGGTCGACAGCGAGTGGTCGCTGGAAATAGCAGCGATTTTCGTAGTTTCCGCCTGCTTCGCCGCCGAGGGCGGCTCCGGTGTGGCCCAACGGGGCGCTCTGCGCCGCCGCGTCGCCCGCGGTGAAGGGCTCGCGGCATCACCGGTCCCACCGTACAGCAACCCATAGATGGGCCTTTTGCGGCACCTTGTGAGCCGACTTCTTGCTGCCATCCGGAGCCTGGAACCCCCTCCGGTGGCATCCGTATGCCCATCACCCGGGGCGCCACCCAGCGGGCGCACGCAGGGCGGACCAAGGGCGCGTAGCGGCGACCGGCAGGTAGCGCACCCTTGACGCGCCCGAGTACGCCCGCACCATCGCGTCCGTGGTGGGCGTGCAGCCGCGCAATGATGGCCATCATCCAAGCGGTCTTCATGGCCATCAATGAGCTGGCTCGGCAACACCGCGCTCACCAGTGCGGCCACACCTCCACCGGGACCCCGACGGACGATCCTACATCGTGGTAGCCGAGCTGCCCGCTGTCGTTGTCGCCCCAGGCCCAGCGGGTCCCGTCGGCGCGCAGCGCCAGCGCGTACATGTCGCCCGCGGCGATGGCGGTGATCTGGTCGAGGAGCACGGGCACCGGGGTGGGATGCGGCTGCGACCACGAATAGCCCGGGTTGCCGAGCTGCCCGCTGCCGTTGCTCCCCCAGGCCCGGACGGTGCCGTCCGAGCGCAGCGCCAGCGAGTGCCCCATCCCCGCGGCGATCGCGGTCACCGCGTCGAGCCCCGCCACGGGCACCGGCACCGCGCTGTCGGCCGCCACGCCCTGCCCGAGCTGGCCCTCGGACCCCTCGCCCCAGGCCCGCACGGTGCCGTCCGAGCGCAGCGCCAGCGAGTGCCAGGTCCCCGCGGCCACCGCGATCGCCCCGTCGAGCCCCGAAACCTGCACCGGGACCGCGCTGTCGGCCGACGCGCCGTCGCCGAGCTGCCCCTGCGATCCCTCGCCCCAGGCCCACACCGTACCGTCGGCGAGCACGGCCAGCGCGTGGATGTCGCCCGCCGCGATGGCGACGACGTTGCTCAGGCCGGGCACGGGCGCCGGGGTCGCGCGCCAGCCGACGGTGCCGTCCCCGAGCTGGCCGGAGGAGCTATCGCCCCAGGTCCAGACCGTGCCGTCCGACCGCAGCGCCATCGAGTGATATCGCCCCGCCGCCACGTCGATCACCTGGTCGAGGCCGGGCACCACGACGAGATCGGGGATGGTCGTGGTGGTCCCGAGCTGGCCGCCGTAGTTGGTGCCCCAGGCCCGGACGGTGCCGTCCGCGAGCAGGGCCAGCGAGTGCCCGTAACCCGCGGCGACGTCGGTCACGCCGCTCAGCTCCTGGACGAAGAACGGATCTCCATAGACCCCGGCGTTCTGGTAGACGCTGACCTGGTAATCGCCGTTGTCGCCCCAGCCCCAGATCGTGCCGTCGGAGCGCACCGCGAGCGAGTGCGCGCTCCCCGCCGCCAGCGTCACCGGCGCGCAGGCGGGGTTCACCAGCCCGTCGCAGTTCTCGTCCTGGGGGCTCGCGCACCACTCGACGTCGTCGGGCACCCTCTGGCCGGTGCACCAGCCATAGCCCGTGCCCTGCGCGTTGCAGGTGCGCACGCCCGCGTGGCAGACGCCCACGCCCTCGGTCCCCGCGGGGCCCTGGTAGCACGGCACGGTCGACCCCGGGATGCAGACGCACCCCGCGCCCTCCTCGTTGGCCTGCCCGTCGCAATCGTCGTCCGCGGCGCTCGTGCACGTCTCGACCGAGGGCAGCACCTCGCCCGTGCAGGCCTCGTAGCCCGTCCCCAGCGCGTTGCAGGTCTGCGTGCCCGCGTGGCAGGCGCCCACGCCCTCGGTGCCCGCGGGGCCGCCATAACAGGGCTGCGCCGATCCCGGGACGCAGGCGCACCCCGCGTCCTCCTCGTTGACCTGCCCGTCGCAATCGTCGTCGGTGATCGTGCCGCACGCCTCGGCCGAGGGCAGGACCTCGCCGGTGCACGGGCCATAGCCCGAGCCCAGCGCGTCGCAGATCATGAAGCCCGCCGCGCAGGCGCCCACGCCCTGGGTGCCGGCCGGGCCGGTGTAGCAAGACGCCAGGGCGTCGGGCTGGCAGAACGTGCTGGGCTCTCCCCCGCCATGCCCGCCGGCCCCATCGCCGCCCTGCCCCCCCGCGCCGCCCTGCCCGCCGGCGCCGTCGCCGCCCTGCCCGCCGTCGCCGCCCTGCCCCGCGCCCCCGGCGCCGTCGCCGCCCTGGCCGCCCTGGCCCTCGCCGCCGTGACCGCCGCTGCTCGTCGTGGTGCTGGAGCCCGTGGGCCCCGGCTTCGGCTCCTCGGCGCTGTTCTCGCAACCCGCGGTGGCCGCGGCCAGCCAGGTGCCGAGCATCACCGCCGGGATCTTCAACGTTCGCATGAATTTCCGCTCTCCGTTCAGGTGGGCGCGGACAGAGCAAGGTGGGAGCCAGCGCTCGAGGCTTCCTGGACAGGCGTGAGATCCCGGGGAAAATGCCCGGCAAGCAAGGTGTTGCTTGCGCCGAGTCTGCTCAACTTGAGCAGACTCGGACCAATCCGCCATCTCCCCGAGGAGGTGCAACCATCCCTCCGAGGAGGTGCGGCTATCTCCCCGAGGAAGTGCAGCCATCTCCCCGAGGAGGTCCGGCCATCTCTCCGAGGAGGTCCGGCCATCTCTCCACCTCCTCGAGGAGGTTCGACCACCTACCGCGACAGTCCCGTCAGCGAAGGCGCGCGCGGCGCGCTCTTCGTAGAACCGCTCCACGCTCTCGACGAAGATGCGGGTCAGCACGCCGAACAACGCCCCGTCCTGGCAAGCCTGCGCCGCCACGGAAACGGAAACGTCAACACCCACGGACGGTGCGCCACCTCGGCTCTTGATCCATATCGCGAACCTCGGGGGCTATCTTTCGCTCCGGCGCTGTGTCGAACCTTCGGGTGAAGGGCAGGATCATAGGCGGTCGCCAAAAGCCCGCGGAGAAATCCGACGCAGCGATCGGCAGGTTCGTGCTGAAGATGTGCCCGACGACCGGCCGGAACTCAACGGGATCACGGTGCTTTCTCTCCGCCATCACCGGATCGCCGGTCACCACCGCCTTGAACGCTCCACCCTCGAGGCGCTCTCCGCTGGGCGTTTCCGACACGAAGTTAGCCAGTTTTCCTTCTGGCGCAGACAGCGCAAATCGCTCCGTCCACCGTTGCGGCGGAAGGCTCGCGAGTGCTTCCGGCGGAAACATCGCCCTCACAAGGTTGATCCCCGCGCTCTTGCCGTTCCCGCCCTCGCCAAATAGAATCGGGCAGCGCTGAAATCTGACGGCGTCGCCAGCGTAATGTAGACAATATCACATATGCGAGTGAACTCGTTGGATCTGTTGGTATTTATACGCGGATCAGTGGATCGTACTTCTTGTACGTTATGCCAACCGCCGGTCGTTGGCGGAAAATTCTTGACAGGTCGGGATGGCTTCGCGCGGGCTATCCTCGGTGGCACGCCAGCGCGAACGCTTGGACGGCCTCGAGCTCGTCAAGGCGAGCCCGCGGCGCCGTGAACGTCGCGACGAGCACCGGCGGCCCCTCGGGCCGCTCCTCTTCGCCGTCGTCCCGTCAGCTGGAGACAGCCAGTCTATCGATCCATTCCAATCCTTATTACACGGAGTTGATATTACCATGCTCAGCAATAAAGTTGTTTTGATCACCGGGGCTACATCGGGAATCGGGGCCGCGACAGCGATCGCGGCGGCGCGGGCCGGCGCCAAGGTGGTGCTGGCCGCGCGACGCCAGGAGATGGGCGACGCGCTCGTGGCCCGCATCAAGGTGGAGGGTGGAAACGCGCTGTTCGTCCGCACCGACGTCACCGTCGAGGCGGACATCCAGGCTCTGATCGAGCGCACCGTGGAGGCCCACGGGCGGCTGGACAGCGTCTTCAACAACGCCGGTATCGCCACCGCGCTCGGGCCGCTCGCGGACGTGCCGGTCGCCGATTACCTCGCTCTCATGCAGGTCAACCTGCACAGCATCTATCTGTGCATGAGGTATCAAGTACCCGTCATGAAGAAGAGCGGCGGCGGCTCGATCGTCAACTGCGGTTCGATCGCCTCCACGGTCTCTGCGCCCGGGTTCGGCGTCTATGCCGCGACCAAGCACGCGATCCTCGGCCTCACCAAGTCTGCGGCCATCGACTACGCGGCGGACAAGATTCGCGTCAACGCCATCCTGCCCGGCCCGGTGGAGACCGAGATCTGGGATCATATGCAAAGCGGCGAGCAGGTGCTCGACGCCTTCGGCGCGGCCACGCTGATGAAGCGGTACGCGCACGCAGACGAGATCGCTCGACCGGCGGTCTTCCTGCTGTCCGACTGGTCGTCGTACATGACCGGCACGCAGCTGACCGTGGACGGCGGCTACACCGCAGTGTGACCCGGGGCAGCGCGCCTCGGAAGATCCAGGCGCGCTGCCGGCACCTCGCCGCGACGTTCCCGAGGAGCGCATGCTCGCGCAGATCGTGAGCTGGCCCCCTGAGACGGTTCTTGTGAGAGTGTCAGCGCAGCCCCTGGAGCGCCGAACGAAACCGGATCGAGCCGGCGCGTCTTCGCAGGCCGGCGACGGGAGGATTTGTGGAGCGCTCTCAATTTTACGCACGAGTTCACGTGTGACCGAATACCTGCGGGACGTTCGCACCATTTACAGCTTCACTCCTCACGACGCCCATGACGAAGCGATGGACGCCCTGCGAGCGGTGATGACGTGCATTCAGCGCGAGACCGCCAGGCTCGTCTACGCGGACGGCGAGGGCTGGTCGAACCAGGACGGCTATCGTCCACGATGGATCCATGCGCGCTTTCGGCGTCCGACCGCGTTTCCGCATTGCGCGTCGGGCGCTCCGCTGAAGGTCGACGGCAAAGACGCCGAGTACTTCGGCCAGGGCGCGTTGCAGGCGATGGCGGACGTCGCGGGGCTTCCTGCGCTCGTCGGTTCGGCCGGGCAGGACGAGGACGGGCTGCCGATCGGCGTGCAGATCGTGGGGCCAAGGTGGTCGGAGATATCGCGATCGCGCCCGCCAGGTCCGCGTCGCTGCGCCCGCCGCAGCGGAGCGCCACCGTGCGGCCCCCCAGCCGAGCCGCTGCCTCGACGTAGGGCGTATCGTCGAGCATCAGCGCTCGCTTCGGCGCCAGCTTCAGCTGCGCGAGCGCGGACTCACCCCTCTGGTGCGACCGGCAGCCCGAGCAGCCGACCGAGCGCCTCGTGAACGACCCGGGCCGCCACCTCGTCCCCGAGGGCGACGGCGCGGCTCAGGATGCTGGCGAGCGAGGCGACCACGGCCGCTCGAGGCGGCGGATCGGTCGCGACGCGCTCCCCAGGCCCCGAGCTTGACGCTTGGGCCCGGGTTGGGCCCACGCCTTCCGAGGGGCTGCGATCCGTCGTCACGCCCTCCCCAAATCCCCGGGGCTGCGACGGATCGCGACGGTTCGTCCCCGCGGAATCGTCCCGCCAGGGATCTGCCTCGCGAGCGGAGAGGAGCTTCAACGCAAAGGCGCCAAGAGCGCAGAGACGCAAAAACAGATAACATCTGTTCTTTTTGCGCCTTTGCGCCTTTGCGTTGAACTCTCTCTCCGGCTGCCTGACCGGCCTCCTGGTGGGCGGAACTATCCGCCCCGTCGCTCCCGCTCTCCGCCCGCCGCCTCCCGCGGGGCGAGCAGCGGGTGCAGCTCGGCGATCCCGAGCCGCGCGCGCCCCGCGAACTCGTACGCGTCGTCGGTCGCGGCGATGTGCTGCGTCGCCGCGTGCATGTCGCGGAAGCAGCGCTGCAGCGGGCTCGCCGCGTACAGCGCGCTCCCGCCGCCAGCGCGGTAGGCGAAGCCCGCGATCTCCGCGGCGACCTCGGTCACGTACGTCTGGACGAGCCGGATCTCCGCCCAGTCCTCGATCGCGAGCCCCTCGCCCGAGCGCGCCCGGTCCCACATCCGCCCGAGCGCGTCGAACGCGTACGCGCGCGCCGCGGCGAGCTTCGCCTCCGCGCGCCCGAGGTCCATGTGGAAGGCCGCGTGGCTGCCCAGCGCGAGCTGCGGCCACGCCTTGATCCGCCGCGGGGCCACCGCGGCGATCTCGTCGAGCGCGCGCCGCCCGACGCCGAGCGCGAAGCCGACGTGGCCGGCCGCGAGCAGGGCGAGGAGGGGGATCGCGTACAGCGCGCCGCCGCGCCGCCGCGGGGCGCCCGGGAAGGCGCACGTCAGCGCCTCGGGCACGAACGCGCCCTCGATCCGGTAATGGTCGCTCCCGGTGCCGCGCAAGCCGGCGACGTCCCACGTGTCCTCGATCGCCACCTGCTCGATCGGGACCGCGAGGCTGAGCATCTCGGGCGGCCCCGCCGGCGGCGCCCCGCCTTCCGGCGGCACGATCGCGCAGGTGAACACCCAGCGCGCGTGCCGCACGCCGCTGCCGAACGCCCAGCGCCCCTCGAGGACGTACCCCCCGGAGACCCGCCGCGCGAGCCCGCTCGGGACCTGCAGCCCCGCGAAGGTGGGGAACGGCCCCGCGAACACCTGCCGCGCCCCCTCGTCGGGCAAGCTGCCCCCGGCGAGGGCGGCGAGCAGCGCGCTGATCATCAACGACCACCCCGCCGACGTGTCCGCGCGCGCCATCGCCTCGAAGACCTCCAGCTGCGTCAGCGGATCGCTCTCCGCGCCGCCGACCGCGCGCGGCGCCGCCGCCGCGAAGAGGCCGCTCGACCGCAGCGCGTCGACGACCGCGGGCGCGAGCGTGCGCAGCCGCTCGGACGCCTCGGCGTGGGCGACGGCGACGCCGCGGACGCGCTCCACGGCGGCGAGGAGACGTTCGCGCTCGGGGGATCGACGGGGCTCGGACATACGGGGGCTCCTTTCCTGGACGGGGTGCGATGGACGGGACGTGCCGCGCGCCGGCCCCTCCGGGCCGTCCGCGCGCCCGATGATGACACTGACAACATCCGGAAAGTTTCCGCCGTCTACATTTTCTTCGGGGCCGCCTCGCCGGCCCTCCGGGGCCGGCCTTCGTGGTATCGTGCCCCTGCGCTGTGGCTCCCCCCGCAAGGCGCCGCCGTCCGCGCGCGCGCACCCCCCCTGCACCTGCGTCGCGCTCCGTCGAGCGGCCCTACCACCACGGCGACCTCCGGCGCGCGGTGCTGGAGGAGGCGCTCGCGCTCATCGAGGAGCAGGGGAACGCGCGCTTCACGCTGCGCGAGGTCGCGCGGCGGATCGGCGTCTCGCACGCCGCCCCGTACCGCCACTTCGCGGACAAGCGCACCCTGATGACGGAGCTCGCCGTGCAGGCGAGCACGGAGCTCGCCGCGCAGATCTCGGCCGCCCTCGAGCAGGCCGGGGGCGCGCTCCGGGCGCGCTTCCTGGCCGCCGGCTACGCCTACGTCCGCTTCGCGCTGGAGCACCCGGCGCCCTTCCACGTGATGTACTCCAGCGAGGTGGACGCCGAGGACCCGCGGGTCGCGGCGGCTACGTCGCGGAGCCTCGGCCTGCTCCTCGGGTTCATCGAGGAGGCGCAGCGCGCCGGGGCGTTCCCGCCGGGCGATCCGATGGCGCTGGCGGTCCCGATCTGGGCGATGCACCACGGCCTCGCGACCCTCGCGGCGTCGGGGGCGCTGTCCAAGGCCGGTCCGGCGGAGCTCCGGCGCGTGGTCGACGACGCCCACGCGCGCCTGCTCGACGGGTTGCTGCTCGCCGCGCCGGGGCCGTCGCGCGCCTGACCCGGCCGGGGTACGCTCCCGCCCCTCGTGCGCACCGCCGCGATCGCTCTGCCCGCCCTCCTCGTCGCCCTGTCACCCGCCGCCGCCGCTGCCGAGCCGCCTCCCGAGCTCGCGTACCGGCCGGAGGTCGATCTGCCCATCGCCGTCGTCGGCGGCGCCGCGTGGGTCGCCTCCGAGCTCGCGAAGAAGGGCCTCGCCCCCGATCCGTGCCGCTGGTGCGCGGCGAACGCGCTCGACACGTCGGTCCGCGACGCGCTGGTGTGGAGGGGCAACCCGAACACCGCCCATGATCTCAGCAATGTGGCGGTCCTCGCCGTCGCGCCCGCCGCCGCGCTGGGCCTCACCGCGCTCGCCGCGTGGTACGACGGGCGCTCCGAGAACACCGCCGCCGACCTCGTGATCGTCACCGAAGCGACGGTGGTGGCGATGAACCTGAACCAGGTCACGAAGTACATCGTCGGCCGCGAGCGGCCCTATTCCCATTTCGACAACCCGGATGTGCTCCGCCCCGGTGAGGGCCTCTCGGGCCCCCTCCCGAACGACGACAATCTGTCGTTCTTCTCCGGCCACGCCACCGCCACGTTCGCCCTCGCCGCCGCGAGCGGCACCGTGGCGTCGATGCGCGGCTATCGCGCGGCGCCGTGGGTCTGGGCGAACGGAATGGCGATCGCCGCGCTCTCCGGCTACCTGCGCATCGCCGGCGACCGCCATTATTTCTCCGACGTGCTCACCGGCGCCGTGTTCGGCTCCGCCGCCGGCGTGCTGATTCCGGTTCTGTTTCACGGGCCGCGCCGAGGCGTTGCCGGCCCGGACACGCACGGTTTCCGCCTCTCGCTCGCACCCGCGAGAGGCGGCGTCGGCGCGGGCGTCGCTGGCACGTTTTGAGCACATCTCGGGCACGTTTGGGCCACGTTTTGAGCCAGAGGAGCTCAATGGGCCGATCGACGCCATCGACAAGGGATCGCGCTGCTTGTCGACATCGATGTAAGCAGAGTTGACAATCCCAACTTCAATTTTACACTACGCCCGTCAGCCATGGATGCTGGCGCTCGAGCCGGAGTTGCTGGAGCGCGAACCGAACACGTCGACCACGTCGTGCCGCCACCGCGGCATCGACGACGGCGAGCTGCGGCCGGGAATGGGCATGCGCGATCGAGCGCGCCCGTGTCCGCGGAGATCCGCCAGCTCGGCCCATGAAGGAGTCCGGCGACATGCACGTCGTTCACCATTCGTCACGCCATCGATGGATCGCGGGAGGCCTCGCCGCCGCGTTCCCCGTCCTCCTCGCAGGCTGCAGCGAGCAAGCGCTCGGAGCGCCCGTGCCGGGCGACGAGCCGTCGCCCCGGGCCGCCGCGCCCGGGCAGCTGGCCCCGAGGGGCGCGGGCCAGCGCGGGGCCGCGCCTCGGCCGGCAGCGCCGCGAGCGGCCCTGCTGGAGCGCGACGAGCTGCTCCGGGAGGCCGGGCGGCTCGCCGAGGTCAGGGCGGCGCTCGCGCGGTCGCCGGAGGCGCCGCTCACCCTGCTCGACGAGCACCGGGCCGAGTTCCCGGACGGCCGGCTCGCGGCGGAGCGGGAGCTCGTCGCGATCGACGCGCTGCTGCGCAGCGGGCGCGCGGGCGGCGCGCGCGCCCGCGCCGAGGCGTTCCTCGCGCAGTTCCCGTCGAGCCCCCACGCGGGCCGGGTGCGCCGCCTGATCGACGCGCCCTGACACGATCGCGGGGCGCCGCGCGGCGCCCCGCGAAGGGGGGTGGCCGGGTTTGAACATGAAGGCGGGAAGGCGGGAAGGAAAGATCAATGATCTTCCTGTTTCCCCGCCTTCATGTGAATCACTCGAGGCTCGGCCCGGGCCCTCGCCCGCGGGCGCTCAGCTCGCGGGCGTCGGCTCGGAGTCGGGCGGCGACATCCCGTCGACCACCACCGGATCGCTCTGCTCGGTCAGGTGCGGCTTCCCCCACATGTCGATGAAATGGCCCGACCGCTTCGCCTTGGTCTCCAGATAAAAGCGGTTGTGATCGTTCGGCGGGATCACGTGCGGGATGCGCCCGGCCACGGACACCCCGTATTGCTTGAGCTGCTGGACCTTGTTCGGGTTGTTCGTGATGAGCTCGACCGATCTCACGTTCAGGCTGTGCAGCATGTGCGCCGCGACGGCGTAGTCGCGCTCGTCGTCGCGGAAGCCGAGGGCCAGGTTCGCCTCGACCGTGTCGAGCCCCTGGTCCTGCAGCGCATACGCGCGGATCTTGTTGATGAGCCCGATGCCGCGGCCCTCCTGGCGCAGATAGAGCAGGATGCCCCGATCCATGCTCTTGATCTTCTTCAGCCCTTCGAGGAGCTGATCGCGGCAGTCGCAGCGCAGCGAGCCCATGACGTCGCCGGTGAGGCACTCGGAGTGCAGCCGTGTCGGCACGTTCGAGGCGCCGACGACGTCGCCGTGCACCATCGCGATGTGCTCCTTGGCGTCGCGGTTGTTCCAGAACGCGACGATGCGGAAATGCCCGGCGCGCGTCGGCAGCTCGGCGACGCCCACGACCCGCACGCAGACGCTCGCCTGGCCATACCCATCGCAGTCGTGCTCTCGATCGCGGGTGACGAGCTCCAGCAGCGGATTCATCGGTTCGGTCATGTCCTGCCTCCGCGAGGGGCCGCCTCGCGCGCCGAGCGGTGATGGGGTAAAGGCGCGCAACTCTTACCAGAACTCGCCGGGCAGGCAACGCCTCGCGGCCGCGCGGGGCCGTGGGGAGGCGCTCGTTCAGCGGTGCTGCGGGGGTCGGGTGTCGCGTTCCGGCGCCGCGAGAGGCTCGCTCGCGCCTGGCGGCGCCGGCTTCCACGCCGGTCGCCTGGCGGCGCCGGCCTTCACGCCGGTCGCCTGGCGGCGCCGGCCTCCACGCCGGTGGAGGCTCCCGCCGCCACGCGGCCCGGGCCGGGCGGCGGCCGGGGCCGCTCAGGCGCCGGCGGGCTGCCGGTGGGCCGGGGCGGCCGCGGCCACCGCGGGCGCGGAGGCCGACCTCCCCGCGCGCAGCACGCGCAGGAACAGGCCCGGATCCAGGAGCGCCTCGGGCCCGTCGAGCATGTGCATCGCCCGCACGAACCGCACGTAGACCTCGCGATCGACCTGCGCCGCGCGGTGCAGCATGCCGGTGTACCAGCGCAGGATCGGCTGGAGCAGCGGCCGGCGGCCCTGGGTCTCGGGGTAGGCGAGGTCCTCGCCGGTGGACATCTGCCACGGCAGATCGACCGCCTTCGCCGCGGCCGCGTGGTAGCGGCGCGCGAGCCCCGCGATCGCGCCCGGGCCCGCGCGGCCGCGCTGCTCCGCGAGCGCGGCGTCGAGCGCGAGCGCCTGGAGGCAGGCCGACGTCATCCCCTGCCCATAAACGGGGTTGAAGCTCGCGAGCGCGTCGCCCAGCACGGCGAACCCCTCGGGCAGCCGCGCCATGCGCTCGTAATGCCGCCGGAGGTGCGCCGGGAATTTGTACGTGGCGACGTCGGTCAGCGGCTCGGCCGCGAGCAGCGCCCGGTAGACCGCGTCGTTCGGCAGGCCCCGCGCGAACTCCAGGAAGCCGTCGGGATCGGCGGGCGGGTGATCGCCGAACAGGCCCGCGAGCACCACGATCCAGCGCCCGCCCTCGACCGGCGCGATGCAGCCGAAGCGCCGGCTGTCGGACGGCGAGCCGAGGACGTACAGCGCCGTCCACGGGAGCTCGGCCGGATCCCTCGGCCGGTACTGCCGGCCGGCGTAGCCCACCCGGACCTGGATGGTCGACTCGTCGGGCCGCCCGTAGCCGAGCGCCTCGAGCCACGCCGGCGCGCGCGAGCCGCGGCCGCTGGCGTCCACCACGAGGTCCGCCGGCAGCTCCTCGACGCCGCCCGGCGCGCCGCGCCGCCGGACCACGACGCCGGTGATCCGGGAGCGATCGGGGGAGGCCGAGAGCTCGACCACCTCGCGCTGGTCGAGGCGCCGCACCCCGGGCAGCGCGAAGGTGCGGCGGCGCACGTGCGCCTCGAGCAGCGGCCGGGTCATGCTCACCGTCAGCACGCCGGTCTCGAAGCGCGGCTTCCACGCGCCGAGGTGGTGCCAGGCGAGGCCGACCCCGAAGTCGTACGCGACGGCCCCGTCCCGGATCAGGTCCTCGGTGAAGCCGGGGAAGAGGTCGTTCAGGATGCGCTCTCCCCGGGCGAGCAGGCCGTGGAGGTGGCGGGCCTGCGGCGCGCCCTTGCGGGCCTCGCGGAGGTCGTCGGGGATGCCGTCGCGCTCGATGACGTCCACCTCGTCGAAATGGTCGGCGAGCACGCGGGCTGCGACCAGGCCCGCGATGCTCCCACCGATCACCACGGCCCTGCGGCCGGCGAACGGGTGATTGGAGCGGGTATTCTGCTGGGTGCGAGGCTTCATGCGCCGCGGTGATTGCAATCCGCGGGCCGTTCGCGACGAAGGCAGGGCGGACGCAACCCCCGCCCGCCGGCGCGTCGATCGGCGCGCGCCGCGCGAGCTGGGCAGTTCCCGCGCAACCGCGCGCCGCCGCGTCACCGAGCGACTGAGCAGCGGGGCGACTGCGCGCCGCCGCGTCACCGAGCGACGGAGCAACGGGGCGACCGCGCCGCCGGGCGAATGCGCAACACCGCAATCCGATGCGCTCCGTCGAGACGAGAGGGGCGAGGATTCCGTGCGCTTCGTCGTCACCGGAGGAGAAGCTCCGGCCGACCGCCTCGGAGAGATCGCGCCGAGGAAACGCCGCCGGACGGCGGGTGGCAATCCTGCGGTGCGTGTGAGTGCGCCGCGCAGGGGTCGTTCTTTGAAGCTCCTCCGAGGCGGATGGAGCGATCTCGAGGCCTCCCGGGCTCATCCGCGGCACGACAGGCATGCTCCGCCCGAGGAGCGCTCGCCTCGCGGCGACAGGGGCAGATTCTCCGCCGGGAGCCGCGGAGTCGTCCTTCGCGAGTTACTTCTTGCGACAGCCGCACTCGGCCGCCGGCGCTTGCGGGGCCGGCGGCCGCTGGCACGTCATCAAGAGGGTGCTCAGGACGGAGATGAGGATCGCGACGCGGAGCCGCATGCGGCGATTCTTCACCCGCCGGCCGGGCGGCGTCAATCCTGCCTCAGCCGAGGGGCATCTCGAGCGACACCTCGTCGAGCGCGACGCCGAGGAAGCGGCGCGGCCGCACCGTCACCGAGACCTCGGCCCCGCCCTGGCCGCGGCCGGCCTTCACCGCGAGCTCGATGCTCGCCGGCGGGGCGTTCTCGAACAGCGTCCACAGCGCCCCCTCGACGACCGGCTGGACCTCGGCGGGGTCGCTGTCCGCGGGCAGCTTCGCGGCGAGCGCGCGCAGGAATTGCACCACGCGCGCGACGAACAGCTGGTCGACGAGCGAGACGCGCTCGAGGCGCGCCTCGGGCTCGGCCGTGGAGCCGTCGTACGTGCGCTTCTCCGGAGGGACATAGGCGGTCGGCGCGGTGAGGACGTACACCGCGTCGCTGTTCGGGGCCGACGCGAGCAGGAGCACGCCGCTCTTCGAGAGATCGCGCTGGGTGTCCGTCGACACGAACGCCTCGGTCGGGATCGCGACGCCCTCGTCGCCCTCGTACGCGCCCTTCACCTCGTGCACCGGCAGGTCCCCGAGCACCCCGCCGCCCTTCGCGCCCGCGATGCGGCACGGCCACGCCGTCTCGCGGAAGCTCGCCGCGATCAGCGCGCCGACGGCGTACGCCGGCGAGATCCAGACGCGGCCGCCCTCGTCGCCCGGCTGCTCGACGATCGCCGCCTCCCGGATGCGCGAGGTCGACTTGTCGTAGGGCATGCGGCCGAGCACGCGGTTCATGGCGATCGCGACCCACCGCATGCACGGCCGCGCCGCCGCCGCGCGCCACGGCGCCCGGTGCGGCGCGCCGAACAGCGCGGCCTTGTTGTCGAGCCGCTCGACGCCGCCGAGGCCCTCGACCCCGAGCAGCCGCGGGTCGCCGTTCACCACGGCGGGGAGCGCGTGCGCCTCGGCGACGCGCGCGATCTCCTCGAGGCGCGCGAGCGCGGCGGCGCTGCCGTCGATCGCGACGTCCACGATCGCGACCGACGCCGGCGGCTCGGTGCTCGCCGTCTGCGCGAGCACCCGCGCGAGCGCGCTGGCCGCCTCGTCCGGCCGCGCGCTGACGACCTCGACCCGGACGCCCTCCGCCGCCTTCACGCGGTCCACGAGCAGGCTCAGCCCCCGCCACGCCTCCTCGAGGCGCCGCACCTCCGGGTGCTGCACGATCGCGCCGAGCTGCGCGCCGATCGCGCGCTCGAGCTGCGCGATCGCCTCGGCGGGGCGCGCGGGCTGCCCCGCGCGCGGGCGGGCGCTCGCCGCCACGGTCGCGATGAGCTCCGCGAACCGCCCCCCCTCCGCGGGCCTCGGGTCGGGGCCGCCCGGCGCCGCGGGCGCCGCGCCGGCGTCCCCGCCGCCGCCGCCGAGGTCGACCATCGAGAGCAGCGCGTCCACGTCGGAGGCCGGCGCGGGCGCCGCGGGCCGCTCCACCGCGGGCGCCGCGGGGCGGCCCGGCGGCGCGCCCGCGCCCGCGGCCGGGAGCAGGCCGAGGATGTCGCGCACGAGCGGGGAGCCGCCCCAGAGCCGATCGAGCTCGGCGCGCGCCTGCTCGAGCGTGGCCGAGCCGTCGCGCAGCCGATCGAGCACGCGCCGGCCGTCGAGGAGCGAGCGCAGGAGCGGCACCTCGGCGCAGAGCGCGTCGGGCCGGAAGCTCTTCAGGCCGGTGGGCGACAGGTCGACGCGCGCCGGCCGGCCGCCCGCGAGCACGCTCGGCACCTCGATCGCGATCCGCGGCCGGAGCGCCGCGAAGAGGTTGTCGAACCGGCCCGCGTCGACGCGGGCCGCGCCCGCGGGCGGGCTCGCCCCGGCGTTGTGCGGATCGCGCGGGGTGAGATCGGCGACCACGAGCACGCGCAGCGGGAGCAGCGGCCCCCGCTCCACGGCGCCCCCGTCCTCGCCCACGTGGAACCTGAACTCGTCGCCAAGAACGCCCTTGATCGTTTCCGCCATGGCCCTCGCAGCATAGGCGTCACCTCTCGGCGCGAGAAGCGCTAAGCTCCGCGCGCATGAAGACGGAAGGCGGCTCGCCCTTGAACTTGAACCCTGAACCCCACGCCGCCAGCGATCGCAGGCGCCTGCGCGGCGGCGCGCCGATCCAGATCGGCCTCCTCGGCTGCGGGACGGTCGGCGGCGGCGTCCTCCGCCTCCTCGCCGAGAACTCCGGCTACCTGGCGGAGCGCGCTGGCGTGCCCCTCGTGGTGAAGCGCGTGGTCGTGCGCGACCTCGAGAAGGAGCGCGTCTCGGCCCTGGATCGCGGCTTGCTCTCCACGAACCCCGCGGAGGTGGTCGACGACCCCTCGATCGACCTCGTCGTCGAGGTGATGGGCGGCGAGACGCCCGCGCGCGAGCTCATCGAGCGCGCCATCGATCGCGGCAAGGGCGTGGTCACCGCGAACAAGCTCCTGCTCGCCGCCCACGGCCCCGCGCTCCTCGCGCGGGCCGCGGCGCGCCAGGTCGACCTCGCGTTCGAGGGCGCGGTCGGCGGCGGCATCCCGATCATCCGCACGCTCCGGGACGCGTTCGCGAGCGACTGGGTCGAGCGCGTCACCGCGATCGTGAACGGCACCTGCAACTACATCCTCACGCGCATGCGCGACACAGGCGCGTCGTTCGACGCCGCGCTGCGCGAGGCGCAGGACCTCGGCTACGCCGAGAAGCCCGATCCGTCGCTCGACGTCGACGGCCACGACGCCGCGCACAAGCTGATCGTGCTGGCGATGCTCGCCTTCGGGGCGCAGGTCGACGCCGCCCAGGTGCACACGTCCGGGATCCGCACCATCGAGGAGGCCGACCACCTCTACGCCGATCGGTTCGGCTACACGATCAAGCACCTCGCGATCGGCCGCGACCTCGGCGACGCCATCGAGCTGCGCGTGCACCCGACGCTGATCCCGAAGCAGAGCGTGCTCGCCAACGTCTCCGGCGTGCTCAACGCCGTGCTCCTCGAGGGGCGCGCCGTCGGCCCGTCGCTCGTCTACGGCCGCGGCGCCGGCGATCTGCCGACCGCGGTCAGCGTCGTCTCCGACGTCCTCGACGTCGCGCGCTCGATCGCCTCGGGCGTCGCCGGCATGCAGGGCCGCGGCATGTCGATCAAGCCCCGCCGGGTCCGCCCGCTCAGCGAGATCGTCTCGCGGTATTACCTGCGCTTCGCGGTCGAGGACCGCCCGGGCGTCATGGGGCGGATCGCGGGCGCGCTCGGCGACGCCGGCGTCAGCATCGAGCAGATCGTGCAGCAGGGGCCGACCAAGCGGAGCTCGGGCGCGGCGGCGCGCGAGCCCGCGGTCGACGTGGTGCTCATCACGCACGACGCGCAGGAGGGGCTGGTGCGGAGCGCGCTCGACGCCGTCGCGCGCGAGGAGTTCCTCCGCGAGCCGGTGCACCTCTTCCGCATCGAGGAGCCGTGACGTCCCACCGCGACGCGCCGCTCGGCGTGTTCGACTCGGGCCTCGGCGGCCTCACGGTCGTGCGCGCGCTCCGCGAGCGGTGCCCCGCGGAGGACATCGTCTACCTCGGCGACACGGCGCGCGTCCCGTACGGCACCCGGTCCCCCGAGACGGTGGTCCGCTACGCGCTCGGCTGCGCGCGCGTGCTCATCGCGCGCGGCGTCAAGGCGATCGTCGTCGCGTGCAACACCGTGAGCGCCGTCGCGATCGACATGCTCCGGGTCGAGCTCGATCTGCCCGTCCTCGGGGTCATCCTGCCCGGCGCGCGCGCCGCGGTCGCCGCCTCGCGCGGCGCCACGATCGGCGTGCTCGGGACGGCCGGGACGATCGCGTCGGGCGCCTACCCCCGCGCCGTGGCGTCGCTCAGCACCCGCACCGAGGTCGCCGGCCAGGCTGCCCCGCTGCTCGTCTCGCTGGCGGAGGAGGGCTGGGTCGAGGGCGAGGTCCCGCGGCTCGTCGCGCGGCGCTACCTGGAGCCGCTCATCGGCGCGGGCGCCCGCTCGGTCGTGCTCGGGTGCACGCACTTCCCGCTCCTCCGCGCGGCGATCGAGGCCGAGGCGGCGTCGCTGGCCGGCGGCCCCCTCCCGATCGTGGACAGCGCGTCCGCGACGGCGGAGGACGTGGCGTCGTTCCTCGTCGAGCGGGGGCTCGCGACGTCCCGGACCGCGCCGGGCGGCCTCGGGCTGCTCGTCACCGATCTGCCGAAGAGCTTCGCCGCGGTGGCGACCCGGTTCCTGGGCGAGCCGGTCGTCGCGGACGGCGCCGGCCGGCCTCCGGCCGCCCCCGCTGCCGTCCCCGCGACCCTCTCCGCTGCTCCCCCCGGAGCAGAAAAGGGCGGCGCGGGGCGTTCCGCCACCCAGGGCGTCGACGTGGAGCAGATCGACCTGTAATACGCAGCAAGCTTGGCCCGGGGTTCCGGGCGCAGAGGAGGTTTTCCACACGATGACGCAGCTCAGGTGGCTTTCGGCCGGCGAGTCGCACGGGCCGGAGCTCGTGGCGACCGTCGAGGGTATTCCGGCGGGCATGCCGCTCCTCGCGGAGGACATCGACGAGGATCTGGCGCGGCGGCAGCGCGGCTACGGGCGCGGCGGGCGGATGAAGATCGAGACCGATCGCGTCCGCCTCGTCGCCGGCGTGCGCGGCGGCGAGACGCTCGGCGGCCCCATCGCCATGGTGATCGAGAACCGCGATCACGCGAGCTGGGCGGGGCGGATGGGCCCGGAGCCGTTCCCCGAGCCGCCCGAGGCGCTGACCCGCCCGCGGCCGGGCCACGCGGACCTCGCCGGCGGCCTGAAGTACGCCCGGAAGGATCTGCGGGACGTGCTCGAGCGGGCGAGCGCGCGCGAGACCGCGGCGCGGGTCGCGGTGGGCGGCGTCTGCCGCAAGCTCCTCCGGTCGGTCGGCGTCGAGGTGTTCGCCCACGTCCTCTCGATCGGCGCCGTGCGGTCGACGATCTCCGCGGCCTCGGGCGCGGGCGATCTCCCGCTCGCCGAGCTCCGCGAGCGCGCCCGCGCCTCGGACCTCGCGTGCGTCGACGCCGAGGCGGCGCAGGCGATGCGCGACGCCATCCGCGAGGCCGCGCACCGCGGCGACACGCTCGGCGGCGTCTTCGAGGTGATCGCCACCGGCCTGCCGCCCGGGCTCGGCAGCCACGTGCAGTGGGACCGCAAGCTCGACGGCCGGCTCGCGCAGGCGCTGATGAGCATCCAGGCGATCAAGGGCGTCGAGATCGGCATCGGCTTCGAGGCCGCGCGCATCTCGGGCTCCGAGGTGCACGACCCGATCGCGTACGACCAGGGGGCGCACGCGTTCACCCGCCCGTCGAACCGCGCGGGCGGCCTCGAGGGCGGCATCACGAACGGCATGCCGCTCATCTGCCGCGCCGCCATGAAGCCGATCGCCACGCTGAAGCGCGCGCTCCCCTCGGTCGACGTGCGCACCAAGGAGCAGTTCGACGCCGCCTTCGAGCGGAGCGACGTCTGCGCCGTCGCGGCCGCCTCGGTCGTCGGCGAGGCGATGGTGGCGATCACGCTCGCCGCCGCCCTGCTCGAGAAGTTCGGCAGCGACAGCCTCACCGAGCTCTCGCGCAACGTCGACACCTACCTCCAGCAGGTCCGCTCGTACTGAACGCCATGGCACTCCCCCCCGACGCTCCTCCGCTCCTGCTCACCGGCTTCATGGGGACGGGCAAGTCCACCGTGGGCCGCATCGTCGCCGCGCGCGCGGGCCTCCCGTTCATCGACCTCGACGACGCCATCGCGGCCGAGGCCGGCGAGGGCGTCCCGTCGCTCTTCGCCACCCGCGGGGAGGCCGGCTTCCGCGCGATCGAGGCGGCGACCCTGCGCCGGCTCCTCGCCACGCGCGGCCCGCGCGTCATCGCCCTCGGCGGCGGCGCGCTGGTCGATGCCGCGCTCCGCCTCGAGGCGCTCGAGCGCGGCTGCGTCGTCGCGCTCAGCGCGACCCCGCGCACGATCGCCGCGCGCACGCCGAGCGGCGGCCGCCCGCTGCTCGACGGCGCGCCGGATCGGGAGGCGCGCATCCGCGAGCTCCTCGCCGCGCGCGCCTCCGTCTACGCCGAGGCCCACGCGCGCGTCGTGACGGACGGCGTCTCCCCGGAGGACGTCGCCGCGCGCGTCCTCCGCGCCTACGAGGATCGCCCGCTCTTCGTGCCGCTCGGCGACAAGAGCTACGCGGTGCGCATCGCCGCCGACGGGGCGGCGTCCGCGGCCGACGCCGTCGCCGCGCTCTCGCCGTCGTCGGTCTTCGTCGTCACGGACGAGAACGTGAGCCGCCTCTGGGGCGCGCCGCTGCTCGACGCGCTCGCGGCGCACGCGAAGCCGGCCGCGGCGGTCACCGTGCTCACGCCCGGCGAGGAGCACAAGCGGCTCGCGGCCGTCGAGGCGGCGCTCACCGCGATGCTCGACGCGGGCGCCGATCGCGACGCGGTGGTGCTCGCGCACGGCGGGGGCGTGGTGACCGACATCGGCGGCTTCACCGCGTCCACGCTCCTGCGCGGCGTCCGCTGGGTCGCGGCGCCGACCACGCTCCTCTCGATGGTCGACGCCTCGGTCGGCGGCAAGACCGGGGTCGACCTCGGCCCCGCGAAGAACGCCGTCGGCACCTTCCACCAGCCGTCCGCGGTCGTCGCGAGCCCGGCGGCGCTCGCGACCGAGACCGACCGCGCCTTCCGGAGCGGGCTCGCCGAGGTGGTGAAGTCGGCCTGCATCGCCGATCCGGAGCTGCACGCGCTGCTCGAGCGCGAGGCCGACCGCGTCCTCGCGCGCGACCCCGGCCTGCTCGCCGAGCTCATCCGCCGCTCGATCGCGGTGAAGGCAGCCATCGTCGCCCGCGACGAGCGCGAGTCGGGCGACCGCGCCCTCCTGAACTTCGGCCACACGCTCGGGCACGCGCTCGAGGCGGAGGGCGGGTTCGTCCGGCTGGCGCATGGCGAGGCGGTGTCGCTCGGCATGGTGGCGATGCTCCGCGTAGGCTGCTCGCTCGGCGTGACCGACCGCGCGGCGGCCGACCGGGTGGTCCGCCTGCTCGCCCGGCTCGGGCTGCCCACGCGGCTCGAGGACGAGCCGGTCTCCGCCGCCCTGCGCTTCCTGTCGCTCGACAAGAAGCGCCGCGGCTCGTCGGTCCGGACGGTGCTGATGCGCGACATCGGCAGCACGTTCGTGGAGCCGATGCCGCTCGACCGCCTCTCGTCGCTCCTCGAGCGCGCCGCGGCCGGCGCGGCCTGACCCGGGTCGCTTCGCGGCGGGCTCGATGAGAGCGCTGCCGGCGCCGGCGGCGCTCGCGGCGCCGCGCGGTGCGCCCGGGACTGCCCAGCTCCGGGCCGGGCGGTGCGGCGGCGCGCGCCCGCGTCGCCGCGCGCCGCGGGGGTTGCGCTGACGATGAAGAAAATCGCTCAGCGTTGAATCTCCTCGAAAAAATCCCGGCACACGGCCCCCGTCGTCCGCTTCGCGCTATCTTTCCCGGCGCCAATGGTGCCCTCGACGAAAAAGAGAGTCTTGGTGGTGGAGGACGAGGAGGACACGGCGACGATGATCGCCCGGTTCCTCAGCGACGAGTTCGACACCGTGATCGCGACGAACGGGGTCGACGGTCTCGCGCTGGCCCAGCAGGAGCCGCTGCCGGATCTGGTGATCGTCGACATCATGATGCCGAAGCTCGACGGGGTGAGCATGACGAAGCGGCTCCGCGAGAACGATTCGATGCGCCGGGTGCCGGTCATCTTCCTGACGGCCAAGTCGGATCCGATGGACGTCATCGCCGGCATCCAGGCCGGCGCGCGCCACTACATCACGAAGCCCTTCGTGCTCGACGACCTCAAGAAGAAGGTCCGCAAAGCCGTCTACGGCCGCTAGAGCGGCGGTCACCCGCTGCGGATACGGGCCCATCTCGGCGTTTTCGGTGCTCGGCGTACAGGAGTACGCCTGTGCGCCGAAAACGCCGATCTGGGCCCGTCTCCTGTGCGGGTGACCGCCGCTCTGGGGGCCAAGGAGCCGGGGGGAGGGGAGGGGAGACGGCGGGGGGCGTGCGGGGCGCGGGGGAGGGCGCTCCAGCGGCGGGCGAGTGTAAAGACGCGAGAAGAAGGGTGAAGAAGATCGCTTGAGGCTTTCGGCGTCTGGGACGTTTCTCGGGGTGAGCCGAGCGGTTTCTGCTGAGGCGCGGAGCGCCGCGAACCAGGGATTTCAACGGTTTCTGTGGCCGTTACACGGCTGGATGCGTCGGCGAATACCTTGTTTCCTGATGGGTTGTCAGGAGAATTCTTATCCCTGTCACCGCAGGTCGGGCGCCGGTGCAGGGCGCTGGCGAGGCGGGCGCGGTGATGGGGGGCGGGCGCGGTGATGGGGGCGGGCGCGGTGATGGGGCGCCTGCCGCGAGGGCGGGCGCGGTGATGGGGCGGGCGCGGTGATGGGGGCGGGCGCGGTGATGGGGCGCCTGCCGCGAGGGCGGGCGCGGTGATGGGGCGCCTGCCGCGAGGGCGGGCGCGGTGATGGGGCGCCTGCCGCGAGGGCGGTGGGGGGCGGGGGAGGGGGCGGCGTCAGCTGCCGCCGCGGAGCGGGACGCTGCAGGACTTGAGCGCGCGCTCGAACAGCTCGAGCGAGCGCGCGATGCTCGAATGCACCCGGCGGATCTCCTCGGCCGACGTCGTCGCGAGCTTCACGATCTCAAGCGCCTCGCGCGGGTGCGCGTCGTCGTAGTTCGCATGCGCAGCGAGCCACGTCAGCGACTTGCTCCCCTCGCCGTAGAGCTTCGTGAAGGCCGGCAACACCACGCGCGACCACTCGCCCGTGATCCCCTCGATCGCATAGTTGACCGCGCCGACCGCCTCCGCGAGCGAGCCGCGGTAGGACACCGACCAGAGCCACTCGAAGAGCGACGCGACCTCCGGCGTCGGACGGTGGCTCGTGATGTCCGAGGCGCTGATGCCGTGCCCCGCCGCCCAGTCGAGGTACCAGCGCACGTGCAGCGCCTCGACCCGGATGTTGCCGATGAGCCAGTCGCGCACCAGGAAATCGCGCGGCGTCTGGCCGTAGGTCGTCTTGGCCAGGCTGAGCCCCATGTACTTCGGGAACGCCTCGACCACACAGAAGAACTCCCGGATCAACACGCTCCAGGTCTCGTGGTCGACAGGCTCCGTCAACGTCCGCGCAATCGGCGGCGTGTACACCGCCGCCTTCCACTGATCGGCCAGGGACTCGAGCATGTCCTCGACCCAGACCGGATGCGGCGTCGCCTTGAGGCTGTCCTTGACTTCCTTGTGCCGCTGCGAGCGAGGTGAGAGCATGAAATTACCTGGAGGGTTGCTGGGTCAATCTCCCTCGTGACTGCCCGCCGGTCTCCACCCCACCACATCCCCGCAGGCTGACCGGCCAGCGGCCGTCAGGAGACAAGTCGCGGCGCGGGCACGATGCTGACGCTCAGGCTCACTGGACGAACGAGCCAGCACGATGACCTCACCATGAGAGGCTTCGTGTACATATGTGTCCCGCCTGCACCAGTCTGGATCGGGGCGGAGGAGGAAGTCAATAGGCAAACGAGGGCGCCGGCAGGACGAGGCTCGAAGCGAGGGCCGAGCCCCCGCAGGTCGTTCACCAGATCACCTCGGAGAGGCACTCGGTCGCCCCTCGGAACCGGCACCGCTGGTGCGTCACCTTCGGGGTGGACGCGCCGCACAAGAGCAGCGCCTGCTCGACCCAGCCGCAGACGCCGTCTCCGCAGTTCATCGCCGAGGGCCCCTCGTCGTCCCCGGTGGGGCCCGTGATGGTCAGCACCCACTCCCGCGGCTTCACCATCCGCGGGAAGACCTTGCCGGCGTCGAAGTAGCGCGACCAGAACATTCCAGTGCGGGCGACGATCGTGTCGGGCATCGCGATCGAGAGCGCGAACTTCAACACCGTATTGAGGTCGCGGTCCGCGACGTAGCGGGCAAACCGCTTGATCTCGGCGGCCTGGTCGTTCGCTGTCCGCACGTGCGTTCGCAGGGCCCGGTTCCAGACGCCGATCGGGTACCAGCTGCTCGCCAGCAGCGGCTGATTCAGTACGTCCCGGTCTGACTTGGGCAGCGAGGTCACCAGCCGCTCCCAGGCCCCCGCGTCGCGGTTCGTCGTGACGAACGACCGGAGGTTGACCAGCAACGTCCCTTTGCATTTGCCGGGGGGGATCGAGGATTTGCTCTTCGTATCGTACGTCTTCATCGCGGCGAACCTACGGCGGGAAGCCCCGGCGACGCCGAGCCCCATCGCGGGCGCGGCGCGTGCATTCTCGGGCGGGAAGCTCTTCCCGGGAGCACATCGTCGGGGCAACTCCAGGAGTCGTGGTTGTTCATTGCAGGGGAGCGTGAGTCGGGCTCGATGGCAAGAGATGATTACGCGGGAGCAGGCGCGCGACACGGGCCGCCGCGGCGGAGGGCAAGATCACGCCGTTGTCCAGCTCTCCTTTTGACCCGACACGCCATACCTCAGGGAGGCCCCGTCGGGATCCGTAGGCGAATAGAGGTGTAACGCGCATTACGCGACTTCGTGCGGCGGCGGGCGCCGGCGCGCCCTCCGGCGGGCGCCGCGGCGCTGCGAAGCGCGCCCGGACGAGCGGGCCGCCACCCGGGGACGAGCGACGGCGGCGTGGCGGAGGCGCGACGGCGGCGCGGGCCGGGCGGCGGGCGGCCCGCCGCGGAGGCCCCCGCGCGCCGCGGCCGAGGTGATGCGCCTCGCAGTTGCCGTCCTCCGCGAACCTCGGTACCCCTACGCGCATGAGCGAATCCACGACAGGCCGGCCCGCCGCCGGCCACGCGGAGCCCGAGCTGCCGCACATCGACGTCGCCGAGCGGGGGGCGCCGCGCGACGGCCGGCCCCAGGTCATCGACCGCCGCCTGTTCATGCAGCTGCTCGTGTTTCGCTGCCCCAGCGCCGCCGATCCGGCGGAGCTGACCGCCGCGGTCGGCCAGGCGCTGTCCTCCCAGCGCGTGGGCGCGGTCGTCTACGAGGACCTCAGCGATCCGCGCGGGATCGCGGTGCTCACGTGGGCCGAGGACCCGGCCGTCTTCGTCCAGACCGTCCGGCCGGCGCTCAACCGCGGCGAGCTCCGCGCGCTGGAGCTCCGCCCCGATTTCACGATGCTCGGGCGCACGTATTCGACCGGCTACGAGCAGGACCTCGACTACTGGCTGCTCCGGCGCCCGTCCGAGACCGTCCTCAACCCCGCCTGGCCGTGGGCGGTGTGGTACCCGCTGCGCCGCAGCGGCACCTTCGCCAAGCTCGACGGGCGCGAGCAGGGGAGCATCCTGCGCGAGCACGGCACCATCGGCCGCGCCTACGGCGCGCAGGACCTCGCGCACGACATCCGCCTCGCGTGCCACGGCCTCGACGCCCGCGACAACGAGTTCGTGATCGGGCTCGTCGGCAAGGAGCTCCACCCGCTCTCGCACATCGTGCAGGCGATGCGGAAGACCCGGCAGACCTCGGAGTTCATCAGCCAGATGGGCCCGTTCTTCGTCGGCCGCGCCGCCTTCCGCAGCCCCGGCGGCTGACGGGGGCCGTCCGTCCGCAAACCCAGGCGGCTGACGGTTCCCGTCAGTCCGCAAACCCAGGCGGCTGACGGTTCCCGTCAGTCCGCAAACCCAGGCGGCTGACGGTTCCCGTCAGTCCGCAACCCAGGCGGCTGACGGTTCCCGTCAGCCGACGCCGGCGAGGGCCGAGAACGCCCTCGCCAGCGCGTCGAGCCGCGCCGCGGCGCGGGCCTCGGCGTCCGCCAGCGGCTCGCCGGCGGCGACCTCCTCGCGCACGTCGAAGTAGAACTTGATCTTCGGCTCGGTGCCGCTCGGGCGCGCGATGATCCGGCTGCCGCCGTCGAGCTCGTACACGAGCACGTTGCTCGGCGGCAGGACGAGCGGCTCGGTCTGGCCGTCGCTCGAGGTGCGCGTGCGCGCCTCGAAATCGCGCCACGCCGCCACGGGGACGCCGCCGATCTCGGCCGGCGGGCTCTTCCGGAGCGCGGCCATGATCGCGGCGATCTTCTCGACCCCATCGACGCCGCGCAGCGTGTAGGAGCGCTGCCCGCTCACGTAGAGGCCGTGCTTGCGGTGGATCGCCTCGAGCTCGTCGAGCAGCGTCCTGCCCTCGGCCTTGCGCGCCGCCGCGAGCTCGGCGAGCGCCACCGCGGCGCTGATGCCGTCCTTGTCGCGCACCGTCGAGCCGATCGTGTAGCCGAGCGCCTCCTCGAAGCCGAACACGAAGCGGGCGCCGGTCGAGCGCTCGATGTCCATCGCCCGGTTGGCGATCCACTTGAACCCGGTCAGCGTCTCCTCGTAGTGCACCCCGAGCGACGCGGCGATCACGCCGAGCAGCGGGGTCGAGACGCACGAGGCGAGCACGAGGCGGCGCGCGCTCGCGGCGCCGGCGCCGGCGCCCCCGGCGCCCCCCTCGGTGAGCAGGTAATGGCCGAGCAGCACGCCGACCTGGTTGCCCGTCAGCTGCACGAGCTCGCCGTCCGGGCGCCGCACCGCCACGGCGAGCCGGTCGACGTCCGGATCGTTGGCGAGGACGAGATCGGCGCCCTCCCGCCTCGCGAGGGCGAACGCCAGGTCCATGGCGCCCTTCTCCTCGGGGTTCGGGAACGCGACCGTGGGGAACGCGCCGTCCGGCTCGGCCTGCTCGGGCACGCTCGTCACGCGCGTGAAGCCCGCCCGCTCGAGCGCCTCGCGCACGAGGCGGTCGCCCACCCCGTGCAGCGGCGTGTAGACGATGCGCAGGCCGCGCTCGCCGTCGCCCCGCGCCGAGGCGCCGAGGATCGCGCGGAGGTAGCGCTCCTCGAGCTCCTCGGGGAAGTCGCGCACGAGGCCCTTCTGCCGCGCCTCGTCGAGGGGCATGCGCGGGACCTGATCCGCCGGCGGCGCGGCGTCGATCGCCGTCGCGATGCCGGTGTCGTGCGGTGGGATGATCTGTGCGGCGTTGTCCCAGTAGACCTTGTAACCGTTGTACTCGGGCGGGTTGTGGCTCGCGGTCACCATCACGCCGGCGGCCGCGCCGAGGTGGCCGACCGCGAACGCGGCGATCGGGGTGGGGCAGGGGACGGGCGAGAGGTGGCTCGGGATGCCCGCGGCGGCGAGGGCGCAGGCGGTGTCCTCGGCGAACTCGCGGCTCCTCCGGCGGGCGTCGTAGCCGACGACCACGCCGGCGCTCCGCGCCTTGTCGCCGAGCGTGGCGAGGAGATACCGGGCGAGCCCGGCGGTCGTCCGCAGGATGACGGCGCGGTTCATCCGGCTCTCGCCGGCGCCGAGGACGCCCCGGATGCCGGCGGTGCCGAACTCCAGGGGGCCGGCGAAGCGCTCGGCGAGCTCGGCGCGGACGCCTTCCTCGCCCGCCCTGGCCGCGGCGATGAGCTGGCGCAGCTCGCTCTGGGTCTCCGGATCGGGGTCGTGGGCAAGCCAGCGCTCGGCGGGCTCGAGGACGAAGTCGTGGCTCACGACATCATCTTTAATTCAAGCCGGCCGAGGTGTGCACCAGGCGCGCGCGATTCGGCGCGCGGCGCCTCGCCTGCCCGCCCCCTCCCACCGCGCGCGCCTGGTCCGCCCGGGCCGGCGCTATCCGGCCTTCTTGCCGGCGGCGAGCGCCTCGGCGAAGCGCGTGTCGTACTGCCCGCCGCGGAAGTCGGCGTCCGCCAGGATCTGGCGGAGGAACGCGAGGTTCGTCGCGGCGGGGCCCGACGGGCCGGCGAGCTCGATCGTCGTCTCGGCGAGCGCCCGGTCGAGGCGGGCGATCGCGTCGCCGCGCGTCGGCCCGTGGGCGACGATCTTGGCGAGCAGCGGATCGTAGAACGGCGTCACCTCGAGCCCCTCGGCGACGCCGGTCTCGATCCGCAGGTCGTCGCCCGCGGCCGGCCAGCGGAGCGCGGCGATGCGGCCGGGCTGGGGCGCGAACTTCTTCGCCGGATCCTCGGCGTAGAGCCGCGCCTCGATCGCGTGGCCGCGGTACGCGTGGTCCCGGACCTCCGGCGCGAGCGGCTCGCCCGAGGCGATGCGGATCTGGTGCTCGACGAGGTCGAGCCCGGTGCACATCTCGGTGACGCAGTGCTCGACCTGGAGCCGCGCGTTGACCTCGAGGAAGTAGAGCTCGCCGCTCTCCGCCGCGACGAACTCGACGGTGCCGGCGCCGACGTAGCCGGCGCTGGTCACGACCCGGAGGGCGCTCTCGTGGAGCGACCGCCGCCGGGCGTCGCCCGCCTCCCCCTCGAAGAAGGCGGCGGGCGACGGCGTCTCCTCGACGATCTTCTGGTGCCGGCGCTGCGCGCTGCACTCGCGCTCGCCGAGCGCGACCGCGCCGCCCTTCCCATCGCAGAGCACCTGCACCTCGATGTGGCGCGGGCGCTCGATGTACCGCTCCATGTACACGCGCGGGTCGCCGAACGCGGAGCGGCCGCGATCCGAGCACGCGGTGAGGGCGCGGGCGAGCTTGCCCGGCTCGGCGACGATCTGCATGCCGATGCCGCCGCCGCCGCCCGCGGCCTTGACCAGCAGCGGGAAGCCGATGCTCTCGGCGGCGCGCTGGGCGGACTCGAGATCGGCCGGGTCGACCGGGCCGCCCGTGCCCGGCGGCGGGAACACGTCGGCGCCGCGCGCCTGCTCGCGCGCGAGGATCTTGTCGCCGAAGACGTGGAGCACCGCGGGCGGCGGGCCGATGAACGTGACGCCGGCGTCGAGGACCGCCGCGGCGAACGCCTCGTTCTCGCTGAGCAGCCCGTAGCCGGGGTGGATGCCGTCGGCGCCCGTCGCGCGGGCCGCCTCGACGATCGCGTGGACGACCAGGTAGCTGTCCTTGACCGGCGGCGGCCCGATGCGCACCGCCTCGTCGGCCATGGCGACGTGCGGCGCGCCCGCGTCCGCGTCCGAGTACACGGCGACCGTCGCGATCCCGAGCCGTTTGCAGGTCCGGAGGACGCGGCAGGCGATCTCTCCACGGTTGGCGACGAGGATCTTCTTCAACACGGCCGACAGCTACGCCCCCGCGCGGCGGGGCGTCAAGGCGCTCGCGGCGGGCGATGCTCCCCCGGTGCGGCGCCCGACGGCGTCGTACGGCGGCGCCTGGCGAGCGCCCTCAGCCGAGCGCGCGCCGCACCTTCGGCTTGGCCCCGAGCAGCACGAGCTGGCCGCAGGCCGCCGAGACGTCGTCGCCGCGCCGGCGGCGCACGAAGCACGAGTACCCCGCCTGGGTGAGCACCTCCTGGAACGCGGCCACGCGCTCCTGGGCCGGCGGGCCCAGCGAGGAGGCCTCGATCGGGTTCATCGGGATGAGGTTGATCTTCACCGGGAGCCCGCGCAGGAGCTTCGCCAGCCGGCGCGCCTCGGCCGGGTCGTCGTTCTGCCCGGCGACGAGCGTGTACTCGATGGTGATGCGCCGGCGCCGCGGCAGCGGGTAGGCGCGCAGCGCCGCGAGCAGCTCGTCGAGCGGGTACTTGCGGTTGATGGGCATCAGCGCCGAGCGGGTCTCGTCGTCCGCGGCGTGCAGCGAGATCGCCAGCGCGATCTGCCCGCCGAACTCCGCGCCGAGCCGCGCGATCTCCGGGACCAGGCCCGACGTCGACACCGTGACCCGCCGCGTCGAGAGGTTGATCCCCTCCGGGTGCGTGAGCAGGCGCAGCGAGCGCGCGGTGTTCTCGTAGTTGTGGAGCGGCTCGCCCATGCCCATGTAGACGACGTTGCGGAGGTCCTCGCCCTCCTCGAGCATCGCGCGCCCGAGCAGCACCTGGCCCGCGATCTCCTCGGCGCCGAGGTGGCGCTTGAGCCCCGCCACGCCGCTCGCGCAGAACCCGCATCCCATCGCGCAGCCGACCTGCGTGGAGATGCACTGGGTGACGCGGACGCGCGGCGCCGCGCCGGCCTCCGCCTCCGCGTCGTCGTCCTCGTCGTCGTCGGCCGCCGCCGCCGCGTCGGCGTCGAGCTGCGTCTGCGAGCCGGGCCCCGACACCGACGGGAGCAGGACCGTCTCGATCGTCGCGCCGTCGCGCAGGCGCAGGAGCAGCTTGCGCGTGCCGTCCTCGGAGCGGTGGACCCGCTCGGGCGTCAGCACCTCGCCGAGCCCCTCCGCGGCGAGGTGCTCGCGCAGCCGCGCCGGGAGGTTCGTCATCGCCGCCGGATCGAGGACGCCGCGGCGGTGGATCCAGTGGAAGACCTGCTTCGCCGTGAACGACCGCTCTCCGCGGGCGGCCAGCGAGGCCGACCACTCCTCGGGCAGGCGAGCGACGGGGTGAAGCGGGGTGGAGCGCACCTCCGTGGCGTACTGCGCGCCGCCCCGAGCGGCAAGGGCACGGGCGCGAGCGCGGCCGCCAGCGCCGAGCGCGGGCACCCGCGCCGGCCTCAGGTCAGCTCTGCGTCTCGGCGTGCGCCGCCGCGAGCTGCCCGTCGCGGTCGCGGCGCGCCCGCGTCCGGCTCGTCGCCTCGAGCGCCTCGCGGGTGTAGCGCTCGAGCGCCTCGGCCCGGTGCATCGCCGTGTGCTCGGCGAACACGCGCTGCCGTGCCCGCTGGCCCACGGTGAGGCGCTTGTCCTCCTTCATCTCCCGGAGTTTCCGGAGCACGTCCTCCGGCGTGCGGACGAGGAGGATCTCCTCGCCGGGCTGGAAGAACGTCTCGATCCCGGGCCAGGTGTCGCTCAGGACCGGGGTCCCGCACGCGGCCGCCTCGAACAGGCGCGCGCTCGGCGACCACCCGGACTCGACCATCGCCCGGCGGGTCAGGTTCAGCGTGAAGCGCTGGGCGTTGTAGAAGATGCGGTGCTCGTCCGGCGGCAGGTGCTCCGTCCGGGTGACGTTCTCGGGCCACGCGAGCGACGCCGGGTACTGCGCGCCCGCCACCGCGAAGCGCCCGCGGCGCATCCGCCGCGCGGGCTCCAGCAGGAGCCGCTCGACCGCCGCCTGCCGGTCGTCGCTGTACGTGCCGAGGTAGCCGAGATCCCAGCGCATCGGCGTCGGCTGCGGGTAATACACGTCGGTGTCGGCCGCGCAGTAGAGCGCCCGCGCGCGCACCGCGCCGTGGCTGCGCTCCAGCCGCTCCAGCGTCGGGCCGCCCGTCGCCGACAGGTAGAGGTCGTACCGCGGGATCAGCGCCGGCGTGAGGTACGCGTGGTCCCCGTGCGCGAGCCGGCCCAGCGTGACCGGTGTGTCGAGATCGTAGAACGCGGCCTTGCCGCGGGCCTCCTCCGTGATCCACGCCCCGACGGTCGCCCCTTCCGGGACGAAGGAGCCGACCACCACGAGATCGGCTTCGCGCACCGCGCGTGAGAATCGATCGCGGAGCTCGGTAATGCTCGAGTACTGCTCGATCGCGCCGTAAGGCGGGTTGGGCAGGTCGCGGTGCTGATCGTAGATGGAGAGGTTCCGCTCCAGAAAGAGCACGTGGTGGCCGCGCGCCGCGAGCGCCCGGAGGAGCGCTCTGTACGTCGTGGCGTGGCCGTTGCCCCACGAAGACGTGATGGAGAGTCCCAGGAAGACATAGCGGTAGGTAGGTGTCGTCATAACGTGGTGGCGGCGAGGGTTGAGAGATCCCAGACGACGTGCCGGCCCGGAGTGGCCGGTCTCGAGACACACCGCGGCGACGCCCGTGAGGCCGGTTCCGGCCTCACGGGCGCAGCCAGGCAGGCGGACACGCCGGGCTGGACGAGGCTGGGCCGCGCCGCCCGGTTCGGTAACGAGAGCTGCACACGTCGATCCGGTTGCCCTGGCGCCGCGCGAGCGGGCGCGGCGACGAGCGAGCGAACCCCGGATTAACATGCGTGCTCACGCTCTGCAATCCTGCGAGATGCGGTTTCTCGTCCGAAGAGGCGTATTCCCCGTCAGGACCTCAGGCGATAAGGCCCGGACTGATCTCGAGACGATGAACGGCGCAGAATCGTAACGTGCTGAGGGATAAAGCGGCTCGATCGCGCAAAGCACCCGCGGCGAGCGCGGTTCGCGTGGCCGTTGCCTCGCCGCGGCCGCGGCGAGGCAACCGGCCTGTGCGGCGAAGAGCAGATTCGAAGAGATGATGAGAAAACCGGGGCCGCTATCGTAATGGTCAGCCGCGGCTGCTGGTCGAACGGAGCGATGGCGGGCGCTCCCGCACGGGAACGCCGCGGCAGCGCGTGAGACGCCGCCGGAGCCGGCGCGGCCCGGTGAGCGCGCCGCCGCGGGCCGCAGGGCGACGGACCTCTGCGCTGCCGGTCTCGATGAAGGCGCAGCGGAGCGCGGGCGCGCAGGGGGGCGCCGTCCGATCGGCGCGCCACCGGCGCAGCGGGCTCAGCCGGTGCCGTGAGGCGCGGAGGGGCGCGCGGAGAATTCGTCAGGGGAGCGGGAAGGCAGGAGGCGCACGGCGCCGCGGGCCGCCTTCCTGCTCGGAGAGGGCGTTGCCGCGGAGCGCGGCGCGATCGCCTGCGGGGTCGTCCAGCCTGGAGCGGCGGGGCGCGGCGCGGATGCCGCCGCGACGTTCAGCTGGCGGGGCGCAGCCCCCGCCAGCCGTCGAGCACCTCGGCGACGTTGGCGAAGCGGCGGTCTGGGCTGTGGGCGAGACCCCGGTTCACGAACACCTCGACATGCTTGTCGACCGGCGGCGGCATGAGGTTGCCGAGGCGGCGCGGCGGCGTCCTCGTCTTCAGGTCGGCGAGCATCATCAGGTTGCGCGCGGCGTAGGGGAGCTCGCCCGTGAGCGCCTGAAAGACCACCGTCATGGCCGCATAGAGGTCGGCCCGGTGATCCACCGTCTTGCCCTTCACGAGCTGCTCCGGCGGCGCGAACCTGAAATCGCCGAGACACCGGCCCGGCAAGCTCACCACCTCGTCGTCGAACGCGGGCGGGAGCTTGCACGAGCCGAGATCGAGCAGCGTCAGCCGCTCGCCGTCCGGGCCCCGGTCGAGGAGCACGTTCGTGGAGCTGATGTCGCGGTGGATGATGCCAATCTCGTGCAGCTCGGCGATCGCCAGCCAGAGCTGCTCGACCAGCGGGTGTAGGGCGGCGAACGGGATCGGCCCCAGCCGGGCGAGGCGGTCGCTGAGGAGCTCGCCCTCCCGCAGCTCGAAGACGAGGAGGGGGCCGTGCTCCGGGTCCTTGCCGCCGTCGATCGACGGCAGCGTGTGCGGGCCCCGCAGCCGCTGGCACGCCGCCGCCTCGCGCCGGAAGCGCGCCTGGGCCTCCTCCAGGGGCATGCGCTCCGGCGCGCTGAGCACGCCCCCCGGGTCCAGCCGCACCGGAGGCTCGCCGAGCACCTTCACCGCGACGCGGCGGCCAGCGCTCGCGTCCTCGGCGCTGAACACTTCACCGAGGCCTTCGCGGCGGAGATGACGCACCACGCGGTAGCGCTGGAGCAGTACGGTTCCGGGCACGATTGACAAGAGCGGCCTCCTTCGCTTGACAAAGGGGGTCCAGCGCGTTCCGGTCGCCTCCCCCCAGTCCCCAGACAAGCTCATTTATCACGCGGGCGCGACAGAGGAAGCGCCGCGCGCGTCGCGGAGTGAAAAGGAGGCCGCGCCTACACCTGCCACGCCGCATCGCGCGGCCTCGTCGCCCGGCCGCTGCGCTCGAGGTCGCCTGGACGAAAAAGTATCGTGGTGTGGGCGAGGGGGGAGGCGAGCGCCGCCGGCCGGGCGTGCCGTCGCACCAGGGCGCGGCGGGGCGCGGCGGGGCGGGGCGCGGCCGGGCGCCAGGGCAGGGGGCGCGCGGGCGCGTCGCTGCGCCGTAGAGTTACGCCGTAGAGTTGCCCGTGGCCGCGCTCTCTGGCGACGATGCGCGCTGGAGCGCGGCAATCGGCGGTGATTGCATCGAGGAGGCGGGGCCTCGCGGCGCGCGGCTCCGGCGACTGGCCACCACCCCCGAACCGCTGGCCATTCTCGTGAACTTCGCGTAGCTCCCACACAGGACGGACGGTCCGCGGGGAGCGGCGGCAGGGGCAATGCGAGCGGGAAACGTCATCGACGGCCGGTTCGAGATCGTGGAGCTCGCGGGCGCCGGCGGCATGGGCCACGTCTTCCGCGCGTACGACCTCACGACCGGCGAGACGGTCGCCCTCAAGGTCCTCCAGAACGCCGCCACCCAGGACTCGAGCCGCCTCTCGCGCGAGGCGCAGGCGCTCGCCACGCTGCGGGTGCCGGGGGTGGTGCGGTACATCGCCCACGGCGTCACCGACCTCGGCCACCCCTACCTCGCCATGGAGTGGCTCACCGGCGAGACCCTCTCGCAGCGCCTCGCCCGGCAGGCGTTCACGCTGGACGAGAGCCTCAAGCTCGCCCGGCGCGTCGCGACCACCCTCGGGTCCGTGCACCGGCTCGGCGTCGTCCACCGCGATCTGAAGCCGAGCAACCTGCTCCTCGTCGGCGGCGCGATCGACCGCATCACGCTCATCGACTTCGGCGTGGTCCGGATGTCCGGCATCGATCAGCAGCTCACCATGCCCGGCGCCATCCTCGGCACCCCCGGCTACATGGCGCCGGAGCAGGCCCGCGGCGAGGCCCAGGTCGACGCGCGCGCCGACGTCTTCGCGCTCGGCTGCGTGCTCTACAAGTGCATCTCGGGGCGCGCCCCGTTCCGCGGCGCGCGCGGGCTCGCGGTGCTCGTCAAGGTGCTCCTCGAGGAGCCGCCGTCGCTCCGGTGGCTCCGCGAGGACGTGCCCGAGGCGCTCGACGAGCTCGTCACGCGCATGCTGTCGAAGTCGCCCGAGGGGCGGCCGAGCGACGGCAACGCGGTCGCCGCCGAGCTCGCCGCGCTCATGGATCCCGCGGCGCTCTCGGTCCGCCCGCCGGCCAGCTCCATCCGCCCGCCGGAGCTCACGACCGGCGAGCGCAAGGTGATGTGCCTCGTGCTCGCGCGCGACGGCCGCGCCCCGGCCGCCGCCGAGGCGGCGCTCCCCGAGGTCGACGAGCAGGCGCGCGCGCAGGCGCTCTCGGCCACGGCGGCGCGCTACCGGGGCCAGCTCGAGCTCGTCGAGGCGCGGCTGCCGCTCGTCGTGCTCTCCGGCGCCGGCGCGACGACCGACCTCGCGGCCCGGGCGGCCCGCTGCGCGCTCGCCGTGCAGGCGCTGCTCGGCGGCGCGCCGGTCGCGGTCGTCACGGGCAGGGCCGAGATCGCCTCGCGCATGCCGATCGGCGACCTCATCGATCGCGTCGTCCAGCTGCTCCCCGAGCGCCGCGCCCCGTCCCGCGCGGCGGCGATCCGCATCGACGAGGTGACGGCGGGGCTGCTCGGGGCGCGCTTCGAGATCACCACGGACGAGGCCGGCCAGTGGCTCCACGGCGCGCGCGAGGGGCCGGACGAGGTGCCGCTCCTGCTCGGCAAGGCCACGTCGTGCGTCGGGCGCGAGCGCGAGCTGTCGCTCATCCGGGACGAGCTCGCCCGGTGCGTCGAGGAGTCGACCCCGAGCGTCGTGCTCGTCACCGGGCCGGCGGGCATCGGCAAATCGCGGCTCCGCCACGAGCTCGTCCGCGCGATCCGGGAGGACGGCGAGCCGGTCGAGGTGTGGCTCGGGCAGGTGGACCCGATGAGCGCCGGCTCGTCGTTCGGCCTGCTCGCGCACGCGCTCCGGCGGGCGATGGGCCTCTCCGAGACCGACGCCGTCGAGGAGCGGCGGCGCAAGGTGCGGGCGCGGGTCGAGCGGCACGCGTCGCTCGACGCGGCGCGCGTGGCGACGTTCCTCGGCGAGCTGGTCGGCGCGCCGTTCCCGGACGACGACGTCCAGCTCCGGGCGGCGCGGCGGAACCCGATGCTCATGGGCGACCAGCTGCGCCTCGCCTGGGAGGACTTCCTGCGCGCCGAGTGCGCGGTGCACCCGGTCCTGCTCGTGCTCGAGGACCTGCACTGGGGCGACCTGCCCACGATCACGATGGTCGACGCCGCGCTCCGGAACCTGAAGGACCGGCCGTTCATGGTGATGGCGCTCGGCCGCCCGGAGGTGCACGAGCTCTTCCCGAAGCTGTGGGACGAGCGGCGCGGGCACAAGCTCCGCCTCGCGGGGATCTCGCGCCGGTCGAGCGAGCGGCTCGTGCGCCAGGTGCTCGGCGAGCGCGAGAGCCCGGCGCTCGTGGCGACGCTCGTCGAGCGCGCGGACGGCAACGCCTTCTACCTCGAGGAGCAGATCCGCGCCGCGGCGGCGGGCAAGGGCGCGGACCTGCCGGAGACGGTGCTCTCGATGGTGCAGGCCGAGCTCGACGCGCTGGACGTCGGCGCGCGGCGGGTGCTGCGCGCCGGGGCGATCTTCGGCGAGAGCTTCTCGCGGAACGGGGTCGCCGCGCTGGTGGGCCGCGCGGAGGTCGACCGGCTGCTGACCGAGCTCGAGGCGCGGGAGCTCATCGTCCGGCGCTCGGTGGAGGGCGCGCCGGAGGTGATCGAGTACCGGTTCCGGCACGCGCTCGTGCGCGAGGCGGCGTACGGGATGCTGACCGATCACGATCGCCGCCTCGGCCACCGGCTCGCCGGCGAGTGGCTGGAGCGGACGGGGGCGGCGGACGCGATGGCGCTGGCCGAGCACTTCGAGCGCGGCGGCGAGCCGGCGCGGGCGGCGACGGCGACCCTGCGCGCCGCCGAGCAGGCGCTGCTCGGCAGCGATCTCGGCGCGGTGATCGAGCGGGTGGAGCGCGGCATCGCGCGCGGCGCGTCGAAGGCGACGGCGGGGGCGCTGCGGCTCTGCCAGGCCGAGGCGCACCTCTGGCGCGGCGAGTTCGCGCTGGCGGAGCGGCGGGGGATGGAGGCGCTGGAGCGGCTCTCGCCCGGGTCGGCGCCGTGGTTCTCTGCGCTCACGCAGATGATCCTCGCCGCCTCGAAGCGCGGCAACCACGACCAGGTCGAGCGCCTCTTGCGCGTCGCGCAGACCACGGAGCCGCGGCGCTCGGCGCGGACGGCGCGCAGCGTGTGCCTGTGCGCGGGCGCCGGGCGCCTCCTCTTCGGCGGGCGCTATCAGCTCGCGGACGAGCTGCTCGACGCGATCGAGCAGGACGCCGAGGAGACCGATCTGGAGGTCGAGGTGCTGGCGCGGCTCCACGAGGCGCGCGCGTACCGGGCGATGGCGGCCGGCGATCCGGGCGCCAGCTTCGCGGGCTTCGAGGGGGCGCTCGCGGCGTTCGAGCAGGCCGGCGATCGGCGCAACGCCTGCTGGGCGCGGAACAACCTCGGCTCCTGCTACGCGGAGCTCGGCGATTTCGAGGGCGCCGAGGCGGCGCTGCGCGCGTCGCTCGCGGACGCGGAGCGGATGGGGCTGTCGGACGCGCGGCTCGGGGCGCTCCTCGGCCTCGGCCCGGTGCTGGCGCGGCTCGACCTCGTCGAGGAGGCGCGGCGGACGGCGGAGGAGGCGATCGCGACGTCGCAGGGCCTCGGCGACGCGCGCCGGGAGGGCGCCGCGCGGACGTGCCTCGCGAGGATCCTGCTCCAGACGGGCGATCTCGGCGGTGCGGAGCGCGAGGCGCGCGCCGCGGTGGCGATCCTCTACGGCGCGCCGCCGCTGCGCGCGTTCGCGTACGCGGTGCTCGGGCGGGCGCTGCTCGACGCGGGGCAGGCGGTGGACGCGCTCGCGGCGACGACCGAGGCGTTCTGCCTGCTCGAGTCGGTGGGCGCCGAGGTGGGCGAGTCGCTGGTGCGGCTCGCGCACGCCGAGGCGCTCTCGGCGTGCGGTCACCGGCGGGAGGCGATGATGGCGATCGCGTCGGCGCGGGAGCGCTTGCTCGATCGGGCGAGGAAGATCGGGGATCCGGCGTGGAGGGCGAGGTTCCTGGGCAACGTGCCGGACAACGCGGCCACGCTGGAGATCGAGCGCAGGTGGCTGGGGGCGTAGGCCGGCGATAGCGCCGCGTCGCCTTGCTTCAGCGGGAGAGGGGGTGTCGCCCGGCCTACCGTGGACGCACGACCAGGGTCGTGCCTGGCTCCTGATGGAGAAGAATTTGAACCACAGAGACACAGAGGGCACAGAGGGAAGAGAAGAGAAAAATTTTATCTCATCTCTTCTCTCTCCTCTGTGCCCTCTGTGCCTCTGTGGTTCCTTCTCTCTTCTCTGCTGTCGCTCGGCGTCTGCGGGTCTCGGGACAGCCGCCTTCGCTACGCGGCGCCGGCGGGCGCCCGGCTCAGAGGAACTCGCAGAGATACCCTGTGGGCTGCGCGGCCTTGACGTCGAAGCCGCTCTTGCCGGCCACCTCGAACGACGTCCCCGCCGGGTACACGCGCCATTCCTGAGAGCCGTCGAAGCGGACGGCGAGCTCGCCCGCGACGACGGTCATCCGCTCCGGCGCCTCGGTCGAGAAATGGAACTCGCCAGCGTCGATGACTCCCACCGTCTGCCGGCGTCCGTGGCGCTCGAACCCGACGCTCTGGACGCTGCCGTTGAAGTAGCTGTTGTGCTTGAGCATGGCGCCCTCCTACCGCGTCCCGCGCCGAGAGGCCAGCCTCGACGCTCCCGGTCGCCGCGCGGCCGCGGCCGCGAGCCGCCGCCGGGAGCCGGCCGTCTGGGCGCGCCGGGCGGCCCCGGCGGCGAGGCTGAGCATCGCGTCGCCTCCCGGGCGCGGCGAGCCGCCACGGCGTGAACGCGAGCGCCGCTTGGGCGCGCGGCGCGCGTGCGGGTGAGGGCAAGAAAATTTGCCAGGTGGGGCAAGAAACTTTGCCCTTATCGTGTCTCTGACCCTGCGGTACCACCGCGTTGCCAAGGCACGGTCTCCCGCGAGCTCCGCGACGCAGCGACGCCCGAAGGGCCGCTCGTCATGGGCAAAGCCACCTCGTGACAGGCCCTGCATTGGCTACAACCTGCATGAGAGAGACCGCTACCGGTAGCTGACCCTGGCGGGGGGACGCCTGGCCTCTGTGGTTCGGCGACACATCGGATCTCGGGTGTCGCGCGCGGGCAGCGCGCGACACCGGCGAGACGCTCACCACGGCCGCTCCGCTGAAGCGACAGACACCGGAAGCATGAATGGAGGCAGCGCGTGACACACGACATCAAGGGCGAAGAAGGCACACTCCTCGAATCCCAGGACAACCTCGCCGTGGCCCGGCCCGGAGACGACAGGCGAGCCCGGTCGAGCGGGAAGGGTCGAGGCACGAGGTTTCTCATGAAGATGGCGATCGCCGTCCTCTCTTCCATGGCGCTCGCAGGCTGCGTCGCCCAGGAGGGCGATGAAGCCCTGAGCGAGGAGGCCCTGAGCGAGGAGGCCCTGAGCGAGGAGGCCGTGGGAGAGGCGGAGCAGGCGCTCCAGATCGGCCTCACGACGGTGAAGTGCAACAGCGGTTGGCCTGGTACGCGGGGCTGCTTCGTGCAGCTCGTCAGCGCGACGGACATCGTCCCCGGTTCGATCACCGTGCAGATCGATGGCCACAACGGCGCTGTGGGGTATAGCGTATCCCAGTCCGGGGCCCGGCTCATCAATTTCTCGGCGAGCATCCGCGAGGGCAACGCGTTCGACCCGGGGTCGAACACGACGAAGTTCATCGTGGCGTGGCTGCGCCAGTAGCGGCGGGGCCCGGATCCGACCCGGGTTGGCGGCGAAACGGGATCCGACCCGACCCGGGGTCGCGCCACAGGCCAACCCCGGTCGGGTCGCTGGAGCTCCGGGACGGGCGTGAACGGCTCAGGGGACGGAGCGGCCGACCGTCTCGGCCTTGGCCCACATCTGCGCGAAGCCTTCGGCGCCGTTGTAGAGCCGGTCGATGAGCTGCTCTCCGCCCGGCAGCGCCTCGACGTGCTTGAGGAAGTCCGGGAAGAGCCCGATGTGGACGACCCCCTCCTCGTTGTAATCCCACGAGCGGCTCCCCATCCGGGCCTTGGGGAACCTGGAGTAGTCGACGCAGGCCTTGGCGGCCGGAGCGGCGCATCGGTACACGACCTCCATGGCCTGCGTACAGAACATGCGCGTTGCGGCCCGGACACCGGCGCGGCCGTATTCGTCGGGAGACGGCGCCTTGTACGAGCAGGACGTCCTGGCGTTGCAGGCGCGGCCGACGAGGTCCGTGAGGTTGCCGCTGGTCTGGATGTCGAGGCAGCCGATGCGCGCGGAGCGCACGTCGATCTCCTCGCCCCCCGTGCACCGGAGCTGCGCGGGCGGGCGGCTCCAGGCGTCGCCCGGCACCGTCACCACCTGGTCCCGGGGCGCCTGGCACTCGGGAGAGCGCGGCATGACGACCATCCCGTTGATGTCCGAGCCGAGGGTGATCTGGAGCGGCTTGCCGCCCGACGCGATCGCCGCCACGGCGGCTGCGTTCCGCAGGAAGCTCCGGGCGTCGGAGTCGCCGAACCCGACGCCCGCGAGCCCGCCGCGCGCGGCGATCTCCATGTACTGGGCGTCGGTCCGGCCGTTCTCGTTGCCGCTCGAGCCGCGGAGCCCGTTGTGCCCCGAGACGAGCGGATACGCGCCGCCGGGCGTCGAGCGGGTGAACTCGAGCACGTCGCCCACCGTCCTCTGGGACATGTGATCGATGTCGATGACCATCCCGAGCTTCATCATCTCGTTGATGGCGACGCGGCCCATGGGCAAGAGCCCCAGCCGGTTCTTGTGGCCTTCGCCCGGCTTGCAGCTCGGGAGCGGGATGTGACCGCCGGCGTCGCCGAGCTTCATCAGCTTGAACAGATCGTTCCCCGACTGGATGCGCTTCGTGATGCCCTCTCCGCGGGAGCACTCGAGGTCCCACCATTTCCCCGTCTGGAAGCGGTTGGCGCGCGCCACCTCGTCCTCGTAGGCGGCGGTGCCGCCGAAGAGGTTGTCGGTGAGGTGGACCGGGAACACGTAGCGCACGCCGAGGCCGTGCAGGCGCCTGATCTCCGCGCGGATCTGGGCCTCCGTCGGCGCCGCCTTGTTCCACACGAAGTTGCCGATGTCGTCCAGCTCGACGCCGACGATCACCGCGAGCTTGTTCTTCTCCACGATGCGCCGGAGATCGCTGGATGAACGCGCGATCTCCATCCACGTGTCGTGCTTGCCCACGAAGCGGACGAGCTCGGCGATCTGGAGATTGCCCGACTCCCTGTCGTCGATGGGCGGGTTTGCTTCGACGCCGTGGGCGAGCGTGCGGCTGTTGACCGCCAGCGCGACCATCACCCGGAGGCCACCCTCCTTCGCGCGCCGGATCCAGTCGACCCACATCTGCTGGTGCAGGATATCGTTATGCGCCGGGAAGTGCGCGAACGTCGGATAACCCAGGGGGCGCTCGACCTGGAACGAGCGGATGCCGTGGGATTTCGCCATCTCCCCGAGCACGATCTGGCGGACGTGATTCCCGCACTTGTTCTTCAAGAAATCGTGGCCTCGGTGCGTGCTGTAGCTGGTCCCCAGCGCCTCCGCGATGCTGGCGGTGCGCCGCATCGACCCGTTGCACGTGGCGCCCGACATGCCTTGGCCGCTGGGGTCGTAGATTGTCCCCGGCGCCATGAGCACGTCGACGTCGGGAGCGCCGTGGAGCACGTGCCCCCCGAAGCCGAGGTGCGCCATCGGGTGGGTGTGGAGATCGACGAACCCGCGCAGCGGTCGGCCGGGAGCGCTCAGCGCGGACTCGAAGATCGGCGAGCGCCGCGCCTGCGCGCTCGCCGGGCCGGGGGTCGCGAGCGTCAGCGCGACCGCGGCGAGCGCGCTCCAGGGTGTCGCCCATGCAGGGCCTGTCATCGGGCTAGTTCTCTTCATACCGAATCATCCTCCAGAGGGGTGCGAGCGGCGGAGCCCAGGCGAGGATCCACTTCGGCGCCAGCAAGTACCGGAGGGCCAGCGGCACGATAAGGGCAAATTTTCTTGCCGCCCTGGATACGCACCGTGCGCCGGAGCGGCGCTCGCGTTCACACCGGCGCTTCGAGCAGCTCGAGCGTGACCTTGGCGCCGCCTTGCGGCAGGTTGGCGCGCAGGACGAGCCCACCGCTCGACTCCACCATGCCGACCACGAAGCCGAGCCCCTGTCCTGACCCGCCCGGCTTCGGGCTCGGCGTGTCGTGGAACCCCGGGCCGTCGTCCTTCACCTCGACGGCCACCCGTCCGCCGCCGAGCGGGCGCGCGTCCAGCGTCACGCTGGACGCGCCGCGCTCGCCGGTCCCCTCGCACGCGTTGACGAGGAGGTTCAGGAGCACTCGCTCCAGCGCGTCGTGCCCCCCCGCGAACAGGACCGCGGTGCGCTCCGCGCGACCCGTGACGTCGATCTTCACCGCCTGGTAGCGCCGCTGGACGGCGCGGAGCGCGCCGTGCGCCGCCTCGCCGATCTCGGCGGGAGCCGTCGCCCGCAGCGCGTCGAGCTCGCGCGTCGTCCGCTCGCGGATGTGCCCCATGGCCGAGGCGACCTCCTCGATGCTGTCGCGGAGCTGCTCCAGCTTCCGCAGCATGCGCTCGGCGCTCGCGGCTTCGCCCCGCGCGATCTCGCGCCGCAGGAGATCCGTGTCGATGAGGGCGGCGGAGAGCGAGGTCTTCACGTCGTGGTGCTCGTGCAGGACGAAGCTCAGGTTCCGCTGCGCCCGCTCCGCGCGCAGCGCGGCGCTCGCCCCCGCCTCGACGACCCTGAGCGTGCGCGTCGTGACGAGGAGCGCCGCGCACACGGCGGCGAGGAGCAGGAGCAGGAACAGCGAGGGCGTCGTCCAGTACCCGTGGTGGTCGCCGTTCAGCGCGAAATCGAGCGCGATGAGCACGAGCGCGGAGAGCGCGTTCGCCGCCGCCGCGAGGAGCACGGCCCGGCGGACGAGCCGGAATGCGCTCGCGACCACCGTGAGCAACACCGCGGCGATGTCGGGGGTCTGCAAGATCCCCGGGTAGCCCTCCCACGGCCAGATCACGTTCGGCAGGAGCGCCACGAAGCACAGCAGCGCGTCGAGGCCGACCGAGACGAGGAGCAGGTGGGAGGGCGCGTCGATTCGCCGGCTCGACCGCCACACGTACATCGAGGCGACCACCGCGCCGAGGAGCAGCGGCACCTCGACGACGGAGCGCGGGTAAAAGTCGGGCTGCGTCAGGCCGCCGAGGGCGACGAACCGCGCGAGGAGGGCCGCGCAGAAGACGCTCCGCGCGATCGAGGCGGTGCGCTCGCCCCGCAGCGCTTCGCGCGTGATGAGGGCGTCGAGCTGGACGCCGGTCAGCGCCGCCGGGGGGCTCGCCTGCTCCGCCATTTTCGCGCTATGCGCCCCCATCGACGGGATGGCACGCTAGCACACGATGTCCCGCTGGATGGTGGTCGAGGATGACGTGAGGCTCAGGCGCGCGCTGTGCGACGCCCTCGAGGCGCGCGGCGTCGAGGTCGTCGCCTGCGCGTCGGTGGCCGAGGCCCACGCCGCGCTCGCGGGCAGGGAGTTTCAAGGGATCATCGCCGACGTGATGCTCCCCGACGGCAATGCCGTCGACGTCGTGGAGCGGGCGATGGCCTACCCGGTCGCGCCGACGATCGTGGCCATCAGCGGATCGGCGAGCCCGGCGGTGTCGTTCCGGCTCGCGCAGATGGGCGTGCGCTCGTTCCTCGCCAAGCCGCTGTGCCTGGAGGCGCTGGAGCGCTCCATCGACGACGCGCTCACCCGGCCCCCGGATCTCCGCCCCCAGGTGCGCGCGGCGGTGGGCCGGGCATCGATCCAGGAGATCGAGGGGCAGGTCCGCGAGATCATGGTCGACGAGGCGCTCGCGCGCGCTGGCGGGAGCCGGCGAAAGGCGGCGCAGCTCTTGAGCATTTCCCGCCAGCTCCTCCAGCACATCCTCCGGCGTCGGTCGTAGCCGGCCGCGCTGGGCTCAGGGCTGCGACAGCGGCTCAGGGCGCGGGATCGGAGGGGCGGATCCGCTCGTGCTGGGCGGCGCGACGGGATCCGACCCGAGGTCGATCGCTCAGCGCAGCTCGCTCGCGCCGCCGATCTCGGCCCCGCCCGGCTCGGCCTCGCTCGGCCCGGCGGCGGGGCCTTGCGCCCCGTCCTCCGGCGGCGCTCCCTCGGGCGTGGCGCCCGGGTAGCGCTTGCCGGCGCGATCCGAGGCCCGGAGCACGGGCCCGCGGATGATCTCGATGTCTCGCGCCGGGGCGCGGGACACCTCGAGGTTGGAGAGCACGAGCGACACGACCTTGAACCACTGGCTGCGGGCGGCCTGGATGGTGGTCTTGGTGATGGGCGTGGTGGCCTGCGTCGCGTCGAGCTCCGTGCGGGCGCGCTCGAGCGCTTGGAGCTCCCGGCCCTTGGCGAGCCAGCGCTTCACGACGTCGAGCAGCGACGCCTTGCCGCGGGCGGGGATCGACCTCAGGAAGTCGGCGATCTCGGGCTCTGCTTCGAGGAGGCGGGCGATGCGGGTGGTGTTGCCCGCCTCGGCGAGCGGCGAGGCGTTGAGGATGGCGAGGCCGTTGGGAAAGAGCTTCTTCTGGACGGCATCGCACTGCGCGGCGCGCGCGGCGTCGGCCGGCGCCTCGGCGAGGCAGAGCTCGCGGTGCGCGTCGATACCGTACGATATGGCCCGGGCGAGGTGGTCGTGGCACCGGTCGACCTCGTTGCTCTCGTCCACGAGCGCGCGCAGCTTCGACGCCGCGTCGGCGCCGCTGCTCGGCTGGACCGCGACCACCGCCTCGTGGGCCTCCGCGACCCGCGGGTGGAGCGCCGCGATCTCGGGGATCGACAGGAACAGCTTGCGCTGCTTGGGATCGTCGACCCAGGGGGAGAGGAGCGCGACCATCTCGTCGAGATTCAGATGCTTCAACATGAGAGACACCTCCTGATGGGGTGGTGCAGGCAATGCCTGAGGTGGCATTGCTGGTGAGGGGGTAAGGGAAGTCCTTGGGATACCTGCGTCAAGACGGGGGCTGCGCTGGTTTCTTGCGTTGCTCCCGCGTGCGCTGGACTCTTTCAGGCATGGTGAAGCGCTGCCGATGAGGCGCGTGGGTCGGGAGGGGAGCGTGGAGCGGTCGTCGCGTGCCGGCGTGGCCTGGGGGGCCTCGGAGGCCGGTGCGGAACCGAAACATGGGGCCTCGGGAGGCGGCGCGGGGAGGTCGCGACGTGGCGGCGTCGCCTCGGAAGGGGGACCGGACACGTGCGGAACCGAAACATGGGGCCTCGGGAGGCGGCGCGGGGAGGTCGCGACGTGGCGGCGCGGCCTCGGAAGGGGGGCAGGTCGATGCGGAACCGGAAAATGGGGCCTCGGGAGGCGGCGCGGAGAGGTCGCGACGTGGCGGCGCTGCCTCGGGAGGGGGTGCGGGTCGGTTCGAGATCGAGACGGGCGGCCTCGGGAAGGGGTGCGGGTCGGTTCGAGATCGAGACGGCGGCCTCGGGAGGGGGTGCCGGTCGGTTCGCGATCGAAACAGGGGGCCTCGGGAGGGGGTGCGGGTCGGTTCGCGATCGAAACGGGTGACCTCGGGAAGGGGAGGTGTTCGCCCGGGGCGGACACACGTGCAGGTTGGCCGCATGCGCGATCAGGTACTACCGGTCTCGTTCTGCGGGATGCCGCCGTGACGTCCCTCGAGGCATATCCCGTGGAGGGAGGCGCGCGCCGTGAAGGAGTTGATCCCGCTCGACCGGATCGAGGTCCCCCGCGTCCGCCCGGACGCCAGGTACGCGGCCCGCCTGCCCGGCCACGACGCCTCGTTCCGCGGCCTGAAGCGGCTCCTCGGCGCCGCCGACGCCAGCAAGGCCGGCGACCGCAAGGCCGGCCTCTCGGCGCCCAGCGAGGCGGCGCGGGAGGCCGCCCGGGAGCTGCTCGGCGAGCTGACCCTGGAGCACCTCCACGATCACCCGCTCGCCGACGCGCGGGGCGAGGTCGACGCGGTGATGCGGGTCAATTACGACATCGACCGCGGCGCCTTCGCGCGGATCGCCTCGCTGCGCCTCGGCGAGCTCAAGGACGCGCTGCTCCGCGCCCCGAGCCCGGAGGTGGCGCGCCTCGGCCGCGCGCTGACCGGGGTCATGGCCGCGGCGCTGGCCAAGCTCTGCGACGTGCACGAGCTCATCTACATCGCCCGCAAGATCAGCCGCCCCACCCGCGCGCGCACGCTCCTCGGCGCGCCCGGCACGCTCGCCTCGCGCCTCCAGCCGAACCACCCCACCGACGATCCGCGCGGCATCGCCCTGCTGACCTACTGGGGCCTGTCCGTCGGCGCCGGCGACGCGCTGATCGGCGTCAACCCCGCGGCCGGCACGGTGGAGGCCACCGCCGCGATCCTCCGCCACCTCGACCGCATCCGCCGCGCGACCGGCGTCCCCACGCAGATCTGCTGCCTGTCGCACCTCAAGGTGCAGCTCGCCGCGCTCGACCAGGGCGCGCCCGTGGAGATCCTCTTCCAGAGCCTCGCCGGCACCGAGGCCTGCTGCGTCACCGAGTTCGACATCACCGTCGACCTCATCGACGCGGGCTATCGCCGCATGGCCGCGCGCGGCCCGCTCGCGGGCCAGGCCGAGCAGTTCATGTATTTCGAGACCGGCCAGGGCAGCGAGCTGACCTACGGCAAGCACGACGGCATCGACATGGCCACGGCCGAGGCGCTCTGTTACGGCCTCGCCCGCCGCTGGGACCCGTTCATGGTGAACAACGTCACCGGGTTCATCGGCCCGGAGACGCACCTCGACGATCGCGAGATGATCCTCGCGAACCTCCAGGATCATTTCATGGGCAAGCTGCTCGGTGTGCCCATGGGCATGGCGCCTTGTTACACCCTCCACGCCCACGTCACGCTCGAGGGCCAGCAGATGGCGACCCAGCTCCTCGCGGCCGCGGGCGCAAGCTTCTACATGGATGTCTGTCTCAACACCGATCGCATGCTCGCCTATTTCGACACGAGCGGGCATGACGTGCAGACCTTGCGCGAGCTCCACGGCCGCGCGCCCGGCGGCGAGTTCCTGGCGTGGGCGCTCGACCGGGGAATTTTGGCGCGCGCGGCGGAGGGACAGGGGGAGGGGCAGGCGCCGGCGGGCGCGATCACCCGCGGGCCGCGCTTCGGCGACGTGCGGCAGTTCTGCCCGGACGAGGCCGAGCTCGCCGCGCTCGTCGCGGCCACGCCCGCGGCCCACGGCTTCGCCACGGCCGGCCCGCGCCCGGCGAGCGCGGTGAGCCGGCGGGCGCGCCTCGATCAGGCCATCGCGCGGGCGGCGCTCGAGAGCGAGCTGCGCGAGGACGAGCTGGCGCGCGTCGCCGCGTTCCGGGTCCTCACCACGATGGCCCGTAGCAAGGACGAGCACCTCGGCTCCGCCGACGCGGGCGCGCGCCTCTCCCCGGAGAGCGCCGCCCGGCTCGCGCCGGAGGGCGCCCAGGTGCAGATCGTGGTGTCGGACGGCCTGAGCGCCGAGGCCGTCCACCACAACCTCCCCGACCTGCTCCCGGTCCTCCTGGACGGGCTCGGGGCGCGCGGCGTGACCGTCGGCCAGCCGCTGCTCGCGCGCTACGGCCGGGTGAAGCTCGCCGAGGCCGTCGCCGCGGGGCTCGGGGCGCGGCTGGTCGTGATGCTGCTCGGCGAGCGCCCGGGAAGCGGGGAGCTCGCCTCGCGCAGCCTCTCGGCCTACCTCGCCTACCGCCTCGCGCCCGGCGTGGACCAGGAGGCCGCCGCCGCCTTCAGCGGCAATCCCGCGATCGGCTTCGAGTACACGGTGATCGCGAACATCCACGCGGGCGGGCTGCCCCCCGCGGAGGCGGGCGTCGCGATCGTCGAGAAGGTCGCGCAGGTGCTCGCGCGCCGCGCGGCCGGCAACCGGCTGGAGGCGCTGCTCGCCCGCGACGCCGCCTGAGCGCCGCCGGCCGCCGGCGGAGCCCGCGGAGGTCGTCGCCGGCGGGCGCGCCCTGGCTTTGCATGGATGGAGATCGGTTTACCAAGACTGCTTGTTGCCGGAGAGGGCGCGGGACCGCATCGTACGGGCATGAGGGCGCTCGGTCTCGCGGGCACGACAGCGCCGAGCACGAGAGCCTCGATGGGATCGGAGGCCACATTGATTCCCTTTGCGTCGAAGAACGGCTTTTGGACCGCCACCGCGAGCGCGCTGGCCTTCGGATGCTTGGCTGCATGCAGCGGAGACGACGGCGGCCCTGCGCCGGACACCGCGCCGCCGCTCGCGGTCCGCTGCGCGCAGCTCGCGAACATGCAGATTCCGAGCGCCTCCATCGGGTTGCCCACGACCGGCGCCGTCGTCACGTCGACCCGGATGAACGCGGCGCAGGGCGCGGTCGGCGAGCATTGTCTCGTGTCCGGGGACATCATGCCTGTCGACCCGACGGCGCCCAGCATCAAGTTTCAGGTCGCGCTCCCCGCCGACTGGAACTCGAAGGCGGTCATGCTGGGCGGGGGCGGGTTCTGCGGGATCATCCCGGACGTCGCTGGCAATCCGCTGAACACCACGCCCGACGCGGTGACGCCGCTCGGGCGTGGTTATGCGGTGTTTGCCAGCGACGCTGGTCATCAATCGAATCCCCTCGACGGATCCTTCGCCCTGAACCAGGAGGCGTACGCGAACTGGGTGTCCGATGCCCTGAAGAAGACGCGCGACGCGGCCATCGCCTTGGTCGAGGCGACCTACGGCGAGGCCCCGACCAAGGCGTACTTCCTGGGCAGCTCGACGGGGGGACGGCAAGCCCTGGCGGTCGTGGGTCGCTGGCCAGAAGATTGGGATGGCTGCGTCGCGCTCTACCCCGCCCGGAACGTGACGACCGCGATGGTCGGCGGCCTCGCCATGATCCAGGCGTTCGCGGCGCCCGGTGCCTACCTTAACCCCGAGGAGCGCGGCGTGCTCTACCGCGCCGCCGTGGCCGCCTGCGACGCGCTCGACGGCGCGAGCGACGGGGTGATCAGCGACGTCCAGGGATGCAACGCGACGTTCGACCCGTCGACCGCGTCGCTGGACGGCGTGCCTGTCCGGTGCCCGGACGGCGTCGACACCGGGGACACGTGCCTGTCGGACGCCCAGCTCACGGCGCTCGGCAAGGCGAACGGAGAGGTGCCCTTCGATATCCCGCTCGCGAGCGGCGAGGCGAGCTTCCCCGGGTTCAATGCGTTCATCTCGGATCTGGGCATGGCGAGCAGCTCGCCGCTCCAGCCGCACGTCGCCGCGATCGGGCTGGGGAGCGCGCCGCCGGGGTTCCCGGTCACCGAGAGCATGTCGTACGGCGCCCATTTCGCGGACGGCTTCATCCGCTATGCCGTGGCCAGGGACGCCGCGTTCGACTACCTGACGTTCGATGTGTCGAACGCCGGCGCCTTTGCATCACGGGTGACCGAGCTCTCGGCGCTCGACGTCGCGGACGCCGATCTGACCGCCTTCGCCGCGAAGGGCGGGAAGCTCTTGATGATGCAAGGCACGGAGGACCTGCTCGTCAGCCCGCGCGCCGTGGAGGCCTATTACTCGCGCCTGCGGGCGGACATGGGGGCGGACGAGGTCGACGCATTCCTTCGATATTACGAGGTTCCAGGGTTTGGTCACTCCGTGAGCACGGTCTTCACCGCAGGGTGGGATTACTTGACCGCGCTCGAGAGCTGGGTCGAAGAGGGAGCAGATCCAGCGACCGATCAAATCGTTGCCGACACGACGGGCGTCCCGGGCCGGACCAGGCCCCTTTGTGTCTACCCAACATGGCCCCAGTACAAAGGCTCGGGCGATATGGATAGCGCCGCGTCCTTTGCGTGCACGGCGAACTAGCCTCGAGCGACCGCGCCCGCGCTCGATGCCGCGGGCAGCGCTTGGTCGTTCTAGCCGGGTGAGGGCGATCCCGGCGGCGGCGCGTCCCACGCGACGTTCAGCGCGGCCGGGCCGCGGTGCACGAGGTTGGGCATGTACGAGAGCCGCGCGTCGCCGGCGAGGCGCGCGCCCCGCAGGCGTCGCGTCAGCTCTTCGAGCGCGATAGCGCCTTCCAGGCGCGCGAGCTGCGCGCCGACGCAGAAGTGCGGGCCGCGACCGAACGCGAGGCTCGGCCCGGCCGCGCGCTCGAGCTCGAACCGCTCGGGGTCCTTCACGCCGGGCAGGTCCCGGTTGGCGGACCCGAACAGCACGAACACCCGCGCGCCGCGCGGCACGGCCACCCCGCGGATCCGGCAGTCCTCGGTCACGGTGCGCGTCATCCCCTGCACCGGCGCATCGAAGCGCATGCCCTCCTCGACCACGCCGGGGATCAGCGCCGGCCGGTCGCGCAGCGCCTGCCAGGCGCCGGGCGCGCGCAGGATCGACACGAGCGTGTTGCCGATCATGTTCGTCGTGGTCACGTGCGCCGCGAAGATCAGCACGCACAGCGTGCCCACCAGCTCCTGCGTATCGAGCGGGCCCTCGCCCTCCGCGCGCGCCTCGATGAGCTCGGTCACCAGATCGGGGCGAGGGCTCGCCCGGTGATCCTCGACGAGCGCGCGCAGGAAATCGCGGTACGCGACGATGCTGCGCGCCAGCTCCGCGCGCTGCTCGTCGGGCAGGAAGGCCATGAGGAACATGGTCTCGTCGTCGCACCACCGCTTGACCTGATCCATCTCCGAGAGCGGGATCCCGAAGAGCTGGCTGGTCACGCGGATCGGCAGCGGCGTGGCGAAGCGCGCCATCAGGTCCGCCTGCCCGTCCTTCTCGAACCCGCCCACGAGCTCGCTGGTGATCGCGCGGACGAACGGCTCCATCCTCGCCGCGAGGCGCGGCCCCGCGAGCGCCTTGCTCACGAGGCTGCGCACCCGCGTGTGGACCGGCGGATCGTTCGACAGGAGCGGATACACGCCGCTCCCGTCCTTGCCCAGGATCGCCAGCAGCTCGGGCGAGGGCTCCTGGAGCGGCGCGAGGACCTGCGCCGAGCTGAAGCGCACCGGATCCTTGACCACGGCCGCGACGTCCTCGTGGCGCGAGACGAACCACATCCCGAAGGTCGGGTTGAACACCACCGGCGCCTCGCGCCGGAGCTCCTCGAAGAGGGGATAAGGGTCCTCCAGGTGCGGGGAAACGAGGTGGTTGAAGGCGCGGGTGGTCTCGATCGACATGCTCGCGAGGCTCCGGGCAGAGGCGGCGGGGAGGCCGCCCTCAGGCCGTTCGATCGAATATCACCTTCCGAGATCGCGTTGATAGGCTCAGCCCACCGGCAACCGCAGCGCGACCTCGAGCCCGCCGCCCTCGGCGTTCCTCGCCTCGACCTCGCCGCCGTGCAGCAGCACCGCCCGCTGCGTGATCGCCAGCCCGATCCCCGTGCCGCCCGCGCCGCGCGCCCGGTGATCGTCGACCCGGTAGAACGGCTTGAAGATGTCCACGAGCGCCACCTCGGGCACGCCCGGCCCGCGATCGCGGACGCGCACCTCGGCGACCCCGCCCGAACACGAGAGGTCGATGCGGACCGTGGTGCCCGCCTCGGTGAATCGCACCGCGTTGCGCACCACGTTCTCGATCGCCCGCCGGAGCAGCTCCTCGTTCCCGTCCAGGGAGCACGCGTCGCGCGCCCCGAGCTCGACCGAGCACCCCTGCTGCTCCGCCTCGAACGCGGCGTCCTCGACAAGCTGCTCCACCAGCGCCGTCAGGTCGACCCGCTCGGTCCGCTCCATGCCCCGGGCCGACTCCAGCCGGCTCAGCGTGAGCAGCTCGCCGATCATCCCGTTGAGCCGCTCCGTCTCCCGCTCGATCCGGTCGAACGCCGGCGCCACGTCCGGCGGCGACCGGCGGCGGACGAGCTCGAGCGAGATGTTGAGCCGCGCGAGCGGCGACCGGAGCTCGTGCGAGACGTCGCGGAGCAGCCGGCGCTGCGTCTCCAAAAGCTCCTCGATGCGCTCCGCCATCCGGTCCATGTCGCGCCCGAGCGCCAGCGTCTCGCCGTCCGCGCCCGCGAGCTGCCGCGCGACGCGGACCGAGAGATCGCCCGCCGCCATCCGCTGCGTGGCGCCGCGCAGGATGTGGATCGGACGGGACAGGTAGCGCGCGAGGACCACCGCGACGAGCCCGGTCACGACCACGATCGCGAGCAGCCGGAGCGGCAGCGTCTCCGGCACGATGAAGAACATCCACGGCGACCGGACCGGACCGGTCGCGACCGCCACGAAGGACGGGTCGCGGCGCAGGACGACCGCGACGAGCTCCCGCTCGCCCACCTCGACGGCGATGCCGTCCGCCGAGCGCCGCGCCCGCTCCTCGACGAGCGGCGCGCCCTCGATGGGCTCGCCGCTCACGAGCGCGCCGGACCGGTAGACCGCGACGCGCTGATCCCGCGGCTCGAGCGGCGAGAGGCGCTGCTCGCAGCCGGAGAGCCCGTCCCGCGCGCAGAAGAGCGCGCTCTCCGCCCGGAGCTCGACGCTGCGCGTGCTCAGGCGGCGGCGCAGCGAGCTCGACTCGGCGGAGAACGCCCAGCCGTGGATCACCGCGAACAGCCCGACGAGGAGCGCCATCGCGATCCACAGCGAGACGAGGAGGCGCAGGAAGAGGCTCTTCACGCGCGCCCCCCGAGGCCGCGGCGCCTCGCGGGCGCCCTCCGCGGCAGGCGCCTCACGGGCGCTCCCGGGCCAGGATGTAGCCGGCGTTGCGGACCGTCTTGATGCGCTCGCCCCCGCTCGGCCCGGGGCCGAGCTTGCGGCGGAGGTTCGAGACGTGCATGTCGATGCCGCGGTCGTACGCCGCGAGGCGGCGGCCCAGCACGCGCCGCGCGAGGTCCTCGCGCGAGACCACCGTGCCCGCCTGCCGCACCAGGACCTCGAGCAGGTCGTACTCGGCCGTCGTGAGCCGGACCTCCTCGCCGCGGACCCGGACCCGCCGCGCCGCGGGGAACACCTCGAGATCGTCGACCGTGAGGACGCTCTGCGCCTCGGCGGCGCCCGGCCCCGCCGCGGCCGCGCCCGCGTGGCCCACGTGGGATGCGCGCCGGTGGAGCGCGCGCACCCGGGCGACGAGCTCGCGCGGGTTGAACGGCTTCGGCAGGTAGTCGTCGGCGCCCATCTCCAGGCCGACGATGCGGTCGACGTCCTCGCCCCGCGCCGTCAGCATCAGGACCGGCACCCGGGAGCTCTGCCGGAGCCGCGTGAGCACCTCGAAGCCGTTGAGGCCAGGCAGCATCACGTCGAGCACCACGAGGGTGAACGGCTTCTCCTGCGCGCGGGCGAGGCCGGAGATCGCGTCGCGCGCGCTCTCCACCGCGTAACCCTCCTGACCGAGCAGCTCGGCCAGGAGCTCGCAGAGCTCGGCGTCGTCGTCGATGACCAGGATCTGAGGCGGATCGGCCATGTCGGCGACTGTAGCGCGGCCGTCACGGCGCTGTGTAAGGCCTGGTCAAAAGGCTCTTGACGAATCTTTACACGAACTGGACACCTCTTGAGACACTGCCTCCTAGCCTGGGCCGCATGACGCTCACTCGCTCCGTTCCCTTGCCGTGGCTGGCGTCCCTCGCCGTCATCGCCACGTGCACGCTGGGGAGCGCGGCGCGCGCCGAGACGCTCACCGCCGAGCAGGCGGTCGGCCGCGCAGCCTCCCAGAACCCGGCCCTGCGCGCGGCCCTGCTCGAGGCCACCGCCGCGCGGCAGGCCGTCGCCGCCGAGCAAGGCGCCCGCAAGCCCACGCTGTCCGCCTCGGTGACCGGTCAATACGCGGAGGATCTCGGGAACGGGGGCCGCGGGATCTCGGGCACCACGACCGTCGCGTCGGACGTGGCCCTCCGGTACACGACCGACGTCGGGACCAGCCTCGAGGTGGGCGCGTCGGCGAACAAGTCGTGGGGCGGCGCGGCCCGCAGCCTGGAGGGCAACGGCGTCCTCCGGCCGACGACCACCGCGGAGGCGTACGTCTCCGCGCGGCAGCCGCTGCTCCGGGGCGCCGGGACCGACGCCGTGCTCGCGCCGATCGCGCAGGCGGAGGCGTCGGCGATCGCCGCGGCGCAGGAGCGCGACCTCGCGGCGAGCCAGACCGCGCTCGACGTGCTCGAGGCGTACTGGGAGCTCTGGTACGCGGAGCAGGCGATCGGCGTGCAGGAGCAGGCGCTCGCGGCCGCGCAGCGGCAGCTGAACGACGCCAAGGCCCGCGCCGAGACGCTCGGCACCGGCACGCGGGTGGACGTCCTGCAGTTCTCGACCTCGGCCGGGTCGATCGCGGACGCGCTGTCGCAGGCCCGCGCGACGCGCTCGGCGCGGGCGATCGCGCTCGGCCGCGCGCTCGGCATGGCCCCGGGAGAGGCCGCGTCGCTCTCGCCGACCGGCGCGCCGCCCTCGCTCGGGCCGCTCCCCCCGATCGACGCGCTGACGCGCGCGGCGGCCGAGCGGTCGCAGGAGCTCGCCGCCCTGCGCGCCGACCTCGAGGCGCAGCGCGCGCGGGTGAGCGCCGCGGAGGACGCCGACCAGGTCCGCCTCGACGTGTTCACGACCGCCTCGGTGAAGACCCCGTGGGCCGACGACGGCACGTCGGGGGTCTCGCTCCTGGGCGGGCGGCCAGCGTTCACCGTGCTCGGCGGGCTCGACCTCGAGCTGCCGTTCGGCGGGGGCCGGGCGTCGGCCGACGCGGCGCGCGCGCGCACGCAGCTCGCGGCCGCGGAGGCGCGTTACCAGGCGCGCGCCGCGGCGATCGCGGCCGAGCTCACGTCGCTGCGCGTGACCCTCGAGGCGTCCGACGAGCAGGTCGCTCTCGCCACGGAGACCGCCCGTTTGGCGGGCGAGCTCGCCGAGGCGGAGCGGCAGCGGCTGCTGCTCGGGACGTCGACGTCGGCGGACGTGGTGAAGGCGGAGCAGACGCTGCGCGAGGCGGAGCTCCGCAAGCTGCGGGCCCTGGTCACGGCGCTCACCTCGCGCTTCCAGCTGGAGCACGCCGCGGGCGCGCTCCTCGATCGCTTCGCTTCGGTGCTCCCCAGGAGGTCGTCATGAACAGGAACAAGAAACGCTACCTGATGTCCGGCGTGGCCGCGGCGGCCATCGCGACGTTCGCGATCGGCGGGTACGCCTGGTATCAGACGCCCTCGAAGGCGCCCGCCGGGCCCACGGTCGAGATCCGCCGCGGGAGCCTGACCGAGACCGCCGCGGCCTCCGGGAAGATCGAGCCCGACGTGCAGGTCGAGGTGAAGTCGCGCGCGGCGGGCCAGGTCATCGAGGTGCTCGTGAAGGAGGGCGACCAGGTCGAGGCCGGGCAGCTCCTGGTCAAGCTGGATCCGATCGACGCGGAGCGCGATCTCGCCGCGGCGCGCGTGGCGCGCGACCGGGTGAAGGCCGACCTCGCCGCGGCGCAGGCGTCGCTCGCTGTCGCCGACCTCGAGCGCAAGAACAACGAGGTGAGCCAGGGGATCGCCGAGAAGAGCGCCGAGCTCGGCCTCGGGTCGACCGACGCCGCCCGATCGGCGGCGCACTCGACGAAGGTGGCGAGCGCCAACATGACGCTGCGGCGCGCGCAGGTGACAGCGGCCCAGGCGCAGCTCAAGACGGCCGAGCTCGCGGTGCAGGACGCCGAGACGCGCCTCAAGGAGATGCAGATCTACGCGCCGATCGCCGGCACGGTGCTCGACGTGGCGGTGGAGAAGGGGACGCTCGTGTCGTCGGCGCTCACCAACGTGAGCGGCGGCAGCGCCGTGATGACGCTCGCGGATCTGTCGAACCTGCGCATCGTCGGCGCCATCGACGAGGCGCAGATCGGCCGCGTCGCCCCCGGCCAGCGGGTCGAGATCCGCGTCGACGCCTACGGGGACCGGGTGTTCCAGGGCGTGGTCGACCGGGTGAGCCCGCTCGGCAAGGAGGTGTCGAGCGTCGTGACCTTCGACGTCGAGATCGTCGTCAACGACAAGGAGGCGTCGCTGCTCCGGTCGGGGATGAGCGCGGACGTGGAGATCGTGACGGCGGAGCAGAAGGACGTGCTGCTCGTGCCGCTCCTGGCGGTGCAGTCGTCGGGCAAGCGGCGGTTCGTGCGGCTCGCGAACGGCGAGGAGCGGCCGATCAAGACCGGGGCGACGGACGGGACGAGCATGGTGGTGGTCGAGGGGCTGAGCGAGGGCGACGACGTCCTCGCGAGCGCGCCGGTCGTGAGCGCGCCGGGCCCGCAGCAGGGGGGGCAGGGGCAGCGGGGCGGGCAGAACCCGATGCGCGGGATGGGGATGGGCATGGGCGCCCGGGGGGGCCGCTGAGATGGACGTCCCGGTCTTCGTGAGCGGCCTCTCCAAGGTGTACCACGCCGATCGCGCGGACCTCGCGGTGCGGGCGGTCGACCGGATCGGGTTCGAGGTGCGGCGCGGCGAGTCGGTCGCGATCATCGGGCCGTCCGGGTGCGGGAAGTCGAGCCTGCTGAACATCCTCGGGTGTCTGGATCGGCCGACCGAGGGCACGTACCGGCTCGGGGGGCGCGACGTGGCGGAGCTCGACGACGACGAGCTCGCGGCGCTCAGGAACAAGCACATCGGGTTCGTGTTCCAGAGCTTCAACCTGCTGCCGCGGATGACGGCGGCGGAGAACGTCGAGCTGCCGCTCCTCTACGGGGCGGTCAAGGACAGCCGGGCGCTCGCGGAGCACGCGCTCGAGCGCGTGGGGCTCGCGGCGCGCGCGCGGCACCTGCCGTCCGAGCTCTCGGGCGGGCAGCGGCAGCGCGTCGCGATCGCGCGGGCGATCGTGACGCGGCCGTCGATCCTCCTGTGCGACGAGCCGACGGGCGCGCTCGACAGCCGGACGGGGCGCGACGTGCTGGAGCTCTTGATGTCGCTGAACGCGGACGGGACGACGCTGGTGATGGTGACGCACGACCTCGGCGTGGCGCGGGCGCTCGCGCGCGCCATCCACATGAAGGACGGCCACATCGTGGCCGACGGCCCGTCGAGCACCGTGGTGGCGGCGTTCCACGCGAGCGAGATGGAGGGGGCATGCTGATCAAGGAGACGGCGAAGAGCGCGTGGCGCTCGCTCGCCTCGAACCGGCTGCGGACGCTGCTGACGATGCTCGGCATGATCATCGGGACGGCGGCGGTCGTGGCGGTGCTCGGCATCGGCGAGGGCGCGCGCAGCAGCGTTGAGGGGCGGATCCGGTCGCTCGGCGCGAACCTGCTGATGGTGCGGCCGGGGTCGGCGTCGGCGAGCGGGGTGCGCTCGGGCACGGTGAAGACGCTGACCGAGGCGGACGCCGAGGCGCTGAAGGCGCTCGACGGCGTGGCGGCGGTGGCGCCGGAGCGGAGCGGCAGCGCGCAGCTCCGCTACATGGCGAGCAACCTGAACGCGTCCGTGACCGGGATCACGCCGGCGTACCTCGAGGTGCGGTCGCTCGCCGTGGCGAGCGGCGTCGGGTTCTCGGAGCTCGACGAGCAGCAGCGCGCGCGGGTGGTGATCCTCGGGGCGAACGTGGTGCGGCAGCTCTATCCGGGGGGGTCGCCGCTCGGGACGCGGCTCCAGATCAACGGGAGCGCGTTCCGGGTGGTCGGGGTGCTGGCGGAGAAGGGCTCGGGGATGGGCTCGCCGGACGACGGGGTGTTCGTGCCGCTGTCGACGCACCGGTCGGTCCTGTTCGGGCAAGATCACCTGTCGACGATCTCGCTGCAGCTCGCGAGCGAGGACCGGTCGGAGGTGGTGATCGCGCAGCTCGAGCAGCTCTTGCGCCTGCGGCACCGGCTGCGCGCGGATCAGCCGAGCGATTTCGAGGTGCGGTCGCAGGCGGAGATGCTGGCGACGATGGGGCAGATCACGGGGACGTTCACGACGCTGCTCGGCAGCGTGGCGGCGGTGTCGCTGATCGTGGGCGGCATCGGGATCATGAACATCATGCTGGTGTCGGTGCGGGAGCGGACCCGCGAGATCGGCGTGCGGATGGCGGTCGGGGCGCGGCGGAAGGACATCCTGCGGCAGTTCCTCGTCGAGGCCGTGGTGGTGTCGCTCGCGGGCGGGGTGGCCGGCGTGGGCCTCGGGTACGGGGCGGCGGTGCTGCTGTCGCGGTTCGGGGAGTGGGCGACCATCGTGCCGCCGTACGCGGTGGGGCTGGCGCTCGGGGTGTCGATCCTGATCGGGATCACGTTCGGCGTGGGGCCGGCGCGGCGCGCGGCGCGGCTCGACCCGGTGGAGGCGCTGCGGTTCGAGTGAGGGTGGGGGGGCGGGGATGGGGGACGGCATGGGGCGCGCTTGATGGGTGCACCGGGCTTGGGTCAAGCCGGGGGGGCCAGGCCCATGCGGTTGTGCCTTCCGCTGCTGTCCATGAACCCGGCGCAGGGCTCCCCCGAACGCCAACGCAGTGGGCGAGGCAGAGAAAACCATTGCGATGGCGATGAAGGTCGTTGTGCCCGAGCTACCGGACAGGCGAAGGAGAATCCCGACAGGCTCAGCTTCGGTTGGGTCATCCGGCCGCCCGCGCGTTTGAAGAACGCTCCCGGTGTGAGCCCGACGAGCTGACGGAAGTCGGCGATGAGGTGCGCTTGATCGTAGTAACCCGCGTTTGCGGCGATGCGTGCCCAGTCGCACGAGGTCGCTGCCATTCGCACCGCGCGTTGCAGGCGGACGGTCCGCGCGAACTCCTTCGGGCCGATACCGACGTTCTCGGCGAAGGCGCGGCGAAGATGCCGCGCCGTGACGCCGAGCCGGTCGGCAACACCCTCCACCCGGACCTCGCCCTCTTCGAGCAAGCGAACCGCACGACGAGCGAGCTTCCCCGATGCCGTCTCGAAGGGTTGGCCGGCACGAAGGGCGAGCGCCCGGGCGACGCGCTCCATCACGTCGGCGCGGCTCCTCGCGGCGAGGAGCTCACCGCCGAGCTCGCGCCCCGCGCGGCCCCACACGTCCTCCAGCGGAACCATCCGGTCCGTGAGCTCGCTCGCCGCCACGCCGAGCAGCGGAACCGACCAGCCTGGCCTGAACCGAAGCGTGATCGTCCGCGCGACCCCGGTCTTGGTCTTGAATAGCGCGCGCGTTCGGGGGCCCGCGACCCACACATCCCCCTCGCGCGCTCCCTCGAGCGCTCGAAAAACGAGGGTCGTTCTGCCGTCGGGAAGCCACTCGAGGTCGAGCGCCTGGCCGGGGGGCGGCGCGACCGCACGGACTTCCTCGACGAAGCGCGGGAGCGCGAGGGTGGGGAGATCCATCGCTGCGGCCATGTACGTTATCTTTACGCCTCTCGTGCGGCCGTTCAAGCCGACGCGGGGGCCCGCATCGATCGGCTACCGCTCGCTGTCGAGGACCTTCATTTGCTGGGCGGCGTAGCGCGCGCCGCCGATCGCGTCCGCCGGCACGATGGTCTCGAGCGTCGCGACGTCGCTCGCCGACAGCGGCTTGTCGAGCGCCACGAGGGCGTCGTCGAGCTGGGCCCGCGTGCGGGCCCCGATGACCGGCACCAGCGTGGGCTGCTTCGCCAGCACCCACGCGAGCGCCACCTGAGCCGGCGTCATCCCGCGCTCGCCGGCGAAGGCGTGGAGCTTCTCGACGACGCTCGCGTTCTTTGCCCCTTGCTCGCCTGCGAAGCGCGGCATGTACTGTCGGAAGTCGCCCTTTCCCGAAGGCTTGCTGCCGGTGAGCAGCCCCCGCGCAAAGACCCCGTAGAGCGTCGCGCTCATCCCGAGCTCCGCGAGGGCAGGGAAGATCGACGCCTCGGGCCCGCGCGTCGCGATCGCGTACTCGATCTGCAGGTCCACGATCGGGTGCACCGCGCTCGCACGCCGGATGGTCTCGACCCCCACCTCGGACAGCCCGATATGCCGGACGAAGCCGGCCTTGACGAGGTCGGCGATGGCCCCGATGGTGTCCTCGATGGGCACCTGCGGGTCGAGGCGCGCGGGGCGGTACACATCGATGACCTCCACGCCCAGCCGTTGCAGGCTGTACGCCGCGAAGTTCTTCACGGCCGCCGGGCGGGTGTCGATGCCCACCATGGCGCCGTCCGGGCCGCGCATCGCGCCGAACTTCACCGAGAGCTGGACCTTGTCGCGCACCCCCTCGATCGCGCGCCGGATGAGGAGCTCGTTGTGCCCGTTGCCGTAGAAGTCTCCGGTGTCGATCAGGGTGATCCCTCGCTCGATGGCGTGGCGGATCGTCGCCACGCTCTCGGCCTCTTCGGCCGGGCCATAGGCGCCGGACATCGCCATGCAGCCGAGGCCGACGGGAAAGACGCTGGGCCCGGTCTTGCCCAGCGGAGTCGATCGGAGGGGGGAGCGGCTCATCGTGGCGTCGAGGTCGGTCATGGGATGTTCATGGCACGCGCCCGCGGACTCCGATTGGATAAACCGGACATCTCGACGGTCCGGGCGGGCGACAACCACGTCATGCACCGGCTCGGCGTGGGGCCGGCGCGGCTCGACCCGGTGGAGGCGCTGCGGTTCGAGTGACGGCCGGGGGGCGGGCCACCCGGGGGGAGCGGCCGGGTCAGGCGGGCCGGGTGGCGGCGAGGGCGGCGAGGAGCGAGGCGTTCTGGTGGAGCGCGTCGACGGCGTGGTGGAGGGATTGGCCGGCATAGTAGACGTTCTCCACGTCGAGGCTCTCGGCCAGCTGGCGATTGTGTCGGCTTTTGAAGCATATCTGCTCCTTGGGCTGCCACACGTCGTCGAGAGCGCTGCGATCATCAGCCCATGCTCGAAAGATATCGACGTGCTTTCCCCGGCACGCCGGGTTCTCTTCGCAGAACCGAATTCCGGCGCGTGTGTTCTGGAAGAGCCAGGCCTCGATGCTGTAGTAGGGCACCAGGAGAAGGAGCTGAGACAGCGCCAGCTCGCCGGCCGCCGCGCGACCGCTGCGTTGGCGCCGATGCTCGATGAAGCGGCGTACGTCGATCTCGATGAAGTCGCGGAATTTTTCTACGTTCTCGCTCGTCTCGCGCTCTGCCCAGCGGCGGTCTCCATCGATGTGGTAGATCACGAAGGCGCGATCTCCTTCGAGCAGCTTCGTGGCGATGTAACCCATGAGGTCACGGCGCTTCGGGTGGTTCCGGTTCTTCCACTCGTTGCCACGGAGAACGAGGCGCAGGTTGCCGTCCTCCGGTGGCTCGAAGCGGATATGCTGCCAGTCATAATTGCTGTCTACGAGGCGGAAGATGTTCTTCGCGAGCGCGACCAGCGTCTCGTGCGCTCCTTCGCCTGAATCCTCGCCGAGCACCAGGAACGAGCAGCGGGCGACGCTCACCAGAGCCCCCGCGTCCGCAGGATCTCGCCGACATGCTCGATACCGACCTGGTAGGCGCGGTAGAACATGTCGGCCTCGTCGTCGGTCATGTTGCGCCAGATCATGCGCTCGCGGTCGCCGTCGGCCTGGTTGCGGCAGAGGATGAAGCTCTCCTTGACCTGCTCGGCGGACTCGAAGGTCAGGTAGTCGAGCAGGAGCGGGTTCTGGCTGGTGAGGAACGCCTGCCGGTCGCCGATGGCGGTCATGCACTCCTCGATCCACGCGTGGTGGAGGCCGTTCACCAGCTCGTCGGCGATGACGAAGCTGGGGTTCGCGTCGAGGTAGTAGAGGAAGGCGAGGAGGCGCTTCTGGCCGTAGCTCAGGTGCTGGTCCTGGAAGATCGAGCCGTCGCGGCGGGTGAACCAGAACTTGAGGTTGCCGAGCTCAAGGTACTCGGCTGGCGGGGCTGTCTGCAAGCGCTTGCCGATGAGCTCGAGCTTTGCGGTGGCCGAGCGCAGGCCGAGCAGACGGACCACCTCGGACAAGAAGGCGAGCTGCTCGTGATTCATGGAGTAGTCGGTCGCGCCCTCAGGCAGACCGATCTTCAGTCCTTCAAGAATCCCGACGGGTACGACGCCACGTGCAGGGTGAACATGGGTTGTCGCAAGCCTGGGAAAATGGATTGCGAGAATGCTTGGCCGTAGATCGCTGTTCGAGTGTGTGGTCTCGTTCTGTCCCGCGGTGAAGGCGTGAAATGCATCGAGCGATTCGTCGAACCGGCATGCGTTCCTGAGGTCGGGTCGGAGATCGATGCGATTGTTGTCGCGCTTGAGTGTGGCAATGATTGCAATTTGAGCGAGAAGGTCCGGAGGGCTCTTGAACTGATCAAGCGACCACTCTTCGCTGGAGTCTGCGCCCTGGAGGGTAACCGTGTCCCCCGAACCACGGATGGCGACCGTCTCCCGATGGGCTGCCAACGTCAGGACAAGATCGAAGTCCAGCACCTCGCGGGCGGCATAAGCACTCTTGTGCGCCGCGCGGACCACCGTCGAGAGACCCAAGAGCTCCGCCGGATCGACCTCCGGCTCCCGGCTCGCGATCTTCCCGATCAGCGACCCCTGAGGGAACGTCAGCTCGACCTCGATCGAGAAGGGATCACCCGGGTCGCTCAGGTTCGTCCTGAGGATCTTCGAGATCAGCGAGAGGAGCGTCGTCTTCCCGGCGCCGTTCGGGCCGAGCAGGACGTTGCGGCGGTCGCTAAAGATGAGCTCGCATGGCTCCACGTTGCGGTAGCGGTGGATCTTGAGGCGCTTCAGCTTGACCACGGTGTGGCAGCCTAGTCCCCGCCGCCGCCGGCGGGCAACGGGAACGCCCCGTCTCCTGCGTCGCGGCCCAGACGTCGCGGTCCGCCACGGGAACGCGGCCGCCCGCTCGTGCCGGACCGCGCCGACGCTCCCGCCCGGTCCGACACCTCGCTCCCGATTCACGCGAAGCCGCCATCCCGGCAGAGCTTTTCAGTGCCAGCGCGCCGCCGGCCCGCTATCCTTTGCTGGGCATGACGGCGCTGCTGCAGAACGACTACCTGACGGTCTCGCTCGATCAGGAGCGCTCGATCGTCCGGAGCACCCGTTCCGAGCTCCCGTACGCCTCCCCCGACGAGTTCATCCGCATCCACACCGAGGCGCTCCAGGTCTACGAATCGCTCGATCGCCAGAGCCTCGGTCACCTCATCGACCTCCGCCGGCCTGCCATGAACAACGATCCGTCGTTCGAGGCCGCGACGATGCGCACCCGCAGCATGCTCGTCCAGGAGTTCGCCGCCGTCGCCGTCGTCGTCCGGACCGCCGTCGGCGCCTTGCAGGTGAACCGGCTCCTGCGTGAGGAGCACAACGACAGTGTCGTCGTGCTCCACGACGAGGACGTCGCCCTGGGGTACCTCGTCGAGGAGCTCCGGAAGGTGGTGCGCCGCTCCAGCACACCGCCCGGCGGCCGAGACCGGAGCTCCCGCCCCTCGGCGCGCCCCCTCCGGGTGCGCTGAGCCCCGCCGCCGCTTCTCGCGAGCGCGCCCATCGCCTAGCATCGGGGCGATGCGCACGTGTCCGCGCTGCGGCCTCCTGATCAACGCCGAGGGGCGCTGCTATCCCGGGTGCGCAGGGCCGCTCGCCACCGTGCGCTGCGGCGGCTGCTACCTGCTGAACCTGCCCGACGCCGAGCGCTGCGACGGATGCGGGCACGAGCTCGGCCTGGAGCCGATCGCGGAGCTCGACGCGCTCCTCTGCTCCGATTGCGGCGTGCCCTTCTCCGCGTTCCGCGCCGCGACTGGCCTCCTGCGCGACTGCGGCCGATGCGGCGGCCAGCTCGTCGACCACGCGCTCCTGCGCGACCTCCTGGAGCGCCGGGAGAGCTACGGCGCGGCCGCGCCGAGGCCGCCGCGGCGCCCGGAGCACGTCGACGTCCGCGTGCGCTACGTCCGCTGCCCGGCCTGCGGCCAGCCGATGAACCGCAAGAACTTCGCCGGAAAGAGCGGCATCATCGTCGACATCTGCAGGGAACACGGCACCTGGTTCGACCGGGGCGAGCTCCCGCAGCTCCTCGCCTTCGCCGAGGCCGGCGGCACCGCGAGGGCGCGCCAGCAGCAGATCGAGGACGAGGCGCGCTCGCGCCGGCAGGCGGAGATCGCCAGGGAGACGGCGAGGCGGACGAGCGTCGCCACGATGGCCTCGTCCTGGGACGCCCGGAAAGCCCGGCTGGACGCGGTGAAGGAGCTGCTCGAGCTCCTGTCGCGGATCTCCGGCTGAGCGGGGCCCACGGCGCCCGACGACACGCCGCCGGCGAGGGGCGGCGGACGACGGACGAGAGGCCCGCACACGCCCGGAGCGCCGCCGGCGCGGCGGCTACAACTCTTCTCCTGATCATCACACTATTTAACAGTCCAGCGCGCGTGCGCGCGTGTTGAAGAGGCGCTGCGCGAAAGCCCCAGGGATCGGCGCGGCCAGGCGCGGTGAGCGCGATGTCCGACAAGGCATCCTATTGAGCCCTCTGCGTGCAGCGTGGCTGGAGAAGGCGCGAAATTCAATCAAAGTCTTGCCCGTCGATCGATGTGTGCTTTCTCTATCCTCCTATGATGACTTCTCGAACCCGCTTTGCCTTGCTCGATGTGCGACTCCTCCTCTGCGCCGCGCCCGCGCTCCTCGCCGCCTGCAGCTCGGGAGAGCTCGCCGGAACGGAGCCGTCGGAACAGCTCGCGTCGGCCGTGGCCCAGACGGCGAGCCTCGCGCCGACGAGCGACGTCGCGCTCGACAAGATCTGGGGTGGGGGCGGCACGGCGCCCATCTTCAAGCTCGTCGACGACGGCACCTCGTTCGCGGCGAGCGACGGTGGGGGCACGTTCGCGCGGAGCGCGCCAGGCGCCGCCACGGCGTCGCTCACGCTCGGCTACTCGGGCGCCCCGGCGGGCGGCGCGCGCCAGGTCGTCGTCAACTACCAGGCCTGGGCGATCAACGGCGGCGCGGGCACGGTGCGCGTCCACCTCTACGACGGCGACACCCTGCTCGGCTCCGGCCCGGCGCGCGCGCTCAGCGCGAGCCAGCAGAACCTGAGCGAGACGTTCGGCGGCCTCGCCGTCGCGAACGGCGACCGGCTGCGGACCGAGCTCGTCTTCCAGAACACCGCCGGCACAGGCTCGCTCGTCTCGTCGATCGTCTGGATCGACGTCACGACGCCGGACGACGACGGCGGCACGCCGCCGGACGAGGAGCCCGTCGTGTCGGACAAGCTCGTGCCGAGGAACGGCGCCTGGTGGGGCGCGTACAACTCGTCGAGGAGCTATGGCTGGGACTGGGGCCTCGCGATCAAGGACTTCGAGGCGAAGGCCGGCCGCAAGCTCGACATCGTGTACCGCTACCACGACTGGGGGACCACCGATAACGGCGTCTTCCCGGACAGGTTCGAGGCGGCGCAGATGAACGAAGGGTACATCGTCCACCTGTCCTGGGAGTCGCGCCGCTACTCCGCGGGCCAGAACGTCACGTGGACCGAGATCGCGAACGGCTCGCAGGACGCCGTCATCCGGGCGGCCGCGGAGCGCGCCAAGAACGCGCCCGGGAAATTCATGATCGCCTTCGACCACGAGATGGACAACACCGACGTCCACAGCGCCGACGGCCCGGACGCCGACTACGTCGCCGCGTACCGGCGCATCGTCGACATGTTCCGCGCGGCGGGCGCGACCAACGTGGTGTGGGTCTGGACCCCGATGGGCTGGAGCGGCACCCGCGCCCGGCTCCCCGCGCTCTACCCCGGAGACACCTACGTCGACTGGATCGGATACGATCCGTACAACTTCTACGAGTGCAACGGATCGGGGTGGAAAGATCCCGCGACCACGTTCGGGAGCCACTACGACTGGATGCACGCGCCCGCGCAGATGGCCTGGCACGGCGAAAAACCGTACATCCTGAGCGAGTTCTCCAGCCACGAGGACCCGGCCGACCCGAACCGCAAGGGCCAGTGGATGCGCGGCATCGTCGACGCCCTGAAGCGGTATCCCGACATCAAGGCGGTGCAGTTCTACAACTCCAACGTGACCCACCGGAGCCCGTGCAAGCTGGCCGTCGACTCGAGCAGCCAGTCCGTGGCCGGCTATGCAGCGGCGGGGAGCGACCCGTACGTGAACCAGCCGCATCACTGATGCTGCGTGCAGGACGGTCGAGGGCGTCGTATGACGTGCCGCCACGACATGACGTCCCTCGACCAGCGCCTGTCGGCCCTCGAGCTGTCCATCCTGCCGACCTGGGTCTACGACCACGACCGGTACCGCTTCCCCTGGGCCAACGCCAAGGCCGTGCAGTTCTGGCGCGCGGCCGATCGCACCGAGCTCTACGCCCGCGATCTCTCGGACCTGTCGCCGGCCGTCCGCGCGCGGCTCGACGGCTACGTGCGCGTCGTCGCCGAGGGCGGCACCGTCGTGGAGGACTGGACGCTCTACCCGCGCGGGACGCCCGCCACGGTGACGCTCCACGGCCAGGCGATCCGCCTCGACGACGGGCGGCTCGCCGTCCTGTTCCAGGCGCTGCCGCAGTCCTCCGACGTCGACGCCTCCATGGTCCGCGGCGTGGAGGCGGTGCGGCACTCGTCGGTGCTGGTCAGCCTCGTCGACCGCGCGGGGAAGGCGCTCTTCCACAACCCCGCGGCCCTGCGCGCCCTCGGCGACGCGCTGCAGATCGACGCGGTGTTCCCGGACGAGGAGGCGGGCGCGGCGATCCGCGGGGCGATCGACGCCGAGGAGCCCTGGTCGGGGGAGCTCAAGGTCCTCACGACCGAGGGCGAGCGGTGGCACCGGGTGGAGGCGCGCCCCACGACCGATCCCGTGACCGGCGGCCGCGCGGTGCTCGTCCAGCAGCTCGACGTCACGGCGCAGCGGCGCGCCGAGGGGCAGATCGAGCAGCAGGGCCGGCTCATCGACGAGCTGAACCGCTCGCTCGCCCTCGTGGAGGAGCAGCGGCGGCAAATCCTCACGCTCTCGGCGCCGATCCTCGACGTCGGCCGGGGCACGCTCGCCGTGCCGCTCATCGGGCGCCTCGACGCCGAGCGCGCCGGCGAGCTCGGCGAGCGGCTCCTGCCCGCGATCGTGGCGCAGCGGGCGTCCTACGTGGTCCTCGACGTCACCGGCGCCGACGCGCTGGATCCGGACGGCGCCGCCGCCCTGGAGCAGCTGGCCCGCGCGATCCAGCTGCTCGGCTCGCGGCCGATCCTGACCGGCGTCCGCCCGGAGGTCGCCCGCGCGCTCGTGGACGTCGACCTCGGCGAGGACCTGCTCGTCCTGCGCAGCCTCGGCCGCGGCCTGGAGGTCGGCCGCAAGCGCGCCGCGGCGCGGCGGCGGGCCTAGCTCCGCCCGCCAGAAGGCCGGCCAGGGATCCGGAGCGAGAGTTCAACGCAAAGGCGCAAAGGCGCAAAGACGCAAAAAAGATTTGTAGTTTTGCGCCTTTGCACCTTTGCGCCTTTGCGTTTATTTCTCTATCGCTCGTGAGGCAGAGCCCTGGCGGGAGTTCTGAGCCGCGGAACTGGCCGCCGCGCCGCGGCGCGCCTAGGAGACCCGCGCATGCCCGCTGCCACCCAGATCGGCATCCCCACGCTGGTGCGCATCAAGCCCGGGGCGCTCCCGCGCAGCGGGCTCTACCTCGCGCGGGCGGCGCGCCGCCACGTCGTGCTGCTGGCGAGCGAGGGGACGCCGGCCGCCATCGAGGCGGCGATGCGCGAGGGCCTGGACGCGCAGGCGATCGAGGTCGTGGCCCGGCGCGAGGTCGCCTCGGCCAGCGTCGAGGAGGCCTCGGCGCTCCTGCCCGCGCTCCCTCCGCGGTGCGACGCGATCGTCGGGCTCGGCGGCGGCCGCGCCCTCGACACGGCCAAATACCTCGCGTCCCTCGCCCGGCTGCCGTTCCTCGCCGTGCCCACCTCGCTCTCGAACGACGGCTTCTGCAGCCCCTCGGCCAGCCTCACGGTCGGCGGGAGGCGCCGCTCGCTCCCGTGCGCGGTGCCGTTCGGCGTGGTGGTCGACACCGAGGTCTGCCTGCGCGCGCCGGAGGTGCTGTGGCTCTCCGGCGTGGGCGATCTCGCGGCCAAGGTGACCGCGGTCCACGACTGGAAGCTCGCGTTCCACGCGCGCGGCGAGCCGGTCAACGACTTCGCCGCCCTGCTCTCGGACGCGACGGTGTTCCAGTTCATGGCGCGCCCCCGGCGCGACCTCGAGGGCATGCGCCTGCTCGCGACGGCGCTCATGCTGAACGGCATCGCCATGGAGATCGCCGGGTCGTCCCGGCCCGCGAGCGGCAGCGAGCACCTCATCTCGCACGCGCTCGACCAGACCTCCGGCCGGCCGCGGCTCCACGGCCTCCAGGTCGGCACGGCCGCCTACGTGGTCACTCAGCTCCAGGGGCGGGACACGGACCTCATCGCCGCCGTCCTCGACGCGACCGGCTTCTGGGAGGCGATCCGGGCCGACCCGTTCTCGCTCGACGAGTGGCTCGAGGCGGTCCGCGTCGCGCCGGAGATCAAGCCCGGCTACTACACGGTCCTCTCGTCCCGCGACTGCGTGTCCGAGGTCGAGGCGATCCTCCGGACCGATCCGCGCCTGAAGGGGTGCTTCGCCTGACCTCCCAGCCGCGCTCACTCCGCGCCGGCGAGGAGGGGCGCCGCCACGGGCGGCGGGAGGTCCGCGCGCGAGCGGGGCGGCGTGGGCGGGCCCTCGCCTGAAGCGAGGATCGTCCGGAGCAGCGCGCCGGTGAGGCGACCGACCTCCGGGAGCTCCCGGGCGCGGGGCCGCGGCAGGTCGACCGCGACGCTCTCGGCGATGCGGCCCTCGTCGACCACCAGCACGCGATCGCCGAGCAGGACCGCCTCCTGGACGTCGTGGGTCACCAGGATGGCCGTGAAGCCGTGCTGGGCCCACAGCGACTCGACGAGGCGCTGCGCGCCGATCCGCGTCAGAGCATCGAGCGCCCCGAACGGCTCGTCGAGGAGCAGGACCTTGGGGTCGTGGACGAGCGCGCGCGCGAGGGCGACGCGCTGCCGCTGGCCGCCCGAGAGCACGCCGGGGTAGTCGTCCTGGCGATCGAGCAGGCCGACCCGGGCGAGGACGTCGCGCGCGCGCTCGCGGCGCGCCTTCGGCAGGCCGATGCAGACGTTCTGGAGGACGGTGCGCCACGGCATCAGCCGGGGCTCCTGGAAGACGACGCGCACGGCCGCGGCGCCCGTGACGCCCTCCGGCGAGAGGACGCGCGCGGCGCCGCCCGTGGGCTGCTCGAGGCCGCACAGGATGCGGAGCAGGGTGCTCTTGCCCGATCCGCTCCGCCCGACGATGGTCAGGAGCTCGCCAGGCTGGACGTCGAGGTCGATGCCCGAGAGGACAGCCTTGTCGCCGAACCGCTTCTCGAGCCCTTCGAGGAGGACCCGGGCGCCGCTGTGGTGTTCCTTCGACACGCTCATGTTCACCCCGCGTCCATGCGTTGCAGCCGGGGCTGCCAGGGCAAGAGCTGGCGCTCGGCCCAGCGCGCCAGGGAGTCGGCCAGCTTGCCGAGGAGCGCCCAGAGCACGATCGTGAGCACGAGCAGGTCCATCTGCATGAACTCCCGCGCGTTCATCGCGACGTAGCCGAGGCCCTGCGTGGCGCCGATCGTCTCGGCGACGATCAGCACGAGCCACGAGAGCCCGAGCGCGAAGCGGAGGCCCACCAGGATCGACGGGAGCGCGCCGGGGAGGATGACCTCGCGGTAGAGCGCGAGCCCCCGGACGTCGTAGACGCGCGCCATCTCGATGATGTGCGGGTCGACGCTGCGCACGCCGTGGAAGGTGTTCAGGTAGACGGGGAAGAGCACCGTCACCGCGACGATGAAGAGCTTGGCCGTCTCGCCCAGCCCGAACCACAGGATGACGAGCGGCACGAGCGCCAGCGCGGGGATGGCGCGGAGCATCTGGAGGGGGCCGTCGACGACGAGCTGGAGCGCGCGCGAGAGCCCCGTGGCGAGGCCCAGCACGAGCCCGATGCCGGCGCCGATGACGAGCCCGCCGAGCGCGCGCAGCGCGCTGACGCCGAGGTGCGCCGGGAGGCCGCCGCTCTTCGTGGCGTGCACCGCGGCCAGCACCACCTCCGAGGGCGAGGGCAGCAGGCTCTTCGGGATGACCTGCAGCCGGGACAGGGCCTCCCAGACGAGCACCAGCGCGAGCGGGGCGATCCAGGGGGCCAGGCTCCGGCCGAGCGCGCCCGGCGCGCGGCCGGCCGTCATCGAACGCCCCCGTACGCGGCCGCCGGCAGGAACGCGTCCTCCACGCGGACGGCGCGCGGGATGACCTCGAGCTTGTGGAGCGTGTCGGCGATGCCCTGCTGCTTCTTCAGGATCTCGGGCGTGATCGGCAGGAGGCCGAACGCGCGCCGGCGCTCGGAGGTGAGGAACGCCTCGTAGGCGACGCCCGACGACTGCGCGAGGATCTGCGCGGTCTCCTCGGTGTGCTCGCGCTCCCACGCGCTCAGGGCCTGGTACTCCTCGAGCACGAGCCGCAGGAGCTCCGGCTGCTGCTCGGCGAACTCGCGCCGGGCCACGTAGAAGAGGTGGTTGTCGACGAGCCCCTCGCCGCTCTGGAGGACGCGCGCGCCGGCGAGCTCCGCCGCGGCGAGGAACGGGTCCCAGATCACCCAGGCGTCGACCTTGCCGCTCTCGAACGCGCTCCGCGCGTCCGCCGGCGCGAGGAACGAGACCTGGAGATCGTCGAGCGTCAGACCGGCGCCCTCGACGGCCCGGACCAGGAGGTAGTGCACGTTGGAGCCGCGATTGACCGCGACGCGCTTGCCCTTGAGGCCCGCGACGCTGGTGATCGGCGAGTCCTTCGGGACGACGATCGCCTCGGCCTTCGGGGCCGGCGGGTCGGTGGCGACGTACACGAACGGCACGCCGCCCGCCTGCGCGAAGACCGGGGGCGTCTCGCCGACGTGGCCGACGTCCACGGCGCCGGCGCGCATCGCCTCGAGCAGCGGAGGCCCGGCCGGGAACTCGATCCACTCGGCGCGGGCGTTCTTCGCCTCGAGCGCCTTCTTCAGGCGGTCGGCGCGGTCCTTGAGGAGATACGGGGTGCCGATCTTCTGGTAGCCGAGGCGGACGACGCCGGCCTCGCGCCGGTCCTGCGCCGGCGCCGGAGCGGCGGTATCGGGTGCGATCGCGGCGCCCGGCTCACCGCCGCCGCGGTCGCAGCCGAACAGGGCGCACGCCAGCGCAGCGCAGCCGAGCAGCCCGGAGCGGATCCTCGTGAAGGGGGTGTGCCTGATCATGGGAGGTTCTTCCGGGCGCCTTCCGGCGCGCCTGGGACAGCGCTGGCCGATTCCAGGTGCCGAGGGCGCCGGCGAGACGAACGCACCGGGATGTAACCGCAGGCCCCTGGCAGCCGCCGTGCCACGCAGGAAACCGTTGTCTTTCGCGCGGTTACAGGCATGTCGCCCCGGCGGAGGCCGGCGGGCGCTGCTGCTCCAGCAGCACGCGATCAGCAAAGCGTGCTGCTGGGGCAGCACCGGAGGAGCGCTCGGCGCCCGGCCGTGCGGCCGCCGCGCGACGCCCGTCGTCCGCCGCGCTTTTGAGGTGCCAGGCGAGCTCGGCTCTGCCATAAGCCGCCGCCATGACGGTGGAAATTCGTGGAAAGTGGGCGCTGGTCACCGGCGCGAGCCGGGGGATCGGGAAGCAGATCGCGCGGGGCCTGGCCGGCCTCGGCTGCAACCTCGTCCTGCACAGCCGCGACGAGGCGCACACGCGGGAGCTCCAGGGCGAGCTCGCCGGCAAGGGGATCCGGGTGAGCGCCGTCTCCGGGGAGCTGTCGGACCAGGCGGCGGTCGACCGGATCCTCGACGGGGCCATCGCCGCGTCGGGCGGGATCGACATCCTGTTCAACAACGCCGCCATCATGACGCCGTTCCGCACCTCGCCCACGGAGACGCCGGCGGAGGACTACCGGCTCAGCTTCGAGGTGAACGTCATCAGCCCGATCCGGATCACGTACCGGCTGCTGCCGACGATGCTGGAGCGCCGCTGGGGCCGCATCATCCAGGTGACCTCCGGGATCCAGGACCAGCCGGAGCTCATGGCCTATGCGGCGTCGAAGGCCGCGCTCGACAAGTTCGTGCGCGACACGGTCCCTTCGCTGCGCGGCACAGGCGTGCTGATGAACCTCCTCGACCCGGGCTGGCTGCGCACCGATCTCGGCGGGCCCAAGGCGCCGAACGACGTGGAGTCCGTCCTCCCCGGCGCGCTCGTGCCGGCGCTTGTCGACGGCGAGGTCCACGGCGTGCTGTTCCGCGCGCAGGACTACGCGCGTCCCGCCGCGCGCTGAGGCGCCCTGAGCGCCCCGGTGGCGCGTCCCGGCGCGAAAGATTGTGTCGCGCTCGCGGTACGTGTGTTGCTAAAGTCGTCGGAGGTGAAAGCGATCTCGGAGCCTCGGGCGGAGTCGAGACGTCGTGCGGCCGGTGACGTGGGGAGAGCTTCCCCGGCGCGCGCGACGGTCTTCGACGCGCGTCCATCGCGGTGGCGACGCTGGGTTGCGCTCTTGCCGGTGCTGATCTGCGGCTGTTCGCTCGAGGGGCTGTCCGTGGCGTGGGACACATCGTCGTCCTCCACCGGGGGCGGCGACGGCGGCTACCCCAGGATCACGGTCGAGGCCGAGGACGATGCGCTATGCGAGCTCTCCGGCCTCTTCGTGCGTGTGGAGGACCCGCTGGCGAGCGGCGGGCAGTACGTGGCCGTCCCCGAGACCGAGAAGGATTGCAAGTCCTCCCGGGTCGACTGCTCCTTCGAGATCAGCGAGGCCGGCACCTACCGGATCAGGGCCAGGGTCGCCGAGGGGCCCGCCGACGGTGTGGACAACTCGTTCTGGGTCAGCGTGGACAACGCGCCGGACCCCGCATACAGGTACGACTTCAGCGGCGCCGATTTCCACGAAGATTACGTGCGCGACTCGCAAGACGATACAGGGGCGCTGCTCGAGTTCGCGCTCGAGCCCGGGATGCACGTCGTCACGTTCGGGTGCCGCGAGGACGCGTCCAAGCTCGACTGGATCGCGCTCGTACGAATCGGCCCCTGAGACCCGCGAGGAGCGCCGCGGCAGCGAGCCCGGGTGGCGCACGAGGCGCCTGGCGTCACCGCGTCTGTCAGCGCCAGGGTCGATGACGCGGTGCCTCACGTGTCCACGGTGTCAACCTGCGGTTGACAGGCTCGTTGCGGCGTTGTGGATGCCGCCGGAGAAGCGGAGGCGCGCTGCCGTTGTCGCGGCGGAAAAATGCCGTGAAGGGTCGCGATCCGGGCGGCCTCGAGGCGTCGTGCGCTGATGGCACATGCGTTGCTGAGAAGCTCCCGCGAACGGCCCGTGCGCTGTCCGGCTTCTCCACCGCGTCGCGCGCGCTGCTTGGCTCATCACGGAAAGGTAACTTGCGCATGAAGTTCGATTCTCGAGTCGCTTGGGCTGCGCTGATCGCGCTCGGCATCACTGGCCTCTCGACGGCAGGGTGCGGCTCCGATGCGTCGGATCCGGAAGAGAACGACGATCAGCCGACGAGCAGCGGGAGCGTCAGCTCCACCACCAGCGCTAGCTCCGGCGGGCTCGGCGCCGGCAGCGGCACGGGCGGGTCTGGCAGCGGCACGGGCGGCTCCGGCAGCGGCCAGGGCGGCTCCGGCGGCGAGGGCGGCTCGGGCAGCGGCGAGGGCGGTTCAGGCGGTGAGGGCGGCTCCGGCAGCGGCGAGGGCGGCTCCGGCAGCGGCGAGGGCGGCAGCGGCACCGGCGGCAGCAGCCCCGGCGGCGCCGACTTCAGGCTCTACGGCTACGCCACGACCGACGGCGGCACCACCGGCGGCAAGGGCGGAGCGGTCGTCTCCGTGAGCTCGCTCGACGCGCTCCGGACCGAGGTCGCGAAGGACGAGGCCCTGATCATCCAGATCACCGGCAAGATCAGCGGCAGCGGCGACGACGTGGACGTCGCCTCCAACAAGACCATCGTGGGGGTCGGGTCGAGCGGAGAGATGCAGGGGATCGGGCTCAACCTGAGGAGATCGTCCAACATCATCATCCGCAACCTGAAGATCCACCACGTGCTGGCCAGCAGCGTCAACGGCGACGGCATCCACCTGGACGAGAGCCACAACGTCTGGATCGACCACTGCGAGCTCTGGGCGGACTCGCCCGCCGTGAACTCCGACAAGGACAAGTACGACGGCCTCATCGACGTGACCCACGAATCCTCGAACATCACGATCTCGTGGACCTACCTGCACGATCACTGGAAGGGCATGCTCGTCGGCTCGTCGGACAACGACGACAGCGATCGCCGCATCACGTTCCATCATAACCATATCAACAACGTGAACTCCCGCCTCCCGAGCTACCGCGGCGGCAACGGGCACGTGTTCAACAACTACTTCGAGAACGTCCCCACGTCGGGGGTCAACTCGCGCGTCGGCGCCTGCCTGCGGGTCGAGGGCAACCACTTCTACAAGGTGAAGAACCCCATCACCACGCTGGACAGCGACGCCGGCGGCACGGATCGCAAGGACAACCTCTTCGAGGAGACCACGGGGACGCAGGCGTCCGGCGCGGACTGCACCTGGGCGGCGCCGTACGACTACCCGCTCGACAGGTCGGCCGACGTCAAGGCGATCGTCCTCGCGCACGCGGGCGTCGGCAAGATCGATCCCCTCGAGAACCTGCCCTGACGCGGGCCGTCCGGCGGCCGGCGCGGCGCCCCGGCCGGCGTGGCGCCCGCCGGAGCGCCGCCCGGGCCGCGCCCGCGCTACCGGAGCGCTCCCACCCGAAAGCTCGCGTGGGAGGCTCCGTGAGGCGGCGAGGCGGCCTGTCGGACGACGGCGGCAGCAGGGATCAGGACTCGGGCTCGTTGCCCCACGGGTTGAAGTCGTGCACCTGCCCCGGCGCGGGCTTCTGGCCCCGGGTGAACGCGTCGAGCAGGACGTCCTGGAGCGGCTCTTCGTCCGCGCGCCGGTAGGTCCCCGCGCGCTCCGACCAGGCGATCTGGCGGCGGAAGGTCTCGACCAGCGGCACCGTGGTCCGGAAGCCGAGGTCGCGCGCCGCCTTGCCGTTGTCGAAGATCGACCCGTATTGGTAGATGAACTTGACGCCCACCATGCGGCGCGGCGCGACCTCGTAGAGCCAGTCGGTCGGGATCGAGACGACAGGGGATTTGCCGCCGGCGGCCTCCTTGAGCGCGGCGAAGACGCCGCCCCACGTGGTGTGCTCGTCGCTCGTGAGGTGGTAGGCCTGCCCGTAGGCCTTGTCGTTGCCGAGCGCGTTCACGAACCCGCGGGCCACGTCGGAGACGTGCGCGATGGCCCACGGCGTCGTGCCGTCGTCGTGGACGATGAGCGGGAGGCCGCGACGGGCGCGATCGGCCATCGAGTCGTCGAAATAGAGCGCGCCGAGCGCGGTGTGCCCCTCGCCGGTCGTGAACGACGGGCGCAAGATCGTGGTCTTGAGCCCGTTCTGGCCGTTCGCCGCGAGCAGCGTCGACTCGATGCGCGACTTGTTCTGGCCATACTTCGTCACCGGTCGGTGCGGCTCGTCGTCGGTCGCCGGCGAGCGCGTGAGCGGCCCGCCGTAGACGCACACGGTCGAGCAGACGACCAGGTGGCCCGCGCGGCCCGAGAACGCCCGCAGCAGCGAGTCGGCGTTCTCCGGGGCGAAGGCGACCATGTCGATCACGGCGTCGAACGTGCGCTGCTGCATCTCGCGCTCGAACTCGGCGTATTTCCAGCGATCGCCGGCGATGACCTCGACGTCCCCCTCGAACCGCCGCGCCGTCACGCCGCGGTTGTAGAGGGTGACGCGATCGCCCCGCTCGAGGAGCTGCTGCACGATGGCCGTCGAGATGAGGCCGGTCCCGCCGACGATGAGGACCCTCACGACTGCCCCTCGGCCTTCCGCCCCGCCCCCGCCGCGGGCTCGTCCAGCCAGAGGATGGCCGTCACGCCGCGCGGGTAGTAGCGGCTGCCGACGGGCACGCCGCGCTGCATCTGGTCGGAGTAGGCCCAGTAGCCGGAGCCCTCGATCTGCCAGCGGACGTGGGCCTCCTCGTGGCGCTCGGGGTCGGGGAGATCGGCCTTCAAGATCGCGCGCGCGATGTGCTGGCAGAGCGCGATCTTGCTCGCCCAGGAGTTGTCGCTGCTGCTCGAGAGCTTCCAGCCGCCCTCGGGGAACAGGCACAGCCCGGGCTTCAGGATGGCGTGGAGGTGGCGGCGGAGCACCCGGACGAGCTCGCCGTGCTCGGCCTCGTCGAGCAAGCCCATGACGTGCGGGTAGAGGAGCCCCTCGATCGCGGGGATGATCGCGCTCGTCGAGCTGCGGTCGAGCAGGGCGGGGATGTAGCCCGACGGCTCGTGGAAGGCCGACACGATCGCGCGCGCGGCCTTCTGGCCAGCCGCCTTGGCCTCGGCGGCGAGGGGGGCGTCCCCGCAGCGCTCGAGGAGGTGGGCGAGCACGACGTACGACGCCCACGTCTTGCCGGCCAGGTAGAGGTTGCCGCGCGCGCGGCCGAGCGAGTGATCGAGCGAGTCGTAGGTGGTGATCTCGGCGCCGGTGCCGCAGCGGCTGCTGTCGAGCGCCATGACGCCGGTCCGCGCGCCCGGCTCCGGCGCGTCGCGGTGGAGCAGGCTCGCGAGCAGCTCGGCGAAGAGGCCCCGGTGGCGCTCGAGGAAGCCCTTGTCGCCGGTGCGCGCGACGTACACGCCGGCGCAGCAGATCCAGTTCGTGAGCTGCTCGTGCGTCATGAAGCTGAAGCAGATGGCGTCGAGGTTGGGGCGCTCGTAGCTGGAGTCGCCGGCCGGCGAGAAGTGGTTGCTGACGCCCATGTCGTGCGTGAACGACACCCCGCCGGGCAGGAGCTCGCCGCCCGCGCCGGGGCGCTTCACCTGGTCGCGGTAGCTGTAGCGATCGACGTAGAGGTCGAGGATGTTGCGCACGGCCCAGGGCGCGTAACGCAGCTCGAAGAAGAGGTGATCGATCGCGAGATCGAAGGTGTTCATCATCTCGTACTCGCCCTCGTTCACGACCCACAGCGGCGCGGGCGGCGAGGCGTCGTCGAGCGCCGTGTCCAGCCACTCGGTCGACCCGAAGTAGCCGTGCGTCGCCTGGGCGAGCAGCCACTTCTGGGCGGGGCTGAGCGCCGACTGCGCGAGCTCCGCGTCGCGCTGGGCCGCCTCGCGGACGAGCGCCTCGCGGCGGTCGAGCGCGGAGGCGAGGACGTCCTCGAGCCGGTGGAAGTAGCGGGTGTAGGCGTAGCGCGCCTCGACGCCGGTCGTGATGGCGCCGGCGTCGTGGAAGCCGAGCGCGATCCAGACCTCGCGCTTTTGCCCCGCCGGGACCTCGATGACCAGGCCGCCGGTCTTGCCGAGGCGGAACAGCCGGTCGGCGCTGCCGTCGAACGCGTGCTCGGGCGTGAAGGCCTGGAAGGCGCGGAGGCCCGGCTCCGGGCGGCAGGCGAAGCCCCAGCGCCGGCCGTGCGCGACGCCGACGAGGCGGCCGTCGCTCTCGGTCTCGAGGTCGCGCAGGCTCGGCGCGTCGAGCGCGAAGAGGCCCGTCAGGGGCTTGTCGCTGCCGGTGTTGTCGAGCTCGAGGCGGGCGATGAGCGCCGGGCACGAGCGCGCGGCGACCTCGGCGGGCGGCGCCGTGCGCGGGTCGGGGATGGGGCCGAACGGCGAGTAGATCGCGAGCGTCAGGCGCCCGGCGCGGATCGTGTCGCTCGCCCACCCGAGCTCGCGGCGGATGTCTTTGTCGCCGAAGACGCGGCGCATCCGCGTGTCGTTGCTCAAGGTGACGCCGAACGGGACGTCCGGGCCGCGCTGGCTCTCGAAGTAGGGCAGGCAGAGGAAGTCCCCGTCGCCCTCGCGGTAGCCGATGTAGAGGTTCGACTCTCCCGGGCGGCCCACCTGGGAGGCGAACCCGCCCCGGCGGTTGAAGCTGCCGAGCGTGAAGGAGGCAAAGGCGCCGACCGGCGCGTGCTGGACATTGTAGGAGGAGGTCACGGCGGCAACATACCGTAACCGCCTCGCCGAGCGCTCCCGGGAAGCGCGCTCGCGGAGGGAGCCTGTGGAGGCGGTGTGCGGCGCCGTCGCAAAGGTCGCTCCGTACCACCCGGCGGGCGCGCCGAGGTGGGGCGGCCCTCCGGCGGCTGCCCGGGCCCGGACGGCGGCGGCGAGGCCGCGCCGCCGCCGGGGTGGCGCGCAGGACAGGGGTGAGGGGGGCACTGCGGCGTGGAGCAGACGTCGGGCCTGGGGCGCTGGCTCGCGACGCGGTGCTCGCTGGAGCGGAACGCGGTGCGGCCGCCGGCGTCGTCCTCCTCTCCGGCACAAGATGGTTGCGCCGGAGGTCGCCTCGACCCGGATATCGGTTCTTGACGAGAGGCGTCGTGTCGCAGAAACACCGATTCGTGGTCGGCGCCGCGTCGATGGGCGTCCTGCCCACGGGTGTGGCGAGCCCCGACGGTGTAGTCCGCGCGGCGCCGGAGGTCCCAATCAGGGGCGCGGCGTGGCGCCCGGTGATCCCGTCGTGGACTGATGTATAAAGGCCTATCGGGACCCGACGGGCGGGCGGTGCGTCGCTCGGCCGGGCGCCGCCTGCTCGAACAGCACGGAACCCGGGGAAGATCTTGTCATGTTGACCTTCGCGACGCTTTGTGCCCAGAGCCGGGCGCTCTCACGGATGGCCTTCGACCGGAGGTACCCGCACGCGTGGCTGCTCCGGGAGCTCGGCCCCGAGGACCAGCCCCCTCCGTCGTTCAAGACCGTCTTTGCCGGCACCTCGCCCGGCTCGCACAGCCAACCGGCCCTGGTCCGTCACCGCATCTCGTCGGCGATGAGCGTCGCGTCCCACGGCTGCGAGCTCCTGCCGGTGACGAAGCGCCCGGAGAGCCCCTGGCAGGATCGCATCACCATCGGGCGCGCCCCGAACAGCGATATCGTCCTGCGCGACCCCTCCGTATCAAAGGCCCACGCGCACATCTCGGCCGTCGTCGCGGACACCCCGATGCTCCACGCGAGGAAGAGCACCAACGGCACGTTCCTGAACGACCGGCTCCTCACGCCGGCCGGGGACGGCGCCCCGCTCCGCAGCGGCGACATCCTCCAGTTCGGCAACGTCGTCTGCGAGTTCATCCTGAACGCCGATCTCTACCGGCTCGTCGCGCGCTGACGCCGGGCCCCTCCGGCCCCCGCTCGCCCGCGGCGCGCCGCCGGCTCAGCTCCGCTCCGGGTGGGGCGCGCGGAACAGCACCTCCACCGGGCCCGCGTGCGTCTCCACCACGTAGCTCGCGTCCACCGGGGCGCCGCCGCGGAAGGCCCTCGTGATCTCCTTGCGCCGCTTCATCAGCTCGACGAGGCCGAGGGCGAGCGCCTCCGAGGCGGTGAGCTCCTTCGGCGTCGGCTTGCGGCCGATCAGGTCCTCGTCGACCATCGCGAGCGTGGGGTAGGCGTCCGGGCCGGCCAGCTCCCAGCGCTGCTCGGCGACCTCGTCGCGCAGCGCGGGGTGCAGGTCGCTCGCGCGGTCGAAGCTCAGCGAGAAGAAGCTCGCCGGCAGCGACGCGGGCGGCGCGTCCGGGAGCTTCGCGGTCTCGGCCAGGTAGAGCTCGAACCCGCGCGCGCTCTCGAACAGGAGCACGCCGTGGCTCTGGCCGGCCTGCCCGACGACGCACAGCGCGAGGTCGCGCGCGCCGAGCGACGGGATCGACAGCGCCATGATGTCCGCGTCGGTGGGCACGGCCTTCCAGGGCGTGGCGCGGTAAAGCGCGGCCGCCGCGCGGAAGAACGACGCCATCGCGGGCGCCTCGATGCCGCCGCCGAGGAAGCTCGGGGTCAGGCGGCCGTCCCGCGCGCCGAGGTGCGCCTCGAGGTCCTCGGCCACGACGTCGATCTCCGGCGTCGGCGCGACGCGGACCTCGATGGCCGGGTCGAGCCGCGCCCGCAGCGCGTCCGCGAGCGCGGGCGAGGCCACGCGCACGCGCTCGGGCAGGCGCGGCTTCCCCTCCAGCGGGCCGGTGGCGGCGGCCTCGAAGCTGTCGACCGCGCCCGCAACGACGTCGCCGGGGCGCAGGGCGGCGCAGCTCAGCACGAAGCCGCGTTCGGTCATCCAGACGACCGCCTCGGGGCGGTACGCCTCGTCGCCCTCGTGCACGAACGCGCGCAGGGAGAAGAAGCCGCCGATCCACTCCTCGTCCCGGCGGGGCAGGGAGGGCGCGCGCTTCTTGGACCGCTTCTTCTTGGGGGCGGGCACGGAGGACATCAGGGCACCTGTTCGCGGGAGCGCTCCAGCCGGTACGCTCGATGACGCGAGAGCCAGGGGCGAGACCGGAATCGAAGGCGGAAAGCTAGCGCAAAGGCCGCGGGGGTCGAAGCGGAACGCGGGCGAGCGGCTGCCTCGCCGGACCCGCGCTCGGGCATCGCGCGGCGGCGCGGCGGCGCGGCGGCGCGGCGGCGCGGCGGCGCCCGAGCGCGGGCCTTTCGGCCTGGCGCTCCTCGCGGTGCCCTGTTATCGGTCGTCGCGGTCCAGCGCGCGGACCTGACGCAGGTGCTGCTCGCCGGCCGCCCAGGGGACTCGATGCCTGAAGAGATCTGCAGAGGACCCCGCCGCTGCGCCGGCGGCGCGGGGCGCGCGGCGCGGCGGGGCCTCGGCCGCGCCCCGCTCGGGCTCCTCGCGGCGCTGGCCGCGTCGGCGGTGGCGGCCCCGGCCTGGGCCGAGCCGACCATCGCGGAGCGCGCGCGGGCCGACGCGCTGCGCCGGGAGGCGCAGGAGCTGCTGGCGAGCGACCGGCCGGACGCGGCCTGTCCGAAGCTCGAGGAGAGCGAGCGGCTGCGCCCGTCGACCGAGACGAAGCTCGAGCTGGCGCGGTGCCACGAGCGCACCGGCCGCCTCGCCAGCGCGTGGGCGCTCTACGCCGACGTCGAGGCGGCGGGCGGCGACGCGAAGCAGGACGCCGAGGCGCGCGAGCGCGCGGCGGCGATCGCGCAGAGGCTCCCGAAGCTCGCGATCCTCGTGTCCGACGAGGTGAAGGCGCTGCCGGGGCTCGAGGTGGCGCTCGACGGCGCGGCGGCGCGGGGGGTCGGGGTGGCCCGCCCCGTCGAGCCGGGGAAGCACCGGGTCACCGCGACCGCGTCCGGCCGGCAGGCGTTCTCGCGCGAGGTCGAGGCGCGGCAGCCGGGCGAGATCGTCGAGGTCCGCATCACGGCGCTCGATCCGCGCGCGGCCGCGCCGGCGCCCGCTGCCGCCGACCTGGAGCGGCGCCGGCCGACGCCGTACGGCCCGAGGCCGGATCCGATCCACCGGAACCTGATGTGGGTGACGGGCGGGCTCGCGCTCGCGGGCATCGCGCTCGGGAGCACCTTCGGGGGCCTGGCGATCTCCACGTGGGACAAGGTCGAGAACAGCGCCGGGACGGCGTGCAGGAACGCGGAGCGTTACCTGGACTGCGCGCAGCCGGTGCCCGATCTGGCCAGCAGGGCGATGTCGTACGCGACCGTCTCCGATTTCTCCTTCATCGCCGCGGGCGCGGCGCTCGCCGGCACGGCCGTCCTCTGGCTGACGCTGCCCCCGGACGGCCCGCGCGCGAGCGCGGGCGTGCAGATCGCGCCGGGCGTCCTCGGCGGCGCTGTCCTCGGGGTGTTCTGATGACGCTCGAACGGCGTGCGCGGCGCTGGCTGGCGAGCGCCCTCCTCGCGGCGGGCGGCGCGGGCTGCGCGGAGATCGCCGGCATCCAGGCGATCTCCGAGCAGGGCGTCGGGGGCGGGACGTTCAGCGAGCCCGGCTACACGTGCCAGTGGGTGACGTCGTTCGGCGACGCCGACACCACGCTCGGCGGGCTCGTGGCCGACAGCGACGGCACCTTGTGGCTGGCGGGCGGCTTCAAGGGCGACCTCACCGTCGCCGGCGGCGCGCTCACGGCGGGGGGCGCCGGCAAGGACGTCTTCGTGGCGCACCTCGCGCACGACGGCAATCACATCTGGAGCGAGCGCTTCGGGAACGCGGAGAACGACGCCGCGACGCACACGCACCAGGCGACGTCGATCGCCCTCGGCGAGGGCAGCGTCTATGTCGCGGGCGACTTCACGGGCAGCCTGTCGTTCGGCGCGGACTGCGCGGCGCCCGCGGACGGCGGGGCCGGCGACGCGTTCGTGGCGCGGCTCGACAGGCACGATCCGGGCGGGGTCGCGGCGTGCGTGGTGCACGGGTCGCGCGGCCCCGACGAGGCGAGAGCGGTGGCCGCGGAGGGCGATCGCGTCTTCGTCCTGACGTCGCTCCAGGGCGGGGCGGACATGGGGTTCTCCAGCTACGATGGACAGACCCTCGCGAACGCGTGCATCGGTGTCTTCTCGGGCCTCCAGGGCGCGCGCTACCGGCCCCGGGCGCTCCGCGTGTCCTCCGGGGAGGTCTTCGTGGTCGCCGATTTCGAGGGCCGCGTGAACGTCGGATTCCCCGGCTCCGAGCGCGGGCTGCCGCCCGGCGACGCGGTCGCGGAGGGGACCGACGCCGTCCTCGCCTCGTTCCCGGCGTCCTGGATCTGCGATGGATCGAGCGCCGAGGGCGCCGGCCTCTGGTACCGACACTACGCTTCCCTCCCCGGGGACCAGCGCGCCGGCGCCATCGCGGTGAACGGCGCCGGCGTCATCCTGGCCGGCTCGTTCGACGGGCAGATCGATCTCGCCGGCGAGCTCGTCGCCACGGAGGAGGACGGCTTCGCCGCGCACCTCGACCGGCGGGGCGTCGCCACGTGGGCCAAGCACCTCGGCGGCAGCGGGGATCAGTCGGCGCAGGTCGTCGGGGTCGACGCGTTCGGGCGGGTGATCGTGGCCGGGCACTTCCGGCAGCAGCTGATGACCGACGACGCCGAGGTTGCCGGGGACGCCAGCGAGGGGGACATCTTCCTCGCGCGGCTCGGGGCCTCCGGCGGCGAGACCGAGTGGCTCGGCGCGCTCGGCGGCCCCGGGCTCCAGCGGGTCCAGGCGCTCGCGATCTCCGGGACGGACGTCTACCTGGCGGGCACCTCCAGCGCCGACTTCGCGCTCCTGAACTGCAAGGTCGAGGAAGAGGACGGTCAGCTGTTCGTCGCCAAGCTCTCGGTCTCGTCGCGCTGACCGCCGGCCGCGGGGCGCGGGCCGCTGCGCTCGCCGCCGCGCGCGAGCAGCGCCCGCGCGCACGGCGCGACGACCTGGGCGAGCGCGCGCTCCCGGAGCGTCCGCCGGTGCGCCGGCGACAGCACGCCGAAGCCGAGCAGGCCGCTGCGCGCGGCGTCGTCCGGGGTTGCGGGGGCCGGCTCCGCGGCGGCGGCGGCGAGCTCGTCGGCGACCGCGCTCGCCAGGGAGGGGTCGCGCTCGATGGCCCAGGCGGCGAACCGGAAGGCGAGCTCGGCGTGCCGCGTCTCGTCCTCGGCGATCGTCTCGAGGGCGCGCCGGACCGCGGGATCGGTCGCGTGGAGGGCGGCTTCTGCCGCCTCGATCGCGGCGATGGTCTCGCCGATGCACCCCTCGCGGAGGGTGGTCACGAGGATCTCGCGGGCGCCTTCGCCGCCGAGGGCGCCGTCGATGGCGAGGGGCCCGGGGCCGACGCCGCGTCCGGCGAACGCGCTGGCGAGGGCGAAGCACAGGCGCGCGTGCTCGGCCTCGTCGCCCATGGCCGCCTGGGCCGCGCCGACGAGCTCCGGCGGGGCGCCGAGCGAGAGGAGCTGGAGCGTGAAGCGGGCGAACGCGGCGATCGACGCGTGCTCGAGGAGGGCGACGCGGGTCCAGTGCTCGGCGAGCGCCGCCTGCTGCTCGGCCGAAAGCGTGTCGCGGCGAGGCGGCGCTCCCGGCGAGGCGGCCCAGTCGTCGCGCGCGGCGGGCTCGGCGGTGCGCTCGACCCCGGCCACGAGGAATGGCCGGCCGATCACGCAGAGCGGCTCCGCGCAGGCGTGGCGCAGCGCCGTGAGCGTGCACTGCTGGTCCCCCGGGCAGTCGCCGTCCCCGGCGCACTCGTCGGTGGCCGTCTGGCAGGCGAAGCCGGTCCCGCCGCAACCCGGGTTGAGGACGTAGCTGGAGCAGAGCACCCTGCCGCAGTCCTGATCGCTGGTGCACCGCGCCTGCACGCACTGCCCGACGGGATCGCCGCACAGGCAGATCTGCCCCTCGTTGCATTCGGCATCGGTCGTGCATCCGTAGTGGCAGAAGCACCCTGGGGGCGCCTCGCCTCCGAGGCCGGGGCTGCAGAAGCCGTGCGGCTGCTCGGTGCAGTCGGCGTCCGAGGAGCAGCTGCTCGCGCCGCCGCCCGTGTCCTTGCACGCCTCGGGGCGCGGGAGCGGGGTCGGGCAGGTGATGACCTCGGCGCGGTGCATCCAGCCGCCGGCACAGCGCACGTACCCGGTGTTCTGGCCTGCGACGAGGATGGGCTCGGGATCGTCGCACGCGAACGGGAACCCTCCCGGCGGCGCGCTTCCCGTGCTCCCCGCGGGGCCCGCGCCAGAGCTCGCGGCCGGGCCCTCCCCCGTGCTCGCGCTCGCCGTGCTCGCGTTCGAGCCTGTTCCACCGCTGCCGCCAGAGCCCTCTTCGGCCGTGACGTCGCCGCCGCAGCTCAGGGCGGGCGCGATCGCCAGCACCGAGAGCAACCTCGCACCCCAAGCGTCGATCGAGACAAGCAATCTCATGGCTTCAACCTCGTTCGAGGATCTTACCCGCGTTCGGCCCCGCCGTCGCTGCCCCCGCGAGCGCGCTTGCCGCGTCCTTCGCGGCGTGCGACCGTGGCGCCATGCGTGTCTTGATTGCCGGCGGCGGGATCGGCGGTCTGACGGCGGCATTGAGCCTGCAATCGGCCGGCGTGGAGGCGTTCGTCGTCGAGGCAGCGCGCGAGATCAAGCCGCTGGGCGTCGGCATCAACCTGCTCCCGCATGCGGTGCGAGAGCTGGCCGAGCTGGGCCTCGCGGACGCGCTGGCGGCGACGGGGATCCCCACGGCCGAGCTGGTGCATTACGATCGGTTCGGCGGCCGGATCTGGGCCCAGCCGCGGGGCATTGCCGCCGGGTATCGCTGGCCTCAGATCTCGATCCACCGCGGCGAGCTCCAGGCGACCCTGCTCGCGGCGGCGCGGCAGCGGCTCGGGAGCGCCGGCGTGCGGACCGGGCTCGCGGTCGAGCGGTTCGAGCAGACGGGGGCGGAGGTGCGGGTCTCGCTGCGGGATCGGCGGAGCGGCGAGCTCGAGGTGGTCTCCGCGGACGTGCTCGTCGGGGCGGACGGCATTCACTCGGCGGTCCGCGCGCAGCTCCACCCGGCGGAGGGGCCGCCGCGGTGGAACGGCATTCACATGTGGCGGGGCGTGACCGAGGTCGAGCCGTTCCTCACGGGGCGCAGCATGATCATGGCGGGCAGCAACCGGGCCGCAAAGTTCGTCGCATATCCGATCTCGCGTGGCGCGGAGCTCCGCGGCCGGGCCGCGGTCAACTGGGTGGCGGAGGTGCGCTTGCATGAGGGGGCGACCGTCGCGCCCGCGAGCTGGGACCGGCGAGGTCGCCTGGAGGACGTGCTGCCCCATTTCGCCGCGTGGCGCTTCTCTTGGCTCGACGTCCCGGCGCTCATCGCCGCGGCGCCGGTCCTGTTCGAGTATCCGATGGTCGATCGCGACCCGCTGCCGTGGTGGGGCGCTGGCCGGGTCACCCTGCTCGGCGACGCCGCTCATCCGATGTTCCCGGTCGGCTCCAACGGGGCTTCCCAGGCGATCCTCGACGCGCGCGTGCTGGCCTGGCACCTCGCCCGGGCGAGCGATCCGGAAGCGGCGCTGTCCGCGTATGAGGCCGCGCGCCGGCCACCCACGAGCGCGCTCGTCCTCGCGAACCGGGCGATGGGCGCCGAGCGGGTCATCGCGCTGGTGGAGCAGCGGGCGCCCGCGGGTTTTGCGCGGATCGAGGACGTGCTGAGCGGCGAGGAGCTGGAGGAGATGAGCCGCGGCTACACGAGGATGGTCGGAACCGACGTCGAGGAGCTCAACGGCCGGCCGTCGTGGAGCGTGGGTGAGGCGCGACCTGACCCGGGTTGCGGGGCCCAGTGACCCGACCCGGGTTGCGGGGACCTTGACCCGCGGCGACCCGACCCGGGTTGGCGGCGACCCGACCCGGGTTGGGTTGGCGGATTGGGTTGGCGCAGTGACCCGACCCGGGTTGCGGGGACCTCGGACCGGGGTTGAGCGACCAGCGATCCGACCCACGTTGAGGTTGGAGACGCGACCCAGGTTGAGGTCACCGGCGGCGGTGACCCACGTTGAGGTTGGAGACGCGACCCAGGTTGAGGTCACCGCGAGGTCACCGCGGGACCTGGCGGCCGCCACCCGCGGAACGCGGCCGCCACCCCTGAGAGGGTAGTAACTCATCGAAATCATTCATCACGATCCTGGCACGACGTTTGTTTTGTGCGATGACCATGAGCCAGCCTCGCGAGATCGCTCCTGGCGCGACGTATCTGATCACCCGTCGCATCGTGCGTCGGCACCTGCTCCTCCGACCTGATGCGGTCATCAATCAGCTTCTGATCTATGCCCTAGCGATCTGCGCCCGCCGTTACGGCGTCCAGGTCCATGCGCTCTGCGCAATGTCGACGCATCTACACTTGATCGTGACCGACGTGACGGGCGTATTACCACGCTTCCTGCAGTTCTATCATCGCATCGTCGCGCTCGGGACGAAGGTGATCCGCGCATGGGAAGGACCAGTGTGGGACCACGAGGCCCCGAGCGTGGTGCGGCTGCTGACGCCCGCGGCGGTGGTGGAGAAGATCGCCTACATCCTCGCCAATCCGGTGGCTGCTGGCCTCGTACGGCATGCGCGTGAGTGGCCGGGCGCCAAGGTGGAGGTGGACGAGATCGGCCGAGGCGTGCTGAGCGCGACGCGCCCCTCCGCGTATCTCGATCCGGAAAACCCGCATTGGCCCGAGGAAGTGACGCTTCCGCTCTCGTTGCCGCCGGCGATCGAGCACGATGCGGAGGGCTTTCGTCAACAGGTCGCCGCCGAGCTCAAGCAGCAGGAGGCGCAAGCTCATGCGCAGATGCAGCAGCTTGGCCGTAAGTTTCTGGGGGCGGAGCGAGCCCGTAAGATTTCCCCTTACGTACGTGCTACAAGCTTCGAAGCGCTACGCGAACGCAATCCTACTTTTGCGGTCGGTCGTGAGCAGGGCGATGCATGGCGAATGGCAGGTGCAGCTGTGCGGGCATTTCGCGCGTCATACCGCGCGGCGCTCGAGCGATGGCGCGCAGGCGTACGCAGCGTTTTATTCCCTGCAGGAACGTGGTGGATGTATACGTTTCACGGCGCCAGCGTGACGGGCGCCGTTTCCGCGATATGACTGTGGACCCAAGCAGCTACCAACCCGGCCCAGGTTGAACTCGCGAACCCAACCCAGGTTGGAAACCAATGACCCGATCAGCGGAAGACCATTACGGCGACAACCCGGGTCGGGTCTCCTCCTGGCCTTTTCCGGCCACGAGGCCCGCGAAGGCCGCCGCGAAGCGGCGCCGCAAATCCTCGTCCGTGAGCAGCTTGTCGCGCAACGCTCGCGACAGCTCGAGGTGGTAGAATGGCGCGCCCATCTGGCGCGACCACCGAGCCTGCACGTTGGTGGCACCGCCGAGCTTCTTGATGTCGGCGGGGTAGGCGAGGACCTTCCCGTCACTGACGACCGCCCGCAACGGGGCGAGCAGCCGCTCAAGGTTGGCGCCGTGCCCCACGGCGCTTGCGATGGCGGCGGCGTCTGGCGCCGAGCTGTCCTGAAAACCGTGCAGTTGCACCGCCGGCACGCCGGGGAAGCTCTGGAGCAGCGCCCGGTGGGCCGACAGGAAAAACGAGCGCTCGGCATGCGCCACGTCTGCGAAGGCAAGCGTCGCAGCCGGCCGTCCGCGGGCGGAAACGATGTCCCCCCGCGCGCCGCCGCCTGCGCCCTGGACGCCATCGCCGCCGCCCGCGCCCGTGGCGCCGGACCCGGCCCGCCCGCTGCCCGCCGTCCGAGCGCCGTCCCCCGTTGCCTGCGTTTCGGCGGCCGCCTCATCCGCGCTGGCGCCGCCCGTTCCTTCGCCTTCGTCGTCTCCGACGGCGTTGCTTGGCTTAGGGCCGCCGCCGTACCGGTGCGACGTGTTGACGATCAGCGCCCGCGCTCGCTGCGCCTCGAAGATGGCGAGCGCGATGGGCAGCGTCCCCTGGTCGAAGAAGGTGTGCGGCGCCTCCACGATGAGCGGCGCTGCTGCTCCTGTGCGCAGCACCACCGCGGCCGCGCCCCGACGGCGCGAGTCGTCCTCGGACAGCACCCAGAGGTCGCGCCCGGGGACCGCCCGCAGCGCGAACCCGGGTGGGGCCGCCGGAGGTGGCTGCCGGCTCTGGGCGGCGACCCCCGCCGCTGCGATCCACATGATGTAAGCGGCCTCTTCCGCGTCGTTGGGGGGCTCTGCGATGAGGTGGCGCCCACCCTTGCGCAACGGGGCAATCTGCTCGTCAACCGCTTCCCTCTCCCCCCCGTCGGCCGCCTGGACCTCAACCACGGTCGGCTCCTCCGTCGGCACCCCCACGGTCCCCACCGCAGAGGCGGCCGGACTCGGCGCCGGGCCCAGAGCGCTCCCGACACTCCGACACACCCCCTGCGAGCACCCGGCGATCGTGAACAGCACCACATAGCCTGCGCTCTTCATGGTCGTCCTCGCCGCCGAAACCTCGACGACGTCTGTACTTTTCTCACGGCACCGCCCGCGAATCCACAATGACGCATTGCGTAGCATCGCTTCGCCTGCTCTTTCGCGGCGGGGGCGGTTTGCGCTAGTAGCACTGCATGCCTCGCCCCTTCGATCCTGTGGAGGCGCCGCCGCTTCCGGAGCAAGCCGGCCGTACGTTTCCGCGCCTCGTCGAGCTGATGCAGCGGCTCCTTGCGCCCGATGGATGCCCGTGGGATCGCGAGCAGAGCTTCGCGACGCTGCGGCGCTACGTGCTCGAGGAGGCCTGCGAGGTCATCGATGCCATCGATGGCGGCGACCGCAAGGAGCTGTGCGCCGAGCTCGGGGATCTCCTGCTCCAGGTCGTCTTCCAGGCCGAGCTCGCCCGGACCGAGGGGGCGTTCGGCCCCGACGATGTGGTCGCCGCGATCTGCGAGAAGCTCGTGCGGCGCCACCCCCACGTGTTCGCGGACGAGAGCGCCGAGAACGCGGACGAGGTGCTTCAGAACTGGGAGCGCATCAAGGCGGCGGAGCGGGCCCGGCAGGGCAAGGATCGCGGGGTGCTCGGCGGCGTTCCCCGCAGCTTGCCGGCGCTGACCCGGGCGCAGCGGGTCGGCGAGAAGGTCGCGCGCGTCGGCTTCGACTGGCCCGACGCGCGGGGCTCGCGCGCGAAGGTCGAGGAGGAGCTCGGAGAGCTGGATCGGGCCTTCGAAAGCGGCGACCCCGCCGCCATCGAGGAGGAGCTCGGCGACGTGCTCTTCGCGCTCGGGAACCTGGCGCGCCACGCCGGCGTCGACGCGGAGGGGGCGCTGCGCCGCACGATCGACAAGTTCACCCGGCGCTTCGAGCACGTCGAGCGGCGGGTCATCGAGCGGCACGGCGGCTGGCCCGCCAAGGCGTCGGACGACACCCTGACGCTGGAAGAGCTCGACGGCTACTGGGACGAGGCCAAGCGCGGCGAGCAGCGGACCTGAGCGCGGCGTCGAGCTCAACCTCGGTCGGGCGGGGGCGAGCTCAACCCCGGTCGGGCGGCAGCGCAACCCCGGTCGGGCGGCGGCCATGGGCGTCGAGCCCAACCCCGGTCGGGCGGCGGCGGCCGCCGCCGGTCGGGCGGCGGCCGTTGGCGTCGAGCTCAACCCCGGTCGGGCGGCGGTCGCGCGCGGTCGGGCGGCGGTCGCGCGGTCGGGCGGCGTTCGCACGGCGGCCGCACAAACACGCTCCCACAAGCCGTCGAGCTCAACCCCGTCGGCGCGGAGCCTGCGCGAGCAGGCTCTCGGGCGCGCCCGGGCTCAGTCACGCACCGCGGTCAGCACGAAGCGCTCCCGCACGCGCGCCTCGTTCGACTCGTGACGGACGTGGATCTCGTAACGGCCCGGCTGGGCGACGGCCACGCTGAGCGGCGCGTCGCCGCGGTAGCGCGTGAGCCGATGCGAGCAGCGCTCCTGCTGGCAGTGCTCCTCCAGCGCCCCGCCCTCGCCGTCGGGCAGCCGCACACGCACGTGCTCCGGGACCTCGAGGTGAACCACCGCCGGCTCCTCGGCGTGGCGGTGCGTCCACAGATCGAGGTGCATCCACGCGTGACCGTCGTCCGGCAACGCGACGGCGCGCTCCTCGGAGCGCTCGATCGCGGGAGAGCTCACGCCGCCCCCGCCGCCCGCCAGAACGACGGCGGCCGCCAGCGCGGCGAGCGCCGGCGCGGCGATGATCGCTCCCCATCGCCAGGGGCTCCGCGCCCGCTGCGATCGCTTGCCGCCCTCCGCCCCCGGGCGCTCCGGCCGCTCGGGGAGCTTGCCGAGCGCGCGCTCGACGAGCGCCTCGGAAGGGCCCATCGCGCGCAGCGCCCGCATGCTCGCCGCGAGATCCTGCGGAATCGGAGGCACATCGTGGTCCTGTCCGCTCACGTCGACCCCTCTCGCGCCGCGACGACGAGTTGCGCCGCCACGCGCTCGTATGCATCGCGCAGCCGCGCGCGCCCTCGGGCGTGGCGGCTCTTCGCCGTCCCCTTGGGGATTCCGAGGAGCTCGGCCACACTGTCATAACCGAGCTCCTCGATGTCGCACAGCACCACCACGGTGCGGAATTCCTCGGGCAGCTCCTGAAGGCACGCGAGGAGCACCTCCGTGTCCTGGCTCAGGATCGCGGCCGCCTCCGGGCTCGAAGCATCGGCGCGAGGCAGGATGCCGAGCGCGTCGGTGCAGACGTCGACGAGCCGCTCGAGCAGGCCGCGGCGCCGCGCCTCGGTCCGGTAGGCCTCCAGGTACTCGTGCCGAGCGATCCCGCAGAGCCACACCCCGAGATCCGCGCGCCCCTCGAACGACGCCGCGTTCAGGTACGCCTTGAGCAACGCATTCTGGAACAGATCGTCCGCCTGATCCCGGGCGCCGCAGAGGGAAATGCAAAATCGGTAGAGGCGCGGGAGCACCGGGCGCACGGCCGACTCGAACTGCGCGCGCGATTCGCCGAGGAGGGGTCGCGATTCGGTCATGAGGGCCGTTCGAGCGCCTGGAGCGTCGAGGCCCGGAACTCTAGCGTGGAATGGACGGCGGGGAAGAGCCCGCCGCTCGCGCCACGGCGGGGCGAGCAGCGGCGCCTCGAGCAGGGGAGCGCTGTACATCGACGCCCCCTAGGACGGAACGGGCCCCCGCGCAGGTTCCTGCACATCGCATGAAATCGTCACCCCCGTCGGGAACCTGGGGGCGAGTGGTCCCGTCCTGGGGCGTGTTCTGACGAACAGCGGGCCCACAGGGTGCCCGCGTCTCCGAGGCCCGACCACCCCATGTCCAACCCGATGATTTCTTCAGGCGCGCCGGCGCAGGCGCCCGCGTCCGCCTCGTGGAAGAACGACCTCGTCTCAGGCTTCCTCGTCTTCCTGATCGCCCTGCCGCTCTGCCTCGGCATCGCCATGGCGAGCGGGTTCCCGCCCATCGCCGGCGTGCTCACCGCCGTCGTCGGCGGGATGGTCGCCACCTGGCTCGGAAGCGCGCCGCTGACCATCAAGGGACCGGCGGCGGGCCTCATCGTCATCGCCCTGGGCGCCGTGCAGGAGCTCGGCGGCGGCGACAACGCGGTCGGCTACCGCCGCGCGCTCGCGTGCATCGCTGTCGCCGCGCTGACACAGATCGCCTTCGCGCTGGCGCGCGCCGGCAAGCTCGGCGACTTCTTCCCCGTCTCGGTGGTGCACGGCATGCTGGCGGCCATCGGGATCATCATCTGCTCGAAACAGATCCACACGCTCGTCGGCGTCACGCCCGCGGCGAAAGAGCCGTTCCACCTGATCCTGGAGATCCCGCGCAGCCTGTCCCGGCTGAACCCCGAGATCGCCCTGATCGGCGTCCTCTCGCTGATCATCCTCTTCGGCTATCCGGCGATCGCCAAGAGCTCGCGCTTTCTGCAGAAGATCCCTGCGCCGATGCTGGTGCTGGCGCTGTCCGTGCCGCTCGCGTACCTCTTCGATCTCGAGCACGAGCACACCTACACGCTCGCGGCGACCCACACGACGTACGCGATCGGGCCGAATTTTCTGGTCAACCTGCCGGGCAACCTCCTCCAGGCGATCGTCTTCCCCGACTTCAGCCACGTCGGCACGCCCGCGTCGATCAAATACATCGTGATGTTCTCGCTGGTGGGCAGCATCGAGTCGCTGCTCTCGGCGAAGGCCGTCGATTCGCTCGATCCCGCGAAGCGCCGCTCCGATCTCGACCGGGACCTGCTCGCCACGGGCGTCGGCAACCTCATCGCGGGCCTGCTCGGCGGGCTGCCGATGATCTCCGAGATCGTCCGCAGCTCCGCCAACATCGGCTACGGCGCGAAGAGCCGCCTGTCGAACTTCTTCCACGGCACCTTCCTCCTGCTCTTCGTCGCCTTCGCGCCGGGGCTGATCCACCGGATCCCCCTCGCCGCGCTCGCCGCCATGCTCACGTTCACGGGCACCCGCCTCGCGTCCCCCAAGGAGTTCGTGAGGACGCTCCGCATCGGCAGGGAGCAGCTCATCATCTTCGGCACCACGGCCGCGTTCTGCATCGCCTCCGATCTGCTCGTCGGGGTCGCGGCCGGCGTCGTCGTGAAGATGCTCATCCACGTGATCAACGGCGCGCCGCTGCGCGTCCTCTTCCGGCCGGACGTGGAGGAGCGCGCCGAGGGAGGGCGCGTCGTGCTGCGCGTCAAGCACGCAGCGGTCTTCAGCAACTATCTCAGCATCCAGCGGAAGCTCGCGAGCCACGCGAGCGCCTCCAGCATCGAGATCGACTTCGCCGAGGCCCGCCTCGTCGATCACACGGTCATGTCCAACCTGCACGAGCTGGAGGCCGTGATGAAGCGAGACGGGCGGACATTGACCCTCTCGGGCCTCGGCGATCACTTTCAGCTGTCGTCCCATCCGCTCTCGGCGAGGAAGAGGACCATCATCAGCCCCGTCGCCCAGCGCTGAGCCGAGGCGATGCACGGCCGCCGCGGCCGCGCATCGCGGGTGACGCCCCAGGAACCACCTTATCTCCGGGATCGCCATGGACAGCGAGCTCTCTCAGGATCTCCGCGCGAGCGCCGCGCGACAGGCGCGCCTCTGCGACGTGGTCGAGCACGCCGGGCACTTCCTGCCAGCGCAGGGGCCCATCGGCGTGTTCGTCCACCACAACACGCTGCACGCCTTCCAGCACCTGCCGTTCCACGACGCGCTCGCCGCGGCGAGCGCCATCTTCGAGGCCGAGCCGTACCTCTCGGAGACGGATTATCGCGCGCACATCGCCTCGGGGCGGATCGACGGCGAGGACCTCGAGGCGGCGCTCGCCGCGCGCTTCGCCGCGCTCCCGGACGAGCGGCGAGGCCCGCTGTCCCGGCACGAGATCGAGCGGATCGCGCTGCGCTATCCGATCGAGGCGGAGACCGCGGCGGGCCTCGCGTGGCGCATCGCCGAGGCGGGAGAGACGCGGCGGCTCCGGGCCGACGTCCCCGCCGAGCGGCGCTGGCGCATCCTGGAGAGCACGGAGCGCTGGCTCGAGGCGCGCTCCGAGGCCGCGGCGCGCCTCCGCGACCAGGGCGGCCTCGATCCGGAGTCGCGCGCCGCGCTCGCGCTCTGGGACGCGTGCCGCGCCGTGCAGCTGCCGCCCGCCCCGCCCGCGGAGCCGCCGCTCGTCGACCGCGTCGGCGAAGGCCGGTCGCACCGCGATCTGCTGCTCGCGCTGGCCGGCGAGGATCCGGCCGAGCTCGTCGATCCGCTCCTGATCCGGCTCCTCGCCGCTTACCTCGACGAGGGCGTCGCGCACTGGGCGATGCCCGATCGAGCGCAGGGGCTGTGGCGCTGCTTCCGCGACATGGCGCTCGAGGGCGCGCGGCTCGCTGCCCCGGCCTTCCGGGGGCTCGACGAGGAGCTCCGCCAGCTCGACGCGGCAGGGCTCCCGCCGCCCGCGATCGCGGTCCGCGCCCTCGACGAGCTCGGGGTGCCCGAGGATCGCTGGGAGGGATACGTGACCCGCGTGCTGCTCGAGCTCCCGGGCTGGGCCGGCATGATCCACCGCCTCGAGCACACCCCGAGCGATCGGCCCGCGGGATCGCCGCCCGCGTCGCTGGTCGAGTACCTCGCCGTCCGCCTGACCCTCGCCCGGTACGCGCTGCGCGACGTCGCGCGCCGGCGGCTCGGGTACGCGGGGCCCCTCGCCGGGCTCGTCGAGCACGCCCGGCGCACCGCGCGGCCGCCGGCGCCGCCGCCCTGCTCGCCCGACCACGATCGGCCGTTCCGCCTGTTTCAGCTCGCGCAGCTCGCCGGCCTGTCGGCCGCCGAGATCGCGCCGCTGCCCGTGGCGGATCGCGTCTGGGCGCTGTCGGCGCTCGAGGCGTTCGACGCGATCGCGCGGCGCCGCGTCCTGCACGAGGCCTACGAGCATCACCACCGGGTCGAGGCGCTGCACGGGATCGCCGTGAGCCTGCGCCGCCCGGAGGAGGAGCGCGCGGTGAAGGAGCCCCGCTTCCAGGTCGCCTTCTGCATCGACGATCGCTGCGAGGGGCTCCGGCGCCATTTCGAGGAGCTCTCTCCGCGGCACGAGACCCTCGGCGTGGCCGGGTTCTTCGGCGTGCCGATCCGCTACCGCGGGCTCGACGACGCCGGCCACGCGAGCCTCTGCCCGGTCGGGGTGGAGCCGGCGCACGAGATCGTCGAGCGGCCGCACGAGGAGGAGGCGGGCCGCCGCCGGCAGGCCCGCCGCAGGCGCTGGGCGCGGCTCCTGCACACGCTCGGGCGCGGCTCGCGCACCCTGGCGCGCGGCGTGCTCCTCACGCCGACCCTCGGCCTGCTCTCCACGATCCCGCTCGTCGGACGCATCCTGTTCCCTCGGGCGACGGCGCGGCTGCGCCGCGCGCTCGAGCGGCGCCTGCTCCCGGCCGTGCCGACGCGGCTCCTCAGCCCGCACGACGAGGGCTCCGCGGCGGCCGGCGCCGCCGCGGCCGGCGCGGGGCGGCCGTTCACCGCCGCCGAGAAGGCGGCCCGGGTGGCCGTCACGCTGGAGAACATGGGGCTCACCCGCGGCTTCGCGCCGATCGTGGCGGTGCTCGGCCACGGATCGACCAGCGTGAACAACCCGCACCAGTCGGCGTACGACTGCGGCGCCTGCGGCGGCCGTCACGGCGGCCCGAACGCGCGGCTGTTCGCGTCCATGGCGAACGACCCCGAGGTCCGCGCCCTGCTCCGCGGCCGGGGGATCGACATCCCGGACGGGACCTTCTTCGTCGGCGGCATGAACAACACGACGACGGACGAGATCGTCCTCTACGACCAGCACCTCGCGCCGGCGTCGCACCGCGCCGAGCTCGCGGCGCTCTCCGGCGCCCTGGACGCGGCGCGCGCGCTGCACGCGCACGAGCGCTGCCGTCGCTTCGCGTCGGCGCCGGCCGAGGGCGGCCCCGCGCGGGCGCTCGCGCACGTCGAGTCGCGCGCCGCCGACCTCAGCGAGGCCCGGCCCGAGCTCGGGCACGTGACCAACGCCGTCTGCGTGGTCGGCCGCCGCGCGCTCACCCGCGGGCTGTTCCTGGATCGCAGGGCGTTCCTCGTCTCGTACGACCCGACCCAGGACCCGAGCGGCGCGATCCTCGAGCGCATCCTGCTCGCGGTCGGCCCGGTCGGAGCGGGGATCAACCTCGAGTACTACTTCTCCTGCGTCGACAACCGCCGTTATGGCGCCGGCACCAAGCTGCCGCACAACCTGGTCTCGCTGCTCGGGGTCATGGAGGGATCGCTGAGCGACCTGCGCACCGGGCTGCCGAAGCAGATGATCGAGATCCACGAGCCGGTGCGCCTGCTCGTCGTCGTGGAGGCGAGCACGGAGACGGCCGCCGCGCTCTGCGCGCGGCAGCCGGCCCTCCGCGAGCTCATCTGCAACGGCTGGATCCAGCTCGCCTGCGTCGATCCGGACACGCGCCGGATCGCCCATTTCACGGGGGACGGCTTCGCGCCGTTCTCGCCCCCGGACGACCCTTTGCCCGAGGTCCAGCGCTCCGCCGACTGGTACGCCGGGCGGTCCGGCTTCGTCCCGCCTGCGCTCATCCGCGCCGCGTCCACGCGGCCACGCGAGGTCGCCCACCATGCTGTCTGACGTGCTGCTCGGCGAGCTCGCCGCGCTCGCTGTGCTCTCCCCGGCGGCGGCCTTCGCCGCGCTCGGGGCCTACCTGCTGCTCCTCCGCACGCCGAGCGAGCGCGTCGTCTCGCGCGCCGTGCTGTCCGCGCTCTCGGTCTCGCTCGCGGCGTCGCTGGCGATCTGGGGCTCGGCCGTCGCGGCGCCCTACGCGTTCGTCCCGGTGAAGCTCGGCCACTGGTTCGCGACCAGGAGCTACGCGTTCGAGCTCGTCCTGCTCGTCGATCGGCTGTCGGCGACGATGATGGTGCTCGTCTCGCTGATCGCGCTCACGGTCGGCCGGTTCTCGGTGGCGTACCTGCACCGCGAGCCGGGGTTCGCGCGGTTCTTCCTGCTCCTTGCGCTGTTCTCGACGGGCATGCTCGGGCTCGTGTCGGCGGGCACCGTCGATCTGCTCTTCGCCGGCTGGGAGCTCGTCGGCGCGACGAGCGTGCTGCTCGTGGCCTTCTTCCACGAGCGCGAGGCGCCGCCGCGGGCCGCGGTGCGCGTCTACATCACCTACCGGCTCTGCGACGTCGGGCTGCTCGGGGGCGCGGTGCTCATGCACGATCTCGCCCACTCCTCGCAGTGGGGCGAGGTGTTCGGCGGCGCCCCCTGGCCCGGGGCCGCGGCGTCGCTCGGCCCCGGCGCGGCCACGGCGCTCGCGCTGTGCTTGTTCCTCGCCGCCATGGGCAAGAGCGCGCAGTTCCCGCTGGGGAGCTGGCTGCCGCGGGCCATGGAGGGGCCGACGCCGTCGAGCGCGCTCTTCTACGGCGCGATCTCGGTGCACGCGGGGGTGTACCTGATGCTGCGCGTGGCCCCGCTGCTCCAGCGCTCGCCGGCCGCGAGCGCGGTGATCGCCTGCGTCGGGGCGGCGACGGCCGTCTACGGCACGACGGTGGGGCGCGTGCAGGCCGACGTGAAGAGCGCCCTGGCGCACGCGACGATGACGCAGGTGGGGCTCATGTTCGTGGAGATCGGGCTCGGGCTCTACTGGCTCGCGCTCGTCCACCTGTTTGCGCACGCGTGCCTGCGCTGCCTCCAGATGCTGCGCGCCCCGTCGGCGCTCCGCGACGCGCAGGAGATCCGGGCCGCGCACGCCGGCGAGCCGCTGCCGCCCCTCGGGCTCGCCGCCCGCGCGCTGCCGGCGGCGCTCGTGCGGCGCGCGTACTGGCTCGCGCTCGATCGCTTCCACCTCGAGGCGCTGCAGGAGCGGCTCGTCGCCGCGCCGCTGATGCGCGTCGGGCGCGTGCTCGACCGGCTCGAGCGGCGGTGGGTGGCGGCGCTGAGCGGCTGGCCCGAGCGCGCCGCCGTCGAGCCGGGGGAGCCGGACGCGCACGCGCCCGACGCGCCCGAGCGCGCGATGGCCTTCGAGCCCGCCGCGAGCGACCGGAAGGGGGCGCGGACGTGAGCGCCTTTCCGCTCCTCGGGGCGCTCGTCCTCACGCCGGCGGTCGCGGCGATCTTCGCCTCCCGGGCGCGCAGCGACGAGGGCGCGCGCCGCGCGGCCGTCGTCGGCGCGGCGCTCACCCTGCTCCTCTCGCTCGCGCCGCTCGCGCTCTCGCGGGCCGGCGTCGCGCTCGCCGCCGGGGGGCCCGCCCTGCCGCTCGTCGGCGCGCGCCTCCGGCTCGGCGTCGACGGCTACACCATCGCCCTGCTCCCGCTGCTCGGCTTCGTCCTGCTCGCCCTGGTCGCCGCGGGCCCGCGCGCCGCGGTCGACCGGCCGGCCGCCACCGCGCTGCTCGCCACCGGGAGCGCCATCCTCGGCGTCTTCTGCGCGCTCGACCTCGCGGTGCTCGCGGCGGCGTGGATCGCCGCGCTCGTGCCGATCGAGCGCCTGATCGCCAGGAAGGGCGGCGCCCTGGACCCGCTCCTCCGGCGCACCTGCCGCATCTTCCTGCTCGGCGGCACGGCGCCGCTCGCCCTCGCGATCGGCGCGATGGCCGCGCTCGCCGCGCGCCGCGGCGCAGCCCTGCCGTTCGACATCGAGGAGATCGCCCTCGCCGGCGTCCCCGAGGCGTGGCAGTCGCCGCTCTTCGCGCTCGTCGGGATCGCCGTGCTGATGCGCATGGCCGCCGTGCCGTTCCACGGCTGGCTGCCCGTGCTGCTCGAGCGCGGGCCGCTCGGCGTCACCGTCCTGCTCGCCGAGATGCAGGTCGGCGTCTGCGTGCTCCTGCGCGTCGGGGCGGCGCTCCTGCCCGCGGGCTGCGCCGAGGGCATGCCCATCCTCGCCGTCCTCGGCCTGGTCAGCGCCCTGCACGGCGCCGTGCTCGCGCTCGTCCAGACCGATCTGCGCCGGATGCTCGGCTACCTCGTGGCGAGCCAGAAGGGGCTCGTGCTCCTCGGGCTCGCCTCGCTGAGCCGGGAGAGCGTGAGCGGCGCGCTCCTCCAGAGCGTCGCCTCGTCGATCGCGCTCACCGGGCTCGGGATGGTCATCGGAGCGCTGGAGGCGCGCGCCGGCACGGCCGACACGCGGGCGCTCGGCGGCCTCGTGGCCCGGACGCCGCGCATGGCCGCCTTCTTCTTCCTGCTCGCGTGCGCGGCGATCGGGATGCCGGGGGCGCTCTCGTTCGTGAGCGAGGACCTGCTGCTGCACGGCATTTTGCACGTCCACCCCGTGCTCTCGGTGCTGGCGCTGACGGCGGCGGCGCTCAACGGGATCACGCTGTTCCGCGCGTTCCAGCGCGCCTTCCTCGGCCCGCTGCGGCGCCACCTGCAGGGCGCCTCGGTGGAGGCGCTCCTGTTCCGCGAGCGGGCGTTCTTGCTGGCGACGGTGGCGCTCACCGTGGTGCTCGGCGTCGCGCCGGGGCGGCTGCTCGCGCTGCACGAGCCGATGGTCGACAAGGTCCTCCACGGCGTCGCCCACGCCGCGGCGGCGCGCGCCTCGGCGGCGGCGAGCCGCCGCGCCGTCGCCGATTCTGGCCTGGGCTCCTCGTCCGCGGGGGCGGGCCTCGCGGGCGCGCAGCGCGCGCCGGCGCCGGGCGTGGCTCAGAGCAGGTAGCGCTCCCCCGAGTCGGGCAGGACGGTCACGATCGTGCCGTGCACCTTGCGCGCGATCTCCACGGCGGCGTGGACGTTGGCGCCCGAGCTCGGCCCGACGAGGAGGCCCTCCTCGCGGGCGAGCCGCCGCCCCATGCGGGACGCGGCCGCCTCGGTCACGGTGAGGATCTCGTCGATCAGCGAGCGCTCGAGGATCGCCGGCACGAAGCCGGGGCCGAGGCCCTGGATGCCGTGGGCGCCGGGGCCTCGGCCCGAGAGCACGGCGCTCTTCGCCGGCTCGACGGCGCAGATGCGGACCGCGCTGCCGAGCCGATCCCGGAGCACGCGCCCGCAGCCGGTCAGGGTGCCGCCGGTGCCCACGCCGGCGACGAACGCCGCGATGTCGCCGCCGGTCTGCTCGAGGATCTCGAGGCCCGTGGCGCGCGCGTGCGCGCCGGGGTTCGCCGGGTTCTGGAACTGCTGGCTCATCCAGGCGCCGGGGGTCGCCTGGCAGATCTCGACCGCGCGGGCGACGGCGCCGGCCATGCCCTGGCCCTCGGGCGTGAGGACGATCTCGGCGCCGTACGCGCGGAGGATGTGCCGGCGCTCGACGCTCATGTCCTCGGGCATGACCACCACGCAGCGGTAGCCGCGCACGGCGGCGATCATCGCGAGGCTGATCCCGGTGTTGCCGCTCGTCGCCTCGACGATGGTCGACCCCTCCCCGAGGACCCCCTCGCGCTCGGCGCAGAGCACCATGCCGAGCGCGGCCCTGTCCTTGACGCTGCCGCCCGGGTTCATCGACTCGAGCTTGCCGTAGATGACGCCGCCCCCCTCGGGCGAGATCCGGGCGAGGCGGACGAGCGGCGTGCCGCCGATGAGCGACAGCGCGTCCGGCACGACCGGGCCGACGCGCACGGGGGCAGCGGGCGAGGGCGCCGAGCGCTCGCCGGGAGCGTCGGGCGGGCTCGGCGGGCCGCCGCCCGGGGCTCGAGGGGACGACATGACGCCAGTGTACACGTGAACAGGGCATCCTCGAGGATGCCCGGGCCCTGACGCGCGCCGTGACCCAGAAATCCCGCCAGGGATCGCTGGCGCACGCGGCGCTAGATCGAGATCTCCGACAGCACCCCGTAGTGATCCGAGGCGGCGACGCCGTCCTCGAGCTCCTCGAAGACGACCCGCGACGCGAGCGGCTTGCCGCGCCCCTGCTCGTCCGGCCCGCGGACGAAGATGTAGTCGATGCGGCGCGGGTACTCGTTGGTGATGGCCGCGAACGGGTTCCGCACGGGATCGAAGGTGAAGCCCGGGCCCTTGCCCGTCTGACCGAAGGTGTCGGCGAAGTACACGCTCTTCTGGTTCAGGCTCTGCAGCCCCTTCATGAACCGGATCTCCGCGGCCTCGGGCTGCGCGTTGAAGTCGCCGACCACGATGGGCGGCAGGCCCGCCATCGGCGCCTCGCGCATGACGATCTCGGCCACGGCCGCGACCTGCGCCTCGCGCACGACGCCGTGGTGGAACTTCCAGTTCAGGTGGGTGACGAAGAACGGGATCACGCCGCGCGGCGACGCGAGCTCGGCGAGCAGGATCGAGCGCTTCTCGTCGGTCTCGCCCGTGGGCAGGGGGAACGCCTGGCTCCGCCCGATCGGCCAGCGCGACAGCACCGCGTTGCCGAAGAGCACGCCGCCGCCGAGGTCGTGCGCCGCGCCGAACGCGATCTCGTAGCCGAGCCCCTCGGCGATGTCGTCGACCAGCGACCGGCCCTCGTACGACATCACCTCCTGGAGCCCGACCACGTCGGCATCGAGCTCGCGAAGCCCCTTCCGGATGAGGGCGAGGCGCGCCTCCCAGGGGTCGTGGCGGTTCCAGATGTTCAGGGTGAGCACCCGCAGGGAGCTCCGGCCAGCCGCGCCGGAGCCGCCGTGCGCCGCGCCGCCGGCCCCGGAGCCTTCTAGAGGACGATCCATGCCGACGGGCTACGCCAGCTGCGCGTCCGAATCCAGCCGTGATACGAAGGGGCCCGGCGCAAGCCGCTCCCCTTCCGGCGCGGAAGGGCGATCTTGACCGGGAGAACCCTGAATGATCGCGTGTGCTTCTCGAAGGGGGCGGCCTGGAACGGCCTCCTCCCGATCTCGAACCCCGCTCCGCCTGGCCGGGGGCCTGCTCCTGCTCGCGCTGCTCGCCGGTTGCGAGAGCAAGATGGACCCGAAGGAGTGCGACAAGCTCCGCGGCGACGCCTTCGAGATGGTGAACAAGGCGCAGCACTGCAACACGGACACCGACTGCCGCCAGAGCGAGTGGCCGGGCTGCGCGAAGCCCATCAGCAATGCGACCTTCGACAAGATCAAGCCCATCGCGGACAGCTACAAGACGGGCAAGTGCGAGGAGCCGAAGGTCGACTGCAAGAGCCCGCCGCAGTCCTACTGCAAGCAGGGGCTCTGCGTGCACCGCGAGCTCGGCACGACCGAGGGGGCGGGCAACACGCCCACCGACCAGATCCAGATCCAGTGATCGCGGCCGCCCCGCCGGGCGGCGAGCCCCGCGCGGCGCGCCGCGGCGGCGCTGCCCGGCGGCGGCGCGCAGGCCGCCGTGCCGCGCCGCCGGGCGCGAACCGGCGCGCCGCCTCGGTACGCGCTTGACGCGCGCACCCGCAGGGGCCACGGACGCGCCGTGAGCGAAGGCTTCTATCGCGGCAAGCGCGTCGTCGTGACCGGCGCCGGCGGGTTCATCGGCAGCCACCTCGTCGAGGCGCTGGTCCGGGAGGGCGCGCGCGTGCGGGCGCTCGTCCGGTACACGTCGGGCTCGCGGCGCGGGCACCTCGACCGGCTCCCCGAGGATGCCCTCGCGCAGGTGGAGGTCGTCCCCGGCAACGTCGAGGACGCGGGCGCGGTCCGGTCGCTCGTGCGCGGCGCCGACGTCGTGTTCCACCTCGCGGCCCTGATCGGGATCCCGTACTCGTACGTGGCCCCGCAGCAGTACGTGGCGACGAACGTGCAGGGCACGCTGAACATCCTCGAGGCGGCGCGCGAGCACGGCGCGCGCGTGGTCCACACCTCGACGAGCGAGACCTACGGCACCGCGCGCTACACGCCCATCGACGAGGCCCACCCCCTGACCGGCCAGTCCCCGTACTCGGCCACAAAGATCGGCGCCGACAAGCTCGCCGAGAGCTACCACCTCTCCTTCGGCCTCGAGGTCGCGACCATCCGGCCGTTCAACACCTACGGCCCGCGGCAGTCGTCGCGCGCGATCATCCCGAGCGTCATGCAGCAGCTCGCCGCCGGGAGCGCCGCGATCCGCATCGGGAGCACCGCGCCCGTGCGGGACCTCAACTTCGTGACCGACACCGTCGCGGGCTTCCTCCTCGTCGGCTCGAGCGCGCGGGCCGTGGGGCAGACGCTCAACGTGGGGAGCGGGCGCGCCATCTCCATCGGCGATCTCGTCCGGCTCATCTTCGAGGTGACCGGCAAGCGCGCGGAGCTCGTGACGGACGAGGCCCGGGTGCGCCCCGACGCGAGCGAGGTCATGGTGCTGCTCGCCGACTTCCGCCGCGCCGCGGAGCTCGTCGGCTACGTGCCCCGCGTGCCGCTCGAGGAGGGGCTCGCGCGCACGTACGCCTATATCGAGCGCCACCTCGCCGATTACCGGCCCCGCGAGTACGCGATCTGACGCACGACGCCGCGCCGGCCGGGCGGGCGCCCCGCGCGCCGGCCGCGCGGCGCCGGCGGGATGGATGGAACGCCATGTGGAAGATACCTCTCAGCGATCTCTCGTTCGGGCCTGAAGAAGCGGAGGCCGCGCGGCAGGTCGTCGCGTCGGGCTGGCTGACGATGGGGGAGCGGACGGCGCAGTTCGAGCAGAAGCTCGGCGAGGCGCTCGGCACCCCGCGGGTGCTCGCCGTGACGAACTGCACCGCCGCGCTGCACCTCGCGTACACGGCGCTCTCCGTGGGCCCCGGCGACGAGGTGATCTGCCCGAGCCTCACGTTCGTGGCGACCGCCAACGCCGCGCTCCTGTGCGGCGCGAACGTCGTGCTCGCCGACATCGTCGGCGACGGCGACCTCGGGGTCGACCCCGCCGACATCGCCCGCAAGATCACCCCGAGGACCCGGGCGATCGCGGTCGTCCACTACGCTGGCTACCCCTGCGACATGGACGCGATCTCCGCGATCGCGGCCGAGCGGGGGATCGCCGTGGTCGAGGACGCGGCGCACGCGCCGCTCGCGAGCTACCGCGGCAGGGCGCTCGGGACGCTGGGCGACGTGGGCTGCCTGAGCTTCTTCTCGAACAAGAACCTCGCGGTCGGCGAGGGGGGCGCCGTGATCGCGAAGGACGACGCGCTCCTCGCGCGCATGCGGCTCCTCCGCGCGCACGGGATGACGACGCTGACCCTCGACCGGCACAAGGGGCACGCCTTCACGTACGACGTCATGGCCGCGGGCATGAACTACCGCATCGACGAGATCCGCAGCGCCATCGGCGTCGTGCAGCTCGGGCGGCTCGCGGCGGGCAACGCGCGGCGGCGGGAGCTCGCGGCGCGCTACCACGAGCGCCTCGCCGGCGTGCCGGGCGTCGGGCTCCCGTACCGTGACTTCTACGCGCGAGGGCTCGGGGAGAGCGCGCACCACCTCATGCCGGTGCTCCTGCCCGAGGGCGCCTCGCGCGAGGCCGTGATGGAGGCGATGAAGGCGCGCGGCGTCCAGACGAGCGTGCACTACACGCCGATCCACCGCTTCTCGCACCACGGCGCCTCGGACCGGGTGCGCAAGGAGGGGCTCGCGCGCACGGACGCGATCGCCGGCCGCGAGCTCACGCTCCCGCTGCACCCGCGCATGCAGGACGCCGACGTCGACGCCGTGTGCGAGGCGCTCGCCGCGTCAGTCCGGTAGGTACCGCTGCCGGTGCTTCTCGAACTCCTCCTGCGCCTCGGCGAAGTCGTCGCTCCTGCCGATGTCGAGCCAGTGGCCCCGGAAGGGGAAGGTGGCCACCTGCTCGCCGGCGTCGAGCAGCGCGTGCATGAGGTTGTCGAACCCGAACGGCCGGCCCTCCGGGATGAAGCGGAGCACGTCCCGGCTCATCGCGTAGATGCCCATGCTGACCCAGAACGTGTACGTGGGCTTCTCGCGGAAGCCGACGACGCGCCCCTCCGGGCCGACGTCGAGCACGCCCAGGTCGATCTTCGAGGCGCGCTCGCAGACCGCGACGGTGAGCGGCGATCCGGCCGACTCGCCCGTGCGGTGGAGCGCCGCGAAGTCGAGATCGCTGAGGATGTCGCCGTTCATCACGAGGAAGCGCTCCGGCAGGTCCCGCTCGATGACCCGGAGCGGGCCCACGGTCCCGAGCGGCGTCTCCTCGCGCTGGTAGGCGATGCGCAGCCCGTACCGGCTCCCCTCGCCGACGACCGCCTCGATGAGGGCGGCCTGGTGGCCGACGCACATCACCACGTCGGTCACCCCGGCGCGCGCGAGCTGCCGGAGGAGGATCTCGACGATGGTGTGATCGCCGATCGGCATCAGCGGCTTCGGGATCAGGGCGGTGTAGGGGCGGAGCCGGGAGCCTTTGCCGCCGGCGAGCACGACTGCCTTCATGCGGTGACGTATACCCACGCGCTGCTCGGACGGGGGACCATTCCGCAGAATTTCGCGCTCATCCGGCCCGCCGCTCCCTCTCCGATTGACTCTCTTCCAGCTGCTCTTTAGTGATGGAGAGCGTCCCGCGGCAGGCCAGCCCCTGCGCGGCGCGGTTCAACCTTCACAGGCGGCTTGGGCAGCAATCATGACGATGATACCCCCGTCCCGTACCCCCGGAAGGAAGCGCCGGAAGCTCGGATATCGCGGCAGCGGCACCTTCGCCATGTGCAGCGCCGGCCCGCACCCGGGCGGCCCGCTGTTCCGGCAGCTCTGCACGCTCGCCGATCGCTTCTCCGCGTGCGAGGACGACCCGGCCGCGGCGCAGATCGGGAGCGTGCTCTCGCTGCTCGCCTTCTACGCGACAAAGCCGAACGACCGGGATTTCCGGCTGTCGTTCGGCTCCTTCGTCATGGATCTCGCCCTCGCCGACGAGGAGCGCGCGCGGGCTCGAGCTCAGGGGGACGGGCCCATCCCTTACCGCCGCCCGCTCCTGGCTCGTTGACCTAGGCCGCCGATGAGCGCTCGAGAGCTACCCACACGCCCAGCGGGGCGCAGCAAGCGGACGGCATCGGCCTCGGTCGTGCTGATCGTGAGCGCGAGCGAGCAGCTCGCGGAGCGCTGCCGCCGCCTGGTCTTCGTCGAGGGCGCCGACCTGCTCGCGTGCGATCTCGTGTCGCTGCGCGGGAGCGCGGCCTGGCTGCACCCGCTGGCCATCGTGATGACCCAGGACGTGCGGGCGTTCGATCCCGAGGGGTTCATGGAGCTGTCGCGGCGCATCGGCGCCGAGCTCGTGGTGCTGCCGTCCGAGACCGTCTCGGACACGCAGCTCACCGCGATGATCACCGCGGCGCTGGACATCGCTCAGCGGCGCCGGACCGACTGAAGGCCTGCCGGCGCGCCGGGCGGGCGCGTCACTCGCGCGGCGGGAGGATGTCGCCGGACTTGCTCGCCAGCAAGCACCCCTCGTCGAGGCCCAGCTTGCACGCCTTCGTGAACAGCTCGACCGCCTTCTGGGCGTCGCGCTCCACGCCCTCGCCCTGCGCGTGGAGGTGCCCGAGCTCGACGCAGGCGAGGGCGTTGCCCCGCTCGCAGACGCGCTGGAACAGCGTGGCCGCGCGCCCGGGATCGGCGCTGGCGCCCTGGCCGCGGAGGTAGGCCCTGCCGGCCGCGAGGCAGCCGAGGTTCGCGCCCGCGTGGCACGCGCGCGCGTGCCAGTAGAGCGCCGCCTCGTCCGCGCCGCTCGCCCCGTCGCCGCCGTCCGCGCGCGCGAGCCGGTCGTGGTACGCGTCGCCGAGCCGCAGGCAGCCGCGCGCGCTCCCCTCCGTGCACGCCTCCCTGAACAGCCCCACGGCCCGCTCCACGTCGATCGAGACGATGTCTCCGCCCAGGTACATCGATCCGAGCGTCACGCAGTCCTCGACCTGGTGGTCGGCGCAGCCGTTCGTACAGCCGACGAGATCGTCCCGCTCGCAGGGCAGCCGGAGCGGCGGCGGGGGCGCTTCGGCCGGCGCGGCGGCGGGCGGCGGCGCCGCGGGGGCAGGCCCGGCGGGCCCCGCGGCGTGGCGCGGCGTGGTCGCGGCCGCGCCGCCGCAGCCGCAGACGAGGAGCGCGCCGAGGAGCGTCAGGGCGAGTTCGCGCACGTGCATGCTCGAACTCATGACACAACGCTCGCCCTCTCCCAACGCTGCCCGCCGACGCGTTCGTCCCGGACGCGCCGACGGGGGCGGGCGCTCCGGGCTGGTCCCCGGCCGGGCCTCGGTGTAGACGGAGCCGATGCCGCTCATGAGCCCTCCTCCGCTGCGAACGCTTGACGAGCCCAACCTCGAGGCGCTTGTGGAGCTGATGTTCCTTGCGGCGTTCGCCGACGGCGAGTTCAGCCAGGAGGAGAAGGTGCATTTCTCCCGGAGCGTCGAGTCGCTCACGGACCGCCGGATCCCCCAGAGCACGATGGACGAGCTCATCCGCACCGTGGTGGAGCAGCTCCAGAAGGAGGGGCGGGCCGCCCGGCTCGCGTCGCTCAAGGAGCGGCTCGCCACCCCGCAGGCGCGGAAGGTCGCCTTCTCCCTGGCCGCCCAGGTCGTGGTCGCCGACGGGATCGTCAGGAACAGCGAGCGCGAGCTCCTCCTCGACGTCGCCGCGGCGCTCGAGCTCGATCAGACCGAGGCGGCGGACGTCGTGCGGAGGCTCGCCGCCTCCTGAGCGCCCGGCCGCCGGCGGCGCCCGCCCCTGGGGTCGGCTCCGCCGGGGGCCGCTGCCGGGGCGAGGCGAGCGCCACGGGGTGAACGGGGGCCGCCGTTTTCGGTTACGATGGCGTCCGCCGTGAACTGGTCCTCCACTGGCAGTTTCCTGATCCCGTTTCCGGTGCCGGGCTCAGCGCTGACCTCCACCCGGGGCACCTACGTGATCGGAGCGCTCATCGGCGACGGTCAGTATGGCTCGGTCTACGAGTGCAGCGGGCCGTTCGACCAGGTCTACGCCCTGAAGATGCTGCGGCCGGCGAACAAGCCCTACCAGGTCGTCAAGGAGGAGTGGTCGCGCGAGATGCTCCGCCTGGAGAGCTTCCGGCACCCGAACATCGTCTACATCCACGATGCGTTCGAGGTGAACTACCTCTTTTACCTGGCGCTCGAGCGGTGCGACACGAGCCTCCGGGCGCTGCTCGGCACCCCGTTCCAGCCGCCGCTGCTCCTGGAGCTCGCGCGCCAGCTCCTCATGACGTTGCAGTACCTGCACGACAACGGCGTCGTGCACGCCGACCTGCACGCGGGCAACGTGCTCATCTCCCAGCTCGACCACAAGCCGCTCGTCAAGCTCACCGACTTCGGCGTGGCCCACCAGCTCGACGGCGTCACCCGCTGGTTCCGCCCGCAGGTCGCGAACCCGAAGATCCTCGTGCCCGAGCTCGTCACGGCGGGCTACACGACGACGCAGAGCGACCTCTACCAGCTCGGGCTGCTCATGTACCAGATGCACACCGGGCAGCCGGCCATCGACGTGAACGCCCCCTACGAGGAGATCACGCGGCAGATCGCCGAGGGCGCCCCGCGGCAGAAGGCCGAGGCGCTCGGCACGCCGCTGAGCCAGGTGATCGCCAAGCTGCTGCGCCGCCGCGACGCTTACCGCTACTTCTCCGCGCGCGACGTCTGGGACGACCTGCGGCAGGTCCGCTGGGCGTAGCGCGATCTCCGCTGCGCCCGCCGCGCGTTCCGGGCTACACCTCGCCGCATGGTCGCCTCCGCCACGCCACGCGTCGTCTCGCTCACGCCCGCGGTGTTCCACCTGCCGGACGCGGTGAACCAGGTCTCGCGCACCTACGGGGAGAGCCCGATCGTCCCGCGCGGACCCCGGCTCCGGCCGCTGCTCGACCGCGCCCGGCGCGGCATCGTCGAGGCCCTCGGCGCGCCCAGCTACGAGGCGATCCTCCTCACGGGCTCGGGCTCCACGTCGATGGCCGCCGTGCTCGGCTCCTGCCTGCGGCGCGACGAGCGGCTCCTCGTCGTCCGGAACGGCGCCTACGGCGACCGGATCTTCGAGTTCGCCGGGACGCTCGGCCAGCCGGTCGTGGACATGTGCCTGCCCTACGGCGAGCGCCCGGATCTGGCGAAGATCGAGGCCGTCCTCGCGGCGGACCAGGCCGACGCGGTGGCCATGGTCTACGGCGGCACGTCGACGTGCACGCTCAACCCCGTGCCCGAGGTCGGTGAGCTCGCCCGGAAATACGGCAAGAAGCTGCTCGTCGACGGCATCAGCGCGCTCTTCGTCGAGCCCTTGGCCCTCGAGGGCTCGGGCATCGCCGCGGTGATGGGCTCCTGCAACAAGGGCCTCCACAGCCACCCGAACCTGACCCTGGCGCTCGTCCGCAAGGACCTGCTCGCCGAGATGGAGCAGATCCCCGCGCGCGTCCCGAGCCTGGAGCTCCACAAGACGTGGCGCGCCCAGCAGGGCGGCGCGCACCCCTACACGATCGATCCGATGAGCCTGTGCCAGGTGATCGCGGCGCTCGATCACCTCGCCGCCACCGGCGGCGTCGCCGGGCGGCACGCCGTCTACCAGGCGCGCTGCGCGATCCTGCGGCCGGGCTACGAGCGGCTCGGGCTGACGATCGCGCGTTGGGAGAACATGCCGCTCCAGTCGATCGGGACGGCGCTGCACCTCCCGGCGCGGAGGACCTACGATGAAATGGCGGGTCGGCTCGCCAGCGAGCCGGTCGACGGCCACGTGTTCGAGATCTACGCGGCCCAGGGGAAGCTCTCGAACCAGCTGTTCAGGATCTTCCACATGGGCGAGTACCCGCTCGAGGTCTACGAGATCTTTCTCAAGGCCCTCGCCCGCGTCCTCTGAGCGCGGCGCCCGCGGCTCGCGTCGCGCCGCGCCGGCGGCTCACGTCGCGCCGCGCCGGCGGCTCACTTCGCCTCTGTCTTCTCGGCTGGCGCGGCGGCGGGCTTGTCGCCCTTGGCCGCGTCCGGCTTGGCCGCCTTGTCGGCCGCCGGCTTGGCCGCGGGCTTCGTCTTTCCGGCCTTGTCGTCGGCGGGGGCGGCCGCGTCGTTGGCGGCGTCGCCGACGCCGAGCAGCTCGATGTCGAAGACCAGCGTCGACTTGCCCGGGATCTTCGGCGGGCTGCCCGACTCGCCATAAGCGAGGTGCGAGGGGATCGTGAGCTTGCGCTTGCCGCCCACCTTCATCCCGACCACGCCCAGGTCCCAGCCCTTGATGACCTCGGTGTTGCCGATCGTGAACTCGAACGGCTCCCGGCCCACGGACGAGTCGAACTCGGCCTTGGTCTTCAGCAGGCGCCCCGTGTAGTGGACGCGGACCCTGTCGCCGTCCTTCGCCTCCTGGCCGGTGCCCACGACGATGTCTTCCTTGATGAGGTCGGCCGGCTCCGGCTCGGAGGGCTGCACCTTCGGCACGGCGCTGCCCGGGGGCAGCTCCGGCTCGGGGACCTTGTCCTCGCAGCCCGCGACCGGGCCGAGGAGGACAGCGCAGGAGAGGGCGAGGACGATTTGGAAAGCCTTCATGGCGCCACGTCTTACGCACCCCGCGCGGCCCGATCAACGGTCTCCCGCGGCGTCCGGGGCGCCGGGCGGGCCGGGTTTCCCGTTGCAGCGCTCGGGCCCGCGCGGTTAGGGTGCGCCCACCTTGGCTCGCGCGTTCTCCGTCGCTGCCCTGGCGATCGCCGAGGGAGGCGCCAACGCCGTCGGCGCCGTGCGCTTCACCTGCGCGGAGGCGGAGCTCGAGGTCGAGCTGGTCCGCGTCGCCGGCTACGCCGAGGGGTTCGCCCTGGGCGCCGTGGCGGCGCCGGTCCGCTTCGGGGTCCCTTACACCGCGATCCGCGGCCTCTTCCGGCGCGGCAAGGCGCTCTGCGTGGCGCTCGATCCGTCCGCGTGCTCGCCGCACAACTGCTTCGTCCTCGCGCGCTTCGAGGGCGATCTCCCCGGCGTGCCCGGGGTGATCTCGCCGACGGCGATGGAGGCCATGGAGAGCGCCTACCGCGCGCGCGTCCACGCCGGCGTCGCGAGCTGGGTCGCGCCGGCGCCGCTCGGCGTGCTCGCGGCCGCCCTGTCGCCCGACTACCTCGCGAGCGGCCCGCTCGGCACCGCGTCGCTCGCGCTCCTCGTGGCGCTCGCGACGTGGCTCGCGCTGCGCTTCGCCGCGCGGCTCGCGACCTGGGGGGGGCCGCCCTCGGACCGCCTGCGCGACGCGCTCGTGGAGGAGCTGTCGCGCCGCATGGGCTTCGCGTCGGAGCGGCTCGCGGCGTCGACCCCGGGCGAGCCGGCTCCGCCGGTGTTCGCGCCCCGACCCACGCCCCTCGCCGCGCGGCCGGGGCGCGAGCGCGGCGGCGAAGACGGGCTCGACGCCCTCCCGCTCCGGGCGCGCGTGCTCGTGCCCGCGGCGCTCGCCGTGGTCGGCATCGTGGCGACGATGGCGTTCGTGCAGCGGTTCGCGGCGCCCCGGGACCTGCCGCCGGCCGAGCGGCAGGCGGCGCGCGGCGTCGGGCCGGCGGCCCGCGGCGCCGCCGCCGCGCTCCTCGCGGGCGAGGCCCGGGAGCGCGCCGAGCCGTCGTTCCCGCACTGCCTCTGCGAGCGCGCCGACTCGCCGCTCTGGCAGCAGGGCGTGCCCATCCTCAGCGTCCTCGGCTCGACCGGGCCCGACGACGGCGCCGGGGTGATCGCGCCGATCCTGAAGCGCGACCGCGCGGAGGACGACGAGCCCGCCGCGGAATCCGGCGAGAGCGGCGCGGAGCCGGGCGCTGCCGCGGAGCCGGGCGAGGCCGCCGCGGACCAGGGCGACGCCGGCGCGGTGGCCAGCGACGCCGGCGGCGGGAGGGCGCGGCGGCCGGCGCGCGGTCGCTACGATTTCGAGCTCGCGGTCGTCAACAACAGCGGCGCTCCCGTGCGCGACTTCCGCGTGCTGCTCACGTTCGCGCGGCGCAACGTCCGCGGCGAGCGCGCCGGGATCACCGAGCGCGGGCTGTTCTGGGAGGGCGCGCTCGCGCCGGGGCGCGCGGTGAAGTGGCACGTCGAGGCGCCCGGGACGGAGGTCAAGATCGAGCCCGGGGTGACGGGCATGCTCGACGGCGAGACCGGGGTTGCGTCGCCGGACGCGTTCTTTCAGCTGACGCGCGCGCGTTATCGGGTGGTGCGCATCCACGCGGCGATGATGCTCGCCTGGCTCCGCGACCCGCGCGCCCGCGACGCGCTCGTGTCGCTCCTGCCCGCCGCGTCCGGAGAGGAGGAGAAGCTCGAGCGGATCCGGCGTGCGACGGCCGACGTGATCCCGTGCTCGGTCGCGGTGAAGGAGGGCCGGCTGCGCGCGTGCCTCTTCAACGGCGGCGTGGCTCCGCTGCGCGGCGTCACGCTGCGCGAGGTCGCGGCGGGCGAGGGCGGGGCGCCGCGCGCGTGGCCCATCGCGGCGACCCTGCCGGTCCACGAGGGGGTGGAGGTGACGCTGCCCCTCGAGGGGAGCGCGGCGCCCGAGGAGCTCGAGGTGGTGCCGCAGGGGCGATGAGACGATGATGGGGGGATGAAGAGAGGCTCCCGGGCCGCGCTCGCCCCGGTCGCGGCGCTCGCCGCCGCGCTGGCGCTGGTCGCCGGGGGCGGCGAGGCGGCCGCGTGGTCGCCGCTCGATCTCGAGGTCGTCCCCCGCTGGAGCGAGCTGCCGGTCCGCTACCACATCAACCACAAGACGATCCCTGCGCCGCTCTCGGGCTTCGCCGCCGCCGGCATCGAGGCCGGGTTCGCGGCCTGGTCGAGCCCTGCGTGCACGGCGTGGGCGACCGAGCTGCTCGGCGACACGGACGCCGGCTACGACTTCGACGACGGCAGGAACGTGTTCCTCTGGATCAGCGACAGCTGGCCTGCCGCGCTCGGCCAGGCCGACTCGGTCATCGCCGTCACGATGCCGGTCTGGGATCCCGACAGCGTCATCGACGACGCCGACATGGTGTTCAACAACGTGGGCTTCTGCTGGGACGACGGCGGCAGGGGCGACTGCGTCGATGTTCAGTCGATCGCCACCCACGAAGAAGGGCACTTCCTCGGGCTCGGGCACTCGAACGTGCGCGGCGCGACGATGCTGGGGACGTACCGGGGCGGCACGTCGGCGCGCACCCTCGAGGGCGACGACATCGAGGGGGTCTGCGCGCTCTACCCGATCGGCGGGACGACCGTCGCGAGCTCGGGCGGTGGCGCGGGCTGGGGCGGTGGCGCTGGCTGGGGCGGCGGCGCGGGCTGGGGCGGCGCGGCGCCGGATGCCGGGGATGGGCCGAAGAGCGGCGGCGCGAACGACGCCGAGGAACGCGACGCCGGCTGCTCGTGCGCGGGTGGCGGCCGGGTGCCGGGCGCTCCGGGAGCGCTGCCGCTCGCCGCGCTCGTCGCGCTGCTGTCGCGCCGGCGCCGGTGCGCGGGGCCGATGCCGCGCGGACGGCAGCTGGGGCCGCGCGAACGGTGGCCGGCGCCGCACGAGCCGCGGCAGGGGCCCGGGCAAGAGAGCGAGCGCCCGGCGTGGTCGCGCGGACGGGCCCGCTTTACAACCCAGCGCAGCCGGGGCAAACGTCCCGCCATGCCCGAGCCGAGCACCGCAGCATTCGACGCGGAGGTCGCGCGTGCCCTCCGCTCCCTCGAGGCCGACAGCGCCGTTCCTGCCCTCGATCCGCTCGGCGATCCGGCCGGCGCGGCGCGCGCGCTCTCGGCGGAGGGCGACGGCGCGCCGCTGCTCCTCCGCGCGGCGCCCGAGCTCGGCGCGCCGCAGCGCGACAAGGACGCGCGCTTCGGCCCGGCGCCGCGCGATCCCGTCTGGCTCCGGATCGAGCGCGGCGCGAGCGCCCTCCGGCTCGCGCCGCTGCGGCTCGCGGGCGCCGGGCGGCCGCGGTCCGGCGCCGCCGGGACAGGGGGGGCGGCCGGGGCAGGGGAGGGCGCGGCCGAGCCGCGCGACGCGGTGCGGGTCGAGGTGACCTCGGCGCAAGGGCCGTGCTGCACCGCCCCCTCGTGCACCCGCGAGCGGACCCACGTCGCCGCCTGGCTCGTGCTCGCCCCGCCCCCGCGCTCGCCGGCGCCCCCGCGCGCCGCGGCGGCGCAGCGCCTGCTCGTGGCCGAGGCGCAGGACCTCGATCCCGGCCGGGCGGAGGCGCTCGTCGAGTCGGTGGCGGCGCCGCTCGCGGCCGCGCTGTGCGTCCCGCTGGTCACGGCGCGCGGGACCGAGCCGCCCGGCGCGATCGAACCGCGACCCCTCCCGGAGCCAGCGCCGGCGCCCGCGCTGACGGCCGCCGCGCTGGCGCGGTTCGCGATCCGGACCGAGGGGGAGCTCCTCGTCCTGCGGGATCACGCGAGCCAGGGGCCGCGCGGGTCCGCGACCCGCAACGCGCTCATCGGCGCCGCGCTGCTCGTCGCCGCGCTCGCCCTGTGGATCCAGGTCATGCGGAGCGCCTCCGCCGGCGACAGCGGCATCGCGATCGGCGTCGGCAGCGCCGCCGCGCTGCTCTCGCTGGCGGGCTACGCCTTCCTCGGCGTCGCCCGGTTCTCGTCCCGGTATGCGGCGCGCTCCGCCCCGGTGGCGTCGTTCGGGCCGGGCCGCTTCGTCGTCGCCCCCTGGGTGAGCCGCACCGGCGCGATCGATCTGCGCCCCGAGGGCAGGCTCGGGGCCGCCATCTCCGCCGGGGAGGTCCACGCCGTCGGCGTGCAGCCCCGCGGCGACCGCTTCGCGGTCGAGATCGACACCGACCACGGCCCCATCGACGCCCTCCTCACCGACCGCGAGGACGTCGCGCGCTACTGGCGCGACGCCATGGATCGCGCCGTCGCCTCGGTCCGCCACCCCGGCGGCCCTTCCGCCAAGCAGCGCCTCCGCGCGCGCTCCCAGGCCCAGCAGCCCGCCGCGGCGAGCTGAGCCCTCACCTCCCCGAAAAAAGTTGTCCGCCGCGGCGCCCCTCGAACGTCGCAGGGGCGAAGTACCCGGGAAGGAGAACGATCATGAACGAATTTATGTACTTGTTCCGCGGTAGCGACGCCTCTGGCTCTCCGGCCGAGATGCAGCAGCACATGCAGCGGTGGACCGCGTGGGCGAAGGAGCTCACCGAGAAGGGGCACCTCAAGCGTCCCGGCAGCCCCCTCGAGCCCACCGGCAAGGTCGTCCAGGGCAAGCAGAAGGCGGTCGTCGACGGGCCCTTCGCCGAGGCGAAGGATGTGGTCGGCGGTTACATGCTCATCGAGGCCGAGGATCTCGCGCACGCGGTCGAGCTCTCGAAGGGCTGCCCGATCCTCGAGCGCGGTGGGAGCGTCGAGGTGCGCCCGATCTGGAAGCTGAGCCATTAGTGGATCCGGTCGACCCCGTCTTCCGGCGCGAGGCTGGGCGCATGCTCGCCACGCTGACGCGCCTCTTCGGGGTCCACAACCTCGCGCTGGCGGAGGACGTCGTGCAGGACGCCCTCTGCCGCGCGCTGGAGGTGTGGAAGTTCCAGGGGGTGCCCGAGAACCCGGCCGCCTGGCTCATGGCGGCGGCGAAGCACCGCGCGCTGGACGTCCTCCGGCGCGAGCGGACCGCGCGCACCTTCGCGCCCGAGATCGGGCGGCTGATCGAGGGGGAGCAGGCGCTCGACCCCGCGGTCGACGAGCTCTTCGGGGCGGCCGCGATCCGGGACGACCAGCTGCGCATGATGTTCTCGTGCTGCCACCCCCGGCTGCCGGAGGAGGCGCAGATCGCGCTCGTGCTCCACGTCCTCTGCGGCTTCGGCGTGAGCGAGGTCGCGGGCGCGTTCCTCGCCACCGAGGCGGCCATCGAGAAGCGCATCTCCCGGGCGAAGAAGGTGCTCGCCGGCTCGACGCGCCTGTTCGAGCTCACGGACGACGCGTTCTCTGCCCGGCTCTCGGCGGTCCGCCGCGCGCTCTACCTCCTGTTCAACGAGGGCTACCACGGCGCCTGCGCGAAGGAGGCCGTCCGGGTCGAGCTCTGCAGGGAGGCGATGCGCCTCACCGCGCTCCTCCTCGATCACCCCCCTTCGTCGGCGCCCGCCACGCACGCGCTCGCTGCGCTGATGTGCCTCCACGCGGCGCGCCTGCCTGCGCGCGTCGACGCCTCCGGCGACCTCACCTCGCTCCTCCACCAGGATCGATCGCGGTGGGATCGGCAGCTCCTGGCCGAAGGGCAACGGCTCCTCGACCTGTCGGCCGAGGGGCCGGAGCTGACCGAGTACCACGTCGAGGCCGGGATCGCGGCGGTCCACGCGCGCGCGGCCCGGCCGGAGGACACGGACTGGGGGGCGATCGTGTCGCTCTACGACACGCTGATGGCGATCCGGCCTTCGCCGGTCGTCGCCCTCAACCGCGCCATCGCCGTCGCGCAGCACGAGGGGCCGGAGCGCGGGCTCGAGGAGATCGGCGCCATCGAGGGCCGCGATCGCCTCGCCGCGTATCCGTTCTATTTCGCGGCGCTCGGCGAGCTGGAGCTCCGCCGCGGCAGGCGCGAGATCGCGAGCCAGCACCTGCGGGAAGCGCTCGCGCTCGCCCGCAACGCCATGGAGCGCCGGTTCTTCGAGCGACGCCTGGGGGCGTGCGGCGACGGGGCTCCCTGACGCATCCCTCCAGCGCGGCGTTCCTCGGCACCGGCCCGTGGCACATGCTGGCGAATGCCAAAATGTGTCAGACGGTCCGATCGGGCGGAGGCTGAATCGGCATCTTTGGGTGAATTCGCAAGGATATGTCGAGATGGCGCGGACGGCGCGCGGATTGCTCGGGGAGGGAGCAAGGCGTTGGCTTCGACATGAAAGGACTTGCCCGTGCCCATCCATTTCCCCTCTCTCGTCCCTTGTAGCTCCTGCGGCTGCCACGCGCGTGCCAGCGAGAGCGAGTGTCCGCACTGCGGCGCAACCATGCGCGAGCCGGACGGCGCTGTCCCGCGCACGAAGATCGCCGTGCTCATGGGCCTGACGGCCGCGTTGTTCCAGCCGCTTGCCTGCGCCGGCGAGGTCGTGGACGAGCGAGATCAAGGCAGCTCCAGCAGCTCGGGCTTCGGCGGCGACATCGCGGTCGCGGGGGCGTACGGCGGCGGCCCCTCGGTCGGCTCCGCCGGGGGCGCGAACCCCACGGGCGGGACAGGGGGCTTCGGCGGCGACATCGCGGTCGCGGGGGCGTACGGCGGCGGCCCCTCGGTCGGCTCCGCCGGGGGCGCGTACCCGACGGGTGGGCCAGGGGGCTTCGGCGGCGACATCGGCGTCGGGGGAGCGGACGGCGGCGGATCCTCGGTCGGCGAGGCCGGGGGCGCGGACCCGACGGGCGGGACAGGAGGCGCCGGCGGCGATGTCGGCGTCGGGGGAGCGGACGGCGGCGGATCCTCGGTCGGCGGGGGCGGATCGGGAGGGTGAACCGATGATCGAGCCGACCGAGATCCCCGTCCGCGCGCTCATGCCTGCGGACTTGATGGAAGCGAAGCCGATCTACGCGGTCTGGGAGCTCACGATGAAGTGCGACCAGCCGTGCCAGCACTGCGGCTCGCGCGCCGGCGCCGCGCGCGACGCGGAGCTCTCGACCGAGGAGGTGCTCGAGGTCGCCGCGAGCCTGGCGCGGATGGGCTGCCGCGAGGTCGCGCTCATCGGAGGCGAGGCGTACCTGCGCGAGGATCTCGCGGAGATCATCTCGTTCCTCGCGCGCAGCGGCATGCGCGTCATCATGCAGACGGGCGGGCGAGCGTTCACGGCCGAGCGGGCGAAGGCGCTCCGCGCCGCAGGGCTCACCGGGCTCGGGGTCTCGGTCGACGGGCCGGCGCACATCCATGACGAGCTGCGCGGCAACGTGGGCAGCCACGCGGCCGCCATCCGCGCGCTCGACAACGCCCGCGCCGCCGGGCTGATCACGACCGCCAACACCCAGATCAACCGCCTCAACGCGCACCTCTTGCGCGAGACGTGCGCCGAGCTGCGCTCGCACGGGATCCAGACGTGGCAGGTGCAGATCACCGTGCCGATGGGGCGCGCGGCGGACCATCCGGAGTGGATCCTGGAGCCGTGGCGCGTCGTCGAGGTCATCGACACCCTCGCCGCCATCCAGCGGGAGGCGCTCGAGACGCACGTGTCGGGCGTGCCGTTCAACGTGTTCGCGAACAACAACATCGGTTACTTCGGCCCGCACGAGCAGCTCCTGCGGTCGAGGCCCGGCGGCGGCGACACGCACTGGCGCGGCTGTCGCGGCGGCATCAACGCGATCGGCATCGAGTCCGACGGCACCGTGAAGGCGTGTCCGTCGGTCCCGACCGTGCCCTATGCCGGGGGCAACGTGCGCGAGCGCGGCCTGGAGCACATCTGGGAGGGCTCGGCGGAGGTCCGGTTCGCGCGCGATCGCGACGCGAGCGAGCTCTGGGGTCACTGCGCGACGTGCTACTACGCGGACGAGTGCCGCGCGGGGTGCTCGTGGACCGCGCACTGCACGCTCGGCAGGCGCGGCAACAATCCGTTCTGCTATCACCGCGTGACGCAGCTCAAGAGGCGGGGCATCCGCGAGCGGCTCGTCATGAAGCAGCGGGCGCCGCACGTGCCGTACGACCACGGCGTCTTCGAGCTGGTCGAGGAGGCCTGGGACGCGCCGCCCCCGCCGCCGCCCGAGTCGGTGGTGCCGAGGAACGCGCGCCGGCGGCTGGCGGTTATTTAAGGCCGTAGAGATTTGTACGGCGTCGTGGGAATGGCGCCGGGCGGGCTCAACCTGGGTCGGCGCCGGGCGCGGCTTCCCGAGCGACCGCAACCCGGGTCGGCTCCGCGGGCCCGCAACCCCGGTCGGCTCCGGGCGGGCTCAACCCCGGTCGGCTCCGAGCGGCCGCAACCCGGGTCGGCTCCGCGGGCCCGCAACCCCGGTCGGCTCCGGGCGGGCTCAACCCCGGTCGGCTCCGGGCGGCCGCAACCCGGGTCGGCTCCGCGCGCCCTCAACCCCGGTCGGCTCCGCGCGCCTAAGGGCGGCTTCCCGGCGCCTTCAATCCGGGTCGGCCCTGGGCGGGTCGACGCCGGACGCCCTCAACCCCGGTCGGCTCCGGACTCATCCATCCCTTGCCAATCTCCCGCTTCCATGCAATGAACACGTTCAGTGAACGAGTTCGCTCAAAAGCCTGGCCGCCGCGAAGCCCAGAAAGACGCCACGCGCGCCCGGATCCTCGAGACCGCGCGCGACCACTTCGAGCGCCACGGCTTCGAGGCGGCGAACGTCCGCGCCATCGCCGCGGACGCGGGCGTTGCCGCGGGCACGGTCCTCCTCCACTTCGCCGACAAGCGCGACCTGCTCCACGCCGCCCTCTTCGACGACCTCGCCGCCACCGCGGCCGAGGCCGTCCGCGACGAGGCGCCCGGCACCCTCGAGCAGCGGCTCCACCGCCTCGGGGCCGCGTTCTTCGCGTACTACGCCCGCCGCCCGGCGCTGTCGAAGACCCTGCTCCGCGAGGCGCTGTTCGCCGACCCGCCGTGGCAAGCGCGCTTCACCGAGCAGATCGCCGCCGTGCACGGCCGCGTCGTCGAGCTCTTCAACGCCGCCCGCGCGCAGGGCGAGGTCGCCGACGACGCCGACCCCGCGCTCTTCGGCGTCGCCTTCTTCTCCTTCTATTACTTCGCGCTGATCGCGTGGGTCCAGGGCGCGCACCCGTCGCCCGTCGCCCTCCTCGATCGGCTCGTCGCTCAGCACCTCTGCGGCCTCCGCCCCGCAGCCAACGTCAGGAGGGCTCGATGACGTCATCCATCATCTTTCGCAGTCCAGAGGCGCGCGCGCGCATCGCCACGTGGTTCGAACGCTTCCGCGAAAAGGCCCCGGTCCCGACCCGCGCGCGCGAGGTCTCGACCCGCTTCGGCGCGACGCACGTCCTCGTCGCCGGCCCCGAGCACGCCCCGCCGCTCGTCTGCGTGCACGGCGCGATGGCGAGCTCCGCGCACCTCTTGCCCGAGCTCGGCCCGCTCCTCACGCGCTTCCGCGTCTACGCTGTCGACGTGATCGGCCAGTCCGTCAAGAGCGCCGACGTCCGCGTGCCGGTCGAAGGCCCCGCCTACGCCGAGTGGCTCACCGACGTCCTCGACGCGCTCGGGCTCCCGCGCGCCCACCTCCTCGGCGTGAGCTGGGGAGGCTTCGTCGCCCTGCGCATGGCCGAGGTCGCGCCCGCCCGCATCGACCGGCTCGTCCTGATCGTGCCCGGCGGCGTCGTGTCCGGCCCGGTGTGGCAGGGCCTCACGCGCGTGGCCATCCCCATGGCCCTCTACCGCGCGTTCCCTTCCGAGGACCGGCTCGCGCGCCTCGTCTCCGGGCTGTTCACCACGCAGGACACCATGTGGGGCCCCTACTTCGGCGACGCGGTGCGGAGCTACCGGCTCGACATGCGGATCCCGCCGCTCGCCACGCCGGAGGCCCTCGCCGGCTTCACGCGGCCCGCGCTCGTGTTCGGCGCCGACGACGACGTGAGCTTCCCCGGCGCGAAGCTGCTCGCGCGCGCGAAGGTGCTCCTGCCGCGCGCCGAGACCGAGCTGCTCGAGGGGTGCCGGCACTCGCCGCCGACCGACGACGCCTTCCGCGCGCGGCTCGGCGGCCGCATCGCGCGCTTCCTCGAGCCCGACGCCGCGGCGCCCCTCGCCTCGCCTGGGCTCGCCTCTCCGGTCGCGTAACCCCTCCGCCGCGCGCCCCTTCCGCCGCGCGCCCCTCGGCGCTCCTCTGCGGCGCCTCAGTGCCCCGACACGTCGTCGACCTGCGCGAAGGCCTCGACGAGGCGCTCGCGGGCCCGCGCCGACAGCGGCGGCGCCTCGATCGACCGCACGTTCTCCAGCAGGTGCTCCACGCTGCTGGTCCCCGACAGGATCACGTGCGCGCCGGGCTCGTCCCTGCAGAAGCGGTACGCCGCGTCCGGGAGCGACGCGACGCCCTCCCCAGCGAGCAGGCGATCCAGCCCTTCATCGGCGAGCGCTCGCGCCACCTTGCCCCGCGCCGCAAGGTCGGCGAGCAGCTCCCTCAGCCGCTCGGGCCGGCTCAGCGCGCGCCGGACCGCGAACATGATCAGCGTCCCGATGTCCTTCGCCCGCGTCAGCGGGAAGACCCGCTCCCGCGCCGACTGGTTCAGGAGGTTGAACCCGACCATCACCACGTCCCAGAGGTCGTCGCGGAGCGCCTGCGCCAGCATCGCGTGCGTCGGATCGGCGGCGAACGCCTCCGTGATGCCGAGGAAGCGGATCTTGCCCTGCTCGCGCAGGCGCAGCAGCACGGGGACGATCCGCTCCCGCAGGTCGGCGTACCGGTCCGGGAGCACGCCGTGCAGGTGGTAGACATCGACGTGATCCGTGCCGAGCCGCTCGAGGCTCGCGTGCAGCGACGACACCACGTCTTCCGGCCGGAGGGGCGCGTCGAGGCGCGTCGTCTTCTTCGTCGAGAGCACCACGCGATCGCGCGGCACCTCGCGGAGCGCCTTGCCGATGAGCTCCTCGGTCCCGTACGCCTCCGCCGTGTCGATGAAGCTCACGCCGCGCTCGATGGCCGCGCGGACGAGCCGGAGCGACTCGGCCTCGGCGACGCGCCCCGACCCGAGCCGGCTGTCGCCGCCCGCGCCCAGGCCGAACACGCCGACCTCCAGGCCGGTCCGCCCCAGGATGATGCGATTCACGTGGTCCTCTCTCTCTGTGCGATGAACGGTGATCTCCCCGGCGCCAGGCGCCCGCCGGCCGGGGCTCACTCCTTCGGGGCGACCTTCCACGACGTGAAGCGCCGCTCGACGCGCATGAGCAGGTGATTGAACGTCAGCCCGAGCGTCGTGATCGTCAGGATGCCGACATACATGCTCGGGATCTGGAAGTTGTATTGCGCGTAGATGATCAGGTATCCGAGCCCCGCCTTGGCCCCGATCATCTCCGCCGCGACGAGCACGAGCAGCGAGTAGGCGCCCGCCAGGCGGATGCCCACGAAGATCGTCGGGATCGCCGCCGGCAGGATGACCTTGCGGAACAGCTGGATCGGAGACAGCCCCATCGTCCGCGCCGATTTGACGAGCAGCGGATCGACCCCGCGCACCCCGCTGATCGTGTTGAGCAAGATCGGCCAGGTGCACGAATAGATGACGAGCGCGATCTTCGAGGCCTCGCCGATCCCGAGCAGCAGGAGGAACACGGGCAACAGCGCGAGCGCCGCGGTGTTGCGCAGCACCTCGAGCAGCGGGTTGATCGCGTCCGCCACGGCCTTGTACCACCCGATCGCGAGCCCGAGCGGCACGCCCACCAGGATCGCCAGCGAGAAGCCGGTGAGGGAGCGCGACAGGCTCGCCTTGATGTGGCTCAGGAGCTGCCCGTTCTGGAGGAGCTGCCAGCCGGTCGCCAGCACCTCGGACAGCGGCGGCAAGAACGCCGCCTCCACGAGCCCGACCCGCGGCGCCGTCTCCCATAGCGCGGCGACGAGGAGCAGGATCCCGGAGCGCGCGACGGCGCGGCCGAGCCACCTCCCCACCTCGGTCACGAGCTGCGCCTGCTGCGGCTCCTCGGGCAGCGCGATCGATTGCGGGACGCTAGCCATTGACCGCCACCACGCCCGCAACGGCGCGCCCCTCCGCCGCGCGCTTCTGCTTCTTGAGCCGCTCGTGCTCCTCGGCCTTGAGCACCTCCTCGCGCAGGAGCGTCCAGATCTCGTGCCGCAGCCTGCCGAACTCCGGCGTCGACCGCGCGTCCTCGTAGCCCCGGACCTCCTCGGGGATCTCGATGATCCGCTTCACGCGGCCGGGCCGGGACGTCATGATCGCGACCCGCTGCCCCAGGTACACCGCCTCGTCGATGCTGTGCGTGATGAAGAGGATCGTCTTGCGCGACCTCTCCCAGATCCGGAGCAGCTCCTCCTGCAGCGACTCGCGCGTCTGCGCGTCCAGCGCCGCGAACGGCTCGTCCATCATCAGCACCTCAGGGTCGTACGCGAGGCTCCTGGCGATGGCCACGCGCTGCTTCATGCCGCCCGACAGCTCGTGCGGATACCGGTCCTCGAAGCCGGAGAGGCTGACGAGCTCCAGGTAGCGCTGGGCGATCTCCTTGCGCTGGCTCTCCGGGACGCCCTTGGCCTCGAGGCCGAACTCGACGTTCCCGCGCGCCGTCCGCCACGGGAAGAGCGCGTATTGCTGGAACACGATGCCCCGGTCGAGGGCCGGGCCCGTGATCGGCTTGCCGTCGAGCAGGAGCTTCCCGCTGGACGGCTTCGACAGCCCGCCGAGGAGATCGATGAGCGTCGATTTGCCGCACCCGCTCGGCCCGACGAGGACCAGGAGCTCGCCCGCCCTCACGTCGAGGCAGAGGTCCTCGATGGCCGTGAACCGCGCGTCCTCCTTCGATCCGGCGGGCCCCTTGACGGCGAACGTCTTGCTCACGCTCTGGAACTGAATCTTGCTCATGGCTCCTCCTGCTGCCCATCCTCGATGAGGGCCCGACGCCTTCACGGACCGCCCTTCCAAAACGGGTTGAAATCGTTCGTGTACACGCCGCCGCCCACCGGCGCCGAGGGCGCCCTGGAGCATCCGATCGCGACGAGCGCGAGGAGCAGCGCTGCGAGCGCACGCCAGGCGCTCTCGAAGGGGGTTCTGCGGCCGCGCGGGGTGGGACGACGGCGTCCAAACGTGATCCGAAAGTCAAGCCCAACCAGCATGGAACGACCGCAACTCCCGCGACGTGGCGCGCCGTCACCCTGGGATGTGCTCCTCCAGGCGTGCCGCTGGGCGCCCTCATCGACCGTGCCGGAGACGCAGAGCACGCGACGTACCAACCGCCCGCCGCCTCACGAGACGCAAATCCGCTATAGCAGAGAGCCGCCTGCTGCTGGCGCAGCAGGCGCTGCGCCAGGGGTGTTGCTGCAGCAGCAGTGCAGCCGCCCGGAGCGGATCGGCCGGCGCGGGGGCGTAGCCCGAGGACGGAAGCGATCTCGACGACCGGCGAGCGTTCAGGGTAATTTTTCCGTGTACATGACCGTCTCCACTGCGTTGCCAGAAGAAGTCGAGGACGAACGTCTTGCACGCGGGCGCGCGCGCCTCCTCCAGCGAGCGCCGCTTGCGATCGTCCAGTACGGCGCGGATCTCACGATCGAGGACTGGAACGGGGCGGCCGAGCGCCTGTTCGGCCCTGCGCGGCGCGACGCGCTCGGCCGGCGCGTCGACGAGCTGCTGCCGGCGTCCGGCGACCCTGAGGCGTGGCGGCGGCTGCTGGCGGAGGACGGCGCGGCGTCGCGGGTCTTTCGGCACGTCACCAGGGATGGCGTCGCGGTGCACGTCGAGTGGCGGCATGAGTGCCTCCTCGATGAGCGCGGGGGGGTCGTCGGCGTCGGGGTGTTCGGGCACGACGTGACGGAGCGGGTCGAGCAGCTCCGCCGCCACGAGCAGAAGGAGGTGGTCCTGCGGACCGTCGCGCAGACGCTGCCGATCATCATCTGGGCGATCGATCGCGAGGGGATCTTCACGTTCCACGAGGGCAGCGGGATCGCGAACGCGGGGCTCCAGGAGGGCGAGCACATCGGCAAGAACGTGTTCGATCTCTACGCCGGCAGCGACGGCATCGACATGCTCCGGCGGGCGCTCGCCGGCGAGGGGAGCCATTCGCTCAACTCGACGCACGGGGTGTTCTGGGAGAACTGGGAGATCCCGGTCCGCGACGAGCGCGGAGAGGTGTACGCGGTCGTCGGCCTCACCCTCGATATCAGCCAAGCGAAGAACACGGAGCAGGAGCTCCGGACCAAGCTGGAGCTCATCGAGCGGCAACAGCAGGTCATCCGCGACCTGTCGACGCCCATCATCCAGGTGTGGGACGGCATCCTGACGCTGCCGATGATCGGGGTGCTCGACAGCCAGCGGACCGCGGAGGTGATGGACACGCTCCTCGAGGCGATCTCGCGGATGGGCGCGCGGTACGCCATCCTCGATCTCACCGGCGTCGACATGGTGGACACGAAGACGGCGAGCTACCTCCTCGACCTGGTCGGCGCGATCCGGCTCCTCGGCGCCGAGGGCATCGTCACGGGCATCCGCTCGAACGTCGCCCAGACCATCGTGAGCCTCGGCCTCGATCTGAAGAACATCACGACCCTCGGGAACCTCCGCGCCGCGCTCCAGCACTGCATCCGCCAGATGAGCAAGGAGCGCGCGGCCGGCGCGACGCAGACCGCGCCCGAGCGCCGATAACTGCGCTCCCAATCGCGGACCGTCTCTCGTCTCTCGTCTCTCGTCTCTCGTCTTCCGTGCGCGTCCTTCGTGCGCGTGCGCGTGCGCGATTCCCCGGATCAGCGCACACGCGCACGAAGAACCGCTCTAGCTAGCGCGCCGTCTTCTCCTTCTTCGCCGCGCCTTCGCCCAGCGCCTTCGCCAGCGTCTCCACGAAGACCCGGACCGCCGCCCGCGCGGGCGCCGCGTACACCGCGAAGATGGCGCGCGTCGACGCGCCGTACTCCGGCAGCACGCGCCGCAGCGCGCCGCTCTCGAGGTGCTCCTCGACGACGTAATCAGGCAGGTTGGCCACCCCGATCCCCGCGACCGCGGCGTCGCGCAGCGTCAGCGTGTCGCTGGAGCGGAGCGTGCCGCTCACCTGGATGACGCGCTCCCCCTCGGGACCCACCAGCGTCCACCGCGGCACCGGATCCATGTTGTGCGTGATGCAGTCGTGATCGGCCAGGTCCTCCAGGCGCCGCGGCGTCCCGTGGCGCCGCAGGTAGCGCGGGCTCGCGCAGAGCACGCGCCGATCGTCGGCGAGCCGCCGCGCGACCAGCGACGCCGGCGAGATCCCCGCAGCCTGGCGCACCGCCACGTCGACGCGCTCGGCCACCAGATCGACGATGCGATCGGTGATGTCGAGATCGATCCGGAGCTCCGGGTACTTCGCGCGGCAGGCCAGCACGGCGGGCGCGACGCGGATCGTGCCCAGGATCGTGGGCGCCGAGATGCGCAGGGTCCCCCGCGGCGTCCCGTCGAGATCCGCGACCGCCCGCTGCGCCTCCTCGACGTCCGCGAGGATCCGGCCGGCGCGCTCGGCGTAGAGGTCCCCCGCCTCCGTGAGGCTCACGCGGCGGGTGGTCCGCCGGAGGAGCTGCACCCGCAGGCGCTCCTCCAGCCGCGCGACCTGCTTGCTGACCGACGACGACGTGAGCCCGAGCGCCCTCGCCGCCGCCGAGAAGCTCTGCAGCCGCGCGACCTCCAGGAACGCCCTCATCTCGCCCAGATCACCGACCGCCGGCTCCATCTGATTCGTTCCTTCCGCGACGCAATCCTCGTCGGCAGACCAGGATTATCACGAGCATGCGCCGGATCTAGCTTTCCTGGAGCGCGAGGCGGCTGCCTCGCCGCGAAGGCGAGGCGGCTGCCTCGCCGCCAAGGAGGATCCCATGCTTACGCAGGCTCGCGGGCACACCGGAGTCGCGCTGCTGCTCTTCATCCTGACCTCGGTCTTGGCCGCGGATCAGCTGGCCGCGCCGCCCCCGGCCCAGGGCGGGCCGACCACGCTGCGGGCGCTGTACGGCCTCGAACCGGTCGACCGGCTCCACCGGGCGCGCACGGCGCTCGTGCTCGTCGACCTCCAGGAAGAGTTCTTCTCGGGCGGCCTCACGCTGCCGGACGCCCGGGCGGCGCTCGAGAAGGCGACACGCCTGCTCGCCTGGGCCCGGGAGAACGGGATCACGGTCGCGCACGTGCGGAACGTCGCCCCGAAGGGCGCACGGCTCTTCGCCGAAGGCAGCCCGCGCGCCGACTTCGTCCCCGCGGCGCGGCCGCGCGCCGGAGAGCTCGTGATCACGAAGTCGATGGCCGGGGGCTTCACGAAGACCGAGCTCGACGCCGAGCTCCGCCGCCGCGGTATCGACACCATCGTCGTGAGCGGCCTCATGACCCACCTCGCCGTCGACTCGACGGCGCGGGACGGGCTCGTGCTCGGCTACCGCGTCCTGCTCCCGAGCGACGCCTCGGCGAGCCGCGATCTACCCGCCGTCCAGGGCGCGCGAGGCGCTCGCCTCGTCGACCACCGCACCTTGCACGAGGTCTCGCTCGCGGCGCTGGCCGATCGCTTCGCCGACGTGCTGCCGACCGAGGCCGTCCTCGCGCTGCCGCTCCACGACGCCACGAGGTGAGCGCGCCGGCCCGCCCCTCGACGCCGGCTCACGCCACGCGATCGATCACCCCCTGAATACCCTCCTGCTTGGAACAGTGCGCGCAGCAGTAGAACGCCCCGCCGGCCTCGACGCCGTGCCCCACGATCCGACAGGCGCAGTGGGCGCACACGGGCGCGAGCTTGTGAATCGCGCACTCGAAGCAATCGAAGGTGTAGGTCGTGCCGCCCACCATGATCTGGAAGGCCTTGTCGTAGCTGTTACCGCAGCAATCACACGTGTTCATGGGGACCTCTCGACGGTTACGGGATGACGTTGCGCCGCGATTCGAGCTCAGCCGGCGGCCGCGATCACGCCGGGCTCCTTCGGCGGCTGCCCCGGCGCCGGCGGGTCCTCGATCTCCGGAGAGGGCTCGCCGGGCGCGGGAGGAGGCGGCGGGGGATCCCGCCGCGCCGGCTCGCCCGGATCGGGGTCGCGCCGCGGAGCCTCGCCCGGCGCGGGATCCTGCACCGGCGGGCCCTGCTCGGGGTCGCCGACCGGCGCGGGGCTGGGTGTTCCTCGAGACGGGGGGGCGTTCACCGACATGCAGGGTCCTTTCCTGGCGCGCGCTTCGTAGGTCGCTGAGCTCGCATCGCCGCAGCGCGGACAAGCTGCATGAACCGCGCCACGCGCGCATCCGAGCGGAGCGCCTCGACGGGCGATGCGCTGCGCTCACCGCGCCTCGCCGTGAGGGGGGAAGGCGCGCATTCCTGTCACACTGAGGCGCGGTTGCGTGGATGAGGCGGGTTGGCGAGCGGCCGCGAGCGATCCGGGGGCCGCCGGGCGGGCGGCCTCACGCAGGCGACCGAGGGCGCTTCACTTCGGGAGGAAGTCGAAGATCTGCCCGAGCGCCTTGGTGAGGCTCGCGGCCTCCAGCACGTCGGGCAGCACGAGCACGCCGAGCACGCTGAGGCCGATGCCCATCAGCGAGCCCCCGGCGATCACGCCCGCGCAGATCGCCTCGGTGTTCTCGGCGGCGAGCGCGTACCAGGGCCGCTTGACCGGCGCGGCGGGCGCCCCGCCGGGCTCGGTCTCGCTCAGCCGCGACTCGCGCTCGCGCGCCCGGTGCCAGCCCGCGGCGCGCCGCTCGATCAGCCAGAAGAGGAACGAGCCGAGGAACATCGACCAGATGTCGGTGAAGTTGAGGATGAACGCGAGCCCGAGGGCGACCGCGGAGAGGGGGAATCGGTTCTTCGTGAGCTGCTTGGTGACCTCGACGAGGATCCCGACGATGGCCCCGACCACCACCGCGGACTTGGCCGTCGGGTGGAGGAAGTCGAGCCCCTTCATCAGCACCTCGGCGACGGCCTTCCACGTGAGCGCGCTCGGGACCGGCAGCTGCTCCGTCCCGTAACGGCCGATGTCCCCCTGGATGAGCACGAGATACCAGATGGGGACCGAGAGCACGAGCCCCGCGACCGTCCCGAGCACGTGCCCCATCGCCTGGTGGCGCGGCTTGCCGCCGAGCATGTAGCCCGGCTTGATATCCATCAAGAGGTTCGCGGTGTTGCTCGCGACCTCGGCCGTGACGCCGGCCGTCATCAGGTTCGTCGTGATGTTCTTCGGCGCGAGGACGCCATAGGTGAGCTGCGTCAGCTTGCCGAGCGCCCCGGTCGGGGTGATCGCCGTGATGCCCGTCGAGTTCACGGCGATGAGCGAGAAGACGAACACGAGCGGGACCGCGATGACCCCGAGCCACCAGGCGATGCCGAACCAGAGCTGCCCGAGCACGACGACGACCACGCCGACGACGGGCACGCCGATGATCGACAGCTTCACCGGCAGCTCGATGTCCGCGAGCACGTCCCTCGCCCCGCCCTTCTTGGAGAGGCCCCGGAACGCGTCGAGGATCACCTTGGGCTTGGAGAAGAAGGCATAAAGCGAGGACGTGGTCATGCACGCGACGCCGCCCCAGAGCGCCCAGATCGTGATCTGCCCGAACCCGTAATGGCCGTTCTTCGGCAGGATAATCCCGTGCTGAATCAAGAGGGGGGCCAGGATCCAGTAGTTGAGGATGCCGCCGAGGAGGAGCGACGCGCCGGTCCGGATCCCCATCAGGCCGCCCGTGGCGACGAAGATGATGCTCGTATCGAAGCGGATCGTGAGCTCGTTCAGGGGAATGCCCCGGATGGCCGGCGAGAGGCCCCATCGCTTGAGCAGGTCGGCGAACCAGCCGTGATAGAAGACCTCGTCGTAATGATGGGGGATGCTCTTCAAGGCGAAGAGCGCGCGCATCACCTTGTCGTCGCGGAGGAGCTCGAGCAGGGCGCTCGCGAGGCCGCCGCCGAGGAGGAGCTTCGCCTTGAAGAGGCCCTCCTCCTCGTCGCTCTCGTGCAGCGCGTCCATGACCACGCCGGCGGCCATGCCCTCGGGGAAGGGGAGCTGCTCGTCGTTGATGAAGCGCTTCTTCATCGGGAACGCGAACAGCACGCCGAGGATGGCGAGGATGAACATCCAGACCATCGCCCGGCCCATGGGGATGATCGTGGTCGTGACCATCGAATAGGCCGCGAGGCTCGTGAAGAGCGGCGCGTTCATGTATCCGGCCGACGTCGCGATGGACTGCATCGCGTTGTTCTCGAGCACGGTCATGTCGCGCGCGAGGCCCAGCCGGGAGAGGACCTTGAAGAGCCCGAAGGCCAGGATCACGCTCGTGATGCCGACGCCGAGAGACCAGCCGGTGCGCGCGCCGATGTACAGGTTCGTGAGCGAGAGGAAGGCGCCGAGGAGCATGCCCGTGATCCCGGAACGCCACGTGAGCTGAGGCATGTCGCCGCGGTAGACGTTCTTCAACCACCATGTGTCCTTCTCTTCGAGCGACATGGTGTGGATCTGCTCGGGCGTGAGCTGCTTGATGGCCATCCGGCGACCTCCGCGCACCTTGTACCATGGTGAGCGACGCGCCGTGCATGCCTTCGGCGAGCGCCGGCGCGCCCGCGCGCCTGGCGTCGAGTCAGGGAAACCCCGAGAGTGACGGAATTGCTGGCCTCGTGTCGCGGCCCGCGCCGCAGAGCGGCGGTCGCCCGCACAGGAGACGGGCCCAGATCGGCGTTTTCGGCGCGCAGGCGTACGAAAGGACGCCGAGCACCGAAAACGTCGAGATGGGCCCGTATCCGAAGCGGGCGCCCGCCGCTCTAGTCGTCTCGGCCGCTGCCGGCGAATCCATCTTCCCGGCGGGCGAAGAGCACGTTGAACGTGGTGAGCGTCCCGTAACAGCCGGTGATGTACGCCTGGAGCTGCACCTTCTCTGCGTCGCTCAGCCCCTCGTGCGCGTTGATCTTCTGCTCCAGCACGCGGAGCTTGTCGCGGAGCATGACGATCTTGTGGAAGAACACGTCGAGCGGGATGCGCTTCTCGGCCGTGCCCTCCTTCCCGGGCCGGAGGACGATCTCCCCGCCTTCCCAGCGGCCGCCCATCTCCGCGCGGCCGACGCCGAGCTCCTCGGACAGCACCTCGCGCAGCACACGACGGAACTCGTCGATATCCATGTCGATGTCGATCTCCCTTGGCAGCGGCGGACGGAAGGGCTGCGGCGCGGCGCCGGCCCGGCGCTCCGGCGATGGCGCCCCGGTCGGCCGGGACCTGCCGCCCGAGCCGCGCGGCTGGCCCGCGGCCCGCGGGGGCGGCGGCGGCGGCGGCGCGCCCTTGGCGCGGTAGCGGGCGCACGTCGCCGTCGCCTTGACCGGCGGCGGGTACACCTCGAGGGCGCACTCGCCGACACGACCGCGCGCTGGATCCTCATGCACCCGGGTGTATGCCGCGCAGCTTCCGCACCGGCCTGCGTAATCGTTCACCGCGGCGCCACTCTACCAGCTTTGCCGGAACCGGGGGGCGCATTGTCGGCGCGAGGCCGAAACGGGCGGCGCGACGACCCGGCCAGCGCGCGCGCCGTCCCGTCCGGCCCGCCGCGCTCCCGCCGCGGGCCCACCTCGCGCCGCCCGCCGGCCCGTCGCGCCGCGCAGCCTCGTCGCCCGCTCGACCGTGCCAGGCGAGCTCATCCACGCTCGCCGGCGAGCCGCTCCCGCCGCCGGGCCAGCCACGCCCGCGCCTCCGGCTCGTGCTCGACGAAGTGGACCGCGACGTCGGCCCCGGTCGCGAGCGCATAGCCGCGGATCACCAGCTCGGTCAGGACCCTGCCCGTGAAGGTCGCGCGGTAATAGACCAGCCCTCGGATGGGGGGCACCCTGCCCGATTCCTTCATGACCGTTCTCCGGGACTCGGCCGGCACCCGGCCGAGCTGGGACACGTCGCCGGTGATCAGCATGTAGCGCTGCCCGGCGAAGTGGAGTGCCATGAAGTCGAAGAACCGCGCTGCCTCGTCCGGCGAGACGTCGCCCCGCATCGTCAACTCCAGGGTGTCCGCATGCTCGCCGATGCGGGCGGTATGCTCCCCTATCCTCAGCACGCGCTCGAACATGTGGACTCCCCCTGATGTGATGTTCCGGCACCCCGGGAAAGCTGCGCCGCCGCGCCGCGGGCGAGCGCGAAGCCAGCCCAGGATACGGTTCTACGCGCGGCACCGGCGGCGCGTCAACGTGGGGGACGCCTGTCGCAGGGAGGGCGAGACCGCCGCCATCGGGCTGCTACCATGGTCGCCCGTGCGTCCCCCGGCCTCGCTCCCCGCCCTCGTCGCGCTCGTCTCCCTCGCCGCCTGCGCCGCCGATCCGCCCCCCCGCGCCGCGGCGCCCGCGGCGCCCCCGCCCGCCGCCGCCGCGGCCGGCAGCCCCGCCGCGGCGCCTCCGCCCGCCGCCGCGGCGGCGCCCGAGGCGGCGCGGCCGCCGCTCGAGTTCATCCGCGACGACGTGCCGCGGGCGCACGCGAAGGCCCGGGCCGAGGGCAAGGCGCTGTTCGTCGATGCGTGGGCGCCGTGGTGCCACACGTGCTTGAGCATGAAGCATTACGTGCTGACCGATCCGTCGCTGCGCCCGTTCGCGGATCGGGTGGTGTTCGCCGACATCGACACGGATCGACCGGAGAACGCGCCGTTCCTGGAGCGGCACGAGGTGACGGTGTGGCCGACGTTCTTCGTCCTCGAGCCGGTGGACGGCCAGGTGGTCGGGCTCTGGCGGGGCGCCGCCTCGGTCGAGGAGCTGCGCGAGCTGCTCCGCGAGGCGCTGCACGCCATGGACTCCAAGGCGGCCTCGGCGCTGCCTCCGGACGACCCGAACCGCTTGCTGGTCGAGGCGAAGCGGGCCCACAGCGCCGGCGACCACGCGGCGGCGGCGGTCGCGTATGTGCGCGCCCTGGCCCGGGGCGGCGAGGCGTGGCCGCGGCGCAGCGAGGCGCTGCTCGGCCTCGTCTCGGCGCTCCGCCGGAGAGACCCCGCGGGGTGCGCCGAGGCCGGCATGAGGCACATCGCCGAGGTGAAGGGCGCGGCGCTGCCCGCCGATTTCGCGAGCGTCCTGCTCTCCTGCGCGTCCGCGCTCTCCGACGCCAAGGCCCAGCGCGCCGCGCGCGAGGCGGCGGTCGGCCGGCTCAGGTCGATCGTCGCGAGCCCGCCCGCGGACTCGAGCGCGGACGACCGGGCCGACGCGTGGGGCCTGCTCGCCGAGGGGCTCCAGGCGCTCGGCGACGCGGCCGGGGCCCGCGCGGCGAACGAGTCGAAGCTCGCCGTGCTGGAGCGGGCCGCGAAGGAGGCGAAGGCGCCCGAGGCGGCCGCCGCGTACGACTACGGGCGGGCCATGGCGTACCTCGCGCTCTCGCGCGGCGACGAGGCGGTCGCGATGCTGAAGGAGCGCGAGGCGCAGATGCCGGAGTCGTACGAGCCGCCCGCGCGGCTCGCGCAGGTGCTCCACGCGATGGGCCGCGAGGCGGAGGCGCTCGCCGCGGTCGAGCGCGCGATCGGCCGCGCCTACGGCCCGCGGCGGCTGCGTTACCTGAAGCTCCGCGCGGAGATCCATCAGAAGCTCGGTCAGGGCGCGGAGCAGGTCGCGACGCTGCGCGAGGAGGTGGCCGGCTACGAGGCGCTCCCCAAGGGCCTCGCGAGCCAGGCGGCGCTGGACGACGCGCGGCGGCGCCTGGCCGAGGCCGAGAAGGCGCAGCGCGGGGCGAAGAAGCGCTGACGGAAGGGCGCGGGCAGGTCGCCGCGATCGGGCGTCGTCCCTGGGATCTGCGCGGCTCCGCGGCGCCGGCCCCCGGTCAGGGACAGTCGTCGCCGATGCTCAGCCCGGTCGCGAAGAGGTGGTGGGCCTCGGGCTCTCCCCGCCCCGTCGCGGTGACGTCGACGGTGATGTTGCACAGCACGTAGTCGCTCGGCCCGGCCTCCCACGAGAGGGTCCCGGTGGCGCCGGTCACGCTCACTTTGCGGCCTCTCGAGGTCCCTGCCGGGCCCTCGCAGTCGGCCGCCCGGTCGGTGATCAGCACATAGGCGGCGCTCCAGCCCTCGGGAGCCTCGATGTCGAGGCCCGTCTGGACGAGGGGCGGCGTGATCGCGCTGAGCTGCACGCACCGGTCGAGCTCCCGATCGGCCTTGCGCACGAGCAGGTGGTCGGGCCCCGGGTAGTACTGCACGCTGTACTCGGCGGCGGGCGGCGCCTCGCCCTGGCCGCCGCCGCCCGTGTCGCCGTGCTCGGCGGCGGGCGGCGCCTCGCCCTGGCCGTCACCGCCGCCCGTGTCGCCGCTCCCGGGCGCGGGCACGACGACGTTTCCGCAGGCGGCGAGGGCGAGACCGAAGAAAAGCGCGAGGGAAAGGGAAGCAGAGCGGTGCATGAAGCCGAGGCTCTCATACGCGGTCGCCGGCGAGGAGCGTCCAGCAGCATTCTGCGCGTGAGCCGGTGTGGGCACCCCGTGTGTCGGGCGCCCGTCTACAGGCACCCGTCGTTCACGGCCACGCCAGTGGCGCGGAGGAGCGCGGTCGCGGGCTCCGTCGGGAAGGTGGCGGTGATGTCCACGTCGAGGGTGCACGGCATGGCTGTTCCCCCCGAGAGATCCATCGACAGGCTCCCGATGGCGCCCATCGCGCGCACGGCCTCTCCAGCGGGCTTCGACGCCCCCGGCGCGCAGCCGGCCGCCCCGCTGGTCCTCTCGATGCGCGTCACGACCCAGGTCTCCGGGAGCGTGGCGACGTCGAAGCCCTCCGGCGCGCTCTCGGCCGGCGCATCGGCGTAGAGCGTCACGCACGCGTCCGTCTCCGGTTCGGCCTTGTAGACGACGAGGTGATCGAGCCCGCCGGCCCAGTAGGTCGCGGCGTAGTCGCCGCCCACGGGCTTGAGGCAGGAGGTGGACTCCGAGACGTCCACCCCGGCCTGCTGCGCGGAGCACGCATTGCAATAGAACTGACCGTCGCAGCCGCAGACGCCCGGGCAATGCGCGGGACATACCTCGGGGCGGGCGGAGCAACGGCCCACGGTGTCGAAGGTCCCGCACGAGTCGTCGGGGAAGTCGCAGAACTCCTCTGCGCTGCAGATGCCGCCGCTGCGCGCCCCGCAGGCGACGGGCGCGCCGCCGCCGCCTGAGGTCGCGCTCGTGGTGGCGCCGTCGCCGCCCGCGCCGTCATCGCCGCCGCCCGCGCCGCCGCTGCCGGGCGGGGTGTCGACGGTGCCGCCGCAGGCGGCGAGGAGAAGGCCGGAGAGCACGGAGCCCAGGAGTCGATGGTTCATGACCGGAGTATGCCACGGTCAGTCGCTCGCTCGCCCCGATGCCCCGAATGCGTGCCGCAGGTGCGGCCCGATGCGCCGGGCGATCACGAGGTCGGCGAGGGGCGGGGCGAGCGCCTGCAGCAGCAGCAGCAGCCGCGTGGAAGCGCCCATCACGGCCTTCGTCTTCCTCGCGAGCAGGGCGGCCAGCACGAAGTCGGCGACCTTCTCCGGCGGCGCGAGCGCGCTCCCCGCGCGGCGCCAGAGGTCCGCGAAGGGGCGCTCGGCCGCCGTGTCCGCCGGCGCCGGGCCGACATAGCAGAGGAGCTCGGCCCGCCCCTCGGCGGCGAGCTCGCGGTTCACCGCGCTGCAGAAGCCGGCCAGCCCGGCCCGCGCGGCCACGTCGACCGAGTAGTACGGCAGCGCGAGGGTTCCGTCGCCGAAGCCGCCGAAGAGGGCGATCACGCCCCCCGGGCGCAAGCAGGGCAGGAAGGCGCGCGCCACGTGGATCGGCCCCGCGAGATCGACGGCCAGCTCCAGCTCGACATCCTGGTCGGTGTGCGCGTCCAGCCCCTTGCGCACGTCGACGCCGGTCGCACACACCACGTGGTCGACGGGCCCCACGCGCGCTGCCACGTCGCGCAGCTGCGGCGCCGCGAGCTCGGCCGTGTGGTGCGCCGCCCCGTGTGCCCCCGCGAGGCGAGCGAGGCGCGCGCCGTCGCGCGCGACGAGGACGACCTCCGCGCCCTCCCTCGCCAAGGCCCGCACGACGGCCTCGCCCAGCCCGCCCGTGGCCCCGACCACCACGACCCGCCTGCCGCGGAAGCTCTCGCCGGTATCGACCTTCGGAGGCCGGAAGCGCGCGAGCGCCTCGGCGCCGAGGACCAGCCCCGCCCCCCAGAACATGACCTCGCCGGCCCCGATGAGCACGGCGGCGAGGACGGCGCGCTCCCCGACCGAAAGCGGGAGGAAGGGCACGACGAGGAACGCCGAGAACCAGACCGGAAACGAGCCGATCACCGAGCCCCAGGCGAGCGCGCGCAGGATGGCCTTGCGGCGAGAGGACGACGTCACGGGCCGCGCCCCTCGCTCAGCTGCCCCAGGCGCCGGATGACCTCGGTCCGTCGCTCGGGCGGCGGCGGGTCCAGCCCGAGCAGCTCCGCCATCCAGAGCCCGTCGACGGCGAGCCGGACGACCAGCGCGTCGACCGGACAGATGCCGTCGCGGTCGAGCCGCTCCGCCCACGCACGGTAGCGCTCGCGCAGCGGCTCGAGGAGGTGGGGCGCGAGCGCGACGGCCGCGAGCAGCGCGGCGCTGGTCCGGTCGGGCACCTCGCCCTCGACGGTGGCGTGCAGATAGGCGCGCGTGAAGGAGCCCGGCCTGCCGTCCTCGCGCTGCGCGAGCCGGCGATCGAAGTTGGCGACGAGCGCCCCCACGAGGCCCTCCACGAGCGCCTCCTTCGAGGCGAAGTGATAGAGCAGCCCGCCCTTGCTCACCCCGGCCTCGGCCGCGACGGCATCGAGGGTCAGCGCATCGCTGCCGTCGCGGCGAACGATGACGGCGGCGGCGGCGAGGATGCGGTCGCGCTGGCTTGGCCTTGGCACCTCGTTTCTATACCGTCCAGACGGTTCAGTTTCAAGGGACAAACATGAGCGCGTTCCATCGAGCGCAGGACCGACGGTCGTGGTCAACTTTGCCCAGAGAGCGTCCACATGAAGGCGGGAAGGCGGGAAGATTATTAAGGTTTTCTTCCCACCTTCCCGCCTTCATGTTCCAATTTGACCACGACTGGACCGACGGGCTCCAGCAGGCCATGCCGTTGCTTCCCTAGGGACGGTCGAAGAAGTCGAAGACGTCGGGCAGCACGAGCGGGACCATTCCTGCGTGGTCCGCGTCGACTTCCTTGTACGTGATCGCGTAGCCGCCAGCCGTCATCCAGTCGCGCAGCTCGTGGCTGCCCGTCAGGGAGGGCGTGCCGCGGGTCCCTTCCGTCACGAAGATGGGCATGTCGCGCAGCCGGTCCCAAGGATAGCCCGACTCCTGGACGAAGGGTCCGGACATGGGCGCCAGAGCCGTCCAGTAGTCGGCGTATTTGCCGCCGATGTACCAGGTGCCGCCGCTCCCCATCGAGTGTCCCGTGAGGAACATCGCGCTGCGATCGATCGGATACTCGTTCAGCACCAGCTCCAGGACGTTGATGACGTCCTTCTCGCTGAGCTCCTGATCGCGCACGCGCTCGGGCGTGACCATGGCCAGGAGCTTCTCCGCCTCTTCGGGCTGCCCGAACACGGCCGGCAGCCGCAGGAAGTTACCGTACGCGCCGTTGTAGCCGAGCGGCGAGACCAGCAGCACGCCATGCTGGTCGGCCAGCGTCACCATCTGCTTGTTGTTCTGATCCAGGTACGAGCTCTCGTCGTTCCCAGCGCCGTGCAAGAACATCACGAGGGGCAGCTCCGACGTGCCGTCCCAGCGATTCGGGACGCAGACGCGGTAAGGAACGTCGGCGCCGGCGGCTTGAAAGCGATAGGTCCTGCGCTGGTCGCCTTTGGCGCGCCACTGCGGCGAGCCTGGATCGGCGACGGACGTGGCGAGCGCTCGCGCCTCGAGCACCACAGCGCGCGGATCGAGCGTGGTCCCGAACGAGATGGTCACCGGCTCGAATTCGTCGTGGCCGCCCGTGCCCGTCGCGCCTCCAGCGCCGGCCTCGCCGCCGGCCGCCGTCGTTCCGCCGCTGGGCGCCCCACCGCCCGTGGCGCCGCCTCCTTCACCTCCCGCGCTCGCCGAAGCGCCTCCCGTGGACGCGCCGGTCGTGGCACCGCCGCCGCTGCCTGAGACGGCGGCCCCGCCCGTCCCGGCTTGAGGCGTGTTGCCCGACGCGCCCGTGCCGTGATCCCCGTCACCGCTGCAACCCGAGAGGGCGTAAGAGCCGACCAGTGCCGCGACAAATGTGATTCGAGCGAACGTGGGTTGGTTGGTCATTGGAATTCCCAGGCGCGATCTCGCCCTCACCGGCAGCGTTCCACGAGGCGCGCCCTCCGCGTGAGGTCGTTTCCGTTGGATGTTTCACCGCGCGCACCCGCGCGCGCTCCGCCGCTGGGCGCTGGCGCGCGATGCCGAGCAGGCTGCTTGATGGCCGGAAAATCCAGCTCCGACATGGCCATCGTCTCGCTGGATCTCCGCTCGCCGCGGTCGCGGTGAGGCACGCATTGTGATCGTTCACATTTTCAATGTCAACTCTCTCTTCTCTTCCGACCCGCCGCCGGCGCGGACTCGAGCCCTCAGAGCGTCGGCAGCACGCCGCGGTCGCGCCCGAGCGGGAACGCCGTCTCCAGGCGGGCGACGTCCTCGCTGGTGAGGCGCAGATCGCCCGCGGCCGCGTTGTCGAGCGCGTGCGCGGCGCTCGCCGCCTTCGGGATCACGAAGACCGGCTGGCGGCGCAGCAGGAAGCGCAGCGCGACCTGCCGCGGGGTCACGCCGTGGGCGGCGGCGATCGACGCGAGCACCCTGCCCGCCGTGCCGTCCGGCGCCGGGAACCGGCCCGAGCCAAAGGGGCTGTAGGCGACGACCGCGATGCCGTGCCGCTCGCAGAGCGGCAGCACCCGGTGCTCGACCGCCCGCTCGAGCAGGTGATAGAGCACCTGATTGCACGCGATCTCGTTCACTCCGGCGATCGCGATGGCCCTCGAGAGCTCCGCCTGGTCGAAGTTGCTGACGCCGAAATACCGGATCTTGCCCTGGGCCCTCAGGTCCTTGAAGGCGCGGAAGGTCTCCTCGAGCGGGTGCGACCCGGGCCAGTGGAGGAGATAGAGGTCGAGCCGGTCGGTGCGGAGCCGCTCCAGGCTGCGCTCGCACGCGGCGATGGTGCCGGAGTAGCTCGCGTTGCTGGGCAATACCTTGGAGACGAGGAACACCTCGTCGCGGCGCCCCTCGATCGCCTTTCCCACGAGCGTCTCGACCTCGCCCGAGCCGTACATCTCGGCCGTGTCGATGTGCGTCATGCCCGCGTCGAGCCCCCGCCGGATGGCGTCGACGCAGCCCGCCTCGTCGTCCGCCTCCATCTGCCAGGTGCCCTGTCCGACGACCGGAATCTTGACGCCCGTAGAACCGAGTGTGCGCTGCTCCATAGAACGATGATCCTCCGCTCCGTCCCGAAAGACAGCATGCGGCTCCCCCCCTCGCCGAGGCGAGCCCCGTCCGAGTGGGATCGCTGAAATCACCGCGGAAGGCAAGCCCGAGCGCGGTCCGATCGGGCCGAGGCCGGCTGTCGGCGATGTCGCCCTGTCGTGAAAAATTCCTCGCTCGAGGACGGCCCGGACAGGCGATGAGCGGCTGTGCCGATTGCCCGCCGCGCGCCCGTCGCGCTCACGTCCCGCCCGAGGTCGGCGGGCCGTCGTAGCGGCGGGTAGGCCCCTCGGAGAATCGAGAGATTTCGATGATTTCCAGGGAACCGTCGCCGTCCGGCGGGGCGAGCCACGGGCCGTCGAACCGCGCGACCAGCGCCGTCACGTTGTCGCGTCCGCCGGCGGCGAGCGCGGCGCCGATCAGGGCGCTTGCCGCCTCTGCCGGATCGGGGTGGGCGTCGAGCGCGGCGGCGATGTGCCGGTCGTCGATGAGGTCGCTCAGACCGTCGGTGCAGAGCAGCAGGGCATCCCCGCGGCGGAGCTCCACGGCGGAGAGCGCGATGCTGAGGCGCTCGCGCAGCCCGAGGGCCTGGAGCATCACGCCCCGGTGCTCGAAGGTGGCGGCCTCGTCGGGCCGGAGCTTGCCGCTCTCGAGCAGCGACTGGACCAGGGTCTGGTCGCGGGTCACCTGCGTGAGGGCGCCGCGGCGGAGGAGGTAAGCGCGGCTGTCGCCGACCTGCGCGAGCAACAGGCGCTCGTCGCAGAGCGCGGCGACGGTGGCGGTGGTGCCGCTGCTCCGGTGCTGCGGGCTCCTCCGGGCGTTGTCGCGGACGGCGCGCCCGGCCTCGCCGAGCGCCGCGAGCAGGCCGCGCTCGAGCGCGTCGCTCGAGCGGGGCGCGGTTCGGGCGAGGGCGGCGTGGACCGTGCGCGCGGCGAGCCGGCTCGCCGCGTCGGGGGACGACGCGCCGCCCGAGCCGTCGTAGACGCCGAGCGCCAGGGCGAGCGGCGGCTCCGCCGACGCCTGGGCCGCCGCGGGCCCGTGGGCGAGCCCGCGCGCGAGGTCGCTGATGAGGAAGGTGTCCTCGTTGTGCTCGCGGCTGAGCCCCACGTCGGTCCGGGCCGCCGCGGCGACCGACGCGGCGTGCTCGATGGCGAACGAGCGGTACACGGGCATGCGCGTAGCGTACTCCGAGGGCGGCGTCCGAGGGAGGGCGCCGGCGCCCGTGAGGCCGCCGCGGCGGGCCGTTGCGCGGGCGTGGAGCGGCCGCCGGCGAGCGCTGCGGGCGCCACGTTCGCGCTGGGCGGCCGGATCGCCGGCGCGCGCTCGACGCGCCGCGCGCTTCGTGCATGAGTGGCGCATGAGGCTCGCCCGCAACCCCGAGCGCGCGTGGGAGCGCGCCGCGCACGTCCAGACCCTGGATCGCGCCGAGATCGAGCGGCGCATCGGGCCGTTCTCCGGCGAGGTGGAGGTGCTCGCCGGCGGGCTCGCCAACGTGAACGTGCGCCTCGGCGCCGACCGTGTGCTGCGCGTGTACCGGCGAGATCCGGGCGCGGCGTCGAAGGAGGCCAGCCTGCTCGCGCGGGGCTGGAGGTCGTTCCGCGTCCCGGCGGTCCTGTCGGCGGGCGATGATTTTCTCCTGCTCGAGCACGTCGCCCACGGGCCCCTCCAGGACACCGCGGCGTGCGGCGCCGCGGCCGGGCGCGCGCTCGCGGAGATCCACGGCGTCGGCTTCGACAGCGCGGGCTTCCTCGGGCCGGATCTCGCCGTCGCCGCGCCGTTCGCCGACTGCGTGGGCGCGCTTCGGAGCTACGTCGCCTCGGTCCTCGACAGGCTGGCTCCAGCCCTGCGCGGCGAGCTCGGCGAGCGCGTGAGCGCCTTTCTCGACGCGCGCGACGGGGCGCTCCGCGAGCGCGCGTCGGCCCCCGTGCTCCTGCATGGAGACTTCAAGGCCTCCAACCTGCACTGGCTCCCGTCGGGCGAGCTCCTCGTGCTCGATTGGGAGTTCGCGTACTCCGGACCGAGGCTGATGGACGTCGGGCAGCTCCTGCGCTGGGGGCCAGGGGCCGAGTTCGTGGCGGCGTTCGCGGGCGCGTACCGCGCGCATGCGCCGCTCGCCGACGACTTCGAGCGCTGGGCCGCGGCCTTCGACCTGTTCAACCTGGTGGGGCTGCTCGATGGGGTGGAGCCGAGCTCGCGCCGGGCCGTGGAAGTCCGCGGCCGGATTCTACAAACGCTTCAAGAGGATCGTTGAGCCGGGCTTGACGCGGGCACGGCTGCCCGCGTCGTACCGCTGCGGCGCCATGCGCGCCCGGCGCCCTACCTGGGCAGCGAGGACGCGGAAACGTCGCTCGGGGTCCGGAACCTCCGAGGGGCGAGGATCACGTCCGCGCGCAGCGGGCATTTAGGGAGGATGGCGACGTGGCGAACGCGGGCATTCAGGGGGCGTTCCTGGTGGCGGCCGGGCGTTTGCGTTCATTGAAGCTGGGAAAATACGACCATGGCAAAGCGCGTGAACCGAAGAATCTTCCTCCGGGGGGTGGGCGGAGCTTGCCTCGCGGCGCCGTTCCTCAGCTCGATCACGGATCGCGCCGTGCAGGCGCAGCCGGCCACGCCGCCGAAGCGGCTGATCGTGATGTACACGCACTATGGCTGCATCACGACGCGGTTCTTCCCGAAGAAGTCGCACGGCCCGCTCACCGCCGCGGACCTCCAGTCGACGACGCTCAAGCACCTTGCGCCTTACGTCGACAAGCTCCTCATGCCCCGAGGCATCCGCGCGATGAACGAGTGGACGGCGACGATGGCGCGGGGGCAGGGGAACGATCGCCACACGCAGGTGAACGGGTCGTACTTCACGTGCCACCCGGTCACGCCCAACAGCGACGACCCGTTCAGCTTCGCCCAAGAGACGAAGTTCAACGCCAAGCCGACCGGTCCCTCGCTGGACCACGTCATCGCACGACAGCTCAGCCCGCAAGGCACTCCGTTGCTCTTGAGCACGGCTGGCCAGCGCGATAACCCTCAGTCGGCGATCTCGTACTCCGCCGCGGAGACCCTCTTCAGGGGCCTCAACGCGTCGCAGGCCTTCAGCACCCTCACGGGCCTCTTCCACGCGGGGGAGCCGACGTCTCCGGACACCTACGCGGCGATGCGCGGCAAGAGCGTCCTCGACCTCGTCAAGGATGATCTGCAGACCCTCGAGCGGCTCGACATGAGCCGCGCCGACAAGCAGAAGCTCGCAGCCTGGAAGGAGCTCCTCCACGCGACAGGGACCGTGGTGGCTTCTCCGAACTGCACCACGTCCCTCGCCACCGCGCTCGGCGCGACGCAAGAGAACGTCGACCTGGTGAGCACGACCTCGAGCACCGACGACATGCTGACGCGGCGAATCTCGGACAGCCTCGACGGCGCGGACCTCTCTTCGAACCTCGCCGTGCTCGCGGCGGCGTGCAACGCGAACCCCGTCATCTTCCTGAAATACCCCGGGAACTACTATTTCAAGGGGCTCGGCCTGACACAAGAGAGCGCCAGTCTCTCGGGTCGCCTGGACAACGCGGGCATGGTGGGCACCTGCGTCCCGGGTGTGATCGACATGCTCCTCAAGATCGACGACTACTATGCGAGGAAGTTCGCCCACCTCGTCGAGCAGCTGAACCGCATCGACGAGGGCGACGGGACGCTCCTCGACAACTGTGCGGCCGTCTGGTTCCAGGACGTGTCGGACGGCTGCGCCCGCAACCTCAACAACCTGCCGATCGTCCAGGTCGGCAGCGCCGGCGGCTATTTCAAGACCGGCTGGGCCGTCAACGTCGAGGACGGCTCGCCCGAGCTCACGACCGGCAACAGCGAGATCACGTGCGTCGACGGCGGTCCGACCGAGGTCGACGGGGTCAGCCAAGCCACGGGGACCGATCCGTCGCTCGCCAACGCGCCGATCAACAAGTACTTCTGCAGCTTGATGAACGCCCTCGGCGTCAAGGCGGGCCCGGATGGTTTCCCGGCGCCGGGCGGTTCCGAGCCGGTGACCCACTTCGGCATGTACGACCGGACGGAAGACTTCATCGGAGGCGGGATCCATCCCCCCACCATCCACGATCCAGGCGAGTTCACCGCGCTCAAGGCGAGCTCCTGAGCGGCCCTGCGCGACGGGAGGCGCCGGCGAGGGGCGTTCGGGAGGAGAGCGCGGCCGGCCGCCGCAGCAGCTTCGGGCCCGCTCCGGCGAGCAGCCCGCGCGGGCATCCCCGGCGCGGGCCACCACGGCGGGCCGCTCGGCGCGCCGGCGCGGAGGGCGGCCCGCCCGTTCAGGGCAGGGCCGCGGCGATCAGGACGAGACCTTCACCCAGGCGGGACGCGTGCTGACGCGCTTCCACCAGGCCGCGACGTTCGGCCGGTCGTTGATGAGGTCGTCGACCTTCGTGAACGCGAGGCACTGCATGTACGGCATCCACGAGATGTCGGCCAGCGAGTAGGTCGAGCCCGCGAGGTACTCCTGGCCGGCCAGCGCCTTGTCGACGATGTCGAGCGCCTTCGCGAGCTCGGCCTTGGCCGACGCGACGAGGGACTCGTCGCCCTGCTGGCCGCGCATCGGGAGCAGGACGCGCTGGTAGAGGATCTTGATGGCGGGCCCGGAGACATAGGACTGCTCCACGCTGAGCCACTGATCCATGAGCGCCTTCGCCCTGAGCTCGGTCGGCGTGAGCGAGGGGCCCGGGAGCTTCTGGTCGAGGTACCGGATGATCGCCCGCGACTCGTAGAGCTTGAAGTCCTCGTCCTCGAGCACCGGGATCACGCCGAAGGGGTGGCGCGCGAGGTGCTCGGGCTGCTTATGCTCGCCCTTCCCGAGGTCGATGACCACGACCTGCGCCTCGTGACCCTTCTCGGCGAGCACCGTCAGCACCTTGCGCGTACACGTGCTCATGGGATGTCCGTAGACCTTCATGGATCCTCCTTGTCCTGTGTCCTGTCGAGAGGCGCCGGCGGACGGCGGCCTCCGCGGCGCGTCAGAGTAGACGGATTCCGTGGCTTGCCAACCGTCCTGGTGGGGTCCGGGACGCGGCGGGGCGCGCGATCACGCCTCGCGCCGGCGGTCCGCCTGCCACTCGGCGTCGCGGGCCGCGGCGAAGACGGGCAGGCGCGCGAGCCACCGCTCGCCGGCGTTCGGGCGCTCGATCGCGATGCGCAGCGCGGCGATGAGCTCCAGCGGCGCGGCGTCGAGGCCCTGCTCCCGCGCGGCCCAGCCCAGGCCGGCGAGCACGGCGTTCGCGACCTCGTAGCTCGGGCGGTGCATCGGGGCCGTGGGGACGGCCGCGGGCGCGGCGAAGTGGCGCTCGCACGCCGCGGCGTCGAGGGAGCTCCAGCCGGCGCACACGATCGGGCGGACGGCGTGGACCGAGCAGGCGCCGCGCTCGTCGAGGAGCGGGCAGGGGACCCGGGCCTCGGCGCGCTCGAGCCGGGAGAGGCCGCGCGTCGCGGCGTCGGCGGCGCGCACGCGCTCGGCGAGCGCGGCGAGCTCCGCCTCGGTCCGGGTGGCGCGCAGGTGGGCCGCGATGCGCAGCACCTCCGGCGCCAGCACGAGCACCTTGCTGACGCAGCAGGTCGAGCAGCCGGCCCGGCAGGCGATGGGCCGGGCGGGCGGCTCGGCGGCCACCGCGGCCTCCTCCAGCGCCTCCGCGCGCGCGAGCGCCGCGGCCGCGGCCGCCACGGCGCCGGCCTCGGTGCGCTCGCCGAGCGAGAGCGCGAGCGCGGCGCGCTCGCCGTCGGCGATGCCCTCGAGGACGGCGGGGGTGTACCGCGTGCCGGGGGCGAGCGGCAGGGGGCGCTTCTGCCGGGGCATCGCGGCGCTACTCGAGCTCCGGGAGGCGCCAGTCGATCTCCCCGGCGCCGCGTGCGCGCAGGGCGGCGTTGATGGTCGAGAACGGCTTGCTGCCGAAGAAGCCGCTCCTCGCCGACAGCGGCGAGGGGTGGGCCGCCTTGATGACGGTGTGGCGGCGCGCGTCGATGAGCTTCGCCTTCTTCTGCGCGTGGCCGCCCCAGAGGACGAACACGACGCCATCGGGCCGGTCGTTGACCTTCCGGATCACGGCGTCGGTGAACGTCTCCCAGCCCTGGTTCTTGTGCGAGTTCGGCGTGTGCGCGCGGACGGTGAGCACGGTGTTCAGCAGCAGCACGCCCTGGCTCGCCCAGGCGGTGAGGCAGCCGTGGCTCGGGACCTTGAAGTCCGGCAGATCGGCGAGCGCCTCCTTGTACATGTTGGCGAGCGACGGCGGCGGCGGGACGCCCGGGCGCACGGAGAAGCAGAGCCCGTGGGCCTGCCCCTCGTCGTGGTACGGGTCCTGGCCGAGGAGCAGCACGCGCACGCGCTCGTACGGCGTGAGCTTGAACGCGGCGAAGACGTCCTCCTCGGCCGGGAAGACCCGGTGGGCCTCGCGCTCGGCCGAAAGGAAGCGCGTCAGCTGCTGGAAATAGGGCTTCTCGAGCTCCTCCGCGAGCACGTTTTGCCACGAGCCGGGCAGATCGATCTTCATCTCTCGCTCAGACCCCTTCCTTCGGGCAGAGATCGCTCATGCGGCACTCCGCGCACTTGGGCTTCCTGGCGACGCAGGTGTACCGGCCGTGCAGGACCATGGCAGGGCCGAAGAAGGTCCATTGATCCTTCGGCACGAGCCGCATGAGGTCCTCCTCGATCTGCTCGGGCTTCTCGCGCTTCGAGAGGCCGATGCGGCCGCTGAGGCGGGCGACGTGGGTGTCGACGATGATCCCGGAGGGGAGGCCGAACGCCGTGTTGAGCACGACGTTCGCCGTCTTCCTGGCCACGCCCGGCAGCGACGTGAGGTCGGCCATGTTCCCGGGCACCTCGCCGCCGAAGCGCGCGACGAGCGCCTGGCACGCGGCCTTCACGGTCTTCGTCTTCTGCCGGTAGAAGCCGGTCGGCTTGAGCTCCTCCTCGAGCACCTCGGTGGGGGCGTCGGCGTACGCCTGCGCCGTCGTGTACTTCTTGAAGAGGGTGGCGGTCACCCGGTTGACGCGTTCGTCCGTGCATTGCGCGGCCAGGATGGTCGCGACGAGCAGGTCGAGCGGCGTCTCCCAGTCGAGCTCGTAGCGCGCGTCGGGGTAAGCCTCGCGCAGGTGTTGGAGGAGGGGGGGGATGCGGTCTCGGGCGTTCATGCGGCTCGCCGCAGGGTAGCCCAGCCCGGCGCCGTCCGTCAGCGTCGCCGGGCGACGGGGCCCGGGCGCTTCCGGCCGAAGTAGATCTCGAGCAGCTCGCGGCCGACGAGGTTCGCCTTGGTGCGCCACGCGATGTCGTTGGCCAGCATCACGGAGACGGCGATCTCCGGGCGGTCGGACGGCGCGAACGACGCGAACCACGAGAACATCCGCGAGGGGCTGCCGCCGACCAGCGTGCCGGTCTTGGCGGCGACGGGCATGGCGCCGAGGGCGCGCGTGCCGTCCGGCTTGCGGAACGCCTTGGCGCAGGTGCCCCGCCGCGTGGTGACCTCGAGCATCGAGCGGAGGGTGCGCGCGACCTCGGGCCGGAGGCCGCGGCCGTCGGTGCTCCGCGGCGCGGCCGCGTCGCCGCCGGCCTGCGCGCCCGGCGGCGCGAGCAGCGAGAGCCGGACGCGCTCGCCGTCGTTCGCGATGGTCTGCATCGCGAACAGGGCGCCGAGCGGGCTGAGGCGGCCGCTCCAGAAGCCCGCGCCGGCGCGGGCCAGCCCGAGCGCGTCGTCCGGGATCTGGGCGGTGCTCGGCGCGCCCGGGACGTCGATGGGGACCTCGCCGTCGAAGCCGAGATCGCGGGCCTTGCGGCGCAGGTCGGCGGCCGTGAGGTGCTGGCCGGCGAGGCGGGCGAAGACGCCGTTGATGCTGCGGCCGAGCGCCTCGCCGAAGACGGTGCAGGTGGCGCCGCGGCCCTGGAGGTCGCGCGCGGTGATCGCGCTCATGCCGCCCGTGTAGCAGACGGGCGTCGCGACGTTCACCTTGCCGGCCTCGAGGAGCGCCGCGGCGGTGACGATCTTGAAGAGGCTCGCGCTCGGGGCGAGCGGGGTCGCGACGTAGTCGCGCTTGCCGCGGCTGGCCCAGACGAGGATGCGGCCGGTGCGGACGTCGGAGGCGACGATGGCGCCCTCGGGCGCGCCGGAGCGGGCGAGGAGGCGCTCGGCGGCGCGCTGGAGATCGGGGTCGAGCGTGAGGCGCACCTGCTTGCTCGACGCGCCGACCGCCGCGTGGACCGCGCCGCCCTCGACGTGGAGCTTGCGAACGCCGGGCGGCGCCGGGGATGCCGTCGCCGGCGCGATCCACAGGGCGGCCGCGGCGGCGAGCGCGAGGTAGAGACGCGATCGCACGTGGAGCAGATGCCAGAGGGGGCGCGCGCGGGCCAAGTTCCGCGCGGCGCCGTCCCCGTCAGGCCGCGCCCGAGGCGCCGCCGAACGCCGCGAGGTTCTCGCGTACCCACGCCTCGAAGCGCCGCGGCTCGCGGCCGAGCACCGCCTCGACATCGTCGCTCAGCGTCGCGGCCCGGCCTTCGCGCAGGAAGCTGACGCCCTCGAAGACGGCGTCCGCGAGCTCGCGCGCGGCGCCCGCGGCCAGCATCTGATCGCGCACCCTGTCCGGCGGAACATCGGTCGTCTCGATGGAGCGCCCGAGCGCCCCCTCCAGGATCGCCACCTGATCGTGCGCATTCAGCAGCTCGGGGCCGGTGAGCGTGTAAATCCTGCCGTCGTGCCGATCCGACGTCAGCGCCGCGACGGCGACGGCCGCCACGTCGCCTGGGTCGATGATCCCTTGCCGGCCGTCTCCGGTCCAGACGGGCACCGCGCCGCCCGCGCGGATGGCCGCCGCCCACTGCAGCACGTTCGACGCGAACCCCACGGGCCGGAGCAAGGTCCACGCGAGCCCCGACGTCCGCACGGCGTGCTCGCCGGCCCGGTGCCAGTCTCCGACCCGCGATCGGAGGTCGGCGCCGAAGGCCGAGAGCTTCACCAGCTTCTTCACGCCGCTCTTCTGCGCCGCATCGACCGTGGCCACGTCATGCGCCGAGATCGACGGCCCGGGCGCGCTGAGCAAGAACAGCGCCTCGACCCCTCGGAGCGCGGCCCGCAGCGAGCCGGGATCGTCGAAGTCGCCGCGGACCAGCTCCACCTCGCGACCGAGCGCCGCGGCGCGCGCTGGATCGCGCGTCATGGCGCGGATCGGCGCGCCCCTCTCGACCAGTTGCCTCACGACCTCTCTGCCGATGGTGCCGGTGGCACCGGTTATCAGGATCATCTGAGCTTCCCTCGTCGTACGGTCCACGCGTCTCGCGTGCCTTCGAGAGGTCAGCTTGCGGCGCGCGCGCGCCGGCATCTTGAAGAAATCGGACAGCGCGGTGGCGTTGCGGCACCCGATCCCGGCGTGTAGGATCTCGCCTCGATGGATGTGCCCTTCGAGCGCGTCTTGCTGCCTCCGGCGCGGCTGCGACCTTATGTGTCGAGCATCGTGGTGGCGGCTCGGCCGGGTGACACCTCGCTGTGGGCGCGCCTTCCGGACACGGGTGCGTCGCTCGTCTTCTGCAGACCGTCCGCCGGTGCGAGCGAGCTGATGGCCGTCGGTCCGAGCACCCGGGCCACGTACAAGGCAGGCTCGTCGAAGCCGCTGTTCGTGCGCGTGGGGCTCCGTGCGGGCTGCGCTCGCCCGCTCCTGGGCGCCGCGCTCCACGAGCTCGCCGACCGCGCCGTCGCCCTGGAGGACCTGTGGGGCGCGCGCGGCGCGCGAGCTCGCGGCGCGCTGGCCGCGGCGGAAGGCGACATCGACCGGGTGCTCCGCGCGCTCGAAGAGCTCGTCCTCGAGGGCGCGCGCGGCGAGCGCGCCGTGGACGACGCCTCGCGCGTGAGGCTCCTGGACCGCGCCACCCGGCTGCTCGATGGCGGGGCTGACCTCCCGCCCGAGCGGGTGCACGCGCTGGCGCGAGGGCTCGGGCTGAGCGAGCGACAGCTGCGGAGGATCTTCCAGGACGAGATCGGCGTCTCTCCCAAGCGCTATGCCCGCATCGCGCGCCTTCGGCGCGTGCTTTCGAGGATCGGCACCTCGAGCTGGGCGCAGCTCGCCGTCGAGCTGGGCTTCTCCGACCAGCCGCATCTGAATGCCGAGTTCCGCGAGCTGCTCGGGGTGACGCCGCGGGGCTTCGTGGAGCGCCGTTTCCCTCGGGCGGGGCAGTGCGGCTCCATCGCGTTGCCCGCGGGCCGTGCGGGCGAGCACCCGCTGCCGTAGCGCCGGGATTGCCCCGTTCACTCGGGACCACGAGCGCGATCTTCCCGGTGCCCGTCCCTGCAGGCATTGGCGTCATGGCGGCTCCTTTGCCCGGTGCATTTTCCGTTCAGAGCGATAAAGCGCCGTGACAATCGACGGACGTCCGGGGACTCCCCGCGTGCGCGTCCTGAACCAGCACGTGTTCACCGCGCGGCGGACGAACCGAGCCCGCCGCCGTCGTCACCGCGAGCGTCGAACGAGGCGAGCGAAACGAAGAACACGCTCACCCACAAAAAAAGGTCTGGACAATCGAAGTGAGTATTTACTAATTTGAAAAATGGTCCTGTGCGCATTCAGCATCAAATCGGGACCAACCTCGCTGTATTCGATCCGGTTCTGGTGAGCTCCGAGCGACGCAGGGCGCTGCCGCACGGAGCGTTTGGTGCTGAGTGCGCCGAGATCCTCCTCGGGTGCAGCGCTCCCTTTTGTGGAGCGTGAAGGCCTGGGGCGAGGTGCCCAAAAACGTCACCGCGTGGCCGCGAATCGTGCGAACCGCGCGAACCGCGCGAACCGCGCGAACCGTGCGAACCGTCAGCAACGCGATGTTCTTTTGAGGGTTGTCCCTCGCAAATGTCTGGACAGTTCGACGATCGTATTGCTAACTTGAACACTGGACCTGTGCGCATCCGCTCTCCGATTTTGCGCTGACGCCTCGCGCGCCTGATCTGATCCTTATCAGCCCGCGGGGCGCGGTCTGACCGGAGCCCACGAAACCGACTTTCGCCTGACCCGTGTGTCATGGCGCATGCGGCTCGGATGACGCTCCATCGTGGTTCGATCCTCGCAAGGACCTCCAAGGAGCTACCCATGAAGCAGATATCCATCGCGTCCTCCGCAGCGCTCGCCACGCTGCTCATCACCGCCTCGAGCCTCGCCACCACCGCCGCGCCGACGCCCACGTGCACCGTGATCCAGCGGGGCGCCCTGGGAGACATCTACAACGCCGAGATTTGGAGCCTCGCCCCGAGCTATCACGTCCCGACCCCGTTCGAGGTGAACACGGGGTACTCCAGCACCGTCGGCGAGAAACGAGCCCTGTTCGGCTTCGAGCTCGGCGCCATCCCCGCGAGCTCGCTCGTCACGTCGGCCAAGTTCTACGTCCTGACCTACAGCAGCACGGCCCAGACCGTCCGCGCTCACCGGGTGCTCGCCCCCTGGAGCGAGGCGGACGTCACCTGGAACAACCTCGGCGGCATCGATCCGACGTTCTTCACGTCGTTCGAGTCCGGCGGCTCGGCGTGGCGCGAGCTCGATCTCACGGAGCTCGTCCAGGAGTGGGTGAGCGGCGTCTCGCCCAACCACGGGATCCTCCTCGAGGAGGACGAGAACGGCAAGACGTCGTACCGGGGCAGCGCGCACACGGACCCGTCCCAGCGCCCATTCCTCGAGATCTGCTACACGACGCCGAAGGGATCCATCGGCGACAAGGTGTGGTTCGACGCGAACGCCGACGGCCTCGAGGACGCCTCCGAGCTCGGCATCTCCGGCGTCGTCGTCGACCTCTTCGCCGACGCGGGCTGCGACGGATCCGCCGACGGCGCCGCCCTCCAGACGACCGCGACCGACGCGGCGGGCGCCTACCGCTTCGGCGAGCTCGACGCAGGCTGTTACGTCGTCAGCGTCGACGACGCGACGCTCCCGCTCGGGCACCAGCTGACCACCGACGACGAGCCGCTCGCCGTGTCGCTCGACGCGGGAGAGAACGTGTCCGACGCCGACTTCGGCTACGTGACGTACTCATCGATCGGCGACACGGTCTGGCTCGACAGCGACGCCGACGGGCTCTACGAGCCGGAGACGGGCGAGCTCGGCGTCAACGGCGTCCGCGTCGAGCTGTTCCAGGGCGACCAGCTGATCGACTTCACCATCACCGGCGACAGCCCCTACACCGGCCAGCCCGGTTTCTACCTCTTCGACACGCTCTCGGCGGGCACCTACTCGGTGGTCGTCACCGCCGACAACTTCATGACGAGCGGCCCGCTCGCCGGGCAGGAGCCGACGGCGGATCCGGACGGCGGGCTCGACAACGTGGGCACGGTCTCGCTCGGCTGGGCGCAGGACCTGCTCGACGCGGACTTCGGCTACCAGCTCTCCTGCGGCAACGGCGTCTGCGGTGGCGACGAGAGCTGCTCTACCTGCGCTGTCGACTGCGGCATCTGCCCGCCCACCTGCGGCAACGGCGCCTGCGAGGCCGGCGAGGACTGCGGCAGCTGCAGCGCCGACTGCGACGTCTGCCCGCCCACCTGCGGCGACGGCGCCTGCGACGCCAGCGAGACCTGTAGCAGCTGCAGCGCCGACTGCGGCGCCTGCCCGCCCGTCTGCGGCAACGGCACGTGCGAGGCCGGCGAGGACTGCGGCACCTGCTCGGACGACTGCGGCGCCTGCCCCGCGGTCTGCGGCAACAACGTCTGCGAGACCGGCGAGGACTGCGCGAACTGCGCCGGCGACTGCGGCGCTTGCCCCGCGGTCTGCGGCAACGACCGCTGCGAGGCGGGCGAGAACTGCCTCGAGTGCCCGAGCGACTGCGGCATCTGCCCGCCGGTGTGCGGCAGCGGCGTCTGCGAGTTCGGCGAGACCTGCTCGAGCTGCGCGGCCGACTGCGGGGCATGCGCGCCGGTCTGCGGCGATGGGGTCTGCAAGGCGGGCGTCGAGGACTGCTCGAGCTGCGCGGCCGACTGCGGCGCCTGCCAGTGCGCGTCGCCCGGCACCGGCACCCCCGGTTACTGGAAGAACCACCCGAACGCATGGAAGGTCTCGAAGCTGACCATCGGCGGCAAGACGTACACGAAGGCCCAGCTCCTCGACATCATCAGCCGCCCGACCAAGGGCGACGTCACGTACATCCTCGCGAAGCACCTCATCGTCGCCAAGCTCAACGTCGGCATCGGCAATCAGTCGAGCTGCATCGAGCGCACCATCGCCGCGGCAGACGCCTGGCTCAAGAAGTACCGTCTCGGCAGCAACGTCAAGGACCGGGGCTGCAACTCGCCGTGGGAGAGCGGCGAGCCGCTCGCCGACAAGCTCGACGCGTACAACAACGGTCGCCTCTGCGCGCCCCACCGCGATGACGTCGATTGTGACGGCAACGGCCACGACCGCGACCACGACCACCACCACGGCCACGGCTGCCGCGGTCGGTAAGAGGCGCGACAGGCGAGCTGGCCTCGGGACGGGCGCGTACCGCGCGCCCGGACATCGAGGTCACGCCGCCCTCGGCGCCCGGTGAGCCTCATTCTCCAGGGATCGCTCATCGGGCGACGCCGAGCTGCCGCATCAGCCCGAGCTCGTCGGTGACGCGCCAGTGCTCGGCGATCTTCCCTCCCCGGAACAGCTCGATATTGATCTGTTCCACGCTCACACGGCGATGGGTCGCGGCGATCCCGAAGAGCGGTCCTTCATGTACGCCCTCCATCCTGACGCGCACCGCCACGCGGTCGTCTCTCACGACGAGGTCCTCGATGGTGAAGTGGAGGTCCGGGAACGCGACACGAAACGCGGCCACGATGGGCTTGAGGCCACCGGGGCCCGGCGGCGGATTGGGCGTGCTCGGCGTGTGGTTGATGTAACCAGCGGCGAGCAGCTCATCGAGGACCTCGAGGCGGCCCTGACTCCAGACCTCGTCGAAGTAGCGGCGCACGACCGTCTCTTGATGCGCCTCGTCAGGCGTAAGACCGCTTGATGACGGGCTGCGCGCCTTCAGGGGCGCACAGCCGGCGACCCCCGTGAGGGCCAAGAAGAGGAGCCGCCGCGAGAGCGCGGCTTGTTTCAGCGTCGATCGGGCCATGCCCGGCACTCTGGCCTTCGGCGGAACGCTCAACAAGCCTGTCGGCGCGAACGAATCGTTCGCGCTGGAGGACAATCGCCGCGTGATTCGCGCGTCTGAGCCGAGGGATTGACGACGGTCGACCCGCCGTGTCGGGCACCGATCGACAGCGCGTGTCGGGTCTGGCGTGCTTCGGTGGCTCGCGGCGCATAGGATCGTGCCCGTCGACCTGGAGGCAGGTGCGCCGGGTCGCCGTCGACGAGCGCTCGGGGGGTACGGCGGCGACGGCGTGGTCATCGCCGGCGCGGGGGCGTGGCACCGCAGCGCCGACGCCAGGGGCGCCGCACCGCTCGCGGGATGGGGCGCCGCTCGGAGGGCCGGGTGAGGGCAGGGGCCTCGGCCCAGCGGCGCCGCGGGCTCCCTGCCGCCGACCCCACCGCGGTCCCGCCGCCGGCCCCGCCGCGGCCTACCGCCGTCGCCGGGCGGACGCGTTCGAGGTCCGCTCTGCTCCGGCGCGCGCTATGGTGTCGGCTCCCGGCCGGGGCCGGGGGTTCCTCGCCGACCATGCCGCCGACCCGCCTGCTCCGCAGCACCGAGATCCCCCAGGCCGACAACCTCGCCAACGTGCGGCGCGTGCTCGAGGCGCTCGCAGGAGGGGCGACCGCGAAGGAAGAGATCGCGCAGCAGACGGGCATCTCCCTGCGCCACGTCGGCTATGCGCTCGCCGCCGCCCGCGTCCTCGGCTGGCTCGGCGACGACGACGCCTCGATCACGCCCGCTGGTCGCGGGCTGCTCGCCGCCCCGCCGAGCACCGCCGACGAGCGGGCACTCCTGCGGCGCGCGATCTTCGCGTGCGACGTCGTGAAGGAGGTCGCGCCCGATCTCTTCGAGCCGGCGGCGCCCACCGCGGTCGCGCTGGCGCGGCGCCTGTACCGCTCCACCGCCGGCATCGCGAAGGAGACGGCGCGCCGGCGCGCGCAGACGCTGCTCGCGTGGCGGAGCCAGGTGCTCGAGCAGCAGCTTCCGCTCTTCCCCAAACGTCCGCGGAAGCGCCGCGCCGCCGCCCCGGCGGGTGCTTCCGCGGAGGCGGCGCCCGGCGCCGGCGACGCGGCAGCGCCTGCCGCCGCCGCGGACGCGGCGCCTTTCGCTGGCGACGAGGGAGCTCCTGCCCCCGGCGAGGCGACCTCGTCGCCCATCGCGCCCGGGGAGAGCGACGCGCCCGCCGCAGACCGCCCCGCGCAAGCGAGGCGGGCGCCGCGGCGCTCTCGGCGATGAGCGGCGAGGTCCGGGGGCGGGGATCCCGGGGAAGCGCTACCGCGCCGCCGGCTGCTTGCGCGCGAGGCGCGCCGCGCGCAGCTCGTCGGCGGTCAGCCGGTTGTCGCGGTTCGCGTCCGCCGCCTTCACCCGCTCCCAGCGCTTGTCGCCCACCTCGTCCCTGGTGAGGAAGCCGTCGCCGTTCTTGTCGCTCCGGGCGAAGCGCGCCTGCTGCTTCGCCGCGCGCGCCTTCTTGTGCTGCTCGGCGTGCGCCTTGAGCTCCTCGGCGGAGAGCGTCCCGTCCTTGTTCGTGTCCGCCTTGCCCAGCCGCTTCTGCGCCTTCTCCGGGAGCTCGGCGACGGTCAGCTTGCCGTCGCCATTCTTGTCCAGGCGCTTGATGAGCCGGGCCGGATCCTTCGGGCGGTGCTCGCGCCGGGCGTCCTTGTCCTGCCGCGGCGCCTGCGTCTCCGCGGCGCCGCTCGCCGCGTACGCCGCTCCGCCGCCGGCGAGCACGGCCGTCGCGAGGAAGCCGCCGAGGATGAAGCGATGGATCGCGCTGCGGGCCGTGTTCGAGAGCTTGGAGAGGGTCATGATGGTCGTGCTCCTTGGTGCAAGGGCCAGCCTGTTCTTGCCGGCTTCTGCTCCTGGGACGCTGCCCGGCCGACCCTCCCTACGCGCGCTCCGAATTTTTTTGGGGGCTACCCCATCGCCGGTTTCGAGCCCATCATGCTCCGGAGCCGCGCGACGTCGCGCGACGGCGGCGCGCCGAACAGCCGGCTGTACTCGCGGCTGAACTGCGACGGGCTCTCGTAGCCGACGCGGTAGCCGGCGGTCGCCGCGTCCACGACCTCGCCGAGCATCAGGCGGCGCGCCTCCTGGAGCCGGAGCTGCTTCTGGTACTGGAGCGGGCTCATGGCCGTGACGGCCTTGAACTGATGGTGCAGCGCCGAGGGGCTCATGTGCACCTCGCGCGCGATGGCCTCGATGCGCAGCGGCCGGGTGTAGTTGCTCTTCACGAGGCTGATCGCCTTGGCGATCCGCTGCGCCTGGCTGCCGGCCAGGGCGATCCGCTGGACCCGCGCTCCCTGCTCGCCCTTCAGCAGGCGATAGTGGATCTCGCGCACGGCGAGCGGCGCGAGGATGGGAATGTCCTGAGGCGTCTCGAGCAGGCGGATGAGCCGCAGCGCCGCGTCGATCAACGGGAGGTCCGTCCGGCTGACGAACAGGCCGCGCTCCTCGCGCTCGCCGCCGGACGCCGCGCTCGGCCTGGGGAGACCGGGCTCGGTGAGGAGCGCGCCGACGTCGCTGGGCTCCAGCTCGAGGGCGAGGCACAGGTAGGGGCGCTCCCGCGACGCCACGAGCACCTGGCCGACGAGCGGCAGGTCGACCGTGACGACCAGGTAGCGCGCGGGGTCGTAGACGACCACCTCGTCCGCCAGCATCACCTGCTTGCGGCCCTGGGCGATGAGGCACACCATCGGCTTGTAGACGGTGTGCAGCGGCTCGGAGGGGCGCGAGGCGCGGATCAGGCTCATGCCCTTCACGGCCGTCGCGCGCATGCCGTCCTCGGCGGTGAACCGCTCGATCAGGGCTGCCAGCTCCGCGAGTCGCCGCTCGATCTCGCGATCCAGCTCCTCTGCCGCCGGGGCGCTTGCCTGCATGGGCCCAGGCTACCTCATCGAGCCGGCTCCGCCCAACCGGCGGGCCCGCGAGGGCGCTCCGGCGTCGGCTGACTGCCCTGCCGCGCGCGGGGGGCCGCCGATCGCGCTGGACGCACGCCGTGCAGGATCGGGCAAGACCCGTCCAGGAACCGACTACCGCGCCCTCGCGGTCGAGGCCTAGGTTCTCCCCGTGACCGGCGCAATCCCGCGCTGGAGAGCGAGCGAATCAAGGAGTCTCTCATGCCTGGTATCGAGGGTAAGGTCGTTGTGATCACCGGCGCGAGCAGCGGTATCGGCGAGGCCGCCGCGCGCCTCCTGGCCCGGCGCGGCGCCCGGGTCGTGGTGGGCGCCCGGCGCACGGACCGGCTGGAGAAGCTCGCGTCCGCCATCCGCGCGGAGGGCGGAACCGTGGAGCATCGAGCCGTGGACGTCACCAAGCGGCAGGACGTGGCCGATTTCGTCGACTTCGCGCGGGCGACGTTCGGCCGCGTCGACGTGATCGTCAACAACGCCGGCGTCATGCCGCTCTCGCCCCTGTCATCGCTGAAGATCGAGGAGTGGGATCGCATGATCGACGTGAACATCCGCGGCGTCCTGCACGGGATCGCCGCCGGGCTGCCGATCATGAAGGCGCAGGGCCACGGGCACTTCGTCAACGTCTCGTCGATCGGCGGACACATGGTGGTCCCGACGGCCGCCGTGTACTGCGCGACGAAATTCGCGGTCTGGGCCATCTCCGACGGCCTCCGGCAGGAGTCCACCGACCTGCGGGTGACCGTGATCTCCCCCGGCGTCACGGAGTCCGAGCTGGCCGAGACCATCACGGACGACAGCGCGCGGCAGGCCATGAAAGAGTTCCGGAAGACCGCGATCTCCGCGGACGCCGTGGCCCGCGCGATCGCGTTCGCGATCGAGCAGCCGGACGACGTCGACGTGAGCGAGATCGTCGTCCGTCCGACGGCGAGCCCGCACTGATAGGAAGAGATCACCCACCCGGGCAGGGCGCGCCCGCGCGGGCCCACGTCTCCCACGCGGCCACGAACTCGGCATAAGGCGTCGGGATGGGCGTGCGGCCAGCGCCCGGGTTCCAGCCCCAGGTCACGAGCGGATCCTCCAGGTGGACGCGCAGCGCCGCCATGTCCTTGCCGCCGTTGCGCGCCGGATCCTTGATTTGCTCGCACAGCGCCCCCGGGGCGACGCCGACGAACACCATCGGCATGTCGGGCGGCGGCATGTGCCAGCCTTTCGCCACGCCGGGCGGCACGTGCGCGCCGTAGCTGCTCGGCGGGTTCGCCGGCCCGTGACACGTCGTGCACTCGGCCCCGGCCATGCCGTGGCCCGTGGGACCGCGGAGCACGAACTGGTTGTGAAGACGGCCCTCGTCGCCCTGCAGCGGCACGTCGCCCGCGGGGTGACAGTTCTGGCAACGAGGATGCTGGAGCACGCTGCGCACGGTCTCGAACGCGGCGAGGCCGGCCGCGCGGTCGACCGGCGCCGGCGCCGGCGCCTGCGAGGCCGCGGACGTCTGCCCCCCGCACCCGGCGAGGAGAAAGGCGAGAACAAGAGAGGAACGGATCATCATTGGCACCTAGGCGAGGCGGAACGGGAGGGAGCGCAGCCGCTGCTTCGTCAACGCGAACACCGCGTTCGCCACGGCAGGCGCGATCGGCGCGGTCGCCGGCTCCCCGATGCCGCCCATCGTGGCCTTGCTCGGGATGATGTGGACGGCGATGCGCGGCATATCGGCCATCCGGAGCATGGGATAGTCGTGGAAGTTGCTCTCCTGGACCTGCCCCTCGACGATGTTGAGCTTGCCAAAGAGCGCCGCCGTGAGGCCGAACGCGACGCTGCCCTGGACCTGCGCCTCGATGCCGAGCGGGTTCACCGCGGTGCCGCAATCCACGCTGCAGGTGACCGAGTGAACGCGGATGCGCCCCTTCTCGATCGAGATCTCGGCGACCTCGGCGACGATGGAGCCGAACGACTCGTGCATCGCCAGCCCGCGCGCCCGCCCCGGCGGCAGCGCCGTGCCCCAGCCGGCCTTCTCGGCGGCGACCTTCAGCGCGTTGGCGTGCCGCGGCTTGTCCTTCAGCAGCTCGAGGCGGTACGCGAGCGGATCCTGCCCGGCGGCGTGCGCCAGCTCGTCGACCATGCTCTCCATCGCGAAGGCGGTGTGCGTGTTGCCGACCGAGCGCCACCACAGCACGGTCACCGGCGTCCTCGGCGAGTGCAGCGACACGCGGAGCGCGGGCATGCCCGCGAGGTACGGCGAGTCGCCGACCCCCTCCACCGAGGTGTGGTCGATGCCGTTCTTGACGACGAGCGACTCGAGCGGCGTACCGGCGACGATCGACTGGCCCACGATCATGTGATCCCACGCCGTGGGCATGCCCCGGCCGTCGACGCCGACCTGCACCCGATGGACGTACGCGGGGCGGTAATAGCCGCCGCGCATGTCGTCCTCGCGCGTCCACACGACCTTGACCGGCACGCCGGCGGCCTTCGCGACCATCACGGCCTCCCCCACGAAATCCGCCACGGGGCTGGCGCGCCGGCCGAAGCCGCCGCCGAGGAACGTCGTGTGGATCTGGACCTTCTCGGGAGTCGTCCCGAGGATCTTCGCCGCGGCCATCTGGTCGCCGGTCTGGAACTGCGTGCCGGTCCAGATCTCGCAGCGATCGCCCTCGATCTTGACCGTGCAGTTGAGCGGCTCCATCGGCGCGTGCGCGAGGTAGGGCACGTCGTACTCCGCCTCGATCCGCGACTTGGCCGCGGCCAGGGCGTCCTCGACCTTGCCGACCTGGTGGGCGACCGGGCCCGGCTTGCGCGCCTGCGCGCGGAACTCGTCGATCAGCCTGGCGCTGTCGGCGCCGCCCCCCTCGGGCTTCGTCCACTCGGCGCGGAGCGCGTCGCGCCCGAGCTTGGCCGCCCAGAAATGCGCGGCGACGACGGCGACGCCGTTCGCGGTGGGGACGACCTTCTCGACGCCGGGCACCTTGAGGGCGTCGGCCGCGTCGTACTTCGCGAGCTTCGCGCCGAACGCCGGCGGGCGGAGCACCACGGCGGTGCGCAGCCCGGGGAACTGCACGTCGATCCCGAACTGCGCCTTGCCCGTGATCTTCTCCGGCGTATCGATGCGGCGCACCAGGGTGCCGATTAGCTTCCAGTCCTTGGGATCCTTCAGCTTCACCTTCGCCGGCGGGGTCAGCTTCATCGCCTCCTCGGCGAGCTGGCCGTAGGTCAGCTGATCCTTGCCGTGGGTGACGACCCCCTTCGCGACGACGCACGCCGCGGGCGCGACCTTCCAGCGGGCGGCCGCCGCGCGCACCAGCATGTCCTTCGCCATCGCGCCGACGGTGCGATACCGATCGAACTCGCCGTTCGTGCTCGTCGACCCGCCGGTCATCTGGAAGTGCATCACCGGGTGGCCGTACACCGGCGCGGCCGGCGCGTGCTCAGACCGCACCTTCGACCAGTCGCACTCGAGCTCCTCGGCGATCAGCATCGCGAGCCCGGTCCAGATGCCCTGGCCCATCTCGGAGTGCGCGAGCACCACGGTCACGGACTCATCCGTTCCGATGCGCACGAACGCGTTCGGCGACAGGGGCTGCGGCTGCGCCGCCTTCGGCGCGGCGCGGACCCCCTGCGGCACGTAGAAGCTGAGCAGGAGCCCCGCCGCAGAGCCCGCGGCCACCTGCAAGAAGTCGCGCCGGGAGACGCTCACTTACCACCTCGCTTGAGGCGCGACGCGAGGATCACCGCCTCGCGCACGCGCACATAGGTCCCGCACCGACACACGTTTCCGGACAGCGCCGCATCGATATCGGCGTCGGTCGGTTCTGGTTTCTGCTCGAGCAACGCGGCCGCGGTCATGATTTGCCCGGACTGACAGTACCCGCACTGGACGACATCGGCCTGCGCCCACGCCTGTTGCACGACGTGCGACCCGTCGGCCGACAGGCCCTCGATCGTCGTCACTTTGCGCGCCCCGACGCTCGACACCGGCAGGACGCAGGAGCGCGCGGGCTTACCGTCGATGTGGACCGTGCACGCGCCGCACTGGGCCATGCCACAGCCATACTTGGTGCCGGTCAATCCCAACAGATCCCGGAGCACCCAGAGCAGAGGCATCTCCGGAGCGGCCTCGACCTCGCGAACAACGCCGTTGATATGGAGTTTCATGGCCGCTTTCGCCTTACTTTTGCGTTCGTGCGGCGTCAAGCGAGCGACCTTGGTTTTATCAGTTCTTCACCGTGGCCGGCGGCGCGCCGTCGCCCCGCGGCGCCCCAGGGGGCGGCGGTCGCGCGCGAAGTTGCGTACGACGTTGCGTCCGGCGGCGAGGAACGCCCTGGCGGGAGCATCGCGAAAGGATGATGATGCCAGGCGCATGAACGAGCTTGAGCGGATCGTGCGGGAAGCGACGAAGTTGGTGGCGGACCGGTCCCCGTTTCTGCTCGCGACCGTCGTGCGGGTGTCGGGGTCGTCGTACCGGCGCCCCGGCGCGCGGATGCTGGTCGCCGGCGATCGCTGGCTGTCGGGGTGCGTGAGCGGCGGTTGCCTGGAGGGCGACGTCATGCTCCGCGGAGAGCACCGGTGCCGCGATGGAGCCGTGGTGGTCACGTACGACTCGACCACCGAAGACGGAGAGCCGTGGGGCGTCGGGCTCGGCTGCAACGGCGTCGTCGACGTGCTGCTCGAGCGCGTCGAGGCCGGGGCGACCCACGACGCGCTCGCCTTCGCCGGCGCGTGCTTCGCCGAGGAGACCACCGGCACGCTGGTCACGGTGATCCGCTCGACGGTCGACGCGGTCCGGGTCGGCGCGCGCCTCGCCTTCGGCCCGCCGTGCGCGCTCGCGCACCCGGTGACCGATCCCGCCGCGCGCGCCGCGATCGAGCGCGCCGCGCGGGGGCCGGCCGGCGTCGTCGAGCTGGACGGGCTGGGGATCACCGCGCTCGTCGAGAAGATCGCGCCGTCGCCGCAGCTCTTCGTGCTCGGGGGCGGCCACGACGCGGCGCCCATCGTCTCGCTCGCGACGTCGGTCGGGTTCCGGGTCACGGTCGCGGTGCCCGTCCTTCGCCAGGGCTCCCGGTTCGCCGCGGCGGACCGCGTCATCGCCACCGGCGGCGCGATGGATCGCCTGCGCGCGCTCATCGACGCGGCCGCCGAGGCGTATGTCGTCATCATGCACCACCAGCGCACGCCGGATCGCGACGCGCTCACGGCCGCCCTCGCGTCGCGCGCCCGCTACATCGGCGTGCTCGGGCCCGCGCGCCGCACGCGCGAGCTCCTCGCGGAGATCGGCCAGGGCCCCGGCGACGATCCGCGGATCCACGCGCCCATCGGGCTCGATCTCGGCGCCGAGACGCCCGAGCAGATCGCGCTCTCGGTCGTGGGCGAGCTCCAGGCCGTCGCGCGGAGGGCGCAGGGGGGGAAGCTCCGCGACCGCGTCCGCCCGCTGCACGCCGGCCTGGCGCTGGCCGTGCTCGCCGCGGGCGGCTCACGTCGCCTCGGGCGCCCCAAGCAGCTCGTCGAGCTCGGCGGGGCGCCGCTCGTCCGGCGCGTGGCGGCGGCGTGCGTCGAGGCGCGATCCGGGCCGGTCGGCGTCGTGCTCGGCGCCCACGCCGGCGCGGTCGCGCGCGCGCTCGGCGACCTCGACGTCGCGCGCATCGCGAACGACGGCTGGGAAGAGGGCATCGCCTCCTCGATCCGCGCCGCGGTCCGGTGGGCGGAGGCCTCGAAGGCCGACGCGCTCCTGATCGCGCTCGCGGATCAGCCGCTGATCACGGTCGAGCACCTCACCGCCCTGCGGAACGCGTGGCTGGCGGGCGCTCCGGTCGCCGCGTCGCGCTTCAGCGGCGTCGTGGGCGCGCCGGCGGTGTTCGACCGATCTCGCTGGGGCGCCCTCGCGCGCCTCGAGGGCGACCAGGGCGCCGGCCGGCTGTTGCGCGCCGAGGGCATCGTGGCGATCGACTGGGCGGGCGGGGCGATCGACGTCGACACGGCCGACGACGTGCGCGCGCTCGGCGGCCACGCGCCGGCGAACCCGCCGGGCTGCTGATCGCCGGGGAGGTCGCTCCGGCCGCCCTTGACTTCGAGCGCACTCTAACTCTTACGGTGGCCTGCGTCGAAGCGCCGCGGCCCACCCCCGCGGCCTACAAGGAGCCCAACCATGCACACACGCAAGCTCGGTCCTCTCAAGGTCTCCGCCCTCGGTCTCGGCTGCATGGGCATGAGCGATTTCTACAGCAACCGCGACGACGCCGAGTCGATCGCCACGATCCATCGCGCCGTCGAGCTCGGCGTCACGCTGCTCGACACCGCGGACATGTACGGGCCGTTCACGAACGAGGAGCTCGTCGGCCGGGCGATCGAGGGCCGGCGCGATCGGATCGTCCTCGCGACCAAGTGCGGCATCGTCCGCGATCCCAACGATGTCACGGTCCGGGGCGTCAACGGCGCGCCGGAGTACATCCGGGCGGCCTGCGACGCGAGCCTGCGGCGCCTCCGCGTCGACGTCATCGATCTCTACCAGCTGCACCGCGTCGATCCGAAGACGCCCATCGAGGACAGCGTGGGCGCGATGGCGGAGCTCGTGAAGGCCGGCAAGGTGCGCGCGATCGGCCTCTCGGAGGCGGGCTCGGCGACGCTCCGGCGCGCCCACGCGGTGCACCCGCTCGCGTCGGTGCAGAGCGAGTACTCGCTCTGGACGCGGGATCCCGAGGACGACGTGCTCGCCACGTGCCGCGAGCTCGGCATCGGCTTCCTCGCGTACAGCCCTCTCGGCCGCGGCTTCCTCACGGGGCAGATCAAGCGCTTCGAGGACCTCGCGTCGGACGACTACCGCCGCATGGCGCCGCGCTTCCAGGGGGAGAACTTCCAGCGGAACCTCGATCTCGTCGCGAAGGTCGAGGACATCGCGCGGGAGAAGGGCGTGAAGGCGTCGCAGCTCGCGCTCGCATGGGTCCTCGCGCAGGGGGATTTCATCGTCCCGATCCCCGGCACGAAGCGCCGCAGCTACCTCGAGGAGAACGTCGCCGCGGAGGGGATCAAGCTCACCGAGGGCGATCTGCGCCGCCTCGACGCCGTGGCGCCGAAGGGCGCGGCGGCCGGTCCGCGCTATCCGGAGGTCGGCATGAGGCTCGTGAACCAGTGAGCGGCGCGGCCGGCAGACCGCGCCTCGGCGCGGCGCGCTCCGGGAAGGCTGGCGCGCCGCGCTCCGGCGCGGACGGCGCGGCGCGCTTCGGGAAGGCCGGCGCGCCGCGCTCCGGCGCGGACGGCGCGCTCACGATCGCCGAGGTCGCCGCGGCGACCGGGACGAGCGCGCACACGCTCCGCTATTACGAGCGGATCGGGCTCATCCGGCCCGTCGCGCGGGCGCGGAGCGGCCACCGCCGCTACGGCCCGGACGACGTGCGGTGGGTCGAGTTCCTCCGCAAGCTGCACGCGACCGGCATGCCGATCCGCCGCATGCTCGCCTACGCGGCGCTCGTGCGTCGCGGCGAGGACACGATCTCCGAGCGGCGCGCGCTGCTCGAGGCGCACCGGGACGACGTGGCCGCGAAGCTCGCCGAGCAGCAGGCGCACCTCGCGATCATCGAGAAGAAGGTGCTCCTGTACCTGGATCTCGAGAAGCAGAGCGCGCGCCGCCGCGCGTCGTGACCAGCGCCGCGGCGCCCGCGTCGAGCGGGCGTCCCGCGGCGCGCGGCGATCACGCCCCCTCCGGCACCCCGGGCTGCCGGAGCACGCGCAAGGGGCCCTCGGACGACACAAGGCCGGCGAGCGCCGGGTCGGTCATCACCTCGAGGAGATCGCGCTCCGCGCCGTCGACCGTGCACCGCCGCCGCACGAGCCGGACGACCTGCGAGTAGTCCACGTGATCCAGGTCGTGCGCGAGCCCGAGCGGCTGCCACAGGGGGTGCCGGCCGTGCCGGTGGGCGGCGCCCGGGTCGTACCAGCCGTAGTTGGCGGCGCGATCGCGGCTCCCGGCGAGGCGGTTGGTGAGCACCCAGTGCTTGCCGACGTTCTCGATGAGCCCGGTCCGCCCCGCGACCCGCTCCTCGACGCGGCGATGGTGCTCCAGCATGCGCGAGGTGTTCGCCATCGTGGGATCCGGCGCGCCGATGCACGGCTTTATCCGCACCGTGGCCTGCTCCCAGACGAGGTCGCAGAGGCGGGTCGTCAGCATCGCGCACTCGAGCAGGTCCGCGATGCGCTGCGTCGTCCTGGCGGACGCGTTGATCCGCACGGAGTCCTGCGCGTCGCCGACGCGGAGCGCGTCGGCGCTCACGAGGAAGGTCGCGCGGTGCTCGCCGTGCTCGCTGTGCACCGGGACCCAGTCGATGGGCGCCAGGTGGCCGGCCTGAACGGCCTCCAGGACGGCGTCCTCGCGCGTGGCGCAGGCGCGCTCGGGCAGGCGTGCGACGAAATCGGTGCCTCGCAGGACGTCGGTCATGGCTCCCCCGGAGCGAGCGCGGGCCCCACCCCGGCCGCGGCGCCGCCCGGCCGGGCCGTCGGGCGCTGGCCGGCTCGCTCGCTTGATTGTGCGGAGCGCGCGAGATCCGCGCAAGCGCGCGCGGGTCCTGCGCTTTGCGCTGCTCGCCCGCTCGCCCTAAGCTCCGCCCCATGTCGCCCCCGGTGAGCCGTCCCTCCGGAGCGTTCCGCGCTTCCCGCCTCCTCCTCCTCGCCTGCGCCGCCGTGCTCGCCGCGCAGTCCGCCGGCTGCGGCTCCAGCGCGTCCCAGGGCCCCGACGCGGCCGCCGCCATCGCGTCGATCGACGCGCGCCTGCGGGGCAGCTTCCGGCTCGTCCGGTTCGAGCCCGAGGTCCCGCTCGAGCCGATGCTCGCGTCGATGCTCGAGTTCCAGTACGCGCACTTGATCGTCCGCTTCGACGGAAAGCGCATCCTCGCGGATTCGCCGGGTCTCCACGTCGACCGCGCTTACGAGATCCGCGACCCCGCGTGGGATCGGTTCAAGCTGATCTCCTACGACGAGGCGGGGATCGGCTACGAGGCGCTGTGCGAGTTCTCGGAGCAGGGAGAGCTCATCGTGTACGCCCAGACGCCGCCCTGGAAGGGCGTGGCCACGCTCCGCCGCGCGCAGTAGCGAGCAGGAGCGACGCGACGTGGACGGGCGGGGAGCGCGGCGGCGCGCCGCGCCTCAGGGCGCCGCCATGGGGAGCTGATCCAGGAGGCGCGCGAGCTGCTCGCAGAGCCGCTCCCTGCTGAACTGCGCGATCTCGACGGCGTTATCGTTCGGGAGCGCGCGCCGCCCGCCCTGCACGCGCTCGCGCAGCCAGCCCGCGATCCCGAGCACGTCGCCCGGATGGATGTGGCTCCCCGCGTGGTGCGCTTTGATGATGTCGGCCGCCTCGCCGTCGGGGGCGATCGCGAGGATCTCCTTTCCGATCGAGAGATACTCGAACATCTTCGCGGGCACGACGCGGCATGCGCTCTCGACGTCGCTCAGGAGCACGCAGAGCGCGTCGGCGGACTTCATCCAGGCGATCGAGCGCGAGTGGTCGCAGTACGGATCGAGGCGCAGGCGACATCGCGTCTTCTTGATGCGGTCGAGCAGCTTCTCCTGCTGCTCTGTCCTCCGGCCCACGACGACGAGCTCGAGCTGCGCGAGCCTTTCCGGCGCGGACGCGTCCAGCACCTCGATCGCCGCGACCAGCGGCTCGACGTTGGTCAGGTTCCAGAGCGTGCCCGTATAGACGAGCCGGAAGACGTCGCGATCTGGCCTGGCGATATCGGTCGCGGCCGGCCCGGGGGCGATGTCGTCCTCGTCGAAGCCGTTGTAGATGCAGGTGGACGCGGCGTGGCTGCCTGCCTCGCGAGCGCGGTCCTGAAGCCGCTGGGCGCTCGACTTCGTCGTGCACACGATGGCGTCGGCCTGCCGCAGGATGTAACGCTGCATCCGCTGCTGGACGGCACAGGAGAAAGCGTCCTGGCGCGCGTTCTCCAGGAAACGCTGGCTGATGTCCCATTCATCTCGGAAATCGAGGACGAGCGGCAGCCCGAAGCGCCTCTTCAACAGGGCTCCGAGGAGGAGGTTCGAGTACGACGGGGCGGTCGCGAGGATGGCGTCGTGATGGATCGTGCGCAGGAGGTGGCCGCCGGCGCGCAGCGCCGAGGGGAGCCAGAGCACCTGCGGATCGGGCTGCAGCGCGAGCGTGGTCGCTCCGCGCAGCGCCCCGACGAGGCGCCGGCGCGGTCCTGGCGCGGTCGCCTTGCTGCCCGCGTCGCGCGCGAGCTTGGCTTTCATGCTGTAGCTCGGCTCCCACGTCCTCGCGCGCGCGATGTGCGTCTCCGCCGGGATGTCGCGCAGCAGGCTCTCGTCCGAGAGCGGCGCGGATGGGTTGGCCGCGACGAGCACGCTGGCCTCCCAGCCGAAGCGACGCAGGTACTTCACGAACTTGACGGGGCGCTGCACCCCAGCCCCGCCGACAGGCGGGAAGTGATAGCTGATGAGCAACAGCCGCCGGGTCCTGGCTGCTCGATGGACAGCGGGCTCGTCCTTGGCATCCGCGCCGCTCGCCGCCCTGTGCTGTCCTATGGCACGAAAATGAACGCTATCGTCGAAGAGCATGAATCCCCCCCCACACTCACACAAGTCGTTTACGCCATGTACTGGGATATTCGCGAGAAACGAACGGCTTGCCGGCTCGTGCGCTCCACGAGCTCGCGAACGAGCGCGCTCGCGACCGTCGACGTGTCGTGAAGGAGGATGATGTCCCCGCTCCGAGGTGTGTATCGTGCACACCACGCGACCGCTGCCTCGGACGATCTCATCGCGTAATCGCGCGGATCGGCGTTCCAGAGGACCACGGTGTGCTCGTCGCTCCAGAGCTGAAGGAGCGCGCGGGCCGAGACCTTCCCCCAAGGCGGACGGAACAGCGGACATGGGTTCCCCGTGAGATCTTCGAGGAGCGCGCGCGTCGTCCCCACCTCCGCGCGCAGCAGCTGAGGCGACGCATGCTCCAGCGAGACATGCGTGTAGGTGTGGTTGCCTATTTCATGTCCGTCCGCCACGATGCGGCGCACGAGATCGGGGTGGCTCCGGGCCATTGTGCCGAGGACGAAGAACGTCGCGAGCACTTTGTGCTCGGCGAGCCAGTCGAGGAGTCGAGGCGTGTGCTCGGGGTGGGGGCCATCATCGAACGTCAGCGCTATCTCGGCGGCGCTCCGGCCGGAATGACCGGCGATGAGCGAGCGCGTCCTGGATGACGGTCCGCGATCCATGAGCATGCGACGGGAAACCGCCATCGTCGCGACCTGCTTTGCTGCCTGCCGTAAAAAGCTCATGCGTCCCCCCTCTTCGCGCCGCGAGCGAGCGTCGGTCCGCCGGCTCCGCATCTCGGGCGCGGAGCGCATCGGCATTACCGCGATTGTCGAATTTGCATATTTAGCAAGATGAGGTGTCTTCGCAACGTCACGGTTGTTGCTGCGCGCTTGCGTCTACGTGCGTCGCAGACGTTGACGCTGGCCAGACGTGGTGTACAAGCGACGGCGTCCTATGGTCGAAGCGAGCGCGCAGCAGAGCAACGATCCGCACGGGTGGCGAAAGGAGGCGCGGGATCTGTCGGCGGCGGTCGCCGGCGGAGCGATCGTGGGGATGCCCCTTCTGTACACGATGGAGATGTGGTTCCGCGGGACCATGCTCTCGGCGTGGCACCTCGGGGCGATCCTGGCGCTGACGCTGATCGTGAGCTTCCTGTCCTCGCTGGAGTCCGGGTTCCGGAGCGACGACACCGTCGTGGGCACCGCCATGGAAGCGGTGACGTCGGTCGGGATCGGGATCGTCCTCTCGGCGGCCATCCTGGCGCTGGTCGGCGAGATCTCCCTCGACAGCGCGCCCAGCGAGGTCGTCGGCGAGATCCTCCTCCAGGCGGCCGCCGTGAGCATCGGGGCGGCGTTCGCGAACGCGCAGGTCCGGGGCAAATCGCGCACGGGGGATGAGCCGCAGGACGGCGAGAAGGCGCCGGAGGGAGAGCCGGAGGCGCTGCAGCTCAGGGCGGACCTGCGGGACTTCTCCGCCGCGATGGCCGGCTCGCTGCTCTTCACGATGAACATCGCCTCGACGGAGGAGATCGTGATGATCGCGTCGCGGCTCTCGCCGTGGCGGCAGCTCGCGATGGTCGGGGTGAGCGTCGCGCTGTGCTATGTCATCCTGTTCGCGTCCGGGTTCGAGCGGCACGACGTGTACGTCAAGAGCTTGTTCCAGAGCCGGGCCTTCGAGACCTTGATGACGTGCGCCGTGTCGCTCCTGATGGCGCTGGTGCTGCTTTGCCTGATCGGAGAGCGCGAGGCGACGAGCGATCCGTCGACGCTGGTGGCCAGCGTGGTAACCCTCGGCCTGCCGGCGATCGTCGGCGGCGCGGCGGGGAGGTTGGTGGTGTGAGCGACGACGGGCGGGAGCGAGAGGAGCGCCCTGGCGGGCGCGGGAAGGGCAGGCGGGTACGCCGTCAGCTGGCCGAGTGGGTCTCGCTCGCGGTCAGCACGGCGTTGATCCTCGCCCTGATCGTGTTCCTGGTGCACTCGGGCTTGACGAGCGCCCGCGGCTCGGTCGTGCCGGAGGTGAAGGCGCTGCCCGAGCGGGCCGAGCAGCACGGCGGCGCGTGGCTCTTGCCGGTCCGGGTGAAGAACGGAGGCAGGCAGATGCTCGGCGATCTCGGGGTCGAGCTCCGGTACACGCCGCCGGGAGCGCCGGGGCCGGAGCGGGTCGAGGCGACGATCGATTACCTCGGCAAGCACTCCGAGCAAGAGCTGTACTTCTATGTGCCGAGCGACCCGAGGGGCATGGCGATCGAGGCGAGGCCGCTGCATTACCAGGTGAAGTGAAGGCGCGCGCCGCCCAGGCGTCGAGCCGCGGACACCGCACCCTGCCCGCCGCCGTCACCCCCGCCGCGGCTTCCGATCCAGCCACGCCCGCTGCCCCCACGGGCACGCGAACTCGAGCGGCTTCGTCAGGATCCACAGCACCGGCAGCGGCGGCGGCGCCGGCGGCGTGGGGCCGGCGCCGTCCGTGAAGTAAATGACGCCGGAGACCCGCCGGGCCGCCAGGAACTCCGGCGCGAACACCGGGCGCAGATCGGTCCCGCCGCGGCCGCCCACGTCGCCGAGCCGCCCGTCGAAGGCGTACACGCGCCCGATCTCCGTGTCGCACTCGGCCACGGTGATGCGCGCGACCTCGCTCATCGCCTGCAGCTGCCGCGCGATCTCCTCGAGCTCGTCGCGCCGCATGCTCATCGACGTGTCGATCGCCACGAGCACCGACGGCTTCGCGATGGCCCGGGGCGCGTACGTCCTGCCGGGCACCTCGCCGACGCGGCCCGGGAAGCGCCGGTTCGGCCGCGCGTACGTGTGCACCGGGGCGCGCTCCCGGGCCACGAACATCCGCAGCGCGGTCTTCCAGTCGAGCGGGGTCGCGCGCGGGCCGAGCACGTCGGTGAGCTCCTCGATGAGCCGGCCGGGCGTCTTGCCCGCGAGCGTCAGGCCAGGCAGGTCCGCCGGGTCGCCGTCGCCCGCGAGCGCGCCCGCCTCCTCGGCGGCGCGCAGCAGGAGCTGCCGCGTCTGCTCCACCGCGCCCGGCTCCCGCGAGGGGCGGCGCAGCACGCGGTGGTCGTCGATGGCCTCGCCGCCCCGCTGCGGGAGCTTGCCCTCGCGCGCCGCCCGCACGAGCAGCTCGTAGCGCTCGAGCGTGCTCTGGCCGCCGCGCAGCCCGAGCGGGGCGTAGGGCTGCCAGCGGATCGGATCGGGCAGCGGCTCCTCGATGTACTCGTTGGCGGACATCTCCAGGGCGAGATCCATGAGCTCGGGCTCGTCCGCGCCCGCGAACTTGGGGTGGCAGAGGTGCCCGAGCGCCACGTGGTGCACCTCGTGCAGGAGCACGCCGCGCAGGAACAGGGGCTCGTTCATGAACGACTCCACGTTGACGTGGAGAAAGAAGCGGCCCTCGAACATCGAGACCGCCATGCGCCTGACCGAGGGGTCCGCGACCGGCGCGAGCCGCCCGAGGATCGCCGCGTAGCAGGGGTATCGCTCCAGGAACCCCGGATCGCGCACGAAGGCGTCGAGCCACGCCGCGAGCTCGTCCTCGGGCACCTCGCGGCGCTCCGTGCCCTCGGGCGCCGGCTTGGCCGCCTCGTTGCCCCGCCTCATTGCGGCCGGATGGGCGTGACGCCGTGCTTCTTCAGCGCCCCCGCCAGCCGGAGGGCCCAGCGCTCCGGCAGCTGCGCGAGCAGCTGGCCCAGGCACGCCCGCGCGACGTTGCTCCGCCGCACCTCCACGAGCTTCGCCTGCTGCGCCAGGTGCGCCGACAGCGCGGTCACGACGAGCCCCACCCGGTGCTGCCGCAGCGCATCGGCGCGCCACGCCAGCACCTTCTGCTCGGCGGCGCTGCCCGCGTAGTTCTGGAGCAGCTCCTCGGGGCGGACGTCGATGAGCTGCGTCGCGGTCGCGTTGCCGCCGAGCGCGTCCTGGAGGCGCTCGCGGTGGTCGCCGGGCAGGTCGGCGAGCAGCGCCTCGAACGCCGCGAGCGACAGCTTCCGCTGCGCCGCGAGCACGCCGACCTCCGGCCCCTCGAGCAGCGGCGCGAGCCGCGTCGTCACCTCGTCGAAGCGGTCGGTCTCCCCGCGCTCGCGCGCGGCGCGCAGCGCCTTGCCCGCGGGCGAGGTCGGCCCGTAGTCGGCGAGCAGCGCGCGCAGGTCGAACGGCAGCCGCGTCGACCAGGTGTCCTTCGACGCGAGCAGGAGCTCCACCCAGCTCGGCGGCAGGTACCCGCCGAGCGCGTCGCGCAGCAGCACGCCGTCCGCGAGCTCCTCGGGGCGGAGCGCGCTCAGCACCTGCGACGCGTACGTCCAGGTGCGCGGCGGGACGTCGTCCAGGATGCGCTCGTGGGCCTGCGCCAGCGCGATCACGCCCGGGTGGATCCCGTTCACCTGCGCCCAGGCGAGCCAGGATGCCCGGTCCGCGCGGACGTTGAGGTTGAGGAAACGCGCCCGGAGCGCGCGATCGAGCGGGGTCACCTGGTAGTCGGCCGACTCGGGGTTCACGGCGGCGAAGCACACCCAGCCCGCGGGCAGCTCGTACTCGTGCAGCCGCCGGGCGCTGAGCAGCTGGAGCGCCGGCTGCTGGATGTACCGCTCCGCCCGGTTGAGCTCCTCGAGCATCAGGATGCCGGCGCCGTCCTGGGGCAACACCGACGGCGCCGCGTAGGCAGTCCGGTTGTCCCGGATGACCGGCAGGCCCACGAGGTCGGGCGGCTCGAGGAGGCTCAGGTCGAGCACGACGGTGGCGATGCCGAGCCGCTCGGCGAGCTGCCGGACGAGCTCGCTCTTGCCGATCCCCGTCGGGCCCTCGAGCAGCACCGCGCGCCGCGCGCGGTACGCGAGCTCGAGCACGGCCTCGAGCCGCGGCCCGATTGGGATGGGCGCGGAGCGCCCCTCGAGGAGGGTGGGTGGCGTCGCCGCGGCCGGCCTGCCCGGCGCGTTTCCATCGGTTCTGGGCTTCGTCACGGAGATAGAGGAGGGTGCGGCGCGCGCGGAGCGAAGAAAGAACCTCCGAGGCCTGGGGCCCAGGATGCTCGGCCTTTCCGTGCCCGGCGGGCGCTCGGCTCTCGTCCTGCCAGGTGGACCCGAGCTCTAGCAGCCGCTGCGCGGCCTGTCATTCGCCACCGCGCGCCACGCGACGCGCCACGCGACGGCTGGCGGCGCGCTCAGGCGCCGAGGAGCAGCCCCAGCGTGGTCGCGAGCGCGGCGTCGTTCCACGAGGACAGCCCGCGTGGCAGGAGGACGGTCACGCGATGAGGCTGGCCTCCGCAGCTGCGCGCACCCTCGTAGGTGCGCCCCGTCCGGGTGAGCTCGTAGCTGCATCGCCCGATGCGACCGGCCAGCTGCCGGTCGTCCAGCCGGTAGTCGGAGAGGGCGCCGGCCACGAGGCCGCGCGCGCGGAGCCCTGCCTCCGCCCGGGTCACCGAGAGCTGAAGCGGCATGGCGCCGACGATGCCGGTCGCGGCCTGCCCGGTCGCGGTGACGCTCACGGGCCGGTTGAACGCGACGCCCCGGACCGCCTGCCCGTCGCGCCCGCCGTCCGCCGCGTACACGCCCAGGCTCACGTCCGGCCCGACGACGCGGCCCGGCTCGACGTCGGCGCTCACGAGCTCGCCCCGGGCGGTGAGCAGGATGAACTCGCTCGGCCCCGCAGCATCGAAGATGTCCTCGCGCGCCGGGTGATCGGCGCCCGGCGCCGCCCCGCACGCTGCGGTGAGCGGCAGGGCGAGCGCGAGCACAGGGAGCAGCCTCATCCGCATCGCAGCACCTCCACGCCTGGTCGGGCACACCGAACGTGAGGCCGGGGGCGCCGGAGCGGTAGACGTCTCTATCGCGAGGATCGGATTCGCCAGGGCCGCATCCGTTCCCGGTGGTCTCGGTCCCATGGCCTAGGGTGCGTCGGGGAGCGCCCGAGGGGCGACCCTTGCACGTCCGGCCCGACGCGGGCTGTGATGCGCTCTGTCGTCCACCGATGCGCAAAGGCGTGCCAGCGCGCCGTGGCGCGCGTGGCAGGCCCTCAGCGCGGCACCTCGAGCGGGGCGCAGGTCGAGACGCCGGCGCCGACGATGCGGAAGCCGATGTTCGTCATGTAGTCGGGGTCGATCGAGCCGTCCGAGGGCCGATAGCGGCTCACGTTGGTGGTCCGCGACGGGGACTGGAAGTCGTCCGGCGCGGTGTAGAAATAGAAGTCGCCGCCCCAGAAGGAGAACGCCCACGCGCTGGGGGTCTCGATGCCCGGCAGATCCGTGGCCTCGAGGATCTCGCCGGTCTCCTTGTCGATCTCGGCGAGCTGGACCGGCGTGGTGGTGAAGAAGCCGAAGAGGCGTCCGTCGCCCGTGCCGGTGAGCTCCGCCGAGGCGCCGCGCAGCGAGCCGCTGAACTCCCCGACCGGCGTCACCGACGCGCCGTCGATCCTCCCGAGCCCGACGCCCGGCGTGCCGGTCGCGCCCGCCACGAACAGCTGCTCCGCGTCCGGGCGGGAGAGATCGCTCGAGAAGCCCATCCCCAGCCGGGACCACCCCTCCGAGAGCGACATGTCCGTGGGCTCGCAGCTTGCGTCCTCGGTGCTGACCTTGAACAGCGTGCCTTCGCTGTCGTCGCCATAGACGTAGTTGACCCACGCCACCGCGTCGCGATCGACCGCCATCGAGTTGGGATGCATGCTGGTTTGGCAACCCAGGACACCAATCTTCGTGAACTCCTTGCGATCGGGCCTGAAGCTGTAGAGCTCGTTGTCCTGCGTGAGCACATACACGAGGGCCGCCCGCTCGATGCACCGGCTGTCGCCGTCCTCACTTTCGCTGCCCCCATGGCTCCCGCCGGTCCCGGCGCCGGCGCCGAACGTCTCGTCCTGGCCGCCCGCGCCGCTGCCGTTGCCTTCGCCGCTGCCGGCGCCGTTGTCACTGCTATCGCCGGCCCCTGTGGTCTGGCTGGTGTCTGCCGGGGACGTACCGTCGCCGGACGCGCTGCAGCCGCTCGCCGCGAGCGCCATCCAGAAGCACCATCGTGCGATTCGCATATCCGCTCTCCCTTCCGCGTGATTCGCTTCTATAGCCGCGAAGCGCGCGCCCGGGTACACGAAGTGGCGTCCCCGGTGAAAAGGGTACCTGCGCTCTGTGAAGGACAGAGGCGCGCGTCCGGGTCGAGCAGGCGTGAGCGGCGAGCGAGGTCATCAGGGGATGGCGACGACCTCGTCGGACTGGCAGCAAAAATACGTGGCTCCCTTGGGTGTCACTTCCCCCGCGGCGACTCCGCCGGTCGGGGCGCAGGTGCCGGGCTCGTTCGTGAGCCACTCCGCGGTCATGCTCCCGAGCTGCAAGTCCGGCCCTGCGACGCACTTCGGCCCGGTCAGCGTCACGGTCTCGGCGCCGAGCAGCCGGCCGCAGCTGCCGTCCCCGTAGATCGATACGAACGCGGAGCACGCGCTGCCCTCGGGCGGGTCGCATTCGCACGGCGAGCAGCTGCGCGTGTCGTCGAAGCCCGTGTAGAGCGCTTGCAGCTCGGGGTAATGCTCCGGGCATTTCGGCTCGCCCTGGCGGAGGTAGCGGATGCATATCGCGAAGCCCTCCGGCCGCTGCGCGGGCGAGGCGACGCACATCTTCGAGGGATCGGCGCATGCGCGCTCGTCGGCCGAGCCCGAGCAGCCGCGCGCCCGCACGCTGAACGGGGCAGGCAGCTCGGGCGGCGGCCCGCCCGGATCGATCGTCGGCGCGCAGGGGCTCACCGTCGGCGCCGGGATGACCAGCGAGCCGAGCTCGCCCGAGGCGATCGTGGCGCACGCGCCGTTCCACCCGTCGGGGGCGTCGAACGACATGGGCGTCGTCCCGTCGCACGTGGCGGAGGCGCGCCCCCGGAGGGCCGGCGGCAGCTCGCAGGCGGGCTGCATGCAGCGGCATGTCGGGCAGCTGTGCGCGTCGGCGAAGCCGCCGTAGCCGTCGAACACGAGCTCTGGCGTCTCCGCGGGGCACTCCGGCGCAGACCCCCCGTCGGCCGGGTCGCCCCTCCAGAGCAGGATGGGATCGTCGAACCCGAGGTAGGGCAGCTCCACGCACGCGCCCTTGCACACGGCGCACGGCTTGTCGCATTCGTAAGCGTCCAGGCCGTAGCACGGGTGGTCGCACGAAAACATCTGGACAGGGCCGCTGTTCCAGCAGCCTGCGAAGCTCCCGGCAGCAGCGAGCGCGAGCGCAAGCGAGATCGGGTACTTCCTTGTCGTCATCGTCGTGGCCCTTTTCTGGCGTGTTTCGGTCTGGCCGTCGGACAGGGATCAATGCGCCGCGCTGACCGCTCGGCGCTGCCTCTCCAACCGCTCCTCGCGCTCACGCCGGTTCACGCCGGCGGGCCCGCGCGGCCAGGGCGCGTGGCGCACGCGTCGATCGAGAGAACGGGGATCGCGCACGCCGAATCCATACTTGGGTCGGTGAGCACAGGAAAGCCCAATCTGCTGTGATCCCTCAATGCATCGATGCCATTCCGGTTTGGCTCACGAAATTATCAATGTTCGTGCGTCGTGCGTCTCGTGCGAGAATCTCGCCCCGGATGGCGGAAGGCGTGTCGCAGGGGAGCGGTCTACGGCCGCGTCGGAACGTGCTGGACGTGAGGGGCAAAGGCGGGAAGGAACGTGGGACCCCAGGGAGGGAGGAGGCCGGGTGGCTCGGCAGCCCCCCCGCACGACCAGCGACGAGCCGCGGCGCCGCGCTCCTATCGCTGCGATCGCTCGAGCGCGTCTATGGCATCGAGCAGGGGCCTCATCTGCGCGCGCTCCTCCTCGGAGAGCGGCGCCTCGTCGAGCTCGGCGCGCAGCGCGCGCGCCCGCGCCTCCTCGCCCAGGGCGACGGCGAGCTCGAGCCGCGCCGCGAGGGCGCGCGCTCGCTCGAGCGGGGCGTCCGCGTCTTCCTTCCGGGCGAGCGCAACGTCGAGCACCTTGGCGGCGGCGGCGTCGTCGTTCTTGAAATCGCGCAGCCGCGCCGCCGCGCCCAGCGCCCGGCCCAGCCTCGAGCTCGAGCGCGACCCCGCCTCGTCGTCGTCCGGCGCGTCCCGCCGGATGAAGATGACCGAGTTGCCCGCGACATCGACCACCGTGAAGCGACTCTGCCCCTTCTTCATGCGCGAGATCCGGGGAAAGCCGGCGACCGGCACCTTGCCATACGCCCGCCGCAGGCCCTCCGAGAAGGTCTCGTGGAGGCGCTCGACCTCGGGGACGAGCACGAGGCACGTGCTGTAGGACTCCCTGGGATCCAGCCTCTTGAGGCCCATGAAGTGCAGGTGGACGTCGCCCCGGCGCGTCGCCGCGTACACGTTCGGCGTCGTTTGCTGGTGGGTGACCTCGAAGCCCAGGGCGCCGTAAAACGCCAGGGTCTCGGGCATCGACGCGCACGGAAGCACGGGAATCGTCGTCACCTCGCTCATGAGATCACCCCTTTCGCGCCGGTCGCGCCCCCGCGGAAGCGGCGGAAGAAGGCGCGCACGTCGCCGATGAACAGGTCGGGCTCTTCCAGGGCCGCGAAGGTGCCGCCGCGGTCGAACTCGGACCAATGCACGATGTTCGTGTTGTCGCGGGCGGCGAACCTGCGGATCGGAGCGATGATGTCGCGCGGGAACACCGCGACGCCGGTGGGCAGGGTCGAGGGCTTCACCTCGGAGAGATCCGCGTCGTCCGGCGTGTCCGGGGTCTCCACGAACGAGCGAGCCGACGAGGCCGCCGTGTTGGTGAGCCAGTACAGCATCGCGTTCGTGAGGATGCGATCGCGGCTGATGGCGTCCTCGGGGGTGTCCTTGCAGTCGGTCCATTCCTTGAGCACGCCGACGATCCAGGCGAGCTGGCCCACCGGCGAATCCGAGAGGGCGTAGGCCAGCGTCTGGGGCCGGGTCGACTGGATCTTCTTGTAGCCGTACAGCTCCCGCAGGTAGTAGTCCGCCGCCTTCAGCCGGGATTGCTCGGCGTCCGTCAGGCCAATGAGCTCCTCGGGATCTCCGGACGGCCACGAGACGAGGCCGTTCGTGTGCACGCCGATCACGTGCTCGGGATCGACGAGGCCGACCTCGCGGGAGATCCACGTGCCCCAGTCGCCGCCCTGGGCACCGTAACGCGGGTAATCGAGCCTTCGCATGAGCTCGGCCCAGGCGCGGGCGATCCGGCGCGCGCCCCACCCGGCCTCGCGGGTCGGCCCGGAGAGCCCGTATCCCGGGAGCGAGGGGATGATCAGGTGGAACGCGTCCGCCGGATCGCCGCCGTGGGCGCGGGGATCGGTCAGCGGACCGATGACGTCGAGGTACTCCACGACGGAGCTCGGCCAGCCGTGCGTCACGATCAGCGGCAGCGCGCCGGGCTCGCGCGAGCGCACGTGGAGGAAGTGGATCCGCTGGCCGCCGATCGTCGTCGTGAACTGCGGGTGTTCGTTCAGCCCCGCCTCGTGCCTGCGCCAGTCGTAGGTGGTGCGCCAGTACGCGGCGAGCTCCTTCAAGTAACCGAGCGGGACGCCGTACGACCAGCCCGCGGAGGGCAGCTCGTCGGGCCAGCGGGTGCGGGCGAGGCGATCGCGCAGATCGTCGAGCGCGGCCTGCGGGATGTCGATGCGGAAAGGTTGGATGTCGCTGTCCACGGGCAAGGGAGAGCTCATGCGTACGATGTAACGTACGATGTACGGTTGGTCAACCCGGGTGCGGTCGCTCGGTCGTGCGCGGTCGTGGCGGAGCTGCCGAGGCGATGCGGGCACAGCTGCCGGCATGCCAGGAGTGAAAGCAGGGTTCGCAGGATCGAAAGGTGTCGGGGGTGTCCTTAGGGGTAACCCCATGAAGTCGTCGGGGACCAACCCTGGCCCGCATCCTGCTAACTACGGAGGCCAGAGCGCCCGTGACGGCTTCCCCCCCCGCCGTCGAATGGGCGCTCTGTTTTTTTGTGCTTCCGGTCCGGCCGGCGCAGCGCTCACCGGCGTGCGGACGGGCGCAGACCCGGTCCCGGTGAGCGCCCCTGCGGAGCAGGCCCCGCAGACCCAACCCGGGTTCGCGGCAGCGCAGACCCAACCCGGGTTCGCAGCGCAGACCCAACCCGGGTGAGCGCTCGCGGCAGCGCAGCGCAGACCCAACCCGGGTGAGCGCTCGCGCCTCCGGGTGGTGGCCCAATTCGCCCCTGAGTGATTCACATGAAGGCGGGAAGGCAGGAAGATCATTGATCTTTTCTTCCCGCCTTCCCGCCTTCATGTTCAAATCCGGCCACCACCCGCCTCCGGGGGCCGGTCGCCGCAACCGAGCACTCCCCCGTCCCGGCGGCGAGCTGCCAGATCTGCAAGCAACGATCTCAGGATCGAAAAGATGTCGGGCAAACCCTTAGGATAACTACCGGGAACATATCGGGACGAGCCCTGGCCCGCATCCTGCTAAGTATGCAGGGCAGAGCGCCTGTGACGGCTTCCCCCCCCGCCGTCGAATAGGCGCTCTGTTTTTTTGTGCTTTGCTCACGGGGCGTGCCGAGGGGCTCCACCCAGCGTCGACGCGAGCAGGCGGACCGCGCCGGGCAGCTCTTCGAAAAGCTTCCCGTGTCTATATCGGCGTACCGCGCGGCGACGTCCGGGTAACCAGGGCGCCCAAGGCGGCCGGGCCGCCCGGAGCGGGGATGTCCCCGGCGGCAGGATCGCGCCGTGCCTCGCTGGCTTCCGCCGCGCGGCCGGAGCTGCTAACTCCCCGGGCGCCAGGAGGCGGCTCTCCCATCTCCCCGGCGGCGCATCGACGACATCCGCGTGAGATCCTCCAGCGCACTCCTCGCCTTCGCGATCGCCGCCGCCGCCAGCGCTCACGCGGGCGAGGCGCACCCCCAGCCCGCCCCGGCGACGGCCGCCGCGCCGCCAGACGATCCGCGGGCGCCCACCGCGCCGGCCGAGGCGGCCGGCACGCCCGCCGCGCCGGCCGACAGGCCCGCCGTGCCTGTCGAGGCGGCCTCCTCGCCCGCCGCGCCCGCCGAGGCGCCCGCCGCGCCCGCCGGGATCGAGGTCACCGTCGAGGGCAGCCGCGCCCCGCCGGGCTCCGTCTCGCTCTCGCGGCGCGACATCCGCGAGCTGCCCGGCGCGCTCGGAGACCCCTACCGCGCCATCGAGATCCAGCCCGGCGTGACCTCCATCGCGAGCGGCATGCCGTACTACTACATCCGCGGCGCGCCGCCCGGGAACATCGGCTACTTCTTCAACGGCATCCAGGTCCCGCTCCTCTTTCACGTGGGCGCCGGCCCCAGCGTCATCCCGGCCTCGATGGTCCAGCGCGTCGAGATGCACCTCGGCCCCTATCCCGCGGACATCGGGCGGCTCGCCGGGGCGGCGATCGAGGCCGAGAGCGCGCCGCCGTCCGACGTCTGGCGCGGGGAGGGGAGCCTCCGGTTCATCGACCTCGGCGGCGTCGTCGAGGGCCCGGTGGACCGGGACACGCACGTCCTCGTGGGAGGCCACTACGCCGCCGGCGCGGCGCTCACCTCGGCGCTCGTGCCGAGCGTCGACGTGGGCTACGCCGACTACCAGGGACGGGTGACCTACCGGCTCGGCCCGGAGGAGCGCTTCACCGTCTTCGCCTTCGGCGCGTACGACTACCTCGCCAGCATCGACGAGGACGGCGGCGCCGAGGCGACCAACGTCCTGCTCGACAGCGACTTCCACCGGCTGGACCTGCGCTACGACCGCGAAGACGCCTCGGGCGCGCGCGTCCGGGCGGCGGTCACCCTCGGGCTCGACCAGTCGCGCGGCGTCGGCGTGGAGAGCGCGCAGGCCTGGAAGCTCAACGCGCGGATGAGCCTGGCGCGGCCCATCCTCGGCGGGCGCGCGCTCCTGCGGGCCGGGGCCGACGCGGCGGTCGACCGCTACCAGGTCACCCCGCGCCCGAGCCCGCCGACGGACGGCGAGCCCGCCGAGGGCGCGGACGACGAGCCCGCCGAAGGCACGGAGCAGCTCGACGAGAGCTTCCCCGAGCTCTTCCGCAGCCGGCTCGATCTCGCGCTGGGCGCGTGGGCCGACGCGCTGCTCGTGCTCGACGAGCGCTCCACCCTCACGCCCGGCGTGCGCGTGGACCACTACACGTCGCTCGGCCGCACCGCCGTCGCCGTGGATCCGAGGATCGTCGGCCGCTTCGGCGTCGGCGAGCACGTGCGGCTCATCCCGGCCTTCGGCATCGCCTCGCAGCTGCCCGGCCTCGCCCCGCTGCCGGCGCTCCAGATCGGCGGCATCCCGGGGGGCCTGCAGCGCAGCCTGCAGTCGAGCTTCGGCGTCGAGGCCAACGTGGGTCCGGTCAATTTCAGCGCCACGGCGTTCCGGCAGGTGACCTTCGGGCTGAGCGACCCGATCGGCACCGGGCGCGGCACGAACCTCAGCACGGAGCGCTTCCTCACGCGGAGCCGCGGCGACACCTACGGCCTGGAGCTCGGCGCGCGCGGGGCGCTGCGGCGCGACATGTTCTTCCTGGCGTCGTACACGCTGTCGCGCTCCACGCGCACGCGCGGCAAGGCGACGATCCCCTCGGCCTACGACCGGACGCACGTCGCGCACGTCGCGCTGCTCTACGACCTCGGCGAGGGGTGGCGCGCCGGGATCCGCCACGTGTTCTACACCGGCTTTCCCGCCGACGAGGCCGCCCCGGGCCGCCCCCCGCGCGAGCACCCGGATCGGATCCAGCCGTTCTACCGGCTCGACATGCGCCTGTCGAAGCGCTGGGCGCTGGGCGCGCGGAGCTATCTCGGCCTCGTGCTCGACGTGCAGAACGCGACGCTCGCCAAGGAGGTGTTCGACGTGAGCTGCGACGACAGCGGGTGCACGCCGCAGACGATCGGGCCGGTCACCATGCCGGGGATCGCGATCGAGGGCGGGTTCTGAGGAGAAGGCGCCTCGGGGGCGCGAGGGCGCGGCGACGCCACGCCGGCTCCGGACCGCGCCGGCGGTCGTCCGGGCCGCGAGCGCCCGGCCCGCGGCTCAGCGGTGGAGCAGCTCGAAGAGCTGCTCCAGCATGAGGTAGGTCAGGCCCCAGACGACCCGCTCGTCCACGCGCAGGCACGGGAGCTGGAGGACGTTCCCCTCATGCGTGTACGCGTAGCTCGAGGTGCGCTCGCCGCGCGCGAGCGGCCCGAGCGGCGTCCAGAGCGCCTCGGCCACCTCGTCGCTCAGGGTGAGATCCGGCGTGGAGCGCAGCGCGAACACGAACGGGGCGATGATCATCCCGACGCGCCGCCCGCGGACGACCGCCGGGATGTCGGGCAGGCGCGCGAGCAGGGTGCCGTGCGCCGCGAGGTCGATCCCCACCTCCTCGCGCGTCTCGCGGATCGCGGTGGCGAGCAGGCTCTCGTCCTGCACCTCGCGCCGCCCGCCCGGGAGCGCCATGTGCCCCGACCAGGGATCGCCCGGGTGCTCGGCGCGGCGGATCAGGAGGAGCTCGGCCTCGCCGGGCTCCGGGCTCCCCACGGGCTCGAGCGCCGTGCCCAGAGGCCCCGCCGGCGCCCGCAGGATCGCGGCGACCGCGGCCTGACGCTCCTGCGTGAGCGCGTCGAGCGTGGCCTCGCGCCCTTCGAGGCGGGCCATGATGGCGGCGAGGTCGTAGGAGGGGAGCACGGCGGCGAGGATAGCATAATGTCTACCGGTACTTAGAGATCGCGCGGCGGCGATCGCCCCGGCGGCGCGCGCGGCGGCGGCCCTCGACGCGAGGCGCGCAAGCCCCGCGCCGGCGCCGGGCCGCAACCACGGCGCCCGCGCCCCGCCCGGCGTGCGACCGCCGTCAGGGGGCCGCCGTGGCGAAGCTGTCCCACATGTCGCAGAGGTCCTTCTTCAGCCCGGCCTCCTGAGAGATGGTCATATCGAGGACGATGTTCTCGTCCGTCTCCGCGTCGTACCTCGGCCATTCGGCCGCATCTTCGCCGTTCGGGTCTCCGGTCTCCGCGTGGCGCGACCAGTACCCCATGATCGCCTGCGAGAGCTCGAGCTCGTCCTCGGTCAGCGGCTCCGACACGAGCAGCCCCGGGTTGCCGAACACGTACCGGATCTCGGCCGAATGGAAGGCGCCGAGGTCGCCGAGCAGCGAGCTCTCGGGCGCGTGGGTGAAGTGATAAAGATACGTCGCCGCGCCGCCGCTCGCGATGGCGCGCGCCGCGCGCCGCGTCGGGCACACGAACATCGAATCGCCCAGCGCCGCGGTCGCCGCCGCCTGCGCCGAGCCGTACGTGTCGCTCGGGTAATTCGCCACCACCTCTTCGCCGTGGCCGGGGGCGAGGCTGTCCGCGAACGTCACGAAATCGGCCTCGTCGGCGATCGTCGCGGTCTCGCCCCAGAGCGTGACGAAGAGCGAGCCCTCGTCGCCGTTGCTGCCGATGATCGTCGGCATCTTCTCGAAGCTCCCGGCCTCGAGGAGCTTGCCTGGCAGGTCGGGGAGGTTCCAGCCGTCGATGACCGGGAACCAGGTCGGGCCGGCGCCCACGAGGAAGGCTTCGCCCGGCGGGAGCGCGCTCATGACCTCCTCGGCCGGCTTGCCGCGCAGGCACTCGAGGACCGAAGGCGCGTCGGCGCAGCCCAGCGCCTCGACGAACTCCTGCCCCTGCGCCGTGGCCGTGGCCTCGTCCGCGGCGGAGTCGCACGGCCCGCTCTCGATGATGGCGCGCTGAAACAGGCCTTTGCTCGGCGGCGACACCAGGTGCATGCAGACGCTGATGCCGCCCGCGGACTCGCCGAACAGGGTGACCTTGCCCGGATCCCCGCCGAAGGCGCCGATGTTGGCCTTGACCCACTCGAGCGCGGCGCGCTGGTCCTCGAGGCCGTACGCGCCCGTCGAGGGGTGATCGGGATCCTCCGACCTGAGCTCCGGGAGGGCCAGGAACCCGAGCGGGCCGAGGCGGTAATTGAGGGTGACCACCACCGAGCCGGTCGTCTCGGAGAGGAGACGGCCGTCGTAATCGGCCTCCGCGCTGCTCCCCATCTCGAAGCCGCCGCCGTGAATCCAGACGAGGACGGGCAAGGACGAGGACGCCGGGCGCTCGGGCGTCCAGACGTTCAAGGTGAGGCAGTCCTCTCCCGAGCTCTCGTTGTAGCCGGGCGTGAGCAGGTTGAGCTGCGAGCAGGGGATGCCCACCTCCAGCGCCTTGCGCGGCTCGGTCCACGGCTCGTGCGGCGCGGGCGACTTCCAGCGCAGCTCGCCGACCGGCGGCGCTGCGTACGGAATGCCGAGGAAGGTGCGCGTCGCGCCGACGACCGCGCCCTCCACCGGACCCGCCTCCGTCTGGATGAGCAGGGAACCCGGCTCGCCGCCAGCGCCGCCGGAGCCGCCAGCGCCGCCGGAGCCGCCAGCGCCGCCGGAGCCGCCAGCGCCACCGGAGCCGCCGGCGCCGCCTGCGCCGCCGAGGCCACCCGGGGCGGGCTCACTCGAGCTGCAGGCAGCAGCGAGCAGGCCTAGGAGAATGGTGTACGACAATGAAAGTCGGAAGGGCATGGTCGTCTCCGTCGAGAGCAAGTCGAGAGTGCGGGACCGTGGGTAAAGCGGAGAGCACAGCGCCGAGGGAGAGCGGCGGACACGGCGACCGCGCTGGAGATGATGGAGCTCTTCGCCCGATTCCGCGAGCTCTACAAGTCGCGATCGTCGTCGGGCGAGCGCCGGGCGAGCGCCCGGCTTCAGCCGCCCTGCCGGCGGGCCGCGGCGACGCGCGCGACGAGCCGCTTCACCTCGGCCGCGTCCACCGGCTTGGTCAGGTGGTGGTCGAACCCCGCCTCGCGGGCCTGCCGCCGGTCGTCCTCCGTGCCCCAGCCGGTGAGCGCCACGAGGAAGAGGCCGCTCCGATCGGGCTCCGCCCGGAGGCGTCGGGCCACCTCGTAGCCGTTCATGCCCGGCAAGCCGATATCCAGGAACACGATGTCGGCGCCGAGCTCGCGGGTCGCGGTCAGCGCGTCAGGGCCGGTGTGGACCGCCCGTGTCTCGTGGCCCGATATCCGGAGGAGCAGGGCCAGGCTCTCCGCCCCGTCGACGCTGTCGTCCACGACGAGGATGCGGAGGGCGGCCGGGGGGGCGACGCTCGCAGGGCCGGCGAACGGTAGCCTCGGGGCGGCCTCCTCGGCGGCGGCGAGGGGGAGGCGGATCGTGAACGTGGAGCCGCGGCCGGCGCCGTCGCTCTCGGCGTGGATCGAGCCGCCGTGCAGCTCGACCAGGCGCTTCACGAGGGTGAGCCCGATCCCGAGGCCGCCCTGGGCCCGGTCGATCGAGCGGCCAACCTGGGTGAACATGTCGAACACGTTCGACAGCATGTCGGCCGGGATCCCAACCCCGTTGTCGGCGACCCGGACGACCACCGCGGCCCCGTCCCGCTGGGCAGCGAGCCGGATGCTGCCGCCAGCCGGGGTGTACTTGGCCGCGTTGTTGAGGAGGTTCGCGAACACCTGGGCGAGCCGGGTCGGGTCGGCGTCGAGCAGGAGAGGGGCCGGCGGGAGCCGGACCGCGAGCTCGTGCGCCGCCGCCTCGAGCAGCGGGCGGCTCGTCTCCAGGGCGCTGTTCAGGACGGCCCGGAGATCGATGCGCTCCTTCCGCAGCTCCACCTTGCCGCGGGTGATCCGGGAGACGTCGAGCAGGTCGTCCACCATGCGGACCATGTGCCCGACCTGCCGGTCCATCATATCCAGGATTTTGCGGGCCTGATCCGCGCTGCCGGCGACCTTGAGGATCTCGAGGCCGGTCCGGAGGGGGGCGAGCGGGTTCCGCAGCTCGTGGGCGAGCGTGGCGAGGAACTCGTCCTTCCGCCGGTCCTGGTCGCGGAGCTGGTCGTAGAGCTGGGCGTTTTCGATGGCGACGGACGCGATGTGCGCGAGCTGGACGAGGATCGCCTCGTCGCTCTCGGTGAACTCCCCGTCGCGCTTGTCGCAGAGGTGGATGAGGCCGAGGTTCTCGCCGCTCCGGCCGATGAACGGCGCGACAAGCCAGCCCCGCGTCGGCGGGCGCCTGCCGGCATCGCCGCTGACGAGCCCCCGGGGCAGGAGCGGCGGGAGGTCAACCTGGGTGGGGGGCGCCGCCGCTGCCGCAACCTGGGTGGGGGGTGCTGCCGCAACCTGGGTGGGGGGTGCTGCCGCAACCTGGGTGGGGGACGCCGCAACCTGGGTGGGGGGTGCTGCCGCGGGCTCAACCTGGTTGAGGTACGGCTGCCCCCGCAGCTCAACCTGGGTGAGCCACGCCGGGGGGGCCTCCAGCTCAACCTGGGTGAGCCGCACGGGACGGTTGGTACGGCAGACCACGGCATAGACGCCGTTTTCCTCGGACGGAACCGCCGGGCCACGCCGGCCGTCGTACCTCCCGGACATCGACACCGTGTTGACCGCCTGCGACCCGTCGATCCCAGCGTTCAGCCGGGTCACCGCCTGGTGCGCCCCGATGATCCGCCGGGCCTCCTCGGTGATCCCCTGGAGCACGCTGCCCAGGGACCCGGACGCATGGATGGTCAGCGCAGCGTCCGCCACCTGCTTGAGGAGCCGGCCCTGCTCCCGCTCCAGCTCGAGCAGCCGCGCCACCCGCTCCTCGTCGAGCTTGCGGGCGGTGACGTCGACCGTCACCCCGTCGAACCGCCGAGGGGTGCCGTCCGGCGCATAGGCGGTCCCGCCCAGCGCCCGGACCCACTTGAACGCCCCCGTGACAGGATCGACCGTCCGATAATCCATGTCATAGGGGATCCGCTCGCGGATCGACGCCTCGATGGCCCGTCGCGTCGGCTCCCGGTCGTCCGGGTGCAGCCGCTCGTAGAACGTGCCGATGGTCACCCGCGCGTCCGGCGGCAGCCAGAAATGCTCCTTCACCCGGTCGTCCCAGATCAGCTCGTCGAACGGCAGATCGCAGTACCAGAACCCGAGACCCGACAGCCGGACCGCATAGTCGAGCCGCTCGTCCCGCTCCCGCACGCTCCGGGCCGCCCGCGCCCGCTCGATGGCCTCCCAGCAGCGGCCGACCACCAGCCGCACGAGCCCGACCTCATCGGGCGTCCAGCGCCGCGGCACCTTCTGGTGGACCGCCATCGCCGCCGTGAACCGGCCGGACTTGTGCAACGGAACACAGATGACCGCCTGGATCTCCGTCGCCCGGTACGCCGCGAGGTCGCCCCCGGCCCTCGGGTCCGCGTCGACGTCGTCGATGACGTACGGCTCGTTCGCGAGCATGAGCCGCACCAGCTCGGGGCCGAAATCGGCGACCGGCCACCGGCCCACGATGCTCCGGACGCCCCGCGTGTGATCGCCCGTGATGACGAACACGCGCTCGTCCTCGACCTCCGCGTAGGCGCACCGGTCCACGCCGAGGTGCTCCGCGAGCAGGCGCGCCGTCACGGCCATGACCTCGCCGGGATCGACGAGCGGCTGGGTGGCCGCGGCCAGCTCGGCCAGGAATCGATGCCGGCCCTCGCTCTCCCGCAGCGCCTCGCTGGCCCGCCTCGCATCCCGCGCCTGGGCCAGGGCATGCACGGCCGTGGCGGCGAACCGCGACAGGCTGGAGACGAGCCGCGCGTCCTCGGCGTCGAACTTCCGCTCCTCGGAGTGCGCCATGACCCAGACCGTGCCGATCGGCGCGCCGCCGGCGTGGAACGGGACGGTCAGCGCCTCGACGATCGCAGGCTCCACGGCGGCGCCGGCCGCGAAGTGGCGGGCAGGGTACGGGCAGAGGAGCGCCGCGTCGCAGTCGACGACGGCGCCGCAGGGGCTCCCGCGCCGGGGCATCGTCCCACCGGCGTTATGCGCGAACGCCCCGGCGATGGCGACCCACCGGAACACCTCGCGGCCGTCCTCCACCTCGAGCACGCTGACGCCCGCCGAGTCGGCCCGGCAGAGCTCGAGGAGCAGCGACGCGAGCTTCGGGAGGACGTCCTCCAGCGACCCGGCCATCGCCGCGGCGATGGCGATCAGCGCCCGGTTCTCGGCCGCGTGATCGGGCAGCCGGGACGGGCGGAGGGCGAGCGCCTCGGCGGCCAGCATCTCGTCGATGCGGACCCCCGGAGGCGAGAGCGCGGCGGCGCCGTCGCAGCGCGGAAGGCTCATCGGCAGGGACGCTCCGCCCGATCCGAGCCGCGCCTGGACAGGGCGGGGACGCCGAGCACCTCGGGCGCCGGATCGGCCGAGATGGCGTCACGAAAATAGAGCAAGCTCGGCTTTGAATGCTGCATGCGTTTGGCGGACCTTGGTAAGGCGAAGGGCAGGCCACCGCAAGCCGTCGGCCGCGCGCGTCAACGAGATGACGCCGGAGGACGGCGCGCCGCGCCGGTGTCCGGAGCGTATCCGGAGGTTCGTTTGCCGGGAGCGCCGGAGAAACCATCCCGACCCGACCGGAACACGTCGGGACCAGCTCGGGGCCGAGCGGCCCAGAGCGACGAACTCAGCAGCTCTCGGCGCTCGGCTCGCTCGGCCTGGCGTTCTGATCCGGCGCTCACTCTGATAAGATGATCGTGGACCATGCTCGAGATCCTGCGCAATGCGCACTACACCGTGACGATCGATCCGGCGGCGCAGCTCGCGCGGGTGACGCGGAGCGCGGCGCCGTCCGAGTCTGCCATCCTGTTCGAGGAGCGGTGGATGGAGGTGAGCCGCGCGCTGGACCGCGCCGGCCGTAGCGGGCTGTGCCTGCTCGTCGACCTGCGCGAGGCGGTGGGGCGGAACGACCCGCTGTTCGAGGCGGCGATGCAGCGGGTGCGGCCAGCCGTGATGAGCGGCTTCCGCCGCGTCGCCGTCCTCGTGCGGACGACCGCGGGGGCGCTGCAGATTCAACGCCATGTCCGGGAAGACGGCATCGACCGGATGATCGGCAGCGACGAGGCCCAGCTGCTCGATTACCTCCGCGAGCGACGGCCGCGCTGCCGCTGACGCGGAGCGCGGCCGACACGGCCCCACGGGCGTGCGCCGCAGCGCCGCTTGTCATCATCATCGACGTGTCCTCCGTTCGGTCGTTTGCATCGCGATGTCCCCCCCTCCGGCGAAGTGGCCGCGATCCGAAGCCGCCGCAGGGCGAACGACGGCCACCCACGCTCCCTCGCAGCCCGGCCCCCCGACCGTGCCGCAGCACGCCCTCTGCAGTGCGCGCGCGTCGCGAGGGCGGCTCACCTTTTTTGACCGGCCGGAGACGATCCTCGTAACCGGTTGAAAACCAACCGCTTTCCCGGGCCAGCCGACGCGACGCCGGGGCGCGCCCTCGGCGGGCGCCCCGCCCGGCGAGGCGCGGCGCTCCGGGGAGGTGGCCAGTCGAAGACTGGGACGGAACTCCTCTGTTCGGCGCCGAGGCCCACGTCCTTATCAGGGTTGTACAACCCTCGTACTTCGGCTTTCCCGTTTGTTGCGCGATTCGCTTGTCAGCTTGCCAATCCGTCGTATAGTCAATTCGAGTCGCGTCCCCGCGGTCTGCCATCGATTCACGCGGGGTGTTGCAGCGCTCGTGTCGATCCGCCGGATCGGGGCACTGACCATCTCAGCTCTGCTCCGCTCCGGCGATGCCCTGGACGGCGTTTGTCGCCCAGGGGGGGGCCGGGCGCGAGGGGATGGGAATGTAGCCGGGTACGGCCGGCGCCGTACGAGCCGTCAACTCGACCGGATCGGCGTTCCACGTGTTTGGAGGGGGAGAGTGGTATGGAGACACAGATCGCTTACGGTATCGAGGATCGCGCTCGCAAGGACGCGCGGGCTCTTCAGCGGCTCGCCATCGCGCACGTGGTGAGCAGCTTCCAGACCGGCGGCGCCGAGCAGGTGGTCGTCGATCTCGCGGCGTCCCAGCGCGCCGCGGGCCATGACGTGCTGGCGGTCGCGGTCGCCGAGGACCCGGACGGGCCGCGCGCGGAGCAGCTCCGGCGGCGCGGGGTCGAGGTGTGCCTCGTGCCGAAGGGCCCCGGGTTCGACAGGACGCTGACCGCCCGCCTCGCCGCGCTGTTCGCGACGAAGGGCGTCATGCTCGTCCACGCGCACAACCAGCTGTCGCTCATCTACGCGGCGCCCGCCGGGTGGCTGCACCGGGTCCCGGTCATCCACACGAAGCACGGCGTGTCCCAGGACATGGAAGGAGGAAGGTGGCTGCGCACCGCCGCGTCCGCGTTCGTCGACGCCCACGTCGCGGTGTCGCAGCCGACCGCCGCGGCCGTCCTCGGCCGGCGTGAGGTCGACCCGCCGAAGCTGCATGTCGTGCCGAACGGCATCGATCTGTCGCGGTTCGCGCCGGATCCGGCGGCGAGGGCCCGGGTGAGGGCCGAGCTCGCGATCCCGCAGGACGCCTTCGTCGTCGGGAGCGTGGGGCGCCTCTCTCCCGTGAAGAACCACGCGCTCCTCGTGCGCGCCGCCGCGCGGGCGCTGCCCCGGAGCGGGCGGCTCCTCCTCGTCGGCGACGGCCCCGAGCGCGGGCGGCTCGTCGCCCTCGCGCGCGAGCTCGGCGTGTCCGATCGCGCGCTGTTCGCCGGGGAGCGCCACGACGTGCCGGCGCTCCTCGCCGCGCTCGACGTGTTCGCGCTGCCGTCCCTGTCCGAGGGCCTGCCGCTCGCGCTCCTCGAGGCCATGGCGGCGGGGCTGCCGGCCGTCGCCACCGACGTGGGCGGCGTGTCCACCGCGCTCGTCGACGGTGAGACGGGCTTCCTCGTGCCCTCCGGCGAGGCCGCGCCCCTCGCCGCGCGGCTCGCGGAGCTCGCGGCCGATCCCGCGCTCGTCGCGCAGATGGGCCGGCGCGGCCGCGCGATCGCCCTCCGGCGCTACTCCGCCGCCCGGATGGCCGAGCGCTACATGGCGCTCTACGAGCTGCTGCTCGCGCGGCACACGCAGCGCCCCGCCGCCGTCCGCCCGAGCTCCGTGCTCGCCTGGGTCTGGGGCGCGAGCCAGAGGGCGCGCCAGATCTCCGCCGCTCCGGGCCACGGCGACGGCCGTCCCTCCGGCGATCCGCCACCGCCGCCGTCGCCGGCCGCGCTGGCGAGCTGAGCGGCCGCCGGCGCGCCGCCGTCATCGATCGTTCTTTTCGTAAGGCTCTCGTGGGGGGAGGACTCATGTCGAACGTGGTGAAATGGCTCTCGGATCTCCTGGCCGCGCCGTGGGCGGCGCGGCCGTTCACGCGGATGATGCGCGGGCGCGTGACCATCATCGTCATGCACCGGCTCGCGGACCCGGCGCGCGGCATCGCGGGCGTCGATCCGCGCGATCTCCGGCGCGCGCTCGAGTTCCTGAGGAAGGAGCGGTATCCGATCGTGTCGCTCGAGCGGGTCTTCCGGAGCCTCGCGGGCGAGGCGGCGCCCGTCGACCGGGCCGTCGCCTTCACGATGGATGACGGCACGAGCGACCAGGCGACGGTCGCCGCGCCGATCTTCGCGGAGTTCGATTGTCCGGCGACCATCTTCGTCGTGACCGGCTATCTGGACGGCGAGCTGTGGTGCTGGTGGCACCGCGTGGAGCACGTGTTCGAGTCGACGCGGCGCCGCGAGCTCAGCGTCATGATCGCCGGCCTCCGCCACGTCATCCGCCTGGACGAGGGCGTGCCGCGAGCGCACCTCGCGCGGCGCTTCATGGAGCAGTGCAAGCGCGTCCCCGAGATCGAGAAGCTCCGCGCCATCGAGCGGCTCGCCGCCGCCGCCGAGGTCGAGCTCCCGGCGCGCCCGCCCGCGCGTTACGCGCCGATGTCGTGGGACGACGTCCGCGCGTGCGAGGCGCGCGGCATCACGTTCGGCCCGCACACGGTCACCCATCCGGTGCTCTCCAGGACGAGCGACGCGCAGTCGAAGCGCGAGATCGTCGTGTCCTGGGCGCGCCTGTGCGCCGAGGCCAGGCGCCCGGTCCCCATCTTCTGTTATCCGAACGGGCATGTAGGGACGGATTTCGGTCCTCGCGAGTGCGCCACGCTGCGCCGCCTCGGCTTCCTGGGGGCCGTGACCAACTCGCCTTGCGACCACGCGACCGTCGCGGGATTCCAGAGCTCGCCGGACGCGCAGTACTCGGTGCCCCGGGTCGACTTCGGCGCGGATCACCGGAGCTTCATCCACTCGGTGTCGGGCGTCCTGCGGACGAAGCAGCTGCTCAAGCGGCACGTCGCCTGGCGGGGCGCGGCCGCGCCGGCCGATCCGGGCCTGTCGCCCGAAGGCCCTCAGGGCGACAACCGCGGCCCGTCGACCTCGCTGTTCGAGTGATCATGGACCGACAGGACATCGACGCCATCCGCTTCTCCCCCGAGCGCCCCCCGGCGCTCGTGCTGGGGGACATCACCCTGGTCCGGCCGCTCGGGATGGCTGGAATCCCGGTCATCGCGGCGACGAAGGATCGGTCGGACGCGGTCCTCTGCTCGCGCCACGTGAGCGCCGCCTGCGTCGTTCCCGGCTTCGACGAGGCGAGCCGGGACGCGTCCGCGGCCGTCTTGCTGGGCCTCGGGGAGCGGCTCCACCGGGCGCTCGGGCGCAAGATCCCGCTCTTCTACGGCACGGACCCGCAGCTCGAGCTCGTCTACCGCCACCGGGCGGCGCTCGCGCGGCACTTCCTCTTTCTCCTCAACGAGGAGGACGTGTGCTGGTCGCTGCTCGACAAGGAGGGGTTTTACGGCCTCTGCGAGGCGAAGGGCGTCCTCGCGCCGCGCACGCTGCGGCCCGGCGGCGATCTGGCGCGGCTGCGCGAGCCGCTGCTCGTGAAGCCGCGCCGCAAGTCCGCCTGGGCCGAGATCCAGCGCGACCTCCTCGGCGGCGCGGGGAAGGCGCGCTGCTTCGGCACGCGCGCCGAGCTGCTCGCGCACCCGCACTTCGAGCGCTTCAAGCGCGACCTCATCGTCCAGGAGCACATCCCGGGCGGCGTCGTCGATCTCGTGTCGTTCCACGGGTTCGCCGACGAGCGGCGGGAGCTGCTCGCGTGGTTCTGCGGGCGCAAGCTCCGCACCTACCCGGCCTTCGCCGGCGAGAGCGCCCTCGTCGAGGTCACGGACGACGGCGGCGTCGCCGCGGCCGGGCGCGAGGTCGCCGGGAAGCTCGGGCTCAAGGGGCCGTTCAAGATCGACCTCGTGCGCGACGCGAGGAGCGGCGCGCTCTACACGCTCGAGGTCAACGCCCGGTACACCCTGTGGAACCACGTGGGCGCCGCGGCGGGCGTCAACCTGCCGCGCGTCGCGTACGATTACCTGGTCGAGGGCCGCCGCCCGGCCGAGGCGCCGCGCGCCGCCGCGGGCTACCGCTGGCTCGACGTCTACCGCGTCTACCGCGCGTTCCGGGAGCAGCGCGGCGGCGCGTCCCTCGCGACCTGGCTCGGCGCGGTCGCGGGGGCGCCCACGGTCTACGACGCCTTCGCTTGGGACGACCCGAGGCCCTTCGCGCGATGGGCCAGCACATTCCTCACACGAAAGGTGGCGCGCCATGCTTTACGGGATCATCGCGGACGTTCACGGTAACCTCGAGGCCCTCTCGGCCGTGCAGGCGTTCCTCGCGGAGCGGGGCGTCGAGCACCTGCTCTGCCTCGGGGACATCGTCGGATACAACGCCGACTCGGACGCGTGCGTGCGCCTGCTCGGGCGGCCGCCGGTCCTCGCGATCGCGGGCAACCACGACCTCGTCGCGATCGGGCGGATCGACGTCGAGCGCTGCGGCGCGAAGGCCGCCTTCGCGCTCCGGCGCACGCGCGCCGCGCTCTCCGTGGACAGCAAGCGGGCGCTCGCCCTCTTGCCCAGGCGGCGCCTCATCGAGGGAGAGATCGTCCTCATTCATGGCGGCGTCGACGATACGTGCGAATACATGACGAGCCCCGCGCACATCGAGGAGAACGCGCGGCTCCTCGGCGAGCGCGAGCCCAGCGGGCGCATCTGCTTCTTCGGGCACACCCACGTCCAGGCGCTCTACGAGGTCGAGGCGGGCGTCGCGACGCTGCGGTCGGCCTGCGAGCGCGTCTCGCTCGACCGCGCGCGGGGCAGGCGCTTCTTCATCAACCCCGGCTCGGTCGACGCGGCCCGGAGGCGCGACAAGCTCGCCGAGTTCGCCATCTTCGACTCGTCGCGACAGGACATCTGGTTTCACCGGGTCCGTTACGATCACGAGCGCGCCGAGCGACGCGCCGCCGAGGAGGGATATCGAATGACGTGGCTGGACAAGCATTTCGGCGCGGCGCGCGGGGCGATCGCCCAGCTGCGGCCGCGATGGCGCTGAGGGGCGGCGATGCCGCCGCGCCGCGCCGCGCGAGGGGGCGGCGCGGCGCGGCGGGCACGGGGGATGGTGGCCGGATTTGAACATGAAGGCGGGAAGGCGGGAAGAAAAGATCAATGATCTTCCTGCCTTCCCGCCTTCATGCGAATCACTCAGGGGGAGGGGAGCTCGATGGGAACGATGCGGAGGGGGAGATGCTGCGGTTTCACCTGGTGACCGAGGTCGCCGAGCTCGCCGCGATGCGGGCGGCGTGGGAAGATCTGATGAGGCGGAGCGACATGGACGAGCCGATGCTCGCGCCGGACTGGATGCTCGCCTGGTGGCGGGTGTTCGGGGCGCAGGGCCGCGCGCTGCGCGCCGCGCTGTTCTTCGACGGGCCCCGCCTGGTCGGCCTCGCGCCGCTGCTCGAGCGCCGCTGCCGGCACAGCAGCGGCATCCCGTTCCGCCGGCTGGAGCTCCTCGCCTCGGGCGAGGACCCGGCCGACGAGATCTGCTCCTGCAATCTCGGGGTCATCGCCGAGCGGGGCGCCGAGGCCGACGTCGCGCACGCGCTCGCCGGCGCGCTCACGGGCGCGGCGCTGGGCGCGTGGGACGAGCTCGTCCTGCCGGCCATGCGCACCGACGGCGCGCTCCCCGTGATGCTCGCGCGTGCGCTCCGGCAGCACGGCATCGACGCGCGGATCGAGGTCACGGACGCCTCTCCCTACATCCCGCTGCCGTCCAGCTGGGAGGTGTACCTGCGCGCGCTCTCCGCGTCGCGCCGTTACCTCGTGCGCCGCTCGATGCGCGACCTCGAGGCGTGGGCGGGCGGCGCGCTGACGTTCGAGCGGGCGACGACGCGGGCGGAGCTCGCCCGGGCGCGGGAGATCCTGCTCCGCCTGCACGCCGAGCGCTGGTCGGCCGACGGGCGCGCGGGCGTCTTCGCCTCGCCGCGCTTCCGCGCGTTCCACGACGAGGTGATGCCCGCGATGCTCGAGCGCGGCGCCCTCGATCTCGCGTGGCTCTCGGCGCGCGGCGAGCCCGTCGCGGCGCTCTACAACCTCGTCTGGAACAACAAGATCTACTTCTACCAGTGCGGGCGCAGGGTCGACCTGCCGAAGGGGCTCCGGCCCGGGATCGTGGTGCACGCGTACGCCATCCGCGCCGCGATCGAGGCGGGGCGGCGCGAGTACGATTTTCTGGACAGCCCCTGCCAGTACAAGCTGGCGCTGTCGCTTTCGGCGCGGCCGCTCGTCGAGCTCCGGGCGGCGCGGCCCTCGGTGAACGACAGCGCCCGCCGCGCCGCGGAGCTCGCCGCGCACGAGCTCCGCGTGATGAAGCGGCGCGTGCTCGCCACGTGGCGCGCCGCCGCCCGGTCGCTCCGCCCCGACCCGGCGGACCCGCCGGCGCCCCCGCGCGCAGCGCCGGCGACCGCCGCGGCCGACGGCGCCGCCGCGGCCGGTGGCGCCGCCGCGGCCGGTGGCGCCGCCGCGGCCGACGGCGCGAGCCCCCGGCCGGCGGCGCGGGAGCGCGCCGCGTCGTCATGAGCCGCTTGTCCGGGCGCGGGGATGCTCGATCTCTGCGGTGCTCCGCGTGGCGCGTGGCGCCCCCCGGCGCGGCTCAGAGGCCGACGGTGGCGCGGAAGAACTGGCCCTCTCCCTCGATGGCGTAGCTCCCCGAGGCGAACGGGACGAAGACCGAGCCGCCCTGGCGGAGGCCCTGTGCGGCGCCGCGCGCGTCGACCAGCGACGCCTGTCCCCGGGTGCACAGCACGATCTCGGGGCCGCGCCGGTCGTCGGTCCGCCACGATGACGCGGCGTCGAGCTCGATGCGCGAGAGCCGGAACTCCGGTGCCGGGGTGTCGTAGATGGACTCCGCGCCGGCCCGGCGCGGCGCGACGGGCTCGACGCGCCACGGGGAGAAGTCGAGGACGCGCAGGAGCTCGCCGACGTCGACGTGCTTCGGCGTGAGCCCGCCGCGCAGCACGTTGTCGGAGCTCGCCATGATCTCGATCCCGACCCCCTGCACGTAGGCGTGCAGCCGGCGCGGCGGCAGGTACAGCGCCTCGCCCGGCTCGAGGTGCACGTCGTTCAGCAGGAGCGCGATCACGACGCCGACGTCGCCCGGGTAGAGCTCGTGCAGGCGCAGCGCCCAGCCCGCGGCGCGCGCGAGCGGCCCGCCCGCCTCGGCGCGGGCCCGGCACGCCTCGACCACGGCGGACACGACCTCCCGCCGCGCCGCCGGCCCGAGCGCGAGCAGGCCCTCGACGAGCCGCGCGACCGCGGCCGCGTCGACGGGCCCGCTGCCGCGCGGGACGAGCGCGTCGCCCGGGCCGCCGGCGAGGAGCGCGAACGCGTCCGCCAGGGCCTCGGCCGGCCGGAAGCCGCAGAGCGCGTCGAACGGGGTGAGCGCGCAGATGAGCTCGGGCTTGTGGTGCGGGTCGCGGTAGGTGCGCTCGGGCGCGTCGACCGGGACGCCGGCCGCGTTCTCCGCGTCGAACCCGCGCCGCGCCTGCGCCTCGTCCGGGTGCGCCTGCAGCGACAGCGGCTGGTCGGCCGCGAGCACCTTGAGCAGAAACGGGAGCCGCGCGCCGAAGCGATCGCGCGTCGGCGCGCCCAGGAAGGCGTCCGCGTGCCTGGGGATGGCGTCGATCAGGCGCTCGCGGCCTCCGTCGAGCTCGACGATCGAGGAGGCCGCCGGGTGGGCGCCCATCCAGAGCTCGGCCTGCGGCTTGTCGGAGGGTCCCTGTCCGAGCAGCGCCGCGATGGCCTCCCGCGAGCCCCAGGCATACTCCTGAACACGGTTCTCGAGCGCAAACATGGATAGCTCCTGCGGCGGCACCCTACCGGATGGCCCCGGGGAAGTCAGCCCTTGAGCGCGTGGGCGATGCCGCTCTCCAGCGTCGACCGCGTGACAAGGCCGCTGAGATCGGCGCCGAGCTCGACGCGCGCGGCTGTCGGGGGCGTCATGCACGGGAAGCGAGAGGTCCTTGGGGGCGTGGGACGCGCTTCGGGCTCGCGCTGCTCGGCGGCTCTCGGCTCAGCGTCTGACGCGGCGCGCGTCTCCGGCTTTACGCGGTCCGGCGTGCGCCCTAGGCTCGGCGAATGATCACGACCAAGAACGACGCGCGGCTCTCACCTATCCTTGCGAGGCTGCGCGACGCTGCGCTGGCCTATCCCGAGGCGGTGGAGGAGTTCCCCTGGGGCGATCGCGTGGCCAAGGTGCGCGGGAAGATCTTCGTCTTCCTCAACCTCCACGAAGGGAAGCTCGTCGTGACCGCGAAGCTGCCGCAGTCGGGCGAGGCCGCGCTCCTGCTGCCGTTCGCGGCGCCGACCGGGTACAACCTCGGCAAGAGCGGGTGGGTGACAGCGCGCTTCGGTCCGAAGGACCGCGTGCCCGAGGCGATGCTGCTCGAGTGGATCGAGGAGAGCTACCGCGCGGTGACGCCGCAGCGAGCGTTGCGGGCGAAGGAGGAGGGGGCGACGGGGAAGGGGTCGAGGGCGAGTGAGCGAGAGGGGAAGGGGAAGAAGGGGGGGGCGGCGAAGAAGGGGGTTGTGAAGGGGGTTGTGGCGAAGAAGGGGGCTGCGGCCGGGGAGAAGGTTGCGGCGAAGAAGGGGGCTGCGGCCGGGGAGAAGGTTGTGGCGAAGAAGGGGCCTGCGGCGAAGAAGGGGCCTGCGGCGAAGAAGGGGGTTGTGGCGAAGAAGGGGCCTGCGGCGAAGAAGGGGGCTGCGGCGAACAAGGCGGCGAGGGGAGAGCCCTCGCCGGGGAAGAAGACGCTTCCGGCGCAGAGAATGCAGCCCACTCGGAAGTAGTCTCAGGGCTTTCTGCGCGCGCGTTGCGAGCCTCCAGGTTGAAAATCAATTCAGCTCGGAGGCTGTCGGCAGCCTCCAGGTTGAAAATCAATTCAGCTCGGAGCCTGTCGGCAGCCTCCAGGTTGAAAATCAATTCAGCCCGGAGCCTGTCGGGAGCTGTTTTGTGTAATATATCATACAATCTTCCGCCCCGACGTGCCTCAGAGGCCCCCGGTGTGGGATGACGGATCCGTCTGGGCTATCTTGGCGCGCCATGGCCGCGACCGCTTCGACCCTCGCCGATGCGCTGCTCCTCGACGCCTCCGCCCGTTGACGGCAGGGTCCACCCACACCCACGGAACCACCTCGATGCCCCAGCGCGCGCCATCCACGGAATCCCCCTCCGCCCCTTCGGGCCCAGCCGCCCTCCGTCCGCCCCCGCGGCGCTGGCGCCGTCTCCGGGCCGTCGTGCTCGCCGCCGCCGTGCTCTACCTCCTCGTGGTCGTCGCGGTCTGGCTCGCCCTGCCCATCCTGGGCGACCGCTTTTGGCCCGCGACGCTCTTCCTCTTCGGCCCGCGCCAGGTCATCGCCCTCCCGCTGCTCATCATCGTCCCCGCCGCGCTCTTGCTCCAGCGCCGCGCCCTCATCCCCGCGGCGCTGGCGGCGGCTATCGTGGTCGGGCCCATCCTCGGGTATTGCCTCTCGCTCCGGGCGCTCACCGGCGGATCGGGCCGCGGGGACTTGCGCGTCGCGTCCTTCAACACGGGGAGCCGCGCCATGAGCATGGAGCGACTCAAGGCCTTCGTGGCCGAGTCCCGGCCCGACGTGCTCGCCCTGCAGGAGTGCTCGATTCCCGAGCCCGATCTGACAGCCGCCTTCCCGGGGTGGTCCGTCCACGTCGACCGCGGCATGTGCCTCGTGAGCCGGTATCCGGTCCTCAAGGCCGAGTCGAGAGATCGTAACGACGTCTGGCGCGCCGGCGGGCACGGCGCCATCCTCCGCTACGCGATCGCGCTGCCGGATCGCGCGACCCCCGGCGCTCCGCACCACGCTCCCGTTCCGGCCGCCGCTACCGCTACCGCTGCCGCTGCCGCGGGCGCGCCCGACGCGCCCGGCGCGCCAGACGCGCCGCGGCCGGGCGCGCAGGCGGCGACCGGGGCGCGCACCTTCAGCCTCTTCAACCTGCACCTGGAGACGCCGCGCGAGGCGATCGAGGCGCTGATGCACGGCCTCTGGAAGCAGGCCGCGGAGCACGACCGCGTCATCGCGCTGCGCGCGTGGGAGTCCGAGCTCGCGCGACAATGGGTCGACGAGGCGCCCTATCCGGCCGTCATCGTCGGCGACCTCAACATGCCGGTCGACAGCGCCATCTACCGGCGCTTCTGGTCGGGCTTCGAGAACGCGTTCTCCCGCGCCGGGCTGGGGTTCGGCGCGACGAAGCGGACGCGCTGGTTCGGCATCCGCATCGACCACGTGCTCGCCGGGCCGGGCTGGACCACCGAGCGCGCCTGGATCGGCCCGGACCTCGGCTCGGACCACCTCCCCATCCTCGCCGACCTGCGCTGGACCGGCAGCCCGCACGAGGGGGCGCCCTGAAGTTCAGCAACTTCGGTCAGGCACGGCCGGCACCCCCTCGTTATCCTGTCGCTCGCCGAGGAGGACACCGCCCTTGACCGAAGCCACCGAGAACGCCTGCTTCGTCAGGTTCCGCAGGGTGCTCGAGCACATCGACGCGCACCTGGACGAGGACCTGACGCTCGATCGGCTGAGCGGCGTCGCCGCGTTCTCGAAATACCACTTTCACCGCCAGTTCTCCGAGCTCTTCGGCATCGGCGTCCACGAGTACGTGAAGCTCCTCCGCCTGCGGCGCGCGTCGCAGCGGCTCGCCCTCCGGGATCAGGCCCGCGTCACCGACATCGCGCTGGCGAGCGGGTACGAGAGCCTCGAAGCGTTCTGCCGCGCCTTCAAGAAGGCGTTCGGCCAGACCCCGTCCGAGTTCCGGGAACAGCCCCGGTGGGACCCGTGGCACGCGATGCACGAGCGCCTGAGCGAGGCGAGGACCCTGCCCCTCCGCCCGCAGGATCGCGCCGGAGACGTGACGATCGCGCGGTTCGAGGAGACCCGCGTCGCCGCCCTCGAGCACCGGGGCGACCCGAAGCGGGTCCTCGAATCGGTGCGGCGCTTCATCGGGTGGCGCAAGGAGAACCGGCTGCCGCCGCGGAGCAGCGCGACCTTCAACGTCCTCTACGACGACCCTGCCGAGACCCCGCCGGAGGCCTTCCGCCTCGACCTCTGCGCGGCGACCGGCCGCCCCGTGCCAGAGAACCTGCTCGGCGTCGTCGCGAAGACGATCCCCGGCGGCCGGTGCGCCGTCCTGCGGCACATCGGGGGCGATGACACGCTCTTCCACGCCGTGAGGCACCTCTACGCGGCCTGGCTCCCGGCGAGCGGCGAGGAGCCGCGGGATTACCCGCTCTTCCTGCAGCGCGTGCGCTTCTTCCCGGAGGTGCCCGATCACGAGGGCGTCACCGACATCTTCCTCCCTCTCCAGTAGACGATCACCTCCAGACCCTCTCCCGTCCTCCAGAGCTCCGCAGGAGAACCCCGCATGAGTCGATTCGTGGGCAGCCGAAGCCTCGTCGTGCGCGACGAGGCGAAGGACCTCTCGTTCCCGGTCCTGCTGATGTACCCGACGCGCGTCCCCGCCGAGATCGTGGCGATGGGGCCTTATTCGCTCGAGGTCGCGCCGAACGCGCCCGTCGACGGCAGCCCGCTGCCGCTCGTGGTCCTCTCGCACGGCGGCGGCAGCTCGCCGCTCGTGTATCGCACGCTCGCGTCCCACCTCGCGCAGAGCGGATACGTCGTCGCGATGCCGGAGCACCCGGGGGACAACCGCAACGATCGGTCGAGTTCCGAGACGCTCGAGAACCTCCGCGATCGACCTCGGCACGTTCGCCTCGCGATCGATGCCGTCGCCTCCGATGCGGAGCTCGGACCGCGCCTGGGGGATGACGGCGTGGCGATCATCGGGCACTCGATGGGGGGCTATACCGCGCTCGCCGTCGCGGGCGGGCAGCCCTTCGCGGGATACGGGCAGACGATCGAGGTCACGAAGGACCCGCGCGTGAAGGCGCTGGTCCTGATGGCCCCCGCGACCGGCTGGTTCGGCCTCAACGACGCCTTGCAGGACGTCACGGCGCCCATCCTCTTGCTCGTCGCGGAGCACGATCGCATGACGCCGAGATGGCAAGGGCAGCTCGTGCTCGACCTCGTCCCCGACCGGGCTCAGGTCACCTTCGAGATCGTCGAGAACGCAGGCCATCATTCCTTCTTGAGCCCGTTCCCTCCCCAGATGAGAACCCCGGGCTTCCTGCCCGCCAGCGATCCCGCCGGGTTCGATCGCGAGGCGTTTCACCGCAAGCTCCCGCACGACGTGCGCGCGTTCCTCGACCGGATCTGGTCTCGACGAGGGTAGGCCGCCTCATCGTCGCCTCTCTGTCGCCTCTTCGTCGATCGTGTCGAGCAGCCCCGGTCCCCCGGAGGGGCCGAGCCGCTCGCCGGTCCCGTCGCGAAAGGCATCCAGGACAGCAGTCTCCCGACCTCGATCCGCCCCATGTAGGCTATCCTGCGCGCCCACGCGCGGCATCTTGTTCGGGAGTCTTCCATGAAGCGATCACGTTCAGAGAATCTTTGCAAGGTCGGCATATTCCTCGGCCTCGGCGTCTCGCTCGCCATCGCCGGCTGCGGCGACGAGGACAACGGCGGTTCCAGCAGCACCAGCAGCAGCGCGAGCGCCGCCGCCAGCAGCAGCAGCGGCGCCAGCAGCAGCAGCAGCGGCGGCACGGGCGGCAGCGGCGGCGGCACGGGCGGCAGCGGCGAGGGCGGCAGCGGCGGCGCGGGCGAAGGCGGCGGGACGGGCGGCAGCGGCGGCAGCGGCGGGCCGTCGCTCAGCTTCTTCGTGTCGAGCACCGGGAGCCCGACCGCGAACCTGGGCGGGCTCGCCGGCGCCGACAAGCGGTGCCAGGACCTGGCCGCCGCGGTCGGCGCCGGAGCGAAGACCTGGCGCGCCTACCTCAGCGTCGAGAAGGGCCCGGGCGATCAGCCGGTGCACGCCAAGGACCGGATCGGCGCCGGCCCCTGGTACAACGCAGAGCTCGTGATGGTGGCCGCGAACATCGAGGAGCTGCACGCGCGGTTCGGCGATCACACTGTGTTCCTCGACGAGAAGGGCGAGATGGTGCCAGGCCAGTGGGAGGGCTCCCCGACGCCGAACCAGCACGACATCCTCACCGGCACGAACCGGGACGGCACCCTGAAGGCCGGCCAGACCTGCGCGGACTGGACCTCCGAGGACGCGAGCCAGACCGCCACGGTCGGGCACTCCGACGGGCTCGGCCCCAGCGGAAGCAACGCCGACATGTACCGGCCGTGGAACTCGGTCCACGCGAGCGGCAGCTGCGCCGACACCGCTCCGGGGGGCGGGAACGGCCGCGTCTACTGCTTCGCCGCGGACTGAGCGGACGAGCGCACGAGCGCGATGTTTGCGGCAGGACATGGCACGAGGTGGTGCCAATCGACCGATCCCCGGGGACACCGATCACGCTGATCGACGGAGAAATGAACCGCCAAGGACTCAAAGAACGCCAAGAAGATAACGAGATCTTGGCGGCTTGGCGGTTCGAATTTCTGCTCTTTCGAGCGGTTTCAACCCGTTTGTCGCTCTAGGCTTCGGCGCCGTCCTCGTCGTCACCGAGCCCGGTGAGGTTGTCCACCACGCGCCGGAGCATCGCCAGGAAGGTCGCGCGCTCTCGGTCGGTGAAGCCCTGCAGCGCCCGCTCGGCCACCTCGCGCAGCGCTTCCTTGGCGAGCGGCAGGCGCGCCTCGGCCTTCGCCGACAGCGAGATGTGGAAAGCGCGCTTGTCGCCCGGGTGCGGCGTGCGCTTGACCAGGCCGTCACGCTCCATGCGGCCGAGGAGGGCGGCCATCGTCGGCTGTTCGACGTGGGCGCGCTCGGCGAGCTCTCGCTGCAAGAGCGCGCCGTTCTCCTCGAGCGCCACGGCCACCGGCATGTAGGCCATGCCGAAGTCGAGCGGGCGCAGCCGCCGCTCGAAGTGGCGCATCAGCAGGCGCGACGCGTGGTTGATCCAGAAAGTCGGGGTGGCCTGCGGCTCCCAGGGGGCCTTCGCCTTGACATTCATAGCATGCTATCTATGTTGGGTGGAGACCGAGCGCGATGCGCGCTCGAGGAGGTATCCGATGGGTGCACCGACGACCAGCGCAACGTTCGACCGTGCCTACCAGGCGCCTGTCACGTGGTGGGGCGACATCCGCATTCCGGGCGAGCTGGAGGCGCTCGTTCGCTCCGAGCGGCCGCGGACGTCGCTCGAGCTCGGGTGCGGGTTGGGGCGGCTCGCGCGGTACATGGCGCAGCGCGGGGTGAGGGCGACGGGCGTCGACTTCTCGCCGGTGGCCGTCGCCAGGGCGAGGGAGAGGGTGGCGAAGGATGAGGTGCGTCCGGAGCTCCTGGTCGGCGACGTGACGCACCTGGACATGCTGACCGGACCGTTCGACGTGTCCTACGACGTGGGCTGCTTTCACTGCCTCGACGGCGCCGGGCAGCGCGCCTACGTGGCGGAGGTGGCGCGGCTCCTCCGGCCGGGCGGTACGCACCTGATCTGGGCGCTGGACCGCTCGCCGAGCGGCCTCGCGCTGTCGCCCGCGGCGGTGGAGCGCGTGTTCGCGCCTCAGCTCCGGCTGAAAGACGCGCGGACGAGCCGGCGGCGCCTGCTCTCCTCTCACTGGTACTGGCTCGTTCGCTCGGAAGGCTGAGCTCGCGCGCACCGGCGCGCTGAAATGGAGCTGCAGAGCGCTGGCGCGGGGCGCCGTCAGGGCGATGCCCGGCGCTGCGCGCGCGCAGCGCGGCGGGCCGGACGCGGGGCGAGGGCGTGGGCGATGCCGCTCTGCAGGGTGCTGTGGGTGGTGATGCTCTCGAGGTCGACGTCGAGATCCACGAGCGTCTGGGCCGTGTCCGGGCCGATGCCGGTGAGCACGAGCTTGGCGCCGAGCAGGCGCGCGGCGCGCGCGATGCGCAGCAGGGCGTCGGCGGACTCCGCGTCGACGTCCTTGACGCCGGTGACGTCGAGGATGGCCGTGTGGAACTGGTGCTGGACGATGCCGTCCAGGAGCTTCTCCATGGCCTGCTGGGCGCGGGCGCTGTCGAGGGCGCCGATGAGGGGCATGGCGACGACGCCCTCGGCCAGCGGGACGAGGGGCGTGGACAGCTCGCGCAGCGTGGCCTGCTGCGCCTGGATGACCTGCTCCTGGAGGGCGAGCCGCTCGAGCTCGGCCTCGCGCAGCGGGGTCAGGTCGCGCGCGATGGTGGCGAGCGCCGGGGGCCGCCCGGCCTCGCCGGCGAGCGCGACCATGGAGACCTGGCACGGGAGGGTGCCTCCGTCGCGCTGGGCGAGGCCGAGGGTGCCTTGCCACGACCCGCGCTCGAAGCACCGCTGCACGATGCCCACGATGCCGGAGAGCGGGTCCTGCTCCTCCACGTACAGGTCGGAGAGGCGCATGCCGAGCGTGCCGTCGCCGTGGCCCGTCATGGCCCCGAAGGCCTGGTTGGCATAGAAGATCGCGCCCTCCTCCGAGGCCATGCACACGCCGTCCGGCGCGCTGTCGACGAGCGCCTGGAAGTCGCGCAGCTCCGCCTGGGCGGACGCGAGGTGTCGTTGCGCCGTGACGTCGCGCCCGACCCAGAGGACGCTGTCCTCGGTGAACGGCTTGCAGGCGGCCTGGATCCACAGCTGGCGATCGCGAAGCGTGATGGGATATTCGATGCTCAGGACCGTTTGCTTCGCGAGCGACTCCCGGATGACCTCGGCGCAGCGCTCGATGTAGTCGTCTCGCACCACGCTGGTGAGGTGTCTACCTCGCGCGTGCCTGGCCATCTCGGCAGGGATGACGAGCGTCGGAAACATCTCCAGAACCACGCCGTTCCGATCGAAGAAGGCGATGAACGCCGTGCTCACCGAGCAGAGCGCTTCCAGCTTCGCCTGAGCTCCCTCCAGCTCGGCCACACGCCGGCGCAGCGCCGCGTTCTCGCGTTCGATCTCCGTGAGGTTCTGATTGTTATCTATCATACAAAAGTCCCGCCCCCATCGTATTCGCGCAGCTCGGGACGGGCGAGCGAAATCCAGCGAGGGATCGTGCTCGTTCATGCATTGCGCGAGCCGTGCGCGGCGCGAGAGCGATCTCGCGCCAGGCGAGGCTGTCCCGGCGCTGCTCGCGCGCCCGGGAGCGCGCGCATGTCGCGGACTGCGGTGAGATGAGATTTGTTTGATGTCGCGGTAGGAAGGAGGCGGCGCAGCCCGGCGGACGGTCCGGTGTCGAGTCGCGCGCGTCAGAAATCCCGTCTCGGTTTCCGGGATGATGAGGCAGGGCCGGGAGAAACCTGGATCGCCTCTACTTCACAGCGGCTCTCTCGCACCCTCGCTGAACGAGGGCTCAGCGCGGGCGGCGCTTCGCGCGACCGAGCAGCAATCCCAGCGCGGCGAGGAGGAGCCCCGCCTGGGTGCCAGAGCCTCGCGCGTCGTCGCCCACGGCGCAGCTGCAGCCGGAGCTCGAGCTCTCTTCTCCCGTCGAGTCGCCCGATCCAGCGCTGGCGTCTTGTCCGCCTGCTCCCCCGGACCCGGTGCCGATCGCGCCGCCGCTGCCCACGCTGCCGCCAGCGCCAGTTTCCATGGCCCCGCCCGCGCCTCCGGTGCCGGCCGCGCCTCCAGCGCCGGCCGCGCCCCCGGCGCCGGCCGCGCCGCCAGCGCCTCCGGTGCCGCCCGCGCCACCCGCGCCTCCGGTGTCGTCGCCACCGGGAACAGCACCGGGGCAAGCCGCCGTCTCTGGATCCTGACCACCGGCCCTGTCGAGGCCGAAATAGGCGGCGACGGCGGGTCCGTCGAACGGCACGGAGTGCCCGACGCCGGCCATCGAAAAGGCCTCGTAGACCGTGTAGCCGCAATCGCTCTTCCAGAACTGGCGCGTGGTTCCAGTCCTCGGCGTGTCGGTCCCATCCGGGGTCTCGCTCAGACCCAAGACGTTCGTCCACTCTTTGACGTCTTCAGCCATGTTCTTGTAGCTGAGGATCGTGTCGTCGGTGCCATGCCAGTGCTGCAGGCGCGGGCGATGGCCGGTGTAGCCGGGATAGTACGAACGAACGAGGTCTCCCCACGCCTGCCCGGTCTTCGTGACGCTGCCGCTCCCGCAGGGCCCGCTCCACTGGGCAGTGCTCCCCGTTCCGGTGACGTCGTTGTAGCCCTCGGCCCAGCAGCCGCACGGGACGCCCATGAGCGACACGCCGGCCATGAACACGTCGGGGTACACGCCGAGCAGCGCCTCGGTCATGATGCCGCCCGACGACCCGCCGACCGCGTACACGCGGCCCGGATCGGCGCTGTACTTCGCGAGGGTGTATTTCACCATCTGGACGATGGCGCCCGTGTCGCCGCCGCCGTCGTGCTTGAGCGATCTCGTCGAGCCCGCGTCCCAGCAGTTCTGCCCCGTGGCCTCCGGGAAGATCATGATGAAGCCGCTGGTGTTCGCGATGGAAACCAGGCTCGACATCTCGCTGAACGTCCCCCGGCCATTTCCCTGGCAATGATGGGGAGCGACGACGATGGGAGGCTTGGTCGCCAGCTCGTCAGGTACGTAAATGTACATGTTGACGTAGCTGGGGAGGCCGTCCACCCCCCATTCGCCCTGGTCGACCTTTTGTAGCGATGCCCCGCGCGCAGGCGGCGCGGCGAGCAGCGCCAACGAGAGCGATGCGAGCCCGAGGACATGAATCTTGAATCGGTTCATCGGGCGGAAATGCTACACAACGCCAACCTGGTACGCAAGCCGATACCGCCATGCCTCGGGCGTGGACTCGGCCCGTACCAGATTCGGTTGAAGACCGCTTTAGAACTGACTCAAGAAGTTCCAGACTTCCTGGGGCATCCACGACGTGTTCTGCCCGGCGTCGTTCGGCGACGGAGTATGACCGCCGTCGTAATCGCACCAGCGGGTGGGATGGCCCGCGGAGCAGCCCTCGTAGTCAGAGCAGGCGTGCCCGCCTCTCGGCGCCTTGGCCAAGCTCTCCACCGTGCATCCATTCTGCTTGGCGAAGAAATCGCTGTTGGAGGTTTGTCCGGCGCCGCCGCTCTCCTGCTGACCGAGCGAAGACATGAAGGCGATCGGCTGACAGCTAGCGGGACGGGCGAGGCCGCCGCCGGAGTGGACAACGGCGGCGCGGAAGACGTTCGGGCGCGCGCAGGCCAGCGTCCACGCCATGGCGCCGCCCTGGCTGAAGCCCTCGAGCTCGATGCGCGAGGTGTCGATGCAGAGATCGTCGGTGACCTGCTTGAGGATGTCGTCGACGAAGGTCACATCGTCGTCGGCTGACCAGAACCCGCCGACAGCGTCGGGCGCGATGAAGATGGTGCTCCCTTCGGAGAGCGACCAGAGCCCGAAGTACGAGGGCGCAACCTGGCCGCTGTTGCCCGTGGCCCCGTGGAAGGAGAGAATCAGCCGGTAGGGGTGGTCGCTGTCGTAATCGTCGGGGGCGTGCAGGGTGTACTTGCGGCTCTTCCCGCCGCTCTGCACGGTGCCAGCGCCGTTCTGGAGCGTGCGCGTCTTGCCGCACCCTGCGGACCTCATCACGTCGCCCCCATCCGTACCTCCGGCGCCGCCGGCCCCGGCAGCGCCGGCGCCGCCCGCGCCGCCCGTTCCAACCGAGCTCGCTCCACCCGTGCCCCCGGTCGCCCCGCCGCTGCCAGCGGCATCGCCGCTGCTCGTGCTACCGGAAGCCGCGCCGCCGCCGGAGCCGCTCGAGGAGGTTTCTCCGGCGGCCGGTCCGTCAGCGTGGCCGTTGTCGCTACAGCCGAGGCTGAGAGCGGCGCAGAGGCCCAGGCCGCCCCAGACCGGTGGCCGCCAACGCGAGCGATGGTGAACGCGATCGGAGCTCACAGAGCCAACGCTGGACGACATGGGCGCTCTCCTCGTTGATATCCAAGCCACGGGATACGAACCAGGCGTGGCGCGGACGGGGGACTTCATGACGCCCTATCCACGGCAAGGCGAAAGAAGCTCCGAAGCGGCGAATGTGAACGCTAACATGGCCGGCGTCAATCCTAAATTTGGCGCGCGGCGACCGCCGCCGAGCGCGAGGTCCGCGTTCGGCGGGGGTTCGCACACGGTCGCCGCGACGCTCGACACGAGCGCCGCGAACGCCGGCGCGCGCGGCGGGGAGCGCCGCGCGCGCCGGCGGGGCGCTCAGCAGATGTGGTAGAGCTCGGAGAAGTACGCCTGCGAGAACCGCGCGTCCACGAGGAGCCCGCTCGCGTTGAAGCACCGGACGCCGACGCGGATCGCGTCCGGATCCGCGGAGGGGTGCTCCCAGCCGACCACGTTGCAGTAGTCCGAGCCCGCCCCGACCGCGGTGGCGAGGGCCGCGCCGCGGGCGACCCCCGCGAGGCCACCCATCTCCGGATACGTGATCTGGTAGCGCCCGGGCGAGATCCGGTGCACGGCGACGGTCTCGCTCCTGTCGTTGCACTCGGACGTGATGAGGTGGTACTGGTTCGCGGGCGCGTAGTCCGCCGTCGTCGGCTCGTTCGCCACCACGTAGCCGCCGCTCTCGTACGGGGCCTCGCGCGGCTCGCGGAGGTACCGGAGCGAGAAGCTCGTGTCCGCCGGCGCGCCGCCCTGGCCGAAGCAGAGCACATCGATGTTCGTGCTCCCGAACGGGCTCACCCAGGTGAGCGGCTTGCAGTACTCGGGGCCGCTGCCGACCGCCGTCACGAGCACGGAGCTCTTGGCCGCTCCGTTGCCGGCGAGCGTGATGGTGTAGCGGCCCGCGCTCGTCCGCGTGACGGACGCCGGCGCGCCCCACTGGTGCTCGCTGGAGAGCGCGCCGCCCGTCGGCCGGTTCATCAAGAGATAAGCGCCCGCGCTCGAGACCGCGGTGCCGCCCGCGAGGCGGGCATAGGAGACGACGAACGGAGAGCTCGTCGGCGCGCCGGCCGCCGTGTGGCAGCGGATGTGGACCTTGAGCGCCGTGTCGACGGTCTGCCACGAGGCCACCTTGCACCGCTGACCCTCTCCGCCCGTCGAGTTCACCTGGACGTTGCCGCCGCTGCCGCCCAGGTCGTCGAACGTGACCGTATACACCCCGACCGCCGAGAGCGCGACGTGGTTCGCGCCGCCCGCCGAGTTGAACGACCTCGCCGAGAGCAGCCGAGTCCCGTCGAAGAAGGCCCAGCCGGAGGCGTCGCCCGACCGCAGCGCATCGTCGCTCGCATCGATGCTCTCGGCCATGGGCTCCTCCACGGGCGCCGCGGCGCACGCGGGCGCCGCCGCCGCGAGGAGCAACGCCAGAAGAGAACGGAACCCACGACGGAGCGACCCATTGTTCAGATTCGTGATCATCTCTCTCTCCCATCCTGCCATTGCGGCCGTCCGCGGTCGCACGACCTGACGACGGAGCTGCCCTGTCACCCAGGAGCACCCCCGTCCGCCTTGCACGGGGGGTCGCAAGAGCAACGGGCATACCAGCGCGATGCAGCCGGCTTTTCGCGGCGCCGCGCCGCCCCGAGCGGCGCCGTTGCGCGAGGCGCCGCTCAACTGCGCGGGGGCTCGCTCAAGCGAGGTGCAAATCGCTGCCGCGGAGCAAGCGCAGCCGCGCGCGGCAAGGCAAGGAGCGGAGCGCCGGCCCGTCATCGCACGTGAGGCGGTGCGGGCCATTACCACGCCTTCCTACGGTGTGGGCCATCACCACGTCGTGACGCAGTGCGGGAATCCCCGACTCGGCAACGTGACGTCCCGACAGCGTGACGCTGCGATGTAGAAAGGTTCACCGCTGTTGCATATCGGCCCCTCCGGAAATTGATCTTTCAAGGTGCGACGGGAATGTGCTAATAGACTGCTCATGCTTCGTTTCCCGCGCCCGGGGGTCGTCTCCGGGGCAGCGGGCGTTATCAACGTTACTTAGCCAGGAACCGATCGCGCGTCGGCGTCTCACGCTCCGACCCCGCGACGCTCGTCACCTCTCTTCGCGCTGCGCCGGCTCGCGCCTGGACCCAGGCTGTCGGCCCCCTTGCGCCGCGGCGAGATCGGGAGAGCGGCTCGCGAGGTGATCTCTTGCTCCGGCGCGCCGCGTGCCCCTGGCTCTCCGGGAGGACGGGATGATGAAGAGCGCGCTTTGGGGGATGCTGACGGGCTCGGGCCTCCGGCTCGGGCTGTGCTTCGCGGCGGTGCAAGCGGCCGCGCTCGCGGGCTGCGTGGCGCCGTCGGACACGGGCGAAGGAGAGGCGATCGAGGGCGAGCTCACGGACGAGCAGTCGTATGCGGCCTCCACGAGGCCGGTGGACGTGCACGGCAGGCTCCAGATCGTGGGCAAGGAGCTCCGGAACCAGAACAACGCGCCGGTCCAGCTGCGGGGCATGAGCCTGTTCTGGAGCCAGTGGGGCGGCTCGTTCTACAACGCGAGCGTCGTCAACTCGATCGCCGACAGTTGGGGGGCGACCGTGGTTCGCGCCGCGATGGGCGTCGAGTCGGGCGGGTACCTCACGAACCCGACGGCCGAGAAGAACCGGGTGAAGACCGTCGTCGACGCGGCGATCGCCCGGGGCATCTACGTGATCATCGACTGGCACGATCACAGCGCCCAGGACCACAAGGAGCAGGCCAAGGCCTTCTTCCGGGAGATGGCGCAGACCTACGGGAACCAGCCCAACGTCCTGTTCGAGATCTACAACGAGCCGGACAACGAGCCCTGGAGCACGATCAAGCCCTACGCGATCGAGGTGATCAACACGATCCGCAGCGCGGGCTCGAACAACGTGATCATCGTCGGCACGCCGACCTGGTCGCAGGACGTGGACATCGCCGCGAACGACCCGATCACCGGGTTCTCCAACATCGCTTACACGCTGCACTTCTACGCCGACACGCACAAGGAGAGCCTGCGCGCCAAGGCGAGGACGGCCATGGACAGGGGCCTCGCCCTGTTCGTGACCGAGTTCGGCACCTGCGACGCCTCCGGGAACACCGGGCTCAACCTCAACGAGTCCCAGACCTGGATCAACTTCCTGAACGCCAACAAGATCAGCTGGGCCAACTGGTCGCTGTTCGACAAGAACGAGACGGCCTCGGCGCTCACCCCCGGCGCCAGGACCACCGGCAACTGGCCGGACTCGGAGCTCACCCAGTCGGGCAAGTGGGTCAAGGCGAGGATGCTGGAAGGCACCGGCGGATCGGGCAGCGGAAGCAGCAGCAGCACGAGCAGCAGCAGCAGCAGCGGGACCGGCGGCTCGGGCGGCAGCGGCGGCTCAGGCGGCGGGGGCGGCTCCGGCGGCGGCACCACGACCTCGGGGTTCCAGTTCACCGTGTCCCCGAACGTCAACCGGTGGTGGATCCAGGTGAAGGTCGTCGAGCCGGGGTACCGCATCACCGGCGTCACGGCGCGCGTGAACAGCACCACGCACAGGCTCGAGCCCCAGTCCTGGGGCGAGGGCGAGTACGCCATCAGCAAGGAGGTCCCCGCGGGCACGCGGGTCGTCTTCACGGCCACGGACAGCCGGGGCGTCTCCGCGAGCTTCACGTCGAACCCCTGGCCGTGACGCGCCGCGCGGCGGCGGTGCGCGCGGCCCTCTGAACAGGAAGGCCGGGGCCCTGGGCTCAGCGCCGGGCCGCCGGCGCGCGCCCGTCGAGAGGGCCGCCGACGACGACGCGCAGCTCGGCGAGCGCCGTCCGGTACTCGCGCACGAGCTTCAGGAGCTTGACCTGCGCGGCGGCGCGCCGCTCCTCCAGGCTGAGCGCGCGCACCGCGTCGATCTGGCGGCTCTCGAGGGCGCGCGCGACCTCGATCCCGGCGCGCTCGACGGCCGGGAGCGCGCGCGCCCGGAACTCCTCGACGAGCGCCCCGGCCGCGCGCGCCTCCCGGAGCCGATCGCGCACCTCGCGCGCGACCCGCTGGACCTCGGCGGCGAGCGTGCGCTGCGCCGCGATCGCGCCGGCGTCCGCGGCGGCGATCTCGCTCGAGCGCGTGTCGAAGAGCGGCAGCTCGAGCCCGGCCTCGAGGGTCCAGCCCAGCGGGTCGCGCGTGGCCGGCGAGAACTCGTAGCCGAACTCGATGAACGAGAGCCACGGCCAGCGCGTCGCGCGCGCCAGCGCGCCCTCCGCGCCGGCGCCGTCGATCTCGGCGGCCGCGAGCGCGATCTCCGGGCGGTTCCTCAGCGCGGCCTCGATCAGCGCCTCCTCGGACGCGAGGGCGACGAGCGGCGCGGACGCGACCGGCTCGCCCACGAGGCGCACCGGCGCGGCGGGGTCGACCCCGACGCGCTCGAGCAGCGCCGCGCGCGCGACCTCGCGGCGCGCGCGCGGCGCGGCGCCGTCCTCCTCGGCCACCGCGGCCGACAGCGCCGCCATCGCCTCGTCGACCGCGGTCCCCTGCGCCGCGCCGACCCGGGCCCGCTCCTGGTCCGCGAGGCGGCGGCGCGTCGCGGCGACCGCCTCGAGCGCCTCGATCTCGGCGTCGAGCAGCAGCACGTCGTCGAACAGCCAGCGGACCTCGGCCTCGAGCTCGAGCTCGGAGACGCGGGTCTCCGCGCGCGCGACGTCCACCTCCGCGCGCGCGACGTCCGCGGCCGCCCCGGCCTCGCCGGGCCGGGGCGGGCGGATGCGGAGCCCGGCCGCGAGGCGCGGCTCGTGATCGAGCACCTGATCGAGCCGGAGCTGCGAGACGCGGATCTCCGGGTTCCGGTACGTGCCCGCCGCCTCGGCGTCGACGCTCGCCCGGGCCTTGTCCTCGCGCGCGCGCATCATCGCGAGCATCGCGCTCCGCTCCTTGGCCATGGCCACCGCCTCGTCCGCGGTGAGCTCGCGCGGCGCGGCGCGGCGCCCCGCCCCGAGGCCCGCGCCCCCGCGCGGCTCTGCCTGCGCCTCTGCGGCGCGCGCCTCGCGGTAGAGCGCGATCGCGCGCTCCGACCCCTCGAGCTGCGCGGGCGCCGCGCACGCCGCGAGCGAGAGGCACGCGATCGACGGCCAGACCGGCGACCTCGCGCGCGGGAAGGCGGAGGCGGCGGAGGAGGAGCGGCGGCGACGAACGGAGAAAACCTCAGCGATCTTCATGCCTGACGGATTCCGTGGAGAGCCCTCGGGGCGACGGCGGCGCCGCGGCGCGGGCTCAGCCCTGCCACGGCAGCTCGAGGAAGGAGGGCGCCTCGGCGCCGGCGTCGAACACGACGATCAGCTTGCCGGGGGACAGCGCGAGCGAGATGCCCTCCGGCTTCTGGCCGGGAAAGCGCCGCACGAGGCTCGGCGAGAGGACGCCGCCCTCGGGGCGCAGCACGTGGAAGAGCGACCCCGCGGCGCCGTCGGCGGTGGACGGGGTCGAGGCGATCGCCAGCGAGCCGTCCGGGAGGAAGCACAGATCGGAGATCCCCCCCGGCGTGGGCGCGCCGTTGAGCTCGACGTCGACGCGCGCGCGCGCCCACAGCGAGAGGCCGGCGCCCTCGAGCCGCCGCCCCTCGAGGAGCGCGCGGGGCGCGCCGAGCCTCCAGATGAGCGCGTTGCCCTCGGCGTCGAGCGGCGACTTCAGCCCGAAGTAGAGCGCGCCGTCCCGGTAGGCCATGCCCTCGATCTCGAGCGGGCGCGTGCCGCCCGGGAGCCCGAGCTCCGCGAGGGCCGCGGGGCCCGCCGCGTCGAGCAGCTCCGCGAGGTAGGCCTCGGCGTCGACGCGGAAGCCGCGGCCATCCTGCTTCAGCCGGAGCAGCGCGGTGCGCGCCTTCTTGCGCTTGCCCTTCGCGCTGTAGCCCTGCGACGAGAGCAGGTACACGTCGCCCCCGTCGCCGGCGGTGATCGACTCGATGTCCGCGAGCTCCTTGACGCCGAGCACCGGCACCGGCTCCGGATCGACGGCGCCGGCCGCCGACATCGCGAACAGCCAGGGCACGCCCTCGTCCTCCGCGTCCTTGTGGCCCGTGTCGTCGCTGACGAGGAGGTACCGCCCCTCCGCGGGCCGGGGCAGGATGCCGGACGGCTCGAAGCGCGACCGCTGCCGCAGCGCCGCCGGCACCGTCATGCGGATCGCGTCGGCGGCCCCGGCCGGCGGCGCCGCCGCGGGCGCGCCCTGCGCCGCGGCGACGACCGGCGCGCCGGGGGCCGGCGGCGCGGGGGGCGGGGACGCCCCGCGCGTGAAGGCGACGTCGAACGCCTGGCCGGCGAGCAGCTCGACCGGGTGATCCAGCGCGATCGTGACCTCGCGGCCCCACACCGGCACGTTCAGGTCCGTCCAGCAGCGGAGCGGCAGCTGGCCCACCACCGGCCCGACCGTGACGGCCCGGCCGGTGAGCGGCGCGCCGTCCTGGCCGCGCGCCCAGATCGTCGCGGCGTCGCCCGCCTCGACGTGGAGCGCCGCGCGCTCCGGGACGCAGGCGATGACCCGCCCGGGCGCGCTGGCGATCTCGACGATCGGGTCGCCCGCCACGGCGACGTCGCCCGGCCGCTTGCGCACCGCGGACACGCGCCCGCCGTGCGCCGCGCGCAGCGTGTGCTGGGCGCGCTGCGCCTCGAGCTGCTCGATCTCCCGCCGCGTCACCGCGAGGTCCGCCTCGATCTTCGCCGTCTCCGGGCCCGCCTGCTGGAGGAGCCTCTTCCGGCGCTCCTCGGCCGCCGCGATCTGCGCCCGCAGGAGCTGGATGGTGCGGGGCTTCTCGGTCGCGATCGCCTCGATGCCCGCGCGCTGCACGTCGAGCGAGCCCAGGGCGTCGTGGCTCGCCTGCTTGTCCTCGATGAGCTGCTTCACCCGGGAGACCTCGCTGGCGAGCACCTCGCCCTCGGCGCGCGCGCGGCGCTGCTCCTCGAGCTCGCGCGCGAGCTCGAGCTTCAGCTGCTCGACGCTCGCCTCGAGCTCCTGATCGATCCGCGCGTGCTCCGCGGGGATCATCGCCCGGAGGCGCGCCTCCTCGGCGCGCGCCACCGCGAGCTCCGCGTCGATCGCGCCGCTGTCGAGCGCGACGAGCACCTGACCCGGCGCCACCACGTCGCCGACGTCGACCTCGATCGAGGCCACCCGCCCGACCTCGACCGTGGCCACCATCTCGGTGTCGGCTTGCGCGAAGGCGAGGATGCCGTCGCTCGGGCTCGAGGAGCGGCTCAGCCACGCCGCGAGGCCGAGCGTGCCCAGCATCGTGAGCGCGGGGGTCGCGGAGGAGAGCGCGGATCGGATTCGCCAGAGATGCATGGCTAGAGGTCCAGCGTCGGCTCCTGGAGCATCAGACTCACGTCCTCCACTCCGGGGAGCGCTTGAAGGCTCGTCACGAGGCGCGCCCGGAGCTCCGGGTGGCGCACGCTGATCTGGTAAGCGTGCTCCATGACGGTGCCCTGCGCCGCCTCGCGCAGGGTGACGAGCGAGAAGGAGCCGCAGTGCTCGCGGAGGATGCCCGCGATCGCGCCGGCGAGCTCCGCGCCGGGCTGTCCGGCCGGCGCGACGAACCGGAGCAGCCCGTCGGGCTGCCGGCGCGACCCGTAGCCGGTGACGTGGAGCATGAGCGTCGCGCCCGCGAACATCGCCGCCCCCGCGATCGCCGCGCCGTAGGCCTGCGCGCCGCTCGCCATGCCGATGGCGAGCGAGGCGAAGACGAACACGACGTCGCGCGGATCGCGCATCGTGGTGCGGAACCGGATGGCGGTGACGCCGCCCGCGATCCCGATGCCGGCGGCGATGTTGTTGCCGACGGCGAGCATCAGCGTGCACGTGATGATGCTGCCGAGCGCCATGCTCTGGACGACGGTCCGCGAGTACGAGAGGCCGCGGAACGTGAGCATGTAGACGCCGGCGATGCCCTGCGTGAGCCCGAAGGCGACGAGGAGGGAGATGAGCGCCCTGCGCCACTCGACGGCCTCGCCGTGCGAGAGCATCGACAGCCACTCCGTCATAGTCGCGGCCCTCCCTCGATCCGGGCCGAGCGCGCGTCGGGCAGCATCAGCTGTGCGTTGACGCTGTAGCAGTACTTGGAGAACGAGCGCCGGACGAGCTCGAGGCGCCGCACGAGCGCCACCATCCACGCGGGCGGCCTGCGCTCGAACTTGAGCTCGAGGACGCAGACGGGCTCGTGCGTGTTCGTCTGGACCGGGTGGTCGACGGGGCGCCACCCCCGATCGGACGCCTCGAGATCCAGCGCCTCCTTGCGCTGGCAGACGACCCTCCGGTCGAACGTGACGCGCGCGTACCTGTCGAGCGTGCTCTCGTACGCCTCGCGCTCGTAGTCGACGAGCATCGTGGGCCGGAGATCGTGGCGGTGGACCGCGCCGATGAACTTCTCGGCGCCCTTGCGCACGCCCGGCGGGAGCCGCTCGAGCGCGGCGGGGTTGCCGCGCTCGACGAGCTCCCGCCACTCGTCCGCGGGCACGCAGGCGCGCGACTTGACGATGACATCCTGGACGCGGCGCTTCACCTCGAGGAACACGGGGCTCTTCTTGCCGGGGTAGGTGCGCGCCCGCACCTTGAAGCGGTCCCGCTGCTCCCGGGCGTTGGCCCAGTAGAGATCGTGCCCGCGCGTGTCAAAGTAGAGCGAGCGGATGCGGTACGAGCCGTCCTCGTTCGCGTACTTGTCCGCCCGGCCGACGGACCGCGCCGTGGCCCGGATCGCCGGGACGAGCCGCTCCGGCACCAGGTACTTGAACTCGTAGCGTTCGATGACGTCCAGGATGACGGTCTCCTCGATCGTCAGGGGTCAGGGGCTAGGCGCCCGGGTGGGTTGCGTCGCGCCGCTGCGTGCGTCGCGGATTTGTTACGGTATCCCCGCGATAATGACACAACCGCCGCCGAATGCCGCAAGCGGAATCCTGCGCAAGCTCTCGATATCTCCCCGGTATCCCCGCGCGTTGCATTCGAGTCGCAAAGCTACAGCGCGGTGGCTTTCGCGGCTCGGGCTCGCGGCGGCGCTGCTCGCCGCGGGCTGCCGGGGCTCGGGGCCGGGGCCGGCGAGGGCGGCGGCGGCGGCGGCGGTGCGGACCTCGGGCTGCCCCCGCTGCGGCGGGGCCGCGCGGATCGGCGCGCTGCCGCGCGGCGATGCCGACGAGTGCTCCGGTGTGGTCGCCGGTGCGGTGCACCCGGGGACGCTGTACCTCCACAACGATTCCGGCGACCGCCCACGTTTCTTTGCGATCGGGCTTGACGGCGCGCCGCGGGGCGAGATCGAGGTGGCGGGCGCGCGCGCGGTCGACTGGGAGGGCGCGGCGCGGGGCCCGTGCGGCGGGGGCGGGGGGAGCTGCCTCTTGTTCGGGGACATCGGCGACAACGACCGGGAGCGCGACCGCTACGCGCTCTACGAGGTGAGGGAGCCGGCGGCGCTCGGCGGCGCTCGGCGCGCGGTGGCGGCGGAGGTGATCTCGCTCGCGTACCCCGACGGGAGCCACAACGCGGAGACGCTGCTGGTTCACCCGGTCACCGGGGCGATCACCGTGGTGACGAAGGTGAAGAAGAAGAAGGACAGCGCCGGGATCTACGAGCTCTCGACGCGGCCCGCCGCCGGCCAGACGGCGACGCTCGTCGGCGCGGGCTCGATCGCCGCGCCGGTCGGGAGCCGGTCGTTCACGGGCGGCGACGTGCGCGCCGACGGCGCCGGCGTGCTGCTCCGCACCTACTCGCACGTCTTCTTCTATCCGATGGCGCCCGACCAGACGGTCGCGCAGGCGCTGACCGGCCCGCCGTGCGACATGCCGGCCGCCGACGAGGATCAGGGGGAGGCGATCGCGTGGCTGCCCGGCGGGTGGGACTACGTGACGATCGGCGAAGAAGACGAGGCGCCGATCCACCGCGTCTCCTGCCAGGCGCCCTGAGCGCCGCCCGCGCGGGGCGCGCCCCTCAGTCGCCGCGCGCCGCGCCGCCGAGGAGGGCCTCCATGCGGCCCCGCATCAGCGACAGGTCGCCCTTGAGGATCGCGACGTCCGAGCGCCACGTCTCCGGGGCGGGCCCGAACGGGTCTTCCGCGACGGCGGAGCGGATGAGCCCCGCGTAGCGGTCCACCTGCTCCTCCAGCCGGCCCTCGCGGAAGGGGCCCTCGAGCAGCTCCCGGACGGCGCTCCGGTAGCCGGCGAGATCCTGGCTCAGGGCGCTGAACAGCACGTCGCAGCCGGGCGCGCGCACCTGTTCTTTGCCCTGGTACACGTCGAAATCCGCGGGGCACATCGCCGGCGTCTCCGTCCAGTGCGGCACCTCGCCGAAGTACTGGAAGCTGCCCCAGCTCAGGGTGTTGTCGAGGTCCCACGGGACGAGGCGGAACGTGCCCGAGGTGGGCTCTTCGTAGAAGAAGAAGTTGTGGTTCTCGGCCGAGCCCGCGTCGTCGACGTAGAAGGTCGTGATCCCGTCGAAGTTCAGGATCGCGTCGTCGACGGCCATGTAGCGCTGCAGCGCCGCGACGTCGGTCCACGTCGACAGCGCGGCGAGGCGGTCCGCGCCCTCGGCGGACGCGAGGTCGCCCGCGAACGCGATGAACCGCGCGTGCGAGGCGCCCTCCTCGTTGGTCTCGATCCGCTCGTCGTAGTAGCCGGGCTCCTTCGTGATCGGCCAGGCTGCCTTGTAGAGCGCGCCGTCCGGCTCCTCGGGGAACCGGTTCTCCGTGAAGCGGCCGTCGATCTCCTCCACCATCGCGAAGAGCCCAAGCGGCTCGCCGTTCACGTGCAGCGTGGCCCACGCGCTCCTCGGGGCGACCACGCCCATGTCCCGGTAGAGGTCATAGGTGATCCGCTCGTGGAGCTTGGTGGGGTCGCGCATCATGGCATGAAAGTTCAGGCGCTTTTGCCGGTAGAAGCGCTGTCCGTCGACGTATTCGTCGAGCTTCATCTTCATGCTGAGCTTCGGGCAGGGGAGCTCTTCCCGCTCCTCGAAGCACATCTCGAGGGTGCCGTAGCCTCCCTTGAAGCGCAGGCCCACGAGGCCCAGGCTGCTGCCCCGGTAGCACGCCTCGGCCTCGACGTACTCTTCATCGCGGGCGTTCGCTTGGAGCGCCGCCCAGACCTCATCGCGGAGCCGGAAGTCGAAGCGCGGGATGTCGCTGGCCGCGTACAGCGCGTCCGGGTCGCCGTCGGCCACCGCGCGATCCGGCGGATAGCACGGCATCGTCACGGGCTCCGCGCCGTTCCCGCCGGTCCCGTCGCCGCAGCCCGCGCCCAGGGCGGAGACCTGAAGCGCGAGCAAGATACGATATGTCCTTCTCATGAGCCGCTCCTCGCGGGCGGCGACGATAGTCGTGGCGTTCGCGCGCGTCGACGATCGACGTCGGCGCGCCGCGCGCGCAGGGCGTCAGTTCTTCTTGTCGCCTCTCGCCGCTCGCGTACCCTCGCGGGATGCGGAGCTCTTTTCCCCTGGGCATCGCGCTCGCGACCCTCTTCCTCGGATGCGCCGATCTCCTCGGGATCGAGGACGTGACCCGAGACCCCGGTCCGGGCGGCGGCGCGAGCGCGACCAGCGCCGGCGGCGGCGGCAGCGCCGGGAGCGCCGGCGGGGGCGACGGCGGGGGCGACGGAGGGCGGCTCGCGCCGTCGACGCCGGTCCCGCGGCTGCCGGTCCAGGATGGCCCGGTCGGCTCGATGCTCGTGCCCGACACCCGGAGGCCCACGTTCGTCTGGGAGCCGTCGGTGTCGCCCGCGGGGGAGAGCGTCGAATACACCATCGAGCTCGGCGAAGATCCCTCGTTCTCCGCCCTCCTCGCGGGCGAGACGACGGCGGCGACACGCTGGCGGCCGGCCGTCGATCTGGAGGGCTCGGCGGAGCCTCCGGTGGGCAGCCGGGTCTACTGGCGGGTCCGCGCGTGCGCGGCCGGCGCCTGCTCCGAGCCGTCCGCGGTCCGATGGATCGACGTGGGACGGGGCCATCACGATCTCAACGGCGACGCCTTCGACGACATCCTCGTGGGCGCGCTCCACTACGCGATCCCGGAGTACATCCCTTGCGGGGCCGCCTACGTCTTCCTCGGCGGCGCGGGCGACAGCGTCGATCCGGCGCAGGATGGAGTCCTGGCCGGGGTGAACCCGAGGACCGGCGGCGCCATCGAGGCGGCGGGCTTCGGCGGCGCCGTGGCGACCGCGGACGTGAACGGCGATGGCTTCGCCGACGCCGTGGTCGCAGCCACGACGTACGCAGACAGCAAGGGGATGGTCCGCGTGATCCTCGGGAGCTCATCCGAGCCGGCGACGTGGACCCTGGAGCCGGACATGTCGGGGAGCTTGCCGGGCGATGACCGCAGGTTCGGCCACGCGCTGGCCTCCGGGGACATCAATGGAGACGGCTACGCGGATCTCGTGATCGGCGCGCCGGGAGGCGGCCCCGATCACATCGAGCCCGGCAGCGCGTATGTGTACCTGGGCGGCCCCGAGGCCCTCGACACGGTCGCTGACGCGATGTTCACGGGGGTGCAGAACGCGAGCGAGTTCGGCGCCTCGGTCGCCTCGGCGGACTTCAACGGAGATGGCTTTTCGGACATCGCCGTCGGGGCGCCTGGCAGCCAGCGCGTCTATGTCTATCTCGCCTCGGCCGGCGCGCTCGACACGGTGCCAGACGGCCTCCTCGTGGGCGAGGGCGAGCTCGGGCGCGCGGTGGGCGCGGGCGACGTCGACGGGGACGGCTTCGCCGATCTCCTCGTGGGAGACCCGATGAACAGCGCGGCCTTCCTGTTCCTCGGCGGGCCAGGGGAGGCGTTCGACACGACCGCCGACCTGGAGCTCCACGGCGAAGCGGCGTCCGATCGGTTCGGTCAGACGGTGTCGAGCGGCGACCTCGACGGGGACGGCTTCGCGGAGATGCTGGTGGGCGCGCCGGAGGTCGGCCTCGGCGGCAAGGCGTACGTGTTCCGTGGCGGCGAGCGCCCCGACACGGAGCCCGACGCCGCGATGAACCCGCGGTTCGGGGGCACGGCGGAGACGAAGATCTCGCGCGCCGGCGACTTCAACCGCGATGGGCTCGGGGACGTTGTCGTGGCCTTCGGCGGCGGCAGGGAGGTGCTCGTCTATCTCGGCGGCAGCCTCGGCGACGCGGCGCAGGCCTCCCTGAAGGGCGCGGGCGGGATGAGCGAGGAGCGCTTCGGCGAGGCCGTGTCGCCGTAGCCCGGCGCGGACGGACGCGCCGCCGCGCGGCGAGGCGCGGCTGACGCGGCTACCCGGCGCCCGCGGTGGGGGGCGCCTCGAACGGGCGCGGCGGCGCGGCGCTCTCGTCAGCGTCGCGCGCCGCGCGCCGCGCGCGCCGCTGCTCCTGGACGAGGTGCACCGCCTGGTCGAAGACGACCGCGACCAGGATGACGGCGCCGATGATGATGAACGTCCAGTTCGGGTCGAGGCGCCAGATGCGCCGGACGCCGTCGTCGCTGTAGCGGATCTGGAACATGTTGATGCCGTTGTCGATGACCCGCATGATGGCCGAGCCGATGAGGATCCCGAGCGCGCTGCCCTCGCCGCCGCGCAGCGAGCAGCCGCCGAGCACCACCGCGGCGATCGCGTAGAGCTCGTAGCCCATGCCGACCTGCTGGGACATCTGGCCGATGTAGGACGCGTAGCAGACGCCGGCGATGCCGCCCGTCGCCGACGAGATCACGTAGGTGAGGACCTCGACCCGGCTCACGTCGATGCCGGAGTACTCGGCGGCCTCGCGGTTGCCGCCGATCGCGACCATGTAGCGGCCGAGCACGGTGAAGTGCAGGACGTAGGCGCCGGCCGCGAGGACGGCGAGGAAGATGACGAGCGGGTAGGGGATCAGCGCGTCGCCGCCGACGCGCAGGAGCCCGCCGTTCGCGAGGCGGAGGAACGGCGAGTCGCCGAAGCTCAGCGTGCCGCCCTCGGCCACGGACTGCGACACGCCGCGGACGAGGAGCATGCCGCCGAGCGTGACGACGAACGGCTGCAGCTTGAGCCGCGTGATGAGGAGCCCCTGCGCGAGCCCCACCAGCACGGCGGCGGAGAGCGCGACCGGCACGCCGACCCAGAGCGGGTAGCCCAGGCACCCCATCCCGGACGACGAGAGCTTGGCGAGCAGGACGCCCGTGAGGCCGATGACCGAGCCGATCGACAGGTCGATGCCGCCGGTGATGATGACGAGCCCCATGCCCATGGCGAAGATGCCGAGCATCGAGATCTGCCGGGTGGTGTTGACGACGTTGGACTGCCCGAGGAAATCGGGGTTCGAGATCCAGAGCCCCGCGCACATCAGGACGAGCACGAGGCCCATGCCCAGCTCACGCTTCATTCGGTCTCCTCGCCTCCCGCGCCGCCCGCGCTCCCCGTCATCAGCGCGGCGATGCGCTCCTGGGTCAGCCCCTCGCGCGGGAGCACGCCCGTGATCCGCCGCTCGTGCATGACGACGACGCGATCGCTCATGCCGAGGATCTCCTCCATGTCGGAGCTGACCATCAAGAGGGTCAGCCCCTCGTCGACCAGCGCGGCCATGTGCCGGTAGATCTCGGCCTTGGTGCCCACGTCGATGCCGCGCGTCGGCTCGTCCAGGATGAGCACGCGGGGGCGCATCGACAGCCATTTTCCGAGGACGACCTTCTGCTGGTTGCCGCCGGAGAGGTTCACCGCCCGCTGATCGAGCCCCTTCGTCTTGATGCGGAGCCGGCCCACCTCGTCGCGCGCGGCGCGGCGCTCGGCGTCGCGGCGGAGCCACCCGAAGCGGCTGAAGCGGGCGAGGCTCGGCAGCGACGTGTTCTCGACGAGGGTCATCGGGAGCACGAGCCCGCGCCGCTTGCGGTCCTCGGGCGCGAGGCACACGCCGCGGTCGATGGCGTCGCGCGTGGAGCGCGGCAGGTAGGGCGCTCCCGCGAGCGTCATCGCGCCGCCGAGCGCCCGGGTCGCCCCGAAGATCGCCTGCATCAGCTCGGTGCGCCCCGAGCCGACCAGCCCGGCGAACCCGAGGATCTCCCCGCGGAGCGCGGTGAAGCTCACGCCCGCGGGGGCGCCGGGCACGAGCAGGTCGCGCACCTCGAGCGCGGGCTCGCGCGGCGGGCGCTCGCGCCTCTCCGGGAAGTAGCGGCCGCTGAGCTCCCGCCCGACCATCATCGCGACGATCCTGTCGTGCGTCGCCTCGGCCCGCGGGAGGTCGCCGACGTGCCTGCCGTCGCGCAGCACGGCGATGCGGTCGGCGAGGCGCAGCACGTCGTCCATGCGGTGGGAGATGTAGAGGATGCCGATCCCCTCGCCGCGGAGCTTCTCGACGATCGCGAAGAGCTCCCGCGACTCGGCCGCGGTGAGCGATGACGTCGGCTCGTCCATGAGGATGATGCGCGCGTTCACCGAGAGCGCCTTGGCGATCTCGACCATCTGCATCTGCCCCGCGGTGAGCGCCGAGACGGGCGTCGCCTCTGGCAGCGAGAGGCCGACGCGCCTCATCAGCGCCGCCGCCCCCGCGCAGAGCGCCTCGCGCCGGAGCGGGGCCAAAAGGCCGCTCGACCCCTCGTTGCCGAGGAAGATGTTCGCGGCGATGTCGAGGTTCGGCGCGAGCATCAGCTCCTGATGGATCAGCGCGACGCCGAGGCGCCTCCCGTCGCGCACCCCGCGCAGCGCGACGGGCGCGCCGTCGATGGCGATCTGCCCCTCGTCGGGGGCGAACGCCCCGCCGAGGATCTTCATGAGCGTGCTCTTGCCCGCGCCGTTCTCCCCGACGACCGCGAGCACCTCGCCGGCGCGCAGGGTGAGGGAGACGCCGGCGAGCGCGGTGACGCCCGGGAAGCGCTTGACGATCCCGCGCATCGCGAGCAGCGGGGGAGGGTCGGGGAGGGGGAGCGGAGCGGTGGCGAACATCATGTGCGGGAGGGGGCTCGAGGGCGGCGGGGCCGCCGCTCGCGCCGCCGGGTCGCGCTACCTCTTCAGCTCGACGAGCCTGGCCTTGAACTCCGCGACGTTCTGCTTGTCGATCACGTCGACGCCGGTGTCGACCCTCGTGTTCGGGGGGATGGCGGCCATGGCCGCGTCGCCCTTGGTCGCGAGCTCGTGCATCCACTTGCGTTCGACTTCGCTGCATCGGAGTCGGACGTGATCGGCTTCGTCTTCCCGGCGAGCCATCGACAGCACGGCGAGCGCCGAACACGAGAGCTCCCAGAGACCCTGTTCATGTTTCACGTCAGCTCTCCTCGGTTCGTCCGCGACGAGCGCGCGTCGAGACGATGCCGCCGATCCGCGACATGGGTGATATCCCGCAGCGATGTTAGCGATTCACCGCGACGATGTCGCGCCTCGTCTGGACGACCCAGGCGGAAACTTCGGGCTCACGTTCGGGTCGGCGCGCCGCAGGGACGAGCCCTGCACGAGGCCGCCTGCCTTGCAGGACAAGCGTTGATACTGCCCTCGATGTGCGGCGCATTACGGCGATTTCGAGGTGCACGTCACCCGCCTGTGCGGTCGTCGCTGGCGATGTGTTCGCGCGGCGGCGACGTGGTGCGCGCGAGGCGCACCGGGGGCCGTGTCGGGATGACGCGGACACACCTGGCTGATGGGTGAGGGGGATGGTGAGGGCACACGGGAGCCGCGCGATAATGCGCGCCGCCGCGGAAGTCATGGTTGGATTCGCCTGGGAGAACCTCTAGAATCACCCTCCGTGTCATCTCCCAAGCAGGCGCAGAGCGCTTCTTTGTTCCTCTGCGTGACGTTCTTTCCGAACGAGCGGCTGGCCACGGCGGTCTTGCGGCTGGTGTCCAGCTTCTGCGGCCAGGTGCTGGACGACGCGAATGTGAGCTCGCGGTTCTACATGGCCGCGCACGAGCTCGCGGAGAACATCACGAAGTACTCCACCGGGCCTCGCGTCAGCCTCGAGCTCGCGCTGGAGGAGGACGAGCGCTCGCATGTCATGAGGATCCGCGCGCGGAACGAGGCCTCCCCCGAGAGCCTGCGCGAGGTAGAGCGGCGGCTCATGGCGCTGAAGACCGCGAGCGACCCGGTGAAGCATTACGACGATCTCATCACCGAGACGGCGATGATCGACGGGATCTCGGGCCTCGGCCTCGCGCGCGTCCGGGCCGAGGGCGGGCTCGACATGGACTATACGATCGAGGGGAACGAGCTGACGATCACCGCGCACGCGCCGATCGAGCGATGGGGGGCGAGCGGGCAGGTCGGCGGGTGAGCCCGTCGCGCGGGCCGCTTGGTGCCCGACGGCGGCGGCTCCGGGCCGCGCTCGGCAGCGGCAAGATTGGCGAGCCGCCGGGCAGGCGAGCCGACGCGCGCCGCGTGCTCGATCAATGACAGGCTCTCTTGAGCCCGGCGTACATGACGTCTTGCTGGCAGAGGAAGTTGCAGCTGCCGACCGGGCCTGGGTCGCCGCACTCGACATCCTCCACCAGGTACACGTTGGATTCGTCCCGGCAGGGCCCGGGGCTCTCGCAGCTGATCGCGGGGATCTGCGGCTCCTCCCGGCCGCTGCAGTCATAGTCGAAGCCGCCGCCGGGACGGATGGGGGTGTCATAGAACGTGTTGGGCTGGTCGGGGTGGACCTGCTCGTGCTTGTCGTTGCAGTCGGTGCCGCCCTCGCACGCGATCGACGGATAACCGTCGCCGTCCGCGTCGCAGTCGATCATCCCGCCGCCGCTCCCGCCCGAGCCCGACGTCGCCTCGCCGCGCCCGCCGGAGCCCGAGGCCGCCTCTCCCCCACCGCCGCCGCCGGAGGCCGCCGCGCCCCCGCCGCCGCCCGCCGCGCCCCCGCCGCCGCCCGCCGCGCCCCCGCCGCCGCCCGCCGCGTCCGACGACGGGGTAGCGCCCGCGCCGCCGGAGCTCGAGCTCGTCGGCTCGGTGAAGACGACGTCGGGAAAGCTGCACCCCCCGCTCAGCGCTGCAGTCGCGGCGGGCAGGGCGACGAGCGCGAGAGCTCGATGAAGCAAGGCCATCCCTGCATTGGAAGGCATGGCTCCCTCCCGCGTCAACGGTCCGCCGAGATGCGCCGTGCGACCGTCCGATCACTGCACTTGGGTATCGTGTGGAAGTGTCGTAGGCGCGCTGCTCGGGGCGATCGAGGGTGTGTCTCGACGCCCACCATGGCCGCGTCCCGATGGCCACCGTTCCGGCGCGCGGATCCTGGAGGGGACGTCATCGATGGGCTGCGGCGTACGGCATGCGCGTTGCCGAGGCGCGTCGCCGCATGAAATGCGGCGAGCGTCTGCGGGGGGGCACGGCTCCACGCCTGTCCGGATCGGGTCTGGCGGGGAGCCTGGTCGCTGCCGGGCTCACCGTGTGTGCGTGCGGGCCGGCGGCGAACGCGCCCTCGCCGATCGCACGAAAGGCAGGAGCGCTCGGGGCGGCGGGAGCCGTCGTTCCGAGCGCGGCGGCGCCTCTGGCGGGGAGGGCGCCGTCTCTCGATGCGATCGGGGCGGCCATGCCGCCTCGCAGCGCGGCTCCGGTCCCCACGCTCGCGTGGCGGCTCGGAGAGTACGCCGTGCGACCCGAGCCGCTCACGCCCGCGCGCACGGAAGCCGAGCTCGGCTGCGACGTCATGGCGGCGGACGCCGCGAATCCGCCGCTCTGGATGATCGAGGTGCCGCGGCCCCTGCGGCTGTGGGCCAGCACGGGGCCGTCTCCGTCGCCTGAGCTCACGACCACGCGCGCGCTGCTCAGCGTGCAGACGATGTCCGATACCGGCCCAGGGGACGTGCTGGGCTGCGGCCCGACGCTGTCGGTGGAGCTCGCGCCGGGCAGGTATGCCTTGCGGGGCCGGGTCCGCTCGGCGCAGTACACCGAGTCGGGCGTGCCTCCAGGCATCGAGGGGTTCGCGTACAGGATGAGCGAGCTCGCCGATCGCTCCTGTCCGACGGACCTCGCGACCCGCGGCATCCACGATTGGGACGGTCAGTTCCCGTTCACGGTCGACACCGATCTGGACCTGAACGCCGACGGCGAGCGGGACGTCCGTGTCGAGTGCCAGATGGCCTTCACGAACCCCGGTACGCGGCTGCTCGTGAACGAAGCGTACCCGCGCTGCCTGAGGGTCGTGGCCGACTTGCCCGCGCTGGTGCGGCCGCTCCCGACGAGGACCCACGGCTTCTCGGATCTACGTCTCGGCTTCTGGCGGCTCCATCCCGTGGACGGCTTCGGCGGGCGCATGGTAATCGAGTACGACGGCAAGTACGACGCTTCCAGGTCGGCCTACGGCGTGAGCCGATTCGTCCGCTGCCGCGACGGCTATCCAGGTGAATCGCCCGCGGCGGACCGCGAGCGCGAGCGGCTGTGCGAGCGGTGGTTGAGGAGCACCGACGACAGCGCCGTGCCCTACGAGCTCGTCGAGCGATGGCTCGGCGTGCCGGCCTCCAGGGACAGGCTGGAGAGCCCGACGGAGCTCGCGGCGACGCAGGCGACGGCGCTGCTGCGGGCGCTCGACGCCGAGGGGGTCCGCTTTCGGTTCGGCGACGTCCGAGCGTGCGAGCCCCGCGCCGGGCAGCGCGCATGGGTCTTCGGCCTCGAGCTCCACGCGCCGCGGGATCCTCCGGGGGCGTGGAGCAGAGAGGCGTTCGTCGTCGTCCGGCAGCTCCGCGGGCAACCCGCCCGCGTGAGCGCGGTGCTCGACGCCTCACCGTGCCCGGTGGCAGATGCGCCGAGCGACCTCGAGTCGTTTGTTGAGGGATGGCTGGAGAAGCCCTGGAGCGAAGCCAGAACCGTGGCGAATGGCTCGCCCGAGCTGAGGGCGACGCACCTGCGCCTGAATCGCGCCCGCGCCGCAGCGCGCGTCGAGCTCACGGAGGTGTCCGGTTGCGCCGCGCCTCCCCACGCTCCTGCGTGGCTGTGGACCGCGCGCATCGCTCCGCCGCCGCCGCTCGCAGAGTTCATGACCAGCGCGCCGACCTACCTCATCATCAAGCGATCTGCCACCGGCCTCGTGGTGGATAGCGGCGCAGAGGTCCGGCCGCCGCACTGCTCGCCGTAGCTGGCGCTCACCGCCCGCGGGAAGGGTCGCTCGCCAGGCAGCCTCGCCGCCGGCCGCGGCGCCTCTCCCCTCGTTCACCCCGGGCCGGGCCGCGTCGACGTGAGGCGCGCAAATCTTGCGAGCTCAACAATTTCTCGAAGGGCGGAAAGCCATGGCGGCATCCACGCTCTGTCGGCTGATGAGGCCGACGCATCGAGCCTTCGTCTCGATTGTTTTCAGGAGGTTTCATGGTTCCCGGCCCATCTTGCTCCAGCCTGGTGTTGCGCTCTCGAAGCGCGTCTTCCGCCGCCACGACGTGGCGGTGGGCGCGCCGCGCCGCGCTCTTTGCGCTCGCGCTCCCCACGGTCTCCTGCGCGGCGGGTGATCCGATGGAAGGCGAGCCGGACGGCGTCGCCGAGGCCGTCGGCGCCGACGCTCAGGCGCTCACGTTCCCGATCGATCCCCGCAAGTCCCTCGTCGTCACGGACACCGACATCGTGTCTGCGTTCACGTTGGAGGACGTGCTGCAGCAGCTCGTCGACCAGGCCGGCGTCCCGGGCCTCACGCCGCTGCAGGTGTTTCGTCAGATGTTCGACACGTACCGGAAGGCCGGCGAGGGGCTCGCCCTCGGCCCGCACTGCGACGATGTCGTGCTCTCCAACCCTCCTCCGCCGACGCAGGGCATCTTCACCGAGGGCTTCGACGGGTCGATCAACGGCTTCCCGGTGATCTGCAGCCGGGCCGTCGGTCAAGAGGCGAACACCGACCCGTTCGCGGGGCTGCCGGAAGCGTCGCTCTACATGGCCACGACGCTCGTGAACCGCTTCGATCTCGCGGACCCGCTGGGGTCCGATTGCGGCGAGCACCGCATCGTGTTCGCGCGGCGGGGAGGGCACGCCCAGACGAACGGCGGAATGCGCAACTTCATCATCTTCGAGTCCAGGCTGCCCAACCCGACCCCCAGCCTCGGCCGCGAGGGCTGCCGCCCCGTCGTCGAGTTCTGGCACGGCCTGTCGGATCCCGCGAAGAGCGTGGAGGCCCGGACGGCCGCGCTGCTGGACTTCTATTTCGATGGCCTCCCCGGGTTCTCGCCCGTCATCCACATCGGCCGGTTCAGCGCGGGCGGCGGGCAGATCCGCGTCAACGACTTCCTGCGGCCTCCCCCCTTCGCGCAGGACGACTGGGCGCTCCGGGAGTTCAAGCTCTCGCGCGACTGCACCGGCAGCGCCTGCCAGCTGCTCGTGGTGCCGCAGCACGTCGACGACAACCCGTCCGCGCTGCTCTTCGACCCCGCCTCGACCGACCCTCGCGCGGCGAGCTTCCAGTCGTGGTTCGTCGACAACGCGGTGGCGGCGCTCGCCTCCGCGGGCGACATCAACCGGTTCGACTATCCGACGCTCGTGCCGGCCTCCTTCGGCGCCGGGGAAGCCCTCCTGATCACCGAGCAGAACAACTACCGGAACGCCGTCGGCAGCGGCCCCTCGGCCTTCAGGACCGCCATCCAGCAGAAGCTCACCGCCGTGGGCAGCCCGCTCTCGCCCGACCAGCTCCTCGCGCGCGCCCAGTCCATCTCGTGCTCGGGGTGCCACCTGGTCAAGAGCCAGGGCAGCGGCGCGAACAGCGACGTCGGCCTCTCCTCGCCGATCCCCGACAACACCTTTCTCTTCACCCACACCTCGGAGCAGACGGAGGAGATCCCCGGCGAGCCCGACAGGACGCGCTTCCAGATCTCGAACCTGCTCGCCGAGGAGTTCATCCCGTTCCGTCAGCAGGTGATGAACGACTTCCTCTTCGGCAATCCGGTCCTCGGGTTCGAGCGGTCCGGCCTGTGGACGTCATCGCAGGCGCCGCTCTCGTTCGCCACGGGCTGGGTGACCGAGGGGATCCGGTCGCTCCGGGTCGGGACGCCGAACGCGTGGAGCCAGATCAAGGGCGCGCCGTTCAGCACGGCGGGGATGGCGCCGGTGGGCAACAAGCTGCGCCTCGACTTCTTCACGTCGGCCATCCAGCCCAATCCGTCCTGGGTCGGGACCCTTGTCGCGCTGATCTCGATCCCGTCCAAGGGCATCCACAACCAGTTCGTCGGGTCGGCCGGCCTCACCCCCCTCCCCAGGAACGCGTTCTCGCCCCTCACGTTCACGCTCGCCGCGCCCACCGTGGCCGCGCTGAACGCGTCGCCGAGCGACGTGTCGATCACCCTCGAGCTCTCCGTGAACCCCGGCTCGGGGCCCTACTTCCTGGACAACCTCCGCTTCGCGAATTGACCGCGGCCGTCGCGGCGCGCCGCCTCCGGCAGCGGCGCGGCGCGGGCGTGGCGCTTCTCGCGAGCGGCTCGCCCTGGTAGGGTGGCCGCTCACGAGGGAGCGCGCGCGGAACGGCGCCTCTCGCGCGAGAGGAGGAGCGGATGGCGGACTCACCGAGCGAGGCTCGGGTCACCGAGGTGGCCGATGGCATTTACCAGCTCCACACCCCGGTGGGGGAGGGCAGAGCTGCGTTCTCGTTCAACCAGTATCTCCTGGTCGACGACGCGCCGCTGCTCTTCCACACGGGCCCGCGCCGCCTCTTCCCGGCGGTGCGCGCGGCGATCGCGCGGGTGATGCCGGTCGAGCGGCTGCGCTATGTGGCGTTCTCTCACTGCGAGTCGGACGAGTGCGGCGCCATGAACGAGCTGCTCGACGCCGCCCCGCAGGCGGCGCCGGTGTGCGGGCGGATCGCCGCGATGGTCGACGGGGACATGTTCGACCGCGCGCCGCGGGCGCTCAAGGACGGCGAGGTCCTCGAGCTCGGCCGGCGCCGCGTGCGCTGGCTCGACGCGCCCCACCTGCCGCACGGCTGGGAGTGCGGCTACCTGTTCGAGGAGTCCACCGCCACGCTGCTCTGCGGCGATCTCTTCACGCAGCCCGGCGCCGACCACCCGGCGCTCACGCGCGACGACATCCTCGAGCCGAGCGAGGCCATGCGCCGGGCGATGGATTATTACGCGCACGGCCCCGACGCGCCCCGGCTCCTCGAGAAGCTCGCGGCCACGTCGCCCCGCGTGCTCGCCTGCATGCACGGCCGGGCGTACGAGGGGGACGGGGCCGCGCTGCTGCGCGCGCTCTCGCGGTCGCTCGACGCGGCGACCTGAGCGGCGCGCCGAGGCGCTGACGCCGGGGCGTCACTCCTCGATCGGGAGATCGCCCACGGGATCGAGCCCTGCGCGCCACAGCACGTTCAACGGGCTGTACGAGCCTGCGGCGCCGAGCACGGCCTCCGGGGCCAGCGCTCTCGCCGCGCGCGCCGCGAGGAGCAGCGCGTCGGGTGTACCTGCCCAGAGGAGCGTGCGTGTGGGCGCTCGCTCGATCCGCGGATAGGCGCACCGCTCCACGACCAGCAGCGGTCGCGCCGGATCGTCGAGCCCGGAGACGGCGAAGAGCTCGGACACCGCATCGCTCGCCTCGGCCACGCGCGTGGCCCCGAGCTGGCCGCTCAGCGCGACGGCGATGTCGGCGTCCACGACCACCGGGCTCTCGCAGCGCATCGCGAGCTCGTCGTACACCGCGAGCTTCTCGAGGAGCGAGGTCGGCGCGCATGCCCACGGTCTTTCGTCCCCGGTTTCCTGGTGCACCGAGTACATGTGGCCTCGGCGGTCCACGAAGAGGGGATTGTACCGATCGAGCCAGCCGCACAAGAAGCCCTCGATCTCCGTGTCCGCGAGGCGCTGCACGGGATGTTCCAGCGCGAGAGGGGCGGGCAGATCGCCTCGCCGGAGCCGGCTGGCCTCGAGCAGCGCCCGCGGCGCGACGAACAAGCCTTCGACGCCGCCCCACGGTCCGGCGCCCACGACGCCGCCGAGAGCGGCCTCGACGCCTGCGGCGACCGCGCGCCAGTCGGCGAGGCCACGCGCGTCGAGCTCGGCCTCGAGCTCGGCTGGCCGTGCGAGGCTCTTGACGCGCGAGATCCGCCGGCGCGCCAGATAGGCCTGCACGCGCGGGCCTCCGAGCTGGCGATCGACCGAGGTCGACCAGCCGACCTCTCCCCGGCTTGCGACCCTCACGTCCACGACCTCTCCGAACGCCAGCCTCGCTTCGACGACGGCATCTCCCCGCAGCTCGAGCCGGAGCAGCGCCTCACCGTCCCAGGAGCCGCGAGGACGCAGCCGCGCGAACGTGTCCCGCGGGTCGAGCGCGACGGCGCGCGGCGCCGTCCCAGACGGCTCGTCGCACGGCGGGGCGGCGACGTCCTCGCGCAGCGTGAGCGGGAGCTGCCGTTGCTCGGCTGCGTCGAGCAGGCGCGTCACGGCTTCGGCGCACAAGCAGTCGACGTCGGTATGGCGGAGCACCTCATCGACGATGGCCAGCGCTCCTTCGTGATATCCATGCCAGTCCGCCGCAGCGTCGCACCCGAGCAGCGCGGCGAGGTCGGCTCCGACCGCGGCGTGGACGCGGAATCGATACGCGGTGCGGGCCGCGCGGTCTCGCCGTACGAGGCGCTCCAGCGCAGAGCCCAAGGAAGGCGCGAAGCGCGCTGTCTTCGCGGCGTGGGTCGCGTCGACGCCGTGATTCGTCGGCCGGAGGCGGACTCCGCCGGTCGCCGCGGCGACGCACGGGTCAGGGGTCTCCTCGAAGCCTGAGATGCTGCATGAGCCGAGCCGGTAGCCGGCGAGCACGGGGAGCTCGGCCCCCCCCATCACCTCGAGGAGCGCCCGCACGAACCCCGTCGAATCGCGGTTCGCCTCACCCTCGGGATCGGCCACGGGGCGTCGCTGCGCCTCTCGCTGTAGATAGGATGCGATGGTGGGATCGATCATGGCATAGCCCTGTGCTCCTAGGATTGCCTCGGCGGGGCGTTCGGGCTCTGGTCCTGCCGCTGCCATCGGCCCTGGTCGTCGTGACCAAATACCCCTGCGTTCGGGACCGACGCGTTGGGATCGGCGCCTGCCCACCTCCGCCTGCGGGCAGCCTGGTCCTGTGCGCTCGGCCCGCTGCCCCGCGGCGCCTGCTGCGCCGCTTGGACGGCTGCTCGATACCGAGCCTGGTTGGCCTGCGCGCCCGCCGGGCCGGCAGCTGCGAGAGGCGAGTTCGCGTCCATACCCTCGTAGGCGCCCACGGTGCCATCGCGGCGCGCTCCGGGTACCATGTTCGCCGGGTTGCCGTGATTCCGCGGCGTCTCGGGCAGTCCTCGGCCGTTCTGCACCTGCGCGCGCGGTGGACCCATGCCCGCGAGGGCGTGTAGCCGGGAGATCGTCTGAGAGCAGTTCGGGCAGGGGGAGCGCCTCTCGTCGGACTGTGTCGCCCCATAGGAGCTCATTTCCCGGAGAGCGCCGCGGAGGTTGCGGGAACCTTCTGGCGTCGCCGGATCGCAGGTCTGACCAGTCCGGTTCTCGTATTCCCAGAGGTGCTCGCTGTACGCCCATGGATCGGCGCATTGAGCCACTTCGAGCGGCTCCTCGCGCGCCCGGATCGGCAGGGCGGCCGCGACGGCCGGGTGCATCGGGCGACGCGGTCGTGCGGGACCATCATTCACGGAGACCGAGCCGTTGGCGCCGGACGTGGTAACAATGGATCCTCCCTGGCTTGATGTCGCTCGCGAGCGCATCCTCGCCAGGCCATCGGGATCGTACGCCCAGGGCGCCTCATTGTCAGCGTACGCGTAGGGCTGCAAGCTCGCTTCGAGCCCGAGCGGCTCGGGAGACAGGAACAATCCGGTCGATGGATCGTAGATACGGAAGCCGTTGTCTGCTAGTCCGAGCTCTGGATCGTAGATCTGTCCGGGCAGCCGCAGCTCCGTTTCGGCTCCGGCGGCAGGGGATAGCGCGCCGAGCTGGTTCGCGCGGAATCGGCCGAGGAGCTGGCCGGCAGCGGAGGCGACCCCGAGCGGAACGAGCCCGAACGCGTCAGGGATGAAGTACTCCCAGCTCCCCTCTTTTTCGAGCGACGACACTCGTTGAGCGATGGGCTCGTTTGCATCCGCCATGTAGAGATACTCGCGGATCATGGTGCCCTGCTCCGACTCCTCGAGCGACCCGAGCAGGCGCCGCTCGTCCCAGATATAGCGTGTGCGCGTGACGAGCGCGCCGTTGCGAAAGACACGTTTGTCAACGCGCCGGGCGAAGGCGTCGTGCGTCAGCACGACGCGAAGGTCGCCGCTGCTGGCGCGCTGCAGCAGGCCAGCGGCGCTCCACGCGTAGGTCCATGTCGCCGCAGGATCGGACCCGCCCGTGGTGCGCCGGGTCAGGCGGCCACAATGATCGTACGTGTAAACGGCGTCGCCGTCCCGAACCAGCCGCCCACCCGGGGCGTACTCGCGCCGGGGATCGGGACGGCCGAAATCATAGCGCTCTCCTGCGACGCCGAAGCCATAGCTCTCAAGCGTGCCTTGTTGATCGCGGATTCGAGCGAGACGACCTCGTGTGTCATAATCATACTCCGCGGTGCCGAGCTCGGCATCGAATCGCACGACGAGGGAGCCCCCGAGCGACCACTGGAAGCTCTGACGCAGCGCGTGGCGGCTCCCGAGATCGCCATCGACCAGGGGCGGCTCTGCGGGTGAGCGCGCGGCGCGCGGGACGCCGCGCACCGCGAGCGATTGTACAGTCCCCGCTCCGTCGTAGGTCCATTCAATGGCCCCGCCGTTCGGCAGCACCCTAGCAGCCTCGCGCCCGGCAGCATCGAACACGAAATCCACGGCATGCGCGTGGTCGACGAGGACCTTCGACACGAAGCCGCGCTGGTCGCGGGCCACCTCGATGCGTCGGGTCGTCGAGCCCGGTAGCCCCTCCACGGCGGTGCCAGTACGGCGCCCGCGGCTGTCGTACTCGGCCTTGACCGTGAAGGTGCGTCCATCGAACCGGGTCGCCTGCTCAATGAGATTCCCTCGAACATCGTAACGAAACTCAGAGATGACGCCGCCAGCGGTGGCCCGGACGATGCGACCCGGCTCGTCGTATTCGTAGGCCTCGTGCTCGTCGCTCGAGTGATGTCGCTCGATCATCCGCCCAAGCGCATCGTAGACGAAGTCCGTCCTGTCGTTCAACCCGCGATCGATCCGGACTATTCGCCCCATTGGATCGTGGCGGTACGCGATCGATCTGCCGTCGAACGTGTGCTCCGCCACGATCCGGCCTTCGCCCTGTCGCACGATCCGGTGCTCGTGCCCAGCCTCGTTGATCACGAGCACGAGATCTTGTTCCCGGTCGTATGCATATCGGACGGTCGCGCCGTCGGGGCGGACGACGCGGATCACCCGATGATACCCACCATAGACGAGCTCTGTGGCCCTGCCGTCCGCGTCGACGATGCGGGTGAGGTTGCCGTCCGCATCGTAGTCGTATCGAACGACGCCGCCCCCCGGGTGCCGTACGGAGCGAAGCCGGCCGCACTCATCATGAAAGTAGCGCACCTCTGAGCCCGTGGTATCGACGTAGCCGAGCGGGCGTCCGAGATCATCATAGTAGATCCGGCGCGCGGTGCCGTCCGGCTCGTGGACCTCCGTGCGGTTGCCGTGCTGATCGTAGCGCATGTGGGTGAGGGCACCGTCTGGTAGAGAGGCTTCGACGGGGAGACCTCGAGCGTCGCGTAGAACGGCGCTCACGATGCCCGCATCGTCGCTGACGACGGTGAGATTTCCGGCGTCGTCGCGCTCGTAGGCGATCGTCCTCCCGTCGGAGTACGTCGTCTCGGCGAGCAAGCCGCCGTCGTCGTAGCGGTGTTCAGTGACTCTTCCCAGCGGATCTGTCACGCGGAGGAGCCGGCCTTCAGCGTCGAAGCTTTGTGCGTAGGTCGCGAGTGTCGAGTCGGTATAGGACAGTATTCGTCCTGCCTCGTCACAGCGTTGCGTGTGGACCCAGGACCCCCACGTCATCCGTTCAACGCGCGATTGGGCGTTGCCTTCGACGCGCCGTATCGATCGCGACGTGATGACCTCGCTGAAGTCATCGTAGTAATTGAGCCGAACGTGCAGGAAGCCTTTGGCTGCTGTCTGCCGATCGGCGAGCGTCGCCGGGACGTCATCCGCGAGCCCCGAGTCGCCTGCCGCACGTAGCGCGAACGACTCCACGCAGCGACCGAATTCGTCGTATTTGTAGTGGACGGTGAGCCCGGTCGCCGAAAGTTGCGTGACGAGCAGGTGATCTGCTCCGTAGACGTATGTTTCAGCTTGACCGCTGGCGTCGGTCGCTCGGACGAGATCTCCGGCGTCGTTGTATTCGTACGCGCGGAACCTGGTCCAGCCTCCGTGCGATGCGCGCATGACCTCGAAGCACAGGATGCGACCGCCGGAGCTGCGCCGCGCCCGAACGAGCCTTCCCACGGAGTCGGTGATCGTGTCTAGCGCGTCCTGACGATATGTGAGCCGAATGGCGTTCCCGTTCGTATCGGAGACGCGCAGGAGATTGAACCTCGAGGGGCTGGATGACGCCGGGCCGAAGAAATAGGCGCGTCGGTCGGGAGCCTGAAGGATGAACCCATCGCGGAGTCGAATGAGCCGACCGGTGGGGAGGTCCAGAGATGTGCCGACCTCCGGGAGCACCGCCTCGACCGGACCCGCGTCGGGGGTCACCAGCCGGAACTTTCTCCGCCGACACTCGATGAAATGGCCGTACGAGTGGAGCCAGCCGTGACCCAGGCCGATGTCGTCTTCGCGACATGCGCTGGTGTATGAGCGACTGATGACAAGCGGAAGCGGGCCCCCAAGCGCCAGGTCGACGACTGGTAGTGTGTAGACGCGACCCGTGATGGGGTCGACGGGATCGCCGGCGTGGGTTCCTCCGCCCCCTCCGTGCGCGGGATTCGGGCAGCCGCCGCCGCTTCCGGGTCCGCAAGCGCCCGCATTCTTGCCCCCGCCGTTCGCGCCGTTCCCTCCGTTCGAGCCCTGGGCCCCGCCGCTGTTCCTCCCGGCGCCGCCGCCCTTCCCATTGCCCCCGCCGCTGCCGCCGCCCCCGCCCATCACGAAAACGCCGGGGTTCATCCCAGGAATCGCGGGTATGTTCGGTACGGGGGCGGTGCGTGCCATTCGGTGATCCTAGCATGGTGGCAACGATCAACGGATCGCGTGCCGTTCTGCTCGACGCGGGTTCTTGGATGCGCGTCCGGCTTCGCTTGGCAACTGAAGACGGGAACTCGGTCGGCCCTTGCGGACCCTGGCGACGCGAAACCGCTCGGTGTATTCCGCTCTGAACAAACCCGGGGCGCAGCCGCGCTGCTGCGGGGGCTCGCGCGCTCGCTCGGCGCGGCGACCTGAGCGGCGCTCGGAGGCGCGCGCCAGGGCGGCCCGCACCCTCGTCGGAAGTCTGGGTCCGGGCTGTGCAACCAGAGCCGGACGCGATGGGGCTTCAAGCTGGCGCCCTCGAGAATCCTCCAGACCTCGGTCCGGCTCATCCGCACGCCGGTCGACCCGGCGAGCGCCTCGGCCAGCGTTTTGAGGGTCCAGACCTGCTCGAACGGCGACTTGTCGTCGGTGGGTCGCTGGCAGGCGAGCTTGATGAGCTCGTGATGCACCTCGAGGGAGATGCGCGCCGGCCGGCCCTTGCGGTAGTCGTCTCCCAGTTCGAGTGGCTTTTCCTGGAGGCTGGGCGGATCGCGTAAGGCTTTATATGTCGCTCATGGCTGTAAGATGGGGCGGCCACCACGAGGAGCTTGAAGTCCGGATCGCGTTTTGATTTATTACCATGGTCGGTTTTCTCTAGCCCAGCGAGAGCGTGCCATGCCGGTCGCAGAGCTTATCGGTGTCCTTCGTTCATTCAAGGGCCGTTCGCTTCGCCTTGCGGCGCCGCTCGCGGTCGTCGTGGCCAGCGGGTGCACGGGCGTCTTGGGTGGTAGCCCCCTGGACTCGACGGATCCGGCGACGGATTCGGCGGCCGAGTGCGGCGCAACCCCTGCGCTGGCCAAGCCGCGCATCTGGCGGTTGACCAAGAGCCAGCTCGCCAACACCTTGCGCGACGAGTTCGGCATCGAGCCCGCGGCGCTTTCGAACTTGCCGAGCGAGGCCCGGCTCGACGGCTTCGCCAACCAGGCCTCACAGCTGCGAATCGCGCCGCTCCTCGCGGAGGTGTACTTCGCGCTCGGCGAAGAGCTCGGGGCGCACGCGCTGCAGAACCCCGACAAGTTCGGCATCGCGTGCGACGCCGCCACCTTGGCGCCTGGCAGTTGCCTGGAAGGTTTCATCGCCACAACGGGGCGAAAGCTCTGGCGCCGCCCGCTCTCGGCGACGGAGGTCGCCGACTTCAGCGCGCTCTTCGCCAAGACGGCCGCGCAGGGCGCAGGTCCTGCCGGAGGCGTCACGAGCGTCGTGCAGGCGCTGTTCATGTCGCCGAGCAGCCTGCACCGCACCGAGCTCGGCACGGTGAAGGACACCGGAGCGGTGACACCGCTGGCGGATCACGAGATCGCTTCGGCGCTCTCGTACATGCTCTGGGATAGCGCGCCGGACGCCGAGCTCGCCGCGCTCGCAGATCAAGGAAAGCTGCGCGACCGTACGGTGCTCTTGGACCAGGCCAAGCGCCTGTTCGAGGCGCGCGACAAGGCGTCGCCGGCCATGAGCCACTTCTTCGAGCAGTGGCTGGAGCTCGAGAATCTCCCGAACGCGGTGAAAGACGCCGACCTCTTTCCGATGGCGACGCCCGAGCTCAACGCCGATTTGAAAGAAGAGCTGCGCCTGTTCACGGACAGCGTGCTGTTCGACGCGGGGGCGGATCGTCGCTTCGACTCGCTGTTCACGAGCACGTACGCGTTCGTGAACGAGCGCACCGCCCCGCTCTACGGTTTGAGCGGGGTGACCGGCGACGCCATGGTGCGTCGCGAGCTCAATCCGGCGGAACGCCGAGGCATCTTGACGTCGCTGCCGTTTCTCTGGGGCCACGCGCACGCCCAAGATACGGCCCTCGTTGGGCGTGGCGCCTACGTCCGCGCAGAGATCCTGTGCCACCGCGTGCCGCTGCCGCCCGGCGGTGTTCCGAATCCTGGCAAGTTTGCCGAGCCGAACGCCACGGGTCGGCAAAGACTCGGCATTCATGCGAGCCCGGCCTGCGCCGTCTGTCACAAGCTGTTCGATGGCATCGGGTTCGCGCTCGAAAGCTACGATCCCATCGGTCGCTTCAGAACGACGGAGCACGGGCAGGAGATCGATGCGAGCGGCAGTCTGCCGCTGCCGAGCGAGGGGAATAAGGAACCCGGAATCGTATTTTCCAACTTCGTGGAGCTGGTGGACGAGCTGGCGCAAAAGCCGGATGTCTACGGCTGCTTCGCCCAGCAGTTCGCCGCCTACGCTTCAGGTTACGATTTGCCGGAGCTCGACGCCTGTGAGAAGGAGCGCGTCGTGGACGATTTTGCGCGCTCACAGAACGCGATCGATCAGCTGGTGCTGAGCGTGATCGCATCGCCAAGCTTCATCGACCGGAAGAACTAGGAGCTCGCCATGCGCAACGTAAAGTTTTCCCGGCGTACGATGCTCCGTGGCCTCGGCTACGGAACCGTTTTCTGTTCTGGGCTGTTCGACAACGTCTACGCCCAGACCGCTCCCCGAATCACGCGCGTCGCCATGTTCGGCTACGCGAATGGCTCTCAGTATCAATCGGAGCCGACCGGAGGCGAAAAGGACTTCGTCCTCAAGCCGCACATGGCGCCGCTCGAAGCGGTGCGCAACGACATCCTGGTGTTCAAGAACCTGACGCTCGCGCGCGACCCCGGTAACGCGCACCGCTCGGCGTCGTTTTCGGTGTTCGGCCTCGGCGCGCCGACCAGCATCGATCAGGAGTTCGCCAAGTTCCTCAAGGACACGACCCCGCTGGCATCGCTGGAGATCGCGGTCGGACAGACGTCCGGCGACGGCGGCGTCATCCCCGGACTGTCTCAGGTCGATGGCAGGTTCATCCCCAGCGTGAAAAACCCGCTGGCTGCGTATCAGCGCGTCGCCGACCGCATCAGCGGGGGTGCTCCCGCGCCGGGCAACGGCACGCCCATGAACACGCCGAGCGCCGCCGAGCAGGCGCTGCTCCGCCGCCAGAGCGTGCTCGACTTCATCAAGGAGGACGTCCAGTCCTTCCGCGGGCGTCTCGGGCCGGAGGAAGCCACCAAGATGGACTTCTACCTCGAGTCGCTGCGCACGCTCGAACGCGATGTCGGCGGCAGCATCCCCACAGACATGCCTTCGAACTCGTGCTCGAAGCTCGCGGCGCCGCTGCTGAGCAAGGACACCATGATGAACGATATGCCGGAGCACAGCCGGCTGTATCTCGATATCATGGCGATGGCTTTCGCCTGCAACGTCACTCGCGTGGCATCCATGATGTGGGGCGGTGGCGAAAACAACGAAGCCATCAAGTTCGGTGACATCGATATCTCGGCCTGGCACTCCGTCTCGCACGGCGATCCGGACCGCGCTCCGGGACAGCAGATCATTCGGCTCCAGGCATATTTCGCGCAAGAGTTTCGCTATTTCGTCGAGAAGCTGAAGAGCTTCTCCGACGGCCAGTTCTCGCTGCTCGACAACACCGCAGCGGTCCTTTCGACCCAGAACGGCAGCAGCCAGCTGGGCTCCGCCCAGAACTTCGCCGAGACCGACCACCCTCCCCAGCACGCACCTTTCGTGGTCGCCGGCAGCTGTGGAGGCGCCTGGAAGACCGGGCGCCTGCTCGACGCCGGCGGGCGCAATCACAACGACGTTTATCTCAGCATTGCCCGGGCGATCGGCATGAATGTGACGTCGGTCGGCCGCGCTTCGTGGTGTAGAGGTCCGCTCATTACGTAGCTGGCGACGTAGCGGGCGGGTGCCGGGCGGCGCCGCAGCGCTCGCTCGGCGGGCGGCCGGCACGTACCCGATGCCATCGCACGCGAGCCCGCCGGAACGCCGGCCTCGTCGACGCTTTTCACACGGTCTCTGCGCGCGGCACGCATCGTCAGGTCGAGAACCCCCAGGGCCTCACCGCGCGGCGCACCGTCCTCGTCGTCTCGGCGCCCGAGTAGACGTGCGCGTGGACATGCCCCTGGTGGCGCGCGCACCACAGGCTCGCTCCGCCGGTCCGGTTGCGCTCCGCGAGGCAGTCGGGGCAGGGCGGCTCGATCTCCGGAATGCGCCACGAGTCGTCGTGGTGCTTGTCCCGGACCACGCACACGGGACACCCCGCGGTCCGCACCACGCGCTCGGCGACCGAGCCGAGCAGCACGCGCTTCACGCCGGTGCGCCCGTGCGTCCCCATCACGATGAGATCCGCGTCGACGTGCGCCGCGAGCCAGACGATCTCCCGGGCCGGATCGCCCGTGAGCAGGTGCGTGACCACGCGCTCGACGTGCGGGGGGCGCGGCGGCACGGCGAACTCGTTGGCGACGCTCGTCGCGAGCTCCTGGAGCCGGGCCGCGGCGTCCGCCGCGCTCGAGGTCTTGGCGAGGCCCTGCAAGCCCAGCATCTCCCGGCCGCTGTCCGCCACCGCCACGACGTGCACCTCGCCGCCGGTCTCCTCGGCGTTCGCCAGCCACAGCGCCCGGAGGAGCACGCCCCGGCTCGCCGGCGAGAGATCCACCGCCGCCAGAACGTTGAACGGCCTGGTTGTGGCCGATGTGCTCGAAGGATTCGATTCCATGGCTTCCTCCCGTGACATGTCCTTGTTGGCTCGCGACCGAGTCGCAACGAGCGTGCCTCTCGCCGCGCCGCGCGCGGTCGCGCTCGGCGCGGCGCCGGAAGAGCCCGGGACGCAGGCGATGCGCTTCGCCGCGCACGTGATGCGTGGACGAAAGGAGTGTCGAAGGGAGCGGCCGAGCCCGCGCCGGCGGCCGGGAGCGCTCAGCCAGCGGCCGAGCCCGCGCGCCGGCGGCCCAGAGCGCTCAGCCGGCGGCCGAGCCCGCGCGCCGGCGACCCAGAGCGCTCCGCCAGCGGCCGAGCCCCGCGCCGCCGGCCGGGAGCGTCAGCCGGCGGCCGAGCCGGCCTTCCGCTGCGCGCTGTCGCAGACCCAGCGGACCACGCCCGGGATCACCCCCTGCGCGATCGCGCTCACGCGCGAGCCGACGTCGGGGTAGATCTCGAACCGCCCGCGCGCCATGCCGTCGGCCATGCTGCGCGCCACCGCGTCCGGCTCCAGCGTCTTCACGTTGCCCGCGATGGCCTTGGTCTCCGCGGGCTTGTACCGGTTCTCGAACGCGAGCTGCGGCGTGTCGGTGTCGGGCGGCATGCACACGCTCACCCGGACGCCGTGCGGCCACATCTCCGCGCGCAGCGCCTGCGAGAAGCCGATCAGCGCGAACTTGCTCGCGGCGTACGGCGTGTAGCCGTAGATGCCGATCACGCCCGCCAGCGACGAGACGTTGAGCACATGGCCACTCCCGCGCGCCACCATCGCCGGCAGCACCGCCTTGCACAGGTGGACGGCGCCGAAGAAGTTCACGTCCATCATGCCGCGGAACTCCTCGACCGGCAGCTCGAGGAACCGCCCCGGCATCACGGCGCCCGCGTTGTTCACGAGGTGATCGATCGGGCGCTCGGCGAGCAGCGACTCCACGGCCCGCGCGACGTCCTCCGACCGGCTGACGTCGAGCTCCAGGACGTCGACCCGCGCCGACGGGTGCTCCCGCCGGATGCCCACCGCCGCCTCGTCGAGGAGGGCCCGGCGGCGCGCGACGAGCGTCACCGCCGCGCCGTAGCCCGCCACGAGCCGCGCGAACGACAGGCCGATGCCGCTCGATCCGCCGGTCACGAGGACGCTCTTGCCCTGAAAGTAAGTTCGGGTGTCCATCGGCGGCGGAACCTACCCCAGGAGAGCGCCAGGCGCGAGACGCTCGTGCACGCCCGCGCCAGGACGCCTCAGCGGGCGCGCCGCCGCCCCTTCAGCGCGTCCTTCAGCAGGCTCCCCGCGGCGGCGCCGATCGTCTCGACGACGATGGCCGCCGCCGCCGCAGACACCGCCTTCACCGCCCTCCGCAGGGCTCGTCGCGTCTTCTTCTTCATGACGACTGCGCGAGCTCAACCTCCGGATGAGCCCTCTCCGCAACGCCATTGGCCAGCCGGGGGACACCCAGCGAGCTCGCCCAGCCCTTCACCCTGCGGGTCACGGTCGTGCCCGCGCTGGTCAGGTAGCCTTTGGCCCTGCCGCCATAGAGCCCGGCCGCGAACGCCGCCGCGAGGCTCGTCACCGCAGCGACCGGCTTGAGGACCTTCCGACCGAGCTTGTTGAGCTTCCTCTTTTGCTTCTTGGACAGCTTCGCCTTCATGCGCTTCAGCCCAGCACGCTGCATGCCATGCATTCGAGTCCAGGCCGCCATCACGAAAGCGATGCTCCGCCCTGACGCCCGCCGCGCCGATAGGACGTTTTGCCCCGCTGTGGTGAAAATGCCCGGTCAACCCCCCGGCGCGCCGCCCCGCCAGGGCGATGACTGGGCCGCGCGCGCGCCGGACGAGCCCGCGGGAGCGAGGGCGTCTCCCGGGGAGCGCCCGCCTCCCGGGACCCGCGCGCGGGCGCACCACCCCGCTCGGCACGGCGCGCGCCGCCCGTGCCCGGGTAGGTTGCGTTTGCTACATTACAGTGACTGCGGTCGATGCCGCCGACGTGTCGCCGTGCCCGGCCGCTCCGGGCGGACTCGCTGGCGATCGGCGCCGAGTTCGTCTACTCACGTTGTAAGCAAGCTCATGCGAGATCTCAGGTAACACGGGGAGCCGAGATGCGCGTGGGAGACGTCATCGACCGTCGCTTCCGGCTCGAGGGCCTCGCCAGCTCCGGCGGGATGGGCGACGTCTACCGCGCCATCGATCTGGCCGCGAACGAGCCGGTGGCGCTCAAGGTCCTGCAGCGCCGCGGGCTCCAGGAGGCGATCCGGTTCGCGCGCGAGGCCGAGGCGCTCGAGGCGCTCACCGCGCTGCGGCACGCGGGCATCGTGCGCTACGTCGCGCACGGCGCGACCGACACGGGGCAGCCCTACCTCGCCATGGAGTGGCTCGCCGGCGAGACGCTGACCGAGCGCCTCGCCAGGCGGTCGCTCTCCGTCCGCGAGACCCTCGCGCTCGCCTCCAGGGTCGCCTCGACGCTCGGCGTCGTCCACCGCGCCGGCATCGTCCACCGCGACCTCAAGCCGAGCAACCTGCTCCTCGTGGGCGGCGTCGTCGAGGGGGTCACCCTCATCGACTTCGGCGTGGTGCGCCTCGGCGCCATCGACCGGCACCTCACCATGCCGGGCACGATGCTCGGCACCCCGGGCTACATGGCGCCCGAGCAGGCCCGCAGCGAGCCGAACATCGACGCCCGCGCCGACGTCTTCTCGCTCGGCTGCGTGCTCTTCAAGTGCCTCACCGGGCGCTCGGCGTTCCAGGGCGCCGACGGGCTCTCGGTGCTCATCAAGGTCATCCTCGAGGACCCGCCGCGGCTCCGCGAGCTCCGCGGCGACATCCCCGAGGCGCTCGACGACCTCGTCGCGCGCATGCTCGCGAAGCCGCCGAACGAGCGGCCCAGGGACGGCGACGCGGTCGCGGCCGAGCTCCTCGAGCTCGACGACCTCGGCGCGGGCGCCGTGAGCAGCCGCCCGTCGAACACCCTGCGCGGCAGCGAGATCACCACGAACGAGCGCAAGATGATGTGCCTCGTGCTCGCCCGCGACGTGACCGGCGACGCCGAGGCGACGCGCTCCCAGGAGGAGGACCTGGAGCGCAGCAAGGCGCTCATCGCCGTGGCCGAGCGCTACCAGGGCGAGCTCGAGATCCTGGAGTCGCGCTCCCCGCTCATCGTGCTCTCCGCCAGCGGGGCGCCGACCGACCTCGCGGCCCAGGCCGCGCGCTGCGCGCTCGCCCTCAACGCGCTGCTCGGCTGCGTGCCCGTCGCGCTCGTGACCGGCCGCGCCGAGATCTCCTCGCGGCTGCCGGTCGGCGAGCTCATCGACCGCGCCGTCCACCTCCTGCCGCCGGCCCACGCCCCGGCCGGCGCGGACGCCGTCCGCATGGACGAGGTGACCGCGGGGCTGCTCGGCTCCCGGTTCGACATCACCCGCGACAAGGGCGGCCTCCGCCTGCACGGCGAGCGCGAGGCGCTCGCCACGACGCCGCCGCTGCTCGGCAGGCCGACGCCGTGCGTCGGGCGCGACCGCGAGCTCGCCCTGCTCGAGGCCGCGTTCGCGCACTGCGTCGACGAGTCGACGCCGAGCGCCGTGCTCGTGACCGCGCCCGCGGGCGCCGGCAAATCCCGCCTCCGCACCGAGCTGCTCCGCCGCCTCCGCGACCGCGGCGAGGAGATGGAAGTGTGGATCGGGCGCGGCGACCCCATGGGCGCCGGCTCGGCCTTCGCCCTGCTCGCGTCGGCGCTCCGGCGCACGATCGGCCTGTTCGACGGCGAGCCCATCGAGGCGCGGCAGCACAAGATCCGCGCGCGCGTCGCGCGGCACGGCCGGGGCGAGTCCCCGCGCACCGCGGCGTTCCTCGGGGAGCTCATGGGCGTGCCGTTCCCCGACGGCGACAGCGTGCAGCTCATGGCGGCGCGGCGGAACCCCGTGCTGATGAGCGACCAGATCCGCCTCGCCTGGGAGGACCTCCTGCGCGCCGAGTGCTCGGCGCGGCCGGTGCTGCTCGTGCTCGAGGACCTGCACTGGGGCGACCTGCCGAGCGTGATGCTGGTCGACTCGGCGCTGCGCAACCTCGGCGACCAGCGGCTGATGGTGCTCGCGCTCGGCCGGCCCGAGGTGCGCGAGCTCTTCCCGAAGCTCTGGGCGGGGCGCGGCGTGCACGAGGTGCAGCTCTCGGGGCTGCCGCGCCGCGCGAGCGAGCGGCTCGTGCGCCAGGTGCTCGGCGAGGACGTCGCGCCGGAGCTGCTCACGATGATCGTCGACCGCGCCGACGGCAACGCGTTCTACCTGGAGGAGCAGCTCCGCGCGGTCGCCGACGGCAAGGGCGCCGACCTGCCCGAGACGGTGCTGGCGATGGTGCAGGCGCGCATCGAGGCGCTCGACATCGAGGCGCGGCGCGTGCTGCGGGCGGCGAGCATCTTCGGGCAGACGTTCTGGCAGGGCGGCGTCTCGGCGCTCGTGGGCGGGGCGCAGGTGGCGCCGAAGCTCGTCGAGCTGGAGCAGCGCGAGGTCATCGCGCGGCGCGGCGAGGGGAGCCTCCCCGGCGAGGTCGAGTACAGCTTCCAGCACGCGATCGTCCGGGAGGCGGCCTACGGGATGCTGACCGAGGGCGATCGGCGGCTCGGGCACCGGCTGGCGGGCGAGTGGCTCTCGCGCGCGGGCGCGGCGGACGCGATGGCGCTCGGCGAGCACTTCGAGCGCGGCGGCGAGCTGTCGCGGGCGGCGGCGGCCTACTGCCGCGCGGCCGAGCAGGCGCTCCGGGCGCAGGACCTCGCCGCCGCCGTCGAGCGCGCCGAGCGCGGGGTCGCGTGCGGCCCGACGGCGCAGACGCTGGGCGCGCTGCGCCTCGTGGAGGCCGAGGCGCACGTCTGGCGCGGGGAGCTCGCGCTCGCGGAGCAGCGCGGCGTCGAGGCGGTGGAGCGGCTGCCGGCCGGCTCGGCGCCGTGGTTCTCGGCGATCAAGCAGGTGGCGGTCGCCGCGGGCAAGCTCGGCGGCTTCGAGCGGGTGGAGCGCTGGATGGGCGTGGCGCAGGCCGCCGAGGCGGAGGCGGAGGGCGCGCTCGTGGAGAAGCACATGTGCCTCGTCGAGGGCGCGCTCCTGCTCGTGTTCGGGGGGCGCTACGCGTTCGCGGACGCGCTGATCGAGGCGGTCGAGGGCGACGGGACCGACCTCGCGGAGCGGGAGGTCGAAGTGGAGGCGCGGCTGCACGAGGTGCGGTCGATCCGGGCGCTCGTGAACGGCGACCCCGGCGCCTGCCTGAGGGGCCTGTCGTCGGCGCTCGCGGCGTTCGAGCGGGCGGGCGATCGCGGCAACGCCTGCGCGGTCCGCATGAACGTGGGCTACATGCACGCGGAGCTCGGCGATTTCGCGGGCGCGGAGGAGGTGCTGCGCAGCGCCCTCGCGGCCGCGGAGCGGATGGGGCTGCACGAGCTGGCCGCGGCGACGCTGAGCAACCTGGGGCACGTGCTCGGCTACCGGGGGCGCATCGAGGAGGCGCAGCGGACCGCGCGGGAGGCGATCGCGCTGTCGCAGCGGCTCGGGGATCCGCGCCAGGAGGGGAGCGCGCGGACGTACCTCGCGCGGATCGCGCTGCTCGCCCGGGATTATGAGGCCGCGGAGCGGGAGGCGAGGACGGCGGCGGAGATCTTGCAAAGCGCTCCGCCGCTGCGCGCGGCGGCGGTGGCGGCGCGGGCGCGGGCGCTCCTCGGCCTCGGGAGGTACGACGAGGGGCTCTCGGCGGCGGGGGAGGCGTTCTCGATGCTGGAGGGGATCGGGGCGATCGAGGAGGGGGAGTCCGCGGTGCGCCTCGTCTACGCCGAGGCGCTGGAGGCGAACGGGATGGAGGCCGACTGCGCGGCGGTGATCGCGGCGGCGCGGGAGAGGCTCCTGGAGAGGGCGGGGAAGATCAGCGATCCGGTGTGGCGGGAGCGGTTCCTCACCGTGCCGGACAACCAGAAGACGCTCGCGATGGCGGAGCGGTGGGTGGGGTAGGCAAAGGTTCGCGTGCTCCTCGTGGAGCACCGCGAGGGAGGTGAGACTCGATATGACGAATGCGCTCGCCAAGTCGACGCGTCCTCGCCACCTGGTGGCGAAGCTCCTCGAGCAGCCGGATCTCGTGCGGCTCGTGCAGGGGCTCGAGGCGCCGGTCCTCACCCGGCTGATCCACCACATCGGCCTGGAGGACGCGGGGGAGATCGTCGCGCTCGCGACGACCGAGCAGCTCAAGGGGATCTTCGACGAGGACCTGTGGCGCAGCGAGCGCCCGGGCAAGGACGAGGCGTTCGACGCGGATCGGTTCGCCCTCTGGCTCGAGGTGATGCTCGAGGCCGGCGAGGCGTTCGCGGCGCGGAAGATCGCCGAGCTCGACGAGGATCTCGTCACGCTGGCGCTGTGCAAGCACGTCCTCGTGATCGACATCGACGGGCTCAGCGTGCAGATGTCGAGCTCGGAGCGCTCGGACGACGACGATCTCGTGGACAAGGCGCTCGAGAGCTGCCTGTATCAAGAGTTCGAGGAGTTCCGCATCATCGCCAAGGACCACCGGAGCTGGGATCCCATCCTCCAGGTCCTTGTCGAGCTCGACAGGGAGCACCACGCGCTCCTGCGGGCGCTGCTCGAGCGGTGCTGCGCCATCTCCACCGAGATCATCGAGGAGTCCGGCGGGCTCTACGACGTCCTCACCTCCGAGGAGATGCTGGAGTCCGACGTCGCCGCGGACCGGGAGGACCGGCGCGAGCAAGAGGGGTTCGTCGCGCCGTCCGCGGCCGTGAGCTTCCTCAACCTGGCGCGGGTCACGCCGCTCGACGAGATCCTCGGGGCCCGGACGTACGATGCCGTCACGCGCGCGCATTTCCGGGCGGCGGCGGCGAAGGCGCGGCCCCCGGCCGCGGCGGCCCGGCGGCCGGTTTCCGGCGCGGAGAAGGGCGCGCCGGCCGCGGAGGACCTCCAGAGCTTCCTCGAGGTGCTGCGCGAGGCGGACATCGTGCCGCCCGCGGCGGAGGCGCGGCTCCTCACGGCCGGCGCGCCGCGCGAGGGGGAAGACCTCCTGTTCACGTCGGCGATGCGCGAGGCGATGGCGCGCGACGCGGAGCTCTACGGGAAGCGGCTCCTGGAGCTGAGCTACCTCGTGAACGTCCTCATCTCCGGGTGCAGCCACGACGGCCGCGCGTTCCGGCCGTTCGAGGCGGCCGAGGCCGTGCTCTGCACCTGCAGCCTCGGGCTCGAGCGCCTCCTCGGAGAGCGCGCGGGGCGCAAGAAGCCGGGCGCGGACGAGCTCGCGTCGGCGATGACCGAGCACGACGCGGTGAAGATGTTCATGGCCGGGTGGCACCTCCTGCACCACGAGGTGGTGCTCTTCGCCGCCGGCGCGCTCCGGAAGGCGCTGGCCAGGCTGGTCGCCGACCAGCCCGACGGGCAGGCGGCCCGGGAGATCGAGCGCGTGGCCGCCGGGCTCGCGGCGGACGCCGACGCGGGCAAGCCGTGGCGCTCGCGCGGCAAGCTCGATCGGATCGAGCGCGCGCTCGGGGCCGAGGCGACGGCGACCTACCGCGCGCTCCTGGACGAGCTCCCGACGCTGCCCGACGGCGCGGTCGAGGGGGCGCAGGCGGGGGGCGCGCAGCGCTCGCGGTTCGTCTCGAGCGGCGCGCAGATCCGGGCCATCCAGGCGATGCTGGCGCGGCCGGAGGGGAGCGGGGCGAAGGCCGCCCCGCGCGCGGCCGGCGCCGCTGGGCGCGAGGCGAAGGCCGCCCCGCGCGCGGCCGGCGCCGCTGGGCGCGAGGCGAAGGCCGCCCCGCGCGCGGCCGGCGCCGCTGCGCCCGCCAAGGCGCGCAAGCGCGCGCAGCCCGGCGCGGGCCGCCGGAAGTAGGGGCTCGGCCACCGCCGCGGGTCGTGCTCAAATTTGCCCGGAGAGAGTTCACATGAAGGCGGGAAGGCGGGAAGAACATTGATCTTTCTTCCCGCCTTCCCGCCTTCATGTTCAATTTTGAGCACTGCCCCGCAGCGCCGCCTCCAGGGCGGGGCGGCGGCGCGCGATCAGCCCTCGCGCGGGGGCGCCTCGGGCAGGCCGGCGTTCTTGCGGAGCGTGGCGATGAGGCGGTCCAGCGCCTCGCGGTAGCCCTTCTGGGCCGCGGCGATGCGCTCCTCCATCGTCGCGTCGATCTCCTTCACCTGGGTCGCGGACGAGTCGAGCATCGCCTTGCTGCGCCCGAGCTCCTCGATGCGCTCGTCCGACGCCTTCTTCTCCTCGTCGGTGCGCCGGCCCGAGGCCTGGAACGCGCGCTCCGCGGCCACGGCCTCGTCGATCGACGCCTTGATCGCCTCGATCTCCTCGAGCATCCGGCGGAGCCGGAGCTTGTGCTCGACCATGTCGACGTGGACGGTGTAGCTCGCGAAGCTCACGGCGTCGGCCTGCCGCTCGAGCGCCGCGGCGTTCTCCTTGCCGAGCGAGGCGCGGTGGCGCTCGATGGTGCGGTGCGCCTCGTTGCGATCGCGGACGTACTTCTCGAGCTGGCGCGCGACGCCCTCCTCGAGCGCGTGCGCGGTGGCGCCGGTGACGTCGGCGTCGCACCCCTTCTGCTTGACGACGTACTGCGCGGCGCCGCTCACCTTGCGGGTGAGCTCCTCCTGGTTCTCGTTGAAGAACTCCATGGCGCCGTTCACGACGCGCAGGCGCTCGACGTAGTCGTAGCTCTTGCCCGCCGCGTCCGCCTGCTCGACGACCTCGACGGCCACCTTCCAGTCCGGCTTCTTGAGCTCGCCCGGGTAGCCCTGGAACTGGCCCGTGGCGCGCTTCGCGAGGTCCTCGCGCTCGCTGAACGACGTGGCCGTGGCCTGGAGCTCGGCCGGGTAACGCTCGGCGTAGCCGCTCTGGTGGGCCGAGGAGGCGATCTCGGGCTCCGGCTTGGGGGCGCTGCAACCGAGCGCGAAGAGGTGGCCGGCCAGGAAGAGCGCGCCGGCGACGAGGCGAGGTCGGTTCATGGGCGCAGGCCTATAGCCCAACTCCGCCCCCGCCGGGCGCGCTCCGCGCAGCCCGCGCAGCGGCTCGGCGCGCGCGAGGTGCGACGCGTCATGTGGTGTGGGTCACGCACGGTCAGGTGTGTGTCCGCCAGGGCTCGCAGGGCGGATCGGGCGATTGCGCCCGCTCGATGGGGCGCAACGCACCTGGAGCGACGGACGGAGGGAACGTCGCATCACCGAAGGAGCGCGAGCCGCCGAGACGCCAGGAGCGCCCAGGCGACGGTGCCGCCTGAGCCGACTGCGCCCTCCGGCCCATCGCCGCACGTGATGCCATCACCGTTGTTGTCCAGGCCGTCGCCGCACACCTCCTCTGCTCCCGGATGCACCGACGGAAGGTCGTCGCGGTAGTCCAGCGCTTGGTCACCCATCCAGATCGCAGTCCGATCGCGATTTGTTGTGGACCAGCAGGCCCTCAGCAAAGTAATTCCGCTCCGGGCCATCGATCGTCAGGTTGAAGACATCCACCTTGCCGGCCGACGGCGCGGGGCGGTGCGCCGTCACGGAGAGCTCGCGGACGTCCGCCGAGCCGAGCCACGCCAGGAGCCGAGTCCCTTCGCGCAGCGCGCCCGCGTCGACCCACGCGCCGCGCGCGGCGTCGTAGAAGGGGTGCTCGGCCGTCACGCCGGCGACGACCAGCTCCCCCGCGGCGACGTGGAGGACCTCGGTGGCCCGCGCGCGGAGCACCCGCGCCACCCTGCGCACCACCGGCGCGCGCCGCTCGAGGCTCAGGCTGAAGACCTCGTCCCCCACGTCGAGATCCTCGATGCGCCGGAAGCCCCGCGGCGTCACGATCCGCGTGCCGCGCACGAAGCAGCTGTCCGATCCGCGCGCCGCCCCCGCCATCAACAGCCCGAGCCCCGCGATAGGCCGCCACATCGCTCTCATCATCGTCCCTCCTTCAGGACGGCCGGACCCTACCCGTCGTCCGCCGGGGAGACGAGCCCCAAAGCAGAGGGTTGCGCGCCCCACATCCGCGCGCGCGCCGCGCGTCGCGCACCGCTGGACATCGCGCAGGACGCTGGAACTGCTTCCCTTTTCGCCGCGTCCTTGGCATCGTCGCGGCCCGCTCTGCGCGCACGGCGGCGCCCGAGGCGCGCGAGGGCGGTTGTTCTTCTTTTATCTCGGCATGGCGAGCGCCGGAGCCGATCACGGCGGCGTCGATCACCTTCGCGAGAGGATGTGCGGCATGGGAGCTTTGAAAGACAAGGTCGTCATCGTCACGGGCGCGAGCGCGGGCATCGGCAGGGAGACGGCCGCCGCGCTCGCGGCCGAGGGCGCGAAGGTCGTCGCGAGCGCGCGGCGCGAGGGGCAGGGGCGCGAGCTGGTGGCCGCCGTCAAGGACCGCGGCGGGGAGATCACCTGGGTCACCGCCGACATGCGCGTCGAGCGCGACGTCGAGGCGCTCGTGGACGCCGCGGTCTCCACGTATGGCCGCCTCGACGGCAGCTTCAACAACGCCGGGGTCGGCTTTCTGGCGCCGTTCGTCGAGATGAGCAACGAGGACTACGACCAGTTCCTGGACACGAACCTCCGCGGCGTCTTCTGGTGCATGAAGTACCAGATCAAGGCCATGCTCGCGGGGGGTGGGGGCTCCATCGTCAACTGCGCCTCGGTGGCCGCGTCGCGCTCCTTTCCCGGGCTCTCGGCCTACGCCGCGTCCAAGGCCGGCCTCGTCGCGCTCTCGCGCGGCGCCGCGGTCGAGGTCGCGCAGAAGGGCATCCGTATCAACACGGTGAGCCCCGGTATCATCGAGTCGGAGATGGCCACGGCGGGCTGGCGCCTCGACGATCCCCAGGGGCGCGCCTTCGCCTCGTCGCTCCACGCCATGAACCGCGTCGGCAAGCCGGCAGAGGTGGCCGCGGCGGTCGCGTTCCTCCTCAGCGACAAGGCCTCGTTCGTCACGGGCCAGGACATCATCGTCGACGGCGGCCTCGTGCCGGCCGCGTGGCCCGCGGGCTACGCGGGCGGGGGCTGAGCCGCGCTCCTGCGCGGCCGCCCCGCCCGATCGCCGGTCTATGCGATGATGCTCATGGGGATGGCCCCGCTCGGCGCGGCCGGCGTGAGCGGCCGATCGCCGGCGCGCGCCGGCACCTCGCGTGCACGCAGCGGGTCGGAGCGCGCGTGTGCGGGGGATGCACGGCGCGCGGCGATGGAGGGGAACCATGGGGCGCGATGACGAGGAGCGGCCCGAGCCGCAGGCGCAGGGCAAGGGGCGCGTCGACGAGGTCGATCAGTCGAAGGGGATCTTCCGGCTCGACGGGCCGCATCCCAAGGATGCCGAGCTCCGCGCGCCGGGCACGCTCGGCGGCGGTCCTTACGAGGAGTCCGGGCGCGGCGGCCCTGCGGGCTCGCTCGAGCCGCGGGATCCCAGCCCCGCGCCCGCGGGCGAGGCGGCCCCGCCGGAGGAGCCGCCGGCGCAGGACGGCGACGCGGCCGACGAGGCGCGGCCGGTGGCGGGCGCGCTGCCGCAGCACGAGGAGCGGAGCGCCGAGGAGCGCAGGGCCGCCGGGCAGGGGTAACACGGGGCCGGCGCGACCGCGGGGCTCGAGTCCTTCGCCCGGCCGGACCAGGGGCGAGCGCGCCGGCGCCTCGCGCGCTCAGCGCGGGGCCGCGGCGCTCGCGACGCCCAGGGCGACGTATTTGCTGAGGGTGCCGAGCACACCCATCTTGTCGCGGAAGTTCTTCATGAGCCGATCGGGCAGGATCAGCTCGTCGAACAGGAAGCCGCCGAGCGCCGACAGCGCGCCCGTGAGCGGGCCGCTGCGCTTCCCGGTCGCGTCGAGCGCCTTCTCGTAGCCGATGCCCCAGGCGAGCAGGCCCCCGGCCAGCACCGCGACGCCGGCGGGCGTGACGACCGGATCGAACCGGTCGCTCGCGCGGCGCCCCCCGAGCCCGACGGCCGTGGCCATGGCGTTCATGGAGGCCCAGGGCGACCCGCGCTTGAGGGTCGACGCTGCCATCATCGTGCACATCGTCGCCGCCGTCAGCGCGGCGCCGGTCCGCAGCCCGCGCGTGACGATCTCGCTCATGCGGGCCCCCTGCTGAGGGCGCTGCGCCGCCGCGCGGGGCGCCTCGGGGGGCAGGGCCGTCGCCTCGGGGGGCAGGGCCGTCGCCTCGGGAGGCAGGGCCGTCGCCTCGGGCGGCAGGGCGCTCGCCCGAGCGGGCGGAGACGCCGCCTCGGCCGGCACAGCCGTCTCGGGCGGCAGGGCGCTCGCCTCCGGCGGAAGTGCGGTTGTCTCGATACGGGGAGACATCCCCTCGGAGGGGGGGACCAGCGCCGCGGGCTGGTCGGCCTCCGTGCCCCCTTGTCGGCCTACATGGAGATAGTCCTCGCGACCATCATGGTAGGTGTAAGGGACCGGCTTGGGACCCTGGTGCTCCGGCTCCGGCGTTCCTGCGGCGCGTTCCGGGTTCATTCGATTCTCCATCTGACACCTTTCGACGATTTCTTCGAAACCTAGGATCCGCGGCGGGTGCCAACTCCGTGCCAGCGCCGCGTCAGCCAGTCCACGGGGCCAGGACACCGCCCCGAGCGCGATCGACCCGGGCTCCCCGCGGCCGCGCGGACGCGCCCGTACCGTCCCGCTGGCCCGGCCGACCCGACCTCGTCCGCGCGCGCCCGTGGTTTGGCCCTCGCATGGTGCTGCGCCCAGGAGGACCCCATGAGCACGGCGCGCCCGCTCGATCTCGACGCTCCCACGAGGACATTGCGCGCCGTGAAGACGGCCGGTGTGCTCTTCGGGTTGGGGGCGGGCGGGCTGATCGATGGAATCCTGTTCCATCAGCTCCTGCAGTGGCACCACCTGATCTGCTTCAGCTGCCATCCGGGCGCGACCATCGACGACGTGCGGAGGAACATCTTCGCAGATGGCCTGTTCAGCGCTGTCGCATTCGGTCTCACCGTGGCAGGAGTCCGCAAGCTCTGGGGCGCGCTGCGCAGCGGCGGCGCCCTGCTGCCGGGGCGGATCCTCCCCGGCGCCGCCGCCGTGGGCTGGGGACTGTTCAACCTGGTCGAGGGCGTGATCGATCATCACCTCCTCCAGATTCACCACGTCCGTCCAGGCCCAGGTCAGCTGGGTTGTGATCTCGCCTTCCTCGCGTCCGGGGGCTTGCTCGTGCTCGGCGGCCTGCGCCTGATGCGCGCGGCGCCGCGCGGCGCGCGCGCCGGGCTGTCAGCGGGATGAGGGGGCGCGGCGGGGCGAGGGCCGGCGCCGGGTAGGGGTCGACCTTGCCCAGGGAGAGTCCACACGAAGGCGGGAAGGCGGGAAGAACATTAGTGTTTTCTTCCCGCCTTCCCGCCTTCATGTTCAAATTTGACCACCACCGCCGTGAGCGGCAGCGGTACGGCGAGCGTGGTCATCGGATCGCCCTCCGCGACGGCCGCGCCCGCGTCGCCCTCCGCGGCAGAGGTCATGTCGAGCGACGCCGTGGTCTCGCCCCCCGGGGCCGGCGCGGCCGCCTCGACCGAGCTGCCGAGCTGCTCGCCGCCCGGCCACGCCAGCGCGAGGGACGGAGCGCTCGACGCGGGCTCGCTCGCGCGGCGCTCGGCCTTCATCATCGACGGGTCGAGCGCGGTGCCGCCCGTGAGCAGCGGGCGCATCGCCGCCAGCATGGCCGCGGCGCTCGGGTAGCGCGCCGAAGGATCCAGCGCGAGCGCGCCGTGGAGGACCGCCGCGACCTCGACCGGGACCCACGGGGCGATCTCGTGGAGCGGCAGCGGCGGCGTGCTGCAGATCGTGTAGACGAGCTTCCCGAGCGTGCCGACCTGCTGGTACGGGGCGTGGCCGGCGAGGGCGCAGTAGAGGGCGCTGGCGAGCGACCAGAGGTCGGTGCGGTGATCGACGTCGCGGCCGCTCTGCACCTGCTCGGGCGACATGTACAGCGGCGAGCCGAGCACGCTGCCGGTGTGCGTCAGCCCCGTCGTATGCGCCACGGCCAGCGGATCGGCCAGGATCTTGGCGATGCCGAAATCGAGGATCTTGACCGTGAGCGACCCGTCCGGGCGCCTCGCCAGGAAGAGGTTCGCCGGCTTGATGTCGCGGTGGACGATGCGCGCCTCGTGCGCCTTGTGCAGGCCCGCGAGCGCCTGGGCGCCGATGCGCAGCACCACGTCGGGCGGGAGGGGCCCGACCGCGTCGATGCGCTGCTGGAGATCCTTCCCGTGGAGGCGCTCCATCGCGATGTACGAGGTGTCCGTCTCCGCGTCGGTGCCCGCGTCGAGCACCTGCACGATGTGCTCGCTGTCGATCGCGCTCGCGGCCCGCGCCTCGCGGCGAAGGCGCTTCACCCCCTCGCTGCCGGGCAGGAGGTGGCGCGTGCTCAGGACCTTGATCGCGACGCGCAGCTGCGTGGTCGTGTGCTCCGCCTCGTACACGGAGCCCATCCCCCCCTCGCCGAGGAGGCGCACGAGCTTGTATTTGCGGTCAATCGTCTGGCCGATCAATCGCAGTGCAGCCTAGCGAAGCGACCCTGGTGCGGCAACGACGTCTCCCGTGGACGGGCGCGCCGCCGGCGCGCTGGCGAGACACGCGCGAGACACGTGCGAGACACGTCAACAGCGCTCGCCCTCTCGAGCCGCGCGGCGCTCCAGAGGTCGGTCGCCGAGCCGGGGAGATGGGTCGCGGCGCGGCGCCGCGCTCCGCGCCATCACCGCTCCGCCCGCGCGGGGCCGCCCTCGCCCCACGCCATCTCCGCGAGGCGGTGCAGCAGGGACAGCGAGGGCGGCTGCGCGCCCGCCTCGCGCGGCGGGAACGCGCACGTCAGCTGGACCACGGCGAACGGCGCCCTCCTGGCGATGAGCAGCTCGCAGTGGCCGCTGAACGCCGCGGGGCTCCGGGGCCAGGCGAGGGGGGCGAGCGAGAGCCCGTCGGGGAGCTCGGCGAGCGCGCGCCCGAGGTCGTCGAGCTCCTCGGGCGCGAGGCGCCGCTCGCGCGGCTCGGCCGCGCCGCCGCCGCCCGGGTGGAGCAGCGCGTGCCCGCTGGCCTGCGAGCGGAACGGGCCGTCGGAGGACGGCGAGAGCGAGAGCTCGACCTTGACCCAGCGGCGCCCGCCGCCGGCCGGCGCGATGCCTTCGAGGACGAGGAGCCAGTCCGGCGCCGGCCGGCGCGCCATCGCGCGCCTCGCCCAGCGCCGCTGCGCGTGGCGCTGCGCCCAGGGGAAGAGCCCCGCGTGCCACGCGCGGAACGCGAGCTCCTCGCGGTACGCCGCGCCGGGGAGCCACGATTGGGCCGCCCCGAGCGACTCCCACACCGCGAGCCCCGCCGCGAACGCCGGGCCCACGCTGATGCACTGGACCAGCCCGGGGATGCAGGCGGCCGCCGCGGCGAGCACGGCGCCCCCCGCCGCGGCCGACGCGACCAGCTGGACCGCCCCGAGCCCGAGCTCCCACGGATGGCTGCCCTGGCACAGCTGCCGCAGCTCGGCGGTCGTCAGCTCGCTCGGGTCGCGCACGTCGCAGGCCGCTCTGGTCATATCCCTCGTCGCCGCCCCGGGCTCGGCCCGCAGCCGAGCGCTCCCAGCATACCGCGATCCGGCGGCGCGCGCCGTCAATCTGCGTCGCCGCCGGGGGCGTCAATCTGCGTCGCCGCCGGGGGCGGCGACGATGGGGCCGACCGCGGCCTTCGTCGCGCGCAGGTAGTCGCCGGGGGCGATGAGGATCTGGGTGCCCCGCACGCCGGCCGAGATGGAGACGACATCGAAGAGCTCGATCGTCTCGTCCGCGTAGACCGGATAGGCCTTCTTCGCGCCGAGCGCGGTGACCCCGCCGCGGACGTAGCCCGTGAGCGGCTGGACCTCCTTGAGGGGCACGGTGTCGACCTTCCGGTCTCCGGTGAGCCGCGCGATCGCCTTGAGGTCGAGCTGGGCGTTGCCCGGCACCACCGCGAAGCAGACGCCGTGGCGGTCGCCGCGCGCCACCAGCGTCTTCCACACCTGCTCCGGCGGCAGGCCGATCTTCCTGGCCACGGTGCTCGCGGTCAGGTCGCTCGGATCGACCTCGTAGGTGCGCAGCTCGTACGGGACGCCGAGGCTGTCGAGGATGCGCGCCGCGTTGGTCTTCATGCGGGGCATGCTATACGCGCCGGCCGGGCCGATGACGACCGAGAAGAAGCTCCCCGAAGGCCGGCTGAACCGCTTCGTCCGCCTCGCGGGCCTCGGCGCCCGCGCGGGGGCGGCGCACCTCCTCGCGCGGCGGGGCGACGCCGCCGCGGACGCCGCGGCGCACGTCGCCGAGGTGCTGGGCACGATGCGCGGGCTCGCCGCGAAGGTCGGCCAGATGGCGAGCTACGTCGACGGCTTCATCCCCGAGCCGCAGCGCGAGGCGTACGAGGCCGCGCTGCGCTCCCTCCGCGCCGCCGCGCCGGCGTCCTCGCCCGCGGCCGTCCGCGCGGTGGTCGAGGAGGACCTCGGGGCCCGGGTCGACGAGCTCTTCGCGGCGTGGGACGACGCGCCGTTCGCGAGCGCTTCCATCGGCCAGGTGCACCGCGCGGCGCTCGCGGACGGGCGCGAGGTCGCCGTGAAGGTCCAGCACCCGGGGATCGACCGGGCGCTCGCGAGCGACCTGGAGAACGCCGGCATGATCCGGGCGATGGTGGGCGCGGTGGCGCCCAAGGCGCTCGACTCGAGGCGCGTGCTCGAGGAGGTCCGGGCGCGGTTCCTCGAGGAGCTCGACTACACCCTCGAGGCGGAGCGACAGCGGTATTTCGCGGGCGTTCACCGGGGCGATCCGACGATTCACATCCCCGAGGTCATCGCGTCTCGCTCGTCGCGCCGCGTGCTCACGGCCGAGCTCGCGCGCGGCGCGACCCTGGAGGAGGCCGCGGCGCGCGACGAGCGCACCCGGCGCGCCCATGCCGAGGCGCTCTGGCGCTTCGTCTTCAAGGGCAACCTCGTCGGCGGGATGTTCAACGCGGATCCCCACCCGGGCAACTACCTCTTTCACGCGGACGGGCGGGTCACGTTCCTCGATTTCGGCTGCGTGGAGCCGCTCGACGGCGCGCGGCTCGAGCACGGGCGCGGGATGCACCTCGCGGCGCTGCGGAAGGACGAGGCGGCGTTCGCGCGGCACGCGGCGCTGATCCTGGGGACGCGCGGCGGGCGGTTCGAGGAGATGTCGCTCGCGTACACGCGGCGGTGCTTCGAGCCGCTGTTCCGCGCGCCGTTCCGCGTCACGCGGGCTTACGTGACGAGCCTGGTGGAGGGCGTGAAGGCGATCAAGGAGCAGATCCTGGTGAAGGACAGCGGGTTCGTGCAGCTGCCGCCGGGCATGGTGTTCTTGAACCGGCTCCAGTTCGGGTTCTACTCGGTGCTCGCGCGGCTCGACGTGGAGGTCGACTACGCCGCGGTCGAGCGGGCGTTCCTGCGGGAGGCGGGGCTGCTCGAGTAAGGCTGCGCGCGCGTGCGCGACCCGGCGCATGCGCGACCCGCTGGCGGGGGCGCGTCGGAGAGCGGCTCGACGGCTTCTGCCGGGAGCGGTCGGCGCTATAACGGGCGGTCGCGGCCCTTGATCGGGGCAGGCCTTGGAGGGTCACATGAACAGACTCGCTCATCGAAGGACAATCGCCGCGCTCGCCCTGCTCGCCGCCGCTTGTGGCGGGTCGTCGGACGACGCGCCCGACGACGGGAGCGGCGGGACGACGGCGTCAGGCGCGGGCGGCGGCACGACAACGTCAGGCGCGGGCGGCGGCACGACCGCCTCCAGCGGGACGACCGCGCCGGAGGGCGAGATCCTGGCGCTCGAGATCGTCGAATGGCACCAGGACGAATCGGCGCTGCGGGTCTCGTTGGTCCTCAGGAATCAGGATACGTCGCCGCTCCCGGTGACGCCGGAGAGCTTCTCCGTGACGAGCTCGGATGGGTTCTCGCTCGGCTGGGTGCCCTTCCGATGGATCACGAATCCGTGCCCGGCGGTGAATCTGCCGTCCTCTGGCTCCTTGCGCTGCGAGATGGGCTTCAGCAAGAGCGCCGAGCAGGAGCCGGCGCGGCTGGTGTTCGCCGCGCTCGACGGGCGCCAGATCGAGACCCCATTTCCGGCCGAGTCGCCCATCACGCCGGACAACATCTGCTCCCACTTCAGCTTCGAGGGTCGTTGCTACGAATGCACGACCGAGTGCAGGCTGTACGATTCCGTCTGCACCTCGGAGGAGGACTGGATCAACCTCGACAGGCTTCTCTTCTCTGCGGGGGCCGCTTGCACCGAAGGTGCTCCCCTCCTGAGCGAGGCCTGTTTCGACGGGCTGCTGACGTGCATACGGGACGGGTGCGTCGAGGACTGCGGGTTCCACCCCTGATCCACGAGGCGCCCGACCGCGGGAGCGCGCCTCGGCTCCCCGCCTGCCGGCAGCCGCGCGCGACCATCCTCTCGGCCCGCCCTCAGCCGCGCTGTCGGGCGAGCTGCTCGATGACCGCGATGAGCCGCTCCGGCTCGATCGGCTTGGCGAGGTACGCGGCGAACCCCGCCGAGAGCGCCCGCGCCCGGTCATCGTGGCGGGCGTACGCCGTGAGCAACGCGGCCGGAAGCGGCCGGTCGCCCCGCTCGCCCTCCAGCGCCCTCAGGCGGCGGAGCAGCTCGTAGCCGTCCATCCCCGGCATGCCCAGGTCGCTCAGCAGCACCTGCGGCCTCTCCGCGGGGCTCGCCGCCGGCTCCAGCGCTTCCAGCGCCGCCTGGGGCGACCCGACGGCCGTCACCTCGGCCCCCTGCGCCTCCAGCGTGCAGACCAGCACCTCCCGCGTGTCGCTGTCGTCCTCGACCAGGAGCACCCGGATCCCCGCCAGCGGCCGCGCGGACGCGGCGGCTCCGACCTCGGCCGGCGCGGCGGCCCCCTCCCGCGGAGCCGCCGCGGCAGGCCGCCGTGGAACCGCCGCGGCAGGCCGCCGCGGAGCCGCCGCGGCAGGCCGCCGCGGAGCCGCCGCGGCAGGCCAGGCGGCGCGGGATCCGGCGTCGCGGGGCACGGCGTCGGCCAGGGGGAGCGCCACCGTGAACACCGCGCCGAGCCCCTCCCCGCGGCTGTCCGCGGACAGCGTGCCGCCGTGCAGCTCGACGAGCTGGCGGCAGATGGCCAGCCCGAGCCCGAGCCCCCCCTGCCGGCGCTGCGTCGCCGCGTCGTGCTGCCGGAAGCGCTCGAAGACGTGCGGCAAGAGCTCGGGGCGGATGCCGCGGCCCGTGTCGGCGACCTCGATGCGGACCTCGCCGCCGTCGCGCCGGGCCGAGAGCCGCACCCGCCCGCCCGGCGGGGTGAACTTGACGGCATTGCTCAGCAGGTTCCAGAGCACCTGCTGCATCCGCTCGGGATCGACGCGCGCCCGGCCGAGCCCGGCAGCGAGCGCCGCGTCGAGCTGGATGCGCCTGGCCTCCGCCGCGGGGCGGACCACCTCGACGGCCGCCTCGGCGACCTGCGCCAGATCCACGTCCTGCAAGCTCAGCCGGAGCTTGCCCGAGGCCATCCGCGCCAGGTCGAGCAGGTCCTCGACGAGCCGCGACTGCGCGCGGGCGCTGCGCTCGATCGCGAGGAGCCCGCGCGCCACGTCCTGCGCGCTCGCCGGATTGCTGGTGAGCTGGCGGGTCCACAGCAAGATCGCGTTCAGCGGGGTGCGGAGCTCGTGGGACACGTTCGCGAGGAACTCGTCCTTGACCCGCGACGCGTCCTCCACCTGCTGCCGCGCCGTCTCCGCGGCCTGCCGCGCGGCCCGCTCGCGCTCGACGAGGTCGCGGACCTCGAGCTGCCGCCGGCGCGCGCGGAGCGCCGCCTGGACGGCCGTCACCAGGGTCAGCTCCCGGACCGGCCGCTCCAGGACCGTCACGTTGCCGGCCGAGCGCAGCGCCGCGACGGCCTGCGCGCTGCGGAGCGCGAGCGGCTCCGCGCCGGCCAGCAGCAGGACGGGCAGATCCGACCACGAGGGCTGCGCGGTCAGCGCCGCGAGCAGGGCCGACACGGCCATCGGCGAGAGCGCCTCCTCGGTCAGCAACGCGGCGCCGGCGCCGTCCAGCAGGCCTGTCGCGAGCTCGTCCGCGCGGCCGCACCGGGCGGCCTCGATCCCGGCCCGGCCGAGGACCTGGCAGAGCAGCGGGGTGTCCCGCCCGACCGGCGCCAGCACGAGGACGCGCTCGCTGCAGTCCGCGGCGCCGCCGTCACCCACCGCCGCCGTCCTCCTCGCCGGGCGCCTGGCGCCCGCCGCCGTCGCGGCGCCGAGCCCGGTCGGTAGGCACCGGATTCCCGCTGAGGATGCTGTGCAGGTGCCTCAGCGGCTCCTCCCCGACATGCACGCCCCCGGGGCTGATGCTGAGCTCCCGGATCGTCGTGTCGTGCTCGCCCTGGCGCTTTTTGACGGCCGTTAGGCACCGGCGGATGCGCCCGTCGGACTCGAACATTTGCAGGACGATGATCGAGTCCGACAGATAGCTGACGTCCACCGGCTGTCTGGACCCGATGCCCATCAACCATTCATGGGACGTGACCAGGATCGTGAGCACCCCGCTGCGGTTCAGGAAATTGAGCAGCTCGTACAGCTGCACCGGGAGCATCGACGTGTCCGCCATCGCATTGAAGTAGCCCATGAGGCTGTCGATCACGATGAGCCTGGCCCTGCGGTCTTCCACGGCCGCGCGGAGCTTGTGCGCGAACTCGCCCGGGGTGATATCGGACGTCCTGACGTGCTCGATCGTCATCCGGCCGCTGTCCAGGTAGGACTGGAGGTCGAGCCCCACGTTCGTCGACCGCGCCTTGAACGTCTCCGGGCGCTCCTCGAGGAGGAAGATGGCGCCCCCCACGCCCGCCCGGGCGGCCGCCTCGGCGTAGACCGCGGCGAGCGTGCTCTTGCCGGAGCCGGCCGGACCGATGAAGAGGCAGGTGGTGCCGTGCTCCAGCCCGCCCCCGAGCAGGTCGTCCAGCGGCCCGAGGCCGCTTCGAATCTGCCGGAACTCGTCGTACTCCTCGGAGTGGCGCATCCCGAGGCGCGGATAGACCACGATCCCGCCCGTCTGGATCCGGAAATCGTGGTATCCGCCCTGGAACGGGACGCTGCGCACCTTGAGCACCCGGAGGCGCCGGCGGACCTCGCCGTAGTCCGGCGCCCGCTGCTCCAGGTGAATCACGCCGCCGGTCAGGCTGTAGAACTCGGTGCTGCCGTGGCTGTCCAGCTCCGGCTCCAGCGACCCTTCGCCGACGAACAGCGCCGTGCACCCGTACCCGGCCAGGAACTGCCGGAGCGCCACCATCTCTCGGTGGAACCGCGACCTGCTGCCCGCCAGCAGGCCGAGCACGCCGATCGAGTCGAGCACGACGCGGCGAGGCCGGGCGTCCTCGACTGCCTGGCGCAGCCGCCGGGTGAGCTCGCCCAGCTCGACCTCGGCCGTGTGCAGGACCGTCTGCTCCGGGGCGAGCTGATCGGCGATATCGCCCAGCGACAGGTCGTGCACGGCCACGCCCTCCAGCGACCACCCGTGCGAGCGGGCGATCGCCTCGAGTCCTCTCTTGGTCTGGGCGAGCGTGATGTACAGGCCGCTCTCGCCAGCCCTCTCGCCGGCGAGCAGGAATTGCAGCACGAGCGTGGTCTTGCCGGTCCCGGAGCCGCCCTGGACGAGGTGCACCTCTCCGCGCGGGAAACCACCTCTCAGGATCTCGTCCAGACCGTCGACACCCGAGCTCGCCTGTCCGTCGCGGAGCTCGGTTGGATGGTTCGGTTGACGCTCCATCCAGGCAATATGGGTTGCTCTCTGGTGCGTGTCCCACGGGGGCACGGGGCGTGTGGGGCTCGGGAGGTCGTTTCAGCGCGGGCGGCGGTCGTGGAAGAGGAGCATCTCGATCGTGCCGGCCTCGCGGAGCCACGGCTGGTCGTGCGGGCCCGGCAGGACGCGGAGCGCGTGGGGGATCGAGCGCTTCGCGAGCTGCGCGGCGAGGGCGGCGTTCGCGTCGTGGAACGGGTCGCCCTTGCTGGTGAGCAGGTGGAGATCGCGCGGGCCGGCCGCGGCGACGGCCCTGGCGAGCCGGTCGGCGTAGGCGGGGGCGCGGTGGGCGCTGATGGCCGACTGCACGCCGCCCCAGGCGCCGAAGAGCTCGGGTCTGCGGAGGAAGACCTCGATACCGACGAAGCCGCCGAGGGAGCAGCCGTCGAGCGAGGTGCGGGCCGCGTCGTCGAACACGGGCGCCTCGGCGCGGGCGCGGGGCAGGACCACCTCCGCGAGCCAGCGCGCGTAGCCGTCGAGCGCCGCGGAGGGGTTCGGGGCCTTGTGGACGTTGGGCGTGTACGGGCACGCGATCGCCAGGCCCCGGAACGGCCGCGCCGCGATGGCAGCGTTGACCTCGGCGAGCCGCGCGTCGGTCCAGTCCTTGCGGCGCGACGTGCGCCCGAGCGGCGGGCGGCGGAGCCGCTCGTAGGAGGACCCGAGGCCGTAGCGCTCGAGCCACGCGAAGGCGCCGAGGCGCTCGTCGCCGGTCTCGCCGAGGCCGTGGAGGAGCACGAGCAGCGGCGCGCGCTCACCCGGGGCGAGGTGCCTCGGGACGAGCAGCGTGAACCGCCGGCCGAGGGCGCGATCGCCGGGGACCTGGAGGTCGCGGACGTCGAAGGCCGGCGGGGCGGAGGGCGCCGGAGGCGGCGGCGCAGCGGACGGGAGGCCGGCCGGGTCGGCGAGGGCGGTGCGCGGGGCGAGGGCGGCGGCGCAGAGGGCGAGGAAGGGGCGCCGGGGGAGGAGCATGGGGGGAGTGTCGCAGCTCGGCTGCCCCGGGCCAGCTTGTCGGGCCTCCACAGGGATCTCGAGGGTCTCCGGCGGCTGACAGGAAATGACCGAGGCGCGTCGACGGGGTGGACGCGGCGCGCGCAGAGCGGGTACATCGGGGCGCCCATGGCCACGACGCACGACGCGACCGACGAGACGCACGACGAGGTGGGGCAGGCGCGCCCCGTTCGCCCCGAGGACCAGGACCCGAAGCTGTGGAGGGGCCAGGGGTGGACGGCGCGGGTCATCAAGAACGAGGACGACGACGGGTGGGCCGTCGAGATGACGTGCGACGGCCAGAGCGAGCCCTCGCTGGTGGGGCCATGGACCATGGGGCGCGACAAGAAGAACCCGAAGCCGCTCGACGCGAGCGCGTTCGCCACCCTCGTGAAGACGGCGAACGAGGTGCTGGCGCGGCACGTCCAGCAGCGCCGGGCGCAGCTCCACCGGAACGTGACGGTGGCGGTCGAGGGCGGCGCGCGGGTGCGGGTGGACCTCGACGTGGTGCCCGACGAGGACGACCCCCACGCGATCCTCACCGTGCACGACGCCGCGGGGGAGGTCGTGTCGCGGTCGCGGGTGCCCGCCGACTTCAAGCTCACCACCGAGAGCGCGCGCAGGTGGCTCGAAGGGGGCGTTCCCGAGGCGTGACGGGCGCGCAGCCGGTCATGCGCCCCATCGCCGGTCACGCGCCCTTCCCATCGCCGGTCACGCGCCCTTCGAGGTCGCGGCGCTACGGCCGCGAACGAGCGCGCCGCCGAGCCCCGCGCTCAGCCGGAATGGCCCGGCGTCCAGGCCGGCGGATCGCTCGCCGGGAACGACTCGTCCGACGCCTCGTCCTCGGGCTCGACCGGCGCGTCCGGCGCCTCGCGCGGCGAGAGCGCGCCCCCGCGGTCGACCGGCGTCTCCGGAATCCGCTCCCCGCGCGCCTCCTCCTCCGTCTCCGTCGGCTCGGGGCCGGCCGCGGCGCCCTCGGGCGCTTCCGGCTGTCGCTTCACCGCCGTCTTCTCGCTCGCTTCCATGCGTCCCCCCGCCGCTGCCGTGCCCTCCTCGACAGCTGGAGCCGCCGAGGCGCGCCGCAAGGGGCTCCCCGGCGAGATCGAGGCCGCTCTCTCTCTCTCTCGCCCCCGGCGCTCGCCTCGCCCTCGCTCAGAGCGCCGGCTGAGCCCCCACGAACCGCTCGATCACCGCCTTGCGCAGCAGCTTTGGCGGCAGGATCCCCTGGGCGAGCACGAAATCGTGGAATCGCTGCGCGTCGAAGCGAGGGCCCATCCTGGACTCGACCTCTGCCCGGAGCTCCATCAGCCGGGTGAACCCGTAGAAATACGACGTCGCCTGCCCCGGCGCGCGGAACGTGTAGCGCTCCACCTCGGACTGCGCGAACGGCGCCGACAGCACCACGTCCTTCTCCAGGAAGGCGCGCGCGGCCGCGGGCGTGATCTTCCCGGCCTGGAGCTCCGGGTCCAGGAAGGCGCGCGCGGCCCGCAGCAGGCGGTATTGCAGCGAGACGAGCTGACCCTCGGGCGGCATGAACGGGAGCACGATGGCCTCGGCGTAGAGGCCCCACCCCTCCACGTTGGCGCTGTTGTCCGCGAACATCGCCCGGGCGATCGAGACGCCCCGCTCGACCAGCGAGGCGAACTGGAGCTCGTGCCCGGGGCGCGCCTCGTGGGCGGTGAGCGTCCACGAGGCCGCGGCGTGGGTGAAATCGTCGACCTTCCGCAGCCCGTCCGCGGCGCCGGGCGGCGCCGGGAGGCTCAGCGGCAGCACGAACTCCCCTTGTTCGCCCTGGTTGTCGAGCAGCCGCGGCGGCCGCATGTGCGGCGCGGGCGTCTCGGCGCTCTCCGCGGCGGTGCCGAGCCGGATGCGCGCCGGCCGCTCGGGCAGGGTGACGAGGCGCTCTTTCCGGATAATGGCCTCGATCTGGGCGAGCCGCTCCTTGTAATGCGGCAAGATCGCCTCGCCCACCAGCTGCTCCTGCTTCAGGGCGCGGATCACGTCGCGGTAATCCGCGCTCGGCAGCTTGCGCGCGGCGGCGACCGAGACCGAGAGCTTCTGCATCTGCGCCTTCAGATCGTCGAAGGCGGCGTGGGCCAGGGACGCGAGCTCGGCGGGCGGGAGATCGACGCCATACGACTCGAGCGCGAACGTATAGAGCGGCGGCGGCAGGGCGAAGCCGACCCGCGCCCGGGGGAGCACGTCGGCGCGCAGCGCGGCGTCGTATGCCTCGAGCTGGCGGTTCAGCGCGGCGAGCGGCTCCTCGTGGCCGCTGATCGCGTATTTCCGGAAGAGCTCGCCGATGCCCTCTCGCACGCGGGCGTTCGTGGCGAGGTGTCGCTCGATCTCCATCCTGGACGGGGCGAGCAAGCCGGGTTTCCCGAGGTCCTGGGTGAGCCTGGCCCTGGCCTGCTCGGCGATGGGCGCGTGGCCCCCCTCCAGGCCTGCGTAGCGCCGGAGCCGCGTGAGGGCCATGGCCCGTCGCGCCGGCGGGTTCCGGTCGTCGAGCAGGACCGAGATGCCCGTGAACACGAGCCCCGTCACGTGCACGTACGAGACCCGGTGCTTCTCGTCGAGCTCCGAGCCGCGCACCGCGCGGTCTCCGGCGTCCAGCAGGATCTGCAGATCTTCGGCGACCGCCGGGTCCTTCTCGGCCTCTCGCCGCTTCTGGAGCTCGACGACGGCCGCGCGGTAGGCCGCGCGCTCCCGCGCGTCGACCCCCGGCGAGAGATCGGTGATCTCCCCGTCCGCGCGCTCGATCCCCGCCGCGCCGGCGTGCTCCGGCGAGAACCGCGCCAGCACGTCGAGGAGCACCTGCGCGTGCTCGTTGCTGCGCTGGACCCACGCCGGGGTGCGCGGAGGGGCCGCGGGCGCGGCGGGCGGCGCCGCCTTCGCGCTCGCGGCCGCCGGGGGCGCCGGCGAGGGCAGGGGAGCCGGCGCGGCGGCGGGAGGCGGCGTTTCGCGGGCGCACGCGGCCACGAGCAGGGAAACGAGGGCGAAGGGGCGGAGGGCGCGCAGGGCCATATCGCACCTCTGGCACAGGCGCCGCCGCGAGCCAATCACGACGAAGCCACATGAAGGCGAGAAGGCGGGAAGATCATGAATCTTTCTTCCCGCTTCCCGCCTTCATGTTCAAATCCGGCCACCACCCGCCGATGTGCTCAGCGGCGGCGGCGCCAGCGCAGGAGCCCGAGCGCGATCAGGCCTGCGACGGTGGCGATCGTCGGGTCTTCTGCGGCGCCGACGCGGCAGCCGCAACCCGACGAAGAGGCGTCGGACGCGTCCGCGCCGGCGCTGCCGCCGTCGCCGCTCGCGCCGGCGCCGCCGTCGCCGGCGCTGCCGCCGGAGGACGCGGCGCTGCCGCCGTCGCCGGAGCCGCCGCTGCTCACGCTGCTCGATGCAGCAGCGCCGCCCTCGCCGGACTCGCCGCCTGCGCCGCCGGACCCGGTGGGCTCACCCTCGCGCGGGAGGATCGTGACGGTCGCGCAGTGGTGATAGAAGCAGCCGCCCGGGTTGTTGATCCCGTGGTTCGACATGAACTCGCTGACCTGCAGCGTGCAGTTCTCGCAGGTCAGATCGTCGGGGAGCTTGATCTCGACGGTCTGCTCGCCCGTGAACGCCGACGTGTGGACGAGCAGCCCGTCCGCCACGAGGGGGAGCTGCGGATCGGTCTCGATGACGGTGGAGCCGCACGGCGTGGCGCCGGGGGTCACCTCCGGATCCGGGGGGAGGGACTCCGCGTTCTCTGCGATCGACACGCGGTAATGGCCCGGGTGGAATATCGTCTCGTCGATCCTCAGTTTGATCGTCTGACCCTGGACATACGTGGTCACCTCGCCGGTCAGCTCGATCGGGTTCCCGGGGTCCGCCTGGCCGCAGGGCGCGCTCTTCTGCGGGTCGCCGAGGTCGCTCTGCTCCGAGTAGCAAGCGGGCTCGAGCAGGGCGAAGTGGGCGTGGGCCACGGCCGGGTCGATGGCGGCGAGGGCCGCCGCGGCGAGGGTCGCTGCCGCGGGCGCGCGCCACGGCGCCTTGGGTCTCATTCGTGATGTTCGCATCGCAATTCTCTAGGTCAGGAGGTGGTCTCGCGGCCGCGCCCGTGGAGACTCGTTGGCTCTCCTCCGGGGGCGTCGCGGGCGGCTACTCTCCACCACCGCTTGTCCGCCGCCAAGCCCGAACTCGCCGCGGCGACGACACCCGAGCTCGCGATCGCCGCGGCGACGACAACCAAGCTCGAACTCGCCGCTGTCAGCGGTCGCCGGACCGCGGCGGCGCGCTTCCCGGGTCGACGGGCGCCCCGCGCCGGCCTCGGGGCGGCAGCGCCGGCGCCAGCCGCTCGCCGTCGATCCGGAGGCCGCCGTGGCGCGCCGTCGACCGCGTCGCGGGCGCCGGACGGCTCGATGGGATCGACCGACGGCGCCGCCCTCCTTCGCTCACGGGCTGGCGCGCGCCCCGGGCCGGCCGGGCGCGCTGCTCGGGCTCGGCTCCTCGCCGCCAGACGACGCAGCGATGTCACCGGACTGCCTTCATGTCCTCCGCGGCGCTGTGGTCGATTCTCGTTTCGTGTGGGCGTGAGCGCGAGGTGCGCGCCCGCCATTTCTCGACTGCCGATCTGCAGATCAGGCCACGCGCCGGATTGTCAGTCGTGTGGACCCGGCGTAGCGTGGTGCTCCTTGCAGTTCCTCCAACATCGAGGGTGTCATGAGTAACCCGTCCCTGCCTCAAAACGACTCTCCCGCGGAGCAGCAGCAGCGCAAGAGCGAGCTCGCTCGGGCCCAGCAGACGTACGTCTACAACCACGACACCCGTCTATCGCCCCTCGGGGTGGCCCAGAGCGTTCCGAACGGACAGGGGTTTGCCCCCATCCTGGTGGGATCTGCGGCGCTCGTCATCCTCGATCTCGTCGGCAACGTGGTGGCGAAGGCGTCCAAGCTGGTGGGCTCCGACGGCTCGCTTCGCAGCCCGAAGGGCGCTCCGCTGGACGACGCGACGAGCGCCAGGGTCCAGGGCGTCCTCCACGACCTCAAGCAACGCCATCGGGAGCTCACCCTGACGCTGACGCCGCTCCATGGCGAGCCCGAGCGCGCCCCCGCGCCGCCGCCGCGAGCGCCCGCGGCCGCGCTGGTCGAGGGGTTCGCGCAGAAGTTCGTCACGACGGCCGAGAACCGCGCCCTGGAGAGCGCCCTCGGCGCGACGAACTATTCCACCAAGAAGGTGGGCGATCTCATCAAATCGCTGCTGGATACGCTGCTGAGCGCGGCGGGGAAGCTCCTGCTCGATCTGGTCGGGATGTACGGGCAGGCGACCAGCGTGTACGACTACGTCTCGGAGTTTCAGACGTTCCGCCTGCCCGAGATCGCGAGCGCCTACCAGGACGACTCGATCTTCGCCTGGATGCGGGTGGCGGGGCCGAACCCGCTCGTCCTCAAGCGCGTCGCGTCGCCCGGCGCGAGCTTCCCCGTGACCGACGCACAGTATCGCTCGGTGATGGGCGAGGGCGACTCCCTGGCGAGCGCGGGCAAGGAGGGGCGCCTCTACCTGGCCGACTACGAGGTGCTCTCGCAGCTCGTGCCCGGGACCGCGCCGGATCAGCAGAAGTACGTCGAGGCGCCGCTCGCGCTCTTCGCGGTGCCCGCCGCGGGCGCGCCGAGCCGACTGCTCCGCCCGGTGGCCATCCAGTGCGCGCAGACGCCGGGCGCGGCGAGCCCGATCTTCACCCCTTCGGACGGCGTGGCGTGGGAGGTGGCGAAGCTCCACGTGCAGGTCGCCGACGGGAACTTCCATGAATTGATCTCGCACCTCGGGCAGACCCACCTCGTCTTGGAGGCGTTCGCGATGGCCACCCCGCGGCAGCTCGCCCCCGAGCACCCGGTCAACGTCCTGCTCACGCCGCATTTCCAGGGCACCCTGGCGATCAACAACGCCGCCGAGGCCGATCTCATCGCCCCGGGAGGCCCGGTGGACAACCTGCTCGCCGGGACGATCGCGTCGTCCACCCAGCTCGCGGTCGACGCCGTGCTGAGCTACAGCGTCAACCAGCAGTTCCTCCCCGTGGCGCTCGCGCACCGCGGCGTCGACGACCCGAGCTCCCTGCCGAGCTACCCCTACCGCGACGACGCGATGCTGCTCTGGGGCGCGATCCATACGTGGGTGTCGCGATACCTCGCGATCTATTACACGAGCGACGCAGCCGTGCTGGGCGACTACGAGCTGCAAAACTGGATCGCCGAGCTGTCCTCCCCTTCGGGATGCGGCCTGAAAGACATCGGCGAGGACGGGGCGATCCGCACCGTCGCTTACCTGGCGGACCTTTTGACGCACGTGATCTTCACCGCCAGCGCCCAGCACGCGGCCGTGAACTTCCCGCAAAGCTCCCTCATGAGCTTCACCCCGGCGCTCCCGCTCGCCGCCTACGCCCCGGCGCCGAGCATCACCGCGGGCCTGCCGTCCTCGGAGATCTTCCAGCACCTGCCGCCCCTGCAGCAGGCGCTGCTCCAGCTGAACGTGATGATGCTCCTCGGCGGCGTCTACTACTCGCGGCTCGGCGACTACGACCGGAACATCCCGGGGACGTATTTCACCGACGCGCGGGTCCGCGAGCCCCTCGAGGCGTTCCAGCGCGATCTGATGGAGATCGAGGCGACCATCGGCAAGCGCAACCTCCAGCGCGTCCCGTACGTCGTCCTCCTGCCGTCGCAGATCCCGCAGAGCATCAACATCTGACGCTGTCGCGGCGAGGCGGCGCCGCCGTCCGGGCAGGAAGGCGGGCGGAAGGTCCCGATACGGCGGCTCGGCGGGAGACCGGCTCCGCCGGACACCGCCGCTCGCCGGAATCAGGCGTCATCGGGCGTGATCGCGCGTCACGCGCGTCACGCGCGATCGAGGAACGTCACCTCGCCGGTCTCCAGGGCGTACTCGGCGCCGACGATCCGCATGCCCTCCTCGGCGCACAGCCGCTCGAGCAGGCGGCTGCCGTGCCGGAGGTGATCGCACGAGTTGCGCACGTTGGCGCGGATCGCCTCGCGCATGAGGAGGTCCCTGGGAGCGTGGCGGCCGGCGGCGCTCACCACCGTCTGCACCGGGGCGCGGCAGCGCTCGACGATATCGCGGATGTTGTCGGTGAGGACGCCGCCGCTCTCCTCCTGGAGCAGCTCGCCCAGCGTGGCCTTGATGGCGCCGCAGCGCGAGTGGCCCATCACCACCGCGAGGCGCGTCCCGAAGGCGGCGGCGGCGAACTCCACGCTGCCGACCAGCGAAGGCGCCACCACGTTGCCCGCCACCCGGATGACGAACAGGTCGCCGAGGCCCTGGTCGAAGATGAGCTCGGACGGCACCCGCGAGTCCGAGCAGGAGAGGATGATGGCGAACGGCCGCTGCCCTTCCGCGAGCGCGGCCCGCTCTCGCTGGCCGAGCACCGCGTGCTCGCTGCGGACGTTGTCCACGAAGCGCCGGTTGCCCTCGATCAGCCGCTCCAGCGCCTGACCGGCGGACATGGGGGGCAGGGCGGGCGGGGGGTCGGTGATGCTCATGACGGCCGGACACCGTGGTGGAGCGCGCGGCGGGCGTCAATGGGCTGTCGCCCGCCGTGGTGCGCGCGTGCATGGGAATCGGCCTCCGAGCGACCTCATCACCACCGACGCCGCGCTCGGGCCCAGCGCCGGAGCGCGGCCCGCGCGGGGATCACCGCCCCGCGCCGCGCCGCCGCCGCGCCGCGAGCGCCGCGACGGCGGCCGCCGCCCCGAGCGCGCCCAGCGGAGCGCGCGGCGCTCCCCCCGGGATCGCGCACCCGCACCCCTCCTCCGGCGGCGCCGGCTCCCTCGCCGGATCGACCACCACGCTCACCTGGTCGGCCGCCTCCAGGGTCCCGTCGCTGACCTTCACCTCGAACGCGAGCGTCGTCGCCGCGGCCACCTCGGGCGCCACGAAGGTCGCCCGCGCGCCGTCGCCCAGGAGCTCGACCGCCGGCCCCGCCGTCTGCGTCCAGGAGAACGTCAGCTCGTCCTCTTCGGGATCCGAGCTCCCCGACGCGTCGAGCGTCACCAGCTCTCCGACCGCGACCGCCTGGTCCGCCCCGGCGTCGGCCGCCGGCCCTCGCTGGCAAGAGGCCGTGTCCTCGATGAGCGTCGCGAACGGCTTGTTCTTCACGCCCGCAAACCCGACGTCGTCGAGCTCCCAGCCGGTGTCGCCCGCGGCCTCGTCGGTGCCGACCCGGAACCGCACCCGCACCGTCTTTCCGGCGAACGCGGTCCCCAGATCGACCGACACCCTGTCGAGCTCGGGCCACGACGGGCTCTCGCCGACGAACGCCCTCCGCCTCGCCAGCGGATTGCCCGACTCGCTCGTGATCCTCCCGCCGTAGCCCGGATCCGCGGTCTTCGCGACGTCGACCCACGTCTCGCCGCCGTCGGCGCTGATCTCGATCACCGCGCCGTCCCAGAACGTGCCGTCGCTCGCCTCGAACTGGTGCCGGTGCGCGAACGTCAGCACGAAGCGCTCGGTCTCGCTGACCTCGAGGGGCGGCGACACCAGCGCCGCGTCGGACAGCGTCCCGAGATCGACGCCGCGCCACACGCGGTTCGGCGCGGTCCCCTCGGCGCGCGACCACACGAGCTCGCCGGAGAGCCCCTCGACGGTCCACGTCGTGCTCTGCGTCTCCACGCCGTCGACCGCCGACGACCCGGGGACCTCATCGTAGTTCACGCGGCGCACCAGGGCCTCCACCCGGGTCGGCGTGCACGCCTCGGCGCTCTTCAGCGTCAGGTTGAGCTTCAGGTCCTCGGCGGGCTTCATGTTCCGGTCGAGCTTCACCGGCACGGCCGCGGTCCCGGTCGCGAACGGCGCGATGTCGCCGAACGACACGCGCGCGCCGTCCGGGAAGGTCACCCCGCCGCCCGGCCCCTCGATCGACGCCGTCGCGCCGGAGAGGGGCGCCGCGCCGCGATTGACGATCTCGATCGTGACCGTGCCGGACTCCTCCGCGTCGAGCAGCCCGTCTTGGTCGCAGGAGCCGGCGCTGTCGTCGAGCTCCGCGCGGACCAGCGCGATCTCGGGCTGGACCTTGAAGCTCTCGACCACGCCGGAGAGGCCCTGCGCGTCGACGCGCGGCGACACGGCGCACGTGCCGGCCCCGCGCCGCGCGAACGCCTCCGCCATCGCGCGGAAGTCGCCCTGATCGCTGGCGAGCGCGGCGGCCAGCACCGCGTCGCGCTGCTCGGTGTAGGTCGGGTTGGCGGGGGCGAGCTTCATGCCGGCCACCACGTAATCGCTCATCCGCCGCCGGGTCTGCTCGAAGGCGCGCGGCGGGGTCAGGCCGCCGCCGTGCCGGATCAGCGCGACATAGGCCTCGAACATCATGGCCGCCCAGACCTCTCCGGCGTTGTGCACCTCGGAGTTCTGCGGAGCCGAGACGTTGAGCGGGTGGTCGGGGAGGCGCTCGTCGTCCGAGATGTGGCGGAACGTCAGCCCGTTCTTGGCGAAATCGACGGAGTAGGGCGCGCGGCGGATGCCGAAGTAGCTGTCGCCGAGCGCCGCGCTCCCGTAGCTCGAGAGCGGGTAAGCGCCGTCGAGGTCGTCGCCCTCGCGCAGCGCCATGTGCAGCGCGATGAAATCCCCCCACCCCTCGCTCTGCGCGCCGCACATCTGGGTGCTGCACGCGACCTGACGGAGGTGGATGTAATGGCCCCACTCGTGCGCAACGATGGTGTTGTCGATCGTCCCGTCGCGCTCGACGCTGGGCTCTCGGGTCATCGTGACCCTGAGCGGCGCCTGCGCCCCGGCGAGCGCCGCCTTGAGCGCGCTGCCGTCCTCCAGCGAGACGCTCTGGGCGGGCGTCGTCACCTCGGGGTCGTCGCCGGCGAGCCGCGGGGCCCCGTCGCTCTCGCGGTTGTTGGCGATGATGACGCCGACCGCGCCGGCCTCCTGCGCGTTGCGCGCCTTCTCTGCGAAGGCGCACCCGCCGCGGTCGACGAGGGCGACCTTGCCGGCCACGTCGCTCGTGATCGGCCCGCACGCGTCGCCCCGGGGCGCGACGTCGTCCTCGCCGAGGGCGAGCTCGCCGGTCACCTCGTAGCGCTGGGGGCCGAACATGGCGGTGTTCGACGCGTAATTGGCGTTCTGCGGCGTGACGCTGAGCGACCGCAGGTCCGGCCCGGTCCACAGGTACATCTGCATCCGCGGCGACGCGCCGTCGTACGTCGCGTCCATGTTCGCGTTGTCGCGGCTGCCGCCGGTCGCGTCGTCCTGCGCCTCGGCGAGGAACGGGTCTCCGTCGAGGCCGCCCCTGCCGAGGTTGTCGCGCTGGGCGTTGCCCGCGGCCTCGGTGAAGCCGGAGTCGTAATACCAGTCGTGGAGCCAGTTCGTGACGTAGAAGACCTGGGTGACGGCCGCCATGATCTGCTCGGGCGCGGCGAGCGGCTCGGCGCGCAGATCGTAGGTGTAGTCGAACGCGCCCGGCCTCGAGAGCTCCGCGCGCGTATCGCCGCTGGAGAACCCGTCGGGCGCGTTGTGATCCGCGTAGGCGTCGACGTTGTTGCCGCGGGTCGAGGTCGCGTCGGCCGGCAGCCACGGGTCGGCCCGGCCGTCCGGGTTCGTGTTGAAGCCCTCGATGGAGATGAGGCTCGGCGCGATGAACCGCGGGAGATGGCCGTCGGGCCGCCCGGTCGGGTGCGGCGACATGTCCGCGAGGGGCCCGCCGAGCGGGGTGTGCTTGTCGTCGTCCTCGGCCCAGACCCGGTAATCGAAGGTCGCGGCGTGGGAGAGGTTTTCCCGGTAGAGATACCGCCCGTCGCTGGCCCCGAACACCCACGCTGTCGCGTCGGAGCTCGTGCGCTCGGCGTCGCCCGAGACGAGCTCGACGAAGTAGCCGGGCACGAGCCGGTCGGGCAGCGGAAACAGCACCTTCCTGACCCGCGCCGGCTGCGCGAAGCGCAGGCTCCCGGCGCGCTGGCGCGCGTGCGCGGTGTCCGCGAGGTCGAAGAGCCGATATCCGCCCTTCGCCTCGCCGAGGTCGCGGAGGTCGGCCGTCTTGATGTCGATGCGGTGCGCGTCGCGCACGGCGCGGACGACCGCCTGGGCCGGCGCGCCGGCGAACGCGCGGCTGCGCTTCGAGCCGGGCCGGAGGGAGCCGGCGCCGGGCGGCAGCGCGATGGCCGACGCGTGCAGGTTGCCGCCGAGGGCGACGAGCGTGAGGTCGCGCTTCATGAGCACCTTGAGCTCGCTGCGGAAGACCGGGATCCCGTCGACGTCCTGGCCCAGCGTCACGAGGATGCCGCCGCGCCCGGTGTCGTGGACGTGGCGCACCACGGCCGTGTCGAGCGCGGCTTGCGGCAGGTGGTAGAGGCGCGCGTACCGCTGCACGTACCAGCGGGCGGCGGCCTCGGCCGTGCTGTGGGTGGCGGCCGGCGGGCGGTGCTCCGGCGAGGTCGCCCACACGAACGTCGGCACACCGCGCTGCGGGTCGGTCGACGCGATGACGGCGCCCGGCGCGTCGTCGCTGGCGACGCGCGCCACGCCGGGGGGCAGCGCCGGCGGCTCCCTGAAATAGGCATCGTGATTCGGGCGCTCCCGCGCGTGGGCGAGGGGACCGGCGAGCAGCGCGAACGACAGCGCGGTGTACCGAACTGAAACCTTCATGTTCCTCGATTCTCCGATTCCGAGGGAACGACGCCTGTTGGCCACGCGCGCGACGGCCGCGCGCTGCGTCCCGGGCGCCTCGCGCCCACCCGTCGAATCCGCGACGCGAGGCACCCTAGCCGCAGCATGCGTGCAGGGGAAGCGCGACCGCTCGCGCCCTGTCCGGCGTCGTAAGGCGCCTCTCATGCGATCTCACCGCGGCGCTTGTCAGGGCGTGAGTCCGGCGGCTCCGAACCCGGCATGGAATAAAGAGGATACCGTCGCGCTCCACTCCATGAGTCCATGAATCCATGAATTACGCTGTTGGGATCGCTTCCCGCGCCGCGGGGCGCACCGGCCGCGCGCGTGTCGTGCTCGACCGACCTGGGCAGGAGCGACGGCTGTCGCGCCCGCCGCCTCCGCCGGCGTCGGGCCGGGTGAGGAGCCGGGGAGCGATGGCTCAGGAGGCTCCCGATCATGCGGTGCGTCGTCGCTGCGCGGGCTCATGCGTCGGCCGCGCGACACGGGCTCGTGCGGCGTCGGCCGCGTAGCCACGGGCTCGTGCAGCAAGGACTCGAGCGTGAAGGCGGTTACGCGGTCATGCGCGCCGCGGCGCGCCTCAGCGGCGCGCGCGCGGCGAGCCAGCCCACGTACGCCCCTGCGGTATGACAAAGCGCTGACATGCCGCGCGAGCCGCGGAGACTATTCTCATAAAAGCCAACGTGATCCACGCCTTGCACGTCGAGACCAAGCTCGTCTCCGAAGAGCTCTGCGCTCTTCTGCGTCAGGTCGATCCCGCGGTCTTCGTCTTTCGGGACGAGCCCGAGGTGCGCGCCCGGGTCGATCGGGTGGTGTTGCGGCTCCGGGAGCTCGTCGTCGCCGCCGAGCGCGACGACGCCGGGGGCGCGCTCGATCGACTCCGCGACCGCCTCCGCGCGCTGCTCGCGGCGGTCGAGCGCGCGACCCCGTCCGGGACGCCCTCGCCCAAGGCGGCGTGGATCGCGTTCCAGCGCGAGGTCCAGCCTGCCTACGAGTCGTTGCTGCTGACGCTGCGCGGGGTCGTCGCGGCGCCGCCGAGCGTCCGGCCGACGAACCATGCGCGCAGCCTGTGGCACGTGGGCTCGGGGCTGGCGGTGCTCGGGCTGATCCAGCTCCTGCCCGAGCGCGGCTGGCTCGTGGCCGTGAGCGGCGCGTTCGCGGCGGCGGCGTGGTCGATGGAGATCGCGCGCCGGGTGAGCGAGCGGGTCAACGATCGGCTGATGCGGCTCTTCCGGCTCGTGGCGCACCCGCACGAGCGGTACCGGGTGAACTCGTCGACCTGGTACATGACGGCGCTGCTCTTGCTGGCGCTGTTCGGGACGCGGCTGAGCCAGTCGCTCGCCGTGGTGGTGCTCGCGGTGGCCGACCCCGCGGCGGCGCTCATCGGTCGGCGCTTCGGCCGCACGCGGCTGCGCGACGGCCGCTCGCTCGAGGGGACGCTCGCCTTCTTCGCGGCCGGCGCGCTGAGCTCCCTCGCGGTGATGTGGGCGCTCGGCCCCGCGTCGCTCTCCTCGCGGCTCCTCCTGGCGGCCGTCGCCGGCCTGGCCGGGGCGGCCACCGAGCTGTTCTCGTCGCGGATGGACGACAACTTCACGATCCCGGTCGCCGTGGCGGCCGCGGTGACCGTCGCCGGCGCGGGCTGAGCTCAGGGCGCCTCGCCGCCGATCTCGACCGCGAGGTGGGCGAGGTACTGCCTCATGAACTCCGCCCGTCGCGCCCCCTCGCGACGCCCGGCGGCCGTCCTCAGGCTCTCGGCGGTCTTGAACAGCTTCACATGGAAGTGGTCGATCGCGTTCTCGCGGTCGTTCCACGGCCGCCGCTCGGCGAACGGATCCTGGGGATCGTAGAACCGCACCCCGAGCAGCCCGCCCACGGCGAAGCAGCGGGCGATCCCGATGGCCCCGAGCCCGTCGAGCCGGTCCGCGTCCTGGACGACCCTGGCCTCGAGGGTCCTCGGCTCGATGCCCGCGCTGTAGCTGTGGGCCTCGATGGCGTGGGCGATGTCCGCGAGGAAGGCCTCGGGGTACGCGACGCTCCGGAGGAAGCGCAGCGCCTCCTCGGCGGAGAGCCGCGAGGCCTGGGAGCGCCTGGGATCGTTCTTGGGGACGTTCACGAGGTCGTGCAGCCAGGCCGCGGGGACGACGACCTCCAGCCTGGCCCCTTCGTCCGCTGCGAGGGCCTTGGCCGTGGCGACCACGCGCGTGAAATGCGCCAGATCGTGGGCCGGATCCTTGCCGAGATCGGTCTGCTCGAGCTTCTTCGCGAAGAGCGCTTCCCAGTCCCTCATCCCTCGCCTCTTACTCACCGAGGCGAGCGCGAGCAACATCGACGGGAAGAGCGAGGGCCCTTCGAGGCTCGCACAGCGACTCCGTGTCAGGACGGCATCTTGCTCCGCTGATGAAGGATGAGCTGCGTCCGGTTCATCAGCTTGATCCCCGCCGCGTCGAGCTCCTCGATCTGCCCCTTGGGCTCAAGGCCCGTCGCGCGCGGGCCGCCGCGCGCGACCGGTCGGCGGCGCGTCAGGCCGTCGGGTGCGCCTCGGCGCCCGCGCCGCGGGGAGGCGCGGCCGCGAGCTGGTTGATCTGCACGTGCTGGCTCGGGACAGGCAGCGCCAGCTTGCCGAGCTCCTCGCGGATGGCCTTGTTGGTGGCGAAGAAGACGTCACCGTAAGAGCTGCTGTTGCAGAAGGGCCGGACGGCCAGCACGGGCCCGGCGAGGTTGAACTCCAGGATCTCGACGACCGGCGCGGGCTCCTGGACCACGTTGGGGATGAGCACGAGGCGCGCCTTGAGCCGGGCGATCGCCGCCTCGTGATCGGCGCCGTGCGCGAGCTGCGCCGTGCAATCGACGCGGCGGAACGGGTTCGCGCTGAAGTTCTGGATCGTGTCGCTGAAGATCTTGGCGTTGCCCACGATGGTGCGGACGTTGTCCCCCGTATCCAGGGCGGTCGCGAAGAGCCCGATCGAGTGGACTGCGCCCGTCACGCCCCCGGCCGTCACGACGTCGCCGGTCTTGAAGGGGCGCAGGAGGATCATGAAGATGCCCGCCGCGAGGTTCGAGAGGAGCCCGGACCACGCCATGCCGATGGCGATGCCGACCGCGGCGAGCAGGCTGGCGAAGGTGGTCGTCTCGACGCCGAAGACGCTGAGCACCGCGATGACGAGCAGGATGTTCAGCAGCACGGACACCGCCGACTCCAGATAATGCGCCAGCGTGACGTCGAGCTTCTTCAGCGCGGAGCTGCGCTGCATGACCGAGAGGACCGCCCGGATGATCATCCGGCCGATGACCCAGACCAGGATCGCGCCCACGATCTTCGTGCCGACGCTCACCCCGAGCGCGACCCCCATGTCCATGTATCGCTGAACTCTCTCGTCCATCTCAAGCCTCCTGGCGACGTGCGCGCCGCTCGCGGGGCGCCCTGTGCAAGGCGCGTGCGCGCCTCGCCGTGATAGAGCTTCCCCCGGCGGGCAGCTCTATCACGCCACGAGGCCGGTCCGCGAGAGGGGCGGCAGAGATCTTCGAGCATCAGCCCTGCGGCCTGCACACCTCAGCGGGCCGCAGGGCCGGCGAGCGCCCGCGCCTCGAGGCGCCGGCGCGCCCTCCTCGCGCGCCGGCGCCCGCACGTCCTGCCGGGCCCGCGCACGGTCGCTCGCGTCTGCGGTCAGGATGCCGAGATCGGCGCCACGGACCCGCTGGGCCCTACGTCGCCTGCGACTCCACGTCGGCGCAGCAGCGGAAGCCGACCTCGTAGCCGTAGTCGTCTTCCTTGTGAAAGGTCGTCATCGGGCGGCACTGGCTCCGGATCGGACCCCACCACCCGCCCTTGAGGCCGCTGCGGTAGGGGGCCTTCTGGTCGGTGCGCACCACCCACTCGTTGACGTTGCCGTTCAGATCGAAGACGCCTGCCCACGAGGCGCACTCCGCGCGCGAGCCGGCCGGCTCGCGGCCGTCCAGCCGCGAGAGCTCGGCGGCGCATCGCTCGTTCTGCATGCAGGCCTCGTGGTGGAGCAGCCGCTGCGAGTGGTCCGGAAAGCGGTATTCCCGGTCCTGATTGCACGTCTCGGCGTTCCGCTCGTAGCCGTAGACGTAAGGCAGCGCCTCGGGGCCCTCGCAGGCGAAGTTGAACTCGGCCTCGGTGCACAGCCGCTTGCCCTGCGCCTCGCAGAGATCGGCGGCCTGCTCCCACGAGGTCAGGGTGCGCGGCAGCTCGCCCGGGACGTTCGGGTACTCGTACCGGTCCATGCAGAACGAGAGGCTCTCGTTCTTCTTCGCGACGCACCGCGACGGCTCGCGGAAACGCAGGCACCGGGCGGCCACGCCCGGCTCGCCGTGGCGCTTCGTCCACTCGGGGTGGTATTCGAGGCATTCTTGCACCACCGCGGGGCAATACTCGCCTTCCACCCGCACCATACCGCCGGGGCAGCCCTCGGTCCTTCCGGGCAGGGTGACCGGCGCCTCGATCGCCGGGATCTCGTCCGTCGTGGGCCCGTCGAGCGGCCCGTCGCTCTCCATCTCCGGGGACGCGACCAGCGGGGGTTCGGACTGCGGGGGTTCGGACGGCGGAAGCTCGGGCTGCGGGGGTTCGGACATCCCCCCGGCCCCGGAAAGCTCGCGAATCTCGCCGTTTCGAGCGTCCCTTCCCTCGGTGTCCGGGTGACTGCTGCAGCCAGAGGCCGCAACGCCAAGCAGTGTCAGTAGTACCGTGATGCCCTGGGTTCGCACAATGACCTCTTCCCACGTTTGCCTACATCGGCGCACATGCGTGGGCCAAGACTTGTACCGAGCTCGCCTTGTTCGTCCCGCGAGCCTCGGGAGCCGGGTGGAGAGATTGCAAAATCCCGGCCTACTGCCGTGCCCGGCGTATCGCGGGCCACGCGGCTGCGCGGCCCGTCGTCGACCCGCGGTGTGGCCGCCAGGACGGCCCGGATGGCCGCCCGGATGGCCGCCCGGACGGCCGGGATGGCCGGCCAGCGCGCGGCCATCGCGGCACACCGTCTTGCGCGCGACGTGCGCGCCCTACGTCAGTTTTGCGGGGTTGGGTGGCCGCGGCCGTGTCGCCGCGTCCACGGTCGGTCTGCGGTCCTCGGGCGGCGCGAGCGGCGGCGCCGCGTCGGGACGATCATCGACGCTCGCCGCGCGCCGGGCCGGGGCCCGCCGGGCGGCCGGTGCCCGCGCCGGGGCGGCGGCCGGCGGTCCCCCGGAATGCCCGCGGGCGAGCGCTCAGCGCCGGCGCCGTCGCGAGGCCAGCGCGCCGAGCACGCCGAGGAGCATGACCCCCCCGAGATCGGCCGAGCGGCCGTTCGTCGAGCACGAGCACCCGGAGTCGCCGCCGGACTCCTCGTCATCGCCCGTCGGTGTGTCGTCGGGCGACGAGCCTCCGCCGCCCACGCCGCTGCCCGAGGCGCTGCTCGAGGCGACCGACGAGCTCGCCGTCGCGCTCGTGGTCGATGCGCCGCCGGCCGAGGAGGTCGACGTGCTGCTCGCGCTCGCGCCGCCGTCGCCGCCGCCTTCGCCGCCGCCACCGCCGCCGCCCCCGTCGACGCCGGCGCAGTCGGTGGAGCACTCCGCCGAGCACTCGCCGCAGATGCACTCGATGATACGGACGTAGATGCCGGCGCCCTCCGCATGGTCGTCCACGCAGCGCTGCGCGCACGCGTCGTCCGCGCACTCGGAGTAACAGCCGGCGAACTGCCGGCACGCGATCGACGCGCCGCAGGCGTCGTACCGCGCCCTGCACGCGCCCGCGAGCGAGTCGTTGGAGCAGCTGTTGCACTCGTTGCCGCCGCCGCTCGCGGCCGTGGTCCCGCCGATGGGGTACAGGGCGCACACGCCCTCGATGTCGTCGTCCTCGAGGGAGCGGATCGACGCGCCAGCGACGTAGTACGCGGTCATCGTCGCGCCCCGCGCGTCGGAGTGGCCGAGGCCCAGGAAGTGTCCCTCCTCGTGCGTGGCGATCGACTGCGTGTCGACACATCCGCCGTTGCCGGTGTCGTTCCAGCAGAACCCGACGTTGTTGAAGACCATGTCGGCGTCCACGATGGCGTTGCCGAAACCCCAGGCCGGCGTCGTGACGCCGATGACCGAGTTGACGTCGCCGAGCGATGCCGGCCAGGAGTCGCTGATCCAGTGGAACACGCTCTTGCCGTCTCTGTGGTCGTAACGATCGTTGGTGTCGCCGAGGAGGGTGACCCCCCACTCCGTACACCCCACGCTCGACCACGCCTCGAACCCGGCCTGGATCCGGGAGACCGCGATGCCGGCGATCGGGCCCGGGATCGTCGACTGGTTGATGTAGTAGCCGACGGGCAGCTGGCCCCAGCGGGGGGTGCTGGGGTCGAGCGGCGACCACGCGGCGGCCTCGCCAGCGGCGGCGAGGGACGAGAGGGCGCCGAGGGCGGCGGCGAGGGCGACGCGGCGCCTCACCTCACTTCACTCCCGCGAGGCGGACCACGTCCGTCATGAGGCTCTCGACGGGCTCGACCTCCTCGGCGGGCGCCTGCGTGGGCACCAGCGCGCCGCCGTTCCGCCGGACGAGGTGCAGCCCCTCGAGGCTGCGCCGCGCCAGGCCCTTCATGTCCACGTGATAGACGGACATCGCGAGCGCCGTGAAGTGCCATCGCCCCTTGTCGCCGGGGCGCAGGAAGACCACCGCGTCCTCGCCCTGCGAGAGGCTGGCGTCGCCGAGCACGCGCTGCGTCTTGCCTTTGTAGGTGCCGCCGATCTGCTCCAGCACGATCACCTTCGGACCGCCGTTGTTCGCGCCGCCCTTGAGCGGCTGAATGACCTTGAGCTCGGTGCGGGTCACGATCGATCTCCCGTCGTCGGACTCCGTCGTGTAGGACTTGCCGACGGTCACGCGCGCGACGGTCGCCGACTTGCGCACGAGCTCCTCGCGCGAGAGCAGGACGGCCGTCGTTGCGTCGGCGGGCGCGCCGAGGCAGAGCAGAGCGGCGGCAGCGGACAGGGAGAGCATTGCATTCACGCTTCTCTTCATGTCGATGACTCCTTAAGACCCTCTGTTCTATCCTGAAGCGCGCGCGGCGGCTATACGGGAATCAGGACGGAGCTCGTGCTCTCCGTGCTGCTGTGCAGTACATCTGTCGTGGAGACGGAACATCGCGCGATTGGATGGCGTCATGCCGTCGTTTGCGCCCGTCATCGCGCCCGTCATCGCCCGTCATCGCGCCCGTCATCGTGCCCGTCATCGTGCAGTTGCTCACCGCTCGTTGGGGGTGGGCCGAAATTTGTGCGGTGCCTGTGACGAGCAGCTCGTCCTCGAGGGCGAGCTCGTCATGTCGCTGCGCGACGGGAGGGAGATCGTCATCGCGCCCGGGAGCAGCGCGGGCCGCGCTTCGTCGGGCCCGCGGCCGGGCAGCCCTAGGGCGCGAGCGACAGGCCGCGCACGTAGTCGGCGAGCGCCCGCTCCGCGCTGGCCACCGCCTCCCGCGCGCCCGGGAGCTTCGCCGATACCGCGGCGATCCGGTCTTCCTGCTCGTTCAGCGCCCTCAGGTAGCGCTCCTGGAGCGCGCTCCCCGCGGGCACGACCTTGAGGTTCTCGCGCACGCGCTCCTGCTCGCCGCGCAGCGCCGCGAGCTCGGCCTCCAGCGCCGAGAGCGCGCGCCGCTGGGCTTCGACCGCCGCCCTGAGCTCCGCGATCCGCGCGAACACGGCGCGCAGCGCCTCGGGGATCTCGCGCGAGGACAGGTACACCTCGATCTGCTCGCTGGTGAGGCTCGTGAGCGCGATCGTGTGCGAGACGGGGTGCTCCAGCGCGACCGTGAGCCGCGCCGTCTCGCCCGCGGCCACCTCCCGCCGGATGCGGTAACGGTCGCGCGTCGTCTCGACGCCCTCCTTGGGCTCGGCGAGCTCCCAGCCGGCGAGGCGCGGGTGCTCGATGAGCACGACGCGCGGCTCGCGCGCGGCGCCCACGATCGTGTAGACCGTCACCTTGCGGGCGGTCCGGACGAGCTCCAGCACGCCGCCCTGGATCCTCGCGCGGGAGATCGCCTCCTCGGCCCGCTCCTCGCGGTCGATGCGCACCTTCAGGTCCACGGCGAAGCTCACGAGCCGCGACTCGCCCGGCGGCAGCGCCGCGAGCCGGGCGTCGCCCACGTAGGTGACGACCCCCCCGGCGGAGCGCTCGTAGACCGTCATCGCGCCGGGCGGCAGGCTCGTGTCGCCGTCGTTCCGCAGCCGCACCGAGGCGAGCGGCCGATGCGCGCTCGCCTCCCGCTGGTAGAGCCCCACGCGCTCCGCCGGGATCTCGCGATCGACGATCGGGAGGAGCGCCGTCTGCCCGCTCGCGATCGTGAGGGGCGCCGGGAAGTGGAACACGACCTGCGTCGCCGCCTCCTTGCGCTCCGGCGCGCGATCCTGGGCCTTCTCCTCGACCACGCCCTTCTCGGCGGGCGCGGGGGCCCCGGCGGGGCCCGCGAGGCCTTGATAGCCCGCGTGCCGCGCCGCCCTGGCCGCGAGCGCCGCGGCGCCATCGTCGAGGCGCGGCAACACGCGCTCGGCGACGTCGACGGGCACCTCCGGGCGGGACACATAGTAGATCTCGTAGAGCGCCTGGCGGAACGTCACCGGGTTGCCCGACACCAGGGTGAAATCCACGTTCTCCCAGTCGGCGCCGCTCTGGTTCTCCACGATGGCCCACCCGGAGAGCGCGCCGGTCTTGGCCTGCGCGTCCTCTGGCACGGTGAGCCGATACGAGGTCTTCCAGAGCGGCACCTCGATGACGTAGGCCACCCGGACGACCCGCTCGCCCTCTCCGGCCGTGCGCACGACGAGCTCGCGGCGGTTGCGCTGGCGCCGGCTCGAGAGCCCGAGCAGCGCCGCGTTGACCTGCTGCCGCAGCCGCTCCTCGGCGAGCTCCACGCTCTCGAGCTCCTCCAGGACGACCTGCCTCAGCGCGCCGCGTGACATCAGCGCGAGCCAGTGCCGGTTCTCCGAGCCGCCGCCCGGCAGCGCCACCTGCGCCGCCGTGACCGCGACGATCCGCCCGGCGACGATCCCCTCGGGCCCGCGGGTCCGCACCTCGGCGCCGCGCAGGGCGTTCAGCAGGGCGGCCTCGGACTCCAGCGCTCCCTCGTCGAACGGGAGCTCGCGGAACAGGTCGCGCAGCGGCTCCCTCCCGGGAAGCGTGATGTTCCCGGTCACGCCGCGATCGTCATAGACGACGATGCTCTTCAGGACATCGTCGACCTGATCGAGCCGCACCTCGAGCCGGAGCTCGGCGTCGCCGCGCACGCGCGCCTCGAACTCGAAATAGCCGACGCCGCCGGTCGAGAGCACGACCCGGCGCAGCGAGAGCGCGCCCGCCGCGGTCCCCGGCCGAGCGACACCGGTCGCGTCGGCCGCCAGCGTCGCTGTCGTCCACGAGTGATGATCCATCGTCGCCTCCCCCGGCCGAGGCGTGCGATGGCCCCGCCGTGGAGGTCCATAACGCCCCTCTCCAGGGCGTCAACGACGGACGAAGGGGGGAGTTCGCGCGCCGCCCCCGGCGCCCATCAACCGCGGCCGGAGGCCTCGATCCGCTTCACGACGGCGAGCGCCTCCTCGACGTGCCGCGCCGCGCGGAGCTGGGAAGAAAAGACATGTCGAACGACCCCCTCGCGATCGATGACGAACGTCACGCGGCCCGGGAGGAGCCCCAAGAGCGGCTTGACGCCGTAGCGCGCCGCGATCTGCCCGCCGGGGTCGCTGAGCAGCGTCATGGGCAGGCGGTGCTTCTGCGCGAACTGCTCGTGGGATCCCTCCGAGTCGGCGCTCACCCCGATGACCTCGGCGCCGGCCTCCGCGAACGCGTCGTAACGATCGCGGAAAGCGCACGACTCCGCGGTGCATATCGGGGTGTCGTCCTTGGGGTAGAAAAAGAGGACGACGGCCTTCTTGCCCCGGAAATCCGAGAGCTTCACCGCCTCTCGCTTCTGCGACTGCAGGGTGAAGTCAGGGGCGATCTCACCGACGGACAGGGTGGCGGAGCCGAGCATGGCGGTCCTCTACCCGATGCGCCGCGCCGCGTCCAAGGCCGCGAGGCCGCGCGGAGACCCGCCGGCGGCGCGCGCGGCGGCGGCTCCTCGCTCCGGAGCTTCTTCGTGATCTCCCGGCAGGCGCTCGGTCGGGGGGACTCGGCGTCTCCCCGGGGGCCGTGCCCGCGCCCGCCCGCGCCCCGGAGAGCTCGAGCGGGCGGCGGCCCCGAAGGCGCGCGGCGCGCGCCGGACACCGGCCGCGGGCGGCCGATGGGCTACCCTGGGCGCCCCATGGCCACCACGTTCGCTGCGCTCATCTTTCGACCCGCCGAGATCCCGGACCGCGCGCTGTCCCAGGGCTTTGCCGTGGCGCTCGGCGGCTGGGCCGTCGCTTCGCCGCGCCTGTTCGTCGCGCCGCTCCCGGGCGTGCCCGGCTACGCCGCCGCGTTCTACTCGAGCGGCGAGCCCGCGGGCGGCGGCGACGAGCTCGACCACCTCGCCGAGCTCTTCGAGGACGAGCTCTCCCCGCCCGTCGCCGTGCTCGACGCGGCCGAAGGGCTCGGCCACGCGGGCGCGACGATCTTCGCGCTCGTGTTCTCGGAGGAGGTCGTCCACGACGACGGCTGGCGCTTCGAGGCGAGCGGGTTCGTCCGCCACTTCGTGCGGGAAGGGGAGGACGGCCTCGAGGCCGGCGTGGAGACGCCCGACCGCAGCGACCTCGTCGCCGTCGAGGTCGACCTGCCGGGGACCGCGACCGCGCAGGAGGAGCGCGACGCGACGGAGCGCGCGATCCGGCCGCACCGCGGCTCCACGTTCCTCGCGGCCGAGCTGGGGGCGCCGGTGCTCGGCGCGCTCATGGGCGGCCTCTTCGCGCCCGAGCGCCGGGTCGCCGTGCACCTCGTCGAGCCGGGGCCGGGGTCGATCGCCGCGGAGGTGAAGCGGCTCAACCGGGTGCTCCGGCGCGAGGACGGCCGCGGCGCGAAGGCGGAGCCCCCGCCGCCCGTCCGCGGCGTCGCCCCGCCGGCGACGTACGCTGCGTTCGCGCGCGCCTACGACTGGGCCGATCCGGCGGATCCGGAGGATCTCTACCGGGAGCTCGCGATCGGCGCCGTCGAGGGCACGCTGCGCTTCCTGCGCGAGGACGAGCTCCGCGGCCACGAGCGCGAGGCCGGCTGGGACGCGGCGGCGGCGCGGCAGCTCTACCCGATCGCGCGGCTCTCGGGCTCGGCGCTCGGCGGCGGCGCGGCCCAGCGGGCGATCCTCGCGCTCGGTGCCGACGGCGAGGCGCTCTGGGTCGTCCGCGGCGGCACGAGCGCGGCGCCCGCCGGGCCGACGTTCGGCGAGCTCCTGCGCTACCTCGCGCTGGGCTGGTCGCGCCGGAGCGACGCGGAGGAAGACCTCATCGGGGCGCTGATGCTGCGCGCGCGCCTCAGGTCCCTCGGGGGCTGAGCCGACGCGCGGGCGGCCGGGCGGCCGGCGTTGAACGGTCGAACAGGACGGTGGGAGAACGATGTCGTCGCCGACTCACCACCTCCCGCTGAGGCGCTTCGCGACGCGCGTCTCCATTCAATGGATAGGTCGTGCGTCTGAGCCCGCTGCCCCGGGCGTGGGGCGCTTTGCCACGCGAATTTCTATTGAAACGATGGTGAGGATCGCCGCGCCCCGCGCCTGCGGCGCGGGACGCCTCGGCGCGTGTGCTCGCGCCGATCAGAGATAGGTGTCGTACGCCTGGCGCCCGGTGATGGCGGGGCGGACCGGGTACATGCTGGGGTCGTCAAGGACCATGTGGAGCACGCCCACGTCGCGTTCGCCGTGGGCGAATACGCTCACGAGGATCCCGCCCTGCTTGACGCCCTTTTCGTAGCGTTCCGCCCACTGCTTCGGGACGCCTGCGGAGATGAGGATCTCGCGCAGTCCGCCGGTGATCCCGGCGCCGACCGCGGTCGCCACCACGGCGGCGAGCGGGCCCGCCACCACGAATCCGAGGTCGGGAACCACGGCGCTCATCGCGATGGCGGCGCCGAACGTGTGCGCCGGCGGGGTTCCGTCCGGAACCCTGAAGCACCTGTGGCGCGTGGCGTCGGTCATCAGCAGGCTGACGTCCTGTCGCGTGTAGCCGCAGTCGATGATGCGTTCCGCCGCGGCTTCCGCCTCGTCGCGCGTCTGCACCAGGCCAATTACGAGCTTCGCCATGAGAGACCTCCTTCGCGTGAGCGCGTCCCCGCTCCGGGCCCCCGCGACGGATACCGCACGGACCATGCCAATTCGGAATTCTCACGCAGCCGTGCGATTGCTTCGATATTTGCCGCCCCTGGACCCTGGCCGAGCGAGGCGGGATGTCGCACTGGGCCCGCCGTGCCTCGCCTTCTGATGGCAACTTTCGCCTGCGTTGCGCGGTATTCCAGCTTTGAAAGCGAACGGCGCGAGATGGCCGTGACAGCAGGCCTCGTCCGGCCGGTCCGGCCGCACGCGCCGGCGATCGTGGAACGCCTGGGGCGGCTGGAGCGCGGTAGCGCGGAGGTCGCCTCAGAAGCCGATCGTGTCCTCGAGCGGCGCGGGCGGCGGCTTCGTCGCCGCCGGGCGGCCCGTGGTCGCGGCCCGGCCGCGGCCGTCCGCGGCGCCGCGCGGCGCTGCGGTCGCGCCCGGCTTCCCGGCCGCGCTCGCGCCGGTCCGGGGTCCTGCCGCGCCCGGCTGGGACGACTCGGCGCCCGCCGCGCCCGGCTGGGCCGCCTGAGCGCCCGCCACGGCCGGCTGAGCGCCCGCCGCGGCCGGCTGGGCCGCCTGAGCGCCCGCCGCGGCCTCGGCCGTGTCCGCCTTCGCGGGCTCGACCGCGGCCTCCGCCGCGGGGTCCGCCGGCGCGATCTGCCCCGGCGCCACGGCGCCCCCCTGCGCAGCGGGCCCAGCCGGCTGCGCTGCGCCCGACGCCGCCTGCCGGGGCGCCGGGTCGGCCGAGGGCGAAGGCTCCTCCACGCTGGACGACGGCCTCGCCACCAGGAACACGACCACCGACAGGGCCGCCCCCGCGGCGAGCGCCCCCGCCAGGATGGCCGGCGCCCATTTGCGGGGCCCGTCCATCCCCGAGGTCGCCATGCCGGCGAGCGTCCGCCCCGGCGTGCCCGTGCTCGACAGCCGCGCGCCCGGCGCCGACGACGGCGTGCCGGTCGTCGAGAGCCGCGCGCCCGGCGGAGGCGGCACCGGCGCCGGCGCCCCGAACAGCACCGGCTGCGACCCGCTCCCGGGCGCGCCCCCGTGGCTCGCCCGGTCCCCGCTGGACGACGGCTCGCTCGTGAACGGCGTGCGCGCGAGGCCGAGGACCGCGTGCTCCAGCGCCTCCGCCATCTGCCGCGCCGACGCGAAGCGCGCCGCCGGATCGAGCGCCAGCGCCCGCTTCATCCAGGCGTCGATCGCCGGCGAGAGCTCCGGCCGGATCGCGCTCGGCGGCGTGAAGATCCCGGTGTGGAGCACGACCGACAGCGCGCCCAGCGTCTCGCCCCGGAACGGCACCTGCCCGGTGAGCGCGTGGTAGGCGACCACCGCAAGACCCCAGAGATCCGCGCGGAAATCGACGTGCTTCGCGCTGAGCAGCTGCTCGGGGCTCATGTAGAGCGGCGTGCCGAGCATGCTCCCGGTCGACGTCATGCCGAGATCGCCGTGCGGCGCGCCCTGGACCCGCTTCGCCACCCCGAAATCGACCACCTTCACGAACAGCTCGCCCTCGACGTCGAGCAGGAAGATGTTGTCCGGCTTGACGTCGCGGTGGACGATCCCGAGCTGGTGCGCCCGCCCGAGCGCCTTCGCCGTCTGCGCCACGATCGCCGCGACCTCGACCGGCGGCAGCGCGCCCAGCCGCTGCATGCGGCTCTTCAGGTCCTCCCCCTCGAGCAGCTCCATCACGATGTACGGCACGCCGTCCGGCGTGACCCCGTGATCGAAGACCTGCGCGACGTGCGGGCTCTTGATCTGCGCGGCCGCCATCGCCTCCCGCCGGAAGCGCTCGACGAAGCCGCTCTGGTCCGCGTAGGCCGGCGACATGAACTTCACCGCCACCTGCGTCCCGAGCGCGAGGTGATCGGCCACCCACACGCTCCCCATCGCCCCCTTGCCGAGCTCCCGCGCCAGCCTGAGCGTGCTCGTCACCTGCTGTCCGGGGTTCATCGGGGGGTGCCTCTCCAATCCGCCGAGCCGCCGACCCGAGAAGGCGTCCTGTGCGCGAAGCGCGGTCCTCCGGGCGTCTACGCGCACAGCGTACAACAAACACCCCGAACCGTCACCACCGAGCGCGTAGGCCGCGGACGTGGCAGGTGCTCTCGGATAAGCTCTCGCCATATGCGCGAGGGCACGCTGGTCGCAGGCCGGTTCGAGGTGCACCGCCTTGCCGGCGCCGGCGGGATGGGCACGGTCTACCGGGCGACCGACCAGCTCACCGGCCGGGCCGTGGCGCTCAAGGTCGCGCCCCCGGAGCTCGCGGCCCGCTTCCGGCGCGAGGCGCGCCTGCTCGAGGCCGTGCAGCACCCGCTCATCGTCCAGCACATCGCCCACGGCACGAGCGACGACGGCGCCCTGTGGCTCGCGATGGAGTGGCTCGACGGCATAACGCTCGACGCGCGCCTCGGCGAGGGGCCGCTCCCCGTCGCCGACGCGCTGCTCGTCGCCCACCAGATCGCCGACGCGCTCGCCGCCGTGCACGCGCTCGGGATCACCCACCGCGACCTCAAGCCGAGCAACGTGCTCCTCCGCGACGGCAGGGTCGACGGCGTGGTCCTGCTCGACTTCGGCGTCGCGCGGGCGGCGGCGTCGACCACCCTCGTCACGGAGGCCAGCTCGCTCGTCGGCTCGCTCGGCTACGTCGCGCCCGAGCAGGCGCGCGGCGACGCCGAGGTCGACGCGCGCGCCGACGTCTTCGCGCTCGGGGTGCTGCTCTTCGAGAGCCTCGCCGGGCAGCGCCCCTTCGCGGCCGACGACCCGCTCGCCGAGATGTGCCGCATCCTCCTCGAGGAGGCGCCGCGCCTCGCCGATCGGCGCCCCGACGTGCCGCCGGCCATCGACGAGCTCGTCGCGCGCCTCCTGGCGAAGGACCCGTCCGCCCGCCCCGCGGACGGCCGCGCGGCCGCGGCCGCGCTCGCGGAGACGCGCGCCCTCCTCGCGCACGCGCCCGGCGAGGGCGGGGACGGCGCGCCGGCGTCGGTCACGGGCGACGAGCGGCGGCTCATCAGCGTCGTCCTCGTCGACCTGGGCGCCGCGGACCCCGAGCCGGCGAGCGATCGAGGCGTCGAGCGCGTCGTCGCGGACGTCGCCGAGGCGTTCGGCGGCGATCGGGTGCGGCTCGCGGGCGGCACGCGGATGGTGCTCCTGTCCTCGCAGACCGACGAGGCGTTCACCGGCCGCGGCGGCTCGGGCACGATGGTCGCCTTCGACCTCGCGGCGCGCGCCGCGCAGTGCGCCCTCGCGATGAAGGCGCGCCTGCCCGGGCGCCCGGTCGCGCTCGCCACCGGCCGGGCGCAGGTGGGCGAGCGCCTGCCCGCGGGCGACGTGATCGATCGCGCGGTCGCCCGGCTGCGCGAGGCCGGGGCCGACGTGCGCATCGACGAGGTCACGGCGGGGCTCGCGGCCCCGCGCTTCGAGGTGATCGGCGATGGCCCCTCGTTCCTGCTGAAGGGCGAGCGCGACGGCACGGAGCCGGAGCGCACGCTCCTCGGGCGCGTCACCGCGTTCGTCGGGCGCGACCGCGAGCTCGCGATGCTGCGCGGCCTGTACGAGCAGAGCGCCGACGAGCCCGTGGCGCGCGCCGCGCTGGTGCTCGGCGAGGCGGGCATCGGCAAGACGCGCCTGCGCTGCGAGCTCGTCCGCGCGGTGCGCGAGGCCGACGCGCGCGCCTCGGTCTACGTGGCCCGCGGCGACCCGATCTGCGCGGGGGCGCCGTTCGGCATGCTGGGCGAGATCGTCCTCGCCGCCGCGGGGTGCCTCCCCGGCGAGGCGATCGACGCGCGGCGCGGCAAGATCCGCGAGCACGTGGCGCGCGCCGTGCCGGCCGCGGAGGCGCGGCGCATCGCGTTCTTCCTCGGCGAGATCGCGGGCACGCCGTTCGACGATCCGGATCCCGAGCTCGACGGCGCGCGGGGGGACGCGGTCTTCCTGGGCGAGCAGGCGCGCCGCGCCGTGCTCGACTGGCTCGCCGCGCGGTGCGCCGAGGGGCCGGTGGTGGCGGTGCTCGAGGACATGCACTGGAGCGATCACGCCTCGGTGTCGGTGCTGGACGAGGCGCTCCTCTCGCTCGCGGATCGCCCGCTGCTCGTGCTCGGCTTCGCGCGCCACAGCGTGATGGAGACGTTCCCCGGGCTGTGGGCGGCGCGCGGCGTGCAGCACATCAAGCTCGGCGCGCTGAGCCCGCGCGCGGCCGAGCGGCTCGTCCGCAGCGTGTTCGGCGACGAGCTCGCGCCGTCCGAGGTGGCGCGGCTGGTCGAGCACGCGGACGGCCACCCGTTCTTCCTCGAGGAGCTGATGCGCGCGCGGGCCGAGGGCCGGAGCGACCTGCCGCCCACGGTGGTGGCGCTGATGCACACGCGGATCGAGGCGCTGCCGGCCGAGGCGAGGCGCACGCTGCGCGCGGCGAGCCTGTTCGGCGGGAGCTTCTGGCCCGACGGGGTGCGGCAGCTGCTCGGCGCCGGCACGTCGGCCGAGGCGCTCGATCGCTGGTTGAAGGGCCTGCTCTCGGAGGAGCTCGTCGCCCGGCGGGGCGTGTCGCGCTACCCGGGGCACGAGGAGCTCACGTTCCGCCACGCCCTCGTGCGCGACGCCGCCTACGGGATGCTCACCGACGGCGATCGCGCCGCCGGCCACCGCGCGGCCGCGCGGTGGCTGCGCTCGGTGGGCGAGACCGACGAGCGGGTCCTTGCCGAGCACGTCGAGCTGGGCGGCGAGCCCGAGCGCGAAGCCGGCGAGGCGCTCGCCCGCGGCCCGGCGTGAGGGCGGCAGGGAAGCAGGGAACCAGAGACGCAGAGAAGCAGAGAAAAACGCGCAACGCGCGACAAGGCATCACGCGACGGCGGCGCGTAACGTAAAATGGCCGGGTTGATGGATTTCCATTGACGTGATACCTGGCCGTCCAGAGTATCGAGCATGGAGTCGTCTGGTCTGGGCACTGTCGGTCCCTACGAGCTGCTGCTGCAGCTGGCCGTGGGCGGCATGGCCGAGGTCTTCATCGCCCGTCGCGCCCGCGCGGCGGGCCCGGGCGGCGAGGGACCGGGCGGCGCGGCTGCCCCGCGCGAGCCGCTCGTCGCGGTGAAGCGAATCCGCGCCGATCTGCGGTCCGAATCGGGGTACGCGGCGATGCTCTTCGACGAGGCGGGCATCGCGTCGCGCATCGCGAGCCCGAATTTCGTGCCGATCCTCGATTGCGGTCTCGACGAGGGGGGCGCGCCCTACATCGTGATGGAGCTCGTGGTGGGGGTGACCCTGAAGCACCTCACGCGGCCGCCGGAGATGATCGAGATCGGCGACGCGCTCGAGCTCATCGCGCAGGCGGCCGAAGGGCTGCACGCGGCGCACGAGGCGCGCGACAGCTCGGGGGAGCTGCTCCAGGTGATCCACCGGGACATCTCGCCGTCGAACGTCCTCGTCGGCGTGGACGGGCGGGCGTCCATCTGCGATCTCGGGCTCGCGTACGCCCTGCGCCGCACGACGCGGACGAAGACCGGGACGGTGAAGGGGAAGCTGAGCTACCTCTCGCCCGAGCAGGCGCACGCGCGGCCGCTGGATCGGCGCTCGGACGTGTTCTCCCTCGGGGTCGTGGCGTGGGAGGTGCTGGCGGGCAGGCGGCTGTTCATCGGCAGCAGCATGCTGTCGATCCTGCACGCCGTGCTGGAGCGCGAGGTGCCGCCGCTCTCGAGCGAGCGCGAGGGCGTGGGGCCGGCGGTCACGGCCGCCGTGGCGCGGGCGGTCGAGCGCGATCGCGACGCGCGCTGGCCGACCGCGGCGGATTTCGCGCGGGCGCTGCGCGAGGCGGCCGAGCGCGAGGGGCACGCGGCGTCGCGCGCGGCGATCGGCGCGCAGGTCGCCGAGATCCTCCCGGAGCCGCTGCGGCCGCTGCCGCCGTACTACGGGCCGGGCGGGCCGGTCGTCCCGCCGGAGATCGTCGCCACGCTGCGCTCGATGCACGAGGCGGGGGTGGTCGGCGAGGGGGACCCCAGCGGCCTCCTGATGCCGCGGGGGCGCTCGCGCGGCTGAGCGACGCGCACGCAGGGGGCGCGCGCCCGCCCGGGAGGATAGGATGTCCGGGGATGGAGCCCGTCTTCTTCCTGATGATCATCTCGGGAATCGCGGGGCTCGCGAGGTGCTTCGCGGGGGCGCGAGGGGAGGCGAGGCGGGCAGCCGAGGTCCGCTGGCGGCTCGCCCGGCCCATCTGGCAGCGCGCCGCGGCCCTCGTCGGGGGGCAGTTCAGGTCGGGCCCGAGCCAGTCGGGCGACCCGCGGATGCAGATCTCCGTCGTGCTCGAGAACGTCGCGCTGCTCGTCGACCACGACGTCGATCACGACGACGTGCTCGCCGTGCGGTACCGCACGCGCATCACGAGCACCGCGCGGAACCCGTCGGGCCTCAGGCTCCGCGTCAACGAGCAGCGGCTCGGCGGCGCAAGCGGCGGGGCCTTCCGGGCGAGGCGCGTGGACGTGGGCGATCGGGCAGAGGACGGCGCCTTCGTCGTGAAGGCGAGCAGCGCGACGCTCGCGCGCTGGTGGCTCACCCCGGAGCTGCGCGCGGCGCTCCGCGCGGCCACGGACTACCAGGTCACGCTCGAGTCGCACCGGCTCACCGCCGTCCGCGCCGGGCTGGAGGACGACGCCGAGAAGCTCGCGAGCGCCATCCGCGCCGCCGCGCTCCTCGCCGGCCGCGGGCGGGCGCTGACGAAGGAGCTGCGAGCGCTGGCGCACGAGCTCGGCGGGCGCCTCTCGCCCGGCGCCGGCTCCATCTCGTCCGAGGGCGAGGTGACCATCGAGCTCGAGCACCGCGGCCGGCGCGTGACCGTCGAGTTCGGGCGGGACGGGAAGAAGGGCCCGTTCGGCACCCAGGTGCGCGCCGCCCGCGCCGCGTCCCCCTCGGAGCTGTTCGCCGCGAGGCGCCGGGCCAGGCGCGCCGCGGCGAAGGGGGCGCCACGCCCGCGCGGCGACGAGCCCTTTTCCATCGCTTACGAGGTGCAGGCCGAGGCGCCGGACCGGCTGGCGCGGCGCCTCGGCGACGAGCTGCAGCGCGAGATCGTCGCGCTGCGCCCGGCGGCGATCCTGGGCGACGAGGCCGCCGTCGCGGTGGTGTTCGGCGAGCTCGAGACGGGGCGCGACCGGATCGAGCGCGCCATCGCCATCGTCGCCGCGCTCGCGGCGCCCGGCCCGCACGGGCCCTACCGATGATCGCGCCGAGCCGCCGTGTCGCTGCGAGGCCGGCATGACGGCGCGCGGCGGCGGCGATCACGTCGTCGGCCGCCGCCGGCCGGGGCGTGGTAGATCGTGGGCCTGCAGCATGCAGGCTCACGTCGAACTCCCGGCGCCTCCTCCGGCCGCGCCCTCCCCGGGGCAGGCCGCATGAGCGCGGCGCGCGACGAGCCGACCACGCTGGTCCGCACCCAGCGGCGCGCCGGCTCGGGCGCCGAGCCGCGGCCGTTCCTGTTCCTCGTCTTGCAGTGCCAGCGGCCGCTGGACGCGCCCGCGCGGCTCCCGCTCGACGGGGTCGACGAGGTGCGGTTCGGGCGGGGCCCGGTGCGCTCGATCGACCGGCGGACCGAGGGGGAGCGGGCGCTGCTCGACGTGCGCCTCGAGGACGGCTGGGTGTCGTCGCGGCACGCGCGGATCACGCGCGAGGGCGGCCGGCTGCGCCTGGAGGATCTCGGCTCGACGAACGGCACCTTCGTGAACGGCGTGCCGCAGCGGAGCGCGCTCCTCTCCGAAGGGGACCTGATCGAGCTCGGGCATACGTTCTTTCTGTTCCGCGAGGTCGCCGCGCCTGGCGAGGCGCTCTGCGAGGCGGCGTCGGCGCCGGATCAGCCGTTCGGGCTCGCGACCTTCGCGCCCGCGCTGGCCGAGCGCTTCGCCGCGCTCCGGGCCGTCGCGCCGGCGAACATCCCGGTCGTCCTGCAGGGCGAGAGCGGCACCGGCAAGGAGGTCGTCTCGCGCGCCATCCACGCGCTCTCGGGCCGGCCCGGCCCGTTCGTCGCCATCAACTGCGGCGCGCTGCCCGCGAGCCTCATCGAGTCCGAGCTGTTCGGCCACAAGAAGGGCGCCTTCTCGGGCGCGGCCGAGGACCGGCCGGGCCTCATCCGCGCCGCGGACAGGGGCACGCTCTTCCTCGACGAGATCGGCGACCTGCCCGCGGCGTCGCAGACCGCGTTCCTGCGCGTGCTCCAGGAGTCGGAGGTCGTCGCCGTCGGCGCGACGCGCCCGGTGAAGGTCGACCTGCGCGTGGTCGTGGCCACGCACCGCGACCTCCCGGCGATGGTGGAGCGCGGCGATTTCCGCGGCGATCTCTTCGCGCGCCTGTCGGGCTTCGTGCTCGAGCTGCCGCCCCTGCGAAAGCGCCGGGAGGACCTCGGCCTGCTGATCGCCGCCCTGCTCCGCCGCGCCGCCCCGGACCGGGCCGGGGAGATCTCCCTGAGCTGCGAGGCGGCGCGCGTGCTCCTCCTGCGCGAGTGGCGGCTCAACGTCCGGGAGCTGGAGAAGTGCCTGGCGACCGCGATCGTGCTCGCGGGCAGCGGCAGGGTGGAGCTCGGTCACCTGCCGCCGCCCGTCGTCGTCTCGCGCAGCAGCCTCCCGCCCGAGGTCTCGAGGCCCGAGGCCCCGCCGAGCGAGCGGCCGCGGCCCGCCCCGGAGGACGGGGCGCGGCGCGAGGCGCTGATCCGCCTCCTCCGCGAGCACCGGGGCAACATCAGCGCGGTGGCGAGGGCGATGGGCAAGGGGCGGACGCAGATCCACCGCTGGATCGCGCGCTACGGCATCGAGCCCGCGGACTACCGGGACGGCTGAGCGCTTTACGGGGCGTCCTCCGGGCCAGGACAGAGCGGCGCGTCGACGTACAGCGCGCCGGAGACCATCCGCGCAAACGGGGATGCGCGGATGACGTCCGACGGGTGGTTGAGATAGACCGTGATCGGATGGCGCCAGATGGCCCCGAGGACGCCCTTGCACTGCTGGAAATCGCCGTCGCCCTCCACGCGCCCCCCGTCGGCGACGGAGCACTGGTCGAGCGGCGGACAGTCGGTGAAGGAATGCGCATCGCCGCAGGCGCCGACCGAGGTCGCGACGCAGTCCTTGTCCTCCCCGGCGCCGGCGCAGAGGCGGGCCTCCACGTAGGCAGCTTGCTCGGTCCAGTATTCGCCCGTGCAGGCGAAGGCGTGTCGAAAGATGGACTCCCCGGAGCCAGGAGCGCCATGGAACTCGCCGTCTTCCGTCACCTCGTTCATGCCTTCCTCGAGCCGGTGATGGAGCGGTTTGTTCCCCCAGAAGCTCCCGTAGAACGCGCCCTCGCGCCAGCGGAAGACGCGCGCCTCCGGCGCGGGGTACTCCGCGGGCTTGAACGACGCCTCGATGATGGAGATGGCGCCGGGCGGCGGCGGTGGCATCGGCTGCACGTGGCTCGTGACGCTGAAGCGCTTGTGCTTCTGGAGCGCCGGGCCCAGGACCTTCCCCAGCCCCGGGGCGCCGCCGCCGCCGCTCGTCCGCGGGCCGTTCATGACGCTGAAATGGCCGCTGACAGGGCAGCGGAAATGGAGCGCCGGCTCGCCGCGGCCGCTGCAGCGCACCTCGCTCGGCTCGATATGATCGGGTGAGCCGCTGTCGCAGCCGCGGATGCCGCTGCAGACGCGGACCACCGTGTCGCCCTGGGGCAGCCCCGCGGCGCTCGACGGGTCGGCCTCGCAGTCGCCCAGGGGCTCGCCGCCGACGCCGATGTACACGTACGAGCCCGGGGTGCAGGTCCCGATGTGCCCGGGCGTCCAGCCGCAATCGCGCGACGCGCCGGAGGTCTCTGTCGTGCACCGCGCGAAGCTCGGGATGGGGTCGCCATCCTCCGTGACGGTCACCACGCGCACGGACGGCGCCGGCGTGAGGAGCTCCGGCCGATCCTCCTGAAACGCCTGGCCTCGCATCGAGAGGGTCACATGGCGGCCCAGGGCGTTCACCCGCGACAGCATGCACGCCGTGAGGAGCTGCCGGCACTTCGCCCCGATCCCGCCCTCGGCCCACTGGGGGCATATCCCGATCTCGCCGGGAAACGTGTATTCCTCGCCGGTCGACGTGTCGGTGTACGAGACGCTCTGTCCCTCCTCCAGGGCGCAGGAGACGAGATAGCGCATCACCTCGCGCGTGGGCTCGTGGCGCAGCTGGAAGCGGAGCTCGGGCTCGCCGCCCTCGTCGGCGTAGCTCTCGGTCGCGAGCGGGACGCTCACCATGACCGGGTTGGCCCGGATGTTCGTGATCAGCGCGTTGCGGGTGAGCGCCGCGGCGGAGAGGCCGTTGCCGTACACGCCCTGCACCGCGTCCACCCACGTCGCCACCAGGCCGCCGGCCGGCCCGGTGGTGGCCGGCCCGGTGGTGGCCGGCCCGGTGTTGGACGACCCGGTGCCGGCCGCCCGCACCGAGACCGGCGGCGCGTCGAAGGAGGCTGCGCCGTCGCCGACGACGCAGCCCGCGCCGGCGCCGGCGATCGAGAGCCCGAGACAGAACACGAACAACCCAGGAGTCCGGTAGATCTTCACGCGGTCAGGTTCCTTTCTGCGCTCGGGCAAGCCGGCCGACCGGTTCACGCGCCGACGTCCGCCCTCAGCGCGAGGAGCGCGCGCTCGAGCTCGTCGAACCGCCGCTCCCAGAACCCCGCCGAGATCGACCGCGCCTCCTCCAGGAACACGCGCGCCTCGCCGGCGGCGCCCGCCCGGAGGGCCGAGAGGACCGCGCCGTGCAACGCCTCGGCGTGCTCATGAAGGATCGCGGTGCGCCGCGCCTCCTCCACGAGCGCGCGCCACGCCGCTGCATCGAACCGACCGGCTGCCCGGTCGTCCAGGGTCTGTTGCACCAGGCATGCCAGCGTTCGGGCACAGGGGGTGAGCTCGGCTTCGGGGAGGCTCGCGCGGGCCTCGGCCAGGTGCCGGGCCGCCTCCTCGTGCTCGCCGCGGGCGAGCTGGATGCGGGCGAGGAGCAGGGCGTCGTCCGGCGAAGGGCGCTGGTTGACGTAGCGCCGCTGGAGGTCGAGGCACCGGCGCGCGAGGGGGAGGGCCTCGTCGAGCGCGCCCATCCAGTAGCGCAGCTCGGACAGGTTCAGCGTGGCCATGCGCTCGAGCTGGGCGTGGCCGAGCTCGCGCGCGAGGCGGACCGCCTCCCGCTGGTCCTCGAGCGCGCGGCCTTCGTCGCGCTGCTTCACCGACATGAAGAGCCGGTTGATGTACGCGGTGCAGAGGTGGAAGACGTCGCCGGCGCGCAGGCAGGCCCGGGTGACGGCCTCGCCGTGGCGCTCGGCCTCGTCGAGGCGGCCGGCCACCGAGAGCGCGCCGACGAGCAAGAGCCGCGCGATGACGTGCGCCTCGTGGTCGCCGAGGGCGAGCGCGCCGCGGGCGGCCCGCTCCAGCTTGGGGATCCCGTCGTCGACGCGCTGGCCGCGGCAGTCCGAGCGGCCGCTCGCGAGCAGGCAGCGCGCGTCGAGGCGCGCGTCCCCGAGGCCCGCGCAGAGCTCCGCCGCGCGCGCCGCCGCCGCCGCCGAGGCGGGGAAGTCCTCGAGCCAGTCGAGCGCGGTCGCCTCCTCGAGCAGGAGCTCGGCCGCGCGGCCGCGGTCGCCGGCGGCCTCGGCGAGCGCCCGGGCGGCGCGCAGATCGGCGAGCGACTCGCCGAAGCGCTGCAGGCGGTAGCGCGCCCGGCCGCGGCCCGCGAGCGCCCGGCCGCGGGTCGCGGCGTCGCCGCCGTCGAAGAGGCGCAGCGCCGCGGTGAAGCGCTGCTCGGCCTCGACGACGTCGTGCCGGGCGAGCGCCTCCTCCGCGAGCGCGGCGTGCGCCGCCGCGGCCGCGGCCGCCTCGCCCGCGGCCGCGGCGTGGCGGGCGATCCGGGCGCGCGACCCCGCGGCGGGCGGCGCGCCGGCGAGGCGCCGGAGGACGGCGGCGTGCAGCGCGCGGCGGCGGGCGGGCGGGATGCGCGCCTCGACGGCCTCGCGCAGGAGCGGGTGCCGGAAGGCGTACCGCGGCGGCGACGCCGGCAGCGCGACGAGCACGCCGGCCCGCGCGAGGCGCGCGAGGCCGACGCCCGGGTCCAGCGCGCCGGCCGGCGGGGGCGCGCCCGGGGCGTCGAGGGCGGCCTCGAGCTCGGCCGGGGAGAGGTCGTCGCCGAGGACCGCCGCGCGCTCGAGCAGGTCCACGAGCGGCGGCGGCAGCGCCGCGATCGCGCGCGCGGCCAGGAGCTCGCCGAGCGGCGCGGCGGAGAGCGAGAGCAGCTCGTCCGGCGCGAGGGTCCAGCCCTCGCCGCCCCGGGCGCGCCGGATCGCGCCGCCGACGCGCAGGGCGCAGGCGACCTCCACGAGATCGCGCGGGACGCCGCGCGAGAGCGCGCGCAGGTGATCGAGCACGGCGCGCGGGACGAACTCCACCGGCCGCAGGCGGTCCTGGAGCACCGCGCCCGCGGCCTCGGCGTCGAGGGGCCCGAGGTCGAGCGCGAGGCGGCGGGCGGCGCGCTCGCCCAGCCCCGGGCGGAGCGACGCGATCGTGGGCCGGGCCGCGAGCACGATCGCGAGGCGCGCCGGGCTGCCCTCCGCGGTGGCCAGCTCGAGCGCGTCGAGCGCGGCCGCGTCCGCGCGGTCGGCGTCGTCGAGCAGCAGCGCGAGCGGCGCGGCGGCGGCGAGGGTGGCCGCGAGCGCCCGGGCCTCGGCGTGGCGGCGCGCGCCCGCCGCCTCCAGCAGGGGCGCGGCCGCGGGATCCCGGCCGTCGAGCCGCCCGAAGGCGAGCCCAACGGCCGGCCACGCGCGGGCGGCCTCCGGCGCGCCCAGGCGGCGGGCGAGCGCCGCGCCGACGGTCGCGTCGAGCGCGCCGCCCTCCGGGAGGCCGAGCGCCGCCCGGAGGAGCGCGGCGAGGGTCGCGCCGCGCTCGGCCGCTTCCGGCCCCGGCGCGGCGGCGGCGTGCACGATCGCGCCGCCCTGGCGGAGCGCGGCCGCGAGCGCGCCGAGGAAGCGGGTCTTGCCGTGCCCCTCCGCGCCGAGCACGGTGACGAGCGCCGGCCCGCCGCCGGCGAGCGCCTCGGTCGCGGCGGCGAGGGCCGCGGCGAGCGCGGCGTCGCGGCCGCGCAGGGCGGTCTCGGCGGGCTCGCCGGGGGGCGCGTCGCTCGGGCCTGCGGGTGGGTCGTGACCGTCGGCGGGCGCGTCGCGCGGGCCCTCCGCGAGCGCGCCCTGCGCTTCGGCCGTGAGCAGCGCCGGCGCCGCGGCGCCCGCGCCCTCCGGGCGGGCCCGATGCGCCTCGGCGCTCCACGCCTCGGCGGCCTCCAGCGCGGCGCCCGCGAGCGTGGTGCCGTGCGTGCCTTCGCGCACCCGGAGCGGCGCCAGGTGGACAACGAGGGGCGGCGTCGCCAGGCCGGCGGCGGCGAGGCGCGCGGCCGCGCGCACCGCCGCGCGCACCCCCTCGCCGGGGTCCGCGGCGGCGGGGAAGGCGAGCACCGTGTGCTCCCCGCGAAAGCGCGCCAGGAGGCCGCCTTCCGCGCGCGCGACGTCGGCGGCGAGCGCGCCGGCGCGCTCGCGCGTGCGCAGGGCGAGCAGCGCCACGGGCCGGCGCTGGCCGGGGGCGGGCGCTTGCGCGCCGGCGCTCTCGTCCGGCGCGCCGGCGCTCTCGGCCAGCGCGCCGGACGGAGCCGCGCGCGCCTCCAGCGCCGCCGCGAGCGCGCGGGCCACGTCGCCCGCGCGGGCCGGGCGGGCCTCGGGGTCTTTTGCCAGGCAGCGGAGGACGGCCTCGTCGGCGGCCGGCGGGAGCCGCGCGAAGGACGAGGGCGGAGCCGGCCGGCGCGCCACGTGGGCCTGCCGCACCTCCGCCGGCTCGCCCACGAACGGCGGCCGGCCGGTGAGCAGCTCGAAGATCACCGCGCCGAGGGCATAGACGTCCGCCCGCGGGCCCACGCCGCCCGCGCCGAGGCACTGCTCCGGCGCCATGTACGTCGCCGTCCCGAGGATCGCGCCGGTGCGCGTCAGGTCCGGGCCGAGCGCGCCCTCCGCGCCCTCGGCGTCGTCCGCGCCGCGCGCCGGCGCCGCGAGGCCGAAGTCGATCAGCGCGACCTCGCCCCCGGGCCGCAGCCACACGTTCTCGGGCTTGAGATCGCGGTGCACGAGGCCCGCGTCGTGCACCGCGTCGAGCGCCGCCGCGATCGCGCGCGCGAGCCGGGCCGCCTCGTCGGGCGGCATCGCGCCCGCGCCCGGCAGGTCCGCGAGGCGCGACGCGAGCGAGCTGCCCGCGAGCCGCTCCAGCGCGAGGAACGGGCGCAGGTCGGCGGCGCGGCCGCGGCCGAGCAGCGCGGGCGCCGCCGGCGGCGCGAGGCGGGCGAGCGCCGCGGCCTCGCGCGCGATCCGGCCGTCGTCCTGCAGCCGCGCCACCTTGAGCGCCACCGCGCGGCCGTCGCCCTCGCGCGTCGCCGCGTAGACGCGCGCGAACCCGCCCTGCCCGAGCATCTGTTCGACGCGGAACCCGGGGACCTGCGGGGGCGGCTCCGGATCGACCGCCTCGGCGGCGGCGCGCGTCGGCGGCCTCGCCAGCGGATGCCCCGGGCACGCGGCGCCGGCCCGCGCGGGGAGGCGGCGATGGCACTCGGGGCAGCGCATGGGGCGCGAGTATACTGGGGTAGGTTGCCGTGCTGACGCCTGCCGAGCTCGCCCTTGAACCCGAAGCGACCGCCGTCATCTCCGGCCGTCCGGAGGAGCTGCAGACGACCGTCGCCGGCGGCGCGCTCCCCGCGGGCGCGGTGGTCGGGGGCTACCTGCTCGACGAGGTGCGCCTCGCGGGCGGCTTCGGCGTCGTGCACCGCGCCTGGCCGATCGGGGGCGGCGCGGCGGTCGCGCTGAAGGTGCTCCATCGGGAGCTGTCGCTCTTGCCGGCGATGCTCCGGCGCTTCCAGCAGGAGGCCGAGGTGCTCGCGCGGCTCAGGCACCCGTCGATCGTCGAGGTCCGCGGCGTCGGCGCGCTCGACGACGGCCGGCCGTACATCGCGATGGAGTGGGTCGACGGCCGGACCCTCGCGGCCGAGCTGCGCGCGCGGGGCGCCCTCTCCCCGGCCGAGGCGGTCGCGCTGCTCGAGGAGGTCTGCGGCGCGCTCGTGGCCGCGCACGCGATCGGCGTCGTGCACCGCGACGTGAAGGCCCAGAACGTCATGCTCCGCCCTGCCGTCGGCGGGGGCGGCGCGCGCGGCGTCAAGCTCGTCGATTTCGGCATCGCCAAGCTCCTCCACCCGGCGCCCGGCGCGCGGGGCGAGCGGAGCAGCAGCGTGATCCTCGGCACGCCGCTCACGATGGCGCCGGAGCAGATCCTCGGCGGCGCGGTGGACGCGCGCACGGACATCTACGCCGTCGGCCTGCTCGCGTACCAGCTCGTGACGGCCGAGCTGCCGTTCCAGGGCGCCGATGCGGTCGAGACCGAGGAGATGCACCTGCGCGCGCCGCCGCCCCGCCCGAGCGAGCGCGCGCCGGTGTCGGCCGCGTTCGACGCCGTGGTGCGCCGCTGCCTCGCGAAGGAGCCGGCGGACCGGTACGCGAGCGTCTCCGAGCTGCTCGCGGCCCTGCGCGGGGCGGTCGCCGCGCCGGGCCTCGGTGGCTCCGCGGCCGCGTCCGGCGGCGTCGACGGGCCGAGCGCCGCGCTGCTCGTCGAGGCCCGGCTGGCCGCGCCGGACGACGCCGGCGACGACGCGCTCGCCGACGTGGAGCGCCTGCTCCAGGCCGCGCGGGCGGCGCTCTTGCGGATCGGGGCGACGCTCGTGGTCGAGAGCGCGGATGCGCTGCTCGCGACGCTGCCCGCGCCGTACGAGCGCGCGCCGGATCGGGCGCTCGGTTGGGTCCTCGAGCTCTGGGCGGCGCTCGGCGCGCGGGCCGGCGCGAGCCCCGAGGTCCTCCCGCGCCTCCTGCTGCACGCGGCCGCGCCGGAGGCGCTGCGCCGCTGGGCGCCGGGGCCGACCGGGGCGGGCGTGTTCGTGACCGACGCGTTCGCCGGGGGGCTCGCCGAGGCGCGCGAGCGCCCGCCCCTTCCGGCCGCGGGCGGCGGGCTGCGCCGGGTATCGCCCTGAGCGGCGTCGCCGTCGCCGTGTGAGCGGCGGCGCGCAGCGCGGCCTCGTCCAGAGCGCCGCGGCCACGCGCGGGAGCCCGCTGTCACATCGTCCCTGCCACAGGGGGTGTGACAGGGGACGGTGTGACAGCGTCGATGTGACAGGGGGACGGCCGGTGTGCGGCGGGCGGGGCGCGTGCGCGGCGCTGTCGCGCCGCAGCACGGCGAGGGGTGCGCGGGGGTCTCGTGCGCGCGTCGCCTCGCAGATCTTCGGCGTCCAGGGCCATCCACGGGGCTCGCGGCGGCTGCCTGACGGCCTTCCGCGGAGACCGCGGCGTCGCGTCCCCGCGCGCTGGCAAGGCGCTTGCGATGGCGCCCCGCCGCGAGGCGCCGCCGCGACCGGGCCATCCTGGCCCGCCGGGCGGCCGGCCGCCTCTGCCTCGACAACACGAACCCTGAGGAGACATCGCCATGCGCATGGTCCGCTTTGCATTCGCGCTTTTTGCCCTGTCCGCTGCCGGCTGCGCCGTCGACGCGGCAGGCCCTGAGCTCGCGCTCGACGCCCCGCCGCTCTCCGAGAGCTGGACCGTCAGCACCTCCGCGTCGGTCGCGGTCTGGGATTCGGGCCTGAACGGCTATCTCTCGAGCTGGATGAACGTTCACTGTAACCTCGATTATGGTGACGGGTACATGCTGACGGGCATCAACGTGAACCAGGAGGACCTCGGCGCGTCCGACAACTTCATCGCCAGGATGGCCGGCGAGTGCTGGGAGTTCGATCTTACGGACTCCACGCTTCCGAAGACCAACGCGTTCGAAGGGAAAGTCATCTTCGAAGCGGATCTCTTCCGCACCGGGGTGTTCCAGCTCGAGGTCCCGGACTACACCTATCCCATCGGTCTGGATCTCCAGGTGAGCGGCAACGGCAACTTCGTGAAGGACGTGCGTATCGCGTACGCTCCCCTGAACGGGAACGATACGGCCCTCGACCTCAACTCGGAGTCGTGGACGAACTGGGCGCTCGGGTACGGCGGGGACAAGCACAGCCTGCGCTGCCCGGAGCAGAGCGTCATGACCGGGCTGGCGCTCCGGTACGACATCGACGCGGGGAAGATCCGGACGCTGAAGATCCACTGCAGAGAGCTGCAGCCCTGAGCGGGCCGGCGGCCGGCGCGTCCGCCGGGGCCTCGGCGTCCGGCGGCGCCGGCTCGGAGCGGGATTCTCTTTTTACGGCCGGATGATGCATCCTCCAGAGAGGCTGCCCGGGGGTGCGCCGAGATCCCGCGGCGGCCTCGGCTGGATGACATCGCTGGAAGACAGGACGACATGACGACCCTCCTGCGCCCCGACGACGCGCTCGAGCGCCTGCGCCGCGCCGGGCTCGCGACCCGGATCGACGCCGCGACCTTCGCGGCCGCCTGCGACGCGGAGCGCGCCGGCGCGCCGCTCGACGCCGAGATCGCGCTCTCGGCCCTTGCGTCGATCTACGGCGCGCGCGGCCCCTCGGAGGCGAGCGCCCCCGACGGCGCGTTCGTGGTGGACGAGCGCGCCGCGTCCGACCCGAAGGTCCTCGCGGCCGTGTGGCTCGCCTTCGAGCGGTGGCTCGAGCGCGCGATCCCCGTCTCGGTCGCGACCAACCTCGACGAGCTCGTCTCGTACGCGGGCGACCTGTGCTTTCTCCGCCGGCACGCGGGCGCCGCGGGGGAGGCGCCCTCTCTCTTCTCCATCGACGGGTGGCGGCCGCGCGACGACACGCCCTTCACGCTCTATGCGCTGCGGCGGGACGGCGAGCCGCTCTATGCGCTCGGCGTGCCGGTCGAGTTCCATGTTCATCCGGACACCGAGGCTGCGGCCGCCGGCATCTTCCGCGTGGACGGCCTCACGGACAGCTACCGCGAGCACGCCCCGGCGTGCGAGGTGTGCCGCGACGCGCTCCGGAGCGCCGCCGCGCGGGGCGTCCTGCCGGACGAGTTCCGGCCGCTCCTCGGCTGAGCCGGCGATCGGCGGCGTGCCGTCAGGGCGGCGCGCCGTCAGGGATCTGCGCCCCGCCGTTCCAGGAGGCGCGCCGTCGCGGCCTGCGCCGCGTGGACCGCCCGCCCGGCGGCGCGGAGGGCCTCCTCCACGCTGCCGCGCGCGCCGGCGGCCCCCGTCGCTTCCCACAGGAGCGCCCCGGCGAGCGCCGCCCCGAGCGCCGCCGCCGCGCCGGCCGCCGCGAGGCGCAGGCGCCGCGGCCGCGCCCGCGACGGCGCCCGCGACGCAGCGCGCGACGTCGCAGGCGCGCCGGCCGCGGCCGCGAAGGCGGCGATCATCGCCTCGACGCTGGGGAACCGCTCCGACGGGGCGATCGCGAACGCCCGCGCGAACCACGCCTCCAGCGCGGGCGGCGCCTCCGGGCACAGCGTGGTCACCGGGGGGCGCGCGCCGACGAGGATGGCGGCGAGCACGGCGGCCAGGTTGCGGCCCGGGAACGGCTGCTGGCCGGTCAGCGCCTCGTGCGCGACGACCGCGAGCGACCACAGGTCGAGCTGCGGGCCCGCCTGCCCGTCGCACGTGTGCTCCGGGCTCAGGTACGCGGGCGTGCCGAGCACCACCCCGTCCGCGGTCCGGCGGCGGAAGTCGGTCGGCCGATCCTGGCCGACCCACTTGGCGATCCCGAAATCGGTGATCTTGGTGCGGAGGTGCCCGTCGCTCCCCTCGACGAGCAGGATGTTCGACGGCTTGATGTCCCGGTGCACGATGCCGAGCCCGTGCGCCACCGACAGCGCCTCTCCGAGCTGCCGCAAGAGCGCCGCGAGCTCGACGGCCGGCACCTTTCCCCGCTCGTCCAGCAGCTGCCGCAGCGACCTGCCGCGCACGTAGTCCATGACGAGGTACGGGCCTGCCGCCGGGTCTTCCCCGGCGTCGTGCACGGCGACGACGCCGCCGGTCTTCTGGCCGAGCCGCGCCGCGACCCGCGCCTCCAGGCGGAACCGCTCGATCGCGTCGAGGTTCCGGCCGCTCCGCGCGACCACGAGGAACTTCAGCGCGACATCGGCGCGCCGGACGCTGTCGTGCGCGCGCCAGACCTCGCCCATGGCGCCGCGCCCGAGCGGGTGCTCGAGCCGGTAACGCCCGCCGACGAGGCGGCCTCGCAGCCGCCCGGCGCGGCGCGAGGAGGCAGGGCGGGAGTCTGCGGGTCGATCAGCGAGCGCTGCCGCGGCGCGCGCGCCGTCTCTTCTCTGGGAATCGGGCTGGGGATCGAACGAGGATGGCTGGAACACGATCGAGCACCTCCGTGCCGCCTCTGTGTCCCAGACACGTCGGTGCTCCTCTCGGGCGACGCGCTGGGGCCAGGGACCGGGGCATGCCCGGAGCGTACCGCGAAGTTGGGACTCAGGGAATGCCGGACAGCGCGCCTCCCGCGGAGCGCCGACTGCCGACTTGCGCTCACAGGGACCTACGATGGCGCTCGACGTCGGTGTCTGCGCTCCGACGAGCGGCCCGGCCCCTGGGAGCCTGCCGTTCATCGAACGGATCCACAGAAGGTGTGAAGTCACGAAGCGGGGTTGACCCGCCTCCCCGTCTTCGCACGTTCCTGCTCGGGCCGGGCGCGGGAGGCTCCCCCCTTGTGCGAGCGCCCGGCCTGGGTGCGCGGGCGCGCGTAGGGAGGCGTGGCTTCGCGCAAGGCGGAGATGACGAGCTCTCGGAAGCAGCGCGCGCCCGCGTCCTCGTGGGTCCTCTCGTGCCAGACGAGCTGGAGCCTCAACGAGAACCCCCGCATCGGCGGCTCGATGATCGCGAGCGGGGCGAGGCGGGCGAGCGCCTCGGCCAGGCGGCGAGGCATCCCGGCGATGAGATCGGTATTCGCGGCGGCGACCGCGGCGGCGGAGAAGCTCGGGACCGTCATGGCGATCTCGCGGCGCAGCCCGTGCGCCGCGAGCTGCTCTCGGGCGGCCCGGTTGCCGATGCCGCCTCGCCCGAGCGCGACGTGGATGTCGATGTGGCGCATCGCATTGAACACCTCGCGCGTCATCGGGCCGCGGGCGCACGGGTGGCCGCGGCGGACCACGAAGACGCTGTCCTGCTCGTAGAGGTCCGCGGCGTGGTGGCCGGGCGGGAGCGGGTGAGCTGGCGCGATCGCCGCGTCGATGTCGCCGCCGGCGAGCCCCCCGGCCGCCTCGAGGTGGTCGACGCTCGCGACGCGGAGGACCGCGCGCGGCATCTCCGCCGCGAACGCCCGCGCGATGGCCGGCAGGCTGCATATCTGATCCAGGTCGGAGCACGCGATCGCGAACGCGCGCGAGGTCGTCTTCGGGTCGAACGCGCGCTCGCCCTCGATCGCGCCGGCGAGCTCGCCGAACGCCGCCCGGAGCCGCGGAATCATCTGCTGCGCGCGGGGCGTCGCGACCAGACCGCGGCCGCTCCGAACGACGAGCGGGTCGCCGAGCTGCGCGCGCAGCCGCGCGAGCGAGTTGCTCACGGCCGACGGTGTGACGTGGAGCCGCCGCGCCGCGCGCGCCGCGCTCCGCTCCTCGAGCACCGCGTGGAGGACGAGCAGCAGGTTGAGATCGAGCGCCGGTAAGTTCACGAATCGTGACGATTAGCATCACGAACCATCACTGGCAATGAATGTCTGTCACACGCATGCTGGCCCGGACATCGAGCCCGCGCGGCGCGACCGGCGGGCAGGTGGAGGTGGCGAGATGACGGAGATGACCAAGCGAGGCGTGCGGCGGGCGATCGTGATCGGCGGAGGCATCGCGGGCCCGGTGCTCGGGATGTTCCTGCGGCGCATCGGCGTGGAGGTGACGATCTTCGAGGCGCGCGAGGCGCCTGCGGAGCAGGAGGGCGCCTTCCTGGGCATCGCTCCGAACGGGATGAACGTGCTCTCGGAGCTCGGCCTCGCGGGCGCGGTGGAGGCGCTCGGCGCGCCGTGCGCGGGCCTCCGGTTCGAGAACGCGCGCGGCCGGCGCGTCGGGGTGATCGATCAGCGGGAGGCGCCGCGCCGCTTCGGCGCGGCGCTCGTCATGATCCGGCGCGGGGCGCTGCACGGCGCGCTCGCGGAGGAGGCGGCCAGGCGCGGCGTCGCGATCCGGTACGGCGCGCGGCTCGAGGACGTGGACGCCTCGGATCCGCGCGAGGTCGTCGCGCGCTTCAGCGGCGGCGGCGAGGCGCGCGGCGACGTGCTCATCGGGTGCGACGGGTTCCGCTCGCGCACGCGGGCGCGGGCGCTGCCCGGCGCGCCCGAGCCGCGCTACACCGGGCTCATCGATTTCGGCGGCTTCGCGCGTTGCCCCGGCGCGCCGATCGAGCCTGGATGGAATGTGATGGTGTTCGGCCGGCGCGCGTTCTTCGGCGCGTTCGCGGCGCCCGGCGGCGAGGTGTGGTGGTTCCACAACAGCGGGGAGCCCGCTCCGGCGCATGGCGACGCCGCTCCGCCGGAGTCGCTCCGCGAGCGCATCCTCGCGCTGCACCAGGGCGATCCGGGCTGGATCGCGGACGTGGTGCGCGCGACCCCGGAGGTCCTCGGGCCGTGGTCGCTGCACGACATCCTGACGATGCCGCGCTGGCACGCCGGCCGGGTTTGCCTGATCGGGGACGCGGCGCACGCGGCGACCCCGCACGCCGGCCAGGGCGCCTCGCTCGCCATGGAGGACGGGATGCTCCTCGCGAGGTGTCTCCGGGACGAGCCCGACCCGGAGCAGGCGTTCGCGGCGTTCGAGCGCCTCCGGCGGCCGCGCGTCGAGGCGATCGTCCGGCAGGCGCGCCGGAACGGCAGCCGCAAGGCCGTCTCCGGGCCGGTGGCGGAGTGGCTCCGCGACCGGGCGCTGCCGCTGTTCCTGCGGATCGGAGCGGCCGCTCAGCAGCGCGCGTACGCGTACCGGATCGACTGGGAGGAGCGGGTCTAGCTCGCTCCGCCACGCAGGCGGTGGTGGCCCAATTGGCTCCGGAGCGATTCACATGAAGGCGGGAAGATCATTGATCTGTTCTTCCTGCCTTCCCGCCTTCATGTTCAAATCCGGCCACCGCCGCTCAGGCAGGCGCCGAGGGCGTCGGCGAGGACATCTGTGCACGGGCAGCGCGGCGAGGCCCTCGACCTTCGTGCCGTGTCAGAGCGGCAGTGGCGCGACCGCGGGCGCGCGTCGGATCAACGCGCCACGCAGATGCCGGCGCAGTCGGCGCTGCCGGTGGCCGTATCGCAGTCGTCGCTCGGGTCGTCGACGCACTCGAGCCCGTCGGGGCAGGGGAAGCCCGCGATGCCGCCGCACATGATGGGCTTCGGCTCGACGCAGACGCCGGCGCAATCCGCGCCGCCGCGCTCGGGGTCGCAGTCGTCGGTCGGGTCGTCGACGCACTCGAGCCCGTCGGGGCAGGGGAGGCCCGCGAAGCCGCCGCACATGGCGGGCTTCGGCTCGACGCAGACGCCGGCGCAGTCGGCGCCGCCGTGCTCGGGGTCGCAGTCGTCGCTCGGGTCGTCGACGCACTCGAGCCCGTCGGGGCAGGGCAGGCCCGCGAAGCCGCCGCACATGGCGGGCTTCGGCTCGACGCAGACGCCGGCGCAGTCGGCGCCGCCGCGCTCGGGGTCGCAGTCGTCGGTCGGGTCGTCGACGCACTCGAGCCCGTCGGGGCAGGGGAAGCCCGCGAAGCCGCCGCACATCACGGGCTTCGGCTCGACGCAGACACCGATGCAGTCAGCGCCGCCGTGCTCCGGGTCGCAGTCGTCGGTCGGGTCGTCGACGCACTCGAGCCCGTCGGGACAGCTGGTCCCGAGGAAGCCGCCGCACTCCTGCTTCGTTTGCGGATCCTGCGACTCCCCGACGTCGCCGTCGCCCTCCGCCTTGCAGCCGACGAGTCCAATCACCATGAGCAAGAAAGCCAATCCTGTGTGGCGCATCAGAACCTCCGCGTCGTGCTTGTTCGATCCCTCATGCGACCGCCGGATCGGCGATCGCGCGGCAGCCTGGCGCGCAGGCGCCGCCAGGGGAGGACACCCCTGACGCCGCCGCCCAGACCACCTTCAGGGCTTCTGTCTCTGCTCCCCGAGGCGCGTCCTTCGGGGAGCGGCGCTCCATCGTCGCGCCTGTCTCCGCCTGTCTCCGCCTAGAGCAGCCTCCGTGCCAGCGAGATTTGGCACAGCGAGCGCGCAAATCGCGGCCTACCGCCGGGGGGACATCGCGGCCGTTCTGTCTCACGGGTGTCTCGAAGTGTCTCACGTGTGCCAACGGTGAGACAGTCGGCTCGCGCGCCGCGCACGGAGGCGACGGCGCCACGGCCGGAGGACGCCTCCGCTTGCGCGCGAGCGTCCGGGCTGCAACGCTGCGCGCCTCTTGCAAGGAGGTCTCCGGTGGTGAGCTTGTTCGAGCCCTTTCGCTTGAAGGACGTCACGCTGCGCAACCGCGTCGTCGTCTCCCCCATGTGCCAGTATTCCTCCGTGAACGGCCATGCGACCGACTGGCACCTTGTGCATCTGGGCTCGATGGCGAGAGGTGGAGTCGGCCTCGCCATCGCCGAAGCCACGGCGGTGTCCCCGGAGGGCCGTATCAGCCCGCGAGACGCCGGGCTGTGGGAAGACGGTCAGATCGAGCCGCTCAGGCGGATCGTCGCGTTCGTCAAGGAGCAGGGCGCGGTGCCGGGCATCCAGCTCGCGCACGCGGGGAGGAAGGCGAGCGCCAACCGGCCGTGGGAGGGCGACGACCACCTCACGAAAGAAGAAGGCGCCTGGGAGACGCTGGCGCCTTCGGCGAAGCCGTTCGGCGCGTACCTCCCCCAGGTGCCCAGGGAGATGTCGAAGGCAGACATCGACCGCGTGAAGGGCGCCTTCGTCGCCGCCGCGCGTCGGGCCCTCGAGGCAGGCTACGAGTGGCTCGAGCTGCACTTCGCGCACGGCTACCTGGCGCACAGCTTCTACTCGCCGCTCTCGAACGCGCGCACCGACGAGTACGGCGGGACGTTCGAGAACCGGATCCGCTTCCTGACCGAGACGTTCGAGGCGGTGCGGAGCGCCTGGCCGGAGCGCCTGCCGCTCACCGTCCGGCTCTCGATCACCGACTGGGTGGACGGCGGGGTCACGATCGAGGAGTCGATCGAGCTGACGAAGCGGCTCAAGGCGTCCGGCCTCGATCTGCTCGACGCGAGCCACGGGTTCGTGGTCCCCGATGTCTCCAAGATCCCCTGGGGCCCCGGCTTCCTGCTCCCGTACGCCGGACGCCTCCGCAAGGAGGCGGGCCTGCCGGTCGCGGCGGGGTGGTTCATCAACGAGCCGGAGCAGGCCGAGGCGGCCCTGAAGGAGGGCCAGGCGGACCTCATCGTGCTGGCCCACGCCCTGCTCGACGACCCGCACTGGACCTACCACGCAGCGAAGAAGCTGGGCGTGGAGCAGCCGAGCCGCGTCCTCCCGCCGCCGTACGGCCACTGGCTCAAGCGCTGAGGGCGCCGGCGCGCCATAACCCCTTGAACCGGGCCCGCGCACCCATCACGTTGCGCGGCCCGACCATGCCAGGCGACCCCCAGCCCGTCACCCCCGGAGCGCCGGAGGCGCCGTTCGCGACGCGGGCGGCGCTCCTGTCCTGGCTCGCGCGCCACGCCATCGCGCACGTCGCCCGGCTGAACCTCGAGGCGGCGGCCCCGCGCGTCGATCCCGCCCTCTGGCCCGAGCTGCGGATCCTCGGCGCGCGGCGGCGCCTCATCGACCTCGCGAGCGACGACGAGCTCGCGCGCTCGCTCGAGTGGCTGCCGCCCTCGCGCCTCCGCGACGCGCTGCCGCCCGCCGTCCTCGGCTTCCTCGAGGACGAGCGCGCCGCCGCCGCTGCCGCGCGCGCCGCCGTCCCCGCGCTGCTCCAGGCGCCCGACGAGCCGCGGGCCCAGCCGGCGCACGCCCTCCTCTGCGCCCTGCGCGCCCGCGTCCCCGACGCCGTCGCCCCGCGCCCCGCGCGGGCGCTCCGGGCCGCCGCGCTGCGCTTCGACGCGGCGCTGCCCGGCTTCCGGCTCGACGACCCGCTGCCTTACGAATCGCAGCGCGTGGGCGCCGGCTTCGTCCGCCCCGAGGCGCGGCTGACCCTCGCCCCCGGCGCGCCCCGCGCCGAGTGCGGCTGCGGCGCGGCCGACTGCGTGCACGTGCTCGCGGCCATCGACGCGGCGCTGCTCTGGCTCCGCCAGCCCCCGGGCGAGGCATTCTTCCAGGCGCTCGACGAGCTCGGGCGCCCCCCCTGGGAGCGCACCCTGCTGGCGCTCGACCGCGCGTTCGACGAGGGCCCCGGCGCGCGCGCCGGCGTCGAGCTCATCTTTCGGCTCGACGTCGTCGAGGGCGCCGGCGTCGCGGTCGCCCCCTGGATCCACCGCGTGGGCAAGAAGGGCCAGCGCGGCGCCGGCGCCCGGATCGGCAAGAAGCGCCTCCTCCTCGAGCACGGCGCCAAGCTCTCCGCCGACGACGCCCGCATCGCGGCGCTCCTGTCCGACGGCGACGCGTTTGCCTCGCGGGCGCTCCTCGACGCGCTCATCGGCCACCCGCGCCTCGTCCTCGGCGAGGCGCCCGACGTCGCGGTGCGCATCGAGCGCACGCCGGTGGGCCTCGTGGCCGAGGAGCGCCACGGCGCCGTGCGGGTGAGCGCCGGCGTCGAGGGCACCGCGCTGCCCCCTCCGCTGCTCGATCGCGTCCGCCGCGCCCGGCCCGAGGAGGTGCTGTTCCTCTGGGACTGGGACCAGGGCGCGCGCCGGCTCACGCTGCTCGACGTCAAGGCCGAGGTCCGGTCGCTCCTCGACGTGCTCCTGCGCGAGGGCAACGTCTTCCCGCCCGAGAGCCACGCCGCCCTGCTCGCCGCGCTCGCGCGGTGGGCGCAGCGCGTGCCCGTCGCCATGCCGCGCAGCGTGATGGGCGAGTCGGTCCCGCCCGCGCTGTTCCCGGTGCTGCGCCTCACGGCCCAGCCCCGCGGCGCGGTCGAGGTGGAGCTGCGCATCCGGCCGCTCGCCGATGGCCCGGCCCTCGCGCCGGGCGCGGGCGCCCGCGACGTGCACGTGCGGCGCGGGGAGAAGGCGCTGCACGCGGTGCGCGACCTCGCCCAGGAAGAGGGCTTCGCCGCCGCGCTCGCGGCCGAGCTCCCGCTCGCCGGGGCCGAGCCGATCGAGGATCGCCGCTTCCACTACCGCTTCGCCAGCGCGCACGGCGCGCTCGACCTGCTCGCGGCCTGCGCGGCGCGCGAGCCGCCGCCGGAGCTCGAGTGGGTGGGCGCGCCGCTCCGCGCCGTGGCGAGCCGCGGCCCCCAGGCGCTCAAGATCGTCCTCGAGCGGCGGCGCGAGTGGTTCGGCGTCCTCGGCGGCCTGAGCGTCGGGGGCGAGCGCGTGGAGCTCGCGCGGCTGCTCGATGCGGCGCGGCGCGGCGAGCGTTACGTGCAGGTCGAGGCGCAGACCTACGTGGAGCTGGGCGAGGCGCTGCGCGCCCACCTCGAGCGCCTGTCGGACCACGTCCACGAGACCCGGTACGGCCTCGCGGTGGGCCCCTCGGCCGCCGGGGTGCTGTGGGAGCTCGAGCGGGCCGGCGCCGCGCTCGACGGGGACGGCGCCTACCGGCGGCTCGCCGAGCGCGTCGCGGCCGCAGGCGAGCTTTGCCCGGCCGTCCCACCGGCGCTCGGGACCGAGCTCCGCCCGTACCAGGTCGACGGTTACCGCTGGCTCGTGCGGCTCGCGGCCTGGGGGGCCGGGGGCGTGCTCGCCGACGACATGGGCCTCGGCAAGACCGTGCAGGCGCTGGCCGTCCTGCTCGAGCGCGCCGAGCGCGGGCCGGCGCTCGTCCTCGCCCCCACGTCGGTGGCCTTCAACTGGCGGGACGAGGCGCAGCGCTTCGCGCCCTCGCTGCGCCTCACGCTCTACGCGGACGAGGCCGATCGCGACGGCGCGCTCGCGCGGCTCGGCCCGGGCGACGTGCTGGTGCTCAGCTACGGCCTGCTCGTGCGCGACGCCGCGCGCCTCTCGGCCCGGCGCTTCGCCACGGTCGTCTTCGACGAGGCCCAGAGCCTGAAGAACGCGACCACCCTGCGCGCGCGCGCCGCGCGGGCGCTCCAGGCGGACTTCACGATCGCGCTCTCCGGCACGCCGCTCGAGAACCACCTCGGCGAGCTCTGGAGCCTGTTCACGATCGTCTTTCCCGGCCTCCTGGGCAGCTGGGACTCGTTCCGCGATCGTTACGCCGCGCCGATCGAGCGGCACGGCGATCCTGCCGCGGCGCCCGCGCTCGCGCGCGTGCTCGCCCCCTTCCTCCTGCGGCGGACCAAGGCGCAGGTGGAGGCCGAGCTCCCGGCGCGCACCGAGGTGCGCGTGCCGGTCGTCCTCTCGGGCGCCGAGTGGCAGCTGTACGAGGACGCGCGGCTCGCGGCGCTGTCCGATCTCGAGACGCGCCGGTCGGTCCGTCGGGAGCAGCAGCGGCGCGTCGAGGTGCTCGCGGCGCTCACGCGGCTGCGGCTGCTCGCCTCGCACCCGCGGCTCTACGACGAGCGCTCGGCGCTCGCCTCGTCCAAGCTCGCGCGCTTCCTCGAGCTCGTCGAGGAGCTGCGGGCGGAGGGGCAGCGCGCGCTCGTCTTCAGCCAGTTCACCTCGCACCTCGCGCTGGTGCGCGAGGCGCTCGACGCGCGCGGCGTCGCGTACGTCTACCTCGACGGCGAGACGCCGCGGCGGGCGCGGGGCGAGCGGGTGCGCGAGTTCCAGGAGGGGGCGGCGCCGCTCTTCCTGATCTCGCTCAAGGCGGGCGGGTTCGGCATCAACCTCACGGCGGCCACCAACGTGATCCACCTCGACCCCTGGTGGAACCCCGCGGTCGAGGATCAGGCCTCGGATCGCGCGCACCGGCTGGGCCAGCGCCGGCCGGTCACCATCTACCGCCTGGTGGCGCTCGGGACGATCGAGGAGCAGATGCTGTCGCTGCACGAGCAGAAGCGCTCGCTCGCGGCCCAGGTCCTCGGCGGCAAGGACGCCGCGGGCAAGCTCTCGACGCAGGAGCTCCTGGGGCTGCTCTCGGCGCGGCTCCCGGGGCTGGACGGCGGCGAGGGCGGCGAGGGGGAGGGCGCCGTCGCGCTCGACGGGGATCCCCGCGCCGGGGCGCCGGCGTCCGTCTGAGGGGCGCTACGTCGCCCAGAGCACGGCGAGCTCCAGCTCGATCGCCTCGAACGGCGCGGCGCGGACGCGCGCGGCGTCGCGGTGGGTGGCGATCGGGACCCAGCCTCCGCCCGGGCCGAGCGAGAAGACCTCCAGGGTCCGCTGGATGGGATCGACAAGCCACGCGTGCAGCACGCCTTCGCGCGCGTAGAGGGGCATCTTCTCCTTGCGATCGTGCTGCTCTGTCGAGGGGCTCAGGACCTCGCAGATCCAGTCCGGAGCGAGCGAGAAGTAGGGGGTGATGGGGAGCTCGGGCATGCGCTCGCGGCGCCAGCCGGCGATGTCCGGCACGACCGCCTCCACGTCGCCCGGCGATTCCGGATCGGGGAAGTGCAGCTCGGGCTCATCGAGGATCCACCAGCCACCTGGTCCGCCGCGGCCGCGCTGGAACGCGCCCACGAGCTCTCCACCCAGGACCGAGCTCGCGTTCGCATGCCGCGGCGCCGGCCGCGGGAAGACGTGCAGCACGCCGCGGATGAGCTCTGCCACCTTGTTCGGCGGCGTGGTTTCGAGGTCGGCGTACGTGGCGCGGCGGGGCTTCTCGGCGGGCTGGCCCATGGCCCCAGCCTGCCTGCGGGCGCGCGGTCAGGCAAGCCGTGCCCGACGGGGCACCGCCTCGCCGGAGCGCCGGCCCTTGCGAACGGACGCGGAGGGCGCGCGTCCCCCCGCGCCTCGTCACCTCACCGGAGCGAGATCTGGTGCGCGAACTGCGACTCTTCGAACGAGTAGCCCCAGAGGGACGCGTCGCGCTCGTCGTAGAGCCACGCGTGCACGCGCGGCCCGTCGCCCCGCGACAGGGGCGGATAGGTGAGCAGGTGATCCAGCTGCGTCAGCACGTTCTCCTGCGCCATCACCTCGCGGAGCGACTCCCTGTCGAGCCCGCCGTAGTTGTGCCGCACGAGGTCCATCGTCGCCCGCGCCGCGGGCACCTGCGCCATGAGCCCGAAGGCCCCTCGGTCGCGCTCCTCGTCGAGGAGCACCTCGAGCGCCGCGCACTGGACGTGGCCGCAGATCACGACGTCGTGCGTCTCCCGCATGGAGAGCGAGAGCAGGAGCGGCGCGTTCTCGCTCGCGACCTTGTCGCTCCAGGGCGCCACGAGGTGCGCCGGCGACCGCACCTGCGCGCACGACACTCCGCGAGCCGAGAGCCCCATCCGCTCGAGGGGGAGCGCCGCGTCGAAGCACGAGACCAGCAGCGTGCGGCCGGGATCCAGCGTGGCGGGGATGCGCCGTCGCCGTCGCGAGGCCGGGCCCTCGAGGGAAGTGTCGTACGAGCGCTGCATCGGTTCTCCTCGCGGACCGGAGCGGTCCTCCGGCATGGGTCGGAACGAGCGCGCCTCCGGTTCCCGATCACCGCGCGCCGCCGGCCTGCGCCGGCGGCGGGCCCAGCGCGTCACCGGGCGAACGGGCTGCGCAGCCGGCGGCTCACGCCTCGCCGGCCTCGTTCGCGAACGCCTTCGCGGGGTCGGCTTGCCTCGCCGCGTCCGCCGGGGGGGCGGGGTGGACGACGACCCGCTTCCAGCGCCCCGAGGCGTAGTAGGCCAGGCTCGCGGCGAGCGACACGACGAAGCTCACCGCGATGGCGTACCAGACCCCCTTCACGCTGCGCATCTCGCGGGAGAGGAAGTACGCGAGCGGGGCGCGGACCACCCAGAGGCCGAGCAGCGAGATCGCGGTCGTGACCAGGGTGGCGCCGGCGCCGTTGATGATGCCGTTGCTCACGAAGGAGAGGCCGAAGAGCACGTACGACGCGCCCACGATGTGCAGGTACGAGACGCCGAGATCGATGACGACCGGATCGGCGATGAACACCCGGAGGAGCGCCTCGGGGAAGACGATGGCCGCCGCCGAGCACGCGAGCGTGATCGCGGCGCTGAAGGCGCAGCCCCACAGGAAGATCTCGCGCACGCGCCCGTGGTGCCCCGCGCCGAGGTTCTGCCCGGCGAGCGTCGATATCGCCATTCCCATGTTGATCGCGGGCAGGAACGCGATCTGGTCGATGCGCGAGGCCGCGCCGAACGCCGCGGTCGCGACCTCTCCGAACCCGTTCACGATCCCCGTCACCACCACCATGCCGAGCGACACCACCGACTGCTGCACGGCCGCCGGCACGCCGATGCGGAGCGTCCGCCGGATCGTCGGGCCGAGCTGGCCGAAGCGGGGCCACCTCGGCGAGATCGGGGACCTCTTCACGTGCAGATATGCGTTGAGCGCGACGAGCGCGAGGACCTGAGAGACGATCGTGGCCCAGGCCGTCCCGTTCAGGCCGAGCGCCGGCAGCCCCAGCTTCCCGAAGATGAGGAGAGGATCGAGCACCGTCGTGAGCAGGACGGAGCCGAGCTGAAAATAGAGGGGAGTCTTCGAGTCCCCCGTCCCCTGCAGCATGCTCCGCAGCGCGAACATGCCGAAGCTGAACGGCAGCGAGAGCAGGTAGACGCGGAGGTAGTGCGCGGCCGGCTCGAGCACCTCGGCCGGCGTGTCCATCGCGCGGAGGATCGCGGGCGTGAAGATCTCGCCGATGACGGTCAAGAGGACGCCGAGGCCGTAGATGAGCACGGTGGAGCCGTCCACCACGCGCTTCAGCTCGTCGAACCGCCTGGCGCCGAAGCTCTGCGACACGAGGATGTTCGTGGCCAGGGTCATCCCCATCCCGACGCCGAAGATCGTGAAGACGACGGGGAAGCTCACGGTGACGGCCGCGAGGGCGACGGTGCCCAGGTACTGGCCGACCCAGATGGCGTTGATGAAGCTGTAGGTCGTCTGGAGGAAGCCCCCGAGGAGCATCGGGAGCGAGAACGTCACGATGTGTCTGGGGATGCTGCCGGTCGTCAGATCGGTGCCGAACGTCGGTTTCATCGGGCTCCTCGCCCGCGGGCGGGCGGAAAGAGGGATCGTGGGAGGGTCGGGCGCGGCGTAACGTAGCGGACGCGCGGCGACAGTCCACGCCCGCTGGCGCGCGGCTTGCAGTCCGCGCCGGCCGCTGAGCGCTTCGGTCCTTCCCCGGTTGCGCCAGCGAGAGGAGAACGACATGCCGAAAGCGAAGTCCGCCAGCGCCCCCAAGCAGCCGGGGGCGCGGGGCGCGGCCTCGGAGCCGTCCGAGGCGTCCTTGCCGCTGGTGCTCACCGCGGCCGAGCAAGATCTCCTGGGCCGCGCTCTCAGGCTCCTGGTCAACGTGCAGGCCGCGCCGTTCGTGGAGCGGGCCCGTCGCGAGGGCTATACGGCCGAGGAGCACCGCGAGGGGTGGCGGCTGCTCAAGCTCGCCTCGGGCGAGCAGCGCCCGCTGGAGCACCTGTTCGTGGAGGCCTCGAGCGGCGGGGTGGTGGAGGGGGCGGAGCGGATGCGGCTGCTCCAGGAGGTCGATACCTTCGAGAACACGTGGTTTCCGCGCGCGCGGGCGATCATCCGCCGCGTGGTGCCGCGCGAGCGGCGCGCCGGGTTCGAGGCCGCGTTCTTCAAGAACCTGGAGCAGCAGCCGCTCGGGCCGGCGGTGATCATGTCGGTCGGGACGTTCCTGCGCCGGGTGGAGGGGCTCGCCAGGAACAGCGACGGCGACGCGAAGAAGGTCCACAAGACGCTCACGGCGCGCGGGCTGACGGAGGCGAGGATGCAGCAGGTGCGCGACCAGCTCGCGCGGCTGGAGGCCGGCGCCGGCGCGCAGGGGCAGCCGCCCCGGGTGCCGGCGGCGGAGCTGGAGCGGGCCCGGAAGGAGCAGCGGGAGGCGCTCGAGGGCCTGCGCGACTGGTTCAACGACTGGGCGACGACGCTCCGGCAGGTCTTCTCGGTCAAGGCGCAGATCCAGCTCGGCCTCACGGTGATGAAGCGCGCGGCGGCCGCCGCCGGGGAGGTGGTCGAGGAGGAGCCGCCGCTCGACGGGGACGACGACGGCGCGGAGGGCGAGGTCGCGGGCGCGGAGCCGCTGCTCGGCTGACGCGGCGCCGGGCGCCGCCGTGCCCGCCAGGCGCCGGGGAGGGCGGCGGGAAGGCGCGGCGCCAGCGGAAAGCCGGTCCGGGGAGCCGGAGAAGGGGGTCTCGAGAGGGGCCGAGGGGGGTCTCGAGAACGGCCGAGGGGGTCTCGAGAACGGCCGAGGGGGGTCTCGAGAACGGCCGAGGGGGTCTCGAGATGTGCACAGACCTCGCTCCGCGCTCTCCGGACCGGCTGCGGCGGTGTCCATACCCGCCGCGCCGGTCTCCAGACCGGCACCGACGCTCTTCAAGCGCGTCCTGGAAGCGATCGCTGTCCAGGGCGCGATCGCTCGCCTCCTCGGGGCGGGACCGAGCCGTCCGCTCTACCCGAGGCGGTCGGAGCATGTGGCCACGAGCCCTTGCGAGGTGGCTCGGGATACCGCTCCGGCAGCGCAGGATCCCCTGATCGGGTGCACAGATACTCTGCGGACCACGGGAGCCCTCGCGGCGCCAGTTGCAGAGGGGCTCCGCAACCGGTTGCTCCCTTCCGCAATGGTTTGCGTGATTGAACAAGGGTTCGCAGTCCCGGGATCCCTGCCGCACGTCCCGACGGCACGGGCGCAGGGCCGCGCCATGGGTCGCATCGCGAGAATGATCCACCTCGGCCGCCCCAGCACGGGGCCCCGCGTCCGGTCGGAAGACGCGGTGTGACGGGGGACCACGAGGAGAGTTTAAAGTCCCAAGGCGCCGAGGACACCAAGAACACCAAGAGACAGAAGACGCACGTCTCTCTCTTCTATGAACGTCCTTGGTGTCTTATTTTATTCGTCTGAGTCGTTGTGCCCGACAGGGCTGGGCTCCGCCTCGGACTATACACATTGCGACGGCCATCGCCTGATGCGGGGATACTTGTTGCAGTTCTTCCATGTCGACCAGCGATCCCCGCCAGCACACCCGGACGGCCTCATGCGCGCTCAGAAATAACTCTCGAACGCGTCAGGGCGCCCAGAGCTCGACGTGGCGATGACGGGCGCACCCGTTCGGTTGCGAGGGATGACGCTTGCGCCGAGCGCGCTGGCCTAGCGACGCTTGCCTCCCGATGTGGCACGGCGTAGGGTAAACCATGGCCGTTCAAGCAGTGACCGTGAACCTGCCGGAGCCTCTTTACGAGCGGCTGGCGCGACGCGCGAGCAGGATGCATCGGACCGTCGAGGCTGAGCTCGTCGAGGCGGTGGCGGCGTTGCTCCCGGACGAGCCCGAAGAGCTGCCGGCCGACATGGCCGAGTCGATCGCCGCGCTGCACCTCCTGGACGACGAGGCCTTATGGCGAGCCGCGAGGACCTCCCTGGCCGCCCAGAAGGCTGCCGACCTCGAGGCCCTCCACATCAAGCGCCAGGGAGAAGGGCTCTCTGCATCGGAGTCCGATGCGCTGGCGATGCTCGTGAAGGAGTATACGCGGATCATGCTGGTTCGCTCCCGAGCGGCTGCGCTGCTCACGCAGCGTGGGCACGATGTCTCCGTGCTGCTCCAGAAGCATGAGCCGTAGTCACATCTCCAAGGCGCTGCGGGAGCAAGTCGCCCGAGAGGCGCGCCATCGGTGCGGTTTCTGCCTCACGTCGTCGAGCATCATCGGCTCGCCGATGGAGATCGATCACATCATCCCGGCGTCGCTGGGAGGCCTCACGGAGAGAGAGAACCTCTGGCTCGCGTGTTCCCTCTGTAACGAGCACAAGGGCAACCGGATCGCGGCCTCCGACCCTCACACCGGAGAGACCGTGCGCATCTTCGATCCACGCCGACAGGCATGGCCGGATCATTTCTCGTGGAGCGCGGCGGGAGACCAGATCATCGGCAAGACCCCCACTGGCAGGGCCACCGTCGTTGCCGTTCGCTTGAACCGCGCCGAGCTCGTGGAAGCCCGGCGGGGCTGGGTGATCGCCGGCTGGCATCCACCCAAGGATTGACCCAGAAGCATCGATGTTCCCGCGCTCGCCGCGCAAGCCGGCGGCCAGGCGCCCTCAGGCGCACCGGGCTGCGCGCCCCGGACCTTTTCCCGACCTTGCTCGAACAACGCGGCTCGCCGCGGGGCGCGCCCGCGCACAGAGGCCCTCTCAGGCCGCCCGCAGCCGCCACACCGCGGGCCGCAGCAGCAGCAGCAGCGGCGCGGCGAGGCCCGCGACGACGCCGCACCACACCGCCGACTCGACGCCGATCCGACCCGCGAGCCAGCCGGCCGCGAGCGTGCCCGCCGGCAAGAGCGCGCCGGTGAGCACGTGGAGCGTGGCGTTGACCCGGCCGAGCACGTGGAGCGGCAGCATCGATTGCCGGGCGCTCACCGCGTGGATCATGAACGCCACGAGGAAAGCGTCCCCGAGGAGCTGGTGCAGCACGAGGGCAGGGACCGCGAGCCGCCCGAGGTGCGCGGCGAGCGGGATGAGCACGGCGCCGGCCTGACCCACCGCGAGGCTGAGGATCATCGCCGGCCCAGGGCCGAGGCGGCGGCCCAGCCACCCCGCGACGACGCTGCCGCCCAGCGCGCCGACGCCGCCCGCGCTGATGATCAGCCCGACCGCGGCGGGATCCAGCCGCAGGCCCTCCAGGAGATAGAGCATGTACAGCGCGGAGAAGACCCCGCCGCTGAAGAGCGCCTGCGCGCCCATGGCCAGGAACGTCGCGCCGACCACGGGGTGGCCGAGGCCGTGCCGCAACCCCACCCGGAGATCCTCGAGCAGCGAGGCGCCCCCCTCGGCCGCGTCGCCCGCAGGCGCGGCCGGCGCCTCGACCGCCCGGATGCGCCCGAGCAGCGCCGCCGACCCGAGATACGAGAGCGCGTCCGCCACCATCGTCACCGGCGCGGTGAGCACCTGGATCAGGATGCCCGCGGCGCCAGGGCCGGCGATCTCCGCGGCGGCCTCGGTCCCCTCCAGCCGGGCGTTCGCCTCGACAAGGCGATCCTGCCCGACCAGCGCCGGCAAGTACGCGTTGTCGGCGATCTGGAACAGGGAGGTGGCCACGCCGACGAGCGCGGCCACCGCGGAGAGATGGACGAGGGTCAGCGCGCCGGCCCAGGCCGCGATCGGCACCGAGAGGATCAGCGCGGCGCGCGCGAGATCCGCGCCGATGAGCAGCGGCCGCTTGCGCGAGCGGTCGACGAGCCCGCCCGCGAAGAGCCCCACGAGCACGCCCGGGGCGGTCGACATCGCCGAGAGCGCCGCGACGCCGGCCGCGTCGGCGCCGAGGCTCACGATGGCGATCACCGGCAGCGCCGTCCGGCTCACGCGGCTGCCCAGCGCGCTCACCGCCTGTGCGGCCCAGAGGCGCAGGAAATCGGGGTGGCGGGAGAGGCCGGCGGGGGGAGGGGACATGGCGCGGGAGCGCGAGTAGAGCAGAAAAGAAGGAGGGACGGAGCGCCGCGACGGCCTGGGACCATCCGGCTGGCCCGAGAGGCGTGCTACACGAGGGCGATGGACCGCGACGAGCGTACTGGTGAAGTCTTTCTCCGCGTCGTGGGTCGGCGCACCGCGCCGCCGCTCGGCGAGCCCCCGCCGCTCGAATCGCGCGACGCCCTCGCCACCATGGCGCGCTATCGAACACGGGCCCCCAAGGGGATCTTCGTCTACCGCAGCCACGCCGAGATGGAGGCCGACAGGCTGCGCTGGACCGTCGATGCCATGATCGAGCGCGCGCGCCGTGGCTGAATATACGCGCCCGGCCACGTGGGACGACGTCAAGCTGCTTGCCCGCTACCTCGATGAAGCAGGCGTACGCTGGGCGCTGATCGGTGGCTATGCGATCGCCGCGCACGGGTTCGTCAGGTTCTCCGAAGACGTCGACATCCTCGTCGACCCGTCCACCGAGAACGCGAAGCGCTGGATCGCGGCGCTTGCCCGGCTCCCCGACGGAGCAACGCGCGAGCTCGTCGGCGAGGAGGATGTCTTTGAACGCGAAGGTCCGTACGCCATCCGGGTCAACGATGAGTTCACCATCGACGTGATGCCTTCGGCCTGCGGCCACGGATGGGCCGAGCTGGAGCCTTACGTGGAGGAGCGCTTCATCGACGGTGTCAAGCTACGGGTCCTCGGGCTCGAAGGGTTGCTGAAGACCAAAGAAGGCATGCGCGACAAGGACCGCGCCGACGCCGCGGTGCTGCGCGCGGCCCTGGACGCTCTCCGCAGCGCGAAATGAGGGTCGCCTCTGCGGGCAGGCGCGACTACGAAAGCAGCCCTGGAGCCACCCGCGCCCATGCCCCCGCTGCTGCGTTCACCAGCCACCAGGCTCGCCGCAGCGCTCGTCGCGATCGCGATGGCGCTCGTCGGCCTCCTGCCCCTCTTCGACGGCCCCGGCTACGAGAGCGCGCTCGCCGCAGGCCTGCTCGTGCCGAGCGCCGCCGCGATCGCGACCGCCCTCGACGTCGCCGCCCACCGGCCCCTGCCGCTCGACGCCTTCCGCCGCGGCGTCGCGAACGGCGCCCTGCTCGCGGTCGTCGCGTACGCCACCACCCTGGCGCACGGCCTCCGCGCAGGCTTCTGCGACGTGCTCGGCGGCTCCGCGCACTTCGCCCTCGGGCCCGGCCTCGGCGCGGCCCTCGGCGGCGCCTGGGGCGCGGTCGCGGGCGAGCTCGCCGCCGGCATCCGGCGCGACGACGCCGCGCCCCTGCCGCCCGCGCCCCCCGCGTGGCGGCGCCGGCTCCCCGCGTGGCGGCGCCGGCTCGTCGCCGTCCTCGCCGCGCTCGCCGCCCCGCTCGCCTCGATCGGCGTGAGCGCCGTCCGCTTCTACTCGAGCCCGATCGTCTTCGCCTACGACCCCTTCGTCGGCTTCTTCAGCGGCACCCTCTACGACACCGTCGTCGATGCCTCCGGGCTGCTCACCTACCGCGCCGGGACGCTCGCCACCCTGGTCGCCGCGTCCGCGCTCGCCCACCACCTCGTCCACGACGCGGGCGGCCGGCTGTCGTTCCAGCTGCAAGGCCGCCCCGGGCTGCTCCTGCTCGGCGCGGCGTGCGCCGCCCTCAGCGCCGCGAACCTCCTCGAAGGCGCGCGCCTCGGCCACTTCCAGACCTCCGAGACCATCGCGGCCGAGCTCGGCGCGCTCTCGCAGGGCGAGCGCTGCGAGGTCGTCTACCCGCGCGGCATGCGCGAGGCCGACGTCCAGCGCTTCGTGCGCGAGTGCGACGCCCACATCGCGGCCGGCGAGCGCTGGCTCGGCGCGCCCGCCGAGCACGGCGGCGCGCCGCTCCGCGTCCGCGCCTACCTGTTCGAGAGCGCGGCGCAGAAGGGCGCGCTCATGGGCGCGTCGCGCACCTACGTGGCGAAGCCGTGGCGCCGCGAGGTGTACCTGCAGGCCGCCGGCTACCCGCACCCGACCCTCGGGCACGAGATCATGCACGTGCTCGCCGGCGCCTTCGCCCGCGGCCCGTTCGAGATCGCCGGGCGGCTCGGCGGCTGGCTCCCCGACCCGGGCCTCATCGAGGGGATCGCCGTCGCCGGCTCGCCCAGGGAGGGCGAGGACCTGAGCCCGCGCGAGTGGGCCAAGGCCATGAAAGATCTCGGGATCCTGCCGCCGCTGGCGCGCCTCTTCGCGCTCGGGTTCCTCGCCGAGAACTCGTCGACCGCCTACACCGTGAGCGGCGCCTTCGTCGGCCACGTGCGGGCGACGTACGGGCCCGCCGCGGTCCGCGCCTGGTACGGCGGCAAGCCGCTGCCCGAGCTCACCGGCGCCTCGTGGGCCGAGATGGAGCGCGCGTGGCACGCCGAGCTCGACGCGCTGTCGCTCCCGGACGCGGCCAGGGCGCAGGCGAAGGCCCGCTTCGATCGGCCCGCCGTGTTCGAGCGGCGCTGCCCGCACGTGGTCGACGCGTGCGCGCAGAAGGCGGAGCAGCTGCGCGCGCGCGGCGACAACGAGGGCGCCATCGCCGAGTACCGGCGCGTCCTCGCGCTCGACCAGAGCCCCGCGACGCGCGTCGCCGTCGCCGAGACGCGGCTCGCGAGCGACGCGCCCGGCAGCCGGGCCGAGGGGGTGCGCGAGCTGGAGGTCATCGCCGGGGACGCGTCGGTGCCGCGCCACCTGCGCGACCGCGCGGCGGAGCGGCTCGGCGACGTGGCGCTCTCGGCCGGCGACCGCGAGCGCGCGGTCGCGTGGTACCAGGAGGTCGCCGGCCGCCTCGTCGACGAGGACCGGCTGCGGACGCTCGACGTCAAGATCGCCGCCGCCCACGACGAGCGGGCCCGCGCGGCCGTGGTCGAGCTCCTGGTCGGGACCCGCGGCGGCGCGCCGGACCGGTTCCGGGCGGCCGAGCTGCTCGGCGCCTGGGCCGCGCAGGCGCCCGGCGACGGCCTGCCGAGCTACCTCCTCGGCCGCCAGTACCTGAACGACGGCCGCTTCGACGAGGCGGCCGATCGCCTGGACCGGGCGCTCGGGGCCCACCTGCCCCTCCAGCGGGTCTGGATCGAGGCCGAGCGGCTGCGCCTCGTGGCGGCGTGCGGCGTCGGCGACGCCGAGACCGCGCGCCGGATGTTCGCCCTGTACGCCGCCCACGAGGGGGCGGCCGGCGCCGGGCCCGCCGTGAGCCAGGAGCGCCGGGACGCCGCCCTCCGGCTGCTCGAGCGGTGCGACCGCGCCGCGCCCCGGCCCGCGGCCCCGGCGACCCCATCCGACAGGCCGGACGGACAAAAGTGAAGAATGACTCTCGTCCCCGCGCGCCGACGTGGTGAGATGTCGTGGCGATGCACGATGCGCCTGCGAGCGAGAGGTACCGCCGCCTCGTCGCGCTGAACGCTGTCCTCACCGTCGTGGCCCGCCACTCGAACCTCCTCCTGCCGAGGCCGTTCGAGGAGCTCGCCGACGCCGTCGGCCGGTTCGCCGCGTTCCAGCTCTTCGCGGTGCTGTTCCCGGAGCCCGAGGGCGCGCTCCGCGCGCACGCGGTCATCCGCGCCGACACGCTCGCCGCCGCGCCGTTCGGCGCGCTGCTCCCCGCGCCGGCGGCGCTCTTCCGGCGGGTGTTCGGCGAGGGCAAGGCGTTCTCCTGCGACGACACCCGCGCGGGGGACGCGCTCGACGGGCTGGGGCCGACCGAGGGGTGCCTCGCGTACGTCGCCTTCCCGGTGCGGGCCGCGCCGCCCGGCGCCGAGGGCGCGCCGCGCGCCAGCAGCTCCGTCGGCGGCGGCCCCGTGGTGGCGGCGCTCGTGCTCGGCTACGCGGACGCCGCGGCGGCGGCCGCCGCGCCGGCAGAGCTCCTGGAAGAGCTCGCCGGCGCGCTCGGCGCCGGCCTGGATCGCTCGCTGCGCGTCGTCGCCGGCGAGCGCGAGGCCGCCGAGCGGCTGCTCAGGATCCGCGAGCTCGAGGAGCAGCACCGGAACCTCCTCGACAACGCGCCGCTCATCATCTTCCGGCTCGATCCCGAGACCGGCGAGCTCTCGTTCCTGAACCGCCACGCCGAGCGGCTCCTCGGGGTGCCGGTGGCCGAGGCGCTGAGGACGCCGGGCTTCCTCGGCGAGGCCCACGCCGACCCGGAGGGCGTGATGTGCTTCGAGGACGCGGTGGCGCGGGCCAAGCTCGGCGCCCCCTCGTCGTCCTACGAGGCGCGCCTCAGGCGGCGGGGCGGCGACGCGATCACCGCGCGCGGCACGGTGTACCCGCTGGTCTCGGATCGCGGCCGCGTGGTGGCGATCGAGGGCGTGCTCGCGGACGTGAGCACCGAGCACGCGGCGCGCACCCGGCTCATCCAGGTCGATCGCCTGTCGACGCTCGGCACGCTGGCGGCCGGCGTGGCGCACGAGATCAACAACCCCGCGGCGTTCATCCTGCTCGGCCTGGACATGCTCGACCGCCTGCTGCGCGGCCCGAACGTGCGCATGGAGGGCGCGGCCGCCTCGAGCGCGTCGGAGCTCTTGCGGGAGCTGCGCGACTCGATCAAGCGCATCGTCGACATCGTCCGCGACCTCAAGCTGTTCGCGAGCCCGCCGCAGCCCGACGGGTCGCGGCGCACGCTGACGGACGCGAACCGGACCGTGGAGTCGGCGCTGAGCCTGACGCGCGGCCAGATCATCGAGCGGGCGCAGATCGTGAAGAACCTGTCGGAGGTGCCGCCGATCCTGATGGAGGACGGCCGGCTCGGGCAGGTCATCGTGAACCTGCTCGTCAACGCGGCCCAGGCGATCCCGAAGCCGAGCTCGAAGACCGAGGCGCGCGATCAGACGGTGACGGTCGAGACGCGGAGCGACGGGGACACGGTCGAGATCGTGGTGACCGACACCGGCGGCGGCATCGCGGAGGAGAACCTGCCGCGCATCTGGACGCCGTTCTTCACGACCAAGGGGCCCGAGGTCGGCACGGGGCTCGGCCTGTCGATCAGCCGCGAGATCATCGAGCGCGCCGGCGGGCAGATCACGGCGGAGAGCCCGGTGCCCGGGAGCGACCCGGCGGGCGGGGCGCGCTTCGTCATCTCGCTGCCGGCGGCGGGGCGCGCGGAGGAGGCGACGCCGAGCGTCGCGCCGGTGCCGCGGCTCGTGTCGAAGCGGGCGCGGGTGCTGGTGGTCGAGGACGAGGCGTCGCTGGCGCGCGCGCTGTCCGAGCAGCTCGGCCGGGTGCACCAGGTGGCGCTCGCGCCGAGCGCGGACGCGGCGATGGGGATGCTCGCCGGCGGCCAGCGGTTCGACGTGGTGCTCTGCGATCTGCGGATGCCCGGCATGTCGGGCGACGTCTTCTACACGCGGATCCGCGAGAGCGATCCGGCGCTCGCGCAGGGGTTCATCTTCATGACCGGCGTGGGCTTCGGCGCCGACGTGGAGCGGTTCCTCGCCTCGTCGGGCCGGCCGCTCCTGGAGAAGCCGTTCTCCGCCGAGGACGCGCTGAGCGCGATCGCCGAGGTCGTCACGGCGAACCGGGCCGAGGAGCGGGAGAGCACGAGGTCGCGGTGACGCGCGCAATCCGCCGAGGCGCAGCGCGGATCGTTCGACGGGCAGAGGTGCTGCGATGGGAATGACGCTGTGCGATGAGAAGACCGACGAGGTCGTCTTCGACATCAACTTCTGGCACTGGCGAGCCATCGTCGAGGCAATCCGGTCCCTCTGCGTCCTCCCCGCGGAGCGGGTCGATGCCCTGCACGAGCCGTTCGTCGGGGAGTTGTCGAGGGACGAGGCTCGGGCCGTCGCTGCCGCGATCCGCGAGCGATTGCTCCCGACCCTTCAGGAGGGGGAGCGGCTTCTGCTGGACGGGCGGCGCACGACCGAGCCGGATGACGGGACTTTTCACCGCGATCCAGCGGAGCAGCACAGGAACTACAGCACCAATCGCCAGGTGCTGGACGAGTTCGCGAAGTGCTGCGAGACGTGCGAGGGATTCCGGGTGATGTGAGGGTCCGCCATGCGCGCGGACGCGCGGGGGATCGACGCTGGACGGCGCCCGCGGATACGGCTAGCTCCGGCCCATGAAGCTCCCCGACGTCATGCGGGAACTCGCCGCGCTGGGCAACGAGAAGATGCGCGAGGTCAACGCCCGCGCCGGAGACGCCCACGGCGTGAACCTCACCCAGCTCCGCGCGCTCGCGAAGCAGCTGAAGGCGGACCACGCCCTGGCCGTCGAGCTGTGGCGCACCGGGGATCCCGACGCCCGCCTCCTGGCGACGCTTGTGTTCAAGCCGAAGGCCCTCTCGGCGGACGAGCTGGACGCGATGGTCCGGGAGATCGGCTACCCCAAGCTGCTCGACTGGTTCATCGTCAACGTGGTGAAGGCGTCGCGCCACGCCGAGGCGCTGCGCGTCCGCTGGAAGGACTCCGCGAGCGCGCTGGTCGGGCGCGCCGGCTGGAGCCTGACGACGGACCGCGTCGTGAAGAGCCCTGCCGGGCTCGATCTCCCCGCGCTGCTCGACCAGATCGAGGCGGAGATGAAGACGGCGCCGGGCCCGAAGCAGTGGTCGATGAACCACTGCCTCGCCGAGATCGGCATCCACAACCCCGGGTTGCGCGCCCGCGCGGTGGCCATCGGCGAGCGGCTCGAGGTGCTCAAGGACTACCCGGCGTCGCCGGGCTGCACGCCGCCGTTCGCGCCGGTCTGGATCGCAGAGATGGTGCGGCGGCAGAAGGCGGAGAAGACGCGGGGCGGGTGAGGGGGGCAGCGCGCCCGATCCCGACGTCGTCCGGGCGTGTCTGGGGCGCTCCTTGCGCCGCAGCTCGCTGTCGAGGGCCAGCGGGCGGTCGTAGCACGACCGCAGCTCTCGGCAGGCCCAGCTCGGGGAGCGAGACCAGCGGGTGCTGACAACCGCTCCGACGTGCTGGCGAGCGCCCATGACTCGCTGACCGACTCCGTTCGCCGCGCACACCTCATCGCGCAGCGAGCCCGCGTCCGCGGGCACGCACCGCTCACCCGGCAGCCCGCAGGATCGCCGCCCGACGGCCGGCATGGTGCGGTTCATTGAGGGCCGGCGGTGGCCCGAGGTCTCGCCCCGTCTCCGCGCTCTCGTTCCGTCCCGCTCGCCACCAGGTGGCTGCGTTGCGGCGCGTACCCCGATCCGCGCAGGCCAGGTTATGGAGTGAAGGCGGCATCTCTCGATGCGTCCGCAAGTTATTGTTATAGCATCGCTTTTTCGGTCGGTGGCGGATTGCGTGGAAGACCTTCTGTCCTCCGAGCTGAGTGCGGCCATCCGCCGATGACATCGTCAAACAAGTTTGTTTCTCCATCCCGAGGATCTCCACCTCGGACGCGTCGAGCCTGGGACGAACGACCTGCGCCAGGTGTGCGTCCGCGCAGGTGAGCGACATGCCGGCCTCGCCGTGGGCTGACCAGGAGATGACGGCGTTGTCGAGCTCGAGGCCATCCGGGAGCGTGTCGTCCAGAGCAAGACCGGGCGGGGCGACCTCGTCGGCGTGCGCTGCGATCATTCTTCGACGGTATGACCATGCTGCCGCTCCACGGTAGAATGTCACGGCGCGCCGAGATCGCGCCGAGGACTGCGGCCAGGGTCGAGCGCTCGGCGGTCTGACGGCGCACCGCGGCCCCGGCCGATAGGAGCGCGCGCTCTCGGTCCGCGGCCGGCAGCACGCGCGTCGTCACGTGTCAATGACTCGTCGACACCCATCGCGCCGCTGAGCCAACCTGGATCCCCGGAGCGACGCAGGTGTTCAATGAATTCGCTCCTTTACGGCTCCGCTCGCGCCTGCACCCGCCGGCTCGCCTCCTCGCGCGTCGCGCCGCTCCCCAGGACCCGCTCGTCGCGCTCGCCGACCCGAGACCGGCGCTCCGGGCTATCTGTCGGCCGAGCCTTGACATTGCGCACAGTCGCCGATGCAATGGAATGGATCGATCAGCAAAAATTCGAGCGCACATCGATAATCGTCGAATTTGATCAGCGAACCTGAAAGAGGATCCATGGACACCAGACCGCCTCCAGCCAGCGTCCCCCGCTCTCCGCCGGAGCGCCTCCTCTGGGCCGCTGTCGCGTTCATTACATGGGTCGCGGCAGTGGGGGGGCTCCTCGTTACAGTGCTGGCGAAGTGGTCCCCGAACCTCCTCGAGGACGTCGCCGTTCAGCTTAACACGACACCTCATCGCATCTGGGTCTGGCTCACGCTCCTCCTCGTGATGGTTCCCGGCCTCGTCGTCGCGACCTTTGCCTACCGTGAAAGCAAGGAGCGCGGCGGATTCGGTGAGTGGCTGGCGCACATGCTGAACCTGATGCAGCGCCTCGCGAATATCATCGCTGATATCAGCCCTTTCATGCTGCGGCCCGTCCTCTTTCTCTCACTCGCGACAGTGCTCTACATTGCCTACACCCAGCTCGTCGAGTGGAAGCAACCCGCGGCCCCGCGGCTCGGCGTCGTCGTGCTCTGCGCGACTCCGAACCTGCTGACCTTGTGCGTGGCGCTGCTCACCGAGCGTCGCCTGGCCCGCCGTGATGTCCTGCTCAGCATTCCGGATGCGCCGGCGGATGGCGTCGACGCTGTCACGTGGAAGGCCAGGAAGGACAGGGCGCTTCTCATGTGGCGTTTCGAGAACGAGCTCATGCGCGCGTCTGTCCAGCGCCTGTCCCGACACAGCGCGATGTTCGGCTTTCTCGCCTCCGGCGTCCTCCTCACCTGCGCGGTCATCGCCCTGCGCTTCGTCGGCAAGCATATGTCGGACGACTACCGCCACGTCCACTACCTCATCCCGATGGCGACCGGGACCGCGGCGCTCGTATCGTTCACGGTCCACTTCGGCAAGGTGTTGTTCCGCTCGGCGAGCAACGACGCCACGGCGCGCATGATGGCCTGGGCGACACGGGCGCTCCTCATGGTCAGCCTCGCGACCGTGTTCCTCGCGGCGACCATCATGAGCACGAGCAGCCATGCACAGACATCTGCACCGCTCCCTCAGGACACCAAGAGCGCGCTGGTGATCGGCATCGCCGCCGGGCTCCTTGGGGACCGGGCGCTCCAGGCGGTCACCGATCAGGCGGCGAGGATGTTCGGGCTCGAGAACATCAAGCCGACAAACTTCGCCGATCTGGCAGCTATCGATGGGCTCACGGAGGAGGACATCGCCCGGCTCGCCGAGGAGCGGATCGACTCGCTACACGCGCTCGCGTTCGTCCCGACGCCACGGTTGTTCTTCAACACGATCTACAGCCTCCAGCGCATCTGCGAGTGGCAGGATCAGGCGCTGCTCATTGCCCACTTCGGCCGGACCAAGGCGATCCTCCTGCGTGATCAGCACGGCGTGCGCGGGGTGCTCGCGGCGCGCCGACTCGCTGAGCAATTCGAGGCGTCTCGGGGGACGCAACAGCCCGTTGGAGGAGCGCCGCCGAGCGGGCAACAAGGGCGGACTCCTCCGGGTGGACAGCAAAATGGAGATGACGGGGCGAAGCTCGAGGCCGTGGCGATCGCGTTCGGCTTTCAGGACAGCGCTCACGCCGCGAAGAGCCTGCGAGCGCTCTGCGACGACGAGGTGTTCCAGCGCCTCGAGGTGTTCTGGCGCGCGATGCCTTACTGGGATCAGGATGGTCCGTCGAGATGACGGCGGCGCCTCGCATAGCAGGATTTTCGCGCCGCTCCGCCTGACGTTCCACGGCGAGGCGCCGAAGGGAAGGAGCTTTAGCCATGAATGATGTGCAGGCTGGTCGTCTCTACAGCACCCGTATTCTGCAGATCCACCTCTTCGTGCTCTTGGTCTGCATGGGCGCGGTGTTTGCGCTCATGCTCCAGCGCATCTCGTCTATTTCGTCAAAGCAGACGGGTATAGAGCAGCGCCTCGACAAAATTGTTAAAACGCTTGAGGAGTCTACGTTGATGGCCGATGGGTTGAAGACGCAGCTCGAGCGTTTTGATCGGGATGAGCTTCAAAAATCTGCTGAGCAGCTTGATGTGATCAACAAGTTGCTCGGAGAGATTGTGTTGTGGACTGATCTCGAAATGCTGCAGGATGAGCTCGACCAGACGGTTGAAGGGTCGCTGGCGTATGAGCTGGAGCGGCTGAGCAGGGAGCCCGCGGGCGTCATCAGGAGATCCAACGCCTCCTGGGAACGCTTGGAGCGAAGCAGCGAGGTAAGCGCATAGCCGACAACGAGCTCATGCAGGCGGTAACAGAGGCCAACAGCCTGTGGAGCATGGTGTTCCCTCTCGTCGCCCGGGCAAGGGAGCGACGCGACGGCGAGCGGGGCGTCGCGCTGGTAATGCTCGACTCAAACGCGCCCTCGCGGACCATCCTCAGCAACGCCTACGGTTACGTCGAACGGCAGGTCCTCCAGCGGCTGCCGGTGCTCAGCGCGCTCCTGCGGCAGGAGGGCTACGAACCCGTGGTCGTGCTCCACCATCACCCGGGGCTCCACGAGGATATGTCGGGGGTAGTGCTCAACCGCGAAGGACATCCGCGGGACGCTCACCGTCATCAGCGCGGCGTCGACCACCTGCGACAGCGCATCCTCGCCTCGTGACTTCCGGATCTTGGAGTTGGCCGCCGACACGGGCGAGGGCATGAGCGTCGGGATCGAGAGGGAAGTCCGCGGCGAGGCGTATGCTCCTCCTACAGCATGACCGGCAGCTGGCCGAGCGCTGGACACGTTGCAGGCACCCATGCAGCGCGCGCTCGACGGGCGCGCGCGGTCAGCCGAGGATCTGCGCGCAGATCTGCTGGAGCTCCCGCAGCAGGTCGGGGGTGGCCTGCAGGGTGATCCGGGAGCGCTGGTCGCCCTCCTGGTAGCTCAGCGTGAGCAGGACGACGGGCGCCGCGATCTTCGCCCCGCGGCTCGCGGCCGCGATCGAGTCGATGCGCCAGTCGACGCCGGTGAGCAGCTTGCCGTGGTCGAGCAGCGCGCCGCGCACGATCTCCCGCCGCACGACCGCCCGGGCCTGGTCGTAGCCGGCGAGCAGGATCGCCTGGATCTCCTCGGCGCCGTCGCCGGGCGCGAGCGCCGCGAGGTCGGCCGCGAGCGCGGCGCGGTCGAGGTCGCGCTTGCTCGCCTCGCGCACGAGGAAGCGGCACGCCTTGAGCACGCGCGCGAGCGCCTCGGAGCCGACCTCGTGCCGGCGGCAGAAGCCGTCGAGGAGCCGCTCGACGGCGGCGGGCACCGGCTCGCCGAGGCTCGGCCCGAGCGCCTCCCAGAGGCGCTGCCGCGCGCCCTCGGGCAGGTCCAGGAGCCGGCGCAGATCGGCGGCGAGCTCCGGGGGCGGCGGCGCGCCGCCGAGGCTCGCGAGCTCGGGGCGGGGGGAGGGCGCTTCGCGGGCGGGGGTGCTCATCGCGACCTCGCCAACGATTGCCGACCTCCGCGGCGATGTCCACCGCCGCGCGGCCGCCGCCGCGCGGGCGGGTTGAGACCGCGCGGGCGGGCCGAGACCGCCAGGACCGCGGCGCTCGGCCGGATCACTCGCTCAGCTGGATCGGGACGTAGAGCGCCCGCATCTTCGACATCGTGCCCTCGCGCGTGTACCCGGCGAGCCCGTACAGCAGGTTCCACCAGTGCCCGCCCGGCGTCTCGCCGTACGAGAACACGGGGAAGAAATGGAACTCCCACTCCATGCCCGTCCGCACCCGCCGCTCCCGGTAGAAGGTGTTGAGCGCGACCTGCGTCACCGAGTTCTGGTCCGCGAACCGGAAATAGACTGGCAGCGCGATCGTGGTGCGCGACGTCGGCGACGCGAAGTCCCAGAGGAACGGCGCGACCACGAGGTGCGTGGAGCTGCGGTTTCGACCCGAATAGAAGAACGGGTAGATGTCCGTCTCCCAGCCCGTGAGATCCCGCGTGTGGCGGACCAGCGGCGTGAGCCACGTCGTGTCGCTCAACCCGTGGCGCTTGAAGCGGCCATAGAACGGGAAGAGGACGAGATCGTCGCTGCGCGGCGAGGTGTTCCGGTAATAGAACGGGAGCAGGAACGTCCGCTCCAGATCGATGTCCGGATCCCGGTACTGCCAGAAGAGCGGCGTGATCATGTCGAGCTCCGTCCGCCCTCGATAGCGGGCGTAGCCCCATGTCGCGAAGGTGCTCTCTCCCTCCTCGCCGCGCGCCTTCACGAAGAGCGGTGTGACGAGCAGGTTCGAGTTGCCCTCGTACCCGTAATGGAAGAACGGGAACAGCGTGGTGCGATCGTAGTTCTTGCCCCAGCTGTGCCAGTAGAAGGGCATGACGTTGAACACGTCGCCCTTGCGCGAGTGCTGCCACATCAGAGGACCCCAGACGTTCGTCGAGCGGTCTCCGATGTCGCTGTAATGGTAGTAGTGCAAGAGCGGCGGGATGACCTCGTACTCGCTGCTCTCGTCGCGACCGTAGAAGTAGAGCGGGGCCAGGCCGAGATCGATCTTGTCGGCCGAGCGCGCGTCGCACGCGGGGCCGCCCTTCCAGCTGCAGAAGAGGGGGCCGACCAGGTTGAAGCCGCTCCGCGCCGTGTGGTGCGTGAAGGTGAGCAGGGGAGGGATGTGGAAGTAGCCGCTCCCGTCGTCGCTCTTGCCCTCGAAGAAGAGGGGCGCGAGCCAGTTGTCGTGCCGGCCCGGCTCCGCCTTGCGCCCGGGGCCCGCGGGGCGCCCCTCGCGCTCGCGGTGCATGAACGGGCCGACGATGGTCGTGTACGTGTTCTGGTCCCGCAGCTTCCAGAAGAACGGGAAGAGCACGTCGGCGTCGACGTCCTTGCTCCGGCGGTTGTAGTAGAGCGGCGTCACCATCGTGGCGCGGTCGCCGGGCATCTTGCGCTCCGCCCACAGGGGGAAGAGCGTCCGGAACTGGTAGCTGCCGCTCTTCTCGCCGTAGTAGAGCCCGTACCAGTCCCGCTGGATCTCCGCGGCGCGCCCGACCTCCCACTCGCCGGGGTCGTTCGTGCCGATCTGCTTCTTGACCTGCGGCGGGATCGCCAGCGGGTCCTCCGGCAGGGTCGGCTCCTGGGTCTGGATCGGGCTCTCCTCCGAGGTCGGCGCCGCGTGCGTCTCCGGCGTGCCGGGCGGCGGCTTCTGCGGCGCGCTCGAGGGGGGCGGCCCCATGCCGGGCTGGCCGAAGCTGACCTGCGCCGCCGCGACCGACGGCGCCGCCAGCGCCGCCAGCGCCGCGGCGAGCGAGAGCGCCGCGCCCGCGCGCCGCGCCCGGCCCCGCATCTCGTCCGCCGGAGCGCCGCGCGCCCCCCGCGAGCAGCCCTGCGCTCCCATCGCCTCGGAGGTCAACGCGCTCCCCGCTGGCCGCCGGGCGACGCCTCGAGGGCCCGATCCGCGAGCACGCGCGCCGCGCCCTCCAGCGGGATCTCCTCCTGCAGGTGCGCCACGAGATCCTTGATCTGGATGACGCCGCGCTCGACCTCCGAGTCGCCGAGGATCACGCAGAGCCGCGCGCCGAGCGCGTCCGCGCGCCGGAGCATCGCTTTGAGCCGGCCGCCGCGCCCGTCGAGCTCGACCGAGACGCCGAGCGCGCGCAGCTGCCTCGCGAGGAGGAGCGCGCGGTCCGCGCCGCTCTGGCCGAGCGGGGCGAGGAAGCAGCCGGGCCCCCGGCGCGCGGGGGCGTCGGGCATCATCGTGAGCAGCCGCTCCATCCCCATCGCGAAGCCGATCGCCGGCACGCTCGGCCCGCCGAGCCCAGCGACCATGTTGTCGTAGCGACCGCCGCCCGCGAGCGTGCTCTGGGCGCCGAGATCGCTCGAGGTCGCCTTCACCTCGAAGAGCGTGCGCGTGTAGTAGTCGAGCCCGCGCACGAGCGACCGGTCGACGACGTAGCTCACGCCGAGCACGTCGAGGCAGCGCAGCACGCCCTGCCAGTGGGCCCGGTCGGCGTCGTCGAGCAGGTCGAGCGTCGACGGCGCGTCGCGCGACACCTCGTGGTCGCGCGGGTCCTTCGAGTCGAGGATGCGCAGCGGGTTCTTCTCGAGGCGGCGCTGCGAGTCCTCGCTGAGCTCGCCCTTGCGCGGCGCGAAGTGGGCGAGCAGCGCCTCGCGGTAGCGCTCGCGCGTGCCCGCGCTGCCGAGCGAGTTCACGTGGACGACGAAGTCGCCGATGCCGATGCGCTGCAGGAACGTCGCGACGAGGTCGATCGTCTCGGCGTCGCAGAGCGGCCCGGGATCGCCGAAGAGCTCGCAGCCGGCCTGGTAGAACTGGCGGTAGCGCCCCTTCGCCGGCCGCTCGCCGCGGAACATCGGCCCGAGGTAGTACCAGCGGGTGACCGGCTCCTTGGCGTGGACCGCGTGCTCGACGTACGCGCGCGCGGCGCCGGCCGTGCCCTCCGGCCGCACCGTGAGCCGATCGCCGTGGCGCTCGAAGGAGTACATCTCCTTCTCGACCACGTCCGTCGTCTCGCCCATCTGGTGCTGGAAGAGCTCCGTCGGCTCGAGCAGCGGCGTGCGCACCTCGGCATAGCCGTGGAGCTCCGCGTGGAGGCGGAAGGCCCCCTCGAGCTTGTGCCAGCGCTCCACCTCTTCGGGGAGGATGTCGTTCATCCCCCGTACCGCGCGCAGTTCCATCGCGCGGCGCTTATGGTCGGAGCTGGCGAGCGGGTCAAGCCAGTCGGAGGCCTCCCGGTGCGCTCGGGTCTCGCCGGCTCACCGTCTTGGGGCTATGTGCTGTCTCCGAGAGGCATGGCGAAGGCAAAGACCCGCGCTGCGGCGATCGATCTTGGGAAGGCCCGCGTGGGCGTGGCGGTGACCGACGAGCTCGGGCTCTACGCGCACCCGCGGCCGCTGCTCGACGGGCGGAACCGGAAGGCGCTCCTCGAGGCCCTCGCGGCGCTCGCCCGGGACGAAGGGATCACGCGGTTCCTGGTAGGGCTGCCGCTGGAGATGAACGGGGACGAGGGGCCCGCCGCGCGGCGGGCCGCGGCCTTCGCGCAGGCGGTGGCCGACGCCACCGGCGTCGAGGTGGAGCTCATCGACGAGCGGCTGACGACGGTCGAGGCGGCACGGCGGCTGCGCGACGGGGGCGTCTCGGGGCGGAAGAGCAAGGAGCGGGTCGACGGGGCGGCGGCGGCGCTGCTCCTCCAGGCCTGGCTGGACGGTCGGCGCGGCTAGGCGCGGGCCGCTCGCCGGCCGGGCTACCGGCTCTCGCTGCGGAGCAAGAGGTACGCCCCGGCGGCCCCGACCGCGCCGATCGCGAACAGCACGACGTCCCACATGGGCCAGGCGACGCCGGCCGCGCGCCGGAGGACGACGGCCTCGACGACCCGCACGAGCAGCGACGCGAAGCCGTAGGCGCACAGCCCGACGACGATCGGCCGGCGGATGTTGTCGGCCAGATCGACCGACTTCATGCTGTTGTTCCACACGTTGCGGCGCACGTGGCGCGCGCCGATCAGCGCGGGGGTGATCAGCGCGAAGCCGATCCCGGACGCGAGCAGGACCGCCTCGAGGCCGGTCAGGTTGTCGGTCACGGTGCCGCCGCGCGAGAGGCGGATGATCGCGGTGACCAGCGTGATCAGGCCGCCGGCGACCCAGAAGAGGCCGAGCACCGAGAGCAGCAGGATGAGCGGCCTCGCCATGCTCACCTGCTGCGCCTGGCGGAGCTGCATCGTCGCGGCGCGCGGCGCCGACGGCAGCGACGTGCGCGGCCCGGGCTGCACGACGGGGGAGCTCAGCTCCCGCGGCTCGGGCTCGCTCGTGTCGTAGAGCGCGAGCTCCGCGTCGAGCTCTTCCATCGTCTGGTAGCGGTGGCTGGGCTCCTTCGCCATCGCCCGCTGGATGATCATCTCCAGCGGCTCGGGGATGCTCGGCTCGAGCGAGCGCGGGCGCGGCGGGTCCTCGGTGAGCACCGCGGTCAGGGTCGCGGTCGGGTCGTTGCGGTCGAACGGGCGGCTGCCGGTGAGGGCGCAGTAGAGGATGGCGCCGACGGCGTAGATGTCCGCCCGGTGATCGACGCGCTCGCCGCGGGCCTGCTCCGGGGCCATGTACGACGGCGTGCCCATGATCATTCCGGTCTGCGTGAGCGCGGCGCCGGGCGCGTCGTCGACCTTGGAGATGCCGAAGTCGATCACCTTGGCCGTGGGCATGGCGAGGTCGCCGGTGAGGAACACGTTCTCCGGCTTCATGTCGCGGTGCACCACGCCCTTCGCGTGCGCGGCGGCGAGCGCCTTGCAGATCTGCCGGACGATGCGCACGGCGGGGCCGATCTTCATCTTGCCGACCTCCGTGAGGTAGTCGGCGAGCTCCTTGCCTTCGAGGAACTCGTTGACGAGGAACGGCCGCCCCTCGGCGGTGCGGTGGACGTCGAAGACGGTGACGACGTACGGGCTCTGCACCGCGGCCGCGGCCTCGGCCTCGCGCTGGAAGCGCGAGATCACCTGCGGCTGCCGGGCGTACTCCGGGTGCAGCATCTTGATGGCGAAACGCTTGCTCGAGATCCGGGTGTGGCGCGCCTCGTAGACGCGCCCCATGCCGCCCTCGCCGACGACGCGCATGACCGTGTACGTCTCGTTGAGCGTCTTGCCGACGAGATCGTCGCGGAGCGCGTCGTCCACGGAGTCGTCGAGCGTCGCGGCGTCGCGCGGGCACACCCTGAACTCGGCCGGGTACCGCACCCCGCAGGTGGGGCAAACCTTGGGCGTCGCGTTGTCGCTCCCGGAGCTCGGGGGCGCGTTGGCGGAGGTCGAGAGGCTCGTCATCGCGTGCGCGATATGCAGGTCCGACTGCGAGCCGCGCGGGTCCGACTGCGGTCGGGAGCCGCGCGGGTCCGACTGCGGTCGGGAAGGGTCCGACTGCAGTCGGGGAGCGTCTTCGGGGGGCCGGAGGGTGCCGGGCATCGCTGACCGAGGGTAGCCAATCGGCCGTTCTGGGGGTGACAAATCGCGCGGGCCACGTCGACCGCGTTGACGGGCGCGTTGACGGACCGGCGCGCCTGCGTATACTCGCGCGCTCCTCTGCTCACTGGCCTGAATTTCGCGGGCTCCCGCCGCTCCGGGCGCGGGGCTCGCCTTCAGGCGTCGCTTGGCCAGTCGCCGGCGTCGTGAAGACGCGCCGGCCCGGGCGCTCGGCAGCGCACCGGAGAGGCCATGGAGAGCCAGCCATGCTGCACTCGATTCAGAAGACGGACATCATCCAGAAGTACGCGATCCACGAGGGCGACACCGGGTCGCCCGAGGTCCAGATCGCGCTCCTCAGCGAGCGGATCAACCAGCTGCAGGAGCACTTCCGCACCCACCAGAAGGACCACCACTCCCGCCGGGGCCTCCTGAAGCTGGTGAGCCAGCGCCGCCGTCAGCTCGACTACCTGAAGCGCATCGACATCGAGCGCTACCGCAGCCTCATCGGCCGCCTCAACCTCCGCAAGTAGCGGATTTCAGGGCAGATTGCGCCGGTCTCGCCGGCGCGCTCCCGAGGCGCCGCGCGCCCGCGCGGCGTCCGTCTGCCCTCTGCCCGCGCTGTCGGGGCAGGTGCGAGCGCCGGCCTCGGCTGGGTCTGCCCGCTTGCCGCCGGCCTCGGCCGGTCGGGCCTGTCCGCTTGCCGGCCGCAGCTCGCTGCCGTCCCATCCTCCACCCGCGCGTTCCACCCGGCACCGGCCGGCGTTCCGGCCCTTCCGTTCGGGAGGTTTTGCGGCACGCACCCCTGAACGCATGCGTTTTGCGCTGGCGAGGGCGGAGCGAACGCTTTAAGGAGCACATTCATTGACCACGGGACGGCGGGCCGCTCGGCCTCACCGTTCCCGAGCGCGGGCTCCGCGCGTCTTCGTCTTCGCTTCGTGCGCAGCAGCGCGGCTCCTGCGCAGGAATCGAGGAAGAAGAGCAGCCCCTCGCGCTCGGCGTAGCGCCGCACGCAGCGGCCCTCGCGATCGCGCGAGAGAGAGCTGAAATCCTGATGTTCGTTCGTGAATCCGTCATGGTGGGCGGCCGCGCCCTCACCCTCGAGACCGGCCGCCTGGCGAAGCAGGCCCACGGGGCCGTGCTCGTCACCTACGGCGATACCATGGTGCTCGTGACCGCCGTCTCGCAGGACGAGCGGCCGGGCCTCGACTTCTTCCCCCTCACCTGCGAGTTCGTCGAGAAGACGTACGCCGCCGGCAAGATCCCCGGCGGGTTCTTCAAACGCGAGGCGCGCCAGCGCGAGGAGGAGATCCTCTCGAGCCGCCTCATGGACCGCCCGCTCCGCCCGCTCTTCCCCGAGGGCTTCAAGCGGGACACGCAGATCATCGCCACGGTCCTCTCCAGCGACAAGCAGAACAAGGCCGACGTCCTCGCGCTGACGGGCGCGAGCGCCGCGCTGCACATCTCGGACATCCCCTGGCACGGGCCCGTCGTCGGCGTGCGCGTGGGCCGCCTCGAGGGCGAGTTCGTCGCGTACCCGACGGTGGCCGACATCGAGCGGTGCGACATCGACCTCGTCGTCGCCTGCTCGCGCGACGCGATCGTGATGGTCGAGGGCGGCGCCGCGGAGGCGACCGAGGCCGAGATCATCGACGCGCTGATGTTCGCGCACGAGACGGCGCAGCCGGTCATCGACCTCATCGAGAAGATGCGCGCCGCGGTGGGCAAGCCGAAGCGCGAGTTCGTCGCGCCGGCGCTGCCGGACGACGTCAAGCAGCGCGTCGCCCAGATCGTCGACGGGGACCTCAAGGCGGCGACGCGGGTGACCGACAAGAAGGCGCGCTACGACGGCTACAGCACGCTCAAGAAGAAGCTGACCGAGACCCTGTCGGCCGAGCTCGGCGCCGAGAAGTTCCTGCCCCTCCAGGGGCTCGTGAAGGCCGAGTTCGAGGAGCGCAAGGCGCACGTCGTCCGCACGTACGTCATCGAGGAGGGCCGGCGCATCGACGGCCGCGACGGCAAGAGCATCCGGCCGATCATGTGCGAGGTGGGCCTGCTCCCGCGCGTGCACGGCAGCGCCCTGTTCCAGCGCGGCGAGACGCAGGCGATCGTCACGACGACGCTCGGCACCTCGACCGACGAGCAGAAGATCGACGGCCTGATGGGCGAGACGTGGAAGCGCTTCTACCTCCACTACAACTTCCCGCCCTTCTCGACCGGCGAGACGAAGCCGCTGCGCGGCCCCGGCCGTCGCGAGATCGGCCACGGCGCGCTCGCCGAGCGCGCGCTCTCCCGGATGATCCCGCCGCCGGATCAGTTCCCCTACACGATCCGGATCGTGTCGGAGACGCTCGAGTCGAACGGCTCGTCGTCGATGGCGGCGGTCTGCGGCGGGTGCCTCTCGCTCATGGACGCGGGCGTGCCGATCAAGTCGCCCGTCGCCGGCATCGCGATGGGGCTCATCATGGAGGGCCAGCGCTACGCGGTGCTCTCGGACATCCTCGGCGACGAGGATCACCTCGGCGACATGGACTTCAAGGTCTGCGGCACGGCGCGCGGCGTGACCGCGATCCAGATGGACATCAAGATCGCCGGCCTGAGCCGGCAGATCCTGATGCAGGCGCTGGATCAGGCGCGCGAGGGGCGGCTCCACATCCTGAACAAGATGCTGGAGACGCTGCCGACCACGCGGCCCGAGCTCAGCCAGTACGCGCCGCGGATCACCACGGTGCGCGTGAAGCCCGACCAGATCCGGCTCATCATCGGCCCCGGCGGCAAGACCATCAAGGGCATCGTCGACCAGACCGGCGTCGCGATCGACGTCGAGGACGACGGCACGGTGAACGTCGCGTCGTCGGACTCCGACGCGGTGAAGCGGGCGCTCGACATCATCAAGGGGCTCACCGCCGAGCCCGAGGTCGGCGCGACCTACAAGGGGACGGTCAAGCGCATCACCGACTTCGGCGCGTTCATCGAGATCCTCCCGAACACGGACGGCCTGCTGCACATCTCGGAGATGGCCCACACGCGCGTCGAGCGCGTCGAGGACGTCCTCAAGGAGGGCGACTCGGTCGACGTGAAGGTGCTGAGCGTCGATCGCGACGGGAAGATCCGGCTGAGCCGGCGCGAGCTGCTCCCGCTGCCGGAGGGCGAGGAGGGCGATCGGGCGCGCGAGCGGATGGCGCAGGCGCGCGACGCCGGCCCGCCGCCGCGGCGCGACGGCCCGGGCGGCGGGCGTGGCGGCGACCGCGACCGCGGCCCGCGGCCCGGCATGGAGCGCGATCGCGGCGGGCCGCCGCCGCGCGAGCGCCGCGAGCGCCGCTCCTAGCCACGAGATCCCGGGGGGAGGTCATGCCGCGCTGCGGCGCGCGCCGACCTCCCCGTCGCTCACGCCCCTCACAGAGATCGCCTGATTTTCAGCGTTCCGCGGCCTCGCGCGGCGCCCGCGGCGTGGAGCGCGCTGCCCGCGGCGGGCCTGCGCGCTCGGCCGCTGCGCCGACGCGCGCGCCGCGTCCGGGCTCGTCCATCCAGCGGCTTTGTTGGAATCCGATGAAGTCCGCATGGCTCCTTCACAATCAGGGTAGTGTCGCGACCCCTGCTCGTGGCATGCTCCGCCCGTGCTCGTACGCAGAGCGAAAATCGTCTGTACCATTGGCCCTTCGTGTGACTCTCAAACGACGCTGGAGCAGCTCATCCGCGCCGGTATGGATGTCGCTCGACTCAACTTCTCTCACGGCTCGCATGAGGATCATGGCAAGGCAATCGCCACGGTCCGCGCGGCTGCGGAGGCCTGCGGAAAGCCTGTGGCGATCCTGCAGGATCTCTGCGGCCCGAAGATCCGAGCCGGTCGCTTCCCCGGCAACACCTTCGAGGTCGCTGACGGGGCTTCCGTTACCTTGGTCGAGGCGAACCGGGACAGCCCCGTCGCCACGCCCGGCGAGATCCCGATCCTCTACGAGGGCCTCGCCTCCGACCTGCAGCCGGGCGACGTCGTCCTCATCGACGACGGCCGCGTGGTGGTCACCGTCACCAAGGTCGAGGGCGATCGCGTCCACGCCGGCGTGACGCAGGGCGGACGCCTGCGCGATCGCGTGGGCGTGCACCTGCCGGCCAGGCGCGTGCGCATCTCCGCCCTCACCGAGAAGGACAAGGCGGACCTGAGCTTCGGCCTCGCGCAGGGGGTCGACTACGTCGCCCTCTCGTTCGTGCGCAACGCGGACGAGGTCCGGCACGTCCGCGACATCTGCGAGGCCTGGGGCCGCCCGACGCCGATCGTCTCCAAGATCGAGACGCCCGGCGCCATCGACAACCTCGAGTCGATCATCCTCGCCTCGGACGGGGTCATGGTCGCGCGCGGCGATCTCGGCGTGGAGTTCAACCCGGAGCGGGTGCCGATCATCCAGCGCGAGATCCTCGGCCTCGCCCGCGTGCACCAGAAGCCGGTGATCGTCGCGACCGAGATGCTCCAGTCGATGGTGACCGCGACGCGCCCGACGCGCGCCGAGGCGAGCGACGTGGCGACCGCCGTCTTCGACGGCACCGACGCGGTCATGCTCTCGCAGGAGACCGCGACCGGCGCGCACCCGCCGCTCGTCGTGCGGATGATGGCCCGCATCGTCACCGAGGCCGAGCAGAGCTCGTTCTACCGCTACCTCTCGAGCGAGCAGCCCGGCCAGCGCGCGAACGTCGCGGAGGCGACCGCGCGCGCGGCGTGCGACATCGCGAAGGACATCGGCGCGAAGCTCATCATCGCGTTCACCGAGAGCGGCCTCACCGCGCGGTACGCGTCGAAGGCGCGCCCCGTGGTGCCGATCGTCGCCTTCTCGCCGAACGACACGACGCGCCGGCGGCTCGCGCTGCTCTGGGGCGTGGTGCCGTTCCCCGTCGACGCGCTCCGCAACTCGGACGAGATGATCGAGCGCGCCACCGGGCAGCTGCTCGCGAACGGCCTCGTCTCGCCCGGCGACAAGCTCGTCACCATCTACGGCGCTCCGGTCGGCGTCTCGGGGTCGACCAACGCGATTCGGGTGAAGGTCGTTGAATGAGCCTGCTCGCCCGCGATAGGGGCTCGACGGGCGAGCAGGAATCCCTCTCCAGACACGCGGGCGCAGAAGGCCTCCCGAAGCTCGAGAAATACGAGCTGATCGAGGAGCTCGGCCACGGCGGGATGGCCACGGTCTACCGCGCCCGCGACCCGCGGCTCCGCCGCGAGGTCGCCGTCAAGATCATCCACAAGCACCTCCGCGAGAACGCCGAGGTCGGCGCCCGCTTCGTCGCCGAGGCGCGCGCGGCGGCGAAGCTGCGCCACCCCGGCATCGTCGAGGTGTACGACGTCTCCAGCGAGCAGGATCGCGAGCGCTACCTCGTGGTCGAGCTGCTCCGCGGCTCCACGCTGCGCAAGATCCTGAACGCCCACCGCGACATGCCGGCCGAGATCGGCGCCGCCGTGGTGCTCGAGCTGTGCGACGCCCTGGAGCACGCGCACGCGTCGGGGATCATCCACCGCGACGTGAAGCCGGAGAACGTGCTCGTCGAGCTGCCGTCCGACCGCCCGGGCGGCAGCTGGGACGGCGCGAGCGTGGTCATCAAGCTGACCGACTTCGGCATCGCCAAGATCCTCGACGCCCAGGGCGTCACGTCGACCGGGCAGGTGCTCGGCTCGCCGGCGCACATGGCGCCGGAGCAGATCGAGGGGGGCGAGGTCGACGCGCGCACCGACGTCTTCGCGCTCGGCGTGCTCTTCTACGAGTGCCTCGTCGGGCACCTGCCGTTCGAGGGAAAGAACCCGGCGCAGGTGCTCCGCAGGGTGATCGAGGGGGTCTACCCGGAGGCCGAGCGCGAGCGGCCCGCCGTGGGCGCGCGCTGGAGCCGGATCATCGCGGGCGCCCTCTCGCACGACATCGCGGGCCGCACGGCGAGCCCCCGCGCGCTCGCCGAGCTGATCCGGGCCGAGCTCGGCGAGCTCGGCGTCGCGGAGCCGCGCGCCGAGCTCGCCGCCTACTTCGCCGACCCCGCGGGCTACGCCGAGCGGCACGCCGCGCGGCTCGTCCCGCGCCTCGTGGCGCGCGCGGAGGCCGGCCGCAAGCGCGGCGACGTGCCGGGCGCGGCCGCCGATTACAACCGGGCCCTCGCCCTCGCGCCGAACGACCTCACCATCCTCAAGCGGATCGCGAAGCTGAACGCGAGCCGCAGCCGGAGGCAGCTCGCGCGGCGCGCGCTGCTCGTGGCGCTCGCGTCGGTGGGGCTCGGCGTCGCCGCGTTCGGCGTGGCGCGCGCGCTGCGCGATGCTCCACCTCCGGAGGGGGACGCGCCCCTCGCGGGCGATCCGCCGCGGCCGGGGCCGATCGAGGCCCTGGTCCCGCCGCCGAACCTGCGCGCGGTCGCGGCGCGCGCCGCGGAGGGCGCGCCGCGCGCCGCGGAGGTCTCGCCGGGCGCCGCGGAGGGCGCGATCGCGCCGCGGCCTCGCCCGCGGTTTCACCCGCCGCCCGTCGCGTCGGCGGCCGCATCCCCGGCCGAGGCGCCGGCGGTCCGCGACGTCGTCTTCCAGATCGTCCCGAGCGGCGCCAAGCTGGTGCTCGACGGGGTCGAGATCAACTGGTTCGGCGCGAACAAGGTCACGCCGCTCAAGATCGGCGCGCACAGCGTCGACATCAGCGTGCCCAACTCGCGGTGCTGCAAGCCGTACTCGGGCGTCATCTCGGTCGTCGCGCCCAAGCCCGGGGTCACCGCGCCGCAGCGGATCGTCCACAAGCTGGAGATCCTGCCCAGCACGGTCGTCCTGAGCGGCGCGCCGCCGAGCGCGCAGTACCAGTGCCCGCAGATCGGCCTGATCGGCTTCGCGGGCGCCCCGCAGACCGTGACCCTGAACGACGTGTTCTGGAGCGGGCGCTGCATCTTCACGCCCCCGACGCCCGACGCGGCGCCGCTCGTCGGCAACGTCACGCTCGTGGCCGGCGAGTCGAACACCGTTTCCTGGCCGTCCGGCTGACGGCGACGCCTTCATTGCGGCGTCGGCGCCGGAAATCTCAGCATCCCCGCCCAAACTCCGCTACATCACGGCGCACCCCTCCGCATGGCTGCGCGAACTCCAGGCGGGAAATCTCCCGGCGCTCGCTTCCCATCGGTCGGGAGCGGCCGCGTTCTGCTCGCGCCGCGGCGCCTCGCCGCGGCCGCGGCGGGCGCCCTCGCGCTCCTCTGCGCGGGCCCGGCGGCCGCCGACGACATGCAGCAGTTCGAGCTCGCCAAGACGCGCTTCGACGCCGGGCACTACGAGGAGGCCGTGAGCCGCTTCGCGGCGATGCTCGACCCCGCGAGCCCGCCCTGCGAGCGCAGCGCGACCGACGTCGAAGGCAAGCCGTGCCGGATCTCGGATCCCGCCCTGGTCGAGCGGGCGCGCGGCCTCGCCGCCGCGGCGCTCGTGGCGCTGCGGCGCACGAGCGAGGCCGACGCCTACATCGAGCAGATCCTCCTCGACAACCCGGTGTACTCGCCGAACCCGGCGGTGTTCCAGCCCGAGGTCATCGACCGGTTCACGGCGGTCCGGGCGCGCAGCCGGGCGCGCATCGAGGAGATGACCCGGCAGAAGGCGGAGGCGCAGCGCGCGGAGCGGCTGCGGATCGAGCGGGGCCGCGACGACGAGCGCCGCTGGATCGCCGAGCTCCACCGGCTCGCCGGGAGCGAGCGGGTCGTGGAGCGGAACTCCCGCTGGATCGCGATGCTGCCGTTCGGGGTGGGGCAGTTCCAGAACGGCGACGAGGGGCTCGGCTGGTTCTTCCTGGTCGGCCAGGCGGTCGCCGGCGGCACGTCGATCGTGTCGGCCCTGGCGCTGTCGAGCTACACGAACGTCGACGTCACGCCGCGGCCCAGGGCGCCGGGCACCCCCGCGCAGGCCGTCGACATCGACGCGCTGAACAGCCGGATCGAGACCGCGGCCGCGGTCAACCGCGTGGCCTTCGGGACGTTCGCGACGCTCGTCGCGGCGGGGATCGCCCACGCGCAGATCACGTTCATCCCGGAGCGGGTCTCCTTCCGCACGCGCCGCGTGCCGCCCCCGCCCCCGGGCTTCTCCGCGGCGCCGACGATCTCCGCGCTCCCCGGCGGCCTCTACGCGGGGCTCCTCGGCCGGTTCTGACCGGGGCCGGCGGCGCGGCTCACGCCTTCTGCGCGGCGGCGATCCAGAACCCGCCGAGCTCCGCGAGCCTCGTGTCGCACAGCGCCCACTCCGCCCGGCGCAGGAGCCGGCCGAGGCCCGGCACGCGCATCGCGGCCGCGAACGGGGTCACGATGCGCACGCCCCGCGAGGCGACGACGCGCACGCCCTCCGGCATCAGGGCGGCGGCGGCGCGCGGCGCGTCGAAGCGCGTGTAGACGGCGCTCTCGCGGGTCTGGTCGCTGATGGCGCCCGCCGGGCCGAGCTTCTTCACGAGCCCGCGCAGGCTGTAGGGGTTGTAGAACTCCGCGATCACGTGCCCGCCGGGCCGCACCACGCGCGCCATCTCCGACAGCGCGCGGCGCACGTCCTCGACGTGGGCGAGCACCTTGAACGAGCAGGCGACGTCGAAGCTCTCGTCGGCGAAGGGCAGGGCGGTCGCGCTCCCCTCGACGACGTCGAGGCCGCGCTCGCGGGCGCGCTCGAGCATGCCGGGCGAGAGGTCGACCCCGCGCGCGGAGCGCGCGAACGCGCCGATTCGCGCGAGCAGGAGCCCGGTGCCGCACCCGACCTCGAGCACGTCGCGGCCCTCGCCGAAGCGCCGCACGAAGTCGACCTCGAGCGCGTCGACGAGATCGTGGTAGCCCCCGACGTCGCGGCCCCCGCGCCGGTCCTCGTAGCGCGCGGAGAACTCGTCGTAGTACGCCCGCGTCGCGCGCAGGTGCTCGTCGGCCGTGGCCTCGTCCGTCTGGGATCGCATGGGCTCGCTATAGTACTCCCCGGCGCGCGCGGCTTGCGCGGCGCCGCGCCGGGCCGCATCTCTCCTGCGAGGTGACCCATGAAGCCCGGCGACCATCCTGATTTCTTCCGGTTCGCGCCGCCCCCAGGGACGTCCCGCGAGAGCTCGATCCGGCTCGACCGCGAGGGCCGCTTCTGGCACGACGGCGCCCGCGTCGACCACCCCGCGCTCGAGCGCGGGCTCAGGGCGTGGATCGCGCGGCACCCGGACGACGGCCGTCCGATCCTCTCGAACGGCTACGACTGGTGCTACTTCCAGGCCGACGACGCCCCGCTCTTCGTCGACGCGCTCCGGATCGGCGACGGCGGCGCGGTCACGCTGGTCCTGTTCGACGGGACCGAGGAGCCGCTCGATCCGGGGACGCTCTCCCTCGGCGAGGACGGCGTCGTGTACGCGCGCGCCCGCGGCGGCGCGCTCGAGGCGCGCTTCTCGCGCCACGCGCAGTCGCAGCTCGCCCCGCTGCTCGTCGAGGCCGAGCCGCCCACGCTCCGCGTCGCCGGGCGCGAGATCCGGCTGCCCGCGCGGGCCGCGGGGTAGCGCGGCGCGCTGACGCCCCCGCGGCTCGCTGACGCCCCCGCGGCGCGCTGACGCCCCCGCGGCGCGCTGACGCCCCCGCGGCGCGGAGGCGCCCCGCGCGCCGCTCAGTACCGGTAGTGCCAGAGCAGGTCGAGCACGCCCGAGGTCGTCTGGCGCTCGTCGACGCCCACGGTGCCGCGGAGCGTCCAGTGCTCGTCGAAGCGCCAGTCGACGGTGACCTCGGTCCGCGTGCCGCGCTCGCTCGCCGTGCCCCCCGTGGTCGGCCCGCTCTCGCTGGTCGTGCCCCGCACCGCGCCCTCCTGGAAGGTGGCCTGCGCGGTCAGATCGTCGTTCAGGCGGTAGACGAGGCTCGTCCGCAGCGTGCCGTCCGCCGTGGTCCCGAACCGCGTCGACAGCCCGCGCAGCGGCGCGATGCCGCTCAGGAGCGCGTTGAACTGCGCCGTCGCGAGCTCGCTGCCGACCGACGCGGCCACGCGGCCCACGGCCACCCCCCCGGGCGTCTCGGCGCCCGCCGCCTGCGCGCCCTCGGAGAAATCGGCGCCGAACAGGAGCCGCGCGAGGATGTCCTGCTGCGAGCTCGGCGGGCTCGACGTGAAGCGCAGCGACCGCTCGGTGATGGGCCGGAGGTTGCCGTTGAAGGCGACGTGGATGCGCGTGCCGTCCGGGGCGTCCCAGTGCGCCGTGGCGTTCAGGTGCGGGTTCGACGCGTCCTCCTCGCGCAGGCGCACGCGCCCGCCCTCGATCTCGAACGCCTTGCCGTAGATCTCGAGCGCGCCGCGCGTGATCACGATGCCGCCCGACACCCGCACGTCCTCGCCGATCTCCACCCGCGGCGGCGCGTCCTCGTCGCTCCGGAGCGAGAGCCGCAGCCCCGCGCCGCTGACCGCCGCGTCGCGCACGTCGAACGTCATCGCGTAGCGGAGCGCGTCCGCGGCGCGCTTCTGCTTCTCCGGCCCGAGCGGGTGGGAGACGGAGATGTCGGGGTTGTCGCCGAGCGGCTGCACGTCGCGGCTGCTCGTCGCCGGCAGCGTGAGGCGGAGCCTCGGGACCGTCGCGTAGAGCGCGAGCTCGCCGGGCTTCTTCTCCGCGATGAACGACAGCATCCCCGAGGCGGTCCCGAGCGGCACCCCCTCGAGCGTGAGCGGGAGCGCCTGGTCGTCGGCGATGGTCAGCGCCCCGGCCCCGTCGCGCAGCGCGAGCCCGTTGAGCCGGAGGAGCGCCCATCCCTGCGCCAGCCCGGTGGTGCCCGCCGCGCGCAGGCCCTCGATCCGGACGACGCTGCCGTCGGCCGTGACGCGGGCGGCGACGTCGCGCAGCTCCTGCCCGAGCTCGGGGATGTGCACGACCCCGTCGCGGACCTCCAGCTGGGCGCGGACGCTGCCCCCCTCGTCCCCGGACGCGCCGCCGAGCTCGACGCGCAGGTCGCCGTCCAGGGTGCCGTCGATCTTGCTCAGCAGCCCGCCGACCAGGGGCTGCAGCGCCGCGAGCCGGAAGCGCTCCGCCGAGAGGGCGAGGTCGGTGTGGTCGCCGTCGGGGATCGGGAGGAACCCGTGGCGGAAGCGCACGCTGGCGAACGCGTTCGCCCGGAGCTTGCCGCCGCGCGGGCCCTCGAGCGCGAGCTCTGTGACGCGGAGCTCCCCGCGGTCCGTCCCGCGCTTGGGATCGATCCGCACCGAGAGCACGCCGCGCTCGAAGGCGAGATCGCTCCCGATCGTGACCCCCGGCAGCGTGAGGTGCGCGGTGAGCGCGGGCGCGACGTTGAGGTCGCGCATCTCGATCTCGCCGCTCACGCGCCCGCCGATGCCGCTGTCGCCGAGCAGCGGGATCTCGCCGAGCGGGACGTCGCGCAGCGTGGCGCGGAAGCGGCCGGTCCACGCCGGGGGCGGGGGCGCGCCGCGCAGCGCGCGCGGCGAGGGGGCCGCGAGGAGGCGGTCGAGGGGCGCGATCACCTCGGCGCGCGCGGTCGCGATCTCGTCCGGGCCGCGCGTGACGTGCGCGTCGAGCGTGGCCTTCTCGCTGTCGTACGTGAGCCACGCGTCGAGATCGGTGGGGAACATGAGATCCGTCGCGCTCGTCGCGCCCGGCGGCGCGTACGTGAGGCCCCACCAGAGGGTGCGCGCGGTCAGGGACGGGCGCGCGAGGGTGCCGCCCGCGTAGGCGTCGATCCGCAGCTCGCCGGCGAGGGGCGGGAGCGCGTCGCGCACGAACGAGGGGAGGGTGGTGAGCTCGTCCACGGCGCGTCGCGGGAAGGAGACCTGCGCGGCGATGGGCGAGCGCAGGAGCGACGTCCACCGGCCCGCGGGCGGACCGGCGAGCGCCGCGAGGTCGAGGTCGATCGAGCCGGAGGCGTCGGCGAGCAGCCCGCCGTCGTACAGGGTCAGCGCGGCCTCGGCCCTGCCGGTCGTCCCGTCGAGCGAGCCCTTGAGCTGCGCGTCGATGAAGCGCGAGTCCCAGGCGGGGCGCTCGGCGCCCAGGCGGTGAGGCCCCGCGAGCGCGAGGCCCTGCGTCCGCACGAGCACGTCGTGCAGCGAGGGGAACGCCTCGCCGGGCGCGCGCGACACCCGGAAGCGGGTCGTGAGCTTGCCGCGGACCTCGCTCACGACGTGCGCGATCGGCATGAGCCGCGCGAGGCACCCGAGGTCCCAGTCGTCCGCGGCGACCTCGGCCTGCCCCACGAGGCCGGCCCACGTCTCCGCGCGCAGGAGAGGCCCCTTCAGCGTGCCCTCGGCGCCGGACACCCGCACGCTCGCCAGGGTGCCGGCGCACCGCGGCAGCGCGCCCTCCCACGCGCCGTTCGACGCATCGCTCGGCGCGCCGTTCGCAGCGCGCCCTCCGGCCGGCTGCGGCGCCGCCGCGTCGATGCGCACGAGCCCGTCGGCCTTGAGCTGGTCGCGCTCGAAGGTCGCCGTGAGGCGCGCTGAGACGCCGGACAGGAACGCGATCTCGCCGCCCGCGAGGTCGAGCCGCACGTGGCCCGAGCGCCCGGCCTTGCGGTCGTGGTCGAGCGCGACGTCGACGTCCGCGCGCCCGCGCACGCGCAGCGGGATCCCGAGCATCCGCGCGAGGCGGCCGACGTCGATGTCGTCGCCCTGGAGCCGCCCGGTCACGTCGTCGCCGCGCACCGCGAGCCGGCCCTTGAGCGAGCCGAGCTCGGGGGAGGCGAGCTCGAGCCCCTCGACGGCGAGCCCTCCGGCCGACGGGTCGATGGCCGCGATCTTCCCGGCGACCACGGCGCCGTCGCGCTTCAGCTGGAGCTCGATGTCGCGCAGGGCCCCGGTGGCGGAGCTCAGCCGAGCCGAGGCGTCCAGGGCGTCGTCGCCGTCGGTGACCGTCGCGCGGAGCTTCGGCGCGGCGAGCGGGCCGGAGATCTGCGCCGTGACCTCGTCGAACGTGCGGCCGCCGGCGAGCGCCTCCTGGCCGGAGAGCGAGCCGCTCACCGCGAGCGCGTCGAGCGGCCCGGTGACCCGCCCCGCGAAGCGCGCGCTGGCGAGCGCGACGTCGGGGCCGACCCGGAGCCTGGCGAACGCGCCCTCGACCTGCGCGTCGAGCGCTCCGTCGCGGAGGCTCCCCTCGACGCGCACGCGGCCGGCGCCGTCGACGGGCCCGGCGAGGCGCGGGGCCGCGGCGATCGCCGGGATGTCGGCGGTGGCCGCGAAGCGGATGCCCTGGCCGCCCGGCAGGAGCGAGACGGCGGCGTCGATCGGCGCGCCCGGCTCGTGGAGGTGCGTGCGCACGTGGAGCTCGCCGCGGTCGAGCACGAGGTGGACGTCCGCGGCCGGCACCCGCTCTCCGAGCAGCTCGGTCGGCTCCGTCCGCGCCTCGACGGCGAGCCGGAGCTCGTCGCCGAGCTCGACGCGCACCCGGCCCTCGGCGGTGATCGAGGTCGCCGCTTCCTCCGGCGCGGCCTTGGCCGCGGCGGCGCCTGTCCGTGCGGGCGCGGCGCTTGTCCGTGCGGGCGCGGCGCTTGTCCGTGCGGGCGCGGCGCCTGTCCGTGCGGGCGCGGCGCCTGTCCGTGCGGGCGCGGCGCCTGTCCGTGCGGGCGCGGCGCTTGTCCGTGCGGGCGCGGCGCCTGTCCGTGCGGGCGCGGCGCCGGGCTCCCCGCCCGTCGTATCGGACGAGAAGCGCACGCCGAAGAGCCGCAGATCCACGTCGCGCGCCTGCACGTCGGCGTCGAGCCGGACGGGCCCCGTCACGTCGAGCCGCCCCGCGAGGGCGACGCTGCCCCCCGCCGGGCCGGCCGGATCCGCCGAGAACGAGGCCGCCACGTCGAGCTGGGGGAGGTCGCCGTTCACGGCGACGCGCGCGGCGACCGGCTCGGTGAGAGGGTGATCCGGCAGGAGGCTCCGGAGCTGCTCCGGCGTGGCGCGCGGGACGCTCGCCTGCGCCTCGAGGTGATCCTCGTCGAGCACGGCCCGCGCGGTGATCTCGACGTCGGCGAGCCGGCCGGCGAAGCTGCTCCACATCCGGACCTTCTCGCCCGCGCGGAGGTGGTAGTTCGCCGTGCCCGAGGTCCGGGCGGGCAGGAGCGCGCGGTCCACGAGGCCGGTCTGGTCCACGTCGACCGCCACGCCGTCCGGGCCGACGTGCACCGACCCGACGAGCCGGTTGATGTCGGCGTCCAGCGCGTGCGGCGGCGCGAGCTGCCCGTGGACCCACCCGCGCCCGATCTCGATGCGCGAGAGCGCGACGACGACCTCGCGCGGCGGCGCCTCGGGCGCCGACGACGGCGGGCGGCTCGGCGGCAGCGGCGCGAACGTGTCGCCGAGGGTGACCCCGTCGGCGCCGTTGTCCTGGACCAGCACCTCGATCTGCTCGACCCGGATGGACGGGACCTCGACGCGGAGCGCGCCCGTCCCGAGGAGCGCGGCGCGGACGATCGCGAGCACGTCGGCGCGCGCCGCGATGCCGCTCGCGCGGATCACCTTGTTCCCCCGCGGGTCGATCGCGACCGCGGAGCGGATCCGCACGCCGTTCAGGCCGAGCCTGTCGATCTCGTCGGCGACGATCCGCCCGTAGAAGAGAGAGCCGAGCAGCCGGTTCGTGGCGTCGCGGGCGACGCGGCGCGCGGCGGGCGTGTCGAGGTGGAGCGCGACGCCGACCGCCGCGGCGCCGGTGAACACCAGGGCCAGCCCGAGCGCCGCCGCCGCGGCGGACGCGGCGCGGCGCATGCGTCCCGGCGCGCGCGGCGAGGGGCGCCGCGGCTCTTCTGCGGGGGCGGGCGTCACGGGGGGTTAGCTTAGTACGCGCGAGGCGCGGCGACCGTGCTGGCGCGCGGCGCAATGCCGGGCGACGGGGGCCTGCTGCGGCGCCGGCATGATCGCGGCGTCGGCGCGATCCCGGCGTCGGCGCGTCCACGCCGGATCGGCGCGCTGCGCCGGGGTATCCGCCCGCCGCCGTCGGCGCGCCGGACCGGAGCGCTCAGCCGGCGAGCCGCTCGAGCTCCACGAAGAGCGTGCCGAGCTCCGGCTTGGACCGGAGCGGCGCGCAGAAGCGGCTGGCCAGGTGGAGCAGCTCCGCGTCGAGCTGATCGGCCCTGCGCCCGATCTCGGCGATGCGCTCCTGGGACTCCCGGCGCCGCGCCTCGAGCTGCCGATCGAGCTCCTCGAGGCGCTCGCGCAGCTTCTTGATCTGCGCGTCCACCTCGGCCACCTCGTGCTCGCGGGCGATCGCCTCGCTCTCCGCCTCGTAATCCGCCTTCCGCGACGCGTACCAGCCCTCGACGAGCTCCGCCAGCCGGCGGTAGCTGGCGGCGAGCTCGAGGTAGGGCTCGGCGAACCCGCACCGGCCCTCCCAGCGCACGGCCTCCTTGTGCGCGCTCAGCACCGCGGGGACGAACGCCTGCGTCGCCGCGTTGAGCGGCGCCACCCTGGCGCGGAACGTGCGGGCCTCCTCGCGCGTGAGGGAGGCGTCGACGGTGAGCGCGTCCATCGCCCGCCCGATCTGCAGCCGGCCGTCGCGCCACTCCTCGGCGACGCCCTCGAGGCGCCGCTGCTCGTCGAGCGCCCTCGAGCGGAGATCGACGTGCTCCCGCACGAGGCCCCGCAGCCCCTCGAGCTGCCGCTGGATCTCCGCCGGCGCGGACGCGCCGAAGGCGCGGGCCGTCATCTTCTCGAACAGATCGAGCCGGCTCACCCAGGGATCGCGCCCGGCGCCGCGCGATCGCACCGCCGAGTCGCGCGGCATCGCCTCGGGCGGCGGGGGGAGGGCGATCCCGCTCGCGGCCGCGATCTCCTCGAGCTCCGCGAGCACGCGGTACGCGTCGACGGGGCGCGCCGAGGGGTCCTTCGCCATGAGGGCGTTGACCAGGCGATCGAGCGCGTCGGGCATCTCCGGCGCGAGCTCCTGGAGGTGCGGCGGCTGCTCGTTCAGGTGCTTCAGGATCCAGCTCGCCGGATCGGGCGCGTCGAACGGCAGCCGCTGCGTGATCATCTCGAACATGATGACCCCGAGCGAGTAGAGGTCGGCCGGGGGGCCCGCGTCGATGGTCGTGCTGCGCTCGGGCGCCATGTACTGCGGCGTGCCGAAGATCTCGCCGAGGTTCGTGAGCCGCGCGTCCTGCGCGCACCGGGCGATGCCGAAGTCGAGGAGCTTCACCCAGTCGCCCTTCAGCAGGAACACGTTCTCGGGCTTGAGGTCGCGGTGCACGACGTCGAAGTCGTGCGCGCGGCCGAGGGCGCGCGCCATCTGCACCCAGATGGGCAGCGCCCGCGCGAGCGGCACCCGGCTGCGCTCCACCACGTCGGCGAGGCTCGTCCCCTGGAGCAGCTCCATCACGAGGAAGGGCAGCCCGTCGTCGGTGTCGCCCTGATCGAAGATCTCGATGATGTTCGGGTGCGCGAGCCGCTGCGCGTGCCGCGCCTCGCGCCGGAAGCGCTCGCGCGTCGTCGTGTCCTGCGCGAACTCGCGGTTCAGGATCTTGATGGCGCACGGCGTGCCGATGAGCTTGTTGTAGGCCCGGTAAACCGTGGCCATCCCGCCGATCCCGAGCGCCTGCTCGATGACGTAGCGGCCCGCGATCGACATCCCGATGCGGGGGTCCTTCTCGGAGACGAGCGACGAGCCGTCGATGAAGCAGAAGGTGCTCTCGGCCGGATAGCGCTGGTGGCACTGCGGGCAGGTCTTCATGGCGGGCACGTCGGCTGCAAGGCTACACTCTACGGGCGGCTGCTCTCGAGGGTCAACGCTCGCCGCGCGCCTCGCGGTGGTCGCGCGCCTCGCGAGATGCCGCGCGACGCCGGACGTGCTGCGCGATACGCCGCGCGCGGGCTCGCCGCGTTATGTTCTCGCGACGTCATGGACGACGAGGTCCCCTTGCGCGCGGTGGTGATCGGCTCGGGCGTCGGCGGCTCGGCCGCGGCGCTCCTCCTGTCGCACGCCGGCATCCCGACCCTCCTCGCCGAGAAGGAGCGCCGCCTGGGCGGCTCCGCCGCGGCGGTCGAGAGGGACGGCTTCCGTGTCGATACAGGCACGCACATGCTCTGCCGCGGCGAGGACGGCCCGCTCGGCGACGTGCTCCGCCGCGTGGGGCAGGGCGACGCGATCGCCTTCCGCCAGAGCGGCGAGCCCGCCGCGCTCTGTTTCGCCGGCGCCGCGCGCGGGGGCAGCGCCGGGGCTCAGCAGCGCGGCGGCCGCGTCGCCCTCCCGGCGGATCTCCGGCGGCTGGCCGCGTCCGCGCTGGATCTCGCGCGCGCCCTCGAGCTCACGCCCCTGGAGGCCGCGCGCGCCGCGCGCCTCCTCGCGCACGCGACGGCGATGCGCGACGTGGACCTGGCCGCGTGCGACGACGTGACGGCCGAGGCCTACGCGGCCCGCTTCCTCCCGCGCGCCGCGGCCGCGGCCCGGCTCGGCGGGCTGCTCGGCCTGCCGCTGCTGCTGCCCGGATCCGAGGCGTCCGCCGGCGAGGCGCTCCTCGCCCTGCGCCAGCTCGCCCGCTCCGGGCGGCAGAGCTACCCCGAGGGCGGCGCGGCCCGGGTCCCCGACGTCTTCTGCCGCCTGGCCCGAGAGCTCGGCGCCGCCGTGCGGACGGGCACGGCCGTGCGCCGCGTGCTCGTGCGCGATCGGCGCGTGCGCGGCGTGGAGCTCGAGGACGGGACGACCCTGTCGGCGCGTATCGTGGTGAGCACGGCCGGCCTCGCGTCAACCGTCGCGGAGCTCGTGGGCGAGCCGCACTTCCCGGAGGCGTACGTGGCGCGCGTCCGCGCGCTGACGCCGTCGCCGAGGCAGGCCCAGGTGAAGATCGGGCTGCGCCGGCGGCTCGCCGCGGCGGGCGCGCTCGCCGGCCTCGGCGGCGGCGCCGGCGCGCCGGCCCTGCCGTTCTACTGCGTCGCGCCGACGCGCTTCGATCCGTCGCTCGCGCCGCCCGGGCATGAGCTCCTCTGCGCGTGCGCCGTGTCCGGCGCGAGCGGCGCCTCGCCTGGCGCGCCCCCCGCGACGGTCGACGAGCTCCTGCGCGCGCTCGCCGGGGCGGTGCCCGGCCTGCTCTCGGAGGCGGTCTTCGTCGACGGCTCGCCCGGGGACGAGCGCGGGCCGGGCGCCGAGCTCGCGGCCGGGACCGCGCAGACGCCCGGCCAGGTCGGCCGCGCGCGGCCGGCGGTGTACACGCCCGTGCGGGGGCTCTACCTCGCGGGGCGCGCCGCCGGCGGGCGCGGCGCCGGCATGGAGCTCGCCGCCTCGAGCGCGATGGAGTGCGTCGACCGCATCCTCGTCGACCTGGGCCGCGATCTCGGCGCCCCCGCGCCCCCCGCGCTCATCGACATCGCCGGCGATCTGCTCGGGCGCGTCGCGGCCTCCACCGTGTCGTGGGTCGCGCGCCCGCGCGGGTAGGCGGGTAGGGCAAGAGAAGCAGGTCGGCGCCGCCCGGCGAGCTCCTGCGCTCGCCGGAGAGCGCCGCCCCGGCGCTTCAGCGCGTCGAGCTGCCCCGGTTGCCGCGCGCGAGCGCGTCGAGCGGCAGCTTCTGATCCTCGAACACGGCGTCGAGCTCCTCGGCGCCCCGCTCCCGCACGCCCGAGCGCGGCGACAGCTCGGGGCGCACCGAGGAAGGCGGGGCCAGGCGAGCCGACAGCGGCCCCATCGTCCGGATCGACGGCGGGGGCTCGGTGCCAGGGAGCCGGCCGGGCGAGCTCGAACGGACCGAGGCGGGCGAGCTCGACATGCCGCGGACGGACGGCGGGCTCGGCAGCGTCCGCGTGGAGGAAGGCGGCCCGGCCGGCGAGCTCGCCGGCATCGGCGTCGGCCGCCGCGCGACCGGGCCCCCCGGCGCGCGCGACGACGGCGGCGGCGCGTTCGGCAGCGCGCGGGTCGACGGGGGCGGGCTCGACCGCAGCTCGGCGCGCACCGAGGCGGCCGCCGCGCGGGTCGACGGGGGCGGGACCGACAGCGGGGCGCTCGCGACGGTCGGATGCGCCGGCGGCAGGCTCGAGAGCGGGCGCGAGGCGGGCGGCGGGACCGAGCGAGGCACGCCCGTGGCGTACGCGGGCCCTTGCGCGCGCGACGACGGCGGCGCCGAGCGCACCGAGGGGGGCGAACGGAACGACGGCGGCACGCTGGACGGGGGCACCGGGGTGACCGGGTGGCTGCTCGGCAGCGGCAGCCGGACCGAGGGTGGGGCGCCGGCGCGCGACGACGGCGGCGGCATCGTGCTCGGCCCCGGCGACGAATCGCGGTGCCGCGGCGCGAGCCGGGGATCGGCGCTCGCGCCCGGCCGCGACGCCGCGCGCGCGTCCACGGCGCTCATCGCGCCGACGGTCTCGCGGCGTTGCGCGCCGATCACCGTGTAGCGCCCGCTGCCCTCGTCGCGCCGCGCCGCCTCGCGCTGCGCGTTCATCTCGCGCGTCTCGCGCAGCGCGCCGCTCAGCATCGCCTCCAGCTCCCGCTCGCTGACCTCCTCGTCGAGCCGCAGCAGCGTCGAGTGGACGTCCCGGGCGAGCGCGTCGAACTCGGCCGGATCCATCGCGTAGACGCCGTTCGACAGGACGATCGCGAGCGGCCGCCGCTCGGCGGCGATCGTCGCGGCCGTGGCCGCGTCGCAGCGGTGCAGGAGCACCCCGCAGCCCGGCGCCACCGCGAGGCACAGGCTGAAGAGCGCCGGCCACGCCGGATCAAGGACCACAAGAATGCTGGGTACATGAAGCGGGGTTGCGGTGATCTGCGCGCGACGGTCCATGGCAGACTGAGGATAACTGAAGCTACCGGCTTGATCGTAGTTCTCTTTCACGGAATCGGTCATTTTCGCTCTGCTTGTGCGTGCTGCGATGTGGCCAGAGGCGTAGATCTCCTACAGCTGATTGCCTGTGCGGCGTCGTCGGGCCGCGACGCTGCAGGTTTCTGCTGCTGCGGCGTGACGGCGCCGCGGCGTCGCTGCGACGCCGCATGGCGGCATCGCAGCGACCGCCCGCCACACCGTCCGCCACGCGGGCCGCCGCGCGGGCCGCCTGCGCGGGCCCCTGCGCTGGGCGGGCGGGAGCGCCGCGCGCCCTCCGCCGGGATGAGCGGCGGAGGGCGCGGCGACGCCGGCGGCGCGGTGGGCGCCCCGGGCCCGGTGGACGCCGGGAGATGACGTGGTGCGACGCGCGCCGCCCGGGCGCCGGTCACAGCCCGGTGTAGATGGTGGCGAAGGAGGCCGCCTCGCCGCGGAGCAGCAGGTTGAGCCGCGGGTTCGGCACCTTGAAGGTGTGAATCTTGGCGTTCCGCACGTCGAGCACCGCGAAGGCGCCGCCCGGCGTGCTCTCGGCGAGGCCGTTCATCAAGAGGTTCAGCACGACCGACACGCGCTTCGACGACAGGGGCTCGCCGCGGAAATACATCTTGATCACGTGCGGCGTCCCGTCGATGACGAGCCCGAGCTCCGGATTGACGTTGATCTCGAGATCGCCGAGGCGGTACGTCGACGTCGGCGGCTCGAACCACGTCATCTTCGCCGAGGCGAGGAACTTGCGGTATCCATTCACCAGCGACGGGTAGATGCGGCGACGCCGCTCGTCGTGCTGGGCGGCGAGGAAGCCGTCGAGCACGCTGGTGGGCTTTCCGCTCCTGTGCATGTCGACGATCGCCTCTCGCACCTGCCTGTAAAAGTCCGTGTGGAGCTCGTCCTTCCGCTCCTTGAACTCCCTGACGCCGGTCAGCTTGGGCGTCCCGGCCTTGAGAACGAAGTCGACAAAGTACGTGAGCGAGATCTTTTCCATGAAGTCTCCTCCAAAACGAAGCGTTCCGGCGCGCCATTTACACGCGTCGTGCGAGAGACACGCCGTCGCGCCGCGTTTTTGATGTCTACCATGGATAGCCATCTTCGACCCGTCCGAAAAGGGATCGATCGGACGGACATTGTCCCAACCCGTCAGGGTCGGACGGCCTGGATCCTGGCGCTTAAAAACCAAGTGAATCCGAGTACTTGTGGGCGCGCATCGGACGCCGGCTCGCCCTTCCGCGCGCGGTTCGGCTAGGCTCCGCGAGGGTCATGACGAGGAGGCGCGCGCTGCGATGGTAATCGACAGAATCCAACTGTTGCCCCTGGGCTCTTCCTGTGGAGAAAGCCTGTGGAGAACTGGAGTCCTCGGGGCGCTCTCTCCACGTCGACGGGGTCGGACGTGGTCTGTCACAGCCGGGGGTGACTTCGCGCTTGACGCTGACCGCGGGCGAGGGGGGGCGCCGGGCGCCGCCGGCGGCGGGGTGGGGCGATGATGGCCATCCGACCCGAGCGGGCGGGCGACGAGGCGGGGATCCGCGGCGTGCACCTCGCTGCGTTTCCCTCGGCGCTCGAGGCGGAGCTCGTGGACAGGCTCCGGGGCGCGGGGCGCGCCGCGGTCTCGCTGGTCGCGGAGATGGAGAGGGGCATCGTCGGACACGTCCTGTTCAGCCCGGTGACGGTCGCCGGAGGCGGCGCGCCCGAGGGGGGCGTCGGCCTCGCGCCGCTCGCGGTCCTGCCGGACCTCCAGGGGCGCGGCGTGGGCTCCGCGCTGGCGCGGCGAGGGATCGAGGCCTGCAGGGGCGCCGGCTACGCGTTCGCCGTCGTGCTCGGCGAGCCGGGGTACTACGCCCGATTCGGGTTCAAGAAGGCCAGCCTCTACGGCCTCGGCAACGAGTACGCGGCCGACGAGGCGTTCATGGCGATGGAGCTCGCGGAGCACGCGCTCTCGCGCGCCCGCGGCGTGGTGCGCTATAGCCCCGAGTTCGACCTCTTCAAGGCCTGATCTCCCGCGGTTCCCCGGGCTGAGCGGCGGCCGCCGCGGCCGCCGCTCAGCCCGGGCGGCGGCGGGCTTGCAAACATACATCCGTGAATGTATAACCTCTGGGTGCGACGGACGAAGGAGGAGGCGGCGGCGACCCGCGAGCAGATCCTCGACGCGGCGCTGCTCGTCTTCGGCCGCAAGGGGTACTCGGCGGCGACGCTCCAGGACGTCGCGGCGGAGGCCGGGCTCACGCGGGGCGCGGTGTACTGGCACTTCAAGGGCAAGGTGGAGCTCTACGCGGCGCTCGTCGGCGAGCGCTTCGCCAGGGCGAACGAGGTCTTCGCCGAGGCGCTCTCCCCGAGCTACTCGCCGCTCGAGTCGATCGAGCGCCTGCTCACGCGATCGCTCGAGGTCCTGGACGAAGATCCGGAGTACCGCGCGGTCCTCTCGATCACGCTGTTCAAGACCGAGCTCCTGCCCGAGCTCGAGCCGGCGTTCCAGCAGAAGGTCGCGAGCGTGCGCCGCCTCGTCGACACGATCGCCGACCTCGTGCGCAAGGGGATCGCGGCCGGCCAGATCGACCGCGCCGCCGACCCGAAGGCGGCCGCGCTCGCGGCCGTCAGCCTCGTCAACGGCGCGACCGCGCTGCACCTCATGGACCCGAAGGCGCTGGCGTCGAAGGCCGCCGTGCGCCGCATGGTCGCGACCTTCGTCCGCGGGCTCCGGCGCTGAGACAGGCGCTCTTTTTTTTGGCGATTTACATACATCCGTGAATGTTTGCTGGAGGTGAGATCATGTTCCTCAGGGAGTACTGGTATGTTGCCTGCCCCTCATCGCAGCTCGGGGACGCCCCCCGCGCCGTCCGGGTGCTCGATCGGGACATCGTCGTGTTCCGCGGAGACGGCCGCCGCCCCCGCGCGCTCGCCGATCGCTGCTGCCACCGCGGCGTGAGGCTGTCGCTCGGGCGCGTGAGCCGGGGGGAGCTCGCGTGCGGATACCACGGCTGGAGGTACGGCGGCGGCGGGGCGTGCGTGCATATCCCGTCGCTCGCGGGCGGGAGGCGCGTCCCGGAGAGGTGCGGTGTCCCCGCGTTCCCCTGCGCGGAGCAGGACGGGTATGTGTGGGTCTGGCTCGGCGGCGACGGCGGCGCGCCGCCGCCCGTGCCCGGCATCGAGGGCTTCGCGGCGCACCGCTGGGACCAGGGCTCGGTGGAGCTCGGGTGCGCCTCGGTCAAGGGCCTGGAGAACAACCTCGACTGGTGTCATCCGGCGTTCGCGCACCCGTGGACGCACTGGCAGTTCTACACGGCGCTGCTCCGCGGCCTGCGCGAGGAGCTCCTCGAGGTGCGGCCGACGCCCGACGGGATGACGCTGCGCGGGCCGATCCGCGAGGACGGCGGCGCGGCCGGGCGGCGATCGCCGGAGACGCTTTTGTCGTTCAAGCTCCCCGACCGCGTCGAGGTCCGCTCGCTGGGCGGGCCTGCGCGGCGGATCATCCTGCACTTCGTCCCGACCGCGGCCGACCGGTGCCGCCTGGAGTGGATGATTGCGAGGGCGCTGCCCTTCGGGGCGCGCGCGCGCTTTCGCCGGGAAGAGCCGGCGATCCTCCGGCAGGACCGGCTCCTCCTGGAGAGCGCGGAGGCGGCCTCCGCGGCGCAGGGCGATCTCCGCGAGCACCACGTCGAGGCGGACGCGCCCGCGCTGCTCCTGCGCCGCATCCTCGAGTGGGCGGCGCGCGGCGAGTGGGAGCAGCGGCGCGCGAGCCTGCCGGAGCGGCGGGTCGTCCGGGTGATGGCGTAGCCCCGCGGGGCCCTCAGGCATCCCGGCACGTTGCGTCCCCCGTGACGCTACGGCTTTCTCTGTCATGGGAGGCGGGGATTCCGGCTACGGAAATGCGGAGAGAGCCGCACGACCAAGCCCGGTGTGTGGGGCGTGACATACGTCGTCCCGTGGTGGCCGTCACGCATCGATGAGCTCGGCGGTCGAGCGATGCTGCTGCACCCGACGCCCCCGGGCATCGCCATGCCAGAGGTGCTGTACAACGCCACCGCGACGGTCCAGCGCGATTGTTCGTGAAGCTTCACCGCAAGGGAGGAATGTGGCTGTACGCTGCACGGCAAAACGGGCGCGAGAACGAAAAGAGTCTTGCCTTTTAACGCGCGTCTGCATAAATGGTCTAATCCCCCTTGGCCATCTGGACCGTTCTCGGCCGGGCGCTCAGGGGCTGACTCGGGGTGATGGTACTGCCGGGAGGACTCGCTTCGTGCGGCTGCGCGTCCGAGCTTCTCTTGCTTCCTCCGATGCCCGGCCTCATCTCGCAGGGCGACCGCGATGTGAGGTTCGCTCCGACAAACGTCATGCATGCCAGGCATGGGGTCGGCACACGCCCGCGGGTGCAACCGTGATCAAAAGCGCGCTGGCCGGGAATCTTGATTCCTAACCGATGGATCGGGAGAGCTCGCAGGCGTCTCTCTGGCGCACATCCCCTTCTCGAGAGGATGACCGCGGCTCGAGAGGATGACCGCGGCTCGAGCGGTCCGAACATGGAGAACCTGAATGCGCATCACTCGCTTGCTTGGCTATATCTCTGCTTCGCTCGCCTGCGGCCTGACGGCGTGCGGCGGTGAGCACCTCGAGGACGAGGACATCGAGCTGCTGGACTCGGGGCTGAAGAGCCCGGACGGTGCGATAACGGCGGATCTGGCGCTTCAGTCGCAGTGGGATACTGGCTACTGCGCGAACGTCACCGTGACCAACACGAGCGGCAGCCAGACCACCGCCTGGGGGATGGTGGTCGCGCTCAACGGCTCCACGGTGAGCAACGCCTGGGGCGCGCGCGGCACGCCGTCGGGCGGGCAGCTCAGCGTGGTCAATGAGACCTACAACGGCACGCTGAAGGCGGCAGGGTCGACGAGCTGGGGCTTCTGCGCGAACGGCACCGGGAGGCCTTCGCTCGTGTCGGTCAGCGGCAGCGGCGGATCGAGCACGTCGAGCAGCTCCAGCAGCAGCGCGTCGAGCAGCTCCAGCAGCAGCGCGTCGAGCAGCTCCAGCAGCAGCGCGTCGAGCAGCTCCAGCAGCAGCACGTCGAGCAGCTCAGGCACCGGCGGCGGAGGCGGCGCTGGCGGCGCTGGCGGCGCGGGCGGTTCCGGCGGCGCAGGCGGCGGCGGCGCGGGCGGTGCCGGCGGCGGTGGCGGCTCGGGCGGGGGCGTCGTGGAGGATGAGGGGACCGATTGTGCAGTCTCCACCCTGCCGGACGCAGGGTCTCTCCCCGCCATCGCCAAGCTGCCCGACCCGTTCAAGAAGCTCGACGGATCGCGCATCTCCACCAAGGCCGACTGGCGCTGCCGAAGGCAAGAGATCAAGAAGCAAGCCGAGAAGTACATCTACGGCACGAAGCCGCCGAAGCCTGAGAGCGTCACGGGGACCGTCTCCAGGACCAGCATCACCGTCAACGTGTCTCATCAAGGCAAGAGGACCAGCTTCACCGCCAGCGTCGAGCTGCCGAGCACCGGCTCGGGGCCCTACCCGGCGATCGTCGGCCTGGGGGGAGGCTTCCTCGGGTTCCCCTTGAACACCAGCCTCGTCAAGGGCGAAGGCGTCGCCATCATCAACTACGATCCCTACGCGGTCGGGAGCGAATCCGGGTCGCGGAGCGCCAAGCGAGGGGCGTTCTACGACATCTACGGATCGAACAGCACCACGGGCCTCCTCGCCGCGTGGTCCTGGGGCGTCAGCCGGATCCTCGATGTCATCGAGCAGTCGGGCGGCGCCATCCTCAAAGCAGACGCCGTCGGGGTCTCAGGGTGCTCCCGCTTCGGCAAGGGGGCGTTCACGATCGGCGCCTTCGACCAGCGCATCGCCTTGACCCTGCCGATCGAGTCTGGCAGCGGCGGCGTCCCGATCTGGCGCGGGATCCCCGGGGAAGGAGCGCAGAGCCCGAGCAGCGCCTACGGCGAGACCTACTGGCTGGGCGACGCGTTCGGATCGTTCACCAGCAGGGTCACGTCTCTGCCCTTGGACACGCACGAAGTGGTGGCCATGGTCGCGCCGCGCGGCCTCTTCATTATGGATAACCCGCACATCGCGAACCTCGGCCCCAAGTCTGCGCACGTGGCCGCGCTGGCCGGCGCAGAGGTGTACAAGGCGCTGGGCGCGCAGGGCAATATCTCCTACATCTCGGCGGTGTCGGACGGCTCTCATTGCGCGCAGCGCACCGAGTGGAACGAGCCCCTGCGGCAGAACATCCGTAAATTCTTGACGAAGAGCGGGAGCAGCTCTGGCGTCATCTCGGCGGCGAGCAAGGCGACTGGCAACCTGTCGGAGTGGAGAGACTGGACGACTCCGACGCTGCCTTAGTCGTCGTCGAGCCCTGAGCCCTGAGCCCTGAGCCCGGTGCCGGGCGCCGGGCTCTGTCAGGCGCGGCGCCTCACCCTGCGCGCCACGCGGCGGCGGCGTCGATGCCGTGCTCGCCGAAGCGGGGCACGTAGTCCCGCTCGATGGCGCGCTCGAGGATCTCGCCGTATCGGGCGACCGGCATCAGGCCCCAGGCGCGGTCGTCGTCCGAGATGGTCGCGCGCTTCGCGCCCCCGGGGGGCATGTAGCTCCTGCGCAGCCGCGCGAACATGGCGCGGAGCTCGCGCTCGACGAGCTGCCGCACGGCCGGCGCGCACGGCAGCTCGAGCAGGTAGCGGAGCAGCGTCCAGCCGAAGTCACGGTGCCGCACCTCGTCGCGGAGGATGCGGTCGAGCGCCCGGCGCGCGACCGGGACGGTGCACCCCTCGCGGAGCACCTTGAAGAGCGGGACCGCGACCGTCTCCCCGAGGCAGAACACCTCCACGCCCGCCCGGGCGACCGCCATCTCGAGCGGCTCGTCGCCGCCCTTGAGGCCGAGGGTCTCGCGGCGCAGCGCCGGCAGGGCACCGCCGCCCGCGCGGGCGTGGACGCGATGGCTGAGGCGCGCGTGCGCGAGCTCGTCCTTGACGATGCGCAGGCCGTCGTCGATGAGATCCGGCGACGCGCCCATCTGGATGAGCCAGAGCGTGAGGTGCTGCGTGATCGCCGCCGAGCGATACTCGGCCTCGATGCGCCGCCCCCACTCGGCGCGCACGGCGTCGCTCGCGGGCGGAAGCGGAAGGGGAGCGCGAGCGACGGGCGATGGCTGCTCGCGCGGCGCCTGCTCCGCGGCCGCGGTGCTGTCGTGCTTTGCGTCGGGGGCGTCCGTCATGGGGTCACGCTATGCGCGGGGTCCGGGAGCGGCAAGACGAGAGGCGGGGCGCGCCGGCCGCGGAGGAGCGCCCTTGGCGGGGCGCGCCGGCTGCGGAGGAGCGCCCTCGGCGGGGCGCGCCGGCCGCGGAGGAGCGCCCTCGGCGGGGCGCGCCGGCCGCGGAGGAGCTCACTTCCCCGCGGCGGTCGCCGCGGAGGGCGGCACGCAGACGTTCTTGTACAACCCGCACGCGGCGCAGGTCGCCCCGTCGCCAGACGCGGTACCGCAGGGGTTGACGACGACCTCCTGGCAGAGCGTCCCGGCCGGACACGCAGCGTCGGTCTCGCACGGCAGGCTCGGGAAGCAGCCCGCCGCCGGCAGCGCCGGCGCTCCGTCGCCACCGGCACAGCCTGGCACAAGCCACTGACAGGTCGGCCCGAGGCCCGCGCACGCCTCCGCGGTGGCGGCCGTGAGGCAGTGCTCCGGCGGCGGAGGGTTGCAGAAGACCTCGTGCACCTGCCAGCGCCAGGTGTCGCCCTCCAGGATGCACTCCGCGTCGATCGGCATCGGGCCGCAGCCGGTGGGCATCATGTAGCCGCAGGTCCCGAGCCCTCCCGCGCAGGGAGCCCCGTCCTCCGGCGTCGCCTCGGGGCACGCCGGCGGCGGCGGGTTGCAGGACATCTCCGGCCCCATCTGCCACGCCCCGCCCACGCACGTGTAGTCGATGGGGTTGTCGCAGTCGTCGAGGTACGAGCAGGCCAGGCCGCCCGCAGCACAGCTCGACCCGGCTTCCGGCCTCTCGTCGGGGCACGTCGGCGGCGGCGGGTTGCACGTCGGGTCGATCCCCAGCTGCCACGCCCCATCCACGCACGTGAACCTGAAGGTGTCGTCGCCGCATACGCCCGAGTAGGTGCAGGACACGTCGTCCGCGTCGCAGCTCGACCCTTCTTCCGGCCTCTCCACCGGACAGCTGCCGTCGTGCACCGTGGGGTCGCACCCCGGCAGGGCCACGGCGCCCGCGAACGAGGCTGCCGCGGCGACGGTCACGACGAAGGGGGTCCGGAGCACCTTGCGCTTCTTCTGGATGGCCATGGCCTGCGATGTCCTTTCTGTGGCACAACCCGGCGCAAGCTCTGTCCTTGCGCGCTTTCCGTGCTGGGTTGAGCAAGCGAGATGCCAGGACGACCGGAAGGCGAGCGTCGCAGGCGCCCGGCGCGAGCTCGGATGAGAGCGGAAATAGGTGGTGATGGTCGATCTCTTCTGCCGCGCTCCCGAGCTCGGTGGTGGGCCCAATTTGCCCCGGAGTGATTCCCATGAAGGCGGGAAGGCAGGAAGATCATTGATCTTTTTTTTCCGCCTTCCCGCCTTCATGTTCAAATCCGGCCACCACCCCGAGCTCCGCGGGAAACCGCGGTCGGCTAGCGGCACGCGCTGATCTGCACGTCGTCGATGTTCCACCCGGACGTGGGCGCGCCGCCGAAGGCGAGCACGGCGCTGTAGCCGAACCGCACCCGGAGACTCCGGTTCTTGTAGGGCGTGAGATCGTACGTGACGTTCGTCCATGCGGACTCGGCGACGTCCTCGTGAGGAGACTCGTAGAGGATCCTCCAGCGCGCGCCGTCGAAGACCTCGACACGGGCCTTGTTGCGGTAGGTCGTGTTCAGCCAGCGCCAGAACGACAGCGTGACTCGCCCGCTCGCGGCCGCGTCGACGGCCGGGCTCGTCAGGTAACGCTGCGGGTGCGAGGCGTTGACGCTCGGGCCGCCGCCGAGGAGCACGCCGGCGACCCCGTTGTCGCCGGACGTCGTGTGATCGCTCGCCGGATCGGGGAACCCCGCGCGCTGGCCGCTGGACGCCCGCGCCGGGCCGATCTCCCAGCCCGCCGCGAGGCTCCACCGGGCCGCGTTGTCGGCGAAGCCCTCCGCGAGGAGGACCCGCGCGGCGCACGGCGCCGCCGGACCGTCGTTCCCGGGAGCGCCGCGGAGCGCCGCCGGGGCGCGCGCCGCCCAGTCCAGCACCAGAGACCCGTCGCCCTCCGCGACCCACGGCGCGTCCGCCGGGCCGGCGGTGCACGCCGCCGCGGCGAGACCGCACGAGATCGCGGCCCGTCCAACCCACCTCTTCATGGTCGCTCCTGCCGAACGTGCAATGCCCCTGGCGCAGGCGCCATTCCACATGGCCGCCGCGCAGCGCCGAGAGCACGTGTTTGTAGGACCGAACCGGGGCGGTGGATAGCCCGCGCGAGCGGCGGCCGATGCGGTGAGATCGGCATCGCGCGAGCGGCGGCCGACGCCGTGAGATCGGCGTCACCCGAGCGGCGGCCGACGCGGTGAGATCGGCGTCGTGCGCCCCCCGACGGGGCGACCCCGCATCACCGGGGCGGGGCCGTGACCTCGGGCAGCGGCGCCGGCGGGACCGGGCCGCGCGAGATCGTCTCGCGCCTCGACACGTCGGTGAGCATCAGCGTGAGCAGCAGGCCGAGGAGGAGGGCCGCCACGATCATGGGCAGGGCGTTCGCGAAGCGCTGCTCGATGAGGTGCATGAAGAAGAGGAGCACGAGCACCGTCTTCGCCGTGGCGATGAGCAGCGCCGCGACGACGTCGGCCCCGCCGAGGTGGGCCAGCGAGAGGAGGTACGAGGCCAGCGTGAGCGCCATCAGGACGAGCCAGACGATCACGTAGGTCCGCGAGGAGAGGTGCTTTACGATCATGAGCGCTGCCTGCCCTTAGCGGTGCATCAGGTAGAGCATCGGCCAGAGGAAGATCCAGATCACGTCGACGAGGTGCCAGTAGAGCCCGCCGAGCTCGACGTGCGTCTCGTTGCCCGCGCCGTACCGGCGCCGGAAACACCCCCACGCCAGCCAGCCGAGGACCACGAGCCCCGCCGTGACGTGGATGGCGTGGAGCCCGGTCGTCAGGAAGTAGAGCGTGAAGAACACCTTCGCGCCCGCCTGCGGGAGCTCCTCGAAGCGGTAGCCGGCGCCGGGGAAGATCCCCTCGCGGAAGTGCGCGGCGTACTCGACGCTCTTCAGCGCGAGGAAGGCGAGGCCGAGCGCGATGGCGCCGAGCAGGAATCGGCCGGCCCTCGCGGGCTGGTCGAGGCGCACGGCGTACACGCTCATCGCCACGAGGAGGCTGCTCGTCAGGAGGATCGCCGTGTTGGCCGTCCCGATGACGGCGTTGTTGTGGGCGATCGCCGCGGTGAAGTCGGCGCCGAAGACCACGCGGTAGGCGGCGTACAGGCCGAAGAGGCCGCCGAAGAGGAGGACCTCACTGGCGAGGAAGATCCACATCCCGAAGTGCGCGGCGTGGGTCTGCTTCTCGAGATCCTCGAACTGCATGGCGAGCCGCGCCGGGGCGAGCGGCTGCGGCTCAACGGGCGTCGGCTGAGATTCGGGCATGGGCCTCCTCGTCGGTCAGGTGGTAGTCGTACGGGCCGCGCTCGACGATCGGCGTCGCGGGGAAGTTGTGCGCCGGCGGGAGGGGCGGCGTCGCCCACTCGTAGCTCCGGGACCTCCATGGATTGGCCGGGGCGCGCGCGCCCCAGCGCAGGGCGATGAGGAGGTTCAGGAGCGCGAGCAGGAGCGCGCCAGAGAGCAGGTAAGCGCCGCCGGTCGAGAGGACGTTCAGCCACTGGTACTGCTCCGGGTAGCTGTAATAACGGCGCGGCATCCCGGCGTTGCCCAGCAGGAACTGCGGGAGGAACGTCAGGATGAACCCCAGGAACACCCCGAACGAGGTGAGCAGCCCCATCGACTCGGAGTACATGCGGCCGAACATCTTGGGGAACCAGTAGTGCGCGGCCGCGAGGAACGCGGTGAGCGTGCCGCCCACCATGATGAAATGGAAGTGGGCGACGACGAAGTAGGTGTCGTGCCAGTGCACGTCGAGCGACTGCGTCGCCGTGGCGACGCCGGTCATGCCGCCGAAGACGAAGAGGAACAGGAACCAGAAGAAATAGAGCATCGGGGTGCCGAGCTGGATGGACCCCTTCTGCAGCGTCGCCACCCAGGTGAAGACCTTGATGGCGGAGAAGATCGCGACGAACATCGAGAGCGCGCCGAAGATCCCGGCGTCGAGCTCGCTCATCCCGGCCACGAACATGTGGTGACCCCAGCCGGTGAACCCGATGAAGGCGATCCCGAGCGACGAGAGGGCGATCGCCCAGTAGGACGCCGGCTGCCGCTGCGCGAAGGTGCAGACCACCTCGCTGACGACCCCGAGCGCGGGGAGCACCATGATGTAGACGGCAGGGTGGGAGTAGAACCAGAACAGGTGCTGGAACAGCACGGGATCTCCGCCCAGCGTCGGGTCGAAGATGCCGAAATGGTAGATGTGGTCCAGCCCGACGAGCAGGATCGTCAGGCCGAGGACGGGCGTCGCGAGCAGGATGATGATGCTCGTGCTGTAGATCGCCCACGCGAAGAGCGGCAGGCGGCCCCAGTCGATCCCGCTGGCGCGCATGGTGTGCGTCGTGGCGATGAAGTTCACCGCCGTCATGATCGACGAGATGCCGAGGATGAAGATGCCGATGACGACCGGCATGACGCCGGCGGGCGTGGTCGTGCTGTACGGCGGGTAGAACGTCCACCCGGTGTCCGCGCCCCCGGCGATCGCCGCGGCCAGCGTGACCACGGCGCCGATCGCGTAGACGTAGAGGCTCGCCAGGTTGAGGCGCGGGAAGGCGAGGTCCTTGGCGCCGATCATGAGCGGGAGGGCGAAGTTCCCGAAGATGTTCGGGATCGACGGGATCATGAACAGCCACACCATGACCACGCCGTGGAGCGTGAACATGCGGTTGTAGGTCGACGCGTCGATCACGGTGGGCCCGGGGGTCAAGAGCTCCGTCCGGAGGACGAGCGCGAAGGCGCCGCCGAGCAGGAGCATCGGGATGATCAGCGCGTAGAACATGATCCCGATGCGCTTGTGATCGGTCGTGAGCAGCCACGAGCGCACGCCGGAGCCGGCGCGGAGATAATCGAGCTCGTGCGAGCCGTGAACGGGCGCTGTCCCCTCGACTTCATGGGCGATCATGGCGCCACCCCCTCCGGCGTGGCGCTCCCGGGGACGCCGCCGTCCCACGGCACCACGAGGCCGCGCGGCACGTCGCGGATCGATTTGATGAGCTCGATGATCGCGGCGATGTCGGGCGGCGGGACCTGTCCCAGGTACGACGGCATGACCCGCGGGAAGCCGCGGTGCACGAGGGCGAGCGGATCCATGATCGACTCCGTGATGTAGGCCTCGTCGGCGATGCGCTCGCCGCCGCCCTCGAGCGGCACGACGGCGCGGTAGAGCCCGGCCCAGGTGGGGCCGACGTGCGGCGTGCCGTCGAGGGTGTGGCAGCGGAGGCAGCCGTGCCGGGTGGCGGCGCGCTCGCCGCGGCTCGGCATCGTGGGCTCGGCCGCGGCGCCCTCCTGCTCCGCCTGAGAGGCGGCCTCCTGCGCGAACGCCGGGGTGCTCGCCGCGCCGCCCGCGAGCCAGCGCTCGTAGTCGGCCGGGTCGAGCGCGATCACCTGGCCGCGCATCTCGGAGTGGCTCGTGCCGCAGTACTCGGTGCAGAGGATGGGGTAGGCGCCGGGCTCGCTCGCCTCGAACCAGGCGGTTGTATACCGGCCCGGAAGGACGTCTTGCTTGACGCGGAACGCGGGCACGAAGAAGCTGTGGATGACGTCGCGCGACGTCATGACGAGCCTCACCGGCCTGCGCGCGGGGACGTAGAGCACGGAGATCATGCTCTCTCCCGCCGGATAGCTGAACTTCCACATCCACTGCTTGGCCGTGACATAGACGTCGAGCGCGTCCTCCGGCGGCGTGCGCAGGTCGACGAACTGGCGCGTGCCGATGTTCCAGAACGTGAGGAACACGAAGCCGAGGCTGAAGAGCCCCACCGTCTCGAGGAAGAGCGCCGGCCGCGCGAAGACGCCGGGGTGAGGCCGCGTGGTGCTCTCGCCCCGCCGGCGATAACGGACGAGGAAATACCCGCCGATCAGCGTGATCAGGAAGGCGCCCCCCATCGTCACCACGATGACGAAGTAGTGCAGCCAGTCGATCTCGCCGGCCACCGAGGAGCGCTGCTCGGGCAAGAAGAGCAGCTGGCGCAGGAGCTCGTTCATCGCGCGCCCTCCCGCCGCCTGCGCCGCCTCCCTTGCCAGCCGAAGAAGGCGAGCAGCGCGACGACCCAGGTCAGGATGGAGGCCGCGCCGATCCGCAGGAAGCCGGCCACATAAGGGCCGTAGCGGCGGCTCGCGGGGTCGTAGCGATAACACGTCATGAGGACGCGATCGAACGAGGTGCCCACCTGCCCGCGGCTGGCCTCGAGGAGGGCGAGCCGGAGGTCGAGGGCGGAGAACTCGATGCCGTAGAGGTAGCGGGAGACGCGGCCGTCCGGCGTGAGCACGAAGACCGCCGCGGGGTGCGCGTACTGCTCGGTCCGCGCGTCGTACGCGAACCGGAAGCCGAGATCGCCGGCGAGCGCGCGGATCTCCGGGAGCTCGCCGGTGAGGAACGGCCAGGCCCCGCGATCGGGGGCGCCCGCCATGCCGAGCGCCGACAGGGCGGCTCCGCGCTTCCGCGCCGCGGACTCGGGGGTATCTCGCGGATCGAAGCTCACCGTGAGCGCGCGGTACTGCTCGCCCAGCCGGTAATCGAGCTTCGCCATGCCGGCGACGAGGCCGCGCAGCACGAGGCCGCAGAGCATCGGGCAGCGGTAATAGGCGAGGACGAGGAGGACCGGCCGCCGCCCGTCGAAGTGCTCCGCGAGCGCCGCGCGCCGCCCGTCCATGTCCGTGAACTGGAGGGCCTTGTCCACGGCGCCCCCGAGGCGCTCGTCGATGTCGGCCTCGCGCGCGGCGGGCGGGAGCGACGGCGGATCCACGGCGGCGGCGAGCGGCGCGCGCGAGAACACGAGGGCGAAGAGTGCGGCGGCGGACACGAGGTGCATCCTCATCAGCGGCTCTCCTCCACGACGAGGTTCATCGCGTCCTCGATCGGGATCTGCACGATCCCGCGGCCCCGGTCGGCCCAGCCGAAGCGGCCGAGCTCCTCGCGCTTCCTGCGGTTCAGCATCCTGCCGAACCCCTCCTCGCCGACGGCCTCGCGCTGGAAGACGCGCTGATCCACCCCGGCCACCACGCCGCGCGGCTCGAAGCCCTCCCTGGCGCGGGCGAGGCTCCTGCCCGCGGGGCGCAGCTCGGCCTCGCGGCCGCGCAGGATCACCCACGACCAGACGCCCAGGATGAAGAAGATCACGACGACGGCGAACGCGACGGCGAGGATCCTCCGCCAGGGGAGGAGATTCTCTTCCTGGCGAACGTCGGGACGGCGGTAATGGGTCGTCATACGCTCTCGTAACGGAAGGCGGCCGGCAGCGCCGGGTCGTTGATGGGGGCGAGCGGCTTGCCGCGCAGGCGCAGCGCCGCGAACGCGACGCACGGGCCGACCACGGCGAGGAGCGCCGCGAGATCCAGCCAGTGCAGCGGCGCGCCGCCGCCGGGCGCCTCGGGCACGACGAGCCAGTGCATGTCGAGGTAATGCGCGGCGAGGACCCAGGCGGCGACGGCCGACAGCCAGGCCGGCCGCCGCTTGATCCGGTAATTGAGCAGGATCGCGAAGGGGATCACGAACCGCGCGAGCACGAGGACGAGCGTCGCGGTCCGCCACGGGCCGTGGGAGCGGCGCAGGTAGAACTCGACCTCTTCTGGCTTGTTCGCGATCCACATCAGCATGAACTGGAAGAAGGCGGCGTAGGCCCAGAAGATCGTGAACGCGAGGAGCAGCCGGCCGAGGGCGTAGTAGTGCGACGCGCGGAGCCCGGGCAGGAGCCCGCCGCGCTCGGCGGCGAACGCGAGCACCGTGAGCAGCGCTATCGCCGCGACGAAGCCGCCGGCGAAGACGTAGACGGGGAACATCGTCGACACCCACGTCGGCGCGAGGGACATGAGCCAGTCGAACGAGGCGAACGAGAGCGTGAGCGCGACGGGCGGGAGGCCGACGACGCTGATCAGGCGGAGGCGGCCGCCGGCCGCGAGCGCCGGGGTCGCGTCGCCCCGGAGCGAGCCGCGCCGGAGCAGGGCGCCGAAGGCGAGCCACACGGCGAAGTAGATCGCCGTCCTGACGAGGAAGAAGGGGAGGTTCAGGTAGGGCTGCTTGTGGAGCACCACCTCCCTCACGTGCTCTTCGCCGATGGTCTCGGGGTGGAGCCACTCGCCGTAGAGCGCGTTCAGCCCGAACAGGAGCGGGAGGAACAGCACGGCGAGGAGCGGCAGCGCGCCGACGATCGCCTCCGCGAGGCGGCGGACGGCCACCGGCCACGTCGCGCCCATGGCGTGGCAGATCATGAGGAAGATGAGGGCGCCGACCGCGGTGGTCACGGCGTAGGCGTAGGCCGCGAGGTAGGCGTAGAAGAGCCGCTCGCGGTCCACGAACGCGCCTGCCACGAGCAGCGCGGCGCCGACGAGGGCGAGGCCGAGCGACCGCGTCACGATCGCGCGGCCGCCCCGGAAGACGGGGATGCGGAGGTTCACGGGAGCTCCTTCCGAGCGCGCTCGCGGAGGGGTTCGGGGAGCGCGTCGAGCGCGGCGGCGCGGCTCCTCCCGAGCGCCTTGACATAGGCCACGATCGCCCAGCGCTCGCGGAGCGGGATGTTCGGCTCGTAAGAGCGCATGAGCCCGTAGCCCTGGACAATGACCTGGTAGATGCGGCCGGGCGGGAACGCCTGCACGCGCGCGTCGACGAGCGACGGCGGGCGGCGCTGGGTCATGTTGCGCGCGACCTCCGACGCGCCGTCTCCCGCGATCCCGTGGCAGGTGGCGCAGAAGATCTCGAAGCGTTCCTTGCCGTGCCGGAGCAGATCGAGCGTCACCGGGACCGGGATGCGCGTGACGTACGCGCCGCCGGCGATCCCGCGGGTCAGCCCGGGATCGCCGGTCACGCGGTCGTTCGGCACGGTGCCCTCGGGCGGGCGGCGCATGACCGCGCCGTCGAGGAAGAGGTCCGATGGCCGGTAGGGGGCGTAGCGCGCCTGGCGGAGCATGCGCTCGAGGTCCAGCGCGTCGGCATCCCCGGGCTCGGGATCGGCCGGGGTCGACGGGGTGCACGAGAGGCAGAGCGCCGCGGCCAGGCAGGCGAGCGGGAGGGGGCGGCCGCGCTTCATGTGCGCTCCTTCCCGGCCCAGGCGACGGCGAGCGCGCCGAGATCGGTGAGATCGCGCTCGGCGAGGGGGCTGATGAGCGCCGGGTCGCGGGCGTCGATGCCTATCCAGAATCGATCGATGGTGGCGCGCTCGAACCCCGGGACGTCGAAGATCGGGCTCCAGAGCTCGGGCAGCCGCGTGAGGACGAGCATCACGACGAACCCCGCCAGGGCGGCGGCGAGCACCGTCATCTCGAAGGTGATCGGCACGAACGCCGGGGGTGCGTGCCCCGGCCGCCCGCCCACGTTGAGGGGATAGTCGTACGCGTTGTTGTGCCACTGGACGAGGTAGCCCCCCGCGGCGCCCGCCAGCGCGAACGGCAGGACGATCCAGTTGAGCGGCGAGCGGCGCAGGCCGAGCGCCTCGTCGAGGCCGTGCACCGGGTACGGCGTGAACGCGTCGAGGCGCCGGTAACCGCGGCTCCTGAGCTCCGCGATCGCCCGGAGCATCGCCTCCGGCGTCTCGAACTCGGCGAGCAGACCTCTCCGCATCAGTGCTCCTCCTTGCCGAGCTCGCGGTTCAGCTCCTTGACCTCGGCCACCGGGATGAACGGCAACAGGCGCAGGAAGATGAGGAAGAGGAACAGGAAGAAGCAGAACGTCCCCGCGAACATCGAGATATCGACCCACGTCGGGCCGTAGGCGTGCCACCCGGACGGGATGAACTCGCGCTGGAGCCCCATGACGATGATCACGAACCGCTCCGACCACATCCCGACGTTCACGAGAATCGAGATGATCCAGAGCAGGATCAGGTTGCTGCGGACGCGCGTGGACCAGAGCAGCTGCGGGACGACGACGTTGCAGAACATCTGCGCCCAGAAGACGGCGGCGTTCGGCCCGCTGGGGCGCGCGACGAAGAACTGATACATCTCGTACTCCGAGCCGCTGTACCAGGCCGCGAAGAGCTCGATGATGTACGAGTAGATGACGATCCAGCCCGTGACGAGCGTCAGCTTGCTGAGGTTGTCGAGGTGCCGCTGGGTGACGACGCGCTCCAGGTGGAAGATCCGGCGCGCCGGGATGAGGAGCGTGAGCACCATCGCGAAGCCGGAGAAGATGGCGCCCGCCACGAAGAACGGGGGGAAGATGGTCGAGTGCCACCCCGGGACGAGCGATATCGCGAAGTCGCTGCTCACGATCGAGTGCACCGAGAGGACGAGCGGCGTCGCGAGGCCGGCGAGCAGGCCGTAGAGGAGGCGGTAATGGCGGTAGTCTTGCGCGGAGCCGCGCCAGCCGAGCGACAGGATGCCGTAGATCACCCGGCGGCGGCGATCGGGCGCCCGATCGCGCAGGGACGCGAAGTCGGGGACGAGCCCGAGGTACCAGAACACGAGAGAGACCGTGAAGTACGTGAAGATCGCCGCCGCGTCCCAGGGCAGCGCGCTCTTGAACTGAGGCCACACCCTCAGCGTGGAAGGGTAGGGGATGAGCCAGTACGCGAACCACGGCCGGCCGAGGTGCAGGAGCGGGTAGAGGCCCGCCTGGACGACGGCGAAGAGGGTCATCGCCTCGGCGAACCGGTTGATGCTCGTGCGCCAGCGCTGCTCGAGCAGGAGCAGGATCGCCGAGATGAACGTCCCGGCGTGCCCGATGCCGATCCAGAACACGAAGTTGATGATCCCGAACGCCCAGCCCACCGGGATGTTGTTGCCCCAGACGCCGATGCCGCTCACGATGGTGTAGGCGACGAGCGTCAAGAGCACGATCGTCCCTGCGCCGGTGAGCGCGAGCGCCGCCCACCAGAGCCGCGACCGCGGCTTCCAGACGACCGACAGCAGCTCTTCCGAGAGGGCCTCGTCGGTGGGCCTCCCGAGGATGAGGGGTTGTGTCACGGCTCGCCGAGCTCCGGGTTCTCGTTGTCGACGCGCGCGAGGTACATCGTCCTCGGCCGGGTCCCCTGGTCGTGCAGCACCGCGTAGCTCCGCGGCTCGTTCCGCCACGCGACCATCGGCGTCTCTGCGTGCTCGAGCGCCCCGAACTGGATCGCCCGCGTCGGACAGGCCTGCTGGCAGGCCGTGACGACCTCGCCCGGGCGGATCCCGCGCTGCTCGACGCGCGCCGCGATCTCCGCGCGGCGGATCCGCTGGACGCAGTACGTGCACTTCTCCATGACGCCGCGCTCCCGCACGGTGACGTCGGGGTTGCGCTGGAGCCGCGCGAGCCCCGTGTTGTAGGCGTGGAGCTCGTGGTAATCGAACCAGTTGAAGCGGCGGACCTTGTAGGGGCAGTTGTTCGAGCAGAACCGCGTCCCGACGCAGCGGTTGTAGGTCATCTCGTTGAGCCCGTCGGGGCTGTGCGTGGTCGCGTTGACCGGGCACACGTACTCGCACGGCGCCTTCTCGCAGTGCTGGCACAGCATGGGCTGGTGGACGACGCGCGGGTCGCGCGGGTCGCCGGAGTAATACGTGTCGATGCGGAGCCAGTGCATCTCGCGGCTGTTCAGGACCTCGTCCCTGCCCACCACGAGGACGTTGTTCTCGGCCTGGCACGCGACGACGCACGCGCTGCACCCGGTGCAGATCGAGAGATCGATCGTCATGGCCCATTGCGCGAGCGCCACCCCGGGGGCAGGCACCGCGGGCATGAGGGACGGCTGCGGCCCCCTGAACGCCTCCGTGAAGTCGGGGTGCTCGCGGTAGACGGCGAGGGGGACAGAGAGAGCGATGGGCCGCCCGCGCACGCTGAAGTGCGTCTGCGTCAGGGCGAGCCGGTGCTTCTCCCCCGGCCGCTTGCGCACCGAGAGGCCCGCCGCGAAGAACGGCGCGTCCGCGGTGCGGAGCCGGTACGCGTCCGCCCCCACGCCGGCGGCGATCGACTCGGCGCCGCTCCGCCCGTAGCCGAGCGCGAGCGACACCATGCCGTCGGCGTGCCCCGGCGCGACGAGGACCGGTATCGAGATCGTCCGCCCTCGGAGCTCGAGATCGACGACATCCTCGCTCTCGACGCCGAGCGCTCTGGCCGTGTCCGGGCTGAGCAGCGCGGCGTTGTCCCAGGTCAGCTTGGTCATCGGATCGGGCAGCTCGAGCAGCCACGGGTTGTTGGCGAACCGGCCGTCATAGACGTTGGCGTCCACCGAGAAGGCGACCTCCAGGACCGCCGCCGGCGCCGGGACCGCCGCCGCGAGCTGCCCGAGCGCCGCGAGCGCCCCGTCGGGCCGCAGCGCGGCGCCCTCGCGCGGGGCCGCGCTGCCCTCGACGAGACCGCGCCGGAGCGCCTCCTCCCAGAACGCCTCGAAGTCGGCGCCGCCCCGCCGCGCCGACCAGGCGTCGCGCAGGAGCTGGCGGGCGCTCCGGCGCGGCTCGCCCGCGAACACGGCGAGCACCTCGGAGGCGGTCCTGCCACCGAAGAGCGGCTCGATGAGCGGCTGGACCATCGAGATCGTGCCGTCGTAGGCGCGGGCGTCGCCCCAGGCCTCGAGCTCGTGCGCGGCGGGCACGAACCAGCTGCAGGCGGCCGCGGTCTCGTCCTCGTAGAGCCCGAGGTAGACGCGGTTCGGGACGGAGCGGAGGAGCGCCGCGAGCTCGAGATCCGCGGGCGCCGTATAAACCACGTTGTCCTCGAGGATCACGAGCGTATCGACGCCGCCGCGCCGGATCTCGTCGGCGAGCGCGGCGAGCTCCTGCTCCGCGGCGCCGGCCGAGATCAGGGTCGGCCCGGTGACCCACGCGGCGCGGTCGCTGCCGAGCGCCGCGTTCATGAGGTGCGCGAGCGCGTGGACCGGCGGGGGCTGCCGCTCCCCCGCGACGACGACGCTCGCCGCGGCGCCGCGCGCGAGGTCGCGCGCGAGCGCCCTGACGAACGGCTGCTCCTCGGCGCGCACGTGCGCCCGGAGCGGCTCGAGCGCGCCGAGCGCCTGGAGCGGGATGGCCCCGGGGCGCGGGCCGATTGCGAGGAAGAGCTCCGCCGCGATCGCCGCGGCGAGCGCCGGCACCTCGCTCGGGCGCTTGCGCAGCCGGTGGTCGGCCATGCTCCCGGTCGGGCTCAGCCCGGGCTCGACGACGTAGAGGCGGTTCATGGTGCCCGTCGGCGAGCCGACCCGCCTGCGCTCGGCGAACTGGCGCGCATACGGCACGCTGAACGGCATCGAAGCGAGGAAGTCGGCGTCGAGCGCGAGGATGACGTCCGCCGCCCGGAAGTCGTACTGGGCCTGGAGCGGCGCGCCGAAGGCGAGCGCGGCCCCGCGCGCCGGATGGGCCGACCGGGCGGGCGCGTAGAACGTGAACCGCGCGGCCGGATGGCGCGCCTGGACGCGGCCGATGAGGTCGAGGATGAGCGGCGAGCCCGTCGGCCGGAGGACGAACCGGAGCCCGGCGCCGCGGTCGCTCCGCGCCGCGCCGAACTGCTCGACGAACGCCTGCCACGCCGCCGGCGCGGCGCCGCGCCGCGCGGCGCGCGCCCGGTGCTGATCGTAGAGACCGAGCACCGACGCTTGCTCGTGAACGCCGGTCGCGCCGAGGCTCGCCGGGTGCTCCGGGTTGCCCTCGACCTTCGTCGGCCGCCCCTCGTGGTTCTCGACGAGGATGCCCGTGGCGAACCCGTCGAGCTCCAGGCTGGTGGCGTAGTACCGGAGGATCCCCGGCGTCACCTCCGGCGGGGTCGTCACATAGGGCACGATCTTGTCCGCGGGCCTCGATCGGCACCCGGAGACGCCCGCGAGCGCCATGCTCGCGCCGAGGAGCTTGAGCCAGCCCCGCCGGCTCACCGCGCCCGGGTCGCCCTCGCCGCCGGGGAGCTCTCGCGCCGCGGCCTCGCGGAGCTCCGGCGACTCGAGGAGGTCCGCGAGGCTGCGCCAGTATGCCTTGCCCGTCTTGCCGTCGAGCGCCGCGCTCCAGGGGGTCTGTCTCTGATCAGCCATCATCCCTCTTCAGGTCCTCGGCGGCCGGCGCCGCCGACTCGAGTGCTCACCGCTGTTCGCCGCATGCCGTCTCCTCGCCTCCGCCTGCTCCCGCGCGCTCACCTGTGGCACGCCGAGCAGTGCTCGAGGCGCCTCACGCCGAGCTCCCGCGCGACTTGGCGGCCGATCCGCTCCGCGTCGGGGCCGGCGTCCCACTCCATGTCCGTGACGGCGGAGGGCGGGCGGAGGTGCCGCTCCGGCGCCCTGTGGCAGTCGAGGCACCAGCCCATCGTCATCGGAGACACCTTCCGGACGTCGGGCATCTGGTCCACGCGGCCGTGGCACGTCACGCAGCCCACCCCCTTGTTCACGTGGATCGCGTGGTTGAAGTAGACGAAGTCGGGGATGTTGGTGACGCGGTTCCAGGCGATGGGCGTGTTCGAAAAAAAGCTGTTCCGGACGACCTCGAGCTTGGGGCTCTGATTCCAGATCTGGCTGTGGCACCCCATGCAGAGCGTGGTCGACGGCATCCCCGCCGTGCCGGCGCGCTCGACCGTGGAATGGCAGAACCGGCAATCGATGGCGTCGTCCTGCACATGGTGCCTGTGGTCGAACTGCACCGGCTGCTGCACGGGCTGGTTCCGCCCGGTGTTCCAGTCCGTGCGCACGTAGATCATCGGCGCTGCCACGGCCGCCGCGCCGCCGAGGAGGACGACGGCGATGGCGATTCGGAAGGCGGTGTTGCTCCAGCGCGGAAAGACGGATGCCATGATCTCGTGTAGCCGGCCTCGCTCGATGGGCGGCGTGGCGGCCATCTCCATCGATGCGGAGATCGCCGGGGTCGTTTCGCGATCTCGTCTCGCGCGCGCGCCGGGAGCTCGCCTCGCGCGCGCCCCGGGAGCCGCGCGCTCAGGCGATCCCGGAGCAGCGCCGTCCGGCGTGCGCTCGATCGCGCCATGCGCGGGAGCGCCGTCCGCGAACACCAGATCTTCGCCTCGTGGGACGGAGATCTGCGATATCTTGCCGTGATGAGGCCATCGAACGCTGCCCTATCGCCCCTCCTGGTCATCGCGCTTCCGGTGGCGGCCGGGCTCGCCTTCTTCGCGTGCTCGCGCGACGAATCGATCTCCCCGCTGCCCCTCGGCACCGGCGGCGCGGCCTCCTCGGCCTCCTCGACCGGCGGGCCGGGCGGGAGCGGCGTCGGCGGTGACGGCGGCGCCGGCGGAAGCGGCGATGCCGGGGGCAGCTCCGGCGGGGGCGGCGCCGGCGAGGGCGGGGCCGGCGGTGACGGCGGCGATGGCGCGACCGGCGGGGGCGGCGCGCGGCTGAGCTGCGCGCCGCCGTCCGAGGACGAGGGCGCGCTGAAGCTCACCCCGCTCGTCACCGGCCTCGCATCCCCGATCCTCGTGAAGTCCGCGCCGGGCGACCCGACGCGGCTCTTCATCGTGACGCAGCCCGGTCAGATCCTCGTCCTCGACGAGGGGGCGACCGAGCCGACGGTCTTCCTCGACATCCGGGACCTCACCGTCTTCGCGGACGAGCGCGGCCTCCTCGGGCTCGCGTTCCACCCGGAGTACGAGAGCAACGGCCGCTTCTTCGTCCACTACTCCGACAAGGCGACGGGCGGCGATACGCGCGTCGTCGAGTTCGCGCGGGGCGAGCGCCCGGACGTGGCCAATCCGATGCCGGTGGCCACCTACCTCGAGCAGGCGCAGCCGGCGCGCAACCACAACGGCGGCTCGCTCGAGTTCAGCCCCGTCGACGGCTTTCTCTATCTCGGGCTCGGCGACGGCGGCAACAGCAACGATTCCGGCCCCGGCCACTCGCCCATCGGCAATGGCCAGGATCTCACGACGTGGCTCGGGAAGATCCTTCGCCTCGACGTCTCGACGCACCCGTACCGCATCCCGGAAGGCAACATGACCGGCGAGGGCGTCCTGCCCGAGATCTGGGACTATGGCCTGCGCAACCCGTACCGCTTCAGCTTCGACGCGTGCACGGGCGATCTCTACATCGCCGACGTCGGACAGCGGCTCTGGGAGGAGATCAACATCGAGCCGGCGGGGCAGGGCCGGAAGAACTACGGCTGGCGCGTCATGGAGGGCGCGCACTGCTTCTCGCCGGCGGAAAACTGCGATCCCGAGGGCACCACCACGCTCCCCGCCGCCGAATACGGCCATGCGGGGCAAGTGATCGAGGATTGCTCGGTCACCGGCGGCTACGTCTACCGGGGCAGCAAGATCCCCTGGCTCCGGGGCAGCTACCTGTTCGGCGACTACTGCAGCGGCCGGATCTGGACGCTGAGGTACGAGGGCGGGGTGGCGTCGGCGCCCGTCGACCGGACGGACGATCTCGGGTCGTTCCGCTTCAAGCTCGCCAGCTTCGGGCAGGACGGCACGGGCGAGGTCTACGTCACGGATTTCGGCGGCGGCGCCGTGTACCGCATCGATCCGGAGTGAGGGCGCTCACATGGACCAGCGGAGCCCGGCGTAACGCGGGCCGAGGACGAGCTCGGGCGGCGGCGCGGAGGCGGCCTTCTTCTCCGGCTGGACCGGCACCTTGCGGCCGCCGACGATGGCGAGCGGGATGCCGACGCCGGCGAAGACGACCCCGCCGACGATGAGCGCGACCCCGGCGTCCGCCGCGCTGGCATCTTCCTCGTAGGTGAAATCTTCCTCGAACGGGTCGGTGGGATCCCCGGTGTAATCCGGGTCCGTGGCCGAGCTCGCGGCGATCGCCAGGCCCCCGCCGAGGAGGGCCACGGCGCCGATGCTCGTCAGGACGATGCCCGTGACCATCATCCCCTTGCTGCGGCGCCGGGTCAGCGGCTGCGGCGGGGGGGCTGGCGCGCGCCCGGCCACAGGGGCGAGCGCGGCGCCGCTCGCCGGCGGGGCGGCGGCGCGCGCCGGCGGCGGCGCGGCGGGGCCGCTCACCGGCGGGGCGGCGGCGCGGGCCGGCGCGCCCGCGAGCTGCGGGACGGCCACCGTCTCCGAGGCGCCGGCCTTGTTGAGCTCGACGGTCTTCACGAACGGCGATCGGCCTGCGGCGGAGGCCTCGATCGTGTGCTTTCCGGGATCCACGGGCACCGGCGTGCCCCACTGCGCGCGCCCCACGAGGGCGCCGTCGCGCTTCACCTGGAGGTCGACCGGGGCGTCCGCGGGCGCCGTGATCGTCAGCCGGATGAGCTTCGGCTCCAGCGCCGTGGCGCGCTGCCGCGCGACCTTCTCGCGCTCCAGCTGGCCGGCGGCCTTGGCCGCGCCCGCCACGTCGAGGAACGTCGACCAGGCGCTCGCCGTCCGGCCGACCTGCTCGTAGCAGGCCGCGAGGTTGAACTGCGTGCCGATGCCGGGATCGAGCCGCTGGCTCTCCTCGAGCTTGGGGCACGCCTCGGCGTGCTTGCCCTGGGCCATCAGCTGCCGGGCCGCGTCGAACAGCGCCTGCGCCGCCGCCGTGTCGGCCCTGGCGTCGCGGCCGCCCCCCACGAGGGCGGCAAGGAACATCGCGAGCGCCAGCAGGCGCCCGAGGTGCTGCATGGGCAGGCTCGTCATGGTCGTGTCCTCACTTGCGATCGTCGAACAGGTTGCCGCTCGCCGGCGCGGCGGAAGGAGCGGCGGCCGGCCGGGCGGTCCGGGGCTGCGGCGCGGCCGCGGCGCCCACGGGTGCGGGTGCGGGGGCGGGTCGAGGAGCGGCGCTCGCCGGGCGCGCCGCCGCGGGCTTGCCGCCGGCCGGCGCCGCGGAGGCGGCCGCGGCCGGGCCCGGCGCGGCGCGCTCCTCCGTCGGCGAGGGCGCCTCGACGCCGCCGGGCGTGACGGCCGGCGAGAGCGCCGCGGGCGCGTCCGGCGACGCCGCGGAGCCCGCCGGCGACGGCGCCGCGGGCGCGTCCGGCGACGCCGCGGAGCCCGCCGGCGACGGCGCCGCCGCGGCGCTCGCGGAGGGCTCGGCCGGGGCGCCGTCGCGGCCCGCGCGGGCGCTCAGGAAGCCGAAGATCCCGAGCGCGACGGCGAGCGACAGGCCGATGCCGGCCAGCGCGACGAGCCCCACGGGCCGCTTCCGCCGCACGACCGTCCCCGTCCACGGCGCGGAGGTGCTCGCCATCGTCGGCGAGATCGCCCCGCTCCGCGCCGCGGCGTCCGGCCGCGACGGCGCCGAGCTCCTCGAGATCCCGCTGATCCGGTCGATGGAGACCCGCGCGCGCCCGCTCGCGAACGGCGCGAGCGCCTCGGCCAGCGCCCCGACGTCGCGGAACCGCCGCTCCGGCATCTTCTCCAGGCACCGCTGGATCACCGCCTCGAGCGCCGGGGGTACGTCGGGGCGGAACGAGGCGAGCGGGCGGGGGATCCCCTGCATGATCGCCACGCAGAGCTGCGGCATGGTCGCGCCGTCGAACGGCGGCGCGCCCGCGAGCAGCTCGAACAGGATGACGCCGAGCGACCAGATGTCGGTGCGCGCGTCGACGTCGCGCGCGGACTTGAGCTGCTCCGGCGACATGTAGAGCGGCGAGCCCATCACCGCCGTGGTGTCGGTGATCCGCGGATCGGCGCCGCCGGTCGCCACCTTCGAGATCCCGAAGTCGAGCACCTTCACGCACGGCGAGCCGTCGGCGCGCCGCGTCAGGAACAGGTTCGCCGGCTTGAGGTCGCGGTGGACGATGCCCGCGGCGTGCGCCTCGGCGAGCGCTTCGCAAGCCTGGAGCACGTATTCCACGGCGATCTGCGGCGGCATGGGCCCGCCGGCGCGGAGCGCGTCGGCGAGGTCGCTGCCCGACAGGTACTCCATCACCATGTACGGCGTGCCCGACTCGAGCGTCCCGACGTCGGTCACGCGGGCGACGTGCTCGCTCTTGACCTTCACCGCGGCGCGCGCCTCGCGCACGAAGCGCTCGGCCAGCGTGCGCGAGTGGGCGGCCGAGGGCAGGAGCAGCTTGATCGCGACCTGCTCCTCCAGCTGGAGGTGGGTGGCGGCGACGACGACGCCCATCCCGCCGACGCCGATCACCCGCTCGACGCGGTACTTGCCGGCGATCACCTGCCCCTGTCGAACCAGCCCTTCGGCTTCGTCGTGTGTCGGCGCGGTGCTCGTCATCGATCGGTCCCTTCGGCCCGCCGGATCGCGGATCGCGTGAAACGCGCGATCTTCGCGGAGAATCCGGCGCAAAGCCAGCCCACGATAGCCGCCGGGCGGACGGCAATCAACGTCATGGCTCGGCTCCGTCGCGCGCCTCCCCCGGCCCCGCGCCCGCGCCCGCGCGCCGTCCGCGCCTCCTCCGGCGCCCGCGCGCCGTCCACGCGGCTCGCGCCTCCCCCGGCGCCGCGCGGGGCCCGCGCCGCCCCCGGGGTGTTCCCGCCGACGCCTCGCCGGGACGCTTCCCCCGGGCGTGAATCCGAGAGAACATCGCTCACGCCATGGAGCACGGTCACCCCGGCGGCGCGAGCGAGCGGCGTCAGCGGATCCTCGAGGCGACAGAGCGGCTCCTCCGCCGGTACGGGCCTGCCAAGACCACCGTCGCCGACATCGCGCGCGAGGCCGAGATCGCGGTCGGCGCCGTGTACCTGGAGTTCGCCTCGAAGGACGCCATCGTCGAGGAGCTCTCCCAGGGCCAGCACCGCGCCGTCATGGCCGCCATGCGCGCCGCCGCGGCCGTGGACGACCTGCCCTTCTGCGACCGGCTGCGCGCGGTGTTCGACGCCCGCGCGCGCTCCTTCCTGGAGCTCGCCGGCTCGGGCGCGCACGCCTGCGACCTCGTGCATTGCCAGAGCCGCGCCGTGAAGGCGGCCCACGCCCGCTTCCTCGACGAGGAGCGCGCCCTCCTCCGCGACCTCATCGCCCGCGGCGCCCGCGCGGGCGAGCTCGACGCCGAGGACCCGGAGCTCGCCGCGCGCGCGCTCCTCCGCGCCTACGCGAGCTTCTCCCCTCCGTGGCTGTTCCAGAGCTCCCGCGAGGAGGCGTTGGCGATGCTGTCCGCGGTCCACCGGATCGTCCTTTACGGCCTCGTCGGCCGCGCGCCCGCCCCCAAGCCGAAGCGCTGACGCGACGCGGGCGTATCCCCGCTCGCCGGCCCGGGCGGGCGCCGCGCGGCGGGCCCGAGATCCCGAGTCGCCGCCCCCGCGGCGCGGGCCAGCGAGGCTGTTTGACGAGCTGCGTAACGCGCCTGCGCGGCGCGAGCTCGCGTCTTCCGGGCACGAAATACCTCGATCCGCGCACCGCCAGGGCCAGTGTGCGCACTCCCTGGCTCGATGATCTCGAGCGCGCAGCGGCGCGCCAACACGCGCAAGCACGCGCCAACACGCGCAAGCACGCGCCAACGTCGATAGCCGCCGAGTTCTCCCTGGAGTTTCGACAATTTCTGTGACAGCCGCGGATCGGCGGCTTATTATCCGCCCCTTGCTGGAGGGCAGTCATCGCCTCGCCAGATCGGAGCAGAGCCTTGCAAGCAGCTGTGGGCTATCGAAGCGAAGAGGTTGTGCAGACGACAAATGAGCGGTGGAGCCTCGTGCGCGCCGTGCGCGAGAGCGACGAGCGCCGCGTGCTGCTCAAGGGGCACCTCGACTCACCTCGTCACACGGCTGCTGCGGCCGCTTCTGCGCTGCTCAACGAATTCGAGATCACCCGCTCTCTCGATGCCGCGCGCGCGCTCTGCCCCGCGCGGGTGGAGCTCTCCGGCGAGACACCGGTGCTCGTCTTCGAGGACGAGGGGCTCGTGCCCCTCGACGCGCTCCTCGCGCGCGCTCCGCTCCGGATCGCGCAGCTCCTCTCGTGGGCGGCGCGCATGGCCGACGCGCTCGCCGAGGTGCACGGCGGCGGCGTGATCCACAAGCACATCCAGCCGCAGAGCTTCCTCGTCGACCCCGAGACAGGCGCGGTCCGGCTCACCCATTTCATGTTCTCGACGCGGCTCCGCAAGGAGCACCCGCAGGCCCAGAGCACGGTCGAGGAGGGCAGGCTCCCCTACATGTCGCCGGAGCAGACGGGCCGGATGAACCGGACGCTCGACTGGCGCACAGACCTCTACTCGCTCGGGGTCGTGTTCTACGTGATGTTCGCCGGGCGCCTGCCGTTCGACGCCTCGGGGCCGCTCGAGTGGATGCACGCGCACCTCGCCCGGCCGCCCGCGCCGCTGCCCGAGGACTCCGTCCCTCCGGCCGTGTCGGCCATCGTGATGAAGCTCCTCGCGAAGGACGCGGAGGAGCGGTACCAGAGCGCAGAGGGGCTGTCGAAGGACCTGGAGCGGTGCCAGCGCGCGCTCCGCGAGGCCGGGCGGATCGACCCGTTCCCGCCCGGCGAGCACGACGTCTCCGGTCACTTCCGCATCCCGCAGCGCCTCTACGGCCGCGAGGCGGAGGCGCAGCAGTACCTGTCGATCTTCGAGCGGGCGCTCGCGGGCAGCCGCGAGATGATCATGATCACGGGCTATTCCGGGATCGGCAAGACGTCGCTCGTGCACGAGATCTACAAGCCGCTAACGCGGGAGCACGGCTATTTCATCTCGGGCAAGTTCGACCGTCTCCACCGCGGGATCCCGTATTCCGCGGTGATCCAGGCGCTCCGGAGCCTGCTCCAGCAGGTGCTGGCGGAGAGCGCGGAGCGCGTCGAGGCCGCGCGGCAGTCGCTGCTGAAGCGCCTCGGGAGGAACGCGTCGCTGCTCGTCGAGGTGCTGCCCGAGCTCGGGATCGTCCTTGGCGCCGGGAACGTCCCGCCCGCGCCGGCCGAGCTCGGCCCTGCCGAGGCGCAGCACCGCCTCCTGCTGGCGTTCCGCGGGGTCCTCAAGGCGTTCTGCGGCCGCGAGCAGCCGCTCGTGCTGTTCCTCGACGACCTGCAATGGGCCGACGCCGGCTCGCTCTGGCTGCTCGAGGGGCTCCACGGCGGCGAGGATCTCGGGCCCTTGCTCCTCGTCGGGGCGTACCGCGACAACGAGGTGAACGAGAGCCATCCGCTGTGCCTGACGCTGAGGTCCGTGCAGGCGACCTCGGTGACGGTGAACACGATCAAGCTGTTCCCGCTGTCGTTCGCGTCGCTGACCCGGCTCGTGGCCGACACCCTGCGGCAGGACGCGAGGGCGGTGGAGCCGCTCGCCTGGCTGGTCATGCACAAGACGGAGGGGAACCCGTTCTTCGCGCGGCAGTTCCTGCAGGCGCTCGACGCGGACGGGCTCGTGTACTTCTGCCCGGAGGAGCGGCGCTTCCGGTGGGACATCGAGAAGATCGAGGCGCGCGGGTTCACCGAGAACGTCGTCGAGCTGATGAGCGGGCGGGTGCGCGGCCTCGACGCCGGGACGGTCGAGCTCCTGAGGCTCGCCGCGTGCATCGGGAACACGTTCGACCTGGAGACGCTCGCGGTCATCGCCGGCCTCGACCGGGCGGAGGTCGCGCGCCGCCTCGCGCCGGCGATCCGCGACGAGTACATCCTCGCGGTCGGCGAGCCCTCGAGCGCGCCCGGCGAGGCCGCCGCGGGCCGCTACCGCTTCCTGCACGACCGGGTGCAGCAGGCCGTCTACGGGCTCATCGACAGGCCGCAACGCGAGGCGGTCCACCTCCGGATCGGCCGCCGGCTGCTTGCGGCCGCGGCGCCGGAGGAGCGCTCCGAGCGCATCTTCGAGATCGTCGAGCAGCTCGACGAGGGGCTCGGCCTTGTGCAGTCCGTCGAGGAGCGGCTCGCGATCGCGCAGCTGAACCTCGAGGCGGCCGTGCGCGCGAAGCAGGCGACCGCGTACGCCGCCGCCCGGCGGTACCTGGAGGCGGGCCGCGGGCTGCTGCCGGCCGGCGCGTTCGGGTCGCACTACGCGCTCGCGTTCGCCCTGCTGCGGCAGCTGGCCGAGGTGGAGTACCTGCTCGGGGCCATGGACGCGGCCGAGGCGCTCGTCACCGAGGCGCTCGGCTACGCCAGGACGCCGGTCGAGAAGGCGGACCTGCTGAAGCTGCGGATGGTGCAGTACACGATGCGCGGGCGCTTCACCGACACGGTGGAGGCCGGGCGGGAGGCGCTGGCGCTGGTGGGCGTGGCGCTGCCGTCGCGCGCGAGCGCGGCGGAGCTCGACGCGCTGGTCGAGGCCGAGGCGGCGCGGGTCGAGCAGCTGCTCGGCGGCCGGGCGCCGGCGTCGCTGATCGAGGCGGAGGAGATCGCGGACGAGAGCCAGCGGCTCGCGGTGGGCGTGCTCAACGAGCTGATGGCGCCGCTGTACATGCTCAAGCTCGAGAAGCTGAACTTCTTCGCGTGCTGCAGCATCGTGCGGATCTCGCTCGAGCACGGCCTTGCGCCCGAGGCGTCGTACGGCTTCGCCATGTACGGCGGGCTGATCGGGCACTTTTACGGCGACTACCACCAGGGCTACGCGTTCGGCCGGCTGGCGGCGGACATCGGCCTTCGGTTCCGGATGCAGGGCGACTTCTGCCGCGCCTGCTACATCCTCGGCAACAACATCCAGTCGTGGGTGCGTCCGCTGTCGGAGACGGACGCGCTGTTCCGGGACGGCTACCGGGCGGGCCTGGACGCGGGCGATCTCCAGTTCGCGGGCTACTTCCTCATCTACCTGCTGCTCAACCCGCTGTTCCGCGGCGCGAGCGCGCGCGGGCTGCTCGACGAGCTGCCCGCGTCGCTGCGCTTCGCCAAGCGCACCAAGCACACGGTGGCCACGCACAGCATCCTCGGCCTGCTGCTGGCGCTGCGGGACCTGACGGGCGACGCGGCCGCCGTCGCCGAGGAGGCGCTGACGGAGGAGCAGTACCTCAAGGACTGCGAGGCGCACCAGACGCGCTACGCGCTCTGCCACTACCAGATCCTCAAGGCGATGTGCCTGTACTTGCACGGCCTGCCCGCGGAGGCGCTGCGGCTGGCCGACGAGGCGGAGGAGAACCTCGGCTTCCTCGCGGGGAAGTTCCAGACCGCGGCGCTCCGGTTCTACCGGGCGCTGGCGCTGGCGGCGCTGTTGCCCGAGGCGGCGGAGGGGGACCGGGCGCGGCTCCGGGCCGATCTGGACGCGTGCCGCGAGCGGCTGCGCGGCTGGGCGGAGAGCTGCCCGGCGAACTTCGCCCACAAGCACGCGCTGGTCGAGGCGGAGGCGGCGCGGCTCGACGGCCGGGTGGACGAGGCCGCGCGGCTGTACGAGCAGGCGATCGCGCTGGGCCGGCAGCACGCGTTCGTCAACATCGAGGCGCTCGCGTGCGAGCTGGCCGGCCGCTTCTGGATGTCGCGCGGCAGGACGCGCGTGGCGCTCGACTTTTTGACCGACGCGCTGCAGGCCTACGGCCGCTGGGGCCTGGACCGCAAGATCGCGCTTTTGACCGAGGAATTCCCGCTGATCAAGCCCGGGCGCGAGCGGGGCGCGCGGGCGGACGTGTTCGACGCGGAGACGCTGCTCAAGGCGGCGCGCGTGCTCTCCGAGGAGCTCGTCGTCGAGCGGCTGCTCAGCAGCATGGTGCAGGTGCTCGTCGAGAACGCCGGCGCCGAGCGGGGGGCGCTGCTGCTCGTCCGCGGCGACGACCTCGCGCTGGTGGCGCTGGGCACGGCGCACCCGCCGGCGTCGAGGGCGCTGCCGTCGATCCCGCTCGAGGACCAGAGCGACGAGGTCTGCGCCTCGGCGGTGCGGCTCGCGGTGCGCACGCGGCAGAGCGTGATCTACGCCGACGCCTCGCAGGACCCGGCCGTGCGGGACGACCCGTACGTGAGCGCGCGCAAGGTCCGGTCGATGCTGTGCGCGCCGCTGCTGTTCAAGGGGCGGGCGCTCGGCGCGATCTACCTGGAGAACAACCTGTTCGAGGGGCTCTTCGGGCCCGAGCGGCTCGAGATCCTGCACCTGCTCGCCGCGCAGGCCGCCGTCTCGTTCAACAACGCGCTCGTCTACGAGAGCCTCGAGCGCATGGTGGAGGAGCGCACGCGCGAGCTCCGGAGCACGCAGCAGCAGCTCGTCGACGCCGCGCGCAAGGCCGGGATGGCCGAGGTCGCGGGCAGCGCCATGCACAACGTGGGCAACGCGCTGAACAGCGTCATGGTGCTGCGGATGCAGCTCTCGGAGAGGATCGCGGGCTCGCGCGTCCCGCGGCTCGGCCAGGTCGCGCAGCTCCTGAAGGCGCACCGGGACGACCTCGCCGGGTTCCTCTCGGACGACCCGCGCGGCCAGCGGCTGATCGAGTACGTCGACGAGCTGGCGCGCCACCTCGCGGCCGAGCAGGAGTCCGCGGCCGGCGAGCTCGCGGAGCTCGGCGAGTGCGTGGCCCGCATCCGCGACATCGTGTCCGATCAGCTGCGCAACGCCGGGATGAAGCTCATCGTCGAGCCGGTCATGGTCTCCTCGGTGGTCGAGGACGCCCTGCGCGTCGGGCTGAACCGCGCCGAGCGCGCGCACCACGGCATCGAGGTCGTCTGCGAGCTCTCGGACGAGGCGCGGGTCGAGACGGACCGGCACCGGCTGCTCCAGATCGTCACGAACCTCATCACGAACGCGCGGCGGGCGGTGTGCCACGCGGTGGGCCCGGATCGCCGGGTGCTCGTGCGGTGCGCGCCGCGGGAGGGGGGTGGCTGCTCGGTGGAGGTCGAGGACACCGGCGTGGGCATCGCGTCGGATCACCTGGCGCGGCTGTTCCAGCAGGGGTTCACCACGTGGCCCGAGGGCACGGGGCTCGGCCTGCACGCGAGCGTGCTGGAGGCCCGCCTGCTCGGCGCGGACCTCCGCGTGGAGAGCGACGGCCCCGGCCAGGGCGCGAAGTTCACGCTCGAGCTCCCGGCCACCGCGCCCCGGAGCGGGAAGCGGCGCGCCGAGGCGCTCGCTTGACGCGCGCCCGGGCGGTGCGTAGCGGCGATCTTCCGCGCACGGCACTGCCGGCTCGCTCGGATCGAGGGGGCCGGCGCGGGCCGAGGTACCGATGAACAAGGCGAGCGTGCTCCACAGAACGAGGATCCTGGTCGTCGACGACAACGCCGCGATCCACAGCGATTTCCAGCGGATCTTGAAGGTCGGGCCCCAGAGGTCGTCGCTCGAGGAGCACGAGGCCGAGCTCTTCGGCGACCTCGACGCGCCGATGACGCTCCCGGTGGTCGAGCTCGACGTCGAGCTCACGCTGGCGCACCAGGGGGAGGAGGGGGTCGAGCTCGTGCGCGAGGCGCGGGCGCGCGGGGAGCCCTACGCGGTGGCGTTCGTGGACTTCCGGATGCCTCCCGGGATCGACGGGGTCGAGACGATCCACCGGATCTTCGAGGAGGATCCGGACGTGCAGGCGGTGTTCTGCACGGCGTACACCGACCTGTCCTGGAAGGAGATAGCGAGCCGGCTCTCGCAGGTGGACCGGTACCTGGTCCTCAAGAAGCCGTTCGAGCCGGTGGAGGTGCGGCAGATGGCCGCGGCGCTGAGCGCGAAGTGGCGGCACCAGCGGGAGCGCGCGAGGGCGCACGCGGCGCTGCTCGAGCGCGAGGCGCACCTCACCGAGCTCCGGCAGCGCCAGGAGGAGGAGAGCCGGCTGCGCGAGCGGGAGATCGCGCTCCGCGCGCAGGTCGAGGCGCTCAGGGCGCTGTCGACGCCGATCGTGCCGATCTCCCGGCGCGCGGTCGTGGTCCCGCTCGTGGGGGAGTTCGACGCGCGGCGCGGCGAGGGCATGCGGTCGGCGCTGCTCGCGGGGATCGTCGCGCGGGGCACCCGGACGGCGATCATCGACGTGACGGGCGTGCCGAGGATGGATGAGGCGATGGCGATGGAGCTCGAGCGGACGGCCGGCGCGGTCCGGCTGCTCGGCGCGGAGCCGGTGCTGACCGGCCTCGGCCCGGAGGCGGCGCTGCAGCTGGTCGCGCTCGGCGTCTCGCTTTCGGGGTTAAGGACGTTCTTGACGCTCCAGGAGGGCGTCGCGTTCGCCCTCCGGCGGCACAAGGTTTAGGTGCCCTGCTCGCAGGGGGGTGGATGCGCTGTGTGCGCATCCACCCTCGAGAGCAGGGTTGCCCTCCAGCGCGCGTCGTGGGGAGAGATCCGCGATCAGTTACACGACCCGAGGCGGGCCCATTCGGCCGGGCACCAGGAGGCCGGGTTGCTGGGCGGGCAGTCCGGGTGCGACCACCAGATCTGCTGTTTCGCCTGCCAGAACTGTCCGCCCTGGCTGACCAGCGTGCCGGGCGTATACACCTGCCCCGACTGCCATGCGGCCAGGCTGCTGCACTGCAAGCAAGACTCCCAGGTCGACGGCGACGCGCTGAGGTTCTTGTTCTGGTAAACGTAAGGAGGCTCGTTGTAGAACGACCAGGTGCTCGAGCCCGACATGTTCTGCCAGGTGCCCGAGGTGGTCTTCAGCTGCTGGCGCAGCATCTTGATGGGCGTGTCGCAGGAGATCTGCGGCTCGGCGTACTGCGGGCCCACGTCGCGGAAATGCTCGATGTCGTGCGCGTACATCTCGACGGTCGTGCGCGTGTCCTGGGCGAGGAACTGCCAGCCGGCGCCGTCCTTCATGTCGACATAGAGGCAGAGCAGCGAGCCGTTCACGTCGGCGACGCGCGCGGACGTGCACCACTCGTACTTGAAGACGACCTGATCCCCGGGCTGCAGGCCGCTGAGCGAGCCGCCGCAGGTGCCCCCCGAGCCCCACTGGGTGTTGCAGCTCGAGTGATTCCCCGTGACCCCGTTGTCATCTCCGAAGTAGTAGACGAACCACCCGTCCGGGGTGTGGTAAATGCCGGACTCCAGGTTGTAGTACCACTGGCCCACCACGCCCCAGGCCTCGGACTCGTTAACGAACTCGGGGACCTCCCACTCGATGAGCCAGCCGCGGGTGTCTCCGACGTTGCCCGTATAGGTGCTCGTCAGATGGTAAGATCCGAGCAGGCTCGCCTCGCCGAGGCTCTCCTCCTCGACGGCGCCGCCGGCGGTGCACGCGGCGCCGCCGAGGGTTCCGAGGAGCAACAGCGCCGCGCCGACGCGCGGCCAGACGGCGCGCGACGGACGACGAGCATCGGTATCCATCGACAGGGTGCTCTTCTCGCTCATAAGGATTCTCCTGAGCCGGTGTTTTTCCCCCGCCGGGTGAGTACCGCAGACTCCGTCCGCTTGCTGTTAAGTTGTGTTAAGTCGGACGACTGGATTCCGGGATCAGATGTCGAACGCGCGGGTCGCCGTCCGCGAGGGAGGTCGATGCGCTGACGGCGAATTGGGCGGCGGCGCCGCGCGCCCGGGAGGCTGCCGGCGGCGCGAGGTGCCGGGATGAGGGCCGCGGCCTGGAGGCCGTGGCCTCCAGGCGTGGAGGCTCGCCCCTCCGGCGAGCCGCCCCAGGGTCGAGCTGCCGCGTCGGCTGCCGGGCGGGAGCGCACCGCAAGGTCGAACCGATTCCGTCGTGATCTCGTGGCTGTCGATGATGTCGACATGTCGACCGCGCTCTCCTCAGCCCCTGGATGCCCTCGTGATCGACGACCTCGGTCCCGACGCGCAGGCGCGAGAGCCACGCCGCGCGCATCGTGGTGATTTTGAAGCGTATCGGCGGCCGACGTCGGTTCGCGGCGAGCTCATCGGCACGCCCGTTGCTAACCAGCGGAGTGCGGCGCTACCTCGGACGGGCGCCGCAGGATCGCCGATGTCAGCAGGCGGTTGTTCCGCGGCGAACGCGCGTGTCGTGCGGCGGCCTGTGATTGGGATCCTTGGCTGGGCTCATCGGCGGAGTCACGCCGCGTCTCCCCGACAGAGCCTTTGATCGACAACGGAGATGATCATGTACGATTGCCATCGAAAGACCACGCTGTCCCTCCAGTGGCTCGCCATCCCTGTCGTGACGGCGCTGCTCTCGGGATGCTTGACGGCCGATCCGGACGCGGAGCCTTCCCACGAGGACTCCGCCTTGGAAGGACACCTGTCGCCCAACGGATTTTCCTCTCCGTCTTCCGCCACCCGGGCCGAGACGGACTGGGAAGTGGCGGGGTTTGCCCGCGAGCGTGGCATCTCGTACGCCGAAGCGCAGCAGCGGCTCGGCTGGCAGACGCTCGCGCCAGCGCTCGAAGAGCTGGTCAGCGCCGGTCTGGGCGACCAGTTCGGCGGCACCTGGATCGACGCCGCGCGCGGCGATCGGATCATCGTCGGCGTGGCGGGCAAGGCCGGCACTGACGCGGTGGCTTTCGTGCGGGAGGCGGCCCGGAAGATCGGTCTGACCGAAGGGTACGACATCGTCGATGTGCGCCACTCCATGGCGGAGCTCGAGCGCGCCAACGACCAGCTCGGCGATCGGATCGAGAAGGTCAACGACGGCGCGGACGCGACCTTGACCGCCGGTTTGCGCGCGGATCTCAATGCGGTCGAGCTGCAGGTACCAGCCGAGGGCCGGCTGACCGAAGCCCAGCGCGACCTGGTCGCCGCCGCGAGGGCGGAGCTCGGCGACGTGCTCGCGCTCGGCTCGTACGCCGGCCGCGCCACGGCGCGCGCCTGCGTCTATCCCCATTGTGACCCGCCGCTACGCGGCGGTATCCGGATCACCAACTCCGGAGCGGGTTGCACGGGGGCGTTCATCGCCAAGAGCAAAGTCGACGACGTGCTCTACCAGTTCACCGCCGGGCACTGCGCGCCCGGCAACACCGACGACTGGTCGACCCGCTTCACGGACAACTCCAGCCATGTGATCGGCTCCGTGTGGCACTGGGAGTGGCACAAGGGCGGTGACATGGCGATCCTGCGGATCAAGAACCCGGGCGGATGGGATCCGGAGCCGTGGGTCCATGTCACGAGCGGGCCGGACACGACGACCAACACGACGTATACGATCAAATCCGACAACACGAGCGTGCTGGGCATGCGCATCTGCACCACCGGCGCCTTCTACGGCCGCAGCGACTGCGGGTACGTCACCCAGCTCGGGGTGACGGCCACGTACGGCGGCGTGACCGTGCGCAAGCTGGGTCGGGGATCGTTCTGCGGGACCGGCGGCGACAGCGGCGCGCCGATGTACGCCTCGCACGTGGCCTACGGGCTCCAGGTGGCCGGATACAGCGAGTGCGACAGCCTCTATCAGGGCATCCGGGCCGCCGAGTCGGTGCTGAACGTCAATGTCTTGCACGCACCGTAGCCGTCGCGCCGCGTACGGCCGTTGCGTCGGAATCTTGCGCGGAGCCGGCCCCAGGCGCGCTTCGCTGGACGCCGACGTGCCCACCGCGAGCCTCGCGGCGACCCGACCCGCGAGCGCCGAGGCGACCCGGGTCACGGTGAGCTAAGGCCCCCGGGATACGCCGCGCGCCTCAGGTGCAGGCCCCCTCGACGCACTCGCTGCCGCTCGGACAGTCGCAGTCCGCCTCGCAGGAGATGGCCGGCTCGGGCGGCGGCTCGCAATAGCCGGCCTCGCAGGACTCGCCCTCGGGGCAATCGCACGACGCCGCGCAGGGCGTCTTGCAGGTCCCCTCGACGCACGCGCTGCCGCTCGGGCAGTCGCAGTCCGCCTCGCAGGCGCCCGGGTTCTCCGAGGAGCTCCCGCCCGCGCCGCCGGTGCTCGCGCCGCCCTCGCCGCCGGTGCCCGAGCCGCTCTGGCCGCCGGTGCTCACGCCGCCCTCGCCGCCGGCGCCCGAGGGGTCATCATCATCTTCTTCTTCCTCGTCGCGGTCCGGGCGCCCCGCGTGGGGTGCGTCGGGGCCTTCGTCCCAGAAGCACTCCTCCTCATCTTCATCCCAGTCGCAGCGATCGTTGGTGTTGATGTAACAACCCATCATCGTCGTCGAGACGAAGCACAAAGAGAGGCCGAGGCCCCACTCGAAGGCGGTGCGCATGCTCATACGTCATCACTCCTGATCAGCGATGGACCCAGGGCAGCGGCGCCGCACGTCCCGCGGCGCCCTCTGCCCACCCGACGCTGCGTGCCCGCCACCGCGCGCTCCGTTCAACGCTCCCGCGCCTCCGCACGATCTCGACGCTCACCCCGCCCCGAGCCCTCCGCGCGGTGAGGTGGAACACGCCCGGAGGTCGACCTCGCCGGCCGAGGTCGATTTCCCCCGCCGGGGTTGAACGTTCCGAGCCCCTCCGGGCACGAAACCGACGCCGCCCCATGAACGATCCCCGCCACGCCGGGCACGAAGCCCTGTGCCCCAGGTCGCCCCGACCCCCCCGACGCCCGTCGACGTCAAAAGGGCAGCGCCGCTGGGCCCGTTCGGATGTAACCATGACAACGCAGGGATGGACCGAGAAGGGACGGAGCGAGCGGCGGGCTTTCCGCCGGGAGAGGCGGCGGGCCCCGGTCACCCCGCGAGCGCCGCGGAGAGGTCGCGGCCGATGAGGGCCATCGCGCTCGTGATGCCGTTCCTCTTCTCCCGCGGCGCCGAGCGCGCGCAGGACGAGGAGGAGGCGCTCGTCGAGCGGCTGCGGCGCGGGGACGCCGCGGCGGTCGGCGAGGCGTACGACAAGCACTACGCGGCCGTGCGCGGGTTCGCCCGCCGCCTCACCGGCGACGACGCCGCCGCCGAGGACCTGGCGCACGACGTCTTCGTCAGCTTGCCGCAGGCCGCGCAGCGGTTCCGCGGCGGCTCGTCGCTGAAGACGTTCCTCATCGCGATCGCGGTCAACCACTCCCGCCACCACCTCCGCGCCGCCGCGCGCCGCCGCGCCGCCATGGAGCGGCTCGCCCTGGAGCCGGACGAGGACGACGCGCCGAGCCCCGAGCGGGAGGCCGGCCGCGCGGCGCTGGCCCAGGCCCTGAACCGCGCCCTCGACGCGCTGCCGGACGCGCAGCGCGCGACGTTCGTGCTCTGCGAGGTCGAGGAGCGCAGCGCGCGCGAGGTGTCCGAGATCCTCGGCGTGCCCGAGGCGACGGTGCGCACGCGGCTGTTCCACGCCAAGCAGAAGCTCCGGACGCTGCTGGAAGAGAGGACCCCATGAAGGACGACGTGCTCCGCGAGGCCGCGCGCGCGCTGCGCGAGGGGGCGGACGCGTCCGTCGCCCGCCGCGACGAGACGCGCGCCCGCGTGATGAGGAGCCTGAAGGCGCAGCGCGCCCGCCGGCTCACCGCGGTCCGCGTGGTCGTCCCGCTGGCCGCCGTGCTCGTCGGCTCGGCCGCGTGGGCCTCGGCCGCGCGCTGGTTCCCGGACGCCTTCCACGACATCGCGTCCCAGCTCGGCCTGAGCGCGGCCGAGCCGCCGAGGGATCCTCCCGCGCCGCCGCCGCGAGCGCGCTCCGGGCCGCGGCACGCGGCCGACGCGCCCGCGCCCGAGGCGCCCGAGATCGCGGCGCCCGCGCCGCCGGAGGCCGAGGCGAGCGCCGCGCCGGTCGCGCCCGCGCCGCCGCCGCCGTCTCTGCCCACCGCCGATCCCCCGGTCGCCCCCGCGCCGCAGCGCGCGCCGGAGCTCGCGGTCGCGCCGCGCGCGCGCCCGCCCGTCGCGCCGAGCGCCGCGCGGACCGCGCCGAGCGCCGCGCGCCCCGCGCCCGCGCGCGCGTCAGCGAGCGATCCCCAGGCCATCCAGCGCCCGCCGCCGGGTCCCGACGCGGACGCGCTCTATCAGGCGGCGCACCGCGCGCACTTCGTCGAGCGCGATCCCGCGTCCGCGCTCTCGGCCTGGGACGCTTACCTCGCGGCCGCCCCGCGCGGCCGCTTCGCCGTCGAGGCCCAGTACAACCGCGCCCTCTGCCTCGTTCGCCTCGGCCGCAAGGACGAGGCGCAGCGGGCGCTCGAGCCGTTTGCGCAGGGCTCTTTCGGCGGCTACCGCCAGGCCGAGTCGCGCTCGCTGCTCGAGGCGATGCGCAGCGCGGACGAGTGAGCGCGAGCGTCGCGCGCGTGAACGAACGCGCCGCGAGCGGGCACAGCACGGTCGATGAACACACCCCACATCGCTCCTCCGCCCGCGCCGCCGCGGGGCTCGCCGCGCCGCGATCGGAAGATGTCCGCGCGCGGCGCGGGCCTCCGCGCGGGCGTCGCCCTCCTGCGCGCCCTCGCGGCCGCGGGCGCCTTCGCCGCGGCCGCTGCGCCTCCCGCGCGCGCCCTCGCCGAGGAGCCGCGCGCCGCCGGCGTCGATCTCGTCGTCGACGGCGCGCCGTGGACGCTCGATCCCGACGCGGTGCGCGCCGCCGTCGAGCGCGAGCTCGGCGCCGGCGTGACGCTGGCCCGCGCGGCGGCCGCCGGGCGCCCCACGCTGGTGCTCCGCGGCGAGCCCGACGGCCGCGTCACGCTGAGCTACAGCGCCGCGGACGGCCGCCGCATCGAGCGCACCATCGACCTCCCCGGGGATCCCGATCGCGCCGCCGAGGCGATCGCCCTGCTCGCGGGCAACCTGGTCCGGGACGAGGCCGCGGAGCTCGCGGCGTCGTTCGGCAAGCGCGCCCCCGAGGCGCCGCCCGCGCAGCCGGAGCCCGCCGCGCCCCCGGCGCCTCCGCCCGCCGGCGGGCAGGCCGCGCCCGCGGGCGCCGCGCGCCCCGCGCAGGCCGCGCGCTCCTCGCGGCCCGCGCCCCCGGAGCCTCCCCGGTGCTCGCTCCCCGGCGCGAAGCACGTCTTCCTCGGCGCCGACTTCGCCCCGTTCGTCGGCACCTCGACGTTCGACGGCACGAACGTCGTCCGCCGCTACTCGCTCAACCTCGTCGGCGGGTACACGGCGGGCATCTCCGGCATCGAGGCCGGCGGCGGCGTCAACATCGCCTCGTCGTTCGTGTGCGGCACCCAGCTCGCGGCCGGCGCCAACCTCGCGCTCGGCCCGGCGCGCGGGGCGCAGATCGCCGCCGCATTCAACCTCGCGAGGTCGCTCTCGGGCGCGCAGGTCGGCTCGATCAACGTCGCCGCCGGCCCGGTCTCGGGCGCGCAGGGCGGCGTGCTCAACGTCGCCGCCGGCGCCGTGGACGGGGCGCAGCTCGGCGCGATCAACTTCGCCGCGGGCGCCGCGGCCGATCTGCAGCTCGGCGTGGTCAACGCCGCCGTGAGCGACGCGACCGGCGTGCAGCTCGGCGCCATCAACTTCGCCGTGGGCGCGGCGACCGACGTGCAGCTCGGCCTCGTCAACGTGGCCGCGGGCCAATGGACCGACACGCAGCTCAGCCTGATCAACGTGGCCGCGGGCGCGTCGACCGACGTGCAGCTCGGGCTCGTCAACGTGGCCACCGGCAAGGTGGAGGGGACGCAGATCGGCCTCGTCAACTACGCCGACGCATCGCAGTTCTCGCTCGGGCTGCTCAACTTCATCCGCAACGGCCGCACCCACGTCGACGTGTGGGGCACGGAGTCCGGCATCGTGATGGCCGGCCTCAAGCACGGGAGCGTCCACGTCCACAACATCTACGGGGTCGGCGTCCGCGTGGCCGGCGACCGCCCCCTGCTGGCGTTCTCGCTCGGCCTGGGCGGCCGCTTCCATCTCCGCGAGCGCGCCTTCATCGACCTGGACGTGCTCGGGTACTCCCTCCTCGAGCCCTCGACGGGCAACCTCTCGGCCTGGATGACGCAGGCGCGTGCGCTCCTCGGCTACCGCCTCTCCCCGGAGCTCGCGGTCTTCGGCGGCCCCAGCTACAACGTCGCCAACGGCGCCACCGTGGAGGAAAGCCAGCTCAGCCCGTACGGCAGCAAAGCCCTCGGCGAGGGCGACACCGTGAACCCCTGGCGCGGCTGGCCCGGCCTCGTGCTCGGCGTCGAGGCGTTCTGACCTGACCGCCGCGCTCGCTCGCAGGGCGGGTTGACGGACGCGTGAACGAATTTACTTTCCGTTCATCGATTCATGGAGCTCGCCCGAGCGGTCGCTCGCGGCGGTCTACGTGAGCGACCCATCCGCGCGCCGCGCGCCGCCCTGACCCGGCGGAGGCGCGGCGCTCCGCAACGACCCGTCCACCGATCCGATCCGGCAGGGATGGCGCGAGCCTTTCGCTGCCCCAGGAGTTCGCATGAGCCAGCTTCGCAGCGGCGCCAGCGCGCCTCGCTCTCCATTCCCCCTGCTCCCGCTCCGCACGGGCGTGCTCTTCCCGGGCACCGTGCTCACGCTCCCGGTGGGCCGCGCCCGCTCGGTGGCGCTGCTCGGCGCGGTCCACCCCGGCGACGTGATCGGCGTGATCGCGCAGCGCGACCCCAAGCGCGAGGATCCGCGCCGCGAGGATCTCCACGACATCGGCACGTTCGCCCGGGTCGTCGACGTCACGCGCGTCTCGAACGGCTACCGGCTGGTGATCGAGGGGCTCGATCGCTTCGCGCTCACGGCCCTTGTCGAGACCGAGCCGTACTGGCGCGCCGAGGGCGCGCTCGCGCCGGAGTTCCCCGGCGACGCCGAGGAGGCGCGCCTGCTCGCCGCGTCGCTGCGCGAGCGCGCCCGCGAGCTCGGCCCGAGGACCGCGACGAACCTCGCCGAGATCGCCGCCGCGAGCCGGGCCGAGCCGGGCCTGTTCGCGGATCAGGTCGCCGGCGCGCTCGGGCTCCCGACCGAGAAGGAGATGGAGGTGCTCGCCGAGCTGCGCGTCGTGCCGCGGCTCCAGCGGGTCGCCGGCCTGCTCGCCGAGGCGGCCGCGCTCGCGGACCTGAAGAAGAAGATCGACAACGACGTGCGGCGCGAGCTCGGCAAGGGCCAGCGCGAGGTGATCCTGCGCGAGCAGCTCCGGGCCATCCAGAAGGAGCTCGCGGGCGGCGAGGAGGGCGAGGACGAGCTGTCGCTTCTCCGCCGGCGCCTCGACGAGGCCGGCCTCTCCGAGGAGGCGCGCGCGGTCGCCGACCGGGAGCTCCGGCGGCTCGAGTCGGTCGGCCCGCAGAGCGCCGAGCACAACGTGATCCGCACCTACCTCGAGTGGATCGCCGATCTCCCGTGGAGCGCGCGGGCGACCGTCAAGGACGACCTCGACGCGGTCCAGGCGAAGCTCGACGAGGATCACCGCGGCCTCGACGACGTGAAGCGCCGCATCCTGGAGCACATGGCGGTGCTCAAGCTGACGGGCAAGGCGCGCGCGACCATCCTGTGCTTCGCGGGCCCGCCCGGCGTGGGCAAGACCTCGCTCGGCCAGTCGATCGCCGACGCCACCGGCCGGCCGTTCGTGCGGATCTCGCTCGGCGGCGTGCACGACGAGGCGGAGCTGCGCGGCCACCGGCGGACGTACGTCGGCGCGCTGCCCGGGCGCATCGTGCACGCGCTGAAGAAGGCCAAGGTGAAGAACCCGGTCGTGCTCCTCGACGAGGTCGACAAGCTCGGCGCGGGCTTCCGCGGCTCGCCCGAGGCGGCGCTCCTGGAGGTGCTCGATCCGGAGCAGAACCGGACGTTCGTCGACCATTACATGGAGCTGCCGTTCGATCTGTCGGAGGTCGTCTTCCTCTGCACGGTGAACGACCTCGGCGCGCTCTCCGCGCCGCTCCGGGACCGGCTCGAGGTCATCGAGCTGTCCGGCTACACGCCGGACGAGAAGATCGCGATCGCGCGGTCGCACCTCGTCCCGAAGCAGCTCAAGGAGCACGCGATCGATCCGGGATCGCTGTCGATCACGGACGAGGCGCTCGCGGCGATCGTGCGCGACTACACGCGCGAGGCCGGGGTGCGGCAGCTCGGCCGCGAGATCAAGAAGCTGTGCCGGGCGGTCGCGCTGGAGATCGCCCGCGCGGCGGACGGCAAGGCGCCGCGCGTGGTGATCGAGGCGAGCGATCTCGGCAAGTACCTGGGCAAGGTCCGGTTCTTCAGCGACGTCGCGGAGCGGACGAGCGTGCCCGGGGTCGCGACCGGGCTCGCCTGGACGCCGGTGGGCGGGGACATCCTGTTCATCGAGACGTCGCGGATGGCGGGGAAGGGGAGGGTCGAGATCACGGGCCAGCTGGGCGACGTGATGAAGGAGTCGGCGAAGGCGGCGCTCACCTACGTGCGCAGCCACGCCGGCGAGCTCGGCGTCGACGCGGCGAAGCTCGAGACGGAGGACCTGCACATCCACGTCCCGGCGGGCGGGGTGCCCAAGGACGGGCCGTCGGCGGGCGTGACGATGTTCACGGCGCTGACGTCGCTCCTCTCCGGGCGGCGCGTGCGCTCGGACACGGCGATGACGGGCGAGTGCACGCTGCGCGGGCGGGTGCTGCCGGTCGGCGGGATCAAGTCCAAGGTGCTCGCCGCGCACCGCGCCGGGATCACGAGGGTGATCCTCCCGCAGAAGAACGCGCGCGACGCGGAGGAGATCCCGGCGGAGGTGCGGGCTGGGCTGGAGATCATCTTCGTCGAGGACATGAGCCAGGTGATCGCGGCGGCGCTGGAGGAGGCGCCGATCGAGGCGGTGGGCGGCGGCGCGGCGGCGAACGCGGCGGCGGGTGAGCCGGCGGCGGCTGCGTAACGGAGGGGGGGAGGGCGAGCGCGCGCGGCTGTGCCGAGCCGCGCGCGCCGGCGGGGGGCTGTGCGCGGCGGCGCGCGGGTGGGCGCTCGGCCATCCGCCGAGGCGGGGACGAGGGAGCTTGCGCTGAGAACACCGCCCGGCATGTCTCACTTCGGGCCATGCCTCCTGGGACGTTTCGTCGCGCGCCACACAAGGCGCGCATGAGACGTAGAGCCCCCTGAGAGCTTATGGCACCTCGTTCGGTGCTCGCCGCGCCCACCCGCGCGCCGCCGCGCACAGCCCCCCGCCGGCGCTTACGTTGGTTTGGGGGGGCGTCGTTCGTACCGCCATGAGGCGCTCACGGGATCACGCGGGTGATGTCGTGAGCGACGCGAGGATCCGCTGGAGAGACGACAGATCGATCGGCTTGATGAAGTGCATGTCGAAGCCAGCCTCCCGGACCCGGCGCTGATCTTCCTCCTGACCATAGCCGGTCAGCGCGATCATCAGCGAGGGGGATGAGAGGCTTACGCTTCCCCTCAAGGCCCTGGCCACGCCATATCCATCCATCCCGCCAGGGAGGCCGATGTCGCACAGGATGACCTCCGGGCGGAACGAGCGCGCCGCTGTCACGCCGGCAGGCCCGGACAGCGCGACCTCGACGTGGTAGCCGTACAGGGTGAGGAGCGCCTGCAGGGTCTCCGCGGCGTCCACGTTGTCCTCGATGATCAGGATGCGCAGCGCCTGCGACGAGCCGCTCGAGGGCGGCGCGGAGCGCTCCGACGGCGGATCCGGGCTGCGCTCGATCGGCAGGCAGAGGACCATCTCCGTCCCGTGGCCGATTCCCCCGCTCTCGGCCGAGACCGCGCCGCCGTGGAGCCCGACGAGGCCCTTGACGAGCGCCAGGCCGAGCCCGAGCCCACCCCGGCTGCGGTCCAGGCTGCGATCGGCCTGGCTGAACGGCTCGAACATGCGCGCCAGCGTCGCCGGATCCATGCCGATGCCGGTGTCGCGGATGCGAACCACGGCGGAGCTCTCCGGCGTCGCCGACAGCGCGACCGTCACCTGGCCGCCTGGATCGGTGAACTTGTTGGCGTTGTGCAGCAGGTTGCTCACGGCCTGCGACAGCCGCGTCGGGTCGCCGAGCACCCAGACCGGCCCCGCCGGCAGCTCCAGATCGAGCCGCAAGCCGCTCGCCTCCAGCGTGCTGCGGTAATCCTCGGCCGTGTGCCGGAGGAGGCGCACGAGGTCGCAGCGCTCCTTGCGGAGCTGGATCCTGCCGCGCGCGACGCGGGAGACGTCGAGCAGGTCGTCCACCAGCCGGGCCATGTGAGAGACCTGCCGGTCGATCACGCCGCACGCCCGCACGAGCGCCGGCTGCTGCGCGGCCATGTGCCGCAGGAGCTCGACCGCGTTGCGAATGGGCCCGAGCGGATTGCGCAGCTCGTGCGCGAGCATCGCCAGGAAGTCGTCCTTGCGCTGGTCCGCCTCCTTCAGGGCCGCCTCTGCGAGCTTGGCGTCGTGGATGTCCGTGCAGGTGCCATACCACCGCACGATCTCGCCCGAGGCTCCCCGGATCGGCACGGCGCGGACCAGATACCACCGGGGCTCGCGGGCGACGGGGAACGCGGTGCGGTGCTCGATCTCGTAGGGAGTGCCGGTCGCCACCGAGCGAGACCAGGTGTCGAGGACCCGCTGGCGATCATCCTCGTGCAGGAACGATGTCCAGGTATCGCCGGCCACCTCCGACTGCTCCGCGCCGGCGAGCTCGAACCATCGACGGTTGTAGTAATCGATGCTGCCGTCCGGCTTCGCCGTCCAGACGATCTGCGGCATCGCGTCGGCGAGCTGCCTGAAGCGCGCCTCGCTCTCGCGGAGCGCCTCGTCGACGTGCCTCCGCTCGGTGACGTCGTGGGCAATGCTGATGGCGAGCCGCCGGCCGGCCGCGTCCTTCCCCAGCGGCGCGGCGCTGAACGCCCAGATTCGCTGCTCGCCGCTCGCCGTGGTGATCGGGAGCTCGCGCTCGGCCGCGCCGCCGTCGGCATCGTAGAGGGACTGGATCAGATCGCTCACGTCGCCTTTCTGCGCCCCGTACGCCCGCTCGATCCACGCCGCGAGGGTGGGGATCTGATCGCGGGCATACCCGCTCATCTCCGTCCACGCGCGGTTCAGGCTGATGACCTCGCCGTCGTCGGCGTGGATCATGATGGGGAACGGCGTCGCCATCACGGCGCGGCGGAACCGCTCCTCGCTCTCGCGCAGGAGCAGCTCCGCCTCCTTCCTCTCGGTGATGTCGATGACCGAGCCGACGTAGCCGAGGAGCTCGCCGTCCGGCCCGATCCACGGATGGGCCGCGTCGATGCACCAGCGGTACGCGCCGTCGCTGCGGCGGAACCGGTAATCCATCCTGAAGGCCTCGCGGCGCGCGGTGGACCGCCGGAACGTCTCCGCCGCCGTCTCGTGGTCCGAGGGGTGCACCGTCGCGAGCCAGCCGAAGCCGAGGGTGGTCGCCTCGGGCTGGCCTGTGAGCTCGCGCCACCGCGGGTTGGCGTAAATGCACGAGCCGTCAGGGGCCGTGACCCAGATCACCACGGGCGCGTGATCGGCGATGTTCCGGATGCGCGCCATGTCGAGGAGGGCCGCCTTCCAGCGCAGCTCGTCGTCGACCTGCCGCGGCGCCCCCGCCTCGGCGCGCCTGCGCTCGTCGACGTCGGTGGACGTCCCGAGCCAGCGGACTACCCGGCCGGTGCGGTCCCTGACGGGCTCTCCTCGGGCGAGGAACCAGCGGTATGCGCCGTCGTGGCGCCGCAAGCGGAGCTCCTCGGCGAACGGCGCGCCGCGCTCGACCGCGGCGCGCCACGCCGCCGCGCTGCGGGCCGCGTCGTCCGGATGGACCGCGGCGGCGAAGCCCGCGCGCGTCAGCTGCTCCGCCGTCAGCGCGGTGTACGTGCGCCATTGCTCGTTGACGTAATCCCATGCTCCGTCGCCGCGAGCGGCCCAGACCATCTGAGGGAGCATCTCGGCGAGCAGGCGGAACTGTGCGTCGACTTTACCCTCTTCGTCGTCGTGTCCTCGCGCCGACGCTGCCGCGTTCATGTTCCATCCAGAGTACCGCGAAGGAACCGGAGGGCCAGGCCGCGTCCTCCGGCGGGAGCGGGCCCCGGCAGCCGGGCGGAGGCGGCCCGGGAGTGGCGAGGGGCGCCGAGATCGCGTGGTAATCTGGTTCGATCCGTTTGTCCTCCGTCACCCATCCTTCTATTTTCTCTGTCGCCTGCCGGGGACCTCACCGGCCCTGCGCCGGCGGCCGCCGGTGTGACGGCCCATCGCGCGCGAGCTCTCGACGCCCTCGCACGCGTCGCTGCCCCGGCCGACGGCGTGCTCGCCACTCGCTTACCTTTCGACGGTGAGCGGCGCTCCCGGCGAACCGACATAGACGGTCACAATCACTGCTGGCTCGTCGCCGTCGTTCGGCGCGTGATGCCAGGAGTCGACGATCTCGAGGAATCCATCCCCTGCGCGCACCTTGAGCTCTTTGCCCGACTCCGCTACGACCGTGATGGCGCCCGAGATCCGATCGCGTGATCGACCGAGAGATGAACCGCCAAGGCGCCCAAGACGAGAAGGTCTTGTCCTCTTCTCGCCGTTCCTGGCGTCCTTGGCGGCTCGAGTTTCTGCTTTCTCGAGCGGTTTAAACTCGTTTGTCGCGCTAAGTAGCGCTCAGCGGACGCGATAGATGCGGAGCACGGTGATCGTCCGCGCTTCGCGATCGATCGCGAGCACCGCGTCGTGGAAGCCCGCGCTGAGGAGGTAGTGGGGCGCCTCCCATGCGAGCTCGCCCTCACCCGTCTCTGCGAAGCGAACGACCGCCCGGTCGATCATGAAGGCAGAGTGCATCGGCAGGCTGTAAAACGTCGCCAGGGCGGGGAAGTTCCAGACGACGCGGAAGCTCATCCGTCCCGCCCGCGAGCCAGCTCCTCCAGGGCCCGCGGCAGATCCTCGTGGGGGACGAGGCGCGCTCGGCCCGCCGCGATGTCGGCGAGGTCTTGCTCGAGCTCGGCGCGCTGCTCCGGCGTGAGCCTCTGCACACGCGGCGCGCGGTCGAGGGCCGCAAGGATGGGGTCGCTCGGCGAGACGTCGGGGCGAGGCATGCCTGCAGCGTGGATCGGAAGGGGGCAGGGGAGCAAGGGGCGCCGTCTGGCAGGTCGCCAAACGGCCGCCGTCCCCGCCCGGCGGCCGTCCTGCCTGGCACCTGGCCGCGGTCGGAAGGCACGACGCGGGCGCGGCGCAAGAGCCGGCGCCCGCGTCCCCGCCCTAGAACAGCTCCCCGATCCGCCGGAGCAGGCTGCCGCTCGAGTAGAGCGCGCGCATGCCGCGCTTGAACCAGCCGTACGACGACTCGGTGTAGGGGAACCACGTCGGGTCCTTCGACCCGAGCGCGACGCGGTCCGCGTTGATGTGCTTCACGTCGCACATCTGCCGGAGCCCGTCCTCGCCCATCACCCGGCCGAAGCCGCTCTGCTTGACGCCGCCGAACGGCGCGTCCGGGAGCGCGCCGTTCATGAGCACGTCGTTCACCAGCACGCTGCCGGCCTGCAGGCGCTCGGCGAGCCGGCGGGCGTGATCCGTGTCCTCCGAGAAGACGTACGCGTTCAGGCCGAGGTGCGACTCGTTCGCCAGCCGGATCGCCTCCTCCTCGGTCGCGACCTGCATGAACGGCACCACCGGCCCGAAGATCTCCTCGCTCATCACGTTCATCCCGTGATCGCAGCCGGCGAGGATCGTCGGCTCGAAGAACTGGCCCTGCCCCGGCGCGCGCTTGCCGCCCGCCCTCACGCTCGCGCCCTTCTCGACCGCGTCCTTGATGAGCCGCTCGGCCACCTCGATCTGCGGCCCGAAGATGATCGCGCCGACGTCGACGAACTCCTTGCCCGGATCGCCCTGGTTCAGCCCCCTCGTGATCTCGACCGTGCGCTCGAGCAGCCGGTCGTGGATCTCGCGGTGCGCGTAGACCCGCTCCACCGCCACGCAGACCTGCCCCGCGTTCGCGAAGCCGCCGAAGACGATCGCCTGCGCCGTGCGCTCGATGTCCGCGTCGGCGCACGCGATGAGCGGCGCCTTGCCGCCGAGCTCCATCACGCACGGGATGAGGCGCTCCCCGCACGCGGCCGCCACCCGCTTGCCCGTGCCGACGCTGCCCGTGAACACGAGCATCTGGATGCCGCTGTCGATGAGCGCCGCGCCGGTCGGCCCGTAGCCGGTCACCACCTGGAAGAGATCCTCCGGCATGCCCGCGCCGTCCCAGATCTCCTTCTGCTTGAGCGCGATGAGCGGCGTCACCTCGCTCGGCTTCAGCACCGCCGCGTTGCCCGTCACCACCGCCGCGAGCACGTCGCGCAGCGCCAGCTGGAACGGGAAGTTCCACGGCGAGATCACCCCGATCACGCCGCGCGGGGCGTAGTGGACGAAGCTGCGCCGGTGCTTGAAGAGGTGGAGCTTGATCTCGCGCGGCTCGAGCGCCTTCGGCGCGATCTCGGCGAAGTACGTCGCCATGTCGGCCGCGACCAGCACCTCGTGCAGGAGCGCCTCGTGGCGCGGCTTGCCGCACTCGCGCGAGAGCAGATCGACGATCTCGTCGGTCCGGTCGACGATGGCGTCGCGGAAGCGGAGGACGCGCTGGCAGCGCTCCTCGACCGGCAGCGCGCCCCAGGCCTCCTGCGCGCGCCGCGCCCTGGCCACCGCGGCCCGCACCTCCTCGGCGCTCGTGTTCGGCGCCTCCCCGAGGAGCTCCCCGGTCGCGGGCGCGTAGCTGCGGATCGTCGCGCCCCCGTGCCCGTTCATGCCAGGACCGCTGCCGTTGCCCCCGATCGAGCGTTCGCTCACCACCTGACCCATGTTCGATCCCTCCACCTGTCGAGCCCCGCGCAACCCGCCGGATGGCCCCCGTGGCCCGCTGCTCGCGCCCGGACCGTACCCTCCCAGCGAAGGTACAGCAAATGAGCATTTGCTCAATTTCCCGACGATTCCCGCCGATTCCCGGTGAGAGCGCGCGCGCGCCGCCCTCCGCGGCGCCCGCTGTTGCGCCGCGGACAAATGGTGAGCACACCGTGGTTGCGCCAGGGGCAGGCCGGACGGCGAGAGCCGCGCAGCATGTAGGGCGAGCCCTGGCTTTTGGCTCGGGCGTTCGTCGGGGCGACCCTGGCTCTCGTCTCGGGCGGACTCTCGGCATGACGTCGGCGAGAGGAGCCGGTATAGGCGGACCCCGACATGTTGGAACAACGAGAAGTCGATCTCATCGCGGCTGTGGAGCACCCGGATCCGCACCACGTGCTCGGCGCGCACGAGGACGAAGACGACCTGGTGGTCCGCGTCTTTCGCCCGGACGCCACCGAGATCGCGGTGCTCCCGGACGACCCCTCGCTCCCGAAGCAGCCCACGGAGCGCATCCACCCCGCGGGCCTCTTCGAGGCGCGCTTCCCCGGCGTCTCCTACCCGAAGGACGGCCGCTTCCTCTACCGGATCGAGCTGCGCTACCCGGACGGCAACGCCTCGGTCGAGCGCGATCCGTACGGCATGCCGCCCACGCTCGGCGACGTCGACCGCCATCTCCTCGCGGAGGGGAGGCACTGGGAGCTCTACCGCGTCCTCGGCGCGCACGTGCGCGAGGTGGACGGCGTCTCCGGGACGTCGTTCGCGGTCTGGGCGCCGAACGCGCGCCGCGTGAGCGTCGTCGGCGACTTCAACCACTGGGACGGCCGCCGGCACCCGATGCGCCGGATGGGCGAGGGCTTCTGGGAGCTCTTCATCCCCGGCGTCGGCGACGGCGCGCTCTACAAGTACGAGATCAAGACCCCGGAGGGGCACATCACCGTGAAGAGCGACCCGCTCGGCCAGGCGATGGAGCTCCGGCCGGCGACCGCCTCGCGGGTCACGACGAGCCGCTACGCGTTCCAGGACGGCGAGTGGATGCGGACGCGCGGCCAGCTCGACTCACGCAAGAAGCCGATCGCCATCTACGAGGTCCACCCCGGCTCCTGGCGGCGCGTGCACGAGGACGGCCCGCCGTACGAGCACGGGATGCGCTGGATGACCTACCGCGAGCTCGCCGACCACCTCGTCGACTACGTGGCCGAGCTCGGCTTCACGCACATCGAGCTCATGCCGATCATGGAGCACCCGTTCGACGGCTCGTGGGGCTACCAGGTGGCGGGCTACTACGCCCCGACCAGCCGCTACGGCGATCCCGACGACTTCCGCTACTTCGTCGACCGGTGCCACCAGAAGGGCATCGGCGTGATCCTCGACTGGACCCCGGCGCACTTCCCGAAGGACGCGTGGGCGCTCGGCCGGTTCGACGGCACGGCGCTCTACGAGCACCTCGACCCGCGCCTCGGCGAGCACCGCGAGTGGAACACGTACATCTTCAACTACGGCCGGCACGAGGTGCGGAACTTCCTCGTCGCCAACGCCCTTTACTGGCTCGACGAGTTCCACATCGACGGCCTGCGCGTCGACGCGGTCGCGTCGATGCTCTACCTCGACTACGCCGCGCAGGGCGGCGACTGGGTGCCGAACCGGTACGGCGGGCGCGAGAACATCGAGGCGATCGACTTCATCCGGGAGCTGTCGAACCGGGTGCACGAGCGCTTCCCGGGCGCGATCCTGTGCGCGGAGGAGTCCACCGCCTGGCCGTCGGTGACGCACGCGACGTACGTCGGCGGGCTCGGCTTCGACTTCAAGTGGAACATGGGGTGGATGCACGACACGCTCGACTTCTTCAAGCACGAGCCGGTCCACCGCGCGTTCCACTACCACCAGCTCACGTTCGGGCTCATCTACGCCTTCTCGGAGAAGTTCCTCCTGCCGCTGAGCCACGACGAGGTCGTCCACCTCAAGCGGTCGCTGCTCTCGAAGATGCCGGGCGACTACTGGCAGATGCTCGCGAACCTGCGCGCGCTCTACGGCTACATGTGGGCGCACCCGGGCAAGAAGCTGCTCTTCATGGGCGGCGAGATCGGCCAGTTCGCCGAGTGGAGCGAGAAGACGGAGCTCGACTGGGGCCTGCTCGCGGTGCCCGCCCACGCCGGGCTCAAGCGGCTTGTGACCGACATCAACGCGCTCTACAAGAAGTATCCGGCGATGTACGAGCTCGACGACGAGCACCACGGCTTCCGCTGGATCGACTGCACCGACAACCTGCAGACCGTGATCTCGTTCATCCGCTACGGGGACGGCGCGGGAGACCAGATGTCGCCGTCGGGCCTGCACGTCGTGTTCATCGGCAACTTCACGCCGGTCCCGCGCCGCCCGTACCGCATCGGCGTCCCGCGCCGCGGCGCCTACCTGGAGGTGCTCAACACCGACGCCACCGAGTACGGCGGCAGCGGCGTGGGCAACATGGGCCGCGTCGAGGTCGAGGACATCCCCTGCCACGGGTTTCCGCAGTCGATCGAGCTGACGCTCCCGCCGCTCGGGGTGCTCTGGCTCATCCCCGAGCGCGACGCGTAGCCCTGACGCCGCACCCGGCGCGCGGCGCGCGGCGCCGACGCCAACCGACGGCAACCGACAGCAACCGACGGCAGAGAAGCGACGGCCGGCATCCCGCCGCGCTCCTCCGCCGCCGGCCCTCGCGAGGCGGCCGGCTCATCTCGCCCTCTCCTTTTTTAACCGCGACCGAGATCGATTGTCCGTCCAGGTCGGAGCATTCTCCGCGCTTGGCTGCGCCGTTCTCTCTCGTTCCGTTGTCTGTGCTCCGAGGCAGGCGCACTGCACAGCGGCCCCGGGCGAGCAAGATGTCGTGCACGAAACCGGCTTGCACGAATTGACAAATTTCTTTACTAAGGAGTTTCCGCAACGGAAAGGGCTCCTCGACTCACCCGGGGCGAACGCGTCGAGGGGGCAGCCTTGTCCTGGCGGGGCCGCTTCTCCGGCGGCGAGCGGGGCAAGAGCGATTCGGTCGGTTGTCGGCGGGGGCCTCGCTGCTCGCTCGTCCTCACGCACCCGGCCAGCAGGGCCGATCTCGTAGACACGCTGTCTGCTGCTCGCCTGCTCCTCGAACGTACGCTGGGATGGACTGGCTCGCATCGAGCAGAGGTGGACCTTTTCAATGACGAGTCATCACGGCAAGCTCCTCGGTCACACGCTCGCGACGATGAGCCAAGGAGGTCCGCCGCGCTTCCTGACGCAGCCGCCGCCCGCGGCGTGGACGGGGCCTGACTCCGCGCGCGGGAACGAGGTCCGGAGGGTCCTCGTCATCGACGACAACCCCGCGATCCACCGCGATTTTCAGAAGCTCCTGTGCCCGGATGTGGGGACATCGGCGGACCTCGACGCCCTCGACGCGGCGATCTTCGGGGCGCCGGCGGCGGTCCCGAGGAGCACGTTCCAGGTGGACGGCGCCTGCCAGGGCCAGGAGGGGCTGGAGAGGGTCCGACGGATGCAGCGGGTCGGCCGCCCCTATGCGCTGATGTTCGTGGACATGCGGATGCCGCCGGGCTGGGACGGCATCGAGACGATCGAGCGGATCTGGGCCGAGTGTCCGGACATCGAGGCCGTGATCTGCAGCGCGTACTCGGACTACTCGTGGCACGACGTGATCCGGCGCCTGAAGCGGCCCGAGCTCCGGCTGCTGAGCAAGCCGTTCGAGAGCAAGGACGTGCTCGATCTCGCCTGGTCGCTCACGTCCCGGTGGCTGAAGCGGAGCGCGATCCGGCGCTGAGGCGGCGCGGGGGCGTTGACACCCCGCGAGCGGTGTTTCCACCTTGGAGTGGGTTCGGCAGGGGTCCTGAGCCAACGCCCCAACCTCGACACCGGTGAAGCGGTACAGAGGTGGTGAGCTCCCCCGTACCGGCTCTGTCCGACGGCCGCAGCGCGCCGGGCAGCGCCCGGCCTGGAGCTCCTCTGTCCGCCGGGCAGTGCTCAAGATTGAACATGAAGGCGGGAAGGCGGGAAGAAAAGATCAATGATCTTCCTGCCTTCCCGCCTTCATGTGAACTCTCTCCGGGCAAATTTGAGCACTACCGTCCGCCGGGTACTCCTGAACTGGCGCCCTCCGGCTCAGGCCCCCGCCGAACCGTTCGAGAGCGAGCGCTGTCGAGCCGCGGCGCCGCTCTGCGTTCCTCTCGCAACACTCTGTTTCATGGAAGGAACGGACTCGGCGGCGCGCTCCGCCGCCCGCGGCTCGGCGGTGGGGCGCGCTCTACGGGCGGAGATGGGATGAGCGTGGCGATCCCGCTTCCGCCGGACAGGGTGCAACGAGGCAAGGGGGAGAACACCCGTGTCGACGACGTACACTCACCGGCTCACGAAGGATCCCTGGGACACCGTCATGCCCGAGCGTCGGGCCGCGTCGCCGGCGGCGTGAGACGCCGCCTTACCGCGCGTCGTCGAGCGGCGCCGCCTCGCCCCGCCGCGATCGCCTCGGCAGCCACATGTCCACGGTCGAGACGACCGCCATGGCGCCGAGCGACAGCAGCATGGCCACGCCCGAGATCGGCATCAGCGCCGCGGCGCCGGGCGCGCTCCGGATGAGCCACGGCGCCGCGATGTGCAGCCCGCTCGTGACGACGGCCGCCGCCACGCCCCCGGTGTGCAGCCACGCCGGCAGCCGCGCGAGCAGCCAGAGGTGCGCGAGGATCAAGACGTAGACGGGCACCGAGAAGAGGTGGAAATGCGTCACCTCCAGCAGCTTCCGCTCGGAGATCTGCTCGACCAGGACCCGCGGCGGCTCCGTCGCGGCGGGGAGCTCGAGCTCCGGGCCGAGCTCGAGCGCCGGCCCGTCGGCCGCGGCGGGCGCCTGCGTCGGCGCGGGCGGCGGCGCGGAGGCCGGCGCGCCCGCGTAGTACGCGGCGGCGCCCGCGTCCTGCACCATCGCCCCGTAGAGGCGCCACGACACGAGCAGCCCGACGATCGAGGCGACCGCGAACGCCGTGTACAGGAGCTTCGCGCCGAGCGAGAGCGACCGCAGCCGCCCCGCCGCCGCGGTGAAATCCCTCACAGGGCGCCGCGCTTGAGCGCGAGCTGGAGGACGAGGGCGTCGCGCTTCACGCCGAGCGCGACGGAGCGCGACGAGATCGACGCGCCCGACACGATGTCGATGTCCTTGCCCGCCGTGATCGGGTCGCTCGCCGTCTTGCCCTGGAACTGGGCGCGGAAGCGGTCGCCGCGGACCTCGTCGCCGTACGCCTCGCGGTACTCGAGGATCTCGATCCGCTCCACCGCGCCGGCCGTCGAGAACTTCACGGCGAAGTCGATCGGCTCGTGCATCCCCTTCTCTTCGTCCTTGATCGCATAGCCGTCGGTCTTGCCGTCCGACTCCGCGACGTAGATCACCCACTCGCGCTTGACCGGCGCCCCGAGCTTCTTGCCGATCTCCTGCGCCTCGGCGTCGCCGAGGACGACCTTGCGGTAACCGACCTTCTTCGAGCTCGCGAAGAAGCTCTTCAGGACGGCAGGGACCGTCCAGTACGTCGCGCCGTGCGCGGGGAGCGCCGCCAGCGCGAACGCGAGGGCCGTGGCGGCGGCGAAGTGGGCGGTGCGGAGGCCGGAAGAACGCATCAAGACTCCGAGGAAACTGTCATTCGTGAAAGTCAAAGTCAACAGCGTTGGGCCGCGGGATCCGCTGGATCCCGCGGCGCGCGTGCCTCAGTCGCGCACCTGCACGTCGAGGTAGCGCTCGGCGCTCAGCACCCACGCCTCCGGGCTGCGGCCGGCCTCGACGTGGGCCACCGCGTCGGCCGCGATCGCGGCGCAGTGGTCCAGGTTGCAGTGCAGGAAGAGCGCCTGCCGCCCGAAGGGGAGCGCGCCGAGCGCGGCGGCGCGGCGCATCGCCGCGCGCCAGTCCTGGAGCCAGCCGCGCCGGTAGAGCGGGTAGACGCTGGGCACGAAGCGCTGCCGGGCCTCGATCGGCGCCACCCCGCGCGGGGCGATCCCCGCGCGGACGAGCTGGTCGAGCAGCGCCGCGAGCGGCCGGCCCGAGGCGAAGTCGCGCCCGCGGCCCCAGGCGCCCTCCGGGATCTCCACGCACAGCACCGTCTCGCCCGGGCGGCGGAGATCGGGCGCGTAGTTCTGCAGCTCGGAGACGCGGCCGAACCAGAAGCGCGGGTCGGGGCAGTAGTACGTCTCGGGCGCGCCGAGCCGCGCGCGCGGGTAGGCGAGGTAGACGAGGTACAGGCCGCGGTGCTCGAGGCGCGCGTCGGGCACGAGATCCGCGAGGTCGCCCGCGAACAGGACCGGCGCCGCGCCGGCGGCCGCGGCCACCCCGGCCGCGTCGAGGGCGGCGCCGCACTCGGCCCGGACGCCGGCCTCCGCGAGCCGGGCCTCGAGGTACGCGATGAGCGACGAGATGCCGGCCGGCGGGTAGACGAACCGCGCGAGGTCCGCGGCCGCGGCGCCGCGGCCGCGGGCGAGCCCCCGGAACAGCGCGAGCGGGCTGGTGGTGCTGATCCGCTTCTTCGCGACGGTCTGGGACAGCTCGGACGGCGGGATGCCCCAGACCTTCTCGGCGTAGGGCCGGTAGAACGACGCGTAGGCCGCGGCGCCGACGCGCTCGCGCACGAACCGCTCGAAGCCGACGTCCTCGCCGGCGATCGCGCGGTCGTGCTCCCAGCGGGCGAAGGCGGCGCGGCGGCCGCGCTGCGCGACGAAGCCGAGGCCCATCGCGGCGCCGGCGCGGAGGCCGAGCGCGCGCAGCATCGACGGGACGCTCGGGGGGTAGGGGACGTGCCGCTCGCCGAGCACGAGCACGCCGCGGCGCGGGCGCGACAGGAACGGGGAGCGCGCGTGCACCTCCCGGAAGAGCGGCTGCTCGAGGGCGGCGGGGTGGAGCCGGTGCGAGCCGAGGTCGCACGGCAGCCCGCGGAACAGCTCGGCGCCGGCGAGGCCGCCGGGGCGCGCCGCGCGCTCGAGGAGGCGCACGCGCCGGCCGGCCCGCGCGAGCAGCAGGGCAGCGTAGAGGCCGGAGATGCCGGCGCCGACGACGAGGCGCTCGGGCCCCGCGCGGTCTGGGCGGAGTGACATGGCGGTGCTCTCGGCCGGCGCGCTCAGTACATGAAGCCGAGCCCGAAGTTGAGCTGCGTCTGGTCGAACCCGAGGGTGCGGTCGCGCAGCTGGTAGTCGGCCTTGAGCACGAGCCCCTGGGTCGGCCGGTACGAGGCCCCGAGCGTGAGCTCGCGGACGCCGTACGAGGCGTTCTCGGCGTAGCCCTCGGGCACCGCGGACTGCGTGTCGTACGCCTCGAGGCGCGCGAACGGCAGGAGCTCGTGGCCCACGCCGAGCGGGCGGAGCACGTCGTAGGCGGCCTCGACGTAGCCGCCGCGGATGCGGGTGGCGACAGGGCTCGTGGGATCGATGAAGTTCGGCGCGCCGCTCTGGTTGAACGAGACCATGAGGGCGCGCGCCTCGGGCAGGTGCCACTGGGCGAACAGGATCCGGGTCTCCAGGCCGCTCCTGCGCCAGCGCGCGTCGAGCGACCAGCCGAGGACCGGGACCGAGAGATCGACCGGGGTGCCGTCGCGGAGGAAGAACTTGCCGTCGCCGTTCGGGCCGGCGTCGCTCGCGTACACCGACGCGCCGGCGACGACGCCGAGCAGCGGCTCGGCCTCGACGCGCGCGACGCCGGCCCACGCGTTGGCGCGGGCGAGCCCGCCGTTCTGCCGGCCGCCGGCGAGGCCGCCCGCGCGGAAGCCGAGCGGATCGAGGCCGGTCATCGCGTAGGCCTCGAAGCGCAGCCAGTCGAGCGGCTGCCCGAAGGCGCCGACGGCGATCTCGCGCCACGTCGAGGGGATGACGACGGTCTCCACCTTCGGCCGGACCACGCCGTGGAACACCGGGGGCTCGTGCCACTGGTTGATGATCCCCATCGGGACGAGCACGAGGCCAGCGCGCAGCCCGAGCGCGCGGCCGGCGGCGTTCCACTCGAGGTAGGCCTGCTCCAGCTCCGCGGCGCCGGGGCAGCTCGCGCAGGAGAGCGAGTGCTCCACCTCGAGCTCGACGTAGGACCGGATGTCGGTCGTGAACTCGTGCGCGACGAAGAGCACGAGCCGGGGGATGTCGGCGACCCACGCGCGCTCGTCCTCGCGGCCGGTCGTGGTGCCGCGGACGTGCACCTCGCCGTAGCCGCCGATCGAGGTGCTCGTCGCGCTCGCGCCGGCGCTCCGGAACCGCTGCTCGGTCAGGCCGCGGACGAGCTCGTGCTCCGGCGCCTGCCCGGCGCCGAGGCCGACGGCGGGCTTCGGGGGCTCCGGCGGCGGCCCGGCGTGCTCGGGCGGGAGGTCGAGGACCGGGCCGTCCGGCGCGGGCTGGGCGGCGGGTGCGGGCTGCGCGGGCGCGGGTTGGGCGGCGGGCGCGGGCTGGGCGGGCTGCGCGGCGGGCGCGGGTTGCGCGGCGGGCGCGGGTTGCGCGGCGGGCGCGGGCGCGGGCGCGGGCTGCGCGGCGGCGGCGAGGGGCAGCAGCGCGCTGAGGACGACGCCCGCAGAGCGAGGCCACAGGGACGAGATCGCTTTCATGACGAGGACCGGGAGCCCCGCGAGGCGCTCGGCAGGGCGGGAGTCTTCGCGCCCTTGAAAACGGAGGTCAACCTCGTTTTCAGCCGGCCGGCGCGCCGCGCGGCGAGCGCGGGGGCGCTCGGCCCGCCGGAGATCCGGCCGGCAGCGCCTCGAGCAGGGCGAGGTCGCTCCAGAGCGCGTCGACGTAGCGCGAGCGCGGGCGCGCGAAGCGGATCGAGATCGCGTAGCCGCGGCCGGCGAGCGCGTCGCGCGCCGCGGGCGAGAGCGCCTCGCTCGTGATCAGCGCGCCGCCCGGGCCAGCCTGCTCGACGGCGCGGACGAGCTCGTCATCGCCGCGGACGCGCACCGGCCGCCGGCCGGGCGCGCCCTCCTGGATCATCCGGTCGAGGTCGCGCGTGAGCACGGGGCGCTGCTCGGCGCCGGCGTCGCGGAGGAAGCCCACGATCGCGGCCGCGGGCGAGGGCGCCTGGTGCTGGCGCGCGAGGGCGATCGCGTCGGCGAGCCACTGCGCGGCGAGGGTCGTGACGAGGGCGGCGGGCGCGGCCGAGCGGAGCGCGCGGCCGCGCGCCGCGCCCGCCGGCCGGAACGCGGGCGAGAGCGCCGCCGCGCCGGCGGCCAAGGCGACGATCAGGAGCGGGACGAGCGGCAGCCAGTGACGCGGCTTGAAGGCGATGTTCTGTCCGAGGAGCGCCCAGACGAAGTAGGCGAGCGCCGAGGCGAACAGCTCGGGCTGGTCCCGCGCCGCGCGCGCGGCCCGCCGGAGCGGCGCGGCGCGGAGCGCGGCCGCGGCGAGGAGCGCGAGCAGGATCGGCGCGCCAAGCCAGCGCGCCGCGGGGGCGTCCGGCCACGCGCCGCCGAGGCCGTTGGCCCAGATCCCCCAGACGACGCCGTGGAGCCGATCGGCCGGCGACGAGACGGTGATCGCCGTCCCGCCCCAGCGGGTGAAGTGCCCGAGCCCCTGCACCCACGTCGTCGCGACGAGGTCGCGCGGCGTCGCGATCAGCACGAGCGGCACGAGCCACGCGAGCGCGCCGGTCGCGAGGTCGCGGCCGCGCGCGAGCCACGCGAGGCGGCCGCCCTCGCTGCGGGCGATGACGGCGAGGCAGGCGAGCGCGAACGGGAAGTACGAGAGCCGCACGCCGAGCCCGACGCCGAGCAGCACGAGCGCCGCCGTGCGCGCGCGCGCGGCGCTCGCCTCGCGCGCGGCGCTCCCGGCCTCCGCGTCCTCCGCCGCGCGGCGGAGGCGCTGGCCGCGGGCGCAGAGCCAGAGCGCCGCGGTCGTCTCCGCGGCGCCGGCCATGTCGCTGAGGAGCTTCTCGGACGACAGCCACAAGAACGGCGAGGCGAGGGCGAGGACGCCGGCGAACGCCGCGGCGCGCCGCCCGGCGACCTCGCGCGCCAGCAGGGCGGTGAAGGCGACCGCGGCCGCGCCCGACGCGGCGCTGACGAGGGCGAGCGCGGCGCGCGGCGCGGCGCCGAGCAGCGCGAGCCCCTTCGCCGCGGCGATGAACACGGGGTAGTACGGCGCGTGCGGGCGCAGCGAGGCCACGTCGAACCGCTCGACGCCGAGCGCGAACCGGAGCGCGTCGATGTCCTCGTCGTGGTCGATGCGGAACCAGAGGCGCGAGGCGAGCGCGGCGGCGGTGAGCGCGGCGAGCGCGGCGAGGTCGCGCCGCTCCTCGCTCACGAGCCCGAGCCGGAGCCCGATCCCGGCGCGTGCGTCGGCGCGCCGCAGTCCGGCGCGTCCGCGCCGGCCGCGCCAGCGCTGACGGTGCTGACGGTCGCGCCCGAGCCAGAGCCCGAGCCGGGCAGCGGCGCCGCCGGGGTGTCGCACTGGTCGAACAGCTCCTCGCCCGCGTAGTCGAGGCACGCGGTCGCGAGCGACACGAACACGAACGTGGCGCCCGCCATCACAAAGGCGGTGCGCAGCGATGCCCAGGAGCCCAAGCCGGCCACGCAAGCACCGTGCCGCCGACGCAAATGCATGTCAAGCGCGCGTGTTCCGAGATCGGGGCCGGGGCGGAGGCGCCGGGCGTCGCGCGTTTTTTGCTCCTCCCGGCGCCGCGCGCGTAGGGTCGCGCGCATGGAGTGGCTCGAGTCGATGCACCGCATCCGCGCGCTCAAGCTGGAGCTCGCGCGGATGGACCCGCGGCGGGGAATGCCGATCGCGCCGCCGGCCGGGGCGCCCGAGGCGGCGATCGCCGGCGTCGAGCGCCGCCTCGGCATGCCGCTGCCGCCGAGCTACCGCGAGCTGCTCGCGCGGCACGACGGCTGGCCGCAGCTGTTCGCCGGCGCCAGCTTGCTCGGGGTGCGCGCGCTCGCGCGCGGCTCGTACATGGACGTCGGGCGGATGGTGCTCGAGCTGTGCGAGGGCGAGGAGGCGCGCCGCGCCGGCGAGCGCGACGTCGCGCCGTCGAGCTTGCGCGGCCGGTACAGCGCGCGCAGCGCGCTCGTCCCGTTCGGCATCGACGCGGCGGCCGAGACGGTCTTCGCCTGGGACCCGGAGGCGAGGTCGCCGGACGGCGAGCTCGAGGTCATCCTCTGGACGAACGACGTCGGGATGCGCCTCTCGGGGTTCGCCGAGCTCCTCGACATGGTGAAGGAGATGCTCGCCGCGGAGCTCGACGATCGCCGGAAGCGCGCCGCCGAGCAGCTCGATCTGACGCCGCGGCTGCGCGCGGCGGTCGCGCCGCGGAGCCGCGCGCGCGCGGTGGCGGTGCCGCTCACACCTCAGCCTCGCCCGTTCGCGCGGAGCGCGCTCACGGGCTGACGCGGCGCTGCTCGCCGAGCCCGGCCGCGCCGCGCTCCGCGGGAGCTCGCGCCCGGAGGCCTGAAACGCGCTCGTCACACGGCGCGCCGCGCGCGGCGTGGCATGGCGCGGCGTGGAGAGACGAGCCGGTTGTTTCCGCGCGCAGCGTGGGACGTGATGTACTAGGCGGAGCATGACGGAAGCCCACCAGCAGCAGCGCTACCGGGTCGTCGAGCGGCTCGCTTCGGGCGGCATGGCCGAGGTCTTCCTCGCCGAGAGCGCGGGGATCGAGGGGTTCAAGAAGCAGGTCGCGATCAAGCGCGTGCTCCCGCACCTGAGCGAGAAGAAGCGCTTCATCGCGATGTTCCTCGACGAGGCGCGGCTGTCCGCGCACCTCTCGCACTCCAATGTCGCGCAGGTGTTCGACATCGGGGTCGGCGACAACGCCTACTTCATCGTGATGGAGTACGTGGACGGCGCCGACCTGAAGGCCGTCCTCGAGTCGATGCGCAAGGCCGGGCGCACCCTCCCGGTCGAGTCCGCCGTGTTCATCACGGCCAAGCTCTGCGAGGGGCTCACGTACGCCCACGAGCTCCGGGCGGCCGACGGGCACCCGCTCAAGATCGTGCACCGGGACATGTCGCCCCCGAACGTGCTCATCACCAAGTACGGCGAGGTGAAGATCGTCGACTTCGGCCTCGCCAAGGCGACGAGCCAGCTCGAGAAGAGCGAGGCGGGGATCATCAAGGGCAAGTTCAGCTACCTCTCGCCCGAGGCCGCGCAGGGCCTCGAGGTCGATCACCGCACCGACATCTTCGCGGTGGGCGCCATCCTCTGGGAGATGCTCTCGGGCAAGCGGCTCTTCCTCGGCGAGACCGACTACCAGACCGTCAAGCTCGTGCAGCAGGCGCAGATCCCGCTGCTCTCCGAGATCAACAGGGCGGTGCCCCCCGAGCTCGATCGCATCATCGCCCGCTCGCTGGCCCGCGAGCCCGGCGATCGCTACGGCTCCGCGCGCGAGTTCGGCCGGGATCTCACGAACTTCCTGTACAAGTTCGGCCGGCCGGTCAGCGCGTACGACATCGCCGAGCACGTCCGCAGCGCCATGGCGCTGAAGAAGCGCGCCCCCGCTTCGGACAAGGCGTCGTTCATCGACAGGCTGATCGAGGAGACGCTGCTCGAGTTCACGTCGCTCCCGGACGACAAGGCGGCGCCGAGCGCCGCTCGGCCGAGCGAGCCGCTCAAGATCTCGGCCTTCGAGGACATCGGCAAATGGGCCGACGAGATCAAGGTCTCGGCGCCCGGCGAGGACCTCATGCGGCGGTCGCTCGCCGAGGTCTCGGTCGAGGAGGGCAACCTCGCCGCGCTCGAGGAGACCGACGCGGGCATCTCGCCTGCGAAGCTGCTGGCGTACCCGCAGGCGAGGCCCGCGGAGCCGCCGCTCGCGCCGCCCCAGCCCGCGCGCCCGCCGCTCGCGCCGCCCCCGCCTCCGCCGCTCGAGCGGCGGGCCGAGCCGACGCTGGCCTCCCCGCAGGCGGCGCCGGCCCCGCCGCGCCCTGCGCCGCCCGCGCTGGCGCCGGTAGCCCCGCCCGCGCCGCTCGCCCCGTTCGCGCCGCACGACCTGGAGGCGGAGCTCCGTCCGATGAAGACGGGGGCCGGCGCCGTGAAGGCCGTGCTGCTCGTCGCCGCGCTCGCGGTCCTCGCCGCCGGGGCGTGGCTCGGCGGCCTGATCCCGCACTGACCCGGCGGCGCGCGTGCCCCTCGCCGCGCCCGCGGCGGTCCGGCTCGCGCTCAGCGCCCTCCGCGATGCGGGGGAGCGCGCCGCGCACGAGCCCGCATCGCAGAGGGCGCGACGCGATGCGCGCCCCGGAAGAGGCGCGGCCGTCGTCCTGAGGCGCGCGCTCTCCGGACGGGGCTACTCGTTCCCGCCCTCGCCCTCGTCGTCCTCGTCGTCGTCCTGCTCTTCGAGCTGCCTCTCGAGCTTCTCGATCTCCTCTTCCTCGGCGTCGGCCCCGGTCGGAGCGGCGCGCCCTTCCTGGATCGCCTTCTGGCGGGCCTTCTCCGCGGCGGCGCGGGCCTGGGCCACCTTCTGCAGGATGGCGGGCTTGGGCGCCATCATCAGCGTCATCGTGCGCTGCTCCATCATCGGGCGCACCTCGACGTTCGCGATCTCCTCGCAGTGCTGGACGATCCAGTCGAGCTGCTCCTGCGCCTTCTCCGGGTGCGTGATCTCGCGGCCGCGGAAGCGCACCGTGAACTTCACCTTGTGACCTGCGCCGAGGAACCGGTGCGCAGCCCTGGTCTTGAACTCGAGATCGTGATCGTCCGTCTTGGGACGGAGCTTGATCTCCTTGATCTCCACCACACTCTGCTTGCGCTTCGCCTCGCGGGCCTTCTTCTTCTCGTCGTACTTGTACTTGCCGAAGTCGAGGATCTTGCAAACCGGAGGATCCGCCTTCGGGTTGACCTCGACGAGGTCGAGCCCCTTCTCCTGAGCCCGGCGCAGCGCCTCGTGGGTCTGCATGATGCCGAGCATCTCGCCATCATCGCCGATGACGCGGATCTCCGGGACGCGGATGCGCTGGTTGATGCGGATCTGCGGCCCCCGCTGGGCCTGCCGAGGGTCGAAGCGTCTCATCGCCATGTGATATTTCGCTGCCTCCTTGTGTTCTGTGCTTCCGAAAGCGACGGACCGCCGCTTCGCGACCGAGTGTGGTCGCGGCGACCATCACCATGCCAATGTCGCCTGACTCCGCGCCGCAGGCAACGGCAGCAAGCACAGCGGCCGCCGCGGCCCAGGGGCGCTCGGGAGCCCTGGTCTGCCGGGCTCGACGGGGGTAGGGGAAGGCCTGCCGGCGAGAGGGGCCGGCCGGAACGACGGATCACGAACTGGGGGCGCTCGCAGCCAGGCGGGGGGGCTTCGACTCCGCGGCGAGCCGGTCGGCGAACTCCTCGAGCGGCATCGCCCCGAGGTCCTTGTTGAGATCGCGCGACCGGGGGGCGACCTTGCGGCCCTCGGCCTCCTTGTCGCCGACCACGACCACGTACGGGACGCGCGTCAGCCGCGCCGCCCGGATCTTGGCGCCGAGCTTGTCGGAGCTGAGGTCGGCCCGGGCGCGGAGCCCGCGGCCACGGAGGTGCGCCACCACCTCTTGCGCGTAGGCGGCCTGCTTCTCGCTGACCGTGACGATGATCGCCTGCTCCGGGGCCAGCCAGGCCGGGAAGGCCCCGCCGACGTGCTCCAGGTACACCGAGAAGAACCGCTCGAGCGAGCCGAGGATCGCCCGGTGCAACATCACGGGGCGGTGCACGCCGCCGTCGGCGCCGGTGTACTCGAGCTCGAAACGATCGGGCAGCGCGTAGTCCACCTGGATCGTGCCGAGCTGCCAGCTCCGCCGCAGGGCGTCGAGGACGTGGAACTCGAGCTTCGGGCCGTAGAACGCGCCTTCCTCGGGCGCGATCTCGAAGGGGAGGCCGGCCTGCTTCAGGGCGTCCGCGAGCGCGCCCTCCGCGGCGTCCCACTGCGCGTCGGTGCCGATGCGCTTCTTGGGCCGGGTCGCGAGCTTGATGTCGATCTTGGCGAACCGGAAGGCGGCGTACACCTCGAGCAGGAGGCGCAGGAACGCCTGGATCTCGCCGTGCATCTGCTCCGGGGCGCAGAAGATGTGGGCGTCGTCCTGGCAGAAGCTCCGCACCCGGGCGAGCCCATGGACGACGCCGCCGCGCTCGTACCGGTGGAGCCGGCCGAAGTCGGCGAGCCGCCACGGCAGCTCGCGGTAGCTGCGCCGCCGCTGGCCGAAGATGAGGCAGTGGCTCGGGCAGTTCATCGGCTTCTGGGCGAGCCGCTCGAGCTCGGCGAGCTGCTCCAGGACCGCGGCGTCGCGCTTCTTGTCCGCGTCCTTGTAGACCGCCGCGTCCGCCTCGCCGGGAGAGACCCCGAGCCGCAGCGCGAGCCGCGCCGCGTCGAGGTGCTCCGCCGTGACGGGCAGGTACATGTTCTCGCGGTAGTTCGGCAGGTGCCCGCTCGTGTCGAACAGCCGCTTGTCGAAGATCTGCGGCGTGATGACCTCGTCGTACCCGTAGTCGACGTAGAGGTCGCGCATGTACTGGACGAGCGAGTTGTACACGTGCGCGCCGCGCGGCAGGAGGAACGGCATGGCCGGCGCGTACTCGTGGAACATGAAGAGCTCGAGCTCTTTCCCGAGCTTCCGGTGGTCGCGCTCCTTGGCCTCCGCGAGGAGCTTCAGGTGCTCGTCGAGCGCCGCCTGGCTCGGGAACGCCGTGCCGTAGATGCGCTGGAGCATCGGGTTGCGCTCGTCGCCGCGCCAGTAGGCGCCGGCCACGCTCACCAGCTTGACGGCCTGGAGCAGCGAGGCGTCCGGCACGTGCGGGCCCTCGCAGAGGTCGACCCACTCGCGCTCGCCGTCGCTGTGCCGGTAGAGCGAGACCTCCTCGCCCGGCGGGATCGCGTCGATGAGCTCGCGCTTGTACGTCTCGCCCATCTGGGCGAAGAGCTCGTGCGCCGCCTCGCGGTTCACCACGTCGCGCCGGAACGGGCGGCCGGCGGCGATGATCTCGCGCATCTTCGCCTCGATCTTGGCGAGATCCTCGTCGGTGAAGGGGCCGGTCGGCTTGTCGAAGTCGTAGTAGAAGCCCGCCTCGATGGCGGGGCCGATCGTGACCTTCGTCCCCGGGAAGAGGCGCTGCACGGCGTCGGCCATGATGTGCGCCGTCGAGTGCCGGATGATGCGAAGGCCGTCCGGATCGCTCGTCCGGACGGGCTCGATCCGGGTCGCGCTGTCGCGAAGGAAGGGGGTCTGAAGATCGAGGAGGCGCCCGTTGACGCGGGCGCCGATGACGGTGCGGTCCTTGGCGAGTTCGTCGGCGAGAGCCTCGCGCACCGTGGTGCGGGCCGCCGAGGCGGCCTGGGCTGTCTGATCGAGGGCCATGAAACCTCGCAGGCTAGGTCTCCTGCTGATTTGTAGGCGCGGCCGGTTTCGAACCGGCGACCCCTACCGTGTCAAGGTAGTGCTCTACCACTGAGCTACGCGCCTATGTCCCGCTCGCTCGGCGTGACGCCGACGAAACGGAGAGCGCCTCCTATCAAGGGCCGGAGAGTCCGTCAAGCGATCAATTTTTCGGGTTCGCTTTTTTCTGCGGCGCGAGGGCCCGGCGTCCATCGCGCGCAGGTGCTTCCCGCGCGGGTATCCGCGTCGGCGCGTTGGCAGGCCAGCGCCGTGGCTCGTCGGCGCGCCGGCAGGCCAGCGCCCTAGCTCGTCGGCTCGCTGGCAGACGAGCGCCCTAGCTCGTCGGCTCGCTGGCAGACCAGCGCCCTGGTTCGTCGGCGCGCTGGCAGACCAGCGCCCTGGTTCGTCGGCGCGCTGGCAGGCCAGCGCGCCAGGCGACCCGCCCGAGCCGCGGGCGGGTCGTCCGTCTGCATCGGACACGAGCGCGACGCCGCCTGCGGCTGAGCTTGGTGACGGCGTCCGACCGCGCGACCACCGCAGAGCCGCGTGCGACAGGAGCATTACCTCGGGGCGAAAGCGTCGTTTCTCGGAGTTACGTCCAGGCATGGATGATCGCGATCGCGGCGCCGCTTCTGCCCGGTCGCTGCGCGGAATCCGATCGCGCTCGCGCTTGACCTCGCGTGCGGCTCGGGCGACGAACGGCTGGATGGCAGTGCCTGACGGTCTGGGCGCGCCGCCGGATCCGGCGGCGGTGATCGCACATGTCGAGGTGGCCGCGGGGAGCGCGCTCTTCGCCGCGCACGCGGCCGTGCCCGGCGATCTGCCGATCGAGCGCGCCGCGTCCGCCGCCGAGGCGATCCGCGGCGCCGCGGCGCGCTCGCGCGCCGGACAGCGCGCGAGCGTGGTGCTCGGCGCCCACGAGCTCGTCGGGGCCCTGGCCGCGCTCGGCGAGGCGGCGGCGGTGCGCACGCCGGTGACGGTGCACGTCATCGAGCGGCGCGGCGGGCCCGCCGTGGGGCGCGACGAGCTCGCGCCGGCGCTCGACGTCGGCGCGGGGGTGCTCGTCACCTGGAGCAGCCAGGAGGCGGCCGACGTGGCGCTCGTGGCGCGGCGCGCCGCCGAGGACAGCGAGACGCCGTTCCTGCACCTCGTCGACGCGCTGCCGTCGGACGTGTCCGCCCTCGGCGCGGCGCGCGATCTCGCCGCCCGCTTCCTCGGCTCGGAGCGGAGCGCGCCGACCTTCACCGACGCGGCGCCGGGCGAGAGCGACGGCGACGGGGGCCCTCGCCCGCAGGGGCGCGGCGTCGTCCGGAAGCGGGCCGAGCGGGGCTTCTGCGCGCGCGTGCCGTTCGCGCTCGCCAGCGCGATGCGGGAGCTCTGCGAGCTGACCGGCAGGCCGCTCGGCGCGATCGAGCGCGTCGACACCGCCGACGCCGAGGAGATCATGGTCGTCGTGGGCTGCGCGTTCCCCGCGGCCCGCGAGGTCGTGCGCAGCCTGCGCGCGCAGGGCCGGCGCGTCGGCCTCGTCGGCGTGCGCGCGCTGCGGCCGTTCTACGGCGCCGAGGTGGTGAAGACGCTCGGCCGCGCCAGGGCCGTCGTGGTGCTCGAGCCGCTCGACGTGCCCCTCGCGCCGCACGGGCCCGTCGCCGCCCTGGTCAAGGCCGCGTTCGCGGACGCGCTCACGTGGGCCCCCGGCTTCCCCGGCGTCGGGCGCATCCCGCCGATCATCTCCGCGACGTTCGCGACGATCGACGGCACGATCACCGAGCGCGACGTGCGCCTGTCGCTGGCGGAGATCGCGAGCGGCGAGCGGGCCCGCCGGCACATGGTGTTCGGCAGCGACGGCTGACGCCGCGGGGGCGGGCGGCCGCGGCGCGGGCCCGGACGGCCGGGTGGGGCGGATCCGGAAACGGCCGTAAGGCTGTATTCCCGTCGCATCCGGGTGAGGCTGCCCGCCTAGCTCCTTGCGCGACCCTTGGATCCTGGGTATGGAGGCGGGCCCCGGGGGGTTGGGAGAGGCCCGCAATTTGCGGGCGAGCCCGTCGGGGCCCGGAGACACGCGTCACCTTGGCAAGCTCAAACTGGTTCCAGCCGAACGCCGCCCCCGGGCGCGCGGGCAACGCGCCCGCGGCGCCGGTCGAAGGTCAATCGCCGCCGCCCTCTGGGGGGCAGGAGGCGCCGCCCGCGCCGTTCGGCGGAGGGGCCTTCTCGTTCCTCATCCTGGCGCTGCCGCTGCTGCTCATCTTCGTGATGACGCGGAGCCAGAACAAGAAGCAGAAGCAGCTCGAGTCGAACCTCAAGGTGGGCGATCGGGTGGTCACCCAGTCCGGGCTCATCGGCAAAATCACCGACATCAACCCGAACTCGCCCCGGGTCAAGCTGGAGATCGCCCCCGGCGTGAACGTGCAGATCCTGAAGAGCGCGATCCAGGGCCAGGACCCGGGCGAGGTCGCGGCGGCGGACGCCAAGGTCGCCGACGCGGCGAAGGACAAGAAGTCGTAGGCCGGCGCTCGGCCCAACAGGAAGCTCTTTACCGCCCCCCGCGGCGCCACACTCCATGCTCCTAAACATCTTTCAGTACGGGTTCGCCGGCGTCGCCGGCCTGTGCCTCATCGGCGCGTGGCTCAGCCGCCCGCGGCGCAGCGTCTTCGTCTGGGCGGCGCTCGCCGCCGGCGCGGCCGCCGTCGCGGCGCACTACCAGGTGTTCTGGGCCCTCGCGGTGTTCGGCCTGATGGTGCCGTGGGCGCTGTTCTGCGCCGGGCCGTGGATCGATTTCGCGTGGCGGGTGAAGACGGGCTTCGTGCTGTTCCTCGCGCTCGGCTCGGCCCTCTGCATCTACCCGACCTACCACGACGAGCGGTTCGGCCGGCCGGACCACACCGGCCTCTCGTCGGAGGAGGTGTCCGAGCAGGAGACCCAGGCGAGGCGCGGGGAGCTCGGGTTCAGCCGCTTCCTGACCTCGAACGTCCCGTTCCGGCTGGTGCGCGGGCTCGACCTGAAGGGCGGCCTCCGGCTCGTCTACACGGTCGACGTCGACGAGGCGATCAGCGACAAGCGCGACCGGTACTACGACGACCTGCGCGCGGCGCTCGCGACGGCGTTCGGGTTCCACGAGGGCGACAAGCCGCCGACGATCGAGGAGATGCAGAAGCTCCAGACGAAGCTCCGCATCGAGAAGTCGCGCGAGCACACCGACACGATCGCCATCACCTTCGACGACCCGGCGGACTCCGAGAAGATCAACGACGCGTTCCTCGCGAAGTTCCTCGGGGAGCTGCAGCTCCAGCGCTCGGCGGACCGCAAGGTCGTGAGGTTCCGGATCCGAGACGAGGTCTCGAGCAGCATCCGCGAGCGCGCGGTGTCGCAGGCCAAGGAGACGGTGCTCCGCCGCGTCGACGGCCTCGGCCTCAAGGAGGCGAGCGTCTCGACGCGCGACGAGGACGTCATCATCGAGGTCCCCGGCGACGACGAGGCCTCCTTCAACACGATCCGCGAGATCATCAGCCAGACGGCGCGGCTCGAGTTCAAGATGGTCGACGACGACCAGGACTTCTTCGAGCCGATCGCGAAGAGCGCCAAGGAGGAGGATCTCCCGAAGGGGCTGACGTTCTCGATCGAGAACGCGCCGGTCGGCCCCGGGAAGACCAAGCCGGTCCATTTCGCCCGGATGGTGCGCGCCGAGCACGAGGAGATGCGCGACACGCTCAAGCGGCTGCGCGAGTGGGTCGGGACGCTCCAGGTCCCGCCGGACAACGAGGTCGGCTACGGCAAGCTGTTCGAGTACAACGAGGAGAAGGACGTCATCGAGGAGATCGGCTGGCGGACGTACTTCCTCTTCAGCAAGGCCGAGATCACGGGCGACATGGTGCGCGACGCGCAGGCGCTCCCGGATCAGAGCGAGGGCGGCCTCGGCGGCTGGTACGTGTCGATGGAGTTCACCCCGACCGGCGCCGACCGGTTCGAGGACATCACGGGCAGGAACGTCAAGCGGCGGTTCGCCATCATCCTCGACGAGAAGGTCGAGAGCGCGCCGGTCATCCAGACGAAGATCGGCGGCGGCCGCGCGCAGATCACGATGGGCTCGCAGAACCCCGACCAGCAGCTCCAGGACGCGCGCAAGCTCGAGCTGGTGCTCCGGTCGGGCGCGCTGCCGGCCCCGATCTCCCCGTCGAACGAGCAGCGCATCGGCCCGTCGCTGGGCAAGGACGCGATCCAGCAGAGCATGAAGGGCGCGATCGCGAGCGGTGTGCTCGTGGTCGTGTTCATGGTGATCATCTACAGCCGCGCCGGGCTCATCGCGGACATCGCGGTCATCTTCAACCTCATCCTGCAGATCGCCGTCCTCGCGATGTTCGGCGCGTCGATGACGCTGCCCGGCATCGCCGGCCTCGTGCTCACGATGGGCATCGCGGTCGACGCCAACGTGCTGATCAACGAGCGCATCCGGGAGGAGCTCCGGGCGGGCAAGAGCCCGCGCGCCGCGGTCGACGTCGGCTACGACAAGGCGTTCAGCGCCATCCTCGACGGCCACGTGACCACGCTGATCTCGGGGCTCATCCTCGCGCAGTACGGCACCGGCCCCATCAAGGGCTTCGCGATCACGCTGATCGTCGGCATCGCGATCAGCCTGTTCACCGGGGTCGTATGCACCCGCCTGATGTTCGACTGGGCCGTCCGCGGACGGAAGATCAAGACGCTCTCGCTCGGCTGAGAACGGGGCCGCTGGAGCGGATCTCCGGCCTTTGAGGGAGAACGCGCGAGCGGTTCTCCGATGGTTGAGACACGACGATGGAACTCATCAAGCCTGGCCGTCAGTTCGACTTCATGAGCAAGCGCTGGCTCTTCATCGGGCTCAGCGGGATCTTGCTCATCCTGTCGATCATCTCGTTCATCGTGCCGGGGCCGACGCTCGGGACCGATTTCAAGGGGGGCACCGAGGTCGAGGTCGCCTTCAAGGCTCCGGTCTCGAGCGCCGAGGTGCGCGAGGCCGTCACGAAGTCGGGCTTCGACTCCCCGGACGTCGTATCCGTCGCGGACCAGGCCAACCCGCACCGCTACCTCATCCGGGTCCACGAGGTCTCGGCGCTCTCGGAGCAGCAGAAGGGGGCGGTGCGCGAGCACATGTGCCTGGCGCCCGAGGGCGGCTCCGTCCCCGAGGACCGCTGCCCCGAGGCGGTGCGCGCCACCGAGGTCAAGTTCAGCCCTGGCGGCGACAAGATCTCCACCCGCTACGAGGTCGCCCCCGACCTGGAGGGGATCAAGAAGCAGCTCGATGGCATCGAGGGCGTCGAGATCAGGCCCGGCGCGAACAACCCGCACATCGTGAGCGAGCGCGACCACAAGGTCGAGCTCTACCTGAAGTCGAAGGGCGACCAGCTGATGGACGGCCTCCGGCAGCACCTCGGCGCGGACAAGGTGCCCGACCAGGCGCTCCGTGTGGAGTGGATCGGGCCGAAGGCCGGCGCCCAGCTGCGCGACGCGGCCATCAAGAGCGTCCTCATCACGATCTTCTTCATCATGGCGTACATCGCGTTCCGGTTCGACATCCGGTTCGCGCCCGGCGGCATCCTCGCCCTCATCCACGACGTCGGCATCGCGCTCGGCGCCATGGTGATCACGCAACGCGAGATCACCCTCTCCACCGTCGCCGCGCTGCTCACGATCGTCGGCTACTCGATCACGGACACGGTCGTCGTCTACGACCGGATCCGCGAGAACCTGGGGAAGCACCGCGACATGAGCTTCGCCGCCGTCATCAACTTCTCGCTCTCCGAGATGCTCGGCCGCACCATCCTCGTGTCGGCGACGACGTTCCTGTCGCTCGTCATGTTCCTCTTCTACGGCACGGGCGTCATCCGGGACTTCGCGTTCACGCTGGTCGTCGGCATCGTCGTCGGCACGTACTCCTCCATCTACGTCGCGGCGCCGCTCACCGAGTGGATCGATCGCCGGTTCTTCGGCTCGGCCGCCGGCAAGCGCAGGAAGGTCAACCGCGTCCGCACGCAGAAGCGCGCCGACGCGGTCGTCTGAGCGCCCCGCCGCGGCCGCGGCCGCTCGCGCCGCCCCCGACCCAGACCATGGACGCCTCCGCCGCGCCGGTGTACCGGCTCTCGCGATGACGAGCACCGTCACGGAGGCCTGGAAGGAGCTCGCCGAGCGCGAGGCGCCGACCCCCGCCTCGCACGCGGCCCGCAGCGCGCCCTTCGTCGAGCGCATCGCCGATCCGGGCGAGGCGTCGCCCGAGGCGCTCGCGATGGCGCGCGAGCTCGGTCTGTCGATCACGGTGGCGGACATCCTGCACCGGGCCGGCCGAGCTCCGGACGAGGCGACGCGGCGCTTCCTCGACCCGCGGCTCTCGCACCTCACGTCGCCCGACGCCATGGCCGATCGCGAGGCGAGCGCCGAGCGGATCGCGCGCGCCGTGCGCGCCGGCGAGCGGATCGCCGTCTTCGGCGACTACGACTGCGACGGGATCACCGCGACCGCCATCATGACGGGCGCGCTGCGCGCCCTCTCGGGCCAGGTCGTGCCGCTGCTCGCGACGCGCGCCGAGGGCAGCTACGGCCTCTCGGCCCCCGCGCTCGAGCGCGTGATTCGCGCCTGCCCCACGCTGCTCATCACGTGCGACTGCGGCTCCAGCGATCACGAGCGGCTGGCCGCCGCGCGCGCGGCCGGCATCGACTGCGTCGTCATCGATCACCACCTCGTGCCGGCCGAGCCGCTCCCGGCGATCGCGTTCCTGAACCCGCACCGCGCCGACTGCGGCTTCCCGTACAAGGGGCTCGCGTCCTGCGGGCTCGCGCTCTCGCTCCTGGCCGCCGTGCGCAAGAAGCTCGGCTCGTCGCTCGACCTCCGCCCCTACCTCGACCTCGTGGCCATCGGCACCGTCGCCGACGTCGCGCCGCTGACCGGCGACAACCGCGCGCTCGTGCGGGCCGGCCTCACCGTGCTCCAGACCGGCCCCCGGCCCGGGCTGCGGGCGCTCGCGGCACTCGCCAACCTCGATCTCGGGCGCGGCGCCTCGGCGGAGGACGTCGCCTTCCGGATCGCGCCCCGCCTCAACGCGCCCGGTCGGCTCGGCGACCCCGACGTCTCGCTGGAGCTCCTGCTCGCGCACGACGGCGTGACCGCGTCCGCGCTCGCCGCCACGGTGGAGCAGGCGCAGATGAAGCGGCGCGCCATCCAGGACGAGATGCTGGCGTCGGCGCTCGCCGAGATCGAGCGCGCCGGCTTCGATCGGGATCCCGCGATCGTCATCGCGCGGCAAGGCTTCCACCCCGGCGTGGTCGGCATCGTCGCGGGCCGGCTCACCTCCCGCTTCGGCAAGCCCACGATCGTCATCGGCCTCGAGGGCGCCAAGGGGCGCGGCTCGGTGCGCGGCCCAGCGGGCGCGCGGCTCCACGACGCGCTCACCCGCTGCCGCGCCGAGCTCATCGGCTTCGGCGGCCACCAGGCGGCGGCCGGCGTCGAGGTGCGCGCCGATCGCGTCGAGGCGCTCCGGGCGGCGTGGTGCGACGCCTTCCGCGACCAGGAGCTCCCCGCCGCCGCGGCGCTCGCGGCCGCCCACGCCCGGCTCGACGATCGCGACGATCCGGCGGCCGTGGCGCGCGATCTCGAGCGGCTCGAGCCGTGCGGCGAGGGGAACCGCGCGGCGCACGTCCTCCTGTCGGGCGCGGCCGTGCGCTCGGCGAGGAACCTGAAGGGCCACCTCAAGCTGGAGCTCACCTTCGCCCGCCGCGAGATCTCGTGCTTCGGGTTCGAGCTGGGCGAGCTCGCGGCGCGGTTCGCCGGCGGGCGCGTCGACGTGGTGGGCCGCCTCCGGCGTGACGCCTGGCGCGGCGGGGACGCCGTCGAGATCCGGATCGAACACGTCGCCGCGGCCGACTGAGCGTTCGCGGCGGGCCTCGGCGGCGTGCTAGCGTGGGCGCGTGGCTGAGCCGCTGATCCGGTTCTCGCATGTGCGCAAGGCCTTCGGCCCGAAGGTCATCTACCGCGACCTGAACCTCGAGGTGTACCCGGGCGAGACGCTCACCGTCATGGGCGGGTCGGGCGTCGGCAAGAGCGTCATGCTCAAGCTGCTCATCCGCCTGCTCGACGCGGACGATGGATCTATCCAGTTCCACGGTGAAGAGATCACGAAGCTGAGCGAGGCGCGCATCGCCCGGGTGCGCCAGCGCATCGCGATGCTGTTCCAGGGGGGCGCCCTGTTCGACTCGATCTCGGTCGGCGAGAACGTCGCCTACGGGCTGCACGAGCACTACCGCAAGGAGATGACCGAGGCGCAGATCGCCGAGCGGGTGAACTGGGCGCTGTCGCTCGTCGGCCTGCCCGGCATCGAGCAGATGCGCCCGGGGGACCTGTCCGGCGGCATGAAGAAGCGCGTCGGCCTCGCGCGCGCCATCGCGGTGCAGCCCGAGGTGCTGCTCTACGACGAGCCGACGACCGGGCTCGACCCGATCAACACCGAGCGCATCAACCACCTCATCAAGGGCCTGAAGCAGGCCCTCAACGTGACCAGCATCGTCGTGACACACGACATGAAGAGCGCGTTCTCGATCTCGGATCGGATGGCGATGATCTACCGCGGCGAGGTCATCGCGACCGGCACGCCCGAGGAGTTCCGGGCGTCCAAAGATCCGCATGTCGCCGATTTCATTACCGGGACCGCGCCGGTGAACGAGGACGTCCAAACGCTTCTCGGGGCGTGACGATCCACCCAAGATCGCGCAAGATGCCCTTCTGCATGGGCAGAGCGCGCGATCTGAAGGTCGGACTCTTTGTGCTGGCGGGCCTCGTCCTTTCCGCCGTAGTCATTTTCCTGATAGGCGACGAGCGGCGGCTCTTCGACTCCTCGGTCGAGTTCTCGACGAGCTTCAGCGACGTGCAGGGGCTGAAGCCGGGCGCGCCCATCCGTATGGGCGGCATCGACATCGGCCACGTCGCCGAGGTCGGCTACGGCCCCGACCCGAAGGACACGAAGATCTACGTGAAGCTCGAGGTCGTCGAGAGCGAGGCGGGCCGGGTCAAGACCGACAGCGTCGCCCAGATCGCGAACAAGGGGCTGCTCGGCGACAAGATGCTGGAGCTCACGAAGGGGCAGAGCCCCGACGCGGTGCCGCCGGGCGGCCATATCCCTGGCGAGGTCCCGACCGACGTGATGGGGAAGGTGGCCGGGATGGCCGAGAAGGCCGAGGCCACGCTCGACAACATCCAGAAGGTCTCGGAGAACATCGCCGACGAGCGGTTGCACAAGGATCTCCGCGAGACGGTCGCCTCGGCGAACACGCTGATGAAGCAGGTGACCGAGGGCGAGGGCTACCCGCACCGCTTCCTGACCGATCCCGAGGAGGCCGAGCGCATCTCGCGCACCCTGGCGAGCCTCGACCGCGTGAGCACGGAGCTCGCGGGCACGCTGCGCGAGGTCAGGGGGGTCGTCTCGCGCGTCAAGGAGGGGCCGGGGTTCGCGCACGACGTCATCTACGGCGACGGCCCGCAGAAGCAGATCCAGCAGTTCGGGAACGCCGCGGACGAGGTCGCCATGACGCTGAAGGGCATCCGCGAGAGCGACAGCCTCGCGCACGACGCGCTGTACGGCGGCAAGGGCGACGGCGCCGAGGCGCTCGCCAACGTGACGGCGATGACCGGCGACCTGCGGGCGATCGTGCACGACATGAGGGCGGGCAAGGGGACGCTCGGGGCCCTCCTGGTCGATCCGTCGATCTACGAGGACATGAAGAGCCTCCTCGGCAACGTGCAGCGCAACGACGTGCTCCGCGCGCTCGTGCGCTACTCGATCAAGCAGGACGAGCAGAAGCCCGCAGTCCAGGTCGGCGGCGCGACGCCGTCACCCTCTCCGTAGCGCCGCACGCGATGCGTCCGACCGCGCGTGGTCGGGCTTACAGCGCTGCCTCGCGTCGGCTCGCTCGGCTCCGCCTGGCCTGCATTCGGCCGCTGCACGTGCGCGCGGGCGCTCGAGGCGCGGACGCAGGCGGGCCCTGCACGCGCGGCGCGAGGCACATCCGGGCCGCCGGCGCAATCGTCGGGAGGGCTAGCGCCTTGCGTCGTCCCGGGCCGCCCTTTATTCCTCTTTGTCCCGATGCCCAGGAAGCTCGCTGACCGTCTGTCGGCCGTCGCGCCCAGTGCAACGCTCGCCATGGCGGCGCGGGCCGCGCGCCTCCGCGCCGAGGGGCACACGGTCTACGCCTTCGGCGTGGGCGAGCCGGACTTCGACACGCCCGAGCACATCCGCACCGCGGCGAAGGCGGCGCTCGACGCCGGCGCCACGCACTACACGGCCGTGTCCGGCACGCCCGAGCTGAAGTCGGCGATCTGCGCCGCGACCGAGCAGCACCGCGGGTGGCGGCCTCTGCCGAGCCAGGTCACCGTGAGCGCTGGCGCGAAGCACGCGCTGTTCAACCTCGCCGCCGCGCTCTTCGAGCCGGGGGACGAGGTCGTCATCCCGGCGCCTTACTGGGTGAGCTATCCCGAGCAGGTGCGCCTGTTCGGCGCCGCGCCGGTCGTCGTCGAGACCACCGAGGCGACGGGCTTCCGCCTCACGGCGGACGCGCTCCAGGCCGCGCTGACGCCGCGGGTGAAGGCGCTCGTCCTGTGCACGCCCTCGAACCCGACCGGCTCGGCGTACGCGGAGGAGCACCTGCTCCCGCTCGCCTCGGTCCTGCGGCGCCACGACTGCTGGATCATCGTCGACGAGATCTACGCCGACCTCACCTACGACGGCTTCCGGCACGTGTCGCTCCCCGCGCTCGCGGAGGACCTCGCCCCGCGCGTGATCGTCGTCGACGGGGTCAGCAAGACCTTCGCGATGACCGGCTGGCGCATCGGCTGGAGCATCGCGCCGATCGAGGTCGCGAAGGCGCTCGACGTGGTCCAGGGCCAGAGCACCACGAACGCCGCCGCCGTGTCCCAGGCCGCCGCCGTCGCGGCCCTGAACGGCCCGCGCGACGCGGTGTTCGCGATGCGCGCGGCCTTCGCCCGGCGGCGCTCGCTCATGGTCGAGGGCCTCAACGCCGTGCCCGGGGTGCGCTGCCGGATGCCCGAGGGCGCCTTCTACGCGTTCGCCGACGTGCGGGGGCTGTGCGGGCGCTCTTTCCAGGGGAAGACGCTCGCGAGCGACGAGGACGTGGCGACGTGGATGCTGGAGCAGGCGCACGTGGCCGCGGTCGCCGGCACCCCCTTCGGCGCGCCCGGCTATCTTCGGTTCTCCTACGCCTGCGACGAGGACCACATCGAAGCGGGCCTCGCCGCGCTCCGGCGCGCGGTCGCGACGCTCGATTGACGGGGCGCGGCCCACCGCGGGTCGATGCGTGGCCCGCAGCATCGGGGCAGCGGCAGCGGCCCTGCTTGCGCCACGGCGTGACGGCCCTGGGGGCGTGGAGGCGGTTGCCTGCCTGGTCCACACCCCGCGCGGAGGCGCGCGAGAGCGCGCGACGACGCGCGACCGAGCCTCGGCCAGCGCCGGGAGGCGCGCCGAGAGGGGCCGCTGGCGCTTGGTTTCCCGAGCGCCGCGAAGAAGTTCGACATGGGCAGCGAGTTCTTCTTGTCGAACGCCGATCTCTGAGTTAAAAGCGCCACGTCTTTCCGAAACGGCCGGGTGACGACCGGCTGGCATCGGGCGCATAACTCAGCGGTAGAGTGCGTCCTTCACACGGACGAAGTCACAGGTTCAAATCCTGTTGCGCCCACCCCGATTCGTTCCCGTCGCGAGCTGGTCCAACGCATCGAGTCGCCTGCGCGACGGTGCCGCCAGCGGTAGGCGACGGAGCAGCTAGGCGAGAGATGCCCGCGCCGGTCGCGGTGCGGTCCGCGCCGTGGGCTCCTGTTCGCGGGGCGTGCCAGCGCGGCCAGGCGCGCGGGACGACGGCGACGACCCTGCCGCGGGCTAGACGAGGGCGCCCGCGGACCGCGTCGCGGTGGCAGCGGCGAGGCGGGGCTCACCCGACCTCGACGGGGCGGATCAGGGCGCGGCGCTCCCCGCGGGCGGGGTGGCCGCCGCCTTCTTGCGCTTCTCGATGACGCTGGCCGTCGCGCGCAGATCCTTGGCGACGGCGCCGCACTTCAGGCAGTTGCGCATCCGCAGGACGCCGCAGCGCTGCGGGGTGAGCAGCGACTTGATGTAATGCAGCGCGCGGACATCGCCCTCCTCGCGCGCCCTGGCGATCAGCGCCTTGGTGGGGCACCCGGTGAGCCGGCGCAGATCGTCGGCGATGAGCAGCGCGGGCGACGCCATCTGCCGCACGCTGGGGTCGAGCAGCTGCTTGCTCGCGTTGTCCCGGATCCAGTCGCCGAACCTCGGCGCGGTCACCACCTCGTAAAGCAGGTCGGGACCGCGGCTTCCCATCTGCTTGGCCATCACATCGAGCGCGGTGAGCGCGACCTCCGGGGGGCCGTTCGCGATCCTCAGGAGGAGCTGCTTGACCTCGTCGTTGCCGGTCTCCTCGGGGGCGATCTCGAACAGCCGCTTCGTCGTGGCCACCGCGGCCGCGTACGCCTTGTCGCGCCCCTGCGCGAGCGCGAGCGCCCGGAGGACCGGGGGGTCCTCCGGGTACCGCTGCGCGAGCGCGCCGAGCGCCGCGATCCCCTCGGCTTGGGCCTTCTCGAGCTCCGAGGCCTGCGCGCGGGCAGGCTCGGCCTTCGCCGGGGCGTCGGGCTCCGCGGGGGCGAGCGCGGACGCCGGCTCGGGCGACGGCGCGTCGGCGCGACCGCTGTTGCTGCTGCTGGGGGCGGCGGTGGGCGCAGGCCTCCGCGCCGAGCCGCTGGGGTCCTGCTCCAGCACCGCCACGGCCGTCGGATTGCGGAGCGCGACCGCGGCGCAGACGAGCCCGGTGGCCGCCAGCAAGCCGAGCGCGGCCAGGGGGGCGGCCGCCCTCGGGCGACCCAGACCCGGTTCACCGACCTGACTACCCGAGCCGCTCATTGCAGCTGCCTCTCCCGCGGATGGCCCACGGCCTCGCCCTCAACCGTAAGGATCGTCGTTCTTCGGCGCCTTCGGCCTCGGCCTGGGCGTCGGCTTGGGCGGCGTCGGCGTCGCCGTCGTCGTGGGGGCCGGGGGCTCCGCGGTCGCCTTGGGCGCTGCCGGTTCGGCCGTCGTCGTGGGGGCCGGGGGCTCCGCGGTCGCCTTGGCGGGGGCCTCGACGGTCGGCGCGGTGGTCGCCGCCGGCGCGGCCGACGCTTCCGGTGCCGCCGACGACCCAGGGGCGATCGGGGGCGCGGTGGTCGCCGCCGGGGGCGCGGCCGTCTCCGTCGCCGCGGGCGCGACCTCCGCCGGCTGGGGCTTCTCCTCCGGAGCCGCGGGCTTGGCCGCGGGCTGCTCCGGCGCGGGCGCGGCCGGCGTCGGCGCGGGCGCGGCCGGCTCCGGCTTGGGATCGCTCTGCCCGAACACGAGCCAGAGCGCGCCGCAGAGCGCAGCCGCGACCAGCAGGATCGTGAGCAGCCGCCCGGTGCCGCTGCTCTCTTCTTCCTGCGCGAGCGGGACCTTGCCGGTGGTCGCGGCCTTGGCGGCGACCGCCTTGTCCTCCTTCGGCTTGGCTGCCGCAGGCTTTGCCCTGGCCGCGTCGTCGGCCGCCTTGTCTTCCTGGCGCGCGGCCTTGCCGTGCAGCTCCTCGGAGGGCGTCCTGTCCGCCACCTCCGCCGGCTTCTTCGCCGCGGCGACCTTGGCGGGCCTCGCCTCGGCCGCGGGGAACTCGTCCCGCGCCTCCCGCTCGTTCGCCAGCTGCGCGACCGCCGCGACCGGGACCGCCGCCGGCTCGGCCAGCGGCTTCGCCCGCTCCTCCTTCGGCGCGGGCGCGGGCTCGGGCTCGGCCCTCTTCGGCGGGGTGGGGATGAGCGGCTCCTTGGATGCGCCGATCTCGTCCAGCGAGCCGCCGGCCTCGGCGAGCGCCTGCTTCAGCAGCTCGGCCGCCTGCTTCATCATCGTCCGCTCGTCGGGCGGCGGCATCTCCTTCTCGGGGTTCGTCTTGGGGAAGAAGCTGCCGGCCTCCGCGGGCTCGGCCTTCTTCGCGTCCCCCTTGCCGGCGTCGCCCTTCGAGGTCGCCCCGATCGCGCCGAGCCCCAGCATCGTCGACGCCCGCTTCACCTGCGCGGCCTGCGCGGCCTTCGCGGCCGCGGGCTCGGCCTGCGGCGCGGCCGCCGCTGCGGCCGCGGGCTCCGTCACCTCGTCGCCCAGGTCGGCGCGGTCGGTGATGCCGGCCTCGAACGCCGACCCGGCGCCCTGCTGCGCGTCGACGAGCCGGGTGATCACGGCCTTGGACTTCTCATCGATCTTGATGAACTTCACGCCCATGCCGGACGGGTGCGCGTCGCTCGCCTGCGCGGGCTCCCGCTTCCATACGACGCGGCCGACGCCGGCGATGACGGCTTGCTCGTCCTGCAGCCGGATCTCGAACTTGAGCAGCGTGCCAGCGGGGAAGGGCGACGGCGTCTTGATGAAGATGCCGCCACGGCTCACGTCATGCGAGTGGTGCTCGATGAACTCGTCGACCGTGGCGCTCTTGTAGCGCACGGTCATCTGCAGCACCCTCGCTCGCGGATCTTTGCGTGTGTCCTGGGCCATCAGGGTAGAACTCCGGTCTACTTCGCGACTCGCTCCTGCGGATGTGGTCCGCATGTTAACCCAAGGTTCGCCGCGAAGCCCAAAGGCTAACACGTGGCGGTCCGCTTTACCGAACGCGGCCATGGGCTACCGGGCGAGCACGCTGTTCGAGCGCGCGCGCTCGCGCCCGTGCCCCTGCGCTGCAGGGGTTGGTGAACCGCGCGTGAGCGCGCGCCGCTCGTGATATGTTCGCGCTGACTGGAGAATGCGCCGGGATGGCTGTCCGGGACCACTTTCGCGCTCACGCGAGGCGACGCGTCGATCTTGGAGCGACGCTGCGCGATCGGCAGTCGATCGAGGAGCACGGCGTCCGCATCCGCGATTTGGGGCTGGGCGGCGCCGGCATCGAGCTGTCCGAGGCTCAGCTCGCGTCGGAGCTGCTCGATCCCGAGACCGCGGTGACGCTCGAGGTCACGACCCCGAACCTGTGGGATCCGCTGAGCCTCCGCGGCCGGATCGCCTGGATCCGCCGTGGGCCGGCGGGGCGGCCGGCCCGCGCGGGCGTTCGCTTCGAGCATCACGATGCCGGGGCGCTCTATGCGCTCTACCAGCTGCTCGGCACCGAACGCTTCGACCTCTAGCGCGGGGGGCGCCCGCTGCGGATACGGGCCCACCTCGACGTTTTCGGTGCTCGGCGCACGTGAGTGCGCCTGCGCGCCGAAAACGCCGATCTGGGCCCGTCTCCTGTGCGGGCGCCCCCCGCGCTGCGACGGCGATAGAGAAGGGGGGCGAGGGTCGGATCGGCACGGCGGAGTGTGTGTGTGCCGGGAATGTCGCGGCGTGTGCGGGAATGGCGGCGCGCGGCTTGAGTCCGCTCCTGGTTCCAGGCTCGACGAGCCCCCGTCCGGTGTGCGGCGCGAAGCGCCGTTGATGGAGCGGGAATAGGTCGGGAACGGTAGGCCCCCAGCGAGGGAGCACGTCGCGCGGCACGGCGCGGGGGATGGGCCGATGTTTGAGCCTGGGACATCATCTCTCCGGCGCTCGCGCCGGAGGGATGATGTCCCAGGCGAGTTCGGCGGGGCCCCCGCGCCGTGCCGCGCGACGCGCTCCCTCGCTGGGGGCCGGGCAGCTCGGCAGGCAGCTGGCTGGAGAGGCCCTAGAGGGCGAACACCGGGCCGATCGTGGGAGCCAAGACGAGCCCGAGCGTCGGCCACATCAGCATGACCTTCAGCTCGGCGGACACACCGAGGTTCTCGGTGATGCCGTAGACCACGCCGGCCCCGGCCGCCGAGAAGTTCCGACCGGTGATCTGGTAGGCGTCGAGGTTCTCGACGAAACGGGTGTCCGCCGGGCACCTGTTGCTGGCGTTCCCATCCTGCAGCGAACCGTCGTCCCTCCGGCGATCGCACACATCCACGGGGACCGACGCGTTCACCTGGGCCAGGCCGATGGGCGACAGGAACCCGTAAGGGCGGAATCCGCCCTTCTCGACAATCCGATCTCCCAGGAAGAAGTACGTGGCGCGGAGCTCCCCGTGGAGCGGCAGGAAGCTGAGCGCCTGGAGATGCGGGTTTTGCTTGTCGTCTCCCACCCACGGCGTCGGCGGCTGCTCGGAGGTCGGCGAGCCGCCGAAAGCAAACCCGAGCCGCGCGCCCACGAGCAGCGGCAGATCCGCGAAGAGCTGCCGGTCGTACGACAACATCACGCGCCCCCCGGCAGGGCTCAGGCCACCCTTGACCCCGTTCGTTCCGGGGAGATCCGCCGGCTCGCCGTAGAACTGCTTGCCGTTGCTGCCCGGGTAAAAGCAGGCGTACGCGGCGTCGCTGCCCGAGCAGACGTAATCCGTGCCGCGCACGAGGAGCAGATCGAGCTCCCCCCAGAGGCCGAACACGTTGCGCTTGCCCTTGCGCCCAGCGGCCCCGCCGCCCCCGGCCCCTTGCTCGCACGTCCCGTTCAGGCAGACGAGCCCGGACTGGCACTCCACGGTCTCCTCGCAGGACGCGCCCCAGCCCTTGTCACCGCGCTCGCCTCCGACCTCGGGGCAGCCAGGCAGGCCAGGCGGGCAATCCTCCTTCGCCGCGCAGCGCTGCGGCGGCTCCTGGCCGGGGAGCGACGGCGCCGTGTCGATCTCGTTCTTGATCGGCACCCGGTGCGGCGCCTGCATCGAGCCGGCCGTGCCCACCGGGTCGCCCGCCTCGTCCCGCACGATCACGAAGTACCGGACATCGCCGGTCGTCGTGACATCCTCGCAGGGGATCTCCGCCCCGAAGCCGCTCCCCATGGGCGTCATCTCGACCGACTTCCACTTGGGCGAGCCGAACGGCTTGTACCGCAGCGTCGCCTTGGACGCGTCGATCTCCTCCGGGATCTCGATGTAGACGGGCACCGGCGTGTTCACCGCCTGCTCCGCCACCGGCGTGTGCGGGACGTCGCCCGCGGCGGCCTTCGCGGGCTTGCCGCCCTCGCCCGACGCATCCTCCGCCGGCTTCCCGGCGGCCTGCGCCTCCTTCTGCGCCTCCTTGAACGCCTGGGCCAGCTCGGGCGTCGTCAGCGCGTCGATGAGCGCCGCCTTCGGGTCGGCCTGGAGCGCCAGCACGAACTCCGCCCTGGCCTGCTCCAGCTTGTTGCCGCCGCCGTACACCGTGCCGAGCGCGATGTGCAGCTTGCCGATCACCGGCTTCGTGCAGGCGTTCCTCTCGCACTTCTTCAGCGCGTCTCGGAGCTTCTTCTCCGCCTTGTCGAACTCGACAGAGAGATAGTCATCGTCCATCGCCTGGTTGTGCAGCTTCATCGCCTCCGCGTCCTTCTCACCGGCGGCGCTGGCCGCCGCCGGCGCGCCGAGGACGAGCAGCGAAGTCAGAGCGAACGCGAGGCGAGCGCGGCGGGAACGACGGAAAAACACGGGTTCGGACCTCCAGGATAGGCTGGGGAGGGGCGCTTGCTTTTCAGGGTCGGAGCCACGGGGGCTCCCGGACGGCGCGGTCGAGATCGCACGTACCCCCGACACGTCGGGCGGCGCTCCAGCAGCTCTGGGCTACTGCGCGCCGCTCTCCGTGCGGACGAACTGCACGCGCCGGTTCAGGGCGCGGTTCTGATCGGACGTGTTCGGCACGATCGGCTGCTCCATGCCGTAGCCCTTCGACGTCAGCCGCGCCTCGTCGATCCCCTTGGCCACGAGGTACTTCTTCACCGAGGCCGCGCGCCGATCCGACAGCTTCTTGTTGTACGCCGCGGCGCCCTTGTTGTCGGTATGCCCCTGGATCTCGATCTTGATCTTCGGGTTCTGCTGGAGGACCTCCACCACGGCGTCGAGGATCGGGAAGCTCTCGGGCCGGATCTTGTCCTTGTCGAACTCGAAGTGGATCTGCTGCGTGATCTTGATCTCCTTCTCGGTGACGATGACAAGGCTCGGCTTCTTCGGGCAGCCCGGCTTGTCGCCGCCGACCACGCCCGGCTCGTTCGGGCACTGGTCCTCGAGATCGACCACGGTGTCCTGATCGTTGTCCGGCTCCGGGCAGCCGTCGGCGTCCTCGTAGCCGTCCGGATCCTCCGGGTCGTTCGCGCAGTTCTTGCCGGTGCTGTCCTTGTCGTTCAGGTCGGGGATCGTGTCGAGATCGTTGTCGAGCTCGGGGCAGCCGTCCTCGTCGAGGTAGCCGTCCTTGTCCTCGGGCAGGAGCACGCAGCTGTCCTTGCTGTCCGTGATGCCGTCGCCGTCGGTGTCCGGATCGTCCGGGCAGCCGTCGTCGTCCTGGAAGCCGTTCCACGTCTCGGCGTCGCAGGGGCACTTCTTGTCCTGCGGATCGAGCAGCCCGTCGCCGTCGCAGTCGCCGGGCGCGGGCGGCGGCGCGTCCTCGATGAACCCGCGCTCGGCGCACTTCTGCGGCGGCGAGAGATCGTACGCGGCGTGCGTGTTCGCCTTCGCGATGTCGAGGTGCTCCTTGGCGCGCGCGAAGAAGCCCTGATCGAGCTCGACCTTGGCGAACGACAGGTGCGACTTCGCCATTGCCAGCTCGCGCGGCGCGCAGCGGAGCGCGCCGTTGCGCTCCGCCTGGTTCGCGATGGTGGTCAGCGCCTCGATGTCGCCGCGCATGACCGGCACCTGCGCGCACGAGAGCGCGGAGACCGCGATCAGCGCGACGGCGGCGGTGCCGGCGCGGCGAGCGCGGCGGGAAGAGCGATGCCTCGTCCGAATGCTCATCGACCCGCGCCCTCGTGCGCCTGCTTCGCCAGGGTGATCGCCTTCTCCGCGTACTCCTCCGCGACGTCGGCGAAGTCGATCGCGTCGCCGTAGTCGGCGGCCGCGGCCTCTTCGCGCGCCTTCCAGAGGTGCTCTCGCGCGGTGTAGTACTCGTACGGCGCGTACTTCGCCGCGCCGAGCGCCTCGGCGGTCTCGAGCTTGCTCGAGGCCGAGTTCGCGGTGAACGCGTAGATGGCGCCGCCGCAGCCGCTCGTGAGAGCCGCCGCGAGCACCATGCCCGCGCCTGAAATCAAAATCCCGAATCGCCGCCCGTGCGTCGTCACGATCGCGTTCTTTCTGGAGCGGGGCCCTTAGGCCGTCTGCCCGGTGGTCGCGACGCTATCAAGGGCGCTCGGCGCGCGTCAACCGGCTCGGGGAAGGGAGGAGGAGGTTAGGAGGAGGAGGAGGAGGTTAGAGCTTCCGGTAGACGCCCACGACGACGCCGAGCAGCATCGCGGGCTTGAAGTCGCTCGCCCGGACCAGGATGGGCGCCATCGCCGCGTTGGCGGGCTGGAAGCGCACGTAGTCCTTCTCGGGGAAGAAGTACTTCACGGTCGCCTCGTCGCCGATCAGCGCCACCACGATGTCGCCGCGCTGCGCGGTGAGCTGGCGGCGGACGAAGATGTAGTCGCCGCTGAAGATGCCCGCCTCGATCATCGAGTCGCCCGTGACGCGCAGGCCGAACACCTCGCGCCCGCCGCGCACGAGCGTCCGCTCGATCCGGACCGTGTCGAGCACGTGCTCCTCGGCGAGGATCGGCAGGCCCGCGGCGATCCGGCCGACGACCGCGATCTCGACGAGGTCGTCCTCCTGGTCGTTCGCAGGGGCGTCGTTGCCGCCGCCGACGAGCGCGCCGCGGAGCTCGGCGCCGCCGCTCGAGCCGCCGCCGTCGAGGTCGCGCGGCCGCAGGGCGCGCGACTTCATGTCCTCGCGGGTGAGGTAGCCCTTGCGCTCGAGCGCCCGGAGGTGATCGTTCACCCCGTTCGTCGAGCGGATCCCCATATGCGCGCCGATCTCGCGCAGCGTCGGCGGGTACCCGCGCTCGCTGATCGACTGCCGGATATAGTGAAGCACCTGCTGTTGTCGCTCGGTGAGCCCCTGCATCGGGCGGAACCTACTGAACGGTTGGGTAGATGTCAAAAAAGTGTGGAGGTACCTCTCCACAGGCCCGAATTTGCCGCGATTTTGGGGGCGCCGGCGCGTTGGTCGGGCGCGGCGCGCGGGGCGGCGCGGCGCGCGGGGCGGATCGCGCGGTGAGCCGCGGGGCGCGTCGAGCGTGCAGGGTGAACCGAAGGGCAGGGGCCCGCGATCAGGGCTGCTTCGGGAGGTTGTTCCGCGAGCTCATGGCCTGGCGGGGCTCGAGCATCGCCCGGATCTCGTCGGGGTCGGCGGCGGCGGCGAACATCTCCTCCAGCGTGATCATCCGGCGCTGGTAGAGCGAGACGAGCGACTGCGCCATCGTCTGCATCCCGCTGCCGGCCTGGCCCACCTGCATCTGCGAGTAGATCTGGTGGAGCTTGTCCTCGCGGATGAGGTTCCGGATCGCGGCGTTCGGGATCATGACCTCCATCGACATGACGCGCCCCGGGCCGTTCGCGCGCGGCAGGAGGAGCTGGGTCATCACGGCGACGAGCGTGAACGACAGCTGCTGCCGCACCTGCGACTGCTGGTGCGGCGGGAAGACGTCGATGATGCGGTTGATCGTCGAGATCGCCGAGTTCGTGTGGAGCGTGGCGAACACGAGGTGGCCCGTCTCGGCGATCGTCAGCGCCGACTCGACGGTCTCCAGGTCGCGCATCTCGCCGACGAGCACGACGTCCGGATCCTGGCGCAGGGCGTAGCGCAGGGCGTCCTTGAACGACGCGGTGTCGGAGCCGATCTCGCGCTGGTTCACGAGCGAGAGCTTGTGCGGGTGCAGGTACTCGATCGGATCCTCGATCGTGAGGATGTGGAGGCGCTGCTCGGAGTTGATCTTGTCGATGATGCTCGCGAGCGTGGTCGTCTTGCCCGAGCCGGTCGGGCCCGTCACGAGCACGAGGCCGCGCGGCTTGGCGGCGATGTCGAGCACGACCGGCGGCAGGCCCAGCTCGTCGAAGTTCATGATCCGGAAGGGGATCTGCCGGAAGGCGGCCGCCACGGCGCCGCGCTGCATGTAGATGTTCGCGCGGAAGCGGGCGAGCCCCTTCATGCCGAACGACAGATCGAGCTCGTTCCGCTGCTCGAACGTCGCCACCTGCTCCTCGCTCAGCACCGAGTAGCAGAGCTGCCTCGTGTCGCTCGGCATGAGCGGCGGGAGCTTGAGCGGCACCACCGTGCCGTCGATGCGCAGGAGCGGCGGCGTGCCGCTCGTGATGTGCATGTCGCTCGCGCCCTTCTCCACCATCGCGCGGAGGAGCTGCTGGAGCGTGTACCTGAGGCCCTCCTGCTGTCCGACGAGCTCCGTGGTCATGCGCTCAGTCCCCCATCGTCACGCGGCCGACCTCCTCGGTCGTCGTGACGCCCGCCAGCACCTTCTCGATCCCGCTCATCCGGAGCGTCAGCATCCCGCCCTTGATGGCCGCGGCCTTGAGCTCGGCCGTGGACGCGCCCTGGAGGACCATCTCCTTCAGCGCGTCGGTGAAGCGCATGACCTCGTAGAGCGCGACGCGGCCCTTGTAGCCGGAGCCGTTGCACGTCTTGCAGCCCGCGCCGCGCACGAGGTCCGCGCGCGCGACCTGCTGCTCGGTGAAGCCGAAGTCGAGGAGCACCTTCGGGTCCACGCGCAGCGGGACGCGGCAGTCGGGGCAGATCTTGCGCGCGAGGCGCTGGGCGAGCACGAGGTTCACGCTGGCGGTGATGAGGAACGGCTCGACGCCCATGTTGAGGAGGCGCGAGATCGTCGACGGCGCGTCGTTCGTGTGCAGCGTCGAGAGCACGAGGTGTCCGGTGAGCGCCGCCTTGACGGCGATCTCGGCGGTCTCGAAGTCGCGGATCTCGCCGACCATGATGATGTCCGGGTCCTGCCGGAGGAACGAGCGCAGCGACATCGCGAAGTTCAGCCCGATCTCGTCGTGCATCTGCACCTGGTTGATGCCGTGCAGGTTGTACTCGACCGGATCCTCGGCGGTGCTGATGTTCGAGCCGATCTGGTTGAGCTCCGAGAGCGCCGAGTAGAGCGTCGTCGTCTTGCCGGAGCCGGTCGGGCCGGTGACGAGGACCATGCCCCACGGCTGGCCGATCGCCCACTTGAAGTCGGCGAGCGGCTTCGGGTCGAAGCCGAGCTTCGCCATGTCGAGCTGCAGGTTCGACTTGTCGAGGAGGCGGAGGACGATCTTCTCGCCCCAGATCGTCGGGAGCACGGAGACGCGGAAGTCCATCTCCCGGCCCCTGCCCATCTTCAGCTTGATGCGGCCGTCCTGCGGGAGCCGCCGCTCGGCGATGTCGAGCGAGCTCATGATCTTGAGGCGGCTCGCGATCGCGTTCTTCAGCTTGATCGGCGGCTGCATCTCCTCCATCAGCACGCCGTCGATGCGGTAGCGCACGCGGAGCTTCTTCTCGTACGGCTCGACGTGGATGTCGCTCGCGCCCTTCTTGATGGCGTTCAGGAGGATCGCGTTGACGAGCCGGACCACGGGCGCGCCCTCGGCGGCCTTCTCCAGCTCGAGGACGTTCACGTCGTCGGCCTCGACCTGGAAGCCGACCTCCTCCTCCCCGAACTCGCTCAGCACCTCGTCGTACGACGGCCCGACGTTGTAAGCGCGCTCGATCGCCTCGGTGATGCCCGTCTCGGACGCGACGACGGGCTCGACGTTGAAGCCCGTGAGGAACTTGATGTCGTCGATCGCGTGCAGGTTCGTCGGGTCGGCCATCGCGACGACGAGCGCCGTCCCCGACCGGGAGATCGGGATGATCTTGTGCTTCTCGCAGACCTCCCGCGACACGAGGCGCGAGACCTCCGCGTCGATCTCGTACTCGTCGAGGGCGACGGCCGGGACGCGGTACTGCGTCGAGAGGAAGCTCGTGATCTCGCCGTCGGAGATGTACCCGAGCTTGGCGAGGGCGTAGCCGAGGTTCTGCCCCGTCTTGCGCTGCTCCTCCTGCGCTTGCCGGAGCTGCTGGAGGCTGATGAGCTTTTCGCGGACGAGCAGTTCGCCGAGGCGGTGGTTGGTCGACATCGAGGGCGCAAATCCTGCGGGCGGCGAGGGAGGGAGTCAACGCTGGCGGTTGGGGCCGGCGCGCTTCAAGGGTAGGATGTCGGATGCTGGTGAGGATGGCGCTGCGTGAGTCTCTTTGAGTGGTTCGGGCTCAAGCGGGGGGACAGCCGTCGCAGGGCGGCCGAGGCCAGGGAGCTCGCCGGCGATCTCGCGGGGGCGGTCGAGCTGTACCTCGACGCAGGGATGCCGGACGACGCGGCCCGGGTCCTGCTCCTCCGCGCCGACGCGGAGCGGAGCGTCGAGAAGCGGATCGCCTTCTGCGCGTCCGCGTTCCGCACGGCCGAGAGCCCGGAGCTGAAGCGCGCGGCGCTCGGGCGCAAGGCGCTGCTCGCGTTCGACCTCGTGCGCGCGCGGGGCGCGAGCGCGATGCGGAGCGAGGTGCTGGCGGTCGCGCGCGAGCTCGAGGCGGCGGGCGAGCTCGAGCGCGCCGCGGACGCGTACGCCTTGGTCGGCGACACCGAGTCGGAGACGCGCGTCCTGGCCGCGGCCGGCGCGATCGACCGGCTGGAGGAGCGGCTCCGCGCCTCGATGACCGCCGAGCGGGACCAGCGCGAGCTCGCCGCGACGCTGCGGAGGATCGCGGATCTCGACCGGATGGCCGAGCGCCGCGAGGCGATCGCCGTCGCCGAGGCGTGGGCGGGCGGAGGCCGCGGCGGCGAGCAGGTGGCGGACGCGCTGCGCGCGATCCGGGCGCGGCTCCTGTCGGGGCCGGTCCTCTCGATCGAGCTCGGCGGCGCCGTCGTGCGGTGCGCGCTCGGCGACGAGGTCACGATCGGCCGCGGCGAGGCGACCATCGTCGTCGCGTCCCGCGCCGTCAGCAGGACGCACGCGCGGATCCGGCGCGGCCCGTCCGGAATCGAGGTCGAGGATCTCGGGACGCGCAACGGCACGACGCTGGCCGGCGCGCGGCTCACGGCGCCGCTGCCCGTCGGCCGCGGCGTGCAGATCCTGCTCGGCGGGGAGGTGCCGTGCGCGATCGCCCCCGGGATCGGGCAGGGCTGCGTGGTGGACGTCGCGGGCGAGCGCTTCACGGCGCCGCTCGGCGAGCTGCCGGTGGGCCCGTGGCGGATCCGCCTCGATCCGGCGGGCGCCTCGGCGTTCGTGGCGCTGAAGACGCCGCCGGGGGCGCCGCCTCCGTTCCTCGGCGACTACCAGCTCGCGCCGTCCGTCGAGCTCTGCGCGGGCGACGCGATCGCCGCGTCGCGCGGGGGGACGCCGGTGTTCCGGGTGCTCGCCGCCGGCCAGGCCTCGCCGACGCGGCGCGACGGCGGCGGGGAGGGCGGGCCGGCGTGAGCCTGTGGCGGCGGCTCAAGGAGCGGCTCGGCGGCGCCCCTGCGGACGGCGGCGCGCCGGCGCCGGGCGGGGGCGCCGCGTCGGGCGCGTCGGACGTCGCGCGCGGGGCGGACCCGGCGCGGGCGGCGCGCCCGGCGGCGGACGCGCGGGCGCGCGGGCGCGCTGCGCGCGAGGACGGCGGCGACGAGATCGCGCGCCTGCGGAGCTCCGGCGCGCGCGACGGGCCCTCGACGGACGAGGTCATCGCGATCCTGCGGCGCGCGCGGGGGACGCTGCGGGAGGCCGAGGCCGTGGCGCACCTCGTCGCCGCGATGGCGGAGCGGCCGCTGCCGGATCCGATCCGGGTGGCGTGCGCCGATCTGCTCGCGGCCCGGGGCGACGAGCTGGGCGCGCTCGCCGTGCTCGAGGGCGCCGCGGCGCGCGAGCGCGGCGGCGCGGGGCGCGCGCCGCCGGTGTCCTCGACCGAGGGGCTCGTCCTCGCGGCCGACCTCTACGCGTCGCTGGGCCAGCTCCCGCGGGCGGTCGGCGCGATCGAGCGGGTGCTCGTCCGGGAGATCGACGCGCCCGGCGCGCGCGAGCGCCACCAGCGCTGGCGGGCGGCGCTCGGCGCGGAGCGGCCCGCCGTAGCCCGCGTGGAGGACGTGACCGTGGTCGCGCCCGCGGCGGGCAGGACCCCGTTCCGCCTGCTCCGCGAGGTGGCGCGCGGCGGCGCCGGCGCCGTCTACGAGGCCGAGGACGAGGTGCTCGGCCGGCGGGTCGGGTTCAAGGTCTACCACGGGCGCGGCGGCGACCGGGCGCACCTCACCCGCGAGGTGCGGCTCGTCGCGGCGCTCTCCGGGCCCGGCGTGGTGCGGGTGTTCGACGCGGACCCCGACGAGGGGTGGATCGCGCTGGAGTGGATCGCGCGCGGCTCGGTGCGGGACGTGCTCCGCGCCGGCGACGCGGCGTCGCTCGCGCCGATCGCGCGGTGGGCGCGCCCGCTCGCGCGCGCGCTCGCCCGTATCCACGAGCGCGGTTACGTCCACGCCGACGTCAAGCCGGCCAACGTGCTCCTGCGCAGCCTCGCCGAGCCCGTGCTCAGCGACTTCGGGCTGGCCAGGCCCCGCGGCGCGCCCTCCGCCGGCGGCAGCCCCGGGTACGTCTCGCCGGAGCGGCTCGCCGGGCGGCCGAGCGACCCGCGCGACGACGTCTACGGCTACGGCCGCGTGCTCGAGGACGTCCTCGTGCGGCTCGAGCCGCTCGGGGGCGAGGGGCTGGCCCCCTGGAAGGAGCTGTCGCTGCGGTGCCTCGGCCCGGACGACGAGCGGCCGCCGGACGGCGCCGCGCTCGTCCGCGCGGTCTGTTGAGCCCCGCGGCGGCTCAGCAGGCGTCGAGGCAGCGCCTGTACCGGTCGAACGCGGCCGCGTCCGTCCCGTCGAACGCGCCGCAGGGGACCTCCGCGGCGCAGGCCGACGCGCAGTGGACGGCGCCCTCGCACGACGCCTCGCTGGACATGCCGCTGCCCTGGTAGCCGCACTCCTCCATGTGGTCCTCGGCCTCGTCGCACACGCTCTCGCAGCCCGACGCGAGGGCGACCGCGAGCGCGAATGACGCGGCGCGAGCTCTTCCGGAGCTGCCGGGCGCTTCCGTCCACCAACGACCCCTGCCTTTGCTCATGCGTGCTCTCTCCCGGAGTGATGTCTCGTACGGGGGACCTCGCGCTGCGTCGGAGTTGCGTGCCGGATGGCAACCTTCTTCGCTTCGGGCGCGGCCCTGGGTAGATTGCTCGCCTGCATGCGCGTACGCAACGAGGAGGGGGCGCCCTGATGCGCTTGGCGATCGTCGCCACGCCCAGCTTGCACCGCGACCAGCGGCCGGCGCCCGGCTCGCTGGACGGGGATCTCATCCGGGCCCGCCTCTCGCTGGACGACGCCGGCTTCCGGGTGGTCGACATCGATCCCGCGCGGGACCTCGCGGAGCAGCTCGACGCGCTGTTCGACGAGCTCACGGCGACCCGGCGGACCCTGGTCGACGCGGACGACGCCGCGCGCGACGAGGCCTCGACCCTGTTTTTGTTCTACGCCTCCACCGCCGTCGCGCTGTCGCCGGACGGGGAGCTCTTCCTCTGCCTCGACCCCGAGAACCCCGGCGTGGGCGACGCGCTGGGCGATGTGGCCGCGGTGTTCCGCGATCGCGCGCGCGGCGAGGTGCTCTTCGTCCTGGAGTGCCACCACGGCCCCGGGGCGACCTCGCGCGCCGTCGTCACCGCCGCCGAGCAGGCGGTGGCGTCCCCCGTGACGGGCGTCGAGCTCCTCGTGGCGGCCCACCCGATCGGCTCGCTCGACGCCGATCTGCCCTCGGTGCTCACCCGCGCCTTCGTCGAGCACCTCGACGAGGCCGACCCGGATCGAGGCCTCACCGCCGAGGAGATCTTCCGCCGCGTCGAGGGGAACCCCGGCCTCGCCCGCGCCATCCCGTGCTTCGCGCGGGCGAGCGGGCGGGGGGAGTTCTCGGTGCTCGTCCCGCGCGGCGGCGCGCCCGGCCGGCGCCCGGCCAGGGCCGAGGCGGCGCGGATCGAGGCCGCGGGCGGCGCCGCCACCACCCCCGCGTCCGCGCCGGACGACCCGGTCGCGCAGTACCTCGCGGCCGGCGACACGCTCGCCGCCGCGTCGGACCTCGACGGGGCGCTCACGGCGTACAAGAAGGCGCTCGCGCTCGTCGGGGTCGCGCAGCGGGACGCGCGCGCGGAGGTGCACCTGCGCATCGCCCAGGCGAGGTGGCGCCAGCAGCGGCACCGCGAGGCGATCGAGGGGTTCGAGAAGGCGCTGGCGCTCGCGCCCGAGCACCGCCCCGCGCTCGAGGCGCTGGTCGAGCTCCACCTCGCCGAGCAGGACTTCGCGAGGCTGCGCACCGCGGAGGAGCGGCTGCTCACGCGCGTCGAGGGGGACGCCGATCGCTTCGGGCTCCTCGTGCGCTTCGCCGAGCGCTGGGAGATCGTCGCCGGGGATCCGGCGCGAGCGCAGGAGCTCCTCGAGCGGGCGCGGGAGATCCGCACCGACGACGCCGCCGTCCTGCGCAGCCTGGGCCGGCTCTACGAGGCGACGGGCGATCTCGCGGCGTCGCTCGACGCCCGCCGCTGTCACGCCGAGCTCCTCCCGGACCCGCGGCAGCGGGCGGTCGCGCTCCTGGAGCTCGCGCGCGCCGCGATGCAGGGCGAGGCCCGCGCGACCTTGACCGAGGTCACGCGCGAGCAGGACGGGATCGAGCTGCTCGAGCGCGCGCTGGACGCCGACCCCACGTTCCTCGATCCGCTCGCGCTGACCGCGATCCTCCTCTCGGCGCGGCAGGAGTGGGGCGAGCTCGAGCTCGCGTACCGCCGTATGCTCGACCGGGCGCAGCGCATCGCCGACCCGCGCGTCCGGAGCGACGTCACCTGGGAGCTGTGCCGCCGCCTCGGCATGCTCTTCCGCGATCACCTCGAGGATCCGAGCTCCGCGCTGGAGGCGTTCGAGGGCGCGGTGGTCGAGCGGCCGGACGACGTCCCGGGGCGGCTCAGCGCCGCGTCGCTCGCGCGGGGCGCCGGCCGGCTCGAGCGCGCGGCCGCGCACCTCCAGGCCGCGGCGGTGCTCGATCCGGGCAACGTCCAGGTGTTTCACGACCTGTTCGACACCTTCCAGAAGCTCAGGCGCGTCGACCAGGCGTGGGCCGCGGCGAGCGTGGCGGTTTACCTGGGCGCGGCCGAGGCGCGGGAGCGCTTCATCTTCGAGGAGCACCGGCCCGCGGGCCTCGTGCAGCCCGCGCGCGGGCTCAGCCCGGGCAGCTGGGATCTCCTGCGCGCGGCCGATCGCGATCGCGCCCTCGAGGAGGTCCTCGCGTCGGTCGCCGACGCGGCGGTCCGCGCGCGGCTCGCCCAGCGCGCGCGGGACAAGCAGATCCCGCACGTCGATCCGGCGGCGCGCGCCGACGCGGAGCGGAACGCGGCGGGCGTGGTGCGCCTGTTCTCCTGGGCGAGCCGCTGCCTCGCGATCCCCACGCCGGCGGTCTACCTCCGCAAGGACGCGCCCATCGCGGTCGCGGCGGTGACGGTCGAGGAGCCGAGCGTCCTGGTCGGCGGCGAGGCGCTCCGCGGGCGGACGGCCGCCGAGCTCGCGTTCCTGGTGGGCAGCCACGTCGCCTACCACGTCGGCCCGCACCGCTTGCTCCTGCACTTCCCCTCGCTCGAGGAGCTCGGCGTCTGCCTCGCCGCGGCGGTCAAGGTGGCGCGGCCGTCGGAGCCTGTCCCCGCCGAGCTCGAGGGCGCGGTGCTCGCGCTGATGCCGCTGCTCGACGAGCGGCTGACGGAGCGCGAGCGGGACGCGCTGGAGGCCGCGGTGTTCGAGCTCTACGAGATCCGCGCGCCGCTGGATCTCGCCCACTGGGTGGGCTCGGTGGAGCGGTGCGCTGCGCGGGTCGGCTACCTGCTGACCGGCGAGCTCTCGGTCGCGGCGTCGTCGCTCTCGCGCGGGGACACGCCGGGCGTGCTCACGGCGGAGGAGAAGATCGGCGATCTCCTCTCGTTCACCGTCTCGGACGCCTACCACGCCCTGCGCGAGGAGCTCGGCGTCGCGATCGAGCCTTAGGTCCGGGCGTCAGAGTCTGCCTGAGCCCCGCGTCCGCTCTCGGCCGGCGCGCGTTCACTCCTTGCCCTGGAGGTAGGCGAGGTAAGCGTTGTGGCTCGGCGGCCTTCCGAGGAAGCGGGCGACGAGATCGCCTGCCTCGACGCCGCCCCCCTTGGCGAGCACCTCGTCGCGGAAGGCGCGCGCGACGGCCGGGTTGAGCAGGCCTTCCTGCTTGAAGCGGGTGAGCACGTCGCGCGAGAGCGACAGGGCCCACTGGTAGCCGTAATAGCCCGCGTCGTAGGTGATGAGGTGCCCGAAGCTCGACTGCAGGTGCGTGCCCTTCACGAAGACGAAGGACTCGTTCGCGCGCTGCGCCTGCTCCACGACCAGGGTCGTATCGAACCCTGGCTCGCGGGTGTGGAGCTCCAGGTCGATCGACGCGAGGGTGAGCTGCCGCTGCGTCGCGAGCGCTCGGCCGAAGCCCCGCGCGCGGGTCATCGCCAGGAAGAGATCGTCCGGGATCCGCTCGCCGGTCGCGTGGTGCTTCGCGAACAGATCGAGCACCTCGCGGGACCACGCCCACTCCTCGAACATCTGGCTCGGCGCCTCGACGAAGTCGCGCACGGTCGAGGTCCCCGAGTAGGAGGCCAGCTCCGAGCGCGTGAGGAGGTGGTGCAGCACGTGCCCGAACTCGTGGAAGAACGTCACCACGTCCTCGTGGGACATGAGCGCCGGCTGCGCCCCCGGCTTCGGGAAGTTGCACTCCAGCGCCGCGACGGGGGTCTGCCACGACCCGTCGGCGAGCCGCTTCGCCGTCCGCACGGCGAACATCGCCGCGTGCTTGTACTTGTCGGGCCTGCTGTAGAGGTCGAGGTAGAACCTCCCGATCGCCTTGCCGTCGGAGCGCACCTCGTACGCCGTCACGTCGGGGTGCCAGGCGTTCGCGGGGACCTCCTTGTACTCGAGCCCGTACATCCGCGCCGTGATGTCCATGAGCCCTTGCTTGACCGCGCCGATCTCGAGGTAGGCCGAGAGCGCCTGCGAGTCGAACTGGTACTTGGACGCGCGGACCCGATCTTCGAGGAAGTAGCGCTCGGAGGGGGGGAGCCTGTCGGTCGGCTTGCCGCCGAGCCGCACGTGCTCCTTCATCAGCTCGGCGAACTCGGCCTTCGCGGGCTCCTTCAGCGCGGCCTTGACCTGGTCGAGGAAGGCGCGCACGGCGCCGCTCGTCTTGGCCATGCGCGGCTCGATGGCGTAGTCGGCCCAGCTCTTGTAGCCGAGCATCCTCGCCTTCTCGGAGCGGAGCGCGAGCAGGCGCTCGAGCAGCTTCACGTTCTTCTCGCCGCCGCGGTTGGTGAACAGGACGTAGAGGTCGAGCGCGGCCTTGCGGTCCTTCGCGTAGGTGACGAACGGGAAGAAGTCGGGGTAGTCGGTGCTGATCTCGACCTTGCCGTTCGCCTTGGGCGGGTGCTTCGCCACGTACTCCTTGGGCAGCCCCTGGAGCGAGGCGGGCGCGATCTCGATCGACCCGGTCGACGCCGACAGGTTCGCCATGAACTCCTGTCCGATGCGGGTGATCTGCTCGTTCACGTCGCGGAGGCGCTGCTGCCGGTCGGGCGGCAGCGACAGCCCGTTGCGGCGGAAGTCGCGGAGGACATCGGCGAGGAGCCGCGCGCGCTCGCCCTTGAGCGCCTCGCGCGCCTCGCCCGTCTGGGCGTACGCCTGGAGGACGGCGGCGAGATCGGCGTCCAGCCACATCGCGGTCGTGAACCTGTCGACCTTCGGCTCGCAGAGCCTTGCGGCCTCGCGCACGGCCGCGTCCGGGTGCGCGACCCCCATCAGGTACGGGAAGTCGCCCGCGCTGTTCACCTCGAGCACGGCGTCGTCGAACCGCCCGAGGGTCGTGGCGTAGGTCAGCGTCTCCGGCGGCGCGCTGCGGAGCGCCCTGATCGCGGCGAGGTGCTCCTCGGCGGCGCGCAGGTGATCGTCGCAGAGCTGCTTCACCCCGCCCGCGGTGATCCCCTGCGGCACGGGGTCGAACTCGGCGCGCGCCGGCGCCTCCGGCGGCGGCGTCGTCGCCGGGCGCGAGGTCGTCGCCGGAGGGGCGGCGCCGCGAGGCCCATCCGGCGGGGCGACCGCGCCGGTCCGAGGGCCGGCGCTGCAGGCGACCAGCAGGACGAGGGAGAGGAGCCCGGAGCGCGCGGGCGTGTGGCCGACCTTCATGTCGGTCCGGCTATACCATGGGGGGGTCGGAGGGGCCGGGCCCCCGGGCGGCTCGAGCCCCGAGCGAGCGGGGCTCGAGCTGCGCGGTGCTTCATGCCGTCACTCGGCTGCCGGCGGCAGGTAGGCGAAGAGGCAGTTATAGCCTCGGCCCGTCACGTCGGCGGCCGGGGTGCCGGCCGACACCCGGACGAGCAGCCGGTTGCCTTCGGGGGCCTCCGGGATCGCTTGCGACGTGACGTACAGGTCCTCCGCTTCGGTCTCCGTGGCCGCGTAGTCGGCGCCGATCTCGGTCCCGTCGCCGTTCAGCACCTCGGCGCGGAGCTCGCGGACCCCGGAGCCGTGGCGCTGCGCTCCGCAGATGACCGAGATCGTCCAGCCCTCTCCCGTGTCGTCGAGGGGGAGCGCGTAGACATCGACGTCCGGCGCCTCCTCGGTGCCAGCGAGCTTGCCCTCGACGGCGAAGCTGACTCCGCCACCTTGGTTGGGGAAGCTGGCCAGGTCGCCTTCGGGCGTCGCCACGTCGCCGTTGGTCTCCTCCGCGGCTTCGAGCGGATCGGAGCTCGTCCGGCTGTGCAGCAGGATGTAGAAGTCGTTCTTCCCCACCTCACCTGCGGGGCGCTTGACGAAGACGAAGTACTCTTGCCCGGGCTCCACCGGAACGGCGATATCGCCGCCCTTCGACGGGTCGATCTTCGCATAGGCGCTCGTGAGATCGGTCGCGTTGAAGACGGCGACCTCGCTGACGTCGACCGTCGAGCCGTTGCCCTCGGGCCCGCTGGGCCCGGAGAAGTTGAACTGGGCGAGGAGGGCGTTCTCGAACTCGGGCGTCGCCGGCGGCGTGAACGAGTACACGTCGACGTCGGCCTCATCCGCGAAGCTGCCGAACACGAACGTGGTGTAGTAGGCCGACTCGTCCGCGGTCAGCTCGTACGGCATCTCCACGGCCTGCTCGGCGTCGTTGTTGGGCTCCGTCTCTCCGACGAGGCTGTCGGCCTCGTCGGCCGCCAGATCGAGCGGGAGGAACTTCAGCGTGTAGTCGAAGCTGACGACCTCGGACGGGTCGAAGCAGCCGTTCGGGAAGGCGGCCTCCGGGAAGGCGGCGTTGCAGTCCTGGACGACGACGAAATACTCGCCGTCCGCGGGCAGGACCGTGAGCAGCTCGCTGTCGTTCGTGATGCCGCCCTCGGGATCGTCGTTCTGCGCGAGCTGGTTCCCGTCGGCGTCGAGCAGCGTGATGACCGTGTCGGGGTAGGTCGGATCCCGCTCGTCGTCGGAAGGCTTCGCGTCGGTGACGAGGTAGACCGGCAGACCCTTGGTCCCGGTGAAGCTGTAGTAGTCCCCGTCCTCTTCGAGCGGCTCGAGCGTCCCCTCTAGCCCGTTGTTCCCGGCGGGGAGCTCCTCTGCTTCCTCGATGCTGTCGTTCCCGTCGTCCACGGGGCCCGAGCCCGAGGAGGTGCTGGTGGCGACGCCGGTCGTGGTCACGGTCGACGTCGTGGTGCTCCCGGCTCCCCCCTCGCCGCCGCTGCCACCGCTGCCGTCGTCATCGCCACCGCAGCCCGCGGCGGTCGCCGCCATCGTGCCGAGCACGAAAAAACCGAGAAAATACATCGACCTCATGGCACCTCCAAGAACGTTTGCGTACCACAGCAGCATTTCGTGTGGCTGCGTAGGAATAGTACACCTACACGGCTGCTCATCCTGCGCGCCATGGGAGCGCACGGTTTTGACGGTCCAAGATCTGGACTATCCGCGGCGGATGGTGGCTGCTCCACAGGGAGATCTTCAAGGCGCGCGGAGCGAGCTGTGGAGCTCGGTGCTCGCCCCTCGCCGCCGACGGCGCGGCGTGCTCCGATGGCTGGCGGAGCCTCCGCCATGCCCCGCCCCGCGCTCGCCATCGCCCTGTTGCTCTTCGCCCTCACCCCTGGCTGCTCGAGCAGCGGCAGCGATCCTTGCGAGGTCGTCTGCGCCAAGAGCGCCGAGTGTCAGCCCGACGGCCCCGGCGAAGACATCTGCATCGACCTCTGCCGCAGCGAGTCGGCCCGCGTGTCCTATCGAACGGCCATCGAGCGCCAGGCCGAGTGCTACGAAGAGAAGGGCTGGTCCTGCGCCGACCTCGCGATCGGCGCCTGCGACTACTCGCCGGAGGATTGAGCGGCGAGGCCCGCGGCCTCGTCGGCGCGCACCTTATTCGGCGGCCATGAACGGGTAGGCGACGGCGCGCGGCGGGGCGAGCGTCTCCTTCACGACCCTCGGCGAGACCCACCGGAGCAGGTTGAACAGGCTGCCCGCCTTGTCGTTCGTGCCGGAGGCGCGGCCGCCGCCGAACGGCTGCTGCCCGACGACGGCGCCGGTCGGCTTGTCGTTGATGTAGAAGTTGCCCGCCGCGAAGCGGAGCGCGTCGCTCGCCGCCTGGATGAACGCGCGGTCCCGCGCGAACACGGCGCCCGTGAGGCCGTACGGCGACGTCTCGTCGCAGAGCGCGAGCGCCTTGTCCTCCTCGCCGTCGGGATAGACCCAGACCGTCAGCACCGGGCCGAACAGCTCCTCGGTCATCAGGGGGTGGCGCGGATCCGTGGTCTCGATCAGCGTCGGCTCCACGAACCAGCCGTCGCTCCCGTCGTGCGCGCGCGCGCCGCCGCCGCACACGGGCGAGCACGCCGCGTCCGCCTTCGCCTCGGCGATGCGCCCGGTGAGCCGGGCGTGAGCGCGCCCGTCGATCACCGCGCCCATGAAGTTGCGGAAGTCGGCGACGTCCCCGATGCGGATCGCCTGGATGTGGCCCGCGAGCCGGTCCTTGAGGGCCGGCCAGAGCGAGCGGGGGATGTACGCGCGCGACGCGGCCGAGCACTTCTGCCCCTGGTACTCGTACGCCCCCCGGACGAGCGCCACGGCGAGCGCGTCGACGTCGGCGCTCGCGTGCGCGAACACGAAGTCCTTGCCGCCGGTCTCGCCCACGATGCGCGGGTAGCTCCGGTAGCGCCCGATGTTCTCCCCGATGCGGCGCCAGATCGACTGGAAGACCGCCGTCGATCCCGTGAAGTGGATGCCGGCGAAGTCCGGGTGATCGATGCACGCGTTCGACACGAGCTCGGGCGGACCCATGACGAGGTTGACGACGCCGCGAGGCAGGCCCGCCTCGATCAGGAGATCCATCACGAAGTGCGCGGCGTAGAGCGCGTTCGCCGACGGCTTCCAGACCACGGTGTTGCCCATCAGCGCCGGGGCCGCGCACAGGTTGCCCGCGATCGCGGTGAAGTTGAACGGCGTCGCCGCGAAGACGAAGCCCTCGAGCGGGCGAGGCTCGGCGAGGTTCCAGATGCCGGGCGCGCTCGCCGGCTGCTCCGCCGCGATCCGGTGCGCGAAGTGGACGTTGTAACGGAAGAAATCGATGAGCTCGCACGCCGAGTCGATCTCCGCCTGGTACGCCGTCTTGCTCTGACCGAGCATGGTCGCCGCGTTCAGCGCGGGGCGGTACCGGGTCGCGAGCAGCTCGGCCGCCTTGAGGAAGACGGCGGCGCGCTCTGTCCACGGCGTCCGCGACCACGCGCGGTGCGCTCGTTTGGCGGCCTCGATCGCGCGCGCGACGTGCTCGGCCCCGCCCTGGTGCGCGCGGGCGAGGAGGAGATCGCGCCGGTGCGGCGCGCGGACCTCGTCGAGCGCTCCGGTCCGGACCGCCTCGCCGTCGATGACCATCGGGATGTCGATCGTCTCCCGCGACCGGCGATCGAGCTCCGCCTTGAGGGCCGCGCGCTCGGGGCTGCCGGGGGCGTACGCGAGGACGGGCTCGTTCTGGGGGCTCGGTGGCGTGGCGATGGCGTCGATCATGACGCGAGTCTAGCGGGGGAGACGCGGGCGCGCAGCGCTCCGGCGCAGCCGATCCGGGCCTCGACGTGAGCAGGATGGCTGCGCAGGACAGCGCTCGCCGCATTTCGCGGATGCCATGTTCAGGCGCCGCCCGCCTTGGGCGCCGAGCGCGCCGTCGCTACGCTCGTGCGATGCGCGAGCTCGTCACGCCGCCCGACGCGATCCTCGATCCGATCACGGGAGCGGCGCGCGTCGGGTCCTACCGGGGCGAGCTCCCTCGCGTCGACCTGAGCCTGCTCGCGCTGCGCGGGCTCGATCGCCTGCTCAAGCACAAGCGGTGGACCTACGTCGCGATCGCGTCCGACGAGGTCTTCATCGCCGTGGCGGTCGTGCACCTCGGCTACCTCGCGATCACGTTCGGCGTCGCGTTCGACAAGGCGGGCCGGCGGCTGCTCGTGGATCGCTCGACGTTCTGCCCTCCCTTCTCGGCGAGCGTGGGCGACGCGGGCGGCTCCGCGCGCGCGTGGCTGCCCCCCGCGCAGGTGCGGATCGAGCGCCCGCGCGGGGAGGCGAGGGGCGCGGTGACCGCCGCGTTCCGCGGGCTCGAGCTCACGGCGCGGCTCTCCGCCCGCGCGGCCCCGCAGGCGCTCTCGGCGATCGCCGAGGCGCCGGGCGGCGTCCTGATCGCGACCGAGAAGCGGCTCCTCCTCGGCGTCGAGGGCGAGGCGTCGGTGCTCGGTCGCCGGATCTCGCTCGACGGCGCGCTCGCCAGCTACGACTACACGAGCGGCCTCCTGCCGCGCCGCACGACCTGGCGCTGGGCCCTCGCGCTGGGCCGCGCCGAGAGCGGCGAGCGCGTCGGTCTCAACGTGGGCGAGGGGTTCATCGGCGACGCCGAGTGCGCGATCTGGCTCGATGGCGAGCTCATCCCGCTCGCCGAGGGCCGGTTCACCTTCGACGCGGCGCGGCCGCTCGATCCGTGGCACGTGCGGACCGTGGACGGCGCCGTGGACCTCCGGTTCGTCCCCGGCGCGGCGCACTCGAACCACACGAACCTCGGCCTGGTCGCCTCGGAGTTCATGCAGCCGATCGGGCTCTACTCCGGCACGATCCGCCTCCCGGACGGGCGGCACCTCGAGCTCCGGGACGTGCTCGGCGTGACGGAGGCCCAGGACATCACCTGGTAGCTCCGGCGGCTCGCCCCGGTCAGCCGCCGCGGCGATCGGCGATGAGCTTGTCGAGGTCGTCCTCGGTGATGAGCTTGGTGCCGTACTTCCGCGCCTTGACCGCCTTGCTCGACGCGGACGCCACGTCGGCGAGGACGAGGTAGTTGAGCTCCTTCGTGACGCTGTTCAGCACCCGGCCGCCGTTCGACTCGACGAGGTGGGTGAGCTCGCCGCGGGAGCGCGTGGCCGCGCCGGTGAAGCAGAACGTGAGGCCGGCGAGCGGCCCCTCGGCCTCGGGGGCGACCGGCACGATGCCGCCGGCGAGCAGCCGCGCGATCTCGTCGCCGCGGGCGCGCAGCCCGCGGACGATGCTCGCGGCCTTGATCGCGCCGAGCCCCGGGATGCCGGCGAGCTCGTCCTCGCCGGCCGCGAGGAGCTTCTCGATCGTGGTGTACCCGGCGGACACGAGCAGCCGCGCGGTCTGGATCGCGAACCCCTCGATGCCGAGCGCCGCGAGGAAGATCGGCAGCGTGAGCGGCAGCCGGCTCCTCAGCTGGTCGAGGCACTTCGTGGCGCTCTTCTCGCCGCGCCGATCGAGCTCTGCGATGTCCTTGACCGTGAGCTTGTAGAGGTCGAGCGGCTCTCGCACGAGGCCCGCGGCCACCACCTGCTCGATCAGCTTGTCGCCCCACTCGAGCGCGCCGATGGCGTCGATCCAGTTGTGGATGCGCCCCTCGATGAGGGCGCGGCACGCGGCGTTCCGGCAGAGCAGGTACTCGCCCTCGACGACGAGCGGCGCGCTGCAGACCGGGCAGACCGACGGCGGGAGCGCGACGGGCCCGCGCTTCTCGACGACCTCCTCGACGTACGGGATCACGTCGTTGCGGCGCGAGACCAGCACCTCGTCGCCCACCCCGATGCCGAGGCTCCGCACGTTGGCCGCGTTGTGCAGCGACGCGCGCCGGACGTTGGCGCCGGCGAGCTCCACCGGCTCGACGATCGCCACCGGCGTGACGCGCCCGCTCGGCCCGGTGTCCCACTGGATCGCCACGACCGTCGTCACCTTCGCGGGCGACGCGAACTTGAAGGCGACGGCGCCGCGCGGCCGCCGGTTGACGTCGCCGAGCAACCCCTGGAGGTGGAGCGAGTCCACGTACACGACGAGCCCGTCGATCTCGTAGTCGAGGCCCGCGCGGAGCTCGCTCGAGTACCGCCGGTAGAGCTTCACGACGTCCTCGACGTCGCCGTGCGCGGTCTGCGGCGTCGCGAAGCCGAGCTCGCGCAGCCACGCGAAGCGCGCCCGGCACGTCGGGATCTCGAGGTGCTCGGCGACGTCGTAGAACAGCACCGTGCAGTGCTCCGCCCCCTGGCCGTCGAACCGCTTGGCCGCGCCCGCGGCCATGTTGCGCGGGCTGGTGACGCCGGGGAAGTAGCGCTTCATGTCCGAGAGGCGGAGGATGATCTCGCCGCGCACGGACAGCCGCCCCCGCTCCCGGATCCGCGAGGGGACGCCCTTCATCCTCGCGACGTTCGCGGTGATCCGCTCGCCCCACTCGCCGTCGCCGCGGGTGATGGCGTCGACGAGCTTGCCGCCCTTGTAGATGACCTCGATGGAGATGCCGTCGAGCTTCTCCGCGACGAACAGGTCGTCCGCCACGCTCGCGCGGGCGGAGCTCGCCGGCTGCGCCGCGCCGTCGCCGCCGTGCCCGTCCTTCTCGAGGATCTCGTCGCAGCGGGCGACCCAGGCCCGGAGCTCGTCCTCGGAGACGACCTTGTTGAGCGAGCCCATCGGGATCTCGTGCCGCGCCTTCTCCCACTCCGTGATGAGGGAGGCGGAGCCGACCCGGGCGAGCACCGGGTGCGTGGGATCCAGGGCGCGGAGCTCGTCCTCGAGGGCGTCGAACGCGGCGTCCGAGATCTCCGGGTGCCCTGCGTAGTAGCTCGCCCTGTATTTCTCGATGCGCTCGGCGAGCTCATCGATCCTGGCCTTGTGCTTCGGATCCGTGGCGAGCCCGCCCTGCAGCGGATTGCGCGCTCCGGCCTCGTCGTGGTGTGCCTGCGTCATCGCTTGCCTCGGCTCACTCGAGCTCCGCCTCGCCGGCGCGCCGGGCGGCGGCGAGGAGGTCCCCCATGCCCATCGCGAGCTCGGCCGGGAGCTCGTCGTCGCGGAACAACCGGACCTCGCGGATCTCGAGCGGGTTCTGCGGAGGGCGCGTGGGCGCGCCGATCCGGGCGGCGACGACGACCGTCACCGCGTGGAAACGGACGTCGCGATCGGGCCGCGAGTACACGCCCACGACCCGCCCGAGCTCGACCTCGGTGACGCCGGCCTCTTCGGCGAGCTCCCGCACGATGCTGTCGCGGAGCGTCTCGCCCCATTCCAGGGTTCCTCCTGGGAGTGCCCAGGTTCCGGTGTCGCTGCGGCGGATGAGCAGCCACCGGCCGTCGGGGGTCTGCGCGGCGGCGGCGATCCCGACGACGGGCCGCCGGAGCAACGCCCGCGCGACCTCCTTGGCCAGGGCGAGCACGGAGCGCGGCATCAACGAAAGGGGAGCGATTTCCATGAGAATTTTTGCGATGTGTCAGCAAAGCATAGAAGCGATCGGCGGCTACCGGGAGAGGGTTCCGTGCGACCTCGGCCGATCTCCTGGCACGGCCGTGAGCCGCGCGGCTCGGCTCGGCCCCGGGTGAGGGGCAGGCTACGCTCGCAGCATCATGTCGTTCGTGGAGAGGGCGCTGCGCGCTCCTGTCGGATCGTACGGCCGTGTTGTCCGCCGTGGCGCGATGGCGTGGGGCGCCGCGCTCGCGCTCGCGTCGCTTCCGAGCTGCACCGAAGAGCGGCTCCCTCCGCCGCGCCCTCCTGCCGGCGCGTCGAGCGGCGCGGGCGCAGCGGGCGGCGCGCCGCCGGATGCGGGCGTCGACGAGGGGCCTCGGCCGTCGAACCTCTGCGAGTGCGTCGCCGCGTACGGCGGCGAGGCCGGGCGCTGCGGCGATTGCTTCAACGAGCATGCCTCGCGCGGCGCGCGCTGCGAGGCGCAGCTCTCGGCGTGCGACGCCGAGCCCGGTTGCAGGCCGATCAGCGTGTGCCTCAAGGGCTGCGGTCACGACAAGGCCTGCCAGGCGGCGTGCGTGTTCCCGGACGACGCGGGCGCCGCGCACCAGGCGTTCCAGCAGGTGCTCGCGTGCGTGTGCGCCGCGTGCGCCGCGAGGTGCGCCTACTACGATGCGCCGCTGGAGTGCGCCGAGCCCGGCGCCGGGGGCGCGGGCGCCGGTGGAGCTGCGGGCGCCGGTGGAGCTGCGGGCGCCGGTGGAGCTGCGGGCGCCGGTGGAGCTGCGGGCGCCGGTGGAGCTGCGGGCGCCGGTGGCGCTGCGGGCGCCGGTGGAGCTGCGGGCGCCGGCGGGGAAGCGGGCGGTAGCGGAGCTGCGGGCGCCGGCGGGGGAGCGCGTGCGTTCCCGGGGCGAGGAACCCGGTGAGCTCCGCGCCCTCGCTCGCGCGCGGTCCGCTCCGGCGCCTCGTGCGGTAGGCTTGCCGCATGCAGAAACCGGTGATCTGGGCGGCCCTTCAGCTCTCCAGCCAGGAGAACGTGAGCGACAACCTGGCGCGGATCGAGGCGCGCATCGCGGAGGCGGCGAGCCGTGGCGCGACGACGGTCGTGCTGCCCGAGAACTTCGCGTACATGGGCAACGAGGAGGGAAAGCGCCACATCGCGGAGGACCTCGACGCCGGCGGCGGTCCCATCGCGCGCCGCCTCGCCGACGCGGCGCGGTCCGCTCGGGTGACCATCGTGGCCGGCGGCTTCCCCGAGCGCGCGCCCGACGCGGCGAGGCCGTACAACACCTGCGCGGTCTTCGGACCCGACGGCCGGCTCACCGCCCGCTACCGGAAGATCCACCTCTTCGACGTCGAGATCGCCGATGGCACGAAGTACCGCGAGTCGGCGTCGACGACCGCCGGCGATGCCCCCGTCGTCACCGAGATCGACGGCGTGAAGGTCGGGCTGTCGATCTGCTACGACGTCCGCTTCCCGGAGCTCTACCGCGCGCTCTCGTCGGCGGGCGCCGAGGCGATCGTCGTCCCCGCGGCGTTCACGCTGCTCACGGGCAAGGACCACTGGCTGGTCCTGCTCCGCGCGCGCGCCATCGAGGCCCAGGCGTACGTCGTGGCCGCAGCCCAGTGGGGCAAGCACCCCGGCGCGCGGGCGACGTTCGGAAAGTCGTGCGTGATCGATCCGTGGGGTGAGGTGATCGCTCAGGCGTCCGAGGGGGAGGGGATCGCGATGGCGATGCTCGATCCCGCCTATCTCGAGCGAGTCAGGGCGAATCTACCGTCGCTCAAGCACAGGCGACTCTGATCGCGATGTCATGGGGGTAAGCACTTTGTCTCGCGCCGGGGCGTGGTGGTTCCGGCGCTTCGCGTGGCCGACGTCTTGCGTCCGTTCACTCGGCCGAGGCGTCGCTCTCCTCCTCGCCGGCCGGGGGCAGCGCGCCGCCGCGCTTCGACAGGAGGGCCCGGAGCTCCGCCGGCCGGCGGAAGCCGATGCGGCGGGCGACCTCCCCCTCGGTGTGCCCCTCGCGTAACAGCGCGCGGGCGCGCTCCGCGCGCACCTCGTCGTAGTAGACGTGGGGCGATAGCCCGAAGGCGGCGCGGAAGAGCCGCGCGAAATGAAACTCGGACAGATCGAGATCCAGCGCGACCTCGTAGGAACGGATCCTCTGGCCGCCTTCGGCGGCGCTGCGGATGCGGTCACGGCCGAGCAGGAGGCGCTCCGAGGTGCTGCGCGGGAGGGGGCCCCCCGAGCGCGGCGGCGGGGTGGAGCGCGAGGCGACGGTGGCCGCAGCGCGCTCGCGCAGCGGGGGCGCGCTGTAGCTCTGCGCCGCGGCGACGGACGTCGGGAGCGCCGCCGACGCGCCGCTCGGGGTTGCGATGGGCGAGGCCGTGACCGACAGGGAGCGTGCGGCCGGCGTGCTGTGGGACGAGGAGGGTGCGATCGGAGTCGAGATGGGAAGCGCAGTCGTCACGAGTACCTCTCCAGCGGTGTAAGGGCGATGTGCCGCGGTCATCGCGGCCATCGGCGCGACGTATTGCAACCGGTAGGCCGCAAGCGGACGCAGCGCTGCTGGCTCAGGTGAATCGGCGCTCCACAGCGCAAAACGCCGTGTTTGCTCGTCAACCTGCACGCGATGTCATGGGGGGTGTGGCCCACCGTTCACGTGGCACAGTCGCCAGAGATCACCCGTGCCTGGCACAACGTGCCTGTGCGGCGCACGCCGCACGCACGCACGCCTCGTCGGTCGCACGCATCGCGACATCGTCGCGGCGATCTCGTGTCTGTCAGAGGATGAATACGAGCGCGCGTCCGTGCATCCAATGAGGTTCGCGCGCGCGCGCGAAGGCGCCGCGACCTCCGGGGCGCGGGGTCGACGTCACACGTCGATCTCGGCGTTCGGCGCGCGTTCCATGATGAAGCGGAAACGCGCCTGCGCGTCCTTGCCCATCAGCTCGTTCAGGATGCGATCGGTCTCGATCTCTCCCTCGATCACGACGCGGAGCGCGCGTCGGCGGCGGATGTCGAGCGTCGTCGCCTTGAGGTCCTCCGCGGGCATCTCGCCGAGTCCCTTGAAGCGAGAAATATCCGCCTTGGCTGTCTTGGGGAGCTTCGCGAGGACCCGGTCGCGCTCTGCGTCGTCGAGGGCCCAGTGCGTCTCCTTGCCGACGTCGATCCTGTAGAGCGGCGGCTGCGCGAGGAACACGTGCCCGCCGCGGAGCAGGCCGGGCAGGTGCCGGTAGAAGAACGTCAGCAGCAGCGTCGCGATGTGCTGGCCGTCGCTGTCGGCGTCCATCAGCAGAAAAATCCTGCCGTAGCGCAACTTGGACGCGTCGAAGTCCTTGCCGAACCCGCAGCCCAGCGCGCTCACGATGTCCTGGAGCTCCTTGTTGCCGAGCACCTTCGAGGTGGAGGCCTGCTCGGCGTTGAGCACCTTGCCGCGCAGCGGGAGGATCGCCTGCGTCCGGCGATCCCGGCCCTGCTTCGCGGAGCCGCCTGCGCTGTCGCCCTCGACGATGAAGAGCTCGCTCTCGCTGGGATCGGTCGAGGCGCAGTCGGCGAGCTTGCCCGGCAGGTTGAGCCGATGCGACACCGGTGTCTTGCGCAGGACCTGCTGGGTCGCCTCGCGCCGCGCCTCCCTGGCGCGCGCCGCCAGGATCGCCCGGGCCACGATCGACTCGCCGGCCGTGCCGTTGTGGAGCAGCCACTGCTCGAGCGCGGGCCGGACCATGCCCTCGACCGCCGGGCCTGCCTCGGGGTTGTTGAGCCGATCCTTCGTCTGCCCCTGGAACTGAGGTTCCTGGATGTAGATGGACAGGACGCCCACGATCCCCTCGCGGATGTCGTCGGCCGTCAGCGTCACGCCCTTCGGCTGGATCTTCTTCGCGTCCATGAAGGCGCGGACCGCCTTCACGATCGCGGTGCTGAAGCCGGACTCGTGCGCGCCGCCCGCGTGCGTGGGGATGCCGTTGACGTACGACTTCACGTAGTCGTCGGTCGACTCCGTCCACTGGAGCGCGGCCTCCAGCCGGATATCGCCCTCGCGCGCGACGTAGAAGATGGACGGGTGCGTCACCGCCTTGCCGCGCTGGGCGACCAGCTTCGGCAGGAAGTCCGCGATGCCGTTCGGGTGAAGGAGCTCGATCGACTCCCCGGACGAGAGATCGCGGAACGCGATCGCGAGCCCTCCGTGGAGGTACGCCTTGGCCTCCAAGCGCTCGCGGATGGTCTCGGGATCGAAGCGCCGGCCCTGCCCGAAGATCTCCGGATCCGGCCGGAAGTGGACGCTCGTGCCGTGCTTGCGGGTGGGCGCGCCCTTCTTCAGCTTGCTGATCGGCGCGCCGCGCGAGAACGTCTGCTGGTGCTCGAAGCCGTCGCGCAGCACCCGGATCTCGACGAGCTCCGACAGCGCATTGACGACGCTCGAGCCGACGCCGTGGAGGCCGCCCGAGACCTTGTAGTTGTCGCTCCCGAACTTCCCGCCGGCGTGCAGCGTGCAGAGGATGAGCTCGAGCGCGGGGCGCTTGTACCGGGGGTGCACGTCGACGGGCATGCCGCGGCCGTCGTCGGTCACGGTCACCCCCTGAAGATCGGCGTCGAGCGTCACCTCGATCCGCTTCGCGTGCCCGTTGATCGCCTCGTCGACGGCGTTGTCGACGATCTCCCAGAGCAGGTGGTGGTAGCCCCTGACGTCGGTGCCGCCGATGTACATGGCGGGGCGCTTGCGGACCGGCTCCAGCCCCTCGAGCACCTCGATGTCAGCGGCCGTGTAACGCGCGCCGGACGCGGCGCGGACGGGGGGATTCGTGGCGGCCATGTTCAGCTCACCTCCAGCGTCGGTACGACGACGGCCGGCGGCACCACGCGGACGAAGCGGTCGCGTCGCGCGACCGGCTCGCCCTGGGTGCCGCGCGGGCCGGCGATCTTGCTCGCGGCGATGTCGAGCGTCTTGCCCTTCTCCGTCTCGACCGTGAGCGCGTCGTTCGGCCCGAGGGCGAGCGCGGCGCCGACCAGGCGCTCGCCTTCGGCGACCCGCATGACGACCGAGCCCTTGCCCGGGCCGGAGAGCAGCGCGAGCTCCTCCACGGCGACGCTGAGCGCCCAGGCGTCGCTCGAGGCGCAGAGCACCCGATCGGCGCCGTCCACGGCGTGGACGAAGAGCACCTCGTCGCCCTCGTTCAGCTTGGCGAAGCGGCGCCCCGAGCGCGTCGACGGGTCGCGGTGCGGCCGCAGCGAGAACCGGAAGCCGAGGCCCCCGCGGGTGATCGCGAGCGCGAACGGCGGCTCCGGCTCGGCGGAGTCAGGCGTGGGCGCAGGGACGTCGAGCGCCCTCGGGTCGAAGGAGAGCATCGCGATCATCCGCTCGCCGTCCGCCAGCTTGAACAGCTTCTGCACGGGATCGCCGTAGCCGGTCGACTGCGGCACGTCGTGGATGCGGCACACGTAGCACGCGCCGAGGTTCGAGAAGAACGCGACCGTCGACCGCGTCGAGCCGGCGACCGCCGCGAGCACGCTGTCGCCCTCGCGGATGCGCGTCGAGGAGAGATCCTTCACCTCGCGCACCCGCTTCACCCAGCCCTGCGCCGAGAGGATGACGTTCGCGTCCTCGGCCACGATGAAATCTTCCGCCTGGTACTCGGGCTCGTCGATCGAGCCGACCACCTTCGTGCGGCGCTTCTCGCCGTAGGAGCCCTTGATCTCGACGAGCTCGTCGCGGACGATCGCCCAGCGCTTCGCGTCGCTCTTGAGCAGCCCCTCGATCCGCTTCGCCTCGGCGCGCTTCTCGGCGAGATCCTTCTGCACGAGCAGGATCTCGAGGCGCGCCAGCCGGTAGAGCTTGAGCTCGAGGATCGCGTCCGTCTGCTCCTCGCTCAGGGTGAAGCGCTTCATCAGCTTCTCGGCCGCGTCGGCCTTGCCCTCGCTCTTGCGGATGATCCGGATCACCTCGTCGAGCGCGTCGAAGATCTTCTCGAACCCCTCGAGGATCGTGATCCGCCGCCGCAGCTCGCCGAGCTCGAACTCGAGCCGCCGCGTCACCGTCGCGTAGCGGAAGTCGAGGAACTTCGTCAGGATCTCTTGCAGGCCGAGCCGCCGCGGCGCGGCGATGTCCGCGTTGTCGGTGGGCACGAGGCAGGTGAGGTTGACCTGCACGTTGATCGCGAGCGGCGTCTGTTTGTAGAGGTACGCCATCACGAGCTGCGCGTCGGCGCCGCGCTTGAGCTCCATCACGATGCGCACCTCGGCGGTCGACTCGTCGCGCACGTCCACGAGCGTCGGCAGCTTCTTCGAGAGGATGACCTCGGCGATCTTCTCGACGATGGCCTTCCGCTCGATCCCGTATGGGATCGAGGTGATCACGAGCTGCGGCGCGGCGCCGCGCTTGCCGTCGCCCTCTTCCAGCTGCCACTCGCCGCGGAGCTTCAGCGAGCCCTGGCCGGACGCGTAGACCGCCTCGAGCTCCTTCTTCGTCGCGTGCAGCTGGCCCCCCGTCGGGAAGTCGGGCCCCTTCACGTACGACAAGAGCCGCTGCGTGGTGAGCTCGCGGTTCTCGATCAGCGCGACGCACGCGTCGATGACCTCGCCCAGGTTGTGCGGCGGGATGCTCGTCGCCATCCCGACCGCGATCCCCTGCGAGCCGTTCACGAGCAGGTTCGGGAAGCGGGACGGGAGGACGATCGGCTCGAAGCGGGTGCCGTCGTAGTTCGGCCGGAAGTCCACGGTGCGCTGGCCGAGCTCGCTGAGCAGCTCCAGCGCGAGGGGGCGGAGCTTCGCCTCGGTGTAACGCATCGCCGCCGGCGCATCGCCGTCCACGGAGCCGAAGTTCCCGTGGCCGGCGATGAGCGGCGCCCGCATCACGAAGTCCTGCGCCAGCCGGACCATCGCGTCGTAGATCGCGACGTCGCCGTGCGGGTGGTACTTGCCCATCACGTCGCCGACGACCGCCGCGCTCTTCCGGTACTTCGCGTCCGGCCCGAGGTGCAGGTCGTGAAGCATCGCGTAGAGGATGCGGCGCTGCACCGGCTTCAGCCCGTCGCGCACGTCGGGGAGCGCGCGCGACGTGATGACGCTGAGCGCGTAGTTCAGGTACCGGCGCTGCGCCTCTTCGGCGAGCGAGGTGTCGGGCGCCGGGGGCGGCGGGGGCTCGCTGTCGCCGGGCCGGCCGCCACGGCGGCCCTTGCGAGGCGCCTCACCGTCGGACGGAAGGGAGGGGGTTCGAGACACGCGTTACTCCAGGGAGTGCGCGGGCACCGGGTTGAACAGGTGCTCCGATGTTCAGGTGAACGCTGGCGAGCCTCGGCAATTACCCAGGGGCTCGCGCTCGGTCAAGGCTGCCTCGCGGGAATTTCTGGCAGCGCGTGCTCGCCTGCGCTCGCGCGGCCCCTGGCATAGCGTCAGATCGCCGAGAGATCGACCCGCACGCAGGGGTCGCGGCGCGACCCGTCGGCGATGCCCTGTTTTCGGCGTCCGCCCTTGAGACTCACGTCGCGCTGGGCTACGGGGTGGCGCCTTGTACGCGACAGGCACCCGTTCAATGCTTCGCCTCCCCGGCCGCTGGCTGCGGCTCGTCTGGCTCGGCCTCTTCCTGGTGTTCGTGGCGGCAGCGACGATGCGGCCGCGGCTCGCGGCAGCTCAGGTGCCCGGAGGAGCTCCGGGCGCGCAGCCGCCCGCGGGCGGCGCCCCACCGTCTCCCGCCCCGGCCGGCGCCGCTCAGCCGTCCGCTCCGGCCAACGCGACCCCGGCCAACGCGACCGGGGGGGCCCAGCCTGGCGCCGGTACACCTGCGCAGGGGGCCGCTGACACGGCCGAGCCGACGCTCGACGTGGCCCCCACGGAGGCCGAGCTCGCCCGTGGTCAGCCGGTGGTCCAGGTCACGGTCGCTGGCAACCGGCGCGTCTCGACCGAGGACGTGCTCGTCTACCTGGGCCAGACGCGCGTCGGCAAGCCGTTCACCCCGGAGGGGCTGGCGCGCGACGTGCGCGAGCTCTGGGACTCCGGCCTGTTCGATGACGTCGAGGTCGACCTCACCCGCCGCGACGACGGGGTGAGCCTGCGGGTGCTCGTCCGCGAGCGTCCGAGCATCAAGGCCATCGAGTTCTCCGGCAACAACGAGATCGACAGCGAGGACCTCACCGAGGCGCTCTCGGTCGAGATCAAGACCGGCACGATCCTGAGCTACGCGGCGGTCCGCCGCGGCGTGCAGAAGCTCCGCGACAAGTACGCCGAGGAGGGCTACTTCCTCGCCGAGGTCAGCTACGAGGTCAAACCGGAGCGGGAGAACCAGGTCACCCTCAAGTTCACCATCAAGGAGCACGCGCCCGTCACCGTCCGGCGCATCACCTTCATCGGCAACCACAACATCCCGGACGAGGAGCTCCGGGAGGTCATGCTCACGGGGAACGGGGGCTTCTTCGCCTTCGGCACGGGCGGTCCGTTCCGCCAGGACGCGTTCGAGCGCGACGTCCTCGTCATCAACGCCCTCTACTACGATCGCGGCTTCCTCGCGGTGCAGGTCGCGACCCCCAGGGTGATGCTCACGCCCGATCGCACGGGCATCGAGGTCACGCTGACGATCAACGAGGGGCCGCGCTTCCGCATCCGCTCGCTCCGCGTGTACGAGCGGGACGCCGACGGCCGCGAGATCGAGCCGCTCGGCGGGCGCCGAGCGCTGCGCGAGATGGTGCGGGCCAAGCCGGGCGACTGGTTCAACCGCGCCGAGCTGGCGAAGGATCTCAGCGCGATCCAGACGCTGTACCGCGACGCAGGCTACGCCAACGTCGAGGCGGTGCCCGAGACCCAGCCCGATCCTGACCGGCGGGAGGTCGACATCTCCGTCGGCATCCGCAGGAACCAGCTCGTCTACTTCGGGCGCATCGAGATCCGCGGCAACACCAAGACGCGGGACAAGGTGATCCGCCGCGAGATGGAGGTGGAGGAGCGGCAGCTCTTCAGCGAGACGAAGCTCGAGCGGTCGAAGCAGCGGATCACGGCGCTCGGCTACTTCGAGCGGGTCGACATCTCCACCGAGCAGGGCGAGGACGACCAGCACATCAACGTCAACGTCGACATCGGCGAGAAGCCGACGGGCACCTTCCAGATCGGCGCCGGCTTCTCGAGCGTCGAGAGCTTCATCGCGACGGCGCAGGTCCAGCAGGCGAACCTGCTCGGGAGCGGCCAGTCGCTCTCGCTCCAGGCGCAGATCTCGGGCCTGCGGCGCCTCATCGACATCCGCTTCTTCGAGCCGTACCTGTTCGACAGCCCGTTCTCCGCGGCGGTGAGCGTCTACAACCAGCTGCGGGCCTACAAGGAGTTCTCGCAGACCTCCACGGGCGGCTCGATCACGATCGGCTACCCGCTCATCGAGCCGGAGCTCCGCGCGCAGCTGACGTACACGCTGGAGAACGACGAGATCTCGTCGTCCACGACGACCGGCCTCGGCACGGCGGATCCGCGGTCCACGTTCCAGCGGCTCCCGCTCTACAACCTCTTCAACGACGGGATCACGTCCAGCATCCGCCCGGCGCTCACCTACGACACGCGCAACAACCAGCTCTTCCCGACGTCGGGCATCTACCTGCAGGGCTCGGTGGAGCTCGCCCACAGCGCGCTCGGTAGCCAGAACGAGTTCCTGCGGTATCGCGCCACGGGGCGGTTCTACTACCCGATCACGGACAGCCTGGTCCTCAAGCTGAACACCGAGGCCGGCATGGTGACGAGCCCGAACCCGGAAGGCGTGCCGATCTTCGCCCGCTTCTTCCTGGGCGGCATCCTCGACGTGCGCGGCTTCGAGATCCGGGACATCGGCCCGCGCCTCCCGCTCCGCGAGTCGCTCGATCCGAACTCCGCGCCGATCGCGAACGGCGCGAACATCGGCGGCAACCTGATGTACTACCAGAACCTGGAGCTGGAGTTCCCGCTCATCGAGGCGGTGCAGATCAAGGGCGTGGTGTTCACCGATCTCGGCAACGCGTGGAACCTCGAGAAGCTCTACTGCAACGCCGCCCCCGCTTCGCCGCACGACGTCACGAACCCGTGCTTTTCGCTCGAGCGCCTGCTCGATGTCCGCACGTCGTGGGGGTTCGGCTTCCGGTGGTTCTCCCCGCTCGGACCGCTGCGCTTCGAGTGGGGCTTCCCGTTCAAGCGGTTGCCCTACGAGGAGACGTACAAGTTCGAGTTCAACATCGGCAACTTCTTCTGAGTCGCCGGTCGGCGGGCGCAGCAGGGACGTGCGTGCCTCCAGCGCGCACCGCCCGGCGGCGCGCCCGCTGGCACGGTGGCGCGCGCTGCCCGCGGCGCGCGCTGCGCGCCTTCTCGCGCGCTGCCAGGCGGACCCTGCCCGGGATCGTCCCGGATGGCGCGCTGCGTGCGGCGCGCCCGCGGCGCCCGCGCCGGCGCCGGACGCGGAGCGAATCGCGGTAAAGTACGGGGGCAGCGGGTTGCCCGGCGGGGGCGCGGCTGTTAGGTGGAAAGCTATGCGCCCGGAGCACAGCTCAATGGGGTTCCCCAAGCCAGGCAAGGCCTTGCTGGGGATGATGATCGCGGTCGGCTGTATCTGGGTGATGTTCACCCTGGGGCTGAACTGGGGAGGCGCCGGGGAAGGCGTGCTCGAGCCGTTCCTCGGCATCGGCGATCGCATCCTCCACGGCCAGGTGTGGCGGCTGCTCACCGCGCCGCTCATCCACAGCCCGAGCGACCCGTGGCACTTCATCACGACGCTGCTCGGCCTGTACTTCCTCGGCACCTCGCTCGAAGAGCGCTGGGGTCCCGGCCGCATGGTGGCGTTCCTGTTCGGCTCCGCGGCCTTCGCGTTCGCGCTCCAGGTGGCGATCGGCGCGCTCTTCCCGAGGGTGGCCTCGCCCGTGTTTTACGGCGGCCTCGGCATGATCGAGGCCGTCGCCGTCGCGTGGGCGCTCGCGCACCGGCACGCCACGGTCCGCCTCTTCTTCGTCCTCCCGGTGACGGGCACCATGCTGCTCGTCTTCATCTTCGGCCTCTCGGTGCTCAACGTCATCGCCATGCGCGCCCCCCCCGAGGGGCTGATCACGCCGTTCGGCGGCATGCTGGCGGGCTACCTCTTCGGCGATTTCTCCCCGCTCCGCCGCTTCTACCTGCGGATGCGCTTCCGGCAGCTGCAGGCGCAGTCCGCCGCGCTCCGCCGCGTCCCCGCGGCGCGCGGCCGCTCCGGCGGGGTCCCGCTCCGGGTCATCCCCGGCGGCCAGAAGGACCCGCCGAAGGACAAGCGCTACCTGAACTGAAGCGCGACGAGCGCTACGTGAGCTGAAGCCGCCGCGGCGCGCCCCTCACGCCCCTGAGCACGCTCGCGCGCGGTCAGGGCGCGGAGCACCGGCGGAGCTCGTCGAGCGTCTTCGCGCGCGTGAGGCAGTCGACCTCGCCCGGATCCACCTCGCTCCCGGCGAGCTCCCGTTTGCAATCGGACGTCCACTCCGACGAGAGCCGCTCGCCCTCGCTCGCGATCACCACCGCGGCCTTCCCCGAGCTCCCCGGCTCCGCCGGTCCCGATCGCTTCGCCTCCGCCGCCCACGCGGCGCGCATGGCTTCGCCGATCCTGCGGCAGTCGTCCTCGGAGAGGGTCTTGCCGCAGCCGCCGCCGAGGAGCGCGCCCGCGAGCACGAGGAGGGCCCGAGCGGCGCGCCGTGCGCCGAGGGGGCTCCCCCCCGCGCGGGCGCGAGGCTCGCCGGGGAGAGGCAGGCCGCGCGGCGAGCGCGCGGCGGCTACCTTCGGTTGCCGAGCAGGGCAGCCCACGGACTAGCTGTCGATGAAGCTCTTCAGCTGCTTCGACCGGCTGGGGTGCCGGAGCTTGCGGAGCGCCTTGGCCTCGATCTGCCGGATGCGCTCGCGGGTGACCTCGAAGTCCTGACCGACCTCTTCGAGGGTGTGATCGCTCTTCTCGCCGATGCCGAAGCGCATCCGGAGCACCTTCTCCTCGCGCGGCGTCAGCGTCTTCAGGACCTTACGGGTCTGCTCGGCGAGGTTCATGTTGATCACCGCCTCTGCCGGCGAGATCACGCTCTTGTCCTCGATGAAGTCGCCGAGGTGCGAGTCCTCCTCCTCGCCGATCGGGGTCTCGAGCGAGATCGGCTCCTTCGCGATCTTCAGGACCTTCCGGACCTTGTCGAGCGGGAGCTCCATCTTCTCGGCGATCTCCTCGGGGGTCGGCTCGCGGCCGTACTCCTGCACGAGGTAGCGCGAGGTGCGGATGAGCTTGTTGATCGTCTCGATCATGTGGACCGGGATGCGGATCGTCCGCGCCTGGTCCGCGATCGCGCGGGTGATCGCCTGCCGGATCCACCACGTCGCGTAGGTCGAGAACTTGTAGCCGCGCTTGTACTCGAACTTGTCGACGGCCTTCATGAGGCCGATGTTGCCTTCCTGGATGAGGTCCAGGAACTGGAGGCCGCGGTTCGTGTACTTCTTCGCGATGGAGACGACGAGGCGGAGGTTCGCCTCGACCAGCTCCGCCTTCGCGCGCTCCGCCATCCGCTCGCCCTCGCGGATGTTCTCGTAGGTCTCGCGGATCGCCGCGACGTCGATGTTGAGCTCCTCCTCGACCTTCTTCAGGCCCTTCTGGGCGTTCTTGATGGTCGACTCGAAGTCGTTGAGCTCCTCGCGGTTGACGTTGAGCTTCTTGGCGAGGCGGCCTTCGAGGGCGCGGTTGCCCTTCACCTTGATGAGCTCGCGCTTGAGCTCGCCCTTCGAGAGCCCCGTGCGGCGCTCCAGCTCGGTCGCGCCGGCCTCCGCCTTCTCGACCTTCGAGATGAGGCTCTTCAGCTTCTGGACGATCTTGTCGATCGTCCGCTTGTTGAGGCGCATCTCCTCGAGCGTCGTCACGAGCTCGGCCGTCGCCTGCGTCACCTCGACGTCGATCTGCTTGCGGCGGACCTCGGTCTTGACGTCTTTGCGCTCCTCGAGGAGCTCCGCCTTCTTCTTGTCGACGCGCTTCACCTTGTCGATGAGGCGGATGATGCGCCGGTCGGCCTCCTCCTCGTCGAACTCCTGGTCGTCGTTCTCGGCGTCCTTGATGAGCTCCTTCACCCGGATCTTGTGCTTCCGGAGCTTCTCGCCGAGATCGATGATCTCGCGGACGGCGATGGGGGAGTCGAGGATCGCGGCGTTGACCTTCTGCTCGCCGATCTCGATCCGCTTCGCGATCTCGACCTCGCCCTCGCGGGTGAGCAGCGAGACGCTGCCCATTTTGCGGAGGTACATCCGGACGGGATCGTTCGACTTCGAGTAGTAGTCGACGTCCTCTTCCTCGCGGTCGGGCGTGACGACGAGCTTCTTCTCGCCCGCCTCCTCGTCGGCGATGCGCTTCGGCGCGATCTTCACCTGGGTCGCGCCGTCGACGATCTCGATGTCCTCGTCGCCGAGGGCGCCCACCACGTCGTCCAGCTGATCGGGCGCGACGTCCGCGGGGAGCGCGTCGTTCACCTCGTCGTAGGTGAGAAAGCCTTTGCTCTTGCCGGTCTCGACGAGCTTCTCCAGGGTCTTCCGGTCCTTCTCGGACCGCTCGGCTCGGATGCCCGCGTCTCCTTTGTTGCTTGGGCGTGCCCCTCCCTCAGCGTGCCCGCGTGTCGAAGCGTGCCGCGCGCCGTTGAGCGCGCCGCCCCCCGCCGCCCTCGCGACCCCGCCTGCCCGACCGGAAGATTGCTTGGCCTTGCTCGCCATTACCTCATGCTCCACTTACGGCGACCAGCTCGCCGCGACCGACAAGACACACCAGATGATTCCGAGAAACTCTAGGGATCACGCACGTCGGGCCGCCACGTAGGGGCGACACGGAACGCATCAAGGAAGACCGAGCCCCCCCGCTCTTCGCTGGAATAGATCACGCAGCAACGCGTTTTCAGCATCGGCGTCGACCGCGCTCTTCTGGAGCTGGCTCATGACGGCCGCCTTCTGTCGCGCCAGGGCCTGCCTGCTCAACTTTTGTGAATTCTCCAAGAGCGTCGCCTTGGCCGTTGAGGCCGCTTCGAAGACAGGCGAGACCAGCCGTCCAGCCGCGAATGAATGGATCGGAGCCGGGACTTGCGCAAGAAATTCGCCGGCGGCAAGTCCCATTTCAAATGTGAAATTTTGACGCGCTGCGACAACAGCCAGGGCGACCTCGCCCTCGAGGCATTCCAGCGCGCTCTGCACCTCGTCGTCGGCCAGAAGCTCGGGAAAATCCAGGATCGAGCCGAGGATCTCGAGGCTGACCTCCTGGACCTGCGCGCGTGAGCGCGCGCGCTCCCACGTCTCGGTCGTCTGTCCGGAGGGGGTCACCTCGCGGGTGGGCTGGCTCCGCGGCCGGGAGAGCGACTCCTCGACGACGCGCTCGAGCTGCCGGAGGTCGTCGGGCGAGCGGCCGCCGATCACGAGCTTCGAGGAGACGCGATCGGCGTAGAGCTTCGCCATCATCCTGAGGTTCGGATCGTCCTCCTCGGCGAGCAGCGCGGCGACGGCGCGCACGCGGGCGAGCTGCTCGGGCAGCGACGAGCCGCCGAAGCTGTCGCCGTCGAGCGCCTCGTCGATGAGGTGCTCGAGCAGGCCGCGCGCTGCCTTGAGGATGCGGGCGACGGCGTCGGGGCCGTGCTTGCGCGCGAGGTCGTCGGGATCGACGCCCGCCGGCAGCACGGCGACGCGCGCGCTGAGGCCCGCCTCGCGGCACGGGGAGCGCGCCGCGCGCGTGGCCTTCTTGCCGGCCGCGTCGCCGTCGAAGAGAAGGGTGACCGCGGGCGCGAAGCGCTTGATGAGCTTCGCCTGCCCGGGCGTGAACGCGGTCCCGAGCGGGGCGATCGCGTGGCCGATGCCGCGCGCGTGGAGGGCGACGACGTCGAAGTTGCCCTCCACGAGCACCGCCTCGCCGCGCTGCCGGATCGCCTGGCGCGCCTGGTAGAGCCCGAAGAGGTGCTCTCCCTTCGTGTAGATCGGCGACTCGGGGCTGTTGATGTACTTCGCCGGGGCGCCGTCGGCCTGCGGCGCAGGGCCGCTGATGCCGAGCGACGAGAGCTCCGCGGGGCTCGGGTCGGGCAAGGCGCGCCCGCTGAACGCGATCACCCGGCCCATGACGTCGGTCACGGCGAACATGAGCCGGTGGCGGAAGCGGTCGTAATGGCCGCTCCCCGACGAGCGCGGCACGAGGAGCCCGACGCGCTCGGCGAGGACCGGGGAGACGCCTTGCTGCCGCAGGTAGGTGGCGAGCGCGTCCCAGCCGAACGGGGCGTAGCCGATCCGGAACGCCTGGAGGGCCTCGGAGATCGGGTCGACGCCGCCGTCGCCGTCGCGGAGGGGCAGACCGCGTCGCGCGAGCTCCTCGTGGGCGTGGCGCGCGAGCGGGTGGGGGCCGCTGCCCGGGCCGCCGCGGAGGCTGTGCTCGAAGAACGTCGCGGCGAGGTGGTTGACGGCGTAGAGGTCGTCCTTCGACCTGCGCGCCGCCTGCGCCTCGCGCCGCTCGGCCTCGGTCATCGATTCCGCCACCTCGATGCCGGCGCGCTCGGCGAGCGCGCGCACCGCCTCGGCGAACGTCCGGCCCTCGAGCTTCATCACGAAGTCGATGGCGCTGCCGGTCTCCTTGCAGCCGAAGCAGTGATAAAACCCGCGGTTCGGGTTCACGTGGAAGCTGGGCGTCTTCTCCTTGTGGAACGGGCAGAGCCCGGTGAAGGAGAGCCCGCGGCGCGTGAGGCGCACGCTTTCGCCGATGAGCGCTACGAGATCCGTGCGCTCTTTCACGAGCGCGATCGTCTCCGGAGAGATCATGGGCTGCCTTGAGGGCCCCGTGCGCGCGGGGCCCGCAGAACATCACGGGTGGACCCAGACAGCGTGGCGCGGTTCGCGCCACCGCCTCGGCGGTGCGGATAGCTCACGAAGCGGGAGATCCCCCAGCCCCTCGCGGCTTGTGTGAAGAACAGTGTCCTGTGCGGCGGCCGCACGCGCAAGGCGGTAGCCGCCAGGTACGTCACTTCGGATCGGGGAACGGAGAGCCGGGCCTCTTGTGGTCCGTGAGGCTCTCGTCGGGCTGGGAGGCCTCGACCATCTCCTCGACCGACGGCGCCTCGGCGTGATCGGCGAGGAATCGCGTGTCCTCGCGGACCATCGGAGGGGGCGGGTCGCCGATGAGCTCGAGCTCGGTGGCGAGCCACTGCTCCTCTTCGATGAGCTCACGACGGCGCGGATCAGTCAGGTCGCCTTGCCAGTGGTCGAGCTCTGCATCGACCTCCTTCAGCCGGCGGCGCACCCGCACGACGTCGACGTCGTCCTTCATGGCGAAGCGCTCGGTGAGCAGCAGCGCGGTGTCGTTGGCGACCTCGACGAATCCATGATGGACGGCCAGGCGGTGCTCCTGGCCGTTCTGGTGGTACGTCACGAGGCCGGTCCGGAGGGCGGCGAGCAGGGGCAGGTGGCCCGGGAGCACGCCGAACTCGCCGGCGACGCTCGGCGCGGTCACGTCGGTGACCTGCTCGCGCAGGGCGACGCCGGTCGGCGTCACGATCTCGAGGAGAATGGTGTCGGCCATGGCCGCGTCAGGCCGCCTTTCTCGAAGCCCGAGCCTTCACCTCGTCGATGCCGCCCACCAGATAGAAGTCCTGCTCGGCGACGTGGTCGAGCTTGCCATCGAGGATCTCCTCGAACCCCGCGATCGTGTCCTTGAGCGGGACGAGCTTGCCCTCGAGGCCGGTGAACTGGGCCGCGACGAAGAACGGCTGAGACAGGAACTTCTGGATCTTGCGGGCGCGCGACACGATGAGCTTGTCGTCTTCGCTGAGCTCGTCCATCCCGAGGATGGCGATGATGTCCTGGAGATCCTTGTAGCGCTGGAGCGTCTGCTGCACGCGCCGCGCGACGGAGTAGTGCTTCTCGCCGACGATCTGGGGATCGAGCATCGTCGAGTTGGAGTCGAGCGGGTCGACGGCCGGATAGATGCCGAGCTCCGAGATCGCGCGCGAGAGCACGGTGGTCGCGTCGAGGTGGGCGAAGGCCGTGGCCGGCGCGGGATCGGTCAGGTCGTCCGCGGGGACGTAGATCGCCTGCACGCTGGTGACCGAGCCCTTCGTGGTCGAGGTGATGCGCTCCTGGAAGGCGCCCATCTCGGTCGAGAGGGTTGGCTGGTAACCGACGGCGCTCGGGATGCGGCCGAGGAGCGCGCTCACCTCGGAGCCCGCCTGGGTGAACCGGAAGATGTTGTCGACGAACAGGAGCACGTCCTGGCCCTCCTCGTCGCGGAAGTGCTCGGCCACGGCGAGCGCCGAGAGCGCGACGCGGGCGCGAGCGCCCGGCGGCTCGTTCATCTGGCCGTAGATCAGCGCGGCCTTCGAGATGACGGGGCTGCCGTCGGCGAGCTTCGACTCGCTCATCTCGAGGAAGAGGTCGTTGCCCTCGCGCGTCCGCTCACCGACGCCGGCGAAGACCGACACGCCGCCGTGCGCCTTCGCGACGTTGTTGATGAGCTCCAGGATGAGCACCGTCTTGCCGACGCCGGCGCCGCCGAACAGGCCGATCTTACCGCCCTTGCGGTAGGGGGCGATGAGGTCGATGACCTTGATGCCCGTCTCGAAGACCTCGACCTTCGTCGACTGCTCGATGAACGGGGGCGGCTCCCTGTGGATGGGCGCCAGCTTCTTGGCGTGCACCGGGCCGGCCTCGTCGATCGGCACGCCGACGACGTTCAGGATGCGGCCGAGGCACTCGTTGCCGACCGGCACCATGATGGGCTTGCCGGTGTCGCGGACTTCCATGCCGCGCACGAGGCCGTCGGTGGAGTCCATCGCGATGGTGCGCACCGTCGACTCGCCGAGGTGCTGGGCGACCTCGAGCACGAGGTTGTCGGGCTCGGCCGAGATGCTCGGGTTGCTCAGCTTGAGCGCGTTCAAAATCTTGGGCAGCTGGCCCGACGGAAAATCGACGTCGACGACCGGTCCGATGACCTGGGTGATCTTTCCAACAACCATGGAGCGGGAGCCCTCCTCGTACGAGCTTTGACGAGTCGCGCGGCCCACTAGCACGGGCCTGCGCGTCCGACTAGTGGCCGCATACCAGAAATCCCGCGGCGCTTCTGCGGCGCTTCTCACGGATGTCTCGAGGCGAGGCGCGTGCGGCGCGAGGCCTTGTCTTCCCGGGGCGTGGCCCCATAGAGCGCGATCGCCCTCCGGCGAGCGGCGCCCGCGCGCGGACGCGGTCAGCGGCCCCGCTCGGCGGCGATCCGCGCGAACGCCTCGACGCTGAGCGTCTCGCCGCGCGCGTCGAGCGAGATGCCGGCGTCCTTCGCGTGGCGCGCGAGCTCCTCGGACGACCAGCCGTAGAGGTTCTTCCAGGCGTTCCGGAGCGTCTTGCGGCGGGCCGAGAAGGCGGCGCGCACGGCGGCGCGGAAGGCATCGGTCTCCTCGGCGCGCCTCGGGCGCCACGGCGTCAGGACCACGACGGCGGAGTCGACCTCGGGCCTCGGGTAGAACGCGCCGGCCCGCGCGACGAGGAGCCGGCGCACGTCGAACGCGGCCTGCACGAAGACCGAGAGCGCGCCGTAGTCGCCGCTGCCGGGGGCCGCGATGAGGCGCTCCGCCACCTCGAGCTGCACCATGAACACCGCGCGATCGATCTGGTCGGCGATCGTGGTCGCCTGCTCGAGGAGCCGGCCCGTGAGCTGGTACGGGAGGTTCCCGGCCACCGCGTGCGGGCGCGGACGGCCGGAGAGCGAGGCGACCCAGTCGACCTGCGCGGCGTCGGCCTCGAGCAGCGTCAGCCGGCCGCCCTCGATCGGATCGGCGAGCTGCTCGCGCAGGATCGGGACGAGGTCGCGATCGCGCTCGATCGCGACGACGTGCGCCGCGCGATCGAGGAGCGGCCGCGTGAGCGCGCCGAGCCCAGCGCCGATCTCGATCACCGCGCCGCCCGTGGGCGTCGTGGCGGCCTCGGCGATCCGGCGCGCCGCCTCGACGTCGACGAGGAAGTTCTGCCCGAACCCCTTCTTCGGGGCGAGGCCGCGCGCGCGGAGCAGCTCTGCGATCGACATCGTTCGTCCTCAGGTCTGCGGCGGGGGCGCCCCGCCGTGGGGCGCGGCCGCGGTTGGGCTCGGCGCGGCTGCGGTGGTCGGGCGAAGCCGCACCACGCGCACGCCGGCCTTTCGGAGCGCCGCCTCGCGGCGGGTCTGCGCCACCCGCGCGCGGACGAGCACGGCCTCGGCCGCGATCGGCGCGAGCTCCTGGAACGCCTTGTCTGTCGGCGTGGGGCGCCGCTGCTCGTCGTCCGCCTCGCTCTCCTGCGGCCGCGGAGGCTCCCAGGGAGGAGCGAGCCCCGGCTCGAGGTCGGGGAGCGTCCACATCACGTGGACCGCCCTGCGCGAGAGCCGTCGCACGGCCTCCGAGAGCCGGCCCAGCTGCGCGTCGGCGGGCGGCGGCGCGAGGACGTAGACCATGCTCGCGCGCGGCTTGGCGCGCGCGATGTGCGTGAGCGACTCCGCGACGCTCACGGCGGGATCGCGCCGGTCCGGCTCGGACCGCGCGGGCGACTCGATGCCGTAGCTCGCGAGGTAGCGGCGCAGCGTGCGCTCGCGCTGCGAGCGCCCGAGCGGCGCCGGCGCCGAGAACGGCGCGCGCGAGCGCATCGACTCGGCGCGGGCGGCCAGCCGATCGAGATCGCCGCGGCGGAGATCGTCGAGGCCTCGCGCGTCGAGCGGCCTGAGGTGCTCGAGGACGCGCGCCGCGACGTCCGTCTCGTCGAGCTCGCTGCGATCGGCGTCGTACGTGCCGCACCCGACGGTGAGCGCGTGCGCGATCTTCTGGCCGTGCCCGGGGCCGTGGTCGGGCGCGATGGTCACGCGAGGGCCGGGCGCGAGGATGATGAGCCCGACGCGGTCGCCGCGGCCGAGGTGCCGCGTGGCGATGGCCGAGGCCTCGTCGATCATGAGGTCGAGCGGCGCGCGGCCGAGCGGCCCGGCCCAGAGCTCCACGGCCGCGTCGACGAGGATCCAGACCACATCCCGCTCCTCGCGCTCGAACTCGCGCACGAGCAGCGTGCCCCGGCGCGCGCTCGCCTTCCACGCGATCTTCCGGAAGGGATCCCCCGGCTGGTGCTCTCGCAGCTCGCGGAGGTCGTCGCCCTCGCCGCGCACGCGCCCGGGCTTGCCGGAGGCCGCGAGCAGGTGGCTGCGCCCGCCGCGCGGCTGCGTCAGGTACGGCATGAAGGGGCGCGGCAGGACCTCGATCCCGTAGGGGTTCGCGAAGGTCAGGGGCACCTCGAAGAGGCCCGGAGCGCCGTGCACCTCGAGCGCGAGCCCGTGGAGCCCGTGCTGGCCGACGCGCGGCGTGCGCACGACGACCTTCACCTTGAGGCGCCCCGAGGCGGAGACCTCTCCGCGGCTCGGCTCGATGCGGACGTCCAGCTGCGACGAGGCGATCGCGCGCAGCTTGACGTAGCGGGCCGCGAGCGTGTCGCGGTTCCGCACCTCGGCCTCGATCTCCACGGTGCCTCCGCGCGCCGACCGGAGGACGCGCCGCGAGCCGCCCCAGAGCATCTCGAACCCGGCCGCGCGGATGCGGGCCACCGACACGAGCGTCACGCCGCGGGCGAGCGCGATGGCGACGAGGATCGCCCCGCCCCAGCCGACGATCGCGGGCTCGCGCGCGATGAGCCCTGCGCCCATGACCGCGACGCCGGCGATGGCCAGGTGGGCGGCGGTACGCGTGGGGTAGAGCTGCATGGGGAGCTACGCCGGCCGCGCCGCGCGGCGGTAGCCGACGCGCTGCACCGCCTCTTCGATGATCGCGTCGCGCGCCTTCGGATCCACGTCCGCGTCCGGCACGAGCACCAGGCGGTGCGCGAGCGTCGCGGGCGCCATGCCGCGCACGTCGTCCGGCGTCACGAACGGACGCCCGCCGATCACCGCCGCCGCCTTGGCCGCCTGGATCAGCGCGAGCGTGGCGCGCGGCGAAGCGCCGAGCAGCACGCGGGGGTGCGTCCGCGTGAACCCCGTGAGGTTGACCGCGTACTCGTACAGATCCTCCTCGACGTGGATCCGCCGCGCGACGCCCTGGAGCATGAGGAGGTCCTGGACGGCGAGCGTCGCCCGCGCCCGCGGCGGCTCGACGTTGTGCGCGCGGAGCATCGCCACCTCGTCCTTGTGCTGCGGGTAGCCGAGGCTCACGCGGATGAGGAACCGGTCGATCTGCGCCTCCGGAAGCGGGTAGGTCCCCTCGAGATCGATCGGGTTCTGCGTCGCCAGCACCATGAAGGGCGACGGCAGCTCGAAGCGATCGCCCTCGATCGTCACCTGCCGCTCCTGCATGGCCTCGAGGAGGGCCGACTGGGTCTTCGCCGGGGCGCGGTTGATCTCGTCGGCGAGCACGAGGTTCGCGAAGATCGGGCCGGGGCGCAGCGTGAAGGTCCCCTCCTTGGGCGACAGGACGTAGGTCCCGGTGATGTCGGCGGGCAGGAGGTCGGGCGTGAACTGGATCCGCCGGACGGACGCGCCCAGCGCGGCCGCGAACGCCTTGACCAGCGTGGTCTTCGCGACGCCGGGGACGCCCTCCAGCAGCACGTGCCCCTGCGCGAGCAGGGCGGTGAGCATCAGATCGATCGCGCGCGGCGATCCGATGTAAACGCGCGTGATCTCCCGCCGGACCGCCTCGATCCGCTCCCTGGCAGCGGAGATTTCGTCGACGGCGACGGCCTGAACCTGGTTCATCGAGCGCCTTTGTCAGAGGGTGGTGTTGCGGGCTTCGCTGCCGCGGGTGAGGGCCGCGCCTCGGGGGACGCGGTCAAAGGGGCGGAGGGCGCGCCGGGGTGAGGGTGAGGTCCCCGCGGCGGCTTTCGGCCGTCGGCGCCGCAGGCGGCGAGGACGCTCCGCACGACGTCGGCGGCGTGCAGGAGCGCGGGCCGGGACACGTTCGCCGGCTTCCCGGCGACGACGGACGCTTCGACTCGGTACATGGTGCCCAGTACCTCCTTGAATGCCGAGAGGGTCCGCTCGTCAAGAGCTCCCTCTCGGGCCACGAGCCGCGCGACCGCCTCCTGCGGCGGGTTCGTCTCGAGGCCGAACCGCACGGACAGGGCCTCGAACAGGGCGCTCTTCAGCTCGAGGAACGCGAGCCCGCGCGGGGACGAGGGGGCGGCGAGGACGGCGAAGCGCCCGGCGGCGCCTCCCTGCGCGACGAGCGGCGTGGGGCGGGCGTACCGGGGGAGCGGACCCCGGTAGGGCCGCGCCGAGGCGCGCGCGGTCCAGATCGCGAGGGCGAGGCCGGCGAGCGCGGCGAGGGCGAGGAGGGCGCCGCTGGGGAGCCCGTCGCGGCGGGCGTCCTCGACGGCGGACGCGAGCGCCTTGAGCTGCGCGTCGAAGTCCTTGCGGAGCGACGTCTCGCCGCCGAACGAGCTCTCCTCGTCGAACCGGTTCGCGACGATGTAGAGCCGACCCTTGTGCGGCTGAGCTCCATCCTCGTCGACCAGGTAGCGGGTCAGGCCCGAGGCGAAGGCGCGGTTGCCCGGGTACCGGAGCATCATGTTCATCAGCGCGGACGGGTCGCCCATCGCGAAGAGCCGGCCCTTGCCGACCTGCCCGGCGACGGCGACGATCACGTCCGGCTCGCTGAGCGCGCGGATCCGCAGCACGGGCGAGAGGTTCGGGTGCCGGAGGCCGGTCGCGTGGTTCGTGACGAGCCGATCGACGTGGCTGACGACCGGGTGCCGGCCGACCGAGTGGCCGCCGACGGTGTCGGCGACGGGCTCCGCGATGGCGAGGGCGGCGCGGTTCCGGAGCGCGGCGAGCGGCCGGGTCGGCGTCGGGATGCGCTCGATCTGGAACCGCCGGAGCGTGTCGTCGCCGCGGCCGAAGTCGTCGACGATCGCGAGCCGCCCGCCGGCCTTCATGAACGAGGTCGTCTCGTCCGCGTCGAGCGACTGCATCGGGTGGAGCACGAGGATGCCGTCCTCCGGGCCGATCTGGCTCCAGTCGAGCACAGCGACGGGGTGGACCCTGGCGACGCCGAGCTCCGCGCGCGCGATCTCGAGGAACTCCGAGCACCCCTCCCAGCTCGTGTCGTTCACGTCGAAGGCCGCGCTCGCTGTTCGAGCGGACGCGAGCAGCGCGATCAGGGCGACGAGCGCCGCGAGCGCGGCCTGGAGGGAGCAGGATGTCGCCCGCCGGCGCACCGGCAGACGCCGACGATCCCTGTGAAATTCGAAGGATGCGTGCGCAAGCCACGCGCCGTGCCGCGTCATGAGCGCCGCGAACATACCACTGTCGGCCCGAGCGATAACCTTGACCCGCCATCCCACATTGCTAGATTCGCTTCTAAGAGCGGGGTGCTTTCTCCCAGACCTCGTTCCACCAAATCGGCCGAGCACTCTACGAGGTGGAGGGGTTAGTCGATGCTTCCTCCGTTCATCATCGAGCAAATACGGCAGCGCGAAGAAGAGAAGGATCGGTCGCGAAGAGAAGAAATTCGACCGCGCCTCGAGCTGCCGATCGAACGCTACCCTGCACCTCGTCGTCTTCCCGACACGGAAGAGGACGATCCCAACCGGGGCGTCATCATCCTCGACCTGGGCTGACGCCACGTACGGCACGCCCCTCCGCGATCTCCGTGGAGACGCCGTTCCAACGGCCGAGCCCGCGGAACGTCCCCCCGAGCCCGCTCCGCTTTCCCCGCAAATCCCGAAACACCGGCGTCCACGCATCCTCCGATGCGCGCGCGTGACGCTCGGTTTCTCGTCTTACCCGAGCTCGTCCGGCGAGGACGGGATGACCGCAGGCCCGTGCCGCGTGCGGGGCATCCGCGTGCGCGGCACGCGTGCGCGGCACGCGGCACAGGGACGGGGTGGTGCGGGTCTGAAAAGTTGACCGATGTGGGGCTTGCCACGCGTGTGCGGGGTTGACCCGAGGCAGGATCTTCGCCTAGGTTGCGCCCCCACTTCTGGCGCCGGGCACTGAACGAGCTACGCTCCGGCGCCTCAGAGCAGGCCGTGCGCAACGTGAGCACGGGCTCTTCCATTCGATCGAGGTTCTACAGATGGCCGTTCATATTCGCCTCGCCCGCGCGGGCACCAAGAAGACGCCCTTCTACCGCATCGTCGTCGCCGATCAGCGCAGCCCGCGCGGCGGCAGGTTCATCGAGCGGCTGGGCACGTACGACCCGCGCAGGACCGAGATCCGCCTCGACGTGCCCCGCGTGAGGCACTGGATCTCGAACGGCGCCCAGCCGACGCACACGGTGGCGCTGCTCCTGAAGCACCCTGGGCTCGCCCAGGCAGCCGCCCCGGCGGACGCCGCCAAGTAGCATGGCCTCCTCGACGTCTCCGCTGGTCGATCTCGTGGCGCTCGTCGCCCGCGCGCTGGTCGATCAGCCGGACCGGGTCGTCGTGCGCGAGGTCGCGGGCGACCGCTTCCCCCGGATCGAGCTGACGGTCGCGCGCGAGGACATCGGCAAGGTGATCGGCAAGGACGGGCGCACCGCGCAGTCGATCCGGACGTTGCTGAGCGCCGCCGCGAGCAAGTCGGGGCGGCGCGCGCACCTCGACATCCTCGACTGAGACGAACCCAACGTGGAGCGACGTTACGTTCCCGTCGCGGAGGTCTCCCGGCCGCACGGCGTCCAGGGGGAGCTGCGGCTCCGTGTCTACAACGAGGGCTCCGACCTGCTCCTCTCGCGGCCTCCGATCCGGCTGCGCCTCCCGGACGGCTCCGAGCGGGACGCGAAGATCGTCGCCGCGCGCCCGAACGACAAGGCGCTGCTCGTGCGGATCGCCGGGACCGACGATCGAGACGCGGCCGAGGCGCTGCGCGGCGCCGCGGTGTGCGTGCCCCGGGATGCGTTCGCGCCGCTCGCCGAGGGCGAGTTCTACGCGTGCGACATCGAGGGGGCGCGCGTGCTGACCCCCGAGGGCGACCTGATCGGGCACGTGAGGTCGCTCCAGTCGTATCCGACCTGCGACGTGCTCGTCGTGGTGAGGAGCGGCGCAGATCCGCTCGAGATCCCGCTGACCGAGAGCTTCGTCGGCAGCGTGGACGCGGAGCGGCAGATCGTTCAGCTGGTGACGCTGGAAGGCCTCGTCTGAGCCGCCGTCCGGCTCGAGGCGGCCCGCCGCGGCAGGTTCGATGCGCATCGATGTAGTGACCCTGTTTCCCGAGCTCTTCGAGGGATTTCTGGCGATCGGCATGGTCGGGCGCGGGCTCGCCTCGGGCGCGCTCGCCGTCCGGACGCGCAGCCCGCGCGAGTTCGGCCTCGGCCGGCACCGGAGCGTGGACGACACGCCCTACGGCGGCGGCTCCGGCATGGTGATGCGCGTCGACTGCATCGTCCGCTGCCTGGAGGCGCTCGACGAGGCCGCCGCGGAGGGCGCCCCTCCCGGCGCGGAGGGCGCGCCCCCAGCCCCCGCGCCGCGGGCGCACCGCGTGCTGCTCACGCCGCAGGGGCAGCCGTTCCGCCAGGAGAAGGCGATCGAGCTCGCGGCGCGCCCGGCCGTCGCGCTCGTGTGCGGCCGGTACGAGGGGTTCGACGAGCGGGTGCGCGCGTTCGTCGACGAGGAGATCTCGCTCGGCGACTTCGTGATGACGGGCGGCGAGGTGGCGGCGATGGCGGTGATCGACGCGTGCGTGCGCTTGCTCCCCGGGGTGCTCGGCAACGCCGTGTCGGCGGAGCACGAGTCGCACAGCCCCGCGATGTCCGGGCTGCTGGAGTACCCGCAGTACACGCGCCCGGTGGAGTTCCGCGGGCACAAGGTCCCCGAGGTGCTGCAGCAGGGCAACCACGCGGCCATCGCGCGCTGGCGGCGCGTGCAGGCAGAGCAGCGCACCGCCGAGCGCCGGCCCGACCTGTGGCGCAAGGCGCGCGGAGGAGAGCCTCCGCCGAGCCCTTTGCCGAGCCCTCCACCGAACGATTGCGGCGAGGCGCGGCGATGAGGCTGTCGCTCGCGCTCGTCCACTACCCGGTGCTCGACCGCGCCGGCGAGGCGGTGACCACCGCGATCACGAACCTCGACCTGCACGACATGGCGCGGAGCGCGCGCACGTACGGGGCCGAGCGGCTGTTCGTCGTGCACCCGGTCGCCGCCCAGCGCGCGCTGGCGGAGCGGATCCGGGAGCACTGGGTGCTCGGGTCCGGCAAGCGTCGGATCCCGGATCGCGCCGTCGCCCTCGACGTGCTGGCCGTGGTCCCCAGCCTGGAGGACGTGTACGGCGCGCTGAGCGGCGAAGGGCGCGCGGGCGTCGAGGTCTGGACGACCGCGGCGGCGTCGCGAGGGCTCCCGGTGACGAGCTACGCGGAGACCCGCGCGCGCCTCGCGCAGGCGAGCCGCCCCGTGCTGATCCTGTTCGGTACGGGCTGGGGCCTCACGCCCGAGATCATCGCCGACGCCGACGTCCGGATCGAGCCCATCCGGGCGGCCGCGAGCACCGGCTACAACCACCTGAGCGTGCGCGCGGCGTGCGCGATCACGCTCGACCGGCTGCTCGGCGACCGGCACGCCGGGTGAGCGCTCGCGGCGCGCGCGCGGCGAGCGCGATGCCAGCGCCGCCGCCGGCGCCGCGGTCCATGCTACGGCCATGAGCGAGCGCGAGGCCCATCGCCCCGAGGGAGAGGCGAGCTCGGAACGACGGACGCACGATCGGCTGGTGCGCGAGCAGGCGTTCGCGCTCGGGTTCGACGTCGTCGGCGTCGCGCGCGCGGACGAGCCGCTCGGGGTGGAGCACGCGCGGTACCTCAATTTCATCGAGCGCGGCATGCACGGCGAGATGCGCTACCTCGCGGAGTACGCGGAGCAGCGGCGCCGGCTGGACACCGACGCGATCCTCGAGGGGGCGCGCTCGGTCGTGTGCGTCGGCCGCAGGTACGCCCGGCCCAAGGACAGCGAGGGGCGCGACCCTCCGCTCGCGCAGGCGGTCGCGCGGTACGCGCGCGGGCAGGACTACCACAACCACCTGAAGCGCCGGCTGCGGCGGCTCGCGGCGTTCATCCGATCGCTCGCGCCGTCCGTCCTCGCGCGGCCGCTCTGCGACGTCGAGCCGGTGATGGAGCGCGTCTGGGCCGCGCGCGCCGGCATCGGCTTCGTCGGCAAGAACGGGCTGCTCATCACGCCGGGGCAGGGGAGCTACCAGCTGCTCGGCGAGGTGGTGACCACGCTGCCGCTCGTCCCCGACGTGCCCATCGCGGAGCGCTGCGGCTCGTGCACGCGCTGCCTCGACGCGTGCCCGACGCAGGCCTTCGACGCGCCCTTCGTGCTCGATCCGCGGCGCTGCGTCGCGTATCTGACCATCGAGCAGCGGAGCGCGCCCGCCGAGGAGCTGCGGCCGGGCATGGGCGAGCACGTCTTCGGCTGCGACGTTTGCCAGGAGGTCTGCCCGTTCAACAGGACCGCGCCGCCGCCCCTCGAGCGCACCGCGCCGTTCCATCCGCTGTCGCGATGGGAGGGGCGGGACGTCGACGACCTCGCGTCGCTGGACGAGCGAGGGTTCGAGGCGCTGACCGTCGGGACGCCGGTGAAGCGCGCGCGGCGCGGCGGGCTCGCCAGGAACGCGGCCATCGTCGCCGCGAACCGGCTCGCGCAGGGCGCGGAAGGCGAGGTCGCGGAGCGCGCGACGCGCGCGCTCGCCGCGGCGCTCGCCCACGACGACCCCGAGGTGCGCGCCGTCGCCGCGTGGGGCATGCGCCGCGCGGGCCGCGGCGAGCCGGCGAGCCCGGCCGCGCCGGAGCCTGCCGGTTCGCTCGACGAGCCCGGCGCCGGTTGAAGCGCAGCGGGCGCCGGGCTCGGCTTCGATCGCGGCGCGCGGCGTTTGGGCGCGGCGGTGCTCGGGCGCTCTTCGCGGGCGGCCGAGGATCCGCTACGGTGTCCGCCGGCAAGACGCCGCGCGCACGAGCACGAACGTGGATCTCCCTCCCAGGCTCCGAGCGCTCCTCGACGATCTGCGCCAGCACGATTCCGTGCTCTGGCGGCGTGCGGTGGACGCCGGGGTGACCTACGGCCCAGACCTCCTCGTCCGCCACAGCCCTGCGCTGTTCGGGCTCGTCTTCGGGGCCGTGCTGCCGGAGCAGCGGAGGGCCGTGCGCAGGAACCTGCGGCTGGCGCTCGGCGAGCGCGGGGCGCTCGACGAGTACCGGGACGTCGCGCGGGTGTTCATCAACTTCGCCAGCTGCCTCACCGACGCGTTCATCGCGGGCAGCAACCGGCCCGACCGGCTCACCGGCCTGTGCGTGAACGACGAGCACTTCACGAACGCGTACCGGCGCGGCCTCGGCGTGATCGTCGTCACGGCGCACACCGGCGGGTGGCAAGCCGCCGCGCCGCTCCTCCGCTCCGTGCACGCGGCCGACGTGCTCGTCGTGATGCAACGCGAGCGCGACAGCCGGGCGCAGGCCATCCAGGACGGCACGCGCGATCGGGTCGGCGTGCGGATGCAGCACGTCGACGACGATCCGCTCGCGGTGCTCCCGCTGCTCGCGCACCTGCGGCGGCAGGGCGTCGTGGCCATCCAGATCGATCGGCTCCCGTCCGGGATGCGCGGGCGCGACGTCGAGCTCTTCGGGATGCCCTGGCGCGTCCCGGAGGGGCCGCTCCAGCTCGCCGCGGCGAGCGGCGCGCCGATCGTGCCGGTGTTCACCCGGCGGACCGGCTTCATGGAGTACGAGATCTGCATCGCGCCCCCCGTCTCGCTGCCCAGGCGGCCAGGACCGTCCGAGCTCGACGTCGCGGCGCGGCAGATCACGGCGGAGATGGAGCGCTTCCTGCGGGAGAACCCGACGCAGTGGTTCCACTTCGAATAAATCAAGGATTTTGAGCCTTAAATGAGAAATCGCGCCGCGGTCGGCCATGCGCTGCATCGGCGCGCAAGCTGGGTTAAGAGTGCGCGCTGATGGCCCGCCTCCTCGTCGGACTGCCCTCGCTCAAGGGGGATATCCAGAAGTACAAAGATCGCTTCGATCTGGTCGAGCTCCGTCCGGTCGATACGTCGTTGCCCCGCGCGACCACGCTGCGCAAATGGCGCAAGGCGGTGCCGCCGGGCTTCGTCTTCAGCGTCGTGCTGCCGCGCGTGGTCGGCGAGCTCGCGGCCGGGAAAGAGCTCGACGAAGCGCTGTCGACCTCGCTCGAGGTGGCGGCCGTGCTGGAGGCCCGCTGCGTCGTGCTCCAGACGCCGGCGTCGCTCCGCCCGACGGCGAGCAACCGCAAGAAGCTCGCGGCGCTCTTCGAGCGCCTGCCCGCCGAAGGGGTCGTGCGCTGCTGGGAGCCCGCGGGGATCTGGGAGCGCGACGACATCGTCGCGACCGCGCGCGCCGCGAAGGTGATCCCGGTGCTCGACGTCGCCCGCGACGCCGCGCCGCCCGGGCCCATCGTCTACACACGGCTGCGCGCGCTCGGAAAGTCCTCGTCGATCGGGGCGGCCGCGCTCGAGCGCGTCGCCGATCGCCTGCGCGGGCGGCGTGAGGTGTTCCTGGTCGTCGAGGGGGACCGCGCGTCCCAGATCAAGTCCCAGCTCGCGGCGTCGCTCGCGCGCAAGCCCGATCGCTCGACGGCTTCGGCCGTGGTAAGGCCTACCATGCCTATGCCGAACACCCTCGTCGCCGAGGACGAGGAGCAGTGATCCGCGGCGCGGCGGCCACGGCGAGCGACGCCTCCGCGGCTTCGGCCGCGCGGGCCGCGCTCGAGTCGTCCGGCAGCGCGATCGACGCGATCGTCGCCGGCTTCTTCGCGGCGGCTGGCGCGCAGCCCGACGTGCTGCTCGCGCCCGCCGTGGCGCTCGCGGCCGGCGTCGGCGTGGGCGCGCGGGCCTTCGATGGCCGGGCGATCCAGCCCGGGCGCGGCGCGCCGCGGCCGCGCGGGTTCGTCGACGGGCAGAGCGTGCCGGAGGCCGCGCGCGTCGCGGTTCCGCGCTCGCTCGGGATGCTGGTGCTGCTGCACGGCTACCTCGGCCGCGCGCGGCTCCGCGAGCTGGTCCGCACGGGCGTCGCCGCGGCCGAGCGCGCGGGCGCGAGCGGGCGCGCCGCGCTGCTCCGCGAGGTCGGCTCGCTGGGCGCGCTGGCGCTGCGTGCGCGCGACGTGGAGCGGGCGCTGCTCGCCGTGGGCGGGCCGGTCGCCGGCGGGACGCTGACCGCCGAGGACCTCGCCGAGGCGGTCCCGGCCGAGGTGGAGGCCGCGTCGACCACGATCGCGGAGGGCGCGACGGCGCTCCAGGCGCCGTGGCCGGTCGGGGAGGAGGCGCGGCCCGCCGACGCCATCGTCGCCTGCGACGGCTGGGGCACGGTCGCAGCGCTGGCCTACGCGCGCACCGACGACGGGATCGCCGTGCCCGAGCTCGACATCGTGCTCGGCCGCGACGCCGTCCCGGTGCGCCGCGGGATCACGCGCCTCGCGCCCGGCACGCCCCTGCCGGCGGCGGCGCCGATCGCGATCCTCCAGCGCAGCGCCTTCGCGGCCGCGGTCGCGCTGACCGGCAGGCCCAAGCTCGAGGTGAGCGCCCTCGGCGCGCTCCTCCGTGGCACCGCGCTCGAGGCGGCCCTCCACGACGTCCGCACGCAGCTGAGCGCCGACGGCGCCCTCGCCGTCCTGCGCGACGACCGCGACGCGCGCGCTGTCCACCTCGCGCCCGGATTCTCGGCAGGAGCAGGGACGCCGCCGGCAGAGGGCTGAGGCGGCGTCGTCGCCGGCAGAAGGCGGAGGCGCCGTCGTCGCCGGCAGAACGCTGACGCGGCGTCGTCGCCGGGGGGCGCGGCTCGTCCAGGGCTAGCGCCCGGTGGGCCGACGGAGCCGAGCGTGTCGACGCGGGGCCGTGCGGCGTCGGCGAGGACAAAGGAAAAACCGCCAGAGCGCCAAGGACGCCAAGAGGAGAACGCTCGGCTCTCCTGGCGTGCTTGGCGTCCCGGCGGTTTCCGGCTCAGGTCGCTGTCGTCGGCGTGCTGCCCAGACGCGACCGGGCTCCGCGTGAGCTAGAGCGTGACGCCGTGGCGCTTCGCGTAGGCGACGACGCCGATCTTGTCGATCGTGCGGATGTCGCGCGTCGTGAGGTTGAGCTTCACGAAGCGGTTGAGCTCGGGGACCCAGATGCGCCGGGTCTGGATGTTCACGAGCTGCCAGCGCTTCGTCTTGATGTTGGAGTGGGAGACATTCTGCGCCAGAAGCTTCCGCTTCCCAGTGATGTCGCTCTTCGCCATGACGTCCTCGGTTGGAAGGGGACCGACCTCGGTGCCCCGACCCTAGTTCGATCAAGCTGGCCGAGCGCACGACCTGCGCGGGGGAGCAGGGGGGCTCGGGAGCGCGGCAAAGTGAAGGAAGCCGGGGGACATGTCAAGCGTCCACCGGCGGGTATCTCGCCGCAGCGCACCGGAGATCGCCCGCGGAGGGGTCGAGAGATCGCTGGCGGCAGGCCTAGGTGAGCCACTCGCCGCCCGAGGGAGGCCGGCGATCCGGGCCGTCCTTGTCGTTCTCGGGGCGGTGCAGGTCGATGCGCCGGGCGTCGGCGGCGAGGCGCCAGGCCAGGATCTGGAAGAGGCCGAGGCTCGTGATCGCGGACGTCGCGGCGAACGCCAGGCCCGCGGAGAGCACGCCGACGAGGTCGCGCGGCGTGAAGGCGCTGAGCTGGGCGAGCCTGCCGACGACCAGGTCGGCCGTGAAGGCGAGCACCACCGCGACCGCGAGCGACGAGCCGGCGCCCGTCGTCTCCGCCCCCATGAAGCCGGTGAGGCTGGACAGCACCGCCAGGATCACCATCAGAGCGCCGAGCTGGGCCAGGTGAGGATCGAGCAAGGTGAGCTGCGCGGCGGCGTGCCCGAACGCGGGGAGCGCGACGAGGAACGCGGCGACGAGCAGCCAGCGCGCGCCGGCGTACGCCCGGTAGCGAGACCGGAAGACGAGCGCCGCCGGGAGCGCTATCGCCGCCACGGCCCGGGCGGCGCCCCAGCCGACCGCAGGGCCAGAGCTTTGAAGGCCGATGACGGTCGCGATCGTCCCCAGCACCACCATCGCGAGGGCGCGCTGCCGGTAGCTCACCGACGTGAGCGCGGTGAACAGCGTGACGATGCCCAGCACGAACGCAGGCGGCCCCGCGACGACGCCGTCCGGGCGGAGCCCCGCGACCGACAGGCCGCCGAACAGGAGGAAGCCCACGCCCACCACGGCGCACCAGACCCGGGCCGCGTCCTGCGCCGGACGCATCGGCGCCAGGTCCTCCATGAGCGCCTCGGACGCGAGCAGCGGCTTGGTGACATGCTCGCGGGCGCTCGGGGGCGGCTCCTCGATCGTGATGGCCGGGCTCGACCCCGAGAGCCGCTCGACCTGCGCGACGCCGATCGACGCCTCGGAGGGCCGCTCGACCTGAGCGGCGCCGAGCGGCGCCGCGGAGGGCCGCTCGGCCGGGCTGTCGCCGGCCGCGGCGCCCTCCGGCTGGGCTGGTGCTGCCTTGTCCCGTTCGGCGATCGCGCGACGGCTCGCTGGCGGGCGGTCGCGGTTCGCCTCTCCGTAAGGCTTTTCCATTGATGGAGCTGGATCAGATCTCACGGGCGTCGAAGGGGTTCTGGCGGAGCTGCCCGAGCAGCTCCGCCGAGGTGAGCCGCGCGACCAGGGTGCGCCCGAAGTCTCGCACGGCAGTGAATCCTTGCCCATCCATGGCGAGGGATTGCTCGTCCATGTACAGCCGGCGCGCAATCTCGATCTGCACCGCGTGGACGGCACGGTGCGGTTGGCCGTAGTGCGAGGTGCTGAACCCGCCCTTGTAGGGGTCGTCGTGGCGCACCGAGAAGCGGCAGGCGCGCGCGTGCTGATCGACCGCGTCGATCACCGCGCTCGCGGCGGTCGTCCGCCCGCGCGTGCCGGGGACGATGTCGGCCCGGCCGACCGCGCCCTCGGCGTGGCCGCGGCGGCTCTGGCTCGGCATCGAGTGCGCGCAGAGCAGGATCGCGAAGCCGAAGCGCTCGCGCTTGCGGGCGAGGATCGCGCTGAGGGTGCGGTGGTACGGCCGGTAGAAGCGGTCGAGCCGGCGCTCCACCTCGCGCCGCGGGAGCCGGGCGACCAGGACCGGCTCGCCGTCCGTGGTCACGCGCCAGATGAGCCCCCGCGGGAACGGCGCGCGGCCGCCGCCCTCGACCGCCTCGCCGTCGCAGTCGGCCTCGCTGCGGTTGAGATCGACGACCAGCCGGCTCATCCGCGCGAACAGGAGCGTCGCCCCCTCGGCCGGGGCGTCCTGGAACAGCGCGTCGACGTACAGATCGGCGTCGCGCCCGATGCTGCGCGCAGGCGCGACGGTCCAGGACAGCGACTCGGGATCCATGTGGACACCCGCGTGCGGTACTTCGACGAGGACCGGGCTTTCCGCTCCGCGGGGCTCGACGACCTCGAAGGGTGACACCACGGGGCTCACTGTGACGCATTCCGCGTCCGGCTGGAATCAGGACGGGGTAGGACGGGGCAAGACGGGGAGGTTCCAAGCCGGAAGGAAGGAAGAAGTGTTGCCGTCCAGGGTGCATCTGCTCCGCCCCGGCTTTCTGGCGGCTTTCTGGCGCACTTGGCCGCTTTCGCTGTAGCGTTGGCCGTGGATCTCGCGACCTGGGTGGACGCCTACCTGGACCACCTCCGCGTCGAGCGGGCTCTGGCGCCCCTGACGCTCGAGGCGTACGGCCACGATCTGGCCAAGCTGGTCGCCCATGCGGAGGCGGCGGGGGTCACGTCCGTCGACGGGCTCGACCAGGCGCTGATCGGCACCTACCTGGTCGCGCTCGGCCAGGCGGGCATCAGCGCGAGCTCGGCGGCTCGCCACCTCTCCGCGGTCCGCGGGTTCATCCGCTTCCTGCTCCGCGAGCGGCGGATCGAGCGGGATCCGTGCGCGCTGATCGAGCGACCCAGGGTCGGGCGGCGGCTGCCCAAGGTGCTCTCGTTCGACGAGATCGCGCTCCTCATCGAGGCGCCCGAGCAGGGGACGTTCAAGGGGCTGCGCGATCGCGCGATGCTCCACGTGATGTACGCGGCCGGCCTGCGCGTCAGCGAGGTGGTGCGCCTCAAGCTGTCCGACATCGAGCGGCGCAAGGGGATCGTGACGGCGCTCGGCAAGGGCGGGAAGCGGCGCCTCGTGCCGCTCGGCGAGCCGGCGCTCGCGGCCATCGACGCCTACCTGGAGGTGCGCGCCACGCACCCGCGCAGCGCGGCGACGCAGGTGCTGTTCCTGTCGCCGCGCGGCGGGCCGCTCACCCGGCAGGCGGTGTGGAAGCTCCTCGGCGGCTACGCGCGCGCCGTGGGCATCGCCAAGCCGAGCTCGCCGCACAAGCTCCGCCACTCCTTCGCGACGCACCTGCTCGAAGGGGGCGCGGATCTCCGGAGCGTCCAGGCGCTCCTCGGCCACGCGAACGTGGTGACGACCGAGATCTACACGCACCTCGCCGACGACCACGTGCGCGCCGCCTACCGGCGGGCGCACCCTCGCGCGTGAGCGGGCCGATCGCGGCTACTTGCAGCGCTTGAGGAACTTACCGCACGGCTTGTTCGTGGCCTGCCCCGCTGGCTGCGCCGGCGCCGGGGGGATCTCGGTGAGCTGGAACTCCTGCACGAGCGGCGTGCCGGCCTTGACGACGAGGCTCGTGCTGCGCGCGATGTAGCCGGTGCGCCTGACGCTCACCTTGTGCACGCCCGGCTTGAGCCCGAGCTCGACCTCCGGGGCCAGGGTCGTCTTGCCGTCGATGGTGATCTCCTCGCACGCGACGGGCTTGCAGGAGATCTTCACGAGCGGGTCGGCCGGGGCGCCGGCGTCGGCCGGGGCGCCGGCGTCGGCTGGAGGCGCGGTGGCCGGCGCTCCGGCGTCGGCCGGAGGCGCGGTCGCGGCCGGCGCGGGCTGCGTGGGCTCGGCCGCCGGCGCGGGGACCACGGCGGACGCCGTGGCCGACGCGCTCGGGCTCGGCTGCGGCTCTTCCCGGCGATCCAAGACGTACCACGCGGCGGCGGTGCCCCCGACGAGCAGCACCGCGACGACGCCCACCGTCAGCGACGCCGCCTTGCCCCAGGGCGACCGCGGCGCGGTGACCGCGGTCATCATCGCGATGGGGCTCTTCGGAGACGCGGCGGGGACGCCCTGGGCCGGAGGCGGCGGCGCCTGCGCGAGGCCCGCGTCGACCGGAGGCTGCGGCGACGGCGACGCGGCCGGCGAGGGCGCCGGCGCGGGCGAGAGCGGGTGCGGCGGCGGCGCGGGAGAAAACGGCGTGGGGGGCGGCGCGGCCGCGAACGGCGAGGCGGCCAGCTGCGTCGCGTCGGGCGCCGGCATCGGCGCGGGCGCGCTCGCCGCGGCGGCGGCGTGGGCCGGCGGGACGGGCGCCGGCGCGTTCGCGGCGCGGGCCGGCGGCGCGGGCGCCTCGTTCGCCGAGGGGGACAGGGCGAGCGTCGAGCCGACCTCGATCGCCGCCGCCGAGAAGCCGCTGAGCATGGCCGCGAGCTCGCTCGCGGAGCGGAAACGCTCGCGTGGATCGTGCGCCAGCGCGCGCGCGAAGGCGGCGTCCAGCACGGGGCTCACCGGAACGCCGAGCTCCGCCGCGCGCGCCGACGCGGAGGGGCGCGGCGCCATGATCTCGCGCTGCCAGGCCGGCACGTCGACCTGACCCTGGCAGGAACGCCAGTACGAGCGGCCGGTGAGCGCGAAGAAGGCGACCAGCGCCGCGGAGAAGATGTCCGCGGCGGGGCCCGCCGGGGCGCCCGGCTGCAGCTGCTCGGGCGCGAGCCACGGGGCGGCGAGCACGTAGCCCTCCGGCGTCGGCAGCATGCTCCGCGCGAGGGACGGCCCGAAGTCGGCGACCCTCACGCTGCCCGGAGCGCTCGGGTCGAGGAACAGGTTCGTCGGCTTGAGGCCGTGGTGGGGCACCTCCCGCGCGTGCGCCGCGTCGAGCACCGCCGCGAGCGAGCGGAGCATCGAGCCGACCTCCTCGAAGCTCAGGGGCCGGCGCAGCGCGAGCTCCGAGAGCGACGGGACGTGGATCATGTCCGTCACCGTGAAGGGCGCGGCGGTCGCCGGGTCGTAGCCGGCCTCGAGGATGTGCGCGACGAGCTCGTGCGGCAGCCGATTCGTCTCGGCGACGTACCGCTGCAGGTGCTGCATCGCGTCCGGCCGCTGGCCGACGATCGGCGAGTACAGCTTGAGGGCGACGTCGCGCGCCTGCGCCGTCACCGCGCGGTAGGTGGCCGTCGCGCCCCCGTAGCCGAGGAGCGAGCGGACGGAGAACCTCCCCGCGACGACGCTTCCCGGCGCGACGTTCGGTGCCGTCACGAGATCACTCCCCCGCGACCGCGATCGACTCGATCGACTGCAGGATGGTCGCGTCGGCGCCGGAGCTGTCGTCGTCCGGCACGAACCCGAGCCCGATCACGATCTCGCCGTCCTTGCCGGTGTCGGCGAAGATCAGCAGCGGGCCCTTCTTGGTCCCGCGCGCGGCGCCCTCCTTCTGCCACAGGCCGATCTTCCTTCCGGAGATCTCCTTGACGTCGTCGGGCTTCTTCCAGTTCACCTTCTTCTTGGGCAAGGTGACGTTGATCTCGCGCGCCAGCGCGTCGAGCGCGGCGTCGCGCTTCTCGGTCGCCTGCTTGCCCTCGCCCGTGTCGACCTGCGCCGTCGCCAGGGCAGGGCCCTCGTCCGCGGCCTGCGCGAGCGTGGCGCTCTCTCCCTGGGCGTAGGTCCAGCCCTTCACGGGCGTGAGCACGAGCGAGCTCCCGGCGATCTTCGCCCGGGTCGACTCCTCTGCCTGGCACTGCTCGTCGAGCGCCTTGCAGGGCTTCGGGGCAGGAGGGGGCGGAGGCGGAGGCGCCTCGGTCACGGGCGGCTCCGGCGTTACGGGTTGCGGTGGAGGCGGCGAGCTGCACGCCGCGGCGAGCGCCGCCGCAGCGCTCAGCGCCAGGGTGGGCCATCGTCGGAAGAACATTGCGGACGAGCGTTGCAGGACCGGCCCCGGGACGGCAAGTAAAGAGCGATCCCCGGGGGCGGCTTGCGCCGCGGGGCGCGGCCGGGGCCGCATGGAACGGCGAGCGCGCCGGGCGGCTGCTCCGGCGCGCTCGAGGGGTGCAGGGGCTACTTGACGACGGCGCCGACGTCCTGCTCGACCTGCTCGGCGACGCCCACCGGCACCTTGCCGTAGAGGCGGGTGCGCTCCGTGACCAGGAAGTAGTCGGGCTTGCCGCTCGCCCCGGGAGGCCCCTTCACGAGCTCCGCGAAGCCGATGTCGCCCGCGCGGCCGGTGTACTCGACCCGCACCACGACCTCCTTCTGCTCGGGGGGCGCGGCCACGTACTCGGTGGGGCGCAGGCGGTCGAGCTTGCTCATCCAGTTGCCGACGGTCTCGTCCTTCTGCTCGGGGCTGGCCGGATCGGCCCAGAACTTCTTGCCCTCATCGCCGCTGCGCGTGAGCTCGCGGCGCTTGTCGCCGACGATCACGCGCGCCTGGGTGAGATCGACGTCCTTCCACTCGTGCAGCTCCCGCTCCATGAGCCGCGACTCCGCGGTGTCGAGATCGCGGTAGATGTCGCCCTTGATGGCGTACACCTCGCCGGTCGCCTCGTCGCGCGCGTAGCGGTCCGCGCCGCCGGGCGTCGGGCCGCCGACGACCAGCTTGCGCTCGCCGCCGCGCAGCTTGACGGTGAGCGTGCCCTCCGGCTCGGCGAGGCCGAACTCGCTGGCGCGGTCGTCGCCGATGCGGCCGACGGAGCGCAGCGCCTTCAGCGGCGCGATCGCCTCGGCGAGCTTGTTGCCGGCGGCCACCGACACGAACGTCGTCGTCTTGACCGTCGGCTCCTGCGCCGCGGGCGGCTCGTCCTGCGCCTCGTCGTCGTGGCCGTGGACGTCGTCCTTCGGCTTCTCGGCCGGGGGCGTCGCCTTGCGCTCGGCCGTGCCGACGAAGTAGCGGCCGTCCTTGTCCTTCTTCGCCTCGAGGACGACCGTCTTCGACTTGGCCTCGAAGGTGATCCGCTCGACGTCCTCGGCGCGGCCGGCCCAGATGGTCACGTCCCCGGCCGAGAGCGCGGCCGCCGTCTTGTCGCGCGTCCAGACGAGGACCGCGAACAACGCCGCGACCACGACAAGGCCGAGGTGCACGAAAAAGCTGCGATCCAACCTCATGCGCGCCTCCCGCTCGCGCGCCGCCCGCGGCGCGTGATGAAGAGCCCGAGCCCCAGCACCATCGCCGGCGCCACGAGGATCGTGGCCCAGAACCAGACCTGGTCCTTCTCCTTCGTGTGCTCGATCCGGACGTCCTCGTTCGTCGTGATCTCCCCGGCGAAGCTCTCCTCGCCGCCGAGCCACCGGAACGCGTCGAGCGCGAGCACGATGTTGGGCTCGTTCCTGAACGCTGCGTCGCTGAACACGTCGGCGTCGGCGACGACGAACGCGCGCAGCTCCTTTTTGTCCTTGCCGTCGCCGCCGCCGGGCGCGAGCTCCTTCGAGACCGCCGCGGCGAGGTTGTAGGCGCTCCGCTTCTCGCCCTCGTCGAACTTGAAGTTGCCGTTCGCGTCGGCGAACGTCTCGCCCATCGAGCGGACGACGAAGTCGATCTTCAGGTCGCCGCCGTCGGCCTTGTCGAGCGACGCCGCGCCCGGGAAGATCGTCGGCGCCTGCTGCGCGTGGCGGCTCAAGGTCGAGACCGAGGCGTGCGAGGAGTACCGCGTCGTGACCAGCATCGCCTGGTCCGACTCGTTGAAGCGCCGCCGCACGTAGACCCGATCGTTCGCCAGGACCTCGGGCTTCCACGTGAGGCCCACGGCGCCGGCGAGCGGCGAGAGGTCGACCTTGGCCTCCGGATCGAGCGCGAGCAGGAGGTGCCCGCCCTCGTCGGCGTACCGCTTCAGGGCCGCGACCTCCTCCGGCAGGAACTCCTTCTGCGGGCCGAGCACGACGACGACGCCCGCGTCCTTCGGGAGCTCGCTGCCGAGCCCCTGCGCGAGCCCGAGATCCTTGACGACGTAGTTCTGGGACTCGAGGAGCTTGCGGAGGTTCTTCGCCGTCCGCCCCTCGGCCGCGTTCGTCGACTCGTTCATCTCGCCGTGGCCGACGGTGAAATACGCGGTGCGCTGCGCGCGGATCACCTTGAGCAGCGCCTTCTGGAAGTCGGCGTCGAGGCTCTTCAGCTTGGCGCCGGCGGCCTTGATGTCGGCGCCGATGTTGAGCGTCTCGCGCGAGGTGTCGCGCGAGAGCACGATCACGCCGTCCTGCGTGACCTTCGCCTCCTTGGCGAGCGCGGGGACGAGCAGCCGGTCCTGCATCTCCACGGTGATCTGCGGCGACGCCGCCTTCACCTCGCGCAGGTAGCCCTCGACCTCGGCGCCCACCTCGTTCAGCTGCGGGAAGAAGGCGGTGATCTTGAGCGGCTCGGTCAGGCTCTCGGCGACGCGCTTCGTCGAGTCGCCGGGGCGGGCCGTGCGGTAGTACGAGAAGTCCGCCTTGAGCTCGAGCTGGCTCGCGGCGTAGACGAAGAGCGCCGAGTAGACCGCGGCGAAGGCGAGCGTCACGCCCGAGAGCGTCGCGGCGCGCACGCGCCGGCCCTCGATCCGCTCGGCGCGCCGCATCGGCGCGAGCGCCGCCTCGCCGAAGAACAGCGGCACCGTCGCGATCACGAGCAGCGCGATCCAGCCGACCGTCGTGGCCGCCTCGACGCGCGCGCGCAGCTCGGGCGCCGCCCGCGAGACGCCGAGCAGGTTGCGCCCCGCGTCGGTCGTCGTGAAGTACGCCGCCACCGCGACGAGCCCGAGCGCCGACAGGATCGCGAGCGCGCGCTCGACGGCGCGGCGCTCGCCCGCCTCGCGCACGGCGGTCGCGAAGCGCAGCGCGGTGACGAGCGCGAGCGTCAAGAGCCCGAGCCCCGACAGCGCGTAGCGGAGCCCGTCGACCGTGGGCACGACGCGCTCGCCCAGGAAGATGGCGAGGAGCGCGCCCGCGTACGCCGGCACCATCCAGCCCCCGGCGCGCAGCGCGGGCGCCGCGGGCGCCGGCCGCTCGGCCTGGGGCGCCTCGTGCTGCGCGCCCGGCGCGGCGCTCGCGTCGTTGCCGCTGTTCTCGGCCTCGGCGGCCTGAGCGTTCTGGTCCTTCACCGCCACCTCCGTGCCCTCAGGGTGTGGGTCGCGGCGAGCAGGAAGAAGTACGCGACCGCGACGTAGTACAGGACGTTCTCCAGCCGGAGCACGCCGTTCAGGAACGGCTTCTGGTTGAGCGGGTAGAGGTTCAGCGCGCTCACGAAGTCGTTGAGCGGCGGCTCCGTCACGCGGGCGACGAGGAACAGGAAGCCGAGCGTCCCGATGATCGCCGCCCCGAGGATGACCGCGATGACCTGGCTCGCCGCCAGCGTCGACGCGAAGAGCCCGATCGCGAGCGACGCGGCGCCGAGCAGCAGCACCCCGGAGTAGCCGACCAGGATGTGCCCGACCGACACCCGGCCGTTCACGAAGATGAGCATCGGCATGTAGATCGTGATCGCGGTCATCAGCCCGACCAGCGCCAGCGCGGCGAGGAACTTGCCGGCGATGATCTCGCCGTCGCGCACGGGCGCCGTCTTGAGCAGGATGAGCGTCCCGCTCTCGCGCTCGCCGGCGATGAGCCGCATCGAGAGGATGAGCGCCGCGACCATGATGATGAACGCCGTGCCGTCGAAGAACTTGAGCAGCACCTCGGCCGACAGCCGCGCGCCCGAGCCGAGCGCCGCGACCTGGAAGTAGATGCCGTCGATGAGCAACGCCGCGGCGGCGACGACGTACCCGAGCGGTGACTTCAGGTACGCGGACAGCTCCCGCCGCGCGACGAGCAATGTCCCTCTCATGCCTCGCCCTCGCCTTCCTCCGCCTGCTCGCTCGCAGGGGCCTCGTTCGCCTGGCCGTCGGTCTTCGCCGCGTGGGCCGCGTCGGCCGCGGCGGGCTTCGCCTTCGCTCGCGGCGCGCGCGTGGCGAGCCGCAGGAACACCGACTCGAGCTCGCGCTCGCTCCGCTTCACCTCGAGGATGCCGATCCCCGCCTGCACGAGCTCGGCGCACAGCGCCGCCCGCACGTCGCGATCGGCCTCGACCGCGAAGCTCACGACGTCGCTCCCCGGCTCGGCCGTGGGGAGCTGCTCGACGGACGTGACCCCCGCGACCTCGCGCGCGAGCTCCAGCGCCTTCGCCGCCTCGCCGCGCGTCACGCGGTAGCCGGCGCCCTCGGCCGCCGGGCCGCGCACCGTGAGCTCGACCCGGACGCCGTGGAGGAGCTTCGCCGAGAGCTCCTGCTCGGTCCCCTGCGCGCCGATCTCGCCGTCCCGGATGACGAGGATGCGATCGCAGGTCTCGCTGATCTCGGAGAGGATGTGGCTGGAGAGCAGGATGGTGTGCTCGCCGCGCAGGCTCCGGAGCAGGGCGCGCATCTCGACGATCTGCACCGGATCGAGCCCGCTGATCGGCTCGTCGAGGACGAGCAGCCGCGGCTTGTGCACGATCGCCTGGGCGATGCCGACGCGCTGCTTGTAGCCGTGCGACAGCGCGCTGATCGGGTCGGCGGCGACGTCCTCGAGCTGCGTCACCGCGAGCGCCTCGGCCACGCGCCTGTCGGCCGAGCCGGCGTCGACGCCGCGCAGGCGCGCCGCGAAGTGGAGGAAGGCGCGCACGCTCATCTCGTCGTAGAGCGGCGGCCGGTCGGGGAGGTATCCGATGCGGGACCGCACCTCGTGCGGGTGGTCGACGACATCCAGCCCGTCCACGAGGACCCGGCCCGCGGATGGCAGGAGATCGCAGGCGAGGATCCGGAGCGTCGTCGTCTTGCCGGCGCCGTTCAGGCCGAGCAGGCCGACGATCTCTCCCGCTTCGATCGAGAACGACAGGGGCCCGATGGCCTTCCGGTCGCCGTAGTACTTGTATAGGTCGCTGATTTCGATCACGGCCGTGCACCCCTCCGCACAGGGAAGAAGCTCTCCGCGCCGGCGAATCGGACGCCGCGAAGCGCGGCGGTCCAGGCGCCAGCGGCCCCTTACAACAGCGGGTGACGGAAATCATTCCCGACGCGGCGCGCGCGGGCCGCCCTCCGGCGCGCGATCCCCCGCGCGGGAAGGAGAACGACCTGGACACGCCGCGGGCGCGGTGAGCGGAGCGACCAGGACGTGACGGATCTCAGCGTCCGGCGAGGATGCCCCGGTCCGGCCATGAGGGGGGCCGGGCGGCGAGCCGCCGGCGCGCTCGCCCCGGCGTCAGCAATGCTCGGCGATGATCGCCCAGCAGGCGTCCGCGAACTCCCGGTAGGTGGAGCGGTCGAGCGTCGCCTGCTTCACCGGCATCACGTCCTGGTGCTCGGCGAGCATCGGGCGCAGCGCGCCCTCGATGTCCGCGCTCGTCTCGATCCACAGGAACTCCTCGATGCCGTCGGTGATCTGGCCGCGGATGAGCTTCGGCACCTCGCTCAGCCGGACCTTCTTCGGGCTCCGCCGCGCGATCGACGACGCGATCTGCTCGGCGTGCGCGGGCCAGCGCCTGAGCGCCCGGTGGAACGTCGAGCCGACGAGCCGCAGGATCTGCTGGGCGAGCTTCGCCACGCGCGGGCGCTGCACGCGCTCCTCGTTCTCCGCGATCATCGCCAGGTAGTCGTCGCTGAGGAGCTTGCGCAGGTCGCTCGTGAGGATCTGCTGCGACTCGGGCGTCATCCGCAGATCCGCGACCTGCGCGAGGAAGATGTCGCGCAGGACGGTCAGGCGCGCCGTCACCGAGCCGGTCGGGGTCGTGTCGAGGATCTCGGCGAGCGGGTCGATCAGCCGGCGGCCGAACGTGGTGAGGATGTGATCGAGGATCCGCTTCTGGTGCTGCTCGTTGCCGAGCACCGACAGCGCGCGGGCGATGTGCGCCTTGCTCGGGGCGTCGACGAGGATCTCCAGGGGCTGATCCTGCGCCTTCCCCTCGTACATGCGCAGCGACGCGAACATCTCGCGGAAGGCGTCCGCCGCGGCCGCCCCCTCGCCCGGCTCGCCGTAGACCCGGATGACGAGCCCCGAGTCGGGGCCGGCGTCGAACAGCCGCCGGAGCTCTGCCCGGATGTCCTCGTCCGTGACGAGCGGCGCCGGGGGGAGCGACTTCCCGCGTGGATCCATGGAGCTCCAGCCTACGGCAAAGTGCGGTGCACCTGAACCTCTGTGCCGCGAGTGAAGAAGAATGCGAGCGCCGGGCGCGCTCTCGTCCGGTGAGTCCGGCGAAGCTGCGCGTGCGGCGATGTCGCACCCCGGCGCCGCGGCGTCGTGCTGCCGTGGCGGCGGGGTGCGGTCGTCGTTCTCCGGTGTCACCGGATCGACACCGCGGGGCGCAGTGCCGGCCTTGTGGCGCGCGCGCTTCGCCGGGTACCATCCGCGGGTCGGTCCCGTCGCGTCCCGTGCGGGAGGAGCGGGCATGGGAGCATGTATGGACGGTGCGAACCCGGCTCATCAGGGGAAGGGAAGCGGCATGGCGGGCGCGCTGAGCGCGCGCGGCGAGGCCCGGGCAGAGGTGCACGTCGCCTCCGGAGACGCGCTCGACGTGCGCCAGTTCACGGCCACCGATCGCATGTCGGGGCTCTTCGAGGTGCGCATCGTCGCCGTGTCGGACAACCCGGACATCGACTTCGAGGCCGTCATCGGCCGGCCGATGCGGTTCGCCGCGCAGCGCGAGCAGGCCCGCGCGTGGTCCGGCGTCTGCAGCCAGCTCCAGCAGATCGCCGTCGAGGAGCGCCACCTCTCGACCTACGAGCTCACGCTCGTCCCCGCGCTGTGGCTCGCCACGCAGCGGCGCAACCACCGCGTCTTCCAGCACCTGTCGGAGATCGACATCGCGCTGAAGATCCTCGACGAGTGGGGGATCTCCCCGGCGCTGCGCCTCGCCGGGACCTACCGGAAGCGCAAGTTCCGCGTCCAGTACGGCGAGAGCGACTACACGTTCCTCTGCCGCATGCTCGAGGACGCGGGGGTGAGCTTCTATTTCGAGAACGGCGGCGAGAGCCGGCTCGTCCTCGACGACGGGCCCCACGGCAACCCCCGGCGCAGCCCGATCGCGTTCCGCGATCACCCGACCGACGCCGACCTCGAGCACGTCACCGAGGTGCGCATCGGCCGCCGGCTGCGGCCGGGCAAGTACACGGTCCGCGACCACGACTACCGGAGGCCGGCGTCGTACGAGCTCGCGGCGAGCGCCGCCGGCCCCGGCGGCGTCGAGGAGCGGCTCGAGCGCTTCCACTACGTGCCCGGGGCGTTCCTCTACGAGAGCGACAAGGGCGACAGCACGCCGGCCGCCGACGACAAGGGCAAGTACCGCGCGGACGAGGCCGAGGGGGCCGCGCTCGCGCAGCGGCGCCTCGAGGCGAAGCGCGCCTCGGCCCGAGAGATCGCGTTCGAGACCAACACGATCGATCTCGCGCCGGGCACCGTCCTCTCGCTCCTCGACCACCCGAAGGCCGAGCTCGCGCCGGACAAGCCGCTGCTCGTCCTCGAGTCGACGCTCGCGGGCGAGGTCCCGGGCGCCTTCCGGCACGCGTGCCGCGCCGTGACCGCGGACGCCCCGTACCGGCCGCCGCTCCGCACGCGGAAGCCGCGCGTCCAGGGGGTCGAGTCCGCCACCGTGGTCGGCCCGCCCGGCCAGGAGATCCACGTCGACGAGTTCGGCCGCGTGCGCGTGCAGTTCCACTGGGATCGCGAGGGCCGCATGAACGACGCGTCGTCGTGCTGGATCCACGTGAGCCAGCCCTGGGGCGGCGCCGGCTTCGGCGGCACCAACCTGCCGCGCATCGGCCAGGAGGTGATCGTCGACTTCCTCGGCGCCGATCCCGACCGGCCGATCATCACGGGCCGGGTGTACACGAACCTCCAGAAGACGCCGTACAAGCTCCCCGAGAACAAGACGCAGAGCGGCTGGAAGACCAGCTCGTCGCCCGAGACCGGCGGCTACAACGAGATCATGTTCGAGGACGCGGCGGGCAAGGAGCTCGTCCGGGTGCAGGCCGAGCGCGATATGAACAAGCTCGTCAAGCGCGACGAGCAGGTCACCATCGGCAACGATCGCGTGAGCGCGATCGGCAACAACGAGGATCAGACCGTCGGCAACGACTTCACCAAGCTGGTGATGAACAGCGCGCGCGAGGTGGTCGGGATGAACCGATCGCGCGTGGTGGGCATCAGCGAGACGGTGGAGATCGGCAGCGTGCAGGCGACCCGGGTCGGGGACAGGGTCGAGATCGTCTGCGGCAAGTCGAGCATCGTGATGGAGAAGTCGGGCAAGATCGTGATCTCGGGGACCGACATCACGATCCACTCGAGCGGCCACACGCAGGTCTTCGGCGACCCGATCGATCTCAACTAGCCGTCGAGGTCACGGGGCCTCGGCCGCCGCCCGCATCGCCGCGCGCACCTGCTGGGCCGCCGCGGGATCCTTGACGACCCGCTCCAGCCACACGCGGCGGAGCCGGATCGGCGCGCCCTCGGGCAAGCGGAGCTCCCTGAGCGCCTGCGCTTCGTTCCCGCGCTCGGACGCGATCGCGAGCCGCGCGTAGTCGACCGCCGTGATCGGGCCTCGCTCGGCCTCAAGCGCCGCGATGTACGCCGCGTCGTACGACGAGAGCAGCCGCCGCTTCCCGCGCCCCACCTCGGCGCGGATCGCGTCGAGCCAGTGCGCGTGCAGCGCCTCCCACGCGTCCGGCGAGAGCGACTCCGCCGCGAGGACCGCGGCCTCCGCGTCGGGGCGCGCCGCGAGCCGCGCCGCGATCGCCGCGCAGCGGGCGAGGGGATACGCGTCGAGGGGCAAGGCCGGCTCCGCGGGCTCCTCCGCCAGCTCCGGAGCCGCCGCGGGGCGCGGCTCGATGACCTCCGCGGCGGGCGCGATCGCCGCCGCCGGCGCGGGCTCCGCGGCGCTCGCCGCGGCGAGGCGCGCCGGCGGGGGGAGCGGCGCCAGGAGCGCGAGCGACGCGGGGGGCGCGGGGGGCGCGGGCGGCGTGGGCGGCCCGTCGTCCGGCTCGAGCTCGTGCGGCGCGCCGCGGGAGGGCTCCGGCGCGGACGCGTGGAACGGGAGCGCGGGCCTCGGGAGCACCACGGCGGGCACGAGCGTCTGCGACGTGTCCTCGTCGTCGATCGGCGGCGACGACGGCGGCGCCGGCGAGAAGCGCGGATCGGCCGCGTCCGGCGCGGCTCCGGCCGGCGGCGCCGGGGCGAGCTGCGCGGCGCCTTGCAGGAACGGGAGCACCGCGGAGGGCCTCGACGAGAGCGGGGCCGTCATCGTGCCCGTGAGGCTCGGCGCGGGCTCGCCCTCGGTGATGAGCACGGCGCCCTCGCGCGGCGGGCGATCGAGCATGAGCTGCCCGCGCCACACGAGCGCCGCCACGCCGTGATCGGCGTCGATGACGAGCGTGTCGCAGCGGAGGGGCACGCGCAGCTCGACGCCGTTCGTCACCGCGATCGCGCTCGGCGCCGGCGCGCGGAGGCGCGTCGCGAGCCGCGGGAAGCGCGGGTGCAGGTGCTCGAGCACGATCGGCTCCGCGCCCGTCAGCTCGTTCGTCACCTGATCGAGCGGCGCGGCGTTGAAGTACCCGGTGTCGATGCCCTCGGGCAGCGGCCGCTCGGCCCAGCGCGCGTGATCCCAGCCCGCCGCGTGCCGGCGCAGGCGCTGCGCGCGGTCGGGCCACTCCGGCCGGAGCGGGCCGAAGCCGGCGGGCCAGAGGTGGCCTTGCCGGATCGCCGTCGACGAGGCCGCGGTCAGGAGGTTCGGCGCGCGCGATCGCCCCCATCGATCGGCGGGCGCTCCGTGGCCCGTCGGCACGCCGACCGGGTTCGAGGTGTGCGGACCGCCCGCGGCGCGCTCCCAGCGGAGCGGCATGCGCGTGAAGGGCGCGGGCTCGCCGAGCGAGCCGTCGCGCGTGAAGCACGCGTCGCCGCGGACCTCGATCGCCTTGTCGATGTCGCCCACCGCGAGCCGCGCGATGAGCGACGTCACCGCGCTGCCCTCGGGCGCGTGCGCGTGGCCGACGACGAGCACCTCGCTCCACCGCTTGAACGGCGCGACCGGGCCCCACGGCTCGACGAGGCGCCGCTCGTCCGCTTCGCCATCCATCGGGGCCGCGGGGCCGCTCGTCATCGGCGACTCGAACGGCGCGAGCTCGAACAGCGCGTGGCACGCGACGGTGAGCACCCACGCGTCGGGTCTGGGTCGCCACTCCAGCGAGCTGGCGCGTATCAAGCCTTGGCAAACGAGGTGCATCGGCGATGGATCGGGCGCGCTCCTGGGCGACGTGCATCCCAGCGATGTCCCTCAGGATATCCGAGCCGCGGGACGGCGTCCGGGCGAACCTCCGCCGTCACGCCGCGGCCACGCGCGGGACGCCGCTCCGCCGCCTGCGCGACGCCGCGCGGCACCGCGGCGTCCCGCGCGGGTCGGCCATTGAAGGCGGTGGTGCCCTCCGATAGCGTCGGGGGGCGACGATGGAGTGCCAGAACCTCACCCCATTCGACGCCCTGGCCTACAGCGCCCTCGACGCGCACGACGAGGAGCACCATGTGCTCGCGCTCAAGGCCGCCTACCGGCTCGTCCCCGGGGACGGCGGGGAGGCGACCCACCGCTGCGAGCTCCTCCTGGACGACGGCGCCGGGCGGCTGCTCCTGCGCGACGCGTTCGAGGGGGAGGCGAACGCGTCGAGCGTCCGCGCCGAGAGCGACCTCGCGCCGTTCAAGCCGCGCTGCGACGTGCTCGTGCGCGCGACCGCGTGGGCGCCCGGGGAGGAGCCCGCGGAGCGCTGGACGGCCCGGCTGCGCGTGACGGGGCGCGGCGCGCCGCCGCCCGGAGGCGACGCCGGCGGCCGCGAGCCGCCGCGGCGCGCGCTCGTCGACAAGACGCTGGAGGTGTGCGGGCCGCGGTGGTTCGAGCGCGCGGCGGAGGGCTGGCAGCTCACCCGCCCGGAGCCGGCGGCGAGCGTCCCGGTGCGCTGGGAGCGCGCCTTCGGCGGCCGCAGCCTGGTGCGCGCCGCGCCCGGGAGCGCGCCGCTCCTCGACGAGGTGTGCTTCACCAACCCGGTCGGCTGCGGGTGGATGGAGGCGCGCACCCTGGACGCGCTGCGCGACGCCGGCGCGCCGGCGCCCGACCGCGTCGCCGCGCCGCAGATCGAGCGGCCCGACAGCCGGGTGACGCGCCTCGCCGTGGCGTCGCACCCGCCGCACGCGGTGGACGCCCCGCGGATGGCGGAGATCGCGGCGGACTACCCGTTCGCGCCGGCGGGCCTCGGGTGCGTGGGGCGCGCGTGGACGCCGCGGCTCCAGCGCGCGGGCACCTACGGCGAGGCGTGGGTGGCGGGCCGGCACCCGTTCCTCCCGGACGACTTCTCCTTCGCGTACTGGAACGCGGCGCCCGACGATCAGCAGATCCCGCACCCCGACGTCGGCCTGCGCGTCGAGCTCTGGAACCTCGCGCGCCCCGGGCTCGCGTGCGACGGGCGCGTCGCGTTCGAGCTGCCGCCGCACCGAGCGTTCGCGATGGTCTGGATCGCGGGGCTGCCGGTGCCGGTGCCCGCGGCGCTCGACACGCTCTCGGTGGACGCCGAGTCCATGGTCGTGACGTGCGTGTGGCGGGCGCTCGTGGCCCGCGCGCTCGGGGTGCAGCGGATGGAGGCGCGCTTCGAGGTCGACCCGCGCGCCCCGCTCCTGAAGATGGCGGTGGGCCGTGGCTGAGAACGTCCTCTCGCGCAAGCAGGAGCCGTGGATGGCGGTGTCGTGCGCGCCCGACGTGTGCAAGACGCCGATGGGGTCGAGCACGCCGCCCGTGCCGTACAACGTGGTCTCCAGGCTGGAGCCCGCGCGGGGCGCGAGCGAGGACGTGCACGCCAACGACGGCCGCGTGCAGAAGCACGCCGCGACCGTGATGCCCACGACCGAGGGCGACGAGCCGGGCAGCGCGAAGGGCGTCGTGAGCGGCACCGTGGGCCAGCAGAGCTGGTCGCAGACGCACAGCCCGAGCGTCCTGGTCAACGCGCACCCGGTCGTGCGCCACGACGACCTGGCGCAGATGAACGGCGACAAGGCGGCGCAGGACAAGGCCGACAAGAGGGCGCGCTACCAGTGCCGCAAGGAGCAGATCGAGGCGGGCAAGAACAGCGACGACCCGGCGACGCGCGAGGCCGCCGCGCGCTTCGAGCGCAACACGATCGCCGCGGAGAAGGCCGCGCTCTCGGGCCACACCTACGACCCCTCGAAGCCCGCGCCGACCGGGTGGCGCGACGTCAGCGACGACCCCGAGGCGCTCGCGCGCTACGGGCTCACGCCCGGCGATCTCGACGGAAGCCGCCCCGGCGCCACGCGGCTCTACGAGCCCGACCCGGACGTCTTCGGCGGCGACATGCGGCCGACGGTGGCCTTCCGGGGGACGGAGAACGGCGCGGACTGGCAGAACAACTTCGCGCAGGGGCTCAACATGGACTCGCCGTACTACCGCGACGCCGTGCGCGTGGGGAACACGCTCGGGAACAGCGTGGACTACACGGGCCATTCGCTCGGCGGGGGCCTTGCGTCGGCGGCGGCGACGGCGGGCGGCTCGCGCGGCTGGACGTTCAACGCGGCGGGCCTCAACCCGGGCACGGTCACGGGCTACGGCGGCACGGAGCGCCCGGCCGACATCGCCGCGTACCGCGTCCAGGACGAGGTGCTCACGGGCGTCCAGGAGCAGGGGTGGAAGGGCACCCTGGCCGCGTGGGCCGCCGGCGGCCTGTGGGGCGCCCTGGCCAAGGTGGGCCTGAGCGCGGTCATGCCGGACGCCGTCGGCACGAAGTACGAGCTGCCCGCGTCGAGCCTCGACCCCTACAACCGCCACCTGATGCCCGACGTCATCAACGGCATCGAGAAGCAAAAGCAGGCGGACCAGCGGAAGATCGCCGAGAAGACCGGCAAGCGATGCTGAGCGGAGCCACGATGCGCGCGCCCGACCCCGACCGCTTCTTCCTCGGCCCGCAGCGCGAGCTCGCGCGGGCCATCGCGGCCGGCGATCCCGCGGCCGTCCGCGCGCTCGCGCCGTCGACCGATCTCGACGCGCCCGGCGCCGAGCACATGACGCTGCTCATGTTCGCGATGCACTGGGCGTCGGGGCAAGAGCCCGCGCGTTTGCAGATCGTGACCGAGCTCGTGCGCGCGGGCGCCGACGTGCACCACGTGGTGCCGCCCCTCTCGAGCGCGCTCGATCTGGCGATCCTGGCGGAGAGCCCGGCGTTCTTGCGGGCGATGCTCGACGGCGGCGTGTCGCCCGACGCGCGGGTCGGCCGCGGCCACACGCCGGCGCTCTTCCGCGCGGCCTCGGAGGCCACGGTCGAGAGCATGCGCCTCCTGCTCGACCGCGGCGCGGACGTGGACGCCCGCGACTCGCTCGGGACGCCGGCGATCACCTACGCGCTGCGGGCGCTGCAGCTCGACCAGGTGGAGGAGCTGCTCGACCGCGGCGCCGATCCGCGCGCGGTGAACCGCCTCGGTCAGTCGTTCGCGCGCGTGCTGGAGGAGCTCATGGCGCGGCAGCTCCCGGGCTCGGCCGCGCTCCGGAAGATGGCGGCGCTCCGCGACCGGATCGTGCGGGCGGGGGTGCGGTGGCCGCCCGACCCCCCCGAGGTGGAGCGCGAGCGGATGCGGCAGCGCGGCGAGGAGCCGATCGTCCCCGTCGGCCAGCCGAGGTGAGGTGACACCATGGGATCCGGCAACACCATCGGGCGCATCGTCGGTCAGACCCCCGCGCGCGCGGTCCCCGTGGAGGAGGCCAACCCCGCCGTGCAGCTCGTTCAGGGCGTCGAGCGGCTCGCGCCGATGTGGCGGCAGCTCGAGGGGCTCGTGCAGCAGCTCGGGGGCGGCGGGCGCGGCGGCGCGCCGGCGGCGCGCGTCGGCGCGAGCGGCGAGGGGGCGGGCGCGCCGGGGCCCGGGGACGTCGCGTCGCCGGAGGAGCTCGCCGCGCGGCTCACGGCGCTCGGGCGCCTCGTGCGGACGCCGCCGGAGGCGATGGACGGGCCCGCGCGGCCCGATCAGGTCCGGACGCGGCAGATCACCGAGGAGATCCTGCGGCAGGCGATGGAGGTGTCGGGGCCCCGCGGCCAGCCGGTGCACGCGCTCGCGCTCGGCGCGGCGCGCGAGCGGATCGAGGCGCTCGCGGGGACGGCTCCGTCGCCGGCGCAGGCGGCGCAGGCCGTGGAGAACGCCGCGACGATGGCCCTGATGCGCGGCGCCAACGGGCCGGTGCTGGAGATGCTCCGGTCGGTGCTCGCGGGGCTCCAGCGGGCGCTGCGCCTGGTTCAGGGCATCACGGGCAGGAACGACGGCGCGCAGATCCGGAGGTGAGGGGATCCGGGTGTCCGGGTGGGCGGCCGGATGTCCAGATGGGCGGCCGGATGTCCAGATGGGCGGCCCCGGTGTCCAGATGGGCGGCCCCGGTGTCCAGATGGGCGGCCCCGGTGTCCAGATGGCCGGCCGGGTGTCCAGATGGCCGGCCCGGCGGGGAGTCAGATGAAGACGACGGGCTGCTCCCAGATCGCGAGGACGATGCAGCCCTCGGCGCTCGACACGCTGTGACGGGTGCCCGGCGTGTTCACCACCAGCGTGCCGGCGCGGTGGTGCCCGCGCTCGTCCGACTGCGAGCCCGCGAGCACGAAGATGTGCTCATGGCCGCGATGGACGTGCTGCGGAACGGACGCGCCCGGCGCATACCGCAGGAGCGCCGCCGATGCGCCCGCATCGCCGCTCCCGTAAAGCTGATGGATCTCGACGCCTTCCCGGAATCGACGCCACGGGATCAGATCCGGATTGGCAGTGAGCGCCGCCACATCCGAGACGATGAACGGCAACTGCACAGGTGCTGCATCCCGCGTTGCTGCTGGATTCGTGGACATCATCGCGAATCTCCCGTGTTGGTGGGACCTTGCCACATCGCGCCGCGCACGCTCAATGGCAATCGCGTGGGACGCGAACAATTCGCGGGCGGGAAAACTTTCAGAAATGAAGACGCGCGTACAGATCCAGGGTGTGAAGAGCACCCTGAGAAATCCGCGCCTCGCCGGTGGGGCCGACGCGCCACGCCGCCGGAGCTCCCTCGCCCTCCTTGGCCCGCTGCTCGTCTCGCTCTCGCTGCTGCCGGCGGTCGGCTGCAGCAAGGAGGCGCCTGGCGATCAGCCGCTCACGGTGGGCTTCATCTACGTCGGCGCCCGGGATGATTACGGCTACAACCAGGCGCACGCGGAGGGCGCCGCCGCGGTCGCCAAGCTGGCCGGCGTGAAGACCCGCGAGGAGGAGAACGTCGCCGAGACGGTCGCCGTGCAAAAGACGATCGAGAGCATGATCAACCTCGACGGCGCGGCGGTGATCTTCCCGACGTCCTTCGGCTACTTCGATCCGCACATCCTCAAGGTGGCGGAGAAGTACCCGGACAAGGTCTTTCTCCATTGCGGCGGCCTCTACGACGCGTCGAAGCACCCGAGCAACGTCGGCAGCTATTTCGGGTACATCGACGAGGCAGAGTACGTGTCCGGCGTCGTCGCCGGGATGACGACGAAGAGCGGCAAGCTCGGCTTCATCGCGGCCAAGCCGATCCCGCAGGTGCTCCGCAACATCAACGCCTTCACGCTGGGCGTCCGGAGCGTGAACCCGAGCGCGACGACGGCCGTGATCTTCACGGGCGACTGGTCGATGCCCGTCAAGGAGGCGGAGGCGGCGAACAGCCTCATCGACCAGGGCGTCGACGTCCTGACCGCCCACGTGGACTCGCCCAAGGTGATCATCGAGCTCGCCGAGCGCCGCGGCGCCTTCAGCACCGGCTATCACACGAACCAGGCGACGCTCGCCCCCAAGGGGTACCTGACCGGGGCCGAGTGGAACTGGTCCAAGGTGTACACCGACTACATGGCGTGGATCCGCGAGGGGAAGCCGTATCAGCACCTCCTGCGCGGCGGCTTCAAGGAGGGGTTCGTCAAGCTCTCGCCGTATGGCCCCGCCGTCTCCGAGGAGGCGAAGAAGAAGGCCGAGGAGGCGAAGGCCGGGCTCACGGACGGGACGCTCGTCATCTTCAAGGGGCCGATCAAGGACAACGAGGGCAAGGTGGTCATCGACGCGTCCGCCGAGCAGAAGCAGACCGACATCGTGCTGGAGAGCATGAACTACTTGGTGGAGGGCGCCGTCGGCTCCGTTCGACACTAGAGCGATGTGGCCCTCCGGCGCTCAGAGCGCCTTGAGGACCGCGGCGGCCGGCGCGGTCCAGCCGACGATGGCGCCCTGTGCGCGGACCATCTCCAGGGTGGCCGCCTTGAACTCGGGGAAATAGCTCTCGGTGGCGTCCTCGATCAACAGGCACTCGTAGCCGCGATCGTTCGCCTCGCGCATCGTGGTCTGGACGCACACCTCGGTGGTCACGCCGGCGATGAGCAGCTGCGAGACGCCGAGCGCCGCGAGCCGGGCGTCGAGCCCCGTCCGGTAGAAGGCGCCTTTGCCCGGCTTGGGGATGACGAGCTCCCCGGGCGCCGGCGCGAGCTCCGGGACGAAGTCGTTGCCCGGCTCGCCCAGCACGAGGATGCGCCCCATCGGCCCGACATCGCCGATCCGCATGCCCGGCGCGCCGCGGCTCCGCTTGGCGGGCGGGCAGTCCGAGAGATCCGGCCGGTGGCCCTCCTTGGTGTGGAGGATGGTCAGGCCGCGCTCGCGGAACGCGTCGAGCAGCGACCGGACCGTCGGCACGATGCGCTGGAGCCTGCGGACGTCGTTGCCGAGCGCCGCGCCGAAGCCGCCCGGGTCCAGGAAATCGCGCTGCATGTCGATGACGAGCAGCGCCACGGCGTCCGGCTCGGCGAGGCGGAACGGGTACGGACGCGCCGCGATCTCGGGGGCGCGCGCGGTCATCCGTGCCCCGCCATCGCGCGGCCGATCTCCGCGACGTCCGCCGCGGCGACCGTCGCCTCGTGGACGACGCGGCCCTCGCTCATCACGAGGATCCGGTCGGCCATCGCGAAGATCTCGTCGAGGTCCGCGCTCACGAGGAGCACCGCCGTCCCGCGGTCGCGCGCCCCGAGGATGCGGGCGCGGATCTCGGCCACGGCCGCGAAATCGAGCCCGAAGCACGGGTTCGCGGCGATGAGCAGCTCGATCCCCTCGTCCGAGCCCGTGCCGAGCTCGCGCGCGAGCACCGCGCGCTGCACGTTCCCGCCCGAGAGGCTGCCGATCGGCGCGTCGACCGAGGGCGCCTTGATGGCGTACTCCCGGGCGAGGCGCTCGGCCGACCGCCGCAGCGCCGCGCGGCTCACGCCGAAGCGGAGCGCGGTGAACGGCGGCGTGTCGAAGACGCGGAACCCGATGTTCTCCGCGACCGACATCGCCGGCACGCACGCGTTGCGCAGCGGCTCCTCGGGCAGGCACCGCACCCGGTGCCGCCGGGTCTCGTCGCGCCCCGCGCCGTACGGCTCGCCGTGGACCAGCACGCTCCCCGCCCGCGCGGAGCGCTGCCCGGCGAGCACCTCGACGAGCTCCTCCTGCCCGTTGCCCGAGACGCCGGCGATCCCGACGATCTCGCCGCGGCGGACCGTGAGCGTCACGCCGTCGAGCGCCGGCCGCCCGCGATCGTCGGCCGCGGCGAGCCCCTCGACGCGCAGGACCGCATCGCCGGCGGGCGCGCCGCCACGCGTCGCCGAGACCTGCGGCGGCTGCGCGCCGACCATCATCTCGGCCATGGCCGCGGGCGTGAGGTCCTCGATCTTCCCCCGGCCCGCCACGCGGCCGCGCCGCAGCACCGTGACCTCGTCGGCGAACGCCATCACCTCGCGGAACTTGTGCGAGATCATGAGCACGCTGATCCGCTGCTCCTCGGCCATGCCGCGGAGCGTCCCGAGCACCTCGTCGGCCTCCGCGGGCGTGAGCACCGACGTCGGCTCGTCGAGGAGGATGATCCGGCTCCCGACGTAGAGCTGCTTCAGGATCTCGAGCTTCTGCTTCTCGCCCGCGGACAGCTCGCGCACGGCCGCGTCGGGGTCGAGCCGGAAGGGCATGCGCGCCATGAACGCGCGGATCGCCTCGCGCTCCTTGCGCCAGTCGATCACGAGCGGGAGCGACGGGCGCGCGAGCACGAGGTTCTCGGCGACCGTCATGTTCATGACCAGGGTGAAGTGCTGGTAGACCATGCCGATCCCCAGCGACCGCGCGTCGCGCGGGCTCCGGATCGACAGGGCGGCGCCCTCGACCCGCACCTCGCCCGCGTCGGCCTGGTGGTCGCCCATGATGCACTTGACCAGCGTGCTCTTGCCGGCGCCGTTCTCGCCGAGGAGCGCGTGGAAGCTCCCGGGCGCGACGCGCAGCGACACGTCGTCGAGCGCGAGCAGCGGCCCGAACCGCTTGGTGATGCCCGCGGCGGAGAGCGCCGGCGGGGGCGCGGGCGGGCCGGGCTCGCGGGGCGTCGCGGCGGCGCGGAGCGGCCGCGCCGCCGGGCTCGAGAGGGCGCGCGGGTCCATCACGACGCGATCGCCTCCAGGAGCGCGGCGGAGGTCGAGACCGCGCCGAACACCCCGTTCTGCATCGTGATCATCTTGAGGGCCGCGGCGTGGTTGCCGGGATCGGTGGCCGCGCAGCAGTCGGAGAGCAGCAGGCACTCGTAGCCGCGATCGTTCGCCTCGCGCATGGTCGTGTGCACGCAGACGTCCGTCGTGATCCCCGTGAGGATCAGGTTGTCGATACGGCGCTGGCGGAGGATGAGATCGAGGTCGGTCGCGCAGAACGAGCCCTTGCCGGGCTTGTCGATGATCGGCTCGCCGGGCAGCGGCGCGAGCTCCGGGATGATCTCCCAGCCGGGCTCGCCGCGGACGAGCACCCGCCCGCGCGGCCCCGGATCGCCGATGCCGACGCCCGTGCCGCGCCCGCCGTCGGTCCGGCGCGAGCGCCACCGCTTGTTCGCCGGCAGATCCGAGAGGTCCGGCCGGTGCCCCTCGCGCGTGTGCAGGACGTGGTAGCCGCGGCGGCGCGCCGCCGCGAGCACGCGCTGGATCGGCGCGACGCAGGCCCGCGTGAGCGAGATGTCGTAGCCGAGCAGGTCGATGTACCCGCCCTCGCCGCAGAAGTCGGTCTGCATGTCGATGACGATCAGGGCCGTCGTCTCGGGGCGGAGCGCCCCGTCGTACGGCCAGGCGTAGGGGTCAGCGGCCACGTAGGTCATGCGTCGGGTCCTCCTGTCCTTCTGCGGTTCGCTCGGGTCTTCGTCGTTCGGGTCGTTCGGGTCGTTCGGGTTTCTCGGGGCTCATCGGGCGAGCGTGAGCTCGGCGGGCTGGTCGCGCAGGGTGCGGGTCGCGGAGCTCGCGGCGACCATGATGGCCAGCGTGACGATGTAGGGCGCGGCGTTGAAGAGGTGGTAGCCCCAGGTGATGCCCACCGACTGGAGCGCCGGGCCGAGCGCGCTCGCGCCGCCGAAGAGGAGCGAGGCGGCGAGGCAGCGGACCGGGTTCCAGCGCGCGAAGATGACGAGGGCCACCGCCATGAGCCCCTGTCCGCTCGACAGGCCCTCGTTCCAGCTGCCGGGGTAGAAGAGCGAGAGGTACGAGCCGCCGACGCCGGCGAGGAAGCCGCCGGCCATCGTCGCGCGCCGCCGGACGAGGTTCACGTCGACGCCCATCGCGCGGGCGGCGTCGGCGCTCTCGCCGACGGTGCGGAGCACGAGGCCGGGGCGGGTGCGGCGCAGCATCCAGAGGAGGAGCGGGGCGAGCGCGGCGCCGACGAGGAAGAGCGCGTTCACCTGGAGCGCGGCGCGCACTTGCGGCAGATCGCTGAAGGAGCCGAGCGAGATCGCGGGCAGGCGGGGCGCCGTCGGCTTGATGAGCGGCTTGCCGAGGAAGAAGGCGAGGCCGACGCCGAAGAGCATGAGCGCGATGCCGACCGCGATGTCGTTGACCCGCGGCTTCGCGCACAGCCACGCGTGGAGCGCGCCGAGCGCCGCGCCGAGGAGGCCGGCGGCGAGGACGCCGAGCCAGGCGGAGCCGGTGAGGTGCGAGACGCCGTAGCCGCCCATCGCGCCCATGACGAGCGTGCCCTCCAGGCCGAGGTTCACGCGTCCGCTCTTCTCGGTGAGGCACTCGCCGAGGCTCACGAAGAGGAACGGCGTGCTGATGCGGATGGCCCCGGCGGCGACCGCGAGGGGGATGCCCCAGAGGCCCAGCGCGGCTGCGTCGCTCATCACGCCACCGACGGCGCGGGCGCCGCCTGCCGGATCGTGGGCTCGCGGGCGACGCGGGCGCGCCCGTGGAGCGTCTCGCTCGCGAGGATCGCGATGAACAGGAGCCCCTGGAGCACGCTCACCGCCGCGTCGGGGAGATGCGCCGTGCGCTGGAGCAGGCCGCCGCTCGCGCCGATGCCGCCGAGCAGGAGGGCGACCGGCACGATCGCGAGCGGGTTGTGGCGCGCGATGAAGGCGACGAGGACGCCGGTGTAGCCGTAGCCGCTGACGAGCGACGCGTTCGCCCGGCCGTGGACGGCCGCGACCTCGACCATCCCGGCGAGCCCCGCGCACGCGCCGGCGAGCATGCAGGCGATCACGACGAGGCGCCGGACCGGCAGGCCAGCGAGGAGCGCCGCGCGGACGTTGCCGCCGCTCATCGCCGCGGCGAAGCCGAAGGTCGTCCGGTGCATGAGCGCGTAGCAGAGCGCGCAAGCGAGGACGCCGCAGGCGAGGCCCCCGTGGACCTCGACGCCGGGCAGGTTCCCGAGCGCGTAGTCGGCGCCGATCGGGGCCGTCGACGGCTTGTTCAGGCTCGCCGGGTCGCGCAGGGCGCCCTCGACGAGGTGGTTCAGGAGCGCGATCCCGATGTAGTTGAGGAGCAGGCTGCTGATCGTCTCGCTGACCCCGCGGTAGACGCGGAGCGCGCCGGCGAGGCCGATCCAGAGCGCGCCCGCGGCGAGCCCCGAGAGGGCCATCGCGGCGAGCGCCGCGGCGGGCGGCGCGCCCCACGCCCGCGAGGCCAGCGCGGCCGACGCGGCCGAGAGCCCGCCGACGACCACCGCGCCCTCGCCGCCGATGACGATGAGGCCGAGGCGCGCCGGCAGCGCCGTGCAGAGCGCCGTCAGCATGAGCGGGGCGGCGCGCAGGAGGGTGTTCTGGAACGAGAACCACGTGCCGAAGGCGCCGCGGAACATCTCGTAATAGACGCTCAGCGGGTTCGCCCCCTGGGCGGCCACGAAGGCGCCGAACGCGAGCAGCGAGGCCGCGAGGGCCCCGACGGGGATGACGATCGCCTCGGCTGTCTCGCGACCGAGCAGCCCTTGCGGGAGGAGCTTCACGCCGCCGAGGATAAGGGGTCCACTATTTCCGCCCTTTTTCGGGGATCTTGCGGCTCCGCGACGGCGCCGATGGGGCGCCTCGCGCCTGGACGACGCTCGCCAGCCCGGGGGCGGCGCGCCGCCGTCATGACGTGCGGCGCCACGGTGGCCCGCCGGGTCGAGCGATGCTGCGATGTGGTGGCCGCAGCGACCGCGAACGGATCGCACAGCGCGGCGGCCTCGGCGGCGGTCTCTGCCTTGCAGTCGCGCTCGCCGACCGGTGATGTTGCTTGGCGATCATCGCGCAGGCGGCGAAGAAAGCGGCGAGCGCTCGCGCACCTGAAAGATCGGTGAATGCCGGGGACCGCGGCGCGCGACGCGGCGTGGACCGCGGCGAGCCTCGTTCATGTGTGCACGTGCACGGCGCGCCTCCCACGCGATCGCCGGACGATCCCACCCGTACACCCCCGACTGGAGGTATTGCTGCGATGCGGTTCGAACGATCGATTTTGCTCCTGCTCACCGCCGGCGCCCTGATGGCGTCTCGCACGGCGGTCGCCGCCGACCTGACCTGCTCGTCGACCACGACGCTGGAGGCGCTCGCGGCGTGCGTTCGCGATCAGATGCCCGACAGGGACTCGGGGATCTTCGTCGCCCCGAGCTCGACGCAGATGAGCGCGTGGCGGACCGTCGTCCGCGCCATGATGGGCGGCAGATGCGACAGCGTGCTTCCGTCCAGCCTCTCGTCGTTCGCGCGGATCCGGCTCGTCCGCGACGCCTCCAACGGCCGCAGGTACTGTGTGCTGATGGAGGTCGCCGACCGAAACGGCGACGGGATCGTCGATCGCGGGTTGGGCACCTTCATCGTGGACGCGGCTGCGCAGCGAGAGCTCTTCCACGCGGCGGCGCACCCCATCGCGGACACGGGCACGGAGATCCAGGCCGTCACGATCTTCAAGGAGACGAGATCCCGCAGCTTCATGATCGCCGGCGCTCACCGCGACGCGAGCTTGGTCGAGAGCGATTGCCAGAGCTCGTCCGCGATCTCCGACGCGGCCCACAACGTGGCGAACATGTTCCACGCCACCTATCTGGAGCTGGCCGCTTATTATGGATCGAGGCCGTGGTGGGCCATTCAGTGGCATGGAATGGCGCAGAGCACCTGCGCGGCGGTGGACGTGCACCTCTCCCACGGGGTGGACGTCACCCCCGTGGAGGGCGACAAGATACTCCGGCTGAAGAACAAGTTGCTCGCGTACGAGCCTGCGTGGCGGGTCGGCGTCCCCGGCGGCGGGGTCTGCTCCCTCAACGCGACGACCAACGTTCAAGGCAGGCTCCTCAACGGCGTGCCGTCGTCCCGGGTCTGCGGCAGCCCCGCCGCGAGCTACAGCGGAAGGTTCATCCACATCGAGCAGGATCCCGCCTTTCGCGATGCGGACAGCTGGATCCCCGCGGTCATGGACACCTGGCCGTGAGGCGGGCTGGAACGCCCTCCTCCTCACGGGGCCGGAGCCACGAATGACGCCGTGAGCGGGGCCGGCCCTCCGCGAGGACGCTTGACGGCACGCGCACAAAACGGAGCATTTCACCATACCTCGCCCTCGCTCCGCAATACGACGAACGTGCACCTATCGCCGGTGTGTGCCCCGTCGTAGCGTCCCCGTCGCGTCCCGTCGCGTCCCGTCGCGTCCCGTCGCGGCCGCGGGCGCGGGCGCCCCCACTGGACCCGGAGAACACCCATGACCCGTAAAGGTACGCTCGTCCCGATCGCCTCCCTCTTCCGCATCCTCGTCCCGATCAGCCTCGCGCTCCTCGCGGGCGGCTGCTCGCAAGCGCCGGCGGAGATCCACGAGCGCCCCGGCGGGGACGAGGCCGCGCTGACCGACGCGCAGCGCCTCGCCGTGCATCGAGGGGGAGGCCGCGTTCACGCGACGAGCTGCGGGGACGGCCCGAGCGAAGACCCGTCGAGCTTACCCTACTGGACCGCGATCGCGCAGAACGGAGCCGTCCCCGACGCCCTCTGGGACGGTTCGAGCGCGTATCAGGACGGCCGCTTCTACATCTTCGGCGGGTTGAACGGGACCTACCCGAACGACGAGCCCGTCGCCGATTTCAGCGTCTTCGACGTCGGCACGCGGACCTGGCACGATCTCGGCCACTACACGGGCGGGCCCTCCGCCCGGGCCGAGGCGATGATGTGGAGCGTCGCCGAGGACGACGCCCTGATCGTCTCCGGCGGGAGAGGTCCTTTCCGGCGCGGGCTCGATCTCACGCACCAGGACACGTTCCGGTTCCATCGGGTGCACGGGTGGACGCAGATCGCGCAGAAGCCGGCCGAGGTCGGGCTCGCGAATCGCTCCACGGAGGCTGTCGCCGTGCGAGGGAAGGGGAAGCACAAGACCGTCGCGTACGCCTTCTCGGGCTCGTCGTCGACGTTATCGGCCTTCATCAACCGCCCGGACGGCCTCCAGCACGACCTGGTCCGCTACAAGAACGGCTGGAAGCAGGCCGCGACCGGCGCGCCTGCCCCGCGCGCTCGAGCCCATCATCCGCTCGTGTACTCCGAGGGCTGGAACGCCCTCTTGCTCTATGGCGGCTACACGAACGACGCCGTGAACGGGACCGGCCTGTTCACGCCGGAGAACTTCCTCGGCGATCTCTGGATGCTCGACGTCGACACGGAGACCTGGGAGCAGATCGCCTTCGACGAGGACAGCGGACCGGGCCACCGCGACAACGCGAAGCTGATCGCCGACGAGCGCGGCCATCGAATCTGGCTCTTCGGGGGCAGCCAGTTCGACGGTACCACCCTGTCCGATGTCTGGTACTTCGATCTCGACACCGGGGGTTGGACGCGCGTGGACACCGCGATGTCGGGGCCGGCGCCGGCGCCGAGGTTCGGCCAGTTCTCCTTCTCTCGCAGGACCGCCACCGCCTACGAGCTCTACATCTTCGGGGGAGCGACCGCGGAGTTCGCGCCGGTGCTGCTCAACGACATGTGGAGATTGACGATCCCCCTCGCCGGCGACGACTGAACGGAGGGGAGCTCGGCCACGGCGAGGAGGCGCCTCGAAGAACTCCTCGATGCACCATCCATGAACGGCGTGAAGCGCGGTCGTTCACGCGTCTCCTCCGGACACCTCATGACCAGCACCTCTTGCTCCAGGCCGGTTGCAGTCGCTCGTCTCGACCATCCCGAGGGGCTGCGGCGCGATGCCCACCCGCACGATGTCCTTAGGAATGATTAAGGCGACATCGGACGAGCTCGGCATTACCAGTCGTGGGGCAGCGACATCATCGAATCGCGTAAGAGGTCACAGGGCCTTGCTGGTCCTGGCCTCCACGGGCGCGCGTGTCGCTGACAGCAAGATAGGAGAAGAGAAATGGCAACGTCCGTAGTGTTTGGTTCGGTGAGGCAGTCTGACGGCGGGATGCTGAACCCCGGCTCCGGGGGCTGGTCTTCCACGAAGGTTTCGACGGGGAGGTACAAAATCACCTTCAATGCCACGTCGTCGCAGGCTCCGATCGTCGTCGTCACGCCGGTCGACGATGCCGGCAGACAGTCCGCCGACAACCAGTTCTCGACGTACAACCACGAGCACAGCCCGCCAGCGGTGTATGTCTGCTCGGTCGACAAGGCTAGCGGTGCGCTGGAAGACGCGAACTTCTCGTTCGTCGCCTACGTCGTTCAGTCGTAGGGCGCATCCTGCCCGGCGGCTCTCCTCGGGTCGCCGGTGGCGACGATCCTCCTCCCTCCGTTGAAGACCACGCCACGCCCTAACACCCCTCCACGGCCGCGACTCCCGCCGTGATGCGCGGACCGCGCTCTCCCCACCCGGGGTGGATCGCCGCTGCCAGCCCGCGCCTGCCGCGACGACCGCTCCTCCGGCGGCCGGAGGTGGAGGTCTGTCCCCAAAAAACCTTCCGGCGAGGCGCGCAGGATCCTCAGCGACCGGAAAATCCGGCATCTCGGCACAGCCACCCACGACGGCGAGGTCGTCTTCTTCGGCACCGCCGCCGACGGGGCCATGCCGTCGTACGGCACGAACCTCGACCATGCTCGCTCAACCGAAACGCCCGCTCGCGGCAGCGCGCGGGAGGCACATCGGCGTCAGTAGAAGTCGTACCTGGCGCTCAGGGTAGGCAGGAAGAGCGGGAAGAGCGGGGCCGTGAGGGGCTCGGAAGGAAACCAGGCCGACGAGGCGTGGTCGACCCCAGCCGCGGGGTCGACGAACACCCGCTGGCTGGACGCCGGCCTCGGCACGGCGATGAGCAGGGGCACCCCGAGCCCCAGGGTGAGCTCGACCCGCCTGGCCAGCCTGACGCCGGCGCGCACCTCGGGCGCGACGTACACGAAGCGCGCCGCCGCGCTCCGCTCGAGCGGGCCGAACGACGGCGCGCCGCCCGTCGACGCCTGCGCGCTCGTGCGCGACCCCGCGACCGCGCCGATGATCCCGCCGGCGCCCAGCCGCGCGTGGAGCAGGAGGCGCTCGCCCGACGAGTACCCGACCCAGGCGCCGAAGAGCGCGCCGCGGAGCGCCGTCGTGTCGTCGACGCGCACCGCGTACGACGCCCCGCCGGCGGCCTCGAGCGTCGCGACGCGCCCGCGGACGGCTTGCTGCACGCCCAGATAGCCCGCGGAGGCGCCGAACGAGAGGTGGTCGATGCCGTACCCTCCGTGGACGAGCAAGCTGACGCCAGACCCGAGGGGCTCGCTGCAGGACCCCGGGCACACCGCCGGCGTGCCTCCGCCGAACGACGCCACGAGCGGCGCCGCGGCGCTCACCTCGGCGAGCAAGCGGGGCGTAGGGCGCGGGCCGCGCGCCTCGCGGTCGTCGATGGCCGCGGCGTCTCGTGCCAGCCGGATCCGGCGTGCGTCCGGCCCCTCCCTCGGCGGCTCGGCGATCTCGCGCGCGCCCGTGTCCTGGAGCCGGATCAGCCGTGCCGTCACCTGGACCGTCTCCCCGCCGTCCACGTCGAGGCGCTGCTCGAACGGCTGGTACCCCGCCTTGACCACGCGGACGGTGTGGGGGCCGCGAGTCACGCGCAGGGGGGCGCCGAGCGGCAGCTCGCCGCGCGGCACGCCGTCGAGCAGGACCGTCGCGCCCGGCTCGGCGCCCACGATCCCGATGGCCCCGACGGCATTGGAAAGGAGCTTTACCACCAGCAGGAGATCGCGCTCGTCCTCGCCCTTGAGCCTGTCGGAGAAGTCGCGCAGCGCGCTCTCGTACAGCTCGATGGCCTCCACGTAGCGCTCGAGCTGGATGAGACACGCGGCGGCGTTGGTCGTCCCGTTCAGCGTCATGAACAACGCGCGCGACGTCTGGAACTCGGCGAGCGCCTCGGCCCAGCGCTCCTGATCGCGCAGCGCGATCCCGCGCTGGAAGTGCGCGCGCGCGTCCTCGCGACGCCGGACTTCGACGGGCCCGCCCGGCTGCGCGGCGGCGAGCGAGCCGAAGGGCAGGGGCGCCAGGAGCGCCGCCGCGAGGAGGAGGCCGCCGTGCGCGGAGCGTCGGCGCGCCGTGCCCGGCATCGCTCGCGCCCTCATTCGAAGGCGTCTCCGGCCAGCACGCCGCTGCGCGGCTTGCCGTGCGCCTCCGCGGCCGCGCCGGTCGGGCACCTGGGGGGGACCTGCGCCGCCGGGGGGCAGACGCACGCCGGACCCTCGCCCGGCCGCGCGGCGCCGAGCGCAGCGCCAAGCGCGGATCCGGGCGGCGACTCCATCGCCATGGGACCCGCCAGCACGTCGTGCTCGGCGGCGACACCGGGCACCATGGACTCGAGCGCCAGCTCCGGCGGCTCGGCGAGCTCCGGCGCGGCGGCGTCGACGGCTTCCGCGGTCGGCGGCTCGGCGGGCGCGGCCGGGAGGTGCCCGCGCCCGGAGCGGCGCGCCGCCCGCGCCAGCGCGGCGAGATCGAGCGAGGGCGGCGAGGCGCCGGCGTCCGTGAGGGTCACGGTCGTCTCGCCGTGCCGTGCCCCCCTGGAGACACGCACCCGGTGCGTCTGCCCGACCTTGCCCGAGAGCTCGATGACGCCGTCCCGCCGCCGCACCGGGACGCCGTCGACCTCGACCACGGCGTCGGCGGGCAGGACGAGCAGCTTCACCCGCCGCTCGCCGGCGCCGAGCCTGCGCGCCGACGGCCGCGGCGCCGCGGGCGCGCGGGCCTCGACGGCGGTCTCGTCGGCGGACGTCGCCGGCTCGGCGCCGCCCTCCTCGACGCCGGGCTGCCCGCACGCGCCCAGGGCCGACAGGAGCGCCAGCGCCGCCGCCGCGGCCGTGTCGCGCGCCATCATCGCCCCCGGCCCTCCGCGAGGAGCGGCGCGCGCTGGTACGAGCGCTCGCACGCCGCGTGCCGATCCCGGGCGGAGGACGCCGTCTCCCCGAGGTAGGTGACGCGCATGTGCGGCGGCAGGCAATCGGTGTGCGCGGTCAGCAGGCGCTTCTTCAGGGTGTCCACGTCGATGCTCCAGGTGTGAATGCCGTTGTCCATGGCGACGGTCATCAGCCGTTGCCCTCCGTCGAGGAAGGCCAGCGCGATGACCGGCGCCGACGCGCCGAGCACGATGGGCGCGCCCTCGCCGGCAGCGCTCCAGAGGCGGACGGTGGCGTCGGCCGACGAGGTGACCACGCGCGCGCCGTCGGGGCTGAAGAGGGCGCGCAGGACCGCGCCGTCGTGCCCGCGCAGCACGACGGGCTCTCCCTCGCCGCGCGCGCTCCACACGCGCGCGGTCCCGTCGTCGGACGCCGTGACGACGCGCTCGCCGTCAGGGCTCCACGCGCCGGCGTGGACGCCGCCGTCGTGCCCGCGCAGCACGACGGGCTCTCCCTCGCCGTCGGCGCGCCACACGCGCGCCGTGTGGTCGAGCGACGTGGTGAGCACGCGGGCGCCGTCAGGGCTCCACGCGGCCGAGGTGAGCCAGTCCTCGTGCCCGCGCAGCACGACGGGCTCGCCCTCGCCGTCGGCGCGCCACACGCGCGCGGTCCCGTCGTCGGACGCCGTGACGACGCGCTCGCCGTCAGGGCTCAACACGGCGGCGCGCACCTCGGCCTCGTGGCCCCTCAGCACGACGGGCTCGCCCTTGCCGTCGGCGCTCCATACGCGCGCCGTGCGATCGAACGAGGCCGTGACGACGCGCGCGCCGTCGGCGCTCGGCGCCGCGCTCGCCACCCACCCCTCGTGACCCCTGAGCACGACAGGCTCGCCGTCGACCCGGAAGACGCGCGCCGTCCGGTCCTCGTGCGCGGCGACGACGCGCTCGCCGCCTTCCACGATGGACGCCGCGTGGAAGAAGCCGAGGTCGCGACGCCGGTGCGGCATCGCCCGGAGCGGCTCGGCGCTCCACACCCTCGCGGTGCGGTCGGACGAGCGCTCCCACGGATCGGACGCCGCGGTGACGACGCGCGCGCCGTCGGGGCTCCACGCCGCGGAGCGGAGCGGCGCGCGGTGCCCGACCAGGACGAGCGGCGGGCCGCTGCCGTCCGCCGGCCAGAGGCGCGCCGTCCGGTCCGCGGAGGCGCTGGCGATGTACTCGCCGTCGGGGCGCCACGAGACGAAGGTCACGGCGAGCGCGTGGCCGGAGAGCACGACCGGCTCGGCGTCGCCGTCGGCGCGGAAGACGCGCACGGTCCGATCGGCCGAGGCGGTGGCCACGCGCAGGCCGTCGGGGCTCACGGCCGCGTGGAGGACGCTGTCCTCGTGCCCGGCGAGCACCACGGGCGCGCCGGCGCCGGCGAGCGTGAAGACGCGCGCCGTCCGGTCGCGCGAGCCGGTGACGACGCGCGCGCCGTCGGGGCTCACGGCCACGGAGATCACCTCGCCGGTGTGCCCGCGGAGGACGCGGCTCGTGCCGTTCGCGATCCGCCAGACGCGCGCCGTCCGGTCGTCGGAGGCGGTGACGACGCGCGCGCCGTCGGGGCTCCACGCGGCCGCGTTGATGCGGCCGCGGTGGCCTGTGAGGACGACGGGATCGCCCTCGCCGTCGGCGCGCCACACGCGCGCGGTGCCGTCGGCCGAGGCCGTGAGCACGCGCGCGCCGTCCGGGCTCGCGGCCATCGCGGTGACGGCGCCGCGGTGGCCGCTCAGCACCACGGGCTCTCCCTCGCCGTCGGCGCGCCACACGCGCGCGGTGCCGTCCTCCGAGCCCGCGAGCGCGCGCTCGCCGTCGGGGCTCCACGCGGCCGCGAGGATGGCCCCGCCGCCGCCCTCCAGCACCACGGGCTGGCCGGTGCCGTCGGCGCGCCACACGCGCGCGGTGCCGTCGGCCGAGGCCGTGAGCACGCGCGTGCCGTCGGGGCTCCACACGGCCGCGGCGAGGGCGCCCGCGTGCCCGCGGAGGGTCGCGCGGAGCGCGTTCGCGTTGAGGGCGTCGCTCGCCAGCTCGATCCAGCCGCGGCGCGCGCCTGGCAGCTCCGCCTCGGGCAGGAGCTTCATCGCCAGCGGGAGCTGCGCGCGCACCGCGAGCTCGCGGAAGCCCGCGAGGATCCTGGCGTCGTGCGCCTCGGAGCGCCGCTCCTCCGCGGCGTCCCGCTGCCGGTCGGCCTCGCGTCGCGCCCGGGCCTCCTCGACGCGCAGGCGATCGGCGCGGAGCTTCTGGGTGTACGCCACCGCGCCGAGCGCCGCCGCGCCGGCCGCGACCACGAGCGCCGCCGCGGCGACGGCGGCGGAGCGGCGCCGCCGCGCGCGCTCCTCGGCGAGCCTCGCCTCCGCCTCGGCCCGCTCGCGCCGCCGCGCCTCCAGGTGCTGGCGCTGCTGCCGCTGCTCGAAGACCTCGCGCGCCAGCCAGTCGTGGCCGATCTCGAAGTACCGGCTCCCCTGGTGCTCCGCCGCGTGGAGGATGGCCGCCCCCTCCAGCGCCTCGAGCGCCGGCCCGAGCTCGTCCGCGGGTAGCACCCGGAGCAGCTCCTTCTCGGTGCGCAACGTGCGGCTGCCGTCCGCGGTCACCAGGTGATCCTCGAGCAGCCGCTCGGCCCCGCCGCGCAGCGCTCCGAGGCCGGCGAGCGTCGCCTCCAGGTACCGGCGCAGGATGGCCTCGGCCTCGACCGCGTCTACCGCCGCTCCCTTCGCGCGCTGCTCGAAGAGCGCGCGGCACACGATCTGCGCGTACGCGGCCTGCGCCTCGGCCTCGTCGCCCGCGGCCTGGCCGGGCACGCGCACCTGGAGCAGGAGCGGGCGCATGTCCGCCGGCGCCCACGCCTGCGGCGGCTCGCCGGCGGCGGCCGCCTGGCAGACGGCCTCGCAGAGCTCGGCGACCGTGAGCGGGCCGACGCGGAAGCCGTGATCGAGGAGCCGGCGGTGCTCGCGCAGCCGATCGCGGAAGCGGCCGAGGTAGTCCTCGCGGAGCGACAGCACGAGGCGCAGGTTGCGGGTGGGCAGGCCGGCGAGGCGGTCCACGCAGTCGAAGAGCGCCTCGGCCTCGGCCGCGCCGCGCGTCGCGTAGAGCAGCTGCTCGATCTGATCGAGGTAGACGACGGCGAGCCGCGGCGACCCGCGCGCCGCGCGCTGCGCCGCCGTGAGCAGCGCGTCCGCGGGCGAGGCGCCGGCCGGCCGCTCGCCGAGGCCGAGGGCGCCGTACACCGCGTCCGCGAGCCAGCGCGTCGGGTCCCGATCCTCGGGCCAGGCGTCGACCCGCGCCACGCGGACCTCCTGGCGCTCGATGAGCGACGGGAGGACCGCCGCCTGCACCAGGGAGGACTTGCCCGCGCCGGACGGCCCGAAGACGGTGACGCAGCGGTTGGCGAGGATGGATGCCTCGAGCCGGTAGGCCAGGTCGCCTCGCCCGTAAAAGCGATCACGGTCGGAGGCGCGGTAAGGTTGCGGACCTGGAAAGGGGTTCTGCATTGCGGGGCAGCGAGCGCGAGGAAGAGCGATGAAGAGCGAGTAACAGATGGAGTCGGGGCAAACACCTTATTGCTTCTTAAGGAGCCAGAGGGCGCTCCGGGGCTCGCGACCGCCCCGGGGGTGGCGCGCTCCCGGGGGGCGCGCACTTGTCGGGCGACTCCGAGCGGGTCACCCAGCGACGGAGGTCGATGTTCACCGTCCCCAGGAAGGCTCCCTTGAGCACGCGGACGTTGTAGGTGACGCCGGGCGCCGTCCTCTGCGCCTTTCCCCACGCGCCAAGGGTGCCGCCGAGATCGATCGACGCGCCGCCCTCGCACGAGAGCTTCCCCCTCCAGGCCGCGCCGGCGGTGTCGAGCGCCGCGACGTTGAACGAGCACGCGTCGAGATCGCAGACGTTGCCCGGACCCACGGCCGCGCCGGCGCAATCCCGCTTCTGGTAAACCACGCTGAAGCACTCGGGGTAGTCCGCGAAGAAGAGAGAGGTCCCCTGGAGCCTCCGGCCCGACGTGCTCGACGCGCTCACGGAGGTCCCTCCGAGCGAGGAGGCGTCGATCGCCAGGGTCGCGGCGACCGCCTCCTCGGCCGCCACCTCGAGCGTCCCCGCCTTGATCGCGCGCGTCAGCACCCTGACGTAGCTCGTCCCGGTCTCGGCGAACAGGCTCGTGCACGCGCCGCTCGCGTCGAGGTACACCGCCGATAGGCTGCTCTCCACGAGATCCGTCAGCGTGATGCTCGCGCTCCGCTTCGACGACACGCCGGCCGAGGGGGCGACCTTGACGGCAGCGCCGAAGTCGCCGGAGAGCTTCCCGTCGAGCACGTCCCCGTAGTGGAGCGTCACCTTCGACCAGCTCGGCGCCGCGGTGCCCTGGTCGCCGTCGAAGCAGGCGTTGGTCTCGGGCTGGTCCCCGAGCAGCCGGCGTCCGAGGCTCGCGGCGCCGCTCGCCGGCGTCCGCGCGCGGTAGTCCGGCGCGAGGTCCTTGATCGCCTTGTCGAGCGTGACCGTCGCGGTGCTGGCGCAGGCCGCGACCGGGAGCGCGGCCAGCGCCGCGATCGCGAGGCGGATCGGTGAGCGGCTTCTGTCATCGTCGATCTTCACGGTAGATCTCCTTCGACCGCGCCGTGGCCGCGGTCAGGGCGAGACGGCCGAGAGGACGTCCTCGATCTCGGCGGCGAGCTGGTCGACGTCCGCCGACGCGTCGCTGGCGAGCCAGTCGACATCGTCCTTCCGGCGGTAAACCTCGGCGCGGATCCGTGGGACGACCACGAGCTCTTCGTCCTCGGTGAGCTCGTCGGCGAGCAGGGTGACCGAGAGCTCGCACATCTTGATGCTGCCCTCCGGCTCGGGGATCCGCAGGGTCACCGTGGCCGTGGCGCGCTCGGCGTCGAGGCGCGCGGCCGCGCGGCCCTCGAAATGAGCGGACAGGGCCTTGCCCACCGACCGCAGCAAGGCCTGTACCGCGCGCCTCGGTGGCTCGCCGGGGCCGAGCCGCGTACGAAGAGAGACGCCGACCGTCACCCACGACGAGCCGCCGAACGCGATGGGCTCATTCCGATTCATGTGTTCTTCCGCTGGCACGGGCATACCTGCCATGAAACGGACGACGCCGCGTTTTGTCAGCTTAAGAGAAATTAAGGAGCAACGCGTTCACGAGAGGCCGCGCCGGACGTCGTGAGCTTCGGAGCAGCGCCGTCCCGTCGCGGGATCGGTCGCTCTCTCGAGGAGGGCTGCGGTGTCAGTCACCGTTCGGATTATAAACGATGGTTTTTCCGGTGGTGTCGATGAGCGCATAGGAGTAGTCGGGAGGGAAGCTGATGGACTTCGCCTTCGGGAGCAAGTCCAGCGGGTACCACCAGTCGGGGGCGCCAGCATACATCCACGTGTTGCCGGCTGAATCGAGGCCATAGAATGTCATGGCGCCTGCGGACATCACCTGGACCAGGGTTCCGCTGGTGTTGTTGTTGGGGATGGGGTCAGTCCAGCTGTTGGTTGCGAAGGTGTACTGGCGCATGTTGCCAGAAGTGGTGAGCCCCATCAGATACCAATTCCTCCCCCCTGAGTTCCAGAAGGCGCTCACCTGCTTCATCCCGCCACCATTGAGCGTGCTCCAGGAATTCGTGCTTGCATTGTACTGCAAGACGTTGCCTGCCGCATTGACCCCCCAGACCCCAGACCCGTTGTTGACCCCAACGGCCACGTGAACCAGCGAGCCGGGCATCTGGACCCAGGGGCTTGTCCCGTTGTACTTGTACACGTTGCCCGCCGCATTGACTCCCCACACCGTCCCGTCCGTCGAGGCGCTCACCTGGACGAGCGCGCCAGGGATCTGCGTCCAGCTGCTTCCGGCATAACGGAAGATGTTCTGGGCGCCATCAACCCCCCAGATGGTGGGGCGGCCTCCAACAGGGTAAGAGACGGCGGAAATCTGAGTCATGGTCGTGCTGAGCGTGAGGGGCATTGTTTCTATCTCCTTCGTCCATTCGGCGCCAGGCTCCGTCGAGCAGATCGCCCCGATGGAACGGCGCTTCGAGGCCCACGGACAACGCCATCGTCATTCCGTCGGTGCCATCGCGATACCGGTCGTACCCGTCGTCGGTCGCGCTGACAACTTAAGCTATTTTAATGCGCGTCGGATCCGGCGGCGTGGCCGGGCGTGTCGCGCGAGCGTCCGCTCAACCCGCCTTCCCCTGCTTGGCATACTCCATCCGGATGCCCTGCAGGAGGTCGTCTGCCGTGAGGGGGCGGCCGCCCTCTCTCAAGGCCTGAAGCGAGGCGTAGCGGATCACGTTCATGATCGCGCCCCCCGCGAGCGCGTGCTCGCGCGCGATCTTCTCGAGGTCCACGGAGCCGTCGAGCCTCGCCTTGGGCGAGAGCCCCTGCCGCCACAGCCGCGCGCGCTCCTCGGCGCGCGGCATCGGAAAGTAGATGATCGACTCGAACCGCCGCGCGAAGGCGTCGTCGAGGTTGTCGCGCAGGTTGGACGCCAGGACCGCGAGCCCGTCGAAGGTCTCGATGCGCTGGAGGAGGAAGGAGACCTGCTGGTTGGCGTAACGGTCGTGCGCGTCCCGCGTCTCGCTGCGCTTGCCGAAGAGCGCGTCGGCCTCGTCGAAGAACAGGACCCAGCCCCTGCGCTCGGCCTGGTCGAAGACCCGGCCGAGGTTCTTCTCCGTCTCCCCGAGGTACTTCGACACCACCAGGGAGATATCCACCTTGTAGACCTCACGGCCGGCGGACTTGCCGAGCAGGCAGGCGGTCATCGTCTTGCCCGTGCCCGGCGGACCATAGAAGAGGCTGCGGTGGCCGGGGCGCAGCTTCCCGGCCATGCCCCAGTCCGCCATCAACGTCTCTCCGTGCTCGATCCAGGTCTCGATCTCCTCGAGGTGCTTGCGGGTGCTGGGCTGCAGCACCAGGTCCTCCCAGCCGAGGCGCGTCTCGATCCGCTGGGCGGGGAAGCCGGGCCCGCAGCCGCGCCGCCGCGGCTCGCCGGTGGTGAAGAGGCAGAGCAGCTCCTCCGAGATCTGGAGGGGCGCCTTCATCGGCGTCACCTCGTCGCCGCCGCCGAGCCCGAGGACGTCGTGCCTGGCGAAGAGGTGCTCTGGATCCAGGAGGAGCTGCGCCGAGAACCGGAGCGCGAGGTCGTCGCCGCCGAGGAGGAACGCCAGCGTCTCGGCCGTGGGCAGGAGCTCGCCGCCGGCGCTGAGCTGGGCGCCGCCGAACTCGGTGAGCCTCCGATCCACGGCGGCGTCGCGGCCGAAGCAGACGTCGAGGAGCTGGGGCCGCAGGTGCGGGACCAGGGCGAGCACCAGGGCGAGGCGCTCGACGAAGGAGAGCTGATGGCGCCGCACGAAGCCGGCGTACTCCGAGCTCGACCCGCCGAGGTCGGGCGGCGCGATGTCGAGCACGCTCCCGTCGGTCGCACCGTTGCCGAAATGGATCTTGATCCGCGCCTCGAGGACGCTGCGAAACCAGAGCAGCTCCCGCTCGAGATCGGCGGCGTTCTCCACGATCTTGGTCATCCTTGCCATACCCATCGAGCCGCGGCGCTCCTCCTCGCTCCAGAACCGCTGCGCGAAGGTGGCACGACGCGCACCGGTCGCGCCGCTAAATAAGAGGCTCCTTAAAATGGCTTAAGTTGTCGATGCGGCCGGCCGCGGGTACTACCGATGTCGAGCTCGGCGCCGGCGGGGGACCCATGACCTCGCCCGCGGGCGTCGAGGCGCCGTTCCATCGTGGGGATCCGCTCGACGCCGCCTGACGCTCAGGCGTCGCGCCGCGGATGCGCTGACCCAAGATCTTCAAGGATGAGAGCCAATGAGCGCGGGACAAGCTCAGGGCTCCAGGAGCCGCCAGCCGTGATCAACGACATCCTCGTCCTGCTCAGGAACACGGTGAACGAGCACCTGACCGCGAGCGCAGGCTGGCGCGGCCCGGTGCCCGACCAGGGGCCAGTCGCCTTCCTCGACAGCGAGGCGGCGGACAGCCTCGAGCTCAAGCTCGGCGCCGTCACGCTCCTCCTGGTCAACCTCGAGGAGGATCACACGCTGAGGCCGGCCGACCCGTTCCGGGTGACGCTGCCGGACGGCACCACGCAGCGCGTCCAGCCGGCGATCCAGATGAACGCTTATGTCCTCTTCGCCGCCCGCTTCAAAGAGTACGAGCAAGGCCTGCGGTGCATCTCGCTGATCCTGCAGTTCTTCCAGGGCCGCCGGGTCCTCGACCACGAGAACACGCCTGCGCTGACCGACAGGATCGACAGGCTCACCATGGAGCTCTTGACGCTCCCGCTCTCCGAGCTGAACCAGCTCTGGGGCGTGCTCCGGAGCGCTTATCAGCCTTCGCTCCTCTACAAGGTCCGGATGGTCGTCTTCCAGGACGAGGACGGCCTCAACGCGCCGCAGATCACCGAGCCGGTGCTGAGGATCCACCCGTGAAGCACGCCGCGATCATCGAGGTGCTCTTGCAGCACGCGTTCTACACCGACCTCCGGTGTCCGGACCTCTCGATCGAGCCGAGCGACGCCACGGCGCGCCTGCTCCGCGATCATCGCTGTCTCTGGCGAACGAGCTCCCAGGGCGTCCGGGTCCTCTCTCCGCTCGACCCCACGGGACGACCGTTCCTCCCGCTCCCGGGGGACGCCGCGCTGCTCTTCTACCTGGCGGTCCGGGGCGGCGACTTCGCCGCCATCACGGATCTCGCCAGCCTCCGCGGGCGCTCGGCGCCGGTCTTCACGGACGCCGGCGCGGGGACCGACGGCGAGCTGCGATTAGCCCCCGCCGACCCCGCGCGGCCGCGGCTCCCGCCGGGCGTCCTCGCCGCCGTCGAGATCCGCCCCGGGAGCGCGCCGCGGCCCGTACGCTTCCAGGTGAGCTTCCCGGCCAGGCAGGCGCGCTGGGCCTACTACTGCGTCACCGACCTGGCGCCTGCCGCGGGCGAGCTCGCGGTGGTGGACGCCTCGCCCGCCGGGGCCGCCGGCGCGCTGCGCTTCAGCGCGGTGACGCTCGAGCCGACGGACCCCGTCGCGGCGCAGATCGAGCGCCGGTATCCCGGGATGCGCTGCGCGTGCTTCGTCTCCGACCAGCCCGTCGCCGCTCGCGCGGAGCCGAGGAGGAGCCTCGAGCTCCGGCTCGGCCCCGACCGCGTGGCGGGCCCGCTGCTCAATCCGTCGCTGCAGAGCGCTGCAAAGGAGGATCTGCTGTTTCAGATCATCATGTATCGAGCGCAACCGTTTCAAACCCCCTGAGATCGAGGAACAATGCCTGCTTATATGACGCCCGGTGTCTACGTGGAAGAGGTGTCGACCCTGCCGCCCTCCGTGGCGGAGGTCTCCACCGCGGTCCCCGCCTTCATAGGATATACCGAGAAGGGCCCGTCGCTCGCCCAGGTGAGCACGATGCTCGAGTACGAGCAGCTCTTCGGCGGACCCAAGCTCGCGAGCTTCACGGTCACGGTGGACGCCTCGTCCCAGGTGACCGGCGTGACGCGGGGGCCCGGTCCCGGGTTCCTGCTGTACTACGCCGTGAGCCACTACTTCAAGAACGGGGGCGGGAAGTGCTATATCGTGTCCGCCGGAGACTACTCGTCGCCGCCCGCCAAGGACAAGCTCGCCGCCGGCCTCTCGATGCTCGAGAAGGAGGACGAGCCGACGCTGGTCGTCTTGACCGACGCCGTGAGCCTCGAAGCCGCGGACTACCACGAGCTGTGCCAGGCGGCCCTCGCCCAGTGCGCAAGGCTCGGTGATCGCTTCGCGATCTTCGACGTCAAGAAGGACGCGGCGTCGGGCAAGAAGGACATCGACGTGTTCCGCGACGGGATCGGGACGAGCCATCTGGCCTATGGCGCCGCCTACTACCCGTACCTCCAGACCTCCCTGAGCTACGCGTACGCGGACCCGGACGTCACCATCCAGGACGGGGCGGCGGCCGGGGTCGCCCTCGACACCCTCAAGGCGAGTCGGACGGCGATCTACCAGCAGGTCAAGGCGAGGCTTTCGGCCGAGCGGGTCGTCCTCCCGCCGAGCGCGGCGGTCGCCGGGATCTACGCCAGCGTCGACCGGGATCGCGGCGTGTGGAAGGCGCCCGCCAACGTCAGCGTCGCGGCCGTGATCGGGCCGGTGCTGAAGATCACGAGCGAGGCCCAGGACGCCCTCAACGTCGATCCGACGGCGGGTAAATCGATCAACGCGGTGCGCGCGTTCACCGGCAAGGGGACGATCGTGTGGGGGGCGAGGACCCTGGCCGGCAACGACAACGAGTGGCGGTACATCTCGGTCCGGCGGCTCTTCATCATGATCGAGGAGTCGGCCCGGAAGGCGACGTCCTTCGCGGTCTTCGAGCCCAACGACATGACGACCTGGCTGAAGGTCAAGGGGATGATCGAGAGCTTCCTCTACGGCCTCTGGGAGCGCGGCGCCCTGGCCGGGGCGTCCCCGGCCGCGGCCTACTTCGTCAACGTGGGCCTGGGCAAGACGATGACCAACCAGGACGTCCTCGAGGGGCGGATGATCGTCGAGATCGGGATCGCGGCGGTGCGACCGGCCGAGTTCGTCGTCCTTCGCTTCTCTCACAAGATGCAGGAGGCATAGGCCATGGCACTGACCAAGAGCGAGATCGTGACCGCGTATCCTCTCCCGTCGTACAACTACCGAGTCGAGATCGCGGGCGCCGCGGTCGGCTTCTCGGAGGTCTCCGGGCTCAGCATCAAGCGCGAGACGACGACCTACAAGGAGAGCCCCGTCGGCGGGGCGGCGCCCGGTCCGGTGGTGATGAACATGCCGGCGCAGCGCACCGCGCCGACGCTCACGCTGAAGAAGGGCATCGTCAAGAAGGCCAGCGTCTCCGCGCTCTACGCCTGGATCAGCGCGATCCAGGTGAACCAGGTCGAGAAGAAGGACATCTACGTCCGCCTCTGCGACGAGAAGGGCGAGGCGGTGATCAGCTGGAAGGTGCAGAACGCCTTCCCCACGAGGCTCGACGCGCCCACCTTCACGGCCACGTCCAACGAGGCCGCGATCGAGAGCATGGAGCTGATGGCGGACGCGATCCTGATCGAAGAGGCGTAGAGCGGCGCGATGGCCCAGTCGACGGACAACCAGCGGACGAGCTACCCGCTCGCCGCGTACAACTTCCGCGTGAAGGTGGGCGAGGCCTCGATGAGCTTCACCGAGGTCTCCGGTCTCGCGGTGGAGCGCGAGCACGTGACGTACGAGCACGGCCTGAGCTTCCGGGAGGGCCCCGTGAGCATGAGGTTCAACTCCAGGCGCTTCACGCCTGTCACCTGCAAGCGCGGCGCCGTCCTCGGGGCAGATCCGCTGTTCCTGTTCGACTGGCTGGAGGCGGGGGACGGCCGGACCATGGAGGTCAGCCTCTGCGACGCGACGGGCGCGGCGGTGCTCGCCTGGAAGGTCGCCGTCGCGATCCCCGTCAGCCTCAAGGCGCCCGCCTTCAACGCCGCCACGAACGAGGTCGTCGTGGACACGCTCGATCTGCAGGTCAGGGAGGTCTCCGTTGTCAGGCTCTGACGTTCGCGAGAGCGGTGGTCCCTCCGGCCGCGATCCGGGGCGCTGCGCGGATGCGCCGCGCGGCGCCCCGGGCCTCGGGCCGAAGGGGTGGAGGTCAGGATCATGAGCGCTGCCATCCCGGAGCTCGTCCCGCTGGGCGAGCTGTTCACGAGCTTCCGCTTCGGCGTCTTCTTCTTCGCCGGCGGCGTGGCGCCGAACCCGCTCGACATCCGCTTCAAGAAGGTGAGTGGGCTCTCGGCGACCGTGAGGACGACGCCGCTCGAGGAGGGCGGACAGAACCTCTACACCCACGCGCTGCCCTCGAGGGTCGAGCACGGCAACCTGGTGCTCGAGCGCGGCGTGGTCGCAGCTTCGCCGCTGCACCTCGACTTCCACGCCGCCATGTCCCTCTTCAAATTCGCCCCCTCGAACGTCATCGTGACCCTCTTCAACGAGGCCTACACCCCGGTGTCGGCGTGGTTCTTCACCAGGGCATTTCCGGTCAAGTGGTCGACCGCCGACCTCGACGCGGAGCCGAAGAAGCCGCTCATCGAGTCGCTCGAGCTCGCCTACGCCCGCATGCAAACCATCAAGGTGTGATCATGCCTGTGGAGATCAAAGAGCTGGTGATCCGCGCCGTCGTCGCGCCCCCGGAGGGGGCGCCGCGCGCGCGCGCGGCCGCGCCCGACGCCGCCGGGCAGGAGGCCGTGGTCGAGGCGGCGGTCAAGGAGGTCCTCCGGGTCCTCAAGGCGTCGAAGGAGAGATGATCGTGGGACTGAACCTCTTCAAGCTCGAGAAGCTCAAGATCAAGGCGTTCAAGGACGTCGGGCGCCGGCAGCCGATCGGGGCGCCGTTCGAGGCGATGTTCAACCCGGCGTCGTTCTCGCAGCGCTACGCGATCGCCTGGGGGGCCAAGCAGGGGGTGGGCTCCAGCGGGCCGCAGCTCTCGTACAGCCGGAGCAAGCCGAGCGAGCTCACGCTCACCCTGGTGGTCGACGGCACCGGCGTGGAGTCGATGGGGATCGCCGCGCCGGTGCGGAAGAGCGTGAAGGATCGCGTCAAGACGTTCCTCGACGTCACCTTCCGTTACAACGGGGTCATCCACGAGCCCAATTATCTTCTCGTGGAGTGGGGATCGCTGATCTTCTCCTGTCGCCTCTCCGCGGTCGACATCAAGTACACCGCGTTCGAGCGCGACGGCACCCCGCTCCGGGCAGAGATCGAGGTGACGCTGATCTCCGACAAGGCCGCGAAGGCGCGCGCCAGGGAGGAGGGCAAGACGTCGCCGGATCTGACCCACAGCCGGATCGTGCGCAGCGGGGACACGCTGCCGCTGCTGACCAGGGACATTTACGGCTCGTCCGCCCGCTACCTGGACGTCGCGCGGTGGAACCGGCTGGACGACTTCAGGCGGCTGATCCCCGGCCAGGAGATCTTCTTTCCGCCGCTCGCCAACCTGGGCGCCGGCACCTCCGGGGAAGGGTAGACGCCATGCCCGCGGTGACTCCCACCATCCTCAGCGACGGCAAGCCGATGGACCCGGCCTACGAGCTCCTCTCCATCGACATCCGGAGAGAGGTCGACCGGATCCCCCGAGCGGAGCTGCGCGTGCTCGACGGCGACGCCGCGCAGCAGGCGTTCGCCATCAGCGATACCGGCTTCTTCGCGCCGGGGGCGAAGATCGAGATCAAGCTCAGATACGAGGGGGAAGAGGACCGGTGCGTCTTCAAGGGGGTGGTGGTGCGGCACGGGGTGGAGGCGGGCGGCGACGGCTCCGTCCTGGTGATCGGGCTCAAGGACGCCGCGGTCAAGCTGACCGGCGCGCGGCGGAGCGCCGTCTTCCGGAAGATGACCGACGGCGCGATCGTGAAGCAGCTGATCGAGGCGGCGGAGCTCGAGGTCGGCACCATCGCCGAGACCAGGCCCGAGCACGCGGAGATGGTGCAATACCACGCCACGCCGTGGGACTTCATCCTCGCACGGGCAGGCGCGCTCGGCCTCCTCGTGGTCGTCGAGGACGGCAAGATCTCGCTCCGGAAGATGGCCATCGAGGGCGCGCCCAGGCACCGCTTCGCTTATGGCATCACCGAGATCTTCGACCTCGAGATCGAGGCCGACGCCGAGCACCAGTACCGCGCCGTCGAGAGCGTCGCGTGGGACGTGAAGGAGCAGAAGCCCACCGCGGCCAGCAAGGCGAAGGGCGTCCGCGCCACCCAGGGGAACCTCGACGGGGGCAAGCTCGGCGACGCGGTCGGCAACGGCACCTGCACGCTCTCCCACCCGGTCCCCGTCGCCGCGGAGGAGCTCCAGGCGTGGGCCGATGCCCGCATGGCGAGGAGCCGGATGGCGCTGCTCCGCGGGCGCATCGCGGTGCCCGGCTTCGCCGGCATCAGGCCGCTCGACGTCATGGAGGTCGCGGGGGTCGGCAAGCGATTCAACGGCACGACGCTGGTGACGGGGTTTCGCCACCGGGTCGACGCGTCGGGCTGGCGCACCGACGTGCAGTTCGGGCTCTCGCCCGAGGAGCTCTCCCGCAAGGAGGAGCTCCGCGAGGCGCCGGCGGCCGGGCTCCTGCCCGCGGTGAGCGGGCTGCAGATCGGCGTCGTCGCGGATTTCGAGGACGATCCCGACGAGGAGCTCCGGGTCAAGGTCATCCTCCCCGGGGTCGACGCGAATCAGGACAAGGCGGTCTGGGCCCGGCTCGCCGCGCCCGGCGCGGGCAAGGCGCGCGGGTACTTCTTCCGGCCGGAGCCCAAGGACGAGGTGGTGGTGGGCTTCTTCAACGACGATCCGCGCCGCCCCGTGATCCTGGGGGCCCTCTTCGGGTCGAAGAACGCGCCCCCGGAGACGATGGGAAAGCCCAGCAAACAGAACGACAAGAGCGGGATCGTCACCAAGTTCGGGACGAAGATACAGCTCCTCGACCCCGACGAGAACAAGGCGTCGGTGTCCATCGAGACGGCCAACGAGAACAAGCTGCTCATCGATGACGGCGCAGGATCGATCGTCCTCTCCGACCAGCACGAGAATTCGATCACCATGGGTAAGGACGGCATCGAGATCAAGAGCGAGAACGGCAAGGTCACGATCAGCGGCAAGGGGGTCGACATCCAATGAGCCGATCAGGACAGGAGGTGAGGGAGCTCCACCTCTCGGTGACGGTGGACGAGGCGAACCTGATCCTGGAGGGGGTGGGGCTGCTCCCGTTCGCCAGGGTCTACGCGCTGGTCGCCAAGGTGCAGCAGCAGGCGAGCCAGCAGCTCGGCGGCAAGCCCGCCCAGGAGGAGCCGGATGCGACCTGAGAGCTCTTTCCTCGGCCGAGGCTGGGCCTTCCCGCCCTCGTTCAGCCGCGGCGGCGCCGACGTGGAGATGGTCTCCGGCCCCGCCGACATCCAGCAGAGCCTGCAGATCCTGGTGGGGACCTCGCCGGGCGAGCGGGTCCTCGCGGAGACGTTCGGCTGCGACCTCGCGGGCCTGGTGTTCGAGGAGCTGGATCAGGGCCTGATCAACACGATCGAGCGGCTCCTGACGGACGCGATCCTCGAGCACGAGCCCCGGATCCAGGTCGATCGGATCGACGTCGCGGCGAGCGACACCCAGCCGGGCTGCGTGCTCATCGCGGTCAATTACACCATCAGGGATACGAACTCGCGCTTCAACATGGTCTTCCCGTTCTATCTCACGGAGGCGACCCTCCCCGGGTGGTGAGAGCGCCATGAGTAGATTGATTCTCATCGAGGGCGACAAGGCGATCTTCCTGCCCAGCTTCACGCCCGCGCTCGTCCTGCCCAGGCCTGGAGAGCTGAAGGGGAGCGGCCCAGCGACGCTGAACGGGAAGAAGCTCTGCGTCGAAGGCGACGAGGGCAAGGTATCGGTCGCCAACTGCTCTTACGTAATTCCTGGGTACTCCATCCCGGGCAAGGGGACGCTGAAGATCACCGCCCTCGGGGACGATCAGAAGGCGAGTAAGACGAAGACCGGCGACAAGGCGGTCCTCCTGAAAGGGACCACGTTCACCGCGACGTTCGAGGTCCAGAACCCGGCGAAGCAGCCGCCGAAGGGGCCAGGGCCGCCGATCCTGGACTCGACCACGACGTACACAGGCAAGGGCATGTTCAAGACGACCAACAAGATCTTCAAGGGAACCTGAAAGGCAGAGCCATCCATGTCGAGCACGTCGAGAGAGCCTGCGGGCGCAGAGCGCGACGGTACGAGCCAGGCGGGGCGCGCGCTCGCCGCGCTCGATCCCGGCCATGTCTCGGTGGACGAGCGGACGTCCGCGGAGCTCCTTTCGTTCGCGCGCGCCTACGGCAAGGAGCTCACGTACTACGGCGCCGGCGGCAAGCCGGAGGGCGACTGGAGCGGGTTCGTCGGCGCGAAGCTCCGGCCCGAGGACGTCGCGGCGTTCCTCCGGGATCCCGGGAAGTTCACCCCCGAGGCCGCGCCCGAGCTCTACCGGCCGCACTTCGTCCTCTTCCTCGCGTTCCTGCAGCTGCTCGAGAAATCGCGGGCCGAGCTCAACACGCTGACAGGACGGCACCTCGACTTCTACTATCGCCAGGTCCTGCGGATGGCCCGGAGGCCGCCCGTCCCGGATCGGGTGAGCCTGATCGTCGATCTCGCCTCCCGCGGCCGGCAGGTCCTGCTCCCCGCTGGGACGCGCCTCGACGCGGGCCCGGACAGCCTTGGACGGGCCCGGATCTATGCGACCGATCGGGATCTCGTCGTCAACCGGACGCAGATCGAAGCGATCAGCTCCCTCTTCATCGATCGACGGCGCGTCGGGCTCCGCGAGATCTCGGGCCGCCACGCGAACGACAAGCAGCGGGCGTGCGAGGCGATGTTCGCGCTCGCGATCGGAGACCCGCTCCCGCCCTATCCCGGCTTGGCTCGGCCGGTCGACTTCGCCCAGCTGACGAGCCTCCGCGACCTCGTGAGGCGCTCGGACAGCGACTTCTTCATGTCGCCCCCCACGCTGCGCGACCTGATGAACCGGCGGAAGCTGCGCGCGGAGACGCCCTCCGAGTGGGGCGAGATCTACGCCGCGCTGGAGCTCGCGGGCGCGAAGAAGCGGGGCGCGCCGTTCACGCTCGCGCGGAGCTCGCGGGACCTGGAGGCGAACCTCCAGGAGGCCGTGGGGCCTTTCACCTACGGCACGCTCGCCCAGGTGACCACCGTCGACGATCTCTACGAGCACCGGGCGCGCGGCGACGTCCAGGCGTTCATCCAGGGGACGCTGTACTTCGCGCTCGCCGACTTCGAACGGATGATGCAGCTCAAGAGGCGGTTCGACGCCGCGTGGGGCGAGATCAACCGCATCCTCGAGAGCGCCGGGCAGAAGAGGCGGAACGACCCGGACTACCGGCTGTCGCCCGCCGACGTCACGGCCTTCGCCGACAACGCGAAGGCGGCTGTCGGCACGGACGGCATCGAGGCGTACTGGGGACAGGTCCGCGCGCTCGAGGACTACTTCTACATCCCGGCGGAGCGCTTCGGCGTCGCCATGGGCGAGGTCCTCGACACGCCGCAGAACGACTGGAGCCAGGTCTTTTCGATCCTGGAGGAGGCCCACCGGGAGAAGCTCCGCAAGGACCGCAGAGACGAGCTCCGGCGGCTCCACGATGCCACGCCTCCGGCGCGGCTCGTGGACCTGATCCGGTACGCGCTGGGCGAGGCCTCGAGCCCGGACGAGGACCCCGCCGCGATGGACCGCCTCGAGCCCTACCTCGGCAAGCCGGATCTCGCCAAGCTCCGGGCGGCCGAGGCGGCGAGCGACTGGGAGGAGATCTATGTCCTCCTGGAGATCGCCGGGCGCAATCGGCTCGGCGAGCCGCCGGCGGAGAGGGAAGAGTGGTTCAACCTGTTACCGGCGGAGGACGCCACCGCGGTGTCCATCCGCCCGACGGTCACCGCGGGGGGCGCGCCCGCGTGGGCCACCTTCGGGGCGGCGCGGCCCTCCTCGAGCGCGGGCCCCGCTCCGCGGCCGGTCCTCGGCTGGGCCCTCTGCTCTCCGCTGCTGGTGCTCGGCGAAGGCCAGCGCGTCATCACCCTCACCCTGGGGTTCAGCGCGGCGCGCGCCCCGCTCGAGGACCTCTTCCTCAAGGGCGGAGAGCTCCCGCTGCTCTTCCAGCTCAGCACCGCCAAGGGCTGGATCGAGTGCTCCTCCGTCGGGGTGCAGATCGGTTCGTACAAGGATCTGACCGGCACGACGTCCGAGGGCGACCCGCTCGGCGCTCGATTCACGTTGACCCTCGCGCCCGGCGTCGACCCGATCGCGGCGCCGCCTGCGGGGCTCGCCGGGATGGACAGCCGGTGGCCCGTCTTGCGGCTGATGCTCCGGCCGATCTGGAGCGGGGCAGACCAGAAGTACGTGGTCCGCTACCGGGAGCTCCGCGACCTCCTGATGGTGTCCGCGCACGTCAAGGTGGAGGCCCGAGGGCTCAAGGCGATCAAGCTCCAGAACGACGAGACGACCCTGGACGCCACGAAGCCCTTCGAGCCGTTCGGCAGCGCGCCGGCCGTCGGATCGCGCCTCCTCATCGGACATCGCGAGGTCGCCGGCAAGAGGCTCGACAGCCTGGCCATGAGCTTCCAGTGGATGGGGGCGCCGGCGGACCTCGCGGCTCATTACGCCAACTATCCGTCGGCCCCCTTCGCCTTCACCGCCAGGGTCAGCTCGATCGATCGGCGCGGGGAGACGGAGCTCGCCAAAGCGGCGCCGCTCTTCGGCGCGAAGAGCTCCGATCCGACGTCGATCGCCGTCACCACCGCCCTGGCCGCGGCCGCGGCGCCCGACCCCCGGGCGCTCGTCGAGGGCTCGAGCGACGGGGATCTGTCGGCCTCGGGGCGCACCCTGCAATGGGAGCTGAACGCCCCGGATTTCCAGCACGGGAGCTACCCCGTGGTGGCCTCGAGCAAGGCGCTCGCCCTGTCGGTCGCCGTTGCCGGCAATCCGTCGACGGTCAACGCCGCGCAGTACCAGGTGAACCCGCCTTACACGCCGAAGCTGAAGAGCCTGACGCTCGACTACGCGTCTTCGCTGGAGCTCCGCTTCGACGGCGCGCCGCGCGCCGCGGGCGTGGATCGGGTGTTCCACGTTCATCCCTTCGGCGCCTGTGACGCGGAGAGAGCGCGATCGAGCGCCGGCCTTCCCTTCCTGCCCAGGTACGAGAACGACGGCGAGCTCTACCTCGGCCTGCGCGACCTCGCCCCGCCCCAGACCGTCTCCATCCTCTTCCAGATGGCGGAGGGCAGCGCCAACGTGGACGTGCCGCCGCCGACCGTCCGCTGGAGCTGCCTGAGCGGCGATCGCTGGATCCCGCTGGAGCACCATCGGATCTCGGACACGACGCGCGGCCTGATCAACTCCGGGGTCGTCGAGCTCGCCCTCGACCCGGTGGAGCCCAGCTCCTGCCTGCGCGGCGATCTCTACTGGATCCGCGCCGCCGTGGAGCGTGACACCCGGAGCCTCTGCGACACCGTCGCGGTCCACACCCAGGCGGTGACGGCCACCTTCGTCGACAACGACAACGCGCCGGATCACTTCGGCGCGCCGCTCCCCGCCGGGACCATCACCAAGCTCAGCTCGGCGATCCCGGAGATCGCGGGCGTGCGCCAGCCCTACGCGTCCTACGGGGGCCGGATTGCCGAGGGCGCGGACACCTGGGCCACGCGCGTCAGCGAGCGCCTCCGCCACAAGCAGCGCGCGCTCACGGTGTGGGACTACGAGCGGTTGGTCCTCGATCGGTTTCCGGCGATCTACCGGGCCAAGTGCGTCCCGGCGACGCTCGACGAGCCCGGGACGGTGAAGGTCGTCGTCATCCCCGATGTCCGGAACAAGCTGCCGGCGGATCCTTACAAGCCCAAGGCGCCGACGAACCTGCTCGCGGACATCCGGGAGCACCTCGCGGCGCGGGCCCCCGCCGCCGCCTCGATCGCGGTCGTGAACGCCCACTACGTGGACGTCCGCGTCCGCCTCGGCGTGCGCTTCCGGGCCGACGGCGATGACGCTTACTACACCCAGCGGCTCAACGAGGATCTCAATCGATTCCTCGCCCCCTGGGCCTACGCCGAGGGCACCGACCTCGCCATCGGCGGGAGGATCTACGCCAACAGCATCGTCGATTTCGTCGAGCGCCGCCCTTATGTGGACTTCGTTGCTGGCATCAAACTCTTTCGCAGCGATGATGGAGAGAGGTTCCAGCTGGTGCCGCCCCCGGCCGACGGGAGCGGGGCCTTCGTTGGGACGATGAGGCCTGACGAGGTCCTCACCTCGGCCCGAGAGCACGAGATCGATATCCTCCGCGAAGGTTTGTACGAAGAGACGCGAATGACGGGCATCAACTTCATGAAGCTCGAGCTCGATTTCTTCATCTACTGAAAGCCTGGGATCGCGCTCGGGCGCCCGAGGCGACGTGTCGACCACTCGGTGAGAAAGGCAATCGCACACCATGGAAATCAACAAGAAGAGCCGTGCTGAGCTGAAGGCGTATTTCGTGAAGAACGCCCTGCCGACGGAGAGCAACTTCAGGGACCTCATCGACGCGGGGCTGAACCAGAAGGACGACGGCCTCGTCAAGTCGGCCGATCAGCCGGTGCAGATCGCGGCGTCGACGGCCGGCGACAAGCCGGCGATCCACCTCTATGAGAGCTTCGCGACGGACACCAAGCCCGCCTGGGTGCTGAGCCTGCAAGCCGACGGCAAGAAGGGCTTCGGCATCGGCGACGGTGACGGCAAAAAGCGCCTCTTCATTGAGGGCGCGACCGGAGACATCGGCATCAACGGCGCCCTGACCATCACGGGCGGGGCCACGATCACCGGCGTGATGAGCGGGGTGCCGAACGACTACGCCAAGGCCCAGTACACGCTGAGCGGGGGCGGCACCGTGACCTGGGGCGGCCGCGGTCAGAAGCTGAAATGGACCAAGCGGTTCATCGCCATGTGCGCAGAGCAAGGAGAGACGTTCAGCGACGGGCACGTGGCCATCAGTGCGTCGTCCGCCAGCCCGTCCATCGTCCAGGACTGGGACGACGCGGTTCGCGCCTGCGACGCGGACGGTGTTGTCTTGAACGACTGGGAAGCCCTGTACGCGGTCCACCGGCCCGGGGGGGACAGCACCGCGGTGACGTTCCGGATCGTGAATTACGGCCACAAGTTCAAGGCGCCGAGCAACTGGATCCTGGTGGCGACCGTCAACGGCGAGGACAACACCGTGAAGCTGGGGACGGGCGAGATCCTCGCCGCGAAGAGCGCCATCTTCAAGGGCGCCCTGGTCCCGACCGGGACGATCGTCATGTGGTCCGGGGCCGCCGCGACCATCCCGGATGGGTGGGCGATCTGCGACGGCGCCAACGGCACCCCTGATCTGAGGGACCGCTTCATCGTCGGGGCCGGCAACGCCTATTCCCTCGGCGCCAAGGGCGGCGAGGCGACCCACGTGCTGACCATCGACGAGATGCCGAGCCACCACCACACCGCGCTGGCAGGCATGGGCAAAGATGACCAGAACTTCGGCGGTAATATCGCGGCCAGCGGCGAGCGGATCCCCTTTGCCATGGCGGACACCCCGAACGCATACGAGGAGAAGACCCGCGCTACCGGTGGATCGAAGGCACACGAGAACAGACCTCCTTATCACGCGCTCTTCTACATCATGAAGCTGTGAGGCGATACGAGGTCGCCGGCCGGGCGGGCGCGGGGTGAACGCGCAGAGAGGACTGGAGTCGCACGATGGACTATGAATTCTTGCGCCAAGAGGGGATCCGCCAGATCGAGCGGATGACGGGCGGTCAATGGACGGACTTCAACGCTCACGATCCGGGGATCACCCTCCTGGAGCAGCTCTGCTATGCGCTCTCGGATCTCGGCTACCGCGCCGGGTACGAGATCCCGGATCTGCTCGCCGACGGCGGGGATGATCCGTACCGGAGCCTCCACCGGCCGGCGGAGATCCTCACCTCTCACCCGGTGACGCCGGCCGACCTCAGGCGGCTCGTCCTCGACGTGGAAGGCGTCAAGAACGCCTGGGTCGAGCCGGCCACGGCGGGCGCGCTCCAGCTCTACTATCATCCCGCGCAGCGGGAGATACGCCTCGCGTCCAAGGACGTCGCCTCCGAGCCGGTCCGCCTGCGCGGCCTCTACCGCGTCCTCATCGAGGCGTCGGAGCCCAGCCAGAGCACCCAGGTCAGGGCCAGGGTCGCGCGAAGGCTCCACCAGAACCGCCCTCTGTGCGAGGACTTCGCCGAGATCACGGTGCTCGAGCCGCAGCTCATCCAGGTCGAGGCCACCGTGGAGATCACGCCGGTGGACGACCCCGCGGCGCTGCTGAACGAGATCGGCCGCGCGATCGCCGACGAGATCGCGCCGCCCGTCCGCTTCGCGACGCTCTCGCAGAGGCTCGGCGCCGGCGCCAGCGTCGAGGCGATGTTCGAGGGGCCCCGGCTCGAGCGCGGGTTCCTCTCCGAGGAGGTGCTGGCGAACGCGACGCGGCGGGCCGTGATCCATACCTCCGATCTGATGCGCGCGATCACGGACATCGCGGCGGTGCGGGCGGTGAGCCGGATCCGCGTCTCGACCGGCGGCGCCAAGGAAGAGTGGTCCCTGCCGGTCGACCTGGACCGGGTCCCGACGATGAACTTCGATGCATCCGTCATCACCCTGATGAGCGCCGGGAGGGTGATCGCCCAGGCGAAGCCGGTGAGGGCGCCGGACGCGCCCTGGGGCGCGGGCGACAGCGCGCTCGCGGTGCCCGTGGGGCGCAACCGGAACGTCGGCGCGTACACCTCGGTACGGCAGCACCTCCCGATGCTCTACGGGGTCGGCGAGGCGGGGCTACCGGACTCGGCGACGCCCGCGCGCAAGGCGCAGGCGCGGCAGCTCGCGGCATACCTGATGTTCTTCGATCAGCTCCTCGCCAACGCGTTCGCCCAGCTCGCCCACGCCAAGGATCTGTTCTCCCACGGCGGCGGCACGCGGACGTACTTCACGCAGGCGCTGGATCAGCCCGGCCTCCGGCTCGAGGAGATCTGCGCGCTCGACGAAGCGCACCGGACCCGGCTCGGCGACCTCGTGGAGACCGCGGACGAGGTCGACTCCCTGGAGCGGAAGAACCGCTTCTTGAATCACCTCCTCGCCCGCTTCGCGGAGCCGATCGCCGGTCACGACGCGGCCTCCGCGCCGATCCCTCCGACGGAGCGCGTGCGGCGCAAGCAGCGCCTCTTGCAGCGATACCCGCGGATCAGCAGCGCGCGGGGGACGGGGGTCGACGGCCTCGCGCCCGCTGGCCCCGCCAACATGTCGGGGCTGGAGGAGCGGCTCCGCATCACGCTCGGGCTCGCCGCAGGCGAGGAGATCGCCGTCGTCGAGCACATCCTGCTCCGGCCGATGCCGGGCGACGAGACGCAGGAGCGCCCCGGGCCGACGGACGCGCCCACGGACAGGCCGCCCGCGCTGCTCTCGGCCGCGCGGGAGAAGGACCCCTACTCGCTGCGATTGACGTTCGTCCTCCCCGACGGGGTGGGGCGATTCAGCGATCCAGCGTTCAAGCAGCTCGTCGAGAACACCCTCCGCGCGGAGACGCCGGCGCACCTGACACCGTATGTGCTCTGGATGGCGGCCGACGCCTGGGCGGCATTCCGGACGGCTCACGAGCAGTGGGCGCAGAAGCGGCGGGAGGTCCTCGCCGCGACGTTGGGCGTACACCTGGAGGAGCGGAGCTCGTAGAACCATGTCCACCGCGAGACCTATCGACGTGCGATGCGCCCGGGACCGGCTCATCGATCTCCTCGGGCTCGGGGAGACCACCCCGATCCGGGACGTGAACGTTCAAGAAGCGCAGCTTACCGTCAACGTCGGCGCCCCCTGCGAGATCACCATCGATCCCGCCCAGTCCGGCGTCAGGTACGAGTTGTTCGACGGAGACGCGGCGGTGGTGCCCGCCTGCTCCGTGGACGGCGCCGGGGAGAAGGCGGTCCTCAAGGGGCCGATCATCGACAGGGTGGACAAGACCTTCCGGATCCGCGCGACAAAGCTCGATCCCCTGACGCGCCAGACCTTCCTGCTCCAGACCGCGACGGTGAAGGTCGGGTTGGCCACAGATCTCCCTGTCTCGACGCCCGAGATCGCCGAGGTGCCTCGCCTCGTCGACCACGGGAGCCGCGTGGTGGTGAGCGTCTCGGGCAGCCAGGCGGGCGCGACATATGGGCTGATCGACGGCGCGGGGCGCCCGATCCCCATGACGCCCCCCGAGCGCGTGAGCGGGAACAAGGACGGCGCCATCACGCTGACGGCCAGCCGGGTGACCGAAGACACGGTGATCCGCGTCGATGTCCAGAGGACGTTCGACGAGAGCGAAGGGCGCGCCCCGCTCCACGCGGTGCTCGCCGCGGAGCTGCCGATCGCGGTCCGCGCCGATCGGGAGCTCGCGGTGTCGGCCGTCGGATCACCGGTCCTGCCGCAGGGCAGCGCCACCATCACCATCGCCGCGAGCCAGCCGAGCGCGCTTTACAGCGCCCACGTCCGCGCGCTCTCCACGGTCGATTTCGTGCCCGACGCGGGGTCTGCCCTCGTGGCGATCGCCGTCCCCGGCACGTCCGGCGTCGAGGTGTACACCCCGCGGCCTCCCGCAGTCTGGCAGGCGCCGGCCGGCTCCGCGCAGCACGGGGACGCGGCGCCGGGCAACGGCGGCGTCCTCGAGCTCGGCGTGGGGCCGCTCCTGGACGACAGCATCGTCGTGGTGCAGGCGCGCAAGATCCACGCGGCGGCCGGCGCGCCGCTCGAGTCGGCGGTGCAGCTCGAGCAGGCGGCGGTCGTCCTGGTGAGGCCGGAGCCGGCGCCCCCGCTCGCGCTGCAGATCGCGGCGAACGCCGACGGCGCGAGCGGCACGCTGCTCGTCTCGGGCGGCCAACCCGGCGTCTTCTACCACTTCTACCCGAGCAACGAGGCCGGTGAGCTCGGCCTGCCGGCGTATTTCCACCGGCGCGACGAGCGGGACCCGTCGAGGAACAAGGGCATCGCGGCGACCGAGCCGGAGGGGTCGGACAAGGTTCCTCGCCGGGGGCTCCGGGTCGAGATGGATCTCGTGATCACGCGGGATCCGTCGGCGCCTCCGGCCCTGGAGCCGGCGTACGCGCGCCCGCTCGATCCCGTGGTGGACATCGCGCCGCTGCCCCTCGGCGGCGCGGTGGACGTGATGGCCATCAAGGCCCGGACCGGGATCGGGTGGGTCGCCAAGCGATCGGTGGCGATCACCCAGGTCACCGATGGGAGCTCGCCCAGCGAGCAGGGCGCTGCCCCCGAACCCGCGGCGACGGAGCCGTGACCGCGCCGCGGCATCGGATCCGCCGGCAGGTCCTGGAGGTGACCGTCCAGGATCACGAGGCGGCGTGGCGGCTGCAAGCCGAGCTGGGCCGCGTCCATGCCCGGCGCCTCGAGGCGGTCGTCGATCGGTGTTGCGCCGAGCTCGGCGCTCCAGACCGCCTCCAGCGGGTCGCGCTCGTCGAGGTGGATCTCGGGCGGATCGACCCGGACCACCTCGAGCGCGATCTGGTCGACAAGCTCGGTCCGCTGCTGCGCGAGGGCCTGGCCGCTCGGCTCCGCGAGGCGGACGAGGAGACCGCGCTCCGGGGCGGAGATCCCGAGGTGATCTCCCGGCTGGAGCTCGTGGCGTCCTTCGCCCGCACCGGCGCGCTCCCCTGGTGGGCGGACAGCACGCGACCGCGGCTCTTGGACGAGACCCTGGGGCTGCTCCTCAAGCGCGCGGCGCGCCCGCTCGTGGCGTTGATCAGGGCGCTCGAGCGCGAAGGCGGCGCGCTGACGAGGATCGTCCGCCATAGCCGCGACGCGCAGCTCTGGGCGCTGTTCGACGCTCTCGTGGCGTCCTCGCGAGCCGACCTCCCTTCGGTCCCGGTGGAGCTCGTCGCCTTGCTGCGCGCGCACCGGGCGGTCGCTGGGGCCACTCCGGACGGCTTCCGGGCGTGCGTCTGGACGGGCGCGCTGCGGACTGCGTGCCTCGAGGAGAGCCCGAGCGACGGGCGGGTGGGCTTCTTTCGCGACGCGCTGGCCCGGATCGCGCTGGAGGCCGGCGTGTCCCTCCGGTCTCTCCTCTCGGGGCTGCACGCGCCTCTGGGGCCGAGTCCATCGGCCTGGCCGGGCGCGCTGGGGATGGTCGGGCAGAGTCCCGGCGCGGTCGTAGAGAGGCCGGTCCGCGAGGCGCGGGGAGAGCATCGGTCGAGCGATCCGGGGGCCGCGGCCGCGGACCAGGGGCTGTCCGTCGATCCAGCGTACGGCGACGCCGACGAGGTCTACGTGGACAACGCCGGGCTGGTGGTCCTCTGGCCCTTCCTCGGGCACCTGTTCGAGCGCCTGGGTCTCTTTGCCGACACGCAGTTCAAGGATCGACGCGCCCTCCACCGCGCGGCCGGCCTGCTCCAGCACCTCTGCACAGGGGATCTCGAGCCGGCCGAGTACCAGCTTCCCCTGGCCCGAACGCTCACTGGCATGGCGATGACCGAGGTCTTCGACTTCGGTCCTCCGGTCAGCGAGGCGGAGGCCGAGGAGTGCCTCAACCTGCTCACGGCGGCGATCGCGAGCGCGCCGATCCTGGGGGAGATGTCGATCGCCGGATTCCGTGGCTCGTTCTTGATTCGCAAGGGCGCGCTCTCTGCCCGTGACGGCGCGTGGCTCCTCCGCGTGGAGCGGGCCTCGTACGACGTGGTGCTGGATCGGTTTCCCTGGGGGATGAGCTGGGTGAAGCAGCCCTGGATGGAGGCGCCGCTCTCTGTGGAGTGGTGACCGCGGCTTCGTTGATCGCACGATTGGCGGTGACGCGCGGGGCCGCCTCGTTTCTCCGCCCGCGCCGAGGAGAGTCTCATGCAAATCGCTCTTGACCGGTCCACTCCGAAGACCTCGCAGAGCGCCGCTCGCACGTCGCGGGCCCGCCCTCTGGCGCCGCCGCTCGTGCAGCGGAGAACGACGCCGCCCGCACGACCGCCGGCCGAGTCGACCCGAGCGGCGCTGGAGCAGGCGTTCGGGGCTGAGCTCTTTGCGGCTGCGGGCCGCGGCGTCAATTCCACGGGGATCCCGTCGCCGGTGAAGGCCAAGATGGAGGCGGCGTTCCGGGCTGATTTCTCCGGCGTGCGGGTGCATCAAGGCTCGACGCGGGCGGCGGCGCTGGGGGCGGTGGCGTACACGCAGGGGAGCGACATCCACGTAGCGCCGGGGCACTGGTCGCCCGAGACGCGGGCGGGGCAGGCGCTGCTCGGGCACGAGCTCGCGCACGTGGTCCAGCAGCGAGAAGGGCGCGTACAGGCGACGGCCCAGTACAAGGGGGTGGCGCTCAACGATGATCCGGCGCTGGAGGCGGAGGCGGACACGCTGGGAGCCAGGGCGGCCGCAGCAGGGGAGCGCGCCGTCCAGCAAGACCGGAGCCGCGCGGAGCTGCAGCCCGGACCATCGCGCGGCACAACCGCGCCGCTCGTCCAGAGGGCCATCACGGGAGTCATCCAGCGCGTGAAGAGGAAACCGGAAGTAGAGGGTCTGAAAGAAAAGATGGACGAGCTCCTCGAATCGATCGAGGAGCAGTTGAAAAAGATCACCGCGCACACCGAGCAGGTTAGCCCGACCCTCGACAGCGATGACGATAAGGATGATCTCGAACAGCTCAATGAGTGGGTCGAGGCTGCCAAGGACGGCTTCGATGACGCGAAGAAGCTTCGCGACGACGCCGCGAACGTAGCTGAGCGCCCTCAGGGCCAAAGGCCCTCCCGCCACGTGAATCAAGCGAGCGCTCAGGGTCAGAGCTCGCACATGTACAAGGAAGACTACTGGGACGAGATGCAGGAAAAGGCACGAAAAGTCAATCGTCTGCTCGTTAACATCAAAACGAGTTTTCCCGTCAACGCCGGTGGTTTCAGCGCCGCCGGTCGCGCCCACGCCATGGATGTCGAGGTGCTCAACGCTGGCACCGCGAGCGCAGGGAAGCAGCAAGACAACAGCTTCATCGAGGACATCGAGATCGACACCGAGCGACTGACCGACGCCAAGGCGGTGTTCAAGGCCGACTCGAGAGTCAGGACCGAGGCCGCGGGGAGCAGGGTCGTCTTGGGCAACAAACAGGCCGGACCTCCCCCTGGGCCTGGGTTGCTCACCCAGGTGGAAAACATCTTGAAGCCGCTCGGCGCTACCAACTGGCGCGCGGATTTCAAGGACACGCCGGTGCCGAAGGACCGGGGACAAGGTCAATACGCCAACATGGCGAACACCAACGCCACGGGCTACGCCTGGCTGGCCGGAGTGCCACGGTACCAACAGCAACGCTGGGAGTGGCTCCACGTCCGCGGCGCAGGGCTCGGCGGCGCCACCGACGGCACCAACCTGGTGGTCGGCACCCGCGACGCCAATACCCATATGATCCCTTTCGAGTCTAACGTCCGAATCTTGGCCACCGAGGCCGGCAAAAACGATAACTACGACCATCTCCAGGTACACTGGTCGGTCGGAAATCCCGACCGCGATGCAAAGCACAAGGTCGAAACGATCCAGATGGAATGGAAGCTCGTCAAGTCCGCGGGTAAGAACGTCCCGGAGCCCCAGGGGAAAGCCACGTTCAAACCCCTGGAGACAGGCGCCAACATCTCCAAGAAGGAGGTGCAGTACATCGAGGAAGCGATCAAGAGATCCCGCGACACTATCCAGCCGTAGCAAGCGCGTGCACGTGGAGAAGACGCCGCCCCTCGACAAGTTCAAGGTCATCAGGAACGGCGGTGACGCGCGGGGCCGCCTCGTCTCAGTGCCCGCGCCGAGGAGAGTCTCATGCAAATCGCCGTTGACCGGTCCAGCCCGAAGACCTCGGGGAACGCCACCCGCACGTCGGGGGCCCGCGCTCCGGCGCCGCTGCTCGTGCGGGGGAGGGCGATGCCGCTGCTGCCCCGACCGCCGGCCGCGTCGACCCGAGCGGCGCTGGAGCAGGCGTTCGGGGCTGAGTTCTTTGCGGCTGCGGCGAAGGCGGCTGGGCCCGGCGTGGGGACCGGGAGCGGACCGGGCCGCGGCGTCAATTCCACGGGGATCCCGTCGCCGGTGAAGGCCAAGATGGAGGCGGCGTTCGGGGCTGATTTCTCCGGCGTGCGGGTGCATCAGGGCTCGACGCGGGCGGCGGCCCTGCGGGCGGTGGCGTACACGCAGGGGAGCGAGATCCACGTGGCGCCGGGGCGCTGGGCGCCGGAGACGCGGGCGGGGCAGGCGCTGCTCGGGCACGAGCTCGCGCACGTCATGCAGCAACGGGCCGGGAGGGTCAGGCCCACCACGACGATCGCGGGGGTGGCGATCAATGATGACCCGGCGCTCGAGACAGAGGCCGATGCGCTGGGGGCCAAGGCGGCGCGGGGGGACCAAGTCCCTGCATCGGGCACGCGCGCCCCGCAAAGCAGCCTGGCCTGTAGCCCTCTGCAGCGCTCGCCGCTGGTCGCGCAACGAACTCCGGACGAAGCCACCGGCCCCAGGGAGCCAGGCAATTACCACATCAACGGAAGGCAGCGGAGGTTTTACCGCGATTACGGCAAAGTGGCCTGGGGGCGCACGGATCCCGAGAAATGGCCTCAGGACCCGAAGAAGCAGCGAGCGATCTTGTACGAAGCCATTGCGATCCCGGGGCAGGGGTTCAACGATCTCGTTGTGCGCTTCGGCGGCACCGAGGCGGACCCTCACGACCTCGGCCTCACGGTCATGCTCAACAAGCCGTATGAGGGGAACAGGCACGAACCGGTCGAGAAGGATCTGGACAGGATCCGCGCCAACGTCTTCAACGGGTGGCGCGGGCCGCCCGTCAGCATCGGGACCCTGGTGTGGGATCGAGGGACAGAGGGGAACATCCGAGAGGCGGTGCCGTTCGCCACCTTGCGGAAGGAGGCCGCGGCGAGCCCCGAGGCTGGCAGGATCAGAGATCAGCTGGAGAGGAATCACAACTTTGTATGGCGAAAATTGGGAGACGACGACATGCGGTTCGTGGACCCGAACGATGCGAATAGCGCGGCCATGGAGGCGCTGGGCGAGGAGGAGTCGAAGCCCGAATATGAGGGGATCGAGGCGCATTTCGTGACCTTCGGCTACAACCTGACGACCGGCGGTGTGACGGACCTGATGCGCAGAGTCCTGAAAGCCGTCTACGGAGCAGAGATGCAGCTGCGCGACGAGATCGCCGAGGACCCGCAGATCCTCACGAGCTATCCCATCGAGCCAAATACATTTTACCGCCTCCCGCGGGACACGGAAGGCACGATCTACAACGAGATGGTCGGCACCCTTGAGGGGGTCGGCGGCGGCGGACAGATCAAGGAGGGCCTTCGCCTGCTGGCTGCCGCGCGAAGGACATTGGGCCCCGTCCCGCACTCGGGCCGCCACACGACATCAGAGAACACCGCGGCCGGAGGTCGGAACGATGAATTGATCAATGTGCTGACGCCGCTCGTCAATGACGCGAACGCGGGCAACGCCCCTCCCGTCGACCGCAAGACCGAGGTAAGGGCGCGGATCGAGCGGCTGGATCAGAGTTACTTCGGTGCCGGTGTCTGGCAGCGAAACGTGAGAGAGATCACGGGTAAGGATGTCGATCCTGGCACCGTTCAAAGGATCAATGCGCTCGTGGAGAAAAAACTGGTTGCCATCGTCAATTTGATCTTCCGATTCCTGAATCAAGAGGCAGCGACGCACAGGGAGGGTGTACCAGCCTGATGAAACCACGCCTCGCCCCTCCCGAGCACAGCCGAGCGTCCGCCCCACCGGCCCGCGTGAACGCCCCCGCGCCCCGGCGGCGCAGGAACGCGATCTGACCCCCGTGCGGCCGGGGCGTGCTCGACGCGCGGCCATGAAAAAATCGACGCTGACCTGTGAGCATCCGGCTGCGCTCCGGGCGCTCGTCCTCGATCCGCAGAGGCGCGACCGCGGCTTCGTTGATCGCAGGATTGGCGGTGACGCGCGGGGCCGCCTCGTTTCTCCGCCCGCGCCGAGGAGAGTCTCATGCACATCGTCGTTGACCGGTCCGCTCCGAAGACCTCGGGGAACGCCGCCCGCACGTCGCGGGCGCGCCCTCCGGCGCCGATGCACCTGCCGCGGAGGGCGCCGCCGCCGACACGACCGCCGGCCGAGCCGGTGCGCGCATCTCTGGAGCGGGCGTTCGGGGCTGATCTGTTCGCGGATCGGGCGGGCGCCGCGCGGGCGGCGCGCTCGAGCGCGCCGCCGGCCGGAGCGCCGCGGGTCGACACGGCCGCGTCCGAGGCGCTGGCGCAAAAGCCGGCGGAGGGGGCCGAGCGGCTGCTCGAGGCGGCCTCCGCCCTCGCGGCCGCGCTGCCGGGCGCCGCCGGGAACGCTGCGCCGCCGAAGCTCGACTGGGAGACCCACCCGGCCCACCTTCGCCTCTCGGAGCGGGTCGCCGTCCTGGAGGAGCGCTATCCGGGCCTGAAGCTCAGCTGGGTCGTCGACTGGGCGCGCCGGTTCATCGAGCAGGTGGTCGCCAAGGCGGACGCCACGCCAGCGGACAAGGGCGTCTTCGACGATCGCCTGGAGCAGATGGCCAAGGAGCTCGCGGCGAGGATCGACGCCACGAACCCGCAGCTGCGGGCCGGGGGCGGGGCCCCGCAGAGGGGGATCTCGGGCGGCGCGGGCACCCACCTGTGGACGGGCGGGGTCGACTACAAGGCCGCTCAGGCCGCCGCCCGGCGGGCCGCCGAGTCCGAGAGCCAGGCTGGCAATCTGGACGCGGCTTCGGTGGAGATGACCATCGCCGGGGAGCTCCTCGACAGCATCAATTTCTCGGGGAACGGGATCGACTACGCGCCCGAGGCGGACAAGCTGTGGAACGAGCTGTCACGCGCCTTTGCCGGAAACGCTCGTGGGACGGTCCGCGTCCACACGTTGTACGGCGTCCGGAGCCCGAGCATCTTTTACTCGGTGGAGAGCCTGGCGCTGCTCCTCGTGCTCAAGGCCCAGGAGGAGCGCGAGAAGGTCGGCAAGAAGCAGGACGGCCCCGTGGTCGACGAGATCCGGATGCTGATCTACTTCCGCAAGGGCGAGATCGATCCGGAGACGGGGCAGCTCTCGGTCCCGAAGGACGAGAGCGGCAGGATGAAGGAGGAGCTCGTGAAGCAGCGGGAGGACCGCGTGACCACCTCCTACCAGCTCGAACGGGCGCGGGCGAACGCGTGGGACAAGTCGCTCGCCTGGGAGCCGACCTTCGCTGTCGCCGGCTCGGTGAAGCACCGCGCCGCGCTCCTCGACGCGCGCCGCGCGGCGGGCTCGCCGGGCTGACGGAGCATGAAGGAACACCCCGTTTAATTTCTCTTAAGATGACGACGCTCGGTCTCGTCGGTTTCATACGGAGACGTCACCGCCGAAAGGGACCTGCCATGTCACGGAACGTCTTCCTGTTCGAGCTCGCCGCCACGCGGGGCGACGCGGAGGAGGTCGAGCGAGACCTGCTCTCGCGCGCCTCGGCGTTCGCGCTAGGAGCCTTTCCCACGCTCGATCCAGCGCTCTTCGCGCACCGGATCCTGCGCGGGGAGGGCGCGTCGTACACCTGGGAGATCGGGCTCGACGAGATCGAGGAGGCCCGGCGCGCGGAGCTCCACGCCGCGCTGCTGGAGCAGGTCCAGACGTCGCTCGTGGGCGTGGCCGAGCTCCGATCCTCCGCCGCGTACGCCGACCTGACGCTCCCCGCGCCCCGCCTCGATCCCGCCCAGAGCAGGGGGGGCGGGGGCGGGGCCCTCTCGTTCGCGGACGGCGATCTCCCGGCCTGGGAGGACCACGCGCGCGGCTCGGGCGCGGTGGAGGCGGGGAGCGCGCTGCCCGAGGATCTCACCGCCGAGATCGCGCAGTTCCGCGCCGCCGTGCCGGTCGAGCCGGGGCTCAAGCCCTGGGGCGCAGGGCACGTCTACACAGGCAGCGCGGACAAGGCGCACCTCGCCTACCTGCACGGGTATCTCGACGCCCGGGCGGCGAAGGCGAGCCCCGCCGACCGGCGGAAGATCACGGCCTTTCAGGCGTTCCAGGCGCGCGAGGGCAGCACGGCCGCGATCAACACCTACGATAACCAGATCGTCACCTGGGGGACGGGCTGGGGCGGCCTCGGCTGGCTGGGCAAGGTGATGGCGCGGGCGACCGCGAACGACGCCGTGCGCGAGGCGCTGGGCGCCGCCGGCGTCCGCTACCGCGGCAGCAACGTTTACGACGTCGTCGATCTCGACTCCGGCATGGTCGTCACCGGAGGCAAGGAAGCGCTCGAGATCCTGCGCCGCTCCGTCCCGCTCCTCCACCTGCTGATCGACCTGGCCAGGAACCCAGCCACGCGCGACGCGGTGACCGAGGCCCAGCTCCGCACGTTCATGGATGGCTCGGGCAACATCTGCGGCGCCGACGCGATCGCGACGCAGGCGCTGTTCAACCTGATCGCGCACCTCAAGCACTGGGCGCCCGGGTACGTGATCGGGTGTCTCGAGTGGGCCGTACCGCAGCTCGGCCCCGGGTCGCCGTCGGAGGAGCGCGACCGGCGCCTCGCCGCGCTCGTGGGCCGCTACTTCTACGGCAAGGCGCGCAAGCACAGGTGGATCCCGGACTTCAGGCAGTTCCGGCTCTACTTCCGGCACATGAAGGACGACGGGCTCGATTGCCTGGACGAGCCCTTCATCCATGCCGCGGGGCCTCCGGCGGATGACCCGTTCGCCGCCGCGACGGGCGCGCCCGCGGCGTCCCCGCCGAAGAAGCCGCGCCTCACGCGCGCGCCCCTCGCCGCGCAGCCCGATCTGGAGAGCGTCGCCTCGGGTCGGGGCGCGCTCCGGAGAGGGGCGAGGGGACCCGGGGTGAAGGCATTGCAGGAGGCGTTGCTCGCGCTGGGCGAGAGCGCGCCTGGCGGCGCCGACGGCGCGTTCGGTCCGGGCCTCGAGGCGGCCGTGAAGCGGTTCCAGGCCGAGCGCGGCCTCGCCGCCGACGGCGTGGTCGGCGCGGCGACGCTCGCGGCCCTCGACGCGGCCCTCGCCGCGGGCGCGGCGACCCGGGCGACAGGCGCGGAGACATCGAATCGAAGAGGAGAGGAGGAGCACCGATGACCGCAGAGAAGAGCGATGACGGCGCCCCGCCGCGGGCGAGCGTCCCCGCGTGGGTGGACATGGACCCGGCGCCCGCCGAGCCGCCCGAGGAGTGGCTGGCTCGCCCGGTCGCGTTCGCCGACGACGAGCCGCCACCGCAGCTCGTCCGCACCGTGAACCTGCTGGACCCGCCCGAGCACGGCCTGCGCGGGCCCGAGGACGCCGAGGGCCTCGCCGAGCTCATCCTCTCCCGCGCCAGGGAGGGGATCGGCGACGTCTTCTCGCACCCCGATTACGACACCGCCTCCGGCGACCGCGAGGACTGGGCGCGGGCCATCGCCGAGCACCAGACCGGCATTCCGTACACGATGCCTGCCTTCTTCTACGGCGCGCAAAGAGGGGTCGCGAAGGCGATCGCAGGCAGCGGGCGGTACCCGATCGTGGGGCAGTGCCAGCAGTCGGTGACCACCGCGCTGTGCATCGGCGGCTGGGACGGCGGCCCGTATGGCGACATCGGCTGCGGGACCGACGCGCTGCCGGCTGCAGCAAGGCTGGGCGACGGCTGGACCTCCGTCCCGAAGGTGCTCGCCGACTGGCCCGACGATCTCTGGGAGAAGGTCACGGTCGGCTCGTGCCTCTTCTGGTCGGCGTCCGGAGCCGCGGGCGCCGGGAGCGGCCACGTGGCGATGGTGATCCGCAAGCACCCGGTCGAGCGCAAATGGCAGCTCTGGGACACCACCACGTCGTTCAACGACCCCGCGGTGCACGCCGCCGCCGGGAGGGGCGCGCGCATGCTCTGGGAGTCGCACTGGTGGCCGTTCATCCCGCCGGCGCTCTGCGGCGGTCGGTGGTCGTTCCGCGGGATCGCCCGGATCGACGGCCTCGGAGAGATCAAGAGCGATCTGAAGCCGCGCGGGCGCGCCCGCCTGCTCCTCCGGCGCCGCGGCGACGGCGCGCTGCTCTATCGCTCGGAGTGGATGTCGATGGAGGACGAGGGCCTCCCCATCTCCTGGCTGCTCCGTTCGCTGCGCGGCGCGCCCTTCCACGACCGCATCGAGCCCACGTGGTGCGTCAACTCGAAGTCCGACGCGCCGACCAAGCTCGCCCCGGACAACCGGCCGCTGCTCGACGTCTTCTGCGATGCAAAGGGCAACGCGAAGATGTCGTGGAGCCCGGCCCAGGGCCTGCACAACCGCCCTCACCAGGCGATCTGGGCGCCGCCCGCGGCGCTCCGCTGAGCCGCGGCAGCGGGCGCCCAGCAACCGGGAGACAACCTTCATGCGTACCCTCATCATCAGTGATCTGCACCTCGGCAACGGGGGTGACTACGACGTCTTCGCCGGGGGCGAGGCGCTGCCCGCCCTCCTCGACCGGATCGCGGGCGAGCCCGCGCGGGTCGTGGTCAACGGCGATGGCGTCGACTTCCTCATGAACGAAGACCCGCTGGAGCTCGATCCGGCGCGCGCCGCCGCGCAGGCCCGCGCGATCGCCGCCGCGCCCGCGAGCGCCGCCGTGCTGGAGGCGTTCGGGCGCGTCCTCGCGCGCGGCGGCGAGGTCATCGTCCGCCTCGGCAACCACGACGTGGAGCTCGCCGTCCCGGAGGTGCAGGAGATCCTGCGCGCGGCGATGGATCAGCCGCCCGAGGTCGCAGCGCGCCTCACGTTCCAGCTCGGCGACGCCCCCGCGATCCTCGACGTCGGCGGCGCCCGGATCCTCGTCACCCACGGCGAGCACAACGACAACTGGAACAAGGTCGACTATGGGCGCCTGGCCCGGCTCGACCGGTTCAGGTACGCGGCCGGCTCGGTCCTCGTGAAGCAGCTCATGAACCCCATCGCGCGCCGGCACGGCATGCGCTTCGTGAGCCTGCTCAAGCCCGATTTCCAGGGCGCGGCGCTCGCCGCGCTCGCGGTCGCGCCAGGGATCGTGAAGCAGCTCTTCAGCGCGGCCTCGCTCGACATCGCCTGGCAGCTCTTCAAGAAGGCGGGGTCGGCGGCCTCCTTCGCCGAGGAGGAGGAGGAGCTCGGGCTCGCCGAGCGGTTCGCCGACGCGGGCCTCGAGGCCGAGGAGGCGGCGGCGCTCGAGGCCACGCTCGGCGACGGGCCCGCGGCGTTCGCCGATGAAGAGACGATGTCGACCGCGAGCCTCAAGCTCGCGCGCGCCGGCATGAAGCTCTACGCGGGCATGCAGAAGAGGCTCGCCGGCACCCTCGGTGACGAATACTTCCGCCTCGAGCCCGACGAGGCCGAGTGGGCCGACGCGCGGCGCCTGGCGAAGAAGTTCGACGCCGGCGCGGTGGTGCTCGGCCACACCCACGCGGCCCGCTGGAAGGTGGCCGACGGCATCGCCTTCGCCAATACGGGCACGTGGATCTGGCTGATGCAGCTGCCGCGCTCGGACGCAGGAGACGAGGCGTGGGCCGAGTTCCTCGAAGAGCTGCGGAACAACCCGAGGCTCCTGCCCGAGCGGCAGCGGGCGGCGAAGACCGTCCGGCGCCTCACCGCCGTGCTCCTCGACGCGCACCCGGACGGCGGCGCGACGATGCGGCTCGTGCAATGGGACGATGGAGAGCTCCGCTCCCTGGAGGCCGCGCGCGTGCCCCCGGGGGGCGCGGCACCTGGGAGGGAGGCGTGATGTCCGACATCGAGCTGCTCCTCTGCCACGCCGACGATCAACGACCCGTCCTCGAAGAGGGGTTGCCGCTCGAGTCCGCCGCGGACGAGCCGCAGCCCGGCGGAGAGGAGCTGATCCACGATTTCGCCGATTTCTCCGACGATCCCAACGACCTCTCGCTCCAGCGCTGGTCCGTCATCGCGCCCGAGGGGCCGGCGGGCGACGCCCTGCTCGCGCTCGTCGAGCCCCTGATCCGGAAGCGGGAGCAGGACCAGGGCGCGCCCGTCGTGCCCTACCGCGTCCCCGCCGGCATGGACGCGGACGCGGCGATCCGGTGGAGCAAGAGCGTCTATCATGACGAGTCGGTCGCGCTCGAGGATCTGCCGCGGTATCTGCTCGTGCTGGGCGACCTCGACGAGGTCTCGCTCGAGCTCCAGCAGGCCATGGCGGGCGAGGCGCTCGTCGGTCGCCTGGTGTCCCGATCCGCCGCGGGCTACGCGGCGTACGTGGACAAGCTCCTCTCCTCGGAGCGCGCCCCTCCGAGGGAGGCGCGGGCGCGGGCGCTCTTCTTCACCGCGCAGGACGGCACCGCGGCGACCACCATCGGCCACAGGGCGCTCGTCGCGCCCAGCGTGGCGCGGTGCCGCGACACCCGGCAGAGGGGCGGCTTCAAGGCGAGGGACATCGAGGAGATCGGGTTTGACGGCGCCGAGGCGGCGAGGAGCGCGCTCCTCGAGCAGCTCGGGCGGCCGGAGCCGTCGATGCTGTTCACCATGAGCCACGGCCTGGGCGCGCCCCGCAGGGGATGGACGTCGGCGGACGAGCAGCGCGCCGTGCAAGGGGCGATGAGCCTGGGCTCCGGCGTGCGCATCGCGGCCGAGGACCTCGGCGACAGGCCCTTTCTGCCCGGCGGGATCTGGTTCTTCCTCGCGTGTTATGGCGGCGGGACGCCGGCGGCGAGCGCCTATCACCACTGGCTCGCCCGCCTGCGCGACGCGGGCGGCTTCGGCGGCCGGGTCGACGGCGTGCTCGCCGGCCTCCCCAGGCCGGGCGATCGGCCCTTCATCGCCGCGCTGCCGCAGGCCGCGCTGGCGAGCCCGCGCGGCCCGCTCGCGGTCATGGCCCACATCGATCTGGCCTGGACCTACAGCTTCCAGGACATGGGGCCCGACGGCAAGGACAGGGCGTCGCGGTTCGAGGGCGTCTTCAGCTCGCTGGTCAAGGGCGCCCGCGTGGGCAACTCGTACAACGAGCTCCTCCGTTACCTGGGGAACGCCAACCACGAGCTCGCCGCGATGTACAACCAGGAGGCGAGGGCCGAGACGGCGGGCAAGCCCCTCGCCCCCGACCAGGGTCGCGCGAAGCGGCGGGCGAACCTGTGGATGCTGCGCGAGGATCTCGCGGGGTACGTCCTCCTGGGGGATCCGGCGGCGCGGCTCGCGATCGACCGCGACGGGGGAGCCGTCAAGGCCACGCCCGCGCCGGCGGAGGTGCGCTCGCCCCTCCCGCAGCTGCCTACCGCGCCGCCGGCCCCGGCGGCGGGGCGCGCGCGGGACGCGGCGCGCATGCAGCGCGCCGTCCACGAGAAGATCCTCGGAGAGGAGGGCGACAGGAAGATCGCCGAGAGATACGGTATCACGCGCGAAGAGCTCCAGCGCTGGTACGACGCCTATTGCGAGGCCGGGCTCGCGGCGCTGGGCGAGCTGCCGTAGCGGTGCGCGCGCCCGAAGAGGAGCCCGACGCCCCGCCGGCGCGCCCCCCCGCCGAGGCCGTGGGCGAGGCGCCGCCACGCAGGGCCCGGCGGCGCCTCGCCCTGCGGTCGCGCCGCCGCGATCGCGTCGACAGCGTCAACACCAGCAGCCGGGTCCTCAGGGAGCAGCTCTGGACGCTCGCGCTGCTCGCCCTCCTCGTCCTGATGCTCCTCGTGGCGCTCACGGCCACGGCGCGAGCTCCCGTCCAGCAATGGCCTGCCTGGGGAGTTCGGACCCTCCTCGGCGTCTTCTCCTTTGGCGCCCTGGGAGCCACCTTCAGCGCTGCTCGATCGCTCAAGGGCTCTTCCCTTCGGGCCAGGGCTCACGCGCAGGCGTCGGACGCGCGGGTCACCCTCTCGCGCGCCGTCCTCGGGGCGCTGCCGGGGCTCGCCGCGTACGCGTTCCTCCAGTCGAGGGTGCTGAACCTCGGGGACGCCGACAACAGCAAGGCGTTCGCGATCGCGTTCATCGCCGGCTTCAGCGAGCGGCTCGTGCTCAAGGTGGCAGAGACGTTCGCCGGGGAGCAGAAGGCGAGATAGCGGCGCCGGCGGGCGCGCCGCGCCCGTCACGGGGCAGAGCGCGTGTCCTGAGGTCGCGCGTGGTCGGTCCGAGGCGAGACGAACCGGACGACGGCGCGCGGCGCGAGGCGATAACCGTGCTCATTGCGCTCGATGACCTCCCTGAGCCCCATGCGGCGGAGCTGGGTCAGGGCCACGTAGACGCGGTTGGCCCCCGCGCCCGCCACCGGCCGCTCGCCGGGCCAGCCGGCCTCGAACAGGTCCTGGAGCGAGAGCGAGGCGTCCGGCGCCTCGTCGTGCCGATCGACGAGGGCGGTCACGATGCGGCTGAGCGCGTGCCCGAGCGTGTGCTTCTCGCCGTCCTCCGCCGCGATCCAGCGCACCTCGCAGCCGAGGACCAGCGTGGGCGGGCAGGCCGGCGGCGCCTCCGCGGCGAGCGGCAGCGGCCGCCCGGCGAGCAAGCTGGCCACGAGCGACGCGAACCCCTCCGGATCCGGCGCCTCGTTGCAGGGCGCGAGGTGGTGGCGGAGGTCCGCCTCCTCGGCGCGCCTCCGCGCGTGCGCCGGCGCGAAAGGGGCGCGCCGCTCCAGCTGCCCGGGCGGCTCGAGGTCCATCGCGCGGAGGTTCCGGTCGGCGCCGCGCGCGCTCGCCGCGCTGCCCTGGACCGCGTGGCGGAGCGACCGCGCGAGGAGCGACAGCGCGAGCTCGTCGCCCGCCGGGGTCGGCTCGCCGCCCGCCGCCACCTCGGGCGCCTGGAACTCCAGGACCCTGTCGATCGGCTGTCCTCCGGCCCTCTCGAGCGGGGCATCCCTGCCGTAGCCGACGAGATAAAAGCGCCCTTCGCGTGAGAAGAGGACGTCAGCGCACGAGACGCGACCGATGCAGACGGGCCGCCCGTGCTTCGGATCGATCACCGCGTGGGCCGCCCGCATCGCCTTGCGGAGGCTCGCGACGAGGCCGGCCGCGCTCCCGGGCGGCACCGTCCAGCCGGCGTCGTTCAGGAGGTTCGTGAGGTCGACGCCGTCGATCACGGCGTCACAGGCGAGCTCGATGTACGGCATGCCGTCGGCGACGCCGCGCGCCGCGACCTTCGGGATGAGCGGGTGATCGAGGAGCGCGTGGACGCGCTCCATCTCGGCGAATACGGCCTTCGCCCGCGCCGCGCTGACGGCCGGGCCGGGCACGATGACCACGCAGGGCTCCGCGTCCCCGGCGCGCGTCGCCGCGACGACGTGGAAGCCGTCGCGACGGCGGATGGAGCGCGGGGCCTCATATCTGCCGAGCCATCGTGAGCGAGAATCGTCCGTGAGTTCCATGATCGTGTCCGTTCCTCAGTCGCGCACGCCTGCCGGCACACATCATTAATCACGCCCCAAGGACGTTTCCGCCGATGCGTTCTTAATAGTTTTTAAGGTGAGAAATCCTCCTCCTGCGGTCTACAAAGCCACGGAGTCAGACATGGCAGGGAGCACAACGTAGCGAGGCTTGTCTTTCGATGTGGTTGGAGATCGAGCTCGACATCAGCGGTGACGAGGTGCGCGTCAACGCGCGTGGCAGCCGGGGAGAGCGCCCCGCGGGGCACGCGATATCCTCCGAGCAGGGCCTCGGTGCCCTGCAGACCTTCGCCAACAAGATCGGGAGGGCGGTCCGCGGCGGTAAATCGCTCGATCCAGCGGCGGTGAGCGACTCGCAGGCGCTCCACGAGGAGGTCTTCAAAGGGGAGCTGCGCGACGTCCTCGTGCGGCTCGGCGAGGCGTCGAAGGGCGGTCCGCTCCTCTTGCGGCTCTTCGCCCGCGATCACGCGCTCCAGGCCATCCCCTGGGAGGCGCTCTGCAGGCCGGGGACGTCCGAAGGGTTTCTGGGGACCGACCCCCGGGTGCTCTTCGCGCGCGGCGTCACCTCGTCGGAGCCGTGGGAGCCGCGCGAGGTCAAGGGCGCCGTCCGGGTGCTCGGGATCGCGCCGGGCACCGGCGAGCGCGCCCTCGACGTGCTGCGCGAGGCGCTCGCCCCGTCGATCGACGCCGGCGAGGTGGAGTGGCTCGAGCCGATCGCCGGGCCGGAGATCAGCGCGCGGGCCCTCTTCGATCGGCTCCGTCGCGGCAAGAGCCCGCACGTCGTGCACTGGCTCGGCCACGGCGGCGTGGATCTCTCGGGCAAGCCCGTCCTGCGCGTCTCGGACGACGAGGACGGCGAGGAGGCCTGGATCACCGCCGAGGCGCTGGGGCGCGAGCTCTCCGCCGCCTTCTGCGAGGAGCTGCGCCTCGTGATCCTCGAGGCCTGCGAGGGCGCCAGGGCGGGCGCGCTCGGCAGCGCGGCGGAGATCCTGGCCAGGGCGGGCGCGGACGCCGTGGTGGCGCACCTCTGGCCGGTGAAGGCCGACGTGGCGCGCGCGTGCTCGACCGAGCTCTACCGCGCGCTCACGGGCGCCTCGCTGGGCCAGGGCGACATCGGCGCGAGCGTGGCGGCGGCGCGGCGGACGCTGCTGTCCCAGAGCGCCGAGGCGTTCTCGCCGATCCTGTACCTCCGCGGCTCGGACTCGGTGGTCTTCAACTTCCAGGGCCGCCGGGTGACGAAGCCGGGGAAGAAGGGCCGATCGAGGGCGCTCGCGCCCGCGCTCCAGGGCCTGCTCGAGCGGCCGTTCACGATGGTGCTCGGCGATCTCGAGGACGATCGCGCCGCGCTCCAGCGGGAGCTCGAGCAGTTCATGCAGGAGAGCGGCGAGCCGGCGGCGCAGGGGATGTCGCTGAGCGCGCTCACCCAGCGCTGCGTGCTCCGGTTCGGGCAGGAGGTGCTGCACTCCCTCTTCCAGCAGGCGCTGACCGCTTCGCCCGCCGCGACGGCCCCGCCGCTCGTCGAGGCGCTCGCGCGCTTCGTCCGGCCGGGGGTCCACGTCACGCTGCTCTGGCGGCCCTGCCTCGAGCACGCGATCGCGCAGAGGCTGCCGCAGCGGACCGTGTACGCCATCCAGCCGTCCCTCCTGGGCGCTTCCGGCAAGCCGCGCGTCGTCAAGCGCGCCGCGGGGGCGACGACGTGGAAGATGGATCCCGTCATGCCCAGGCGCTTCGATCTCGACAGCGAGATCGTCGTGCTCCGCCTGTACGGCGGCTACTCGGCCGAGCCGCGCCCTATCTTCTCGCCGCCGCTGCTCACCGAGGACGATCACATCCACGGCCCCCTCGGCGCGGACGGCGCCCGGCCGCCGCTATGGATGGAGGAGCTCCTGGCGCGGCCGCGCGTGCAGCCCGGCCTCTTCGTCGCGCTCTCGAGCCTCGACTTCCGCCACCGCATGCTGCTGCGCTGGCTCTACGATCAACGCCCGGCGCCCCCGGACAGCCTGGCCGTCCTCGCGCCTGGGGTCGAAGGGAGCGAGATCGAGATCTGGGGCAACGGCGGCGGGCTGCCCGGCACGGGCCACATCGCGGCCACCACCGGAGATCTGGTGGAGCTCGCGGAGCAGCTCGACGCCTTCGCGCTCGAGGACGCCTCGTGACACACCCGGGGAGCCATTGACCATGATCCCCCGCGAGGACCGGCTGGACCTCCTGCTCGCCGACGCCGACGAGCGCCGCCCCGTGCTCGACGAGGGGCTGCCCGACGACACCCCCCAGCGCGCGCCGAGGCCCAGGAAGGCCCGCGACGCCAACCACTGGCGACGCACCGACGCCGATCGCAACGACCTCACCCTCCAGCGATGGGCGGTGATCGCGCCGGAGGGCCGGGAGGGCGACCGGATGCTCGAGGCCATCCAGCCGCTCGTCGCGCTGCGCGAGGCCGAGCAGGGCTCTCCCGCGCGCGTGTACCGCGTGCCGCACGGGATGGACGCCAAGCGATCTGCGGACTTCCGGAGAGACATCTACTGGTCCGAGGAGGTGGCGGAGGAGGACAGGCCCCTTTACCTGATGATGCTCGGCGATCTCCATCACACCTCGGTGGAGCTCCAGCACGCGCTCGCCAATGACGCGCTCGCGGGGCGCGTCCACTTCGCGGACGGCGCGGGAGAGACGGATCTCGCCGGCTATGCCGCCTACGCCGAGAAGGTCGTCCGCTACGCGCAGCGCGGCACGCCCGAGACCTCGCCGGAGCTGCTCTTCTACGCCGCGCCCGACGGCTCGGCGGCCACGGTCGCGGGCAAGCTCAGGCTCGTCGACCCGAGCCTGGCCACGTCGATGGAAGCGCACGCCAGGGGCAAGCTCCCCGCGGCCTCGGTGCGAGAGATCTCCGCCGGCAGCGTGGACGATCTGCTCGCCGGGGGCGGCGGCGCGCGCCCCTCGGTGCTGCTCTCGGTGAGCCACGGCCTGGGCGCGCCCCGGCGCGGCTGGCGCAGAGAGGAGGACGCGTGGCGGCGCCAGGGGGCGCTCGTGATCGCCCACGACGAGATCCTCGACGCCGAGCGGCTGCGGGGACAGGCGTTCTTGCCGGGAGGCATGTGGTTCTATCTGGCCTGCCTCGGCGCGGGCACGCCGGCGGAGAGCGTCTATTACGCCTGGCTCTCGCAGCTCGCGCAGGAGGATCGTTATGGCGGCAGCCTGAGGGCCGTGCTGCACAGCCTCCCCGCGTCCGGCAACCGCCCCTTCGTCGCGGCCCTGCCGCAGGCCGCGCTGGCCAACCCGGCGGGGCCGCTCGCCGTCATCGGCCACGTCGACCTCGCGTGGACGTACGGCTTCTCGGGGACGAAGAGCCTGTCGGAGAGCAAGAAGTCCCGTATCTATCGCCCGCTCGAGGTGCTGGTCCGCGGCAGTCGCGCGGGGATCGCGCTGGAGGCGCTGATGGAGTTCTACCGCGGCGCGAACGACGATCTCGCGCAGAGCTACCAGCGCGAGGCCGACGCGCGCGCGGCGGGCCGCGCCGACCCCACGGATCGCGCCGATCGCGCTCACCTGTGGATGCTGCGCAACGATCTCCGCGGCTACGTGCTGCTCGGCGATCCGGCGGCGCGGCTGCCGCTCCAGCAGCTCGCGCTGCGCGCCGAGGCGCCCGCGCCTGACGAGGTGGGGTGTCCCCCGCCGGAGGCGCCGGCCGGAGGCGCTGCGCCCGGGGCGCAGGCGCGGGAGGCGGCCGTGCTGGCGATGATCCGCGGAGACGAGGCGCCGCGCGCGATCGCGGCGCGCGCGCGGGTGTCGCTGGAGACGTTGTGGAGCTGGGTCGACGCCTATCGCGCGGGCGGCCGCGAGCGACTCGGGCGGTGAGGGAGCTTCGCGGCGTCGTGCAACCCACATCGTCGATCAGGCGGCGTTCGCCGGCATCTGCACATCAAGAACGTGTGCGAACCGCACGAGCCGGCGCGACGCAGCAGCCCCGGCGCCATGAGACGCGAAGTACATGAGGTCTCTCCGGTGTCTGGAGCGCTCTTGCCGAGACGAGCCATCACCGCTCAGGAGCGTGCGGCCACGTACCTAACGCCGGCGCAGGCGCGCGCGCCATCGTCCTTTCGGACAGCTTGACGCGCGACGGGACCCGTGATGTCGCCCTGCGTTTGGGCTCAGGAAAGCGGGCTGTTCGTCACGCCCGGATCCAGCGCCCGCCGACATCGTCGATCCCGAGGCCGTATCCGCTCTCCAGGCGTCCGGTCCTCGGCCAGACCTCGCAGATCGAGAGACCCTCCCCGTCGCGGCGCTCACCCGTCTCGCCCGCCGCTCCGCTCCAGCAGCGCCGCGAGCTCCGCCGCCGACGCCACCCCGAGCTTCGCCGTCGCGCTCGCCCGGTGCTGCTTCACGGTCGACTCGGCGAGCCCCAGCTCCGCCGCGATCTGCTTGTTCAGCCGCCCGCGCGCGATCCGGTCGCACACCTGCCGCTCGCGCGGCGTGAGCGCGTCGAGCCGCGCCGCGAGCGCCTCCCGTTCCTCCCGCGCCGCCCGCGCCCGCGCGTCGAGGTCCATCGCGCGCCTCACGGCCGCGAGCACCTCGTCCGCCTCGAGCGGCTTCAGCAGGAAGTCCACCGCGCCCTCCTTCATCGCCTGCACCGACGCGCGCACGTCCCCGTGTCCGGTGATGAAGATGAGCGGCAGCCGGCACCCGGACGCCCTGAGCGCCGCCTGGAGGTCGAGCCCGCCGAGCTCCGGCATCGCCAGGTCCACGATCACGCAGCCGGCCCGCGCGTCCGGCGCCGCCGCCGCGGACGCCAGGAACGCGCGCGCCCCCTCGAACAGCTCCACCTCGTAGCCCGAGGCGCCGAGCAACCGGCCCACGCTCCGCAGCACCGCGCCGTCGTCGTCGATCACCACGACCTTCGCCGTCACGCCCGTCATCGTTCCTCCTGCGCCGCCTCGCCCGGCAGCTCGAGGCGCGCAGCCACGCCGCCCGCGGGCGCGCGCTCGGCCCACAGCCGACCGCCGTGCGCGTCCGCGATCGACCGGCTGATGCAGAGCCCGAGGCCGAGGCCCTCCGACTTCGTCGTGAAGAACGGCTCGAAGAACCGCTCGAGATCATCCATCGCGCCCCCCTCGCCCGAGTCCTCCACCACGAGCGCCACGCGCCCGTCGGCGCGCGCCGTCCTCACGATCACCCGGCGGTCGCCGTACGGCCGTCCGGAGACGGCGTCGAGCGCGTTCGAGATCAGGTTCAGCGCCACCTGCTGGAGCTGGACCGCATCGCCCCGCACCGCGGGCAGGTCGGGCGCGAGCTCCAGCGCGATCGTCGCCCCGCGCAGGAGCGCGTCGTTGCCCACGAGCCGCGCCACCTCGCGCGCCGCCTCGTTCAGGTCGCACCGTTCCCTCTGCGCCTCGCCCTTCTTCAGCAGTACGCGCATCCGCCGGATCACCTGGCCGGCCCGCCGGGCGCCGGCGACGATCTCCTCGAGGGCGGCGCCCACCTCCGCGACGTCCGGCGCCGCGCGGCGCAGCAGGATCTCCGCCGCCTGCGCGCTCGTGAGCACCGCGGAGAGCGGCTGGTTGATCTCGTGCGCGATCGAGGACGCGAGCTCGCCCATCGCCGCGACGCGGTTGAGGTGCGAGAGCGCGCTGAGCGACTCGCGCGCCTGGCTCTCGGCGCGCTTCCGGCCGGTCACGTCGAAGTGGGAGACGACCGCCCCCCCGTCCTTCCACGAGAGCCGCCGCGCCCGCACCTCGGTCCAGCGCTCGGCGCCGTCGTGACGGTACTCGACCGTGCCCTCGACGTCGCGCCCGGCGAGCACCCCCTCCACGAGCTCCACGACCCGCCCGGCGCCGGCGTCGCCGGCCGCCGCGGCCCGCCGGAACGCGCCGAGGTAGCTCTCCCCCTCGGCGACGCGGTCGAGCGGGCCCGGCGCGCCCTCGCGCGACGCGCGCGCCCACGTCCGGTTCGTGCGGTGCATCACCCCGGTCCTGTCCACGACCGCCACGAAGCCGACCATCGAGGCGAGCACGGCGTCGCTCATCGCCTGAGCGCGCCCGCGCCGCCGCCGCTCGACGACGAGCGCGGCGATCAGGGCGGTCTGGAGCGTGACCGCGACCGCGGCGCCCACCGCCCACCGGCGGTAAAGATCCCAGAAGGACGGCACCCGGAAGTGGACCTCGGCGCCGGGCGGCAAGCGTTCCTCGGGGATCCGGAAGAGGGCGAGCTCGCGCGCGTCGAAGGCGAGCGCGTTCGCGTCCGCGGCGCGGATCGGGATCGACGCCGCGGGCTCGCCGCCGAGGAGCCGCAGCGTGATCCCGCCCAGGTCGCGCCCGACCCGCCCGTAGTCGACGATCTCCCCGCCGACGATCCCTTTGCCGAGCCCGACGCCGTGGACGGAGAAGAACGGGCGCTGGGTCTGCGCTCGGATCCGCTCGAAGGCCTGTAGCCCGACGAAGCGGTCCCCGGCGCCATCCATGTAGAACGTGTCGAACAGGACGATGGCGTTCTCCGGGAGCGCGGCGAGGCGCCGATCGAGCTCGGCGAGCGGCAGGCTCGCGAGGTCCAGGAGCGCGACGCGGCCGGCGAGGGGGCCGAGATCGCGGGCGATCCCGTCGTGGCGCGCGCGTTCCCAGGGGCTCGCGCCCATGACGAGCGCGACCTCTCGCGTGTCGGGGAGGAGGCGCAGCGCGCCCTCCGCCGTCCGGAGCCACGCGTAGTCGAGCCAGATCCCGGTGACGTCCGGCGCGGCGGGCACCGCGAGGGCGGCGCTCCGGTCCTCGCTCAGGAAGAGCACGGGCACGCCGGACCACAGCTCGCGCCGCAGATCGAGCACGACCCGGAGCACGTCGAGCCGGAGCGCGACGATCACGCCGGGGTGATAGCTGCTGTATTTCGCCCGATAGAAGCGGCGGAGCTCGCGCGTGTAATCGGGGGTGTCGAACCACGACAGGTCGAGGAACTCGAGCTTGAAGGTGACCGGCCCGCCCCACCCGACCCGCACCGATTCCCGGAGCTCGCCGTTGATCGAGGACATGGCCGGCGCGGTCGGGTCATCCGACTGGAAGACCAGGACCTGCGCCGGCGCCTGGTCCGCCAGCGCCGGCGCGGGCGCGCCGAACGCGATCGCGAAGGTCGCGATCGGGAGCACGAGCGCCGAACAGGAATTCCGTGGATGCCTCGACGGCGCCGCGGATCGCTCCCGCTCCCTTCTTCGCGCTGGTGTCGTCAACAAGAGAGATGAACTTATCACGGCTGTTTCGGCGTTCTCATCATGTCCAAAGGGGGTTGCCGAGGCGCGCAGACGACATGCGCCGAGCTGGCCAACGCGCGCCTCGACCTCCACGGCCGCCTGGCCGCGCAGCCCGGATGATGGGCACGTTCGAGGACGCCGGGGCGGGGGGCCGCGCGTCACCGCCGCTCGTCGGGTGTGTCTCGCCTGCCACATCGCGCTCCGGCTTCCGCTGCCGACATGCCCCTTGCGCCCGCGGCACCACCATTGCTGAGTCGCGGGCCATGTCCGCCGCTTCGCGCCTCCGGTTCGCGCCCGCCGCCCTTGCGGCCATCGCCCTCAGCCTGGCGTGCGTTCAGGGCGCGCGCGCCCCCAACGTCCCGCCCCGCGGGACCCTGGCCCCCGGCGCGCTCGACCCCGGCGGAAGGCCCGCGGAAGGCCCCTTCGCGGTGGTGTTCGGCGCGCCCCGCGGGCAGACGACGAGCCCTGCCGAGATCAGCCTCGTCTTCAACCGGCCGATGCGGCCGCTCGACCTCGCCGGCGGCGAGGCCGCCGCGCCCGCGATCCTCAAGCCGCCCGCGCCGGGGCGCTGGCGCTGGGTCGGCACGAGCGGCCTCACGTTCGCCCCCGACGGGCACCTGCCGCGCGGCACCGCGTTCACCGTCGAGGTCCCGGCCGGCACCCGCGCGCTCGACGGCAGCGCGCTCGAGAAGCCGTACGTGCTCTCTTTTCGCACCGAGCTGCCCAAGGTCGCGCGCGTCGAGCCGTGGTCGGGCAAGGACGACCTCCGGCCGGACGCTCGGTTCGAGCTCCGGTTCAACCAGCCGGTCGACACCGCCGAGGTCGCGCGGAGCGTGTCCCTCACGGCCGGCGGCCGCGCGGCCAAGGTGGCGTTCGACGTCCGGCGCCCCGACCCGAAGAACGAGCTGCTCGCCGAGGTCGTCCCGCGCGCGCCGCTGCCGCGCGACAGCGAGATCGAGCTCGCCGTGGCCGCGAGCCTCCGCGGCCGCGAAGGGCCGCTGCCGGCCGGCGAGGAGCAGCGGTTCTCGTACCGCACCTACGGGCCGCTCCGGGTGGTGCGCACCGACTGCGATCGCGACACGCCGCAGGGGGCGTGCGCGACCGAAGGCGGCTTCTCGCTCGCCCTCTCGAACCCCGTCCGCCTCGCCGACGCCAAGCGGGCGATCTCGGTGGAGCCCGCCGTCAAGCTGAGGTGGCCCGGGTGGCTGGAGGACGACGCGTTCACGAGCCACATCCACCTCGGCGGCGCCTTCGCGCCGGGGCGCAGCTACCAGGTGCGCGTCGCCGCCGGCCTGCGCGACGAGCACGGCCAGGCGCTCGCCGGCGCCGCCACCCGGGAGGTCGCGTTCGGCGACCGCTGGCCCGAGGCGCAGATCGGCCTCACCGGGAGCGTGTTCGAGCCGGCGCAGCGGCGCGAGATCCCGGTCGTGTCCGTGAACGTGCGCGAGCTGTCGCTCGCGGTCGGCGCCATGACCGAGGAGGCGGTGCTCGCGCTGGAGGCCGATCCGCACAGCCCGGGGCGGAGCCCCAAGATGGACGAGATCGCGGCGCTGCCCGCCGGCAAGCGGTCGGTCCTGCGCCCGGCCGCCGCGACGAACACGCCGTCGACGCACCTCGTGCGGGCCAGCGAGGTGCTGGGCGGCGAGGGCAAGCGCGGGCCGCTCGCGATCGGGATCAGCTACACCGCCCGGCCCGGCACGCGGCACGCGCGCGCCGCGTCCGAGGCGGCGATCGCGCAGGTGACCGACCTCGGGATCAGCGCGAAGGTGTCGCCGAACGGCTCGCTCGTGTGGGTGACGCGCCTGTCGACCGGCGCGCCGGTGCCCGGCGCCAGCGTGTGGATCCGGACCCCGGACGCGCGGTCGCCCGCGGCGGTGGTCACCGACGCGGACGGGTTCGCGGTCGTCCCCGCGGCGGCGTACCGCCCGTCGGCCTCGTCGGGGCCGGAGCGCGGCGTGATCTTCGCGCGCTCGGGCGACGACTGGACGTACCGCCGCGTGGCCGACGCGCTCAGCGGGTGGCGGTTCGGCGCGCCGTCCGACTTCGGCGAGGCGCGCCCGTTCGGGATGGTGTTCTCCGACCGCGGCATCTACCGGCCGGGCGACACCGTGCGCGTGAAGGGGATCTTCCGCGAGGAGGCGGCGCGCGGGACGAGGACGCCGGCGGGCAGGCGCGTCGCGTTCAAGGTCGAGGGGCCCGACGGCGAGGCGCTCGTCACGCTGTCGCCGTCGCTCAGCGCCTTCGGCACCTTCTCGGCCGACGTGAAGATCCCGGAGACCGCGCGGCTCGGCACGTACAGCCTCGCCGCCACGGTCCAGGGGGGCGACGCGGGGTGGCCGGACGTGACCGGCAGCGTCGAGGTCGCCGAGTACCGCCCCGCCGAGTTCAAGGTGAGCGTCGAGAGCGACCGGCCGAGCTACGTGCGCGGCGACAAGGCGCGCTGGATCGCGCGCGGCGACTACCTGTTCGGGGCGCCGATGACGAACGCGGAGGCCCGGCTCTCGGTGACCCGCGCGCCGGCCGCGTTCTCTCCGCCGGGGATCGAGGGGTTCACGGTCCGCGAGGACGAGCTCACCGACGCGCTGCCGGACCGGGCCCCGCGCCAGTTCGAGGTGCAGAGCGGGCGCGAGAAGCTCGACGCGGCCGGCCAGGCGGCGATCGGCGCGGCGCTCGCCATGCCCGGGCAGCGCGGCACCGAGTCCGTGACGTGCGAGGCGGAGATCACGGACGTGTCGCGGCAGGCGATCGCCGGGAGCTCGACGGCGCTCGTGCACCCGGCCGAGTTCTACGTCGCCCTCAAGGAGCCCGATCGCTTCGCGAAGGCGGGCGACGTGCTCCGGCCGGAGATCCTCGCCGTCGATCCGAAGGGGGCGCGCGTCGCGCAGGTCGCCGTCCGGGTCGAGCTCGTGCAGCGGACGTGGACGCTCGCCCGCGAGGAGAGCGGCAGCGCGTACCGCAGCGTGAGCGCGCCGGTCGACAAGGTCGTCGCGCGCTGCGGCGTCACGACGGCGGCGGCGCCGCGCAGCTGCGAGCTCACGGTGCCGTCCGGCGGCTACTACCTCCTGCACGCGACGGCCAAGGACCGCCGCGGCAACCCGGTCGGCGCCGCCGCCGGGGTCTACGCGCTGGGCGAGGGCGGCGGCGGCTTCGGCGACAGCGACCAGCTCCAGGTCGAGCTCGTGCCCGACCGCGACAGCTACGAGGTCGGGCAGACGGCGCGCGTGATCGTGAAGTCGCCGTTCGCGTCCGCCGACGCGCTGGTCACGGTCGAGCGCGCCGGGATCGCCTCGCACCGGCGGGTGAAGCTGTCGGGCGCCATGCCGGTGATCGACGTGCCGATCACCGACGACCTCCGGCCGAACGCGTTCGTCTCGGTGCTGCTCCTGCGCGGGCGCACGAAGCCGCCGCCCGCGCCCGGGAAGGGCGGGGCGCCGGGGCCCGACGTCGGCGCGCCGGCGTTCCGCCTCGGCTACGCGCCGCTGCGCGTGAACCCGGAGGCGCAACGGCTCGCGGTGCGCGTCGTCCCGGACAAGGTGGACGCGCGCCCCGGCGATCCGATCCGCGTCGACGTCGACGTCCGCGATCGCGCCGGCCGGCCCGCCCGCGCGGAGGTCGCGCTCTACGCCGTCGACGAGGGCGTGCTGTCGCTGACCGGCTACGAGACGCCGGATCCGGTCCCCGTCTTCGGGGCGCCGCGCAGCCTGCGGGTGGCGACCGTCGAGACGCGCGAGGCGCTCGCCCGCGTGCGCAACCCGTTCGCCGACCTCGGCGCCGACAAGGGGCGCGCGGGCGGCGGCGGCGCGCAGGGCGGCACGGGCGTGCGCCGCGACTTCCGGCAGAGCGCGTACTACCACCCCGCGATCGTCACCGACGCCGCCGGGAAGGTGAGCGCGAGCTTCAAGCTGCCGGACTCGCTCACGACCTACCGGGTGATGGCGGTGGTGGCCGCCGAGGACGATCGGTTCGGCTACGGCGAGTCGCGCGTGACGGCGAGCCAGCCGCTCATGGCCCGGCCGGCGCTGCCCCGCTTCCTCCGCGCCGGCGACGCGATCGACGCGGGCGTGGTCGTCACCTCGAAGGGGCTCGGCAAGCCGGCGACGGTCGAGGTGGAGGTCGCCGCGTCGGGGCTCACGCTCCAGGGCGCCGCGAAGCGCGCCGTGGAGCTCGCCCCCGGCGCTTCGGCCGAGGTCCGCTTCGCGCTGTCGGCGCCGCGGGCCGGCCCGGCGACGCTGCGCTTCCGCGCGAGCGGCGGCGGCGCGTCGGACGTCGTCGAGGTGACCCGCGAGATCAGGGCGCCCATGTCGCCGGAGGCCGTCGCGCTCTACGGCGACACGACCACCGCGAGCGCGGAGAAGCTCGGGGATCTGTCGGCGATCCGCGACGACACCGGCGGGCTCACGGTGAGCCTCGCGCCGACGGCGCTCGTGGGCCTCGGCGGCGGCGTGGAGCAGCTCCTCGAGTACCCGTACGGGTGCACCGAGCAGCTGACGAGCCGCATGGTGCCGCTCCTGTCGCTGCGCGATCTCGCGAAGGCCTACGGGATCGCGCTGCCGAAGGACCTCACCGCCGTGATCGGCAAGACGGTGCGGGAGATCCTCTCGCACCAGCGCGGGGACGGGGGCTTCGGCTTCTTCGCCGAGTCGGACAGGGCCGACCTGTGGACCACCGCGTACGCGCTGTGGGGCCTCGGCGAGGCGAAGCGCCACGGGGTGGCGGTGCCGGCCGACGCGATGGAGCGCGCGACCTCGTTCGTGCGGGCGCGGCTCAACGAGGCCGGCGACGATCCGCTGCTCCGGGCGACGGCGCCGTTCATCCTCGACGTGCTCGCGGAGATCGGCGCCCCGGATCCGGGGCGCGCGAGCCGGCTGTTCGACGAGCGCGAGAAGCTGCCGCTCTTCTCGAAGGCGCTGCTCGCGCACGCGATGGTGCTCGGCAAGAGCGACCGGGCGGCCGTCGACCAGCTCGTGGGCGAGCTCGAGGGCGCGCTGCGCCTCGACGGCCCGATCGCGCGGGCCGTCCACAACCACGGCGACGCGTACGCGGTCCTCATGGACTCCGAGGCCCGCACCTCGGCGCTCGTGCTGCGCGCGCTGCTCGCGGCCCGCCCCGCGCACCCGCTCGCCGCGCGGCTCGCGGCCGGCCTGCTCGCGGATCGCCGCGGCGGCACGTGGCGCAGCACGCAGGAGACGGCGTGGGCGCTGATCGCGCTCGATGAGTACCGGAGGGCGCAGGAGAAGGCGGCGCCCGACTTCGAGGCGCGGGTGTTCCTTGGCCAGGCCGAGCTGTTCTCCGCGCCGTTCCACGGCCCCACGACCGAGCAGGTCAAGACGTCGATCCCCGCGGCGCGGCTCGCGAGCGCCGGCGGCGCGCCGCTCGCGTTCACCGTCGACGGGCGCGGCCGGCTCTTCTACGAGGCGCGGCTCCGCTACGCGCGCAAGCAGCTCCCGACGGCGGGGCTCGACCGCGGCTTCTATATCGAGAAGTCGCTGCGCGCGCTCGCGCCCGAGGACCTCGCCGCGGCGCTCGGCGGCGCGCCGCCCGCCGCCGCGTCGGGCGCGGCGCCCGCGTCGCTCGCCTTCGCCGGCGGCGACCTCGTGCTCGGCGAGATCCTCGTGGTGGCGCCCTCGCCGCGCGACTTCGTGGTCATCGACGACCCGCTGCCGGCCGGCCTCGAGGCGATCGACGCCCGCCTCGCGACGTCCGCGCGCTCGCTCGACGTCGACGCGGCGGAGGCCCAGGCCGACGCCGACGCCGACGTCGACCAGGACGACCTGCGCGCGACCGGCCGCGCGTACGAGCCGAGCCGGTTCGTCCGCGAGGTCCGCGACGACCGGGTCCTGTTCTTCGTCGACCACATGGCCGCCGGGATGTACCGCTACCGGTACCTCGCGCGCGCCACGACGCTCGGCGCGTTCGTGGTCCCGCCCGCGCGCGCCGAGGAGATGTACAGCCCCGAGGTCTTCGGCCGCACGGGCGCCCTCGCGGTCAAGGTCGGCAGCCGGGACGCGGCGCCGCGCCCGCGCTGAGCCGTGGGCGCGCTCTCCTCGCCCGGGCCCGGTCGCGCGCGGCGCTGGCTCGCGGCCGCCCGCCCGCGCCTGCCGCTCCTCCTGCGCCGCGCGGCGCGGGTCGCGCTCGCGCTCGCCGTCGCGCCGTGGCTCCTGCTCGCCGTCGCCGCGGCCCTCACGAAGCTCCCGCCGGAGCTCGCCGCTCCCGAGGAGCGCGCCGTCTCCACGGTGCTGCTCGACCGCCACGGCACGGTGCTCCGCGAGCTCCGCGCCGGCGACGGCGCCCGCGCGCGCTGGCTTCCGCTCGCCGAGGCCGGCGACCGCATCCAGCGCGCGCTCCTGGCCGCGGAGGACCGGCGGTTCGCGGTCCACCCGGGGGTCGACCCGCTCGCGATCGCGCGCGCGCTCGGCCAGCTCGCGGCGGAGCGGCGCGTCGTCTCGGGCGCGTCCACGATCACGCAGCAGCTCGCGCGCGCGCTCGTGCCGCGCCCCCGCACCGTGCGCGGCAAGCTCGGCGAGATGGCGCTCGCGCTGCGCATCGAGGCGTCGCTCTCGAAGCGCGAGATCCTCGAGCAGTACCTGAACCGCGTCGCGTTCGGCCCGGGCCTGCGCGGCGTGGAGGCCGCGAGCCGCTTCTACTTCGACAAGCCTACGGCCGACCTGTCGCTCGCCGAGGCCGCCGCGCTCGCCAGCATGCCGCGCGGCCCCGCGCTCTACGATCCGCGCCGCGGCGCCGGCCCGCTCGAGCGCCGCCGGAACCGCGTCCTCGACCGCATGCTCGCGGCCGGCCTCGCTGGCGAGGCCGAGGTCGCCCGCGCCCGCGCCGAGCCGATCGCGCTCGCCCCGAAGGGCAGCGGCCTCGGCGCGCCGCACCTCGTCCGCGCCGTGCTCGGCGGCGCGCTGGGCCCGGGCGCCGGCGCCGAGGCGGGCGGCGCCGGCGCGGCGCCGCTGCGCGGCCGGGCGAGCTCGATCACCCTGACGATCGACCGCGGCCTCCAGCGCGAGATCGAGGTCCTCGCGCAGCAGACCGTCCGCGGCCTCTCGGACCGCGACGTCGGCGCTGCGGCCGTGGTGGTGCTCGAGAACGCGACCGGCGAGATCCTCGCGTACGTCGGCTCGCACGACATCGAGGACGCCGCCGGGCTCGGCCACAACGACGGCGTCCTCGCGCTGCGCCAGCCCGGCTCCGCCCTCAAGCCGTTCGTCTACGAGCTCGCCATGGAGCAGCTCGGGTTCACGGCCGCGACCGTCCTGCCCGACGTCGAGCTCTCGTTCCCGACGGCGGACGGCAGCTACGCGCCGCGCAACTACGACGGGCGCTTCCACGGCCCGGTCCGCCTGCGGGACGCGCTCGCCAGCTCGTACAACGTCCCGGCGGTCTGGACGGCGGCCGCGCTCGGCCCCGAGCGCGTCCTCGCGCGGCTCCGCGAGCTCGGCCTCGGCTCGCTCGATCGCGAGCCGTCGCGCTACGGCGTCGCGATCGCGCTCGGCGACGGCGAGGTCCGCCTGCTCGATCTCGCGAACGCCTACGCCACGCTCGCGCGCGGCGGCGTCTACCTACCGGTGCGCGCCGTGCGCGCGCTCTCGCTCGCGTCGCCCGCGGGCGGCCCGGTGTCCGACGTGGCGCCCGCGCGCGGCGCGCGCGTCCTCGACGCCGCGCGCGCCCGGGTGATCGTCGACATCCTCGCCGACGACAAGGCGCGCATCGCCTCGTTCGGCGAGGGCAATGCGCTCGACCTGCCGTTCCCCGTGGCCGCGAAGACGGGCACCTCCAAGGGGTTCCGCGACAACCTCGCGGTCGGCTTCACGCCCGACGTCACGGTCGCCGTCTGGGTCGGCAACTTCGACGGCGCGCCCATGGGCGGCGTCAGCGGCATCACCGGCGCGGGCCCGCTCTTCCGCGACGCCATGCTCGCCGCCGCGCGCGTCCGGCCGCCGCGCCCCTTCGATCCGCCGGATCCCGAGCTCCTCGCCGAGGTCGAGGTGTGCGGCCTGTCCGGCATGAAGCCGACCGCCGTCTGCCCGCACCGCCGCCGGGAGCTCCTCCCGCGCGCCGACGCCGCGGCGCTCGCGCCGTGCGACATGCACGAGGCCGTGCGCGTCGATCGCAGGAACGGCCTGCGCGCCGGCGCCTGCCCGGGCGCCGCGGTCGAGGAGCGCGTCTTCGAGCGCTACGACGCGGAGCTCACTGCCTGGGCGCGCGCCGCCGGCCGCCCCGTCGCGCCCGAGGAGGCTTCACCCCTCTGCGGCCCGCTCCTCGGCGGCGACGGCGTCCCTCCGGCCGGCGCGCGCGTCCGCGTCGCGTACCCGCCGGACGGCGCCCGGTTCGTCCTCGACCCCTCGGTCAACTCGCAGCAGGCCATCCGGCTCCGCGCCGACGTCCCGCCGGGCGTGCGCCGCGCGCGCTTCGTGCTCGACGGCCGCCCGATCGAGGTCGGCCCGCCGTTCTCGCTCGACTGGCCGCTCGTCGCCGGCGCGCACCGGCTCCGCGTCGAGGCGGACGGCGCGTCCGCCGGCGAGGAGATCGCGTTCTCGGTGGAGTGAGCGGCGGGCGAGGGGAGCGGCCCTCCGCCCGCGGCGCGCGTCAGCCGAAGATCGGCAGGTCCTCTTCCTCGGAGAGCGGGAACCGCTGCGCGAGCGGGTCGTCCGCGACCTTCGCGAGCTTGCGCAGCGCCTTGTGGATGTGCCCCGGCTTGATCCGCACGCCGCCCTCCCTGGGCTCGAGCGTCACCGGATCGACCTCGAGCGGGTTGTGCCGCTCGTCCGTCGCGCCGATCACCCGGTTCCCCGGGATGCCCGCGCCGACCATCATCATGCTCGTGATGTTCCAGTGGTCCTTGCCGTTGCCCTCGTTGTAGCCCGGCGTCCGCCCGAAGTCCGAGCCCACCACGATGACGATCCGGTCGGCGATGCCCTGCTCCTCCGCGGCGGTCAGGAGGAAGTCGACCCCGTCGCAGATGTCGGTGAGCCGCGGGATGTGGTTGTCGTCGTGGTTGCCGTGGGTGTCGAACCCGCCGATCGACAGGTTCGCGCTCACGCAGATGCCGGCCTGGTAGGCCGCGAGCGCGACCTGCGCCTGCCGCCGCAGCGACGCCCGCTCGAACTCCGCGGGCAGGAACTGGATGAGCTGCTTGAGCTCGTTCTGCCCGACGCGCGAGGTGAAGAGCGTGCTCATCGCCTGCTTCACGTGGGGCAGGCGCTGCTGCTCGAGCTTCGCCATGTGCCGCGCCTGCCGCGCCTCGAGGATCCGCGTCATCGTGGCGTCGGTGTGGTACTGCTCGCGGTTCTCGCTGTTCGACGGATCGGTCCTGTTCGGGTAGGCGAGCCGCTGCAGGAGGCCGGTGTCGGGCACGCGGGTGACGGCCACGACGTTCGCCGTCGTGTCGTAGCCGCCGTTGCTGATGAACCCCATCGGCAGCGCGCCGCCGTGGACGCCGGCCACGAGCGCCGCGAAGCCCGGCTTGCCCTCGCGGAGCGTCCCGGACCACGTGTTGCGCACGCCCGCGTCATGGCTGTTCGTCGACGTGTCGATGCCGTTGACGATGAGCAGCCGGCTGTAATGCTTCTTGAAGAAATCGGCGTTGCCGCCGACCGGCGCGAACTTGATGTTGCCGGCGGTCCCGATCTCCTCGCGCAGGTAGCTGCGGTTCATCGCGTCCCGCGTCTTCTGCTCCTCGACGCTCGCCGCGCCCTTCGGGTCGCAGAGGCTCGTCGGGTCCCAGCCGCCGCTCGCGTGGATGTTGATCCAGAGGGGGCCCTCGTAGGGGCCGGCCGCCGCGGCGTCCCGCGACAGCGCGCCCGCCGCGACGACGCCCAGGCCCGTCATAGATGCCAATTTGAGGAAGTCTCGACGTTCCATGGCTGCTCCTACTGGTAAAGAAACCTGAAGTCCGACAGGAGATAGGTCATGACGCTCATCCACGCGCGGATCGTGTAGTTCTCGTCCCGCTGGAGCTTCTCCTCGTTGGGCAGCGCGTCGCGGGTCCAGTAGTCGTTCTCCACCTCGCAGGGGCCCGGCAGCCACGTCGAGATCCGGCCCTCCTCGCCCTCCGGCTTCTTCATGCCCGCCTTGCCCTCCTCCCACGTCTCGACGAAGAGCTTGTAGGTCCGCTCGATCTCCGGATCTCCGATCTCGAGCGACTCGCCCAGCACCCGCTTGTGCAGGTACTGGATGTTCTTCTTGATCGCCTCGACCGCCGGCAGCACGTCGAAATCGTTCGTGTCCCGCGGCTCGAACGTCGTCTCGACGAACGGGAAGAGCAGCCGCTCCTCCTGCGGGAGCCAGAGATCGCGCGGCACCGAGATGCACGCCATCTCGTTCGCCATCCGGTCGGCGACGTTGGCCATGATCCCGTTCGGCTCGGTGATCCGCTGGATCACCTCCTCCGAGTCGATGCCGCCGTACAGCAGGCGGTAGGCGTCGCGCCGGAGCAGGTAGTCATAGCGGTTGCCGTCGTCCTCGAACGCCCTCGGCCGCCACGGATACCCGGTCACCGCCCAGATCTTCCGGTGCAGCTGCTCGGGCCCGAGGAACCGCGTGCCGCCGAGCTGCGCGAGCGGATCGCCCTGGGACGACGCCTGCGCGACGTTGCGCGCGCGGAAATAGGGGCTCTTGACGATGGCCTTCACGACCGTCTTCAGGTTGTAATCGCTGTCGGCGAAGTCGTGCGCCATCGCGTTGAACGCGTGGTACTGGGCGAGGTACGCCCGGAACTTGGCGCTGAACTCCGGATCGTCGTTCGTCGGCGCGACGAGCGGCTTTTGCCCGGTGAGGCCCGTGTACATCGTGTAGACGGCCGCGAGCGCGAAGCGCGGGTCGTCGGCGACGCGCTGCGCCACCCACGAGAGCGCGCTCGGGAACTCGCTGAACGGCACCGACTCGGCGCCGAAGCCCGGCGGCCGCATGTCCTCGTACCAGGTGTCGTCCGCCTTGTAGCGGCCCGAGGAGTCGAAGCTGTGGAACCCGCCGGACAGCGGGTCCAGGGCGGCGTGGCACACGGTGCACGCCGCGTTGTTCATCGTCGGGTTGAAGTCGGTGATCTTCGTCTGATCGAGCGGCTGCTCGGCGGTCTTCAGGATGTCGGTGCCGAGGAAGAACTGATAGACCATCCTCGCCCGGTGGCGGTTCCTGTTGGTGCTCGTCGTCGGGTGCCTGTTGAGGAAGACCGGCGAGGTGAGCACGCCCGCGAGCGGGATCGGGTCGCGCTTCACCGGGACGAACTCCTCCGGATCCGCGTCGTTCTGGAACTCGGCCGTCACGCCGTACGCCTTCGCGGAGAACGGGTTCACGACCGTGTAATCGGCCGTGAGGACCTCCTTGAACGACCGGTCGTTGCGCACGATGTAGGCGATGAGCTCGAGCGGCTCCCGCCCGACGCCCCGGTTCGTCCAGCTCTTCACCTTGTTGATGGCGTCCTCCAGGTCGCGCGCGCCGTATTTCTCGACCAGCGCGGGATCCTGCGGGAGGCTGTTGTACCACTTGGCGTCGTACGCGTCGCTCTTCAGCAGATCGACGGCCGCCTCGCCGTTCAGGTAGCGATCGGTGAGGAAGAGATCGTTGTAGATCTCCTTCAGCCTCACGTAAAACGCCTCCTCCGTGAGCATCTGGTCCAGGATCGGGTCCAGCGCGTCCATGCCGCTCTGCGCGACGGCCTGCGCCTCGGCCTCGGTGGGCAGGCGGCCGGCGATCTCGAGGGCCGCGGAGCGGAGCGTGTCCTCCGGCCCGCTCATCACCACGCCGGCGAAGGACGCGTTGACGTCCGTCTCGCAGGACGACGGCTCCTTCGTGCGGTCGACCATCTCCCGGAGCGCCTCGTAGTCGGCGCCGTCCGCGTCGATGACGTGGCCGCCGCCGTGGTCGACCTTCTTCGTCGGCTTGAGGAGCACGTACGACTCGCCGCTCAGCTCGAGCCCGGCGAGCGATTTGAACGTCGCGAGGTTCTTGTCGAGGAAGCCCGCCTCGCTGCTCCCGGCGAGGATCAGCTTCGATTTCGCGGCCTGCCCCTGCGGGTTATGGCAGCCGATGCACTTCGTCGAGAGGATGGGGACCCACACCTTCTCGGCGAAGAACTGCTCGTCGGAGATACACGGGCCGCCGGCGTCGCCGGTGCAGCCGCTCGACCCGGCCGCGAGCGCGCCCGCGCCCGCGGTGAGCCCGAGGAGCCCCAGGGCCGTCGCGGCGCGCTTCCGGAGGTACCATCCTGTTCTCGGCATAAGCATCCTCGCCGGGGGCGCCTGCGCGCGCCCCCGCGTTGAAGGGACCAGGGGTGCGGACCCCCGGAGCCTCGTTGATCGACAACCCGTCGAAGCAGCCAAGGTGGGCTGTCGTTCAACGACGCCCGATGGAGCGGACTGGACAATCGTCCGCTTCATCTCCTGCGTAGCCCCGTAGTCTAACCCCTCTAGGGGTTCTCCCGCCATGCGCTCCGTACATCGCTTGATGTGAATTTTTTCCTGATATCTCTCGTGATTGTGAAGTTTTTTGACGCGACGCTGCGGCTCCTCCGGAATGCGCGTACCCGGTGCGCCCAGGTAGGCGTGGCCATGTGGTGGCGGGGTCGTACGTGGATGTGGTCAAGTTCGGGGAAATCGAATAACCGTTGGATATGAGCTCGACGAGGGATGCGACCCGCGCTCGCGCGGTGCAGTGGTTCGTTCGCGGCGGCACGCTGCGGGCGGCGGGCCGGGATCCGGTCAAGATCGGCATCGCGCCGGTCGTGGTGGGGCGCGATCCCAGCTGCGATGTGGTCGTCGACGATCCGGAGGTCAGCTCGACGCATTGCGAGCTGCGGGCCGAGGGGCCCGGCGTCCTCGTCCGCGACCTCGGCAGCAAGAATGGGACGTTCGTGTCGACGGTGCGCATCCGCGAGGCGATCCTGACGGCCGCGTGCGCCATCCAGGTCGGCGGCTCGGTGCTGGGCTTCGAGCCGCTCGACAAGGAGCGCGTCGACGTCGGCTTCGACGAGAGCTTCGGCCCGCTGATCGGCGCCTCGCCGCGGATGCGCCACCTGTTCCGCCTGCTGCGCGAGGTGGCCGCGACGGAGCTGTCGCTGCTCATCACCGGCGAGACCGGCACGGGCAAGGAGCTCGCGGCGCAGGCGATCCACGACAGCTCGAGCCGGCGCGGGGGTCCGTTCGTCGTCGTCGACTGCGCCTCGCTGCCCGGCGCGCTGGCGGAGAGCTTCCTGTTCGGGCATGAGCGGGACGCCTTCCCCGGGGCGACCGAGCGCAAGGGCGGCGCCTTCCACGAGGCGAACGGCGGGACGATCTTCCTCGATGAGCTCGGCGAGCTGCCGCCCGAGCTCCAGCCGAAGCTGCTCCGCGTGCTTTCCGAGCGGAAGCTCAAGCGCGTCGGGTCGCGGGTCTACGAGCCCGTCGACGTGCGGATCATCGCGGCGACGCGGCGCGATCTCGGCCGCAGCATGAACACCGGGCGCTTCCGGAGCGATCTCTTCTTCCGGATCGCCCAGATGCGCATCGAGCTGCCGCCGCTGCGGGAGCGGCGCGAGGACATCCCGCTGCTCGTCGAGAGCGTCTGCGCGCGCCTCGGCTGCCCGGAGCGCTCGGTGGAGATGGTCAATCTCATCACCACGACGCTCGGCCAGCACGATTTCCCGGGCAATGTCCGCGAGCTCATGAACGTCACCAGCGTGGCCGCGAGCCTGCCGCCGGGGGCCGAGGCGATCGCGGCGATCCTCCCGCTCGAGGGCGGCGGCGACGTCGTCGCGCCGACGTCGGCCTTCGGCGAGGCGAAGCGGAGCGCCGTGGCGGCGTTCGAGCAGCGCTACTTCAGCGAGCTGATCCGCGCCACGGGCGGCAACGTCAGCGAGATGGCGCGCCGCGCCGGCATGGAGCGCCACCACGTGCGGATGTTTTTGAGGAAGCACGGCCTGACCGCGAAGCCGTGAGACAGCACACGTCTTCCGGCTGCGGCCTCTCTGTTCTTTCTAGAGCGGTTTTCAGCTACGGCTGAACCACCGTGCGTCGGTTCTCGTCCCCGTCTTCCGTCTTCCGTCTTCCGTCTCCCGTCTCCGGTCTCCGGTCTCCGGTCTCCGGTCTCCGGTCTCCCGTCTTCCGTCTTCCGTCTTCCGTCTCCCGTCTCCGGTCTCCCGTCTTCCGTGCTCGTCCCTCGTGCGCGTGCGCGTGCGCGATTCCCCGGCGTCAGCGCGCACGCGCACGCGCACGCAGACGGTCACGGGGACGAGAGACGGGGACGAGAGACGGGGACGGAGACGGAGACGGGGACGGAGACGGAGACGGAGACGAGAGGACGGAGACGAGAACCGACGCACGGAAGACGCCTGCATCGAACCCGAGCGAAACCCGCTCTAAGCGCCGCCCGCGCCGCCCGTCCCGGGGGCCCCGCCGCTGCCGCCGGCCCCGCCGCTCCCGGCCGGGCCGCCGCCCTCGCCGCTGCCGCCGGTGCCGGCCGGGCCGCCGCCCGCGCCGCCGCCGCCGCCCTCGCCGCCGCCCGTCGTGGCCGTGGTGGTCGTGGCCGGGTTGCCGCCGCAGCGCTCCGCGGAGCGGCAATCGGCGCAGGAGCAACCCTCGAAGTACGGCGCGCACGAGCCGTTGTCCGTGCAATGGTCCGTGCACCGCGGCGTGTCCGTGCAATCGGGGCAGGTGCAATCCTCGTTGGCGTTGCACCCCATGTTGCTGTTGCACCCGCGCGACGGGCTGCACTCGGCGACGCTGTTGGCGCAGTCCTGGCAGGTACAATCCTCGCCGTCCGGCGCGTCGGGCCGCAGATCGCAGGCGCCGTCGTCCTTGCAGAAGCCGAGGCAGCTCGCCGAGTCCGCGCAATCGGGGCAGCCGCAGTCCTCGGAGACCTGGGCGAGGATCGTGCACCGCCCGTCCGGGCTGCCGCCGAAGCAGCCGAAGCCGAGCGAGCCGCCGGCGCCGGCGACCGTCGCCGCCGCGGCCGTCGAGGTCGCGTCGGCCGCCGGGCTGCTCGAGCAGCCGCCGCTCGCGGCGAGCCCGACGACGATGGAGGAGGTGAGGAGGGCAAGAAAGGCACGCATGCCCGACAGCATCTCTCCCGGGAGCGCGTCACGTCAACACCGCGCGTCGAGAGGCGCGCTCAGCGGAATGCCACGCTCGCGTCCGCCGTCTTCGCGCGCACGACGGCGCGCTCGCGCACCAGGAAATCGCGCACGGCCGCGTCGAGGCGCGGGTGCGCGAGGTGGTGGGCGCTGTGGGTGATCCTCGGAGCGAACCCGCGTACGAGCTTGTGCGACCCGCCCGCGCCCGGCTCGAAGCGGCGCAGTCCGCGGGCGATGCAGTCCTCGACCGGGTGGTAGTAGCAGACGTTGAAATGCAGGAACGGGCGCTCCTCCGAGGCGCCCCAGTAACGGCCATAGAGGGTCGTCGGCCCGGCGAGGTTGAACGCGCCCGCGATGGGCCGTTTGCCGTCGCGCGCGAGGACGACCTCGACGCCGCCCTCGCCCCCGGCGCGCTCCCCGGACGAGCGGAGCCGGGCCGTGATCTCCTCGAAGAAGGCGCGGTTCAGGTACTGCCGGCCCCAGGCGAACTTCTCCACCGTGGAGACGTAGTAGCCGAACATCACGTCCACGATCTCGGGCGTGATGTCCGCGCCGCGCAGCGTCTCGATCGACAGGCCCTGCTTCGCGACCTCGCGCATCTCGCGCCGGATCTGGTGCCGCCGCTTCGCGTTGAAGCGCGCGAGGAAGTCGTCGAGCGACCCGTACCCCTCGTTCTCGAACTGGAACTGGATGCCGCAGCGGTGGGCCATCGCCGCCTCCGACAGGGCGGCGGCCTCGTCCTCGGTCGGGAACAGGACGTGGGCGCCCGAGATGCGGCTCCGCGCCACCAGCGCGCGGAGCGTCTCGGCGAACACCCCGAGGAGCGCCGCGCGATCCTCGGGCCGGCGCACGAGCAGGCGCGGCGTCGTGGCGGGCGTGAACGGCACCGCCACGACGAGCTTCGGGTAGTACGGCGCGCCGAGCTGGTGGGACGCCGACGCCCAGCCGTGATCGAAGACGAACTCCCCCTCGCTGTTGTCCTTCAGGTACGCGGGCGCGGCGGCGAGCAGGACCCCCTCGGCCCGGAGCGTGATGTGGTGCGGCAGCCAGCCCGCCTCCTCGCCCACGCACCCCGTCCGCTCGAGCGCGTCGAACCACGCCCACGAGAGGAACGGCGCCTCGCTCGCGCCGTGGAGCGCGTTCCACTCGCTCTCCGGGATCTCGCGGATGGTGCCGTGGACGTGCGCTTCAAGCTCCATGGCCGATCATAGCAGCGCGCGCAGCGCTGCCCGTCCGGCCTCCGACGAGATCCTGGATCGATCGCGCGCCCGCGCGCGCCACGAGCTCCGACAGCCCGCGCGCGATCGCGGCGGGGAGGAGGGGACCGCCGTAGACGAAGCCCGTGTAGAGCTGCACGAGGTCGGCGCCCGCCTCGATCTGGTCCATCGCGTGCTCCGCCGACTCGACGCCGCCGGCGCCGATCACCGTGACGCCGCCCCCGAGGCGCGCGCGGATCCGCCGCACCATCGCGAGCGAGCGCTGCCGCAGGGGCGGGCCGCTGAGCCCGCCGGCGCCCATCGCCTCGACGGCGGCCGCGCTCGTCGCGAGCCCGTCGCGGCGCACGGTCGTGTTCGTCGCGATGACGCCGGCGAGGCCGACCTCCTCCACGACGGCGAGCAGCGCCTCGAGCTCCTCGTCGCCGAGGTCCGGGGCGACCTTGACGAGCAGCGGCAGCGGCCTCCCGGCGCCGCGGTTCTCCCGCATGATCGCCGAGAGTAGCGCCCGCGCGATCGTCGGCCCCTGCATGGCCCGGAGGTCCTTCGTGTTCGGCGACGAGACGTTGATCACGACGAAGTCGGCCGCGCGCCGCACCTCCCGGAAGCTCGCGAGGTAGTCCTCGATCGCGGGCTCGATCGGATCGAGCGGCGCGACGCGGGACTTGCCGATCGACATGCCGACGGGCACGCCGACCGCCGCGGCGCCGCCGCGGCCCAAGAGCCGCTCGGTGACGCGCGCCGCGCCCTGGTTCGGGAAGCCGAGCCGGTTGATGAGCGCCCGGTCGGCCGGCAGGCGGAAGAGGTTCGGCGGCGGGTTCTCGGCCTGGGGCTGCGCCGTGACGGTCCCGAGCTCGACGAAGCCGAAGCCCAGGGCGGCGAGCGCGCGGGCCCGGCGGGCGTCCTTGTCGAAGCCGCCGGCCACGCCGAGCGGGGAGGGGAAGTCGAGCCCCATGGCGCGCACCGCGATGCGCCCGTCCCGGGGCGCGAGGCGGGCGCGCACGAGGGCGCGGAGCGGGGCGGCGTGCTCGAGCGGGGCGAGCGCGAGCATGCCGAGCTCGTGCGCCAGGCGGGGCGGCAGCGCGAAGAGGAGCGGTCGGACGAGGCGGTACATCGGGGCGCGTCTCCGTTGCGGCGCGGGGCCGGAGGGTCCGGCGCGGCGCGGCGGTGGGCGATACCATGGCGCAAAGGCCGCGTGGGTCGCCATGTCGGCGCGAGGGCGCCGGGCGGGGCGCGCGGAGGCTCTGCTAGACTCGGCGCCCCCACCTCATGACGACCCCCGAGATCCTCGATCGCCCAGGCGATCCCAAGCCTTCGACCGACCTTGGCGAGCGCTTCGCGAAGAGCGCCGACGAGATGTCGGCGCTGCGCGAGCGCGGCGCCCTGGCCGCGCGCGACCTCTGCGCCTTCATCGATCGTTCCCCGACGCCCTACCACGCCGTCCGCGAGGTCGCCTCGCGGCTCGCGGCGGCGGGCTTCTCGGAGCTCGGGGAGCGCGACGCGTGGGCGATCGCGCCGGGCGCTCGCCGCTACGTCATCCGGGGCGGGTCGACGATCGTCGCGTTCGTCGCCGGGGCCGAGCACCCGGCGGTCGGCGGCTTCCGCGTCATCGGCGCGCACACCGACTCGCCGAACCTCCGGGTGAAGCCGAGCGCCGAGCTCTCGCGGAGCGGCTACCAGCAGCTCGGGGTCGAGGTCTACGGCGGCGTGCTGTACTCGACCTGGCTCGACCGCGACCTCAGCGTGGCCGGCCGCGTCCACATCCGCAGGGACGGCCGGGTCGAGCGCCACCTCGTCGACCTCGGCCGCCCCGTCGCGCGCGTCCCGAACCTCGCGATCCACCTGAACCGTGGGGTCAACTCCGAGGGGCTCGTGCTGAACGCGCAGAAGCACCTCGCCCCCGTGATCGGCCTCGGCCGCGAGGCCGACCTGAACGCCCTGCTCGCGCGCGCGGTCGACGCGCCGCGCGACGCCGTCCTCGGCTTCGATCTCTGCCTGTACGACACGCTCAAGGCGTCGATCGGCGGGCTCGCCGACGAGTTCATCTTCGCATCCCGCCTGGACAACCTCGCGAGCTGCCACGCCGCGACGGCCGCGCTGATCGGCGCGGGCGCTCCCGGCGCGGCGACGCGGGTCATCGCGCTCTACGACCACGAGGAGTGCGGCAGCCGGAGCGCGGTGGGCGCGGCGGGCAGCGTGCTGCGCGACGTGCTCGCGCGGATCGTCGACACGTACCCGGCGCGCGAGCCGCAGGCGTTCGCCCGGGCGATGGCGGGCTCGCTGCTCGTCTCGGCGGACATGGCCCACGCGGTGCACCCGAACTACGCGGACCAGCACGAGCCGCGCCACGCCCCGCAGGTCAACCGCGGGCTCGTGATCAAGTCGAACGCGAACCAGTCCTACGCGACCGACGGCGCGACGGCGGCGGAGCTCGAGGCGCTCTGCCACGACGCGGGCTACGCCCCGCAGCGCTTCGTCGTGCGCAGCGACCTCCCGTGCGGCAGCACGATCGGCCCGATCACCGCGGCCGCGCTCGGCATCGCCACGGTCGACGTCGGCGCGCCGATGCTGAGCATGCACTCCTGCCGCGAGATGGCCGGCACGCTCGACGTGCACCTCGCGATAGAGACCTACCGCCGCGCGCTCGCCTGAGTGGCGGTCACCCGCTGCGGAGACGGGCCCACCTCGACGTTTTCGGTGCTCAGCGTACAGGAGTACGCTTGCGCGCCGAAAACGCCGATCTGGGCCCGTCTCCTGTGCGGGTGACCGCCGGCTAGCGAGTATTTGGGGCGTTGTCCTGCGAGAGGAGCGTGAAGCCGATCAGCTTGTAGAGGAGGCGGGCGCCGACGTTGCCGTCCCACTCGTCGTGGTCGTCCTTGGGGGCGACCTCGTTCAGGTCGAAGCCGACGATGCGGCGGCCGCTCCTGTGGATACGGCCGATCAGCGCGACGGCCTGCTGGAACGACAGGCCCCCGGGCACGGGCGTGCCGGTGCTCGGGCACAGCGTCGGATCGAGCCCGTCGATGTCGAAGGTCACGTAGACGTCGTCCGGGAGGTCCTCCACGATCGCGTCGGCGATCAGGTGGAACGGCTCGCCCTCGAAGAGCCGATCGGCGATCGCGGCATCGACGTGCGCGACCACCCGGCCGTTCGACTCGCGGATGAACCGGAGCTCGTCCTCGCTCATGTCGCGCAGCCCGACCTGGACGATCCGCGAGATCTTCGGGTGCCGGGTCGCGACGTTGCGCATGATCGAAGCGTGGGAGTCGGTGAACCCCTCGTACGCGTCGCGCAGGTCGGCGTGCGCGTCGACGTGGAGGATCCCCATCCCGGGGTAGCGCTCGGCGTGCGCCGCGATCGTGCCGTAGGGCGCGGAGTGGTCGCCGCCCACCAGCCCGACCAGCTTGCCCCGCTCCATCCACCGCTTCGCGATCTCGGCGACGCGCTCGTTCAGCCGCCGCGACAGCGCGTTCACCGCCGCGAGCCGCGCCTCCAGGTCCCGGTCGCCGGCGACCTCGCCCTGCGCCGCGATCACCGGCTCGGCCGCCGCGCACGCCTCCGCGTTCCAGCGGACGATGTCCGGGTCGACGTCGAGCATCGCGATGCCCTGCTCGTACGGCCGGCCCGTGTGCAGGTCGAAGAGGTCGATCTGCCGGCTGGCCCGCAGGATCGCCGCCGGCCCCTTGGCGGCGCCGCGACGGTAGGACACCGTCGGCTCCCAGGGCACCGGGATGAGGACCACCCGAGCGTCCTCGGCGGTGTGCGGCAGCCCGTAGATCCCGTGGCCGACCGCGGGGCCGTTCGGATCGAAACCGAGAGGGGATGAGCTCACGCGGCCACGTTGGCGGTTCGCGCAGAGATCGTCAAGCGCGAGCCGTGCCCGCCGAACGCGCGCAGAAGCGCGGTGGAGCGCGCCGGAGCGCTCTGCGGAGCGCGCCAGCGCGCCGGCGCGCTCCGCAGAGCGCCCGCGGAACCACGTCCGCGCCCGGGGCGATCTCCGGCGCGAGGTGCGTAGAGACGATCGCACCGCGCGCGGGACATCGTCGTGAAACACGGATGTCCCGCGCGATGGCGCGCAGCGCCCGTCGGAATCCAACTTCGGGGCTTCCAGCTGTGACGAAATGCGGTACGAAGGGGGCCGAGACGATGGATGACGGGCCGCCGCGCCCGTTCGGACTGGCCAGCGCCCGGCGCGCTGCCGGTATGTCCGGCGCGCGGGGCCCTCGCACCCGTGAAGAACAGCCATGCTCCGCTACCGCGCCGACATCAAGACGCTCCTCTTCGTCGCGACCTATTTCGCCCTCGTGGCGGTGCAATGGGTCTACGCGCCGCGCGCGCTCTGGCTCGCGATTCCGCTCCTCGCGATGACCTGCGTGTTCTCGTTCCTCGGGGCCGTCGCGACCCACAACTCGGTCCATTGCCCGGTCTTCCGGCGGCGGTGGATGAACCGCGCGTTCCAGGTCGTGCTCACGCTCACGTACGGGCACCCGGTCAGCGCCTACGTGCCCGGCCACAACCTCAGCCATCACAAGTACACGCAGTCGCGGCGCGACGTGATGCGCACGACGAAGGTGCGCTATCGCTGGAACCTCTTGAACGGGCTCCTCTTCATGAGCCGCGTGGTCCGGGACATCCTGCCCGCCGACATGCGCTACTTCAAGGCGATGTACCGGCGCAACCCGCCGTGGTTCCGGCAGATGCTCCTCGAGTCGGCGGTGTTCCTCGGCGCGATGGGCGCCCTGCTCGCGCTCGACTGGAAGAAGTTCCTCCTCTACGTGCTGATCCCGCACCAGTACGCCGCGTGGGGGATCGTCACGATGAACTACCTCCAGCACGACGGCTGCGACGAGGACAGCGAGCACAACCACTCGCGCAACTTCGTCGGCCGGCTGGTCAACTGGTGGACGTACAACAACGGCTTCCACTCCATCCACCACATGGAGCCCGGCCTCCACTGGAGCCTCTTGCCGGCCGAGCACGCGAGGCGCGTGGCGCCGTTCATCCACCCGAACCTCGATCAGCCCTCGCTCCTCGCCTACCTGTTCCGCAGCTTCGTCTGGCCCGGCAAGCGCCTGCGCTACGACGGCGCCCCGGTCGTGCTCCCGCGGGAAGAGCCGGACGAGGAGTGGATCCCCGGCCCGAAGGAGACGCCGAGCGACGTCTCGCTGGGCGCGATCGCGCCGAGCTGACGAAGGCGCACCTTGCGGCCACGGCCGGGAGCCCCGGGCCGTGGACCGCGCAAGCGTGCAGAGAGCTGGCCCGGTGCCTCGGCGCCGGGCCGCTCGCCCCCTCGATCAACGCGGCTGATTCTCCCGCGGCTGATCTCCCCGCGACTCGCCACCCCGGCGACCGATCTCGGCCATGTGCTGGCGGTCGCCGCTCACGGCCTCGCCGCCCTTGCGGCCGATCTCGGCCATGTGAGCCCGGTCCTGGCTCACGCGCTCGCCGCCCCGGCGACCGATCTCGGCCATGTGCTTGCGGTTCTGGCTGACGACCTCACCGCCCTTCTTGCCGGCGGCGCGGGCCTCGTCGCGCGTGAACTCGTGGGCCGTGCCTTTCTCGTGGGCTGCCTTCCCACCCTTGCTGGCGATCTTGCGCTGACGCTCCTCATCCATGGCGGCGAACCCACGCTGCTGCCGCTCATTTGCCTGCCTCTGCGTCGCTGACGAAGGCGGGGGCTCGCTCGGCGAGGCCCCTCTCTCCTCCTGGTCCTCCTCACTCCTGGAAATCATCCCACGATCATCCATGCTCGCCATCATCCTCTCCTTACGGTTGGCTCGCTCGATTCAGGTCTCCGAACGGGGCCTCTGAGCCGGGAGGGGGCGGCGCTCGCCGTCCCCTCCCGGGCGGGTCCGAGGCCGGCATGGCCGTCCCCTCCCAGGTTCGGTCGGGGATTCAGCGTTCGCCATCCCCTCCCGGCGCCGAGCGGGAAGCGGCGTTCACCGCCTCCCTCCCAGCTGCGGAAAGGCCGACAGGCCCTTTCCGCGGGGGCCTGTTGTACCGGGCGGAACAACGTCAAGCGGGCTGAAGGTTGGGACGCGACGAATTGGGGGGAGGTTCACCGGAGACGCAGGTGGAAACCTGGGCGAACCTGGAAATACAGAGAATGTCGTGTTCCCAGCGCGATCAGGCCCTCTTGACGAAGTCCCGCATGAACGCCGTAAGGCGCTCCACCGATTCAACGGATACTGCGTTGTAGATCGAAACCCGGATACCCCCGGTCGACCTGTGCCCGGCGAGCCCCACCATACCCTCCTTTGCCGCCTCCGCGACAAAGCGTTTTTCCATCTCCTCGCTGGCAAGCCGGAACACCACGTTCATGAACGAGCGGCTCTCTTTCTCGACCGGGGCCCGGAACACATCCGGGTGCGCGTCGAGGGTTTCGTACAGCAGCTCACCCTTCTTGCGATTCCGTCGCTCGACCTCCTCGAGCCCACCGATCTCAAGCGTATACGCGAGTACGTTGCGCATGAGGTAGATTGCGAATGTCGGAGGTGTGTTGTAGAGCGAGTTGTTGGCAGCGTAAGTGGCATAACGGAAAATGACGGGAATGTCTTTTCGCCCGCTGTCAACGATGTCCTTGCGGGCGATCACGACCGTGATCCCGCTCGGCCCGATGTTCTTCTGGGCGCCCGCGTAAATCAGGGCAAACCTGGAGATATCCATCTTCCGCCACAGGATGTCGGACGACATATCGGCGACGAGCGGCACGTTGCCCGTCTCGGGCAGCCAGTGCCATTGCGTCCCGAACAGCGTGTTGTTCGTCGTCATGTGGACGTACGCGGCGTTCGGGTCGAGCGAGAGCTCGCTCTGGTGGGGGATGCGGGTGTAGCGCTTGTCGACCGCGGTGCTCGCGGCGACGCGGACGGTGCCGACGCGCTTCGCCTCCTCGAGGGCCTTCTCGGACCAGCCGCCCGTGAGGATGTAGTCGGCGCTCCTGCCGGGCGGCAGGAGGTTCATCGGCACGACGGCGAACTGCATGGCCGCGCCGCCCTGCATGAACAGCACGTGGTAGTCGTCCGAGAGGCCGAGCAGCTGCCGGAGCAGCGCGATCGCCTCGTTGTGCACCGCATCGAACGCCTTGCCGCGGTGGCTGTGCTCCATGATCGACATGCCCGTCCCCTCGAAGTCGATGAGCTCGCGCTGAGCGCGCTCGAGGGCGGGGAGGGGGAGCCCGGCTGGGCCGGCGTTGAAGTTGTGGACGCGCGCCATGGTGCTTCTCCTGAGGTTCGAGTCGGCGGCTCCTGATGCCGCCGCCGCGGCCGTATACCACGGGGGGCGCCGGCTCCGCCCGGGCGGGCCGAGCCGGAGCCCGGGCGCGGCGGGCGCTCGGCGGGCGCTCGGGCACAGGGCCCGCGCGCCTCGGGCCTGCCCGCGGGCGCGATCTGGGCTAAATTCACCGCTCTGGAGGCCGATCGATGCTGGTGACCCGCGAAGAGATGGCGTTCGATTTCCAGGGCGCCAAGCTCGATCCCGTCAAGGACAAGGACGTCATCGTCTGGGCCGTCCAGCAGTTCCTCTACGGCGAGATCACCGGCGTCCAGATCGGCCACTGGCTCTACAACGCGCCGGATCTCGAGTCCGCGCGCTTCCTCGCGCGCCAGGCCGTCGAGGAGTTCCAGCACGTCGGCAACTTCCTCCGCATCCTCGAGATCCTCGGCGCGCCGCCGGAGAAGGCCGCCTGGAGCGTGCGCTTCCTCGCCACCGGCCTCATGGGCGGCGACTGGTCCGAGCACGTCGCCCTCGAGATGGCCCTCGGCGAGGGCCTCGTCCTCCAGGCGTTCTACGCGATGATCGACACCGTGGACGAGCCGGAGATCGTCGCGATCCTGAAGCGCGGCGTGCGGCAGGAGGAGCGCCACGTCGACTTCGGCGAGCAGCAGACGAGGAAGGCGATCGCGGGGCGGCCCGCGCTCCGGCGGCGGCTGCTCGGCCTCGCGCTGGTGTCGCTCTGGGGCGTGTCGCGGCTCGAGGCGTTCATGAAGAAGCGCCTGCCGATGGACCACCCGGCGCTCCGGCGCCTGCCCGACCTGGTGCGCCACTCCGTGCGGATCGCGGAGCTCCGGCTGATGCGCATCGGCCTGACCGACGCGCCGATCTCGTCGATGTCGGCCGCCCGCAAGCTCGCGCTCGTGGCGGAGGCGTACGCGGGCAAGCTCGCGCTCGGCCTCGCGTCGTGGGTGCTCTCGGTGCTCCTCTTGCCGCTCCGGCTGCTCGGCCTCGCGGGGCCGAAGCGGCTGACCGACACGTACCTCCGCGATCCGCTGGTCGTGCGCGGCGGCCGGCTCGGCGCCGGGGCGGAGGACGATCCCGGCGACGCCGGCGAGCAGGCGGGGCCGGGCGGCCCTCCGGCGGGGCACGGCGCGGCGGCGCGCGCCTGAGCGCGAGGGGCGAAAGGGTGGCGAGCGACGAGGAGGGGCGGGCCGACCGCGCCGGGGCGGCCGGCGCGGCGGGCGTCGCTGGCGCGGCGGGCGTCGCTGGCGCGGCGGGGGGCGTCGCCGGCGCGGCGGGCGTCGCCGGCGCGGCCCCGGGCTTCCTGCCCGCGTCGCGCGAGCTGCCGCTCTTCGCCGAGCTGCCCGAGCTCGCGGGGCAGATCCCCTGGCGCCCGCTCGCGCACGCGCCGACGCCGGTCGTCCCCTGCGCGGCGATCGAGGGCTACCTCGGCCGCGGCGGCGTCTGGGTCAAGCGCGACGACCGGATCTCGCCGCTCTACGGCGGCAACAAGGTGCGGCGCTTCGAGTTCTTGCTCGCGGACGCGGAGCGGCGCGGGGCGAGGACGCTCGTCACGGTCGGCGGGCTGGCGTCGACGCAGGTCACGGCCACGGCCCTCTTCGGCCGGGCGCTCGGCTTCGCCGTCACCGCGGTCCTGTTCGACCAGCCGATCACCCGCTTCGGCCGCGACGCGCTGCTCGCCGGCGCGGCCAGCGGCGCCGAGCTCGTCCACGGCGGCGGGTACGCGGCCACCGCGGTGCGGGCGATCCGGGCGCTGCGCCGGGCCGATCGGCCCTACTTCATCCTGCCCGGCGCCTCGGCCGCGCTGCCGTGCCTCGGCTACGTCGACGCGATGCTCGAGCTCGCCGAGCAGGTCCGGCGCGGCGAGGCGCCGCGCCCCGATCGCATCGTCGTCCCCTCGGGGACGGGCGGGACGCTGGCGGGGCTCGCGCTCGGCGCGGCGATGCTCGGCTGGCCGACCACGATCGTCGGCGTGCGCATCACCGAGCGCGTCGCCTCGAACCGCGTCGTCGTCCGCTACGAGGTCGGCAGCATGAAGCGCCTGCTCGCCCGGCGCGCGCCGCGCTTCACCCGGCGGCGGCTCCCGCCCGTCCGTTTCGCGATCGATCACCGCGCGATCGGCCCCGGGTACGGCGCGCCGACCCCCGCGTCGATCGCCGCGATCCCCGAGGTGGAGCGGCTGATCGGCGTCCCGGGGGAGATCACGTACAGCGCCAAGGCGCTCGCCGCGCTGCGCGAGATCGGGCGGGATCACCCGGGGGAGACGATCCTCCTCTGGCAGACGCTCTCGAGCGCGCGCCCGCCGCTCGCCGAGGGCGGCGCCGCGGCGCTTCCGCCCGCGTTCGCGCGGTTCTTCGAGGGCGACGTCGCGTGCTGAGGGCGCGGCGCGCGCGGCCGAGCCCGCTCGCGCGGGGGCGCGGCGCGCGGCCGAGCGCCCGCTGCGGGGGCTCGGCGCGCGGCGGCCGCGCGGCCGATCACTTCAGCCGCAGGCTGTTCAGGAGCTTGTCGAAGTCGGCGCGCGCCCCGGTGACCGTCTTCTCGGGGCCGGTCATCTTGAAGAACCAGAGGTCGCCGGAGGGCGTCTCGGCGATCGCGCCGAGCATGGCGTAGCTCGACTTCGGCTCCCCGGCGGGCATGCCGGGCATCCCGGAGCCGGCGAACGTCCCCTTGATCTCGACGACCGCGACCTTGATGTCGTTGACCTTGAGGTCGGTCCGCTTCGGGGAGTCGTCGCTCTTCTGGGAGAACTGGCCGACCCAGCGCGTGATGTTCGCGTCCACGCTGCCGCCGGCCTGGCTCACGCTGAGCTCGGCGTCCTCGTTGTCGCCCGCGGCGCGCTTGATCTTGTAGGTCGCCTTGCGCATCGCGTTGGGGTTCGGCGCGCTCTCGAAGCTCGCGGGCGCGTCCCAGGCGAGCTCCGCCCCGGCCGCCTGCTGGCCGCCGGGGTGCGCCGGCTTCGGGGCCTCGGTCGTCGGGGCGGGGGCGGCGCCCTTGTTCGTCGCGGGCGGCTCGGGTGCCGTCGTGGCCGTCGGCTCGGGCGTCTTCGAGCACGCCGCGGCGAGCGCGGCGACCAGCGGCAGGACCATGGCAGAGCGGAGCTTGATCATCGTGGGTGCCTCGGCGTGGGTTCGCCGCGACTGTAGTCGCCGCGCCCGGAGCCTCAAGCCGGATCGGATCGGCGCGGGCGGTTCCCGCGCTGCGGCCGGCGGCGCGTCCGTCGTGCAGCCGCGCGCGCCGCCGTGATACCACCAAAATTCATGGAGCCCACCTTCCGGCGCGCCTTCAACGCGGCCTTCGGCCCGTCGACCTACGCGGAGATCCTGAGCCGCCTCGAGCGGCGGCTCGGCTGCGCGATCCCGTTCCGCGTCGCCGAGACGCCGCTGTTCCTGCCGGCTCGCCTGCGCGAGCGCCTCGAGCGCTCCGCGAAGGAGATCGTGCAGCAGATCTCGAGCCCCGCGCTCATCGCGCAGATGAAGCGCGCCATCCCCGCGCACCTCGACGCCCCCGGCATGGACGCGCTCCCGAACTGCGCGCAGGTGGACTTCGCGATCGTGCGCGGCCCGGACGGCGAGCTCGACGCCAAGGTGGTCGAGCTGCAGGCGTTCCCGTCGCTCTACGCGCTCATGCTCGTGCAGACCGAGATCGTGGCCGAGGTGCTGGCCGGCATGCCGGGGCTCGACCGGCGCTGGACGTGCTGCTTCGGGGGCCGGAGCCGCGACGATGTCGTCGCGCACCTGCGCCGCGCGATCCTCGCGGGCGAGCCCGAGGAGTCGGTGGTGCTCCTCGACCTCTCGCCGGAGAAGCAGAAGACCTACCCGGACTTCGCGGCGACGAAGCTCCTCGTCGGCGTCGACGCGGTCTGCCCGACGGCGCTCGTGCGGGAGAAGGACCGCCTGTTCCGCCGCGTGGGCGGGCGGCTCGTCCCCGTCCGCCGGCTGTACAACCGCGTCGTGTTCGACGAGCTCGAGGCGAAGCGGGTCGAGCTCCCGTTCCGGTACGACGAGCCGCTCGACGTCACGTGGTGCTCGCACCCGAACTGGTACTGGACCTGGTCGAAGTACACGCTCCCTTACCTCGATCACCCGGCGGTCCCGCGGGCGCGGCTCCTCAGCGCGCTCGACGAGGCGCCGCCGGATCTCGAGCGCTACGTGCTCAAGCCGCTGTTCTCGTTCGCGGGCTCGGGGGTGAAGGTCGACGTCACGCGCGAGGACATCGCCGCGATCCCGGAGGGCGAGCGCTCGAGGTGGCTGCTCCAGGAGAAGGTCGCGTACGAGCCGGCGCTCCTGATGCCGGACGGGGGCGGGGTGAAGGCCGAGGTCCGGATGATGTTCCTGCGCGCGCCGGGCGAGGCCGAGCTCTCGCTCGCGCTCAACCTGGTGCGGCTGTCGCGCGGGAAGATGCTCGGGGTCGATCAGAACCGCGATCTGACCTGGGTGGGCGGGACGGTGGGGATCTGGCCGGCCGACTGAGCGCGCGCGTCAGGCGCGGAGGGCGAGCTGCCACGCGCCGAGGACGAGCCCCGTCGCGGTCGCGCCGAGGGCGACCTGGACGAGGGGGCGGCGCGGCGCGGGCCGGTTGCGCAGGGACAGGCCGGCGACGAGGCCGATCGCGGCGCCGCTGAGCAGGCCGAAGGCGTGGGCGCCGAGGTCGGCGCGCGGGCTCGCGCCGAGGGCGCCGAGGAGCGAGAGGCCGCCCACGAGCGGCGCCACGAGCTGGAGGAGGTGCCGCTTCTCGCCGCTGTCCTTGTCGTGCGCGCGGTCGAGCATGAGCTGGGTGGTGGCGAGCAGCCCGATCGCGCCGAACACCGCGGTGGAGGCGCCGATCGACGCGTGGTGATGGCCCAGGCCGTGGTGCCAGAGCGCGTTCGCGAAGTTCCCGATCGCGCCCGAGGCGACCACGGCGAGCGCGGCGCCGCCGGGCCCGAGGCGGCGTTGCACGGCGGACGCGAAGACCGTCCCCGAGATGACGTTGCCGATGACGTGGGCCGAGTCGGCGTGCAGCGTGAGCGCGGTGATGGCGCGCCACGGCTCGGGCCCGACGACGAGGTCGGCGACCGAGGCGCCGCGCTGGAAGAGCCGCCCGCCGCCGCTCGCGGGGCCGGTGACGAGGAAGAAGAAGAGGGCGAGGGCGACGAACGCGACGCCGGCGGCGATGGACGGCGGGTGGCGCGGGCGTTCGCGCGGGCGGCGCGGGGGCCAGTCGCGGTTCTCCGCTTCGTACCGATCGATCGAGGTCGCGGCGAAGTCGTAGTCCTCGTCGCGCACGAGGAGCACCCAGCCTGCCGGGGTGTACCGCACGGCGTGCCAAAGCTCGCTCGACTGCAGCACGAGGGCCCATTCGCGGACCTTGCGTTCCGGCATCACGGGCCCGATGGCCGTGAACCCGGGCCCGGGCCCTTCTCCCACGCCTCCAGGGGCATCGCTGTTTTGAACCATCGCCGCCCTCTCGCCGCGCGCCGGCGGCAGGATCGCGATCGGGACGAACCGTTCGCCTTCAGCACATCGAGCACCGGTACAGTCATGTTCGCCCACGGCGGGTTCCTCCACGGCTCGTTGACCCCAGGTTCGACGAAACCTGCGGATGAGCCTGGAGGCTGTCAACGCCGCCTCTCGGGGAGCCCGGCCGTCTCCGTCCCGGCGTCTCCTGCCGGTCTCCTAGCGTCTCCCTGGCGTCTCCCTGGCGTCTCCCTGGCGTGTCTTGCGGGGCCGAGCCCTTGTGCGCGCGGCGCAGCGGTGGCAGTGCGTGGTTGTGTCGACAGCCATCACGCAGGGCATCCGGGTCACCGTCTCGACGGTGTACGTCCCCACGCAGTCATCCCCGACGGAGCACCGCTACGTCTTCGCCTACACGGTGCGGATTGCGAACGAAGGCACCGAGCCCGCCCAGCTGAGGACGAGGCACTGGATCATCACGCACGGCAGCGGGAAGGTGGAGGAGGTGCGCGGCCCTGGCGTGGTCGGCCAGCAGCCCTCGCTGAAGCCTGGCGAGCACTTCGAGTACACGAGCGGCTGCGTGCTCGAGACCCCGCGCGGCTCGATGCGCGGCACCTACCAGATGCACCGCCCGGACGGCCGCGTCTTCGACGCCGAGATCGCGCCGTTCACCCTCGCGATGCCGCACTCGCTGAACTGATCCAGCAAGCCAGCGATCCGCAACTTCGCCCGTCCGACCTGATGAGGTAGCGCTTGCGGGTCGGTCTGCCGGCCAGCCGCGAAGAGCCAGCGGGGAGGGGGTGCCCGTGCGCGCGGGCGGCGGGGTAGGGCCCCGCGAATCCGAGCGCCGGCCTGCATCGAAGCGGGTCGCTCCCGGACCGGCTCTCCCCGTACTCATGGCAATTGCCTTGTAAAAGGCGCGAGTTCGCGGGAGGGGCCCCCGCCGCCCGCGCGCACGGGCACCCCCTCCCCGCTGGCTCCGTTGCCCTCGAGCTATCCGACGGCCGCCGGCTCCACCTTCGCCCCGTTCGCCTTCGCCTTCTCCGCGTCCCCCCCGCTCCCGCTCCCGCTCCCGCTCGCCGCCGCGAACTTGAACGTGAAGTCGCCCCCTTCGAAGTCGACGGTGACGTTCCCCCCGTTCTCGAGGGCCCCGAAGAGCAGCTCATCCCCGAGCCGGCGCTTGATCTCGTTCTCGATGACGCGCCCGAGCGGCCGCGCCCCGTTCGCCGGATCGTACCCGCGCGTCGAGAGCTCCGCCCTCGCCCGCTCGGTCACGTCGATGGTGACCGACCGGTCCGCGAGCATCGCCGCGAGCTCGCCGATGAACTTGTCGACGATGCTCCCCATCACCGACGGATCCAGCGACCGGAACATGATGCGCGCGTCCAGCCGGTTCCTGAACTCCGGGCTGAACGTGTTCTTGTAGGCCTTGTCGTCGTCGCCCGCCGACCCCCGCTCGCCGAAGCCGACCCGCGCCTGCGCGAGCTCCCGCGCGCCCACGTTGCTCGTCATGATCAGCACCATGTGGCGGAAGTCGCTCTTCTTGCCGTTGTTGTCGGTCAGCGTGCCGTGATCCATCACCTGGAGCAGCACCTGGAACACGTCCGGGTGCGCCTTCTCGATCTCGTCGAGCAAGAGCACCGCGTGCGGCGTCTTCGCCGCCGCCTCGGTCAGCAGCCCGCCGCGATCGAACCCGACGTAGCCGGGCGGCGCGCCGATGAGCCGCGACACCGTGTGCCGCTCCTGGTACTCGCTCATGTCGAACCGCAGGAAGCCGATGCCGAGCGCCTTGGCGAGCTGCTTCGCGAGCTCGGTCTTGCCGACGCCGGTCGGGCCCGAGAACAGGAACGAGCCGATCGGCTTCTCCGGCGCGCGCAGCCCCGCGCGCGACAGCTTGATCGCGGACGCGAGCTGCTTCACCGCCTCGTCCTGGCCGAAGATCACCGAGCGCAGCGACTGCTCGAGATCCTTGAGCTGCGCCTTGTCCGACGTCGACACCTGCCGCGGCGGGATCTGCGCCATCTTCGCGATGACGAGCTCGATGTCCGCGGTGTCCACCGTGTACCCGTCGCCGTGCTTCAGGCGCGCCGCCGCGCCCGCCTCGTCGAGCAGGTCGATCGCCTTGTCGGGCAGCCGGCGGTCCTGGAGGTAGCGCGCCGACAGCTTCGCCGCGGCCTCGAGCGCCTCGTCGGTGTACGTGACCTTGTGGAACTCCTCGTAGCGCTTCTGCAGGCCCTTCAGGATCTGCGTCGTGTCGTCGACCGACGGCTCGGTCACCTCGATGCGCTGGAACCGCCGCGCGAGCGCGCTGTCGCGCTCGAGGTGGCCGCGGTACTCCTGGAACGTGGTCGCGCCGATGCAGCGCAGGCGGCCCGACGCCAGCGCGGGCTTGAGCAGGTTCGAGGCGTCCATCGTCCCGCCGCTCGCGGCCCCCGCGCCGATGATCGTGTGGATCTCGTCGATGAACAGGACCGAGCCCGGCTGCTTCTCCAGCGCGCGCAGCACCGCCTTGAGGCGGTTCTCGAAATCGCCGCGGTACTTCGTGCCGGCGAGGAGCGCGCCCATGTCGAGCGCGTAGACGGTCGCGTCCTTGAGCGGCGCGGGCACGTCCTTCTTCTCGATCCGCTGCGCCAGCCCCTCCACGATCGCCGTCTTGCCGACCCCGGCGTCGCCGATGAGCAGGGGGTTGTTCTTGCGCCGCCGCGCGAGCACCTGGATCGTCCGGGCGACCTCGTTCTCGCGGCCGACCAGCGGGTCGATGCGCCCCTCGGCCGCCTCCTTGTTGAGGTTCATCGTGAACGCGGCGAGCGGATCCTTGACCGGCTGCGCGCCGCCGGGCTCGCCGCCCTCGTCGGACGACGACTCCTCGCGGAGGCTGTCGTCCTGGCCCGTCTTCGAGATGCCGTGCGAGATGTAGTTCACGACGTCGAAGCGGCTGATGCCCTGCTCCCCGAGGAGGGTCACGGCCGGGCAGTCGCGCTCGGCGAACATCGCGACCAGCACGTTCGCCCCCTTGAGCTCCTTCTTGCCCGAGGACTGCACGTGCATGGCGGCGCGGCCGACCACGCGCTGGAACCCGAGCGAGAGCGTCGGGCTCGTGTCCGCGTCCTCCGGCAGCGCCTCGATCTCCTCGTCGAGGAAGCGCTCCAGCTTCTTCTTCAAGAGCGGGGTGTCGCCCCCGGCGTGCCGGAGGACCTCGGCCGTCTCCTCGTCGAAGAGCAGCGCGTAGAGCAGGTGCTCGATGGTCACGAACTCGTGCCGGCGGCGCGAGGCCTCCCGGGTGGCGAGCGAAAAGGCGATCTCAACTTCGGGGCTGATGCGCATGGTCATTCCGGCTCGGCGGTCAACCGAAGGGGCATTCCGTGCTCCTTGGCGAAGTCCTGGACTTGGGCGACCTTGGTCTCCGCGACATCCTTGGTGTACACGCCCGCGACCCCGTGGCCGCGGTGGTGCACGCTCAGCATGATGTGCGTGGCCTCCGTCTCGGTGCGGTGGAAGAACTTCATCAGGACAAGGACGACGAACTCCATCGTCGTGTAGTCGTCGTTGTGGAACACGACCTTGTAGCGGCGGGCCTTCTCGACCTTCCGTTCCCGCTCCGTCGCGAGGTCGCCCTGCCTGTCTTCTCTCTCCTCAGGATCGTTCGGCATAAATCCGTCGGGAAGGATAGCAAGAGCCCCGCCCCGGCGAGCGGCCGACGGAGGAAGCTCACGCTCCGGAAGCATGCTCCGGCGGGGCGTGGTCCGCCACGCGCGCACCCGGATTTTTCCGTCCGTCGCGGCGTCCGCGTCCTGGAAGCGAGCTGAAGAGGGGTCGGGTCTGCCCGGCGGCGCCCGTCGGGTCTGCCCGGTGCGGCACCGCCGCGGGCGAGCGCGCGTCGCCGTCTTCTGGCGAGCGCGGAGCGCGAGCGCGGGCGCGCGTCGCCGTCCCCCGGCGGGCGCGGGCGCGCCTGCCGGGGCGGCGGGGTCACGCGGTCACAGGAGCGACCTGGCGGCGCCGAGGTCGATCTCGACGGGCGTGAGGCCCCAGATGTCGCGCGCGTACTCGCGCACCGTGCGGTCGGAGGAGAACTCGCCCACGCGGGCGATGTTGAGCGCGGACTTGCGCAGCCAGCTCTTCCGGTCGGCGTAGGCCGCCTCCACCTCGCGCTGGCAGGCGGAGTAGGCCTTGAAGTCGGCGAGCATCATGTACTCGTCGCGGCCGAGCAGCCGGTCGAGCAGGGGCTGGAAGAGCTCGCGGTACTCCGGGGAGAAGAAGCCCGACGAGATGAGGTCGACCACCTCGCGGAGCTCCGGGTCGGCCGCGACCGCGTCGCGCCCCTCGAAGTGCTCGCAGCGGCGGGCGATCACCTCGTCGGCGGTGAGGCCGAACAGGAAGAAGTTCTCCGGGCCCACGGCGTCGCGGATCTCGATGTTCGCGCCGTCGAGCGTGCCGACGGTGAGCGCGCCGTTCAGCGCGAGCTTCATGTTGCCGGTGCCCGACGCCTCCATGCCGGCGGTCGAGATCTGCTCGGAGACGTCGGCGGCCGGGATGATGCGCTCGGCCAGCGAGACGCGGTAGTTCGGCATGAACACGACCCGGAGCGCGCTCTGGCGCCGGTCGCCGTTCACGACGTAGGCGACGGCGTGGATGAACTTGATGATGAGCTTCGCCTGCCGGTAGCCGGGGGCCGCCTTGGCGCCGAAGATGAAGGTCCGCGGCGTGACGTGCTCGCCGCGCTTCTGGCGCAGGTAGAGCGCGACGATGTGGAGCGCGTTGAGCAGCTGGCGCTTGTACTCGTGGAGGCGCTTGATCTGGACGTCGAAGATCGAGGCGGGGTCGACGGAGATGTCGAGCTCCTGCCCGATGAACTTGGCGAGCGCCGCCTTGTTCGCGCGCTTGACGCTGGCGATCCGCTCGATGAACTCCGGGTCGTCGAGGTGGCGCTCGAGCTCGCGCAGCCGCTCGAACTCCGTCACCCAGCGCGGGCCGACCTTCTCGGTGACGAGCGCGGCGAGCGCGGGGTTGCAGGCGAGCAGCCACCGCCGGAACGTGACGCCGTTCGTCTTGTTGTTGAACCGCTCGGGCCAGAGGTCGTAGAAGTCGCGGAGCAGGTCGCGCTTGACGAGCTCGGAGTGGAGCTTGGCCACGCCGTTCACCGAGTGCGAGCCGACGACGGCGAGGTAGGCCATGCGCACGTGGCGCTCGTGCCCCTCCTCGATGAGCGACATCCGCGCGACGCGGTCGTGGTCCTGCGGGTGGGCGTCCATGACCTCGCGCAAGAAGCGCCGGTTGATCTCGTAGATGATCTCGAGGTGCCTCGGCAGGAGCCGCTCGAAGAGCGCGACGGGCCAGCGCTCGAGCGCCTCGGGCAGGAGCGTGTGGTTCGTGTACCCGAAGGACGCGACGGTCTGCTTCCACGCGTCCTCCCAGCTGACGAGGTGCTCGTCGATGAGCACGCGCATCAGCTCGGCGATGGCGATGGCGGGGTGCGTGTCGTTCAGCTGGATCGCGTTCTTCTCGGCGAAGCGCGAGAAGTCCGGGTGGACCCGGTTGTAGCGGTTCACGATGTCGGCGATCGAGCAGGCGACGAAGAAGTACTCCTGGCGGAGGCGCAGCTCCTTGCCCTTGTCGAAGTTGTCGTTCGGGTAGAGGACCTTGGAGATGACCTCCGACTGGTTCTTCTCGTGGACGGCGTGCACGTAGTCGCCGGCGTTGAAGAGCTCGAAGTCGAACTCCTCGCCGGCGCGGGCGGACCACAGCCGGAGGGTGTTCACGGTGTTCGACTGGAAGCCGGCGATGGGCGTGTCGAAGGGGACGCCGATGACCTGCTCGGCGGGGCGCCAGATGACGCGGAAGCCGCCGCGCTTGTCGGGGACGCGCTCGGTGTAGCCGCCGAACGAGACCGGGACGGCGTGCTCGGGGCGCTCGACCTCCCAGGGGTTGCCGAAGCGGAGCCACTCGTCGGCGCGCTCGACCTGGTAGCCGTCGCGGATGGCCTGCTCGAAGATGCCGAACTCGTAGCGGATGCCGTAGCCGTAGGTGGGCAGGCCGATGGTGGCCATGGAGTCGAGGAAGCAGGCGGCGAGCCGGCCGAGGCCGCCGTTGCCGAGCCCGGCGTCGGGCTCCTGCTCGACGAGGTCGTCGAGGTTGAGGCCGAGCTCGCCGAGGACGGTCTTGTAGCTGTCGTAGATGTCGAGGGCCTGCAGGTTGGCGACGAGCGCCCGGCCGAGGAGGAACTCCGCGGAGAGATAGTAGCCGCGCTTGACGTCCTGCTCGTAGTAGGTGTGCTGGGTCTTGGTCCACCGGTCGACGAGGCGGTCGCGCACGGAGAGGGCGAGGGCGACGTACCGGTCGAACGGCGTGGCGGTGAGGGATTCCCGGGCGCGCGAGTAGTGGAGGTGGTCCGCGAAGGCGCGGCGGAGGGCGACCGGGTGCATGCCGGTGCGCGCGTCGGGCGCCGTGTTTCCGCGGAAAAAAGCGGCAGGGGTGTCTCGCTGGGAGGGCTCTCGCTGGGCGGGGGTTTCTCTCTGACGGTTGGGATCGACGTCGATCGGGTTGGCCATGGCGGCGCACTTTAGACGGATCCGGCCCAAGCTGGTGGGCTGCGCGACGTGCACGGGTGAGGTTCCGTGGGTCGGGAGGTTGGCGATCGCACCGGGCCGCCGGTGTGCTAGGAGCGCAGGCGGCCCGGCGACCTGGTGCGCCAGGGGAGCGTCGCCGCCGGAGCCTCGGGAGGTCGGCGGATGATCCACGGACGGCGGGCGGTGCGAGGCGGGGCGATGGCGCGCGGCGGGGCGCTGGCGCGCGGCGGGGCGATGACGCGCGGCTGGGTGCTGGCGCTCACGGGGGTGCTGGGAGCGCTCGGCGCGGGGGCGGGCTGCGAGGAGCGCGCGGGGGTGAGCCCGGCGGCGAGGAAGGGGTTCGGCGAGGCGTGCGCGGACGGCGCGGAGTGCGCGTCATCGGTGTGCGCGGCGATCGGGGGCGTCTGCTCGAAGGGCTGCCGGGTCGACCGGGAGTGCGGCGCGGGGTACGTGTGCCGCTCCCGGGACGACGGTCCGGACGGCGTGTGCAGCAAGCCGCAGGGCCGGGCGCCCGGCGAGGCGTGCATGACGGCGGTCGAGTGCCAGCACGGGCGATGCCTGCACCGGGCCGGCGCCCTGGATCAGCCGGGGCACTGCTCGGCGTACTGCGAGAGCGCCGGCGACTGCCCGGCGGGTCTGAAGACGTGCGAGGAGATCGCCGACAGCGCGGGGCGGAAGATGTGCCTCCCCGGCGAGGGCGGGGCGGGGACGGCCGCGCCCGGCGCGAAGGGGAAGGCCTCCGAGCGGTAGGGCGGGAGCGCGGCCGGCCGGGGGGCCGCGGGGGAGGGGCGATGGGCGAGAGGTGAGGCGCGGGGCGCAGGGCGCGTGGGGGCGCGGGGCGCGGCGCGCGTCAGGGCTCCGCGGTGAGGTCCGGCGCTGCCGCGGGCGGGACGGGCCCGGCGCTGCCCGGCTTCGCAAGGCCTGGCGTGAGTTTTCAGATGGGAAAGAATGCCGACGAATCGATCCATCGAGGCACCCTTCGCTTCGGACGACATGCTCGCGTTGGTATGGGAGACACGATTGCGAGGTTTCTGATGATCATGGATGATCATGTGCTCATTCCGTCCCTGGCTCGCCATCTTGGTTTGGGCCTGATTCCGGCACGATGGCAAGGTGTTGATGTGTTGCTTCCGCTCCTCGAGCGCATCCGCGGCGACGGAGCGATGGTGCTGATAAAGTTCGATGGCGGTAGAGATTTGACCGAAAACGGTCCATATACCGTTATTGCTTCCGGTGGGCCGCTCAAGGGCGAATATATTCGTGCCGAGATGTCGTCGCTTGAGCGTAGTGTCGCAAAGGTGATAATAGAGTACGCGAGGAGATGCTGGGGGTTCGTTGAGCCATCGTAGCCGGCGCCGAGGCTCACCCCCCCCGCTCGTCGTCGCTCCCCAAGCTCACCGCGATGGCTGTAGGCGTCCAATCTACGAATCGACATACGGCAAGCGGTGCGTTTCCGGATCCGGCCACGCGTTTTCGAGCCGAACGAGGAGGGTAGTGATGTCTACGACAGGAGCGAGATCCGCCAACGAGATTCTCGGACTGGAGTTCGATTGGCTGGCCAGTGACGCTGATGGGTACGTTGCCCTGTTCAGTACCGCGGGCGGTGGCTACGCCCCGGGTGAGTTCCTACAAAACACCGATGCACACCACGCGGCGATCGACGCTGTCCTCGCGTCGCCCGTGTCGACCGTGGCGCGGTTCGCGCAAGATCTGCCCCCGGAATTACAGAACACGTGGCGGATGGTGGCGGAGCGCGGGCTCTTCGCCTTCGATTCAGACCCCCATGGCGGGCCCTACCGAATGGTCGCAGCTCCAGCCGATCCCATTCGGATTTTCGACCTGCCCAGGAGCGTGGTTGATATTGTGGAACGTCTCAAGCTTCGCCAAGTGCGATTCGCACGCCAGTCGGTCATCCCCACGGAGCTCCTTCAGGAGAGGGGATAGCCCGAAAGCCATGGCGTCGATCTCGCGCATCACGAGCACGCAGGGGGGCCCCGGTCCCGCCGCACGCCGGGCTTCGCGTGCACGTGGACACGGCGACTACACACGATCTCGCCGAAATCCAGACGGGCGCCATGCCCAGCTTTGCTTTCAGGATTTTCTTTTGCTGCGCCGGATTGGTCACGCGCCGGCTTGGTATCGTCGACGCGGGGTCCGCCTTCCGTGTCGTACACCCTGGCGAGCGGCGCTTCACGTTGTGTGACATGAGAAGAGCTCGGCGCTCAGCGGAATGCGGTCTGCGTTCCGGTGAGCTCCACCGTCAGGCAGGCCGATGGTCGATGGCTCCTGGACGCATGCGCGGCGATGGTGTACGCCCCGCCACAGCTCGCGCACTCACGGCGACGGGCATCGGGGAAATCGCATGTCGACTTCGTTCCTCGCGCGGTCCCTCAGCGCTGCCGCGCTCGCGCTCTGCGCCGCCAGCGGGCTCGGTTGTGCTCCGCCGAAGCCACCTCTCACCTGCGCGTCCCAGGGCGGCGCCCCGTGGGTAGAGCTCTCCTCGCAGCACGTCGTGTTGCGGACAGATCTCGACCGCTCCGAGGCGCGCGGGGTCCTCGCGGAGCTCGAGAGATCGTACAATGCCCTCGAAGACGTCTGCTTCCCGAGCGACAGCCCCGACCCGTTTCGCATGCAGGTCGTCCTGTTCGCGCGCGAGCAGGACTTCCGTCAGTTCAGTCCAGCGCCGTCCAGCGGCGTCTTCTTTCACGCGCTGCCGAACGACCTCGAGCGGGCGCCGACGATGGTCATGTACGGCTCGCTCGGAGAGCCGGAGCGCATCACGTTCCAGCGCGGGCTCGCGTACCACTTCATCGCGCAGAGCATCGGGCCCGCGCCGCCGTGGCTCAGACAGGGCCTCGCCCAGTTCTACTCGACGTTTCGCCTGCGAGGTGGTTATGCATACGTCGGCTCAGCGCTGCCCTATCACGACTTCCTGAAGGGGGCCTCCGGGCGCACCGTGCGCAATGGCCCGTTCACGCTCCAGCTGGTCCCCGCCAGCGAGGCGGCGTCCGCCGCGGAGCTCATCCGTGCCAGGCGAGAGGACTTCTACAGTCTCGCCGACGAGCCATCGGAGGCCGAGCGGCGCCGGGTGGCGCTCAACGAGCTGAGCTCTTGGGGGCTCGTTCACATGCTGCTCAACGGCCCCGATCCGTACGTGCAGCGCTTTGCCGGCTTCCTCGAAGCGGCTTCGCGCGGCGCTCCGGTGCGGCAGGCCTTCCAAGAGGCGTTCGGCGATGTCTCGCCCGAGCAGCTCGAGCGGGATTACCGGAGCTACCTCGTCGGAACGCGGCCCATCAGGAAGATCGGCCCCTACACGGCCCCGCCGCCCCCGCCGCCGCTGGTCGAGCGGGCGATGAGCGACGCCGAGGTGCACGTGCTCTGGGCCCGTTTGAGGCGGTGGCAGGGCGATGGGAGGGCATGGGCGGCGGCGCAGCTCGACGAGGCGGTCGCGCATGAGCCGAACAACCCCGACGTGCGCTTCTGGCGCGGGCTCTTCCGGACCGCCGAGTCCCGCCTCAGGGAGGCGGAGCAGGAGCTCACGGCGGCGCTCGCGGCGAAGCCGACGGATCCTCGGTATCTCCTGGCGATGGCAAAACTGATTCGCGCGATGTCGAGCCGTCGCATCATCACGCCGCTCCAGGCAATCGTACGCACCGCGCCGCTCATCGACCGCCTGAGCCGCACTGCCTCCACCGCCGAACAGCTCACTTTCGTCGCCCGATACCGCATCCAGCTCCGGGATCTCGACGAAGCGCAGGCGTTCGTGCAGCGCGCCCTCAAGACGGACCCGAGCTGCGTACGCTGCTACGACACCTACGGCATGCTGCTCCTCCTGCAAGGTCGAGTCACGGAGGCCATCACCGCAGCGTCGCGCGCGCGCGACCTGCTGCCGGAGGGAGTGGAGAATCCGCTCATCGAGGCCCGCCTCCGCTGCTTTCAGGCGCACGAGAAGGCGGTGCGCGACGGCGCGCCGACCCGCCCGGAGAAGTGCTTCGACCCGCTCCGCGAGTGACGCCGGTCAGGATCCCGCCCCAAGCGCGCCGCCCTCGGTCGCGCGCCACGTCGGCAACGGCTCCCGCTCCGCCCCGGCGAGGCCCTCACGCCGCCGCGCGCACCGGCGGCAGCCGGAACGCGGCCCCCTCGGAGCGGCTGCGGCGTCGGAACGCGCCCGGCGCCTCGCCCGTGTGCCGCTTGAACGCGCGGCTGAACGCGAACTCCGAGTCGTACCCGACCTCGGCCGCGACCGACGCCAGCGAGCCGTCGCCCTCGGCGAGCAGCTCGGCCGCCCGCTGCATCCGCAGCTCGGCGAGGTAGCGGAGCGGCGGGACCCCCAGCTCGGCCAGGAACCGCCGCGCCAGCGCGGCGCGGGAGAGGCCCGCCGCCTTCGCGAGCGCCTCGAGGGTCCAGCGCTCCGCCGGCTTCTCCTGCATGAGCCGGAGCGCGCGCGCGACGCGCCGGTCGAAGGCGCGCGCCCCGCGCCGACCCCGCGCGCGCGCCGCGCCCACCTCGCCCGCCCGCTCGTGGCAGTGCAGCGCGTAGGCGAGCAGCGGCTCGAGCAGCGAGCGCGCCAGCGCGGCCTGCCCCGGGGATGGATCCGCGAGCGCGGCGCGCAGCAGGCCCACCACGGCCGAGAGCCCCGGCGCCCGCCGCACCTCGCCGGCAGCGAGGTGGACCACCGGCGCGAGCGCGGCGAGCGCCCCGCCGGGCGCAGGAGCGTAGGTCGCCGAGATCACCTCCGCCTCCGCGGGAGCGGCGCCCGTCGGCGGCGCGACGCAGCAGAGGCGCTGCTCGCCGGGCCCGCCGCCGCGCGCGCCGAACCCGAGGAGCACGAGGTCGCCAGCGTCGAGCTCCGGGGAGCACGCCCCGTTCAGGGTGCATGCCCCGTCCTGCGCGAGGCGAAACGCGCCCTGCACGACGACGAGGAGGCTCGGCACATCCCCCGCGATCGCGCGCCAGAGCACGCCAGGAGGGCCGCGATGCCGGGAGACCGCCACGCCGCGGGGAAGCTGCCGCTCCATCTCGTCCGCCATACCCCATGGTTGCCCGCGCCGAGGCCGCTCGTCCAGCGCTCCCTCGCGGATCGAGACGCGCGAGCATGACTCCGCGCGTCGCGGTCATGGCGCGCGGGCGGGGGCGGCCGGATGCTCGGGGCCATGATGCGCTTCGATGCGACGCCGAACGAAGAACAGCTGCCCCTCCGCGCGCCGTCCGAGGAGGTCCAGAGCAGCCTCCTGAAGAGCCGGACCGTCCTGATCTTCGGGGAGATCACCAGCGAGCTGGCGCAGGTCACCACGGCGCAGCTCCTCGCCCTCGCGAACCAGAGCGAGGCGCCGATCCGGGTCCTGATCCACTCGCCGGGAGGACACGTGGAGTCTGGAGATACGATCTACGACGTGATTCGCTTCATCCGGCCCGAGGTGAAGGTGATCGGCACCGGATGGGTCGCCAGCGCGGGCGCGCTGATCTTCGTCGCCGCGCGGAGGGAGAACCGGTTCGCGCTCCCGAACACGCGCTTCCTCCTGCACCAGCCGCTCGGCGGCGTGCGCGGCCCCGCGTCGGACATCGAGATCGAGGCGGCCCAGATCATGGCCGCGCGCGAGCGGCTCAACCGCATCTTCGCCGAGGCGACCGGGCAGGATCCCGCGAAGATCGCGCAGGAGACCGAGCGCAACCTGTGGATGACCGCGCGCGAGGCCCAGGCGTACGGCCTCGTGCACCGCGTCGTCGAGAGCGCGCTGGAGGTCTGAGCGCCGCGAGCCCTCCGGGAGCAGCCCCCTCCGGCTCAGCGCTGGCAGCCGGCGAGCGCGGGCGCCCCGAGCAGATCGAGCTGCTCGACCGCGCGCTGCGGCCGGCGCGCGCCGAGGCCCGCGTCCGCCGCCGGGGCGGCGCCCCGGGAGGCCGCTCGCCGGAGGAGCTCCTCGCGGAGCGCCCCGAGCTCGCGCGCGGGAAGGGTGCTCGTATCCGTCACGAGCCGCGCGCCGTCACGGTAGCCGGTCCACACCGTGTAGCCGTTCCGCGTGACCTCGATACCGACTCTGGGGCCATAATCCGTGATCTCGTAGCTGCGTCCCAGGGCGAGAAAGCTCCACGTCTTCATCGTGACCGTCTCGCCATTGTCCATCGGGGCGTCCGGCCTGGCCAACAAACCGGATCGCAGCGCCGGGCGCCGCGCCGCTCGGCCCCGCCCGGCCGCATCGCGCTTCCAGGAGCTCGGCGTCAGCGCGCTCGCACGCAGGCCGGGCTCTCCTGATCGCTGCGGCGCCCGTCGTGGCGGCCCTCTCGCTCCGCGGCGGCCGCGCCGAGCAGCGCGCCTGGCGCTGTCCGGCGGTCGCGATCGTGCTGCGACCTCCCGGACTCGCGGCCTCTGGTACGCTGTCGTGATGCTTGGTCGACTTGATGGATGGATGTTCGGGATGGCCCTCTGCCTCGCCGCCGGCTGTGGCGGGGAGACCCAGGAACCCGCCGGAGAGGGGGGCAACGGGGGCGGAGCGCTCGGTGAGCTCGAGTGCCGGCGCGGGGAGGATTGCGACAACGACACCTGCAATCCGGTCAGCGACGCCGCCTGTTACAAGGTGCAGAGCACTGCCAGTTGCAGGGCTGACGAGGATTGCGCCGGCATGGCGGGCGAGGGCGGGGGAGCGGGAGGGAGCGGGGGCGGCGCGGCCGGCCCGTTCATCTGCGAGATGCCGCATTTCACGTGCCCTCCGCCCCTGCAGGTGAGCTCCGTCTGTGTCCGCGGCTGCGCGACCGACGCCGACTGCCCGGCGACGCTGGCCTGCGCGCCGGATCACCGCTGCCGCGCGAAGCCGTGCGCCGCCGACGCGGACTGCCCGGTGAACCAGGCATGCGATCCGACCGGCGGGGCCTGCGCCCGCAAGGCGTGCGCGAGCGACGCCGATTGCGAGGGTTACTGCGTGCTCGGGCAATGCGAGGAGAAGCCAGGAGTCTGTTTTCTGTATTGAGCCGCGCTGCGCGGCGCCGCGGAGGGTGGCTGTCAGTGCGACCCTGACTCATCCGGCCAGCGTTTCCCTTCTCCGCCGCATCTCCACCGCACCTCCGCCGCGAGCGCGCGGGCGCGCATGGGCCGCGCCCGTTCGTGGAACGGCCCGGGCCGTCACGGCGCTCCCGGCGCCCGCGCGCGCCTCCGCCCCCGCCGCCGCGCGCGCAGGAGCGCGCCGCCGGCCGCGACCAGGCAGCCCGCGAGCGCCCCGGCGCGCCCCCCGCCCGACGCCTCGCAGGAGCAGCCGCCGCCGGCGCTCGCCCCGCTTCCGCCCGCCCCCACGCCGGCCTCGCCCCCGTCGGCGCTCGCCGCGCTCCCGCCCGCGCCCGCGGCGCCGCCTGACGCCGCGCCGGCCTCGCACGAGCGCGCGGCGCCGACGAAGCTCGCGGTCGCCGGCCAGAGGTCGGGGCAGGTCCGGCCGGTCGAGCCCTCCGCCCCGCAGGCGGCCGGCGGGCCGCAGAGGCGGTCGAGCGTCATGAGCGGCGAGAACGTCGCGCCCCCGTCCGTGGAGACGCCCGCGGAGAAGCCGTCCACGAGCTCGTCGGCACAGGCGTAGAGGCCCCGCGCGGTCCAGGTCAGGCAGCGGACGCCGAGCTGCCCCACCTGCGTGAACTCCAGCGTGTCCGTCGGCGCGACCCACAGGCCATCCATGTCGCTGCCGGCCGCGATCCTGGTCCCGTCGGGCGAGAGGGCGAGCCCGAGGAGGCTCACCGCCTGGAACACCTCGCGCCAGGTGGCGCCCCCGTCCCGCGAGACCAGCAGGGCGTCCGCGCCGTCGCCGTCGCGGCGCACATACACCACGTCGGGGTCCTCCGGGTCCACGGCGCCGAGGTAGGGCAGGTTGCGATCGTCGCTGCCAGGGACGTCGAGCTCCTCCCACGTCGCGCCGCGATCGTCCGAGCGCCGCACGATCCCCTGGAACGTGGGGCCGTTGCGGCGCCCGCTCACGTAGATGCGCCGTGGATCGCTCGGCGCGCTGTCCAGGGTCACGCCGAGGAACGTGCTCGGGAAGTCTTCCCCGGCCTGGGTCCACGTCCTCCCGTCGTCCTTCGACGCCCAGACCTGGGTCAAGATCGCGTCGCTCGCCATGACGCTGGAGCCGAGCAGGAGCACGCTCGCGGGATCCGCGCGGTCGATCGACAGGTCGACGATGTTGCGCCGGGCGAGCGCGCCCTCGGCGAGCTGCCAGTCGCAGCCGCCGTCGTGCGTCGCGCTGAGCCCGTCGAAGAGCCCCGCGAGCATCGAGCCGTCGGCGGTGACGACCATCATGGGATCCTCGAAGCCGCTGTAACCGACCGCCGCTTCACAGATCCACGACCAGCGCTCGCCGCCGTCACGGGTGGTGAGGACGCCGTAGGTCGCGCGGACGACGATGTGCTCCGGATCGGCGGGATCGACAAGGATCTGGCCGGCGGTGGGGTATCGACCGTTGGCGAGCGCGGGCGCCGCGGCGGAGAGGGCGAGGCCCGCCGCGGCGGCCGCGAGCCCGAGAGCGATGCGGTTCATCGAGGGGAGGTTCATCGATCCTCCTGTACAGCGCAACGCTTCGACAGGAGGCCGCGGGAGCGCGCCGGGCCCGGGAGATCCCTGGCCCGACGCCGGTCACGATCCGCCGCTCCGCGGCGCGCGGCCGGGCGCGGCGCCCCCGGCCGTCGGGCCCTGGACGCGCGCTACTGCAGCCGGAACCGCTGGTTCGTGCCGGTGCCGCACGTGTACTGGATGAACCTGGCGTTGTCGGCGGTGCTGACCCCGTTGACGTCCACGCACTTGCCGCTGTTGACCGAGCGCAGCGAGATGACGCCGTCGCCGCGATCGACGACATCCCACTTCTGGCTGTTCCTGCTGCTGTTGCAGTCCGCCTGCGTGATGTTCGCGGAGTTGTTCCGGCTGGCCCCCTGCACGTCGAGGCACTTTCCGCTGTTCACGTTCTTCACGGTCGCCGTGGCGCCGCTGATCGTCTCGATCTTCCACTGCTGATCGCCCGCCCCGGTGCACGGCCGCTGGATGACGGTGGCGCCGTTGTCCAGGCTCGCCCCGGTGACACTCATGCACTTGCCCGAGTGGACGGCCGCCAGGCTCTGGCCGCCGGTGCCGCCGGGATCGCCGCCCGGGTCGCCGCCCGGGTCGCCGCCGGGGTCGCCGCCGGTGCCGCCCAGGCCGGAGATCTGGACCTGCGCGCCCGTGGCCGACACCGAGAGGACCTTCACCGTCGCGTTCGTCCCGAAGAGCTGATGAGAAGCGCCGACCACGAGCGGCGCGTCCCTGAAGTTCCCGCCGGGGATCATGTCGAGCAGGTGCGCCCGGCCGCTCTCTCGCGACTGCGTGAAGAACGCATGGATGAGGACGCCCTTCGTGGAGAGGTTGCGCGAGTCGACGACGTTCGTCGCCGCCGGCTGGCGGAACTCGATCTGGTACATGATGTCGTTCGGGCCCTTGACGCGGAGGAGCTGGGTCCCGGTGCTCGCCTCGGTCATCGGCGCGAGCGTGTAGGTCCCGTCGGCGGTCACCGTCACGGCTTGCGTCGACGGGATCCACCCGAGGTTCACCTTGTAGTTGGCGTTGAAGTGCTGCTTGCCGCCGTTGCCCATCGGGTCGAACACGTCGCCGTATTCGTCGAAGGTGCAGTCGTTGCTCATGGTCACGGTCGCCCCGTTGCTGCGACAGGTGCGCGAGGAGGCGTGCCACAGGCCGAAGTTGTGGCCGAGCTCGTGCACGACGACCTCGGGCCAGAGGCCAGCGATCCAGGTGGCGCTCCCGGGCTGCGCGCCCATGCCGGCGTACCCGCAGTCCATCTTGCCCATGATCATGAAGTGCTGGTACGCGTTGAGATCGAAGCCGGCGTTGCGCGCCGCGGTCTTGGCCTCGTTCTGCCACCGGTTGTAGTCGTCGCACTTGCCGAAGGCGATGTTGAACGGGCCGGCGACGTCGTACTGGAGCTGCATCTTCCCGAACGACGAGCCCGCCAGGTGGGTCGCCGCGCCATCCATGGTGTTGCGCACGTCCTGCTCCGTGCCCAGCGTCTGGCCGCCGTCGAACTGCACGCGCAGCACCAGGACGCGCTTGGCCCCGGTCGTGACGAGCGCGCTCGTCAGCTCGCCGATGCCCTCCGCAGGCCGGATTGCGTCGACGATGATCGTGCCGTCCTCGGCCTCGCTGCCGAACACGTCCACCGGGGAGCCGCTCGCCGTGCGCCAGTCGATCGGCGCCTCGGCGCCCTGCGGCGCCTCCGTCATCGAGTCCAGGTTCAGGCGCACGAACTCCCCGTCTTCCCGCTCCAGCATGTACCGCGCCTCGCCATTGGCGACGGCGACGGTCAGCGTCCCCGATGCGGTCGGGGCCGGCCCCGCTCCCTCGTCACCGGCGTCGATGCTCAGGCAGCCGGGCGCGAACGCGCACGCTGCGGTGAGGGCAACCGTGGTGAGGTGTGACTTGAAGCGCTGCATGCGATCTTCCTTTCCTGGCTCGGTCCGATGCGCCCGTCTCCCCCCGTGTCGGAGAGCGCCGCACCCTTCCCCCTCAGGAGCCCAGGCGCGGCGCGACGGAGCGCTACCAAGGAGAGGCCGCAAGCGCCGCCAGCCTCTCCGCTGCTGATGTAACTTGACGACGACTCCGCACTTCCGGCGGCGCGACCATCGCTCGCGATCGTCACGCCGCGTCGCCGTCTCGCGGGTGCCTGGACCTTCAGAGCAAATTCGCGGCCACAGCCGTGCTCCCGGCTTGACACGGGGAGCTGGCCTGTCTCGGCGGAACAATCACGTGCGAACGGCCAGTGATCCAGTCTGATGTTATGTTTGCGTGACTGGCATGGATCGAGAGAGATCCTGAATGGACATGAAAACACCACCCCAGTCCATCACGTGAGTTGGCGAAAGGGCGCTTGTGCTCGCCCGCTCGAGCGATTTCGGCCGGTGTTCTGAGCGATTTGATGCGAGTGTGGCAATCCGTGCTCGAGGGTGAACACGTGAGTTCTCCGGTGAGGGCGAGGGCGGCGATGTGGGTGGTTTGGCGCGCTCGCGGCGCGCCCTGTCGGCCGTCGCTCCCTCCAGGGCTCCGCGGGGGCGCCGCGTGGGCGCGGGGGCGCGGAGATGGAGGGGGCCAGCGGCAGGGCCGGTCAGCGAGGCGGGGACGGGGGCGCTGCCTCCAGCCGGACGGCGGCCCCGCGGCGGATCGCGCCGGCGCGGCGCACGGCCGCGTAGACCCCGGCGACCGCCGGGAACACGACGCCGGGGGCGACGGTCGCGCTCGCGACCGCGTTGTGCCGGGCGAGCGCGCGCAAGAGGCCGGGATCGCGCGGGAGGTCGCCCTGGGGCAGCGTGGGGACGACGCACCGGGGACAAGGATCGATGACCTCGAGGCGGACCTCCGGGGCGATCTCCAGCGCGCGGCCGATCCAGCCGTTCTCGACGAAGGAGCGCTCGTCCGGGGCCGTCGCGACGACGAGGTTGGGGCGGAACCTCGGCGCCTCGATGCGCCCGGAGGGGTGGAGGTCGCGCAGGCGGTCGAGCGTGGCCGTGGTCAGCGCGTGCAGGGCGGCCACATCGAAGAACGTGCCGGCCGGCGCGGCGAGCGCCATCGGCTCCTCGACGATCGTGGCCTGGGCCGCGGAGCCGTCCACGGGCGACCGATCCGCCTCGCGCTTCGGCGCCTCGGGCAATTGGCTCACGAGCGCCACGTCGCGGCCGAGCGCGCGCGAGAGCGCCCGATCCACGTCCGGCTGCGCGCTGCTGATCACGGCGCCGTCCGGGAGCGTGATCCACACGGGCGGCAGGGGCACCGAGGGGCGCGGCGGCTCCGCGAAGGCCGCCCGACACGCGAGCAGCGCGCCCCACTTGCCAGGGTGCTTGGCGCTCGCGACGTGCCCCGTCTCCCGGTCCAGGACGGCGTAGGCCCGGTCGCCGAGCACGCCGCGGTCGGAGATCGCCGCCTCGTCGATCTCCTCTCCTTGCATCGATTTGACGGGATATCGCCAGATCGACACGACCGTTCCGGTGGGCTGCTCGCTCGGGTGCATGGCGTCTCTTTACCCGATCTCCACCGAGCTCGGCGTCCGGAGCTCCGCCGCTGGTATAGATGCGCGTATGACCCTCCTCCAAGACGTCGTGGCCGCGCTGGAGTCGATCGCCCCGCTCCGGTTCGCCGAGCCCTGGGACAACGTAGGCCTCCTGGCGGGCGACCCCGCGCGGCCCTCGTCGGCGGCGCTCCTCGCCATCGATTACACCCCCGAGGTCGCCCGGGAGGCGCGCGAGCTCGGCTGCGATCTCGTCGTCGCCTACCACCCGCCGCTCTTCGAGGCGGTGAAGCGCGTGGTCGCGCCGAGCCCCATCTTCGCGGCGATCCGGGACGGCATCGCGCTGTACTCGCCCCACACCGCGCTCGACGTCGCCGAGGGCGGCACCAACGATGTCCTCGCCGACGCGCTCGGGATGTCCGGGGAGCGCGCGCCGCTGCGGCGGGCGCCGTCGAAGGCGTGGCAGCACAAGCTCGTCGTCTTCGTCCCGGAGGACCACGCCGACGCCGTGGCCGACGCCCTCGCCGAGGCGGGCGCGGGCCGGATCGGCCGGTACTCGCGCTGCAGCTTCCGCACGGTCGGGACGGGCACGTTCTTCGGCGAGGAGGGCACGAACCCCACCGTGGGCGAGAAGGGCCGGCTCGAGCGCGTGACCGAGGTGCGGCTGGAGATGGTCTTTCCCCGCGGGCGGACCGAGGCGGTCCTGCAGGCGATGCGCGCCGCGCACCCGTACGAGGAGGTGGCGTTCGACCTCGTCGAGCTCGCCGTCGAGCCGCTGCGGGTCGGCATCGGCCGGATCGGGCCGCTCGGCGGCGCCGCGCCGGTCGGCGACCTGCTCGGCCGCGTCAAGGCGGCCCTGGGGGTCGACGCGCTGCTCGTGGCCGGCCCCGAGCAGCGCGCCGTCACGCGCGCGGCGACGTGCGCCGGCGCCGGCGGCGCGCTCCTCGAGGACGCGATCGCCCAGGGCGCCGAGCTCTACCTGACCGGCGAGCTGCGCCACCACGACGCCCTGCGCGCGGCGAGCGCCGGCGTCACGGTGGTGTGCGCGCTGCACTCGAACAGCGAGCGCGCCGCGCTGAAGCGCCTGGCCGAGCGGCTCCGCGCCGAGGTGCCGTCGCTCCGCGTCGAGCTCAGCGCGCGAGATCGGGATCCGTTCACGATCCGCTGAAGACGCGGCGATGCGGGAGGGAGTGGCCATCCTGATTGAGCGAAGGCGGCGGGCGAAGTGCTACGATGCACGCATGCGTTCCGCGAGCGAAGTGCTACCTCCGCCGATCCCTCCGGCCGAGCACGTCCGCAGGTTGGTGGAGGCCAACCGGGTCGAGGAAGCGCGCCGCTACGTCCAGGAGCTGCTCGCTCAGGGCGACACGAGCGTGGAAGGCTGGGCCAAGGTCCTCCGTCCGCCTCGGGTCGTGCCGTCGCCCGACCGACCTCGCAGCGACTTCGCGGCAGACTATGCCTGGTTGCGAGAGAACCGGCAGGCCTACCTCGATCGCTGGGTGGCGCTCCAGGACGGAAAGCTCCTCGACGCCGACATCGCGCTGCGCGCGCTGATCGAGCGGCTGACGGAGCGCGGTCAGATCGATGGCGCGTTCATCGTCCAGGTCGACTGATGGCCAAAGGTACGATGCGGCTCGACGGGGACGCGCAGCCGTGGGCTGTCTCGTCGGCGCGCTATCGGGTCGCGACGGAGCATGAAGGAACACTGCTGACCGTCGCGGTCCGCTGCCGGATCGCTGGTCTTCCGTTCGAGAGCCAGGCGTTGCTCGACACGGGCGCCGCGTGGTCGATCATCGGAGGCGATCTCGCCGACCTGCTGCAAGCGCAGCTCGGTACCTCGGGACAGACGATGATCCTCCTGACGCGACTCGGTCGCATCCGCGGCGTCCTTCACGACCTCGACGTCGTGCTCGTCGCGGAGCGCGGCGAGAGCCTCACCGTATCGGGCAGCATCGTTGTCGCCCCAGGATGGATAGGGCCGATCGTCCTCGGCTACCGCGGGTTTCTCGAACGTCTTCGCTTCGCTCTCGATCCGGGCTGCGGTCCCGACGACGCCTGGTTCTTCTTCTCGAGCGCAGGTTGAGCGGTCGGCGTCGAACCTGCAGCGGGACGGGCGCGGTACCCGTCTGAGCTCAGCGGGGGCGGGCGTCGCAGCGCCGGGGCGGCTGCGGTGGCGGTACAGGCGAACAGGGGGACTGCGGCGTGCTGTTCCGCAGCGACGCCGACGAGGCGGGTAGGAGGCGCCGGAGCCGACGAGCAAGCGGCTCCGCCGGAGGAGATCGATGTGTAGGTGCGCGCGGTCCCGGCCGAGGTCCAGGCCAACGGGCGCAGGTCGCGCCTGGCGCTGCTCGGCGCTGTCATTTTCGTGCTCGGCGTCCTGTGCGGCGTGGCGCGCGCCGCCCTGCGCCTGCGCTGAGCCGCTGTCCGGCCACCCGGACGGCCGCGCGGGCCCGCAAAGGCCGCTGGACGGGACGGGCGGGCGCGATCAGCTTTGCTCGCCCCATGCGCGACCACGCCACGACTCCTGCCCGCGACCTGCGCGCGGAACCCGATGCGCCCTCGCCCGGCCCGCGCCGCGGCGCCGGCGTCTGGTCGACGCTCCGCGACGCGGTCGGCGGCAGCGGGCACGACTTCACCCAGGGCTCCATCGACCGGGCGATCGTCCTGCTCGCGATCCCCATGGTCATGGAGATGCTCATGGAGTCGCTCTTCGTCGTGGTCGACGTCTTCTGGGTGTCGCGGCTCGGCGCCGACGCGGTCGCCGCCGTCGGGCTCACGGAGTCGCTCCTCGCGGTGGTGTACGCCCTGGGGATGGGCCTCTCGGTCGCCGCGTCCTCGACGGTCGCGCGGCGGGTCGGCGAGGGGCGCCCCGAGGAGGCGGCGGCCATGGCGGGGCAGGCGATCGTGCTCGGCGTGCTCGCCTCCCTGCCGATCGCGGCGGCCGGCGGGCTGCTCGCGTCGCGCCTGCTCGGGGCGATGGGGGCGAGCGCCGCGGTGGTCGCGACCGGCACGCCGTTCGCCTCGATCATGCTGCTCGGCAACGGGACGATCCTGATGCTGTTCGTCATGAACGCGGTCTTCCGCGGGGCTGGCGACGCGGCGCTGTCGATGCGGGTGCTCTGGCTGTCGAACGCGCTGAACATGGTGCTCGGCCCGTGCTTCATCTTCGGCCTCGGCCCGTTCCCGGAGCTCGGCGTGACCGGCGCCGCCCTGGGGACGACGCTCGGCCGCGGGACGGGCGTCGCGCTGCAGGTCTTCCTGCTCGCGCGCGGCGGCGGTCGCGTGAAGGTGAGGGCGCGGCACCTCGTGCCCGACCCGAGGGCGCTCGCGGCGCTGCTCCGCCTGTTCGCGAACGGCGCGTTGCAGGCGCTCATCGGCACGGCGAGCTGGATCGGCATGCTGCGCATCCTCGCCCCGTTCGGGAGCGCGGCGCTCGCCGGCTACACGATCGGGATGCGGGTCATCGCGTTCGCGATCCTGCCGGCGTTCGGGCTCGCGAACGCCGCCGCGACGATGGTGGGGCAGAACCTCGGGGCGGGGCGCCCCGAGCGGGCCGAGGCCGCGGTCTACCGCGCGGGCGTCTGGAACACGGTCATGCTCGGCGCGATCGGGCTGGTCTTCGCGGTGGGCGCGGGCGCCATCGTCGGCGCGTTCACGGACGACGCCGAGGTGCTCCGGTCCGGCACGGAGACGCTGCGGATCGTGGCGTGCGGGTTCCTGTTCTACGGGTTCGGGATGGTGTTCATGCAGGCCTTCAACGGCGCCGGCGACACGTGGACGCCGACGATGTTGAACTTCGCCTGCTTCTGGCTCTGGGAGATCCCGCTCGGCTGGTGGCTCGCGCGCGCCGCGGGGCTCGGCTCGACGGGCGTGCCCATCGCGATCGCGGTGGCGTTCTCGACGCTCGCGGTCGCGGGCTGGCTCATGTTCCGCCGCGGGGCCTGGAAGCAGCGCCGCGTCTGAGGGGAGCTACCGCGCTGCGCGCGCGAGCCAGGCGTCGACGAGCTTGCGGGCGATGCTGAGCGGCGGCGGCAAGAGCGGCAGCGCGTCGCGGTGGAACCAGCGCGCGTCCTCGAGCTCGCGCGTGTCGACGCGGAGCTCGCCGCCGGCGTAGCGCGCGGTGAAGCCGACCATGATCTGGTGCGGGAACGGCCACGGCTGGCTGCCGAAATAGGCGACGTCCGCGACATCGACGCCCGTCTCCTCGTGGACCTCGCGCGCGACGCACGCCTCCAGCGTCTCGCCGGGCTCGACGAAGCCCGCCACGAGGCCGTACATGCCCGCAGGGAACCGCGCCTGCCGCGTCATGAGCACGCGCGGCCCGTCCTCGACGAGCACGATCGTCGCGGGCGTGATCCGGGGGAAGTAGTTGCTGGCGCAGCGGACGCAGCGCTTGACCCGCTCGTCCTGCCCGGCCTCGAGCTCGGCGCCGCACGCCGCGCAGTACTGGTGCGCCCGGTCCCAGTGCTGCACCTGGTACGCCGTGCCCGCCACGTCGAACAGCTCCGGATCGATGCGCCCGTGGAGGCGCCGCAGCGAGACGTAGGCGTGCCCCTCGGGGGCCGGAGCGCCCTGCGCGAGCTCCGCGGAGCGGCAGGGGCGTCCGTCGAGCTCGCCGAGCGGCTGGTCGCGCACGGCGACGACGCCGAGCTCCGCGAGATCCGCCGCGACCGGGACGTCGAAGCGATCGCCGCCGTCGGGCGGCGCGCGGACGAGGAGCTCGTCGCCGCGGAACGCGAACCACGCGATCCCGGGGGCCGGCGCGCTCGGGCGGCCGAGCCCGGGGCGGAAGCGGGAGGGCGGCATGGGGTCAGGCCCGCCCGCGGGGCCGCGCGGCCTCCGCTGCGAGGGCCTGCGCTGCGCGACGTCCGCCGGAGGGAGAGCCGATCGGGGGCATGCGGGGGAGCTTAGCGCCCATTCCGTGCGTCAGCAGTCCCGCCAGAGGCGAGGGCGGCGGCCGCGGTCCCGCGCCGCGCCCGGGTGCGAGGCGCCGCTGCCGCCGGGGAACAGGGGGCGCCAGGTCGAATTTCAAATGGGGACGACGGCTCGTCCCCACGTACCCGCAGCGCTTCAACCACGCATCGAGGGATCGGTATGCTGCGGTCGTCTTTGGGTCTGATCTGTGCTGGCGTGCTCTCCCTGTCGCTCGCCGCGTGCGCGAGCGGCACCACGCTCGATCCTTCCGCCGGGGCGCTCCCCGGCGACGGCGGGGGCGGCGGCGCCGGCGGCGCCGGCGGCGCCGGGGGCGGCGGCGTCGGGGGCGGCGACGGGTGGATCGAAGCGACGTGGGTGAACCCCGGCCCGCCGGCCGTGTGGAACCCTCCGTCCGTCACCGTTCCCGGCGCGTGCTCCGAGCTGACGTCGCACCACATCTACACGGTCTCGTCGTACAGCGAGCTCTACTCGTTCCACCCGGCCACGCTGGACTTCCGGTTCATCGGCCAGTTCGAGTGCGCGGCTCCCGTGGATCGCTGGTGGGTCGAGGCCGTGTCGCCGCTGTCGATGGCCGTCGATCGGAGCGGCGTCGCCTGGATCGGGAGCCATAGCGGTCGGCTCGCGCGCCTCGATATCGAGACCGGCGTCTGCGAGCCGGTCATCAGCCCGCCGGGGAACGACCCGCTCTGGAGGTTCGGGATGGCGTTCGCGTCCGACGGCGTCTCCGGCGAGGAGACCCTTTACCTCCGCGAGGCGCTGCTCGGCGGGACGCGCGACGAGCCGGATCCCGTCCGGGCGCTCGCCATGTTCGACGCGCGGAGCCGCACCGCCCGTCCGCTCGGCGTGGGCGAGGGCGGGGACGCGGACCTCACCGGCACGGGCGACGGCCGGCTCTTCGGCTTCGTGCAGGGGGCGCCGGGGGAGCCGGCGTCCCTCAGCGAGTACGACAAGAGGACCGGCGCCACGCTCTCGCAGACACCCCTCTCCGGTGTGAGCATCCACGACGCCGCGAGCTGGGCGTTCGCGACCTGGGGAGGCGCCTTCTACTTCTTCGTCACGAACCCCGACCCCGTCGAGAGGATCACGTCGAGCGTCTATCGCTACGATCCCGCCTCCGGCGCGCCGCCGGAGCTCCTGCGGGACGACCTCCCCGCCGAGGTCATCGGCGCCGGCGTATCGACGTGCGCCCCGACCGTCATCCCCCAATAACCCGCCGCGCCCCTGCCTCCCGGGGACGTCCGGCCGGAAGGTCGCGGAGGCGCTCTCGTCCTCGTCATCCCCGCGACGGGAGGCCGACGCTGGCAAGATAGGCTTCCAGCGCCGGGACATGCTCGGACGACACGATGGCGCCGATATACCCGTCCGGCCGGACGAGCACCCAGTCGCCGGGCGACACGCCATATGCAGCGCGGAGATGGCCGCCATCATCGACGATGTCGCCGCGCGGCCCGACGGCGTGGATGTGGAGCCCGGGGCGCGGCTCGACGGACGAGAGCCGGTCCACCCCGTAACCCAGCAAGGTCCAATGCGGACCCTGGAAGAGCTTGAAGAGCCGTGTCGGCATCCCTGCCACGCCGCGGACGGGCGCGTCCGGCGCCCGGGCGCCCGCGCGGATGCCGCCGCTGCGCTTCGGCTTCTCCATGGCGAGCGACGACTCCGGATATCCCAGATCGAGCTGATGCACCTCGCGACCGCGGCGCATGACGCCTTGCTTGGCCGCCTCCAGCAGCTTCGTCGTCAGGCCGAGCACCTCCGCGGCGATCGGCCGGCGCTCCTCCTCGTAGGTCGCGAGCAGCGCCTCCGGCGCACCCGCCAGGACGGCGGCGAGCTTCCAGCCGAGGTTGTAGGCGTCCTGCACGCTCGTATTGAGGCCCTGCCCGCCCGTGGGCGGGTGGATATGCGCGGCGTCGCCGACGAGGAAGGCGCGCCCGTCCCGGTAACGGTCGGCGAGGCGCGCGTTCATGGTATAGGCGGAGGCCCAGGACACCGAACGGATCGCGATGTCGCCTCGGCCCGTGCGGCCCGCGACCATCGCTGTGAGGCCTTCCGCGGAGAGATCGACATCGCCCTCCGAAGGAATCGGCGCCTGCAACTGGAACATGTCGGTGCCGACGAGCGGGCACAGCGACACCTGCTTTTCCATCGACTGTTTGTTGAAGCGATGCCAGGCGTCCCTGCTGAGCCCATCCAGGACGACGTCGGCGACCACGGCGCGCACCCCCATGGTCTTGCCGGGAAAGTCGATCGCGAGCGCGTGCCGTACGACGCTGCGGCCGCCGTCCGCTCCGACGAGGTAGCGGGCGCGGACGGTCTCCTCGCCCGCCGGGCCGGCGATGCGAGCGTCGACGCCCTCGCCATGCTGCTCGAAGCTCTTCAGCTCGCGGCCGAACTCCGGGGCGCGCCCGAGCTCCGCCAGACGCTCGCGCATCGCGGCCTCGGTCAGGAACTGGGGCACGAGCAGCGGCAGAAGATAGGGCTCGCCAGGCGTCGGGTCCTGAGCCTCCATGAGCTGCGACTCCTCGTAGCCTCCGTCGTCGCGATACTCCCGCGGGGGCGGGTACATGCCGCCGGCCGCGACGACGCGGTCGAGGATGCCCAGATCCTCGAACACCTCCTGGCTGCGCGGCTGGATCCCTTTGCCGCGCGAGCCGGGAAACGGCCCGTCCAGCTTGTCGATGAGCCGGAACGCGACGCCCCGACGGGCGAGCTCAATGGCCAGGGTCAACCCGGCAGCACCTGCGCCAACGATCAGTACATCCGTCGAAAAATGAGGTTCCACGGCCAGCTCCGCTTTGTTGGACTGCGCTTCAGATATGTGTATCATGCATATGTTCGCACCCCCGAACCGTCAAGAGAATTTGTGCAAATTACACGCATCACCAAGAAGAAGCTCCGCGAGCTCCACGGAGCCATGGTCGATCTGATCGCGGTCATGAATCAGCCGCAGCGCGATCAGGCGCTGCTCGCGGAGGCGGGCCTCTCCCTGGATCGAGCCCTCTTTCAGCTGCTGGTGGGGATCGAGCGCTTCGGGCCGATCGGCGTGGTCGAGCTCTCGGACCGAGCCGGGCGCGATTACACGACCGTCAGCCGCCAGGTCGCGAAGCTCGAGAGCCTGGGGCTGATCGAACGTCGACCCAGCCCAGCCGATCGCCGCGTCCATGAGGCGGTGATCACCGACAAGGGGCGACAGATGACGGACGCCTTGGACGCCGCGCGTCAGAGGATCGCGGCCCCGATCCTCGCCAACTGGAGTGAGGAAGACTTCAACGACCTGGTGCGCCTGATGCGCCGGTTCGTGGACGACTTGACGGCGTCTTCAGGCGGAACGGAGAAGCCCTGAGGGGCAGACCACGGCGGGCGGAGCTGCGAGCGCCCGCTCCCCGCGCGCATCACCGCGGCACCGACAGCTTCTCCCGGTGGCTCCGCGCCACCTTGAGCTCCGCGCCCCCGGCGAGGACCACGACCGTGTCCCGGCGGCCCTGGGTGCGGAGCTCCCTGATCCGGTCGCGGTTCACGATCGCCGAGCGGTGGATCCGCACGAACCGCGCCGGATCGAGCTTGCCCTCCACGCTGTTCATCGTCTCGCGGTGGAGATAGCTCTTCCCGCCGGCGTGGATCTGCACGTAGTAGTCGGCCGCCTCGATCCAGTCGATCTCCTCGACGCTGAGGAAGACCACGCGGCAGCCGTCCTTGATCGCGAGCCGCCGCGGGTGATCCGCGCCGGGAGCGGGCGGCTCCGAGCCGGGGCCCGCCCGCCCGCGCGCGGCGGCCGCCGCGCCGGGGTCGCCGTAGCTCTGCAGGAGCGAGAGCAGGCGCTGGCTCAGGTCGCTCATCCGCGACAGCCGGAGGTGGCTCTTGGCGCGGCGGAGCGCGTCGTGGAAGCGGTCGTCGTCGAACGGCTTCAGCAGGTAGTCGAGGGCGTGGACCTCGAAGGCGCGCAGCGCGTAACGGTCGAACGCCGTCACGAAGATCACCGCGGGCAGCTCGCCGGGCGGGAGCGACGCCATCACCTCGAACCCGTTCATCTCGGGCATCTGCACGTCCAGGAACACGAGGTCCGGCCGCAGCCGCCGGATCGTCTCGAGCGCGCTCGGGCCGTCGCCCGACTCGGCGGCGACCGCGACCTCGGGGTCGTCCTCGAGGAGCATGCGGATGCCCTCGCGGGCGAGCGGCTCGTCGTCGACGATGACGGCGCGGATCTCGCCGGGGCTATCCATGCGCGCGCGGCTCCTTCTGCGGGCGCGCGGGCCGGAACGGGACCGCGACCGTCACGAGGACGCCCCCCTCCGGGCGCCGCGCGACGGCGAGCCGGTGGTCGTCCGGGTAGAGCTGCCGGAGCCGCGCGCGCACGTTGCCGAGCCCCGTCCCCTCGCTCGCCTCGCCGGCCCAGCCCTCCCTGAGCCCCCGGCCGTCGTCGGTCACCTCCACGACGAGGCGGTGATCCTCCCGCCGGGCGGCGATCGTCACGCTCCCCGACGACGCCCGCGGGGCGATGCCGTGGCGGATCGCGTTCTCGACGATCGGCTGCAGGATGAGGTTCGGGATCTCGGCGTCCAGCGCCTCGGGGGCGACCTCCTTGCGCACCGTCAGCCGGTCCTGGAAGCGGGTCTCCTCGATCTCGAGGTAGCGATCGAGGAAATCGAGCTCCTGCTTGAGCGGCACGATCTGCTTGCCCGCGTTCTCGAGCGCCATCCGGAGCAGCTCGCTCAGGCCGGTGATCATGCGGACCGAGGCCTGCGTCTCCTGCTTTCTCACGAGCACCGCGATGGCGTGGAGCGTGTTGAAGAGGAAGTGCGGGTGGAGCTGCATCTTGAGCGCCTGGAGCTCCGCCTGCGCGAGCTTCGTCTCGAGCTGCGCGGCCGCGACCGCGCGCTCCCGGTACTTGCGGTGGTAGTCCGCCGCGTGGACCATCGCGAGGATCCCCCAGTAGATGAGCAGCTCGATGTCGAGGTAGATGCTGATGAGCTTGACGAAGACGTCGGGGAACGACGTCTTCACGTAGTGCTCGTGGCCGATGAGCCGCCCCATGAGCGCGCTGACGGCGACGTGGCCCGGGGCCATGGCGAGGTTGGCGACGAGGTGCACCGCGACGTTCCGCACGAGGCCCCGGCGCTCCATCGGGAACCTGCGGCCGAGCCAGACGATCGCGGGCGTCATGAGCGCCCAGAAGAGCCAGGGCAGCCCCTGCCAGACGAAGGCGGCGAAGAGCGGGAGGCGCGCCTCCTGCTTCTGCTGGACGAAGAGGTAGGTCTGCGCGCTCGAGACGAGCACCGGGATCATCCAGAGCCCGGCCACGAGCCAGACGGCCGCCCATCTCGGGCCGGCGAGCGCGCGGGCGGGCGCCCGCCCGCGCGCCGGGGCGGCGGCGGGGGGCGGGAGCGCGACGTGGGTCGCGCCGGCGCCGCCGTTCACGGTCCACCCGGGGGGCTCAGCTGCCGCGAGGTCTGCATGGCTCGGCTCCATGGCGCGCGCCGTCGTGCCGGCGCGCTCTCGCCCTGGCCAGCCGGAGGCGGGCCGAGGGGGGTCCCCTGGATCAGAGCACAGGCGAAGGCGGCGCGGGGGCGCTTTGCAGCGGGCTGCGCCCCGGCTGCAGCGAGCTGGCCCGCGGGCGGGGCGGCGCCAGGGGGTACGGCGGCCCGGCCTGCGGGCGGCGGCGCGGGCGCCGTGGCGAGGGCCGCCGGGCGCCAGGGCGAAGGCTCACGCCGTGCCGGCGAGCGTCGCGGCCCACGCGAGCGCGACGAAGGCGACCTCGACGTCGTTCTTCCTCGGGACGAGGCGCTTCGTCTCGATGCCCTCGGCGGCGCGCTGGGGGAGCTGCTCCAGCGCGGAGAGCTCGGCGGCCTGGGCGGCGTGGAGGTCGCGGAGCGCGGCGTCCGCCTCGGTCCACTCCGTTCGCGCGCGCTCCAGTTTCGCGGTGGCCCGGTCACGCTGGGTCCCGGCGCGCCGCGCGGTCTCGCGGCCGGCGACGAGCCCCAGCAGCGCCGCGCCCACCGCGCCGGGGAGCGCGGCCACCTCGGCCTCGGCCTGGTCGTACCGCGCCTTCGCGGCGGCGATGCGCTCGCCGAGGCGCGCGATCCTGGGCGCGAACCGGCCGATCACCTGCTGCTGCTCGGCCGCGGCGAGCCGGGCCGCGGCGGCGCGGCAGCGGGCGGCGAACGCCTCGAGCGGCTCGCCCTCGGCCTGCGCGAGCCCGAGCTCCCGGTGGACGGCCACGGCGGCCTCGGTCGTGCGGTAGGCGTGCTCCCGGAGCGCGCGCGCCGCGGCCTGCGCGGCGGCGCGCTTCGCGAGCGGGGCGGGCAGCTCGGCGAAGCGGGCCCCCGCCGCGGGCGAGGGGGAGAGCAGCGCGGGGTCGAGCCGGGTGACGCGCGACAGATCCGGCCGGCCGTCGGCCAGCAGCGGGGCGGCGAGGAGCTGGCTCTGGTTGAGGGTGATGCCGAGCTTCGCGTCGCGCAGGTGGGCGACGACCGAGCACGCCACCCAGGGGATGTAACGGAAGCCCTCCGGGGCCGCGGCCGGGGCGTGCGCGTAGAGGCTCCGCCAGCCTTCGGGCGGCGCGGGCGGCGCCGCCGGCGACGCGGGGGGCGGCGGCGAGGCCGACGCCGCGGCTCCGGCGCTCGCGCGAGCGGCCTCGCCGCGCCGCGCGGCGTGCGAGGCGGGGACGGGCGGCGGGCGGCGCGGATCGAGGACGACGGTGCCGCCCGGGCCCACGGGCGGCGGGTGCGGGAGCGGCGCCGGCGACCTCGCCGCGGGGGCGCTCGCGGCCGGGGGCGCGGGTGCGGCGTGCGGCGGCCCGGATGCGGCCGCGGGCGCGGGTGCGGCGTGCGGCGGCCCGGATGCGGCGGGCGCCGCCGGCGAGGCCGGCGGCGGCGCGGGCGGGGGAGGGGACATGCCCCGGACGAGGCGGCCGATCTCGCGCCGGGTGACCGGGCCGCGCAGCCACGACAGGCTGAACCGCGTCTCGGCCAGGAACGACGGCGGCTGCATGTGGACGTCGCGCACGAAGAACGTGCGCGGGGGGAGCGCCTTCAGGGTGGCCGACAGCGCCGCGGCGTCGACGCCGCCGGCGCCCCCGTCCGCGCCCGAGAGCCCCTCGACGACGCGCTCGCGGTCGGCGTCGGTCTGCAGCCGCCCCACGAACCACGCGCCGGCGTTGGAGAGCGCCTTGTAGTCGAGGTCCATCGGGTTCTGCGTGGCGAGGACGACGCCCACGCCGAAGGCGCGCGCCTGCTTCAGGAGCGCGAGCAGCGGCCGCTTGGTGGGCGGGTTCGCGGGGTGCGGGGGCAGGAACCCGAACACCTCGTCGAAGACCACGAGGGCGCGAAGGTCGCTCGTCCCGGCGAGGCCGCGCACCCACGAGAGCAGCTGATCGAACAGCAGTCCGAGGACGAGGAGCCGCTCGTCGTCCTCCAGGTGCGCGACGCTCACGATCACCGCGGGCGTCTTGCCGCTCCGGGCGTCCGGCGCGAGCCACCCCGCGACGTCGAGCGGCGCGCCCTTGCGCCACGTCGCGAACGTGGGGGAGGCGAGCAGGGTGTTGAGCTCGCGCGCGAGCGCCTGCCGCTCCTTCGGGGCGAAGAACGCGTCGACGTCGAGGGCGCCCACCGCGGCGATCGGCGGCGCGGCGAGGTCGGCGAGCAGCTCCTCGAGCCCCGCGGCCCGGCGCTCGCGCAGCCGCCGCTCCGCGAGGTGCGCGAGCAGCACGTGCTCGCGGCTCCGCGCCGGATCCGGGTCGCGCCCGACGAGCCGGAGCAGGAGCGACAGCGAGGCCGAGAGCGCCTCGCGGGCGGCCTCCTCGTCCTCGTCCCAGAGCGACGAGGGCGTCTCCAGCGCCGACAGCACGTGGATCGGCTCGCCCGCGGTGGTGCCCGGCGTGAGCAGGCGCGGCGCCATGCGGGCGCGGAGCGCGGCGACGTCGGCCGGCCCGAGCCCCGAGGCGGCGAGCCCCGCGCGCCACCGCGCCGCGAGCTCGGCGGCGACGTCGCCCGTGCCGCGGCCGTCGCGCGCGGCCGCCGAGGGGTCGATCCAGGGCTCGAACTCGGCCGGGGAGAGCTCCGGGAAGGTGAAGAGCAGGTTGGGCAGGTCGCCCTTCACGTCGACCATGAGCACCGGGACGCCCGAGCGCAGCGCCTCCTCGACGAGGACCATGACGAGCCCGGTCTTGCCGCTGCCGGTCATGCCGACGACCACGCCGTGGGTCACGAGGTGGTGCGCGGGGAGCTCCAGCGGGCGCGCGGCGGCGGCGCCGGGATCACCCGACAGCGGGCGAGAGCGGCCCAGGGCGAAGGGGCGGGTCGGCATGAGGGCGCGCTCGTGCCACGGCGGGCGCGACGTCGCAATGCTCCGAGCGGGAGCGGCGGCGCGCAGGCGCGGGGCCGCGGGACGACATGGAGTCAGGCGCAGCGCCGCAGGTTGCGCCGGTTTCATGCGTGCCGTATGCGTGGAGAGGGAACCATCATGAAATTCTCGCGAATCACGGTTCATCCTGGGCAGATGGGCGGCGCACCCTGCATCCGCGGCCTTCGCATCCCGGTCGCGACGGTGGTCGGCATGGTGGCGGACGGCCTGACGGTGGAGGAGATCCTGGAGGCGTACCCGGATCTGGAGCGGGAAGACGTGCGCGAGGCGCTGCACTACGCCGCAGAGGCCGTGCGTGACGGCGAGCTGCCGCTCCGCGCAGCTTCATGAGATTCCTGATCGACAACGCCCTTTCGCCGATCCTGGCCGGACGCTTGCGCGAGGCGGGGCACGACGCCGTGCATGTGCGGGACTACGGGATGGCGGCGGCGCCCGACGAGCAGGTGATGGAGTGCGCGGCTCGGGAAGATCGGGTCCTCGTCTCGGCGGACGCCGACTTCGGGACGCTGCTCGCGGTGCGCGGGACAGACCGGCCTTCGGTGATCCTCTTTCGCCGAGGCACCGACCGGCGGCCCGATCAGCAAGCGGCGCTGCTCCTCGCCAACCTGGAGCCGATCGCGCCGCTCCTCGCCCAGGGAAGCGTTCTTGTCTTCGAGGATCGCCGTATCCGGACGCGGCGTCTGCCGATCGGCCGCGGCGACGGCCGTAACGAGTGAGCCCGCGCGCCCGGCGCCGGCTGCGATCGGTCGCTTCACAGGCGGCGCATGCTCCTCGGCCTCGCTCGAAGATCGTGCTGCCCTCTGCGCGCAACCCCCGGCGGTCCGGCGCAGGACGTGCGCCACGCCCCGGCGCGACCCACGCAATCCGTGCGACCGCGGCGCACGCGCTGCGCCTCCCCCGCATGCCGCCGCCTGGCGGCGCCTGACGCCCGCATCTTCGCGTCAAAATGGGCCCCGGTGCGGCTATAGTGAGCCGATGGAGGTCGGGCCATGAAGCCGGATGCGCCCGCATCCGCCGCAGGCATCCCAAGAATAGGTGAGGTCTTCGCGCAGAGATACCGCCTCGAGCGCAGCCTGGGCCGAGGCGCCATGGGGGCCGTGTTCGTCGCAGAGCACGTCTCGCTGCGCCAGCGCGTCGCGGTCAAGTTCCTCCTCCCGCGGGCCAAGGACTTCCCGGGCGCGAGCGCCCGCTTCCTGCGCGAGGCGCGCGCCGCCGCGGCGATCCGGAGCGACCACGTCGCCCGCGTCATCGACGTGGGCACGGCCGAGATGGGCTTGCCGTATCTCGTCATGGAGTACCTGCGCGGCCGCGACCTCCAGCAGGTGCTCGACGCCCGCGGCCCCCTGCCGGTCTCCGAGGCCGTCGACTACGTGCTCCAGAGCTGCGAGGCGGTCGCGGAGGCGCACGCGCGCGGCATCGTCCACCGCGACCTGAAGCCGGGGAACCTCTTCCTCACGACCGGCCCGAGCGGCGTCCCCCTGGTCAAGGTGCTCGACTTCGGCCTCTCCAAGTCGGCCGAGGACGCCGGCGAGGAGGACGGGAAGCTCACGGCGTCGGAGATGATGCTCGGCTCCCCCTGCTACATGTCGCCCGAGCAGGTGCGCTGCACGAAGGACGTCGACGCGCGCACCGACGTCTGGGCGCTCGGGATCATCCTCTACCAGCTCCTCACCGCGCGCTTCCCCTTCGACGCGCCCTCCATCTCGGCCCTCTTCGTGGCCATCGTCAATGACGCGCCCAGGCCGCCGCGCGTGCACCGGTGGGAGCTGCCCGTCCACCTCGAGGAGATCATCCTGCGCTGCCTGGAGAAGGACGTGCAGCAGCGCCTCCAGAGCGTCGTGGAGCTGTCGCGCGCGCTCGCCCCGTTCGGCACCGAGCACTCGGCGCGCGCGCGCGACCAGATCGAGGCGATCGCCGCGGGCAAGGCGTTCCCCTCGCTGCCGCCCCCGCCGCTCCCGCCCGACCCCGCCGCCAGCACCACGCCCGCCGGCGCGATGCGCTTCCAGGGCGCCACGGCGACCTGGCCGCGCCCGGGCGCCGACGACGACCCCGACGGGAGGTTCAGCCGCCGCGCCACCGTGGTCGCGCCCGGCGACCACGTGACGACCCTGGCCAGCCCGGGCGCGGCGGCCGAAGCCCTCCGCACCCGCGACGCCGCGCCGGGCGAGCGCACCTCGGTGCCGGTCTCCAGCGACGAGGGGCCCACGCTGATGATGGCGCGCGAGGACGGCCCCACGCTGACGATGGCGCGCGAGGACGGGCCCACGCTGACGATGGCGCGCGAGGACGGGCCCACGCTGAAGATGGCGAACGACGACGGCCCCACGCTGCCCTGGCCCTACCGGATGCTCGCGGCGCGCCCGCCGACCGAAGGCGAGGAGAGCATCGGGAGCGTGCCCGTCGTGACCGAGCGCCGCCCCGGCCAGCAGAGCTCCCTCATGCTGCGCAAGCGCCGCCGCGCGGCCGCGCGGATCGCCGCGGCCGCCTCCCTGACGGCCGCGGTCGCGGTCGGGGTGACGCTCTGGCCCCGCCGCCCCGAGCAATCGCCGAACGTCGCCCCCTCGTCCGGCCCGGCCTCGCGGGCGCCGGCCCACGCCTCGCCGCTCGACGCCGCGGGCGAGCCCGAGCCCCCGGACACCCCGGCGTCGGCCGGCGAGGCGCTGGAGGGCGCGGCCGGCGCGGCGGCGGCCGCGACGCAGCCTCCCGGCTCCGCCGCGGCCGGCGGGGCGGGGCCGGGCGCGGCTCCCTCGTCCGCCGCCTCCGGGCCCAAGGCGCCGCCCGACCCCCGGCTGGACGGGGCGCTGCGCAAGCCCGCGCGCCCTCCGCCGCGCCCGCCGGGCAGCGCCGCGCACGACCTCAAGGCGCCGGCCCCGCACGAGCCCGCGCCCGCGATCCGCGACGACCGGTAGCTGGTAGACCCGGAGCGCAGGGAGACCCCATGGCGAAGAAGAAGCTCTCGGCCCGCGCCGCCCGGCGCGCGGGCGACCGCGCGGCGGAGAAGCTCACCCGCGACATCGAGCGGATCGCGCTGCTCGAGCCGGGCCACACCCCGGAGCGCGCCATCGCGCTCGACGCAGCCTCGCAGGTCGAGGTGGCCGCGCGGTCGATCCCGTGCCCGCGCTGCCGCGGCGCCCTCCGCGTGGAGGACCACACGGCCGAGACGCTGGACGGCGTCCGCCTCCGCGTCGCGCAGGTCGCCTGCAGCGCGTGCGGCGCGCGCCGGAGGCTCTACTTCCGGCTCGGCGCCGCCTCCCTCAACTGAGCCGCGCTGGACGCCATCGCGCGGGTCCGCCGCTGACCTCGGCGGGCCGGGCGCGGCCCTCGAACAGGCGCTCGCCCGCTCCCTCGCGCGCGCGGCCCCCGCGTCAGTACCGCGGGACGCTCTCGTCGATGTGGACCGACCACGCGTCGATGCCGCCCTGGAGCGACGCGACGCGCGCGTGGCCGAGCTTCTCGAGGATGGCGGCGGCCGAGAGGCTCCGGACGCCGTGGTGGCAGTACGCGACGATCAGCGCGCCGTCGGGGGCCGCGACCTCGTCCGCGCGCTCGGTGAGCTCGGTCAGCGGGATCAGCGTGCTGCCCGGCAGCGCCGCGATCTCGTGCTCGCCGGGCGTGCGCACGTCGAGGAGCACCACGGGCTCGCCCGCCTTCAGCTTCAGAAAGAGCTCTTTCACGGAGATCTGCTGGACCATGGCTGCTCGCGATCGCCCCCGGCACGGCGCCGGAAAGACCTCTACCTATCCGAAGCGCTCCCCAGGAACAACGGCGTCTCACCCCGTGGCCCGGTCCCTGGCGAGCGCCGCGACGACGCCCACGAGCTCCGCCGGGTCGAGGGGCTTGGCGACGTGGGCCTGGTAGCCGGCGCCGAGGGCCCTGGCCCGGTCCTCGGCCCGGGCCAGCGCGCTGAGGGCGACGGCCGGGGTCGCGCCGCCGCGGTCCGGGCCGAGGCCGCGCACCTTGCGGATGAGCTGGAAGCCGTCCTCGCCGGGCATGCCGAGGTCGCTGACGAGCACGTCGGGGCGCTCGCGCTCCAGCATGGCCACCGCCTCCGCGGCCGACCCGGCCGTGGTGACGCGCGCGGCGCACTCTTCCAGCACGCGCTGGGCGACCTCGCGCGCGTCGGGCTGGTCGTCGACCACGAGGACGCGCACGCCGGTGAGCTCGTCGGCCGGATAGGCGGCCGCCGGCTCTGCGCGCGCCGCGGGGGGCCGCTGCGTCGCGCCGGGCGCCTGGGGCGAGACGCCGGCGAGGGGCAGCTTGACGGTGAAGGTGGCGCCCCGGCCCTCGCCCGGGCTGGCGACCTGCACGGTGCCGCCGTGCAGCTCGACCAGGTGCTTGACGATGGAGAGCCCGATGCCGAGGCCGCCGTGCTTCCTCGTCGAGGAGGCGTCGGCCTGGCGGAAGCGCTCGAACAGGTGGGGCAAGAACTGCGGGGCGATGCCCGGGCCGGTGTCGCTGACCGACAGCTCGGCGTGGGCGCCGGCGCGCCGCAGCGCGACGTCGATCCGCCCGCCCGCCGGCGTGAACTTCGCCGCGTTCGACAGCAGGTTCCAGGCGACCTGCTGGAGCCGGGCCGGGTCGCCCTTGAGCGAGAGGGCCTCGGGCTCGACGCACGAGACGCTCGAGACGACCGAGAGGCCCTTGGCCTCGGCGGCGAGCTTGACCGCCTCGAGGGCGCCCTGGACGACGGCGGGCAGGTCGACCGGCTGGACGTCGAGGCGCAGCTTCCCGGAGACGATCCGGCTCATGTCGAGCAGCTCGGAGACCATGTCGGCCTGGAGGCGGGCGTTGCGCTCGATGACCTCGAGCCCGCGCGCGAGGGCCTGCGGCTCCGGCGGGCGGCTGCGGAGGATGCGCGCCCAGCCGAGGATGGCGTTGATGGGCGAGCGCAGCTCGTGCGAGAGGGTGGCGACGAAGTCGTCCTTGACCCGGCTGACGCGCTCGGCCTCGTCGCGCGCGGCGCGCTCGCTCTCGAGCAGCTTCTGGCGCTCTTCCTCGGCCAGCCGCTCCGCGGTGACGTCCTCGCAAATCCCCATGAACGACTCCACCGCGCCGTCGGGGCCGAGCTCGGGGATGAAGCGCGTCCGGTATCTGCGCTCGCCCATGGTGAACTCGATCCGTTGCTGCTTGCCTGTCCTCGCCGCCTCGCGACACGCGGCCTCGCTGGCCTCGCACATCTCCCGCGGAAGGACGGTCTCGAAGCCGTGCTTGCCAAGGTAGTACTCGGGCGGGAACCCGGTCACCGCCTCGACGGCGGCCGTCGTGAACGTGCACCGCATCTCGGGGTCGAGCCGGAAGATCACGTCGGGCGAGTTCGCCATGAGCGACGTGAGCTGCCGCTCGCGCCGGCGGAGCTCGTCCTCCAGGCGCTCGCGCTCGGCGATGACCCGCTGCGCGTCGTCGAGCGCCGCCCGGAGCCGGCGCTCGCTCTCGCGCAGCGCCTCCTCCGTGCGCTTGAGCCGGCCGATGTCCAGGCACAGGCCGACCCAGGCGGTGATCTCGCCCCCTTCGTCGCGGATCGGGACGGCCCGGTTGAGGGCCGGGTGGACGGCGCCGTCCGCGCCGAGATAGCGGAGCTCTTTCTCGTACGGCTCGCCCGTCCGCAGGCACCGCCAGAAGGTCGCCACCTCGTGCCGGTCGTCGGGGTGGATCGCGTCGAGCCATTTGCCCTCCGAGCACTGCGCCTGGGTCAACCCCGTCATGCGCAGGAACGCCTCGCTGGCATAAGCGTTCCGGCCCTCGCGATCGGTGACCCAGACGCCGTAGTCGATGGAGTCCCCGATGGCGCGGAAGACCTGCTCGCTCTGCCGGAACGCCTCCTCCGCGCGCCGCAGCGCCGTCATGTCGAGCGCGAGCACGAAGCCGCCGTCCTCGAACCGCCCCGCGGGCAGCAGGCAGCCGCTCACGAGCATCCTTATCCGCGTCCCGTCGCGCCGCACATGGGTCTTCTCGAACGGCGCGAACGTCCACCGGCCCGACAACAGCTCCGCCCGGGCGCGCTCGTCCTCCGGCAGCAGCTCCGAATCCCAGCGGACCAGGCCGGCCGCGAGCTGCTCCCGCGCGGAGCCCACGAGCTGCAGATACGCGTCGTTCGCCTGGACGATCCGCCCATCGGGCATCCAGAACGCCATCGGGGCCATGTTGCTGTAGAACAGCCGCTGCATCCTGGCCTCGCTCTCGGCCAGCGCCTGCTCCGCCGCGAGCGCCCGCTCCTCGGCGCGCCGCCGCTCGGTGATGTCCTCGACGAACACCACCACGCGATACGGCCGGTCGCGCGCGTCACCGACGGAGACGCCCGTCAGCTGGAGCGAGCGGATACAACCGTCCTTGCAGCGACAGCGCATCTCGAACGTGAGCTCCTCCTCGCCGGCCTCGAGCAGCGAGCGCCATGCGGCCAGCGAGCTCGTCCGGTCGTCCGGCAGCGCCAGGTCGAGCAACCGCTTCCCGAGCAGCTCCCGCTCCGCGTAGCCCAGCAGCCGGCAGAGCGAGCCGCTGACGCGCAGGAGCCGCCCGCCCCGCGCGTCGATCTGCGCGCACCCCCTGCCGGATGAGCGCATCGAGCAGGCTGGCTGTCCGGCGGTCTCCCCCATCGCTGTCCGTCCACTCTCCCGGCCACCGGCCCGCTCCACGTGCCCTCCGGACGTGCGCGTGCGGCGTCCCCCTCGTTTCGTCCGGTCACGCTATCACGAACACGGCGTGTTACGGCAGCATGGCAGCCGGAACGAGCGCACGTCACCGGCTCACCCCGGCTGTCCTCGGAGTCCTTTCCGTCCGGGTCTCGCGCGGAGTCCGACAATCCGACCGGGACATGGAGGCGTTTGCTCGCATGGTTCCGTCATTTCAAGGCACGCTGCCGCAAGGGTGGTGGCCCAATCTCCCCGGAGTGGTTCACATGAAGGCGGGAAGGCAGGACGCTCATTGACCTTTTCTTCCCGCCTCCCCGCCTTCATGTTCACATCCGGCCACCGCCGCCGCAAGCGAGACGCCTGCTCATGCGCGCCACGATGGGAGGCATCGAGTTCTTCCAGGAGGAGATCACTCGGCTCATCGGCGAGCAGATCGCCGTGATCACGTCGAGCGTGCGCCCGGCGCCGCTCGACGCTGGCTGGACGTCTACTTCTCCGAAGCGCTCCCCAGGAACAACGGCGTCTCACCCCGTGGCCCGGTCCCTGGCGAGCGCCGCGACGACGCCCACGAGCTCCGCCGGGTCGAGGGGCTTGGCGACGTGGGCCTGGTAGCCGGCGCCGAGGGCCCTGGCCCGGTCCTCGGCCCGGGCCAGCGCGCTGAGGGCGACGGCCGGGGTCGCGCCGCCGCGGTCCGGGCCGAGGCCGCGCACCCTGCGGATGAGCTGGAAGCCGTCCTCGTCGGGCATGCCGAGGTCGCTGACGAGCACGTCGGGGCGCTCGCGCTCCAGCATGGCCACCGCCTCCGCGGCCGACCCGGCCGTGGTGACGCGCGCGGCGCACTCTTCCAGCACGCGCTGGGCGACCTCGCGCGCGTCGGGCTGGTCGTCGACCACGAGGACGCGCACGCCGGTGAGCTCGTCGGCCGGATAGGCGGCCGCCGGCTCTGCGCGCGCCGCGGGGGGCCGCTGCGTCGCGCCGGGCGCCTGGGGCGAGACGCCGGCGAGGGGCAGCTTGACGGTGAAGGTGGCGCCCCGGCCCTCGCCCGGGCTGGCGACCTGCACGGTGCCGCCGTGCAGCTCGACCAGGTGCTTGACGATGGAGAGCCCGATACCGAGCCCGCCGTGCTTCCTCGTCGAGGAGGCGTCGGCCTGGCGGAAGCGCTCGAACAGGTGGGGCAAGAACTGCGGGGCGATGCCCGGGCCGGTGTCGCTGACCGACAGCTCGGCGTGGGCGCCGGCGCGGCGCAGCGCGACGTCGATCCGCCCGCCGGCCGGGGTGAACTTCGCCGCGTTCGACAGCAGGTTCCAGGCGACCTGCTGGAGCCGGGCCGGGTCGCCCTTGAGCGAGAGGGCCTCGGGCTCGACGCTCGAGACGACCGTGAGGCCCTTGGCCTCGGCGGCGAGCTTGACCGCCTCGAGGGCGCCCTGGACGACGGCGGGCAGGTCGACCGGCTGGACGTCGAGGCGCAGCTTCCCGGAGACGATCCGGCTCATGTCGAGCAGCTCGGAGACCATGTCGGCCTGGAGGCGGGCGTTGCGCTCGATGACCTCGAGCCCGCGCGCGAGGGCCTGCGGCTCCGGCGGGCGGCTGCGGAGGATGCGCGCCCAGCCGAGGATGGCGTTGATGGGCGAGCGCAGCTCGTGCGAGAGGGTGGCGACGAAGTCGTCCTTGACCCGGCTGACGCGCTCGGCCTCGTCGCGCGCGGCGCGCTCGCTCTCGAGCAGCTTCTGGCGCTCTTCCTCGGCCAGCCGCTCCGCGGTGACGTCCTCGGTGATCCCCATGAACGACTCCACCGCGCCGTCGGGGCCGAGCTCGGGGATGTACCGGGCGCGGAACCTCCGCGCTCCGAGGCCGAACTCCATCCGCTGCGGCCTGCCCGTCCTCTGCGCCTCGCGACACGCCGCCTCGCCCGCCTCGCACACCTCGAGCGGGAGCCCGTTCTCGCGCGGCGTCCTGCCGACGTAATGCTCCGGCGGGAGCCCCGTGACCGTCAGCGAGGTGGGCGACATGAACGTGCAGCGCAGATCCAGATCCAGGCGGTAAATCGCGTCGGGCGAGTTCGCCATGAGCGACGCGAGCTGCCGCTCGCGCCGGCGGAGCTCGTCCTCCAGGCGCTCGCGCTCGGCGATGACCCGCTGCGCGTCGTCGAGCGCCGCCCGGAGCCGGCGCTCGCTCTCGCGCAGCGCCTCCTCCGTGCGCTTGAGCCGGCCGATGTCCAGGCACAGGCCGACCCAGGCGGTGATCTCGCCCCGCTCGTCGCGGATCGGGACGGCCCGGCTGAGGGTGGGGTGGGCGACGCCGTCCGCGCCGACGTAGCGGAGCTCTTCTTCGAACGGCTCGCCCGTCGGCAGGCACCGCCGGAAGAGCGCCACCTTGTGCCGGTCGTCGGGGTGGATCGCGTCGAGCCATTTGCCCTCCGAGCACTCCGCCTGGGTCAGCCCCGCCATGCGCAGGAACGCCTCGCTGGTATAGATGTTCCGGCCCTCGCGGTCGGTGACCCAGACGCCGTAATCGATGGAGTCCCCGATGGCGCGGAAGACCCGTTCGCTCTGCCGGAATGCCGCCTCCGCGCGCCGGAGCGCCGTCATGTCGAGCGCGAGCACGAAGCCGCCGTCCTCGAACCGCCCCGCGGGCAGCAGACAGCCGCTCACGAGCATCCTTGTCCGCGTCCCGTCGCGCCGCACATGGGTCCTCTCGAACGGCGCGAACGTCCACCGGCCCGACAACAGCTCCGCCCGGGCGCGCTCGTCCTCCGGACGATCCTCCGGCAGCAGCTCCGAATCCCAGCGGACCAGGCCGGCCGCGAGCTCCTCCCGCGTGCAGCCCACGAGCTGCAGATACGCGTCGTTCGCCTGGACGATCCGCCCATCGGGCATCCAGAACGCCATCGGGGCCATGTTGCTGTAGAACAGCCGCTGCATCCTGGCCTCGCTCTCGGCCAGCGCCTGCTCCGCCGTGAGCGCCCGCTCCTCGGCGCGCCGCCGCTCGGTGACGTCCTCGACGAACACCACCACGCGATACGGCCGGTCGCGCGCGTCACCGACGGAGACGCCCGTCAGCTGGAGCGAGCGGACGCCGCCGTCCTTGCAGCGGCAGCGCATCTCGAACGTGAGCTCCTCCTCGCCGGCCTCGAGCAGCGAGCGCCATGCGGCCAGCGAGCTCGTCCGGTCGTCCGGCAGCGCCAGGTCGAGCAACCGCTTCCCGAGCAGCTCCCGCTCCGCGTAGCCCAGCAGCCGGCAGAGCGAGCCGCTGACGCGCAGGAGCCGCCCGGCCGGCGCGTCGATCTGCGCGCTCCCCCTGCCGGGCGAGCGCATCGACCCGGGTGGCTGTCCGGCGGTCTCCCCCATCGCTGTCCGTCCACTCTCCCGGCCACCGGCCCGCCCCACGTGCCCCCGGACGTGCGCGTGCGGCGTCCCCCCCGCTTGTCCGGCCACGCTATCACGAAGTCGCCATGTTACGGCAGCATGGCAGCCGGATCGAGCGCACGTCACCGGCTCACCCCGGCTGCCCTCGGCCCCCTTTCCGTCCGGATCTCGCGCAAGGCCTGGCGATCCGACCGCGACACGGAGGAGTTTGCTTGCATTTTCCGTGGAACCAGGCTTCTGCATGGTGCGCCCCCTCGACGGGCGTCCCAGCCGCCATGGATCAAGCCGCCGCTCCGCTCCTCGCTCGCCTCCCGCCGTCCCCCCACGACTTCACGGCCGACGACCTCTTGAACGGCTTCCTCGACTACGTCGCCGAGCGTGGACTCGAGCTCTACCCGGCGCAGGAGGAGGCCATCCTCGAGATCTTCGGCGGCAAGAACGTCATCCTCAACACCCCGACCGGCTCGGGCAAGTCGCTCGTCGCCGCCGCGATGCACTTCAAGGCGATGGCCGAGGGGATGAAGTCCTACTACACGTGCCCGATCAAGGCGCTCGTCAGCGAGAAGTTCTTCGCGCTCTGCAACGATTTCGGCCCCGAGAACGTGGGCATGTTGACCGGCGACGCGTCGGTCAACCGCGACGCGCCCATCATCTGCTGCACGGCGGAGATCCTCGCGAACATCGCGCTCCGCGAGGGCGAGAAGGCGCTCTGCGACTACGTGATCATGGACGAGTTCCACTACTACTCGGATCGCGATCGCGGGGCGGCCTGGCAGATCCCGCTGCTCACGCTGCCGCAGGCGAGGTTCTTGCTCATGAGCGCCACGATGGGAGGCACCGAGTTCTTCCAGGAGGAGATCGCGCGCCTCACCGGCGAGCAGACCGCCGTGATCAAGTCGACCGTGCGCCCGGTGCCGCTCGACTTCGAGTACCGCGAGACGCCGCTGCACGAGACGGTGGCGACCCTCGTGAAGAACGGCAAGGCGCCCATCTACATCGTGAGCTTCACCCAGCGGGCCTGCGCCGAGGAGGCGCAGAACCTGATGAGCCAGGACTACTGCACCAAGGAGGAGAAGCGGGCGATCACCGCCGCCCTCGCCGGGGTGAAGTTCTCGAGCCCTTACGGCCGGGAGGTGCAGCGCTTCGTCAAGCACGGCATCGGGCTGCACCACGCGGGGCTCCTGCCGAAGTACCGGCTCCTCGTCGAGAAGCTGGCCCAGCAGGGGCACCTCAAGATCATCTCGGGCACGGACACGCTCGGCGTCGGCGTCAACATCCCGATCCGCACGGTGCTGTTCACGAAGCTCTGCAAGTTCGACGGCGAGAAGACGGCCATCCTGAGCGTCCGCGACTTCCAGCAGATCAGCGGCCGGGCCGGCCGCAAGGGGTTCGACACGCAGGGCAGCGTCGTGGCGCAGGCGCCGGAGCACGTCATCGAGAACATGCGGCTCGAGGCCAAGGCGGGGAACGACCCGGCCAAGCGGCGCAAGATCGTCAAGAAGAAGCCGCCGGAGAAGGGCTATGTGCACTGGGATCGGCAGACGTTCGAGCGGCTGATCCAGTCGCCGCCCGAGCCGCTCGTGTCGCGGTTCCAGGTCACGCACGGCATGCTGGTCAACGTGCTCGGCCGCGAGGAGGGCGGGTGTCAGGCGATGAAGCGGCTCATCCGCAGCACGCACGACCGGCCCGCGGTCCGGCGCCAGCACGGCAGGACGGCGATGCTCCTGTTCCGCTCCCTCGTCGAGGCGCGCATCATCGAGTTCGTCCCGAAGGACGACGGTCCCGGCAAGCGCATCCGCATCAACGCGGATCTCCAGGAGGATTTCTCGCTGAACCACGCGCTCTCGCTCTACGTCCTCGAGACGGTGGGGAAGCTGGATCCCGACACCGGCACCTATCCGCTCGATCTCCTGACGCTCGTCGAGTCGATCCTCGAGAACCCCGATCTCATCCTGCAAAAGCAGCTCGATCGGCTGAAGACCGAGAAGCTCGCGGAGCTCAAGGCGGCCGGCGTGGAGTACGAGCAGCGGATGGAGGAGCTCGAGAAGCTCGATTATCCCAAGCCGAACGCGGAGTTCATCTACGGCACGTTCAACGACTACGCGCGGCGGCACCCCTGGGTCGGGCAGGAGAACATCCGGCCGAAGGGCGTCGCGCGCGAGATGTACGAGCAATACCTGTCGTTCGGCGAGTACATCCGGGAGTACAACCTGGAGCGGGCGGAGGGGCTCCTGCTCAGGTACGTCTCCGAGGTGTACAAGGCGCTGGTCCAGACCGTCCCCGACTACGCGAAGGACGCCGACACGAGCGACATGATCGCTTATTTCAGGGCGCTCATCCGCGGCGTGGACTCGAGCCTGCTCGACGAGTGGGAGCGGCTGCGCGACCCGTCGTACCAGCCGCGCGCGGCCTCCCCCGGCGGCGCCGTGGAGCCGTCCGCGTTCGACATCACCCGCAACGCGAAGGACTTCACGGTGCTCGTCAGGAACGAGCTGTTCTTCTTCCTCCGCGCGCTCGCCCGCCGCGACTACGAGGTGGCCGCCGAGATGGTGGAGGGCGAGGACGCCCCCTGGACGGCGGAGCGGCTGGACGAGGCGCTCCGCGGCTTCTACGCGGAGCACGCCGCCATCCGCACCGACCCGGCCGCCCGGAGCCCGAGCAACACGATCATCCACCCGGCCGAGGACGGCGGCTCGTGGGTGGTGGAGCAGATCATCGCCGACCCGGACGACGACAACGACTGGATGCTCGATTGCAAGGTGGATCTGGAGCGCTCGCGTGAGGCCGGCCGGCCGGTCATCGTGCTGCGGCGGATCGCGAGCTGATCGCAAAGGCGCGAAGGGGAGAGTTCAACGCAAAGTCGCAAAGGCGCAAAGGCGCCTCCGGCCTGGCCGCAGCAGCCGGCGTTTGACTTCCCCCGCCGCGTCGGGCGAGATCGCGGCCATGCGAACTCCGCCGCGCTCCGCAACCTGGTGGGTGCTCCCCGCCGTCCTGGCCGCCGCCTGCGCCCCGCCCGCGGGCTCCCCGCCCAGGGCAGCCGCGCCGGCGAAGGCCGCCCCCGCCGGGGACGGCGCCGCGGCGAAGCAGGGCGGCGCGCCGGAGAAGACGGCCATCGCCGGGCCGGAGGCGAGCCGGGTCACGTACGCGCACCTCGGCCGGCAACCGCCGCTCGGCGCGCGGCTGCCCAGGGCGGTCCAGTACGCGCCCGGCGGCAAGCTGGTCACCTACCTCCAGCGGCAGCCGGACGGGCCGGAGCAGGCGCTCTTCGCCTTCGACACCGCCTCGCGCGAGACACGGCAGCTCGTCGCGTCGGGCGACCTGCTGAAGGAGTCGAAGCCGCTCTCCCGCGAGGAGGAGCTCCGCCGCGAGCGACAGCGCATGTTCTCGCGGGGGATCACCGCGTACTCGTGGGCCAAGCGCGCCGAGGTGATGCTCATCCCCTCCGGCGGCGACATCTTCCTGCGCGACCCGGCGGGCGCGATCGCGCGGCTCACCAGCACGCCCGAGCCGGAGATCGATCCCAAGGTGTGCGACGGCGGCGAGCGCGTCGTGTTCGTCCGCGGGCGCGAGCTCTTCATGATCGACGTCGCCTCGCGCCGCGAGACCGCGCTCACCCGCGGCGCGCCCGAGGGCGTCTCGCGCGGCCTCACCGACTTCAACGGCCAGGAGGAGTTCGACGAGCCGAGCGGCTTCTGGATCTCCCCCGGCTGCGACCGGGTGGCCTACCTCGAGGTCGACGAGCGCGACGTCGAGCGGGTGCCCGTCTTCGGCGTCCGCGACGGCAAGGAAGATCTCCAGATGGTGCGCTACCCGCGCGTCGGCGGGAAGAACCCCCGTGTCCGGGCGGGCGTCCTCGACCTCGCCACCAAGAAGACGACCTGGCTCGCGTGGAAGGGCGGCCATGAGGAGCGCTACCTCGGCCGGTTCGCGTGGGCCGACGGCGGCAAGGCGCTCTGGTTCCAGACGCTCTCGCGCGACCAGAAGCGCCTCGCGCTCCTCCGCGCGAACCCGCGCTCGGGCGAGGCCGCCGAGGTCGTCGTCGAGACCTCGCCGAGCTGGGCGGACTTCGGCGAGATGCGGCCCCTCGAGCGCTCGCCGAGGTTCCTCTGGGCGACCGCCGCGGGCGGCCACCGCCACCTCGCGCTGCGCGACGCCGACTCGGGCGCGGAGCTCGCGAAGCTCACCGCGGGCGACTGGGACATCACCGCGCTCGCCGCGCCGGACGAGGAGCGCGGCGAGGCGCGCTTCGTGGCCACGAAGGACGGCCCGACCGAGCGGCACCTCTACACGGTGCCGCTCGCGGGCGGCGAGGTGAAGCGGGTCACGGCGGAGCCGGGGGTGCACTTCGTCACCGTCGAGCCGAAGGGGCCGGGGTACGTGGACGTCCACTCGGCCCTGGGCCGCCCGTGGAAGGCCGTGGTGCGGGGCGAGGGCAACGCCGAGCTCGGCGCGATGCCGGCGCCGATCGACCCCGAGCTCGCGGACCTCGGCCTGCGCGCCCCCGAGATCGTCCAGGTGCGCGCCGAGAGCGGCGACACGCTGTACGGCGCGCTGCTCGCGCCGCGGACGATCGAGCCCGGCCGCCGCTACCCGGTCGTGGTGAGCGTGTACGGCGGGCCCGGCGTCCAGACGGTGTTCAACTCCTGGTCGCCGCTCCTCCTCTGGAACCACCTCGCCGACCGCGGGGTGGTGGTCTTCCAGCTCGACAACCGCGGCTCGGCGAACCGCGGGCGCGCCTTCGAGGCGCCCATCCACGGGCGCCTCGGCGAGGTCGAGCTCGCCGATCAGATCGCGGGCCTCGAGTTCCTGAAGGCGCTGCCGTACGTCGACGCGGGTCGCGTGGGCATCTACGGCCATAGCTATGGCGGGAGGATGGCGCTGGAGGCGCTCCTCAAGGCGCCCGACCGCTTTCACGTCGGCGTCGCGGGCTCGCCGGCGACCGACGATCGGCTCTACGACACCGGCTATACCGAGCGCTACATGGGGCTCCTCGACCAGGCGGCCGCCCGGTACGAGGCGACCGACCTCTCGAAGCACGCGGGGAACCTGCGCGGCAAGCTGCTGCTGATGCACGGGCTCATGGATGAAAACGTGCACTTCGCGCACACGGCCAAGATGATCGAGGCGCTCATGGCCGCGGACAAGCGGTTCGACATGGTCGTGTTCCCGGGCGAGCGGCACGGCTACCGGTCGCCGGTCGCGAGCCATTTCGCGAACCGCACCATCGTGGAGTACCTGACCGAGCATCTCTGAGCGATCGGCGCGCCCCCGCCTCGCGCGCGCCGCCGCGCGCCTGCCCCGTGCGCCGCCGCGCGCCTGCCGCGTGCGCCGCCGCGCCGCGCGCACCGGCCGGGCGCGCGTTGCCGCTCGGCGGCCTGCGAATCGCATCTGCCCCGGCCGGAGGCATCCATGCAGAAGCTTGCACAGGTGAACAAGGACAAGGCCATCGACCTGCTCAACGAGCGGCTCACGTTCGAGCGCGCGAGCGTGAAGCTGTACGACTCCACCATCCAGAAGGTCGGCCGCACGGCCGAGCCCACCCTGCTGAACCTGCTCGATCGGCTCCGGGAGCACCGGAATCAGGAGAAGGAGCACGAGGAGTGGCTCGAGGAGCAGATCCGCGCGCTCGGCGGGGACGCGCACGCCGAGACCGAGATGTCGCGGCTGATCGAGATCGAGTCGCGGGGCCTCGAGCAGGTGGTGCTCGACGGCGACCAGAACCCGACCCACCTCTTCCACGCGCTGCTCACCGCCGAGCTCGTCGACAACGCCGGCTGGCAGCTGCTGCTCGAGCTCGCCGACGAGGCGGACGACGCCGAGGCGAGGGAGGCGTTCCGGTGCCGCCTGCACGAGGAGGAGGATCACCTGGTCCTCACGCGCGAGGTGGTCGAGCGGCTCACGCGGAAGGAGCTGCTCGGCGCGCCGGACGAGGCCATCGCGGCGGCGCATCCGACGTGACCCGGCGCCGGGCGGCGCGCGCCCGCGCCGGGCGGCGCGCGCCCCGGTCAGCCGCGGCGCGGCGCGGCGCGGGGCGAGGCGTCGCCCTTCGGCTTCTCCGCGGCCGGGACCGCCTCGTCGCCGCCGCGGCGCGCCCGGGTCGCCCTGGCCGGCGCGGCCTTTGCCGGCTTGGCAGCGGCGGCTCTGGCTGGCGCGGCGGCCTTGGCCGGCTTGGCAGCGGCGGCCCTGGCTGGCGCGGTGGCCTTGGCCGGCTTGGCAGCGGCGGCCCTGGCCGGCTTTTCGCCCCTGGTCCCGACCGCCTTCGCCGCCGGCGCGGCGGCCGGCTTCCGGCCGGCCCACAGCTTCAGGATGTGGGCGCCCGCGTCGGGCGTCTTGCAGCTCGTGTCGCCGTGGTCGACCTCGACCCTGCCGATGCGCCGCGCCGCCGTGAGCGCCTTTCCCCGCAGCGGCTCGTTCCGCGCGCCGATGCTGATCACCGCGCCGTTCATCGCGTCGCGGGCGCGGTTTTTGGCCCGGTGGATCGACGCCTCGATCGCCTCCAGCCGCTCCTCGAACAGGCTGTCGGGCAGCGACGGGTCCTCCTCCGCGAGCGCGCCGCAGAGCTTCCAGCCGGCGCGGCCGACCCACTCGTCGTCCGAGGCGGTCCAGCGCGCCATCGCCTCGCGGGCGAACGGCGTCTTCGCGGCGATTCGCTTCACCACCAGGTCGATGAGGAGCGGCGCGCGCAGGCCGTCGAGCCACGCCTCGAGCAGGTCCCGGGTGAAGCGCCCCGGATCGGCGATCGCGGCCGCCAGCGTCCGCGCGTCGGAGTTGCCGGTCGCCCAGAGCGCCTCGGCGAGCTCGTGGTCGCGCTTGATCCGCTTCTCCAGCGCGTTCATGTGGGCGAAGCTCACGCCGAAGAGCGGCTCGGTCGCGCCGTGGCGCAGGTAGACCTTCCGGTTCTGCTCGGTGCCGAGCCGCTCGAGCTCGCGCATCACCTCGGTGAAATGCATGGCCTTCACCTAACCATGCTGCTCATTACGCGCTCGCACGAACTTTTTTCGCGCAAACCGCTCCCCGCGGCGCGCCTGCCGACGCGGCCCGGGGTGAGCCCGCGGCGTTGACCCCTGCGTCGAGCGTCTGTCCGGGCCGCCGCCCCTCGGTGCTTCTGCCCGGCGGAGGACCCGACCCTGGAACCGGCGAAGAACCGGGACCGCGCCCGAGGGCGCTGCCCGCGCGGTGGGAGCCAGGGCGTCGCGGCGGAGAGCTGTCGCGACCGCCGCCGTGCCGTGCTAGCGGTGCGCTCCGCGACGCGTTCGACCGCGCTGGCGAGGAGCGGTACTCTCCTCGAAGGAGCGACGCATGGCCTTTCAGAGCGACCCCTCGTTCGTGCCGACCCCGCCGCCGGGTGAGGACGAGCTACCGTACGACGACGGAGAGCCGATGGAGTCTCAGCGGCATCGCAAGCAGATGGAGCTCCTCATCGAGGTGCTGGAGCTGCACTGGAAGGACCGCGACGACGTGTACGTCAGCGGCAACATGGCGATCTACTTCAGCGAGCTCCAGGCGAAGAAGAACGACTTCCGCGGGCCGGACGTCTTCGTGGTGCTCGACACCGTGAGACGAGAGCGCAAGTCCTGGGTCGTCTGGCAGGAGGACGGCAGGACGCCCGACGTCGTGATCGAGCTGCTCTCCGAGACCACCGAGAAGGTCGATCGCACCGACAAGATGCGGGTTTACGCCAAGCTCCTGCACGTGCCCGAGTACTACCTCTTCGATCCGTTCACGGGCGTCCTCGAGGCGTATGCGCTCGATCTCGCCACGATGTCCTACATGCCCGTCGCGCCCGGCGCGAACGGCGACGTGGCGAGCCCGCGGCTGCACCTCGGGCTCGGCGTCCGCCGCGGCACCTATCACAACCTCGACGTCGACTGGCTGCGCTGGCTCGACGCCGAGGGGCGTGTGCTGCCCACGGGCGAGGAGCAGGCGCGCGCGGCGCAGGACGAGGCGAAGCTGCTCGCAGCGCGGCTGGCCGAGTACGAGCAGCGCTTCGGCAAGCTGCCCGGCGGCGAGCCGCGCTAGCGCCCGTCGCGCCCGCCCGCCCCGGCCCTCCGGCCGCTACGAGCGCCTCGGCCGCGGGCGCAGCGACGACCCGTTCCCCGCCTCCTTGCCCATCAGCGCCCGGCGGACCAGCGCGCCTCGCGCCTCCGCCGCCCGGACCTTCTCCTCGAAGTGGGCCATCACGTGCAGCTGATTCCGCTCCTCCGCGCGCTTCGCCATCCGGCGCGCCAGCGACACGGTGTCCTCGATCGTGCGGAGCGCGACCCACAGCGCCGCCTCGAGCGCCTCCGCCTGCTCGTCCTCCAGCCCCTCCGGCGAGTATCGATGGCCGACCTTGCACCGGAAGCTGAGCATCGCGCCATCGCCATTCCGGATCAGGTTGCCTCCGCACTCCGGACACGTGAACTCGCTCTCGAGTGCCTCCACGTTCTCCCCCACGAGCCCGTAGGACGTCTTCGCCTCCTCGGGCGCCTTTCCTGTCCCCTGGTGCACCAGATCGACGAGCAACGGCGGCAGGCGCGCCAGGGGCTCGCAGTGATCCACCGGCACGTTGTCGAGCGCGCTCTGCGGCATCTCCGGAAACAGCGCGTCCTTCGGATCCTGCACCACCGCGACGCCGCCGGCACGCTTGATCTCCAGGAGCCCAGCGGTGCCGCAGTCGCGCGTGCCCGACAGCACCACGCCGACCACGCGCGGGCCGTACGCCGCGGCCGCGCTCCGGAACAGCGGATCCACCGCTGGCCTGTGGCCGTTCTCCTTCGCGCTGTACACCACCCGCACGACGCCCTCGCCGAGCAGCAGGTGGTTGTCCACCGGCGCGATGTAGATGCGCCCGCGCTCGATCGGCTCGCCGTCGACCGCGGTCGCCACCGGCATCCGGGTGGTCCGCTCGAGGATCTGCGGAAGCATGCTCCGGGCCGTCGACGGCAGGTGCAGGACCACGAACACCGACGCCGGCAGGTTCGAAGGCAGGCCCCCGATGAGCGCGATCAGCACCTCCACACCGCCCGCCGACGCCCCCAGCGTGATGATGTCGTGTCCTGGCACAGCCGGCCTCCTCAAGGAAATGCGGTTGGGATTGACGCGCCCTGTCGGAGCAACCGCTCACGCCGCCGGGCGAACCACGCGATCCATCGTGCTCAGCAGCGTGGCCATGCTGGCGGGCTTCTGGAGCACCGCCGCCGCCGAGAGCTGCTCCGCTGCCATCCGGAGGTCCTCCGGCATGCGCGCCGAGAAGATCACGATGGGCGGCCTCTCCGGCACTTCCTGGAGCCGCGCGACGAGCTCGGCCGTCGTCGCGCCCCTCACGGTCAGGTCGAGCAGGGCGGCCCCGTAACGTCGCTCCCTCAGCGCGGCGATCGCCTGGTCCGCCGAGTGGACCGACTCCACCTCGTAGTCGGCCATCCCCAGCATCTCCAGGAGCATCTCGCTCGAATCGCGATCATCCTCGATCACGAGGATCTTCGCCCGCTTCGCCATCATCCCTTCTCCGCCGTCCGCAGGAAAGCAGCGCGAACCCGGGGCATCAATCGTGCTTACCTCGATTCGATATCAGGGGTAGCCTGATGGTGAAGGTCGCTCCCTTACCCTCTGCGCTGCGCACGAAGATCTGCCCTCCATGTGCCCTGACGATCTCCTTGCAAATGAAGAGCCCGAGCCCCATGCCGCCGGACGAGGTGTCCTTGGGTCGATCCACCTGGTAGAAGCTGGAGAACACGTGCGGCACGTCGGCCGCGGGGATGCCAGGGCCGTAATCCTCCACGTCGAGCTCGGCGGTGCTGCCGGCGTGCCGCAGGCGTACATCGATCTTGGGTGAGCCGTCGGCGTGCCGGAAGGCGTTGCTGATCAGGTTCATGAGGACCTGCTCCAGCCGCGCGGCGTCGCCGTTCACCACCATCGGCTCCGCCGCGGCAGGGAGATCGAGGTGGATCGCGGGGGTCGGTCCGAGCGTCTGGGCGCTCTCGGCGACCTGCGAGACCAGCGAGGCGAGCTCCACCTCCGAGAGCTTGAGCTCGAACTTCCCGGTCTGGATGCGGGTCGCGCTCACGAGGTCCTCGACCAGCTGCTCGAGCCGCTCGCTCTGGGCGCGGGCGAGCGACGCGAAGCGGGCGAGGCGCGCGTCGCCGTCCGCCGGCAGCAGCGTGCTCAGCATGTCGAGGTAGCCGCGCAGCGGAACGAGCGGCGTGCGCAGCTCGTGGCTCGCCATCGCCATGAAGCGCTCCTGCAGCTTGCGCATGCTCCGCTCCGTGATGTCGCGGATGACGATCACGCCCCGCTCGGCCGCGTCCTTGCCGGTCGGGCCGCCCCCGCCGATGGGGTGGCCGGTGGCCTCGAAGTGCCGGGTCGAGCCGCCGGGGGCGGGCGTCGTGAACTCCATCTGGAAGCTCTCGCCGCGCGCGGCCCGCTGCTCCGGCGTGTCCTGGTACAGCAGCGGCCGGCCCCTCTCGTCGTGCGCCGTGACCCGGCTCGCGCCGAACATCGTCTGGTAGGCGTCGTTCATCAACACCGGCCGCCCCGCGCCGTCGACCACGAGCAGCGCGTCGCCAATGCTGCGCAGGATGGCCGAGAGCCGCGCCCGCTCCGCCTCGACCGGCGCGGCGAGCTCCTGGATCTCGCGGCTCCGCGCCTCCAGATCGGCGTTCGTCGTGTTGAGCTCCTCGATCGTCGCCTGCAGCTCCTCGTTGACGGTCTCGAGCTCCTCGTTGGTCGCCTGGAACTCCTCGTTCAGCGTCTCCACCTCCTCCATGGCGGCTTGCGCCTCCTCGGTGGAGACCATCAGCTCCTCGTTCACGGCGCGGAGCTGCTCGTGCGCCGACGTGAGCTCCTCGTTGGCCCGGAGCAGCCGCCGGTTCTGCTCGGTCAGCCGCTGGATCGCCGACTGGTCGTCCCCGCGGGTGGACTCGAGCTGCGAGAGCGCGGCGCCGAGCGCCTCGTTCTCCCGGCGCAGCTGCTCGCGCTCGGCGGCGAAGCGCGCGTCGACGCGCTCGCGCTCGGCCTTCGCGGCCGCGAGCTCGGCGCGGAGCTGCGCCTCCCGGCCGAGGATCTCCTGGCTCACCTTCCGGCGCCGCACGACCTCGGTGACGTCCTCGACCACGATCAGCGCCGCCTCGACCTTGCCCGGCTCTTCCCCGCGGGGCCCGTGGCAGGTGATCTGGATGTACGACGGGTCGCCCGAGGGCGTCGGCTCGACGGCGACCTCGATCGGGTCGGACGATTCGCCCCGGAAGGCGGCGTCGATCGCCTCGAGCAGCGGCCGGTGGGGGACCGACTGCGCGAGGTGGACGAGGTCCTGACCGAGCGCCGTGCCGTGGATGCCGAGCAGGCGCCGCGCCGTGAAGTTGATCTCCAGGATGTCGTAGCGGCTGTCGACGAGGACGATCCCGACGCGGAAGCTCGAGAGCAGCACGTCGATCGACATGCGGGCGCGCGGGAGCTCCTTCGTGACGCCGCGCATGGGCACGAGGGAGGACTTGCCGCGGGGCGCGCGCCGGGGCGGCGGCGCCGGGGCGGCGATGGCCGAGGGGGGCACGAGGATGCGCTCGCCGCGGCGTACGTAGACCTTGTGGTGGATGTCGCTCGTGACGTAGTACTCGCTCAGCGGGCTCGTGGTCTCGGCCTTGCCGAGCACGAGGTAGCCGCCCTCCCGCAGCGAGAAGGCGAAGAGGTGGAGGGTGCGGCGCTGGAGGTCGCTCGTGAAGTAGATGAGCACGTTGCGGCACAGCACGAGATCGAGGTGCGGGAACGGGGCGCGCTGGCCGAGGTCGTGCTCGCCGAAGACGGTGAGGTTGCGGATGCGCTTCTTCACCTGGTACTGGCCGTCGATCGAGACGAAGTAGCGCTCGACGAGCTCGTGCGGCAGCTCCTCGACGGCGCTCGCCGCGTAAACTCCGCGTCGGGCGAAGGCGACCGCCTCGCTGTCGAGGTCGGTCGAGAAGATGCGGACGTTGAAGCTGTCGAGCTCGGGGCCGAGCAGCTCGCTGACCAGGATGGCGAGCGAGTACGCCTCCTCTCCGGTGGCGCACCCGGCCGACCAGATCCGCAGCGATTTGTTGTCGTTGCGGGCGTGCGCGACGAGCGCGGGCAGGACCACGTCCCGGAGGTGCGCGAAGAGCTCCGGATCGCGCATGAACTCGGTGACCTTGATGAGGAAGCTGTTGACCAGCCGCTGGTGCTCCTCGGGGTGCTCGGCGAAGTAGCGCATGTACTCGTCGATGGTCTCGGTGTCCGTGGCCGCCATCCTGCGCCGGAGCCTGCGCAGGATGGTCGCCTGCTTGTATCTCTTGAAGTCGATCCCGCTCCGCTCGCGCACGAGGTCGAGGAGCGACTGGAGCCGCCTGTCCTCGTCCGGCGGCGGCTCCACGTACGCCCCCGTGAGGAGCTCGCCGAGGATGCCTCCGATGCGATCGATGTCGGCCACGATGTCCACCGTGGTCGGGGCCAGCGACTCGGGCATGCCCCGGAACTTGGCGGTGTCGGGGTTCTCGATGATGACGGTGCCGCCGCATTTCTTGACGTGGCGGGCGCCGACGGTGCCGTCGGAGCCGTTCCCGGTCAGGACGATGGCGACGAGGTTCTCGCCGAAGGCCTCGGCCGCGGTGCGGAAGAGCGTGTCGACCGACGGCTTGGGTCGCGGGCTGCTCTCCGTCTGGAGCCGGAGCTCATGGTCGGTGATCTCCACGTCGCGGCCCGGGGGGACGACATAGACGACGCCGTCCTCGAGCGGGGAGGCGGAGGCGACGGTGCGGACGGGCAGCTCGCTGCGGCGGCGCAGGACGTCGCCGAGGTGGCTCTGCCGCCTGGGGTCGAGGTGCTGGGCGATCACGATCGGGGCCGGGAACGGGGCCCGCAAGGTCGAGAGGAGCGTGCAGAGGGCCTCGATGCCCCCGGCCGAGCAGCCGACGACGACGAGCTGAGATCTGGAGCGGGCTTCGGTCATGAAACGTTGCGTGCCTTTACTACACGTACAGCGGGGAGCGACGCTGGGGTATGTGCGGCGGCGGACAGCCTTTCAAGAGAAAGCGGGGCGCTCGAGAGAAAGCGGGCGCGCTCGCCAGCGGCGGGCGGGCTGCGCAGAGGACGGGCTGCGATGGGGGAGGTCCGGGATCGACATCGTGGCAGGCCCGGCGCTCTTCAGGGTTCACCGTGGTTTCCCGGCTCCGGCGGGCTCCCGGTCGATGGGGGCGACGAGGTCGACCCGACCGACGCCGCGCCACGGCGCGGCCGCCGCCTCCACGCGGTGCCGCCTCCAGGTCTGTCTGCCGGCTGGCGGGCGGGGTCGCGACGGCGGCGAGGCGGCGAGCGCGCCATCGCGATCTCGCCCAGGCTCTCGAGGGGGGCGGCCTCGCGCCGCCCATCCCCGGCGCGCCGGGCCGCCGTGAGCGCGCGGAGCAGATCGCACGGCCGTGGCGTCGAGATGACCACAGGCGAGCTCCGGGAGCGCACCTGCGTGTCTCGCTGCCCCTTCGGCCGCAACGGTGGGGTGGGCCAGTCCAACTACCTAGACGGTCTCCATCTACCGGGAATGGCGGCGCCCGTTACGGCATTCCCGTGAGCTCGACGGTCACCGGCTTGAACGTCGAAACGCCGAAGACGTGGTGCCATGCCTTCGCCGACACTCGAAACATGTAGAACCGACTGGGATCATCCACCGAACGATGCATGCGGACCTGGCAGCCGTTCGTTGCGCTCCACGTCCCATTCACGGGGGCCACATCGCTTGCGGCCTTCCACTCATGGTCATCGAGATCGTAGCCGTAAATGTCCATGTCCACATGGGCCTCCCGGCCTCGTGGGAGGCGCTGCCGCGGGCGCGCGGGGGGGGGGGGTGGGCTGGATCTCGCACCGGGGCACGCGCGTGTTTCATCGCGCCCGCGACGAGAGTATGCGCATGCCGCATGCGGCAATTTTCCTTCGACTGCCTCCTCCTCGCCGGATTGCTGGCAGCCGCCTGTTGCTCCTCCAACGCGGACACGGACTCCCCCGCAAACGCGGGCAGCGGCGGCGGCACCGGCGGCGGCGGCGGCGGCACCGGCACCGGCGGCGGCGGCGGCGCGGGGGGCGGCGGCGGCGGCGGCGCGGGCGGATCGGCGCCCGCCATCCCCTTCCCGGGCGAGGTCCGCCGTTACGACTACACATTCGATCTCGCGACGGCGCGCGCCACCTCGCGCATCTCGGTGCACGTCCTGCCGCCCGGAGGCGATTGCTTCGACGTGGCCTGTCGTGCGCAGGCCGTCGACGAGCCGCGATGGGACGGCGCGCCCGCGGCGAGCGCGACGCTCGCGGACGGCGCGCTGCGCCTCTGCGGAGCGGACGCCGCGCCCGGCGCGTCGATCGAGCTCGGGGCGTCTACCGTGCTCGCCGAGGCGACGGACTTCGGCCTGGATGTCGGCTTCTCGCGCCGGTTCGACCAGGCGGGCGGCGAGTTCACCTACCTGCTCAGCTGGGTCGGCGAATGCGACCGCTTCGGCCCCTGCGACAACGACCCTTCCCGGCTCGCCGAGTTCCACTTCGAGGTGACCCACCCGGAAGGGACCGTCGTGCTCTGTCCTGGCAGGCTCACCGCCGGCGCGGGCGTGACCCGCTGCGACATCAGCGGGACCCTCGCGCCGACGTACTCGGGCTTCGCGCTCGCGGCCGACCCGCTGTGGCAGCGGCGGCCGTTCACGAGCGCGGGCGGCGTCGACCTCGTCTTCTATGAGGTGCCCGGCGGCGAGCTCGCCTCTTCGCTCGACGCCGCGAGCGTGGGCGAGTTCCTGGCCTGGATCACCGACCTGCTCGGCCCGTTGCCCTATGGCGACGAGCTCCGCGTGGCCGGGGCGCCGACCCAGTGGGCCGGCTTCGAGCATCCCGCGAACATCCTGCTGGATGAAGAGCTCCCGCGCCTCGGCAGCAGCTATGCGGACGCCGTGATGCACGTGCTCATGCACGAGATCGCGCACCAGTGGGCTGGCAACCGGACAACGCTCGCCTCGGCCGCCGATTTCGTCTGGAAGGAGGCGACCGCCGAGTACCTGGCGTACGTCTTCGAGGACGAGCGGCGGCCGCCGGGCGAGGCCGCCGCCACGCGGAGCTACTGGGACTTCATCTCGCTCTTTGCGGAGCATTACCCGCGCCCGACCGAGGACCCGACGCCCCCGGTGCATACGTTCTACGGCGATGCCTATGGCCCCGGCCCGATGGTGCTTTACCTGCAGCTCGAGCCGTTGCTGGGCCGGGCCGCGGTGCTCGAGGGCATCCAGGGGTTCCTCTCCACGCCCGGCGCGCGCAGCGTCACGGAGCTCAAGTCCGCGCTCGAGCGGGCCTCGTCGAGCGACCTCGGTGCCTATTTCGACGCGTGGGTGTTCGGCCAGGGCGCGCCGGAGTGGCCCAGCTTCGCCGTCCAGGTGGAGCAGCAGGACGATCGCGCGACCGTGACCGTGACCCAGGAGAGCGCGCGAGGCGTCCTCTACGGCTGCGCCGTCGAGGTGGAGATCGCCGGCGAGAGCGGCGCCGCGCGGGTCGTCGTCGACTTTGGCCTCGCGCCCTCGTCGCCGAGCGCGAGCGCGCAGATCCCGTTCACGGAGCCCGTCACCCGCGTCACCGTGGATCCCGATCACCGCCTGATCGACCGGGATCTCTCCGCAGCGCGAACCGCGCCGCCGGCGGCCAGGCCGCACGTCTGGATCTTCTGACGATCATGCAAGAAATGCCTGACGCCGTCGTGTTCGGAGGGGCGGCTCGTTCTGGGCAGCTAGCTCTGCAGGAGCGCGAGCTTGACGACGGGGGCGCGCGGGGGAGACGCTGTACGCCATGGCTGGATCGACGGCGGTGAAGGTGTCAGCGGCGACGGCCCTGGTCGGGCTTCTGGTTTGCGCATCGGGTGGCTGCGCGCAGATCGTCGGAGTGGACTGGGGTGAGTATGAGCAGGAGGACACTGGATTGAGCTGCGCCGGGTTGCCTGCCGCATGCGGCCCTTCGGGAAAGGAGAGCTGCTGCGCAAGCGCGATGGTGCGCGGTGGAACGTTCAAGCGGAGCGACAACACGGAGTTTACGGCCACCGTGAGCGATTTCCGGCTGGATCGGTTCGAGGTGACGGTGGGGCGGTTCCGCAAATTCGTGGAGGCGTATCCGGGGAGCAAGCCCGCAGCGGGAGCGGGAGCGCATCCGCGCATCGCGGGGAGCGGCTGGGATCCGAAGTTCGACGGCGAGCTGCCTATGAACGCGGCGGAGCTGAAGCAAAAGGTGAACTGCAGGCCGGACGAGGGTTTCCCGACGTGGACTGACGAGGTCAGCGACCATGAGAATTTGCCGATGAACTGTGTCACATGGTACCAGGCGTTTGCATTCTGCGCCTGGGATGGGGGCCGATTGCCGACCGAGATGGAGTCGATGTATGCGGCGGCCGCCGGAGCCGAACAGCGGGTGTATCCGTGGTCGGATCCGGCAACCTCAGAGGTGATAGACGGCAGCTTCGCGTTGTACAGGTGCGCTGGCGACGGGGCCGTTGCCCCGCAGTGCGCGTTCAACGACATACTGCCCGTTGGATCGAGGTCACCGAAGGGCGATGGGAGGTGGCACCAGGCGGACCTGGCCGGCAGCATGTGTGAGTGGGTCCTGGACGTGGATGCGGCAGAATATCCGGAAGAATGCAACGATTGTGGCAGCGTGGCTGGAGCCTCGGCCGGTGCGAAGCGCGTGCACCGCGGCGGGTGCTGGAGGGACCTCGAAGAACGCCTGAAAAACTCCTCCCGTGTCGCCTTCGGCCCGGGAGACCCTTATGACACCTTCGGCATCCGGTGCGCGAGGGACTAGAACGACGATATAACCGGAGGCCCGGCGCTGCTCGCCCGCGCTCTGCAGCCGGCGTGCGCCCGCGCCGCGCTGGGGGGCCGCGGGCGCATCCTCAGAACGTGCACGCTTGAACGGGAGGAACGCCGCCGAGGTACGCGTTGATGCCCGCGCTGATGGCCTGCTGCCGCTGCTGGCAAGTCCCATGCGTGTTGATATCGAACCACGGGTGCCCCGTGCCTTCTGCAACCTTGCAGGCGGCGGCGAGGGTCCCCATCACGTCTGCATCGTTGGCCCTCCCGTTGCAGAGGAGCCAGCCGATGAAATAACCCGAGTAGCAGTCCGCGCCCAGCTCTCTGGCGATCATCGCGGGCGAGATCGCGCCGAACTCCTGCTGGATGTTGTGCCCCACCTCGTGCCCCAGGAACCACGCCGGCGCGAGCATCGTGCCCGTCGACTCCAGGAACCATTGGAGTATCGATGGATCGTAATAAACGTACCCGCGGCCTCCCTGCCTGTAGTCGAGGGCCAGCGCGTTGTTCGCGCAGCTCGGCAGATCGACGCCGCACGCACACGCCTGAACCTCGCTCTCCCACATCATGTTCAGGTCGGCCATGATGCCCAGCGTCGAAGGTCCAGGCGCTCCGCATGAAAACGGGGGCTCGTTCACAGGAGCGATGTTGGCGGGCCTCCCTTCGCACGTCGTCGGTCCCTCGCCCCCGGCTCCGGTGCTCCCGGCTCCGGTGCTCCCGGCACCCCCGTCGCCGCAGTGGCAGACGGTCCTCCAGGCGACACCCGCTCCGCAGGAGCGCCCACACGACTGGAACTCGTGCTGGCCCGAGGCACAGGCCGGTGCGTTCGTGACCGTGCCTTCCTGGATCACCGGGGGCAAGCTGCCGCAGTTGCACGCCACGTCGACCGCTCCACACTCGAGCTGCCCTGTCCCGCTGGTCTCCCCTGGCTCGACACATTCACCGAGCTCGCACACCCGGTCCCCCTTGCAGTCGTTGTCGGAGCCGCAGGTGTCGCCGTAAGGCTCGTAGCATCCGGGAGACAGCATCGCTGTCAGGATCGAGGAGCAGCAAAGTACAAAGCGGTTCTTGCACGCGCTCATCGGCGCTCGACTCTTCATCACAAACCTCCTGAACAGGGGCTCCACGCGTCCCTTCTGGCTCGGCTGGACACGGTCGGCGAGGGTGCAGCAGGGCGAGGCCCGCCGCCGCTCTGCTTCCGATCCGGAGAGCTGAGGCGCCGTCCGCGCGGTCCGCAGACGACCTGCATGGGCCGGATGGCGCCATACCGCGCCGTCCTCATCTGCAAAGGATGTGCAACGGGAATGCCAGCCTCCAGGATCCCTCCCCACGTTCGTCTCCGCAGCGACGATGGGCGGGGCGCCCGGGAATGACCGCAGGCGACCTCGGTCCAGCCGGCCCCGAAGGCCAGCCACGTCGACCACCGCGCATCCTGGAGAGCCATCGCACGCTGGCCGACGAGCGATGGCCGCGGCGTGACGGTCCACTGCACTGGACCGGCTGTCCATTGGAGTGAACACCCAGGGCGCCGCGCGGCGCCCGCTGCGCGGAGCTCACGCCCGAGGGCGCCACCTGCGCCGCCCGCGCCGCGCCGGCTCCGGTGCTGGCACATCCATTGCTGAGCTCGCTGGACGAGGGGCGGACCGCTCGCCTCTCCCCCTTCTGCGGCTGCCATGCTGGCAAAGGATCGCCCGGCGCCGGCCGGAGGGGGGATGTCAACGGTTCAGCGCGGCGCACCAGCTCTGTACCCGTCGCGCTAGCGAGGGAGAAGCCATGTTCATGCACTTCACGATTCACGGGATCAAGGCGCACAACATCCAGGATCACCCCTTCGATCCGCTCAACAGGAGCATCGAGCTCTACCAGACGTGGCACCTCGCCGACATCGACCCGCTCGTCGCGATCGCCGACAGGCCGGTCTCGAGCTGGTCGCGGCTCGGCTTCAGCACGCGCGGCGGACCGGACGACGGCGTGAGCTTCAGGGAGAGAGAGGCGAGGACGGTGGTCGATCCGCAGATCATCTTCGGCCTTCCTGACGACGTCTTCGCGAGCGGCAAGAAGACCCGGTTCGTCATCGACTACCATCACTGGGAGTCGGACGGGTCGACGGCGAAGGTCCGGGCCGCCTTCTCGAACGGCACGCTCGCGTATCTGCTGAAGGTGTGGAAGGAGTCGCACGGCGACCAGGCCGCGTCGCGCGCCCGGCTCGAGGGGTGGCTCAAGGACAACTGGCAGCAGGTGCTCAAGGGGGCGATCGCGGCCGCCGGTATGGCCTCGTCGCCGTGGGTGGCCGTGGGCACGAGCATCCTGCCGGTCGTCGAGCTGCTCGTCGACGTCGCGAAGAACAACAGCGACGAGTACCTCGACATGCACCGGTTCGTCGTCGAGCTGAACGGCGAGGGCGCGCCTGGCCAGACGAAGTGGCGCGTGGTCCCGCCCTCGGGCGAGGCGCCCGACTGGGTCACCGGACAGGGCAAGCAGGAGCTCGTCGCGCGCGCGGAGGACGGCGCCGGCCGCAATACGTTCGACGTCCGGTACGTCTTCCGGATGATCGACTGACCGCTCGGGGCGTGAGCGGCCGCGGAGCGCGCGCGTCGCGCCCGACGCCTCCGGAGAGGACGGCGGTGAGCTCGCCGGTCGTCGAGGAGTCGACCGCGCTCGAGGCCGGCCCTCGCCCGCGGGGCAGCGTCCGCTCGCGCCCGCGGGGCGCGAGCGGGCCATCTCGCGTCGGCTATTTCGTGGGTTGTGGAGTGGGCAGGTTCGACCCGCGTGAGCCTGCCGCCGCCGCTTTGGGATCACCGCTCATCGCTGGCGCCTCCAGCGGCTTTATCGCTTCGACGCACTGCTTGCGCGCGGCAGCGCACGCCTTCTTCTCATCCTCCTTGGTGGCTGCGGCCTCGCACGTCTTGAAGCGCTCGTCGCACAGCGTCTGCTGCTGCGTATTATAGGTGTTCACCTGCTTCAGCAGCTCCGCATTCGCGAGCGCGCGCTCGGCGTCGGAGGATCTCTGCTGCGACGCGGCGATCGACTCGATCAGGCGGAGCGCGTTCGTTTGCAGCTCGACATAAGCTTGCCCGCCCTCGAAGAAATTGTTCGCGCGGGCTTCGCAGATGCGATACAGAAACTCGCGCGCGAGGAGCACCTGCTGCGTTCGGCCGCCGAGCTCGGCGACGCTCACCGCGAGCCTCGCTGCCGCGTTCAGGTTCAAGCTCCCAGACGCGGACTGACCGAGCGAATTCGAATTGCTGCGCGACGTCGACGATGCGCCGCTGGAGCTCGACTCTCGCTCGTACTTGTCGAGCGCTCTTCGGAGCTCGCCGCGCAGGCGTTCGTTCTCGTCGCTCAGCGACGCCGCCATCGTGGCGGACTGCGCGGCCGACAGCGACCCCGCGACTGAGCCTGACCCGGATGCGTCTGAATTCAACGCCACGTCCGGCATCGGCTCGGCGCAATACACCGCGTCCGACTTGTTTCTGAGGAACGCGAGCCTCAGGTCGTTCGGCGTAGAGAATGAGGTTATGGCAACCGCGTTGTCATGCTCGGTGTAGCGCACGTTGCGCTGCGGTGAGCCGCAAGCGGTCGCGGCGGCGGTCGCCGCGAGCAAGAGAAAAGTCTTCTTCACGGGGTCTCCTTGGAAGGCATGCCGGTGTGCGCGCCACGTCCGCGGACGACACGCATGGCCCGGGTGGCGCGATGCCGCGCCGCTTCAATCTGCAAAGGGTCTGCAAAGGGGATGCCAGCGTCTGGCGCCGCGTCCCCGAAGCCCCTCCTGGCAGCGACGATGGGCCGGGTGCCCGGCCTCCATGTCCAGGCGGATGGACTGGGGGTCTACCGGGGTGGACACTCCCCCGCCGCCGCCGTGAGCCACGCGCGGCGGGCCTGAGCCCGACCCACGCGCGTCTTCCCGGGAGCCCTGACTTTGGCTACACTCCCGCAGTTGCACCCATGGGTCCAGAATCTTCCTCGAGTCTCGAGATGGATCGCATCCGGCGCGAGCGCGACTTCTACCGGCGGCTCCTCGAGCTCGGCACGAAGGAGGAGATCGCGCCGTTCCTCGATGAAGCGCTGGCGATCTTCGTGGGCATCGCCGGCGCTCAGCGGGGCTATCTCGAGGTGCGCGACGAGAGCGGCGGCGACAAGCCGCCGCGGTTCTGGATCGCCCGCGGGTGCACCGACGAGGACGTGGAGGTCATCCGCGCCTCCTTCTCGCGCGGCGTCATCGCCGCGGCGATCGCCACGGGAGAGACGATCGTCACCGCCTCCGCGCGGGAGGACCCGCGCTTCAGAGAGCGCAGCAGCGTGCGCCGGAACCGCCTCGAGGCCGTGCTCTGCGCGCCCATCGGGCTCGATCCCCCCTTCGGCGTCGTCTACCTCCAGGACCGCACGGAGCCAGGGCCGTTTTCCGAGGAGGATCGCCAGCACGCCGAGGTCTTCGCGCGGCACCTCTCGGCGCTCGCCGACCGGCTGCTCATCCGCCTTCGGCGCCGCAACGAGCTCGATCCCACACAGCCCTTCCGCAAGCTCCTGCGCCTCGACGGCTTCGTCGGGAGGAGCGCGGCGATCGCCAAGGTGCTTCACCAGGTCTCGCTGGCCGCGCCGCTCGACGTCGGGGTGCTGCTCACCGGGCCTTCGGGCACCGGCAAGACGCAGCTGGCGCGGCTGATCCACGCGAACAGCCCGCGCAGCGGGGCGCCGTTCGTGGAGCTGAACTGCGCAGCGCTGCCCGAAGCGCTGCTCGAGAGCGAGCTCTTCGGCGCGCTGCCCGGCGCCCACTCCACCGCCTCGCGGAAGGTCGAAGGGAAGGTCGCCGCGGCGGAGGGAGGCACGCTCTTCCTCGACGAGGTGGGGGAGCTCCAGCTCTCCGCGCAGGTCAAGCTGCTTCAGCTCCTCCAATCGAAGGAATACTACCCTCTCGGGGGCTCGCGACCCGTGAAGGCCAACGTGCGGGTGATCGCCGCGACCAACGCCGACCTCGTGGCGGCCGTCGCTCGCCGCGAGTTCCGCGAGGATCTGCTCTACCGCTTGCAGGTCCTCCCCATTCGCGTGCCCGCGCTCTTCGAGCGCCGGGAGGACATCCCGGAGCTCTGCGGCCATTTCTGCGCCCGTGCTTCCGAGGTCCATCGGCTGGCGCAGCTCTCCCTGTCTCGCGGCGCGCTGCGGGCGGCGGAGACGGCCGAGTGGCCTGGCAACGTGCGGCAGCTCGGGCACGCGGTCGAGGCGGCCGCGATCCGCGCAGCCGGCGAGGGCGTGGCCCAGATCGAGCGGGAGCACCTGTTCCCCGACGGCGCCGCCGCGGGCCGCTCCTCGGGCGCGGCGCCCACCTTCCAGGACGCGACGCGCCGGTTCCAGGCGGAGCTCTTGACGCAAGTATTGCTCGAGACCGGCTGGAACATCACCGAGGCGGCGAATCGGCTCGATCTCACCCGATCCCATGTCTACAACCTGATTAAGTCCTTCCGGCTGGCCAGGAACGGCCCGTGAGCGCTCGGGGCGCGGCCGTGCGCTCCCGCGGGATCGCGCCTCGTGAGGTGTGGTAGAAGAACGGATCGTGACCACGACCCGAGCTGCCGTCGGCGCCTCGTTCTCGCCGGAGGGCACGGCGCCGACGACGAGCGGTTCGGGCGTACGGAGCACCGCCGACGCGCGCGAGCTCCGGCCGTTCCTCGGCACCGCGCGCTTCCTGCCTCGCTCCCTGCTCGGGCGCGGCGGGATGGGCGTCGTCTATCGCGTGTTCGACGTCGAGATCGGGCGCGACGTCGCGCTGAAGACGCTGCCGACGCTCGATGCGTCGGAGCTCGTCGCGCTGAAGGAGGAGTTCCGCTCCCTCTCGGGCATCACCCACCCGAACCTCATCGAGCTCTACGAGCTGTTCGTCGACGGCCAGCAGGCCTTCTTCACGATGGAGCTGCTCGACGGCCACGATTTCGTCGCGCACGTGCGCGGCCACCGTCGCCGCGACGTCGGCCCCGCGCCCGCGCCTCGCGGACCGTGGCTCGACCGGCTCGCCGACGCGCTCTCGCAGCTCGTTCGCGCCGTCTCGTTCCTGCACCGGGCCGGCAAGCTGCACCGCGATATCAAGCCCTCCAATGTGCGGGTCACCTCCAGCGGTCGTCTGGTGCTGCTCGATTTCGGGCTCGCGACCGCGATCACCGGGGAGGGCCAGCGCCAGGACGACGCCGGCGCGCTGGTCGGGACGCTCGAGTACATGGCGCCCGAACAGGCGTGGGGGGCGCCGCTCTCGCCTGCGGCGGACTGGTACGGGGTGGGGGTCGTCCTCTACCAGGCATTGACCGGCGAGCTGCCCTTCCGCGGCGAGCTCTCCGACATCGTCTTCGCCAAGGCGCACACCCGCGCGCCCCGCCCCGCGGCGCTGTTCGACGAGGTGCCACCTTCGCTCGACGAGCTGGTGATGGCGATGCTGCACCCCGACCCGCGCAAGCGCGCCACGGGCAAGGACGTCCTCGGCGTCTTGCGAGGCCTGGGGGCGCCGGTCGTCGACGAGGATGTCTCCACCCTCGCCCGCGAGGCGCCCCTCATCGGTCGAGAGGAGGAGCTCTCGACGCTGCGCTCCGCGCTCGATCGGCTGGACGGCGGCTCGCCCGTGCTGGTACGGGTCGAGGGGCCGTCGGGCATCGGCAAGACGGCGCTCGTGCGGCGCTTCGCCCACGAGCTGGAGGGCGAGCGCCGCGCGCTCGTGCTCCGGGGCCGCTGCCACCCGCAGGAGTCCGTTCCTTACAAGGCGTTCGACGGCGTCGTGGACGCCCTGAGCCGCTGGCTCGTGGAGCTCTCGCCCGATCGCGCCACGGCGCTCGCTCCCCGGACCACGGCCGAGCTCCTGCGCGTGTTTCCGGTGCTGTCGGGCGTGGAGGCGTTCGCGAAGGCCACGGAGGACGAGCAGGCGCACGATCCGCAAGATCCGCAAGAGCTGCGCCGGCGCGCCTTCCAGGGGCTCGGAGAGCTGCTCGCCGCGGTCGCCAGCGAGCGGCCGGTCGCGCTCTGGATCGACGACATGCAGTGGGGCGACGCGGACAGCGTCCAGCTCCTCCGCGCGTTGCTGCTCGGCGTCGCCGCGCCGCTGCTCTTCCTCGTCGGCCTCCGCCGCGAGGGGCTCGAGCCAGGCCCGACGCTCCGCGAGCTGGACCGCGCGGCCGCCGCGCTCCCCGATCGAGCGTCGCACGTGCTTCGCCTCGCGCCGCTCGGCGAGGCGCCGGCCCGCGCGCTCGCGACGACCGTGCTCGGGCGCCGCGGCGCGGACGACGAGCTCGTGGCGAGCATCGCCGCAGAGTCCGCCGGGTCGCCGTTCTTCATCGGGGAGCTCGCGCGCCACGCCGCGGGTCTGCCGCACGGCGAAGCGGCCGCCGCGGTCGACGGGAGCCGCCTCTCGCTCGTGATCCAGGCCCGCATCGAGCGGCTCCGCGCCGAGGAGCGCCGCCTCCTCGAGGTCGTCTCCACGGCGGGCGGCCCCATCGATCGCAGCTTCGCGCTCAAGGTCGCGGGCCTGGGCGAGAGCGGGCGGCCTGACGCGCTCCGGCTCGGCCAGGCGTGCCTGCTTCGCACCACGGAGGTCGACGGGCGCCCCGGCGTCGAGATCTACCACGACCGCATTCGTGAGGTCCTGCTCGCGCACCTCACGCCGGAGCGGCGCCGGCGGTGTCACCGCGACCTCGCGGAGGCGCTGCGCGAGAGCCCGGCCGCGGATCCCGAGGCGCTGTTCCGGTACTACCTCGGCGCCGGCGACGCGCGCGAGGCGGCTCGCTTCGCGGTCGCCGCGGCCGACCGCGCCGCCGCGGCGCTGGCGTTCGACAGGTCGGCGGAGCTCTACAGAAAGGCGATCGACCTCGGCGCCGACGCGCTGCCGCGGTGGACGCTGCACGAGCGACTGGCCGAGGCGCTCACGAACGCCGGGCGGGACGCGGACGCGGCGGCGAGCTTCCGGGCGGCGGCCAGCGCGCTCGCCGAGGAGGCGCCCGCGGACGGCGTCCGCAGGCTCGTGCTCCGGCGGCGCGCGGCGGAGCACTTCCTGCGCAGCGGCCACAACGACGAGGGGATGGCGATGATGCGCGCCGTGCTGGGCGAGGTGGGCGCGGAGCTGCCGGCGTCTCCTCGCCGGGCCATGCTGTCTGCCCTGGCGGGGCGCGGGCGCCTGATGCTCCGCGGGCTCGGCTTCGAGCGGCGGAGCGCCGGGCAGACCCCCGCGGCCAAGGCGGCGCGGCTCGACGCGCTCTGGGCCGCGAGCACGAGCCTGTCGATGATGCATCACACCTACGCCGACGCGCTCAGCGTCGTGCACCTGCGCGACGCCCTGGCCTGGGGCGATCGCTCGCGCATCGTGCGGGCCCTGGGGTACGAGGCCACGTGCTGCGCGAGCGTCGGCGGCCGCTTTTTCCGGGCGCGGAGCCGCCGGCTGCTCGGCATCGTGAGGGCGCTCGCCGAGGAGACTCAGGACCCGTACGACCGCGCGTGGGCGAAGATGGCCGAGGGCACGTCCGCGTGGCTGGGCGCGCGGTGGGCGGACGCCGCGCGCTTCTGCGACGACGCCGCGGCCATTTACCGCGAGCATTGCCGCGGGGTCGCCTGGGAGCTCGCGACGACGGAGGTCTATGCGCTCTCCGCGCTGGCGCTGATGGGGCGGCTCCGCGATCTCGCCGCGCGGCTGCCCGTCGCGTTGAGCTCGGCCGAGGTGCGGGACGACCTGTTCGCGCTGAACAGCTGCCGCCTCGGGCAGCACGCGATCCTCTGGCTCGCCCTGGATCAGCCGGGGCGCTGCCATGCGCTCGCGGCCCAGGCCAAGGCGACGTGGCCGAAGGAGGGCTTCCACATGCAGCGCTATCAGCACCTGATCGCGAGCGCGCAGGCCGACCTGTACTGCGGCGATCCGTGGGGGGCCTGGGCGCGGGTGAACGAGGCCTGGTCGAGCCTCGAGGCGGCGCAGTTCCTGCGCCTGGAGTGCCCGCGGGTCGAGCTCCGTCACCTGCGCGCGCGGGCGGCGCTCGCGGCCGCGGCGTCGTTGCGCGGCGCCCGGGCGGCGCGCGCCGCGCCGCCGGATCGCCGGTGGAGCGAGCGGCGCCTCGTGCGGGAGGCCCTCGACCAGGCCGAGCGGATCGAGCGCGACGCGCTCCCCACGGCCGCGCCGTTCGCGGCGCTGATCCGCGCGGGCGCGGCGAGCCTCCGGGGCGAGCCGGCCGCCGCGGATCGGCTCCTCGCGGAGGCCGCGCGCGGCTTCGACGGCGCCGGGATGGCGCTATACCGCGACGTCGCGCGGCTCCAGATGGGCCGCCGCGCCCCCGCGGGGGAGGGCGCCGCCGCGTCGAGCGAGGGCGAGTCGCGCCTGCGCGAGGCGGGCGTGTGCGACGTCGTACGCCTCGCGGAGGCGCTCGCGCCGGGAGATTTCGGCATGAGCTAGAGGCCGTTCGCTGCGATTGTGTTGCCATCGACCCAGCGGACGGCCTTGATCATGAAGAGCCTCTTGCCCGCGTGAACACCGTCGTCCACTACCCGAGACTCGGTCTCGAAGGGAGTGAGGGGTCGAATAACGAACGTGTTTGTTGGAATTGTGCCATGTTCGTCCTTGATGCCGATCCAGTTGCCTGGAGCTCCCGTTCGTTTGCAGCTCTCCAGGGCGAGGTTTTTCAGGGCGTCCACCAGATTCTTTCGCTGCTCTTGCGTCAAGAGCTCCAACTTCACCGGCTCGGCTCTGTCGGGCATTGATAGCTCTACCAAAACGAATCTACCTACCCTGGACCGGCGAACGTCGCCGCGTTCGTGAGTCATACCCCAGATGGCGGGAATCGAAGGAGTTTTGTAGTCTTCTTTCTGCACCAGGATCCTGTGCCCGGCGTTCAGGAGATTGTTGGTTATCTCGAAGAATTCTCTCGTTACATCGTCGTTCGGCATGGCTCGACTCCAGCGTTCGTTGTCGCATGGCTCGAATCCCGTGAGCGCGCAGCCGTGCTCACGACCTGATCGGTAGCCCCAAGGAAGAAGCGATCGTCGACATGATCGAGGAGAGCGTCGCGCCTTTCCCCGTGCCCTCCGTGATGGCGCGCAGGAACGCCTCGGGCAGCTCGTCGAGGCCGAGAATATCGACAAAGTGGGGGAGCCTTCCGGAACGGCCCTCGGGCGCGGGGCCGTGCGCCGGCTCTTTGTCTCCGCTCCCCGGGTAATAGAAGAGCCTTCGGTCGAGCTCCTTGAGCCATTCGAGGTCGGGTAGCTCGCCTTCCTCGGGGTTCCATGTCTCGCAGCAAGGGAAGCTGAGGGATGGTTCTCTCCTCTGAAGGTCATCCAGGATGGCGTTCGCGGCGTGGCGACCGGACTCGTTGGCTGCCTCCATGGTCGTGAGCCGGGTGTACGTCTGCATGTAGGTGCCGGCGAGCATCCACCGGCCACACTGCACCTGGTACGCTCCCGGCGTGCCGGGGCGCCGCCGCCAGTCGCTGGGCCGATTGACCAGATACGGCGCTCCGTTTCGGATCGGTCTGTCCGTCTTCGGATCGAATTCGAGGTATTCGTCGATATGATAGTAGGTGGGCTTCGGGGCGCGGACATCTGGGTCGAGCGTCGCGACCACCTGAGACCACACCTCCTCGGCGATCTCGTTCCGCGTCGATTCCCACATCGTCTTGCCCTGAGGTTGCCCTGCGCCCGCGCCGTCCGTCCGGCCGCCCTTCGTGTACACGTTCCCGATGTCCACCGAGAGGAGGCCGCGGTACGCGTCGGTGATGTCGCGGCGTCGGTGCCAGAACCTCGGTTGGGAGATCGACGAGAGGCGCCAAGGCGAATCGAGGTAGAGCGTGTGCCCTTCCCTGACCATCACGTCCGTCGGAAAAAAGAACTGGATGCCCGTGAGATGCTGGAGCGGGTTGTCTTGCATGTGGTCGGGATCGTTCCAGTCTTTGTCTTTCAGCTCCTCCGCCCACGCCGCGAGCTTCTCGAAGTCCTGCACCTCCTTGGGGAGATCATCGGCGTGCTGCTTGTGAACCTCGAGGAACCGCTGTGCTAGGCCCGGCTCATAGGGGGCGTCGCCCTGCGTCCGCGGATTGCCACGGAGCATGACCGGAAGCGACGCGGCGATGACAAAGTAGCAATCCGCGTCGAGCTCACCGGCACCGTCTCCAGAGATGACGGGCAAGATCTGCTTGCTGACGTCGTCGTATGTGAAGTCGCTGAGCCGCCCGATGTGAAACTCGACTCTTTGCGCATCACGCAGGTATTTTCGCCAGTGCCTGAACCAGGAAGACGAGGTCGGCGAGACGAGCGTGGCGTCGACGCGCTCCGGGCGCAGGATGGGGTCGAGGAGGAGCTGTGTGACACAGTTGCCTTGAGTTCGAGCATCGCTCTTTCTCGCGACCATGGCCCCGAGCACCTCTGGCGCCTTGTCCATGTGATCCTGGCAGATGGGGCTGAGGCGATCGCCTTCGATGAAATCCCACCAGGAGATGTCCTCGTACTCGGTCTCGCGACGCTCCGGGCAAGAGGTCATGTATTTAAAGATCTTGAGCGCGAGCTGGGCGATGTCGCCGGCGGTATATCCGAGCTTCGATACGTAGTCCTTCAGGGTGTTCAGCAGCGGGCTCAGCCCCATGGGCGCCTCGCGAGGGAAGTCCACCGTGCGCGGGGGCTCGTCGCCGCGCGCCGCCATCGCGAGGTAGGAGCTCTTCGTCGGGACGAGGTTATTGAGGACGGTCCGGAACGTCTCCGAAAAGTCCTGCGTGCTCGTGACGACGGGGATGCGCTTCATCGTGTCGAATACGTGCTGGTAGAACGATGGAAAAAAACGGAATCCGTGCTCGCCCGGCAGCAGCTCGAAGTGCACTTTCACATGGACTTCGCCGTGGTCCTTCGAGCTCTTCTGGCCCGATACCTCGAAGGTCGGCATTCGCTGGGGACTGAACCTGCCGCGGAGGTGCTCCTCCAATTTCCTGGCATAGGCCTCACCATCCTGCGCGGTGTGACCATAGCCGATGAGCTGTAGAGGCGGAACCTTGTCATAGGTCGAGATGGTATCGACGAGCCTGTTGACGCTCCTCTCGTTTGAGGTAACCATCCCGTCATCCCACTGAATCGTCGGGCACAGCGGATCGGCGCGGGCCATCTTGCCCGATGACAGCGAGGGCATGTCGCCGGCGTCGAACTGAGCCCACTGCGTCCGCGCGACACCCCCGACGTCGCATTCGCCCGGATTCTGCGGGTCCTCCGCGGGCTCCACGACGTGCACCTTGAACCCTCGCTCCGCGAGCTCGTGCGCCACGGTGAGCCCGGCGATCCCCGCGCCGAAGACCCAGACCCTCGGCAGCGGCCTTCCCCCGGGTGGAACGCGGCGCTCCTCCTCGCCCCGCGCGCCGCTGTTCACGACAGGCCCCCCCTCGTTCATCATCTCGCCTCGATCGTCATTGTTTTCGGGCTGATGCATCGATCCTGAACTCCTTCAGAAGCCACGGAAACGACGGGCTCCGGACCGCCCCGCCGAGGTAGATCATCAAGCCATCATGAAACGCGAGCAGATCGTCCACGCTCCCCCGCAGCGACACCGCGTCGCTCACGACCGCGTCGAGGAGCGTCGAGCGCGCGTCGATGAGGTCCAGGATGGCCCGGCGCGTCGTGCGGCACTCCACCGCCGGGGCGCGCGCCGCGCCCTCGACCCGCACCGCGCCGCGCGCGCACGCCACGCCCACGCGCTCGCCGTCGACCTCGATCAGCACCTCCCGCGGCGCGAGGGCGCGGCTCATCGCCTCGTACGCCCACGGCAGCTCGCGTTCGATCAGATCGAGCGAGCGGGCCAGGAACGACGCGAACGTGCCGTCATGCGCCAAGGAACTCGAAGATCGCACGTCCCTCCATGGACACGGTCTCGCCGCGCACCAGGCCCGATAGCCGCACGGCGCCGCTGACCTCGTTGATGATGGTGACCCCGAGATCCTGATCGTTGGGAATGATGACCTGCGCGCAGTCGCTGGACTCGAACACGCACTCCATCCAGTCGCCGTCGGCCTCGCCCTGGATGTGCAGGCGGCGCGGGACGTCGGGCAACAGATCGGGCGAGAGCAGCGCCATCACCCGCGGGAGCTTGAGGATACGCGCGGGGCGGAGGTGGCCCTCGTGCCGGATCTCGAGATCTTGGGCGCGGAGCACGCGGTGCTGGCGCGCGCCCTTCCACAGGAAGAGCGCCTGCGTGAACGCGCGGGTGTGCGCGCGATCGGACAGCCGGGCGAAGACCAGGCTCCAGGGGCACTCGGGCTCATGAGGCAGGCCGAAGCCCCACTCCCAGGCGAAATCGCGACCCCACGAGAAATGCCCCCAGTTGTGGTCATGATAGGCCGGCGCGCCCTCGAGCCGCGTTTGCCTGCCGGCCACCGTGACCGTGCCGCTCGCGAAGAGGCGCGGGACGACGAGCCAGTTGATCGGCGGGCCAGGATCGAGCTGGACGTTGTTGGCCAAGGAGGGCATCGACGCCGGGCGCAGCCGGAGATCCACGGCGATGGGCCGCTCTCGGAGCGCCGCCGAGATGTGGTATTCGCCGTCCCGGAAGACCACGGTGCTCTGCCCGAAGGCCGCGTCGATGTGGCCGGCGCGCACGGCGACGTCCGCGGGCGCATAGAGGTCCACGTCCCCGTCCCAGCCGTCGCCTCGGACCAGCACCGTCACCCGCGCGAGCTCCGCGGAGGGCGCGGCGCCGGTCCGGACGTCGTCGCAGAGACTGAAGTTGACGAGCACGTCGATCTGCGGGCCGTAGACGCAAAAGTGCAGCCATTCCTTGTGACCGCCAGGCCCGCCCACCGACGCGGGCGAGCGGCGGAGGTAGTCAGCGCGGAGCAGCGCCTGGCGGACCACCCCCGCCTCGACGGGTCGGGCCACGTCGAACAGGCTCATCGCAGGAGCCCTCGCAACGTCGCCCTGGGCGCCGGCCCGGGCGCCGCGCGCGGCCCTCGCTTCGCGGCGCGGAGCGCGTGATGGACGCTCTCGCGAAAGCTGATGAGGCCGAGGACGAAATCGAGCAAGCGCTCGTCTCCCGGTTCCGGCAGCCGCGGGGCCCCGGGCGAGCTCGACGGGCGCCGGCCATGACGCGCGAGCACGCCGTCGAGCCGCCGCGAGGCGGAGACCAGCCCGAGCGCGAGGTGCAGGAACGCGTTGCGCTCGTCGAACTCTTCTCCATGCTCATCGAGCATCGTCGCGCTCCCACGCCGACTCGAAGAGCCGAGACAGCAGCGGCTCGAGGGCATCGACGCCGGCGGTGTGGACGATGGCGTCGAGCAGCTTGGAGGGCAGCATGGTGTCGGCGTCCTCCTCGAGCAGGTTCAGCGTGCCGACCTCCCACACCACGCGGCCGCGGCGTATCAGCTCCGAGCCCGAGAGCTCCTCTCGCCACCGTTGCCCCTCTGGCGTCTGCGCGAACGCGCGGCCCTCCGCCGCGAAGGCCCTGAACAGCGCCTGCGCCGCCGCTGGATACCGGAGCAGCAGCTGCTGCGCTGTCCGGAGCACGACGGCCAGCTCGTCTTCCGGGTCGTGGAGCACCACGCGCGGGGCAGGGACGTCGTCCGGGGCGCTCATCGGGCGCCGCCCTCGGGGCCGGCTTCGTGAGCCACGTCGACGCGGACGGCGAGCGTTTGCCGCGCTCGACCCGACATGAGGATCTCCACGCTGCCACGATACCGGTGGCCGGGCTTGTAATGGCTCCTGTCCAGCGTGAGCACCAGCTTCACCGGCAGCTCCTGATCGGGCCCGAGATCGAGCGCGCACCCTGGCTCGAACCTCGCGCGGGGGACGAACGGGGGCCGACCGTCGCGGCTCCGCAGCTCGAGGAGGCGCAGCGCGACGCGGACGCTCCTGGCGCTGCGGTTCTCGATCACGAACGCAGCGGAGGCGTCGTGCGCCGCCGCCGCGCTGCTCTCCGCCGGGAGCGCGCCCTTCAGGACCAGGAGCCCTGTGCCGCCGCCGCCGCCGTCGGCGGCGGGCTGGGCCCTCGTGCGCTGGTAGCGCCGAAACAGGAAGTCCGCGTGCCTGCGCTGGAGCTTGAGCGCCTCGTCCAGCATGCGGAGCTGGAGCCTCGCCAAATCGAAGAAGAAGCTGCTGGCGGTGGCGTCGTCGTCGATGGTTACGCTGGGGGCCTCCTCGTCGGGCGCGCCCCGGCGCGGGCGTCGCTCCGTCTCCTCTCTCTGCGCTTGCTTGGCGCGGTGAATCCCCGCGAGGGCCTCCACGACGCCGCCGATCAGGATCCGGCTCGAGTCATCCAGGCCGCCGCGTGTCGCCTTGCCGTGGCGTCTCTCTCCCATTCACCTAGCTCCGATCTTCACCGATCACGTTGAGTGACGTAGCTGACGAGGCCTTCCAGGAAGCTCCGATGAACGGAGGGCCGGAGCCACGCGCCGATGGCCGCGAGCGCCGACGCCGCCTCGCGCGCCCTGTCGAGGGCCACCCTCCTCGCATGCTCCACGCTGCGGTGCCGCCGGATGAGGTCGAGGAGAAACGCCACGTCGTCGGCCGTCTTCTCCGTGCGCGTCAAGGACGCGCGAAGCCCGTCGACCGACGTGCGCAGGCGCCCCTCCGCCGCAGGCGACAGCTCGCCACGCGCGGCGAGCTCCGTCAGCGCCGCGTCCATGCGGCCGAGCTCCTCGGCGGCGTGCGACGCGCTCCGCCTGGGCCTCGGCTTGCGAAGAATGGAGCGCGCTCGCTCGCGTTCGTCGGGCATCGCCGATCGCAGCGCGTGAAGGAGGATGAGCGTGTGCTTGCCCTCCCACAGGTCACCGCCGATCTCCTTTCCGTAGCGCACCTCCTCGGCATCGAGGTTGAGCACGTCGTCGTGGATCTGGAACGCCACGCCGAGCACCTTCGCGAAACGAGCGAGCTCGTCGATCTGGCCCGGCTCGGCGCCAGCGATCACCGCGCCGATCGTCATCGGCGTCACGAAGCTGTAGTAGCTCGTTTTCTTCGCGACCATGCCCTCGTAATCGTCATCGAGCTGGTCGAAGGTGCACTCGCGCGTCCACATGAGCTCCGTGGCCTGCCCTTCGGACGATTCCCGGGCCATCACCGCCACGGCCTGCAGGATGCGGAGGGCCTTCCCCATCCCGAGGAGGCGCATGTTGTCGAGCAGCGGCGCGAGCGCGAGCGCGAGCATGGCGTCGCCGACGTTCACAGCAATCGGCATGCCCCAGGTCTCGTACAGCGTCGGCTCGTCGCGGCGCTTCTCGGAGCGGTCCTCCACGTCGTCGTGGATCAAAAATGCGTTGTGGTAGAGCTCGAGCACCGCGGCGGACGGCAGCGCCGGCTCGAGGCGCCCGCCGAGGGCGCGGCACGTGGCGATGCAGATCGCCGGCCTCAGCGCCTTGGCCGAGCGCAGCGGGTATTCGAGCATGAGCTCGTAGAGGCTCGACCCGTGAGGTGAGCCGTCGGGAACGATGCGTCGGATCTCCTCGAGGGTGAGCCTGCGACACTCCTCCAGGTAATCCGCGAGCTCGCCTTCGCCGAGCGGCCCCCTGGCCCTGACCGCCTCGTCCGCGCTCGCCGACGGTTGACCGTACGGCGGGACATCCCCTTTCCACGTCGGCGGCGTGCCCTCGCTGACATGGCTCGGGTAAGAGACGCTCATGGTCGGACAACGTACCGGAGCTTGGCCTTGTCGCGCAAGAGAGCCTTCACCGCGCTCCGTTATGGTTACGCATCTTCTGATGCTCGTCTGCGGCCGTCCTTCTCGCTCGGGCTCGCTCGGGCTCGCTCGGGCTCGCTCGGGCTCGCTCGGGCTCGCTCGGGGCGTCCAGGCGCGTGGACACGTGTCCACGAAAGTGGACGCTTAAGAGCGGCGCGATCGGAGCTCTCACCTCCTCGCAAGCTGTGGAGGGCGGCCCCTCGCATGAATGGATAACGCATCGGGATGGCGCGCCTTCGCCGGTCCTCGCCCGCTCGCGCGTTCAGGCTCACATGCCGCGAGCAATTCGAGCAGGCTCACGTCGGCGAGCCATGGATGCGTCGATTCCGGAGGCGCGCCGTCGATGCCTTTCAGCTTTGCAGGAAGGTTTGATGAGCTCGGGGTGCCGATCGCGCTCGTTCGCCCGCTCGACGTCGGTGTGAGCCGCGCGGCGCGACCGTGAACCGTCGGGGAGCTCGCGCGGCTCCGTCGCTGATCCTCCCCGCGCGCTCCTCGTCGCGCCCCGCCGCACGACGACATCCCAGGTGCGGCGTACAGCCCGTGCGCGAGGGCAGCCTGTGCCCAGCTCGGAGGCGTGAGCCTCCCCCCCGGCTCACCCGCTCCCCACCGCGCCCCCCTCCCGGACCGCCTCTGGCAGCGCCGACGCCACCGCGGCCCGGCACGCCTCCATCGAGGCGCGGAGCTCCTCGAGCGACGGCCCGGGCGGATCGAGCGGCGGGTGCACGACGACCCGCACGACGCCGGGCGCGGCGGCGTAGCGGCCCTTCGGCTGGAGCGCGCCCGCGCCCACGAGGGTCACCGGCAGCACGCGCGCGCCCGCCGCCGCGGCGACCCGGAAGGCGCCCGGCCGGAACGGCAAGAGCCGGCCGGTCGCGCTCCGCGTGCCCTCGGGGAAGAACACCGTCGACCACCGCCGCATCAGGTTGCGCTGCGCCGCGCCGAGATCCGCCACGGCGCCGCGGGCCCGCCCCCGGTCGACCGGCGTGTGGCCGTAGAGGCGCATGCCCCAGCCGAGCACCGGCACCCGGAACAGCGCCCGCTTCGCCAGGAAGCGGAACGGCGCGCGCGCCTGCAGCACCACGAGGAGCGCGAGGATGTCGAGCGTGCTCTGGTGGTTCGCCGCGATTACGTAGCGCTCGCCCGGCCGCACGTGCTCGGCCCCCTCGGCCTCGACGCGCACGCCGACGAGCCAGAGCGCCCCGGCCGCCCACACGACCGACAGGCGATCGTGCATCCGCTGCCGCGGATCGAAGGGGAAGCAGAGCAGGCCGACCGGGAGCAGCACGACGAGGAACAGCATCGCCCAGGCGTGGGCGAGCGCCGTGCGCGCGACCTCGATCGGACCGGCCGGCGCCGCGGCGGCGCCCCCCTGCGCCGCGGCGGCGCTCCCCCCGGCCGTCACTTCGCGACCGGCGGGGCCTCCGGCCCGTCGAAGCGCGGGACGAAGCCCTCCACCGAGGCGAGCGTCTCGAGCAACGTCACGTGGCGCAGCCGCGGGATCGCCACGTGCGTCCGCGCGCCGAGGTCGTCCTCCGTGATCGCGAGCGTCGCCGCCGCCGCGAGCTCCGCCACCGTCGCGCCGACGATCTGCGTCGTGCCCAGGCTGCTCGGCGCGGACGACCGGACCTCGCGCGGCGCGTCGGTCGTCCAGTACGCCCGCGGGGGACCCTGGAACGCCGCCTCGACCGGGGGCCGCGGCCAGAACGTCGGCTCGACGAGGCCGAGCTCGTCGACGAGCACCTCGCGCTCGGCGCGGACGTCGCGCGCCTCCGCCTCGTCGCCCAGCGCGTCGAACGCCTCGGCGCAGCGCTCGAGCGCCGTCACGAGCTGCGTCCGGTTGCCCGAGGCGCGGATGAGCTCGAGCGTCTCCCGGCCGTACGCCCGGAGCTCGCCGGCGTCGCCGCCGAGGAGCGCGCACGCGTGCACCCGGCCGACCCGGCCGAGCCCCACGGCGTAGGCGTCGCCCGTACCCGCCGAGCCGATCTCGATCGCCCGGTCGTAGGCGGAGAGCGCCTCGCGGTGCTGGCCCTGCACGAAGAGCACGTCGCCCAGGTACCCCTCGGCCCAGCCGCGCCCCATGCCGATGCCGAGCACGCCGCTCAGGTTGCACGCGTTGGCGATCAGCACCCGCGCCCGCGCCAGGTGGCCCACGTGGAACTGGTGCCGGCCCGCGTACATCGTGCCGACGTACAGGTAGAGCCCGCTCAGGCCGTGCTCCTCGGCGTACGAGAGGAGCTGCGCGGTCGACCGCACCCCGAGATCCCAGTCGAACCGGCCCTCGGCGAGCACCGCGTAGTAGAACCACGTGCCGAGCAGCCGCACGGGGTCGCGCAGGCGCTCGGCCAGGCGCGCGGCGTCGGCGGCGCTCTGCTCGGCCTCGGCGTAGCAGCCCGCCTGGCTCAGGGCGACGCAGAGGATGCCGCGCGAGTGGCACAGCTCGATGTACTCGCCCGCCGCCTCCGCGAGCTCGCAGCCGCGGCGCAGCGGCTCGGTCGCCGGGCCCACCTTGCCCGCCGCGCACAGCGCGCGCCCGAGGATGTTCGCGGGCAGGCACTGGTACGGGCGGAGCTCGGGGCTCGCGCCGATCGCCTGGAGCGCCTTGCGGCTGTGCGCCACGGCGTCGGCGAACTCCCCCCGGACGTAGTGCACGCGCGACAGCGCGCTGGAGAGCGCCGCCGTGACGAGCGGCGTGTCCGGCAGCGCGCCCTGCGTGCGCCGGAGCAGATCCAGCGGCTCCGCCGTGCTGCCGAGCAGGCACGCGACGCGCGCGAGCTCGTGGGCGCAGCGGGCCCGCAGCTCGATGCGCGCCGGGTCGAGCGGCAGCCGCTCGAGCAGCGCGAGCGCCTGCTTGAGCCGGCGGCTCGCGCCGTGCGGGTCCTGCAGGCGGTCGGCCTCGTTCGCCGCGAGCAGGTACGTCTCCGCGGCGCGATCGAGCTCGCCGGCGCGCTCGACGTGGTGCGCGAGCGTCCCCGGATCGCCGCCGCGCAGCTCGATGCGCCGCGCGATGCGCCCGTGGACCTCGCCGCGATCCTCGGGCGGCACGCGGGCGGCGAGCTGCTCGCGCGCCGCGTCGTGCGAGAACGACGTGAGGCCCCCGTCCTCGCTCAGGCAGATGTGGTGCGCGGCGGCGTCGCGCAGGGCGCTGTCGACCGCCGCCGGGCCGAAGAGGCCGAGCTCGACGAGATCGTCGCGCAGGAACTGGCGGCCGATGAGCGCGGCCACGCCGAGGACCTGGACCGTCGTCGGATCGAGCGCCTCGATGCTGCGGGCGAGGACGTCCGAGACCGAGGCGGGCGCGCGGTAGTGCGCGTCGGCGCGGGAGATCTCGAGCGCGCCGCCGCGGCCGCGCTGCAGGAAGCCCTCGGTCTCCATGTTGCGGACGACCTGGATGTTGAAGAGCGGGTTGCCGGCGGCGAGCAGCGGGACGCGGCGGACGAGCTCCTGCACGAGGTCGTCGCTGGCGCCGCGGCCGAGCGCGGAGAGCAGCGCCCGGTTCGCGTCGGGCGGGAGCGGGCCGAGGTCGAGGCGCTCGACGCCCTTCCAGGCGAGCCACCCCGCCGAGCGCGGCGTCATCGGCGACGAGCCGGGCGAGCCGCGCAGCCCGGCCGAGGCCGGCGGCGGCAGCGTCGAGCCGGGCGAGCCGCGCCCGGGGAACGGCGGACGGGCCGTGCCGAGCAGCAGGATCGGCCGCTCGCCGAGCTGGTCCGAGATCCGGAGGAGCACGTCCTGCGTCGCCTCGTCGGCCCAGTGGACGTCCTCGATCGCGAGGACCACGGGGATCTCCTCGGCGATCGCGCCGAGCAGCCGCAGCAGGAGATCGGCGATCCAGCGCGTGCCGCCCGGGCCGATGGCGCCGCCCTGGTCGGCGAGCCCGACGGCGCGCATCAGCTCGGGGACGAGCCCCTGGAGCAAGGCGGCGTCGTCGGCGACCACGAGGCTGACCAGCCGGCGGATGCGCGCCGCGCGGCTGTCATTGTGCCGCTCCAGCCAGAGCGCGATCTGCGTCAGCGCCTCGCGGATCGCGGAGTAGGGGACGAGCCCGGAGAGCTCGCGGCACCGGCCGTAGGCGACGATGGCCGCGCCCGTCTGCTCGACGGTCCGGAGCAGCTCGGCGACGAGGCGGCTCTTGCCGACGCCCGTGTCGCCGACCACCACGGCCGGCCGCGGCTCGCCGCACACCGCGTCCTGGAGGAGCTCGGCGAGCCGGCCGAGCTCCAGCTCGCGGCCCATGAACGGCGCGTCGTCGAGGGCCTCGGGCGGGGCGGCGTCGCGCTCGCGCTCGGCCGCGTCGGCGGCCGGGGGCTGCGAGGTCCCGTGGAGCGTGACGTAGTAGAGCTCCTTGAGCCGCGCGCAGAGCCGGGCCGCGCTCGAGAAGCGGCGCGCGGGGTCGCGCTGCATGAGCTCGTCGACGAGCGCCACCACCGGCGCCGGCGTCTCGGGCGCCACGGTGGAGAGCGGCACGAGGGTGCCGTAGACCTTCTGGTTGATGACGCTGTCGACGGTGCCGTCCGCGAACGGGAGGCGGCCGGCGAGCAGCTCGTAGAGCACGACGCCGACCGCGTAGAGGTCCATCCGGGGGCTCGGGCGCGCGAGCCCGCCCCGCTTCAGGCACTCGGGCGCGAGGTAGGCGATGGTGCCCGCGTTGACGCGGGCGTGCTCGGGCTGAAAGCTCACCGTGAGCGTGGCCAGGCCGAAGTCGAGGATCTTGAGCCGGGGCTCGTACGGATCGGTGAGGACGATGTTGCTCGGCTTGAGGTCGAGGTGCAGCACGTTGAGCGCGTGGCAGTGGGCGAGCGCCTCGGCCACGCGGCGCGCGATGCGCAGGGCCTCGATCGTGTCGAGCGGGCCCATCCGCGCGAGGTACCGGTCGAGCGTCTCGCCCTGCACGAGCTCCATCGCGAGGTAGAGGCCGATCCCGTCGAGGACGCCATACGACGAGAGCTTCACCAGCGACGGATGGCGCAGCCGGAGCAGCGCCTCGATCTCGTTCTGCTGGGCGAAGAGCTGCCCGACGTTCTGGGCGCTCACTTCCTTGAAGATCTTGATGGCGGCGACGTTCCCGGACTCGTCGTGGCCGCGGAACACCGCGCCGAAGCCGCCCTCGCCGAGCGGCTCGTCGATCGTGTACTCGCCGATCCTGGCGCCGCGCTCGATCAAGGGACCGCCGACCATCGTACCTGCCCTTCCGAGTACCCCGTCATCACCCGCAGAACCATCATGATACTCCGGACGCGGCGCCGTGACGGAGCGCAATGGCCACTTTTGCAGCCATCTTGCCATCTTGCCGCCTCGTGGCGCGCCGCGCCTTCACGGCCTGCCGCGTCTTGCCAGGTTCGACAGGAAACGTGCATGTCTCGTTCGGGTGGCGATTCCGGTGCTCGCCCGGACGTCCGCGCCCCGCGCGGCGACAAGGAACGTGAGCCCGCATCCAGAACTGCGCTGTCGGCCTCGGGTCGGGGCCGAAAATGACGACGGCGGCGGCACCCCCGGGAGGGGGTGACCGCCGCCGCGTCCGGACTCAAGCCGTTCCGGGGATCAGGTCCCGCCGCTGGCCGAACCGCTGGCCGAGCCGCTGACGCTGGCGCTGGCCTTGATGTTGACGTCGATCGAGGCCGTCGCGCTGGCCGACGCGTCCACCGCGGCCGCGACGCAGGCGACCGCCTTGCCGCCGGCCTTGAGCGCCGCGTCCTTGACCTCGACGCCCGCCTTGCCGACGCCGGACACGGCCGCCGCCAGCTTCTTGCCGGTCCCGAGCTGGACCTTGGCGATCGCCGGGAGCGACGCGCGGAGCGCCGCGATGAGCTTCTGCGCGTCGGCGTTCACCTTGCCGTTCGCGACGATGCGGACGTTCGGCGCGTCGCACTTCGCCTCGCCGGCGGTCTTCGCAGTGCACTGCACCTGGCAGCTCGGGTCGACGCTCGGGGGCTTGAACTCGCCCGAGCACTTCGGCTCCTTGATCTCCGCGCTGCAGCCGCCCGAGCAGGAGCCCGAGCACTTGGCCGAGCCCTTGATCTCGCAGGAGCCCGAGCAGGAGCCGTCGCAGGTGCCGGTGCAGCTGCCCTCGGCCTTGGCGTCGCACTTGCCCTCGCAGGTGCCCGCGCACGCCGCGCCCTTCGAGTCCTTGCCGTCGCACTTGCCGTCGCACTTGCCGCCGCAGGTGCCCTTGAAGCCGGCTTCGCACTTGCCCGAGCAGCTCGCGTTGCAGGTGCCGGAGCACGCCGCGCCGGCATCGACGGTGCACTTGCCCTTGCACTCGGCGTCGCACTTGCCGCTGATCTCGCCGCCCTCGCAGCTCGCCTCGAGCTTGCCGGGCTGCACCGGCGAGCCGCAGTCGCCGAGGCACTTCTGCATGGCCTCGATGTCGGCGTAGCACTTCGGGGGCTCGATCTGGACCGCGAGCTTCGCCTCGGCGTTCGCCTTCACGGCGGCGTTCACCTTGGCGGAGACCGCGTTGCAGACCTTCTCGGCGCCCTTGCCGCCGCTCGGCTCGGCCTTGAGCTCCGCTTCGCTCATGCCGAGATCCTTGCCGAGCTTGCCGCACGAGGCGATGAGGTCCGCCTCCAGGTCCGCCGTGAGCTTGTCGAGCGAGGCAGCGGCCTCGAGGAAGCCCTTGATCTTGCCCTCGACATCGGCGCCGCCCTCGAACTTGAGGTTGGCGATGCCGCCGTTCTTCAGCTCCTCGCATCCGCCCGCGGCGGACGCCAGGTCACCAGCGGGCCCCGGCAGGCTGTCTGCGCCGGGGATCCCCTTGCCGCCACAGTTCATGAGGAGAGGCGAAGCCAGCCCGAGCAGGGCAACGGGCATCGCAACCAACTTCCATCGATTGACGCTCATCTCAGAAACCCTCCGGCACCTCGACGGGTACCCCATGGGGCGCGGACCCTACACCAACGACCGCGACCTTGAAAGCCAGGACAGCCGCGATCCCGCGCGGCCGTCGCTCGCAACGCCGAGCAGCCCCGCACTCCGGGCCCCAGCAGAGATAGAGCGCCCTATTGCCCTAAGTCACGATGGCTGTAAAGAAACAAGCTGAGCGCGCCGAGCGGGGATGTGCGGCGGAGCGGGGCGCGCCGCGCGCCTCGCCGTGATCACTCGTCGCCTTCGTCGAAGGGGAGGTCGAGCTGCGCGAGCGGGCGCGCGCCGACCGTGGGCCCGCCCTTCTTCTCGAAGAGCGCCTGCTCCCGGGCGATGTCGGCCTCGATGAGGTCTTGGTTGTCGTAGGCGAACGCGAGCGCGTCGAGCACGCGCGCGGGCCCGAGGTTCGGGTACCGCTTGAGCAGCGTCTCGACCGACGCGCCGCCGCGGTGCCACGCCCAGAGCCGCCGCACCGGGACGCGCGAGCCGGCGACGTGCGGGCTGCCGGCGAGCACCTGGCTATCGCACCGCACGTGAGGGTGGGGGACGCGGATTCGCGGGAGCACCGGCGCGGCCATCGCGCGGGGGAGCCTAGTACCGGTCGCGATCGGATGGAAGGGCGCCGCGAGCCGGCGGACACGCTCGGCGCCGCCGCGCGCTCGGCCAGCATGCCGCGCGCTCGGCCAGCACGCCCGCGCTCGGCCAGCACGCCCGCGCTCGGCCAAGCACGCCCGCGCTCGGCCAGCACGCCCGCGCTCGGCCCGCACGCCCGCGCGAAGCCGTCGACGCGGTGGCGGCCGCGCGTCGTTCCGCCTTCCGCCGGCGCGATCGGAGCTACCCTACGCCGCGGAGGCGCGCGGGCATCGTGCCCGTCGTCGCCGATCGGAGCTCATCCACCATGACCCAAGCCGAGAAGAACCCGCTTCGCGAAGGAATGCCCGAGGAGCGAACCGCCTCGCCGGCCGCGCTCGTGATCTTTGGCGCCTCGGGCGACCTGACCCGTCGCAAGCTGCTGCCCGCGGTCTACAACCTGGCGCTCAGCCGCCTGCTGACCGGCGGCTTCGCCGTGGTCGGCGTGGCGCGGCGTCCGAAACCGGATTTCGCCCAGGAGATGCGCGAGGCGGTCGGGAAGTACTCGCGGCGCCCGCTCGAGGAGGCGTCCTGGAGCGAGCTCGAGAAGGGCATCAGCTACGTCCAGGGGTCGTTCGACGAGGCCGAGACGTACACCCGGCTCGCCGCGGAGCTCGAGCGGCTCGACGCCGAGCGCGGCACCCGCAAAAACCGGGTCTTCTACCTGGCCGTCGCGCCCGACCAGTTCGCGCCCATCGTGCGCGGCCTGCGCGCGGCGAACCTCGTCGCGCCGCCGTCGCACGAGAAGGACGCGCCGTTCCAGCACGTCGTCGTCGAGAAGCCGTTCGGCGAGGACCTGGAGAGCGCCCGCGCCCTCAACCGCGATCTGCTCGCCCACCTCGCGGAGTCGCAGATCTACCGGATCGACCACTACCTCGGGAAGGAGACGGTCCAGAACCTCCTCGTCCTCCGGTTCGGCAACACGATCTTCGAGCCGCTCTGGTCGCGCCAGCACGTCGACCACGTGCAGATCACCGTGGCCGAGGAGATCGGCGTCGAGGGCCGCGGCAAGTTCTACGAGAAGGTCGGCATCACCCGGGACATCGTGCAGAACCACGCGCTCCAGCTGCTCACGCTCGTCGCGATGGAGCCGCCGTCGTCGTGGGACGCCGACGCGGTGCGCGACGAGAAGGTGAAGGTGCTGCGGACGCTCCGGCCGATCGAGGGGCCGGACGCGCTTTCGTCGACCGTGCGCGGCCAGTACGCCGCCGGCATCGTGCGCGGCGAGAAGGTGCCCGGCTACACCGAGGAGCCCGACGTGGCGAAGGACTCGATGACCGAGACCTACGTCGCGATGAAGCTCCACCTCGACAGCTGGCGCTGGGGCGGGGTGCCGTTCTACCTGCGCGCCGGCAAGCGGCTGGCGAAGCGGGTGGCCGAGGTGGTGCTGCACTTCAAGCCGCTGCCGCACGGCCTGTTCAAGGGCGCCCCCGGCGCCACCGAGGAGCCGAACGCGCTCGTGATGCGCCTCCAGCCCGACGAGGGCATCTCGCTCCGGTTCGCGGCGAAGATCCCGGGCAGCGGCATCGCGATCCGCGGCGTGACCATGGATTTCCGCTACGGCGCCGCGTTCGGCTCGAGCACGCCCGAGGCGTACGAGCGGCTCCTGCTCGACGCGCTGCGCGGCGACGCCACGCTGTTCACGCGCGCCGACGAGGTCGAGGCGCAGTGGGGCTTCGTCGATCCGATCTTCGAGGGGTGGCGGACGCAGAACGCGCCCATCGCGCGCTACGCCGCGGGCACGTGGGGCCCGCAGGAGGCCGACGCCCTGGTCCAGCCGTCCGAGGGCGCCCGCGGGGCGTGCGGCGAGCGGAAGCCGCCGGAGCGGTCCTGGAGGCGGCCGTGAGCGCCGGGCGCATCGCCGAGGTGATCAAGCGGGTCGAGTCGGAGCTCGCCGAGTTCTGGTCGTCGCCCGACGAGTCGCGGCCGGAGCCGGCCCCGAAGACGCGCGCGTCGACGATGAACTTCGTCGCGGTGGGCAGCCGCGCCGAGGTCGAGCGCCTGAAGGAGCAGGCCGAGGAGCTCGCCGAGACGCACGCGGGCCGGACGCTGCTCATCACGCTCGACGACCGGCTCGATCCGCTGAGCGTGCAGGCCGACTGGTCGGCCACGTGCCGCCGCGCCGGGGAGGTGCCGATCTGCTACGACCGCGTGGAGCTCACGTTCGGGGTGGCCGCCGCCGAGCGCGTCGCGTCGGTGGTGAGCGCGCTGACGATCTCCGACGTGGCGGTGATCGTCGAGCTCGCGCCGGGCGCGCCGAACGTGCTCGGCGACGCGCTCGCGCCGATCTGCGATCGGCTGGTGTTCGACTCGGCCGAGACGTGCATCGAGCGGATCGCGGAGGTGGCGCGCGGGACGAAGGCGCCGCTCGCGGATCGGGCGTTCGTGCGGACGTTCTCGTTCCGCGAGCTCGTGGCGCGGTTCTTCGACGACATGCCCGAGGCGTCGCGCGCGATCCGGCGGGTGGAGATCGCGCGCAGCGCGGGGGCGAAGCCGGATCCGGCGGCGCTGCTCCTCGGGTGGATGGGGTCGCGGCTCGGCTGGACGTTCGAGTCGCGGGGGCCGGCGCAGCCCGCCGGCGCCGGGGTCGTGGGCCGCGCCCGCGCGGCGGACGGCGCGCCGATCGAGATCGCGCTCGTGGACGGGCCGCCGGCCGGGGAGCAGGCGCAGCGCCGGATCGACGGCGTGCGCCTCTTCACGTCGCTGCGCGGCGAGCCGCTCGCGCTCGGGTGCGTGCGGCTCGACAAGGCGCCCGCGACGGCGCGGTGGACGATGGAGGGGGCGCGGTCGGCCGACCACCTGCACCCGCTCGGCTACCGGGACGAGACGTGGGTGCTGACGAAGACGATCGACTCGCTGGAGGGCGATCGTCTGCTGCGCGAGGCGGTGCTCGCCGCCGCCGCGTGGAGCGCGCTCTGACGAGGCCGGGAGGAGGACCGAGATGAACGGTGGTGAAGAGACGCTCGTCGCGGCGGACGCGGCGGAGCTCGCGATCCTCGGGGCGGAGCTCATGGCGCGCGCGATCGCCGCGGCGATCGAGGCGCGCGGCGTCGCGCGGATCGCGCTGTCGGGCGGGGGCACGCCGTCTCCTTCGTACCAGCGGCTCGCGGCGCTGTCGCTCCCGTGGGCGCAGACCGAGTGGTTCTGGGTGGACGAGCGCGCGGTCGCGCCCGACCACCCCCGCTCGAACTACGGCGCCGCGCGCCGGGATCTCGCGGCGGCGCGCGTCCCGGAGGACCGCTTCTTCCGCATGGAGGGGGAGGCGGCCGATCTCGGCGGGGCCGCCGCGCGCTACGAGGCGCTCCTGCGCGCGCGCTTCGGGGTCGCGTCGGCGGTGGCGTTCGACCTGATGACGCTGGGGATCGGCGACGACGCGCACACGGCGTCGCTCTTCCCCGGGACGGGGGCGGTGGGCATCGAGGATCGCCTGGTCGCCGCGATCCCGGCGCAGCCGGGCAAGGGGCTGGAGGCGCGGCTCACGCTGACGGCCCCGGTGATCCGGGAGGCGCGGGTGAAGCTCCTGCTCGCCGGCGGGGCGAGCAAGCGCGCGGTCGTGGCGCAGGCGAAGCGGACGGGTCCGGCCGACGAGGTGCCGGCGCGCGCCGTGCGCGGCGGCGCCGGGCGGCTCGTCTGGCTGCTCGACGCGGCGGCGGCGCAGGCCGGGTAGCGAGCGCGCGGCCGCGTCCTCTCGCGCGCCGCGCGCCCGCGGCCGCCCGCCAGCAGCTCGACACGCGCTGGCGCGCGGCCGCGGCGATTCCGCGCGGCGCGAGGCTTGACGCCATCGCTCCTTGCGCCAGAAGCCACGACACGCGCGCAGATGCCGTCGGGCGAGGGAGGAGCTGCAAGCCGAGAGCCGCGGATCGCCGAGGGCGACGACGCCGAGGCGCGCCTGTTCGCCGCCGCGATCCTGACTGGCAACTACGCCGCCGCGCGGAGCGTGCTGCACGCCGCGATCGGCAACGGGCTCGGCTACATCTACGAGCGCATCGTCGTGCCGGCCATGGAGGAGGTCGGGAGCCGCTGGTACGAGAACCGGATCAGCGTCGCGGACGAGCACCTCGCCACGGCGGTCGCGCAGACCGCCGTCGCCTCCATCTACCCGCTGATCCGGTGGCCGGCGGGGGGGCCGCGGGCGGTGGTCGGCTGCGTCGAGCCCGAGCGCCACGCGTTCGGCGCGCGCATGGTCGCCGATCTCCTCGCCCTCGACGGCTGGCAGACGACGTTCGCGAGCGGGGGGATCTCGCTCGCGCGCGGGCTCGAGGATCTCCGGCGGAGCGAGGTGAAGCTCTTCGCCGTGTCGGTCACCCTCGGCGAGCACCTGCCGGCGGCGCGCGCGCTCATCGAGAACGCGCGCGAGGACGTGCCCGGCGTGAAGATCCTCGTCGGCGGCCGCGCCGTCGCGGCGCTGCCCGACGCGGTTCGGCTGCTCGGGGCCGATGCGATCGCGGCGTCGGCCTCGCGGGCGGTGGAGGTCGCGAGGGCATGGCGGTGACGCAGCCGGACGCCGCGGCGCTCCTCGGCGCCCTCCTCGCGAGCGAGGACGACCTCCTGCTCGTGGTGCAGCGCGGCGAGATCACCCACGCCAGCGCGGCGGTGGAGCGGCGGCTCGGCGGCGCCGCGCCGGGCAGGGACGTCGCGTCGCTGTTCCACGAGGAGAGCCGCGAGAAGCTCGCGGCCGCGCTGGCCCACGAGGCGCCCGCCGCGTGGGAGCTCCAGGTGTGCCGCGAGGGTGAGGGGCAGGAGCCGGTGAGCTTCCTCGTGGTCCCGGCCGCGGACGGATCGCGCATCCTGCTCGGGCGGGCTCCCGCGCTGGACGAGGCGGTCCGGATCAAGGAGGCTGCCATCACGCTGACGACCGCGCTCGCGGACATCGCCCGCGAGCTCGCGACGAAGGGCGCCGAGCTCGAGGCGGCGCGCGCCGGGCTCGAGGAGCTCGGGCGCCACCGCGACGAGCTCCTGTCGATCGTGTCGCACGACCTGAAGGCCTCGCTGCACGCCATCCGGCTCCAGGGCTCGCTCATCGAGCACGCCGAGACCCCTCCGACGGCGGCGCAGCGCGCGACGATCGCGGGGCGGCTGCTCCGCAACGTCGACCGGATGACGTCGCTCATCTCGGACATCCTCGACGCCGCGCTCGCCGACGCGGGGGAGCTGCGGATCGAGCCGCAGCGGTTCTCCCTGGGCGACGTGGTCGCCGAGGTGGTCGACACGGTGGCCCTCATCGCGGCCGACGCGGGGGTGCAGCTCCGCCGCGCGGCCGCGGGCGCCGCGCTCGTGGACGGCGACGCCCGGCGGCTCTACCAGGTCGTCCTGAACCTCGTCGAGAACGCGATCCGGCACTCGCCGCGGGGGGCCGAGGTCCTCATCGCGCTCGAGGCGCAGGGCGCGCGCGTGCGCTGCTCGGTCGAGGACGGGGGGCCCGGCATCGCGCCCGAGGAGCGCGCCGCGGTGTTCGAGCGCTTCCAGCGGCGGGGCGGCCGCGCAGGCCGGGCCGGCCTCGGCCTGTACATTGCGCGGCGGATCGTCGCGCTGCACGGGGGCTCGATCTGGGTCGAGGCCGGGGCGCGCGGCGGCGCGCGCTTCGTCTTCGAGATCCCGGCGCCCGGGGGCGCGGGTGGTGACCGGATTTGAACATGAAGGCGGGGAGGCGGGAAGAAAAGATGAATGATCTTCCCGCCTTCATGTGGATCACGCCGGGGCAATTGGGCCACCACCGGGGCGCGGGCGGGGCGGAGGACGCGGGCGCGCGGTGAGGCGCCCCCCCCCGCCGCGCTCAGGACCTGCGGGACGGCGCGCGGCGTCGGGGCGCGCCGTCGTCGTCGCCGCGCGCGATGAGCTCCCTCGCGAGGGCGAGCGCGCCGCGGACGCCGACGAGGGGATCGGTGACCACGGCGACGGGCACCCCCTCGAGGAGCGGCGTGAGGCGGCCCTTCTTCAGGAAGGACTTCATGAACAGCTCGCGCCGCGCGGTGACGAGGTTCCTCGCGATGTTGCCGAGGACGAAGACCCCGCCGAGCGCGAGCTCGCGCAGGGCGAGGTTGCCCGCCTCGGCGCCGTAGATCTCGGCGAACAGGTCGACCGCGCGCGCGGCGGGCCGGAACGCGCGCGCGAGCCCGAGCTCGGAGATCGCCGCGTTGCGGTCGCCCTCGGCGAGGCGGCGCTCGATCGCGCGGGGCACGCGGGCGGCGCGGGCGGCGAAGAAATCGAAGAGGGCGCCGAGCCCGTCGCCCGAGAGGACCCGCTCGTAGCTCACGTGATCCGGGTGGCGCTCGGCGAGGAACTGCCACAGCTCGACCTCGACGGCGGAGCGCGGGGCGAAGTCGGCGTGGCCGCCCTCGGTCGGGAGCGTCAGGTGGCGGGCGCCGTCCCAGACGAGCCGGGCCTCGCCGAGGCCGGTGCCGGCGGCGATGACGGCCATGTTGCTCTCCTTCGGCCGCGGGCGGCGCTCGGTGAGCGGCGCGATCGAGGAGCGGGGGATGTGCAGGCAGCCCCGGGCGCCGACCACCAGGTCGTTCGCGAGCACGACGCGCGCGATCTTGAGCCGGCGCGACAGGTCGCGCTCCGCGAGGCGCCAGGGCAGGTTCGTGATGGTGGCGACGTGGTCCTTGATGGGGCCGGCGACGCCGAGCACCGCGACGGCGGGGTGGGGCGCGTCGCTGCGGACGAGGAACGGGAGGGCGATCTCCTCGAAGCTCGCGTGCTCGCGGCTGCGGAAGACCGCCTCGGAGAGCGGCCTGTCGCCGGAGGCGTCGTAGAGCGCGAGCCGGGTGTTCGTGCCTCCGATGTCGCCGACGAGCAGCGACGGGGCCACGGATTTCTTGGTCCTTGCCACGCGGGCGCCCTGCCAGCGCCCCGCGTCGGCGGCAAGGCGAACCGTCATCGGGCGGGCGCGGACGGGGCGATCGTCGGAGCGGCCTGCGGCCTCGACCGCCGCGCTGGCGCGGGCGCCCGTTGGTTCCCGCGAGCGGCCTCGGCGCTGTCCTGCCTTGACCGGCGCACCGCCTCCGGTCGAAAGTGCCGGCGTGCAGCGGCTGTTCCCCGCGCTTCTGGCCGCGCTCGCCGGCCTCGTCCCTCTCGCCGGCCCAGCGTTCGCCGACGCGGCGCAGGGCGCGCTCGCGCAGCCTGCGCCCGCGCACCTCGCGCAGCCTGCGCCCGCGCCGCCGCAGGGCGCGTCCGCTCCGCCTTCTCAGCGCGCGCCCGCGCCGCCGCCGCCCGCACCGGCCACCTCCGCGCCGTCCTCGGCCGCGCCGCGCTCGGCGCGGGCCACGGCCGCTCCGGCCGCGTCCGCGCCGCCGGCGCAGCTCGCGCCTGCGCCGGCTTCGGCCCCGCCGGTCGCGCCGCCCGCGTCGACGCCGGCCGCTCCGGCCGCGTCCGCGCCGTCGGCGCAGCCCGCGCCCGTGCAGGCCTCCTCGGCGCCGCCCTCCGCCGCGCAGCTCGCCGCCGCGCCGGCGCAGCCCGCGGCCGATCCGCCGCCCGCGCAGGCCGCCGTGACGCCGCCGGCACAGCCCGCGGCCCAGCCGCCGGCGCCCGTGCAGCCGCCGATCGTGCACGTCGCGCCGTCGCCCGCGCCGCCCCGGTCGGCGGCCGCGCAGGTCGTGCTGGCGCCCGCGCCGCCGCAGCCGGCCGCCGATCAGGCCGAGCCGCGCCCGCCCGACCCCCAGCCGCCGCCGGCGGTCGAGCAGCCCGAGGCGCGCGTCGAGCTGCTCGGCCGCACGGTGTTCGCCATCCGCGTGCACCGCGGCAGCCTCTCCCCCCCGGAGCGCGCCCGCGAGGCGGCGAAGGTGCTGGAGCGCGCCGCCCAGGAGAAGCAGATCCCCGAGGTCCGCGTCGACGAGCAGGCGGGCGTCGCGGTGATCTACGTCGGCGAGAGCCCGCTCATCCACATCGGGCCCGAGGACGCCGTCGCGGCGGGCACCACCACCGTCTCCGTCCACGCCGCCGCGATCGCCGCCACGGTGCGCGACGTCCTCGCCAAGGAGCACAGCCGGAGCCGCCTCGCCACGAGCGTGTTCTCCTTCTCGCTGCTCGTCTTCTCGGGGCTGATCGCGCTGCTCCTGCTCCGCAAGGTCGGCGAGCTCGTCGAGCGGGCGCGCGCCTGGGTCGCCGAGCACCCGGAGCGGCTCCCGGCGCTGCACGTCCGCGGCATCGAGATGCTCCGGCCCGCCGCGTCCCAGGGCGCGCTCTCCGTCGCGCTCGGCGCCGCCGGCATCCTCGTCCGGCTGGGCATCGCCTACATCTGGATCCTCTTCGCGCTCTCCCTGTTCGAGTCCACGCGCAACTACAGCCAGAAGCTCACCGGCTTCGTGCTCGCGCCGATGTCGGAGCTCATGGGGCGCATCGCGCGGAGCGTCCCCGTGCTCGTGCTCGCGATCCTCGCGACGCTCGCGGTCATCGTCCTCATCCGCTTCGTGGGGCTGTTCTTCGGGAGCGTCAGCCGGGGCGAGACGTCGCTCGGGTGGCTCCCCTCGGAGCTCGCGGTCGCGACCGGGGTCCTCGTCCGCTTCGGCATCCTCGTGGCCGCGCTGCTGCTCGCGGCGCCGCTCATCACCGGCACCGACGAGGGGGCGCTCACGCGGGTCGGCTTCGTGGTGCTCGCGTCGGCCGGGCTCGCCAGCACGCCGCTCATCGCCTCGGCGGCCGTCGGCCTCTCGGTCATCTACGGGCGGCGCCTGCGCGTCGGCGACGTCGCCGACGTGGGCGGCCGGTCCGGGCGGGTCCGCGAGCTGACGCTGCTCGAGGCGCGCCTCGAGGACGAGGACGGGTGCGTCGTGCGCGTGCCCCACCTGCTCAGCCTGTTCCACCCGACGCGCGTCCGCGGCCGCCCCCCGCTCGTGGCCGTCGAGATCAGCGTCGACCCCTCCGCGGATCTCGACCGGGTGCGGGAGCTGCTCCTCAAGACCGGATCGAGCCTCGGCAGCCGCGCCCGCGCCGCGCTCGTCGCGATCGACGAGGGGGGCGCGCACTTCCGGGCCACGATGGCGTGCGACGGCGACGACGTGCGCAGCCGCTGGCTCGCCGCCGTGGCGCAGGCGCTCGTCGCCGCCGGCATCCCGCTCGGGCGCGCGCCGGCGTCCTCCGGCGGCGCGCCGCGCCGCGCGCCGCCGGATCGGGGCGCGGCCTCGTGAACGCCATCTGGCTCCTGATGGGGCTGCTCGTGCTGTCGTACCTCGGCAGCTCGCTCGTCGGCGGCCGCGTGCTGCGGGGCATCGGCCTCCCCTCGGGCGCCGAGTACGTGGTGCTCGGCTTCGTGCTCGGGCCCTCGGCGCTCGGGCTGCTCGAGCCCTCGTCGCTCGCCGCGTTCGAGCCCGTGGCGGGCGTCGCGCTCGGCTGGCTCGCGGTCGTGGTCGGCCTCGATTTCGGCTTCGTCGGCAACCGCCGCGTCCGCCCGTCGCGCATGGCGCTCGGCGTGCTGATGAGCCTGCTCACCGGCTCGGCGGTGGCCGCCGCGGTGTGGTTCGCGGCGGCGCGCGGCGCGCCGTCGCTGGAGAGCGGCGACCGGGTGCTGCTCGCGGCGGGCGTCGGCGCCGTCTCGGCCGAGACGACGCGGCACGCCGTGCTGTGGGTCACGCAGCGCTACAGCGCGAGCGGCAAGCTCTCGGATCTCATCGCCGACATCGCCGACTGCGACGACCTCGGGCCGCTGCTCATGATGGGCGGCGCGTTCGCGCTCGTCCCGCAGGCGACGGGCCACTGGCCGCTCCCGTTCTGGGGGTGGACGATCGTCACGGCGCTCATCGGCGTGGTGCTCGGGCTCATCGCGGTCGTGCTCCTCGGCAGCGATTTCCGCCTGATCCAGAGCTGGGGCGTGCTGCTCGGCACGTCGCTGCTCACGATGGGCACGAGCGCGCGGGTCGGCCTGTCGCCGCTCTTCGCGACGTTCGCGATGGGCGTGACCATCGCCGCGCTCTCCCGGCACCGCGAGGAGATCGTCGCGATGATCGCGCCGACCGAGCGGCCGGTCATCCTGCCGGCGCTCCTGCTCGCGGGCGCGCAGGTGAACCCGAAGGCGGCGCCGTTCCTGCCCTGGATCGTGGCGATCGCGCTGGCGGCGCGGGTGCTCGGCAAGCTCGCGACCGGCCTCGTCTTCCGGGTCGCGTCGCCGGACGCGCGCGACGCCTCGCCCTGGCTCGGCCTCGGGCTGCTCTCGTCGGGCGCCGTCGCCATGAGCGTCGGGCTCGCCTTCGCGCTGCGTTTTCCGGGCCCGGTCGGGCACACCGTCCTCGTCGCCGCGGCGGCCGCCGCCGTCTTCGGCGAGCTCGTCGGCCCGCAGGCGCTGCGCGCCACGCTCCGCAAGGCCGGCGAGCTCGCCGCGCCCGAGCGGGAGTCGCTCTTCTTCGGCCGCGGGCTGGGCCGCGCCGCGCGCGACGCCGCGCCGGGCGACGGCGATGTCCCGCCGCCGCCGGTGGCCGAGCGGGGCGAGGGGTAGGAGGTGTCCCCGTGAGCGCTGCAGCACTCCCTGACATCGCGCCCGCCGGGCCCGACGCGCCCGCCGGCCCGGCTGGGCCCGCCGCCGCCCCCGAGCCGCACGGCGCGCCTCCTTCCGGCCATCACGGCTCGGCCCCCAAGGGCCCGCTGAACCACCTCACGCACGCGGTCGCGCTGGTGATCCTGTTCGGCGTGCTCTACGCGACGACGCGCGCGGTCCCGCACGACAACGGCCCGGCGGGCACCATCGCCTCGATCGGCTTCCTCCTGCTCGCGGGCACGCTCGCGAGCGAGCTCGTCGAGCCGCTCCGCTTGCCGCACCTCTCCGGCTACATCCTCGCGGGCATCGTCGCGGGGCCGCACGTCCTCAAGCTCGTCGATCACCACGCCGTCGAGGAGATCTCGCGGGTCAACGCGCTCGCGCTGGCGCTCATCGCGCTCGCCGGCGGGGCGGAGCTCCGGCTCGAGATGGTCAAGAAGAGCCTGAGGAGCCTCCTCTTGCACAACCTCGTGCAGACGGTCCTCGTGTTCGTGGCGATGACCGGCGTCTTCTTCGCCGCGCGCTCGCTCGTCCCGTTCGCGGCCGACCTCCCGATCGCCGCGGCGTTCGGCGTGGCGGTCCTCTGGGGCGTGATCGCGGTCACCCGCAGCCCCTCGGCCGTGCTCGGCATCCTCTCGCAGACGCGCGCGACGGGGCCCGTGGCGATGAACACGCTCGCGTTCGTGATGACGTCGGACATCATCGTCATCGTCGTCACGGCGGTCGCGCTCTCCACGGTGCGGCCGCTGATCGAGCCGGGCACGACGATGTCGATGCACGAGATCGAGCTGCTCGGCCGCGAGATCCTCGGGAGCATCTCGATCGGCACGACCCTCGGGCTCGCGCTGGCGGCGTACATGCGGCTCATCGGCCGGCAGCTCATCCTGGTGTTCGTGGCGCTCGGCTTCGGGGCCACGGAGGTGCTGCGTTACCTCCGCTTCGACGCGCTGCTCGTGTTCGTGGTCGCCGGGTTCGTCGTCGCGAACCTGTCGAAGCAGGGGGAGAAGCTGGTGCACGCGGTCGAGGACGCCGCGAGCGTGGTGTTCGTGCTGTTCTTCGCGACGGCGGGCGCGCACCTCGATCTGCCGCTGCTCAAGCTGATGTGGCCGGTCGCGCTGCTCTTCGGCGCGTCGCGCGCCTTCGTGACCTGGGTGGCGAGCCGCATCGGCAACCGGCTCGCGGACGACCCGCCGGTGCTGCGGAAGTGGGCGTGGTGCGGGCTGATCTCGCAGGCCGGGCTCACGCTGGGCATCAGCCTGACGATCGAGCGCGCGTTCCCGAGCCTGGGCGCCGGCTTCCGCGCGCTCGTCATCGGGTGCGTGGCGCTGAACGAGGTGTTCGGCCCGATCCTCTTCAAGTACGCGCTCGACCGCGCCGGCGAGACGGCCGTGGAGGCGTCGCGCGGGTCGCTGGCGAAGTCGCTGCCGGACCTCGGGCACCGCGGGTGAGGTGCGGTCCGCTCATGGCGTGAACCGCAGCGAGTAGCTCACCACGGTGGGGCCTCGCCTCGGCTTGAGGAAGTCGATCCGCTCGAAGACGCCGACCACGCATTTCGTGAACGCCTCGCCCTTGAGCGCCGTGCGCGGCTTGCGCACCTCGGCCTTGCCGCCGTCCTTCTCGATGCGCAGGTCGATCCCGAAGTCGCCGCCCTTGGTCGGGTCCTCCGCGAGCGCGAAGCAGCGTCGGAAGTCGTCGAAGTGCGGCGCGACCGAGCGCTTGATCGGCTCCTTGGTGAAGTCGTCGTGCGGCCCGCCGCCGATGTGCATGCCGATGTTCGCGACCTTCACCTTCGGGAGCGGCCCGGCGTCGGCCGGGGCCGCGGCGGGCGCCGCCGGTTCGGCCGCGGCGGAGGCTCCGGCGCTGGCGGTGGGGGCGGCGGGCGCGGAGGCCGCGGGGGCAGGGGTGGCGGCGCTCGCGGAGGCGGCCGCGATCGCGGGCGGATCGGTCGGCGGCGGCGCGGCGCTCGCCGGCGCGGTCGCGAGCGCCTCCGCCTGCGGCGCGGCGTGGCGCTCGGCCGGGGGCGTGGCGCCGGACGAGCAGCCTGCTGCGGCGAGGGCGAGGGGAGCGGAGAGCGCGAGGAAGAGCGGGGCGGGACGGCGCATGATGGCGCGCGAATCTACTGCGGCTCGCGCTGATGCAGGAAGCGGACGGCGCGCGGAAGATCGGAGCGCCGCCGGAGCGATCGGGCGGGCGGGTGGAGGGCCGGGGCGGGCGGGTGGAGGGCCCGTTCGTGGGCTGGGGACCTCCATCGCGCGCGCGAGCGGTTCCGTCGCTGGATCGAAGGCTTCCGGCGCGGTCCGGAAGGCTTCGCGCGCGGTCCGGAAGCTTCGCGCGCGGAGCCGAGGGTCGAATTTCCCAGGAAATTCGTCCCCCGGCGCGCGCTGGACGGCCCCGGGGACGCGGTGGACGCCGCTAAGTACGCGAAACCTCGTGCTCCGGAGCGCGCGGGAAGGTCTCGGGAGCGCGCGCGAAGCTTCCGGAGCGCGCGGGAAGGTCTCGGGCGCGCGCGGGAAGCCTTCGTGTCGGCACCGGCGCCCGCAGCGCGCGCCCAGGTGGACCCGCCATGGCGCCGCGCTCCTGCGAGCGCCCCCACACCCCGCCCTACTGCGCCGTCGCCTCGCGCCGCTTCCTCACCGCGTCGTTGTGGTCGTCCAGGCTCTCGCTGAACCGGTGGCGCCCCCCGCCCGCCGCCACGAAGTACAGGTACTTCGTCGCCGCCGGCGCGAGCACGGCCGCGATCGACGGCCCCCCCGGGTTGGCGATCGGCCCCGGCGGCAGCCCCGGGTACGCGTAGGTGCTGTAGCGGTTCTTCGGATCCCGCACCACCGCGGGCGTGGGCTTGCCGCCCCACTCGGCGCACGACGGCGCCTCCTCGGGCCAGGCCACGCAGCCGTAGAGCGCCGTCGCGTCGGACTGGAGCCGCCGCGAGCGGAACGTCGGGTCGAGGAGCCGGTTCAGGAACACGCTCGCGATGAGCGGCCGCTCCTCCGCGACGACCGCCTCCTTCTCGACGATCGACGCGAGCGTCAGCACCTCGCGGCGACCCCAGCCGAGCGTCGCCTGCAGCGCGGCGAGCCCGTCCTTGCTCTCTGCCGCGAGCGCGCTCCAGCGCCGGTCGGCCTCGGCGACGAGGCGCTTCGCCACCTCGCGCGCGTCCGTGTCGAGCGGGAACTCGTAGGTCGCCGGGAAGAGGTACCCCTCCGCGCTCTCCGCCCCCACCGCGCCGCCGCGCTCGATGCCGAGCGCGTCCAGGAACGCGCCGTCCGCGGTCGCGGCGAGGAACGTCTTCCTGCCGGCGACGCGCAGCTTCTCCAGCCGGGCCGCGATGTCGAAGCGGTTCCACCCCTCGGGGATCGTCACCTTCGCCGTGGGGCGCCCCTCCGCGCGCGTGAGCAGCTGCCGCAGCTCCCGCGGCGTCGCGCCCTCGAAGAGCAGGTGCGGGCCCGGCACGAACGCCTCGGTGCCGCCCGTCGCGCCGAGGTAGAGCGCCATCGCGCGCTCGCTCTCCACGAGCCCCTCGGCCGCGAGCAGCGAGGCCGCCTCGCCCGCGTCGAGCCCCTCCGGCCAGTTGATCTCCACGACGCGCCCCCGGTCCGGGGCCCTCGTGCGCCCGAAGCCGATCACCAGCGCGAGCAGCGCCGCGCCCGCCACCGCGAGCGCGCCCGCGAGCCCGAGGAGCAGCGCCCGCCCGCGCCTCGGCCAGGGCCGCGCCGGGCGCCGCGACGCCGGCGCGCGCTGCCCCGCGCCGCGGCCCCGCCGCGCGGGGGTCGTCTTCCGGGTCGACGACGGGGGCTCCCGCGGGGGCGAGCCCTGCGCGCCGTCGCCACCCGTCCGTCGGTTCCCCGGACGGCTCGCCCTAGGTCGAACGCCCACCGCCCGGAGTCAAAACCCGAAAGCCCGACCCGTGTCAACGTCCCGGCCGCGGCGCGCGGCGCGTCGCCGCGGGAGCGCGCGCCGCCGCGGGAGCGCGCGCCGCCCCGGCCCGCGCGTCAGCGGGCGAGATCGAAGGCGTCCGCCTCGTTACGGCGGACGGCGGCCTTGCCCTCGCGGGACTGCGCCGGGGCCGGCCGCGCCGCCGCCGGGGCCGCCGCCGGGGCCTGCGCGAAGCCGCCCGGCTTCGCGGGGGCGGCCGGGGGCGGCGTCGCGAACGACGGCGGCGCGCCGAAGCTCGAATCGGCCCGCTCCAGCGCCGCGATCTGGCTCTCGAAGTCGGACGCCACGTCCTTCGCGCGGCCCGCCGGCGCGGCGCGCTTCGCCTTGTCGGCCGCGCTCCGCAGCGACCGCTGCTGCGCGTCGAGCTTGCTGCGCGCCTCGTCGAGCCGCCCCTGCTCGAACAGGAAGTTGGCCTGCTTCAGCGTCGCCGCCGTCTCGCTGCGCTGCACGCGCCCCGCGACGAGCGCGTCGAGCTCGCTAGCGTCGGCGTCGCGGTCCGCGATCGCGACGCCGAGCTTGCCCTCGCACCGGGCGTCGGTCTTCGCGACGAGATCCCGGTACGTGAGGCCGACGTCGGCGATCGGGGACGCGCCGCGCGCGTCGTCGCCGAGGCCGCCGAGGCGCACCTTGAGCAGCACCGTCTTCACCTCCCCCGCCGCGAACGCGCCGAGCGGCACGATCACCTGGTCGCCGGCCCGCCGGAACGAGCGATCGAAGACCCGATCGAGCGTGACGCCGGGCGCGAGCGCGATCGCGAGCTCCGCGCCGTTCGCCACGGAGGCGGTGAGCTGCTCCGCCTCCGCCTCGAAGATGCGCGCGAGCGCGGCGTCGTTCTCGACGAAGTAGTGCCGGCCGTTCGAGTCGAGCGCGATCGCCGACAGGATCTTCTCGTTGTAGTCGACGTCGACCCCGATGGTCGTGATGCTCACGCCGCGATCGCGCGCCCGCTGCGCGATCGCGCGGAAGCCGGGGAGATCGCGCACGCCGTGGTTGGCGTCGCCGTCGCTGAGGACGAGCATCCGGCTCACCCCGCCGCCGGCCTGGGCGAGCAGCGACAGGCCCTCCTCGATGCCGCACGAGATGCAGGTGTCGCCGCCGAGCGAGATGCCGCGGACGCCCGCGAGGATGCGGCCGCGCGTGTCCGGCCCGACGGTCGTGGGCGGCACGACCACGGTCGTCCTCGTGTCGAAGGCGACGACCGACACCACGTCGCCGTCGTTCATGCGGCCGACGGCGGTCGTCGCCGCCTGGACGGCGTTGGCGAGGCGGGTGCCCTTCATCGAGCCGGAGCGATCGATGACCAGCGAGAGGTTCGCCTGCGCCTGCGCCCTCGCGGGCGCGTCGTCGCTGCGGACCTCGAACATCAGGAACGTCTCCCGCGCCGAGCGGGGGAGGCGGGCGTGGCCGACGCGCCCCTCCAGCATCAGCCTGGAGCCGGTGGCGAAGCGGCTCGGATCGACCGCGGCCACGGCGCCGCCCGTCACCTCCGGGACGACGGGGGGCGGCTCGGCGGTCACCTCGGCGGCCTCTACGGCGGCGCCCGAGGGGACGAGCGAGTAGACCGAGAGGCTCGTGAACATCATGCCGAGGGCGGAGAACAGGGCGACGTGGGTCGGCTTCATGGCTCCTCCAGAGAACGGCCTGCGCCCCTCGATCTTACGTCGGCTTCCGTCGGCTTCCGTCGGCCTCGTCGGCTTCCGTCGGGCTCACGGCGGAGGGCCCGCAGGCGTTGTCCCTTCGACGTCGCCGGGCGCCGAACGATCTGACGGCTCCACGGTCGGCCGGACACCGGCGGCGCGGAGGGCGCTCCAGGGCGGGATGCTCCCGATCAGGACGAGCACGGCGTCGCACGGGTGCGCCTCTGCCCCTGACGGCGACGCGAGGGTCGCCGCGAGCGCGCCGCGCGGATCCGCGGCCAGCGCGGCGACGTCGGTCTCGAACCGGAGCGAGAGGCGGGACGCGGCGAGAAGGCGGCGCATCTCCTCGATGTTCCGCGTCTTTCCGCGCCGGAACCCGCCGCCGCGGTAGACGACGGTGACCTCGGTGGCCGGCTGGCGGGACAGCGCGATGGCGGCCTCCATGGCCACGTCGCCGAGCCCGACGATCAGCACCCGCTGGCCCGCGAGGCTCCGCGCGTCGGCGAGGTGGTAGTACACCCGGCCCTCCACCTCGGCGGACAGCTCGAACGGAAGCCGGCGGGGCGATCCGCGCTGGCCGAGGGCGAGCAGCACGCGCCGCGCCCGGCGCTCGGTGCGCGGCCCGCCGTCGCGCGGCTCGGTGACGACGGCGAAGCCGGCCGGGGCCTCGGCGGCTGCGCCCGCGCCGCCGCCGAAGCGCGCCACCGACACCATCCGGGTCTCCTGCGCGATGGGGAGCCGCTCCTTCCGCACGATGCGGAGCCAGTGGGCGAGGAGCTCCTCCTTGGTCGACTCCTTCAGCCACAGCTTGCCGGTCACGGGCAGGTCGAGCGGCTGATCGAAGACCAGCTTGCCGCGCGGGAAGCTCTGGATGCTCTGCGCCACGCTGCCCTGCTCGATCACCTCGAACGAGAGGCCGAGCTCCTTGGCGCGCAGCGCGGCGCTGATCCCGGCGGGCCCCGCGCCGACGATGATCAGATCGAGCCCCGGGCCGCGGTCGCCGGCCTTCCGCAGGTCCTCCGCGATGCGCTCCGCCGCGAAGGCGCCCTGGTGGATGGCGTTCTTGATGAGGGGGAGCCCGGTGACGTCGCCGGCGAGGTACAGGCCCGGCACGTCGAGGCTCCCGAGGTCGTCGCCGAGGCGCGGGCGGCCCTCGATCGGCGCGCCGCCCTCGATGGTGAGCGACCCGTTGGGGCAGCGCTGCTCGCACAGGGTGAGGCCGCAGCACGCCTCGGGGCGGGCCACGACCGCGACGTACCGCTCGACCGCGAGCACGTCGTACGGGCACGCGTCGACGCACGCGTAGCAGCCGAGGCAGGTGGTCGTGTCGATCCGGGGCAGGCGCACGCGCGCCGCGGGGCGCAGCATCGCCTCGGCCGCCTCGGCGTCGCGCGAAGGCCGCCGCGAGCGCCGCGCGCGCAGCGCATGGCCGCCGCGGGCGCCCGCGAACGCGAGGCCGGCGGCCGCGAGGCCGGCGCCCATCCAGAGCAGCGCGCGCCCGTGCGGGAGCGCGCCCCCGGGGGCGGCGCCGGCCGCGCCCCGCACGACCGGCATGGCCGCGGCGGCGTCGCGCGCGGCCTCCCAGGCGAGGGCGCGGTCCTCGGTGTGCTGGCCGCGGCAGACGCCGCCGCCTCCGCCGCGGCCGGCGCGGCCGGTCGCGGCGTCGTCGGGGAGGGCAGGGCGGTGCTCGTCGAAGCAGGCGATCGGCCGGGCGTCGCCGAGCGGCGCCTGCGCCTCGACCAGGCAGCGCGCGATCGGGTCGCGCGGCGCGCGGAGGTCGTGGCACGGCGCGCAGCTCCCGGCGGCGACGATCGCGACCGTGGCCGGCTGGCTCGGGCGGAAGGCCGCCCTCGGGAGCTCCACCTCGGCGCCCGGCGCGAAGCGCACCGGCGGCCCCGCGGGGTCGAACACGACGCCCTGGTCGCCGCGGTGGATGGGGTGGCACGTGGCGCAGCTCATCGCGCCGCTCGCGAGCAGCTGCCCGTGGCTCGCGCGGGTGGACCCGTGGTCGCCGTGGCACCCGATGCAGGCCCGGTCCAGGCGCGCGCCCGCCGCGGACCCCCGCGGCGCGGCTTCCGCAGCTCCCCGCGGCGCAGCTTCCGCAGCCCCCCGCGGCGCAGCTTCCGCAGCCCCCCGCGGCGCGGCTTCCGCAGCCCCCCGCGGCCCCGCGGTCGCCTCCTCGGCGTGGCACGACGCGCACGCGAGCTGCGCGCGTGCATGGGGCAGCGAGAGCGGCCCCGGCGCCGCGTGCCCCCCGGGCGGCGGGAAGAGCAGCGCCGCCGCGCCGGTCGCGACGGCGCCCGCCAGCGCGGCCGGCAGCACGCCCCGGAAGCGGGTGACGTCGGACGTCGACTCGGCGCGGCGCGCGGCGCGACCACGCACGATCTCGCGCGGCTGGGCGGCGCGCTGGCGCGGATCGGACAGGTCGGCGCGGTAGAGCGTCCTCGATGGGTCGGGCGGCGGTGCAGGCTCCCGGGCGGCGCCGCCGGACGGAGCCTCCCCCTCGGCGCCGGCGGACGGGGCCGCGGTCCGGCTCCCTCCGCCGGCCGGGCTAGAGGATCGTGACATTCAGTCGATAGAAGAAGGTCGCGTCGGGGACGAGGTCCGAGGCCCTGACCCGCACGCGATAGGTGCCCGCGGGCAGGTCGGTGGCCGACGCGGAGGAGCAGTAGCCGACCCCCGAGTCGTCGTCCGAGGCGAGCACGTCGGTCCCGTCGCCGCCGAGGATCTCGACGTAGCTGTCGAGCCGGTTCGTCGCGCACGCCTCGGTGCCGTTGTCGCTGACGGTCGCGATCAAGGTCGAGCTCGGCCCGGGCACGTTCACGGCGACAACGTCGACGTCGCCTGCCGGCGAGATCTCCGCGAGCCACGGCGCGGCGTGGGCGTTGGCCTGCGCCGGCGCGTCGTTCGGCTCCGTCTCGTCGAGCTCGAAGCGGCAGGCGGCGCTGCACCCGTCGCCGGCGGTCGTGTTGCCGTCGTCGCACTGCTCGCCGGCGGTCGTGTCCCCGTCCCCGCAGACCTCGGGGACGAGCGTCACGAGGAGCCCGTACGGAGCCCGCTGCTCGGGGCCGACGCGCGCCGTGACGCGGACGTAGTAGTCGCCCGCCGGGAGCGCCGGCGCGACGGCGCGGGCGCAGTGGCCGACGCCCCCGAGGTCGCGCTGCACGATCAGCGCGCCGCTCTCGTCCAGGATCTCGACGATGGTGTCGAGCCGGCCGTCGAGGCAGTCGGAGCTCGTGATGTCGCCGGTCTCCACGACGAGCGCCGTGGGCCCGGTCGGCACGGTGACGCGTACGACGTCCTTGTCCTCGGGCGGATCGATGATGGCGAAGAACGGCTCCTCGTAGGGGTTGGCCGTGGCGATGGTGCCGTTCGGCTCGACCTCGGTAGCCTCGATCCGGCACTCGTCGCTGCACCCGTCGCCCGGCTCGTCGTTGCCGTCGTCGCACTCCTCGGCCGGATCCTGGATGCGGTCGCCGCAGGCGGTCACGCGGCTCCTCACGCCGAGCGCGAACGCGCCCGCCAGCTCCGCGCTCGCGCTCCCGACGATCACGTGGAACGCGTCGCCCTCGCGGACGGGGACGGTGAGCCGGTTCTCGATGCCCGTGCCGGCGCTGGCGCCGCCGCACGCGAGCTCCGTCCCGGCGTCATCGCAGTCGCCGCGCAGCACGGCCAGGAGCGCGGCGTCGGTCTTCGGGGTCAGCACCACGTCGAGGAACCCGGTGGTGGTCGCGGTGAACGTGTAGGCGACGCCCGGGGCCCCCGCCGCACACCCGCCCTCGACCGCCGCGTGGCCGCTCGTATCGCCGGTGACGGACGCGGGATCCGAGAGCGCCACCGGGGCGGCGCACAGGTCCGCGCACGCCGCCTCGCACTCCGGATCGCCGCAGTCGGCGCTGCCGTCGCCGTCGTTGTCGCGGCCGTCCTGGCACGCCTCGACGCCCGTGCAGCCCGACGTGTCGGCGGTGCACTCGGGGCTGCACCGGAGCACGCCGCCGTCGAAGCCGAGGCTCTCGCACGTGGCGCCCCCGAGATCGGCCCCGTCGCACGCCTCGTCCAGCTCGGCGACGCCGTCGCCGCAGGCGCCGCCGCCCGCGCCGCCGCGGCCGCCGTCGCCGCCGCCGCCCGCACCGCCGGCGGCCCCGGCGCCGCCGGAGGGAGACTGCGGCCTCGGCCGGTTGTCGTCGTCTGCGCCGCACGCCGCGGCGACGGCCGCGGCGGAGAGCAGGGCGATCGCCGCGATGCGGCGGCTCATTCGGAATCCGGACATGAATACGTGATCTCCCAGTCCTGCACCTGAACACCGCCGCCGCCCGTGCTCGTCGGGTTGAGCCTCATCTGAATCTCGAGGTACTCGGTCCGGGCGTCCGGCAGCTCTTGCAGCACGTCGAAGAGGTTGATCGCGCACGGCGGCGTCGAGTCCTCATCGCAGATCCGCGTGTCGGTGGGCACCGCGTGGGCGGTGGCGGCGAGCCGCACCGTGGCCCCGTCGAGCTCGGCGGGGTCGTCGGCCGCGCGCACGAAGAACTCGACGCTCGAGTCGCCCGGCGTCGCCGTCCTGTACCGGAGGAACCCCCACTGGGTCTTGGTCCCCGGCGGGCAGACGCCGTGATAGCGCTCCCAGCTCGTGGTCATGGGCGTGAGGCTCGTGGTCACGCACGGGACGGTCGCGCGGACCTTCCCCGGGCTGTCGCGGAGGGCGGTGCACGTCTGCGGGCAGAGCTTGACGCTCGTGTGTGTCGCGTCGGCGAAGTACCAGCCCTGGCCGCAGCTGGCGAGGTCGGCCCGCGGCGTGAGCACGGTCTCGGTGCCGGCGCTGTTCACGTGGACGACCGACACCGAGGCGGGATCCGACGCGCCGGCGAGGGGGACCGTCACGTCGCAGGCGAGCGCCTCGCCGCGGATCGAGACGAGCGCGTCGCGGAGGGTCGTCGACAGCCCCATGCCGGCGGTGAGGTTGAACGCCCGCCCGCCGCCTCGCGTGGCGATGAGGTTGATGATCTCCGCGTTCGAGTTACCGAAGCCCACCGCGTGCACGCGGACGCCGTGGTTCTCGTAGGCATTGCGCGCCAGGTTCGCGATGTGGTTCGGGACGGTGTTGCAGTCCGACGGGATGCCGTCGGTCACGAACACGACCGCGACCTCCTCCTCGGGGTGGGCGTTCTTGTAGGTGATCGCCCAGTTCGTGGCGCCGTCCAGCGCCGGGTACATGGGGGTATCGCCGCCAGTGCCGGGGCTGGGCATGTAGAGCGCGTTGTAGAGCGCGAGCTCCTGCTGATCCATCGGCCTGGGGTCCGCGGTCAGCCTCCGGGCCGCCGTGCCATCGAAGGGTACGATCGGTCGGTTGCAGTCCTTGACGGACTCCTCCGTGCAGACGCCGCCGACGTCGTTGCACGGGCCGGGGTTGTTGTGCGGCCAGAACCGGAGCGCGACGCCGAGCCCCGCCGACGCCGGATCCTCGAAGAACGCCAGGAGGGCGGCACGCGCCGGGTTCCATCGGGAGGCGCTCACGCTGTCTCCCGACGAGTTCACCACCATGGAAGTCGACCGGTCGAGCGCCACGAACAGGGTGGCCGGCCTGATCATCGAGACGCTGGCCGTGGCGATGCAGCCCGGCGACTCGCACATGGCCGACTGATAGATGCTGCCGTTGTTGCCGCACTGGCACTCGGCGATCTGCCCCGGGCCCGGCGGGTTGACGATGAGCTCCATGCCGTCGGCGACGCCCGTGCAGCCGGCCACGCTGATGCACTCGCCCGGGGCGATCGGCTGCGCGGTCGTGCAGGCGAGGGTCCCGCCGGTCGGGCTGCAGGAGTTCAGCACGCGGCTCGGGGCCGAGGAGGGGAGCTGGCCCGCGCCCGCGGGATAGCGGTGAATCGCGATGCCCGCGGGCGCCGGCATGGTGCCGCGGTTGCAGACCGGGATCGTCCCGCCGCAGGGCACGCCGACCGTGAGATCCACGCCGCTGCACGCGGGGTTCGTCTGGTTCGGCAGGTAGGACTTGCAGAGGCCCTGTTGCACGCCTGGCTCGGTGCCGCACGCGGCGCCGCACTCCTGCTCGGCCAGGGCGACGCACGTCGCGTCCCACGAGTTGGTCGGCGTGGTGCACGTCTTGGGGGCGCACCGGGTCGCGACGAGGGTCCTGCACGAGGCGTTCCAGTTCGGCACGCACGCGCCTTCGGGCGAGAGGGTGGTCGGCGGGGGGCATACCCCGGACGTGGGCGGACGGCACCTGCCGCCGGTCATCAAGGTGCTGCCCATTCCGATGAGCGTCACGCAGTCCGACGAGCTCATGGGGTGGATCTCGCAGCAGAGCGGGTTTGTCGCGCAGATGTTCTGGATGCACGCGTCGCCGCAGGTCGTGGTCATGTGGGTCGCGGTGCCGGTCTGGCAGGCGTCATGTCCACAGTCGGCCGGTATCGTCGGCTGGATGCAGCAGCTCGGCCGAGCGTCGCAGACCTTCGCGATGCAGCCGCTGCAGGTCGTCAGGAGCGGGCCGCCGGTGTCGCACGGGCTGTGGGCGCACGCGCTCTGCGCGGGGTGCTCGCAGTACTGGTCGAACTGGCAATCCTCGCTGGTCGTGCAGGGCTGGTGCGTGCCCTGCCGCGCCACGGACTCGGGCAGCTCGTTGATGTCCCCGACCGACCACGTGTACGTGATGCCGGTCCCCGAGAGGTCGATGGGCCCCCCGTCCGGCGTCTCCTCGAACGACTGGCACGACGGGTCGCACGGGTTCGTCGCGCAGAGACCCCCGTCCGAAGCCTCGGAGTTGGCGAGCGGGCGCGGATACCCGCTCTCGCCGCTCCCGCCGGGCGAAGGCCCGAACGGCGACCTCCGCATCGTCATCGTCCCCTCGCAGCTGCCGTAGCGCCCGTCCTGGCACCGGCGGACGCCGTCCATGCAGGTCAGCACGCCCGCGTTCTCGCCGACGGTGATGTGACACTCCACCTCTTCGCCGTCGACGCACGGGTCGCCCGCCTCCGCCCCCGCGTCGGGCAAGCCCGTCCCGCCCTGCGGCCCCGGAGATCCGCTGTCGTCTCCGCTGCACGCCCCGGCGATCAGCGCCGCCGCCGAGGACAACGTGACGAGCAGCAGCGCTCTCGGCGCCCACGCCTCGGCGAAGCCTGATCGGGAGAGCGCTCGCATCCACTTGGTCGAGGGACCAGCCATCAGCTTCTCTACCTTCTACTGGGGTGGTGTCAGGAAAATTGTACCTGGCCGCTGAAGGCAAAGTCCAGGCCTCTCGCCCGCGCGCCGCCTGCCGCGCGAAACGCGGTCGCCGCGCGCGGGCGCGGGCCTCGCCGCGCGGCGGGCGGCGCGCGACGCACAAAGAAATGCCGTGCCCCGCAACGATTTCATAGCGAGTCAGGCGCCCTGTCGGCCGGCCGCCGGGCGCTCATCGGGGCACGCTCGCCGCCGTGATCGCGTGGAGCACGAGCAGCGCGGCGGCGACGCCGAACGTGATGATGTGCGCCGGCAGCCCGCCGCGGAGCGCGGCGAGGAGCGCGCGCTGGGCCGGGAGCGCGCGCAGCTCCACGGCGATGCGGATGAGCTCCGAGAGGCCCGCCAGCCGCTCGCTGCCGCGGCCTTCGAGGACGGCGTCGATGCGGGCGCGCAGCGCGCGCTCCTCCTCGCGCAGCCCGCGCCCCGAGGCGAGGAGCGCGAGCGGGCCGAGGGGGCTCTTCAGGTAGGGCACGAGGACCTTCTCGACGATCTTCTTGACCAGATCGCTGCGGCCGCTCACCTCGCGGTAGAAGCGGTCGAGGAGCTCGCGGCGGGCGGCGGCGAAGTCCTCGGGGAGCGCGGCGGTGCGCTCGATCCGGGCGAGGCGCCGCGGCGCGAGCCGGTACGCGAGCGCCGTGAAGGCGCCGGCCGCCGCGGTCGCCCAGAACGCGAGGTGGAGCGCCGCGCCGAGGCTCGGGCGGCCGGACCGCGGCCACGGCGCGTGCGCGAGCGCGAGGCCGGCGGTGACGAGGCCGATCGCGAGGTGCGCGGACAGCTGCGGGCGCAGCCGGCTCCGGACCGGCGCGGCGTCGTCCGCCGCGTCCGCCGCGTCGCGCCGCCTGGGCCGCATCCACAGCCGCCGCCCGGCGCGCTTCGGGACGGCGTACCCGAGGAGCAGCGCGACCCCCACGGCCGCGGCGACGCCCGCCCCGAGCGCGGCGCCGTCGCCCGGCCGCGCCCCGCCGCGCGCGTGCGCCGACAGCCCCGCCGCGCCGAGCCCCGCCGCCGCGATCGCGCTCCCGGCGAGGAGCGCCGCGCCGCCCCGCTGCCCGGCGGAGCGCTCCTGCTCGCGCCGCGCCCCGCCGAGCAGATCGCGCACGTCGGCGATCTCCTCCGCCGGGTTCACGCGGAAGATCGAGCCCGTGGGGCAGGCCTTCACGCACGCGGGGCCGTCGTGCTCGCGGCAGAGATCGCACTTCACCGCGATGTCCGGGGAGCCCGCGCCGCCCGGGCGCTGCGCGGCGGGCGGGCGCGGCGCGATCGCGATGTTCTCCCAGGGGCACGCCTTGGCGCAGGCGCCGCAGCCGGTGCAGAGCGCGTCGCGGATGAACACCTCGCCTCCCGTGTCCTTGCCGATGGCGCCGGTCGGACACTCGATCATGCAGGCGGGGCTCTCGCAATGTTGACAGGAGTTCGGCAGTAGCAGGCTCCGCGGCGCTTCCGCCGGCGCGTCCGCCGCGTCGTCGTCCACCCGTGCGCGTATTTTGTCGCCGCGGCGGACGAGTCGAGAGATCCCGTGTACGTCGGCGCACGACCACGCGCAGTGTCCGCAGCGAGCGCACGTGTCGAGATCGATGACCAGGAGCGACCGCGCCACCTGGAGGCGATAGAGGTCCCGGAAGAGATGTGCAGTGTGGTTGCGCGCCTGGCCGGCGACGATCGCTTCCTGGGCGGCGCGCTGGTCGCCGGTGATGCGCCGGAGTCGCGAGATCAGACCAGGGTGCTTCCGCGCGAGGCCGGCGAACGTCTTCGACGGTACCGACAGGAGCGTCGCCGCGCCGCTGGCCACGGCGCTCGCCGTCCGGCGGCGACCCTCGTCGAGCTCGACGTCCCCGAAGAAATCGCCCCGGGTGAGGTACGCCCGCACATGAATCCGATCTGCCTCCTCGGTCTGGATTTGCACCATCCCGTCGGCGATGAGCCACAGCTCGGTCGCGGGATCCCCCTCGCGATAGATGGCCTGACCGCGCTCGAAGCGGCGGTGACTCACCGCGTCAAGGAGCATGTCGATGTCTTCCGGATCGAGGTCGCGCGTGAAGGCGAGGGTGCCGAGGAGGTCGCGCGTGGCGCTCCTCCGCAGCGCGCGCTCGAGCTTTTCGGCGATCTCGGCCTTGCCGGAGCGGCCGGCGGCGCGGCGGAACAGGTGGACGGGGATCTCCGCGAGGACGCTGGGCGCGAGGGCGATCGCGGTGGTCCTGCGCGACATGCCCACGACCGCCTCCTCGCCGAGGACATCGCCCACAGCGGCGGTGCGCACCTCCGTATCGCGATCGTCTCCGCGGCGTGTCGCGCGCAGCGCGATACGCCCGGAAGCGACGACGAAGAGCGCGTCGCCGGCGTCGCCGGCGCGATAGACGACCTCGTCGGTCGAGGGGGTGCGGAGCCGCCCTGCCTCGGCGATCTCGCGCCGCGCGCGCTCGTCGAGCCCTCGCAGCAAGGGGGCGTCGAACACCGCCGGCGGCCAGGCGTCGGGGCGGCCTCGCGCCGCGCCGCGCGCATCGAGCGCATCGATGTAGGTGCGGTCCGACGAGGGCATCAGCAGGGCTCCCGGTCGCCGAGCACAGCCGGAAATGCGGCTCCCGGCGCGCGATTCTCTCCATACCATCGCGCATCAGCTGTCGTAAGGGACGACATGGTCTTACTCCACGTTCGAGCGCTCGAAAAACTGCAAAAAAAGGAAGAGCGACCCGAAAAAGCCTTGACACCTAAGCCGATCATAGAGAATATCCATCCTGCTAGACTCGGCATGTTCGGCGCCAGGGTTGCTTTGATGGTTCAGCATGAAATGACTAGCATCTGTTCCAGAGTGCACATGCAAGGTCATTCACATCAACGAGGTAGAAGTATGAACAGGCGCACGACGAGTTTGGCTGTTGCATCGCTGGCTGCCGCGTCCTTCGTTATGCTGGGCTCGGCGCCCGCGAGCGCCAAGGACCACACGGACTGGGCCCTCGATTTCATCGACAACGCCGTCACCAACGACGCGACCGTCGGGGACGAGAAGTGCTACATGACCTGGGATGACCCCGAGGTCATCAAGATCGATGGCGAGGACGTCGAGATCAGCCCCTGGACCGGCAGGACCAAGGGCGCGTGCTTCTTCGTGCTGTCGCTGAAGAAGTCGATGGGCTACTCGGATGAGGACATCAGGTACCTGTGGGTGAAGTCTCGCCCCTCGTCCGCGGAGCTCTACGATCTCATCAACGAGAGCCCGGTGGTCGGCGGGCTCGCGCGGGAGCCCGAGAACTACTTCCGCCGCGTCAACAGGGCGGTCGACATCCAGAAGGGCGATGTGCTCGTCATCGACGCCACGGCCACCTATGCCGGTCACACGGTCATCATCACGGGCCCGGCCAAGGAGATCAGCCCGGTCATGCCGCGCTACTCCGGGACGAGGCAGTACGCCGTTCCGATCGTGGACTCGACAAGCTCGCCGCACGGGTGCTTCGACGCGGGCAGCGAGTACGCGGACAGCCGGTGGCAAGGGGAGTGCACCGGCGGCTACATGGCGGCGGGGGCCGGGACGGGCACCATGCGCGTGTACACCGACGCGATCACGAACCACCTCCTCGGCTACACGTGGAGCGTCACGCCGTCGATGACGAGCTACTACTCCCCCTCGACGCGGCCCTACCGGATCGGCCGGCTGTTCAAGCTGCCCGTCGATCCGGTCTCGGACGAGCCGCCCCCGCCCCCTCCCTGATCGCCGGGGCCACGCTTCACGATCACCGCGAGCTGAGCCTTTCAGCTCTTGACCAGCGAAGCCCTTACCCCGCGGGCCGGGGTGAGGGCTCGCCCCTTTTTGTGCGCCGGCGCGCCGAGAGGACTGCGTCGCGGGTGGCTCCATCGCGGTCACCTCGGCTCAGGGGATCTCGATCTCGGCCCGCGCGAGCTCGACGACCTCGAGGCGGCCGAGCATCGACTCGGTGACCAGCGGGCCGGTCGGCCTGAGGCCGCGCCGCGCCTGCTCCCGCTCGTACGCGGCGAAGGCGCGGATCAGGAAGGGGGGAAACGCCCGGAAGAGCAGCCTCGCCTCGGCCCGGAGCGGGCCGCGGAGCGCGCCGGCCGGGAGATCGTACGTGTACCGGATCGGCACGCCGGGCGGCGCGGAGCGCGTGTCGATGATCGCGTCCGGGCCCTTCACGACCCCGCGGCTCGCGTCGAGCGCGCCGACGGGGAAATAGGTCTCCAGAAAGGCGCTCTGCCCCGCGAGGTTCGAGCCGCACGCGCCGGTGTCCTGATCGTAGTCCCCGTCCGCGTACCGGTCGGCGTGGTGCAGCCCCTGGCCGGGCCCGGGCTGGCAGCTGCCGTCCGCGGCGACGACACCGATGCAGCGGACGCAACGCAGAAACCCGTTCTGGAAGTTGATGAGCCCTCGCCCGCGGAACGAGGTGCCGCCGAGCCGCGGAGGCGGCGCCCAGAGGGGGACGTCCGGCCCGTCGCGCACGTCTGCCCCGAACAACCCCCCTTGGGCGCCCGCGGGCCCAAGAGGGTTGTTCGCGTCCGGGTGCGTGGTCACCCGGGTGAACACCTTGTCTTTCAGGTCCTCATCCGCGCGGTCGACGCGGCCGACCTCGTAGATCACCCGACGATCTGCGTCCCTGACCGCGAGGTGAACCCAGATCTCGCGCTCCTGGCTGAAGCCCGCCGGCACCTTGTGCCCGGCGCCGACGTTCTCGATCTCGATCGGGATCTCGACGCGGCTGCCGGCCGCGCCGGCGCGCCGCGCGGCGCCGAGCTCGAAGCGGAAGGTGTGGCGGAGCAGCAGATCGCGGCGGCGGCGGGCGCTCGTGGGGATGCCGTGCGCGTCGAGCGACGGCTCGTCGATGAGCGCCTCCGGGAACTCGTCCGACAGCGGCACATCCACGCCAGAGAAGTAGTGGGTCACGACGTCCGCCGGGGCGGTGGAGCGATCCGCGATCCGGCCCCGCGGCCGCGCCCCCGGCGCGCGCGGGGCGAAGCGCGTGCCGGGCGGGCACTCGGGATCTGGCGCCGCCGCCTGCGCGGCGCCGGCCGGGGCCGCCTCGCAGACGCCCGGGTAGGTGCTCATGTGGCAGTCCTGACAGCTCGCCGCGGCGCGGCCCGCGCGCTCCTCGGAGCGCGCCCACTCCGCCCACTCGGTGTAGGCGTTGCGCAACCGCTTGAAATGCTCGCCGCGTGCCGCCGCGAGGCTGTCGGTGCCGAAGAGGCGCACGTCGTGGCAGGCCCCGCAGAACTCGCTGGAGCGCAGGTACGCGCTGGCGCTCGCCGACGGCCGGCCGTGCACGACGGGGTCGTCGCCGACGGGCGGCCGCGCCGGCGAGGGCCCGGCGCGGCGGCCCGCGCGCTGGCCGGCGGCGAGCAAGAGCTCCTCGGGGCGGAGGTCGTAGCCGCTGTTCGCGATCCCGAACAGGCCGCGCGCGTCCTCGGGGCGCGCCGCGAAGACGGCGCCGGTCGTGAACGACGTCCACGTCGCGTTGCCCTGGTACCCGGGGCGCCCGCGCGGGCCGACCGGGCCGTGCACCTGGTGGCAAAAGCCGCAGGAGATCCCCTCGAGACCGCGGCGGGTGAGCAGGTCGCGCACCGGCAGGCGCGCGCGGGGGTCGCCGCCGGGGCGGCCGTCCCACGCGGGCATGGCGGCGTCGAGGTTCTCGGCCGGGCTGTGGCAGTTGACGCACCAGTGCTCGCCGCCCGAGCCGGTCACGACGACGCCGCTCTGCCGGTCGCGGCAGGCGCGCGCGGGGTCGACCTTGCGCAGGATGCCCGCGCCGTTCGGGCAGTCGGCGTCGCGCCCGACCTGCTCCTCGATGAGGCTCTCGAGCGCGTTGAATAGCGGGCTCTTCACCGAGTGAGCCATCACCGAGCGGCGCCACTCCGAGGCCTGGCGGCCGTGGCACGCCGCGCAGTCCTCCGCCGCCGTCTGCGCCTGCGCGAGCGGCGCGACCGGCGCCACGGCGACGGCCCGCGGCGCGGCCGGCTCGGGCGCGCCCCGCGAGATCGCGAGCGCGGCCGACGCGACCAGCGCGCCGGCGCCGAGCGGCGCGAGCCGCCACAGCCGCGCCGCGGCGCCGGCGGGCCCGGGCGGCGCGCGGCGGGCGGCCGCCTCGCCCCGCGGCGCGCTCGCCGGCGCGCCGGAGCTCGTCTGCGCCGCGGCGCCGGAGCTCGTCTGCGCCGCGGCGCCGGAGCTCGTCTGCGCCGCGGCGCCGGAGCTCGTCTGCGCCGCGGCGCCGGAGCTCGTCTGCGCCGCCGCCCCGGCGCGGCGCGAGGTCCGGGCGACCTGCGCCGGCCGCGCCGGCGAATCGCCCTCGAGGAACCCGCTCAGCGCGTCCGCGATCGCCTCGGCGCGCGGCGGCCGCTGCGCCGGATCCGGATGGAGCAGCCGCAGGACGTGGCCCTGCAGGCCCGGGGGCAGCGCCGTCGCGACGCTCTCGACGAACGGCGGGGGCTCGCGGCGAGCTGCCTCGCCGAGCGCGTGCCGCAGGCCCGCGCCCGCGAACGGGTGCTCTCCCGCGAGCAGGCGGTAGAGCGCGAGCCCGAGCGCGTACCGGTTCGCGGCGCTGTCCCAGATCGCGCCGTCGGCCTGCGCCGGCGGCGTCCAGAGCGGCGGGATCTCCGCGGAGACCCGCGCGCCCGCGGCGCGGGGCGAAGCGCCGGCGCCGCCGCTCGCCGGGGCCCCGACCAGCGCCGCGACGAGCGCGCTCGCGGGCAGCGTCACCTGGCCCGCGTCGTCGACGAGGACCGCGTCGGGCGAGAGCGGGCCTGGGAACAGGCTGGCCCGCTCGCAGGCGGCGAGCGCGCGGGCGAGCGGGAGGGCGAGCCGGAGCGCCTCCTGAAACGGAAACGGACCGCGCCGCGCGCGCATCCGATCCGCGAGCGGGGCGCCCGCGAGCCTCCGCACGAGCCAGACGCGCGCGCCGCCCGGGCCCGCGGCGGGCCCGCCCTCGGCCGGCGCGTCGATGCCGCCGTCGACGAAGCCGCCGACGCCAGCGCCGCCGAGCGCGAGGAGCCGCGCCGCGACGGCCTCGCGCTCGGGCCCTGCCGGGCCGCCCTGGTCCGCCTCGCCGAGCCGCCACAGCTCCTCCGCCGCGCCGCAGCGCCAGCGCGCCGCGTAGCCCACGGCCGGGAGGGGCGCGCCTTCCGCGTAGCCCGCCTGCTCCGGCGACGCGCGTCTCACCGCGCCCCCGGAGGCGGCGCCGGCGTCGCGGCGCTGGCGGGCGGCTCCGGCGCGCCGCCCGTCGAGCGCAGCGCGTAGGTCCCGAGGCCCGCGAGCGCCGACAGCGCCACGATGATGGCGATCGCGAGCCCGGCCGGGACGTCGCGCCTCCGGTCGATCTGCTCGACGAGCGCGATGGTGTCGGCGCGCGGCGCGCCCGCTCCACCGGTGACGCGCGCTGCTCCCGGCGCGCTCGCGCGGCCGTGGTCGTCGGTCCGATGCGGTGCGCTCGCGCGGCCGTGGTCGTCAGGCCGATGCGGCGCGCTCGCGCGGCCGTGGTCGTCGGTCCGATGCGGCGCGCTCGCCCGGCGCTCGTCGTCGGTCCGATGCGGCGCGCTCGCCCGATCCCGGCTGCCGGCGGCGCGATCGCCGCTCGCCGCCCCGCGCGGCGCGGCCGCGGCGGTCTGGAACGGCTCCAGCCGATCCACGACGTCCTGCGCGAGGTACGGCCGATCCTCGGGCGCCTTCTCGAGCAGCTGGAAGAGCAGCTGCTCGACGCCGCGGGGAAGCCCGCTCCGCACGTCGTCGTCGAGCGGCGGGGGCTCTGCCGTGCACTGCAGGTTGAGCAGCTCCCGCGGCGAGGCCGACTGGAACGGCGGGCGCCCGGAGAGCGCCTCGTACAGGATGAGCCCGAGGCAGTAGAGATCCGAGCGGTGATCGATGGATCGCGCGTCGATCTGCTCCGGGCTCATGTACTGCAGGGTCCCGACGCTCTGCGTGTTCGTCTGGTTCATCGCCTCGACGACCTTGGCGATGCCGAAATCCATCACCTTCACGGCGCCGTCCTTCTGCACCATGATGTTCTCGGGCTTGAGATCGCGGTGGATCACGGGCGGCTGCTGCCCGTGGGCCGCCGCGAGGGCGCTCGCCACGCTGGCCGTGATCCGCACCGCTTCCGGCCAGGGGAGGCGGCCGGCGGCGCCGAGGAGGGAGCGCAGCGTCTGGCCGTCCAGGTATTCGAGCACCATCACGAGCTCGCCGGAGGCCTCGATGCTGGCGAGGCTCCGGACGATGTTCGGGTGCTCGAGGTGCGCGAGGATCTGCATCTCGTTCAGGAAGAGCCGCCGCCCCTGCTCGCTCCGGGCGAGCTCCGGGCGGAGCACCTTCAGCGCGACGCGCCGGCGCGACAGGCGCTCTTCGCCCTCATAGACCTTGCCCATCCCCCCCTCGCCGACGAGGCGTCGAACGAGGTACTCGCCGATCTGGTCCATGCGCGCCGTCTCCTCTCCCTGGCCGGAGCGTCTCTTCTACGTGCGAGCGGTACCAAGGGCTTACACTCGATTTCGCGTCCGGTGGTAGAACTGGCCTCCATGCACCCACGTCGGGCCTCGCTCGCCCGAGCCGCGATCCTTTCGCTCGCGGTCTCGGCCTGCTCGCGGACCGTGGCGGAGCCGGAGCCGCCGCCGGCCGCCTCCGGCGCGCCGGTCGCCGCGCCCCTCGCGTGGGACGCCCCGGGGAGCTGGGCCGCGCTCGAGGCGCCGCGCGCCGGCCCGCGCAAGGCGCTTTACAAGGTGCCGAGGGCGGCGGACGACAAGGACGACGTCGAGGTGCAGGTCCTGTCGTTCGGCCTGGGCAGCAAGGGGGACGTCGAGGCGAACTTCAGGGAGTGGTTCGCGCAGTTCGACGGGGACGTCGGGGCGAAGGCCCGGCGGGAGTCGTTCGAGGTCCGCGGCATGCGGGTCGAGCTGGTCGAGGTGGCCGGCACCTACAAGATCCCGCTCGGGCCCCAGGGGGGCGCCCGCAGGCGCGCGCCCGTGGAGATGGTGAAGGACGGCTACCGGCTCGTCGGCGCGGCGGTGAGGACGCCCGATCGCGGCAACTGGTTCTTCAGGATGGTCGGCCCGGACGAGACGGTGCAGTCGGCGCGCTCGGGCTTCCGGAGCTTGCTCGAGTCGGTGCGTTAGCCGTCCCGCCGGCGCCCTGCGTGCGCCGCGCCTCCCGCTCGCCGCGTCGGCGGCGCGCCGGGCCGCGTGGCGCTTGCGGCGCTTGCGGCGCTCGCGGGGCGCTCGGCGCGCGTGATACGTTGCGCCCCATGGATGCTGACCGAAAGCGCGACGCTCGCACGCCGGCCGAGATCTTCCGCGCCGAGGCGGAGGCCGAGGCGGAGCAGAACCGGCTCTGCGAGGAGAGCAAGCACCAGCTCGCGAACCGCTGTCCGGAGTGCGGTAGCCTCGGCAGCATGGAGCTGGTCGACGGCCTCATGCGCTGCATCGACTGCGACGAGGTGGTGGCCAGAGCCCGCCAGCTACCCGGCTTCGGCCGCCGCTGAAGCGCTCGTGCGCTTGCGCGCGCTGCCAGAAGCGCGCAAGGTGAACGCGAGCGCGCAGGCTGTACCGGACAGAAAACATCGGGCGAGCTCTTTCCTGATGATTTTCCCTCGAAGCCGTGACTATTCTGCGAACATTGGCGCATTCGCGCCCAGGTCCGTTTTTCGCCCCAGACGCGGTGCACGGAAGTACAGCTGGCCAGCCAGCCAGGGCGATAACAGCCGGACTGAAGTGTTGAAGGAGTTGGAGATGAAGCAGATCGCAGCGGAAGGCTCGGACCACTCGTCACGGGAGACAAGCCAGGGATCCCGGGCGACGACGGCACGAGGCGCGAGCGGAGGCCTGCTCATCCTGATGATCGAAGACAGCGCGATCACGAGCTTCGGGCCCACCCAGGAGGGTGAATTGGCCAACAGCCCGCGCTGGTCCCGTCCGAAGCGCTGACACCGGGCGCCTCGACGTACGCACCCTCGTGGTCGTGCTCCCGTGGAGCGCGGGCACACCACGTCGTCGTGACGCGGTGCGTTGTCATCCTTGAGAGGGCTTCGGCCCCCGCCGCGCTGGCGGCGTTTCGCCCGAGCTCCGCGTCCGCTCCGCGCCGGCGGCTCTTCGTGAGCCCAGCGCGGTGAGCCCGGCGTAGGCGACGGGGCCCCTGGCCGCTGCGTCGCCGTTTTTTCGCCCGCTCCGCTGAATCGTGGCACCTCGTCGGTGTGCATACCCGGGGAACGACGCGGAAAACCATGGTCTTGGCGCTCGCCGTCGCCGCTTTCGGCGGGGGGGCGCTCGGTTGCAGCGACGCGAGCGAGGCGATCGCTCGGATCGCCCGGGAAGAGCCTCCGGCGCTGAGCCGCGCCGCCCACGGGCGGCCGGGCGACGGGCAGGCGAGCGGGGCCGCGGAGGACGCCGAGGCGCGGTCGGCGGCGGACGGCGCTGCCGTGGAGGGCCGGAGCGACGCGGCGATCGCGGCCCGCGGCCCGGCGCGGGAGCGGCGCCGCAGGTCGGGGTCGGCCCTCGAGGCGCGCGCCGCGGGGCGCGGACCGCAGGACAGCGGCGCTGGCGAGGGGGCCGCCGCGGCGCCCGAGCTCCAGGTGATGCGGCTCGTCGTCGCGAAGGGCATCGCCGGACGCGAGCCGCTCGAGCCGGCGACGTCGTTCGCGAGCGCGGAGATCGAGCGCCTCTACGCGTTCGTCGAGCTCTCGAACAAGGACCGGGCTGCCTCGGAGATCACCGTCGTCTTCACGCCGCCCGACGGGGGCGCGCCGCTGCGCATCCCGCTGGCGGTCGGCGCGGAGCGGCGCTTTCGCACCTGGGCGGCCACGCGGAAGGCGCGCGCGGCGGGGCTCTGGTCGGTGGCGGTCAACGACGCGGCGGGCAAGGAGCTCGCGCGCGCCTCGTTCACGATCACGACGTAGGAGGCGCCCGTGGCTCGCATGTCGCGCTCGCACCTCGCCTTGCTCTGGCGCGCCCGCCGCGCCGCCGTCCTCGCCCTCGCGCTCGCCGCGGGAGGCTGCGTCTCCCGCGTCGCCAGGGAGCCCGACGCCGCCGGGCCGCGGCGCTCGCCCGCGGCCGCCCGCGCTCCCGGCGACCAGGGGGACCTCGACTTCTGGGTGCCCGACGGCCCCGCGGCCCGGGTGCTGTCGCTGCAGGTCCCGGAGAGCACGGAGGACGACCCGTCCGACGTCGACCGCTCCGACGACGAGCCGCCCGCGCTCGCCCGGCCCCGGCGGGGCGTGACGTCGGGCGCGGCCGACGAGGAGCGCCGCTACGTGCTCCTGCCGGGCGTCGAGCTGGCGCCCGACGTGGAGCAGAAGGTCGCGGAGATCGCCTCCGCTTACCACCGGCGGACCGGAAAGGAGCTCGTGGTCACGAGCGGCACGCGCGACCCCGCGCGGCAGGCCGAGGCGATGCACGACCTCTTCCGGCACGGCGCCGACGTCCTCGGCCTCTACAAGGACAAGGCGGCGGCGCGCGAGATCAAGAGCGCGTACGAGGAGGGGCTCTCGGACGACGAGCCCACCGAGGCCGTGATCGCGGCCCTCGAGCGGGTGATCCGCGCCCAGATCGACCGCGGCGTGTTCATCTCGGCGCACCTCCGGGAGGGCGCGGTCGACATCCGGAACCGGGACATGACGCCGGCCGAGAAGCGCGCCTTCATCGAGGGGATCGACGAGGTCGGGGGCGTGTTCGCGCTCGAAGAGTCGCGGCCGCCCCACTACCATTTGCAGATCGATTGATCCCGGGACGCCGGGCGGTCCGCGCGGCGCGGCAGCCGGCGCCGGGGCTCACTCGTCGGTGAACCTGACGATCTGCCCGGCGTCGGTGTTCGTCCAGTAGACGCCTGACCCGTCCGCGGCGATGCCCGTCGGGCCGCCCTGATTCTCCGCGAGGATCTCCCGATCGGCGGTCCCGTCCTTGCGAATCCGGTACACGGTCCCCGCCGCCCTGACGGTCACGTAGAGGTAGTCCCCGTGCGCGGCGATCCCGGTGGGGGGGCCGGACAGGTCGGCGAGGAGGGGCGACGGGGTTTCCCCCTCCGACGGGCTCCGCGGATACCGCATCACGCTGTCCGGGGTGAGCCAGTAGAGATTGGCCTCGTCCAGCACGAGCAGGCCCGGCTCCACGAGGTCTGCGCGGAGCTGCGCCGCCTCGTCGGCGTCGCTCGTGTTGTCGACGGAGAGCGTGTTGTCGGCGCGATCGGTCCAGTAGACGAGGGCGCCGTCGGTCGCGACCCCGGCGGGCTCGTCGCCCACGAACAGATCCTTGCGCGTGCCGCCGGCCTTGGGGACCCAGGTGATGCGGCTGCCGTTCGGGCGAGCGCTGTAGACGTTGTCGGCGCTCAGCGCGATCGCCTCCGCGGCGCCGCAGCTGCCCCACAGCGGCTCCTCGACGAAAGCAGCCGGAAACCTCGCGGCTTTCGGCAGCTTCCGTAGCTTGTCGCGCTGATGCTTGGCGCTGTCGCAGTCCCCGGTGAACGCCGCGTCGGTGCTCGACCAGTAGATGTGCGTCGCGTCCAGCACGATGACGTCGGGCACCTCGCTGGACGGCGCGAGCAGGTCGATGACCTCCCGCTCGTCCTTGATCTGCCGCCGGAGCGCGCCGCCCTGGCTCCCGTCGGCGCTCGCGCTGGTCCAGTAGATCGCCTCCTCGTCGAGCGCGATGCCCCGAGGCGCCCCCTGGTCCTCGGCGATCACGATCAGCGGGATCACCTGGCGATCCTCGATCCCCGCGATCTCCGCGCAGCCGTGGAGGCCCGGCGCGAGCGCGGCGAGAGCGAGCGTCGCGGCAGAGCGCTTCGACCCCCGCATCACCACCGCCCTCCGAGCGTCATGCGCCCCCCGTCCGAGGCGACGGTCGGCGAGAGCCAGACGCGCTCGCCCGCGACGGGCGCCTCCGGCGACCGCGACAGCAGCACCATCGCCACGCCGGCCCCGAGGCACAGGAGCCCCGCGCCGGCGGCGATGTTCGAGACCATCGCGGTCGTCCGGGCGCTCTCGTTCGCCTCGACGTCCGCGCGGCTGCAGCCGAAATTGCCGCTGCAGCCCTCCTCGACGTCCCCGGCCTTCTGGATCGCCATGATCCCGAACACCGCGCCCACGCCGAGCCCGGCGAGCCCGACCCCGCCGGCGACGAAGCCGAGCGCGCGCACCGGGCTGCCGGTCGCCTCGGGCTGGGCGGGCGCCGGCCGGACGGACGGCGCCGGGGCAGGGGGAGCGGCCTGCGCCGGCCGCTGAACGGCGGCGTCCGCGAGCGGCGGGATGACCACCCGCGGCGCGCTGAGGCCTGGATCGAGCGTCACCTGCTGCGACCACGGCTGCTTGCCCGGCGCCTTGGCCTCGATCGTCGCCGTGCCCGGATCCACGGGGATGCCCGAGCCCGTGGCCGCAGCGGCGCTCAGCTGCTGGCCGTTCAGCGTGATCGACATCCCCGGCGCCGCCTCCGCGACCTCCAGGACGAGGCGCGTCAGCCGAGCTTCGAGCTCGGCCGCGCGCTTGGCCGCGAACTGGGAGCGATCCTGCTGCCCGGCGGTCGCCGCGAGCGCGGACGCCTCCTTGAACTCGGCCCACGCGCTGGCCGTCTTGCCCTCTTTCTCGTGGCACACCGCCAGGTTCAGCAGCGTCCCGACCGTGGGATCCACCCGTTGGCTCTCGGCGAGCTTGGGGCACGCCTCCGCCAGCTTGCCTTCGTCCATGAGCTTCTTGCCGTCCTGGAACAGCCCCTCGGCGAGCGCCTTGTCCGCCGCCGTCGGCTGCGCCCGGAGCGGCGAGGTCAGGCTCATCCCGGAGAGCAGCGCGAGCCATGCGCCCGCGTGTCGCGCTCGAAACGATCTCAATGGCGGCTCCTCAGCATTTCGTCCTCGCTTGTCGGCCCCTGCGGCCGGGGCACGGGGCCCGGCCTGTGCGGCGCGCCCGACGCGGTCGCCTTCGGTCGCGCGCCGGTGGCAGCGCTGCCCGCGGGGGCCGCGCTCGGCGCAGGGCTCGGGGGCGCGGCGCTCGCCGCGGCCGGCGCGCTCGCGGGCGCAGCGCTCGCCGCGGCCGGCGCGCTCGCGGGCGCAGCGCTCGCCGCGGCCGGCGCGCTCGCGGGCGCAGCGCTCGCCGCGGCCGGCGCGCTCGCGGGCGCAGCGCTCGCCGCGGCCGGCGCGCTCGGCGCCGCGGCCGCGGCGCCGGGGACGAGGGCGCCGCCGGCGGGCCGATCGGGCTCCCCCGCTGCGGCCGAGCTCGGCGCCTCGGGGGCCACGCGCACGCCCCCGACGAGCCACACGCCCGCGCCGGCCACGCTCGCGAGCAGCGCGGCCACGCCGGCGGCCACGAGCAGCCTGCGCCGCGACCGGCGGCGGAAGCCCGTGTGCGTCCACGAGGCGCCGGACAGGCGATCGCTGTCCTCGGCCGCCCTCGAGTTGAGCAGCGTCTGTCCGGCCGGCGACGCCGCGCCGATCGCGCTCTGGATGCGCGAGGTCGAGAGCTTCGCGAAGCTCGACCCGAGCGGCTCGAGCGCCTGCGCGAGCTTGCCGACGTTGGCGTAGCGGGCGCTCACGTCGCGCTCCAGGCAGCGCGCGACGATCCGCTCCAGCATGGCGGGCGCGTCGCTGCGCTTGTCGCGCAGCCGCGGCACCGGCTGGTGGAGGATGTTCGCCATCACCGCGGCCACGGTCTCGCCCTGGAACGGCGGCTCGCCCGTCACGAGCGTGTACAGCAGCACGCCGAACGACCACACGTCGGCGCGCCCGTCGACCGTCCTCGGGGCCATCATCTGCTCGGGCGACATGTACCCGGGCGAGCCCATCACCTGCTTCGTCGACGTGAGCCCCGGCTCCGCCGGCGAGTCGAGCCCTTGCCCCTTCGAGATGCCGAAATCGAGGACCTTGATGTGCCGTGTCCCGTCCGGGTGCTCGGCGAGGAACAGATTCGAAGGCTTGATGTCCCGGTGCACGACGCCGGCCGCGTGCGCCTCGGCCACCGCCTCCAGCGCCTGCAATACGTAGTCGACGGCGTCCTGGATGGACAGCGGGCCGTGGGTCTCGATGACCTGCTGGAGATCGAGCCCGCTCAGGAACTCCATCACCATGAAGGGCACGCCGCTCTCCGTGGTGCCGACGTCGAACACGCGCGCGACGTGCTCGCCTTGCAGGCGGGCCGCCGTGCGCGCCTCGCGCAGGAAGCGCGCGACCGCCTCCTGGTTGCTGAGGGCGTCCTGGCGCAGGATCTTGATGGCGACCTGCTGATCGAGATCCTCGTTGCGCGCCGCGAGGACGACGCCCATTCCGCCGATGGCCACGACCCGCTCGACGCGGTACTTGGCCGCGATGAGCTCTCCGGGCTGGGCCACCGGTGCGAGGAGCTGCGCGGTGCGGTCGGGGGTCACGGCTGGCGCTCAAGCCTACATGAACGGATTCGGTTTTCCGAGAGCCGCGCGCGCCCCAGCGCCCTTTGTCATTCGCCGGCAGGTTTCGCCGCGGCAGGGCGCTGCCCGCTGGCGTCATGGGCGCTCTCGGGCGCCACCGCGCCGCCATGCTGCTGCGGTGGCCTCGTCAACCGCGCGGGAAGAGGCCGTGCCTGCCGGCCGTCCGGAGCTCGTCCAGCCCCGCCTGCATCCGCGCGACGATCCGCGCGAACGCGCGCTCGACCTCGTCCGGGTCGTCCGCGGCCTCGCGCGGGAGGCCGAGGTGCAGCGGGCGGAGCACGCGGGTGTGGATCTTCACCGGGAGGGGCACATGGGGGATCGGGACGCCGACGATGAGCCCCCACGGCAGCGCGAGGCCGAGCGGCGCGACGTTCGAGCGCGCGAGCCGGGGGAGGCGGAGCCACTCGGCCACCCTGCGCCCGTCCGTGGCGATGTAGAGCGACTGGTGCGCGCCCGCGCTCACGATCGGCACGACGGGCACGCCCTCGCGGATGGCGAGCCGGACGAAGCCGCGGCGCCGGCCGAAGCGGATCGTGTACTGCGCCGACGTGGGCTTGCAGGCGTCGAGATCGCCGCCGGGGAAGACCAGGACCGCCGCGCCCCGGGCGAGCGCCCGCCGCGCGTTCTCCGGGCTCGCGGCGATGGCCCCGCAGGCGTTGAGCCAGGGGCCGGCCTTCGGGACGTTGAACGGGAGATCGTGCATCAGCCCGTAGGACAGGCGCGAGGGCCCATAAAGGCGCCAGAACGCCGTCATGTGGCAGTACATATCGGGCATTCCCGTCATCGCGTTGTGGTTGCTGACCGCGAGGAAGGGGCCGTCGGGCAGCGCCGCTTCGAGCTCGGTCTCGCAGCGGAAATAGTCGTCGTAGAGCAAGCCGAGCAGCGGGAGCACGCGGGCGATGAACGCCGGGTCGCGCGCGTCGAGATCGTCCGGTCGTGCGCGCTCGCGGCCCTTGGCCGAGAACGCGGCGATGGCGTCCCGCACGAGGTCGAGGCTGGGGCGGGGCTCTCTTGACAGGGTCAGCACCGTGTCCCGGTGCCCTAGCCTGCGGCGCGACCGAGGGGAAGCGGTTCGTCCGGGGCGCGTGCCGCCGGGCTCGGGCACGCGGCCTCGCTCGCGGCGCAGGGGACCTCCGCGAGCGAGGCCGCCGCGGCGCGGGCCGGGGCGGCGACGATGGGGGCGTCACCCCGTCACTGCGCGTCGCGGCAGCACCGGAAGCTGGTCTCGTAGAAGCGGAACCCGTCCGCGTGCGCCGGGTTCGTGGAGCCGCACCGCGGCTTCGCGCCGCCGAAGCAGCCGGACCAGTAACAGCCCTTGAGGACATGGGGATACTCGTTGACGTGGTACTTGGTGCGCACCACCCACTCCTCGACGTTTCCTGTCATGTCGTAGACGCCGAACGCGCTCACGCACCCCGGCCGCGAGCCGCTCGGCTCGGCCTGGTACAGCGCCTGGACCTCGGCGAGCGCCTCGTCGGAAGGCCAGGTGTTGAGCGCCCCCTCGTCGGGCGCAATCCACGTCTTGTTGTCGTTGCAGCGCTCGGCTTCGTGGGTGTTCCCGTAGGGATAGACGAGCGCCTCCGGGCCCTGGCACGCCGTGTCCCACTCGTCCTCGGTGCAGAGGCGTTTGCCGCGCGCCTGGCACCAGGCGTTCGCCGAGACGGCGCTCTCCATCACGAGCGGCAGGGCGCCCTCGATGTTCGGCGCCTCGAAGCGATCGATGCAGTATCCCTCGATCTCCACCATGTCGGGCGGGCACGGCCCTGCGGGCGGCGTGTCGAGCGGGAAGTCCTGTTCGTCGACTCCGCCGCTGCCTCCCCCGGCGCCGCCCTCTCCGGCGCCGCCTTCTCCCGCGCCGGCCGCGCCGGCGCCGCCGCCTCCTCCAGCGCCGCCGCTGCCGGCGAGCTCCATGGAGGTCGACGAGGACGAGGACGTCGCTGTCGCCCCACCGCCGCCCGAGGCGTCGTCGTTGCCGGCGCCGAGGCCGCCGGTGCAGGAAGCGCTGACGAGGGAGACGAGCCCGAGGCGCGAGGCGATCCGAACGGCGAGAGATCGAGCGCGCATGGCGGGCTCCTCGCCGATCAGGGTGCCAGAGCCGCGCTGTCCCGTCGAGCGCGGGCGCCGCCCTCCGCGCGCTCTCCGCCGTGGCTCGTCGCGCCAGATCGTCCTCGACACGGACCTTCGTCCTCCTCCTTCCTCCTTCATCGACCCTCGCTGTGCCCGGACGGAGCCACCCGCCGGGGGCGGCGACGCCCGCGCGCGGCGCTCATGCGCGCATCAAGAGAACCGCCCTGGCGCCGAGGACGCCGGGAGACTCCGAATTGAAAAATTCTCCTCTTGGCGTACTTGGCGGCTCTCTTCCCCGGTTTCCGGCCGCCGTACGCCTTGATCTCCCCGCTACAGGCGGAGCTTGCAGCGGAGGATCGCGCTCGGGTTGACCCGCGCGGCGGTCAGCCGGCTCGCGCGGGCGTCGACGCGGACCTGGACCGCCACCGAGCCCGCGAGCGTGCGGCTCACCAGATCGCGCGCGAGCAGGCCCACGGCGCCGGTCAGGTGCGCCATCGCCGCGGAGCCGGCCAGCAGCGAGCAGGGGATGGATCCGGATAGATCCATCCCGATCGAGGCGTCCGCGCCGTCGCGCTGGATCGCCCCCGTGCCCTTGAGCTTCAGCGCGCCGGCGGCGACCTCCACCCCGCTCAGCGCGATGCGCCGGCGGTCGCCCGAGAGCTGCGCGTCCGCCTTGACGGTGGTGGTGTCGCCGAAGAGGAGCCCGTCGAGCTCCCTGGGGTGGGGCAGGGTGAAGCCCTTCACCGTGAGCGCGATCGGGCCCTCGAGCGGCGCCTCGGACAGGGCCGTCCGGTCCGCCCCGGCCGCGAGCCGCAGCTCGAACGTGCCGGAGACCACCATCGTCGAGGCGCCGACGTCCACGCCGAGGAGCGCGCCCACCGCGGCGAGCTGCGTCGGCGCGAGCTCGATCGAGGCGCTCGGCGACGGCCGCGGCCGGAGCTCGGCCCGGAGCGGCGCCGAGGCGGCGTCCTCGCCGCCGAAGCCGAGGGAGATGGAGGCCGCGCCGATCGACCAGGCGACGTCGGTGCGCGCGACCTCCTTGCCGGCGACCAGCACGCGCGCCTGCTTCAGGACGCCGGCCTCTAGCCCCGGCGCGCCCGGGGGCGGCGCCGCGGCGCCCTGGACCGCGCCGACCGCGCGCCGCTCGAGCGAGGCGTCCGCCAGCGCGACCACCTCCGGCCCCCCGTCGCGATCCCGCAGGCCGAGGCGGACGCGGCCCGTGGTGAGCGGCAGCGACGCCGCGCGCGGGCCGTGCTGCGCGACCCATGCTGGTAGGCCCTCCAGGGCGTCGATCCCCACGGCGGTGAGCTCGACCCCATCCGCCGCGATCCCGGCGGGCGAGAGCCCGCGCAGCGCGATCGTGGCGCGCGCCACCGTGCCCGAGAGCCCGCGCACGCCGAGCAGGGAGAAGCGCGCGCCGCGCAGGCGGACCTCGCCGAGGCCGACGTCGATCGCGCCCGGATCCAGCGCGACGCCGCGCGCGCGGGCCTCGGCGACGATGTGCCGGCGGAGCGCGGGCGGACCGAGCACGAGGAGCGCGGCGACGGCCGCCCCGACGGCGGCGATGACGACGAGCGCCGCGATGAGGGCGCGGCGGCGGCGCTTTCCGCGCGGCGCGGCGCCGCCGCCGGGCGCGGCGCCATCGCCGGGCGCGGCGCCGCCGTCGCCGGGGGCACGCGGCGCGTCGAGCGGCGCCTCCGTGCGGGTGTCAGGGGAGGGGCGGGAGGTGGGCACCACGACGTGGGATCCCTCTAGCGTCGTTCCAGCGCGCTCGCGAGCGCTTCGCGCGGCTCAGCGCGCTTGCGGCCAGGCCCTCGGCTGCGCTACGGGTCACAGGAGCCGTCCGTCGTCGTTCCCGTTCCGCGGAGCCCGGTATGAAGATCACCATCGTCGCGAGCGGGAGCGGAGGCAACGCCACCCTGTTCTCCTCCCGGGGCACGCGGGTCCTCGTGGACGCGGGCGTCGGGCCCCGGGTGCTGGAGCAATGCCTCTCGGCGGCGGGCGCGGGCGGCCCGCTCGGCTGGGCCCCCGACGCGATCGTGATCACGCACGCGCACGCCGACCACGTCGGCGTGGCCGCCAAGTACAACAAGAAGCACAAGATCCCGATCTACGCCTCGGAGGCGACCGCGCGCGCCGCCGAGCTCGGCGACCCGGAGCGCGTCCGGAGCTTCTCGCCGCGCGAGCCGTTCGCGATCGGCGCGCTCACGATCTCGCCGAGGCCGCTGCCGCACGACGCGGCGCAGGTCGCGCTCGTCGTCGACGACGGGGCGCGGCGCGCCGCGCTCGTGACCGACCTCGGGGAGGTCCCGCCGGGGCTCCTCGAGCACGTCGCCGGATGCGACGTGCTGCTGCTCGAGTCGAACTACGACGCCGACATGCTCGAGGCCGGCCCGTACCCGCAGCACCTCAAGCGCAGGATCCGCTCGGCGCGGGGCCACCTGTCGAACGCGCAGGCGTGCGCGCTACTCGCGGCGTTGCCCGGCGGCACGCACACGGTCGCGCTGATGCACCTGTCCGAGGTCAACAACCGCCCGGATCTCGCCCTCGACGCCGCCCGCGACGCGCTCCTCGGCAAGCGCGCGCGCCTGCTCGCCGCGCCGCCGCGGGGGCCGCTCGTCCTCGACGCCGCGCCGCCGGCCCCGCCGCCCGGCGCGGCGCGCTCGGCGCTCGGCCCGCCGGCGCCCCCGCGCCAGCTCGGCCTGTTCCCGGGGATGTAGCGCCGCGTGCGCCGACCGACGCGACGCCCCCGCGCGGGCGAGCGTCAGATCCCCTCGAGCCGGACCTTCTGGCCGGCGCGGACGCCGTGGCGCCGCGCCCAGCCGGCGTTCAGCTCGAGGACGTACGTCGAGGGGCAGCCGACGTCGAAGCTCGAGTCGTTGAGCGTCGGGGTGTTCTCCTCGATACCGACGATCGTGCCATCGCTGTCGATGAACAGCATGTCGAGCGGGATGCAGGTGTTGTGCATCCAGAACGAGTGTTGGGTCCGCTGCTGGAAGACGAAGATCATCCCGCGGTTCTCCGCCATGCTCTTCCGGTACATGAGCCCGCGGGCGCGCTCCTTCTCCTTTCGCGCGATCTCGACGAGGACGTCGGGCGCCTGGGCCTCGAGGAAGATCACCTTGCCGGTCGCGAGCTGGAACGGGCCGGTCGGATCCTCGGGGCACGCCGGATCCGGGCCGGCCTTCGGGGTGGGCCGCTCCGGCGCCTCCGGGGTCGGCTCGATGCAGCGGCCCGCGTTCTGCGCCTCGGCGACGGCGGGCGGCGCCTCGGCGACGGCGGGCGGCGCCTCGGCTGAGCGGGGCGGCGTCACCTCGCCGCGGGGCGCGACCTGGAGCGGCTCGTCGACGCGCCGCTCGCACGCGCCGAGGGCGGCCGCGAGCAGCAGCGCGCCCAGGGCGGGCGCGAGCGGGGCGAGCGAGGCGAGCGAGAACGGACGGGTCGCGAGGGCGCAGCGCGAGCTCATGCCGCTTCCTACCACGGCGCGGCTCGCCCTTGACCGCTGGACCGCGACGCGCGAAACCGTCTCCCGATGATCGCTCGAACCCTCGCCATGCAGCCCGTCGCCGCGCTCGCCGCGCTGGCGGTCCTCGCCGGATGTTCGAAGACCCCGGAGCCCACGGCCGAAGAGTCGCCGAAGACGAAGACGACGACGCCGGCGTCGACGGGGGCGGCCGGCAGCAAGACGGAGAAGACCGAGAAGACCGAGAAGGAGCGCCCCCCGCCGCAGCGGCGCAAGGTCTCGGCGAAGCCGGTCGCCGAGGTCAAGCCCAGCGAGGACGACCCGGTGAAGGGCAAGTGGACGCTCGAGGACGCGACCAAGGGGCTCCCGCCGGGCAAGACGCTGACCGCGTCGATCGAGACCGACCTCGGCACGCTGTCCTGCAAGCTGTTCGACGACAAGGCGCCGATCACGGTCGCCAACTTCGTCGGCCTGGCGCGCGGGATCAGGCCCTGGAAGACGCCCGAGGGCAAGTGGGAGAAGAAGCCCGCCTACGACGGGACGATCTTCCACCGCATCATCCAGGGATTCATGATCCAGGGCGGCGACGCGAAGAAGAACGGCACCGGCGAGGCCGGCTACGTGATCCCGGACGAGGTCTGGGAGGACGGCAGCCACGACCGCCCGGGCCTCCTGTGCATGGCGAACCGCGGCAAGAACACGAACTCCGCGCAGTTCTTCATCACCGACGCGGCGGCGTTCCACCTCGACAACGGCTACACCATCTTCGGTGAGTGCGGGCCCGAGGAGCTCGTCCACAAGCTCGCGGGCGTCGAGGTCAAGGGCGAGCGCCCCGTCAACCCGCCAGTCATCAAGAAGGTGACGATCACCCGGCAGTGAGCGCGCCCCGGCGCTCGCCGCGCCGAGCTCGCGCCCCGGCCGCGCCGCGGCGCGGGGCCGAGCCCGGCGGGGAGGGGGCTACTCGCAGTCGTTGTCCTCGCCGGGCGAGGGCGAGCTCGACACGGTGAAGCTGACGTCGAGCCACTCGCTCGTCTCGTCGTGCCCGCTGATGCCGTTGCCCTCGGTCAAGAGCTCGCCGACCTCGCGATCGCTACAGCGGACGATGCTCTCCCCGCTGCCGTGCGCCGCGGTCGGCCGCTGGCTGTTGCGCGCGGTGTCGTCGGCATAGCCGGTCTTCCCCGTCTTGTACGCCATCGCCGAGTTCCCCAGCTCAGCGCCCCAGATGACGTAGTCGATGTCCTTGAGCGGGCTGCCCTCGGTCCCGTCCCACTCGAAGAGGATCACCATCTCCCCACCGTCGGTGAGCAGCGCGCCGGCCTGCGCCCCGAGGGCGCCGTTCGTGGGCGCGATCATCGGCGGCACGTCGTCCCCCTCGCAGGGGATGGGCGACTCGTCAAGCGCGAAGTCGGCGCAGCGATTGTACTCGAGCTCGAACGACTCGTCGCTCGCGAGCACCAGGCGCGCCCCCGCCGCGATCATGGTTCCGGGGGGGAACTGGACGAGGAAGTCGGTCCCTTCGCTGCCGACCGGGGCCCAGGCCTTCCCCTCGGTGATGGCATAATAAACGGCGTTGTCCGAAAGGTAGTAGTCGGTGAGGTCGACCGCCTCGTCGGTCGGGTTCCAGATCTCGACGAACTCGGCCGCTCCGGGCCGGACGACGACCTCCGAGATCAGCAGGTGGCCGGCGGGCTCACCGACGACATCGCCGCCGCCGCCGCCATCCCCGCCGCCCGCGCCGCCGCCCCCGCCGCCGCCGCCCTCACCGCCGCCGCCGGCCTCGCCGCCGCCGCCGCCTTCGCCGGCGCTGCTCGAGGAGGTGGTGCTGGAAGAGCTCGCCCCGCCTCCTCCGGTCGCGTCGTCACCGCCGCAAGCCATGAGGTGGGCGAGCGTCAGAGGGGAAGCTGCGAGGAGCGCGATACTGAGCAGGTTGCGTTTGTGCATTGTTGAGAGATACATCAGAGCGCCGGCCAACAGGCAAGTGGGATTGCAGCCTGGGGGAAAGGATCCACCTCGCGCGACCGCGTCAGGACGCTGCCCGCGTTGCCAAAGGCGTGGCAGGCGCGCGTGGAATCGATAGCATGGCGCCATGCGACGCTGCTCCTCGCTCTTCCTGACACTCCTCTGCGTGCCGCTCCCTGGTCTGGGCCTCGCCGTCGGTTGCGGACAGACCGTCATCGTGGACGATCCGTCCGCGGAAGGCGGGGGCGGCCAGGCCGGCGCGCCTCCCGTTCCGGGCGTCGGGGGCGGCGGCGCGGACGCGGGCCCGGACCCGCTCGAGGAGTACGAGGACCCCGGCTGTCCCGACATGGAGCCGCCGATCACCGATTTCGCGTGCGATCCCTACGATCAGTCGAGCGGCTTTTGCGCCCCCGGAGAGGGGTGCTTCATCTACGTGCAGTATCCGAGCGAGCCGTGCGGGCAGGAGATCTACGGCGCCTTCTGCGCGCCGGCCGGCCCGGGCGGGCAGGGCGATCCGTGCAGCGGCGGCGGCGAGTGCGGCGCCGGGTTCGCCTGTGTCGTGACCGGCTCGGGCACGCAGTGCGTGGAGCTCTGCGCGCTCAGCGGCGACGACAGCTGCGCTCCGGGGCTCGTGTGCGAGCCGATCGACGTGGAGGGGATGGGCGGATGCCTGTGACGACGCGCTCCGTGGGTCCGCGCTCGCATCGGAGGACGGCCCTCGCGCTGGTCCTGCTCGGGGCCGCCGCCGGCGGCGCCGCGCTCTCGGGGGGGTGCGGGGCCCGGACGGGGCTGAACATCCCGCCGCCCGCGCCGGAGTGCGAGGTCGACGCCGACTGCCCCGGCGCCAAGGATCTCTGCAAGCCGGTGGTCTGCCAGCTGTTCGAGGCGGGGCAGCCCGAGGGCGGCGCGGCGCCCGCGCCCGAGGGCGGGGCGGGCGGCGCTGCCCCCCGGCGCGGAGGGACGTGCGTGTCCCTGCTGCCGGTCGACTGCGACGACGGCGATCCGTGCACCCGCGACACCTGCGAGAGCGCGACGGGGTTCTGCACCTACGGGCCGTCGACGCTCGACATCGACGGCGACGGCTTCCGCGCGCCGCTGCCCGGCACGATCGCCGGCGAGCCGCTCGCGTGCGGCGACGACTGCGACGACTCGAGCGCCGCGGCCTTCCCCGGCGGGAGGGAGATCTGCGACGGGGTCGACAACGACTGTGACGGCACGGTCGACAACGGGGCGCGCTTCGTGCCGCGCGACCTGGACGCGATCCGCATCTCGGGCGACATCGCGCCGGCCAGCTCGGGCGGCCTGTCCTGGAGCGGGACCTCGTACGCGGCGCTCTACACCGGCACCACGCGGGGCTTCAACGTGTACCGCACGATGATCAGCGCCGGCGGGGAGCCGCTCGCGCCCGGCGAGGAGATCATCACCCCGAAGAACGGCGACGCCTCCGGCGGGCCGATCGTGTGGGTCGGCGATCGGTACGGCGCCGCCTGGCAGGACCGGCGCGACGGCGACTACGAGGTGTACTTTTCCTTGCTCGACGAGAACGGCGAGAAGGTGGAGGGCGGCGACCGGCGGCTCTCGAACGCGCCAGGCTTCTCGGTCAACGTGTCGCTCGCGTGGAACGACGCGGAGTTCATCCCCGTCTGGCAGGACGAGCGCAACGGCGCCTTCGACCTGTTCGCCCAGCGCATCGACGTCGACGGCAACCTGATCGGCGAGAACGTCCAGCTCACCGATGGTTCGAGCGGCTTCGACAACGAGGCGCCCTCCGTGGCGGCGGGCCAGAGCGGCATCGGCGTCGCGTGGTCGGCGGGCGACGCGGTCACGCATTTCATCCAGTTCCAGACGTTCGACGCCGAGCTCCAGCCGAGCTCGGAGGCCGTCTCGCTGACGAACGGCGACACCGACGCGGTCTATCCCACGGTGGTGTGGAACCGCGATCGCTACGTCATCGCGTGGTACGACAAGTCGGCGAGCCCCAAGGCGATCTACGCCGCCGCGGTCTCGGAGGACGGCGAGATCCTCGTCCAGCCGAGGGCCATCTCGAACCCGGGCCCCTTCCGCTCCCGGTACCCGTTCCTGCGCCCGCTCGGCGATCGGCTGCTCGCGATCTACTCGGACGATCGCGACCAGAACGACGGCTACGAGCTCTACGCGGTCACGGTGAACGCCGATCTCGTGCCGATCAGCGACGAGCAGCGGCTCACCTTCGCGCGCCGCGACAGCATCGGCCCGGTCGCCACGTTCGGGCCGGAGGGAGACGTGGGCATCCTCTTCCGCGACGATCGCGAGGGCGGCGAGCACCACGTCTTCTTCACCCGGCTCGAGTGCAGGGCGGGCAACTGACGCCCCGGCGGCCGAGCGCGCGGCGGCGCTCGGCCTCGGGGCTGAGCTCGGCCCAGCGCTCGGCGTCGGGCCGGCGGCGCGCTCCGCTTCTGGCCGGCGGCGCGCTCCGCCGCGAGGCCGGGCGCTGGGCCGAGCTCAGCCCCGGGTCGGCAGGCGGCGCAGCCGGAACGGGCCGGCGCGGTGGACCTTGCCCGGCAGCGGGCGGCCGATGACCTGCTCGGCGACGTTGCCCGCCTCGATGAGCTTGTCGAGATCGACGCCGGTCCGGACGCCCATCCCGTGGAGCATGAACACGAGATCCTCGGTCGCCATGTTGCCGGCCGCGCCCGGCGCGTAGGGGCAGCCGCCCACGCCCGCCACCGACGCGTCGAAGTCGCGCACGCCGAGCTCCAGGCCGACCAGGATGTTCGCGAGCGCCGTGCCCCGCGTGTCGTGCAGGTGCAGCGCGAACCGCTCGGGCGGCATCGCGTCCAGGAAGCGGCGGACGATGTCGTGGGTCTGCCGCGGGGTGCCGATGCCGATCGTGTCGCCGAGCGACACCTGGTAGCACCCGAGCTCGATGAGCCGCTCCGCGATGCGCACGACGCGGGCGGGGTCGACGTCGCCCTCGTACGGGCAGCCCCACACGGTCGAGACGTACGCGCGCACGGCGACGCCCGCCTCGCGCGCCGGCGGGACGATCTCCGAGAACACCGAGAGCGTGTCGTCGATCGACTTGTTGACGTTGGCGCGGTTGTGCGCCTCGCTCGCGCTCAGGAAGACGGCGATCTCGCGCAGGCCCACCGCGAGCGCCCGCTCGAGGCCGCGCGCGTTCGGGCACAGGGCGCTGAAGGTCACGCCCGGCTCGGCCGCGATCGTCCTCGAGAGCTCCTCGGCGTCGGCGAGCTGCGGCACCCACTTCGGCGAGACGAAGCTCGTGATCTCGATCCGGCGGAGGCCGGCGGCGACGAGCGCCGCGATGAGCCGCCGCTTGCCCTCGATCGGGATCATCGCCGCCTCGTTCTGGAGCCCGTCCCGCGGGCTCACCTCGTAGATCGAGACCTCGTCGGCGACGCGCGCGAACAGCGGCGCGGACGCGGCGCCGCCCGCGCTCGGGCGCTCGGCCGAGCCCTCGGTCGCCGGCGGACCCTCGGCGAAGGGGCGGGGCAGCGTCAACCGCTCACCATCCGGAGCTGCCGGCTCGGCGCGGCCGGCGTGAAGGGGATCGGGTAGCTGCCGGAGAAGCACGCGTGGCAGTAGCTGTCCGCCGACGGCCGCGCGGCCCCGGGGTCGCCCTCGCGCGCCTCGATCGACCGCACGCTCTCGACCAGGCCCTCCAGCGACAGGTACCCGACGCTGTCGGCCGTCAGGTAGCTGCAGATCTCGTCCACGGAGTGGCTCGAGGCGATGAGCTCCGACCGCGTCGGCGTGTCGACGCCGTAGTAGCAGGGCCAGCGCGTGGGCGGGCTCGAGATCCGGACGTGCACCTCGCGGGCGCCCGCGTCGCGGATCATCTTGACGATCTTGCGGCTCGTCGTCCCGCGGACGATCGAGTCGTCGACGACGACGACCCGCTTGCCCTCGATCGCCGCCCGGTTCGGGTTGAGCTTGAGCCGGACGCCGAAGTGCCGGATCGACTGCTGCGGCTCGATGAACGTGCGGCCGACGTAGTGGCTGCGGATGAGCCCCATCTCGAACGGGGCGCGCGCGCGGTCGGCGAAGCCGATCGCCGCCGGCACGCCCGAGTCGGGCACCGGGATCACGACGAGATCGTCGCCGGGCTCGACCGGCTGCTCCATGGCCAGGCGCCGGCCGAACGCCTTGCGGACCTCGTAGACGCTCACGCCCTGGATCGTCGAGTCGGGGCGGGCGAAGTAGACGTGCTCGAAGATGCAGAGCTTGCGCGACTCCGGCGCGAAGGGGAACTCGGAGCGGACCCCGTCCGCGCTGATGATCACCATCTCGCCCGGCGCGACGTCGCGCACCTTGCGCGCGCCGATCAGATCGAACGCCGTCGACTCGCTGGCGACCACGTGGGCGACGCCGCTGCCGCTCGTCATCTCGCCGATGCAGAGCGGCCGGATGGCGCGCGGGTCGCGCACGGCGATGAGCTCCCGCTCCGTCAGGAAGAGCAGCGAGTAGGCGCCCTCCACCTGCTTCAGCGCCTCGGCGATGCGCTGGCGCAGATCGTCCTTCTTGCTCATCGCGATGAGGTGGACGATCGACTCGGTGTCGCTCGCGGTCTGGTAGATCGAGCCGCGCGCCTCGAGCTGCTCGCGCAGGGCCTCGTGGTTCGTGAGGTTGCCGTTGTGCGCGACCGCGAGCGAGCCGCGCGCGTAGTCGACGCCGAGCGGCTGCGCGTTCTTCAGGTGCGACCCGCCCGCGGTGGAGTAGCGGACGTGGCCGATGGCGCGGTCGCCGGGCAGCGACGCGAGATCGGACGGCGCGAAGCCGGACTGCACCCGCCCCATGGCGCGGTGGCCGAAGAGGCGCTCCCCGTCGCTGCTGACGATCCCCGCAGATTCCTGCCCTCGATGCTGGAGCGCGTGCAACCCGAGGTAGGCCATGTTGGCCGCCTCGGGGTGGCCAAAGATTCCGAACACACCGCACATGCCGCCTATCTAGTACGAAAACGGGGCATGACCCACCGTCATGGCGATCCGTCGTCATGATGAGGCGGCCGAGCGCCGGCGCCGGGCCGGAGGCCGGCGCCGGGGCGCGCTCCGGAGCGGGCACGCCCGGAGCGCGATCGCGTCTGGAAGGTAAGCAGATTAACGAATCTGCGGCGGGCGCGGGGCGCTAGGCGCGCGAGAGCGCGATGGATTCCGCTGCTGGAGGAGGACGGCGGCTCAAGGCAGCCGGACGATTCCCGTCATTTCGGGATGTTCCAGAGTTTCTCGATGATCTTGGTTTCCATGGCGTCGCCGTGGCACGTGCCGCACTCCATGTCCTCCTTGTTCGCCCGCGCGAGCTTGTTTTGGTACTCCTCCTCCATGAACGCCTGCAGGGCCTTCTTGTCCTTGCGGTTCAGGACGTGCTCGTTCCCGGCGTGGCAGCTGTCGCAGAAGAGGGTGCCGCCGCTCTCGCTGCGGAGGGGCATCACGAAGTTGCGCCACATCTCGCGGGCGACCTTCATGTCGCGCGTCTCTTTCTTGAAGTCGCCCTCGGCGTGGCAGCCCTCGCAGGTGTCGTAGCCGAGCGCCTTCTGGAGCAGCGGCATCACCTTCTTCTTCTGCGCCGTCGGGAGCTTCTCGAGCGCGGGGATCTTCTTGAGGTTGATCCCGATCTTCTTCAGATCTGCCTCGAACTTGGTCGCCTGGATCGGCGTCGACTTGGCGGGCGACGCGTGCTCCTCGCCCTCGTCGGCCTCCGCCGTCTTCTCCGCCTTGGCGGGCTTCGCGCTCTCCGCTTCGGCGGTCGCCTTGTCCTCGCTCGGGAGCGTCTCCCCGTCGAAGTCGTCCTTGTCGGCCGCCGTCTCGGGCGGCGGCGTGGCGGAGCCACATGCTCCTGCGAAGGCGCCCATCCAGAGCGCGAGGGCGAGCGCTGCGTGCTTCATCCTGGCTGCCATACTCCTCCAAAGGAACCGTTGATCGTGAGCAGAACGCCGCTGCCCGTGCAGCAGGGCGCGCCGGCCGGGGCGCGCTCCCACGGTCGCCGGGCGATCGGGCCGCACTCTACTCGAATTTGCCCGAGACAGAGAGGAACGTGAGCTTGTTGTTCGTCTCGCGGAGCCGCTGGACGAGCATCCGGACGACGTTCCAGAGGACCTCGTACGCGAGCTCTTTGTGCAAGAAGAGCAGATCCTCGAACGCGTCCTTCGACACGGTGAGCAGCCGGCAGCGCTCGTGCACGCGCGCGTCGGCGGAGCGCGGGGCCTCGTCGAGCAACGCCATCTCGCCGAACACCGCGCCCGGGCCGAGCACCGCGAGCGCTTCCTCGCCGATCCCGGCGATCTCGCGGCTGATCCGGACCTTGCCTTCGAGCAGGATGTAGAGCTTGTCGCCCGGATCGCCGTGCTCGAAGATCTTGGTGCCGAGGGCGTGCGTTTCCTCGCTCGCGACGCGCGAGATGAGCTCGAGCGCGGCCGGAGTGAGGCCCTTGAACAGGGGGACCTTCGAGAGCTGCTCGATCCGTTCGGGGACGATCACAAGCTGCCGCGGAGGATAGCCGAGGCGCCGGCCGCGGAGCGAATTTTCCGGGAGCTCTCGCGACGCGCTACCGCGTGAAGTTCACCGTGATGGGCGGGGTCGTGCCGGTGATCGGGGAGCCGGCGCGGTCCTTTTGCGGCGAGTAGCGCCGGCTGAGCGCGCACATGCGCGCGGCGCGACCGAAACCGTGACCGGGATCACTGACGACCTTGACGGAAAGCGGGCTGCCGTCGGGGCGCACCGTGACCATGAGGACGACCTTCGCCTGATCGATCTGGTCGACGTCGGCCTCCGGAGGGAAAGGGCAATTCCAGCTGCTGCTGCCGACCAGGCCGGCCGGGGCCGAGCGGTCCGGGCCCGCGACGGCCGGCGGCGGCGGGGCCGGGTCGCCCGTGCCCTTGCCGCCGACGACGCCGCCGACCTTGGCGTTCGGGTTGAACGTGGGGGACTTGGCCGTGCCCGCGCCGGCCACCTGGCCGTAGCCGACGCCTTGCCCCTCGCCGCTCGCGATCCCGCGGTCGGTCATGTCGAGGACCTCGTCCGGATCCGGCTCGCGCGTGAGGACCTTCGCGGCCTCGGCGGCGGCGGGGGGCGGCTCGTAGGGGTCGTCCTTGGGCGGCGGCGTGTTCGCCTGCGGCGGCGGCGGGGCCTTCACGACGGGCTGGGGCTCGGGCTCGGGCTCGGGCGGCGGCGGCTCGGGCGGCTTGGGCTCCTCGGCCTTCGGCGGCGTGACGTCGACCTCGTAGATCGCCCAGAGGTAGTCGTGGATGCCGACGCGCATCTCCTCGACCATCTGCCGCATGTCGCGCAGCGACCCCGAGACGATCGCCCGGGCGGACGCCGCGCTGTGGCTGGTGAGCGCCAGCGTGACCCCGAGGAAGGCGCCCACGCGCGAGGCACGGTCGCCGAGCCCGAGCACCGCGGCGAGCGGATCCGCGGCGCGACGCCGATCGCCGGGGCGACCCGCGGCCGGCGCGCCGGCGGCGTTCGGGGGCTCCTTGGCGCCCCCAGGGTCGGGGCGCTTGTCGCGGCGGCGCCCGTCGTGGAGCGCCCCCGCGGCGCGATGGCTCGTGGCCTGGCTCATAAGCTCTCGCTCGGCGCGCTCAGGGCGCGGGGCTCGGTGTTGCCGGCGCGGGGGCGGCCGGGGCCGGCGCGGCCGGGGCGCCTGGCGTCGCGCCGGGCGCCGCGCCGGGCTCCGGCGCGATCGGCGTCACGCCGAACGCGATCTTGGAGACGCCCGCCTGCTTCAGCAGATCGAGCGCGCGGATCACCCGGCCGTGCGGGACCGTCGTGTCGGCGCGGATCACGGCGCGGAGCTCCGGGTTCTTCGCCTGGGCCTCGCGCGCGATCGGCAGGATGGCGTCCTCGCCCGCGAGCTTCTTGCCGTCGGCGAACGTGTCGCCGTTCGCGTGCAGCTCGAGCCCGAAGACGAGCTGCACCTCCTGCCCCTGCGCCGCCTTCGGCAGGTCGAGGGGGAGCGACTGCGAGACGATGATCTTCGCGGTCACCATGAAGATGATGAGGAGCACGAGGGTGATGTCGACCAGCGGCGTGACGTTGATGCCGCTGATCATGTCGTCATCGTCGTTGCGGCTCGTGGCGGCCATCAGCGCTCCTCCTCGGCCGCGCCGCCCTTCCTGCTCTCCTCCTGGCGCGGCGCCCGCGCGGCCTTGGCGCGCGGCTCGGCGGCGACGGCGGGCGCGGCGCCGGCGAACGCCGGGTCGATCTTGAGGTGCGCGAGCAGGACCCGCGTGAGCGCCTCGGTGTTGGCCAGCGTCGACTTGATCATGCGCTGGAAGTAGTTGTTCGCCGCGACGGCGGGGATGGCGACCGCGAGGCCGACCGCGGTCGCGACGAGCGCCTCGGCGATGCTCGACATGACGGCCTGCGGCGCCATGGCCTGCGACGCGGCCTGCGCGACCGGCGTCTTCGCCGCCTGGCCGAGCGCGTCGAAGGCGCCGACGACGCCGATGACGGTGCCGAACAGCCCGATGAACGGCGCGTTGTTGCCGAGCGTGCCCAGGTAAGCGAGGCGCCGCTCGAGCTTCATGCGCTGGAGCGCCGCGGCGCCGGCCATGGCCTCCTCGGCCGCGTCGGGCCCCTGGTGCGCCACCGCGAGGCCGGCCGAGACGACCGCGGCCTCGGCCGAGGGCGAGGCCTCCATCCGCTTCCGCGCCGCCTCGATCGAGTCGTCGAGGGACGTCCGGAGATCCCGCGCGAGGACGGCGAGATCGTCGCGGAGCGACCAGAAGAACCAGGCGCGCTCGAGGATGATGGCGACCGAGACGACGCTGAGGCCGATCATCAACCACATGACCCAGGCGGCCCCGAAGCCGACCATGATGCGCTGCAGCCACTCGACGAGGTTCATCTTCTTCCTTGGTGCCTTTCCGATGGTGGGGTGGGTGGGGGCCGCGCCGAGACGTTCGTTCTACGGTCCGGCGCTGGGCTGCCCTTCCTCGACTGCGTCCTCCTCCTCCGGAGGGGGGGCGCCCGCCGCGCCCGGCCTGCCGACGGACGGCTGGGGGGCGGAGGCGTCGACGAGCCGGAAGACTCGCCCAAGGACGGTGGTCGCGTAGCCGCCCTTCGGTAGCACAAACGAGACGACAATTCCTTGCCCTGCGCCTGGACCGCCCGCGGGCTCCGGCGCGCCGCCGCTCGCCGCCTCCCCGGCGGGGGACACCTCGAGGCCGTCCACCTCCAGCCGCAGGGGGCGCCGCGTGCCCTCCCCGGCGTGGGCGAACGCGTCGAGCTTGCGGGGGTCGCCGATCGCCGCCGTGAGCACCTCGCGCTCCAGCGCGCCCGGGGCGCCCTCGGGCCAGCGCATCTTCCGGCCGAACATCGGGCCCGTCGCCGAGATCGAGAGCGCGGCGGCGCGCGCCTCGGCGTCCGCGACCTCCGGGCCCTCCAGGGGCACGAGGAACAGCCCGCCGGTGTCGCGCTTCTTGGCGAGATCGCCGGGGAGCACGGTGCTCCAGGTGCCGTCCGCCTCGCGGCGCGCGAGCACCTCGTTGAACCAGAGCGACTGGAGCGCCGAGAAGAGCAGCCGCTGCTCGCGCCGGTCGCGCGGCCCGCGCTCGCGGCCCGCGATCCACGCGAGCGCGCGCTCGGGGTTACTGCCGTTCCTCCCGAACCGCTGCGGCCCGAACGCGTTCGGCACGCCGGCGCGGCCGATGTCGGCGAGGCGGCGCTCGGCGAGCGGGAGCGCGGCGGTGGCGATCCCGCGGAGCGTGATCCGGAACCGGTTGCCGAGGAGGTGCCCCGGCTTGAGCTTGTGGTCGTGGCGCGCGACCGAGAGGATCTCGATCCCGGGCAGCTCGGCCTGCTCGAGCAGCGGCGCGGGATCCCGCGCGAGCGGGAGCTGGATCGAGGCGGTCTGCGTGGTGATCGCGTGCCGGTCCTTCATGCCGGCGAAGCCGGCGCTGCCCGGGTCGGCGCCGAGCGCGAGCGCGATGGCCCGCACCGCGTCGGGCGTGGTGCGCCCCGTCTTGCGGAAGGTCACGAACACGTGCTCGCCGCGGCCGCTCGGCGCGTAGGCGGGGAGCTCTTCGACGACGAAATCCGCGGGCGAGCTCCGGAGCACGGCCGTGGGGAGGTCGCCGTGCGGGCCCGCGGCCGCGGGGGCCGCGGCGGGCGGGGCGGTGGTGGTCATGGGAGCGCCAGCGTGACCGAAATCGCCCCGGCGTCCAGCGGCGAGCGCGCAGCGGCGAACGCGCGCGCCCGGGAGCGCCGCGGCTACCTGGGCGTGGGCCCGGAGAAGCCGCCGACCCCGCCGCCGCCTGGCACGGGGTTCTGCACGGGCCTGCACTCCTCGTCGCCCGTGTCGACCGTGGTGACGTCGTAGCAGCAGAGCTCACCGTCGAAGTCGCCCTCGCTGTCGATCGACTCGATCGAGCTCAGACACCCGGGGTTCTGGAAGAAGACGTACGCGTCGTCGCTGGACGGGCACGCCCCCTCGAGCTCGGTCCAGTGAAAGCAGGCCCGCTTGCCGCAGCCGCCGGCGACGAGCGAGAGGAAGGCGGGGGCGGCGAGCGCGAGGAACAGCGAGCGGAGGCTGACGGTGCTCATGGCGATCTCCTGGAGCGGCGGCCGCGCGCGGGCGCGGGCCGCCTTGGCGATCAGAGCTCGTGCGGCATCAGGTCGCGCGGGCTCCTGAAGTACTGCAGCGGCGAGTAGGCGAGCAGGTTGGAGACGCGCGACGTGTAGATGCACGCGTACTCCTCGACCTGATCGCCGAAGCTGGACGTCTCGTTCGCCTCCTTGAGCAGCGAGCCCCAGTAGGGGTGGAAGCGGCGGGCGATCTCGCGCTCCAGCTTGGCGACCTCGGCGTCGACGGCCCGGAGCTGGCCGCGGATGCGCTCGACGGCGCGCTTCGTGCGGCCGCGCTCGGCCTCGTAGAACGACGTCGCGTAGTCGATCGGGACGTGGTCGCCGCACGCCTCCGCGTGCAGCGCGCCTCCGCCGCCGTTCGACGAGCCGTTCTTCTTCTGCTGCTCCTCCTCGATCTTACGGGTGAGGTCCTTGTAGCGCTGCTGGTAGAAGCGGAGCTGGTCCTCGAGCTCCTCGCGGCGCCCCTCGAGCAGCGCGCTCTCCATGTGCTCGCGGCGGCACGACTCGTGGGCGGCGACCTCGGCCTCCATCTCCTGGATGATCATCGCCGTGCGCCACGCGCTCTCCTTCTTCGAGCGGAGGATGTCGCCGTAGATGTGATCGCCCACGTAGAGGACGCGATCGCCCGAGATGTTCAGGAACTTCTCGAAGTCGTGGAGGTTGCCCCCCTCGTAGATGGCGCCGCGCTCGAGCGGCGCCGTGGCGGGGCGGACCTCGGCGCCGTCGCGGATGAGCAGCGGGCGGCGCTCCTGGAAGAACGCCGGCTTCTGCGCGGCGACCACGATGACGTCGAAGTAGTGCCGGAAGCTCGGGTACTCGGGCATCGCGTCCCCGAGCAGGTACGTCATCATCTTCTCGGTGAACGGCCAGCGCGAGTTCGTGAGCAGGAAGAGCTTCTTGCCCGCCGAGCGGAACTTGTGGAGCGTCTGCGCGAGGTTCGGGTCGCGCTCGACGAAGCGCGGCAGGTCGGAGCGGACGACGTCGAGGATGGTGCCGTCGCGGTGCGCCTCGTCGATGCACTCGCGGATGTCGGTGAAGAGCCGCGCGTAGTCGAGCGGGACGCCGCGCGCCTCGAGGGCGTCGACGATGCCGGCGTAGAGCGTGGCCTCGCTCAGCGCGTACAGCGTGTCGATCCAGTGGTAGCGGGCCGTGTTCGGCCGGATCTTGCGGTGCTGGTAGAGCGACCGGAGCTCTTCCTTCGTGAGCTCGCGCAGGCCGTGGTACCCGCGCTGGACCACCTTGAACCGGTCCATCTTGAGCACGTGGCCGAAGCGCTTGTCGATCAGCAGGCCGCGGATGGGGAAGTGGATCGGGTAGCGGAGGCCGCGCAGGAGATCCTCGGGGTAACCGCGCGCGGCGAGCTTCGTGACCGTCCCCTGGATCGAGAGGTTGTCCATCTCGGTCTGGTTGTAGATGGCCAGGGTGTAGTCCATGTCGAAGCCGACCCAGTCGATCCCCGCGAGCTTGAGGTTGCGGTTGACGAAGACGCGCCGGGTCCGCGGGATGCGCGTGGGCTCAGTCTGGGGAGTGAGCCCTCCGAGGGGGAGCTGGAGCTGCTCGAAGAACACAGTGGGTCGACTATGGTATCGCACGCCCAGGAGGCATACAAAGGGCGCCTCCGACGAACGCGCCGCAGCGTCGCGTGTCGCGTGTCGCGCGTCGCCTCGTCCAGCGTAGCCTAGCCTAGCCGCGCGTCGTCGCGGCCCGGGCTCGTCCGCCCGGCGTCCTCCGCCGGCGCCGGCGCACAGGCGCGCTCCTGGTGCGCCGCGACGAAAAACTGCGCTATGGTGCGCGCCGGTCCCGTCTCGTGCGATCGCGGAGGCGGATCCCATCCGTCGCCGACGGGCACCTCGTTCGATGCTTTTCGCAGCGCCCCAGCCGGTCTCTCGCAAGCCCCCCGTCCAGCGCCCCACGTCGTGGTGGCTCAGCATGCTGCGCCGCCGCGCGGAGCGGATGTACGACGAAGCGCTCGACCTCTCCCAGCCGATCCCGTGGGAGAGCGAGGCCGAGCGCCAGGCGGCGATCGCCTTCTTCAACGCCGCGTTCCGCGCCGAGGAGTCCGGCCTGACGCAGGCCCACGCCCTGGCCGACGAGGTGAGCGCCTGGGACCCGGAGCTCGGCGAGTGCCTGCGGCTCTACGGCGACGAGGAGGGGTGGCACCGCGAGCTGCTCACGAAGTTCCTCGCGCACATCGGCGGCGAGGTCCGGCCCATGGGCCGCGTCACCGGCACCTTCTACCGCCTGTACGGCCGCGCGGAGCGGGTCGAGACGATCGTGCTCACGAACCTCATGTTCGAGACCATCGGCTCGACGACGTACCGCCTCGCGCTGCGGGAAGCCCGCTACCCGGCCGTGCGGCAGATGCTCACGATCCTGACGCGCGACGAGTCGTTCCACGTCCCGCTCAACGTCCACTTCCTGCGCGAGGCGCTGAAGCGCAGCCCGCCCTCGATGCGCCTCAAGCTGCGCGCCATCTACACGACGCTCTTCGCGGCGCTCCTCGGCTCCGCGGCCGCGAGCCGCCGGCGCGCGCTCGCCTTCGACAGGATCCCGTTCCGGGTGCTCGCGGGCGCCTACGCCGAGCACCTCGGCCGGCTCTTCGTCCACGAGAGCGATCTCGACTTCGCCCCGCCGGAGCTGCTCCTGCGCCTGTTCGGGCACAGCCGCCGCGCGCTCGCGTCGTCCGACGACCCCTCCGCCGTCAGCGTGCTCTCGGCGGAGGCCGCGGTCGATCGCGAGCGCGTCGTCGTGACGGCGCTCGGCGGCGCGCGCGACGCGTGACGCGCACGCGCGAACGCCCGCGCGTGCGCGTCCAGGAGCCATGACGCAACGCAGCGCGATGCGCGCCGGCGCCATGGCGGCGGACGGTCGTTCCAGTACCCACGGTAAACTTTTCGCCGGAACGTTGTAAGCAGTACACTCTTTACTCCGGCGTCGTGGGCTCGCGCGGGGCGGGCGGAAGGTCGAGTCGGGGCGTCGATGGCAGGCAAGGAGCAGCGCCGGAGCGGCCCAGAGAGCAGCCCGGCCACGAGGAGCAGCGATTCCGCGGAGCGCGCGCTCGCGCCGCACGAGCCGGAGGCGTGGCCGTCCGCGCTCGCCGACGCGGAGCAGGACGAGGGCGCCCTCGCGCTGGTGCGGCACGAGATCCGGACGCTGCTCAGCGGGATCGTCGGCATCAGCGGCCTCCTGCTCGACACCGAGCTCGATCCGGAGCAGCGCGCCTTCGCGCGGCGCATCCGGAGCAGCGGCGACGTGGTGCTCTCGATGATCGACGAGCTCATCGACCTCGGTCAGCCCGGCGGCCGCGGGCTGCACGTCGACCGCGTGGACTTCGACCTGCGCCGGACCGTCGAGGACGCGGCGGAGCTGCTCGCCGATCGCGCGCACGACGACAGGACCGAGCTCGTGCTCGAGGTCGAGCCCGAGGTGCCGGGCGCGGTGCGCGGCGACGCGGCGCGGCTGCGGCAGGTCCTGCTGAGCGTCGGGACCTCCGCGCTCCGCGCGGCGCCCCGGGGCGAGGTGCTGGTGCGCGCCGCGCTGGAGGCGGGCCGGGACGGCGATCCGCCGGGCGGGCCCGAGGGCGCGACCGCGCGGGTGCGCTTCGACGTGCGCATCGTCGACGTGCGCTTCGCGGCCGCGGCGGGGCTCGCCGGCGGCGCGCAGGCGCCGGGGAGGGCGGGCGCGCCGGGGGGCGCTGCGCGGCCGCTGCCCGAGCAGGACGCGCGCGCCGCGGAGCTGCGCGCGGCGCCCGGCGTCGCGATCGCGAGGCGCCTCATCGCCGCGATGGGCGGTGAGCTCCGCGCCGCGCCGGACGCCGGCGCGCGCCGCCGGGGGCTCTCGTTCGTGCTGCCGTTCGAGCGGCGCGGGCGCGGCCCGGAGCGCGCGCTCATCCCGCGCATCGACCTGCCCGGCAAGCGGGTGCTCGTCGTCGACGACAGCGGCTCGGTGCGCCGCGTGGTGCAGAAGCTGATCGAGGAGCTCGGGCTCGCGTGCCGCACCTCGGAGAGCGGCGCCGCCGCGCTCGCCGCGCTGCGCGAGGCGGCGGGCGCCGGCGCGCCGTACGACATGGTGCTGATCGACCTCGAGCTGGCCGACCTCGACGGGCTGACGCTGCTCCAGCGCATCAAGGCGGACGCCGCGATCGCGCCCGCGCGCAGCGTGCTCATGACCTACCCCGGCAGGGAGGCGCCCAGCCGCGCCGAGGCCGACTCGGTGCTCATCAAGCCGATCCGGCGCGCGCAGCTGCACTCGAGCCTGCGGCTGCTCGCGGGGCTCTCGCCGGAGCACGTGGCCGCCGGGGCGCGCGCGCACGCGCCGAGGTCGCGGCGCGGGGCGCCGACGTCCGAGGCGCGGAGCTCGTCGCGCCCGAGGGTGCTCGTGGTCGACGACAACGCGGTGAGCCAGAAGGTCGCGGCGTTCATGGTCGAGAAGCGCGGCTACCGCGCCGACGTGGTGGACGGCGGCCGCGCGGCCGTCGAGGCGGTGCGGCGCGGCGGCTACGCCGCGGTGCTGATGGACTGCCACATGCCCGGCTTCGACGGGTACGCGGCGGCCGAGGAGATCCGCCGCGCCGAGCGGCCGGACCGGCGGACGCCGATCATCGCGATGACGGCGAGCGCGGGGCGCGACGCGCGGGAGCGGTGCCTCGCGGCGGGGATGGACGACGCGCTGTCGAAGCCGCTGAGGCAGGACGAGGTCGATCGCGCCCTGCGGACCTTCGCCGCGGCGTCGCGGTCCGGCGCGTACGAGGCGGTGCGCCCCGAGAGCGCGCCGCCGAGCGTGGAGCTCCCGCCGCCGACGCTGGTCACGCCCTCGCCGCCGCCGCCGGCCGGGGCGCGCGTCCAGGCCGCGGCGCCGGGGAGGCCGCGGGCCGGGCTGCGCGCGGCCCCGCCCGACGTCGTCGGCGAGGTGACCGAGCTGTTCCTCACGGAGGCGCCGAGCCGGGTGGCCGCGATGGGCGAGGCCGCGGCGCGGGGCGCGCTCGGCGAGCTCGAGCGGCTCGCCTGGGCGCTCTACGAGAGCGCCGACGAGCTCGCGGCGTTCAACCTGAAGGAGCTCTGCGCGCGGCTCGATCGGGAGGCGCGCGCCGGGACGATCGAGAGCGCGACCGAGGCGGTGCAGGCCATCGCCCGGGAGGTCGGGCGCGTGCAGTCCTCGCTCGCGGCGGACCTCAAGAAGCGGGGGCTACGGTGACGTCCGCGCGGGTGAGGCCGGCGAGCCGCGCGCTCATGTCCCAGAGCCGCGCGGCCGCCTCGGCGTCGGTCGCCATCCCCTTGAGGGGCCTCGCCCGGGTGCGCTCGAAGAAGGCGGGGCTCGCGGCGGGCGGCGCGTCGGCCAGGATCGCGAGGAGGTTCGCGGCGGCCTGCGCCGGGGTCGCGCCCACGACGTCGATCAGCGTCTTCAGCACGCGCGAGGTCCCGTCGAAGAGCCCCGACCGCACGAGCCCGGGGTAGTAGCAGAGCACCCGCGCCCCGCTGCCCGAGAGCGCGTCCGACAGCCGCCGCGCCGCGAGCACGAGCGCGAGCTTCGACCGCGCGGAGGCGGCGAGGAACGAATAGGAGCGCTTCGACATGAGGTCGTCGAAGTCGAGCCGGATGCTGTCCACCGGCGCGACCAGGTTGACCACGCGCGCGTCGCGCGCGGCCTTGAGCCGGTCGAGCAGGAGGTTCGACAGCAGGAAATGCGACAGGTAGTTCACCTGGAACGTCATTTCGAGGCCGTCCGCGGACTCCGCGCGCTCGCGCAGGAACACCCCCGCGTTGTTCACGAGCAGGTGGACGGCCCCGCACCGGTCGGCCACCTGCCGGGCCGCGGCGCGCACCGACGCGAGCCGGCCGAGGTCGCACTCGACGAGGCGGACCTCGCCCTGCACCTTCAGCGCGGCGAGCTTCCTCGCGCCCTCGGAGCCGGTCTTGCGGCAGAGCACGGTCACCCGGGCGCCCTGCCGCGCCAGCGCGGATGCCGTCGCGAGCCCGATCCCCGAGGTCCCCCCGGTGATCACGGCGACTTTCCCCCTCATGCTTTGCGCACACCCCATCTGCCGTCTCCTCGTCTCGCCGTCCTCGTCCATCTCATCGCCTGCGGCGGCGGGCCGGTCACGACGCTCCGGGAGCGCGTCGGCGACAGGAGCCCTCAGCGGCGCGCGCCGGAGCGCCAGAGCGGCGCGATGCCCGCTGGAAACCCCCAAGAGAAGAGTCGTCGTCCCCCCGCCCGCGACACAGGTACGACCATGCACGCATCACGTCAAGCGAGCGTGGCGCATCGCAGCACGGGCGTGAAGTGGGTAAATTCCAGATTTTCCGCCGTCGGGCGGCGGGGTCTGACCGTGTGTCCACGTCGGACCGCTGCGCGCGGGACGGGAGGGATGACGAGTCTAGCGCGACGCGTCAGGGGCGGGCGTCTCCTCGAAGACGCGCACGCCGTATTTCTCGAGACACCAGAGCACGCCGATGATCAGGCTGCGTTTGTCGTCCACGAACGACGGCTTCTTCCCCTCGAAAACGTGGCCGGCGAACTGGAAGCCCCAGCCCGTCGCGAACATCGCGGCCGCGAGCGGGAGGCCGATGAGGGTGGCGCCCACGGGGAAGCTCGCGACGATGAGCGGTATGCCGACCTTGTGACACGCCTGGTTGCGTGGATCCTGGTGGTCTTCCTTGTAACGGCGGAGCACCTCTGTCCATTCGGCGTTGAGACGGAGCATGCGACCATCTTACCACGCTGCCGCGCCCGCGCCGCGCGAGGAGGGCGCGCGGGCGGCGAACGCGGACCCGGCGTTGAGCCGCGCTTTCGTCGAAGACCGGCCGCGCCGTTGCTTCCCGGTTGCCGCTTGGAGCAATGAGGCGTAGTTGGGCAGTGTGAGCGGTCAAAGAACCGGTCCCATGGCGACGACTGCACCGCTGTCAGTCAAGACAGGGGAGCTCATCCAGGGCGCGCGCTCGGAGAAGCGGCGTGTCCTCTTGCTCGTTTACCACCATGACGGCGTCGAGATGGCCCCGATGAGCCCCGGCGTCGGCGTCGTCGTCGGCAGGGAGCCCCCGGCCGACGTCGTGATCCGCGACAGGAGCATCTCGCGCCGGCACGCGCGCTTCACGCTCGTGGGCGGCGAGGTCGTGGTCGAGGACCTCGGCTCGCGCAACGGGACGCGCATCTCGGGGCAGCGGGTCGAGAGCGGCGTGGTCAAGGCCGGGGACGAGGTGCTGCTCGGCGGCATCGTCGCGTCGGTGCACGTGCTCGCCGGCGGCGAGCTGCCGCCGTTCGGCCTGGAGGGCTCCGACGCGCTCCGCGTCGCCCTGCAGGCCGAGATCGTGCGGTCCCGGTTCTTCAGCCGGAAGTTCGCGCTCGTCGTGGTCCGCTCGCTCGGCGCCCAGGCGAGCCACCTCCGCCACTGGGGGCTCCGCGTGCGCGAGGCGCTGCGGCCCGTCGACCGCGTCGCGTTCTACAGCGCCGACACCCTGGAGATCCTGCTCCCGGAGGTCACGCCCGAGCTCGCGGAGGAGCTCGCGAAGGCGATCGTCGCGCGCCGCGAGGGCGAGCCCGTGCTCGTGTCGGGCGTCGCGGTGTTCCCCGACGCCGCGACGTCGATCGACAAGCTCATCGAGGTGAGCCACGAGGCGTCGCGCAGCGCGAGCCCCGCGGCGCCGGTGTACCTCGCGGCCCCGGAGGGCGCGCTGCTCTACGTCGCGCCGAAGGTCGAAGGCGCGCGGCCGCCCGAGGAGGAGGGCGCCGCGGGCGCGGTGCCCGAGAGCCAGTGGGAGGCCGACGGCCACGTCCTCGCGACGAAGAGCCCGCTCATGCGGTCGCTCGTCGAGGTGGCGCTGCGGGCCGCGCGCTCCTCGATCCCGGTGCTCCTGCGCGGCGAGACCGGGACGGGCAAGGAGGTGCTCGCGAGGTTCATCCACGACCGCAGCCCGCGCCGCGGCGAGCCGCTCATCTGCGTGAACTGCGGGGCGATCCCGGCGCTGCTCATCGAGAGCACCCTCTTCGGCCACGAGCGCGGCGCCTTCACCGGGGCGAGCCAGCAGCAGAAGGGCGTCTTCGAGGCGGCCGCCGGCGGCACGGTCCTGCTCGACGAGATCGGCGAGCTGCCCGCCGCCGCGCAGGCCGCGCTCTTGCGCGTGCTGGAGACCAAGCGGGTGACGCGCGTCGGCGCGACCAAGGAGATCGAGGTCGACGTCCGCGTGATCGCGGCGACGCACCGCGACCTCGACGCGATGTGCGACGCGGGCACGTTCCGGCTCGACCTGCTCTACCGGCTGAACGCGATGACGCTGAACATCCCGCCGCTCCGCGCGCGCCGCGACGACATCGCGACGCTCGCGGCGGGCTTCCTGCAGCAGGCGAACGCGGCGAGCCTCAGCAGGGTCCAGTCGATCACGTCCGAGGCGCTGGCCCTGCTGAAGAGCTACTCGTGGCCCGGCAACGTGCGCGAGCTCCGCAACGCGATCGACCGGGCGGTGGTGATCGCCGAGGGCGAGGCGATCATGGCGCGCGACCTCCCGGAGCGCATCCGCACGGCGGTGACCGCGCCCAGCGCGCCGTCCGCGCCGCCGCGCGCCCACGACCCCTCGCGCTCGTCCGATCCCGGCATGCCGGCCCTGTCCCAGCGCCCGTCCGAGCCGCTGCCGTCGCGCCTGTCGGAGCCGGCGTCGTCGGCGGCCCCCTCGACGGGCGGCCTCAAGACGCGCCTGGAGCAGATCGAGGCCGACCTCCTGCTCGAGGCGCTGCGCGCGTCGGACTGGAACCAGACCGAGGCGGCCCGGCGCCTGGAGCTGCCGCTCAGGACGCTGCAGCACAAGATCAAGGTCTACGGCATCAAGAAGCTCGGGTACGGCGTCGCCCGGTAGCGCCGCCCGGACGAGCATGGGCGCGCGCCTGCGCTCCTCCGGCGACCGACCGCCGGCGGCGCCCGCGGTCCGGCGGCCGGAGGCGCCGCCTACTGGGAGAACCCTTCCAGCATGTAGTGCGCCTCGATGCGCTTCAGCGCGAGCACCATCGCGGCGAGCCGCATCGGCAGGCGCTTTCCGACGACGAGCCCCGACGAGTCGTGGTCTTCGGTGCGGCGCGGCCGGTCCTCCGCGATGTCGCAGATCAGGCGGTAGTTGCTCTTGATGGCGCGCTCGAGGCGCGCGTTCACCTCGCCCTCGGTCCAGTGCTCCATGCGCTTGTTCTGGATCCACTCGTAGTACGAGACGGTCACGCCGCCCGCGTTGCCGATGATGTCGGGGATGACGCTGATGCCCCGCTCCGCCAGCACCTTGTCCCCCTCGGTCGTGGTCGGGCGGTTGGCGCCCTCGGCCACGAGCTTCGCCTTGAGCCGCTCGGCCACCTCGCCGGTGATGGCGTCGCCGAGCGCGGCAGGGATGCAGATCTCCGCGTCGACGCTCCAGAAGTCGTCGCGCGCGATCGCCTGGGCTCCCGTGTAGCCGGCGACCGACCGCCGGAGGTTCTGCGGGTTCTCGTTGACGTAGGCCATCAGCGCGCTGACGTCGATGCCGTTCGGGTCGAACACCGCGCCGTCGGCGTCCTGCACCGCGACGCACCGGGCGCCCATCCTGCACAGGATCTCGGCCGCGGCGGAGCCGACGTTGCCGAAGCCCTGCACGATGAAGCGCGCCCCGGCGAGGGAGGCGCCGCGCTGCGTGTACCACTCCTCGATGCAGTACGCGAGCCCCTGGCCCGTCGCCTTGGCGCGCCCCTCGGAGCCGCCGATGCGCACGTCCTTGCCCGTGACGACGCCGCGGTGGTTGTGCCGCTCGCGCTCGCCGTCGCTGTACTGGCGCAGGAGCCACGCCATCACCTCGCCGTTCGTGCCCACGTCGGGCGCGGGGATGTCGACGTTGGGCCCGATGAGCTGCTTGAGCCGGTACATGTACCGGAGCGAGATCGCCTCGAGCTCTTCCTTGCTGTGCTCGCGCGGATCCATGCGAATACCCCCCTTGGCGCCGCCGAACGGGACATGCGCGATGGCGGTCTTCCAGGTCATCTCGGCGGCGAGCGCGTTGAACAGGTCGAGCGAAACGGCCTTGTGGAAGCGGAGCCCGCCCTTATAAGGCCCCCGCGCCTGGTTGTGCTGGACCCGATAGGCCTTGAAGCGGACGAACCCGCCGGGCTGGATCCGGTAAAGCCCCTGGTCGGCGAGGCGGATCACGCCGTCCTGCACGTGAATCGAGCCGCTCCGGAGCGCCTCGGGGCGGAGGATGAGCTTGCCGTTGAAGAGCGGGGTGATGGCGGCGCGGTTCGGGATCACCGAGGCAGCGAGCCGCTCGTAGGTCGCGGCCGCCTCCCCGCGGAAGGGGACGAGGCGGTCCTGGAGCTGCGTGGTGATGTAGAAGATGTGCTCGTAGTCGGGCTGCTCGAGCTCCAGCCGGATGCGCGGGGCCAGGCCGATGAGGTCCGCGGCCGTGTGAAACACCGCCATGGACTCACCGAAGATGTTGGTCTCCGGCTCGCGCTCTAGGAGGGGGGCGTCTTCCATCGCCTTATGCTGCCTCGTCCACGCGGCGGGGGTCCAACCTTTCGAGCGCCCGCGCGGCGCGCCGAGCGAGCCAGCGCGCCGCGCGGGCGCGCGATCTCGAGAGATGCCGATCGACCACGGGCCGCCGGCCTCGCGGGGAGCTGGTGCGGCTCCCCGCGGAGATTCCGGCGGCCCGTCGCGTCGGTCACCGCTGTCCCCGACCGGCAGCGTGGCCGGCGCCCTCAGGCCATGACGTCAGGGGGAGAACATCCCGGGGGTCGCGCCGCCGTAGGGGGAGCCGAAGCCGCCGGCGCCGCCCGGCCACCCGAAGCCGCCGCCCGGGAAGCCGAGGCCGCCGCCGAGGCCGCCACCGAGGCCGCCGTAAGGCGAGCCGAGACCGCCGAGGCCGCCGTAAGGCGAGCCGAGACCGCCGAGGCCGCCGTAGGGGGAGCCGAGACCGCCGAGGCCGCCGTAGGGGGAGCCGAGGCCGCCGTAGGGGGAGCCGAGGCCGCCGTAGGGGGAGCCGAGGCCGCCGTAGGGGGAGCCGAGGCCGCCGTAGGGCCCGCCGATGCCGCCGAACGGCCCGCCGGGGATGCCCCCGCCGGGGATGCCGCCGAACGGCCCGCCGGGGATGCCGTCGAACGGCCCGCCCGGGATGCCGCCAGGGACCTGGCCGACAGGACCCTTGCCGACGGGGCCTTGAACGAGCGGCCCGCCGAGATCGCCCTTGCCGGGAGGGAGCAGGCCGCCGCCCCGCGTCTCCCCCGTATCCCCCGCTGTATCTCCCTCCAATGCCTGCTCGCTCGACGCCACGTCGACGTCGGCCTGCTCCAAGTCGGCCTCTGCCGGCGTCACCGCGCCGACCGCGCAGCCGGTCATCAACGCAGACAAGAGCATCGCCGCTTGCGCCATCTTCATATCGATCGAGCTAACCATCCGTCCTCCTTCCATGCCCCGCGATGGCTGTCAGAGCCGCGGTGGCATGTTGAGCGGCGTGGAGAGCAGGCTGCGTGCCTGACAGGCCGTGTGCAGAGCCTGCCGCGTCGGCCCTCTGCGGCTGCCGGACGGCGACGGCGAAAGTGCATTGTCTGAATCCGCGCCGTGTGGGAGCCCTGCCCCGCATCATCGCGCCCGAGCGCCGCCGCGCCGGCGCGCTTCGAGGCCGCCTCGCAGCGCCGATGTGGGAGGCTCCCGGGCGCTGGAGAAAGGCAAATGTCGACGCGCGCAGCGGGGCGCCCGCGGCGCGCGGCGCGCGGCGGGACGGGACGAGGGCGACCCGACTTGCAGCTTTATCGGGCCCTGCAAACCGCATTTCCGAAGACCTGGTCGATCTCTGCAATCGAGGGCTGCGGACTCGACATCATCGCTGATGGGCGGCAACGTCCCGCGGCCCGGCGCCCTCTGGTCACGCCCTGCGCAGCCCACGTGAGCCGACAACGGCCCAGGGCGGCGCTCCCCCTGCGGCGACCGCGCCGGCGCAGCGCGCGCCCGAGCCGCGCGCCGTCGCCATTGTCGTCCGGAACGCCGGCGCCGACGCGGGGCTCGGCCGCGGACGGCGGCCCCGCGACGCGGCGGGAACGGCCTCCTCCGCGGAGCGTCCCGGCGGCGCTCGGCGCGGCCCAACGTGGTTGACAGAAAGCGTGCGACCCGCACGATCGGCGGCGCGCGCGAGCCCCGCGCCCGGAGAGATCCGCGCGCGCGGCCGGGACCTCGGCGCCGCGCAGACGTCCGCGGCGACGCAGGGAAAGTCGGCGCGATCGCGATTCCTCTGCCTGGCCGGAGGCTGGCTCCTGTTGTAAGATTCATTGCTCCGAAGGAGTTCGCGCGGCGCCGTTGAGGCGCTGTCCTCGTCATCCTGCCGCGGACTCGACGGTGATCTCCGGCGCTCGGAGCGCCGGTTCATGCACGACAAGCGGTCTTCGCGCCGCGGCGGCGGCTCCTCGGCCCCGTTCGCCCATCCGGGCGCGCGGGGGCGCGCGGGGCGCGCGCCGAGGCAGCGCTGTCCGAGGAGGGTATCGCATGCGCTTCTGCGCGACGCGCCCGGGTTCGTCTTGGCTGACCGCCGGCATCGCGGTCCTGTCGCTGCTCGTCGCGGGGTGCAGCGACCCCTCGGGCGGCTCCGACACTCCGCTCGACCGCTGGCCCGGCACGCCGCCCTGCGCGCGCGGGCACGTCCTCGGGCCCGGGGGCGCGTGCATGCCGGTGGGCATCCAGGGGTGCGCCGAGCTGTTCGTCGAGAAAGACGATCTCTGCCGCCCCTCCATGGCCCAATGCCCTCCGGGGACGATCCCGAAGTTCGACGAGGGGTGCATTCCCGTCGGCCTGCCGCGCTGCGCTCCCGAGCTCGTCGGCGACGACGGGCTCTGCAGGCCGGCCATGGCGAAGTGTCCGGCGGGCACGTTCGCGACGCCGGAAGCGGGGTGTGTGAGCGTCGATGGCCCCGAGGGCTGCGGGCGCGGGCCGTGGGGGGACGTGCCCCGGGCGCCCGGCAACGTGTATGTCGACCCGAGCTACGCCGGCGCGGACGGGGACGGCTCCGAGGCGAGGCCGGTCACGACGCTCGAGGCGGCGCTCGAGCGCGTCGCCGACGGCGGGACCATCGCGCTCGCGGACGGCACCTACGACGAGCCGGCCGTCATCACGAGGCCCGTCGCCATCGCCGGCCGGTGCGCCTCGCGCGTGCGGATCCGCGGGGTGAGCCCGCTGGTCGTCCCGCCCGCGATCGTGGCGGTGCTCGGCGCAGGGGAGGTGACGCTCCGGGGGCTGGAGATCGGCGGCGACGGCGCCGGCGTGGTCGCGAAGGGCTCGAGCGCCGTGACGCTCGAGCGCGTGCACATCAAGGGCGCTGCCAACGCCGGCGTCCTTTCGGGCGACGGCGCGCGGGTCTCGGTGGCAGAGAGCTGGATCGAGGGGACGCGCGCCGGCGCGGCGGGCGACGGCATGGGCGCGCTCGCGGACGCCGGCGGCGCGCTGTTCGTGCGGGAGAGCGCCGTGACGGGCAGCCGCGCGGCGGGCGTGGCCGCGCTCTACGCGGGCGCCTCCGCGGCCGTGGTGGGCAGCCTCGTCGAGGGGACCTCGCCGTCGGAGCGCCTCCGGGACGGCGAGGGGATCGTCGCCCGGGACGGCGCCGAGGTGTCCGTCGAGCGCACGGCCGTGGTCGGCAACCGCCTGTCGGGCATCGTCGCGACGGGGAGCGCGTCGGCGACGATCTCCGGCGTGCTCGTCGAGGGGACGGTGCCCGGGAGCGTCGATCCGAGCTACGGCGTCGGCGTGTACGCGGCGAGCCGAGCGCGCGTCGCGATCGACTCGAGCGTGCTCCTCGGCAACGCGGAGATCGGCGTCGCCGTCCTCGGCGAGGGCACGGCGGCGACGATGACGCGGAGCCTCGTCCAGGAGACGGTGGCGGCCGCGTCGCTGTCGCTGCTCGGCGGGTTCGGCGTCGCCGTGGCCCGCGGCGCGGCGCTGCGTCTCCACGACAGCGCCATCGTCCGCAACCGCGGGACCGGGGTTCACGTGGGCGATCTCTCCGCCGAGCTGGTCGCCACGGGCAACCTCGTCGAGGGGACGATCGCCGGAGGGGCCTGGGGCGACGGCGCCGGGGTGTCCGTGATAGAGGGCCGCGCGACGCTCGCGTCGAACGTCCTTCGCGACAACGAGGGGACCGGCCTGGCGGTGGGATATGCCGGAACCGAGGCGACCGTGACAGGCAACCTCGTCGAGGGGCATGTCGCGCCGGACCGGCGCGCGCCGGCCGGGCAGGGGATCGTCATCTACCGCGGGGCCACCGCGGCGCTCTCGGGCAATCTGATCCGCGGGAGCCGCTCGGTCGGCGTCCTCGCCGGCGCGGAGCTCCCGGGTGGCAAGGTCGAGATCACCGGAGACCTCATCGAGGGCACGTCGGGCGACGACGGCGCCGGCATCGGCGTCGCCGCCGCCGGCTACCAGCTGCGGCTCGCCTCGTCCCTCATCCGCGCGAGCCGCACGGCCGGCGTGGCGCTGTTCGCCGCCGAGGCGGAGATCGCGGAGACCGTCATCGACGGCGTGACCGGGGGCGGCCAGGCCGGGAACGGCGCGCCGGACGGCGACCTCGTCGCCGACGGCGTCCTCGCGCTCGCCGGATCCACAGCCACCCTCGACGGCGTGCGGGTGACCCGCTGCGCGCGGGCCGGCATCCTGTTCGATCGGAGCTCGGGTCGCCTCTCCCGGGTGCGCGCCTGGGACAACCTCTTCGGGCTGGTGGTACAGGGCTCGCCCGCGCCCGAGCTGAAGAAGGGCGGCGAGAACGCGTTCACCGGCAACATCGCGGCAGACGAGCGCTTCGACGCCGGCCTCGTCGTGCCCGCGTCCGCTCCCTCGCTTCCGTGAAGCGCGCCTGCCGGATGGCGCCGCGCCCCATCGCGCGAAACCTAGAAGACATGGAATGGAATCTCCCCCGATACATCCTAGTCGGGGCATGGCCGCGCGGATCGAGGCTCCACACGTCGAATCGCGCCCCCCGAATCGACGCCGCGCGCACCTGCGTATCGCGCGTCGCCGCGCGCTCCGGACACGATCTCCCGCCGCCTGCGCAGGGGGCGCGCTGCGCCTCGCCGGCCCGTGGAGTGCCCGTCCGCGCGCAGGGACGAGCCGGAAAAATCTGGTCTTGTCATCGCTCGCGGACATCTGTATAGACGTGCCCCGGCAGCTCCCTGAAACGATGCGTCAACGATGCGTCAACGATGCAGTCATCGACTGCCTCCTTATCTTGCTGCGAACGAAGAAAATAACAGTGTAAGCGCCAGAGTGCTCAGGTGTCATGACGCGCGATGACATCATGAGACGGAATTGCTGCCGCGATACATGACGCGCCACGACATCTCCCTTGAAAACGCGCCTGAGTGAGCGGCACGAGAACTTGGTAGCGACCTCGAATCCCCGTTGACACTGCTGTGCGAAGACGGCTACAGTGCCGACGGCTGGATGCCGGTATGGTGCGCTGCGTCGCAGCGAAGGGGTCCGGCGAGTCGCTGGGTCACGTGGCGGCTTCCAGGAAGATCAGTTGAGTGGGAGAGGGACGGTGGGCGCTCGGGCGTGTCCACGAGGGCCCCGCGAGGAGCATTCTCATGAGGAACTGGTTGTTGCCGCGTCGAACGTTGGTTCTCTCGGCGTTGCTTCTTTCGGTCGGCGCCGTGGCAGGTTGCCCGAAGCCCGACGCGAAGAAGGACCCGGGGGGCGGCGCTGGCACCGCCCCGACGGCTCCCGGGGCCGTCAAGAACCCCACGGCGGCGGACACCTTCCTGACCGTCTCGATCGAGCAGCAAGCGTCGTGGGTGCGCAACTTCAACCCTCTGCTGGCCCCAGGCAACGTTCGCTGGCCAACCGTCGCTGGCATCTACGAGCCGCTCCTCGTTTACAACACGATGAAGGGCGAGTTCACCCCCTGGCTCGCCTCGAAATACGACTGGAGCAACGGGAACAAGACGCTCACCTTCACGATTCGCCCCGGCGTGAAGTGGTCCGACGGCCAGCCCTTCACGGCGAAGGACGTCGCCTTCACCTTCGGGCTCCTGAAGAAGCACGCCGCCCTCGACCTGCAGGGCGTCTGGAAGTGGCTGACCGCGGTTGAGGCCAAGGGCGACTCGGCGGTCGAGTTCTCGCTCACGCGGCCGTACGTCCCCGGTCTCGTCTTCCTCGGGCACCAGCCGATCGTGCCGGAGCACAAGTGGAAGGACGTGGCCGATCCGGTCACCTTCACGAACGAGAACCCGGTCGCGACGGGGCCCTTCACCGAGGTGAAGAACTTCCAGAACCAGATTTACGAGCTCGGTCGTAATCCGAACTACTGGCAGCAGGGCAAGCCCGCGATCAAGGGGCTCCGCTTCCCGGCCTACCCGGGGAACGACCAGGCGAACCTGGCGCTCCTGAACGGCGAGGTCGACTGGGCCGGCAACTTCGTCCCGGAGATCGAGAAGGTCTACGTCGGCAAGGATCCGACGAATCACCACTACTGGTTCCCGCTCGTCGGCAGCACCGTGTTCGTCTACACGAACACGACGAAGAAGCCGCTCGACGACGTGCGGGTGCGCAAGGCGATCAGCATGTCGCTCGACCGCGAGCAGATCGTCAAGGTCGCGATGAACAACTACACGCGGCCGGCGGACGCGACGGCGCTCAGCGACGCGCACGAGCGCTGGCGCAGCCAGAAGGTCGTCGAGAGCGGCGACTGGGTGAAGTTCAACGTGGCCAAGGCGAACCAGATCCTCGACGAGGCGGGCTACGCCAAGGGCGCCGACGGCATCCGCGTGAAGGACGGCAAGCCGCTGCGCTTCGACATCAACGTCGTCACGGGCTGGTCCGACTGGGTGCGCGCGGCGCAGATCGTCACGCAGCAGGTGAAGCAGATCGGCGTCGAGGCCACGCTGAAGACGTACGACTTCAGCGCGTTCTTCGAGGCGCTCCAGAAGGGCACCTTCGACCTGTCGATGGGCTGGTCGAACGAGGAGCCGACGCCGTACAACTTCTACCGCGACCTGCTCGGCTCCGCGACCGTGAAGCCGGTCGGCGAGTCGTCGGCGCGCAACTGGCACCGGTTCGGCGCCAAGCAGGCGGACGGCCTCTTCGAGGCGTTCGAGGCCGCCACCGATCCGGCGGAGCAGAAGAAGCTGCTCGAGCAGCTCCAGGAGATCTTCTCCGAGAGCGCGCCCTCGGTCCCGCTGTTCCCCGGGCCGTCGTGGGGCGAGTTCAACACCCGCCGCTTCACCGGGTTCCCCAGCAAGGAGAACCCGTACGCGAAGCTGTCGCCGAACAACCCGCCCGAGTACCTGCTCGTCCTCACCGAGCTCAAGCCGAAGTGACGTCGGGCGTGATCTGATCCGGAGAGCAGGTTAGAAGAGAGAGCTTCTGTGCGTTACCTTCTTCGACAGCTGGGCTTGTATTTCATCGCGGCGTGGGCCTCGCTCACCCTGAACTTCATCATCCCGCGGCTCATGCCGGGCGATCCCGCCTCGGCGATGTTCGCGCGCTTCCGCGGCCAGCTCCAGCCGGAGGCGATCGAGGCGCTGCGGAAGGCGTTCGGGTTCACGGGGGAGCCGCTCTACAAGCAGTACATCACCTACCTGGGCCACACCCTGACGGGCGATCTCGGCACCTCCGTCGCGCACTTCCCCGCGCGGGTGACGGAGGTGATCGCGACGGGGCTCGGCTGGACGCTGCTGCTGTCGGGCGCCGCCGTGGTCATCAGCTTCGGCCTGGGGACGCTGCTCGGCATCATCGCGACGTGGAAGCGGGGCGGCCTGCTCGACTCGGTGATGCCGCCCGTCCTGATGTTCCTCGGCGCGTTCCCGTACTTCTGGCTCGCGATGGTGTCGCTCTACATCCTCGGCTTCGTGCTCGGGCTCTTCCCGCTGCGCCACGCCTACAGCGACACGCTCTCGCCCGAGTGGAGCCTGGAGTTCATCGGGAGCGTGCTGTCGCACATGGTCCTGCCCGGCCTGTCGATCGTCATCGCCACCGTCGGCGGCTGGATGCTCGGCATGCGCAGCGCGATGGTCACCGTGCTGTCCGAGGAGTACATCACGATGGCCCAGGCCAAGGGGCTCTCGCAGTGGCGGGTCATGTTCACCTACGCCGCGCGCAACGCCCTCCTGCCCAACGTGACCGGCTTCGGCATGGCGCTCGGGTTCGTGCTCGCCGGCTCGCTGCTCACCGAGATCGTCTTCTCGTACCCGGGGCAGGGCTACCTGCTCATCCAGGCGGTCCGTAACCAGGATTACCCGCTCATGCAGGGGATCTTCCTCACCATCACGTTCGCCGTGCTGGGGGCGAATTTCCTGGTCGACATCATCTACGTCTTCCTTGATCCCCGCGCTCGCACGCGCTGAGGTCTGGCTCCAGGAGAAGCGATGGCTGCGCAACAAAGCAACAGCGGGGGCGTCTCCCGCGCGGCGGGGTGGTTCCGCCTCCTCCTCTCGAACCGCAAGGCGATGGTGGGCACGCTCATCGTGCTCTTCTTCCTGCTCCTCTCGCTGCTCGGCCCCACGTTCGTGCGGCAGGATCCGCACGCGTTCGTGGGCATGCCGCACGAGGCGCCCTCGGCCGAGCACCTCTTCGGCACGACGGGCCAGGGTCAGGACGTGCTCGCGCAGACGATCGTCGGCGCGCGGACCTCGCTGGCCGTCGGGGTCGCCACGGGCCTGGCCGTGATGGCGATCGGCGCGATCATCGGCATGGCCGGAGGCTACTTCGGCGGCTGGATCGACAACGTGCTCTCGCTGCTCACGAACGTGTTCCTGATCATCCCCGGCCTGCCGATGGCCGTCGTCATCGCGGCCTACCTGCCGGCCGGGCCGCTGACGATCCTGTTCGTCCTCGTCCTCACCGGCTGGGCGTGGAACGCGCGCGTGCTCCGGTCGCAGGTGCTCGCGCTGCGCGACAAGGACTTCGTCTCCGCGGCGCTCGTGAGCGGCGAGGGCAGCGCGCGCATCATCTTCCTCGAGATCTTGCCGAACATGACGTCGCTCCTCATGTCCGGCTTCATCAACGCGACGATCTACGCCATCGGCGCGCAGGTCGGCCTGGAGTTCCTCGGGCTCGGCGATCTGAGCGCCGTCACCTGGGGGACGAACCTCTACTGGGCGAGCAACAACGCCGCGCTCCTCACGGGCGCGTGGTGGACCATCGTGCCCACCGGCGTGTGCGTCGCGCTCGTCGGGTTCGCGCTCACCCTGATCAACTATGCCATCGACGAGATCTCGAATCCGCGGCTCCGCGCCGAGGGGGCCTGGTCGCGTATGCTCAAGAGCCGCAAGGTCGCGGCTGGTCCGTCAACGCCGGTAGTGAGGGCTCATGGCGCCTAGTCCGATTCTCTCGGTTCAGGATCTGCGGGTCGAGTTCATGACCCCGACGGGTCCGGTCTGCGCGGTCGACAACGTGTCGTTCGACATCGCCCCGGGCGAGGTGCTCGGCCTCGCCGGCGAGTCGGGGAGCGGCAAGTCGACGGTGGCGATGGCCATCATGCGGCTGCTCCGCCCGCCGGCGGTGATCACGGGCGGACGCGTGCTCTTCGCCGGGCAGGACGTCCTGTCCATGACCGAGGATCAGCTCCGCGCCTTCCGGTGGCGGAAGATGGCGCTCGTGTTCCAGAGCGCGATGACCGCGCTCAACCCGGTGCTGACGATCGGCGAGCAGATCGCGGATCCCATCATCGCCCACGACGGCGTGACGCCGGCGCAGGCGATGGAGCGCGCGGCCGCGCTGCTCAAGCTCGTGAACATCGACACGTCGCGCCTGTCGAGCTACCCGCACCAGCTGTCGGGCGGCATGCGGCAGCGCGTGGTGATTGCGATCGCCATGGCGCTCAAGCCGCCGTTCCTCATCATGGACGAGCCCACGACGGCGCTCGACGTTGTCGTGCAGAAGGAGATCTTGCAGCAGATCGCCGACCTCAAGGATCGGCTGGGCTTCTCGATCCTCTTCATCACGCACGACCTCTCGCTCATCGCCGAGTTCTCCACGCGCATCGCCATCCTCTACGCGGGCAAGCTCGCGGAGACGGCCCGCGCCAAGGACCTGTTCAGCGATCCGAAGCACCCGTACACGCAGGGGCTCCTCGGGTCGTTCCCCTCGGTCCGCGGGCCGCGCCGCAAGCTGCAGGGCATCCCGGGCTCGCCGCCGGACATGCGCAACCCGCCGCCCGGCTGCCGCTTCCACCCCCGGTGTCCGCAGGCCTTCGCGACCTGCCAGAACGAGCTGCCCGTCCTCCGTGAAATCGCGCCCGAGCACCGCGGCGCCTGCCACCTCTACTGACGATGACGATGACGCAACCTTATGTCTCGCCTGTCCTCGACGTGGTGCGCCTCGCCAAGTTCTTCCCCGTCGGCGGCGGGCTGCGCACGCAGCAGCTCCGGGCGCTGCACGACGCCTCGTTCTCGCTGGCCGAGCGCGAGGTCATCGCGCTGGTCGGGGAGTCGGGCAGCGGCAAGAGCACCATCGCGCGGCTGCTCGCGCGGCTGATGCCCCCGAGCAGCGGGCAGATCCTGTTCAAGGGTCGCGACGTGCTGAAGGAGGAACCGAACCGCGCCTCGCTCGCCTACCGCGGGCAGGTGCAGATGATCTTCCAGGATCCGTTCGGCTCGCTGAACCCGGTGCACACGATCGGCTACCACCTGGAGCGGCCGCTCCTGCTCCACAACAAGGCGCCGAACGCCGCGATCCTCCGGGAGAAGGTGCACGCGCTGCTCAAGACGGTCGATCTGAACCCGCCGGCGGAGGTCGCGGCCAAGTTCCCGTACCAGCTCTCGGGCGGCCAGCGGCAGCGCGTCGCGATCGCCCGCGCCCTCGCCGTGGATCCCAGCGTGATCCTCGCGGACGAGCCGATCTCGATGCTCGACGTCTCGATCCGCATGGGCGTCCTCAACCTGATGGAGCGCCTCAAGGAAGAGCGCGGCATCTCGTACCTCTACATCACGCACGACATCGCGAGCGCGCGCTACGTCGCGGATCGCACGATGGTGATGTACGCCGGCCACATCGTGGAGGGCGCGCCCAGCGAGGAGCTGATGCAGCAGCCGGCGCACCCGTACACGAAGCTCCTGCTCTCGGCGGTGCCGGACCCGAACGGCTCGATCCGCAGCGAGCTCCCGGCCCGCTCCGGCGCGCCGAAGCTCATCAACCCGCCGCCGGGGTGCCCGTTCGCCGATCGCTGCCCGAGCGTGATGAACACGTGCCGCGAGGCGATGCCGGCGGCCGTCGACGTCGGCTCGGGGCACTGGGTCCGCTGCCACCTCTACTCGCCCGGCTCGGTCGCGCCCTCCGCGCACTACGACCGCAAGGTGCCCGCCTCCGTCGAGGCCGTGCCTGTCTGAGGAGAATCACAACACAACATGCCGTCTCTGAGATTTCCCGACAAGTTCGTCTGGGGGGCCGCGACGTCCTCCTATCAAATCGAGGGTGCCACGAGCGAAGACGGGCGCAGCGAGTCGATCTGGGATCGCTTCGCGAAGACGCCCGGCCAGATCACGGACGGGACCAACGGCGACGTCGCGTGCGACCACTACCACCGGTGGCCTGAGGACATTGCGCTGATGAAGAGCCTGGGCCTGATGGCCTACAGGTTCTCGATCGCGTGGCCGCGCATCCTCCCGAACGGCCGGGGCGCGGTGAACCAGAAGGGGCTCGACTTCTACAGCCGGCTGGTGGACGGCCTGCTCGAGGCCGGGATCGAGCCGTACGCGACGCTGTTCCACTGGGATCTGCCGCAGGTGCTCCAGGACGAGGTCGGGGGCTGGCTGCACCGCTCGACGGCCGACGCGTTCGTGGAGTTCGCCGACGCGGTGTCGCGGAAGCTCGGCGATCGCGTCAAGAAGTGGATCACGCACAACGAGCCGTGGTGCACGGCGTTCCTCAGCTACGAGAAGGGGATCCACGCGCCGGGCATGCGCGATTTCAGCAAGGCGCTGACGGTGAGCCACCACCTCCTGCTCTCGCACGGCCTCGCGGTGCCCGTGCTGCGCAAGAACAGCCCCGGCGCCGAGGTGGGCATCACGCTGAACATGAACTACGCGATGCCCGCGTCGCCGAGCGCCGCCGATTACGACGCGGCCCGCCACTACGACGGGTATTTCAGCCGCTGGTTCCTCGATCCGCTCTACGGCCGGCACTACCCGGCGGACATGATCGCGGACTACATCAAGCTGGGCTACCTCCCGCCGGAGGGGCTGACCGTGTGCAAGCCGGGCGATCTCGAGATCATCGCGACGCAGTGCGACTTCCTCGGGCTCAACTACTACTCCCGGGCGGTGCTGCGGAGCACCAAGATCCCCGAGGAGCAGAACCTGCCGAGGACGGTGCACGTCGCCCCCGCGTCCGAGCAGACCGAGATGAACTGGGAGGTGTACCCGGAAGGCCTGCGTCGGCTGCTCATCCGGCTGCACGTGGAGTACGGGGTGCCGAAGCTCTACGTGACGGAGAACGGCGCGGCCTACTCGACCGGGCCGGACAAGAACGGCCGCATCCCGGACGAGCAGCGGCTGAAGTTCCTGCGCGATCACTTCGTCGCGGCGCGGCGCGCGATCGACGCCGGGGCGCCGGTCGCCGGGTACTTCGTGTGGTCGCTGATGGATAACTACGAGTGGGACCGCGGCTACTCTCAGCGGTTCGGCATCGTCTGGGTGGACTACGAGACGCAGCGCCGCACCCCGAAGGACAGCGCGCTCTGGTACAAGGGCGTCATCGCCGAGAACGCCGTCGACGACGGCGCCTCGCAGGCCACCTGACCGGCGGCGCTCGCTGCTCCAGGCGAGCGCCGCTCTCTGCATCAGAAGCGCGTCACGTCACGCGGAGCACCTCGTCCAGAGAGGTGACGCCCTCCTTCACCCGGGTGAGCCCGGCCTCCCGGAGCGGGACGAGCCCCACCCTGCGCGCGGCCTCCCGGTACGCGCGCTTCCCCGCCCGCGCCTTGACGAGATCCCGCAGGTCGTCGTCGAGCTCCAGCATCTCGAACAGCCCGATCCGCCCCCGGTAGCCCGTCAGGTGGCACGTCTGGCAACCGACGGCGCGCTTCAGCTCTGTGCCTTTCTCGATGAGGACCTCGTCCTCCTCGCCCGTCACGTCGCTCTCGAGCTCGTACGTCTCCGCGCACTCCTCGCAGAGCCGCCGCACGAGCCGCTGCGCGATCACGGCGAGCAGGGCGTTCGCCACGATCCACGACTCCGCGCCGAGGTCCACGAGCCGCGCGACCGTGTCGACCGCGTCCGAGGTGTGCAGCGTCGACAGCACGAGGTGCCCCGTGAGGCTCGCCTGCAGCGCGATCTGCGCCGTCTCGGGGTCGCGCATCTCGCCGACCATGATCACGTCCGGGTCCTGCCGCAGGATCGCGCGCAGGCCCGTCGCGAACGTGAAGCCCTGCCTCGGGTTGGTCTGCCCCTGCGTGATGTCGGCGAACTCGACCTCGATCGGGTCCTCCAGGGTCACGATGCTGAGCTCGCTGGTCTTCATCACCTTGATCAGCGAGTAGAGCGTCGACGTCTTGCCGGACCCGGTCGGCCCGCACACGACGATGAGCCCCGAGGCGCGGTCCGCGAGCCCCTGGACCCGCGGCAGGTCGCCCTCCGAGAGCCCGAGCTTGTCGAGCGGGATCAGCTGGTGGCTGAGCAGCACGCGCATCACCAGCGTCTCGCCGTGGATCGCGGGGAACGTCGAGGCGCGCAGGTGGATGAGCGGGTGGCCGTACAGCTCCAGGCTGAACTGGCCGTCCTGCGGCAGGCGCCGCTCGGTCATGTCCATCCGCGCGAGCACCTTCACGCGCGAGGTGAGCGCGGGCGCGATCTCGATCGGGATCTGCCCCTGCGCCACCATCACGCCGTCGACGCGGTAGCGCACGCGGATGCCGTCGCGCTTCGGCTCGACGTGGATGTCGCTCGCGCCCATCGAGACCGCGCGGCGGACCAGGTGATCGAGCACCTTGACCGCGTCGAGCTCCTCCGACGCCGAGGACGCGGGGGGGCGGCTGTGGTTCACCGACCGCCTCCCTTGCCGCCGACGTCGATCGTGCGGAGCGAGACCATCTTGAGCTCGTTGGAGGGAGGGAACGTCGCCCAGACGCTGACGCCGTAGAGGCCGGGGCGCTTCCGGTCGTCCAGCGGGACCTGGATGTCGAATCGATTGCCGTTCACCTGAAGAGGAATAGGCGTCTTGAAGCCCTTCGGGAAGAACGTCGCGTAGGGCGGCGGGATCGGGTATCCGCCCATCTTGAGCAGCTTCTCCGGCGGGATCGGCTTGCCCGCCTCGACGCGCGAGATCCCGACGCCCGCGATCTTCGCCGGCGCGTCGATCTCGCCGGCCACCCGGATCACCTCGCCGACCTTGGCCCGCTTGGGCAGCGGCTGGTACGTCCCGTAGTCGTCGACGAACTCCTGCGCCATGCAGGCGATGTCGAGCCCCTTGGCCTTGGCGAGCCCGACCCCGAGCGACGTGTGCGACGCTGTGAGCACGTTGCGCCGGTGCCCGTCGGCCGGGGGCTTCTCGTTCATGAAGGCGTGGTGGACGCGCTCCAGGCTCTCCGCGGAGAAGCGCGGTTCCGGGTCGAGCTCGCGCGGGATCGCGTCGGCGAAGCAGCCGGCGTTCTCCATGACGAAGCCGTCGCCGCCGGCCGCGGTGTAGCGCTCCTCCGGGACCGCGCCGTCGCTGCCCCAGTGGCCGGTGAACCCCACGCGGACCATGTCCTCCGCGTGCCGCCGCCCCGCGCGCGCCGCGGTCTCGTCCCACCGGACGGGCGGCAGCTTGTGCGCCTTCCGATCGCGGTTCACCAGCTCGAGCACGTACCGCCCCGCCTCCGCGCGGGTCATCAGCTTCCCCGGCGCGGGCGGCGCCGACGCCGCCTGCGCCGCGCCGCCGCCGCGGGGCTCGGCGCCCGCGGCCTCGCCGCCCGAGGGCCGCGCGCCCTCCTCCGCCGCCGCCTCGGCGGTCATGTCCCACGGCGGCCCCTCGGGCGGCGCGCTCCCGGCGCTCGCGCCGCACCCGAGGGCGTGGGCGCCCGCGGCGATGAGCCCCGGCCAGGGCGCCCCGCGCCAGCGCTCCCGCCGGCCGCACATCGCTCCTGCTCTTCGTCCTCTCCTCGTGATCGCGCGCATCATTGCGACGGTAGCGCCTCGCTGCCGCGCGCGCACCAGGGAGCGCGGCGGCGCGCGCGGCGGCGAGGTGGTAAGCGATGCGCCTCGTGAGCACGTCGTCGTCGTCACAGGGTGCGGTCGCCGCGCACCCGCCCGGGGCCTCCGCCATCGTCCTCGCCGCGGAGCGCGAGGGGCGCGCGGCGCACCCGACCGCGGGCGTCCTGTGGATGATCCTGGCCCAGGCGCTCTTCGCCGCGATGAACGTCCTCGCGCGGCTCTCGTCGGAGGGCGCCCCGTGGCCCGAGGTGGCGGCCTCGCGCACGCTGGTGGGCGCGGCCACCGCGCTCGGCGTCGCGCTCGTCCGCCGGGCGCCGCTCTCCATGAGCCGCGGCGACCGGCGCCTCACGTGGGCGCGCTCGCTCTGCGGCACCGGCGCGATGCTCTGCACCTTCTACACGCTGGGCACGCCGGAGATCGCGCTCGGCGACGCGGTCACGCTCGGCGCGACGAGCCCGATCTTCGTCGCGCTCCTCGCGCCGCGGCTGCTCGGCGAGCGGAGCAGCCCGCGCCTCTGGCTCGCGACCGTGCTCGCGTTCGCCGGCGTCGCGCTGGTCGCCGCGCCGCGGCTCGCGATCGCGGGCGAGGTCGCGCTCGTCGCCACGCTCGGCGCCGTCTTCTCGGCGTTCGCCATGATCTGGCTGCGCCGCATCGGCGGGAGCGGGACGCGCGCGAGCCCCGAGTCGATCGCGCTGCACTTCTCGCTCGTGGCGAGCGCCGCGATGATCTTCCTGTCGATCCCGGTCTTTCGGACGCCCGACGCCCTCGGCCTCGTCCTGCTGGTCGGGACGGGGCTCGCCGGCGGCCTCGGGCAGCTCGCGATGACGCGCGCCTACGGGCTCGACAACGCGGCGCGCATCGGCGCGATCGGCTATGTCGGGGTCGTCCTCTCGCACGTGCTCGCCGCGGCCTGGCTCGGCGAGATCCCGTCGGCGCGCCAGCTGCTCGGCGCGGCGCTGGTGATGGCGGCCGGCCTCTGGCTCGCCGCCCAGGCGATGCGCGACGCGCGGCGCCGACCGCGCTGACCTCGCGTTGCCGCTCGCATTGCCTCCGGCGTTGCCGCTCGCGTTGCCGCTCGTGTTGCCTCTCGCGTTGCCTCTCGCGTTGACCGAGTCCAGCCCTCATGAGATAGCCACCGTCGCTCAAGGAGGATCCGCATGAAAGCGTTCGCCATTCAGGGTTCGTTCGGCCTCGACGCGCTCCGCCCGATGGACCTTCCGGATCCGAAGCCCGGTCCCGGGCAGATCGTCCTCCGGATGAAGGCCGCGTCGCTCAACTACCGCGACCTGCTCGTGACGAAGGGCCTTTACAACCCGAAGTTCTCGCTGCCGCTCGTCCCGCTCTCCGACGGGGTCGGCGAGGTGATCGGCGCGGGGGAGGGGGTGACGCGGGTGAAGGTGGGCGATCGCGTGTCCCCGATCTTCCACCAGCGCTGGATCGACGGGGAGATCTCCTGGGCCAAGACGAAGGCGGCGCTCGGCGGGGAGCTGCCCGGGGTGCTCGCGGAGCAGGTGCTCGTGGATCAGGAGGGGGTCGTCGCGGTCCCGCCGCACCTCACGGACGAGGAGGCGGCCACGCTGCCGTGCGCCGCGGTGACCGCCTGGAACGCGCTCTTCGCGTCGAGCCACCTCAAGGCGGGCGACACGGTGCTCGTGCAGGGGACGGGCGGCGTCTCGATCCTCGCGCTCCAGCTCGCCCGGACCGCGGGCGCCCGCGTCATCGTCACCTCGAGCAGCGACGAGAAGCTCGAGCGCGCGCGGTCGCTCGGCGCGTCGGAGACCATCAATTACCGCACGACGCCCGACTGGGACACGCAGGTGCTCGCGCTCACCGGCGGCGCGGGGGTGGATCACGTGATCGAGGTGGGCGGCGAGGGCACGATCGCCCGGTCGCTCCGCGCGGTGCGGGTCGGCGGTCGGGTGAGCCTCATCGGCGTGCTCTCGGGCGGCGCGCCGGCGCTCAACCTGTTCCCCTTCCTGATGAAGCAGATCGCCGCGCAGGGCATCTTCGTCGGCTCGCGCGCGATGTTCGAGGACATGAACCGCGCGATCGCGGCGAACGGGCTCCGGCCGGTGGTCGACCGGGTGTTCCCCTTCACCGAGATCCGGCAGGCGCTCGACCACATGGCGAGCGGCGGACACTTCGGCAAGATCGCGCTCCGGTTCTGACCGAGCTGGCCGCGGCGCGGGGCTCGCTGCCGGCGCGCCCCTCAAAAGTGGCCTCGTCGGCCCGAGTCGTTTACGAACGGACCCTGCGGCCAGCCACGCGCCTGCGCCGCGCGAGAGGTGGTGGACGGTGCAGCTCGATCTGGCGCTCGAGGTCCTGTGTGGTCAGCTCATCGTGGGCGGTTTCGACGGCGCCGAGCCGCCGGCCCGGTACCTCCGGGCGCTCGCCGAGGGGCGGAGGGGCGGCGCGATCCTCTTCCGGCGCAACGTCCCCGACATGGCCGCCACGCTGCGGCTCTCTTCGGCGCTCGCCGCGGCGTGCGGCCCGGATCGGCCGCCCTTCCTCGGCATCGACCAGGAGGGGGGCCGCGTCACGCGGCTCCCCGCGCCGTTCCTGAAGCTGCCGCCGATGCGGTCGCTCGGTGATCTCCTGGATCTCCCGCTGCTGCGCCGCGCGGCGCGCGCCGTCGCGGCCGAGCTCCGGGCCGTCGGCATCAACCTGAACTTCGCCCCCGTGCTCGACGTCGACTCGAACCCCGCGAATCCGATCATCGGCGATCGCGCGTTCGGCCGCGACCCGCGCACCGCCGCGCAGGGCGGCGTCGCGTTCCTGGAGGGGCTCCAGGAGGAGCGCGTGCTCGCGTGCGGCAAGCACTTTCCGGGGCACGGCGACACCGCGCTCGACAGCCACCTCGCGCTCCCGACCATCGCCCACGGCCGCGGCCGCCTCGAGGAGATCGAGCTGCCGCCGTTCCGCGCCGCCTGCCGCGCCGGCGTCGCGTCGCTGATGACGGCGCACATCGTCGTCGAGGCGCTCGATCCGGGCGTGCCGGCGACGCTCTCCCGGGCCGTCTGCACCGGCCTCCTGCGCGGTGAGATCGGCTTTCGGGGCGTGCTCTTCTCGGACGACCTCGAGATGGCCGCGATCGCGGCGCACCGTCCGGTCGAGGAGGCCGCCACCGCGGCGATCGAGGCCGGCTGCGACGCGCTGCTCGTCTGCAAGGACGAGGACCTGCAGGATCGCGCGCACGAGGCGCTCGTGCGCAGGGCCGAGCGCGATCCGCGCTTCCGCGAGCGCTGCGCCGAGGCGGCCGGCCGCTGCCTCGAGCTGCGCCGCAGCTGCCCGCCGCGACCGGTCGCGTCGCCCGAGGCGCTCGCCGACGTCGTCGGCGGGCCCGCGTCGCGGGCGGTGCTCGCGGACATCGAGCGGGCGCAGGCCGCGCGCGCGGCCGGGGCGGCGACGTGAGATCGCGCGCGCGACGGCCTCATCGCCGCTGCGATCGCTGGCTCCCGTCCTCGATCACTCCGCCCGAGGGCCCGTGAGGAACGACGCGGAGCGCGCGGCGGGCCTCGCCCTCACAAGGGGCAGTTCGCCCAGCCGATCGCGCCGGGGTTGACCCAGGCACAGACATGGCCGAGCGCTGCCATCGCGGCGTTGCAGCAGCAGGAGATGCCGCTGTTCGTGACCGTCGCGGTGCACGAGTCAGGCACCTTGTAGGCGGTCCCGCAGCCCCAGCTGCTGTTGTAGATGCCGTCGATGTCCTGGCCGGGCGAGGCGGCCCATACGAGGCTCGTCGTGGTCTCCGGCTTGACGGAGTAGCCCCAGCTCGAAGGGTTGGAGATCGACCACTCCACCCGGCCGGGGCCCCACGCTGCCCGGACACAGAGCCCGCGCGCCTCGATCCCGGCGCCGTCGCCCTCGTCGTCTTCGCTCGATACGCGCTTGCCGGACCACCCGGCGTCGTCCGCGAACACCACCTCATCTACGATCGCGAAGCGATCGCTCAGCGCGACGAACGCGTCCGAGCTCGGCGCGGCGAGCTCGCCGAGCTGCGCCACGGCGCCCTCGGGCAGCGTGGCCACGCGGAGATCATCGAAGAGCACGGCGCCGTCGACCGACACCGCGATGAAGCTCTCGTCGTGCGCGGGCCCCGCCTGGATGGCCGGCAGGCGCACGAAGCCATCGGACGAGACCGAGACGGCCTGACGCGCCTCGCCGCCCGCGAAGGTCGCCTGACCCTGCTTCATGGCGAACTCGATCTGGAGAGGTCGATCGGCGCGGACCCACAGGAGGTCGTGCTCCGGCGCGGCGAAGCGCTCCTCGATCAGCACCGAGCCGTGGTGCACCCGCTGGACCGACGTCTCCCCGCCCGCGATCTCTGCTCCCTCCTCGGCCTTGCACCCCGGCGAGCCGACGGCGCAGAGCGACCCGAGGAGCGCTATCGAGAAGACGCGGACCACTGCGGTATACCTGGAAGGATGCATTTCAATACCTCGCGAAGGGCCGTGAGCACGGCCCGCAGTCTTGCTGCATGGTTGTTGGAGCGGCATGGCGCGCTGCGGCCGCGGAAAGCAGCCTCATCGCCGTCATGCCGAATTGCCGGCAGCACGCGGACAGACCACGCCCGCAGCGCGCTGGTGGGCTCGCTTCGTATGCGCCGCCACCAAGTGGAAGATAGACTGTTAACTCAATCGGTCAAAGTTCCATGTTTGTGACGCTTATGTCGTCACTTCAATTGGCGTTTCTCCAGCCCGCCGCGCGCCGGCGGAGGTCTCGGAGCATCGAGCGCGTTCAGGAGACGCGCCGACGCTCACGGAGGAGCGGTCGCGCATGCCGCGACGCGCTCCGACGGCCGCGCTCGCCCCGCGGCGCCCGTGCGCTTCTCGCCGGGCGCAGGACGGATCTTCTTCGACGGCGACGCCGAGGCGCGGCGAGGGCTCATCGGCTATACCGGCGGGAGCGAGGGCGGGGAGCGCACCTGAGCTGGCCCGCGCCGTGATGCTGGCAGCCACCACGAGGCCCTGATGGTTCTCCCGCGACCTGACCCGGATCGGCCGACGCCGTCTCCTCGAGGCCCTCTCCTGAGCGGCGGCCGCTTCGCGATCGTCGCTCGCCGGCTCGTCACGTGCGATCCTTCCCGCGCCACGGCCGGCGACACGCTCGGGGTCATCGAGGACGCCGCGATCGTCGTGCGGGGCGGCGCCGTCGAGGCGGTCGGGCCGCGGCGCGAGGTGCTCCGATCCGAGGCCGGCGTGCCGGTCGCGATCGAGGCCGCGGGGGTCGTCACGCCCGGGCTCATCGACGGTCACACGCACGCGCCCTGGGTCGGCTCGCGGGACGCGGAGTACGCGGTCCGCATGGCCGGCGGCGACTACGAGGCGATCGCCGCGGCGGGCGGCGGCATCGTCGCGAGCATGCGCGCGGTGCGCGCCGCGACGGCCGGCGAGCTCGCCGGCGCGCTCCGCGCCCGCCTCCGCCGGATGGCGGCGCTCGGCGTGACCGCCGTGGAGGCGAAGAGCGGCTACGGCCTCGACGAGGCCTCGGAGCGCAAGCAGCTCGAGGCGGTCGCCGAGGCGGGGAGGGACGCGCGCCTGCCCCGCGTCGTGCCGACGTACCTCGCCCTGCACGCGCTGCCGCCGGAGGCCGGCGGCGACCGCGCCGCCTACGCCGGCGTCGTCGCGCGCTCCTGGCTGCCCGCGATCGCCGCGGCCGGCCTCGCGCGCTACGTCGACGCCTACGTCGACCGGAGCGCGTTCTCGGTCGCCGAGGCGCGGCCGGTGCTGGAGCGGGCGCGCGCGCTGGGGCTCGGCGTGCGCGTGCACGTCGGGCAGTTCGCGGACGTGGGCGGCGCCGAGCTCGCGGCCGATCTCGGCGCCGCGTCGGCGGATCACCTCGAGCACGTCGCGCCCGCGGGCATCGCGGCGCTCGCCCGGGCGGGCGTCGCCGCCGCGCTCCTGCCGGTGGCGAGCTTCACGCTGCGGCAGGAGCCCCCGCCCGTCGCAGCGCTCCGGGCCGCCGGCGTCCCGCTGATCGTCGGCAGCGACGCGAACCCTGGCACGGCGCCGACCGAGAGCCTCCCGCTCGCGCTCGCGCTCGCGGTGCGCCTCTACGGCCTCACGGTCGCCGAGGCGATCCTGGGCGCGACGCGCGAGGCGGCGGCCGCGCTCGGCCTCGGCGGCGTGTGCGGCGCCGTGCGGCCGGGGCTCCGCGCCGATCTCGCCGTCTGGGACCTGCCGCACGAGAACGCGATCGTGCAGCCCTGGGGCGCGCCGCGCGCGATGGCCGTGCTGCGCGACGGCGAGGTCATCGCGGCGGCCGGCTGAGGCGGCCCGCAAGTCAAGCCTGGACGCGCGTGCACCCTGCGCGTATGCCGCGCCCATGACTGAGACGCAGAGCCCTGTCGCTGTCCCGAGCCGCACGGACGGCTCGTTCGATCCCGTCCCGCTCCTCGCCGAGGAGCTGAGCCTCCCGCGCCAGGGGGTCTCGGCGGTGGCCAAGCTGCTCGCCGAGGGGGCGACGGTGCCGTTCATCGCCCGTTACCGCAAGGAGGCGACCGGCGGGCTCGACGAGGTGCAGATCCGCGCGATCGAGGAGCGCCGCGCCTACCTCCTCGAGCTCGAGGAGCGCCGCGGCACGGTGCTCTCGGAGATCCAGAAGCAGGGCAAGCTCACCGACGCGCTCGCGTCGAAGATCCGCGCCTGCCGCACCAAGGCCGAGCTCGAGGACCTCTACCTGCCCTTCAAGCCGAAGCGCCGCACGCGCGCGATCATCGCGAAGGAGCGGGGGCTCGAGCCGCTCGCGGATCGCATGTGGTCGCAGGCGGCGGACGGCAGCCCCGAGGAGGAGGCCCGCGCCTTCGTCAGCGCCGAGAAGGAGGTCCCCGACACGGCGGCCGCCCTCGCCGGCGCGCGCGACATCTGCGCCGAGCGCATCGCCGAGCACGCCGACGTGCGCAAGCTCGTCCGCGACGCCTACGCGAAGGAGGGCGTCATCAAGGTCCAGAAGAACGAGGAGCACGAGGGCAAGCAGACGAAGTTCGACATGTACGCGAGCTTCGAGGAGCCCGTCGCGAACATCCCGTCGCACCGCTACCTCGCGATCCGCCGCGGCGAGGCCGAGGGCGTGCTCCGCGCCGCGATCGAGCTCGCGCCCGAGCCGCTCGTCCCGCCCATCCACGCGGCGGTGGGGCTGAAGCCGAAATCGCCGTGGGCCGGCGAGCTCACGAAGGCCGCGGACGACGCGGTGAAGCGGCTCCTGCTCCCGGCGGTGCAGAGCGACGTGCGCGTCGACCTCAAGATGCAGGCCGATCGCGCCGCGGTCGAGGTCTTCGCCCAGAACCTCCGCGAGCTCCTCCTCGCGGCGCCGTTCGGCACGAAGGCGGTGCTCGGCATCGACCCGGGCCAGCGCACCGGCTGCAAGTGCGCCGTCGTCGACGAGACCGGCAAGCTCCTCGAGCACACGACGATCTACCTGGTCGGCAGCAGCGACGCGCTCGAGCGCGCGCGGCAGGACCTGCGCCGCATCTGCCGCAAGTACCCGCTCCGCGCGGTCGCGGTGGGCAACGGCACGCACGGCCGCGAGACCGAGGCGTTCGTGAAGGACGTGCTCGCGTCGGAGGGTCTGAAGGAGCAGACGGCGAACGCCGATCCGCGACCCACGGAGAAGCTGTACTGCGTCCCGGTGAGCGAGGCGGGCGCGAGCGTCTACTCGGCGAGCGACGTCGCGCGCGAGGAGTTCCCCGACCTCGACCTCACGGTGCGCGGCGCGATCAGCATCGCCCGGCGGCTGCAGGATCCGCTCGCGGAGCTCGTGAAGGTCGACCCGAAGAGCATCGGCGTGGGCCAGTACCAGCACGACGTCTACCAGGGCCTGCTCGCGCGGAAGCTCGACGAGGTGGTGGAGAGCTGCGTCAACCTGGTCGGCGTCGAGCTCAACACCGCGAGCGCCCCGCTGCTCGCCCGCGTCGCAGGCATCGGCCCGAGCCTCGCGAAGAAGATCGTCGCCCACCGCGACCTGCACGGCGCGTTCAAGAGCCGCAAGGGGCTGCTCGACGTGGCCGGCGTCGGCCCGCGGACGTTCGAGCAGGCGGCGGGCTTCCTCCGGGTGCGGGGAGGGGAGCACCCGCTCGACGCGAGCGCGGTGCACCCGGAGCGCTACGGCCTCGTCGAGCGCATCGCGACGGATCTCGGCGTGCCGGTCGGGTCGCTCATCGGCGACACGGCGGCGATCGCGCGGATCGATCCCAAGAAGTACGAGTCCGGCGACGTCGGCTCGTTCACGCTGAACGACATCCTGAGCGAGCTGAAGAAGCCCGGGCGCGACCCGCGCGCCACGTTCGAGCCGCCGAATTTCCGCGACGACGTGCGGACGATGGAGGATCTCAAGCCGGGTATGGAGCTCGAGGGCGTGGTGACGAACGTGACGGCGTTCGGCGCCTTCGTCGACATCGGCGTCCATCAGGACGGCCTCGTGCACGTCTCGCAGCTCGCGGATCGGTTCGTGAAGGATCCGAACGAGGTCGCGAAGGTCGGCGAGAAGATCAAGGTGCGGGTGCTGGAGGTCGACCTCGTGCGCAAGCGCATCTCGCTGACGGCGAAGAAGGGCGGCGCCCCCGCCGGCGCGCGCCCCCAGGCGGGCGGCCCGCCGGCTGGCGACGCGCGGGGCCGCAACGACGGCCGCAGGCCGACCCAGGGGCAAGGGAAGGGGCAGGGGCAGGGCGGCTCGGCGGGGGGGTTCCGGAACAATCCGTTTGCGGATCTGCTGCGGAAGTAAGCGGCGAGCCCCGCCGGTATCCGTCGTCACGTCTCACCTCTCCCGTCTTCCGTCCCCCGTCTTCCGTCTTCCGTCCTCCGTCCCCGTGCTCCTCTTCGTGCGCGTGCGCGTGCGCGTGCGCGTGCGCGTGCGCGTGCGCGTGCGCGTGACCGTGTTCGTCCGCGCCTCGTCGTGTCGTCGCCGTGCTCCTCTTCGTGCGCTCCTACGCGTCATCCGTTCATGGGGAGCGCGCACGCGCACGCGCACGCGGAGGCCAGACGCAGACGGGAGACGGAAGACGGGGACGGGGGCGAGGACCTAGAACCCGTGATCCGCGAAGAACCGCTCGATCCGGAGCGAGACGAGCTCCGGAAACTCCAGCGCGGTCGTATGGGTCCCCCCGCGGACCACGAGGATCTCGGCCAGCGGAACACGCCGCGCCATCGACTGGACCAGCGCCCGGGGCGTGAACGCGTCCCGGTCGCCGGTGATGAGCAGCGTGGGGACCTCGACGTGCTCGAGCACCTCCTCGGCGTCGTGCGTCCCCAGCGCGCGCAGGTTCCGGAGGAACGCCTCCAGGTCCACCTCGCCGAACGGCTCCACCAGCTCCGCGAACACCTCGCCGTCGAGCGTCTTCCCGAGCAGCCCCAGCCGCCTCAGCCACGTCACGGCGTCCGCCTGGCCGATCGTGCGACGCGTCACGCGGCTCGCGGCCGTGTGCGCGCGCGCGGCGAGCGCCACGAGCGGCGGGAACAGCCGCCCGAGCCCCGGCAGCGGCCCCATCGTTTCGAGCGGCGGGCGATGCGTTCCGTTCAGCAGGACCAGGTTCGCGGCGAACCCCGGGAGCCGGCGGAACGCCTCGAGCGCGACCTGGACGCCCATGCTCCACGCCATGAGCGAGCCGTGCCGCACCCCCTCGGCCGCGAGGACCGCCTCCAGGTCGCGGACGTGGCGCGCGACGGCGTAGGCGTCCGGAGCGTCCGGCGACGGGCGCTTCGACGCGTACATCCCGCGGTAGTCCCACGTGATGAAGCGGTACTGGTCGGCGAGGTACTCGATCTGCGCCCGCCAGGCGAGGTAGGGCCCGCCGAGCCCGTTGACGAGGACCACCACCTTCGCCCCTTCGAACGGCGGCGGCGTCACCCGGTAGGCGATGTCGGTTCCATCAAAGCTCGTCACCCGCCGGGTTTCCATCCGGAGCGGCGGTCGCCGCGGCGGCGAGGCCTGCCGGCCCCCGCCGGGGGAAGAAGGGGGCGGCGCCTGCCGGCCCCCGCCGAACTTGAACGAGACCATGCGCCCCTGCTTCCTACCCGGTCCCCCCGCGGAGGGCCATGCTGCCGATGACCGCCTGCGTCACGGTCGGGAGCGGCCTCACTCCGCGGCGAGGGCGCTGCCGCGGATCGCGGCGGCGGTGCGGCGTCGCGCGGCGGTGGAGCGGCCTGGCGATCGCCTGCCGAAACACATCCCGCGCCAGCATCGCCATCGCGTTGACATTCCAGGCGGCGCGCCGCTAACGTGCCCGGCGGGTCGTCCGCTCGCCCGACGCTCCCGTTGTGTTGCTGATCTTTTTCTGCCCGCTCCCATGTCGGTCCGCTGGAGGCCGGCCCGTGTCACCTCCTGTCGCCGCTCGCGCGGGAGCAGCTCCGGTTCGGGCCGTGGTGGGTCGGTTCCCTCGGGCGGGCTGGAAGTTTCAGGGCGAAGTGGTGCAGCGATCCCGTCCCCGAGGAGCCGATGGCTGAAGAAAAGAAGAAGAGCAAAATCGATCTGAAGGCTCGGCTTGGCAAAACGTCGATTGGCGGGGCACCGGGAGCGGCCGTCCCCCTCCCCGTGCCTGGCCCGCAGCCCGGATCGGGGCCGCCGCCCGACGGGAGCCCGGTCCCCGGTGGCGTGCCCTCGCCGAGCGCGCGGCCGCCGATGCCGTCCGTGGGAGGCATCGCGCCCCCGCCGGGCATCTCTCCAGGCATTCCGCTGCCTCCGTTCGCGCAGCAGCCGCGCCCCGTGATCCAGACGCCCCCGCCGAAGCCGACGGCGGCCGCGCAGACCATCAAGGTCGAGGTCGGGGAGGAGGTCGAGCAGGAGCGCCGGAAGGCCTCGAAGAAGACGGCGCTCTACGCGAGCCTCGCGGCCCTGGTCGGCATCGCCGTGGGCTTCGCGATCGGCGGCGCGAAGGAGCGCGGCGATCGCGGCAAGGCCGCCGTCGAGGGCGCCGCGGCGCTCGAGAAGGACGTGCGCGCCGCGAACGAGAAGATGCAGGAGCTGAACAAGAAGCTCGAGGACGCCGCCGCGGAGCTCGCGCAGAAGAAGTTCCCCGCGCAGCTCACGACCGAGCTCGGCGCGATCAACGTCCCGTTCGACGCCACCAACCTGGAGGGGAAGCAGATCGGCAGCCTCCCGGGCCGGGTGATGCGCCAGGTGCTCGCCTACACCACGTCCGTCCAGGATCTCAACAAGACGAAGGACAGCCTCAAGAACCTGCTCGCGGCGGCGCAGGGGCCCGTCGAGAAGTCGTGGAAGGAGGCGGACGAGCCGGTGGTGAACTTCTCGGTGGTCTTCCGCCGGGACGGCGACAAGACGCTGGCCGAGCTCGTTCCGAACAAGGCGCCGTTCCCGTTCGGCAAGGACTGGCCGGCGAAGTACACGGTGACCCGTCTCGAGCGGACGCAGCAGGGCCTCAAGCCCGCCGAGAAGGAGGCCACCCGCTGGACGAAGGGCGACATCGCCGGCGGCGACCTGCAGGCCCTTCCGGTCGATCCTCAGTCCGTGGCTGCCTTCACGAGCGAGCAGATCGTCTTCAAGCTGCGCGGCGCGATGATCGACGTCCGCCAGCTCCTCGAGGGCAACAAGGACAACCCCGCCACCGAGACGCCCGGCCTCATCAAAGAGGGCGACGATCTCGCGAATGAGCTCCGCAAAATCTCCCTAGCCCGCTGAGCGGCACGCGCCCGTCGAGCGGCACGCGCCCGCTGCGGATACGGGCCCACCTCGGCGTTTTCGGTGCTCGGCGTACGAGAGTACGCCTGTGCGCCGAAAACGCCGATCTGGGCCCGTCTCCTGTGCGGGCGCGCGCCGCTCGGCCACGGCAGATCGGAAAGACGGCTGAAAGCAGGCCGCCCGTCGTCTCGACCGCTTCAGACCGCCCCCCGTCTCGATAGCTTCAGGTCGTCCGTTCAGGACGACTCGACCGCTTCAGACCGCCTGTCCGTCTCGACCGCTTCAGGGCCGCACATCCGGCCAGACGAAGCTTCAGGGCGTCCGTTCGGGGCGACTCGAACGCTTCAGGCCGCGCCGCCGGCGCCCATCGCTCGCGGACGGACGATCTCCACCTTTCCGATGTGACGCTCGTCGCTGTCGCGCACGATGAAGCGCAACCCGAACTTGCTCACGGCCGTGCCCACCTCGGGCACCTTGCCCACATGCTGTGTGAGCATGCCGCCGAGCGACTCGTACTTGCCCTCCCGGTCGAGCTCCGCGCCCAGGTAGGCCGAGAGATCGCTCATCGACACGGCCGCGTCGGCGACCAGACGGCCGTCGCCGAGGTCCTGGATCGCCGCCCCATCGTCCGTCTCGTCGTGCTCGTCCCGGATGTCGCCCACGATCTCCTCGAGCACGTCCTCCAGGGTGACAATCCCGGACATCCCGCCAAACTCGTCGACCACGATGGCAAGGTGCTGTCGCCGGCTCTTCATCTCCCGCAGCAGCGAGGAGAGCGGCTGCGACTCGGCGACGAAATTGGCAGGGCTCCGCGTGATCTCCCGGAGCGTCGTGTTCTTGAGCCGCCGCTCCTCGAGGACCTTGAACAGGTCCTTCGCATAGAGAAGACCAGCGATGTTGTCGATCTGATCCTTGTACACCGGATACCGGGAGTGACCGCTCTCGGTCACGATCTCCAGCACCTTCTCGAGCGGCGTGGAGATCTCGATCGCCTCGACCTTGGAGCGCGGCACCATGACGTCCCGCGCCGTGCGATCGGCGAACTCGAGCACATTCCGGATCATCTCCGCCGGTTCTCGCCCGAACAGGCCAGAGCGCTCGACCTCATCGACCAGGATCTCGACCTCCGCCTCCGCGACCCGCGGATCCGACGGCTGCTCACCCTCCCGCGGCCCCAGCCTGGAGCCGATCCAGCCGAGCGGCACGGCGAGCGGCAGCATCGCGATCTCCAGCGGGCGCAAGAAGCGCACCGCCATCGACGCCGCCCGATCGGCGTGCTTGCGGCCCAGCGTCGAGCTCACCTCGTACAGGGCCCCGCTGACGACGATCGTCGTCGCCAGCCCGAGGAGCAGGGCCACCTCGGGGAAGCTCCGCCGGAAGAAGAGGTCGAAGCAGGCGGCGGTCAGGCTGGTCGATACGACCCAGCCGAGCAGGTAACGCGAGCGAAGCTTGGCGTCTTCTTGACGAATCCGCTCGTAGGCGGCCTTCGTCGGGCCCGTCGACTGCTCAATCAGCGCGCCGAGCCTCGTCGCGCTCAGCGTCGTCAGTGCAGTGTCGGCGCCGACGAACAGCGAGCCAAGTACAGCGGAGAGAACTGCAGCGCCGAGCGCTGGCAATGGAACGAAATCGGGACTCAAACCGAGGCTCCTAACGGACGAATCGTAACGGAACAGGCGAGGGGAGCGCAACCGGACCGGGGCGCGAAATCTCAGGAGATGAGGGATCCTCGCGCTTTCTCCGGACTCGATGCAAGATAGACTCCCAGGCTCGGGCGTCTGCGCCGAGCTCGTCCAATGACATGATCCGTGGATCTGCTGAAGTCCAGGGAATTGCCCTCTGTTGTGGTTTTTCCCCTACCAAGCAGGATTTTCACGGACGTCGATCTTCCCCAGAAAAACCACGCAGGACGGAAAATCGAGTCGCGGGCAGCGCTGGCGAGCGTTCGGCGCCCTCGGCGTCGGCACCCTCGACGGCTTCCGGGGCGCCGAGCGCGACGACGCGTCCATCCGGATCGAGCCATACAGCGGGGCCAGGGTGCGCAGGAGCCAGGGAGAAGTCGGCGTCGGTGAGCGGCTGTCCGAGACGGGCGCGGCGCGCGCCGTCCTCGGTCAGGCGGGCGACGGGGAGGCTCTCGGCGGCGGCCTCGGCGAGCGGGCGCAGGGACGCCCGCAGCGCCTCGGCGCCGGCGTCGAGGGGCACCGCCCGCGCCACGGTGAAGGCGCCGCTCGCGGTGCGGCGGAGCGCGGACAGGTGCGCGGGCACGCCGAGGTGCGCGCCGACGTCGCGCGCCAGCGAGCGCACGTAGTAGCCCTTGCTCACCTCGAGCTCGAAGTCGAGGGTGGCGACCGCGTCGGGCGCGCCGGGGCCGCCGCGCGAGGCGCTGGAGACCGCGAGCGACCGGACCTCGACGGCCCGCGCCGCCAGATCGACCGCCTGGCCGGCGCGCGCGAGGGCGTAGCTGCGCTGCCCCGCGATCTTGATGGCCGAGTAGGCCGGCGGGGTCTGCTCCCGCCGCGACCGCTCCGCGTCGAGCGCCGCCGCGATGCGCGGCGCCGCCGCCGCGAGCGCCTCGCCGCCGGGGGGGCCGCCAGCCCCGGCGAGCGCGCCGAGCTCCTCGTCGAGCCACGCCGGAAGCGGCTGGGCCGCCGTGACCTCCCCGTCGGCGTCGAGGGTGTCCGTCCCGACCCCGAGGACGACCCGCGCCGTGTAGCGCTTGTCCTGCGCGGTCAGGTACGGGGCGAGCTTGGTGGCCTCGCCGACGAGCACCACGAGGACGCCGGACGCCATCGGGTCGAGCGTGCCGGCGTGCCCGATGCGCTTCACCCCGAGGGCGCGGCGCAGCCGGGCCACGACGTCGTGGCTCGTGGGACCGCGCGGCTTGTCGATCACCAGCACGCCCTCAGGGCGCGGCCTCACGGCCGCCGCCCGCTCGGGGGCGGGGGGCGGAGCCCCTTCCGCGGCGTGCTCGGGCATGGGCGGAGGAGCCGCCGGCGCCGTCTGCTTCATCCGAACCAGATCGACTTCCGGGTGGCCAGGGTCTCGTCGAGGAGCCCCTGGATGGTCACGCGCACCCGCTCGGCGAGGCGCCGCACCAGGATCTGGTCGTCCGCCGCCTCGGGGCCGTAGGCGTCGAACCGCACCGGCTCGGCCATGCGGATCTTCCACTTGGTGGGCGCGGGCACGAGGCCCAGCGGCCCGAGCGCGGGGAACGTGGGGGTGATCGGCAGGTACGGGATGCCGAGCGCGCGCGTGACGTGCTCGACCCGGTAAAAGAGCGGGTTCGTCTCCTCGGCCCCCACGATGGCGCACGGGACGAGCGGCGTGCGCGTGCGCAGGCAGAGCCGGATGAACCCGCCGCGACCGAACCGCTGGAGCTGGTAGCGGTCCTTGTAGAGCTTGCCGCTGCCCTTGGCCCCCTCCGGGAACACCGCGACGAGCCGCTCGCCCGCGAGCAGCCGCTCGGCGTTCTCCTGGCAAGCCCGCACCGCGCCGAGCCGGTTCATGATCGTGCCGGCGAACGGCAGGTAGTACACGAAGTCGTCGGCCAGCCAGCGGAGCTCCCGGCGCGCGGGGTGCTCCCGCCGCACCGCGGCCCGCAGCATGAGCCCGTCGTACGGGATGGGGCCGCCCGAGTGGTTCGACACCACGAGGCACCGCCCCTCGGCGGGGATGTGCTCGACGCCCTGGAGATCGATCCGGAAGTAGTGCCGGTACAGGAAGTCGAAGAGCGGCCTGTACCGGGCCTCGTACTTGGGATCGAAGCCGAACTCGTCGACCTCCTCCGAGCGGCTGCGCAGGCCGGCGCGACCCCACTGCCGCAGGTAGAAATCGGTCGACAGGACGTCTCGCGCGGTCCCGGGCTCGGACAGCGGCGGCTCGCTGGCGTAACCGAGGTGACCGAAGTGACCGCCGTGACCGACGTGCTCGCCGGGCGCGCCGCCCTCGCGGGGGCTCCGCTCGGTCTCGGGACCGCCCGCGGCCCCGCCGCTTGCGTCCTGCGGGGCGCTCCCGGCGAGCACGCCCTTGAGCCGCGACTCGAGCTCCCGGATCTGGCGCTGCAGCTCGTCGGCGGTCACCGGCACGACCGGGGCGTGCGCCTCGGACGACTGCGTCTCGCGATCGTCGGAGGCCTCCGTCGGGCCGATCGGCGCCAGGTACCGGGTCTCCTCCTCCTCGACGTCGATGCTCGGCACGACCGGCATCGACCCCGGCCGCTCCGGGCGCTTCCGCGTCGACGCCGGCGGCCCGTTCACTGCTCCCTTGCGCTCTCGATCGTGCTCCGTGCCCATGCCCTACCCCCCGAGCCGCCTCACGCGGGTGTCTCCTGCAGGAGCCGCACGTCCCGCAGCCGCTGCGCGCTGATGTAATCGAGGAGCGCCTCGCGCGTGGTGTACACCGGCCGGAACCCCATGACCCGCGCCGCCTTCTCGCCGTCCGCCACGCACACGTAGCGCAGGTAGCGCAGGAAGCTGGGCGGCGCGATCGCCGCGTGCGCGGCCCAGAGGGCGGCGACGAGCGGGCCGGCCGCGCTGTGCAGCACCGGGAACGGCGTCCGGCCCGCGAGGCGCACGATCGTGGAGACCGGCAGCACGCCGTCACCCACGATGTTGAACGTGCCCGGGAAATCGCCGTCGATGGCGAGCTTGAAGGCGGCGATCGCGTCGACCTCGTGGATGAACTGCCACAGCGGATCGAAGCCGAGCATCGTCATGACCAGCCGCCGCGCCAGGTACCGGGTGAGGTAGTTCTGGACGGTCGGCCCGAGGATCGGCGCGGTCCGCAGGATGGTGACGGTCGTGCCCTTGGCCTTCGCGCCGAAGGCGTTGAACTCCCGCTCGGCGGCCATCTTGTCCGCGAAGAAGCGCTCGTCCGGATCGGCGCGGAGCGGGTGCTTCTCGGTGAGGAAGTTGGGGTTGGTGGGGTGCGCGCCGTAGAGGATCGTCTGGCTCCAGAGGATCAGCTTGCGCAGGCTCGCCTGGCGCGCGCCGTGGAGCAGGTGCATCGTGCCCACCGACTCGAGCTCGTGCGCCCAGGCCGTCGCCGGGGTCGGCGACGAGAGGAAGCAGAGGTGGACGAGCGTGTCCACCTGCTCGGCCGCGAGCACCTCGGCGACGCGCTCCTCCGAGGCGGGCGCCGTCAGGTCGATCGTGTGCAAGCGCAGCTTGGAGCCGCCCGTGTCCGGCGGCTTGATGTCGATGGCCACCACGCGGGCGATGCCGGGGTCCTCTTCGAGGATCCCGATGAGGTTGCGCCCGAGGAAGGACGCGGCGCCGGTGAGGGCGACGACCCGGCCCCTCGGGCGCGACGACGCCTGCCGGCTGAGCGGCGAGGCTTCGGCGGACGCCGGCGCAGCGGGCGCGCCGGGGCCGCTCGCCGCCGCGCCCGCGCCGGGGGCGGGCGCGGCGCGGTCCACGCCGGCGGAGGAGCTCTGCTCGGCAAGGTCGTTGGCCGGAGCGTCGGGGTGCTCGGACGGGGGAGCCATGCGCGCGGGCGCGACACTACCTGGTCGGCCGGCGCGCGCAAGCGCAGCGCGACCGGAGGCGCGCCTCGCCGCAAGATCCGCGTCGCGGCGACGTCACAGCGTCCGGCGGAGGACCGGATACGGCTCGAACGTGTGCACTTCGACGAATCCGTTCCGCGTGAACGCGGAGACCGGACCGGTCCACAGCTCCTCGTCGCTCACCGGCTCCCGCGGGCGGCGGGGCAGGGCCTCGAGGGCGCGCGCGCCCCAGGCGGGCGCGAGCTCCACCGCGCCGGCGACGAGCGCGGTGGCGACGCCTCGCCGGCGATGGCGCGGGTGCACGACGGCGCACCCGATCAGGAAGACGCCGGCGCGATCGCCCGCGAAGCACGGCAGCCCCCGGTACAGGCGGCGCTCGTAGGCCTTCGCCACGGCCGCGGCGGGCGCGACCTTGAGCCACCCGACCACGTCCGCCGCGCCCTGCGCGAGCGCCACGACGCCGCGCGCCTCGTCGCTGCGCGCGGCGAGCGCCGCGGCGAACTCCCGGCGGTTCTCGCCCTGGCCGTCCGAGCACCGCGCGAGCCACTCGTTGTTGGTGCCCTCGAAGTGGTAGTAGCGGCAGTAGCACGGCGTGCCGGCGGCCTCGAAGAGCGCCTCGAGCCCGGCCAGGTGCTCCGGGCCGGCCGCCGCCACCGAGATCGTGGAGCTCACGCTCGCGCCCCCTCCGTCACGCGACCGGCGCGCGCAGGCCGCGCACCGGGGAGATCTGCTCCCAGGCGTAGGCCGCCCTGAAGAGCCGCGCCTCCTCCAGCGCCGGCGCGATGAGCTGCAGGCCGACCGGCAGCGGAGGCCCGCCGTCGGGGGCCGGCGCGGTCGCGCACGGGACGCTGATCGCGGGCAGCCCCGCCATGCTGGCGGGCAGCGTGTAGACGTCGGCCAGGTACATCGAGAGCGGGTCGTCGACGCGCTCGCCGAGCCGGAACGCGACCGTCGGCGAGACCGGCGCCGCGATGAGGTCGACGTCGCGGAAGGCCTCGTCGAAATCGCGCCGGATGAGCGTCCTGACCTTCTGCGCGCGCAGGTAGTACGCGTCGTAGTAGCCCGCGGAGAGCACGTACGTGCCGAGCAGGATGCGGCGCTTCACCTCCCGGCCGAACCCCTCGCCGCGCGTGCCGCCGTAGAGGCCCTGGAGGTCCGCCTTCCCGCCGCGCTCGCCGTCGACGCGCAGCCCGAAGCGCACGCCGTCGAAGCGCGCCAGGTTGGACGACGCCTCGGCCGTCGCGACGATGTAGTAGGCCGCCACGGCGTAGCGCGTGTGCGGCAGGTGCACGGGCCTCACCTCGCAGCCGAGCCCGCGCAGGCCCTCGATCGCCTCGCGCACCTTCGCCTCGACCTGCTTGTCGATGCCCTTCGCGAAGTACTCCTCGGGCACGCCGATGCGCAGGCCCGCGACGTCGCGGCCGCACGCGGCCTCGTACGCGCCCACCGGCGCGTCGAGGCTCGTCGCGTCGCGCGGATCGCGGCCCGAGATCACCTCGAGCAGCCGCGCGGCGCCCTTCACGTCCTGCGCGAACGGCCCGATCTGGTCGAGGCTCGAGGCGAACGCGATGAGGCCGTAGCGAGAGACGCGGCCGTACGTCGGCTTGACGCCGACCACGCCGGTGAGGCTCGCCGGCTGGCGGATCGAGCCGCCCGTGTCCGAGCCGAGCGAGCCAGCCGTCATCCCCGCCGCCACCGCGACGGCGCTGCCGCCGGACGATCCGCCGGGGATGCGCGTCCGGTCCCACGGGTTCTTCACCGGGCCGAAGGCGCTGTTCTCGTTCGACGAGCCCATCGCGAACTCGTCCATGTTGCACTTGCCCGGCAGGATCGCGCCGGCCTCGCGCAGGCGGGCGACGACCGTGGCGTCGTACGGCGGGCGGTACCCGCGCGCCGCGTCGGGCGCCTTCGAGGCGCCGCCGGCCGGCGCCCGCGTGAGGATCTTCGAGCCGGCGGTCGTCGGCGCGCCCTCGGTGCAGAGCGCGTCCTTGAGCCCGATCGGCACGCCGGCGAGCAGGCCGAGCGCCTCGCCGCGCGCGCGCCTCGCGTCGAGCGCGCGCGCGGCCTCGATGGCCTGCTCCCCCTGCACGGTGAGGAACGCGCCGAGCGCGCCGTCGCGCTGCTCGATGCGCGCGAGCGCGGCCCGGGCCACCTCCTCGGCGCTCACCTCGCCGCGCTGCACGAGCGCCGCGAGCTCCGGGATCGAACGGTCGAGGATCGCTGTATCCATCGGCCTCACCCCTCGTCCACGAACGCCGGCACGGCGAACCCGTCGTCCTCGACCCGCGGCGCCTCCCGCAGGGCCACCTCGCGCGGCAGGCTCGGCGCCTCCTCGTCGGCGCGGAGCGGCAGCCGCTCGATCTGCACGTGCGCCGTCGGCGGCACCGCCGAGACGTCGAGCTCCTCGAGCTGCCGGACGTAGCTGAGGATGTTGCCGAGATCACCGGTGAGGCGTTCGATTTCCTCAGCGGAGAGATCGAGGTGAGCGAGGCGCGCGATCGTCAGCGCCTCATCGCGGCGGAGAGGGGGCGAGTCAGCGTTCGACATGGCGAGCGCCCGATGTAGCACCGCCGGTTCGGCGGACGCTAGAGCCGGACGCATGCAGCGCCGCTCCGCGGGCGCCCGCCCGAATCTGGCCGCGGTACAAAAACGGTGATAACGGCGGGCTCTCGCGCGCCCTCGGCCGCTCGGGCAGGAGCCCCGGCCCTCCGCGCGTTGTAGGCGAATGCAGTCCCCGAAAACGCCCACCCTGCGCCGCGAGCGCATCGGCATCATCGTCCTCTGCGCGGCCGCGGCCGCGGCGATGGCGCCCGACGTGGGCGGAGGGGCTCGAGATCGATCGGCCGCGCTCGTCGCGGAGCTCGCGGAGCGGGGCATCGCCGCCGCGTCCGGCGACGTGGTGTGGGTGGACCCGCCGCGCGGCGGCTTCCGGCCGCTCGGCGTCGAGGCGCGCGCCGTCGCGCGCGGCGCCGTCCGCGGGGAGCCCACCGACCTCTACCTCGTCGACACGCGGCTCTCGCCCGAGGGGGTCCTGCTCGACGTCTCGGGCATCCACAACCTCACGGAGACGAGCGGCGCGGACGAGTCGAAGCCCGTGCTCCGCCGCGAGGCGCTCGCGTACGTCTCGCGCCCGCTGATCGAGGCGGCGTCGCCCACGGTGCACGTGCTCGACCTCGACGGACAGGCGCCCCCGGGCGGCGCCGACTGGTCGCCGATCGAGCGGCTCCAGCATGCCATCACCAGCTGGCAGACGACCGGCCGGCTGCGCGGGATCGGCCGGCGGACGTTCGCGATCGACCCCGCCCGCGGCGCGGACCCCGCCGCGGAGGACCCCGCTGCGGGCGCCGGGGAGGGCCCCGGCGCCGCGGCGCCCGACGAGGGCCGCCGCGCCGCGAGCGCGGTCGACGTCGCGGTCGCGCTGGAGGGCGACGGCGACGTCGTCGTCCGCGCGGACGGCCGCGAGGCGCGCCTGCCGCTGCACGGCGCGGACGCGCCGCTGCCCGCGTGGATCCGCGCCGAGTCGTTCGAGATCGCGCGGCCCGGGAACCTCGTCACCTGGGCGGTCGATCGGGTGCGCCTGGTGATCGGCGACGCCGCGATGCAGACGGTCAAGGCCGTGGCGTTCACGGCGCTCGACTTCGTCCTCCGCAACAAGGAGGCGGTGACCGGCGACACGGGCGCCGAGGACATCGCCGCGGATCTCGGCCAGAGCGCGCTGGATCCGCCCATCCGCCAGATCCCGATCGATCCCGAGATCGGCTGGCCGCCCGCGCCGCTCGAGCCCTGGGTGACGCCGGCGCTGCCCGGGGAGGGGCAGTGGAAACCGCAGGGCGGCGACGCCTTCGTCCGCAAGCTCGACGGGCTCCCGCCGGCGTTCATGACCACGTTCATCCGGGCGGACCGCTCGCGCAAGGCGACGCGCGTCTACATCGCGCTCTGGGATCCGCGGCAGGTGGAGCTCCACATGATGGCGGGCACGGTGGAGCCCAAGGGCGCGACGGGCGAGGCGGGGCCGGGGCTCATCCCGCGCACGCCCGAGGTCATGAAGCGCGTGGTCGCCGCGTCGAACGCGGGCTTCCAGGCGATGCACGGCGAGTTCGGCATGATGGCCGACGGGGTGATGTACCTGCCGCCGAAGCCGTACGCCGCGACCGTGGCCGTCCGGCGCGACGGCAGCACGCTCTTCGGGACCTGGTCGGAGGACGAGACCGTCCCCGAGTGGATGCTCTCGTACCGCCAGAACATGACGGTCATGGTCCAGGACGAGAAGTGGAATCCGTTCGGGCGCACGTGGTGGGGGGGCACGCCGCCCGGCTGGGCCGACAAGACGCACACGGTCAGGACCGGCATCTGCCTGACCCGGGAGCGCTTCGTCGCGTACTTCTACGGCGCCGACGTGAGCCCGGAGGCGCTGTCGCAGGCGATGATCCAGGCCCGCTGCTCCTACGGTATCGCGCTCGACATGAACGCGGGCCACAGCGGGCTCGAGTTCTACCACGTGGCGCCGAGCGGCGAGCTGCCGGCGCTGGGGCGCCCGCTCCAGGGCGAATGGGAGGCGGAGGGCGAGGTCTCGGGGCTCTCGGGCTACCGGTTCCGCGGCCGCCGGCTCATCCGCGGCATGGGCCTGATGAACTTCCCCCGTTACATCCGGCGGGAGGCGCGCGATTTCTTCTACATGACGCTGCGGCACCTCTTGCCGGGGCCGCCGCTCGCGCCGCGCGCCGCGCCGGCGGAGGCGGGGGAGGGCGTCTGGCGCACCCAGGGGCTCCCGCAGCACGGCTTCCCGTACGCGCTCGCGATCACCGAGATCCGCCCCGATCCCGCGCGGCCCGGCGTGCGCCTGCGGGTGCTCAAGGTCGACCCGCGGACGGTCGCGGCCGCCCCGCTGGGCGAGCCCGGGGCGCCCCCGCCGGCCGGGGCGGGCCCGCTCGTGGCGGTGCTCGGCGACGGAGGCGGGGCGCCCGGCGCGGGCCAGGGCGGGGCGTCGAGCATCTGGCACTCGGCCGGGGCGTTCTCGGCCTCGCCGACCCCGCCGGTGCGCGGCGCGGTCCGGATCGCGACGGGGGCCGACAGCAGCGCGGGGGCCGTGGCCGCGCTCGGGGTCAACGACGAGGACGGGATGCTGATCTACGTCGAGCGGGCCGCGTCCGGCCCGTCGAGCGCGCCGGACCCCGCGCTGTCGCCGGACGCCTCGGCGCCGCCCCCGACGCCCGTGGACCCGCGCGATGCGAAGCTGCTCCAGGACTTCCTGGCGGGGCTCGGGTGCTCCTCGCGGATCTATCTCCCCCGGCCGCTCTCGGTGGCCCTCGGCGGCGATACCGATCTCGCCGGCGCCGCCGTCCACCCGCCGTCGGGCCCGCGCGCCGTCGGGCTCACCCGCGCCGAGGCGCCCGGCGCGGGTCGGATGTTCGAGTCCACACCCATCGTTCCGCACAGCGTCTGGTATCCGCTCCAGCAGAAGCGCGTTCGATACTTCAAAAAGCCGAAGAAAGAGGAAACCGCGGACGGCGACCACTGAGCGTGGCGGCGCCCGGATCCTCGCCTGGGATGCAGTAGGCGCTTGTGCGTCGGCGGTCCGAGGGATTAGAAACGGGGGGTCGGTGCACCGTTTGCCGTTCTTCGCAGCTTGCGACCTTGTGGCGCGGATCGGCGTGGGCTCGCTGGCGGAGGTCGCGCGCACAGCGCGTCGGGAGCGCGGGCGCGCGATCGCGTCGAGGCGCGCAATCGAGCGCCGCGCGCGATCGATCCACGCGAACCATGCGATCCACGCCGCGCAGGGCGTCTGTTTCCGGACGATGACGGCAGGCGAGCGCTCGTCCGAGGTCGCGAGCGCCGCGGACGTCATGGGGCGTTGCGCCGGCCGCGACGCGCGAGATCCGCGCGAGATCGCGGCGCGCGCGCCGCGGCGCCGCGCCTGGGATCGTCCCGATGGCGCTCGCGAAGTCACCGGACCAGCGGTACGCTGCAGCGGGTCAGGGTCGCGCAGGGCTCTCCGAGCTCGCCCGCGACGAGGGCCCGCTCTTCAACATCACGCTCATCGCGCGACGCATGCGCGATCGTTTCTCGGAAGCCGCGGCGAACGGCGCCGCATGTCCTGAGGAGTTCTCGAACATGGCCGATAACAAGGGCGGCAGCGATCTAGACGTCTTCGAGGGGCTCGCCAAGAAGTCATCGCGCGCCACGAGCCCCGCGCTCGTGCCCCCCTCGCCGCCGACGCGCCAGCGCACCCTCGTCGGCGCCGCGGTGCCGCCGCCCCCCAACGTTCCTGCGGTGCCGCCGCCCGCTCCTGCGGTGACGCTCCCTGGGGGGATGGCCTCCCCGCTGCTGCCGCCGCCGCCGGTGTCGGCGAAGGGCGCGAGTCCCGGCTCGCTGCCGCCGCCGGTGCCGGTGAAGGGGACGAGCCCCGGCTCGCTGCCGCCGCCGATGCCCCCCTCGGTCAAGCCGGCCTCGTTGCCGCCGCCGGTGTCGGCGAAGGGGACGAGCCCCGGCTCGCTGCCGCCGCCGGTGTCGGCGAAGGGGACGAGCCCCGGCTCGCTGCCGCCGCCGATGCCCCCCTCGGTCAAGCCGGGCTCTCTGCCGCCCGTGGTGGCGCCGCCCTCGCGGCAATCGGTGCTGCCCCCGGTCACCGCCCCGGCCCTGCCGTCGAAGAGCCCGGTGCCGCCGGCGCCGACAAGCGCGCTGCCCCCGGTGGTCCCGCCGCCGGTGCGCGTGCCGTCGGTGAAGCCGCCGCAGAAGGCGGCCGACGAGGGGAAGCCTCAGTCGGGCAAGGGCGCCGCGGTCGACATGGACTGGGACGACGACGAGGAGTCGACCCACGTTTATGACCGGCCGGGCAGCGACAGCATGCCCGGGCGGACGACCCCGCTGCCGACGGTGAGCTCGCCGGCGCTCCCGAAGGCGGCCGCGGCGCTGCTCGCGAGCTCCGGCGGCGCGGCGCCGGCCGCGAGGACGCGCACCCCGATCCCGACGCCGCCGCCGATCCCGAGCGCCCCGCCGGCGCCGGCGCTGCCCTCGGAGATCGGCCACCGCTCGCTGTCGCGCAACGACGAGCCGACGGCGATCCGCCCGCGCCCTGCGACGCAGCAGGGCGCCGGCAAGGCGGGCGTGCTCCTCGGCGGGCTCGCGCTGGTCGCCGTGCTCATCCTGGCGGTGGTCATGCTCGTGCCGAAGAAGGGCGCGCTCACCATCGACCTGAAGGCCCCGGGCGGCACCTCGGTCGCGAGGGCCGAGATCTTCATCGACGGCCAGAAGCGCTGCGACACCGTGCCTTGCGTCGTGCGCGAGCTCGATCCAGGCTCCAAGGTGGTCAAGATCCTCGCCCCCGACTTCCCGCCGCACGACGCCGTCGAGGTCGTCGAGGGCGGCAAGGAGAAGGTCGTCGTGATCACGCTCGACGGCGCGGCCGCGGCGCGGGCTTCGACCAACGGGTCGACGGCGACCGGCGTGAAGGCGTCGGGCGCGCAGCCCGGCGTGAAGGTCTTCATCGACGGTGTGGAGAAAGGCACGCTCCCGCTGGAGGTCAGCGTATCTCCGGGGGAGCACAAGATCCGTTTCGACGGCGGCGAGCGCTACGAGCCCGTGGAGCAGACGGTCGAGGTGGGTCAGGGCCAGACGAAGGACCTCGGCACCGTCGCGCTCAAGGTGCTGAAGGGGCAGGTCACGCTCGATCTCGCGACGTCGGGCGCCGCGGTCAAGCTGGTGAGCGCCAAGGGGACGGAGAAGAAGCTGCCGGATTCGGCCTGGAAGAAGCCGCCCGTCAAGGTGGATGTCAATCCGTCGGAGGGCTGGAAGATCGTCGCGAAGAAGAAGGGGTATACGGACTTCTCCCAGGCGATCTCGTTCGAGGACGGGCAGGCCGAGAAGACGATCCGGATCGCGCTGGAGGAGGCGAGCAACCCCGAGCCGGCCGCCGCCGCCCCGGTCGCCGCCGCCGCGCCCGCGCCCGCGCCGGACCCTGCGCCGGCCGCCCCGGCGCCGAAGTCGGAGGCGCCCGCCGCGGCGCCGAAGGCGGAGGCGCCCGCCGCGGCGCCCGCGGCCGCCGCCGGCAACGCGACCCTGAACATCAACTCGATCCCGGTCTCGAAGGTGGTCCTCGACGGGCGGCCGCTGGGGAGCACGCCCAAGGTCGGCGTCAGCGTCCCGGCGGGGTCGCACACGGTGACCTTCATCCACTCGGAGCTCGGGAAGAAGTCGGTCACCGTCTCGGTGAAGGCCGGCGAGACCAAGACCGCGGCCGTCAGGTTCGACTGACGCGCCGCGGTGGGCCGCGGCGCCCAGCGCACGGGCGGAGCTGCTCGGACCGCCGAGGCGCTACCGCCCGGCGTCGGGGGAGACCGACCACGTCGCGCGATTCCCCGCCTGAACCCTCCCCGACACAGCTCGTTTCGAACGGCGCTGTCGCGGGGGCGACGCCCGCACCCCGGCGGCGTCGAGGGGCCTCACCGCTCGCCCTCGACCCGCTCGGCCCACGCGCGCCACGTCGTCGCGCACCGCGGCTCGCCGGCGTGCGCGCCGCCCGCGCAGTACGCCGGGTCGCGCGGGGGGCCCAGCACGAGGATCGCCGTCTTGCTGACGAACGGCAGATCGCGCCGCCAGATCTCGCTGAAGCCGTCGAGGCGCCGGCGGTAGGCCTCCGCGGCCTGCTCCCCGAGGAGCACGTCGAGCTGCGCGCGGATCTTCTGCTTCAGCTCCTCGTCGTCCGTGACGGCGAGGGTGCGCTGGAGGAACCGGATCTCTGCGTCGCGCTCGCCGGCGCGCCCGAGGATCCCCGCGCCGCCGAGCGCCTGCCAGCTGATGTTCGCGTCGTTGCCCCCGAGCTCCGCGGCGCGCGCGAGCATCCGGGCCCCGTCGAGGCGCCACTGCGCCTTCTCCGCGGGATCGGTCAGGTACGAGGCCGGCGCGATGAAGGCAACGAACTGGCCGAGCACGAGCCAGAGCTCGCCGTCGAGGGGGCGGTTCTGCACCCCGCGCTCCATGATCTCGCGCGCCTTGACGACCTCGTCGTGGGGGGTCGTGCTCGTCTGGAACGTGATGAGCGCGTCGGCGAGCAGGTACGGCTCGCGAAAGGTCGGGTCGAGCGCGTTGATGGCGTCGAGCAGCAGGGTCAGGTTCTCGAACCTGCGGCGCTCCATGGTGTGCAGCCCCTGCGAGACGAGCACGTGGGACCACAGCAGATCGGCCAGCGCGGAGCGGTAGCCGAGCGAGAGGGTGACCACCTCGTCCGGCGGCGGCAGGACGTACACGTCGGAGGTCTCGGCGACGCGCTTCTCCAGCGCCGCGGCCGGCGCGCGCACGCTCCCGATCGCGACCGCGGCGACGGCCGAGAGCGCGGCCGTGACCAGCGCGTCGCGCGCGCGCGCGACGCGGGAGAGGAGCGGGCGGGCTTCCGGACGGTCCGCGGACCCGGGCGCCGGACGAGCCCCCATCATTCCACCTCGCGGTCCACGAACATGCCCGGGAGCACGCGGGCCGATTCCCCGGGGATCCGCTCGCCGCGCACCTCGAACGTGGAGAGCGCGCCGTCGCCGTCGAGATCGCCGTGCGCGGTCGCGATGAAGCGCATGGCCTTCGACGCGTCGAGCTCGCTCGTGAACTGGAAGGCGAACGCGTGCGGCCCCTCGACGCGGAAGTCGAGCGACCGCCACGTGAGGTGCTCCCACGACTCCGGCGGATCGACCGCGCGCACGCCGCGCGGCACCTGCGCCGGGGTGAGCGGGGCGGACGGGGGGAAGCTGATCTCCTGCGGCCGCGACTCGGCGTAGGCGACCGCGCTGGTCACCAGCCGGTCGAGCCCCTCGATCGGCTCGCTCAGCTTGGATGCGCTGAGGTTTCGGAAGAACGCGGGGACGGCGACGGCGAGGACGCTGCCGCCGACCGCGAAGGCCGCGCTGAGCTCCAGCGCGCTCCAGGAGCGCCAGGACATGGGCTCCTGTCTACCTCACCCCCCCACGATCCAACAAGCGCGACCGACGGCCGTGGCCCGCGTCAGTCCGGGTCGTTGTTCGTGAAGATCACGGTGCTGGTCACGATCTCGCCGTCGCGCACCTCGCCGGTGCGGACCAGCGTGCACGGCCGGCCGTCGCCGTCCAGGTCCGCGCGCGCTCCCGCCTCGAACGCCTCCGGACCGGTCGGGAGTTGCGCGCCCGTCAGGCCCTCGCTGATGTAATCGCCGCCGACCTGGTACGAGTACCGGAAGTAGATGGGCTGGGTGATCGCGAAGCCGAGGCACTGCCAGCCCTCGTGCGTCGAGCCCGACAGGAAGTCGACGCCGGGGGTCGCGCTCGGCTGGTACTTCTTCCCCTGGACGTCGGCGGGGTCGAAGGGGACCGGCGCGGCCGACGTGCAGAGGTTGTGGGTGTTCGCCGCGGCGGTTCCCGAGGCAGGAAGCACCAAGGAGAGGTCGCGCTCGCGCTCGTACTGGTTGATGGCGCTGCGGGTGATGGCGCCGACGATCTGCTTCGCTTCAGCCGTCTTCGCGGTCGTGAGGTAGCTGCGCACCCCGGTGATCGCCAGGGCGGCGAGCACGCCGAGGATGGCCACCACGATCATGAGCTCGACGAGCGTGAATCCGCGCACACGAGACGTCGCCGTGTATCGCATGGTACACCCTCATGACCGGTGGCCTCGTTCCGCGTGCGCTGCCCGGCTCATCCGTGAGCCGGGCAGCCCGAGCTCACCTCATTCGTACTCGCGCTCGACGTGGACCTGCGTGGCCACGGTGATCTGCCCCGTCGCGTTGGTCACCGAGCCCAGGCGCGTGAACACGCTGTAAACGGCGGGGGCGGTGTCCGCGTCGAGGTTTCCGACGGCGCCCGCCTCGAAGTAGGCGTCCCCAACAGCATCAGGAGCATCGGTCTGGTTGGGAACACGATCGTTCAAAAGATAGTGGTACTGGAAATAGATCGGCTGACTTATCGCGAACCTCAGGCACGGCCAGCCCTCGGTCTCGCTGCCCTGCTCGAAGTCCGCGCCTGCCGCCGCGCTCGGCTGGTACTTGTTGCCCGCCGGAACGGTAGCGGGCACCGCATTGGCGCTCTGGCACAGGCTACGGGTCGCCGGATCCGAAGTTTCGCCGGCCGCCAGGATCGCGGAAGGGGCCGTCTCGCGCTCGTAGGCGGCGACCGCGCCTCGGGAGATCGCGCCCACGGTGTTCTTGGCCTCCGAGCTCTTCGCGCTCGCGAGGTACCGGCGGACCCCGAAGATCGCCAGCGCGGCGAGGACGCCGATGATGGCGACGACGATCATGAGCTCGACGAGGGTGAAGCCTCTTCTGTCGTATCGCTTCAGTGCACGCATGAGTGTCGATCCTCCGTGATGATTTCTTTAATTGGATTCGTTGCCGAGACGGACCGTCGAGATGCCTGGTGCGGGGCCCGGCCAGCCCGCAGCGCGAAAACCTCTCCCACGGACAGGCGCTCTCGGCGCCGCCGGGGCAAACCATCCCCTACTCCGTGTCGTTCTCCCAGTAGATCCCGGACATCGTGGATGTCGTCAGGAGCAAGGCATACTTCAGATCCGAGTCGCGATCGCCGGCCGCCTGGATGACGTACCAGGGGCCGTTCGGTCGAAACTGCGGATCCATCAGCGGATCCTGGGGCAACCCGTGAAAGCTGAAGTCCGAGTGGGGGGTCACGTTGTAGCTGGTCCCCGTGCCCGCCTTCGTCGCGTACCCGAAGCGCACCGCGCCGTCCGTCGACACGTTGAGCATCCGCCAATTGTTGCCGTCCGGGGTAGCGCTGCCCCACGCGCGCTTCTGATCGTTGAGGGTCCCCGCAGGATACCAGCTGTCGAGCGAGCTCGAGACATCCAGGTACACGAGCATCTCGGCCTTGTAGGACTCCTGCGCGCCGCGGATCCCCTGAATGACCGCCTTCGGCTCGGCGACGCCCGCCGCGTTCATGTACTTGCGATAGCCAACCATGGCGAGCGCCGCGAGAATACCCACCATCGCCACGACGACGAGGAGCTCGACGAGCGTGAACGCTCGCCTCGCCGCGTTTCGCTGTCGCCGCGTGCTCCGCATGCGCTCGAACCTTCCAGCAGGCGACGTGCCAAGGAGGGAGCGGCCCTGCGCCATCTTCGACTTCCGCGAGAAGCTCATGCGTTTCCTCGGTTTTCCTTGAGAGAGAGGGCGAGCTGCGCGAGGTGTGTGTGGTTGTGTTCGTTTCCCGCGGTGACGAAAACCGTCACTGCGGGGCGCCGGGCGGTGACGATTCTCGTCGGGATCCCCCCTCCAGGTCGTCGTCGCCGTCCCCGTCGGTGGCGAGCGCGTGCTTGGCGAGCCGGTAGCGCAGCGACCGGAACGACACGCCGAGCAGCTTCGCGGCGGCCTTGCGGACGCCGCCGGTGCGCTCGAGCGCCTGCAGGATGAGCCGGCGCTCGACCTCCCCGAGCACCTCGTCGAGCATGCACCCACCGGGCGGCAGCTGCGCGAGCAGCGGGGCCGGGCTCGCGCTGAGGCCGGCGACGGCGCTCGGGAGGTCGCCGAGGCCGATCGAGGGCCCTCCGGCGAGCGCCACCGCGCGCTCCATCATGTTCTCGAGCTCGCGCACGTTGCCCGGGAAGCCGTAGGCGTCGAGCGCGCGCATCGCGTCCGTCGTGAGGCCGCGGACGTCCTTGCCGAGCTCGGCGGCGAAGCGGCGCAGGAAGCGCTCGGCGAGCCGCGAGACGTCCCCGGGGCGCTCGCGCAGGGGCGGCAGCTCGATGCGGATGACGTTGAGCCGGTAATAGAGGTCCTGCCGGAACCGCCCCTCGCGCACCTCGACCTCCACATCCCGGTTTGTCGCGGCGAGGACCCGGACATCCACCGCGATCTCCGCGGCGGCGCCGACCGGGCGCACCTTCCGCTCCTGGAGCACGCGGAGGAGCTTCACCTGCAGCGAGGCCGGCAGCTCCCCGACCTCGTCGAGGAGCAACGTCCCGCCGTCCGCCTCCCGGAACAGCCCGAGCGCGCGCGCGCCGGCGCCCGTGAACGAGCCCTTCTCGTGGCCGAACAGCTCGCTCTCCATGAGCGCCTCCGGCAGCGCCCCGCAGTTGACGACCAGGAACGGCTTCGCGGCGCGGTCGCTCTGCTCGTGGATCGCGCGGGCCACGCGCTCCTTGCCGGTCCCGCTCTCGCCCGTGATCAGCACGGTCGTGCGCGTCGGCGCGATCTTGCCGATGAGCTCGGAGATCCGCTGCATCGCGGGGCTCGTGCCGAGCGGCTCGCGCGAAGGCAGGTCGAGCCGCTCGAGCTGCGCGCGCAGCCGCTGGTTCTCGGCGACGATCGAGCTCTTCTCGAGCGCCTTCGCGGCGAGCGCGATGAGCTCCGCGGGCGAGAACGGCTTTGTCACGAAGTCGTACGCGCCGCGACGCATCGCGTCGAGCGCGCTCTCCACGGTGGAGTGCGCGGTCATCACGATCACCTCGGTCGCGCTGCTCCGCGCCTTCGCGGCGGCGAGCACCTCGATCCCCGAGCCGTCGGGCATCACCAGGTCGGTCAGGATCAGCGGGAACGGCTGCGGGTTCTGGCGGATCGCCTCGAGGGCGGCGCCGGCGCCGGGCGCGAGCGCGACCTCGTAGCCCTGGCGGCGGAAGGCGATGCTGAGCACCTGACGGAGGCCCGGCTCGTCATCGACGACCAGCACCCGGGTGGCGGTCGGCGGGATGCTCGGCGAGATCGACGCCATCACGCCACCACACTACACGACGCTCCGCGCGCGCGTCGACGGCGGCCATCGGGCGCGGCGCGCTGCGTCGACGCGCGCGGTCGCGCGCCCGCCGGCCTTCAGGGGCAGGCGTCGTTGACGACGCCGAGCGGGGTGCGCTCCTCGACGACGAACGACTGCGCCGCGCTCTCCTCGCCTCCGTTGCCCTCCAGCTCCTGCCACACGAGCAGGACGTCGCAGAGCGCCGCCTCGATCTCGAGGTGGTACCGGCCGTTCTTGTCGGTGTCGTGCTCGATCACGCCCCGCTGGGTCCGCTCGTTGAACACGCTGACGCGCGCCCCGGGGGCGCAGTTGCCCGAGATCTGCCACACCCCCTCGCGGTCCGCGGACGGCCGCATCGTGTCGGCCGGCTCGGGCGGGGGGAGGGGCAACGTCGGGCTCAGGCAGGCCGCACCGGCGAGCAGCGAGATCGCCAGGGCAAAAGCAAGGTGAAGCGCGCGGCGGAGCATCGGCACGGGACGGCTTCATAGCACACCGCGTGCCGCGCCCGGGGCGCCGGTGAGCGCCGCGGCGCCGCGCGATCTTCAGCCGTCGCGCCGCGCCCCGCTGGTCGAGCCGTCAATTCTGTTGGCGCTCGCGTCCATCGGTTTGCAGCACGCGCAGGGCGACGCGCCGCTTCGCCGCGACGGCGCCGAGCTCCGGGGGCAGGGGGAGCGCGGCGCCGCGCTGGCCCTCGTCCTCGTCGAGCAGCTCGCCCACGAGGTCGTAGTCGCTCGCCTGGGTGATCCGGACGCGGCACATCTCGCCGGGGCGGACCTCGCCGCCGGACAGGTAGACCTGCCCGTCGATCTCGGGCGCCTGGCCGGCGTGGCGGCCCATGAGCACGTACTCGTGCTCGTCGCTCGTCCCCTCGACGAGCACCTCGAGCTCGCGGCCGATCATCGCGGCGCTCTTCTTGTGCGCGATGCGGCGCTGCAGCGTCATGAGGCGGCGGTAGCGGCTCGCGGCCGTGCGCGCGGTGACCTTGCCCTCGAGCGCGTAGCTGCGGCTCGCCTCCTCGTCGGAGTAGCGGAACACCCCGACCCGCTCGAACTCGGCCCAGCGCACGAAATCGCAGAGCTCCTCGAACTCGGCGTCGGTCTCGCCGGGGTGGCCGACGATGAACGCGGTGCGGAACGTGAGATCGGGCACGCGCTCGCGCAGCGTGGAGACGACCCGCCGGAGCCGGTCGCCGCCGTGGCCACGCCGCATCCTGCGCAGCATCGCGTCCGCGGCGTGCTGGAGCGGCATGTCGACGTAGGGCACGACGCGCGGGTGGCCGGCGAGCAGCTCGACGAGGTCGTCGGTCATCGTCTCGGGGTAGAGGTAGAAGAGCCGCACCCAGCGCACGCCGGGCACGTCGGCGACCTTCTGGACGAGCTCCGCGAGCGTCGCGCGCTCGCCGCCCTGCGCGCGGCCCGCGGCGTCGCGGCCGTAGGCGATCGTGTCCTGCGAGATGAGGTTGATCTCGCGGACGCCCGCCGCCGCGAGCTGCTCGACCTCGCGCACCACGTCCGGGATGGGCCGCGAGCGCTGCGCGCCGCGCAGGTCGGGGATCACGCAGAACGAGCAGGTGCGGTTGCAGCCCTCGGCGATCTTGACGTAGGCGCTGCCGCCGGGGGTCGAGAGGGTGCGCGGATCGCCGGCGCGGATGAGCCACTCGGCGGGGTTGCCGACGAGCATCCGCTCCGCGTCGCCCGCGAGCACCTGGCCGAGCTTGAGCATGTCGCTCGAGCCGAGGAAGTGATCGACCTCGGGCATCTCGCGGGCGAGCTCCTCGGGGTGGCGCTGCGAGAGGCAGCCGGCGACCACGAGCCGCTTGCAGCTGCCGTGCTCCTTGTGCTGCGCCATCTCGAAGATGGCGTCGATCGACTCCTTCTTCGCCTCGCCGATGAAGCCGCAGGTGTTGACGACGATCACCTCGGCCTCGGCGGCGTCGTCGACGTGCGCGTAGCCCGCCGCGCGGGCGACGCCGAGCATCACCTCGGAGTCGACGCGGTTCTTGGGGCACCCGAGGCTGACGAAATGGACCTTGCGCGAGCTCATCGTGCTGCTCCCTCGCCGTCGACGAAGACGACCCGGCCGGCGGCCAGCGTCATCTTGACGCGTCCGGTGAGCTGCTTGCCGAGCAGCGGCGTGTTCTTGCTCTTCGAGCGCAGGCGCGCCGGGTCGAGGACGAAGCTCAGGTTCGGGTCCACGAGGCAGAGCTCGGCGCGGGCGCCGGCCTTGATCGCGGGCGCCTCGAGCCGCGCGATGCGGGCGGGGGCGCGGGTGAGCGCGTCGACGAGCCGCCCGAGGGGGAGGGCGCCCTGGCGCACGAGGTCGAGCAGGACCGGGACGACGAGCTCGAGGCCGATGAGGCCGGGCGACGCCTCGGCGAACTCGCAGTCCTTCTCGAGCGTCGAGTGGGGCGCGTGATCGGTCGCGACGGCGTCGATGGTGCCGTCCGCGAGCGCCTCGCGGAGCGCGTCGACGTCCGCCTGCTCGCGCAGGGGCGGGTTGACCTTGCACGCGGTGTCGTAGCCGAGCACGGCGGCGTCGGTGAGCGTGAGGTGGTGCGGCGTCACCTCGGCGGTCACGGCGATGCCGCGGGACTTCGCCTCGCGGAGGATGCGGACCGCGCCGAGCGACGAGATGTGCGCCACGTGGTAGCGGGCCCCGGTGGCCTCGGCGAGCAGCACGTCGCGCGCGACGATGATGTCCTCCGCCACGCGGGGCCAGCCCCGGAGGCCGAGGCGCGTCGAGATCGCCCCCTCGTGCATCTGCGCCCCCTCGGTGAGGGCGTGGTCCTCGGCGTGCTGGATGACCGGCATGTCGAAGGTCTTCGCGTACTCGAGGGCGCGCCGCATGACCGCGCTCGACGTGACGCAGCGCCCGTCGTCGGAGACCGCCACGGCGCCGGCCTCCTTGAGGTCGGCCATCTCGGTGAGCTCGGCGCCCTTCTGGCCGATCGTGATCGCGCCGATGGGGTGGAGCGCGGGCCCCGAGAGCGCGCGGGCGCGGGCGACCATGGCCTCGGTGATGGAGCGGGTGTCGTTGACGGGCCGCGTGTTGGGCATCGCGCACACGTGCGCGAAGCCGCCGGCGGCCGCGGCGGCCAGCCCGGAGGCGATGTCTTCCTTGTATTCCTGCCCGGGCTCGCGGAGGTGGGCGTGGAGATCGACGAAGGCGGGGAGGAGCAGGAGCCCCTCGCCGGAGACGACCTCGGCCTGGCCGGCGCGGCGCAGATCGTCGGTCGCTGCGCCGCGCCCCACGCGGGTGATGACGCCGTCTTCCACGACGACGTCGACAACGTCGTCGAGCTGATGGGCCGGGTCGACGGCGCGGACGCCGACGAAGAGAAGGAGAGGGGGAGGTGAGCCGATGGCCGCCATGGGAGCGCGCTCCCCTAGCACATGCGCCTCTCGCCGTGCACCGCTGCGGGCCCGGCGAGGGGGTCGGCGCAGCCGGGGGGGCGGAGGGCGGACTGGGCTGCTGGGGGGAGCCGCGGGCGGCGCGCGCCGGAAGAAACGCGCGCCGGAAGAAACGCGCGCCGGAAGAAACGCGCGCCGGAAGAAACGCGCGGGAAGAAAATCGCTTCGGACGTGATGTAGGGCTTGACGGATCGCGAGGGGGTGAGGTAGTGATGCCGTCCCGCTCGCGAAGCTGGCGGAATTGGCAGACGCGCTGGATTCAGGTTCCAGTGGGGTAACTCCCGTGGAGGTTCAAGTCCTCTGCTTCGCACCAGGCGCTCTTCTTATCCTTGTCTAGCCACTGTAGTGGCCCTCTCCTTATTTGCCTTTTGCGGCATCTCTTGCGATCGCAGCGCATCCCGGCCAGGGGGCGCTGCGGCCGCAGCGTCCGGATCGAGCGACGCCAAGCCCGCTGCTGGGCCTGCGCTGAGCGCGTCGACCGAGCCGGCCGTGGCCACCTCGACGGTCGAGGTCGAGCCCCCGCGCGGGTCCGGCGTCCAGGAGTTCGCTCCGTTCGGGACCCTCACCGGGTGCAAGGTCAAGTCGGGCGACATCGCGACCTACATCCTGCGCGAGGGGATGGGGGTGGCCGGCCGGGCCGACGGCTCGTTCGGCGCCGTGTGGCTCGTGGACCTCAAGGGCGGCGACGCGCAGATCGCGTTCGCCGGCTTCGACAACGACGCCCGGCAGATCGCCCGGGCGCGGGCCATCTCGAACACCCGCGAGGCAGGGCTCCGGATCTTCTCTTCGGGGGAGGCCTGGGCGGTCACGTGGTTCGACGCCGAGGGGCTCGCCTACGCCCGGCCGCGCTGGGAGACGAACCCGCCGACGGAGATCCTGCGCGTCGGCGCCATCGGCAGGGAGGTCAGCGAGAACGTCGCCATCGCGCCGGCTCCGGGCGGCGCCCTGGTGGCTGCGGCCCCCTTCGGGGCGGAACGCAACCAGCTGGGCGTCTTCCAGTTCGCGCCGGTGGACCCGGCGCAGCCGCAGCTCAAGGCGGTCGGTGTCACGCGCCACACAAAGAAGCCGCGCTGGCCGGCGGTCGCTGCGGACGCGGCCGGCGGTTACCTCGTCGTGTGGCACGAGGAGGATGACGGGAGCGTCCGGGCCTCGCGGTTCGACGCGGCCGGCCGGGAAGGGAATGCCCACGTCGTGGCCAAGCCTGAAAGCGGCGACCGCTCGGCCGCCGCGACTCAGGAAACGCCGGACAAGGAGCGGCGGCTCGGGCTCGTGGCCACCAGCAGCGGGGCGCTCGTGGCGTGGAACGAAGGGCCCACCTTGCTCGCCCGAGCGCTGGACGCCGACGCGCGGCCGCGCGGGGCGCCCTGGGTGCTCGGCAAGGGCAAGTGGCGCGCGATGGCGCCGAGCGGCGACGGGGCGTTCGTGGCGTGGGTCGGCCACGATGGCAAGGCCGACGGGCAGCTCCTGCTCGTGAAGCTGGGCGCCGACGGAGCGCCTTCTGCCCGGGGGATCCGGGTGTCGGATGGGGTGATTCCCGTCAAGGATCCTCCCAGCCTGGCCCTCGCCGGCGAGCGCGTGGGCGTCGCATGGACGGAGGCGATGAGCCCCGGTGTGAGCACGAAGCGCGCAGTCTTAAGGGTGCTCGAGCGCGCCTGCATCCCTTGAGCCCTGGCGCGCCGTGAGGGTGCGTACGGCGAGCGTAGCGCCGACTCTGGCGCTAAGATAAGAGACGTGAGCCACGCATTCGGCCCGAGTCAGCCACCGCCGAACCGCGATGCGAACGAGCCTCTGACGGCGCCCCAGGCGGGCGTCCTGCCCCGCGGGGGCGAGCTGCCCGTCGGCGCACCCTCCGGCGACGAGGCGGCGCGCGTCGCGGCCGCGCCCCGAGCGCCGTTGCCGAGCGGCGCCTCGACGCCGCTGCCGGTCATCCACGATCCCTACCTCACCCGGCCGCTCCCGCCGGGGCGACCGCCGCTCTCGACGCTGGCCGTGAGCTCGGTCGTCGCGGCGCTCTTCGGGCCGCTCGGGGCCGTCGCCGCGATCGCCTTCGGCTGGGCGGCGCGCCGCGAGATCGAGCGGGCCCCCGAGGCGCGCAGGGGCCACGGGCTCGCCAGCATGGGGCTCTCGCTCGGCGTCCTCCTCACGCTCTGCTGGAGCTCGGCGATCGGCTTCGGCGTGTGGATGTGGACGACGCACAGCGGCGGCGAGACCACCGCCGCCCTCGGCGAGGGGGAAGCCTCGCCGGAGCCGGCGAGCACCGCGTCCCCGGCGGCGCCGCTGCCGGACGTGCCTCCTCCGGCGGCGCAGCCCGGCGGCAGCGTCCCTCAGCGCACGACCCACCGGCGCATCGGCGGGCTCTCCATCGTCGATATCGGCGTCGACGTCTCCACCCTCAGCGAGGAGCTCGCCAAGCAGCGCGCGGAGGCGCACGCCCAGGGCGAGAAGGTCCTCGTCATGACGACGAGCGATCCGTGCGAGCCGTGCCGCGGCGTCGACCGCGCGCTCGGCGATCCGCTGATGCAGACCGCGCTCCGGAGCGTGCGGCTCGTGCGCGTGGACATCGACGTCTTCAAGGAGGACCTCGATCAGATCAAGATGCCGCGGCGGCTCTACCCCGGCTTCTTCCTGCTCTCGCCGGATCTCACCCCGCAGGACGGGATCAACGGCGGCGAGTGGGACGACGACATCGCGCGCAACATCGCGCCGGTGCTCGGGGCCTTCGTGCGGGGCCAGTACACGACCCGCCGCCAGCCGTGGCACCCGCTGCCCGGCTCGGGCATGCGGCTCTGATCGCGCCGCGCGCGGCGGCCAGCCCCCCGCGCCCCGGACGGGGTAAGCTCGGCGCGTGAAGCGCTTCGTCCAGCTCGCCCTCTTCGCCGTCTGCGTCGCGTTCAGCGCCTCGGCGGCCTACAACGTCTTCTCCGACAATGCCGAGGTCGAGCGGATGGCGGCGCTCGTCGCGTGCGGCGAGGACGGCGGATCGGGCGCGCGGGGGCCGCGCCGCGCCGGCGAGGGGTGCAGGGCGCAGATGACCCGGCTGGAGCGGACGCCGTTCGGCCAGACGTTCGAGTTCACGACGCCGAAGCGCACCGTGGATGTCAGGTGCGAGCGGGCGTTCGTCCTCGCCGGCGCGTACAGCTGCAAGCTCCCGTGATCGGCGCGGCGCCGGCCTCCGGGGAACGAGCGCGCCCCATGGCCAGCGCCGCGCGCCGGCGATGGAAGCGGATAGCGCGGCGCAGGCCGCGGCCGAGGCGGCGCGCGCCGCGCCGCGCGGGCCCGCGCCACGCAAGAGGCCGCGCCGTGCGCGGAAGTTACGCTATGGTGGGCGGCCGTGACGAACCGTGCCGCGCGCCCGCCGCTCTCGATCGGCCCCGAGGCCGGGCGCATCGTCGTGCGCCTCGCCTGCGCGCTGGCGGCGGCCTCGCTCGGAGCGCCGCCGGCGGCGGCCGCGCAGATGCCCTCGCCGGCGCCGCTCGGCGCGCCCGCGCCCGCGCCGCCCGCGCCCGCGCCGCCCGCGCCCGCGCCGCCCGGCGCCGCGCCGCTGCCGCAGGGCAGCGCGTCCCAGGTCGGCGCGCCGGCCCGCCCCGCGACGCCGCCGTCGCAGGAGTCGGCGGAGAAGCGGAGCCGCATCGAGCAAGCGACCGCGCTGCACGACGAGGCGCAGGGACTCTACCAGCACGGCGAGTACCGCGCGGCCATCGCGAAGCTGAAGGCCGCGGTGGCGCTCGATCCCGAGGGCAAAGAGCTCATCTACAACTTGGCGGTCATCCACGAGCGGCTGGGCGAGATCGAGCAGGCAGAGCACTACTACCGTCGCTATCTCGAGATGGAAGCGCTCCCGAAGGAGCGTGAGGAGGTCGCGGCGGTCCTCAAGCGGCTGCAGGGCGCGAAGCGGGAGCTCTCCAGCGCGAAGCCGCCGCCGCCTTCGCCGTCCCCGTCCGCGCAGGCCCCCACGGCGCTGCCGTATCTGCCGCGCCTGCCGCGCCGCTCCGGGGCGGCGAACGGCGTGAGGCCGTACGGGGCCTGGCTCTACGTCAGCGGGGGCATCGCTGCGGGGTCCCTCGCGGTCGGCGGCGTGTTCGCCGCCCTCGCCGTGGCGCGGGATCCCGGCTCCGGCAAGCGCACCGGCGGCGGCGTCTCGGTCGCCGACCTGCAGGCCGACGCGAGCGCCGCCCACCAGTGCGCCGTCGCCGCGGACGTCGCCCTGCTGGTCGCCGGGCTCTCCGGCGCGGCGGCGCTCTACCTGTACCTGTCGCCGCGGGCCCCCGCGGCGAGCCCGCGCGCCTCTCGCCCGCTCTCGGCCGCCCTCCAGGGCGCCGCGATCCCGGGCCGCGACGGCGCTCCGCCCTCGCTCGCCGCCCGCGCAGCGGAGGAGGCGGCGCGCGTCAGCGTGTCGCTGGGCGCCGCGGGAGCCCGGCTGGAGGTGCAGTTCTGATGGGCCTCGGCGCCGCGGGGCGGAGGCTCGTCCGCGGGCTCCCGGCGCTCGCGTTGCTCGGCGTCGGGTGCGAGGTCCTCGTCGACGGCAAGCTGGGCACGGTGCTCTGCTCGGAGGAGGGCGCGATCGGACCCCCGGCGTGCCCCGAGGGCGCCCTTTGCAGCGACGGCGCCTGCGTCGACACGCAGCTCGAGCGCGCGCTGGGCGCCCCTTGCGACGATCACGACGGCTGCGGATCGCACGATTTCTGCCTCGATCCCGCGCGCTTCGGCGGCGAGGGGCCGAGCGTCTGCGCGCGCGCGTGCTGCAGCTCGAGCGATTGCGATCCCGTCCGGGACGCGGTCTGCTGGATCCCCGACGGCGGCGGGAGCGGCGTCTGCCGCATCGGCCGGGACGTCGGCCGGCCCGAGGTGGGGGCGCGCCTCGCCGGCGCGGCCTGCGCCTCGCCCGGCGAGTGCCGCTCTGGCATCTGCGACGAAGGCGTCTGCGTCGACACCTGCTGCTCGGACACCAACTGCGCGATGAACGGGGCCGCGTGCCGGCTCACGACGGACCTCGTCGCTGCCGGTTCGGCCTGGGCGTGCCAGCGCGTCGGTCCCGGCCGCGGCGGCTACCTCGAGCGGTGCGAGGAGGACGCGGACTGCTCCTCCGGCCTCTGTGCCGACGTCGGCGGGGACGACGTCGACGGGGACGACGTCGACGGGGACCTCCGCTGCACGATCCCGTGCTGCTCCTCGGACACGTGCCCGGCCGCGCCCCGCGACGCGATGCGCAACGTCGGCTGCGCCGAGGTCGCGACCGGCGACGGCTCGACCGTCCGTGCGTGCGCGAGGCTGCTGCGCGAGGACAGCATCGCCGCCGTCGGCGTCGCGTGCGACACGAACGAGGAGTGCCGGAGTGGCATGTGCGTCAACCATCCTGAACAAACGCAGCGATTCTGTAGCGATGTCTGTTGCAGCGAGGCGTCCTGCGGCGATGTCTCGCTGTTCGGCTGTCGGCCTCCTGCTGCGGGCCCGTCGTGGGCCTTGCGATGTGGGCCCAAGTGACGGACGATCACCCCCATCGCGGTGGTAGCTCCTACAGCTGACGGCCAGCTCTCCTCCAGCGCACCCGGATCGCCCGGCGAGCCCAGCCGGACGGCGCTGATCTGTCCGCGGTGCCACCACCTCGCGCCGGTCGCTCCGGACGCGAGGAGCTCGTCCAGCCTGCTCCCGCCCCCCGCCGGCGATCGCGCTTCCCAGACCGGTCCGTCCGCCAGGCTGCCGCGCTGCCCCCACGACGGGCTGGCCCTCGTGAGCCGCGAGGCGCTCGCCGAGGCCGAGGGGGATCCGTTCCTGGGGATCACGATCGCGGATCGGTTCGTGGTCGTAGGCAAGCTCGGCGCCGGGTCGATGGGCACGGTGTACCGGGCGCGCCAGGAGGCGATGGGCCGCGACGTGGCCATCAAGATCCTGCGCTCGGACCGGGCCTTCGACGCGCAGGCCAAGGCCCGCTTCACGCGCGAGGCGCGCGCGATGAGCCTCCTCCGGTCGCCGCACACGGTCACCGTCTTCGATTTCGGCGAGATCGTGGACGACGCGACCGACGCCGCCTTCGGCCGCGGCCGCTCCGCGGAGCAGAGCTCGCCCGGCGAGGGGCCGACGTGGAGCAACGGCTCGCTCTACCTCGCGATGGAGCTGCTGGAGGGCGAATCGCTCGGGCAGCGGCTCAAGCGGCTCCGGCGCCTGCGCGTCGGCGACGCCGCCCGCTTCGCCCGGCACGCGCTCCTGTCGCTCGCCGAGGCGCACGACAAGGGGATCATCCACCGGGACCTCAAGCCGGACAACCTGTTCCTGGCGAGGCCCCCCGCGGGCGAGCACGAGGAGATCTGCAAGGTGCTCGACTTCGGCATCGCGAAGGTGATGACCGGCACGGAGCGGCCGGTCGACGCCCTCGAGACCCAGGCGGGCACGGTGTTCGGAACGCCGCGCTACATGTCTCCGGAACAGGCGCAAGGTAAGCCCCTCGACGCGCGGAGCGACCTCTACTCGCTCGGCGTGCTGCTTTATCAGATGCTCGTCGGGCGGCCGCCGTTCATCGACGACGACGCGGTCGTCGTGATGGCGAGGCACATCAAGTCGTCGCCGGCGCCGGCGCTCGAGGCGGCGCCGGACGCCGGGATACCGCCGTCGCTCTCCGAGCTCCTGCAGCGCGCGCTGGCCAAGCGGCCCGAGGAGCGGCCGCGGAGCGCGCAGGAGTTCATCGCGGAGCTCGATCGCGCGATGGACGAGGCGAGGCCGAGCCTGAGCCGCGAGCGCCCCGCCCCGGCGCAGCCGGCTGAGGTCGGCGCGACCAGCGAATTGCTCGCGGTGGTGGGCGACGGCGCGGACGCCTCGCTGCCGCCGAGCACGTCGCGCCCCGCGCCGCGGAAGCTCACCTCGCGCGTCGCCGTGGGGACGGTCGCCCTGTCCCTGATCGTGACGGTGCTCGCCGTGCGCGAGCTCCGGCGCCCCGCCGACGGCGGCGTGCGCAGCCTAGAGAAGGGGGTGGCGCTGGAAGCCAGGGCGCTCGCGGGCGCGCTCGCACGCCCGGCCCCGCCTCCCGCCGCGCCTCCCGCCGCGCCGTCCGCCGCGGAGCCCGCCGCGGCGGCGCCGCCGCCGGCCCCCGCGCCGCTCCCCACGGCCGCCGCCAGCGCGGCTCACGAGCCCGCGGGCGCTCCCTCGGCGCCGGCGCCGAAGCGCAGGCCGCAGCAGTCGCGCAAGCCGTATGTGAAATTCGACTGATGACGGTACGCGCGCGGCGCGCGGCGCAGACAGCGCGCGCCGACGCGGACGCCGGAAACCGCTCGTCGACGTGGGCCCGCGGGCGCGAGAAGCAGCGGCGACCTTTCGCGGATCGGGCCGAGAGTCGCTGTACGAGCCGGAGGCTAACGTGTAACTTCGCCGCGCACCGATGGATCCCCGGGAGATGGAAACGCTCATCCAGCGCCTCGTCACGAATCCGCATGACGCTGAGGCCCTGGCGTATGCGCACCGAGCCGGGGAGCAGGACCCGCGCTCGTACGCCATGCTGCTCGAGCGCGTCGGCAGCTCCACCGCGGATCCGTCGTATGCAGCGCATTGGCTGAGCGAGGCCGCGAACGTGTGGTCGACCACGATCGGCGACGCGCACCACGCCGCGCGGACGCTCATGATCGCCATCGACAAGGATCCGACGCAGCGGACGGCGGCCGAGCGGCTGGCGCAGCTCTACCGCGACAAGGGCGATCAGAAGGCGCTCGTCGCGCTCCTGGAGCGGCTCGTGAAGGCGCTCACGCCGCTGCTCTTCGAGCGGCCCGAGGTGCGCGCGCAGCTCTCGACGCTCCACGAGGAGCTCGGCCGGCTGTGGGGCGAGCCGCCGCTGTCCCGGCCGGAGCGCGCCCTGGAGAACTGGCGCCGCCTCGCGGACCTCGACCCGCACAACGTCTACGCGATCTACGCCGCGCGCGAGCTCTTGAAGGCGCAGCAGCAGTACGCCGAGGCGATCCCGTACTTCGCGATGGAGCAGGCGCTCATCGACGACCCGGAGCGGCGGCTCGCCCTGCTGCGCGACGAGGCCGACATCCGGCGCCGCGCGGGCGACCTCGCCGGCTCCACGGCGGCGCTGCGGAGCGCGCGCGCGTTCGTGCCGCACGACGTGGGGCTGATCCAGGCGCTCGGCGTGGCCATCGTCGAGCGCATCGAGGCCGGCGAGCCGGTGCCGCAGCCGGAGCGCGACGAGGCGGCGGAGCTCTTCGTCGCGCTCGCGGAGACGTACGACGGGGAGTACGGCTACTCGTACTCGGTGTACGCCCTCCGCGCGCTGCCGGGCCACGACCGCGCGATGCAGCTCGCCGATCACTACGGAAAGCAGCTGGGCCGCACCGCCGAGCTCCGCCCGCGCTACCTCGCCTACCTCCAGGTGAACCCGAACGGGTTCATGGCGGCCGAGGCGCGCAAGCGGGCGTCCGTGCTGCCGCCCCCGCCGCGGCTGCCGTCGATGCCCCCGGGGATCCCCGCGCCGGCGCGGGCGCCCTCGGCGCCGCCCGCCTCGGCCGCGGCTCCCGAGCGGGCGCCCTCGGGGCCGCCGGTGCCGCCCTCCAGCGTGCCTTCGCCGCCTTCGGCCGCGGGCGCGGCGGAGCTGGTCCAGCCGGCGGTGGCCGCGTTCGCGCCGGCGGCCGCGGCCCCGGACGCGCCGGCGTCGCTGCGGAGCGCTGCCGCGCCGAGATCCGGCCCGGCGCAGGCCGCGCCCGGCTCCGCGCCGGCGCCTCTCTCGCCCGACGCCTCGGCCGCGCCGGAGCCGCCGCCGCTAGTTGGCGACGAGCCGACCCAGCCCCGAAAGCCGCTGCCGCTCGCCAGGCTGCGCGAGGTGCTCAAGGCCGACCCCGCCAACCTGGACGCGCTGACGCAGCTCGAGGAGCACCTCCGCCAGAAGCGCATGTTCGCCGAGCTGCGCGACGCGCTGCTCGCGGCGGCGCGCGTCCCCACGGCGCCCGTCGAGCGCAGGAAGGCGCAGCTGCGCGACGTCGCGGGGCTGTGCGAGGCGCAGCTGCGCGACGTCGACACGGCGGTCCAGGCCTTCCGGCTGCTCTCCGAGCTCGATCCCGGCGACGCGCAGGCCCAGGCCGAGCTGCGGCGGCTGCTCGAGCGGAGCTCCCGCTGGGACGACCTCGCCGCGCTGCTCGAGCAGGAGGCCGCGGCGACCCCGGACGTCGCGCAGAAGATCGAGATCGAGAAGAAGCTCGTCTCGCTCCACGAGCAGAAGCGCCGCGATCCCATCGCGGCCGCGGAGGCGTGGGTGCGCGTCGCCAGCCTGTCGCCCGAGGACGGCACGGCGGTCCAGTCCGCGGTCAAGCTCTTCGAGCGGGGCGAGCGGTTCGACCTCGCCGCGCACGTCCTCGCCGACGCGGCCTCCCGGTTCCAGGACAAGCTCACCCGCGGGCCGCTCCTCCAGAGGCTCGGCGAGCTCCGGAGCCGGCTCGACGAGCCGGGCGCCGCGGGCGACGCCTACAGCCAGGCGGCCGAGCTTCTGCGGCAGCCGAAGCTGTGGGAGCTCGCGGAGAAGGCCTACGTCGCGGCGGGCCGGCTCGTCGAGGCGGCGAGGGCGGTCTGCGAGCGCGCGCTGCTCGCGGACCGCAAGGCGCGCCCGGCGCTGTTCGTCCAGGCCGCGGAGCTGCTGCTCAGCGCCGGCGACGTCGAGGGCGCGCTCGACCGGGTCGAGCGCGCGATCGAGATCGACCCCGCGAGCGACGCCTGCGCCCCCGCGATCGAGGACCTCTACCGGCGCACGAACCGCCTGCACGAGCTCGTGCGGTTCCTCCTCGGCCGGGCCGAGCTGCTCGGCGACCGGGCGGCGCGCGTCGCGGCGCGGCGGGCCGCCGCGGCGGCGCAGCGCGAGCTCGGCGATCGCGACGGGGAGCGCGCGACGCTCGCGCTCCTGCTCTCCGACGGCGAGGACGCCGAGGCGCTCGCGCGGCTCGCCGACGACGCCGGCGAGCGCGGCGACGTCCAGCTCGGCGCCGAGCTCCTCCACCGGCTCAGCGCGCTCACGGACAGCGAGCCCGGCAAGATCTCGCTCGCCCTGCGCGAGGCGCGCATGCTCGCGGAGGGATCCGGCGACCTCGAGGCGGCGATCGCGCGCTACGAGATGGTCGTCACGGACCTCGATCCGCAGAACCGGATCGCGCTCCGGGGGATCGCCGAGCTGGAGGAGCGGCGCGGCAACCTGCGGGGCGTCGCCGGCGCGCTCGAGCGCGAGCTCGCGTTCGTCGACGGCCCCGATCGCGTCGACATCGCGCAGCGGCTCGCCGCGCTGTACGAGGGCCCGCTCGACGATCCGCACGGCGCCGTCCGGGCGCTCGAGGTCGTCCACGCCGCCGAGCCGGACGACCTCGACGCGATCGCGCGGCTCCAGCGGCTCGCCGAGCGCCTGAACGACTGGCCGAAGGTGGCGCGCCTCCTCGCGGCGCTGATCGAGGTGGAGGGCGACGAGGACGAGGCGTCGAAGATGACCCGCCGCCTCGCCGAGATCCTGGACCAGACGCTCGGCAGGAGCGACGAGGCGATCTCCCTCCTGGAGCGGCTCGCCGATCAGGGCGACGAGCCGAGCCGGGAGGCGTACGTCGCGCTCGGCGACCGGCTCGGGTGGAAGGGGCTCGTCGCGACGAAGCTGGTCGCCTGGAACGAGTCGATCGCGCGCGCGGGGCGCGATCTCGCCCTGCGCGGCGCCTTCGACAGGTTCGTGGAGGTGGGCTACCACCGCGACGCCGCGCGCGTGGGGGTGGAGCTCGCGCGGTCGCGCACCGCCGACGCCGTCCTCGCGGAGCGGCTCGAGGCGATCGCGGTGGGGCTCCGGGATCGCGAGGCCCTCGCCGTCGCGCACGAGCTCCGCGCCAGGGATCTCTCGGGGACCGCCCGCGCGGCCGAGCTCGTGCGGCAGGCCGAGGTCCGGGTCGCCCTGGGCGCCGATCCGCTGGAGTCGATCCACCACGGCGAGGGCGCGCTGGCGAGCGTGCCCACCGCCGAGGTCGAGCCGCTGCTCCAGCGGCTCGCGGCGCTGGCCGAGGCCCCGAGCCTCATCATCGACCTGTTCGAGCGCCAGGTGAGCCGGTGCCGCACGCCGGCCGATCGCCTCGCGGCGCTCGTCCGCGCCGCCCAGATCGCCTGCGAGCGCGGCGCCATCGATCGGGCGAGGAGCTTCTTCGAGCTGGCCCTCGGCGGCGGCGTCCAGGAGGAGACGATCGCCACGCTCGAGCAGGTGGCGCGGGACGACGACGCGCGGTCGCAGTCGACCGCGCTGCGCACGATCCTCGTCGATGCGCTCGCCGCCGGCGGCCAGGGCTCGCGCGACGGCGGCCGCACCCGGGCGGCGCTGCTGCGCCGCGCGGCCACGATCGCCTACCAGGATCTCGGCGACGTCGACCGCGCGTTCGGCTGGCTCGGCGACGCCGTGCTCGCGCACGTCGACGACGCGTCGCTCGACGCGCTCGAGGCGCTCGGCCGCGCGGTGGGCGACCTGCCCCGCGTGGGCGCGACGCTGAACCGCGCGCTGGACGAGGTGTTCGACGGCCCGCTCGTGCGCAAGCTCCTCCAGCGGCGGGCCAGGCTGCGCCGCGACGTGCTCGGCGACCGGCCGGGCGCCGCGGTGGATCTGAAGAAGCTCCACGACCTGTCGCCCTCGGACCAGGACGTGATGAACGAGCTGTCCGGCCTCCTGCAGGAGCTCGGCGATCACCGCGGCATGATCCAGCTGTACGAGGACCAGATCCTCCGCGGCCGCGATCCCGCGCAGCGGGCGGAGCTCGCGAGGAAGGTGGCGCGCCTCTGGGAGGAGGAGCTCGGCGAGGGGCGGGAGGCGGCGGACGCCTGGCGCCGCGTCCTCCGCATGAAGGCGGGCGATCCGGAGGCGACGGCGGGCCTCGAGCGGGCGAAGACCGGCAAGCTCAAGCGCACCCCCCCGCCGCCCGTGCTGCCGACCCGGCCGCCGGGCCTGCCCCTGACCGAGCCGCCGCTCGCGCCCCGGGTGCCGGTCCTCGACGTTCCCGGCGCGGAGATCGTCGCTGCCGCGGCGGTGAGCAACGGCTATGCGGGCGGCGAGGTGCCCGCCGGCGCCGACGCGCTGCCGGCGGACGGCCCCGGGGTGGCCGGCCCGGAGGCGCTCGAGGGCGCGCCGGAGCCGCAGGCCGAGGCCTACGGCGTCGCGTCGCTCGCGGCGGCCGAGGGCGAGGCGAGCCGCGGCGCCGCCGACGTGTACGCGGCGCCGACCGAGGGGCAGGAGCTTTCGCCGGAGGGCGCCGGCCACGTTGCGCCGCCGGCGCCTCCCGACGCGCCCGCGTTCGCTGCGCCGGGGTCGGATCTCGACGGCTACGCGGCGGCGCCCGGCTACGGCGACGACGCGGCGGCGGCGCCGGCCTACGAGGGCGAGTACGCGGCGGCGGCGCCGGGCTACGAGGGCGACTACGCGGCGGCGGCGCCGGGCTACGAGGGCGACTACGCGGCGGCGGCGCCGGCCTACGAGGGCGACTACGCGGCGGCGGCGCCGGCCTATGGCGGCGACCACGCGGCGGCGCCGGCGGCCTACGGCGGCGAGTACGCGGCGGCGCCGGGCTACGGCGGCGAGTACGCGGCGGCGCCGGGCTACGGCGGCGACGACGTTGCGCCGCCGCCGTACGGCGGCATCGGCGACGGCGGAGAGGCCTACTACGGAGATCCCGCGCAGGCGCCCGCGTCCGCAGGCGCCGGGTCCGCTGCTCTCGCGTCCGCGGCCCCTGCGCCGCCGCCGGTGTCCGCAGCCCCGCCGCTGCCGGCAGCGGCGGCCGGGGCCGCGCTCCGGCCGTCGGTCCACCCGCCCGCGCCGCCGCCCCTGCCTGACTCCCACGACATCGATATCGACGAGGACGCGGAAGACGTGGAGTTCCTCGACGACGACGCCGGCGCTCCGTAGCCGCGCAACGGAGAGCGATTGAGCCACCGAGGCACAGGGGCGACGTGCCCTCTCTGATCCTCCCCCCGGCGCTCCGGCCGGGCGACACCGTCGCCGTGATCGCCCCCTCCAGCCCGTTCGAGCACGTCCTCGCGCGGGTCGGCCTCGGCTGGCTGGCCCAGCGCTACCGCGTGCTCTTCGACACCGGCGCGGGCCCTCCGCTCGCCGGCGACAGCCGCAAGGGCGGGGAGCCGTCGCTCTCGGCGCCCTCCAGCCGCGGGCTGTTCGCGCGGACCGGCTACCTCGCCGGCAGCGACGCGCGGAGGATGGACGAGCTCGCCCGCGCGCTGTCCCACCCCGACGTGCGCGCCATCTTCGCGGCCCGCGGCGGCTACGGCGCGAACCGCTTCGTCCACCGGATCGACTGGAGCGTCCTCGCCGAGCGCCCTCGCTGGATCGTCGGCTTCTCCGACGTCACCGCCCTGCACGTCGAGGCCGCGCGCGCCGGCGTCGCGTCGCTCCACGGCGCCCACGTCACCGCGCTCGGCCGCGGCGACGCCCGCGCCCGCGCCGCGTTGCTCCGCGCCCTCGAAGATCCGCTGGGCGAGCGCCGCTTCGACGGCCTGACCACGCTGCGCGCCGGCGCCGCCGAGGGGCCGCTCTTCGGCGGCAACCTCGCCCTGCTCCACGCCTGCGCCGCGGCCGGCCGCCTGCGCGTGCCGGAGGGGTGCGTCCTCCTGCTCGAGGACGTCACCGAGCGGCCCTACCGCATCGATCGCATGCTCGCGACGCTGGAGGTCGGCGGCCACCTCGCGCCGGCCGCGGCGGTGGTCTTGGGCGACTTCGAGCAGTGCCCCCCAGGCCCGGACGGCGTCACCGTGGACGAGGTCCTGCGCGACAGGCTGCTCCCGCTGGGCGTCCCCGTCGTCGCCGGGCTGCCGATCGGCCACGGCCTCCGCAACGAGCCCGCCATCCTCGGCGGCCGCGCGCGCGTCGTCTCGCTCGGCCCCGAGGCCGTGGTCACGCTGGCGGGCGCCTGAGCGCCCGCCGCGCCGGCGCCCGCCCGCGCCGCGCGGTCACCAGAAGACGCTCTTCCGCTCCTTCAGCCCGCGGTTCAGCATCGACTGGATCCGGCCCTTCACGAGCGCGACCTTCTCCTGGATCACCGCGTCGTCGTCGTCGGGGTCGCCGTGGAACGTCATGGGCTCGCCGAAGTAGATCCGGTATCGCGTCGGCAGCGGCATCTGCCCGCCGGGGATCAGCAGCTGGGGGATGATGGGGAATGTCGGCATCCCGAGCGCCTTCGACACCGACTCCAGGTTGCCGAGCGAGATGTACTGCTCCTCGCCCCCGATCACGGCGATGGGCACGATCGGCGTGTCGGTCTCGAGCGCGAGCCGCATGAACCCGAGCCCGAAATCGAGCAGCTGATACCGGCTCGAGAACCCCTTCGAGATCCCGCGCGTCCCCTCCGGGAACACAAGGATCGCCGCGCCCATGTCGAGCAGCCGCCGCGCGTTCTCGGGCACGCCGACCACCTGGCCCACGCGCGAGAAGAAGGTCGCCACGAACGGCAGGGTCTGCGTCCACTTCTCGACCATGCTCCGCATCACCCGCGGCGGCTCCGCGTCGAGGAACAGCGAGGCCGCGATGAGCATGCCGTCGAACGGGAGCTGGCCGGAGTGGTTGGCGATCAAGAGGACCCGGCCGGTCGGAATGCGGTCGATGCCGAACACCTCGGTCCGGAAATAGAAGCGATGAAAGAACGCCGCGACCCCGACCGCGTACTTCGCCCACTCGCGGTCGAGCCCGAACGGATCCACCCCGTCCGCGGCGTGCGGCAGCGCGACCCGGCGCAGCCGGTCCTCGAAGTCCTGACCGAGCAGCCGGATGGTCGCGTCGTCGATCGTGCCGCGCAGGCTGTCGACCCCGAGTCTCGCGAGCGGCAACGCGCTGTGGGAGACGAAGTGACTCAGCCTGGCGAGCGTCGTTCTGCTGGCCATGGGCGCGGGACGATAGCAAACCTCGCGTGGGCCTGCACCGCCAGGAAGGGCTTGACCATCGGCCTCCTCGAAGCGACCGTCGCTCCGATGAGCGAACGCATGCTCGGTCGAGCCCGCCGCCCCGGCGCCGACACCGATCCGTCCCTCCGGCCCATCCTCATCACCGGCATCTGCGGCCGTCTCGGACGGCGGCTGGCGCGGCGGCTGCACCGCGAGCGGCGCGTGATCGGCGTCGACCGGCGCAGCTTCGACGGCCGCCCCAAGGACATCGAGCATCACCAGATCGATATCCGCCGCAAGAAGACCCAGGACATCTTCCGCCAGGAGCAGCTCGCCGCCGTGGTCCACCTCGGGGTCATGCACGACCCGCGGGCCAGCCAGATGGAGCACCACAGCTGGAACCTCGCCGGCTTCCAGCGGCTGCTCGAGTTCGTCGCGCAGTACGACGTGCCCAAGCTCATCGTGCTGTCGAGCGCGAACGCCTACGGGCCGCGCGCGGACAACCCGCAGTTCATCACCGAGGACGCGCCGCTGCTCGGCGGCGCGTCGTTCAGCGAGATCCGCGACCTCATCGAGGTCGACATGCTGGCGCAGTCGTTCTTCTGGAAGCACCCGCAGACCGAGACGGTCATCCTCCGGCCCGTCCACATCCTCGGCTCCGTGCGCAACGCGCCGTCGAACTACCTCCGGCTCAACGTCATCCCGACGCTCCTCGGCTTCGATCCGATGGTGCAGGTCATCCACCAGGACGACGTGGTCTCCGCGATCGCCGCGGCGCTCCGCCCGGGCGTGCGCGGGATCTTCAACCTCGCGGGGCCGGCGCCGCTGCCGCTCTCGCGCGTCATCGACATGACCGGGCGCGCGCGCGCCGCGATCCCTCACTTCGTGATGCAGACGATCATCCCGCGGCTCTGGCGGTTCCGGGCGACTTCGTTCCCGGCCCCCGAGCTCGATCACATCCGCTACGTGTGCATGGTCGACGACACGCGGGCGCGCGAGATCCTCGGCTACACGCACCAGCACGACATCCAGGAGACCGTCCAGGCGGTCGACGACATCACCTGAAGAGCGCGTCATGAAGCGAGCGACCCGGATCGAGCGCCTCGTCGACTACTACGAGGACTTCGCGCCCGACTACGTCTCCACCTGGAAGGACATCCAGCATTACGAGAAGCCCGTGCGCGCGTTCCTGCGCGACGCCGTCCCCGAGGGGGGCCGCGTGCTCGACGCCGGCTGCGGTCCGGGCCACCTCACGCGCGATCTCCCGCCGTCCATCGACGTCGTGGGCTTCGACATCGCCGAGCGCATGCTCGAGATCGCCCGCAAGAAGCGCCCCCACGGCGCCTACCACCGGCACGACTACCACGCCCCGATCCCCCGCTCGTGGGGGCGGTTCGACGTCGCGCTCGCCCTCGGAACGCTGGAGTTCTGCGACGATCTCGCGCTCGTCCTCAAGAACCTCGCCGGCGCGATGCGCTCCGGCGGCCGGATGCTGGTGAGCATCGTCGAGCGCAGGCCGCATGTCAGGATGCACGAGCGCGCCGCGCGCCCGCTCTCCGACGTCGAGCTGTCCGGCGTGAGCATGTATCTTTACACCTTCGCCGAGCAGACCGACGCCATCCAGCGCGCGGGCCTGCTCCCGCGCAGCTACCGGCTGCACCCGGGCTGGCGACACACCGAGTACGACGTCGACGTGCTCTACGCCCTCTGGGATCTCGAGGCCCCGCGCGGCCGCCCCTGATGCGCCGATGCGCCGATGCGCCGATGCGCCGCGGACATCGCGGCGAGCCTTTCCGCGCCGCGCCGTCCGCGGTAGAGAGAGCGACGGTGCGATGGGAGTGAAGCTCGGGGGCACCTTCCTGATCTGCGCGATGGGGCCTCTGCACCAGGCCGGCGCGTGCATCCAGGCCAGCCGGGTGCCGGACGGGCTCCGGGAGCTCGCCCCGGAGGGGCTCCTCGGCGGCTTCCAGCGCGGGATCGAGCAGGCGGCGAAGCTCGCCGGCGTCCGCAGGGAGGACGTCGAGCGCCTCCTCCCCATGGAGGACGTGCGCGCGGCGATCGAGCAGCTCGGCGACAGCCAGACCGAGGCCGTGGTCGCGTGGGACGTCTACGCGGGGCGCATCGGCGGGCTGCTCGAGGGGGTCGCCGAGGTGACCAACCACGGGCAGGCGCCGGACGTGAGCCTGTGCCTGGAGCGGCTGGCGAACAAGGTCCGGCGCGATCGCCCCTTCGCGGAGCCGCTCCAGGCGCTCGCGGAGGACGTGTCGCAATGGCAGGCGATGATCGGCCGCTGCCGCAAGCTGCTCGACGAGAGCGGCGGCGGCGCGCTCGCCAAGGCGTATCGCCGCCGGCAGATCCGCAAGCTCGGCTCGATCGCGGTCTCGGCGCTCGTCATCGTGGCGGCGCTCTCGGTGATCGTGCGGGTCCAGACCGCCCGCAAGCGGGTCGACGCGCTCCTCGCGCGCCCGGACGTGTGCGCCGTCCGCGAGATCGCGCAGGGCGATCTCGGCCGCGCGGCGAGCGACCAGCAGCGGCGCGTGGCCGAGCGGATCGAGCAGTGCGCCGAGGTGGAGGCCCGCGAGGCGCGCGAGCGCGAGGAGCGGGAGCGCGCCGAGGAGAGGGCGCGCGAGGAGCAGCGGCGCCGCGCCGAGCGCGACGAGAAGTGCGCCGCGCTCGCCGTGCGGTTCAAGGCGGGGGCGTTCTCGGAGGAGGACGGCAAGATCGCCGGCGTGAGCAACGACCTGCTCCGGCGGATCGCGCAGCGGAGGCTCCTCGCCACGGACGTCGGCCCGACCGGTCCGGCGCTGCCGTGCGAGGGCGCGCGCGGCGGCGACGAGCTGCGCGCGGCGTTCGCGGAGGCCTTGCTCGCGTCGGTCTGGACGTGGGTGCCGTCCGCCGATCCCGGGCCGAAGCTCGGCGAGGTGCTCGCGGCGCGCAGCGCGGAGCTGCCCCCGCGCGCGCGGACGATGCTGTCGTCCCGCACCGTGCACGAGTCCAAGCGGGCCATCGTGTCGGGCGATCCGGCCGCGCTCGGGAGGGCGTCGCGCCTGTGCGCGCTCACGGCCACGCTCGAGATCGCGAGCGGCGCCGGGTGCGCGGCGCTGGAGAGGCTCGCCGTCAAGCCGGCGCCTTGAGGGCGTGAGGGGAGGGGGGAACCGGAGCAGCGCGGGCGCGACGATGGGCGTCGCGCCCGCGGGGATGCCTACTTCTTGAAGGCGGGGATCGACTCCGAGTCGAGCACGCAGACGAAGGCGACGGGGTCGCACTTCACCTTGAGGTCCGGGGAGATGCCGGAGAGCGGATCCTGGCAGATGGATTCATCCCCCTTGCCCGTGGGGAGCGGATCGCCTTCGGGATCGGGGTTCTCGCCGTAGACCTGACAATCGACCATCGGCCACACCCCGACGACCTTGTACGTCGCCGAGCAGCTCTCTTCCGAGTACGTGACTTCAGCCTCGAACTGATTCCCGAGGTTGGCCGACGTCACGTACAGGCGCACGTTGCGCCACTCGAGCTTGCGCGATCCCGGCTCGAGCGTCGGCTCGCCGCCGCCGCCAGCGCCGCCGTCACCGGCGCCGCCAGCGCCGCCGTCACCAGCGCCGCCGTCACCAGCGCCGCCAGCGCCGCCGTCACCAGCACCGCCGTCACCGGCGCCACCAGCACCGCCCTCGCCGCCAGCGCCGCCGTCACCAGCGCCGCCCTCGCCGCCGGCGCCGCCGTCACCAGCGCCGCCCTCGCCGCCAGCGCCGCCGTCACCAGCGCCGCCCTCGCCGCCGGCGCCGCCGTCGCCAGCGCCGCCCTCGCCGCCAGCGCCGCCGTCACCAGCGCCGCCTTCGCCGCCGGCGCCGCCCTCGCCAGAGGGCAGCACCACCACCTCGGCAGGATCGAGCGACGACACCGTACAGATCTCGTTGTCATCCGGCTCGATCGACGTGAAGAACCCGACCGCGAACGGGTTCAGGTCCGGGTTCGGGTCGACCGTGGCGCCGCCGCGGGACCAGCCGCCGAACTCCTCGGTCTGGATCGCGACGAGCTTCTTATCGCTGTCGGGGATCTGGTCGCCGTTCTCGTTGGGGTTGTACGCCTGCATCCCGACGCGCTCGACCGTGCCTGCCTTCCGGCCGCAGGGGCTCTCCTCATCCCCGTCGATCAGCGTGAACTTCGCCGCGAACGGGGATACGAGCGCGGTGCCGACCGTGCATTCGGGCTTGGGCTGCGAGCAGCCCGGCGACATCGCCGCGAGCGGTGAGAGCGCCGCGAGCCCCGTCATCCAAACAAGCCATCGCCTCTTCATCGCTTGCTTCCTTTCACGCGCGCGCCGCGCCTAGAACGTGACCCGCGCGCCGAACCGGAACTGCCGGGGCGTCTGGTACTGCGTCGGCTTGCCGAAGTTCGGGTTCTTGGCCGTTTCCTTGAGCGGCTGGCCGTCCGTGGTGGTGACGCACGTCGGGGTCGCCTCGAGCTGCTCGATCGTTCCATTGACGCACGGGTTCACGTCGGCCGTGGTGTAGCGCTGGTCCACCGCGACGATCTCCTGGAAGTTGAAGATGTTGAAGACATCCATGCTGACGGTGAGCTCGCTGTCCTTCGCGAGCTTGACCGAATAGCCGAGGTGGCCGTCGAAGTTGTGCTGCCAGGGCAGCCGGCCGCCCGCGCCGCGGGGCAGGATGAACGACTCGTCGTAGCTGTACAGGTAGTGCGAGCCCCAGTAGTCGATCGGGGCGCCGGAGCGCGACCGGTAGGTGAGGCCGAGATCGATGAGCATGTTGTTCGGGAGCACGAACGTCTTCGCGCCGTAGATCTTGATCTCGTGCGTGTTGTCGCCGGGCAGGGCCCCGTCGCGGTTGACGAGGAGCGAGGCCAGATCGAACTCGGTGTTGATGTTCGGATCGAGCTGATCGGTCTCGGGCCTGAAGAGGCCCGGGTAGTTGCCGCGCAGGTAGGACAGCGTGTAGCTCGCCTGGGCGAGCCACAGGTCGGCGAAGGCCTTCTGGAAATAGAGGGTCAGCGCGTCGTAGTCGCGCGTCGCCTCGGGGAAGTCCTTCGCGATCCCCTTGCCGGGGTTGCCGATGAAGTAGGTGTTCGCCTCATCGCGGCTCATGTCCTCGATGACGTTGTTCATCCAGCGCTTCGTGTACGTCGCGCCGAGGCGCGCGTTCTCGATGATCTCGTACTCGCCGCCGATCACGAGCTCGTCCGACGACTGCGGCGACAGGTCGGGATCCACCGGGGACTTGCCGCCGCCGAGCGTGAGCCACTCGCGGTTCGGGTCGTAGTCCCCAAGGATCGTGGGCCGGTTCGCGTCGTTCCGGCACTGCCCTTCGCCGTAGCCCTTCCCGTCCACGGGATCGGCAGGGTTGCAGCCCCCCGGGCCGGCGACGTGGTAGGAGCGGATGTTCCGCTCGTCGCCGAAGGCGCGATCCATCATGTCGAGGGGGACGCTCTCGTAATACCGCGCGAAGTTCGCGAACACCTTCGAGCGGCCCTGCTGCGTGATGTCGTAGACGACGCCCACGCGCGGCGACCACTGGTTCGCGAGCGCCAGCCCGAGCTTGCCGTCGCCGGCGTACAGGTACTGCGCGTCGTAGCGCAGCCCGATGTTCAGCGTCACCTGGTCGAGGATGCTCCAGCTGTCCTGCACGAACGCGCCGATCGTCGCCCCGAGCGTGTTCACGGTGACCTTGTCCTGGATCACGTACCCCTCGGGACCGGTCAGGAAGCCGAGCTGTCGCTCGTCGTGGAAGGCCGACCCGTCTCCCTCTTCCTGGTAGCTGGTGCCGCCCGCGTACGCCTTGATGTGCTCGTACGTCGTGATCTCGCCGTCGATGCCGGCCTTGACCACGTGGTGACCGAGCCCCTCGAAGATGCTCGTCACCATCGCCTTGAGCTGGAAGCGGTTGAGCGACGCGTCGTCGAGGAAGTCGGGGCCGCCGTCCCAGTACGTGCGCACCGCGCACGGCACCGCGACGACCTCGCCGTCCGCGTTGCGCAGCGGCTCGCACATCGCCCGGGCCTCGGGCGAGAGCTTCTCGAACTCGTAGATCGAGCGCCGGTGGGGGTCGAACCTCGCCCAGAGCACGAAGGGCCTGCCCGACAGGCCTTCGTTCGACGCGATCTCCGAGCCGTCCGGGGCCAGCCGCGCGCTGCGCTGGTTGTGCCAGCCGAGCGTCGCGTCGAACAGGAGGGTCTTGTTGTTGAACGCCGACGCCCACTTCAGCGCGACGTCGGTGGACGACGCCACGTACTCGTGCGCGATCGCGCTGTACCGGCCGGTGATGTTGGCCGCCTCGACGACGCCCCGCGCCGGGTCGAACCCGAAGTTGCCGTCGCCGCCGGAGTACTGCGGCGATCCGTAGACCGAGAGCGCGATGCTGTGATCCGGGTTGATCTGGTAGGTCAGCTTGCCGAGGTACTGCAGCGTCTGCTCCTCGGCGCGGTAGAACCGCTGCGTGCCCGGCAGCCGGTCGACGACGTTGAAATTCGTCTCGGGATCCTTCACCGGCTCGAAGGTGGTCGGGTCGTAGCGCGTGGCGAACAGGTTGCGCTCCATCTCGTAGCTCTTGAACGCGATCGCGGCGCCCGCGTAGAACCAGAGCTTGTCCTTCAGGATGGGGCCGCCGACCTCGAAGCCGTAGTCGCGGATGGACGACAGGCGCGTGTCGGTCTGGATGGTGTCGCCCTGGCGGCGGACCTCCTTGATCTTCCCCTCGAACGCGCCGGGCGTGATGTTGAAGAAGACCGAGCCCTGGAACGTGTTGCCGCCGCTCTTCGTCACGACGTCGAGGACGCCGCCGGTCGCGCGGCCGTACTCGGGCATGTACCCGCCGGCCACCACGTTCACCTCCTTGATGAACTCCATGGTGAGCGGCGTGCCGATGATCCCGTATGCGGGGTCGTTCACCGAGAGGCCGTCGATCACGTACTGGTTCTCGGGGGACGACGTGCCGGCGATCGACGTGCCGTACTCGTCCGCCTGCGCGCCGGGCGTGATCGCCGCGACCGACTCGAACGAGCGCGACGCCGCGCCCTTGCCCGTCGGGGGCGCCACGGCGATGCGCCGCGTGAAGTCCCCCGTGATGCTCTGGCCCACCGTGCTCGAGCCGACGTCGACCGTCGGCGCGCGGCCGACCACGACGATCTCCTCCGCCTTCAGCGCCTCCGGGAGCAGCTCCACGTTGACGCGGATCGTCGTCCCGGTGCGGACCGCGATTCCGCTGCGCACGTAAGGCTTGTACGACTCCTTCTCCAGGCGGAGTGTGTAGTCGCCTGGCGGCAGGTTCGGGATACGGTACTGGCCGGTGCCGTCCGTGACCACGAGCTGCTCCCCTTGCAGCTCGGGCGACGTCGCCGTCACGACCACATCGGCGGCGGGCGCTTTGCTCGAGGCGTCAATTACCCGTCCGATCAGAACGCTGTTGCCCGTCTGCGCGAGCGCCGGGGCCGCGGTCAACAAAGTCATGGCGAGCAGCAGCAACGCCGCCCACATCCCCCACGGCGCACGTGGTGAGCGCGCTCCGTGTTTCATCCTCTTTTCGAGAAACTTCACGGAATTCCCTCCAGAAGTGTAGGCCCCTCGAGTCCCTCCTTACCCTAGACAGGAATCGCGCGAGACAATAGACTTTTTTGTAGTACTTGCTCGCTTGTGCACTCCGGGTAGGCGCCGCACGCCCCCACACGTCGCGGCCCATCGACGCAGATCAGCTCGAGTTCTAGGAGTTACGACCCCCCATGTTCGACTCGGTACTCGGTCGCACCACCGCCACCCAGGGGCGTCTCGGGACGGGCGCAATGCTCTCCATCGTCGCCCACGCGGCGATCGCGGGGGCCCTCCTCTGGCAGGCCACGCGCCCTCGGGTCGAGAAGCAGAAGGACGTCGAGGTGACGTTCTTCGCCCCGGCGCCGCCGCCCCCGCCGCCCCCGCCGCCGCCGCCTCCGCCGGGCGGCGGCGCGAAGCGGCCGCCGAAGGTGGAGCAGCGGATCGAGCAGCCGAAGCCTGTCAAGACGCCGGACACCATTTACGACATGCCGGAGAAGCCCAAGGCCAAGGCGCCTGAGCCGGAGCCGCCCAAGCAAGAGGCCCCGGAGCAGCCCGGCGGCGTCGAGGGCGGCGTCGAGGGCGGCGTTCAAGGGGGGACCGTCGGCGGCCAGGTCGGCGGGCAGATCGGCGGTCAGCTGGGCGGCCAGCTCGGCGGCCAGCTCGGCAGTACGGCGCCGCCGCAAAACGTGGTGCTGCCGTTCGGCGCCGGGATGAACCGGCCGACGATGATCTCGGGGCGAGATCCGCAGTACACGCGCGAGGCGCTCGCCGCGCGGGTGGAGGGGCTCGCGATTGTCAAGTGCGTCATCAAGACCGACGGCTCGCTGACCAATTGCCGGATGGTCAAGTCACTCCCGCACATGGATCGGGCGATCCTCGATGCGCTCTCGGGCCGTCGCTACACCCCCGTGATGTACCAGGGGCGCCCGGTCTCGGTCGACTATGTGTTCAACATCCGGCTCAAGCTCCCTTGACCGCCGGCGGCCGGGTGTTGTTGAACGGACGGGGCACGTAGTAGACAAGGTCACGGGGTAGGTACGCTCTGCTGTACTGTCGAGTTCGCTGCGGCGTCCAGAGGCGCTGATCCAGCATAGCTGAAACCATCACGACACCAGGGGGCGCCAGGAGGCGCGAGCGAGACGATGCAATTCACGTTGATTGAGCTGTGGGGCCACATGGGGCTCTTCGCGAAGCTGATCGTCTTCGCGCTGGCCCTCATGTCCGTGTCGTCCCTGATCGTCTTCGGCGAGCGCCTCGTCGTGTCGCTCAAGTCGCGCGCCGCCTCGCGCGCGTTCGCGGAGCGGGTGGGGCCGATGCTCGCCCGGGGCGAGCTCGACGGCGCCCGGGCCGCCGCCAAGCCCGCGGGGGAGATCGGCTATCTCGGCCGGGTCATCGGCGCCGGGCTCGCCGCCTACGCGTCGAGCGCGCCCTCGCGGCTGCCGGCGCAGGGGCACGAGCGCGACGGCGTGTTCGAGTCGGTGTCGCGCGCGCTGGAGCGGCAGGCGCAGCGCGAGGTGCTCAGCCTGAAGCGCGGCTACGGCCTGCTCGCCACGGTCGGCTCCACGGCGCCGTTCGTCGGCTTGCTCGGGACGGTCATGGGCATCGTGACCGCGTTCCAGCAGATGGCGGCCTCCGGCTCCGGCGGCCTCGGCACCGTCTCGGCGGGCATCGCGGAGGCGCTGGTCACGACCGCCTTCGGCCTGCTCGTCGCGATCCCGGCCGTCATGGCCTACAACTACCTCCAGGGTTGGGTCGACGCCCGGGCGATCGACATCTCGGAGTCGTCGAACGAGTTCCTCGACATCGTGGCGAAGCGGCTCGACGGCCGCCTCGCGCCGGCCGCCGACGAGGCCGCTTGACACAGAGCCCGCGCGACACGGCGCCTGTCTGGTCGCGGGGAGCGGCGCGCGTCGCCGCGCGCCCGCGGCGAGGCGCGCGCTGACGCGCCCAGCCGGGAAGCGAGCGTTCCAATGGGGATGGCTGTCGGCCCGCAGAAGGGCCCCAAGAGCGAGATCAACGTCACGCCGCTCGTCGACGTCGTCCTCGTCCTGCTCATCATCTTCATGGTCGTCACGCCGATGCTCCAGCGCGGCAAGGACGTGAAGCTGCCGCAGGCCGCGAAGGTGGACGAGGAGAAGAAGGAGGTCGACCCGCTGATCCTCTCCGTGACGCTGGAGAAGACGGTGTGGGTCGAGAACGACCAGTACGACGAGGCCGGGCTCGCCGAGCGGCTCACGCGCGAGTTCGCCGCGCAGCCGGGGCGCAAGGTGCTCGTCAAGGGGGACCAGCGCCTCTCGTTCGGCGACGTCCGCCGGGTGATGGAGACGGCGCGCAAGTCGGGCGCCAAGAGCGTGTCGCTGGCGGTCGAGGAGCTGAAGGGGAGGTAGCGGCGATGAGCGCGCGCGCGAAGAGGAAGTTCGTCGTGAAGCCGGCGGTGCCGCTGAACTCCGACATCAACGTGACGCCGCTCGTCGACGTCGTGCTGGTGCTGCTGATCATTTTCATGGTCGTGACGCCGCTGCTCGAGAAGGACATCGGCGTGCGCGTGCCGGACACCGAGCAGGTCAAGGAGGACACCCCTCCGCCGCCCGACCAGCTGGTCGTCCGGGTGAACGCGCAGGGCGAGCTCATGGTGAACGACGAGCGGGTCGAGCGCGCCGATCTCGTCGGCAAGCTCAGGCCGCTCCTCGAGCGCCAGAGCAGGCCGCAGGACCGGATCGTCTTCGTGGTCGCGGACGACGCCGCCGTCTACGGCACCGTCGTCGAGGTGCTCGACGGCGCGAAGGCGGCCGGCGCGCAGACGCTCGGCATGATGACCGAGCTCCCCGAGCCGCCGCCGTCGCCCTGAGCGCGCCGCGGGCTCTGGTCTGCGGCTCGGGGCGGGCGGCCCGGCGCGACGCGAGGCTTGCGTCGCGCGCGGTCGCGACCTACACCGCCCACCTCGAAAGCGAGGTCGTCGATGTTGCGGACCGAATGGGTGAGCAAGCGCGCCGGGAGCCCCAACCAGAGCCAGATGCACTTCGCGCGGAAGGGCATCGTCACGGAGGAGATGGAGTACGTCGCCCGCCGTGAGAACCTCGCGCCCGAGCTCATCCGCAGCGAGGTCGCGCGCGGCCGGATGATCATCCCCGCCAACAAGAACCACCTGAACCTCGAGCCGATGTGCATCGGCATCGCGTCGCTCTGCAAGGTGAACGCGAACATCGGGAACAGCCAGACCACGAGCGACGTGAACGGCGAGCTCGAGAAGCTGCGCTACGCCGTCAAGTACGGCGCCGACACCGTGATGGACCTGTCGACCGGCGGCGACATCGACGGCATCCGCCGGGCGATCATCGCCGACTCCCCGGTGCCGATCGGCACGGTGCCGATCTACCAGGCGCTCGAGGTTTGCAAGGGCACGGCCAAGATGACGGCCGACGACCTCATCGACATGCTCGAGCACCAGGCGAAGCAGGGGGTCGATTACTTCACGATCCACGCGGGCGTGCTGCTCGAGCACCTGCCGCTCGTGAAGGGCCGCATCACCGGCATCGTCTCGCGCGGCGGCTCGATCATGGCGCAGTGGATGATCGAGCACCACAAGCAGAACCCGTTCTACACGCACTGGGACAAGGTGCTCGAGGTCTGCGCCAAGTACGACGTCACGATCTCGGCCGGCGACGGCCTCCGCCCCGGCTGCCTCCACGACGCGAGCGACGCGGCGCAGTTCGCCGAGCTGAAGACGCTCGGCGAGCTCACGAAGCGCGCCTGGGAGAAGGACGTGCAGGTCATGATCGAGGGCCCCGGGCACGTGCCGTTCGATCAGATCGCGATGAACGTGCAGAAGGAGATGGAGCTCTGCCACGAGGCGCCGTTCTACGTGCTCGGCCCGCTCGTCACCGATTTCGCGCCCGGCTACGACCACATCACGAGCTGCATCGGCGCCACGATGGCCGGCTTCGCGGGCGCCGCGATGCTCTGCTACGTGACGCCGAAGGAGCACCTCGGCCTGCCGAACCCGGAGGACGTGAAGCAGGGCCTCATCGCCTACAAGATCGCCGCGCACGCCGCGGACGTGGCGCGCAAGCGCCCGGGCGCGCGGGATCGCGACGACGCGCTGAGCCGCGCCCGCTACGCCTTCGACTGGAAGAAGCAGTTCGCGCTCTCGCTCGATCCGGAGACGGCGCAGGCGATGCACGACGAGACGCTCCCGCAGGAGTACTTCAAGACCTCGGAGTTCTGCTCGATGTGCGGGCCGAAGTTCTGCTCGATGCACATCAACCGCGTGGTCGACGAGTACAACGCGCGGCAGGATCGGCAGGAGCCCGAGAACGCGCCCACGAAGCGGTCGCTCTCGCTCATCGATCAGCCGTGAGGCAGCCGTGAGGCAGCGGTGAGGCGGGGGCAGCGGTGAGGCGGGGGAGGGGACGCGCAGGCCTCCCCGCCGCGCTGGCAGGCGGGCGCGCGTCTGCCCGCCCGCGCGCGGCCCTCGTCGCGTCCCCGGCGCCTCGCCTCGCGCGCCCGGCGCTCGTCGCGCCGCTGTCGCTTCGCCTCGCGCGCCCGGTCCTCGTCGCCTCCCTCGCGCTCGCCGTCCTCGGCCCCCTCGCGTGCCGCGGCGAGCGCGCGATCTCCACGAGCGCCTCCTCGTCGGCCTCCTCGCCCGCTGCCTCGCTGTCGGCGGCGCCGCGCCCGCCGAGCCCTCGTCTCACGGATCCGCGCTGGCGCCTCGCCGCCGGGGACGACCCGCTGGAGCGCGCCCGGCTCGCCGAGGCCGAGGGCGCGACGGGGCTCCTCGCCGGGCTGGAGGACGGCGGCGACATCGCGCTCACGGCCCTGGGCGCGCTGCCGTACGCGGACGACGCCGATCTCGCGCTCGCGCCGCTCGCCGAGCGCGCCCGCGCGGCGTCCGGTCCGTCGCTGACGCCCCTGCTCGAGGCGCTGCTCGGGATCGCCGGTCGCCCGCCGCGCCCGCGCGAGCCGCTCGACCCGGACGGGGTCCGCGCCGCGGCCGCGGCGCTGGTCGAGCTGTCGGGCAGGCGCGGCCTCCCCGCGGAGCAGCGCGCGCTCGCGATCTCGGCGGCGCGCGCCCTCGCCGAGAAGGGGCTCGTCGACCCTCGCGACATTCCCGCGGATCTGGATCCGGCGGGGCCCGACGCGGGCTCCGCGGGGGCCCAGGCGCCGCGGCCCTGACGTCCGGCGCGGCTGCGCGCCCATCGGCGCCCCGTACGGCCGTCCAGCGCGGCGTCCGCGCGGCCGTTAAGCGCGGCGTCCGCGCGGCCGTCCAGCGGGCGGTGGCCGGATTTGCACACGAAGGCGGGAAGGCGGGAAGAAAGACCAATGATCTTCCTGTCTTCCCGCCTTCATGGGGATCGCTCCGGGGCAAATCGGTCCACCACCGTCCAGCGCGGCGCCCGCGCCGCTGGATCATCCCGCCGCGCTTTGGGCCGGTTGGGGTCCCTTTTGGTACCTTCCCCCCCGTGACGACGCCGTACACCTCCGAGGCCTTCATCCATCAGCTCCTCGGCAAGGCGCTTGCCGCCCACGCCAGCGACATCCACCTGAAGGTCGGTCAGCCGCCGGGCGCGCGGGTGCGCGGCGACATGGTCTACTTCCGGGTCGACCGGATCCGGCCCGAGGACAGCGAGGCCGCGGCGCGCGTGCTGCTCGCGGGCAGGCCTTCGCGCGAGCTGCTCGCCACGCTCCAGGAGCTCGACACCGCGTATGTCGTCCCGGGGCTCGGCCGGTTCCGGGTCAACATCTACCGCCAGCGCGGCTCGCTCGCGATCGTCCTGCGCAGCATCCCCCTCAAGATCCCGACCTTCGAGGAGCTGGGCGTGCCCTCGGCCGTGCGGGCGATGGTGGAGCACGACCACGGCCTCATCCTCGTCGCGGGCACGGCGGGCAGCGGCAAGAGCACGACGCTCGCGGCGTTCGTCGCGCAGATCAACGCGACCTTGCCGCGGCACATCGTGACCCTCGAGGACCCGATCGAGCACGTGCACGAGGACAACCGCTCCAGCATCAGCCAGCGCGAGATCGGCGTCGACACGTCGGATTTCCCGACCGCGCTGCGCTCGGCGCTGCGGCAGGACCCGGACGTCGTGATGCTCAGCGCGCTGCGCGACGGCGAGTCGCTCGAGCTCGCGCTGCACGCCGCCGAGACCGGGCACCTCGTGCTCGCGGCGGTGCACACGCCGGACGTCGCGCGCACGCTCGGTCGGCTGGTGGCGCTCGGCAAGAGCCCGAGCGAGGTGCGCGATCGGCTGGCCGACTGCTTCCAGGGCGCGGTCGCGCAGCGCCTCTTGCCCCGCCGCGACGGCGCGGGGGAGGTCCTGGCCTCCGAGGTGCTGGTCGCGACGGCCGCGGTGCGCGAGGCGATCCGCCGCCCGGAGGGGAGCTCGTCGCTGCGCGAGCTGATGGAGAAGGGGGTCACGCCGTACGGCATGCAGACCTTCGAGGCGCACCTGCGGCAGCTCGTCGGCCAGGGGGCGATCGCGAAGGAGACGGCGAAGGCGGTGACGGCGCTGTAGTCGACAGGGCGGGCTGCGGTTCTTCGTCGGAATCCGTCTTCCGTCCCCCGTCCCCCGTCCCCCGTCTCCCGTGCTCCTCTTCGTGGGCGTGCGCGTGTCCGTCCTCGCTCGTGCACGGACCGGAGCGAGCACGGGAACGCGCACGCGCACGCGCACGCGCAGTGCTCAAAATTGAACATGAAGGCGGGAAGGCGGGAAGAAAAGATCAATCATCTTCCTGCCTTCCCGCCTTCATGTGAGCTCTCTCGAGGCAAATTTGAGCACTACCCGCGCACGCGCACGAAGAGGGAAGACGGGAGAGGGAAGAGGGATGATGACGAATCTATCGGGGTCAGTGTCTCGCCCGTCTTCCAGTTGAACGGATCGCCGTCCCGAACCGCGATGTTCGGCTCATCAAACTTCGCGCCCTGCTCCAAGATGGGCTCGACCCGGGCCACGTCTCCATCCAGGTCCTTCAGCGCCTTTCGCGTTCGCGAGCTGGTCACGCACCTTCCTGACCACGACGTCGCATACGGCTGCTTGCCGAAGGCCGCCGCACCCGCGGGCGAGGCGGCCGCGCCCCCGGCGAAGCGCTCCCGCACAGGAATCGCGGCACGCGGCGCGCCCCCGAGACCTTCGTGCGCCGGCGCGAAGGCTTCCGTCGCGCTCCGGAAGCTTCCGTCACGGAAACGAAGCCCTTCGCCGCGCTCCCGAGCACGACATTTCGCGTACTTGGCGGTGCCGGCCCCGCCCTCGACGGCCTCCGTCGTGCGCCGGAGGGCCAGATCCCCGGCAAATCAGACCTCCCGCTCCGCGCCGGAAGCTTCCGGCCCGCGACGGAAGCCTTCGCGCCGGCGCCGGAAGGCTTCGTTGCCGCGCCGGAAGGCTTCGTTGCCGCGCCGGAAGCGCTCCTCCGCCCACCAAGCGCCCTCGCAGCCGCGCCGGCGCGCTCCACCCCCGCGGCGGCGGCGCTGCCCCCCACGGCGGCGGCGCCGCCATCTCCGCCGCCACGCCTCCTTCGCGGGGCTCGCCCCCCTCCTTCGCAGCGCACCCCCGGCGCCTCCGTCGCGCCTCGCTTGCAGCGGCGACCCAAGCCTGGGTATGAGCGGAGCCCATGCTCGACGGGATCGAACGGGACGCGGCGGGGCACAACGGTGGGCGCAAGGAACCGAACGGGAGCGCCCCGGCGGCGGGCGGGGTCCGCCACGACTGGACGGTCGAGCAGGCGGTCGCCCTGCACGATCTCCCGCTCTTCGAGCTGATCGACCGCGCGCGCTCGGTCCACCGCGCGTTCCACGGCGAGCACGAGGTGCAGCTCTGCACCCTGCTCAGCGTCAAGACGGGCGGCTGCCCCGAGGACTGCGCCTACTGCCCGCAGTCGAGCCACTACGAGACCGAGGTCGGGCCGGAGCGCATGCTCGACGTCGGCGCGGTCCTCGCGGCCGCAGAGCGCGCCCGCGCGGGCGGCTCGACGAGGTTCTGCATGGGCGCCGCGTGGCGCGAGGTGAAGGAAGGCCCCGCCTTCGAGCGCGTCCTCGACATGGTGCGCGGCGTGAAGGCGCTCGGCCTCGAGGCGTGCTGCACCCTCGGCATGCTCACCGACGACCAGGCGCGCCGCCTCAAAGAGGCCGGCCTCGACGCGTACAACCACAACCTCGACACGTCGCGGAAGGCCTACAAATCGATCATCTCGACGCGCACGTACGACGAGCGGCTCGTCACCCTGCGCAACGTCCGGCGCGCCGGCATCACCGTCTGCTCGGGCGGCATCATCGGCATGGGCGAGTCGATCGCCGACCGCTGCGAGATGCTCGTCGAGCTCGCGCGCCTCGACCCGCACCCGGAGAGCGTGCCGATCAACGCCCTCGTGCGCTCGCCGGGCACCCCGCTGGAGAGCCTGCCGCCCGTGGACCCGGTCGAGTTCATCCGGATGATCGCCGTCGCGCGGCTCATGATGCCGCGCGCGATGGTGCGCCTGTCCGCCGGCCGGACGGAGCTCTCGCGCGAGGCGCAGCTGCTCTGCATGTACGCGGGGGCGAACTCGATCTTCTACGGAGACAAGCTGCTCACGACCCCGAACCCGGGCCCGGACGAGGACCGCGCGCTCATCGAGAAGGCGGGGCTCCAGCCGATGGCGCCGGCCGCGGCTCCCGCCGCCCGTTAGCCGGGCCGCCGCCGTCGGCCGCCTCGGGCCGCGGGCGCTCCCCGCCGCGCGTCGCGACGTGCAGCGTCTGCGTCGGGTGCGCGAGCCGCGACCCGGCCGAGGCGATGAGCTCCAGGAAGGTGATCAGCATCTCCTGACGCATCGTCCGGAACTCGCCGAAGTCCGTCGTCTGGAACCACGCCATCACCTCGACGTCGAGCGACGAGGGGCCGACGCCGACGAAGCGCACCACGACGTCGTCGGGCCAGATCTTCGGGTGCGCGCGCAGCGCGCGCTCGCACCCCTCGATGATCGCGCGGAGCTGCTCGGGCGTGGTCTCGTGGACGAGGCCCAGCACGCAGGCGAGGCGCATCCGGTCGCGCGCCGTGTACGACTCGATCTGGAGATCGGCGAGCTTGCCGTTCGGGATCGTGACGATCGTCCGGTCGAGCGTGCGGATCCGGGTCGAGCGGAGGCCGATGGTCTCGACCGTGCCGAGCAGCGCGTCCACCTTCACGAAATCGCCGACCTGGAACGGCCGATCGATGCCGATCGAGACCGAGCCGAAGAGGTTCTCCACCGTCTTCTGCGCGGCGAGGGCGAGCGCGACGCCGCCGATGCCGAGGCCGGCGATGAGGCTCGCCACCGGGTAGCCGAGCTCGGACAGCACGGCGATCGCGCCGACGATCACGATCGCGACCTTCGCGATCCGCCCCATGAGCGGCACGAGCGAGCGCGCCGCGGGGTTGTCGCGCGTCGCGGGGGCGGCGAGCAGGCGGCCGCCGACGGCGTCGATCGCGCGGAGGGCGAACCAGAAGACGGCGACGAAGACGCCGGCGCGCACCACCTTGTCGAGGAACGCCTCGGCCGGCGCGTAGAGCCCGAGCCACGGGAGCGCGATCTCGATGGCGAGCAGCGCCGCCGCGAACGTGAGCGGGCCGCGCGTGCCCTCGAGGAGCGCGTCGTCGAGCGGGGACTCCGTCCGGACGACGAGGCGGCGGAGCAAGGCGCGGAGGGCGAAGCTCAGGACCGCGCCGACGAGCCAGCCGGCGAGCGCGAAGACCGGCAGCGCGAGCCACTGCCACCAGAGCAGCTCGCGCGGCCCCGGGCGCAAGAGCGCCGGCGGCAGGTGGTCGCGCAGCCAGCGATCTTCGAGCCGCGCGTACCAGTCGTCGACGCGCTCCACGGTCGCGCGCGAGAAGATCCAGCGCACGCCGTCCGGGGTCGTGCGCCGCACCAGGCGCACCGGCTGGTACCCGGTCCGGGTCGGGATCTTGGCGATCTGCTCCACGCCGGCCCCGAGGTTGTCCTGCGTGTCCCCCTGCGCGTGCGGCGAGATCGTCTCCAGGTCGACCCAGATGTGCCGATCGAGCACCGCCTTGAGCTTCTGCGCGAGCGCCGCGCCGTCCGCCTTCGGCGGCAGATCGAGGAAGCGCGCGGCCTCGGTGTACTCGCCCGCGCGACACAGCTCGAAGAAGGCGCGCACCGAGGCCCGCGGCGAGTCGGGGGCGACCGGGATCGTCTCGGGATCGACGCCGGCCTCGGCGCTCGGCGCCGCCGGGGGCGCCGAGGGGGGAGGCGGCGGGGACAGCTCGCCGGCGCTCGCTCCCAGGAGGACGCACCCGAAGACGAGCGCGAAGGCGAGCGCGGCGCGGATCCACCACTTCGCCGCCGGCAAAAGGCGGAGTCGCTTCGAACCCTTGGGATGATCGTTCCAGGGCATGGGCCCCTGCTATTCCACCGCGCGGCGCGTCTGTCGACCGGGCGGCGGGCGCGTGGACGACCGGCCGGCCCGCCTGCGTACGGGGCGTCGCGCGCGCGGACGACCGTCGACGGACGCGCGTGCACCGTGCAGCGCGCCGCGACGTGCGCGCCGAACGCGCGGCGCGCCAGCTTACGCTGCGGCGCGTACGCCGCGGCGCGTACACGCGCTCGCAGCTACACCGCCGCGGCGGGCGGCTCGCTCGCCAGCGCCGCGGTCACGAGCGCCGCGAGCGCGGCGCCGTAGCGCGCGAGCCGGCGCGCGCCGAGCCCCGGGATGCGCGCGATCGCGTCGGCGACCGCGCCGCCGCCGGCGCGGCCCCCCGCGAGCGCGATCTCCACGAGATCCTGCGCGCAGTGGCCTGGCAGCACGACCTGCTCGTCGACCTGCCGCGCCTTCGCCTCGGCCCTGCGCCACGCGGCGATCCGGGTCTCCATCGCGCGCCGGACGGCGATCTCCCGCCGGGACGGGCGGGTCTGCGCGAAGAGGGCGCGCTCGTCCTCCGGCACGTCGCCGTCGCCGCGCCCCTGCTCGATCGCGCGGAGCCACGCGGCGACGAGGCCCCCCGCGCGGCCCGCCGCGGCCCCGCGGACGGCGCGCACGTCGTCGGCCCGGGTCGGCCTCCGCTGCGCGAGCTCGAGGAGCACCTCGCCGGCGACGATCTTGAAGGCGGGCAGGTCGGCCTCCTCGGCGGCGGCCTCGCGCGCCAGGACGAGCCGCCGGAGGATCGCGCGGCCCTCCGGGTCGAGCGCCTGGGCCCCCTTGATGCGCGCGTACGCCGGCCGCGGATCGCGCGGCGGGCCGAGGGCGCTCGCCAGCTTGTAGGCGCACTCCTCCGCGATCTCGTCCTCGATCCCGAGCGCGCGAACGTGCTCCGCGAGCCGCGCGTCGAGCGGGAGCAGGTGGAGCACGTCGTCGGCCAGGTAGCGCAGCTCGGCGTCCGCGAGCGGCCTGCGCCCCCAGTCGTGCTGCTGGAGCTGCTTGTCGAGCTTCACGCCGAGCTCCACGGAGACGAGCGCCGCGAGCCCCGTCGCCGCGCGCCCCAGCATGCGCGCGGCGACCGAGGTGTCGCGCACGCCGGCGAGCGGCGCGCCCGCCTCGGCGAGCATGCGCGCGTCGAAGGTGAGGTCGTGCAGCACCTTGGGAGGCCCCGCGGCCCCGAGGAGCGGCGCGAGCGGCGCGACCGGCGCGCGGAGCGCGTCGACGACCGCGACCGCGACGCCGTCGCCCTCGCGGAAGGCGAGCTGGACGGTGCAGAGCCGCGGGCGGTACGCGAACAGCCCGTTGGCCTCCACGTCGACCGCGAGCGCGTCGGCGCGCGCCGCGCGCTCGACCACCCGGGCGAGATCGCCTTCGCGCTCGACGAGGACGGGGGGAGCCTGGCTCAGCGGGCCCTCTCCCGGCGCGGGCGCGCTGCCCTGCCGCGCCGCGCCCGCGCGAGCGCGCCGAGCGACGCGGCCGCCGCGGCGAGGAGCCCGCCGCCGCCTCCGCCGCCTGGCGACGACGGGGCCGCGGCGCAGCCGCCGCTCTCCTCCGGGGCGGGCTGATCTTTGGCGCACAGGTCGGAGAAGCCGTGGCGCGGCGTGGGGTCGCACGCCTCGACCGGCTCCCCGGGCGGGTACACCGAGCAGATCCCCGCGCGGTCGTCGTCGTCGAGGTCGCGGAGGATCGTGCTCTCCGGCCGGTAGTCGGCGTACATGGTCGCGGTGACCTCGGCCGAGTGCGAGAGCCCGAGGAAGTGGCCGGCCTCGTGCGTGGCGATGCTCAGGAGGTCGAACGAGACGTCGTCGTCGTCCATCGAGAGCGTCACGTCGAACGAGTTGATCTCCATGTCGGCGTCGTAGATCTCGCCGTTCTTGAGGTTGTAGGTGACGGTCGTGAGCGCGAGGGTGTTCCCGCCGCTGCCGTACGGCCACCCGTCGTCCCGGAACGTGATGATGTTCGCGTTCCCCTTGCGCTGGTTGTACTCGTGCGCGTCGCACGAGATCGGGCCGAGGTAGGTGACCTCCATGCGGGGGCTCGTCCCGCCGCCGCAGTCGGCCGCGGTCCACGTGGCGAAGGCCTGCTCGAAGATCGCCTCGGCCTCCGCGAGCGTCACCTGGTCCGAGGCGTCTTCCTGGAGCGAGTAGCTGACGCACGGCGAGGGCCAGGCGAGGGGGATGCCGCAGTCGGTCGCCTGCTGCGGGTTGCAGACGGCCGCGGTCGACTGGGTCTCGGGACAGACGCTGGTGCGGCAGTAGGCCAGGGCGGCCCGGGGGAGGGCGAGCGCCGCGGCGACGAGCGTGAACGAGGCGACGGCGCGGGCGCGCGCGCCGCGCCGGGCGGGCGCGAGATCACTTCTGCGCATGCTTCGCCTTCCAGGCGCGGCTCACCGCGTCGATGGCCGCGTCGACCGTCGCGCCGACGAGCTGCTCGCGCGCCGAGATCGCCGGGCCGGGCCGGGCCAGGACGGTCCCGCTGGACGGGCTCGCGGCCAGCCGCCGCACGGCGATGCGCGGCGCGCCGGCGATCCGCCGCGTCTCCTCGGCGTCGACGATGGGGTAGTGGCCCTGGGCCATCCCGGACACGACGAGCGCGGAGCTGGCCCGGGACACGAAGATCATCGCCTGCGCGCCGATCCTGAGCTGCGCGTCGCCGGCCACGTGCTGTCCGACGTCCCCGACGATGCCCCCGAGGGTCCTCACCCACACGTCGGCGTCGGGCTGCCCGGCCACGGTGCGGTCGATCGACAGGCGGGTATACGTCACGATCCTCTCGGACCCGCCGAGCTCCTCCCACCTGCTGTGCTGCTCGGTCGCGGTCGCGACCACGACGTACGAGGCGGCGGCGACGAGCTCGTCCAGCGAGAGCTGGATGGAGACGGCCGCCTGCGCGGCGCGCGGGCCGGACAGGAGCGCGCCGGGGCTCACCCCGGCTGCTGGGTCGGCGTCGCCCCCGGGCGCGAGGGTGACCGCGGGTGGCAACGCGAAGAGGAGGGCTATGAGCAAGGCTCTGGGAGACATAGGGGCAACGATACCATGCTGGCGAGCGGGGCACGCCCGAAGCCCGCGGCGCGGTCGTGCTGGACCCTGTGTCCCGGTCCGACTAGCTAGATCGTCTGGGTCGAGACCGAGGAGCCTGCGATGACGAGCGACGCGTTGACGATCGGCAGACACACGTTCACTTCCCGCCTCTTCGTGGGGACGGGCAAGTACAAGGACCTGGAGGAGACCCGTCGCGCGCTCGAGGCGTCCGGCGCGGAGGTGGTCACGGTGGCCCTCCGCCGCGTGAACCTGAAGGAGCGGGGCGAGGGGTCGATGATGTCGCTGCTCCAGCAGGGGCGCGTCACGATCCTGCCGAACACGGCGGGCTGCACCACCGTCGAGGACGCGGTCCGCACCTGCCGGCTCGCGCGCGAGCTCGGGCTGTCGGACCTCGTGAAGCTCGAGGTCATCGGCGACGAACGGACGCTGTTCCCGGACAACGAGGCGACGCTGGAGGCGGCGAAGATCCTGGTCAAGGAGGGCTTCACGGTGCTGCCTTACTGCATGGATGACCCGATCGTCTGCCGGAAGCTGGAGGACATCGGGTGCGCGGCCGTGATGCCCCTTGCCGCGCCGATCGGCAGCGGGCTCGGCATCCGGAACCCGTACAACCTGATGATCATCCGCGAGACGGCGAAGGTGCCGGTGATCGTGGACGCGGGCGTCGGGACGGCGAGCGACGCCGCGGTGGCGATGGAGCTCGGGTGTGATGGGGTGTTGATGAACACGGCCATCGCGGGCGCGCGGGATCCGATCCTGATGGCGCAGGCGATGCGGGACGCGGTGAGGGCCGGGCGAATGGCCTACCTCGCGGGGCGGATGCCGAAGAAGCTCTACGCGACGGCGTCGTCGCCGGAGCACGGCAAGATCGCCGGGCTGTAGGAGCGCGCGGCGGGGGGCGCGCCGCTGCGCAGCGGGCGGCGGGCTCAGCGCGCGGCGGGGCGCGGCGCGCTACGGGAGAGCGCGCTGCGGGGGAGCGCGGCGCGCTGCGGGGAGCGCGGCGCGGCGTCCCGATGTGCGAAGTCAAACGAACAGCACGCCGGGGTCATGATACGCTCACAGCCCTGAGTCAGAATGACACGGAACGCTCATCGCACGGTCGACACCTCTGTCGTGACGCGACGGGGCGCTCCGAGGACGACCGCGGCGACCTGACGGTCCGCTCAGGAGAATATGAGCAAGCCCAACGTCTGCATGGTCGTGAACAACCTCGAGGTCGGCGGGCTCGAGAAGGTGGTGCTGAGCCTCCTCGATCGGCTCGGCGATCAGGGCTTCGATCTCTCGCTGATCTGCCTCGACGGCGAGGGGCGGCTCTTCTCGGAGGTGAAGCTGCCCCGCTCCAAGTGCCTCGTGATCACGAAGGATCTCCGGCCGGTGCTGCCCGGCCTCAAGAGCGATCCCGAGGCGATCCTCTGGATCCGGCGCTTCTTCCACCAGCGCTCCGTGGATATCGTCCACGTCCACAACCGGGCTCCGCTCATCTTCGCCGGCCTCGCGGCGCGCCTGCTCCGGAATCGGCCGCTGGTCGTCTACTCGGAGCACAACCAGATCAACCGGGCGAAGGGGTTCGACCGGCGCAAATTCGGCTACTACGCCTACCTCGCCGACGAGATGGTCGCGGTCTCGCACGACCTGAAGCGCATCCTCGTCGACGACGTGAAGGTCCGCGCGCCGGTCCGGGTCATCCACAACGGCATCGACGGGACGCGCTTCGCCCGGGCCCTGACGAGCGGCCAGCAGGGGCGCATCCGCGCGGAGCTCGGCATCGGCGAGCAGGAGTTCGTGTTCGGGTGCGCGGTGGTGCACATCGAGCAGAAGGGGCTCCGCTACCTCATCGAGGCGGCGCCGGAGGTGCTGCGGCGCGCCCCGGAGGCGCGCTTCGTCGTCGCGGGCGACGGCCCGCTCCGGGGGGAGCTCCAGCAGCGCGCCAGGGACGCGGGGCTCGGCGACCGGATGCTCTTCCCCGGGTATCGCTCGGACGTCCCCGAGCTCGTCTCCGCGTTCGACGCCTACGTGCTCCCGTCGCTCTGGGAGGGGCTGCCGCTCGCCCTGCTCGAGGCGCTCGCGCTCGGCAAGCCGATCGTGGCGAGCCGCGTCGGCGGCGTCCCCGAGATCATCGAGCACGGGGTCGACGGGTTCCTCGTCCCGCCGAAGGACCCGGGCGCGCTTGTCGAGCACCTCTCGCGGGTCGCCCGCGACGCGGAGCTCCGCGAGCGCGCGCGCACGCGCGGCCCCGCGAAGTTCGCCGAGCAGTTCAGCCTGGAGGCGATGGTCGACGCGCACGTGCGGCTCTTCGACGAGCTCGTCGCCCGGCGGCGCGGCGGGGAGGCCTCGCCGCGGGCGCAGAGGTCCGGGGGAACGAGCCAGGGACCGGTGCTGAATACGAGGTTGAGCGAGACCGACCGAGCTTGAAACGAGGCCGAGCGAGCCTCAACAAGCCTGACCGGGACGCGACGAGACGCGACGAGACCCGACGAGACGCGACGAGACCCGACGAGACCAACGCGACCTAACGAGACGCCTCGAACCAGCGCCGGCACCAAAGCCCCTGTTGCCGGCGCGCTCGCTGCCTCGGATCGATTCAGACAGGAGGAGCTCTTGCGGCGGATGCGTGTTTTGCTTATCACGAAGATTTTCCCGAACGCGGTACACCCGGACGAGGCGCCGTACAATCGTCGGCAGTTCGCCGCGCTGTCGCGTTACTGCGACGTTCGGGTGCTCGCGACGATCCCGTGGTTCCCTGGCATCGAGCGGCTCTCGAAGTGGCCTGTCGGCGCCAGCGCGCCGCGCGAGGAGGTCATCGACGGGCTCCCGGTCCGGCACCCGCGCTATCTCTACGTGCCGAGGGTCGCGCCGGCCCTGAACGGCCCGCTGTACGCGGCGTCGATGCTCCCGGAGCTCGTCGGGCGCGGCCCGTCGCCCGACGTGATCGTCGGGGCGTTCGCCTACCCGGACGGCTTCGCCGCCGTGTGCCTCGGTCGGCTGCTCCGGGTGCCGGTCGTCATCAAGGTGCACGGCTCGGACATCGACGTGATCCCGCGCGACGCGCGGCTGCGGCGGCCGCTCAGCTGGGGCCTCACGCGCGCGACCCGGGTGGTGGCGGTCAGCCGCAAGCTCGCGGACGGGGTGGCGGCGCTCGGCGTGCCGCGCGATCGCATCGACATCGTCATGAACGGCGTCGACGCGAAGCTGTTCCAGCCGCGCAGCCGCGCCGAGTCGCGCGCGGCGCTCGGCCGGTCGCCTGCATCGAAGATGTTCGTCTTCGTCGGCCACCTGAACCGGGACAAGGGGGTGCTCGATCTGGTCGAGGCGTTCGAGCGGCTCGCGCCCGCGCACCCGGACCTCGAGCTCACGCTCGTGGGCAGCGGCGCCGAGGAGCAGGCGTGCAAGGCCGCCGCCGCCCGGCTGGGCGGCCGGCTGACGGTGACCGGCTACCTGCCGCACGACCAGGTGTCGCTGTGGCTCGGGGCCTCGGACGCCCTCGTGCTCCCGAGCCTGCACGAGGGGACGCCCAACGTCGTGCTGGAGGCGCTCGCCTCGGGGCGCCGCGTAGTGGGGACGAGCGTGGGGGGCATCCCCGACATCCTCCACAGCCCGGAGCTCGGCGAGCTCATCCCGCCGGGGGACAAGGGCGCGCTCGCGGACGCGCTGCTGCGCGCCGCGCGGCACGAGTACGACCCGGCGCGGGTCGCGGAGCTCGCCGGCGGGCGCGACTGGGACGACAGCGCGCGCGCCCTCCACGACACGCTCCTGCGCGCGGTGCGCAGCGCCCGCCGGCCGAGCGCGGGCGGGCAGGACCTCGGCGACGCGGCCTTCAGCGTCCCGGGCCCGAAGGGCGGGATCGAGAACGGCGCCGCGCGGACGGGCGCTCCCCTGAGCTGACGGCTCGCCTGGGCGGTGGCGGCGGCTCGCGGCGCGGCCTCCGCGGCGGTGGCGGCGGTTCCCGGCGCGGCGTCCTCTTGACGCTCGCGCGCGTTCATCGGCGAATGGCGCCCGTGCTCCCCGGCATCCGCGCGGCCCTGGGCCCGCTCGTGATCTTCGCCGCCGTCGCGCGGGCGCCTTACCAGTGCGCGAGCGACGTCGACCCGGATCATCGCCAGTACGAGGATCCGAGCGAGGCCCTGTACGGCCTGGCCGAGCGCTTCAAGGCGAACGGCGATCGCCGCGCCCAGGCCGACACCTTGCGCTTCCTCGTCGAGCGGTATCCTTCGAGCCGGTTCGCCCGGATGGCGCGGCAGGACCTCGAGGCGCTCGGCGAGCCGGGCGCTCCGGGAGGGGACCGCGCCCCGGGCGGCGGAGACCGCTGACGCGCCGCGCGTCGGCGCAGGAGGACGGCCATGCTCACCCCGCGGTTGACCCTGATCACGCAGACGGCGGACGTGCCGGAGCCGGCCCTGCTCGCGCGGCTCTCGGCGTTCGGCGCCCTGCCCCCCGAGGCCCGCGCCCGCGTGGCGGTGCAGCTCCGCGACCCCGAGCTCTCCGGCGCGGCGCTCCACGCGCTCGGCCGGCGGCTGCGCGACGCCACCGCCGCGATCGGCGCCTCGTTCGTCGTCAACGACCGCCTGGATCTCGCGCTGCTGCTGGGCGCGGACGGCGTGCACCTCGGCCGCCGCTCGGTCGCGGTGGCGGACGCGCGCGCCCTGCTCGGCGCCGGCGTCTTCGTCTCGGTCGCCTGCCACGGCGTGGACGAGGTGCTCCGCGCGGCGGAGGCCGGGGCAGACGCGGCCGTGCTGTCGCCGATCTTCGCGACGCCCGGCAAGGGCCCGCCCCTCGGGCTCGCGGCGCTGGGCGAGGCGCGGGCCCGCCTCGCGGCCGCGTCGCGCGGCGTCGCGCTGATCGCCCTCGGCGGCGTGGACGCGGGCTCGGCGCCGGCCTGCCTCGCGGCGGGCGCGGACGGGGTGGCCGCGATCCGCGCCGACTTCGGCGGCGCGCTGCCGGCGCCGCTCGGGGGGTGACCTCGCCTGCTCCCGCCGCCGCGCCCACGGAGCCGGGCCGCGCGGCGGACGTCCTCACCTCGCCCAGAGGTCGGCGAGCGGCAGCTCGATCGCGTCGAACGGCTCGGCCCGCACGGCCTCGTCGCCTTCGTACGTGTCGAGCAGCGACCACCGGCCGTCGTCGAGCCGGTACACCTCGAGCGTCTGCGCGACCGGGTTGATCAGCCAGGCGTGGCGGACCCCTTCGCGGCGGTAGATCCGCATCTTCTTGCCGCGGTCGACGCGCTCGGTGCGCGGGGAGATCACCTCGCACACCCAGTCGGGCGCGAGGTCGTAGTGCGCGGGCGCGTCCTCCGGGCCGAGCGGGTCGGACATGCGCTCGCGACGCCAGCCGGCGAGATCGGGGACGACCTTGTCGGGCCTCGGTCCGAGGTGGAGCTCGGGCTCGTCGAGGATGACCCAGCCGCCAGGTCCGCCTCTCCCGCGATCGAAGGGGCCCGTGAGGCTTCCGCCCAGGAGCGACGCCGTACGCGTGTGCGGCCGCCCCGGCCGTGGGAACGTGTGCAGCTCCCCGTCGAGGATCTCGGCGACCATCTCCTCCGGCGCGGCCTGGAACGCGGCCTCCACCTCGGGGGCGTTGCCCGGGAGCAGCGGGTGCTGTGCGCTCATGCCGCCAGCCTATCACTCCTCCCGCTCGCGCCCCCGCGCCTCAAGGTGGCGACCGAGCGGAGCTTCCCCGCCGACGAGGGGCCGCGCGGCGGACGTCTTTACCTGGCCCAGAGGTCGGCGAGCGGCAGCTCGATCGCGTCGAACGGCTCGGCCCGCACGGCCTCGTCGCCTTCGTACGTGTCGAGCAGCGACCACCGGCCGTCGTCGAGCCGGTACACCTCGAGCGTCTGCGCGACCGGGTTGATCAGCCAGGCGTGGCGGACCCCTTCGCGGCGGTAGATCCGCATCTTCTTGCCGCGGTCGACGCGCTCGGTGCGCGGGGAGATCACCTCGCAGATCCAGTCGGGCGCGAGGTCGTAGTGCGCGGGCGCGTCCTCGGGCCCGAGCGCGTCGGGCATGCGCTCGCGGCGCCAGCCGGCGAGATCGGGGACGACCTTGTCGGGCCTCGGGCCGAGGTGGAGCTCGGGCTCTACGAGGATGACCCAGCCGCCAGGTCCACCTGGATCCAGATCGAACGGACCCCCAAGCCTCACGTTCAAACGCGACGCGGTGCGGGTATGCGGCCGCGCCGGCCGCGGGAATGTGTGCAGCTCCCCGTCGAGGATCTCGGCGACCATCTCTTCCGGCACGGCCTGGAACGTGGCCTCGACCTCGGGCGTGTTGCCTGGAAATAGCGGGTGCTGCGCGCTCATGCATCGAGCGTATCACCCTCCGCACCCGGCGCGCGAAAGCCCCGGCCCGAGCGCCTCCCTCGACGCTGGCAATCCGCCTTGCTACTAGGCCGGGCCATGTCCGAAGCGTCCTCGAAGAAACCGACCGACGGCCCGCACGAGCCCCTGTTCGACAAGGTGGCGACCGAGCTGAACTTCCCCGCCGACGAGGCGAAGATCCTCGCCTTCTGGAAGCAGCACCGCATCTTCGAGAAGACGCTCCGCGCCGAGACCCGCGCCACCGGCCCGTCCAAGGGCACGTTCGTCTTCTACGAGGGCCCGCCGACCGCCAACGGCATGCCGCACAACGGCCACGTGCTCACGCGCGCCGTGAAGGACGTCTTCCCCCGCTACAAGACGATGCGCGGCTACGACGTCCCGCGGAAGGCCGGCTGGGACACCCACGGGCTGCCGGTCGAGGTCGAGGTCGAGAAGGAGCTGCGCATCCACGGCAAGGCCGACATCGAGCGCTACGGCGTCGAGCCGTTCATCTCGCGCTGCATCGACTCTGTCTTCCGGTACACCGAGGCGTGGGAGGGCCTGACCGACAAGATCGGCTTCTGGGTCGACCTCGACAGCGCCTACGTCACCTACCACCGGAGCTACGTCGAGAGCGTCTGGTGGGCGCTCTCGCAGCTGCACAAGAAGGGGCTGCTCTACCGCGGCCACCGCGTCTGCTGGTGGTGGCCGCAGGGGGGGACGGCGCTCAGCGCGGCCGAGGTCGGCTGGAACTACAAGACCGTGGACGACCCGAGCGTGTTCGTGGCGTTCCCGCTCGTGGACGAGCCGGACACCGCGCTCTGCGCCTGGACGACCACCCCGTGGACCTTGCCCTCGAACGGCTACGCCGCCGTGCGGCCCGAGTTCGACTACGTCGTCGTGGACGCGGGGGCGTCGGCGGGCGCTGGCGGCGGGGCGGCGCCGGTGGCGCGGAAGCTCATCGTCGCCGCGGCGCTGCGCGAGGAGCTCGCGAAGAAGTTCAAGCGCGACCTCCCCGTGCTCCGCGAGCTCAAGGGGAGCGAGCTCATCGGGAAGCGGTACCGGCCGCCGTTCGACAGCTTCTCGAGGTCGCTCGAGGGCGCCAGCCTGCGGCGGAAGGACGGCAAGGAGGAGCCGCTCTACTGGGTCGTGATCGGCGCCGACTTCGTCACGCTCGACTCCGGCACCGGCGTCGTCCACATCGCGCCCGCGTTCGGCGAGGACGACTTCAACGCCCACAAGCGGCGCGTCGCCGAGCTCGCCGAGCCGGGCGCCGCGGGCGAGGTGCCGATCCTGTGCGCGGTGCGGCCGGACGGCACGTTCGAGCCGGGGCTCACGCCGTTCTCGGGCCTGTGGGTGAAGGACGCCGACCCGCTCATCCTCAAGGATCTCGCGGCCCGCGGGCTGCTCGTCCACGACGAGAAGTACCGCCACGACTACCCGTTCTGCTGGCGCGCCGACGACGATCCGCTGATCCAGCTCGCGCGGCCCGCCTGGTACATCAGGACGCGCGAGAACATCGACAAGGCGATCGCCAACAACCGCGCGATCCACTGGATGCCGCCCCACATCCAGGAGGGGCGCTTCGGCGACTTCCTCGCCAACAACGTCGACTGGGCGCTCTCGCGCGAGCGGTACTGGGGGACGCCGCTCAACGTCTGGATCTGCGCGAACAGCGAGGATCACCAGCTCGCCCCGGCGTCGGTCGCCGAGATCGAGGCGCTGAACCCGCGCGCCTTCGACCACTTCCACGAGGCGAAGAAGGCCGATCCGAGCCTGAACGACCACCTCATCGTCCACAAGCCGTGGATCGACCGGGTGACGTTCCCCTGTCCCACGTGCGGCGGCGAGATGCGCCGCGTGACCGAGGTCATCGACGCGTGGTTCGACAGCGGGAGCATGCCGTTCGCGCAGTGGGGCTACCCGCACGCCCCGGGCTCGAAGGAGCTGTTCGATCGCGCGTTCCCGGCGGACTTCATCAGCGAGGCGATCGACCAGACGCGCGGCTGGTTCTACTCGCTCCTGATGGTCTCGACGCTGGTGTTCGACGAGGCGACGCAGGAGAAGCTCGGGCTGTCGCGGCTCCGGAGCTACCCGCACCCGTACAAGACGTGCGTCGTGCTCGGGCACGTCTGCGACCGCGAGGGCAAGAAGGAGAGCAAGTCGAAGGGCAACTACACGCCGCCCGAGGTCATCCTCGAGCGCGTCCGGATGGAGTTCGCCGCGGTGCGGGCCGCCGAGGTGAAGGGAGCGCAGCCGAAGGACGGGGTCGCGCTCATCGCGCGCGAGGACTACGAGGGGCTCGACCTGACGGGCGACGCCGCGAAGGTGCGCATGTACCGCGCCGATCGCGAGGCGCAGCCGATCGCCATGGAGCTCCGGCCGCAGAAGGGGATGCCGCGGCGGATCGTCGCGCTCTCCGAGGCCGATCTCGACAGGCTGGGCCTCACGCCCGGGCAGGGGGCGCTCTCGGTGATGCCGAACGACGTGCCGCGGCTCGATCAGGCCGAGCGCGTCACCATCGAGGACCCGTCGACCTCCGCGCCGGGGGCCGACGCGTTCCGGTGGTTCTTCTACGCGTCTTCCCCGCCGTGGACGAACACGCGCCACTCGCTCACGAACGTGCGCGCCCTCCAGAAGGAGTTCGCGGTCAAGCTCCGGAACGTCTACTCGTTCTTCACCATCTACGCGAACATCGACGGCTTCTCGCCCGCGGAGGGGAACCCCGGCGCGACGGGCACGTCGCCCGCGGCGCTCGCGGCGAGCGCCGGCTACCGGCCGGCGAAGGAGCGGTCGCTCCTCGACCGGTGGATCCTCTCGGAGCTCGCGCTCTCGACGCGGGAGGTGACGGCGCACCTCGACGAGTACCGCCTGTACGAGGCCGCGCAGCGGCTGGTCGACCTCGTGGACGCGCTGTCGAACTGGTACGTCCGCCGGAGCCGGGCGCGCTTCTGGGCCCCCACGGCGGCGGATCCGCTCGACGTCGCGCCGGGCGCCGTGCGGGCGGCCCAGGACAAGCGCGACGCGTACTTCACGCTGTACGAGGTGCTCGTCGCGATCGCCAAGCTGAGCGCGCCGTTCACGCCGTTCCTCGCCGAGGCCATGTACCAGAACCTGGTGCGGCGGCCGTGGCCCGCGTCGCAGCCGGAGAGCGTGCACCTCGTGGCCTTCCCGGAGGCGGACCAGGCCGCGGTGGACGAGCCGCTCGCGGTCGAGATGCGCGCGGTGCGCGAGCTCGTCTCGCTCGGGCTGCAGGTGCGCACGGCGAACAAGCTCAAGGTGCGGCAGCCGCTCGCGCGCGCGGACGTCGTGCTGTCGCAGCAGGGGCTCGCGGCGGCGCTCGCCGAGCACGTGCCGCTCATCGCCGAGGAGCTCAACGTGCACGAGGTGCGCTTCCTGAAGCCCGGCGAGGAGGGGAGCGCGGTCCGTTACGTGCTCAAGCCGAACTTCCGCGCGCTCGGGCCGAAGCTCGGCAAGAAGGTGCAGCTCGCGAAGCAGGTCCTCGCGAAGGCGGACGCGTCGGCGCTGCGCGCGGCGCTGGCGACCGAGGGCAAGATCGCGATCGCGCTCGACGGCGAGCAGGTCGAGCTCGGCCCCGAGGAGATCGAGGTCGCCGTGGAGGCGGGCGAGGGGTTCGCGGCGGCCGGCGGCCGCGCGGGGGTCGTCGTGCTGCACACGGCGCTCACGGACGCGCTCCGCGACGAGGGGCTCGGCCGGGAGATCCTCTCGCGCGTGCAAGCGGCCAGGAAGGGCGCGGGCCTGGACTTCACCGATAGGATCCGCCTCGCCATCCGGGGCAGCCAGCGCGTGTGCCGCGTCGCCGAGGCGTCGCGGGCCCTGATCATGGCAGAATCGCTCGCCGCGGAGCTCGTGGTGGGCGGTGCCCTCGAGGAGGAAGTCAGCGAAACGGACGCGCCCGTTGAGGGGGAGGCGCTGAAGATCGGCTTGGCGCGAATGCCGTGAACTGTCAGCCAACACCCAGATGGCTCGACGTCCCGCGCATCCCGCGTGGGTAGATCGACACGAATCCGCTTCGTGTAAGCTCGTGACCGAAGCGGCACCGCGACCGGCCTAGGAGGAAGCCATCCTCCGATGGATTGGTGCACCGGCGTGGGCGTCGAGCGCGGGGAGGGCATGGTCGTGATCGGGCGTCGGACATCCCGGAAGGGCGCTGCGCTGTCGCAGCTGGGCGCTCTCGGCCTCTCCCACCTTTGTGTCGCCCTCCGGGCGGCGGCGTGGAGGTACTCGATCCGGGTCACCGCGCCGCGATGATCACCCACGTCTACGTCAGCAACTACGGCAGCATCGGGCCCGGCATCGAGCTCACGCTCGGCGCGCTGACCGCGCTCGTCGGCCCGCCCGGCGCGGGGAAGGGGGGCCTCCTCGATGCCGTGCGGTTCCTCGCCGAGTGCGCCAACGGGGCGCTCGAGCAGGCGGCGGCCAGCCGCCGCGGCGGCGGCGCGCTGCAGCGCCCCCGCGACAGCGGCGCGGTCACCACCCTCGGCGTCGCCGTCTCCAGGACCGAGGGCCACGGGTTCTGGCTCGTGCAGCTCGCGCCCGGCGACCGGGAGGGCGAGACGCGCGTGAAGAGCGAGACGGCCGCGTGGTGGCAGCGCAGCGCCCTCACCCGGCTCGTCAAGCCGGGCCTCCGCGACGTCTTCGACGCCGGCAGCGACCCGCCCGAGGTCTCCTTCGACCGGCTGAAGGGCAGCCCGAAGGGGTTCTCGCGCAAGGACAAGGGCCGCAGCGGCACGCTCGCCTACCGCGGCGTCGCCCCCATCGCCGTGAGCGGCGCCAGGCTCGTCCTGCCGCTGCTCTCCGATGGACCGCTCACCCCGATGCGCGACGAGCTGCGCCGCGCGGTCCTCTACTCCCTCGCGCCGCGCCCCCTCCGCTCGCCCCAGAAGATCAGCGCCTCCCGCCGCCTCCGCGCGAGCGGCGAGAACTGGGGCTCCGTCCTCCGCGCGCTCGAGAAGGAGCGCTGGAGCGAGCAGTTCCTCGCCAGCCTGTCCCAGGTGCTCGGCGACGTCGACGGCGCCCGCGCGCTCTCGTCCGGCGGGTTCCTCGTCCCGGAGCTGCGCCACGGCGTCGACGACGGCGGCCGCGAGCGCTGGCGCGCGGCCACGGACGAGCCGGACGCGACGCTCCGGCTCGCGGCCATGGTCACCGCGCTCTCGCAGGAGCCGCCGCTCGTGCTCGCCGGCTTCGAGCACCCCGACGCGGGCGTCGACCGCGGCGCGCTGCCGGCGCTCGTCGAGTACCTGCGCGGCGCCTCCGCCCAGCGCCACCTCCTGCTCACGACCGAGAGCCCCGCGCTCCTCGACCTCCTGCCGCGCGAGTCCGTCTACTCGGTGGCGCTCCGCGACGGCTCGACCACCGCGTCGCCCATCGGCGAGCCCGAGCGGCGGGCGCTCCGCGAGCAGCTCGTCGCCGCCGAGGGCCAGCGCGTCCGGGATGCGCGCTCCGATCGGCCCCCGCGTGGCCCCTGAGCCGCGACTACCCCGCGAGCCGCTCCCGCTGCGGCGCGAGCGGCGACGCGTCGTACCGCGCGAGGAGGTCCTCCGGATCGCGGTAGAGCGCCGCGCACCCCGCCTCGACGAGCTCCATCTCGGGGAAGCCTCCGCAGCGCAGCCCCACCGCCAGGATGCCGAGCTTGGCCGCGGCCTCGGCGCCGGACGGCGTGTCGCCGACCAGCACCACCTCGCGCGGATCGACGCTGCCCAGCCGGTCGAGCGCCGCCTCGAGGACGTCCGGATGCGGCTTCGACCTCCCCGCGTCGTCCGCCGACACCGCCCACGAGACAAGGTCGCCCACCCCGGCGCGCTCGAGGCTCGCGTCGAGCGCGCCGCGCGCCATCGACGCGGCGGCGACGATCCGGCGCCCGTCGCGCGCGACGCGCTCGAAGAGCTCGCGCACCCCCGGGAAGACGCGCGCCCCGGGGAGGAGCTCGCGCGCGTAGATCTCGTCGTGGAGCGACGCGAGCCCCGCGCCGATCCAGCCGATCTCCTCGGGCGAAAGGAACACCGGCAAGAGCCGGTCCGCGCCCTCGCCGACGTGGCGCCTGAGCTTCTCCCGCGCGACCTCGCGGCCGAACCGCGCGAAGGCCCGCTGCCAGGCGGCCGCATGCAGATCGACGGCGTCGAGGACCGTGCCGTCGACACCGAAAATGACGGCGCTGACGCTGGCCATGGCGCGACACGTGGCGCAGGGCCGGACGCACCGCCATCGGAGGGCTCCCGACGGCGCGCGGGCGCGAGCTGCGCCCCGCCCAAGGCGCGATAGACTGGGTCGAGGAGGGCGAGCGGGCAGGGCGATGCGATCCATGAACGGCCGGCTTCCGGCACTCTCGGTCTTCCTCGGCGCGCTCCTCGGCCCGGCCAGCTCCGCCGCGCAGGGCGGGCCCGCGCTGGTCGTGGTCGATCGGGACGACGACGACGCCGACGGCGTGCCCGACGGCGAGCAGGCCCGCGTGCCGTCCTCCCCGGAGCTCCTCGCGCTGCGCGCGCCGCGCGGCGCGAGCCAGGCGCCCGCGGCGATCCCGGACGGCCTGCGGCTGCTCGTCGACGGCAGCCCCGTCCAGCCGGGGAGCGCGATCCCCGCGGGCGCCCGCCGCGTCGAGCTCCAGGCGGTCCGGGCGGGCCGGAGCGAGATCGCCCTCTTCGGCAGGACGCTGCCGATCAGCGCGTTCGAGGTCCGCGCCATCGACGGCGCCGGGACGCGCATCGACATGGCGCGCTCCCACGCCTCGCTCCAGCGCACGCCCCCGGACCGGCTCGGCGACGATCCGTTCGGGAACCTCGACGATCCCGACGCGATCCGCCTGCTCGTCATCGGCGCGGCCGACGACCTGCCGCTCACCGTCGACGTCCACTCCGCGGCGCCGTCCGGCCGGGCGATCGATCGCCTGCCCAGCGTGCCGCTCGGCCACGTCGCGTGCCCCCCGGACGTCCCGGCGGGCCTCGTGTGCGGCTCGACGCGCCCCCTCCGGATCGTGGCCGACGACATCGACCGCAACCACCCGATGATCGCCGATCGTTCCGTGAAGGGCGAGGTCGGCGGCGCGCTCGTGGTCGCCCTGCCCGACGGGCCGAAGCTCCAGATGATCCGCATCGCCGGCCCGCGCTCCTCGCCGCTCGGGCCCCTCGGGCGCACGCGCGCGCGCCTGCGCATCCTCATGGTGCGGCCGCGCGCGGGCGGGCCGCCGCCGATGGGCGGGGACGACTCGGGCGCGCTCGCGATCGCGCGCGCGGAGGTCGAGCGCGCGAACGCCCTCTGGGGCGCGTGCGGCGTGAGCTTCGGCCCGCCGGAGGAGCTCGACATCAGCTTCGTCGACCCGCCGCGCCCGCACCTGCTCGCGATCGGCTGCGACCACGGCCTGCCGGCGAGCGGCGGCGCGATCCGGGTGCGCGTCGACGGCCACGAGGTGACCGCGTCGATCCGGCCCCGCATGCGCCCCGACGCCGCGGCCCGCGCCGTCGCCGCGGCGATCGGCGCCGCGGGCTTCTCGGTGCGCCTGTCGGACAACCCGGCCATCGGCGCGGGCGCGTTCGGGACCACCGACGTGCTCGTGCGGCGCCCGGGCGGCGCGCCCGCGGCGATCGAGCCGCCGGCGTCGGGCGCGCTGAGCACCGACCCGACGCTCACGGCGTGCATCGGCGCCGTGGAGCTCGAGGACGGCCTGCAGCACTTCAGCGACACGGACGCCATCGCCGGCACCGTCGAGGAGCGCGCGCTGATCAAGGCGTTCGACGACGGCGACCCCGCGACCATCGACGTCGTGATGGTCCCGAGCTTCGCCGGCGGCGGGCGCATCGGCGAGTCGTTCATCTTCGCCGACGGCGGGGCGATCCGGAACACGATCATCGAGGACCGCGCCGGCCTGCGCGCCGACCGCGCCTCGTTCGCGCTGTCGCACGAGCTCGGCCACGTGCTGCTCGACGAGCCGGGGCACCCCGACGATTTCGGGGTCGACACCCCGACCCGCCTGATGGACGCCGACGCGGCCAACTCGTCCGCGTACGGGCCGCGCCGCCTCACGGTGGACGAGTGCGCGCGCGCAATTAGGCAGAGCGGCGCGGCGGAGCCGCGCCTGGGCAGACAGAGCGGCGCTGCGGAGCAGCGCCCGGGCAGGCAGAGCGGCGCGTCGGAGCAGCGCCCGGGCAGGCAGAACGGCGCGTCGGAGCAGCGCCTGGGAAAACAGAGCGGCGCGGCGGAGCAGCGCCCGGGCAGGCAGAGCGGCGCGGCCGATCCGCGCCTGGGAAAACAGAGCGGCGCGGCCGATCCGCGCCCGGGCGAGCCCCCGCCGCGCGGCGCGCAGGGCGATCGGGCGGGGGACGTGGCGGCGAGCCCCCCCGGCGCGCCCGGGTTCCGGCCGAGCGGACCGGTGCCCCTGCTCGCGCCGTGGCCGCTCGCCCCGCTCGGTCGAGAGAGGTGAAAGGCCGCTTCCCGCTGTGGTAGGAGCGGGCCCATGCGGGTCTCCCAGCGGAGCGGCCTCTTCAGCGGCGTCGCGGCCCTCGCGTGCGCCACCGTCCTGCTCGAGATCTCGCTCACGCGGATCTGCGCGGCGCTGTTCGGCGAGCCCCACGCGTTCGTCGCGCTCGCGCTGCCGCTCCTCGGCGCGGGCGCGGGCGGCGCGGCGCTCACCCTCGCCCCGTCGCTCGTCCGCCCGCCCGCGCTCTTCGCCCGCATGGCGACCCTGTCGTCGCTCGCGTCGGGCGCCACGCTCGCGGCGGTCGTCCTGCTCTCGCAGCGCGGGCCGGCGCCCGGCGCGCTCCCGTGGCTCGCGCTGCTCTACGCCGCGGCCACCGTCCCGTTCGCGCTCGCCGGCCTCGCGCTCGCCGCCGCGATCCGGCACGTCGCGTCCGAGATGCCCCGCCTCTACCTGCTCGACCTCGTCGGCGGCGCCCTCGGCGGGCTCGCGGCCGCCGCCGCGCTCCGCGCCGGCGCGCCGCGCGCCGCGCTCGCGGCGGCGATCTTCTTCGCGGTGGCGGGCGTCTTCTTCTACCTCGCGGCGCGCGGGCAGGGCGGCGAGCAGCGGGCGCCCGGCGGCCTCGTCGCCACGTTCGTGCTCGGCGGCTTCGTGCTCCTCGCCGGCGATCTCGGCGCCCCGTGGCTCCGGCTCGCCGGCCTCCGCCGGGGCGCGGCCGACCGCACCGAGCACGAGGCCTGGAGCGCGCGCTCGCTGATCACCGTCGACAAGCCGAGGGCCGGCGCGGCGATGATGCGGATCGGCAGCGCCGCGCAGAGCCCGATCGTCGACGCGAAGACGCCGCCCCCGGCCCAGCCCGAGGACATGGCCTACGCGCTCCACAAGGACCAGGGGCCGGCGCTCGTCGTCGGCGCCGGGGGCGGGCGCGACGTGCGCGCCGCGCTCAAGGCCGGGCTGAAGGACGTCTACGCCGTCGAGGGCGACCGCGGCGTCCTCGAGGTGATGCGCGGCCGGTACGCCGCGTTCAGCGGCAACCTGTTCGACAAGCCCGAGGTCCACCTCGTCGTGGGCGACGGGCGGAGCTTCGCCCGGCGCACGCCGCTGCTCTTCCGGAACATCGTGATCCCGTCGCCCGAGACCGCCGAGGCGTCGTCGACCGGCGCGCTCGCGCTGTCCGAGAGCCGGCTCCACACGGTCGAGGGCGTCGGGGACTTCCTCTCGCGCCTCCTGCCCGAGGGCACGCTGGTCCTGAGCCGCGCCGACGTCGATTTCGATCGCCTGCTCTCGCTCGCGACCGCGGCGCTGCGCCGCGCGGGCGCGGCCGAGCCCAAGGACCACCTCTTCGCGTGCAGCGCCGCGCAGCGGACCGCGCTCCTCGCGCGGCGCACCCCGCTCGCGCGCGAGGACGTCGAGGCGCTGCGCCGCCACTGCCGCCGGCACAAGTTCTCGGAGGCGTTCGCCCCCGACCGGCCGCAGACGCCCATCCGCGCGCTCATCGTCGCCTCCGGGGGCGGCCGCGCGCCCGACGCGGCGGTCGACCTGACGCCGCCCACCGACGACCGGCCGTTCTTCTCGTACGCCGTCCCGGCGCGCCGCCTCCCCGCCGTGCTCGGCGACCTCGGGGCCCTGCGCGCCGAGCAGGCGGGCCTGTTCGCGCTCGCCGCGCTGCTCGCCGCGGGCGCGGGCCTGTTCGCGCTCGCCGCGCTGCTCCCCGCGCTGACCGCGCGCGCCGGCCGCCTCCGCCGCGGCGCCGCGGCGCCCGACGCCGCGCCCCGGCCGCGGCCCGCCCGCGCGCTCTTCTTCTTCGCCGCGATCGGCGCGGGCTTCGCGCTCGTCGAGCTCGCCGTCTTCCGGCACGGGCTCCTCCTGCTCGACCTGCCCGCGTACGAGCTCCCCGTCGTCCTCGTGATCCTCCTCGTCTCGGCCGGCGTGGGCGGCCTGCTCACCGCCCGCGTGGCGCCGGACGCCGCGACGTGGACCTCCGCGCGCGTCGCCGAGGCGCTCGTCGTGGCCGCGGCGCTCGCCGCGGCGGGGCTCGTCCCGCTCGCGCGGTGGAGCCTCGGGCTCGCGGCCTTCCCGCGCGCGCTCCTCGCCGTCGCGCTCCTCGTGCCGTTCGGCCTGCTCGCCGGCTCGCTCGCGCCGCTCGGGGTCAAGCTCGTCGCCGCGATCGCGCCGGCGCTGCTCCCCTGGTGCTGGTCGCTCGGCGCCCTCGCCGGCGCGATCGCGATGCCCCTCGGCGCCCTGTGCGCGATGAGCCTCGGCTACAGCGCCCTGCTGCTCGGCGCGGGCCTCGCGTACCTCCTCGCCGCGGCGGCCGTGCCGCCCGCAGCGGCCGGCGCGATCGCCGAGGGCGACGGCGCGCCGGCGCCGCCGGGCCCCGATCCCGCCGGCGCGCCGCCGGCGCGGGGCGCCGCGGGGGCGCAGCCCGACGTGCCCGAGGCCGCGCCGGTCGGCTGAGCGCGCGGCGCGCCCGGCCTCACCGCCGCGCGGCCAGGAGCACGTGCGCGAGCAGGCCCGCGATGTTGAACGCGTCGTCGCCGCCGCGGTGGTGCGTGCCCGCGAGCGGCAGGCCCGCGCGCTCCAGGGCCTCGGCCATCCCGATCTCGCGCGACAGGGCGTGCGTCACCGCGAACAGGCTCTTCACGTTGAGGTGGCTCGGGCCGAACGGGTAGGGCACGCCCCGCGCCTCGCACTGCCGCTCGAACATGCGCCGGTCGTAGTCGCCGTAGCTCGCCCAGAGGCGATCCTGCGCCTTGAGCTCGCCCCGCAGGGTCGCGCACGCCTCCTTGAACGACACGCCCGCGTCGACGTCGGCCTGCGTCAGCGTCGTCAGCGCCGTGCAGAACGGGCTCACGCGCGAGCGCTCGGGGCGCACCAGGATCGAGCGCCGGTCGCGCCGCCGGCCCGACGCGACCTCCAGCGTGCACACGCCGATCTCGATGATCTCGTTCTCCTCGCCCTCCGGCGGGCTGCCCTCCCAGCAGGTCGATTCGACGTCGATCACGAGGATGAGATCAAGACGCTTCGCCATTCGTTGTCGCCCCTACATGTCATGATGAGTACGCGCCGAGCGTAACGGCGATCGGGACACAAATTCTTTCGGGATTTTCCCGACAGGTCGAAAACGCCTCGGGCGGTCGGCTGTGTCCGGGCAAAAACTTAGTAGATACGGGACATAAGACGGTGGGGCCAAATCCAGGGGTTGGTCGTTTCGGTGCCCAATCCCCTTGCTCGGAGGGCCTGGTCCATGGACACTCGTCAGGTAATTTCTGACGAGGTTCTTCACGTGGCTCCTGGTTCCCCGCTCCGTCGTTCCTTCGGTCCAGCCCGGGACAGGTCCGCCTTCGCTGAGGCGCTCCCCGAACCCGGCGGGGAGGGCCTTGGTCCCGCCGCGGAGCGACGGCTGCCTCCTCGTTCCGGGATCGTCCGCCACGCGGGGCGCGACCGGGGGGCGGCGGCGAGCGCTCCCTCCGCGGTGCGCGGCGGGGCGGCGGCGGGGCTCCCGGCAGGTGGGACCGCGGCGGTCGACCCGCTCGTCGGCCGTACAGAGCACGGACTGCACATCGAGCGGCTCATCGCCGAGGGGGGGATGGGCGCGGTCTACGCGGCCCGCCGCGTCGCGACGGGGGAGCGGGTCGCGCTCAAGGTGCTCCGGCGCGTGCACGCGGGGGACTCGGGCATCGAGGGCCGGTTCGCCCGCGAGGTCCAGCTCGCCCGCCGCATCGACCACCCGAACGTCTGCCCTGTGCTCGGCGAGGGGCGCCTCGAGGACGGGCGCCCGTTCTTCCTGATGCCGCTCTTCGACGGCATCACCCTGAGCGAGGAGGTGCGCCGGAACGGCCCCCTGCCGCTCGATCGCGCGCTGGCCGTCGCGGACCAGATCCTCGCCGGCCTCGCGGCCATGCACGCGGCGAAGGTGGTCCACCGCGACCTCCAGCCGGGCAACATCCTGCTCGTCCCCGCGGCGCCGGGCGCCGGGGCGCCGGGAGACGGAGCGCCGACGGTCAAGCTCATCGACCTCGGCTTCGCGCACGAGCCCGGGGTCGACAAGGGCGACGGGGTGACGCCCGACAGCCCCGGGTCGCTCGTGGGCACCCTGCTGTTCATGTCGCCGGAGCAGGCGATGCGCAGCCGCGCCATCACCGAGCGGAGCGACCTGTTCGCCGCCGCGCTGCTCGTCTACTACGCCCTCTCGGGCAAGCTCCCCTTCCGCGGCCGGGGCGATCTCGACGTGCTCGTCGCGATCGTGCGCTCCGCGCCCGTGCCCCTCCGGCGGGAGCGCCGGGATGTCCCGCGCGTGCTCGACGAGGTGCTCGCCCGCGCCCTGTCCAAGCACCCCGACCACCGCTTCGCCGGCGCGTCGGCGATGCGCGACGCGCTGGCCGCGGTCCGGGCGTAGCCCCCGCGCGCGGCGCGCCCGCGGTCCCTTCCAGCGCCGGCCCGCTCCTTGCCACGACGGGGCCGCCTGCACCGCGCCACGCAGCACCGGGATCCGGGCTGTGCACGCGCTGCTCAAGGGCGGCGACGCGGCGCGGTGAGCTTCACGCGAGGGGAACCCCATGGACGCACTCGATCTCTTGGAGCAGCAGCATCTCGAACTCAGCGCCCTGATGGCGCGCATCGCCGCCGAGCCCAGCCCGGGCCTCAGGACATCGATGGTCGCGCAGCTCTCCCGGATGATCGACGCGCACGTACGCATCGAGGAGACGTACCTCTATCCGGTGTGTGCCGAGCGGATGGCCGGCGACCGGAAGCCGCTCCACGACGCGTACGAGAAGCACGGCCTCGCGCGCTTCGCGGCGGACAACCTGCTGCGCACGCGGGTGACCGATGTGCGCTTCGAGGCGCGGCTCCGGCTGCTGCGGGACGTTTTCGCCCACCACGCCGACGAGGAGGAGGGCATCCTCTTCCCGAAGGCGAAGCGGGGGCTCACGGACGAGCAGCTCGACGTGATCGGGAGCGATCTGGAGCGCGCGTACGAGGTGCTGCTGCGCGTGGGGGTGCCGGCGGGCGCGTCGCTCGCGCGGTCGCAGCGCGGGTGGCCGAGGCGGGGGGCCCACTCCGTGCGCGCGGCGCGGCCGGTGTCGCGGCGCCGCGGGGAGGGGCAGCGCGCCCGGGGGTGTTGACCGAGCGCGACGCGCACCCCCGACGAGGGCCTGCGGCCGTGAGGGTCGGTGACGGCTGGGCGAGGGCTGGTTCCGCGCGTCAGAGCTCCCGCGAGGGATCTGCCTCGCGAGCGACAGAGAAATAAACGCCAAGGCGCAAAGGCGCAAAACTACAAATCTTTTTTGCGTCTTTGCGTCTTTGCGCCTTGGCGTTGAACTCTCTCTCCGGATCCCTGGCCGGACGTCGGGCGGCGGAGCTAGACCGGCACGGGGCCGCCGAAGGCGCCGAGGAAGCGGGCGACCCAGACGGCGACCATCAGGATCGCCAGCGCGACGCCGAGGCGCGTGACCCACGCGCCCTGCACCGACTCGGTCGCGGCGATGCGGCCGTCCTTCACGTAGACCGCGGCGTTGTACGCGAGCGCGGCGAGCACGAGCGGCGCCATGATCGGGGAGAGCGGGTGCAGCCGCAGCGCCTCGGACACGTGGCCGTGCGCGAGGGCGAGGGTCGCGCGCGTGAGCCCGCAGCCAGGGCACGGGTGGCGGGTGACGATCGCGAACGGACACAGCGGGACGCCGCACGCGACCAGGAGCCCGAGCAACGCCGCGATCGCGCCGAGGCGCGCCGCGCGGCCGCGCGGATGCGCGGCGCTCCAGGCGGACGAGGCCGATGGAGCGCGCGGGCGGGCTTCGGTCGGGCCGGACAGCGACAACGGTGGGAGGATAGCGCGAGCTAGGCGGCGTTCGGATCCCAGACCTCGTTGAGGTCCTTCGCCAGGGCGTAGAGCGGGAGGAAGATGTAGAGCACGATGCCCTCGGCCTGCGGGTTGCGCGAGCCGGCCATCTGCTTGGCCTTGGTCACCTGCTCCGGCACCTTCACCCAGAGGAAGTAGTAGTTGAGCAGCGGGATGAAGACGTACCAGGGCTTGAACTCGGGATCCTTGGTCGCCTGCTGCAGCTCGTTCAGCATCGCCCAGAGCTGCCAGATCGCGTACACGAAGCAGACCATCCCGATCACGCACACCGTGACGGGGTTGCGCGTCTCGCCCCGCGCGCCCGGGGTCATCGACCCGCTGCCGGCATACACGCCCAGGTTGCTGGGCTGCTGGCCGAACTGACCAGGCGCCGAGAGCTGACCGCCGGCCGGCGACGACCCGCCGTAACCGCCCGGATCGCTCACGCCCTGGGGGCTCCCGTAGGCCCCGCCCGCCGGAGAGCCGTAGCTGCCCGCGCCCGGCGGGCTGCCGTAGCCGCCGCCAGGAGGGCTGCCGTAGCCGCCCGCCGGAGCGCCGCCGTAGCCGCCGCCGGGAGGGGCGCCGTAGCCGCCGCCCGGAGGGGCGCCGTAGCCGCCGCCGGCCATCGGATCCTGGCCCGGAGGCGGACCGTACCCGCTGGCGCTGTGCTGCGGAGGCTGGCCGTAACCGGGCGGCTGGCCGTAACCGCCGCCCGGCGGCTGGCCATAGCCGGGAGGCTGGCCGTAACCGGGCGGCTGGCCGTAACCGGGAGGGGCGCCGCCCATCGGGTCCTGGCCCGGAGGCGCGCCGAACGGGCTGCCGCCCGGCTGCGGAGGCTGACCGTAGCTGCCGCCGGGCGGCGGGAACGCGCCGGCCGGCGTGCCGCCAGCGCCGCCAGGCGGCTGCGGCGCGCCCGGGGTGTACCCGGGCAGCTGGTCGATCGCCATCGTGCCGCCGAGCGGGTTCACGCCCTGGTTGGGCGGCTGGCCGTACGGCGAATACCCGCCCGACGGGCTCGCAGCCGCGCCGCCGAAGGCCGGGCCAGAGGGCTGCTGTCCCGCGGGGGGCGATCCGTAGCCCATCCCGGGCGGAGGCGGCGCAGGGGGAGGTCCGGCAGACGCGCCGAGCCCGGCCGGCGGGACGCCGACCACCGTGCCGGCAAGCCCCTGCGGCGTGCTCGGGATGCCGGCGGGCATGCCCGGCGGCGCGCCGGCCGGAGGCGCCGGCGGCGGAGGCGCCCCCGGAGCGCGCGGGCTCGCCGCGCCTGCCCCCGACGACGGCTGGCTCATCAGCATGGTGCCCTTGAACTTCGGCGCGGCCGCCCCCTTGAGGTTGAAGCCGCACTTCGTGCACGTGGACGCCGTTTCCGAGTTTTGCGTCCCACAATTCGGACAGAACACGCACCACCTCCGGAGGGGGGTTCGCTGCTACCGATGCCCGCGCCCTGCGCGCGTCGTAATAGGCGCGAAGGGTAGTTGAAGCGCGTTCCGGTTCTCAAGTGAAAGACGAAGAACGCTGCGGGCTTCTCCCGAGGCTACGCGTTCTCCGCCAGAAAACCCAGGGCGTTCTCTCCGCGAGGGAGCGCGCTGCTTCCGTGGCGAGCGGCGCGTGGCGAGCGGCGCGTGGCGAGCGGCGCGCGTTTCCGCTCACCGCGCGCTCCCGCTCACGATCGGGGCGCGCTCTCCGCATCGGGGCGCGCTCTCCGCCGATGCGACGGCGATGCGACGGCGTCGCGACCGCCGTCGGGCGGCGGTCCGGGCGGGCCGGCCGGCGCGAGGCGTCGCCCAGGTTTCTGGGCAGCGAGAGGGTTTCCGTGGTTCGCTGGAGGTTTCCCCCCGGCGCGCCTTGACAGTGACCACCGTCGCTCACTAGCGTGCCGGCGCCTCGGGACGGCTCCGTACGACGGACAACCGAATGCCCGGCCGCCGGTGCGCGGGGCTGTCCGCCTCCGGCAGGCGCCTCTACTCCGGAGGCGCACGAGGGTGCGCCCGGGTTCTCCGGGCCGACCCTCGTTGGAAGGGACCCGCCACGGGGGTCCCGACTGCATGTCGAAGCGGGCACGCCGCGAGCGCGGCGCGCCCAGGGAGCCAGCGGACCGTGCCAACAGCCGACATGACCGACAAATTTGCTCTGAGCCCCGACCGGCAAACCGAGTTCGAGAAGATCCTCGCGCGCTACCCGAACCGCCAGGCCGCGTGCATCCCGGTGCTCCACCTCTGCCAGAGCCAGGAGGGGTGGGTCTCCGAACGGGTGCTGCGCTGGGTCGCCGAGCAGCTCGGCCTCCCCACGGCGCACGTCCAGGGGGTCGCGACCTTCTACACCCTCTTCAACAAGCAGCCCGTGGGCAAGCACCAGGTCTGGGTCTGCCGGACGCTGAGCTGCGCGCTGAACGGCGCGGACGCCGTGCTGCACCACTGCGAGAAGCGCCTCGGGATCCACGCGGGCGAGACCACGCAGGACGGGAGGGTCACGCTGCGCACCGCAGAGTGCCTCGCCTCGTGCGGCACGGCCCCGATGATGCAGGTCGATCGCGACTACTACGAGGGCCTCACGCTCGAGAAGGTGGACGCGATCCTCGATCGGTTGACGAGGTGACGAGATGCTCCGGCTGACGCGCTATCTGACGAAGAACTACGACACGCCCGACGGCCACAAGCTCTCGGTGTACGAGAGGGGCGGCGGCTACCAGCAGGCGAAGCGCGCCCTCGGGATGACGCGCGAGGCGCTCGTCGAGGAGATGAAGGCGGCCAACATCCGCGGCCGCGGCGGCGCCGGCTTCGCCATGGGCGTGAAGTGGAGCTTCATGCCGTGGCCCCCGAAGCCCGAGCGGCCGCACTACCTCGTCATCAACGCCGACGAGGGCGAGCCCGGCACCTTCAAGGACCGCACGCTGATGGAGAAGAACCCGCACTCCGTCGTCGAGGGGTGCATCATCGGCTGCTTCGGCATCGGCGCCCACGCCGCGTACATCTACGTGCGCGACGAGCTCCACCTGTCCAAGGCGCGGCTCTGGGGCGCCATCGAGGAGGCGCGCGCGAAGGGCTATCTCGGCAAGCGGCCGTTCGGGATCGACTACCCGGTCGAGGTCTACGTCCACACGGGCGCCGGCGCGTACATCTGCGGCGAGGAGACGTCGCTCCTCAACTCGCTCGAGGGCAAGCGCGGCGAGCCGCGGCTCAAGCCGCCGTTCCCCGCCCAGTTCGGCGCGTTCGGGATGCCGACCACGGTGAACAACCTGGAGACGATCGCCGCGGTCCCCACGGCGCTCGAGCTCGGGGGCGACAACTTCTCGAAGCTCTCCGCGCTGCACAACCTGAAGGACGGCGGCTGCCGGCTCTTCGGCGTGAGCGGCCACGTGAACAACCCCGGCATCTTCGAGGCGTGCGTCGGCCTCACCCTCCGCGAGCTCATCTACGACCTCGGCGGCGGCGTGAAGCACGGCAAGCTGCTCGGGGTCATCCCGGGCGGCTCGTCGTGCCCCATCCTGCGCGCCGACGAGGTCGTGAACGCGCCGAACGAGAAGTCGCCGCTCCACCCGTGGCACGGCCAGAGCGTGCTCGACGTGCCGCTCGGCGTGGACACGTTCCGCACGCTCGGGACGATGCTCGGGACCTGCTGCGCCATCGTCCTCAGCGACAAGGCGTGCCCGGTCCTCGCGATGCACAACCTGATGCGCTTCTACCGCCACGAGTCGTGCGGCCAGTGCACGCCCTGCCGCGAGGGCAGCGCGTGGATCCACCGGATCCTCGATCGCATCGTGCACGGCGAGGGGACGATCGAGGAGCTCGATCGGCTGCACGAGATCGCCGACAACATCATGGGCAACACCATCTGCGCCTTCGGCGAGGGCACGGCGATGCCCGCGCTCGGGTTCCTGCGCAAGTTCCGCAAGGAGTTCGAGGCGTACATTCAGACCAAGGGCCGGTCGTCGACAGGGGTGCTCTCGCCGTGAAAATCTTCGAATTCGCCTACTTCGGGCTGGCGTCGCTGCTCGTCCTCCTCGGCGGCCTGGCCACGGTCGCGGCCCGGAACCCGATCCGCGGCGCGATGGGCCTGCTCACGTCGATCGTCGGCATCGCGGGGCTCTACCTGATGCTCTCCGCGGAGTTCCTCGCGGCGATCCAGATCCTCGTGTACGCGGGCGCGGTCGTCATCCTCTTCCTCTTCGTGATCATGCTCCTCGGCCCGTCGGCGACGTCGCCGCGCGACGCCCGCACCGCGGTGCCGCGCTACGTGGGCGCCGGCGTCCTCGCGGCGAGCAGCATCGGCGCGCTCGCCCTCGTCGCCAGCGCCGCGAAGCCCGGCGCGCGGGTCGTCCCGGAGGCCCCCGAGGCGCTCGGGACGATCGAGGCGCTCGGGCACGAGCTCTTCACGAAGGGGATCGTGCCGTTCGAGCTCTCGGGCGCGCTGCTCCTCGTCGCCGTGATCGGCGCCGTCGCCGTCGCCCGCGGCAAGCAGGTCGACCCCACGCTGCTGCCGGCCGGGGCCGCCTCGCCGGACGGAAACGACCAGGTCCCGGTGCGCGACGCGGCGACGCCGGACCCGCAGCCGGGCGCGCTCACGGGCCACTTCACCCTGTCGACGAAGGAGCCGAAGTCATGATCTCCGTCCCCATCGAGTACTACCTCGTTGTCGCGGCGGTGCTGTTCGTGATCGGGTCGGTGGGCTTCCTGCTGCGCAGGAACCTGCTGGTCCTCCTGATGAGCATCGAGCTGATGCTCAACGCCGTGAACCTCACGCTCGTCGCGTACAACCGGGTGCACCCGCAGGATCACGCCGGGCAGATCTTCACTTTCTTCGTCATCGCCATCGCGGCGGCGGAAGCCGCCGTGGGTCTCGCGATCGTGCTCGCGTTCTACCGCATCAGGAAGACGATGCGCGCGGACGACGCCGATCTCCTGAGGAGTTAGCGTGGAAGCCCTGAGAGTCTTATTCCCCGCGTCCGAGTTCGCGCTGCTCGCGGTGGTGCTCGGCCTGCCGGCGCTCGGCGCGTTCGTGAACGGCCTCTTCGGCAAGCGCCTCGGCAAGGACGCGGTCCGGCTGATGGCGCTCGCCGCGCTCGGCGGCGCCTTCCTGGCGGCCGTGACGACGTTCCTGATGCTGCCGCACGAGGGCGGCAAGCTCACCTGGACGGCCTGGCGCTGGTTCTCGATCAGCGGCCGGATGGGCCAGTCGATCCCGATCGACGTCGCCTTCAGCGTCGACGGCCTGAGCGGGACGATGATCCTCGTCGTCACCGGCGTCGGCTTCCTCATCCACCTCTACTCGTCGGCGTACATGCGCGAGGACCCGGGGTACTACCGGTTCTTCGCGTACCTGAACCTGTTCTGCTTCTCGATGCTCGTGCTGATCATGGCCGACAACCTCGCCGTCCTCTTCGTGGGGTGGGAGGGCGTCGGCATGTGCAGCTACCTGCTCATCGGCTTCTGGTTCAAGGACGACAAGAACGCGAGCGCGGGCAAGAAGGCGTTCGTCGTGAACCGCATCGGCGACTTCGGCCTCCTCGTGGCGATGGCGATGCTCGCCTACTACACGGGCACGCTGAACTTCGACGGCATCGCGGCGAACGCGGGCAACCTGCTCTCTGCCGTGAAGGTCTGGCCGATCGGCAACATGTCGGCCGACACGGTGCCCGGCTTCCTGAGCTTCATCATCCCGTCGCAGCCGGTGCTCGTGTACGCGGCGACCCTGGTCGGGCTCGCGCTGTTCCTCGGCTGCGCCGGCAAGAGCGCGCAGATCCCGCTCTACATCTGGCTGCCGGACGCGATGGCCGGGCCGACGCCGGTGTCCGCCCTCATCCACGCCGCGACGATGGTGACCGCGGGCGTCTACCTCGTGGCCCGGCTCTCGGCGGTGTTCGTGCTGTCGCCGTTCGCGATGGCGGTCGTCGCGGTGACCGGCGTGGCCACGGCGCTGTTCGCGGCCTCGATCGGGCTCTTCCAGAACGACCTGAAGAAGGTGCTCGCCTACTCCACGGTGAGCCAGCTCGGGTTCATGTTCATCGGCGTGGGCGTCGGCGCCTTCGCGGCCGGCTTCTTCCACGTCCTCACGCACGCCTTCTTCAAGGCCTGCCTCTTCCTCGGCGCCGGCTCGGTGATCCACGCGATGCACGCCCGCATCCACGACACCGACCAGTCCCAGGACATGCGGAACATGGGCGGCCTCAAGGCTTACATGCCGCTCACGCGCTGGACCTTCCTCCTCGCGTGCCTCTCGATCGCGGGCTTCCCCGGGTTCGCCGGGTTCTGGTCCAAGGACGAGATCCTCTGGCGCGCGTTCTCCAGCCGGATCGCGTCGGTCTCGACGCGCGGGCAGCCGGTGTGGCAGTGGCCCGACTGGCTCGGCCCGGCGATCTACTGGGTCGGCATCCTGGCCGCGACGATGACCGCCTTCTACATGTTCCGCGCGTACTTCCTGACGTTCCACGGCGAGTTCCGCGGCTGGACGATCGTGCGCGGCTGGAAGGACCCGCACCCGCACGGCCACCACGACGACCACCACGCGCACGCGCCGGGCGAGAAGGTCGAGGGCCCGGAGCCGCACGAGTCGCCGCTGCCGATGACGATCCCGCTGATCGTGCTCGGGGCGCTGTCGGTCCTCGCGGGCTTCCTCATGGCCGAGCCGCTCGTGCACCTCACCCACAACCACGCGTTCGCGCCGCTGGCGCACCTGCTCGAGCCGGTCTTCTCGATGACGTCGAGGGCGGTCCAGGCGCGCGAGGGGGTGGAGGGGCTGCTCTTCCCGATGATGCTGCCCGGCGTCGCCGCGTGCTTCACCGGCATCGGCCTCGCGATGCTCGTGTACTGGAACAAGCGCGGCGAGCCCGAGCGGCGCTTCGCGCAGAGCTTCCCGGGGCTCCACCAGCTCGTCTACGACAAGTGGCGGATCGACGAGCTCTACAACGCCACGGTGGTGGGCATGGTCGACGCGCTGGCGGACATCTTCACGATGGCCGACAAGTGGATCATCGACGGCGTCATCGCGAAGCTCTCCGCCGCGCTGGTCGGGTTCTTCGGCACGGTGCTGCGCGCGCTCCAGACGGGCCGCGTGCAGGTCTACGCCGCGTCGATGGTCGTCGGGCTCGCCGGCGTCGGCTGGTTCCTGGTCAACCCGCACGCCGACGCGAACGTCGACGACGCGGAGCTGCGCCGGTCCGGCGAGGTGAAGCTCTCGGCGGCGCCGGGGCTCGGCTACCAGTACCGCTGGGAGGGGCCCGGCGTGCCCGCCCGCGACTTCTCGGAGTCGACCGACGTCACGGTGAAGCTCGAGCCGGGCGAGAAGAAGGACATCGTGCTCCGCGTGCGCAACGCCTTCAACCGCGAGGCGACGGAGACGTTCACGTTCTCGCGGCCGACGGCCCGCGGGAACCCGACGGGCCCCACCTCCATGCGGGGCCCGGACGTGCCCACGCTCCCCCCGGGGACGACCCCGGCGGAGCAGATCCATGACCTGATCCAGCCGAAGGGCCTGCAATGAGCGCGCTCGACCTCGTAACCCATTACTGGCCGGCGCTCGCCGCCGGCGTCGTCGGAGCGCTCCTCCCGAGGGGCGCCGGGCAGGGCGCGGACGGCGCCCACGGCGACGACCACGATCACGGCCACGGCGACGAGCACGGGCACGGCGACGAGCACGGCGACGACCACGGGCACGGCGACGACCACGGGCACGGCGACGACCACGGCCACGGCGAGGCCCACGCGAGCGCCGGGTACACGCCGTGGCAGCGGTTCGGCCTCGGGCTGATCGCGGCGCTCACCGTGCTCGGCGTGCAGTGGCTCTGGCCGTCCGACGCGGCGGCGGCCGCGGCGGAGGCGTCCGGGGAGTGGTCGTCGCTCCTCAACGTGCTCATCGGCCTGCCGTTCGTCGGGGCCGCGGCGGTGCTGTTCATGCCGCGGCAGATGCTCTCGCTGCTCCGCGGCTTCACGCTGGCCGTGCTCGGCGCGGGCTTCCTCGCGTCGCTCTGGCTGCTCAGCGTGCCGATGACGGTGGGCTGGCACTTCCAGTCGATCAAGGACTGGATCCCGTCGCTCGGCATCCGGTGGCACGTCGCCATCGACGGCATCAGCCTCTGGCTCGTCCTGCTCACGACGTTCATCGCGCCCATCGCGGCGTACGCGTCGTTCGGGTCGATCAAGAACCGGATCAAGGAGCTCTGCTTCTGCCTCCTGCTCCTGCAGGGCGCGATGCTCGGCGCGTTCGTCGCGCTCGACCTGTTCCTGTTCTTCCTCTTCTGGGAGCTGATGCTGGTGCCGATGTTCGTGATGATTGGCATCTGGGGCGGCGTCGAGAAGATCAAGGCGGCGATCAAGCTGTTCGTCTACACGATGGCCGGCTCGATGCTGATGCTCGCGGGCATCGTGTACCTCGTGTGGGCGAACCAGAAGCTCACGGGCGCGTACACCTTCGACTACCTCGCGCTCTCGCGCGTGGTCCTGCCGCGCGGCACCCAGATGCTCTGCTTCTGGGCGTTCTCGATCGCGTTCTTCATCAAGGTGCCGATGTGGCCGGTGCACACGTGGCTGCCGGACGCCCACGTGCAGGCGCCGACCGGCGGCTCGGTCATCCTGGCCGCGGTGATGCTGAAGATCGGGACGTACGCGTACCTGCGCTTCTCGATGGGCCTCTTCCCCGGCCCGGCCTCCAGCCTCGCGGCCAACCTGGCCGGCATCGCGATCCTCGGCGGCGTGATCTACGGCGCGCTCGTCGCCTGGAAGCAGGCGGACGTGAAGCGCCTCGTGGCGTACTCGTCGGTCGCCCACCTCGGCTACGTGATGCTCGGTCTGTTCGGCGTCACGCCGAGCGGGATCCAGGGCGCGGTGCTCCAGATGGTGAACCACGGCGTCTCCACCGGCGCGCTCTTCCTCCTCGTCGGCGTGATCTACGACCGCCGCCACACCCGCCAGGTCTCCGAGTTCGGCGGCCTCGCCAAGGTGATGCCGGTCTACGCGACGCTGTTCCTGATCGTGACGTTCGCCTCCGTGGGCGTGCCCGGCACGAACGGGTTCATCGGCGAGTTCATGATCATCACCGCGACCTACGTGTCCGAGCGCCTCGGGGTCTTCAGCGGGATCCACACCGTGGGCGCCGCCGCGGGCGTCATCCTCGCGGCCGTCTACATGCTGAGCGTCGTGCAGAAGATGTTCTTCGGGCCGCTCACGAACCCGAAGAACAAGCACCTGCCCGACATCACGCCCCGCGAGGGCCTGGCGCTCGCGCCGCTCATCCTGATGATCTTCGTGATCGGCCTGTTCCCTGACGTCTTCCTCGATCGGATGAAGGAGTCGGTCCTGTCTACGTACAACCAGTTCAAGGTCGTCTCCGGGCAGGCGATCCTCTTCGCGGACGAACGCAACGCGAAGCTCCTGCCGGAGGACACGTTCTCCCCCGCCTTCCTGAAGGGGGCGCCCGTGCTGGGCTCCGGCGCGGGCGCGGCGGGGGGTGACGAGGAGGCGCGGCGCGAGCCTCCGGCGGGCGGCAAGCTCGCGGCGCGCGCGGGGGAGGCGGCGCGATGAACCTCGGACCCTTCATCGCGGTGTCGCCGCTGCTCGTCGTCACGCTCGGCGGCGTGCTGCTGATGGTGGCGGAGGCGTTCTCGCATCGCCGCGAGGAGTCGCACGACCGCCGCTCCGGCCCGTCGTCCGACATCGCGCTCGGGACCGCGATCACGCTCCTCGCCGGGGCGGTGTTCTCGGGCGCGGTCGGGTTCGTCGGCCCCGAGACGCTGGACGGGGTCGACGTGCTCGCGCCCTACCTGGTGATGGACCGCTTCACGCTGTTCTTCTCCTTCGTGCTCTGCCTGGGCGGCGCGCTGGCGGCGCTGCTCGCCGGGGGATACCTCCCCGAGCACCGGCTCGATCGCGGGGAGTTCTACCCGCTGCTGACCTTCTCGACGGTGGGCGCGATCATCCTCGCCGGCGCGGGGGATCTGCTGACGCTCTTCCTCGGGCTGGAGACGATGTCGCTCGGGGCGTACGCGCTGACCGGCTTCCGCCGGACGTCGCCGCGGAGCACCGAGGCGGCGATCAAGTACTTCCTGCTCGGCTCGTTCGCGGCGGCGCTGCTGCTCTACGGCGGCGCGCTGATCTACGGGGCGACGGGGCACACCGACCTCGCCGGGATCGGCCAAGCGATCGCGGGCGCGACGGGGGACAAGGCGCCGAACCCGGCGCTCCTGCTCATCGGGGCGGCGCTGATGCTGGTCGGCCTCGCGTTCAAGGTGAGCGCGGTGCCGTTCCACATGTGGACGCCCGACGCTTACGAGGGCGCGCCGACGCCGGCCACGACGTTCATGGCCGTCGCGGTGAAGGGCGCGGCGTTCGCGACGCTGCTGCGCGTGCTGCTCGGCGCGTTCGGCAGCCCGGCGCTGTCGTCGTGGGCGGCGGGCTGGCCGCCGGCGGTGGCGGTGATGGCGCTGCTCACGATGACGGTGGCGAACCTCATCGCGGGGCGGCAGGAGTCGGTGAAGCGGATGCTCGCCTACTCGAGCATCGCGCACGCCGGCTACCTGCTCGTCGGCGTCGCGGCGACGGTGCGTGCGAGCGAGGACGCGCAGGCGAGCGTGATGTTCTACCTGCTCGCCTACACGGTCTCGACGGTCGGCGCGTTCGGCACGCTCATCCTGTGCGGCAGCCGCGGCGCGGAGGCGGTGAGCTACGAGGACCTCTCGGGCATCGGCAAGCGGCACCCGGTGGCGGCGCTCGCGTTCTCGCTGTTCCTCCTGTCCCTGGCGGGCGTCCCGCCGACGGCCGGGTTCTTCGGCAAGCTCTACATCGTCAAGGCGGCGATGGGCGCGGAGCTGTACACGCTGTCGGTGGCGCTGCTCCTCAACAGCGTGCTGTCGGCGTACTACTACCTGCGGGTGCTCGTGTTCATGTACATGCGCGAGCCGGCGCCGGGTGCGCCGATCGCCCGGCCCATGCGGTCGGGGTACGTCAACGCGGCGCTCGTCGTGTCGGCGGTGCTCGTCATGGTCCTCGGGATTTGGCCGACGACCTCGCTCGGGATCGCGGTGCGCGCGGTCCTCGCTTCCCACTAGAGCGGGGGTCCACCCGCTGCGGATACGGGCCCACCTCGACGTTTTCGGTGCTCGGCGTACTGGAGTACGCCTGCGCGCCGAAAACGCCGATCTGGGCCCGTCTCCTGTGCGGGTGAACCCCCGCTCGGCAGCGCTTGGGCTGGCATAGCGGTGCGGGATCGGTGCGGGCTCACGATGATCTGTCGGCGCGCCGCGGGGCAGCGCGCCGCCAACTGACTTGGCGGCGATGGCACCGGCGCTAGCGGCGCTCGCGCCCTCGTGCGGCGAAACCGCGGTGCTGCGCGGGGCGCGCGAGTTGCTAAAGTCGGCGCCGATGCGGAACGGCGAGACGATGCAGAGGACAGCGGGGAACTGGCGGATGCGCGCGGCAAGCGTCGCGCTGCTCGGGGCGCTCGGGTGTCAGGGGGGGAACACGAGCGGAGGCTCGCCCTCGGGGAGCGCGGCGCCGGCAGGGAGCGCGGCGCCGGCAGCGGCGAGCGCCAGCGCGGCGGCGAGCGCCAGCGCGGCGGCGAGCGCGCAGGCGGCGGATGCGCCCGCGATCTCGCTGACCTCGGAGGCGGTGCTCAAGGTGACGAACCCGAAGCGGCAAGCGCCGTACAGCGGGCCCACGGGGACGCTGAAAGGGCGGGTCACCATCAAGGGAGACCCGCCGCCCGACACGGGGCTCAGCTTTCCGACCGGCAAGTGCGGCGAGGCCGCTGCCACCTACGGGAGGCTGTTCCGCGTGGGGCAGCAGAACGCCGTCGCCGACGCGCTCGTCACCGTCGTCAACTACAGCGGCCACGTGCCCGAGCGCGAAGAGGCCGAGAAGGTGACCATCCACGGGTGCGCGTTCTCGACCCGCACCGTGGCCATGACGTTCGGACAGCGGCTCGAGGTCGCGAACCTCGACCTGCTCGAGCCCTACATGCCCAACCTCGAGGGCGCCCCGTTCATGGCCGTTCTCGTCGCCATGCCGCAAGGCGAAGCGGTGAAGTTCTTCCCGCCCCAGCCGGGCTACTACCACCTCGTGGACAAGATGCCGAAGCCGTTCCTCAAGGCCGAGGTCTTCGTGCTCAAGTTCGCGACGCACGACGTGACCGGCCTCGACGGGCAGTTCGAGATCAAGGACATCCCCGTGGGCAAGGTGCTCACCGCCGCCCTCCTGCCGGCCATCGATCAGGACGTGAAGAAGGAGATCGAGATTAAGGAGGGCGAGAACACCCTCGATTTCGAGCTCAACTTCGATCTCGAGAAGTACAACGCGAAGAAGAACAAGGCGAAGCCGTCGCCCTGAGCTCAGGGCGCGGCCGGCGCGCCCCCCGCGAGCTCCCGGTGAACGCGCCGCTCGACCTCGCGGGACAGCGGATCGCGGGCGCCGGGCGCGGGGGGCCCCGGCGGGCCGAGCCAGGCGAGCGCGGCGTCGCGGCCGATGCGACGGAAGAGCAGCTCGGCGAAGAGCAGCCGGGCGAGCGGCGAGGGGGGCACCGCGGCGCCGCCGCCCGCGGGCGCCTGGAGCGCGTCGCAGGCGCGGGCCAGCGCCTCGAGATCGCCGCTCAGATCGGCCGCCACCGCGAGCGCGACGAGCGCGGAGGCGCTCGACGGATCGGCCGCCGAGACGAGCTCGGCCTGCTCGCGCGCCTCGCCGACGCGGCCCAGGGCGGCCGCGCGCACCGCGACCTCGGCCGGCGGCAGATCCGCGTCGCGCGCCAGGCGGCGGGCGCGGCGCAGCTGCCCGTGGACCAGCGCGTCGTCGAGCTCGGCCAGCGGCCCCCGCGGCGCCGCCGGCCGCTCGGCGGCGGCGGTCCTCCGCGCGGCGAGCTCGCGCAGCCGCCGCGCCGCCTCCTCGGCGGCCGGGCGATCTCCGGCCTCGAGGGCCACCGCGTGCAGCGCGCGCCAGGCGTCCGCCGAGAAGGGGTGGCGCACGAGCAGCGCCCGCAGCGACAGGCGCGCGTCCTCCGACCGGCCGAGCCGCCGCAGGATCTCGGCGCGGAGCAGGACGCCGTCGTCGCGCTCCGGATCGAGCAGGACCGCCCGCTCGACGCGGCCGAGCGCCGCCGCGGGCCGCCCGGCCGCGAGATCGCACCGCGCCTGCTCGAGGTGGGCCGGCGCGTAGTCGGGATCGATCGCGCGGGCGCGGTCGAACGCGTCGTCCGCCGCCTCCCGGCGGCCGAGGCGGCAGCGCACCGACCCGACGCGGGTCCAGATGTCCGCGCTCTCGGGATCGCTGTCCTCCGCCAGCTCGTACGCCTCCAGGGCCGTCTCGAGGTCGCCGCGCGCCTCGGCCTCGGCGCCGATGGCGTACAGCGCGTAGGCGCGCGCCGAGATCTGGCGGCCCACGAGGATCTGCCCGTCCACGGAGCGCGCGACCTCGGGCGCGGCGCAGGCCGCGGTCAGCGCGAGCGCCGCGAGCGCCGCGAGCCGCGCGGCAGGGGGCGGCGGGGTTACGCGCACGCGGCGATCTCGGCGAGGAGGCGATCGTTCTCCTCGCGGAGGCCGACGGTGATGCGGAGCCGGTGCGCGAGGCGCCCGCCCGCCCCGTGGAAGCTGCGCACCAGGACGCCGCGCGCGGCGAGCGCCTCGAAGACCTCCCCGGCAGGGCGGCGCGTGCCGACCCAGAGGAAGTTCGCGTGGCTCGGGGCGACGGAGAGGCCGAGCTCGGTCAGTCCGCGCGCGAGGCGCTCGCGCTCCTCGGTGATGAACGCGGCGGCGCGGCGGAGCTCCCCGCCGAGCTCGCGCAGGGCGAAGGTGGCCGCGCGCTGCGACGGGACGGGCAGGTTGTAGGGCTGGCGGACCTTGTCGAGCTCGGCGACGAGCGCCCGGTCGCCGACGAGCCAGCCGACCCGCAGCGACGCGAGGCCGATCTTCGAGAGCGTCCTCAGCACGGCGACGTTCGGGTGCTTGCGGACCAGGGCGAGCTGGTCGCGCGGGGCGAAGTCGATGTACGCCTCGTCGACGATGACGAGGGCGTCGCTCGCCGCGGCGATGACCGCATCGAGCCGGTCCGCCGATGCGAGCGCGCCGGTCGGGTTGTTCGGCGAGGCGATGAAGACGACGCTCGGGCGCGCGAACTCGACGGCGCGCACGAGGCCCGCCACGTCGAGGTCCCAGCCGGCGTCGAGCGGGACCTCGACGGCGCGCATGCCCCGCGCGCGGGCGCTCAGCTTGTACATGACGAAGGTGGGGCTGGTCGTCACGATGCTCGCCGCGTCGGCGCCCGGCCGCGGGCGGCTGAGCGCGGTCAGGAGGATCGAGATCACCTCGTCGGAGCCGACGCCGGCGAGGACCTCGTCGGGCTCGACGCCGCAGCGGGCGGCGATGGCCTCGCGGAGCTCGACGAGGCGCGCGTCGGGGTAGCGGCCCCAGTCCTCGGGCACCGCGGCCCGCGCGAGGGCGGCCCGCGCCTCGGCCGACAGGAGCGGCGGGCTCTCGTTGGCGTCGAGGCGCACGGGGAAGTGGCCCGCTACCGGGGTGTAGGCGTGGAGCTCGGCGAGCTCGGGGCGGAGGAGGGCGGAGAGGAAGTCGGGCGTGGGCATCGGCTCAGTCGACGGGGAGCGCGGGCGTGGGGAGGGTCACGGGGGAGCGATATACTAGCCGGGCGATGGACGCCATGAACCCAGAAGACGGCGCGGCGGCCGACCTGATCATCCCGGACGAGCTCCCGTTCCTGGAGAGCTTGTCCTGGTTCGACGCCCGATGGCGCGAGCTCTCCGCCTTCGAGATGCTCCAACGCTACGAGCGCGGGTGGCGGAATCGCGGCGTGACGGCCGATCTCTCCGCCGAGGAGGCCGCGTTCGTGCGGGCGCTCATCCAGCGCTACGGGAGCGTGCTCGATGTTCCGGCGTGAGCTCTACCGCACCATGGCGCGCGTGCTCGAGGCTCTCGACGCGGACGTGCTCGCGCGGACATCCTTCCGGTTCGGCGGCGGGACATGCCTCGCTCTGGCGCATGGCGAGTACCGCTTGTCGCGCGATCTCGACTTCGTGTGCTCCGATCCGGGGGGATATGCGGAGCTTCGCCTGGCGGTGCGAGAGCGCGGGTACGACGCGCTCTTTCCCGCGCCCGCGAGGGCCACCTTCGGCTTTCCGCGAGAAATTCGCACCGATCAGTATGGCCTGCGCTTTCCGGTCGTCGTGGGGGGCACGTCGATCCGCGTGGAGATGATCCGCGAAGCGCGCATCGCGCTCGGCCCCGCGGCGCAGGCCGCGTGGACGCCGGTACCTCTCCTGTCCGTTACCGATGCGTTCGCCGAGAAGCTCCTCGCGAACTCCGACCGCTGGGCCGACCGAGACGATCTTTCCCGCGATCTTGTGGATCTCGCCGTGCTGCGCGTGTCACACGGGCCAATCCCGGAGGCAGCCTGGGCCGCAGCGGAGGGCGCTTACAGATCGGCGCCGCTTCACGACCTGCGCAAGGCGGCCGAGCGGTTTCTCGCGGAGCCCAGCTACCAGGAGCGATGCTTCGCGGGGCTCGACGTGGAGGGGACCGACGACGTGCTGCGCGGCGTGAGCGCGCTGCTGTCAGACCTCGCTACCAACACGATGCCAGGGGAGCGATAAAGCCCCGGGGCTGGGGCAGGTTCCCTTCGGCGTGCGCGTCTCCAGTCGCCGGCGCGGCGGGGGCCGGGTCACCGCGCGACCAGGCGCATCGGCGGGCGGCTGTGCTGGGTGGGCTCGGCCTCGAGCTCCTCCAGCTCGAACGCCCTGTCCATGTCCATGTCGAGCTCCTCGAGCTCGCGCTGCGCGCTCTCGCCGGTGTCGAACCCGTCGAGCTCGCGCATGAACCGGTCGATCTCCGCGCAGGTCGCCGGCGAGTCCACGGGCGTCATCGACTGCTCGTGCATCAGCTGGATGAGCTCCAGGATGGTCGCGAGCTTCTGCGATACCACCTCGAGCCCCTCGCGGGTCCGGCTCCAGCACTCGGCGCGCCGGTAGGCGATCGCGAGCCGCCGCTCCGACAGCCCGCGCGTGCGCCCCGCGGACGCGCTCCGGATCGCCTCGAGCGATCGGATCGTCTCCATGAGCTCGCTGTGGTTCGTCATGGCGAGCGACTCCTGGCCGGCCTTGTGCGCGATCGCGAGGCGGATGTAGCTCATGAGCAGGCGGCTCAGCCCGAAGCCGTCGTCGAGCAGCAGCGGGACGGCGCCGCCGCGGCGGCGGATGTTCTCGCGGGTGCGGTCGATCAGCCGGTCGAGGCGCGCGAGCTCCTGCTGGTGACGGATGTCCATCTGCCGGATCAGGCTCTCGCGCGCCCGCGACCACGCCGCCCGATCGGCCTCGTCGAGCTGCGCGTCGATGCTGCGGCGGAAGTAGCCGCGCCAGGGGACGACGCACAGGATCACGAGCTCCGCCCCGAGGCCGAGCAGCAAGAGCAGCGGGCTCCAGCCGATGAAGCTCAGGAGGAGCACGCTCCCCACGACGAGCAGGTTGTACGGGTGGACGAGCACCCGACCCAGGTACGTGCGGGCGGTGCGCCTCCGCAGCGGTGCGACCTGGACGCCGAACGCGGCCAGCGTCGCCCTCGACTCGGCCATGCTCGCGCCAAGCACATCCTCGAATCGGCAAAGCTCTCGATCGCACGTCGTCATGGAGCCCCCTCCTCACCTCGTCCTCTGTCCTCGTGCCACCTCGCCCCGTTCACCACCCCCCGCGGCCGAATCAACGGGTCGGGCGCCCGGCGCGATCGCGCGCGCTCCGCGCCGGCGCGCTGTGAACGCAGGTCACGCTCGCCGCGCCCACGCCGTCAGCGACACGCCCGCGGAGCCCGCCTCGGGGGACCCGACGCCCGCCGCGCTCATCGGACGCCCGCGCGGTAACACCATGAAAAGTCATGCTTTTCTGGCGGCGCTGCGGCATCGCGAGCTCCAGGGTTTTCATGCCTGTCTCGTTCTTCGCATTCGAAGGCCTCGTGGAGGGTCCGCGGTGCGTCGCCGGAGCGCAGCGCCGCCGTCGATCCCGGAGCGAGCAGAGCGGGCTCCGTGCCAAGCGCCGCGGCACCGAGCGGCGCACGATCGGGGAGGGGGCGCGCTCAGGCGTGCGGCGGGCGGGCTGCGTCCAGCACGTGGACGCCGGGGGCGCCGAGCGACATGGGCACACGCTCGAGGCCGGCCGCGGCCGCCGCGGCGCGCCATGCCGCCGAGGGCGGCGCGCCGCCGACGAAGAGGGAGACGTCGCCGCCGCCGGCGCCGCTCGGCGCGAGCGCGGCGCCCTCGGCGGCCGCGGCGGGGCGGAGGCGCGCGAGGGCAGGGGTGACGATCGGCGCGCCCGCGCGGTCGCCGAGCTCCGCGAGCGCGTCGATCTGGCGATCCAGCGCGGCCACGAAGGCGCGGGCGTCCGCGGCGGCGACGGCCGCGCGCGCGCCCTCGGCGGCCGCGCCGAGCAGGGCGCCGTGCGCCCCCGGGTCGCGGGCGGCGAGCGCGCGCACGCGCTCCAGCATGGCGCTCGTGCGCGCCGAGGCGTCGCTGGCGTAGACCTCGATCGCGAGCCCGCCCGGCAGCGCGTGCGACGTCACGGCGAGCGCGCCGTCCGGGCCGAGCCGGCAGCAGAGGACGCCGCCGTAGACGCTCGCCGCGACGTCGACGCCGCTGCCCCCGCCCTGCGCCCGCCGGTGCGCGGCGAGCGCGGCGAGGAAGAGCGCGCGGGCGTCCCACGCGGGCATCGGCCGGCCGGCCGACGCCGCCGCGGCCGCGGCCGCCGCCATGGTCGGCGCGGCCGCCGCGGCGCGCGCCGCGAGCGTCGCCACGAGGATGGCGGCGCTCGAGCCGAGGCCGAGCTTGCGGCTCGCCTCGCGCGGCGGCGCGCCCGCCCCGGCCGGCGCGCCCGCCGTGGGATCCGGCGCCGCCGACCGGAGCGCGGACGCGTCGAACCACGCCGCCCTGTCGAGCGCGCCCGCGTCGATCGCCGCCTGGACCTCCTCGGTGACGAGGTCGGCCTGGCGCGCCGGATCGGCGACGACGTACCGATCGACCGCGGCCACGAGCGCGGGCGCGCCCTCGAGCACGGCGTACGCGCCCGAGAGGACCAGCTTGCCAGGCGCCCGGACGATCACGCGCCCGCGCCCCCGGACGCGAGGTGGGCTCCGCCGCCGGGGGCGGCCGAGATGGTGCGGAGGACGCCGGGGACGGCGAGCAGCGCCTTCTCCACGGCGGGCTGCGCCTCGGGCGCCGTGAAGACCTTCACGTGCGGGCCGGCGTCGATGGTGAAGAACGCCGGCGTGCCCTGGGCGCGGAGCCTCCGCACCGCGGCGATCACCTCGACGGTGGTGCCGGTCCAGTAGAGCAGGCCCGGCGAGGCGGCGATGCTCGAGGCGTGCATGCACAGGGCGCTCGCCTCGGCCGCGACGCCGAGCGCCGCGAGATCGCGGGCGAGGACCGCCGCGCGGACCGCGGCGAAGAGCGACGGCGCGGCGTCCACCCAGGCGGGGAAGTACGGGCTCGTCGCCGCGGTGTGCCGCATGCCGTCGCTGGAGCCCACGTCCTTCGGGCCCTCGCGCGTCACGGCGATCACGACCGCGAGCGGCCAGTGGTCCTCCGGCGCGAGCGGGGTCGCCGCGAGCGCCTCGTCGCCGGGGCGCCCGGCGCGGAGCTCGACGAAGCCGCCGAACGCGGAGCGCGCGGCGGAGACCGACGTCCTCCGGGCGAGGTCGCTCACGGCGGCGGGCGCGGTGGGCAGGCCCGCGGCGGCGCTCGCGGCGAGCGCGAGCGCGGCGAACGCCGACGCGCTCGAGGCGAGCCCCGCCGCGGTGGGGAAGTCGTTGCGGCTGACCACGCGGGCGCGCTCGCGCCGGCCCGAGGCGGCGCGGACCCGGTCGAGGAGCCCGGCGACCCGGCGCGCGGCCTCCGCGTCCGGCGGCACGGCCGCGCCGCCGAGGTGGAGCTCGTCGCGATCGAGCGACGGATCGAAGGCGACCTCGGTCGTCGTGGCCATCCCGGCGAGCGTCACCGAGAGGCTCGGCACGGCGGGGAGGTTGTGCCCGTCGGCCCGCTTGCCCCAGTACTTCGCGAGGGCGATGTTCGGATGGGCGATCGCGGTCGCCCGGCTCACGGCGCTCATGCTTGATCCTCCGGCGCCGCCGTGGCGGCGCCTGCCTTCACGCGGGTCACGAAGCCGCTGTACCCCGCGTCGCGCCAGGCGGCGAGCACGCGGCCCGCCGCGCCGTTGGACGTCGCCGCCGCGCCGCCCGGCGGAGGGGGCGGGAGCAGCGCGATGACCGAGCCGCCGCCGCCGGCGCCGGTGAGCTTGGCGCCGAGCGCGCCGGCCTCGCGCGCGAGCTTGCACAGGGTCTCGATCGCCTCGGTCGAGACGAACATCCCGGCGAGGAGCATCTGGTTCAGGTCCATGAGCCGGCCGAGCGCGATCGCGTCGCCCGCCTCGATGGCGAGGGCCGCGTTCTCGACGAGCGCGGCGATGCCGGCGATGGAGGTCTCGGCCACGGTGGGCTTGCGCTCGAAGAGCTTCGCCACGAGCTCGACCATGCTGCGCGTGGACGACGGCACCCCCGTGGAGCCGACGCACAGCCAGAGGTCGTCGCGCGGGGCGAGGGGGGTCGCGCCGTGCGCCCGGGTGAAGCGGAAGCACCCGCCGCGCGCGGCGGCGGCCGTGTCGATGCCCGACGGGTTGCCGTGGAACACGCGCTCCCAGGCGGCCGCCGCGGCGACCTCGGCGGCGGCGGTGAGGGCGCCCGGCGCGGCGGCCGGCGCGCCGGCCTCGGTCGACGCGATGTCCGCAGCCGACGCGCGCGCGAGCGCGGCGACCGCCCGGGCGATCGCGACCCCGAGCGCCGCCGAGCTCCCGAGGCCGCCGCCGGGCGGCAGATCGCTCTCCGCCTCGACGCGCACCGGGCCGGCGCCGGGGAGCGCCTCGAGGAGCGCCGCGAACGCCTGCGCGACGTCCCCCTCGGCCGGCGCGGCGCCGTGCTCGCGGCCGCCCAGCAGGAGCGCGCTCGCCCGCGCGCCCTCCGGAGCGCGCGTCGCGCGCGCGCGGGCGCCGCGCTCGATGCCGGCGGCGAGCGCGGGCGCGCCGTACACGACCGCGTGCTCGCCGAGCAGGATGACCTTGCCGGACGCCTGGCCGAGCGCCTCGATCATGCGCCCGTCCACCGGAGCGCGCTCGCGGCGCCGCACAGGATCTGCCGCGCCGGCGCGCTCACCGGCAGCGACCGCCCGAGGGCCTCGGCCTCGCCGCACAGGGCGTCGAGCCGCTCCTCGACCGCGCGCCGCGCGCCGCACGCCTCGAGGGCCCGCGTCGCGGCGGCCACGTCGTCGTCGCTCGCGTCCTTGCGGCCGAGCGCGCGCTCGACGGCGCTCCGGCCCTCGGCGTCGAGGCGCCCCTCGGCGGCCGCGAGCACCGCCGTGCGCTTGCCGGCGCGCAGGTCGTTGCCGACCGGCTTGCCGGTCGAGGCGGCGCTCCCGAAGGTGCCGAGCAGGTCGTCGCGCAGCTGGAAGGCGACGCCCACCGGCGCCGCGAACCGCTCGAGCGCCGCCACGGTCTCGGCCGGGGCGCCGGCGAGCGTGGCGCCGAGCGCGAGCGGGCCGCGCACCGTGTAGCTGCCGGTCTTGAGCGCGTGCATCTGCTCGACGTCCTCGGCCCGCCCGACCACGTCGAGGTGCTGCCCGATCACGACGTCCTCGTGCATCGCGCAGAACAGCCGCACGGCCGCGAGCGTCCTCTCCGGCGGCGCCCCGGCGCCCGCGAGCGCGCCGAGCGCGAGGCTCCACGTGAAGTCGCCCGCGAGGATCGCCGACGAGGCCCCGAGGTGCGCATCGCCGAGCACCTCGGTCAGCGCGACGTGCGCGGTGCGGTCCCCCCGGCGGACGGTGTCGCCGTCGATCCAGTCGTCCTGGATGAGCAGGTAGGTCTGGAGCAGCTCGAGCGCGACGCCGGCGTCGATCGCGGGCTCGAGCGGCGCGTCCGGCGCGACGCCCTGGTAGGCGGCGACGAGCAGGGCCGCGCGGAACCGCTTGCCGCCGCGCAGGGTCAGGCTCCTCGCCTCGGCGATCATCGCCGAGACCTCGCGGCCGTAGCGCTGCGCGTGGCCCGCCGCGGCGCACCAGCGCTGCTCGAGCGCGGCCTCGACGCGGGGGCGGAGCGAGGAGAGGAAGTCGAGGAACAGGCGCGCGCCGGGGTCCGCCGTCCCTTCGAGTGTTCGATCGCCGGGGCGGGGCGCGCTCTCTCCGTCCTTCGTGTGCGCTGTCATGGAATGCGCGGCAGCCTAGGAGCCGCGCGCGATCCGGTCAATCTCGGCCGAAACGCCGCGAACCGGCGGCGCCGCGCGCCGCTCATCGACGCCGCCCCCGTGGCTTGGGTCCTGCAATGCGTGGGGCCCGCGTCGCGGGCCGGGGGGGCCGCGCGCGGGCTTCCTGCGAGATCGATTCCTCCGGAGTTGCGCGCCGACCCTCGCCGCAACCGAAGGGAAAGGGGGACTTTCGTGAAGAGATCACCGGGTGGGGTGTTGGGCATCGTTCTCGTCATGGGTCTCGGCGTCGCGGGGTGCAGCGGCCGCGACGCCCGCGAGGATCTCCCGGAGAGCGCCGATCTCGGTGCGTCCGGCACGGCGCCTTTGTCCCGGTGGGCGAGCTCCCTGCCCGCGTACCGCGTGATCGGCCGGAGCGCCGATGTCGCGCGGGCGTCCGCGCTCGCCGGCGCGCTCGGGCTCGCGGCGGAGGGCCTCTGGGGCGGCGCCGCGCTCGGGGCCGACGGGGCGATTCGCTACCTCGACCGGGCGAGGTTCCAGCGCTTGCCGACGAGGAAGGCCTACCCGCCCGCGCCCGGGTTCCGCGACGAGCGCGGCTTCGCCACCGAGAGGGGCGACGACGCCCTGGATATCGAGGCGCTCGCGGCGCTCCGCGTCCTCCCGGAGACGGACGCCGCGGCGCGGGCGTGGGCCGCGCTGGAAGGCGCGCGCCTGCCCTTCGGGCGCGACGTCGCCGTCGGCCACTCGCTCTTCGAGTCGAGCGACGCCCAGGGGCGCTACGTGGCGCGGGCCGCCCTCGACACGCAGGTGAGCTTTCGCGACGCGCTCGAGGGGCTCCGGCTGATCGGCCCTGGCGCCAAGGTCCGGGTGACGTTCGACGCCGAGGGCGCCGTGACCCACCTCGTCTATGCGCGGCGCGACCTCGCGCGCGGCGAGGACGTCGCGATCGTCCCGGCCGCCGAGGCCCCCGCGCTGTGCGCCCGCGCGCTCGGCGGCGGCGCGATCGTCGCGGCCGAGCCGGAGCTCGTCTATTACGCGCCGCCGCTCTCCCGCGAGGTGCGCCGGATCCTCCCTCATTACGTGTGCAGCGGCAGGCGGCGTTTCGGCGCCGAGGTGGTGGACGTCCGCAAGGTGATCGTCCCGGCCGTCATCGACGTTCCGAGGGCGGCGATCACGGTGCGCGAGGACGGCGAGACCCTCTCTGCGGAGGCGAGCGTCACCGGGGGTACTGCGCCGTACACGTACAGGTGGGTAACCTCGGCGCGGTCGTTCGCTCCTGACCGCGCCGACGGGGCGGCGGTGCGGATCTCGCTGGACGGCCCCGCGCTTCGCGGCGAGACGGAGACGCTCACCCTCTACGTCACGGACGCCGACGGCCTGGTCGCGACGGCGGCGCGGCAGCTCCCGTTCGCGCGCGCTGCGGCGCCCGTGGCGCCGAGCGCGCCCGTGGCGCCGAGCGCGCCCGCGGCGCCGAGCGCGCCCGCGGCGCCGTCGGCGAACGAGGGCGGCGCCGTGGTTGGCGCCGAGTGGGTCGGGCGCTGCGGCGGCCTCGATCATTCGGCGGCGAACGTCGATGGTCTCCTGAAGAGCTTCCAGGAGGGGGGCGTCGAGCACCGCTTCAACTGGGGTGAGCTCCGCGCGTGGGAGGTCGATTTCAAGGACCCGGCGATGGGCGGCCAGGACGCGTCGTACGCGGACTCGGTCGATCTCACGTTCTACACGGGGCACGCGAACGGCGTCGGGTTCATGTTCTGCAGCGCCATGAGCGATCGGATCCTTCACTTCAGCGACGCTCACTGGGGCAACTCCAACCTGGAGTGGATGGTGGTCGCCGCCTGCGGCCCGCTCCAGGACGACGCGGGCGCCTGGCGTCTCCGGTGGTCGAACGCGTTCGACGGCCTGCACCTCCTGCTCGGATATGCGACCGAGTCGTTCGACGACACGAACGAGGGGTCGATGTTCGCGAGCCGCCTGCTCGACGACACGAGCCCGGCGCCGCTCCGGCAGGCGTGGGCGACGACGGCGATCGAGGTCCAGCCCGACGACAAGGTGATCTACGCGATCATGGGGGTCTACGGCGCGGGCTGGACGCTCCCGAACTACGACGATCATTTCTGGGGCAAGGGCCCGGTCGGCCCGGACCTGTGGGGGAGCGCGAGGGTCGGCTTCTGGCGGATCTCCGGGCCGACGTAGCGGATCATCTCTCCGGGGCTGATCGCCCCTTCGGTCACCGCGGCAGGTCCAGAGGCGGACCGAGGGCCCGGGGCGGAGAAGCGGCCGCGCCGGGGACGCGCGGCCCGACGCCGGGAAGCCGAGCGCGATCTCGAGGAGGGCGGCCTCGGTCGCGGCCGGCAGCTTGGCCGTTGTCTCGGCGGGAGCGTCGACGGTATGTTACGAACCCGCAGGGTGCTCAGGACGCGCTGCGGAACGCAGCCGGCCCGGCAAGCCGCTTCTGCCGACCGCGCTTTCCGCGGCGGTAGACTGGCGCGGCGTCACGCCATAGGAGGAGCCCGTGAAGCGCACGTGGACAATCATTGGGGTCGCTGATGTGGCTCGCAGCTTCAACTGGTATCGAACGCTCTTCGGTCAGCCGGAGTCGTCGCCTGCTCATGACTATTTCGGCCAAATCCTCGACACCGACGGGACGGTGCTGCTCTGCCTTCACAAGTGGGGATCCCACGAGCACCCGACGCTGGTCAGTCCCGAACGCGCGGAGCCTGGCAATGGGCTATTGCTGTTCTTCCGGGTGGATGATTTCGACGAGGCGCTGTCGCGCGCCAGGGCCCTCGTGAGTCAGCTCGAGGAGGAGCCCCAGACGAATCCCGCCACCGGGACCCGCGAGTTCGCCCTCCGCGATCCCGACGGCTATTACGTCATGGTCAGCGCGCTCTCCTGAGCGCGCAGCTGTCCCTTCGCGCGGCGGAACATCGAGCTCTGGCGTGCTGCGCCTCGCGCTCGACTGGGAGCTCCAGCGCTGGCGCGACGAGACTGCGGGCCTGCTGCGTTTCAGCGCCTGCGGCGGCGCGCGAAGAGGGCGCTCAGGGCCACGAGCGCCGCGAACCCGCGCCCGCTGTTCTCCGCGGAGCCGGCGGCGGCCCGGCAGCCGCCGTCCGGCTCCTCGCTGCCGCCGGAGCCGCCGGAGCCACTCACGCTCGCCATACCGCCCTGACCGACGGAGCCGGCCATGCCGCCGGTGCCGCCGCCGGCCTCGCCCATGCCGCCCGCGCCGCCTATTCCCCCGGAGCCGCCCGCGCCGCCGCTTCCGCTGGAGCCGCTCTGACCGCCGGAACCGCCCTGACCGCCGGAGCCGGCCAATCCACCGGAACCGCCTGCGCCGCCCAATCCACCGGAGCCGCCTGCGCCGCCCAATCCACCAGAGCCGCCTGCGCCGCCCAATCCACCAGAGCCGCCTGCGCCGCCCAATCCACCAGAGCCGCCTGCGCCGCCCATTCCCCCGGAGCCGCCCGCGGCGCCGCTTCCGCCGCTGCCCTCCGGCGTGATGCCGCCCTCGTAAATCTCCGCGCTTCCATGCGCCTCGGGGTCGCCGTCTCCGGACGAACACCCCGCCAGTAACCCCCCGAAGACCAGGACGCGATTGCCATCGAGCAGCACGGACGACGGAGCGTCGCGCAGCCTGCTCATGTTCTGCACCGCCGACCAATCATTCCTCGCGGGGTCGTACACCGCGGCGCTGCGGAGGGTGCACTCGTTGCCGCCGGTCCATTCCTTGCCGCCCGCGATGAGCACCATTCCGTTCCCGAGCAGCGTGGCCGTGTGACGCCGGCGCGCGACGTCCAGGGGCCCAGTCACAAACCAGTCGTTCGTCGCCGGATCGTACACCTGCGCGTGCGGGACCCTCGCCGCGCCCGTGACCAGCACCCGACCCTCGGCGAGCAGCGTCGCCGTGAAATCGGCGGGCGGCATGAGCAACGCTCGCGTGGGCGTCCAGGTATTCGTGGCCGGGTCATACCGATCGGCGCCGTCGCCGCTCACCACGAGCACGCTGCCGTCGAGCAGCCTCGTCGCCTTGTGCCCGGAATGCGCGAAGGTCAGCGTCCCGGCCGGGGAGAACGTCCCCGTGGCCGGGTCGTAAAGCTCCGCCGTCGCCGGGTTGCCGGCGCCGCCGCTCACCAGCACCTTCCCGCTGTGCAAGAGGACCGCCGAATGCCTCGAGCGCGAGACGCCGAGCGAGCCCGTCGCGGCCCAGGATCGCGTCGCCGGATCGTAAACCTCGGCGACCGCCGTCCCGCCGCCCACGGCGAGGATACGATCGTCCGGGAGCCGCAGGAGAGCGACGCTCGGATCGTGGTGCGCGACCATGGCGCCGGTGAGCGACCACGTGTCGCTCGCCGGATCGTAGGCCTCGGCCGTGGACGGCGAATCGCCGCCCACGACGAGGATCTCGCCGGTCGAGACCCGGATCGACGCGGGCTTGCGGCGCGCGCGCGAGAGCGGCGCGACGTCGCTCCAGGCGTTCGTCGCCGGATCGTAGAGATTCGCGGACAGGGTATCGTTCCAGTCGTTGTCGTACCCGCCGGCCACGAGCACGCGGCCATCGGCGAGCTCGGCCCACGTGCCGTCGTGCCGCGGCACGGGCATGTTCCCGGCCGGCGTCCACGCGGGCTGGCAGCCGACCGGCACATCGCCGACGCAAGCGCCCGCCTGGCAGACGCCGTTCGCCGTGCAACCGTCGGCGCTGCCGCACACGGCACCGCTCAGCGGCGTGCAGGTGCCGTCCGCCGACGCGCCCGCGTCCACCGCGCACGCGTCGCACGAGCCCCCGTCACACGCGGTGTCGCAGCAGACGCCATCGACGCAGAAGCCGCTCGCGCATTCGCCCGCGAAGAGGCAAGGAGCGCCCGGGGCCGCGAGCGCGAGCACCTCGACGCTCGCGCTCCCGCCGCCGGCCACGAGCACCCGCCCGCCCGCGAGCGCCGTGGCGGTGTGGCCGCTCCGGTCCGTGTTCAGGTACTTGCCGAGCGACCACGTCCCGCTCGCCGGATCGTAGACCTCCGCGATCGCGCCGCCGCCGGCGACGAGCACCCGCCCATCGGCGAGCGGCGTGGCCGTGTGACTGTCGCGGGCGACGTTCAGCGGCGCCGCGGTCGTCCAGGTGTTGCTCGCCGGATCGTAGAGCGCCGCGCTGCGGTTCGTGGAGGAGAACCCTTCACCGCCGTAGTCGGTGTAGCCGCCGGCGACGAGCACCTTGCCATTCCCGAGGAGCGTCGCGGTGTGGCCTCTGCGGTTCTGGATCGAGCCCGCGGCCGTCCACGTGCCCGTGGCCGGATCGTAGCGCTCCGCGCTGCCGATGGGGTCGCCGGAGGGGCCCACCCCGGCCACCACGAGGACGTCGCCGTCCGGCAAGAGCGCGGCCGCGTGGGAGGAGCGCGCCTGCGCCATCGACCCCGCGTCGGTCCACGTATCCGAGGCGGGATCGTAGATCTCGCTCGTCCTTATCATCCACTCTTCGAGCTCGCCGGCGGCCACGAGGATCCGGCCGTCGGGCAGGAGCGTCGCGGTGTGGCGCTCGCGCGGCGTGAGGAGCGGCGCGGCGAGCGTCCATGTGTCCGTGGCAGGGTCGTAGATCTCCACGGCTTCGGTCATGCCGCCGGCCACGACGACCCTGCCGTCCGGAAGGAGCGTCGCGGTATGCCCCGTGTGCGGCGTGCTCATCGACGCGACGAGCGTCCATGTATTCGTGTCAGGGTCGTACACCTCGGCCGTGGCGCTCGCTCCACCGGCCACGAGGACCTTCCCGTCGAGCAGCCGTGTCGCCGTGTGCCTGCTCCGGGCGACGTTCATCGGCGGCGCGACGTCCCAGCGTGGCGCCGTGAGCGCGGCGGCTGCCGCCTCGATGCCGTGCTCCCTGGCGCGACTTCGTGGCTCATCGGCGCCATGGCATCCGAGCGGCGCGGCGAGCAAGACAGGGGCGAGGCGGCGCAAGAAGGAGGCTGAACGCACGCTCGACGATAGCGGTCTCAGCGCCTTGGCTGTCAAGAGAAAGCGATGGCCGCGGCGGACAGGACACCGTGGAGCTTCGTCCACAGCAAGCCTCGCGGGACGGGGGACGGCGTCAGTACCCGAGCCACTTCGGGTCGAGCTCGATGGAATAATGATCCACGAACCTGAACGCCACGCCCCCCGCGTCCCCGCTCGCGCGGATCGTATACACCGACTCGTTCGCCTGAGGCCGATGGTCCGTCGGGCTGAACGAGATCGGCCCCGCCGTCATCCCGTCGAGCACCACGTTCTGGAACGACTCCAGCGCGTTCTTCAGGTCCTCTCCCGTCGGCCGCTCCCGCCCCGCGTCGACCGCCCGCTCGACGGCCTCGCGCCACATGAGCGCCGCCGCGTGGCCCTGGACATAGAACTGGTCCTGATACCGGTCGAGCGGGTGATCGTCCTTCTCCCGGTACACCCGGTGGATCCGCAGCATCTCCGCCATCCCGCTCGAGTGCTGCGTGTCGCCGTAGATCGGGACCGGGAACAGCCCGTAGAAGATGCCGGCGCAGTCGGCCCCGCAGATCGACAGCGTCCGCTCGCCGATTCCCCAGTTGTTCGCCATCACCCGCAGCTGCCAGCGGTCCCTCCGCGGGAACGCCTGCCCTGGGAACGCCTGATCGATGAGCCTCTGCGCGGCGGCGGCGCCCTTGCCGACGAAGGACGACGAGACGACGCTGTTGCCCGCCCAGAACCAGCTCGTCGGGACATAGGACGGGTCCGCCCGCCTCTTCTCGATCTCTCGCTTCACATAGCGGGTCACCGCCTCGACGATGAGCCCCTCGTCCTCGAGGGAAGACGTCTGCGGCACGACGAGATCCTCGCCGAGCAGCATGCCGGGCAGGTGCTCCACGTATGATTTGCCCGCCGCCAGCGGATCGACGCAGTAAAGACACCGGTCGATCGTGTCGTGCACCATCGCGATGCGCCCGGGCGCGATCTTCCAGGCCGCCTTCACCCCGATGCGGATCGCGGTCGAATAGTCCGTGGCCGGGAAGAAGATGTACGGATAGCCCGGGCTCGTCTTGTGCTCTGTCGCCGAGATGCTCTGTCCGAGGGCGTTGAACTCGGCGTAGGGCACGTCCGCCGAGATCGGCACCGGCGTGGCGAGCGAGCCGGCGTACGAACCAGGGATGATGAGCTTCTTCTCCTCCGCGAGCTTCGGCGCGACGCGCGTGGTCGGCCCGGTGCCGAAGATGAACAGCGTGGAGACCTCGCTCCACGCGGGCTCCCGCCGCCACGCCGCGATGACCTCCTCCGTCCTCGCCGGGTCGTACTGCGCGTCCCTCATGTCGACGTCGATGGGACAGCCGCGGATCCCCCCATGGCTGTCGTTGAGGTGACGCAGGTAGTCGTAGACTCCGTAGCTGTACGGCGGCGCGATGTCGGTCGCCATTCCGGTGGCGCCCGTCGTGATCCGGACGCGGAGCGTCCCCGTGCAGCGGGCGCCCGCGGCGGCGGCGGACCCGGCGAGCGCGGCGGCCCCAGGGGCGACGGAGCGCGCCTGCCTGTCCGGTCGGCGCACGGAGATCGCCAGCGCCGCGATCAGGGCGGCCACGCCGAGCGCCCCGATGAGGTAGCTGCGCTGCTGCGGCGTGCCGGCCGCGCGGAGGGCCGGCTTCAGGCTCGTCGAGTCGGACGTGGCGCGCACGGGGCCCGGCGGCCCCGCCGTCCGCTGGCCGATCTCCTCATCGAGGGGGGTCAGGGCCTGGAGGCGCCGCCCGTCCGAGCCCTCGATCGCGCTCGGGCGGGACAGGCGGGGCTCCAGGATCACGCTCGGGCGGCCCGCGCCCTGCTCGATGTACGCCTTGATCTGCCGCTGCATGCTGGCGCGGCGCTCCGCGAACACGGCCAGCATCCGCGCGCCGATCTCGTCGGACCGCACGTCCTCGCCGGACCCGCGCAGGTAGTCCTCGAGCGCCGCGCGCATCTCCTGCGCGGTCGCGTACCGCTTCGCCGGGTCGCGCTCCAGCGCCCGCGCGACGATTGCGTCGAGCGCCGGCGGGATGTCCGGGTGGACGAGCGAGGGCCGCTGGATCTCGTCCACGGCCGCGAGCTTCCAGAGCGCGCTCACGGCGTCGCCGCCGAAGAGCCGCTCCCGCGTGAGGAGCTCCCAGAGCACGATCCCGGCCACGAAGACGTCGGCCCGCCGGTCGATCCCCGCGCTGTCGGCCGCCTGCTCGGGCGCCATGTAGGACGTCTTGCCCTTCAGCTTCCCGGTCTCGGTGAGGTCCGTGTTGATCGACGCCTTGGCGATGCCGAAGTCGAGCAGCTTCACCGCGCCGTCGTACGTGACGAAGATGTTGTGCGGGGAGACGTCGCGGTGAACGATGCCGAGCGGCGTGCCGTCGTAATCGCAGAGCTCGTGCGCGTAGTGGAGGCCGCCCAGCACGTCGGCCACGATCCGGACCCAGACGCCGCGCGCGAAGCCGTCCGCACCCGGCTCCCCCTGGGCCACCGCCCTCATGATCGCGTTGAGCGGCTGGCCCTCCAGATACTCCATCACGGTGAAGTAGCCGGCCTCGTCCACGCCGACCTCGTAGGTCTGGACGATGTTCGGGTGGTTGAGGCGCGCCGACAGCTTCGCCTCGTCGAGGAACATGGTGACGATCTTCTCGCCGTCGCCGCCCACGCCGCGGTGGCGCTTGACGACGACGAGCTTGTTGAACGACCCCGGCCCCCGCGCGATCGCCAGGAACACGTCGCCCATCCCGCCCCGGCCGAGCTTCGCGATCGGGCGGTACTTGCCCATGATCGCCGTCTGGGTCGGCTCCGCGTCCGAGCTGTCTTGACCCGTGCCCACCATGTCCCCGGCCGTCCTCAGACGCGCGCGCCGCTCCGAAGGAACTCGCTATGGGAGCAAAGACCGATATCCTTGTCAACGCCCCCGGCCCGCGACGCAGGCCCGATGACCGCGGCGGGTCTTGCCGTCGTTGGTCGGGTGGGTCGGGTGGGTCGCGTGGGCTGTGCGCGCTGCGCGCACAACACGCGTTGCGCGTGGCTCACGTGTTGCGCGCGGCGCACGCGCTGCGCGCGGCGCACGCGCTGCGCGCGGCGAAGCCGCTTGCGATCTGGCCGTCTGGGTCGCGGCGTCGACGGAGCTCTGTGGTGATACGGCCGAGCGGGCATCATGAATTCGAAGCCGGTTTGCGATTTGTTGTGAGGACGTTATTTGGCCGCGCTGCGGTACGCCGGCGGGGCGCCGCGGCGACCCGAGATCGGTCGCGATCATGCGAGGCGCGTGCCTGTCGGCGGTCGCCGGCGGCGGCGGCTCAGGGCGCCTCGGGGCCGCTCCCGCGGGGGCCGCGCGCCGGAGGCGGAGGCGCGGCGGGCCGTGCGCGCTCGAGGTGCTCGTAGGGCGCGAGCGTCATCAGCCGCGTGTCCTCGACGGGGCCGCCGACGGTGAAGTGATAGAGGCTCTGCACGTCGCCGCCGGCGATGCCGCACAGCTCGTGGAACACGTCGTCGAAGTAGCAGCCGATGCCGGTCGCCCGCACGCGGCCGCCGCTGTCCCGCGCGGCCTCGGCCTCGAGGTACAGCGCGTGGCCGAGGACGCCGGCCTCCCAGAAGAGCCGCCGGTACCACGGCGCGCCGCGCTCCCGGAGCGTGGCGCCGAGGTCGGCGACCATCCCGAGGCTGAACGCGCCGTCGGCGGCGATCTCCTGATGACAGCTCACGATCTGCGCCGCGCTCCGCAGATCGGCCTCGGAGAGGCGATAGAGCCGCAGGTGATCCGGACACCCGGGCGGCTTCTCCCACGCGAACGGGTGCGCGAGGGCGGCCTTCAGCCGCTCGTGCGCGGCCTCCGACCGCTCGAGCGCGTAGAGGCCCGGGTCGAGGCCGCGGACGCGGTGCACGAAGACGACCGCGTGCACGAGCGGCGCCCACGGGAGCGCGTCCCACGGGGGCACGCCGGGGCGGGGGAGGAGGTGGTCGAGCATGGCGTAGAACGCCTCGGCGCCGATCGACGTGCGGCCGTCGTACGCCGTGGCGCTCCGCCGCGTCCGGAGGATCTCCGACGCGAGCGCGCCGCCGCCGCCGTGGTCCGACAGCGGGGGCAGGCCGCTCTCCAGGGGGGCGGCCGGCTCCTCGGCGTGGGCCTTCCAGGTGGCGCCGGCGACGTCGTCGATGACCTCCCAGTCGACGTGGCTCGGGCTCAGCGCGTTCGCCCGCCCCGCCCACGCGCCCTCGCCGGTGAGGCGGGTCAGCTCGGCCGCGCGCGCGGCCGCCGCGCGGGCCGCGGCGAGCGCCGCCTCCCGGGCGAGCGGCGCGGCGGGCACGACGAGCAGCGCGGCGTCGGGGTGCTCGCGATCCGCCGCCGCGACGCCCGCGAAGTCCGCGGCCCGATCGAGGCCGAGCAGCGCGGACAGCTCGCCGTCGCCGAGGTCGCCGAGCAGCACGGCGGACCAGCCGAGCGCGGCCGCGGCATAGCGGACGGCCGCGATGGCGTGACCGGCGTCGTGCTGGCAGTAGCGGAACGCCCGCTCGCCGTACTTCCACGCCTCGCGCCAGTGGACGGAGCTCAGCCCGACGAGGAAGCCGCCGGCCGGGAGGAGCCCCGCGAGCGCGCGGGCAGGGCCGGCGCCCAGCGCGCATCGGCGCTCGAGCGCGTGATCGCGGCTCACGTAATGATAGAGGCCCGCCGGCAGCCCGGGCGCGCCGGCCGAGAGGAGGTATCCCTCGGTCGGGTGGAGATTCCCGCTCGAGGGGTTGCAGCGGAGCGCCCAGCGCGAGCCGCGGTATTCCTTCCAGGCGGAGAGGCCGAGCGAGAGCTCGAAGAGGGCCGCGATGGAGTCGAGCTCGACCGCGGCCGGCGGGATCGCGCCGGGGCGGTAGAGATCCCGGTACGCCGCGGCGAGCCCGCCGGCGCGGAGCGGCAACGGGACGACCGGGGCGCCCTCGAAGGTGCGGAACGGATCCGGCTGCGTGCTCCAGTCCATGGCGCCCGGGCCGCGCGCATAGCGCCTCAGATGATGCTTCGTGCGCGTGTGATAGGCGAGCGCGCGCTCGACGGGGCTCGTGGACATGGGCCGCTCGTCGCGCAGGGTAGCAGCGCCGCGGGGCGCCGCTACCGCGCCGAGCGGGCTCGTCCGCGGCTCGGCGATCCCTCCTTCAAGGCATTCTCGCTCTCGCTCTACCGAGTCTCGCCGTGTCCTCTGCGTTTCGAGATCTCGTCCTCCCCACGAGAGCCCAGGGGCCCGCGCGCGAGGCGGGGAGAGACGCGAGGATGGCGCTGTCCGGCAGCTCGGCGTGGTCATGTTCCTGGCCGGCGTCGGCACCCGCTCGGGGTACTCGTTCGCGCACACCCTGCAGCAAGGCGGCGCCGCGGCGCTGATCGGGAGCGGCGCGGTCATCACCGCGGTCGTCGCGTTCGGCACGCTGCTCGTCGGCCACCGGCTGCTCCGGATCCCGATGGGGACCCTCACCGGCATGCTCGCCGGCATCCAGACGCAGCCCGCGGTGCTCGCCTTCAGCCTGGAGCAGGCGCGCAGCGACGCGCCGAACACGGGGTACGCGTCGGTCTACCCGGTGGCGACGCTGGTGAAGATCGTGGCGGCGCAGCTCCTCGTGCGGCTGCTCTGAAGAGCCGCCGCCGGAGCGACGAGCTCCGCGACGCGCGCGAACGGCCTCACCCAGGCGCCGCGCCGTACCGTCGGACATCGCAGGACACGAGGCGGGCACCGCGGTCGAGCAGCGACCGGGCCGCTCGTTGATGCGCTCATGGCGGAATAATGCAGTGTCGGTGTTTGCGAAAACTTTTTGAAACATTGTGTGAGCCGGGGGCTGGAAAGCAATCACTCGGTCTCCTAGCGGTCGGGCGGAGGTGGCGGGACTCACGTCCTGCCGAAGAACGACTACTGCCATGCCCAAGCCAAACATCCCGGACCCACCAGAGCCAGCACCTACAGCGCCGGCTCCATCGACGTGGAAGTCCGATCTCGTCTCAGGGTTCCTCGTCTTCTTGATCGCTCTCCCGCTCTCCCTCGGCATCGCCATGGCGAGCGGATTCCCCCCCATCGCAGGTGTGCTTACCGCCGTCGTCGGCGGCGTCATCGCCACCTGGCTCGGCAGCGCGCCCCTCACCATCAAGGGCCCGGCGGCGGGGCTCATCGTCATCGCGCTCGGCGCGGTGCAGGAGCTCGGCGGCGGGGACAACGCGACAGGCTACCGCCGCGCGCTCGCCTGCATCGTCGTCGCCGCCGCGGCGCAGATCGCCTTCGCGCTCGCGCGCGCCGGCACCCTCGGCGACTTCTTCCCCTCCTCGGTGGTGCACGGCATGCTCGCGGCCATCGGGATCATCATCTGCTCGAAGCAGGTCCACACGCTCCTCGGCGTCACCCCGACGTCCAAGGCGCCGCTCCACCTGCTCCTGGAGATCCCGGCGAGCGTCCTGCGGATGAACCCCGAGATCGCCCTGATAGGCGTCCTGTCGCTCGTCCTCCTGTTCGGCTATCCGGCGGTGGCCAGGAGGACGCGGTGGATGCAGAAGGTCCCCGCGCCGCTCCTCGTGCTCGCGGCCTCGATACCGCTCGCGTTCGCCTTCGACCTCGAGCACGAGCACACGTACACGCTGTCGGTGACGGATTCGGTCCACACGATCGGGCCGAAGTTCCTCGTCACCTTGCCGGGGAACCTGGCGCAGGCCATCGCCTTTCCGGACTTCAGCCAGGTCGCCACGCCCGCTTCGATGAAGTATGTCCTGATGTTCTCCCTCGTGGGAAGCATCGAGTCGCTGCTGTCCACGAAGGCGGTCAGCTCCCTCGATCCCGAGAAGCGCCGCCCCGACCTCGACAGGGACCTGCTCGCCACCGGCGCCGGCAACCTCGTCGCGGGCCTGCTCGGCGGGCTGCCCATGATCTCGGAGATCGTCCGCAGCTCCGCGAACATCGGCTACGGCGCGAGGAGCCGGCTCTCGAACTTCTTCCACGGCGCCTTCCTCCTGCTGTTCGTCGCGTTCGCGCCGGGGCTCATCCACCGCATCCCGCTCGCCGCGCTCGCCGCGATGCTCACCTTCACGGGCACCCGCCTCGCGGCTCCCACGGAGCTCGTGAAGACGTTCCGCATCGGCAAGGAGCAGCTCGTGGTCTTCGTCGCCACCGCCGCGATCACCATCGCGACCGATCTGCTCGTGGGGGTCGTGGCCGGGATCGCCGTGGAGATGTTCATCCACGTGCTCCACGGCGCGCCGCTCCGCAGCCTCTTCCGGCCCGAGATCGAGGAGCACGTCGAGGGCGGACGGCTCGTGCTGCGCGTCAAGCAGGCCGCCGTCTTCAGCAATTACCTCTCGATCAAGCGGAGGCTCGCGCGGCACCGGGACGTCCCTGCCATCGAGATCGACTTCGCCGCTACCCGCCTGGTCGATCACACGGTCATGGCCAACCTGCACGACCTCAAGGCGCTGCTCGAGCGCGAGGGGCGGGCGCTCTCGCTGTCGGGCCTCGACGACCACGGCCCGATGTCGTCGCACCCGCTCTCCGCGCGGAAGAAAGTGGCCTTCGCGCCCGCGGTGAGCCGGTGACCCGCTGAGCCGCTGAGCCCGCACGGCGCGCGAGGTGCGCGAGGTGCGCGAGGTGCGCGAGGTGCGCGAGGTGCGCGAGGTGCGCGAGTTGCGCGAGGTGCACGAGTTGCGCGAGGTGCGCGAAAGCTGCGCGTGCGCGCCGCGCTTGATGGAGCGATACTTTAGGAGACGTACGATTGACATGAACGAGCCAAGTGCGAAGTCCAGCGCAGGTGAAGCTCCAGAAGAGCGCCTGCGCACCGCCCTCCAGCACGCCGGCCACCTCCTGCCATCGCAGGGGCCCATCGGCGTGTTCGTCCACCACAATACGCTGCACGCGTTCCAGCACCTGCCGTTCCACGACGCGCTCGCCGCGGCGAGCGCGCTGTTCGGGGCAGAGCCGTACCTCTCCGAGGCGGAGTACCGCGCGCACATCGCGTCGGGCCGGATCGACGACCAGGACATCGAGGCGGCGCTCGTCGAGCGCTTCGCCGACCGGCCTGACGAGCGCCGCGGCCCGCTGTCTCGCAACGAGATCGAGCGCCTCGCGCTGCGCTTTCCCATCCAGGCCGCCACCGAGGCGGGGCTCCGGTGGCGCATCGCCGAGGCGGGAGAGACGCGCAGGCTGAGGCCCGACCTCCCGTCCGAGCCGCGCCGCCGGATCCTCGTCGGTACGGCGCGATGGCTGGTCGAGCGCCCCGAGGCCGCCGTGCGCCTCCTCGCCCAGGGCGGCTACGACCTGGAGGTCCGCGCCGCGCTCGCTCTCTGGGACGCGTGCTGCGGCGTGCCGCTGCCGCCGGCGCCGTCCGCCGAGGTGCCGCTCGCCGACCGCGTGGGCGTCGATCGATCCCACCGCGATCTGCTGCTCGCGCTCACGGGGGAAGATCCGGCGGAGCTCATCGACCCGCTCTTCATCCGGCTCCTCAGCGCCTACCTCGACGATGGCGTCGCGCACTGGGTGATGCCGGACCGCGCGCAGGGGCTCTTCCGCGCGTTTCGCAGCCTCGTGCTGGAGGGGGCGAGGCCTGCCGGCGCGCACCTCGCCGGGCTCGACGCGGAGCTCGGCCGGCTCGGGCCGGACGCGTCGCCCGCGGCCGTCGTCGCCGGCGCCCTGCGCGAGCTCGGCGTCGCGGAGGACCGCTGGGAAGGTTACGTGACGCGCGTCCTGCTCGAGCTGCCGGGCTGGGCCGGCATGGTCCACCGGCTCGAGCACACCCCGGGCGACCGGCCGCACGGCTCGCCGCCCGCGTCGCTGCTCGAGTACCTCGCGGTGCGCCTGACCCTCGCCCGGTACGCCCTGCGCGACGTGGCGCGCCGGCGGCTCGGGTTCGAGGGGCCGCTCGCGGGGCTCGTCGAGCACGCCCGGCTCGCCGCGAGGCGCGCCGGGCCGCCGCCGCGCTCGCCCGACAGCGATCGGCCGTTCCTCCTGTTCCACCTCGCGCAGCTCGCGGGGCTGTCGGTCGCCGAGGTGGAGGCGCTCCCGCAGGCCGAGCGCGTCTGGGCGCTGGAGGTGCTCGAGGCGTTCGACGAGGCGACGCGGCGGCGCCTCCTGCACGAGGCGTACGAGCATCACCACCGGGTCGAGGTGCTGCACGGCATCGCGGCGAACCTGCGCCGCCCGGCGTACGAGCGCGCGGTCCTGGACCCTCGTTTCCAGCTCGCGCTGTGCATCGACGACCGCTGCGAGGGCCTCCGGAGGCACTTCGAGGAGCTCTCCCCGCGGCACGAGACCCTCGGCATCGCCGGGTTCTTCGGCGTGCCGATCCGGTTCCGCGGGCTCGACGCCGCCGGCCACGTGAGCCTCTGCCCCGTCGGCGTCGAGCCCGCGCACGAGATCGTCGAGCGGCCCCGCGAGGAGGGCGCCTTCCACCTCCGGAAGGCGCGCCGCAGGCGCTGGGCGCGCTTCGTCCACACGCTCGGGCACGGGACCCGGACCCTCTCGCGCGGCCTCCTGCTCACGCCGACCCTCGGGCTGCTCTCCACGATCCCGCTCGTCGGGCGCGTCCTGTTCCCGAGGGCGTTCGCGCGGCTGCGCCGCGCCCTCGAGCGCCGCCTCCTGCCGGCGGTGCCGACCCACCTCCACAGCCCGCACGAGGAGGGGGCTCCGGCGGGCGGCCGAGGGGCGCCCTTCACGGCCGCCGAGAAGGCCGCGAGGGTGGCCGCGACGCTCGAGATCATGGGGCTCACCCGCCGCTTCGCGCCGCTCGTGGCGGTGCTCGGCCACGGAGCGTCCAGCGTGAACAACCCGCACCAGTCCGCGTACGACTGCGGCGCGTGCGGCGGCCGGCACGGCGGCCCGAACGCGCGGCTGTTCGCCGCCATGGCCAACGACCAGGAGGTGCGCGCGCTGCTCCGCGGCCGCGGCATCGACATCCCGGACGGGACCTTCTTCCTCGGCGGGATGAACAACACGACGACGGAGGAGATCGTCTTCTACGACGAGCACCTCGCGCCGGCGTCGCACCGCGGCGAGATCGAGGCGCTCGAGCAGGCCCTCGGCGAGGCGCGCAAGCGGCACGCGCACGAGCGCTGCCGCCGCTTCGCGTCGGCGCCGGAGCGCCTGAGCCCCGAGCAGGCGCTCGCGCACGTCGAGGCGCGCGCCGTGGACCTCAGCGAGGCCCGGCCCGAGCTCGGGCACGCGACAAACGCCGTCTGCGTGATCGGCCGCCGCGAGCTCACCCACGGGATGTTCCTCGACCGCCGCGCGTTCCTCGTCTCGTACGACCCGACCCAGGACCCGACCGGGGCGATCCTCGAGCGCGTCCTGCTCTCCGCGGGTCCGGTCGGGGCGGGGATCAACCTCGAGTACTACTTCTCCCGCGTCGACAACCTCCGCTACGGCGCCGGGACCAAGCTGCCGCACAACCTCGCCTCGCTGCTCGGGGTCATGGACGGCTCGCTGAGCGATCTGCGCACGGGCCTGCCGAAGCAGATGATCGAGATCCACGAGCCGGTGCGCATGCTCACCGTCGTGGAGGCGAGCGCGGCGACGGCCGCGGCGATCTGCGCGCGGCAGCCGGCGCTCCGCGAGCTCGTCGTCAACGGCTGGATCCAGCTCGTCTGCATCGACCCGGCGACGGGTCGGTTCGAGCGCTTCACCCGCGGCGCCTTCGCGCCGTTCACGCCGCCGGAGCACCCGCTGCCCGCGGTCCAGCGGTCCGTCGACTGGTACGCGGGCAAGCGCGGCTTCATCCCGCCCGCCATCGTCCGCGCCGGGCTTCCACGGTCCCAGACGGAGATCTCTTACCATGCTGCCTGACGTCCTCCTCGGCAAGCTCGCCGCGGTCGCCGTGCTCTCGCCGGCGGTCGCGTTCGCGGCGCTCGGCGCCTACTTGCTCCTCCTGCGCACGCCGAGCGAGCGCGTCGTGTCGGGCGTCGTGCTGTCGGCGCTCTCGCTCTCGCTCGTCGCCTCGCTGGTCGCCTGGGGCTCGTCCGTCGCGGCGCCCTACGCCTTCCTCTCGGTGGATCTCGGGCACTGGTTCGAGGTCTCGGGCTACGCGTTCGACATCGTCCTGCTCGTCGACCGGCTGTCGACGACGATGATGGTGCTCGTCTCGCTGATCGCGCTCGTCACCGGCAGGTTCTCGGTCGCGTACCTGCACCGCGAGCCGGGGTTCGCGCGGTTCTTCCTGCTCCTCGCCCTGTTCTCGGCGGGCATGCTGGCGCTCGTGTCCGCGGGGAGCATGGACCAGCTCTTCGCCGGCTGGGAGCTCGTCGGCGGGACGAGCGTGCTCCTCGTGGCGTTCTTCCACGAGCGCGCGGCGCCGGCGCGGGCGGCGCTGCGCGTCTACATCACCTACCGGCTCTGCGACGTGGGGCTGCTCGTCGGCGCGGTGCTCATGCACTCGCTCGCCGGCTCGGCCAACTTCGGCGAGGTGTTCGGCGGCGCCCCGTGGCCCGGGTCCGCCGCCGCGATCGGCGCCTCCGGGGCCACGGCGATCGCGCTGTGCCTGTTCTTCGCCGCGATGGGCAAGAGCGCGCAGTTCCCCGTCGGGACCTGGCTGCCGCGGGCGATGGAGGGGCCGACGCCGTCGAGCGCGCTCTTCTACGGGGCGATCTCGATCCACGCGGGCGTGTACCTGATGCTGCGCGCTGCCCCCATGCTCGAGCGCTCGCCCGCGGCGAGCGCGGTGGTGGCCTGCGTCGGGGCGCTCACGGCCGTCTACGGGACGCTTGTCGGCCGGGTGCAGGCGGACGTGAAGAGCGCGCTCGCGTACGCGACGATGTCGCAGGTCGGGATCATGTTCGTGGAGATCGGGCTCGGGTACTACCGGCTCGCGCTCGTGCACCTCTTCGCGCACGCGTGCCTCCGGTGCCTGCAGATGCTGCGCGCGCCCGCGGCGCTCCGCGACGCGCAGGAGATCCGGGCCGCGCACGCCAGCGAGCCGCTCCCGCACCTCGCGATCGCCGCCCGCGTGCTGCCGGCGTCGCTCGTGCGGCGCGCGTACTGGGCCTCCCTCGATCGCTTCCAGGTGGAGGTGATGCAGCAGCGGTTCATCGCGGCGCCGCTCATGCGCCTCGGGCAGGTGATCGACGGCCTCGAGCGCCGCTGGGTCGCGGCGCTGAGCGGCCTCGCCGAGCGCGACGAGGGCCGCGCCGTCGAGGCGGGCGCTCCCGGCGAGCGCGCGGGCGCGGCGGCGCCGGCGCCCCAGACGAAGGGGGCGCGGTCATGAGCATGTTCCTGATCCTCTCGGCGACGATCCTCGCGCCCGCGCTCGCCGCGCTCTCGGCCTCCTGCGCGCGCAGCGACCCCGCCGCGCGACGCGTGGCCCTCGCCGGCGCGGCGCTCACCCTCGGGCTCTCGCTCGCGGCGCTCGCGCTGTTCCACGCGGCCGGCGGCGCCGCGGTCGACGCGATCGGCCCCGCCGTGCCGCTCCTCGGCGTGCGCCTCCGCCTCGTCCTCAACGGCTTCACCGCCTCCCTGCTCCCGCTGCTCGGCGCCATGCTGCTCGCCCTGATCGCCGCGGGCCCGCGCGCCGCGCTCGATCGGCGGAGCCTCGCGGCGGTGCTCGTCACCGGGAGCGCCATCCTCGGCGTCTACTGCGCCGCGGACCTCGTGGTGCTCGCCGTGGCGTGGGTCGCCGCCTTCCTGCCGGGCGCGCGCCTCATCGCGCGGAGGGGCGCGGCCGATCGGCTCCTCCGGCGCACCTACCGCATCTTCCTCATCGGCGGCACGGCGCCGCTCGTCCTGGCGCTCGGCGTCATGGCCGCGCTCGCCGCGCGGCGCGGCGCGGCGCTGCCGTTCGACATCCAGGAGGTCGCCCGCGCGGGCATCCCGGAGGCGTGGCAGTCGCCGCTCTTCGCGCTCATCGGCATCTCGGTGCTGATGCGCATGGCCGCCGTGCCGTTCCACGGCTGGCTGCCGGTGCTGCTCGAGCGCGGGCCGCTCGGGGTGACCGTGCTGCTCGCGGAGATGCAGGTCGGCGTCTGCGTGCTCGTGCGCGTGGTGGTGCCGCTCCTGCCGGAGGGCTGCGCCGCGAACATGCCGGTCCTCGCCGCGCTGGGGCTCTTCAGCGCCCTGCACGGGGCCGTCCTCGCGCTCACGCAGACCGATCTCCGCCGCATGATCGGGTACCTCGTGGCGAGCCAGAAGGGGCTCGTGCTCCTCGGGATCGCGTCGATGAACCCGCAGAGCCTGAGCGGCGCGCTGCTCCAGAGCTTCGCCCTGTCGATCGCGGTCACCGGGGTGACGATGGTCGTCTGGGCGATCGAGGCGCGCACGGGCACCGCGGACGTGAGGGAGCTCGGCGGCCTCGTGGCGAGGACGCCGCGCATGGCCGCGTTCTTCCTCCTGCTCGCGTGCGCGACGATCGGGCTCCCGGGGGCGCTGACGTTCATCGGCGAGGATCTGCTCCTGCACGGGGTTTTGCACGTCCACCCCGTGTTCGCGGTGCTGATGCTGGGCGCGACGGCGCTCAACGGGATCACGATGTTCCGCGCGTTCAAGCGCGCCTTCCTCGGCCCGCTCCCCCGCGGCGCGAAGGGCGCCGCCATGGTGGAGCCGCTCCTGTTCCGCGAGCGCGCGGCGCTGCTCTCGCTGCTGGCGCTGACCGTGACCCTGGGCGTCGCGCCGTCGCGGCTGCTCGCGCTGCACGCGCCGGTGGTCGAGCGGGTCCTCGCCGTCGCGGGCGACGCGACGGCCCACGGGCACGCAGAGTAGCCCCTCTCGTCTCGCTCACGCCGCGCGTGTGTGGGCTGGCCCCGTGCTCCTGGATCCGCGCACGGTTTGCTCCGGGGCGCACCTGGTGCGCGCCGCACGCCGAGGCGGGCGGGCTCAGGGAGGATCGGTGCAGCCAACCGGGCGCATTTCGGCCAGAATTGACGTGTGGGCGGGCAGGGCCTGCGCCTTGCAGACCCGCTCGACCCAGAGAGCCAGGAGGGTACGCCAGTGTCCGTAGCAGCCAGCCAGAGCAGCCAGAACTCGGTCCACTCGGAGCCGCCGCCGCCGGTCTCGATCCCGGGGCTCCGATCGTCGATCGCCAACGAGAAGCTCCGGCAGTGGATCGCGGAGGTCGTCGCCCTGTGCCAGCCGGACAACGTGCACGTGTGCGACGGCTCCAAGGAGGAGTACGACGCGCTCTGCGACCAGATGGTCAGGGCCGGCACGCTCATCCGCCTGAACCCGGAGAAGCGCCCGGACAGCTACCTCGCGCGCTCGGACCCGAGCGACGTGGCGCGGGTCGAAGATCGCACGTTCATCTGTAGCCGCCGCAAGCAGGACGCCGGCCCCACGAACAACTGGGCCGATCCGCAGGAGATGAAGGCCACGCTGCGCCGGCTCTTCGCCGGGTCGATGCGGGGCCGGACGCTCTACGTGATCCCGTTCAGCATGGGCCCGGTGGGCTCGCCCTATTCGCACATCGGCGTGGAGCTCAGCGACTCGCCCTACGTCGCCGCGAGCATGCGGATCATGACGCGCATGGGGAGCAAGGTGCTCGACGTGCTCGGGGACGGCGATTTCGTCCCGTGTCTGCACTCGGTCGGGATGCCGCTCGCCCCGGGGCAGGCGGACGTGCCGTGGCCGTGCAACGCGGAGCACAAGTACATCGTCCACTTCCCGGGGGAGCGGGCGATCTGGTCGTACGGGAGCGGCTATGGCGGTAACGCGCTGCTCGGCAAGAAGTGCTTTGCGCTGCGCATCGCCTCGGTGCTCGGCCGGGAGCAGGGGTGGCTCGCCGAGCACATGCTGATCCTGGGCGTCGAGTCGCCGAAGGGCGAGAAGACGTATGTCGCCGCGGCGTTCCCGAGCGCGTGCGGCAAGACGAACTTCGCGATGCTCATCCCGCCGAAGGCGTTCGCGGGCTGGAAGGTGACGACGGTGGGCGACGACATCGCGTGGATGAAGCCCGGGCGGGACGGGCAGCTCTACGCGATCAACCCCGAGGCGGGGTATTTCGGCGTGGCCCCGGGGACGTCGGAGAAGTCGAACGCGAACGCGATGGCGTCCATCCGGAAGGGGACGATCTTCACGAACGTGGGGCTCACGCCCGACGGCGACGTCTGGTGGGAGGGGATGACGGACGAGCCGCCGCCGGAGCTCATCGACTGGCAGGGCAAGCCCTGGACGCCGGACTGCGGGCGCAAGGCGGCCCACCCGAACGCGCGCTTCACGGCCCCTGCGACGCAGTGTCCCTCGCTCGATCCTCGCTGGGACGACCCGAACGGGGTGCCCATCAGCGCGATCGTCTTCGGCGGGCGGCGGGCGACGACGGTGCCGCTCGTGTACCAGTCGTTCAACTGGAGCTTCGGCGTGTACATGGCCGCGACGATCGGCTCGGAGATGACGGCGGCGGCCGCCGGCAACATCGGCCAGGTCCGCCGCGACCCGATGGCGATGCTGCCGTTCTGCGGCTACCACATGGGCGATTACTTCAACCACTGGCTGCAGATGGGGCGCCAGATCGTCAATCCGCCGCGCATCTTCTCGGTGAACTGGTTCCGCAAGGACGATCAGGGCAACTTCCTCTGGCCGGGCTTCGGCGAGAACATGCGTGTCCTCAAGTGGATCGTCGATCGCGTGCACGGCCGCGGCTTCGCCGAGGAGAGCCCGCTCGGCTGGATGCCGCGCTACGAAGACATCGAGTGGCGGGGCATGGATCGCTTCTCGAAGGAGAAGTTCTACCAGCTCATGGCGGTGGACCGGGAGGCGTGGAAGGTCGAGTTCGGCTCGCACCGGGAGCTCTTCGAGCGGCTCTACGACCGGCTGCCCAAGGAGTTCTTCCTGATGCGCGAGCTGCTCCTGTCGCAGCTCTGGCGCTCGCCGGAGCGGTGGGAGCTCGCGCCCGAGCGCTACCTCGACGAGCACGACGACGACGGCGAGGCGAGCGCCTCGTAGCGCACCGAATTCGACGTCATCGGCGTTCTCGCTCGGCCTCGCCCGGCTCCGCCCTCGGCGCTCCCGGAGGGCTGTGTCATGAACGGAATCTGAGGAATGGACGCGCCTGCGCGAGCTTTTGAAGGGCTCGCTCAGGCGCGGCACGCGGAGCCGGGCCGCCGCGCGCTGGCGCGCCGAGCTCGCCGCCGGGCTGAGCGGCCGGGCGTGCGCATGAGCCAGGGATCCCTGCTCGTCGGCGCCTGCGAGGTGCACCGCGGAACTGCCGGGCATCAGCCGTGGTATCTATCGGTCGAGGGGGCCTCGGATATGGTACGACCGCAGGAGACCGCGACAGGTGATGCGGTGCCTGGCCTGCGCTATGCGCTCACGCCGACCGTGCGGTCGCGTCGCCTCGGCGAGGCGCGCGGGCTCGACCGTTCCGGCGTCGACAGCTCTCATGTCCCACGGAGCCGCTGGGCGCCAGCGCCCCACGGCGTGTCCTCCCCAGGGAGATGCTCCCCGTGGAGGTGAGCCTGGCCTCCCCCTACGCGATCACCGAGACCCTCCACGAGGGCCAGAAGACCAGCCTGCTTCGCGCGATCCGGAGCGCCGATGGCTGCCCGGTGATCTTGAAGGTCCTCGACCCGAGGCGCAGCCGCCCGAAGGACATCGAGCGCCTGAAGCACGAGTACGCGATCGGCAAGGCGCTGAGCCACGAGGCCATCGTAACGCCGCTCGCCCTCGAGACGTACGAGGGGCTGCCGGCGCTCGTCCTGGAGGATTTCGGCGGCGATTCGCTCGACCACTTCATGGACGCGCCCATGAACATCGAGCGGTTCCTCGAGCTCGCGGTGCGTATCGTGGCCTGCGTGGCGGAGCTCCACCAGCGGGACATCATCCACAAGGATCTCAAGCCCCAGAACATCCTCGTCAATGCAGCTACCGGGCAGGTCAAGCTCGCCGACTTCGGCCTCGCGTCCCGCCTCTCCCGCGAGCAGTCGCCGGCAGGGCCTCCCCGGCTCATCGAGGGCTCCTTGCCGTACCTGGCTCCGGAGCAGACGGGGAGGATGAACCGGGCGATCGACAGCCGCACCGATCTCTATGCGCTCGGGGTCACGTTCTACGAGATGCTCACCGGGCGGCTGCCGTTCGAGGCGCGCGACCCGTCCGAGTGGGTACACTGCCACGTCGCCCGCGCCCCGCCACCGGCCACCGCGCTCGTCCCGGACCTGCCCGAGGTCCTCTCGGCGATCGTCCTGAAGCTCCTGGCCAAGATGGCGGAGGATCGTTACCAGACCGCGCGCGGCCTCAAGCACGACCTCGAGCGGTGCCTTTCGGAGTGGCGAGCGACCGGCCGGATCGAGCCGTTCCCCTTGGCCGAGCACGACGCCTCCGATCGCTTCGAGATCCCTCAGAAGCTCTATGGCCGCGAGGAGGAGGTGACCGCGCTGCTGCGCGCGTTCGAGCGCGTGGTGGGCACGGGATCCCCCGAGCTCGTCCTGGTCTCCGGCTATTCCGGCATCGGCAAGTCGGCGCTGGTCCACGAGATCTACAGGCCGGTCGTCCGGGAGCGAGCCCTCTTCCTTTCGGGCAAGTTCGATCAATCCCAGCGCGACATCCCCTACTCCACGCTCGTCCAGGCCTTCCGGGAGGTCGTGCTCGAGATCCTCGCCGGGAGCGAGGACCAGATGGCGGCCTGGAGGCAGCGGCTGCTCGACGCCCTCGGGATCAACGGACAGCTCCTGGTGGAGGTCATCCCCCAGGTCGAGCTCGTCATCGGCCGGCAACCGCCGGCTCCAGAGCTTCCGTGGACCGAGGCGCAGAACCGGTTCCGCGTCGTGTTCCGGCGCTTCATCGGGGTGTTCGCCCGGAAGGAGCACCCCCTCGCGCTCTTCCTCGACGATCTCCAGTGGACCGATTCGGCGAGCCTCGGCCTCCTTCACGATCTGGTGACGCACCCCGAGACGCGCTATCTGCTCGTCACCGGCGCGTACCGCGACAACGAGGTGCCCCCCTCGCATCCGCTGGCGCTGGCGCTCGACCAGATGCGGAAGGAGGGCGCGCGCATCTCGGACATCGTGCTCGGCCCGCTTTCCCGAGACAACATCGCCGCGCTCGTCAGCGACGCGCTCCACTGCTCCCGCGAAGACGCCGCGCCGCTCTCGAACCTCGTCCACGAGAAGACGGCCGGCAACCCCTTCTTCGCGGCCCAGTTCCTCAGGGTGCTGCACGAAGAGCGGCTGATCGAGTTCGACGAGCGGGCCGAGGCCTTCCGGTGGGACGTGGCGAAGATCCGCGAAAAGGGCTTCACCGACAACGTGGCGGCCCTGATGGTCGGCAAGCTCGCGCGGCTGCCGGAGGGCGCCCAGGGAGCGTTGAAGCAGCTCGCCTGCCTGGGACACACCGCGGACGTCGCCCTGCTGACGCTGGTTCATGGCGGCTCGGAGGAGGATGTGCACGCGGCTCTTTGGGACGCAGTCCATGAGGGGCTCGTCTTTCGCTTGAACGGCACGTACAAGTTCCTCCACGACTGGGTCCAGGAAGCCGCCTATTCGCTCATCCCCGAAGGCGAGCGGGCGTCGGTGCACCTCGAGATAGGCAGGCTGCTCGCGTCGCGGACGGCGCCGGAGGAGCTCGAGGAGAAGATCTTCGAGATCGTGAACCAGCTCAACCGCGGCATCGGGCTCATCACGTCGTGGGAAGAGCGAGAACGGGTCGCCGAGCTCAACCTCATCGCGGGCAAGCGCGCCAAGGGGTCGACCGCCTACGCCTCGGCGCTGGCGTACCTCGTCGCCGGCGCGGCGCTCCTGGCCGAGGACGGCTGGTCCATCCGCTACGAGCTCATCTTCGCGCTCGAGCTCCACCGGGCCGAGTGTGAGTTCCTGACCGGCGAGCTCTCGAGAGCGGAGGAGCGGCTCTCCATGCTCTCGCGCCGCGCAGGAGACCTCGTCGCCTTCGGCGCCGTCACGTGCGCGCGCATGGCTCTTTACACGACCATGGATCGGAGCGACCGCAGCGTGGAGGCATGCCTCGAATACCTCCGGCGCGTCGGCGTCGAGTGGTCGCCGCACCCGACGGACGCGGAGGTCCTGCAGGAGTACGAGCGGATGTGGCAGAGGCTCGAGGGCCGCCCGATCGAGGAGCTCTTCGACTTGCCCCCGATGGCCGATCCGGACTGCCGCACGACCATCGACGTCCTCTCGTGGTGCGAGGCGCCCGCCCTGTTCACCGACGAGAACCTGCTGAGCCTCCTGGTCGCTCGCATGGTGAACGTCAGCATCGAGCATGGCAACAGCGACGCGTCGTGCCTCGGCTACGTCCGGCTCGGCACGGTCCTTGGGCCACGCTTCGGCGACTACCGCGCGGGGTTCCGCTTCGGCAAGCTCGGCCTCGACCTCGTGGAGAAGCGCGGGCTGGACCGCTTCAAGGCCCGCGTCTATCTGGTCTTCTGGTACGCCATCAATCCCTGGACGAGGCACGTGCGTACCAGCCTCGATCGATTGCGACGCGCCTTTCACGCGGCGCAGGAGGCGGGCGATCTCACGTATGCGTCCTATCTGCGTACCGCCTTTCTCACGCTCCTCCTCATCGATGGAGAGCCGCTCGGCGAGGTGCAGCGAGAGGCGGAGGGCGCGCTCGAGTTCGCGCGGAAGGCGCAGTTCGGCCTCGTCGTCGACTGCATCACCGGACAGCTCAGGCTCATCCAGACGCTCCAGGGGCTCTTGCCGGATTTCGCCTCCTTCAACGATGAGCGCTTCGACGAGGGCCGATTCGAACGGCACCTCGAGGGCGATCCGCGCCTCTCGTTGGCCGCGAGCTGGTACTGGATCCGCAAGCTGCAAGCGCGCTTTTACGCGGGTGATTATGCCTCTGCTATCGAGGCCGCGGCGAAGGCGCGCTGGCTCCTCTGGACGTCGCCGTCGTTCCCCGAGATCGCCGAGTACCATTTTTACAGCGCGCTCGCCCACAGCGCGCTCGCGCGGGCAGCGCGCCACGACGCGGCACCTGCCGATGAGCGGCGCCAGGTTCTCACGGAGCTCCTCGCGCACCACGAGCAGCTCGAGGTCTGGGCTTCGAGCTGCCCCGAGAACTTCGTCCATCGCGCGGCGCTGGTCGGCGCCGAGATCGCGCGCGTCGGCAGCGAATGGGAGAAGGCGGCGCAGCTCTACGAGCAGGCCATCCGCGCCGCGCGCGCGAGCGGCTTCGTCCACGACGAGGCGCTCGCCTACGAGATCGCGTCGAGGTTCTACCGGGCGCGAGGGTTCGACCTGATCGCCGCCACGTACCTCCGCGAGGCGCGCGCCTGTTACGCCCGCTGGGGGGCGGACGGCAAGGTCAAGCAGATCGACCAGCAGAATCCGCACCTCTGGGATACGACGCCGCTCGCCCAGGCCGCCACCTTCGCGGCGCGGTCCGAGCAGCTCGACCTGCTCTCGGTGACCAAGGCATCGCAAAGCCTGTCGAGCGAGATCGTCCTCGACAAGCTGCTGCGCACGCTGCTCACGGTCGTCCTCGAGCAGGGCGGCGCGCAGAGGGCTTGCATCCTCCTGTACCAGGACGAGCGCCTCTCCATCGAAGCGGAGGCGACCCTCGAAGAGAAAGGGGCGGCGACGACCCTCCTCCCGCCTTCGACGGAGGATGGTTCGCGGCGCGTCCCCATGTCGCTCGTCCGCTTCGTGCAGCGGACGAAGGAGCACGTCATCCTGAGCGATGCCGCCGCGGACGCGGGCAAGTTCTCCGGCGATGACTACTTCGCGAGGTGTCGGCCCAAGTCGCTGCTCTGCGTGCCCATCCTGAGGCAGGGCGAGGTGGTGGGCCTGCTCTACCTCGAGAACAACCTCGTCGAGGGCGCGTTCACGCCGGAGCGGCTCACCGCCCTCTCGCTGCTCGCCACGCAAGCAGCGATCTCGCTGGAGAACGCGCGGCTGCTCTCCAAGGAGCAGGCCGCGCGGACCGCGGCCGAGGCGGCGGAGCGGCGTGCGGCCTTCCTGGCCGAGGCCGGGGACATCCTCTCCAGGTCGCTCGATTACGGCGAGACGTTGGCGCGTATTGCGCGGCTCTCGGTACGATCGCTTTGCCATTGGTGCATCATCGATGTCGTGGAAGGGGGAGAGATCCGGCGAATTTCCTGGGCGCACAGAGATCCCACGATGGAGTCGTTGATCCAGGAGCTGGAGCGGCGGTATCCGCCTGGTCGGGACTCGCCGCACCCCGCGGCCAGGGTCCTGCGCAGCGGTGAGCCGCTCCTGCTCCCCGAGATCTCAGAGGCCATCCTCCGGGAACACTGCGAGGACGACGGGCACGTGAGGCTCCTCCGAGAGCTCGGGACCTACAGTTCCATCACCGTGCCGGTCGTGGCGCGGGGACAACCGCTCGGGATGCTGAGCGTCGTCTCGTCCGTGCCGGAGCGCCGCTACGGCGATGCGGACATCGAGATCGTGCAGGAAGTGGCGCGCCGGGCGGCGAACGCGATCGACAATTCGCGGCTCTACCGTGCTGCCCAGGAGGCCGTCCGGGTGCGGGACGAGTTCCTCACGGTGGCGACGCACGAGCTCAACACGCCGATGACGTCGCTCACGCTCACGCTCGAGGCGATGGATCGGGCCCTCCGGTCGGGTGGGCCCTGGGACCCGCGGGCCATGGGCAGGCAGGTCGACCGCGCGCTGCGGCAGGCGAAGCGCCTGACCCGCCTGCACAACGAGCTCCTCGACGTCTCGCGGAGCCAGGTGGATCGGCTCTCGCTCCATGTCGCGGAGGTCGATCTCGTGGCGGTCGTCCGCGACGTCCTCGCGCGATTGACGCTGGAGCTTTCGCGCGCCGGGTGTTCGGTGTCGCTGCGGGACTGCGGCCGGATCGTGGGCCGCTGGGATCGCGCGCGCGTCGAGCAGATCGTCACGAGCCTCCTCACCAACGCGATGAAGTTCGGCGCGGGCAAGCCGGTCGAGATCGTCGTCAGCGAGGAGGCCGGGACGGCGCGGCTCTCGGTGAAGGATCAGGGGATCGGCGTCGACCCGGCGCGGCAGGAGCAGATCTTCGAGCGCTTCGGGCGCGCCGTGTCCGACCGGCACTACGGCGGGCTGGGGCTCGGCCTCTACATGAGCCGCAGGATCGCGGACGCGCACGGCGGCTCGATCCGCGTCCGGAGCGCGCCCGGCGCCGGCGCCACGTTCCTCCTCGAGCTCCCGTGCGCGGGGCCGCCGCGCGCTGGCGAGCCGAGCTCGCCGCCGCCGGGCTGAGCGGCCCCGCGCGCTCGGCGCGGCCGCCCGCCCGCCGCGCCGGCGCCCTTCACGCCGGCTCGTCGCGCTCGACGTCGATGTGCACGAGCACCTCGGCGTCCGGCTCGGCGGCGCGGATCGCGTCGCGCGCGCGGTCGCCCGTCGCGTGCGCGCGGGCGAGGCGCATGTCGCCCGGGAGCTCGATGTGCACGTCGACGAACAGCGTGCGCCCGGCGAGCCGCGTGCGCAGCCCGTGGTGGCCGAGGATGTCGCCGCGCGCGCGCATCGCGTCGAGCGCGGCCTCGATGGCGGCGACGCGCTCGTCGGGGGCGCTGGTGTCGATGAGGTCGCGCACGCCGAGCCGGAGGAGGGACCCCGCGGACGTGAGGACGTAGACGGCGACCGCGATCGACAGGAGGCCGTCGACGCGGGAGAAGCCCGTCGCGTACGTGACGGCGACGCCGAGGAGGACCGCGACGTTCGCCGCGATGTCGGTGCGGTAGTGGACGGCGTCGGCCTGGATGGCGCTCGAGCCGGTGCGGGCGGCGACGCGGCCGAGGTAGGCCACGAGCGCCGCGGTGATCAGCGCGGCGGCGGCCATGGTGCCGAGCGTGACGGCGGCGAGGCGGAGCGGCTGGGGCGAGAGCAGCCGCCGGATCCCCTCGACGAGCAGGTAGACCCCGGAGCCGCCGATGAGCAGGCCCTGACCGGCGGTCGCGAGCGTCTCGATCTTCGCGTGGCCGAAGGGGTGGGAGCGGTCGGGCGCGGCGTGGGCGAGCTGGATGGCGAGGGCGTTGGCCGAGGAGGCGAAGAGGTCCGTGAGCGAGTCGACGGCGCTCGCGGTGACGGCCATCGACTGGCCGAGCTGGCCGGCGACGAGCTTGCCGAGGGCGAGGCCGCCGGCGGTCAGCGCCGCGATGCGCCCGGCGCGCAGCGCGGCGCGGGCGCGGGCGTCGGGGTCGTGGCGGGCGGCGGGGCCGGCGGGGCCGGCAGCGGCGGCCGGCGCGGGCGCGACGCCATGGCCGGGGAGGGCGCCGGGGTCGGGGAGGGCGCCGGGGCCGGCGGCGCGTGCGGCAGGAGGCGGTCCGCTCATCGCGGGGAGGCTACCCCGCGGCGCCGGCGCGCGTCATGCCCGCCGGGGGGGCACGGCACGCCTCACCGGCCCGCGGCGGGCGCGCGTCGTGCCCGCGGGGGGCGCGGCGCGCCTCACCGGCCCGCGGCGGGCGCGCGTCGTGCCCGCGGGGGGCGCGGCGCGCCTCATCGACCCGCGGCGGGCGCATCGTCGGACAGCAGGAGGCCCATGACCAGGTCGTCCACGAACGCCCCGCCGTCGCCGCGGACGAGGTCGCGCCGCGTCCCCTCGTGCACGAACCCGAACGACCGGTAGAGCGCGATCGCCCGCGCGTTGTCCGCCCGCACGTAGAGCTCCACGCGCCGCACGCGCCCCCCGTCCGGGTCGCGGTGCGTGGCCGCCAGCCCGAGCAGCCGCTCCATCAGCGCCCGGCCCACGCCGAGCCCCTGCGCCTCCGGGTGCACGCCGAGCCCGAGGATCCCCACGTGGCGCAGCATCCGGAACCTGAAGCGCCGGAGGAGCGTCGCCTCGCCGACGAGGCGGCCCCCCGGGAGCTCGGCGGCCAGGCACATCGCCGAGCCGTCCATCGCCGTGAGGCCCGCGCGCTCCCGCTGCTCGGCGTAGGAGTCCGCGTCCGCCGGCAGCTCGTCCTCGTGCTTCACGATGCCGTGCCGGGCGCGCACGATCGCCCGCTCGAGATCGAGCAGGGCGGCGGCGTCGTCGCGCGCGCTCTGTCGGACGACGCAGTGACGGCCGCCCCGGAGCGGGGCGCGGTACGGCTCGACCCTCATGGCGGCTGCGAGCCTAGCCGCAGCGGCGGGCCCCGCTCGAGCGGGAAGTTCCCTGTTCGCGCTGGAGCGGTCCCCGCGCGCGGGTGGCCCAGGCGGACGCGCCGGCGCCCGGCGCGCTCACCCGAGCCACGCGGCGGCGCGGCGCCTGGCTACGCGACGGCGCGGTTCAGGTTGGCGGGCGTGCCGGCCGCCGACGGGCGCAGCTCGACCTTCACCCAGCCGGCCTCCCGCCGATCGAACGCCTTGTACGCGTCGATCGCGGACGTGAGGGGCGCCTGCTTCGTGATGATCGTGGTGGGATCGACCTGGCCGGTCTGCACGAGGTCCACGAGCTTCGGGATGTACTTCCTGTGGTTGCAGTTGCCCATTTGCAGGGTGAGGTTCTTGTTCATCGCCTCGCCGATGGGGAACGTGCGCGAGGTCTGCGGGTAGACCCCGATGACCGAGATGGTCCCTGCCTTGGCCACGCAGCGGACGGCCCACTGCAGCACCTGCGACGGCCCGTCGCCGGCGCGGAAGGTGTCGCCCTTGGTCCGCGCGTCGGGGGAGATCTGCTTGACCTCCAGGTCGAACGCCTTGGCGTCCTGCTTTGCCTGCTTGTGGGCGGGGCCGTCGTGGGGGCGCTCGGCGTCGACGCCCACGGCGTCGATCGCCCGGTCCACGCCGATGCCGCCGGTGAGGCGCATGATCGCGACGAGCGGATCCTCGGCGGAGAAGTCGACGGTCTCGGCGCCCTGGTCGCGGGCCATCTCGAGGCGGTCGGCCACCTGATCGACGGCGATGATGCGGCCTGCGCCCATGAGCTTGGCGCTGGCGATCGTGAACAGGCCGACGGGGCCGCACCCGAACACCGCCACGGTGTCGCCGGGCCGGATCTCGGCGAGCTCGGCGCCGAAGTACGCGGTGGGGAAGATGTCCGAGAGGAGGATGGCCTGGTCGTCGCTGACGCCGTTCGGGAGCTTGACGAGGCCGACGTTGGCGAAGGGGATGCGGGCGAATTCGGCCTGGAGGCCGTCGAAGGGGCCGGACATCTTGGGGCCGCCGAAGAAGGCGGTGCCCGCTTGCTTGCCGTTCGGGTTCGCGTTGTCGCATTGCGCGTAGTACGCGGCGCGACAGTACGAGCAATAGCCGCACGCGATGGTCGACGGCACGACGACGCGGTCGCCCTTCTTCAAGTTCCTGACGTCCTTGCCGAGCTCCTCGACGACGCCGACCGCCTCGTGGCCGAGCACGGTGCCCGGGACCATCCCGGGCATGGTGCCGCGGACGAAATGGAGGTCGGTGCCGCAGATGGCGCTGGCCGTGACGCGGATGATGGCGTCGGTCGGCTCCTTGATCTTGGGCTCCTTGATGTCGTCCATCCGGATGTCGCCGACGTCGTGAAACACTACCGCCTTCATGAGGTCTCGCTTTCTCCCTTCAGGGGTGGACCAGCGCGCCGGGCTGCCACGGAGGGCGCAGACCGGCGTGCTGCTGAGATGGCTGAGGGTTCCGATGGGGGCTGTCTGTGCCGATCCCGTGCCAGGGCGAGGGGGAGAGGGGAGGGGCGAGGCCGGGAGGATGCGGGAGCGACCGAGGAAACGGGCGGGGCGCGGTGGTGGGCTCGGGCGGAACGGAGGTGGTGCGCCGGAGGGCGTGCTGCCGAGGTTGGTGCGGCGGGGTGCTCCTGTGGGGGGAGGCCGTGGCGATTTGTCTCGGAGGGCGGCGATGGCGCGGGGAAAAGTGCAGCGGAGCCAACCCGCCGTGACCACCGTCAGCGTCGACCGAGGCCCGCCCGCCGCGCGTCAGAGGCGCTGGCCTGTGCGGCGGACGCGCGCGCCGAGCTCCTCGAGCCGCGCGACGACGCGCGCTGGGTCGAGCACGCTCTCCGGGTTGTACAGGCCCGGGCCGACCGGGGGACCGCCCGCGAGCCCCAGCAAGCGCTCCGTCGCGATCGCGGCGCCGTACGCGCTCAGGCGCGCGAGGCCGTCCGTATCGACGATGTCGTAGCGCAGCCGCGCGCCCGCGCCGTCGCGGCGCCGCCCCGACACCTCGACGATGAGCTCCGTCACGTGACCCGCCCCGCCCGTCGCGGCGTCGCGCGTCGCGATGTCGACGCGGATCTCTCGCGCGTCGGTCGCCGCCGCGAGGCTCACCACGTCGGGGAGCGGCATGGCCCGGCCGACGCGCTCCACGCCCTCGCCGTCCACGAAGCGCCGTGTCGCCGCGTCGCCGAGCAACCAGGTCCATTTCCCGCCCTGGAGCGCGAGCGGAGCCTGCCCGGTCTGCGCCTCTTGCTCGAAAGCGGCCTGCAATGCGGGGCCGCCGCGATCGTCCGCGTCGACCACGCAGCCGATCGCGATCGCGTCGACGCGCTGGAGCTCCTGCGCGAGGTGCAGCGCCGCCAGCGTCGCCGCGCCGCCGAAGGCGTGGCCCAGCAGGAGGATGGGGGCGCGCGTCGGTCGCGCGATGTAATGGGCGACCACGGGGCCGATCTCCCCGACGGCGTCCGAGAAGGCGATGTGGGGCACGCCGTCCGCCTGCGCGCGCTTCACCGCGTTCGACGCCTCGTCCTTGACGAGCGCGACGACGGCGCTGAACGACGCGCCTCGCTCGAGGCCGAGGTCGTCGCGGCCGACGTCGGCGGCCGTCGCCGTCGTCGGGCCGCCGACCTCCGCGGCGACCTCGGACGCCCTGCGCGCGTCGCGTCCGGCGATCGCGATCGGGAGGTCCGGATGCAGGCGCCGGAGCGCCTTTGCTGCGCGCGCGCCGACCTGGCCGGAGCCGCCGATCAAGAGAACGGGTGACATCGTTCGTGTGGCCATCTGAATGGACTCCTCCCACCGAGCGCGCGGGCGCCCGGAGCGTGCCTGGGGATAACCTACCATTGGTAAGTTTTGTTTCGTAATATGCGCCCGCTCGTGGCAGCGTCAAGGCGAATGGCGAAGTCCCGGGGGCTGGCCTTGTGTTGCCTGGTATTCGCGCCGGTGGATGCGGGCTCGTCGGCTGATGCGGGCTCGTCACTTGGAACGGGCTCGTCGGTTGGCGCTGACTCGCCGGGTTCGTGCGCGCGCCGTGGCCGACCGGTCAGGGTAAACGCTCGATCGCGCCCGTGGTCAACGGCGCCGCCGGCTTCGTTCTGCTGTGCCGGCCGGCCCTTGACTTCGAGCGCGCTCGAAGTCTTATGCCTCCGGGACACACAAAGGGAGAAGGCACCATGCGATACAACCTCCTCGGGAAGACGGGCCTCTACGTGTCCGAGCTCTGCCTCGGCGCCATGACGTTCGGCGGAAAGGGCTTCTGGCAGGTCGTCGGCGCGCTCGGCACCAGCGAGGCCGAGGCCCTCGTGGGCGCGTCGCTCGACCGCGGCGTCAACTTCATCGATACGGCGGACGTCTACTCCGAAGGCGAGTCGGAGCGGATCGTCGGCGCGGCGCTCAAGGCGCTCGGCCGCCCGCGCGAGCAGGTCGTCGTGGCCACCAAGGTGCGCGGGCGCGTGGGCCCGGGCGTGAACCAGGTGGGCCTCTCGCGGGCGCACATCCTCGCGAGCATCGACGGGAGCCTCCAGCGGCTCGGGCTCGATCACGTCGACCTCTACCAGATCCACGGCTTCGACCCGGTGACGCCCATCGAGGAGACGGTGCGCGCCCTCGACGACGTGGTGCGCTCGGGCAAGGCCCGTTACGTCGGCTTCAGCAACCTGCCCGCGTGGCTGGCCATGAAGGCGATCGGCTTCGCGCAGGCGAACGGCCTTGCGCGGTTCGAGAGCGCGCAGGTCTACTACTCGCTCGCGGGGCGCGACATCGAGCGCGAAATCGTGCCTTTGGCGCAGTCGGAGGGCATCGCGATCCTCCCCTGGAGCCCGCTCGCGGGCGGCATGCTGTCGGGCAAGTTCGATCCGGAGAAGCCGGGCGGCCCCGACGGCGCGCGGCGCTCGAGCTTCGACTTCCCGCCGGTCGACCGCGCCCGCCTGCCGCGCGTGCTCGGCGCGCTGCGGGAGGTCGCGGGCGCCACGGGCCTCTCGGTCGCGCGCGTCGCGCTCGCGTGGCACCTGACTCGCCCCTTCGTCACCAGCGTCATCATCGGCGCGAAGACGCGGGAGCAGCTCGACGACAACCTCGCTGCTGCGGACGTCACGCTCGCGCCCGAGCACGTCAAGCAGCTCGACGAGGCGAGCGCGCTCCCGCCTGAATACCCTGGCTGGATGGTGGAGTGGCAGAACCGCGACGCGCGGGGCGTCGTCGGCGGGCAACCGGTCATGGACCGCGCCCGCCAGCACCTGACGAAGAAGTAGCGGCCCACGCGGTCCGCCCCTCCCTCCATGCCCTCTCAGCGCCTCACCCGCATCGCGCCTCCGCTCTTCGTCGTCATCTGGTCGACCGGGTTCATCGTCGCGCGGCTCGTGGCGCCTCACGCGGAGCCGCTCACCTTTCTTCTGGTGCGCTACACGCTCGCCGGGCTCGTGCTGGCCTTCGTCGCGGTGGTGGCGCGGGTGCGATGGCCGAGGGCGGCGCGCTCCTGGCGGGACGGTCTGGTGGCCGGCGCCCTGCTGCACGGATTCTACCTCGGCGCGGTGTTCTGGTCGGTGAAGCACGGGCTGCCGGCGGGCATCTCGGCGCTCGTCGCGGGGCTGCAGCCGCTGGTCACGGCGGCGCTCGCCGGGCCGCTGCTGGGAGAGCGGGTCTCGCGGGGCCGCTGGCTCGGCATCGGGCTCGGCTTCCTGGGGGCGTGCCTCGTCGTGTTCCCGAAGCTCGGGGCCGGCGTGCCGCCGCTCTCGCTCGCGGTCGCGGTCCTGGGGATGCTCTCGATGACGCTCGGCACCCTTTGGCAGAAGCGCACGGGCGGCGGGGTCGACCTGCGGGTCAATGCCGTCATCCAGTACATCGGGGCCGCGCTCGTCACGTTGCCGATGGTGCTGCTGACCGAGCAGCGCCGGATGGAGCTCACGCTCCCGCTCTTCGCGGGGCTCCTCTGGGCGGTGTTCGGGCTCTCGATCGGGGCGGTCGGGCTCCTGCTCACCCTGATCCGGCAGGGCGCCGTGGTGGGCGTGGCGACGCTCCTCTACCTCGTGCCGCCGGTCGCGGCCCTCATGGCGTTCGGCTTGTTCGGTGAGACCCTGAGCCTGGTGCAGGTCGCCGGAATGGCCGTCGCGGCGCTCGGTGTTTACGCGGTCGTACGTCCGACCTGAGACACGACGTCTCCTCGGCGGCGAGCGCCGGGCAAGGCGTCGAGAACGTCAAAGGACGCGTTCACTGCGCCTGCACGTAGAGCGAGAACGGGAAATTGCCCTGCCTGTCGACGAAGGTCGCGTCGGGGACGTCGATCACGAATTCGTGCATGCCGGCGCTCGCGGCCCCCCACGGGACGATCCGGGTGTCGATCACGTCGCCAGGGCACCAATTGCTGAACGACTGCCACTCTTCGTCCGACCGCGGGGACCGCCCGTAGATGCCGTTGCTCTGGGTGTTGTACTTGCGAAACGGCTCGCACGACATGCGCCCGGGCTTGTATTGCAGGGCCAGCTCGCCGTCGACGTACACGTAATGCTCGCGGCGAATATACTCCTCGCCGCCCTGGTTGGCGCCATGATTCGACGTGATCAACACAAGTTGCGCATTCTGTGTGTCTGCCGGCAATTCGAAGCTGACGGTCTTGCGGGTCGTGCCGACCTTGTCGCTGGCGCCCATCGCGTAATTGTTGAATTCTTCGCCGATCGCCAGCGGTAACAGGACGCCGAAGTCCTGGGCCTCCTTCGTGCTGTCGGTGTACAGCAGCAGCGATCCAAGCTGCGTGTCATTGCGACCAGCGCAGCCGACGACCTCATCGTTCGCGGCGTAAGGCACGCCGAAGATGCTCAATTCGAACCAGAAGTCGTGCTCGGCCAGGAGGTCGGGGTCTTTCAGGATCGGTACGAGGTTGCTGGCCTCCCATTCGTAGGGGACCGTCGTCGGCTGCTTGTTCATGTCCATGAACGGCGTGACGAACCGCGCGACCTCGATCCGGTCGACCTCGCCGGCGACGTAGGTCTGGGCACCCTTGGGGACCAGCGCCAGGTTGACCGAGCCGAGTCGATCGTAGTTGTCGCACAGCGCCCCCACGACCACGCGGACCTTCAGGGTGGTCTGGACCTTGGCGAGCAGCTCGTCGGTCAACCTGGTCGCGACCAGCGAGTTGTCGTGGCGGATCACGCCGTCCGGGAGCGGTTCGTCGACCGTCGCGGCGTAGCCGTCGTAGAACGCGACGTTCTCCAGCACCGGGACCTCCTCGGGTTCCGGGGGCGGCACGTCGCCGCTGCCGCCGCTGCCGCCGCTGCCGCCGCTGCCGCCGCTGCCGTCACTGCCGCCGCCACCGCCAGCGCCAGCGCTGGTCCCGGTCGCTGCCGTCGTGCTCCCGGTGCTGTCAGAGGTCCCGGCGCCTCCGCCAATGCCCACGTCGGAGCGCTGTTCATTCGTGCACGCGGCGAGCAGGGCCAACGGACAGAGGTACGGGATCGCGCGACGCAGGTTCATTCGTCACAAGTATCAAATCGCCGACTCGATGTCGCGCTGGAGCGGCGGACCCACCACGCCCACGGGGTGTCCTGTTTGGAGCGCTCGACGGTCTCCGGACCCGAGTAGTTTCGCGAGTTTGTGCATGGCGAAGTAGGACGGAGGCGGGCCGACGGGGGCACCACCCGCAGCGACGCAAAAGCGTGTAATTGTTTATTCCTGTTGCGCCTTTGCGCCTTTGCGCCTTTGCGTTGGACTCTCTTTCGGGATCCCTGGCCGGACTCCTGGTGGGTGGAACCAGCCCGGAGTGTACGAACCTAACCCGGCTCGCCCGCGCGCACCCGGACGACCTTCCCATCGAACGCGACGGCCAGCGCATGGACCGGCACAGCCCCGCTCGCGCGCAGCTCGGCGGCGTAGCCTCCCGTCCGGATCTGCGCCAGCGCGTCGTCGAGCGCCCGATCGAGGCTCACGCGCGGCGCGCGGGCGACCTTGAGCTCGAGCACGATGCCGGGCCGGCCGGGCTGCGCCGGCCGGATCATCACGTCGGGGCGCCCCTTCCCGGACTCGCGGTTCGAGCGCACGTGATGGCCCGGCTCGAGCGCCGCCAGCAGGCCGGCGACGAAGCCGTGGTAGACCGCTTCCGGGTCGACCCTCGTCGCGTCGTGGTACGAGAGCACGTCGGTGACGAAGGCCTGGAGCTCTGTCTCGAACCCCGCCGCGTCGCCCGAGAGGAGCGCGGCGAGGAGCCGCTGCATGCTGGTGCCCTGCCGCTTCAGCCGCGCCTCCGCCCAGCGCCGGAACGTGCCGGTGTAGAGCAGCCGCACCTCGCGGTTCGGGATCTTCAGCGCGTGCGCGGGCTGCTCCCCCGGCCCGCGCGAGCGCTTCTCGGCGCGAAGGTAGCCCGAGAAGACCAGCAGCCCGAACAGCGCGTCTTCGTTCTGCGCGAGGTCGCCGACGGCCACGTTCTCCTCGAGCACGCGCTCGATCTCGCCGCCCTCCATCAGCACCTCCAGCGCGGGCTGCAGCGTGACGGCGTGCTCCTCGATCACCCTCTGGATGAGGTCGTTGGAGCTCGTGCCGAGCCAGAAGGGGAGCGGATCCGCGTCTCTCCCCTCCAGGAAGCTGAGGATCGACCAGGGGTTGTAGATGACCGCGCCGCCGAAATCGTACCCGTTGTACCAGGCGCGGATCACCTCCAGCAGGCCGCGCCGGTCGGCTTTGTCCAGCAGTGCCTCCACCTCGGGCTCGGTGAACCCGAAGCAGGTGCTGAAGTCCGAGCGGAGCAGCGAATAGACCACCACGTTGTTGAGCCCAGAGAAGATGCTCTCGCGCGCCACGCGGAGGATGCCGGTGAGGACGGCCCGGTGGAGGTGCGGATTGCCCTTCAGCCCCTCGGTGAGGAACGTGCGCACGAAGTCGAGGATGCGCGGCGCGTAGCCATGGAGATAGCCGGCGTGGATGGGCTCGTCGTACTCGTCGATGAGCATCACGACGCGCTCGCCGTGGAGGCGGTGGAGATGGCTGGACAGGTCCAAAAGCGCGCGGCCGTACACGGCCTCGGACGCCGTGCCGTCCAGCACTTCCCGGTAGCGGCGCTGCTCCACGTCCCCGAGCTGGCCGCTGTCGAGCACGTAGCGGTGCTGGTCGTAGAGCGCGACGATCTTCTCCCGGAGGGCCGCGAAGCAGCGCTCGAACGTCTCCTGCTTCGCTCCTTTCAGCGTCAAGTAGATGACAGGATACCGCTGGAAGTGCGCGCGATAGCGCTCTCCGGCCTGCCAGATCGAGAGGTCCTCGAAGAGGCTCGAAAGGTCCTCCTGCCGCTTCTCGAAGAACCAGCGCAGCATCGACAGGTTCAGCGTCTTGCCGAACCGCCGGGGGCGGGGGAGGAGGACGACCTGGACGCCCTCCTTGTCGATCAGCTCGCGGATGAGGTGGGTCTTGTCGACGTACTCCAGCCCGGACTCGCGGAGCTGGCGAAAGTCGTCGATGCCGAGCGCGACGCGGAGGGACATGGGTTCCCAGCCGTATGCTGTCCGGACAGCGCGAGGTCAAGCCAGCGCCACGGCCCCCGACCCCCTCACCGCCGCGCCGCGCCCGCCCTGCTGCGCTTACGCCTACGGCCCGGCCGCCGCCATCGCCTCCGCCGGCGTGCGCTGCGGCGCCTCGCCCGCGCCGGCCGCCACGCCGTCGATCCGCAGGTCCGCCCCGTCGACCCGCGCGATCGCCTGCCCGAACCACCGCCCGATCCGGGAGCGGAGCCCCCGGGCGAGCTCGGGCCGCGCGCCGGCCCGGGCCAGCACCTCGAACAACGACGTCTCCGGAGAGGCGGCGACGTCGACGATCTTGCCCTGGGGCGTCTCGCCCGACACCGCCTTCGCGATCGCCGCGAGGAGCGCCTCGACCGGGATCGCGTCCTTGAAGGCCTCCGCCACCTCCGGCGGGATCAGCACGCGCCGGTCCCCGAGCGCCCGCGCCGCGCCCGGCGGCAGCACGCGGAAGAGCGGCGCAGGCCTGAGCACGATGTACGGGGCGCCGTCCCGCCGGATCCGGCGAATCCCCTCGTCGCCGTCCGGCCGCGACGTCACGACGAGCAGCGATGTCACCCCGGGGGCGCGCGTCGCCGAGAGCGCGGCCGCGAGGAGCCCGGCGGAAGGCGAGGGCGAGGGCGGCGTCGCGCCGCGCCACGGGACCGGCTCGATGACCGCGATCGCGGTCGCGCGCGCGTCGAGCGCGGCCTGGAACAGGTTGCCGCGCTCCGCGGTGGCGTGGGCCGCGTCCACCCGGCTGTGCGCGATGCCTCGCTGCGACAGCCCATCACAGACCTGCTCCGTGAGGGCGGGATCCTCTCCGGTGATCAAGAGCATGACAGGGCTCCTCCTCGGCTGGCGTCGACCGATCGCTAGCCACAGGAGCTCTCACCGTCAATGGCTGCTCCCCTGTCCGACGCGGACGAGGCTGCGGTATCGGGGGCGGATCCCCTGTCCGACACGGACGATGCTGCGGTATCGGCGCGGCTCCGATCACCGCCCCTGGCGCCGCGGATCCGCCGCCCGCCCCCGCGCCGGCGCCGCGGCGTACAGCGCCAGCGCGCGCCGCACCGGGCCGCGGTCGGCGCCGCCCGCCCGCACGGGATCGGCCTCGCCGACGAGCACAGACAGGGCGCGCGCCTGCGTCCGCGCCGCGGCCTCCCGGGCGGGATCGCCCGCCTGCGCGGCCAGGGCCGAGAGCCGCCGCGCCACGCCGAGCGCCGCCGGCAGCGCCCCCGCGGCCACGTATGCGGCCGCGAGCTCCTGGAGCAGGCCGGCGTCGTCGCCCCGGAGCGCCACCGCCGCCTCGAGGTCGGCGATCGCCTCGTGGCGCCGCCCCTCGCGCGCCCGGAGCGCCGCCCGGGCGCGGTAGCCCTCGACGAAGCCGCGCACGTGGTCCAGCGCCACCGTGTAGGTGCGCTCCGCCTCGCGCGGATCGCCCGCCCGCTCGTACAGCGCGCCCAGCCCGAGGTACGCCGGACCGTAGGTGGCGTCGAAGCGGACCGCCTCCAGGTACCGCGACAGCGCCACGTCGGCCTCGCCGGCCGCCGCGCGGGCCGCGGCCTGCCGCGTCAGCTCGGCGGCTTGCGCCGTGGCCCAGCCGACCCCGTCCGCCCGGGCCGGCGCGGCCCCGTGCAGCAGCGCCGCGGCGACGGCGAATGCGAGGGCGCGCGCTCCCCGTCCTGCGCCCGCCGCACCTCCGCATCGCACCGCGCGCACCGGTCGGTAGCGTACCGGCGCCCGGCCGATCGGGCAATCGCCGCGCCCCGCCCGGCGCGCGGCCCCGCCCCGCCCGGCGCGCGCCCCGCCTCCACCGGCGCGCCGCCCCGCTGCGTGCCGCCGTACGCGGCACGCTGGTCACGCCGGTCACGCCGCAGCGCAGCGCGCCTCGGGGGCGGCGCTCCTCGCGCGGAAGGCAGCCGCCCGGCGCGAGTTCGCGTAGGATGCGCGGCCATGGGTGAGGACCTGCGCTTCCCGGACGCCTTCCTGTTCGGCACTGCCGCCTCTGCCACTCAGGTCGAGGGGCACTGCGCGCAGAGCGACTGGGCCGCGTTCGCGCGCGAGCCGGGCCGCGTCCGCGGCGGCGATACGCCGGACGACGCGTGCGACCAGCTGCACCGCTTCCGCGAGGACGTCGCGCTCCAGGCGCGGCTCTGCATGGGCGCCCACCGGCTCTCCATCGAGTGGGCCCGCGTCGAGCGCGAGCCGGGCGAGTTCGATCCGGCCACGTGGGACCACTACCGCGACGTGCTCGGCGCGCACCTCGAGGCCGGGATCACCCCGATGGTCACCGTCCACCACTTCACCCTGCCGCGCTGGGTCGCGCAGCGCGGCGGCCTGCTCTCGCAGGATCTGCCGGCGCTCCTCTCGCGCTTCGCCGAGCGCGCCGTCGAGGCGCTCGGCGACCTCTGCCAGCTGTGGGTCACCATCAACGAGCCCAACATGCTCGCCCTGCAGGCCCACCTGCTCGGCGTCTGGCCCCCCGCGCGCAGCTCGCCCGTCGAGGCGGTGCGCGCCCACCAGAACCTCTTCCGCGCCCACACCGCCATGTACCGCGCCATGCACGAGGCCGCCGGCCGCCGCGGCCACCCCATCTCGGTCGGCGTCGCGCACCACCTGCGCGTCATCGAGCCGGAGCGGTTCGGGCGCCTCGCCGACCGCATGTGGGCGGCGCTCTTCGAGCGGCTGTTCAACGACGCGTTCGCGCGCGCCGTCTGCGACAGCGGCCTGCACGACTTCTTCGGCGTGAACTACTACAGCCGCGACCTTGTCCGCTTCTCCCCGGCGCACGCGCGCGCGGGCTTCTTCCGGCGCCTCGTCCCCGAGGGGGCCGAGGTCAGCGACCTCGGCTGGGAGATCTACCCGGAGGGGCTCGGCTACGTGCTCGACGCGTGGTGGCCCCGCGCCCGGGTCCCCATCTACATCACCGAGAACGGCATCGCCGACGCCGACGACGACCAGCGCCCGAGCTTCCTCGTGCGGCACCTCGCCGAGGTCGCGCGGGCGATCGAGCGCGGCGTCGACGTGCGCGGGTACATGCACTGGTCGCTGCTCGACAGCTTCGAGTGGGCCGAGGGCTACGCCCCGCGCTTCGGGCTTGTCGAGGTCGACCGCGCGACCCAGGAGCGCAGCCCCCGGCCGAGCGCCGAGCTCTACGCGCGGATCGCGCGCGCGCGCCGCATCGACGCCGCCGGCGCGTCGCTCGCGGGCGGCGCCGCGCCCGCGTGACCCCAGCACCGGAAAGGCAGGACCGATGCGCATCGCGCTGCTGTACCCACCGCCCTGGAAGATCCCCGCGCCGGGGGAGGCGCCCGACACGAGCGGGGACGGCCCGCCGGCGGACTACCGCGAGGGCGATCTCGACCCGGACTTCCACCAGACCCCGTACGGGCTCTACTCGCTGGGCGCGCAGGCGATCCGCGCGGGCCATCAGGTGAAGGTGCTGAACCTCTCGTCGTACCCGTTCTCGCAGGTCGAGCGGGTCGTGCGCGAGCTCGACGCGGACGTCTTCGGCATGTCGTGCTGGACCGCGAACCGGCGCGGCGTGGCGCTCACCGCCCGGAGCATCCGGCGGCTCCACCCCGCGGCGCACATCGTCGTCGGCGGGCCGCACGCGACCCCGCTCGCGGCCGAGATGCTGCGGCATCACCCCGAGATCGACACGGTGGCGCTCGGCGAGAGCGAGCTCGCGTTCCTGGAGCTCCTCGAGCGCCTCGAGGCCGGCCGGCCGGCGCTCGGCATCGCCGGCACGGCCTACCGCGTCGACGGCCGCGTCGAGCTCGGCCCGCCCCGGGCCGCGATCGAGGATCTCGACGCGCTCGAGTCGCCGCACGACCACTACGCCACGCACATCGTGATGACCTCGCGCGGCTGCCCCTGGGCCTGCACGTTCTGCGGGGCCGAGACGACCTGGGGCCGCGGCTTCCGGGGCCAGTCGGTGCCTTATGTGCTCGACGCCCTCGAGGCCGCGGTGAACAAGCTGCCCGTGAAGATGGTCCAGATCAAGGACGACACCTTCACGACGAACCGGAAGCGCGTCATCGACATCTGCCGCGGCATCCGCGAGCGGAAGATCTCGTTTCTGTGGAGCTGCGACACGCGCGTCGACGTCCTCGGCGACGACCTGCTCCGGGAGATGCGCCTCGCCGGCTGCCAGCGCCTGAGCCTCGGGGTCGAGTCGGGCTCGCCGTCCATCCTGAAGAACATCGACAAGAAGATCACGGTCAAGAAGATCATCGAGTCGACCGAGCTCGCGAAGAAATACGGTATCCAGGTCCGCTATTACATGATGCTGGGCAACCGCGGCGAGACGGCGGAGACGTTCCGGGAGACGCTCGCGTTCCTGGAGGCGGCGAAGCCGCATCAGTACATCTTCTCGTGCCTGTCGATCTACCCGGGGACGAGGGACTTCGACGACGCGGAGGCGGCCGGCTGGCTCGAACGCGAGGTGTATTTCCGCGGCGACTTCCAGGAGCTCAAGACCCCGTTCGACGCCTCGGAGGAGGACACGGCGCTGATGAGCGCGTGGTTCGAGAAGAACAAGGGGTTGCGCGAGCTGTACCGCGAGGGGGTGGAGGAGCGGCGGGCGATCCTCGCGCGGCTCGGCGATCACCACGCGGCGCACCTGGAGCTCGGGATCGCCTATCTCGACGCGGGGCAGCTCGATCTGGCGGAGCGGCACGCGGCGCGGGCCCTGGAGCTCGGGTATCCGTTGCCGGGGCTCGCCCACAACGCGCTCGCGTGCGTCGCGGCGGCGCGGCGCGACTGGCAGGCCATGCAGGACCACTTCACGGCGGCGGCGAAGCGCGACCCGCAGCACGCGGTGCTCATCCGCAACGTGCAGGCGGCGCGGGCGTGGTACGCGAAGGGCGGTCCGGACCGGGGGCTGCCGCTCGATCTGGTCGCGCGCTGCGACTTCCAGCTGCTGGAGCGGACGGCGCAGCCGGCGTTGCCTGGGCCGCTGCCGGAGGACTTCGCGGTGTGGCCGCCGGCGGCGCCGCGGCCCGCGCCGGCGCGGCCGGCCGAGGCGGGCGGGCGCGAGGCGGCGGCGCAGCGGGGGCGGCTGCGGGTGGTGCCGTAGCGCCGGGCGGCGTGGCGAGCAGGCCGGCAGAGATCACCTGGCGGCGGTCGGTCCAGCGCCTTCGCGAGAGGATGGATCGGGCGGGAGAATGAGATAGCGAACAACTGGACCCGCGTGGGTAAGCCGTAGCCCGGCGCCGCCCCCCCGCACCGTGGGAACGCGAGCGCTCGCTCTGCCATCGAGCAGCTCGAGCGATACCGTGAAACGTCGCACGCGGGCAAGTGGCACGGTGCCATCAGGTGCCATCCCCGAGCTGACACGTGCCACCGTGGCTCGTGGCCGCTGCCGCGCCGGGCGCTGGTCTCCTGCGCCTCACGAGCTGGTATCGACGCCATTGCGTGCGGTGAGGTCGCGCGGCGTCGTAATCATACAGGAGGGGCCGTTTCGTCGCGAGATGGTACGGCCGTTGCTTTGTGCGCGCCCTGACGGCGAGCGCGGCCGAAGGCGGCTCGTCATCCATTGGAAGCCGTGATGCGCCCGGCCGGAGCGCCGGCACGAAGCGCGGTGCACGGATTGACCATCCTTGGAGATTCGAACATGCCGCTTGCTGCATACTCGCGTCCTCTCTTCGCAATTGGCTTGTTGCTGGGGCCCCTCTCGCTCGCCGGATGCTACTCGCCGGAGGGGGACACGCTCGAGGAGGACACGGCCGACGAGGAGCTCGTCGCGACGGCGGGGTCGCGCCCGCTCATGTCGTACGAAGAGTTCCGCAAGACGCTGGTCTGGGTGCCGTCGAAGGGGGTCTGGGTCGCCGAGGGTGACATACCGCTCCGCGGCGAGGAGGGGATCCGGAAGTTCTACGAGGATCATTACTCCCCCTCCGGCGCCCTGACCGTCACTCGCATCGGCGGCTCCAACAACATCTGGAACCGGGCCGACCGGCTGAGCCTGACCTATTGCGTATCGCAGTCCGCGTTCGGCGCCGACTACAACCGCGTCGTGGACGCCATGCAGCAGGCGGCCGCAGCGTGGGAGAACGCCGCCAACGTCCGCTTCGTCCACGTGGTCGCCCAGGACACGAACTGCACGAACACCAACAACAACGTGAAGTTCAACGTCACCTCACCGGCGCCGCCCCCCAGCAATGGCTTTGCCTTTTATCCGGACTCGCCGCGCGAGTGGCGCGAGTTCCTGCTGACCTGGGATCCCACCTGGTCGACGGACTGGCGCCAGCCCATCGGCGTCATCATGCACGAGCTGGGACACGTGCTCGGGTTCGACCATGAGCACATCCATGTGCCCGGCTCGCCATGCGAGGATCCCACGTCAACCGCGGAACTGGTGACCGAGTACGATTCGCTCTCCGTCATGCACCGTACCACGTGCCAAGGCAGCACCAACACGACCGGGGCTTTCTTTTTGTCCCAGCGCGACATCGAGGGAGCGCAGGCGCTCTACGAGGCGCCCACGAACGTCGCTGACACGACGATCTCGGGGACCCTGTATGCCCGCAAGCGCTCCAATGGCGACATCTACAAGAAGAGCGGCTCGACGTGGACGAAGGTCAGCGGACCCGTGCAGGCGTTCCTCACCATCGGAACTACCCTCTACGCGCTCGGGTCGAGCTTCGGGAACGTCCTCGAGTACAGCGGCTCCGGGACGACGTGGACGACGATCGGGGGCTCGGCGAACCAGATCTTCGTCTGCGAAGGCGCGCTGTGCGCGACCAACTCCGACGGCGACGTCTACAAATACAGCGCCACCACCAACACCTGGACGAACATCGCCGGTCCCGGCGCGTCGTTCGAGTCGACGGCCGGCTCGCTCTATGCCCTGAGCGTCGACCAGGGCGAGGTCTGGCGGCGCCTCTCGGGTACGTGGACCAACGTCGGCGGTGCATTCGCGGATCTGTTCGGCGCGGGCTCGTCGATGTACGGCCTGACGCGGGACCGGCAGACGCTGAAAAAGTACTCGGGATCGGGCACGACCTGGACGACGGTCGGCAGCGCCGGCAGGCAGTGGCAAGGACAAGCCAATGGGGCGTTCTACGCCCTCACGCCGGACGCCGGCGCCGTCTACCGCTATGACGGCACCGGGACCAACTGGAGCTACGTGGGTGGCGCAGCGGCGCGCCTGTACGGCACGCACGATCTGTACGCCACGGAGACGAACGCCGAAGACATCTGGGTTTACAATGAGGTAGGGAACAACTGGACCTACGTGGGTAAGCCGTAGCGCGACGCCCCCGCTCCGCGGGAGCGCGGGCGCTCGCTCCGCCGTCGAGCAAAGCGAGCGCGACGCACCGCGGAGCGCCCCTGAAGCCGCCGCCGACCGGGCAGGTTCCCGGCAGCCCCGTGGGTGTGCTACCCGCACTCCATGTCGAAGAGCGCAGACCACGGCCGTCCTGATTCCACCCCTGAGACAGCGCCCTCTGCACAGACGGCCCCGTCGCCGAGCCACGCCGAGCGCTGCCGCACCCTGGCGCAGCGGGCCCGCGCCGCCACGCTGTGCACGCTCGCGCGCGACCCGGCCGGCTATCCGTACGGCTCGCTCGTCACCGTCGCCGTGGACGCGCACGGTCGGCCGCTGCTGCTGCTCTCCGCGCTCGCCGAGCACACGGGCAACCTCAAGGCCCGCGCCGAGGCGTCGCTGCTCGTCGCCGAGCCCGCCGAGGGCCGGGCGGACCCGCTCGCGCTCGGGCGGATGACGCTGATCGGGCCGTGCCGCCCTCTCGAGGCCGCCGAGGCGACCGCCGCCCGCTCGACCTTCCTCGCGGCGCACCCGCGCGCGTCGTATTACGTGGATTTCACGGACTTTTCCTTCTACCGGCTCGACCCCGTGTCGATCCGCTACGTCGGCGGCTTCGGCCGGATGTCGTGGGTCGACGCCGCCGACTACGCGGCCGCCGAGCCCGATCCGCTCGCGCCCGACGCGGCGCGCATCCTCGAGCACATGAACACCGATCACGCCGACGCCGTCCTCGCCTATGCGAAGGCGCTCGCCGGGATCAAGGACGCCACCGGCGCGACGATGACCTCGGTCGACCGTTACGGCTTCGAGCTCGACGTCATCACGCCGGCGGGGCCGAAGGCGGCGCGGCTCGCGTTCGACGCGCCGGTCTCCACGAGCGACGAGGTGCGCAAGGCGATGGTGGCGCTCGTGCGCGAGGCGCGGGGCCGCAGCGCCTGAGGGACGGGCGCGACGAGGGGCATCGAGCCCCCGATCCTGCCGCGACCGTCACCCTCCGCGGCGCCGCGCGCCGCCCGGCCTGCTCCCGCGGCGCGAGCGCCCGAGCGCGTGGTGGAGCCCGCTCTGGAGCGAGCTCAGCGTGGCGATCCCCTGGAGATCGATGCCGATGCCCACCATCGTCTGCGCGACCTCGGGGCCCACGCCCGTGAGGATGACCTCCGCGCCGAGCAGGTTGACCGCCTGGGCCGCCCGGATCAGCGCGTCCGCGATCTCGGCGTCCACCACCGCCACGCCGGTGACGTCCAGGATGACCGTGGCCGCGCGCTGGGCCACCACCCCGTGCAGCAGCCGCTCCAGGAGCTGCTCGATGCGCACCCGATCGAGCCGCCCGACGAGGGGCATCACCAGGATCCCCGCGTCGAGCGGGATGAGCGGCGTCGACAGCTCCCGGATCGTCGCCTCCTGCGCGTGGATCATCTGCTCTTGAAGGGCCGCCCGCTCCACCTCGGCCCGCCGGAGCTCGGTCACGTCGTACCCCTCGGCGATCACGAGGACGCTCTCGCCCGACGCATCGACGATAGGCTTCATCTTGAGGTCGAGCGTGGCCGCGCGCCCGCCCGCCCCGCGGATCTCCAGCTCGCACGAGGATCGCGCGCCCGACGCCGCCGCCTCCACGCACGCCCTCAGCCGCTCCTCCACGCCCGGCGCGCCGCCCCAGAAGGGGGCGCGCCAGAGCGGCTCGCCGCGGCCCTGCTCGGGGCGAGCCCCGGTGAAATCGGCCATGGTCCGGTTGCACTCGAGCAGCTCCCCCCTCGGGGTGAGCAGGCTGATGAACATCGACGTCCCGTCGAAGATCGCTCGAAACTTCTGCTCGCTCTCGCGCAGCGCCTGCTCGCGCCGCAGCTGCTCGGTCAGCGGGCGCGAGAAGGCCGAGAAGAACCGCTCGTCGCCGCTCCGGACCAGGTGAGAGCTCACCTCGACGTCGATCAGGTGGCCGTCCTTGTGGCGGTGCCTCGTGATGAAGCGGAGCGACCCCTTCGCCCTGATCTCATCCATGATCGCGGCGGCCTCGTGCGCCGGCTGCGGGTCGATCTGGCCAATGTGCATCGTCAGGAGCTCGCTCCGGTCGTAACCCACGATGCTCGCGAAGGATGGATTGCAGTCGAGGATGTCACCGTTCATCCCGAGGACGTGGAACCCCTCGACCGCCGCCTGCAGGATGAGCCGCGTCCGCTCCTCCCGGCGCCCGAGCTGCTCGTGCAGCCGGTCGATCTCCTTGCGCAGGCCGGCGTTCTCCACCCGGAGCCGCTCGATGCTGTCGTGATCTGTCGCCACTTCGCTCTTCCTTCCGTCTTCCCCGCCGTGGCCGCCGAGCCCACCGACGCCGCTTCCCCCGCGCGCCGCGGCGCTGCAGGGACGATAGCCGATCTTGATGCCTCACCCGGCTCCCGCCGGCCCGCGCGCGCCCTTTCCGCCCGCGGACGGCGCGGCGGACAACCTCAGCAGATCGGATGAAACCTGCGCGGCACGGCCCCCGCCTCGGCCCAGCTGCCCGCGCCGCGCCGCGCCGCGCCGCGCGGCGCGGAGGCGCACGAGCGGCCGCGGCGCCGAGCGCGCAGCCCGCGCGCGGCCCGAGCCGCGCACGACGCACGCGCCGGCGCGCCGCGACGGCACCGCCCAGAGACGCGCCCCGCTCCGCAGCGGCGTGTGATCTGGATTACCCCTATTGAGTTCGAGTCAATGGGTGGGATGTACGTGCGATCACGCTGTTTGTTGACACCTCCCGTGACAGCGAGTCCAATGTTTCCGCGAAGCGCGGCGATCAAGGAAACGCGAAGGCATGGGATCCTCGGACAGCACCCGTCGATGTGAGCGCGCCGGGCTGGTGGAGCTCCTCGGGCGGACGCTCGGCAGCGCCGCGGCGGCGGAGATCGTCGACCGGCAGGGCGAGCGGCTCGGGCTGAGGGAGCCCATCCTGCCGCTCGAGGCGGCGTACGAGGTGCTCGACTCGCTGGCGGCGATGCCCGGCGTGATCGGCGCCGCGGCCTGCGTCGCGCGGACCGAGCTGCGCGTCGCCTCGGTCCGGCGCCGGCTGGAGCGGCGGAATCGGCGGTAACCCGGGGCCCGCGGCGGGGCCGGAGTGAATCGAGAGGATCTTCATGTCTTCGGAACCAGCGAGTCGACCCATCCTCGTCGTGGACGACAATCCGGACATCCATGTGTTGATGGAGCGGATGCTCGTGCCCAGGCCGCTCCACGATCCGGAGATGATCCGCGGGCTCCTGGCCCTCGAGTCTCGCCTGTTCGGCGCCGAGGCGCCCGAGGAGGCCCCCGACCTCCTCCACGGCCTCAGGTTCACCATCGAGTCGGCCCACTCGGGCATGGATGGAATCGCGCTCGTCAAGGCCAACCCGAGCCGGTATTTCCTCGCCTTCGTCGACATGCGGATGCCGCCGGGCATCGACGGCATCCAGACGATCAAGGGGATCTGGAGCTTCGCGCCGGACATCTACACGGTCATCTGCACCGCCTACTCGGACTACAGCTGGGACGAGATCGCGAGCGAGCTCGGGTGTCCGCCGAACCTGCTCATCCTCCGCAAGCCGTTCGAGGCCATCGAGGTCCGGCAGATCGCCACCACCATCGCGCGCATGTACGACTCGCTCTCCGGCGTGAGGACGTCGGTGAGCCAGCTGGAGGAAGAGCTCGTGATCGCGATGGAGAGCGTGTCGCAGCTCGAGGAGCGATCGAGGGCGCTCCTCGCCGAGATCGCCGAGCCGTGCCTCTTGCTCGACAGCGCGGGGGAGATCCTCGGCGCCAACCCGAGCGCCCACGACCTCTTCGGCGTGGACGAGAAGCTCCTTTACGGGCGCGACGTCGCGTCGGTGCTCGTCGACGTGCAGGCGCCGCTCCCGGCCGCCCGCGCGGTCGCGCGGAGCCGCCTCGTCTGCCCGCACAGCCGCGCGCGCGAGGCGAGCGTGACGCTGACCCCGCTCGGGTCGCAGCCCGGCGCGGGGGGCGAGTTCATCGCGCGGATCCGGGTGACCCAGGACGCGTGAGCGCGCCGGCGCGGCGCCGCCGGGGGCCGCCCCCGCCGGCGCGGCGCCGCCGGCGGCAGACCAACTCGATGTGTCGCGGCGGGGTCGCGCGCGCGCCATGAGGCCGCGACGCGCCTGAGCGCTCGGAGTTGCGCGCGTGTCATGAGGCCGCGACGCGCCTGAGCGATACGAGCACCAGCGGGGCCGATGGGCCCGTGCGCGAGCGTGCGATGACCCTCCTTGCCCACGACAAGCCGCCTCCCCAGGCGAGAGCGCGCCCTTCCGCGGGCGCCGTCGCGGTGAAGTGGCTCGGGGCGGCGGTGGCCGCGGCGGCGCTCTGGAGCACGCTGCGCGGCGCGGATCTCCCGGGGGTCGCGGCGCTCCTCGCCTCGGCGCCCGCGCCGATGATGGCGCTCGCCCTGATCCCCAACCTCGTCGCGCGGCTGCTCCAGGCCGAGGCGAGCCGGCGCGTCTTCGGCGCGCTCGCGCCGCCCGCGCCGTTCGGGCGGTACCTCTCGCTGACGCTGTCGACCGAGGCGCTCACCATGAGCGTCCCGGCCGGGGCCGCCCTCTCCGAGTCGGTCACGTTCTACCTGCTCCAACGGTGGTGCGGTGTCCCGGGGCCGCAGGGCATCGCCGGCATCGCGGCGCGCAGGTCGCTGATCCTCCTCGCGAACGCCGCCTACGTGGCGATCGCCCTCGCGCTCGGCTTCGGCCACCTGGAGCGCGCCTCGGGCCCGCTGCTCGGCGCGCCCGGGCTCCCGTGGCTCGTCGTCGTCTCCGGGCTCGGCCTGCTCGCCGCCGCGCTCGCGCTCGCGGGCGCGCTCCTCTCGGGCACGGTCGCGTCGCGGCTCTTCGCGCAGCTCAGGCGGCTGCCGGGCCGCCGCGTGCGGGCGTACGTCGAGGCGAGGGCCGCCGGCTTCTCCGCGCTCGATCGGCACGCGGCCGCGCTCGGGAGGCGGCGCGGCGCGCTCGCGTCGGCGGCGCTCCTCCTGCTCGCGATGTGGCTCGCCGAGGGGCTGGAGACGCTCTACCTGCTCCGGCTGCTGGGGGTCGACGTCTCGCTCGCCGAGGTCCTGTCGTTCGAGGTCGTCCTCGCGCTCCTCCGCGCGGCCGCCTTCATGGTGCCGGCCGGGCTCGGCGTGCAGGACGCCGGCTACGTCGCCTTCCTCGGCGCGCTCGGCGTGCCCGCCGCGGCGACGGTCGGCGCCGCCTTCGTCCTCCTCAAGCGCGCCAAGGAGCTCGTCTGGATCGCCCTCGGCCTGCTCGTCTTCTTCGGCGGAAGGGCGGTGTTTCGCCCGCTGCCCGAGGTGGCTGAGCCGGGTCGCATGCCCTCGGCGCGCCCGTCCCCCGCGAGGTGCCATGATGTGGAGAAGCGCGAGGTGTTCTGATGGACGGCGCTGCGGCGGAGTGCGCCGCGCGACGGACACCCTCCCCGAGGGCCTGAGAACCTCCAACGGAGCAGCGTTCTGGCGACGCGCACCGCAGCCGCTACCCGGCGCGCCTCACGGGCCGAACGCCGCGACGAGGATGTCTTCGCCCCCAGCGAAGGGGAGCGGGCCGGTGCCGAGGTCCAGCGCCGCGTTCATGCTGCCCGCCAGGGCGATCGCGCCGAGCGGAGAGACGGCGAGGCTGACCCCGGGAGTGTAAGACGGCTGCGTCCAGAGCTCGGTCCCGCTCGCGTCCAGCTTGGCGAGACGCGCCCCGCGGACGAGGATGCCGCCGGCGGGATCGCCGATCATATTCGTAACGTAGCGGAACGGGCGGCTGAAGACATGCTCGCCGCTGGGGTCCAGCTTGACGAGGACGTATCCTTTGGGAAGCACGCCGCCGCCGAAGTCGACGTCTCCTTGTGAATGGCCGGCCACGAAGATCTCGTCCGCGGCGTTGACCGCCACGTGGTGGGCCATCGCTCCCCGGTTACCGATCTCGGGGTCGGGGTGCCCCGGGTCGCTGGTGTTGAACTGCCGTGTCCAGAGGACCTCGCCCGCCGGCGTGAACTTGTGGACGTAGAACGTCTCCACGCAGGGGCAGAACCCGGGACCGTTCTGGTAACCCATGGCGACCACCGCATTTCCGGCGCTGTCGACCGCGAGGCTCCTGTAAGTAGGGTACTCCGATGAGTTCATGAGGCCGGCCGTCCAAAGGTACTCGCCCATGGCGCCCAGCTTCACCAGGCTGGCGGTAAGGGCGGTTTTGAGCACCACGTACACGTCGCCGAGGGCGTCGGCCGCGATGTGCTCCGCGAAAATCAAGGTGCCGCCCTGGCTCCAGATGTGGTTGCCGTCGCCGTCGAGCTTCGCCATGAAGCTTACGCTCTCGAACTCGAAGCCTGGGAGCGGGCCTCCGCCGAAGTCGACGCTGTCCTCGTTGTCGAACCCGTTTCCGAGGTAGGCGCCTGCAATGATGACGTCGCCGTTCGCGTCGACGGCCACGGCGGAGCCTTCCTCGTCAAAGCGCTTCCCGAAGCGCTTGCTCCAGAGCAGCTCACCCGACGAATCGAGCTTGAGGAGGAAGATGTCCGTCTTGCCGGCGCTCGTCAGCGGGCCAGCACCGAAGTCGACCGTTCCCTCGAAGCTCCCGATGACATAGAAGTTGCCGTCGGCGTCGCTCGCGATGGAACGGCCCCGGTCGAGCCCCGGGCCGCCGTAGCCCCGCGCCCACGCCGGCGCAGGAGGGGTGCCGCCGCTGCCGCCGGTGCCACCGTCGCCGCCGTCGCCGCCGGTGCCGCCGTCGCCGCCGGTGCCGCCGGTGCCGCCGGTGCCACCCTCGCCGCCGTCGCCGCCGTCACCCCCGATGCCGCCGTCGCCGCCGTCGCCGCCGTCACCCCCGAAGCCGCCGTCACCCCCGAAGCCGCCGGTGCCACCCTCGCCGCCGGTGCCGCCGTCACCCCCGAAGCCGCCGGTGCCGCCGTCGCCTCCGGCACCGCCGTCGCCGCCGCCGCCTATCGGCTCGCACGCGACGGCCGCGACGAGGACCGCGATCGAGCCCGCGACCGAGGCGCACCTGTGGATCCAGGAACGAGAACCGATTCTATCGGACTGGGTGGTCATGCCCCTCCGATGCTCGTGGTCGGGAAGACATTCATCCGGTCCGCTTCAGGCCCGTGCCGCCGAGTCCGGAGAGCGTGGGGGGCGGCGCTGCGGCGGAATGAGCGCGTCTGTCGATCTGCGTTCTCTCTCTCTTCAGGCCGCTCGCGACCCCCAGCGCCACCGGCAGCCTGAGCTGCCGGCCTATCGCATCATGAGCTCACCTCACGCGAATCCCACGCGTCGCGCGCGCCAGAGGATCAGACCCATCGAATCCATTCTCGCAGGATGGCCTCCAGCGCAGACCGCTTGGCCTGGATGTCCTCTCCACCGCCGAACGTCACAAGGCAGCGGTCCTTCGCGAGCCACTCCAGGAGACCCGCTGGGTCCGCGATCTTCACGCCGCTCGTCGCGGTCTCCTTCACCTTTGCCCCCATGTGGAGAACGAGCCGGACCCCCTCCTTGCCGCGCAGGTTGAACGTCGCGAAGTACTCTCGGGTCCGGAAGCTCGGCGCGTTCCACTTGATGCCCTCGCGGATCTCGGGGCTGACGCCGAGGATGATCTGCCGAACGGCCTCGATGTCGTCCTTGCGCGGATGGTCGAGCTCGCGCAGGAACGCGACCACGGCCTGGTCGTGCTGCGAGCTGCCACTCTCGCGGGGGGCGGGCGCGTCCTTCCGCGTCCTCGCGCGCGGCTTGCTCGTTTTCTCGAGGGGGCTCGTCTTCGCTTTTCCAGGGGCCAAGGAGACAGCTTCGCCGAGCGGCGACGCCTCGACAAGGCCCATTGGGCCCTCCTCGAGCGCGATGTTGGCGGCGGCGGGGCCGCTCAGGGAAGGGTCATGCACCTTCGATGCTCGCGGTCCGGACATCCACCCGGTCGGCTTCAGGCCTGCCCGCCGCCCCGGCGCCTTCGCTGGCATCGTTGCTCGCCGCTTGATATCGCGGATCGCCATGAGCTCCGCAACGACCCTGCGCGCCGACCCCGCGCACATCCCTCTCGTCCTCGACATGATGGTGGACTTCAACGCCGGCGAGGAGATCCCGTGGGATCGGGGCGCGGTCGAGGCGAGCCTCCGGCGGCTGCTCGCCGACGCCGCGCTCGGGTTCGTCGTGGTGGCGGTCACCGCGCGCGGCCTCGAGGGCTACGCGGTCGTGACCTTCAACTTCGATCTGGAGTTCAGGGGCCGCGACGCGTTCGTGACCGAGCTCTACGTGCGCCCCGCGGCGCGCGGCGTAGGGCTCGGCCGGCTCCTGCTCGCCAGCGCCGAGGCGATGGCCGTCGAGGAGGACGCGCGCGCTCCACCTCCTCGTCCGGCCCGACAACACGCGCGCGATCGCGCTCTACCGGGCCAGCGGCTTCGTACAGACGCCGCGGGTCATGATGACCAAGGAGCTCGCGGCCGCCGCGCCGCGGTCCGACGGGTGAACGCCGGAGGGCACCTTCCGGCGGGTTGCGCGCCGGGCTAGCATCGCTGCCCGAGAGGCCAACCCCCGCGGATGCGCTGCTTTCTCTGCCATCGCCGGATCGGCGCCGCCTCGGGGTGCCCGCTCCACGGCGGCGCCGCGACGGAGCCCGAGGTGGACGCGGCGGAGGCCGCGCCGCAGGTGCCGGGGTTCGATGGGCTCCGCCTCCTCGACGAGGGCGGCTTCGCGCGCGTGTTCGCGGCCTCGCGGCGGGAGGACGGCCTCGCCGTGGCGCTCAAGGTCGCGCGCCATCGAGGCGATCCGCGCTTCGCGCGCGAGGCAGCCGCGCTCCGCCGGATCGGGCCGCCCGCGGCGCCGCGGCTGCTGGGGGGAGGCGAGCTTGAAGGCTTTCCGTATCTGATCCTCGAGCTCCTCGCCGGGGAGACGCTGGCGCGCTGGATGGAGGCGCTCCCCGGAACGGGCGCCGCCGCGCCGGCCGAGGCGGTGCGGCTCGTCGAGGCGATCGGCGCCGCGGTCGACACGGCGCACGCGGCCGGCGTCGTGCACCGGGATCTGAAGCCGGAGAACGTGATGCTGCGGCAGATGGGCGGCCCGGCGGCGGAGATCGCCCTCCTCGACTTCGGGCTCGCGCGGCTCGGGGAGGCGGACGGCGCGACGGAGGAGGGGCGCGGGCTCACGCGCACGGGGCTCCGGCTCGGCAGCGCGCTGTACATGGCCCCGGAGCAGTGCATCGACGCGCACGACGCCGACGGCCGCGCCGACCTGTACGCGCTCGGGGTGGTCGCGTTCGAGCTGCTCACCGGGCGGCCGCCCTTCGTGGGAGAGGCGTCGGCGGTCGTCCACGCGCACGTCTCCCGGCGCCCGCCGCGGCCGTCGGAGCTCGCGCCCATCCCACGAGGCGCCGACGAGGTCGTGCTGCGCGCCCTGGCCAAGGCGCGAGAGGAGCGCTTCGGGTCGGCGCGCGCTTTCGCCGGGGCGCTCCGGGCGGCGCTCGAGGGCGTCATGGTCCCTTGTGCGCCGCAGCGGACCGGCCGGCCGGTCCAGGAACCGATGCAACCGGTCCAGGAACCGATGCAACCGGTCCAGGAACCGATGCAACCGGTCCAGGAACCGATGCAACCGGTCCAGGAACCGATGCAACCGGTCCAGGAACCGATGCAACCGGTCCAGGAACCGATGCAACCGGTCCAGGAACTCATCCAGCCGCCCCCGCCCCCCCGCGACCCCGCTCCGGGCGGGCCCGCCCCCCCGCGGCGTCGCCCCGTGGCGCTCCTCGCCGTCCGCACCGGCGCGCCCGTGGACCAGGTCGCCGGCATCGCCGCCACGTTCGGCGGGCGGCTCGCCCGGGTGCAGGACGGGCTCCACGTCTTCGCCTTTCCCGGGGCAGCCCGCCCGGCCGCCCGCGCCGCCCTCCAGGCGGCCCGGCGGCTCGTGGCCGCGCTCGGCCAGACGACATCGGCGGCCGTGCACGTCGCCGAGCTCCAGGTGCGCGAGGGCGCCGCCGGCGTGGTGTTCGCGGGGCCCGCCCTCTCGCGGCCCACGAGCTTCTGGCCCACTGGCGCGCCGCGGCCGGTCGCGGTCACCCCCGAGGCCGCCGCCCTCCTCCCGGACGCGGCCGCCCCCCTCGACGCAGGCGGCGAAGCCGAAAGCGACGGCGGCGCGAGCGGCGCCGCCCCGCCCGAATCCCCGGCGGCCGAGCTGCCGCTCCGCGGGCGAGACGAGCTCGTCGCCGAGATCGCCGCCCACGCGCGCGCGGCGTGGCGCGACCGCGCGCCGCTCCTGATCACGCTGCTCGGCGAGGTCGGCCACGGCAAGACGCGCCTCTGCGACGCGGTCGCCGCGGCGCTCTCGGCCGAGCCCGGCGCGCGCGCGATCGCCGTCGCCGCGCGGCCGCCCGACGTCGCGGAGCCGGCGGGGCTCGTCCGCGCGCTGCTCCGCGCCGCCCTCGCCCTCGACGACGGCGCGCGCGCGGACACCATCCGCGCGGCGTGCGGCGCGCGGCTCGGCCCCGAGCTCGGCCCCGCGTCGTGGCCGGCTGTCGCCTTCGCGCTCGACGCCCTGCCCGACACCGAGCCCGCGGTCGCCGCGGCGCTCGCCGCGCCGGGCGCGCTCCGCCAGACGCTGGCCCGGGCCGCCGGCGAGGCGCTCCGGCGCGCCTCCGAGGAGCGCCCGCTCGCGCTGGTCGTCGACGACGCGCAGTGGGGCGACCAGGCCGGCCTCGACGCCATCGAAATCGCGACCCTCTCGGGCTCCCGCGCGCCGCTCGCGATCCTCGTGGCCGCGCACCCCGCGCTCGCCGCGATGCGCCCGCTGCACGGCGAGCGGGCCGCGCGCTCGATCCAGCGGACCCTCCCGCCGCTCGACCCGGCCGCGGCGCGCGCGGCGCTGCTCGACCGGCTGCGTCCGGTCGAGTTCGTGCCGGAGCCGGTCGTCGCAGGCCTGCTCGAGGCGGCGCAGGGGATCCCGCTCTTCCTGGTCGAGCTCGCGGCCGCGCTCCGGCGGGCCGGCGCCCTCCGGAAGGTCCGCGGCGGCCCGGGGTGGTACCTCGCCGGCGACGAGATCGCGCGCGGCGAGGCGGCGCCGATCATGGACCGCCTCGCGCGCCGCGCGCTCGCCGGCCTGCCGCCCCCGCTCGCCGAGCTCGCGGAGGTGTGCGCCGTGGCGGGCGACGAGCTCGAGGTCGACGAGATCGGGCGCCTCCTCGACGAGGCCGCGCGCGAGCGCGCCGTCGGCGCCTGCGGGGGTCTGGACCCCGGCGTCGGCCTGTCCCGCCTCGTGCGTCGCGGCCTGCTGCGCGTCGCGGACGCCGGCGACGGGCGCCGGCTCGCGTTCGCGCACCCGCTCCTGCGCGAGGCGATCGAGGCCGAGGCGCCCCCGCCCTTGCGGCGGCGGCTGCACGGGATCGCGCTCCGCCGCCTGCTCGCGGCGCCCGCGGAGCGAGGCGCCCGCCTCGCGCGGATCGCGCGCCACGCGGCGGCGGCGGGCGCGCACGCCGAGGCGGCCGCGGCGTGCTTCGAGCTCGCGGAGGAGGCGCGGCGGCGGCACCTCTACGTCGACGCGGAGCGGCACTACTCGGCGGCGCTCGCGGCGCTCGCGGCGACCGAGGCGACCGAGGCGACCGAGGCGACCGAGGTGACCGAGGCGACCGAGGCGCTCTCGGCGACCGAGGCGACCGAGGCGACCGAGGCGACCGCCGCGGCCGCCCCGCCGCCGGGGGGCGCGGCGAGCCGGGTCGCCGTGCTCGCGGGCCGGGGCAAGGTCCGCTACCGGATCCAGCGCTTCGACGACGCGGCCGCCGACCTCCGCGCGGCGCGGGCGCTCGCCGAGGCCGAAGGCGACCTCTCCGCCGTCGCGGAGCTGCTCCTCGAGGAGGCCACGGTCCTCGACTGGAGCGACGATTACGCGGGCTCGCAGGCGCTCGTCGCCCGGGCGGCGCCGCTCGTGGCGCGGATCGGGGACGCCGCGCAGCGGGCGCGCTGCGAGGTCGCGGTGGGCCGCGGGCACTTCCGCCGCCAGGAGCTCGAGCAGGCCATCGCGCGCCTCGCGCCCGCGGCCCGGGACGCCGGCGCGCTGGGCGACCACGAGGGCTGCGTCATCGCGCTGCTCCTGCTCGCCCCCGCGCTGGTCTACGCGGGCCGGCTCGACGAGGCCGAGGCGCGGTTCCACGAGGTCGTCGCGCGCTGCGAGCGCGTGGGCGACCGCCTGCACCTCGGCATCGCGCTCATGAACCGCCTCACGCTCCGCCTGATGCGCGAGGATCCCGAGGGCGCGCAGGGCGACCTGCGCGCCGCCGTCGCCCTGGCCCGCGAGCTCGGCAACGCGTACCTGGAGCGCGGCCCGGCCCACAACCTGGCCGAGCTGCTCTACTGGAGCGGCGAGCTCGCCGAGGCGCTGCCGCTCGCGGTCCGCGCCTTCGAGCTCCAGCGGCGGTTCTTCCAGGCGACCCCGGTGCCCGACTACGCGCTGCTCGTCGCGCGGATCCACGCCGCCCGCGGCGAGCTCGACGAGGCGGCGCGCCACCTCGACTGGGCGCTCGGGCAGTGCGATCTCGGCGCCGCGCCGCCGGTCACGCGGGTGCTGTTCCGGCTGTGCGCGCTGCTCGCGCAGGGCGGGGGAGGGAAGGGAGGGGGGCGGGACGCCGGGGGGCGGGCGGCCGGGGGGCGGGACGACGAGGCGTGGGAAGCGCTCATCGCCGAGGCGCGGAGCGCGTCGCTGCTCAGCGAGCTCATCGAGATCCTCTGCTTCGCGGCGGCCGACGCGCTGACGCGGGGCAGGCGCGAGGAGGCCCGCCGGTGGCTCGGCGAGGCGGCGCAGACCTCCTTTGGCCAGCGCTTCTGGAAAGGCAGGCTCGCCCACCTCGCCGCGCGGCTCGAGCGGCTCGAGCGGCTCGAGCGGCTCGACGAGGACCCCGCGTGAGCGCCGTTCGGGGGCGCCTGGGGCCTCCGGAGCGACAGGCCCCCTCCCGGCTGTCGCCGCGCAGGCGACAGCGAGGCCGCGGCGCAGGCCTGGAGGGCGCGGGATCCGGCCCCGGCGGCGCTGGCGCGACGCGTGCTAATGCGCTCATCGCGGCCCATCGCGCCCGTTGCGATGCGTCGCGCGCTGCCGCGCGACGCCGCGCCGCGCTCCCTCCTCGTGAAAGGCGCAACGATGAACCTGAGATCCGCTCGCCTCGCCCTCGCTGCCTCCTCCGCCCTGTGCCTCGCGACGAGCGCCGCGTCGGCGCTCGACAACGCCGTGCCCGCCGGCACGATCCTGACGACCCCGGCGTCGATCAAGATGATGGTGATCGGCAATCACCTCCGGCTCGAGGTCCTGGCCGGCAACCTGCTCACCACCAACGCTGACAACCTTCGTGAGCTCACCCAGCGGCCGCTCGCGAGCGCGTCGTTCGCGGAGGGCCCGCTCCATCGGGCCCTGCTCGATCCGCACGCGCGCGACGTGATGCAGGCCCTTGTGGAGTGCGCGCTCCGGCCGGACCAGGTCGTCTCGTGGACCACGACGGCGTCCGAGCTCTCGGCCGTCGACGCGGGCGCCACCGTCAGCTCCCCCGAGAGCGATCTCTCGTGGGCGATCCCGCAAGGCGAGAAGCCGTCGCTCAACCCCGTTGTGGTCGAGTGGCAGGGCGCGGCCAGGCTCTGCCCGGAATGGGCTGACGGCGCGCCGTCGCCCCAGTGCCAAGAGCTCGTCTCGGCGTGCCTGCTCGCGAGGAACAACGCGCGCGGCGCGCACGTCGACCTCTCGCTCCGCTGGGAGCCGCTCTCCGAGGAGGGCTCGTCGGACGCGCAGGCGGAGCCGGGAGCGATTCAGCGGGTCATGCAGGACTATCCGGTGCAGGAGGGCGCGTTCTTCGGCAATCTGTTCGACCCCGAGAAGCTGAACACGGACGCCGAGGTGAAGCTCGAGAAGACGGTCGTGACGGGGACGAAGCTGGACAAGTCGAAGCTCGCCTACCGGATCGTGCGGCCATCGCTCAAGGACGTGCAGGTCGTCTATGAAGATGCTTTCGCCTGCTCTCCTCCCGACCCGCTCCCGTACGTGGTGTGGAGCGACCAGCACCTGCTGATGCAATCGCGCATCTGCGCGATGAGCGGCGATCAGAGTTGGGGGTGCGTCGCGCAGAGCGCCGGCTCGTGCGCCGGGGAGCCGGGTTCGTCCGATCCGCCGCCCGTGTGCGCCGGCGCGATGGAGCCTGGGACTTACGCCGCCTGCTCTTCCGAGGAGGCCGCGTGGATGCACCCCATCACGGTGTTCTTGAAGGACCCCTGTCAGCTCTACTCGTGCAGCGGCCCGCCGCCGTGGACCGAGCAGGGGCCTTACATCTACTTCCCCGAAGATCCGTTCTGGTATCTGCAGGAAGGCACGCTGCCCAACGATCCGTTCGGGGACCCGACGTGGGGCGAGTGGATCGATCCGGGCGCGTTCGATCCGGGGGTGCCCGACCCGGGCGCGTTCGGCGGGCTCGGCGCGCCGCAGGGGCTCGGCGGGCAGGGATCGCTGCCGAGCAACCCGTAGCGCCTGCCCTCCGAGGCGGCGCGGGCATGGCGGTCCGTCCTCGTCGGAGGTCCAGCCCTGGTCCCGGCCTGAGCGGCGCCCTAGTCTGCGCGGCGATGGACCCCGCCGCCGCCCGCGATCAGCGCATCGCCCAGATCCTGCTTTTTCTCACGCCCGCCATGTTCACCGCCAACATGGTGCTGGCGCGCGCCACCGCCGACTTCATCCCGCCGATGGCGCTGGCCGAGCTGCGCTGGTCCGGGGTCGTGCTGCTGCTCTTGCCCTTCTGCGGCGCCGAGCTTCGCCAGCGCCGCGGCGCGCTGGCCCGCGAGTGGCGCGGCCTGCTCGTCCTCGGCCTGCTCGGCATGGGCATCTGCGGCGCCGGCGTCTACCTCGCCGCCGCCACCACCACGGCGACCAACATCGGCCTGCTCTATTCCTTCTCGCCGATCGGCATCATCCTGCTCTCGCGCGCCATGTTCGGCGAGCGCTTGAGCCTGCGCCAGTCGCTCGGCGCGGCGCTGGCGCTCGCCGGCATGCTGGTCATCGTGCTGCGCGGCGATCCGGCGACGCTGCTCCGCTTGAGCTTCACCACGGGCGACCTGCTGATCCTGGTCGCCGCCATGTCCTGGGCGCTCTACGCCGTGCTGCTGAAGCGCTGGCCCAGCGCCCTCGGCGTCACCGCCCGGCTGGCCGCCATCGCCGCGGCCGGGGTGATCGTGATGCTGCCCTTCCTCGCCTGGGAGCTGGCCGTGAAGGGCCCGCCGGCATTCGATGCCCGCACGGTGGCGGCCGTCCTGACCCTGATCGTCGTGCCGGGCGCCGGCGCCTATGCCACCTACAGCTATGTCACAAAGCACCTCGGCCCGAGCCGCACCGGGCTGATGCTCTATCTCTCGCCCGTCTACACCGCCGTCATGGCGTGGCTGTTCCTCGGCGAGGCGTTCGCGGCCCACCACTGGATCGGCGCCGCGCTGGCCCTGCCGGGGCTGTACCTCGCCACCCACAAGCCGGCGCGGCCCGAGACGCGCTGATCGCCATGAGCGCCGCTCATGGCCGCATGAGAGGACCTCGTTTGCTCGTCCCGCCCCGCCGGCGGAGCATGGCGGACGCCCATGAAGCCCTCCGACGCTCACCCTTTGTATCGTCTCGCCTGGCTGGCGCTCGCCGTCCTGCTCGCCGCGATGGCGGGCTGCCGCCCGAGCCCCGCGCCCCCGGCCGCTCACGCGGTCGAGACCACGTCGCCGCGAGCGACCGGCGCGCCCTCCTTCGCGCAAGTGCCGGCTGCCGACGGCACCCCGATCGCCTATGCGATCGCCGGCCGGGGAGAACAGGCGGTGATCCTGTCCCATTGCTGGGGCGGCAGCGCGGACCTGTTCCTGCCGGTGGTCCGGTCGCTTTCGGACCGCTATCGCTTCATCGTGCTCGATCTTCCCGGCCACGGTCGGTCCGGCAAGGCCCGCCGCGCCTGGACCGTGGCGGCCTACGCCGGAGATCTGGAGACCGTCGCCCGCGCGTCCGGCGCGGAGCGGCCCATCCTCGTCGGACACTCGATGTCGGGGCGCATCGTGGTCGAGGCCGCGCTCGGTCCGCTCGCGGGCAGGGTGCGAGGGCTCGTCTTCGTCGATTCGTTCCCCGACGTGGATCGCCTGCCGTCCCCCGTGGACCAGCGCGGCATGCTCGGCGGGCTGCGCGCCGACTTCCCGGGCGAAGTCCGCCGGATCGTGCGGGCGCTCTTCCCGCCCTCCGCGGCGGAGGGCGATATCGAGCGGGTCGCCGCGAGCATCCTCCGCGTCCGCGCGGACACGGCGACAGCGATCCTCGAGGAGAACCTGAGCTACCCGATCCGCGACCGGCTCTCGCTCCTCACCGTGCCGGCGTGGTCGATCGACGCCGACCTCACCCCGACGAACGAGCGCGCGAACCAGGCCCTCGTCCCGGGGTGGCGCGCGCTCGTGATCCCAGGGGCGAGCCACTGGCCGATGATCGACGCCGAGGAGCGCTTCGAGGAGGCGCTCTCCGCCGCGCTCCAGGACCTCTCGCGCCGGTGAGCCCCGCCCGCGGGCGCGCGGCGGATCTGCTAGAATCCGGCCAGCGCCCTCATGCCGAACGACCCCTCCCGGCGCGGCAGCGCCGCCCTCGTCGCTCCGCCGTCTCGTGAGCAGAATAGCCTCCTTTCCCTGGGCAACGTCCCCGAGCTCGAGATCGGCCTCCTGAAGACCCTCGTCGCCGTCGCGCGCCACGGCGGCTTCACCGCCGCGGCCGGGGCGCGCCGGCTCACCCAGTCGGCGGTGAGCCTCCAGGTGCGGAGGCTCGAGGATCTGCTCGGTGCTCAGCTCTTTCATCGGACACCGCGGGGCCCGCTGCTCACGACGGCCGGCGAGCGCCTCCTCGCGCACGCGCGCCGCATCCTCCGCCTGCACGAGGACGCCGTGCTCGAGTTCGCCGGCCGGCCGGACACCGAGCGCCTCCGCGCCGCCGTCCCGGAGGACGTGCCGCTCGCCCGCGTGCGCGCGGCGATCCTGCGGGCGAGCGCCGCTTCGCCGCTGGTGCGGCTCGAAGTCTCCATCCTGCCCTCGCGCGCGTCGCTCCCCGAGCTGGGGCACGCGTTCGATCTGGTCGTCGCGACCCACCTCGACGCGGCGCCGGGCGCGGAGATCCTGCGCGTCGACCCGCTCGAGTGGGTCGGCGCGCTGCCGCGGGGCGGCGCGCCGCTCTCCGTCGCGCTCTACAGCGAAGGTTGCCTGTTGCGACACCGCCTGATCGAGGCGCTCGACCGGGCCGGCGTCGCGTGGAGCGTCGCGCTCGAGTCGAGCAGCCCGAGGCTCGTCGTCGGGTTCGCCGCGGCCGGGCACGGGGTCACGGCCGCCCGGCGGCGCTGGGTCCCGCGGGCGCAGCGCGCGCCGCTCGCCGCCTCGGCGAGGCTGCCTCGGCTCGGCCCCGTCGCGCTCGCGCTGCACCGCGCGCGCGGCCGCTCGAGGGCGCTCTCGGCGGCCGCGGCGGCGTTCTCCGCGGCGCTCGCCCGAAGCGGGGCTTGAGGCTCAACCCTCCTCCCGTGCCGGCCCCCGCGTGATCGTCGGATCGACCCGTCGCGGGCCGGCCTGGCCGGCCGTGGCCGGCCATCGTCTCACACGCACCCGGCCCGCAGCGACGTCCTCATGAGGGCTGCTCGATCATGGCGATCGGGATGGAGGCATGGGTTATCTGCACCCGAGGAGCCGTCCGGCTCCGCGCCGAGATCGCGCCAACCCAGACTGGCACGCCGAGTGCTAGCCCATGCGCGGCTCTGGCCTGATAGCGAGCTTGTCTGACATCGCGGATCGGGGCCCGATGAGCGGCTTTGCCGGCTCAGACGAGCAGATTCGATCGAGGTCGGCTCGCGCGTCTGGCGGCTGCCCGGCCGAACGGATTCGACGGATTTTCGCCGAGTGAGCTCGTGGAGCCGGGCGAGGGGGGGGGGACGGGGATTGGTTGGTTAATCTCTTGTGTATCGAATGGACCTAACGTGGAGGGTATATGGCCTCACAGGTTTCTTGGTGCCGAGTGTTCGCTGTCATGGTGTCTGCGGCGTCGCTTCTCCTGGGATGTTCGAGCATCGAGCCGGATGCGCCGCTGGGCGAGGCGACAGCAACCACACAAGATCATCTCTACGTACTCTCGACCAACGTCTGGCCATCCAACAGCATCCCCGTCTGCTGGGAGACATCCGGATCGTTCGCGACCGAGCGCGCCTGGGTGCAGGACGCGGTCACCACGACTTGGCAAGCGAACTCCGCCGTCACATTCACCGGCTGGGGCGCGTGCGTACCCGGATCCACCGGGATCCGCGTGGGCGTCTCGGACGTGGGGCCCCACGCGAAAGCCCTGGGCTCCGCGCTCAGCGGCGTGGCGAACGGCGTCGTGATGAACTTCACCTTCCAGAACTGGAGCACGTCCTGTCAGTCCACGCGGGAGTATTGCATACGGACGATCGCGGTTCACGAGTTCGGCCACGCGCTCGGGTTCGCGCACGAGCAGAACCGTCCGGACACGCCTTCATGGTGCGATCAGGAGCAGGGCACCGACGGAGATACGTTGCTCGGCGCCTGGGATCTTGACTCTGTCATGAATTACTGCAATCCAGACTGGTCGGGAAGTGGTCAGTTGAGCGAAGGTGACGTCGCCGGCGTGCGCTCGGTTTACAGCGCGCCGGCTGGTCGTGTTGACTACTGGGAGAGCTGGGGCGACAGCAGCCTGCTGGGCGGATGGCTGGACGACGCCGACCGCCAGCTCGTGGGCGACTTCCGTGGCCTCGGTCGCGACCAGGTGATGTTCATCAACCGCCAGCCCGGCGGCGGGAAGGTGATGATCGTCGACTACCAGGGTGCGGCCCCGGGGCAGGTCACTTACTGGGAGAGCTGGGGCGACAGCAGCCTGCTGGGCGGATGGCTGGACGACGCCGACCGCCAGCTCGTGGGCGACTTCCGTGGCCTCGGTCGCGACCAGGTGATGTTCATCAACCGCCAGCCCGGCGGCGGGAAGGTGATGATCGTCGACTACCAGGGTGCGGCCCCGGGACAGGTCACTTACTGGGAGAGCTGGGGCGACAGCGGCCTGCTGGGCGGATGGCTGGACGACGCCGACCGCCAGCTCGTGGGCGACTTCCGTGGCCTCGGTCGCGACCAGGTGATGTTCGTCAACCGCCAGCCCGGCGGCGGGAAGGTGATGATCGTCGACTACCAGGGTGCGGCCCCGGGACAGGTCGCGTACTGGGAGAGCTGGGGCGACAGCAGCCTGCTGGGCGGATGGCTGGACGACGCTGACCGCCAGCTCGTGGGCGACTTCCGTGGCCTCGGTCGCGACCAGGTGATGTTCGTCAACCGCCAGCCCGGCGGCGGAAAGGTGATGATCGTCGACTACCGGGGTGCGGCCCCGGGACAGGTCGCGTACTGGGAGAGCTGGGGCGACAGCAGCCTGCTGAGCGGATGGCTGGACGCTGATGACTGGCAGCTCACAGGCGATTTTCAGGCGCTCGGTCGCGACCAGGCGATGTTCGTCAACCGCCAGCCCGGCGGCGGAAAGGTCATGGTCGTCGACTACCAAGGCGCTGTCCCGGGGCAGGTCCTGGACTGGGAGCGGTGGGGGAGTAGCGGTTTGCTCGACGGATGGATCGATAACGGCGATCTGAGCCTCATCGGCGACTTTCGCGGTCTCGGTCACAGCCAGGCGATGTTCGTCAACCGTCAGCCCGGGGGTGGTAAAATCATGATCGTGGACTACGATGACTGAGAGCGTTGAGTCGACCCGGCGTCGGTGAACGCGGACGAGATGCGCTCGCCGGTCGGCGCCCAGCGCGCTGACCGTGCATGTGGCGGTCCGCGGGCACGACGAGGCCCTCGCAGCGACGTCGCGCCGTCACGGCGGAGCAGCGCGCTTGCATTTCTCCGCGCACTCGGGCGATCTCCTCCACCATGGCGGCGACCACCAGGCCTCACGACCCCACCGGCACCGCCGCCGACGAGGCGCCGGGCGCCGCCGACGACCTCGCGCCCGGCACCCTCGCGGGCGAGTTCCTTGTCGAGGAGGCGCGGAGCCACGGCGGCTTCGCGGTGGTCTACCTCGCCACGCAGCTCGGGACCGGCCGCCCCGCCGCGCTCAAGGTCCTCCGGCGTCGCCTCGCTGCAAGTACCCGTATCCTCGAGAGATTTCAGCAGGAGGCCGCGGCCCTCCGGCGCCTCGCCCACCCGTGCATCGTCGAGATCCTCGGCGCCGGGGATCTGCCCGACGGCCGGCCGTACATCGCCATGGAGTGGATCGAGGGCCGCACGCTCCGGCAGGAGCTCCGCGCCCGGGGCGCGTTCTCCCCGGAAGAGGCGCTCGCCGTGCTGGAGGAGGTCGGCGCGGCGCTCTCGGCCGCGCACGCGCTCGGCATCGTCCACCGCGACGTCAAGGCGCAGAACATCATGACGATCCCGCGGGACGGCTGGTTCACGACGCGGCTCGTCGACTTCGGGATCGCCAAGCTCCTCGAGCCCGAGCGGCTCGGCCGCGGGCCGATCTTCACGCAGAGCAGCGTGCTCGGGACGCCGGGCAGCATGGCCCCCGAGCAGATCGCCGGCCGCCCGGTCGACGCGCGGACCGACGTCTACGCGCTCGGCCTCCTGCTCCACGAGCTGCTCACGGGGCGGCCCGCGTTCCAGGCCGACAACCTCGTCGAGCTCGAGGAGCTCCAGCTCTTCGCGCCGCCGCCCCGCGCGGGCGATCTCGTGGCCGTGCCGCCCGCCGTCGACGCCGCGATCGCGCGCTGCCTCGCGAAGTCGCCGGACGCGCGCTACCCGGGCGTGGCCGAGCTGCTCGCGGACCTCCGCGCGGCGTCGCTCGCCGCGAAGGACGAGGCGCCCGTCCGCGCGGCGGCGGCGCTGCACGTCGGGGTGCAGATCGACGGGGAGGGCGAGGTCGACGCGGCCGCGTTCGACGACGCCGAGGCGGTGCTGGAGACGGTCCGTCGCGCGGCGGCCGACGCGGGGCTCGTGACGGTCGTGGACGGGGGCGGGGTGCTGGTCGGGGCGACGACGCTCCCCGGCGATCCGGAGGGCAGCCGCGCCGCCCGCGCCCGGCTGGTCGGCGCGGCGCGCGCGCTCGAGGCGACGCTCGCCTCGCGGCCACGGCCGAGCCCCGCGGTCAAGGTCGCGCTGGTGCTGCACGCCGCGCCCGCGCGGGTCCAGGGCGCGCCGGGCCGGGAGCGGTTCGCGGGCGGCGCGCTCTTGTGCCTCGACGCGTGGACGGCGGGGGCGAGCCGGAGCGGCCTCGTGATCACGCCGGGGGCGGGAGAGGGGCTCGACGAGCGGTAACGCGGCGTCGACGTCGATGCGGCGCCCTTCGAGTGACGCGGGTTCCACGGAGCGCGCCGGTTCGTCGCCGCCAATTCGTCCTTAGGCGACGCGGCGCTCGCCCCCGGCGCTCGGGATAAGCTGCCCGGGCTGTCGCCTCCGCGTCGCAGCCGGCGATTCGTCCTGTCGCCTTACAGGCCACATGTTGCCCGGGCGGCGCGGCGCTCGCCCCCGCAGGGCCCGATTCCGCAGGGTGGAGCGTCTTGGCCGAAGCTGGCATGTGCCGTGCTGATGTTCATGACGCGAGGCCGGCGAGGTCGACGAGACCGTGGATCCGGCGCGAGCGCGCCGCCCTGACTCGGTCCCTGGCCGTGGGCGCCTGCGATCGAGCCCGCGCGCGTCCGCGCGCGCCCTCCGCCTCAACCGATCTCGCCTCACAAAGGAGATTGCCGTCATGATCCATCGAATGCTGACGAAGGTTGCCGTCCTCTTCTCTTCCTGCGTCGCGTTCACCGTGCTGGGCGCGGCGGGGTGCTACGCGCCCGCCGTCGACGATACAGAGCTGGCGGAGGGCGAGGCGGAAGCCGGCGAGCCCTCGGAGGACGTCGGCGTCTCGGAGGACGTCGGCGTGGCGCAAGAGGCGCTCACCGCGTGCGACCCCGTGCTGCCCCACGGCAACAGCGCCTTCGAGAACCAGTTCACGACCACGATCGGCTGCGCTTGCCACCCCTGGTACACGAAGAGCAGCTACAACGTGTGGCATGCCGGGCACGGGGACTGCTGGCCCCTCGGCTGGGCGTCGACCGATCCCAACGATTGCCGCGTCAAGGTGCAGGTCAAGAACTCCGGCGGCTACTTCAACGGCGAATGCCGCGCCCACATCGAAGACAAGCTCGACCCCGCGGCGAGCTGCGTCAACCGCTGCGGCGGGAAAGCGCCGGCCGGCTGCTACTGCGATTCGCTGTGCTCGCGCATCGGCGATTGCTGCCCGGACAAGGCGTCTACCTGCGGCTGACCTACCCCTGCGGTTCGCGCTCCGGCCCGAGCCCGTGCCGGTGGAGCAAGCGGTACAGATACCGCCGATCCAGCCCCGCCGCCGCCGCCGCCCGCGACACCTTCCCGTCGTGCGCCCGGAGGAGCGCCTCGAAATACCGGCGCTCGAACTCCGCCAGAACCCGATCGCGCGCCTCGGCGTACGGCAGGCTCACGTCGACCGCCGCGGGCGCGCTCGGCGGCGCGTGGTCGCCCATGGGCGGGGGCGCGCGGAACACCAGGTACTGCTCCACGTAATTCCTGAGCTCCCGCACGTTGCCCGGCCACGCGGCGCGCTGCATCCGCGCGATCACCTTCGGATCGCGCAGCGCCTCGGCCTCCTCCGGCGTCGCGTGCAGCGCGGCGAGGAGATCCTCGATCAGCGCGGGGATGTCCTCGGGGCGCTGCCGCAAGGGCGGCATCGGGATCCGCACGACCGCGATCCGGAAATAGAGATCCGCCCGGAAGCGCCCCGCGTTCACCTCGGCGCGCAGGTCCCGGTGCGTGGCGGCGATGACGCGCACGTCGACCGGCCGCGGCGTGTTGGTCCCGACGCGGCGGATCTCGCGCGCCTCGAGCGCCCGCAGGAGCTTCGGCTGCAGATCGAGCGGCAGCTCGCCGATCTCGTCGAGGAAGATCGTCCCGCCCGACGCCTCCTCGAAGGCGCCCACGCGCTGCTCCGCCGCGCCCGTGAACGCCCCCCGCGCGTGCCCGAAGAGCTCGCTCTCGATCAGGTTGCCGTGGATCGCGCCGCAGTCGACGACCACGAACGGCCTCTCCCGCCGCGCGCTCCGCTCGTGGACCGAGCGCGCCGCCTGGCTCTTGCCGGTGCCGGTCTCGCCCTCGAGCAGCACGGTGACGTCGCGCTCGGCGGCCCGCGACAGGAGCGCGAACACCGCCCGCATCGCCGCCGACGCGCCCGAGAGCGCGCCGAACCGCGCCTCCTCCCAGAGCGGCAGGCGGTTGTGCTCCGTCCCGAACTCGAAGCGCGCGACCGTCTTGCCGAGCCGGATGAGGCTGCCGGTGCGCAGCAGGGCCTCGATGACGTGCACGCCGTCGACGACGGTGCCGTTGTGGCTGCGCAGGTCGCGGACGCGCGCGCCGGCGTCGTCGATGCGGATCTCGCAGTGGAACCGGGAGACGGTGGCGTCGGCGACCACGAGGTCGTTGCCCTCGCTCGACCCGATCGAGCACCGATCCGCGGACGAGTCCCAGACCGCGCCCTTGGCCGGACCCTCCACGAGCTCGACGCGGAACCGGCGGACCATGCCCGCGCTGTCGACCGGCCGCGCGCCCGGGTGGGTCAGCGTGTCGCCGCCGCCGCCGCGGGCCGCTCTCTTCGGGGCGTCGCTCGCCATGGGCGCCACGATACCACGGCGGCGCCGCGCCCCGCCGCGCGCGCCCCGCTCAGAAGAACCCGATCGGCCCCGGCGACCAGGGCAGCTCCACCGCCTCGCCGATCGCGGGCAGCGCGACGCGGCGGAGCCCCCCGTCGCGCCACGCGAGGAGCACGAGCCCTGGATCCTCGAGCGGCGCGCCCAGATCGACCTCGATCCGCGAGGGCCTCCCGCCCTCGACCTCCGCGACCCGGATCGTGGCGCCGCACTGGCGGACCTCGTAGCCCCGCGGGATCGGCGCCGACGGCGCGCGGTAGAGGGTCTCGAACGCCCCGAGCAGCATGGTGCGGCCGAGGGGCGCGAGGGTGAACGAGGACGGGCCGGTGCGCGTGAGGCGGTGCGGCGCCTTGGCCGTCGAGAGCATCGACCAGCACGAGAAGGCCTCGGGCGACTCCAGGGCGAGGACCGCCTGAGGATAGATGGACGCCATCGGATCCGAGGAGGCGGCGAGGAAGACCCGCTTGCGGGCCGGCGCCCCGATCTCGGCGGTGCGGGCGACCTGCTCCAGCTTCCGCGCGGCGTCCGCGTTCGACAGCGTGGCGAGCAGGAACATGGGCGGCGCGAGCGCGACGTGCACGACGGCGAAGAAGCCCGCGCCGGCGCGGCGGGCCCACGGCGCGCGCCCGGGCGACGGGGCCGGGCGGAGCCCGCGCAGGATGAGGACGGCGAGGAGCGGCGCGATCCCGAGGTTCGGCAGCATCATGACGCGCGACCCCGGGAAGCCGCCGACGGTCGTGAGGAGCGTGAGGAGCGCCCCGGGGACGAGCCAGCGCAGGGCGGCGCGCTCGCGCTCGGGGATGGCGGGCAGGCAAGCGCGGTAGAGCAGCGCGAGGCCGGCGGTCGCCGCGAGGCCGGCGGCGATGAAGGGGCCCACGGGGAGCGCGCCGGAGAGCTCGGAGGGCACGGTGAGGAGGGCGTTGCTGAGCAGGATGGGCAGGCGCTCCGCCGCCCTGGCGGCGAACTGGAGCGGGCTGGAGAGCGGGTCGACGTAACCGCCGGTGTGCGCGGCGCCGCCGCCCACCGCCTTGTAGGCGGCGAAGTACACGAGGAGGCCGAGCACCGGGAGCGCCGCGGTCGCCCTGGCGCGGACGCCGGCCGCGCGGCCCGGCGGCACGGGGCCGGCGAGCTGGTAGGCGACCCAGTACGCTGCCCCGCCGAGGGCCGCCTCGCCGCCGAGGAGCCCGATCCCGAGCCCGAGCGGGCCCAGGTACCGCCCGGGCCGCCAGCCCTCGTCGCGGTAGCGGAGATAGGCCAGGAGCCCGAGCACCACCGGGAGCGCCGTGAGCAGGAAGTGCTGGCAGGAGATCCAGCCGGCCGGCTGCATGTGGCTCGCGCTCGCCGCGAAGATCAGCAGCGCGAGCGCCGCGGTCGCGCGGGGGAGCACCCGCAGAAAGAGCCTGCCGGCGGCCGCGACCACCGCGATGTACAGCGCGATGGAGACGAGGTGGTACCCGAGCGGGGCGTGGCCGAAGACGGCGCGCTGGAGCGTGATCAGCGCGCTCGCCAGGGGGCGGACGAGGTGGAGCCGGATCTCGGGATCGGTCCACCACGGCATCGCGGTGAGGGCGATGATCGCCTGCGTCTTCTGCGGGTCGCCGCTGACGAAGTTGTAGAGATCGTACCAGCGGGGCGAGCCGGGGATCAGCTCCGCGAGATAGCACAGCAGGAGGTAGTCATCGCTGTAGAAGCCGACGATCACCGTGAACGCCGCCAGGGCGAGCGCGAGGAGCAAGACGGCGCTGAAGAAGCGAGGGTGGCAGAGCCACCGCTCGAGGCGATGGGGAGGGGCAGGGCTCATTCGAAGCTGCGACATAGGGCACGCGCGGCGCGCCGTGTAGATGGACGCCGCGCGTCGCGCGCCGCGGCGCCGCACCCCTGCTCCCTCGCTCGAGTCTCCCCTATCGACGCTTCTGCGCCTGATCCGCGGGAGAGCGCTCATCCATGCCGAGATCGTGATTGCCGGTCTCGGTCTGGTCGCGGCGGCCCATCAGGTAGAGCTCCTCGCCGCGGCGGAAGACGAGGGGCGAGTCGGGCGGCCGTCACCGCATCTCCGCGGCGGCGCCGCGGATGAGCTGAAGGAGGTCGCGCCGCATCTCGCCGGTCACCGTGTGGCCGACGCCCGGGTAGCTCTCCAGCGTCGCCTTGACGCCGCGCCCGGCGAGCGCCGCGATCGCCTCGCGCGTCGGGTCGATCGGCACGCGCCGATCGGCGTCGCCGTGCAGCGCGACGAGCGCCGGGGCCGCCGGATCCGCCGCGCTCGCGCCGGACAGCACCGCGGGGGGGACCCAGCCGCTCACGGGGAAGGCGGCGCCGACGACGCGCGGGTGGTGCAGCGCGAGCGCGAACGTGAGCGCTCCGCCCTGGGAAAAGCCGGTCACGATGGCCTTGCCCCGCGTCGGCCGCTCGGCGGAGATCCGCTCGATCGTCGCCGCGAGCGCGGCGGCCGCGCGCAAGATGCCCTGTCCCACCGCGTCGCTCGCGAGCGCCTGCTGGAGCGGAAACCACGAGTAGCCGTCGCCGTACGGCGCGAGCCCGCGCGGTACGACGAGGCGCGCCTTGACGTCGGCGCCCGCCAGGAGCCCCGCGAACGACTCGGGCCTGTCGCCGAGCCCGTGAATGGCGACGATCAGGGGGAGCGCCTCGCTCCTGTCCGCGCCGCCGGTGATCTCCTCCAGGAACTCGACCCCGGCGGGCGCCGCGGCGGCCGGCGCGCTCGCGGCGGGCAGCGCCTCCTCGCGAGGGCCCGCGGGGGCGCCGCCGTCGGGCGGCGCCGCCCGCCGCTCGCACGCGGCGAGCGAGACGAGCGACGCGAGCGCGAGCGCAGACCAGGCGGAGCAGCGGTGGAGGCGAGCGGGGCGCATCGAGGAGAGCCTGCTGAACCCGCTGCTCGGCGGCAACAGCGAACCTTGTCCCGGCGCCAACACCGCGCTCGCCTCGGCAGGAGCAGCGAGCCATCGAGACCTCTTGCCGTATCCGGTGTTCACCGGAAACCACACACATACGGGCGCGTGAAGTCTGGTGCTGTTGGATTTGTCTGTTTTATGCCGATCTCCGGGGCTCTGCCCAGCAATCAAGGTGCTTTTTGGGTTGTTAGTAAAGAGTGCTTCCTACATAACAAGATGGAGCTGCTTATCAGGAGAATCCGATGATCTCTTTGGCTTATCGATTGGACCGCTTCCCGCGATGGCGGCGGGCGCTCGGCGCGGGGCTCTGCGCCGCGGCGCTCCTCTTCGCCGGGTGTACGGGCCTCGTGGGCGACGGGGACGAGGGCGACGGCACCTCACCGGGCGGCTCGCCGGGCGGCTCGCCGGGGAGCGGCGCGGCGCCGACCGAGGTCGCCGAGCGCAGCATGTTCCCGCGGCTCAGCCACGCGCAGTGGGAGAACACGGCGCGCGATCTCCTGCGCCTCGACGAGCGGCCCGGCCTCTCGGCGTCGTTCACGACCGATCCGCTCGGCGGCGTGTTCGACAACAACGAGGCTGCGCTCCTCGTGACCCCGGGGCTCTGGAGCGATTACCAGCGCGCCGCCGAGGAGCTCGCGGCGATGGTGACCGCTGACCCGGACAAGCTCGCCCGGATCGTGCCCGCCGGCCTGCCGGACGAGCCGGAGGCGCGGGCGCTGGCGTTCGTCGAAGGGTTCGGCGAGCGGGCGTTCCGGCGGCCGCTCACGGCCGACGAGCGGGACGGGTACCTCGCGCTGTTCGACCGCGGCAAGGAGCTCGCCCCGGGCGACGATCCGTTCGTCGCGGGCGCGCGCGCGGCGCTCGAGGGGTTCCTGCAATCGCCCCATTTCGTCTACCGGGTCGAGGTCGGCGCCGGGCCGGCGAAGGACGGGCTCATCCCGCTGAGCGGCCACGAGATCGCGACGAAGCTCGCGTACCTCTTCTGGAACACGATGCCCTCCGACGAGCTCCTCGCGGCGGCGAAGGCGGGCGAGCTCTCGACCCCCGAGGCGGTCCGCGCCTACGCCGAGCGGATGCTCGACGACCCGCGCGCCCGCGAGGTCGTCGGGGCGTTCCACCGGCAGCTCTACGACTACGAGCTGTATCACGACCTCAACAAGGACCAGGCGCTCTACCCCGAGTTCGTCCCTGAGATGGGCGACGACATGCAGCGCGAGGCGGAGCTGTTCGTGGAGCACATCGTCTTCGACAAGGAGGGTGGGCTCACCGACCTGCTCACCTCGCGCACCGCGTTCGTGAACGATCACCTCGCCGCGGTCTACGGCGTCGAGGGCGAGTTCTCGGACAAATTCGAGCAGGTGGAGCTCGCCGAGGCGGAGCGCTCGGGGCTGCTCACGCGCCTCGGCTTCCTCGCGTCGAAGGCGACGGCGCGGCAGCCGGACTCGATCCACCGCGGCGTCTTCGTGAACCTCAGGATCCTCTGCGCCGCGCTGCCGCCGCCGCCGGACAACGCGACGGGGCTGCCGCCGGGCGAGCACGCGACCAACCGCGAGCGCGTCGAGGCGCACACGGGCAAAGGGACGTGCGGCGAGGCGTGCCACGGGACATGGATCAACCCGGCCGGGTTCGCCTTCGAGCATTACGACGCGATCGGCAGGTACCGCACGACCGACAACGGCGTGCCGGTCAACGCCGCGGACGCCTACCGGTTCGGCGCCGGGCTGAAGAGCTACGCGGACGCGATCGAGTTCAGCCGGATCCTCGCCGAGAGCGACGAGGCCCACGCGTGCTACGCGCGGCGCTGGATCGAGTTCGCGCAGGGCCGCAGCACGGGCGCGAAGGACCGGCAGTCCATCAAGGAGCTCGGCGAGGCGTCGCGCGGCGGCGCCTCCACCAAGGAGCTCATTCTCCAGATCGTCTCATCCCCTTCCTTCCTCGCTCGCGTTCCCGCGGAGGCGCAATGATCACCCGACGACGTGTGCTTCGAGGTCTGTTTGGCGTCACGGTCGCGCTCCCGTTCCTGGAGACCTTCGCGCCCCGGCGCGCGGCGGCCGGCACGGGCGACGTGCCGCCCTTCGCGATCTTCATGCGCCAGGCGAACGGCGTGGCGCAGGCGACGAACGACGAGCCCGAGATGTTCTGGCCGAGCGAGACGGGCCCGCTGTCGAAGGAGTCCCTGGAGCGGGACAGCGACCGGGCGGTCAGCGAGCTCAAGGACTACGCGGGCCAGCTGATCATGGTCCGCGGCGTCCAGTTCGCGTTCCCGGGCAACGGGTGCGGCCACTCCGGCGGCGGAAACCAGTGCCTGACGGCCGCGCGCGTGTCGGACGATCCGTCGGGGAACGAGTCGCTCGCGATGGGCGAGTCGATCGACAACCGCATCGCGACCGAGCTCAACCCGGCGGGCGTCGAGCCGCTGACGCTCTACGCCGGCAGGATGGCCGGCTACATCAACGAGGTGCTCTCGTACCGCGGGCCGAAGCAGCTCCGCGCCGCCGAGCGCAACCCGTTCAACGCGTACAAGAAGCTCTTCGGGCTCGCCGACGTGGGCGCCGAGGCCCAGCAGGCGCTGGCCGAGCGGCGCGCCAGCGTCAACGACCTGGTGCGCGGGGAGATGCGGGCGCTCATGGGCCGCAAGGACCTCAGCAAGAGCGATCGCGAGCGGCTGGAGCTCCACTTCGACAGCATCCGCGACCTCGAGGCGGCGCTCGCCTGCGAGCTCCCGCCGGAAGAGGTCGCCGAGATGGAGGCGATCTCGCCGAACGTCGGCCGATCCGAGAACGTGGAGACCGTCACCCGCATGCAGATGGACATCATCGCGCTCGCGATGGCGTGCGGCGTGACGCGCGCGGCGACGCTCCAGGTCGGCGACGGCAACGACGGGACCGAGTACACGATCCACGGCGCGCGGCAGAAGAGCTACCACAAGATCTCCCACCGCATCGACAGCGACGGCTCCGAGGGCCCGCCGATCGAGGGCGCGCAGGAGCTGCACCACCAGATCGACCGGATCCACGCGCGGATGTTCAAGCACCTGCTCGACAGGCTCTCGTCCTACAAGCTCGGCTCGGGGACGCTCCTCGACCACGGCGTGGCGGTGTGGCTCAACGACAACGCCGACAAATACCACTCCTACCGGAAGGTCCCGTACATCCTCGCCGGCGGCGCCGCGGGCTACCTGAAGACCGGCCAGTTCGTCGACATCAAGGTCACGAACAACAAGCTGCTCAACACGATCGGCGCGGCGGTCGGCTGCAAGAACGGCCAGGGCGGCCCGCTCGACGATTTCGGCGACGAGAGCCTCGAGGGCGGGCTCATCGATCCGATCGTCGCCTGAGCGCGCGTCGCCCCGGCGGGGGCCCGCGAGGGGGCCCGCCGGCCGCTCAGCTGAGGAGCTCGACCTGGACCTCGACGGTCGTCTTCTGGCCGCCGCGGAGCAGGTCGACCTTCACCTTCTCGCCCGGCTTCTTGCCGTCGAGGGCGTTGTAGAGCGCGTCGTAGTCGTCGACCTGCGCGCCGTCGATCCCGACGATCACGTCGCCCAGCGTGAGCCCGCGGTCGCCCTCGGAGAGGCCGCGCAGGCCCGCCTTGTCGGCGGGGCCGCCGGGGACGACGCCCATCACGATGACGCCGCGGATGCCGTTGCGCCGCTCCAGGCGGTGGGCCGGGTCGAGCTGGATGCCGAGGCCGACCGTCTCGGCCTTGCCGGTCTTGATGATCTGCGGGACCACCCGCGCGATCGTCGTCGAGGGCACGGCGAAGCCGATGCCGGCGGAGGTGCCGCTCTTCGAGTAGATCATCGTGTTCATCCCGATGAGGTGCCCGCTCGAGTCGAGCAGCGGGCCGCCGGAGTTGCCGGGGTTGATGGCGGCGTCGGTCTGGATCATGTCGCGGATGGTCACGCCGCCCGCGCCCTCGACCTGGCGCCCGAGCGCGCTGATGATGCCGGTCGTCAGGGTGTGATCGAGGCCGAACGGGTTGCCGATGGCGATCGCCTTCTGCCCGACCTCGAGCGGCTCGCGGAGCGGCGCGACCTGGATCGGCTTGAGCATCTCCTTGGGCGCGTCGATCTTGAGCACGGCGATGTCCTTGCGCGGCTCGACGCCGACGAGCTTCGCCGGGAACGTCTTCTCCCCCTGGAGCTGGACGACGAGCGACTGCGCGTTGTCCACGACGTGGAAGTTCGTGACGATGTGCCCGTCCGCGTCCCAGACGAAGCCCGTGCCCGAGCCGGCGGGCACCTCGACCGCGGTGCCCCAGAAGCGGTCCACGACGAGGCGGCGCTGCGTCACGAACACCGTCGCGGGCGCGACCTCGCGGAACACGGAGATCGTGTTGCGTTCGTCCTCGATGAGCGCGTTCTTCGACGGCGGCGTGACCGGCGGCGGCATCGTCTGGAGCGTCGCCGAGGCCGTCGGCGCGGCGGGCGCGTCGGGGGCCGTCGTGGGGCTCTGCGACGGGCCGCCGGGGCTGGGCTTCCCCTTGCATCCAGGGGCGGCGGCGAGCGCGGCGACGGCGAGGAAGGCGGGGAGTCGGGCGTGGCTGCGGTGGCGCATGCGGCGCAATCTAGCCTGACCTCGGCAAGGCGTCTCCCCTGCGGCGCGCGCCGCCGGGAGGTGCGGCGGTCTGCCGCGCGCAACGGATGCGCGGACGGCCGCACCTCCGCGTCGGCGCCGGATCCGAGATGCAAACCGGCCAAGTTGCGGTAGAGGTGGCCCTGACGGATGAAGCCCATGACGCCAACTTCAACGAAACTTCAGACCACCCCCCCGGCCGCGAAGGAGCCCGTCAAGGTGCTCCTGCTCGAGAACATCCACCAGAGCGCCCACGAGCTCTTTCGATCGCGGTCGTTCGAGATCGAGACGCGTAGCTCCGCGCTGAAGGAGGACGAGCTCATCGCCGCGCTCGAGGGCGTGGACATGATCGGCATCCGGAGCAAGACGCACGTCACCGCGCGCGTCCTGGAGAAGGCCCCCAAGCTGCTCTCCATCGGCTGCTTCTGCATCGGCACGAACCAGGTCGACCTCGACGCGGCGAACCGCCGCGGGGTGCCGGTGTTCAACGCGCCGTTCAGCAACACGCGCAGCGTCGCCGAGCTGATCATCGCCGAGTGCGTCATGCTCGCCCGGCAGCTCGGCGACCGGTCGCGCGAGGTGCACGCCGGCACGTGGAAGAAGGTCTCGAAGGCCTGCTACGAGGTCCGCGGCAAGACGATCGGCCTCATCGGCTACGGCCACATCGGCCAGCAGCTCGGCGTGCTCGCCGAGGCGATGGGGATGCGGGTCGTCTACTACGACATCGCCCAGAAGCTCCCGATGGGCAACAACCGCCCGCTGCCGACGCTGGAGGCGCTGCTCGCGGAGGCGGATTACGTGTCGCTCCACGTGCCGGCGACGCCGGAGACGCACAACATGATCGGCGCGGCCGAGCTCGCGCACATGCGCAAGGGCTCGTACCTGCTCAACGCGAGCCGCGGTTCGGTCGTGGTGATCCCGGCGCTGGCCGAGGCGCTGAAGAGCGGGCACCTCGCGGGCGCGGCGATCGACGTCTACCCGGAGGAGCCGGAGTCGAACTCGGACGGCTTCCACACGGAGCTGCAGCGGCTGCCGAACGTGATCCTGACGCCGCACATCGGCGGCTCGACCGAGGAGGCGCAGGAGGCCATCGGCCGCGAGGTGTCGCGCGCGCTGACGCAGTTCGCGACCACGGGGGCGACGACGGGCGCGGTGAACTTCCCGAACGTGGAGCTGCCGCCGCTCAAGGGCACGCACCGCATCCTCAACGTCCACCGCAACGTGCCGGGCGTGCTCCGCGACGTGAACCGGATCGTGTCGGACGTGAACGCCAACATCGACAGCCAGGTGCTGTCGACGGACGCGAACATCGGGTACCTCATCATGGACCTGTCGCAGGACGTGTCGGCCGAGGTGAGCCGGCGGATCGGGGCGCTGGAGACCAGCCTCCGGACGCGCGTTCTTTACTGAGGAGCGGCGGGGCGCTGCCGCGGGCTGCCCGGCCGCCCGCGGCCTGCGGCTGAGTCGATGGGGGATCGCGGAGGCGATCCCCCTCAGGCCGGCGCCTCGACCCGGTCCCGCGCGCGCCGCGACGCCGGATCGTCCCCTGCGAAGACGAAGGCGAAGGCGACGAACGCGGCCCACAGCGCCGCGAGGTGGTAGAGCATCGCGACGCCGCCCGACGCCTCGTAGATGGCGCTCGACACCGGGGGGCCGAGGAGCATCCCGGCGGCGTAGAAGACGTTGTAGATCGAGTTCGCGCGGCTGTAGTCGCGCGGCGCGGTGACGACGCCCTGGAGCGCGAGGCTGAGCGGCGAAATCGACGCGAGCGTCGCCCCGGCGACGAGCACCGCCGCGCACATCACGTCGTACCGATCGAGGTACACGAAGCCGAGGATCATCAGCGTGCCGATCGCGCCGAGCGCGCGCATCAGCGACAGGTGGCCGCGGCGGTCGCCGAGCCGGCCGAAGACGTTGGTGAAGGCGAGCATGCCGGCCGCGAAGTAGGCGGGGATCTGGATCGTCTGATCGCGCGTCACCCCCTTCGACGCCATCAGGTAGAGCGGGAGGAACAGCACGACCGAGGCCTGGAAATAGCCGTAGGCGAAGGTCGCGAAGCACGCGGTCTTGATGCGCCACAAGATCGACGCGGAGGAGGCCGCGGGCTCCGCGCCGGCCGCCGCGTCGGGCTCCCCGTGCGCCGCGGAGATGCCCGGCAGGTCGCGGTCGAGGCGCGCGAGCACGAGGACCGCCGCGATCAGCGAGATGACGCAGGAGAGGAGGAACGCCGCGCGCATCGAGGAGAGCGCGAGGATCGTCGGCGCGCAGAGCGGACCGAGGACGTAGCCGAGCGCCATCGAGATCGCGTAGATGCTCGTGATGAACGCCTTGTTGTCCTTGTCCGAGCGGGCCAGCAGGATCGTCTCGCAGCTCACCCAGATGCCGACCGAGCAAGCCCCGTCGAGGAAGCGCACCGCGGCGATCGCGGCGAAGCCCGGCAGGAGCGGGAAGGCGCCGATCGCCGCCGCGTACCCGGCCAGCGAGAGCACCAGCGTGGTCTTGGCCGAGAACCGGCGGATGAGCGCGTCCATCGGCAGCGAGAGCAGGACGATGCCGAGCGCGAAGCACGACGCGAGCAGCCCGATGTCGGTCTTGGTGAACCCGCGGTCGTTCAGGAAGACCGCCGTGAGGGAGATGGCGATGCCGTAGGCGAGGCCGAGAAGGAAGATAGCGCCGTAGATGAGCCAGATATTCCGATCAGGGATGCGGCGGAGCATGATCGCCCGGCAGGTTCGATCGGCCGCTCCGCCGTGTCAAACGGGTCCATGGCGGCGAAAAGCCGCTTCGACGCCGCTCCGCGGGCTGGCGCGCGCGCGCGACGACGGCAGCGCGGCGCCGCCGCCGCGCTGACGCGCAGGCTTCACCGCAGGAACTCGAGCAGGAGCTGATTGACCCGCTCCGGCCGGTCGTACAGCACGCCGTGGCTCGCGTCGGGGATGCGGGCGAGCCGCGCGTTCGGGACCAGCTCCGGATCCGGCGCGGCGAGCTCGGCGCCGAGATAGCGATCGTGCTCGCCCCAGATCACCAGCACGGGGACGTCGACGCGGGCCGGCTTGGAGAGCCCGCGCAGGCTGCCCGGGCGGAACATCGCGCGGTAGTAGTTGATCGTGGCCGTGAGCGCGCCCGGCTGCGACCACGACGCGACGTAACGGGCGAGATCGTCGTCGCTGAGCGCGCCAGGGCGCTGCGGATCGTTCTTCAGCGCCTCGCGGAGCAGCGCGTAACCGCTCCTCTGGGCGATCAGCTCGGGGACCCTCGGGAGCTGGAAGAAGAACATGTACCAGCTCTTGCGGAGCTGCCGCGCCGTGCGGAACCCGGCGAGCAGCTTCTGAGGGTGAGGACAGTTGAGGATGACCAGCCGCTCGAGGAGCGCGGGATACCGCATCGCGAACGCCCAGGCGACGCCGCCGCCCCAGTCGTGGCCCACCACGGCCGCGGCGCGCTCCGCGCCCGACGCCTCGATGAGCGCCGCCACGTCCGCGGTCAGCTCGTCGATCGCGTAGGCGCCGACGCCGCGGGGCTTGTCCGAGAGGTTGTAGCCGCGCATGTCCGGCGCGATCACGCGGTAACCCGCCTCGACCAGCGCGGGGATCTGGTGGCGCCACGAGTACCAGAGCTCGGGAAAGCCGTGGAGGAGCACGACCAGCGGCCCCTCGCCCGCCTCGACGTAGTGAAGGCGCACGCCGCTTCGTTCGGTGAACCGGTGCGATAGCTTGGATTCGTCGAGGATCATCGTCTCCCCTTTCTTCAGGACGGCCGCGGGGGCCGATCGCGCGCTGGACGGCTGGTTGTTGGCACGGTGCTAGAGGCCGCTCGAGGCTCCGGGAGGGCGAGCGCCTCCCGTCGAGCGACGGCCGCGGTTCTATCACGACGGGCCGCCGCCCCGGAGCGCCGCCAGGATCGCGCGCCGGCGCTGGCGGGTGAGGGGCTCTGGAGAGGGCCTGAGACGGCGCCTTGTGTCCGGGTCGGAGCTCGTCTGCCCCTCAGGCCGGAGGCCTTCGGCCGAGCGGGCCTCGCGGCGCGCTCAGACGTCGATGATCTTGCCGGGGTTCATGAGGTTCAGCGGATCGAGCACCCGCTTGATCGAGCGCATGATCGCGAGCTCCTCGGCCGAGCGCGAGTAGGGCAGGTATTCCTTCTTGAGCAGGCCGATGCCGTGCTCGGCGGAGATGCTGCCGCGGTACTTCTTCACGAGCGTGAAGATCGCGTGATCCGCCTCGTGGGTGCGCCGGAGGAACTCCTCGCGCGTGAGGCTGTCGGGCTTCATCACGTTGATGTGGAGGTTGCCGTCGCCGATGTGGCCGAAGAGCGCGATCTCCCACCCTGGATAGCGGGCCTCGAACAGGCTCTCCAGCTCGGAGCAGAAGCCCTCGAGCTCCTGGATCGGGAGCGACACGTCGTTCTTGTGCGGCAGCCCGGTCGCCGACAGGCTCTCGCTGATCCCCTCGCGGAGCGCCCAGAGCTCGGCGGCCTGCGCCCCGTGCTGCGCGAGCGTGCCGTCGGTGACCAGCCCGCGCTCGAACAGCGAGGTGATCCACGCCTCGAGCGCCTCGGGCTCGCCGCGCTCGACCTCGATGAGCACGTAGTAGTCCGACGGCGCGGAGAGCGGCACGCGCACGTTGCGGTGGCGGCGCAGGCGCGCCTGGCACTTCTCCGTGAAGAACTCGTAGGCCATCACGACGAACGGCCCCATCCGGGCCTCGCGGAACAGCGCGAGCACGCCGGCGAGGTCCGGCACCGCGAACAGGAACACGTTGAGCCCCTCGGGCACCCGCGTGAGCTTGAGCGTCGCCTCGGTGATGATCCCGAGCGTGCCCTCGCTGCCGATGAAGAGCTGGCGCAGGTCGATGCCGGTGTTGTTCTTCTCGAGCGCGCCGTTCATGTCGAGCACGGCGCCGCTCGCGGTGACGACGGTGAGCCCGAGCACCCACTGGCGCGTGAGGCCGTAGCGGATGACCTTCACGCCGCCGGCGTTCGTCGCGATGTTGCCGCCGACCTGGCTCGACCCCTTGGAGGCGAAGTCGACCGGCCAGGTGAGCCCGTACGGCGCGACGTGCTGGTGCACCGCCTCGGTCACGGCGCCGGCCTCGACGCGCACGGTCGCGCCGAGCACGTCGACCGGCCCCATCTTGCGCATCCGCTCGAGCGACACGACGAGCTCGCCCCGCGCCGCCACGGCGCCGGCCGCGAGCCCGGTGCGCCCGCCCGAGGGCACCACCGGGACGCGGTGCTCGGCGCAGAGGCGGAGCAGCCGCGAGACCTCATCGGTCGAGCGCGGGAGCGCGAGGGCCGAGGGCTTCGGCTCGTGGACCTTGGTCCAATCGCGGCCGAACGTCGCGAGGTCGGACGCGTCGGTGGAGAGGAAATCCGCGGGAAACTCGCGCTGGACGGCCGCGAGGAAGTCGCCGGGGAGGCCGGGAAGTGGGGTCATGGCCGGCTCGGTACTGCGGCGTGGCGGCGAGGGCAAGCGGCCTTCGCGGCTCAGCCGCCGTCCGGGATCGCGCCTCGGAAGTGCACGCCGACGAGCTGCACGGTCGCGCCCACCGCGCGGAGGGCGGCGGCGAGCGCGTCGTCGTCCTCGACCGTGACGAGGAGGGCCTCGGGGGCGCGCGGGGCGTGGGCGCGGATGGCGTCGAGCAGGGGAGCGGCGAGCTCCGGCGCGGCCACGCGGAACGGAAACGCGCCGGGGACGAAGGGGTCGAAGCTGGCGTACCCCAGCGGGGCGGCGCCGGGCGCCGCGGGGTCGACGAGGCAGAGGAGCGCGAGGCCGCCCCGGCCGCGCGCCTCGGCGGCCTGGCCGGGCAGCAAGCCGAACGCCGCCTCCACCGCGGCGTCGTCGGACGGCTCCGCCGGGCGGGCGGCGACCGGGCGCGCAGGGCGCGGGAGGCGGGCCGCGGCGTCCCAGGCGAGCTGGAACGTGGTCAAGGTGTAGACCTGCTCCATGCCGGCGCTCCGGTAGAGCCGCACGGCGGCGGTGTTGTCCGGCTTGACGTTGAGGCACCAGCGCGCGCAGCCGCGGCCGCGGAGGTGCGCGGCGACGGCGCGCATGACGACGGCGCCGATCCCGCGGCCGCGGTGGGACGGCGCGACGACGACGTGCCGCACGTAGCCGAACTCGCGCAGCGGCTGGACATAGGCGTAGGCGACCACCTCGCCGTTCTCCTCGAAGAAGAGGGTGTCTTTGGCCAAGGCGCTCTCCCAGCGCTCGCGCGGAAGGACGGGGTTGTCGATGCCGAGCTCTACGAACAGCCGCGCAAAGTGGTCATAATCCGAGGGGCGCGCCGCGCGCGCGACGAGGCGAAGCATGGGGCGAGCTTACATTCCGGGGCGCCGCGCGTCCCATGGATCCCGGGCGCGAGCTGCTCGCCGCGCGAGCGTTGCGGCGCCGCGTCCGGCGCGGCACCGTGATGGGGCCATGCGCAACGCACGCGGCGTGGACGGGGGCGCCCGCGGCGCGATCGAGGGCGCCGCCGCTGCGGGCGCGGCCTGCGGGGCGAGCCGCGGATCGAGCCTCGCGGGCCGCGCGGCGCTGCTCGCGGCGCTCGCCCTCGCGCCGGCCGCGTGCGACGCCGCGGCCGCCGGGGCGCCGCGCGCGGCCGACGGCGGCGGCGCGGGCGGCGCCACCTCGGCCGGCGAGGTGGCCAGCAGCAGCGCTTCCGGCCGGGGCGACGCTGCCGGCGGGGGCGCTGCTGCCGGCGCGGACGGCGTTTCCGGCGGGCGCGACGCTGGCGGCAGCGGCGACGCTTCCGGCGGGGGCGATGCTGGCGGCGACGGAGGCGGCGGGGAGGGCGGAGCGCTGAGCTGGGAGCCGGTCGAGACGGACTGGTGCTCCGCGAGGTGGATCGGCCTGGACGAGCACACCTGTTTCCACGTGCCGGAGACCGCGCCCCGCGGCGCGCCGATCCTTTATGTGCTGCACGGGGCCATGGCGCCCGACGCGCTGCCGGTGGCCCTCCAGGCGCTCGCGGCGGAGGCCGCCGCGGCGCTCGGGGTCGTCGCGGTGTTCCCGCGGGGGAGGCCGGGGCTCTGCACCTGGGATCCGTCCGTCGAGGCCCATTTCTGCTGGCCGACGCGCCGCGAGACGGTCGACGCTGCGGCGCCCGCCCTGCTCCAGGAGTGGATGGGCGCGGAGGCGCGGATGGCGCGGATCCTCGGGGGGACGTTCGGCCGGCGTTACGTCATGGGCTTCTCCAACGGGGGCTATTTCGCGAGCTATGTGGCGTTGGAAGGCCTCGTCGCCGTCGACGGCGCCGGGCTCGTCGGCGCCGGCCGGATGGTCATCGAGGAGCACCTGTTCTCCCAGGAGAGGCCGCCGATCTACATCGCCGTCGGCGGGGAGGAGCTCGCCTCCACGGTCGCGAGCGCCGAGAACCTCGCCGACGTGCTCACGCAGCACGGCTGGGAGCACGAGCTCGTGGTGCACCCCGGGCGCGGCCACGAGATCCGCGCCGACGACTTCGCGCTGGCCTGGAATACCTGGGTCGCCGTCCCCTGAGCGCGCCGGCCGACGCCGCTCGCCAGCCCCGCTGCGCGTCGCGAGCGCCGGCCCGACAGCAGCGCTGGGGCGCGTGTCGCGAGGCGCCCACAGCGCTATTCCCGAGCACCCTTGGCCACATGACCGCAGAGGAGATGGGCTGAGCGCGCCGGGCGGGCGGCGCGGATCGCCCGAGATCGGTGAGCATGAGTATGCTGCCGTCGCCCATCGCCCCACCTTGCCGGCGAGGAGGCCTCGAATCGTCGGAGACGCCTCGCGAGGCGGCCTGCGCCGAGAAGTCCACCGCTCGCGAAAGGCGTGTATTCCGTGGCTCGTCGCGCCGCGCGAGGGCGCCGGCCGCGGCGAGCCGCTGTGCGCTGCGCGCGCCCGGAAGCGCCTTATCTGCCCAGCGATCCGGCGCGGGTGAACGGGCCTCGATCGCGGCGCTGTGCGCTGTTTAGGATTGTCGGTTTATCGCAGCCTCTCGCCCGCCGCGCGCGCCGCCGGGCGGCAGCCTGTGCACACCGGCTCTCGGGCATGAGCGCTGCTCTCTGCGACCTCCGACTGGCCTGACGGCCCGCGGATGTCGCGGGTCGTGGAAGGGGGAGAAATGGTCGAGCTGATGAAGAGCAGGTGGATGCATGTTGCGATGGCGATGGCCGCCCTGACCGCCGGGTGCGCGGCGGGCGAGGCGGGCACCGACGAGACCGACATGGACGAGGCCGAGGCCGTGGAGGTCGAGGAGACCTCGCAGGCGCTGTGCGGTTCTCTGAATCCGCGGAGCTGCGGCTGGGGCGGCGGGAACTGGGGCGGCGGGAACTGGGGCGGCGGGAACTGTGGCGGCGGGAACTGGGGCGGCGGGAACTGGGGCGGCGGGAACTGGGGCCCGGGCTGGAACAGGCCCAAGCCCTGCGGCTGGGGCGGCTCCTGGAGACCGCCGTTCAACTACGGCAACTACAGCCCTGGCTTCGGCGGCGGTTACGGCGGCTACGGCAGGTGGTAATCCCCCGTAGCCGGCGCAGCGAGGCCAAGGCGAGCTCCGGTCCCGCGCCACGGCGCGGCCATCGATCGCGGCCTCGTGATGGCGCCGCTCGCGGCCCGGCGTCCGAGCCGCGGGTCGCCTGAGACGAGTCGCCGAGGGCCTGGCCGCCGGGAGCCCGCTGTACACGCGCTGCTCCCGGCGGCCGGGCGCCTGAAATCTGCGATTCCGCCACGGCCGTGCGCTGACGGCTGCGTTGCACGGCACCCCACATGATGCATTTTGGGACATCGCCGGCCGGCGTGGATGAGCTCGGCGCTCGCGTCGAGAAACTGCCCAGCTCGCAGCACACCCCGGCGCAGATGGCGCGTCCACGCGCGGCGTCTGCGCCCGCGCGGCCGGCGGTGAGCCCGCTCGCGGCGCCGCGCAACCCCCGGCGCCTGCGACAACCGAGCTCGTCGGCGCGTCGCGGCATTCCGGATCGCTTCTTGCTCCGGTCCGCTGCGCGCTGACGCGCCGCCTGCCGAGATCCGCGCCGGCGTCCTCGAGGAATCCTCCCCATGATGCGCTTTGCGACACCCGTCTCGCGTTACATGACCTGCGCAGTCATCACGGCGCCCGACACCACCCCGCTGCCCGAGGTCCACCGATTGTTGGGCGAACACGCAATTTCTTGCGTACCGATCCTCGACGCGGCGTCGCGCGCGGTCGGCGTGCTCTCTCGCACCGACCTGCTCCGGCTCGGCCGATTCGAGACGAAGACGAACAGCCGCGGAATGCTGCTGACCTTGCCCGATGTCCCGGCGCGCGACGTCCTGCGCCCGGGGATCATCACGGTCGGGCGCACGACGCTGGTCGTCCAGGCGGCGAGCGTGCTGCTGAAGCACCGCATCCACCGCGTCTTCGTCCGCGATGGCGACGAGTTGACCGGGGTCTTCAGCACGAAGGATCTCCTCCTGGCCCTGGTCGAGGCGCGGGAGGCGACGCCGATCGCCGAGCTCATGTCGGCCCCCGCGTACACGATCCCGCTCGACGCGCCCCTCGCGCTCGCGGCCGATCGGCTCACGACGGCGCAGGTGAGCGGGCTCGTGGTGGTGGACCCGGACGGCTGGCCGGTGGGGATGTTCACTCAGACCGAGGCGCTGCTCGCGCACGGCGTGCTCTCCGACTCGCCGGTCGAGGACGTGATGAGCCCAGCCATGGTCTGTCTCGACGTCCGGACCCCGCTCCATCGGGCCGCCGCCGCCGCGCACGCGGCGCAAGCGCGGCGCGTGCTCGTGGTGCAGGGGCGGCGGCTCCGCGGCGTGCTGACGGGCCTGGACTTCGCGCGCGCCGTCGCCGGTACGGGCCTGATCTCCACGGCCGCGAGGTCCAAAGCCGGCTAGCGCCGCCCGCCAGGAGCCCGGCCACGGATGGCCGGCGGCGGGGCCAGCACGGCCGTACAGCGAACGCCGGGAGCTGCTCCGGTGTGTCTCACCTTGGCACACCTTGTACTACGTTCGGGAATCCGATCGCACGAGGTGGCTCCGGGGCTGCCGACGGGTGATGCGCCAGGAGAGCGCGTCGAGCTCGACGGTTGAATATCGGCGGGCGCCCGTGCAACGAAGTGGGACGGTGAGGGTACTCCTTATATCTCAGTGGTATCACCCCGAGCCCATTTCGCGGGCCCACCTGCTCGCGGAGGCGCTGGCTGCGCGCGGGCACGAGGTGACATCGATCACCGCATTCCCGAGCTATCCGCACGGCCGCCTCTACCCGGGATACCGGCAGCGCCTCTGGGACGTGGAGCACGTGAGCGGAACCCGGGTGATACGGCTCCCGATCTACCTCGACCACAGCCGATCCCGCCTTCGACGGACGCTCAATTACGCGAGCTTCGGCGTCTCGACCGCGCTGCTCGGCCCGGCGCTCGCAGGGCGGGCGGACGTCGCTTGGGTCCACAATCCGCCGCCGAGCCTCGCGGTCGCGGCCTCCTGGCTCGCCGCGCTCCGCGGGATCCCGTGGGTGTATGAGGTCCAGGACCTGTGGCCCGAGACCGCGGCCGCGTCAGGCATGCTCGGCAACCCGCACGTGTTCGCCGGCATCGATCGGGTGAACCGCGCCCTGTACCGGAGAGCCGCGTCGCTCATCGTGATCAGCCCTGGCCTCGCGCGCGCGCTCACGCGCAAAGGCGTCCCGGCCGACAAGGTGCACCTCATCCCGAACTGGGCGGACGACCGCATCTATCAGCCGGTGGAGCCCGATCCGCAGCTCGCCGCGGCGCACGGGCTGACAGGGCGGTTCGTGGTCCTGTTCGCGGGCAACATGGGCGCCGCCCAGGCGCTCTTCAGCGTGCTCGACGCGGCGGCGCTGCTGCGGGACCTCGACGACGTGCGGTTCGTCATGGTCGGGGACGGGATCGACGCGCCACGGCTCCGGCGCGAGGCGGAGGCGCGCGCCCTCTCGAACATCGTCTTCATCGGCCAGCAGCCTCACGAGCGCATGCCTCAATTCTTCGCGCTCGCCGACGTGCTGCTCTCGCACCTGAAGCGGGATCCGTGCTTCGAGCTCACGATCCCTTCGAAGATCCCGGCCTACATGGCCGCGGGCCGGCCGGTGCTCGTCGCCGCGAGCGGGGATCCGGCGGAGCTGGTCCGGGACAGCGGGGGCGGCCTCGCCTGTGAGCCCGAGGATCCGGCGGCGCTCGCGGCCGCGGTGCGGCGGCTGCGCGACATGACGCCCGAGGCGCGGCGCGCGATGGGGGAGGCCGGCCGCCGCCATTTCCTTCGCTGGTTCACGCGCGACGCGCTGGTGACTCGCTACGAGGAGGTCTTCGCGCGCGCGGCGAGCTGAGCGCGTGACGAACGCGCCGGCGCACGAACGCGCCGGCGCGCGGCTGGAGAACGGGAGAACGCAACGCGCCTGCGCATGAACGCGCCGGCGCGCGGCTGGGGAACGGGAGGACGCAACGCGCCGGCGCGTTGTGGAGAGGAGGATTCCATGCGCGAAATGACAGAAGAGATGGCGAGCATCCGGCAGAATTACAAGGGCAGGCGGGTCGTCGTGACCGGGGGCGCCGGCGCGATCGGCAGCTCCCTCACCGCGGCCTTGGCCGACGCGGGCGCGGAGGTCATCGTCGTGGACGATCTCTCCTCCTCGTACCGCTGGTCCATTCCGGCGCGAAGCAGCGTGCGCTTCGTGGAGGGGAGCGTCGTCGACGACGACCTGCTCGCGGAGGTCTTCCGGGACGAGACCTCCCACGTCTTCCACCTCGCCGCGCTGTTCGCGAACCAGAACTCGGTGGACAACCCCGAGCGGGATCTCGAGGTCAACGGCCTCGGCACGCTGCGGGTGCTGCGCCACGCGCGGCGGCGCGGGGTCCATCGCGTCGTGTTCGCTTCGTCCGGCTGCGCCGCCTACGGCAGCGATCCGCCGCGGCCCGTCCCGGAGGACTACACCTCGCTCGACGTGCATACGCCGTATCAGGCCACCAAGCTGCTCGGCGAGCTCTATTGCAATTACTTCACCGGGCAGGAAGGGCTGAGCACCGTTCGGGTCCGCCTCTTCAACTCGTACGGTCCGGGCGAGGTCCCTGGCCGCTACCGCAACGTGATCCCCAATTTCGTCTACTGGGCGCTCCGGGGCGAGCCTCTGCCGATCACCGGCACGGGAGAAGAGACCCGCTCGTTCACGTACGTGGGCGACATCGTCGATGGGCTGCTCCGGGCTGGCACCACGGCGGGCGCCTCGGGCGAGGCGCTCAACCTGGCGTCCGGCAACGAGACCGCCATCCTCGACCTCGCGCGCGCCATCAACGAGATGACCGACAACCGCGCCGGCGTCCGGTTCGTCGAGCGGCGCGCGTGGGACACGCAGCGCCGTCGCGGCGCGTCCATCGAGAAGGCCAAGCGCGTCCTCGGCTTCGAGGCGCGGATGGACCTGCACGAGGGGCTCGCGATCACCGTGGCGTGGTTCCGCGAGCACTGGGACCACATCGCCGCCGAGGCGCGCTTCTAGCCCATGCGCGTCGCGCTCTGGGGCCCCCTCCCGCCGCCCGCCGGCGGGATCACGCGGTGGATGCGGACCTATCTCGACGCGGCGCCGGCGGCGGGGATCGAGGCGGAGGTCGTCGACACCTCGCCCCACAGCGCCGCCGTCGACGCAGAGAGCAGGTTTCGCCCGGCGCGCGTGATCCGCGCCGGCGAATCGCTGTCCGAGCTCCACCGGCTGCTCGCGCGGCGGCGGCCGGACGTCGTTCACCTGTGCACCACGCTGTTCTGGGCGACCGCCCGCGACGGCCTCGCGGTGGAGCTGTGCCGTCGCGCGGGCGTGCCGGCGGTGCTCCACCTGCATTTCTCGACGCAGATCATCGACTGGCTGCGCGCCCTCCCGTGGCCCACCTTGCAGGCGGTGCGCGCGGTGCTCGGCCGCGCCGCCGCCGTCGTCGCGCTCGCCGAGGAGCTGCAGCAGTACGTGCAGGGCCTGGTTCCGGGCGGCCGCGTCGTCCACGTCCCGAACCCGGTCGACACCGAGGTCTTCCACCCCGCCGCCGCGCCGCGCGCGCCGCGCGCGTCCGGGGCGCCGCTGCGGGTGCTCTTCGCGGGCCTGATCACCCCGCACAAGGGGGTCCTCGAGCTCGCGCGGGCGGTGCTGGCCGTCGAGGGGCTGACCCTCGCGCTCGCGGGGCCCCGGGCCGCCGGGTGCCCCGCGGATTACGCCCGGCGCCTGGACGAGGCGCTCGGGGCGCTCGCGCGGCAGGGCCGCCTGGACCTGCTCGGCGAGGTGCCGGCGGCCGCGATGCCCGAGGCGTACCGCGGCGCGGACATCGCCTGTTTCCCGAGCCACGCCGAGGGGCTGCCCAACGTGGTGCTCGAGGCCATGGCGAGCGGCCTGCCCTGCGTCGTCACGCCGGTCGGCGCCATTCCCGAGGTCATCGAGGGCGAAGAGGGCCGCGTGGCCCTCTCGGTGGCCCCGAGGGACGAGGCGGCGCTGCGGGACGCGCTTCGCACCCTGCGCGACGACCCTTCGCGCAGGGCGCAGCTCGGCGCGGCCGCGCGCCGGCGCGCCGAGCGCCGTTACGCGACCCGGACGATCATGGGGGAGTACGCCGCGCTCTATGCGCAGCTCACCTCGGCCGCGCGGTGAGCAGCTCCGCGATGTCGCGCTCGTCGGGGGCACCCTCGCCGAGCGCGTGACCGGAGCTCACCGCGCCGCGCGCGCCGCCATCTGCTCGACCACCTCGTCGGGATCGGCCGCCAGCCGCGCCGCGAGCGCGCGGGCCGCGTCGGGCGAGGCCGAGGCGACCCCCTGGATGGCCCCGAGCCGCGCGCGCCTCGGCAGGCGCGGATCTGCGGCGAGGGCCTGCAGCTCCGCGGCCACGCGCGCCGCGGGCGCAGACGCCGCGGCAGCGCGGCCGGCCGCCGCGAGGGCGCGCGCCCTGACGTGCGCCGGCGCCCCTGGATCGCGGCCGACCGCGAGCAGCCGATCGGTGCCGGCGCCGCCGGCCGCGCGGAGCCACCCGAAGAAGCCCGTGCCCAGGGCCGCGCTGTGGCCGCAGAAATGCCCCGCGAGCAAGGTCGCGGCGCGCGGCGGGAGCGCGGCCGCCCAGGCGCGGCGGTCGGGCGCCCCAGCCCGGGCGGACCCGCCCGGGGCCGGCGGCGCCACGGGCGCCTCGCTCGCCGACGCACCCGGATCGGCCGGCAGCGGAGACGCCGCGCCGCCGCCGTCCTCGACGACGCCCCGGTACAACGCGCTCGCCTGCACGATCCGCGTCTGCTGCGGCGTGATCGTGCTCGAGAAGTCGCCCCCCGTCGGAAACATGAGGTTGTCGTAATCGGGGCAGCGCTCGTACGGCAGGCCCATGTCCTCGCACTCCGCGGTGTCGTCCAGCGGATCCGCGTAGCCGGCCTCCATCTCGGTGGTGTGGAACAACCCCGCGAAGTGGCCGAGCTCGTGGCGCAGGATGACGGCGTCGGCCTCGAGGTCCCCGAAGAGCGCGACGACGATGCCGCTGAGGTGCGTCCCGTGCTCCACCGCGACCGAGGGCGCGGAGGGCGTCGCGCCGGCCGCCATCTCGAGCCGCCCGGTGAAATCTGCCACCGCGATCACGTTGAGCGCCGGCCTGCCGGCGGCGCCCGCCGTCTGCTCGAGCACGCTGGGGAGGAGCTCCTCGTCGATGACCGCCCACTCCGACCCGAGGTGATGGACGGTGATTTCTCCCACGTCGAGCCCCACGAACCCGCTGTACGCAGAGCGCAGCGCGCGCCGCATGTAGTCCTCGGAGACCGCGTTTCCGGCGATGAAGGCGTTGACGTCGATCTTCCCGCCGTGAAAGCGCCCGTCGAGCGTCTGGCGGCGCCACACCGAGAGGCGCGCCGGCTCCGCCAGCGTGCCGGTGGTGCCGCCGCCGACCGTGATCCAGTACGTGCCTGGCACAAGTGGCACGGAGGCCGCTGTGCCAGTCTGCGGTACGGCGGCCGTGCCAATGCCATGATTGAAGAAGTGGGCCAGGGTGCCGGGAATCGAGTAGCTCGACACCAACGCTCTGCCGTCGGGCCCGGTGATGCTCTCGATCCCGACCGGATCCCAGCTCGGCGACGAGGTCACGAGCTGTGCGACGGCCGTGATGCCGAGGGTGCCGGGCGGGACATGCACCGGGATGCTCTTTCCGGCGGTGACGTCGGCGAACTCTTCCTTCACGAGGGGCGGAATCGGCGGCGCGCCGCCCTCGCCGATCTCGCCGCCTTGACCGCCGCCCGAGGAGCCTGGCGTGGCAGAGCTCGTTGTCGCGCCGGAGCCGCCGGTGCCGTCGGTCGGCTCGAACCCGTCGACCACCACCTTGCCGCCGCAGGCGCCTGCGGCGAGCGCGGCGAGCGCCCCCACGGCGAGCAGCCCCCCACGGCGCGCCCGCGTCGCCCCGCGCTCGCCGTCCGGCGTCCCGCGGGACGGACCTGTGGCGCTCGATGCGGGTGCAGGCGACTCTGTCATAAGCATGCTCCTTACCGCGGATGAGGCCGTCCCTCAGCGCGCGCGCAGTATGCTCGGGTCCTGGCGCGATGTCACGCGCCGCGCACCCTTGTGACCGTCCCGCAACGCAAATGGCGGGAGTGGCGGTCATTCCACCTGCTTGACGCGCATTATCACCCGACCTGGGGAGGCGTCCGTCGCGCCCTCGAAGCGCTCGATGACGGCCACGTAGCGCGACTGGCCGTCTGCGCTCTGGACGAGCCACGCGGCGTCCTTCGCCGGCGCGGGCGGGCTCGCCCCGCGATCGAGCCAGCGCCCCGTGAAGGCCGTGGCGATGTGATCGCCGCGGTACGCGACGGCGGGATCGGTGAGGGCGGCGTGGTCGGCCGCGTCGAACCGTGCTTTCTCCGAGGCGGCGGTCCGCTCCTTGACCTCGGCGAGCGACTCGGAGCTCGCCTCCTGCTCCTGGAGATCGGCGCCGCGCGCGGTCCCTGGGCCGCCGAGCTCGCCGTTGACGCTGATCTGCGACCTGCGGAAGCAGACGTGCCACGCCGTCGACGCGCGCGCCTCTTCCGGCGTGAGCATCAGCTGCTCGCCGCTCGCGAGATCGAGGCAGGCGCTCGGCGCGGTCTCGGGCATGTCGATGCCGCCGGCGGTCGCGTCGAGATCCTCGATGTCGACCGTCGGGCCGGAGCCGTCGGGGAGCACCTCGGCATAGCGGAGCTGGTAGAGCCCCGTGACCGGCGCTCCGTCGATCTCGCCGTAGAAGGAGAGGATCTGGAGCTTCCAGTACCGCCCTTCGTGCTCGATCGCGTGGATGTGATAGCGGCTGAAGGCGACGTGCGTCTCGCCGTCGTAGGCGTACCACCCTGTGAAGGCGCCGCCGGCCTCGTCCTGGAGCAGGAAGGGCGTGTTTGGCAGCTGGCCTGCCGTGTAGTCCTCGAGGGTGAGCGGCAGCGCCCCGCCTTCGCCCGGGCCGCTGAGGCCGCTGTTGGTGAATACGTCGTACCCCGAGAACGCGAGATCCCAGTCGGTGGACACCGCGGGATCGCCGGAGGGGACGACGACCTCCGGCGTGGCGAGGCGGAGGAAGACGCTGCCTGCGGCCGGCACCTCGACCTCGAGGAGCGCGCCGTCCTCGGTCTGCGCGCCGCCTCCCACGTCGTCGCTGCACGCCGGGGTGAGCAGGAGAAGGGCTGTTGCGACGGACCATCGTGTCATGAGTCCTCCCACGGTAGCTCGGCGACGACGCCGAGGTAGACGGTGCGCCCCTCGAGGGGCCGGTGATCGTTGCGGCGGTTGGGGTCCTTCTGCGCGCCCAGCAGGTTCCTGACGCCGACGTAGGCCTGCGACGAGGGCCAGAGCGGCCGCGCGAGCCGCGCGTCGAGCGTGGTGAAGCCGGGCGCGCGGCGGGTCATGCCGTGTTCGTCCACCTCGATGAACGCGCTGGAGATCGTCCGCAGCCGGGCGACGAGCTCGATCTGGAGGGGCAGGTCGGCGCGGAGGGCCGCCTGCGCGGTGTGCGGCGGCTTGCCGGAGAGCGGCTGCGGGCGATCGTCCGTGTCGTCGCGCGTCCAGAGGTAGGCGTAGCCGGCCTCGGCGCGGAGCCACGACGCCGCCTGGAGCGTCGCCGAGAGCTCGACGCCTGCGGTCCGCGCCTTGGCGACGTTCATGTAGGTATACGTGTCGACGCCGCCGGAGGTGTCGATGGGTTTCGGGTCGAAGTCGATCAGGTCGTCGACCCAGTTCGCGAAGGCGCCGGCGCGCACCGTCAGGCCTTCTCTGGGGATCCACGTGACATCGCCGTTCGCGCCCCAGGACGTCTCCGGGGCGAGCTCCGGATTGCCCTCGAGGATGTAGCCGAGGCCCGAGTGATCGAACGAGAAGCCGAGCTCTTTGGCGCTGGGCGCGCGGAACCCGCGGCCGCCGGAGATGCGCAGCGTGAGCGACGGCGCGGGCCGGTAGGCGAGGGCGAGGCGCGGGGCGAGGACGGCGCCGTAACGCGGCCAGTACTCGCCGCGGAGGCCGGGCATGACGGTGAGGCTGTCGGTGAGCTTCCACGCGAGCTGGCCGTAGACGGCGGCGCTGCCGAGCTCGGTGTCGGGCACCTCGTCGACGTTGCTCTCGAAGATGCCCGAGGTGGAGACCGTGGTGCGCTCGAGCTCCTGGGTGAGCGACTCGACCTCGGCGCGCGCGCCGGCGACCCAGGTGAGCCGTCCCTGGGCGATGGTGGCGATGGCCTCGTAGCTCTGCAGGGAGCCTGTGCGCTCGCGCAGCTCCGACTGGGGGGAGCCGCGCAGGTTGCGCTCGCTCGTCCGGTAGGCCCACTGCCGGCCGGCGGCGAGGCGCAGGCTGGAGCCCCCGCCGAGATCGAGCGTCTCGGTGAGGTGCAGGGTGAAGCGGTCGGTCACCTCGGGGACGTCGATGAGATAGACGCCGAGGCCCGGCAGCGGCGGCGGCTGCTCGATGCCGTCCTGCTCGTCGTGGATCCACCGCGCGCGGAGGCGCACGTCGATGCCGCGGCCGAGCGCGGCGCCGGCGCGCAGGCCGACGAGGTGCTGCGCGCGTCCGGGCAGGGCGGTGGCGGCGCTGTCCTCGAGGAGGGTGAGGCTGTCTTCCCGCTGGAACGAGGCGTCGGCGCTGGCCCAGGCGCGCTCGCCGCGGTAGGCGCCGGAGGCCTGGGCGAGCAGCCCGGCGCGGCTGCGCCCCTCGACGCGGCCGCGGCCGCTGAAGCCCGGGCGGGCCGGGGGGGCGGAGAGGACGTTGACGACGCCGCCGATGGCGCTCGCGCCGTAGAGCGAGCTCGTCGGTCCGGTGACGAGCTCGATGCGGGAGACGTCGCTGAGCGGGAGGGAGGAGAGGTCGATGGCGCCGCCGCTGTCGCCGATGACGCGCTCGCCGTCCTCGAGGACGAGGACGCGGTCGAGGTCGAAGCCCTGGATCTGGATGGCGCTCGGGTTGCCGAGGGCGCCGTAGGCGCTCGAGTTGACCTGGACGCCGAGCTCGCCGTCGAGCGCCTCGCCGACGTTGGTGGCGCCGCGGCGCTCGGCCTCCTCGCGGCTGACGACGCGCGTGCGCACGGTGGCGCGCTGGCTGCTCTCGGGGGTGCGGGTGCCGGTGACGACGACCTCGAGGGGGGGCGCGGCGGGGGGAGGAGGGGGAGGCGAGGGCGGCTGAGCGGCGGACGCCGGTCGGGGAGGCTGCGCCGGTGGCGCGAGCTGCGCGCGCGCCGGGCGCGAAGGGGCGGCCGAGAGGAGCGCCGGACCGAGGCAGAAGGCGAGCTGCGCGGCGCGCGTCAGGCGCCGGCGGCGGTGCACGGTCCTCCGTGGGACATCGAAACGGCAGGCTCGAGGCGCAGCAGCGAAAGCATGGGGGAGAGCTCTGCCAGTGTGGCGCAAGGTGGGTTGCGCGGTGCGTATGGTCGCCCGATTCAGCGTGGCCGTCCAGCGGTTCGGGCGCGGGAGGTCGCGTCGCGGAAGGCGCGGGGGCGCGGCGGTCAGGCCGCGGCGCGTGGCGCAAGGGCAGGGCAGGGCCGCGCGCCGGCAGGGCGAGGTCCCGCGCCGGGAGGGAGGTCCGTGCTGGACGAGCGGCTGCGCCGAGCTCACCGGCGCCCGGTTGGCCCCTTGCGGTGCGCCTCGACGGCTCCAGGTGGTCTGGAGAAGCCGGAACAGCCCGAGGAGGTGCGCATGAAGCCGAACGAGAAGGGATCGGAGCAACGAGGGGCCGAGACGTCCAGCAGCGCCGCCGACGCGCCCGCGCGCGACCAGAAGGCCGGGAGCGGACAGCACAGGCACGTCCCGGGGGACCCCGTGGAGGGCCACGAGGCCACGGCGGACAAGGAGCCGGAACAGAAGGTCGACGAGACCGTGGAGGACACGTTCCCCGCGAGCGATGCTCCCGCGTGGACGCCGGCTCAGTCCGGCTGAGCCCACGCCAGCGGCAGCGAGGCCGCCGGGATCGGCGCCTGCCCCCGCGAAGCCCGCCGCGACGAGCCGCCGAGCGGCCGGTTCGCGCCGCGGGCTTCGCGGGGGCGGGGCCGGACGGAACGGGCGACGCGAGTTGGGCTTGCATTGCTCGACGACGGACGGTAGGTTCCCGCGCCGCATCGCCGGTCCCCATCGTCTAGCCCGGCCCAGGACTCAGCCCTTTCAAGGCTGCTACGCGGGTTCGAATCCCGCTGGGGACGCTGCCTGTACTGCACGCGCCTTGTTGCCCTCGACAGCGACGACGGCTTCCAAGGCGACGACGCCCTCGATCCGGTAGCGCTTGCCCTCCGGGGTCTCGATGGGCGTGAACCGCAGCGGGCCTCCGAGGATCGTCTCGAGCGCCTTCCGGGCTTCCTCGGGGTTCCGCTCCAGCATCGCCCGCAGGTCCCCCAGGCGCTGACGAGCCTCCTTCTCCAGCCGCCGGACTTCCAGATCGAGGGCAGATGGCGCCGCCTTGGCTGCCCGGAGGCGGGCCTCCAGCGCTGAAAGCTGGTCCTGCCGCTCGGCGATGCCCCGGATCACGGCCTCTGGCTTCTGGTCGAACGAAGCGAGCGCGTTCACCAGGCGATCGATCTCCGAACGAAGACGGCTCGCTTCCCGCTCGAGCTGCGGCAGTTCGTTGTCGATGTTCTTCGCGCGCTCGGCGATGCGGCGACGCATCTCCCGGAGGGCCTCGGCGATGACCTCCTCATGGAGCACGTTCTCTTTGATGCAGTTGATCACGGCCTCGTCGACGGTCGCCACCGGCCGGCGGAGGCCGTTGTCGCAGACGGCAGGGCCGCGGTCGCGGTGCCAGGCGCAAGCGTAGACCCGCACGTTGTCGTAGCTCACCTTCGCGTTGTCGGCGCGCATCGGCCCGCCGCACTTCGCGCAGCGACCGAAGCCGGTCAGGAAGTAGCGTACGCGCCCGCCGCGTCGACGGGAGCCCGTGAGCGCCTCACGCTTGCTCCACCGTTGTTGCACTGCTGCCCAGAGCTCGTCATCCACGATGCGTAGCTCTGGCGCCTCGATCGTCACCCAGTCTGACTTGGGCCGGTCCACGCGGACCTTGGTGCCGCCCTTGTAGGTCTTCTCCTTCTTGCCCCAGACGAGGACGCCCCGGTAACGCTCCCGGCGCACCATCTCCCGGATCGAGCTGTACGACCAGGAGCCCGTCCCCCGGCGGCCGGCCTTCGGTGGCTCGACGCCGCGGGCGTTCAGATCCTTCGCCAGCGTGCGTAGTCCCTCGCCATCGGCGTAGCGGCGGAAGATTTCCCGGACGATCTTCGCCTGCTCCTCGTTGACCCGGTACTCGACCCGCACGCGTTGCTCGCCGTCCTTCACCTCGATGTTGTCGTAGCCGTAGACACGACCGCCGACGTTGAGCCCCCTACGGGCTTTGGTGAGCAGATGCTCGTGCGTCCTCTGGCTGATCTTCTCCCGCTCGAGCTCGGAGGCGAAGTTTCGCACGTTGATCACGAGCTTGTCGAAGGCGCCGTCGATCTTCACCTCTTCGTCGGTGAAGTAGTAGAAGAGCCGGACGCCCGCATCGAGCAGGTCCTGGATGAAGAGCGACGTCCGGTTCGTGTCGCCGCCGAGACGGGATTCGTCGCGTACGACGACCGCGTCGAAGGCGTGGCGCTCGGCTGCGTTGAGCATGGCGATGAGGCCCGGCCGCTTCTTGAACTCGGCGCGGCCGTGATCGGCATCGACGAAGATGTGCTCGGGCGCGAGGGTTCCGCCCTGCTCGGCGATGTAGCGTGAGCCCTCCCCCGTCTGCACGTCGATCGATGCGGCTTGGTGCTCTTCCTTACTGCGGCGGGCGTAGAGCGCGGTGCGAAGGCCAAAGAGCTTCATGGCTTCGGAGGGTACTTCAGCAGGTCGGCAAGAAGTAGGTCCGCGAGCGCGTGGGCGAACGGACGCAGGTGGGGGGCGAGCGGGGCAGCGGGATCGGCGCGCGATCGGCGCTTCAATCCAGACGAAGGCTGCCAGGTATTCCCTGCCAGTGGCGGTGACGCCGGGGTCCCCTCTACCTTGCCCATGGGGCTCTGCTCCGACGCAGGCGCATCCGCTCCGGGTGCCGGCGTCGCGCCGTCAGCGGGCACGGCCCCCGCGCTTACCGCCGTGAGTGCATCAGGATCACGCGGAAAGAGCATGACGCTGCCGAGTTTTGGTCCAGCCTCCGGCAGCGCTTCGGGTCCCCGGGCGGGGCGGGTCTGGGACCCGAGCATGCCCGCCTGATCGCAGAGAGCGCTCGGTCTACCTAGGGCCGCGGAGATGCTTCCGGGCGTTCTTGACGTTCACGCGCTCGCGGTCGATGACTCTCCCGACCGAGATGCCGGCCTCCAAGTCGGCCTGGTTGACCTTGGGCCAGCTGCCGCAGAGAATGCTGACCACCGCCAGTTCGCCGTCGGACAGCTCTCGGGTCTGGTGGTCGGACCCGCTGCGCCAAAACATCGCGGACTCCTGGTTGGCGGAGGCAGACGGCGGTGGTGGTTGGGGCTGGTACGGCAGAAACTGTGGATCGACCTGCGCCCAGCGATGCATGACGAGCGACCGGAGCGATTCGGGGTACGGCGGTAGCTCTCCCGCATCTTCCTCGGCGGGGCCCACGGATCTGCCGTGCTCATCGAACCAAACCGCGAGTCCAACCGTCCGAGCCGAGTTGCCGGGAAGAGCCTCAATATCGTCGAGCGGAACGAGTCCCTGACGTTCAAGGAATGCCTGGATTTTTCGCGTCGTCCGCCGCAGGTCCTCCAGCAGTTCACGCGCCTCCTGATCCTGTGCGAAGAGACGGCGCTGCTCCGCGATCAACTCCGTCTTGAACGCCGGATCCCACGGGCGCCCGAACATCTCGAGGAACTTCGTCTCGCAGTGGGCCAGCACCTCGCGCTTGAGGTCGCTTTCGCTCTGCCAAGGCGGTCTCCTGGTGGACGGGGGGCGTGCCTTACCCATGGGCCGGCCATGTTACTCGGCTTGCGCCTGCGCGCGCCGACGGTCCGTGCTGCCGCTCGGCGGCCGATCGGGTCCCAGGTCCCTCCCGAGCCGGGACCCGATGCCGATCGCCGAGCGCCGCCTAGATCCCGCATCCCATGGAGGACATCCTGAATACCGCACGGCGGTGAGGGCGATGGCGGCGGTCTGCCCGAACCGAGACTACGGCCGGGACGATCCTCGGGAGGGGACGATCTTTCAGACGGACGTTCGTCCTGAGATGTAGGCCAACACACTTGCTGCCGCTGAAGGGCGTTCGGCGAGCCGATCGAGATTCTCGAGCGCCCCGGCGGCTCGACGCCGGGGCGGGCTGAAGCTCCATGAAGCAGCGCAGGCCGTATCGCTCCTCTACCGCTGTACCGAACAATAGGAGGCTGATGAATATGAAAATGAATGATGTGACTACGTACATGAACATGGACCGCAGCGTCGAAGCGGTACGAGAGGTCGTCCGACCGATCATCGAGCGTCTCCCGCCCATGAACTGGGAGATGACGATCAAGCGCGGGGACGCGCAGCCATACTCCACGAGCGCGGAGGTGTTCCATGTGATTGGCGTCGTGAACGGAGCCTCCCTGGCGCTCGATGTTCGGGTCGAGGACATCCTCAAAGACCTGCGCCAAGGGGATGGCACGCCCGTCATCACCCGCCCCCGGGGACCGCATGAGGACATGCTCGCGGATCACGAGGCGAAGGGGTCGCGGCACTACCTTCTTCACAGCTACCCGCGAGAGCGCGAGGCCGGGTGGGAGAAGTGCATCCGCAGCGAGCTCAACAAGTACAAGAGGGTCTACGAGGCCGCCGTCAGGGTCGCCAATGTCAAGCTCGACAAGCTGCCCAGATTCTGGGAGGAGGACGAACTTCCGGACGCGATCGAGGAGTACGAACTCGTGAACAGCCCCGAGGCGCTGGCAGCGTTCCGGCGTGGATGGATCGACGCGCTCTTCACCTTTGGCGCCGCCCCGGCCCGGAAGCGCCGCCCTCACGAGAGGGGCCATCAGGCCGAAGACCCCAGCACCTCGTCCCGGTCGGTGTAGGAGCAGACGACGACGCCGAACGGCCGCCGGATCGGCCATACACGAGACCCGGCGGCCGCGATCGGTCCTTACGCGTGAAAGTACGCATCGACGCTTCGTGACCTGACAAAAAGTAATTCTCATCATCCCGGCCTCGTAGCAGGTCACGCTGGCGAACTGCCCGTCGATGAGCTCGCCAGCGGTCTTTCGCGCCGTTATCCGACTAGGTGGTCGCCAAGGGGTGTCCATCACGTACATCCCTTGGCGTGCAGGTAGCCCAGCTGCAGCGAGGCGCGCTCGACCGCCAGGTACGCAGGATCGCCAAGGGGCGTGCATGACGCACGCTCCTTTAGCGTGCAGGCGGCCCAGCTGTACGAGACGCGCGTGACCTTACCAAGAGCGAGCCCGGACAAGGGGTGCTATGGATGATGCTGATCGGTTGGTAGAGCTCGGGCATTGCGTCAGACCAAGGCGACCTGGCGAGATGAGCCGGTGTACGTCCAAGAAATTCGCAAGATGACGCGCTCTCTGCGCTGCAGCTCGGGGCATTTTTGGGGCCGACCAACATCGAGTTGCGCCGGGACACACTGCCGGCGACCACCTGTTTGGAAGTTCCCGAGGGGCACGCCCGAATCGAGCTGCCTGGGAGGCGGCGTGCTGAACAAAGGCCGCGTTTTCTGCTGGTTCGGTGCACGATCGAGACGGGCGCCCGGATGGTTCTTCTCCCGCGCGGTCGTCGTCGCTCTCGCCGAAAACCTGGCGTTTTCCGTGTGGTTGGAGAAGCACGTGCCATGACTGGCGCCGATCGACGTTGCTGGCGAGCCCGCCAACCTGAGGCTCCGGAGGGGGGGCAGGCCGAGCTGGAGCGATGCAGGTGGCGTTCGCGACCTCCAAGGGCTGCCTCTCCGGCGCTCCTGCCCCGAGGGCTGGGCATCCGGACCTGGAGACTCCGACGGTGCCTCCCACCAACCGCCCCGCAAGCTCCGCGAGCTGGTCGAGACCCTTGTGGCTGCCGGTCACCTCGCGATCAGCGAACTGCGCCCCGCATCACGGCGCAGTCTACAGACCGGCGATTCTTTGCACGCCGTCGGCTCGGCGCTGGGGAGCGCTGAGACGCACGCCCGGTCGCACGGTCGCGGAGACCTCCTCAATGGCCCGCTGCACGGCGGCCCAGACTACGCCGGCTTGGTGGCGATCGCGGAGGCTTTGTCCTTCGCTCGTTGTAGCTGAGCTCGTCATTATCAACGAGAAGGGGGAGCCGCTCCGCCGCGTCTCGCTGCGCGACTGCCTTGGGCCTCGCGGCGCTACCCGAGCACACCGGGCCTGGGCGGGTGGTCGCTCCTCAGTCCTCGCGGAGCGAGACACGGACGTGCTCGTGAACGCGGAGCGTGCTTCCTGCCGGTGCGGAAGGCGGACGAGGCCGAGTTCAATCCGGTGCGGTTCAACTACCAATCCCGCGGGCGCCCCCGCGGTACTCGCGCTCGTGCCGATGCGTGAGGGGACCAGCGCGATGATCATCGACAACGCCCGAAACGGCTTCGAGGCCGGTCGCATGTGGGGCCAGCGGCTGTTCTTCAACTACAACGGCGAGCGGTGCAGCCTGGCGGGCAGGCGATGCGCGACCTCGTTGTCGCGGGCGGGGACGCAACGGACGCGGCGCCAGGCGCCGGGAGGGTCGAGCAGCGGGGCGGAATGTCGTCCTCCTGATCCCGATGCCGCTCGTGCAGCCCCCTAAGTCGCCGTCGACGGTGGCGTGTGGGGTCGCGGCGATGTCACTGCCGGGCGCTGTGCCTCGCTGCGCCGGAGCGAGCGGCGTCGAGGAGGCGGTGATAGGACACGGCGAGGTGGATGGGTCCTTCACCGAGGTCGCCGACTTGGCCACCAAGCGCAACGCGCTGCTCTGTGCGCGCGACCGTGCAGTTCAAGGCGACCAGCAACGGCGTGGTCGCGCCCGAGGACATGGCCGAGATCGCTGTGCGGATCGAGCGCGTGTACGCGGTGCTCTGCGTGGGCAGCCTCGCCACCGTGCGCCACCGAGGGACCTTTGGCGGCCGATGGCGTGGGCTGCGCAAGGCGGCAGGAAGCTCGGGCCGCCAGGGTGGCGGGAGGCGCTCTTGTAGCATCACGAGGCGGCGACGAGCCGCTGGCGCGACGAGAGGCTGGCCGAGATGTGGGGCTGTTAGGGCGCTCGTTCCCTGCGGGTTGGGAGGAGGAGATGCGGAACGCGATCGTGAGAGCGTCGGGCTGAGGTGCCGCGTCTGCGGTCGCGCGCCTAGGGACCGTACCGCCGCCAGCCGCCTCTTCGTCGCCTCCGCGGTGCATCCGCCCGCTGAGCTACCTCGGGTAGATGCCGCCAGGTCTTGCCCTGGTCGATGTTGCGGATGCTCTTCGGATCAACGCCGAAGCTGAAGGCGATCACCCGCGGGCTCACGCCCTTGTCGAGAGACGCGCAGATGCTCCGGACCTGCTCCTCGTTGAGCTGAGCCCGCGGGTTGCTGACCCCGGAGGCGCCTCGCTGCGGCGGGGCCGGAGGAAGAGCCTCGCGCTCGATCTTCTCGAGCCGCGACGCGTCCGCGTCGGGCCGCTTCGGCTTCGTCCCCTCGTACAGGTGCTGCGGGTTGACGCACGACTTCTTGCCGCAGGAGTGCAAAACCATCCCGGATGGCGGGCGTCCGTGCTCCAGCTCGAACATGTGCCGGTGAGCCACGACGAGGCGGCGTCCAAGCCGGAACACGCCGTAGCCCCGATCGTTCACCGCGCCCAGCCAGTACCAGCACTTGTCGTCGTCGCTCCTGGAGATGAGGTCGCGGAACCTCGCCGAGGATGAGGCAAGCTCACCGGGAGCGCCGGAACCCGATGGCTGAGTGTCGTGGCTGGGCTTCTTATTGGTCACGGTCATCCTGCGGAAGCTCAACTGCCGCCGGCAGTCCTATCGGCCGCTCGGCAGCACCACCACTACAACAAGATCCTGCCCCAATCATCTCCAGCGCAATCATCTCCAGCGGTGAGCCGAGGGAGGGGAGGTGACCCTCGGACGACGAATGCGCCAGGGCTTGGGGCCCAAGGGCTGGTGGGTCGTTCGCCTTCAGATTTTTCTGTTGGGAGTCTGTGTTGAGTGTATATTTATATGTAAAGTCCATGGTTTATGGTGTGTCTTCAGACTTCATTCTATCTACTCAACATCGTGTCCTAATTACAGAAAAGCACAGCGGAACCTTCGGACCTCGGCATCCATGAGCACGTCCACTCCATGACGTTGGTATCCGCGCTGGCCTCTGGGCATGAAGAGCGCCTGGCGGCAATCTATCCAGACGAGCAAGCTCAGGCGAACGGTCGAGCGTCACACGAGGTCGTTCGCCAGTAGTGTAAGCTGGCGCTAGTTTCTCCAGCAGTAGGCGAGGAAGTGCCGCTGGGGCACGCCCTTGGCGCTCTCGTCGCCGTTCCGGGCCCATGACCACCAAGACCTTGACGACGCGCAGGTGGAGACGGCTGGAGCAGCTCCGCCGCTCGGTTCTCGATGTGGTCGCTCGCTGGGAAGCATGGCCGGCGCATCCTCTCACTGCACGAGCTCGCTCCCCTAGTCGGCAATACGACGCGGCCATGCGCCTGGTTGCGGGGGCTGGCGCAGGCTCGCTCCGGTGGCTCGTGCCGCGGCGCCCGAGAGCTCGCACCTCATCGTCGGTGCCCGGCTCAGCACTTACGCGCAGGCGCGCGGCTGGGCGGTCGAGGAGGCCGGCAACCACGGCGCGTACCGAGCGTGACGGCAGAGGGGGGGAGGTCTGCCACAAGTACGCCGAGTGTAACGCGAAGGTCATGCCGGGAATGTCGAGCCCGCCAACCCCGACGGGACGGGCGCGCGTCCGTTCCCTTGCCGCTGACGCGCCGGTCGCGCCGCGGCTGCGCGCAGTGATAGGAGAAGGGTCTGCATGCCGAACCGCAGCCGAGCAACACGGGCGGCGACGAGCTCTGGCGCGGGTGCTTCAGCTCGCGCCGGCGCAGCTGCCAAAGGCAAAAACGATCCGTTCTACCTGCGCTCGATCAGCCCGCGCACCTACAACGCGTTCCATGCGCTCTACCAGGCGCTCCGCAACGCCGCGGACGGCAACGCGATCGCGATGGAGCAGCGAGCAGCGCGCCAGCAAGTCGGCGATGACCCCGAGCTGCTCATCGAGCGCATGAAGCAGCTCCAGCGAGCAGCTCGGGTCGTGAACGCTCTGCGCGTTGCACTCGAGCAGGGACCGGAGGTGTCGCTCGACGCGCCCTTCCGCTGGGCGCAGACGATCACCGGCGCCAGTCCACCCGTCCATCCGAAGCGAAAACTCGCTCCGCAGAAGGACTTTCTGCTCCAGGAAGTCACGCAGCGCATCCTCGCGCTCGCGCAGAAAGCGGAGCCACGGCTTGGGCAGGAGGTGCCGCTTCAGGACGCAGCGCGTGTCCTCGCCGAGCAGGCGACCCGACTCAAGAAGAGTCGCGGCTTGGAGCACTCGGCGGCCACAGATCGGCGCCCCCGAGGTCCCATCGAAGAGCTCGCCTGGGCCATCGCCCGGCTGCCGATCGATGGGCGCGCTCAGCCCGCGCTGGATGCGCTTCGGCAGGGTTCCCTCGCGTCGCGGGCTGCTCAGGTCACTCAAGCACTCGTGAACCTTGGCCCGAGCACCTGGGAAGATCCCGCGCTGCTCCTGGAACACAGCTTCCGCGCAATGGGCATGCCAGAGAACGAGGCCCGCTCATTCTTCAGTTACTTGGAAAAGCGGGTGAAGCGGCAGAAGCAGGACGACGAGTAGCACCGTCAAGCTCGTGGGGACCACGCGCGTAGGTCCCCGGCACCTGGCGGGAGATGGCGCCCGTGCGGCATCGTGCGCTCCCTATGAGCGACGCCAACTTTACGGACACTGAGCACGGTCAACCGCCGCCGCCTTCGCGCGCTCAGGCATCGGAGGCTGCCTCCGAGCAGCCCTCGCCGACGAACCCGTCGACGAGCGCGGGCTCGGCGAAGAACAAGATCGCCTGGCAGGTCAACGAGCTCCTCGAGCTTGCGGCGGGGGCCGAGCTGTTCCGTTCGCCTGACGGGGTTGCCTTCGCGACGCTCAAAATCAACGGCCACCGCGAGACGTGGCGCCTCGAGAGTCGAGGGTTTTCGGACTGGCTCAAGCGTGAGTTCTACCGCCGGCATCAGAGCGTCCCCGGCGCGCAGACGCTGCGGGACGCCTTGGCTATGTTTGAGGCACGCGCCCGGTACGAGGGGGCCGAGGAGCCGGTGTACCTGCGCGTCGCCGAGAAGAACGGCGTCGTGTACCTTGACCTTGGCGACAAGGATTGGCGCGCTGCCGAGATCACGCCCCGGGGCTGGAGCGTCGTCGCGGAGCCGCCGGTGAAGTTCCGGCGGACCCGCGGCATGCAGGCCCTTCCGGAGCCGGTGCGCGGCGGGCGCATCGACGACCTTCGCCGCTTCGTGAACGTTGACAGCGATGACGCCTTCCACCTGCTCGTCGCCTGGCTCGTGGGCGCGCTCCGCCCGACGGGGCCCTTCGCCGTCCTTGCCCTCCAGGGCGAGCAGGGCAGCGCGAAGTCGACGACGGCACGTCTGCTCCGCCGGCTGATCGATCCCTCCACGGCACCGACGCGGCGCATGCCCCGCGACGGGCGCGACCTGATGATCGCGGCGCAGAACGCGTGGATGCTGTCGTTCGACAACCTGTCCGGCCTGCCCGTGTGGCTCTCGGATGCGCTGTGCAGCCTCTCGACCGGCGGCGGGTTCTCCACCCGCGCGCTGCGCACCGATGACGACGAGGTGATCGTCAGCGCGACCCGGCCGCTTCTTTTGAACGGCATCGCCGGGATCACCGAGCGTCCGGATCTCGCCGATCGCGCCGTGACCGTGTCGTTGCCCGCGATCCCCGACGACAGACGGCAGGACGAGGCCACGCTCAGGACCGCCTTCGACGAGGCCGCGCCGCGCATCCTCGGTGCCCTGCTCGACGGCGTGAGCGCCGCCCTCCGGAACATCGGGACCGTCACCCTACCGACCAAGCCTCGGATGGCCGACTTCGCGCTGTGGGTGACCGCCGCCGAGGAGGGATTCAGCTGGGCGCCGGGGACCTTCATGGCGGCGTACACCCGCAACCGGGCCGAGACCGTCGAGGTCACGCTCGAGACCGACATGGTCGCGGTCGCCGTGCGCGAGCTCTTCGCTCGACGCCGAGGCGGCATCTGGGAGGGCAGCGCGACGGCCCTGCACGCGGAGCTGCACAGCCTCTTGCCCGAGAACGTGCTTCGTTCAGGAGACTGGCCCAAGGCTCCCAACACGCTGACGAACAGGCTGAGGAGGATTGCGCCCGTACTTCGCGAAGCCGGCGTCGTGTACGAGGACATGGCTCGCAGCGGCAAGGCGGGTAGCCGCGGCCTCCGCCTTCGCGATGCAGGAGCGCAGATGACCGTCAGCACCGTCAGCGAGCCTGCGACGATGAGCGAGGAGGCTCCGCAAGCGCGGGCCTCGTCCGTGGTGGCCGGTGAGGCTGACGGTCTCCTCCGATCCGTCGCCGGTCGCGAGGCCGATGATCGTCTGCTCGCGGCGACGGCCGAGATGGCCGATTCCAGCGGAAAGACGGGCCGCGCTGACGATGCTGACGGTGCTGACGATCCTTCTGCAGGCATCGTCGACGCAGCAACCGAGGACACGCGGCTCCGCGACATGCGGATCCATCGCGATGCGTCGAACCTGCCTGCCCTCGCGGCGGCGATCCGGGCGTCCGAGAAGGTCGGCCTGCGCGTGGCCGCGACCGGCCACGGTATGCGGCGGGATCAGGCGTGTTCGGTTGCGGTCGCCTTGCCGAGCGGCGAGATCCACGTCGTCGACTTGCGCGTGCCGCACGATGTCACGCCGGTCATCGAGGCGCTCTGTGAGGTGCTCGTCGTGGGCCACAACCTGAAGCCCGACCTCGCGCACATCGCCAACGAGTTCAAGCTGAGGCCCCGCATGATCTTCGACACGAAGGTGGCATGCGAGCTGCTTGACGCGGGCGTACACGGCGAGGACGCGTCGTTCTTCGACCTGGCCCACGCCTGCGGAAGAATCCTCGGCGCCCAGCTCCCGTCCGGCCGCTCGCAGATGGAGCCCATCGAGCGGCTCTCGGATGAGAGCGCCAGCCAGCTTTCCGCCGAGGTCGGGCCGCTGCTCGCGCTGGAGGAGGCCGTGGGGGCCCAGCTCCGGCGCGACGGGCTCGACAGGTTCGCCGAGTTCGCGAACGAGCTGCTCTTGGCGGAGCTCTCGATCAAGTTCGGCGATCGGACGGCCGGTTACACCCTACGGCAGGAGGTCTCGAAGGTGTGGGCCGCGAGGCTCGGCACGGTTCAGAACGAGGTCTGCTCGAGGCTCGGCGTCGATGATGCGGATGATGATGCCGAGGTCCTCAAGAAGCTCCACACCTTGCGCGTCCCGGTCGAGCGCGTCGAGATTAAGGAACTCGTCCCGTTTCTGCACATCCAGGAGGTCGGATGTCTCGTCCGCTACCGCCACCTGCGGGACTTCGCTGTCTGTATTAGCGGGCGTGGTCAGGCCAGCCCCTGACGTACCACCGAGATGCGTGACCTCGACCTCGACGGCCCGGATGCTCAGCATCGGCACGACCACGCTCCGGCGGATCGAGGGCACGCTCTTCGAGCCCGCCCCTCGCCAGGGGAGCCGGAAGATGCGGGTGTTCACGCCCGAGCAGGTCGACGTCCTTCGAATTGCGCTTCGGGAGCAGAGTCGGCTGGATCACAAGCCAGAGCTCGTCGGGCTCGAAGAGCTAGCGCATCGGGCGGCGTGCTCCATGCAGACGATCCGCAGGCGCCTCGGAACGGAGCTCCCTGCTGGTCGGAAGCTCTCCCAGGGGCCCCGCGCCAAGTGGGGCTTCACGCCGAGGGAGGCGAGCAAGATCGTGGCGTGGGTGAAGCGGCATGTCCGACGGAGGCGGCGTTGGGCCACAGGCCCTCGGGATTAGATCACGGGGGCACGCTGGACGACGCGGATCTCGCTCTTCGGAGCTGTGCCGAGCCTGATCGGGACGCAACCGGGAGCCCTCCCGGGTCGACCCAACAAATAGGCGTTTGCGGAAATTTCTTGACAGGTCGGAATGGCTTTGCGTGGGCTGTCCTCTGCGGCATCACGCCCGTCTGGCAATCGGCGGGCGTTTCCTCCTCCCCAGACGCTCCCTCGCCGCCTGGACCGCCGCCGGCCGGCTCGTGTAGCATCGCTCCCGCGCTGGAGGGATATGCCTACGTTGGAGCTCAGCTTTGCTTCTGGAGAGGACTCCCTCCGGGTCAGCCGCTTCTCGGTCCACGAGGCGGTCTCGAGCCTCTTCACCGTCTCGGTCTGGGCCCGCTCCCGCAGCCCCTCGCTCGATCTGGAGGCCCTCGTCGGCAAGCCCGCCACCTTCCACGTCGACGGCGGCGTCCGCGGCGACCACCGCGTCGCCCGCACCTGGACCGGCGTTTGCGGCTACATCGAGCAGGTCCACGCCGTCCCGTCGTCGGCCGGCCAGGAGGCCGAGTCCGGCTACTACCTGCGCATCGTCCCGGACCTCTGGCTCCTCACCCACCGCCGCAACTACCGGATTTTCCAGCACCTCAGCATCCCGGACATCACCGACAGGCTCCTCGGCGAGTGGGCGATCCAGCCTGTCTGGAACATCGACCGCGGCGACTACCCCAAGCTCGAGTACAAGGTCCAGTACGGCGAGAGCGACTATGCCTTCCTCTGTCGCCTCTGGGAGGAAGCCGGCATCGCCTTCACATTCCCTGACGCCGACCCGGCCGGGCCCCGGCTCACCCTCAGCGACAAGCTCGACCGCAATCCCCTCCGCGCCGGCGATCCCCTCCCTTACGTCGACAACCCCAGCCAGACGCCCGACAAGGAGTTCGTCTCCAACGTCCGCCTCTCTCGCGAGGTCCGCCCGGGCGCCGCCACCTTCCGCGATTACGACTTCCGCAACCCCGGCTTCCCCCTGTTCGGCAACGCTCCCAAGGCCCCTGCCCCCGAGGACAGCTACGAGCAGTACCACTACAGGCCCGGCGCCTTCTTGATCGAGACCGGAAAAGGCGGCCGCACGCCCGCGGCCGACGACAAGGGCGTCGCCCGCCACGATCAGCCGTTCGGCGACGCCCGCGCTGCCCGCGCCCTCGGCGGCGACCGCCTCGGCCGCCGCGCCGTCGCCTTCGACACGAACGCCATCGACCTCTGGCCCGGCGTCGTCGTGTCCATGGAGCACCACCCGCACGCCGAGCTCGCCGAGGGCACGCGCCTCCTCATCACCGAGTTCACCGTGGATGGCGCTCCCGGCGAGGAGTGGCCCATGTCCGCGCAGGCCGTGTTCACGGACGTTGTCTACCGCCCTGCGCAGCGCACCCCGAAGCCCACCGTCGAGGGCATCCAGAGCGCCACCGTCGTCGGGCCCCAGGGCACGGAGATCCACACCGACGAGTTCGGCCGCGTCCGCGTCCAGTTCCCCTGGGATCGCGAGGGTCGGGGCGACGACAACAGCTCCTGCTGGATCCGCGTCCACCAGGGCTGGGGCGGCGCCGGCTGGGGCATGATCACGGTCCCGCGCATCGGTCAGGAGGTGCTGGTGAGCTTCCTCCAGGGCAATCCGGACCAACCTGTGGTCATCGGCCGGGCCTACAACGCCGTCGAGCAGGTGCCTTACAAGCTGCCCGAGCACAGGACCCGCAGCACCTGGAAGAGCGATTCCTCGCCCGGCTCGGGCGGCTTCAACGAGATCATGTTCGAGGATCGCAAGGGCGCGGAGCTCGTCTGGCAGCAGGCCGAGAAGGACCGCAGGCGCCTGGTCAAGAACGACGAGCGAGCGACCGTGGTCCACGACCGGCAGAAGCTCGTCAAGAACGACGAGAGCGAGGAAACCGGCGGCTCCCGCCAGCGCTGGGTGGGAAAGGAGGAGGACCTCGTCACGAAGGCGCACCGGCGCGAGCGGATCGAGGGCGATGACCATCTCGAGGTGCGCGGCAGCCGGCGCGAGGTGATCGCCGGGAAGCAGTCGCTGACCGTGGTGCAGGATCGGCAGGATGAGGTCGGGGGCCGCTACGCGGTCCGGGCGGAGAAAGCGATGCACCACGTCGGCGGGGAGGCGTACGTCGGCGAGGGGGCAGAGGAGGTGACGCTCCGCGGCCCCGGGGGGTTCATCCGGATCGATGGGAGCGGCGTTACCATCAAGGGGACGCTGGTGAAGATCAACGTCAGCGGCTCCCCGGGGAAGGGCAAGGGTGCGAAGCCGGAGCCGCCCGATGAGCTGAAGGGCTGACCACCCGCCATGTTGATCCGAAAATCACAGATCCTGACATTCGCTGAAGAGATCAAGCGCAGCTTCGAGGAGAGCCTCACGCACCGCTTGCTCCGATCCCGCCGGCAGCACAGGTTCACCCGCCTCGACGACGCGCTGCCGTTCGTCCAGGGCGAGATACAGCGCGCGCTACTCCACGGGATCACCTCCGAAGAGGCGCTCGAGAAATACGTCACTGCGTCGTGGTTGGTGGGCGCGCCGATCGATCAGCACAGCGAGCGGCTGCGACGCCTGCTCGGCGACCGGGACCTGGCCCAGTATTATCGCGCCGTGAGCGCGCTGGAGTACGCCGAACAATGGTCGGAAGCGTCCGATGCTTGATTACGGCAGCACCATCGAGCCCTGCCTCAAGCGCGAGTACGTGATCGTCGTGGGCGCCGAGGATTACTACGATAGGCCGGGCAACAAGATGATGTTCATGGCGCACGCCGTGCGTTATGTGAGGATTTATGGCTCCAGGTTCGACATCACGACGGTGCTCTATTTTCGTGGTGGTCCCGGTGTACATACCGACAGGCAGGTTGCGGCGCTTACGGCCTCGGTAAGAAAATACAAAGGCACCGCAAGATCAGTGCGCAGCTGGCGCGATGTTGCCTCCCACATCAACACGCGGACCGTGAACGGATGCCAGAAGAGGGTTCAGGTCCTGATCTTCTTCGCGCACGGCCAGCCAGGCAGGATATGGCTGTCTGCCGATGAGGGAATCTTCTTGACGGCTGGCGATCTCGGGAGGGTGGACGCCGGATCGTTCACGCCGAAGAGGGACAGAAACTCGAGATACACCTTCCGTCATGTGACGTCCTGGGCATGCCAGACCGGGAACGCTGGACAGCGGGGGAGCGCGGAGCAGAACCTGAAGAACAGCCTGGCGCAGAAGATGGCGGACTTCTGGGACATCCAAGCTCGCGCCTCCATCACCCGGACCACTTACGCGGGCACCTGGGCTGGGTGGCGCCCCTGGGACAGGAACACGGACCGGAGGAACATCGACAATGCCGTGTGGGAGGATGACGGCGCGGACGGGAGCGTCGAGTCTGGGAGCGGCAGCGACCAGGGTAACATGCCGACGGGGATGTACTTGCTCAACCCGGGGCAACGCTCGGGTTATCGTACCGAAGACCTCGACTGAGCATGTCACGCCGCAGGAAGCTCTTCCTCTCGGTGTCCGCAGCCTCGGCCCTGGTCGCGCTCGGTCTTGTCCTGGCAAAAGAACTGGCGAGTGAGGATCATCGAATGGAATCACAAGACGCCGGCGGATACCGCTGGAAGGCCTACCGCTCGTCGGTCCTGGAGCAGCTGTCCCGGGACGTGCGCCCGGACAATAGCGCGCACTCGCTCATGGCGCTGGACATCACGCTCCGGCCGCAGCATCAGGACGCGAAGCTCCAGGGATCCAAGCTCCTCATCAAGGCGATGGATGCCGAAGGAGAGACCCTCCTCTACCATGGCCCCTACAGAGAAAGGCTCGTCCTCGATCCCGTCGCGTACACCAGCGCGTCCGCGGGCCTCTTCCTCTGGGCTTTTCACGAGGAGTCCGAGACGTTCCTGAGCTGGAAGAGCCTGAAGAGCTGGCCCGTCTTCGTGGGCAAGCCCTTGACGATCTCGCTCTACGACAGCCACCGCGACGACGTCGAAGGGTGGTTCAGCATCTCGTACGGAGACTGATGCCCGCGGCTGCCTGGCGCCGCGGCGGGTGAGCGCCACGCGCTCCAGCGGCGCGGGCCCGAGGTCGGCTGCAGGGCGCGGGATCCCCGATCACAGCTTCAGCAGCTCGTTCGTCGCCATCCGGTAGAGGTGCTCGCATCTCCCCCACGCCCAGCGCAGGCTCTCGCGCAGCTGCTGGATCTCCGCCTCGACGCGGGCGCGCTCGCCCTGATCCCCCTGATACTGGGCCAGCAGCCGCTCCAGCGCCCCCGGGTCCTCCGCGGCTTCCGTCATGTGCAGGAAGGCGCGGCGGACCCGGGCGATGTCGGGCAGCAGCGTGTGCTCGTCGAGGTAGGAGCCGGTGAGGGCCAGCTTCCGGAAGAACGCCAGGGTCGCCTGCTCGAACTCCTGGGCATGCCCCGAGTAGGCCGGGCCATTGACGTCTCCGCCTTCGAACGTGACCGTCTGGAGGCGCTCGCGGATTCCCACGAGCTCCGGGCTCTCCTTGAACCCGTTCAGCGCGGCCAGCGTTCGCGGCATGTGCCTCGCCATCCACTCCTGGCGCACGGCCGGCGCGTCCCGGCTGAGCCTCTCACGCTCGGCGGGGTCGATCTTCCGGATCACCTCGCCGAAGTACACGCGGAGACCGGCGTCGAACGCCTTCGTCAGCTTGGCGACGACGTTGTTGAACACATGATCGCCCTTGCGCGCTGCCATGCTGTCTTCCTCGATGCTGGCCTGGGCTCGCCGGCGTGTCGCTGCCGCATGTGCAGATTACCCGGCGCCTCGCCGCCGCGTCAACGCGGCGCGCCCGCCGGCCGCCCGCGCGCCGTCGCCCGCCCCGGCGACTCCAAGCCGAGGCAAGATGCCCACGCGCCGCGGGGCGCGATCGGTCAGCGCCGCCGGAGGGACGGTGTCGTGCGAGCCAGCGCCAGCACACGCAGGGCGGCGGGGTGGCTCTCGTGCTGATCCGCCTGCCCCTGCAGCTCGGCTATGAGACGCGCCTTGAAGCGCGCATACATCGGCAAGGCGTCGGCCAGGTCCTCCGGCAGGTAGGCGGGCACGAGCTCCTGCGAGCCCGCGGGCTGGAGCAGGGCGCGCACGTGCTTGCCGCCGAAGATCTTGCGGCGCTGATAGCTGCGCTGCTCGAGCAGCGCGCGCTCGGTCTGGGTGTCCAGGGTCGTGTGCGGGACAGGGCGCTTGCCCTGCGTCCAGGCCTCGCGGATGCGCGCGGTCAGGCCCTCGGCGGCGACGGGGACGCTCTGCAGCTCGGGGAGCTTGAGAATCTCCTGCGCGCTCGCGATGGCGCCTTTGAGGCCCTCGTCGTTGCCCTGGAAGAGGGTGGCGACGGCGACGGTGGTCTTCAGGGTCTCGATCTCGGCGAAGGGGAAGAGCAGGTCGCCCGCGAGGAGGCGGAGGGGAGGAACGAACTTGCCGTCGTCGCGCTCGGCGGCTTCGAGGGCCTCGCGCAGGCCCCCGGCGTCGGTGGCCGAGGCGTGGGCGAGGATCTCGAAGACCTCGCGGCGATCCTCGATCTGCATGGGGTCGTCGGCGAGGACGGCGTCGTCGAGGTCCTTGTCGAGCGGCTTGTTCTCGAGCTGCTTGATGAGGGCGCGCCACGGGGGTTGACGGCGGAAGCGGGGGAGGCTGTCGGGATCGAACCAGATCAGCTCGATGCGCTCTCGGGCTTCGTCGGTGGGCTGAGCGCCAGGGCGGACCGCGGGGGCCGAGACAGGGCCGGCAGCGGGCTGATCGCGGGGAGGCGTCCGGGGGACGTCGGCCACGGCGGCGGCGCTCGAGGCGCCGAGGACGACGGGAGGCGCTGCGGCGGCGCCGAGGGAGGAGGCGGCGGCTTCCATGGCCGCTTCGCCGAAGGTGCGCGGGGCTGCGGGGCGCACCTGCAGGGGCGCGACCGGCGGTGGGGGCGGTGGAGGAGCAGCGTCGACCAGCCGAGGTGGTACCACCGGCGGCGGCGGAGGGGCCATGTCCGCCAGCCGAGGTGGAGGCGCCGCCAGGGAGGGAGGGGCCATGTCGACCAGCCGCGGTGGTGCCAACGGCGGCGGCGGAAGGGCCATGTCCGCCAGCCGAGGTGGTGCCACCGGCGGCGGAGCGACGGCCGGGGGCGCCGCAGGGGCGAAGGGGGTGCCCTCGCGGCGCTGGGCAGGGGCGGCTGAAGCAGGCGGCGCGGGCGGCGCGGGCGAGGGACCTCCAAAGGGCAGGATCGGGCGGCCGGGCTGTTTCAGGGGCACAAGGAGGGTGCCGGTTGCGACCTGCTCCTCCGCCGCCTCGTCGAGGACCTCGATGGTGCCCGTCAGATCCAGGGGGCGGCGGGCGTCGTCCGCGAGGGAGAACTCCTCCCCCGAGGAGCCCGGCGCGGCAGCGAGGCGCTCGAGCTCCGACCAGCCGAGGGGCTGGCCAGGCTCCTCCAGGGCGACGAGCACGCGGCCCTCTTCCTGAGGGTGATCGAGGGGGATCTGGCCGCGCCACGTCAAGGTGCACAACCCGCGCGCGGTGTCGATCCAGAGGAGATCGGCGCGCAGCGGGACGGGCTGAGGGAGCCTGCCAGGGCGCTGGACGAAGGCGCGGGGGTGATGGCCGGAGAGGCTGGTGACGAGGTGCGGGTGCTCGGGATGGAGGTTGTCGAGGACCAGGCGCTCGTCGGCGCGGATCTGCTGGGTCTGCTGGTCGCGCGGGGCGACGTTGAAATAGGTGGCGTCGAGGTCGGGGGGGAGAGGCTGGTGGATCCAGTCGCGATCGGACCAGGTGGGGGCATATCGGCCGAGCCGCTGGCGACGGGTGGGCCAGGCGGGGGAGATCGGACCGAAGCCGATGGGCTCGATGGAGTCCTCCGGATAAGCCACCAGCATGCCGGGCGGCTGGAGGTTCGGGAGGGCGCGTCGACCGCGGGAGTCGCGCTGCTCCGCGGAGATGCCGAGCGGGTTCGACGTATCCGGGCCGCCGGCGGCGCGCTCCCAGAGCAGCGGCATGCGGCTGAAGGGGGAGCCCTCCTGCAGGACGCCCTCCTGCGTGAACCAGCGAGGGCCATGGACCTCGACGGCCTTGTCGATGTCGACCACGAGGAGGCGCGCGACCACGGAACGGACAGGCTGGCCGGAAGGGGCGTACGCCTCGCCGACCAAGACCACGTCGGCGCGGGGGCGGATCGGGACAAGGTCCGTGGGAGCGAAGAGGCTCCTGGCCGGGTCGTCGCTCCAGTGGCGATCCACCGGGTGGAAGGGCTCCTGCTCGGGAGCGAGCGGGGACTGGCCTGGACGGAGCGTGAACGTGGCCTTGCAAGCGAAGGTGAACATCCACGCGCCTGGGCGCGGCTGCCAGAGGAGGGAGCCCGCCGGGAGGGGAGATGTGGAGCGTGGGACGACACCGAGGGAGATGAGCTCCATGCAGCCGAGCATACACGGAGCCGCCACGCTCCGGCCAAGGGTGCGCTGACGCGGTGCGGCGGTGCGGCGGTGCGGCGGTGCGCCCCTGGCTGCTGGGTCGTGGCCGATCTGGAGCCGCCCGTCATGCGGGGGCCAAAGTCGATCGGCACCCCACGATCGCCGCCCCGAGGGCGCCCCGCGCCGCCCTGGCTCGGGGCGCCCCGATCCCCTACCCTTCCGGCGCTCGGCCCGCTCGGCCCTCGTCGCCGTCGATTCCTCCTTCGTCGCGATGGGAACAGGTAACCGGCGACGCTCGGACGGTCACGATGCCCTTGGCCGGACGCTTACGCCGCTTTGAACTCGGGCGTGAACGCGCTCCTCTTTCTCCGTCCCATCCCTGCCTCCTGGTGCCGTCGGGGGTGTCCACGGAAGCGGGGGAGGACCACCCGAACGTGCGGACCCGCGTGAGGACACTGCCGGGCTGGAATGGCAGTGCGTCATTTTCGACAAGTCGTCCTGATATACTCCGCGATGGAATCGGACATACGCTCAAAAGGCGACGGCGTCCCTTCAAAAAACATCCTTCTTGCCTCACCGTGATGCAAATTCCTCAGCACATTGACATCCACTGAGCTGGCTCCACTCAAATCCCACGGCGCACCCGCACCAGCAACACCGTCGGACCCATCTTTAAGATCGGACCTGGCAGAGATATTGATCCACTCAAAGGGCCCCGAATGTTGTGGCGTGCGCGCCTCGTAAACTCTGTAGAGATTTATCCCGCTCACGGGATCAAGTGTCACTAGCATCACAACGTTGAAACCCTTCCTGAGAAGGTGTAAGACTACGTGGACGCCATTTGTGGCGCCTAGGCTATGGCCGATGACATAAACGGCCGTGTCTCTTGTGGGGATCCTGCTCTCCACGACGGTTCCGATCTGCGCATCTGGAGTAAAAACATCCTCGCGGTCCTCTGGATGAAAGTCCTCATATCCATGATAGTACGATTGATAGTCGTGATTTGCGACAATATCGCGCAGTCTAGCATCGGACTCATTCTTGACATACCCCATGATGTGGGTCGGGCCAAAGACTCTCGGGGCGAATCTGAGCGCCTTGAATTTGACTGCGTCCGCAGCGCCGCCAATAAAAAATGCCCTAATGTGTACGGGGCATGACTGAACTGTGTCATCGCCCAGTCTTTGCTTCATGGCGTCATGCTGTTGACCCGTGATTCGTAGGCCCGGGCGCAACGGACCATTGGTGCTACGCGGCCGGGGCGGGGGGAGCGGTGGCTTCGGGTCGTTGGGCATGGCCGTCATGACACCGTACCGCGCCATGGATCGCCAGCGGGGCGATCGTTCAGCGCCTCCACCGGAGGCCGGAGGAGATCCTCGCCAGTGAGGCGCTGGACGGGGGGACGCGTCGTACCTCGTCCCCGATCCGTAGAGGACACTGGCGCCGTTCGCGCCTCTAGCGAGGCCGGGCAGCCGGAGGACGAGGGTAGCCCAGCCGCGGGCCCGGCCGCGGCCGATCACCCTCTGGTCACCTTCGCCGAGGCCGGCGCCGCAACCGAGGTGGAGCGCCTCGCCGCCTTGGGGCGCCCTGTAGGCGGCGACCGCCACGAAGTGGGCGTCCGGCTGACGGCCGACGAGGAGCCCGCGGTAGCGCCCCGCGACGTCGATGGCCTCGGCCGGGAGTACTCCCGGAGCCAAGCGCGATGGCGGCGGCAGCCCGATGGATCTCCCGCAGTAACCACCCAGCTATCGCCAAGGGCATGGGCCCTTGCGGCTCCCGCCGGAGTCGACGATGGTGGGCGCGGGGCGGCGTCGGCCCACGGCCCGGGGCCGGCGCGCGCTCGGGCGCAGGCGTTCCCGGAAGCACGCCCGTAACCGCCCGACGGACGTCACCTTGCGCCGTCGCGATACCGCGAGCACGCTCGCCGTAGCCGCTCCGCAGACCGCGTCTTTCCCCTGGCCAGCTTCGGTTGCACGGTACGCGACGTCCGATGAGGGTGGTGCCCTCGCCGAGCGAAGAGGAGCGTGCGATGCCAGGAAGCAGGGAGCTGGTGCAGCTGCGTGCGGAGCTGTCGAGGTATCGAGAGCAGAAGAGCCGAGGGAAGTACCCGAGCGAGCTGCGAGAGCGAGCCGAGGCGTACGCCCGGGAGCGTTCCCGGGCGGGGGCGACGCCGACCGAGATCGCCACGGAGCTCGGTGTCCACAAGATGACTGCCGACCGATGGGTGGCTGGCGGTGAGCGCGCAGATGAGGGTGCGTTGCCAGCGACCACCAAGGCGGCTCAGCATGTTCCGTTCCTGCCCGTCGTGGTGCGCCCGGACCGCCGAGAGGCGCCGCCTTTGCGGCTCAACGTCGCATTTACCGATGGGACGCGGATGCAGGTATGTGGGATAGGCGCGCGCGACCTCGTGGAAGCGATCGAAGCGCTGCGGAGGGGGCAGTGACCCCCGCGACAATAGCCGTGTATCTGGCGGTCGGTCCAGTGGACTTGCGTGGCGCGTTCGACCGGCTCGCCGCGATCACCCGGCAGGTGCTGTGCCTGGACCCAGCCAGCGGTGCGCTGTTCTTGTTCCTTAACAAGAGGCGCAATCGGCTGAAGGCACTCTGGTGGGACCGCAACGGGTATACAATTCTGTACAAGCGTCTGTCGAAGGGTGCGTTTGCTCTGCCCTCGTTCACCGAGGCCGACGGCAAGTGCATCGAGCTGTCAGCACAGGACTTCGCGCAACTGCTCGCCGGCCTACCCGTGGAAGAGCTTGCAAGCCGCCGCCGGGTAGTCCACTGAGGCGTCTGCGCCGGCGCTCGTCCACCGCGCTGCCGGCGCCAGCGCGGCCCGATGGCGGCCGGCTCAGCCCGATGCGGAGATGGAGCAGGGCGCGAGTTGCATCATCCCGAAGACCTCGCGAGAGCGCGGCGCCGAGGGCGCACCATGTTTGTCCCGCCTTCCCATCTTCGACGAAAGATTCCCATCAAAAAACAGCGGAAAGCGCCTACGTAAGGTACTTGCCAAGAGCAAGCGGAGGGGGCATCCATGGCGCGCTTTGACCTCGACGACACGACTCGGTGAGACCGAGCTGCCGCAGTCGGTGGAGACAGAGCGCCTTGACGGCGCGGCGCTCGTGCTCGGCTATCTCCAGGCCAGGGGACAAGGACAGGGGAGCCCCGCCGAGCCCGCGTCGGTGGTCGACGCGCTGCTCCGGCGGGTGCAGGAGCTCGAGGCGAGGCTGGCCGAGCTCTCTACGGCGGAGCAGCAGGCCCAAGAGCTCGCTCGCTCCGTCGAGTCGCTCAAGGCGTACAATCGACAGCTGCAGGAGACGATTCGGACCTTGGAGATCGGGTTCCGGCGCCACGTCTCCGAGCAGGTCTCGCCTGACCAGCTGCGGCTTTCGCTGGCCGGCGAGCCAGACGCCTGTCCGGCTCAAGCTTCGTCGCAGGCCGAGACCCACAGCGCCTCGCCCGATGCGGCTCCGAGCGACGGCAGCAGCCCGCCGCCGGGCCCCGCGAGCCCGGCGGAGCGCGCGGCGACGGCAGAGTCCTGCTCCAGCTCGGAGCCCGGAGGTGGCAAGCGAGTTAAGCGCCACGAGCACGGGCGCCGTCGCATCGGTGTCATCCCGAGGGTGATCATCGAGACGCTGCCGCCGGAGGTGCTGCTCCAAGGCATCGAGCGCTTCGAGCGTGTGGGCGTCGAAGACAGCTCGGTTATCGGCCACCGGCGCGGCGGCCCCGTGGAGATCGTCTGGCGTCGCCCCAAGTACGTGGCCAAGGCGGAGGCACCGGCGGCGAGCCGCGCAGCGGGCGAGGAGCGTGCTTCTTTGCCAGCCGCAGGGCCGGCCTTCACGCGCGAGCTCGACGAGCCCCTCGTCGTGCGGGAGCACGAGCTGTTGGGGATCCCCGCGGACACGGGCTTCAAGCAAAGCCCCTTCGTCGATGGCGTCCTCGTACGCTACACGCCCGAGTCGGACGCTGCGGAGGACAGCGGCGGACCGGTGAAGATCGCCTCGCTGCCGGAGCGCCCGATCGACAGATGCCTTGCCGATCCGAGCCTCTTGGCCCACCTGTTCGTCCACGAGCTCGACTACCACACGCCCTACTACCGGCAAGAGGTGGAGTCGGAGCGCCACGGCTTCCGCATCGGCCGCGGCAACATGACACGCTGGCAGTACGATTGTGGCAGCATCGCGATGCGCATCGCCGATGCCATCTGGAGCGACGCGCTCTCGAGGTCGTGGTTCGCCATGGATGCGACGGGCACCGCCATCCGGGCCAAGGACAAGCACCGTTATGGGCATGTCTTCGTCCTGGTCGCGCCGGGCGATGGCGTGCTGTTCCGCTATACACCGACGTACGATGGCCCCACCGTCGCGAAGCTCTTCGGCGGCTACCAGGGGACGCTCGTCGCCGATGCCTCGGCCAACCACAACGTGCTGTTCGGGCCGGGCAAGGCGCGCGAGGCTGGCTGCTGGAGCCATGCACGAAGGCGCTTCTTCAAGGCGTTCAAGGCCGGGGCCGGCAAGGAGGCGGCGTTCGCGCTCCAGACCATCCAGGCCCTCTTCCGCATCGAGGAGGAATGCGCCTTGTGCAGCCCGGACGAGCGTCTCGAGATCCGGCAGCGCGAGTCCGCACCGCTGATTGAGAAGCTCTTCGCCTGGGTCGAGGAGCAGCGGCAGGTCGTCCCGGAGCATTCGCCGTTGCGCGAAGGGCTGGTCTATCTGCACAACCAGAGGGAGGCGCTCTGCGAGTTCCTCTCCAACGGGGAGATCCCCATCCACAACAATGCCTCCGAGAGGGCTCTGCGCCGCGTCGTCAAGGGACGGCGCAACTGGCTCTTCCACGGCAGCGACGAGCATGCTGTCCGGGCGTGTGCCATCACGTCGCTCATCGCGACCTGCCAGATGCACGGGCTCGACCCCGAGCTGTACTTGCAGGAGATCCTGACCGTCGCTCCGAGCTATCCGCTCAGTCGTATCCTCGACCTGAGTCCCAAGAACTGGGTCGCGACGCGACAACGCCTCATCGCCGAGGGGCGGCTCAAGTACCTGGACCTGGCTCGGCTCACCGGCTCGCGGCTCGCCTTCCGCGACCGCTGATCGCGCCGCGTCGCCCGCTTGCGTCGCGCCCACAGCGCTCGTCGCGTCCGGAGCGGCCGAGCCAGGCGCGCGTCCTTTCCGCGTCCGCGCCGAGGTGCGTCGGCTCGTCGAGCCGGTGCTGTCGTCGCTTCGCCCCGCCACCGTCGAGCTCGTCTTGGCGGGGCGTTTCCGGGTCGCTTCGCTTCGGCGCGGCTTGTCCGCGCCTCGGGTCGGCCGCCGTTCGCCCACCTCCTCCGCGGACGGCTGGGCGGCAGTGTTGCGGCGCCGCGCGCCGGCGGCCTCGGCCGCTCCTGCGCGCTCCTCCTGCTCAGCCGCACGACGCGGGCGTCTCTTCGCCCTGGCGGGGGCGTCCTGGCGGCCTTGCCATGCGACGTGCGGCGCTGACAGCTTCAGCACCGCCGTCGTCAGGCTCGGGACTTCGACTCCCTCCTCCTCGCTCCGTCGCTTCGTCATCGCACGGCGACTCTACGCACGCGGCCGCCTTCCACAAGCACGCTTCAGAACGCGCTCTGCGGAGCGGCTACCGGGCGCCTGCGCTGAGGGCTTGCTGGCGGCGGCCATCTTCCTGGCCCTAGTCGCCGACCAGCACCGTCCCGGCGGCGATCACGCTCCCGTTCGGCGCGTCGGCCGGGTCGTTGCAGGTCAGCGCCGGATCGCCGAGGTGCGCTGCCGGCTTGTTGTTGATGAGCACCGTCTTGCTCCCTGCCTGGACCCTGGCCTGGTTCGACGGAGGGCGCTGGAAGGTACCCGCGGCAGGCAGGTGGGCGGGCGCGTTCGTCGCGGTGCTGCCCTGGATCGCGGCTGGCTTGCCCTCGACCAAGACATCGCGGCTCAGATCGCCGCCCAGCGTTCCGCTGAACGGCATCGGCATCGGCGTGGGCACAGGTCCGCCGGGCGAGGGGACCATCACCAGGTGCGTGTCGATGCCGACGATCTTGTCACCCTGCTTCGCGGCGGGCTTGCCTACCATCGTCCGAGCCTACGCCTTCCACGTCCAGCGGCCCAGCGCTCATTGGCCTTGACTCTGGTCCGGAACGGCAACCACGATCGCGACCTTTGACCCCGCCTCGAGGAGCAGCATCGCTCACTGTACGGCCTCGTCGCGATCTACCTCCGAAGAACGTAGCCGCCACCATGGTGCACCCGCCCCGCTCCACGCCCTCCTCCGCCGGTCTCCGTCCCCCCGCGCCCGCAGTTTCATCCCTCTTCGAGCTCTGGACCGGCCCGTTCCGGGGGAGGGCGCTCGACGTCACCTCCTTCCGGGGCCGCGAGGAGATCTCCCGTACCTTCTCCTTCGAGGTACACGTCCTCGTCGACACCGGCACCGACCTCCTCGAGGCCGGGATCCTCGGCCAGCCAGCGACCTTCGTCATCCAGAACCACGGCCTCCCTCCACGCCTCGTGCAAGGCATCGTCGCCTCGGTGCAGCCGGAGAGCCGACAGCCGAGCCGCGACCGTCGCGCGTATCGCGTCCGCATCGTGCCGCGGTTCTGGCTGCTGAAGCACCGGATCACGAGCCGGGTCTTCCAGGACATGACCGTGCCCGACATCGTGGCGGCAGTGCTCGACGGGGCTTCGATCCCGAGGACGTTCAAGCTCGAGCGCCCCTCGCCGATCCGCGCCTACTGCGTGCAGTACCAGGAAAGCGACGAGGTCTTCGTCCGCCGGCTGCTTGCGGAGGAGGGCATCTTCTTCTGGTTCGAGCACCCGCGCCTTCCGGCGGCGGGCGACATCGGCGGCCTCAGCGAGACCGTGATCTTCGCAGACAGCGTCCAGGCCTACCCGGCGATCCCGGGCGGCTTGAACGATGAGGTGACCGATGCGCCGCCGTGCCTCGTACTGCGCGACGCTTCGGGCCTGGAGGAAGCGGAGGACAGTGTCCGCGCCTTCACCGTCCGCCGCGCGGTTCGTCCGACCCGGGCCCTGCTCAGGGACTACGACTTTCAAAGGCCGCTGCTCGATCTACGCGCCGAGGCGCAGCTCAGCGCCGACGGCGTGGCCACGCAGGGCTCCGCGATGCCGGTGTCCTCCACCGGACGGGTCGACAGCGCCGTCGGCGAGCTCCGCGTGTACGCCCATCGCGGCGAGTACGACCAGCCCGAGGTCAATCCTGCCCGCGCGCGCACGGTGCTGGAGCAGCACCGTCGCGGGGCCACGAGCGGCGAGGGCGCCAGTTCCTCCCGTCGTCTTCTACCGGGCCACCGCTTCCGGCTCGAGGCCGACGTCGCCGCCGGCCTCTCGGGCGAGTACGCGGTCACGCGCGTCGAGCATGAGGGACAGGTCCCCGAGCACGCGGGCATGACGACACCCACCGAGCAGGTCACGCAGGTGTACACGAACCGTTTCACCTGCGTGCCCGCGACGACTCCCTTCCGGCCGAAGCGGCCCAAGCGGGTGCTTCGGCAGGTGCTCGAATCGGCCACGGTGGTCGGGCCACCGGGAGAAGAGATCTACACGGACGAATACGGGCGTATCAAGGTCCAGTTCCACTGGGATCTCGACGGCAAGCGGAACGAGCGCTCCTCGTGCTGGATCCGCGTCGCGCAGGCATGGGCGGGTACGTCCTTCGGAACCCAGTTCGTCCCGCGGGTGGGCATGGAAGCGCTGGTGACGTTCCTGGGCGGCGATCAGGACTGTCCCGTCGTCATGGGCACCGTCTCCAACGCGACCCATCCGGTGCCCTTCAAGCTGCCGGGCAGTAAGACGCAGAGCGGGATCCGCACGCAAAGCTCGCCAGGGGGCGGCGGCGCCAACGAGCTCTCCTTCGAGGACAGGGCCGGCGCCGAGGTCGTCCGGCTCATCGCGACGCGGGACCTCCACGAGGAGGTGGGCAACAACCACGCGACGAACGTGACCGCTGACCAGAACCTCCAGGTCGGTGGTGACCTGCGGCAGGACGTTGCTGGCAGCCGCGTGGAGCGCGTCGCCCGGGACCGGATCGAGGAGGTCGGCGAGAGCTACCGGCAGGCGATCGGCGAGAACCGAGCGATCACGGTGCACGGCGTCGACCACGACACGGTGATGCAGCACCGGTTCTCGACGATCAAGGGCGATTACCACCTGGAGGTCGGCGGCGGCGCGAGCAGCGTCGTCGGGAGCGAGCTGAGCCCGTGCGAGGCGAGCGCCTTCGCCTGGGGCGACTACACGGTGGCAAGCAACCGTAACATCATCGTCCGTGCCGACGAAGGCATCACGCTCTGCTGTGGGGACAGCGCTATCTCTATCACGAAGGAGGGGATCAAGATCGAGTCCGCCAACCTCTCGCTTGCTGGCACCAGGACAACGACCATTACAGGTAAGGGGCCGTCGCTCACGCTCGGCGAGGAGGCCGAGCTCGTCGCCAAGACGGTGCGCTTCTTCTCGACCAAGGCGAGCCTGGAGCTCGATGACGACGCCCATGTCGACGGCACGCGGGTCATGCTGAACTGCAAGGGCACTGACCCGGACCGACTGTCCCCGGAGGGCGTGCCGATCGAGACCAGGCCGCTCCGACTGCGCCTGACCGACGGCCTCCTTGAGCCGTATGCGAACAAGGACTATCTCCTCGTCGTGCTCGGCAACAGGTATGAGGGGAAGACGGACGGAGACGGCTTCCTGCACGAAGAGCTGCCGGTGGACGCGGAGTTCGCGAGCCTGACTCTCTGGCTCGAGGAGCGCCCCACCGGAAAGACAGTACGCTACCGGATCCGGCTCAAGGACATCCCGGAGCCCGCGACGCCGCTGGGCGTGCAGACGAGGCTCAAGAACCTCGGCTACTACGGCGGGCAGCTCTCCGGGGCGCTCGACCCTGGCACCCGGGGCGCGCTCCGCGACTTCCAGCGCGATCACGATCTCGAAGCGAACGGTGAGCTGGACGAGGCGACTCAGGCCAAGCTCCGTGAGATCCACGGGCACTGACGCGAGCACGGAGGAACGGCCATGGCATCCCGAAGCGTGTCCTGCACCCTCATCAACAAGAGCGAGCGGCGCCTGCGGTCGAGCAACCGCAAGCTCACGCACGGCGAGCTAAACCCGGAGCTCCCCGACGTCATCGAGGTGCCGCCAGGGGGCACCCTCTCGTGGAACGCCGAGTCGTGTGGGTTCATGACCGGCACCGAGGGCTGGATCGTCTTCGAGGTCATCGGCGCTGACGCGATGCTCGAGGTCGGGTGGGACAACCCGTTCATCGGCGCGAACAAGTTCTACCAGACCTTTCGCCCCATCCACGAACCCGATCCGGCCGTGAACGGCGTCTACGAGGCGTGGACTCCGCCGGGGGCAGATGGTCACGACGACAACGCGAAGACGACCTACGAATTCCGGCTCAAGGAGCTGCCCAGGAGAGAGGAGGTGCCGGCCGATTCGCCGCCGCCTCCCCCGGAGCAGGCACCAGCGCCGGATCCGAACGCCATCCAGGACGTCACCGCGCCGCTCGGGAACGACGCGCACGCCTCCCTGCCGCTGGAGATCGCGCCGCCGAGGCTGTGCGTGGCGCTGAACACCACCACGCCGGCAGACGCCGCGAGCTACCCGGAGACGTTTGCGGCGGTCGATGCCGCGACGCTGGGCCAGGTGCTCGAGGCGGTCCGGAAGCGCCTCGAGTGTCCGACCGGGCTGGACGAGGTGTGGAAGGGGCCCGACGGGCACGAGAAGGAGTGGCTGCCTGCGCTGGGAGACGAGGAAAAGTGGGCGCGAGCTTTTACCGAGCTGATGCTCGGTACGGCCTACAACGGGCCGGGCTCGCTCTACTACAAAGAGTATCTGGATGATCCGAAGGTGTACCCCTGGCTCGAGGTGGGGCGTGAGGACCCGGCCGTGCCCGTCGTCGCGGCGTGCCAGCACCTCACGACCCTGGCGGCCATCTCTCGTGGATTCAAGCTGAGCGACATCGGCGGCGCCGGTGAGACCGCCGGGCCGTGCGGCTCGCTCAAGATCTTCGGACCGAAGGAGAAGCGATGGTACCGCCCGTCCAAGTGGGCCGGGGCGAAGGGGGCCGACGCCTCGGGGGAGGACAACAACCCCGAGCGCAAGGACCTGAAGGTCATCGCTGAAGCCATCGAGACGGCGGAGCTGACGCCCGGGAGCGTCTACTCCTTCAATCCGAAGGGAGAGAACGCTCAGGGCGAGCAGATCGAGGGTGCGCACATCGCCTTCGTCCTGCGCATCCACAAGGACGCCGGTCTCGCGCAGTTCTTCGATACGGGTGGCCTGGGTATCATGCTTCGTGGCCGGCCGCCCCGGCACGACGGCGTGGACGCGATGAAGATATTCGCCTACAAGGGCAACTACGACGACCCGTTGATCCCGCAGGTGGCCACGAAGCTCATCCACACGGGGCTCGGTGTTCTACCCAGTCCGCCTGCGCCACTCGGCAGCCATGTGGAAGGTCATCTGAAGAAGGCACGTCCGCTGGGGCTCGCCCGGTTTGCGTTGACAACGCGCAACCCGACCAGGAATGACGACGACGTGTACTTCATCAGCCGCCTGCTCCGGATGTACGGTAATGACGCGAGCCTCAACTTCACCATCGCGAAGTACCTCTGGTCGCTCCGGAAGCTTCCTGGCTACCAAAACCTGCAGGGCTGGTGGATCGTTTATGTTCCGACACGTGGCAGGCTCGTAGAGGCAATGCTCGCGGGGCGGCAGACGTTGAAGCAGATCGCCGCAAAGCCGCTCGACAACAAGAAGGTGTCTGTCAGCGGGACGCAGGTCCTCGCGCTTGCCTCCTTCGAGGACGGGACGGCCCGCTCTGTGCAGCGATATTATACCTCCCCCAAGAACAACGAATTCATCGCAGAACCGAAGGACGCCATGCACGCTGGGATCGCAAGTCGCCTCCGGAGCCTTCGCTGGGATCAGGCGTACACGCGAAAGGACCTCGGCGTCGTGACGGTACCCAGGCTATTCGAGGATTACGACGAGGAGAGCGATGATGCGAAGTCGGCGTCGTGAGCCACCCCTCAGGGCGCGCCGCTGCCGTCGAGCTGCCGCCATGCGTTCTCGACCTCGTGAGGGCCGGGTAGCGTGACCGGGCTGGACACGGGGCGGCTGCGATAAAGCGCCGCGGTATTCGTCTTGCTCTTGAGCGGGGGCGCTGCGAGCACCCACGCGTCGCCGCCAGGGGCGACCCACACGGAGAGCGGCTGCACGTGCTCCGTGTCGCGCCCGTTCTGCACCGGTGGTACGAGGATGCGCGTCCAGGTACCGGCTGGCGACCGGTGCCATACTTCGCCTTCGTAGACCTGCTCCGAGTATGACGCCACCAGCAGCGCGCCATCGGGCGTCCGCGCCATCGAGCGCACGGGCTTGTGCAGGGGCGTGTCTACGATCGACCACGACGCGCCGTCGAAGTGCAGGAGGTAAGGCTTGGGGTCGACCGGACCCTTGACCTCCCTGTTGACATCGTCAGCGCGGATCCCGGCGACAAAAATGTCGCCGGCTGTTAGCGCCGAGAAGATGCCGTTGTAGTTGACCTTCTCGAGATCCTTCACGTCGCTGTGCAGGCCTGGGATGCGCACGACCACGGGTTTGCGCGCGCCGGCCGCCCACCGCTCGACGATGACGTTGCCCGGCGTGGGATCCATGGCTGGAGCGCTGTCCGCCTGGGCAGAGTCGCTCGGCGGTGCGGTTCCGGTCGTCCCTAGGACGAAGATCTCGCCGCCCGGCAAGGCCGTGAAACCCCAGCGGAAGTGGCTGTAGCCGAGGTCCGGCAGCTCGGGCAGCGAATCGCCGGCTCGTCCCTCCAGTACCTGGAAGCGGACCGATGTGCGCTTCTGCTTGGACCGCGAGCGGCCAGGGTCGACCAGCGCCAAGGGCCGGCCCTGGCTCCACCGAGCGATCCCGATGCAGCGTACGACCACGTTGTCCTTCGGCTCTTCCCAGCGATCGCCGCGCCAGCGGTAGATCCAATCGCGGCGACCGCCATCGCCTCCTGCGGCACCCGCGCTGGCCAGCCATGCGGACGTCGGGAAGTCACCTGCCATCGCAAACGGAATACCAACGAGGCCCACGCCTTTCCCTGTGGTCACGAGATGGCGAGGATCGCAACGGACATCATCCTTGTCGATGATGCAGTGGCTACTCTGCCCGAGCTCGGCGAACGCCACGGCGCCTGCTGGGACGAGCATGGCCGATTCCGCATCCACCTCTCGGCCCGGTGCGAGGGCGACGAGGTGCAGCTTGAGCGGTGCGTCGGGCCTCGGGGGAGCGCTCAGCGGGACGGTGACGGGAGAGGTCGGGGAGGGGACGCCCGCGGGGGTCGATGCAAGCGGGCCCGGCGCGGGCGCGTCCAGGGACGGCGAGGGGCTGGCGCACGACAGGAGCAGCAGCGCCGACGCAAGGGCATGCGGAGCCCGCGACAGAGGGGCAGGGGAGCACGTGGCGGCATGATAAGGCTGGGCCTTGGTGATCTGCTGGGGCACCACAGAAGGATCAGCGCAGCGGCCGCGGACGTCAACCTCGTGCGGCTGGCCACCGTCGTCTGGACCATGGCGCGGCGGTGCATCGTGACGAGCGGCAAGTCATCTTCGTCCTGTTCGGGCGCAGGACCTCGGGGCGCTGGCATCGGGGCAACAGACTTGCGAAGGAGGTGCTAAAGAAGGAGAACGGCGGGAGCCTGCGCCCGTCCTCCTGCTCCCCGCGCCTGGAATCAGACAGAGGCGTGTAGCTTCTCCTTCGAATCTTTTGTCCCCGCGCCTGCTCCGAAGTTGCACTGGTGATTCGGTTAAAGCTTGCGCTTACAGGTTGGGCATCCCGCCGAGCGCGCCGGATAGCCACAGCCGCGAGAGCGTCATCCCCCTCTCCGTGCACTTGGCGAGCGCGTCGCTGTACCCGACCCGACCCACCTCCGTCGCCCCGCTCTTGTTCCGAGCCACGATGAAGAGACGCACCCGGTCGTCCCCGAGGTCGAGCGCATCGAGCACCTCCGGCCGCTGCGTGACCATGAGCACCTGCGGCCGTCTGGGCTCGTTCAGCAAGATGTGCTGCACCCGTTCTGCGAGCCGGAGCGCCAGACGCGGGCTCAGCGCGTGGTCAGCGTTCTCGAAGGCCAAGACGGACGGGCCTTCGGGGAGCAGCAGCAGCATGAGCGTGTACAGGATGAGGCGCGTGCCGTCGTCCGCGGCGCCGGTAGAGATCCATCGCGCATCGCGGCGCAGATGACGGTCAGAGAAGCTGACGCCCTCGTCCGACACATCCTCGGCCCACTCCGCGAGCCTGCGCACCTCGTCGACGATCCGTCGCCAGACGATACGCTCTCGCTGCAGCTCAGGGGCGCACTCGAACAACACGCCCTTGAGCGATTCAGGGGAGGATCCGTGCGGGCTGTAGATCGCGAACAGATCCAGGGCACGAAGCAGAGCGCTGAGCGGCCCCTCGCCATGCGTCGCGCACACCAACGGGGCGATTCCACGGTCATGCTCCGGCTTGATCGGGACCGCGTTCCCGGTCTCTCGATCCAGCACCAAGCGCCCCACGTTGCGCTTTCGGACGGCAAGTTCCTCGCTGTCCTCGACGAGTCGCTCACGGGCGAAGCTCCATGACCACGACCAAGTCTTGGGTTCCTGAAGCCTGGCTTCGTAGCGGGCTTCCTCGGCCCACGCCTCGATGATCACCTTCGTCTGCCGGCGCTCTGATGTCCTGAGGAGGGTGCGTTGCTGGGTCCGCGTCACCCGCACCCCGCGTGCGTTCAAGGCGTCCGGCTCCACCTGGCCTTGCGCAGCCGCACCGAGCAGCGCGATTCCCTCGAGCAGGTTTGTCTTCCCGACGCCGTTCGGCCCGATGAACACGTTGAACCTCCCGAGCTCCAACGTGACGTCCACGATCGTCTTGAAGCCCCGGATTCGGACTTTCTGGAGCATGATCTCTCCTCGGTTGCTGATGGGAAAGCGCGGCCTGAGCCGCGCGACGGTAACGGCGGCCGTCGCGGGGAACTCCAGCGAGGCGCAGTCCACCCGGCAGGAGCCCGTTCGCGCCGGGCGATGACCGCGGGCGGGACCTCGGGGGCGGGGAGACAGCCCGCCGCCTGGCGCAGCGGGCTGTCCACCTGCTCTTGGTCGTCGCTGCCGAGGGCTCAGGTCCCCGCGGCTTCGACCCGCTGGCGTGCCTGGGGCTCATGCCCGGCCGCCTCGATGCCGGCGCGCACAGCGGCGGCCAGCGTCCCGTTCGCGAGCAGCGCCTCACGAGCTCGATCGCGCCCGTGGCCGATGTGCTCGCCGCGGAAGGCCAAGTGCGCGCCGTTCTTCTGGATCACCCCGGTCGTGAGGCCGTGGTCGACGAGGTCGCCGGCGGCGTCGATCCCCTTGCCCCAGCGGATGTCGAACTCCGCCTCCTTGAACGGCGGCGCCAGCTTGTTCTTGACGATCTTCGCCCGTGTGCGAGCCCCGACCGTGTCCTCGCCCGCCTTCACGGTCCCGATCCGGCGCACGTCGAGGCGCACGCTCGCGTAGAACTTGAGCGCGTTGCCGCCTGTGGTCGTCTCGGGGCTGCCGAAGACGACGCCGATCTTGTGGCGGAGCTGGTTGATGAAGATCAAGGTGGTCTCGGTGCGGTGCGCGATGCCCGTGAGCTTGCGGAGGGCCTGGCTCATCAGCCGCGCCTGCAGCCCGAGGTGCTGGTCGCCCATGTCCCCCTCGATCTCGGCCTTCGGCGTGAGCGCGGCAACCGAGTCGATGACGATGATGTCGACGGCCGAGGAGCGGGTCAGCATCTCCGCGATTTCGAGCGCCTGCTCGCCGCTGTCCGGCTGGGAGACGAGGAGCCGGTCGGTGTCGACGCCGATGGCCCGCGCGTAGGTGACGTCGAACGCGTGCTCGGCGTCGATGAACGCCGCGACGCCACCCGTCCGCTGGGCCTCACGCATGGCGTGCAGCGTGAGGGTGGTCTTGCCGGACGACTCCGGGCCGTAAATCTCGACGACGCGGCCGCGGGGGTACCCGCCGACGCCGAGGGCGGCGTCGAGCGCGAGCGAGCCGGTGCGGATGACCCGGATCTCGGGGATGCTGTCACCACTTCCGAGGGCCATGAGGGCTCCTTTCCCGAATTGCTTCTCGATGGCGCCGACCACGGACTGGACGGCGCGGGCCTTGCTAACGTGAGCGTTCATGGGGAAGGTCCTTTGCTGAAGAGGGGGTTGCCGAGACAGGAGAGCGTCGCGCAGCAGGCAAGGCCTGCGCAGGCGGGCGCCTTTGCGTGAGCGGTCGTCAGGGGAGGCCGCGCTCAGCAGCGTCGAGCAGGTTGTAGATGGTCTCCGTCGCCTTCTCGATACGGCGGCGCGCCTCGTGCCTGGAGAGAACGCGCTCCTGGACGGGGCGCGTGGCGTCTTCGGTCGCGTTGAGGCCCTGGTCCACCTGCTCCCGAAGCGCGGTGAGCCACTTGCGCATGTAGCTGGGATCGTCGAGTTGGATGGCGTCGTTCGGTGGCGGGCGTTCGGTACGGCCGTCCCACGTGTCGTCGTCCGCCGGGTACTGGCGAGTCTCTGTCATGGTGGTTTGCCTCCAGTTTGGCCTGCTCGAGATGAGGACGGCGCGCCAGGCTCCTGCGCGCCGAGGCCGAATCCGAAGATGTGGATGATTGAGGGAGGAGGGGTCCGGTCCTTCTGGTCTCGGCACAGGTGCCGCGCCTTGGAAGGAAGGGCGCGCTGTACGCCGTCAAGGTGGGGCGGAGAAGCTACTCGCCATGCTGCAGCTGGGCGTGCACGGCGATCTCACGCAGCACCTCGCCGGGCGTGCGCCCCTCGTTGTGCGCGATGGCCTCGATGACCTTATCCAGCGGCTGCGAGCAGAGGCGCGCGCCCACGACCACACGGGGCTGGACGTGGATCGGCGGGGTCTGTGGGTGCGGCCACCTGGGCGGCAACCATGCGTAGGGGATGTCCCTGGGCCAGTTGCGCTCTACCGAGAGAGCCGACTGGTAGCCCTTCGACTCCAGGTAGGTCTCGATGTCGTGTGGAGATACGCACCGTGTGACTGGCTTGCCGGGGAACGTGACACTCATGCGGTGCTTGGGATCTCGGAGGTTCATCGGCTCCCCTTTCGCCTGCGCATGCGAGCGAGCAGCTTGCGAGCCCGGCGGAGCCGGCTGGCGGCGGTTCCGAGGTGCAAGTGCAGCACACTCGCGATCTCGGCGCCTCCGTGGCCCAGAGCCGCCAGGGCGATCACTTCGCGCGCCCAGAACGGCATCTGCCAGAGCGCGAGGAGCGCCTCCATCTCGGCGCGCGCCTGGATTTGCGCCTCGAGATTCAGATCCACGACCTGGCGCAGAAGGCCGAGCGGTTCATGGTGCAGAACCTCATGACGCACGTACGCGCTGCCGAGGTAGTGGGTCGCCTGCCGCCACGCGACGCCGCGGAGCCAGCGGCGGAGCACCTGCCGAGCGTTCGCGGCAGGGTCGGGACGATACCGGCCCGCCTCGATGGCCTTCCACGCGCCCAGGACGACCGCCTGCGCGACGTCGGCGCTGTCGCGCGCGGGGACGCCGCAGGAGATGAGCGTGGCCACGATGAAGGCCCGCTCCGCCATGACCTCCGCGATGCTCGGTCGGGCCGGGGGATGTGGCGCGGCGGGTGGACGGCGGTCCCCCTTGCGCTCGCGGCTCACGCGCCGCTCCTGGCCATGGCTGGCGGCGAGCAGCGCTGGTCCGCGGGGGTGTGCCGGCGGCTTCGCGCGCGGACGCCCATGCGTCCGGCGGGCGAGGAGCGGGAGCCGTACAGCCCCAGCGGGTTACGGAGCACGGCGGTGAGCCGGAGCGCGTCGGTGTCGGTCAGGAAAGGCGGACGGGAGCGAGGGCGCCGGCGCGAAGCCGCACGGCCCCCTTGGCCCGCGGAGGGCGGGCGGACTACATTCAGCATGTCGGGACCTCGGGGCACGAGGTTTCGGCCATGCAGCCCGGGCGATTGCCGTCGCCGCGGGCTGCACTACTTCAGACTGAGTGAGCGCGCTGCTGCGTCACAGAGACGGTGCGCAGCACGTGAGAGCTGCAGGAGAGGCAGGGGTGCAGCTCCGGGACCGGCCCGAAGCTGCGTAGTCTCAATCCTCCTCCGGCAGCATGATGGTGATCACGGGCTCGGCGTTGTCGCCGGGACCGCAGACCGCCTTGAGCTCCACCAGCGAGGGCTTGGCGGAGTCGGTGACCACGTACAGCGAGAAGGTGATTTCGTTTGCTTCCGGTGCGCGCTGGGCCGCCGCGCGGAACATCCAGAGGACATCCCACAGTCGGCCGCGCTCGTCGTTGCCGGCCTGCCGCGCAGCCGGCGTCAGCATCACGTAGCGGGCCCAGACGGAGTGCGTCACGGCGGCGGGAAGCCTGATCCCCATCTCCCGGGCCGTTGACGTCACGTCCACCAGGGTGCCATCCGCGATGGCCTGGGCGCGCGTGTACGCCTCGATGACCTCGAACTCGAGTTCGTCGTTGTCCGGCATCTTGTTTTCCTCCGGTTGGGATTACGTGGCGCCGGCCAGGAGAGAGACGCTTTCCCCCTTCGCGAGCTCTGCGCCGCCGAGGCGCATGTAGTGCGCGGCCTTGGCCCGGAGCGGCGAGGTCTCGGGCACCTCGCACTGGATGGCCACCGTCCAGAGCCGCACCCCGAGCTCCAGGCCCTCGCGGAGGGCCGCTTCCTGAGCCGCCTGATCCCCGTCCACGCCGTCGGTGACGAGGATGATGTCGGCGCCCTGATGGCCCCGCCGGGCGAGCTGCCGGACCTGCTGCACGGCGATGCCGAGCGCGAGGCCGATGGCCGTTCCCCCGCCGAGGAAGTGACGCACCATCCGCAGTACCGCCTCCGTGTCGCCGGGCTTGATGGCCTGCACCACGGTAGAGGTCGAGTAGTGGACCACGGCGACCGGCCGCTTCTCGTCGAACGCGACCCGGCAGAGCGCGACGGTCGCGGCTTTCGCCCACTCGTTCCGCGCCGCGTGCATGCTCCCGGACTCATCGAGCGCGATCACGAGCGGCCCCTTCGACTTCTTCGCCTCGCCACGCACGGCGTACTGCGCTGCCCGGCGGGAGGCGATCCGCTCCAGGACCACCGTCTCCAGGACGGGCTCCGTGAGCAGCACCTGCTCGGCCGGCAGCAGACGGGACACGTCGTTGCCCTGCTCGACCGAGTAGACCTCCGCGGGCACGTCGTGGACCCGGTTGGCCCGGGCACCCCGCAGCGCCGCGTACATGCGGCCAGCGAGGCGAGCGATGCGCTCGATCTGGTGGAGGTCCCCGTGGGCGAGTTCGACATCGCGCGCGTGGGTCCACGCCGCGCTGACGTCCCAGCCAAACCCCCCGGCCAGGTGCTCGGTGCGCCGGGCCTGCGCATCGAAAACTGCCCACCTCTCCCGGGCGACGCCGCGCAGCTCGAAGGGCGACGCCCTGGGGGGCAGGGCAGGGAGGCAGCTCCACAGCCGCTCGAAGGCGTACGCCGCGGCCACGTCGTCGGACGCGAGCAGCGCCGCGTGTTCTACCGGTGCGGTGTCCTGCACCGCCTCGGCGAAGGAACCCGCGAGCGGCTCGCTCCCGGCCCCGACGATCGCGTTCCAGAGGTCCCCGGCCGCAGCGGCATCCTGGTCCGCTGCGACCGCCACGGCGCGGTGTGCGCGCCGAGCCTGGAGGAAGGTCCCCATCGCGACCTCCTACAAGGCGTAGCGCTTCGCCAGGTCGGCCTTGAGCGCGTCGTGGACCTTCTTCAGCTCGTCGAGCTTCGGCTGGATGCGCGCCTGCGCCCGGCGGGACACGCCCTCCTTGAGCTGCTCCTGCACTCGCTTGGCCGCATCGGTGACGTCGGCAGCGAGCTTGGGGAGCGCCTCCAGGTAGGCCGCCGCCTCCGTGGGCCGGTGGGCGTACGCGCGCAGGGCTTCGTCCACGACCGCGATCGCCTTGGCCACCGCGCTCCGGTCCACCGTGTCGAGCACGGCGACGACGCGAGCGCGATCGTCAGGCTTCTGCCAGAGCCCGTACCGGAGCACGGCGAGGTGGTCCAGTTCCACCTCGGCGCAGTCGTCGAGCCAGGCGGCGGCACGGAGCACGCGGGTGAGCGCGATCCAGCGCCGGTCGGAGACGACGATCCCGTTGGCCTTGAGCTCGTTCCGGATGCGGAGAAGCTCCTGCACGATGCGCTCGGGCAGCGTCACCCGGCCGACGTCCGCCCGCGCCGCGTCCCATTCGGCGAGCTTGATCTGGGCCGATGCCGTGTAGGCGGGCGGCGTCGCGACGAGCTGCATCCAGGTCGCGTCCGCCTGCACGTACTCCACCAAGTCCCGCAGCAAGAAGCGGTCGTACACCGCCGCCAGGTTCTCTTCCTCAGGCAGCTCATTCGACGCGCCGACCAGCATCCGCAGCGGGATCGGCCGGCCCTTGTAGAGCCGCTCGTTCATCGCCGACAGGAAGGCGTTGAGCACGGAATCGGACCCCTTGAACACCTCGTCGAGGAAGGCGCACTCGACCCCGGCGAGCCGGCCGTCGAGGTTGCGCTCCCAGAGATCGTTCTTCAGGGCGCTGAGCTTCACCGGGCCGAAGTACTCGTCCTCGGTTCCGAACTTTGTCACCAGCGTCTGGAACTTCCGCGCGTCCGAAAAGCACGACAGGAACCCGAAGAACAAGGCGCTCTTCGCCGTGCCCGGAGGGCCCACCAGCAGCGCGTGATTGCCCGAGAGAGCAGCGAGCAGGATGCACTCGACCGCGTTCTCGCGCTCCCGGAAGGCGGCAAGCAAACTGTCGCGCGCGGTCCGGAACCTGTGCCGCACAGACGTCATATCCACCGAGTTGTTGGTTGTCGACTTCATCATCACCTCGTGTATCTGCGCAGCGGGTATGCTGCACCGGTGCCTCGCCGCGGCGTCACCCACGGCGAGGCGCCCCCTTTGGTGAACTCGGCCTTCTCAGTCGTTGACCACGGGGATGGTGAACGACACGCCATCTCCGCCGTCGAGCTGGAGCTGGAAGCTGTGCTGGAGCTCTTTGACCCGCGCAGTGATCCGGTCGGCGACACCGGCCAGCACGCCGCGGTAGAGCTCGGCCTTGGCCGTGAGCTCCTTGCAGAGCTCGACCCGCCGCGCGAGCGCGTTCTGGCGCATGCCGTCGGAGGCTGCCTTGTCGAGGTCTGCGATGAGCTCCGCCACGTCCGCCTCCAGCGCGCCCTGCGCCGCCGCCCTGGCGACGGCGACGTTGTCGGGGGCGTCGTGCATCTCGATCCGGATCGGCTTCACGCCGAGTTGCTCGAGCCCCGGCCGGAGCCGGAGCCATGCACCGCAGGTGGACGGGGGCAGCAGGTAGAACCCGCCTCGGTCCCGCATCGGCACGCCGGAGAGCGCCTTGGCCGTCGCGACCATGGCGAAGGAGATGTCCCGCGTCTCCGCATGCGTGACGAGGTGATTTCCGTGGGCGGCCATGGCCTCGGCGTGCGCGAGCGCCTCCGCAATCGGGGGCGCGCCGTCGGGCGGCAGGCCCACGATGGTGCCCGTGTGCCGGTCGACCCGGCAGCGCGCACCGCAAACGTACTCGTCGCCGGCCTCGCCCTCGCGGGTCTTCTGCACGTAGATGCCCACGGCGGCGCTCGTGTCGCCCTTGGGCCGCGCGAAGGGCCGGACGAGGATGCCGGGCGGGCGCTTCACCTCGGCGGCGGCACGCGAGAGCGCGGTGGCCGGATCCATGTCCGGGATGAGGTGGCCCAGCCCCTCGGTAGCGAAGACGCGGCGCGCGGCCTCGCGCGTCACATCGATGCGGTCGGTGTTCCAGGAGATGAGATCGCCGATGTGGCGACCTCCCGCGGCTGCGAGCCGCCGCTGGGCGCGCTCGAGCGTCGCCGGTGCGCTGTTCATGGTGTCGACTCCTTGTCGTGGAGAGTGAGTGTGTGGTGGCGGAGAAGAAGCGGGCGCTGCGCGGCTCGACCCGCACGCTGCCCAGAGCTGCGGTCCACCAGAAGATGATGGACCGCAGTGATTGCTAGGCCGAGAACGCAGCTTCGGTGAGCGCCTCGGCGAGCCATCTCGTGCTGCGAGCAATGGCGGACGCTGAATTCGTGGAGCTCGGGCGCGGGGTGTCCTGGCTTCGGCGTTCCGGGGAAGCTGGAGCTGGCCCGTGCTTCCTGATGGCAGGAGCCGGGATGCTGACGTGCAGAACGTGGGCGGACTCGCTGGCTGGCACCACCTGCGAGTAGAGGCTCAGCCCGCCCCGCCCCTGACGCCAGCGGAAGTGGAGCCCAGCCCGGTCCACCCAGCTCACCAGATCCGCGAACTGTCTCGGAAGCACATCTGCCACCTCGACCAGCTTCTTGCGGGGCAGATGTACCGCGAAGGCACGGCTCATCAGGCTGATGTGCTGGATAGTCACATCTGCGAGCAGGTCGCCGAGGAGGAGGCTCATATCCAGGAGAGCCGAGCTTTCCCGCCAAACTGCCGTCATGGCAAGCCGCTGGGCTGCCGCCAAAACAGCATCACGACGGGCAGCCTGATGACGCAGCGTGCGGGCTTCAGCTCGTTGCTGGAGGAGCGCCCGAACCCGTGGAGCCGCCTCTTCATCGAGCTGGCCGGCCAGCGCCCGGAGCTCGCCGGCGTCAACGCCGAGCAGCCCCGCGAGCTCCTCGTCGTGCTCGGCGACGTAATCCCCGATGTTGTGCGACCCGGGCTCGAACGCGCGAAGAACGCGCTCCAAGCCAGCCAGGCCGCTACGCCGCCCGGCCATGGACGATCACGCCCTCGTCGGGGTTCGTGGGCACCGGAAGATCCAGGTCCGGCGAGGGCACCGGAAGCTGGTCGGTCCGCTTCTTCGCCTTGACCAGGTCGCGGGCGAAGTCGTGATCGGGGCTGTTGCCCAGCGCGGCGCGGCGCAGCCGCCGGGCGACGGCGAACGGATTCATGCTGCGCGGCACGCGCAGGGAGGCGGTGCCGAGCGACAGGAGCAGACGGCGCTCGGCGAGGGTCGAGGGGCGGAGCGTACGACCGTTGATGCGCATGAGATGTTCCTTTCTGCAAAAAACGGAAAGGCGCCCGGAGCACGAGAGCTCGTGCCAGCGGGCGCCCTGCGGGGTCAGGATTTGAAAGAGGGGGCGTCAGCACTGCTGTGGGCCAGCGTAGCGCGACGATGAAGTCGATACGTTTTGTCGGCAGTCTGCTTACTGGATGATGCAGAGGTCGAGCATGGAGCTGAATCCTCCGCCGCGACCTCCAATGATGATGTGGTCGACCAGAGGAATGCTCACGAGGTCAGCAGCCGTCTTCATCGCTGTCGTGAGAGCGATGTCCTCCGGGCTGGGCATCGGATCCCCGCTCGGATGGTTGTGCACGAGGACGAACGCGCTGGCGCCGGCACGGATGACCGGCCGCAGCGCGTCGGCGATCGTGAGCGCAGCGCCGTGTCTCCCGCCCCGTGCCAGCTCGAGCTCGGCCACGAACTCGTTCCGGCCGTTGAGCGCGAGACCGAGCATCACCTCGTAGACGAGCCCGCCCAGCCGGTCGGCGTAGATGCGGGCGATGTCCGCCGAGCACGAGAACTTGTGCTTCGGCAGCGAGGGGTAGCCGCTGCGGATGAGCTGCTGCAACGCCAGGACGGCGCGGCGCTGGACCTTCGTGAGCCGGAGCTGCTCCAGCTCGTGCTCGCTCAGTTCTCGCCAGCCGCCAGGGGCGCGGGCAAGCCGGTCCGCGATGCGCTGGCCCCGCAGGACGATGCGGAGCAGCTCGGCCTCCGGTGCCGCGAGCTCTCCCCCGAGCGGAACGGCTCGGTGCTCAGCTCCGAGGCCAGCCTTACCGCGGCCAGCCGGCATGGCCGTCGCGCCAGTAGGGCTCGTCGTCCTCGTCGAACAGGGACCGCTGGCCGTAGGGCGAGCCGTAGCGCGGAGCGCTGGGCGGTGCGGACGGGCCCATGTGGATGCGCGGCGCTGGGCCCTGCCGTGCGGCGAGCATGAACATCGGCCGGTTCCGGTCGACGATCACGACGCCGGTGAACGCTGAGCCGTCGGCGCTGAAGAGCTCGACACCGGGCGGCGGGGTTGCCGCCTCCCGGAGCCAGTCGAGCATGTTCGCAGCCGTCGGCACGCGCCGGGGCAGACCGTGCCGGAGCAGCTCCAGCAGGGCCTCGCCAATCAGCTCGCTCACCGCGAGGGCCAGATCGCCTCCGAGACGGCCGCGACCAGGAGGCCCGCGACGGCGGCGGCGGCGCCCTTCTTCACGGACTCGTTCGCGAACACGCGGAGGACGTAGGAGGAGACAGCGGACGTGGCGTTCTGGGTGTTCTCAGACATGGGGATCTCTCCTGTGCGCCGAAGGCGGCGCGGCTTGAGGTGGACGGGGATCGAAGCGCGCGACCCGAGTGGAGGACCGCGGTGGACGGGGCCGAGTGGGCGATCAGCTCACGCAGGCCAGGATGATCTGTGCGGCCATGGTCAGGACGGCGGCGGCGATGCGGAGGGCCTTCGCCCACCACCTGGCGTTGTTCATGGGGATGGTGCTCCCGGAAGGGAGTTCTCCTTCCATGTTGTTATCCCCTTGATCAGCTGATTTTTGCAGACCCTGAAGGACGCAACGGTCGCGTCCTTGGATGCCAGCCCTGCGTCCGCAACGCGCAGAGAATCACGGTCCCGGCAAGCTTGATGGCCAAGCAGGCTACGAGCTTCGATCCTGCGTCGCGCCCCACCAGGCGACGCGACGCAGGTGAACGGCAGAGCTACGCGCTCCGCCGCACGGGCACCTTACCGTCCGGCTCGGCCGTGTGCTCCGCGAGCGCCGCGCGCACCTGTTCCAGAGACCCAGCCGGCAACACCACGGACGCCCTCTTCGCGTCCTCGGCTTCGGCGAGCTCCACGTTCAGCGCCGTCAGCGTCGCCTTCGCCTTACGCAGCAGCCGGCCGAGCGCGTCGCCGCCCTTGCGTACCTCTTCGCCCAGCTGCTCGGCGTTGCTGCTGATCGACTCGCTGAGCTTGCGCATCCGCTCGAGCCGGTCGAGCTCCTTCCGGATAAGGTGCTCGATGTCGACGAGGGCCTTGATATCGCCCGCGTCCTCGGGGCGCCGCTGGCAGCTCGCGAGCGCGAGTCCGAGGAGAACCGCCGCGTGGAGGTACGGGTCGGTCTCCTTGTCCTCCTCGTCCCACACCACGAGGATGTCGTTGCCGTAGCGGGCGAAGCGCGGGAACGCCGCGGGGGCATGGCTGCGTGCCATGACGAAGACGCCGCTCTGCGCGAGCCGGTTGCCGCGAGCGCACTCGAGCTCCTGCAGGGCCTTGGTGACGGTGTACGCGCCATCACGCTTCGCCTCGATCACGAGGGCGCTGCCTGCATGGATGCTCTCCTTCGTGAAGCGGATGACCTGGTCGCCGACCTTGCAGCCCGACTTCGCGCCCACCGTGTTCCCGGTTGTGTCCACGGTGACCGGCGCCCCCTCCACGGTGCGCTGAACGAAGAGGAGCACGGCCTCCTCGTAGTTGAAGCCCCCGCGCGCCGACCTGGCGTCGCCCCGCTTGCGCTCCTCGAGGCGGACGAGCGACTCACGGATCGCCTGCTCGAGCTTCGCCTGCCGCTCCTGCATCGCGGCCATCGCCTCGCGCTGCGACTCTCCGTGCTGCCGGAGCACCGCCGTGAGGGAGTTCTTCAGAACCGCCATCGGCGAGTTGGGGAGCTCCGGGTTCATCGCCGACAGGAGGGCGGTACGGGCCGCGGCGGTCTCGCGCGCCAGGCGGCTCAGGAGCGAGTTCTCGTCGTTCGCATCGAGGGCCTTGGTCGCGAGCGCGAGCTGCTTGCTGCGGTCCTTGTCCGCATCCTCCAGCTCCTTGCGCAGGGCGCGGAGGAAGCGGGCGACGGCGCCATCCTTGGCGACGGGATCGAGCGCGCGCGTGACCTCGGCCTGGTTCTCCTCGAGCACCTCACGCACCTTCGCCTCGAGCAGGAAGAGGATCCCTTCGCTGTCGGTCGGGCTCAACCGGCGGAGGAGCGGGCTTTTCTCCCCAAGCTCGCGGGCGAGCGTCTGCGCCAGAGCCCCGTGCTCTGGCGAGAGGAAGCGCTCCATCATCCGGGCGAGGTCGCCCTCATCCCGCAGGAAGCCCTCAAGGCGGGCGATGACCTGGCCATCGCGGGGGTCGAAGTAGCGCGCGAGCACCTGGACGAGGGTCGCCTGCTGGCGCTCGATGTAGGCCGCGAGCTGCTCGTCGAGGTCCTCCTTGAGCGTCTTGCTGATGTCGTACAGGCGCGACTCCTCGGCCTGCCGGTGCGCGTTCAAGAGCGCGCGCAGCCCGATGGTCCACGCATCGGTGACGAGGCCGGCTCGCTGGGCGTCGTTGAGGGGGCCGAAGGCGGCGAGCACGTCGTCGCGATGGTCGCGGATGTGGGCCTCGATGGCACTGGTGTTCACGTTGACGAGGACGGTGAGGGGGCTTGCGTGTGCATGCACCGCCCTTCTTCATGTACCGTTCCATGCGTCACGGAGCCGCACGCTTGGCCGGCGCGGCTGGACCACGAGAAGAACAGGCCGGGAGGAGCAGAAAAATTTCTCTGCTACCAGAAGTTTGATTACGCTGCCCCTACCATGGCGCGCGTTCTCCTTGCGTGGATCGGGAAGACCGACATCAAGGCGGCCTCTGGAGATGCCGCGGTCGGCGAGGGGCCCCTCGCGCAGGCCCTCGTCGACCGCGACTTCGACCACGTCGTCTTGCTGAACAACTACCGGGAGGAAGAGGCCGCGCTCGTCGAGCGGTGGCTCAAGAAGAAGACGAAGGCGAGCCTCGTCGTCCGCCAGGAGAAGCTGTCCTCCCCGACGCATTACGCGGACATCTACCGCGCCGTTACCGCGGCGGTTCCGTGGGCGGTCGGCGAGTACGGCAAGAAGGCGAAGCTGACCTTCCACCTGAGCCCCGGCACCCCGGCGATGGCCTCCATCTGGATCATCGTCGCGAAGACGCGCTTCGAGGCCGAGCTCATCGAGTCGTCGAAGGAGGCGGGCGTCCGCACGGCCGACGTGCCATTCGAGCTCGCCGCCGAGTTCATCCCGGAGGTGATCCGGCGCGCCGACGAGGACCTCGAGCGCCTCAGCGGCGGGCTTCGACCCGAGGAGCCGAAGTTCGGGGACATCCTGCACCGCAGCGACGCGATGAAGCGCCTGGTGCGCCGCGCCCGTCAGGCTGCGCCATACTCGGCGGCCATCCTCATCGAGGGCGAGTCGGGGACCGGCAAGGAGCTCCTCGCGGCGGCCATCCACAAGGAGAGCCCGCGGCAGGGCATGCCCCTGGTCACCGTGAACTGCGGAGCGATCCCGAAGGAGCTGGTCGAGTCGCAGTTCTTCGGGCACACGAAGGGCGCGTTCACCGGCGCCGGCGCGGACCACGCCGGCTACTTCGAGCAGGCCGAAGGGGGAACGCTCTTCCTCGACGAGGTAGGAGAGCTGCCGCTCGACGCGCAGGTGAAGCTACTCCGTGCGCTGCAGGAGAAGAAGGTCCGGCGTGTCGGCGGCAAGACCGACGTCCCCGTGGATGTCCGTGTGATCGCGGCAACGAACCGCAACCTGCTGGACGAGGTCCGCGAGGGTCGCTTCCGCGAGGATTTGTACTTCCGGCTGGCCGTGCTCGTTCTGAAGGTGCCGCCGCTCCGCGAACGTGAAGGCGACGTCGGTCTTCTCCTCCAGCGCCTGCTCGATAAGCTCAACGCGGACATGGTGGCGCAGTCTGGCGTGCACAAAAAACTTTCTGCTGGCGCAAGAAACATTCTCCAGCAGCACCACTGGCCTGGCAACGTCCGCGAGCTCGAGGCCACTCTGCTGCGCGCCTTCGTCTGGTCGAAGGGACCGTCCATCGAGGAGAGCGAAGCGCGCGAGGCCCTCGTCGGGGTCCCCGCGGCGGGAGCGGGACAAGAAGTGCTCGGGCGCCCCTTGGGGGACGGCTTCCGGCTGGCGGACCTCCTCGGCGACGTCGCTCGTCACTACCTGGCGCGCGCGATGGCCGAAGCGCAGGGGAACAAGACGAGGGCCGCCTCCCTCGTGGGGCTCTCCAACTACCAGACGCTGAAGAACTGGCTCGAGAAGTATGGGGTAGCCGAGTGATGGAACAGGTTCTGCACATAGCGCGGGCATGCTGCCCAAGGACGCCATCTTGAAGTCCCAGAACTTCGAATTCTTGCGACGCAAGCATCCCGAGCTCGCCGACCTCGGCGGGTTCGCGGAGGCGTACGCGCGGCCCGACCCGGGCAGCGCCCTGCTCAAGCTGAGGCTCTTCGTCGAGCACGTCGTTGGCCTCATCTACACTGGGTACCAGCTTCCTCGTCCCTACAGCGATAACTTGAACGACATGCTGAACGAGACGGTCTTCCGTTCGGCAGTCCCCGAGGTGGTCCTCAACAAGCTCCACGCCATCCGCAAGTCGGGTAACCGCGCGGCGCACCGGGAGGCTCCGACCACGCAGGTCGCTCTCCTGAACCTGCGGGACGGGTTCGACATCGCGCAGTGGGTGCACGTGCAGCTCGACGGCGGCAGCCAGGCGCAATGCCCGCAGTACCGCGAGCCGCCTCCGCCAGCCCAGCCGGGTGCGACGCTCGAGAAGGAGAAGGAGGCCCACGCCAAGCTCGCCGCTCAGGAGGCGCAGCTCCAGAAGGTGCTCGCCGACTTGGAAACCGAGCGCAAGAAGCGCGAGGCGGCCGAGCAGTCGTTCACCGTTACCAAGGAGCAACTCGATCAGCTTCGGGCCGAGGGGCAGAAGGCTGCCAACATCCTCCACTTCAACGAGCGCGCGACGCGCCGTCGTCTGATCGACGAGGAGCTCATCGAGGCAGGCTGGGACGTCGGGCAGAACGGCAAGAGCACGGAGCAGGTGCGGCAGGAGGTGCAGCTCTCCGCCATGCCCACCCCGTCGGGCGACGGCTTCGCCGACTACGTGCTCTACGGCGATGATGGCAAGCCGCTTGCCGTCATTGAGGCGAAGAGGACCTCCAAGGACGCGCGGGTCGGCGCCGAGCAGGCGCGCATCTACGCGACGTGCCTCGAGAAGGAGACGGGCCAGCGGCCTGCCGCCTTCTACACCAACGGCAACGACATCTACCTGTGGGACGACGCCCAGGGCTACACGCCGCGCAAGGTCTACGGCTTCTACTCGAAGGACAGCCTCGAGTACCTGATCCACCAGCGGAAGAACAAGACGCCGCTCACCGCGGTAGCGCCGAACCTCGCCATCGCCGAGCGCATGTACCAGCTCGAGGCCGTGAAGCGCGTCAGCGAGCGCTTCGAGAAGAAGTCCCGCCGTGCGCTTCTGGTTCAGGCGACCGGTACGGGCAAGACGCGCGTCGCGATCTCGCTCTGCGACGTCCTCATGCGCGCCGGCTGGGCGAAGCGCATCCTGTTCCTCTGCGACCGCCGCGAGCTCCGCAAGCAGGCGGACAGCGTCTTCAAGGAATTCATGCCCGGCGAGCCCCGCGTCGTCGTCGACAGCACGACCTCCTCGGATCGGGACAAGCGCATCTACCTCGCGACCTACCCGGCGATGATGAAGTGCTTCGAGAGCTTCGACGTCGGATTCTTCGACCTGGTGATCGCCGACGAGTCGCACCGCAGCATCTACAAGAAGTATCGAGAGCTGTTCCTGTACTTCGACGCCCTGCAGGTCGGCCTGACGGCGACGCCGGTGCAGTACATCGACCGCGACACGTTCAAGCTGTTTGGATGCGAGAACAACGATCCGACGTCGAATTTCGGCTTCGAGGAGGCCGTTAACTCAACGCCGCCCTACCTCGTGCCGTTCCGCGTGCGAGAGTACAAGTCCAAATTCCGCAAGGAGGGCTTCAAGTACTCGCAGATGTCACCCGAGCAGCGGGCTCAGCTCGAGGAACAGGAAGACAATGTGTCGGCCGTCGAACACGAGCCGGGCGAGCTGGACAAGGACGTCTTCAACAAGGACACGAGCCGAATCATCCTCCGCAGCCTGATGGAGGAGGGGATCCGCGACGCGACGGGGAGCCGCGTTGGCAAGACGATCCTCTTCGCGCGGAACCACGTCCACGCGGTGCACCTCGCCGAGCTTTTCAACGAGCTCTACCCGCAGTATGGGGGCACGTTCTGTCGGGTGATCGACAACCAGGAGGCCCGGGCGGACCAGCTCATCGACGACTTCAAGAACAAGGACAGCGACCCGGTCATCGCCATCTCGGTCGACATGCTCGACACCGGCATTGACGTGCCCGAGGTCGTGAACCTCGTCTTCGCCAAACCAGTCAAGTCGTATGTGAAGTTCTGGCAGATGATTGGCCGCGGCACGCGCCTCTGCCGGGACCTCTTTGGGCCCAGGAAGCACAAGACCGAGTTCCTCATCTTCGACCACGGGCGCAACTTCTGGTTCTTCGAGGAGAAGTACAAGGAGAAGCAGCCTTCGCCACAGAAGTCGCTGCTGCAGAAGATCTTCGAGGCGCGCATCGCGGTTGCGGAGGCCGCGCTCGACAAGATGAACGAGCCCGTCTTCCAGGCGACGGTCGACCTGCTCGTGCAAGACATCCGCGACGTGATTGCCTCGAAGAGCATCGAGGTGCGTGATCGGCGCAAGGAGCTCGAGCTCCTGTCGCACCGCGACACGCTCGCCCAGTTTGCGGCGGCGACCAAGGCGGACCTCCTCTCCATCGCGGCGCCGCTCATGCAGTGGCGCAACATCCGTGGGGACGAGGACGCCTACCGCTTCGACCTGCTCGTGACGCGGCTCGAGGAGGCAGTGCTCAGAGGCGCCCCCGCCGTGGCCGACCTCAAGGCGGCCGTGGAGGGCGAGGTTGCCCGGCTGATGAAGAACCAGAACCCGGTGAAGGCGAAGGCGGCGGCCATCCAGGCGGTCGAGAGCAGGGAGTTCTGGTCAAGCGTCACCGTGCCAAAGCTCGAAGAGATCCGCAGCGAGCTCCGCGGCATCATGAAGTACCAGGCTCAGGTGACGACGGGCCGCCTGATGCCGCGCGTCTTCGACGTGACCGACGCGGACGTCGAGGGCGTCGACCACACGCCCAAGCTCGAGGGGCTCGAGCTCATCGAGTACCGGCACCGCGTCGAGAAGGTCATCCGTGAGCACTTCGGGAACGACCCGACGCTCCAGCGCATCCGAGCGGGCAAGCCTGTGCCCGAAGCTGAGCTCGAGGCCCTGACCACGCTGGTGCTCCGTGTCGACGACAAGGCGAACCTGAAGCACCTGGTCCAGCCCGAGCTGAAGCAGTCGCTGCTGGACGTGTTGCGCGGCCTGGTGGGGCTCGACCCCGCCGCGGTCGACGAGGCCTTCACCGGCTTCGTGCACAAACACCCCCGCCTCTCCGCGCAGCAGCTCCGGTTCATGCAGGTGCTGAAGAACCATATCGCGCAGAACGGCGGGATCGAGCTAGAGCGGCTCTACGAGCCACCGTTCACCACCATCCACGCTGAAGGCATCGACGGCGTGTTCACCGAAGTGGGCCAGGTCGACGAGATCCTGGCCATCCTGGAGACCTTCCAGCCGCGAAAGGCGTCAGCGTCCAACCCGCCGCCCTCCGCGAGGCAAGCATCATGATCACCGGCAAGCTGAAGAACGACATCGACAAGCTCTGGGGGGAGTTCTGGACCGGCGGCATCACCAACCCGCTGACGGTCATCGAGCAGATCTCCTTCCTTATGTTCGCGCGGCTGCTCGACGTGGCCGAGACCCGCAACGAGAAGCGGGCCGAGCGAACCAAGAAGCCATTTAAGGGGACCTTCGACGGCCCTGACGACAAGCGGCGCTGGAAGAACTTCAAGCAGCTGAAGTCCGAGCAGATGCTGGCGGTCGTGAGCCAGAAGGTCTTCCCGCACTTCCGGCAGCTGAACGGCGGGACGACTTTCGCCGAGTACATGTCCGACGCGCAGCTCATGATCCAGAAGCCGAGCCTCCTGGTGTCGGCCGTGAACATGATCGACGCCCTGCCGATCACCGATGGCGACGCGAAGGGCGACCTCTACGAGTACCTCCTCAGCAAGCTCACGACGGCTGGCATCAACGGCCAGTTCCGGACTCCGCGGCACATCATTCGGTTCATGGTCGAGATGCTCGACCCGAAGCCGACCGAGATCGTCGGCGATCCGGCGTGCGGCACGGCGGGCTTCCTCGTGGGCGTGATGCAGTACCTGCTCGAGAAGTACACCTCGCCGAAGGGCATCATGATCGGGGAGAACGGCGACAAGATCTACACGGGCGACAAACTCGAGCCATACCGCGAGCACATCCAGAACGACATGTTCCATGGCTTCGACTTCGACAGCACGATGCTCCGCATCGCGTCGATGAACCTGATGCTTCATGGGGTGGATAACCCGGATATTCACTACCAGGACACGCTCTCGAGTAAATTTCCTGAGAGATTCGCGAAGCAGGCGACTGGTTGCTTCGACGTTATCCTTGCCAATCCGCCGTTCAAAGGGAGCCTGGACGCCGAGGATGTACACCCGTCACTCACGCAAAAGGTGAAGACCAAGAAGACGGAGCTGCTCTTCGTGGCGTTGATCCTGCGGATGCTGAAGAAGGGAGGGCGCAGCGCGACGATTGTGCCGGATGGCGTGCTTTTCGGCTCGTCGAAGGCGCACGTGGCGCTTCGGCAGATGCTCGTCGACGATAACCAGCTCGAAGCGGTCATCTCGCTGCCCTCGGGCGTGTTCAGGCCTTATGCCGGCGTCTCAACGGCCATTCTAGTCTTCACCAAGGGCGGGAGGACAGATCATGTCTTCTTCTACGATGTCGATGCTGACGGGTTCTCGCTCGACGACAAGCGCGATCCAGTGAAGGAGAACGATCTGCCGGCAGCGCTGGAACATTGGCAGAAGAGGAACGCTAAAAAGGATACTGACCGGACGGTCAAGTACTTCACGGTTCCGGTTAGCGAGATCCGGGGGAATAACTTCGATCTGTCAATCAACCGCTACAAGGAGGCCGTGCACGAGGAGGTGCAGTACGAATCGCCGAAGGTTATTCTTGGTAAGCTGCGGGCCGTCGAGGTGGAGATCGCTAAGAGCCTCGATGACCTTGCAAAGGCGTTATCATGATGAAGACTGCTACCGCCACTCCGACTACACTTGGCTCGGTGCTGGTGCGTATCGAGGCCGGCCGAAGCGTGAAGACGCTCGAACGACCGGCCGAGCGTGGTGAGCTCGGAATCCTTCGCGTGAGCGCCGTCACCTGGGGCGAGTTCGATGCGACCGAGAATAAGGCCGCGCTTCCAGACTACGAACCGAGTGGCTGTCCTCGGCCGATGAAAGGTGACATTCTCCTCTCTCGTGCCAATACCACGGACCTGGTGGGTGCCGCCGTTCAGGTGCCTCGCGACTTCCCGGATCTACTCCTGTCCGACAAGATCCTAAAGTTGGTGCCAGATGCGACCAAGGTTGATGCACGGTACCTGCTGCGAGTTCTTCAATCGCCTCCGACGAGGCGTTATTTTGCTGCGCGTGCCGGAGGTACCAGCGGCTCGATGCAGAACATCACCCAGGAAGACATTCGGAGCGTGCCGCTTCTCCTACCGCCGCTCCCCGAGCAGCGCCGCGTCGCCGAGATCCTCGACAAGGCCGACGCGATTCGACGCAAGCGGAAGGAGGCAATTGCGCTCGCCGAGAAGTTGCCTCAGTCAGTGTTTCTGGAAATGTTCGGGAGTCCAGTGGACAATCGCAGGCGGCGTCATATTGTCGCCTTAAGAGAGCTGGTGGCTGACGCTGATAAGATTAATTACGGCGTAGTGCAGCCCGGTGATGAGTGTCCTGAAGGTATTCCTTTGGTAAGAGTCGGTGATTTTGCTGACTTAAGAATTCGAACTGATTCGATGAGGAGAATTGATCCTAAGATCGACCAGCGCCATGCGCGCTCTCGCCTCATCGGTAACGAAGTGCTCATTGCATGCGTTGGGGCAACATTTGGTAAGGTTGCCTTGGCAGAGCCGGTGCTCGCTGGAGCCAATATTGCACGCGCAGTGGCGCGAGTTCCCTGTGGGCCCAGGCTGAATCCGCTGTATCTTGCGTATTATCTTCGGCTTGAATACGTTCAAAACTATTTTCGAAGCGAGATTAGGACGGTGGCGCAGCCGACATTGAACATTGCGCAGATTGAGGAAACGCCGGTGGATGTTCCATCGATTCAGGAACAAGACCGTTTTGTATGTATAGCTCGCGCCGCTGAAGTTTCATTGCTTAATCAAAGGAAGGCGATTGGTGCTAGCGATGCGCTGTTTGACTCCATTGTGCGGAGTGTGCTTTGCGGAGAGCTTGCTCGAGGGGTTGTGTCGAAGGTTGCTTAGCTCAAGATGTTTGTCGAGGTGGAGGCCAGGTGAGTCTGTTAAAGAGCGCCCTGTGTTGTGTGGATCTCGTCTGAAGACTGTTGGGTGTGAGTAGAGCCATTGTGTTCATGTGAGCAGCCAAGAGTTGCTCGTGTCATCGCTGTGCTGATTGTCGATGCTCGTGCCGCTCGACGTGAATCTGTTTCAGGACGCGCAGGACCATAGTGCTCGTACCCTCGAAGGTGCGGGCGTGTACTGCATCGAGGAGCGCTGGGGCGCTCGTCCCGAGAGTGATACCCTGTTTCACAAACCGCGCCGGAAGGACGGCGAACTTGAGTCTGGGACACCAGGATAATCGAGAGATGAAACTTCGCTGAGTAAGCGTGGAAGGCGTGGATACAGAAGAGGTGGAGCAAGTTTTATCCGTGAGTATACTCCATCCTTCCTTCAGCAGCACGTGCGGGGCGAGTTTAGCCTCTTTCGAGGTCGCGTCGTTTTCGACGCGGGTGACGAGGGAAGACTCCTGCTGGTGTTGTGTAGCATCTGCTTTGATGGCTTTATTGAAAATTTTTCAGGTAAGCCTGCCACGCTGTCGTCGGAGCGTCTGGGATCAGTGCCTTCTGCTGCACGGAATTCGATAGCATTTGCCTCTGTAAGACTGATGACAAGCAAGCTGCCGCCCACGAGGTCGGGTCAGGAGGGGACGGATGACGATCGTGGAGAACATCGCCTGGGTGAGTCCGCCGCAGCCGATCCGCGGTCTTGATCACCTCGGGGTCCAGGCGCCGTGCACGACCCTCTACACGCAGCTCCTTCCAGGCATCACGAACGTTACCGATCGGGCCCGGTACTACGCCTTCTATCCATGGGTGATCTGGTCCTTCGAGCGCCGGTACGCCGACCACTCCCTTGATGAGTTCCGGCGCGTTCTGCGCCGTGCGGAGTGCCTCTTCGCGCTCATCGCGATCCGACACGCCCGTGCGCTCGGCGACGCCGACCATGGGCGCCACGGCATCGGGATGGTCGGCCGGTTCGAGCTGCTCCGGATCGGCGACGATGTCGAGGAGATCTCGTTGGACGAGTACGCGGCCCTCGAAGGGCCAAGGCGCTACTTCAAGAACAAGCTCGGCGGGCTCGGCCAGTACTACTTTGGCCCGCTCCGCGACCTGAGCATCCTCGACCACTCAGATCAGGGAGTCGACTACCCGCCCGGGTATGGTCGCGAGCGGGGGCGCGAAATCGCCGAGGCGTTCGCCAAGGGCGTTGAGGAAGAGGCATTCTTCCGCGTCCTGGAGGCATCGGCAATCGCCTGGTCGGATCTCGACGAGCTCGCGTCGTTCTGCCCTTGCGCGCTTCGCGGAAATCCCGTTGAGCACGAACTGCTGCTCGACGTGTTCCTTGCCAGGACAGCCGCGTACGAGGCCGATGGAGACCACGCGCGCCGGGCGTCGCTCGGACTGATGCTCGACCTCGCCGCCCGTGGTGGGAAGAACCCGGATTACACGTACGAAGCGCTGCTTCGCGGCGCTTCGTACGCCGGGGTGCTCTCCGACGGCTCGCCATGGGAGTTGGACGGGGCGCTGCTCCGTGCGCGACGGGGATGGGGGACTTACCAGCGGAACGAGCTCCTGTCGCTCGCCGTCCAGGGGCTCTTCGCGGCGATCCTCCGCGCTGTCGAGCGTGACCACCAAGGCGTGCTCAGGGAGTCCTCCGACGCAGCGGACGTGGGCGAACGCTTGCTGTCGTCGTTCGGCGCGAGGCTCTCACGGCCCCTGGCCGACGAGATCGCGCACGTCCGAGGCGAGCTGCCGCCGCTCGCAAACTGGTCTGCTCCCGAACACGAACTGGATCGCGGCTGGCGTCTCGCTGGGCTCGGTCTTGAGGACGATCAGCTTGAAAACGTCGCCGTTGAAAGCCTCCAGATCCTGCTGGCCCTGCTCGCCCGCGGCGTCGACGAGTACCCGTACGCCGACTTTGAACTCGACCCCGAGTACTTCGACCCCCAGGAGGTCCACCTCCTCTCCCTCCGGCAGGCCTCGCGCACGACGTGGGCCGCGATGAGCCTCGGCGAGTGGATCCGATGGCTCTCGGTGCACTGGTGCGTCGGCCGCCATCTCCGGGTCGCCCTCCGCAAGCTCCGCGCGGAGCGCCGCGACACCTTCCGCATCCGGCCGCTCGAGGGCGAGCTGCGCGTCGTGGAGGCGCCGGCGCCGACGTTCACGCTCCCCCGCGTCACCAGGGCGGTGCAGATCCTCCGGGACCTCGACCTGATCGACCTCGAGGCCGATGGGCTCGTGCTGACCGAGCGCGGCCGCGCCGCGCTGGAGGTGTGCCGTGGAGGGTGAGCTCGCATCCATTTCGCTGATGGAGCACCTCTCCGAGCCGGGATTCCGGGCCTCGGTCATCGCGACCTACAACTGCTACTTCCCGTTCTACGAGGAGGTCGTGCTCCGGCGCCTGGTCGCCGCGGGCTGCACGCACAACGTCCTCATGATGGATGCCGCCCGGTGCGCGGAGGCGTTCGCGAGCGAGGACCTCCGCCCGCGCCGCGCGGGGAGGGACTACACGCTGATCCCCGTCGAGGTCGGCGGCGCCTTCCACCCGAAGATCCTGCTGCGCGTCGGCAAGTCGAAGGGGGCGCTGTTCGTCGGCAGCCACAACCTGACGCTGTCCGGCTTCGGGCTGAACGACGAGGTGACCACCGTGTTCCGCGCCCAGGGCGCCTCGATCCGCGGCGCCGCGGCCCCGTTCCGCCGGGCGTTCGAGTTCCTCGCCGGACACGTCCCCTCCGGATTGCCCGACGTGGTCGAGGCGTACGAGGGCCTCAAGCTCGGCGTCCCGTGGCTGGACGGCCCGGTCGCCGCGGACGCGGGCGATCGCGTGATCCTGACGTCCTCGGCGACGGGCGCCGATCTCTGGTCGCAGATCGTGCCCCGCATGCCGCGCGATGTCGCGACCGCGTTCGTCTGCGGACCGTTCTTCGATCCGAAGCTCGCCTTCGCGCGCCGGCTGCTCGCGGATGTCCGGCCGCGTGAGGCCGTGATCGGGATCGATCCCGCGTCGGTCGACATGGATCCGAACGAGGCGGCGAAGCTCCCCGGCGTCCGGTTCGTCAACGTGGCCGGCGTCCCGAAGCACCGGCAACCCCGCGACGACGGCGTGCACTACCTGCACGCGAAGGTGCTCTGGTTCCAGGGGGCGGACGGCGAGCTCCTGGTCGTCGGGAGCGCGAACCCCAGCGTCGCGGCGTTCCTCGCGCCACCGGCCAGCCGCAACGCCGAGGCCGTGGTCGCCGACCGGCGGGTCGGCGCGGGCGCCGCGCTCGGCATTGAGGCTCTGCGCGCAGCGCCGCCGGTCACGGAGGCGGACTGGTCGTTCATCGCAGAGCGACGGGCGACCCAGCCGGCGCGGGTCGACGCTCCTGGTCGGAAGGTGTGGATCGCCACGCCAACCGCCCACGGCTTCCTGGCGCAGGCGCCGATCCGCGCGGGCGTCGTCCTGCACGGCATCGGCGACGAGGGCGCGGTCCTCGGCCAGGCCGTCGTCCGGGGGGAGAGGAGCGGGACCTCCATCGAGGCGCCGGAAGGCGTACGTGACGGAGCTCACTTCCTCGAGGCGCGGTCGCCCGGTGACCCGATGCTGGTCATCGTCCATCGAACCGAAGAGATCGCGAAGAACCTCGGCGGCGACACGCGCAAGGCGCTGCGGCAGGCGCTCGGCGCGCTCCAGGAGGACCCCGGTCAGCTCGAGACCCTCCTGAAGCTCACCGAGAAGGTGATCTTCGATTCCGATGACGTCGTGCGTACGACGCCTTTGCAGTCCACCGGCGGGGCGTCCTCCACGACGGAGCCGTCGATGGGACCCGCATCGCTGGCGGTGGATGCCGCCGGGCCGAAGGCCGGTCGACGCCGACGCCGGCTCGCGAGCGGCGACGTCCTGGTGTTGCTCGACGCGCTCATGCGGCGCCTTGGCGAAGGCCTGTCGGCCGCGCCCGGCCCGCGCCCGCCAAGCGACCAGGAGCAGATCGGCGCGGACGAGGAGGACGGCGGCGAGCTCGCGCGCGAGGCCCCCGACCACGAGGCGCTCGCGAAAGCTTGCCGCGGGAAGGTGCGCCGGCTGATCAAGCGCATGGAAGGGCAGCTCGAGCTAGCAGCCGAACCGGACCGAGCCCGGCGAGCGGTAGTTCAGCTGGCTGCCGTCCTCGGGGTGCTCCGCGCGCTGCGCCTGATCGAGCAGCGACCGGAATGGCGGCGGAAGCGACTCGAGCTCGTCGATAGGGATGACGCATGGTGGCTCTACGAGTCGGCGGCGCTCGCACTCGTGTGGGGCGCCGAACCGGTGGCGCAACGTGCGCTCGCCGAAGCGGACGGCGAGATGTTCGAGGAGCTTTCGATGGTCGTCGGCCTTCTCGGCTGGCTTGCCTGGGAGGTCGGCCTCGACGTCGAGGTGGCCTCGGAGCGGGCAGGGCAGCGGGGCGTCGAGGATGATTCCTGGGTCACGGCGCAGCTCTACGCCTTGCTCGCGCCCTGGCTCGCGGCTGACCCAGAAGCGATCTCGATCCTCGAGGAGAGCGTCGCCCGCACACCCAAGCCCCGGGTCGACGGCGACCGGTGGTTCATCGTACACCTCGGCCTCGCCGAGCGCCTTGCGGAGGTCCTCGCCGACCCCGCGCGCACGGCCAGGCCCGCCCGCCGGCCGCGTCCCGGCGATCTGGTCGTGCTGGCCGAGCGGTTTTCCCCGCGCGTCCGCGTCGTGCTCGACGTCAACGCGATCGTCGGCGACGCGAAGGTGGTGCTCTTCGATGCCGGCGACGAGAGCGGCCGGCGCGAGTTCCTGGCGTCGAAGGTCGCGAGCCTGCCGTGGGAACCCGAGCGCGGCGCGCGTGTTGCCGCATCGGCGTAGCGGGGCAAGGGCCTGGTGAACACGATCTGCTGCGTCGCGTTGCGGAGGCATAGAGCGGCCGAAGCGCTCGCGTGCGGCGAGCGCACTGGGAGACGCTCCGCTGGTTCGCGAGTCACCTGGCGGCTGGGCGTGTGGTGGATGCATGGCTGGATGCTCGCGCGGGCCCGCAGGACCCGTACATGCCGCAGGACACGGCGCACGGGACGGTCGATCGGGGGGCGGACCCTCGCGATGCGTAGCCGCCGGTCCGCGGGGCAGAAGAATCTTTCTGGCGGCATAAGCCCGCTTAGGGTGATCTCCTGCAGGAGGAGCCTGGCAGGGGCCTCGGTTCACACGCCGCGCAGGCTCAAGAAGGCGAACGGGACACCCCGGAGGGGTCCACCGGCTCGATCAAGCCGGCACCTGGTCGAGGAGAAGATGCTCGGCACACCCGCTGCAATACGGTCGAGCATGAAAAACTCATCTCGATCCACCGCATCGTTCCCCCTGCGTCCAACACGTCACTACTTCGAGCGCGCCTCCCACCGACATCTCCGCGACAATGTGCGCGACTTCATCCTTCGCCACGGCGTGGATATCCGCGCGGCGGGAGCCACCCACCTTGTCGTGATGGAGCGGCGGCTCCCGGAAGACCTGCGCGGCACGGAAGCGGCACGACTTGCGCGCGACTGGATCATCGTGGTGGGCGACGGCGGCGCCCTCATCACCTGCTACCGGCGGAGGCGCGCGGTTCGCTTCATCCGCCGGAAGTCCGGGCGACCATCGGCGCGATCGGAAGGTCGCCCGCGTCAGACGCCGAAGGCGCGCGCGCGTCACTCGGGAGGAGGTGCTGCATGCTGACCCAGCGGATCACTCGCTACGCGGCTGCTCATGGGATCGCCCTGCCTGCGCTCACCGACAACCATGTGCGTGAAGGCCTGGCGGGCACGTTGCGCATCGAGCCCGAGATCCCGTTTCAGGTGCGCTCCGACATCCAGGGCAGGCTTGGGCCAGGGGTGGACGTGGGCGCGCTGCTCGGCGGGCACGTTCGTGCGGGTGTGCGCCCCGGGGACGGCGGTTGGGAAGCGGTGAGAGCATTCGCGTGTGGGGCAGCGCGACCGACCGCATGCGCCCTTGTGCTGACCACCCCCGCGTGGCGTTTCGTGCTGATCCCTGTGAACGGCGGCTTCCTCGTGATCGAGGCTCACCGCCAGAGCGCCGACGTTGAGCCTTCTCCGCCGGAGCCGCTCCTCTACGCCCGGTTCCGACATGGGACCGTTTCCAATTTCGACGGCGACGGGATCCTCCGGGCCATCGCCGCCCGTGTGCAGGTCAGGAGATTGGCCCGTCGGATCGAGTCCGTCGAGCGGGCAGACCGCGCGTTTCTCTTGCCGTACCAGCGCTACTTGAAGGCCCTGCACGATCGGCTTCGGAAGCTGTCGTCGAGCGTAGCGTACGAGCTTGTCTCCAAGAAACCGATCCGGCTCGAGATCCGCGGGGAGGACGACGGGTGGCCGCTTGCCTTTTCATTGCCGCGCGCACAGGTCGATCTGCCGCGGCTGGGCGGCGGGATGCGCCGCCTTTATGTGGCCGAGGTCGACGACGAACGGCTCGTGCTCACGCTTCACGGGGAGGACGACCGAGAGGAGCCGATCGCGGAGCAAGGGTACGCAAGGCTCGCCAGCGCGGTCGGCCCGCTCCGGCGCATGCTGGAAGCTCTCGAAGCGCTGGCCGAAGGACGCCACGCGGCGCACGTGGAACTGCTCAATGCGTTCCTCCGCCCCTACGAATTGCCGGCCTTCGATCTGGCGGCAGCTTCATTCCCCAGGCTGGGTGCCCGGGGACAAGAGAACGACGCGCAGCACCGCGCGGTCGCGCTTGCGCTCGCGAGCCCGGATTTGTGCGTCATAGATGGACCGCCGGGCACCGGTAAGACCACGGTTATCTGCGAGATCATCCGCAACCTGGTCGCTCGCGGAGAGCGCGTCCTGCTCGTGGCTCCGACCCACGTAGCCCTCGACCACGTGCTCCAGCGCATAGGCGACGAGCCCAGCATTTTTGCGCTGCGTATCGGCTGGCCGGATACCGTCGACGAACGAGCTCACCGCTTCCTCGTCGACCACCGCGGAGCGTCACTGGGCGAGCGGTTGCGCGGGAGCCTCGATGCGGCGCTCGACGGGGCCGACCTCGCCGATCCCGTCGTCGCAGCGCAGCGGGTGTGGCGCGACGCCATCGAGCACGACGCGAAGCTTGGAGACATGCTTCTGCTGAACGCGAACCTCGTTTGCGCGACCCCCATCGGCATCGCCATGGATCCCGCGTTCCGCGAACCAGAGCCGATCTTCAATGTGCTCATCATGGACGAGGCCAGCAAGGCGACGGTCCCCGAGTTGCTCGTGCCCGCGACCCGAGCGTGCCGCTGGATCATCGTCGGCGACCACCTCCAGCTCGCTCCATACGCCGAGCTTGCGGAGCTGCGTGCGATCGCCGCTCAACGTGCCGAGCGGGGCGAGGCAGGCGCAGATGACGAACAGATCGAGGAGCTCGCGTGGACACTGCGCAGGCACTTCGAGCAGCGCATGCATCCCAACGATCGTATCCGGGAGCGAGTACGCGAGGATCTGCTGGCGGCCGCGTTCCCAGGAGAAGAGGAGGACGTCATCACGCGCCTCGCCGCCGTCCCTGATGACCAATGGCGCAACCTGGCCGACGCCTACCGCCAGTCAGGGGTACTTCCAGCCGAACTCGATGATGTGACGTTGGCCGACAAGGCCGCTTTCTATCCGCGCGCGCGCCTCCTCGCGGAGATGCTCGAGATGCAAGACGTCGCCATGCGCAGCGCCTTCGAGCTCATCCGCAGCATCCCGGACCTCGCCTCGCGTAGAGTGAGCCTCGACTGTCAGCACCGCATGCACCCGCAGCTCGCCGAGTTCTCACGCCGTTGCGTCTACGGGCCGCAGAACCTTGGCTACAAGTCCGCCGGCCACACGGAGGAGCTCGGATTGCCCGTTCCGGGGCTGGAGGCTCCGGCGATCTGGATCGATACGGCATGGGCCGAGGCCAACGATCGCTACGAGTATCCGCGAGATGGCCAGTGGGACAGCGGTGAGTATGTGAATCCTCTGGAGGCCGATATCGCCGTCGAAGTTGTCGAGAGATGTATCGTCTGGGCTGAGCGGAGCTACCGCGGCGAGCGCCGCCCGGACGATCCATTCGAGATCGGCGTCGTCACTTTTTACCTCTCGCAAGCCCGCAAGCTCATCGACGCGCTCTCTCCGCTGTATCGGCCTGGAAAGTCGCAGTGGCGAGGTCCCGCTTACCAACGCACAGCAGCGGGCGGACTTATTGACGTTCACGTGAGCTTGGTGGACCGTTTTCAGGGACAGGAGAAGCATGTGATCATCCTCTCGGGAACGCGCAGCAACCCGATGCACCGCCGGGGTCACGTGAACAACCTCAACCGCCTCAACGTCGCCGTAACCCGCGCCCATCACAAGCGGATCATGATCGGCGACACCTCCACGCTCGCAAGGCGAGGCAACAAGGAGCGTCCGCCGGGCGATCTGCTTCGTGAGCTGCTCACCGACTGCGAGCACAAACAGGCATGGGGCAAGCGGCTCGGCCGACGACCCGGCGCCGAGAGGTGATGATGGATCCGGCTCACTTCATCACTGCCGCACGCGTGCTCGAGAAGCGACCAGATGCTCCCGCGATGGTTCTCGGACGCGCACTCAAGCTCTACGAGGTAGAGCTGTCGTCGGTAGACCTCGCGGTGGAACAGAAGCTTCCGCCAGTCGACCGTGCCGTCCTGCAGCTCGCTCAGGCGCTTGGCGCGGTCACTGCAGCCGATGTCAGGGCATATCTAGGCCTCGGCCCAGAGTTGTCCCCGCCCATCGTCGCGCGCCTCACGAAGGTCGGCCTGTTGCGAGCGAGCAGCATCACCCCGCGGGCTACCTTCGCGCGCCAGGTCGAGCATGTACACGACGATCGCGAGCCCGGCCTCTCGCTGACAGAAGCGGGCGCCGAAGCGCTTGCGGCCGGCGCTCGCGTCGTCATTCGCCAGCGCTCGCTTCGTCTTCTGATGAGCGCGGATCCTCTCATCGTGGTGAGCGTTCTCTCGCGACCGACGCACGCCCGCGCACGAGGTGACCTTCCGCTGCCTCCCACGGAGGTTCCGAAGCCGCTCCAAGCCCTGGATGCGATCCTTCGTGCCTCGCGGCAAGCCCGCTTCGAGGCGCTGGGGCTCGACGACACGCTCACGGATATTCCGGGTGGCGAGCGCATTGAGGGGCGCCTTCTCGGCTGCTCACTCGGAGCGCCGTACGAGGTTCGGTTGGCGTCAGAGAACCTGGAAGCGTGGCTCTTGATCGCCGTGCATACGGCGCCGATGGAGCCCTTGACGCACCGGCTCCACACGGCGGTCTTCCGGCGCGGTGAAACCGATCTCCGCCCGCTCGTTCACATTGATCCGTTTGCCACTGTCCCTTCGTGGCTGCGCGCACCTCGCGATGTTGACAAAATCCTCCACGACGCCGGGATGCGTCCTCTTTCGCCGGCGGCCCTGCCCCCATTTCCCGTCCTTGCTGAGGGCACGCAGCTCCTCGAGCTTCTCGGTCCGGGAGACGAGCCCGCTCCGGTGTGGCGGGCTCTACCCAATCCCGGAGACGGATTCTTCGCGCGCGTTCACCTGCGGGCGATCCCGACATCGACCGAAGCGGCCCATGATGCCCTTTTCACCTTTCTCAGCCGCCGTCCGAACGCTCTGCGCGCCGGCCTCGCGCGCGCCCTCGCAATGACCTGGGAAAAGCTCTGCTCGTTCTGGTCGTGGAGCGACGCGGCACCGCCCGACATCACCACGGTGCATGAGCGTCTGTGGGCACAGCCCGCCTTACGAGGGGTTCTCTGTGCTGGCCGCCTCGAACGGGACCTCGTCGCCCCATACCTCCCAGAGGTGCAGCATGATTGACGCCGCCCGTATCGCCACGCTTGGCCCTGAGCGTCTCGTGGGCATGTTCTTCGTCCCGGGGGCGCCCATGCTCCGGGCGTGGATCGAGTCGAATCCGCTGCCTGGTCCGACCGCGGCAGGTCCGATCGCGCACCTCGCGACCACCGGCCCGGACCCGAAAGCGCCCCTACGCGCTGCGCTGCTCGATCTGATTAACGGCGCCGAGGAGAAAGTCTTCCTCGCCAGCTTCCTGTTTGCCGATCGCGCCGTCACAGAAGCGCTCGCCCGTAAGGCCGAGCGTCTCCGGGGAGGCGTGTACGTTCTTACCGCGCTCGATCGCAGCTTCCCCATGGATATCGGCGAGCCCGAGGAGGATGAGCCCGGAAAGCGTGAGCAGATCGACCGCAACCGGCGTTTGCAGCACTTTGAGAATCTTCGTACGCTCGCCAAGGCGGGCGCATGGCTCCGCAGCGCAGCCGACCTGCACGCAAAACTTTGTGTTGTCGATGACCGCGTCGCATTCGTGACGTCTGCGAACGCGACCGACGCGGCATACCAGAAGAATCCAGAGAACGGCTTACTTGTACGCGACCCCATGCTCGCGCGAGAGCTCGGTCGCGCCTTCGCGCGCGTCTTCCTCCACCGCGTCACCCATCAGTCGCCCCCAGCCGCTGACCTCGATGTGAAGGAGTTCCGGCCCACCCCCGGTCCTCCCTGGAAACCGATGGTGGTCCGCAGTCCAGACGCTGCCGTCGCCACCATCGGCCGAGATGAAGCCTCTCTCCTCCACGTCACGCTGGAACTCATCAATAGCGCCCGCCGCGAGTTGGTCCTCACCGCCTTCAGCGCGGTCGACCTCCGTGATCACCCCGTCGGGGTCGCCTTGCGCGCCGCCGTTGCTCGCGGGGTACGCATTCTCGCGGTTTTTCCTCCCGACGACCGCCGTTCCGATCGCCGCGAAACCGGTGCCTGGCTCTTCGGTGACGCGCCAGACGGCGCAGTTACGGTGGCAGGCTGTCCGCGGACCCACGCGAAAGCTATGGTCGCCGATGGGGCGCGTACCCTGGTGTGGACCGGCAACCTCGATGGACGGCACGGTTACCAGGACGGGTTCGAGTTGGGCCTCGCAACTTCCCGCCCCGACGTCGCCATCGCCGTGCGCGCCTACGTGATTTCGCTGGCCCTCGTCGCGAGCCACCGCGCCGTCTTCAACCCCACGCCTGACACCCTCGCCGACGCATACGGCACCCCGACCCCACTAACCGGTGACTGGACCCTTGTCCTCCCACCGGGCGCGCTCTGGTCCCCTGCCACCCTGATAGAGCTTCTTCGCTCAGTGCCGGCCACGTTCACCCGCCGTAGTTCCGAACTGATCGTTCGCATCGGCGAGGCCGCTGAGTTGATTACCAGCGTTGACGTTCAGCGGCGCACCCTTCGAGTAGAACGATCCTCCGATCGACCCAGCAACGGAGCGCCTTTCGATGGATATCTCCGGGGATGCCGCCTAACCGTGACGGGTGGGGGGAAGGAGATGGCGAGGCCCGAGAAACGAAGGGGTGGGCGAAGAGGTAGAGGTTGACAGCCTAGGGGGGTAGAGCGCCAGTGAAGGTTACTGTCCTTTCATGGATGCCGATCTGCTCGACGAGCTGAATCGCCGAGCCACTCCGCCTCAAGGATGGCGCATCCAGGATGCGCGCTCCGGGCCGCCGTTGGGCGCGCCGGTGTGGAGGGTCTCTTTGATGAAAGGGGCGATCGCCTTACTCTGCGTGAGCTCGTCGAGAAGTCGCGCGGCGTGGTCGAGCGAGTCGACAAGCTTGGTGTCCGCGTCCCGCGCCGTGAGCGTGCTGCCCAGCTGCTGGAGAGCGCGATCGACGATCTCGTTGAACGCGTCGGGGTGATGCTCGGCATTGCGCAGCCTGCCCGCGACGTCCATCAGCGTGTCGTCGAGCCACGCGGGAGCTCGAAGTTTCGCATTGTCGATCCGTGAACGCGCGCTCCGCAGGTACACGCTCGTGGGGGCGTCATAGCCGCGCGGGAGCCGCGCCTTCACGATCCTCCGGAAGGCGACCTCGAGCATGGCGGCCACGGCTGCGTAGCGGCGCGTGCCTTGGAGCATCCCGGCACGGATGAAGGTCAGGCTCCGCATCGAGTCCTGGGCCGCCTGTTGCACCGGGTCCGGGAGGCCGACGATCCGCTTTTTGAGCGCCGCCGCGATATCCGCCAGTCCGGTCGAGCGGTGCTCGTCCCTCATGCTCTGCACGATGGCGCGAAAGCGCTCTCGAAGCTCTCCGGCCGTCGGGCGATCGTCGGGTCGAGGTACCACCATCCGGCCCAGGAGAGCCTGGAGCTGGTGGGAGGCTGCGGACGAGGTCGTGGCGGCGCTCAGGTCCGCCTTCAGAAGCTTCCGCAGCATGGTGCCGGTGGAGTACACGTCGCCGGCGGTCGACCACGCCGAGGAGTCGCTCGTGTTGAGCACCTCGGGAGGAATGAACTCCGCCACGCCTTCGACGATGGAACGTGGGCCGCCACGGAGCTGCTCGACCGCCCGCGCCAGCCCGAAGTCGATCAGGACGACGTTGATCTCTACCTTGCGAGCATCGTCGTCCTGCGGGACGCGGAGGAGGACATTCGCGGGCCGGATGTCGCGGTGAACCACGCCCGAACGCTCCAGCACCGCCAGGACTTCCGCCATCTGCAGGCCCACTTCGGCGACCGTGGGCTCCATCATGCTGCCCTCGGGGAGCGGGTAGCCCGGGATCCACTCGTAGAGCACGAGCCCCTGCTGAGGGTCATCGTCCGCGATGCCCATCTGCAGGATGCGGGGCAGATGCTCCCGAACCCGCTGGTCGCCCGCTTCGCCGATCTTCCGGAGGAGCGCGACCTCGTGGATGAACCGCGCCCTCGCCCGCGTCTCGCGGAGGGAGATCGCCCTCACCGCGACAGCGCGGTTGTTCCATTCTGCTTGCCAGATCCGGGCCTGGCTGCCCTCGAAATCGGGAGCCTCGTCGGCGTCGCTGCTGCTCACGCGCGGCGGCCGTCGCACCCGGTGAAGCCCCAGGCGCTGCGCGGCTTCACGCTCGGCATCGTCATGGAGCGGGCGCGGGCTGAGCGCACGAATTGCGAGAAGATGCTCCAACATCGGCAACTTGAACTCGCCGCGCTCGTTGAGCACACGGAGGTTCTCGAGCTCTGTCTCCGCTTCGTTCAGCCGCTCATCGAGCGGCTCTGCGTCGGGGCAGAGCTTGCGGAGCAGCGCTCTGGCTTCGGCGCGGCCGGCGCTCCCTCCGGCTGGTCTCTGCGCGCGCGCACCGGCCCAGGCGAGAGCCAGCGGATAGGCGATGCTCGGCTTCCAGTCGTTGAGGTTGTCGCTCTCGTTGAGCGGATCACGTACCCAGTCCCAGATTGCCGTGTCACCGTTGCGGAAATCCGTCTCGATCTTCTCGCTCGCCCGGTCGACGTCGGCGCGAATGAACCAAGTCCGGTGCGATTCCCGGCAGAGCGTGAGGATCTCCGTCAGGAGCTTGCCGAGGATGAACAGGTTCCCGGAGAGCTTCGCAAGGTGCTCGCGCGCCTCGCGGGAGCTCTGCAGGCCATCGCTGCTGGTGGTGCGCTGGAGCAGGTCGACGATCTCGTCATCGCTGAACTCGAACCGGTGGAATTCCTTGAGCGAGGCGCGCAGGTTGGTGCTGATCAGTTTCGGCAGATGCCCCTGGCCGACGAACCCGAAGAGCACCGCCGCGCGTTGCACCTTCCCTTCGCGTTTGACCACCGCCCACGAGTCCTCCATCCGCTCCTTGAGCCGCTCCGCGAGCTGCTCGCGTCGTGAATGCGCGAACATTGCCTGCGCCTCGTCCACGAGGACGTAGATGGCGCGAATCCCGCGCTCTGCCGCCTCTTCGCGGACGGAATCGTATGCATGCGCCACGGGCAGGAGCCCATCCTCCAGCTCCCGGTATACTTTCCTGGGGCTGAACCTGTTCTCGAACTGCCTCGCGATGTCCTCCCACAGGCCTACCAGCGTGCGCTGGCTGGCCGCGACGCGGTTCAGTAGGACGACGTCGCCAGCGTCGATGAACTTCTGTACGCCACGGAGCAAGCTCGTCTTGCCAAATCTTCGGGGGCCGTAGACGAAAAAGGACGACGTGCCCTGGCGCAAGATGCTCAGCAAGGCATCGTAGCGGCGCTCGACGCCGAGCCGGCAGCGCAGCATGTCCTCCGGCTCCACGTTCTGGGGGATGGGATCGCGCAGCTCCGGCATTGTCAATGCTAGCATCTTCCAGGTCAGCGTGGTCTTCTCGCTCTTGCCGTCCGGTGCGGTGCCCGTGATTGATACTTGCAGCTCCTTCTTGCGCGCCGCCATGTCCTCGGCGAAGCGTCGGGAGAGGACCACCGTGATTTCAAAATCGTGCTGGATGGTTCCCGCCGGGAGCTCGAGCGGCTCGATCTCTTCGCGGTACGCATGGGTCTTAGGGGTGTCGAAGCTCACGAACAGCTTCGTGAGCTTGACGCCGAGCTGGATTGCCGCCGGGAGCGGCGACTTGAAGCGCACCTGCACCGGGAAGCAGACGGTCCCGTAATCGAGCGTATCGATCTGCTTGTATACGCCTCGAGCATGGTGTACCGCGGCGCTGGCGCTGCCGTCGCTCTTCGAGGACAGCGGGGGATCGAACCAGAACGCGGGGAGCGAGCGCACGGCAAGAGACTGGGGCAAGACAACCGAGGCGATTTCCCGGATTTGCTGGAAGGTAAAGTTAGAAATCGTCTTGAACCGGGCGCGGACCACGTCGACGTCGCGCAGCGTGCTGCTGCAGTCGTCGAGGGACGCAGTTCGCAGGTGCTCCCGGACGGAGTCGAGCGTCTCCGTGCCGAGGCAGCTCGAGAGCTCCCTGAACCGCTGCAGGATCTCCTCTCGCTGGAGGACCTCGGCCTCGGTGTCAGGCCACCCGGCCGCGAGGCGGGCACGATCCTGGTCGGTGGTGATCTCTGCGATCTGCATGAATCGGCCCTCACGTTCGTTCCGTGCGGCCCGCTCTTCAAACGCCCGCCCGAGTCGCTCCGCGAGCGTGCCGGCACCCAGGTCGGGGAGATCGCGGACGTGCTCCTGCTCCGCCGCCGGGAGTTCCTCCACCCAGCGCAGGCAGGCCTGCACCTCGTCGCGAAAAGCACCGGCATCAATGAGTTGGCTGGCGCGCGCGGCGCGGTCCGTCACCCCTTGCCATACCCAGTCGGGGAGCAGTGACTCGATGCGGGTCGCGAGGGCGCGCGCGCGCTGGAGCTGGTCGAGGCTCTCCGGCCGGCCGAGCAGACCCACGAGCCTGTCGTCAATTGGGGCTTCGATGCTGGTACCGAGCCAGGTTGCGATCTCGTCGACCGACGTCGCGACGACGGCGACCTCGTTCTGCTCTGGCAGCCGTGCGAGCTGGGCGTTGAGGGCGACGATGGCCTGGCTCAGCGCGGCTGCCACCTGGAGTGGACGCGCCGGGTCGAGGGGCACCCCGATCCACCCTTCCTCGGCTTCGCGTAGGAAATCGAGCGTGCGGAGTACCTCGTTCACGTCCAAACAAAGGCGCGCACGCGCCGCGTCCAGCAGGGTGCGGACACACGGTGGCAGTGACTGCGTCTCGCCCACGCGCGGCTCCGAAGAATTTGGCACGCCGGGCGGCAGGTTGCTGTTGGCATCGACCCGCTGCGTGGACTGACGGACACCCTGCGCAGCCTCGCCTGCCCCCTGCGCAGCCTCGCCTGCCTCCTGCGCAGCCTCGCCGGTGCCTGGCGAGTCCTTGGTGGCATGCACGGCATCCACGCCAGTGCCAAGTTCCTCCTCGCCGGCGCCCAGCGCAGTTTCGCGAGCGTATGGTGCAGCTTCGCCAATTTCCTGCGCGGCCTCGCTACCCTTCGCCTTAATCCTGACGGTCAGCGGCCCGATGGGCGGCGTGGACAGGACGGTGGCAAGGCTCGTCACAGGCCCCGGTCGCGAACGCGGCGCGGTATCCGTCGGCATCTCCCCCGACGGCGCGAGCACCGACGCGGCGGCACGGCGCTTCGATGTCGGTGCACGGTAGTCCTTCCAGCGGAGGAGGACTGCGGCGGAGTTCGCGTCGTGCTCCGCGGCCAGCAGGTGCTTCACGTGTGACGCCAGGAACGCGTCATCATCGGTCAGATCGTCGAGGCCTTCGCGTAGCCACGTAAGAACCGCGCGACGCCAGGCGAAGGCAGCCTCTGGGCCGGTGGCCGCGTGGCTCAGGTCCTTCGCGCTCTCCTCGAGCTCGACCAGTCGGTCCCGAGCTCCGACCCCCCTCGCCATGGCCAGCCAGATCTGCGCGCGATCGTCGTCGAATAATGGCAGCTGAGAGAGCGCTGCGAGGAACGCTTGGAGCTTCTGGTTGCCGAACGATGCGGGGTTGCACGCGGTGTTCAGCAGCGGCACGCCGAGCGCGCGCCGCAGGGCCTGGTGCACGCGCTCGTCTATCTCGACATCACCAGGCAGAGGGCCAGCCACGAGTGGCCGGAGCTTTTCGGGCAGAAACGCGCGCGTCCGGACGCCGTGCGTGTTCAGGAACTCTCGAGCGATCGTGAGGACGTCCGTTACAGGGGGGGACTTCCGTGGCAAGAAGCGCCTCCGCGTGGCGGGGGGCACCCCCGACAGCCGGCGCCTCACGTCCTCGCCGAGGGCCTGCGCGGTCACGAGGAGATCCTCGTTGGCGATGCGACGGCGCGGAGGGAGCGTGGGCGTCTCCGGCTTCGGCGGCGGAGGCGCGACAGGCTTCGCATGCAGTGACGCATCGCCGGAGGGCTGCGCGGTCACGAGGAGATCCTCGTCGGCAATGTGGCGGAGCGGAGGGAGCGTGGGCGTCTCCGGCTTCGGCGGCGGAGGCGCGACAGGCTTCGTATGCAGCGACGTGGACGCGACGCGCGCAGCCGGCGCGGCGAGGAGGAGCAGCAAGCCGTCGAGCTGATCAGCGGGCGGTGGGCCTGCATTCGGAGCGACGGACTTGAACGACGCCTGGAAGCGGACGGCCTCTGGCGGGGCCGGAACGGGCGCGAGGAGGTCCGTGATGAGCAGCGCATCACCGCGCGGTGAGATCCTCGCCGTAGCCCTGCAGAGATCGGAGAACAAGACCAGCTCTTGTGCCTCCGTCCCCCGCGCCACGATGACGTAGTTCTTACCCCCCGACTTGGCCCACCGGTGGGTCAGCTCGTCGAAGACGTGCTGGCCGGAGCGGAGGCCCTGGGGCCCGCGGAACTCTGGCTCTCTGCGGACGGCGTTTCCGGTCAGCTGAAGATAGTGAGTCGTCATCGCGTGCGTTGCTCGAGCTGGGCGATAGCGCCGCTCCTCGAGAAGAAGCTGCGCTTCGTATCATGGAACCCTCTGGGAGCTCTTCCGGCTTCCCGACGGGCGCTGCCTACGGACGGAAGGCGTCAGCGTACATGATTGTGCGGGTGCCTGGTAGACGGGATGAGGGGCCCAGCGCCGCGCAGCGGCAGGCGGCACGCGCCGGAGCGAGAGCTGGGCCGACGGACATCTCCCTCCATGGTGGCGGAGGGACCTACGCCGTCGCTGGTGCTCGCCGCTGACGCCGTAGGTGATGTACGCGGATCTGTTCTGGAGCTGCTTCCGGGGCGGCGTTTACATGAGCGCGCCTTGGCGCGAGGATGAGGCTCGCGTCGTCGTGGGGGGAAGGTTGACCACTTCGCAAAGTTATCCACGTGCCCAAGTCCGATGAGAAGGGGAAGTCTCGATGAAGCGAACCGCGGTCCGGTACTTCCTGTGCGAGGTGCGTTGGTGAGCGTGCGAGGACAGACGGTGAACGCTGCGCTGCGCCGGCACCACGGCGGGCGCCCGCTCTTCACGCTCAACATGTCGGCGGCCGAGCTCTCCGCACTGCGGGAGGAGCTTGCGGAAGGAGTCCGAAGCACGGGGATCGCGGCGTTGCGGGCACCGGACCGCGCCCGCATGTTCGTGGTCTACGCCGCCGAGTTCCTGTGCCAGGAGGGGCACGCGCTGGAGTGGCGGCCCATCCTCGGCTCGATCGGGGTGAGCGCCGAGGAGGCGCCGAGGTATTCCGAGCTGTACGAGGCCGTGGTCGACGCCCTGCGCGCTTTCGATCGGCAGGTCGTGACGCGCCAGGGCCGCAGGCGCTTTCTCGCGACGTTGCTCCGGGAAGGCGGGCTCCCCGTGCACATCGGCAACCTCCCCGAGCTGGTGGGGGCGCTGGGCCGGGAGATCGGCTGGGAGGCGCTCGCAGGCCAGGACGGCATGGCCGCCCGGCGCTTCGCCGTGGCTCGTATCAAGTTGCTTGCGCAGGGGCGGCTCCGAGAGTTGCTCGACGCGAGCGAGGCCGCCGAGGCGCTGGAAGACGTCCTCGCAGACGCCGCGGCGACGCGCGAGCGGCTGGCGCGGTGCGGGGTGGATCCGACCTCACTCGGCAGCGCGGACGATGTCCGGTGCGCGCTGGATCAACACGGGATCGAGCTGCCGGCGACGAGGAATCCCCGCTTGCTAGCGGCCATGCTGGCCTCGTTCCGAGACGCGGCGCAGTCGCCGCGCGGAGCGCCGGCGGCGTCCTTCGGCGCGGCGCTGGAGCTGCGCGCGATCCTGCTACCAGGTCGCCGAATCGAGCTCCGCGCGAGCTTGGATCTGGCGCATCCGGAGCTCCGTGGGCGCATCCCCGCGGACGTGACGTATGCGACCGTGGCCCTGGAGCCTGGGACGCACGGGGCGCGCTTGATCGCGTGGTCGGAAGGGGAGAGGCGGTTCGAGAGCGATGACGCTGTCAAGGGGCGTCTGGAGTGGCTCCTCGGCATCGGGAGCCCGACTGCGATGGTAGTGGCGCGCTACGCGGCGAGGGGCGGCGCGGCGCAGGTGGTGCCCGTCGAGACGCTGGTGCTCCCGGACCAGGCGCTGTGGTGGTTCGACGGGGAGGGCCGGATGCTCCGCGCGGATCAGGAGATCATCGCCGCCGGCGAGCGCCGCCTCCTCTTGGCGCGCGAAGAGATCGTGATGGAGACCTCGGGAGGCGTCACCGTCGCGGAGCTGTCCGGGGGAGCAGCCGCCGCCTGGGCGATCGACGCCGCTACGGAAGGGGAGGTCCGCGTGCTCACCGCGGGAGGCGAGATCACGGTGCTCGAGTGCCGGCAGCGGGTCCTCTCCGTGAGCATCGAAGGCGGCTTGCCGTCCCAGTTCTCGCGCACAACCAGCGCCTTCGAGCGCTTGCCCGATCTGACCGTGAACGACGCCCCGGATGGGGTCGACGTGGTCGTAAGCGCCGGGCCGCACGCGCCCTTTGAGACGGTGACGCGCGATGCGGCGGGGCGTATCCGTCTCAGCGGGATCCCGCAGCTCCGAGGCGCGTGCGGCACCGTACGGGTGCGCCTCACGGCGCGTGACGGGCGGAGCTTCCACGCCCGCTGGACGGTGATCCCGTCGCACTTTGTGGAGCTCGTCGAGGCGCGGCGGGTCGTCTTCGGATCGAAGCTCCTGGCCCATGTGACCAGCCGGCACGGGGTGGTCACGGCGCTCGGCCCAGGCCGCTTCGAGGTCCAGGCCCCCGCGGACGCGCAGGAGGTCGCGGCGGCGCTGGGGCTCAACTCGGGGGAGATCCTCCGTGCCTGCGTGCCGCTCGCGCGACGCTACGTGCGCTTGTGGAAGGACGTCGTGTCCAGGGAGGAAGCGCCGCTCGACGGGACGGCGATCCTCACGGAGCGCATGGTCTTCACGCACGCCTGCGTGGAGGTTCGCTCCGAGCCCGATCGCGAGGTGTGGCTGGAGGACGAGGGCGGGGCGCGCCTCGTCACGAGCCGCACCGATCGCTTCGGGCGCGCGCTGGTCCCGCTGCGCGAGGTGGTGCGGCAGAAACTCCGGCCAGACAAGAGCTCGATCGTCGTCGCCGCCCGCGTCGACGGCGATCCGGCGGCCTACCGCTTCCAGGTAGTCGTTCCCCGGATGCACCACCCCTCGCGTGTCGCGCGCCCGGGGCAGCTCGTACTCAAGCTGCTGCTTGACGAACGCGATTTACCGGAGAAGCCCGCGCTGGCCTGCTTCGATGTCCTGCGGCCGTTCGATGAGCCGGCGATCGTCGCCTGCGGGCTTGAGAAGGTCGGGCCCCAGCGCTTCGAGGCAGCGGCGGCCGCAAGCGCGCTGCCGACGTCGCGCGGCCGGTGGATCGTGTTCCTGGCGGACGCGGCGCGCTCGCCCGTGAGGAGCCATTCGGGCGGCGTGCTGGTGGAGATACCCCTCGACATGGAGGCGGTCCCGCCGCGCGCTCTCTCGGCGCTTGACGAGGGGTTGTGGTCCAAGGAGGAGCCGCAGATTCTCCGCGCGCTGGAGGACATGACGACCGATCCGCCGGCGTTCGAGGTGTGGCTGGACCGCTTCGTGGGCGCGGTGCGGGCCCGCGCGGCCTTCGGGCTCGAGTGGTTCTACCTCTTCGATCTCATCGCCGCGCGCGCGCCCTGGGTCCTGCTCGCCGCGGCGGCGCAGCTCCCCGCGCGCGCCCGGTTCGCGTGGCTCGATCTGTACCGCACCGAGTGTCGCGGCTTCACCTGGCTCGGCGTGACCCGTTCGGAGCGGCGACCTCTCGCGCGAGCGCTGCGGCGCAAGGAGGTCCACGAGATCACCGAGCTCATCGAGACGGCCAAACAGGCGCGCGCCATGCCGCGCGCCGTCGAGCTGACGCTGTATCAGGAGGCGCTGGGTGGGCGGCCGGAGGCCCCGCTGCTCCTCGAATCCATGAAGGCGGAGGTGCTCGGTGAGGGTGGTCCCATGGAGCTTCCCCGCGACTGGGAGGGGCGCCTCGCGCTCCGGATGTCGGACCTGACCGAGATCGCGACGCAGGACAGTCTGCGTGGACGCCGGGCGGCGGCGTTGCTGAAGCTCCGCCAAGGGGCGAGCCAGGAGCTTCTAGAAGCGCTCCCGCGGGCCTGGGTCTTCGGTACGCCCGGCGCCGCGCCGAGCGTCACGGCGACGTTGATCGAGTCGGAGGCGAAGGCGAAGCGCGAGCTCTCGGTCGGCCACGGCCGCACGGTCGTCGACGCCGAGCTGCGCGTGACCGAGGCGGCGCGACTTTTGACGGCGTATCGTGAGCAGGGCGTGCGGATCAGGAAGGACGCGTGGAACGCCATCGCGGTGCTCGACCAGATCGTACCCGACCTTCTGGATGCCTGGTTGCTCGTGTCGATGGGGAAGAGGTGAAGCGATGAGCGGGTATCAACTGGACGCCTATGCCGCCAATGAGCGGGCGCTGGCAGAGATGACGAGCTTCGTTCGGTCCTCGTTTCGCTTCCGCGATCCGACGCTCGACGACGCGGTCCACAAGGCGATCACGGACTTCGGGCTCGTCGCGCCCCCCGTCGTGGAGGCGAACTTTCCCTTCGAGCTGCCCAGCCTCGGCCCGAAGACGACCGGCGAGCTGGCGAAAGCAGGGATCGTGCACCGCGATCTCCCGGCGCTGCTCCAGGCCGCGCGCGGCGAGGCGCAATGGCCGGCCGACCGCCCGCTCTACCGGCACCAGGTCGAGGCGATCGAGAACTACCGGAAGGGGAAATCGCTCGTCGTCGCGTCGGGCACGGGCAGCGGCAAGACCGAGTGCTTCCTCTTCCCCGCGCTGGACAAGCTCCTTCGCGATCCGGACCTGAAGCGACCCGGCGTACGCGTGCTCCTCCTCTATCCCCTGAACGCGCTGGTGAACAACCAGATGGATCGGCTGCGGGCGATTCTTGGCGACCATCCGACCATCCGCTTCAGCCTGTACACGAGCCGCCTGCCGGAGACGACGAAGGTGGCCGAACGGAAGCTCAAGAAGCTCGGGTTGCCCGTGCCGCGCGCGGAGCTCATCTCGCGCGAGCAGCTCCGCGAGCAGCCGCCGCACATCCTGGTGACGAACTATTCGATGCTGGAGTACGCGCTCGTCCGGCCGGCCGACGCGTCCATCTTCGACCAGCTCGCGCGCCCGGAGATGGTCGTCATCGACGAAGCGCACGTCTACGCCGGCGCGATGGCGGCCGAGCTCACGCTCCTCATGCGGCGCGCCTGGCTTCGCTGGGGGATCGCGGAGCCGAGCGCGGTCCAGGGGATCGCCACGTCGGCGACGATGCACCAGGGGATCTCGGACGGCCGGGAGCGCCTCCGCTCCTTCGCCGCGAGCCTGCTATCCAAGGCCCCTTCCGACGTCGAGCCTATCGAGGGGCGGCGCGTCGTCCCCCAGGCGAAGACCTCGCCTGTCAAGATGGCCCTCCCCGCGCCCGCCGCGGTGGCGGCGCTCGACACCGACTTCGCGACGCTCGTGGACGAGGTGGTGGACGGCGAGGTCGAGGTCAAGCTCGACGGCTCGAAGGTCTCCCGTGAGCGGGCGCAGCAGGTGGTCGACGTGCTCCGCCCCGGCTTCCGGACGCGCGATGACCTCCCGGCCGCGCGCCTGCTCCATGATGCGCTGGAGCCGCTCGCCTGGGTACGTAAGCTGCGTGGCGATCTGAACGACGCCGCCACCCGCATCGATCGACTGGCCGACGCGCTGTTCGGCAAGGACGGTGATCTGGGCGAGCGCCGGCGGGCCGTCCACCGCGTCCTCGAGGTGCTCGCGCTTGCCCGCAGCACGGCGGGTGAGATCCCGCTCCTGCCCGTGCGCATCCATGCCACGGCGCGCGGACCGCACGGCGTCTACGCCTGCCTCAATGGCCAGTGCCCCGAGGCGGTGCTTCGGGGCGCGCTCGGCACGCTGTACACCGAGCCGGTGGGCCGGTGCGGGTGCGGCTGCGGCGTCTACGAGCTGCGCGTGTGCGAATCCTGCGGTCAGTCGTTTGTGCTCGGGCTCGAAGGGGCTGGCGATGATGGTCTCCCGGCGCTGGTGCCGCAGCGGGTGCACGGCCAGGCGGGCTCCGGCGGGAAGCGGAAAGAGGACAAGAGCGACGTGGCCCTGTTCTGCTTCCAGGATCGTTGGGACGACGGCAGCCCTTTCCCTACGGCGGACGGAGCGCCGGAACAGCGGTGGGTCGACACCAGCTCGGCACCCTGCCGGCTCGGCGCCGCGGACGGCCGACGCCTGTGGCGATTTCCGGGCGGGAACTTCAAGGGGCCCGAGCGGACGCTCGCCGGTGTGGCTTGCCCCCGCTGCGACTCCCAGCGACCTGCGCTGCCCGTCATCCGGCGCGTTCAGGTCGGCACCGACGCGGCGCTGCAGGTGTTGATCGATGGGGTGTACCCGTCGCTCCCGCGACACCGCGCCGCCGCCGGTCGCTGGTTGCGCGGTGGGGGGAGACGCCTCCTGCTGTTCGCCGACAACCGCCAGGTGGCCGCGTCGCTGGCGGCGAAGGTGGAGGAGTCGCATGATACGCTGCTCGCCCGCCGGATCCTCGTCGAAGCGCTCGACGCTTGCGCCGGCCGGGGGGAATCGGGCCGCGCCTCTGGCCTCCAGCGGGACATCGTGGCCGCCGTGGAGCGTGACGACTTCGAGGAGGTGGCCCGCCTCAAGGTCAAGCTTGCTGAGGCCCGCGCTGCCGCCGCCGCCGAGGGCGTCGACTTCGAATGCTTGGCTTCGGCCATACGCGACCACGCAGACCTCCGAGAGCTCAGCAACCACGACGCCGCCAGCGCGCTGGATCTGGCTCGCATGCTCGTTGCCCGCGAGCTCTCGCGCCGCCCTGGACGGCTCGGCAACCTGGAGGCGAACGGCGTCGTGGTGGTCGATTACGGGATCGCTTTTCCCGCGCCCAAGCATCCGGACGTGCGCCGGCTGTTCCCCGACGAGGTGTGGAGCGCGCTCGTTGCCACCCTGCTGGACACGATGCGCGCCGATGGCGCATGCACGGTCCATCGCGTCGGGATCCATGATGACTTTCTCCCGCGCCGCCTCATCGACCGCCCGATGGTCAAGGAGCATCGGAAGGGCAAGGCCGACGCAGACACCAACGACGACGCGGCCGACGGCACGTGGGAGAAGACGCCGGTCCCGCTCATGCCATCCGGCGCCGGGGTGACCGCGAACGAGAGCCGCCGGCTGGCTTACGTGGCGCGAGTGCTGGCGCAGGTGGGCGCGCCCGCTGCCGTGACGCCGGTGCTGGTCCTCGAAGAGGTCTGGGACGCGCTCGACCGCGTCGCGCCCATGGGGCAGCAGCAATCTCAGTCGGTGTCGCCCATTCGGCGCCGGGACGAGGCGGGGCGCTTGGAGATCGTGTTCCACCTGCTCCGCTTCCGGCGATCGAGCGCGGGGCCGCTCTACCGCTGTGGCCTGTGCCGGACCTCGTGGGCGCACGCGGTGGCAGACGTCTGCCCGACAACTCACTGCGAGGGCACGCTCGCCCGCATCCCGCCGGGGCAGGAGCTCGATGAGCGGGACCGGATCGTGGCGCGTGCGGTGGGCGAGGGCCGGACGGAGCTCCTCGGGCTGAACTCCGAGGAACACACCGCCCAGATCCTCCCGGAGGACCTGGAGCAGAGCGAGGCTCGCTTCAAGGAGGGCGAGCGCAACGCGCTCGTGTGCTCGACCACGATGGAGCTCGGCGTCGACATCGGCGGTCTCAGCGCCACGTTCCTCACCAACGTGCCGCCCGGTCCGTCGAACTACCTGCAGCGCGCTGGCCGCGCCGGCCGCCGCGCGGAGGGCACGGCGCTGGTGCTGACCTTCGCGCGACCGCGGCCGTTCGATCAGGCGGCCTTCGCCGATCCGGAGCGCCCCTTCAAGCTCCCGATCACGCCCCCCGCGGTCAAGCTCGACAGCCCCCGGATCTGCCGGCGCCACGTGTACGCGCACCTTCTGGCGCGGTTCTTCCAGCGCTTCGACGCCGGCGTGAGCGCTCAGAATCCGCTCACCGTCTTCGGCTCGGTGAAGGCGTTCTTCGAGGACGCCATCGCCGCGGTCGAGCACCTCGACGCCGCGGTCGGCGATCAGATCGGGAAGACGCTCGGGGTGGACGTCAAGCAGGAGACGATGTGTCACGCGTTCGTCGCCTGGCTGGTGGACATGGCGGTCGCCGACACTGCGCTCGTCGCGGAGGTGCGGGCGCTGACGGCGCGCACCGCGCTGGCGAGCATGTCGATGGACGACATCACCGACCGCTGCTGGACGCACATCGAGAAGATCGCCGCTGAAGTGCGCCACCAGCTTCGCGTCCTGAACATGCAGCTCGACGCCGAGCGCGCCAAGCCGGAGGCGGCGCAGGATCGCGGGATGATTCGCGCGCTGGAGTACCAGCGGGACGACTTGGCGAGCGAGTCGTTGCTCAGTTATCTCGCCGTCGCGCAGTTCCTGCCGCGGTACGGGTTCCCGGTGCAGGTGGTGCCTCTCGTCGAGCGCTGGGAGGAGAGCCGCGGGGAGAGCCGGTCATCCTCGCAGCCGCGCCTCCGCCTCGAGCGCGACGTGGCGCTCGCGCTGAGCGAGTACGCGCCGGGCGCCGAAGTCATCGCGGGCAAGCACGTGCACGTCTCCCGCGGTCTCCTCCGGCACTGGACCGGTACGGACGCGCCCGGCGTGATCGCGCAGCGGGTCATCGGCCTGTGCCCGAACTGCGGACAGTTCCACTTCGCTCGCAACCAAGGTGGCCTGGAGAAGGCGTGCAAGACCTGCCAGCAGCCGGGGTTGCGGGAGATCCCGGTCATCCAGCCGAAGCTAGGGTTCGCCGTGCAGTGGGGGCGGCGGCCGCAACGCTGGGCCGGCGGGGCCAGGACCGCCCTGCGCCCGGTGACGGAGGCCGTCTACGCAACCCGCGAAGGAGGCCCGACGGCAGAGGTGAGCGCCGGTCTTGCGCTGGCGTACGACGAGGAGGGGTCGATCCTGGTGCGCACCGAGGGGTCGCTCGTGGAATCGGACCGAAGCGGAGCGAGCGCGAGCTCGGCCGCGGTGGGCGCGCAGCGGCAGGGATACGGCTACGCCATCTGCTATCTCTGCGGCCGCGCCGAGCCCGAGACGGAGCTGCCAGGGACCGACAAGAAGGGCAACAAAGTCGATCCGCTGCCCAAGGCGCTCGAGCAGCATCAACGCCTACGTGGCAAGGGGCGCTGCGAAAACAAGGGGAACTATTGGCGCCACATGGTGCTCGCCGGCGACCTGCGCACGGAGACGCTCCGGATCGAGCTGAAGGGGGCGCTCGCGCTCCCCGGCGGGGAGGATGGGCTGCGCCTCGCCACGACGTGGATGGTGGCGCTCCAGCTCGCAGCGGGCGAGGTGCTGGGGGTCGATTCGCGCGAGGTCAGCGGGTTGCTCTCGCCGCGTGGTGTCGGTCAAGGCTTCGTGTACGACGTCATCCTGTACGATCAGGTGGCCGGCGGGGTGGGCCACTGCCGGGCGCTGCGGGAGCGCTGGCAGGAGCTGATGAACACGGCGCGACAGCGGCTGCGGTGCTCAAACCCTGCTTGCACGACGGCATGTCACCGGTGCCTGCTCGCGTTCGAGACGCAGCGTTACGAGCCGCTCCTGCGGCGCCGTAAGCTGCTCGACCGTCTCGATCCCGGCTGGGCGCTCCTGGAGAAGCGGGCTGAGCGAGACGGGCTTCCGGTCGAGCCGGTGTTCCGGGGCGGCGTCGAGGTCCGGGAGCGTCTTGCGCGGCTGCCGACTGCGGAGATCACCGTCGTGGCGCCCGGCGTCGGCCGGCAGGCGATGGCGGACGATGGCTGGCTGCGCTGGATTGTGCGGCACGCCGACGGCCCAGGGCGCGCACGTGTGGTGCTCGGTCGCCTGCCGGATCCGAACTCGGACGAAGAGCGAATCACGGCACTCCGGCTGCGGCTGGCGATCGAGATGGGCAAGGTGGAAGTGCGGAAGGTGTCGCCGAGCGCCGCAGCGGATTTTGCCTGGAAGCTGTCGTCCGGTGCGCCCGATTCCGAAGACGTGTTCCTCGTGGAGCAAGCGCATGACGCGGACGCGCTCGGCCCTGGGTGGCTGCGCGAGAAATGCCGGGTGTTCCGCGCCGTGGGACGCGCGGCCGGGCAGGCAGCCCGGGAGCGCGTGGCGGCGCTTGTCGCTGCCGCGCGGGTGTGCACCGCATCGGACTTCGAGCCGGACGAGGCGGCCCCGACCATCATCGTCCACAACGTGCCCGCGCGCAGGCAGGGCGCGGACGCGACCTTCGCCCGCTGGTTCGTCAATGCCTCGGGTGAAGCACTCAACCATCGACCCATCCGCGCGCTTCGGATCGTCGATCCTTACCTGCAGACCGACTGGCAGCTGACGCTGCTCGAAGAGGCAGCGGCGTTCTTCCGGGCGCGTAGCTGCCAGAGCCTGGAGGTCGAAACCTACGCGCCCATTCCCGAGAGGGAGAACCAGGGGCACGGGCATCACCGGACGCTGAGCGCCGTCGAGCAAAAGGCGCGGATTGCACGCGTCGCGGGGAACTCGGGATGGAGACCGCTGGTGCTGCCGAGCGACCCGCTGGCGCGCGTCCACCAGCGGGCCATTACGGGCACGCGGGAGGACGGTTCGCGTTTCGTAGTGCTGCTTGAGCGCGGTCTCGACTTTATCGCATTCGACAGGCGGCGAGCGGCGCGGACGACGCGGGAGAGCTACGTCGTGGTGAAGGAAGAGTGAGAGCAGGGCGCAGGCTCGTTCCTGCACCGCTGCCTCCATCGGGCGCGCGCCGACATCGACACGGTGCGCGGCCTGCTCACCTCGGCGCTCACCCGGAAATCGCTCAGCCCGACGACGTTGCACGCCTTGGAGATCGAGGACGACGTCGCGCTCCGCGCGCGCATGGACGAGGTGCGCAGCGGGGCGGACCAGGAGGAATACACATGAGCCATCTTCCGGATGCCGGCACCCTGGACGCGCTGGTCCTCGGCCTGTCCGAGGCCGCCGATGAGCGTGCATGGGAGGGCCTGGTGATGCAGCCCGGCAGCGCCGAGGCGTGGCGTGCGGCGGTCGCGCGAAGGCGGCGTCTCGATGCGATCGCCGGTGCGGTCCGCGGAAGAGCATGGCTCGCCCGTGCGATGCGGCAGGTCACGGCGCCCTCCCGCCGCGCGCGCACGCCGCTCGACGTCGAGCTCTCGCTAGATTTTCCTGACGCGCAGCTGAAAACCCTGGTCAACCCCGGGCTCGGCCCGGCAGACGAGCGGCAGGCCGGCGAGGTGCTGCGACCGGTGTGGGGGCAGATCGCCCCGGTCAAAGCTGCGATTGACGTCCGCTACCGGTGCAAGGGTCACGACGGGTCGCTCCCGGAGCGGACCTGGATGCTCGAGGCCGACGAGGCGCCGGTGCTGCTCCTCGCGCTCGTTGGCGCGCGGACTGGGACCACCCTGCGCGAGGCGCTCGAGCAGGCCGCGGCGATCGCGGGGGTCCTCCTGCTGGAGGCGCCAGCAAGCGGGGAAACTTCCACGTGAACGGGGCTATCGGCGTGCCCGGAGCGATCCGCCGGGCCTGCCGAGGAGCCACCGATGAAGATCGTCGCTGTCAACTACCACCTCGACAAGCCCTGCAACCTGCGCTGCGGCTTCTGCTTCGCCACCTTCCGACATGTCCACGAGAGCCTCGCGGTCGCAGACGCCCTCCGGCTGCTGCGCTTCCTGTGCAATGCCGGATGCGAGAAGCTGACCTTCGCCGGCGGGAAGCCGACGCTCCACCCGCGCTTCGGCGAGATCCTGGCCGAGGTGCGCCGCCTCGGCTTCGTGACCTGCGCCGTCACGAACGGCGCCCGCCTGGCGAACATTCTCGAGGGCCAAGCCTCCGACCTCGACTGGCTGGGGTTCTCGATCGACTCGGCGAGGGAGGAGGTGCAGGCCGCGCTGGGGCGAGGCTCAGGGGACTATGTACAGAAGACTCTGGCCCTGGTCGATGAGGCGCGGAGGCGGGGCGTGCGCATCAAGCTCAACACCGTCGTCACAAGGCTCACCTGGGAGGAGGACATGTCCGAGCTCGTCCGGCGCGTGCGTCCGGCGCGGTGGAAGGTGTTCCAGGTGCTGCCTGTGGCGGGGCAGAACGACGGCTCCGTCGAGGAGCTCCTGATCGACGGCGACCAGTTCCGCGCGTTCGTGGCGCACCACCGCCACCTCGAGGCAGAGGCGCTGGCTCCCATCGCGGAGAACAACGAGGCCATGACCGACTCGTACGCCATGATCGATCCCTCGGGCCGTTTCTACGGCAACTCCGGCGGCCGTCACATCGCGAGCGCCCCGATCCTCGACGTAGGGATCGAGGCGGCGCTGGCGCAGGTTGGGTTCGTCCTCGAGAGGTTCGCGGCCCGCGGCGGGGTGTATGCGTGGGAGTCCGCGCCTCGGCCTGAGAGCCTGCTTTCACCGCCGCGCTCGTCCGCGTGTCCCTAAAATGATCCACCGGGAGCTAAACCTTGTGGAGGCGCTTTAGGTAGTACAAGTGAGCATCGCCGTCAGCGAACTTTCTGCAACCCTTGTTCACCGCTTTCGGCGCGATAAAGCTGACTCGACCAGCGCCTGCCAGCGCGGCCTGAGCGTCGGATCGCGCTGAAAGCGCTCTTGCCAGACCGCATGGAGCGTCGTCCAGGCATGCGCATCCATCTTGTAGTGGTTACGAATCTGGACGACCTGATCGGGCAGCGCCGTGACCGTGGCGCAGATCTCTGCGTACTGGGCAAGCGATATGCCGTGGATATACTTCAACATCTCCGCGGAATGACCGCTGCTTGCTGCTCCGCCTGATGCCGCCGGCTCGGGATGTGGTGCTGGCGGAGAGCACTGGACAAAAGGAAGCACGCCAGCGCCGGATTGGGGCGCGGGCAGATCGGGGGCCGATGGTGAGCGCCGTGGCACCTGGGGTGATCCGGTTGGTGGTGAAAAAGGAAGCGCTCTGCCTGCAAAGGACACGGGAGCCAGCATGGCGGTTTGTGAAGCAGCATGCTCATCGAGGTCTGGCTCGTCATGCACGCCTGGAGGCACGTGGTGCGGGACCAAGGGCGCGTGCTTGAACGGCAAGGCATCGTTAGAGCGACGCGCTCCTCCATCGATGGGCAGGGTCATGCATTCACCGAGATCGCCAGGCGGCGCGGTCTGGTTCGCCGTGTTGGGGCTCAGTAGGCCCTTTGCGAACGGGAGCACCGCGCGCGCGACCGCGGAGGGCGAGGCGCGAACTGTCCGAGTGACATCGTCCTCCTCCGTCGGCGGCGCCGACAGATAAGCCTGGGGAGGTGGGGCCGCGAAGGGAAACGGCGAGCTGGGCGGTGTCGCGATGGGGGATGACGCCGCAGGCATGGGCGGAACCGGCGCGACCACGACTGGGAGCGGCGGCTGCGCGACGCTCAGGGGCAACGGCGTCGTCGTGGCGGACGGAGGCGGTGAAGCCGCGGGGGCAGGCGCCGGAGCAGGAACGGCAGCCGCCTGGAGGGCGCGCTGCCGCTCGAGAAAAGCCTGCGTGTATCGGTTCGTCAGCTCGAAGCGGCCGCGCTCGAGGTCCGTCCCCATCCTCTCCAGCCACGTCTGCTGCGTGTCTATCCAGTCGTCGATCGTCAACCCGGTGCGCGCCAGCACCTCGTCACGCAGCCTCCCCGCGTCCATCTCGGCGCGCATCTCCGCAAAGCGTTCGATCGTCACCACCGTGCCCATCGGCCCCATCCTAGACGCTGACGCCGGCGCTGTCAGGGTGATCGAAGAGCTCCGCCCTCAGCGCCCGCGCAACGCCGCTTCGAACCGGCGCTCCAGCTCGGGATCCTCCACGATCCGCCGACTCCAGTGCTGGCTACCCTGGACGTACTCGGCCATCGTCACGCCTGCGCGGGCGAGGGCCGCTTGCACGTCACCGCTCCCCTGCATCAAACGCGTTACCTGTGCGAACTGATCGAGAGAGATCGGCGGAGAGCGCCCGCTCTGCGCGGCCTCGTACGCAGCCGCGTACGCCGAGAGGAGCGGGGAGATGCCGTCTTCCGCCTCGTCGAGGGCCGCGGAGAGGCGGGCCTGCCACGTGGTGTCGAGCGCCTCCCATCGGTCCTCATCGAGACCGCGTCGCGCGAGCACCTCGGCGCGCGCCGGTCCGGCCGCCGACAGCTCGGCCATGACCTGCGCGTACGCTTCGATGTCGAGTTCCACACCAGGATTCTAGTCGCCACGGCGACCGGGAGCAGCTAGAAAACAGTGTCGATGCGTACCGAGCCCGCTGCGGCCGACCCCGCGTCGGTCTGGATGACCCACCTGGAGCGAGCGCACGACCGTGCCCACGCGGCCGCTCGGTCGATCGAGGATCACGTCGAACCCAGCGCGCACCTCGCGTCGGCCGCGCGCCGCATCGAGCATGGGCTCGCGGCGATGTACGACGCATTCGACGGGCGCGCGGACCGACCCACGGCCATCAGCGTGGCGCACGCGCGACTCTGGGACGCAGCGATCCTGGTGGCGCGGGCGGGGCTGCCGGGAACGCTCGTGGCGTTGCGCGAAGCGTGTGCAGCGCTCGTTGGCGCCGAGGGGCGTTTCCCGCGCGTGCCGCTCGCCGGACGCGCCGCCGTGGAGCTTCAGGCCGGCTCCACCCTGCCGCCGCTGCACACGATCGAGCGGGCCTCGCTCATGCCGTCGTTCCGCGCGCCGCCGGTCCCCGAGCGCGAGGGGGAAGCGGCGGTGATCGAGCTGCCGGAGCCCACGACGTTCGAGGAACTCGCGGCGGTGGCTGAGAGGGCGCGTCGCATGACGCAGGAGCGAGCGCAGGCGCTCGCAGGGCGCCTCAAGGCGCCACCCGCGGCCAAGGCGAAGGTCGAGACGCCCGTAGAGGTGCCCCCCGGCTTCGCCTTCGCCCCGCCTCCGCCGCTGGACGAGGGCGCCTTCGTGCGGCGCTGGGCGCGCGAGTGCTTTGACGAGATCGGCATGCTCGGCCTCCAGCGCGCGCCGCTCCACGGCGACGACTGGCGTGCGTGCCAGGCCCTCGAGGTGCGCCTGATCAACGCCGTGGACGCGCTCGCGGCGCTCGGACCGGCCGCGCTCGCGTACGTGGAGCCGCTGGCGATGGATGCGCCGGTCGCGAACTCGATGAGCGTGTTCGCGGCCGCGATGATCGGCGGATGCTTCGAGGGCCGCGACGCGCTCGCGGCCGCGGAGCGCGTGCTCTACCGCTTCGGGCCGAACGATCCGATCATCGCCGAGCCGTTCGCCTCGGCGATGAAGCTCGCGCCGAACCCCTTCGTGCCGGGTGTCTTACGATCGCTGTACGCGTCCCCTGACCCCGGCTGCCGCGCGATCGCCGTCGACGTGCTGGCCTATCGAGGTTGGCTCACGCCCCAGGAGCTTACCGAGCTGGCGGATGAGGAGGATCCGCGCGTCCTCGCGCTCGCGCTGCCCGCGCTCGCTGCTGCCCGCCATCGGGATCTCGGGCGTGTCCTCGAGCGCGCTCTCGCGCACTCTGATCTTCAACTGCAAGCGTCGGCGCTCGATTCCATGGTGACCGCCGCCCATCGGCAGGCAGCGGCGGCAGCACGCACGGCGGCGCAAGGAGCGCTCGGGGATCGGGCGCTCATTCGGCTAGCGATCGTCGCCGACGAGAATGACGCACGCTGGCTGCTTGCGCGGATGCAGGCATCGCCGACCCCGGCCGCCATTGAGGCCGTCGGTTGGTCAGGGCTTGTCGACGCGGTGCCGGCCCTGATCCGCATGCTCGAGGCGGGCGACGACGAGGTGAAGCTCACCGCCGGCGCTGCGCTCGATCGGTTGCTCGGCGCGAAGCTCATCGAGAGCATCCACGTGCCGCCCGAGGCGATCGAGGATCCGCCGGTCCGCGATCCAGATCCTGAGGCGCGGCCGCCGCGCCGGCCGCTCGCCGGCATCGTGAGTGATCCCCGCTTCTTGCCGCCGCCGGGTTCCAAGGAGAAGCTCGAGGTGCCCTCCGCCGATCCGCAGAAATGGCGCGCGTACTGGGCCGAGCACAGGCGCGAGGTCGACCCGAAGACGCGGCTTCGCCGCGGGCAGGCGTACTCGCCGTCGGTATCGCTCTACGAGCTCGATCAGCTCCCGCTCCCACCGGGCGACCGGCGCCGCCTGCACCGCGAGCTCGCGGCGCGGACGGGGAAGCTCACCCGGTTCGATCCCCATGATTTCGTGGTGACCCAGGAGCAGTGCCTCCAGGCGTGGGCGGGGATCGTGAGGGCCGCGAACTCGGTGCCGGGCGAGTGGTCTCACCCCGTCGCGCGGTGATGCCCTTCTTCTGAGAGCACCGCACCGAGGGAGCATCATGCTCGCCATGGCATCGATCGAGTGGGTCATCTCCAACGGCGGACCGCTCCTCGCTGTCCCCGGCGAGCTGGCCAGTCTTCGATTCAGATCCTGGATTCGGAAAACGATGACGCGAAGCTCACTGCCGGCGCGGCGATCGAGCGCTTGGAGTGCATGAGGGCGTGGAAGAGGCTCGTCGGCGCGTCGATGACGACGCCCGAGGCGTGGAGCAGGCTGCGCCCTTGAAGGGGGCCTCGGACTTTACCTGAAGAGCTGCGTGAACCGTTTGTCGACTTCGAGCACGTGATCGACGACGTGGAAATAGTCCTGGATATCGGCCCGCGCGAGCGCTGAAGAGCGCGTTTCGATCGGGCCGAACACCGCGACGTCATTCCACGGATTGCCCTCCTGACCGACGACCATCACCTGCCATTTGCCCTTGCGCTTCCGGACCTTCATGACGACGGACGTCCGGTCCTCGGGCTTCGATCCGTTCGTCCAATTGCCGATCGAGACCAGTAGGGTCCCCTCTTTCTCCGGGTGTTTTTCCGTGTAGCCGGCCATGTACACCGCGTGGGCTCTGCCGTCCTTAGAGACGAACCCGCGAAGGACGTGAGCCCGTTTTCCGCAGCAGCCGCATCGGACCACGGAGGCTCGACCGAGCTCGACGTCAAGGTCCATCTCGGGCTCAAGCCTCGCTGAACGTCGAGGCCGCCGTCTGCACCGTCGACGCGTTCACGACGTCTCCATCGATATAGATCCGCAATGTCTCCACGTCGCCCATTTCCAGATCGATCGTATCGTCCGAATCGAATTGCGCGACGAAGCACCGCCCCTGCTCGTCGTGGTACGTGGCTGCGCTGGGCCACCCGAGGAGGCTGTGGTACGGGGCGCTGGGCTTCAAGGCTAGCCACACCGCGTCATGATAAGCGTCACTTTCGTCAATGTTTAGGTCCAACGTTGAGATGATGGGCGCGCGGCCCGGAGGGATCGTGAGCCGACCTCTCGGCTGGATGAGACCCATGCGTTTCAGGACGAACATGGGTCCTGGGGGAGCCGTGCGAACGAGGTCCTTGGTAATCGGGAAGTACAGAACGGCACAGTATTCGCCGTATTCGGGCGATGCGAGGTGCGCGAAGAACGACAAGACGCCCTCGCTCGGGAGAAGACCTTCCAGGTCGAGCGCCTTGACCTCGTCCGTGATGACGACCTGCCCGACGAACGTGAGCGGTGCCGTCTTCCACATCGGCCACGGCTGTCCAGGGGGGAGGTCCGGCTCGCCGCCGATCCGCGACACGACCCCCTTCACATCGGCGGGATTTGCCCTCGTCACCAGGAGATCGATCCCCGGCCGCAAGAGGGCCTCGATTGCAGAGAGGTGCTTGCCAAGGCCGTTCGCCTGGATCGCCTCGACCATCTCCTTGTGCTGCGCGCGGAGCGGCTCGGGAAGCGCCGAAAGCCACGCGGGTCTCCCCTTCTCGTCGAGCTCGTTCATCCGTCTAGTCCTCCCTCAGAAATTGGCTGGCCACCCGTTGTGGGGCGTCGTCGTAGCACTTGCTTGGATATTGTTGTACTGAATTTGCATCTCCGCTCTGGACGGCACCGGGAAGGGCGTCGGGGCCGCTTGGTTGGCGGCTTGCTGCGTCGCACCTGCGGCTGCGTTGGTGGGTGGGTCCCAGTAGAGCTTATTCTGCTGGTCTCTCTGCGCAATGCTACACCGCCCACAGTGAGGGTAGAGCATGACGCTGCCCGCGGGCGGGTTGCCTCCGTTCGCCTTCGATTGGCTGATCGGCGGTTGATGGTCAGGGATGAAGTGTTTATATTTTCCAGTCTTTTCGGGATCGGGATCCTTGCTCCCGCAGCTATGGCATCCGTATTTGAACCCTGCGTTGTCGATGGCGCGATGGGTGTCGGGCGAGAAATTCCGATCCATCGCGTTCCTTCCGGCGTCGATGAACCCCGGTATCTGCGCCGTTCCGATCGTGGCATTCGGCCCAGGCCTGCAAAGGTCCGTGCTCGTACGGCCGTGGTCCAGCCCGTTGATTATCGGAGCGAGCCCTGAGGGATCACACTCAATCGTCGGGTTTCGCACGTACTCGAGCGGATGGAGGTTGCCATCGAGCAGCAGCGGATCCGGGCTGATGAAGAGCCCCGTCGCGGGATCGAACCAGCGGCGATGGTTGTAGACGAGACCGACGTCCGGATCGGCGTGCTGGTTGGGGAACCGCGCGTCGACGAACGCCTTCGAGACGCTCGGTCTGGGCAAACCATAAAGCGTGGGCTCGGCCTGCCAAACCATGTCGCCCCCGGGATCGACGGCGCCCGAGGGGAACCCGATGGGGTTTCTCAGGTAATAACAGACATCGATCTCGGACCCATGGCTATCCACGTGCCCGAGCGGTGCGAAGGATCTGTCATCGCGGAGGTAGGTGCGGGTCCACTGCGCCGTGTGGTCCACCTCGTGGAGGACGCAGTTGTTCATCCACTGGTAGGAGATGTCCCGGACGACCTCGTTTTGCCGGTACACCCGCTTGGCGATGCGACGCCCGAGCGCGTCGTAACGAAAACGGACGAGCTGGTCGTGCGACTCGACCTCCAGAAGCTCCCCGGCCGCGCTCCACCGGAGCTTCTTGTCGCCGCGACGGCACATGCGCCCCGCGGCATCATATTCGATGATCTCGCCGCCGATCTCGATGGGTCGACCGAGAGAATCGTAGAGCGCTCCCGCCATGAGGGGCGTCCCGGCTCCGTCGAATCGAAGGTTCTCCTCCTCGACGACCTGCCCTTTGTCGAGGACGCGCCGCCGCTGGATACGCCCACCCGGAGCGATGTCGTATTCGACCGAGCGGCCATTCGAATGATACTCGCTCACCAGATAATCGTCGCGCCAGAAGTAGGTCGCCCAGGAGATCAACCCAGGATCGGCCTGCGTGGCCCGCTGCTCCCGCTGCAAGGCGTCATCCCTCCGCGCAAGCCACGTGCCGGCGAGCTGGCCGTTCTTCGTAAACGTGCGGCGCAGGACGAGCCGATCGCCGAGGTAGAGGACCTGCCCATCCTTGTCCTCGGGCTCGATGAAAATAGTCGCGATGTCGCCCGCCTCGATCGTCTCGAGCTCACCCGTCTTCCCGCGCGTGCGCCGGACCGGAAGGCCAACGTCGCCCACGAACGAGTCGGCGTTGCCGCCGTGCCACTGGACGTGAAGCTGGTGGATGCCGGCCACCTCGCGCTGCACATTTCGGGCTGCGTTGTATTCGCGCACGAGCGGGGCGCCGTTTGCGCCGTTGTCGATGGAAACGGTCCTATTTTTGAGGTCGTACTCGAGCGAAATCACCTCGTCCGGGAGTTCGATCTTCTTGAGCTTGCCGTCGCTGTCGAACTCGCGAACCTCATCGCCAGTGGGCCCGCGCCGCCGCACGATTTCACCGGCGACATCGTACGCATACGTATGCTTGAATCCCTGGAACGTCTCGATCTCAACGAGGCGGCTTGCGTAATCGTACGTTTGCCGGCAGACATCCCCACGGCCATTCCGTATCGAGACGACGTTTCCCATGACGTCGTAGCGATACTCGAGCGTCGTGCCGTCCGGATTCTCGATCCTGATGGGCCAGTGCAGACCACCGTACGTGACACGCGTGACCTGGCCGTTGTGGTTCGTCATGGTCGCGTAACGCAGACCATCGCGGACCCAGGTCGTGGAGCCTCCGCCAGGATACCGCTTCTCGATGACCTCATTTCGCCGATCCCAGACCCACTCGGTGCGGCCCCCGAGGTGATCGACATGCGCGATCTTGCGGCCGAGGTAATCGTACTCCATTCGCTCGGGGCCCATGCCCGTTCGCTGCAGGAGGATCAGGTTGCCCATCGCGTCGTGCTCATAATGCGTCGAGACGCCGAGGCGATCGACGCTGTGGAGCAGGAGCCCCCGAGCGTCCGAGGCGAACTCCTCCGTGGTGCCATCGGCATGAAGGACAAACGTGGTATTGCCACGAATATCGAAAGTGCGGCGCACGACCGCGCCGAAATCCTCCTGGAAGGTCACCTCGCGCTTTCGCTCGTCGTAGAACTTCGAGACCTTCGCGCCATCGCTCGACAAAAACCCTTCAACGGCCGGGCCGGTCGGCGAAGGCACTCGGGTCGATCCGTCCGGCTGCGTCTCCGCGATGAGGTCTCCGGTATCTGGATCGTAGATATACTCCGAGATCCCCCCCGCCGCGTCGACGCGCTTCCTGACCCGGCCTTGTTTATCGCCGAGATAAGCGACCACGCCGCTGAGGCCATTTTTGACCTCGCAATACCGGTCGTTTTTGGCGAAATCTATGGTTACTTGTAGAATCCCCTTGATCTTGCGCCGGTCCACGCCGGCGGGGCGAAGTGGAAGGGGCAACTCGAGGGCAGGATCTGTGGCGCCGATGTATTCACCCCAGGACTCGACGCAATAAGCGTCCTCCGTCACGCCGTCGTATCGATAACAGTAGCTGAGCCCCGTTGGTATGCGGTGCTCGATCATCAGATGGTCCTGATAAGCGTAATTCCACCGGAACCCCTCCGCGTCGCAGAATTCGATTAGGTCGCCGTCATCGTCGTAGCTGTACCTCGCGACCTCCATCCAGCCCTGATATGCCGGATCGATCGCCACGAGGATACGGGTGATACGGCGCCGCCCGTCTACCTCGATATGATAAGGCCGCCCCGCGGAGTCCCACACGCGCGTCATCACCCCACGCGCGTCGCGCTCGATGCGGATCGCGTTGCCGTTTTTGTCCGACACCGACTGCAAATAATGATATCCGTCGGAGCATGCGGGGCCGAACATGCGCCGCGTGCGGTCCGGCGTCAGAAGCATAAAACCCTGCCCCTCGCGGAAGAGCGTCCATCCGATCGCGTTCTTGACGCCCTCCATCGTCTGCGGGATCTTGGGGAACGCTTGGAGCCGATTCTGATCGTCGAAGAGCTCCGTCGTCTGCCGCCGCGAATCGCGAATGCGCCAGCCATAAGCGTGCGCCCATCCATGTCCAAGTTCGCCGGGCATGGACGACTGGCGTGAGCTGTAGTGGCGTTGCCAGCGCAGGGGCGAGGGACCTCCGAAGGCGAAGTCGAGGATGTCAAGGAACATCCTGCCCGTGATGGGGCAAATGGGATCGCCGCAGCCCTCGCCGCCGTTCTTGCTGTCGCCGCTGCCGTTCCCCCCGTTGCCGTTGCCGTTGCCGTTGGTGCCGTCCTGGCCACCGCTGCCATCTCCACCCCCGTCACCGCTGCCGCCGCCGCCCCCAAGGACCGCGATCCCTGGGCACATCCCCGGCGGGGCCGCCGCGTCCGGCGCAGGTGAGGTCGCCATCGCTCACCCCCCTCCCTTGTTGAGGAACCCGGGGCTCCCAGTGATCCCCACCATCCCGAGCTCCACGAGCACGATCGGCGCCCCCATCACGATGAATGCCGGACCGCCTGTGTTCAGGCTCACGACCTCCTTCATCGTCCCGGGCTCGTTTCCGTGGCATGCCTTGAAGCAGGACCCCACCGTGACGATCTTCGCGCCGCCCATCTTGGTGCGCACCGGGGCGTCCTTCACCCCTTCCGTGGAGTTCGCCACCACCGGATAGGGGACCGGGATGGGGCTCGGCGCCGCCGGCGTCGTGCATACGCTTACGGCGCACGGGGTCATCGTGTGACCGGATTTCTCCGTGATACAATCCATCATGACGGCCGTGACACCCATCGCCGCGCCTCCTCTCCTCGCGCCCTTTCAAGCCTTGCCCAGGACCACCGCCGCCCGGTCCCCGCCGTCGTTCCCCGCCGTGGCCAGCGCGATCGGCGAGGGCGCGTATCCGTGGCGCCACGCCGTCGCCGCCATCGCCACGAAGAGCGGTATCGCTGCCGCGCCCAGATAACCGATCCGCTGCGCAGGCGACTCGATGAGATACGGCCTTCCAAGCACCTTCTGCGCGCGCACGAACACGCTCTCCCACTCGTACAGCCGCCGCATCTCGCCGGTCAAGTCGGTCATGATCCACCCCGCCGTGCGCCCATCTCCGGCGAGTGGGGCCGTGGCCTGCTTGACCGCGGCCGTCATCCCGAGCGCCTCATACGCCGGCGCGTCGTTGTCGGGCCTCGCGCGCTCTCGGCCCGTGCCCACACCGAGCACGCGCGCGACGGGCGTGAGCTGATAGCGGGCCGCGTCCCCCGCGCGCATCAGCACGAAGAACGCGGCGGCCTCGCCCGGAATGCGCGCATCGAGGTTGTCGCGAGAAAACAGCCGTCCGCTCGCATCGAGCGCGGCGATCGATCGAGGATCATAATCGCTGTGCACGCCGCCAATCACCACGGCGTTCGCCTGGTGCGTCTCTAGCGCGCGGATCGCGGCCGGCAGGAGCCCCCCCGGCGCCGCCTCTCCACCCGCCTCGACACGCACGCTCGCCGCCGGCATCGCGCGCTTCACCATCGCTTCGAGCAAAGCGATACTCACCTCGCCGTCCTCGCACCTTTCGTCGATCGCGACATGGACCTCCGCCGCGACCTCTCGGATCGGCGCGACGGCCTCCTCGAACGGCGCCCGCGCCAACGCGGCGAGCCGCTCGGCGCCCACCAGCCGTCCGTCGAAGGTCGGCACGAACGCCATCGTGATCGCCTCGCCCGCCGCATTCGCGAGCGGCGCCTCGGCCATTGCTGGAAACCCCGCCCGCAGCAAGAACCCTGTTTGCTGGGCGTTCAGGCCCACCGCTGTCTTCGCGCCGACCTTCGCCACGGCGACGCTCACGCGACCTCCTCTTCGGTCAAGACGATCTTCGCGTCCTTCATCCGGCGCGGCGGATGGAACGCGGCCCGCCAGACCAGCTCCACCACGACCTCGGCGCTCTCGGGGTTTGGGGCGGAGGGAGCCGAAACACCACCCGGATCCCCCGATATTACACCTGGCACGCCGACCGTATCGAGCACGACCGTATCGAGATAGGGCGCCAGCGTCTGCGGTTCACGCCCCGTGGCGAGCAGGCTCGCGAAGATCCGGATCTTCGGCAGGCGAAATCTCAGCGTGCCGCCGCCAGGGGTGAGGTTCAGGAGCGCCACGTCCTCTCCTCCGGCGAGGGGCGGGATCGCCGTGAGCCCCGGCGATGCACAGAGATTAGCCCGGTCGTCGTGATCGAGGGGCAGGAGCGGCGCGCGTTCTTCGCGCCAGCGCGCGTCATGGGTTCCGAGGAAGCGGCGCCTCGGCTCCCAATGTCGCCCGATCGCTCCGAGGCCGGCCGGAGGCGGTCGCGTTTGCACCGAGCCGATCGGGTGCAGCGGATCTTCGATGAGCGGAGCGGGCTTGTGCGTCAGTGAGGATGGATCTCGCGCGATCCCCATACCCACGGGGTTGCGCGACTCCTCGACGGCTCTCGCGGGATCGCTCACGTCGATCCCGCCCCACGCGTAATCGTACCGCACTTCGATGCCCGTCGTGCGGCGAGCCGCGGACAGACCTGCTCCGTTGGCCTCCCAGACACGGGGGCCGAACACCCGGATCGTCTTCTCTAGCCGCCCGACGCGCACCCCGGCATCGAACGACGGCACGGCCTTTCCGCCCGGAGCGTGGGCTGCAGCCACCACGATCACGTCGGTCCCGGGCTTGGTGATGCAGAGATCCGACGGATACTTGATGCTGCTTCTCTCGGGCTCGCCCCACGGCACGTCCGCTCCGCGAATCCCGCGCCGCTCGGCCCGCGGCGAGAGCTCGAGCGCGCTCTTCCCGCGCACTGAGGTGAACGTCGCCTTGACGATCAGGACCAAGCGCTCGCCGTCTTTCGCCAGGAGCAGCACCGGCCTAGCGACGAATTCGGTCTTGTTGTTGAGGATGGGCGCGTCCATGGCAGCCCCTACGCCTCGGAGACCGATTTCGTCAGCGTGACGTTCGGCGCGGTGATGGTGACCGCGGCCGCCTTGATCGCGATGCCGCCGCCGTCGATGACCACCTCGCTCTCTCCGCACTTGAGCACGATGGCGGTCGAGGCATCCACCTTGTGGAACGCGCCGACGAACATGGCCTTGCCGGTGGCCAGCACGGTGCTCGATCCGCCGATCTTCTCGAGGATCGCGCCGCCTACCATCGTCGACCGGCTGCCGCCGACGTTCTCCGTCTCCGGCCCCTTGCTGAGCACGACGAGGCCCATGGCCTTCTCGGTCTTGTCGGCGAGGCATGACTCGGCCCGCGTTCCGCCGACCAGCTCGACGCGCGCCGCGCCGATGTCCTGCGTACGGGCGCCCTTGATGGTGGTGTGGATCCCCGCCGCGGCGATGGTCGCCTTGATGCTCCCGACCTTCTCGTCGTGGGTGGACGAGCAGACGTTGACGGCGTGGCCCGGTCCGGTGGCACTGTCGCTCGCGGAATTGCCGGCCACAGCGCCTTCGGGGCCCGCCTCATTCGCTGCTGAGGCCCCGCCGCCGCCGGCGCCTTCGAGCCCCAGCGCCTCCCCCAGCTCGGCTTTGCCTCGGTCGAGGGCGCCGCGGACCACCGAGTTGAGCCCAACCTGGAGGCTCGCCGTCGAGAACGCGGAGAGCCCGCCGCCAGCAGCTCCGCCGCCTCCACCGGCAAGCGACGCCCCGAAGGCGGCCGGGGTCGGCAACCTCGACGCCGCGCTCAGCGCTCCCGACGCGGCGCCGAGGTTGCCCCGGCTGACCGCATCCATCGACGCGCCGATCTGGCCGGCCGTGCCCTGCAAGCCTCCGACGGCGCCCATCAGCTGGCTGACCTTCGACGAGACGGCCTGATCGAGCTGCTGGAGCGCTCTCGCCGCCTCCGCCTTGGCCGCCGCGACCACGGCCTGCTGGGCGAGCGAGAGCATCGCCTGGATGGGGTCGCCGTCCATCTCCATCTGGTTGCCGCCGACGGAGGTCTCGCTCGCGCCCGCCGACGTGAGACCGTACACGGCGTTCACCTCGACCGTGCGGTTGCCGCCGACCGACACGTCCTGCGAGGCGAGCACGGTGTTTTGGTAACCGTTCGTGATCTTGACCGTCTGGTCGCCGCCGACCGTGAGCTTCGCGTTGACCTCGACGTGCTTGCTCTCGTGGGCGCCCGTCGACTTCGTCTTGTTATTCCCGGTCGCGATCGTCGTGTCCTTCTGCGCGTGGATCTTGATCTCCTCGCTGCCTGCCTTGTCCTCCAGGCGGATCTCGCTCGAGCCGCCGCCGCCCGGCGAGGAGGCCGTCTTGATCGCCGTCCGGGACTTGCCCTCGGGCAGCGCGTACGGCGGCATGAAGCGGCCGTTGAAGACGCGACCCGTCACGATGGGCCGGTCGGGGTTGCCCTCGAGGAACTCCACGATGACCTCCCACCCGACGCGCGGCAGGACCATCGACCCGCTCGTCTGGGGCTGCGCGACGCGGATCCAGCTCGATGCGCTGGCGTCCCGCTTTCCGTACCGGTCCCAGTGGAACCGGACCTTGCAGCGACCGTGCTGGTCGGTGTGGATCTCCTCAGCGGGCGAGCCATTCGGGGCGACCACCTCGGCCGTCTGCGGGCCGTCGATGCGCGGCGCCGGGGTACGCTGCGGGGTGTGGTATTTCACCGCCTTGGGGATCGCCGTGGCGCGGACCCGGTACACGCCGCGCTGGAGCTCGTGCACGGTGCCGGTAATGAAATAGTCGCCGTCGAGATCATTCGTCGTCTCGCACAGCTCGATCCAGCGGCCCGGGGCGAGGCGCAGGCAGCCGGCCTCGAGCGCGAGCGTCACCCGCTCGGCCTGCATGGCCTGGAGACGGACCTCGGCGAGCCGCGTCCCCTCGCTCGCCTTCGTATACAGGCCGGGGTAATCGTAGCTCTCAAGATCGGCGTCCCTGTCAGCCGTCGCAGTGACGGTGAGATCCGTGGTGGGTTTCTTGAAGTCGTAGTCGCGGAGCGTGACCTTGCCCGTGGCCGTGCGGTGCCGCTGGGTGATGACGCCGACCGCGCCGTCGCTCGCCTCGAGGCCTGCGCCGTAGCGGTAGGAGAGCCGCTTTTCGCCCGGGAGTGGATCGCTCAACGTGCTGTCGTCCTCGAACACAAGGATCTCGCCGCCGTCGCCGCTGTCCGAGAAGAAATAAATGCCTTCCTGCTCGAGGAGCCTCGAGACGAACGCGAGCGCGCTCTCGTTGTACTGGACGCAGTGTTCCCGCTTCGGGTAGCTCGCGACGAGCCGCCACGACTGGAGCTCGTCGTCGATGCCGTGGTCCCGCAGGACGGTGGAGACGATCTCCTTCACGTCCATGTCCTGGAAGATGCGGCAATCGAACTGCCGCTCCAGGAGCCCGAGCATCGACGTCACGCGCACGCGATAGACGAGCTCGGAGCGGACCCCGTCCTCAGGCGACGCGACCATGGCGACGCTCATCACCACGCCAGAGAGCTCGTGCTCGACCTCGTCGCGACCGAACGCGAGGCGCGCCGGTGACCCAAGGAGATCGTCCGGCTCCGCATAGACGGCCGATCGCACCTCGATATCGGCCGCGGTGACGAGCCCGAGGCGGCGCTCGAGGCGGAAGCCGACCACGTGCGACGAAGCGAGGGGGCCGGCCTGGAAGACGACCGTGAGCGACCGGTTCTCCATGTCAGTTGTCCGTCACGAGGAGGGCCATCTCGTCGCACTCGCCGTCGAGCGTGATCTTGGCGCCCGCGATCGACACGGACGCGGGCGTCAGCGTGATCGTCGAGGCGCCCATGACCACGCTGAGGAGCTGGTCCGCGTGAAAGACGACGTTGGTCGCCTTGATGAGCTGCGCTCCGCCCGCGACCTCGAGGAAGTCGCCCTCGCTGGTGTCTGCGCGGCCGCCGCCGATCTTGTTGAGCACCGCGCCCACGACCTTCTGCTTGAGACCCGTCCCGACCTGCACCGCCCGCCCGCCTCCGCTGAGGATCACCTTGGCCGCGCCCACCGTCTCCTTCCGGCTCTCCTTTACGGTGACCGTGCGGCCCGACGCCGTGAGCTCGACCAGCGCCGCGCCGACCTTGTCGCGCATCGTGGCCAGTCCGTTCTCGTCGGCCGATCCGGCGACGAGATCCACCTGCATGCCCCCGATGCTCAGCGTCGACGCACCGGTAACCGTGCGCTTGTGATCGCCGCCCGCCTTGAGGTCACGGTTGCCGCCGATCGAGAGCGCGTGGCTGCCCACGTCGTCGACCATGAAGGTCGAGACGTTGACCTTCTGGTCCGCGCCGACCGAGAGCGCCTGGTCCGCTCCGACGTGAGCCGACATGCTGTCGGTCACGGAGAGCGTGTGGTTGGCGCCGATGGACCGGGTCTCGTTGTTGCCGACGCTCTCCGTGGCGTTGTTTGCTGCGGACACGGCGGCGTCCTTGGAGGCGTTGATGAACATCTCCTCCGAGCCCGCCTTGTCGTCCATCCGGATCTCGTTGCTCGAGCCTCCCCCCGGCGTGGTCGCCGTCTGGAAGGCCGTGCGCGTCTTGTGTTGCGGGAGCGGGTAGGGGGGCGGCGTCTTGCCGTTGTACATGCGGCCGAAGACGAACGGCAGGTCGGGATCTCCGCCGGTGAAGTTGAGGTAAACCTCCCAGCCCACGCGCGGCGTCAGCATGCCTCCCCCGAGCGGGATCTGACAGGTGCGAATCCACAGGCTCGAGGAGTCGTCGGGCTTGCCGAGGCGGTCCCACGGGAAGAGCACCTTCACGCGGCCGTGCGCGTCGGTGTGGATCTCCTTGCCCGCCGGCCCCGTCGTCACCGCGACCTGGGCCCCGGGCGCGGCCACGGCGCGCGGCGCGCGCGGCGGTCGGTACCTCGTCGCGGCCGGGGTCGCGACGAACGAGAGGCGCACCCGCTCAGCGAGCTCGCCGTGTCGCTGGTGCAGGTTGCTCCGCAGGTCCAGGGCCACGCCGACCTCGATGACCAGGTACTCGCGGTTGAGCGGCGCATACGGGTGGTCTTCCAGCGCGAACCTGCGGCCGGCCTGGAGCCGGAGGGTGTTCGTTGACGCGGAGACGGTCTCCCGGCGCGCCCGGAGCGACTGAAGGAGCACCTCCGCGAGGTGATCACCCGCGGCAGGGACCTTGAAGCGACCGGGGTAGTGATAGACCTCCAGCGCTCTTTCGGAGTCGTCGTCGCCCTCCGCCTTCGCGTCGAGCTTGACACGCGGGTGCTCGAAGTCGTAGTCGCGCAGGTGCACCTTGCCCGGTGTAGTCGACGTCTCGCAAGAGATCGCTCCGACCGCGTCGCCGGGCGCGCTCAGGCCGTCGCCGGGGCGGTGGGGGATCGTCTTGTCGCCGTCGATATCGCCGAGATCCGTGTCGAAGAGCTCGACCACGTCGGCCCCGGAGCTCGAGTTGACGGCGAACGCGATCCCCTCCTCGGACAGGAGGCGGCGGATGAACTCGAAGTCGGTCTCGCGGTACTGCGCCGTATAGGCGCGCTTCGGGTAGGTGCCCGCGAGCTGCCACCGCTGGGAATCTGCGGGGATACCGGCGCCCTCGAGGACCTTCTTCACGATCTCCGGCGCCGGCATGTCCTGGAAGATGCGGCAGTCGCTGCGCTGGGTGAGACGGAAGAGCCGCGGCCGCGCGGTGACGCGGACCCCTGTCTCCTCGTCGCCTCGGGACGTGGTGCTCTCGGCCTCGACCACGTAGCCTACCAGCTTCCGCTCCTGCTCCCCGCCCGGGCGGGACAGCGTGATCACCAGCATCTTCCCCACGAGCGCCGCCGGATCCGGGCCGCCCGTGTGGTCGGTGATCTCGCAGCGCACCACCCCGATGTCGTCGAGCGGCTCGCGCGCCTCGATCCACAGGACGTGGTACCCCGCGCCGTCGACGGTGAGCTCGTGCTCGAGATCGACCAGACTTGTCATCGTCCCGCTCCCCTCAGCCGATCTTGAGGTCCGACGCTAGCTTGACGATCGCGCCCGCCTCGATCGCGATTTTCGACCCTTTGAGGACCACCGGACCGCCGTTGAGGTTTACCGAGCTGCCGCCGGCGTTGAACTTGCCGACGCCGCCGCCGAGGACGATCCTCGGCGCTTGCACCACGAAATCGCCGCCGATTTTCCGCAGGTGCACGCCGCCGATGAGCTGCTTCACCCCCTTCGCCGATGTCGACAGCGCGGGCACGACGTGGAGCTCGGCCGCGGTCGAGGTCTGGTCCTTGGTCGTGGCGACGCTCTCGACGGCGACGCCCCTCACGAGCTGCACGGTCACCGCGCCGACCGTCTCATCGAATGTCGACAGCATGTTGTCGTCGATCGATGCGAGCGAGACGTTGGCCTGCACCGCGCCGACGTCGCGCGTGAAGGCCCCCGTGATGTTCTGGCGGACGCCGCATGAGATGGTGATCTGGTTGCCCCCCACGCTGTAGTCGCGGGTGCCTCCTACCTTCTCGACGTAATCGGCCTTTGCGTGCGCCTGCTCGTTGCCCCCGACCGAGATGCTCTGCGCGCCCGTCACCTTGACCTGAAGCGCGTTGCCGACGTCGATCGACTGGTTCGCCGACACGGAGGTCGTCTCGCTCGATCCGACGGTCAGCTTGTAGTTGCCGCCTACGCTGTGATCCTCGTTCACAGCGACGGTCTCGTTCTTGTCGTTGCCGGACGAGATGTTGAGGTCCTTCTGCGACGAGATCGACATCCCCTGCTTGCCTGCGGTGTCGCTCATCTTGATCTCGTTGTGTCCGGCGCCGCCCGGGGTCGCCATGCTCTTCAGCGAGGAATCGGCCGCGGCGCCGGGCTGGGCGTAGGGCGGGGGGGTCTCGGCGTTGTAGGCACGACCCAGGACGATGGGCCGATCGGGATCGCCGTTGAGGAATGCGACCGAGACCTCCCAGCCCACGCGCGGCAGCACCATCGAGCCGCCGAGGCCGAGCTGTGAGACGCGCAGCCAGCAGCTCGACGTGTCGTCCTGCTTGCCGGAGCGATCCCAGAGGAAGCGCACCTTGACGCGCCCGTACTTGTCAACGTGGATCGACTGGGGCTCGTTCGCGGGGCCCGTCACGACGGCCGTCTGGATGCCGCGGATCCTGGGCTTCTTCGCCCGCAGGGGCGCGGCGAAGGGCGTGCCCTTGGGGATGGCGGCGAACTCGTTCTCGCACGCATCCTCGCCGCTGCGACCTCGCGATCGCAGCTCCACCGCGACGAACTCGCCGTTCAGGAACGGCTCGTTGGCCCCCTCGACCGTCATCGGCGCGCCGCAGAGGAGGCCTGCCGCGCGGCTCCTCCCGCGGTAGACGTCCACGTCGCCGCGCAGCGAGCTGATGCGCCCCCGCGACCGGCGCGATCCCTCGGCGCTCGAGGTGAAGCCGCCCGGGTACTGGAAGTGGCGGATGGACCACGGACCTGGTGCGGGGGTCGTCGCCGTAGGGGGTAGCTCGGGCTTCTCGAAGTCGTAGTCGCGCAGCACCACCTCGGTAGCGCGCAGCGTCTTCTCGCGGCGGAATTCGATGAGGGGCTGCGTCCCCGCGACGCCGCCCTGGCGCGGCGCGAGCACGACGGGCGGGGTGCCCTCTTCCTGCGCGAAGGCGGCCGGGTCGTCGCAGAAGACGAGCTTGTGACCGTCGGGCGAGTGGAGAAAGAAGTAGAAGATGCCCTCGTCCTCGAGAATGCGGTGGACGAAGTTCATCTCCGTCTCGCAGTACTGGCAGAGAAACTCGCGCGGGGCGTAGGTCTGCTGGAGCCGCCATTCCACGTCCGTGTCGATGCCGGCCTCGGCCAGGATGGTCTTGACGACGTCGACCGGGGTCTTGTCCTGGAAGATGCGCGATCCCTCGCGGTGCTCGAGCGCGGCCAAGGCGGGGCGAAGTCGCATGTGGAAGAAGAACTCGTCGCCTCGGTACGCGAGGAAGCCGACGTGGTCCGGGAGGCCGTCGTAGTATCGGACGCCCCCCTGTCCGTCCCCGACCTCGAGCACCATCCGGCGCTGGAGGCACTCGTCGACGCGGAACGACGGGTCGCTGGTCGCGAGCTCAATGTGGACAGCGTACGGCAGCGACACCGCCTCGTGCGCCTCGTAGGACTGGACCCGGACGTCGCCGGGCAGGCCGCTGCCCGCAAGGATCACGTGGCTGAGCGTGCCATCCATCATGCAACCCCTCCACGCGGTAGACAGCTGTATGTACCGGTACTGGTCGGCGTTGGCAATACTGCTCACGCACGTCCGGTGCCGAGCGCCGAGCGTGGCGCCCACGAGCAGCGGGACGCTGGGCCGCCGCAACGAGAACGCCGAAATCACCTGCGCGGCGCCCGTTGCGCCACGGATGGGCTGACGGCGCTGGGCGCCGAGGCCGCCGTGGTGCGCGATCGCGCTGTGGCACAGCGGCGGCAGACCTGGCCTGGCGTAGCGGACTCCGAGACGAAACAGAACGGCCAGCTCGGTACCGTTGCTGCCGCTGATGGCACGGCAGCCCGGACGTAACCCGATGCCGCCACCACGCCAACCCCACCCAACCCTATGACTTTGCAGCTCTTTCTCAGGACGCCTCGGCCGAGTCAGCCGCGGAGGTGCCCGCACTGGAACTCCGGTCGCACACGCTGTACTCCGCTCGCTTCACGCTTCAGATGAACGTTGCCCTCCCGAGCGGGATCGCTTACAGTCGCCCGCAGCTTTGTGATCGGCACGATCATCGACGGGAAGTACCGGATCGACAAGCTCCTAGGGGAGGGAGCGATGGGCTCGGTGTACGCGGCCGAGCACACCACAACCGGTCGGCGCTGCGCCATCAAGGTCATCAGCTCGCTGGACTTGACCCGCGACCCGAAGGTCGTTCAGCGGTTCCAGCGTGAGGCGCGTGCGGCCGGATCCATAGATACGCAGCACATCACCCAGGTGCTCGATGCCGGGGTGGATCGCGACACCAAGCTCCCGTTCCTCGCCATGGAGTTCCTCTCCGGGGAGGACTTGCAGCACCTGCTGCTGCGCACCGGGCCGCTCGTTCCGGATGCCGCCCTGCGCATCGCCGTGCACTGCTGTCTCGGGCTCATCAAGGCGCACGAAGCGGGGGTGGTCCATCGCGATATCAAGCCGCACAACCTGTTCCTCGCCCGGCGCGATGCGGGCGAGATCATCGTCAAGCTGCTTGATTTCGGGATTGCCAAGGTGAAGATGGACCAGGTCAACGAGACCGAAGGCGCCGATCTCACCAAGACAGGCAGCCTCGTGGGCTCGCCGCTCTACATGTCGCCGGAGCAGGCGGTTGGCCAGCGGGAGATCGACCACCGCACCGACATCTGGTCGCTGGGCGCCGTCCTCTATCAAGCGCTTTCAGGTCGTACGCCTTATCACGACATCAGGGCCCTCGGGCAGCTCATCCTGGCGATCTGTTCCACGCCTGTCCCGCCGCTGCAGAACTTTGCGCCCTGGGTTCCGCCGGAGATAGCGGCGGTCGTGCACCGCTGCCTCGAGCAAGACCCTGCGCGCCGCTTCCAGAGCGCCCAGGAGATGCTGAGCACGATTCGGCCCATGCTGCCTTATGGCTGGGCCATTCAGGAGGACATGCTCGGCCGGCTGACGGAAGCCCATCGCCTCCACATGGCCCCACGTCTCGGAGCGAGCATTCCGCAGGCGCGGCAGAGTAACCCGCAAGCGGCGATGGCGATGTCTCCTTCGACCGCCAGCGGCGGGTACCCCGCCGTGGATAGCTCGGCGCTGCGGAGCGGCGGGTACCCCGCCGTGGATAGCTCGGCGCTGCGGAGCGGCGGGTACCCCGCCGTGGATAGCTCGGCGCTGCGGAGCGGGGCCTATCCGGCCATGCCGCCGGCAGGTACGCAGGGCGGGCTGTCGGCGTCGAGCCCGGGCGGCACGGGGCGGCGTGGCCGGTCCTCGCTCGGGGTTGCGCTCCTCGCTGGCATCGCAGGGGTCGGCGTCCTGGCGGGGCTCGGCGCGTTCGCGGCGCAGCGCTTCGCCACGACGCGCGAGGCCACCCCGACGCCGGAGATCGTGGCGCCGACGCCGACCGCGTCGGCCAGCCAGGTGGCGCCTCCTCCCATCGCGCCCCCCGTCGCGAGCGTGGAGGCGCCGCGCGAGACCCGCCCTCCGCCGGGCGACTTCGCGCCGCGGCACGTGCGTGTCGTGATCATCCCCGAGGACGCGAGCGTGGAGGTTGACGGCGAGCGCGCGATCGTGCGGAACGGCGTCCTCGAGTTCTCCGGCCGGCTCGGCCAGCAGTACAAGGTTCGCGTGTTCAAGGGTGCAAACGAGGTTCCCGTCGACGTCGTCGTCACCGAGGGCGGGGCGCTCCCCGCAAAGATCGAGCTCCCTGTGATCCCCCTTCGAGGGGCGGCTTCGGCGCCGAGGCCGAGCGGCTCGGCGCCGAACGGCACGCGCCCCGCAGGGCGTCAGGAATTCAAGCACGACACCAGCGAATTCAAGCAGTGAACTCCGACGGACGAGAGCGGGGCGAACCAAGGTGGTAGGTGAGCTTGGGCGGCCGCTGGCCGCACGCAGCGGGCCGAAGGACGATGGGCACGCAGCGGACTCTGGGGGCCGCGCGAGCGCGCCTCGCCGGCGCTGGCCGTGCGCGACGGCGACGTGTCTCGCAGTGCTGCTCGCGCCGCTGTCGTCGTCCGCGCAGCCCGACTCGCGGCCCGCGCCGGAGCAGCCCGCTCCGACGCCGTCCGCCCCCGCCGAGGCCGCGCCGACGCCGGCTCGCGCCCAGGCGATCGAGGTCCCCGTCTCGGAAGCCGTCCGCCAGGAGGCGCTGATGCACTTCGAGAAGGGCTTCGCACTGCTGAACGAGGGGGCATGGAGCCCGGGGCTCTCCGAGCTCCTGCTCTCTCGTAAGCTCTTCCCGACGCGCATCGCCACGTACAACGCCGCCGTCGCCCTGCGCAAGCTGCAGCGCTACGACGAGGCGCTCGACATGTTCGAGACCTATCTGCGCGACTTCCCGGTGTCCGCGGAGGAGCGGGAAGAAGCGCTGAGCCAGATCGCCGAGCTCCGGACGCTCGTCGGGACCATCGAGCTCGTCGGGGCCGAGACCGGCGCGGTGATCTCGATCGACGGCCAGGATCGCGGGCAGTACCCGCCGATCCGGCCGCTGCGCGTCGCGGCGGGCAACCATATGCTCCGCGTGTTCAAGGAGGGCTACGACCCCTTCGTGATCCGCGTGGACGTGGCCGGCGGCCAGACGAAGAATGTGCAGGTGACGCTGCGCAGGCTCGCTCGGTACGGCTCCCTCCGCGTCATCGAGAGCAGCGGTAAGCCGGTGAGCGTCTCGATCGACGGCGTCGTGGTCGGGAAGGCGCCGTGGAGCGGAATCCTGTCCGTCGGCGATCACGAGGTCACGCTCCGCGGCGAGGGCAAGCTCGGGACGCAGCCGGCGAGCGCGTCGGTCAAATCCCAGTCGCTCACCACGCTGTCCCTGCTGGCCGAGGAGCTCGATACCGTGCTGCACGTGGAGCCGGTGCCCATCGGGGCGAGCGTCTGGGTCAACTCGGTGAACGTCGGCGACGGCGTTTGGATCGGCCGGCTCAAGCAGGGGACGCATCGCGTCGAGGTCAGGGCCAACGGCTATCTGGCTGAGTCACAGTCGGTGACGCTGAAGAAGGGCGAGCGGCAGAAGCTGAGGGTGTCGCTCGAGCGGGACGAGGGCGCGGACGTCTGGAGCAAGCCGCCCAAGCTCACGCTCGACGCGACGGCCTCGTTCCTCATCGCGCCCACCTTCGGCGGCGATCTCGCGAGCGGGTGCGGCAAGGCGTGCGAGAGCTCGATCGGCCTGGGCGCGCTGGGGATGATCCACGGAGGCTACGAATTCGGCTCGGGGTTCGGCGTGGGGCTCGAGGTCGGCGGGATCTTCGCCGTCCAGAGCCTCGAACACCGGACGGCGAGCGTCGTGCCCGTCGGAGCCGCGGCGCCGAGCGCCGGCACGGCGAACGACGCCCTGCGGCTCGAGGGCTTCCTCGTCGGCGCCACGGCGGGGTACCACGTCGGAGAGCGCTTTCCTGCTCTCTTCCGGATCGGCGCGGGCGCGCTCCTCGGGGAGGTGCGGGACGAGCGCGCGGGGACGTTCGAGCTGTCGCGGACGCCGGCGGCGGCGGAGGGCGAACAGGCGCAGACGACGTTCGATGCGGCTCCCCAGGTCGATTTCCCGTGGGCCGCATACCTCTACCTCGAGCCAGAGGTCCGCGTCGGCCTCCGTCTGAGCGAGCGTTTCGAGCTCTCCGCGGGCATGAAGATCCTGCTGCTCTTCGCGCTCCGCAAGCCGACCTGGGACGGCACGAAGGCGATCCCGGCCGGCATCGACGGGATCGCGACCTATCCCGCCGAGTCGGTGATGGGCGACTTCGCCCTGATGGCCGCGCCGGGGGCAACCCTCCGGTACACGTTCTGAAGGCCGGCGCCGGGGGCAAGCCCCGGTACGCGTCGTGAGCTGCGCCCTCGGTTCGGCGTCAAAGAGGCTTGCGGCGGACGATGAAGAACTGGACGCGGCGGTTCTCCTGCCGTCCTGTCTTTTCGCGGTTGTCGCCGAGCGGCCGGCGGTAGCTGTAGCCCTTGGCGACGAGCTTTTCCCTGGGCACCCCGGCAGCGACAAGCCAGTCAACGACGGCGCGGGCGCGCTCCTCGGAGAGCATCTGGTTGAACTCCGGGGTGCCGCTGTCGTCGGTGTGTCCCTGCACCTCGACGATCTCGATCTCCGGGTGCTGGCTCAGCACGTCGCGAACCTCGTAGAGGAGCTCGTCGGACACGGGGGCCACAGTCTGGGAGCGCGTCTTGCCGTAGAGCTGGAACTGCACGGGGACCGAGGTCACGATCTCCTCGTTGGTCACCCGCACGAACTTCGGGCACCCGTTTCTGCTGGGGTCGTCGCTCTTCGGGCCGGGCTCCAGGGGGCAGGCGTCGGCCACGCCGGTGATGCCGTCGCCGTCCGCGTCTTCGGGGCAGCCGTTCAGCTTGCGTTCCGCGCTACCGGGCCCGGGTGTCCTGGGACAGGCGTCGTTCGCGTCGAGGATGCCGTCGCCGTCCAGATCGGGCGGACAGCCATTCCTGCGGGGATCCTGGTGCTTGTCGCCGGGGCTGGCCGGGCATGCGTCGGCGGCGTCGGCGACTCCGTCGCTGTCGCCGTCGGGCGGACAACCGTTCTTGATCGGGTCGGGGCTCTGGGCGCCTGCGACGGCAGGACAGGCATCCTCGGCGTCGGTGACCGAGTCGCCGTCACGGTCCGAGGGCGGACAGCCGTCCCTGGACGGGTCTGCCGAGGGCTCGCCCTTGATCTCGGGGCAGGCGTCGGTGTTGTCGAGGATGCCGTCGTCGTCCTTGTCGCCGACGGGAGCGGGGGTATCGGCCTCCGCGTCCGTGGGACGGCTCGGCAGCGGGGTCCAGCCGACGAGGCCGACGATCCGCAGCTGGGGTGTGCCGATGGCCTCGAGCAGCCCGGACCCTGCGGCGGCGCCGAAGGTGAGCCCGTCGAGCACGCGCAGCTTGGCGCCGAGCAGGACCTCGAGATGGACACGGGCCTCGTCCTCGCGGGGCGGCGTGCCGGAGAGGACGACGGTCCTAGTGAACGGCGCGCTGCCGTAGATCTCGGGGCCGAGCTGGAGCTGATCGTCGACGAGGAGGGCCGCCGCGCCGGCGCCGAACGTGAACCGGCTCGGGCTGGTGTCGCTGCCGAGCGCGACGCCGCCGCTCGCGTTCCAGAGGAGGCCGGTGCTCGTCCCGAGGCGGCCGCCCGCGCTCGCGTAGAACGCGCCGCGGGCAGCGCCCTCGCCGGTGTACTGCTCCGGTGAGCCGGTCGGCGCGAACACGTATCCTCCGAGGCCGACCTGCAGCGGGCTCGCGTTCTCGCCGTAGACCCGCGCGCGCGCGCCGAACCGCAGGTCGCCGAGCTGCGGGGCGTCGAGCTCGGGGAGCTGCATGTCCGCCAGCGCCGGGCGATCTCCTGCCTGGACGACGGCGAGCGGCGCTTCGACGGTGAGCAGGAGGTGGTCCCAGAGGCTGACGGAGGCGTCGAGCCGCAAGAAGGCCTGATGGCTGACGACGGCGATGTCGGTGTCGTAAAGCCGGACGGGCCGCACCGCGTCGTCGAACGTCAGCGCGACGCGCGGCTCGAGGTGTCCGGGCGCATCCGGCGAGGGGACGCCGAAGAAGACATCGCCTGCGGGCGCCGGCTCGAACCGGTTGAGCGCGAACCCGCCGGCGGATTGCGCCCGCGCCGTGCCCGCGAGGGGCATCGTGAGCGCGATCGAGGCCGTCATTGCGATGAAGGAGGACCTCATGGCGCGATCACCGTAGCGGAGGCGCGCGCGGCGTGGCAACAAGCGGTTGTCCACCGCACACTCACGAGGAGCGTGCCGTGCGCACGGGAGCAGGTGAGGGGAGGCGAGGCGCTGGGTCATGCTGCGCGCCTGGGGCGATCGGCAGAGCGCGCGGTGGCGGGAGCGCGCCGCAGGCGGCGGAGAACGAGCCCGAACGCGAGGAGCAGGCCTGCGAGCGCCCCGCCGCCCTCGTGGCGCGCGGGCGTGAGGGCGCAATCCCAGCCGCCTTCGAGGATGGCTGGGGGCAGGGGCTCTCCTCCGGAGCCGCCGCTGCCGCCGTCGCTGGGGCCGCCGCCAGAGCCGCCGCTGCCGCCGTCTCCCGGGGCGCCGCCCGCGCCGCCCGTGCCGCCGCCGCCAGCGCCGCCCGTGCCCGGAGGATCGTCATCGCAGGCGTCCCCCAGCCCGTCGTCATCCGTGTCGTCCTGTTCGTCGTTCACGACTTCAGGGCAGTTGTCGCAGACGTCTCCGATGTCGTCGCCATCGATGTCGTCTTGCCGCTCGTTCGCCACATCAGGGCAGTTGTCGGTGCCGTTCACGACGCCGTCGTCGTCGTTGTCGGCCGTCGGATCGCAGACGTCCCCGACGCCATCGCCGTCCTCATCGCGCCGGTCCGGATTCGGGTGTTTCGGGCAGTTGTCGCTGACATCGGGAACGCCGTCGTCGTCGTCGTCGTCGTCGCACGCATCGCCGAGGCTGTCGCCGTCGGCGTTCTCCTGCCCATCATTCCTGGCCAGAGGGCAGTTGTCACAGGCGGTTCCGGGACCGTCCCCGTCTGGGTTCTCCTGCTGCGGGTTCGGGTCTTCGGGGCAGTTGTCGTCGGCGTTGAGCACCCCGTCCAGGTCCACGTCGCCATCGCAGACGTCCCCGAAGCCGTTGCCGTTCGCGTCCTCCTGCCCCGGGTTCGCGACCAGACGGCAGTTGTCAACGCCGTCCAGGTCGCCGTCGTCGTCCGAGTCCAGGTCGAGGTAGTCCGGCGTGCCGTCGTCGTCCGTGTCGGCGGGTGGTGAGGCGGGATCGGTGTCCCCTGCCTCGCTCCTGTCCCTTATGCCATCTCCATCGGAGTCGTCGTCGCGGAAGTCCGGTGTGTCGTCGCGGTCGGTGTCCACGGGCGCCGTCGAGGAGTTGGTGGTGCCCGCCTCGTCAGCGTCAAAGATGTTGTCGTTGTCGCTGTCGGGATCGAACGCGTCGACGTAAGCGTCGCGATCGGTATTGGCCGCACGGCCGTCCATGGTGCGGGGCTCGACCTCGATGATGTCGAGGATGCCGTCGCCGTCGCTGTCTACGCTCGTCTGGCTGGTCCCCAGGCGGTCCTCCTCAGCGTCGGTCAACCCGTCGTTGTCATCGTCGTCGTCGCACGCGTCGCCGCCATCGCACGCGTCGTCCTCTTCACGACAGTCCGAGTTGACCTGATCCGTGTTCACGTCGGTGCGGCAGTTGTCTGACGTGTCAGGGACGGTGTCGTCGTCGTCGTCGTCGTCGCACGCGTCGCCGCCGTCCTCCCCATCCGCATCTTCCTGGCCGGGGTTGGGTACGAACTGGCAGTTGTCCTCGTCGTCGACGCGGCCATCGTTGTCGTCGTCGGGGTCGCACTCGTCGCCGCCGTCCCGCCCATCCGCATCTTTCTGGTCAGGGTTGGGTACGAACTGGCAGTTGTCCTCGTCGTCGACGCGGCCATCGTTGTCGTCGTCGGGGTCGCACTCGTCGCCGCCGTCCAACCCATCCGCCTCATCCGCATCTTCCTGGCCGGGGTTGGGTACGAACTGGCAGTTGTCCTCGTCGTCGACGCGGCCATCGTTGTCGTCGTCGGGGTCGCACTCGTCGCCGCCGTCCAACCCATCCGCCTCATCCGCATCTTCCTGGCCGGGGTTGGGTACGAACTGGCAGTTGTCATCGCGGTCGATGTGCCCGTCGTTGTCGTCGTCAGGGTCGCACGCGTCGCCGCCTTCCAGTCCGTCAGTGTTCGTCTGATTGTCGGGTGGATCGGTCAGCGGACCGTTGGGGGCCTCTGGGCAGTTGTCCGCACCGTTGGCAACGCCGTCGCCGTCCAGATCATCATCGCAAGCGTCTCCAGTACGGTCGCGATCTCGATCACTCTGTTCGTAGTTCGGGTGAAGCGGGCAATTGTCGTTGTCGTCGATGCGGTTATCGTTGTCGTCGTCGTTGTCGCATGCGTCGCCAAACCCGTCGTTGTCTGTGTCGACTTGCTTGGTGCTTCCTCCAGGGATGGGGTTCTGAATGAACGGGCAGTTGTCGTTCGCGTCAGGGATCCCGTCCGAGTCTGTGTCGGTGTCTTCCTGGGCGTGTGATAGGACAGGTGCGATGAGCACCAATACGGCGCAGCAAAGAAAATTGATCGCTCCACGCGCGCTGACAGTGTTGCCGCTGTGCCGTGGGCGATCCATGCGGCGCGAGGTCTTCAGGTTCATGATGCCCCTCAGTTTGCTTGAGTCGCGCTGATTGTAGTGTCGCGTGTGTGGCGAGGTTCTAGGTGCTTGCCGTGTAATCGTGTTGGCCTTTGTCTTGTGGTGCAGTCTACGTGCCCGTTTCAGCGAGCGATCACATGCTGCACTTGTTCACCGTTGCGCCGCTGCACTGCGCGTCGCTGGTGCATACACACCGCTGCTCCTCGCGGTCGCACGTGCCGCGGCCGGTGCAGTCAGTGTCATCCGTGCACTTGAAAGGCTCTGCTCTGCAAAACTGTTTGGTCCCGGAGTCGTCCATGCCAGAACAGGTGAGCCCCTCTCCGCATTGCCCTTCGGTTGCTGTGCATGTGGGAAGGCACCTTCTTAACCTGTCGACGGTCAGGCATTCGTAGTCGTCTTGGCCGATGTTTTCGCAGTCTGCGTCTACGGAACACTGCGCCTGGACGCAGCGGTTGTTTTCGCATGTTGGATTGTGCGGATACGCTCCCGGACACATGGTGTCTCCCTGGGTACAGCACTCCGCATCATCTTCACACTCGCGCACGCACACCCCTACAGCCTCGGTATCTCCGCCGCCGCCGCCGCTGCCGCCGCTTCCAGCTCCCCCTCCTCCGTTTCCACCTACACTGGTGTTCAGGCCGCCCCCGTCTCCACCCCCGGTCGAGGTCGCCGCCGCGCTGCCTCCGGTCCCTGGCGATGGCTGGCGGCCGCCGTCACCGCCGTCGCCGCATGCTCCGCCCCCGATGAACATCAGAACGGCGAATGCGAGCACCACGGAACCCATCTTTCTCATTGCCAGCAGCTCCCTTCGGTGATGTGAGCGGTGAGCGCCCGGCTCCACCGCTTCGCCTCACCTGCAAGTACACTCGTTCCGCGGCGCTGCCGCAAGCTCGCTCGCGTCCCATAGCGCCCCGTGCATCGGTCCGCTCCCGTGTGCTGAGCCGCGGTGTCTCGCTGGCCCCGCGTGCGCCACGCCGCGGCTTCCCATGCCACGCGGGTTTTCTGGTACCGTGCGTCGTCCCTGGAAGCGTATCGTTCCCCGCCAGTCGTCCCGCCGCCGCCGATTCTCGCCGGCGTGCCCAGGAGAGATCCCGCATGGCCGATCGTGCTCCCCGTCCCGCGCGCGTTGCCCGTGTGCTCGCCGCTGTCATGCCACTCCTCGTAGCGGCTACCTGCTCTGAGGAGGACGCGACACGGCGGCGCACCCGACCGCACCTCGCGCCTCCGACGGGCTCCCCGCCCGCCGCGTCGCCCGCGGCCGGCGCCCGCATCGAGGCCCTCCGGGCCACCTTCCGAGGAGCGCTCGCCGGGGCCCGAGCGCCGCTCGATCTCACCGCGACCCACTCCGGCCTGCGGGGCGTCACGTCCGTTCCATGGAAGACCGCGACCGTCGAGCTGCCCGCCCGGGCAGACGACGCTGTCCGGATCTCCGACGACGCGTCGACCGTCTCGTTGCGCTTCTCTCTCCAGGGGGCGCGCCCGGCTTCTGTCTCCGTCGCCGCAGGCAGCTTCGCCTTGTACCCGGGCGCTCTCGCGGCCGGCGACGGCGCGTCCTTCGACGTCGTTCATCGCGTCCATCCCGGAGGCACAGAGGATTTCATCGTGTTCGAGCGGCCACCGGCGCGCCCCGAGGTTCGCTACCGGCTCGACGTCTCCGCCGTCGCCGGGCTCCGTCTCGTCGAGAACACGCTCGAGCTCCTGGATCACGGCGGCGCGCCCCGCCTACGCGTCGCGCCGCCGTACCTCGTCGACGCCGCGGGTCGGCGTGCGCCGGCGGCGCTGGGCGTCGAGGGCTGCGCCTTCGACTCGAGCCCTCGCGCGCCGTGGGGGCGACCGGTGACGCCGCCCGGCGCGACCTCGTGCACTCTGCGGGTCGCGTGGCAGCCGGACGTCGGCTTGCGGTACCCGGTGCTCCTCGACCCGGCCTGGAGCTCGACGACGAACACGCTGATCGTCGCGCGCACCCGGCCTACAGCGACCGCGATCGAGCCGGGTCGAAGCGCCAGCCGGATACTTGTCGCCGGCGGCTTCGATCAGAGCGGGGACGCGATCCAGAGCGCCGAGCTCTACGAGCCGCTGAGCCGCACCTTCGCGATCACGGGCTCGATGCTCCACGCGCGGGGGGCTCACACCGCCACAACGCTCGGCCCGGTCGTCCCGCCCGAACTGCCCGAGGAGCGGCCGATCCTCATCGCCGGGGGCTGCGCCTCGGTGGACGCGCCGGCGGGTCCAGTCCCTCAGACCCCGGTGTCCCCTCTGGAGCTCTATGACCCGGCCCGGGGCATGTTCGTCACGGACGTCGGCTTCCCTGCAAACGAGGAGCGATGTTCCCACACGGCGACGCTGTTCGGGGATCAGAAGGTCCTCATCGCCGGCGGCCTGGCGCCGCCGCGAAGCCAGCCGACGAGGAGCGCCTTCGTTTATACGTTCACCGGGTTCACCCGCGATGCGCTAGGAGCGGTCACCGACGTCGAGAGCTCGCTCGACCCGACCGGAGCCCTCACGTCTTCCCGCTTCGGCCACGCCGCCGTGCGCCTCGCCGGGGAGCACGGCCACGTGTTGATCACCGGCGGCTTCGCCCAGGCCGGCGAAGCGCGCGCCTCGGCGGAGCTCTACGATCCAGCCGTGACTCCCGACGGGGGGCCCAGCGGTGCCTTCGGGACGCCTCCGAGCGCGCCGCCCGCGAGGTCCACCATGTCGATCCCGCGAGGATTCCACACGGCCACGCTGCTCGCGTCGGGGCAGGTGCTCGTGACCGGCGGACTGCGGGTCGTCGATAGCAGCGCCGCCGTCTCCACGATCGAGATCTACAATGATGGGCGCGGCGACGGGACGAACGTCGGCTTCGAGCCGACGCCGTCCGTGTACATGAACCAGGCGCGCGCTCGGCATACCACGACGCTGCTGCCGAGCGGCACCGCCGTCGTGGCTGGCGGCTCGATCGACAACACGAGCTCCCTCGACTCGACCGAGCTCTACACGTCGCCCCCGCCGCGGTTCACGGAGGTGGAGCCGGCAGACCCCGTAGAGCAGACGACGCTGAACGCTCGGCGTGATCACGCCGCCGCCCTCGTACTCGCGGGCGGCGCGCTCGACGCGGGAAGCGCGGTGCTCGTGCTGGGCGGGATCGGGCCGACAGGCGAGGTCCTCGCGAGCGCGCAGCTGCTCTCCAGGCCGCTCGCGGAGCCCTGCACACGCGACGACGAGTGCGCGTCGGGCCACTGCTACGCTGCGGCGGGCGATGCGACGGGCATCTGTTGCAACAAGGAATGCGTAGGGGAGTGCTCCTCCTGCACCGCAGCGGGCAAGGGCGAGGGAGCGGATGGCGTCTGCGGCTTCGTCGTGAAGAACAAGCCGCTGCCGACCCGGTGCATCAAGAAGACGCGCGTCGAGGTTCACCGTGCGTGCGACGGCGAAGGCAACGGCTTCGTGACGGAGGAAACGGTCTCCTGCAAGCCGGGCGTCTGCGGACCGAACGACCGCTGCAGGACGTCATGTGCCGCGGACCAGGGAGAGGAAGGCTGCTCCGAGGAGGCGTGGTGCGACTTCGATGATCCCCCGGAGCCGGAAGACACGGGCGGAGCCGGCGGCGCTGGAGTCGCGGTCGGCGCTGGGGGCACGGGCGGCCCTGGAGTGACGGTCGGCGTTGGGGTCACGATCGGCGCTGGAGGCACGGCCGGTACGGGTGGCGCAGGCGGCGCTGGAGGTACAGAGGGCGTAGGCGGTGCGGGAGGCACAGGCGCTGCTGGAGGCGCCGGAGGCGCAGGGGGCACAGGCGGTGCGGGAGGCGCAGACGGCGCGGGAGGCGCTGGCGGCGCGGGAGGCGCTGGCGGCGCAGGGGGCACGGACGGTGTCGGCGGCGCCGGTGGCGCACCGACGATGCTGCTCGGCACGTGCAAGCTCAAGCTCGCGAGCGGCGCAGAATGCAAACGTGCGGCTCAGTGTGAGTCGGGGAGTTGCGTCGACGGCGTCTGCTGCGAAACCCGATGCGACCAGCAATGCCAGGCCTGCGATGTCCCGGGCAACGTCGGCAAGTGCTCGCCTGTCCCTCGCGGCGAGCAGCCGCATCCCAACGCCACGGGCACGCCCCGCCCGCCCTGCGGCGGCAGCCTGGCGTGCGCGGGCGCGTGCGACGGCGTCATCGAGACGAAGTGCGACTATCCCGCGTCGAACGTCGAGGCCGCGGACCCGACGTGCTCCTGCCCAGACGCGGATTGCGCCATCGGCCCGGCGACCGAGCTCCACCTGGAATGCAACGGCGACGGCAGCTTCACCGAGGTGCCCCGGAAGTGCGGCGGCTTCAGGTGCGCGAACGAGAGCGTCTGCGAGACGAAGTGCGATCCGGCGAAGGGCGATGCCGACTGCATCGAGGACTTCGTCTGCAATCCCGACACGCTCGAGTGCGAGGAGCTCAACAGCCCGCTGTGCGACGGCAAGTTCACGCTGCGGATCCCCGATGCTGTCGACGTGGACTGCAGGCCGTACGCGTGCCCCCAAGGGGCGAAGGCCTGCCCCGAGACCTGTGAGTCCGTGGACGGCTGCGTGGCGCCGTTCGTCTGCGGTAGCGAGGTCCCGCACCGCTGCGTGCTTCCACCGGATCCGCCGGTTCCACCTCTCCCGTCCTGCTCCTGCCGCCTCCTGGAGGTTGCGTCGCCCGACGCCGCGAACCCGGGCGCCATAGCGCTCGCCCTGGGCGCGCTCGCTGGCTTCCTGCAGCGGCGACGACGAGCATCGCGTTCCTCGCAACAGTCCTGATGGATCTGTCAACCCATCCGGGTAGCGCGGCGTGCTCGCAGCCGTGATCTCGCATCGAGCCGCGTACCTGTGATTTCGTCGGGCTTGTCAACAAGCAAGCGGGCTCAGCGCGTACTACTGCGCGGCGTCCGGCGGTCTGCTTCCGGCACGCCACGGCCGGCGTGATGGAACCATGCAGCTGCAAATTTCGTTCAGGGTGAATTGTGTAAGCTGTGTCACGTAACAGCGGCGAAGGGGGCGGGGAGGGCCGGACGCCGCTCGGCGGCTTCGCCGCGGGTTTTCGCTGTGCAGTACAGGACGTGTCCCGCTGGGGACGCTGCCTGTACTGCACGCGCCTTGTTGCCCTCGACAGCGACGACGGCTTCCAAGGCGACGACGCCCTCGATCCGGTAGCGCTTGCCCTCCGGGGTCTCGATGGGCGTGAACCGCAGCGGGCCTCCGAGGATCGTCTCGAGCGCCTCCCGGGGTTCCTCGAGGCTCCGCTCCAGCATCGCGACGAGGCCGCCGGGGCGCGCAGGGCGCGTCAAGGGCGGCGCAGCCGCCGAGCCCTGCGAAGGAACCCTTGACGCGTCCGAGCACCCCGGCACGCTCAGGACGCGATGGGCCGGCCATCACGCCCGTGACCGAGGCCCGCTCACCGTCGCGATGGCCATCCGCCAGGCCGAGCGAGGGAGCATCAACCAGCTTGATTCTCAACAAGCGATGTACGCCAAGCATGCCAGCGAGCGGGTGCCTACTTCGCTTTCGTTGGCTGAGACGACCCAGCGCGAGCACGCTTTGCTGACACGATAGAGAACTGGAATCTCTTCGTGCCCCGTGCGCATCGCTCGCCTCGGGTGGAACCTCCGCACCTGGCTCGCGCAGCCGCAGCAGCCTGCCGACGTCGTGCGCTGGAAATGGAAGCGCTTCCGACAAGCCTTCGTCTTCCTTGCGGCCCTCACCACCGACGGCGGCGAGGGTTTCGCATCGGATGCAGCGCTCCCGACGAGCCTTCGTCTTCCTTGCGCCCAGGCATTCATCGGGCGCGTCAGGTCTGGCTCCGCTTCGCTGGCTCGCTGCGCTTGGTGCATCCGCTCTTCGCCGCTCTCCTCGGCTTGTCGTCATAGCGTTGACACCGCCCCGCAACGCACGCGTCGCATGCGTATCGCTTTCAAGCGCCGCTTGCAGCGGATACGTGTGTCCTCAGCCAGGGTAAAGAGCCTCCTCGAGCGGCGTTGGGCCCGTTCCGCTCGTCCACGTCCCCCTCATCCTCATCGCCGCTCGAAGCTCGCCGCAGCAGCGCTGAAAATGTTGGGGCTGCCTACACATGGTTGACTCGTAAGTAAAGAAAAGCTGAGCCTGCCTAAGTAAAGAAATGTTAGGGCGGCCTACTCATGATTGACTTCGTGAGCAAAGGCGGTTCATTTCTTCTGAGCGGTGAAGAACCGGATCGATGGCAAGTCGGCGGCGGAGGCCTCGCGCATGACGGGGCTTTCACCAAACAAGCTGGCCTCGCGCTTGCATGGGCACGCTGCGCGCTCCGTGAGGCGCGCGCTTCGTGAGGACTTGACTGCGCGAGAGCGCGCGCTAGAGCATCGACCAAGATTGATTTCTTGGAAAGTCTGAGCGGTCCGATGGCCGATGGAAGGATCGACAGGTTCGCATGGCCATGATCTCGTCCGCACCAAGAGGTGCATGGATGGAACGATGGTCGCCGCCGGTTGAGCTGTCGTGGCAGGAGCAGTCGCTGATGAAGCCGTTGACACGCGTAAGGACACTGTTCGGCTTTCTCGGGCTGCACCGGAACGAGCTGTTCGACGAGGCATTCCAAGAGCAACTCGAGAGCGAGCCTTGGGGGCAGCGAGCTCGGCGCCCCGACTCGTTCAGCAAGCGCCACTTCAAGGTTGACCTGCGCGCCAAGACGATCCCGTGTCCGGCAGGACAGGTCGAAGTGTCCGAACCAGGCGACACGGTCGATATCGCGGCGCGGAAAGGGCACAGCGCGCGCTACCTCGACACCAGGAGAAACCTGTTCGCTGGCCGGCGAGCGCGATTGGTCGAGGCGCTCCTGGTCACGACGACATGACGGGCGGCGGACAGGGGGCCATCTGGATGCGCGTCGATTGTGTGTCGACCTGCCCCCACACGTGGAGCTCGTGAGAGGCCCCCGTTCAGGAAATACGCTCGGTGTACGGCTGGTCGCGCGCCGGCGGCGCCAAGGAGGAGTGATCGATGTTGTCAGCAGACATGTCCATGGTCGCCGGCCTCGCCAAGACAGCAGATGATTTGTACGAGTCCGTCAAGCGACGTGAGTCCAGCGCACGGACCTACGCGTCGTCGTTCGACACGGTGTTCGAGAGCGGGACGGGCATCCGCATGCGCGACCGGTCCGGGCGCGAGTTCATCGATTGTCTGGCCTGCGCCGGCGCTCTGCCGCTCGGGCACAATCACCCGGAGATCCGAGAAGCACTCTTACACTTCATCGACTCGGGTCACGTGCAGCAGGTCCTGGATCTGACCACGCCGGCCAAGTGCGAGTTCCTCGACGAGCTGTTCGGCCTCTTACCAGACAAGTGGGCCGCCCGGGCGAAGGTCCAGTTCTGCAGTCCGAGCGGGTCCGATGCGGTCGAGGCGGCGATGAAGCTGACGCGCATCGCTACGGGTCGCCAGCCAATCATCGCCTTTCACGGCGCGTACCACGGTATGACCGGCGGCGCGCTGGCCGCGATGGGAAATCTCACCCCCAAGGCGGGGCTGCCCGGTGCGGCTGGCGGTATCCACTTCGCGCCGTATCCGTACAAGTACCGCTGCCCGTTCGGCACTGACGGACGCGATACCGACCAGCTCTCGATCCACTACTTGCGAAATCTGCTGTGTGATCCGGAGAGCGGGATTCCCCGCCCAGCGTCAGTCATCGTCGAGGTCGTCCAAGGGGAGGGAGGGTGCATCCCAGTCTCGGACGACTGGCTACGCCAAGTGCGGCAGCTTACCCGCGAGCTCGAGATCCCGCTCGTCATCGACGAAGTGCAGACCGGATTCGCCCGGACCGGGACCATGTTCGCGTTCCAACGCGCGCGCATCGTGCCCGACGTGCTCATCCTGTCCAAAGCTGTCGGCGGTGGTTTCCCGCTGTCGGTCGTCGTGTACGACGAGGCTCTCGATCTGTGGTCCCGCGGCATGCACGCCGGAACGTTCCGCGGTAACCAGATCGCGATGGTGGCCGGAAAGGTCACGATGCAGATCTTGCGGCGCGATCGGCTCGCCGAGCACGCGGCGGAGATGGGGGAGCTGCTCATGACGGGTCTGCGCCGGATCGCGAGCGACCACCCGGAGCTGGGAGACGTGCGCGGGCGCGGGTTGATGGTCGGCGTCGAGGTCGTGGAGCCGTCGCCCGGCGCGCGCCGCGGACGGCACGACGGAGTGCTGAGCGCGGCGATCAAGCGAGCGGCGTTCGAGAACGGCTTGATCGTGGAGACCGGGGGCCGGCGTGGCTCCGTGCTCCGGCTGCTCCCGCCGCTGATCGTGACGAGGTCCGATGTCGGCGAGATCCTCGACCGCCTCGAGGCGGCGGTCGTCCGCGCCAAGCGGCAGTGACGAGGCCGTGGTGACGCAAACACGCGTCCGGCAGACGTTCGCCTTGTTGTGGGCGAGCGAGACCGCCTTCGACCTCGGCTCCGCGCTGATGACGTTCGCGCTCGGAGTCTGGTTGTTCCAGCGGACGGAATCTGCGCAGCAGTTCTCGTTGGCGATCGTGGCGACCGCGTTTCCAAGCCTGCTCATGACCCCGGTGGCGGGCGCGCTGGCCGATCGGTTCGACCGGCGCTGGGTCATCGTGGGGTGCGACGTCTGCTCGGCGGTGTTGATCGCCGTGCTCGCCGTCCTGGTGTTTCAGGATCGGATGCAGCCGGGCTACCTGTATGCGTTCAACGTCGCCAGCGCGGTCGTTGGATCGATCCGCATCCCGGCGTACCGGGCGGCGATGGGATCGATCGTGCCGCGGGAGCGGCTCACCCAGGCTGGTGCGCTGATCGGGCTCACGCAGAGCGTGTTCCAGGTCGCGGTGCCCCTGGTCGCGGGTTACCTCATGGCCGCGCTCGGGCTGACCGGCATCGTCACCGTGAACATCCTCCTCGTGGCTGCTGGAGCGATCGCCGCGTTCGGCGGGCTCTCGCGGAGCCGGCAGGCCGTCCGCGGGGTCGAGCGCGCGGTGCGGTCGTCGCTCTTCCGCGAGACCGCTCTCAGCGTGCGCTCCGCGTTGGCCTATCTCCGCGAGGTGCCGACGATGGCCGGGCTCTCGATCTATGGCGCGATCCAGGAGGCCCTCGTCGTGCTCGCCGCGAGCATGATGATCCCGCTCGTCCTGTCGACGCATGCCAGCGAAGCGGTCGGCTTGATCCTGAGCAGCGGTGCGCTGGGCGCGGTGGCGGGGTCGGGACTGCTGGTGGTCGCGCCGGTGCGCCGTCGCCAGATGCGCTGGATGCTCGTGGCTCAGCTGGCGGTATCGCTGATGCTGGTGCTGGTCGGGCTCGCGAGCTCGACGGTCCTGTGGGCCGTGTGCGCGTTCGGCGCGTACTTCGGCGGTGCGATGTCGACCGCGTGCGCCCTCGCGCTGCTCCTGCGCAAGACGCGGGTCGAGAGCCGAGGAAGTCTGTTCGCGCTGAATGCCGCGCTCAACGGGATCATGGTGTGCGTGGCGATGCTGGTGGGTGGCTATTTCGCTCACCATGTCTTCGAGCCGGCGCTCCTGGACGGAGGCGCCTGGGCGAGCACGGTGGGCGCCTGGGTCGGCACAGGCAAGGGCCGCGGTCTGGCCTTCGTCTTCATCGTGTGCGGCGCCGCTGGCGGTCTCCTGTCGCTCTTCGCGCTGCTCTCGCCGCGATTCCGGGACTTCGACGAGGGGACGCCCGATCCAGCGGATGAGCCGACGACAGCCACGTCGCCGGCCGCGGCGCACCCCGAGCCGCGGGCCCGAGGCCACGCGCCAGGTGTGGATGAGCTTCTCGCTTGCGAACCGACGTCACCCGAGCGCCCAGGAGTCGCCGTTGACCACTCGACATGACCTCACGTCCGTCCAGCAGGCGATCTGGCTGGATCAGATGCTGGCGCCAGGGGTGCCGTCCTACAACATCGGGATGGTCTTTCGGATCGATGGCGACCTCGACGAGGCGCTGTTCGAGGAGGCGTTCGGTCACGTCGTCCAAGGCCACGACGCGCTTCGGCTGGTGATCGGGGAGGAGGCCAGTGTCCCTTTCCAGCGCGTCCTGCCGCATGTCGGTGGCATCGCGCCGGTGCTCGACCTGACCGGCTACGACGACGCCGAGGCGCGCGCCTGGGCCCACATCCATCGGGCGGCAAGCACGCCGTTCGAGCTTTACGGCCGCCCGCTGTGGGAGGCGCAGCTCGTGCGGATCACGCCGGACTGCCGGTACTTTCGGCTCCACTTCCACCACCTCGTGTCCGACGGCACCCACTTCGCCATCGTGGTGCGCGCCATCGCGGAGGCTTACGAGCGGTGCTCGCGCGGCGCACCGGCGGGCGCGCCGGCGCCGTCCTACCTCGAGTTTGCCGAGAGAGACCGGCTGTATCTGGCGTCGCCCCGGTACGAGGCCGATCGACAGTTCTGGACAGAGCGATTCGCCACCTTGCCACCGCCGCTCCTCGCGCCGCGCGCGATCGAGGCCATGGCCAGCGGTCGCGACGCCTGGGTCAGCGACCGTGTCATGCGGCGGATCGAGGGCGACGAGCTCGCCCGCCTGCGCGCGTATCTCGCGGCGTCCGGGAGCACGTTGCAGCACTTCCTGCTCGCCGTCTTGGCCGCCTACTTCGCGCGCGCGCACGGCGTAGAGGAGGTGGTGATCGGGGTGTCGGTGCACAACCGCGGCACGGCGCGCGATCGGTGCACGGCGGGCATGTTTTCCTCGATGATCCCGCTCGGGATCCAGGTCCATCGCGACAAAAGCATCGCCGAGCTGATGCAGGACATCGCCGCCGAGCTGCGGCGTTGCTATCGCCATCAGCGATTCCCGATCCAGGATCTCAACAGGTCGCTGCGCCTCGACCAGCTCGGCCGGCGGCAGCTCTTCGATGTGACGCTGAGCCTGGACATCTATCCGGAAGCAGCGCCGATCGGCGCGGCGCGCTGGGCGGTGGTCGACAAGATGTACAGCGGCTTCGCTCAGGTCCCCCTGGCCGTGTGCATCAACGAGTATCCGGGGACCGACCGCGCGATCATCGAGCTCGACTACAGCCGCGCGGCCTTCGAGCGCGGCGAGATCGAGCGCATTCAGCGCCGCCTTTCGTGCGTGATGAACGCTGTGCTCGAAGGCGGCGCTGGCCAGCCGATCGGCGCGCTGCCGCTGATCGACGAGGACGAGCGGCGCCAGGTGGTGGTGGGCTGGAACGACACCGGCACGGCGTACCCGACGGGGCTGCGCGTGCACGAGCTGTTCGAGGCGCAGGTGGCGCGGACCCCGGCCGCGGTGGCGGTCGACGACGGAGCGCGGCGGCTGTCCTACGCGGAGCTCAACGCGCGCGCCAACCAGCTTGCGCACGCGCTGCGGCGGCAGGGCGTGGGCCCAGACGTGGCGGTGGGGCTGTGCCTGGAGCGCAGCGTGGAGATGGTGATCGGGCTCCTGGCGGTGCTGAAGGCGGGCGGCTGCTACGTGCCGCTCGATCCAGACCAGCCGAAGGTGCGGCTGCGCGAGATGGTCGCGGACAGCGCGCCGCGTGTGGTGCTGGTGGACGCGGTGGGCGACCGGACGCTGGCCGAGGTCGATGGCATCGGCGCACGGTGCGTGGCGCTCTCGATGCAGGCCTGGGGCTTCTCGCACGAGCCGTGCGACGCGCCGCCGGCGGAGGGACACGAGCGCGACCTGGCGTACGTGATCTACACGTCGGGCTCGACGGGGACGCCCAAGGGGGTGATGAACGAGCACCGCGGCGTGGTGAACCGGCTGCTGTGGATGCAGCAGGCGTACGGGCTGGGCGAACGGGACGTGGTGCTGCAGAAGACGCCGTTCGGGTTCGACGTGTCGGTGTGGGAGCTGTTCTGGCCGCTGATGGCGGGGGCGCAGCTGGTGATGGCGCGGCCGCACGGGCACAAGGACCCGGACTACCTGGCGACGCTGATCGAGCGCGCGAGGGTGACGACGCTGCACTTCGTGCCGTCGATGCTGCAGGCGTTCCTGGCCGAGGACGTGGCGGAGCGGTGCGCGAGCCTGGTGCGGGTGTTCTGCAGCGGCGAGGCGTTGCCAGCGCCGCTGGTGCGGCGCTTCCACGACCGGCTGCCCGGGGTCGAGCTCCACAACCTGTACGGGCCGACCGAGGCGGCGGTGGATGTCACCGCGTGGCAGTGCAGGCCGGGCGACACGAGCGACGCGATCCCCATCGGCCGGCCGATCGCGAACACACAGCTTTACATTCTCGACGAGCGGCGGCAGCCGGTGCCGGTGGGCGCGGCGGGCGAGATCTACATCGGCGGCGTGCAGGTGGCGCGGGGCTACCTGAACCAGCCGGCGCTGACCTCGGCGCGGTTCGTCGACGACCCCTTCACGGCGGGTGGTCGGCTGTATCGCACGGGAGATCTGGGGTGCTGGCGGTCTGACGGAGCGATCGAGTACCTGGGGCGCAACGACCTGCAGGTGAAGATCCGCGGCGTACGGATCGAGCTGGGCGAGATCGAGGCGCGGCTCGCCGAGGTGAAGGGGCTGCGCGAGGTGGCGGTGACGGCGCGCGAGGACGAGCCGGGCGACCTTCGGCTGGTGGCGTACTACACGGCAGAAGGCGAGCAGGCGCCGGACGCCGGGGCGCTGCGAGCGCACGCGGCGCAGCGGCTGCCAGCGGCGGCCGTACCGGCGGCGTACGTGCGGCTCGCGGCGATGCCGGTGACGGCGAACGGCAAGCTCGATCGCAAGGCCTTGCCCGCGCCGGATGCTGCGGCGTTCGCGCACCGGGTGTACGAGCCTCCCCAGGGCGCGACCGAGCAGACGCTCGCCGAGATCTGGGCCGAGCTGCTCGGGATCGAGCGGGTCGGCCGCCACGACAACTTCTTCGCGCTGGGCGGCCACTCGCTGATCGCTATCCGGCTGATCGAGCGCATGCGTAGCGCGCACATGCACGCCGACGTGCGGGTCGTGTTCAGCGCTCCGACCCTGGCGGCGCTCGCGAGCCAGGTCGGCGCGGAGAGCGACGAGGTGGCGGTGCCGCCGAACCTCATCCCGCCGGACGCCGACCGCATCACGCCCGAGATGTTGCCGCTGGTGAGCCTCAGCCAGGCATCGATCGACGCGATCGTCGCGGCGGTCGATGGCGGCGCGGCCGGTGTGCAGGACATCTATGCGCTGGCGCCGCTCCAGGAGGGGATCCTCTTCCATCATCTGGTGCGGAGCCCCGACGACGCGGATCCGTACGTCATGTCCGGCCTGTTCGGCTTCGCCAGCCGCGCGCGGCTCGACCGCTTCCTCCAGGCGCTGCAGCAGGTGATCGACCGCCACGACATCCTGCGCACCGCCATTGCCTGGCAGGGCGTGGTGGAGCAGCCGGTCCAGGTGGTACACCGGCGTGCGACGCTCGAGGTCGAGGTCGTCGCGCTCGATCCGGACGCCGGCGAACTCGTCGCGCAGCTCGAGGCAGGTCACGACGCGCGGATCGACGTGACCCGGCCGCCGCTGTTTCGCGGTCGCGTCGCTGCCGACCCGACGCGCGGGCGCTGGATTCTGCACCTCCTGTTTCATCACCTGGTGCTGGACCACACGACGCTGGAGACCGTGCTCGCCGAGGCGCGCGCGATCGAGGACGGCCAGCGCGATCTGCCGGCGCCGGCGCCGTTCCGCGACTTCGTGGCGCAGGCGAGGTCGCGGGTCTCTGCCAGCGAGCACGAGGCGTTCTTCCGCGAGATGCTCGGCGACGTCGATGCGCCGACCGCGCCGTTCGGGCTGCTCGACGTGCACGGCGACGGCAGCGGCATCGCCGAGGCGAGCCGGACCTTGTCGGCCGAGCTCGCGCGCGCGGTCCGCGACCGCGCGCGGGCGCTGGGCGTGAGCGCGGCGAGCCTCTTTCACCTGGCGTGGGCGCTCGTGCTGGCGCGGACGACGGACCGGCGCGACGTCGTGTTCGGCACCGTGCTCGTCGGTCGCGCGCAGGGCGGCGCGCGAGCGGACCGGGCGCTCGGCGTGTTCATCAATACGCTGCCGATCCGCGTCGACGTGGACGCGCGCGGTGTCGCGGACACGGCGCGAGGCACGCACGCGCGCATCGTCGAGCTGCTTCGCCACGAGCACGCGCCTCTCGCGCTGGCGCAGCGGGCCAGCGCGATCCCGAGCCAGGCGCCGCTGTTCACTTCGCTCCTCAACTACCGGTTCAGCGCGGACGAGAGCGATGCGCCTTCGCTGGCGCACGTGCTGGGATCGGAGATCGAGCTCCTCGCCAGCCGCGAGCGCACGAACTACCCGCTCGGTCTCACCATCGACGATCTCGGGCAGGCGCTCGTCCTGACGGCCAAGGCGCCGCGGGAGGTGGGGCCAGAGCGGATCTGCGACTTCGTACAGACCGCGCTGCACGTGCTGGTCGACGCGCTCGCAACGGAGCCCGCGCGGCCCGTGTGCGAGCTCGATGTGCTGCCGGCGTCCGAGCGCGAGCGCGTGCTCGCGTCCTGGAACGACACCGCGATCGAGGTCCCACCGGGCGCGTCCGTCCATGGCCTGTTCGAGGCGCAGGTCGCGCGGACGCCACGGGCGATCGCCGTCGTGCACGGGGACGTCGAGGTGACGTTCGCCGAGCTCGATGCGCGGGCGAACGGCTTGGCGCAGGCCCTGCGCGCCCACGGCGTCGGGCCAGATCGCCGGGTTGCGATCGTGCTCGAGCGCGGGATTGACATGATCGTCGCCGTGCTCGGCATCCTCAAGGCCGGAGGCGCCTACGTGCCGCTCGACCCGTCGTGGCCGGCGGAGCGCCTCGCGCAGGTGCTGGTCGACGCCGGACCGGTCTGCGTGATCTCGCAGGCGGCGCTCCGCGCGAGCTTACCTTCCGCACCGCCGGTGATCCTGCTGGCCGCGGGCGGAGCGGACATCGCGCCTGCCCGGGGGATGGCCGACGCGCGGCTCGAGGAGACGGCAAGCGATGCGCCCGGCGCGTCGAGCGATCCGGCTCGCCAGCTGGCCTATGTCATCTACACGTCGGGATCGAGCGGGCGACCCAAGGGGGTCATGATCGAGCACGGCAGTGTGATCAACCTCTGGGCGGCGCTGGAGCGCGCCATCCACGCGCATCACCCGCGCTGCCGGCGGGTCAGCCTCAACGCGCCGCTCGCCTTCGACTCGTCCGTCAAGCAGTGGGTCCAGCTGCTGTCTGGACGCACGCTCGTCGTCGTGCCGGCCGACGTGCGGACCGACGGCGCGGCGTTGCGCGACTTCGTCGCCGCGCACGAGATAGACGTCCTGGACTGCACGCCGTCTCAGCTGGCGCTGACGCTGGACGAGCACGGGGCGCCTCGCTGCGCCGTCACGCTGGTCGGCGGCGAGGCGATCGGCCCGGCGCAGTGGCATGCGCTGGTCGAGCAACGCCCGACGACCTTCTACAACGTCTACGGCCCGACCGAGTGCACCGTCGACGCCACGGTGGCTCGCATCTCGGGCGGTGCGCCGCACATCGGCCGACCGATCGCGAATGTGCGGGTGTACGTGGTGGACGCGTCGTTTCGGCCATCGCCGGTTGGTGTGATCGGTGAGATCGTGATTGGCGGTGCGGGGGTGGCGCGGGGGTATCTGGGGGAGCCAGGTCTGACGGCGGAGCGGTTCGTGGACGATCCGTTCGTGTCCGGAGGACGAGTGTACCGGACAGGGGATCTCGGTCGCTGGCGTGCGGACGGGATGATCGAGTACGTGGGTCGCAACGACTTTCAGGTGAAGCTTCGAGGCTACCGCATCGAGCTTGGGGAGATCGAGGCGCGGCTCGGTGAGGTGAGGGGAGTCGAAGAGGTGGTGGTGGTGGCGCGTCGCGAGGGCGGTGACGCGGGCGACGCGCGGCTTGTGGCGTACTACACGGGCGAGGGGAATCTAGGGGACGCGCTGCGCGCCCACGCGTCGCGGACGCTTCCGTCGTACATGGTGCCGACGGCGTACGTGGCGCTCGAGGTGCTGCCGCTGACGGCGCACGGCAAGCTCGACCGGGGTGCGCTGCCTGCGCCCGAGGCGTCGGAGGCGAAACCAGGCGAAGCGCCGCGGAATCAGATTGAAGAGCTCCTTGCCGGGCTGTGGAGCGAGCTTTTGGGGCGCGAGCGGGTGAGCCGGAACGACCACTTCTTCGAGCTCGGTGGGCACTCGTTGCTGGCGATGCAGCTTGTGTCGCGGGTGCGCCGGTTGCTGGGCGTCGAGCTTGCGTTGTCCGAGCTGTTCGCGCACCCCGAGCTGCACCGGCTGGCGGCGCGTGTGAGGGTGGCAGAGCGCACGGAGCTGCCGGAGATAGCGGTGCGCGAGCGGCGCGGACCGGAGCCTGTGTCGCTGACGCAGCAGCGGCTATGGTTTTTGACGCGGCTGGAGGGCGCGAGCGCGGCGTATCACATCCGGGGTGCGTTTCAGCTGCGCGGCGCGCTGGACCGGGGCGCGCTGGTGGGCGCGCTGAGGCGAATCGTGGAGCGTCACGAGTCGCTGCGCACGCGCTTCGGGGTGCAGGACGGCGTGCCGGTGCAGGAGGTGCAGGCGACGGCCGCGCTTCAGCTGCGCGAGGAGGATGTGCGGGGCTCGGCCGATGCGGGGGCTGCGGCGCGCGCGCTGGGCGATGCGCATGCGGCGACGGCGTTCGAGCTGAGCGAGGACCTGCCGCTGCGCGTGCTGGTCGTGCGCACGGGCGAAGACGAGCACGTGCTCGAGGTGGTGATGCACCACATCGCGTCGGACGGCTGGTCTGTGGGCGTGTTTTTGCGCGAGCTGAGCGCGCTGTACGCGGCGTATGCGTCGGGTCGAGCGGATCCGCTGCCGGCACCGACGGTGCAGTACGCGGACTGGGCAGCGTGGCAGAGGAGCGCGCTTGCGAGCGGGCAGCTTGCGCGGCAGAGCGAGTTCTGGCGGAGCAACCTTCGCGGTGCGCCGAGCCTGTTGAGCTTGCCGTGGGACCGACCGCGCCCTGCGCAGCAGGACCCTGCAGGCGCGAGCATCGATGTCGAGGTGGGCGCGGAGCTGACGCGCGGGCTGCGTGCGCTGAGCCGTCGTCACGGGGTGACGATGTACATGACGCTGCTTGCGAGCTGGGGTGCGGTGCTCTCTCGGCTGAGCGGGCAAGAAGAGGTGGTGATCGGGAGTCCCGTGGCTGGTCGTGGGCGGGCGGAGATCGAGTCGTTGATCGGGTTCTTCGTGAACACGCTGGCGCTGCGCATCGACCTGCAGGGAGAGCCGACGGTAAGCGAGGTGCTGGCGCGTACGCGTGCGCAGGTGCTTGCGGCGCAGGAGCACCAGGACCTGCCGTTCGATCAGGTGGTGGAGGTGGTGGCGCCGCCGCGGAGCCTGTCGCACACGCCGCTGTACCAGGTGATGCTCGACTGGCACGGCACGCGGGATACGCCGGTGACGCTGCCAGGCTTGGACGTGACGACGCTCCCGACGGAGCTGGACACGGCGCAATGCGACCTGACGCTGGCGCTGCAGGAGGGTGAGGAGGGGCTCGTGGGGAGCCTGAACTACGCCACGGCGCTGTTCGAGCGCGAGACGGTGGAGCGCTACCGTGGCTACTGGCTGCGTGTGCTGGAGGGCATGGTGGCCGACGATCGGCAGCCGATCGGCGCGATCCCCGTGCTGTCGCCGGCGGAGTGGCAGCGCGTGGTGGTCGAGTGGAACGACACGGGGCGAGCGCTGCCGCTCGAGCGGTGCGTGCACGAGCTGTTCGAGGCGCAGGTGGCGCGAGCCCCTGAGGCGGTCGCGGTCGACGATGGGACGGAGCGCCTGAGCTACGGTGAGCTGAACCGGCGAGCCAACCGGCTGGCGCGCCACCTGCGCGAGGTGGGCGTCGCGGCGGACGCGCGGGTGGGGGTGTGCGCCGAGCGGGGCGCGCCGATGCTTGTCGCGCTGCTGGCCACGCTGAAGGCGGGCGGAGCGTACGTGCCGCTCGATCCTGCCTATCCAGGCGAGAGGTTGGCCCACATCATCGAGGACAGCGCGCCGGTCGCGGTGCTGACGGCGGGGGGCGCAGGGCGCGACGTGGCGTGCCGTCACGTGGCCGGGACGGTCCCGATGTTCGATGTCGAGATGGATGCGGGCCAGTGGGCCTCGCGCCGCGATGACGACCTCGACGCGCGGGCGGTCGGTGTTGGCGCGGAGCACCTGGCGTACGTGATCTACACGTCGGGCTCGAGCGGTCAGCCGAAGGGCGTGATGATCGAGCACCGCAACCTCGTGAATTACACGCTTGCGGCGATCGAGTGGTTCGGGCTGGGACCTGCGGACACGGTGCTGCAGCAAAACTCGCTGAACTTCGACCTTTCGCTGGAGGAGATCATGCCAGCGCTGCTGGCGGGAGCGCGGCTGTTGCCGAGGTCGCGGCCGTTCGGGGCCGGGGACGAAGGCGAGCGCGCGAGCGTGGTGCACCTGACGGCGGCGCACTGGCACAGCCTTGTGGGCGAGTGGAGCCGTCCGGAGGCGGGCGCGCCGCCGCTGGACGGAGTGCGCATGATGAACGTGACGGGAGATGCGCTGTCGCCGCACGCGCTGGCGCGGTGGGAGGCGCTGGGCGCGGAGACGCGGCTGATCAACACGTACGGGCCGACGGAGGTGACGGTGTCGTGCAGCGCGGCCTACGTTCGCCACGAGCCAGGCGCGGCGCGCGTGAGCATCGGCAAGCCGTTCGCGAATACGCGGATGTACGTCCTGGACCGCCGCGGCGAGCCGGTGCCGGTGGGCGTGGTGGGGGAGCTGTTCATCGCGGGCGCGCAGGTGGGGCGCGGCTATCTGCACCAGCCGCAACGCAGCGCCGAGCGGTTCGTGGAGGACCGCTTCCACCCCGGCCAGCGCATGTACCGCAGCGGCGACCTGGCGCGCTGGCGGCCCGACGGGGAGCTCGAGTTCATCGGGCGCGACGACGGGCAGGTGAAGGTGCGCGGCTTCCGCGTGGAGCTCGGCGAGGTCGAGAGCGCGCTCGCGCAGCTGCCTGGGCTCGACGAGGTGGCGGTGCTCGTGCGCGAGGACGATTCCGGCGACAAGCGCCTGGTGGCGTACTACACCGGCGCGGCCGCGCTCGACGACGATGCGCTGCGACGTCACGCCGCCGAGAAGCTGCCGGCGTACATGCTGCCGGCGGCGTACGTGCGGCTCGCTGCGCTGCCCCTCACGCCCAACGGCAAGCTCGATCGCAAGGCGTTACCCGCGCCGGAGGCTGAAGCATTCGGGCATCAGGCGTACGAGGCTCCCCAGGGCGCGATCGAGCAGACGCTCGCCGAGATCTGGGCCGAGCTGCTCGGCGTCGAGCAAGTCGGACGCCACGACAACTTCTTCGCGCTGGGCGGCCACTCGCTGATCGCCATCCGGCTGATCGAGCGCATGCGCCGCGCGCGCATGCACGCCGACGTCACCGCGATCTTTCTGACGGCCTCGCTGAGCGAGCTGGCGGCGCAGGTGCGCGCCAGCGCTGACGAACCGAACGATCCCCCGCGCCTGATTGCGCGCCACCCGGGCGGCGTCCGCGAGCCGGACGCGGCTTTCGGGCTCGACGTCGAGGAGATCCGACTGTGAACACACGCGCCCTGCTGCAGCTCCTGGAAGAGAAGCAGATCCAGATCCACGCCGATGGCGGTGAGCTGGTCATTCGCGCACCGCGCGGCGCGCTCGACCCGGCGCTGGTCCAGTCGCTGCGGAGCGGGAAGGCCGCCCTGCTCGCCGAGCTCACGCAGCGGAACGACCGGACCGCGCCCGTCGCCCGGATCACGCCGGACATGCTCCCTCTCGTCAAGCTGCCCCAGGACGCGATCGACGCGATCGTCGCGAAGGTCGAGGGCGGAGCGGCCAACGTTCAGGACATCTATCCCTTGGGTCCGCTGCAGGAGGGGCTGTTCTTCCACTACCTGCTCCAGGACGGTGGCGACCCGTACCTGTTGTCCACCGTGCTCCGCTTCGACACCCGAGGGCGGCTCGACGGCTTCGTCGCCGCGCTGCAGGAGGTGATCGATCGTCACGACATCTTGCGCACCGGCTTTGTCTGGGAAGGGCTCGACCAGCCGGTCCAAGTCGTGTGGCGGCGGGCGACGCTCTCGGTCCAAGAGGTTGAGCTGGATGCGCAGGGTGACGACGCGGCCGAACGCCTCGAAGCGCTGCACCACCCATCTCGCTATCGCCTGGACGTGGGCCGCGCGCCGCTCCTCACCTGCTACGTGACCCCCGACGACACGCCGGCCGAGCTCGCCGACGAGGCGGCGGGCACGCCGCGTGACTCCGCGGGCGGGCCCTGGCTGCTGCACCTGCTCGCCCACCACCTGATCAGCGATCACACGACGCTGGACCTGCTCGTCGAGGAGGCGCGCATGATCGTCCGCGGCGAGCGAGACCGCTTGCCGCAGACGGTGCCGTTTCGCAACTTCGTGGCCCAGGCCTGCACGAGCGTGGGCCAGGACGACCACGACGCGTTTTTCCGCAGCCTGCTGGGCGACATCGAGGAGCCGACCGCGCCGTTCGGTGTCGTCGAGGTCCAGGGCGATGGCCGCGGCCACGACGAGGTCCGACAGATGCTCGACCCCGCGCTGTCGACCGCGCTCCGCCGCGTCGCGCGTGCCATGCGGGTCAGCGCGGCGAGCCTCGTCCACCTGGCGTGGGCCCTGGTCCTGGCCCGGACGACCGGGCGGCGCAATGTCGTGTTCGGCACGCTGTTGTTCGGTCGGATGCAGAGCGGCGCGGACGCCGATCGCGCGCTGGGGATGTTCCTCAACACACTGCCGATACGCATCGACGTCGGCGATGACGGCGTCCGGCGCGCGCTCGAGCGCACGCACGCGACGCTCGTCCAGCTGCTCCGCCACGAGCACGCATCGCTGGCGCTCGCCCAGCGCGCGAGCGGCGTCCCCGCGAAGACCCCTCTGTTCACCTCGCTGTTGAACTATCGCCACAGCGATCGGGCCGCGGTGGATCGCAGCGGTCAGGCGCGATACCTCGGCGATGGCATCGCGCTGCTCCGCGCCCGCGAGCGCACCAATTACCCCCTGAGCCTCGATGTCGACGACCTGGGCGACGGTTTCCACCTGACCGCGCAGGCCGATGCCTCGATCGGCGCAGCGCGGCTGTGCGACTACATGGTCTGCGCGCTGACCGGCCTGATCCAGGCGCTCGAGCGCAATCCGGACCGGCCGGTCCGCGAGCTCGAGGTCCTGCCCGAACCCGAACGTGCGCGGCTCATCGAGACCTGGAGCGCGGGGGGCGAGGCCGCGGCCGACGTGGATGCGTGCGTCCACGAGCGCTTCGAGCAGCAGGCGGCCGTGCGCCCCGACGCGATCGCGCTCGCGTGGGGCGATCGCCGGCTCCGCTATGGCGAGCTCAACGCGCAGGCCAACCGGCTCGCGCATCGCCTCCGCGCCATGGGCGTGAGACCCGATGACCGCGTCGCCGTGTACGGTCCGCGCAGCGCCGAGATCGTCGTGGCCGTGCTGGCCGTGCTCAAGGCGGGCGGCGCCTACGTCCCGCTGGATCCGAGCTATCCGCTGGAGCGCCTGGGCCAGATGGTCGAGGACTGCGACCCGCGGGTCGTGCTCCACGTCGGGCCTTGCCCGGACGCGGTCGCGCGCCACCTGCCTCGTGTCGACCTGCAGGCCGACGCCGCATGGCAGCACGAGAGCGAGCGCAATCCCGATCGCCAGACCATCGGTCTGGGTGCGCAGCACCTCGCGTATGTGCTCTACACCTCGGGCTCCACCGGGCGCCCCAAGGGCGTGATGATCGAGCACCGCGGTGTGGTGAACCAGAACGCCGCGCTGGCCGAGCGGATCGGCCTCGGTCCGGGCGATCGCATGCTGCAGTTCGCCTCGCTGTCGTTCGACACGTCCGTCGAGGAGCTGTTCGCGACCTGGATGCGCGGCGCCACGCTCGTCATGCGCACCGACGAGTGGCTGGCCGGTCCGCGTGCCTTCTGGGCGCTGTGCGAGGCGCACGGCGTGACGGTCGTGGATCTGCCGACCCAGTTCTGGGCGCAGCTCGCGCTCGATCCCGAGCGAGCGTCGATCCCGGTCTCGGTGCGGCAGGTCATCATCGGCGGCGAAGCCGTGACCGAACGCGCGCTCGCGGCGTGGTTTGCGCGCGACGGGCACCGGCCGCGGCTGCTCAACACCTACGGGCCGACCGAGACGACGATCAGCGCGACGATGCACGAAGTCGAGGGCGGCGCAGGCCAGTGGCGGAGCATCGGTCGCCCGAGCGCCGGCGTCCGGGTCTACCTCGTGGATCGCGAGTTGCGGCCGGTGCCCGCTGGCGTGGCGGGCGAGATCGTGATCGGGGGCGTGCAGGTCGGACGCGGCTACCTGAACCAGCCCGCGCTGACGGCAGAGCGGTTCTGCGACACGCCCAGCGCGCTGGGCGCGTCGGGCGCGCGGCTGTACCGCACCGGCGACGTCGGTTGCTGGCGACCGGACGGCACCATCGAGTACCTCGGGCGCGACGACCACCAGGTGAAGATCCGCGGCTTCCGCATCGAGCTCGGCGAGATCGAGGCAGCGCTCGCGAAGGTCGCGGGCGTCACGGACGTCGTGGTGGTGGCCCGCGCAACCGAGCTCGACGGGCACGGCGACCAGAAGCTGGTGGCGTACTTCGTCGGCGACGCGGCCCCGGACGCCGAGACGCTGAGGCAGCACGTGGCGCAACACCTGCCCGCTTACATGGTCCCCTCCGCGTACGTTCGCCTCGCCGCGCTGCCGCTGTCTCCGACAGGCAAGCTCGATCGCCGAGCGCTGCCCGCGCCGGATGCCGACGCGCACGTCCGGCGGTCGTACGACGCTCCTCGCAGCGGGACCGAGCAGCTGATCGCCACGATCTGGGAGGACCTGCTGCAGATCGAGCAGGTCGGACGCCACGACGACTTCTTCGCGCTCGGCGGGCATTCGCTCCTGGCGGTGCGGCTGCTCGCGCGGCTACGCCGGACGCTCGACGTCGAGATCTCGCTCGCCGAGCTGTTCGCGCAAACAGAGCTGTGGCGGCTGGCTGAGCACCTGGCAGGCGCGCGTGCCTCGTCGCTGCCGCCGATCCGGCCGGCAGAGCGCACGGGGCCGTTGCCGCTGTCGCTCGCGCAGCAGCGCCTGTGGTTCCTCACTCGGGTGGAAGGCGCGAGCGCGGCGTACCACCTCACCGCGCTGGGGCGGTTGACCGGCCCGCTCGATCGCCCGGTCCTGATCCGCGCGTTGCGTCGCGTCGTGGAGCGACACGAGGCGCTGCGCACCCGCTTCCAGCTCGTCGACGACCAGCCGGTGCAGATCGTCGAGCCCGGCGCCGAGCTACCGGTCGCCGAGGACGATCTGCGCGGCGCGTCGGGGGCCGCGGCCCGGGCCCTCGAGCTCGCGAGAGCCCACGCCTGCGCGCCGTTCGACCTCGCGCGCGAGATTCCGGTGCGCGCGCTGGTCGTGCGCGTGTCCGAGGACGAGCACCTGCTGCAGGTCGTCATGCACCACATCGCTTCCGACGGCTGGTCGGTGGGTGTGCTGCTCGACGAGCTCGGTCGGCTGTACCCCCGCTACCTCGCGGGCGAATCCGACCCGCTGCCGCCGCTCGCCGTCCAGTATGCCGACTACGCCGCCTGGCAGCGCGCCTGGTTCGTCGAGGGCGAGCTCGAGCGCCAGCGTGCGTACTGGCGCCGCACCCTCGGCGGTGCGCCGATCTCGCTCGAGCTGCCCACCACCTGGCCGCGGCCCTCGGAACAGGCTCACGCCGGGGACGAGGTCGGCGTGAGCCTCGACGCCGCGCTCGTGCAGCGGCTGCGGACGCTGTGCCGGCGGCACGGCGTGACGCCGTACATGGCGGTGCTGGCGAGCTGGGCGGCGACGCTCGGGCGCCTCGCTGCGCAGCACGAAGTGGTGATCGGAACCCCGGTGGCAGGGCGCGACCGCGCCGAGATCGAGCCGCTCGTCGGTTTCTTCGTCAACACGCTGCCGATCCGCATCGACCTGCAGGGAGCGCCCACGGTGGCGGAGCTCCTCGCGCGCACCCGCGCGCAGGTGCTCTCGGCGCACGAGCACCAGGATCTGCCGTTCGATCAGATCGTCGAAGCGGTCGCGCCGCCGCGCAGCCTGGCCCACACGCCGCTATTTCAGGTGATGCTCGCCTGGCAGAGCGGGTCAGAGCGCGAGCTTTGCCTGCCCGGCGTCACGGTGACGCCGCTGCGGATCGGACAGGCGACAGCCCAGTTCGACCTGACGCTCTCGCTCGAGGACGGAGCGCACGGGATCACCGGAACGCTCAACTACGCCACCGCGCTGTTCGACCGCGTGACCGCGCAGCGCCTCGTCGCGTACTGGGAGACGCTGCTCGAGGCGTTCGTCGCCGACGGCGGCGAGGCGGTGGTCGCCCGACTGCCGATCTTGCCGGAGGCCGAGCGCCTGGACGTTGTGGAGAGGTGGAACCAGACGCGAGCGTCGGCGAGCCGAGGGTGCGTGCACGAGCAGTTCGAGGCGCATGCGCGGCGAAACCCGGATGCGATCGCGTTGGTGCACGGAGCGGAGCGCGTGAGCTACGGCGCGCTGAACGCGGCGGCGAACCGCCTGGCGCACCACCTGCGCGGGTTGGGGGTGGGGCCGGAGCAGCGTGTGGCGATCTGCCTGGAGCGCGGTGTGGCGCTGGTGACCGCGATCCTTGCGGTCCTCAAGGCGGGCGGTGCGTACGTGCCGCTCGATCCGGCCTACGCGTCGGAGCGGCTGGCGGCGACGCTGGCCGACAGCGACCCTTCGGTGGTGCTCGTGGACGCGACGGGGCGCGGGGCGCTGGGGGAGCCAGCGTCGCGGTCGGCGCGGTGGGTCGATGTCGAGCAAGACGCGGCGCAGTGGGCGGAGGCGGCCGAGCACGATCCTGGGGTGGAAGTCTTGCCGAGCCACCTCGCATACGTGATCTACACGTCGGGTTCGACGGGGCGGCCCAAGGGCGTGATGGTCGAGCACGCGCAGGTGTCGCGGTTGTTCGCATGCACCGAGGCGTGGTTCGGGTTCGACGAGCGAGACGTGTGGAGCCTGTTCCACTCGATCGGGTTCGACTTTTCGGTGTGGGAGCTGTGGGGCGCGCTGTCGTACGGCGGGCGGCTGGTGATCGTGCCGCTGACGACCGCGCGCTCGCCGGTCGAGTTTTATGAATTGCTGTGCGCCGAAGGGGTGACGGTCCTGAACCAGACGCCGAGCGCGTTCCAGCAGCTGATGGCGGCGCAGGCGCAGACGACGAGTGGGCACCAGCTGCGCTGGGTGATCTTCGGTGGAGAGGCGCTGGAGCTGCGGACGCTCAAGCCGTGGTACGAGCGCAACGACGAGCAAGCGACGAGGCTTGTGAACATGTACGGCATCACCGAGACGACGGTGCACGTGACCTACCGTGCGCTCGCGGCTCGTGACGCGGAACGGCTTGGGCCGAGCCCGATCGGGGTGAAGCTGCCCGACCTGCGGCTGTACGTGCTGGACGAGCAGAGGCAGCCGGTGGCGGTGGGGGTGACGGGCGAGCTGTACGTCGGGGGCGCGGGCGTGGCGCGCGGCTACCTCGGGCAGCCGGAGCTCACGGCGGAGCGGTTCGTGGACGACCCGTTCACGGGAACGGGGCGCCTGTACCGGACAGGCGATCTGGGTCGCTGGCTGCCCGACGGGAGCATCGAATACCTGGGACGCAACGACTTCCAGGTGAAGATTCGCGGCTTCCGGATCGAGCTTGGGGAGATCGAGGCGCGGCTGGCGGGTGCGCCAGGGGTCGCGGAGGTGGTGGTCGTCGCGCAGCCGGTGGGCGAGAGCGCGCCGGGAGAGCGGCGGCTTGTCGCGTATTACACGGGCGAGCACGCGCCGGATGCGCGCGCGCTGCGTGAGCACGCCGCACGGGGCCTACCCGAATACATGCTGCCAGCCGCCTACGTGCGGCTCCCAGCGCTGCCGCTCACCCCCAACGGCAAGCTCGACCGCAAGGCGCTGCCGGCGCCTCAGGGCGAGGCTTTCGCGCGTCGCTCCTACGAGCCTCCGCAGGGCCCCATCGAAGAACGCCTCGCGGTGCTGTGGGCGAGGCTCCTCAAGCAGGAGCGCGTCGGGCGACACGACAACTTCTTCGCGCTCGGCGGTCACTCGCTGCTGGCGGTCAGCTTGCTCGAGCGCATGCGGCGCGAGGGGCTGCACGGCGACGTGCGTGCGGTGTTCAAGGCGCAGACCTTGGCGGAGCTCGCGGCGCAGATTCGCGACGAAGATCCGGAGTTGCCTGTGCCTCCGAATCTGATTCCGGCGCAAGCCGATCGGATCACGCCGGAGATGCTCACGCTCGTCAGCCTCGACCAGGACGCGATCGACGCGATCGTCGCGTCGGTCGACGGCGGCGCGGCCAACGTGCAGGACATCTACCCGCTCGCGCCGATGCAGGAGGGAATGCTGTTCCACCACCGGCTCGATGCGCCGTCCGAGACCGATCCCTACATGGAGTCGTACACCCTGGCCTTCCGGTCGCGGGGCCGGCTCGAACGCTTCCTGGCGGCGCTCCAGCACATCGTCGACCGCCACGACATCCTGCGCACCGGGTTCTGGTGGGACGGCCTCGAGCAGCCGGTCCAGGTGGTGCGCCGGCGCGCGGTCGTCCCCGTCTCGTGGCTCGACCCCGAGGATCTGGGCGCCGTCGACGGCGACGTCGTGCGGGCGCTCGAGGGGCGGTTCGATCCGCGGCGGCTCCGCCTCGATATCCAGCGGCCGCCGCTGCTCGCCTGCCACGTGGTCGAGGACCGCGCGCAGCAGCGCTGGGTGCTGTGCGTCCTCATGCACCACCTCGTCATCGACAACACGACGCTGAAGCTGCTGGCCGCCGAGGAGCGGGCCATCGAGCTCGGTCGTCTCGGCGAGCTGCCGCGGCCCGCGCCGTACCGCGAGTTCGTGGCGCGCGCCCGGCAGGCGATCGGCCTCGGCAAGCACGCCGCGTTCTTCCGCGAGTTGCTCGGAGACATCGACGAGCCGACCGCGCCCTTTGGCCTCGTCGACGTCCGCGGCGACGGGCGTGGCATCGCGGAGGCGGAGAGCAGGCTGCCCGGCGAGCTGTCGCGCGCCATCCGGCGCTGCACCGCGCGGCTCGGGGTGAGCCCGGCGAGCTTCATGCACCAAGCCTTTGGCCTCGTGCTCGCCCGGGTGACCGGCCGGCGCGACGTGGTGTTCGGGACCGTGGTGTTCGGTCGCATGCATGCCGGCGCCCGAGCCGACCGGGTGATGGGGATGTTCATCAACACGCTGCCGATGCGGCTCCGCGTCGACGAGCGCGGCGTCGAAGACAGCCTCCGACGCACCCACGACCTCGTGGTCGAGCTGCTGCGCTACGAGCACACGCCGCTAGGGCTCGCGCAGCGCGAGAGCCGCGTGCCGGCGCAGACTCCGCTCTTCTCCGCCCTGCTCAACTACCGGCAAGGCGCCCTCGTCGTGCAGGAAGAGCTCGACGACGCGAGCGCGCCTCCGGATCCCGGTCGCGACGACGAGATCGATTTTCTCGGCGGCAACGAGCGCACCAACTACCCGCTGGTCCTGTCGATCGACGACCTGGGTGACGACTTCTCGGTCACCGCACAGGTGAGCAGCGACATTGGGCCTGAGCGCGTGTGGGACTTCATGCGCGAGGCCCTCGCGGGCCTGGTCCGCGCGCTGGACGAGGATCCACGGGCGCCCACGTGCGGCATCGACGTGCTGCCCGCGGCGGAGCGCGAGCGCGTGGTCGCGGGGTGGAACGACACGGCGCGGGCCTACCCGCTCGCGTCCTGCGTGCACGAGCTGTTCGAGGCGCAGGTCGCGCGCTCTCCGGCGGCGATCGCCGTGGCGCAGGGCGACGAGGCGGTCTCGTATGCAGCGCTCGACGCGCGGGCCAACCGGCTGGCTTGGCACCTGCGGCAACTGGGCGTGCATTCCGGGGCCCGGGTCGCGCTGTGCTTCGAACGCAGCCCCGCGCTGATCACGGCGATGCTGGCCACGGCCAAGGCCGGCGGCGCCTACGTGCCGCTCGATCCTGCGTATCCCGCCGAGCGGCTCGACACCTTGCTGCGGAGCTCGGCTCCGGCCGCCGTGCTGACCGACGCCCATGCACGGCTCGCGATTGGCGCGACCGCACAGCGCGCAGGCGTGCGGGTGCTCGATCTCGACCGCGACATCGAGCTCGACGCAAGCGAGCGGCCAGGACACGACAGGGACGACGCCGCTGCCGCGCCGCCGACGTCGAGCGACCTCGCTTATGTCATCTACACCTCGGGATCGACCGGCGAGCCCAAGGGGGTGATGGTCGAGCACCGCAGCCTGACCAACCTGGTCGCCTGGCATATCGAGGCGTTCGGGCTTGCGCCGGGCCATCGCAGCTCGAGCACGGCAGGCGTTGGCTTCGACGCGATGACCTGGGAGATCTGGCCACCGCTGTGCAGTGGCGGCACCTTGCTGCTGCCGCCGCGGGACGTGGCGGGCGATCCGGAACGGCTGCTCGATTGGTGGCGCGCCCAGGCGCTGGACGTGAGCTTCCTGGTCACGCCGCTCGCGGAGCTGGTCCACGCCGGCGGAGCGGGCAATCCGCGCCTGCAAACGTTGCTGATCGGCGGCGATCGGCTGCGCCGCTGGCCGCAGGGTCTGCCGGCCGGTCAGGCCCTGATCAACAACTACGGGCCGACGGAGAGCTGCGTGGTCGCGACCTCCGGTCGGCTGCACGAAGGCGACTCCGTCCTGCACATCGGCCGACCGATCGCGAATGTGCGGGTGTACGTGGTGGACGCGTCGTTTCGGCCATCGCCCATTGGTGTGATCGGTGAGATCGTGATTGGCGGTGCGGGGGTGGCGCGGGGGTACCTGGGGGAGCCAGGTCTGACGGCGGAGCGGTTCGTGGACGATCCGTTCGTGTCCGGAGGACGAGTGTACCGGACAGGGGATCTCGGTCGCTGGCGTGCGGACGGGACGATCGAGTACGTGGGCCGCAACGACTTTCAGGTGAAGCTTCGAGGCTACCGCATCGAGCTTGGGGAGATCGAGGCGCGGCTCGGTGAGGTGAGGGGAGTCGAAGAGGTGGTGGTGGTGGCGCGTCGCGAGGGCGGTGACGCGGGCGACGCGCGGCTTGTGGCGTACTACACGGGCGAGGGGAATCTAGGGGACGCGCTGCGCGCCCACGCGTCGCGGACGCTTCCGTCGTACATGGTGCCGACGGCGTACGTGGCGCTCGAGGTGCTGCCGCTGACGGCGCACGGCAAGCTCGACCGGGGTGCGCTGCCTGCGCCCGAGGCGTCGGAGGCGAAACCAGGCGAAGCGCCGCGGAATCAGATTGAAGAGCTCCTTGCCGGGCTGTGGAGCGAGCTTTTGGGGCGCGAGCGGGTGAGCCGGAACGACCACTTCTTCGAGCTCGGTGGGCACTCGTTGCTGGCGATGCAGCTTGTGTCGCGGGTGCGCCGGTTGCTGGGCGTCGAGCTTGCGTTGTCCGAGCTGTTCGCGCACCCCGAGCTGCACCGGCTGGCGGCGCGTGTGAGGGTGGCAGAGCGCACGGAGCTGCCGGAGATAGCGGTGGGTGAGCGGCGCGGACCGGAGCCGGTGTCGCTGACGCAGCAGCGGCTATGGTTTTTGACGCGGCTGGAGGGCGCGAGCGCGGCGTATCACATCCGGGGTGCGTTTCAGCTGCGCGGCGCGCTGGACCGGGGCGCGCTGGTGGGCGCGCTGAGGCGAATCGTGGAGCGTCACGAGTCGCTGCGCACGCGCTTCGGGGTGCAGGACGGCGTGCCGGTGCAGGAGGTGCAGGCGACGGCCGCGCTTCAGCTGCGCGAGGAGGATGTGCGAGGCTCGGCCGATGCGGCGGCAGCGGCGCGCGCGCTGGGCGATGCGCATGCGGCGACGGCGTTCGAGCTGAGCGAGGACCTGCCGCTGCGCGTGCTGGTCGTGCGCACGGGCGAAGACGAGCACGTGCTCGAGGTGGTGATGCACCACATCGCGTCGGACGGCTGGTCTGTGGGCGTGTTTTTGCGCGAGCTGAGCGCGCTGTACGCGGCGTATGCGTCGGGTCGAGCGGATCCGCTGCCGGCACCGACGGTGCAGTACGCGGACTGGGCAGCGTGGCAGAGGAGCGCGCTTGCGAGCGGGCAGCTTGCGCGGCAGAGCGAGTTCTGGCGGAGCAACCTTTGCGGTGCGCCGAGCCTGTTGAGCTTGCCGTGGGACCGACCGCGCCCTGCGCAGCAGGACCCTGCCGGCGCGAGCATCGATGTCGAGGTGGGCGCGGAGCTGACGCGCGGGCTGCGTGCGCTGAGCCGTCGTCACGGGGTGACGATGTACATGACGCTGCTTGCGAGCTGGGGTGCGGTGCTCTCTCGGCTGAGCGGGCAAGAAGAGGTGGTGATCGGGAGTCCCGTGGCTGGTCGTGGGCGGGCGGAGATCGAGTCGTTGATCGGGTTCTTCGTGAACACGCTGGCGCTGCGCATCGACCTGCAGGGAGAGCCGACGGTAAGCGAGGTGCTGGCGCGTACGCGTGCGCAGGTGCTTGCGGCGCAGGAGCACCAGGACCTGCCGTTCGACCAGGTGGTGGAGGTGGTGGCGCCGCCGCGGAGCCTGTCGCACACGCCGCTGTACCAGGTGATGCTCGACTGGCACGGCACGCGGGATACGCCGGTGACGCTGCCAGGCTTGGACGTGACGACGCTCCCGACGGAGCTGGACACGGCGCAATGCGACCTGACGCTGGCGCTGCAGGAGCGTGAGGAGGGGCTCGTGGGGAGCCTGAACTTCGCCACGGCGCTGTTCGAGCGTGAGACGGTGGAGCGCTACCGTGGCTACTGGCTGCGTGTGCTGGAGGGCATGGTGGCCGACGATCGGCAGCCGATCGGCGCGATCCCCGTGCTGTCGCCGGCGGAGTGGCAGCGCGTGGTGGTCGAGTGGAACGACACGGGGCGAGCGCTGCCGCTCGAGCGGTGCGTGCACGAGCTGTTCGAGGCGCAGGTGGCGCGGGCCCCTGAGGCGGTGGCGGTCGACGATGGTGCGGAGCGCCTGAGCTACGGTGAGCTGAACCGGCGAGCCAACCGGCTGGCGCGACACCTGCGCGAGGTGGGTGTCACGGCGGACGCGCGGGTGGGGGTTTGCGCCGAGCGGGGCGCGCCGATGCTTGTCGCGCTGCTGGCCACGCTGAAGGCGGGCGGAGCGTACGTGCCGCTCGATCCTGCCTATCCAGGCGAGAGGTTGGCCCACATCATCGAGGACAGCGCGCCCATCGCGGTGCTGACGGCGGGGGGCGCAGGGCGGGACGTGGCGTGCCGTCACGTGGCCGGGACGGTCCCGATGTTCGATGTGGAGCTGGACGCGGGCCAGTGGGCCTCGCGCCGCGATGAAGACCTCGACGCGCGGGCGGTCGGTGTTGGCGCGGAGCACCTGGCGTACGTGATCTACACGTCGGGCTCGAGCGGTCAGCCGAAGGGCGTGATGATCGAGCACCGCAACCTCGTGAACTACACGCTTGCGGCGATCGAGTGGTTCGGGCTGGGACCTGCGGATACGGTGCTGCAGCAGAACTCGCTGAACTTCGACCTTTCGCTGGAGGAGATCATGCCAGCGCTGCTGGCGGGAGCGCGGCTGTTGCCGAGGTCGCGCCCGTTCGGGGCCGGGGACGAAGGCGAGCGCGCGAGCGTGGTGCACCTGACGGCGGCGCACTGGCACAGCCTTGTGGGCGAGTGGAGCCGTCCGGAGGCGGGCGCGCCGCCGCTGGACGGAGTGCGCATGATGAACGTGACGGGAGATGCGCTGTCGCCGCACGCGCTGGCGCGGTGGGAGGCGCTGGGCGCGGAGACGCGGCTGATCAACACGTACGGGCCGACGGAGGTCACGGTGTCGTGCAGCGCGGCGTACGTTCGCCACGAGCCAGGCGCGGCGCGCGTGAGCATCGGCAAGCCGTTCGCGAATACGCGGATGTACGTGCTGGACCGCCGCGGCGAGCCGGTGCCGGTGGGCGTGGTGGGGGAGCTGTTCATCGCGGGCGCGCAGGTGGGGCGCGGCTATCTGCACCAGCCGCAACGCAGCGCCGAGCGGTTCGTGGAGGACCGCTTCCAACCCGGCCAGCGCATGTACCGCAGCGGCGACCTGGCGCGCTGGCGGCCCGACGGGGAGCTCGAGTTCATCGGGCGCGACGACGGGCAGGTGAAGGTGCGCGGCTTCCGCGTGGAGCTCGGCGAGGTCGAGAGCGCGCTCGCGCAGCTGCCTGGGCTCGACGAGGTGGCGGTGCTCGTGCGCGAGGACGATTCCGGCGACAAGCGCCTGGTGGCGTACTACACCGGCGCGGCCGCGCTCGACGACGATGCGCTGCGACGTCACGCCGCCGAGAAGCTGCCGGCGTACATGCTGCCGGCGGCGTACGTGCGGCTCGCTGCGCTGCCCCTCACGCCCAACGGCAAGCTCGATCGCAAGGCGCTGCCCGCGCTGGACGACTCGGCCGCGTCGAGCCAGCCGTTCGAAGCGCCGTGCGGCGAGGTCGAGGAGCGGCTGGCCCGGATATGGTCCGAGCTCCTCGATCTGCCGCGCGTCGGACGCCATGACGACTTCTTCGCGCTCGGCGGCCACTCGCTCCTCGCCGTCCGCCTCATCGAGCGGATGCGCCACGAGGACCTCCACGCCGACGTCGCCTCCATCTTTACCGCCGTCAGCCTTGCCGAGCTGGCGAGAGCCACCACGCGCCTGAAGGAGATTCTGCTGTGACGACTCTGAACCAGCTCTTGACCATGCTCGAGACCAAGGGCCTCTCGCTGACGCTCGTCGGCGACGGGCTGTCGTTGCGAGGCAACGAGTCGGCGCTCGCCGATCGCGAGCTTGTCGCATCGGTGCGCGAGCACAAGCAGGCCCTGGTCGAGCTCCTCCGAGCCGGTCACACGATCGGCGCCCGCGCGCGCGCCGCCGTGCCACCCAACCTGATCCCCGACGCCGCCGCGCGGATCACCCCCGAGATGCTCACGCTGGTGAGCCTGGACCAGGCTGCGATCGACGAGATCGTCTCGCGCGTGCCCGGTGGCGCCCGCAACGTGCAGGACATCTACCCGCTCACGCCCCTCCAGGAGGGCATGCTGTTCCACCACCTGTGGAGCACCGATGGCGACGCCTACACCGAGGGCTACGTCATCGCCTTCCCGTCGCGGGCGCGCATGGATCGCTTCACCGACGCGCTCGAGCAGGTGGTCGCGCGCCACGACGTCCTCCGCACCAGCATCGCGTGGGATGGGCTCGAGTCGCCGGTCCAGGTGGTGCAGCGGCGCGCTGCGCTCCCCGTCGAGATCCTCGATGTCGACGCGGCCTGCAGCGACGTCGCCCGGGAGCTCGAGCTGCGCTGCGGCGCCCAGCATCTCCGGCTGGACCTCGGACGCGCGCCGCTGCTGCGCTGCTACGCCGCGCACGATGTGTCCACGGGCCGCTGGCTGCTGAGCGTCGTCTTCCATCACATTGCGATCGACCACCTCGCGCTGGAGCTGCTCGTCGAGGAGACCTGGGCCATCGAGCAGGGCCGCGGCGCCGAGCTGCCGCCGCCGGCGCCGTTCCGTGCGTTCGTCGCGGAAGCTCGGCTCGGCGTGAGCGAGCAGGAGCATGCGGCGTTCTTCACGAAGCTGCTCGGCGACATCGACGAGACCACCGCGCCGTTCGGCCTGCTCGACGAGAAGGGCGACGGCAGCGCCGTGGCGGAGGCGACCGTCCAGCTGCCGCGCGCGCTAGCCAGCGCGATTCGCGCGTCGGCGCGCCGTCTCGGCGTGAGCCCGGCGAGCCTCGTCCACCTGGCCTGGGCCCTGGTCGCGGCGCGGACGACCGGCCGCAAGGACGTGGTGTTCGGCACCGTGCTGTTCGGTCGCATGCAGGCGGGCGTCGATGCAGGGCGCATGCTCGGCCTGCTCATGAACACGCTGCCGCTGCGGGTCAGCGTCGGCGACGAGGATGTCGGGCAGGCGGCGAAGACCGTCCACGCCCTGCTGGTGGACCTCATGCGCCACGAGCACGCGCCGCTGTCGCTCGCGATGCGCGCGAGCGGGGTCGCGGCGCCGGCGCCCCTGTTCACGTCGCTGCTCAACTATCGCTACAACGTCGAGGCCAAGAACAGCGGCGACCGCAGCGACGGCGTCGAGGTCCTCGCCAGCCACGAGCGCACCAACTACCCGTTGACGCTGTCGGTCGACGACCTGGGCCACGACTTCGCGCTGACCGCGCTGGTCAGCAAGCGCGTCGTGCCCGAACGGGTGTGCGCGTTCATGCAGACCGCGCTGGAGCGCCTGGTGGACGCCCTGGAACACCGTACGCCGCTCCGCCTCGTCGACGTGCTGCCGGAGGCCGAGCGCCTGGACGTTGTGGAGAGGTGGAACCAGACGCGAGCGTCGGCGAGCCGAGGGTGCGTGCACGAGCAGTTCGAGGCGCATGCGCGGCGAAACCCGGATGCGATCGCGTTGGTGCACGGAGCGGAGCGCGTGAGCTACGGCGCGCTGAACGCGGCGGCGAACCGCCTGGCGCATCACTTGCGCGGGATGGGGGTGGGGCCGGAGCAGCGGGTGGCGATCTGCCTGGAGCGCGGTGTGGGGCTGGTGACCGCGATCCTTGCGGTCCTCAAGGCGGGCGGTGCGTACGTGCCGCTCGATCCGGCCTACGCGTCGGAGCGGCTGGTGGCGACGCTGACCGACAGCGACCCTTCGGTGGTGCTCGTGGACGCGACGGGGCGCGTGGCGCTGGGGGAGCCAGCGTCGCGGTCGGCGCGGTGGGTCGATGTCGAGCAGGACGCGGCGCAGTGGGCGGAGGCGGCCGAGCACGATCCTGGGGTGGAAGTCTTGCCGAGCCACCTTGCATACGTGATCTACACGTCGGGTTCGACGGGGCGGCCCAAGGGCGTGATGGTCGAGCACGCGCAGGTGTCGCGGTTGTTCGCGAGCACCGAGGCGTGGTTCGGGTTCGACGAGCGAGACGTGTGGAGCCTGTTCCACTCGATCGGGTTCGCGGCTGGTCTCTCGCGTCCGCAAGGCCTTGGGTGTCGAGCTCGCGCTGAGCGACGTGTTCTTGCGCCCGGAGCTCGCCGCGCTCGCCGAGGCCGTCAGCCGCGCCGCGCGCGCGGCCCAGCACGCGATCCCCGTCGCGCAGCGCAGCGGGCCGCAGCCGCTGTCGCTGGCCCAGCGGCGACTCTGGTTCTTGAGCCAGATGGGCGGCGCGAGCGAGGCCTATCACATCAGCGGCGTGGTCGGGCTCCGCGGTGCGCTCGCCCGCGACGTCCTCCGCCGCGCGCTCCAGCGCATCGTCGAGCGCCACGAGGCCCTGCGCACCTGCTTCCAGGAGCTCGACGGCGAGCCGGTGCAAATCGTCCAGGACGCCGGGCTGGTCCTCGACGAGCGAGACCTTCGCGGCGAAAGCGACCCCGAGGCCGCCACACGCCGGTTGATCGAGTCGAACACGGCCCGCGCGTTCGATCTCACCCGCGAAATCCCGCTGCGTGTGCTGCTCGTGCAGCGCGCCGAGCACGAGCACGTGTTGCACGTGGTCATGCACCACATCGCCTCCGACGGCTGGTCGATCGGCGTGTTCGTGGACGAGCTGAGCCGGCTCTATCGCGCGTTCCTCGCCGGGCAACCCGACCCGCTGCCTCCGCTCGCGATCCAGTACGCCGACTACGCGGCCTGGCAGCGACGCTGGCTCGGCCACGGCGAGCTCGAGGCGCAGACAGCGTACTGGCGCGAGAGCCTGCAGGGCGCGCCGGTCCTCCTGGAGCTGCCCATCGACCGGCAGCGCCCCGCGCGGCAGGATCACGCAGGCGCCGCGGTCGACCTCGCGCTCGACGCCGCGCTGACGGCGCGGATCCAGGCGGCGGCGCAGCGCCACGGCGTGACGCCGTACGTGCTGCTGCTCTCCAGCTGGGCGGCGCTGCTGGGCCGGCTGTCCGGCCAGACCGACGTCGTGATCGGCAGCCCGGTCGCGGGCCGCAATCGGACCGAGGTCGAGCCTCTGATCGGCTTCTTCGTCAACACCCTTCCCCTGCGCATCGACCTGAACGGCGAACCCACGGTACGCGAGCTCGTGGCGCGCACCCGCGACCGGGTGCTGGCTGGGCAGGCTCACCAGGACCTGCCTTTCGACCAGATCGTCGAGGCCGTGAACCCGCCGCGCAGCCTCGCGCACACGCCGCTCTTTCAGGTGATGTTCGCCTGGCAGAACACCGCCGACGCGGCGCTCGAGATGCCGGGCCTCGAGCTCTCGGAGCTGCACGTGGCGCAGCCGACCGCTCAGCTCGACTTGACGCTGACGCTGCACGAGGGCCCCGCGGGCATCACCGGTGATCTGAGCTATGCGACGGCGCTCTTCGATCACGAGACGGCAGAGCGCATCCGCGGCCAGTGGCTCACGCTGCTCGAGGCCATGCTCGCCGATGAAGAGCGGCCGGTCAGCGCACTGCCGCTCCTGTCCGAGCGCGAGCGCCGCGCGCTGCTCGTCGACTGGAACACGATGGCCGAGGTGCCGGCGCTGGACTGCCTCCACGAGCGATTCGAGGCGCAGGTCCGGCAGAGGCCCGACGCCATCGCCCTGACGCACGGCCCGGCGCAGCTCACCTATCGCGCGCTCAACGAACGCGCGAACCGGCTCGCCCATCACCTGAGGGCGCTGGGGATCGGGCCGGACCGCCTGGTCGCGATCTGCGTCGATCGCGGCCTCGACATGGTCACCGCCCTCCTCGCCGCGCTCAAGGCCGGCGGCGCCTACGTGCCGCTCGATCCGGCGTACGCGTCCGAGCGGCTCGGCGCCACGCTCGCCGACTGCGCGCCAGCCGTGCTGCTGGTCGACGCGGTGGGGCGCGAGGCGCTGGGGGCGTTCACGCCGGGCCCCACGCACGTGATCGACCTCGACCGTGACGCCGCAACCTGGGCTGATGCGCCCGACAGCGACCTCGAACGTGGCTCCACCGGCGTGGCGCCGAACCACCTCGCGTACGTCATCTACACGTCGGGATCGACCGGGAGGCCCAAGGGCGTCATGGTCGAGCACGCCCACGTCGTGCGTCTGTTCGACGCCACCGAGGCGTGGTTTCACTTCGACGACCACGACGTGTGGACGCTGTTCCACTCGTTCTCGTTCGACTTCTCGGTGTGGGAGATCTGGGGTGCGCTCCTGTACGGCGGCCGGCTGGTCATCGTGCCGGCGGCGGTCGCCCGCTCGCCCCGCCACATGGTCGAGCTGATCTGCGACGAGGGCGTGACCGTGCTCAACCAGACGCCGAGCGCCTTCCAGCAGCTCATGGCGGCCGAGGCGGAGTGCGGGCGCGCGAACCGGCTGCGCACCATCATCTTCGGCGGCGAGGCGCTCGAGCTGCGCACGCTGCGGCCGTGGTATGCGCGCCACGAGCGCGGCCCGCGGCTCGTCAACATGTACGGGATCACGGAGACCACCGTGCACGTGACGTACCGCCCGCTTGAGGCCGAGGACGCGCTTCGGCCGGGACCGAGCCCGATCGGCGTGCGCATCCCCGATCTGCAGCTGCACATCCTCGACGGACATCGCCAGCCGGTGCCGGTCGGCGTGACCGGCGAGCTCTACGTCGGCGGCGCCGGCGTGGCACGCGGCTACCTGGGCCAGCCCGAGCTCACCGCCGAGCGTTTCCTCGAAAACCCGTTCCCCGGCGGCGGCCGGCTGTACCGCACCGGCGACCTGGCGCGCCGGCTGCCCGACGGCAGCGTCGAGTACCTGGGCCGCAACGACTTCCAGGTCAAGATCCGCGGCTTCCGCGTCGAGCTCGGCGAAATCGAGGCGTGCCTGTCGCGCGCCCCGGGCGTGCGCGACGTGGTCGTCGTCGCGCGCGAGGACGAGCCGGGCGACAAGCGCCTCGTCGCGTATTTCACCGCCAGCGGCGAATCCGCGCCAGACGCCGAGCTGCTCCGGCGGCACGCCGCGCAGTCGCTGCCGCCGTACATGGTCCCGGCCGCCTATCTTCACCTGGAGGCGCTGCCGCTCACGGGCAACGGCAAGCTCGATCGCAAGGCGCTGCCGGCTCCGCAAGCGGGCTCGTACGTGCGGCGTGCGTACGAGGAGCCGCGCGGGCGGATCGAGGTGCTGCTCGCGGACCTGTGGTCGGAGCTGCTCAAGGTCGAGCGCGTGGGACGCCGTGACGACTTCTTCGCGCTCGGCGGTCACTCGCTGCTCGCCGTACAGCTGGTGTCCAGGGTGCGCCGCGCGCTCGACATCGAGATCTCGCTCGCCGTCGTGTTCGAGCACCCCGAGCTCGCCCGGCTCGCGGAGCGCCTGAACGAAGCGGCGACCTCGCGGTTGCCCGCGTTCGTGCCGCTGACCGACGATGAGCGCCGAGAGCCCCAGCCGCTCTCGCTGGCGCAGCAGCGGCTGTGGTTCTTGACCCGGCTCGACGGCGCGAGCGACGCCTATCACATCGGCGGCGCAGTGCGCCTGCGTGGCGCGCTCGACCGCGAGGCGCTGCGCCGGTCGCTGCAGCGGATCGTCGAGCGCCACGAGGCGCTGCGCACCACGTTCGAGCGGATCGACGGGCAGCCGAGGCAGGTGGTGCGGCGCGATGCGGTGCTCCCCTGGCAGGAGCGCGAGCTCGCCGCCGAGGCCTACCCCGACCGCGAGGCTGCGGCCCTCTCGATGTGCAGCGCGCACGAGTCCGCGGCGTTCGATCTCGAGCGCGATCTGCCGGTGCGCGCGCTGCTCGTGCGGCTGTCCGCCGACGACCACGTCCTGCATCTGGTGATGCATCACATCGCCGCCGACGGCTGGTCCATGGGGATCCTGCTCGGCGAGCTGACCGCGCTCTATCGCGCCCTGGCTCGCGGCGAGGCCGACCCGCTCCCGCCGCTGGCGATCCAGTACGTCGACCACGCGGTCTGGCAGCGTCGCTGGCTCGCCGCGGGCGAGCTCGAGGCCCAGGCCGAGTTCTGGCGCCGCAACCTGGCCGGCGCGCCGGCGCTGCTCGAGCTGCCGACCGACCAGCCGCGGGTCGAGCGCAGCCACGCCGGAGCCAACGTCGATGTTCAGCTCGGCGCCGCGCTGAGCCATCGGCTGGTTGCGCTGTGCCGGCGCCACGGCGTGACGCCGTACATGGCGCTGCTCGCCAGCTGGGCCGCGACGCTCGGCCGGCTCGCGAACCAGGAAGACGTGGTGATCGGCAGCCCGGTCGCCGGCCGCAGCCGGACGGAGCTCGAGCCGCTGATCGGCTTCTTCGTCAACACGCTCGCCCTGCGCATCGACCTGCGCGGCGAACCGACGGTGGCCCAGCTGCTCGCGCGCACCCGCGCGCAGGTCCTGGCCGCGCAGGACCACCAGGACCTGCCGTTCGACCAGGTGGTCGAGGCGGTCAAGCCGCCGCGCAGCCTCGCGCATTCGCCCCTGTTCCAGGTCATGTTCGACCACCACGCCGCGCAGCCCGGCGGGCTCGAGCTGCCCGGCTTGCAGCTGTCGAGCGTCGAGCGGCCAGCGGCGACGGCCCGGTTCGACCTGTCGCTGACCCTCGAGGAGGGCGACGCCGGGATCACCGGCTCTCTGGTCTACGCGACGGCGCTGTTCGAGCGCGCCACGGTGGAGCGCATCGTGGCGCACTGGACGACCTTGCTCGAGGCCATGGCGGCTGGCGACGACCGTCGTGTCGCGGAGCTCCCGGTGCTGAGCGAGGCGCAGCGCCGGCAGATCCTGGTCGAATGGAACGACACCGCCGGGGACTATCCGCGCGCGCAGTGCCTGCACGAGCTGTTCGAGGATCAGGCGCGGCGCACGCCGGACGCGACGGCGCTCGTCGCGGGCGAGCAGTCGCTGAGCTTCGCCGAGCTCGACGCGCGGGCCAGCCGGCTCGCGCGATCGCTGCGCGCGCGGGGCGTCGGTCCCGACGTGCTCGTCGCGGTCTGCGCCGAGCGCGGCATCGCGATGGTGGTCGGCTTCCTCGGGGTGCTCAAGGCCGGCGGCGCGTACATCCCGGTGGATCCGCACCACCCCGTCGCGTGGCTCGCGGAGATGCTCGAGGAGGCCGCGCCGCGCGTGGTGCTGACCGAGGCGGCGTGGCAGGCGCGCTTGCCCGCCGCGCAGGCGGACGTCGTCCTGCTCGCTCCGGGCGGCGAGCTCGTCGAGGACGTCGACCGCTCGGCCGACGCTGGCGAGCTCGACCCGCGCGCCCTCGGGCTGACCCCCCGGCACCTGGCGTACGTCATGTTCACGTCCGGATCGACCGGGCGGCCCAAGGGGGTCATGGTCGAGCACCGCGGGATCGTGAACTACACGGCCCACATGATCCGGCAGCAGGATCTGGCGAGCGGCGATGGCTCCCTCATCCTCACCTCGCTCAGCTTCGACCTCGCGCTCACCGGGCTCTACCCGCCGCTCTTGTGCGGCAAGACCGTGCGCCTCGGCACACCGGGCAACGACGTGGAGGCGTGGCGTCGCCAGCTCCTCTCGTGCTCCAACCTCGCGCCGCTCAAGCTGACACCGTCGCACCTGGCGCTGCTGCAGCAGGTGATCCCGGCGGAGGCGCTGGCTGGCCGGATCCGCACGCTCGTGCTGGGCGGCGAACCGCTGCGCGGCGCCGCGCTGCGCTGGTGGCGCGAGCACGCGCCCGACATGCGGATCTTCAACAACTACGGACCGACGGAGATCTCGGTCGCCTGCACCGCCCAGGAGGTCGCCGATCCGCTGCCCGCGTCGGTGCCGCTCGGACGGCCCATCACCAACGCGCGGATCTACATCCTCGATGCCCGCGGCGAGCCCGTACCGGTCGGCGTGGCCGGCGAGCTCCACGTCGGCGGCGTGGGCGTGGCGCGCGGCTACGTCAACCGCCCGGAGCTGACCCGCGAGCGGTTCCTGCCAGATCCGTTCGCCGCCGAGCCCGACGCCCGGATGTACCGCACCGGCGACGTCGCGCGCTGGCGCCCCGACGGCACCATCGAATACCTCGGGCGCAACGATCACCAGGTCAAGATCCGCGGCTACCGCGTCGAGCTCGGCGAGATCGAGACCGCGCTGCGCGCGCAGGACGGCGTCGACGAGGTGGTTGTGGTGGCGCGCGAGGACGCGCCGGGCGACCTCCGCCTCGTCGCCTACCTCACGGGCGCGCCGGTGTCGCCGGAGGCGCTGCGGCAGCACGCGAGCGATCGTCTGCCGTCCTACATGGTGCCGTCGGCGTTCGTGCACCTCGCGGCGCTGCCGCTCACGGCCAACGGCAAGATCGATCGCGCGGCGCTGCCGGCGCCGGACGGGCAGGCCTCGACCCGCGCCTACGAGGCGCCGCGCGGCGAGAAGGAGGAGCGGCTGGCCCGGATCTGGGCCGAGCTGCTCAAGCTCGAGCAGGTCGGGCGCAACGACAACTTCTTCGAGCTCGGCGGACACTCGCTCTTGGCCGTGAGCCTCATCGAGCGCATGCGCGCCGAGCGGCTGCACGCCGACGTGCGCGCGGTGTTCCTGGCATCGAACCTGGCCGAGCTCGCCCAGCGGGCCGGCACCGAGCGCCAGGAGGTCGCGCTGCCGGACAACCTCGTCACCCCCGGGGCGACGCGCATCACCCCGGAGATGCTGACCCTGGTCCGCCTCGATCAGGAGGCGATCGACAGCATCGTCGCGGGCGTCGACGGCGGCGCGGCCAACGTGGCCGACATCTACCCGCTCGCGCCGCTCCAGGAGGGGATGCTGTTCCACCACCTGCTCGACGACAGCAGCGACGCGTACGTCGAATCGCACCTGCTCGCGTTCCCGACCCGAGCCGGGCTCGATCGCTTCGTCGCCGCGCTCGATCGCGTGATCGCTCGCCACGACATCCTGCGCACCGGCATCGCCTGGCGCGGGCTCGATCAGCCCGTCCAGGTCGTGCGCCGGCAGGCGAAGCTGCCGGTCGAGCTCGTCGCGCTCGATCCGCGCGAGGGCGACATCGCGACCCAGCTCGCCGCGCGCTGCGATCCGCGGCGCGTGCGGCTCGACATCAGCCAGGCGCCGCTCCTGCGCTGCCACATCGCGAGCGACGAGGCGAACGGCCGCTGGGTGATGAGCGTGCTGTCGCATCACCTCGTGGTCGATCACACGACCCTCGATCTGCTCGTCCACGAGGCGAAGGCCTTCTTGCGCGGCGAGGGCGACCGCCTGCCGCCGCCGGTGCCGTTCCGCACGTTCGTGGCCCAGGCGCGCCTGGGCGTCAGCCAGGACGAGCACCGTGCGTTCTTCGCGCGGATGCTTGGCGACATCGACGAGCCGACCGCGCCCTTCGGGCTCGTCGACGTGCGCGGCGACGGCCGGGGCATCGGCGAGGCGCACGAGCTTCTGCCGGCCGAGCTCGCCCTGGCCGTCCGACGCCAGGCGCGGCGGCTCCGGGTCAGCCCCGCGAGCCTCATGCACCTGGCGTGGGCCATGGTGCTGGCCCGGACGACCGGCCGCGAGCCGGTGGTGTTCGGCACCGTGCTGTTCGGCCGGATGCAGGGCGGCGCCCACGCCGATCGCGGCCTGGGCCTGTTCATGAACACGCTGCCGGTGCGGCTCGGTGTCGGCGAGCGCGGCGTCGCCGAGAGCGTGGCCGCGACCCACGCGCTGCTCGTCGACCTGCTCCGCCACGAGCACGCCCCGCTCGTGCTGGCGCAGCGGGCGAGCGCCGTGCCGGCGGAGGCGCCGCTCTTCACGTCGCTCCTCAACTACCGCTACACGATCGAGGATGCCGCGCCAGAGGCGCCGACGGCGGGCGATGCGAGCGAAGACCGCATCGAGCTGCTGTCCGCCGAGGAGCGGACCAACTACCCGCTCGTGATGTCGGTGGATGATCTCGGCGAGGGCTTCGCGCTCACCGCTCACGTGCGCGAGCCGATCGAGCCCGCGCGCGTCTGCGCCTTCATGCGCACGGCCGTGGAGGCGGTCGTGCACGCGCTCGAGCGCGGAGGCGACGCGGCCCTGTGCGAGCTCGACGTGCTGCCGGCGGCGGAGCGCGCGCAGGTCGTCACTGCCTGGAACGCGACGGCGCGGGACTACCGACAGGATCTGTGCGTGCACGAGCTGTTCGAGGCCCAGGCGCGGCGAACGCCGGACGCGATCGCGGTGATCGCGGGCGAGGCCCGCGCGACCTACCGCGAGCTCGACGAGCGCGCGAACCGGCTCGCCCACCTGCTCCGCGTCCGCGGCGTGGGCCCGGACGGCCTGGTCGGCGTGGCTGTCGACCGCGGCATCGATCTGCTCGTGGCGGTGCTCGGAACGCTGAAGGCGGGCGGGGCCTACGTCCCGCTCGATCCGAGCTATCCGCGCGAGCGGCTCGCGACCATGCTCGCCGACGCCCGGCCGAGCCAGCTCGTCACCCAGACCGCGATCGCGGCGAGCCTGCCGGCCACCTCCGCGGCGCTCGTGCTGCTCGACGCGCCGGGCGCGCTCGACGGGTATCCCAGCGGTCGCCCGGAGCGCGCGGAGCTGACTTCGCGCCACCTCGCGTACGTCATCTACACGTCCGGATCGACCGGCCAGCCCAAGGGCGTGATGGTCGAGCACCGCAGCGTCGTGAACTTCCTGGCCACCATGCAGGACGCTCCCGGCATCACCGCCGAGGACGTGCTGCTCGGCGTGACCTCGCTGTCGTTCGACATCGCCGGGCTCGAGCTGTACCTGCCGCTGTCGTGCGGCGCGACCGTGGTGGTCGCCACCCGCGAGCAGGCAGGTGACCCGGCGGCGCTGCATGCGCTGATCGAGGCCCACGGCGTATCGATCCTGCAAGCGACGCCCTCGACCTGGCGCATGCTCGCGCAGCACAGCTGGCCTGCGCGGTGCCGCTCGCTCAAGGTGCTGTGCGGCGGTGAGGCGTTGCCGCCGAGCCTGGCCGCGGAGCTCCTCGGCGGCGTGCCAGAGCTGTGGAACCTGTACGGTCCGACCGAGACGACCATCTGGTCGACCCTGAGCCGCCTCACCGAGCCGGTTCCGCACATCGGCCGACCGATCGCCAACACGCAGGTCTACGTGCTCGACGCGCAGCGCCGCCCCGTGCCCATCGGCGTACCCGGTGAGCTCTATATCGGCGGCGATGGCGTGGCGCGCGGCTACCTCCATCGCGAGGAGCTGACCGCAGAGCGCTTCGTGTCCGATCCGTTCGCGCCGGCCGGACGCCTGTACCGCACTGGCGACCTCGTCCGCTGGCTCCCGGACGGCGACCTCGAGTACCTCGGGCGCAACGATTTCCAGGTCAAGCTGCGCGGCTTCCGCATCGAGCTCGGCGAGATCGAGGCGCGGCTGGCCGAGGTCGACGATGTCCGTGAGGTCGTCGTGGTGGCGCGCGAGGACGTGCCGGGCGACGCGCGCCTGGTCGCCTATTACACGGCGCCGGCCTCCCGTACCGACGCGCTCCGGCAGCATGCCGCCGCGAGCCTCCCTGGCTACATGATGCCGGCGGCCTTCGTGCACCTGTCGGCGATGCCGCTCACCGCGAACGGCAAGATCGATCGCAAGGCGCTGCCCGCCCCGGAGACCAGCTCGCCGGTGCGGCGTCACGACGAGGCGCCGCGCGGCCAGATCGAGCAGATGCTCGCGGGGCTCTGGGCCGATCTGCTCCAGGTGCCGGACGTGACCCGCCACGACAACTTCTTCGAGCTCGGCGGCCACTCCCTGCTCGCCGTGCAGATGGTGTCACGGCTTCGCCGGATGCTCGACGTCGAGGTCCCGCTCGCCCACGTCTTCGAGCACCCGCGGCTGAGCGCGCTGGCCGAGCGGCTGAGCGACGCTGCCCGCTCGCAGGTCGACGCGATCACGCCGATCGAGCGTGGCGGACCGCTGCCGCTCTCGCTGGCGCAGAAGCGCCTGTGGATCCTCGACCGGCTGTCCGAAGGCCGCCAGGCGCACCACCTCCACGGCGGCATCCGGCTGCGCGGTCCGCTCGATCGCGAGGCGCTCGCCTGGGCGCTCGCGCGGATCGTCAAGCGTCACGAGGCGCTGCGCACCTGCTTCCGCGTCGTCGACGGGGAGCCCGTGCAGATCGTGCGGCCCGAGGCCGAGGCCGAGCTGGTCGTGGTCGCGCGCGATCTGCGCGGGCGGCGCGACATCGAGGCCACGACGCTGCAGCTCGCGAGCGCTCACATCGCGGCGCGGTTCGACCTCGAGCGCGACCTGCCGATGCGGGCGATGCTCATGCGCGTCGCTGACGACGAGCACGTGCTGCACATCGTGACGCACCACATCGTGTCGGATGGTTGGTCGATGGGCGTGCTGCTCGACGAGCTCAGCGCCCTGTACAACGCGCACCGCAAGGGGGCGCCCGACCCCCTGCCCGCCCTTTCGGTCCAGTACGCCGACTACGCCGCCTGGCAGCGCCGTTGGCTGGAGCGCGGCGAGCTGGAAAACCAGGTCGAGTTCTGGCGCCGCAACCTCGACGGCGCGCCGACGCTGCTCACGCTGCCGACCGATCGACCTCGCCCGGCCCAGCAGGACCACGGTGGCGACACCGTCGCCGTGCGGCTGCCCGTCGAGCTCGCCGATCAGCTCCGGGCGCTCGGCCGGCGCCACGGCGTGACCCTGTACATGACCATCCTGGCGAGCTGGGCCGTGACGCTGGGGCGGCTCGCCGGCCAAGACGACGTGGTGATCGGCACCCCGGTCGCGGGCCGGACCCGGGCCGAGATCGAGCCGCTGATCGGCTTCTTCGTCAACACCCTGGCGATGCGCATCGACCTCGCCGGCGATCCGACGCTCGCCCAGCTGCTCGCGCGGACGCGGGCCCAGGTGCTTGCGACCCAGCGTCACCAGGATCTGTCGTTCGATCAAGTGGTCGAGGTGGTGAAGCCACCGCGCAGCCTCTCGCACTCGCCGATCTTCCAGGTCCTGTTCGCATGGCAGAACACGCCCGCTGGCGCGCTCGCGCTCGACGGCCTCGAGCTGGCGAGCTTCGAGGTGCCCCAGTCGTCGTCGCAGTTCGATCTGCGCCTTTCGCTCTACGAGACCGAGTCCGGGATCGAGGGTACGCTGAGCTACGCGACCGCCTTGTTCGAGCGCGCCACGGCGGAGCGCTTCGCCGCGATGTTCGAGCGGTCGCTGCGCGCGGCGGTGGCCAGCGGCGCCGACACGCGGCCCATCGAACGACTGTCGCTGCTCGACGCCGCGGAGCGCACGCAGGTGGTCACGACCTGGAACGAGACCCGCGCTCCGTACCCGGATGACCGCTGCTTCCACGAGCTGTTCGAGGACCAGGTGGCCCGCACGCCGAACGCGGCGGCGCTGGTCTGGGATTCCGGGCAGCTCTCGTACAAAGAGCTCGACGAGCGCGCCAATCGACTCGCCCGCTACCTGCGCCGCCGCGGCGTGCGTGCCGAGTCGCGCGTGGCGGTCTGCATCGACCGCAGCCCCGACGTGATCGTCGCCCTGCTGGCGACGCTCAAGGCCGGCGGCGCCTACGTGCCGCTCGATCCGTCGTACCCGCCCGAGCGGCTGGCAACCATGCTGGCCGACAGCGCACCCAAGGTCGTGGTGGTCGACGCCATCGGCAAAGCCGCCGTCGGACCTCGGGCGGTGATCGACCTGTCGCGCGGCGACGCCGCATGGGCCAGCGAGCCAGCCGGCCCGCTCGACCGAGCCGAGGTCGGGGTCGGATCGAGGAGCCTCGCCTACCTCATCTACACCTCCGGTTCCACCGGCCAGCCCAAGGGCGTCCTGAACGAGCACCGCGGGCTTTGCAATCTGGTGACCGCCCAGAGCGCGATCTTCGGCGTCGACGAGATGAGCCGCGTGCTGCAATTCGCGGCATTCAGCTTCGACGCCAGCGTGTCGGAGGTCGGCATGGCGCTGGTCCGCGGCGCGAGCCTGCACGTGGTCTCGCGCGACGAGCTCATGCCCGGCACGGCGCTGTCGAGGACGCTCGCGCGCCACGGGATCACCCACGTCACGCTGCCGCCGTCCGCGCTCGCGCAGTGCGACCCCAAGCATTTCACGGCGACCACGCTGATCGTCGCGGGCGAGGCGATCGCGTTGCGCGAGGCGCAGCGCTGGTCGGCGCAGGTCAGGCTCTTCAACGCGTACGGCCCGACCGAGGCGGCGGTATGCGCGACGATCCACCGCTGCTCGCGCCTCGATGGCGCGACCGTGCCGATTGGACGGCCCATCCCCAACGCGCGGATCTACCTCCTCGATCGCTATCGCGAGCCAGTGCCGGTCGGCGTGATCGGCGAGATCTACATCGGCGGTGACGGCGTCGGGCGCGGCTACCTGAATCGCCCGGAGCTCACCGAGGAGCGCTTCCTCGACGATCCGTTGAGCGACCGCGCCGGCGACCGCATGTACCGCACCGGCGACCTCGGGCGCTGGCTGCCCGACGGCAGCGTCGAGTTCCTCGGGCGCAACGATCACCAGGTGAAGATCCGCGGCTTCCGTATCGAACCTGGTGAGATCGAGGCCGTGCTGGCCGAGGAGGAGGGCGTCGGCGAGGTGCTCGTGCTGGCACGCGAGGATCAGCCCGGCGACCTCCGGCTGGTCGCCTACTACACAGCGGAGCACCCGGTGCCGGTCGGCACGCTGCGCAGGCGCCTCGCCGACCGGTTGCCGGAGTACATGATCCCCTCGGCCTACGTGCACCTCGCCGGGTTTCCGCTGAGCGCGAACGGCAAGGTGGATCGCAAGGCGCTGCCGATCCCGGAAGTCGAGGCCTACGTCAGCCGCGCCTACCTACCGCCCCAGGGCGAGATCGAGCAGAGCGTGGCGGCGCTGTGGGCCGAGCTGCTGAATGTCGATCGGATCGGACGTCACGACAGCTTCTTCGATCTCGGGGGCCACTCGCTGCTCGCGGTGCAGATGCTGGCCCGGCTGCGCGAGATCGTCGATGCGGAGGTCGCGCTGCGCGAGCTGTTCGCCGCGCCCACGCTGCTCGAGCTCTGCGCCGTGGCCGCGCGCCGGACGCCGCTGCATCTACGCTCGAACCTCACGCCATTCCGCCGCGCCGGCACCAAAGGACCGGTGTTCTTCATCCACCCCGGCCCGGGCGAGATCGGCTACGTCACCGCGCTCCTTCCGGGCATCGACCCAGAGGTGCCAGTCTATGGGCTGTCGGCCATCGGCTACCTCGCCGGCGAGACGCCGCTCGAGACGATCGAGGCCATGGCGACCGCGTACGTCAGCGCCATCCGCGAGGTTCAGCCCCACGGGCCCTATCGCATCGTCGGCTGGTGCTTGGGCGGCAACGTCGGCTACGAGATGGCGCACCAGCTGCTCTCGGCTGGCGAGCGCGTCGAGTTCCTCGCCTTCCTCGATTCTCCCAGCAGCGGGCCGATCGACCCGTCGTGGCTGGCCACCGTGCTCAATCGGCTCCCCGATGACATCCCGGACGAGCTGCGCGCGAAGCTCGTCGAGCTCGACCGCGCGGGCGACGTGCGCGGCATGCTGCTGACCTCCCAGGCAGCCGGCTTCTTGCCCGTCAACCTGCCGATCGACGTCATCGAGCGCTACGTGACCGTCGCGCATGCCGTCAAGCACGCCAAGCTGCGCTACGTCCCGCCGCGACTCCCGATCACGATCACGCACTATCTCGCCGCGGAGCGTGATCCGGTGTGGACGATGGATGGGTGGGAGAAGGTGGCCCAGCGCGTGGTCTACGAGGAGGTCGGCGGCGACCACATGACGATGGTGCAGCCACCGCACGCCCGCGCCCTGGCCCGACGCATCTCCGAGGACATGGCGCGTGCCAGCGCGGAGCACCTCGCCGTCGAAGCTCGGCCCTCGCGCGTCGAAAAACACTCACGAGCCCACGCGGGCCCAAACATCTCTGAATGATGGAAGCAAGCCTTGACCGCAACCGCATGATCTCGCGGCGACGCCTGGCCGAGCTGTCTCGGCGCGACACCGCCCGGGTCCTCCGCGCGTTCGCGTTCGACTACGCGGTGATCGTGGCGGCGGTCGTGATCAGCGAACGGTTCTGGTCGCTGCCGCTCTACGTGGCGGCGGTGATCACCATCGCCGCGCGTCAGGTCGGGATGTTCTCGGTTGCGCTCCACGACGGCGCGCATGGCCTGCTCACGCGCGATCGGGCTCGCAATGACCGCCTCGCGCGGCGCTTGCTCGTGCCGAGCATCGTCTTCGACTTGCTCGAGTACCGTCCGATGCACTTCGACCATCACCGTCACGTCAACGCGCCGGACGACCCCGATCTCGACGAGTTCTCGAGCTGGTACGCCCTGCCGCCGTGGCGTCGGGCGCTCCAGCTCGCGGGCGCGCTGGTGGGCCTACGCCTGCTGGTGCCGCTGTGCCGGCTGGTGATCCGTGGCAACTGGCGGCAGCGCGCGCTCGCGATCGCGATCCCTGGCGCGCTGGTCGCCGGGGTGCTCCTGCCGGTGTGGCCGCTGCGGATCGTGGCGCTCTACTGGATGGTGCCGCTCGCGACCTGGGGAATGTTCATCAACCTGCTGCGCGCGGTCGCCGAGCACTACCCGCCGGGCACGGCGAACCGGCCGTCGGACGCGCCGCTGGTGATGCTGACCCGCGATGTCGTGCCCTCGCTGTTCGACAGCGCCTTCGTGGTCACGCGCAACGCCAACTACCACCTATCACACCATCTATTTCCCAGCGTTCCCTTCTTCCGGCTCCCCGAGCTGCACCGCGAGCTCGCCCGGAGCGAGCCGTTCCAGCGCCACGCGCATGTCACTCGCGGCTACCATCGAGCCCTGCTGGAAGTGGTGTTCGACCGCGCCCCGGCCGCAGCGTTCCAGAGAGGTGCAGCGCCATGATCCCGCTCGCAATCGGCTCGTTCGTCACCCTGATCGCGCTCGGGCTGTTCCGGCTGACCCGACAGTGGCTCGCCGAGCGCCGGCGGAGGCAGCGCATCGAGCGCGAGTTCTGGGCGCGGCAGAGCCGTGACGCCGTCTCGCGGTTGGTGTCGGGCGCCGCGGCGGCGATCCCCGCGCCGCTCGAGGTGCTGCAACAGCACGCCGCAGTGAGCAGCACGGTGCAGGCGATCGTCATCGCCCGCGAGCTCGGCATGCTGCGCTTCCTCGACGACCGTCCTGGGACGACCGCTGCCGAGCTGGCGGCCCACTTCGGCTTCGTGGAGCGCCCGGTGCGCGCGTGGGTCGAGCTCCTGGCCGCCGCGGGGGTCCTCGAGGGCCGCGACCAGGGTCTGGCGCTGACCGAGGCCGCGCGGTTCTACCTCTATCCCGAGAGCCCGTTCTTCGACAGCTCGCTGCCCGCCGCGTCGATCAGCCGCTCGCTCCTCCACACGCTGCGCTCGGGCAGCGCCGGCGGCTCCAAGGCGAAGTGGTCGGAAGGCAGCGCGCACCACGCCGCGCTATGGGGACCGGCCATGCACCGGTTCTCGTTTCCGCTCGGCTTCGCGCTCGATGCCTCGGGTCTGCTCGCGGGCCGTCGCGCGATCCTCGATGTCGCCGGCGGCATCGGCTCGATGTGCGTCGCGCTCGCGCTCCGCGACCCCACTCGGCAGCTCACGCTGCTCGAGCTGCCGGGCAGCGTGGACCTGGCGCGACAGCTGACCGACCGCTACGGCGTGGCCGATCGCGTGCGCTGCGTCGGCGGCGACATGTTCCAGGTCGCGTGGCCCGACGGCTTCGACGCCGTCCTGTTCACCAACATCTTCCACGACTGGAACGACGAGCGCTGTCTCGAGCTGGCGCGGCGCGCCTACGCCAGCCTGAAGCCGGGTGGTCTCGTGCTCGTGCAAGAGGCGCTGCTCGACGAGGATAGGCCCGGGCCGCTGTGGACCGCCCACTTCTCTCTCATGATGGCGCTCGACATGGAAGCGCGTCAGTTTCGCCCCTCGGAGCTGCGCGACCTGCTCGCCGAGGCCGGCTTCGTCGATCTCCGCGTCACGCCGCTGCTCGGATACAACAGCTCGGTAGTCGGTGCCCGGCCAGTCACCGGCTGAGCCGTTCAGTCACGCGCGCTCTGCGGCAACAGGCTTGACGATCCGGAGTGTTGGCTTTATGATGTCTCACGCAGTCCGCATGCTGGCTGTCTCCAATGTCAGCCCGACGCGTGACTCGTCACATCGCGATCGGCCGATCCTCGGCATGTGCGGTGACGAGTCGCGTGTCGTGCGGACATGGACATGAAGAATGCTCGCCCACGACGTCCCGACCCATTCTCGCCTCGAGGACCTGGACTCCACCGGCTACGTGGTGGTGCGCTCGTTTCTGAACGACGCAGAAATCGCTCGGTTCGAGGCCGACTACGCGGCGAGTTCTGGGGTCGACACGTCGTACGGAGTCCGGCAAGTCTCTGCCGGCGCACGAAGCGCGATCGACGACAAGCTGGCGGCCATGGCGCGCGCCGTCGCGGGCGCCAGCAGCGTGCGGGTCGACATCGCGTCGGTCTGCGCGTTCGGCAGCGCCTACTTCACGACCGAAGGTGAGATCGGGACGGCGTGGCACCAGGACGCGGTGTCGTACTTCGCCTACCAGAACCACCACGACTATCTGAATTTCTACGTGCCCATCGTGAAGCCGGTGCGCGAACGGTCCAACCTTTGCGTGATTCCGTTCGATGCGTTTGCGGCGCGTAGCCCGGAGCTCGCCGCCCGGCTCCGCGGGCGCGGCGCGACGCGCTTCGTCGTGAAGGATGGCGCGACGATCGTCCACGACAACAACACGGGCGGTGTTCACGGCGTCCTGCCTTATGCGCTCGACGAGCTGGCCGTGACCCCGCAGCTCGGCCGCGGCGATCTTCTGCTGCTGCGAGGCGACGTGATCCACCGCACCGAGGACAAGGACACGCACCGAATAGCGGTTTCGATCCGGATGATGAACCGAGGGACCCGGGTCCGCCGCGCCGAGCTCGTCCGCGGCGGCTTCCTGAAGGCGGTCGTGATGACCCATGGACGGCGCGACTTCAGGCGGCTCTTCGACTGCTTCGACGCCGCGGGCAAGGACGAGCTGACGATCGGAGAGATAGCGAGTTTCGAGGCCAGCGCGCGTCCGGCGCGAGCGACCTCGTTCGTCAGCTTCATGGCGTTCCTGATGTGGAACCGGATGCGCGAGCGCCTGGGGCTGTTCTAGCACCGCGTTCGACGAGAGGACTGGGCGATGACACAAGCGACAGCGCAACAAGACGAGCAATTCGACGTGATCGTTCTAGGCGGGGGGCCCGGTGGGTCGTCCGTCGCCTCGTTCGTCGCGATGCAGGGCCACAGCGTGCTCCTGCTCGAAAAGGAGAAGTTCCCGCGCCATCAGATCGGCGAGTCCCTCTTGCCCGCCACCACGTACGGTATCTGCGGCCTGCTCGGGATCAGGGACCGTATCGAGCGGGCCGGTTTCACGCGCAAGCAGGGCGGCACGTTTCGCTGGGGCAAGAGCCCCGAGCCGTGGACCTTCCGGTTCGCCGAGAATCCCCGCGTCCCTGGCGGCTATGCCTTCCAGGTCGAGCGCAGCGTGTTCGACAAGATGCTGCTCGACGCCGCGCGCGAGAAGGGCGTCGACGTCCGCGAGGAGCACCCCGTGGTGCGCGTGGAACAGGAAGACGGTCGGTTCTCTCGTGTGCGGTTCCGCGACGACCGTGGCAGCGAGCGAACCGCGACCGCGAAGTACATCGTCGACTCGGAGGGGCACCGCGGCCAGACCTACGCGCTGGTCGGCGAGCGAGTGTTCTCGCAGTTCTTCCAGAACGTGGCGCTCTACGGCTACTACCTCGATGGCAAGCGTTTGCCCGCGCCGAGCTCGGGCAACATCCTGTGCGCCGCGTTTCGCGACGGCTGGTTCTGGTACATCCCGCTGTCCGACCGGCTCACCAGCGTCGGCGCGGTCGTGTCCCGCGAGGCCGCGCAGCGGATCCAGGATGGGCCCGAGCAGGCGTTCCAGAGCTTCGTGGACTCCTGCCCGATCATCGCAGAGTACCTCGCGTCCGCCACGCGCGTGACCGAGGGCGTGTACGGCGAATTTCGTGTCCGCAAGGATTACTCGTACTGCAACACGCGATTCTGGAAGCCCGGCCTGGTTCTGATCGGAGATGCCGCCTGCTTCATCGATCCGGTGTTCTCGTCAGGCGTTCACCTGGCGACCTACTCGGCGCTCCTGGCGGCGCGATCGATCAACAGCTGCCTCGCGGGTGACATCGACGAGGAAGAGGCGTTCGACGAGTTCGAGTTCCGCTACCGGCGCGAGTTCGGAAACTTCTACCAGTTTTTGCTGTCGTTCTACGACATGCATCAGGAAGCGGACTCGTACTTCTGGAAGGCGCGCAAGGTGCTCAACACCGACGAGAAGGCCAACGACGCCTTCATCCGGTTGGTCGCGGGAGCATCGAGCGTCGACGAGCCGGTGTTCAACCACGCCGAGGACTTCTTTCGCTCCCGGCAGGGCATGGGCCAGTGGTTGGAAGGCATGCTGAGCAACCAGCTTGCGATGCAGGTCGACGGCCTGCCCGGCCAGAGCGCGCCAGCGACGCTCGAGGGCGGTCCGAACGCGGAGCAGTTCATGGAAGGCTTCACGGCGGAGGTGCGCCAGATCCAGACGCAAGCGATGTTCGGCCACCGCCGAGCACGCGAGAGCTCGGTGCGACCCCAGGGCCTGATCCCTTCGACCGATGGCTTCGCCTGGCAACGCGGATAGCCGAGGCCCGCTGGTTCGACACGAGGCCACGCATGCAATCTGAGCTACACACGAACCTGCACGACATCGTCCGTACGCTGCTGCCGTCGGTCGCCGACGGAAAGCCGCAGACCGTCGTCCAGTTCACCGTGCGAGACAAGCGGCTGAGCGCTTATGTGGTCGTCGACCGGACCGAGCACGGCGAGGCGCTTCGTGTCGAGGACGGTAAGCACGGTCGTCCCGATGCGAGCATCTTCCTGTCCACGGCGGACCTCGCCGATATTGCGAGCCTGGGCTGCGTTCGCGGCCCGGTCTCGATGACCGGCAGTCCGCCGCTGCTCAGCTCGTTCCGCGATCGGTTCATGTCGATCTCGCCCGCGGGCAAGGCACAGATCGAGGAGATCACCCGGGGCCAGGTCGGCGCGGAGGTCGACCGCATCAGCATCGCAGCGATCTCGCCGGCGGACTTCATCCAGCGCTACGCGATGGCGAGCCGCCCTGCCGTGATCGTCGACGCCATGCCCAAGCGGAACGCCTCTCCCTGGACGATCGAACGGATCCGCTCCGAGCTCGGCGAGGCGTCGGTCGAGGTGCGCACCGGCAATTATGCCGCGGACATCTACAAGGAGACGATGCAGACCAAGGAGCTGCGCCTCGCCGAGTATCTGGCGTCCCACGGTGATGGCCCGGCTGACTCCGCACAGGCCGACCCTCGTCCTTATGCCGCGAGCAATGGGGTTCCCTGGGACTGGCACCTCTGGCTCGATTATCCACCGTTCGTTCCCGAGGGCCTGTGCCAGTATGCAAAGTTCTGGATCGGCCCCGCCGGGACCAAGACGCCCCTGCATCGCGATTGGCTCGACAACTTCCTGTCACAGCTGGTCGGCACCAAGCGGATCGCGCTCGTCTCGCCCCACCACGCCCCTCTGCTGTCACCGAGGGTCATTCATGCCGGGCTCGACTCGTGCAACACGGTCGATCCCTTCGAGCCGCAGCATCAGGTCACCTCCAAGTGTGATCCTGTGTTCGTCACGTTGAACGCCGGTGAGATGCTGTTCTTGCCTGCGGGGTGGTTCCACGACGTCCGGTCGACGTCGTTTTCGTTCTCGGTGAATTTCTTTCTGATGCGAATCCCCTACGCCGTTTGCCCGCCGGACTTGACGACCTTGCTGTAGCGACGCGCGCAAGGACGTCGCGGCGGCTGCGAGCGCCTCGCGACGCTCGTCGTCCGAAAGCTCTGCAAATAGCCCTCAATGGCGCCGCGAGGCGCGGGCGGCGATTGGATGAGCTTGAGGCGAGCGCGCACGGAGGGGTCCTGCGCGTGAAGACTCCGGAGGGCCGGGCCCACGGCTCACGGGGAGCGACGAATCTTCGAACGCAGCAGGCCCGTCGGGAGGGACGCGTACCGCCGGCGCAGCCTCTCCAGGCATGACGCCATCCACGAGGGCAGGCTCGCCTCGAGGATCTCCTCCATGGTGTAGACGCGCCGCCGCTCACCCCGCCACTCGATCCACGTCTCGCGCCACGCTTCGGGCGGCTCCGCATGCGGCTCCGGCGCCTCGCCCTCCACGGCGCGCAGGAGGATCCGGGCCTCTCGGGATGAGGATTCCCCGAGGATCTCCAGGGCATCCTCGGTCCCCAGGAGCGCGAGGCCTGCCGCGGCCTCCTGGCGGGCCAAGGGAATGTCCGAGCTCAGGACTTCGGCGAGGCGCTGCAGCCCTCGGCCGGGATCGAGCAGCGCCAGCATGTACGCGCTCTCGCCGGCCGCATGGCCGGCCGTCGTCGCGAGGAGCGTTACCAGACGGCCGCGCAGGATGCTGGACAGGGCGACATCGACGGCGCTCTGGAGGGCCAGCCGGCAGGCCGTGGCGCGCACGTGAGGCGCAGGGGGGACCTCGCCGGTCGCGCGTTCGGCGACGTCGAGCAGAGGTTCGACGAAGCGAGGATCGCTCCAGTCCTCGATGATGTCGAGCGCGACACTCGTGACGCCGTCCAGGGGAGAGCGATGGAGCTGCGCGAGGACCGCTTTCTCTGCGTGCTGTCGACCCAGCCGGGCGAGGGCTCGCAGATCTGCCGCGTCGCCGGGCTCATAGGGGCCGGAGAGCCGTGATATGCGCTCGGAGACCTGCGCCTGCGCGGCTGCCTGGATGCTCGCCGGCACCGCCAGCGACGCTAGCTCGTCGGATGCCCGGACGAAGTCTCCGAGGAGGACCGCCAGCCACGCGCGCCGGAGCGGCGACTCGGACCGTGCGAGCTCTTCGAGGAGCGGCGCGAGCGCGCCCGCGAGCGTCTGGCCGGAAGCGGTGAGCACGACGCGGTGCTCGCCCGTGATGAGCTTCAGCGCCTTGAGCGTGCGAAGATCAGCCATCCACCAGGCCGCCGTACCTCCGGCGCCCTTCAACGAAGCCTCGATCCCCTCGGGCTCCGGGAGCGAATCGAGGTAGCTCTCGTAGAACCAGGGGTCGATCGAGTCCGCGCCGTTTTCATCGATGTCGACGTCGATCTCGGTGCCGTCGTCGTGCGTCAGGCGACAGCCGATCCCATGGAAGAAGTAGCTCCAGCCCTCCAGACCAGGGACCGGCCCCGCTTGGGGTCGGTCCACCGGAGCTCCGAGCGCGCCGTCCGTCGCGAGCCTCGCGAGGTCTCCATTCAGGTGCTGCTCCACGATCCGACCGACCCAGCGCTGGCGCGGGACGTGGCGATGGAGGGCGACGAGGAGCCACCTCGCCCACGGGTCCCCGGGAAGCTCGACGCCGAGATCGAGAGCAGCCCGCGCGACGCGCTCCGCGCTCTCCGGCTGCGTCTGCGCGGCCTGCGCGAGCCTCTGGCCGAGGGTATGCAGGTGGAACATGGTGCGCGCAATCCTATCGAGCTCCGCTGGATGGCGGCAAGCGCCGGCGTCCAGGCGTGCCTCATCGCGGTGTCAATCAGCATCGATCCCATCGTAGACGAGGCCTGCTGGCGAGAGGGGGCCGAAAGCCCAGGGTCATTCGGTGGCGAGATAGACGCTGCGCCAGAAACGCTCGAGAGCCCCCGAGAACAGGAAGCCGGCGGATTGTGTCATCACGATCCCGATCAGCTCGCGGCCCGGATCATTGATCCAGGACGTCCCGAACCCGCCGTCCCAGCCATAGCGCCCGGGCACCTCCGAGACGACGTCCGGCGCCGTGATGACGGCCAGCCCGTAACCCCAGCCGTGCGTCTCGAAGAAGCCCGGGAAAAACGAGGACGCCGCCTTCTGGGCCGGCGTGAGGTGATCGGCCGTCATCTCGCGCACCGAGGCGGCGCTCAAGAGCCGCCGGCCCTCGTGCACACCGCCGTTCATGAGCATGCGCGCGAACAGGAGGTAGTCGTCCACCGTCGACACGAGCCCGGCGGCGCCCGAAGGGAACGCCGGCGGGCTGGCATAGGCGCTCTCGGCCCCGTCGCGATCCATGCGCGTCTTCTCCCCCGTCTGCTCGTCGATGAAGTAACCGCAGCCCGCGAACCGAGCGAGCTTGTCCGCCGGGACGTGAAAGTCGGTGTCCCGCATCCCGAGCGGCGCGAGGATGCGCTCGCGCACGAACGCATCGAAGCCCTGGTCGGCCACGCGCCCCACGAGCACCCCCTGCACCAGGCTCCCCGTGTTGTACATCCACTGCGCCCCCGGCTGATGCATGAGCGGCAGCGTCCCGAGCCGCCGGATCCACTCGTCTGGCCCGTGCGGCGTCATCGGCACCGGCTGCGCGTTGACGAGCCCGAGCTCGTCGATGGCCCGCTGGATCGGCGACGACGCGTCGAACGAGATCCCGAAGCCCATCGTGAACGTCATCAGGTCGCGCACCGTGATCGGCCGCTCCGCGGGCACCGTCTCGTCGATCGGACCATCGATGCGCGCCAGCACCTTCCGGTTCGCGAGCTCCGGCAACCATCGGTCGACGGGGGCGTCGAGGTCGAGCTTGCCTTCCTCGACGAGCATCATCACCGCCGTCGCCGTGACCGCCTTCGTCATCGAGGCGATCCGGAAGATCGTGTCCCGCCGCATGGGCGCGCTGCCGCCGAGCTCGGTCACGCCCACCGCGTCCACGCGCACGTCGTCGCCGCGCGCGACCAGCCAGACCGCTCCCGGCATCTGCCCCGCCGCCACCTCCGCCGCCATCACCTCGCGCGCGGGCGCCAGCGCGCCGGCCCCCGCGTCCTGCCCAGGCTGCCCCTCCTCCTCGGCCCCGCCCAACGCGCACCCCGGCGCCGCCACGCTGATCAAAGCTCCCATAAACTCCCGCCTTCTCATGACCGTCGATGCCTCTCCGAGCGGGGGCGCCTGCCCCTGCCGAGAGCACTGACTGCCCGCGCCCGAAAAAATCATCGGTGCCCCGTCGCGATCGCCGCCGGGCGCTGCTCCGCCTGGCCGTCCGCTCGGGCGCCGCCCTGGACGAGCAAAGCTCGCTCGCCCGCGCTCAGCACGCCGCTTGCCATGTCCGGCCTGCACCCACACCGAGGAGCCACCCACCCTGATGCACGGCCTCACCGAGCGGCAGGTCCTGCTCTCGCTCGTCACCCTCGCGCTCATCCTCGTGACCGCGCGCGCCTCCGGCGAGCTCGCGCGGCGGCTGCGCCAGCCCGAGGTGCTCGGGGAGCTCTTCGGCGGCGTCGTGCTGGGCCCCTCCGTCGTCGGCGCGCTCGCGCCCGGGTTCCATCGAGCCCTCTTCCAGGATCCGGCGGTCGGGGTCGTGCTCTCGGGCATCTCCTGGATAGGCGCGCTCCTCCTGCTGCTGATGGCGGGCATCGAGGTCGACGTGGGCATCCTGCGCAAGGAGGCGCGCCCCGGGGCGCTCTCGGCGCTCGGCGCGATCGCGCCCCCGCTCGCGGCGGGCGCCGCCTTCTCGGCGCTCGTGCTCGATCGGCCCCTCCCGAGCGGCCTCTTCCTCGGCATCGTGCTCTCGGTGACGGCGGTCAGCGTGATCGCGAAGGTGCTGATCGAGCGCGAGTCGATGCGCCGCAGCTATGCGCAGGTGACGCTCGCGGCGGGGGTGGTCAGCGAGGTCGCTGCCTGGGTGCTCGTCGCGATGACGTCGTCGAGCTACGGCGCGTCGCCCGCGCTGGCGGTCGCCCGGAGCGCGCTCCTGGCGAGCGGATTCTTGCTGTTCATGGTGCTCGTCGGGCGGCGGCTCACCCACCTCGCGATGCGCTGGGTGGCCGACGCGACGCGCGTCTCCAAGGGACAGGTGTCGCTCGTCCTCGTCCTCACGTTCCTGGCCGCGGCGCTGACGCAGCGGCTCGGCCTGCACCCGCTGCTCGGCGCGTTCGCGCTCGGCGTGCTGCTCAACAACGCTCCTCGCACCAACCGCCCTCTCCTCGACGGCGTGCAGACGCTCGTGGCGGGCCTCTTCGCGCCTGTGTTCTTCGTCCTCGCGGGCATGCGCGTCGACGTGTCGCAGCTGCGCACGCCGGCGGCGTGGGGGACGGTCGCGTTGCTGCTGGCGATCGCGACGGCGGCGAAGGTCGTCCCCGCCGCGCTCGGCGCGCGGCTCGGCGGGCTCAGGAGCAGCGAGGCGGCGCTCGTGGCGGTGGGCCTGAACATGAAGGGCGGCACGGACCTCATCGTCGCGATCGTCGGCGTCGAGCTCGGGCTCCTCTCCGACGAGGCTTATACGATGTACGCCGTCGTCGCGCTGGTCACGGTGACCGTCTCACCCGCGCTCCTCATCTGGCTCGAGAAAAGGGCGCCTCCGACGCAGGAGGAGTCGGCTCGCCTCGAGCGCGAGGAGGCCGCGCGGCGCGCGTACATCCCCGGGGTCGAGCGGATCCTCGTCCCGATCGTGGCGCACGCCCTGCCCGGGTTCGCCACGGACATCGTGGAGAGCATCGTCGCCGCCAAGCGAAAGCTCGGCGAGACGGTCGACATCACGGAGCTCTCCGTGGAGCAGCAGGCGCCCGGCCCATCGCGCGCCGCGGGGGAGGCGAGCCGGGGGCTCGCGAGGCTCGGCGCGCGCCTCCGCGTCGGCGTCTGGCGGCAAAAGCGCGAGCTGCGCGGCTCGCTCCAGGCGATCCTGCGCGCCTCGGGGGATCACGATCTGCTCGTGATCGGCGCGCGATCGCCGGCGCGCGCGCGGGGAATGTCGTTTGGCCGCCTGCAGGACGCGATCGTCCAGCGGGCCGAGTCCAACGTCCTCGTCGTGGTGGGCGACCCTCCGGCGGCGGAGCGCGCCTCCGCGCGGCGGATCCTCGTCCCGATCATTGGCCTCGAGTACTCCTTCGCCGCCGCCGATCTCGCGGCCCACGTGGCGCTGGCGTGGGACGCCGAGCTCGTGCTGCTCAGCAGCGCGCAGACCGATCCGGGCGCGGTCGTCTGGCGCGATCGCGAGCCATCCCGGGTGCGCGCGGTGGCGCGGAGCGTCGTCGACGAGGCGGTCTTCCGGGGGCGCCGGCTCGGCGTGCGCGTCTCGTCGCGCGTGCACGTGGGCGCGCGCCCGAGCGACGAGATAGCGCGGGAGCTCGCGCGCGCTACCTACGATCTGCTCGTGCTCGGATGCTACGACCATGGGCCGCTCGGCCGGCTCTACCTCGGGAGCACGGTCGAGTCGGTGGTGGTCCGGAGCCGGGTGCCGGTCGCGTTGCTCGTCGCGCACGGAGGGACTCGAGAGCAGGTGAGGTGAGGCTTCCACTGCGCTCGCCCGTGAGGGAGCGAGCGCCCGGCTCTGCCGACGATCGTCACTCCCGGTCCGTGTAGGCGATCGTGCTGAGCAGCGCGTTCTCCGCCTGACGCGAGTCGAGCCGGGTGTGCTGCACGACGATGGGGACGTCCGATTCGATCACGCTGGCATAGTCCGTATCGCGCGGGATCGGCTCGGGGTGGGTCAGATCGTTGAACCGGACGTGCCGGGTGCGCCTCGCTGGAACGGTCACCCGGTAAGGCCCGGCGGGGTCGCGGTCGCTGAAGTAGACGGTGATGGCGACTTGCGCGTCCCGGTCCGATGCATTCAACAGGCAGGCCGTCTCATGGCTCGTCATCTGCGGCTCGGGTCCGTTGCTCCGGCCTGGGATGTAGCCCTCTGCGATTGCCCAGCGCGTCCGCCCGATCGACTTGTCCATGTGTCCTCCCTCCTGGCTCCTCTTTGGCAGCCTCCCTCTGCTGTCCAGGAGCGATGGCCTCTTCGCTCGACGCGCTCGGGGATCCATGGCTGAGGATCCTCGCCGAGCGCTCCCTGCCGACCGGCGCGCCGAGCGCCGACGGGCTTTGAAAGCGCGCGACCGGACACGTGATGCCGGCGCGACGAGGCCGCCCCGCGCCTGATCCCGATCGTGACATCGCGACGTCCGCCGGCGCCTCGGCACGCCGGCGGGAGCGCTGCGCGGTCATGGTTGTCCTCACGTCACCGCCACCCGCCGATTCACATCCCACCGCGGCACGACGCTTGCTCAAACCGCGACGACACGGCCGGGCGGCTGTGGTGCCGGCCAGCCCGGACGCGGGCCCGAGAGGGACAGTGGGTCCGCCGTGAAGCAGAGAGGCGATCGAGGTGGCGAGATGAAACACGTTGAGACGGGCCGACGATTCGGCCGCCGGATAGGGCTCACGCTCGGTCTTCTCGCGAGCATGGCGCTCGCCGGCTGCGGCGGTCCGAGCGAGAAAACCGTGCAGGGCACGCGGCTCGCGCCCGGCGCCGATGCGCGCGTCACCGCCGACGTCGACCCTGACGCCGCGACCACGCGGCTGGCGGTGGACGTCGTTCACCTCTCGCCGCCCGAGCGGATCGAGGCCGGCAGCGAGCGGTTCGTCGTCTGGCAGCGTCCGAGCTCCGAGTCCCCGTGGCGACGGGTCGGAGTGCTCGACTACAATGCTGACAGCCGAAGAGGCAAGCTGGCCGAGACGACCGTGCCGTATGCCAACTTCGAGCTGCTCATCACCGCCGAGAAGCAGAGCAGCCCTCAGTCGCCATCGTCTGCCGCCGTCATCGGGCCGACGTCGGTCGGGTGACATCGCGCTATCCGCAGCGCTGAGCCCGCCAGCAGGCCCCAGCTCGGGCCGCGCGGGCGCGCGGCGCTCAGCGCGAAGCTGGAGACGCGGGACATCGCTCCCTCGCCTCGGACCAGACGAGCGGCGCGAGCCACTTCTCGACGGCCGAGCGTGCATTAAGCTTCCTCCATGAGGCTCGGCGCACGGCTCACCACACAGGCGTTTTCGGCCGGCGCCGCCGGCGTCAGCTTCGTCGTCCAGCCGGTCCCGGGCTCGGACCAGCTGTTCGTCATTCCGATCCAGTACCTGCTCGCGGCGTCGCTCGCGAAGGAGCGAGGCGCGCCTCTCTCGAAGGCGGCGTGGTCCCAGGTGCACCAGCTCATCTGGGGCGGCGGCGCCCTTCGCCTCATGCTCGGCTTGACCCTGGGGCTGATCCCGCTGGCCGGCGCGGTCACGAACGCGCTCACGGCGTTCCTCACGACAGAATATCTCGGGGACTACGTGGAGAGAGCCCTCGACGACCCGGACAATCCGCCTCCGGCCCTGTCGATCCAGGATGTCCTGGACGCCATCTCCTCCCGCTTCACCGGGCGAGCGCGGTAGGCAAGCGGTCCCTGGGTCGAGCCCACCCCGCGGCTCTCGGAGCCGAACGACGAGCTCCTCGGGAGCGACGCGGCGTCACCACCAGATTCGCCGGCGCTTGCGGCTGGAGCGTATCGCCGCCGCCGCCACGGCCCCCGCGGCGAGCACGGTGACCGCGGCGGCCGCCGCGATCGCGATGCTCCGGGCCGTGTGCTCTGCCTCGCCCTCGATGCCGCCCCACCTCGCCTTGGCCGCGACCAGGTCGCGCGCGAGCGGCTCCTTGCTGTGCTCGATCTGCTCGGCAGCCCCCGCGGGCGTCGCGGCGCCTGCGCCGGCGCTGACCTGACCTCGCTCGCTGAGGGGACGGGCGACCCTCTCCGTATCGAACCGGATTGCGCTGGATGGATCCATATGTCCCGCGCTGCAATCGCTGTTCCCCGCCGGCGCATCGGCGTGCTCGCCGGCTCGCGCGGCGGCGGCGACGCTGTACTTCCATCGGATAGCCCACCCCATCGGGGAGGCCGCCTCCTGACCGAGGGCGCCGTCGGCTCGCCGCACGGGCACGAGGCGCGCGCCGCGGACGGCCCAGCCGCGCGGGCGCTCCGGTGCGCTCGGCTGCTGGCGTCGGATGTGCAATGAGGCGCCCGCACGAAGCGCATGTCCCGATACGCAAGAATCCATCGATCGGCGTGTTCGTCTGGGGCGTCGTCCGAGCGTCCGCCGATCTCCGAGGCGACGCGCGCGCGGCATTCCCTGGGAGGGAGACGTGACGATCCTCGCTCCGTCGGCTGACCCGCCCCGCGCACATCGATTGCGGGAGCGGCTCAGGGCCTTGCTGCCGGTCGCGACGCTCCTCGCTCTCGCGCTCGGCCTGCTCGTGTCCGGACGAGATACCAGCGTCACGCGGTGGTCGACCCGCGCCATGGACGGTCTCCTGCGTTGGTACACCACGCTGGCGCCGGTCGTCATCTTCGTCGTCCTCGTGCCGACGTTCGTGAGCCTGCACCGGCAAGGGCGCCCGGGGCGGCTGCTCGCGTACATCATGGGCTGGCTCGCCCTCAAGCGTCTGGCCGCGTGCCTGTTCGGGGTCGTCGTCACCTGGCTCGTGTTCGGGCTCCCGCTGCTCCCCAGCCACGGCACGGGCGCGCCGCTCGAGGCCGCGCGCACCCTCTATAGCGCCTCGGGCCTGGTCATCTCGAGCCCGTGCTTCCTCGCCCTCTGCGCCGGCATCGCGACGTCGTTCGCGGCTGTACGCGCGCCGCGGGTCGCCCGTGCGCTGGAGCGCGCCGCGGACGCCCTGGAGCGCGCGGGAGGCGCCGTGCAGTGCCTGGTCCCGCTCTTCATGTTCGGGCTCGGCGCCTATCTCCGTGGGCTGCCCGCGCAGCTCGTCGCGCAGGCGCACGGGGGTCCCCTCGCGCGCGCCTCGGCGGGGGCGCCCCCCCTCGGCGCCGGAGACCTGATGCTCTCCTATCTGCTCGTGTCCGCGGTCGTCGGCGCTGCCTGCCTCGTCTTCCATGCGGCGGACCTGCTGAGGATGAAGGCCGCCGTCCCGGAGTTCTCGCTGCGCGACTATTTCGTCAACTACTGGCTCAAGGTCTACCCGCTGCTGTGGGCCTCGTGCAGCGAGGCGCTGGCGACGCCGCTCAACCTGCACCTCGTCCGCAAATGTTATCCGGCGGTGCCGCAGGAGCTCAGGCTCTTCGTGGTGGGTCTCGGCGGTTGGCTCAACGTCAACGGCACGTTGATCTGCGTGTTCGTCATGGCGGGCGCTGCCGCCCGCGCGGTCGGTCATGAGCTCTCGCTGCTCGAGCTCACGCTCGTGGTGCCGATCGTGTTTCTGCTCGGGTATGTCGTGCCCGGCATTCCGGGCGAGCTCGTCGTGTTCGCGACGCCGATGGGCGCCGCGCTGCACATCCCCGCGCGCCTGCTCCCGTCGTTCATCGCGCTCTACATCGGGTTCAACTTCGGCCTCCCGGACTCCTTCCGGTCGGGCCAGAACTCGACCGACAGCTGCGTGAGCGCCCTCCAGCTGCTCCGCAGGCTGACGCGCCGCCGCGCGCGGGGCGCAGGATCGAGCGGCGCCCGCCCGGCATTGTCGTGAAGGCAGCCGCGGGGCGCTGACCCCGGAGCGCGCGCCGGCGTTGCCGGTGCCGTGGGATGCCGTCGCGGTGCGTCGCCGCCAGCGCGGGCCCGATGCTCGCAGGCGGCCGGGCATGGTGCTGGTCCTGGCCTTCGCGGCCACCCCCGACCGTATCCGGTTGCCGGAGGGCAGCTCGGCTGCCTCTGCCCGACCGTATCCGGTTGCCGGAGGGCAGCTCGGCTGCCTCTGCCTGACCGTGTCCGGTTGCCGGAGGCAGCTCGGCTGCCTCTGCCCGACCGTATCCGGTTGCCGGAGGGCAGCTCGGCTGCCTCTGCCCGACCGTATCCGGTTGCCGGAGGCAGCTCGGCTGCCTCTGCCCGACCGTATCCGGTTGCCGGAGGGCAGCTCGGCTGCCTCCGCCCGACCGTGTCCGGTTGCCGGAGGGCAGCTCGGCTGCCTCCGCCCGACCGTATCCGGTTGCCGGAGGGCAGCTCGGCTGCCTCTGCCCGACCGTGTCCGGTTGCCGATGCGATCCACGAGGCGAAGGAGCTCCTCGCCGCGGAGATCGCGCTCGCCAAGCGCGATCTCCGCCGAGCGGCCCGATCGCCGCGCGCCCGCGTCGGACGTCGAGGATGTCGCCCAGCGCGTGGTGGGGTGAGGGGCCTCGTCGGGGCGAGCGTCGGCCGGCTCAACGCCGGAGCGCCGCCGCCGCCCGCCCCGAGACGGCGGAGCCGCTCACGACGACGATCGACCCCAGCGCGAGGAGGGCGACGAACGTGAGCACCATGGGATAGATGCCGACCAGCGCGAGGATGCCGAGCACGACCGCGCCGGCGCCGACGAGCGACTGCAGGCCGGCGGCGGCCATCGACGCCTGACGGGCGACGTGGGCGAGGTGCTGGTGCGCGCCGTGCGTGTCGAGCGCGCCGAGGTCCGCCGTCGCGCCGCCGCCGAGCAGCAGCGCGCCGCCGAAGACGATCACCGCGATCGAGGTCAGCGTCATGGGGGCGAGGCCGAGGAGCGCGAGGACGCCGAGCACGACGCCGGCCGCGCCGCAGACGAGCTCGGCGCCCATGCCGCTGCCGAGCTCGGCGCGCGTGTCCCACTCGACGGGCGGCGCGGCGCGGCTCAGCGCGCCGAAGCGCGAGGCGATCGCGCCGCCCTGCGCGATCAGCGCGGCGCCGAAGACGATCGTGGCGATCGACGTGAGCTCTCCTGGCATGATCCCCGTCAGCCCGAGGATGGCGAGGACGATCGTCGCCGCGCCGCACAGCACCTCGGCGAGCGAGCCGCCGAGCACGACCTTCGGCGCCGCCTTCTCCTCCTCTGGTATGCGTCGCGCGCCCGACAGCGGCGTTATCTGGCTCTCCGGCTGTGCAAACCGTTCACGTTCTTCCGGTCCTGGTGTCTGCATCTGCGTGATTCCCCTGTCCTGCGTTGATGCCTCGTCGCGCTCACGCGCGCTCACGCGCGCTCGGACGTGCACGTGCTGCGCCGGGCTCACGCGAGGAGGCGCCGCCAGGGGGCGCTGCGCCGGGCCGCTGCGCGCCGCGCGGCGGCCCCGACCAGGGCCGCCGCGCCCAGCGCCGCGGCGCCGAGCGACCAGCGGTGGATGTCGAACCAGAGCTCCAGGCTCGAGGCCTTGGCGCGCCGGTCGAACGGGCCGTGCGCTCCGAAGTCCCAGGGCACGGGCGCCCACAGGTTGTCGAGGCGATCCGGATTTACGGGCTCATCGGTCATCTGCCGCGTGTACCCGACCTTCGCGAGCCAGTGATCGAGCAGCCCCGGGATCACGCGGTTGCCCCAGATCGCCTTGACGGTCGGGGAGCCGACCTTGATGTCGCGGCGGTCGTGGTGCGCGGCCCAGTAGAGCGCGTCGGCCGCCACCTCGGGCTGGAAGATCGGCGGCACCGGCTGCGGCTTGTACGGCAGGCGCGACTTCGACCAGAGGAACTGCGGCGTGTTCATCCCCGGCAGGTGCACCATGCACACGCGCACGCGGCTCCCGTCGTGGATCAGCTCGCTGCGCAGCGACTCGGTGAAGCCCACGATGGCGTGCTTGGACGCGCAGTAGGCGGACTGCAGGGGGATGCTCCGGTAGGCCAGCGCGGAGCTCGCCTGCACGATGATCCCGCGGTCGCGGGGGAGCATCCGCGCGAGCGCCGCGAGCGTTCCGTGCACATACCCGAGGAAGTTGACCTTGAGGACGCGCTCGTACTCTTCGGGCCGCATCTCCTTCACGGGCGAGAAGACCGAGGTCATCGCGACGTTGATCCAGGCGTCGATCGGGCCGAAGCGCTGCTCGACCGCCGCGGCCGCGGCCTCGACCTGCGCGGAATCGGCGACGTCGGTCGGCAGGACGAGCGCGCTCGCCCCGGCGTCCTCCGCCTCGCGCCGCGCCTCCTCGAGCCCGTCGCGCCCGCGCGCGACCAGCCCGATGCGGGCGCCTTCGCGCGCGAAGCGCCGCACCGTCGCGCGCCCCACGCCCGCTGACGCCCCCGTGATCACCACGACCTCCGGCCGCCTGGAATCGCCCATGCCCGTCGTGCCCCCGCCTCGCCCGCGGCATCAAGCAACGCAAATGCCACCTGGGCGTGTCGCTTCCGCGTGGCAGCTCCTCACGCTCCGGCGTGGTCGACGCTCCCGGCGGGCCGTGGGCTGCGTCCGTGTCCGCGCGCTTCATCCGGTCGCGCAGCCGCCGTCGCGGTCAGGTCGAGGTCCTTCGCTACCTGGCCAATGCTCCGGTCGCCCGCCTCGCCGAGTGCAGAGAGCAGGTGAGGTGAGGCGCCGGAGACCGCCCTCCGCGCTCTCCACGATCGCGGCCGTGCTTCGCGCCGAACACCCATGCCCGCGCTCGCTGACAGAAACGGTCACTTGTAGAACGCGACGTCGTCGATCCAGAAACCGAACGCATGGCCCGAGCCGAGGCTGAACTGGATGCGCTGGAGCCTGTCCTGCGCGATCGCCTCGAAGAGGCCAAATCCGGCTTGGACGAGGCACCCGACAGGAACCTTGAAGTGCTTCCAGTCGGACGTCAGGGTGATGCTCGTGTGGAAATGGTCGTAGCAGGGCACCTGACCCTCGTCGTCACCGCAGATCTGACCGCCCGGGCTCATCCCCCTTGGTCAGCAGGCGCGCCTCGCGGCTCATCGGCAGTCCACGGCGGTGTTCAGCGACGCTGTCCGGCAGGCCGGGGCGGGAGCCGGCCGCCTCCCGCCCCGGCCCTCTGCCGGCGAGAGCTCGCGGCGGTCGCGATCGGCGCGCGAAGCTCCGCGCCACCCGTGCGCGCGCCGGGGAGCAGAGACACAAGCAAACTACCTTCATGATGAACGCCGCGAGCGCGCCCCTCACCGCCCCGCGGAGAGGCCGCGCCCGATCGTCTGGTCGGGTACGCACGCGGGGCCCCGCACACGCGAGCTCGCCGAGCTCTCGGCGCGGACGGTGCCGATGAGCCTCGGCCGGGGGATCTCGACGCCGGACGAGAACATTGCGCCGCTGTTCCGGTCTCGTCTCCGCCGGCGCGTAGGCCAGAGAACGAGGTTGGGCGCACTTGTTGGCAGTCAGCAGGATAGGTAGTATGGGTCTCGTCAGCATACGGTCCCGCTGGAAAGTTCTTGATGTGCTGAAGTCGCTCTGCGCGGACCATCCTCTCGGGAGACCCAAATGAGTACCAACATGACAAGTGGCGTCGTCCATGGCGGCGCCGATGCGGCCATCGAGGATGCCGGGACGATCCGTCGCGTGATCACCGCGTCGTCGCTCGGAACGTTGTTCGAGTGGTACGATTTCTACCTCTACGGCAGCCTCGCCGTGTTCTTTGGCGGGCTGTTCTTTCCGGCCGGCAACGAGACTGCGCAGCTGCTCGCGAGCCTCGCGACCTTCGGAGCAGGGTTCGGCGTGCGCCCGCTCGGCGCCGTGGTGTTCGGGCACATCGGCGACCTGATCGGCCGCAAATACACGTTCCTCGTCACCATGGCCACCATGGGCATCTCGACCGCGCTGACGGGCCTCTTGCCCACGTACGAGCAGATCGGCATCGCCTCGACCATCCTGCTCGTGCTCTTGCGCCTCATGCAGGGCCTCGCGCTCGGCGGCGAGTACGGCGGCGCCGCCACCTACGTGGCCGAGCACGTACCGGACCAGAAGCGCGGCTATTACACGAGCTACATCCAGACCACCGCCACGCTCGGCTTCTTCGTGAGCATGGCGGTGATCGGGTCCACCCGCTCGCTGTTCGGCGAGGCGGACTTCAAGGCGTTCGGCTGGCGCGTGCCCTTCCTGCTCTCCTTCCTGCTCCTCGCCATCTCGCTCTACATCCGCGTGAAGATGAAGGAGTCGCCGCTCTTCTCGAAGCTCAAGTCGACCGGCAAGGTCTCGAAGAACCCGATCAAGGAGACCTTCTCCAACCCGCTCAACCGCAAGTACGTGCTCCTCGCCCTCTTCGGCGTGACGGCGGGCCAGGGCGTCGTCTGGTACACGGGCCAGTTCTACGCGCTCACGTTCATGCAGAGCGTGCTGAAGATCCAGTGGCAGACGGCCTACACCATCATGTCGGTCGCGCTCGCGCTCACCACGCCGCTGTTCCTGGTGTTCGGCGGCCTGTCCGATCGCGTCGGCCGCAAGAAGATCATGATGGCCGGCTGCGCGCTCGGCGCGATCACCTACATCCCGATCTACATGGCCATGAAGCACTTCTCGAACCCGAGCGGCCTGCCCGTGGCGAACCCGGACGAGGTCAACGTGCCCATGATGATCCTGCTCATCGGCATCCAGATGGTCTACGTGACCATGGTGTACGGGCCGATCGCGGCGTTCCTCGTCGAGCTCTTCCCCACGAAGATCCGCTACACCTCGATGTCCATCCCTTACCACCTGGGCAACGGCTGGTTCGGCGGCTTCTTGCCGCTGATCGCCACGGCCGTCACCGCGTCGGCCTGGGCCAAGGACACGTTCGGGGCGGGCGCCATCTACACGGGCCTGATTTATCCCATCGCCGTCTGCGCGGTCACGTTGATCGTGGGCGGCCTCTTCATCCACGAGACCAAGGATCACCGCATCGACGCCGACGTCCACGGGGCGTGACCAGGGCCGAGCCCGCGCACCCGATTCAGAGGAGAACTCATGATCACGTGGAAGACACCTAGCGCAGCGCTCGCCGCCTCTCTCGCGCTGGCCGGAGTCGCCGCGCCCGCCACGGGCAGAGCGCAAACGGCGGAGCCGCCTCAGCAACCCGCGCCGGCCGAGGCCGCGGCGGCGCCCGTGGTGGAGCCTCCGCCTGCTCCTCCGCCGCCGGTCGAGCCGAAGAAGCCCGACGACAAGCCGCTCGTGCGCGTCTACGGCATCGTCAAGCCCACCGTCGTCGTCGGGAACGGCCTCGAGTCCTTCGGCAACCCGAACTACTCCGCGCCCACGGCCGCGGTGAACCCGGTGTTCCTCGCCGATCCGGACGCCGTCGGCCTGAGCTTCCAGGCGGCGCAGACGCGCTTCGGCGTGACCGCCGGGGAGGGCACGCCCGTGAAGGGGCAACTCGAGGTCGACTTCATCGATTTCGGCAAGTCGTCGCCGGCTCAGGCGATGACGCTCCGCGTGCGGCAGGCATTCGTGGAGTGGTCTCCCACCGACGGGCACAAGCTCACGCTGGGCCAGCTCTGGGACCTGTTCTCGCCGCTGAACACGCACACGTACAACCTCGTGGGCGCGCTCTTTCAGTCCGGGAACTCGGGCTTCATGCGCCACCAGCTCAGCTACGTCGCCACCCTCGGCAGCGTGGAGGTGGGCGCCGCGCTCGGTCTGGTCAGCCAGAACGTCACGGCGATCCTCAACAACGTCGAGTACTCGCGCACGCCCACCTTCGCGCTGCGCGCGGGCTACCGCGCCGAGAAGGCCGCATGGATCGGCGCGTCGGTGATCGCCACGTCGCTCGCCTTCGACGCGAACCTGCCGACCGAAGAGAGGAAGCTGGCCATCGGCGGCAACCTGTTCGCCGAGGTCACGTCCGGTCCGCTGAACCTGCGGGCCGAGGCGTACGGCGGTCAGAACCTCGCCAACCTGGGGCTCTTGACGCTCGGCCAGGGCCACCGCGCGAAGGACGTCGCCGAGGTGGGCGGCTGGGTGTCGGGGAAGCTCACGTTCGACAAGCACGCCCTGCACCTCATCGCGGGGGCCGCGGCGGTGCCGAGCGCCGACGACATGCTGCTCGGCTATACGCCCGGAACACCGGCGGCAGAGGGCGCGCCGGCCACACCGCCCGCGCGCGTCGGCGGCAACGGCCCCGGCATCGAGCGCAACGTGACGGTGCGCGCGGGCTACGCGTTCTCGCCCATGAAGGGGCTCTCGATCGTGCTCGAGCCCTCTCTGGCGCTCACGCGCCACAAGCTCGATCCGGTCGCCGAGGCGGACAAAGGCGCTGACCGCACGGGCTGGGCCGTCGAGGCCGGTGGTCTCTACCAGTTCTGACGGCCCGCGCGCCGCAGCGCGCCGGAGCTGACCGCGACGGCCCCGCCGCCGCCCGCCAGCGCGCAAAGCGTGCTCCGCGGGGCCGTCGCCGCCGAGTACCGGCTTGCCCGTGCTATGCGTGGTTTCCTACGATGGGAACCCGAACCTATTACCCCCTCTTGCTCGCGCTCATCGCGCCGGCCGCGTGCGGCGGCGAGAGCGACCCCCCGGCGCCGATCGAGCGGCAGCTCGAGGTCGTCGTGCGCACCGACGCGGCGAGCGAAGCGCAGTGTCCTCACGGCGGCTCCGTCGTGCACGCTGGCCTCGATCGCAACGAGAACGGCGCGCTCGACGAGGACGAGATCGCCGAATCGACCCTGCAGTGCCAGGACGAGGACGTCGCGCCGGACGACGACACGCCCGACGATCCGCCGGAGACGCTGGTCCGCGTCGACGACGAGCCGGCCGGCGAGGCGTGCGCCGACGGCGGCGCGGCCGTCCGGTCGGGCCCCGACGAGAACGGCAACGGTGTCCTCGACGAGGAGGAGGTCGCGGCGACGGAGTACATCTGCGACGACGCGCTGCTGACACGGATGGTGGCCGAGCCGCCGGGCGAGCGCTGCGCGTCCGACGGCATCGCCTTCCAGGTCGGGCGCGATACGGACGGCGACGGGGAGCTGGGCGACGCCGAGGTCGAGTGGACCGAGGTCGAGTGCAGCGACGTGATCCAGCGCGACGTCACGGTGGCGTCGGCGGAAGATCTCGCGCTCCTCGCCGACATCCGGGCGATTCACGGCGCGCTGTCGATCCGCGACACCTCGCTCGCCTCGGTCGAGCTGCCGGCGCTCGCGCATGTCGGCGGGCACCTTACGGTGTCGGGCAACTCCGCGCTCGCGAGCCTCTCGCTCCCCGCGCTCGCGGCCGTGGGGGGGAGGCTGGACGTGCACGATAACGCCGAGCTAGCCCGCATGGAGCTGACCGGGCTGGTGCAGACCGGCGGCGAGCTCCACCTGAGCGAGAACCCCGCGCTGGCCGCCATCGGCCTCGCGGCGCTGCGCAAGGTGGACGACGAGATCGTGGTGCGCGGCAACGCGGCCCTCGAGGAGATCGAGCTCCACATGTTCGACAGGCTCGATGACGTGGTCATCGCAGGAAACGCGAGCTTGACCGACGTGGTCGTCCGGGTGTCGCCGCTCCGCGATCTCTCCACGCAAGCGGGCCGGGTGACCCTCCTCGACAACCCGAAGCTCGCGAGCGCGGAGCTCGAGGCCGATAGCTTTCACGGCATCAACGTGGTCCGCAACGCATCGCTGCAGAAGATCACCATCGAGAGCGACCGGATCATCGGGGACGTGAACGTGCAGGAAGCGCCCGCGCTCGACGTTGCGTGGCTCCTCACCACCGCCGATAGCTTCGCAGACCACCTGGAGATCGGCGGCACCCTCTACGTGGCGGCTCCCCTCAGCTCGCTGTGGTTCGGCATCGAGCAGAGCGGGCTCGTCGCGGGGGGGCTCGTGCTCGAGGGGACACGGATCGAGCGGTTCGAGCGCAGCGTGGCCCACGTGCGCGGTAACGTCACGTTCCGTCGCAACTCGAACCTCGGCTATTTCGAGGTGGAGCAGGTGGACGGGGGCCTGACGCTCGACGACAACGACGCGCTGGGGAACTTCTCAGTCCGCGACGACGGGAACTTGGGCGGGGATGTGTACGTCGTCGGCAACGACCGGCTCCAGCACATGGCGGGTCTGCAGCAGACGCACAGCGTGGGAGGCGATCTGACCATCTCCGGCAACGCGTCCCTGATCCGCCCCGCGATGTTCGGGCTCGAGCACGTGGGCGGTAACGTGTCCATCGGCAGTAACCCGGCGCTGGAGCATCTCGACCTGGGGACGCTCCGCAGGATCGAGGGCACGCTCACGGTGTTCGGTACGGCGATGTCTGTCTGGAGCGGGCTCGACGCGCTGCAGTCGATCGGGGGAACGGCGACCATCAGCGGCAACCCCGATCTCGAGACCATCGACCTGCTCGCGCTTCAGAGCGTCCGAGGCTTCTTCGCCATTCGTGAGAACGGCCAGCTCCGGCGGGTGGGCCTGGACGCCCTGAGCCGCGCCGACCTCGACATCACGGCAAACCCGTCGCTGCCGGCGTGCGTGGTCGACGCGCTCTTCGCGAGGGTCACCGGCAGCCACCGCCAGGAGGGGAACGGCGAGCGCTGCCCGTGACGCCGCTCTGTAGTACCAGAGGCGGGCGAGAACCGCTCTACTGCGCCTTTCAGGCGGGTTTAACCCGTTTATCGCTCTAGGGGGTCGCCGGGCGCCCTCTCGCGCCGCAGGCGGCTGACTAGCACGAAGAACAGCGGCGCGAAGAAGATGCTGAACAGCGTCGCGGTGAGCATGCCGCCGAACACGCCCGTCCCGATGGCGTGCTGCGTGGCCGAGCCCGCGTTCCGCGCGAACACGAGCGGCATCACGCCCAGGATGAACGCCAGCGACGTCATCAGGATCGGCCGGAAGCGCAGGCGCGCCGCCTCGATCGCCGCGTCCCGCACGCTCTTGCCCTGCTCGCGCAGGCTCTTCGCGAACTCGATGATCAGGATCGCGTTCTTCGCCGACAGCCCCATGATGGTGATGAGCCCGACCTTGAAGAACACGTCGTTCGGCAGCCCGCGCACCGTCATGGCCAGCACCGCGCCCAGCACCCCGAGCGGCACCACGAGGATCACCGAGAGCGGGATCGCGAAGCTCTCGTAGAGCGCCGCCAGCACCAGGAACACCACGACCAGCGACAGCGCGAGCAGCGCCGGCGCCTCGGCCCCCGACAGCCGCTCCTGGTACGACTGCCCTGTCCACTCCACCCCGAACCCCGGCGGCAGCTGCGCGGCCAGGCGCTCCATCTCCGACATCGCCTCGCCGCTGCTCCGCCCGGGCGCCGGCGCGCCGCTGATCCCGGTGGCCGGAAACCCGTTGAAGCGCGCGAGCTGGAGCGGGCCGCGCTCCCACGCCGCCGTCGCGAACGCGGAGAGCGGCACCATCTGACCGGCGCCGTTGGGCACGGACAGCCGCAGCACGTCCTCGATCTGCATCCGGCTCGCCTCGTTCGCCTGCACGATCACCTGCTGGAGCCGACCCTGGTTGGGGAAATCGTTCACGTAGGTCGGGCTCAACGCGGTCGACAGCACCCCGGCCGCGCTCTCGAAGCTCACGCCGAGCGCGCTCGCCTTCTGGCGGTCGATCCGCAGCCGGATCTGCGCGGCGTCGGGCTGCGCCTCGGCGCGCACCTGCGCGAGGACGGGGCTCCCCGCGGCGAGCTCGATCAGCCGCTGCTGCGCCGCCACGAGCGCCGCGTTCCCGCGCCCGCCCCGGTCCTGCAGCTTCAGGCTGAAGCCGGAGGTGCTGCTGAGCTCCATGATCGGCGGCGGCACCAGGCTGTACACAACGCCGTCGCGGATCTGGCCGAGCTTCTCGTTCGCCAGCGCGGCCTCGGCCTGGGCCGTCGCGCCGTCCGGGCGCTCGCCCCAGTCCTTCATCGTCAGGAAGATCATCGCCACGTTCTGCCCCGAGCCCGAGAAGCCGAAGCCCGGGAAGGACGCCACGCTGCTGATGGCGGGGCGGCCGAGGTAGTGCGCCTCCACCTGCTCGACCGCCCTCAGCGTGCGGTGCTGCGTGGCCTCGGGCGGGAGCTGCACGTCGACGATCACGAGCCCCTGATCCTCCTCCGGCAAGAAGGCGGTCGGCAGCCGGACGTAGAGCAGGCCGAGCGTCGCGACGAGGATCGTGAACCCGAGGAGCAGCCGGCGGCGCCTGTCGAGCGAGCCCGCGACCCAGCGCCGGTACCCGGAGGTGAGCCGCTCGAAGCCGGCGTTGAACCAGCCGAGCGGGCCGCGGCGCCGCGCGTGGCCGGCGGGGACGGGCCTCAGCAAGACCACGCAGAGCGCCGGCGTGAGCGTCAGCGCGAGGAACGCCGAGAACAGGATCGAGACCGCCATCGACATCGAGAACTGCCGGTAGATCGCGCCCACCGAGCCCGACGCGAACGCCATCGGCACGAACACCGCCGAGAGCACGAGCGTGATGCCGACGACGGCGCCCGAGATCTCCGCCATCGCCTTGCGCGTCGCCTCGCGCGGGGACAGCCCCTCCTCGGCCATCAGCCGCTCGACGTTCTCGACCACGACGATCGCGTCGTCGACGATGATGCCGATCGCGAGCACCATGCCGAACAGGCTCAGCATGTTGATCGACGCGCCCGCGAGGAGCATCACCGCGCACGTGCCGAGCAGCGCGAGCGGCACCACGATCGCCGGGATGAGCGTGTAGCGGATGTTCTGCAGGAACAGGAACATCACCACGAACACGAGCACCATGGCCTCGACCAGGGTCTCGAGCACCTTGTGCACCGAGGTCCTGACGAAGGGCGCGGTGTCGTAAGGCACGCTGTAGGTCACGTTGGGCGGCAGGCCCCGCGAGAGCTCCTCCATGCGGGCGCGCACGAGGTCGGAGGTCTTCATCGCGTTCGCGCCGTTCGCGAGCTGGATGCCGATCGCCGCGTCGGGCTTGCCGTTGCTCCGTGACGACGACGCCATGTTCTGCGCGCCGATCTCGATCGTCGCGACGTCGCGGAGGAGCACGCGCGACCCGTCGGGCTTCGCGCGGAGGACGATCGCCCCGAAATCCTCGGGCGTCGTGAGCTGCCCCTCGGCGATGAGCGTGGCGCTGATCTGCTGCGTCGGCGGGCTCGGCAGGTCGCCGATGCGGCCCGACGCGAACTGGACGTTCTGCGCGGCGATGGCGGCCGACACGTCGGCGGGCGAGAGCGCGAGCGCCGCGAGCTTGGTCGGATCGATCCAGATCCGCATGGCGCGCTCGCTGGTCCAGAGCTGCACGCGGCCGACGCCCGGGACGCGCTTGATATCGTCGATGATGGAGCGGGCGAGCATGTCGCCGAGCGCGGTGGGGCTCAGGCTGCCGTCGCGCGACGACAGGCTGACGATCATCAGGAAGCTCGACGTCGAGGCCTCGACGAACAGGCCGGATTGCCGCACGGACGCGGGGAGGCGGGGCTCGACCGCCTTGAGCCGGTTCTGGACGTCGATCTGCGCGAGATCGGGATCGGTGCCGGGCAGGAAGGTGGCGGTGATCTGGGCCCCGCCGGAGGCGTCGCTCGACGACTGGAAGTAGAGCAGGCGCTTGGCGCTGCTCAGCTCGCGCTCGATGAGGCTGACGACGCTCTGGTCGAGCGTCTCCGGCGTCGCGCCGGGGTAGCTCGCATAGATGGAGACGGTCGGCGGCGCGACCGACGGGTACTGCGTCACGGGGAGCCGCGGCAGCGCGATCACCCCGAGGAGCGCGATGAACATCGCGATGACGACCGCGAAGACGGGCCGGTCGATGAAGAAGCGCGACATGCTGGCCTCGATCTGCTCCGCGCGCGTCAGCGCGCCGCCGGCGCCGCGGGCGCGGGCGCGGCGGCCGAGGCCGCGGGCGTGAAGGGGACGGCGCGGACCTCGGCGCCCGGGGCGACCTTCTGGTGGCCCTCGACCACGACCTTGTCGCCGGCGCTCAGGCCGGAGGTGATGATGTAGCGGTCGCGATCGACGCCGCCCGTCTCGACCTGGCGCACGGCCGTCTTGCCGTCGGGCTGGACGACGAGGACCGTCGCGTTGCCGCCGCCGTCGCGGCCGACCGCCTGCTGCGGCACCGTGAGGGCCGCCTGATCGACGCGCTTGGCGAGCTTCACGCGCACGAACATGCCGGGCAAGAGCAGGCGGCTCGGGTTCGGGAAGCGCGCGCGCAGCGTCACCTCGCCGGTGCCGGGGTCGACGCTGATGTCCGAGAAGAGCAGCTCGCCCTTCTCGGGGTACTCGACGCCATCGTCGAGCACGAGGAGCGCGGCGTGCTCGCCGGCCGCGCCCTGGGGCGCGGCGTCCAGCGCGGCGCGGCGCAGGCGCGTGAGCTGCGAGGCGGGCTGCTTGATGTCGACGTAGACCGCGTCGATCTGCTGGATGACGGCGAGCGGCGTCGCCTCGGCCTGGCCGACGAGCGCGCCTTCGGTGACGAGCGCGCCGCCGATCCTGCCGCTGATCGGGGCGGTCACGGTCGCGTAGCCGAGGTTCAGGCGGGCCAGCGAGAGCGCCGAGCGCGCCTGGGCGATCTCGGCGTGGGCCATGGCCTGGGCGGCCAGCGCGTCGTCGTACGCCTCGCGGCTGACGAGCCCCTCCTGCACGAGCGCGGTGGCGCGCTTCGCGCGCGCCTCCGCCTGGCCGAGGCTGGCCTGCCCCTTGGCGAGGGCGGCGGCGGCGCTGTCGACGGCGGCCTTGAGGGGCGCGGGGTCGATCACGAAGAGCGTCTGCCCCTCCTTGACCTCGCTCCCCTCGGTGAAGCTGCGCTTCAGGACGACGCCCGCGACGCGCGCGCGCACCTCCGCCAGGCGGAGGGGGGCGACGCGGCCGGGGAGCTCGTCGCGGAGGGTGACGGGCTCCATCTGGACCTCGATGACGCCGACCTCGGGCGGGGGCGGCGTCGGCGGGGTGTCGGCCGCGGCGCGGCACGCGCCGAGGCCGAGGAGGAGGGCGGCCGGGAGGAGCCCGCCGAGCTTGCGGAGGTCGGTCATACGTCGATTTGGCCTGGATCGAGGGAGGGTCCCCGGAGGAGGCCGTCCGTTGGTTCCGCCTTGGCGTAGTGCATGGGAGGGGGTCTTTCAACCTCCGGGGCCGCGGACGCCGCCCGCGGAGGTGTCGGCGCTTCTGGCCGAGGAGGCCCCGCTTGCGCTGAAGATCGACGCTTGGATGGCGGAGGGGGAGGTCCGCGAGGCGGAGATCGCGACGGTGGAGGAGGTGTAGAGGACGTCGGTCCGGCCTTCGTTGCGGCCCTGTCTTCAATCCTCTTCTCGCCGCTTCAGTCGGCCGCTGGGCCCGCCGACTCCGTCATGAACCCGCAGGACCGCACCAGGCAGCCCTCTTGTTCTCTCTCGCAACCTCTCGTGCAGTCCTGGACAGAGGCGTCCAGTTTGGGCCCGTTCGGCATGCAGCCGCTGAGGCACTTCTCGAACCCATTTTTGCACAAGTGCATGCACATCTCTTCCGAGGGGGCGTTCCGGATGCACTTTCCACGCGCACAGACTTCGCCCCCACCGCAGCGCGTCGCGCAGTCGCCACAGTGGTTGCGGTCCGTCGAGCGGTTCGACTCGCACCCGTCGTTCATGGTCCCGTTGCAGCTCTGGAAGCCGGCGTTGCAGCTGTAGCCGCACTCCCCGCCGTCACAGGTCGCCGTCGCGTTGGCGCGCGGCGAACAGCAGCGCTTGCCGCAGAGAAGCTGACCGTCCGGGCAAGGGGACACGCACGCGCCGCGCACGCACGTCCCCGCGCCGCAATCCCTGCCCGACACTCCGGCGCACCCGCCGCAGTTCCTCGGGTCGGTCGTCACGTCGACGCACTGGTCCCCGCATCTCGTCCTGCCCGCGGCGCACACGAGCCGGCACTCGCGTTCCACACACGAGAGCCCGGCAGGGCAGCCGTTCCCGCAACTGCCGCAGTTCTCCGCGGTCGTGATGTTCGTGCACCCGACGCCGGAGCACCACGCCTCGTCGGCTCTGCACGGCGGCGGGCAGTCCGGGTGGCGCTTCGCGGGGTCGAGCAGGCGCGCGATCGCGTCGTCGCCGGTGCCGGGCAGGACGCCGGAGGAGTGCTGGCACCGGAGGAGATCGCCGTCCTGCAGAGGAACGGGCGAGGCCGGCCCGTCGCTGACCGTGAGCGAGCTCGGATCGAGCTCGCGCCGCTCGCCCGCCTCGGCCTGGGGGAGCTTCGTGACAAGGTCCAGCGTCGTCCCGCTCGTCCGCGCCAGGAAGGCGTCCTCGAGCGCCGCGTCGAGGCGCTGCTCCACCGCCTCGACCGCGCGCACCGGGCCGATCACGGGGCGGATCTTGAACGCCACGAGGGGACGCCCGGGCGCCCGCGCGAGCCCGTACGTCGCCTCGGGCGCGATCACGACGTCGTAGAAGCGGTCGAAGGCGCAGAGGGCCATGCGCAGGTCCTCCGCGTCGACGACGAGGTTCGCCCGGCCATCCATCGAGAGCGGACGCGGGGAGAAGGCGCCGGCCGCCGCTGCAACGGCCGTGAAGAGCCACGCCGCCCCGAGCACGGAGGCCGCCGCGGCGCCCGACAGCGCGAAGCGCGGCGGCCAGAGGCTCCGGAGGCCGCGGCGGGCGATGAGGCGCAGGAGGTCCGCGCGGGGCCCCCCGACCCTCCGCCGCACGTCGCGCTCCCTGTCCAGCCGGCCCTCGAGCTCCGGCCCGATCGGCCCGGCGAGGAGCCTCGCGAGCGCCGCGCGCGCGTCCCTCCGCGCGCGCCGGTCGCCCGCGTCGAGGTCCTGAAGCGCCACGTCCTGCTGCCAGCGCAGGTGAGCCGCCGAATCCTTGTCGCCCGGCTCGGCCCGGAGGAGCGCGTCGCGGAGGAACCGCCGCACCGCTGCCTCGGGGAAGCGGCCGCTCCGGCGGGCCTCTCGCAGCGATCCGGCGAGCGCGCGCCGCTCTGGCGCCGTCTCGCGGCCCTCGACGATCGGCGCGACGGCGAGCAGGATCGACCCCGGCGTGTGCGGCAAGAAGCGCCGGCGCAGCGCCTCCGCGAGCTCGAACGAGGGCCGCGGCGCGAGCGCGAGCATCGCGCGCAGCAGGTGAAGGTCGACGAGGTCGAGGGGCGGGCGCTCGGCGCGCGGCGCGAAGGCCGGCGCGGCGGCGTGGGAGCGCAGCGCCGCGAGCCGCCGCGCGGCGCCGAGCACGCCGTGCTCGTCGAGCGGGAAGGCCGCGACCGCCGCGGCCGGCGACGCGAGCCCGCGAGGCCACAGGTCCGGATCCTCGATCGGCGTGAGGAGCACGCTCGCCGGCCAGGGCTGGAGCGCGACGCGCAGCGCCTCGCGGGGATCGGAGAGCGCCGCGGCCACGGCCTCCCCGGTGCCGAGCAGGATCATCGGCTGCCCGCCGAGCCGCGGCGCGAGCGCGCCGAGGGGGACGGCGCGCGCGCCGGGGCGGACGGCGACGCGCGTGGGGTCGCCCGCGAACCACAGCCGCGTCACGTCGGCGCCCGAGCGCTCGAGCGCCTCGACGAACGCCTCCAGGGCGGCGCGGAAGGGGCGGCTCGCGGCGCTCGTGTCCACGAGCACCACGGCGCGCGTCCGGCCGAGCCGCGTCCGCCGCACGAGGGTGGGGAAGAGCCCGGCGCGCGCGGTCGCGTCGACGGTGCGCGCCACGTCGATCTCCGGCGACAGCAGGGCTTCGCGGAGCGACCGCTCGAGCGTCACGCTCATCCGATCGAGCGCGGCCCGCGCGCCCCGATCGGGGATGGGCGCGAGGTCGTACCAGCGCGGCCCGGAGCGCTCGACGAAGGCCTCGGTGAGGGTGCCTCGCCGCCGCGCGAGCAGGCGCCTCCGCCCGCGCACCACGCCGGCCACGCCGAGCGAGAGCAGCGTGCCCGAGAGGAGCACGAGAGAGGGCAGGTACCAGCGCTGGATGCTCGCCTCTTCCGGCCGGCACGCCGTGACGTCGCCCCCGCCGGCGCCGCTCGCGCTGCTCGTGCTGCTCGCGCTGCTCGCGCTGCCGTCCGCCGTGCTCGCGCCGCTCGCCCCGCCGCTGCCCGTGTCGCCAGGCCCCCGATCAGGTGATCCAGGGGAGATCCAGAGCGCGGCGCTGGTCACGAGCGCGACCGTCGCGAGGAGCGCGCCGAGCTGGCGACGGCGCGGGCGGATCCAGCGCAGGAGCGCAGCCCACGCGCTCGAGCGCGCCTCCGGCGCCATGGGCGGCGTGGGCGGCGGCGTGGGCGGCGGCGCGGGCGGCGGTTCTTCCTCCGGGAAGACGCGGTCGAACGCCTCCTCGACGAGCTCCACCTCGGCGCGGCTGCGGGCGAGCAGGCTGGCCACCGCCGTGCGCAGCTCCTCGCGCGAGGCGCCGTCGTAACGGCTCAAGAACCGCGCGAAGGCGAGCCGCTCCCGGGGCCCGACGGCGACGCCGGAGCGCTTCACCTCGTCGAGCAGGTCGTCGAACGGGAAGCGGTCTTCGCCCGTCATCGGGTCGCCGATCCGGCGCTCTCCGCGTCGCCCGTCGCGCCGAGCACGCGCCTGAAATCCTCGTCCAGCTTGAGGAGCACGCCCGGGTAGAGCTCGGCCAGGCGCCGCGCCAGCACGTCGGCCTCCGTCACCTTCGCGCGGAGGAGCACCTTGACCCACGCGAGCAGCTCGCCGGTCGCCGGCCGCTTCTCGATGTCCGACGCGCGGACCTCGCGGAAGCGCTTCAGCACCGCCGCGAGGAGGCCGTCGGAGATCTGCGCGGCGGCGTATTTCGACCGCACGATCGCGCCGAGCTCCTTGTCGCTCGGGAACTCGATGTGATGAAAGACGCACCGCCGGAGGAACGCGTGCGGCAGCGGCTGCTCGCGGTTGCTCGTGACGATCACGAACGGCCGCGCGCCGTCCTTGCCCTCGATCGTCTCGCCGGTCTCGTGCACCGGGAACCTGAGCCGTCCCTCGAGCACGCCCAGCAGATCGTTGGGGAAGTCGCGCGGCGCCTTGTCGATCTCGTCGATGAGCACGACGCGCGGCGCGAGCGAGCGGATCGCCTCGCCGAGCGCCTCATAACGCACGTAATTCGCCGGGGAGCTGGCGAGCTCGCTCTTGACCTGGGCGTCGTGGAGGCGGCGCAGGCTGTCGAAGGAGTAGAGGCAATCGCGCGCCTGGTGGTCGCTGCGGGCGACGAAGGTGAGGACCTCGCCCAGGCCGAGGCGCCTCGCGACCGACTCGGCGAGCCTGGTCTTGCCGGTGCCCGGCTCGCCGGTGACGAGCAGCGGCTGCTCGGCCGCGAGCGCCGTATTCACCGCGACCGCGAGCTTCTTGCTGGGGATGTAGTCGTCGCCGTCGAACGGCCCGTCGGGGTACTGGCGGAATTCGTAGTGCTCGTCCATGTCACGTCCTAGCGCTGCGCCGCGTCGGCGGCGGACAGGAGCTCTTGAAGCCCGGCGAAGAAGCGCTGCGTGTCCTTGCTGGCCTCGTGGAGCTCGAGGCCGCGCCGCGTGCCGGCGTCGATCGCCCGCGGGTCGCCTGGATACAGCTCGCGGAAGAACATCTCGATATCGCTCCTCTCGATCCGCTTCAGCTCGTGCCGCATCGCCCGGTGCTCGATCGGCGCGAGCGCGCCGTGGGTCACCCGGTGGGCCGAGAGGGCCCCGATCCAGTCCCAGAGGCTCGGCTTCCACACGATCGGCTGCAGGGTGATGAGGGCGCCCCCGCCGGCGCCCCCGCGTCGATCGACCGCTTGCCGGTAGAGCTCGGGGATCGCCTCGGTGTGATGATCCTTGAGCCACCGCGCGTGGGCCGCGTCCAGCGCCTCCGGGTGCATCGGATAGATGAGGATCAGGCTCCTGTCCTGGGTGAGGCGCGCGATGGCGTCGGGCAGCGCGTCCACCTCGACGTCCTCGCCGAGCTCGAGCGCGAGGACGTCCCGGAGGGCGAGGAGCGCCTTGCGGGCGTCACGCACGTTGAACACGGTGGGGCTCATCGTGAGCACCTCGGCGCCGAGATCGTCCTTGAAGGCGCGGACGCGATCCAGGAAGTACTGATGGCCGTCCTCGGGCGCGCCGCAGAGCAAGAGGGCGTGGGCGCGCGGGTCATTGGCGCTGCGGCTCTGGAGGTCGCTCCAGATGTCGTGGCGATCGAGCCGCAGGTACGCGTTGGCCGCGGGGTGCCGCGGGAGGGCCGAGGCCTTGGGCTTGCAGGCGGCCCGGATGGCCGCGTGGTGCCTCGCCTTGCGCGCGTCCTCGAGCGCGCACTCCACGAGCTTCGGGATCTTCGCCGCGTGGACGCGGGTGACCTCGTCGAAGATGCCTTGTACCGACTGATCGTGGTTGATGCTGAAGAGGTCGATCCCCGCCCGCTCGCAGAGGAGGAGGGCCTCGCGCTTCTGCTCCATGCCGTTGTATGCGGCCGAGAGCGCGCGGACGAGCGCGGCGCGATCGTAGGCCATCGGTACGGGGGCCGGCATCTCGGTTCAGCTCTCTCCGGGGGCGCGATCAGGCCGGGAGCAGGCCGGCCTGGACGAGCCCTTCGCGCACCCGCTCGATGCGGATGCCCTGATTGCGGTACGCCGGCGGCCGCCCGTTCTGCTGGGGGATCTCCACCCAGCGGTGGTGCAGCGCGGCGACCTCCCACCGGTCGTTGAACACGGGAGATCCCGACGAGCCGCCGTCGGTGTCCGTCAGGTACTGCACGACGCTGTCATCGACATACTGCACCTGGTTGCGCGTGAGGCCGATGTGCTTCACCAGGCCGCGCGGGTGCTGGATGATGAAGACCGGGTCGTTCTCCGAAAGCGGCCGTGAAGGGCGCAGGGCGAGCCGCGGGTAGCCCTCGGGCAGCGGCGAGGCGAGGCGCACGGCGGCCCAGTCGTGCTCGGCCGAGCCCACGATCGTCGACGGGTCGCCGGGGACCACGCGCGGCTGCCTGGGCGCGCCGTCCGGCCCCGTCTCGTACGAGAACCACGCGTCCACGCGGGACACCGGCCGTCCGCCGGCGCCGAGGTCGAAGAGCACGTGATGGTTGGTGAGCAGGAGAGGCTCGCCCGGCGCGTCCAGGAGGAAGCCTGTGCCGTAAAACCGCTGCCCTCCGGCGTGGACCTCGAGGCGGGCCACCGCCGGAGACACGCGGAAGGCGCCCGCGAGCTGGCCCATGTCGATGAGGCTGCTCGCGCTGCCGAGGATCCGCTCGACGTCGCCCGAATCAGGGTCGGGCCCGGCGAGGCTGGGCACGCCGGGCGCGCCGGCGGCCGGCGCCTCGACGACGGGCGCCGGCTCCATCAGCTCTTTGATGCGGTCGTGGTACTTCTTGCGATCCCTGTCGGCGAGGACGAGATCCAGCAATGGACGGAGCAGCAAAGCGTCGGACGCCTGTCGCAGGGCGTCCTGCCAGACGTAAATGGGCGCCTGCTCCAGATCGATGTAGCTGGGCTCGAGCCCGGCGCGCTCGAGGATCACGGGGATGTCCTGCTTGCGGCTGTAAGCCTTGGCGAGCAGGCTGCGCAGCTCGACGGCTTCGGGGTGGATGTAATTGAAGTCGTCGAGAAAGTGCGCTGCGCTGGCGGGAGGGCTCACGACCGGGCATCGTCGCGCCCGGTCGGGCGCATTTCAAGGCTTAAGTTGCGCGATCCACGGCGCGCTGTGACGCCAGCCGGCCGCCTCCTTGAAAAGCGATATAGATCAATGGCTTATCCGCGCATCGCCTCGCATCGAAGCGGGCGGCTTCACGGCCCAGAGGCAATGACGTAGGATCGTCTCTGTACCATGACATCAAACGAGATCGGTCGGATCTGTGCCACGTGCTTGAAGGGCGACCAGGAGGCCAGCGCCGCCCTCGCGGAGGCGATCGGCTGGGCGGGCGACGGGCAGATCCTGATCGAGCCGAAGGAGGGAGGCGGCCTGGCGCTCCGCAGGCTCGCGGAGATGGACTTCCATTTCGGCCATGCCTCTCCCGCGTTCGCGACCGACGCGGAGCGGATGTCATGCACGCTGGAGGCGTGCTCCGTGCTCGTCATGAAGGTGGAGGGAGACGCCGAGCAGCGCCTGTTCCCCGGGTGGCTCCAGGTCGCCGCGCCGCCGTCGCGGGCCCTGCTCCTCGTCGCCGAGGGGCTCGGCAGCGAAGCGATCGAGGCGCTCGTCCACGAGCACCGTCGCGGCGCCCGCCGCTGCGCCGTGGTGGCGATCCCTGCCGGTCAGGGCGACGCGCTGCTCGAGCGCGTCGCCGCCTTGACCCGGACGAGCGTGCACACGGAGAGGGCGAAGCGCCTGTTCGAACGGGGGGAGCCTGTCGAGCTCGGGAGCGCGTTTCGGGTCCACGTCGAGCGAGGCCGCACGCTCCTCCAGGTCGACGTGGGCTCCGGCGCCGCTCTCGCCGATGTGCCCCCGCAGCGGGCGGCGTTGCTCCAGGTCGGCGGCGCCACGGAGGTCGAGAGCGCGGCGCGCAGGCGGCGCTTGCAGGACGCCTTGAAGGCCGCGCGGGCTGCGATCGCCGGGGGCGTCCTCCCCGGCGGCGGCGTGGCGTTCGTGAGCGCGCAGGCCGCCCCCGCCGCGGCGCACTACTTCGAATCGACCCGGGAGGCGCGGGGCGCCGGCGCGAGCCAGCCCGAGCCGAGGCGCTCCCGGTTCCTGGAGAGCTTCGACGCCGTCGAGCGAGGCGGCTCAGACCTCTTGGACATCCCCTTCGGCGGCGACGGGCTGCTCTCGGCCCGGCGCCAGCCGGCGCCCGGGGCGAATCCGACGAGCGCGCGCGATTTCGGCGCGGCGCCGCCCCTGCCGCTCCCGGCGGTGCGGCCGGCCGGCGCGTCGCGCCCGGCCGAGGCGTCGTCCCCCTTCGAGGGTTGGTCCCCGGCCGAGGCGCCGCCGCCCGCCGAGGCGGCGGTTCCGCTCGACGCGTCGCCCCCGGCCGAGGCGTCGCCGCCGGTCGACGCGCCGACCGTGCTGCGCCATGTCGATGTCGCGTGCCCACGCCGGATGTGGCTCGGCGCGGAGCGCTTCAGCCTGGTCGTGCGCCTCACGGTGGCTCCGTCCAGCCTCAGCGTCGCCAGCCGCACCGGTCCGGTGCCGCTGAGGCCGTCCGAGCCCGTGCGCGTGCGCCTGAGCGCCCCTTCCTTCGATGTGCTCTCGCCGCTGGAGCAGGAGATCCGCATCCCCGCGAGCGGCGACAGCGATCCGGTCGTGTTCTTCCTCAAGCCCACAGCGCTCGGCGAGCGCGCCCTTCTCCTCGACTTCCTCCAGTCGGGCAACCCCGTCGGGTCCGCCGCCGTCCAGGTGGAGGTCACCGCGATGCCCGGGGCCAGCTCGGACACGGCCCATGTGAGCGGCGCGGTCCGCACCTCGAGCGCCTCGCTCGCCGAGGCTCCCGAGCGGATGCTTTATATCGCCTACGAGCGCTCGCCGGCCGGCGGCGCGCTCACCTTCACGCTGATCCGGAAGGGCGAGGTGGGCAGGACGTTCACGCGCGTCCCGCTCTCCTCCTCGCCCGAGGACTTCACGACGTCGCTGTACCGGGAGCTGAACCTGCTCCGCGCCGGGAAGGATCCCACCGTCGACGCACTCGGCAGGCCGCGGCTCGCCATCGACCGTGAGGACGTGGACATGAAGATCCGCGACATGGGCTTCGAGCTGTGGAAGGCGCTGTTCCCGGAGGACTTCCGTCGAATGTACGCCGCGGAGCGCAAGGCGTGGCGCGACAGCAGCATGATCATCCTGTCGGATGAGCCGTTCATCCCGTGGGAGCTGGTCTGGCCGTACGGGACCGAGCCGGAGCGCTGGCAAGATGAGGAGCCCTGGTGCCTCAGCATGTCGCTGACCCGCTGGCTCCGGCGGAACGAGCAAGGGGGCGGCCACGAGGGCCCGGCGGCGGCGCTCCGCGTGGAGGCGTTCGCGCTGCTCGTGCCGACGGACTCCAACCTCCCCAGCGCGCCGAAGGAGAAGGAGTTCCTCGCCAGGCTCCTGGGCCAGGACAGGAAGCTGCAGGACAGGAGCCCCAAATACGCCACGGCGAAGGAGGTCAAGGCGCTGCTGAAGAACGGCGGCTATGGGCTGATCCACGCGGCGACGCACGGCAACTTCTCGACCAGCGCGCCCGACGCGATCACGGCCCTCTGGCTGGAAGGGGGAGAGCCGCTGAGCCCGCGCGCCATCAACGGCCCCGACATCGAATCGCACCTCGGCGCCGCGCGCCCGGCGTTCGTGTTCAACGCGTGCGAGCTGGGTCAGGGCGCGTGGTCGCTCGTGGGCATCGGCGGGTGGGCGAACCGCCTCATCTCCGCCGGCGCCGGCCTGTTCCTGGCGCCCCTCTGGCTGGTGAGCGACGACCGCGCCTACGCCTTCTGCGAGGCGCTGTACCGCGAGCTGGCGAACGGCGCCCCCGTCGGCAAGGCCGTCCGCGAGGCGCGGCGCGCGGCCAAGAAGGACGGCGATCCCACGCACCTCGCGTACTGCGTCTACGCGCACCCGAACGCGAGGTTCGTCTTCGGCGGCGGCGCATGAAGCGCCCTGCCGCCGACGCGGAGACGTCATCAACCAGGGAGGAAGCGATGAGTGAATCGGAAGCGACCGGTGGTCCGGAGATCGACGAGGAGACCCGCGTCTGCGTGGACGTGTTCCCGCCCGTGGACGACGATCTGGCCCGCTCGGGCGCGGCGCAGGGGGAACGGGCGGAGTCGCTCGATTCCGTATACGCCGTGGACCCGGGCAACCCGGCGCGCATCGCCGTGCTGAAAGGCAAGCGGTGGGCCCCCGGGCAGACGCTGCGCATCGCGTTCATGGGCGGCGAGCGCGAGGTGCAGCGGCGGGTCCGCGAGGTCGCCGAGCTCTGGACCCGGCACGCGAACCTCACGTTCGATTTCGACGATGGCCCGAGCGCCCAGATCCGCATCGCGTTCATGCGCGGCGAGGGCTCGTGGTCCTACATCGGCCGAGATTGCCTGAGCATCCGCCGGGACAAGCCGACGATGAACCTGGGCTGGCTCACTCCGTCGACGCCCGACGAGGAGTGCTCGCGGGTCGTGCTGCACGAGTTCGGACACGCGCTCGGGTGCATCCACGAGCACCAGAACCCCGACGCCGGCATCCCGTGGGACACGGAGGCCGTCTACAGGTACTACATGGGGCCGCCGAACCATTGGAAGCGCGCCGACGTCGACAGCAACCTCTTCCAGAGGTACTCGAGGAACGTCACGCAGTTCTCGACGTTCGATCCGCGCTCGATCATGCTGTACGCGATCCCGAAGGAGCACACGCGCGACCGGATGTCGCGTCCGGGCAACAGCACGCTGTCGGAGACCGACATCGAGTTCATCAAGCAGATGTATCCGCGCGCGACGTGAGCGCGGCACCTCGCGGGATCGCCCAGCGCGCGTCGAGACCACCGTCTTTCGAAGGAATGAGGGACACACCGTGAAGCCATCGCTCCTGCGCGCGCTCGGACATCCGACCGCGTCGACACACGCCCACCCCCGCGCGGCCGAGCAGGTGCTCCCGCCAGAGGACGCCCCGAGAGGGCAAGGCAGCCCGAGATCGGACCGACCACCCGCCAAGGACTACGCGTTCGACGCGAGCGCCGACGCGGACATCGGGCTCGTCGAGCCCGAGCACGTCGCGTGGCTCGAGGAGCGCCTCCGGGACGATCCCGACCCGATCCTGGCCGAGGCGAGGAGCCTGTGGGACGCCAGGCTGACCGAGGGGGAGCTCCGGGGCGCGCTCGACCGGGCGCGGGCGCTCCTGGAGCCGTCGACCACGGCGGAGCCGCTGCTCAGGGCGGCCGCGGCGCCGGTGCAGGCCTTCGGCATGTCCGACGGCCTGCTCAGGGCGGCCGCGGCGCCGGTGCAGGCCTTCGGCATGTCCGACGGCCTGCTCAGGGCGGCCGCGGTGCCCATGCAGCCCGACGGCGTGCTCAGGGCGGCCGCCGCGTCCGTGCAGACCGTCGGCATGCCCGACGGTTTCGGTTTTCTTGGGTACGATTCGACCTGGCTGCCCATCCTCCCGATGGAAGAGAAGTTCGAGACGGTCGCGGACGGCGCCATGTACGCGCTCGCCTTCGTCGCGTCGAAGGCCGCGAACAGCCTCAAACCCAAGGCGCCCTTCCGGTACCACGACGCGTCGAAGGAGCGGTCGTTCGTGTACGACATGCCGGTGGCGAAGACCAGCCTCGCCCTGCTCGCCGACTTCGGCAACGGGCTCCCGCACTCGCGTTACATCGCCAAGCACATCCGGAGGCTCGCGCCCGACCACCTCCTCTACCTGGGCGACGTCTATTACGCCGGCACATCGGCGGAGTTCGCGGCCTTCGTCGCGCCCGAGTTCGAGGACATGCTGGCGCGCACGAACGTGATGATGCTGAGCTCCAACCACGAGATGTTCTCCAAGGCGTACCCGTACTTCAGCTACCTCGACTACCGCATGGGCCTGGGCGCGCCCCAGGTCCAGCAGGGGAGCTATTTCTGCCTGCGCTTCGGGGACGCGTTCCAGATCATCGGGATCGAGACCGATTACTTCGGTCACATGACGTACGCCGACGCCCGGCTCCGCTCGTGGCTCTCGCAGATCCTGCAGGACGGACGTCAGCGCGGGTGTATCAACGTGCTGCTGTCAGCGAACGAGCCGTTCCAGTATGGATCGATGGAACTCACCAGGATGTACGAGCACCTGAAGCCGTACCTGCCGGCCGTGGATCTCTGGATGTGGGGCAACACGCATTACTGTGGTCTCTTCGACATGACCCCGGAGCTGCCCGTCTCGAGCTGCATCGGGCACGGCGGCTATCCCTATCGACTCTCCGAGTACGGGCTCGACAAGGATTTGTACGCCGCGCCGTGCCCCGCGACCCCGCTCTTCCTCGAGTCGCAGTCGCGCTATCATGGGTACAAGCTCCGTCCCGAGATCGGCAACAACGGCTTTTGCATGCTTCACCTCGATCCGGGGCAAGGGCCTTCGACGCGGCGCCTTCGCCTCGAGTACATCGATTGGAGAAGCCGGCTGCGGTACCGCGCCGAGCTCGGCCGGCAGCAGGACGGACGGGTGGCCGTGCTCCACGGCGCCGAGGAGGTCTGAGCGAGCGCGCCAGGGGGACTTCGCCGCGCGCGCCGGTCACCTCGAGGCTCGCCCCGTGACCGGCGTCGTCGATGTACACCCCGCCATCGTGTGGTCTCCTCTCGATCGGGTTGGCGCGAGCCGCCCTGATCAGCCCCTCACCGCGCCGAGCCTCGCGTCGAGCGCCTTCAAGGTGGCTTGCCCCGCGACCCCGTCCACGAGGAGCCCGCGCTCGGCCTGGAACGCCCTCACGGCCTCCTCCACGCGATCGCCGAAGACGCCGTCGACGCCGCCTCGGAGCTGGATCCCGACCGCGAGCAGCGCCTCCTGCAGGGCCTTGATCTCGGGCCCGCTGGCCCGCTTGCGGAGCGACCCCTCGCCCCGCGCGACGCGCTCGAGCGCCGGCTCGCCGGCGAGCGGCGCGTTCTTCAGGATCTGCGGCTTGGCCGGCCTGCCGGGCCGCGGCAGCGGGTGCTCGGCGAACGGATCGCTCGACGGCGACGCCGCCGCCCGGAAGAACGGATCGCTCGTGCAATCCAGGCCGTCGGCCTTCATGTGCTCGCAGTACAGCTGGAACTGCCTCCAGTCGGGGCGCCATTTGAAACTCCGGGCCCTGCCGTAGAAATAACGGCCCACGAGCACGGCGAGGCGCTGGTCGCGTTCGACCGACGCGGCGCCGCCGCCTGCCTGAGGCAGCGCCCAGTCGAGGCAGCCGTCGACGTACGCCGGGGCCCAGTGCTTGAGGTGGGCGATCCAGTTGAACAGGGCCTGCGTGGCGATGCCGTCGGCCCCGGCGATGTGCGCCGACGTCTCCATGAACGTGAGGAGCTGTGCCTCGGTGACCGCGTCGCGCGTGCGCGGATCGCGCGCCGCGTGGATGAGCACCCGGAGCAGCGGGACCGAGCTGCGGAGCGTCTCGAGCGCCTCTTTCCCCCCGGTGATCACCCGCTTCGCCCGGAGGTCGACGACATCGTAGACGTTCTTGTCGCGGTAGCGCAGGCCCGCGCGGCCGAGCCGGTCGCGGAGCGCCTCGTTCGCCACCGCGCGCGCCATGACCTTGCCCAGCATCCCGAGGCCGCCCCAGCCGGTCCCCCAGGTGACGATCTGGTTGTCGTAGGTGTTGATGGCCGCGGTGCTGCCCTCGCGCGCCTGGAAGGCGCGGAACGCGATGACCTTGCGGCGGTCGCTGGAGCTCGACGCCGCGGCGCGGGACTCGAGGTAATCGTGGAGGTAGGCGAGGTGCGCCTTGTCGCTGGCCCCGGTGTACATGTGCCCTTGGCGAACCGGCTTGAGGCCCGGCTCCGCGGGCGCCTCGCCGCGGCTCTGCTCGATCTCCGCGAGGAGATCCTCGGGCAGCTCCGCCCCGGCCACGGCCGTGCCCGCGTCCGTCGCGTAGTCTTCCCACCCGAGGAGGGGCGCGCTCGCCTGGGCGAGCCCGGCCGAGGAGCCGGAGGACCGGCTCGCCTCCAGCGGCGCGCGGCAGAAGCCGAGCCCGGGGCCGGGGAACACGAGATCCGTGTAGCCCGCGAAGGTTTCGACTCTCCCGAGGCCCTCGAGGCGCTCGCGCACCTCGCCGAGGAGCGCTTCGCAGAGGCTCTCTCTGGGCGCGTCGTCGTCGGGCGACTCGAGCCCGGTGAGGGCGATCTCCCAGAGGAGGCGGCCGTCCGTGCCGCGCAGGATGCGGTGCGCGAGGAGCGCAGGGTGGATCGTCGGCCGGGATGCGACGCTGAACGCGGCGGCTTCGGCCAGCAGAATCCGCTGGAGCTCCGCCGGATTGACGCTCGTCTCCGGGTCGATGTGGAAGAGAAAGACGTTCGCTGCGTCTGCGGTTATCTCTGTCACAACCAATGAGGAGAGCGAGCAGGATTGCCCCTGTCAACGGAATCCGAGCGCTCGGACGAGGCAGAGCAGCAATCGGGCACGGCTCGACGCGCGGGTGGACATTCCGCGAGCACCAACGCGGAATTCCGCCCCTGAAGCACTCGAGTGTTCGGGAACTCCGCCGAACGGACGCGGCGGCGGCGCTCAGTGGCCCGCCGCGACCGCCGCGCCCGCCGCGGCGAGCGCCCTGTCGAGCGCCTGTACGAGGGCGCGCGTCACGGCGCCGTCGCGCTCGAGGGCGTGGCTCGCCTGGAACGCCTGGATGGCCAGCCTGGTGCCCTCCCCGAAGTCCCCGTCGACGCCGCCTTGGACATGGATCCCGAGCGCGAGCAGGCCTTGCTGGATCGCCGCGACGGCGGGTCCCTTGGCTCCTTCCTCGAGCGCGCCGTCGCCCGCGGCGATCCGCTGGAGCTCGGGGCGACGCGCGAGCAGCGCGCTCGAGAGCGCGCCCGCCGCCGGGGCGGGCGAGTCCACCGGTGGTCTCGAGGGGGAATTGCCGCCCGCGGGGTAGGGCGCGTCCCCGGACCAATCGGCCTTGCCGGGGCGGTCGTGGAGCCCCTGGCTGGGCCGCCAGCTCATCGTGGCGTTGCCCTTCGGGTCGCAGGAGCAATCGAGCAGCGGCCGGTTGTCGCGGGGGCCGTCGCTCGCCGAGTTGACGCAGAAGGTGGGCTCGACGAGCTCGTGGAACGGCGCGCCCCGGAGCGCCCGGAAGAGCCACGAGATGGGGAGGCGCTCCTGCTCCATGGATATCCACGGGGAGCGAAAGAGGAGCTTCCTGTCGCTCCGGCGCCGGAGCAGGAGGCGCGCTCGCCCTCGGGGCGCGAGCTGCGACTTCAGGCTGCCGAGCGAGCCTGGTCGCGCGATGCCGCGGAAGAGCCACGCGCCGCCCGACAGGGCCTTCGGGATCCACGACCACCAGTGCGACTCCCAGAGCATGCGCGACTGCTTGGCGACGGCGGCGTGGGGCCCCGGATCGTTGAAGGATGTGGTCGTGTCCCAGAGCTGCCATTTTCGCTCGGTCGGGTGCTTGCGCAGGACCATGGCGACGTGCCCGCTGCCGCGCCCGCACCCGAGCGCGTGCTTCGCGCCGGAGCACGTGAGGCCGCCTCGGGTCGTCGGACAAGGCGCCGACCAGAACAGGCACGAGCCGACGGTGATCTGCTCCCAGAGCTCGTCCGGCCATTCCTCCAGCGCGAACGGCACCTGCTTCCACCCCTTGCCGAGGCTCTCGCAGTAGGGCTGCGCGTCGAGGCCGGAGCCGATGTCCCCGTAGGTGCCGCCGTCCCAGCCATAGAAGCAGAGCGCCGTGGTCACGGCTTGCTGGCATTGACCCACGAGCGGATAGCGCCCTGCGTCGACGATCGCCTTCGCGACCCGCGCCTGGGGCCCGTAGAAGTAAACGGGTTGCGTGTACGGGATGCCGGTCTGGTGCTCGGCGACGGTGCGCGCGAACGCCTCGGCGGGGTCGTCGATCCGCGCGTAGTCCGGGTGCGCGAAGACGTCGCCGAGGCCCTGCCGCGCGCGGGCGAGCAAGAGCTCGGCGATGCGGTCGACGTGCTCCGGTGAAGGGATGTCGTGCTCGGGGAACGGCAAGAGGTTCACGGTCCGCACGAGCTGCGGCGGGGAGTCGGCGGGGGAGAGGGCGGAGCCCCGCGAGAGGAGCCACCCCTCCGGCGGCTCGGCGGGATCCAGCGCCACGTCTTCCCAGGGGGGCAAGCCCCCTTCGCCGGGCAAGGCATCCGCCGGGATCTCCTGGTCGAGGCGAGCGATGGAATGCAGAGGGTCCCGCTCGTCGGTGAGTCGATCTGTCATGCAAAGCTCCTTGGTCGTGTCCGCGCCAGCGGAGGCACGAGCGTACGACCCGCTCGGCCGCATTGTAAGCGGTCGTCGAGCGGACGGGTCTTCGCGGAGCCTGCGGCAGCGATCGAGGTCGTCGGTCGAAATCCTGCGCCGCGCAGCGCAAGAGCCGGCGTGTGTCCTGGCCAGAATCGAGCGCGAGGGCTCGTGGCCGAGCTCCGGGATGCGGCTCGACGTCCTCGACAGCGTCGCTCGGCGGTGCTGCGGACGATTCCGGCACTCCAGTGCTCGATCCAGCAGCGGATAGCTCCCACGAGATCGCGATGCCTGAGCGCGGCGCGCGCCGGTTCGACAACAGGGCGGTGCGCGAGCTCAACAGTGGGCACTGCTCGAAATTGAACATGAAGGCGGGAAGGCGGGAAGGCGGAAAGAAAGATCAATGATCTTCCTGCCTTCCCGCCTTCATGTGAATTCTCTCCGGGCAAATTTGAGCACTACCCAACAGTGCTGGCCTCTCGGCCGGATGGCCAGCGTCGTTCCAGCCACGCGAGGTGACGCGCACCGCAGCGGTAAAGCTCGTTGCGAGACTCGTCCGTCAAGTGCCCCATTGGGGGATTGTCCTGCCCCCGCACGTCGATCGTCGGCAGCACGGCGCCGCGGCGCCCGACCGCGGCTAGTACGACCGTAGCGCCGAATGAGCTCGGTCCTCGCCCGAGCCGTCCAGTCCTCTCGAGCGTGCGTGACGCCCCGCGGCGAGGCATAGGCCGGTATGCCTATGCCTCGCTGCGGCGGTTTCGGGTATGAGCTCGTTGCAATCACTTGCATCGGGCGACGCGAGGACCGACGGCGATTTGGGAGCAGGGAGGCGAGGGCGCTTGGAGACGTTTCGCGACCTCGGCGAGGCCGCTCCAGAGGTCGCCGCGTCCGCCGCCGCGCTCGCCTGCTCGGACCAGGGCGATGTGACGACCGACGCGCGGCCGCCGAGCCATCCCGATCCCTCGAGCTGAGCTTCCAAGGACGCGACCCGAACACCGGATACCGTCCCCGTATCCACCGCAAACGAAGGTGCTGACCCATGATGAACCGACGAACGTATTTACCAAAGCAGATCCTGCTGTCAGGAGCGCTCGGCATCGCCCTCTTGGGCTGCGGCAGCGGCAGCGACGGGACGACCACCGGCGGCGGCGACGGCGGCGGTACCAGCGGCTCGACCAGCTCGGGCGTCACCTCCGGTAGCGGCGGCAGCGCCGCGTCCGGGGACACGACGACCACGTCGTCAGCGGGCACGACGGGCGCCGCCGGCGGCACCGGCACCGGCGGGGGCGGCGCCGGGGACGCGGGCACCGGCGGCGCGGGCACCGGCGGCGCGGGCACCGGCGGCGCGGGCGCCGGCGGCAGCGGCAGCGGCACGGGCGGCGGCGGGAGCGTCACCTGCCCGTCGCCCGCGTTGAGCGCTGGCGACTCGAACAAGACCGTGATGGTGGGCTCCCGGAGCCGCAGCTACGTCTTGCATGTCCCTGCCACGTACGACGGCAGCAAGCCGGTGCCTCTCGTCGTCGACTTCCACCCGCTCGGCGGCTCTGGCCCGTCGGAGCGGTCGGGCTCGCCGTATCCGGCGCAGACCGACCCGGAAGGCGTGATCATGGCCTTCCCGAGCGGGCTGTCCGGCCCCTCGGGCGGCGCCTGGAACGTGGGGCCCTGCTGCGTGGCCGACACCGACGACGTGGCGTTCGCCAGGGCGCTCGTGGCGCAGGTCCAGGAGACCGCCTGCATCGACCCCAAGCGCATCTACGCGGTCGGCTTCTCCATGGGCGGCGGGATGTCCCACTACCTCGCTTGCCACGCCGCCGACGTGTTCGCGGCCGTGGCGCCCGCCGCCTTCGATCTCCTGCAGGAGAACATCGGCGGCTGCGAGCCGTCGCGCCCCATCAGCGTGATCTCGTTCCGGGGCACGTCGGATTCCATCGTGCCCTACGCCGGTGGAGGCTCCTCGGTGGTGCGCGGCATGCCCGTCACGTTCCTCGGCGCGAAGTCGACCTTCCAGAAGTGGGCCGACATCAACGGCTGCACCGGCTCGCCGTCGGCCGAGAACGGGCAGGGCTGCTCGACCTACTCCAATTGCCAGGACGGCGTCGAGGTGACGCTCTGCACGAAGCAGGGAGGCGGCCACGAGCCCGGCAACGCCTCGGTCGGCTGGCCCGCGCTGAAGCGGCACGTCATGCCGTAGCCCACCCCGCCGCACGATGTCCCTCGGGACATCGTGCGGCCTCTGCAGCACCGGCTGGGAGATCGAGCAGAAGAGCTTCGAAGAAGATGACGGCGCGTCGCGCGACGCGTGACGCGTGACGCGCGAAGCTTTGGGTGTGCATCGATATTGAAATGATCTGTTGCTGATATATCCGTCGCACCATGAGAGCGCCGCCACAGAGCGAGCGAGCTCGCGTGTTGACCGCTGACACCCCGATCGGCCATACTGGCAGGCGATCCTTTGCCTTCCTGCGTCCTGCGCGGCCTCGTCGCTCAGGAACAGGGGCCGATCGGCTGTTCCATGAAGGTCAGCGGAACCACAATCCTGACGCGGAAGACCTTGGTGAGCCGGAGGTTCGGCTCGGAGGCGTGGCGCGGCTTCTTTCGTGAAGTGGCGGTGGCCAACCCCTGGTTCAAACGGCCGATCACCGCGAGCAGCTTCGTCCCGCTGCCCGAGTTCCTCGCGTTCCACGACGAGCTCGTCCGGCGGTTCTACGCGGATGGCAAGGACGCGCTCTTCGAGCTCGGGGCCGAATCGGCGCGCTGGGCGCTCGTCGACGGCCCGCTGCAGCGCTTCGTCCAGGATCCCGACATCTCGTCGCTGGTCGCGACCACCCAGAACATCTGGCACCGGTACTTCGCCGAGACGGACAGCCGCTCCGAGGCGACGCTGAGGGACTCCGGCATCGAATTTCGCGTGCGCGACCTTCCCGCATGGCATCCGTATTTCGAGTACTTCGTGGTCGGGTACACGAAGGAGATGCTGGAGATCTATTGCGCCAACCCGATCTGGACGCACCGCCTCGCGGGCGGGAACGGCACGACGTACGGCTACCTGCTCGCCACCGATCCCGTGCCGTCCGCGCCGCCGAGCAGCGAGCGCGGCGCCCGGTGCGGTCGGCTCCTCCAGCCGCGAAAGGCGCTCACGGGGCGCGAGCTGGAGGTGCTGCGGCTCGTCGGGGCCGGCAAGACCAACCGCGAGATCGCCCTCGTCCTTTGCATCTCGGAGAAGACCGTGCAGCACCACGTCGCCCACGCCTACGACAAGCTCGGCATCTACAGCCGCGCCGGCGCGACGCTGTGGTTGGCCGAGCGCGGCCTCCTGGGCTGACCGGTCCCGACGGGCTCCGGTTCGTGCCCAGCGCCGGCACCCCCGGCCAAGACCTGTTCGTCAGGCCAGCGTCCCCCGCGCGCCCGGCCGGGAGAGCGCATAGGCGATCCCGCCCTGGAGCGTGCCCCGCGTGACGATGTTCCGCAGTTCGACGCCGAGGCCGACCATGGTCTGCGCGACCTCCGCGCGGATCCCGGTGAGCACCACCTCGGCGCCGAGCAGACGCGCCCCCTGCGCCACGCGGATGAGCGCGTCGGCCACCTTCGTGTCGACGACCTTTACACCCGTGATGTCGACGATCGCGACCGTCGCGCCCGAGGACGAGAGCCCCTGCAGCAGGGTGTCCATCGCCTGCTGCGCGCGCATCGTGTCGAGCACGCCGATGAGCGGCATCACCACCACGTGGTCGGTGATCGGGATGAGCGGCGTCGACAGCTCGGCGATCGCCGTGGCCTGCAAGCGGATGAGCTCCTGCTGCTGCTCCGAGCGCATCCGCTCCGCCTCCTTGCGCGCCGTGATGTCGGTGTTGATCTCCATGATCAGCGCCTGTGCATCCCCCGGGTCGGCCTGCGCGACCCACCGGCTCTCGACCATGATGGTCCCGCCGTCGCGCCGGGTGTGCTCGAGCTCCCCCTGCCAGTGGCCCTCCGTACGCAGCGCCCTTTCGATCGCGGGGAGCGCCGCGGGGAAGCGCGTCCCCAGGAGCTCATGGGATCGCGCCCCGATCGCCTCGGCGGCGGCGTAGCCGTACATCCGCTCTGCCCCTTGGTTCCAGTAGGCGATCGTGCCGTCGAGCGCCCGCAGGAGGATCGCGTCGTGCGCGAGATCGAGCAGCCGCGCTTGCCGTTCGAGCAGGGCAGTCTGTCGGTCGCGCTCCTCCTCGGCCGCCTTGCGCGCGGTGATGTCGTTGTTGATCTCGAACACCGTCTCGGGCGCGCCGCTCGGGCCTCGCCGGAGCACCCACCGGCTCGAGACGATGACGACCCCGCGAGGCGTCGTGTGCTTGAGGTCTCCCTCCCAGCGGCCCGCCTCCAGCAACGAGCGCTCGATCGCGGGGAGCGGCGCGGGGAAGGCGGTGCGCAGGAGCTCATGGGAGGCGCGCCCCACGGCGTCCTCGCGGCGGATGTCGTACATCCGCTCTGCGCCCCTGTTCCAGTACGTGATCACACCGTCGAGGCGCCGGACGAGGATGGCGTCGTGCGCGATGTCGAGCAGCTCCACCTGCTCCCGGAGCGCCCCGATCTCCCTCTCTCGCTCGATCTCACGCGCGGAAGCGGCGTGAAGCAGCCGCTCCAGCTCGACCGTGCGATGCTGGAACACGTCGAGCTCGGCCGCTGCTGTGCCGCTCGGTGCGCTGCTGTTCGACATGGTCGCTTACCCTCCCGTCTCGCCCCCCAAGGATCCCCACCGCCAGCGCCGAGCTGGAGCGAGCCATGGACGCGAGAGGCTAGTCCGCGGCCGACTCGGCTGTCAAGATGCGGTGTCATCGGAATCCGCTGGAGGACCGGTGATCACCGCGGCGCGTCCAGGTTGGTTCCGTCGGGCTCCGGTGGCGTGCGGTCAGACTCAGCGGCTCGGGCGCACGCGATCGAGCCATGCTCCGGCGCCGTGCACGCCGGTGGGCTCATGGCCCGCACCGGAGGCCGGGGGATCGCCGCGGCGCCCGCCGGTCATAACGACGCGATCGTGCCATTACGTATTTTTGCGCGAGCGGAACAGTATGCAGAAAACTGTTCCGCTCGACCCGGCCATGAATCTGGAAATTCGAGCTCGTCGATTTCATCCGAGCCCGGACTTCCCGGCCGCTCGACGCGCCGCCGCGGCGGATGCTCCCCCACCGTCCCGCGCGCGCGCCGTCTCGAATACGACCCGATGCCGCCGCGCGAGCACGGTTCGGACGTGATGCGCTGGAATCGACCCGGAAGGTGGGGAAGGGGACCAAGGCAGGGCGCGCCGGCAGCTGGCTTGGTGTATCCGCCCACAAGAGCATGAGTCGAGGCCGTGATCGCGAGCGCGGATACGCGCCGTCCGCTCGCCGGCGGCCGCGATGGTTCAAATACAAACTGGCATCGCGGTGTCCCTACTGCATACTGCGCAGCGTCCGCTTCGCGCCACGTCGCGACGCGGCCGACAGCGCGGCTCATGAGCTTGAGGTCCGCTTGGCGCCGGCTTCTTCTGGCCAGAAGCTCGACAAGCGACCGTGATGCCTGACGAGCGTACGACAGATCAACAAGCACGGTGTGCGTGAAGGTGCGTACGCGTCGAGCGTCTCGACGCGGCGTAGGCAGGTTCACGCGCGCCGATGCTACCGACCCCTACCAGCAACAGGGAGGTCATCCGCGATGAACGAATTGAGCACTATGCCGCTCTCTCTGGAGCAAGAATGCGCCTTGCGGCTCGACCGGGGCCGCGGCGCCGCGCCGGGCCCGGTGGGACGGGGCGCGGCGTGGCTGGACGGCGCGCTGGACGTGCCCAGGCTGGTCCGCGCCGTCGAGGGGCTCGCGGCGCGCCAGGCGATCCTGAGGACGTCCTTCGCAGAGCGCGATGGACAGCCGGAGCAGGTCGTCTCGCCGCGGGCGGAGATCGCCTTTCGCGAGGTGGATCTCGGCGCCGAGGGGCAGCCGGCCTCGGATGCGTCGGCGCTCGCGGTGGCTCGCCGGGAGACCTCGCTGCCGCTCGATCTGGAGCGCGGTCCCCTCTGGCGCGTGAGCCTCATCCGCGTCCATGCGCAGCGCCACCTCCTCGCGCTCTCCATGCACCCGATCCTCTCGGACGGTGAGCCAAGCGCAGCGCTGTTCTTCTCGGAGCTGTTCGACGGCTACCACGGAATCGAGCGGCCGGCGCCGCCGATAAGTTATCAGGGCTACGCGCGGCGACAGCGGGAGCACAGGACCGCGGCGCTGCTCGACGCGCAGCTCGCGCACGTCCGCCGCGAGCTCGCGGGGGCGCCGGAAGCGCTGGAGATCCGGACGGATCGGCCGCGGCCCGCGGCGCGGACCTTCGCCGGAGGCTCGGCGGCGCGCGCGCTCGATCCGGAGCTCGCGCGCGCGCTGCGCGCCCTGGCGCGGGAGGAAGGCGTGCCGCTGTCCGCGGTCCTGCTCGCGGGAATGCACGCCGTCCTGCACCGGTATACAGGCCAGGACGACGTCCTCATCGGCGTGGCGCTGTCCAGGCGAGACGAGGAGACCCAGGGCCTCATCGGTCCGTTCGGCAACCTCGTGGTCGTGCGGGGCAGGCTGGGCGCGGATCCGGGCTTTCGAGCGCTCCTGCGCCAGGTGCGCCGATCCCTGGAGGAGGCGAAGGAGAACGGCGATCTCCCCTTCGCGTCCCTGGTCGAGCGGCTGGCGCTGCCGCGCGATCCGAGCCGCCCCCCGCTCGTCCAGGCCACCTTCTCCAGCGCGCGCGGCGCGCTCGCGCCGAGGAGAGGCGCTCTGCTCACGCTGACGCCGGCGGCGCTCGAGGCGGCCGAGGTGGCGTTCGAGCTCGCCGTCCGCGTCGAGGAGACCGACGCGAGCGTGATCGCGCGCATCGATTATAACCGCGATCTCTTCGAGCGCGCGACGGTGGAGCGGCTGCTCGGGCACTGGGCGGCGCTGCTGGGCGGCGCCGCGGGCGACCCAGCGCAGCCCGTCTCGGCGCTGCCGATCCTGACCGAGGAGGAGCGGCGAACGCTGCTGTTCGGGTGGAACGGCGGCGGGGTGTTCGATCCGCCGCGCGATCGGCTGCACGAGCGGGTCGAGGCGCACGCCCGTCGCGCCCCGTCCGCCGTGGCGGTGGCCTTCGAGGGGCGCCGCCTCACCTATGCCGAGCTGGATCGGCGGAGCAACCAGATCGCCCACCTCCTCCGGGCGAGCGGCGCGGGGCCCGACGTCCCGATCGGCGTTTGCCTGGAACGCTCGCTCGAGATGATCGTCGCGCTGCTCGGCGTCCTCAAGTCCGGCGCCGCCTATGTCCCGCTCGACCCGTCGTATCCCGAGGAGCGGCTCGCCTTCTTGCTGGAAGATACCCGCGTCCCCGTGATCCTCACCGAGGAGCGCTTCGCCTCCCGGCTGAGGAGCGGGAGCGCCAGCGTCGTGTGCCTCGACGCGGATCGGGCCGTGATCGAGCGACAGCCCGAGGGGGAGGTGGCGCCCGCGCCGGGCGAGGGCCCGGAGAACCTCGCGTACATCATCTATACCTCGGGGTCGACCGGCAAGCCCAAGGGGGTGATGGTCACCCACGCCAACGTCGTTCGCCTCTTCGACCATACCGCCGGTGAGGTCGGTTATGGCGAGCGCGACGTCTGGACCCTATTCCATTCCTATGCCTTCGATTTCTCCGTCCTGGAGATCTGGGGCGCGCTCTGCCACGGCGGGCGGCTGGTCGTGGTGCCGTTCCTCACGAGCCGCACGCCGGACGCCTTCCACAGGCTCCTCGGCGACGAGGGGGTGACCGTCGTCTGCCAGACGCCCTCGGCGCTCCGCCAGCTCATCCACGCGGACACCGCGGCCGATCCATCGCTCCGCGACCGCCTCCGGCTGCGCCTCGTGATCTGCGGCGGCGAGGCGCTCGACGTGGCCGCGCTCAAGCCGTGGTGGGACCGCCGCGGGGACGAGCGGCCCGCGATCCTCAACATCTATGGGCCCACCGAGACGACCGTGTTCGCCACCCGCCGCCCGATGGGCATCCCGGACCTCGAGCGGCCGTGGTCGAGCTCGATCGGCCGCGCGTGCCGCGACGTCCAGGTGCTGCTGCTCGATCGCCACCGCGCACCGGTCCCCGTCGGCGTCGCCGGCGAGATCTACATCGGCGGCCCCGGCGTGGCCCGCGGCTACCTGAACCGCCCCGAGCTCACGCGGGAGCGGTTCGTCGAGGACCCCTTCCGGCCCGGGCCGGGCGCGCGGCTGTACCGGACAGGCGATCTCGCGCGGTACCTCCCGTCGGGCGAGCTCGAGTTCCTCGGCCGGATCGACGATCAGGTGAAGATCCACGGCCACCGCATCGAGCTCGGCGAGATCGCGGCGGCGCTGGGCCAGCACCCCGGCGTGCGCGAGGTCGCGGTCGTGGCGCGCGAGGACGCGCCGGGCGACCGGCGGCTCGTGGCGTATGTCGTCCCGCGCCCGGTCGAGGGCGCCTCCGCCGAGGGCGAGCAGGCGCTCGTCCCCGCGCTGCGCGCCCTCGCGCAGCGCCATTTGCCGAGCTACATGGTCCCGTCCGCCTTCGTGTCGCTCGACGCGCTCCCCACCTCGCCGAACGGCAAGGTCGACCGCAGGGCGCTCCCTGCGCCCGGCGGCGCCCGGACGGGGCTCGGGACCGCCTTCGTGGCGCCGCGCTCCGAGCTGGAGGAGGCGCTCGCCGGCCTCTGGAAGGAGCTCCTGCGCGTCGAGCGCGTGGGCGTCGACGACAGCTTCTTCGAGCTGGGCGGCAGCTCGCTGCACGCCGTGCAGCTGTTCTCGCGGCTCCGCGGCGCCTTCGGGCTCGACATCGGCTTTCAGGAGCTCTTCGCGCACCCGACCGTCGCCGGGCTCGCCGCGCTGGCGGAGGGGGGCGGCCGCGCGGCCCCCCGGGCGGAGCATGCCATTCCAAGGGGCGCCCGGACGGGGCCAGTCCCCCTCTCGTTCGCCCAGGAGCGCATGTGGTTCCTCCACCGGCTCGCGCCGGAGAGCAGGGCCTACAACTGCCTTTGTCCCTTCCGCCTCACCGGGGAGCTCCACGCCCCGGCGCTCGACCGGAGCCTCCGTGAGCTCCTCCGCCGCCACGAGATCCTGCGCACGGTCTATACCGAGATCGACGGCCTGCCCGTCCAGATCGTCGCCGAGGACGCCGCGTTCCGGCTCGAGGTCGCGGACCTCCAGCACCTCTCCGAGGGGGAGCGCGAGGCCCAGGCGGCGCGGCTCCTCGACGCGGAGGCCCAGCGGATCTTCGATCTGAAGCGCGGGCCCGTCTTCCGGGCGGGGCTGCTGCGGCTCGGGCTGCGGGATCACGTCCTCTGGCTGCACATCCACCACATCGCCGTCGACGGCTGGTCGCTCGAGGTGGCCTACCGCGAGCTCGCGGCGCTCTACGACGCCTTCTGCCGGGGCGCTCCCGCTCCGCTGCCGGAGGCGCCGCTCCAGTACGCCGATTTCGCCGCGTGGCAGCGAGAGCAGCTGACGGAAGAGAGCCTGTCGGAGCTGGTCGCCGGCTGGAAGCAGCGGCTCCTCGGCGCGCCGCCCCTGCTCGAGCTGCCGAGCGATCGCGTCCGGCCGCCGGTCCAAACGTTCCGCGGCGCGACGATCCCGTTCCAGCTCGACCCGGAGGTCGCGAGGGCCATCCGCGACCTCGGCGCGCGAGAGGGCGTGACCGTCAATATGGTCCTTTTGGCCGCGTTCGCCGTCCTGCTCCACCGCGTCACGCAGCGCGACGACCTCCTCGTCGGGCTGCCGAGCGCGGGCCGCGATCACGCCGAGCTCGAGGCGGCGATCGGCTTCTTCGTCAACGTGGTCCCCATCCGGATCGAAGTCTCCGGCGCGCCGTCGTTCGAGCAGCTGCTCCGCCGAGTGAGGGCGGTGTGCCTGGACGCGTATGCGCACGACAGGCTCCCGTTCGAGCGGCTCGTCCAGGAGCTCCAGCCGGAGCGCGACCCGAGCTACAGCCCGCTCGTGCAGATCGTGTTCGCGCCGCAGCCGCCCGCGGAGCGCGAGCTGCACCTCGCCGGGGTCGAGGCGCGCGCCGTCGACACGGACACGAAGAAGACGATCTTCGATGTCTCGCTCTATGCCTGGGAGAGCGCCGGCGGCGTCGCCGGGATGCTGGAGTACAGCACCGATCTGTTCGAGCGGTCGACGATGGAGCGGACGCTCACGCACCTCTTCACGCTGCTCGCCGCCGCGACCTCGGATCCCGCGCGGTCCGTCGCGACGATGCCGCTGCTCCCGGAGCGCGAGCGGCGCCGGCTGCTCTTCGCGTGGAACGACACCGGCGCCGATTTCCCGCGCGATCGAAGCGTCCTAGCGCTGTTCGAGGAGCAGGTCGCGCGCGCGCCGCACGCCCCCGCGGTCGTGTCAGAGGGCGGTTCGCTCACGTATGGAGAGCTCGATCGCCGGGCGAACCAGCTCGCGCGCCGCCTGCTCGAGCTGGGCGTCGCGCCCGACACCCTGGTCGCGATCTGCGCGGAGCGCTCGCCGGAGCTGGTGGTCGGGATCCTCGGGGCCCTCAAGGCGGGCGCGGCGTACCTCCCCGTGGACGCCGCGATCGCGGGCGAGCGGCTCTCGTTCATCCTCGCGGACTCCGGGGCGCCGGTGCTCCTCACGCAGGCGCACCTCGCCGATCGCCTCCCGCCGTTCGCGGGCGCGGTGATCCGCCTCGACGCCGACGCGCCGGCGCTGGCGGCGCGGGACGGCTCGCGCCCGCCGGCGTGCGCGGGCCCCCGGGACCTGGCGTATGCCATCTACACCTCGGGCTCGACCGGCCGCCCGAAGGGCGTGCTCGTGGAGCACCGGAGCCTCATGAATTTGGTGGCGTGGCACGTGCGGCGCTTCGCCGTCTCCCGCGAGGATCGCGCGACCCTCGTCGCGAGCCCGGGCTTCGACGCGTCGGTCTGGGAGCTCTGGCCTTACCTGTGCTCGGGAGCGTGCCTGTTCATCCCCGGGGAGCCGCTCCGCCGCTCCCCGGACGAGCTCAAGGCGTGGCTCCTCGCGCGCGGGATCACCGTCTCGTTCTTGCCGACGCCGATGGCGGAGGAGCTCCTGCGCCTCGACTGGCCCGCTTCCGCCGCGCTCCGGTACCTGCTCACGGGAGGAGACAAGCTCCGCGTCTGGCCCGACGCGCGGCTCCCCTTCGAGGTCGTGAACAACTACGGTCCGACCGAGGGGACCGTCGTCGCCACCTCGTGCGTCGTGCCGAGGGCGCGGCCGGACGGCGGGACCGCGGCGGCCGACCCCTCGATCGGCCGCCCGATCGACAACATGCGGGCATACCTTCTCGATCCGCGCGGGGAGCTCGTCCCCGTGGGCGTGCCCGGCGAGCTGTACCTCGGGGGCGTGGGCATCGCCCGCGGGTACCTGAACCGGCCCGAGCTCGACGCGGCGCGGTTCCTCCCCGATCGGTTCTCGGACGAGCCGGGCGCGCGCATGTACCGCACCGGCGACCGCGCCAGGTGGCTCCCCGACGGGAACATCGAGTTCCTGGGGCGGGTCGACAACCAGGTGAAGATCCGCGGCTATCGCATCGAGCTCGGGGAGATCGAGGCCGTGCTGCGCGAGCACCCCGCCGTGGAAGAGGCCGTCGTGGTGGCGCGCGAAGAGCCGACGGGCAACAAGCGGCTCGTCGCGTACGTCATCCCGCGCCTCGACGACGGCGGCGCCGCGGAGCAGGCCCCGGCGCTCCAGGCGGAGCACGTCTCGGCGTGGCAGGCGCTGTACGACGGCACCTACGGGCAGGGCGGCGCCGGCGTGGATCCGGCCTTCAACATCACGGGCTGGAACAGCAGCTATACCGGAGCGCCCATCGACGCCGGCGCGATGCGCGCGTGGCGGGACCACACGGTCGAGCGGATCCTCTCGTTCCAGCCGCGGCGGGCGTGGGAGATCGGCTGTGGGACGGGGCTCCTGCTCTTGCAGCTGGCCCCGCAGTGCGCCGCCTACCTCGGCACGGATTTTTCGGAGAAGGCGATCGCGCTCCTCCGCCCCGAGCTCGCGCGCGGCACGCTCTCGCACGTGTCGCTGCAGCGCCGGGAGGCGAACGACCTCCGCGGCATCGAGCCGGGCAGCTTCGACGTGGTGATCTTGAACTCGATCGTCCAGTACTTCCCCAGCGCCGATTACCTGCGCTCGGTGATCGAGGGCGCCGTGCGCGCGACGGCGCCCGGCGGCGTCGTGTTCCTGGGCGACATCCGGAGCCTGCCGCTGCTGGAGGCGTTTCACGCCTCGGTGCAACTCCACCGCGCGCCCGCGGGCGCCACCGCGGCCGAGCTGCGGGCCCGGGTGGAGCGGGCGGTCGCCGGCGAGGAGGAGCTCGTCCTCGCGCCCGAGCTCTTTCACGCGCTGCGCGACGAGATCCCGGGCGTGGAGCACGTCGAGACCTGGCTCAAGCGAGGCCCCGGCGCCGACGAGATGACGCGCTTCCGCTACGACGTGGTCCTGCACATCGGCGCGGCGCCCGAGCCGGCCGCGATCGGCCGATCGCTGGACTGGGCCGCCGCGGAGGGCCTCGCCGGCGTCGAGCGGGCGCTGCGCGGGGCGGGCTCCCTCGGGATCGAGGTCCTGGGGATCCCGAACGCGCGCGTGCACGCCGACGTGATCGCGGCGCGCCGGCTGCGGGAGGCGGGCGGCGACGAGCCGGCCGGCGCCGCCGCGGCCGCCGGGGCGGCGGCGGCCGCGGTCGATCCGGAGGCGCTGTGGGCGCTCGCCGCGCGCCTCGGCCGTTCGGTCCGGATCACCGGGTCGAGCACCGCGGGCCCGGGGTGCATGGACGCGCTCTTCGAGCCCGCCGAGGGCGCGCCGCGGCCGCGGGCCTGGATGCAGTCGCGCCCCGGCGCGGCCTTACCGGCGCGGTCGCTCGCGAACAGCCCGCTCCGGCGGCCGAAGACGCGCGCGATGCCCCGAGGCCTGCGCGAGCTCGCCGCGGCGAAGCTCCCCGACTACATGGTTCCGGCCGCGTTCGTGAAGCTCGACGCGCTGCCGCTCACCGCCAACGGGAAGGTCGACATGGCGGCCCTCCCGGCCGACGACCGCGCGAAGCCCGCGCCGCGGGCGGAGGCGCCGGCGCCCGCCTCGAACATCGAGGTGGTCCTCGGCGAGATCTGGCGCGAGGTGCTCGGCCTCGACGAGGTCGGCCTCGACGATGCGTTCTTCGATCTCGGCGGCCACTCGCTGCTCCTCGCCCGGGTCCGCGCCGGCATCCGGGCGCGGCTCGGCGAGGACGTGCCCATCATGGACCTGTTCCAGTTCCCGACGATCCGCAGCCTCGCCGTCCACCTGAAGCGGGGCCCTCGGGCGGCGGCCGCCCCGGGCGACAGCGTGGCCTCCAGGCGCGCGCCCGGCGCCGCGGCGGCCGAGGCCCCGGCGCGGGGGGCGCTGCCCGAGAACGCCATCGCCATCATCGGAATGGCGGGGCGCTTCCCGAAGGCGCGCAGCGTCGGCGCGCTGTGGTCGATGCTCAAGGACGGGATCGAGGGGATCTCCTTCTATTCGTCCGACGAGCTGCGGGCGCTCGGCGTCGATTCGGAGCTGGTTCGAACACCCGGGTTCATCCCGGCGGCCGGCCTGCTCGAGGACGTCATGTGCTTCGACGCGGCGTTCTTCGGGTACAGCCCGAGGGAGGCCGCGCTCATGGACCCGCAGCAGCGGGTGTTCCTCGAGTGCGCCTGGGAAGCGATGGAGAGCGCCGGGTACAACCCGCTCGCGACGCCGAAGCCGATCGGCGTGTTCGCCGGGAGCGACGCCCCGAGCTACTGGATCGAGCGCGTCGGGCCGCCGCCGGCGGCGCCGAACTCGGAGCACGCCCGGATCTACACCGGGAACGTGACCGACTCGCTGACCACGCGCGTGGCCTACAAGCTGGGGCTCCGGGGGCCCGCGGTCAGCGTCATGACGGCGTGCTCGACGTCGCTCGTCGCGGTGCACCTCGGCTGCCAGAGCCTCCTCACCGGGGAGAGCGACATGGTGCTCGCGGGAGGCGTCGGCGTCCTCTCGCCGAAGCGGATCGGCTATCTCCACGAGGAGGGCGCGGTCACCTCGCCCGACGGCCATTGCCGGCCCTTCGACGCCGAGGCGAGCGGCATCGTGGCCAGCAACGGCGTCGCCCTCGTCGTCCTCAAGCGGCTGAAGGACGCCCTCGACGACGGCGACACGATTCACGCCGTGATCCGCGGCTCCGCCGTCACCAACGACGGCGCGCTCAAGGTGGGGTACACGGCGCCGAGCCTGGAGGGGCAGCTCGAGACGCTCGCCCGGGCCCACGCCGCTGCCGGCGTGAGCCCGGAGAGCATCGCGTACGTGGAGGCGCACGGCGCTGGCACGCGGCTCGGCGACTCGATCGAGGTGGCCGCGCTGTCGCGCGCGTTCCGGAAGGCGACCGACCGGGTCGGGTTCTGCGCGCTCGGCTCGGTGAAGAGCAACCTCGGCCACCTCCGCGCGGCCTCCGGGGTGACCGGCCTCATCAAGGCGGCGCTGGCGCTGGAGCACGAGCTCATCCCCCCGACGCTCCACTTCCGCCGCCCCAGCCCCGAGATCGACCTCGCGCGCAGCCCGTTCTTCGTCAACGCCGCGCCGCTCGCCTGGAAGCGCGGCGGGGCCCCGCGCCGCGCCGGGGTGAGCGCCTTCGGCATCGGCGGCACGAACGCGCACGCCGTGCTCGAGGAGGCCCCGGCGCCGGCGCCGTCCGGCCCGTCGCGGCGCCGTCAGCTGCTCGTCGTCTCGGCGAAGACGCCCGCCGCCCTCGAGAGGAGCACCGATCGCCTGGCCGAGCACCTGCGGCGCGCGCCGGAGGGCTCGCTCGCCGACGTCGCCTTCACCCTGCAGCGGGGCCGGGCGCCCTTCGCGCACCGCCGCGCGGTGGTGTGCGCGGATCCGGCCTCGGCGGCGGCCTCCCTCGGCCGGCGCGACCCGGACCGGGTCGTCACGGAGGTCGCCGGCAGGCGGCCGCCGGAGGTCGTCTTCCTGTTCCCCGGCGCGGGCGCGGAGCGCGTCGGCATGGGGCGCGAGCTCTACCTGCACGAGCGCGCCTACCGCGAGAGCATCGACCGGTGCGCCGACCTCTTCCGTCGCGAGCTATCGGTCGACGTCCGCGGCCGGCTCTTCCCCGAGGCGCCGGGGCGCGCCCCCGGCGACGGCGAGCTCGGCGCGCCGCGCCTCCGCGCGGCCGCGCTCTTCTCGACCGAGGTCGCCTTGGCGCATCTCCTGATGTCGTGGGGGATCCGCCCAGCGGCGCTGTTCGGCCACGGCGTGGGCGAGGTCGTCGCCGCGTACGTCGCCGGCGTGCTCTCGCTCGAGGATGCGGTCGCGCTGGCCGCGCTGCTCGGGCGCGCCGAAGAGGAGGCCGCGGGGCCGCTCCTCGCGCGCATCGCCCGGCGGGCCGCGTCGATGGCGAGGCGGGCGCCGAGCATCCCCCTCGTCGGGAGCCTCGCCGGCGACTGGGTGACCGAGGCCGACGTCGACGATCCGTCGACCTGGGCCCGGCTCCTCGCGGGCTCGGCGCGCGCGGACGATCGCATCGCCGCGCTGCTCGCCTCGGCCGATCGCGCCCTCGTCGAGGTCGGGCCCGGCGTCTCGCTGGCCGCCCTGGCGGCGCGCCACCCGGGCGCCGGGCGACCGGTCGCGACCACCCTTGCGGGCCCGGGCGACGGCGACGGCGACCTCGAGGTGTTGCTCGGCGCGGTGGGTCGGCTCTGGTGCGCCGGCGTCGACGTCGACTGGGCCGCGTTCTCCCGGGACGAGCGCAGGCGGCGCGTGCCGCTCCCCACGTACCCGTTCGAGCGCGTCCCCCACACGCTCGACACCACCTGCACCGTCGGCCCGGCCACGGTGCGGTCCGTGTCGCCGAAGATCTGGAGTCCGCCGGAGTCGTCCGGCCCTCGCTCGGGCTCGCCGGCGAGCGCGCGGCTGGCGGAGGCATTGCCCCCGGACTCGCCCGCGCCCGTGAGCGCGGCGCTGACGCAGCGGAGCGGGAGCGCCGCGCTCCTCCCGGACAGGCGCGGACCCGGGCAGCTCCTCGTCACGCTGCAGGCGGGGGCGCCGGACGCGGCGCCGCTGTTCCTGATCCCGCCGCTCGGCGGCACGGTGCACGCCTATCGCCCCCTGGTGCAGCGCCTGGGCGGCGAGCTGCCCGTCCACGGGATTCAGCCCACCGGCGCCGCGCCGGGCGAGCCGGGCTTCGCGTCGATCCCTGTAATCGCGGCCCGGTGCGTGGACGAGATCCTGCGCGTCCGGCCCGAGGGACCGGTTCTCCTGGGGGGGCATTCGGCCGGCGGCGTCGTCGCGTACGAGGTGGCGCAGCAGCTGCTCGCGCGAGGGCGCAAGGTGCCTTTGCTGCTGCTCCTGGACACGGGATTCGACCCGCGCGCGCGTGAGCGCTCACCGGCGAGCGGCCTCGCCCACGAGATGGCGAAGCTCGAGGCGGTCGCGTCGCGGAGGTACCGCGGCTTCGTGGCGGCCATGGAGGACGACGCGCGGCTCCGCGCCGAGGTCGCGAGCACATGGCAGGCGCTCGCGAGCTACGAGCCGCAGCCGACGGACGCAAGCGTCCTGTTCCTGCGCGCGCGGGAGCAGGTCAGCCCGGAGGACGCGGTGGCCGCCAACGCCTGGATGGAGCTGTCGCGGGCGGCGTTCGCCCTCCAGGTGGTGCCCGGCAACCATTTCACGATGATGGAGCCGCCCCACGTCGCGCACGTCGCCCGCGCGATCCAGCAGCACCTCGCGGCGGCGGTGAGGCCAGCCCTCGCCGACGCGCTGGAGGGGCGGGCGCTCCGGAGGCCGAGGGCCAGGTCGCTCGGCGCGGAGAGCGGGCCTGAGAGCGGGCCGCCGTCGCATTGAGGCGCGTTGTCGAGACGCGGGGAGTCGGCGTCCGGCGATCTCGCCGGTCAGCCGGAGGAGAGCGGGATCAAGACGGGGCGTGCCTCTCCTCGTCCGGAGCCGCCTCGGCTTTGGAAAGAAGAGGCCAATCCGGCCCTCCTGGAGAGCGCTGCCGCCGTCTCACGCGGCGGGCTCCGAGGCGCGCTTCAGGCCGGTCAGCACCTTGTAGCGGGCGGCGATCGCCTCCAGCTCGCCGGGGGCGAAGACGTCCTCGATGCGGTCGAAGCCGTCCGGCGCGCGGTCCTGGGCGATCTGCATGCACTGCTCCGGGCCGTTGCCGCGATTGGCCGCGACGATGGCGGCGGTGGCGGGCAGGCGCTCGGCCTCGTAGGCGGCCAGCGCCTCCACCGGATCGGCGTGGGCGGCGAGCGCGCGGACCAGGGCGCGGGCGTCCAGGATGGCCTGGCTCGCCCCGTTGGAGCCGATCGGATACATGGGGTGGGCGGCGTCGCCCAGCAGCGTCATGCGCCCATGGCTCCAGCGCGGCAGCGGGTCGCGGTCGACCAGCGGGAACTCGTAGATCGCCTCGGCGTCCCGGATCAGGCCGGGCACATCCAGCCAGTCGAAGCGCCAGGATTCGAACCTGGGCAGGAAGTCGGCGGGGTCGCCGCGCCGATTCCAGTCCTCCCTTCGCAGGCTCTCGGCGACGGCGAGCTCGGCGATCCAGTTGATCCTCTGGCGGCCGTCCGGCCCCGGCGGGGAGATGGGATAGGCGACGAACTTCTGGTCCTGATGCCCGGCCATGATCATGCTGGCGCCGGTGAGGAAGGGCGCGGCGAGCGTGGTCGCCCGCCACAGGATGCGGCCGCCATAGACCGGCGGCCCCTCGTCCGGATAGAGGCGGGCGCGCGCCGCCGAGTGGATGCCGTCGGCGCAGATCAGGAGATCGGCGGCGACCTCCCGGGCCACGCCCTCGCGGTCGAGGAAGCGCGCCACGATGCGGCCTCCGTCCTCCGCGTGGTCCGTGAGGCGCCGGTCGCAGATCACCTGGTCGGCGCCCAGCCGCTCGACGGCGGCGTCGAACAGCACGCCCTGCAGGGCGCCGCGGTGCAGGGAGATCTGCGGCGCGGCGTGGCCCGCGAAGCGGCCGCGCGGCTCGCCCCAGATGCGCTGGCCGAAGCGGTTGTAATAGACAAGCTCCCGGGTCGCGACCCCCTGGGCCAGGAGGGCCTGGACAAGGCCCAGCTCGTCCAGCACCTCGCCGGCGTGGGGCAGGAGGTTGATGCCGACCCCGAGCGGCAGGAGGGTGGGCGCGGCCTCGAACACCGTCACCTCGTGGCCCGAGGCGTGGAGCGAAAGAGCCGCGGCCAGGCCGCCGATCCCGGCGCCCACGACGATCACCTGCATGAGATCCTCCCCAGCCATGCGGCTCGGCGCCGCCGCTCGTTCAAGCCGCCGCCCTCTCCTCAATCACCGGCATAGCGGCCGCGGATGGTCATCAACGCCACCGCCATCCCGGCCGACAGCACCACCGGCACCATGGCCATGGCCACGCCGGCGGGGCCCCAGCCCTGTCCCAGCAGGTGGCCCGCCACGAGCGGCCCGCCGATGGAACCCAGCCGGCCGGCGGCGATGGAGGCGCCCGTGGCCAGCCCGCGCGCCGGCGCCGGGTAATAGAGCGGGATGACTCCATAGAGCGAATACTGCGCGCCCAGCAGGAAGAAGCCGGCCAGGCCGGCCAGCGCCACCACGGGCAGCAGGCTGTCGGACATCGCCAGCCCGAACAGCGACAGGCCCAGGGCGGGATAGGCCGCGATGATGGGAAGTCGCGGCCCGAGCCGGTCCACCAGCGCGCCGATGGCCCAGCAGCCGACGACGCTGCCGACGTTGAAGCCGAAGGCGGCGCCAGCGCCCCCCGACCCGCCCAGGCCCTTGGCCGCCACCAGCGACGGCAGCCAGTTCAGCAGCAGATACAGCACCAGCAGCGTCATGCCGAAGGTGAACCAGGCCAGCAGCGTGACCAGCAGCCGGCCATCGCCGAACAGCGCCTGCGCGCTGCCCGGCCGCTGCGCGCCGCCGGCCGCCGCCGCGCGGCTGTCGGGCATCAGCCACGCCATGACCGGCAGCAGCAGCAGCGGCAGCACGCCCCCGGCCAGGAAGATGCTGTGCCAGCCGAACCGACCCATGAGCCCCGCCGCGAACAGCGCCGCCAGCGCGCCGCCGACCGGCATGCCGCTGAACATCAAGGTGGTGGTGCGGGTCCGCCGGTCGGGCGCGGCCATCTCCAGGGCGACGGCCACCAGGCTGGGCATCGCCGCCCCCATGCCGGCCCCGGCGAAGAGCCGGAAGAGGCCCAGCGACAGCGGTCCACCCGCCACCAGGGTGGCCAGCGTGAACACGCCGAAGACGCCGACGGCCGTCATCAGCAGCGGTTTGCGGCCCATGCGGTCGGCCATCCAGCCGCCGGCGAGCGCGCCGCAGACCAGCCCGGCCATGCCGGCCCCGAACACGACGCCGGCCTGCCCGGGCGTCAGGCCCAGGGCGGGGATCAGCTGGGGGGCGGCCACGCCGATGGCCTGGATGTCGAACCCCTCCAGCAAGGCGATCAGGAAGCAGAGCGACAGCGTGACGGCGCCGCGCGGCGCGTGAGGGGGCGATGCGCCCATGGGGAGACCTCCCGTTTCCGTCTCATTGCCCGGGATTGTTGCAGCTGGCCGCAGCCTGTACGGATGCGGTGACTCCGGTCCAGGAGATCCTGCTCTCGTCGACCCAGCGCTCGGCGCAGCTCGACGATCGCCGTCCTTCCTCGCATCACCCGGTGCAGGTGACTGCAACGACTTCGTACCCAAGTCCTGTGGCTCCAGGCATAGGCATACTCGCCTATGCCTCGGTGCCAGGCGTCACGCGCACGCTGGCGGACCGGGCGATTCGGGTGGGGGTCGAATTTTGTGGTGTTGCAAGGCAGGACGCCGGCGTCTCCGCGCCGGCGTCCTGCTCACGAGAGGGCGACGCGGATCAGTTCTCGAACCGGATGTTGTCCATGTAGTAGGGGCCGGAGTTCGCGGTCACGTTGAAGATGAACTGCAGCTTCACGTCGCTCGGCGCCGCGTTGAGCGCCGTGACGGTGGCCGCCTGGAGCTGCTGCGGGAACGTGACCTCGTTGAACTCGCCCCGGGTGAGCCCGTTGAGCATGACGTTGCCGACCCACTGGTCGTGGATGCCGGCGGACGGGATCGAGATCATCACAATCAGCTCGCCCACCCAGCTCGGGTTCGGCTGTGCCTTCGACACGAAGAGCGAGAGCTTGATCTTGTTGCCCACCGGCGTGAGGCCCGAGGTGCTGAAGTTCGGGCTGAAGATCGTGTTGAACGAGCTCGGGGTCCGGACCTCCAGCGACGCGATGCCCTCCGTCACCCGGCCCGTGTGGGTCGCGAGCAGGGCCTGCGTCGAGGTCCACGCGCCCGGCTTCTCGAACCCGAGGGTCGTGTTGTTGACGAGGAAATGCTCCATCACCTTCTCGCGGTACGGGAGGAACGTCTTGAGAACGGCATTGGAGAGGATGAAGCGCCGCGGACCGTTCGGGTCGTTCTTGTCGACCTCCACCGTCTTCTCGGAGGTGTGGGTGAAGACCAGCGTCTTGGGGAACGGGCTCGGCAGGCCCACGTCGAGGTTGCTGCTCGCGCTGTTGGTGGCGTCCACGGGCTCATGGCACCCCGCGCAGGAGAGGGACTGAGCGCGCCCGATGATCTGATCCACGGACGGGTTGGTGGGCGTGCCGGACAGGTTGCTGCCCATGGCGATCAGCTTGTTCGCGATGTTGGTCCTCAGGGTCGACGTCCCGCTGCCGATCGCGTTCAGGTAGTTGTTCTGGAGGGGGATCATCAGGCTCTCGCCCGCGTTCATCGCGTCGGGCAGCGCCGACGGGTACGCGAAGCGGTTCACGTCGTCGGCCGCGGCGAGCCTCTCGACCATGTTCGGGAAGACGGTGCTCTGGAAGCTTACGACCCGCGAGTCGCCCGAGATGCCGGGCGCGAAGAGCTTCGCGGCCGGGTTGTCCTTCACGAACGACGGGATGACGTTGAGCGAGGGGCTGCTGCTGGTGCCGTGCGTGAGCCTGAACTCCCGGAGCGGCCAGGCGTCGAACGCCTCCTGGAACAGGAGGAACTCGTTGGTCCGGATCTGGCCGTTGTTCGGGCCCGGCGTGTGGCCGTAGTTGTCGATGTGGATGACGGGGCCCACGCCGGACGCGGGCAGGCCGTTGAAGTAGAAGGACTTCAGCTCAGTCGCCCGGGTCGCCGCGGTCTTCGAGGGGTTCGACTGGTTCAGCCAGAACTCGACGATGGGACGGCAGCCTTGCCGGCCGAGGCTGGGGCTCGGGTTGGGCAGCCGGCCCTCGAAGATGATGAAGCTGCGCCGAAAGGTCTGGTCGGGCCTGGCATCGCTGGAGTCGGGGTGGCCCGACTTCCGCGCGAACACGATCCGGTACTCCCCGCAGTGGGCGCCGTCCGGAGGGGCGAGATCGAAGCGGTTCGCCAGCGTCGTCGCCATGTACGCGTTGTCGCCGGCCGTCGTGGAGAACGGATCGATCCCTGAATCCTGTCCGATGGTCCGGGGGCAGCGGACCGGCCATCCGTTGATGGACCCCGGCGAGGGCGTGTCGCCGGGCTGCGGGGGAGGAAACACATCGTTCGGGTTGGCGGCCACGGTATCGCAATGCGGGACGGAGGGGTAAAGGCCGGGGGCTGCCCGGTACGTGTCCATGAACCGCTGGAACAGCGTGAGGGGCGTGAGGCCCGGGACGCCCGACTGGGTGACCAGCTGCTGCAGGACATCCTTCAGCGAGAACTGGGACACGATGTCGACCTCGGTGACGGTGAGCGACTTCAGGGGCTCGATCGGAAACGGCAGCGAGAGCGCCTCGGCGGCCTCGCCGAGGTCGACCTCCGCCGCGTCGAGCAGCGCGCTGGGGTCGTCCAGATCGCCGTCCCCCGGCGCGAAGTCCGAGCACGCGGCGGGCAGGAGGGCGAGCGCGGCCAGCGCGGCGTGCCGCGCCCTCCACCATGCCCCGGCGGAGCCGGGGACAGACCGCGAGCGCACCGAAATGCTCGAACTCGAACGCTTGAAAAGCATGAGACCTCCTGGAAACGACGATTGCTGACGGGCCGCGCCCCCGGTGGGCGCGCGCTCGAAGACGAAGAGAGACGGAGCCCAGGCGAGCGGGGGAGAACACCGCACGTCGGCCTGATGAGCGGGATAAGCACGCTCGCCCTGGGCTGGTCGCGTGCCGCCGTCGTCCGCGCCGTACGCAGCGCGGCCTCCGGGACCCTCGGAGTCAACGCTCCTGCGATGCCCCGCTCGCGCGCCGTCGCGCACGCGGTGAGCCACGACCGAGCGCGACGGGAATATGAATGCTGTTTGCGTTCGGGGCAAGCATTACATTCTGTCGCGAGCTGATCCGTTCCTGGCTCGCGCGCTCCCGCGAGATGCTTTGATCGGTGCACAAAATGGATGACGCCGGCGCGGATCGCCGCGCCGGCCCGGGCCGTGGGCTCACCAGGCCGGGCACGCCGCGCGTTCGCCGGGGCAGGGCGGGGCGCTGGCCGCGCAGTGCGGAGATCGGGTTACCTGGAGCTCATCATCTGTTCGCGAGGGCCGCCCGGGTTCCCCGACCTCGCCTGGGTCGCTCCAAGCTGGGTCGGGTCGGGCGCTGGTTCATGCATCGAAGAAGCCGCGTTCGCGCCACAGCCTGCGGCCCGTGGCGGGAAGATGCGTCCGCAGGTGCCAGAACCGAGCCAGCCATGGCGACGGCGATCCTCGCGGACCTCGACCCGACCCACGCCGAGGTCGCCGCAGCGACGCCCGCTGGCAAAGTTTGCCGCTCTGGCAATTCTTGCCATCGCGCGACGGCAGAGATTGCCACGTCGCCGCCGCGCCCATCCGCCGCCGCGCCTCACCGCGCGCGCGCGCCGAGGGGCGCGCCGCGGCTCCCCACCCGCTGCAGGGCGTAGGCGATGCCGCTCTGGAGCGTCCCCTGCGTGACCACCGAGCCGAGGTCGATCTGCAGGGCGGTCAGCGTCTGGGCGACGTCGGGGCGGATGCCCGTGATCACCGCCTGCGCCCCGAGCAGCCGGAGGGCGACGGCGGTGTTCATCAGCGTGCTCGCGACGTCGGTGTCGACCGTCCTCACGCCGGTGATGTCGATGATCACGACCTCGGCGCCGGTCGACTCGACCCCCTGGAGCGCCGTGCTCAGGACCTGCTGCGCCCGCTGGCTGTCCATCATCCCGATGAGCGGCATGACCATGATCCGGTCGGTGATCGGGATGATGGGCGTGGAGAGCTCCGCCAGGCGGGCGTTCTGCACGCGGATGATCTCCTCCTGGAGCTCGGCGCGGGCGTGCTCGCTCCGCTCCCGCTCGGAGAACTCGACCCGGAGCCGCTCCTCGGCGCGGTGCAGCGCCTCCGTGCGCTTGTGCAGGTGCGCGTACAGCACCGCGTTCTCCACCGCGGTCGCCGCCTGCGCCAGGAGGAGCTTCGAGAGCTCCAGCCGGGCCGACGTGAACACGTTGGTGGCCGTGCTGTTCTCCAGGTAGAGCACGCCGGTCGTGCGCCCCTGGTGCACCATCGCCAGGCAGAGGATCGATTTCGGGTCGTTCGCGGCGACGTAGGCGTCCGCGGCGAAGCGAGGCTCCTGGCTCGCGTCGGCGAGGACCACCGGCAGCCGCGTCCGCGCGACGTACTGCACGATCGACGACGGGACGTCGGCGCTGCCCTCGACCGGGACCGGGTGACCCAGCCGCGCCGTGCTCGGATCCACCGTGATGATCGCCTCGATCACCAGCTGCTGATCGCGCTCCAGGACGAGGACCCCCTTCTTCGCCCCGGCGTTCTGGATCGCGATGTCGAGCAGCCGGTGGACCACGCTGTCGAGGACGACCTCGCCGGCGATGGCCTGGGCGGCCCGGATGACCGCCTCGACGTCGAGCACGCTGGTGCTGAGCCGCGTGGTCGAGGTGGTCTGCACCGTCGTCCGGGCGAGCTCCAGCATGCCGGGCGGCGCCGACGTGAGATCGACCCTCGTCACGAGGTGCGGCGCCTCGGCCGCCAGGCGGTCCGCCTTGGCGGTCGCCCCCCACTGCATGTAGCCGTGGTGCGCGTCGGTCATGTAGGCGCGGGCGCACCGCGTGAGGCCGCTCCCCCCGTAGAACCTCGCGGCGAGCTCGCTCGCGATCGCCTGGTCGCGCGTGAACCCGGCCTCCTCGGCGCCCTCGATCGCCCGGTCGTAGAGCAGCGCCGCGGCGTGGCGGTCGTCGCCCGAGACGCGCGCGAGCTCCGCCGAGACGAGGAGGTGCTTGTGCCCGTAGGTGCTGGGGCAGCGCTCGGCCCAGCGGGCGAGCCTCTCCCGCTGCGCCGCGATCGCCGCGACGAGCCGCTCCCTCTCCGGGGCCGGCGCCCCGTCGCACGCGGCGGCGAGGCTCAGGCACGAATAGAAGACGAGCTCGGTCGCCCAGAAGTTGTTGGCGCTGCCGGCGGTCATCTTCTCCACGGCGGCCATCAGCGAGCGCGCGGCCCCGTGGTCGCCGTAGAGAACCGCCAGCTGGATCTTCTGCACGTGATACCAGGCGGCCACGTAGGTGAGCTCCGGGACCGAGATGGCGCTCGCGAACGCGGCCTCGTCGAAGGCGCCGTCGCTCAGCGTGTGCGCCCCGTCGGTGCGCCCCGCCAGGTTCGCGGCGACCTGCTTGGCGCACGTGAGGATGAGCGTCGTGAGCTTGTCGTTGGTCCGCCGCATCAGCGCGAGGCCTTGCTCGATCTCCTCGGCCACCGCGCCGAGATCGTCGCCGAGCGCCAGGCTCGCCGAGACCATGTGAATGCAGCAATAGGACGAGTACGCCAGATCTCCGGACTCCAGGCCGGCCTGCCGGGAGCGGGCGAGGATCTTGATCGTGTCCCGGAGCGGCTCGAAGAAATGGAGGATGGACGCGTAGGTCGTGAGCAGCATGCACGCGATGCGCGGGCTCGGGATCCGCTCGTGCAGCTCGATACCGACCTTGGCGAACTCGTACGCTTCCTTGAACCGGTCCTCCGTGGTCCTCGGCGCGAAGACGCCGTCGATGAGGAGCACCGCGTAGAGCACGTACGCGTACGCCGAGGTGCTCGCGTGGCCGTGCTCCATCGCGAGGTTGATCTGCATGATGAGCGTGAGCGGGCCGAGGACCGGCAGGCCGAGCGCGGAGGCGGGCTGCGTCAGGTCGGCGAGGAGGCGGAGGACGGCCTGCTTCTCCGGATCGGCGGCGGTGGGCAGCCCCAGGAGGCCGGCGATCGGGCGGCCCGCGAGGTGGGCCTGCATCGCCTCGAGCTCCCTGCCGAGCCGCGCGCCTTGCTCCTCGGCGCCCCTGGGGATGTCGACCCCGAGCAGCGCGAGGGCCTCGAGCCCGCGCGCCACGACGTCGGAGAGCTCGCCGCGCATCAGGTGGAACGACATGCGCAGGTTGAGGACCTGCGCGCTGTCGAGCCGCGTCCTCGCGCGCTCGAGGAGCTCGCCGAACAGCCGCTCGCCGGCGTCGAACCTGCCGGTCAGGCACAGGCACTCCGCGAGCCCGAGGGCCAGCGCGAACGCGAGCTCGTGCTGCTCCTCCCAGCGCCGCGGCCCGAGCCCCGTGGTCCCGGCCTCGAAGTAGCTCGCGGCCGCCTCGTACGCCGCGCCGGCCTTGGCCTTCCTGCCTGCCTCGAGGTTCAGGCGCGCGAGGGCGACGCGCTCTTCCGGCGCGGTGATCCGCGCCATGCCGAGGTTCATGTGGGTCGCGATCTCGAACAGCTTGCCCTCGGCGTCTCCGGGGTCGCCCTCCGCGCGCAGGAGCCGGCCGATCTGGAGGTGGACCTCCTGCTTGCGGGCGTCGTCGAGGAGCCGGTAGGCCGCCTGCTGCACGCGATCGTGCAGGAACCGGTAGGTGGCGTCGACCGAGAGCTCCGGCTCGTCCGCCTCGCCGGCCATCGCGCCGCTCACGGCCGCGTCGAAGAACCTCGAGTCCGCGCCGACGGCGAGGATCAAGCCCTCGCGGAGCGCCGCCGAGAGCTCGTCGGCCACCGCGCCGCGCGGCTTGCCGGCCACGGTCGCGAGCGTCTTCAGGTCGAAGCGGTAGCCGATGCACGCGGCGAGCGTGAGGGCGCGCTGCGCGCGCTCGTCGAGCTCCCGGAGCCTGCCGGCCATGAAGTCGACGACGTTGTCCGTGACCTTCCTCTCCTGGATGCGCGGCAGATCCCACGTCCACGCGCGCCGGGCCGGGTCGAAGGCGACGAGCCCCTCGGCGTGGAGCGCCTTCATGAACTGGTTCATGAAGAACGGGTTGCCGTGGGTCTTGCTCATGACGTGGCGCGCGAGCGGCTCGGCCCGCTCCGGATCGCAGGAGAGGGCGTCGGCGAGGAGCCGCGTCACCACGGGGAGATCGAGCGGCCCGAGGTCGATCTCGGCGACGCTCACCCCGGCCTTGCGCAGCTCCGAGAGGGTGATCGAGAAGAGGTGGCTCTCGTCGACCTCGTTCTGCCGGTACGCGCCGATCACGAGCAGGTGCTTGATCTCCGGCGCGGTCAGGATCTGCTCGAGGAGCTTCAGCGACGCCGGATCCGCCCATTGCAGGTCGTCGAGGAAGACGACGAGCGGGTGCTCCTGGGCGGGGATGGCGCCGCAGAATTTCATGAAGGCGAGGTGGAAGCGCGCCTGCGCCTCGGTCGGGCCGAGCGGATCGACGCCCGGCTGAGGGCCGAGGATGAGCTCGAGCTCGGGGATGAGGTCGATGAGGAGCGGCGCGTTCTGCCCGACGGCGGTCGCGATCTTCTCCGTCCAGAGCCCGAGCGCCTCCGCCGGCTCGGTCAAGAGGGCGCGGACGAGCTCCCGGAAGACGTGCGCCACGGCCGCGTAGGGCACGGTCCGGTTGATCTGGTCGAACTTGCCGGCGACGACGTATCCCTTGCCCTGCGCGACGGATTTCTGGATCTCGCCGACGAGGAGCGACTTGCCGATGCCGGCGTGTCCGGACACGAGCAGGAGCTCGCGCGCGCCCTTTTGAATGCGCCGCCACGCGCCTTCGAGGACGGCGAGCTCCGCCTCGCGGCCGTAGATCTTCTGCGGGATCCGGAGCTCGTCCACGTAATCGTGGCGCGCCAGCTCGAACGGCTCGATCCGCGGCCCCGCGTCGAGCTGCGCGAGGCACGCCGCGAGATCCATCCTGAGCCCGTAGGCGCTCTGGTACCGATCGTCGGGGCTCTTCGCCAGGAGCTTCATGATGATGTCGGACACCGGGCGCGGCACGTCGGGCGAGATCTGCGCCGGCGGCGGCGGGAGCCTGGCGATGTGGCAGTGCACGAGCTCCAGGAGATCCTTCGTCGGGAAGGGGAGCCTGCCCGTCGCCATCTCGTACAGGGTGACCCCCAGGGAGTAGAGATCGGTGCGCAGGTCGATGACGCGGTTCATCCGCCCGGTCTGCTCCGGCGACATGTACGCCAGGGTGCCCTCGAAGGCGGCGGGGCTCTTCGAGCGCTGCGCCTCCTGGGAGAGGCGCGTGGCGCTGCCGAAATCCATGATCTTGGCGCTCCACGTGGACGCGTCGACCATGATGTTCTGCGGTTTGATGTCCATGTGGACGACGCCGCCGCGATGGACGGATTCCAGCGTGCTCGCCACGGAGATCGCGATCCGGAGCGCGTCGTGGAGGGTCAGGGAGCGCGCGCCGATGAGCTCATGGAGCGTGCAGCCGCCGGCGTCTTCCATGATGAGCGCGAGGCTCGCCCCTATCTTCACGACGCCGAGGACCTTCACGACGCCGGGCAGGGCGAGCTCCTTGGCGATGGCGTATTCGTAGCGGAGCCTCGCGACGTCGGCCGGGGCGGGGCGATCGTTCCTGAGGCGCTTGACCGCGACGGGGGCGCGGTCGTCGTTTCGGTATCCCCGGTACACGGTCGACGCGGCGGATTCGTGGATGAGGCCCGTGAGCGTGTAGCCGGGGATACCTATCATGAGCTATTTGTAGAGCGCTTCTCTGCGCTGCATCAAGCGTCACCGCGCGCTCGGCCGAGGTAACACGTGGTGGATAAACGTGGCACCGATGGGCGGGTGTCGTGAGGGCGGCTGGACGCGCGTGTCATCAGCTGTCGAGTGGGATGTCGGGGGCCGGGCATCCGCGACGCCGCGGCGCGGTGGAGCGGCGCCGACCGTCGCGGCGTCCCGGAATACCTGACACAAGGTGTCAGGATTGTCGTGCGACGGTCGCTCGCCTCGGCAAACGAGGAAGGAGACGACGGAGCATGAGCGGAGCACTTCACGGCAAGGTGGCGCTCGTCGCGGGCGCGACGCGCGGGGCGGGCAGGGGGATCGCGGTCGCGCTGGGCGCGGCGGGGGCGACCGTGTACGCCACGGGCCGCACGACGCGCGCGCGGCGCTCGGAGATGGATCGACCCGAGACGATCGAGGAGACCGCGGAGCTGGTCACCCGGGCCGGGGGCCAGGGGATCGCGGCGCAGGTGGATCACCTGGAGCGCGAGCAGGTCCGCGAGCTCGTCGCGCGCATCGAGCGGGAGCACGGCCGGCTCGACGTGCTGGTCAACGACATCTGGGGCGGCGAGCTCCTGTTCGCGTGGAACTCGCCGCTCTGGGAGCACTCGCTGGACAACGGAATGCGGCTGCTGCGGCTGGCCATCGACACCCACATCATCACGAGCTTCTACGCCCTTCCGCTGCTCATCAAAAGGCCGGGCGGGCTGGTCGTCGAGATCACGGACGGCACGGCCGACTACAATGCAGGGCACTACCGCGTCTCCTTCTTCTACGACCTCGCCAAGACCGCGGTCCTCCGCATGGCGTTCGCCCAGGCCGAGGAGCTGCGGGCCCACCGCTGCGCGGCCGTCGCGCTGACGCCGGGGTGGCTGCGCTCGGAGATCATGCTGGAGCATTTCGGGGTCACCGAGGAGAGCTGGCGAGACGCGCTCGCGAAGGAGCCCCATTTCGCGATCTCGGAGACCCCCGCGTACGTCGGTCGGGCGGTGGCGGCGCTCGCGGGCGATCCGGAGGTGGCCCGGTGGTCCGGGCAGTCCTTGTCCAGCGGCCAGCTCGCGCGGGTCTATGGCTTCACGGATGTGGACGGCAGCCAGCCCGACGCGTGGCGGTACGTCGTCGAGGTCCAGGACGCCGGCAAGCCGGCCGACGTGACCGGGTATCGCTAGCTCCACCCACCAGGAGTCTGGCCAGGGATCCGAGAGAGAGAGTTCAACGCAAAGTCGCAAAGGCGCAAAAAAACAAATCTTATATCTTTTTTGCGTCTTTGCGCCCTTTGCGCCTTTGCGTTAAAATTCTCTCGTCCTCGCCAGCAAGGCGCCGATGCCGCTGCCCGCGTCAGCGCGCCGCGCCGGCGCGCCGGCCCACGACGATGTACTGCTCGGGCAGGTCCTCCGGGACGATCTCGGGCGACAGGCCCCCGGCGCGGAGCTCGGCGGCGACGGTCTCGGCGGGGATGCGGTGGTCCTTCGGGGGGCCGTGGCTCGCGGCCTCGGTGAAGTCGACGACGACCACGGCGCCGTCCGGGCGGAGCGCGGCCTTCAGCTTCGCCGCGTAGGCGGGGCGATCGGGGATGTGATGCCAGGTGTCGACCACGAGGATGCGGTCGACCGAGCCGGCCTCGAGCCCGGGATCGTCGGGGCGGACCTGCCGCGCGGTGACGTTGGCGAGGCGCTCGCGCGCGGCGCGCTCCGTCATGTAGCGGACCATGTCCTGCTCGATGTCCAGGCCGACGACCGCGCCGGCCGGCCCGACCGCGCGGGAGAGGTGGGGCAGGAAGTAGCCCGTGCCCGCCCCGAGATCCGCGACCCGCATGCCCGGGGCGATCCGCATGGCGGCGACGACCTCCGCCGGCTTCTGCCAGGCGTCGCGCTCGGGTCCCTCGAACGCGGGCACCCAGTCCTCGGCCCGCTCGAAGCGGTGCACGAGCGGCCCAGCGCCGTGGCCGTGCCCAGGGCCATGGCCTGCGTGATGGCCGTGCCCAGGGCCGTCGCCCGCGTGCCCCGCGCCTTGCGGGTCCTGCGGCGGGGCGTGATCCGCGTGGGCGGCCTGCGCGCCGCTCGCGGCGTCGCCCTGTCCGCCGCCCGCCGGCGCGGCGGCGTCGGGCGTGGCGCTGCAGCTGCTGAGGAGGGCGGCGAGGGCGGCGCAGGTGGCGGCGTGGCGAGGGCGGCGGTGCATCCGCGCTCCCTACCACGAACGCGGCGCTCCGGTCCCAGGGGCCCGCCGCGCGCGCGGCGCGCCGCTCCCCGCGAGGCAGGCCGATCTACCGGGATCCCGCGGCTGCCGCCGGCGCGGCGGCGCGGCCGGGGAGGAGCAAGGCGCAGCCGAGCGTCAGGAGCAGCGCCGCGCCGAAGATCGACGTGGCCATCGTGTGCTCGCGCATCACCACGTCGCCCTCCGGGCGGTCGGTGAGCACGAGGCCGAGCACGGTGAGGCCGGCGATGCCCCCGACGTAGCGCATCGTCGCGGTGAGGCCCGCGGCCATGCCGCTCTTCTCCCGCGGGACATCGCTCATCGCAGCGGACTGCGACGGCGCGGACGTCAGGCCCATGCCGGCGCCGAGCATCACGAGCGCGGGGATCGCGTCCGAGAGCGCGCTCAAGGGCCGCGCCGCGAGCAGGACCATGCCGGCCAGGGCGAGCGAGCAGCCGGCGAGCGCCACCGCGCGCGGCCCGAAGCGGTCGGAGCCGCGCCCCGCGAAGGGCGAGGCGACCACCATCGTCCCCATCATGGCCATCAGCGTCGTGCCCACGTCGCGCGGGCCGACGTGGAACAGCCGCCCCGCCACCTGCGGCAGCTCGAACATCGTCGCGTACATGGCGAAGTTCTGGAGCGCGATGATCAGGCTGCCGCCGACGAACGCGCGCCGCCGGAACAGCGAGAAGTCGACGACGGGATCCGCGGCGCGCCGCTCCCAGAGCACGAAGGGCACGAGGCCGAGCGCGCCGAGCGCCGCGGCCCAGCGGAGTTGGGCGGCCTCCAGGCCGAGGGCGAGCCCGACGAGCGACCCGCCCAGCAGCGCCGAGCCCACGATGTCGAAGCGCGCTCGCGGCGCGGCCGGCGCCGCGGCCGCGGGGCGCGGCGGCGCGCCGACGTGCGCGAGCGCGGCGGAGAGGAGCAGCACCGGGACGTTCGCGAGGAAGATCGACGTCCACCCGAACGACCCCACGAGCAGCGCCCCGATCGTCGGCCCGGTGCCCGCCGCCACCCCCATCACCGCCCCGAAGGCGCCGAAGGCGCGCCCGCGCACCTCGGGCGGCAGCTCCGTGCGGAGCAGGGCCGTCGCGCTCGGGACCACGATCGCGCCGCCCGCGGCCATCAGGACGCGCGCCGTCGCGAGCGCCGGGACCACCGGCCAGAGATAGGCGAGCGCCGCCCCCACCGAGAGCACGAGCTGGCCCAGCCCGAGCGCGCGCCGGTGGCCGAGGCGATCGCCGAGCTTCCCGCCGGGGCTCTGCAGGACGATGCCCGAGAGCAGGTAGCTCGTCACGAGCGCCTGCCGGAGCGCGCCGGAGTCGGCGCGGAGCGTCCGCGCCATCTCCGGCAGCGCCACGGCGACCATCGTCGAGTTGAGCGGCGCGAGCGCCGCCGACAGCGCGATGGCGGCGAGCAGCCGCACCGGCAGGCGCGACGAGGCCTCAGCCACGGCCGCGCTCGTCCGCTTCGCCCTGACGGCCGGCCTGGCGGAGGAGCGTCACCCGGCCCTCCGTCCCGTCCACGAGGATCTCCTGGCCGTCCGCGATGCGCTCGGTCGCCCCCGCGGCCCCCAGCACCGCCGGGATCCCGTACTCGCGCGCGACGATGGCCGCGTGGGAGACCGCGCCGCCGGTGTCGGTCACGACGCCCGCCGCGAGGGTGAAGAGCGGCGTCCACGCGGGGTTCGTGTAGCGGCAGACCAGGATCTCGCCCGCCTTCACCCGCTCGAACTCGCGCGCGTCGCGCACGATGCGCGCCTTGCCGCGGACCACCCCGGACGACGCCCCGACGCCGCGGAGCTCGTCGCCCGGGGCGCCTCCCCCGCCCATCTCGAACGCTGTCCGCTGCCACCGCGCGTTGACCACCCCGTACGTGGCGCGCCGCCGCTGCACGAGCCGCTTCACCTCGTCGAGCGGCGGCGCCTCCCCCGTGAGCCACGCCCGGACCTCGGCTTCGGTCAGGTAGAAGACGTCGTCGGGGCTCGGCAGGTGCCCGCGCTCGACGAGGCGCCGCGCGATCTCGGCCACGATCGCCTGGAGCGCGGAGTACGAGCGCACCAGATCGAAGTGCGTGCGCTCCCGGAAGACGATCGCGCCCCGCAGCCGCTCGACGTTGCGGCGGAACGCGTCGGCCAGGCCCGGCGCGAAGCGGAGCGCGCGGGTGACCTCCTCGAGCGCCGCCTGGTAGCGCGCGAGCCCGGCCTGCTCCGACGGCGGCTCGGTGGCGTCGAGCAGGCCGCGGAGGAGCCCCCACACGGGCGCGGGATCCTGGCGCCACGTCGGCGCCGAGAGGTAGAGCCCCGCGCTCTCCCGGTGCCCGTGCTCCTCCAGGAACGCCTCGACCTCGGCCAGCGTCGCCCGGCCGGCCTCCGAGGCGCGCAGCGCGTCCGGGCGCCCCTCGCGGATCGCGCCGGCGACCTCCGGACCGGCGCTCGCCGCCCGGCGCGCGAGGTGGAAGAGCGCGAGGTTCACGTCGGACGTCCGGGTGTGCACGCCCGAGACGAGGTCGCTCATGACGGTCGCCGCCCGCTTCGGCCCCACGGCGAGGGTGACCGGAACGCGGAGGGCGACCGCGGCCAGCTGGCTGGCGCTCCGCTCGAACCGCTCGCCCAGGACCGCGGTCGTGGTCTCCGCGATCCGGTCGGCGCGGCGGAGGAGCGCGGCGTCGTCCAGCGCGCGGAGATCGACCGGCGCGCACGCTTCGAGGAGGCGCTTGAGCCCGTCGCCTTCCCACCACGCCATCGCGTCGTAGCGCAGGCTGGCCGCGACCTTCCGCGGCAGCCGGAGCAGCCGGAGGGTGGGCCGCATCCGCGGCGGGATGAAGATCGGGCGCCACAGCTGGTCGACCCACGCGCGCTCCTCGTCCTCGTCCACGTCGAGCCCGAGGAAGCGCACCATGCGCACGAGCGCGGGGAGCGTCATCCGGAAGCCCCATTGATCGAGCGGCTTCGGCGCGACGGGGAACCGGTCGTTGTCGTTGGCCTCGAGCATCCTCCGCTGCAGGCGGGTGAGCTGCGGGGGAGGCGGGAGGGGCTCGATCTCGGCGTTGCCGAGCGTGGTGATGGGGCGCGACTGGAGCAGGTGCAGGGAGCCCCCGGCGATGGCGAACTCCACGTCCTGCGGGCAGCCGAAGTGGGCCTCGAGGCGGAGCCCGAGGCGGCCCAGCTCGATCACCAGATCGTCGCTCGGCGCGGGGCGGCCGGCCTCCCGGCGGTCGCGGTCCTCGATCGCGAGGTCGTCCGCCCCGGGGCGCGCGGCCCCGTTGGGCTTGCCCGCGCCGCTCGCCGCGGCCCCGTTGGGCTTGCCCGCGCCGCTCGCCGCGGCCCCGTTGGGCTTGCCCGCGTCGATCGCCGCGGCCCCACCGAACGGCGCGCGCCGCAGGCGGTACACGTCGCCGGTCGTGTGGCCGGAGACCACGGCCTCGCCGAGGCCCGGGGCGACCTCCAGGAGCATGCGGTCGGCGCGCTGGGCCACCGGGTCGACGGTGAACAGGACGCCGGCGAACTCGGCCGGCACCATCCGCTGCACCACGACGGCGATGTGGACGCCCAGGTGATCGACGCCGCGCGCCGCCCGGTAGGCGAGGGCCCGCGGGCTCCAGAGGGACGCCCAGCACCGCCGCAGCGCGACGATCAGCGCGTCCTCGCCGACCACGTCGAGGTACGTCTCGTGCTGGCCCGCGAACGAGGCGTCGGCGAGGTCCTCCGCCGTCGCCGAGGAGCGCACCGCGACCGGCGGCGCGCCGAGCTCGCGGTAGGCGTCGCGGACCGCGCCCTCGATCCCGGGCAGCATCGCGCTCCCCTCGAAGAGCTCCGCCGCCGCCGAGGCCGCGTCCTCCCAGCGGCTCGCGCCGAGGTGCGCCGCGAGGCGCTCGGCGAGCCCCCACGCGCGCGCCTGCTCGGCATACGCGCCCGCGCTCACCACGAACCCGGGCGGTACCGCGAGCCCGAGCCGGAGCAGCTCACCCAGGTTGGCTCCCTTGCCGCCCGCGGTGGAAAGATCGGCTCGGGACAGCTGACTCAAGCGATGAACAAGCATCAGGCGCCTCCTTCGGCCAAGAAAGGTCGCTTCCCCCTGCGCCCCGAGCTCCCCGGCGTCCGCCCGCCCTCCGGGCAGCGCCTCGCTCGAGCCGCCAGCGTCAGCGTTCTGTGAGAATCGTTACCAGGAAGTCATTGTCCTGTAACACAATAAGTATCAGGATACTTATAAATGGCAAGGCCGCGGAACATCACGGACGCACAGATCCTCGACGGGGCGCGCGCGTGCTTTCTGGAGCACGGCGCCGGCGTCTCGACGACCGTCATCGCGGAGCGGCTCGGCATCTCGCACGGCGTGCTGTTCCAGCGCTTCGGCACCAAGGAGCAGCTCCTGCGCGCGGCGTTGCAGCCGCCCATGGAGCCGCCGTGGATGGCGCGCGCCCGGTCGGGCCCGGACGACCGGGACGCGCGGATCCAGCTCCTCGAGCTCGGCGAGGAGATCTCCGCGTACCTCGAGCGCATCGTGCCGTGCCTGGCGGTGCTCCGGTCGGCGGGCATGACCGTCGAGTCGATGGCCGAAAGGCGCGAGGACCTGCCGCCGGTCCGCGCGCGGCGCGAGGTGGCCGCGTGGTTCTCGCGCGCGATCGCCCGCGGGCTGCTGCGCCCGGTCTCCGCGGAGCACGCGGCCGATCTCTTCCTCGGCGCGCTGCACTTCCGGCCGTTCCACCAGCACCTCTCGAACCAGGGGTTCGACCGGGCCGAGAGCCGGGCCTACCTCGCGTTCGCGATCGACGCGATCCACCGGACGCTCGCGCCCGCCGCGGAGCGACCGTGACGCGCGCAGCGCCGCGCGGTCGGGGCGCGGGGGCGCCGGGGGCGCCTCGGTGGGCTCAGCGCTTGATGGCCTCGACAAGGTGGCCTCGCGGCGCGCCCGCGGGCGCGGGCGGGATGGGCCAGCGGCCCCAGCGCGTACCCACCTCGCCCGGCTCGACCACGGCGGCGTCCCAGCCATGCGCCGCGACGAGGCCTGCGGGATCGTCGGTGCCGAAGATCCACGGCGCGCCGAGCTCGGCCATCATGCGGAGCGCCGCCGCGAGCGCGGGCGCCTCGAGCAGCGACTTGCCCACGACGTCATAAAGAAGGACGGAGCGCGGCGCGGAGAGCCTGTCGATCCGCGCCATGAGCGTCTCCACCGCGCGCGCGTCGAGGTACTGCAGCAGGCCCTCGACGAGCCAGACGGTGCGCGCGGCGGGGTCGAACCGCGCGGCGCGGAGCGCGGCGGGCCAGTCGCTGGCGAGGTCGGCGGCGATGGCCACGCGCTCGCTCGCGGGGGGCTGCGTCCCCAGCGCGCCGGCCTTGTGCGCGATGACCTCCGGCTGGTCGATCTCGAAGACGCGCGTCCCTGCGGGCCACGCGAGCCGGTAGGCGCGCGCGTCCATGCCCGCGGCGAGGAGGACGACCTGCGCGACGCCCGCGGCGGCGGCGCGCGCGAGCGCCTCGTCGAACCAGCGAGTCCGCACCTCGATGATGGGCATCGAGGGGCCGACTGCGTCCCGGTACGCGCGGAGCGCGGCGTACCCGGCGTCTCCGGCGAGCGCGTGCGCGAAGGGGTCGTCGAACAGGCGATCCTTGCGCTTCGACTCTTCCGCGCGCATCGCGGCGACGAGCAAGGCGGTGACAGCGACGGGGTTCATGAGCTCTTCCTTTCTCTCGTGTCGAGGAGAGCCGAAACCTGAGCGCGCCCGCCGCGAGCGTCTTGGATATTTTTACCCGCGCAGCGGCACGTGGTTGGGGCGCTCCACTTCCTGGGCGAGGTACGCGGAGGGGCCGAGACCGGCGAACGCCCGGAACTCGCGGCTCAGGTGCGCTTGATCGAAGTAGCCGAGCTCCGCGGCGATCTCGGCGCCGCGAACGGGGCGGCGCGCCCCGCCGCGCGCGTCGCGCCGGCCGTCCATGAGGCGCAGCGCCGCCTGGAACCGGCGGACACGCCAGAACGCCTTGGGGCCGAGCCCGACCTCGTCGTGGAAGAGCGCGATGAGGCGCTTCGGCGAGAGCCCGGTGCGCGCGTTGACCTCGGCGACGGCGCGGAGCGTGGGATCCTCGAAGGCGCGCAGCGCGAGCGCCACGGCGCCGTGCCGGCGGAGAGGCCGCGTGGCCCTGGCGCGGAGGGCGCCCTCGAGCGCGGAGAAGCGATCCGCCGCGCCCCGGGCCTCGAGCAGGCGTTCGCGGAGCCGGGCCGCGCTCGCGCCCCAGAGCGCGTCGAGCGCCGCGTGCCTCCCCTCGAGATCTCCGGCCGGGACCCCCAGGAAGGGGAACGCGCCGCCTGGCTTGAAATGCACGCCCATCACCGACGCGCCCGGCGCGGTGTCGATGACGAAGTGCCCCGCGTGCGCGCCGGAGATCATGATCCCGGGGAACCGCTCGAACGACTCGGGATCGTCGCGATCGAAGATGCGGAGGCGATCCTCGCGCAGGTTGATGATGATATCGAGCGTGCCGGACGGGAGCGCGCGCTCCCTGGGCGCGGGCGCCGTGTAGCCGTCCCACAGCCAGAAGCAGTCGACGAAGTCGTCGAGCGGCGGTCCGGGACGGTGGATGAGCGCGGGCATCGCGGAGGAGCTTAGCGCAGCCGCCGCCGCGGGGCCTCGCGCCGGCGGGCGGCTGCGCTGCGCGTCACAGCTGCCTGGCGCTGACGACCTGGGGCTGCCACGCCGCCCCGGTCTTGTTGGCGCAGAACCCGAACGACGTCGACGCGCCGGTGTCGAGCAGTCCGCTCGACTGCGTGCTCGTGGCGGTCATCTCGCTCCCGTCGAAGCCGAAGCTGGCGTTCCAGCTCGAGTTGACCGTCGACTGCCCGAGGTCGATGACCGCCTCCCACCCCCAGATACCGAACCTGCGCCCGTTGGTCACGGTGACGTTGGCGCAGTAGCCGGTCGCCCAGTCGGCGTTCAGCTGGATGTTCGCCGTGACGGCCCCGGGGTTGGCCGGGATGTCGGGGATGTCGGTGCGCCAGGTCGTGCCGTTGCCGAAATAGCGTGTGATCGGCACCCAGTTGCTGTCGAGCCTCGGGTTCGGCTGCCCCGCCGGGACCGGCCGGGTCGCGAACTCCGCCAGCGTGTTGAAGAAGGTGAGCTCGCTGTCGGTGAGATCGCGGCCGTGCGCCTCCACGACGAACGCGATGTGGAAGTCGCGCTGCGCCGTCGCCGGCCCCGGGGTCCGCACGCCGAGCTGCGCCTGGATCTGCGCGATCGTCACGGTGGCCTGGACCGAGGGGATCACCGTGTCGCAGTAGTCGAAGAGGCCGCCGCCGTGCCTGCGGAGCGGCGGGACCTGGCTCCCCGGGATGAGCCCCATCATGTAGAGATCGAGCGGCGAGGCGGTGGTCGCCCCGCCGCGACCGTTGCTGTCGCAGTCGAGGGTGAAGGTGCCGTTTCCGTTGTCGATCCACTCCATCCCGCCGAGCAGGCTGGCCGCGCTGGTGGTCGGCAGGTAATGGAAGCCGTCGGTCATCCCGAAACCGGAAGGGAGGTAAGCGCCCCACTGGTGGAGGAGCTCGTGCACGAAGTTGCTGCTCAGCCAGCCCCGGCGCAGGTTGTCGAGCGCGGCGACGCCCTTGAGGCGGCGGCTGTAATACGATTGGGAGTAGTCGACCGGATCGCGCCCGATCCCGGTGTAGTCGATCTTCACGGCGGAGTGGACGCCCGAGTTGCCGTTGCTCACGCTGCCCGGCCGCTCGAGGTGCGACGTGGCCGAGAGCACCGCGAAGTCGAAGACGTCCGGCACCACCTCGTACATGTCCGAGAGCATGCCGGCGGCGTCGCCGCCCGCGCCGCGCAGAAACCGCTGGCTGTCGCCGCGCCCGTCCCGCACCTCGACGAGGTGCGACGCCGCGCGGAACTTCGGGCTCAGGACCCGCCGCGGCGCGACGGGCACGCTCGGCGCGAGCGCGCCGACCTGGGGGCGGACGAAGAACTCGACGGTCTCTCCCGTCGCCTTCGTCATCACCAGGTTCCCGAGCTCCACGGCATAGAGGCCAGCCGGGCTGTCCGGGCTCGACTCGTAATGAGCGGGCAGCGGGATCGACGGCGTGGGGTCGAAGCGGAACGGCCCGACCGTGAAGATGCCGTCTCCGGCGACGCGATCGGCGCCCACGCCGTCGTCGCGCAACGTCAGGTCGCTCGGGCCCTCGATCCGGAACTCGAGCCCGGTGAGCTCGACGCTCACCACGTCGTCCACGGGGTCGACCTCCAGCACGAACTCCTCGGATCCGTCGCTGCGCACCACGCTCGGGACCGTCTCCCACGCGTGCTCCAGCCCCGTGAGGTCGCCCGCGACGAGCGCCTCCTGGCCCGACAGCACATCGCTGGATCCGGTCGTCTCGAGGGGCGCGGGGTCGCCGCCGCAGCCGCCGAGCAGCGCGCCGAGCAGGCCGGCGCAGAGCAGCCCTCGCGGAGCCGTCGCCGGCCGCATTGTCATAGCAAGATCTCGCCGTCCTGCGTCGCTGCAGGCGGAATTCCGATGGATGACGTCCAACCAAGCCATCTTCGTGATCTCCGGGTTGCGCCGTGTCGCGCTGCGCTCGTGCGCGGCGCGGCGGCGTGCTGAGGCATGTAGGTCGCGGGGCGCCGCCCTTCCAATGCGAAGGCGGCATGCGCGGGATGCACAGCGTGCATCTCGCCCCGACTCGACCCCGGATCGCCAACGCGGCGGGCGTGCCGGTCGCGTTGGCCGGCGCGTGCGCTGCGCTGCTGCGAGCGAGCGCCCGCGCCGCCGTCGTGCCACGCGAAACGCCCAGCTCACCCCACGTGGAAAATTCCACCTCGGCTTCTGTAGAGAGCTCCACCTCACCCTGACTGAAACTATCCGCTCTCGTCGCTCCCGGGCCGGCTCCCAGGGCTGTCGGCGGACGTATTTGTCACGCGATCGAAGCACGATTGACATAATATTGCCTCGGACCGCCGAGCTGAGGAGCGATTGATGAACCTACGGAGTCTGCGTTATCTCTTGCCTTTCGCCGCGCTGGCCGCCACTCCCCTCGTGGGCTGCGGCGGCTCCGAGGATCCCGGCGCGTCCGGGACCGGCGCGAGCGGCGGTGGAACCGGCACGACCAGCACGGGCGGGGACGGCACGGGCGGGGACGGCACGGGCGGGGACGGCACGGGCGGCGACGGCGCCGGCGGAGACGGCGGCGCGGGCGGCAGCGCCAAGGAGGAGCCCGATTACGACCTCGCGTTCCCGCAGGACCGGGTCCCCCGCATCGACATCACCATCGCGCCCGAGAAGTGGCAGGAGATGATCGACGATATGACGTCGATGATCGGCGAGTTCGGCGCGCAGGGCCCCGGCACCTTCGAGCCGCCGCAGGAGTGGGTCGACGCCTGCAACGGGCTCGTGGCCGGCGACGCGTGCACGGTCGATCTCTTCGGGTCCCCCGCCGAGGGGACGTGCGGGGAGCTCCCCGGCGGCCTGACCTGCCAGCCGAAGCCGCAGGATCCCGACGAGTTCGAGCCGCCGCAGGAGTGGGTCGACGCCTGCAACGATCTCGCGGCGTCCGACCCCTGCACGGTCGACATCTTCGGGACCCCGACCCCGGGGACGTGCACCGAGGAAGAGGTCGGCCTCGCCTGCTGGCCTTCCGGGCCGGGAGGGGTGGGCGGCGACCCCGGGCTCATCAGCAGCGTCGACCTCATCCCGCGCTCGCCGGTCTACGTCGAGTGCGACGTCGCCACCGAGGATCGGAAATGGGAGCACGTCGGGATCCGCCTCCGGGGCAACGCCAGCCTGCTCCTGCCGTGGGGGGCGGGGAACTGGAAGCTGCCGCTGCGCCTCAACTTCGACCGGTTCGAGGATGACTATCCCGAGACAAAGAACCAGCGCTTCTACGGGTTCGACGGGCTGGCGTTCACCAGCAGCTACCTGGATCCGTCGCTCCTGCGCGAGAAGCTCGGCACCGACATCTTCGCCAAGGCGGGGATCCCCGCGCCCGCGACCGCGTTCTACCGGGTCTTCATCGATCACGGGGAGGGGCCGGTCTACTTCGGGCTGTACACCGGGATCGAGGTCCCGTCGGACGACTCGTTCCTCGACAGGCACTTCGGCGGCCACGAGGGCAATGTCTACAAGCCCGATGGCACCGGCGCGCGGTGGGAGACCTGGGATCCCGAGACCCTCGTCAAGGAGAACCACGAGGAAGAGGCCGATTTCTCGGACGCGCGCGCGCTGTTCGACGCGCTGCACGCCGACAGGACCGACGCCGCCGCCTGGCGCGCGGGGCTCGAGGCGCGCCTCGACGTCGACGGCTTCCTCCACTGGCTGGCGCTCAACACGGTGATCGAGGACTGGGACGTGTACGGCCGCCTGCCGCACAACTACTACCTCTACTCGGACCCGAACAAGGGCGGGCAATTCACGTGGATCCCGTGGGACCACACGTTCGCGTTCATCGATAGCGACGCGGGAGGAGTGACCCCGATGCCGGCGCTGCCCCTCGACATGTCCCAGGTGACCGAGCAGTGGCCGCTCATCCGTTACCTGCTCGACGACCCGGTCTACCTCGAGATCTACCGCGACTACGTGAAGCAGGCCGCGGAGGTGGAGTACGAGCCGGCCGCGGCCGAGGCGTGGTTCAAGGCGGCGCACGAGCTCATCGCGCCGTACGTCGTCGGGCCGGAGGGCGAGATCGAGGGGCACACGCACCTCGCGTCGCCCGCGGACTTCGACAACGGCCTCGCCACGCTGATCGCCCACGCCAAGGGGCGCGCCGCGGAGGTGGAGGCGTACCTGGCGCAGTGACGCGCCGGGCCGGATCGCCGCGCAACCGGGTCTCCCCGCGCTGATCACGCGAGCGCTCGCCCATTGCGCGCGGCGCTGCGCAACCCCCCTTCGGCATCGATTCCCCCGGAGAGAGCCCGCAGGCGCCGCAGCGCGCGGCGCCTCGTCCAGCACCGGAATGCAGCGTGCGCCCGCGCAGGTGGTGCGCGCGTGTGCGCGCACCCGCTCGATTGCGGGGACAGCGCGCGCCCGCGAGGATGCAAAGAGAGCTCAAAAACGTCGTGGATTGAATTTACAGGTCGCGACGGACATCGTATGCACAGGATCGGGGGGCGCACACGTCGTGTGCGATGAATCACCTGATCTTGCCAGGGGGTGTTCGATGCTGTTGTCCGGACATGACCAAAAGGACGCGTGTACCCCACACAACACCGGCATGGGAGGGCGTCGATGGAAGGGGCTGCTCTCGGCGGCGATGTCGGTCGCCGCGATCGTGTGGTCCGGGGACGCCAGAGCCAACCAGGAGGTCCGCGACTGGAACACGGTGATGGCGCAGATGGAGCCGCTGACGGGGTTCTTCATGGCGTCGAGGCTCTCGGCGCTCCTGCACGTCTCCATTCACGACGCGCTCAACGCGATCCCCGAGACCGCGCGCTATGAGACCTACCTGCCGCCCGTGGACGCCGAGGGGCCCGCCTCCCCCGAGGCGGCCCTGGCCGCGGCGGGGCGGACGATGCTGGCGACGTACATCGATTTCTACTCGAACCAGAGCCTCCCGCCGGAGTTCGCGAACCCCGGCCTCCAGGACCTCTTGCCGATGGTGGAGGCCGTCTACGACGCGCAGCTCTCGGCGATCCCCGACGGCCCCGAGAAGGAGGAGGGCATCCGGATCGGCGAGGCGGCGGCGATCAACCTGTGGAACGAGCGCCTCGGCGACGGGTGGAACAACCCGGATGATCTCGAGTTCGTGTGGCCCGACAACGACGGCGACGACGACCCGATGACCGGCCTGCCGGGGGAGTACGTCATGCTCGACCCGGCCGACACGTTCCCCGGCACGTCGCAGCCGTTCTTCTTCTGGTGGGGGGACATGACCCCCTGGACGATGCGCGACAACGACCAGTTCCTGCCCCCGCCGCCGCCCCGCCCCAAGAACGGCGCGTTCCGCAGGGACATGGAGGAGACCCGCGCCTACGGTGCCGTGGACAGCGCCGTGCGCACCCCGCAGCAGGCCTTCGAGGCCCTCTGGTGGGAGGCCTGCGACGGGTTCGTCTTCAGCGGCACGTACGCGTTCACCCGCCAGCTCGTCTCGGACTTCGAGCTGGACAACTACGAGGCCGCGCGGGTGTTCGCGCTCGCGATGCTCACCCAGGCCGACGCGATGATCTCCAACGTGAACAGCAAGAATCACTACAACTTCTGGCGGCCGATCACCTCGATCAACTACTACCATCCGGGCTCGGACTGGAGGCCGCTCATGACCACCTCGCCGAACCAAGAATACCCCGCCGGCCACCCGATGGTGAGCGGCGCGACGCTGTATGCGCTGATGGAGTTCTTCGGCGGCGGCGACCTGGATGAGCCGCTCGTCGGGACGAACACGTGCGGAGACATCGTGTTCGACTCCCTCAAGGACGCCGTCGAGGGGGTGATCAACGCCCGCGTCTGGGGGGGCATCCACTACCGCGGCTCGGGCGAGGTCGGGGCCAGGACCGGCAAGAAGATCGCCAAGTACGTGCACCAGCGCTTCCTCGAGCCGCTGTAGGCCCTTCGCGCGGCGTGCTCAGCCGCTGCGGCGCCGCCGGACGGTGTGCCTTCATGCGCCGACACGACCTCATGACGGGCACCGCTCGGAATGTTCGCATTCCCACTTGTTTGAGCCCGGACAACCGGAATAGTATGGTGTCCTGACCAGGGGGGCCTTGGTCCTGCCGGTTCGGACGCCGCCACGCGCTCGTGGCCGCCTGTAGTGTCTGTGGGCCTGGGTGATGTCTTCGCTCGGGGGATGCTACATCGGCCTCCGGCGCACGGGCAGCTTCGAGCCGGGCTCGATCGCGGGCGCGGGAGGTTTGTGTGAGCCGATTCACAATCACGGAGGAGATCCAATCGGGTCTGGATACCGCTCTCTACCGCGGCTACCGGAATTCCGATCATGCGCCGATCTCGGTGAAGCTCCTCAAACGCTCCCACGAGAGCCCTCGAGAGGTCGCGAAGCTCCGCTACGAATACATGATGATGCGCGACCTCGGGCTGCCCGGGGTCGTCACGGCGTACGGCCTCGAGCGGCACGAGGGCGGCCTCGCCCTCGTCATGGAGGATCTCGGCGGGCAGGCGCTCCACGACGTCCTCAAGGCGCAGCGGCTCGACCTCCGGACGGCGCTCAGGATCGCGGCCTCCGTCGCGGAGACCCTGGACGCGCTCCATCGCCGGCACGTCATCCACAAGGACATCAACCCCAGGAACATCCTCGTCAACGTGCGCACGGGCGCGGCGAGGCTGAGCGACCTCAGCGTCGCGACGCGCCTGTCCCAGGAGATCCAGCCGGCGCAGAGCCCTGACGCGATCGAGGTGAGCCTCGCCTATATGTCGCCGGAGCAGACCGGCCGGATGAATCGCACCCTCGATCACCGGACCGACCTCTACTCGCTCGGCGTCGTGATGTACGAGGCGCTCACGGGCCGCCTGCCGTTCCCGTCGTCGGACCCGATGGAGATCGTGCACAGCCACATCGCGAGGAGGCCCGCGCCGCCTCACGAGGTCGCGCCCGAGGTCCCGAGGGTGGTCTCGGACATCGTGACGAAGCTCCTCGCGAAGGCCGCGGAGGACCGCTACCAGGGCGCCTTCGGGCTCGCGGTCGATCTGCGCGAGTGCCTCTCGCAGCTCGAGGCGAGCGGCGCGGTCGCGCCCTTCCCGCTGGGCCAGCGCGACCTCTCCGGCGAGCTCCACATCCCCCAGCGGCTCTACGGCCGCGAGGCCGAGACAAGGGATCTCCTGCTCGCGTTCGATCGCGTGGGCCAGGGGGGCGTCGAGCTGCTCCTGGTCGCCGGCTTCTCGGGCATCGGCAAATCGGTGCTGGTCAACGAGGTCCACAAGCCGATCGCGGCGCGGGGCGGCGCGTTCATCTCGGGCAAGTTCGATCTCCTGAACCGGAGCGTCCCGTACGCGCCGATCGCGAACGCCTTCCGGGACCTCCTCCGGGGGCACCTCCAGGGCTCCGACGAGGAGCTCGCGGGCCTGAAGGAGCGGCTGCTCGCCGCGCTCGGGCCGAACGCGCAGCTCATGATCGACCTCATCCCGGAGCTCTCGGCCGTCCTGGGGCCGCAGCCGGGCGTGCCGGAGCTCGGGCCCACCGAGGCGCAGAACCGGTTCGTCATCGTCTTCCAGAGCTTCCTGCGGGTCTTCGCCACGAGGGAGCGCCCGCTGGTGCTCTTCCTCGACGACCTGCAGTGGGCCGACGCGGCGTCGCTCCGGCTGCTCCAGGCCGTCCTCGCGAACCCGGAGAACGCGTACCTCCTCGTCCTCGGGGCGTACCGCGACAACGAGGTCGGCCCGGCCCACCCGCTCGCGCTGACGGTCGAGGAGATCAGGAAGGCGGGGGCGAAGCTCGGCGAGATCACGCTCAGGCCGCTCGCGCCGCCGACCGTCGCCCAGATCATCGCCGACACCTTCGTCACCGACACGGACCGGGTGGCGCCCCTCGCCGCGATCGTCTCCGAGAAGACGCAGGGCAACCCGTTCTTCATGAGCCAGCTCCTCGGGGCGCTCCACCGGGACAAGCTGATCGGCTTCAACGCGGGGACCGGAGCGTGGGAGTGGGATCTCGCGCGCATCCAGCAGGCGGACATCACGGACAACGTGGTCGTCCTCATGGTCGGCAAGATCCGGAAGCTCGCGCCCGGCACGCAGCGCATCCTGAAGCTCGCCGCGTGCATGGGCCACCAGTTCGAGCTGAGGACGCTGGCGATCATCCACGAGAAGACGCCCGCCGCGACGGCCGCCGATCTGTGGGAGGCGCTCCGCGAAGGGTACGTCGTGCCGCTCACGTCCGAGTACCGCTTCCTCCACGCGCCCAGGGGAGAGGAGGTCGAGGACCAGCACGACGTCGAGGCGCTCCGGATCTCGTACAAGTTCTTGCACGACCGCGTCCAGCAGGCCGCTTACTCGATGATCGAGGAGGACCGCCGGCAGGAGGTCCACCTGCAGATCGGCAGGCTGCTCAGGCGGTCTCGCGCGGACGAGGGGCACGTGGAGGACGTGTTCCAGATCGTCCACCACACGAACCTTGGCGCCGCGCTGATCGCCGAGCGCGGCGAGCAGGTGGACGTCGCGCGGCTGAACCTCGCGGCCGGCAAGCGGGCGAAGGCCGCGACCGCGTTTCAGACCTCCGTCGGGTACTTCCGCGCAGGCGCCGCGCTGCTCGGCGAGGCGGGGTGGGGCGACGAGTACGCGACGACGTTCGAGCTGTCCGCCGAGCTCGCCGAGTGCGAGTACCTGGTCGGCCGCCACGAGGAGGCGGAGGCGCTCTTCGACGTCATCCTGCGCCGGGCTCGATCGACGCTCGAACGAGCGCAGATCCTCAACCTGCGGGTCGTCCTCTACTGCATGCAGATCCGGTACGTCCAGGCCATGGACGTCGGGCGCGCCGCGCTCGCGCTCCTCGGCATCCGCGTGCCGGAGGCGCAGGACGAGTGTCAGGCCGCGCTCGAGGCGGAGCTCGCGGCGGTGCGCGCGAACCTCGGCGGGCGCCGGATCCGCGAGCTCGTCGACGCGCCGTCGATGACCGATCCCGAGCAGCTCATCGCGCTCAAGATCCTGGCGAACCTGTGGGGGGTGGCGTTCATCATCAACCCCGTGCTGCTCGCGCTCGTCTGCGTGATGCCGGCGAACATCTCCCTCAAGCACGGGCACTCGGAGGAGGCCGCCTTCGGATACCTGACCTACGGCTTCGTGCTGGCCACGCGCGGCGAGTACGACGCGGCCCACGAGTTCGGCCAGCTCGCGCTGGATCTCAACGAGAGATACAACAACATCTCCATCAAGTGCCGGCTTCACTACATGTTCGCGCTCAACGTGAGCTTCTGCAAGAAGTCGCTCCGTCTGTCGCTCGAGCATGCCCGGCGCGCCATGCGCGCAGGGCCAGAGTCGGGCGACCTGAACTATCTGTCGTATACCCTCTCGAACATCGTCTGGACGCGGATCGCCCTGGGCGACGAGCTCGGCGCCGTCGGCGAGGAGATAGAGAAGCTCCTCCTCCTGGTGCGGCAGACGTACAACGCGGCGAGCACGGCGAACGTGACGATCGGGCGGCAGCTCGTCGCCTGCCTCCGGGGGCGCACGGCGGGGCTCCACTCCATCGGGGACGAGACGCTGGACGAGCCGGCCTTCGTGGACAGCATCATGGCGCCAGAGCTCGTGAGCACGCTGTGCTGGTACGCCGCGGCCAAGCTCCGGCTGGCGCTGCTCGCCGAGGACTACGCCGGCGCGATCGAGATGGGGCGCATCGCCGACCAGACGATCGGCGGGAGCGCGGGCCTCATCCTGTCGGTCGACATGGCGTTCCACCTGTGCCTCGCGATCCTCGCGTTGCCCCCGGCGCAGGCGGCCCGGGAGCCGCTCGGCGGCATGCTCGCCCGCTACCGGGGCAAGGTCTTCTCGTACGCCGCGGGCTGCCCCGAGAATTTCGAGCACAAGCGCCTCCTGATCGAGGCGGAGGAGGCGCGCGCCGCCGGGCGCCTGATCGAGGCGATGGACCTTTACGATCGGTCGATCCAGGCAGCGAAGACGAACCGCTTCGTGCACGACGAGGCGCTCGCGAGCGAGCTCGCGGCCAGGTTCTATCTCGGCCTCGGCCGCGAGAAGGTCGCCGGCGTCTACATGATCGAGGCCCACCGGTGCTACCGCGCGTGGGGCGCGTCCGCGAAGGTGGCGCAGCTCGAGGGTCGATACGGCGCCCTCCTGGCCGCGCGCCCGCCCTCGGCGCCGGAGCGGCTCGGGCTGCCGGCGGGGCCGTCGGCGATCGATCTGATGGCGGTCATCAAGGCGTCCCAGGCGCTGTCCGACGAGATCGACCTGGAGCGATTGCTCCAGAAGCTCATGAGGATCACGATCGAGAACGCGGGCGCCGAGAAGGGGTACCTGCTCCGGGATCAGGCGGGGACGCTGCTCCTCGAGGCGGAGGCGTCCGCCGCCGGCACGGTGGTGAGCGTCTGCAACCCCGCAGCGCCGCTGCCTTCGTCGGCCGCGCCCATGACGCTGCTCGGGCATGTCCGGAGGGCGAGAGAGCGCGTCGTGCTCGACTATGCGGCGGGCGAGCCGCGGTTCGCGGACGACGAGTACATGCGGCTGAACCGGCCGAAGTCGGTGCTGTGCATCCCGCTCCTGCGGCAGGCCGCGCTCGTGGGTCTCCTTTACCTGGAGAACAACCTGACCGCCGGCGCGTTCACGCCGGAGCGGGCGCTGACGCTGGATCTCCTCGCGTCGCAGGCCGCGAGCTCGCTGGAGAACGCGCGGCTCTACGCGGAGCTGTCGAGGGAGAACGCCGAGCGCCGGCGGGCGGAGGAGGCGCTCCGGGAGCTCAACAGCGAGCTGGAGCTCCGGATCCACCAGCGGACGGCGCAGCTGCGGGTGGCCAACAAGGAGCTGGAGGCGTTCAGCCACTCCGTCTCGCACGACCTGCGCGCGCCGCTCCGGGTCATCGACGGGTTCAGCCTCGCGCTGATCGAGGATTACGGCGACAAGCTCGACGAGGAGGCACGCGACTTGCTCTCGCAGGTGCGGCGGGGGAGCCAGCGGATGTCGGAGCTCATCGATGACATGCTCAGGCTGTCGCGCGTGACGCGCGCCGAGATGCAGCGCGAGCGCGTCGACATGAGCGCGCTCGGGCGCGAGGTGCTCGCCGCGCTGCAGCGGCCTGAGCCGGATCGCGCCGTGGAGTGCGTCGTGGCGGAGGGGGTGGCGGCGGACGGCGACCCTCAGCTGCTCAGGATCGTGCTGGAGAACCTGCTCGGCAACGCGTGGAAGTTCACGAGCAAGCGGGCGGGCGCGCGGATCGAGCTCGGGCAGCTGGAGGGCGGGCAGGAGGAGCCGCGGGGCGGGCGCGCGACGTACTTCGTGCGCGACAACGGGGCCGGGTTCGACATGAGGTACGCCGCGAAGCTGTTCGGCGCGTTCCAGCGCCTGCACACCGAGGAGGAGTTCGCGGGGACCGGCGTCGGCCTCGCGACCGTACATCGCATCGTCGAGCGCCATGGAGGCCGCATCTGGGCCGAGGGCGCCGTCGACGAGGGAGCGACGTTTTATTTCACGCTCTAGGCCGGGATCTCATCTGTTCGCGAGGAGCGCCATGAACCACGGAACGAACCCCCTCGTCGATGGCAACGCGCGGGACGCTCGCGCGGGTCGCGACAAACGTCGGATGAACGCGGTCCCGCGGCCGGGGAGCGCGTCCTAGATGGGCACGCCGCTGCGCGTCCTCCTGGTCGAGGACTCCGAGCAAGACGCGCGGCTGATCCTGCGCGAGCTCAAGCGGGGGAGCTACGACCCGTCGCACGTGCGGGTGCACACGCCCGAGGGGATGACCGAGGCGCTCTCGCGGCAGGCGTACGACGTCGTGCTCTGCGATCACAGCATGCCCCGGTTCGACTCGCTGGCGGCGCTGCGCATGGTCAAGGAGCGCGGGCTGGATCTGCCCTTCATCATCGTCTCGGGCAGCATCGGTGAGACGACCGTCGCCGAGGTCATGCGGTCGGGCGCGAACGATTACGTATTGAAGGGCGAGCTCAGGCGCCTGGCGCCCGCGATCGAGCGCTCGCTGCGCGACGTGGCGGAGCGGGCGGAGCGCCGGCGCGCCGAGATCGCGCTCAAGGAGAGCGAGGAGCGGTTCGCCCTGGCCGTGCAGGGCTCGCGCGACGGGCTCTGGGACTGGAACCTGGCCGGCGGGGGCGCCTATTACTCCGATCGTTTCAAGGACGTCCTCGGCTGCCAGGACGGCGAGCTCGGCGATTCTATCGAGTCCTTCCTGGGCCTCGTCGACGGGGAGGACAGGGATCGGGTGGCGGCCGCGCTCCGCGGTCACCTGGAGCGGCGCGCGCCGTACGACGTGGAGTTCCGGCGCCGCACCGCCGCGGGCGAGCTGCGCTGGCTCTGCTCGCGCGGGCAGGCGCTCTGGGACGAGCAGGGGAGGGCGACGCGCATGGCGGGCTCGCTCAGCGACATCACGGCGCGCAAGCGGGCGGAGGCGGTGCTCCTCGACAAGCTCGACATCATCGAGCGGCAGCAGGAGGCGATCCGCCAGCTCTCGACGCCGATCATCGAGGTCTGGGAGGGCGTGATCACCATGCCGGTGTTCGGGTCCGTCGACGAGCGCCGCGCCGAGCAGATGATGGAGGTGCTGCTCCAGGCGATCATGCGCACCCGCTGCGGCTCGGCCATCATCGACCTGACCGGCGCCGACGGCATCGACCACCGCACGGGCGATCACATCGTGAGGCTCGTCCGCGCCGTCGAGCTCCTCGGGGTGCGCGGGATCGTGGTGGGCATCCGGCCCGAGGTGGCGCAGACCATCGTGTCGCTCGGCGTGGATCTCTCGAGGATCCACACGCTCGCGAACCTCCGTGACGCCCTGGTCCACTGCATGCAGGGCCCCGCGCGGAGGGAGTCGCGGCGCTGAGCGTCCGCGGGGAGGGCCGCTCGTCGACCTCCTGGGAGACCCGCTGGGGCTCGCCCCGGCCTACAGGCGCACCACCTTGGACTTGTCCCCGTCCAGCGTCCGCAGCGCGTCGCGCGTGTCGACGATGAGCTTCGACTCCGAGAGCATCCGGGCATAGTCGGTGTCAGAGTGGTCGGTCACCACCACCACCGCGTCATAGCGTCCGTAGTCGACGCTCGGGCATACGCTCCTCAGCTCCAGCCCGTGCTCGCGGACCTCGGGCACGTGCCGATCGACGTAGTCGACCTCGGCCCCCAGGCTGCGCAGGCCGTGGATCACGTCGATCGCCGGCGACTCGCGGTAATCGGCGACGTCCTTCTTGTAGGCCACGCCCGAGACGAGCACCTTCGCGCCGTTCGCCGGCACCCTGCGCCGGTTCAGCGACTCGTGCACCAGGGAGACGACCTCGCCCGGCATCGCGCTGTTGATGCTGTCCGCGACGTCGATGAAGCGCGCCTGGTACTTGAGCCCGCGCATGCGCCAGGACAGATAGAGCGGATCGATGGGAATGCAGTGCCCCCCGAGCCCTGGCCCCGGATAGAAGGGCATGAAGCCGAAGGGCTTGGTCGCCGCCGCGCGGATCACCTCCCACACGTCGACGCCGAGCCGCCGCGACATCAGCGCGACCTCGTTCACGAGGCCGATATTCACGGCGCGGAACGTGTTTTCGAAGAGCTTGACCATCTCGGCCGTGTCGGTGCTGCCGACCGGCACGAGCGTGTCGATGATCGCCCCATAGAGGGCCCTCCCCACGGCGAGGCACGCCGGCGTCATTCCGCCGATGACCTTGGGCGTGTTGCGCGTCTTCCACTGCGCATTGCCCGGATCCACGCGCTCGGGGCTGAAGGCGACGAACACGTCCTTGCCGAGTTCGTAGATCCCGCGCGTCAGCGTGGGCGCGAGCACCTCGCGCGTCGTGCCCGGGTAGGTCGTCGACTCCAGCACGATGAGCATCTCGGCGTGCTGCCGCGCCGCGATCTCCTCCATCGCCTGGGTGACGAAGCTCATGTCCGGATCCTTGTTCTTGCTCAGCGGCGTCGGCACGCAGACGACGACGGCGTCCGCGGCGCTGAGGACGCCCAGATCGGCGGACGCCGTGAGCTTCCCGGCGTCGACGAGCGGCTCGAGCTCCGCGGAGCGGATATCGTCGATGTACGATTCGGCGCGGCCGAGCCGGCGCACCTTTTCGGGGTCCTTGTCATAGCCCGTCACGGCGAAGCCCGCCCTGGCGAGCTCGACCGCGAGCGGCAAGCCGACGTAGCCCACGCCCACCACAACCACGTTTGCCTCTCGGCGCTCAATCTTCCTGAGGAGTTTTTCCATCTCTCGGTCTCTGTGCTTGGTTCATTCGATGCTGGCCCGCGGGCGGCGCGGCGCTGCCCCTCGGCGCGATCGCCTCGCCTCGCGCGCGCGGCCAGGTTGGGGTTATCGCCTCACTCGACCGTGACGCTCTTGGCCAGGTTGCGAGGTTTGTCGACGTCCCTCCCGAGGAGGGACGCGACATGGTATGCGAGGAGCTGCAGAGCCACGGCGTTCACCACGGGGCTCAGCAGCTCGTCCGTGCGAGGGACCCGGATCACGTCGTCCGCGTGGCGGGCCGCCTCCGCGTCTCCATCGCTGACGAGGGCGATGATCCTCCCGGATCGCGCCCTGACCTCCTGGATGTTGCTGAGGACCTTCTCGAGGAGGGGGCACTCGGTCGCGATGACGACCACGGGGAGGCCCTCGTCGATGATCGAGATCGGGCCGTGCTTCATCTCTCCGGCGGCGTGCGCTTCGGCGTAGACGTAGCTCAGCTCCTTCAGCTTGAGGGCGCCTTCGAACGCGCTCGGGGCGTTCACGCCGCGCCCCAGGAACAGCCAGCCGCGGGCGTCCCTGTATTTGGCGGCGATCCGCTCGATCTCCGCGACGCGCGCCTCGTCGAGCGCCTCGTCGACGACGCTCGGCAGGTCGCGGAGCTCGGCGGAGAGCTCGGCCGCGCGCGCGGGGCTCAGGGCCCCACGCGCGCGGCCGAGCCAGAGCGCGAACAGGAGCAGCGCGCTGAGCTGGGCGGTGTACGCCTTGGTGCTGGCGACGCCGATCTCCGGCCCGGCGTGGACGTAGAGGACCTCGTGCGCCTCGCGGGTCATGCTGCTCCCCTGGACATTGATGATGCCGAGCGTCCTCGCGCCGAGCCGCTTCGCCTCGCGGAGGGCCTCGATGGTATCCATGGTCTCGCCGGATTGGCTGATGGCGATCACCAGCGTCCGCTCGTCGACGATCGGCTGGCGATACCGGTACTCGCTCGCGATGTCGACCTCGACCGGCACCCGGGCGAGCCGCTCGATGAGGTGCTCACCGACGAGGCCAGCGTGGTACGCGGTGCCGCATCCGATGATCTGGACGCGATCGATCGAGGAAGGGTCGAGGCGCAGGTCGAGCCGCGCCTCTCCGGCGCCGCCGCGCAGGCCGCCCGCGATGGTGTGCTCGACGACCCGGGGCTGCTCGTGGATCTCCTTGAGCATGAACGTATCGCAGTCGCCCTTCTCGGCGGCCTCGGCGCTCCAGTCGACGAGGGTGGGGGGGCGCGCGCGCGGCCCTCCCCCGAGATCCGTGACGTCGTAGCCCTGGCTGCGCAGGACGACGAGATCGCCGTCCTGCAGGAACACCACGCGGCGCGTGTAAGGGAGCAGCGCCAGCACGTCTGACGCGAGGAACATCTCGCCGTCGCCGACGCCGATCACGAGGGGGCTGACGCTGCGGGCCGCGACGATCTCCTCGTGCTCGGCGTGCGCGACGACGACGGCGTACGCGCCGCGCACCTCCGCGAGGGCCGCGCGGACCGCGCCCGCGAGATCTCCCCGGTACTTCTCCGCGATGAGGTGCGCGAGGACCTCGGAGTCGGTCTCGGAGCGGAACGCGTGGCCCTGGGCGGCGAGCCGATCCTTGAGCGGGCGGTAGTTCTCGATGATCCCGTTATGGCTGACGACGATGGCCCCATCCTCACTGGCGTGAGGGTGAGCGTTGCGGTCGTCGGGCGCGCCGTGCGTCGCCCACCGGGTGTGACCGAGGCCGAGCATCCCGCGGACCGAGCGCAGCTTCAGCTCTCCCGCGAGGCCGGCGAGCGGCCCGCCCTTCTTGTAGACCTCGATGCCCGTCACCGTGCGAATCGCGAGGCCCGCGCCGTCATGGCCGCGGTACTCGATCCGGGCGAGCTTGTCGAGGAGCACTTCCTTTGCGTCGCGATAACCCACGTAGCCAACGATTCCACACATGGTTTGCACCCGATGACGAGGAGGCGCCTCAGCGCCTCACAGGACGCCCCGTGAAGCGATGGACCGCTGTTCGTCCGAGGGCGCGTGCATCCGTCATGCCACGCCGCGCATTCCGGCGAGGACCGCGCCTCGACCTGGCCGCGCGCCGGACAGGCGGGCATGACCGCGGACGCCGCGCAAGGCGGCATTGCGTGACCGCGCCAACCGTTGCTCGCCGCCTGGCGCTCGTTTGAGCGGCTCGCAGCGGCTCGCAGCGGCTCGCAGCGGCTCGCGCGGAATGCGGGCGCGTTGGCGCTCCGATCCGGCTTGGCGCGCGACGAGCGCCCTCGACATCGACACGCGGCACGGCCGTTGCTCAAGGCAGGGGCAAGAGGCCAGCGCGCCTACGCTGGATGATCGATCCAGCAGGGGAGTCGCGCGCGCGCCGGGCAAGCTCGCCCGCGCAGCGAGGGTGCTGATGGGCGAGCTTGCCCGGCGCGCGGAGGCCTCGAGGAGAGGTGGAACTACATGGGAAAATACTTCGGCACCGACGGCGTACGCGGTATCGCAAACTTGGAATTGACGCCAGAGCTCGCCTTCCGGCTCGGTCGCTGCGGCGGCCACGCGCTGGCGGGCGAGGGGAGCGGCGCGACCTTCGTCGTCGGGCGCGATACGCGCGTCTCCGGCCCGATGCTGGAGGCGGCGATCGTCGCTGGGCTCTCTTCTATCGGTGCTTCCGTCATCCATCTCGGCGTCGTGACGACGCCGGTCGTCGCGTACCTCACCAGGCACCTCGGTGCGCGGGCAGGGATCATGATCTCGGCATCGCACAATCCAGCCGAGGACAACGGCGTCAAATTCTTCGGCGCGGACGGCTTCAAGCTGCCGGACGAGATGGAAAAGGCGATCGAGCAGCTGCTCGACGCGCCGGAGGACAGGCTGCCGCGCCCGGTCGGCGGACAGCTCCGCGCGGCGTCGGTCGACGCACAGGCGAAGGAGGCGTACCTGCGCCACCTCAAGGCGGCCGTGCCGGCGCGCTTCGACGGGGCGCGGGTCGTGCTCGATTGCGCCAACGGGGGCGCGTACGAGCTCGCGCCCCGCGTCTTCCGGGAGCTCGGCGCGGACGTGGTCGCGATCGGGGTGGCGCCCAACGGATTGAACATCAATGATGCGTGTGGCTCGCTGCACGTCGAGGCGCTGCGAGAAGAGGTCTTGCGGCGCGGCGCGCAGCTGGGGCTGTCCTTCGACGGCGACGCGGACCGGCTTGTGGCCGTCGACGAGCGCGGGGCGGTGGTCGACGGTGATGAGATCCTCTATGTCTGCGCGTCGGCCGCGAAGCGAGAGCGCCGGCTGGCGAAGGACACGATCGTCACGACGGTGATGAGCAATGCGGGGCTCGCGCAGGCGGCCGGGCGGCTCGGCGTCGCGACGAAGCGGACCGAGGTCGGGGACCGCCACGTCGTCGCAGAGATGCGGCGCGGCGGCTACAACCTGGGCGGGGAGCCGTCAGGGCACGTCGTCTGGCTGGACCACGCGACGACCGGCGACGGGATCTTGGCAGGGCTCTTGCTGCTCGACGTCGTGAGGCGGACGGGCCGTCGGCTCAGCGAGCTGACACGACCGTTCGAGAGGCTCCCGCAGGTCCGCGCCGATGTGATGGTCGCCGACAGGAACAGGTTGAGCGGCAATCCGGCGATCGCCGCGGTCGTCCGCAGGGTGGAGCGAGAGCTCGGCGCCGGCGGGCGCATGGTGGTCCGCGCGTCCGGGACCGAGCCGGTCGTCCGCATCATGGCCGAAGGCCTGGAGCGGCCTCGGATCGAGGCGTACGTCAAGGAGCTCGCCGACGTGATCGCGCGCGAGCTGTCGTGCTCGCTGAACGCATGAGCGCGCGCGACCAGGAGCGAAAGATGTTTCAGCAGCTGATTGTAGGATTCGGCAAGGCAGGGCGAGATCTGCACCTGACCTGCCTGCGCAAGGCGCGACACAGGCCGGAGGGGCGAGGGCTGTTCGATGAGCGCATCGGCGTCGTCGATCCGCTCGTCGCCTCGGGAGGCGCGCTCCAGGGCGCGGCCGGCCTCCCGGCCTATCCCTCGATCGCCGACGCGCGCGGAGCCTTCGATCCGCGGCGCACGGTGGTCCACATCTGCACGGGGCCGTCGGAGCACTACCCGGTGTTCGTCGCGGCCGTCTCCGCCGGGTTCCGCCGCTTCGTCGTGGAGAAGCCGTTCACCATCCATGTCTCGGATGCGCGCGCGATCCTCGCCCTCGAGCGGGAGGCCGGCCTCGACGTCGCCGTCGTGAGCAACTGGCTCTCGAGCCCGGTGACGGCGCGCCTCAAGGCGATCATCGACAGCGGTGAGCTCGGCGCGCTCGAGCGGATGGTCATCGAGAGCAGCAAGCCGCGCATCAACCGCACGCTGGCGAGCAGCAGCCATCAGACCGCCTTCGACGTCGAGATGCCTCACCAGATCGCGCTGGCGCTCGCCCTCGGCGGGACCGAGGCCGCGGTCCTCCACGCCGAGTGCACCGATCTCTCCGCCGCCTCGGGCACGGTGCCTCACATGGGCGGCGCGACCATCGCGACGATGCACGGCGATCGCGTGGCCGCGGTCTGCCACTCCGATCTCGGCTGCCCGATGCGCAAGCGCGACGTCATCCTCGAGCTCGAGCGCGGAACGGTCATTGGATATTACCAGACCGGCGCCGACGACAACCACGCCTGGGTCAAGGTCTTCAGCGGCGACGGCCGCCTCGTCGCGACGGACGTGTACGAGGACGACCCCCTGAGCACCTGCTTCATCGAATATTATCGTCACTTCGCCGCTCAGGGGCCCGAGCCGCTGAGCAGCGTGGAGTTCAACACGGGGGTGGTGGACGTCATCGCCCGCGCCAAGGTCCTGAGCGGCCTCCTCCATCCGGCCGGCGTGCCGGACGCCGTCCTGCGCGGGGCCGGGAGGTCGCGAGGGCGCGCGGGCGCGGGCGCGCCCGCCGCCTGCTCGGAGCTCGCCGCCGAGCTCTCGTCGGGCGCCGCACGGGCGCTCATGCCGCCGCCCGTCGCGGCGCGGAGCTTCAAGCAACGGAGTCGTACATGACAGCAGTTATCCCGTTTTACACGTGCGCGGCGTCGCTCGAGCGGCAGCGCGGCGAGATCGACGCCCTGATCGACGAGCTCTTCGCCGGCGGGTCGTTCACCGACGGCGCGCTCGTCCGCCGCCTCGAGCGGCGCATCGCCCTCTTCACGGAGGCGCGCCACACGATCGCCTGCGGCAACGCCACTGACGCCCTCACCATCATGCTCATGGCCGCGGGCGTCGGGCCCGGCGACGAGGTCATCGTCCCTTCGTTCAGCTTCTTCGCGTCCGCGTCCTCCATCGCGCACGCGGGGGCCAAGCCGGTCTTCGTCGATATCGATCCGGTCACGTACGCGATGGATCCAACCCAGATCTCCGCGGCCGTCACGCGGCACACCAGGGCCGTCATGCCGGTCCACCTGTTCACGCAGATGGCCGATATGCCCGCCATCGTCGACGTCGCCCGCCACCACGGCCTGCTCGTCCTCGAGGACAGCGCCGAGGGCATCGGGATGTGGCTCGGCGGACAGCACGCTGGCCTCATCGGCGACGCCGGGGTCCTCTCGTTCTTCCCGACCAAGACGCTGGGGGCGTTCGGCGACGCCGGCATGGTCCTCACGAACGACGACCGGCTCGCCGAGGCCGCGCTCATGCTCCGCAACCACGGCCAGAGGGAGGGCGAGCCCCAGGTCTATCGCCGCCTCGGCTTCAACAGCCGCATGGACAGCCTCCAGGCGGCGATCCTCCTGGTGCGCCTCGGGCGCTTGCCCCAGGACATCGCCAGGCGCGCCGCGCTCGCCGCCCTGTACGATCGCGGCCTCGCCGGCCTCTCCCCCAGCGTCTCGACGCCGCGCATCCGGCGCCGCCCCGAGGGCGCGGGCCCCGTCTACTACGTCTATCTGATCGAGTGCGAGCAGCGCGACGCGCTCGCCTCTCACCTCGCCCGAGAGGGGATCGGGACCGAGACCTACTACCCTGTGCCGCTGCACCTGCAGCCTTGTTTTCGGGGGCTCGGCTACGTGCGCGGCGACATGCCCGTCGCGGAGCGCGCCTGCACCCGGACGCTCGGCCTCCCGATGTATCCGGACATGACGTCCGGACAGGTCGAGCGCGTCTGCGGCGCCATCGCCGATTTCTTCCAGCGCGGAGGCGCCCGATGAAGATCGCGTACTTCGATTATGCGAGGCGCTTCGGCGCCGACGCGGCGCTCGTCAAGCAGCTCGTGGCCGAGGTGGGCGCCTCGGGCGCGTTCATCCTGAAACAGCGCGTCTCCGAGCTCGAGGAGGCCATCAAGGGCCAGACCGGCGCCGCCCACGCCGTCGCCGTGTCGAACGGCACGGACGCGCTGCTCATCGCGCTGGCGTCCCTCGGCGTCGGCCCGGGCGTCGACGTGCTGACGCCCGCCTTCTCGTTCATCTCCACGGCGAGCGCGCCGGCCCTCCTGGGTGCCCGGCCGGTCTTCGTCGACGTGAACCCCGACACCGGCACCATCGCCGCCGACGAGCTCGCGCGCCGGCGCACGCCGGAATCGAAGGTCGTCATCGCCGCTCATCTCTTCTCCTCGCTCGCCGCGATGGCCGAGATCCAGGCCGCCGCGAGGGCGCTCGGCCTCCGCGTCCTGGAGGACAGCGCCGTCGCGCTCGGCGCGAGGACAGCGGGTGTTCCCGCGGGGCTCGCGGGCGACGTGGGCGTCTATTCCTTCTTTCCCGCGAAGCCCCTCGGCGGCATCGGCGACGCCGGGATGATCGTCTCCAACGACGCCGCGCTCGGCGACATGTGCCGGCGGCTGCGCAATCACGGCCAGGACGGCGTCACACGCTTTCTGCATCACCACCTGGGATGGAACCACCGAATGGATGAAATCGTGGCTGCCTACCTGACGACGAAGCTCGCGCGGCTCCCCGCGCTGCACGCGCGCCGCCGCGCCATCGGCGAGCGCTACGACGCCGAGCTCGGCAAGCTCGGCGCCGCGATCAGGCCGCTCGCGTCCGCGCCGGGCGAGCGCGTGTTCTATACCTATGTCATCCGCGCCGAGCGCCGTGACGCGCTCCGCGCCCACCTCTTCGAGCGCGGCGTCGAGACCCAGCTCTATTACTCGGTGCCCCTGCACCTGCAGCCGTGCTTTGCCCACCTCGGGCACGTGGCAGGCGACTTCCCCGGTGCCGAGACGCTCTCGCGCGAGGCGCTGGCGCTGCCCCTCTATGCAGAGATGACGGACGCCGAAGCGGATTACGTCGTCTCCGCGGTCAGGAGCTTCCATGCGTGAGGCGCCTCCCGTGCTCCTCGCCGGCGTGGGCGACGAGGCCTCTCCGGACCTCGACGGCCAGCTGGCGGCGCTGCGCCGCCTCGGCTTTCGGGGCATCGAGCTCCGCACCCTGGACGGCGTCGCCGTCGCCGACCTCGACCCCGCGCGCTTCTCCGCCGCCGCGCGCCGCATCGCGGACGACGGGATGAGCGTCGTGGCCCTGGCGAGCCGGATAGGCGGCTGGGCGCGCCCGGTCTCTGGGCCGTTCGGCCGCGACCTGGGAGAGCTCAGGATCCTCGCCGACCGCGCCCACGCGCTCGGCTGCAGGTTCATCCGCATCATGTCCTATCCGAACCAGGGGCTCGACGGCGCCGGCTGGCGCCGCGAAGCCATGCGTCGGGTCGCCGAGCTCGTCGAGCTCGCCGCGGCGCTCGACGTCACGCTCCTCCACGAGAACTGCTCGGGCTGGGCCTCCCAGGGCGTGGAGCAAACCCTCGCGATGCTGCGCGAGATAGCGAGCCCCCATCTGGGGCTCCTGTTCGACGTCGGCAACGTGCGCGTCGCGGACCAGGACCCCGTCGCGTTCCTCGGTCGCGTTCTCCCGCACGTGCGCCACGTCCACGTCAAGGATGTCGTTTGGGACGCCGACGGCGCCGCCCAGTTCACCTGGCCGGGCGAAGGTGAAGCCCAGCTCGCCGAGTGCCTGTCGATGCTCGAGGCGGCGGGCTATGCCGGCGCCATCGCCATCGAGCCGCACCTGGCCCACATCCCTCACCTCGGCATCACCGCCGACACAGCCACGCTGCGAGAGTGCTTCGTCGAGTTCGGCGGCCGCTTCGAGCGCATCGCCCGGACCGTCTGGCGCGCAGGGAGGAGTCAATGAACGATCCGCAGATCCGTTTCACCCCCGAGCACCTCGAGCACCTCCTCGGCTTGCTTGCGATCGACACGACGAGCCCCATGGAGACCGGCGTGCCGAGCGACATCCCGGACGCTCAGCGGGCCTTCCGCGACTTCGCGGTTTCCCGCGGCTTCACCGAAGCTTACCTGGGCGCTCCGTGCGCATCGGTCCTGAGCGGCGCGCACGTCCCGGTCTCCGTGCGTGAGGTGGCCGCGAGGATGGGCGGCGCGTTCCTCGCGTCGCAGCCGAACCTGGTCCTCCGCGCCGGAGGAGGCCGCCCGGCGGCTCGCACCGTGATGTTCAACCTCCACATGGACACGGTCGCTGGGCACGTCCCCGTCGCGTGCGAGGACGGGATCGTCACCGGCCGCGGCGCCGTCGACATGAAAGGCCCCGGCGTCGCGGTGCTCGCCGGCATCGAGGCGGCCATGCGCCAGGATCCCCGCCTCGCGGGCGAGATCCAGGTGCTCGTCCAGTCGGTCGCCGGCGAGGAAGGCGGCGCCATGGGCGTCTACGGGACCAAGGCCCTCGTGGACCTCGGCTACGTCGGCCGATTGAACGTCTTCGCCGAGCCGAGCGAGGGCCACTTCTTCGACCGTTCGACCACGTCGATGACGGCCCGCGTCTCGGTCGAGGGGGTCGGCTCGACCGACGACGCGCCCCACGCCGGCCAGAACGCCACGGTCATCCTCGCCGCCGTCTCCCTGCGGTTCGCCCGCGATCTGGTCGCGGACGTGCGTCGCATCGGCGGCAAGATCTGTGTCGCCGGCATCCACACCGGCAGGATGCATAACCGGGTTTACGGCGAGGGGGCGCTGCTCGTCAACTTCGCGTACTCCACGATGGCCCAGGCCGAGGCGATCGAGGAGGCGACCGAGATCCGCTTCGCGGAGGCCCTCCAGGGCCTCGCGACCGATTTCGCCGGCTCCGAGGTCCTCGGCGCGACGGCCTCGGCCGCGCGCGCCGTGACGCGGCTCGAATGGCTCAAGCGCCGCCTCCCGACGCTCGACAACCGCGATGAGGCCATGAGGCGCGTCCTCGCGGCGGCCGGCATCGGCCGGACGCCGCCCGCGCTCGCGCATCGCGCGTTCACCTGCGACGCCATGTGGGCGCAACGCCCCGACCGCTACACGGTCGTCTACGGCCCTTGCAGCCTGGAGCACAACCGCGCGCACGCCGACGGCGAGTTCATCGCCGTGGCCGACCTCGAGCGGTTCGCCCGCGAGGTCGAGGCCATCGTCCTCGCCTTCGGCGACCACTGTCGCAGCGGCGCCGCCCTTCTCGATGAGGAGTCGATATGAGCAAACTGAACATCTCTCTCGATGAGCTGCGGCGCTTCGCGGCCGACGCCCTGACCCGGGCCGGCCTCGCGCCGGCGCACGCCCGCATCGCGGCCGAGCCGCTCGTCTACGCGGACAAAAAGGGCTTCGATACCCACGGCATCGCCAATCTCGGCCGCATCTACGTGGCCAAGCTGAGGAGCGGCCGCATCCGCGGCGACGCCGAGCCGCGCATCCTCAAGGACGAGGGCGCGACGGCGCTCATCGACGGTCAGGACGGCCTCGGCCTCGTGACCGGCGTCAAGGCGATGCGCCTCGCGATGGACAAGGCGGCGGCGTACGGCGTCGGCGCCGTCGCCGTGCGCCGCAGCTCCCATTTCGGTCCGGCCGGCTACTACGCCGAGCTCGCGCTCGAGCGCGGCATGGTCGGTATCGCCATGTCGAACCTCGGCTCCCAGACGATCGCTCGCCCGCCGCATGGCGGGGCGAAGATCGTCGGGACCAACCCGATCTGCCTCGCCGCCCCCGGCGGGGAGATGCCGGCCTTCGTCCTGGATATGAGCACGACCGTCGTCTCGACCGGCAGGGTCCGCGCCGCGGCCCGCCTGGGCGAGCGCATCCCCGAAGGCTGGCTCGTCGACGAGCACGGCGCTCCGGTCACCGATCCGGCCTCGTACGACGCCGGCACGGGGCACCTCCAGCTGCTCGGCGGCCAGCCCGAGACCGGCGGGTGGAAGGGTCTGGGCCTGGCCCTCTGGGTGGACATCCTCTGCGGCGCCCTCGCCGGCGCCGCGGCCGGCCCGGATCCAGACCTCTTCGGCCCCTCGGGCGAGGCCCGCTCCCGCGACGATCGCGACGTCGGCCACTTCTTCCTCGCCCTGGACATCCGCCGCTTCGGTGAGCTGTCGGAGTTCCAGCGGCGAATGGACCGGATCCTCGCTGGCGTCGTCGAGTGCCCGGCCAACGGGCCGGGCCGGCGCGTCACTTACCCTGGATATCTGGAGCACGAGCGCCGCCGCGCCCTGCGCGTCGACGCGGTGAGCGTGGATTCCGACCTGCTCGCGGCGCTCGGCGGGCTGGCCCGTGAGCTGGGGATCAAGCCCCTCGAGACCCTCGTTGAAGAAGGAGATGCAGCGTGACGGTGCGTATCGGTATGATCGGTATGGGAGTCATCTCGAAGTTCTATGTCGCGGGCTTTCCGCGCGTGGACGGCGCGAAGCTGGTCGCCGTGTGCGACCTCCGGAAGGAGCGCGTCGCGCCCTTCGAGGCGCGCGGCATCGACGCGACGCTCGATTACCGGGAGCTCTTGGCCCGCGACGACATCGACGCGGTCATCATCAACGTCCCCAACGACGAGCATTACGCCATCTGCCGCGACGCGCTGGCGGCCGACAAGCATGTCTGCTGCGAGAAGCCTCTGACCATCCGCCGCGCGGACGCCGAGCGCCTCGTCGGCCAGGCGCGCGCCGCCGGCCGGACGTTGTTCACGGCGTTTCACCGCCGCTACAACGCCAACGTCGTGCGCGCGTTGCCGCAGCTCGCCGACCGGTCGCGCATCGCCGCGGTCACCGCCCACTACCTCGAGAAGATCGAGGAGCACGCGGGAGACGACCGCTGGTACCTCGATTCGCGCCGCTGCGGCGGCGGCTGCCTCGCCGACAACGGCCCGAACGTCTTCGACACGCTCGCCTCGTTCCTCGGCCGGATGGAGGTCACCCGCGCCGCGATCGAGCGCGACGGCGCCGGCATCGACCGCGAAGCCGACGTGGACCTCGTGAGCGCCGATGGCATCCCGGTGCACGTCCGCCTCGACTGGGCCTACCCGCGCGGCGAGCGAAAGGACATCGAGGTCTCGCTCAAGGGCGGCGAGCGCATCGCCATCGACATGCTCGCTGGCTTCGACGAGTTCAAGGGCTCTCTCTGGCACGAATACGAGGAGATCCTGCGCGACTTCGTCGCCACGATCGGGGCGGGCGGCTGCCACGGCGAGGACGGCCTCGACGCCGTGAGGCTCGTGAACGACGCTTACGCCGCGGAGGGGCCCGCCCGCACGGCGCAGGCGCGCAAGCGCGCCGTCCCGACGACGGTGGTGAAGCTCCTCCAGCACAAGCGGAGCGATCGCGGCTTCGTCATCGAGCGACACGCGACGCGCTGCGTGCGCGCCGGCGAGGTCCACGAGCTCGTCACCACCGATCAGGCGACCGCCGGGCCGGGCGACCGCGTCGACCGGGTGGGATTCCTCGGCTTCGTCGAGGCGCGCGCCGCCGGCGTCATCGAGCGCGGCGACCTCGTGGTCCACGGCGGCACCGTGATCGGCAGGGTGCTCGGCTTCGACGCCTGCCATTTCCCGAACCATTACAACGTCCTCGTCGCCGCCGCGGCGCCCGTCACCGCGGGCGAGCTCGGTCTCGCCGTCGAGGACACCGTGAAGTTCCTGCCGGGCGAGCCGTCGTCCGAGGGCGAAGGGCGCTGAGATGAAACCCATCGAGGTCCTGACGCGCGCTGCCGCCCGCGAGCACCTCCTCGCGAGCGAGGCGCGCGACGCCATGCTCGCGCTGCTCGACGGCGCCTTCACGCCGGCGCAGGCGGCGGCGTGGCTGTCGCTGCTCGCCTGCAAAGGCGAGACGGTCGCCGAGCTCGAGGGCTTCTTCGCCGCGCTGATGGCGCGCGCCGTCCGTGTCCCGCAGAGGGCCGATGCGATCGACACCGCCGGCACCGGCGGCGACCGCCACGCCAGCTTCAACGCCTCCACGGCCGCCGCGCTGATCGCCGCCGCCGCGGGCGCCGTCGTCGCCAAGGCGGGCAACCGCGCCGCCTCGAGCCGCTGCGGCAGCGCCGACCTGCTGGAGGCAATGGACATCGATATCGAGCTCGGGCCTGCGGAGGTGGACCGGTCGCTCGACGAGACCGGCTTTGCCTTCCTGTTCAGCCAGCGCTTCCACCCGGCGCTCCGCGGGCTCGCGCCGCTGCGCCGCGAGCTCGGCCTGCGGACGGCGCTCAACCTCCTCGGGCCGCTGGCCAACCCAGCCGCCCCCGCGCGCCGCGTCCTCGGCGTCGCCAAGCCGGCCCTCGTCGATCTCTACGCCGAGTTCCTCCCGGCGATCGGCGTCCAGCGCGCGCTGATCGTGCACGCCCGCGACGGCCTCGACGAGCTGAGCCTCGCCGCGCCGACCGACATCGCCGAGCTGCGCGACGGCGCCCTGCGCCGGTTCACGGTGACGCCGGAGGACCTCGGCCTCGCCCGCTGCGACCTCGCGGCGTTGCGCGGCGCAGGTCCGGCCGAGAACGCGGCGCTGCTCCGCGCGCTCTGCCGGGGCGAGCGCGGGCCTCTTCATGATTTTTGCGCCGCAAATGCAGCCGCGGCGCTGTACCTCGCCGGCCTCGCGAGCGACCTGCGCGATGGAGTCGAGGTCGCCCGGCGCGCCATCCGGTCGGGGGCGCTGGCTTCGCTTGTGGACAACCTGATTGCACGCTCGGCGACGCGCCGGAGCGCGGAAGGACTGCGATGATTCTCGATGTGATCCTCGAACACAAGCGCGGCGAGATCGCCGCCAAGGAGCGCCGCGTCCCGCGCGCCGCGCTGGAGCAGCGGGCCAGGGCGGCCCGACCGCCCCGGAATTTCGCGGGGGCGCTGCGCAAAGCTGGCGTGTCCGCCATCGCCGAGATCAAGCTGAAGTCGCCCTCGAAAGGCGTGTTCCGCGAGGGCTTCGACCCGGTGGCCATCGCCCGCGCCTACGCGGCGAACGGCGCCCGCGCCATCAGCGTGCTCGCCGACCGGGAGTTCTTCGGCGGCGGCCCCGAGATCGTCGAGGCCGTGGCGAACGACGCGGGGGTGAATGTCCCCGTGATGTACAAGGAGTTCGTCGTCCACCCGTACCAGGTGATCGAGGCCCGCGCCGCCGGCGCCGACGCCGTGCTGCTCATCGCGCGCGGCGTCGACGCGGCGCTCCTCACCGAGCTGATCGCGCTCGCGCGCTCGCTCGGCATGGAGGCGCTGGTCGAGACCTTCGACGCCGGCGAGATCGAGCGGGCCGTGCAGGCCGGCGCTCGCATCATCGGCGTCAACAACCGCGATCTGTCGACGTTCGCGGTCGACCTCGACAGGTCCCGCGCGCTCCGCCGGCTCATCCCGGCCGACGTGCTCGCGGTCAGCGAGAGCGGCCTCAAGAGCGCCGCGGACGTGGCCGCCGTCGCCGGCATGGGGTTCGACGGCATCCTCGTCGGCGAGGCGCTGGTCAGCGCGCCCGATCCCGGCGCGGCCCTCAGGTCGCTCCTTGGCTCCGCGGGGCCCGCGCCGGGGGTGTTCGGCGCGTTCGGCGGCCGCTTCGTCGCCGAGACGCTGATGCGCAATCTCGAGGAGCTCGAGCAGGGCTTTCTCCGCTACAAGGACGACGCGGAGTTCAACCGGACGCTCGGCGACATCCTCACGAGCTTCGTTGGCCGCCCGACGCCGCTCACGCCGCTCCTGCGCCTCAGCGAGTCCCTCGGCGGCGCGCGCATCTATGCCAAGCGCGAGGATCTCGCCCACACCGGCGCCCACAAGATCAACAACGCCGTCGCCCAGGCGCTGCTCGCGGTCCGGCTCGGCAAGCGCCGCATCGTCGCAGAGACCGGGGCCGGCCAGCACGGCGTCGCCATCGCGACAGCGTCGTGCCTGCTCGGGCTCGATTGCACGGTCTACATGGGGGCCGTCGACGCCGAGCGCCAGGCGATGAACGTCCAGCGAATCCGCATGCTGGGCGCCGATCTCCGGTTCGTCCACGCCGGCTCGAGGACGCTGAAGGACGCGAGCAACGAGGCCCTGCGCGACTGGATCGCCAACGTCGACTCGACGCATTACCTGCTCGGGTCCGCGGTGGGACCGCACCCGTTCCCCACCATCGTTCGCCACTTTCAAACGGTGATCGGCGCCGAGTGCCGGGCGCAGGTGCTCGAGCGCGAGGGGCGCCTGCCCGACGCCGTGGTCGCGTGCATCGGCGGCGGCAGCAACGCGATCGGCATCTTCGCGCCGTTCCTCGACGAGCCGTCGGTCGATCTCATCGGCGTCCAGGCCGCCGGCGGGGGCCTCGCGAGCGGGCTGCATGCGGCGTCGCTCCTCGCGGGCAAGGTCGGCGTCCTCCAGGGCTCCAAGACCTATGTCCTTCAGAATGACGACGGCCAGATCCTCGAGACCCACAGCATCGCGCCGGGCCTCGACTACCCGGGCGTCGGCCCCGAGCACGCCCACCTGCGCGACACGGGCCGCGTCCGGTACGTCGGCGTCGACGACGCGCGCGCCCTCGAAGCGTTCCAGACGCTCTGCCGCATGGAGGGCATCCTCCCGGCGCTCGAGTCCTCGCACGCGGTCGCGCACGCCCTTGAGCTCGCCCCGAGCCTCGGGCGCGACGCGATCCTGGTGGTGAACATCTCCGGCCGCGGCGACAAGGACCTCGCCTCGGCGATCGAACACATGCACAGAGAGAAAGCCTGATCATGAGAAAGCTCGAAGCTCGGTTCGCGGAGCTCTCTCGCCGCGGCGAGCGAGCGTTGATCCCCTACGTGACCGCCGGCCACCCGTCGCGCGAGTCGCTCATCCCGCTGCTCGCGGCGCTCCAGCGCGCCGGCGCTGACGCCATCGAGGTCGGCGTACCGTTCTCGGATCCGGTCGCCGACGGCCCGGTGATCCAGAAGTCCAGCCACGACGCGCTGGCCAATGGCGCGAGCCTCGCCTGGCTGCTCGCCGAGATCACCCGTGCCCGCGCGGCTTCCGTGTCGGTGCCGATCGTGCTGATGGGTTACAGCAACCCGTTCCTCGCCTTCGGTCTGGACAGGCTCGCCGCGACGGCGGTCCAGGCGGGCATCGACGGCCTCATCGTCCCCGATCTGCCGGCCGACTCCGCCGACCCCTGGCTCGACGTCCTGGGTGCCCACGGCCTCGGCGTCGCCTTCATCGCCGCTCCGACGACCAGCCCGGCTCGCCTCCGCGCGCTGGGCGAAAAGGGTCGCGGCTTCGTCTACTGCGTCTCCTTGAACGGCGTCACCGGCGTGCGGGACCGCGTGGCGGACGGGGTCGAAGCGCTTGTCGACCGCATCCGGTCCGCCACGGCGCTCCCGGTGGCGGTCGGCTTCGGCATCGGGACGCCGGCCCACGTCCGCCAGGTCACGCGCTGCGCCGACGGCGCCATCGTCGGCAGCGCGATCATTCGCCTCCTCGACGCGACGCCGGCGCCGGCGCGGCTGGCCGCGGTCGAGGGGTTCGTCCGCGAGCTCAAGGAAGCGACGCTCGGTTAGGGTGCTCGGGGCTGCCCCGAGCAGCCCCACACGCGCTAACGCTGCCGGGCCGCGCACAGGATCCCGCCGAAGATCAGCAGGATGCCGAGCCCGTGCGCGGCGCGGAGCTCCTCGTGCAACACGAGGTGGGACAGGATCAGCGCGCTCACGGGCAGGACTCCCGTGAAGACCGCCGCCGTGGCAGCGGAGACCTTGCTGACGCCCCGGTACCACAGGACGAAGCCGAGGACCGTGACGGCCAACGCGTAGTGCGCGATCGACAGCCAGCCAGCCATCGAGGCCCGCGAGAACGAGAACGAGCGGGCCTCGTAGACCGCCAGCGGCAAGAACAGCATGAAGCCGAAGGCGACCACCATGGTCGAGACCGCGAGGGGGCTGAGCTTCGCGGTCATGACCTTCCCCAGGATCGTGAACAGGCCCTCGCACACGACCGCTCCCAGGATCAGGACCGTGCCGAACAGGTGAGCCGAGCCGCGGGCGCCCTCCGCGCCGCCCTCTCCGCCGGAGCCGAGCTGGAGGGCGGCGATCCCGGCGACGCAGAGGCCGACGCCGGCCCATTTCCAGCGATTGAGCTGCTCACCGAGGATCAACGCGGCGAGGAGGGCGGTGACGCCCGGTGTCGTGCTGGTGATGATGCCGCTCTCGGAGGACGTCGTGTAGCGCAGCCCGTACAGGAGAAAGAGGCTGAACAGGAACACCCCCGTCAGCGCCTGGAGGAAGAGCACACGGTAGTCGCGCCAAACGAGGGCCGGCATGCGCTTCTCCTTGGCGAGCAGGAGGAGAATGAGCACGGGCATCGCCAGCCCGAAGCGCAGGCCCGAAGCCAGGAATACCGGGAACTCGCGGGTGATGATCTTGCCGGCCACGACGGAGCTGCCGACGAGGGCCATGGCGAGGGTGAGATCCAGGAACGGTCCAATGCTGCTTCTCTTCATGTTCCCGCGCTCTTCGGGCCGTGGAGAGGCCAGTCCGAGAGCGGTTGATGCAGATTGCAAACCGCACGCCATCGAGGCGTACGCCTCTCCAGGCCCCGTGGCCGCGCGGGCAGCGGCGCTCTGGTCTGGACGCGCTCGTCGGGTCGACGGCGATGGCCGCCCCGGCGCGTGCGCCCACGACGTGAGCGCACGCGCGGGCGCTGTCCCTGCTCAGCCTCCGGGGTGGCTCGCCGGATCCGCCGGATCGGTCTCCGCGTCCTCCTCGTCGCCGTCGAGCGCTCCATCGCCGTCGCGGTCGAGCGCCATCCGCACTCCCGAGCCCGGCGGCGCGCAGGTGTACGTCAGCGCGTGCCCCGGGGCCGCGAGCTGGCGCAGCGCCGCCGCGCCGATCGCCGCGCTCCCCGCCCGGTTCCGGCGGAACGTGCCGTCGCCCTGGTAGAGGAAGCCCGCCTCTTCGCCCTGCATGCGGCCTCTCACCACGAGATCGCACTCGCCCGCGCCGGCGCGCGCGATCAAGAGGTCCACGCGCTGCTCGGCCGCCGTGTCGCCGGCGCCGGCGAGCGTCGCCTGCTGGCCCACGATGGGCGCCAGGTTCGTATCGAACGCGTGCAGATACGAGGTCACCTGCCGGCGCAGCACGTCGCCCGCCTCGCCCGGAGGGAAGCCGGCGACCCCGGGCGCCTCGTTGAAGCCGCGCTGATCGTGGAAGCGGAAGATCGTATCCATCGTCCCGTCATGGCCGAAGCCGAACCCGCGGATCTGATCGCCCTGGAACTCGACGTCTCGATCGTTGAAGCGGGGGTTCTGCACCATGCCGAACATCCCCACCTTCTGATAGACGTTGCGCAGCTGGGCGACCTTGAAGCTCTGGAAGATGAAGTCGAACGTGTAGCGCCCGTCGGACCCGAAGAAGCCCGGGAATGGAACCCCATGCTCGGCGTTGCCCGCGGGATCGAGCACGTGGCACGTGCTGCACGCGCCGCCCGGCTCGGTGAAGAAGGCCTTGCCCGCCTCCTGGTCGGGGGTGAGCGTGTTGTCCAGCCGGCGAATGGGGTTGGGCGGATACATCACCTGGAGCATGAAGTCGGTGAACGCCTGCATGTCCGCCTCGGGGATGGGCGCGCTGCGCCCGAGCAGGCCGACGAAGGCGACGTTGAACTTCTTGAACGCCGCCTCCTCGTCGAAGGTGCCGCTGTCCGGCTGCGCGCTCGGCGCGTCGTTCCCGCCGGTGCGGTCCCCCCGCCAGTGCATCGGGCCGTGGTTGGCCATCCCGCGCAGGCTCTGCGTCGTCATCGGCCCCTTGAGGGCGGCGAACTCCGCGGGCTGGCCGAAGAGCGTCGGATCGAGGACGAAGGGCCCTGGCATCGGCGTGGTCGCCGCGTCCGGGTCGCCGAGGTCCCACGCCAGGCTGTCGACGTCGCCGAAGACATGGCAGCTCGCGCAGGCCGAGTCGCCGTGGCTCGACGAGGACGAGGCGTCGTAGAGGAAGCGGCGGCCGCGGACCACGCTCTCCGGCTCCGGGCTGTACATGGGCACGTGGGCGATCTCGGCCCGGGCGTCGAGGTCGATGACCGCGATGGAGTTGTCGAACCGCGTGAGGGCGTAGAGCTGCTTGCGCTCTTCGTCGAGCACCACGCCGGTCGGCCCGCCGCCGGAGACCGGGATCTGGCTCGCGCGCCTGGGCACGAAGGTGTCGGCCTCGAGCGCCGCGGTCGAGAAGACGCCGATCTTGTCCGAGCCGAGCGCGGCGACGTAGAGCTTCTTTCCGTTCCCCGAGACGGCCATGCCCTGCGGCAGCGCGAGGCTCTTCCGGCTCTCGGCGTTCGGGACCGGGGCGCAGCACGCGCCGTAGTCGATGTGCTTGTTCAGGTGCCGCGGGGCCACGGCGCCCGTCGTCGGATCGAGCACCGTGATGCGGTTGTGGTTGAAGCGGCCGCGCACGCTGTGGCCGGCGAAGACGCCGGGGCCCTCGAAGCGCTCCTCGTTGAACGCCTCGGTGTTGGCCACGTAGACGCGCCCGCTCACCGGGTTGACGGCCATGTTGTAGAGGACCGTGCCCACGCCCTGGAAGGCGCCCGCGGGGCCCGCGAGCTGCGCCGGCGGGTCGGCCATGGCGTCGAGGACGAAGACGTCCTTGTCGGGCAGCGCGAGGTTCACCTTGTCGTCCCAGGCTCGATTCAGCTCGTCCACCCAGTGCTGGCCGTTGAATTTGACGATGAGGGGCGCCGACGGCTGCGCCACCCCGGCGGCGTTGGTGGTCGGCGGGGGCAGGCCGAGGCCCAGGTTCACCACGTTGGTCTCGATCACCGTGGTGCGGTTGCCCGAGTGGAAGGCCGCCGCGTAGACGCGCGCGCCGTCGGGCGTGGCGGCGAGCGCGCGCGGCGTGTCGCTGAACAGGGTGACGATGGTGAGCGGCGCGGCGCTCTGGCTCGCCGCGGAGAAGACCCAGACGTCGGCGCGGCCCACGCCCGGCGTGGTGAGCGCCGGGTCGACAGGGCTGTTCTGGCCGCGGTGCGCGGTGGTGATGAAGGCGCGGTCCTTGCCAGGGCCGGCGAACACGATGTCGCGAGGCTCGTCGCCGACGAGCAGGGTGCGCGCCACGCGGGGCCTCCCGGGCCTCGAGACGTCGACCACGCTCACGCTGTCGGAGAGGTGGTTGACGACCCAGACCTCGTCGTCGCTGCGGGCCGCGACCGCGACGGGCTCCAGGCCGACGGCGACCGAGCCGCGGTGCACGAGCGTGCCCCGCCTGACCTTGAAGATCTCCAGCCTGTTGTCGGGCGTGTTGACGGCGAAGAGCGTCGACCCGTCGGGCGAGAGGGCGAGAGGGCGAACCTGGCCGCTCTCGAAGAGGGTGTAGGGCCGGGCGGGGGCGAGGGCGCTCGGGGCGCTCGCGGCGGCTCGGGATTCATCCACGGATGCGCCGGTGTCGCCGCAGGCGGCGAGGGCGAGCGCCGAGAGCGACAGGAGAAGGAGCTTCATGATGGGCACCTCGAAGGTTACGGGAACATTCAAGGATACCACCGACATCCAGGCTCCGAGCAATAGCGCCGAATCAGAATGAGATACGATTGTTTGGCAAGACACCTTTCAAGGGCGACAGCTCCTCGTGAATGGAATGCTCCACAATGTGCTACAGGTCCTCTGCGGTAGGGGCCTGGCCCACCAGGGCGATGCGATCGCGAAGGCGCCCTGTCGCCGTGGCGAGGGAGGGCGCATGTTGCGGCGCGGGCCGCGCGTCAGGGGCGCAGACTTGGCCGCCGGTCTCGGTCGGCGCTGGGCGTCGCGCCTCGGCTCGCGCGGCGAGGGTCACGCGGCGGCGGGCGTGGCCGGGCGGCGAATCAGCGAGAGGGCGACGTAGACTACGAACGAGATCGAGAAGCCCGAGAACCACGCGTAATGGTAGAAATCCATCCATGCGGCGGAGGCCGTCAAGACACCGACGGTGCCGAGGAAGCCGGGCAGATTGGGCAGGACGCCGGCGACGAGGGCGACGATCGCGATGGGGTTCCACCCGTTCGTGTACCAATAGGGCCCCTCTCGCTTGTAGAGCTGGGCGAGATCGAGCTTGGTCCGGCGGATCACGTAGTACTCTGCGATCAGGATCGCGCCGACGGGGCCGAGCAGCGCGGAGTAGCCGACGAGCCAGGTGAAGATGTACCCCGTCGGATCGCTGACGAGGCGCCAGGGCTGCATCAGGATCCCGAGGATGCCGGTGATGAGGCCGCCGGTGCGGAAGGAGATCCGTGACGGCCAGAGGTTCGAAAAATCGTTGGCGGGGCTCACCACGTTCGCGGCGATGTTCGTCGCCAGGTTGGCGATGCTGAGCGCCGCGAGCGAGACGATCAGGACGACGGGGCTCTCGAAGCGGGTGATGAGGACGACCGGGTCCCAGATGGTCTCCCCGTAGATGACGACCGTGGCCGACGTGACGGCGACGCCGATGAACGAGAAGAACGCCATGGTGGGCGGCAGGCCGACGGCCTGCCCGAGGGCCTGATCGCGCTGTGAGCGCGCGTAGCGGGTGAAGTCGGGGATGTTGAGCGCCAGCGTCGACCAGAAGCCGACCATCCCCGTGAGCGCGGGGAAGAAGAATGTCCAGAGCTGGCCCTCCTTGGGCTGCCCCGCCGCGAAGGACGAGGGCTTCTCGAGCATCGGGCCGAACCCGCCGGCGCGGCCATGCGCCCAGAAGAGCAAGAGCAGACCGAGGGCGATCAGCAGGGGCGCCTTGATGTTCAGCAGGATCCGGATCGACTCGATGCCCAGGTGGATGATCCAGACGTTGATGCCCCAGAACAGCAGAAAACAGGCGAGCTGGGCGGCGTTGATGCCGAGCGGCGTCGCCGGCATCTGCTCGATCGACGGCGCGAAGACGGCGACGATCTTGTAGATGGCCCACCCGCCGAGCCATGTCCCGATCCCGAACCAGCCGCACGCCACGAGGGCCCGGAGCACCGCCGGCACGTTGGCCCCTCGGACGCCGAACGCGCTCCGGCAGTAGACGGGAAACGGAATGCCGTACTTCGTGCCCGCGTGCGCGTTCAGGATCATGGGCAGGAGCACGATGACGTTGCCGAGGAGGATCGTGAGCTCGGCCTGAGCCCAGCTCATCCCCTCGGCGATCAGGCCCGAAGCGAGCATGTACGTGGGAGTACAGGCGCACATGGATATCCACAGTGCGGCGATGTCCTTCATCCCCCATTTGCGCTGATCGAGGCGCACGGGCGCGATGTCCTCGTTGATGTAGCGAGGGTCGACCTCTTCCATACCCCGTGAGCCGCCGCGAGCATTCTCGTTGGCGGCGGATTGCACGTCGGGCTGAGCGATCGTTTGCGCCATGATCGATCAGGCTACACGACGCGACGTGGGATTGGATAGAGGGTCGGAGATTCCTTGCTTCAATCCATGGGTTGCGCGGAGCCGAGAGCGGCCGCGTCGCGGAGGAGCCTTGCTAGCGGGCTTGACGCCCCGGGCCGGCGAGGCCGCGCTTCAGGGCGAACGCGATACCCTCCTTCAGGGTCCGCAGCGTCACGACGCCGCCTACACCGACGCCCAGCTCGACCAGCGTCTGCGCGATCCGCGGCTGGATGCCGGTGAGCACCACCTGCGCGCCGAGGAGCCGCACCGCCTTGGCCAGCCGGATCATCGCGTCCGCTACCTGGGTGTCGATCACGGCCACGCCGGTGATGTCCAGCACCACCGTCGTGGCGCTGTGCGCGATCACCCCCTGGAGGAGCGTCTCGAGCGCCGCCGCGGCGCGGGCGCTGTCGAGGAAGCCGATCAGCGGCATCGCGATCACCTGATCCGCCACCGGCATGAGCGGGGCCGACAGCTCGCGGACCATCTGCTCGAGCTTCATCGTCTTCTCCGCCACGCGCAGCTCGAGCTCGGCGTTGAGTCGCCGCACCTCCTCCTCGGCCTCCCGTCGATCGGTGACGTCGACGCCGACCGCCTGGAACTCGGCGCTCGCGCCCCCCTCGCCGAGCGGCGCGCGGTTGGTCCAGTGCAGCCAGCGGATCGACCCGTCGGGGCGCACGACCCGGTGCTCGGTGTGGACGATCGGGTTCTCGGGGCCGAGCTTCGCGAACTGGCGATCGAGGACCCGCTGATCCTCGTCGGGGACGAGCGGCGTGAAGCTATGACCGATCAGCTCCTCCCGCGTCTTGTCGAAGTACCGACAGTACACGTCGTTGACGAAGGTCAGCGTGCCATCCATCCGGAAGCGGCAAATGAGCTCGGTCTGGTCCTCGACGATGCCCCGGTAGCGCGCCTCACTCTCGCGCAGGGCGGCCTCCACGCGCCCTTTCTCGGCGAGCTCCCGCTCGAGCTCGGCGTTGCGCCGGCGGAGCATCTCCAGTTCCACCTCCGCTGTACTGCCACTCCTCGCTTCGCCATCGTTCATGATCCCGTGGCCCCTCGGAGCGCCGACGGACGGCGCCGTTCTCCGCCAGCGTACCAAAAGCACGGTCGGCTCGGGTGAACTTCGTCCGTGCGCTCGCCCTGCGCAGCGCCTCCGACCCCGCACGACCCGCACATTCGATCGACGCACGCGAGCGCACCGTCACCCAGCTTCGTGGCTCACGGCGGCCGTCCCCGTCCTCTCTCCGAGCGACGTTCGTCTCCTGTGTTGGCTGCTTTACCTTCTCAACCGCGCCGTCCTTCTCCTCGAGGCTGCGGCCGGGCTCCCTGATGTGGAATTTTTATTCTGACCATTGCCGTTGTTTAGAAAATATGTTCCAATGTCACCATGTCCACCAAGTTTCGCAGCCCCCTGCACGAGATGGCCTCGACCACCCCCACGGACTTCTGGTGCGACTCTTGCGCGGTGGGCGAGCTCAAGTACGCCCTCGAGCACGGCGCGGTCGGCGCCACCAGCAACCCCACCATCGTCGCCAGCGTGCTCAGGACCGAGTTCGGCGCCTGGAAGGCGCGCGTGGAGGAGCTGATTCAAGCGCAGCCTACGTGGACGGAGGCGCACATCGCCTGGGAGGTGATGGAAGCGATGTCCGTGAAGGCTGCCAGCCTGCTCACACCCGTGTTCGAGCAGACGGGAGGCAAGAAGGGCTGGTTGTCGATTCAAACCAACGCGGAATTTCACAAGAGTCCTCATGCGCTCGTGAGCCAGGCGCTCCGTTTCGCGTCGCTCGCCCCCAACCTGCAGGTGAAAATTCCGGCCACGGTGGCCGGCATCCAGGCCATCGAGGAAGTGACGGCGGAGGGGGTCAACGTCAACGCCACCGTCTGCTTCACGGCGCCGCAGGCCGTCGCCGTCGCCGAGGCCGTCGAGCGAGGGCTCAAGCGCCGTGAGGCAGCCGGACGTCCCACGGACGACATGGTCCCGGTCTGCACCATCATGGTCGGCCGACTCGACGACTGGCTCAAGGTCGTGTGCGAACGACAAGGCAAGGTGCCGACCCCCGGCACGCTGGATTGGGCCGGCATCGCGGTGTTCAAGAACGCGCTCAAGACGTTCAAGCAGTCAGGTTACCGCACGCGCCTGCTCGCCGCCGCCTATCGTCATCACCTCCACTGGTCGGAGCTGGTGGGCGGGGACGTCATCCTCACGATTCCGCCGGAGTGGCAGCGCAAGTTCAACGCCTCCAAGCTCCCGGTCACCCCGCGCATCGACAACCCGGTTCCGCAGCAAGCCATGACCGAGCTCTCCGAGCAGCTCGAGGACTTCCGGCGCGCCTACGACCCCAAGGGTATGACGGTGGCCGAGTTCGACGGCTTCGGCGCCACCCGTCGCACGCTGCGCACTTTCCTCGATTCGTATTACGGGCTGCTCAGCTTCATCCGCGACCTGCGCATCCCGAATCCGGACGCGTGAGCTGACCAGCGCCGGCCGGCGGCTGGAGCGGGCGGGCTGCCGCGTCGCAGCTCGCCCCGCCGGCTGCCCCCGCGTCGCCGCACCTCACCCGGACGCTCGCCCAACGCCCGGCGGTGCGCGAAGCCGTCAGGCCGATCGCTTCGACTTCTTACCGTTGCCGTGGCTGCGCTTGGCTTCCACGGCGCGGCCGACGCCGACGACGAGCGCGACGGCCAGCGTCATGGTGACGGCGAGCGAGCGGAACATGCCGACCGAGGCTTGCTGTACCTCCAGGCTTACGTCGGCGTGCTCGGCGAGCGGGCTGAGCGGGCTGTCGGTCAAGGCGACGATCTTGACGCCACGCTGCTTGGCTTCACGCACGACCTGCGCCACGTCCGGCGAATAAGCCTTCGAGCTGATGGCGATGATGACGTCGCGATTCGTGGCATGGCCGACCTGCTGCATGAACATGCCGCCCACGCCGTCCACCAGCACGTTGCGCACGTTCATCTGGCTGAAGGCGTAGGCCAGGTAGCAGGCGATCGGGAAGGAGCGGCGGTGCGCCACCACGTACACGATCTCGGAGTCCGTGATCAGCTTGTAGGCCTGGTCCAGCAGCGGCCCCATCCGCCGCTGCTGCTGCAGCCGGCGCAGCCCGACCATGTCCGCTTCGACGAACTGGTCGAGCAGCGCCCTGGCGTCGCCCCTGACCTCTTCGCTCGGAGCGCCCTCGGTGCCGTCGAGGGAGCGCAGGCGCTCCTTGTAATCCGGCATGGCGTCGGTCAGCCGCGTGCGGAACACGCGCTGCATGTCGCTGTAGCCGGAGAAGCCGAATTCCTGGGCGAAGCGGATGAGGCTGCTGGGTTGCACGCCGGCGCGCTGCGAGACCTGCGCGATGGTATCGAGCGCGAGCTCACTGGGGTTGTCGAGAGCGTGGCTGGCAATCTGCTGGAGACGTTTGCTCAGGCTGGGGAATTGTTTGATGATCGCTTTTTCCAGCTGATCGTACGTCTCCGGATGCGTAGCTTCGCTCTTCTTCATTCATTTCACCGTGGGCATCGCGAAGCTCGCCCCGACGCTGGCCCCTCGCGGCCAGCGCGACGTGACGGTCTTCAGGCGCGTGAAGAATCGGACACCCTCCGGACCGTGCATGTAGTGATCGCCGAACAGCGAGCCCTTCCAGCCGCCGAAGCTGTGGAACGCCATCGGCACGGGGATCGGCACGTTCACGCCCACCATGCCGATCTGGATGCGCTTGGTGAACTCATCCGCAGCCTCGCCGCTGCTGGTGAAGATGGCGCCGCCGTTGCCATAGCGGTGGGCATTCACCAGCTGGATGGCGGCGTCAAGCGTCGGCACGCGGACGACGGCGAGCACCGGGCCGAAGATCTCTTCCTGGTAGATCTTCATGGACGAGGTGACGTGGTCGAACAAGCAACCACCCAGGAAGAAGCCGTCCTCGGCTCCGGGAACTTTGAGGCCGCGCCCGTCGACCAGCAGCCTGGCGCCTTCCTTGACGCCGAGGTCCACGTAGCCGGAGACCTTCTCGAGGTGCTGCTTGGTGACCAGGGGCCCCATGTCCAACCCCGGCTGGTCGCCGGGTCCGATCTTGAGCGCCTTGATCTTGGGGATGAGCGCGTCGACCAGGCGGTCGCCCGTCCCGGGGCCGACGGCGACCGCCACCGAGATGGCCATGCAGCGCTCGCCCGCCGAGCCGTAGGCGGCGCCCATCAGCGCGTCGACCGTGTGGCTCAGGTCGGCGTCCGGCATGACGATCATGTGGTTCTTGGCGCCGCCCAGAGCCTGCACCCGCTTACCGGCTCGCGTCGCGCGCTGATAGACGTCCTCGGCCACGGGCGTGGAGCCGACCAGGCTGATGGCCGCGACGTCCGGATGCTCGATGAGAGCGTCGACGACCTCCTTGTCGCCGCTCACGACGTTGAACACGCCCGGCGGCAGCCCAGCCTGCGTCCACAGCTCCGCGAGGCGCAGCGACAGCGACGGCACCTTCTCCGACGGCTTCATGATGAAGGTGTTGCCGCAGGCGATGGCGATCGGCGCCATCCACAGCGGGATCATGGCCGGGAAGTTGAACGGCCCGACGCCGGCGCACACGCCGAGCGGCTGGCGAAAGGACCAGCTGTCGACGCCGCGCGCCACGCCCTCCGAGTACTCACCCTTGAGCAGCTGCGGAATGCCAGCGGCGAACTCGACAACCTCCATGCCGCGCGTCACGGAGCCCCGCGCGTCGTCGAGCACCTTGCCGTGCTCGGCGGTGACGAGCGCCGCCAGCTCGTCTATATGCCGGTCGATCTGGCTCTTCAGCTCGAACATGACGCGCGCGCGCCGCACCGGCGGCGTCGCCGACCAGCTCTCGAAGGCCCGCTTGGCGACCGCCACGGCGCTCGACACCTCGCCGGCCGTCGACATCGGCACCTGGCTCGTGACGGCGCCGAGCGCCGGGTTGAAGACGTCGCCCCACCGCTGCGTGGAGCTGTCCGTCATCTTGCCGCCTACGTAGTTCTGCAGTTTCTTGATCATGGCTTCATTACCTATCGAGGCCCGTGCCGCCCTATTGGCAGGCCGTCAGGCCTCCGTCCACGTACAGGATCTGCCCGGTCACGAAATCGCTGCCGGGGCCGCAGAAGAACAGCGTCGGTCCGACGACGTCCTCCGGCTCCGCGACGCGACCGAGCGGGATGCGCTCGAGCAGCTTGGCTCGTTGCTCGGGGCTCTTGAGTACATGTTGCGCCATCTCGCTCTGCACGAAGGTCGGCGCCACGCCGTTCACGTTGATGCGATGCGGCGCGAGCTCCACCGCGTGCTGTCGGACGATCATGGCCAGGCCGCCCTTGCTCGAGGTGTAGGCCGAATAGCCTTTACCCTGCAGGGCCAGGGAGGCGCGCACGGACAGGATGTGCACCTGGCGTCCGCCCTGTCCTTGCTGCACTTGACGCCGCGCGACGGCCTGCCCCAGGAACATGGCCGCCTTCAGGTTGAGGTCGATCACGCTGTCGAAGCTCTCCTCGGTCGCCTCGAGCACGCGCTGCTCGCGATGGATGCCGACGGCGTTGACCAGGATGTCGCAGCGCCCGAAATGGTCGCAGACCGCGTCGACCGAGCGCCCGATGTCCTTGACCGAGCGGGCGTCGAAGGCGACGCCCTCGGCTTCCGCCCCGGTAGCGAGCACCGAGTCCGTCACCGCGCGCAGCTTGCGCTCGTCGGTGCCGCCCACGACCACCTTGGCGCCGGCGTGGCCCAGGCCGCGCGCGATCGCCGCGCCGAGCACTCCGGTGCCGCCCGGTACGTACGCGACCTTGTCGAGCAGGGCCCTCGAGAGCTGGGGCGCGGTGGTCGTCATGGTGGCCTCAATCCAGGTGCAAACCGCCGTTGATATCGAGCAGCTCCCCGGTGATGAAGCCAGCCAGGGGCGAGGACAGGAAGACCACGGCGTGCGCGATCTCCTCCGGCTCGCAGAAGCGACCGACGGGGATCTGCTTCAGCGTCTGCTGCCGCTGCTCCTCCGTGAGCTGCTCGGTGATCATCTTGGTCTTCACGTACGCCGGCGCGATGGCGTTCACGGTCACGCCGTGCGGCGCCAGCTCTCGGGCGAGCGAGAACGTGAGCCCGCCGAGCGCGCCCTTGGACGCGGTGTAGGCGGTGCCGGCCGTGAGCCCGCCGGTCTTCATGGCCACCGAGCACATGTTGATGATGCGGCCCCACCTGCGCTCGCGCATGGAGGGCGCCCACGCGCGGCTCAGGTGGTACGGTCCGTCCAGGTTGACGGCCATGATCTTGCGCCACTCCTCCGGCGTGGTCTCCGCCAGCTTGTGATTGGAGAGCACGCCCGCGTTGTTGACCAGGATCTCCACCGCCCCGACGCGCTCGCGCACGTCGGCGCACGCGGCCTCGACCTGCGCCGAGTCGCTCAGATCGAACAGGATCGGGTAGGCGCCATCGCCCAGGGAGGCCGTCACCGCATCGAGCGCCGCGCGATCCGCGTCCGCCAGCACCACGCGGTGGCCTTCGGCGAGCAAGGAGCGCGCGATCGCCGCGCCCATGGCGCCGCCGGCGCCCGTCACCATCGCGACGCGGCTCGGGTTGTTCGTCTTGTCCTTCGTGTCGATTCTCGTTGGAGTCATCTTCGTTGCTCAACAATCCGCGAGCGCGCCCAGGTAGTCGCGCACGCCCGTATGTTCCAGCAGCCTGCCGTACGTCGGCAGCTCCGCGACATGACCACCGGCCACGAACAGGAAGCGCTCGCAGTGGTCACGCATGATATCGATGTGAAACGGCTCGTAGGGATGCACGCACAGCATGACCACGCGGCCGCTGGCGCGGAGCTGCTTGAAGAAGCTCAGCATGAAGCCGATGTACCCGTCTTGCGTGCTGAACTGCGGCTCGTCGAAGATGTGCACCAGCGGGTAGTCGGAGCCCGCCGGCTGCAGCATGAAATCGGGCTTGGTCTTCTTGACCGAGCGCACCTGATACGACTGGTGATAGTGAATGACCATGCGGTCACGCTCGCGGTACTTCACCGTTTGAATATCGCGCCCGCCGCACAGGATTTGCCCGCTGGTCGGCGCGTTGCTGCCCGACAGCATCTCGAACAGGGTCGTCTTGCCGGCGCCGTTCGGCCCCATCACGCCGATGATCTCCGGCCCTTCGATCGTGAACGAGGCGCTGAGGCTGAACGTCTGCTTCCTGGCGAACAGGCCGCGCGAGTACGTCTTCTTCAGGTTCCGCACCTCGAGGACCGGCGTCGTCATGACAGCTCTCCCAGCAGGCGTGCGTCCTCTAGCAACGCCTTGGCCGGCCCGTGGTGCACGACGCGGCCGCCGCGGATGATGTACGCGCGATCGCACACCGCCAGCGCGCTGCGCACGTTTTGTTCCACCACCAGCACGCCGATGCCCTCGTCGCGCAGGCGTGCGATGGTCTTCATGACGTCCTGCACCAGCTTGGGCGCCAGGCCTTGCGACGGCTCGTCCAGCAGCACCAGGCCGGGGCCGCCCAGCAGGGCGCGGCCGATGGCGACCATCTGCATCTCGCCGCCGGAGAGGTTCTCGCTGTCGCGATCGAGCAGGTACTCCAGCGCAGGGAACAGGCCGAACACCTCCTTCTCGCTCCAGCTGCGGAACGCCGTCTTCTTCTTGCCCAGCTGAAGGTTGGTCCTCACCTTGAGCGCGGGGAAGATGCGGCGATCGTCCGGCACCCAGCCGATGCCGGCGCGAGCGATGTCGCTCGTGGCCGCGCGCGTGATCTCGCTGCCGCCGAAGCGGATCGCCCCGCGGCGCGCCGGCGTGAGACCGAGGATGGAGCGCAAGACGGTCGTCTTGCCGGCGCCGTTCGGCCCGAGGAGCGCCACGGCCTCGCCCTTGCCGACGCTCAGATCGACGCCGAACAGCGCCTGCGTCTCGCCGTAGAAGGTCTCGATGCCCTGGATTTCAAGCATCCGCCGGCGCTCCCAGCTTCGCCCGGCGCACCCACGGATCCGAGCGCAGCTCGTCCGGCGTGCCCTGCGCGATCACCTGGCCCCAGTGGATCACCGACACGCGGTCGGCCAGCCGGAACAAGAAGTCCATGTCGTGCTCGATCATGACGATGGTGAAGCGGCGCTTGAGCGTGAGGATCAGCTCCAGCAGCCGGTCGCGCCCTTCGGCGCCCATGCCTTGCGTCGGCTCGTCGAGGAAGAGCACGCGCGGCTCCGCCGCGAGCGCCACGGCGATCTCGAGCGCGCGGCGCTGGCCGTAGGACAGGTTGATCGATTTGCTGTCGAGGCGCTGGCCGAGCCCCACCTGCTCGACGACGCGGATCGCCTTGTCCATGGCAGCGGAGTCGGCGGCGACGCTCTTGAACGGGTTCATGCCGGAGCGGCGCATCTCCGGCACGGCGAACAGCACGTTCTCCAGCACCGTGAACTCGTCGAACAAGCTCATGATCTGGAACGAGCGTGCCACGCCCCTCTGCGCGATCTGCCGCGGCGACAGGCCGGTGATGTCCTGTCCATCCAGCAGCACCTGCCCGCGATCCGGCGGGAAGTGACCGGTGAGCACGTTGAAGCAGGTCGACTTGCCGGCGCCGTTCGGGCCCATGATGCCCGACAGCTGGCCCTGCTCGAACGACAGCGTGATGTCCTCCAAGACCACCCGGTCGCCGAAGCGCTTGCTCAGGTGGATGGCCTCAAACAGAGCCATTTTCAGCCTCCGTGGGCAGCGGCTCGGGTCCCGCCGCGCGAGATCGGCGCGAGAGCCTGGCGCGGTAATGCTGGTACGCGCCGGCGATGCCTTCGGGCTGGAACAGCACCACCGCCATGAAGAGCAAGCCGTACCAGAGCAGCCAGGTCTCGGTCGCGGCGCCGAGCAGGTCGCGCGCGACGATGAACACCAGCGCGCCCAGCACCGGCCCCCAGAAGCTCACGGTGCCGCCGCCGATCAGCACCGCCATGACGACGAAGCCGGAGCTGTGCACGCTCATCACGTCCGGATAGGCGCTCTCTTGCGCCATGGCCAGGAGCCCGCCGGCCAGCCCGGCGAACACGCCGGAGAGCGCGATCACGGCCCACTTCGTGAGCCACACGTTGTAGCCGACGAAGCGCGCGCGAGGCTCGTTCATGCGGATGGCTTGCAGCGCCTTGCCGAACGGCGAGTGCACCAGGCGCCACAGCGCCACGATCGCGAGCGCCAGGATGGCGAGCACCACGTAATAGAGCGCGGCGTTGTCCTTCAGCTCGAGCCCAGCCAGCGCCGGCCGGCGGATGTTGAGCAAGCCGTCCTCCCCGCCCGTGATCGAGTGCGCCTTCATGGCCACGAACCAGAACACCTGCCCGCAGGCGATGGTGAGGAGGGCGAAGTAGATGCCGCGCCGGTGCGCCACGAGCGCCCCGACGAGCGCAGCGCCGAGGCCGCCCGCGGCCGCGCCGAGCGCCAGGCAAATCAGCGGGTTTTGCGACCAGCTCAGGTAAGACAGGCCGTAGGCGTAGGCGCCGACGCCGAGGAACGCGCCCTGGCCGAACGCGGGCAGGCCCGTGTAGCCCATGAGCAAGTTGTAGCCGAGGGCGTACAACATCCAGATCGCGACCTCGATGCCGAGGTACTGGTAGAGCCCGAGGTGCTCGGCCCAGAGCGGGAAGCTCGCCATCGAGGCCAGCGTGATCAGCATCGGCCTCGTGACCCAGGCATGCCCGCGAGCCTGGCGGCCTCTGGCGGTGACGGGTGTGTAAAGCGGCATCGCTCAGGCCTCGAGCGCGCTCTTCTTACCCATCAGCCCGCGCGCGCGGACGCTGAGCACCAGGATGAGCAAGAGGTACATGGACATGACCGACCACTCGGCGGCGTATCCACCGGTGATGCCGACCGTGACGCCGACGAGCAGCCCGGCGAGCACGGCGCCCCAGAAGCTGCCGACGCCGCCGAGCACGATGATGAGAAACGAGGGAATCACCGCGTCCACGCCCACGTGCGGGCGCAGGCCCCAGATCGGCGTCAGGATGATGCCGGCCAGCGCCGCCAGGCCCGCGCCCATGGCGAACACGAACAGCCGCAGTCGACCGATGTTGATGCCGAGCGCGCGCACCATCTCGGCGTCGTGCGCGCCGGCCTTCACGCGGGCCCCGTAGGGCGTCTTCTCCAGGAACAGCCACACGAGCGCCATCATCACGACGCCCAGAAAGGCGGCGAAGAACCGATACTTGGAGTAGATGAGGTCACCGGCCATGAACGCGCCGTTGACGGCCTCCGGCACCGGCAGGCTCTTCTCGCCCGGGCCCCACACGATGCGAATGCCTTCTTCGAGCACCAGGGAGGCGCCGAAGGTGAGCAAGAGGCCGTACTCGGACTTCTTTCCGTACGTGCGGCGGATACAGCGCTCCAGGCCCATGCCCACGACGCCGAGCAGGAGCGGCGCCACGATCAGCGCCAGCGCGTACCTGAGCGCCAGCGGCAGCTCCAGGTACGCGCTGGCCGCCTCGCCCATGAACCCGGGATTGATGATCTCCACCGCCAGGTAGGCGCCGAGCGCGAACAGCGAGCCGTGCGCCAGGTTGATCACCTCCATGACGCCGACGATGAGCATGAAGCCGAGCGCCAGCAGCCCGAACAGAATGCCGAGCGAGACGCCATTGATCAGGTGGGGCAGCACGGCTTACGGCTCGTAGACGGGCGTCGACTCGAGCGGCTCCAGCTTGCACTTGGCGTCCGCGTCCTTGTCGACGACCTGGCTCGGATCGGTGTGGCTGAGGATCTTGAACAGCGCGTCGGGGTTCTGGGAGTCGAGGTCGGCGGTGGCCAGGTAGATCGTCTGCTGCAGCTGGTGCGTCGCCGGGTTCATGTAGGCGTCGTGGTGCTGCATGCGCTCTTTGGCTGAAATTCTCAGGCCCTCCAGCTCTTTGATCACCGCGTGGTTCTTGGTCGTCTTGGCGCGCTCGACCGCCTCCAGCAGCGAGCGGGTCGCCCAGTAGCCGTTGTAGAACACGTTGCCCGGCGTCTTGATCTTCGAGTCGGGGTTGGCCTTGGCGTACCTGGCGTTGAACTCCTTGACCCCGGGCAAGTCGAGCCCCTGGTACCAGGTCGTGCCGAACACGCCGAACAGGTCCGTGCGCGGCAAGCCGTAGATGTCCGGCCAGTCCTGCTGGTTGTTGATCCAGGCGTACTTGTCGCCCAGCTTCATCTGCGCGACCTGCGCGCGGAGGGCCTTCAGGTCGTCGCCGCCGACGGCAGCGGCGATGACGTTCGGCGCCTTCTGCTGCACCTTGAGCAGGATCGCGCTGAAGTCACGCGTGCCTTGCGGCACCAGGATCTCGTCGATGATCTCGCCGCCGCTCTCCGTCACCACCTTCTTGGTGGCCTTGGCGGTGTCGTGACCCCACACGTAGTCGTTGGTGAGCAAGAGCCACTTCTTGCCGAACGCCTCGATCGCGCCCTTGGCGGAAGCCTGGGTGAAGTTGCTGCCGTTGGCGTCCCACACGAACTTCACGCGGTGGCAGTTCTCGCCGGCCTCCGTGGCGGAGCTGCTGTTCGTGTTGAGGTAGATGACGCCGTACTTCTGCGCCACCTGCGAGATGGCGTTGGCCACGCCGGAGCTGACGCCGCCGACGAGGAAGGCGACCTTGTCCTGCTTGATCATGCGCTCGGCGACGCGGGATCCCGTCGCCGGCGTCGTCTCGGTATCCATGTGCACCCACTTCACGGGCCTACCGAGCACGCCGCCTTTGGCGTTGGCCTCGTCGATGGCCATGAGGATGCCGCGCTTGTCGGAGTCGCCGCTGTTCGCGTACTGGCCGCTGGCGTCCGCCGTGATGCCGATCACGATCGGCGGCTTGCCTGTTTCCGCCTGCGAGGACGAGGCGCCCTCGGCGCCCGCCTTCTTGCCGCACGCCGCGGTGAGCGCGCACAGCGCGCCCACCGCCGCCAGGTTCAAGGCGCGAGAGGTCATTTTCCGAGCTCGACGCTGTTCTGCTTGCAGTGGGAGGCGACCATGTGTCCGACGAGCCCGTCCGCGTAGCCGGAGTTGAGCGCGGACACGAGCGCGTTGAGCACCGCAGGCCCCATCGGCGCCGTGAGCGGGACGTCCGCCACCATGCGGTTGTAGTAGCGGAGATCTTTGGCGGCGTTGGCGAGCGTGAAGTTGAGCCCGCTGAAGTCGCCGCTCTCGAGGATCTTCGGCACGATCAGCTGGAAGATGCCGCTGTTGGCGCCGCCGCTGCCCACCACCTTGGCGAATTTGCCGAGGTCGACGCCCGTGGCCGCGCACGCGCACAGCGCCTCCGCGATCAGCGCCGCGTGCCCCATCGTGATGAGGTTGTAGATGAGCTTGGTGCGAGCGCCGGAGCCGACGCCGCCCATGTAGAAGATGTTCTCGCAGAACGCTTCCAGCACCGGCCGCACCTCGGCGAACGTCTGCTCGTCGGCGCCGACCATGGTGTTCAGCTTGCCGGCCTCGGCGTCCTTCGGGCTGCGCGCTAGCGGTGCGTCGGCGTAGGACGCGCCGAGCGCCGCCAGGTCGTTCGCGACGCGCTCGCTCATGGCCGGCTCGCTCGTGGAGCAGTCGAGCAGGATCATCCCTTTTTTGAAGGCACCCAGGAGCCCGTCCTGTCCGTACACGACCTGCTCGACCTGCGGAGCGCCGGTCACGCACAGGAGGACGAGGTCGGAGGCGTCGGCGATGGCGCGCGGCGTCTTGGCCTCGCTCGCGCCTTGCGCGAGCAGGTCTTCGATCGGCTTGCGATTCCTGTGAGCCATCACGGTGACGGGGAAACCCTTGGCCAGGAGGTTCTTGGCCATGCCGTGTCCCATCAAACCCACTCCGACGAACCCGATCTTCTTTGCCATGATGGACTCCTACCAGGGCGCTGATCGCAGGATCTTCGCCTCCACGCGCTCTGATTTGCTCTCGCCAGCGGCTCTGGCCCAGGGACCTTTCTCGTAGAATATTTGTTCTATTTTGTCAACCGGTAGAACGAGGTCCGACAGCGGTTTTCAGAGGGGGTCTGGTACAGGCCCGAGCTCGCCCGCAGCGCTCGTGGCACAGGATGTGCCTGGGGCGCTCGATGGGCGCCCACCGCCGGAGGGCGAGCGCGTGAGAGCGTATAAATGCTCATAATCATTAAATATTTTGCGCTCGTGCCGTCTGGGCGCAGTGAGTTTGCATATTTATTCACTTTGATGCGCCGCCCACCGACTCGACTTGCGCCGTCGAATCGTTGATGCCCTGCGCCAATGTCGACGGGAGCTGGCCGAGCGCATTGCCGCCGCTCCGAGCGCCGTTCGGTGGAGTTGCTTGGAATTTTAATTTCAAAATTTTGAAACTTGGACTATTCGTTCCGGCTGCTGCGTGCGCCGCCGGCTGCGCTCCACGCCGGCCTTCGTTCGAGACCCAGGCAGAGGAGAGCGACAAACGTGCTTCATTCAAAGAGAGTCGTGCGAGCCCTCGTGGTCTGCGCGGGCGTCGTGCCCGCGCTGCTGTCCTCGTTGCCGGCGCGAGCCGAGATCTTCTTGCTCAAGAAGGAGAAGGCGGACGACTGGGAGGTCTCGACCAACGGCCGCGTCGACGCCTACCTCAACTGGATCGGCGGCGAGACGATCGACGCGGATGGCCTGGGCAACAAGGTCGACCCCGACGACCCTGCCTCGACCGAACGGTACATCCTGGTAGGACCGCAGATCTCGATCCGCGGCAACCCGACGCCCGCTGGCGCCGTCGGCAACACCGTCACTGACACGGATCTGAACACGTTCCGCATCCGCGGCGGGTTCGCCAGCACGATCCTGGCGTTCAACGTCTACAAGCAAGTTTTGCCGGACGTGAAGCTCACCATCAAGCTGGCGTTGTGGGCGGGCATTCAGAACGCCCAGAACAACAACGTGCGCCAGTTCAACGACGCGGCCTCGGTGGACTTCCGCGAGCAGTATGTGGACCTGTCCGGCAGCTGGGGCGCAGCGTGGGGCGGCCGCCGCCTCGGCCTGTTCAATCGCGGCGGCATGAGGATGAACTGGGCTCTGATCCACCAGCACGGCGTGGGTCACCCGTGCAACGTGGACTCGTCAGGGGCGGCCACCTGCGGCCACACGGGCGTGGGCTCGATGTTCCCGTCTCGTCACGCGCAGCTCGGCTACGCCACGCCGGAGCTCGCCGGCGTGCAGCTCTCGGTGGCGGCGCTCGACCCGGCCATGATCGACGCCTCCTGGAACCGCACGATCGCGCCCCGCTTCGAGGGCGAGCTCACCTTTCGCAAGGTGCTGGACGACAAGCCCGCCGTGAAGGACGAGGTCAACGCCTGGCTCAACGGCCTGACGCAGATGGTCGGCCGCACCAAGGAGTCGCCGAGCAACCCGGACGCGCAGGACCCTGGGATTCCAGCGGACGCGGTGCGCAACGTGTGGGGCGCCGGCGGCGGCGCCTGGGGTCGTTACGCCGGCTTCGGCATCGGCGCCACGGGCTGGTTCGGCGAGGGCCTCGGCACCGCGTGGGCGCTCGGCAACACGGCCATCGACAGCATCGGCGAGCTGCGCATGCACTACGGCTACCTGGCAGCCGCGAACTACCGCGCGGGCGATTTCGAGGTCGCGGTCACCTATGGCTCCACCAACGTCGTGGAGACGGATTGGGACAAGGCCGCCTCGAACCCGGTCAAGATCAGCGTGATCGAGGAAGTGCGCGGCATCGGCGGTAAGATCGCCTACTACATGACCCCTGTGGTGTTCTCGATCGACGGCATGAATCTGAAGCACACCTGGCATCGCGGTGAGACGCAGGACGCCAACGTCGTCAGCGCCGGCGTGCTCGCAGAGTGGTAGCTGGAAGCAGCGCGTCGCCTCCGCGCAGGTGCGCGTCGCGATCGGCCTGGGACTGGTAGCCGATCCGGCTCACCCCTTCTCTTCGTCGCGTTGGATCTCGGCCCGCATGTCGTCGAGCTGCTCGAAGCGCTCGTCCGAGATGTCCCGGAAGCGCTCGAGCCAAGCGCCGAGCTCGCGCAGCGGCGCCGCGCGCAGCCCGTAGATGCGCTGCTGCGCGCGGGGCTGGACGCCGACGAGGCCGGCGTCCCGCAGCACGCGCAGGTGCTTCGAGACCTGAGGCTGCGCGAGCGGCAGGCGATCGCAGATCTCGCCGACCGGCAGGGGCCCGGCGCGAAGCAGCTCGACGATGCGCAGGCGGGTCGGATCGGCGAGCGCCGCGAAGGTCTGCATCATCGACAAGTTATATTCCAATTACAGTATATTCCTGTCAAGGAACATACGTCGAAGGGCGCTGAAATCCAGGTCTGTGCATCCTGACTGCTCGACGCTTGACCAATTTTCGAAATCGGTCATTTATCAAGGCGCGGAGGGCGAGGGTGGCCGACGGAGATTTCTCGAAGCAGCGGCAGCGGGCCGAGCGGATCCTGGATGCAGCGGCGGAGCTGGTGCTCCGCTGGGGGTACAAGCGCGTCACCATCGACGAGGTCGCCAAGCGGGCGAACATCGGCAAGGGCACGGTCTACCTGCACTGGAAGACGCGCGAGGCGCTCTTCCTCGCGGTCCTCGCGCGCGACGCCCTGCGCATGTTCGACAGGTTCGCCGAGGTCATCCGCGAGGATCCGGCGGAGATCCTGCTCCACCGCGTGATGCGGCGCAGGCTCCTCCTCCTGGAGGAGTATCCGCTGCTGCAAGCGCTGTTCTCTCGCGACACCGAGGTGCTCGGCAGCCTCATCAGCGACAGCACGGCGCGGCCGCTCCAGGCGCACAAGCTCGCTTACCTCCGCGAGTATTGCGGGCTCCTGCGGTCGCACGGGCTGCTGCGCACCGACGTGGATCTGGACGCCCAGATCTACGCGATCAACGCGGCCGTGTTCGGCTTCTACCTGATCGATCCGCTGCTCCCGGCCGAGGAGAGGCGGTCCATCGAGGACCGGGCCGACATGATCGCCTCGATGGTGCGCAGGGCCTTCGAGCCCCCGGAGCCCCCCGAGCCCGGCGTCGTGCGCGCGCTCGCGCCCGCGATCATCGACCGCTTCGAGCAGCTACGCGCTGACTACGCGCAGTTCGCACAGGGCAACATCACCTCAACGCGGGAGAGCCCCGAGGAGTGATCCGATATGAGCACAACCGACGTGACCACCCAGCCGACCCAGACCACGCTGGACGCCTTTCTGACATGGCTGCGCAACGCGCGGGAGTCCACCCCGGTTCTTCACGACGAGAAGCAGCGCATCTGGCACCTCTTCCGTCACGCCGACATCCTCCGCGTGCTGTCCGATCCGGCGACGTTCTCGTCGGACATGTCCAAGTTCATCCCGCCGCAGGCCGACTTCGACCTGTTCTCCAGGGGCAACTTCGTCCGGATGGACCCGCCGAAGCACCGGAAGCTCCGCGATCTCGTCAGCCAAGCGTTCACGCCGCGCGTGGTGGCGGGGCTCGCCCCGCGGATCGCGGCCGTCACCGGCGAGCTGCTCGCCGACGTCGGCGACGCCGAGCGCTTCGACCTGGTCGGGAGCCTGGCCCATCCGCTGCCGGTGATCGTCATCGCCGAGCTGCTCGGCATCCCGACCGCGGACCGCGCGGCCTTCCAGGCCTGGGCCGACTCGCTGCTGTCGAGGGAGACCCAGGGCCCGGGCCAGTTGCCGGATCAGGCCATGTTGGACCGCCTCGGGCCGGTGCTCGGCGAGATGAACCGCTACCTCCTTTCGCACATCCAGCAGCGCCGCGAGCGCGTCACCGACGATCTCATCGGCCAGCTGGTGCGCGCGGAGGTCGACGGGCACCGCCTGGAGGACGAGGAGATCGTCGGCTTCGTCGGCCTGCTGCTGATCGCCGGGCACATCACGACGACAGCGCTCCTCGGCAACGCGATCCTCTGCCTCGACGAGCACCCCGCCGCGGCGGCGGAGCTCCGGGCCGACCCGGCGCGGATCCCGGCGGCCATCGAGGAGGTGCTCCGCTACCGCCCGCCGTTCCCGCGGCTCGCCCGGCGGACCACGAAGGAGGTCGAGCTCGGCGGGGAGCTGGTGCCCGCCGATCAGCTGATCCTGCTGTGGATCGCCTCGGCCAACCGGGACGGCGCCCACTTCCAGGACCCCGACACCTTCGAACTCCACCGCAAGCCTAACCAGCACCTGAGCTTCGGCCACAGCATCCACTTCTGCCTCGGCGCCCCGCTGGCCAGGCTCGAGGCGAAGATCGCGCTGGAGATCCTGCTCGACCGGTACCGGACGATCGCGGTCGCCCGCGACGATCGCTGCGAGTTCCACAACCCGTGGAGCATGATCAGCGTCCGGCGACTTCCCGTGGACGTCCAGCGGAGCTTGCGCTGAAGCGGGAGGCAGCGCGCGCCGGCCGAGGGGCGGTTTCCGAGCAAGCGCGCCCGCCCAGCGCCCGCCCTACAGGAGGAGCTCTGCCCTCGAGGTCGAGTCCTCGAGATCGCGGGTGATCCGGAAACCGAGCTTCTGCGCGACGCGCTGCATCTCGATGTTCTCGGCGAGGATGTCGGCGCTGATGCGGCAGAGCCCCTCGTCCCGGGCGATCTGCACGAGGAGGCCGAGGAGCCGCGACCCGAGCCCCTTTCGCTGGTGCTCGTCGCTGATCAGCAGGGCGAACTCCGAGTCGTTGGTGCCGGGCAGCTTGCTCAGCCGGCCCACCCCGATGATCTCGCGATCGGCGCCGTCCGCGGGCGGCTTCTCGACGACGAGCGCCATCTCGCGGTCGTAGTCCACGAAGCAGACGCGCGTCAGCCGCTCGTGCGCGGTGCGCAGGTCGAGCTGCATCGGGTAGAAGTACCGGAGCCGCACCGTGCGCTCGGAGAGCGTCTGGTGGAACTTGACCAGCAGCGGCTCGTCCTCGGGGCGGATCGGGCGGATCGTGAACGCCTGTCCGTCTCGGCCCTTCAGCGCCGTCACGTACTGCGTCGGATACGCGCGGATCGCCGACCGGGGGAGCGCCGACTCGGGGGTGTCCGCCGGGTGCAGGACGACGCGGGCGTCGAGGGCGATGATCCGCTCGGCGCTCACGGCCAGCGGGTTGATGTCGATCTCGCGGATCCACGGCTGCTCGATCACCAGCTGCGAGAACCGCACGAGCAGGTGCTCGAGCGCCGCGAGGTCCACCGGCGCGCGGCCGCGCACGCCCTTGAGGGCGCGGTAGATCTTCGTCTGCTCCATCATGCGCCGGGCCAGCGTCGCGTTGAGCGGCGGCAGGCCGAGCGCGCGGTCCTTGAACACCTCGACGAGCTGCCCGCCGGCCCCGAACAGGAGCACCGGGCCGAACTGCGGATCGATCGAGCTGCCGAGGATGATCTCGTAGGCGTCCTTCAGGGAGATCATCGGCTGGACCGTCACGCCCTGGAAGTGCTCCGCGCCGGCCTTCTGCGAGACGCTCTCGTGGATCTCCGCGAACGCCCGGCGGACGGCGTCGTCGTCGCGCAGGTTGAGCTTCACGCCGCCCACGTCGGTCTTGTGCGTGATCGTCGCGCTGTACAGCTTGAGGACGGCCGGATACCCCATCTCCCTGGCGATGGCCGAGGCCTCTTCGACGCGCTGAGCGACGGCGGTCTGCACCGTCGGGATGCCGTACGCCGCCATGAGCTGCTTCGACTCGAACTCATCCATGAGCGTCCGGCCCGACGCGCGGACGCCGGCGACGAGCGCCGCGGCCTTCTCGCGATCGACGTTCTGCGCGCGCTCATCCATGCTCGGCGTCTCGTACAGGCCGCGCAGGTTGTACGTGTAGCGGTACATGGAACAGAACGCGCGCGCGGCGGTGTCGGGGTACTCGAAGGTCGGGATCCCGGCGCGGTTCAGGATCGACTTGCCCGCCTCCACCTCGGCGCCGCCCATCCAGCTGGCCAGGACCGGCTTGCCCTCGACGTGCGCGTGCTTGCGCACGGCCTCGGCGGTCTCGGTCGATTCGGTCATGTCCTGCGGCGTGAGGATGACGAGCACGCCGTCGTTGTTCGGGTCCTTGGCGCAGATCTCGAGGGCCTTCTGGTAGCGGTCGGCGCCGGCGTCGCCGAGCACGTCGACCGGGTTGTTGCGGCTCCAGGCGGCGGGGAGGAAGCGGCTCAGCTCGCCCAGGATCTCCGGCGAGATCGGCGCCAGCTCGCCGCCGTGGGCGACGAGCGCGTCGGCCGCGAGGACGCCCGGGCCGCCGGCGTTGGTGACGACGCACAGGCGGTTATTGCGCGGCCGCGGCTGCTTGGCCAGCGTCTCGGCCATCGAGAACAGGTCCGCGATGTCGTTCACGCGCAGCACGCCCACGCGCCGGAACGCCGCGTCGAGCACCTCGTCCGAGCCGGTGAGCGAGCCCGTGTGCGAGGCGGCCGCCTTCGCCGCCGCCTCGCTGCGGCCGGGCTTGATCACGATGATCGGCTTGTTCAGCGCCACCTCGCGGGCGGCCGACAGGAACGATCGCGCGTCGCCGATCGACTCCATGTAGATGAGGATGCTGTTCGTCTTGGGGTCGTTGCCGAGGTAGTCGATGAGGTCGCCCCAGCCGACGTCGAGCATCGAGCCGATGCTGACGAACGCGCTGAAGCCGACCTGTTCCTGGAGGCTCCAGTCGAGCACCGCGGTGCAGAGCGCGCCGGACTGGCTGATGAACGCCACCTTGCCCGGCCGCGCCTGCCCCTTCGCGAACGTGGCGTTGAGCCCGCCTATCGGGTTCATGACGCCGAGGCAGTTGGGGCCGATGATGCGCATCTTCCCGCGGGCGCGCTCCATGATCTGCCGCTCGAGCGCGACGCCCGGAGGGCCCATCTCCTTGAAGCCGGCGGAGATGACGGTGGCGCCGGGGACGCCGGCGTCGACGCACTCGCCGAGCAGGCCCGGCACGCTCGCGGCCGGCGTCACGATGACCGCCAGGTCCACCTTGGCGGGGACGGCCGCGATGTTCGGGTAGGCCTTGATGCCGAGGACGCTGGGCCGCTTGGGGTTCACCGGGAAGACGGTCCCGCCGAACGGGTTGCTGATCAGGTTCCAGAGGACGGTGCGGCCGACGGCGCCGCTGTTCTCGGTCGCGCCGATGACGGCGACGTTCCGCGGCTTGAAGATCGGGTCGAGGCTCTGAAACTCCTGGCGAAGCACGTCGTGGGCGCGGTCGGTCGTGGGCAGGGGATCAGGCATGACGCTCCTCGGGGGGCTCTGCTTTCGGTGGTCGCCGAGGGCGCTCCTCGGCGCGTCGTTCGGCGGCGACGGCGGCTGTCTTGCCACGCGGTCGGGCTCGGCGCATCGGCCGTCTCCCGGAGGATGCGAGAAGCAGATTCTGTGCCCCGAGCAGGCTCTGCTCGGCCGGCAGGCTCAGCCATCGAGTCGTCACGGCCTCGCCATCAGGGGCAGCGCTGGCCGTGTCGCCCGGGCGAGCCGCGGAGCTTTGGCTCGCAGCCCGACCGGCGCGGCGGCCGGCTCAGTCCCAGATGTACTGCATCACGTCGAACGAGTCCTTGTGCCAGACGAAGATGCCGTCGCTGAGATAGTGCGGGTGATGCTCGCCGCCGCACATCACGTAGCCTTGCAGCGGATCGCAGTGCGGGGCGCCGAAGAGGTGCCCGGTCTCGTGGACGGAGATCAACTGGCTGACGCCGACGTTGAGAGCGGAGCTGAACTGCCCGCTCACCTGCACGCCGAGCCACCCGCACGCGGCGCCGCCGCCGTACTCAGGCGTGAGGCCGATGAGGATGTCGAACCCGTGGTGGTCGGGATCGGTGTAATTGCCATTGAGCTCGTCGATGTCCCAGTCGCGGGTCAGGCCGAGGGCGGTGCGCCCGTAGGCGCCGACGTGCTCGCAGAAGCCGCCGCTCGACGGGTTGTTCGGGAGCCCGCCGACGGCGTGGAAGATCTGCCGGATGCCCATCATCTGATCGAAGCCGTTCGGGTAAAGCACGTACGAGCCCGAGCTCGATCCCGGGCTCGACGGGGTGAAGAGCTCGGTGGGCCGCGTGAACGCGTTGAGCAGGTAGGCCTCGGCCGTGCCGGTGTAGCCGATCGCGTCAAAGTAGTCCTGGTCGTAGACCACCGCGTTGAAGAGCACGTCGCTCGCGCCGATCGTGAAGGCACCGCCGGTGAAGGAGGTGTCGATGGACGCCGTGCCGCCCGCCGGCTCGACGCTCACGCCGGAGAGGGTGTAGGCGCTGCGGCCGAGGGCGAAGCGCTTGCCCTGCGCCGTGTCGACGAGGATCGGCCCCGACGTGAGCGTGACCTGCTTCGTCTCCCCGGCGGCGAGCGAGGTGCTGACGCTGCCCGCCTCGACGTTCGTGAAGTCGTTGAACCGGGCGCTCGTGACGCGGGGCCGGAGCACGACCGTGCCCGCCGCGGTGCCGGGGTTCGTCACCGTGAGCGTGATCTTCAGCGGGTCTCCCTTCACGGGCGCGAGGCCGGCCGGGTTGGTCACGGCCACGGCCGTGACGTTGGGCTCGAACCCCGCGGTGGCGTTCACGACGTCGAGCCGGTCGAGGAGGTGCGGCCCGCTGTTAGCCGGCACGTTGACGGTGACGGAGAACGACAGATCGGACGCCCCGGCGGCCAGCGCCAGCTGGACCGCCGAGGGCACGTTGAACGAGAGCCGGTGGAACGTGCCCTGCGCGAGGTTCGTCAGCGGCTTGGTCCCGAGGCTCTCCGACACGCCCTTCGAGGGCGCCTGCACCGCGAGCGTGACCTCGCCGGCCCACCAGGGGTTCGGCTGCACCGACGGCACGCGCACGTCGAGCGAGACCACGCTCTTGATCGGCTCGGTGATGTTGAGCTGCCCGCTCTGGACCACCGTGTACGCAGCGTCCGCGACCGAGAGCGAGCTCGCGCCCTCGACCCGCGTGGTGCTCAGCGACAGCGTGCCCGCGCTGGCCGACCAGCCGGTCAGCGTCTCGAACCCGAGCACGGCGGCCGCGGCGGCGCTGAGCTCCGAGGCGGACTCCCCGCAGTCCTCGCAAGAATCCACGTCTCCCTCGAAAGCGCAGCCCGACGACATGATCCCCAGGCAGAATGCAGCTGACAAGTACGAATAACGCATTCGAATCCTCCTCAAAACGGTGCGGCCGGGCACGATGGGCGCCTCTCTCTCTCGGCCCATTCGCAGCCAGTCCTATAATGTAACTCGATTGCGATTGGTCAAGATCGTTTGTTGCAAAGTGCGAGTCGTCCGCTTCGACGACGTGTGTTTGGAGGGGCCATGGCCATCGGCGGGGCGCTCAGAGCCCGAGCGCGAGCTTCGCGGCGGCGTACGACCCGGCGTGGGGGATCTCCATGGCGTCGAGCACCGGCGCCATGTCGACGCCGCCCGCGGCCTCCGTGAAGTAGACGAGGATGCTGTTGCCCGTCTGCGCCACGTTCTGCGTGCAGCTGTTGAAGCCGTACTGGTGCTGCGGATGGAAGATGCCGTGCATGAAGCTCTCGGTGAGCAGCCCGGCGTTCTTGACGTGCCAGAAATAGCAGTTGCCGATGTCGTGCGTCCTCGTGAGCTCGGTGCAGCCGGTGTCGAAATCGATGCCGGTCAGGCCGATGGGGCCGAAGTCCTCGACCGGCAAATACCCCGTCAGGTACGCCAGCGCGTCGGCGATGCCCTCGTTGAGGCACGAGTCGTCGCCGAGGAACGACGAGCGGATCTCGTTGTACAGCTCGTGCGCGTTCTCGTGGGCGAACCGCGGCATCGCCGCGTTCGGGATGCCGCCCTTGTACGCGATGAACGGCGGGTTGCCGTAGTTGATCGTGACCGTCCCGTTCCCGAACGACCAGTTTCCTTCCCCCTGGACCCCGCCCAGCTCGGAAGGCATGAAGAACGCGTTTAGCTTCTCCGAGGTGACGCCGGTCATCGCGCGCTCGATCGCGACCGCGTCCTGCCCCTGCGCGTGCAGATCGGCCGCGGCCGTCCCCGTGCCGTACGAGGGGTGGCGGTAGAACACGCTGTCCACGGTCGCCGAGGTCAGCTGCGTGCTCTCGAACGTCACCGGCGTCGTCCCGCTCCAGACCGGCGCCACGTCGTAATAGCTGAGCAGCACGTCGAGGTCGGAGCGCAGCACGACGCTCGGCGCGTACGAGTACGATATGGTGTTATAGCTCACGCTGGCCGAGCCGGAGACGTGGCGCAGCACCGCCCCCGCCGGCAGCATCATCGGCAGGTACACGCCGCTGATCGGCTTGCCGTTCACGTTCGGCACGACCGTGGTTTGCCGGGTCGGCGTGCACAGCGGGTTGCCCTCCGGGCAGACGTGGACCACGACGGGAGCGGCCGCCGCGCAGGGGGCCGTGTCGCAGTACTCGAGCCACGGCGGCAGCGGCGCCGCGGCGACCGGCGGGGCGGCGTCGACGACGTCCAGCCGATCGAGGAGGTGCGGCCCGCTGCCGGACGGCACGTTGAGGGTGATGGTGAACGACCAGTCGGACGCCCCGGCGGACAGCGCCTGCTGGACCGCCGAGGGCACGCTGAACGAGAGCCGATGGAAGGTGCCCTGCGCGAGGCCCGTCAGCGATCGCGTCCCGAGGCTCTGCGACACGCCCTTCGAGGGGGCCTGCACGGCGAGCGAGATCTCGCCGGCCCACCAGGGGTTGGGCTGCTGCGCCGGGACGCGGACGTCGAGCGAGACCGCGCCCTTGATCGGCTCGTCGATGGCGAGCGGCGCGCGCTGGATCACCGTGTACGTCGCGTTCGCGACCGAGAGCGCGCTCTCGCCCTCGCTCCGGGTGGCGCTCAGCGACAGCGCGCCCGCGCTCGCCGTCCAGCCGCTCAGCGTCTCGAACCCGAGCGCCGCCGCCGCGCCGGGGCTGAGCGCCGAGGCGGCCTCGCCGCAATCGTCACATGAGGCGGCCTCTTCCGCCGAGCAAGCGGACAAGAGGACGCCCAACCAGACTGCCGCTGGTGCGATCAGATACCGCATTCGATTTCTCCTCGAGCGAAGTCGCCGGCTGCCAGGTCGCTCCTCCGGCGCAGCTGGTGGATAGGAGTCGTCCTGTGGGCTGTCAAGCGCGCGTATACGCGGCGATCCATGCGTTCATTCCGGAGATGATGCCTGTTAATTATTCTTAATTAGTGTTGCGCTCCGGTGAGCGTTGACTGGCCACCTTCTCGTCCTGTCGGACCGGCGGCGCGGACGGCCGCGGCCCGCCCGCGCGGCGCTCGCCCCTTCGTCGCGACGACGCGGCCCCCGGAGCGGATGCCGGCGAGCGGCGCGCCAGGTACACTCGACGCGCCATGACTCAGGCGGATCTCCCGACCAGGCTCTCTCCCGAGGAGGCCGACGCGCTGTGGGCGCGCCAGGCGGCCCTGCAGGCCGAGGCGTCCGAGGTGCTCGCGGCGCTCGATCTGCTCGCCTGCGCCTCGCGCCTCGGCGTCCCGGAGCCGATCGGCAGCGCCGCCTCCGGGCTCATGGTCTTCCGCGACCTCGACCTCGGCGTCCGGTGCCGGGCGCCCTGCGCCCGCGAGGTGTTCACGGCGCTCTTGCCGGTGCTCGCGCACCCCGGCGTCCATGAGGTCCACTACCGCGAGGAGACCGGGGAGCGCAGCCCCTCGGGGAAGCCGCAGGATCAGCGCCACTACCTCGTGCTGCGCTACCGCACGCCCGCGGGGCACGTCTGGAAGATCGATATCTCCGTGTGGCAGTCGGACGCCCCGCGCACGCAGCTCGAGTCGGCGCGGCGCCTGCGCGATCTCGACCCCGCGCTGAGGCAGGCGATCCTCTGGATCAAGGACGTGTGGTCCCGCCGGCCCGAGTACCCCGACCAGATCGGCGGCGTGGACGTCTACGCGGCGGTCGTGGAGCACGGGGTGCGGACGCCGGCGGAGTTCTCGGCCCACCTCGCGGCGCGGAGCTCCGCCGTGGGCGCCTGACGCAGGCCCGGGCTGCGCTCGCCGCGGGCCGGCGAGGCCGCCGTGAGGGCAGGGGCCTTTAGGCTCCTCTCGCCCTCAGACCCGGCCTTCGCCCGGGCCGCCGCGCCGCTCCGCGATCAGGAGCGCGACGGCATCGAGGATGCGCTCCACGCCGAAGTGAAATGCGTGCTCCGGGCTTGACGCCCCTTGATAGGCCTGACCCGCGGATTGCCCGACGCGCGTCGCCACGGGGAACCGCTTCGCGTCGATGACCTTGTCGAGCAGCGGGGCGGTGGCGACCCACCACTCCACGTCCGTCATGCCGCTCTCCTGCCGCGTGCGCCGCGCGCTCGCCTGCGCTCGCGCCGCGCCCTCGACGTGCGTGAGCAGGAGGGTGAGCACCGAGTCCATCTCCACGTCGGTGAGGCCCAGGCCGTCGAGCGGCCGCAGCTCGGCCTCGTACTTGAGCGAGGCGTTCGGCCCGATCACGGGGCGCCCCCCCACGATCTCGAGCAGCCACGGGTGCCGCTGGTAGAGCTCCCAGTTGCGCGCGGCGATGTATCCGAGCGACGCGCGCCACCCGCCCGGCTGCCGCGACGGCGCGTCCACGTCGTCGTAGAGGTCGCCGTAGACCGTGTCGACCATGAGATCGGTCAGCTCGGCCTTGCCGGGAACATGCGTGTAGAGCGACATGGTCCCGACGTTCAGCCGGTCGGCGAGGTGCCGCATGGAGACGGCCTCCAGCCCGCGCGCGTCGGCGAGCTCGATGGCCGCCGTCACGATGGCGCGCACGGTGAGCCCCGACCGGCCGGGCTTGCCGTGTGCGCCCCAGAGCAGCGCGAGGCTCCGCGCCGGGTCGGCCGCGCGCCCTTCACCCTCGCGCTGCGCGCGCTGGCTGGCCGGCTTCGCGGGGCCCTTCCTCATCGAGACGCCCCCGCGCCCTCGAGCCCGACAGCGGCCCGCCGAGCCGCACCGTCTGTGGTGCACATCACGGAACGCCGCATCGGCGGGAGTATGGGCGGGAGCGGAGCGGCACGTCAACGCAAGACGGCGCCGCCAAGCCGGCCTCCGCGCGGCGCCCCCGCGCGCGGCGCGCGGTGCGCGGCGCGAGCGATGAGAGCCTCATGGGCGCGCGCCCGGAGCGCCCGGAGCGCCCGGAGCGCCCGAGCTGCGGCGTGTCACGCGCGGCTTCCCGTGCCCGGCCAGCGGGTGTAAGAGCGGAGCGTGCCTCACCTGATGTCTGTCCTGCTCCCGCTCGCCGCGGCTCGCCGCGCCTCCAGCGGCGAGCCCGGCGGAGGCTCCGGGCCGAGCGGCGCGGGCGCAGCCGGTGGCGGCTCCGGCGCGGGCGCCGCCGGCGAAGGGGAGGGGGGAGACAGAATGATTCGAGGATGTCAAGACCGAATCACCGCGCCTGCAGCGCGCGACCGGAGATCCCTTGTGCGAGCCGCTCGCGCTCCCGGAAGAGGGATGAGCCCTCGATGATGTCTCCGCGCCTCGCGGGGCCCGCCTCCGGCCGGTCGCGTCGGCCGCGCGCGGCGGCCGGCATCTCGCGAGCTCGGGAGTGACGAGCACGTGAGAGAGGGCGAAGGCGGGGAGTTCCGGCCGCGCGCCGAGCGGCGCGGATCTCGGCGAGCTGCCCGTTCGGCGAGGCCCTTTCGCGCGCCGCAGGCGGCGCCGGCGCGATGAGGGTTGTGTCGCTCACGTCCTACCACGGAAGCGCCGATGGTGAGATCAAAACGGACCTTGGCGGGAATATCAACAACGCCTAAATCTCATCAAATCCGTCGGGTTACTTACGGGCTCGAAGGCCGACACTGCTGGAAGAATTTTCGAGCCGTGGTCGACAGACCCGCGGCTCCGTGGATTCAACACGAAGCGGACCACTGCAGGCGCACGTCTTCGAGGGACATCGGTCAATGCACAGGAGCGGCCTGCCACGGCGCCGGATGACACGGCCGGCGCTCGGCGCGGGCGAGCCGACCAACACCGGTCAGCCGCATCAACGAGGAAAACACCGTCATGAGCTATGCACGCATTGCCATCAGGAAGGGTCGAATCGGACCCTCGCTACTCTGCTTGTTGCTCCCCCTGTCGCTCGCCGCGCTGACCGCCTGCGGGTCGGACGGCGAGAACGGCGAGCCCGGCGAGCAAGGTCCGCCGGGCGAGCAGGGGCCGCCGGGCGAGCAGGGGCCGCCGGGAGAGGACGGTAATCCGGGGGAGAACGGTGTGTCGGACGGGCCAGGGGCCGACCCGGGCAAGTACGTCTCGACCGAGGGTGGCGCGGGTCGCTTCGCCCTGGCCGTGAACGGCAAGGTCCCTCCGCTGGTCGTCAGCGACGACGATTACGCGGGCGTGCGCCGCGTCGTGGACGACCTCGCGGCGGACATCCAGCGCGTGACCGACGCCCCGGCGGAGGTCGAGAACGAGATCCCGGAGTCGGCGTCCGAGGTGGTCATCATCGGTACGCTGGGCAAGAGCCCCCTCATCGATCAGCTGGAGGAGAGCGGGAAGCTCGACGCCTCGGCGCTCACCGGGAAGTGGGAGACCTTCGTCACGCAGATCGTCGAGGACCCGGTGGAGGGCGTGGAGCGGGCGCTCGTGATCGCGGGCAGCGATCAGCGCGGCGCGATCTTCGGCGCGTACGACCTCTCCGCGCAGATCGGCGTGTCGCCCCTGTACTGGTGGGACGACGTCCCGCCCCAGAAGAAGGGCGCGCTGTACGTGCTGCCCGGGGCCCACACCCAGGGTGAGCCCGCCGTGAAGTACCGCGGCTTCTTCGTCAACGACGAGAACCCCGCGACGGGCAACTGGGCGGCGAAGATGTTCGGGCCGGGCAAGGCGCCGAACTACCCGGGCGGGCTCAACCATCTCTACTGGGAGAAGGTCTTCGAGGCCGCGCTCCGCATGAAGGCGAACTACATCTGGCCCGCCGTGTGGGGCCGGGCGTTCGCCGAGGACGACCCCGAGAACCACAAGACGGCGACGCGCTACGGCATCGTGATGGGGACCTCGCACGAGGCCCCGATGATGCAGGGCATCGAGGAGTGGAATCGCCACGTGGTCCCGGAGGTGAAGGACGCTCAAGGCAACGTCGTCACCCCGAAGACGGACCCGTACGGCGGCACCGGCGACTGGCGCTTCTCCGTCAACGCCGAGGCGCTGAAGAAGCACTGGACCAAGGGCATCCAGCGGATGCACGACGAGAACATCGAGGGCGTCGTCACGCTCGGCATGCGCGGCCCCGGCGACGTGAGCCTGCCCCCGGGGGACGGCATTCCCTTGATGCAGGACATCATCGCCGCCCAGCGGGAGATCCTCGACACGATCATGGATCAGGACGTGGAGACCATTCCCCAGGTCTGGACGCTCTACAAGGAGATCCAGGGGTACTGGGACGCCGGCATCCGCGTGCCCGACGACGTCACGGTGGTCTGGGCCGACGACAACTGGGCCAACATGAAGCGCCTGCCAGAGCCCGGCAAGCAGCGGGCCGGCGGATACGGCCTCTACTACCACTTCGACTACGTCGGCGGCGGCCGCAACTACAAGTGGGTCGACACGACGCTCCTGCCCAACGTCTGGGAGCAGCTCCACCTCGCCTACAACTACGGCGTGGATCGGCTCTGGGTGGTCAACGTCGGCGACTTCAAGAACGAGGAGCTCCCGCTCCAGTTCTTCCTGGACTACGCCTGGAACCCGGAGCGGTGGCCGGTCGAGCGCATCGGCGAGTGGTACGAGCGGTGGACCGAGCAGCAGTTCGGCCCGGACTACGCGGACATCATCGCCGACATCCTGCACGGCTACTCGCTGCTGCAGTCCGATCGCAAGCCGGAGCTGACGAACCGGAAGATCACGGTCGATTACGACCTCCTGTACTCCGAGCCCACGACCCAGCAGCCGGACCCCGACACCGCGGCCGTCACGTACGACGACAGCGCCAGCCCGTTCAGCCTCACCAACTACCAGGAGCTCGAGCAGGTCGCCGGCGAGTGGGAGTCGCTGGCCTCGCAGGCGGAGTTCGTGGCCAAGCTCCTGCCGCACGAGGCGCAGGACGCCTATTTCCAGCTCGTGCTCTACCAGGTGAAGGCGACCGCCAACCTGTACGCGCTGCGCCTGGCGGGCTTCAAGAACAAGCTCTACGCGGCGCAAGGGCGGGCGGCGACCAACGACATGGCCGCCATCGCGGAGGCGCGGCTCCAGGACGACCTGGCGCTCTCCTACCACTACAATCACGATCTCGCCGGCGGCAAGTGGGAGGGCTTCCAGACGCAGCCGCACATCGGCTACGGCGCGCCTGGCAACCCGTCCTGGCAGCAGCCCGAGTACCAGTACAACAACATCCAGGAGTTCATCTGGCCTGAGCTCGTGTCGATCGAGGTGCCCGCGGCGGCGGAGCTCGGCGTGGCGATCGACGGCTCGAGCGACTACTGGACGGCGGGCGGGGGCAGCGAAGAGGAGCCCGTGCTGCCGTCGTTCAGCCCGTACCAGACGGCGCCCGAGCAGTACATCGAGGTGTTCAACCGCGGCAGCGAGCCGCTCGAGTACACGATCGAGGCCGAGCTGCCCGTCGACTGCCCCGCCGGCTGGGCCAGCTGGGGCGGCGGCGCCCCGTGCCCGCCCTGGCTGACCGTCTACCCGAGCCACGGCGTCGTCGACAAGGAAGTGCGCGCCACGGTGCGGGTGGACTGGACCATGGCCCCCACGACGTACCCCGACCCCGCGGATCCGTCGAAGCAGCTGCCGCTCCAGTTCCCGCTCGAGATCCCGATCACGGTGAGCGGGTCCGACGGCAGCTCGGTGGTGGTCAAGGCGCGCGTCGAGGACCCGAGGAAGCTCGACTGGAAGCCCAACCGCTACATCGAGGCCAACGGCTATGTGTCGATGCAGGCGGAGCGCTACAGCCGCGCGATCGAGACGGACGAGATCTGGTGGAAGCAGATCCCGGACATCGGCCGCACCGGAGACGGCATCACGCCGTTCCCGGTGACGGCGGCGGCCCAGCAGCCCGGCGGCAACTCGCCTCGGCTCGAGTACGACATGCACCTCAAGAGCAGCGGCGAGGTGAACGTCTACGTGTACGTGTCCCCCAGGAACAACTTCCAGAACTGGAAGGACGGGATGCAGTACGGCGTGTCGATCGACAACGGCGCGATCCAGCGGGTCAACATGACCCACGCCGTCGACCTCAACGGCAATGGCAACAAGATCTGGGAGCGGCACACCTCGGACAACGCCAACATCATGCGCACCAAGCACACGATCAGCGCGCCGGGGGATCACGTCCTGAAGTTCTGGATGGTCCACCCTGGCGTGATCCTCCAGAAGATCGTGGTGGACACGGGTGGCGTGAAGGACAGCTACCTGGGCCCGCCCGAGAGCTACTGGATGGGCAAGGGGACGGAATAGTCGCGCGTCGGCTGTAAGCGACCTCGGAGGGCCCGCTGCGCACGGGGTGCGCGGCGGGCCCTCGCCGTTTGTGGCGCCCCGCGCTCGGCGCCCGCGATCCCTTTGCTCGGCGTGCGGCTGGCTGTACGATGCCCGGCGCTCGCGGCGAGGAGCGCCGCGCCGCTCTGCCCCGGATCTACCCCGGATCGAGGCCGCGCCGCGCGCTCCCGCGCGCCCGCTCGAGGAGATCGCAACGATGAAGATGACCTTTCGCTGGTACGGAGACAACGATCCCGTCAAGCTGGAGTATATCCGCCAGATCCCGGGCCTCTACGGCATCGTCTCGGCGATCTACGACGTGCCGGTGGGCGAGGTGTGGCCGGTCGAGAAGCTGGAGGCGCTCCGGGCGCGCATCGAGGGCGTCGGGCTGAAGTTCGAGGTGGTGGAGAGCGTGCCGGTGCACGAGGACATCAAGCTCGGCAAGCCGACGCGCGAGCGCCTGATCGACAACTTCTGCCAGAACATCCGCAACTGCGCGGCCGTCGGCGTGAAGGTGATCTGTTACAACTTCATGCCGGTCTTCGACTGGACGCGCACCGAGATGGCCAAGGAGCTCTCCGACGGCTCGCTGACCCTGGCCTTCGACGCCGGGGCCGTGGCGAAGATCGACCCGGAGCAGGGGATCGCGCTGCCCGGCTGGGACGCCAGTTACAAGCCCGAGGAGCTCCGCGCCGTCCTCGGCGAGTACAAGAACGTCGATGAAGAGGCGCTGTGGGCGCACCTCGAGCACTTCCTCCGGCGCATCATCCCGGTCGCCGAGGAGGTCGGCGTCCGCATGGCCATGCACCCGGACGACCCGCCCCGGCCGATCTTCGGCCTGCCGCGTATCGTCAAGAACCGCGACGACCTGATGCGCCTCGTGAAGATCGTCGACTCCCCGGCCAACGGCATCACGCTGTGCTCCGGCTCGCTGGGCGCGGACCTGTGCAACAGCATCGTATCGCTCGTGCACGAGTTCGGCGGCATGGGCCGCGTCCCGTTCGGGCACATGCGCAACGTGGCGGTCCAGGAGGACGGCACGTTCTTCGAGTCCGCCCACCTGTCCTGCGAGGGCTCGCTCGACATGGCCGCCATCGTGAAGGCGTATCACGACGTCGGCTTCGACGGCTACGTGCGCCCGGACCACGGCCGCATGATCTGGGGCGAGACCGGCAAGCCGGGCTATGGTCTGTACGACCGCGCGCTGGGCCTGGTCTACCTCAACGGCCTGTGGGAGGCGACGAGCAAGCTCTCGCGCGGGAGCGGCGACAAGGGCGTCGGTCCAGCGTGAGCGGGTAGGGGTGGCGGCGGGGCGTAAGCGCCCAGCCATCGCCATGGGCGCTAGTTCCGCGCGTATGCTCCGTGGCCCGGAGGGCAGTGCGCAGGGCGCCGGAGCAGGTGTGGAAGACGCCGGCGGCGCGCGAGCGCCGCGTCGATCAGGGGTGAAGCCCGCAGCTGTCGGCGCACTTACCGCGCACGCACGAAAGCAGCTCATCGAAACAGGCCGTGCTCAGGAGGGGAACACCTTCAGGGCAATAGTCCCCCCCCGACTCGATGAGGACGAAGACGTTGAACTGATCGTCTTCCGAGGAGCAGGCGGAATCGATCAGCCCGCAACCGTCCATGCAGCCCGGGCAGGATGACCCCTCGAAGCTGAAACGCGAGCAGAAGTCGTCCTGGGTGATTGGCGGCTCGGGCGGGAACGGGGACTCTGCCTGGCGCCCGTCGAGCGCGGCGAACACCAGCCGTGCGGGCTCCTGGTCGGCGCTCTTGCTGAAGCCGACCTCGCAGCGCAAGGAGGCCGAGGACGCCAGATTCACCGACGGGCACGGCTCCGTGATCCATTGAAAGGACTCCGAGCCGAGCGTGAACCCATCCATGCTCTCCACGGAGAAGCTCGCCGGTGTCACGGGCAGCGGCAACGTATCCTGGTTCCTCAGGATCAACGAGACCCGCAGCGCCGACGGGCTCTGGCTCCATTCGACGATCTCGAGCGCCACGACGTCGTCTCCTGGCGCGGTCGTGCCGGCGCCCGTGCCACCGGCCCCGGTCGTGCCGCCGCCCGCGCTGCCGGGCGCGTCGTCCGGCGATCCGCCACAGGCGGCGAGCAGGGCGAGCGAGGCGATTGTCCATCGATGAGCGAGTCTGTTCATGTCAACCTCCATGGCCTCCCCTCATGAAAGGGCACCCATCAGCCCATATACCAGGTCGAGCGCTCCCGACACGAGCCGTCGAGGCGACCTGCCCCGCGTCGGCGTCGCCTCGCATCGTCGCGATCCCCTCGCCGTCATGCTCCTCTGTGCCTGGCGCCCTTCGCTTGGTTCACGAGGCCCCGACCTGGTCGGGTCGCCACGCCTCGCTCCAGGGCTCAGGACGAGCCGCTCGCGCCGTCGAGCCTCTTCATGCCCCAGGCCAGATCCTCGCGCACCCAGCCCTTCCCGCCCTTTTCGTCGATGATCTGGAGCCAGCGCCCCTTGCGATCGAGGACCTTGAACACCTCGCCGCGCTCGGCCTGGAACGCGACCTCCGCGGAGGTCGTCGGCGCCTCGCGGATGTTGCCCCGCGTCGCCTTGATCACGATCGTCTTGACCCGGGCCAGCAGCCGATCGGCCACCCACGCGAGATCGCCCTCGAAGTCCTTGATCTTGCACCACCCGCCCTCGCGCTCCAGGACCTTGACCGGGTAGTACCGGGTCGCGGTGAACTCGACGGGCTCGCGCGTGGACGGGCCCGCGCGGAAGTTCGCGACCGGGACCTTGACGCTGAGCATCTCGGCCTGCGCCGCGCTCGGGAGCGCGACGACGAAGAAGAACAGAACTGGCACCATCGGCCGGATGTTCACGTTTGCCTCCTCTGTGGATGTCCATGCGGCCGCGACGGCCCTGGCGCGGAGCGATGCCGTCATGGGCTCGATCCCGGTCGCCGCGATCGCGCGCGGTGATGCGCACCGGCGCGCGCCCGCGCCGACCGGCCTCGTCCGAGGCGGGCGGCGCGGGCGCGGCCGCCGTCGTGGGCAAGCGTCGCGCCATCGAGCGGCGTGGCTGGCCCGCCGTCCGCCGCCGGCGCGGGCACGAGCGCGGCGCGGCCAGCGGCGCGGCCGATTCGCGTCGGCGGCGGATGGCACGGAGACGCGCAGCGCCTGGAAGACGTGAAGCGCTGGTCGATGGCTCGCGGAAGACCACCGTGCTACCGTCTGAGCGGAATGAACGCCCGCCTGCATCTCGAGTCGTGTTCGCGGCGTCGCCGCGGCGCGCGCGGCGCGTTCCTCCCCCTGCGCGCCCGGCTGCTCTGTCCGAGGTCGCCCGCACGCTCGTAAGGGAGCGGTCTCTCGGCGCCTTTCGCCGGCCGCTCCCGGGATGAAGCGCGGGTGTCGTCGAGCACGCCCGCGTCCGGACGAGCTGGACGGGCGCGCCCGCCGGCCTGCTCGCCCCGCGCGGGCCGCCGGCCGCGGCCTGGCTCGAGTCGACAACACAAGGAGATCCTGCTCATGGCACCTCACACGAACCCCATCGTCATCACCGAGTTCGACCGCCAGCGGCTCACGCGGCTGCTCGAGGCGCTCCGCGAACGGCCAGGGGCCGAATCGCCGAACCTGGAGGCGCTCGAGATCGAGCTCGAGCGCGCGGACGTCGTGAAGCCGCACGAGATCCCGCCGGACGTGATCACGATGAACTCCAGGGCCCAGCTCGTCGACCTCGATACGAAGGAGGAGCTCTGCGTGACCGTGGTTTTTCCCGGGGCCGCGGAGGTGAACAGCGGGCGAATCTCGGTGCTCGCGCCGATGGGGCTCGCGCTGCTCGGCTGTCGGGAAGCAGAAGAGGTGGAGTGGCCCACGCCGAGCCGAACCCGCCGACTCCGGATCGACCGCGTCGTCTACCAGCCCGAGGCGTCCGGTCGCTTCGATCTCTGAGGCCGCTGGCGCTGGCCCGCGCGCCTCGGCGAGCGCTGGCCGCGACGCCCGGGCGCGCGACCGCTGCGACAATTCGACTCCTCTGCGACATCGTGTCGCACCGTCCGGCGCGCGGCGCGTCCGCCGCGTCACCGCGCGCGCCCGCCGCCGGACCTCGCACCCCCCGCGCTCGCTGGCATATGGGTTGCGGACGTCATGCGGAGGAGGTGCCATCCCCCATGGCGCAGCTCGACTCTTGGCTCGACGTCACATCCTGGCGGGACGTTCTCCGGCGCGCCGTCGCGTGGGTCATCCACGCCTTGCCGACGGCGCTGCTGCTCCTCTTCGTCGCGCTCGTGCTGCTCAAGGGGCTCCACGTCCTGTGCAGGCGCGTCGAGGTGTCGTTGATGAGGCGCAGCCGCAGCGGCGACGTCAAGTCGGTGCGCGAGATCGAGAGGCGCTCCGAGGCGCTGCTCGGCATCATCCGGACGACCGGGAGGGTCGTCATCGGGGTCGTGGTGGCGATGATCCTCCTCGTCCAGCTCGGGGTCGACATCGCGCCGCTCCTCGTGGCCGCCGGCATCGCCGGTCTGGCCATCGCCCTCGGCGCGCAGGAGCTCGTGCGCGACGTCATCTCCGGCTTCTTTCTGCTCCTCGAGAACCACCTTCGGCCCGGCGACGTGGTGAGCGTCAACGGCACCTCGGGTGTCGTGGAGCACATCGGCCTCCGCACGGTCTCGCTGCGCGACGACGCCGGAGTGGTGCACGTCTTCCAGAACGGGAAGATCGACGCGCTCTCGAACATGACCAAGGAGTGGTCTGCCCTGGTGTTCGACGTGGCCGTCGCCACCACGGAGGACGTCGACAGGGCGATGCGGGTGATGCGCGAGGTCGCGCGCGAGCTCCAGGAGGACAGGCGCTACAGGGCGAGCATCCTCGAGCCGCTGGAGCTCGTCGGCGTGGAGTCGTTCGACGAGCGGGCGGTGGTCGTCCGCGCGCGCATCAAGACGCAGCCGGCCGAGCAGTGGCAGGTGGGCCGAGAGTACCGGAGGCGCCTCGCGAAGGCGTTCGGCGCGCACGGCATCGAGATGCCGCCCGTCCACCGGACGAGCCACGCGGCCCAGGCAAAGCCTCCGCCCAGGGCCGAGGCGAGGGCGGCGAACGGCGCGGCGAGCGGCGAGAGCGGGGCGCGGTTCGAGGGCGCCGGCGCGCAGGGGTGACGCGCGCCGCGGCGCGCGGCAGGTCGCCCGCCGGGACAGCGCGGCGCGCCGGCCGAGGCGCCCGCCCACCGCGGTGTCTGCGCCTGAGCTGCGCCTGATTTGCAGCCGGGCGCCCTTCGACCTACCCTGCTCCGCCTTGGAAGGCGAGATCGTCGACCGCAAATACCGCCTTACCCGCTTGATCGGCGAGGGAGGGATGGGCTGCGTCTACGAGGCGCGGCAGACCGACTCCGGCGAGCGGGTCGCGGTGAAGCTCATCAGCTCGCAGAAGCGACGGGAGAGCGGCACCGCGCTCGGCCGCTTCCAGCGCGAGGCGCGCGCCGCGGCCGGCATCGAGACCCCGCACATCGTTCGCCTGCTCGACGCCGGGACGGATCCCGCGACCGGCTCGCCGTACCTCGTGATGGAGTACCTCCACGGGGAGGACCTCGGGCAGCTCTTGCACCGCCTCGGGCCGCTCCGGCCCGACGTCGCGCTGCGCATCGTCGTCCAGGCGTGCCTCGGCCTGCAAAAGGCCCACGAAGCCCGGGTGATCCACCGGGACATCAAGCCTGCGAACCTGTTCCTGGCGCGCTCCGACGACGGGGAGATCGTGGTCAAGCTCCTCGACTTCGGGATCGCGAAGATCAAGCCGTCGGAAGGCGGCGTGACGACCGGGCTGACCACGACCGGGAAGATGCTCGGGTCGCCGCTCTTCATGGCGCCGGAGCAGATCGAGGACATCCGCACCGTCGATTACCGCACCGACATCTGGTCGCTCGGCGTCGTCCTGTACGCCGCGCTGGCGGGGAACGCGCCTCGTCATCAGATCGCCTCGATCGCGCGCCTCTTCGTCCTCCTGTGCACGGAGCCGGCCCCGCCCATCCAGGACGCCGCCCCGTGGGTCCCGCGCGAGATGGCCGCCGTGGTGCACCGCGCGCTGGAGCTGAAGATGGGCGACCGCTTCCAGAGCGCGGAGGAGATGCTCGCCGCGATGCTCCCGCTGGTGCCCGGCGGCCACGCGCTGCGGGAGGAGATGCTCGTGGCCGTCACGGACGAGGAGCGCGCCGTGCTGGCGCCGAGGCTCGACGTCGGCCACGCGGCGCGCCGGGAGGGGAGCCTGGCGAACGCCGCCGAGGGCCGCCCGGGCGACTCGACGACGGACGGCGGGCGCGGCCGCGCCGCGGTCGCGACGTCCGGCGCTCCGATGACGAGCGGGGCGGCGGGCGGCGCGTCGGCGACCGGCGCCGCGGCGCTGTCCCGGGCGCCGGCGGTCCTGCTCGCCCTCGGCGTCGCGGGCGCGATCGCGTATTTCGCGGCGCCGCGCGCGGCGGAGCCGGGCGCCGACGCCGCCGTGGCCGCCGGCACGGCCGCGGCCAGCGCGGCGACGGCAGCGCCTGCGGCGAACGAAGTCGCGGCGGCCAGCGCGTCGCCCGTGGCCAGCGCCGCGTCCGCGACGCCGCCGGAGGCGACGGATCCTGCGCCGGTCGCCCTCAGGCGGGTCGTCCTGGCCGTCGCGCCCAGCGACGCCGCCGTGGAGGTCGACGGGGTGCCCGCCGATGTGCGCGGCGGGCTGGTCGAGATCTCCGGTGTGCTCGGCAGCAAGCACCGCGTGCGCCTCGTCCGCGCGGGGGCCGAGCGGGTGGAGGAGGTCGCCGTGACCGAGGACGGCGCGTCTCCGGCGCGGCTCGCCCTCGATGTCCCGGCGGCCCGCGCGAGCGGCGCGCCGCCCGCCAGACCGCAGCCGCCACGCCGGCCGGCGCCGGCGCCGGCGAAGGAGCCGTCGGCGCCGCCCAGGCCGCCGGCGGACCCGCTCGTCCCGAGCACGCTCCAGTAGCCGGCGGCGCCCAGAACCAGGTTGCGAGAAAGGGACAGGGTTCCTGTAAGCTGCGGGCGTCGCATCCTCGATCATGCGAATCCGGATCTGCCCCCCCCGACGCGCCGCTGCGGCCGTCGCATTGCTCCTCGCCGCGTGGGCGGCGCCGCTCTTCGCGCAGGGCGCCGGACGCGCGCAGCCCGCCGCCAGCAGGCCTGCGGCTGCGCCTTCCGGCGCCAGCGGGCCCGCGGCCAGCGCGCCTTCGGCCGCCGCGAGCGCGCCGTCCGCCACCGCGCCCGCCGCCGGGGCGCCCGCTGCCACCGCGCCCGCCACCGGCGCGCCTTCTGCCGGCGCGCCTTCTGCCGGCGCGCCTTCTGCCGGCGCGCCTTCTGCCGGCGCGCCTTCTGCCGGCGCGCCTTCTGCCGGCGCCGCCGCCGAGGCCGCCGCGAAGGCGGACGCCGAGGCCCGCTTCCAGCGCGGCCTGCGCATGTACAGGGCCGAGGCGTGGGAGGCCGCGGCGGCCGAGTTCCTCGAGTCGCGGCGGCTCTTCCCGACGTGGGGGGCCACCTCCAGCGCCGCGCGCTGCTTGCAGAAGCTCGGGCGCACCACCGAGGCGCTCGATCTGTTCGAGTCGGTCCTCGCCGACTTCGACGACGTGCTCCCGGCCGACGCGAAGCAGGCGGCGCTCGCCGAGGTGGAGCAGCTGCGCGAGCTCGTCGGCGCGATCGCGATCGAGGGGGGCGCGCCCGGCGCGGTGGTCCTCGTCGACGGCGAGCGCCGCGCCGAGCTGCCGCTCCCGGCCCCGCTGCGCGTCGCGGCGGGCGCGCACACGGTGCGCATCCAGAAGGACGGCTTCGAGCCGTTCGAGGCGCGCGTCGACGTCCTCGGCCGGAAGACGGCGCGCGTCGCGGCGAGCCTCAAGGCGATCGAGACGCGCGGGCGCCTGCGCATCTCCGAGATCACGGGCAAGCAGCTCGGCGTCGCGCTCGACGGCGTGCGCGTGGGCACGACCCCCTGGGAGGGCAAGGTCGAGCCCGGCGCGCACGTGATCGTGCTGTTCGGCTCCGACGGCTTCGGGACGCCGCCGACCACGGTCTCCGTCAAGGCGGGCAAGGTCGTCGACGCGCCGCTCCGGGCGGTGAAGGCGCGCCCCATGCTCACCGCGGCCGACCCGGTCGAGCTCGACTACAAGAAGGGCGACCCCATCCCCCTCGGGTACCGCCTCGAGACGAACGCGCGCGGCGGGCTCATCTCGGCGGGAGCGACCATCCTCGGCGTGGCCTACACGCCGTTCTCGGTCTCGGGCACGCTCGCGGGCTACCCGGTCCTCGCCGTTCCGGTGGCCGGTCCGCTGATCCACGCGGCGCGGGTGGCGGACAGGGGGGACGAGGCGATCTTCGTGATCGACGGCGTCTTGCAGGCGGCGGGCCTCGCGATGATCGCGAGCGGCATCCTGGTCCGGAAGACGACGCTCGTGCGCGAGGACGTCGCGCGCTCCGGCCCGCGCCTCCTCGGCGCCGCGCCCGCCCGGCTCGGTCGCGACGGCCTCGGCGTCCAGGTGGTCGGCGGCTTCTAGCCTCGACGCGGACACGGCCGTCGGCCGCCGGGCCGCGGCCCGCGTCGAGACGAGGGCGCGCGCCGCGGAGGCGACGGCGCTCCCGCCCCGCTCCGTGGCCGCCCGCGCGCTCAGCCCGGCGCGGGCGCTCCGTATCCGCCGCCCCCGGGCGTCTCGATCACGAACACGTCGCCGATCCCCATCTCGACCGACCCGATGTGCGGCAGCACCTCGGTCGAGCCGTCCGCGCGCACCACGACGTTGCGCCCGGGCGCGCCCGCGCCCCCGCCGGCCAGGCCGAACGCGGCCGTCGAGCGCCCGTTCGACAGGATCGACGCCGTCATCGGCTCGAGGAAGCGCACGGCGCGCGTGCCGCCGTCCCCGCCCGGAAAGCGCCCGGCGCCGCCCGAGCCCGCGCGGATCTCGTAGCGATCGATCCGCACCGGGAACCGGTGCTCGAGCACCTCGGGGTCGGTCAGGCGCGAGTTCGTCATGTGCGTCTGCACGACGCTCGTGCCCGGGAAGCCGCGCGCGCCGCCCGCGCCGAGCTCGATGCCCGCGCCCGAGCCGCCCGAGATCGTCTCGTAGTACTGGACCCTGTCGTTGCCGAACGTGAAGTTGTTCATGGTCGGCTGGCTGCTGGCCAGCACGCCGAGCGCGCCGTACAGCGCGTTGGTGACGCAGGTCGACACCTCCACGTTGCCGGCCACCACCGCGGCGGGCGGGCGCGGGCTCAGCATCGAGCCCTCGGGGACGATCACCTCGATGGGTTTCAGGCACCCGGCGTTCAGCGGGATGTCGTCGTCGACGAGCGTGCGGAAGACGTAGAGCACGGCGGCCATGGTCACCGCGCGGGGCGCGTTGAAGTTGTTGTCCATCTGCGCCGACGTGCCGGTGAAATCCACCACCGCCGAGCGGCGCGCGCGGTCGATCCGGACGGAGACCGCGATCGTCGCGCCGTTGTCGAGCGGCAACGTGAAGCGCCCGTCGCGGAGCAGCGCCGGGTCGAGCCGCGCGATCGCGAGGCGCACGCTCTCCTCGGCGTTGTCCTGCACGTGCTTCATGTAGGCGTGCACGGTCTCCAGCCCGAACTGGGCCACCATCGCCGAGAGCTCCTGCGCGCCCTTCTCGTTCGCCGCGATCTGCGCGCGCAGGTCGGCGAGGTTCTGCTGCGGGTTGCGCGCCGGATACGGGCCGCTGCCGAGCGCCGCGAGGATCTCGGCCTCGCGGAGCCGCCCGGCCTCGACCAGCTTCACGTTGTCGAGCAGGACGCCCTCCTCCTCGATCGTCCTGGAGAACGGCGGCATGGATCCCGGGGTGATGCCGCCGATGTCGGCGTGATGCCCGCGCGAGGCCACGTAGAACAGCGCGCGGGCGCCCTGGTCGTCCCAGACCGGCGTGACCACCGTCACGTCGGGCAGGTGCGTGCCGCCGTGGTAGGGGTCGTTCAGCACGTAGACGTCCCCCGGCTTCATCCCGGGGTTCCGCGCGATCACGGTCCGGATCGACTCGCCCATCGAGCCGAGGTGCACCGGCATGTGCGGCGCGTTCGCGATCAGGTTGCCCTCCGCGTCGAAGAGCGCGCAGGAGAAGTCGAGCCGCTCCTTGATGTTGACCGAGTGGGCGGTGTTCTGCAGGCGCAGCCCCATCTGCTCGGCGATGTTCATGAAGAGGTTGTTGAACACCTCCAGCATCACCGGGTCGACCTCGGTGCCGACCGCGCGGCGCTCGGGGCGCGGCGCCACCCGGGTGAGCGTCATGTGGCCGAGCGCGGTGATCTCGGCCTGCCAGCCGGGCTCGACGACCGTCGTGGCGTTGGCCTCGGCGACGATGGCGGGGCCGTCGATGACCGCGCCCCGCCCGAGCCGCTCGCGCCGGTACAGCGCCGCGTCGCGGAAGGCGCCCTCCGCGAACATGCGCGCGCGCGCGTCGGCCTCGGGGCGGTGCGGGCGCGCGCGCGTGTTCGCGGCGGGCCGCTCCTCGGCGGCGTCGCCCGGCCCGATCGCCTCCACCGACACGCTCTCCAGGACCAGCGCCTTGTCGGGCATCAGGAACGCGAACCGCTTGCGGTAGGCCGCCTCGAAGGCGGCGCGGATCGCCTCCGCGCCGCCGTACGGCACGACCAGGGCGGTGTCGGTGCCGTCGTAGCGCACGTGCGCGCGCTCTCGCAGCTGCACGCGCTCCGGCGAGAACCCTTGCCCCACGAGCTCGGCCTCGGCGTCGCGGCCGATGCGCGCGAGGGCCTCGCCCGCCGCGGCCAGGCCGGCCTCGTCGAGGCGCCGCTCCACCGCGGCCTCGCGCATCGCGCTCTGGTCGGAGAGGCCCATGCCGTAGGCGGACAGGACGCCCGCGAGCGGGTGAACGAAGACGCGGCGCATGCCGAGGGCGTCGGCCACCGCGCAGGCGTGCTGGCCGCCGGCGCCGCCGAAGCACTGGAGGGTGTACTGCGTGACGTCGTAGCCGCGCGCCACGGAGATCTTCTTCACCGCGTTCGCCATGTTCGCGACGGCGATCTGCAGGAAGCCCTCGGCCAGCTGCTCCGGCGTGATCGGGCGCGACGTCTCGCGGCGCACCTCCTCGGCCATGGCCTTGAAGCGCCGCTCGACGACCTCGCGGTCGAGCGGCTCGTCGGCGCCGGGCCCGAACACGCGCGGGAAGAAGTCGGGCTGGATCTTGCCGAGCATCACGTTGGCGTCGGTGATGGCCAGCGACCCGCCGCGGCGGTAGCACGCCGGGCCCGGGTTCGCGCCGGCCGACTCCGGGCCCACGCGCAGCCGCGCGCCGTCGAAGGTGAGGAGCGAGCCGCCGCCGGCGGCCACGGTGTGGATGCTCATCATCGGCGCGCGCATGCGCACGCCGGCCACCTGCGTCTCGAAGGCGCGCTCGAGCTCGCCCGCGTAGTGCGACACGTCGGTCGAGGTGCCGCCCATGTCGAAGCCGATGACCTTCTCGTGCCCGCCCGCGAGCGCGGTGCGCACCATGCCGACGATGCCGCCGGCCGGGCCGCTCAGGATCGCGTCCTTGCCCTGGAACCTGCGGGCGAGCGTCAGCCCGCCGCTCGACTGCATGAAGTAGAGCGGCACGCCCGGCATCTGGCTGGCCACCTGCTCGACGTAGCGGCGCAGGATGGGCGAGAGGTACGCGTCGACGACCGTGGTGTCGCCGCGCGAGACGAGCTTCATGAGCGGGCTGACCTCGTGCGAGGCGGAGACCTGGATGAAGCCGACCTCGCGCGCGATCTCGGCCGCCCGGCGCTCGTGCGCCGCGAAGCGGTAGCCGTGCATGAAGACGACGGCGCAGGCGCGGATGCCGGCCTCGAACGCCTCCTCCAGCGCGCGGCGCAGCGCCGCGCCGTCGAGCGGCTCGACCACCTCGCCCCGCGCGTCGACGCGCTCACGCGCCTCGATCACGCGCTCGTAGAGGAGGTCGTGCAGCACGATGTGGCGATCGAACAGGCGGGGGCGGTTCTGGTAGCCGATGCGCAGCGCGTCGCGGAAGCCGCGCGTGGTCACGAGCGCGGTGCGATCGCCCTTGCGCTCGAGCAGCGCGTTCGTGGCCACCGTGGTGCCCATCTTCACGCACGCGACCTCGGCGGGGGTGATGGCCCGCCCTGGCGGGAGGCCGAGCAGGCGGCGGACGCCCTCGACCGCCGCGTCGGCGTACTGCTCGGGGTTCTCCGACAGCAGCTTGGCGGTCGTGAGGGAGCCGTCGGGCCGCCTGGCCACGATGTCCGTGAACGTCCCGCCGCGGTCGATCCAGAACTGCCATTGGCTCGAGGTCGACGTCATGGTTTGCGCTCCTTAGCTAGCGTCTCTTCCGCCGTTCGCCCGTGCGGATCCTGCCTCTACCCGCCGCCGCGGCGCTGCACGACGGCGGCGCGCCGGCGCGCACCCCGACCAAACCGGGGTTCAGCGCTGTACAGCCGTTCGCGCGGCGTGGTAAACGCCTGAGCAGGTCTCAGCGAGAGAGCCTGCTCGAATGGCCAGCCAGAAACCCCTTCCGAACGTCACCGCCGCCCGCGCCGCCGGGCTGGCCGCGCTCCTCGACGCGACGGATCCCGCCGCGGCGGACGAGCGCGCCGGGATCGCGGAGCGGCACTTCGAGCGGGCGCGGCGGGCGCGAGCCGCGCGGCGCCAGGCGCCCGCGACGCCCGACGCCGGTGCCCCTTCACCGCCCGGCGGCGCGCCGGCCGCGGAGAGCGCGCGGGAGTACCTGCACGCCGCGCCGACCCGCTCGCCGGTGCTGAACGCCTTCCTGAACGAGCTCGGCGCCGAGCGCGAGGCGCTCGTGCCGGCGAACGTCCACGTCTTCGACGAGCACACGCTCGCGCCGAGGCTCGTCGAGATCGCCCGCGAGCGCGTGGTCTCCATGCTGCTCGCCGTGGGCAGGACCGACGTCGCCCTGACCCTCGCGCAGATGCCGCGGATCGCCAACGAGCGCGCCGCGCGGCTCTTCATGCGGCAGGCGGTCCACGTCGGCGGCGATCTCGGGGCGATCACGCGCGACTACGCGCGGCACTACCGGCGCTCGGGCGCCCCGGACCGCGACGACCAGCGCGCGGCCTGCATCATGGCCACGTTCGCCGGGCGCCTGAGCGCCATGGCGGAGAAGCTCCTCGGCCCCCACGTGCGCGCCGAGCTGCGGGCGGCGCTGGAGCAGCTCACGTCGCAGGGCGGCGCTCCCGCGCGGCGCGCGCGGGCGAGCGAGCTCCGGGCCCCGCAGGGCGCCGGGCGCGCCGCCGCCCCGACGGCGGCGCTCGGCGCAGGCGCGACGAGGCGGCCGAGGGGCAGGTAGGCGGCTCGCCCTCTCCTCGGCCGGATCCTGTTGCGAGGGGCCCGTTCGTTTGCTTCGTTGGGTGCGAGGCGGCCCGGAGCTCAGGCTCCCGGGGCCTCGGGGACGTCATCCCAGCGAGAGGCCGAGGCTCATGAGTTCGCTCGCAGAAGGCAGTGTCATCGCTGGAAGATACCGCCTCGAGCGGATGCTCGCGCGGGGCGGCATGGGGGCGATCTGGGTGGCCCGGCACGTCCAGCTCGACGCCGCGGTGGCGATCAAGCTCATGGCGCCCGAGTACGCCGCCTCGTCGACCGCGCGGGCGCGCTTCGAGCGCGAGGCGAGGGCGGCGGCGCAGCTCAAGATCCCGAACGTCGTCCACGTGCACGACTACGGGATCGAGGGCGAAACGCCGTTCCTCGTGATGGAGCTCCTCGACGGAGAGGACCTCGAGACGCGGCTCGCGCGCGAGGGGCGCCTCTCGCTGTCGGCCACGCTGAGCGTCGTCGCGCAGGTGTGCAAGGCCCTGCGCCGCGCGCACGAGACGGGGATCATCCACCGCGATCTCAAGCCGGCGAACCTGTTCCTCGCGCGCCAGGACGACGAGGAGATCGTGAAGGTCCTCGACTTCGGGATCGCCAAGGCCCAGGGCACGCTGCTCGCCGGCAAGGAGACGAAGACGGGCACGCTCGTCGGCTCGCCTTACTACATGAGCCCCGAGCAGGTGCGCCGGAGCAAGACCCTCGACTGGCGCAGCGATCTCTGGTCGGTCGGGGTGATCGCTTATCGCTGCGTCACCGGCAGGCTCCCGTTCCCGGGCGAGGAGATCGGCGAGGTGTTCGTGGCCATCTGCACGGAGGACGTCCCCCTCGCGTCCAGCCTCGCGCCGGAGCTCGGGCCCGAGGTGGACCGGTTCTTCTCGCGCGCGTTCATGCGCGAGCCGGAGCGCCGGTTCCAGAGCGCGAGCGAGCTCGCCGAGGCGTTCAGCGCGGCAGCCGCCTCGCCCGGGGCGGAGACCGGAGCCCCACGGCCGCCGGCGCCCGCGGGGGGCGCAAGCCCGGGCGTGATGGGGGCGAGCCCAGGCGCGATGGGGGCGAGCCCAGGCGCGATGGGGGCGAGCCCAGGCGCGATGGGGGCGAGCCCAGGCGCGATAGGGGTGAGCGCAGGCGCGATGGGGGTGAGCCCAGGCGCGATAGGGGTGAGCCCAGGCGCGATGGGGGTGAGCCCAGGCGCGATGGGGGCGAGCCCAGGCGCGATGGACTCGGACGGCGCGTTCCGATCCACGCTGCCGGCCGCCCCAGGGGCCCTCCCGTGGGGCGCGCCGGGCAGCGGCGCCGGCCCGGGAGGCGCACCGGCCTTCCAGGAGACCGCCAGCACCCTGGCGCCGTCCGGAAGCATCCTCGTCGTGCCGCCGGGCAGCGGCCGCCGCGGCTGGGTCCCGCTCGCCTTCGGCGCGAGCGTGCTCGCGCTGGGGCTCGTCACCTACGCCGTCCTCCGCGCCACCGCGCCGAGCGACGCGCCGGCGTCGCGACCCGATCCGGCGGGCTCGCCTGCTTCCGCGGCCGCGCAGCCCACCACACCGACCTCCGCGGCAGGGCCCTCGGCGGCGGCGACGGAGCCCTCGCCGCCGGCCGCTCCCAGCGCCTCCGCCGCGGCGAGCGCGCCTTCCACCCCCGCCGCGCCGACCAGCGCTTCCGCACCCGCGCCGCATTCACCAGCCCCACGGAGAGGCACCCCGCAGCCCGCCAGGCCGAGGACCGCTCCCGACGATCCCACCGATCACATGTGATCTCCTCGCGGGGGCTCCTCACGCGCTGCTTCGATCGGCGCCCGGCCCTCCCGCCCGCCGGCCGCGCAGCGCGGGACCCAGCCGCTCGCGCACGAGGTCGACGAACACCCTGACCTTCGGCGACAGGTGCCGCGTGCCGGGATAGACGACGTGGAGCGGCACGTCGGCCGGGCTCCACGCGTCGAGCACGCGCGAGAGGCGCCCCTCGCGCACGTCCAGCTCGCACCGCATGGCCGGCAGCGCCGCGATGCCCACGCCCGCGAGCACGATCCGGTGCAGCACCTCGAGGTTGTTCGCCGTCGCCCGCGGCGTCACGCGCACCTCCGCGCGCCGCGCGCCGCGGTGGAGCACCCACCGCGCGCCGGGCGGCTCCCCCGCGCGCGCCCCCGCGGACACGAGGACGTCGTGCCCCGCGAGGTCGGCCGGCGCGCGCGGGGCGCCGCGCCGCGCGAGGTACGCGGGCGCCGCCACGAGGTAGCGCGGAAGCGCCCCGAGGCGGCGCGCGACGAGCGAGGTGTCGCTGGGCGCGCCGAACCGCAGCGCCACGTCGAACCCCTCGGCGACGAGATCGACCACGCGATCGGTGCAGACCACCTCCACGCTCGCCTCGGGGTGATCGCGCAGGTACTCGGCGACCACGCCGCCGATCCACCCGAAGTGCAGCGGCGCCGTGATCCGCAGGAGCCCGCGCGGCCCGTCCTGCATCTGCGTCACCGTCCGGTCCGCCTCGTCGAGATCGGCCACGATGCGCGCGCAGCGCTCGTAATACGCCGCGCCGACGTCGGTGAGGCTGAGCTTGCGCGTGGTCCGCCGCAGCAGCTGCGCGCCGAGCCGCGCCTCGAGCTCGGACACCTTCCGGCTCACCGTCGACTTCGGCATCCCGAGCTCGCGCGCGGCCCGCGTGAAGCTGCCCGCCTGGACCACCCGGGTGAAGACAGCGATCTCGTTGAGGTCGGGCAGCATCGATTGTCCCATGTATGGAACGAGTCTTCCTACAGGTCCACACTAATCAAGCGCATGAAACAGTCGTAGGTTCGCCCCAGAACGGGTGGCTCGGCCCGGTCGAGAGCGCGATTCGGCGGCTCGACCGCGATTCACGGATCGATCCGAGGAGCCCACCTGGAAGGAGACACGCATGTACTTGGTCACGGGTGCCACCGGGAACGTCGGCAAGGAGCTCGTCGAGGAGCTCCTCGCCGCGGGCGAGAAGGTCCGGGTCTTCACGCGCGACGAGCGCAAAGTGGCCCACTGGGGGGCCAGGGTCGACAAGGCCGTGGGCGACCTCGCGCGACAGGACACGATCGCGCCGGCGCTCCAGGGCGTGAGGGCGGCGTTCCTGCTGCCGGTCGCGGAGGCCGACGGCATCGATCACGTCCGAGGCTTCCTCGCGGCGGCGCAGGCGAGCGGCGCGCCCCGCGTCGTCCTCCTGTCGAGCATCAGCGCCGGCGCGGCGGAGGTCGAGCTCGCCCGCCGCCACGCCGAGCGGGAGCACCTCGTCAGGTCGTCCGGGCTCCGCTGGACCTTCGTCCGCCCCGGCACGTTCATGTCGAACACCTTCCAGTGGGCCCGGTCCATCCGGGCCGAGCGCGTGGTCTACAACCCGCACGGGGACGGCAAGACCGCGCCCATCGCGCCGCGCGACATCGCCGCGGTCGCCGCGCGCGCGATGACCACGGAAGAGCTCCTGGGACAGGCGCTGGAGGTGACGGGCCCCGAGCTCCTCAGCACGCCGGATCAGGTCGAGATCCTCGCACGCGTCCTCGGCACGCCGCTCCGGCGCGTGGATGTCCCGGTCGAGGCCGCCCGGCGGAGGATGATCGAGGCCGGGGCCCCCGCGTCGCTCGCCATGGCCGTCGGCGAGCTCATGGAGCGCATCCGCGCGGGCAAGGGCGCCTTGCAAACCGACACCGTCGAGCGCGTGACGGGGCGGAAGCCGAGGACCTTCGAGGCCTGGGCGCGCGAGCACGCGCGGGTGTGGGCCGGGGGCTGACGCGAGCGAGCGCGGGCGCCGGGCTCACCCGGTCGGGTGGGTGTTCTTGTAGAGACGCAGGCTGTTGCGGATCGCCATCGTCACGGTCATGGGGCCGACGCGCGGAACGAACACGCTCGCCTTGGTCTGGATGTCGTCGCTGAAGTTCTTGAAGGTGGAGAAATTGATGCAGAGGCTGCCCTCGCGGATCTCGGAGGCCTGCACGTGGGGGAAGCTCCGCGAAGGCACGCCGGTCACCACGATGTCCGCCTGCCGCAGCGCGCCTGCCCGGTCCACCATCGTCTCGTGCACCTCGTGCGTGCCGCCGGACGAGCTCGGGACGAAGAGCAGGGCACCGTCGATGTCGAACGAGGTCACGTGCGCTCCGTCATGCGCCATCATGCTCGCGAGCGGCCTCCCGACGACCTCGCTGCGGTTGAAGATGCACACGCTCCTGCCCTCGAGCGGCCGCTCGCCCTGGCCGAAGAAGCCGGCCGCCTCGACGAGCTTGAGGATGGCCAGCGGCGTGCAGGGCAGGATCGCCTTCTTCGTCTTCGCCTCATCCAGGAAACGCTGGTTCCCGTACAGGCAACGTGCCCAGTACGTGTGGAGCCCCTCGATGTCCTTGGACGGATCGACGCTGTCCCGCAGATAGACGTCCTGCTCCGTGCCGAAGATCGGGTAATAGACCATGATCCCGTGCACGCCCGCGTCCTCGTTCGCCGAGCGGATGGCGGACTCCGCGCTGAGCCGCGTGGCGTGGCGGATCTCGAAGCGCACCCCCACGTCCTCGCACGCCTTGCGCGTGTACTCGGCATACGTGTACGAGGGCCCGTGATCCGCCGCGAGCACACCGACCAGGAACAGCGGCTCAGGCAGGGCGGCGAGCTCCGCCCGGATCTCGCGACGGAACGTCTCGGCCACCGCGCTCGGATCGAGAACCCTGGTCGCGCCCGTGTCCCGGCTCGGCGGCTTGTCGTGTGGATCCATCGGGGGGCGGAGACGAGCACGCGCCAGCATCGATGTCAAGGCTCCGACGGTCAGCTCTCTCTCTCTCGGCCGGCGCGAGCTCGACTCGGACGCTCCCTGGCATGGAGTCCCGCGCCGCCCTCTTCCTGGCCTCTTCCTGGCCTCTTCCTGGCCCTGAGCGCGCGAGCGCGGGCCTCCTCCACGAGCGCGCGAGGGCCGGGAAGAGGGCGCGCCGAGAGCGGCGCTCCGGTCGAGAGGAGCGTCGGTGAGCGGCCCGGCGCGCGCGCTCAGCGGGAGGGGCGCTGCCGCTCCGCCGCCGCGGCCGCGCCCGCGTCGACGGGCTCGGCGGCGCGGCGGCCTTCGGCCTCGCCGGGGCCGCTCGCGCCGGGGACGTTGAGGACCATTCCGCCCTTGTCGCGCAGCTCATCGACGAAATCCGCGCCGAACACCTCCTCGGGCGTGTCTCCGTCGAGGCCGCCCATGCCCGAGAGCCCCTCGAGGTCCGCGAGGTTCCCGTCGCGGCGCCTGGGCGCGGGGCGCGACCGCAGGACGTCGTCCCGGGTCACCGTCAGCGCCACCACGTCCTCGCGCATCACGTCGATCCACGACGCGGGGAAGTCGGCCTCGGCGCCCGCCGGGCCGCGCACGCGGAGCCGCGAGATGTCATTGCCGGGGTCGTTCGCGCCGATGCCCACGAGCTGCACCTCGGCCTCATCGGCGGTCATCACCCGCGTCTCGGGGCCGAGCTCGACCGTGTCGTCGGTGACCCCCAGCGCCTCGTCCAGCGCCTGCCTCTGCTCGGGCGGCTGCGGGACGAGCGAGGTGTCGACCCGGCCCGCCGGCTGCGCCGTCGTCCGCCCCTCGTAGTACCGAGGCAGCGAGAGGAGCTCGTCTCGCCCCGGCCGCAGGCGCAGCTGGCCCCCCGCCGTGCCCTGCACGAGATCCATCGAGACCAGGAGCTCTTCGCTCGAGAGGGGCGAACGGAGCACCACATGGGTCAACACGCCCCGTTCCCGGTCGACAAGGACCCGGTCGAGCACGCCCGCGTCGAGGCCGCCTCCCGCGATCACGGGCATATCGAAGTCGATCTGCATGGTTCCTCCTGAGCGAAGCGCCTCTTGCTCGAACGGGAGCCTTGGACGCTCGGACGCCGATGTCCAGGGGAGCGCCGGCGAGCGTCCGCCCCGGCGCAGGAACATCGCCGGCGCGCCGTCCGCCTCGCGCACCGCCGCCGATGTCGCGCGCCGAGCGGGCGACCCCGTCCCATGGGCCGGGCCCGCGTGATGTCATGGAGGGGGCGAATGCGAACACGCGATCTCGATAGGCGATGTGGCCAAGACCAGCTGTCCTGTGCACGGCCATCGGATCGGTCGTGGTCAACTTTGCCCAGAGAGAGTCCACATGAAGGCGGGAAGGCGGGAAGATCATTAAGGTTTTCTTCCAGCCTTCCCGCCTTCATGTTCAATTTTGACCACTGCTATCGGCTGCTGCTGCGCCGCCACCATCGATGACGCGCGAGGCGCTTCACGGCGGCCGCGCCTTGCGACCCGCGCCACGTGCGGCCGCGACGCGCCGCCGTCGCCCCCGCCGCGAGCGCGGGGCCCGCCCCCACGAGAGCAGCGCCGGACGCCCCCCGGGAGCCGGATCCGGGGCACAAGGTGGCACAGCTCCCGGGACGACCCGCGTCTATTCCCGCGAAATTACTGCTTCGATAACCTGGTACATCCCATGCAACCTACGCGCCGGCCGCTGGGGTGTGCCAGCGCCGTTCGGGAGGACTGGATTCATGCGCGCACGCTTCGATGCATTTCGCCGACGCTGGAGCTCACCCCACCTGCTGGCCGCGCTGGCGCTGGCGCTCGCGGGCGCGGGCGCGGGGGCGGCTTGCTCCTCCGATGAGGAGGCAGCGCCGCCCTTCGGCCGCCCCGATCAGCCGCGGAACGGCACGATCGAGATCGACGAGGCGAAGCTGCGGGGCGTGATCGAGGAGGGCGACCTGCTCCTCCAGATCCCGGTGCGCAACCTGACCGCCGGGGCGACGCGCGGCCACCTGCGCGTGACGCTCGTCGATCTCGGCGCCGACAAGGAACAAGGCACGACCGAGGTCGACGTGGACATCTCGAGCTCGGCCGCGGCGACCGCGGAGGCGCGCCTGCAGGCGCCCGCCGTGAGCGACCAGCCGGGGCTCGCGCGCTACCTCGTCCGCATCGACGACGGGTCGGAGGAGGGGCTGCTCGTGACGCGGAGCCTGCTGCGCGTCATCCCGCCCTACGACGTGCAGCTCGAGGGGCCGGCGCGCGTGGTGCGCGGGCGCGCGGCGAGCTACCGCGTGCGGGCGACGGACGCCTTCAGCCACCAGCCCGTGCCGAGCGTGGAGGTCGAGCTCGCCGTGGGCGAGGGGGCCGCGGCGCGGGAGCTCCGCGGGACGACCGACGCGCTGGGCGCCGCGGTGTTCGAGGTGGAGCCCGGCGACATCGGCGATCTCCCCGTCGCCGCGCGGGCGCTCGGCTTCGGCGTGAGCGCGGTCGTCGACGAGCAGGTCACCGTCGAGGGTCCCGGCCCGAAGCTGCTCCTCACCACCGACAAGCCGCTCTACAAGCCCGGCCAGACGATCCACCTCCGCGCGCTCGCCCTCGAGCGGGGGAACAACGCGCCGCTCGCCCGAGAGCCGGTCACGTTCGAGGTGGAGGACGGCAAGGGCAACAAGATCTTCAAGAAGCCGATCGCGACCGACGCCTTCGGCGTGGCCGCCACGACGTTCCAGATCGGATCGATCGTGAACGTCGGCGAGTTCAAGGTGCGCCTCGTGAGCGGCGAGACCACGACGGAGAAGATCGTCACCGTGGGGCAGTACGCGCTGCCGAAGTTCGAGGTCGCCGTGAAGACCGACCGGCCCTGGTACAGCGCGGGCGACACGCTGACCGGCACCATCGACGCGCGCTACTTCTTCGGCAAGGACGTCGCCGGCGGCAGCGTGACCATCGAGGCGGCGTCGCTGGACGTCGGTCAGACGACGTTCCAGCGCATCATGGGCACGCTCGACGCCAAAGGGCATTACGGGTTCAGCCTGACGCTGCCGCAGCACCTCGCGGGCCTGCCGCTGGAGCAGGGCGACGCGGCGGTGACGCTCACGATCACCGTCGCCGACACGGCGGGGCAAGAGGTCACCAAGGCAATCCCGGTGAAGGTCGCCGCGGACGTCGCCTCCCTCGTGCTCGTGCCCGAGGCGCGCGAGCTCGTCCCGGGGGTCCCGAACACCCTGCTGCTCTTCGTCACGGATCCGCTCGGCGAGCCCCTCCCCGAGATCGATGCGGTCATCACGGCGCCGGACGGCGCGCGGCTCACCGCGCGCACCGACGCCTTCGGCCAGGCCGCGGTGAGCTTCACCCCGCCGCCGGGCGCGGCGGACGGCGAGTTCTCGGTCCGAGCGACGGTCGGTGAGAAGGCGGTGCAGCAGAAGTTCTCGTTCGCGGCCCAGGCGGGCGGCGAGCACCTGATCGTGCGCACCGATCGCGCCGTGTACGAGGCCGGCGAGACGATCGAGGTCGCCATCGAGTCGAGCGAGGAGACCGGGAGCGTCTATGTCGACTGGCTGAACGACGGCCAGGCGGTCGACATGCGCTCTCTCGAGCTCGAGGGCGGGCGCGCCCGCTTCAGCATGCCGGTCGACGCTGGGCTGCTCGGCAACAACCGGGTCGAGGCGTACCTGGTCGACGACGACGGCAACCTGGTGCGCTCGGGCCGCACCGTCTTCGCGCGCGGCGACTCGGCGCTGAACATCGAGGTCGACGCCGACAAGCCCCTGTACGCGCCGGGAGAGACGGCGACGCTGCGGCTCTCGGTCAAGGACGACGCCGGCAACCCGAAGGTCGCGGCGGTCGGCGTGCAGGTGGTCGATCAGGCCGTCTTCGCGCTTGTCGACGCGCAGCCCGGGCTGCTCCGCACCTATTTCGAGCTGGAGGACGAGTTCGCGAAGCCGAGCTACCAGATCCGCGGCCCCTCGGCGAACCTCCAGAACCTCCTGTTCAGCGCGACCGCGAGCGAGGACCCCGAGCAGGCCGAGGCCGCGCAGCGCACGACCCAGGCGTCGCTCGCCGCGCTCGCCGGCACGTCGGTGACCGGCCTCCAGGCGCGCACGTGGCCGGCCGTGCTGGCGAAGGTGAAGACCGAGCTCGAGCCGTTCTACGAGCGCCAGAAGGGCGCGCTCCGGCCCGTGCTCGCCGAGGCCGCGGCGGTCGCCGTGGAGGACGTTCGCAAGCTCGGCTGCGATCCAACGCAGTACTACTGCGACGGGCAGGGCGAGGTCGCCGCGCTGTTCGCGGGCCGGATGGCCGAGCACCTCCGCGCCTTCGACGTGTGGGGCAACGCGTACCGGGTGAGCTCCACCTGGAGCGGGCTCACGGTGCTCTCGTCGGGGCCCGACGAGGTCGCGCAGAGCGCGGACGACGCGGCGATCGCGTTCGAGTTCGCCGATCTCGGGGTGGACGTGCCCGCGCCGAATTGGCCCGAGGCCGCCGAAGGCGACGGCGACTGGGCCAACGGGGGCGCCAGCGCCGGGGCGGGCGGCGGCGGCGTCGTCGGGGACCCCGGCGGCGGCGGCGAGAGCGGGCCGCGCGTCCGGCGCGAGTTCCCGGAGACCCTGTATGTCAACCCGAGCGTGATCACGAACTCCGACGGCACGGCGACCCTGAGCATCCCGCTCGCGGACAGCATCACCGAGTGGCGGCTCTCCGCGCTCGCGAACTCGGCCGACGGCAAGCTCGGCGGCGTGCAGAGCGGCTTCAAGGTGTTCCAGGACTTCTTCGTCGACGTGAGCTTCCCGGCCACGCTCACGCGCGGCGATGAGGTCGAGTTCCCGATCGCCGTCTACAACTACCTCGAGACGCCGCAGACGGTCGATCTCAGCCTCCAGCCGGGGAGCTGGTACACCGCGCTCGGCGCGACGACCGCGCAGGTGTCGCTCGCGCCGGGCGAGGTGCGCGGCGTCCGGTTCCCCGTGCGCGTGGACACGGTGGGCGTCAACGCGCTCACGGTCACGGCGCGGGGCACCGAGGGCGCCGACGCCGTGGCCCGCACCGTGCGCGTGGTCCCGGACGGCAAGCCGTTCGCCGAGAGCAAGTCCGGGATGGTCGAGGCGGGCAGCGTCACCCACGCGCTGTCGTTCCCCGAGGGCGCGGTCGTCGGCTCGAACCAGCTCTATCTCGAGATCTACCCCGCGTTCCTGTCGCAGGTCGTGAGCGGCATGGACAGCATGCTCCAGGTGCCGTCGGGCTGCTTCGAGCAGACCACCTCGACCACCTGGCCCAACGTGCTCGTGACGCAGTACATGAAGCAGACGGGTCAGATCACCCCGGAGATCCAGATGAAGGCCGAGTCGCTGATCTCGGCGGGCTACCAGCGCCTGCTCACCTTCGAGCACGCCGGCGGCGGGTTCTCGTGGTTCGGCGAGCAGGACGGGCACCCGTACCTGTCGGTCACCGCGTTCGGCGTCATGGAGTTCGCCGACATGATCAAGGTGCACGCCGTGGACGAGGCGATGCTCGCCCGCACCGTGGCATGGCTCGCCGGCCAGCAGAAGACGGACGGCACGTGGGAGGGCGATCAGACCGAGTTCTTCAGCTTCCACACGGGCACGCTCCGCAACAGCGCCTTCGTGCTCTGGGCGCTCGCGAGCGCGGGGTACGAGGGGCCCGCGATCGCGCGGGGGCTCGAGTACCTGGGCAGGTCGTTGCAGCCGGCGACCGACGACCTGTACACGCTCGCCATCGCGGCCAACGCGCTCGCCGTGGCCGCGCCCTCCGGCGCGCTGACCGACCGGGTGCTCGACGCCCTCGACGAGCGCAAGACGGCCGAGGGGGGCGCGATCTTCTGGGACGACGGCGGCACGCAGACCGCGTTCTATGAGGTCGGGGACGACGCCAAGGTCACGACCACCGCGCTCGCGGCGCACGCGCTGCTCTCCGCGGACGCGCACCGGTCGAGCGCCGACGGCGGCGTGAAGTTCCTGACCGAGTCGAAGGACGCGAACGGCAACTTCGGCTCCACCCAGGCGACGATCTGGAGCCTGCGGACGCTGCTCCTCGCCGCGAGCAAGGGCAGCGAGGGCGCCGTGGGGTCGCTGGCCGTCGCGGTCGACGGCGAGGCGGTGAGCACCGTCGCCCTGCGCGAGGACCAGGCCGACGTCATGACCACGGTCGACCTCACGCACCTCGCGACCACCGGCGCGCACGAGGTCACGCTCGCGTTCGAGGGGGAGGGGAAGCTCAGCTACAACCTGGTGAGCCGCCACCACCTGCCCTGGAGCGCGGTCCCGAGCGACGGGGGAGGGCCGCTCTCGGTCAGCGTGAGCTACGACAAGACCGCGCTGTACGTGAACGACATCGTGACCGCGTCGGTGGACGTCCGGAACACGACGAGCTCGGCGCAGAGCATGATCCTCGTGACGGTGGGGCTCCCGCCGGGCTTCCAGGTCCTGACCGAGGATCTCCAGCAGTACATCGCGGCGGGCCAGCTCTCGAGGTTCGAGATCACGGGCAAGCAGCTGATCCTGTACGTGAAGGAGATCCCCGCGGGCGCCGCGGCGAGCTTCGATTACCGGCTGCAGGCGACGATGCCTGTCCGGGCGGAGGACGGCGGCGCCGAGGTGCACCCGTATTACCAGCCGGAGCAGCAGAGCTTCTCCGGAGCGCAGGTGCTGGAGGTGAGGGGGGAGTGAGCGGCTGACGGGCGACGGCGCTGGCCGCCGGTGGGCGGCCAGCGCTCGCGGATCAGGGGCAGGCGACGCGCCAGGCGTCGAGATCGAGCCGCTTGATCAGCGTCGAGAGCCCGAGCGGCTTCGTGTCGGCGCAGACGGCGTTCGCCTGCGACGCGGCGACGTACTCCGCGTGGAAGACCGCCTTGCCGGCGCGGATGAACGGCGTGAGCATCTCGCACTCGTCGTACGCGTGGCACTCCTCGTTGAGCGCCCAGTCGAAGTGTCCGACGAGGTCCCTCACCTGATCGAGGTCGTTCTTCAGGCCGATGGACAGCCCGCGCGCGTGCGCCTCGGCGGCCAGGAAGCGGTTGTAGTCGAGCTGCGTCGCCGCGGTGAGCGGGAAGCCGGAGCCGTTGGTGTAGCCGTCGACGTTGTCGGGCTCCACGCCGTCGCAGCGCTTCTGCACCGCCAGGTCGAGCCGGGCCTTCATGACGTCGCGCACGCCGGCGCTGCGGGTGTCGAGCCACCGCTCGCCGGGCCACCCGTCGAGCGGGTTGCCGAGCGCCGCGGCGGGGAACCTCGACGCGTCGCTGCGCCAGTCCTCGGAGCTCCCCGCGCTGAAGTAGCAGATCACCTTTTTCCCGGCCGCGCGCAGGGCGTCGATGGTCGCCTGCGGGGCCTCGAAGAGGTCGATATCGTACATGGCGACGTCCAGGCTGGTGTCGATGGTGCCCGTGAGCTGCCACTGCCACGTCGTCCCCGGGGCGGGCACCCAGACGCCGGTACCGCCACCGGAGCCGCCGGAGCCGCCGGAGCCGCCGCTGCCGCCGGAGCCGCCGCTGCCGCCAGAGCCGCCGCTGCCGCCGGAGCCGCCGCTGCCGCCGCTGCCGCCGCTGCCGCCGCTGCCGCCGGAGCCGCCGCTGCCGCCAGAGCCGCCGGAGCCGCCGGAGCCGCCGGAGCCGCCGCTGCCGCCAGAGCCGCTGCTGGTCGCACCGCCGCTGCCGGTCGAGCCGCCGCCGGTCGCGCCCGTGAGGACGAGATGGTCGAGCTGCGAGCTGTCGGCGGAGCTGGCCGTCGCATACCGGATCTTGAGCGCCCCGCCCGACACGAACCTCGCATGAGGCGCCGGCAGGCTCAGGCTCGCGCTCGTCCAGGACCAGTCGCCCGCGAACGCGTTGTCGCCGATCGGAACCCACGCGCCGGCGGCCGCGTCCCAGGCCTCGAAGGTCCAGCGCATCGCCGACTTCGCCGGGCCGCGGTAGTTGACGCCCAGCGCGAGCGACGAGAGCTGCGCCGCCGACGTGCCCGCGGGGAGCGCGTACTCGCACGTCGCGCTCGTCCTCGGCGCGAACTCGACGTATTTGCTCCACACGTCCTGCTCGCCCGTGAGATCGGCCGTCGCGAGCGCGGCGGCCGTCTGCCCGGCGCCGATCCTGCCGCGGCTCACCGTCAGCTTCGAGCACGCCATCGTGAAGGCCCCGCTGACCGCGTCGCCGCTCGCCCCCGAGGCGACCTCCGCGTCGACGGCGGGATCCGCGCCGCACCCGGCGGCGGCGAGCGCGGCGGTGAAGCACACGACGGCGTGGGCGCGGCAAAGCGCGCTGCGGATCGCGAGAGCGGACGCCGGACGGCTGGAATAAGTCATGGATTCTCTCCTGGTTCGTGGGCTCGTGAAGCTCGGCGCACGTCGGCGCAGGGCGTCTCGCGACGCACCGGTCCCCGCGATGGCTCCCGGCGACGGCGGCTCCCGCATCGTCTCCGTGCGCGCCGGAGCGGCATTGCAAGGCGGAGGCCAGCGCGCGGCCGGCGCCTCTCCCCGCGATCTCGCGCCCGCGCCGCGCGGCGCCGTCGCTGAGGGTTGCGCAAGCTTCGTACACGTGCGCATCCTTCGGACGGCATGGCGGAGCGAGATCCTCGTCGACAGCCGGCCCCTCCGTCCGGCGAGGCGCCGCCGCCCCTCGGGGCCGAGGTCGCGACCGAGCTCGAGGCCGCGGAGGGCGCCGGAGGCCGGACGCCGCAGGGGCAGGCGTCGCTCATCGTGCGCACCGGCGACGGCGCGGCGCGGGTCATCGACCTGACCGACGGCGACGCGGTCGCGATCGGGCGCGCGCCGGAGTCGACGGTCTGCGTGGACGACCCCCGCGTCTCGCGCAACCACGCGCGCATCGCGCGGCGCGGCGACGCCCTCGAGCTCATCGATCTCGGGAGCCGCAACGGCACGTCGGTGAACGGCGCCGCCGTGCGCGGGGGCGAGCGGCTCCTCGCCGGCGGCGACGTGATCCGCGTCGGCCCGGCCGAGATCGTCGTCGCGATCGCCGCGCCAGCGCTGCTCTCGCGGCCCGCGCCGGCGGAGGTCGCGCCGGCCGGGGCGGCGGACGCGCTCTCCGGCGCCGGCTTCGTCGTCGCGGACGAGGCGATGGTGAAGGTCTTCCAGGTGGTGCAGCGCCTCGCGCGCGCCCAGACGACGGTCCTCGTCCTCGGCGAGACGGGCGCGGGGAAAGAGGTCGTCTCCGAGCAGATCCACCGCGCGAGCCCGCGCGCCGGCGGCCCGTTCGTCCGGCTCAGCTGCGCGGCGCTGCCCGAGACGCTGCTCGAGAGCGAGCTCTTCGGCCACGAGAAGGCGGCGTTCACCGGGGCCGATCGCCGCAAGATCGGCTATTTCGAGGCGGCGCAGGGCGGCACGCTGCTGCTCGACGAGGTCGGCGAGCTGCCCCTCGCCATGCAGGCCAAGCTGCTGCGCGTCCTCGAGAGCCGGCGCATGGCCCGCATCGGCGGCACGCAGGAGATCGAGCTCGACGTGCGCGTCGTGTGCGCCACGCACCGGGATCTCCCGGCCGAGGTGGCGGCCGGGCGGTTCCGGCAGGATCTCTACTATCGCATCAGCACGTTCGTCCTCCGCGTCCCGCCGCTCCGCGAGCGGCGCGCCGAGATCGCGCTGCTCGCGCACCGCTTCGCGCAGCAGGTCGCCGAGCGCATGGGGGAGCCGGCGCCGCGGTTCGCGCCCGCCGCGATGCGGCTGCTCGAGGCGCACGCGTGGCCCGGCAACCTGCGCGAGCTGCGCAACGCGGTCGAGCACGCCGTGGTGCTGGCCGAGGGGGGCGTCATCGAGGTCGAGCACCTGCCGGCCACCGTGGCCGGAGCCGACGCGGCGCCGGCGAGCGTGGGCGCGCCGGCGAGCGTGGGAGCACCGGCGAGCGTGGGGGCGCCGGCGAGCGTGGGGGCGCCGGCGAGCGTGGGAGCGCCGGCGAGCGTGGGGGCGCCGGCGGAGGGCGCGCCGATGCCGGCGCGCCTCGCCGAGCTGGAGAAGAAGAGCATCGAGGACGCGCTCGCCGCCGAGGGGAACAACCAGACGCGCGCGGCGAAGCGGCTCGGCATCTCCCGGCGCGCGCTGCTCTACAAGCTGGACAAGTACAACCTCCGGCGGTGAGCGCGGGAGCGTTGCCCCTCAGCGCCAGTGGAAGTCCCAGTCCTGGTTGGCCGCGTCTGGCCAGCACGGGTACATGCCGACCTGCGCGCCGGGATACGAAGCGCCGCCGAAGATATCGACGCACTGCCCGAGCGACTTGATAGGACCGTTCAGGTAAAAGTACTCGTTGTAGAGGCCCTGGCCGCAGCCGTCCCACAAGATGATGGGGGACCCCGGTACGGGCATGCCGCCGGACACGTTGAGGCAGCGGTCGACGGCGAACGTGGCCTTGATCTCGCCGGCGAGGAAGCTCAACGTCTGGTACGATGCGGTGTTGATGCACGGCTTCAGCGTCGGCCGCGTGCCGAGGGCCGGGGTGCCGGGCGGCACGTCGACGCAGAGGTTGGTGCCGGTCAACTGCAGCCTGCTCGTCGCCGTCGCCGTCCAGCGCTCGCGCGTCGACGGCACCTCGCCGCAGCGGCGCACCTCGAGCATCGCGCCGGCTGTCGTGCCCGTGGCGACGACGCACATGTTGCCCATGGCCCGCAGGCGCATGCCTTCGAACGAGAACAGCTCGTTGGGCGCGCCATCGATCAGGCCCCACGAGATGAGCGGCGTTCCGGAGGTCGGCGAGACCACGCCGCCGCTGACGTTCATGGCGAGCATCTCTCCGTCGAGGGTCGCCCGGAGGTGGTTCCCGCCGGAGGAGTGCGGCAGCTTCGACCATGTGTCGTTGGGGGCGTTCATGCACTGCCACGCGAGGAGGTTCTTGCCCCACTCGGCCGTGCCGCCGTCGATGTTCAGGCAGCGGCCTCCGAGCCCCACGATCGAGCCGCCGTGCTTGCGCCCATAGACGTTCTGTGCGCCGATGACGTCCCAGGGAGACAGCGTCCGACTCGTGTCGGCCAGATTGCCGCAATACGTGGCCGCCATGATCGAGTCGGTGTCGGCCACCGGCGTCGCTTTGCTGGCGCCGGCGTGGGCGACGCCGCAGTAGCCGCTCGGCAGGCAGACCTTGCCGTCTCCGCTCGCGCACTGGGCATTGGACGTGCATTTCATGCATTGCCCCGTCCAGTCGTCGCGGTCGAACTCGTGCGAGAAGCCGAGCGCGTGTCCGAACTCGTGCATGGCGACGACCTCGACGCGGCTGTCGGTCGTGTCGAGCGTCATGTGCCGCGCGCTGCTGGGCCCCGGATAGCCCACCCCGCTGTGGCTGCCGCCTCCCGCGGTGAGGTGGACGACGAGATAGCCGTTCGTGTTCGAGCCGCAGGGGCCCCAGTCTTCGAACTTGATGTCTGCCGCCCGCTGCCACGAATTGTCGACCGCGTCGCGGGCTCGAGCGAAGTACTGGAAGCGCCGCTCTCGCTCGGCGTTGGGCACCACGTCGTCGATACGGTAACACACCGGCACCCAGCCGCCGGGCCAGGGGGTGCCGACCAGCTGGAGCGCGTCGTGGGTCGACGCGATCGGCTCCTCGTTCGCGGCCGCTTCGTAGCCCGGCTCGCTCGGTCCGCAGCCGGCGAGGGCGGCGGAGATCGAGGCGATGGAGGCGGCGGCATGGCGCATGACGAGCGATGCAAATTTATGTTTCATCGAATGTGTCCTTCGTTCTTCTGGCTGCATGAAAGCGAATTTGTGTTTCATTGAATATGTTCTTCGTTTTGCTGGCTGCATGAGATCGGATTTGTGTTTTATTGAATGTGTTTTTCGTTCTGGTGGCTGTATGAGATGTCGAATCGAATCGCACGGGCCGGCGAGCGCTCGGACGCGCCGAGCGCAACGGCTCCGCGCTGGATGAGGGAGCTCGCGGGCGGCGTGAGCCCGACGTGGCTGGACTCGAGCAAGGCTGTTCCGAGCCTCGCCAGTCGGCCTGCGCCGGGCGGGATCGCCGCGAGCGCCTCACCGTCGTCGAGAGAGGTTTATGCGCGCCGCCCGCCGCGGCTGACATCGCGTGTCGTCGCCTTCATCGCTCGCTCCCCGGCGGCCGCGCCGCTGCCGGCCCGAGGCGCCCCGCCGGGAGGGCGCTCCTCGGCGGGGTCACGCTCGCAGGTGTCCTTCAGCCCCCGGATGCGCGCCCGATCGAGGCCCTCGGCCCGCGGCACGCAGCCAGCGCGCTCCGTCGCCGTCGGAATTCGTACCGCCCGGTCAGCGAGCCCTGGCGAGGTTCCTCGCGCGCGCCGCTAGCTAGCCGCTACAGCAGCGGAACCCGATCGTGTGATCCGTGTCGGCGCGCTCCCGCACGTCGCGCGCGTCGCACCGGAGCTCGTCGGGCGAGCCCCCGCTGTCGAACGCTCCGCCCCGCGTCCGGCACAGGTCGCCTGGGCCGGTGTCGTCCGAGCACGCGTCTTCCCACTCGCGGACGTTGCCGCTCATGTGCTGCAGGCCGAAATAGCCGCCCTCGCACGCCATGCTGTCGTCGTCGCCGACCGGCACGGTCGCCACCCCGTCGCCGTTGCAGTGCTCCGTGTCGAGCTCGCCGGTGGAGTGTTGGAGCGTGCCTCCGTGGCTGCACGCCTCGAACCACTCGCCCTGCGCCGTGTCGCCGCCGTAGGGCAGCGGGCCGCCGTGGATCTCGCCGCAGAGGCGCTTGCCGAGGCTCTTGCAGTAAGCGCGGGCGTCGCACCAGTCGACGCAGGTGGCGGGGTGCAGATCGTCCTCGCTGCGCGTCTTGCACACGTCGGGCGCGCCGGGCCCGGTGTCGAACGCGAAGCTGTCGTTGAACAGGCAGAACGGCTCCTGCGCGGCGACGTCCGGCTGCGCGGCGAGGAAGGCGCGGTAGGCGGCGTTCGACACCTCGGTCCGGTCGACGCAGAACGAGCTCTCGATCGTCACCATGCCGACGGGGCACTGGCAGACGTCGGTGACGCACGAGGACGTCGCGCAGTCGGCGTCGGCCTCGCAGGGCTGGCCGTACAGGCACGAGGCGTTCGCGGCGCCCGGCTCGCAGGTGAGGCCGTGCAGCGGGCGCACGAGCGTGCACGCCGAGGCGAGGGCGGCCGCGAGGGCGGCCGCGGCGGCGTGGGCCGGCCGGAGGCGCATCAGAAGGCCCCCTCGACGCCCGCGGCGGCGCCGCCGACGAACGGCCGCAGCGCCGGTCCGGGCGCGGCGGCGCCGGCGTTCGGCGCCCTCGCCGCGGCCGGCCGCGTCAGGTAGAGCCACGTCGCGGCGCCGAGGGCGAGGACGCCCACGCCGAGGCCGACGTCGGCGATCGCGTGCTGGACGCGGATGGCGCGCACGTCGTCGCCGGGGCAGCGCGGGGCGCACGTGGCGCGCAGGTCGGCCTCGGCGCTCAGCGAGAGCGCGCCGGCGACGGCGAACACGGCGAGCCCCGCGGCGCCGAGGGCGCCGGAAGCCCACACGAGCCCGGGGACCGCGGGCTCCTCAAACGGGGCGGCCGGCGGGGCGGACGGTGCGGGCCGCGCGGCCGTGGGCGCGGGCCGCGCGGCCGTGGGCGCGGGCGGCGCGGCCGTCGGCGCTGTCGGCGCGGGCGGCGCGGCTGTCGGCGCGGCCGTCGGCGCTGTCGGCGCGGCCGTCGGGGCGGGGGGCGAGCCGGTCGAGGCGGGCGTCGGCGCGGCCGCCGGCGGCGGCGGAGAGGCCGGCGCGCCGGCCGAGGATGCGCCCAGGGTCACGGTGATGGCGCGGTTCTTCTCGCCTTCGCGGATCAGCACGCGCTCCTCGACGGCGGGCCCCGACGCGGGCTCGTACCGGAAGGTGTGCGGGCCGGGATCGACCGGCAGCGCCTTGCCGTCGAGCGCCGCGGCGAGGGGGCGCCCGTCCACGAGCACGCGCACGTCGAGCCGCTCCCGCCCGTGCGCGTCCTTCGCGGCGATGACCACGGTGGGCAGGCTCTTCTCGACCTCGGCGAGCCATGGCCCGCAGTCGGCGACGGCGGCCGCCGGGCAGGTGGGCTGCGAGCAGGCGATGAGCGCCTCCCGCGCGGCGAGGAGCTTGCCGTCGCGGCGGAGGCCCTGCGCGCGCTCGTAGGCGGCGGCGCACGCCCGCTTGTGAGGTTGGGCGTCAGCGCGGGCGCCGGTGAGGGCGAGCGCCGCGGCGACGGCGAGGGCGAGCGGGCGCGCGGGCCGCGCGCGGGCGGGAGAGGGGGCGTTCATCGGGTCACATGCACTCGGGCTTGAGCCGGCGTATGCCGGCCTTGTCCACGGTGTAGGGCGGAGAGCAGCGCTGGGCGTCGGCGCCGGCCGGACGCGGCGCGGGCGCGGGGGCGCGCGCGCTCGCGGCGGTGCGCGCCGGCTTGCGGGCGGGCGCGGTCGCGGCGGCGCCCGACGCCGGCGGCGTGGTCGCCGCGCTGCCCGGGCTCGGCGCCGACGGCGTGGTCGCCGCGCTGCCCGGGCTCGGCGCCGGCGGCGGGACGGGAGCGGCGGGCGTGGCGCTCGTGACGTCCGCCGGGCCGGGTGCCGGCTGGACCGAGGCCGGTGGCGCGCCCGGCGCTCCGGCGCCGGCGGGCTGCGCCGCGGGCGTGTGGGCCGCGCTCGCTGCGTTCTCCGGCCCGGGCGGGCCGCGGCGCGCCCACTGCACGGCGAGCGCCGCCGCGCTGCCGAGGAGCACCGCGCCGAGCAGCGCGAGGACCGGCCGCGCGCGCCTCGACGTCGCAGCGGGCGGAACGTCGCGCGGCCCGCCGTCTCCCGGGGAGAGCGCCACGGAGAGCCCGCTGGACGTGGCGGACCCCGGCGGGGGCGCTGCCGCGAGGACGACCTCATCGAGGGCGCTCGTCGGGATCGCGGGCGCGGTCTCGGCCAGGCCGCCTGCGCGCGGGCCCGTCGACCGGGGCTCGTCGCGCCCGCTCTGGAGGTCGCGCCCGCTCTGGAGGTCGCGCCCGCGCGCGCTGCCGGGCTCGCGGCCGCTCTGCATGCCGGGCTCGCTCGACCCGCCGCGCGCCCGCGTCCCCGCGCCGGCCGCCGCCGCGCTGCCGGAGGCCGCCGCCGAGGCGCCCTCGATCTCCGCGACGCGGGCCGCCCGCCGCGCGAGCGCGTCGCCGGCGAGCTCTTCCACCCACTCGCCCACCGCGCGCGGCGACGCGAGCGGGACCGCGTCCTCGACGGCGATCGCGAGCTCGCGGGCGGTCGGGTACCGGCCCTCCGCGTTCCGCTCGAGCGCCCGGAGGACGATCGCGTCGAGGGCTGGCGGCACGTGCGCCGCGAGCGAGCTCGGGGGCGGGATCGGCCGCTCGAGCACGGCCCCGAGGATCGCGGCCTCGTCGCCGCCGTCGAACAGCCGCTGGCCCGCGAGCGCCTCCCAGAGGACCACGCCCGCCGCGAACACGTCGGTCCTCCGCGTCACCTCGCCGCAGAGGATCTGCTCGGGTGCCATGTAAGCCAGCTTTCCTTTGATCTGCCCGCCGCGGGTGGTGCTGAGCCGCCCGCGCGCCTTGGCGATGCCGAAGTCGAGCAGCCGCGCCGTCCCGTCGACGCCGACGAGCACGTTCTCGGGCGAGACGTCGCGGTGCACGATGCCGAGCGGCTCGCCGGACTCGCTGCGCGCCTCGTGGGCCGCGTGCAGCCCGTGGAGCGCTCCGCACGCGATGCTCGCGACGACGGGGATCGGCGCCGGCGCGCCGCGGTCGCGCGCCGCCCGGAGCAGGCGCGCCAGCGACTCGCCCCGCACGTAGTCCATGACCAGGAACGCCTCGTCCTCGGCGACGAGGAGGTCGATCGTGGCGACCACGTTGGGGTGCTGGATGCGCGCGACGATGCGGGCCTCGTCGCGCAGGCTCTCGGCGATCTCGGGCGCCGCGGCGAGCTGGGGGTGCAGCCGCTTGATGGCCACGGTGCGCGCGAACCCCGCCTCGCCGACCAGCCGGCCGAGGTGCACGGACGCCATCCCGCCGGACGCAATCGGGCTGTAGAGCAGATACCGCCCGATTTGCCTCGGATGCGACGGCTCCGACCACATGCCCGGGCGATGATACACGAGCGCGCCCGGCGCCGCCGCTCGCGAGGACGGCCTCGCCCGCCGGTGCATCCGCGAGCCTTGCGGAGCCGATCTCCTGGATCGAGCGCTCTCGCCCGCGGCGCTCGCCGCGAGGGTCGAGGGGCCGGGGGAGAAGGGGGCGGTGAGCGCGCCTCCGGAGCCCGCCGAGGCGGGCCCCGGAGGGTGCGCAGGGGGCAGGCGCCTGCGCGCGGCGGAGCGCCGTGACGAACGACACGGCTCGGCCCCGCGGACCCACGGGCGCGAGGAGGCCATGGGCTCGCTCGGCGGCGCCGCGAGCAGGGCGGCTCGGATCAAAAGGGGATGGTGATGTTCTGGTGAAACGTGAGCGTCACGACGCCGATGCCGGGGATGTACCTGGTCATGACCGGGCCCTGGCAGGCCATGTCCCAGGAGGTGTCGAACCTCCAGGGGAAATATCGGATGTGGAGGACGCCTGTCGGCGAGACGTCGATATTGAGCTCATCGGCGCTCTCGGCGTCGAACCGCTGGTCCGGATCGGCGGCGGAGCTGCGATCGGAGAACAGCTGATCCGCGCGGCCGACGAGGGCGCCGCCGTCCGTTCTTTTGAGCCATCCTCTGGAGTGCGTCACCTGCCGGACGCCGTCGCGGTGGATCGTCATGTCGATCTCCCACCCCAGCTGGCCGTAGATCCGAGACACCCTGTCCTGGACGAGAGCGCGGCAGCTCTCGTCGGCGCGCGCGAGCGGCTCGACGGCCGCGGCGCTGGCGAGGAACGTGAACAGGGAGAGCAATGCAGTGCGAACGATCATGGGATCTCCTTTCGTCGGTGGCGTCGCGCGGCGAGGTCGGGGGGCGCATCCGCCCCCGAAGATCTCACGTGCAGGCGGGGAGCCGAGGAGACCCTGGGTCTCTCAGCCCGCCTTCCTGCCTCGTGCTCGGAGCGGACCGCCCGCCCGCGACATCCCCTCTGCGGCGCACGCCAGGCGCTGAGGCCGGCGCTCCTCGCCGCGCGCTCCCTCTACGCGGGAGCGCCGGGCGGGTTTCGCCGATCGAGGTGATGGTGGGGGCTGCCCGGCCGGCGCTGTCGGGCGCCTCGCCCGCGCTCGCCCCGCGGCTCGGCTCCGGTGCGCGCGGGCGGGGACGTCAGCCCTGCAGCGACGTGCTCGGCTCGACGAAGCAGAGGCGGTAGCCGTCCGGGTCGGTGACGACGACCTCCCGGGTATGCCACGGCTGGTCGCGCGGGCCATCGACGGCGGCGCCGGCGGCCGCGGCGCGCGCGGCGATGGTCTCGATGCCGAGGTCGCCGGTCGCGCTGAAGCAGACGATGACGCCGAGGCCGCGCTGGCCGGCCAGCGAGACCCCCGGCGGCGTCGCCACGAGGAAGAGATCGGCATAGCGCGCCCAGCGCAGGTGAACGAACACCGGATCCTGGTGAACGCGGGTGAAGCCGAGGAGCTCGAAGAACGAGGCGGAGCGCTCCGCGTCGGCCACGAGGAGCTTGACGTAGGCGGGCATCACGTAGGGATCGTCGCTGTGCATGGTGGCTGGGCGCGAAGGTGCGCCGCGCCGGGCCGGAACGCAAGCCGCGCGCCTCGGGCGGCGCAGGCGTCCGCGGGTCGCGCCCTCGGCGCCCCCGGGCGCCAGACGGTCGTCTCGGTCCGGGCCGGCGCGCCAGACGCGGCCGAGCATCGGTGTCGATCGAATGTGTGAATGAAATTGTTTGGTCTCCGTAATGCCCCTCGACACCGCTCGTGACGACGCGCGCGATGCCGCAAAGTGTCCGTTGGAGCCCTGGTGTGGTATCGGCGGCAATCATGCATTTCCGGCTTGATCAGCTCGCCAAGAACATCCTCCGGGACTTCTTCGTGCTCGTGGGCGCAGCCGAGACCGAGGTGGAGGTGCCGGCCGGGGACGCCCAGCGGATCGACGTCTGGCACGTGCCCGATCCGGCGCTATTGCGCGCGCACCCCGAGATCGAGCCGGGCCTGCTCCGCTCGATGGCGGCCGAGGCGGGGATGGTGGAGGTGTTCAGCGCCGCGCCGGGCGCGGCCGAGCTCCACGGCTGCATGCGCAAGCGCTACCAGTGGCACCACACGCTCGAGCTGCGAGCGGAGCGCGCGCTCCAGCTGCCGTCGGCGTGGATCGTGAGCGCCGGGCGCCCGGACGGGGTGCTGCGCGACTTCGGTTTCGTGCAGGACGCCTCCGGGCTGGAGGGGCTCTATGCGGGGCCGGCGCCGGGGTGGCGGATCCATGCGGTGGTGATCGCGGAGCTGCCGCGCGTGCGGGGGACGGTGCTGCTGCGCTTGCTCGGCGCGCCCCGGGTGCGCCGAGCGGCGCTGCGGGATCTCGCGGCGCTCCCCGGGGACGCGTGGGAGCGCCGGGTGGCGATGCCGTGGCTCGTTCGGTTAAGCTTCGAGGTGCCGGAGCAGCTCCTTCCAGGGCTGCCCTCCGAGGAGAGGGATTTCGTCATGGAAACCCGGGAATGGTTCGAACAGTTCACCGCGCGGAAGGTCGCGGCGGGGGTGGAAGCGGGGCTGAAGGAGGCGGTGAAGGAGGCGGTGAAGGAGGCGAAGAAGGAGGCGAAGAAGGAGGCGGAGAGGGAGGCGGAGGAGGCGAAGAGGGAGGCGGAGCAGCGCACGCGGCTTCGGTTGACGGCGCGGATGTGCGAGCTCCGGCTCGGCAGGCCGCTCACCGAGGCGGAGATCGCGGCCCTCGGGGAGCGGCTCGCCCGGCTGCAAGAGACCCGGGTGGCGGAGGTGTTGCTCTCGTCCTCGGCGGAAGCGCTGGCGACCTGGCTCGCCGATCCGAACGCGACGTAGCGCAACGGCGCCGGGCGACGGATCCCCCGGACCCGACGGACGCCGGCTGACGCGGCGCGATCTCGATCTACGCTACGGGGCCGCCTGCGCCGCCGGCTCGACGACGCAGCGGATGCCGAGGAACCCGCAGCGGTAGGTCGCCTCGAAGCCGCCGGGCCGCGCCGTCCTGACGAGCGGCGGGATGCCGTCACGCCAGCTGCCGCCGCGGGCGACGCGCATCTTGCCCTTGCCGTCGTTGGCGCTCGTCGTCCACTCGAAGACGTTGCCGGCCAGGTCCTGGATGCCCTGGGGGCTGGCGCCGGCGGGGAAGCTCCCCACGTCGCACGCGGTCTTGCGCACGGTGCCGCCGCCGGACCAGCAGAGCTGATCCTTCGGGGCCTCGCCGCCCCACGGGTACGGCCGCGCCTCCTCGCCGCCGCGGGCCGCCCACTCCCACTCGTCGTCGCGCGGCAGCCGCTTGCCCTGGGCCGCGCAGTAGGCCTCGGCCTGCGCGAAGTCGACGCAGACCATCGGCTGCTTCTCCTTCCCGGCGACGCCGTACGTCGACGCCTCCTTGGCGCAATTCGCCAACGTATCCGTGCACTTACCAGCCTTGACGCACGCGGCGTAGGCCTCGGCGGTCACCTCGGTCCTGTCCATGCAAAGGTCCGCCACGGCGGCCTTCACCTTCAGCGGGCCCATCACGAAGCTGCCGCCTGGGACCCGGGCCATGCCGTCCGGGCATCCGTCCGAGGGGGGCGACGACGGGGCGGAGGCCTGCCCGCTGCCGGCCTGCGCAGCGGCCGTATCGCCGCCGGCCTGCGCGGCGGTCGCGCTGGCGCCGGCCGGCGCCGGGGCCGCGTCGGACCCGGGCTGGGGCGACGCCGGGGCGGTCGCCGCGCCGCCGGAGGCGCTCGCCGGCGCCGCCTGCGCAGCGGGCGAAGGCCCGGCGGGCCCGGCGGGCGGGGGCGAGGCCGGGGAGGCGCCGCACGCGGCGGCGAGGACACCGCACGCGACGGCAGGGAAGAACAGCGCGGAGACGACGAGGGGCGTGCTGTGGGATCGCATGGTGTCTCAGGAGGCGGTCACGGTCGGCGCCGGCTCGTCGTCGAGCCATTGCTCCTGGACGACGATCGCCGGCAACAAGGTGAACGGCCCGTCGTAGCCAGGGCCGAAGGTCAGGATCTGGATCACGCGCCGATCGCCGCGCCGGATCGGGAACATCACCTCGCCGCCGCGGGGGAGCTCGCTGCCGCCGCGGGGCGGATCGATCCAGAAGGCCACGCCCTCGGTCTTCCCGCCGAGCAGCGAGATGGCCGAGACGGTGAGCTCGGGGCAGCGGATGCGCAGCCACTCCCTCGTCCGGTAGGCGCGGCAGCCCGCGGCCGCGGGGCCGGTGCGGGAGAGGCGGACGCGCGGCGCGGCCTTCCACTCGGCGGCCGTGGGCTGCTTCGACGGCTCGGCGGGGAACGGCTCGGCGTCGAGGGGCCGCTCCTCGCCGGCGTCGGTCGCTGCGGCCGAGCGCCCGCCGTCCTGCTGCGCGCTCGCCGGGGCAGCGGCCGAGCGCGCGCCGTCCTGCTGCGCGCCGGAGGTGCCGGCCGCCGCCGCCAGGACGCCGGCCATGCCGGCGGCCATCCAGGCGATCCACGCGAAGCGCAGCCTCATAGCGTCTCCAGGAACGCCACGAGCGCCGCCCGATCCTCGGGCGACAGGTGGCTGGTCTTGCCCATCCAGTCGGCGTTCTGCTCGATCAGCTCCGCCAGCGTGCCGGCCCGCCCGTCATGCAGGTAGGGCGGCCGCCCGCCCACGAAGCGCAGCGACGGCGTCTTGTACTCGGGGCGCGGATCCTCGTCGTACCCCGGCAGCGGCGGCCGCTTCGGCATCGGGTACGCCGTGCGATCGGTGTAATCGCTCGCGGGCACGTGGCAGCGCGAGCACTTCGCCTCGTCGCTGTGGAAGATCTCCCGGCCGCGCTTCGCCCGCTCGTCGGGGGCCCCGTCGCCGCGCGGCGGCGTCACCAGGCCCCGGCGGAGGAACATCGCGAGGTACGTGGCCCTGGCCGCGAGGCCGGCCTGCGTGTGGTCGATCGGCAGCCCGCCCCAGCGGTGCAGCCCCATGCCCGTCTGGAGCCTGCCGACGAGATCCTCGCTCTCGCCGTGCCAGCCGTACGGCCCGGCCGCGCCGACGTTGCCGGCGAGCATCGGGGTGCGCCGCGGAAACCCTTTCCTCTTCGCGACCTCCGGGATGTTCTCCGGCCGGCCGACGAAGTTCGCGTGCTCGCCGTCGGCCGTGCTGAAGGTCGCCTCGCGCCAGACGTACCCGTCGTCGCGCCCGTCGGGGTGGCACCCCGCGCAGCCGAGATTGCCGCTCACCGTGCCGTCGAGCGCGTTGTAGAAGAGCCGGCGCCCCTTCGCGACCTCGGGGCCGAGCGGATCGTCGGCGAGGTGGACGAGCGCCGCCGGCCCCTCCGCCGCCGGCCCCTCCGCCGCCGGCCCCTCCGCCGCCGGATCGCGCAGCCGGAGCGCCGCCACGTCGCCGGTCGAGCGGCAGAACACCCACGCCGTCGCATCGTCCGCGGACAGCGCGAGGCCGGTCGGCGCGCCGCACGTGCCGGCCACGCGGATGTGCGGGTCGTAGCGGCCGCCGACCGGGTAGCTCTTCACGATCGCGAGCGTCGGATCCACGGCGGTCGCGTCCACCTCGAGCACGAGGTCGTCGCCCTCGCCAGCGACGAGCAGCGTGCGCGCGCGCTTGCGGTAGACCGCGGCGCGCGGCTGGGTGACGGGCGTGACGCTCGCGCCCGGCAGCGTGATGACGCTCTCCGGCGTGATCACCTGCTCGGCGAACGCCGACCGGAGCACCGGCAGGTTGCCGTGGTGCGGCGGGGCGAGCGGCTCGTCCCGGCCGGTGATCAGCACGTCCACGGTCGCCGCGCCGAACCACGCGGCGTGGCCCATGGCGCCGAGCGCGTGCCGCGCCGCGAACAGCCGCCGCCCGTCCTCGGAGAGCGCCAGCGCATAGCCCAGCGACGCCGCGAGCCGCTCGCCCGACGGGGCGCGCAGCGGCGACGCTGGCAAGGCGACGCGCCGGACCCTCGGCGCCCCGCCGAGGTCGTCGATCCGCGTGAGATCCGCGCCGACGAGGTGGCTCACGTACGCGGCGCTGCCGTCGGGCAGCACGGCGACGCCCCGCGGCTCGCGCGCCACGTCGACCGTCCACCTCGCCCTCCCGGCCTCGAGGTCCACGGCCGAGACCTTGTGCGTCCACGCCGACGTCACGATCGCGGTCTTCTCGTCCGGCGTGACCGCGATGCCCCACGCGTCGGCGGGCAGCGGCACGCGGCCGACCTCGACGAGACCGGCCGACGCGTCCGGCCTGAAGATGAGCAGGAGCCCCGGGTCGCGGACAGTGGCGAGCACGCGCGCCTCGCGCCCGCCGAGCGCGAGCACCTGCGCGGGCCGCCCCGGCGCGGGCACGCCTGCGCCGGGGCGCGCGGGATCGAGCGGCAGCGGCACGACGCGGACGACGCCGTGATCCTCGTCGGCCACGTAGAGCGCGTCCTCGCGCGCCGCGCGGGCGAGGGCGCCCCCCTCGCGGACCGGCGCGCGCACGGGCGCGGCGCCGGGCGGCGCCGGCGGATCGACCGGCGCGCCCGCGCTGCCGATCGGGGCGCCCGCGCTGCCGGCCGGGGCAGCGCCCGCGTCCGCGGCGGGGGCGGGGCCGCGGGAACAGGCGCTCGCTGCGAGCGCGAGGAGTGCGGCGAGAGAGCGTGTCGCGGGGCGGCGCAAAGGGATCGCCGGATCTTCGCCCGCCCTCGCGTCCCGGGTCAACGGCCCGGCGGCGCGCCGCAGCACACCGGCGCGGGGCCGATGCGCGGCATCGAGCGCGCGCCGCTCCCCCAGGGCGCCGGGGACGCCCCGCCCAGCCCGGACGAGCGACGTGAAGCGATCGAGCGCCGCGGCCGACGATCTCCACGCGGCGTTTGATCCGTGAGCTCGAGCGAGCTATCGCCGCCTGGGTATGGAATCAGCATCTCTGTCGGGACATGGCATCTCGGACGGCGCCGACGCACCTCGGTTCATGGAGGCGAACGGCGCCCGCCTCGCCTATGCAGAGCAGGGGCAGGGTGCTCCGGTGGTGTTCTTGCACGGGGCGGCCTCGGATCATCGGATGTGGGACCGTCACCGCGCCATCGTGGGCCAGCGGTACCGGGCCATCGCTTACAGCCAGCGCTATTTCGGGACCGGCGCGTGGGACCCGAGCTGGCCCCCGTTCGGCGTGCAGACGCACGCGGACGATCTCGTCGCGTTCCTCCGCGGCCTCGACGCGGGGCCCGTCCACCTGGTCGCGTGGTCCTATGCCGGTCACGTGGCCTTGACCGCGGCGCTGAGCCACCCCGAGCTGCTGAGGAGCGCTTTCATCTACGAGCCCGGGGTCCCCTCGTACGTCACCGATCCCGCCGAGCTGCGCGCGCTGGGGGACGACCTGAACGCCATGTTCGGCCCGGTCTTCGGGGCGGTGCAGCGCGGCGACAGCCGAGAGGCCTTGAGGCTCCTGCTCGACGGGTCGGGCCAGCGCCAGGGGTATTTCGACGCGCAGCCCGCGGAGCGACAGGCCGTCAACCTGGACAACGCGCGGACCATGCCGCTCCTCCTCTCGCAGCCGCAGCCGCCAGCCATCACGTGCGGGCAGCTGGCGGGCCTGAAGGTGCCGGTGACCGTCGCCCATGGCGAGCTGTCGCGGCCCACGTTCAGCGTGGTCTCCCGCGCGGCGGCCCGCTGCATCCCCGGGCAGCACCTGGTGGCCCGCGGGGCCACCCACATGTGGCCCGAGGAGGACCCGCCGGCGTTCTGCGCCGCGGTGATGGGCTTCCTCCAGGGCCGCTGATCGGCGCCTTGCGGCGCGCCCTCGCGTCGGGCGACCATGCCCGCTCCATCCCTGACTCCATCCCTGACCCGCCCGGGAGGTCCTCGATCCATGAGCGAACGGCTGAACCTGATGTCCCCCGCGATGCTCGCCGACCCGTACCCCACCTACGCCGAGCTGCGGCGCGACGCCCCCGTGTGCCAGGTCGATCCGGGCGGCTTCTGGGCGGTGACCCGCCACGACGATGTCATCGCCGTCCTCAAGGACACCGCGCTGTTCTCGTCCGAGGGGTTCCGCGCCGCCACAAAGCCTGCGTGGCTCGGGCACAACCCGTTCGGCGACTCGATGCTCGTCCTGGATCCGCCGGCGCACGGCCGCCTGCGGTCGCTCGTGAACCGCGCCTTCACGCCCGCGGCCATGGCCCGCCTGGAGGCGCGCGTGCGCGCGTTCGCCGAGGACATCGCGGCGCGCTTGCCGCTCGGCCAGCCGATCGACTGGGTGGAGTCGCTCGCCATGCCGCTCCCCGCGAGCGTCATCGGCGAGCTCCTCGGCCTCGATCCCTCCCTCCACGCGCGCTTCAAGCGCTGGACCGACGACCTCACCAGCATCAGCCCGGTCACGCCGGACATGACCGCGCGCATGGAGGAGATCCGCACCACCGTGCGCGAGGCGGAGCAGTACCTGACCGAGGTGCTGGCCAGCCGCCGCCGCGCGCCCGCCGACGACATGGTGACGGACCTCCTCCGCGCCCAGGTGGACGGCCAGTCGCTCACCGACGCCGAGCTGATGAGCTTCCTCTTCCTGCTCCTCGTCGGCGGCCTGGAGACCACGGTGCACCTCCTGAACCACAGCGCGCTCCAGCTCATCGCGCACCCGGAGGTGCTCGATCGCCTGCGCGCGGATCCGGCGCTGATCCCGAGGTTCATCGACGAGGTCCTGCGGTACGAGCCGCCGGTGCGATCGGTGTACCGGCTCGTCATGGCCGACACCGAGATCGGCGGCGTGCGCCTCCAGAAGGGCGCGAAGGTGCTCGTGATGATCGGCTCCGCCTGCCGGGACGAGGCGCACTTCCCGGACGCGCACCGCTTCGACATCGACCGGGGCGGGGTCACGCACCTGCCGTTCGGGCACGGCATCCACTTCTGCCTGGGCGCGCCGCTCGCGCGCCTCGAGGCCCGCCTCCTGTTCACGGCGCTCTTGCCGCGCGTCCGCCGCCTCTCACCGGCCGGGCCGCCGGAGTGGCGGCGCGCCCTCTCCATGCGCGGGGTGACGTCGCTGCCCCTCGTGGCGCACCCGGCCTGAGCGCGCCGGGCGCGCTCACCAGCGGGCCCAGCGCGAGATCCGCTTGACCCGCGTGTAGGGGCTGCCGTCGTCCGAGAGCCCGAACGACGTCGCGCTCAGGGTCCTCACGTGCGGCCCCCAGCCCTCGTCCTCGATCGGCGCGTCGTCGTCCGCGCCGAGGTTGTAGACGAAGCAGTGCCCGTAGTGCTGCGTGACCCCCACGTAGGAGCTCGCGCAGTTGCCGTCGCCCTTGGTGTCCGCGTCGAAGTCCGCCGACGACCACCCGGTGGCGAACTGCCACGTAAAGAGCTCTTCCTCCCCGGAGACGCGGATCGGCGTGAGGAGGTGCATGTCCGCGGTATCGATGCCCTCGGCCGTCGCGCGCATGACCTCGGCGACCGTCCCGGCGATGTCCTCGATCTCGTCCCGGTATTCCCGGCCAACGACGTACAGGGAAGGCTGGTAATGGTTGCCGGCGATCGACGGCTCCCCCTTGGCGCTGAGCCGATCGGCATACAGGATCTTCCAGAACGCGATCGTGGCGCCGTCCGCCGCGCCGACGCTGTTGTAAACGAGCGCCCACCGATCGTCGTCGGCCGCCTCACCGCAGTAGGCCTGAAACGGCTCCTGCGGGCCGGAGCCGTCGGGGTCGAGCGTGTAGACGCCGCCCGGCGCGCTGGCCGGGACGGCGCCGCACCGCGCGTAGACGCACCCCTCGCTCACCTCGTCCTCGCACCCCACGGCGGGTCCGCCGCCGGCGCCGGCGCCGCCGCCGGAGCTCTCCCCGCCCGCGCCACCGCCGTCCACCAGGTGAAACGGCTTGTCGAGCCCGGCCACGGCCGTGCATCCGCAGGCCATGAGGCACGCCGCCGCCCACACCCATGTAGCGGACCCGCTCGTCATCTCCGTTCCTCTCCCTACCGCATCATGCCGTCACGCCCTGCATGGCGATGCGCCGCGCGGCGCGGACGCTACCGTCTCACCTTCGGCCTGGCAAGCCGCGCACACGGATCGGCCGGCCGCCCGAGCGCGCGAGCGAGCCCGGTGCAGGGGAGAGGCCCGCGAAGGCCGCCGGCGCCCGCGCCGCGGCGGCCCGCTCGGCCGGCCGGCCCCGGCGCGGCGCCAGCCGGAGCCGCTCGACGCGCCGGCGCCGCGGGACGGAGCGCGGACGCCGCTCGTCCCTCGTCGCTCGGGACGCGGCCATGACCTCTGCAAAGGATCTCGGAAGAGAAGAAGACAAACCGAAAAGGCGCCAAGAGCGCCATAGACGAAGGCGACGCGAAGACAGCAAATCAGTCGTCGACATCGTCGACATCGTCGACCGCCGGCCCAGCGTGGGCGTTCCGTCCTGGCGCCGGCTCGCTGCCGACAGGCGATCGACGCGCACGACTCGAATGCAGAAAAAATATCCCACAGAAACTTGAATGAAACACGCATCCATGCATCGTCCTTAGCGGATCATGGGCCCATGTAGGGTCGAACCCATCCGGGCGCACGCCCGCGGCGAGATCGATCTCACGCCGTCGCTCCGCTGCGGAGCTGGCCTGGCTCACCCTCGGACCAACAGGCGATTTCCACGGGCGGCGCCTCTGGAGCGCAACCGTCCGTTCCACCCCGACCGGCGGGCGCGCGCCGCTCCACGCGCCCGCGGCTCCGCGGTCATTCCCAGCAAAGGACGATCGAATGAAGAGACGAGAACCTTCGCGTGAGGAACCGAGCGGAGCGCCCCTCCGCCGGCGGCGCTTCCTCGGCGGCGCCCTCGGGCTCGGGGGAGCGGCGCTCCTCCCCGCCTGCGGCTCGCGCTCCGACGAGCCGGGGCCGCCGGCCGCGAACGCCGCGCCGCTCGTCGCGACCGCCGACACGCCGGAGGTGTCCGATCTGCGCTTCGGCATCATCGCGCTCACCGACTGCTCGCCGCTCGTGATCGCCCACGAGAAGGGGTTCTTCAAGAGATACGGCATCAACTCGACCATCGTGAAGGGCGCGAGCTGGGCGGCGATCCGCGACTCGCTGTCGAACGGGGACCTCCAGGCGACGCACATGCTCTTCGGCATGCCGCTCGCCTCGACGATGGGGCTCCTCGGGTCGCCGAAGAAGCCCATGATCATCCCGTGGCTGCTCAACCGCAACGGCCAGGCGATCACGATGAAGAGCGACCTCAGGGGCAAGGTGGCCGGGGATCCCAAGGCGCTCCAGCCGTTCGTCGAGGAGGCGAAGGCGAAGGGCGCGCCCATGACCTTCGCCATGACGTTCCCGCCGGGGACGCACGCCATGTGGACCCGCTATTTCCTCGGCGCGGGCGGCGTCCACCCGGACAAGGACGTCGCGCTCGTGACCATCCCGCCCGCGCAGATGGTCGCCAACATGAAGGTGGGGAAGATGGACGGGTTCTGCGTCGGCGAGCCGTGGGGCGCCAGGGCCATCGCCGATCAGATCGGATACACCGCCGTCACCACGCAGGAGCTCTGGAAGGACCACCCCGAGAAGGTGTGCGCGTTCACCGCGGAGTTCGCCGACAAGAACCCGAAGACGGTGAAGGCGGTGCTCAAGGCCCTCCACGAGGCGAGCGCCTGGCTCGACAAGCTCGACAACCGCCCCGAGCAGGCGGACATCGTGTCGAGGCCCACGTACATCAACTGCCCTCCGGAGCTCATCCTCGGCCGGCTGAAGGGGCAGTACGACTACGGCGACGGCCGCAAGAAAGAGGACAAGGATTACATGATCTTCAGCGACCGGGGCTGCAACTACCCGCAGCCGAAGTACGCGCTCTGGTGGCTCAGCCAGTTCCGGCGCTGGGGCATGGTGGAGGGGAGGCCGGACTACGAGGGCGTCGTCAAGCAGGTCATGCGCCCGGACCTCTACGAAGAGGCGATGAAGGAGCTCGGGGTCGCGCACGGCGGCCCCGATGACCGGCCCGAGACGCTGTTCGACGGCGTGACGTTCGATCCCAAGGACCCCGAGAAATACGCGACGTCGTTCCCGGTCAACGCCCTGAAGGGGTGATCCCCGACATCGCCGGGAGCCGACGGGGAGCGCGGCGGAGGGCCACGGCGAAGGAGTGCTGCATGAGCGAGGCGAAAGCGATCTCTCCCAGGATTCGAGTCGACCACATGATCCTGCCCCTCTTCGGGGTGGCGTGCGTGATCGGGCTATGGGCCGCCGCGAGCAGCCTGTGGGCCCAGACGCTGCCCTCTCCGCTCAAGACGTGGGAGGTGAGCAGGCCCTACATCTTCGAGCCGTTCGAGAAGCGGGGAGAGCTCGACCAGGGCATCCTCCGCTTCACGTGGTACTCGCTCCAGCGGGTCGCGAAGGGCTACACGCTGGCGATCCTGCTCGGGACGCCGATCGGCTTCTTCCTCGGCGCCTCGAGGCTGTTCAAGTCGAGCTTCGATCCGATCATCCAGATCCTCCGCCCCGTGTCCCCGCTCGCGTGGCTCCCGCTCGGCCTCGTGCTCTTCCAGAAGCCGGACCCGGCCGGCGTCTTCACCATCGCGATGTGCTCGATGTGGCCGACGGTCCTGAACACCGCGCTCGGGGTGCGGTCGATCCCGCAGGACTACATGAACGTCGCCCGGGTGCTCCGGCTCTCGCGCATGAAGACGCTGCTCAAGGTGCAGCTGCCCGCCGCGCTGCCGTACATGTTCACCGGCTTCCGGCTCAGCCTCGGCATCGCCTGGCTGGTGATCGTGGCCGTGGAGATGCTGACCGGCTCGCCTGGTGTCGGCGGCTTCCTCTGGCAGGAGTACAACAGCCTCATCTACGAGCACATCATCCTCTGCATCATCACCATCGGGGTCGTGGGTTTCCTCCTCGACGCGCTCATGAGCCTCGTCGAGCGCAGGCTCAAGCTGGCGGGAGGGTGACGGCGATGGCGCTCGTCAAGCTGCGCAACGTCGACAAGAGCTATGGCGCCGGGGCCACCCGCACCGAGGTGCTCCGGGACATCGACCTGGAGATCGAGAAGGGCGAGTTCGTCGCCGTCGTCGGCTACTCGGGGGCCGGGAAGACGACCCTCATGTCGCTCATCGCGGGGCTACAGCGGCCGGACGCCGGCGTGGTGACCCTGAACGGTAAGCCGATCGAGGGGCCGGGGCCCGACCGCGGCGTCATCTTCCAGAACTACTCGCTCTTGCCCTGGCTGACGGTCTACGAGAACGTCTATCTCGCCGTGGACCAGATCTTCTCGGCCTGGTCCGCGGAGAAGAAGCGGGAGCACGCCGAGCGCTACATCGCCATGGTGAAGCTCACCCCGGCCCGCGACAAGAAGCCGGCGCAGCTCTCCGGCGGCATGCGCCAGCGCGTCTCGGTGGCGCGCGCGCTCGCCATGGATCCGGAGATCCTCCTGATGGACGAGCCGCTCGGCGCGCTCGACGCGCTCACGCGCGCCACGCTGCAGGACGAGATCGCGCGGATCTGGCGGGCCACCCAGAAGACCGTGCTCCTCATCACCAACGACGTCGACGAGGGCATCCTCCTCGCCGACCGGATCGTCCCGCTCAGCAAGGGCCCGGGCGCCACGCTGGGCCCCAGCGTGATCGTCGATCTCGATCGCCCGCGAGATCGCAAGGCCCTCAACCGCGATCCGCGCTTCAAGGAGATCCGCGGCGCGGTCATCAACTACCTGCTCGGCCCGGGCGCCGGGCCGAGCGCGGGCAAGGGCGTGCCCGGCGCAGCGCGGAGCGCGGAGGCGGTCGCATGAAGAAGTATCTCGAGATCTGGAACGTCACCAAGACCTTTCCCACCCCGAACGGCCCCGCGGTCGTCGTCCGCAACTTCGACCTGAACCTGAGGAAGGGCGAGTTCCTGTCGCTCATCGGCCACTCCGGCTGCGGCAAGTCCACGGTGCTGTCGTTGGTCGCGGGCCTCAGCGAGATCACGAGCGGCGGCATCGTCCTCGCGGGCCGGCAGATCCACGGGCCCGGCCCGGACCGCGGGGTCGTGTTCCAGTCGCCGTGCCTGCTCCACTGGATGACCGCGCTCGAGAACGTCCTGCTCGGCGTGGAGCAGGTCCACCGGCAGAAGAGCAAGAAGGACTGCATCGAGATCGCGACGCACTACCTCGAGCTCGTCGGGCTCGAGGAGTCGATGCACAAGAAGCCGCGCGAGCTGTCCTCCGGGATGCAGCAGCGGGTCGGGCTGGCGCGCGCCTTCGCCCTGTCGCCCAAGATGCTCTTGCTCGACGAGCCCTTTGGCATGCTCGACTCGCTGACCCGGTTCGAGCTCCAGGAGGTGCTCATGAACCTGTGGGCCGATGACCAGAAGACCGCGCTGATGGTCACGCACGACGTGGATGAGGCCCTGTTCCTGTCGGACCGCATCGCGATGATGACGAGCGGCCCGGGGGCGCGGGTGGGCGAGATCCTGGAGGTGCCGTTTCCGCACCCCAGGGACCGCCAGGCGGTGCTCGACGATCCCATGTACTATCCTCTCCGAGAGCGGCTGATCGCGTTCCTGGAGGGACAGGCGCACAAGGACGAGCCCGCCGCGGACAGCGCGCAAGCGCCTGCTCCGGAGGCCGCCGTGAAGACGGGACGGTTCTGGACCGCGCTGTGGAAGGGGAGCAGGTCGTCGGCGTAGCCCCGCGGCGCCATCGCTGCTTCCTCGTGAGCGCGCTCGGCGTCGGACCTCACCGAGGTGCGGTGTGCGGGCGCGCTGACCGTTCAAGGCAGAGCTCGCCCCGTCGCGGAGAGTCGCAGCGCGCGGCTGTGCGCGCTGCGCTCAACGAGGCTCACCACCTCCGACAAAAGTGAAGGAGATGGTCGCCCTAGAGAACAAAAGCCATACGGACAAGCTGCAGTTGCGCGAATGTATCTTTCTCCGATCGCGTCGGCTTCACCCAGCGATCGAGCGGGGGAAAGTGTATGCGCGTGTCTCGAATCTTCGCGGCTGTCGGTATGGTATGGCTCGCCGCCGCGTGCGGCTCGACGGGCGGCACGGGTTCAGGAGGGGGAGGCGGCGTCTCCGCCTCATCGGGGATCTCGACAGGCACCGCTGCCGAGGGCAGCGGGGCCTCCGGCGGGGCCAACGCAAGCAGCGCGGGGGTGGGCGGCGCGGGCGCCGCGACCGGCTCCGGGGAAGGCGGCGCGGGCACCGGCGGCGACGGTGCAGCTGCGGGAACGGGCGGCGCGGCCGCGGGCACCGGCGGCGGCGGCGCGGCCGCGGGCACCGGCGGCGCCGGTGCGGGCGCCGGAGGCGCGGAGACGGGCGGCACGGGCGGCGCGGGCGGGCCCGACACGGGGGTCGAGGTGCCGACCTGCGAACCCTACGGCGCCGCGTGCGCGAGCTCCGGCGACTGCTGCTCCGGCATCTGCGACAGCGCGACGAGCACCTGCGCCTCGCCCCTCAGCGTCTGTCTGGGGCCGGGCGCGGTCTGCGACGAGGCCTCCGACTGCTGCAGCCTCAACTGCACCGCGGGCAGGTGCGGCGCGGCCGCCTGCCTCGTCGACGGGTCCGACTGCACGGAAGGCGGGGCTGCCTGCTGTAGCGGCATGTGCGTCGGCGGGACGTGCAGCGACGCCAACGGCGACGCCGCGTGCCAGACGGGCGGCAACCTGTGCACGGAGGACAGCCAGTGTTGCTCCCGGCTCTGCGGGCGCGACGGTCGATGCGTCCTCAACTCCTCGTTCTGTGTGCAGCGCAACGATGTGTGCACGAGCGACAGCGACTGCTGCACCGGCGTGTGCGTGAAGCGGAGCGCGTCCGACGCCGCAGGCTACTGCGGCGAAGAGCCGGACACGGCCAGCCGCTGCAACAGCGGCGGCATCGACGGCGCCGTCTGCGACGGCTGCGGATTCTGCTGCAGCCGCGTCTGCGCGCCGTACGGCCCGACCGGGATCTCCGTCTGCCAGCCGCCGAGCGGCTGCCGAGTGAACGGCGCCCTGTGCAGGCGCAACGAGGACTGCTGCGGCGGCGATCCCACCGCCGACCTGCCGGGCGCAGGCAACGTGGTCTGCGACACGTCGGGCGACCCGGCCGGGGAGATCGGCCGCTGCCGCAACCCCATGATGTGCACGCCCCAGGGCGGCGTCTGCCACTTCAAGGACAGCTACTGCTCCGATACCTCGACCAGCGCTCCCAACAACTGCTGCAGCTACCTGGGGCGCGCCAGCAACTGCCGCCTCGACGCCCTGGGCGTGCCGCGCTGCAACGCGCTGACGGAGTGCCGCGAGGCCGGCGACGACTGCGCCTCTTCCGACGACTGCTGCGACGGGGCGCCGTGCGTGCCGAACGCCGACGGACGGCTGCAGTGCTATGGCACCCCCGGAGAGCCGACGCCCCGGTGCGTGACCGAGGGTGGACCCTGCACGAACAACGGCGACTGCTGCGTCGGGACGACCTGCGAGCTCGATCCGGGCTCCGGCTCGGGCACGTGCAGGCCCCCGAGCTCGTCGTCGGCCACAGGCGCCGGCGGCGCGGACAGCACGAGCGCGACCGGCGGCGCGGGCGGCGCGGACAGCACGAGCGCGACCGGCGGCGCGGGCGGCGGCAGCACGAGCGCGACCGGCGGAACCGGCGGATCGGGCGGCAGCACGCCGGTTTGCGCGGAGTACGGCCAGCTCTGCGGCGCGACGTCCGAGTGCTGCAACGCCGGGGCGGTGCAGTGTTACAACGGCATCTGCCGCATCCCTCCGGGGTGACGCGGCGTGCGAACCCGCTCACCCGCGTCGATGCACCCGTGTCGAGGAGAATGGATATGACCGGCAAGATACGCGCGATCTGCGCTCGCTCCTTGTTCTTGACGTCCCTCGGGCTCCTCGGCTGGGCGCTCGCGTCGGGCTGCTCTGGATCGACGCGCGGAACCGGGACGAGCGGCGACGCCTCCGGCAGCGGCGGCGAAGGGGGAATCGCCTCGGGCGGCTCCGGCGGGACGGCCGGAGACTCCTCCCTCGGCGGCGGCTTCTTCGGCGCCGGGTCGGGCGGCGGCGGCCCGGGCGGAGGGGACGGCGGCGGAGATTGCGGCGGCCAGCAGGTCGACGCGGCGCCGCGGGAGGTCCACCTCGTGATCGTGCTCGATCGCTCGGAGAGCATGACCAAGGGCTGGGAGGCGAGCGACCGCTGGACGATGGTGAAGGGCGCCCTCGGCACCGCGCTCGACGCGATCCAGGGCAGGATGTCCGTCGGGCTCCAGCTCTTTCCCACCGACGATCACTGCGGCCTGGATCCGGGCACGGATCTGAGCGTCGCGGTGGCTCCGGGCGCGACCTCGGTCCCCGCCATCAAGGCCCGGCTGGAGGCGACCGCGCCCGGCGGCGCGACGCCGACCGCGGACGCCCTCGAGCGCGCCCTGCGGTACCTCACCGAGGGCGCCGGCAGCGCCCTCGAGGGCGACAGGTACGTGCTGCTGGCGACCGACGGCGGCCCCAACTGCAACCAGGATCCGGCGATGACCTGCCCGGCCTCGACCTGCACCACGAACATGGATGGCGACTGTCCGGCGGTCGTCGAGAACTGCTGCTCCGGGGGCGCGGCGGACGCGTGTATGGACGACGCGCGCACCGTGCAGCAGGTGAGCGACCTGCGCGCGGCCGGCATCAAGACGTTCATCGTCGGCATCCCCGGCACGACCGCCTACGCCGATGTGCTGGACGAGCTCGCCGCGGAGGGGGGGACGGCCACGTCGGAGAGCTCGCCCCGCTACTTCGAGGTGGTGGACGCGGCGAGCCTCGGCGAGACGCTGACGAGCATCACCCGCGACCTCGTGAGGAGCTGCGAGCTCGCGCTCGAGACCGAGCCGCCGGACCGCGCGAAGGTCAACGTCATCATCGATGGTGAGGTGCTGCCGAAGGCGGGCGACGACGGCTGGGATTACGACGATTCGACGACCCCACCGACCGTCGTGATCAAGGGCGCGACGTGCGAGCACGTGAAGTCCGCGGGGGTCGAGAGCGTTCGTGTCGAGTTCGGTTGCCCGACCGTCGAGGAGCCGCGCTGACCCCGCGCCGGCGCCGCGCCCTCCCGGCGCGCCGCGCCATCGATCCATGACTATCTCTCAGAGCTCGCCCACAACCCATGGCGCATTGCGCTAACGACGCACCGTGCCCTGCGTCGCCGGCGCAGGCGCCAACCGCACGCGAGGGCAAAATCCGTCCCGGTCGAGTTTTACCAGCACAAAAACTGTAATTGTCGATGGTGAGCGAATTAACCCGCCCGAATTCGCTCAAGATCCGCGGACGAGCGATCTAGACAGAATCCGCCCACAGTGCGATTCTGCTAGGCCACCGTCCGTCCCTTCTGCTCGGCGCAAGCGCTCTGCAGACCGGACGGTCCTACGCCTGGCGAGGTGAGATGCTCTCCGCAACCTGTACCGTGAGCCAGCAGATTTACAGCGACTCGAGCTTCGAGGTGTTCGAAGGCACCTGGGGCGATGAGCGCAAGCCTGCTGTCTTCAAGGTCCTGAAGAGCGAGTTCCCGAGCTCGCGCGAGCTCGCGTCGCTCCGGCACGAGTACAACGTCCTCCGCGAGCTCGACGTCGAGGGCGTCGTCAAGGCGTATGGGCTCGAGAAGCACAAGAACGGCCTCGCCCTCGTGCTCGAGAGGCCGAGCAGGACGACGCTCCACGACGTCCTGCGCGCCGGCCGGCTGGAGCTCAAGCCGGCCCTGACGATCGCCCGCTCGGCGGCCCGGGTCCTCGACGAGATCCACCGCCGCAAGGTGATTCACAAGGACGTCAAGCCGCACAACATCCTGGTCGACCCGGATTCGCTCAAGGTCCACTTCGTCGGCTTCGGCATCGCCACGCTCCTCCCGCAGGAGACGCAGCAGGCGGTGAGCCCCGAGGCGCTCGAGGGGACGCTCGCGTACATGTCGCCCGAGCAGACCGGCCGGATGAACCGCGTGATCGACCGCCGCACCGATCTCTACTCGTTCGGCGTGACCCTCTACCAGATGCTCACCGGCGTCCTGCCGTTCAACGAGAGCGATCCGATGGATCTCATCCACGGGCACATCGCGCGCACGCCCGTGCCCCCGCCCGAGCGGGTCCCGGGCGTGCCCGAGGCGGTGTCCCGGATCGTGATGAAGCTCCTCGCCAAGAACGCGGAGGACCGGTATCAGAGCGCCTTCGGCCTGTTCGCCGACCTCGACGCGTGCCTCCGCCAGCTCTCGACCTCCGGCGCGGTGGCGCCGTTCGCGCTCGGCCAGCGCGACATCCCGGACACGCTGCGCATCCCGCAGAAGCTCTACGGCCGCGCCGAGGAGGAGCGCGCGCTGCTCGCCGCCTTCGAGCGCGCCGCCGGCGGGGAGGGGGAGCTCCTGCTCGTGTCGGGGTACTCGGGCATGGGCAAGTCGGCCCTCGTGAACGAGATCCACAAGGCCATCGCCCAGCGAGGCGGCTATTTCACCGCCGGCAAGTTCGACCCGCTGAACCGCGGCGCGCCGTACACCTCCCTCGCGCGGGCCTTCCGGGAGCTCATCCGGCACATCCTCACCGAGCGGCCGGAGCAGCTCGCGCGCTGGAGCACGGAGCTCGCCCGCGCGCTCGGCACGAGCGGCCAGCTCCTCGTCGACCTCATCCCGGAGCTCGAGTGGATCGTCGGCCCGCAGCCCCCGGTCCAGAAGCTCCCGCCGGCGGAGTCGCAGGGCCGCTTTCACGCGATCTTCAAGGCGTTCGTCCGCGTCTTCGCGACCGCCGAGCACCCCCTCGTGCTCTTCCTCGACGACCTCCAGTGGGCCGACCCCGCGTCGCTGAAGCTGCTGGAGGTCCTGGCCACGGATCCGGAGCGCGGCTACCTGCTCGTGATCGGCGCCTACCGCGACAACGAGGTGTACGCGGCGCACCCGCTGCGGGTCGCGCTCGGCGAGATCGAGAAGGCGGGCGCGCCGCCGCGCGAGCTCAAGCTGCGGCCGCTCGCCCTCGCCGACGTTGTCGAGCTGCTCTCGGACGCGCTCTCGGCGGCGCGCGACGAGGTCGAGCAGCTCGCCCGCGTCGTGTTCGACCGGACCCAGAGCAACCCGTTCTTCGTGCGGCAGTTCCTGGCCTCGCTCCACGCCGAGGGCCTGCTCCGCTTCGAGGCGGGCGCGTGGACGTGGCACATCGAGAGCATCCGGCGCCGCACGGTCACCGATAACGTCGTCGAGTTCATGGCGCGCAAGATCGAGGAGCTCGATCCCGAGCTCGTGCGCGTCCTCCGGCTCGCGGCGTGCATCGGGCACGAGTTCGACCTGCGCACGCTCGCGGTCATCAGCGAGCGGCTGCCGCACGAGACCGTGGCCGCGCTGTGGAAGATCCTGCAAGAGGGCCTGATCGCGCCCGTCGACGCCGATTACCGCCTCGCCCACGCGACCGACGGCGACGCGCGGGCCGGCGTCGACTGGCGCGTCACCTACCGCTTCTTGCACGATCGCGTCCAGCAGGCGGCCTACTCGCTCATCGGCGAGGATCGAAAGAGGGAGGTCCACCTCAGGATCGGGCGGCTCATGCTCGCGAGCATGGAGGGCGCCGCGCGGGAGGAGGCGCTCTTCGACATCGTGAACCATTTCAACATCGCGGCGCCGATCGTCACCTCGCCCGCGGAGCAGGCCACGGCCGCCGAGCTGAACCTCGGCGCCGGCAGGCGGGCCAAGGCGGCCACCGCCTACGAGGCCGCGGCCGGCTATTTCCGCGCGGGCATGGCGTTTCTGCCCCGCGGCGGCTTCGACGACAGCTACGAGCTCGCCCTCGCGCTCCACCGGGAGCGCGCCGAGGTCGAGTCGCTCTGCGGCGCGTTCGACGAGGCCGAGCGGCTGTGCGCCGCGGCGCTCGAGCGCGCCCGGACGGCGATGGACAAGGTCTCGATCCACCTCGTCCAGGCGAATCAATACCTGCTCCAGTGGCGCAACCACGAGGCGACCCTGGTCCAGAAGGCCGGCCTCCGGCTGCTCGGGTGCCCGATCCCCGAGGACCGGGGGGAGGTCGCCGCGCTGCTCGAGCAGGAGCTCGAGGCGGTGCCGGTCCTGCTCGCGGGGCGGAGCATCGAGGAGCTCGCCCACGCCCCGAGGACGACGCGCCCCGAGCTCCCGGTGACGCTGGAGCTCCTCGTCAACCTGTTCTTCGGAGCCTACAACTCGAGCGATCAGACGCTCGCGAACCTCGCCATCGTGAAGATGGTGACGCTCTCGCTGCAGCACGGGAACAGCGACATGTCCGCCTTCGGATACGTCGCGTACGGCATGGTGGTGGGCCCGCTGCTCGGCGAGTACGAGACGGCCTATCGGTTCGGCAGGATGGCCATCGAGCTCGCGGAACAGCTCGACAACCTCGTGCTCCGGGCCAAGACCTACCACATCTTCTCCGCGGACGTGCACAGCTGGACGCAGCCCCTGCGGAGGGCGGATCCTTATTACGACCGCGTCTACGATCTCGGGCTCCAGGCCGGCGACTGGACGGCCATGGGCTACATGATCAGCCAGAGCGGCTCGGACCGGCTCACCTACGGGATGTCCCTCGCGGAGCTCTCCCAGCTCACCGAGGTGCACCTCGCGTTCCTGCGGCGCGCCCGGAGCCACGACATCATCGATATCCTGCTCGCGGGCGTGATCCAGCCCATGAAATGCCTGCAAGGGCTCACCAAGAGCCGGCTCAGCTTCGATGACGGCGCGTTCGACGAGGCGTCCTACACGGCGAAGCACGGCGGCTCTCCCTACCACATGGGGTGGCTGTATTACGCCAAGATCCGGAATGCGTACCTGTTCGGCGACCGGGCGAGCTATCCCGATCTGATGCCGAAGCTCGCCGTGATCGAGGGCGCGCTGCCCACGCACGCGAAGGTGCCCGAGGCGACGTTCTATGCGGGGCTCATGCGGATCGCCGCGCTGGAGGGCGCGGAGGGCGAAGGGCGGCGGGAGCACGAGGAGCAGCTCGGGCGGCTCCTTGGGCGGATGAAGCGCTGGGCGGACGCCGGGCCGGACAACGTACGTCACAAACACCTGCTCTTGCTCGCCGAGCAGGCCCGCGTCGAGGGGCGCCGCGCCGAGGCCATGGACCTCTACGAGCAGGGCATCGAGGCCGCGCGGCAGGCCGACTACATCAACAACCAGGCGCTCGGGAACGAGCTCTACGGCAGGTTCTGGCTCGCCCAGGGCAGGGCCGAGTTCGCCGGCATCTACCTGCGCAGGGCCGTTTACCTGTACGAGCGCTGGGGGGCGAGCGCGAAGGTCCAGGCGCTGCGCGAGGAGCTCGCGCCGGCCGCCTCGTCGGCCGCGGACGGGGCCGTCGCGCTCTCGCCGACGAGCACCGCGCTGCCGGGGCTCGTCGCGGGGGAGAGCTTCGACCTCGCCACGGTGCTGAGGACCGCTCAGGCCATCTCGAGCGAGATCGTGCTGGACAAGGTGCTCGATCAGGTGCTGCGCAGCGTGATCAGGAGCGCCGGGGCGAGCCGTGGGTTCTTGATCCTCTCGCGCGGCGAGGTGCTCACGGTCGAGGCGATGATCTCGCTCGACCCCGACACGGTGAGCCTCGGGCTCGCGATGCCCCTGGAGACGCGCCTCGATCTGGCCCGCGCGGTCGTGCACTACGTGGCGCGCTCGCGCGAGGCGCTCGTGATCGGCCGGGCGGAGGACGACCCGCGCCTCGCCGGCGATCCGCACGTGATCGCGCGCCGGCCGAAATCGATCCTCGGCTTGCCGCTGCTGCACCAGGGCCGGCTGAGCGGCGTCCTGTACCTCGAGAACCACCTCGCCGAGCACGCGTTCACCGCCGACCGCATCGAGCTCTTGCGGCTGCTCTCCTCGCAGGCGGCGGTGGCGGTCGAGAACGCGCTGCTCTACGCGGACCTGGAGGCCGTGAGCGCCGAGCTCCGGGCGGCCAACGAGCGCCTGGAGCGGGAGGTCGAGGAGCGCACCGAAGAGCTCTCGCAGGCGAACGAGCGCCTCTCGGCGCAGAGCGACGAGCTCCGGGACGCCAACCTGCGCCTCCTCCACGAGCTCGGTGAGCGCGAGCGCGCCGAGGAGGCGAGGGCCCAGCTGCAAGAGGAGGTGATCCGGTTCCAGCGGGAGAAGATCTCCGAGCTGTCGACGCCGCTCGTGCCGATCACGAACGACGTCATGGTCATGCCGCTCATCGGCACGCTGGACGAGGAGCGCGCCGCGGACGTGCTTCAGACCCTGCTCGACGGCGCGACGCGGAGCGGCGCCCGCGTGGTCATCATCGATGTCACGGGGATCAAGGGGGTCGATCACCGCGTGGCGAACGCGCTCATCAATGCGGTGAACGCCCTCCGGCTGCTCGGGACGCAGGCCGTGCTGACCGGCATCCGCGGCGAGGTCGCGCAGGCGCTCATCCGGCTCGACATCGACATGTCGCGCCTCGCGATCCGCGGCACCCTGCAGAGCGGCATCGCCTACGCCATCGGCCGATCCGGCGCCCCGAGGGTGTCGCGAACGCGCGCCTAGGGACGGCCCGGAGGTCCGTTCGTCGAATCGTGTAGACACGTCCGGAGCGGATGGCGCATCATGAGGTCGCCAGTCCGCCAGGGGGTGCCTGCTTCATCGTGTGCCGTGCGGCGACACGAGGCGTCGGGATCCGCCGAGTCGGGCGGCTCCGCGCGGGTGGAGGGGTGAGGCGCATGAAAAAGAGCATCGGACGGTTCATCGTCGGGGTCTGCGTGGCGGCGGCGCTCGCGGCCCTGGGCTGCGACAACAGCGGCGCCGGCAGCGCGCCGGGCGCGTCGGGAGAGCGCGCGAAGCCGAAGCTCGCGTACATCACGAACGGGGTCGCCCCGTTCTGGACCATCGCCGAGAAGGGCGTCATCGACGGCGCGAAGGAGTATGACGCCGAGGTGAGCGTCGTGATGCCGAGCGACGTGAACGACCAGATGCAGCGGGTCGAGGACCTCCTGATCCGCGGCGTCGACGGCATCGCGATCAGCCCGATCGACGCGGAGAACCAGGTCCCGCTGCTCAACAAGGCGGCGGCCAAGACCAAGCTCATCACGCAGGACTCGGACGCGCCGAAGAGCGACCGGATCGTGTACATCGGGATCGACAACTACGTCGCTGGCCGGATGGCGGGGCAGCTCGTGAAGGAGGCGATCCCCGGCGGCGGCAAGGTGGCCATCCTCGTCGGCCGGCTCGAGGGCGACAACGCCCGCAAGCGCCGCCAGGGCGTGCTCGACGAGCTGCTCGATCGGAAGGACACGAGCGGCGGGAACGACCCGCTGAACCAGGAGCTGAAGGGCGAGAAGTACACGATCATCGCGACCCTGACGGACCAGATCGACGCCGCCAAGGCGAAGAGCAACGCCGAAGACATGATGTCGGCGCACCCGGACCTCGTGGGCCTCATCGGCCTGAACGCGTACCACACGCCGGCCCTGCTCGAGGCGGTCAAGCAGGCCGGGAAGATGGCCTCGATCCGGGTCGTCGGCTTCGACGAGCAGGACGCGACGCTGCGCGCGATCCAGGACGGCGAGGTGGTCGGCACCGTGGTGCAGAATCCGTACATGTACGGCAAGGAGTCGGTGCGGGTGCTCGCGGCGCTCGTGCGGGGCGACACCTCGGTCGTGCCCCCGGGCGAGTTCATCTCCCTGCCGGCCCGGCAGATCCGCAAGACCAACCTGCCCGAGTTCTGGGCGGATCTGAAGCAGAAGGCGGGAAAGGCCGAGTGAGCCCCGGCGGGCCGCGCGGCGCCGCCGGCCCCGGCGGGCCCGCGCCGCGCCGCCCGATCGACGACCCCCTGACGCGAATGACAGCCTCCTCGCCCGACCCGGACAGGGCGCCGCTGCTCGAGGCGCGCGGCCTGACCAAGCGCTTTCCCGGCGTGCTCGCGCTCCACGACGTCCACCTCGCGCTCGGCCGCGGCGAGGTGCTCGGCATCGTCGGCGAGAACGGCGCCGGCAAGAGCACCCTCATGAAGATCCTCGCGGGCGTCGAGGCGCCCGACGCCGGCGAGATGCGCCTCGACGGGCGGCCGGTCGCGCTCGGCTCGGTGCGAGAGGCGCTCTCCCGCGGGATCGCGCTCATCCACCAGGAGCTCAACCTGGCGGAGAACCTCGATATCGCCGCCAACATCTTCCTCGGCCGGGAGCCGCGGCGGGGCGGCTTCATCGACGAGCGCAGGATGGAGCGGGACGCGCGGGCGATCATGGCGCGGGTCGGCCTCGCCTGCTCGCCGCGCGCGCTCGTCGGCGGCCTGTCCCTCGGGCAGCGTCACCTCGTGGAGATCGCCAAGGCGCTCTCCGCGAACGCCCGGGTGCTCATCATGGATGAGCCGACGTCGTGCCTGTGCCCGCCCGAGGCCGAGGCGCTGTTCGAGGTGGTGCGGGAGCTCCGAGCGGGCGGCATCGGCGTCGTGTACATCTCTCACCGCCTCGGCGAGGTGACGGCGCTGTGCGATCGCGTCCTCGTGCTGCGCGACGGCGAGAACGCGGGCGAGCTGCCGCGCGACGAGATGAGCCACGATCGCATCGTGCGGCTGATGGTGGGCCGCGATCTCTCCCAGTTCTATCCGCACGTCCCGCACCCGCCGGGCGAGCCGGTGCTCGAGGTCTCGGGCCTCAGGACGCCGAGGCACCCCGAGCACGCGCTCTCCTTCACGGTGCGCGCCGGCGAGATCGTCGGCGTGGCGGGGCTGCTCGGCGCGGGGCGCACGTCGCTGCTGCGGACGCTGTTCGGCGTCACGCCGGCGGCCGGGGGCGCCGTCCGCGTGGCCGGGCGGGCGTTCACCCCGCGCACCCCGCGCGACGCCATCGCCGCCGGCATGGGCCTGGTCCCGGAGGACCGCCAGCAACAGGGCATCATCCTGGAGATGGCGATCCGGGCGAACGTGAGCCTGCCGAGCCTCGGCGCGGCGCAGCGCTACGGCGTCCTCGATCGCGCGGGCGAGCGCCGGATGTCGGCGCAGATCGTCCGCGAGCTCGGCGTGCGGACGCCGACCGACGTGCAGCCGGCGCAGCACCTCTCCGGCGGCAACCAGCAGAAGGTGGTCATCGGAAAGTGGCTGTCGATGTCGCCGCGCGTGCTCCTGCTCGACGAGCCGACCCGCGGCATTGACGTCGGCGCAAAGCACGAGATATACCAGCTGATGGAGCGATTGGCCGCGAGCGGCATGGCCACCTTGTTCGTCTCCAGCGACATGGAAGAGGTGATGGGCATGTCGGATCGTGCGCTGGTGATGCACGAGGGGCGCATCGCCGGGGAGCTCGGCCGCGCCGAGCTCCGCGAGGAGGCGATCATGCAGCTCGCGACCGGCAGCGACGCCGCGGCGTGACCCGGAGCCATCGGGCGGGATCGAGGCCAGAGGAGCATGCCTGTGACGACGACTCGTGATCTCCTGACGCGCGCGCGCGACAACGCGCCTGCCGCGCCCGCGCCGCTCGCGACGAGCACGCGGCGGAAGGTGCTCGGCGTCTTCTGGCTGCTCGTCGCCGTGTCGCTCGGGACCGCGCTCCTGAACGGCAGGTTCCTCCTGGCCGACAACCTCGAGAACCTGATCCGGCGGACGGCGCTGTTCGGCATCCTCAGCATCGGCGCCGGCTTCGTGATCATCACGGGCGGCATCGACCTGTCGATCGGCTCGGTCGTGGCGCTCGCCGGCTGCATGCTGCCGTGGCTCCTCGCGGTGGAGCGCTGGTCGCCCGCGCTGGCGGTGCCGCTCTTGCTCGGCATCTCGCTGTGCATCGGGCTCGCGCACGGGCTGCTCATCACGAAGCTCCGGCTCCAGCCGTTCGTGGTGACGCTCTGCGGGCTCCTGCTCTACCGGGGCACCGCGCGCGGGATCTCGGGCGATCAGACGCAGGGGTTCGGCGTCGGGTTCGAGTCGCTGCGGTACCTGTCGGTCGGCAGCCCGTTCGCCATCCCGGTGCCGTTCCTCTCGTGGATCTCGGAGGGCCGCTTCAGCCCCTACGCGGTGAACCCGTTCACGGGCGCGAGGACGCGCCTCGATCCGATCACGTGGATCGACATCCCGATGCCGTTCCTCCTGTTCCTCGGGATCGCGGTCGCGGCGTCGATCTTCCTGAACCGCACCATCTACGGCCGTTATCTGATGGCGCTCGGCCGCAACGAGCAGGCCGCCCGCTACAGCGGTGTCGACACCGACAGGATGACGATCCTCGCCTATGTCCTCTGCTCGGTGCTCTCCTGCTTCGGGGGCATGCTGTTCGCGCTGGAGGTCAACTCGGCCCAGCCGGTCGATTTCGGCAACTTCTACGAGCTCTACGCCATCGCCGCGGCCGTGCTGGGCGGCTTCAGCCTGCGCGGCGGCGAGGGGGCGGTGATGGGCGTGATCCTCGGCACGGCGCTGATGCAGGTGCTGCGCAACTCCATCAACATGCTGGGGGTCCCGACCCAGATCGAGTTCGCGGTCATCGGCGCCGTCATCCTGATCGGCGTCATCGCGGACGAGCTGGCCAAGCGCTACGCGGCGGCGCGGCGCAAGCTCGCCGGCTCGTGAGCGCCTGAGCGCGCGGCCTCACGCCGCCGAGAACACCGCGTCGACACGATGCGTAAGGCGCATCGTCGCAGTCCTCGCCTGGAGCCCGGCATGGCGGCGCGCGAGAGCGCGTTGTTTGCGTGCTAAGCTGAAAGATTGCCGGCGTTCCACGCGGCGCAGGAGCGAGCAGAGCGCAGGGGGCCGCTGCCGCGGATCGCCTGCACCACGTGGAAACATCAATCAAGTCGCTGGCTTACGGCAGCCGTGGAGAGCCCTCGCGCGGCGGCTGCCCGGGCGGAAAGGGGATGGCGTGATGCGGAACCGGATTTCTTGTGGAGCTATAATTTGTCATCTGGCACTGGGGCTGGCGGGCTGTGCGGTCGGCGCGGAGGAGGCCTCGTTCGGGGCGTCGGCCGTCCCGTTTGAACAGGGCGGCGAGGCGGCGGCGAGCGATGTGAGAGCCGCCGCCGCCGGCCTCAGCGCGGCGGGCGCGGGGGCAGCGTCGGTGTGGGGGCCTGCCGAGAAGTCGTTCCTCGGCACGTCGACGACCTCGGCCTCGCGGGTCTACTTCACCGGGTACCGGGGCATCGTGTCCGAGGTGTTCTATCCGGTGCTCGACACGGTCAACACCGTCGACCTGCAGTTCATGGTGGGCGATACGGCGAAGACGTTTGTCGACGAGGAGAAGCAGCAGCAGAGCTACACCGTCACCCAGCCGGACAAGCGATCCATGCGGTGGCAGGCGGTCACCAGCAACATCGCCCACAACTGGCGGATCACCAAGAGCATCTTCACCGATCCGGGGCGCAACTCGCTGATCCAGCGCGTCCAGTTCGACGCGCTGAACGGCAGGAACGTCACCCAGTTCAACCTCTACCTGCTCCACAACCCGGCGATGGACAACTCCGGGGGCGGCGACACGTCGAAGACCGTGGCGGCGGGCGGGCGCACGATGCTCGTCGCCTCGGAGAACAACCGCTTCTCGGCGCTCGCCACCTCGCAACCGTGGAAGACGCTGACGAGCGGCGGCCTGCCGATGGTGTCGAGCGGCTTCGTCGGCGTGACCGACGGCTGGACCGACCTGCTCGGCGGCAGCTCGGACAAGACGATGAGCTGGCGCAACGACCTCGCGAGCGGCGGCAACGTGGCGCAGATGGGCTGGGTCGATCTCGGCGCGAGCGCGGTCACCAGCGTCTCGTTCGACGTGGTGCTCGCCTTCGGCGCCACCGAGGCGGAGGCGACGACCACCGCGAACGCGACGCTCGGCAGCAACCTGAGCACCCTGCGGACGACCTACGACAGCGGGTGGAACGCCTACGCGAGCGGGCTCGACAACCAGGGCGGCACCGCCGACGATCAGTATTACCTCGCGGCGATGTCGCTGAAGACGATCCAGGACAAGTCGAACGGCGCCATGATCGCCGGGATGGGCACGCCGTGGGGCGAGACCAACGGCGACGCCAACAACGGCGGCTACCACCTGGTCTGGCCGCGCGACCTGTTCAAGTTCGCCAGCGCGCTGGTGACGGCCGGGGACACGGCGACCGCGACCTCGGTGGTCAATTACCTGTTCAACACGCTCCAGCAGTCGAGCGACTGCGGGGTCGCCGAGTACAACGCGACGGGGTGCCCGCAGGGCTACAGCCGCGTCGGCCGCTTCCCGCAGAACGCCTGGGTCAGCGGGTGGCAGTACTGGCAAGGCACGCAGATGGATGAGCAGGCGATGCCGATCATCCTGGCCTGGCGCCTCGGCCCGTCGGTGTACAACCCGCTGTGGTCGAAGATCAAGAAGACGGCCGACTACATCGTCAACACCGGCCCCTGGACCCAGCAGGAGCGCTGGGAGGAGAACTCCGGGTACTCGCCGTCGACCATCGCCGCCGAGATCGCCGGCCTCGTCTGCGCCGCCACGATCGCGCGCGAGAACGGCGATACGACGAGCGCGGCCCGTTACATGGCCGCCGCCGACTACTGGCAGCAGAGCGTCGACCGCTGGACGTTCACGACCACCGGCTTTCACGAGGTGAACGGCCAGCACAGCTATTATAACCGCATCAACCCGTCGCCGCCGAGCAACACCGGAACAGGGCGGCAGCGCTATAACCCCGTGTCCGGGCCGGACGCGGCGATCTCGTTCACGATCGGCAACGGCGGCGGCACGCACGATCAGCGCTACATCGTCGACGGCGGGTTCCTCGAGCTCGTGAGGATGGGGGTGAAGCGCCCGGACGACGCGTCGATCGTCGCGACGATGAAGATCTACGACAAGATCCTGAAGCGGACCATCGCCGGCAAAGGGGACGCCTGGTTCCGCTACAACTACGACGCGTACGGCGAGGAGAACGAGGCGGACGGCGGCGGCAACTTCGACGGCAACGGCGGCCGGGGCCGGCTGTGGCCCATCTTCACGGCCGAGCGCGGCATGTATGAGATCGCCCTCTTCGGCCTCGGCAGCAAGGGCAGCCCCTACCTCACCGCGGTCAAGGCGTTCTCGACGCCGCAGGGCTTCATCCCGGAGCAGGTGTGGAGCGAGACGACGAACGTCACCGGCTGGGTCGTCGAGAAGCCGTCGAACGCCACCGCGGGCACCCCGACGAGGTCGATGAGCCCGCTGAACTGGGCCATGGGCGAGTACATCAGCCTGCTGGCGTCGATCCGCGCGGGCAAGGTCGTCGACATCCCGTCGGTGGTCTGCAGCCGTTACAACGCCTGCGCCGTGCCGCCCGCGTCAGGCCAGGCGAGCGTCGTGTTCAACGTGACCGCGAGCACCGTGGTCGGTCAGCACGTGTACGTCACCGGGAACACCGCGGCGCTGGGCAACTGGAATACCGCTCTCGCCATCCCGGTCGATCCGCGCAGCTACCCGGTGTGGACGAACCGCGTCAACCTGCCGGCCAGCAGCGCCCTGCTGTACAAGTACTTCCGCACGAACGTCGATGGCTCCGTGACCTGGGAGAACCTGCCCGGCGGGGGCAATCGCACGCTGAACACCCCGGCGTCCGGCGGGACGCTCACGCGAAACGACACCGTGAGCTGGTAGGGCCAGGGCGGCGCGGGCGAGGCCCCTCAGGGCTGCATGAGCCCGCGGATCACCTGCTCGGCCTGCTCGACGAGCGCCGCCACGAGCTCGGCCGCCGGCCGCGGCCTGGCGAGGGCGGCGCTCTGCCCGGCCCAGAGCGACAGGTAGTCCTCGCGCCCCGCCGCGGCGGCGGCCCGGCGGATCGGCTGCGTGAGCCAGTTCTGGACCGGATACTCCGGGATCTCGTGCTCGTGCGGCGTCAGGGCCTCGACGAACGCGTTGGGGATGCCCCGCGCGGTGCGGCCGGAGAACACGCGGGTGAGCACGGTCGTGCGCGCGCGCGGCGAGGCCAGCGCGCCGCGGTGGCCGGCGCTCGCCCCCGACTCCTCGCAGGCGAGGAACGCCGTCCCGATCTGCACCCCGCTGGCGCCGAGCGCGAGCGCCGCCGCGACGCCGCGGCCGTCGGCGATGCCGCCCGCGGCGACCACCGGGGCCCGCACCGCGTCCACCACCTGCGGGACGAGCGACAGCGTGCCGACCAGCGACTCCCGCACGGGCCGCAGGAACGCGCCCCGATGTCCGCCCGCGTCGCTGCCCGAGGCGACGATGATGTCGACCCCGGCCTGGTCGAGCGCGACCGCCTCGTCGACGGTGGTGGCGGTGCCGATGACGGCGATCCCGCGCGCCTTCGCGCCCTCGATGACCGGGGCGGGCGGGACCCCCATGACGAAGCTCAGGGCTTGCGGCCTCGCCTCGAGCGCGGCCTCGACCTGCTCCTCGAAGCGCGGGGCGAACGCGCTGGGCACCTCGGGGTCGGGCAGGTCGAGCTGCCGCAGCATGGGGCGCAGGCGCGCCACGTGCCGCTCGAGCTCCGCCGCGTCGATGGTGGTGGGCTCGCCGGGCTGGGGCACCCAGAGGTTGACCGCGAACGGGTGCGGCGTGAGCCGCCGGAGCTCGGGGATGAGGTCGCCGATCTGCGATGGAGTCAGGGCGTGCGCCCCGAAGGAGCCGAGCCCGCCGGCGTTCGAGACGGCGGCCGCGAGGGCGGTGGTGGACAGGCCGCCCCCGAAGGGGCCCTGGATGATCGGGAGACGGAGGCCGAGCTGTCGGGTGAGGCGGGTATCGGTCCACATGGCAGGGCTCTAGGTGGGGCAGAGGGTCGAGACGTCGATCGGGCACTCCAGCGTGCGGAGCCACGCGTCGGCGAGCGCGTCGACCGCGGCGGCGCCGGCGCTGTCCGTCGCTGCCTTGATGACGTCGATGAGGTCCTGCGTCCGCGCGGCGGTCCCCACGTTCGCCCTGTAGAAGTCGCCGAGGGCCTGGTCAAGCGCGCCGACGCCGATCGCGTCGGCCACCTCGCGGAAGAAGAACGCGCCCTTCATGTAGGGCACGGACGACCAGAGCGGGTCGGTCATGATATCGATCTCGTTGCAGGTGTCCGGCAGCGCGATGGTGTTCTTGGCTTCCGCGGGGTCGCAGACGCCCTTGAGATCGCACTCGTACGACGGCCAGACCTCCACGCCGAGCTCCTCGAGCTGCTGGCCGCGCCAGCGCCGCCATCACCGCCGCTGCCTGCGCGTTCGTCGTCGCCGCAGGCTGCCGCCGCCGCGAGGGTCGCCGAGGTCACGATCGATAACCAGAGGGGAGTGCGCCGCATGCCTTCGCTCCTGGAGCAGGAGCGCGCATGCTAGGCGACCGCGAATCGCGCTCGAAGAAAGCTGCGTCGTTTCAGCTGCTCCTCTCGACGGCCAGCGGCAGCGTGAAGAACACCCGCGTTCCCCGGCCGAGCTCGCTCTCCACGCGGATCGCGCCGCCGTGGCGCTCCACGAGGTTCTTGCAGATCGAGAGGCCGAGCCCCGTGCTCTTCTCGCCGCCCGTCGTCCGGGTGCTCGTCCTCCGGAACTTGCAGAACAGGCCGCTGATCTCCTCCGGGCGGATGCCGAGGCCCTGATCCTCGATCACCACCTCGACCGCCTGGCCGAGCCGCCGCGCGCGCACCGTCACCGTCGTGCCCGGATGAGAGAACTTGAAGGCGTTGCTGAGCAGGTTGCTCAAGACCTGCTCGATCCGCTCGACGTCGCAGCGGACGGGCGGGAGATCGGCGGGCGCGTCGATGGCCAGGGCGATCTGCTTGCGGCGGGCGCCGTGCTCGTTCAGCGACATCGCCGCCGCGATCAGGCCGCGCAGGTCGGCGTCCTGCAGGCGAAGCGCGATGTTCCCGTGCTCGAGCGTCGTGATGTCGAGCAGATCCTCGAGCAGCTGCAGCGCGAACTCGGCGTTGGCCTGGATCTTCAGGAGGTGGCGGCGCGCGTCCTCGCGCCCGGCGGAGGCGCCCCCGAGCTGCATCGCCGAGAACCACTGGATCGCCGCGATCGGATTGCGCAGATCGTGCGCGGCGATGCCCACGAGCTCATGGCTCCGCTGGCTCTGCTCGGCGAGCCGCTCGTTCTCCCGGCGGAGCCTCTCGGCGCTCGCCTCCAGGCGATCGAGGCGCCGATTGCGGTCGCAGAGCCGATCGTGCTGGGCGAACGCGTCCCGCACGACGGCGGCGAGCGCCGGCGGATCCCACGGCTTGGCGATGAACCGGTACACGCCGCCGTCGTTGATGGCCTGGATCGCCGCGTTCGTGTCCGCATAGGCCGTCATGAGGAGCCGTACGGTCTCCGGAAACTCGGCCTTGACCGCCGCGTAGAGCTCCGTACCCGTCATGCCCGGCATCCGCTGATCGCTGAGGACGACGGGGATGGCCCGCGCGCGCAGGAGCGCATGGCCCTCTTCGGCGCTCTCCGCGGTGAGGACCTCGTAGTCGCGCCGGAGCTCGCGGCGGAGCGCCTTCAGGGTCTCGCGCTCGTCGTCCACGATGAGCAGGGCGCGGCGCTCGCCGGGCGCGCTCGTCATCGATCGAGCTCCTTCGGCAGCGTGATCGTGAAGGTGCTCCCGGCCCCCGGGGTCGAGCGGACCGCGAGCGTGCCCCCGTGCTGATCCACGACGATCTTGTGCGAGATCGTGAGGCCGAGCCCCGTGCCCTGGCCGACGGGCTTGGTCGTGAAGAACGGATCGAAGATCCTGCCGAGGACGTCATCGGTCATCCCGGCGCCGTTGTCCTCGAACTCGAGGGCGACCTGGCGCCCCTCGTCCCGCGCGCGGATCGCGATGCGGCCGTTCCCCGGGCCGCGGCACTCGACCGCCTGGGCCGCGTTGATGAGCAGGTTCAGGAACACCTGGCTGAGCTCCGCCGGCTTGCACCGCACCTTCGGCAGGTCGTCCCACGCCACCGTCACCTGGACGCCGCCGCTCCGCAGCGCTGGGCCCGCGATCGCGAGGGTGCTCTCCAGGCTCTCCCGCAGGTCGGAGCGCTCCACCTCCGCCTGGTCGAGCCGCGCGAAGGTCCTGAGATCCTCGACGATCTTCTGCACGCGCGCGAGGCCGCCGAGGGTGCCTTTCACGAGATCGCCCGCGTCCTCGCGGAGAAACTCGAGGTCGGCGTCCTCGCGGAGCGCCGCGGCGACGCCCGGCACGTCGCCCGGGCGCTCGCCGAGCGCGGCCGCCTCAAGCGCCTCGTAGGCGGCGAACAGCCGCACGAGCGACGCTCCCAGGGTGTGCACGTTGCTGCGGACGAAGGCGAGGGGGTTGTTGATCTCGTGGGCCACGCCGGCGGCGAGCTTGCCGAGGGCGTTCATCTTCTCCGAGTGGACGAGCATCGATTGCGTGGCGCGCAGCTGCCCGAGCGACCTCTCGAGCGCCTTCTGCTCGGACACGAGCCGCCGCTGGAGGCTCGTGATCCTCGAGTTGAGCGCGGACACCTCGGCGACCACGCGCTCGAGCTCGACGACGTCGAACTCGGCGAGGATCAGCAGCGCATCGTCGAGCCGCCACACCTCGCCGCGGACGCTGTGCGCGATCGAGCGGAGATCCCCGAAGTGCAGGATGCCGCGGTGGACCGGCGCGTCGTCGCCGCGCGCCGCCCCGGCGAGCTGCGGAATGCTCGGGCTGACGAGGCGGGCCGGCTCATCCTCGCGCCCGAGCAGCCGGCGCATGCCGCGGTTCGCGAGCCGGGGCGCGCCGTCCGGCGCGAACACGCCCACCGCGAGCGCGGTGGAGTCCATGAGGAACGAGCCGGCGAGCTCTGCGACCCTGCCGTCGAGCTGCCCTGTCGCCGGCAGGGCCAATCCCATCTCTTCTTCGTCATCTCCTGTGCTTCGCGGCTCGCGCGGTGCCATCGGACTTCGGGCCTCTTGTTCCGGTGGGAACGACCTGTTCTTGGCAGGCCGGCGCGAAGCTCGCTAGACGAAACGCACCGCGGTGGCGCCGCAGCCGCTCGCCCGCCCTCGCGGGCTCGGCGCCGGGGCGCGCCGGGCAGGGTCATGCGGCGCGCGCGGTGAGGAGCTGCTCCGCCGCGCCAACGGCCCCCTTGGCGGTCAACGCCGAGCCGTCGGCGCCGACCTGCCTCCAGAGGTCGGAAACGGCGCAGAACGGCCGGCCGCCGGCCAGGACGACGACCCCCTTGCACCGCTCGTCGCGGCGCGCGGCGGCGATGAGATCGCCGACGCTCGCGAGGTGCTCGCCGAGCGCGGCCGAGACCGCGAGGACGTCGGCCTTGCAGCGGACGACCGCGTCAATCACGTCCTGGGCCGGCGTGCTGGCCCCGAGATAGAAGGTGTCCCACCCCGCCATCTCGAAGAAATCGGCGACGAAGCGCGCGCCGATCTCGTGGAGGTTGCCGTCGACCGCGGTGGCCACGAGCCGCAGGCCGGCGCGATCGGAGCTCGGGACGAGCGGGTACAGCTGATTGATGACCATCTGGGTGACCGCCGTGCAGTAGTGCTCCTCGGCGATGCTGAGCTGATGGAGCTGCCACAGCCGGCCCACCTCGTACTGGCACGGCTGCAGGACGTGAGCATAGATGTCCCCGATCGGCGTGCCCAGCTCGACCGCCTCCCGGATGAGCCTCATGGCCTGCCGCCGGTCCCGCTGGAGGAGCGCGTCGAGGTAGCCGCACGCGAGCACGCCGAGCGGGGCCTCGGGCCGGACGAAGCTCGGAGGCTCGACGCGCACCGAGGTGAGCCGATCGATCGCCGCGGACAGGTACCTCCGCGGCGCCTCGGCGAGGTGCTCCGGCAGCGCGATCGCGAGGACGTCGCCGAGCGCGCCGAGGTGGCCCACGAGCTCGGCGGGGTCGAGGCCGAAGCCGACGAGCAGCGCCTGCGCCCAGTCGGCGTACGCGCTGAAGAGCTCGGGCGACCCCAGCTCGACGGCCGCGGCGAGCTGCGCGAGGTGGCGCCGGGCGTCCTCCAGGCAGCGGGCGCGCCGCTCGCCGTGGGCGAGCGCGTCCGCCGGCCGCCGCGCGTAGCTGAGCGCCACGCTCATCGCGGCGACGCGCGCCGCCGACATGCGGAGCGCCTCCGCCGCCGAGGCGGCCTCGCCGGGCGCGGGACCGGCCGGGGGGACGGCCGCCAGCGCGGCCGGCGTCACGAGGGGCGCGCCGCCGAGGCGCCGCCGGCCGGCGGCGAGGACGCCTTGCGCGAGCGCGGCGAGCGCCGGGTCGAGCTGCTCGCCGATGCTCTCGCCGAGCGCTTCCAGCGCGGCGGCGAGCGCGCTCCTGGGGACGCCGAGCCCCTCGAGGAGCACCGCCGCGAAGGCGCAGTGCTCGCCGAGCTCCTCGTCGACCCCGGCGCGCAGCGCCGCCGCGAGCGCGTCGATGTGCGCGCCGAGGTCCAGGTCGCACCGCGCGAGGGCCTCGCGGGCGCCGGGGGCGACCTGCGCGGCCGCCGCGCCCTGCAGGCGCCCGAGCGCGGCTGCCGTCAACGCTTCGCGGGAGGCGAGGAGTCGATCCGCCGCCCTGTCGCGCTCTGCGATCGCCATATCGACCCATCTTGCGACGCGCGCTCGCCGGCGCACGTCCCGTATCGCACGAGCCCGCCCGGGGCGTTCCGGCGGGCGGCGCGCGCCTTACTGCGGGCGTTGCCCGCGCCGGCTGCCCGCCGGGCTTGAGCGGGCGTCCCGCTTCAAGGTACGGTATCTCTCGCATCGCAACGAAGCGTCGTTGCCCGGGCGCGGGAGCTGAAGAACGATGTCGATCTCCTTGGTGCGGAACAGCTACGGCAAATCGAGGGTGCGGCTCGTCAAGGTCCGCCGCGCGGACGGGCGGCACGAGCTCACCGACATCGACGTCGACATCCAGCTCGAGGGCGATTTCGACGACGCCTACACGCGGGGCGACAACAGCAAGGTGCTGCCCACGGACACGATGAAGAACACCGTGTACGCCCTCGCCAAGGGCCACCCGGTCGAGCCGATCGAGGACTTCGGCGTCCTGCTCGCCGAGCACTTCCTCGGGAAGGCCCACACCCGGCGGGCGCGGGTCGCCATCGCGGAGAACGTCTGGTCGCGCATCGACGCGGGCGGCGCGCCGCACCGGCACGCCTTCCTCCGCGCCGGGGCCGAGCGGCGGACCGCGGAGATCACGGCGGGGCCCGGCGGGGTCGAGATCGTGTCCGGCATCGAGGACCTGCTCGTCCTCAAGACCGGCGGCTCGGCGTTCTCGGGCTTCCCGCGCGACAAGTACACGACGCTCAAGGAGACGGAGGACCGCATCCTCTCCACGCTCATCCTGGCGCGATGGCGCGCGGCGGCCCGCGACGAGGCCCCCACGGCGACCTGGGAGCGCGCCCGACGCGCCCTGCTCGAGACGTTCGCCGAGCAACACAGCCTCTCGGTGCAGCACACCATCCACGCGCTCGGGGAGGCCGTGCTCGCGGCCTGCCCGGCCGTCGACGAGCTGAGCCTCTCGCTGCCGAACAAGCATTGCTTGCTCGTCGATCTCTCGCCCTTCGGGTTCGGCAACGACAACGAGATCTTCGTCCCCGTCGACGAGCCGCACGGCCTCATCCATGCCACGATGAAGCGCGGTGGATGACCGGCGCGCAGGGGGGCTATCCTCTCGCGCCCGATGGCTCGCGAAGCACCGCCCCCCGCCGCAGCGCCGGCCGACGAAGCAGCGCCGGCCGACGAAGACGACGGCGCGTTCCTCCGCCGCATCCGGAGCCACCCGCTCCGCCGCTTCCTCGGCCCTCCGCGCACGTACCTGCTGACGCGCTTCGTCCTGCTCCGCCTGCTCGGCTTCGTCTACTTCATCGCGTTCTTCTCGCTCGCCCGGCAGCTCGGCCCGCTCCTCGGCCCGGACGGGCTCCTGCCGGCGGACCGGTTCCTCGAGCGCCTCCTCGCCGTGACCGGCTCGCCCGGCGCCGCGTTCCGCCGGCTCCCCACGCTCTTTCTGTGGCTCGGCGCCTCCGAGGGCGTCCTCCTCGCCGCCGCGTGGGCCGGCGTCGCGCTGTCGCTCGCCGTGTGCGCCGGCGTCACCAACGCGATCGTGCAGCTCGCGCTCTGGGCGCTTTACCTCTCGTTCGTGCACATCGGGCAGGTCTTCTATGGCTATGGCTGGGAGCACCAGCTCGCCGAGACCGGCTTTCTGGCCATCTTCCTCTGTCCCGTGCGCGGCCTCCGCCCGTTCCGGTCGCCGCCGCCGCCGGTCGTGGTGATCTGGCTCTTCCGCTGGCTCATCTTCCGGATCATGCTCGGCGCCGGCCTCATCAAGCTCCGGGGCGACCCCTGCTGGCGCGACCTCTCGTGCCTTGTCTATCATTATGAGACGCAGCCGGTGCCGAACCCGCTGAGCTATTACCTTCACCAGCTCCCGCGGCCGGTGCACGCGCTCGGCGCGCTGTTCAATCACCTCGTCGAGCTGGTCGTCCCCTGGTTCGCGTTCGGCCCCCGCCGCGCCCGGCACGCGGCCGGCGTGCTCCTCGTGCTCTTCCAGGTCCTGCTCATCGCGAGCGGCAACCTCTCGTTCCTCAACTGGCTCACCATCGTCCCGGCGCTCGCCTGCTTCGACGACGGCGCCCTCGGCCGGCTCCTCCCGGCGCGGCTCAGGGAGCGCGCCGCGGCGCTCTCGCAGGAGCGCTCGCCGTCCCGCGCGCACCGCGCCGCCGCCGCCCTGCTCGCGGTCCTGGTGCTCTGCCTCAGCGTGAGCCCGGTCATGAACCTGCTCTCGCCGCGGCAGGCGATGAACGCCACGTTCGACAGCTTCGGTCTGGTGAACACCTATGGTGCGTTCGGCAGCGTCGGCCGGGAGCGCTACGAGGTGATCTTGGAGGGCACGAGCGACGAGGCGCTCGGGGAGGGGACGCGGTGGCTCGAATACGACCTGCCGTGCAAGCCGGGCGACGTGCGCCGGCGCCCGTGCGTCATCACGCCGTACCATTACCGCCTCGACTGGCAGATCTGGTTCGCCGCCTTCGGGAGCTACGAGAGCGAGCCGTGGCTCGTTCATTTCATCTACAAGCTCCTCACGGGCGACCCGGGCGCGCAGCGCCTGCTCGGGACGAACCCGTTTCCCGGCGCGCCGCCCCGGTACATCCGCGCCGAGCTCTACCGGTACAGCTTCACCCGCATCGGCGACGGCAGCGGCGCGTGGTGGCGCCGCGAGCGCGTCGGACCGTACCTGCCGCCGCTGTCCGCCGACGACCCGGCGCTGCGCCGCTTCCTCGCCGCTTACGGATGGCTGCCTGCCTCCCGCGCGGCCGCGCCCGCGAACGACGGGAGGAGCGGAGTCGAGGACACCCGGTAATCCTCCGGAGCGCGCGCGGCGCGCCGGCGCTCCCCCGGAGCAGCCCGGCGCCCGGGCGCGGTCCGATTTCTGGCGCGCTCGTGATCAAGGCGCCCCAGCGCGGGCATTCAGGGGATCGCGGTCCTGGTTTCGGCGCGGTGGCGCGGAGAGACACGATAGCTTCGGCGTGAGTGCAATTTTCTTGGCCCGAGTCGCCGAGCGCGTTCCGAAACTTCACCGTAGGTGGTGAACGACGGTAGGAGGTCACGGTATGGCTGACTTAAGGGTTCGTCGCTGGCGAGGCTGTCTCGCGGCCACCGCGACGCTCGCGCTGACGCTCGCGGCCGGGTGCGACGGGACGATCGGAGCGGCGGGCGCCGGCGCCGGGGAGGACGTCCCGGGGTCCGGACAAGGCGGTCCGCAGGCGTGCGCGGGGACCGAGCGGCTCCTCGCGCCGCAGCGGCGCCTGACGCGATTCGAATACAACAACACGGTTCGAGATCTGCTCGGAACGTCGCTTACCCCTGCCGATCAATTCCCGGTGGACGAGGTCGCCGGCGGGTTCAACAACAACGCGTCGGTGCTGACGATATCGTCGCTGCACGCCGAGAAATACTTGCTGGCCGCCGAGGCGCTCGCGGCCGAGGCCGTGGCGGGCGATCTGTCGAAGCTGTTGCCGTGCGACCCGGCCGCCGTCGAGGGCCAGGCCGAGGCGGAGGCGGCGTGCGCGCGGAAGTTCATCGAGACCTTCGGCCGCCGCGCGTACCGCCGGCCGCTCGCGCCAGAGGACGTCGACCGGCTGATGCGCGCCTACGACGCCGGGCGCACGGGCGGGTCGCTGCGCGAGGGGATCGAGGTGGTCATCCGGGCCGCGCTGCAGTCGCCGAAGTTCCTGTTCCGCCTGGAGCTGCGCCACGATCTCGACGGCTCCGCGCCGAAGGTGCGCCTCGATCCGTACGAGATGGCGTCCCGCCTCTCCTACCTCGTCTGGGCGTCGGGCCCCGACGACGAGCTGCTCGCGGCCGCCGAGGCCGGATTGCTCGAGACCCGCGAGCAGCTCGCCGAGCGAACCCGCGCGATGCTCGAGAGCCCGCGGGCGCGCCTGGCCATTGCGGAATTCTACAAGCAGTGGCTCAACCTCGGGAGGCTCCAGACCATCGTCAAGCAGGAGAGCGCCTTCCCCGGGTTCGACGACGAGCTCGTCGCGGGGATGAGCGCCGAGACGCCCGCGTTCATCGAGCACGTGCTGTGGTCGGGGGACCGGAAGCTGTCGAGTTTGCTCACGCTGCCCGTCGGCTTTGCCACCGAGCCGGTCGCCGAGCTGTACGGCGTGTCGGTCCCGCCCGGCACGACCACGCCCCAGCTCGTCGAGCTCCCGCCCGAGCAGCGCGCCGGGTTGCTCACGCAGCCCGCGTTCCTGGCCGTCCATGCGCACCCGGATCAGACGTCTCCGGTCCTGCGCGGCAAGGCGATCCGGCAGAAGTTCCTGTGTTACGATCCGCCGCCGCCCCCGGACGACGTCGACCTCACGCCGCCCACGGGCGAGGAGGGCGCCACGGCGCGCGAGCGGTTCCAGCAGCACTCCTCCGACGCGTCGTGCGCCGGTTGCCATCAGCTGATGGATCCCATCGGCTTCGCGTTCGAGAACTACGATGCTGTCGGCGCGTACCGCACCGAGGAGGGCGGGCAGGTGATCGACAGCTCGGGCGAGATCTTCCGGTCCGCGGACGTCGATGGCCCGTTCGTCGGCGTCCGCGAGCTGGCGGAGCGGCTCGCCGGGAGCGAGCAGGTCCGCGAGTGCCTCGCGACGCAGTGGTTCCGCTACGCGGCGGGCCGCTTCGAGACGGACGGCGACGGCTGCTCGCTCGACCGGCTGCGCGGCGGGTTCCACGCCTCCGAGGGCGATCTCGTGGAGCTCATCGTGGCCACCACGCAGACCGAGGCGTTCATGTTCCGCAGCGCGATCGCGGCAGAGGAGGAGTGAGATGAGACAGCGAATGATCTCCAGGCGGCGGATGCTCCAGGGCGCGCTGGCGGCGACGGCGACGATCCCGCTGCTCAACTCCGAGCTGGCCCGCGGGGACGAGACCACCGCGCCCAAGCGCTTCGTGGTGTTCTACACGCCGAACGGCACGCTCGAGTCGCAATGGATGCCCCAGGGCACCGAGACCAACTTCACGCTGAGCCCGCTCTTGCAGCCGCTCTCGCCGTTCAAGGCGAAGCTGATCCCGCTGCGCGGGATCAACATGAACGTCGTGGTCAACTCCAACATCGGCTCCGAGCACGCGCGGGGCATCGGCGGCCTGCTCACGGGGCGGGCGCTGCTCCGGGGCAATTTCCGGAGCTTCAACTCCAACAACGCCGGCTGGTCGTCGGGGATCTCGCTCGACCAGCACATCGCGAACAAGCTGAAGCCCCCGACGCTGTTTCGCACCCTGGAGCTCGGCGTCCAGGTCCGCGACGCGGAGGTGCGCGGCCGGATCTGCTACGCCGGGCCCGATCAGCCGATCCCGCCGCGCGAGGATCCCTACGACACGTTCGAGCAGCTCTTCGGGGCCTCGGTGCCGGGCCAGGGCCAGGGCAGCTCCGAAGCGCTGGATCGGCTGCGCGCGCAGCGGCGGACCGTGTTCGACATCCTCCGCGAGGACATCGCCGACGTGCGGCCCCGCATCGGCCGGGAAGATCGCGTGAAGCTCGACGCGCACCTGCAGTCGATCCAGGACATCGAGGCGCGCCTGGCCGGCGGCAGCTCGTCGAGCGGCGGCGGCCCGACCCCGGGCACGAGCTGCCAGGGCCCCGCGCTCGGCAATCGCATCGACCTCTCGGACGACGCGAACATGCCCGCCATCGGCAAGCTCCAGATGGACATGGCGGCCGCGGCGCTCGCCTGCGATCTCACCCGGATCTGCACGATCCAGTGGTCGTACGCCGAGAGCGAGCACCTCTACCCGTTCCTCGATCTCCGGGGGAACCACCACGCCATCTCGCACCAGTGGGACGCCGAGGGCAAGGCGCAGTACTCGAAGATCCACACGTGGCTCGCCGAGCAGCTCGCCTATTTCCTCGGCAAGCTCGACTCGTACCAGGAAGGGGATCGCACCCTCCTCGACAACACCGTCGTCCTGTGGGTGACCGAGATCAGCGAGTCGACGCAGCACGCGCTCACGAACATGCCGTTCTTGCTCGCGGGCAGCGCGGGCGGGGTCTTCCGCACCGGCCGCTTCGTGGACTACCTGGCGAACGGCGGCTCCCCCCGCCAGCTCAACGACCTGCTGGTCACGATCGCGAACGCGATGGGGACCGACGACACTACCTTCGGCGACCCCGAGTACAGCACCGGGCCCCTCCCGGGTCTCACCTAGCCGGCGCTCCGGGAGGCGATCGCGATCGCGAACGCGTCACGTCGGGGTTCCGCCCACGCAGGCGAGAACGGTTAGGCTCAAGTTCCAGCACAGACGGATTCTGACGGCCCACACATCGCCGTCCCCGACGGGAGCACAACCAGCGGGGACGCAGGGCTTGCGCGCGTCCCTCCTCTGGCTGTACTCTGCACCACATGGGGGGGGGGGCGTCCTCGGTGGCATCCAACCGACATCGTGTTCATCCGGCCACCGCGGAAGCGCGAGCGACGCCTGGGATGGGCGCTGGGTCCTCGGGCGCGCAGGGGTCGAGCGTGCCCGCCAAGCGCCCGGGGCGCGGTCCACGGTCGAGGCTCGGGGGGCTGGAGAGACCGCCGTGCGCCCGCATGGAGGTGCGCAGCTGACCTGTTGACGCAGGACGTGGCACGTCGGCGTGATGTCGCTCGAGCTGCGCCGGCCAGGCCATGTCATCGAAGGCGGAAGGACCAAACACGATGCAACAGCTGACCATCGGAATCCTCGCCGGGATGGGGCCGCGATCGACGGCCCCGTTCATCGACCTCGTGCTCACGGAGTGCCAGGAGCAGTACGGGGCCAAGGACGATATCGACTTCCCGAAGATGATGATCTGCTCGCTGCCGGCACCTTTTTATCCGGATCGCGCCACGGATCATGCGGCGATGGAGGCCACCCTCCGCGCGGGGCTCGAGGGCCTGGCCAGGACCGGCGTCGATTTCATCGCGATCCCCTGCAACACGGCGCACATCTACTACCCAAAGCTCTCGGCCTGCATCGACGTCCCGCTGCTGAACATGGTCGAGCTCGCGCTCGACGCCGTCCCGGAGCCCGCGCGCTCCATCGCGCTGATCGCGGCACGTCCAACCGTCGAGTCCGGCATCTATCAAGACGGCGTTCGCCGGCGCGGCGGCCAGCCGATCGACGTCGACTGGCAGCGAGAGGTGGACGCCTTGATCGGCGCGACGAGGACCTCCAGGGATCCCGCCCTGTTCCGCGCGCGCTGGGACAGCCTGCTCCGGCGGGCGAAGTCGGCCGGGGCCGATGCCGTCCTCCTCGCCTGCATGGACCTCAGCGCCATCAAGGCTCACATCGAGACCGATTTGCACCTGATCGACGCGGGGCAATGCCTGGCTCGCGGGATCGTCGCTCGGTGGTTGTCTCGCCGCCGCGCCGTCGCGCTCGAAGCAGAGCGGAGCGAGCATCGCCGCGGGCGTTACAGGGTGTCCACGAATCCACAAGAGCTCGACGTCGCCGCCATCCACGCCTATCTCACCCGATCCTACTGGTCCGCCGGCATCACGAGAGAGTTGGTGGCGCGGTCGCTCCAGGGGTCGATGTGCTTCGGGCTCTTCGACGAAGATCGTCAGGTGGGCTTTGCGCGGGTGGTCACGGATAACTCGACCTTCGCGTATCTCTGCGATGTGTATGTGCTCGAGGAGCACCGCGGGCAGGGGCTCGGCAAATGGCTGGTCGGCCTCGTGGCAGAGCATCCCACCCTCAAGAAGGTCCGCCGCTTCGTGCTCGCCACCAAGGACGCGCACGGTCTTTACGCCAGGTTCGGCTTCACGCCCTTACCGGCGCCCGAGAGGTACATGGAGATCTTTCGGCCAGAGGTGTACTGGCCGACGAGGTGATCAGAACTGGGAAGAAGATCTCCTCGGAGTGGGTTGGAACGGCCGGCGCTCTCGCGCACCGCCAGGGCGCTCACGGGGTGAACATTTCGTAGTCCGGGTCGATTCCTGGGGAGGGGACCACGCAGAGGATCAACGACGCGAGAGGCCGATTTCCTTTCACGCACTGCGCCTCGTTCGTGCCTGGCTGCCCCTCGTAACGCAGATTGGCGGCGCGGCTGGCGCAGCCGCGGGCACCGGTGTTGCTCGGCGAAAGCCGCCGTTGCTTGCCAGCAATCCGATGCGAGCGCTGCCGACGGAGGCGTGTCCGTCGACGTGCGGCGCGTGCGTCGAGCCTCGCCCGCGACACGAGCGAGCTCAAGCACGCGTGAACAGGCTATGTGAAGAATGATTCCATTTAACAATAATTAACGATCGTCGACGGCTCATCTATGCGCCGTGCTCCGCCGGTGCCGCGCTAAACTATTGAAATCATTCGGCGGCTCCCTCCCCGCGCGGCATGCGTGATTATTCCCATAAGCTTGTTTCCCGCAGATTTCGCAAGGCGGCGGCCCGCGCGAAAGCTCGTGGAAAATTGACCCAGGCTCTGCACAGGCTCTGCCCAGCCTATGAAGGAGCGCTGGATGGTTGCACCGAATTCGAATGGCTGGATTCGCGCGATGTGATTTCTATTTTAGATTTTGACACGTCGATGTTCATGTAGTACCGATTTCCTCCGTTGCGCTCCTATGGTGGGAGCGCATTGCTGCGTTATGCAGCCGTGGAGGAAACTATGTCGAATAAGGTCGAGACCAAGGTCGAGAGCAACGTTGAGAAGGCCGAGGCCAAGCCGGCCGCCACGACCGAGACTCGCGCCATGCGCATCCGCCTGAAGACGGGCGTGATGGCGGGCCCGGTCGTCGCCGTGCATCTGTGATGGCGATCGGCAGGTAGTGGTGTCCCGGAGAGGTGCGGCCGCGCTTCTCCGGGGCAGTTGCCGGACGTGTGTGCCGCCGCATTTGTCTGGATCTGTCGATCCGGCGCTGTGAGGGCTCCGGCCGAGACGAAGGAGCGTGTCCGCTTCCCGGGGCGCTCCTTCGCTTCGATCGGCGCCCTAACAGCTCGAACCTTGAGCCGAGGGAGAGCAATTCCGTGTTGGAATCAACCAATTTTCAGCCGCGCTTAGTCTGCGATGTCTCCGTCAAGAACGACGAGATCTCGCTCGTCCGGGACGGGGTGGAGTTCGCCCTGGAGCCCGAGGGATCGTCCGCCGAGGAGCTTCGAGGCTTCCTCAAGGCGCTGGACGGCAGCCGGACCGTGAGCGAGCTCCAGCGTGGGCTGGACACGGCCCAGCAAAAGCGGTTCGGGACGCTGCTGCAGGATCTCGAGCGCTTCCGGCTGCTGGACGACGTGGGTACGGTGACGATGCGCACGGGCTCGCAGGCGCTGCTCGAGCTCGAGGATCTCGCCAATGCGCTGATGGAGAAGAGCATCAACCGCAACGTCTTCTGGGTCAACGTGCTGGGCGATCCGGAGCGCTGCCCGAAGAGCGCGTTCTACGGCCTCGCCATCGAGAACTACCACTTCCTCTACCGGGAGAGCCTCTTCGACTCTCCGGTGCTGCCCTACGTCGCGAGCGCCAAGGTTCGCCAGCTGATGAACGAGTTCTACTGCGAGGAGTACGGGCACGACGAGATCATCATCAAGGCGATCTTTGCCCTCGGCATCAGCCGCGAGGACGTGCAGGACATGATGCCGCTGGCCGAGACGCTGGCGCTCTGCAACGCCCTGTCGTACTGGGCGTCCAGCGATCCCATCTTCTTCTTCGCGACGCTGGGCGTGCTCGAGGGCAAGGATCCCGAGGTGGATCTCTTCATCGAGGCCTGCGAGAAGGCCGCGCTCCCGCCCAAGTTCATCAAGCCGATGCGGGATCATTCGGACATCAACCGCAAGGGGGAGCACGGGAACCTGACGCGCCTCATCTTCGCCGAGATCCCCTACGTGGATGACGAGACGATGGGGCGGCTGCGGCGCCAGATGCGCCTCTTCGTCGAGATGTACGACGACTTCTACACCGCCATCTGGAATTTCTACTCCCCGAGGACCGGCGCGGACCTCGTGCGCAGGATGTCGACCATCTGACTTCGAGGCGATCATCATGACCGTGACGACAAGTTTCTTCCAACAGCCGCGCCTGCGCGAGGCCGTCACCCTGCAGGCGAACAGCGAGAGCTGCCTCCTCCGTTACCGGGACGAGGAGTACGAGATCGATCTCGCGCCCGAGACGCGGGACGACTCGGTGCGCCTGCTGCAGCTGCTCCTGCATGGCGGGAAATCCATGGACGAGCTCTCGAGCGAGCTGCCGTCGCTGTCCCACGAGGTGGGCCGGGTCTGCCGGGATCTCGACCGCTTCGGCCTGCTCACGGAGACGGTCTACAAGCCGTTGGAGGCCAAGCGGGGCGCGCAGTTCTACCGAGAGCTGCAGCGCTTCATCGAGCGCGTGCGGCGCAAGTACACCACCCGCTCCTTTTACCAGGGCCTCGTGGACGGCACCCTGGGGCGCCAGCAGCTCATCGGTTACGCGCTCGAGTACTACCATATCGTGCGCATGTGCCCGGGGCTGCTCGCCCCGGCGCTGGCGTACCACGAGTCGAGGACGACGCTGCGCATCTTGCAGGATTTCTTCGTTTCGGAGCTCAATCACGACCGGTTGATCGAGCGGTCCCTGGCCGCCGTCGGCGTCCAGCGCAAGGACCTCGACCGGCTGGTGCCTCTCCCGATGACGTTCACGATCTGCTCCTCCCTCGGGGTGTACGCGCGCCAGCATCCGCTGTCGTTCAAGGCGGCGCTGTTCCTGTTCGAGGAGGTGAGCGACGAGTTCCACTCCGCCTACAAGAAGCGGTGCATCGAGGTCGGCCTGCCCGAGGCGTTTTACAAGCCCATCCTCGATCACGCGTCGATCAACGACGACGGAGATCACGAGCAGATCAGCGAGGCCCTGTTCGCCGAGATCCCGTGCATCTCCGACGAGGAGCAGAAGGCGGTGCTGCGCCACATAGGCATCCTGGTCGAGTCGATCGTCCTCATGGATGGCCAGATCGTCGACTATTACGGGAAGCCGGGGAGCGTCATCCCTCGCGCCTGGGACTGAGCCGGCCAGCGGAGGGGCCCGCGGCGGCGGCCCCGGCGCTCCTCGCGCCTCCCGCGGGAGCGAGCCCTGAACGGCTGTGGGTGTGCTTGCTGCGTTTCTCTCGCTGAGGAGTCAGTGATATGGAAGCCTGGAACATTACAAAGTACGATTCTCCTTATCTCGCGATATCGGGCGTGCGCCTGGACGACGCCACCGGAGAGGTGCTCGTCACGGCCGACGTCAACGAGTACGTGATCGAGCACGGGGAGGGCACGGCCGCGCGCGACATCGTGAGCCGGCTCGACGCCCTGCGAGAGCCCGGCTCGAAGGTGTGGAAGGAGGTGCTGTCCGCCCCCCCGGAGTCTGACTGGCGTGATCTGCTCCAGACGATGGATTACCTGGGCTTGCTGCGCGACGCGGCGCCCGAGGTGAGGGATCGCCGCGACGCCGAGATCGCGAAGCTGCGCGGCTGGATCTCCACCTGCGTCGAGCAGGTCTTGACGGACGTGGGGCCCGGGGGGCGCCAGGCGCTCCTCTCCAACGTGCGGGCTATCCGCCAGCATTTCCTCGGCCTGACGTTGGATCTGTCGCGTACCCTGCCGCTGGAGCGCCCGCTGCCCGCGACGGACCAGAGGCCGCTCAGCTCTCCCGAGATCCTGGCGCTCGACAACTTCTATCAGCAGATCGCCATGGTGCAGGGGCTCTACCAGCGCGGTCAGGCGCCGCTCTCGCTCGTGTCCTGCACGCAGGCGCTGCTGTCGCTCGAGGCGCAGCTCACGGGCGCGCGGGCAGGGGAGGTCGTCCTCGACGAGCTGATCAGCGAGCTGACCGGCGGGTCGTATTCGACCCCGGACGCGCAACGCCACCTCAACGGGCTGGCGGAATGCCTCGTCAGCGGCGCGGATCCTTCCAGAGCCAAGCGCTTCTGCGTCGCGACGTACGAGCCGAAGGAGTGCCTGACGGGCATCGGCTTCATGCTGGAGGTCGAGCGCGTGGCGCGCGACGTCACGAGCCGCGTCGGGACCCCCGCGTACCTGAAAGAGCTCAACGCGCCGGACGCCGATCTCATCCTGGTGCACGGGCGCTACCTGCAGGACTACCACGTGACGACCCGTTTCCCGGAGATCATCGCGGCGATCCTGCCCAAGCGGCTCAACGCGACGCTGCGCGCGAAGTCGTTCCGGTACTACGCAGAAGAGGTCGGGCACGACGTGCTCGAGTACCAGAGCTGCCGCGAGCTGGGCCTGTCCGATGAGGAGATCCAGAGCGCGCAGCCGCTGCCCCTGCATTTCGCGTACGTCGACGTGTTCACGCAGCTCGGCGTGCTCGACCCCGTCGCATATGCGGTGTCCATCTTCATCACCGAGGGTGTGCTCGGGGTCGATTCTCCGCTGGACGAGCCGTACAAGAGGCTCGTCGGAGAGTTCATGGCGCTCGACAAGCACATCCTGCTCAACGAGAAATACCACCATACCAGCATTCCGCGGCTGTTCATGGCGGAGGTGAAGTCGGTCTCCCCCGCGATCCAGCGCCTCGCGATGAGCTACATGCTGCTCGTGCTCGAGCTCAACTATCGTGCCTGGGATGATCTGCTGGACCATTACCTGCGGGGCGACCAGCGGTTCTTGCGCGTGCTGCCGAAGGTCATCATCAAGCGCAAAAAAGCGGCCTGAGCCCCGCGGGGACGCGTCTCGCGCCACCCTCGTGGTACCGTCGAGGCAGGGCGTCCCCGCCGGCGTCGGGCGGGGACGGCTCCGCGCCTGCCGCGCCGTGAGATCGCGGGCCCGCCAGCGCGTCCTCCCCGCTGAAGGCACGCCCTCCCACTCGCACTCGTACACAACAGCGGTATGTCTGCACCTTTTCACCGTTCCCTTCGCGCCCTGGCCGTCGACGGAGCTCGCCGCCCGATCCAGGTGCTGGCCGTCGCCGTGCTGCTGTGTGGCCTGTGGGGCGCGTGGTTCTTCCTCTTTCGCGTCTCGGTCTATGCGGTGAGCTCCGAGGCGCGCGTCGAGGTCGAGGTGGCCACGCACCCGATCGAGCCGGCCGTCGAAGGGCGGGTGGTCTCGTCGAGCCTGGTGCTCGACAGGTCGGTCGAGGCGGGGGAGGTGCTCCTCGTGCTCGACGCCAGGGCCCTGGAGATCGAGCTGTCTGCAAAGCGGGTTCGCGTCGAGAGCATCACGGGGCAGCTCGGGCCGCTGGAGCGCGAGGTCGAGACCAAGACGCGGGCGCTCGGCGAGCACGAGCGGGTCGCGCGAGCGCAGGTCGCAGAGGCGCGCGCCCGGCACCGCGGCGCCATGGTGCTCGCCGATCATGCCCAGTCCGAGGCGCAGCGCTCCGCGGTGCTCCGGGAGCAGGCGCTCGTCTCGGCGGCCGACCTCGCCAAGATGGTCTCCGAGGGGCAGGTGCAGCGCGCCAGCGCCGAGGCTCTGGAGGTGGCGGTCGGCCGCATCGACGCGGAGAGCCGCCTGAAGCGGAGCGAGATCGAGGCGGAGGTCGCGGAGCTCTCGCGGGAGATCGAGCTCTTGCGCGGGGAGAAAGCGCAGGAGCTCGTGGCGATCGAGGCGCTGCAGCACGAGATCGATCTGCGGAGCATCCGCGCTCCGATCAGCGGCAAGCTGGGCGAGATCGCGGTGCTCCGGGCCGGCGCTGTGGTGACGAAGGGGGCCCGGCTCGGCGCCGTCGTTCCCCCCGGGCGGCTGCACGTCACCGCCGATTTCCCGCCGGACGTGGTGCTCGGGCGCGTTCGCCCCGGCCAGGCGGCCCGGCTGCGTTTGGCCGGGTTCCCGTGGGCCGAATATGGCACGCTGCCGCTCGCGGTGGAGAGCGTCGGCAGCGAGGTGCGCAACGGCAAGGTGCGGGTGGAGCTGAGCATCGCGGGCAGCGGGCCGCCGGCGATCCCGATGCAGCACGGTCTCCCGGGCACCGTGGAGGTGGAGGTCGAGCGGGTCCTGCCTGCGGAGCTCGTGCTCCGCGCCGCGGGCCGGATGCTCGAGCGTGGCTGGGCGGGCGACGGGGCGAGCCGCTGATCCGCGATGACGCGTCGGCGCTTTCTCGCCCCGGAGGTCGTGCAGACGTCGGCCATGGACTGCGGGCCGGCGTCGCTCAAGTGCCTGCTCGAAGGGTTCGGAGTGCACGTCAGCTACGGCCGGCTGCGCGAGGCATGCCAGACGGACGTCGACGGGACATCCATCGACACGATCGAGGAGGTCGCGATCGAGCTCGGCCTGGAGGCCGAGCAGGTGATGATGCCGGTCGACCACCTCCTGCTCCCCGAGGCACAGGCGATCCCGGCGATCCTCGTCGTGCGCGTGCCGAGCGGGGCCCCGCACTTCGTCGTGCTCTGGCGGCGCTTCGGGCCGTTCGTGCAGCTCATGGATCCCGCGTCGGGCCGCCGCTGGATCACGTGCCGCGGGCTCCTCGAGGACGTGTACCTTCACACGTCGTCGATCCCCGCCTCGGACTGGGCTTCGTTCTCGGGGTCGCCGGCGTTCCTGCGGGCGCTCCGCGAGCGGTGCACCCGCGTCGGCGTCGATGACGGCGGGGCTCGGCTGGTCGGCGAGGCCCTCGCGGAGGCCGGGTGGATGGGCACGGCGAGGCTCGACGCCGCGGTGAGGATGGTCGACTCGATCACCGCGTCCGGCGGCCTGAGCTACGGCCCGAGGGCGGCTCGGCTGCTCGAGCACCTCGTGCGCGAGGCCAGGGCAGCCGCGGCTGAAGGCGACGAGACCTCGGTCATCCCCGAGATGTTCTGGTGCGTCCGGCCCGCCCCGGAGGCGCCCGACGGCGTCGAGCGCCTCGCGCTGCGCGGGGCGGTGCTCGTCGCGGTGCGCGGCGTGCGGAGCGCAGCGGCGGGCGACGCGGTCCCCGCCCCGGCGCCGCGTTCTCCGGAGCTCGCAGCGGCGCTGCGGGAGCCCGACGCGCGCCCTGGCCGAGAGCTCATGCGCCTCGTCCGCGAGACCGGCCTGCTCCCGACCTCGATGCTCGCCGCCGGCATCGGCGTCACGGCGGTGGGGGTGGCTGCCATGGCGCTCTTCTTCCAGAGCCTGCTCGACGTGGGCGCGCGGCTCGCGCGCTTCGAGCAACGCCTGGGTGCGCTGGCCGCGCTGCTCGTCTTCCTGGGCGTCCTGCTGCTCCTCGAGGTGCCCATCGCGCTCGGCACGGGCTGGCTCGGGCGCCACATCGAGGCGCGCCTGCGCGTCGCCTTCGTGCAAAAGATCCCTCGGCTCGGGGACCGCTACCTCCAGAGCCGCCCGACGTCCGACATGGCCGAGCGCTGCCACAACAGCCACAGGCTCCGCCAGATCCCCGAACTCGCCGGCAGGTTCTTGCGCCACACCCTGGAGATCGTCCTCTGCGCCGTCGGCATCGCCTGGCTCGACCCGGAGAGCGCCCCGGCCGCGTTCGCCGCGTCCGCCGCGGCCATCCTGGTCCCCCTCGTCGTCCAGACCCCGCTCATGGAGCGCGACCTGCGCGTCCGCAACCACGCCGGAGCGCTCACCCGTTTCTATCTCGACGCGCTGCTCGGGCTGACGGCCGTCCGCACGCACGGCGGAGAGCGGCTGGTCCGCAGGGAGCACGAGGGCTTGCTGGTCGAGTGGGCGAGGGCTGCCACGGGGCTCCTGCGCGCCGTCGTGGCGACGGATCTCGTCAGCACGCTGATCGCCCTCGGCTTCGCCGTGTGGATGTTCGTCGGCTGCCTGCACCGCATGCAGGGCACGTCGGGCGCGCTCCTGCTCCTGTTCTGGGCCTTGAACATCCCGGCGATCGGGCAGGAGATCGCCCTCCTGGCCAGGCAGCTCCCGCCGCTGCGCAACGTCGCGCTGCGGTTGCTCGAGCCGCTCGGAGCGCTGGAGGAGCGTCGCGAGCCGAGCGGCGACGGGCGGGCCGAGCCCCCGCTCGACGAGGGCGCGCCCGTGGCGCTGCGCTTCGAGGGGGTCGAGGTCGTCGCCGCCGGACACCGGATCTTGAGCGGCGTCGATCTCGCGATCTCGCCGGGCGAGCACGTCGCGATCGTGGGCGCGTCCGGGGCGGGCAAGTCGACGCTCGTGGGCCTGCTCCTCGGCTGGCACCGCCCCAGCGCGGGCCGTGTGCTGGTCGACGGGGAGCCGCTCGGCGCCGCCCGGATCGAGGCGCTGCGGCGGCGGACGGCGTGGGTCGATCCCTCGGTTCAGCTCTGGAACACATCGTTCCTCGACAACCTGGCGTACGGCGCCGGCGGCCTCGATGGCGTCGGGCGCGTGATCGAGGAGGTCGAGCTCTCGCGCGTGCTCGAGGCGGTGCCGAACGGCCTGCAGACGTCGCTCGGGGAGGGCGGCGCGCTCGTCTCCGGAGGGGAAGGGCAGCGCGTGCGGCTCGGCCGCGCGCTCTTGCGCGCGCGCCCGCGGCTCGCCCTGCTCGACGAGCCGTTCCGCGGGCTCGACCGCGATCTTCGCCGCGCGCTGCTCGCGCGGAGCCGCGCGGCGTGGGCAGGCACGACGATGCTCTGCATCACCCACGATCTCGCGGAGACGCACGTGTTCGATCGCGTCGTCGTGATCGACGAAGGGCGCGTCGTCGAGGACGGCGCTCCCGCCGAGCTCGCGGCGCGCGCCGGCTCGCGATATCGCGCCCTGCTCGACGCCGAGGAGCAGGTCCGAACGGAGATCTGGACGAACGCCGCATGGCGCCGGCTGCGGATGGCCGGTGGCCGCGTCGTGGAGCAAGGGCGCGCCTCGTGAGCGTCCTCCCGGCGCAGGTGTGCTGGCCTCTGCACCGTCTGGGAGAGGCGCTGGAGGTCCTGGCGCGCGCGGCCGGGCTCCCCGTGCGCGCCACGGGGGTCCCCGCGCCGCCTGCCGATCTCGTTCAGCCCGGGGGGCTCGCGCTCACGCGTTGGATGGAAGGCGCGGCGAGCTGGCTCGGGCTCGAGGCCGAGTTCGTCGAGGCCCGCCACAAGGACGTGGACGATCTCGTTCTCCACGCGGGGCCGGCCATCCTGCGGCTCTTCGGCCCCGAGCCGCGCTTTCTCGTCCTCGTCGGGGCCCGCCGGGGCAGGGTGCGCCTCCGCACCACGGAGGACGAGTCGATCGAGGTCGCGCTCGAGGCTGTGCGGTCGGCCTTCTGCGAGATCGTCGAGACGCCGCTCCTGCCCGCGGTCGAGCTCGCGCTCGAGTCCGCCGACGTTCCTCCGCGAAAGCGCGATCGCGCGCGCCGCGCGATCCTCCGCGAGCAGCTCGGCGGCACCGTGATCCGGGGGTGCTTCCTGCTCCGCCGGTCGCCGGACACCGGGCTGCGAGGGCTGCTCGCGCAGGCGCGGTGGGGGCGAAAGCTGGCCGTGCTCCTCCTCGCGCGCGCCGTCGAATATGCCGTCTTCCTGCTCTCCTGGTGGGTCGTGGGGAGCAGCGTGCTGGGCGGGCACCTCGAGCTGTCATGGCTGATCGCGTGGGCGTTCCTGCTCCTCAGCACCTTGCCGTTCAGGGTCCTGTCGGGCTGGCTCGCGGGGCTCGTGGGGGTCGAGCTCGGCAACGTGATCAAGCAGCGGCTCCTGTCCGGGTCGCTGCTGCTCGAGCCGGGCGAGATACGGCACGAGGGCGCTGGGCAGCTGCTCGGCCGGGTGATCGAGGCCGACGCCCTCGAGGCGCTCACCGTCGGGGGCGGGCTGATCGGGGTGGTGGCCGTGGTCGAGCTGATCATGGCGGCGTTCGTGCTCGGCTCCGGGCCGAACGGGCTGGCGCAGCTCCTCGGGCTGCTCGCCTGGGCAGGGCTGACCGCGATCGTCGCGGCGATCTACCTGCAGCAGCGCCGGCGATGGACGCGGGCGCGGCTGGAGATGACGCACGCGCTCATCGAGAAGATCGTGGGGCACAGGACCCGGGTGGCGCAGGAGGACCCGGAGCGCTGGTACGAGGCCGACGACCTGGCGCTCGAGCGCTACCTCGCTTCGTCGAGGCGGCTCGATCGCGTGCACGCCTTGCTGGCGGCCGTGGTGCCGCGCGGGTGGCTGTTCGTGGGCGTCGCGACGCTCGGGCCTGCGTTCGTCGCGGGGACGGCGGAGCCTTCGGCCCTCGCGGTGGCGCTCGGGGGGATCCTGCTCGGCTTCCGCGCCTTCCGCACGCTCGTCACGGGGCTCGCGGATCTGCTGGGCGCCGCCGTGGCGTGGGAGCAGGCGGCGCCGCTCCAGCGCGCGTCGGCCCGCGCGGAGGTGACGACGACCGCGGCGCTCGCGACCGTCTCGCGCCGGCTCGCCGCGCCGAGCGAGATCCTGCTCGACGCGCAGGCCATCTCGTTCCGGCACGCCGGGCGACACGCGCCTGCGCTGCGCGACTGCAGCCTGAAGGTCCACGCGGGGGAGCGGCTCCTGCTCGAGGGCGCCTCGGGCAGCGGCAAGTCCACGTTCGGCGCGATCCTCGCGGGGCTGCGCGTCCCGAGCCAGGGGCTCTTGTTGATTCGCGGGCTCGACAGGTCCACGCTCGGCCTCGCGGGCTGGCGCCGCCACGTCGCGTCCGCGCCTCAGTTCCACGAGAACCACATCCTCTCGGCGCCGTTTGCCTTCAACTTGCTGCTCGGCCGGCAGTGGCCACCCCGGATCGTGGACCTCGAGGAGGCCGAGGATCTCTGCCGTGAGCTCGGCCTGGGGGGGCTGCTCGACCGGATGCCGGGGGGCATGATGCAGATGGTGGGTGAGACAGGCTGGCAGCTCTCGCACGGAGAAAAGAGCCGAATCTATGTAGCGCGGACCATCCTCCAGGGGGCGGACCTCATCATCCTCGACGAGAGCTTCGCGGCGCTGGATCCCGAGACGCTCCGGCTGGCGCTGGATTGCGTGATGGCGCGCGCGCAGACGCTGCTGCTCATCGCGCACCCGTGAGCGCTCTCGCGCCCGCCGCGGTCAGCGGGCGGCGGGGCGCGCCAGCCGGTCGAGGACGGGCGAGCGCGCGGCGGCGAGCAGGCCATGCAGGCCTGCGGCGAGCACGCGGTCCGGGACCGAGCGCCGCAGCCCGAGGAGCAGCTGCGCGTCGCGGCCGACGATCGTGCGGAACGACGGCGAGCGCGCCTCGAGCAGCCGGACGATGGCCCGCGCGACCGCGTCGGGCGGCGGCGCCTTCGTGACGTTGCTGACCACGAGCCGATCGAGCGCGCGGGTCAGCCGGACATACGGGCTTTCGCTCGACACGCCCTCTCCCTGTCGCTGGTTCTCGAAGAACATCGGCGTCCGGTGGATGCCCGGCTCGACGATGCACACGTCGATTCCGAACGGCTTCACCTCCCATCGCAGGCCTTCGCTGAACCCCTCGACGGCGTGCTTCGTGGCTGCATAGACGCTCGTCCTCGACGCGCCGGTGATGAGGACGATTTGACCCATGAGCTCACCCATCCTCGTTGTGCACGGAAGATCGCGCAGCGCGCTCTCCACGCTGCGCCGGCCCCGCGTGCTCGCCTCTCGGGCCGCAGCCCGCGTTCCGACCTTCGATGACCGAAATAGCTCCGCGAAATCCCTGGTTCGAGGCCACGCGCCCGCCGGCGCCGCGCCCTCCGAGGTCTTGCATTTTTGCCGCCACCGCTTGCAGTTTCCGGCCGTTGTCTTGCGCCGTTGCAAGGACCATCTTGGGCTCATGAACAACGCATCGCCCACCCCGGGCTCCTCTTCCCAGCTCCACGTCGTGCTCGGCGCCGGCCAGATCGGCCCGCGCGTCGCGGATCTCCTGCTCGCGCGCGGGCATCGCGTGCGCCTCGTGCAGCGCACCCGCCGCGCTCCGGAGCGGCCGGGGCTCACGTCGGTGTGCGGCGACATCACCGATCTCGCCTTTGCCGAGGAGGCCACGCGCGGCGCGAGCGTGGTCTACGATTGCATGAACCCGCCTTACCATCTCTGGCCCACGCAGCTCCTGCCCATCGCGCGGGGCGCCGTGCACGGCGCGAGCAAGGCGGGCGCGAAGCTCGTGGCGCTCGATTGCCTCTACATGTACGGCGTGCCCGACGGGCCCATGCGCGAGGGCTCGCCGCGCCGCCCTTGCAGCAAGAAGGGCGCGCTGCGCGTCGACCTCGAGGAGATGCGCCTCGGGGCCCAGCGTCGCGGCGACGTGCGCGTCGCCATCGGGCGCGCCAGCGACTTCTTCGGCGCCAACGTGCCGCTGTCCGCCTGGGGCGAGCGCTTCTATACGCGCGCGCTCGCCGGAAAGGCCGTGGAGTGCCTGGGCGATCCCGACATGCCCCACTCCTATACGTACGTGGAGGACGTGGCGCGCGGCCTCGTGACGCTGGGCGATCGGGAAGAGGCCATGGGCCACATCTGGCACCTGCCGACGGCGCCCGCCGAGAGCACGCGCGCGCTCGCGCGGCGCCTCGGCCGCGCGCTCGGGGTCGAGGTGGAGGTCGCGCGGGTCCCGCGCATCGCGCTGCGCGCGGTGGGCCTGTTCTCGCCGTTCGTGCGCGAGGCCGTCGAGATGGCGTACCAGTGGGACGTGCCTTATGTCATCGACGACACGCGATTCCGCGAGACGTTCGGCTGGTCGGCGACTCCCGTGGAGCGGCAGGTCGCGGACGTCGCGGCCTGGGCCCGCAACCGGTACAACCTCGCCGCCCCGGACGCCGCGCCGGGGATTCCGGCGGGCGCGCGCTGATCGGCCGGCACGAGCGGCCGAGTTCGTCGAGGCTGGGTGTTCGCACGAGAGCGGAACATCCCAGCGCTGCCATAGCGCGCGAAGGCCTTGACAAGCCTGGTTGAAGGAATCGAGATGGTGCTCCTTCTGGAGGGCATCATGCGTCTCGATTCCTTGTCTCCGATGGTGTGCCTGCTGGTCGCGGGCGTCGGCCTCGCGGCCTGCGATGCCGGTACGGCCGAGGGCGCCGGGAGCGCGACACCCGGGGACGGCGTCACCTCGGGGGTCGGCGCCTCCGGCGGCGGCGGCGCGCCCGGCGGCGGCGTCACCTCGGGGGTCGGCGCCTCTGGCGGCGGCGCCTCTGGCGTCGGCGGTGGACACGGCGACGGCGGCGCGCCGGGCGACGGCGGGTCTGCCGGCGAGGGCGGTGGCCCGGAGCCGCTCCCGCCGGTCGGGCCTTTGGTCAACGGCATTCAGTGGGCCGACACCTCGGGCAATCCCATCCAGGCGCACGGGGGCGGGGTGATCAAGGTGGGCTCCTATTACTACTGGTTCGGCGAGAACCGGAACCCGGACGGGACGTTCTATGCCGTGTCCGCTTACCGCTCGTCGGACCTGCGGCGCTGGGAGCTCAGGAACCATGTGCTCACCATGGATTCCGACGAGGACCTCGACCCGGCCAACATCGAGCGGCCGAAGGTGGTCTACAACGCGTCCACGGGCAAATACGTGATGTGGATGCACTGGGAGAACGGGGTGAACTACGGCGAGGCCCGGGCCGCGGTCGCGAGCTCGAGCACCGTGGACGGCGACTACACGTATCACGGCAGCTTCCGGCCGCTCGCGGGCACCGGGGTGACCGATCACGGCAAGCCCGGGTACATGTCCCGGGACTGCGGCCTCTTCGTCGACGACGACGGCAAGGGCTACTTCATCTCGGCCTCGAACGAGAACTACGATCTCAACCTTTATGCGCTGACCCCCGACTACCTGGCCGTGGACCGGCTGGCTGCGGTGCTGTTCCCCGGCGGACACCGGGAGGCGCCGGCGCTGTTCAAGCGGAACGGCGTCTATTTCCTGCTGACGTCCGGGGCCACGGGCTGGGACCCCAACCAGGCCAAGTACGCGACCTCCCGCTCCCTCGAGCGCGGCTGGTCGACGATGACCAACGTCGCCGACGGCACGACCTACCACTCTCAGTCGACCTACGTGCTCCCGGTCCAGGGCAGCGCGGGGACGGCCTACCTGTACATGGGGGATCGCTGGGCGGGCGCCTGGGGCGGGCGGGTCAACGACTCGACCTATGTGTGGCAGCCGATCTCGTTCCCCTCGGACACGACGATGAGCATGAGCTGGAACAACACGCTGACCATCGACACGGCGGCCGGCAGCGTCACCGGGGCGACGAACCGCTTCAAGCTCATGAACAGGAAGAGCGGCAAGGTGATGACGGTCGCCGGCGCGTCGTCCGAGGACGGGGCCGCGGTAATCCAGAGCGCGGACGACGGCGGAGACAACCAGAAGTGGACCCTCAACTACAACGGCGCGGGCTACTTCCGGCTGACCAACCTCAAGAGCGGCAAGGTGCTGGACGTCCCCGACGAGTCGAAGAGCGACGGGATCGCGCTGAAGCAATGGACGGACCACGACGGCGACAACCAGGCGTGGCTCTTCATCGATCTGGGCGGCGGCGACCTCCAGATCCGGAACAAGAACAGCGGCAAGCTGGTCGGGGTCGTCCAGGGCTCGACCGAGGACGCCGCCGCGATCGAGCAGCGGGGGAGCAGCGGCGGCGAGGAGCAGCGGTGGCAGCTCGTCGTGGTGAATTGACGGCGAACTGACGGCGAACTGACGGCGAACTGACGGCGAATCGACGGGCGGGCGACCGGCGTCAGAGCACGATCGCGATGACGCCGGCGCCGATGAGCGCGGCAGCCCACGCCCGATCGAGGTTGAACCAGGCCGTGCGGAGGATCGCGACGCCGAGCCTGTGGTAGACCACGAGCGCGACCGCCGCGGCCGCCGCCATCATGGCGGCCGTGTGCACGAGGACGGCGGCGAGGTAGCCCGCGGGGCTCGTCAGCGACAGGCCAGCTGCGTTGTGACACCCGGCGCCATGGCACGGCGCCGGGTTGTCCGCGCCGAGCAGGAAGACCGGGAGCAGCATGAGCCCGGCGCCGTGCGCGGTGGCCATCAGGAAGGACCACCAGGTCAGATCGCGGAAGCCGACGCGCATCCCGACCCACCTCGGGTGGCGCGGCCTCACGAGCTTGAGCGCGCCGAACGCGATCAGCGCGATCGCCGTGATCCAGCGGAGCGCCGCGGCGGGCACGCTCGCGAGCCCGAGCCCGAGCAGCGCGACCGTGACCCCGATCGAGGCGGCGTGGCCGAGCGCGATCGGCACGAGCGCCCGCCGCACCGCGCGGCCGCTCTTCTCCTGGAGGCCGAGCGCGACCGCGAACAGCCAGCCCATGCCCGGGTTGATGCCATGATAGGCGCCGAGGAGCGCCAGGGTGAGCCAGGGCGTCATGGCGAGCTAGGGATAGCAGAACGAATCCGAGGACGCGTCGCCCCCCTCGAGCCGCACCTGGTGAGGGCGCAAGGGGCCGAAGTCGACGAAGAACTCGGGGTCGAGCGCGATGCCGCCGCCGGGGGCCGCGTCGACCTTGGCCATCCAGCCGCCCACGCCTTCCGGATAGAACTGCTCGTCCCACGAGGCGTAGAGCGAGTTCGTGAAGTAGATGCGCCGCCCGTCGCGGCTCACCTCCACCATCTGCGGCCCGCCGCGCAGCGGCCCGGAGCGGCGGTGCGCCGCCCTGCGGACCACGCCCCCGAGGTGCACCGAGCCGGTCAGCTTCGGGTGGAACGGGTCCGACACGTCGTACTGGCGGAGCTCGCCCGTGCCCCAGCAGGACACGTAGAGGAACCGGTCGTCGAGGGAGAGGTTGATGTCGGTGATGAGGGGCGGGACGGCCTTGAAGCCCTTGAGCAGCGGTGGCAAAAGCTCGGGCTCCGCGGGCTCGGCCGGCACCTCGATGACCTTGCGGATCGCCCACCGGTCGCCGTCGCGATGCCAGAGCCAGACCGAGGCGGAGAGGTCCTTGACGCTCACGACGACGCCGACGAAGCCATAGGCCTTGGTCGGGTCGTGCGCGGGGCGGAGCTCGAGCGCCATCTGGTGCTCGTCGCCGAGATCCAGCGCCTGGAGGTGCTTTCGCTTCCGGAGATCCCAGACATGGATCTTGTGGCCGTATTTCTTGCCGAGCAAGAGCTCCGGATTCACACCGTCTTCGATCATCTTCGGCGTCCCCCACTCGCTCGTGAGCAGGGTGTCGTGGCCGAGGTGCCACCAGAAGTCGTAGTGGAGGAACTGCGGCCCGCGGTCGATCTCCCAGCGGCCGAGCACATCGAAGCTCTCGCAGTCGAGCACGAAGATGCCCCCTGGCCCTTCGCCCTCGGGGTTGCCGAGCGCGCTCACGTAGATGCCGTCGGGCCCGCAGTGCAGCGTGTGCGGGCGCGAGTAGCCGGCCCGCTTGGCGATCTCCTCGGCCCGGACCGTGTGGACGAGCTCGGGGCGGCGCGGGTTTGGCTTGACGTCGAAGACGAAGATGTTCGATGAGCGGAGCGCGGGCAGCAGGAGGAAGCGGCGCTCCACGTGGGGGTGCGGCGCGTACGGGCACAGCGAGGCGCTGCAGGCGTTCCAGCCCGAGTGGTGGAGCTCGTCGCCGTAGGTCGGCAGCTCGTTGACCGAGACGAGGGTGCCATACTCAGGCGACCTCGGGTCGAGGTCGACGACCGTGAGCGCGTCGTGGCGATGGTTGCCCGGGCGCTTCAGCGCGGCGCCGGCGTCGAGCGCCGTCACGTAGGCCAGCCGCTCGGGCGGCGCATCCATCGCCAGGCGCGGCGACGGGTAGAAGGTGGGATCCGGACGAAAGCGCATGCGCTGCGTCTCCTTGAGTTCTGGCGTTCGCGTGTTCTCCGGGGGCGCCGCCGCCGTTCCCGGCGGGACCGGCGCGCGACGCTCGCGGCGTGAGGCGGTGATGGACGGTTCGTTGCCGGGTCGATGCGCTTCGTCCACACGGCGGCGCCGCGCATCGACGTGGACCCGATCGGAGCGAGGACGTGCGTCCGTTATAACAGACGCCGCGGGCGGGATCTACGGTGGCGGTGGGCTTCCGGCGGCGCCGGGGCCCCGTGTTTGGCGGGGAGGTGCGGCGGGGCGCGCTACGAGCGCGCGCGGCTGCGGCGCGCAAGCGCGAGGCCCGCGAGCGCCGCGGCGAGCGCGGCGGCACCGCCGGCAGAGCCCGCCGGGCCCGAGGTGCTGCACCCCGCCCCGGCCGGCGCGATGTCGGCGCCGGTGTCCGTGTCGACGTCGCCGAGCAGCGCGGCGCCGTCGGCCGACACCGGCAGCGCGTCGGGCTCGTGCAGATCGCGAGCCCACACCGTCGCGTCGAGCGCCTCTCTCTCGGCGAACGACGTGGACAGCACCTCGCGCCCGCCGAGGCCCTCCTCCCGCGCGAGCTCCTCGATCCCCGTCCCCGTCGCGGCCAGCTGCGCGGCGGCGCTGGCCGGGGTCGAGACCTCGAACAGCGTGTTGCCGATGGTCACATACCAGCTCCCGTCGAGCCAGCGGCCGTGCCCGAGCTCGGTGCTGATCTGCTCCGGAATTCCCCCCGGCCGGCCGATATAGCGCTTGCCTTCGTACAGGAACAGGACCTCGCCGGCGTCGCTGATACCGTCGTGGCCGACCCGGAGCTTCGCCTGGTCGAACCGGCTCGACTTCGGGAAATCGCTGATCTGATGCTGCTCGCCGTCGGGCGTCCGCAGCCAGATCTGGTTGGCGTCGCCATCGCTCTTCAGGAAGGCGGCGTAGCCCGCGTGCGCCAGCAGCCCGGCAGAGGTGTGGGTGAGCGAGTCGCCGAGGAACACCTCCTCACCTTCCGCGGTGTAGAGGTAGCTCGAGCTCGTCATCCCATCCCACCACCGGCCGACGACGTTCGTTCCGTCGATGATTGGCCGCTGCAGGTTGCCCGCGTGATCCCCGAGGAGCGCGTTGCCCGGCCCGACGATGGACGCGCTCTCGTAGGTGCCGAAGAAGACGCCGCCCGACGCCGCGACGTCGGCCTGGAACGGCGATCGGCTCCCCGGGTTGTACCAGAGGGTCCGGTTCGTGCCCGTCGACAGCGTGTGCTCGTGCGCCCAGTCGTCGTTGTACGACGTCCACACCGCCGTATCGCCGTTCACGGCGTCGAGGCGCGGCGTGATCGTCGCGCTCGCGACCTGGCGCCGTACGCCGTCGGCCCAGGAGAGAATGTAGCCGGTCGCCGACTGGTACACGCACCCCGACGGCGTGAGCGCGCCGTAGACCGTGCCGAGCTGGGGAGCCGCCCCTTCCGGGATGGCCTCGATCCACGTGATCTCGTGGGTGTTGCGATCGAAGATCCCGACGCGACGAAGGTAATCCAGGAAGAGGAACCGGGTGGCGTCGAAATCGAGGATGGTGCCGGGAGCGCGCTGGACGGCGGTGAGCCTCGGGCTGCGGTCGACGTGGATGGGGCCGACCGTCCTTGTGACGTTGGGGCCGACCCCGACGTTGGCCGAGACCGTGAGCGTGTACGTCTTGCCCGACGGGAGCCAGTTGCCGTTCCTGCCATTGGCCTCCTTGACGTACAGCCGTCCCGGGACGGGCTGCGGGTGGGGCGACCCGTCGTTGTTGTCGAACCCGTAGCTTCCGCTATCGGTGTCGAACCGCGCCGAGAGCTGCTTGCACTCATAGGGCGGCGTCGGGATGCACTTCGCTTCGAAGCGCCAGCCGGCCGTGAGGGTGTCGTGCGGCAGCACGTTCCACACCACGGTCGGGGGCGCGTACTGGTGCACGATGCCCTCATCGCTCGCGCCCTCGCCGAACGTGTCGTACGCGTTGACGGTCACGACGTAAGGGCCGTAGGGGAGCTCGCCGCCGAGCTCGCCGAGATCGAACGCGCCCTCGTAGTAGCCGTCTCCCGTCGGCGTGAGCTCGATGGTGAGGCCCTCGAACTCCGCCTCGACGTAATAGATTTCGTCAGGGGACGACGCGGCGACGCGCACCGGGACGGTGCTGCCCTCGATGAGCGTGTGGTTCGGCTGGACGATGTCGACCGTGACGGCGGCGTCAGCGGCTTGCGCCGCGAGGAGCACGGTAAGAGCAACGGCTGTGCCAGTGTGCCGGTGGTAAGTTCTCATAGATCCTCCGTATTTCTGAGACTTTGGTGCGTACGCTGCTTCTAGCATTCACCCCGTCGGCGCGGGGCGATGCTGCCGCGGATTGCGTGTGGGCGTGCGGCGGAGCGCCCGCGCGGCAGAAGAGCGTCCGGGCCTGGCGTGTCCTCCGCAGGCTTGCGCCCGGAGGAATCCGGCGCGGCGAACCCGAACGGCGCGCCCGGCTTCTTTGTGCGCCGCGTTGGGCAGCGGGATGACGCGGGCGGGCGAGCCCTGACTCGTGCCGCCGTCACGCGTGCGCTCCTCACCGAGGTCTAGGTATCGATGCCAGTCCAGGTTTCGCCAAGGTCGATCTGGACATCGAGCATGAATTCAACGCCGTCGAGAACGGGTCGAGTGGGATATGGTCCTCATCGCGAGGCGATCTCGGTCTCCTCCGACCGGGTGGAGCCGCTCGACCGCCCGCGCGCCATCGCCGCGCGCGGAGGTCGGCGCGCGATGCGGAATCCCGACATCGAGCGTTCCTTCGCGACGTCAGCCGCGGCCGAACGCGCGCAACCTGAGGGAGTTGGCGAGCACCGACACGCTCGACAGCGACATCGCCGCGCTCGCGAGGACGGGGGAGAGGAGCCACCCGGTGAGCGGGTACAGCAGGCCCGCCGCGATCGGGATGCCGAGCACGTTGTAGATGAACGCCCAGAAGAGGTTCTGGCGGATCGTGCGCAGCGTGGCGCGCGCGAGGTCGAGCGCCACCGGCAGGCCGGCGATCCCACCGCGGAGCAGCGCCACGTCGGCGGACGCGACCGCGACGTCCGCGCCGCTGCCGAGCGCGACCCCCACGTCCGCGCCGGCGAGCGCGGGCGCGTCGTTGATGCCGTCGCCGACCATGGCCACCCGGCGGCCGGCGGCCCGCTGCTCGCGGACGATCCTCGCCTTGTCCTCCGGCCTCACCTCCGCGAACACCGCGCGGATGCCGAGCTCCTCGGCGACGGCGCGCGCGGCGCCCGCCCGATCGCCGGTCACCATGGCCACCTCGACGCCGAGCTGCCGCAGGGCCGCGATGGCGCGGCGCGCCTCCTCGGTCGGCCGGTCGGCGACCGCCACGAGCCCGGCGAGCCGCCCGTCGACGGCCACGAACGACGGCGTGCGGCCCTGCGCGGCGAGCCGCTCGGCCTCGGCCTCCAGCGCGCCGGTGTCGATGCCCGCCCGGCGCAGCCACGCCGCGGTGCCGGCGCGCACGACGCGGCCCGCGGCGCGCGCCTCGATGCCGTGGCCGATCTCCGCGCGGAAATCCGAGGCCGCCGGGAGGCCCACGCCGCGGCCGCGCGCGCCCTCGACGATCGCCCGCGCCACCGGGTGCTCGCTCTGGAGCTCCGCGGCCGCCGCGAGGCCGAGGAGCTCCGCCTCGCCGTGGCCCGCGAGGGCGACGACGTCGGTGAGCTCGGGCCGCCCCGAGGTGAGCGTCCCGGTCTTGTCGAGCAGCACCGTGTCGACGCGGCTCGCCGCCTCGAGCGCCGCGCCGCCCTTGACGAGGACGCCGAGCTCCGCGCCGCGCCCCGTCCCGACGGCCACGGCCGCCGGCGTGGCCAGGCCGAGCGCGCACGGGCAGGCGATCACGAGCACCGCGACGAACCGCTCGATCGCCGTGGCGAGGCCCGCGGCGGTCGGGTCGACCGCGAGCCACGCGACGAAGGCGAGCGACGCGACGGCGGCGACGACGGGGACGAAGATGCCGCTCACCACGTCGGCGAGGCGGGCGATCGGCGCGCGCGACCCCTGCGCCTGCTCCACGGCGTCGACGATGCGCGCGAGCGCGGTGTCCGCGCCGGTCTTCGTGACGCGCAAGGTGAGGGCGCCGCTCTGGTTGAGCGTCCCGCCGAGCACGGCCGAGCCCGCGGTCTTGTCGACGGGCATGCTCTCGCCGGTGAGCATCGACTCGTCGACCGCGGACGCGCCGCGGACCACCTCGCCGTCGGTCGCGATGCGCTCGCCGGGCCGCACCAGCACGAGGTCGCCGGGCGCGAGCGCGGCGGCGGGCACCTCGTCCTCGGCGTCGCCGCGGAGGCGCCGCGCGGTCTTCGGCTGCAGCGCCACGAGCCCGCGCACGGCGTCGGCGAGCCGCTTCCGCGCGCGCGTCTCGAGGAGCCTGCCGATCAGCACGAAGGTGACGATCGCGGCCGCGGCCTCGAAGTAGACCGGCGGCAGGTGGCCGTGCTCGGCGTGCGGGAAGAGGCCCGGCGCCACGACCGCGGCGGTCGAGTAGAGCCAGGCGGCGCCGGCCCCGAGGCTCACGAGGGTGTTCATGTCGGCGGCGCGGTGCCGGAGCGCGCCGAAGGCGAGGCGGAAGAACCGGCGACCCGGCCCGAGGATCACGACCGTGGCGAGCGCGAGCGAGAGCCAGCGCCCGAAGGTGCCTTCGAGCGCCGGGAGCGCGCCGTGGGACATGGCCACGGCGAGCAGGGGGGCCGTGAACAGGGCGGCGATCGCGACGTCGCGCCGGAGCGCGCGCCGCTCCCGCTGCTCGGCCGCGTCCATGGCGGCGGCGCGCTCGGATGCGGCCGGGTGCGGGCGCGGCGGCGGAGCGGCCGCGGATGCTGCGGTGGCGCCGGCGTCGGCGGATGCTGCGGTGTCGCCGGCGTCGGCGGATGCTGCGCCGTCGGCAGATGCTGCGGTGACGCCGGCGTCGGCGGGCGCTGCGGGGGCGCCGCCGAGGGCGGAGGCGTCGGGCACCTCGGGCACCTCGTAGCCCGCCTCCACGATGGCGTGGGCCAGCGCGGCCGGCGTGGTCGTCCGCGCGTCGTAGGCGATCGTCGCCCGCTGGGTCACGAGGTTGACCGTCGCCTCCGCGACGCCGGGCGTCGCGCGCAGCGCCTTCTCCACGCGGCGCACGCACGCCGCGCAGGTCATGCCCTGAACCGGCAGGTCCGCCCGGGCGCGCTGCTCCACGGTCGCCGCGTTCGCTCCGGGCGCGGCCGTCGCCCTGGTCGGCTCCGCGGGCTGGGGGGTCGTCGTCATGGCCTCTCCATTCCACTCCACGAGCGCGCGGCTCGCCTCCCGTCCGCCTGCGCAGGCGCAGCCGCTCCGGCCACGCTATCTACCCCGGAACGGCCGACACGGCTCCCGCGGCCGCAGGGCCGAAGCCGCACCGGCCGCGCCGCGGCGCGGGTTGGCCGGCCGCGGGAGGTGCTATGCCCGCAGGCGCCATGGAGCAGATCCTTCCGGCGCTCGGGGTGAGCGTGGTCGTGTTCGTCTCGACGAACATCGACGACATCCTCCTGCTGTCGGCCTTCTTCGCGGACCCCGGCTTCACCGCCCGCCAGGTCGTCGCCGGCCAGTTCCTCGGCATGGCGGCGCTCGTCCTGGCGAGCGTCGCGTGCGCGCTGCTCGCCGTTCGCGTGCCGGACGGGTGGATCGGCCTGCTCGGCCTGGCGCCCCTCGCGCTCGGCCTGCGGGGCCTCTGGGCGCTCCGACGGGGCCCCGAGGCCGACGACGACGACGAGGAGCCGCCCGGCGGCGCGGCGGGGTTCAAGGCGCTCGCGGTGGCGAGCGTGACCATCGCGAACGGCGGGGACAACCTCGGCGTCTACATCCCGCTGTTCTCGAGCACCCCGGAGCACGTCCCGCTCCACGCGGCCGTGTTCGCGGTCATGACCGGCGCCTTGTGCGCGCTCGGCCACCGCCTCGTCCACCACCCGGTCCTGGGCAGCCGCATCCGGCGCTACGGCCGGGCGGCGCTGCCGTTCGTCCTGATCGGCCTGGGGCTCTGGATCCTGTCCGACGCCCTCGCGCTCGCCCGTCCAGCGGGTTGACCGGCCGCGGGAGAGGGCGCTCGTTGCCTGCCCCGGGCTGCACCTGCCGCCTGCTGCAGCCAGCACCCGGGCGCCGGGAGCGCCTCCGCCGCCGACCGCCGCGCTCGCCGCTCGCCGCGCGCGGGCACCCCCGCACCTCCACGGAAATCAGGGCCCTCCGAGGCGGCGATCGCCCTCGCCTCGGCCCGCGCCGCGCGTGGCGCGATGCCTGCTTGAGAGCGCGCGGCGGCGGCAGGGCGACATCCCCCCGTGCACCTCGCCCGCCGTCGAGTGTGACCACCATGTTTCAAGCAAGAACCGAATCATCCGTGACCGCGCACGATCGCGAGCGCACAGGAGGCCACCTTGCCGGTCGCGCGTTTTGATGCCGCGGGCAAGCTCGCCGTCGACGAGGCGCTCCAGCGCGGCGAGGCGGTCGTCCTGCCCACCCCGTCGCCGCTGGCCTACGTGATCGCGGGGAAGACGGCCGCGGCCGTGAACCGCGCGCGGGGACGACCTCACAACCACCCCGTCGCCGCGTGGGAGCCGCGCCTCGACCGGCTCGCGCCGCACCTCGCGCTCGACGAGGCGGAGCGCCGCCGCCTCGGCTGGCTGCTCGCGGTCGAGCGCGTGACCGCCCTCGTGCCGCAGGCCCGCGACGTGGCCTCGCCGAGCTGGCTCGAGCCCGCCGCGAGCTACGGCATGGCGCTCCTCTTCGGCGTCACCTGGGAGCCCATCGCCTGGCTGCTCGAGCGCCACGCGCCGCTCTTCGTGAGCAGCGCCAACCGCGCCGGCGCGCTGCCCGCGGTCGACCTGCGGCAGGCCGTCGCCGCCTTCGGCCCCGAGGTGTGGGTGCTCGACGGCGACGCGCTGCGCGAGCGCGCGCGGCCGCACGCGTCCACGACGACGCTCCGCTTCGTCCCTGGCCGCGGCTGGGAGATGCACCGGCGCGGCATCCAGGACTCCCTCCACGCGACCGCCGGGCGGAGCGACTACCTCGTGGACGTCCTCGCGCGCGCCGACGCCGCCCTCCACCGGAAGCCGCTCCCCAGGCGGCAGGACGGGCGAGGCGGGCGCCCGCTCCGGCGCTCGCGGAGCTCGGACCGCGACGGCCCTGGCCTCGGGCGGCCCCATCGCGCGCGGCCCGAGGCGTCGTGAAGCCCCGGGCGGCGCGTCGCGCTCACGGCTCGGTCGCCGTGACCCCGTGCCGGCGCAGGAGCTCCCGCAGGTAGTTCCGGTCCATCCGGCCGGCGCGCGCGGCGTGGGAGAGGTTCCCCCCGTTGGCCCGGATCAGCGCCCTCACGTACGCCCGCTCCCAGCGCGCCACCGTGCGCTCCTTGGCCTGGCGGAACGAGAGCTCGAGGTCGTCCGGCCGGAGCGCCTCATCGTCGTCGCCGACCTCCCGCGCCGCGGGGCAGCCCTCGCCGATCGCGGGATCGCCGGTCAGCACGGCGCGCTCCACCGCGCTGCGCAGCTCGCGGACGTTGCCGGGCCAGTCGTGGTGGAGCAGCCGCTCCACGAGCTCGGCCGGCGGATCCGCCTTGTCGGCGAACTGCCGGTAGTAATGCGCGACGAGCAGCGGGATGTCGTCCCGCCGCTCGCGCAGCGGCGGCACGCGGAGCCGGACCACGTTGAGCCGGTAGAACAGGTCCGAGCGGAAGGTGCCGCGGTTCACCTCCTGCCGGAGATCGCGGTTCGTGGCCGCGATGATCCGCACGTCGAGCGGGACGGTATCGAGGCTGCCGATGCGGCGGATCGAGCGCTCCTCGAGGGCGCGCAGCAGCTTCGGCTGGAGGTCGAGCCGGAGCTCGCCGATCTCGTCGAGCAGCACCGTGCCCCCGCGCGCCGCCTCGAAGGCGCCGGCGCGCGCCTGGTGCGCCCCCGTGAACGCGCCCTTCATGTACCCGAACAGCTCGGCCTCGATGAGCGTGGGCGGGATCGCGCCGCAGTCGATGACCACGAACGGCCCGGCCGCGCGCGGGCTCTTCTGGTGGATCACCTCGGCGAGCAGCCCCTTGCCGGACCCGGTCTCGCCCTCGAGGAGCACCGTGGCGTCCGCCGCGGCGATCCGCGGGATCATCGCGAAGAGCCGGCGCATCGCCGTGCTCTGCCCCAGCACCCGCCCGGAGAGCTCCGCGTCCCCGAGCGGCTCGTGGACCTCGTCGGGCAGGTGATCGAAGCGCAGCGACGTCTGGCCCACGCCGAACGTGGCGCCCGGGGTCAGGTACGCCGCCTCCACGCGGAAGCCCCCGAGCACGATCCCGTTCGTGCTGCCGAGATCGCGCAGCTGGTAGCCCTTGGGGGTCGCGGCGATCACGCAGTGGTGGCGCGACACCGACGGATCGGTGAGCACCAGGTGATTGCCGGCCGCGGTGCCGATCGCGAGCTCCGGCGCGTTGGCCACGTGGGAAGCGCCCTGATCCGGGCCGCTCACCACCTGCACGCTGAACCTGCCGAACGTCACCTCGCGCGGGTGGACCTTCAGCACGGTGGTCGCGTCCTCGCCTGATGTGGGTATCGGAGTGCGGATCACTCTCACCAGCTTACCATGTCGAACGTCGCCTGAGCGGTGTCCCGGACATCGCACATGCGGTGCAGACGCGGGCACGCAGCTGCTGATGGCCCCCGCAGGCAGCACCCAGGATGGACTTTTCCGGCGCGGTGCCGGAGCGCGCCGCTACCGCGCTGCGGTGGGCTCGGCCCCGGCGAGGACGAGCATCGTCCCCTCGAGCGCCGTCGGCCCGGCGACGATCCCGAGGCCCGCGACGACGTCGGGCGAGGCGAACACGCCCGCCTGCGCCCCTTCGGGCGCCCAGCCGCCGACCTCCGCGAGCTCGCCGCCGAGCAGCTCGCCCGAGGGGCCGAGGAGCAGCTCCCCCGTGTGGAGGCACAGGCGCACCTGCACCCTCGGATCGCGCCCGGGGCGGCCCTCGAGCCGCCGGAAGATCCGGAGCGCGGCGTCCACGGCGCGGCGGCGCGCCTCGGCGTCGGCGTCGGCGTCGCCGGGGCGCTCGGCGGTGAAGAGCAGGCTGCTGCCGGTCTCGGCCCCGGGGGACAGCCCGGCCTCGGTGAGCTCGGCGGCCACGAACGGCAGGATCGCCTCCAGGTCCGCGAGCAGCCGATCGTCCGGCGCGTCGAGCGCCTCGGGCGCGGCGCCCACCTCGGCGTAGACCGCGACCCCGGGGCGCGCGCGCGCGCCGCTCGGCGCGTCGCTCGCGCCGCGCGAGGCCTCGAGCGCGCCGCGGAACTCCTCGAGGAAGGCGCCGGGGCTCGGGGGGCGCGCCGCGGGGTCCTTGGCGAGCGCCCGGAGGATGACCTCGTCGAAGCCCGTCGAGAGCCGCGCCTTCGCGCTCGGGCGCGGCGGGCTCGCGAACAGGTGCAGCTGGCGCAGGAGCGCGCCGATGTCCCCGCTGAAGAGCGGCTCGCCGACGAGCATGCGGTAGGTGAGGGCGCCGAGCGCGTAGACGTCCGCCCGGACGTCGACCGGCTGGCCGAGGAGCTGCTCGGGGGCGACGCTCGAGGGGCTCCCGAGGACCTCGCGCGAGGAGGTCAGCGACGGCCCGGGCGCGTCGAGCAGCTTGGCCACCCCGAAGTCGAGCAGGACGACGCGGCGGCGGTCGCCGTCCTCCTCGAGGAAGACGTTCGACGCCTTGAGGTCGCGGTGCACGACGGCCTGCGCGTGCGCGGCCTCGAGCGCGTCGCAGAGCGGCTCCAGCACCGCGAGCGCCTCCTCGGGCGACAGCCGGCCGCGCGACCGGAGGTGCTGATCCAGGCTGACCCCGGCGAGCAGCTCCATGACGTAGTAAGGCCGCCCGTCCTCGAGCTGCCCCTGCTCGAAGACCCGGACGATGCCGGGGTGCTCCAGCCGCCGGACCGTCTCCACCTCCCGCTGGAAGCGGATCACCACGTCCGGCTGCGCGCTGAGCTCCGGGTGCAGCACCTTCACCGCGGCCGGCGCGCCGCGGTCCGCGTGCCGGGCGCGGTAGATCACGCTGAAGCCGCCCGCGCCGAGCGGGCCCTCGATCACCCAGTCGCCCGCCCGCTCCCCGGGCATCAGGCCGTCCAGCGCGAGGCCGCCGAGCGCCGCCGGCGGGCGCGCGGCCGTGGCGGTCGGCGTCATCGGCGTGAGCGTGATCGGCGTGGCCGCGGCGTCGGGCTCGGCCGAGGCCGGCTGCGCGGTCCGGACCGTGCGCTCGCTGGGGATCCCCGCGCTGGGGAGGGTGTCGGGCTCTTCGCTCACCATGGACCGGCCGGGCGACGGTACCATAAGCGCGGCGGCGAGCTGACGCCCTCCGCCGGCCCCAGGGAGCAACGACGTGTCCCGCTGCCCACAGTGCCACCGCCGGCTCCCCCCGGCGGGGGCTTGCCCTCGAGACGGCGGGACGGCGCCGCCGTCGGCCGAGCGCACGCCCGCGCCGGGGCCGCCGCGCGTCCCGGGCTTCCAGGTCGGCGGCTTGCTGGGGCAGGGCGGCTTCTCCGCCGTGTGGTCCGCGCGGCGCGAGGCGGATGGCCTCACCGTCGCCCTCAAGATCGGCCGCTCCTCGCGGCCGACCGTCCAGGCGCGGTTCCGGCGCGAGGCGGGCGCGCTCCGGCTCATCGGTCCGCCGCACGTCCCGCGGGTCCACGCCGAGGGGCGGCTCGACGACGGCCGTCCCTGGTTCGCCATGGACCTCGTCCCCGGCGAGACGCTGGCCGAGGCGCTCGCGGCGCTGCCCGGGCCCCCGGAGCCGGCCTGGGCGGCGGCGAGCGCGGCCGCGCTGCTCGACGCGCTCGCGGCCGCGCACGCGCGCGGCGTCGTCCACCGGGATCTCAAGCCGGAGAACGTGATCTTCACGCCGCCCCGGGCGCGCCCCGGCGCGGGCCCCGCGCGCGCGGTGCTGCTCGACTTCGGCCTGGCGCGGCCCGCCGGGGCGCCTCGCCACGACGACGAGATCGAGATCACGCGCGGGGGCACGGTCGTCGGCACGCCCGAGTACATGGCGCCCGAGCAGCTCCGCGCGGAGGCCGACCTCGACGAGCGCGCGGATCTCTACGCCGTCGGCGCGATCCTGTTCGAGCTGCTCACCCTCAGGCCGCCGTTCGTGGGGGACACGGGCGCGGTGGAGCACGGGCACCTCACGCTGCGCCCGCCGCGGCCGGGAGAGCTCGCGCCCGTCCCCGAGGCCCTCGAGGAGCTCGTCCTTTCGTGCCTCGCCAAGGATCCCGGCCGCCGGCCCCCGAGCGCGGCCCGCCTCCGCCGCGCGCTCGACGAGGCCTGCGCGCTCGGCGCCGGCGCTGCCGCGGAGCGCGGCGTCGCTGCCGCGGAGCCCGGCGCTGCCGCGGAGCCCGGCGCTGCTGCGGAGCGCGGCGCGGCCGCCGCGGAGCCCGGCGCTGCCGCGGAGCCCGGCGCGGCCGCTGCCGCGGAGCCGACCTCGCGGCCCGCGATCGCGCCGGGGCCGCCCTCTGGCCGCGGGGGCGGAAGGCTCATCGCCGAAGGGCTCCAGCCGGCCGTCGTGCTGGTCGCGGAGACCGGCGCCGCCACGCCGATCGTGGTCGCCGCGCTCGCGAGCCGCAGGGGGATCTGCGTCCGCCAGCGCCGGCGCCGCTACACCGCCGTCTTCTCGGCCCGCGACGCCGAGGATCCGGTCCGGCTCGCGCTCGCCGCCGCGCGGGAGCTCGTCGAGCGGCACGGCGCCCGCGCCGCGCTCCACCTCGCGGGCGTCATCATCCGCCCGCGCGAGAAGGCTCCGCCCGGCGTGTACGGCGCGGCCGTGGATCGCCCGGAGACCTGGATCCCTGCGGATCCCTGGTCGGGCGTCGCGCTCACCGAGGAGTTCGAGCGCGCCCTCGTCGAGGCCGAGGCGACCATGACCCCCACCTCGCCGCAGGGCGCGCCGGCGGCGGAGCTCGAGGCGCCGCCGCCGACCACGGTCGGGCGGGGCGACGTCATCGCGGCGCTCGAGGCGAGCGCCGCCGCGGCGTTCAGCGGCGTGTGCCCCGCGCTCGTCACGGTGCTCGGCGACGACGGCCTCGGCAAGAGCCGGGTCGCGGCCGAGGCGGCCGCCGTGGCGCGGCGCCTCCGCCCCGGCGCCGCGGCGCTGGTCGTGCGCGCGGCGCAGCCCCTGCCGGGCGAGGCGAGCAAGGACACCGCGGCGATCCTGCGCTTCGCGCTCGCCGCGCCCGCGGCCGCGCCGGCCGATCCTCGGGCCTTCTGCGAGGCGCGGCTCGGCCCGGAGATCGGCGGCTCGACGTTCGCGTCCGTGGCCGCGGCGCTCGGGTGGTCGCGCCCCGGCGCCGCGCCCGCCCGGGCGCCGCACCACCTCGCGCGGGCGATCGCCGAGGGGCTGCGCCGCCGCGCGCGCCGCGCCCCCGTCGCGGTGATCGTGGACGACGCGCAGTGGGCGGACGTCACCGTGCTCGACGCGCTCGAGGTCGCGACGCTCGACGGCGCCGGCGTGGCGCTCTGGGCGGCGGTCGTCGCGCACCCGCGCTTCGAGCGCTTCCGCCCGACGTGGGGCGCGCGCACGCAGCGCGCCGACCGGGTGACGCTCGCCCCGCTCGACGAGGTCGCCGCGGCGGACCTCGCGGCGCAGCTGCTCCTGCCGGCGGCGTACCCGCCCGCCGACGTGCTCCGGGGGCTCGCCCGCTGGGCCGGCGGCAACCCGGGTTGCCTCGCCGCGATCATCCGGTCGCTCAAGCAGGCCGGCCTCGTGCGCCGCCGCCCCGGGGGCGGCGACTACTGCGTCGAGGCGGCGGAGCTCGACGGCCTGCCGGTCTCGCCCGCGTGGCAGTGGCTGGCGATGCGGCAGCTCGGGGCGCTGCCGCAGGAGGTCGCCGCGCTCGCGCGGCTCTGCGCCGTGCTCGGCGAGTCGTTCACCCGGGCCGAGCTGGAGTGGGTGCAGGACGCCGTCGATCGCGCCGGAGGCGCCGGGACGCCGGTCGACGCCGGGTACGGGCTCGGCGTGCTCGTCGAGCAGGGCGTCATCGGGCGCCGCGCGGGGGGTGACGGCGAGCGCGCCGCGCCCGGCGAGGGCGACGGTCGCCGCGCGCGGGGGGAGGGCGAGCGGTGGTGGTTCCAGAGCGGCCTCTTTCGCGACGCGGTGTACGAGACGCTCGATCCCGAGCACCGCGCGCAGATCCACCGGCACGCGCTCGCCTTCTGGCGGGCGCGGGTCGAGCGCGGGCGCCCTCCCGCGTCTTCGGCGGCGCCGCGGGCCGCCCCCGTCGCGCCCGCGGAGCTCGCGGCGCAGCCGGGGCCGGAGGAGCTCGAGCCGCTCGCCCGGCACGCGGGCGCGTGCGGGGCGGGGGAGGAGGCGGCCGAGGCGCACCTCCGGCTCGGGGATCTCGCGTTCGCGCGGCACCGGCACGTCGAGGCGGAGCGCTGCTACACCGCCGCGCTCAAGCTCGCCGGCGAGGGCGATCGCCGCCGCCGTGCGCTCGCGCTGGCCGGCCGAGGCCGGATCCGGTACCGGCTCCACCTCATCGAGGAGGCCCTGGCCGACCTCTCCGCCGCGCTCGAGCTCGCGGACGACGAGCTCCGCGCGGACGTCCTGCTCGAGGAGGCCACCGCGCTCGACTGGACGGGCGCCTACGAGGCGTCGTCGCGGCGGCTCGAGCTGGCGCGGCCGCTCGTGGAGCGCGCGGGCTCGCCGCGGCTCTCGGCGCGCCTCTGCGTGGCGGAGGGGCGCACGCGCCTCAGGCGGGGCGAGGTCGCGGAGGCGATCGCGCTCCTCTCGGAGGGGGCGTCGCTGGCCGAGTCCGCGGGCGACGAGGAGAGCCGGATCATCGCGCTCGTGCTGCTGTCGACCGAGCTCGCGCACGCGGGCCGCTTCGCCGAGGCGGAGCGGCAGGCCGAGGAGGCGATCGCGCTCTGCGAGCGGGCCGAGGATCTGCCGCACCTCTGCGTCGCGATCATGAACCGCGTCGTGCTCTGGGCGCTGAAGAAGGAGCTCCCGCGCGCGACCGCGGACCTCCGGCGCGCGATCGCGCTCGCGCGGGAGATCGGCAACCCGTGGCTGGAGCGCGTCGCCACGTACAACGTCGCCGAGCTGCTCTACTGGAGCGATCAGCAGGACGAGGCGCTCTCGCTGGCGCGCCGCGCGCACACGCTCGAGCAGCGGTTCGTGGATCGCCCCGTGCCCGAGTGCTCGCTGCTGCTCGCGCGCATCCTCGCGGCGCGGGGCGACCTCGGCGAGGCGCGGCGCCTCGTCGCGTGGATCGCCGCGTCGTGCCCGCCGGAGCCGTCCGCGAAGGCGGCGCACGGCTGCTACCTGATGCTGCGCTGCCTGCTCTCGGACGGTGGCGACGGCGTCGCGCCGCGCGACCTGCTCGGCGGCCTCGACGAGGCGGAGCTCGAGGCCGGCCCGTTCCAGTTCGCCGACGAGCTCCTCGAGGTCCTCTACTGGCGCGGCCGTGCGGCAATCCGCCACGGTGCTGTCGAGGTCGCTGTCGCGAGCCTGAGCAGGGCCCGCGCGCTGCTGTCGGAGCATCCGGCGTGGCGCTCGCGGTTCGACGGGCTCGCGCTGCGGCTCGGCGCGCCGCAGGCCGCCGCGAGCCGCTGCTGACCACGCCGCTCCCATCACCGCTGAGCCTGGTTGCGGCGATGGCGGCGCGACGGCCGCCCGCGCGGACGATCGGCCGGACGCGGCCACGGATCGGGAATTGCTTAGGAGTGGCCGCTGAACCGGGTGCGATGCGCACGCACGTGCGCCTTAACTGGAGGATGAGGTCATGCTTCGCGTAAGGATCGATGCTGCCGGGGTGATCGGTTTCTGCGTGCTTGCGGTCGGGTGCGGTGCGGCGCCGGCCGACGAGGGCGAGTCGGTCCTGGTCGCGGAGCAGGAGATCATCGTGATGAACGGCCTCCAGCCGGCCTATTTCTGGAAGCCCTCGACGCAGCGGGCGCTGCGGGCGCTCGCACAGGCGCCGCTCCCGGCCGGGCTGGACAGCGGCGGTGGGGCGGCGCTCCTCGAGAGCGAGCAGGGCAGGCACCTCGTGGAGCGCGTGGTCGCCTGCGCCCTGCCGGCGGGGGCGGCGGTAGCGGCGCCCTTCGGGCAGTCGTTCGCCGGGTGGATCGGGCTCGCGCCGTCGTGGGCCACGTCGCCGCTATCGGACGGCGCGTCGCGGCGCTGGGTGACGGCGTGCTTGCTTCAGTCGCTGAACGCGCTGGGCGCGCCGGTCGCCGTCCACCTGACCGGCGGCCACCCGGGGCTCGCCGACGCATCGGACAGCGAGGCGTCCGAGTACACGGTCCGGGATGCGATCATGTTCGGCGATCTCTTCGAGCCGGCCCGTCCGACCGCGTTCGCCTGCGCCGACAACGCGCTGATCGACGACTGCGGCGTGGCGCTGAGCGCGAAGACCCTCGAGCGCGTCTGCGGGCAATCGCCCACGTGCGGGCTCACCCTCCTTGGCCACTGCAACGCGATCTGCGACCGGGACGGCGCGGGCGCGTCGACCTGCTGGGCCCCCCGGAGCGGGGTTTACCCGGAATCGATCGCCTCGAGCCTGGAGCCCCTCGTCGCGCTCTCCTCGGGCGGCCTGACGTGCGGTGTCCTCGGGCTGGTCTCCGGACTGCTCTAGAGCGGCGGTCACCCGCTTCGGATACGGGCCCATCTCGGCGTTTTCGGTGCTCAGCGCACCGGAGTGCGCTTCCGCGCCGAAAACGCCGAGCTGGACCCGTCTCCTGTGCGGGTGACCGCCGCTCTGTGACGCATGTGCAAGAGAGGGGCGAAAACCGATCTAGAGCGGTTTCAGCCGCGTCTGATACAACGTGCGTCGTCTCCCATCCCCGTCTTCCGTCTTCCGTCTTCCGTCTTCCGTCTTCCGTCTTCCGTGCTCGTCCTTCGTGCGCGTGCGCGTGCGCGATTCCCCGGAGTCAGCGTGGTGTTGGAGCGCCGCTACGCCGGCTCCTCCTCCAGCGCCTGCGTGATGGTGACCCCCGCCTCCCGATAGGGAGCGAGCGCCTCCTTCGACACCCCGCGCTCGGTGAAGAGCCACGTCAGCTCGCCCAGCGGCGCGACGACGTACGGCGACACCGTGCCGAGCTTGTCGGCGGTCGCCAGCGCGACGACCTCCGCCGACGCCTCGACCATCGCCCGCTTCACGTACGACTCGTCCAGATCCACCGTGGTGATACCGAACGCCGGATCCAGCGTGCAAACGCCGAGATAGCAGAGGTCCGCCCGGATCTGCCGCACCCCCGCGATGGTCACCGCATCCGCGGCGGCCAGCGGATCCTTCCGCATGCGCCCGCCGAGCAGCACCACCTCGACGCGCGGGTGCTCGGACAGCGCGATCGCCACAGGAGGGCTGTTGGTCACGACCGTCGCCTCGAGATCGCGCGGCAGGTGGCGCGCCACAGCCACGTTCGTCGTGCCGCTGTCGATGAACACCACCTGACCCTTCTTGATCAACGTGGCCGCCGCCCGCGCGAGCTCGTCCTTCACGCGCGGCTGCTGCCGCTCGCGCGCAGGGAAGCTCGGGTTCACCCGGGCGAGCGGCAGGCCGCCGCCGTGCACCCGCTGCAGCAGCCCCTCGTTCGCCATCTCGCGCAGGTCGCGCCGGATCGTGTCCTCCGAGACGCCGAACGCACGGCTCAGCTCGGCCGCCACCACCTTCCCGTCGCGTTCCAGTACAGCGAGAATATGCCGCCGCCGTTCGGCGACCATGAGCCCGGAGCTGTCTGCGTTGTTTTGCACGTTTGTTCCTGTTTGTGCACGAGCATCCTTGCGAAGGCCGTGTTCGGCTGCAAGATTCTTCCTTGATGTTCACGATAATGCACGAAGATTCTGGAACGCTTCCTGCTCACCCTGCCGTCCGCTGGACGGCCTTCCTCGATCGGCGCAGCGCCCGCGCCCCGTCCGGCCCGGCGCGGAGGGTGCCGTGATGCTCGCGCCCCCAGCATCCGCCGGCGACATCGCGCGCGCCCGGCGCGCCGTCTCCGTGATGTTCGTGGCGAACGGCATCGCCTTCGCCTCCTGGGCCGCGCGTGTCCCCGCGGTCCGCGAGCGGCTCGCGCTGCGCGACAGCGCGCTCGGCCTCGCCCTGCTGGGCGTCGCCGTCGGCGCGATGCTGGCCTTTCGCGCCGCCGGGCCGCTCATCGCCCGCTTCGGCAGCCGGCGCGTCACCCGCGTCTCGGCCGTGCTCCTCTGCGCGGCGCTGCCCCTGCCGGCGCTCGCGCCCTCCTTCGCCGCGCTCGTCGCCGCGCTCCTGCTGCTCGGCGCGAGCAACGGCCTCATGGACGTCGCCATGAACGCGCAGGCCGTCGAGGTCGAGCGGCGCCACCGCAGGCCGATCCTCGCCTCGTTCCACGGCATGTTCAGCCTCGGCGGCCTCGTCGGCGCGTCCCTCGGCGCGCTCGCGGCCGACCGGGCGGTGTCGCCCGCGGCGCACCTCGTCGCGATCGCCGCCGTCCTCGCCGCCGCCGTCACCGCCGCGGGCGCGGCGCTCTCGGCCGACGCGCGCCTCGAGGCCCCGGCCCCGGCCGCCGATGGCGCCCCCGCGGAGCGCCGCTCGACCCGGCTCCTCCTGCTCGGCCTCATCGCGTTCTGCTCCTCCATCGGCGAGGGCGCGATGGCCAACTGGTCGGCCGTCTACCTCCGCGACGAGCTCCACACCACCGCGGCCGTGGCCGCGACCGGCTACGCCGTGTTCTCGCTGGCGATGCTCCTCGGGCGCTTCTCCGGGGACGGGCTGACGCAGCGGTTCGGCGCCGCGCGGCTCGTGCGCTCGGCCGCGCTCCTCGTCGCCGCCGGGCTGGGCGCGGCGCTGCTCGTCAACGTCCCGATCGCCATGCTGCTGGGCTTCGGGTGCGTGGGCGCCGGCCTGTCCGTCGTGGTGCCGCTCGTCTTCCGCGCCGGGGCGAGCGCCCCCGGCGTCGCGCCGGGGAGGGCGATTTCGACGCTCGCCACCATGTCCTACGGCGGCTTCCTCGTCGGGCCGCCGGCGATCGGCCTCGTCGCCGACCTCTTCACCCTGCGCGGCGGCCTCGTCCTCGTCGTGGCGCTGGTCCTCGTCATCGTCGCCCTGGCCCCGGCCGTGGCCCGCGGCTCCGCCGCCGGCGCGCCCGCCCCGTGCCCGCCCGCGTCCTGCCGGCCCGCGCTCAGGGCGCACTGACGCGGACGCCGTCGCCGCCGGTCGGAGCGCAGGGCCGGAGCGCCGGGCCGGCGCTCGACGGCGCGGCGCCCCTCAGCGCTTGCGCCACACCGTCGCCAGCCACGGCTGCTGCTCGCGCGGCCGGCCCGCGGGGCGGTAGTAATGCTCGATCTCCTCGAACCCGGCGGCGCTCACGTGCTCCCGCCACCGCTCGAGCGACCAGTAGCAGCCGTAGCGGTCGCCCGACCACCCCTCGCGATCGTCGCCGCGCGGGTTCGAGCTGAAGAGCACGCCGCGCGGCCGGAGCGCGGCGTAGAGCTCGCGGAGCACGCGCGGCAGCTCGCGGCTCGGCACGTGGAACAGCGACGCGTTGGCGAAGATCCCGTCGAAGCGCTCGGCCCCGAGATCGAGGCGCAAAAAATCCTGGTGGAGCACCTCGCACCCCGCGTGCTGCCGCGCCATCTCGACGAACCGCGCCGACCCGTCGAGCCCGACCGGGATGTGCCCCGCGGCGCGGAACGCCGCGAGGTCGCGCCCGGGGCCGCAGCCGAGATCGAGGATCGTGAACGGGCCCGCCCCCTCCAGCGCCGCGAGGAGCGCCGCGCGGTTCTGCGAGACGTCGTGATCCCGCGTGCCCTCCCAGAACGACAGGGCGTGATCGTCGTAGTGACCGAGGGTCCTCGCGGTGAGCCGGGAGAGGTCGTCGTCGCGCATGGCGGCAGTGTGCGCCGGGCGCGCCGCGCCGCAAAGGCGGGGCGCCGCGTCAGGGGGCGTCGAGCCAGGCCTCGAGCGCCGCGGCGAACGCGGCCGGGGCGTCGAGCATCAGCCAGTGGCTGGTCCCCGGCAGCACGACGGACGTCAGCGCGGGCCGCAGCACATGCAGGCTCAGCGGCCACGCGTTCGACGGGGCGAGGATGGCGTGGGCGCGGGCGCCCGGGGCCGCGAGGTAGCGGTCCAGCGCGCTCGCGGCCTCGAACTCGAGGAGGTGGCGGGACATGTCGAGCATCTGGTCGTGCGGCACGGCGGCGGCGCGCGAGAGCACCGTCTCCCGCGTCGCGGGCGTGCTGCCCGCGAGCGCCTCGTCGAAGGTGGCCACCGCGGTGTCCCGCCAGCCGTCCGCCTCGAGCGCGGCGATGTAAGGCGTGAAATGCTGCGCCTTGCCGGCCGCCGGGACCTGCGAGAAGTCGCGGGGCGGGTCCGCGAGCACGAGGCGCGCGACCCGCTCCGGATGGGCGGCCGCGGCGGCGAGCGCCACGAGCGCGCCGTAGCTGTGGCCGACGAGCGCCACGCGGGGGAGCGCCAGGGCGTCGAGGACCGCGAGCACGTCGGCCGCGCACGCGGACGGAGCGTAGTCCGCGCCGGCGGGGGGCTCGGACGCGCCGTGCCCCCGGAGATCGATGGCCACGGCGCGGCGCCGGCCAGAGGCGTGCGCGAGCGGCGCCTCCCAGAAGCCGGCGTGGGCGACCATCCCGTGCACGAGCACGACCGGCAGCGCCTCGCGCGCGGGATGAGCACCCGCGGCGGGATGAGCGCCCGCGGCCGGATGAGCGCCCGCGGCCGGATGATCAACGACGTGGAGCGCGCCCGCAGGGCCCGCGATGGTCAGGGAACGCATGTGCGTCGGCTACCTCGGTGTGTATGGCCGCGTGACGGAATCGCGCTGCGCTGCGCGGGCGGAGCGTAGGCGAGGCGCTCGTCCGAGGCAACGCCGCGCGCGGCTGCGTCTGCCGGCGAAGGCGCCGCGCGCGAGGAACATGGGGCCGCCGTCGCACGCGATCTCGTCGACTCGTCCATCGCCGTCGGCGTGGATCGCGGCGTCGGAGAGGGCGCGGCCGCCTCGTCGTCGCGGCGCTCCGGATGCCTTCCGGTTGACGGCGCCGGAGGGCCCGTCGGATAAGCAGGGCCATGAAGAACGAAGCGGCATGGCGAGAGACGAAGTTCGTCCGGCGGGGCGGCAGGCTGCGCGCGTCGACCGACCTGCGGGACGTCATCATGGGCTCGCGCCTGACCGGCGACTGCATCGCGAGGCTCTACGACGAGTACCTTCCCCGGTACGCGCACGGGGCCGCGGCGGACCTCGGTTGCGGGACGGTGCCGCTGTACGGGGCCTACCGGAGCCATGTCTCGTCCGTGATCTGCGTGGACTGGAGCAATTCGGCGTTCGAGACGCCGCACCTCGACTTCGAGTGCGATCTGAACGGCGCGCTGCCGCTGGAGGATGCCTCCCTCGACACGCTGATCCTGTCCGACGTGCTCGAGCACATCGCGCGGCCCGAATCGCTCTGGGCGGAGATGGCGCGGATCCTGCGCCCTGGCGGCGTCGCCTTCGTGAACACACCGTTCTTCTACTGGGTGCACGGCGAGCCCTACGACTACTACCGGTACACCGAGTTCGCGCACCGTCGTTTGGCGGAGCAGGCCGGGTTCGAGGTGCTGGTCATGGAGCGCATCGGCGGGCTTTTGGAAGTGGCGTGCGACGTCTTCGCGAAGAGCGCCTCCGCCGTTCCCGTGGTGGGGAATCCGATCGCGGCCGTGGCGCAGGGCGTGGTCAGCGCGTGGTCCCGGTCGTCGCCCGGCCGGAAGGTCGCGCACTGGAGCGGCAGGAAATTCCCCCTGGGGTACTTCCTCGTCGCGCGCCGCCTCCCGGCGCCGCCGCAGCCCTAGGGGACCCGCGCCCCTCGGGGGCGGGGAGGCTACGCCTCGGCGCGGTGGAGCTCCTGCACGAGCGCGGCGAGCCCCGGCGGCGACGACGTGAAGTGGATGCGCACCACGTCCTCGGCGCGCGGGTCGAGCTCGATCACCTTCGCGTGCAGCTCGCCGCCGAGCTGCTCGGCGAGCGCGACGGACGGGTGGAGCTGGAGGTTCGTGAACGGCGCGGGCCGCGGGTGCAGCCGCAGCACGGCGCCGAAGGGGGAGAGCCCGAGGATGAAGGCGGACTGCGGCTCGCCCTCGACGCGCTTGCCGGCGAGGCGCGCGCACACGACCGGCAGCGGCGACGAGAGCGCGAGGATCTCGACGCGCCGCTCGGGCAGGTACAGCCGCTCGGGGTTGTCGAGGCCGAGGAGCTCGTGGACGAGGACGCGGTTCGAGAACCCCTTGACGGCCAGCGCGTGGCTCTGGCCGAGCAGGAGGCCGGCGCCGGCGGCCCGGCGCGTGGTGTCCGCGATGAGGATCTGGCGGCCCACCGTGCACGACTCGATGCGGGACGTCAGGTTCACCTGCGCGCCGACCACGCCGTATTTCGTGCGCGCCTCGGAGCCGATGTTGCCGACGACCACCGGCCCGGTGTTGAGCGCGATGCCCATCTGGAGCGTCGGCAGCCCCTCCGCGCTGTTCTTCTCGTTCACCGCGTCCATCGCGATCTGCATCTCGAGCGCGCAGGCGACCGCCCGGCGGGTGTCGTCGCCCGTGGCGAACGGCGCGCCGAAGAGCGCGAGGATCGCGTCGCCGATGAACTCGATGATCGTGCCGCCGCGCGCGATGATGATGCGCGCCATCTCGCCGAGGTAGCCGTTCAGGAGGCGCATCACGACCTCGGGCGGCATGCTCTCGGTCATCGTGGTGAAGCTGCGCAGGTCGGTCATCATGATGGTGACCTCGCGCTCCTCGCCGCCGAGGAGCTGGGCCTCGGGCGAGGAGAGCAGGCGGTTCACCACGTCGTCGCTCAGGTAGCGGCCGAACGTCTTGCGGATGAACTCGCTCTTGACCGACAGCTCCGCGGCGAGCTGCGACAGCTGCTCGCGCGAGCGCTTCAGCGTGAGCTGCGTGTCGAGGCGCCCGAGCAGGATGTCGAAGTCGATGGGCTTGGTCACGTGGTCGTTGGCGCCGAGCTTGAGCGACTCGACGACGTCCTCGCTCGCGCCCCGCGTGGTCACCATGATCACGGGCAGCTCCGCCGCCGACCGGCTCTGGCGCAGGGCGGAGAGCACGCCGAGGCCGCTGATGCCGGGCATGTTCACGTCGAGCAGCACGGCGTCGAAGCGCTCGCGCGCGGCGAGCCCGAGCGCGCGCGGGCCGTCCTCGGCGGCGACGGCGCGGAAGCCGTTGTTCTGCAGCACGCGGCAGAGCACGTCGCGGTTGCCCCGGCTGTCGTCGACCACGAGGATCGCGCCGCGCCCGCCGCCCTCGAGCTCGGCGTGGAGCGCGGGCTCCTCGCGCGGGGAGGCGACGTTGACGTTCACGCTCGAGGGCGCGTCCTCGTCGCCGTTCTCCATCGCCTGCACGATGCCGAGCAGCTTCCGCGAGGCGAGCTCGATGTTGCGGATGTCCTCGATATGCTGCGGCGCGACCTTGCCCTGAAGCGACGCGACGAGCAGCCGCGTGTAGCCGAGGATCTGGTTGATGGGCGTGTACGGGTCGTGCCCGCCGCCGTGCGGCTCGTGGAGCCGCTGCGGCTCGCGCGCCGCCGCCGGGCGCGCCGACGGCTGGTGCGAGGGCGGCGCGGCGGGCGTGACGCGCCTGCCCGGCGACGAGGCCGGCGCGTGGCCGCGGCCCCCGTCCTCGTGGCGCGACATCTCCGGCACGCGCGAGCTCGGCGGATCGGGCGGCTGGGTCGCGGGCATGGTGGGCGGCCCCTCCGGCGGGTCCCACCGATCGAACGGATCCTGCAAGGTGTGGCCGCTGCGCGCCGCGGCCGGGCCGAGCGGCCGATCGCGCCAGCGCGCGTCCGGCGCGGGGTGGCCGCCGTGCACCGCGCCCGTGGCGCTCGGCCGATCGCGCCGCACGCGCGCGTCGGTCGGGAAGTGGCTGCCGCGCGCCGGGGCGGCCGGGTGCTGCGGAGGCGGGAGGGTGCTGCCGCCGCGGTTCGACGCCGGCGCCGGCGGCAGGCAGCTGCTGTTGTTGCGCGCCGGGGGCGGCGCCGGCGGCACGTAGCTGCCGCTCGTGTTGCCGCGCGACGGGATCGTCTCCGGCGGGGTCCCTCGCGACGACACTGGGCTGACCGGTGCCTTTTTGTTCGCGTCCTTGTCGGAGGGGGATCGGGTCATAGCTACGGCGATTCTACGCCTGCGCGCGTCCGGGCAACGATGGATGACACCTGGGCTTCAATTTTTATCGCACCTCGACACCGTGATCCATGGCGGGTGGATTTCCTCCGCCGGCGCAACCCGCGCTCCGAGGGCGTCCGGGCTGTCCGGGTGAACTCGTTCAGTGAGCCGGCACCCCGAAACCGAGAGAGGTGTTGGCCTCCTCCCGGGTCAGCTGGCCTGTCGCAGCGCGTGATGACAGGCACGTCTCGGACGCCGAGCTCCCCATGGAAGTCGTCCGGTCCCCGCGACTCCCGCGCTGCATGACCGACATGAGCGCCGCCGGTCGCGCGGCCAGGAGGGGATTCGCCTCATGGTCTGTGCGCGATCCATCACGGCATCTCGAAGCCAAATGAAAGACTTTTTTTGAAGTCAAGCGTGTCCTCTCGTCCCGCGAGCCTCGCTGGCGGCTGCTGGCGTCCGCGGGCGCGGGCCCGTCGCCGAGGGGCGCGGGGGGCGGGCGAGCGCTGCAGTGTCGAGCGCCGTCCCGGCGGGCTCATCGTGCTCGGCGAGGTGAGCCGATGCGTGAAACCGCAGCGGATCGCGGCCATGGCCGCACGACAGCCATGTTTGTATCCTGCTTCCCCACCTGATCATCGGGTGGCGCACACGCGCGCGGGCGGCGGAACGCGGCGCGCGAAATTTCTCCGATCGCGCCTGCTCCGTGTGGAGTAGCATCGCTCAACTCGTCGACGAAGGGGCAACATGCATAAGGCACGCAAGAACCTCACCCATTTCACGATGGATGGCTTCCACGGCTTCCGGAGCCGTTTTGATGACGTGAAGCTGGCGCAGGAGCTTCTGGAGGAGGTGCCCGGCGTGCTCCGGCTCAAGCCGGTGATGCCTCCCTTCATCCTGCCGTACTACAACGGGGTCGTGGCCGAGGACTGCGGCATCAGCGCCTTCGTGCTGCTGCTCGGCGGCCACCTCACGATCCACACCTTCAGCTTCCGCGAGTGCTTCTTCGCGGATCTGGTGTACCCGGGGGCCTTCGATCCCCAGCGCGTCCAGATGATGCTCCAGACGACGCTGCCGTGCCGCAGCGTGTTCACGCAGACGGTCGATCGCGGCGAGGGCGGCGATCTCCAGGAGCGCCGGGGGCACGAGGTGGTGAGCCCCGAGGCCGACTTCGGGCCCCACCTCTTCCTGCAGTTCAGCCCGTACCGCGGGCCGACGTCGCTCGACGCGCTCTTCGACATCTTCGATCACCTGCCCGCGAAGATCGGGATGACGCCGATCATGCGGCCCTTCGTGGTGAAGACCGCCACGAAGGACGGGGTCCCGGTGATCAGCGCGATGGTGATGATCGCCGAGTCGCACATCACGCTGCACATCTTCCCCGACAGCGACGAGGCGTTCTTCGATCTGTTCAGCTGCAAGTTCTTCGACGTGGAGCCGGTCGTGCGGGTGCTGGCCGAGCAGCTCGGCGGCAACGTGACCGAGCAGGTGCTCGTCCCCCGCGGCCAGCGCTACCTGCAGCTCAGGACCGAGCGCCCGCACGTGATGAGCCACGTGAACCAGTGGCTCGCCGCCTCGCACCCCGGCGTCTACGCGCGGATGCCGGGCGACGGGGGGCCGCTCGGGCCGAAGCCTTCGAAGGGCTGAGCAGGGGATAGGCCCCGAGGGCGCGAGCGCGCGGCCGCGCGGCCAGGGCGTCAGGCAAAGAGAACGGCAAGAGCAGCCGTCGAGACAGAAGCAGCCGCCACGAGGAGAGAGGGATGGGCTTCATCCTCTCTCTCCTCTTGGCATTTCGGTTTTGTGCCTCTTCATCCATGCCCTCGTCGGCTGGCCGCGGCCTACCACGGCGAGACGACCTCGCCGGACGAGGGCCAGGGGGCGATTCCCTTGCTCCCCGTCGCCGTGTGCGATGAGCGCGTCTCCGGGATCTCCCGACATCTCCGGCGCCGGAGCATGAATCCGACCGAAGGGGCGATATTTGTGCTCCTGTGCGCCCATGCGCCGACATCGGCGCATGGGCGATGCGCGTACACGTCGCTAACCCCTCGTTATCGCCCGGGAATCCTCGGCGATGTCGGCGTCGATGCGCCCGGCGGTGACCACGAGCGCGGCGCCGGGGGAGAGCACTTGTTTCTCTTGCAGAGCGTATGAAGGCGTCGTAGTGATCTAGGTACGCGAGTTTTGGGCTAGAGCTGACATGAACCACCAGCTCGGGCCTCTTCGAGTTAAGGAGTAGCAGAGGTATGCCCCTGCACACCGGACAGATGGTGACCCCTGCGCTGCGGCTCGTACGCATCCTCCGGCGGGGCGGGATGGGGAGCATCTGGGTCGCCGAGCGCCTCCCGCTGAAGGCGCAGGTGGCCGTGAAGTTCATGTCGCCCGAGTTCGCGGACGACCCGGGCTACGTGGAGCGGTTCCGGCGAGAGGCGGTCGCGGCGGCGCAGATCACGAGCCCGCACGTCGCTCAGGTCCTCGATCACGGGCTCACGGCGGAGGGCATGCCGTACATCGCGATGGAGCTGCTCCGCGGCGAGGACCTCCGGGCCCGCATCCGCCGCCTGGGCCGGCTGCCGCTCGGCGAGGTGGCGCGCATCGTGACGCAGGCGGCGAAGGCGCTGGGGCAGGCGCACCGGCTCGGCATCGTCCACCGCGACATCAAGCCGGACAACCTGTTCCTGACCGAGGTGGACGGGGAGACCTTCGTCAAGGTGCTCGACTTCGGTATCGCCCGGCGGGCCCGGGACATGCGCGTCACCTCGACCGGGAACGTCGTGGGGACGCCGCTCTACATGAGCCCCGAGCAGCTCATCAGCTCGAAGGACCTCGATTTCCGCGCGGATCTCTGGTCGCTCGGCGTCGTGGCCTACCACGCGATCACCGGGCAGGCCCCGTTCTTCGGGGATTCGCTCGCGGCGCTGACGCTGCTCGTGCACACCGCCAAGTTCAAGCCGCCGAGCGCGCTCCGGCCCGAGGCGCCCCCCGCCCTCGACGACTGGATGCGCAAGGCCCTGCAGCTCGACCCGACCGCGCGCTTCGGGTCCGCCAAGGAGATGGCCGACGCGCTGGAGCGGGCGCTCTCGCCGCGCAAGCGCGGCGCCGAGGCGTGGGCCACGACCGGCGACACCGGCGCGGAGAGCCCGATCACGATGCGCGTCCCGAGCGCGCCGGAGACCGCGGTCACCCGGCGCCACCCCGCGCCGGCGCCCTCGCCGTTCGCGCTGGCGGAGACGGATCCCTGCGAGGCCGACGTCCCCGATCGCACGACGACGGTCATGATGACGACCGCGAGCCGCAAGAAGCTCAGGCCGCCCTCGGTGCGGCTCGCCACGGCCGTCGCCCTCGGCGTGATGCTCGCCGGCGCCGGCGTGCTCCTCGGCGCCCGCTACGGCGCGCCCGTGGCCGACGGCGCCGCGCTCGCCGCCGTCGCCCCCCGCGCCGCCGCGATGACCGGCCCGGCCGAGGCGACGCTCCTCGCCAGCGTCGTGGAGACGCAGCGGCAGCTGCGCGCTCCGGAGATCCCGGAGCCGGCCCCGGCCAGCGCCGCGGCGACCCAGGCCGACGCCGCGCCGGCGAGCGAGGCGACCCGGCCGGCCGCGAAGAAGCCCGCCGCGCGCCCCGCGCGGACCCCGGGGCGGGCCAAGCCTGCCCCGTCGACGGTGCGGGTCAACCGGCGCATCAAGCCCTTCCCCCGCAACGACATCGCCATGCACCGGTAGAGCGCCGACGTCAGCGCGCGCGCAGCGCGTCCGCGGTCGCCTGGTCCGCAGGGAAGAACGACTCGACCGCGAGCTCGGACAGGGTGACGTCGACCGGCGTGCCGAAGACCATCGTCGTGCTGAGGAAGCTCAGGACGCCGTGCTCCGTCCGGAGCCTGAGCGGGACCGCGATGGCCACCGGGCTCGGCTCGCGGCCGGGCTCCGGGCGCCGCGAGCCCTCGGGCGGCGGCGGATAGCGGCTGAGATCCTCGAGGAGCTTCACCAGGACGGGGTCGGCGCTCACCTCGATCTGGCGGCGCAGGCGGGCGAGGAGGTGCGCGCGCCACTCGGCGGCGTTCTCGATGCGCGGCGCGAGGCCCTGGGGGTGCAAGCTCAGGTGCAGCACGTTGATCGGGGGCCGGAGCAGGGCAGGGTCGGCGCCGGCGAGGAGCGGGCCGAGCGCCCCGTTCGCGGCGACGAGGGTCCAGTGCCGATCGATGGCGACCGCCGGATACGGCTCGTGGCCCGCCAGCACGAGATCGACCGCCTTGCGCGCCGCCGCGAGCGCGGGATCGTCGAGGCTGCGCTCGGGATAGAGCGGCGCGAACCCCGCGGCCACGAGGAGCTGGTTGCGGTCGCGCAGGGGCACGTCGAGGCGCTCCGCCAGGTGGAGCACCATCTCGCGGCTCGGCTGCGCGCGGCCGGTCTCGAGGAAGCTCAGGTGTCGCGTCGAGATGTCGGCCTGACAGGCGAGATCCAGCTGGCTCATGCGGCGGCGCTGGCGCCACTCGCGCAAGAGACCCCCGACCGGCGGATGGGCGCTCATCATCGAGAGCGACCCTAGCACGCCGGAAAATGACGCCCATTACCTGGGAGGTAATCGACCCTGAGCCCGGCGACGCGCATCGTACGCCGTGTCGGAGCACGACTCCCAGCGAAAGGAACTCGCCATGTCGTTCATGACCTCTCCTCGTTTCCTGCGCCGCGTCCTCCTCGCCGATGCCGTCGTCAGCGGCGCCACTGGCCTGCTCATGGTCGCGGCCGCGGCGCCGCTCGCCGGCCTCACCGGCCTCCCCGAGGCGCTGTTCCGCTGGGCCGGCGCGAGCCTGCTGCCGTTCGCGGCCCTCGTGGCCTGGCTCGGCACGCGAGAGAAGCCGGCCCGCGGGGCGGTCCTCGCCGTGGTCGTCACGAACGCGCTCTGGGTCGTCGACAGCGTGCTCCTCCTCGCGCTCGGATGGTTCGAGCCGACGGCGCTCGGCTATGCGTTCGTCGCGGCGCAGGCGCTCGCCGTGGCGCTCTTCGCCGAGGCGCAGGCGCTCGGGCTGCGCCGCGCGCAAGCGGCGGCCTGAGCGGCAGCGCGCGCTACTTGCCCTTCTCGGCCGCGATGGCGGCCTGCACGGCGGGGCGGGCGCCGACGCGGTCCTTGTACTGGCCGAGGCCGGGCCAGCCGCCGAGATCGACGCCCGCGGACCGCGTCCAGGTGAGCACGGTGAAGAGGTAGCCGTCCGCCACCGTGAACTGCTCGCCGAGCAGGTACGTGGCGCCGTCGAGCCGCTGCGCCACGTAGCCGAAGCGCTGGGCCAAGTAGGCCCGCGCCGCGCTCTTCTGCTCGTCGGGCACCCTCGGCTTGAAGAGGGGCGCGAACTGCTTGTGCAGCTCGGTGCCGATGAAGTTGAGCCACTCCTGGAGCCGGTAGCGCGCGAGGGTGCCTGCAGGCGGCGCGAGCCCGGACTCGGGCCTTCGATCGGCGATGTACTGGACGATCGCCGGCCCCTCGGTGAGCACCTCGCCGCCCTCGATCTCGAGCGCGGGGACGTAGCCCTTGGGGTTGATCAGGGTGAAGTCGGCGCCGGATCTCGTCTTCTTCGTGCCGAGGTGGACGCGCTCGAGGTCGAACTCCAGGCCAGCCTCGCGCAGCGCGATGTGGGGAGACAGCGAACACGTGCCGGGGCTGAAATAGAGCTTCATCGTGGCCTCCGTGACGAGGGAGGGGCGTCAGCGCGGCGGCTCCGCGCCGCGGGGCGGGGCAGGTTCGATCAGCGGATCGGCGTAGACCCCGGGGGTGGAGTCGGGGATGAGCGTCGCGCCGACCGTGCGCGCGTAGAACTCGACGGGCCCGACGCCGCCGATGATGCCGTAGGCATAGCCCATCTGCGCGAGGCCGTGCAGCGAGGCGAGGAGCAGCGCCTTGCCGACCCCCTGGCCGCGCTCGCTGTCGGCGACGCCGGTCGGGCCGAAGAAGCCGCGGCGGGTGCACTCGTAGGCGGAGAAGCCGATCACCTCGCCGCCGCGGATGGCGAGATAGACGCTGACGGGCTTGTTCGCGTAACCGACGCTGATCTCATCGGCCCAGTAGGTCGTGAAGTGCTGCTCGACGAACCGCCGGACGCGCGTGATCTCGTAAGGCGCCGCGCGCCGGACGACCACGGAGGCCCGGCGCATGGCCTCGAGCGCCGGTTCGAGCGGCGGCAGCTTGAGCAGGTTGACGAGCATGTCGGACATGGGCCCTCCCGAGCGAAGAGATGACGAGCGCGGAGAGCGGCCCGGAAAGCGGGCCCGCTCCGGCCGGCGTTCTACCAGGATCGGGGCGAGCGGGCGATGCGACGGCGCGCGGGCCGCGCTGCAGCGGGGCGCGCGGGCCGCGCTGGCTACTTCAAGGTGTCGGGATCGACGCCGAGCTCCCTGAGCTTCTCCGCCAGACGCGCCGCCCGCTGCTCGGCGGACTTGGCCCGCTCGGCGAGCTCCTTGCCCGCGGGCACGAGCTCGCCCTCGCGGGTGAAGAAGCGGAGCTGCCCCTGCTCGACGCCCAGGAACAGCTCGAGCTGCGCGCTCCAGAGCCGGCCCGCGGCGTCGGGAGAGAGCGGCTCGTACTGCCCGTCGACGAGGTGGAAGCCCGAGAGCTCGAGCGTCTCCGGGTGGAACCAGAAGTAGTCCGGCGTCCGGAAGACGTCCTGGTACGTCTGCTTCTTGAGACCGCGATCGATGCTCTCGGTGCTGTCCGAGAGCACCTCCACGATCACGTTCGGATACCGGCCGTCCTCCTCCCAGACGACCCAGCTCTTGCGCGGCCTCCGCTCGGTGCCGAGCACGACGAAGAAATCGGGACCCCGGAAGTGCTCGGACTTGAGCTGGCGAGGGCTGAAGTAGATCGTCAGGTTGCCGGCCGCGAAGAAATCCGTCCGCTCCTTCCAGAAGAGCTCCAGGCTCTCGAGCAGCAGGAGCATCTGGATGAGGTGCACATAGCTCTCCATGGGCGGCTCGTTGCTGTCCAGATCGGCCGGAGGAGCGACGACGTCCGGGTCGACGATCTCCGCCGGCATCGAGAAGGCCAGGGACGTCATGCCTCCAGCCTGCCGGAGGATCCACACCGCAGCAAGGTCCGCGGCGCATCTTCTCAACCCGGCTCGGGCTTACGGATCGAGGCATCGTTCAGTTCGAGATCGGCATCCGGCTGCGTCTCGCGGGGCGTCCGTCCTGCAGGGCGCCGCGCAGCGCTCGCCGACGCCGCGCGCCGCCCGCCCGGCAGCGCCGCTCAGCGCGGCGGCGCGTCCGGCGCCGGCGGCCACGACCCCGCCTGCCCGGTCACGAGCAGCCGCGCTTCGGGCGCCCTCCAGTCGCGCGCGCCCGTGAACCGGAGCGCCAGCGTGCCGTCCGGGCGCACGAGGAACGTGTCGGGCAGCGTCGAGACCCCGAGCCGCCGCCCGAGGGCGGGCGAGCCGGCCCGCACGACCTCGGGCGGCACCTCGCCGTCGAAGAAGGCGCGCACGACCTCCCAGCTCTCGTCGACGCTCACGGCCACGAGCTCGACGCCTCCGCCCCGCTGGAGCTCCCGGCCGAGATCGAGCAGGGCAGGGAGCTCGGCGCGGCACGGCGCGCACCACGTCGCCCAGAGGTGGAGCAGCACGGCCCGGCCGCGCAGCGCGCTCAGGCGAAGCTCGCTCCCGTCCGGCCGCGTCAGGACCTCGTCCGGCGCCGGCTCGGCCCCGGAGAGCGGCTCGTGCGCGAAGGGGCGCCCCGGCCGCCCCGCGCCGCGGCGGTGCTCCACCGCCCAGTAAAGGCCCACCGCGAGCGCCTGGAGGAGCATCAGGACGCCGGCGGCGCGGGAGGCAGCGCGGAGGTGCGGGTGCGCGCCCATGGAGCTACTCCGCGGCCGGTGGCAGGGCCGCCGCGGCGCGCGGCGCGGGGCCGGCGGCGCCCGGAGCGGCGTCAGGGCCCGGGGCGGCCGCCGCCCCCTCGCGCGCGGTGCCCACGACGCTGTAGAGCACCGGCAGGACGAGCAGCGTGAGCAGCGTGGAGGAGATCACGCCGCCGATCACGACCGTCGCCAGAGGGCGCTGGACCTCGGCGCCGACGCCCGTGTTCAGCGCCATCGGCACGAAGCCGAGCGACGCGACGAGCGCCGTCATCAGGACCGGACGGAGGCGCCGCTCGGCCGCGAGCTCGATGGCCGCCCGCACCGGCATCCCTGCCGCGGTGAGCTGCCGGACGGTGGAGACGAGCACCATGTCGCCGAGCACCGCGACCCCCGACAGCGCCACGAACCCGACGCCCGCGGAGATGCTGAAGGGCAGGTCGCCGAGCCAGAGCGCGACGACGCCGCCGATCGCGGCGAACGGGACGCCCGTGAAGACGCGGATCGCGTCGAGGAGCCGCCCATATGTGACGTAGAGCAGGAGCAGGATCAGCCCCAGGGCAACGGGCACGACGACGAGCAGGCGCGACTGCGCCCGCTCGAGGTGCTCGAACTGCCCGCCGAAGCGGACGTAGTAGCCGGGCGGCAGCTCGACCTCCCGATCGAGCCGCGCGCGCGCCTCCTCCACATAGGTGCCCACGTCGCGGCCCCGGACGTTCGCCTGCACGACGATCCGGCGCTTCGCCCACTCGCGGTTGATCGCGGTCGGCCCCTCGGTCGTGCGGATCTTCGCGAGCCGCGCGAGCGGGATGCGCTCGCCGCCGGCCGCCGTGACCAGGATGCGGCCGATCGAGGCGGGGTCCTCCCGGTAGCGATCGTCGATGCGCAGCGTCACGGGGAAGCGGCGCTCGCCCTCCTGGAGCTGCCCCACCTCGCGCGCGCCGAGCGCCTCGACGACATCCAGCACGTCGGCGGCCGCGATGCCGTGCCGGGCGATGGCGGCGCGGTCGACCTCGATCTCGAGCACGGGCTGCCCCGTGACCTGCTCGGTCACCACGTCCGCGGCGCCGGGGATCCCCTTGAGGACGGCCTCGATCTCGCGCGCCTTCTGCTTCAGCGTGTCGAAGTCGTCGCCGAACAGCTTCACCCCCAGATCGGCCCGGATCCCGGCGACCATCTCGTTGACCCGCATCTCGATCGGCTGCGTGTAGATGACGCGCATGCCCGGCATCCCCGCGAGCTCCGACTCCATCGCCTGGACGAGCTCGTCCTGCGTCGCGGCGCGCTTCCACGCCTCGCGCGGCCTCAGGGTGATGAACATGTCGGACAGCTCGAGCCCCATCGGATCCGTCGCCACCTCCGCGGTGCCCGTGCGGGTCCAGACGCGCTCGATCTCGTCCGGGAACCTCTCGAGCAGGACCCGCTCGAGCCGGGTGCCGTAGCGGATCGACTCGCCCGCCGAGACCCCCGAGAGCCGCACGGTGTTGGCGACGATGGTGCCCTCGCGGAGCCGCGGCACGAACTCGGCGCCGAGCCGGGTCGCGAGGAAGACCGCGTTGCCGAGGAGCAGCGCGGCGCCGGCGAGCACCGCCCAGCGTCCCCTTAGCGCGAGCTGCAGCGCCGGTCGGTAGGCCCGCTTGAGGAGGCGCACGAGCGCGTTCTCGCGCTCCTCCATGCGACGCGGCAGGAGCAGGCTCGCGAGCACCGGCATGAGCGTGAGCGACAGGATCATCGAGCCGACGAGCGCGAAGATGACGGTGAGCGCCATCGGCCGGAACAGCTTCCCCTCCGCCCCCTCGAGGGCGAGGATCGGCAGGTAGACGATCATGATGATGAGCTCGCCGAACATCGTCGGCTTGCGCACCTCGATCGACGCGTCGCGCACGACGTCCGTCGCGCTCCGGTCGCCCGCGTCCTCCGAGAGCCGCCGGACCGAGTTCTCGACCATGATCACCGAGCTGTCGACGACGAGGCCGAAGTCGATCGCGCCGAGGCTCATCAGGCTCCCCGCCACGCCCGCGCGCAGCATCAGATCGAAGGCGAAGAGCATCGACAGGGGGATGGCCGAGGCCACGATGAGCCCGGCGCGGAGGTTGCCGAGGAAGGCGAAGAGCACCGCGACGACGAGGAGCGCGCCCTCGATCAGGTTCTTCTCGACGGTGCCGAGCACCTCGTCGATGAGCTCGGTGCGGTCGTACACGACGGCGACGTCGACGCCTTCCGGCAGGCTCTTCTCGACCTCCGAGAGGCGCGCCTTGAGCCGCGTCGTGACGTCGTGGCTGTTCTCGCCCATCAGCATGAAGCCGAGGCCGAGCACGACCTCGCCCTGGCCGTCCGCGGTGACCGCGCCCCGCCGGATCTCGCGCCCCTCGACGACCCGCGCCACGTCGCGGACCCGGATGGGGGCCCCGCCCTTGGCGGCGACCACGATGTCCTCGATGTCGCTCACGCGCGTCGCGATGCCGATGCCCTGGATGAGGCTGGACTCGCCGGCCTGGTCCAGGGTGCCCCCACCCACGTTGGCGTTGTTGCGCTCCAGCGCTTCGGAGAGGTCGTGGAGCGCGAGCCCCCGCGCCGTGAGCTCCGCCGGGTCGACGAGGACCTGGATCTGCCGCTCGTCGCCGCCCCAGGCGTTGACCTCGGCCACGCCGCGCACCGAGCGGAGCTGCGGCGCGATGACCCAGTCGTGGACCGTGCGCAGCTCGCTCAGCGACTTGCCCTTGCCCGTGACCACGTAGTGGAACACCTCGCCGAGCCCCGTGGCGACCGGGCCGAGCTCCGGGCGCTCAATGCCCGGCGGCAGCGTCACGGTCTGGAGCCGCTCCATGACGACCTGACGGGCCAGGTAGATGTCCATCTCGTCCTCGAACCGGGCCGTGACCTGCGAGAGGCCGAAGCGGGAGAGGGAGCGGACCTCCTCGAGCCTGGGCAGCCCCGAGATCGCCTGCTCGACGGGCGCCGTGATCTGGCGCTCGATCTCGACGGGCGAGAGGGCAGGGGCGACGGTGTTGATCTGCACCTGCACCGGCGTCGTGTCCGGGAAGGCGTCGATCGGCAGGCGGCGGAGCGCGAGGACGCCCGCCAGGGAGAGTCCGATCGAGGCCAGGATCACGAGCAGCCGGTGGCGGAGCGACCACGTGATGACGGCGTTCAGCATGGCCGCGCCTCAGTCCTCGCCGCAGCAGCCGGCGCCGATGCTCTCCTTGAGGGTCTCTGTCTTGAGCAGGAAGCTCCCCTCGGTCGCGACCTCCTCGCCGGGGCGCACGCCCTTCGTCACCTCGACGAGATCGCCCTCGGTCGCCCCGATCTCGACCCGCCGCGCCTCGAACTGGTCCTCCGCGAGCCGGACGAACACGAGCTTCACCGTCCTCGCGCGCTGGACCGCGGCGCGGGGCACCATGACCGCGGCGCGCGCGGGGGCGAGGATGCGCGCCCGGCCGAACATGTTGGCCCGCAGCGCGCCGCCCGGGTTCGCGAGCGGGACGCGCGCCTTGGCCGTGCGCGTCGCCGGATCGATGGCCGGCGCCACGTACGTGATCTCCCCCTTGAGCTCGCGCCCCTCGAGGCCGTCGACCTCGATGACCACCGGTTGCTTCAGCGAGACGGCCGGGAGGTCGGTCTCCGGCACGTCGAGCTCCGCCCACATGCTCGACACGTCGACCACCTCGAACAGGGTCTCCTCGACGCCGACGAGCCGGCCCACGGTGGCCTTGCGCTGGGTCACGACGCCGGCGAGCGGGGTCGTGAGCGTGTAGCCCCCGGTCCCGCCCGCGCTCGCGCCCACGACGGCCAGGGAGGCCGCGAGCGAGGCGCGCTCGGCGCGGGCGGCGTCGAGCTCCTGCTGCGCGGCGAGGACGCTCTTGCGCGCGGCGAGCCCTTCCTTCTCGAGCTGCTCCTCGCGCTGCATGTTCTCCTCGGCGACCTTGAGGCGCGCCACCGCGCCGGCCAGCCGCGATCGATCCGCCCCCACGTCGGCGCTGTCGATGACGGCGAGCGGCGCGCCCTGCTTGACCTCCGACCCCACGTCCACGAAGAGCTTCTGGACGACGCCCGGCGCGCGCGCGTTGAGCTCGGCGACCTTGAGCGCGTCGTAGACGATCCGGGCGGTGACGGGGATCCCTCCGCCGCCCTGCCGCTCGACGGCCTTCGCCGTGAGGATGCCGGCGAGCCGGGCCGTGTCCTTGGTCTTGAATCTGATCTTGGTCCCGTCGGCGGGCGCGCCGTCGCTCGCCACGTCGGCCGCCGGCTTGCCGCCGCGCTCGGGGTGGCAGATGGGGCAGATGGACTCCGGGAGCTCGTGCTCTTCGCACCAATCCCCCTTCGCCTGGAAGACCGGGGCGAGCTTCGGATTGCACTTCGTGCAGAGCGCCGCGAGCACGCCGTGCTCCTTGCACAGCGCGCCCTCGGCGGCACGGCCCGCCGCGGGCTTAGCGCCGGCCTTCGCCTGCTCCTCGGCCGGAGCGGCGTTGTCGGCCTCCCGGCGCCCGCATGCCGCCTCGCACGAGAGGAGGGCGGCGAGGATCGGGATCAGGGCGGCGTGGGCGTGGGTGCGGCCGGCCATGTCAGCTCTCTTTCGGCGGTCTCACGATCTTGAGGTCGGGGTTGCACTTCAGGCACTGCGACTCGGGCAGGCCGTGCTCGGCGCACCAGTCGCCGGTGGCCTTGAAGGCCGGGATCAGCTCCGGGTTGCAGCGGCTGCACTGCGACTCGGGCACGCCGTGCTCTCCGCACCAGTCCTCGTGGGAGCCGGGCTTCACGTCCTTCGGCGCGTGCGCCGCGTTCGCGGGCGCCAGCGCGGCCCCGGCCGCCTGCTCGGTCGCGCCCTTTCCGGCGCCCGGCGCCTCCTTGGAGCACGCGGCGCCGAGGGCGAGGGCGCCAATCACGAGCGAGATGAGATGGATCTTCATGCTTTCTCCGCCTGATCTTCGTACTGCCGCCGAGCCGGCGCCGCCGCTCCCGCGCGTCGCTGGGCCGACCCGGCCCCGCGTACGCGCGCTCTGCCGCCGGGGAGCGAGGCTGCTGCCGGGGGCGCCGGAGCACGTGCCGGCGGAGCGTACCATGCGTCGTCGAGAGCGCGAGCGCGACCGGCCCGAGCTCCGTCCTTCCTGGTAGGCTCGGCGTATGCGCGCTGCGCTCCTGTTCCTCGCCGCGGGCCTCCTGGAGATCGGGGGCGGGTACCTCGTGTGGCTCTGGCTGCGCGATCAGCGCGGCGTGCTCCTCGGCCTCGCCGGGTTCGCCGCGCTCGCGGCCTACGGCGTCATTCCCACGCTGCAGGCGGCCGAGCACCCGTTCGGCCGCGTCTATGCCGCGTATGGCGCCGTGTTCATCGCGCTCTCCATGCTGTGGGGCTGGGGCGTCGATCGGAAGCTCCCCGATCGACGGGACTGGATCGGGGCGGCGATCTGCCTCGTCGGCGCGGCGATCATGCTGTGGCCGCGGGCGCCGCGACGTTAGCGCCGCGTCGCCCGGATCCCGCCGATGGGCCTGACGGGGAGAATTTGAACACAGAGGTACGTAGGGCACAGAGGGGAGAAGAAAGAGAGTCATTCCTGTGACTCCGTGACTCCGTGGCTGTTCTATCGATGACATCGGGGACGAGCCTGGGGCGGTGCGGTGCTGGCGAGTCGCTCCTCGACTCCCCGCCTCGAAACATCCTTCGCGCTCCGAGCTGCCGGCGCGGCGCTCGGCGGACTCTGGCGCACGGGCCTGGATCAATCCGTCGAGGGTGCCCAGGGCGCGAGGACGCCAGCGAATCCAGAATTTTCTTATCTCGCGGTGCTCTGCGCGCCCTGGCGCCGTCGCGTAAAAATTCTTTTCCTGACGTCCTGATCGCCTCGGTTGGCTCGTATCCGCGCCGTCCAGTCACCGCGTCCAACGACCGGCCAGCCTGGATTTCTGCAGCCGCTGGGGCGCGCGATGACCTGGTCGCCGGCGGATCCATTTGGTCGCGTTAACGTTCTCATTTCGAACGAGGCTCAAGCAGTTCAATCTCACGGGCGGCAGAGCCCATCTGAGCCCCGGTCGATGTCGGATATTGCGCTACCCAACATCACCTAAAAAACGCGGTTGTTGTGACTTCGGAATAGTCACGTCGGCTCGCAAAACACCGCGAAATGCAGGTTCGCCTTGACGGGCTAGCCAACATGAAACAATAACTATCCTCGTCGCAGTGCCTGACCGAACACGGACCGAGCCCACTCGCTCCGTGGACCTCGAGAGCGAGATTCACCGGAGGGCAACCGCGGCGGTACCTCGGCAGCCTTCACCGCGCGGCGAGCGCATCCGATCAACGAAGGGCAGCGTCGAGCTGTAGAGAGATCGGCTTTTTACCTGGTTAACATAATGAGGAGAATCACATGAGATTCGCATCCAGGCAACTCTTGCTTGCCGCCGCGACGGGCCTTCTCGCCGTGTCCTGCGTCGGCCTGGCGGAGGACTACGAGGACGAGGAAGGCGGCGTGCTCGACGAGGGCCTCACGATCGACCCGAGCGCGGTCTACACGATGGTCGGCGTGCAGAGCAACAAGTGCGTGGAGATCCGCGGCGGGAGCACGGCGAGCTCGGCGGCCGCGCAGATCGCCTCGTGCCGCAGCGGCGACACGAGCCAGCAGTTTCGGGTGGAGTCTGCGGGGAGCAACTACTACCGGCTGCGCAACGTGAAGAGCGGCCTCTGCCTCGGGGTCAACGGCTCGTCGACGTCGAACGGCGCCACCATCGTCCAGTCCAGCTGCGGCAACGCCACGAGCCAGCAGTTTTCTATCGCGGACGTCTCCTCGACCGTTCAGCGGTTCACGAACCGCGCCAGCAACAAGGTGCTCGACGTCATGGGGCGGTCGACAGCGGACGGCGCCAGCCTCCACCAGTGGAGCTGGGCCAACGGAGACAACCAGAAGTTCTCGCTCAAGGCTGTGGGGGGCTCGTCGAGCTCCTCGACGTCGTCGAGCTCGACGACCACGTCGAGCTCCTCGACCACCGGGACCGGCGGCGCGGGAGGCACGGGGGGCGCGGGCGGCGCTGGCGGCGCGGGCGGCTCCGGGGGTGCCGGGGGGACCGGCGGCGGCGGCACCGGCGGGTCGGGCGACGTCGGCGTCGCCCCGGCGTCCGGCTGCGGGCTCGGCTACAGCCAGCTCCCGAACGGCAAGGGCGGCGTCAACGTCGAGCCCGTCTGCATCCCGAAAGAGATGAACTTCAACATGGCCGCGTCGCTGGAAGCCTTCAAGACGACGGTCTATCCGCTGCTGCAGACCAACTGCTCTGGCTGCCACAGCTCGACGGGCAAGGCCCAGGCGCCCCTCCACTCCGACGTCGATCCGGCGCTGGCCCACGAGTACGCGCTCACGCGCGTGAACTTCAAGAAGCCGGCGGACTCCAAGCTCGTCGTCCGGATGGGCATCGACCGGCACAACTGCTTCGGCTCGAGCTGCAGGGACGCGAACACGCAGATGCTCTCCGCCGTCACGGCGTGGGCCAACGCCGTCGCGCCGAGCCTGCCGACGACCCCGCGCCCCGTCGCGGCCGGCGAGCAGGTCACCGAGGCCCAGGTCAAGTCGTGGATCGCGACGGACAAGGCCACCGTCCCCGCTGCGGACGCGGAGTTCATCAAGTACGCCTCGCTGCACGAGATCCACAACAAGGGCGCCACGGCGGAGGAGATGAACGTGGCCCGCGTCGGCCTGTCGAAGGCGCTGAACTCGACGGCGCGCTGGGCTCCCAGGATCGTGAACCCGGTCGACATCAACGGGAAGGGCATCGTCTACCGCTTCGATACCCGCAGCTACTGGGGCTACAACAAGGGCGTCACGAAGCTCCACTTCGGCGGGTCGGACGACGACGTCTTCTTCGGGAGGACCAGCGTCAACTACCTGGGCGAGCCGGTCGGCTCCGACGTCACCTTCCGGGAGAAGTACCGGTATACGTCGGACGTCCAGGTGGATCCGAGCTTCGCGCGGCTGGTCTGGGGGCGCGTCCTCGCCGGCAACGTCGAGGGCGCCACGGACGGCGGCGTGCTGCCGCCCTACGTCGACGGCTTCAAGACGGATTACATCGAGGCGAGCCAGCTCGTCTACACGCTGACCCGTCCGGACGTCTACAACGCGATCATGGCGATCCCCTGGTATGCGCACGACCTCGAGACCGAGCTCGGCGTCATCAAGGACCAGGGGATGAAGTCGTACGAGTACATGCTCACGAAGCAGGCCATCACGGTCGACTCCCGCATGTACTTCAGGGCCAAGACGCGGCGCGGCGGGTACTACTGGAAGACCTGGGACGTCTTCACCGGGCAGCTCGACGGCGGCGTGAACACGATCGAGCAGGCGTGGGAGACGGGCCAGATCCGGTTCCCCTTCTGGGCGCACCCGATCCCGAAGTTCATCAGCGGGACCGGCATCGGCGGCTCGGCGAACAACTGGAGCTTCATCGCGACCCTGGCCCAGCCGCAGGGCACCGAGCCGCCGGGGTGCGATGGGCAGCCGAGCTACGCGGGCGGCGGCTACGTGAACTGCCGCTACTACACCGGGACCGACGGGCTGCAGCAGTCGGCGGAGGAGGTCATCTGGGATCTGCCGAACGGCCTGCAGGGGTACTCGCTGTGGGGCGGCTTCAACCAGCGCCGCGTGGACGCCTTCGTCAACATCGTGCGTGATCCGCGCATCCAGCGGAACGCGTCGGACGCGCAGATCAACAGCACGGTGGGCTTCGCCACCCAGGACCGCCGCCTGAACACCGGCAGCTCCTGCATCGGCTGCCACGCGGACGGCATGAACCGCGGCAACAACGATCTGCGCGACTGGCTGGACGCCGGCGGCGAGCGCCTGCCGAAGGGCGAGCACGGGGTCGACGGGTGGATCAACGACGCTGCGGTCGTGTCGCAGGTCAAGGAGCTGTACCCGCCCTCGAGCGTCATGCGGTCGCGCATGGAGGACGACCGCCGCGTCTTCCTCGCGGCGATGGCGAAGATCAAGAGCGAGATGGTCCTCGGCGCGGACAAGAACGTGTACGTGGAGCCGACGATCTGGACCATCGAGTGGGCGCAGAGCTTCTACAAGTACGCGCCGACCCGCTCCAACTGACGCAGCGAAACGCCCTGTCGGACGGCCGCCGCCCGGCGGCTCGTCCGGCAGAGCGTCCGCGAGCGCGCGTGCAGGAACACGTGCTCGCCGATGTACGGCGCGCCCTCCACCAGGCGCACCGCGAGGTCGGTCGCTGCGCCACGCGGTGATGCCAGGACGAGCCATGCGTCTGCGGCCGCGCTGCCGGCGCACGATTCGAGGAGCTGCTCCGGCTTTTACAGGTAGTCCAGGCGGGCCGCGAGATCGTGCGCCGGACGCCGCGCGGCCCTCACCGCCCCCGACGATTGCCGCTCAGCGCGGCTCTCTTTATGTTTCTCACGAGCAAAGCGCAGCGGCCAAGAGGCTCGCCGCGCTCGAGAGCTCGCAGGCTCCGGGCTCGACCACGGAGCGGCGCTGCGGCGGGGCTGTAGAGGGGGCGTCATGGAGGTCAAGGGCTTCGCGAGTGCGGCTTCGAGCGGGTTCATACGTCGCGACGTCTACAGCCTCTCCCCGGAAGGCCCTGAGATCGCGGCGCTCAGGCGGGGGATCGCCGAGATGCAGCGTCGATCTCGGGTCGATCGCCGCGATCCGACCGGCTGGGTCTACCAGGCCGGGATTCACGGGTGGCCAGACGGTGGAAATCCGCTCCCCGGATGGAACGCGTGCCAGCACAGCAGCTTCTTCTTTCTCTCCTGGCACCGCATGTATCTCGCCCGATTCGAGCGGATCCTGAGGTCCGCCTCCGGAGATCCGGGCTTTGCGCTCCCGTACTGGAACTACTCCGCCGCCGGCAATCGCGCGATACCGGCCGCGTTTCGAAAGCCCGGGGATGCGTCCAACCCTCTCTACGCCGAGGAGCGCGCAGCGGGCATCAACCAGGGAGCCCTTCTCCCGCCGTCTGCGGTCACGTTTTCGTCGGCCTTCCGCTTGACCAACTTCAGCGCTCGGCCCGGGACGCGTGTGAGCTTCGGTGGGGAGGCGCTCCGGCAACCCGGGCCAGGCAGAGGTCGCGCCGGGGAGCTCGAGCGGCAGCCGCACAACGTCGTCCACGGCATGGTGGGCGGTCAGGATGGCTGGATGAGCTACACGGAAACGGCCGCGCAAGATCCCATCTTCTGGCCGCACCACGCGAACATCGACCGATTGTGGAAGCGCTGGCTCGACCAGGGCGGAGGGCGCGGCTACCCAGGACGCTCGGAGGACGAGGAGGCCTGGTGGCGCCTCAGCTTCGATTTCGTCGACGAGAACGGCAGCCTCGTGCGGATGACGGGCGAAGAGATCACCGACACGGTCCTCCAGCTAGGCTACCGCTATGACGATGATCCGCCGCCGCTCGCGACGGTTCGCCTCGCTGGAGAGAGCAGCGCTGCTGCCAGGAGCCCGGAGCTCGCCGCGGCCGTCCGCGGGACCAGCAGAGCGCCGATCGCGCTCGGGGCCGAGCCGGTCTCGGTGCTGGTCGAGATGTCGCCCGAAGACGTCGCCGTCCTCAGGACCCTCGCGACGAAAGAGCTCGTCGAGACGCAGATCGTCCTGAGCCTCGAGGGCATCGCGTTCGAGCGGAACCCAGGTGTCACCTATGAGGTTTATCTGAACCTCCCCGAAGGGACGCCGCCGGACTACCAGAGCCATTACTACGTGGGCAACATGGGGTTCTTCGTCGCGCGCGGCCACGGGCACCCGCACGGGCCGGCCACCGTCGACCAGGCCTTCGACGTCACGGCCCACGTGCGCACGATGGCCGAGCGCGGCGAGTGGGCGGACGTTTCACCGAAGGTGAGCTTCATCATGCGTGAGCTCATCCCGCCGGGTGGCGCAGAGAACATGTCGGCCGCAGCCGCGGGGAGATCCACGCCAGTCGTGCGCGTAACGATCCGGCGCGTGGTCATCGCGACCGCATGAGCCCTCGGGAGGTCGAGCATGGGCACCATGGAATCCTCGGTTCGGAGCGCCGCCCTCGGGGGGGCGTGGACGTCGAGAGAGTCGCGCGATTGGATGGCTGGTCTCTCGTCCGGTGACCGCCCCGGGGACGGCCTGGCGCGGCGGTGCGCGCGGCCGGAGCTCGGCGTCCCGCGCGCCGGCTACAGCGTCAGCTCGGCCTCGACCCTGTGCCGGGTCGCCTGCTCGTAGTCATAGGCATACCCCAGCAGGCGGGGCTCGCTCCAGAGGGGGCCGACGAAGATCAAGCCGAAGGGGGCGCCGTTCTCGTACTGGCCAGCAGGCACGACCACCCCGGGCAAACCGGCGATGTTGATCGCCGATTCCGTGGTCGCCGCGTAGGTGTCCGCGCTGAAGAGCTCCGGGATCACCTCGTAGGTCTGCGGAAACGCCAGGGCATCCAGATCGTGCTCGGCCATCACGGCGTCGAAGAGGCTCAGGTACTGGCCCCGAAGGGCCCAGAAGCTCGATAGATCGGGCGGCGCCTCCGGGTGAAGCAGCGAATCCGCGAGGACAGGGAGCTTCTCGACGTACCAGAACAGCGGGCCGCCGTCCTCTTGAAACGGAGATACCCCCGCGATGAGCGACAGCTCGTCGATCGAGCCGACCACGCCCCCGTCGAACGTCAATCCCGCGAGGTATCGCTGGAAGTCGTGGGCGAGCGACTCCGTGCCTCGCATGTCGTAGGGCTCGCCGGGCAAGGCCAGCTCGGCGAAGCCGCTGCCGGCGAAGGGATCGTCGACGACGGTCGCGCCCTGGCGCTCGAGCTCCAGGACGGCGCGCGCGTAGAGATCCGCGGTCTCCGGCGACAGGGCGCTCGAGCGAAAGCCCGGGCCGTACAGCCCGATCCGCTTCCGGCGAAGGGCAGTCTTGCTGAGCTCGCTCGTGTACCCGTGCGGGGGCAGCCGGCCATCGGAGGCGCTCGTCTTGGGGTCCTCCGGGCTGTAGCCGGCCAGCACGTCCATCACCAGGGCCGCGTCGAGGACGGTCTTGGCGATCGGCCCTGCGACGTCCCTCGTGCTGCCGGCCAGCGGCACGATGCCCGCCGTGGGGACCAGGGCGAACGTCGGCTTGACGCCGACGAGGCTCTGCGCCGCCGCGGGGTTCTGGATGGAGCCCCCCGTCTCCTCCGCGAGGCCCAGCACCGCGAAGCTGGCGGCCACCGCCGTGGCGGTCCCGCTGCTGCTCGCGCCGGGCGCCAGGTCCCTGTCGACGGCGTTGTACGTGGGACCTGCCCAGCTGCTGTTGGCCCGGGTCCCGTCGTCGCTGAAGGCCGGGATGTTTGTCTTGCCGAGGATGATGGCGCCCGCTCGAATCAGCCGCTCGACGACGACGGCGTTCTCGATCGGGAACAGATCGACGCCGCCCGCCGCGGCGCTGAGGGGCGCCCAGCCGGCCGTCGACGGCAGCCCGACGACGTCCATCGATTCCTTGATGACCACCGGGATCCCCGCCAGCGGGCCGAGCGGCTCGCCTTTCCTCCGCTTCCTGTCGATCGCGCGCGCCTCGTCGAGCGCGCCCGGGTTCAAGAAGGTGAAGGCGTTGTAGGACGGCTCGTACTGCTCGATCCTGTCGAGGTAGGCCTGGGTCAGGGCCTCTGCGGTGTAATGTCTGTTCCTGTACGCCTTCTGGATCTTCGAGATCGTGAGCTCGGTCACGTCGATGTGGTGGGCGCGGACAGGGCCCGCCGCCGCGGCGGCGTCGCCGGGGTTCCCCAGGACGACGCCAAGCAACATGGCGGCGATCCACTCGCCGCCTGGACGTTTGTGCTTCTTCATGAAGGATCGCTCGCTCTCGGTTCAAGACGCAGATCGCGTCAGTTTATCGAGCTGTACTATACAAGAAATTCGTCCCGAGGCTGCTCGACTTTCGATGCGTACGTCCAGCGGCCCGGCGTCACTTGATGATGGCCGGATCCTCGATCGTGAAACACTCGATCGAGGACGCCGCGTATTTCAGCGCGTTGTACCAGAACTGCGAGATCTGAAAGACCTGCGCCGCCGATCTCTCGTAGCAGGGGCTGTTCGGGTCCATGTACATCTGGGGATTGATGCACGCCGCCGTCCCGAGCCACTGGCCCGAATAGGTCACCCACTCGTCGCCATACGCGACGACGTGGCCTTTGCCGACCTCCTTGTGGACCGCGAAATTGTTCGTGCCGTCGGTGCAGTCGACGGTCGCCGTCGTCGATTTGATCGAGCGCGCGATGTAGGCGCCGACGCTCTGGATGTCCTTGCCGATCGGCGTGTCCTGGTTCCAGGTGCCCACGCTCCCGGGGAGGGGGCCGCCGAGCGGCACCGGGCCGCCCCAGCAGTTGCAGTTCGCGCAGTTGGTCCGCGCAGGATCCAGCACGCCGTCGGCGTTGAACTGGATGTCCGTGAACGAGAGGAGCTGGTTGGTCGCCGTGACGTCGTGGATCATGCACCCCTGTCCATTGCACTGATAGCCGCTCAGCGCGATGAGACCACCTCCGCTGTTGACCCAGTCCTCGAGCGCCTTCACCTCGTCAGGCGTGAACTGCCAGGGCTGCCCGTCGTCGTTCTGCGCGCCCTTCGTCACCATCCACTGGAGCAGGATCACGTCGTACTTGGCGAGGAACTCCGGCGTGAGCGTGGGCTTCTCCATGTTGTAGTTGTCGACCTGGGCCGTGCTCTGCGTGTTGAGCCAGGTCTGGAGCGCCGTGGTGCTGTCGCTGCTGCACGGGCCCCAGACGCCCTCATGGCCGATCGACGCGATGTTGATGCAGGTGCAGTTGCCCTCGTCATCGCAGGTCGTCTGATGCCCGGCGTCAGCCGGCGGCTCGCCGCCCGGACCCGAGCTCGTCAGCCCGATCTCGCCGCCAAAGTCGCCGCTGCTGCTGCTGACGGCGCCGGGGCCGCTCGCGCTTTGCCCGCCCTCGCCATTTCCCGTGTTGTTGCCGTTGCCGCCGCCGCTCGCCGAACAAGCGATGACCGGCAGCCAGGAGGCCGCGAGCGCAGCGCAGAAGCGAGTCACGAAACGAAGTCTTGCCATGATCCAGAGACTATCATTCCCGCGCTGGCCGGAGGCCTGAAAGCGTGAGGCAGCCCTCTGCCCGCAGCGGCCCCGCCAGCCCCCCCGCGCGGCAGCTCCGGCGTGAGCGCTGCCCCATCCTCTACCGACCGGAGTTGCGGTTCAGCAGCGTCACGAACATGGCGGTCGGTCTGCGCGGCGCGTCAGACGAAGAGTTGCGCGCGGGTGGTGTGGGTGAAAGAATTTGACGCGAGAGGAACGGTCGAGAGGGTCCGAGGAGAATTGAAATTCAACGAGGAGGCTGCCGAGAGGGTCCGGGGAGAATTGAAATTCAACGAGGAGGCTGCCGAGAGGGTCCGGGGAGAATTGAAATTCAACGAGGAGGCTGCCGAGAGGGTCCGGGGAGAATTGAAATTCAACGAGGAGGCTGCCGAGAGGGTCCGGGGAGAATTGAAAATCAACCCGACGCCGCCCCGCGGCGGGGCGGTGCTGGCCGACCGCCTGGTCGAGGCGCGCGCGAGGGCGCTCCGCGTGCAACGCCCATAAATCAATGATTCCAATGGCTTGCGCGGATTTTACGGCCGGCCGCGGCCCGCGCCGGGTTCCGGGGGAGCCGCCGCAGCCTACACTGCCGTCGCATGTCCCCCGCATCGCCCACGCCGCCCGCCGGGGCCGACGCGATCGCGCCGCTCGAGCGCGCCCGCGAGCTCGCGGCGCTCGTGCTCGCTCCGGCGGCGAACACCACGGATCAGGCCGATAGCGTCCCGCGCGAGCACCTCCGCGCGCTCGCGGGCGCCGGTCTCCTCGGGATCGCGACGCCCGCGCGCTACGGCGGCCTCGGGGCGCCGGCGCGGGTCGCGCGCGAGGTCCTGGAGATCCTCGCCGGCGCCTGCGGGGTGACCGCGTTCGTCCAGATGCAGCACGCCACCGCCGCGTGCCCGCTCATCGCGCGCGGCGACAACGAGGCGCTCAAGGAGCGCGCCCTGCCTCGCCTGGCCTCCGGAGAGCGCCTCTGCACCGTGGGCTTCTCGCACGTCCGCCGCCCGGGACCGCCGATGGTCCGGATCGAGCCCGACGGCGACCACGTACGACTCGACGGCACCGTGCCGTGGTTGACCGGCCACGGGCTCGCCGACGACGCGGTCATCGCCGGTACGCTCCCCGACGGCCGCCTGATGTACGTGCTGACGCCGCTCTCGGCCGGCGACGCCATCGAGGCGTCCGCGCCGCTCCGCCTGAGCGCGATGAACGCCTCGGCCACGGTGTCGCTGACGCTGCGCGCGCTGCGCGTCGGCCCCGAGCAGGTGATCGCCACCGTGACGCGCGAGCAGCAGGCCGCCCGCGACGTGGCGGGCCTGCTGACGCCGGCGGCGCTGTCCCTGGGCGCGGCCGGCGCCGCCGCCGCCCTGCTCGCGTCGCTGGCCGAGCGCCGCGGCGACGCGCAGCTGGCCGGCGCCGCACGGGCGCTCGAGGACGAGCGGGAGGCCGCCCGCGCCGAGGTGAACGCATGGGCGGACCAGCCCGAGGCCGAGGGGTACGCCGAGCACGCGGTCCGCGCCCGCGCCTCGTGCGTCGATCTCGGCGTCCGCGCCGCGCACGCGGCGGTCGCCGCGACCGGCGGCAGCGCGAACCGCCTGGACCACGCCGCGCAGCGCCTCTTCCGCGAGGCGATGCTCTACTCGCTCACGGCCCAGACGCGCGATCTGCAGGCGGCGACGGTGCAGCGGCTGCTCGGCCGGGGCGCCGGCGCGATCGACCGCGCGCGGCCGTGAGGGCAGGGGCCGCGCGGCGCCCTACGCCGGTTCCTGGGGAGCCGCGCGACCTTCTTCGATGCGGTCCGCGCCGCCTTCGGCGTACGCGCCGACGAACTCCCGCAGCTTCCGGGTCTGGTAGCCGCGCGCGAGCGCCGTGAGCTGCTCGATCCAGGGCGTGAGCCGCGGGTCGTGCAGCCGGAGCCGCTCCGCCTCTTCCAGGATCCTGTGCACGAGCCCCTTGCTCGCGAGCGCCGACAGCGTGGCCAGGTCGTCGGCCGAGGGCGGCGTGAGGCGCCCGCCGTCGCCGTCGCCGTCGGCGGCCCGCTCGGCCGGCGAGCCCTGCGCGGGCGCCTCGTCGCGGCGGAGCCACTCGACGCCGAGGAGGCGCGATATCTTGTCGAGGAGGGCGCCCGCCTGGATCGGCTTGGGGAGGAAGTCGTCGCAGCCGGCAGCGGCGCACTTCTGCTGCTCGGCCTCGGCGACGCTCGCCGACGAGGCCAGGATGGCGACGCCCCGGAGCTCGGGCATGCGCCGGAGGCGGCGCGTGGCCTCGCAGCCGCCCATGCCCCGCATGTACACGTCCATCAGGATGAGCGCCGGCGCGCGCTCGGCGGCCACGCGCAGCGCCGCTTCGCCGCCGTCCGCTTCGCACAGCTCGAAGCCGAGCGGGCCGAGGAGCCCGCGCACCACGGCGCGATTCTGGGGGTTGTCGTCGACGATCAGGATCGTGCGGCGCTCCCCCCGATAGCCGACGATCGCGTCCCACCGCCGGGCCTCGCCCGGGCTCGCCGCCTGCTCCGCGGGTCGCGCCTCGGCGAGCGGGAGCGTCACGGTGAACGCGCTGCCCTCGCCGACCTCGCTCTGCACCTCGATCGCCCCGCCCAGCTGCTCGACCAGCTTCCTCGTGATGGCGAGGCCGAGCCCGGTGCCCTCGCTCCTCGCGCCCTGCTCGCCCACCTGCTCGAAGGGCTCGAAGATGCGCGACAGGTGCTCCGCGGCGATCCCGGGACCGGTGTCCTCGACGCGGAAGCGCACCATCCGCCCCGCGGGGACGCGCTCGTCCAGCACGTCGACCCGGAAGAGCACGCCTCCGCGCTCGGTGAACTTGATGGCGTTGCCGAGGAGGTTCAAGAGCACCTGCGTCAGCCGCTTCTCGTCGGCGCGGACGGCCTCGAGCGCCGGGCCGCGCAGCTCGTGGGTGAACGCGATCCCCTTGGCCTCGGCGCGCACGCGGCACAGGTCGACGACCATCTGCACGAGCGCAGGCAACCGGACCACCGTCACGACGGCGTCCATCTTGCCCGCCTCGATCTTGGCCAGCTGCAGCAGGTCGTTGATGAGCGAGAGCAGGTGCTGGCTCGATTTCTGGATGACGCTCAGCCCGTCCCGCCACGCCGGCGGGAGCTCGGGCGTCCGCTCCAGGATCTGCGCGTAGCCGATGATGCCGTTGAGCGGCGTGCGCAGCTCGTGGCTCATGCTGGAGAGAAAGTCGCTCTTGGCCTGGCTGGCGCGCTCCGCCGCCTCCTTGGCGACGCGGAGCTCGGCGGTGCGCTCCTTGATCTTGGCCTCGAGGTCCCGGTAGAGGAGGGCGTTCTCCACGGCGATCGCGGCCTGCGCGGCGAGCATCGACAGGAGCTCCACCCGCCGCTCGGGGAACGCCGCGGGCACCTCGCGGTGCTCGAGGTAGAGCACGCCGAGGAGCCGCCCTCGATGCGAGAGCGGCAGCGAGAGGAGCGAGAGGACGGGGTGCGCGGCGAGGTACGGATCGGCCGCGAAGCGCGCGTCGGCCCGGGCGTCGTCGGCCACGACCGGCTCGCTCGTGCGCGCGACGTAGTTCACGACCGTCCTCGCGATGTCCGCGCTCTGCGAGAGCGGCTCGGACAGGCCCGTCTCGATCCGGCCTCCGTGCACCGAGAGCCGCGCCACCAGCGAGAGCTCCTCGCCCTCGGCCAGCAAGAGGGCGCCGCGCTGCGCCCCGGCGCTCTCCAGCACGAGCTCCATCAGCCGGCCGACGACCCGCTCGGGGTCGAGCTCGCTCGACAGCGCCCGCGCCGCGCGCACCGCGGTGTTCACGTCGAGCTGCGCGCCGCCGGCGACGCCGGTGGTGGTCAGCGTGGAGACGCCCGTCGTGAGGCGGCGCTCCGCGGCCGAGGGCTGAGCCGGCGCGCGCAGCAGGGCGGGCCACCTCGCCTCCAGGTGGGCGACGACGGCGTGCGCGCCCCAGCGGAGATAGGCGTCCCGGGCCTCGCGCAGGTACAGCGCGCCGATGCGGCGCCTGCCCGCCTCCAGGTGGAACTCGGCGGAGAGCTGGGCCGCGAGCGCCTCGATGTGCAGGAATCGCTGCCCGCGCGCGAGCTCGATGGCCTCGTCGTACCTGGCCATGGCCTCGTCGGTCTTGCCTTGCACGCGGGCGTGCTCCGCCTCGAGGAGGCGCAGCTTGTGGAGGAAGTTGTCCGCGCTCCCCTCGGCGAAATACCGGAGTCGCGCGAGGCCGTGCTCGATGTGCTCGCGGAGCCTGGCCCGCTCCTCCGCGTCGGTGACCTCCAGCCAGCACCGCGCGGCCGCGAGCGCGAGCCAGAGCGGCACGTCGGTCACCGGCGGAAAGCCGAAGATGGACATGCGGAACTGCTCGGCCTCCCGAGCTCGCGCGAGCGCCATCGGAGCGGCGCCCGCGGCGAGGAACAGGTGGGCCTCGAGGATGCGCGCGAGCTCGGCCGCCATCACGTCCCCGTCGGCCAGGAGGGAGCGGGACCCTCGTGAAAACGGCTCTTCCGAGCGGAGCCTCCCCGCGCCGTCCGCGGTCGACAGGAGGCCGCACCACGAGGCGACCGCCTCGAAATAGTGGGTCCCGAGCGCGGTGCCCGCGCGCTGCATCAGCCCCCAGCGGGCCGCGCGGTGCGCCTCGATCTGGCCGAGCGGCTGGCCGCGCCACACCCGGTAGTAGAACAGGTCGCCTTCGAGCCCCCAGCTCGCCCCCTGGAACGAGCCGACCTTCAGGCCGGTCGCGCAGGTCCGCTCGAAGATGGGCGCCATCTCGTCCGCGGGGCGGACGTAGGCCGTGTACTGGCCCTCGAAGGACAGGCACTCTGCGAGGAAGGGGGACGCCACGCGCTCGGCCGCGCGCACGCCAGGCCCGACCCAGCTCGCGGCGCGGCGATAGAGCCCCGTGGTGAGCGACCACACGTTGGCGAAACAGACGATGATGAAGGGAGAGACCGGCGTGAGCACGCCCTGCCGCCGCACCCGGTGCACCGCGCGGACGATCACGAGCGCGGACAGGATCGGCTGGCCGCCGATCGCCGCGCAGACCATCAGGTGCATCGTCAGCGCGTCGACGAGCACGTGCGCCGGCGATGGATCGGGGGGCATCCGGTCGAACGCCTCCGGGTCGCCCTCGAACCATCGATCCAGCTCGGCGGACTCCTCGAGGAGCGCGGCGCGGCGGGCCTCGTCGGTGTCCGGAAACACGACGTCCTGCTCCGCGAGCGCGGCGAGCCCCAGCTCCACCCCGCGCGCGAACTGGCCTGCTGCCTGGATGCAGCGGACGCGGAGCTCCTGCACCGAGAGCCTGGCCAGCGCCGGCAGGGGCATCGCGAGCAGCCGTGCGGACCGCGCCTCGACGTCGTCGAACTCCCGCATCAGGAAGGCGGCCTCGAGCCGCTCCAGCGCGAGCTCCGCGGACAGCGCCGGGTGCTCGCGCCACGCGTCGTCGCCGAGCAGCGCCTGCCCCGCCTCGGCGAGGCTGGCGAGGAGCCGGTGCGAGCTCGCCGCCTTCGCGGCGCGGGCGGCCTCGAGGTTCAGGCGCGCGAGCGACGCGCGCTCGTCCTCGGCGTCCATCCGCGCCGCGCCCAGGTTCAGGTGCCGCACCAGCTCCAGGAGCTGCTGCGGTGTGCCGCCCTGCGCCCGGTGCCGCGCCCAGAGCCGCCGGCCGATCTCCAGGTGCGCCAGGACGCGCTGCTCCGGCGAGGCGCGCTCGTAGCTCGCCTGTTGCACGCGGTCGTGCAAGAAGCGGTATTCCGCGTCCGGCGCGCCTTCTCCGCTCTGCCCCAGCGCCTGCGCCGTCCGGTAGGCTCCGTCGGCCGGCACCAGGAGCTCCTCCTGCAGCGCGGGCCACAGCGCTCCGGTCACCCGGGCGCGCTCCCACCCGCTGAGCCGCTCCAGATCGTGGAGGTGGAACGTGTGCCCCGCGCACGCCGCGAGCCCCAGGAGCTGCTGGGTCGCCTCGGGCATCTCGCGCACCTTGTCCGTCAGGAAGGCCACGACGTTGTCGGTGATCTGCGCCTGCTCCAGGTCCTTTTGCTCCCAGCGCCACGCGCCGCTCTCCGGGTCGCGGACCACCTTGCCCTGCTTGTGCAGCGAGAGCAGCAGTTGCTCCATGAAGAACGGGTTTCCTCGGGTCTTGTGCCACAGCACCCGGGAGAGCGGCTCGACCCCCGTCACCTCGCTGTCGAGCGCCCGCGCCGCCCACGCTTGCACGTGCGCCTCCGACAGGGGGCGCACCGACATCCTCGACACCCTCGCTCCGCTCTCTTCCACCGACGAGACGAGCCTCCACAGCGGGTGCTCGGGGGGCGCCTCGTTGTCGCGGTAGGCCGCGATCACCAGGAGATCGCCGCGCTCCGCGTCGGTGAGCAGCGTCTTCAGGATCTCGAGCGTGGCGCTGTCGGCCCACTGCATGTCGTCGAGGAACATCACGAGCGGCGCGTTCGGCGCCGTGACCGCCCGCACGAAGTCGAGCCAGGTGAGCCGCTGGCGGGCGAGCACCTGATCGCCCTGCACCGGCGGCACCGGCGCGAGCTCGCCCATGATCCGGTCGAGCTCCGGCACCACGTCGGCGATGAGCCGCGCGTTCTCGCCGACGTCGGCCTCGATGCGCTCCCGCCACGCGCTGAGCACCGGCTTCGGGCTCGCCAGCCACTGCTGCATGAGCGCCCCGAACGCCTGCGCCATGGCCGCGTACGGCGTCGACCGCGCGAGCTGGTCGTGCTTGCCCGAGATCAAGAGGCCGCGCCCTCGGGCCGCGATGTCCCCGTAGACGGTGCGCACCAGCGCCGTCTTGCCGATGCCGGACGGCCCGCCGATGAGCACGAGCTCCGCCGCGCCCTCGGCGGCGCGGGCGAAGCACGCGCCGAGGCGCTCGCGCTCGCGCTCTCGCCCGACGAGGACGTCGGGCAGCCGCAGCTTGTGCGAGAAATCCCTGCTCCCGAGCGGGAACCGCTCCACCGCGCCGCGCTCGCGCCACAGGCGGAGCGCGCGCTCCAGGTCTTCCGCTGCGCCCCGGGCCGTCTGGTACCGCCGGTCGGGGTTCTTCGCCAGGAGCCTTCCCGCGATGGCCGCGACGCCCGGGGGCACCTCCGGGGCGACCTCGTCGAGGGCGGGCGGCTCCCTGGCCAGGTGCGCGTGCACCAGCGAGAGGGGGTCGCGATCGGTGAACGGCAGCCGACCCGAGAGCGCCTCGAAGAGCGTCACGCCGAGCGAGTACAGGTCGGTGCGCGCGTCGATCGCCCGCGCCGTGCGGCCCGTCTGCTCCGGCGACATGTACGCGAGCGTCCCCTCGAGCCCTTCGGGGATGCTCGCCGCCGTCGCCTCCAGCGGCAGCGACGAGGCGATGCCGAAGTCGAGCAGCTTGACCTGCGAGTACGCCGCATCGACGAGGACGTTCTGCGGCTTGACGTCCTTGTGGGTCACGCCCGCCGCGTGCACGGCCTCGAGGACCCGCGCGAGGAGCGCGCCGAGCCTCAGCCCCGCGTCCACCGGCAAGCGCCCTCGCTCGGCGAGGACGCGATCCAGCGACCGGAGGCCGGGGTCCTCGAGCGCCAGGCCGACCGCGCCGCCCTGCTGCACGAGCTCCCGCGCCCGCGGCACCCCGGGCACCGCCCCGAGCTGCGTCAGGATCTGATGCTCATGCAGGAGGCGCCCCGTCACGCGCGAGCTCGGCTCGGGCGTCGCAGGGAGCTTGAGCACCACCCTGTCGCCCGAGGGGCGATGGACCGCGCGGCACACGCGGGTCTCGGTCCCTTCGTGCAGCACCTCCCCCACAGCGTAGTCTCTGAGATCCATCCCGGTTCAGCTCCTCTTCAGGTCCGGCGGAGATGCCGGGGAACGACGATTCATCAGGACATCAGAGCTCGCGCGCGCGTCGACGACGGCCGCGCGTCCGCAGCGCGTGCTCCACGCCCGACTGCAGGGTGGCCTTGGTCACGACGTGATCGAGGTGCAGGTCGAGCCGCACGAGCGTCTGCGCCGCCTCGGCGCGGATGCCGGTGACGACCGTTCGCGTGCCGAGCAGCGACAGCCCCTTCGCCGCTTGCACGAGCATGTGGGCGACCGTCTCATCTACCGATCTGACGCCGGTGATGTCAATGATGAGGTGGTCCGCCCCGCGCTCGCTCGCGCCGTGGAGCGCGGTCTCGACCGCCTGCCTGGCGCGCTCGACGTCCACCGTGCCGACGAGGGGCATCACGAGGATGCCATCGATGATCGGGATGAGCGGGGCGGAGAGCTCGAGGAGCCGCTCCCGCTGGGCCGCGATGATCTGGTCTTGCAGCGCGGCCCTCGCGGCTTCGGCGCGCTCGCTCTGGAGCAGCTGGTCGGAGAGCCGAGCGTTCGTGTCGCGCAGCGTTTGCACGGCGTCCGCCAGCGCCTCCTCGGCCCTGGCGCGCTCCCGGATCTCCTCCGAGAGCCTCCGATTCTGCTCCTCGACGGCCCGCGTCGCGCGCCGGAGCGAGATCTGCGTGTGCACCCGCGCGAGGAGCTCGGTCTTCTCGAACGGCTTGGTCACGTAGTCCACGGCGCCCACGCGGAAGCCCTGGATCCTGAACTTCGCTTCGGCGAGCGCCGTCATGAAGACGACGGGGATGCTCCGCGTCGCCGGGTCGGCCTTGATGCGCTGGCACGTCTCGAACCCGCTGAGGCCAGGCATCAGCGCGTCGAGCAAGATGAGATCTGGCTGAGTCAGGCAGGCCAGCTCGATCGCCTCCTCGCCGTCGCACGCGACGGCGACCTCCAGCCCATCGGAGATGAGCGCGTCCGACAGCACGTTCAGGTTGTCCGCGCTGTCGTCCACGATGAGGACGAGCCCGGCGGGCCGAGATTCTTGCGCTTGCATAGGTGTCTGCCAGTCTCAGGGGGCCCGAAGGCGCCTCCTGGGCTTGGCCGGCGTGTCCCGCCGGACGGCGAGCGAGCAAACGCACGCGCGGTGAGCTGGCATCTCTGTCACGGAAGGCATCTTTCTGGCATCTTGACGTTCGTACCATGGGATGGCCGGCGTTAACACGTCTTTTGTAGGCTGTAGGCGGCGGGCGATTGGGCGGGGGTAGGCTGAGCCACACCGGGCGTCCCATCATGCACGCACGCCCACGTCGGTCACACGTCGGTCACGTCGGCGCTGCTGCCGGCTGACCTCGGCGTGGTCCGTGCCGAGGCGGTTCGGACGCCCAGCGCGGCCTCATTGCCGTCGCGTGTGGCCGCCGCAAAGATCGGCTGATCGATGGCGTGGGTCAAGGTGGGTGCGAGAGCGCTCGACCCCATGAGCCGATCGAGGGGCGGGTGGGCCTCGACGAATCAGGGGATCGCCGCATCGCCGCGTCCCGCAGCCGACCGCGAACGATGCCGTGGGTACGAGCGGGATAGAGAATGGGTCGAGTGCCATGCTCGCGGGGTCCCGCTCGGTCTGGTTCTCTTCAAACGCTTCTGGGTCTCTCGCTGTGGCGGAAATGGGGTGAGGTGAAGCCGGACCGGGTTGAGGGCAGGCGTCTGTTCATGGTGCGATGCGGCGTGTTTCGTAGATGTCGGTCCCGCCGGAGCGCTCCGAGGAGAAGAAGAGGATGGACCCGTCCGGCGACAGGTAGGGATCGTTCTCGCGCGCGTCGGGAACGTTCACCTCCTCCAGCGGCTGCGGCGGTTCGAAGGTGTCGTTGGTCCCCGGCCGTCGCGCCCAGTACAGGTCGTCCCCTGAACGGAACAGGATCTGCCGGCCATCATCGAACAGGAAGGGCGCCAGCTGGTCGCCCGCGTCGTTCAGCTCGGCGAGCGGGACGAACTCGCCCCATTCGTCCAGCGGGCGCTCGCGGGACGCGATCGCGAGGTCCCAGCCCTGGGTATCAGGCCCGTTCAGCCCGACCACGACGCGGAGCTCGGGCAGGTCGACGTGCGGGTTCATCGCCTGCGTGCCGTCGTCGTGACCGGGATTGAGCGCGTCAGGTTGGGGCGCGGGGGCGCGAGCAGACGGCGCTGCGACCCCCTGATGCAGGAGCCATCCGCGACGTTCGTGCGGCTTCTGGAGCGCTCGTCGATATCGGCAGAAGCCCGCGCCGGATCCTCGGGCCGTACTGTTCTCCGGGGTGAATGCGCGCGCGCGTCGCGGCATCTAGCACATCGTCGCCTGAGTTCTCCGGGGTGAATGCGCACGCGCGTCGCGGCATCTAGCACCTCGTCGCCTGAGCTCCGCCCGCGTCCAGGAGCGGGGTAGCGCTCGGGATATCTGTTGCCAATCAGCGAAAGATGGAGCGCATGGGATACAAAGGCACCGGGGTATGGCATGGGCTCAGCGGGGCCGCGATGCTAAGAATGATGCTGGCGATCGGCTGCACGATCGAAGTGGGGGGCGGCGGCGGCGGCGGCGGAGAGCCGGCGACGGGCGGCGGCGGCCAGGGCGGCATCGGCGGCGGCGAGCCGGCGACGGGCGGCGGCGGCGGCGGCGGAGAGCCGGCAACGGGCGGCGGAGGAGAGCCGGCGACCGGCGGCGGCGGCGGAGGAGAGCCGGCGACCGGCGGCGGCGGCCAGGGCGGCATCGGCGGCGGCGGAGGAGAGCCGGCGACCGGCGGCGGCGGCCAGGGCGGCATCGGCGGCGGCGGAGGAGAACCGGCGACTGGCGGCGGCGGCGGCGGCGGAGAGCCGGCGACCGGCGGCGGCGGCGGCACAGCTGTTTGCGTGCCGGGGTCACAGCTGAGCTGCTACTCGGGGGGCCCCGGGACGCAAGGGGTAGGGCTCTGCACCGCCGGCGTCCAAACCTGCCTGCCAGACGGCTCTGGCTATGGCTCGTGCACCGGCGAGGTCACGCCATCGGCCGAAGACTGCGCCACGAACGCCGACGAGGACTGCGATGGCGTCGGGCAATGCGCGCCTGTGCCGCTGTGGTCCGCCGGTCTGGGCGGCGCTGGCAGCGACGCCGCGTACGCCGTCGCCACCGACGCCGCGGGCAATCTCTATGTGACGGGCTGGTTCGAGGGGACGGTCGATTTCGGCGCGGGGCCGCTCGTGAGCGCAGGAGCCAACGACGTGTTCTTGCTCAAGCTCGACCCGGCAGGCCATGCGATATGGAGCAGGCGATTCGGCAGCAGCGATTACGGGGAATCAGGAACCAAGATCGCGCTCGACGCGAGCGGCAACATCCTCCTCGGCGGGGATTATGGCGGCGCCTTCTTCGACGGTCCGCCGCCCGTCGACTTCGGCGGCGGCCCGCTCCCCTGGAACTATGATTTCTCCACGAGCGCCGTCTTCTTGGTCAAGCTCGATCCGGACGGGAACCACCTCTGGAGCCGCGGGCACATCGTCCCGACCGGCGCGTTCTCGGTCAACCTACGAGACATCGCAGTCGATGCCGCGGGCAACTCCGCTGCACTGCTCGCCTACCCGAGCTCCGTCGATGACGGCATGAGCTTCTTGACGTACAACGCGGCGGGCGAGTACATGTGGGGGTTTACCCATCGGACGTTCGTCAGCTCTCCAGGCGGCGTCGCCATGGACAGCGCCGGCAACGTTCTGGTGGCCGTGGCGCACTCGTCGGGCGCGGGGACATGTCCCTGCGACTACGCCTTCCGCGTCGAGAAGCGGGTCCCTGCGGGCACCGTGCTCTGGCGAAAGGTCGTGTCCGGACCGGACGCCTGGGACGACGGTGGCGAGGCAAAGGATATCGCCGTCGATCCCGAGGACAATCTCCTGATCGTGGGCCGCAGCCTGGGAAATCTGGATCTGGGCGGTGGACCAATCCCCGCCGGGACGCACTTCGTGGTGAAGATGAGCCCGCTCGGCGACTACATCTGGCACCGAGAGGCACCGAGTGACGCCGTGTTCGCGGACTCCGCCGGGAACGTCATCGTCCTGGGAGAAGGGTCGATCGTCAAGCTCGATGCTTCCGGCGCGGAGCTCTGGCGCCGCACGTTCACGGGCACGCCGGCCACGATTCGAGGCCTGGCGACCTATCACGACGACCGACTCGTGCTCGTCGGCGACTTCACGGGTACAGTCGACTTCGGCGCCGGCCCGCTCACCGCCGCAGGCAGGGACGGCTTTGTGACGGTCCTAGCTCCCTGACGTACGCGATCGCGCTTGCGTCAGGGGTGACGGATCCCGGTGTCCGCGAGCTCCCACGACGCCGGAGCCGGCGCTCGCTGCGCCATCCCACCCGCGCCGTCCTGCCAACCTGGGTCGGGTCGGCCAACCTGGGTCGGGTCGGCCAACCTGGGTCGGGTCGGCCAACCTGGGTCGGGTCGGCCAACCTGGGTCGGGTCGGCCAACCTGGGTCGGGTCGGCCAACCTGGGTCGGGTCGGCCAACCTGGGTCGGGTCGGCCCGGCCAACCTGGGTCGGGTCGGCCAACCTGGGTCGGGTCGGCCAACGTGGGTCGGGTCGGCCAACCTGGGTCGGATCGCGCGCACCGCTGCACACTTCCAGCCTGACCAAGCTGGCGATCCGCGATCCCCGCGCATCCCGAGAAAGCGCGGACTTCGAGCGCGCGCCGAGGAGCCCTCCAGGCAGACCAGACGCCGCTCGGCCGGGGGAGGGAGGGCAGGGTGAGCGAAAGGGCGCGCTTCTTGACGAAGTAGGTTAGAGTGCGCGCCATGCCTGATTTCGCCAAGCTCGCCGCCGCGTGCACGATGGCCCGCGGCCTCGCCATGGACGCCGTCCACGCCTGCTCCTCCGGTCACCTCGGCCTGCCGCTCGGGGCCGCCGAGATCGGGGCCGCTCTCTATGGCGACCTCCTCCGTCACGACCCGAGCGAACCGCACTGGCTGAACCGCGACCGCTTCGTCCTGTCCGCCGGCCACGGCAGCATGTTCCTGTACGGCTGGCTGCACCTCTCGGGCTACCCGGTGTCCATCGACGACATCCGCCGCTTCCGGCAGTGGGAGTCGAAGACGCCCGGCCACCCGGAGTACCACTACACCGAGGGCGTCGAGGCGACGACGGGCCCGCTCGGTCAGGGCGTGGGCAACGCGGTGGGGCACGCGGTGGCCGCCAAGATGCTGGCCGCCCGCTACAACACCCAGGAGCACACGATCTTCGATCTCACCGTCTGGTGCCTCGCCGGCGACGGCTGCCTCCAGGAGGGCGTGGCCGCCGAGGCGGCCGCCTTCGCGGGACACTTCAAGCTCGACAACCTGATCCTCATCTACGACGCCAACGACGTCACCCTCGACGCCATGGCCGTGAAGACCCAGAGCGAGGACACGTCCAAGCGCTTCGAGGCCTACGGCTTCGAGGTGCTCCACATCGAGCAGGGCAACGATCTGCAGGCCGTCCACCGGGTGCTCGGCCAGGCGCGGGCGTCGAAGAGCGGCAAGCCGAAGTTCGTCGTGGCCCACACCCTGATCGGCAAGGGGATCCCCGAGGTCGCCGGGACGCAGAAGGCGCACGGCGAGGGCGGCGCCAAGTTCGTGGACCAGGCGCGCAAGAACCTGGGGCTCCCGCCGGAGCACTTCTACGTGAGCGAGGAGGTCAAGCAGTTCTTCGCGAAGCGCAAGGAAGAGCTCGGCAAGGCGCGCGCGGCGTGGGAGTCGACCTTCCAGGCCTGGCGCGCGAAGAACCCGGAGCTCGCGCAGAAGCTCGACGAGGGCACCTCGCGGAAGGTGCCCGCCGATCTCGACGCGCGCGTCCCCGCCTTCGCCGCCGGCACCAAGGTCGCCACGCGCAAGGCCGGCGAGACCGTGCTGCAGGCCGTCGCCGAGGCGGTGCCCGCGCTCATCGGATCGAGCGCGGATCTCTACGGCTCGACGTTCAACTACATCGCGTCGAGCACCGACTTCGATCCGGAGCACCCCGGCGGCCGGAACATCCGCGCGGGCATCCGCGAGCACGGCATGGGGGCGATCCTGAACGGCATCGCCTACCACGGCGGCCTGCGCCCGAGCGGCGCCACGTTCCTCGTGTTCGCGGACTACCTGCGGCCGAGCATCCGCCTGGCCGCGCTGTCGCACCTGCCGGTCATCTACATCTTCACGCACGACTCGGTGGGCGTGGGCGAGGACGGGCCGACGCACCAGCCCGTCGAGACCGTCGCCGGGCTGCGCGCCATCGTCGATCTCGACGTCATCCGGCCGGCGGACGCCGAGGAGACGGCCGGCGCCTGGATCGCCGCGCTGGAGCGCACCGACGGGCCGACGGTCCTCGCGCTCACGCGGCAGGCCGTCCCGATGCTGCCGGGCGACGCCGCCGCGAAGCGCGAGGGCGTCCGGCGCGGCGCCTACGTCCTCGTCAAGGAGACGGCGGCGCTCGAGACGATCCTCATCGCCACGGGCAGCGAGGTGCAGCACGCGGTCGAGGCCGCCAAGCGGATCGGCCCCGGCGTCCGCGTCGTCTCGATGCCGTGCGTCGAGCGGTTCGCGCGCCAGGACCGCGGCTACCGCGAGGCCGTGCTGCCCGCGGCGTGCACGCGGCGCGTCTCCATCGAGGCCGGCGTCACCTTCGGCTGGCACCAGTGGGTGGGCTCCAAGGGGCTCGCCCTCGGGATCGACCGCTACGGCACGAGCGCCCCCGGCGACATCGTGATGGACCGGCTGGGCATGAATCCGCAGGCCGTCGTGCAGGCGGTGCAGGACCTCGTGCCCTGAGCCTCGGGAGAGCCGCCCGCCGAGACGCCAAGGACGCCAGGGAGCAGCGCTCTCTCGGCGTCCTTGGCGCCCTTTCCTCTGCTGTTCCGCCGGTCGCCGGCCGGCTATAGTCCGCCGCGGTGCGCTGCCGGCTCTGCACTTCACCGCTCGCTTACATCCATGGCCACGCCGCCTGCGTGAACGGCCGCTGCCCGATGTTCGGCGCCAATCAGGCCGAGTGCTGCAGCGGCGAGACCGCGGAGAGCTGCCCTGCCGCGGCCGACGACGGCGCTGCGCCGCGGTCGCCGACCGGGAGTCCGGGAGGGCGCGCGCCGTGACGCGAGCCGCTCGATCGACGAGAGCCCTGGAGACGCGAGCGCTGGACGCCGCGCGCCGCGGAGCTACATGCCGCCCGTGCCGTCGGGCGACCTGATCTCGCAGCTCCTCGCCCTCTTCGCGGTGCTCGGGGTCGGCGTGCTGCTGCGCGCGCTCGGCCGCGGCGGCCAGGCGGACGCGGCAGCCCTGAACCGGCTTGTCATCGACGTGACCACGCCGGCGCTGATCGTCTCCGTGCTGCGCCGCTCCGGCATCGGACACGGCGCGTGGGGCGCCGTCGCCGCATCGACGATCGCGCTCTTCGCGTGCGCCCTCGCGGGCGTCGCGGTCGCGCGCGCCCTCGGGCTCCCGCGCGCCACGCAGGGCGCCGCGGGCCTCGTCGGCAGCTTCTCCAACACCGGGTTCCTCGGCGTCCCCGTCGTGCTCACCCTCTACGGGCGGGCGGGCGACGCGGCGGGGACGGCGATCCTCGTCGACAGCATCGTCACGATGCTGATGCTCTGGACCTTCGGCGTCGCGCTCGCCGCGCGCATGGGCGCGGGCGGCGACGTGGACGCGCGGAGCTTGCTCCGGGTGATCCTGCACCCCAACGTGCTGTCGATCGCCGCCGGGCTCGCGCTTTACGCGCTGCCGATCCCCTTGCCGACGTGGGTGGAGCGCGCGCTCGACGCGCTCGGGAGCGCGACCCCCACGCTCGTGTTCCTCGCGCTCGGCCTGAGCCTCGACCTGCGCTCGCTGCGCGGCCGCGTGCGGCCGCTCGTCGCCGTCGCCGCGGTGAAGCTGCTCGTGGCCCCGGCGGTCGCGCTCGGCGCCGCGGTCGCGCTCGGCCTCCGGCGGCCGGTGTCCGAAGTGGCGGTGCTGCAGTCGGCCATGCCGACCTCCATGGTGTCCGTCATCGTCGCCGCGCGGTACGGCTGCGACGGCCAGTTCGCCGCAGCCACCGCGGTCGTGACGACGCTCGGGGCGCTGGCGACCCTGCCGGCCGTGATCGAGGCGCTGCGCCGGCTCCTCGCGTGACGCGCGTGACGCGCGTGACGTCGGAGGATCGCGGGCGAGGCCGCTTCAGATGGCGATCCTCGCCCGAGGCGCTGCCCCGGTAGCGCGGCGCCGTCCAGCGAGGGCGCGGCGCGCGCGGCCGAGATCAGCGCGGATGCCTCCAGGCCGCGGCCGGCGCGGTCACGCGCCGACCTGATAGACGCGCTGGTAGCCCGCCTCGACGTCGGTGATCGTCACCTCGACGATGCCGTGCGAGGTGATCGCGTACTGCTCCTCGATCAGCGGCCCCTCGTTGGTCATGCGCTGCACCGGCACGGCGGCGATCTCGGCGGCGCGCTCGCGGAGCCGCCGGTCGAAGGGGAACACGACCTCGTTGAACGCCGTGATGTCGCCGTGGGGCACGCCGAGCCGGTCGAGCGCGGCGCACTCGACGAACCGGTAGCGGCCGACGTTGTGCGCCGCGCGGTACACGCGCCGCGAGACCACCGGCGCCTCGTGGCTCGACGGGACGCGCGCCTCCCGGTCGAAGATCGGGTCGAACACCACCTCCTCCCCGCCGCTGCTCTCCCGGAACACCCCGAAGTGGCGCGACAGCCGGTCGGACAGCTCGAAGCCCGCGTCCTCGTCGACGGCGATGGCGAGCCCCATCGCGATCGCCGCTGAGGGGTAGGGGGAGCGATGGACGCGGCGCCCGAAGCGCTCGCGCAGCGTCCGCGCGACGACGGGCAGCGAGCTCGCGCCGCCGACGACGTAGATCCCCGCGATGTCGGCGAGCGCCTCGCCCGCGCCGGCGTCGAGGCGCGCGATCACCGGCTGCATCGCGGTGATCGTCGCCTCCACGAGCGGCACGCACCGGTCGTAGAAGTCGGAGGCCGAGATCGTCACCTCGTGCGCGGGCGCGAGCTCGCCGAGGCACGCCTCCAGATCGATCACGATCCGCCGGGAGTTCGGGTTGAGGCGCTCCTTCGCCTCGCGGCACTGGTCCGCGAGCGCCGCGAGCGCGCGCGCCGGCAGCGCCTCGCGCTCGATCTTGGCCGCGGCGAGCGCCATCTCGCTCAGCGCGGCGTCGAAGTCGTCGCCGCCGAGGTGGTTCAGCCCCGCGGTCGTAACGGCGTCGTGGCTCCGCCCGGTCATGTGGACCAGCGAGGCGTCGAACGTGCCGCCCCCGAGGTCGTACACGACGATGTGCTCGCGCTTCGACGTGATGGTGCTGCGGTAGCGGTGCGTGTACTCGAAGCCGGCGGCCGAGGGCTCGTTCAGGAGCGCGATGACCTCGAAGCCGGCGCGGCGGAAGGCGTCGAGCGTCACGAAGCGCTGCGTCCCGTGCGCGTTCGCCGGGGTCGCCACGACGCAGATGAGGCGCCCGTCGTCGTCCTTCTTCTTGGGCCGGTTCGACCGGTGCAGCACGGCGTCGCGGAGCGACCTCAGGAACAGGGTGAGGAGATCGAGCACCCGGAGCTTCGTCCCGCCGATCTCGACCTCGAAGTCGGGCGACGCGCGCGGGCCCGAGAGCACGCGCTTGAACGAGCGGAGCACGGTCCACTCCGGGTCCGAGGCGACCGCGAGGGCGTCGAAGCCGAACCGGAGCTCCCCCTGCCGCTCGGCCGCCACGGAGGGGTAGAAGTCCACGGGGTCCCCCGCCGTGTCCTGGAAGCTGATGACGGGGTAGTTCCCGCGGTCGCAGCACGCGACCACGGTCCGCGTGGTCCCAAAATCGATCCCGAGTCGCAAGGCGGGTCTCCTCCGGCCCGCATGCTGCCACACTCGGCCTCCCGCGGTGCAGCTCGCTGCACGCGGCCCGCGGGAATGTCGGGGCAATGGCCGCGACTTCACGAAGAAGGAGTACGACGGCAACCCCGTCAGCCGGCTGCACCTCCGCGTCCTGCCGCGCGACGGGGCGCCCTACGAGGTCACGATCGACTGGATCGCGCACACCGAGCTCATGATGCTGAGCCCCGGGCGCGTCGTGCCGGTGAAGGTGCACCCGAGGAAGCCCCGGGCGGTCGTGATCGCCGCCTGAGCGCGCGGCGCGCCCCTCGCCGCGAGTCGGTTGTGCGCTGTAAAATTCTTGTGATATGAAAAATTGCGCTGAGCGAGCGCCGGGTCGCCCAGGCGTCACAGGCGGGGAGGCTGGATCGTCGTCAGGTGGAGGGGCCCGCGGGCCCCGGACAAGGAGAACCACCGTGAGCGACAGAACCGCTGTGAAATACGAGCAGGAGATCCCGGACGTGCTGCAGGCGCTGGCCGGCGTGCACAAGGCGATGGACAAGCACGGCTTCGACAGGAAGATCATCCACCTCGTGCAGCTGCGCGCGTCGCAGATCAACCAGTGCGCCTTCTGCGTGAAGATGCACACGCGGGAGGCGCGCCAGGACGGCGAGACGAACGAGCGGCTGGACCGGGTGGTCGTGTGGGAGCACGTCAGCGATTTCAGCGAGCGCGAGCGGGCCGCGCTCGCCTGGACCGAAGCGCTGACCGTCCTCGATCGTCGGACCGACTATGCGGCCTTGCGCACGCGACTGCGGGAGCACTTCTCCGAGCAGGAGATCGGCGTCCTGACCTCCGCCGTCGCCATGATCAACCTGTGGAACCGCATCCAGGTGTCGAGGCACTGAGATGACCCAGGAGGACGACGTCGCGGCGTTCGAGGCCACGAGGCCCATGCTCCTCGGCCTCGCCTACCGCATCCTCGGCTCGCGCGCGGAGGCCGAGGACGCGGTGCAGGACACGTTCCTGAAATGGCAGAGCGCCGACAGGAGCGCGATCGAGAACCCGGCCTCGTGGCTCACGACCCTGTGCACGCGCCGGTGCATCGATCTCCTGCGGGCCGCCCGCAACGCCCGTGTCGACTACGTGGGAGCCTGGCTGCCAGAGCCGATCCACGCGTCGACCGCGGGCGAGCCTGGCGAGCGGCTGTCGCTCGCGGCGTCGCTCCAGACGGCGTTCCTGCTGGTGCTCGAGCGCCTCACCCCGAAGGAGCGGGCGGCGTACCTGCTCCACGAGGTGTTCGACGTGTCCTACCCGGAGATCGCGGCGACGCTCGGCCTCCAGGAGACCACGTGCCGCAAGCTTGTCTCGCGGGCGCGCGCCAACGTGGCGCAATCGAAGGTGCGGCACACCACCCCGCTGGACCGGCAGGAGCAGCTGCTCGCCGCCTTCCAGACGGCCGTGGCGAGCGGCGGAACGGAGCAGCTGTCGGCGCTGCTCTCGGACGAGGTCGAGCTCTGCGCCGACGGGGGCGGCAAGGTGCCGACCCTGCGCGAGGTCCTGCGGGGCAAGGCCGAGGTGCTCGAGTTCGTCGGCCGCGCCCTCCACGCGTACTGGGGCGACTACACGTGGGAGGCGACGGACATCAACGGGGGCCGGGGCGTCGTCCTGTGGAAGGACGGTTCGGCCGTGGGCTGCGTGTCGTTCGCCTACGACGAGCACGGCGCGGCGACGAACGTCTACATCGTGCGCAACCCCGACAAGCTGGCCCGCCTGGGCGAGGGCGGGGGCGACGGCGGAGGCGGGGTCGCGCCGGGCGGCGCGGGCGAGGCCGGCTGATCGGGCGGATCAGCGCCTGGGCGAGCGGCGCGCCAGCGCCGTGGGCGTGACGCCGAGGACGCGGCGCATGCACCGCGCCATGTGGCTCTGGTGCGCGAACCCCGCCTCGATCGCCACCTGGCTGGCGGGCAGGTCGCCGCGCGCGAGCAGCGCCTTCGCGCGCTCGACCCGGCGCTGGACGACGTACTCGTGCACCGGCAGGCCCGTCGACCGCTTGAACAGGGTCTTGAGGTGCGAGGCGCTGATCTCGGCGACGTCGGCCAGCCGCTCCAGGGACAGGTTCTGGTCGAGGTGCTCCTCGATGTAGGCCGTGACGCGCCGCAGCTGCTGCGGCGACAGCCCGCGTTGCGACCGGGCCGGCGCGGCGAAGCGGCCGAGCAGGTGTACGGCGAGGGCGAGGCCGAGGCTCTCCGCATAGAGGAGCCCGTTCGGGTGGCCGGCCATGCGCTCGGCGTCGAGCGCCCAGGCGATGTGCTCGATCTGCGGATCCCGGAGCTGGTGGCGCAGATCGAGGCCGGCCGTGTCGGGGTCGCGCCCCATGTCCATGGCGGCGCGGCGCACGAGCGACGCGGGCAGCTCCAGCAGGAGCGAGGTGTTCGGGTCGTCCTCGTGCCAGACGTCCGCGAACCCGGCGGGGAGGACGTCGGTGTCGCCGCGCGTGTAGAGGAACCGGTGGACGCCGCACGAGCCGCGGACCGGCGGGCCCGTGAGCATCCTCAGCCGGTGGTTGGACGAGGGCTCGAGGGCGACCACGCCGCCCGGGGTCTCGAGGACATCGACGCGCGGCCCGAGGCGAGGCCGGGGCGCGCTCGCCGCGTGGTCCTGTGTGCCGGTGGCTCGCATCGACGGCGAGTATTCACCGGCGTCCGGCCGCGCGCCAGACCACCGGCGCGCGGGCGCCCCGCAGCGCGGGCTGCGCGGGGCGGCCCGCCGCTGGCCGAACGTGCTCTCCGCGCGTCCAAACGTGCGCGACGGGCCGGCGCGCGGACCGCATCCATGGCGAGCGCCAACGCCTGCCATGGACGGCGGGCGCGTCAACGGAGGACATCCTATGAGTGAAGTCTCGGTTATCGGCCTGGGTCGCATGGGCATCGCGCTCGCCGGGGCGCTGCTCCGGAGCGGCGCCCGCGTTACCGTCTGGAATCGGACGAGCGCGAAGGCCGAGCCGCTGGTCGCGGAGGGGGCGGCGCTCGCGTCGAGCGTCGCAGCCGCCGTGCAGGCGAGCTCGGTCGTCGTGGTCTGCGTCGCCGACTACCAGGCCACGTACGGGCTGCTGGAGGCGACCCAGGTTGCCGCCGCCCTCGCCGGAAAGGTGCTCGTTCAGCTGAGCACAGGGACGCCGAAGGACGCGCGCGACGGGGAGGCGTGGGCGAAGGCGCGAGGGGCCGATTACCTCGACGGCGCCATCCTGGCTATCCCGAGCCAGATGGGAAAGCCCGAGAGCAGCATCATCGTCTCGGGTTCGGCCACGGCGTTCGAGAAGAGCAAGGCGCTCCTCGAGCGCATGGCCGGCACCGTGTCGTACCTCGGCGGGCAGGTGGGCTCGGCGTCGGCCCTGGACCTGGCCTTCATCTCGTTCGTCTTCGGAGGGCTGGTCGGCTTCTATCACGGCGCTCGCATCTGCGAGAGCGAGGGCCTGCGCGTGGGCGATTTCGGTTCCATGATCGCCGACGTCGCGCCGGCCGTGGGCGGGATGATCAAGCAGGACGGCGACGCGATCCAGGTCGGGACCTACGAGAGCCCGGAGAGCTCGCTGGAGATGTGCGCGCGAGGCGCCGAGATCGTCCTGCGACAGGCCCGGGAGGGGAGGATCGACGCCGTGATTCCGGCGTTCACCCAGGGGCTCTTCCGGAAGGGCGTCGCCGCGGGCTACGGCGCCGAGTCTCCGGGCGCGCTGATCAAGGTGCTGCGGGAGGCAACCTGAGTTGCTGAAAGGACGGGTCATGAAGAGCTACGCAGGGAAGAAGGCGGTCGTCACCGGTGGGACCCACGGCATGGGGCTTGCCACGGTCAAGGCGCTCCTCGACGGAGGCGCCGAGGTGCTGCTCACCGGCAAAAACGAGAGGAATGTCGAGGCGGCGCGGCGCGAGCTCGGTTCGAGGGCGAACGTGGTGCGATCGGATATGGGGAGCATGGCGGACATCGACGCGCTCTTCGCGATCGTGAGGGACACGCTCGGGCAGAGCGACTTGCTGTTCGTCAACGCCGGTGTCGCGAGCCTGGAAACGCTGGACCAGGTGACCGAGGCCTCGTACGACTGGACGTTCGGGGTCAACACGAAGGGGGCGTTCTTCACGGTACAGCGGCTGGTTCCGCTGATGCGGGATGGAGGAGCCATCGTCTTCACGACGTCGATCGCCAACGAGGGCGGCAGCCCCGGCATGAGCGTCTACGCGGGATCGAAGGCGGCGCTGCGGTCGTTCGCGCAGGTCTTCGCGGCGGAGCTGCTGCCGAGGCAGATTCGCGTGAACGCGGTGAGCCCCGGGTTCATCAAGACGCCGACCATGGGCATCGCGGGCGCATCCGCGGAGGCGCTGGCGGCCTTCGAGCAGGAGGGCCGCGAGGTCACCCCGATGAAGCGAATCGGCACGCCCGATGAGGTGGCTCGCGCCGTGCTGTTCCTTGCCTTCGAGGCGACCTTCACCACGGGCGTCGAGCTGCCCGTCGATGGCGGCCTCGGTCAGGGCATCGTGACGCCTCACGCGTCACCTGCCCCGGTCACCTGACCCCGTCACGTCACCTGACCCGGGTTCACCGGCCTCCTGCCTACCCGACCCAGGTCGCCTACCCGACCCCGCCTACCCGACCCAGGTTGGTTGACCCGACCCAGGTTGAGGTTGACCCAGGTTGAGGTTGACCTGACCCAGGTTGAGGTTGGCCCCACCCAGGTGAGGTTGGCCCCACCCAGCCTGGTGCGCGTCACCCGAACCGAGGGGTACCCCGCGGGCGAAACCCCGACGGCGGCGCGGCCGGCCCAGGGCAACCCATCAATCCGGGGGCTTCGACCGGCGGCGGAACAGTCGCTGTCGTTCAAGCAGAGACGCGGCGGCTTGGCTCCGCGCCATGCTGACGTGGCGCGGCATGACGCATACGCGGCCATCCTCGGAGCGCTTCACCGCGGACCCGCCACCCGCTCCGCCCCCATCACACGCACGTTCCCCAGGACCATGCGGAGAAGTGTCCCTCTCCAACCCGTCGCGCGCGCTCTCTCTCCGCGTGCGGTGCTATCCCGTGCTCACCGGGTCATCGACGCTGGCGCCGTGAAATGTGCACATCCACCACGTCCCCACCGGGAATAAAACGCTGCGCACGCCAACACGCCATCGTTCGAGCGCAGCACGGTACGACGCGCGAAACGCGCGTACGGCGGCAGCAGCGGTTCGCCAGGCGTCGCCCTGGTCACGGCCGACGGCAAATGTCGGATTGCGCCCGCGCAGGCCCTCGGAGCTTGTGGCTCGCTCATAAGGCGATTTTTTAGTGACTTGCTCGGCGCCCACGAAGCGGAGCCCTCTCCGCTCCATGTCCGCATGCGCAAGCTCTTCCTGGCGCTCGAGCTCCGCAGCGACCTGACGGCGAAGGCTTTCCGCATCCTCCGGCGCGATGTCCGGCGGCAGCGCCAGCGGCAGCGTCGCTTCCTCGACCCACTGCGGGTTCGCCGGGTCGAGATACACCGAGGGCCGTGTCGCGCGCAGCACGCCACGGCCGAGCTCACCCACATGTACCTTGACGCCCGGCCATTCCGTCGCATGCCGGACCAGACCAGCGGCCACAGGGTTCGCGAGCACGTAAGCGATTTTTTCGACCACCGCGGCCGGCGTCATCAGCCGTACCACGCTCGTGGCCTCGTGGTCCCATACGGGCCCTTCCCACTCGCGCAACACCTTCGTCCCCAGAGCGACGAGGCGGTGGAAATACTGCAAGAAGCGCGGCAGTACGCCCTGCACATCGGTCACCACGAGGTGCAGATGCGTCGACATTGCGCAAAGAGCGTGAACCTCGACGCCGTAGCGGCGGGTTGAGACTGCGAGGGCGTAGACCAAGAGCTGGTTGATGGCCGCATCGGGGCGCAACAGGAAATGACGGCGTAGGACGCGACGGGTGACCAGGTAAGTTGCGCCGGCAGCGATCTCGCGAGGCTGGCTCATGGTTGGCGTGCAGAAGCAAGCGTTGTACCGTGATCCGGTGTGAATCATTTCAAGGGGTTGCCACCGCGCGGTGGGTGGCGGCCGCGGATTCCGCCGCTTTCCGCCACCCTTGGCTGAAGCGCGTCACCATGGCTATCCGCGCTGCGTCGCGTTTCGCAATCCGCACGCGCAGAAGCGTTGCCGACCTGGCGTTGCCGACCTGGGTGGGTGGTCGCTGCCGACCTGGGTTGGGTGGTCGGTGCCAACCTGGGTTGGGTGGTCGCTGCCGACCTGGGTTGGGTGGTCGGTGCCAACCTGGGTTGGGTGGTCGCTGCCAACCTGGGTTGGGTGATCGGTGCCAACCTGGGTTGGGCGGTCGGTGTGACGCGACACGAGGTCAACCCGGGTCGGAGTGCCCCACACGAGGTCAACCCGGGTCCGGAGCGCAGGTCAACCCGGGTCCGGAGCGCCCGGAGCGTCCAACCCGGGTCGGGTCCGGGTCCGCTATTTCCTCTCGCCCGGCTTGTCGCTCTTGGCGTCGCCGCCGCCGCCGCTCTCCTGGATGGAGGGCGGCGGGTCCGACTGGACTGTCTTCGCGTCGCCGGGCTCCAGCGTCACCATCATCGTCCGGTTGCCGCGCTCCGGGTCCACGAACGTCACCTCGTGCGTTCCCGGCGCGACCTTGCGCCCCGTGATCGGCGTCGTCCCGATGGGCTTACCGTCCAGCAGGATCTCGGTTGCTTGCGCCGAGACCACGTCGAGCATCGGCGCGTCGTCCAGCGGAGGCTCGGGCTCAGGCTCGGGCTGGGCCGCGATCGGCGCGGGCTGCGGAGGCTCCGGCGGGGGCTTGGGGGCCCCGCCGCAGCCGGCGAGCGGTATGACGAGGAGAAGAGCGGCGACACGGAGCATGCGCCGGAGGCTAGACACGAAATCTCGCGCGAGGAAATGGCTCGGCGACATCGCGCACGCGCCGCGAGCGCCCGGAGCCCGGACGTTGCCTTGTCCGCCCGGCCCAGGTACCTCTGGTCGCCATGCCGACCGTGGCGATCCGCGGAACGGGGAACCCGCGACAGCCGGCGGAGCACGTCGACCGCGCGTTGACCGAGAGCCCCAGCAGGGCCCGCGAGCAGCCCGCGGACGCTCGCATCCCATTTCTGATGGCGCGGCACATTTCGACGAATCCCGCCGCGGACCACGACCTCGACCGCGACAGCGGCTCGCGCACCACGATCTCGGCGATCCGCACGCGGCGCCTTGCGCTCGAGAACGCCTGCGTCGCCGGTCAGACGACGAGGGGCGACGGAGGGCTCTGATGGCAGCGCCGTCCTCGTCGCGGCTCCGGGTGATGGGCGGCCTCGCCGCGGTGGCGTTCGTCGTCCACGGCGGCAACCACGTGCGGCGGGGCTCACCGCACGACCTGCTCTGGATGTGCAACGTCGCGCCCCTCCTGCTCGCGACCGGCTGCTTTCTCGCCAAGCCAGACCTCGCCGCGATCGCGGCGCTGTGGCTCGCCTTCGGCACGCCCATCTGGCTGCTCGACATCGCGACGGGCAGCGGGCTCCTGCTGACCACGTTCCTGCCGCACGTGCTCTGCCCGATCCTCGCCGTCGTCGCGGTGCGGGAGCTGGGCCTCCCGCACCGCGCCTGGCTCAAGGCCACCGCGGCGCTGCTCGCCCTGGTAGGGCTCACGCGCGCGCTCACGCCGCCCGAGACGAACGTCAACCTCTCCCACCGCGTCTGGGCGGGCTGGGAGGCGCTGTTCCCGCGCTACGATCTGTTCCTCGCCCTCGTGGCGGCCGCGGCGGCGCTCACCTTCCTCGCCATCGATCGCGCGCTCGCGGCGTGGCTCGGCCCGCAGCGCCGGCGCGCCGCGGGCGGCGCGACCCGCGGGGCGAGCACCACCTGACGCGCGATCTCCTCCTCGTCCTCGACCCAAGCACGTCGAGCGAACCCAGCCGCACCGCGCGAGCCGAAGGCGGCGACCCTGCGCGACGAGGTCCCGCTCGCTCGCCTCCGACGCGGTGATCTCGCGACCATCGCTTCCTCGACGAGGTCGGCTCCCCGCCGAGCGCGCGAGCGCTCCATCGACGCGACCCTCCACGCGAAGACGCCGCACGTCGATCGCCGGACCGATCGCGGCGCCCCGCTGGTCGAGCTCGCCACCGCTCGGGATGCTCACCCGCCGCGCGCGTCCCTGCCTTGCCGCGCGCGCCCGGCCGCGTCACGACCCAGCCATGCGTCGCGCGTGCGAGCTCCAGCAACCTCGCGCGTCGGCCGACGCGGTCCGACCCGAGATCGCGCCAGCCGTCGACCGCGACACGGGCGATGATCCCGTTTCACCGTGACGCGCCGCTGTGAACGCCTGAGCCGGAACCAACAGGAGCCACTCGATGAAGAAGAGCCTACCTGACGATGATCTCCGCCTGCCGGTGAAGCTGGACTCCACGAGCAACGGTGAGTACTGGCCGCGAGCCCCGGACGCGGCGCTGCGCGAGGCGCAGCGGAGCGCGATGGAGAGCGCGCTCGACAACGCGCGCAAGCTGGGGATGAGCCGGCGCGAGTACCTCGCCAGCACGTGCGGCGCCGCGACCGTCTTCCTCGCGCTGAACCAGCTGGGCTGCGGGGGCGGGCGCTACCAGGTCACGAAGGAGTCCACGCTCGACCCCGCCGCCGCGAACGAGAAGCTGACCGGCAAAGAGTTCATCTTCGACGTGCAGACGCACGAGGTGAGCGCCGACCGGGTCTGGTGGAAGGAAGGGCAGCCGTCGCTCGCGGACTTCCTCAAGACGACGCCGCAAGCGGACTGCGGCGCCCCGGCCTGGGCGCGGTGCTTCACCGATGACGTGCTCATCCGCGAGGTCTTCATGAACAGCGACACCCAGCTCGCCGTGCTGACCGGCCTCTGGGGCGATCCGCTGCCCATGCTCACCGAGGAAGCCGCGCGCACGCGGGAGAAGGTCGCGCAGCTCGGGCGGGATCGGCTGCGCATCCACGGCGTCGTCCAGCCGACCATCGCGCCCTGGGAGAAGATCGCCGACGAGATGCGCAGGCAGGCCGAGACCATGAAGCTCAGCGCGTGGAAGCTCTACACCGTGTGGGGACCGACCGGCGAGGGCTGGTGGCTGAACGACGAGGTGGGCCGGAGGACGATCGAGCACGGCATCGCCCTCGGCATTCCGATCTTCGCGGTGCACAAGGGGCTCCCGCTCTCCGGAATGAACCCGGAGTACACGCGGCCGAAGGACGTGGGACCGGCGGCGCGCGCGTTCCCGAAGGCGACGTTCCTCATCTATCACTCCGGCTATGAGCCCGACATCACCGAAGGCCCGTACGACCCGAAGGCCACGCGCGGCGTGGACGCGCTGATACGCTCCCTCGAGGAGAACGGCGTCGGGCAGAACGGGAACGTGTACGCCGAGCTCGGCTCCACGTGGCGCGAGGTGATGAAGAAACCCGACGAGGCGGCGCACGTCCTCGGCAAGCTGCTCAAACACGTGGGCGAGGACCGGATCCTCTGGGGGACCGACGCCATCTGGTTCGGCTCGCCGCAGGATCAGATCCAGGCATTCCGGGCGTTCGAGATCACCCCCGAGCTCCAGGAGCGCCACGGGTACCCGGCGCTGACCCCGGAGCGGAAGGCGAAGATCCTCGGCCTCAACGCCGCGCGCGTGTACGGCGTCGACGTCGCCGCGGTGCAGGGCGCGCAGGCCCGCGACGAGGTGAGCCGCGCGCGCGCGGAGTACGCGAACGCGCCGATGCCTTCGTTCCAGACCTACGGCCCGCGGACCCGCCGGGACATGCTGCGCCTGCTCGATTTCACGCGCGGCCTGCCGGACTAGCGGCGAGGCCTGCGCGCGGCGCGCGCGGCGCCCACGCCGTACGAGCGGCTGCGCGCGTCGAGCCCTCTTCGCGACGTGTCCCGGGTGCGGCGCCGGATTTCTGTGGTGCGTTCGGAGCGGGAGCGAGCGGGCTCGGCAGCTCAGGGCTCGTACGCCTGCGCGATGGTCTCGATCATCCGCGGGATCGCGACGGAGATGAGGATCCCGAGGTTCGCCCGCTTGTTGTCCACCAGCATGCCCTGGAGCAGCTTGCCGTGGTTGACCACCACCACGGTGTGGTTGCCCGCCATGTCGAGCATGTAATACCGCCCGAGGGGCGGGAAGTTCGAGTCGCGCAGCGAGCTGTCCAGCTCCTCGGTGATGCGCGTGAAGAGGGCCACCGCCACGGGCTGCTGGTTGAAGCCGGCGAGCGACAGGCCCGCCGTGCGCTCCCAGATGTCGCTGGCGAGCAGCCCGTCGCGAAGGATGTTGCGGAGGTCGTGGACTGCCGCCTCGAGGACTTTGGTGTCGATCATCGTGCTTCCGTCGCTCCTGGGCGCGCGCGCCCGCATTGAAAATCCGGATGTATCACAGCCCGCGCACGGTCGTCTCGAGCGCCTCCTTCAGCTGCTCGAGCGCCCGCGTGGAGAGAGCCTCGTCGCCCACGGTCCCGAGGCAGAAGCCGCCGCGCGCCGTGCGCGTCTCGACCCAGGACATCATCTGCGCGCCCAGCCAGAGCGCGCCCGCCGTGGCGTCGACGCCAGGGACGGTGCGGACGCCGACCAGCGCCGAGAGCAGCGGGCCCACGAGGGACACGTGCGCCTCCGAGATGCCGTGCGCCGCCAGCGTGAGGCCGTTGTCGTCGGCGACGAAGGCGCCCGCGCACGCGTGGTGGGCGAGCGTCCAGGCGACGAGCGCGTCGAGCCGGTCGGCCGGGTTGTCGGAGGTCTGCACGAGGCGCGGCACCTCCTTCGGCGCCTTGGGCGCCGCCTTCGCCGGCGCGGGCGGCGCCTTCGCCGGCGCGCCGGCGCGCGACGACCCCATGGCGCTCACGAGCGCCGCCGGCTCGCGCGCGGGCGTCGCCGACACCCGCGCGAGCAGCGAGCTCACCCGCTGCGCGTCAGTCCACGAGACGGATCGGACCGTCATCCTCGCCTCCTGCCGTGGTGCCAAGGCGCTCCTCGATCTCGGCCACCAGCTTGTCGAACACCGCCGAGACCGCCGGCGGGCGGCGGCTGAGCAGGCCGAGCGGCACCCCCGCGCGGCTCGCCTGGAGGAACGTGCTGTCGCGCGGGACCGCGGTGTCGAAGACCTGGTCGCGGTAGAGCGACCACAGCTCCTCCAGCGAGGCCAACAGCACCGGATCGCGGAACGAGCTCATGGTGCCGACCACGCCGAGCAGCGAGCAGGCGGAGCCGATGTCGCGGAGCCGCGCCAGGAGCTCGAGCAGCCGGGGCAGGGCCCGCAGCGCGAGCGGCTCGCACTGCGCCACGGCGACGACGTGGTCCACCTCTTCGAGCGCGAGGCGCGACATCCCGCCGAGCCCGGCCGGCGTGTCGAAGAGGATCAGGTCGAAGTCGCGCTGGCTCTGCTCCAGGATGCGCCCCACGAGGTTGGCCTCGCGCGCGTTGACGGAGAAGCGATCCTCGTCGAGCGCGTCGACGGGGCCCATGGGCAGGAGACAGAGCTCCGGGAGCCGCGTCTTGACGAGCCCCTCGAGCGGGGGGCCGCCGCGCGCGAGGCTCGCGGCGAGGCCGGGGCGGTCGCTGACGCCGTCGAGCGACATGCCGATGGCGCCCTGCAGATCCGTGTCGACGAGGAGGGTCCGCGCGCCTCGGCGCGCGAAGGCGAAGGCGCAGTTGAGCGCCACGGTGGTCTTTCCGACTCCGCCCTTCAGGCTGGCGAATGCGATGGATCGGGTCATTTGGGGTATCCGAGCTTGCGTAGCTGTTCCAGGTTAGCGCGCACGAGACTGGATGCGGGGTCGAGGGTGGAGAGGTCGGTGAGGACGCGGGCCGCCTCGCTGTAGCTGCGTTCCATGAGGAGGCGCCGCGCGTCGGCGTTGAGCTGCTTGACGCGCGCCGCGCGCTGCTCGGGCGAGAAGAGCGCGACCTCGATCCGCCGCGAGGAGATCGGCGGCGGCATCTCCACGCAGCCCTCGTCGATCCGGCGGAGCGAGTCGAGCACGAGCTCCGCGAGATCCTTGAAGATGGTGCGCTCCTTCGTCGAGCTGACGGTCGGGTTGACACGCACGCGCATCTCCGGGCGAATGAGCCGCGCGAACGCCTCCTCGCCCACGCCGAGGCCGTCGAACGCCGTCCACACCTGGCCGCGCCGCACCTCGATGAGGCCCACGTCGCCGCTCTCGTTGCTGACCACGAGGACGTGCGAGTCGCCGGACATGCAGATCATCTGCAAGAAGTCGACGGGCACGAAGTACATCCCGATCGGCGCCGACTGCGCGCCCGCGGCGTGCCCCATGAGGACGAGCGTCTCCTCGGCGATGGGCCACGTCACGCGCGTGACGTTCATCGCCCCCGGGACCTCCACGCCCTCGTTCACGGCGAGCACGAGGCGCGCCGTGCGGCGGAGCAGCTGCGCGACGGCGTCCTCCGGCCCGCCCGGGAGCGACGGCGCGTAGATGATGAGCTCCGCGCTCTCGGCGCCCTCGAGCGCCTGCTCCAGCTCCTCCCACGTGGCGGCGCCGATGGCGCTCACCGGCGTCTGCCCCGCGATGACGCGAATGCACCGCATGCGCTCGCGCAGATCGGGATCCGCGACCACGACGATCGGCATCAGCCTCCGAGGTCGCGCCGCGCTCGGCGCAGCATGACGGACGACGCCGAGTCGCCCGGACGCATGCGCGCGCAGGCCTCGAAGGCCTCGATCGCCTCGTCGTAGCGGCGCTGCACGAACGCGGCGGTGCCGCGGGCGAACGCCTCGCGGTAGCGCCGATCCTCCTCCGTCTCATAGACCCGCGGCGTGAAGGGCGCGCTGGTCGGGGCGGGCGGCTCCGGCGCTCGCCGCTGCAGCCCGCGCTCGGGCATGGTCGGCGGCCCCGGATCCGAGCTGACCGCGGACGGCAGCGTGTCCATCTGCCGGCGCCAGGACTGCGGTGTCCTCTCGCTGAAGGGCGACGCCACCTCCCGCCCCGTGTAAAGGCCGACGAGCACCTGCAGCGTGCGGAGCCGCCCGAGCGGGCACATTTGCACGATGTCGTCGAACGTCGACGAGCCATCGATGTACCGCGCCACCAGGAGCGCGTCGGGCGAGCGGCCCGCCGACACCGGGATGGGCCCCGCCACCTGATCGAGGCCGCCGAGCCGCTTGGCGTAGGCGCCCGCGAGGAACTCTTTGATCCGCTCGATGCTGGTCTGCAGCTCGCGGTCTTCGGGCGCCTCCGCGCGCGCGCGGTACAGCACCGCCAGCGCCTCCTCGTAGCGCTTCTCACGGACCAGCCGCACGATCTCCGCGCGCACGGGTGTGCTCTTCGGGACCTCGCGGCTTTCGGGTTCCATCATCCAGGCCGATTCGTGTTGGTCTTTCACGGCACAACTCGGCAAGCTACATGCCTCGACCGCCGACCTTCAAGCGGTTTGGTAGCGCCTCCGCGGCCGCCGCCCCGGCGGCGCTGTCCACATCGGGATCGCCGTCGTTCAGGTGCGAGCGTGTGGGACCAGTCAGGGCCCCACTCTGAGAACATGGGTGCTGCGACATGGGCCCATGTGGAGGCCATGGAGGCTCGTACCCGCGCGACTCTGCCCATTTCTTCAATGCGTGGCGGGTCGGCCCGCCGGCGCTCTCGGACGCCTGCCGAATAAATCGCCGCGCAATCACCATAAGAGGAATGGGTGTCGCACATGGGCACCCATTCGCCCACCCGGCTACCGAGCTCGATTTCGGTGGAGATCGCTGAAGATACTGGATGCAGCTTACGCGGAACTTGCGCTAGAGTGGGTTCACCGAGTGGAAGCACCCCCCAACGTTACGTAACGTCTGAGGTGGTTCGTGGGAAATTCCAAAAATCAAGCTCGGAATGCAGCGAGGGGGGGTCGTGCAGGATTTCAACCAAGGTGAGATCCAGCCGCAGCGTCCATGGGGGGTACGCCGTGGTCTTGTCTTGTCGCCTCACGAAGCGCATACGACGCTTGGCTTACGCAAACAGAGGGATCGTTCGACCAACTGACACCACCAGCCGAAAGGAGATCGCTTATGCGGCAGGTCTTGCGGCACATCTTCCAGAAGAAGCAGGCATACGCTCGTCTACCCCTGTTCGAGCGCATGCGTGATGAGCGGCTCGATCCGAGCGAGCGGCTCGCCTTCTATCCGTGCATGGCTTTCTTCATCATGAGCTTCGGTGATCTGAACAAATTCGTGCTGAGAAAGGAGCCCGCGGCGGACGAATACCAGGAAATGGTGAACGTCCACACCCGCGAGGACGACCATCACTGGCCGTGGTACCTGGAGGATTTGACCAAGCTGGGCTACGACGTCGAGGGGCGGAGCTCGGATCTGATGCACTTCCTCTGGGGCGAGGAGACGATCGAGAATCGGATCCTCACCGCGCGGCTCACCGAGCTCATCAAGGGCACGACGGGCCTCGAGCGGCTGGTCATCATCGAAGCGATCGAGGAGACTGGCAACGTCCTCTTCAGCGCGATGCTTCCCCTGGCGGAGGCGCTGGAGAAGCGGCTTGGAACGCAGCTGCGCTACTGCGGCCCGTTCCATTTCGAGCGCGAGTCGGGCCACACGGTGGACGCCGATCACGCCGCGCTCGCGAGCATCTCCCTCGACGCGGAGACGCGCGCGCGCTACAAGGCGCTCGCGGACGAGGTGTTCGCGCTCTTCGAGCCGTGGACGCACGAGCTCCTGCGCTATGCCGTCGCGCACCCCGCGGCCATCCCCGCGGCCGACCCCGAGACGGACGGCGTGAGCCAGATCATGACCCGCTCGTCAATCCTCGCCGCGTGAAGCAGCGCGGTTGAGCTCTCCAGCTTCGCCTTCGCGGCCCCCTCCACGATATCCATTCCATCGCGCTCGCCACGCGCCGCGCTCTCTGCACAAGACGCTGCGCATGGCGCTGATGTCCTCGTTCCCCCATGGCGGTGAGCGCCCCCATGGCGGTGAGCGCCCCCATGGCGGTGAGCGCCCCCATGGCGGTGAGCGCCCCCATGGCGGTGAGCGCCCCCATGGCGGTGAGCGCTCCCATGGCGGTGAGCGCCGTCCGACGAACGTCGACGTCGAGCGCCGCCGCTCGGAGCTCCGGCGCGATCGGCGCCGGCCCGCGGGGCGGGCGGCGCGCCGGGATCAGCCGCCGCTGCCGTAAGGACGGGTGATGATCTCGAGGTAGTGCCCGGCGGGGTCGGGGAAGTACACGCCGCGCCCGCCGTCGTGATGGTTGATCTCGCCGGGGCGCTGCGCTCTGGGATCGGCCCAGTACGGCAGCTTCCGATCGCGGATCCGGCCGAAGATCTCGTCGAACTCGGCCTCGCTGACCAGGAACGCGTAGTGCTGGGGGTGCACCTCGTCAGGGGTGTCGATGAAGTCGAGCGTGACGTCGTTGTCGAGCCGCACCGTGAGGAAGTGTCCGAACGGCTCCGGGGCGGGGAGGCCCAGGATCTCCGTCATGAAGGTGGCGGACACCTTCTTGTCCTTCGCGGCGACGATGGTGTGGTTCAGCCGGACGGTCATGCGCGCGTCTCCCTTCCGCGGCGCTCGAGCAGGCCTTGCGGCCGCTCGGGCGAGGCCATCATTTCACGCGTCGGCCTGGTGTCGTTCATCTCTCTGTGCCCTCCATCCAGCCGAGCCCCGCCGACCGAGCCGCTGCACGAGGCCCGCCGCGCGTGCCCGCCCGGGAACAGGGCGAGCCTGCCACGGTGGGTTCACGCGAGCAACCTCGCCGGCCTGGGCGTGCCGCCCAGCGCGCCATCCCGTCTTTGCTGTTCTCCTCCGCTCGTCGGTCACGTGACCTCCTCACCGCCGTATCGTCGCGGTCACCTGTCCGAGCGGCGCAGGGGCCCGCGGCGCTCGAGCGGAATCGAGGACGGTTTGCAGGGGCGATGGCCTCATGCGCGGTCGGGGGAGGGGAGGGCGAGGCGGCTGCAGGGGAGGTTGGGGATGCGGTGGTGGCGCTCGTGGTAGCCGAGGCTCAGCGCGATCGGTGAGCGGGTGAAGGCGAGCCGGCGCGCGGCGGCCAGCATCCAGGCCGGGGCGTTGTGCGGGACGTGCGCGGCCCACACGGCCATGGTGAGCTGGAGGCACGTCGCGGTGGCCGCGACGGCGAGGAGCGCCGGCCGCCGCGAGGCGAGCAGGAGGGCGAGCGAGGCGAGGTTGAGCGCGGTCTCGGCGAGCTGGCAGCGGCGGCCCGAGGGGCCGGCGGCGCGGAACGCCTCGACGCGGAGGGCGAGGGCGCTGAGCGGGGCGCCGAGGAGCGCCCGCGGGAGGGGCAGGCGCGCGGGGGCGCCCTCGGCGTCGTCGGGCGCGAGAGGGCGAGCGTGATGGCGCAGGTGCATCAGCCGCAGGGCGTGGCCGCTCATGAGCATGAGCGCGGCCGAGAGGGTGAGGGCGAGCTCGTTCGCCTTGCGCGGCAGGCGGAGGGCGCCGTGGGCGACGTCGTGCATCAGGGCGAAGGAGGCGAAGAAGAGCGCGCCCTCGAGGGCCGCGGCGAGCGTCGCGCTCTCGATGCGCGCGGCGAGGCCGACGCCGGAGGCGCAGAGGCTGACACGGGCGATGTGCAAGGCGAGGTCGCCGAGGCGAGGTTGCATGGCGCCCTCGGGGTGCGATCGCCGTGCCAGGGAGCGCGGGCCGGCGCGGCGCGGGCCGCGGCGGCGCGTCCGATGCACGCGGCGCGCGCGGCGCGACCTCCGGTGTCCACGCGGGCGGCAACCCGGGTGTCCACGGCGTGGACAGCCACGAAGGCGTGTGGACAGCGAGGGGCCGAGATGCGCTTCAGCTCGCGCTCGTGCCCAATGTCCAGTTTCACGGCGCGTTCTACGCGTTCTTCGTCGCGCTCTTCGTGGCCGATATCGGTGTGGCGATGGTCGATGTTGCCGTCGAGCCGGCGTCGCGGCGCAGCCAGGGAGGGCTGCCCGCCGGGGAGTACATGATGCAAGGCCGGGGCGTGGAGTTCTCGACGTCGTATATGTACGAGGTGCGCTGGGGGGCGTTCGGACGGTGGTTCGACCGTGCGGTGTTTCGGCCGCTGTTTCAGCGCGCGACGGAGCGGAGCTTCCGGCGGCTGGAGGAGCGGTATTTCCCCGAGGGGGCGTCGCGGGTCGCGGGGGCGCGCGGGAGGAAGCCGGTGCACTTTCTCGGCTTCGGAGGCGAGCCGGCCGGGTGACGCGCTCGCGGGCTGTCGGGGATGGTGCCGTCCGACTCAGGTTGAGCGACCCGGCCGAGGTCGGGGTGGCCCGGGGTGGCGCAGGTTGGGTGGGCGACTTGGTCAGGAGCGAGCGCCTCGAAGCCGCGCGCCGACCCAGGCGCACGGCAGCGCGATCGCGATGTTCGCGAGCGAGTACCACGCGGGGCCGTGCTCCCACATCATGACAGCGCCCAGGGTAGCGAGAGCGAGGCCGACGAAGCCGAGGGCGAGCGCGTGGCGCATCGGGCGAGCCGGAGCGAGCCGGGCCGCGACGTAGCAGCCGGCGGCGTTCAGCGGGATGCGGTAGGCGAGCGCGAGCACGAACAGCACGTCGGCCATCCGTTCCCCGTGCGGCGGGAAGACGCCGGATGCGTGCAACGCCAGGTCCACGACGGTAGTGAGGACGGCCGTCGAGACGAGGCCGCAGAGCACCGCGCCGACGCTACGGAGCATGGTTCTAGTCCGGGCGGAATCTGTCGTGACGGTGAGCGTTGCTTGAAGAGTTTCGCTGGTGTTCATGGGGTCCTCGTCCGGGTGATGGAACGCCGTCCTCGGCGCTACACGGGGATGTCGGAGCCGCCGGCGCGCCCTCGACATCGGCGGTGACGATTTTTCGACGACCCTGGTCGACCGACCCTACCGGCCGATCTGACCCGGGTTGAGGGTGGCCGACCCGGGTTGCGGCGACCCGACCCGGGTTGGGCGGCGGCGACGACCCGACCCGGGTTGGGTGCTTGCTCCGCCCACAACTCGGCCTCCACGTTCGGGAGCCGGAGCGCGTGCATCGGTCACGCCACCCGGGACTCCATGGCGTCCGGCAGCTGGACCGCTCTCGGCTCAGTGATCTGCTCGCGCCGCGGGGATCGGTACAACGCCATCGATCCCAACGTCATCGTCGATCAGGCAGGCACGCGACCTTGAGCGATGTCGCGGCGAGTGGGCATCCTCCAGGCTGACGTGACGGCGTGAAAGGAGCGGAGTTTGCCGCATGTCAGCCCTTCGCGAGGCGGCACCCCGAGGATTGCTCGAGCGGCCGAGCGGCCTTAGAGGCCCCACCAGGATCGCGGCGCCGAAGCGCACCCCGCGCCCTCTGCGCGTCCGGGGTGGGGGGACCCTCGCACGCTGGAGCTGCCCGCGATCGAGGAGCGGCGGGAAATGGTGCGCATGGTTCAGGTGTTGGTCGTCGCCTTGCCGTGCGGCGCGCTCGCGCTCACGGCGGCCTGCTCCGATCCCAGCCCTCCGCCGCGGCCGCGGCCCGGCTCACAGCCCGCGGCGGAGGAGGCCCAGAGATTCATCGAACAAGCGGAATCGGAGCTCCACGAGCTCAGCACCCAGAACAACCGGGCCGCCTGGGTCGCGTCGACGTACATCACGGGCGATACGCAGGTCCTCGCGGCCGCGGCGAGCGCGAAGCTGCTCGGCGCGCAGACCGACTACGCCAAGCGCGCGGCCCGCTATCGCGACCTCGATCTGCCCTACGACGTCCGCCGGCGGCTCGATCTCCTGCGCACCTCGCTCACCCTCTACGCGCCCGCCGACCCCGCGAAGACCCAGGAGCTCGCGACGATCGCGTCGGGGCTGGAGGCCACGTACGGCGCGGGCAAATACTGCCCCTCGGCCGGCCAGTGCCTCGATCTCCAGGAGCTCAGCAGGATCATCGCGAAGAGCCGGGATCCCGAGGAGCTCAAGCGAGCGTGGGTCGGCTGGCGCACGGTCTCCGCGCCGATGCGCGGCGACTTCACGCGGCTCGTGGCGCTGGCGAACGAGGGCGCCCGCGAGCTCGGATTCAAGGACACCGGCGACGCCTGGCGCGCGAAATACGAGATGCCGCCAGAGGCGCTGCCCCGGGAGGTCGACCGCCTCTTCGGGCAGGTCAAGCCGCTCTACGACGCCCTCCACTGCTACGTGCGCGGCCGCCTCGCCGCGCGCTACGGCGAGGACGTCGTGCCCGGCGCGGGCCCGATCCGGGCCGATCTGCTCGGCGACATGTGGGCCCAGGACTGGAGCAACATCCACGATCTCGTCGCGCCCCAGGGGGTCGCGCCGATCTACGATCTCGACGCCGCGCTCCGCGCGAAGGGGTTCACGCCGATCGAGATGGTGAAGACGGGCGAGCGCTTCTTCGTCTCGCTCGGGTTCGATCCGCTCCCGGCCACCTTCTGGGAGCGATCGCTCTTCGTCAAGCCGGCGGATCGCGACGTCGTCTGCCACGCGAGCGCGTGGAACATCGACGACGAGGAGGATGTGCGCATCAAGATGTGCATCGACGTCACGGCGGACGACTTCCAGACGATCCACCACGAGCTCGGCCACACCTTCTATCAGAGGGCGTATAACCACCTCCCGTGGCTGTACCGCGACAGCCCGAACCCGGCGTTCCACGAGGCCCTCGGCGACACCATCGGGCTGTCGGTCACGCCGGCGTACCTCCAGCGGATCGGGCTCGTGGACGAGCTGCCCCCGCCGTCGAGCGATGTCTCGCTCCTCCTCCGCGAGGCCCTCGCCAAGGTGGCCTTCCTGCCGTTCGCGGTCCTCGTCGACCGGTGGCGCTGGGGCGTCTTCTCCGGGGACATCCCGCCGGCGGAGTACAACAAGGCCTGGTGGGATCTCCGGAGGAGATACCAGGGCGTGACGCCGCCGGTGCCCCGCTCCGAGGCGGACTTCGATCCCGGCGCGAAATACCATGTGGCGGCGAGCGTCCCGTACATCCGGTATTTCTTCGCGCATATCCTCCAGTTCCAGCTCCACCGCGCGCTCTGCGAGGAGGCGGGGCACAAGGGGCCGCTCCACCGCTGCACGATCTACGGCAGCGAGCAGGCCGGCGAGCGGCTCCGGCGGATGATGGAGATGGGGCGGAGCCGGCCGTGGCCGGAGGCGCTCGAAGCGGTGACCGGATCGCGGCGGATGGATGCGGCGGCGATGCTCGACTACTTCGCGCCGCTCAGGGGCTGGCTCGATCGGCAGAACCGCGGCAGGACGTGCGGATGGTAGGCTGCGGCCGGCGCGGCACGCGCGCGCCGCCCGGGCTTCAGGCCTGCGGCGGCGTGTAGAAGGCGAAGCGCGTGACCGCGCGGTAGCCCATCCCCTCGTACACGGGACGCCCCATGTCCGTCGCGTGGAGGACGGTCCTCTGGATGCCCGTCTCGCTCAGCGCGTCGTCGAGGCAGCCGCGCATCACCGCCTCGGCGTACCCTTTGCGCCGGTGCTCGGGCGCGGTGACGACGAAGCCCACGTAGCGGATCCCCTCCACGATGAACGTCGCCGCGGAGCACACGGGTTGTTCGCCCACGTAGCCGACCCGACCGAACGCCCGGTCGCCCCACATCGCCTCGTGGGCCACGGAGGCGCGCCCCGCCGGGATCGGGACGCTGTAGGCCGCCGCGTTGAGATCCGCGATGGCGGCGCGCGTCTCTGCGTCGGCGACGCGCCGGAGATCGAGGCCGGAAGGTGTGCGCCGCGGCGGGGTGATCGCGTCGGCCACCATGCCCAGGAGCGACACGGCCGGCGTGAAGCCGAGCCGGCCGAGGAGCTCGGCGGCCGCGCCCCCGTCGCCGCCGGGCGACCAGCTGTCGGACAGCGCGAAGAGCCACGGCACGCCGCCGGCCCGGGCGAGCTCGACGGCCCTGCGCGCCCGGCGCTCGAGATCCTGGAGGTCGGTGGCCGGCGAGGAGAGCGTGGCCATGTTGATCAGGATCATGTCCGTGCCCGAGAGGACGACGGTGACGCCGTCGGTGTGCTCGATGCGATGGCCGGGGAGACCCTGGCTGAAATAGGTCCAGGCGGCCACGAACTGAGCGTTGGACTCTTCGATCTCGATCGGGTCGGGCATGCGAAACCTCCTCGGAACGGAGAGTAGCCGGAACTGGGCGTCCGGGAATAGGGCCGCTCTCGCGCTGCGTGTGGAGCGATGGTGCTGGGCCGCCGGTCGCGGTGGGGCGCTCCGTCGGAGGAGATGAGGTGGCCTGTCCGGTAGGAACTCTGAGAGGGGGCGGCTCGGCACCACGACGCGCGCTCGCAAGGGCGCAGACCGCGGAGAGATCGCGCGCGGCGAGATCGCCGGGATCCGCCGTGGCTCGCTCACGCCTCGGGCCGCCTCACGGCTCGATTTCTTCGAGCGTGTGGCAGTTGTTGCACGAGAACTCGCCCGTCATCGTCGTCGGGTCGAACCTGGGGACCTGGAGCAGGTCGGCCATTGCGGGTACGACTTCGTTGAACATGAAATCGGTCCACTCCTGGCGCTCCGGGTGCTCCGGATCCCCCACCCACTCGAGGAACCCTTCCTCGCTGGCCGGGAGCGGGGCGATCGCCGGGCTCGGCATCGCGTAGGCGCGCTCGACCGCGTCGTCCCCGTGGCACGTCGTGCAGTCGAAGGTCTCGTACTTTGCGTCGTACGCGACGAAGACCTCCTTCATCCGGGGCATGACGACGGTGGTCATGTACGCGGTGCGCTCCTCGAAGGTCATGTCCTTCCACGCGACCTGATCGGGCTCGCCGCCGCCCGCGCCGCCGCCGCCCGCGCCGTCCGCGCCGCCGCCGCCCGCGCCGTCCGCGCCGCCGCCGCCCGCGCCGCCGTCGTCCGCGCCGCCGCACGCAGCGACGAACAGGCACGCCGCCATCGAGATGCGCCTCATGACCGCGCGGCCTCTTCTCGTCCAGCGATCGGACCGTGTCGCGTGATCCGGGGGCTGCGCGTCCGTCCTCGCCTCGTTCGTCGCCGGTTCCGCGGTGTTCATGGATCGCATCGTCGTGTCTCCTTGGGCTCGAAGCAGGCCGTCCGGCCGTTCCGGACCGGATGCGCCCTGGTTCTATCGTCACGACGAACGGGCGGACGCAGGATCGACACGCCTCTCGATCTTTTTTATATTCTCTTAAGTATAAGAATTTATTGATTTTTTGCGAGAGCGCGGCGTCCGGCTGCGGCGGGGCGGGCCCGCGATCCCGGGATCGCGCCGTCTCCGCGGCCGCCTGGCCTAGGACGACGGCAGGGCCGCCTCGATCTCGCGCCGCAGCGAGCGATCGAAGACGAACGTCCCGAAGGGGACGATCGACGACACGAAGGCGAGCAGCGAACGCCCGAGCGACCACCGGCGCCGGACGGCGGCGTGGGCGAGCGCGGCGAGGAACAGCACGAAGAGGAGGCCGTGGGCGCTGCCGACGACGCGAACGGCGAGCGGCTGGCCGGCGAGGTACTTGAGCGGCATCGCGATGAAGAGCAGGAGGAGATACGACAGGCCTTCGAGGATCGCGATGAGGCGGAGCTGGCGAAGCGCGGTCATGACGGCAACGTAGGGCAGGGGGCAGGGGCTCGTGGAGTTCTTCATCGAGCACCGGCGTCGTGCTCGCGCCTTGACGTAGGCGCGGCGTGGCGAGGAATCCAGGGGCGAGGCTACGCCGGAGCGTCCGGGACGGCGATGGCCGAGCGTCGGTGCGGCCGAGCTACGCCGGGGCGTCCAGGTCGGCGATGCCCGCGGGGGCCGCGGGCGGTGCGGGCGGTGTGGACAAGAGCGCCTCTGCGCACGGCGCGATGACCTCGCGCACGGCGTCGAGGTGGCAGCGCGCCCGCTCCGCCTCGGTGAGCCGGCCGTGGTCGTGCCAAGCGGCGGCGTCGATCCCGGCGCGCTCCGGGCCCCGGGCGGCGCGCACGGCGGCGAGCGCCTCGTCGAAGGCGCGGGCCACGGCGGCGCGCACCGGCTCGCCGCCCCGCGCGACGGCCCAGCGCACGAAGGCCCACGCGAGCTCGGCGTGGGCGGCCTCGTCGGCGGCGATCCGGTCGAGGGCGCGGCGCACCTCGGGGTCGAGGGCGTGGCTCCGCTGCGCGCCGGCCTGGAGCGCGGCGAGCGTCTCGCCCACGCAGCCCTCGCGCACCGCGCTGGCCGCGGCGCCGGCGAGCGTGGGCGCGTCGAGCGCGCCGTCCAGCGCGAGCGTCCCCGGGCCGAGCGACCGGCCGGCGTAGCGGCTCGCGAGGGTGAAGCAGGCCCGGGCGTGATGCAGCTCGTCCGAGAGGGCGCGCTGCGCGGCGTCGATCAGGGCGGGCGGCGCGCCGAGGGCGAGCAGATCGAGGGTGAAGCGCGCGAAGGATGCGACGGACGCGTGCTCGAGGCGCGCGTCGGCGAGCCACGCTTCGGCGAGGGCGGCGCGCGTCGCGGGGTCGAGCGCGAGCGGCGCGTCCGGCGCGGCGGAGAGCACCCAGTCGGCCCGCGCCTCGACGCCCGCGAGGCGCGGCTCGCCGCCCACGAAGAACGGGCGGCCGCAGGCGCCGACGCCCAGGTTGTTGGTGTCGTAGCAGCACTGGCCGTCCTCCAGCCGGCCATGTTCGTAGACCACGCAGGACACGGGGTTCGGGTGGTACTGGCTCGGGCAGGTCGCGGCGCTTCCCCCCGCGCCGCCGGCCCCGCCAGCGCCGGCGTTCGCGCGGACCTCCTCCGGCGGGAAGCACCTCGTCTCACCGACCTCGCCTTGTCCGCCGGAGCCGCCCTGTGCGCCGGAGCCGCCCTGTGCGCCGGCGCCGCCCTGCTCGCCGGCGCCGCCGGTTCCTCCCGCCCCGCCGGTCCCACCTGCGGTCTCCGCGCCGCCGCCGCCGCCGTCCTGGCAGCCGAGCGCCAGCGACAGGCCGGTGAACACGCCGGCTCCCACGATATGCATGATGCGCGCGCGCAGCTCTCTGTTCATGGCGCTGAGCCTCCCTGCGACGTGCCGTCGATCGGCACCGGAACCCTTCTTATACCCATACCTCTCAAACAGACGACCGGCGTCGTCTGCCAGGTCGTCAGCGGGCGTCGCCGAGCGCGGTGGTCCGTGCGGTCGGGCCCGCAGGGACGAACGCGCGGATCTCCGCGATCATCACCTCCGCGGCGTCCTCGAAGAAGAAGTGATCCGCGTCGGGGAGCTCGATCGTCTTGTGGTCCGGGAAGGCGGCCTCGAAGCGGGCGAGATCGCTGCGCGGAAACCCGACGTCCTTCAGCGCCCAGAAGATGAGCGCTTTTCTGTCCGCGAGCCGGGGCAGGCCGGCTTCGACCTCCGCGAAGTACTCGGTCGCGGCCGTGATTTGCCCCGGATAGAAGGCCGCGATGCCGCGGCGATCGAGCGGGAGAAACGGCCGGAGATAGACGTCGGCGACCTCGGCGGGCAGCTCCCGCACGATCCCGTTGTCGATCCCCAGCGCGGCGAAGCCGTTGAAGTTCACCTGCGCGAACTCGCCGATCGGCCCGCCGACGATCCTCGAGAATTTGCCGCGCGGCGTGCTCGCGCTGGTCGGCCAGGCCCACGTGCTCCCGAGGACGACGCGCCGCACGAGCTCGGGCCGGCGCCCGGCGAACCCCAGGCCGATGGGGCCGCCCCAGTCCTGCATGACCAGGGTCACGTCGCGGAGGCCGAGCCGATCGACGAGCTCCTCGACGACGCGGCTCTCCTCGCCCGGCGTGAAGCCGAATCCGGCGGGCGCCTCGGACAGGCCGAAGCCCGGGTAGTCGAGCGCGACGCACCGGTACGAGCCCCGGAGCCCGTGAATGAGCTCGCGCCACTGGAACGACCACGCCGGGTTGCCGTGCAGGAAGAGGAGCGTCTCGCCCTGACCCTCGTCCACGTAATGGACGCGCGCTCCGCTCGGGAGCTCGACGAACCTGTGATCGACGTCGAACATCGCGCGCGGGATCTCGAACGCCATGCCTCGCGGACCGCGCGGCGCGGCGCGTTCGCTCGAGAGCGCGCCGGCGACGCCGACGAGCTCGACCGCGCCGAGGATCGCGACCGCCGCGGCGGCGGCGCGCGAGGAGCGCGGCCGCTCGACGAGGCGAGGGACGAGCAGGGCCAGCGCGACCGCGGCGCAGGCCACGGCGGGGAGCGCGGCGGCGGCGAGGCCGCGCGGCCCCGCCAGGATCATCCCCAGGAGGACGCTCGCCGCGAGCCCGGCGAGGCTCGCCGCCAGGATCGAGCGCGGCCGCGCCGAGCGCTCGGCGAGGGCGTGGTAGAGGAACGCCGCGGCCACCGCGACGAGGGCGCACGCGGGGGCGACGACCGCGTACCGGAGCGCGGGGAAGAAGGCGATGCCGCGCGCATGCGGCACCGCCAGGACGGCCATCGTGGCCAGCAGGACGACGCAGACCGCCGCGGCCAGCCCGGCCCGAAGGACGCGCAGCACCTCCGCGCCGGTTCCTCCCCTCGTCATCGTGTCGCTCGGAGTCGCTCGTGCTTCGCTCTTCATCGTTTCCTCCCGTGGGTCGAGGCGGCCGTGGCCGCGGCGGACGCGAGGCGCACGCCGGCCGGGCGAGCTGTGTCGCTCGCCGCAGGACATCGCGCGATCGCCGCGGATCTCTCGGCGCTGGGCCGGCTCAGCCGGCGACGGACCGCCGCGCCGACGAGCCCATCATGTGCCCGGCGACGTCATGTCTCCAATACATGGTATTCATCTGAGCCATGCAGGATGGACATGACGCGCGCGATCTCTCCGCCGTGGACCTCAACCTGCTGGTGGTGCTCGACGCGCTGCTCGACGAGCGCCACGTCACCCGCGCCGCCGCGCGCCTCGGCATGACCCAGCCGGCGTGCAGCCACGCGCTCGGCCGGCTGCGCCGCGCGCTCGGCGATCCGCTGCTGGTGCGCGGGACGGGCGGCGCGATGGTGCCCACCCCGCGCGCCGAGGCCCTGGCGCCTGGCCTGCGCGCCGCGCTGCGCGGCCTGGCCAGCGCGATCCGCGGCGAAGCGCGCTTCGATCCCGGAGCGGCGCGGCGCACCTTCCGGATCGCCACCGGCGACTACGCGGAGCTCGTGCTGCTGCCGCCGCTGCTGTCGCTCCTGGCCCGGGAGGCGCCGGGCATCGACGTGTGGATGCTGCCGCTCTCGCTGACCCAGGAGGGGGTGGTCGCGCAGCTCTCCTCGGGCGCCGTCGACGTCGTGATCGGCCCTCCTCGCCGCGGCTGGCCCGAGGGCCTCTACCTCCGCCCGCTCTTCGACGAGCGCTTCCGCTGCGTGGTGCGGCGCGGCCATCCGGCGGCGCGCAGCGCCCTCACCCTCGACCGCTACTGCGCGCTCTCGCACCTCCTCGTGGCGCCGCGCGGCACGCCGGGCAGCCTGGTCGACGACGCGCTGGCGGCGCTCGGGCGCAGCCGGCGCGTCGCCGCGACCGTCTCGCACTTCCTGGTGGCGCCGCACGTCGTCGCGGCCACCGACCTCATGGCCACCCTGGGCGCCCGCATCGTCGACGCCGCCGCGGCGCCGCTCGGGCTCGCGGTGCTGCCGCCGCCCCTCGAGCTGGCGGGCTTCTCGTTCGCGATGATCTGGCACGAGCGCACGCACCACGATCCGGCGCAGCGCTGGCTGCGCGACCAGCTCGCGAGGGCGGCGTCCTGACCGCGGGAGGCGGCGGCTGGACGCCGCGCGGGCCTCCGTGAGGCCCGCCCGTTACGACATGTATGTGAGCGGCGAGGCGATGCCGGTCCGCGGCGGCATCTGACCGGCGCGCGCCAGCGCCGCGTCGCTCTCGACGCTCTCGACGCTCTCGACGTCTCCGCTGCGCAGATCGCCGAGCCGGCGCGGCGTGAAGCGGATGTCGTCGAAGACGGCGGTGCAGCCGTCGCCCGCGGGCGACTGGGCCGAGAAGCCGACGGCGAGCTCGGTCGTGCTGCGGAGCGAGAAGCTGCGGAGCAGGTGCCAGCTCGCCCCGTCGGTGGAGGCGTGGAACGCGCACAGGCGCCCGAGCCGAGAGACGCGCAGCCAGACGTGGTCGCCGTCCACCTCGAAGGACCTGCGATCGTCCGACAGGCCGCGGGTCACCACGGAGGCGACCGTCGGCACGCGCTCGGGCGACAGCTCGAAGCAGAGCTTGGCCCACGCGCGCTCGTGCGCCCAGAGCAGCAGCACGCCCGCGTCGTGCGCCGCCGCGAAGCCCACCGTCACCCGCGCGCTGGCGAGGAAGTCCCCCTGCGGCGTCCCGAGCAGGCGCGGCGCGTTCAGGAGGCCGGTGGTGCGCTCCGGATCGAGGAACAAGTCGGTCTTGCCGCCCGCCGTGACGGTCAGGCTCGATGCCTTGCCAGTGCTCCAGCTCCTGGGCGGTACCTCCCAGCGGAGCGGCGTCGGCAACGGCGCTAGGTGTACGGGCTCACTCACCTTGTATGCCTCCCCCCTTCATGACAACCATAGTACCGGAGTCTCTTCCTGTCTTGTTGTCGAATCGTTCCGGTGTGTATGCAGGATCTCAGGCCCATGCGAATTACCGCCCTTCTGGTGTCCTGCTGTATGGCTGTAAGCGTGGCCGGTTGCTTGAAGGCGAGGCGCGGTCCGCCCGAGTTCCTGGTGGGCGCGCGGCCCGTGCCCTCGTCGGGAGGCGGCTCCTCTTCGGCGGGCGGCTCCTATGCGGACGCCGCGGCGGTGCTCGCCGCCGCGGCCGGGGCGGCGGCCGTGAACCGCGAGATCTACGACACCTGCTACGCGATCTGTGAGCCCGGGACGGCGTGCGATCCTGCGACGGGGCTGTGCGTGCGGTTGCCGTGCGGCGGGAAGTGCCCTGCCGATCGCCGGTGCAAGGTGGTGGAGGGGAAGGAGGCTTGCGTCCTCGGCGAGCCCGACCGCGGCGTCGTGCGTGGTCCGGTCGCTCCGGGGGCAGGGCACGCCGGGCCGGGAGAAGCGATGGGCGAGGCGGCAGGGGCCGCGGAGGCGGCGGGCGGCGCCGAGGGGGCGGGCGCGAACTGACGACAGGGGCGCGGGAGCGCGGCTCGTCGGGCGGCGATCACCGTCGCCGCGACAGATCGAGCAGCGCCCTCGCGCGCGAGTACGCGATGTACGGGTTGTCCCCGGAGCCGCCGAGATCGTCGTTGTCCTCGCCCGCGCCCTGCGGCCTCACCGGGATCCAGAGGTAGTCCGGGTGCAGGGCCTTGCCGTTCACGCCGTTGGCGAAGGCGGGGTTCTTGATCCACTCGCCGCCGAGCACCGTCAGCCGATCGTCGAGCTCGAGCACGTAGTGGAGCTCCGAGTTGAGGATCGGGACGTTGCGCAGCGCGGGCGGCCGGAGGAGGTCGGCGGCGCTCACCTCGTCCGAGATCATCCCGTAGCGCGCCCCGACGCGGACGAAGCGCCTGGCGTTCGGGTTGAACACGTAGTTGTAGCAATCGGCGCCCTGGTACCCGCCGTTACAGACGAGCCGCGCCGCCTCCTGCGCGCTCACCTCCGCCATCGTGTCGATGGTGAACGAGGTGACCGGGTAGCTCCACACCTCGCGGTGCCACGTGTAGTCGACGACGAACGAGCGCTGCGCTCGCCCGCTCGACGCGGAGCTGATGGAGCTCGCGCCGAGCCCGAGCAGGCCGGTCATGGCCACGTGCATCGTCCCGGGGTTCAGGTCGCGGCACGCCGGATCGACCGGCCTGCCGTAGACGTCGCGCAGGACGAGGTCTTCCCGCGTCTCGCAGCGCCGCCCCGACACGGTGGCGGAGTCGTGGTGGTACACCTCGGTCATGAGCGCCTCGATGTCCGCCGTGCGGAACAGGATGCACCCGCGCTCGACCGACGCGCACTCGACAAGCGTGCTGCCGGAGACCTTCACCCGGATGTCGCGCAGCGGCGGGCCGCCGCCCTCCGCGACGACGTAGGCCGCCCAGCCGTTGCAGTGTCCCCACCAGTACTCCGGGGTCACGCCCTGGTACAGGCCGTGGTGCGTCAGCTCCCAGTACGTCGTCGGCCCTGCAACCCGCGTCGCCCGCGGCGCCGCGCGCGCGCCCTCCGGCAGGCCCGCCTCGCCGGCGGCGGCGCCCGCGGGCGGCTCCAGCGACCGCGCCTGCCCCGCGTAGAACAGGAGATCGTACTTCTCCGCCGGCGAGAGGTTGTCCGGATCCGACGTCAGATCGCCGTAGTTCTTGACCGCGGAGTTCCAGCGGTCGGCGATGCCGTTCCTGCTCTGGGGCCACCACTGCGAGGCGAAGGGGCCCGTGGACTGGCCTTGCAGCAGGGTCGAGTTCAGCGCCGCGTAGGTTCCCCGGAGCTCCGGGTGCAGTCTCGTGGGGAGGTTCGCGGCGTCCATGGGC